>NZ_BNCK01000001.1 GCF_014656435.1 Thalassotalea marina
TAAGTAGCGTAGGTGTAGACGAAGCAGTAATACGGAACTACGTTGAGTATCAAGGTCGTAAGGATTCAGATCAACTCCGAATGGAGTTGTAACAGTAAGTACCCCGGGCATGCCCGGGGGAATCTACTCATCGATGAGCATGTTATTTAAAAAAGGCTTCATAGGAAGCCTTTTTATTATCTTCTTAATAATTCTCATCTGACAGGTGTCAAAATAAAGCTTGCAGTTTTACCTATCTGGATCTAAGTTATATCCACTGGTTAGACCTTTTGGATAAAATTATGCAACACAATTCAGCCTTTCCTCATTTACTCAGCCCGCTTGATTTAGGCTTCACGCAATTGAGTAATCGTGTATTAATGGGCTCCATGCACACCGGCTTGGAGGAAGAAAAAGGTGGTTTTGAAAAGCTGGCTGCATTTTATCAAGCTCGAGCCAAAGGTGGTGTAGGACTAATTGTAACGGGGGGTATCAGTCCTAATGCCCGCGGGCGTTTAGCGCCATTTGGCTGTCAGTTAAGTTACCCTTGGCAGGTCAACAAACACCGTATTGTGACTGAAGCTGTTCACCAATACCCAACCAAAATATGTCTGCAACTATTACACGCAGGTCGATATGCGTATCATCCCTTTAATGTTTCAGCCAGTAAAATCAAGGCGCCAATAAACCCGTTTACGCCCAGCGCCATGTCGGTTAGACAAATCAAATCAACGATAAAAGATTTTGCCTATTCAGCTAAATTGGCTGCTAAAGCTGGTTATGATGGCGTTGAAATTATGGGCTCAGAGGGTTATCTCATTAATCAGTTTAGCTGTGTTAGAACGAATAAACGTGATGATGAGTGGGGCGGCAGTATTGAAAATCGTATGCGTTTAGCTTGCGAAATTGTCAAAGCCGTAAGAGAAAAAGCAGGCAAAGAGTTTATTATCATCTTTAGACTTTCCATGTTGGATCTGGTTGAAGGTGGTAATGAATGGCAAGACATTGTAACCATGGCAAAAGCAATTGAGTCTGCTGGCGCAACCATTATCAATACTGGTATTGGTTGGCATGAAGCTCGTGTGCCAACCATTGCGACTTCTGTTCCAAGAGCAGCATTTACTTGGATTACTGAGCGCATGAAAAAGGAAGTATCTGTTCCTTTAGTGACAACCAATCGAATTAATACACCAGAAGTTGCGGAACAAGTCTTGTCTCAAGGACACGCTGATATGGTGTCTATGGCAAGACCATTTTTAGCTGATCCAGACTTTGTCAATAAAGCGGCCAATAATCACAGTGAACAAATTAATACCTGCATAGCTTGTAATCAGGCTTGTTTGGATCATGTTTTTAAGCAAAAACGAGCTTCGTGTTTAGTGAATCCACAAGCATGTTATGAAACAGAATTAAAAATTGAGCCTAGCAAAACAGCTAAAAAATTGGCAGTAATAGGCGCAGGCCCAGCAGGGTTAGCGTTTAGTGTTTATGCTTCGCAAAAAGGGCATAAAGTAACCTTGTTTGATCAACAAGAACAAATAGGTGGCCAGTTTAATATCGCAAAGCAAATCCCTGGCAAGGAAGAGTTTTATGAGACTCTGCGTTATTTTGATGTGCAGCTGAAACTACATCAAGTCAATGTGGAATTAGGAAGTAAAAAATCTGCTCAAGAGTTGATTGACTTAGGATTTGACGAAGTGGTTTTAGCCACAGGCATTGTACCAAGGCAGCTTAATATCCCAGGTTCAAACCATCAGAAAGTAAAGACTTACTTACAAGTAATAAGAGATAAAGTAGATATTGGACAAAAGGTTGCCATCATTGGCGCTGGTGGCATTGGTTTTGATGTAGGTTGTTACCTAGTTGAACAAAATGGTCTTTCAAAAAATTCAGAAGAATGGATGAAAGTATGGGGGGTAGATAAACAGTACCAGCAAGGTGGCGCTTTATTAAATGAAAAAACTAAGCATAAGCCTGAAAGAGAAATTTATTTACTACAGCGCAAAACAACTAAAGTTGGCGCAGGCTTAGGCAAGACCACAGGATGGATACACCGAACCACGTTAAAAGATAACGGCGTTACCATGTTGGCAGGTGTTAGCTACGAGAAAATTGATGATCAAGGTCTACATATTATTCAAGATGGCCAAGCAAAGCTTTTACCGGTGGATGACGTGATTGTTTGTGCTGGTCAAGAGCCTGAGCGAAGCTTATTGCAAACATTAACTGATGCAAATATACCAACACATTTAATTGGTGGCGCTGATGTTGCAGCTGAACTAGATGCCAAGCGGGCAATTCGACAAGCGTTAGAGCTAGCTATCACTATCTAACATAAGTACGACAAATAAGTAGCTAGAAACGCATTACTTCGTGATGAAACAAATTACTTAGTTTTCAGGTCATGTGTTGTTAATGAATAACAATGAACCGTGATTAAGGAAACTAATGTCTCAACTTTTATCACCAGTAATTACATTAGCCAATGCTATAAGATTTAAAACAAAGTTTCTCATTTTAGCGGTAATGTTTTATTTACCGCTTTTTATAACATCCTCTTGGATCATTGTTGAACAACAAAGGTTACTGACTCAATACCACCATGAGCTTGATGGCTTTTATTTAATCGAACGAGTCATGGAGTTAGAAAATAAAATCGCAGGTGTACGCTCCTCTTCGACAGATTTACCTACAGTGTCTTTACAACTTGATCATTTTTCAAAAGCACTTAGTGATTCTGTACTTTTTAATCAGCTGATGCCACAAGTCAGCTTGTTAACCAAACAATGGCAACAAGCTAAAAACCAATTAACGAGTGAATCGTTTACCACTTATCAAAGTCTTTACAGTAAAACATTGGCGCTAAGAGAAGACATTGCCGCGTTGAGTGGTTTGAGTCGAGAAAGTGATGCTAAAGCCTTCTATTTGTTAGAAATTGGCGAAAGTCGCTTGCCCAACTTAATCGAGTATCTAAAACGCTTTCAAGATTTAACAAACCTTGTGGTCACTGATGGATTTAATGCCGAGCGCTACACTGAAATGGTTGCGCAGCAAAATCGATTATTGGAAATTAACCATCAACTGGAGAAATCGCTCGAACAGCTTACCAGAGTCACAGATGGAGAGCTAAATGACTATATTCAGATCAATAATGAGCTTACCGCGCAAATAACCCGATACATAAACACTATAAATAACAAGGTGATTCAGCCAGATGAGGTTAGCATAACAATAGGTCAGTCACATCAACTAGCCAACAAAACGACTGAAAAAGTGCTTGCTTCAAAACAATTAACAAATGAATTGCTTACCTCTCGAATAGAACAACTAAAAAGTACAAGTCGGCGCAATCTAGCACTAGTTTGTATGATCATTATTTTAGTTATTGTTACAACAAGCTATTTATTGGTTGGTATTTATTGGTCACTTAAAACCAATGTGCAACAGATCAGAGCGGCTGCAGAGCGTATGGGAGAGGGCGACTTTTCAAAGCCGTTAAACATCAATACTTATGATGAGTTAGGTGACATTGGCCAGAGTTTTTCTTTAATGCAATCAAAAGTGAACCAGTTGCTGATGTTATTGCAAAATGATGTGGTAAATCTCAAGGCTGCGTCTGAAAATATTCACCAACTGACTGATACAATGCAAATTAACATTGCGTCGCAACAACAAGAAACCCATCAAGTTGCTCAAGCAGTAGGTCAAGTAACCGCCTCAGTGAACAACATTGCTGATCACACCGACGAGGCAAAAGGAGTTACCGATACCGCAAGTGAATATGTGCATCAAGGTCAATCTATCGTTGTTGATACCGCCCAAGCAATTACAGCGATTGCACAAGAAGTCAATCAATCAGCACAGGTTATTAATGAACTCGCTGACAACAGCACAAACATAGGCAGGTTTGTTGATGTCATTCGGGAAATTGCTGAGCAAACAAACTTGCTTGCCCTCAATGCGGCAATTGAAGCTGCAAGGGCTGGGGAACAGGGACGTGGATTTGCTGTTGTTGCTGACGAAGTCAGAACCTTGGCAAATCGAACACAAGAGGCAACAGCAGAGATCCAACGTATTATTACCGTTTTGCAAGCAGGTGCTGAGCAAGCCGTTATTGCTATGAAGCAAGGAGTCGACAAAGCAGATCTAGGTGTTGAAAAAACTCAACAAGTACAAGAGTCTTTTACCTTAGTTACGCAATCAGTAAAAAATATCGTACATGCCACTTTAGGTATTTCAAGTGCAGTAATACAACAACGAGAAATGGTGTTATCGATTGATAAAAACACTAACAACATAGCACTAGGCTCAGACAATATATTAAATGCTGCCAATGAAGCCGCGTTAGCTGGTGGACATTTATCTTCACTAGCAGATAACTTATCTAGTCAATTGCAACAATTCAGATTAGAAAATACTGGTTAGCATGTAGAAAAAAATTTGTAGTTATAGTGTAATGGCGGGCATGGAAAGTCAGAAAAATGGAATGAAATAAGCCATTATTAGGTTGAATATTGAATGATCTAAATTGTGTTAGCGTATCTGCTGACCACATAACTATATTAAAGAACCCTACAGACTATTATCAGCAAGTTCTTCATTTAATTGAACAAGCGCAAAATCGCATTGTGATAACTGCGTTGTATCTTGAAAATGATGAAGCAGGTCAGGATGTTCTTAAACGCTTGATCTGCAAAAAACAAGCAATTCCAACGTTAGATATTATTGTTTTAGTCGATGACCATCGGGCGCGTAGAGGCTTAATTGGTCACGACAAAGATGAAGGTAATCAAGCATTTTATCGCCAGGCGATAACAGAAGCTGGTGTTGATATAAAACTTTATGGTGTCAGAGTTAAATCAAAAGAATTGTTGGGGGTGATGCACTTAAAGGGCATGATCTTCGATGACACAGTCTTATATACTGGTGCCAGTATCAATAATGTTTATATGCATACCCAAAAACAGTATCGACTGGACAGATATTACACTATAGAAAACAAGTCACTAGCAGATAGCATGTGTCAGTTTGTAAATGACAATTTAATTGACACAAAGTTGGTACGCACATTTGACGAAGAATGTTCATTAACAAAAAGCCAGCTGAAAAAGCTGAGTCGTAAAACGTTTTATCGATTGAATAACTCACAATACCAAATTGAGCAACCGGAAGATAAAAAAGAATTAGTGATTTATCCTATTGTTGGCTGCGGTAGTAAAGGCAACGTATTAAATAAAACCTGTGTCGAATTAATCGAAAAAAGCCAGCGCAGTATTATGCTGATCACGCCTTATTTTAATTTTCCTCGTCCTATTGAAAAAGCGCTATCGTCGGCGCTTGCTAGGGGCGTAAAAGTTGAATTAGTGGTTGGTGATAAAAGAGCCAATGACTTCTTTATATGCCAAGAAAAACCTTTTCGAACAATTGGTATCATTCCATACCTGTATGAACACTTACTCTGTAGAATGTTAAAAAAGTGGCAACAGTTTATCGAAACTGGCGACTTAGCAATCCATTGTTGGCGACATGAGGCGAATAGCTTTCACGCTAAAGGAATGATTGTTGACGAAGAATATCATTTAATTACTGGCAGCAACTTAAACCCCAGAGCATGGCGCTTGGATTTAGAAAATGCGTTATTAATTCACGATAAACAGCAACAGTTGTTGCCTCGGGTAAGCCAAGAGGTAACTGGCATATTAGAACACACAATGCAGGTAAGGTGTGAAGACGATATTCGCCAAGTTGATGAATATCCTGACAAAGTATTGAAACTGTTAAAACGTATAAAAATGAGTCGTACTGACCACCTAATTAAACGTTTTTTGTAATGTTTACAATAACTATCAAGGCCGGTGTTAAGCCGGCCTTAATGTTTTTAGGTTATTGCTCTTTTGCTTGTTTTACAATGTCACGAACATCTTTTAGCAATGCTTTGGCATCGTAAACAATACCGTCTTTAATGGTGTAATTTACGCCACCAGAGCGTGTAGGTTTATTGTTGTCGTCAAGGCGGAAATGGCCTGTTCCATAAAGTACTTTAAAGTTACGTAATGGGTTTTCGCCAACAATTACCATATCTGCTTTTTTGCCAACACGAAGTGAGCCAATTTCATCTTCTAAGCCAAGTGCTTCCGCACCATTAATGGTTGCTGCTTGTATTACTTCTAAGGCATTAAAACCTGCTTCTCTTAAAAGCTCTAATTCACGGATATAACCAAAACCGTATATTTTGAAAATATAGCCAGAATCTGAGCCAGTTGTTACTCGGCCACCATGGTTTTTATAATCGTTAATAAACGTCATCCATTGTTGGTAGTTCTTTTTCCAAGCAATTTCATCATCGGTAGTCCAGTCGAACCAATATGAGCCATGTGCATATTTGTTAGGTTGGAAAAAATCCCATAACGTAGGTAAGGTATATTCTTTGTGCCAGTCAGCATTCATTTCGCGCATCAAATCTCTGCTAGCTTCATAAATGGTCATCGTCGGGTTGATGGTGAAGTCGAGTTTAATCAACTCATCACGTACTTGTTGCCATTTTTCGGTATCAGGTTTTGCTGCTTGATCCCATAAACGGCCAGCTTCACCGAAACGATTTTGTTCGTCATTATAATTGTAATCCGGTGAGTAGTTTTGAATATGTTGATGTTCAAACAAAGCCTCTGGTAAACCGTACCAATGTTCCATGGTTGTTAAGCCTAAACGCGCTGAGTCCACAACGTTCATATTGGTTACTTCAAGCTGTGCATGGTGCATCATTGAACCTAAACCTTGTTTTTTTGCTTCATCTAACGCTGCAGCCATGATTTTAGGAGGAGCACCAAAAAACTTAATGCCTTTGGCGCCACGTTTAGCTATGTTTTTAACCCATTTTCTTGCTTGTTCAGGTGTGGTGATAGGGGAGCTTTGTTCCATGCCAAAGCCAACGTATGGAATGATTCTCGGTGCTGCAATTGTGTTCTTTTCACTGCGTTTAACATGATCCATAACCCAATCAACACCATTAAAGCTGCCAGGTTCACGCACGGTTGTAATTCCGTGTGCCAACCATAATTTTAAAACGTATTCGGCAGGAATGTTATCCGCACTCCCACCAATATGGCCGTGCATATCGATAAAGCCTGGTAAAATATATTGGCCTTCGACATCTATTTCGAGATCACCTTCTTCGGCTTTAGGTCTATAGTTTGCTTTAATTGGCACGCCTGGGTTACCAACACTCACCATTCGAACGATACGATCATTTTCAATAACGATATCCATTGGGCCTCGTGCTGGGGCGCCTTCACCATTAACGACAATACCGCCACGCAATATTAAACGTTTATATGGGCCTTTACCGCTTTCTCTATCTGGAGCTTTTTTTCCAGGGCCTGCTATGACTGACAAGCTAATCAGGGTGCAAAATAGAACGATCAGTTTTTTCATTATTTTTCTCGTTGTTAAGAGGTATAAATCTGTTGAGCTGGGTTATATAACATCCATGACGTTAACACATATTTGTCGTTAGAAATTGGAATATTTCCTCTGTGTGTATGTGTAAAACCACAAGGAGCGATAATCATAGTGCCAGCTTCGGGTTTTATTGATTTTTCTTGATAAAAGAAGTCGGTTTCACCACCTTCGGCAACATCGTTTAAATAAATAATAAACAACAATACTCGATGTAATGCGTCGTTATGGCCAGGTTGTGGAAATATTTCAGAGTGCCAATATTGGTAATTACCTTGTTGTTTATTATATTTTTGCGCATTAATTGGCGCTAACCGAAATAAATAGCGTACCAAATTAAACAAATTTGGTTTAGCGACTTCTTCAAAGTTTTCTTGCGTCAATTGCACCGGTTTTTTGGTAACAGGATGTTCTAATGTCAACGAAATTGAGCTAATTAAGCTGAAGTAATATTTGTTGATGTATTCCAATAACCTATTGGTACAAGCTTGTGTTATGGTATTTAGTGATTGCTGAAATTCTGGGTGTTGATTCAAATATATGTCTTGACTTATTTTCTTCGATTCATCTACGCCGCCACCTGTGCGACCAGCAGTTTTATGTGGACTTTGTTCAAACGAGGCGATAAATTGCTGGCAAAATTCTGGTGTTAATGTTTGCGGATATATTTCGATAAAATCGGTCATAAATCTAAAAAAACCGTTGGTTGTTATTTAACACTAGTGTAATCAGTTTTAACGCACCATTTCAATGAAGAGAATACTATGTCTGATAAATACTTTACTGACACATTTAAGCCTAGGTTTAGTGATACTGACGGTTTAGGCCATATTAACAATACAATGGTGCCTGTTTGGTTTGAAGGGGCAAGAGATGAGATTTTTAAGTGGTTTACGCCTGATTTAGATTTAACTAAATGGCGCTTAATTTTAGCAAAAATTGATGTGTCGTTTATCGCGCAGATGTATTACGAATATGAAATGGAAGTACGAACTTACATTGGCCGCATAGGTGGTTCATCTTTTGATGTTTACCAAGAGATTTGGCAGCGAGATTCCTTAGTCGCATCAGGTACTGCCGTTATGGTACATTTTGACTATCAAGCGCAAAAAGCGGTAAAAATACCGGAGGATATTGTTGAAAAAATGACGGAATATCTAAAGAAATAAAATTGGAACTATCACATCGCAAAGGGCGATGTTAGAATGGATCTCTTAACTGTTAAACCTGAATAAAGTAGTGTGTGTTAGCGCTTAATATACTGCTTTATTGTCAATAACTTAAACGTGTTGACCCAAATTAGAAAGTGAGATTAATACATGGCCAGTCGTGGGATAAATAAAGTCATCATCGTTGGAAATTTAGGGCAAGACCCTGAAGTGCGTTTTATGCCAAATGGCAGCGCAGTTGCCAATTTTACCGTTGCAACCTCAGAAACATGGAAAGATAAACAAACTGGCGAGCAAAAAGAAAAAACTGAGTGGCATCGCATCGTGATTTATCAACGTTTAGCGGAAATTGCTGGCGAATATCTAAAAAAAGGTTCAAAAGTTTACATTGAAGGGCGCTTACAAACGCGCAAGTGGCAAAACCAACAGGGACAAGATCAGTATACTACTGAGATTGTTGCTAATGAGATGCAAATGTTAGACTCTCGTGGTCAAGGTGGTATGTCACAGGGTGGTGGTTTCCAACAACAAGCACCTCAACAGCAAGGTGGTTATCAGCAACAAGCAGCTCAACAGCCAGCTTATCAGCAGAGTGCGCCACAACAGCAGCATCAACAATCTGCTCCACAACAAAGCTACCAACAGCCTCAGCAACAACACAGTGGCGGCTATCAACAACCACAGCAACAAAGTGGCGGTTATCAACAACCACAGCAACAAAGTGGTGGTTATCAGCAACAGAATCAATCAAATGCTAAGGTAAACCCTCAAGAGCCAACAATTGATTTTGATGACGATATTCCGTTCTAAATAACATAAAATTATTTTTAAAAGCCGCTATTAAGCGGCTTTTTTTATATGTATTTAATTAACTGTAATAACCAAGATATGTTTTTTTAATTGCCAGCCAAAAGTCGTCGTTCTTTTGCCGTAGGGCTTATTTTCACCCATCTAAATAGGTACATAATAGTTATTTTGGTTATGCCGCTTGTTACCGCCAGTACCAATAAAGGCCAGCCTTGATTGATTCCCATACTTAAAGCAAATGCAACGGTGGAAACATCCATCATTAAAATAAATTGGCTCATTTTTAGATTTACTGCACCAGTACGACCAGATGAAATAATCATTTTTATTTGGTGGTAGTAACCTTGTGCAATCAATGCCGAAACAATCAGGATGATGGAGGTAGAGATCAGTTTTGTGCTGTCTGTGACGGTGCCCGCAAAAACCAACCCTAATGTCGCGAACAACAAACAGAGGCTACATACAGCAGCACTTACCTTAGCACTACGAGTTTTGCGATCTCGCATTATCTCAAACAAAATGCATAAAACGATAATGGAAGCAATCAGTCGTGGCCAAACAATATAATGATTAAATGGCGTAATCGAATAACCATAAACAAAAAATGATAAGTAAGCTAAAAAACTTACCGTGAATTGGTTTAGGGAAAGTAGCTCAGTTGGTGCTTTCTTTAGGGTTTCATCATCTTTCCTAAACCAAATTGTCCGCAATTGAGATATCACTCCTAGCACACTGATAGAAATAAATGCCGTATTTATTGCGCCAAAAAAGTCGTAATAGGTTAACAAAGCTTTCCCTTTTGTATTTGCTGTTGTCTGAGGGAATTGATGTTAATACCGTTGGACTATAGAGATGTAATTTATTTTATTTATTATCGATATTGCCCGTGAAATTTTGTTTTTTCATGGGGTTACATGATAAGTTTCATGTTATTTATTATTGAATAGGCTGGCCTACTTTTAGGCACACTATCTATTCATAAAACAGGATATCAAAGCATGAATACTGTTGTAGTCGACAATGAAAAAGTTATTCCTAATAAGATTGTATGTATTGGGCGTAACTATGTTGAACATATTCAAGAGCTGAATAATGAAGTACCGAGTGAAATCGTCGTATTTAATAAGCCAAATTCAGCGATCGGTGAGAGATTAATCTCTTTCCATCAAGAGCCTATCCACTATGAAGCGGAACTGTGCTTTTTGATTAGGAATGGCAAATATCACGCAGTGGGTTTGGGGTTAGATTTAACCAAGAGAGATTTACAAAGTAAATTGAAGCTGAAAGGTTTACCCTGGGAGCGTGCAAAAGCATTTGATAATTCAGCGTTATTTACTAAGTTTATAGTATTAGATGAATTGGAAGTTAACGCTTTGTCGTTTCAATTGTTAATTGATGATCGTGTAACACAAGAAGCAAATATCGAATTAATGATGTCTCAACCAAACGTTATTCGCGACTTTTTAGCGAGCTATACTCAATTGCAAGATAACGACATCGTAATGACTGGTACACCGAAAGGAGTCGGAGTGGTTAACTCAGGTAGTGAGTTTGTATTAAAGTTGTTTAGCAAAAACCTGCTTTTGTTAGAGCAGAGTTGGCAAGCAGAGTAAGTTTAGCGGCTTTGACGTAAAATTTTTGTAAAGATTTATCAAGTTTTTGATCATTTGTTTGCGATAGATTAAGAAAAGCCTAAATATTTTTTAAACTAAAATTTATCTGAGTAAAATAGGGCTGTTTTACTCTTTAACTCGTTCGAGATGATTTTATGCAAATGACATTAGCGAAAAAAATAAATTTGGCGTTAGTAACCTTCGCCATTTTGTTTTTAACAACTACCATGGTTTTTTTCTATCATGACGAGCAGGAACTCAGTAAAACCTTTGTTAAACAGAATCTAGAATCGTTAGCATTAAATTACTTTGATTCAGTTAATACCATGATGCTAACGGGCACAATTGCTAACCGTCAAATTATTCAACAAAAAATCCAAAGTCAGCCCTCCATCGTAGAAGCTAGAATTCTACGAGGCGAAGCTATCAACAAAACCTTTGGTCCTGGATTTGCCGATCAAGCACCAACTAATCAGTTTGAACGTGATGGTTTGGCGGGTAAAAAGGCATTCGACTTCATAGAGCGAGATGGAAAGCGGATGATTAGTTTTATCAGCCCTATTGAAGCTAGTGCTGATTACCGGGGAACCAATTGTTTAGCTTGTCACCAAGTTCAAGAAGGGGAAGTTTTAGGCGCAGTAAAAGTAACGTATGACTTGTCAGGTGTTGAGAAAGAAATCCGTAAGTCAATTACACAAGCCGGTGTGCTTCAACTTATCATTACGGTTGTTTGTTTTACTTTACTCAGTGTTACTTTTAACAAATTGGTTCTTTTTAGGTTAAAACGCTTACGTAATACCATCAATGAAGTGGAACAAAACTTAAACTTAAATAAAGAAATCAAAGTGAATTATCACGATGAGTTAGGTGCTGTTACAACTGCTCTTAATAAAATGATGGCAAGGTTTAAAACCAGTTTTGTTTCTGTGTCAGATGCCTCAAATCGATTGATAGAATCAGCAACACAAGTTGATGAAATTTCTAGATTAACTCGTGAAGCTGTGCTTAACCAAAAAAATGGCACCGACTCTGTAGCTGCGGCAATTAATGAATTAGATGCTAGTGCAGATGAAGTCCAGCAGAATACTGAAAGTGCAGCACAAAAATCAGTAACTGTCAGTGAACACGCAAAATCAGGTTTAACTTTGGTCGAGGGCGCCAAAGAGGGCATTTACCAATTGCGTGATCAAGTTATTCAAAACACTGACATGATCACTGAGCTTAACAATAAGACTCATGAAGTTGGTACGGTTCTAGAGATGATAACCGCCATTGCCGAACAAACAAACTTGTTGGCATTAAATGCCGCCATCGAAGCCGCTAGGGCTGGCGAACAAGGACGAGGCTTTGCCGTTGTAGCGGATGAGGTAAGATCGCTGGCTACAAGAACACGAGAGTCAATCGATCAAATTCAGACAACTATTTTGGCGTTGCAAAATGACGCAAATAATGCCGTAACTTCGATGCAACTTGCCAGTCAACAAGCAAATGAAAAAGCGGAAGATGTCACTAATGTTGCCGGGTTATTGGTTGAAATTACGGCGCAAATTGCAGAGCTTGATGAACTAAACTGCCAAATTTCAAATGCAGCTAAACAGCAAAACTTAGCAGCGGAAGAAATTAACCACAATGTAACTAACATTAGCGATATTGCAGAACAATCTAGTGAAGATGCTATTCGTGGTAAACAGATCAGTGAGCACTTGCTCGAGCTTGCCTATCAATTAAATGAGCAGGTATCACAGTTTAAACTGTAAACCATCGACATAGCTCAACAGGTTTTGAAAGAGCAAGTTTAATACTTGCTCTTTTTTTGGGTTTTAGTGATTGCGCCCTGGAATATCGTTGAGGTAGCTTTCAATGGCGCCTCGTTTTTGCATGGTAATGAATATTTGTTTACCATCTTCACCGCCAAAGGCTATATTGGTTGGGTGTTGTCCTGTAAGTTTTATTGTCTTTTTTAACTCGCCTTGAGGGGTAATAACGGCAATTTCACCTGCACCATAACGAGCAACATACAAATTACCCTGTTTGTCGGTGCGCATACCATCCATACCATGATCGTCAAAATGATAAAACAATGCCTTATCGGTTACATTTCCCATGTCATCTAACTGATATCGCCAAATGTTACGTTGCACGCTTTCATTAACATATAATGTTTTATTATCAGGACTGACTTCAACACCATTAGTTGTCCCCATATTGGCTTCTAATAGCACTGTGCTGCCATCGGTGTTGATTCGCCATAAATTCCCTGTGTTGTTGCTCCAGTTAGGATCACTGGCGAACAAAATACCATTGTCCATGATAGCAACATCATTTGGTTGGTTCATTTTGGGGTTGTGTGCGTAAACCTCAAGTGATTTTTTCTGAGAATTAAAACGTAGGACATTGTGATTAACATAATCAGCAATATACATATTGCCTTGTTGGTCAAAGCGAATACCGTTGCCGATAGAGCCGTTTTCCAATGTTAGATACACTTCTGCCTTGCCTTTGCCGAAAACTCTTCCAATGGTGCCTTGTTGTTTGAAGTTTACGGCAAATAAATCCCCGTCTTTATTTACCGCAGGACCTTCTACACCTTGTGTGAAGGAATTATTTGGCATCCAGTCGGTGGTATCAGAGGTGATTGTCATTGTACTGGCAGCAAATGGAATTGCCGACAACATAAAAATTGCACTTTTAATCATAAATATAATTCTTTTATCCTTTTAAAATTACATTACCACACAATACTATTTGTGATAGGAATTTTAGGTTATAAGTAATTGGTTTTTATACAGTTGGTATAGTGCTTGATGAGAAGTACATATATTTTAGTTATTAAAAAACCTCCCGTAGGAGGTTTTGTCGTAGTAAAGGATCATCGGCATTTAGTAATAAGTATCTTCTCTGTTATGCGCTTGAGGATCTTCGATGATTTCGTCGAAGTTTACTTCGAAGCTATTGTTATCATCTATATTGGCCATATAGATGGTTCTAGTTGAGCCATCTATCCATGTAACTGTACCACTTCCTTTCTTACTACCACATTTCATACCAATGTGAATATCATTAAACTCCATAGTTCCTCCTCAAATGCTGTCGGATACAGCACAATCGTTAGACTTACAATTTAAAAATAGGTTCCAATAAGCTAACAGTTGCATAAAAAATATGCAGCGGAATATTTATTATAGGGAGAAGAATTATTTGGTCTAGTAGCTATTAAGGTAAAAACTCTATACCAAGAATAGTTTTACGGCTAGCCCCCGTAACTTCTGGTATGTGATTATAGATTTTTTTGTCATAAGCGTAGGCAAGCCATGCAAATGCCATAGCTTCGAACGCTTGATTATTCAGGTTTAGTGAATGAATTGTATTTACAGAATGATTACTAAGGTTATGATTTATAAGCTTATAACATGGGGTGTTGTTAATTCCACCACCGCATAAATATACGAAACCTTTCGGGCTTAGTTGTGCCACTGCATTGGCAACAGATGTCGCAGTTAATGCGACTAATGTTGCCTGAATATCATGTGCAGAGTATTCAGTTACCTGAAATTGGTTGAGCCAATCTATATTAAAATATTCTCTACCAGTACTTTTGGGAAATGGCAGAGAGAAATAGCTATCCGCTAGCATTTGATCCAATAACGCTGGGATAATTTGCCCTGTGGTTGCCCACTCACCATCTTTGTCGTACCGGTTGCCCGTATGCATATAGCACCATGCATCTAATAAAGCATTTGCTGGGCCTGTATCAAAACCAACAACAGGTTGAGCTTTATCTGCTGGCAAATAAGTGACATTAGCAATACCACCTAAATTTACGATAAAGGTGTCTTGTTGCGCCTGTTCAAATAGAAAGTGATGAAACGCTGGTACTAATGGAGCACCTTGGCCGCCAAGCACCATATCTTTAGTTCTGAAGTCGCCAATAACACGTATCTGGCTAAGACATGCTAAGGTTTGATTACAACCTATCTGTAAAGTAAAGCTGTTTTTGATAGTGTCAAAAGGTTCTGGGCGGTGACGTATTGTTTGCCCATGATTGCCAATTGCTATTACTTCACTTGGCTGAATATTTTCAGCATTTAATAACGCTTGAACAGCTTGATGGTAAAAATGTGCTAATTCAACGTTTAAGTCCCATGCTCGGTCAATTTCATTATCATCAGGCTGATATAAACTTGTTACTGCATGATGTAAATTATCTGGATAAGGATGAAAGTGATGGGCAATCAGCTCGCAGGCCTGAGAAGGTTCAGTAGACTGGTTAAACTTAACTAGCGCTATATCGGCACCATCAGCGCTAGTACCTGACATAATGCCGATATAATATTGTTGTGTCATTAAGGAGCCTGTGTTGCTTTTTCTTTTACTGGATTTAACGCTAACCTAGAACCAGCAAGGTCATTGAGGCGTTGACGAGCGATAATATTAAAGCTTGCTCGCTCACTTTTAGCGATTGGCTCAGCATCAGGCAAAGTTACTGTTCTTGGATTACGATGTACGCCATTGACTAAAAATTCATAATGAAGGTGTGGCGCCTCTGACATACCGGTTGAGCCGACATACCCAATTACTTGACCTTGTTTGACTCGTTGACCTTGTTTAACTGCACGTTTTGAAAAGTGTAAATACTTGGTCACAATACCATTGCCGTGTTGGATAAATACATAATGACCATTGTATTTATTGTAAGTAGAGTGAGTAACTTTTCCGTCACCAGAAGCAACAACAGGTGTACCTGTATTTGCTCGATAATCAGTGCCACGGTGTGCTTTCCAACGTTTTTGGATAGGGTGAAAACGTTTAGGCTTAAAGTTAGAGCTAATATATTTAAACTCAACCGGTGCTCTTAAGAATGCTTTACGCATACTATTGCCTTCAGGCGTGTAGTAGCGACCATCATTGTGTCGAATCGCCTGAAATACCTCTCCTTGGTTAATAAACTCAGCAGCCAAAATATTACCAGTGCCAATGTACTCACCGTCAACATATTTGCTTTCATAAACCACGTGGAAGGTATCACCTTTACGAATATCTAACGCGAAGTCGACGTCCCAACTAAAAATATGAGCAAGATTTATAATTTGATTATCATTTAACCCTGCAGATACACCAGCGGTCCAGAAGTTTGAGTTGATACTGCCTTGAGTAACATATTCTCTGATTTCAACTTCTTTGGTTAACATATCAGTGTGATAACCTTTGTCAGTTAGTTCAACCAACAAAGTTTGGGTCTTAGAGATAGGGTATTCAATGAATGCTAATTCACCATCAGCGTTGTTGCTAAATCTTAAGGTATCGCCAACGTTTATTTTCAACAGTTGCTTACGGTAATCACCAGAAGCTTTTGTAAGCTTATACGTAGTTTGAGCGCTATAGCCCAAACGTTTAAGAATTTTTGCCAACGAATCGCCACGTTTAACCTTTGCAGTTTGCCATTGTCGACTTTCTTGTTCGGGTTCTACATCATCACTTGGATTTTGTGTCTCAGAACTAACTGTCTCGGTCGTGTCTTCATAAACCAGCTGCTGTGGTAAGTCTAGCTGATAACGTTCGCCAACTTTTAATGCCGTTGCATTATTTTGACGGCTTGCACTAGCCTTTTCGGATGGGATTAACATCAAAATTAGTAAAATTAAGCTCGTACTGTATAAGAGAGCTTTGTGCTGATTAGGCAACTCTTTATAAATTTTTTTAATGTTTTTCAATGGAGTACGACTCTTACTGCTGGTTAAAATATAGATAGCCTGCACCACTATAACAAAATATTGTACGGATAAACAATCTTGGGGATTTCACCAAGGCTATATTTGCTATAGAATTCGGCTCTTATTTTGTAAAAATTTATTGATCAATTGGAGTCACACCCATGTCAGATGTCAGCCAAGCGTTTGCTGAAATTAAACGCGGAGCCGAGGAAATCTTGCTTGAAGATGAGTTGCTGGAAAAGTTAAAGGAAGGCAAGCCACTAAAAATTAAAGCGGGCTTTGATCCAACAGCGCCAGATCTTCACTTGGGTCATACTGTATTGATCAATAAGCTGCGCCAGTTTCAGCAACAAGGACATGAAGTCATTTTCTTAATTGGTGACTTTACCGGTATGATCGGCGACCCAACAGGTAAAAACGTAACACGTAAGCCGTTAACCAAAGAAGATGTTTTGGCCAATGCTGAAACGTATAAAGAACAAGTATTCAAAATCCTAGATCCAGAAAAAACACGCGTCGAATTTAATTCGACTTGGATGGAGAAACTTGGCGCCGCCGGTATGTTAAAGTTAGCATCACGCCAAACGGTTGCTCGTATGATGGAGCGTGACGACTTTAAAAAACGTTATGCTGGCGGTCAGTCGATTGCAATTCACGAATTTATGTACCCATTAGTCCAAGGCTGGGATTCAGTGGCACTTGAATCAGATGTTGAATTAGGTGGAACCGATCAAAAATTCAACTTGTTGATGGGACGAGAGTTACAAAAGGGTGAAGGGCAGCGTCCACAAACGGTATTAATGATGCCATTACTGGAAGGTTTAGACGGCGTACAAAAAATGTCTAAGTCTTTAGGTAACTACATTGGTATTACAGAGTCGCCGTCAGACATGTTTGGCAAAATAATGTCAATTTCTGATGATTTGATGTGGCGTTACTATCAATTACTTAGCTTTAAGCCTTTAGAGGAAATTGAAGGATTTAAAAAGCAAGTAGACGAAGGTGCAAACCCGCGTGATGTAAAAATTGCGCTAGCTAAAGAAATTATTGAACGTTTTCACGATCAAGCGTCGGCGGAAGCAGCACATCAAGAATTTATTAACCGTTTCCAAAAAGGGGCTATCCCTGACGAAATGCCTGAATTTACCTTTGAAACTAATGGCGAAGGTATGGCTATTGCGAATTTACTTAAAGAAGCTGGTTTAGTGGGAAGCACATCAGAAGCTTTACGTATGATCAAGCAAGGTGCAGCTAAAATTGAAGGTGAAAAAGTTACTGACAATAAGCTACAGGTAGCTGTTGGTAGTGAAGCGGTATACCAAGTTGGTAAACGTAAGTTTGCCAGAGTTACTGTAAAGTAATTATTGGCTTTTACATAAAGCAAAAAAAGCAGTATTTAATACTGCTTTTTTTATTTCTTTCAGTCTGCGTTTGATTATTTTAATACTTTCATTGTCGATTTTTTTTACAATCAGAGTACTTTTAGAACTCAAATCGTCTTTATCTTAATGAAAAACATGGTTTTATTTATGTTGGAATACAATATGCTAATGTTATAGATCTCGATATATTAGATGGTGAGTTGGGGTTTAGGTAATTAACATGGCACAGCAACGACAAAGAGATCCTTTGATAGAACGCAGGCATTTTGACGCTGCACATCAGGACTTGTGGTCAGAATTGACGTTAGCACAAAAGTTTTCAGCCAGTAGCCTTTTAAAGTATGGCTATGAACTTGCCTTTATTCGACACTCCTCCAAAGGCAATGTCGCTTTTATGACATTTGAAAGTAATGTCACCACCATTGATATTGATGGTGCTTTAGATACTTTGCCAGATATTAAGTTGCGTTAGTGGGCATTGATAATTTAGGTTTAAATTTTATTTCAATTTAATGCATTTTGTCTTGGGTAGCCGCACTGCGTTAGTGTGCTATTAACAAGCTGACAAGTTCAACTCACCCTAGTTTAAGGCCTTGTTTTTCTCTACTGTTCAGGTAGGCTAAGTATACGTTTTTGTTTGCAATTATCCTTATGCGTACCAAGATTAGTCTAGCTTTGCTTAGTATTTTTTTGCTCGTTTCATGTTCAACTGGTCCTCAATTTCGCGTTAATTATTTGCAGTCCTTTGATTTCTCATCCATAGAAAGCTACAGCCTTTATGGCAGAAATTCTCCGTTTAGCGAATTACAGAGTATTAGTGATGTAACACGTAATAGTATTGAGATTGCTATTGAAAATGGTTTTGACGCTCTAGGCTATCGCTACCAATTACTTGAAAGTGCTGATGTCGTCATTGGTTATCACATCGTTAATCGTGCAAAAGAGTTGAGGGCCTATAATCGCAGTGTTCGTTATTGTCGAGTATGCCTTCCCAATAGCAATACAGAAAAAAGCAACAGTAAAACTGCGAGCACTGGCAGTTTGATCATCGACATTATTAACCTAGAAAACAATCGTACTGTTTGGCGCAGTGTTAGCCAACTTAAACTAAAAGATAACGACAACAGTCTTGAAGTTCAGGAAAAACTGGAAAAAAACATTTTGGCGATGTTAGAAAATTTGCCAAGATCATAAATATTATTTTGCTTAGTTTGAATGGCGCTTTATTTAACACTTTTCTAGTGCAATAGATAAAAATAACAAAATTGCATTTACATGGTATTATTTACCTAACTCAATTTTTTAATCGCTATGATATGAATTTCCCAAACGATGAAAGCGGACAAGTACTAGCTGAAATGCATGCTGCTGGTATTGATTTAACAACATCTCATCAAGTTACCTTTTTTCAATTATTCGAAAAAAAGGAACAAGCTCAAGCAATGGCCGAGCACCTGCAAGCTAATGCGCCACATATTGACTGTCACCTCCACCCAGATGAAACTCCTAACGTTTGGGACTTAGATTGCACTGTGTCCATGATCCCCGATTATGAACTGATCATTGCCCAAGAAGCTGAATTTGAAAAGTTAGCGAATAAATTTGAAGGCTATAATGACGGCTGGGGCATTGAAGCCTAAAACCTCTTCTTAAGAAGTGTTTGCATTTTTAAGTATTCTGCTTACAAAAGTGAACACTTTCCTGACACTTGAATAACAGTTTCAACGGAACTTTTTTATCATAATGTGCTTTATTCAAAATACGTTATGGAAAAACAACATGAAATTTAACAGCAGACTTTTTAGTTTAATGCTTATTGCAGCATGCTTGTCTTCTGCTACTTTGGCAGAGGAATTCACTAAACAACACACCATGGGATTACAAGCCGGTGGTGGAGGCGTCAAATTCAAAGGAAAAGACTCTGATGGTCAAGGGGTAGGCAATTCTTACTGGTATTATAACTACAAATTTTTAGAGCATTTTTCAGGTGAAGTTGGCTTAATGACTGCAACTGACATCGATGATTGGGAATGTACCAAAATTAACGGTGTGTTTGATTGTCGAACTGATGAATCAGATGACTTTGAATTGCCGTACGATAATTTTGAGTTAGGCGCTTTAATTCTAGCTGTTAAAGGTGAGTTTAAAATAACTAAACGCAATAGTTTTTACGGCAAGATCGGTGCTTCGTTTTACGATTACCAATTTGACGTTGAAAGGAAGGAAGTCATTGATGAAAACGGCACGGGCTTGTTTTTAGAAGCGGGTTGGCAGTACCGTTGGGATAATGGCTTTGGGATCAATTTTGGTTTACAAAAACATGACATGGGTGATCTTGAATACGACGTAGCTAATTTAGGTGTTAACTACGTGTTTTAATTTTTATTCTGAATTTCCTTCTTTATCAATAATTTGAAAGGCAGGTAGTGATACCTGCCAATAAATAGCAGCTAAGCGCAGTGTCAGTGCACCGGAAACAGCCGATATTGTTGCCACATTTTCACTAAAGCCAAAATAACTTAGAAATACAAATAAAATACCACCAAGCATTGCTGCTAACGCATATATTTCCTGTCTTAGGATCATTGGAATCACGTTACACAATACATCGCGGATCATGCCTCCTGCTACGCCAGTGATTGTGCCCATCACAATAGCAACACTAACAGGAGCTCCCAGTTTAATTGCTTTGGCTGTGCCTAAGACTGCAAAAAGTGCTAAGCCAAAGGCATCTGCCAATAATAAAAACCTTTTAGGGATGCGTTTTGGTCTTCTGATCAAGGCAATGGTAAGTAGCGCTGTCGTTAAAATAATGTACAAATAAATGGGACTTGCTACCCAAAATACCGTGGTGCCAAGAATTACATCACGGATGGTACCTCCGCCAATCGCTGTAACAGCGGCAAGAACAACAACACCAAATGGGTCAAGTTGATAGCGGCCAGCCATTAAAGCACCAGATAAGGCGAATACGATGACGCCGAATATATCGAGGAAGTAGAGTAGGTCAGTCATTTAGTTTTTACTGTTTAACAATAGGAAGTTGTTTTTTCTGCCAGCCAATAAAGTCACCTTCTAGGTGCTTAACTTTTGAAAAACCTTGCTCGGTTAAAACAGCTTCCGCCACTTTAGCTCTTCTTCCCGAACGGCAATGAACAATGACCATGTCATGTTTAAAGCCTGAAAGTTCTTCTAAACGCTGTGCAACTTCATCGTGAGGGATATTAATCGCACCTGCTAAGTGACCTTGTGAAAACTCCTCGGCTGATCTGACATCTAAAATAACATGGCGTGGTTTTTTCTCCGCCTGCTGAATGCTAACCAATTGCTCAGCAGTTATTGGTGTCACTTCATTTGCAAATGCAGTGACAGTGGTAAAGATTAGCAAGCCAATCACTAATATATTTTTCATCTTATATTTCTCCAGTTTACCTAGTAGGAATAATAGCCAATACAACAACTATACAAATTAAACTGCCCAAAGCTAATGTTTTAACTAAATTTAGCTGCCCAATGGCGTGGTTTATGTCGTCGGTGTTTGGCATCCTAGCATTACCATTAAACTCTATAGCCCTTTGTTTTTCGCCCTCATACATGGCAACACCACCGAGTTTAACATTAAGTATCGATGCCAACGCCGCTAGCGCAAGGTTATTGTTTATACTAAAAATAACAGCGCTAAATGATGTCATTTTGCTAATTCTAGGGCGAGTAATATTCACCAAAAATAACACAGTGGTATATAGGCGTGTAGGTAACCATAAAAGCCATTGAGTACACCAATTAGCAAAAAAGCCAAAGGGCTGAAAAGTTTTTAGTTTTAAATTCCAACAATGATGCATATCAATCAAGATACGTGCAGATAAGGCAAAATAAGGACCCAATAACAAAAAATAGAATGCAATGGAAAATTGATGCTGGAGAAAGCGAGACTGCAACATTTCAATACAGGCTTTGTGCATACCTAAAAAAGTAAGCTGTTTTACATCTCTTAGTACCCAGGGTGCTAATTGTTGCCGAGCTTGATCTTTAAGATGCTTTTGTGAGCTTAAACTAATATTTTTTGCCGCTTTTACGTGGCCAAAACTACCAAGTGATAAGTAGAGTAACAGGGCATGCCAAATGATATTAAGCTCTACATAACTTTCAAAAAGCCAGAGAATGATCATCACAGGAACAATAGTAATTAAACAGGCGATAAAGCCGGCGATCTTTCTTTGTTGATTGCTATTATTAGGCTTGTTAACTTTCCTCGATAACTGCTGGCAATAAAAATGAAAAAAGCTCAAACCAGTGTTTGAGCTTAAATGTGTTATCAGGCTTTTAATGGCTATTACTAACAATAAAACAACAATGTCTAAGCCTAGAGGAGGCAGGTTATTAATAATATCCATAAATGCTTAATTTAGTTAATTGTTTTACCTTTTAACTCTTCTAACATATTCATTACTAATTGCGAAGAGTTTACTGATGCTGTTTCCAAATATGCTTCGAATGACGTTGGTGACTCCTTTCCTGCAATGTCAGACATTGATCGAATCACAACAAACGGTGTATTGAGCAAGTGACAAGCTTGAGCAATTGCAGCGCCTTCCATTTCAACAGCAGCCATTGATGGGAAGTTTTTTCGTGCTTTAGCGATGTCATCATCTTTAGTCATAAATGTATCGCCAGTGGTAATTAACCCTACTAATGAGTGAATGCCATTAAGTGAATTAATCCCTGCTTTAGCTGCCTCAACTAATTGAGGGTGAGCTATATAAGCCGCAGGATTAGCCGGTAATTGTCCTACTTCATAGCCAAATGCCGTTACGTCAACATCATGATAACGTACCTCGCTGCTGACCACGATATCACCAACGCTTAGCGATTGATCAAAGCCGCCGGCAGAGCCAGTGTTTACAACATATTGAGGTGAAAATTCTTGAATCAAAAATGCTGTTGCCAAGGCGGCAGCTACTTTGCCGATACCTGATTGTACAATGACAACGTTTGTGCCATTTAATTGGCCTTGATAAAACGTATAACCGCCAATAGTAGTGGTTTTTGAATCAGTTAATTTGTCTTTTAAAATGGCAACTTCTGGCTCCATTGCGCCAATAATACCTACGGTCATGGTTAGGCCTTTAATGTTTAAAATAAATAGTTACTTAGTATACTTGATACTTTAAAAGAAAGGGCAGAATTCTTTGAATAGGTAATAGGGTTTTAAATAGAGCTGTAGAAGAGCCGATACGGCTCTTCTGTCAAAGAATTAATGTGGTAATGC
This sequence comes from Thalassotalea marina, assembly GCF_014656435.1. Lineage (GTDB taxonomy): Bacteria > Pseudomonadota > Gammaproteobacteria > Enterobacterales > Alteromonadaceae > Thalassotalea_C > Thalassotalea_C marina. The sequence goes on from NZ_BNCK01000001.1 coordinate 23,386, forward strand.
TGCGACGCGAGGATTGGGTAGCTTGGCTGGTGTTGCAGCTCTCGCTGCGGTTGAACTTATCACACCAGAGGGAATTTGTGGCTGACGAGGTCGCGCTTTCACCATTGGAGCAGGAATGACTTTTCCTTTAAATTTAGGCTCTGGTAACTTTTGGGTAAACAAACGAGTATTGATACAGGTTCTGATCTCATCTACCGAGTATGTCGCCTTCACCTTGATTCTCAGATGAGGAATTGCCGCTGCTTCTAAAGCACCACTAACAAACCAATCTTTTTTAATCTTGTAGCCTTTACCTTGCGTGTCAACCAGATCGATAACACCAAACAACTTCATCGAATTACGTTCACATATCGCGAAATCGACATATTTTGTTTCTGCATTGTTTTTAGCAGCTTGTGCTGCACGCTCTGATACGCCATTTCGAATAGTGACGATATCAGATAGCTTTACCCTGTTGATAACGCGATACTCATCACCAACGGCTTGTTCTAACAAGTGCTGAAAATTCTTTTCTGCGCCAGTAAAAACAGTCGCTTTTTTCTCAAATGGAAATGGAAAACTATTGTCGTTTAATCGATTGGCCAATAAAGCAACGATGACGATCAAACTGATCATGGCAAATAGAATCAGTTCCATAATACTCTCCGAACTTACAAATTTTTGACGTTATTTGATTTCGAAAAGTACTTTGCATTTATTGTGCCATTTGACGCTTTTAGTTAAACACCCCAAGGTTTTGCCAAATGATAAAGACTGCCATAGGGAGTAAAAATAAAGCAAAGCCTGTTTTTAACTTTTGTCCTGAAATTTTGTTGGCGATAAGGTTGCCAGAGAAACTGCCTAAAATGCCAAGAATAGTAACTAATCCAATAACCTGCCAATCAAGCGACAATGACTCTTGTGATAACACATCTAAGTATTTATAGAAGCCTGCAAAAGACTTTAGGAATATAATGACTAAACTGGTAGCAACGGCTTGATGCATTGACAAACCAGCCAGTAATACTAATGCTGGAACGATAAGAAAACCGCCGCCGACGCCAACAAAACCTGTCAGTACACCAACCAGTAATCCATCGAGTAAAATTTTTGAATTTTTTCTCTCTTCAACCTTTGCAAGCGCTACTTGCTTTTTGGGCTTAAGCATAAAAAATGAAGCCATTAACATAACAACTGCAAAGGTGATTAGCTGTACTGCGCCGGTGACAAACTGTGAGAAAAATGCGCCACCGTATGTACCTATCATGCCAGGGATTCCAAACCAAACAACACTTTGCCAATGCGTTTGTTTTTTCAATATATAAGGAATTGCACCAACCAGAGCAATTAAACCAACAATGGCTAATGAACCAGCGATAGCAACGCGTTCAGGCTGGTCAAATAAGTAAAGTAAAACAGGGACTGTCAAAATAGAACCGCCTGAACCTAATAACCCTAAGCTGACGCCTATGGCAATTGCACCTAACCATGCTGCTATTGAAAAGCTCATAATTTTCTCTCTAGTTTTCTGGACAAAACAATTCGTGTAGCACTTTGAGTAAACTCAGTACTTGTGGGTTCTTCACTAAGTAATAAATGGTTTGAGATTCTCTTCTTGTTTCTACAACTTGCTCTTTGCGTAACACCGCCAAATGTTGTGAAAGGGCGGATTGGCTTAAATTAATGTGATCATTAAGCTCAGACACTGACATTTCTTGATTCATTAATGTACACAAAATCAATAGCCTATTTTCGTTTGCTAATACTTTGAGTAAACCAGCTGTGTCTTTGGCTGCGCTTTTAAAAGCTTCTATATCGTTCAAGTTGATCTCTGCATATTGTAATTTCTACTCTTTTATTTATATCAGAAAAACCTAATTAAGCAAATGCTAAATTAGCATTGACTAATATAATGTTCCTGCATAAACTAGTTAAAAATGATATCAATTGAGGTGGAATATGAATCCCGTCGTTATCGACTTTTACCACGCTGTTAGTGGCACATTCAGTTACCTTGTTTTCGATCCCGAAACACGTATAGGTGGAATCGTTGATCCTGTACTTGATTTTGACATGGCATCAGGTGGTGTTAGTTATGAAAGTGCTAATCAAATTTTGGCGATTGTCGCAGAGAAAGATTTGCATATTGAATGGGTTCTAGAAACACATGCTCATGCTGACCACTTGACCTCTGCTCAATACATAAAACATAAAACAGGGGCAAAAGTAGCAATTGGCCGAGGGATCACTAAAGTACAGGCGACCTTCAAAGGTATCTACGACTTAGCTGAAAGCTTTAATGTTGAAGGTGAACAATTTGATCATTGTTTTGACGATGGCGATAAATTTACTATCGGTAATTTAACTGTTCGTGTAATGGCGACTCCTGGCCATACCAACGATAGTGTCACTTATATCATCGGTGATGCTGCTTTTATTGGCGACACTATGTTCCACCCTAAAGTTGGCACCGCACGATGTGATTTCCCCGGTGGAGATGCCGCAACCCTTTATCAGTCTATTCAGCAGATATTATCTTTACCTGAAAACACACGCTTGTTTTTATGTCATGACTACCCGGAAGAAGGGCGTGAAGCGACTTGTGAAGTTTCTATTGCCGAACAAAAAGCCCAAAATATCCATGTAAACGATGGCTGTTCTGAGCAAGATTTTATTCAATTTCGCACATCGCGAGACAGTCAACTTGCGGTTCCTCATCTTTTGTACCCCTCTGTCCAAGTCAATATTGCTGCTGGGCATTTCCCTGATGCAGGTGCAAACGGTACTGTTTATTTAAAAACACCTATTACCTTTAAGAAAAAAGGAGACCAATAATGGATTGGTTTACACCATTTCTACCCGCGTTGTTTGGTGGGATCTTGATTGGTTTATCTGCCTTATTGCTACTGTTAGCATTGGGTAGAATAGCCGGTATCAGTGGAATTCTTGCGAATTTACTGTTTGGTAAAGATAAAAAAGATTTTTCATGGCGATTAGTGTTTGTTGCCGGTTTGATCCTTGGCGCGGCTATTTTTCAAAATATAGCACCGCAAGCTTTACCATTTAGAGAATCCCCTTCGACCTACATTATCGCAATTGCTGGCTTTTTAGTCGGTTTTGGCACTTATATTGGTAGTGGCTGCACAAGTGGCCATGGCGTTTGTGGTATTGGTCGATTTTCTGTTCGTTCTATCGTAGCCACTGTCGTGTTTATGCTGGCGGCAATTATCACTGTCTATGTTGTAAAAGGTTAAGGGGAACATTGATGAAATATCTCTTAGTTTTGATTGCTGGCATCCTTTTTGGTTTAGGTTTGTCGTTATCACAAATGATTAACCCGACTGTAGTCATTGGTTTCTTAGATATAACTGGTGATTGGAATCCGGCATTAATGTTTGTCATGGTTGGCGCATTGTTGGTGACCACCATCGGCTTTAGGTTCGTGTTAAAAAAAGACAAGCCATGGTTTGATAGCCAGTTCCATTTACCAATTAAGCAACACCTTGATAAGTCGCTCATCATAGGTGCAGTTATTTTTGGTATCGGTTGGGGATTAGCAGGCTATTGTCCTGGGCCAGCAGTGGCTGGTTTGGCATTAGGTCAACTTGAAACATTATATTTTGTTATCGCCATGATCTTAGGTATCAAATGCGCACAACTTATTGTTGCGAAGAGAGGTTAGTATGATCGTAAAGCATTTAATTGACTCTTTATCTATGAGCAATACTTTAGTTCCTAATGAGCATCTGATGGTGGGAGGACAACCGAGCGAGCATGATTTTGAAGTGTTAGCTGCAATAGGAATTACCCAGGTTGTCAATCTTCGTCCACCTTCGGAAAGTATCCCATTTGATGAGGCTGCAATCGCTGAAAAATGGGGGATGCAATATCATGTTATCGAGGTTACTACGACCGAATCTTGCACTAAGGAAAAAGCGCAGCACTTAAAAGATATTCTGGATAAAGAAGAACCAACCTTAGTGCATTGCGCTAGCGGAAATCGTGTTGGTGCTTTAATTGCCCTTAAAGAATACTGGCTAGAAGGCGCTGGTGCAGAAGACGCATTTAATCTTGGGTTAAGTGCCGGATTAACCAAATACACCGATGAAATTAAACAAGTTTTACAGGTTTAGTTTTTGTTGGCAAAATAAGTAAATCAAAAAACAATTGAATTTTAAGTTGTTTTTCCTCAGCCCCAATGATGGGGCTGTTTTCCACCTGCCAATTATTTGTTTTCATTCAAGTCCTATTTATCTCGTCCACTGTGTTATTTGTATATTCTGAAGCTGTCATGGGTGCAATTACCCAGAATAATGGTTTGAACATTTTGCTAAACATGTTTGCAAATGAAAGGTTGAAAGTAGCGAAGGAACTATCGAGTTAACAGTATTTTATCATTTCTTAATGGCAATAGGTGCGCTCACGAAGCAACTCCTATTGATGCTAAAAGCACAGGCTTAGGGATATTTAAATTTATGTGAGATCTTTTAAAAATAGGTTTAGTAGTTGAGCTAAAGTGATAGGAATTCACTATAATATGAGACAACACATTAATCATAAAAAAGGATGGCTGTATGCCATCCTTTTATTTTTTATATCAAACTGTTTTAACTCAGATTAAAACTTGTAACGAGCAATGAAAGTTGCTTGTCTTGGTGCTTGATAATTAGTTGGTGCTAAGAAGTTAACATCTCTTTCGATGAAATCTTTATCAGCTTGAACTCTCTCGTGGAACTCTGTAGCTTTGTCATTGTTAAATAGGTTAGTCACTCTAAATTGTAGGTCTAACTTATCATCAGCCCAACCTGGCTTATAGTTAACACCCATATCAACTGTCCAAGTCCAAGGTGTTCTACCTTGTGACCCACGCTTAGTTAACACAGTTTCGTTATTTTCATCTAAACAGTAGAATGAAGAGCCACTGTAACGCCCAAGTGTATTTCTATCGATATCACTTAAGCCGTCTAATGGTACAAAACCATTACAGTTTAATGGACGACCAGAAGTGGCATTAAAGTTAGCTGTTAATCTGATTTCGTCTGTTAAATCATAACCACCCCAAACTTTAAGTGCATGGCGACGATCACTTGGTAAGTAACCATTAGTACCATCCATAAAGCGGCCGTGGTCGAAATCTTGTGTTAAACCAGGATCTGTTTGACCAAGAGTTGAGTTAACATAACCTTCCATATTACCTTCGCTGAACGACATAGTGTATGAACCGTCAATGTACCAACCATCTTCATAGGCACGGCTAAAGGTAAACTCAAGAGCTTTATATGTTCTATCATAAGTTGGCAAGTTGAAATAACCTTTGTTTGGAATGGTTACTTGTGTAACATTGCCATCATTTTTCAGATCAAGTGCGATTTTTACATCGCGGCCCGGGTTTAATAAGAAACATTTAACACTATGGTAATCAAAGTCATTATAGTTGTTATCTTCAGCCCACTGCTGGATTGAGCCAGAAGCACAATAGTCATCCATACCATCTTGTACTTTACGGTAAACAGCTTTAACACCAGCTGTGTAAAGTTCATTGAATTCTTGTTGATAGCCAAGGATTAACTCATCTTGGTGCATCGCATCTAAGTCTTTAACAGCCAATGTTCTTGAATCTGGTGCATCTCGAGATTCTTTAATATGACTACCGATTTCTGGTCCCATATTAAGAGGAGCAAAAGTACCCGCTTCCATGCCATCATAATGCCAGTAAGCAATATCACGCCACTCAACACCAGACATACGTTCGTTAGTGTTTGCTGAAACAGGAATAAAGTAACGACCTAAGCTACCGTATACACGTTTTGTGCTATCGCCATCAATATCCCAAGAAAAACCAAAGCGAGGTGCTAAGTTATTATCAGATTTTACGAATGTTTTACCTTGAGCATTTAAGTTTTCAAAACTTTCTAAGCGAAGGCCAGCGTATGCCATGAAGTTATCTGTTACTTGCCAGCTATCTTCGATGTAAATCGCTGAGTTTTTAACTTCGTAACCACCAGAAGTTTTACCATCGTCCCAAGTTCTCACATACTCAGTACCTGGAGCTACACGCTCACCGTTAAGCACAGTGTTTTCACCTGCTGTGAAGTAGCGGAAGTAGTAGTTATTGTATTTTCTGTCACCTGTGTATACTTCACCTGCAACACCTGATTCCCAAGTTTCGTTATCGATACCAAAACGAAGGGTGTGATCGCCTACAAACCACTCAGCATCAACGCGGAAACCAACACGTTGGTCGAAATCAGGACCAAAAGAGTCGTCACGGATATCAACTTGGTTGCGGTTCCAACAACCTAAGTAGTTTAATACTCCAGGGTTGTCACCACGGCTATCCCAAACACGAGGACATTCAGCACCTGGTAATACACTAGGATCATTGTACGTTTCGTTACGTAACTTACCCCACTGTGCAGTAAGTGAAAAATCTTCTGTAAACTGACCAGTATATTTGGCAATAGTTACATATCCACCACCATGTTGTGTGTATTCTGTATCTAAATCACCGTGTTTGCCGGTATAACCGATTGTAGTTTCTTTTGCATCATTGCGTTTAGGGTTGTTATAGTTTTTACGTTCATACTCGGTTTCATTGTGAATACCGGTAAACTCTAAGATGTGATTGTCTGTGATGTACCAGTCAATTTTTGCTAAATACTTAGGAGCCGTATTTTTAAGTTCTCTACTGGTAAACTGATAGTAATCATCTCTTTCATCTTTAATACCTTCAATTAAGCCATAAAAGAACAATTTATCTTCAATAATTGGACCACTACCATATACAACATATTTCAATAAATCTCTTGTATTTTCAGAGCCATATGATAGGTATCTATAATCATCAGTGTCAGCAGGATCACGAGAAACGGCATTTTTTCTTGTCGCTCGGAAAGAATCCGGTTGGTAAGTTACTGAACCACCAAATTTAAACTCGTTAGTACCACTTTTGGTTACGATGTTAACAACACCGCCAAGTGACTTACCAAATTCAGCACCGTAACCACCAGTTTTTACTTGCTGTTGGCCAATGGCTTCAAATGGAATAGTTGAAAAGTTGATTAGTGTACGTAAGTTAGTGATATCAAAGCCATTTACATAGTAGCCGTTTTCTGCTGGTGAAGAGCCACCAAACGATGCTACGTTACCAAACGCTGAGTCACCTTTTACTGTACCTGGTGCAAGCATAGCAACACTCGTGATGTCTTGACCTATAGGTAATAAATCTAAGTCATCAGAAGTAAATACTGTAGTAGATTCTGTCGAAGAAACGTCAATCTTAGAAAAGCGGCCGCCTGTTACTTCTAATACTTCAATCTCATCATTGAAATTAGCTAAGCTACCTGAGCCAATTCGGACAATAACAGTTTGTTTTTTGCCAGAAGCGTCAGTTACTTCATAATTACCAGTAGGTACGCGTGAGAAGTTGAAGCGACCATCGCTACCAACAGTTAACGTACGTGTTAAACCAGTTTCTTGGTTTTTGATGGTAACCGTACTGCCTGCTTGTGATACACCATAGATTGAACCTGAGGTGTTATCAGCCATTGCTGGAAGCGTAAGTCCAAGCGACGCTGATATAGCAATTGCTGTAAGAGTTCTTTTTAACATGTGATCCCTTTTTAAAATTATTTTAGTTATCGCAAAAATTAAACTTAAAATTTGAGCGTTTATATTGTGTGATTTTGTTCTTAATGTTTTTTGAGAGAAAAACAATTTTTTTGATAAATATGTGTCGTAAAAACCATTAAAGAAACATAACAATTTCTAATTTCTTTTAAGTGTTACGAAATATTCGCAAGCTGTTTTAAATGAATGCAGCAGAAGAAGCAATAGCGATATTGGACTATATTTTTTATATTCTTGATGTTTGTATATTGCATATACGAAGAAAGTAGTATATGTAAAAATTACGTAATGTTTCAGAGGTGTTTTCTAATGTTATATTGTGTATCTAAGTGTATCTAAATGTTTCATTTTTTTTAATAAAATGAATGATTGAAAGTAGCAGTTTTGTCTAAATTTATTGCAAGAGATTACAATTTGTTAACACAGTCAAATTAGGACTGTGTTAACACCAATTAAGAAGACGAAAGATGCAAAATTCAGACTGAATTTTGCTTCCTTGATGTCTACCAAATTGTCAGAGTGTAATTAGGAACCTCTGTTATTGGCTTAAAGAGCTTTAAAATTTATAGCGAGCAATAAAAGTCGCTTGTCTGGGCGCTTGGTAGCGAGTTGGTTTCAAGAAGTTAACATCTTGAATTCTGTTTTCTTGTTCCGCTTGGCTTCTTTCTAAGAACTCGACCGGCTTGTCATTGTTAAACAGGTTAGTTACCCTAAATTGTAAGTCTAACTTGTCGTTAGCCCAATCTGGTCTGTAGTTAACACCAAAGTCCATTGTCCATGTCCATGGTGTTCTGCCTTGTGAACCACGTTGTGTTAACTGCGTCTCATTGTTTTCATCTAAACAGTAGAATGATGAGCCACTGTAACGACTAAGGTTTGATTGGTCTATCGGGTTTAACCCGTCTAGCGGCACAAAACCATTACAGTTTAGAGGGCGACCTGAAGTCACGTTAAGGTTAGCCGTTAAACGGATTTCATCCGTTAAATCGTAGCCACCCCAGACTTTTAAAGAGTGGCGACGGTCACTTGGTAAATAACCAAAAGTACCATCCATAAATCGGCCGTGGTCAAAATCTTGCGTTAAACCTGCGTCGTCTTGACCAAGAGTTGAGTTAACATAACCTTCCATATTACCTTCACTGAACGACATGGTGTATGAGCCGTCAATGTACCAGCCATCTTCATAAGCGCGGCTGAAGGTAAACTCTAGTGCTTTATAGGTTCTCTTGTATTCAGGTAAGTCAAAGTATCCTTCGTTTGGAATGGTTACTTCAGTGGCTGTACCATTGTTTTCTAAATCTAATGCTATTTGAATATCACGGCCTGGATTTAACATAAAACATCCAACGCTATGATAATCAAAGTTGTTATAGTTGTTATCTTCTGCCCATTGCTGGATAGAGCCAGCTGAACAGTAATCGTCCATACCGTCTTGCACTTTACGATAAACGGCTTTAACACCCACAGTATATAACTCGTCAAATTCTTGCTGGTAACCAAGAATTAACTCGTCCTGGTGCATCGCATCTAAGTCTTTAACCGCAAGTGTACGTGAATCAGGCGCGTTTCTTGTCCCTTTAATATGGCTACCAATTTCGGGGCCCATGTTTAACGGTGCAGATGTGCCTGCTTCCATGCCGTCGTAATGCCAGTAAGCGGTATCACGCCATTCAACACCTGACATACGTTGGTTGGTGTTTGCCGCAACTGGAATAAAGTAACGACCTAAACTACCGTATACTCGACGTGTACTGTCGCCATCCATATCCCATGAGAAACCAAAGCGCGGTGCTAAGTTATTGTCTGACTCAATGAATGTCGCACCTTCAGCGTTTAAGTTTTCAAAGCTTTCTAAACGAAGACCTGCATAGGCCATGAAGTTATCCGTTACTTGCCAGCTATCTTCTAGATAGATAGCAGAGTTTTTCACTTCATAACCACCTGATGTTGCACCACCATCCCAAGTTCTGACATATTCAGTGCCCGGTGCAACACGTTCGCCGTTAAGTACAGTGTTTTCGCCTGCAGTAAAGTAACGGAAGTAGTAGTTATTGTATTTTCTATCACCTGTATATAATGTACCTGCAACACCTGATTCCCAAGTTTCATTGTCGATACCAAAGCGAACGGTATGATCACCAATAAACCATTCAGCGTCTACCCTGAAGCCAACACGTTGGTCGAAGTTCGGCCCAAAGGATTCATCACGAATCGTGGCTTGGTTACGATTCCAACAACCTAAGTAATTTAGAGCACTAGGGTTATCGCCGCGGCTATCCCAAACACGAGGACATTCTGCACCAGGTAAAATGCCAGGCTCATTGAATATTTCATTGCGTAACTTACCCCACTGTGCAGATAGTGAGAAGTCATCTGTGAATTGACCTGTGTATTTTGCGATCGCAACATATCCACCAGCATTTTGCGTGTATTTTGAATCTAAGTCGCCGTGTTCACCTGTATAGGCGATAGTTGACTCATCAGGTCTTTCAGGATTCACATAGTTGGTGCGATCCCAGTCTCTATCATTTTTAATACCAGTGAATTCTAAAATGTGGTTATCTGTGATGTACCAATCGAGCTTAGTAATGAATTTAGGCGTATTGTTTTTCATCAGCCTACTGTCATTTTGGAAGTACTCGTTGCGCTCTTCTTGAATACCTTCAATCAAAGCAAAAAAGAATAACTTGTCTTCGATAATTGGGCCGCTGCCATGTACAATGTATTTAAGTATGTCGGTTTTGTCAGCAGATAAATAATTTAAAAAGCGGTGATCGACATCGTCAGCCGGATCGTGGCTGATGGCATCTTTGGCACTTGCAGTAAATGAATCTGGTTGATAAGTAACAGACGCGCCAAATTTAAATTCGTTAGTACCACTTTTGGTCACGATATTAACAACACCACCAAGTGATTTACCAAATTCAGCACCATAACCGCCAGTTTTTACTTGTTGCTGGCCAATCGCTTCAAATGGCATGGCGGAAAAGTTAAGTAAGGTACGAAGGTTAGTGATATCAAAACCGTTAATGTAGTAGCCATTTTCAGCCGGTGAAGAGCCACCAAACGATGCGACATTACCAAAAGCTGAGTCGCCTTTAACCGTACCAGGTGCCAACATAGCAACGCTAGTCACGTCTTGGCCAATTGGCAGTAGATCTAAATCTTCAGAGGTAAATACTGTGGTAGATTCGGTGGAAGTTACGTCAATTTTCGAAAATCGACCGCCGGTCACCTCTAAAACTTCAATTTCATCGTCAAAATTAGCTAAAGTACCAGAGCCAATGCGAACAACGAGATTCTGTTTTTTACCGTTTGCATCAGTGACTACATAGTTACCAGTTGGTACACGTGTGAAGGTAAAGCGGCCATCGCTACCAACGGTAATGGTGCGCGTTAAGCCCGTATCTTGATTTTTAATGGTTACAGTACTACCTGCTTGGGTTGTACCATAAATTGAGCCTGATGTATTGTCAGCAGCTATTGCAGGGAGGGTGAGTCCAAGCGCTGCAGATATAGCTAATGTGACGAGTGTATTTTTTAACATGTGATCCCCTGTTATTTTTTATTCTTTGGTTCTAACAACACTGAATTACTTCTATGTTTGTGGCTAAATTCAATGTGTCGAACACTATTAATAGCCTTATTGGTATGTGCTTGATTACTTATAAGAATGACAATTTCAGCCACTACTCTTAGTTTTTCAATGTAAGAGCACTTCGGGGATTTTGTGTAGACGGGGTGCTGATCACAACATTTTGCGCATTCATAAATATTCGTTCTTTGTTATTTTTTTGTTCGTATTGATATTGGTGTTTTTTGGGTCTTTCAAAAAGGTTATCTTAAGCTTACGTAAAGCTTATACGTTAAAAATGGTGATATAAATCAATACTATATTTGCACTATCTAAATTTGTGGTTTTTAGTTTGGCAAGGTAAGGCTGGTGGAATTGTCAAAAAATGCCGAAGTGTTAAAAACAAAGATCAAAATAAATGAGGGAGTGAAGTAGAGAATTTGGCTCTACTTCAACTTTTAAGTGGGGTTATGCTGGGTAGTTAGCTTTTAATGCAGCATAAACTTGCTGTTGAAAGTCGTCAGCACTTACATCTAGGTCATTAACCACTTTTGCTAATACTTCGTTATCTTCTTCGCCGTGCCACACTTTAATATATGAGCCTTCTTTATATCCATGATCTTGTCTAAAGAAGTTCAATGTGTTTTTACCCACGTATTGGCGGAACAATTCGTTTAAATCCATTTGCATTAACTGCATACAGTTGGCAAATGCGATAGCATCAAATGAACGATGAGTTACAGCTGCAGATGCCAGTGATTCTAGCGCGATTTTAAAATCACTTTCGTTTGATTCAGTTGCCAATTGCTGTGCTAACTTAGCCGCAATGTCTTGCACACTGTCGCCAGCCATTAGTTGTAAACTTAAGCCAAAATGAAAAATATCAACAAGTTCTAATTGTACTTGAGCGACATCGATTTCTTGGTGTTTCCACCATTTCCAACCGTGATGATCTAACATTTCTGCACACTCAACCCAAATAGCACGGTACCATTCGTAACCATTTTCACGCCATGTTTCACTCACACGTGTATTCATTGCGTCTTGTAGTGACAACATTTGCTCAAGTTGCTGTATTGCGACTGCGTTTGTCATAATTTCTCTCAGTAAATTTCGATGCGCTATAGTTTGCCCGAGTGAGTTGTAGCAAACAAGTTTTAATCCATGCAATTACCTTATTTTAATTGGCGCTAAACAATTTTCTCTTTGCCATCATTCGGTAATCCTTTGGTGAAATATTTAATGCTTTTTTAAACAAATGAGAGAAATTACTTTGATCTTGATAACCGACTTGGTAAGCCACCTCTTGAATGGACAAATTGGTTGAGGTCAGTAACTCTCTCGCGGCCTCAAGCTTAAGGTTTTGCCAATACTGTATGAGACTAATGCCGTTGGCTGCTTTAAATCTGCGCGTGAGGGTTCTTTGACTGGTGCCAAATTGTAAGGCGATATCATTAACTGTGGTATTAGCTTGTAAGTTGGTGCGCATCCAAAATTGAATTTGCGAAATAAGTTCGTCAGAGTGACGATCAGCAGCACCTTCTAAAAAACGTTGCTCTTCATAGGGGCGACGAATTTCATGTGAAAAGTTACGCTCCACCATGTTAGCCGCGGTTTTTCCGTATATTTGCTCAATAACGTGCACAATAATATCAGCTAAAGCATTTAAACTTGCCGCACAATAAATACGCTCGGATTGGGTAATAAAATAATCTGGCTTAAGAATGACGTCAGGGTAATCGCGTTTAAACTGGTCTACATAATGCCAATGTGTGGTTGCTGCATGCCCATCAAGCAGCCCCGCACTTGCCAAAAAACAAACGCCTGTACCACCTCCAACTAATGTAGTGCCCTGATGCCAAATGTTATTGAGCCACTTGACTAAGTTAGGATGTTTGTTGATCACAGGCCTAGGGTTACGCCATAGGCTGGGAATAAAAGCAAAGTCAGGTAAGTTTGCTTTTTTTACCGAAACATCTGGTAAAAGTTTAATAAGCGCACGCGTAGTAACTGGGCGATTTTTTTCTGCCACCATTTGAATATCAAGTTTTGGTGCCGATGGGTTAGCCTGCCTGCCTGCGGCCTCGCCGGCACGCAACATTTCAACGGGTAAGCTAACGCTTGTTGCCAGCATATGGTCGTATAAAACCAAGGCGATCTTGATTTCATCGCTATTTTTAGATGATATTTGCATAATTTGGCCATTTAAACACATTAAATGGCTTTTTTTAACAATTATTTATTTTTGAATGTTTTTACACTGACAAGCATTAGATTAACCATCATTATCATAGAGATTAATATGACTGCATTACCCGTGATTGTCGGTATGGGTGGCATTAATGCTGCTGGTCGAACTTCTTTTCATCAAGGCTTCCGCCGTATCGTCATTGAAAAATTAAATGACGAAGCAAGGCAAGAAACTTTTGTCGGTTTAGCGACTTTGATGAACCTAGTAACTTTTGACAATGGTCAATATGTAGATCAACAAGGTACTGTGGTCAGCGCAGCTGAAATCGAAGACAAATTTGGTCAACAAATATTAGCAGGCACGTTAATCCGTAAAATAGAAGCTGAGCACTTTGATCCAGATGCGACTAACTGGCAGCAAAAAATCACATTAACTTCAACAGACAATGCCATTGTTTTCCAAGCGAAAAAGCGTGATTTACCTTCACCATTACCCCGCACTTGGCAAGTATCTGATGTTGACGACAAAACCGTACAAGTTTCAATCGCAGGAGAGTTAGAAGTTAAACATGACTCAACTCGTGACAATCCAATAAAAGCGGCAGGCCAATTCCCTACGGGTTTCAACCCTGCAGTTCTTTACAATAGTCGCTATCAACCTCGTGGATTACAGGCGACGATTTTTGGCGCGGCTGATGCAATTCATTCAACGGGTTACAGTTGGGAACAGCTTGCCGAGCACGTTAGCCCTGACGAAATAGGTACCTATTCAGCATCTGTTTTTGGTCAAACACAAGCGGAAGGATTTGGTGGCATGATGCAAAATCGCCTTAAAGGTGATCGCGTTACCACGAAAAATCTAGCGCTGGGTTTAAACACCATGTCGACCGACTTTATTAATGCTTATGTAACAGGTAGCGTAGGCACTACGTTTACCTCGACAGGCGCTTGTGCGACATTTTTATACAACTTAAAAGCTGCTGTAAATGATATTCAAGCTGGTCGCATCCGTTTAGCTATTGTTGGTAGTAACGATTGTGCGCTTACGCCTGAAGTTATTGAAGGCTTCGGTAACATGAGTGCATTAGCGAATGAAGAAGGCCTTAAAAAGTTAGATGGCATTACAGAAGGTAGTGCTGATCACCGCAAAACAAGTCGCCCGTTTGGCGAAAACTGTGGTTTTACAATTGGTGAAGCGGCACAGTTTTTAGTGATTATGGATGATGCATTAGCAGTGCAATTAGGTACTAAGGTACTAGGTTCTATTGCCGATGTATTTACCAATGCCGACGGTATCAAAAAGTCAATTACTGCACCTGGCCCTGGTAACTATGTCACTATGGCAAAGTCTGTAGCGTTAGCAACTGCAATAGTTGGTGAAGAAGCCGTGCAAAAACGTAGCTTTATTTTGGCACATGGTTCTAGTACACCACAAAATAGAGTGACTGAATCATTGATTTATCATCGTGTTGCCGAATCATTCAATATCGAAAATTGGCCAGTTGCAGCACCTAAAGCTTACCTAGGGCATACTATTGGCCCAGCTAGTGGTGACCAAGTGGCGTGGGCATTAGGGGTATTTGAGTACAACATCATGCCAGGTATCACTACCATTGATAAAGTCGCAGATGATGTTTATGCCGATCACTTAAATATCGCAACAGATCACTGGCATTGTCAGGCGATGGATGTAGCGTTTATTAACTCAAAAGGTTTTGGTGGCAATAATGCAACTGCAACCTTGTTATCACCTTCAGTGACGTTATCTATGATGGAAAAACGCCATGGCAGTGCAGCTATGGCAAATTATCAAGATAAATTATCGATGGTTGCACAAGCGCAAGCTGAGTACAAAGTTAAAGCTGATAATGCTCAGTTTGAGTTGATCTATCGCTTTGGTGACGGAGTATTAGGTGACGAAGATATTACATTGTCTGACAGTAATATCACCATGGCGGGGATGAAAAATGCCATAGAACTACCTAAGAAAAACCCATTTTCAGATATGGTGTAACGATAAAGATTGAATAAAAAAGGCTGGCATGTTCCAGCCTTTTTTATTGGTGGTAGTAATTTAAAGTTGCTTACTCTTCTGTATCGTCATCGTTGCCGTAAAAAGGCTCTAAAGAGTAACGACCGCTATAAATAGCCAATTTTGATTGTTCTGCTATGTTGCCGAGTGGCATTAATTCTGGTCCAGTCGGTTCGGCAAGGACAAACCGCGTACCTTCATAATCAACCGTGACATTGTCTGCCTCCGCAGCTACATCGATGCCAATAAGTGCATGATTGTCTATAAATACTAATACCATTTTTATTCTTGGCATTAACATCCTAAGTAATGCGGCTGTCAAAGTGACTTTGCTGTCACAATCCCCTTGATTTTCCCATAGCAGCTTAAAGGGAGGATTAAATCCTGCGCCAGAGGATGAAACTCGAGATTCTAATGTTGAATAGGGAATACTTTGTACAAAACTTAAAACAAAGTTACTTACCCGGCGAATATTTTTCACAGAAGCCTTGGCGATTACCGTTTCTTTGATACCTTTAAAAACAGGTGCACTCTCATGTGCAATTCTTGAGTGGTCTGGCTTAACCGCTAAAATGTTGTCGGGTGTTAAAAATTGATGATAGTAGTGATCAGTTAAATACTCTGCCATTAACCTAAGTTGTAGTTGGTTAATTTCCAATTGCGCTTTTTTGATCAAACCTTTGCGGGGGCTTTTTATCAAGGTGGCATATTCTCCGCCTTGTTTAGAGAAGCTAATTTGAACACCAGAGATTGGCTTTTTTCTTAAATGTCGCTTTAGCGCATTTTGCACATATTCTTGTGCAATATGAGGCTGGTAAGCAGAAAAGCTTCTGTAGCGTTGAAACAAATCACTTTTTGATAGCAAAAAGCTTAAAGACTGTTCAGTTTTATCATGATCGAGCCATTGATAGCTAAAGCGATAATTATCATTTTCTTCTACTTTTGAAAATTGGATTTGCTCAGCGGCTATACTTGATGAAAACAAGCAGATGATTAGCGTAAAAATCGCTGTAATCCTGCTATATTTATTCGATGACCTATCGCTGTTTGTAAATAGTTTAACACTCATACTGATACTTTAGGTAAGGAGTGTGATTTCGACAAGTTATTTATGTCGACACTTTACTTTTTAATCAATTTCGTTATATTCAAACAATTGTTTGAAATAATTGTTTGAATCGGGGTTACAACATGGCTGAATATCAAGCGCCACTTAAAGACATGAATTATCTACTATGGGACGTGTTTGGCGTCGATAAAGTGTGGGCGACACTGCCAGCACTAGCAGAGCATGTAGATAAAGAAACATCACAAGCTATTATCTCTGAATGTGGAAAAATCGCTGAGCAGGTCATTGCGCCTATTGCTAGAGAAGGCGACGAGGTAGGTGTAAGTTTTGACGAAGGTAAAGTAACCACAGCTCCCGGATATAAAGAAGCGTTTCAAACATACGTAGAAGGTGGTTGGACTGCACTAGGTGGTGACGTTGAATTTGGTGGCATGGGTATGCCTAAAGCCATTACCTCACTTCATGAGGAAATGTTGTGCAGCGCTGATATCTCATTTTCACTCTATTCTGGCTTAACTGCTGGCGCGGCCTTGTCTTTAGCTAAACATGCTAGTGTAGAACTAAAAGAAAAGTACTTAACTCGTTTATATGCCGGCGATTGGACAGCTAGTATGTGTTTAACCGAAGCTCATGCTGGCACTGATTTAGGTATGATCCGCACCAAAGCAGTACCTCAGGATGATGGCAGTTATTTAGTTACGGGTAATAAGATTTTCATCACAGCAGGTGAACATGATTTGGTCGAAAATATTATCCATTTAGTGTTAGCAAAACTTCCTGATGCGCCTGCAGGTCCAAAAGGTATTTCACTTTTCCTTGTGCCTAAATATCAAGTCAATGACGATGGTAGTTTAGGTGAATCTAACAATGTTTCTTGCGGTTCAATTGAACATAAGATGGGGATTCATGCCTCTGCGACATGTGTGATGAATTTTGATGGTGCACGTGGGTTTTTAGTTGGTGAATTAAATCAAGGGCTTGCTTGTATGTTCACCATGATGAACTTTGAACGTATTGGTGTTGGCATTCAAGGGCTAGGCGCAAGCGAACGCTCATATCAAAATGCTTTGGAGTATGCTAAAGACCGTTTGCAAAGTCGCTCACTATCAGGTGCTAAATCTCCTGAAAAGCCGGCAGACTCTATCATGGTGCATGGCGACGTCCGTCGCATGCTATTGAACATGAAAGCTTTAAATGAAGGCTCGCGAGCGCTTTCAATGTATATTGCCAATCAACTTGATATTGCCACTTATGGTGAGGGTGAGGCGCAAGCCAAAGCTGACGGTTTAGTTGCTTTAATGACGCCAGTGGCTAAAGCCTTTTTTACCGATCTTGGTTTTGATAATACTGTAGCTGGACAACAAGTTTTAGGTGGGCACGGCTATATTCGTGAGTGGGGGCAAGAACAATTAGTGCGTGATACACGTATTGCTCAAATATACGAAGGCACTAATGGTATTCAAGCGATGGATCTATTGGGTCGTAAAGTTGCTGGTAGTAAAGGTGAGTTGCTTAATTTGTTTGTTGATGAAGTTGCTGCTTATATTGAACAAACACAATCGACTGAAATGCAGGAATTTATTCAACCTCTGGAAACTGCACTAAATGAACTGCGCGAGGTTAGCCAGTTTATTTTAATCAATGCTGCAAAAGATCCTGAAATCATAGGAACCTCTGCCAATGATTATTTACATGTATTAGGTTATACCGCTATGGCGTATGTCTGGTGCAAAATGTGTGAAGTATCTAGTCAGCAATTAGCGCAAGATCCAGAATTTCACCAGAGTAAACTACACACGGCACGTTACTTTTTTGCACGATTATTGCCTAGACGTTTATCTTTAATTGCCGCTATTAAAGCAGGGTCTGCGCCGCTCTTTGATATGCCTGATGAATTGTTTTAGTTAGTTTATTCATTCTTTGTGAAAGCCTGCACTTTGTGTGGGCTTTTTTGTTTGTGATGCCTAAATCAGTAGTTATACTGGAAGCATTTCAATTGGTACTCTATGGTGATTTATGAAACTTTTAGGCTCAACAACCTCTCCTTTTGTTAGACGACTGAGAACGTATCTTGAAGGTAAAGATTATCAGTTTGTTAACCTAGATATTTTCGCTGAAGCAGATCGTAAATATTTAACTGAAAACAATCCTGCGTTAAAGGTTCCTGCGCTTATTGACAATGAGCAGTGTATTTATGATTCTCGTGTGATATTTCGATATTTAGCAGAAAAATACAACGAGCAACCTTTGTCTTGGCAGCAAGAAAATTTACTTACACTTATCGACTCAGTGAATGATTCACTGGTTTCTACTTTAATCTTAAAACGCAGTAACATTGATACCATGCAAGATGCGCTATTTTTTAATTTGCAAAGAGAGCGTATTGATACGGTATTAAAAGTGTTAGATGACGAAGCGGCAAAAGGAAGTTTTACACAATGGCACTATCCTTCAATTTGTCTGTGGTGTTTGCTCGATTGGGCACAATTTAGAGAATTAACTGACTGGCGTCATTATTCACACTTATCACAATTTTTTGAACTGAACGCTTCTAGAACGATATTGGCAGAAACAGATCCACGTATTTAAAAGTAAACCGAGCAGGCGTTAAAAAGACGCCTGTTTTTTAAATAATCATCCGAAAATATGGGCTACCACTAAATGTTTGAATGATGGAAAATTGGCGATATGCCATATACACTTTAAGTTAAAGCAAAGTTTGTGCTATGAGCTGTCAAAGGAGACCGTAACGTGAAAACTGAACGTAAACGTGTATGGTTTGATAGCGATATCAATTCATTTAAGAGCGCTTTTTTTGAGCCTAAGCAAGGTTTGAAGTTATTTGATGGTCAGCAAGCTGAATACTTGTTGGCGCTGAAAAGCTTTCTGCAACAACAATCAGGTTTTATCACTCACTTTAATCAGGCATTTTCAGTATTTCAACAAGATGCAGTTAAAAGCGTCAAACAAACAATGTTAAGGTTAGTTAATGAACTACTGGACCCTTGTCAAAAGTTGGGTCTTACTGCCTTATTGACGGAAGGTAGAAAACTGCATGATGCCATTGATCAAGACTCTGTTACTGAGTCTCTTGTTGAACAAGTCGATTTGCTTCTCATTGAGTCAATGGCAAGCATTGAACATTTTATCAGTTTGACTTGTAACCATGCAGAGCCAATACATTCATTAAGTATTTTGGCGGAAGACAGGTGGCAACTGTTGTTACAAATTGAACAACTATTGCTAGAGAAAAATCCGCAAGCTTTTGAGCTTATCTTAAAAATGTATCTTTACAAGGTGACAACAGCACAGGAGTTACTTCTAGATAGTGCTTTAATCGCGATAGAAAAAGACAACTTTACCACAGCATCTAATGCGATTGAGTCGTTAAAAACACAGCTTTCTTGACGATCTACATAGGCTAAAACGAGTAGCGAGTGGCAATTGTTGCACTGTGTATATGCTTGTCGTCGATGGCTAGCTCATTCACTGAACTTGGGATTATATTCTGTGAACTTAGACTACCAAACAGCTGCCAGTTCTTGCTTAGATGCCATGTGGTAACCACGCCCAATGTTGTATTTAATCCAGACCGATTTTCAGTGATGTTTTGAATACTTATTGGCTCCAAATACTTTTCAATTAAGGAAGGATTATTTGACTCTTGAAGTGCTATTTTGGCGGTCAATGCGATTGAAAAGTCATCCTGTTTATACAATTTATAAGCGCCCTGAACTTGATACAAAGCACTGTCGTTTAACGGATCTAATGATTGTTTCACCGTGGATTCGGCGCTAAACCTATTTCCAGTATAACCAAACACTATCCTGTTGATGTTATTGTGTTGCTTAAATGTTTGATCATCATATTCTATCGCTGCTTCAACATAAAAGTGTTCAACACGCCAATAAACCGTTGGAGTTTGGCTCAAAGTTGAATTTTTTATATCGTTTTCCATCAACAAGTTATGGGTGTAAAACTTGCTATTGGTTGCCTCAAATGTTGTGATATTTGTGTTAATTGGGTTCACTATTTTAGGGATTTGTAAGGCGTCGATGCCCCATTGTTTTGCAATATTTTTACCGTGACTTGTTGAATTTATTTGATCAAAATTAGGCTGCACTGCTTGAACGACCGTAGCGATCATCAATAGACAGTAAACGAACAAGTGCTTCATGTTTAACCCTAACTATTATTGTCTGCCTGACGTTTAAAACGTCAGTGCTTTTTGACGGGGGTTTATTAACTATAGCTATGGTTTAGGCAAAATCAGGTTAAATTATATTAAAACTTAACGCTTCTCTGTTATGCTACTGTTTTTTTGATAAAAATAGTTTCTGCAACTATCTAGGGAGCCCTCTGAGTGAGTAACAAAGTATCTCTTTTCCAACAACTGTTATTTATCACACTGTTATTGTTTACTCTGCAAGCCTGTCAAAGTTCACCACAATTTCTATTTTCTGATGAAGAAGAAAAGCTTTGTGAAATTGAATACAGTAAATATCAAGCAACCGTTACTGGCTATTGCCAAGAACCCTTGGCTGACTTAGTGCAAGATTTACCTCGAGAGGAAAAGTCGCTCGAAATTAGGCCTATTGAAACGATCCCAGAAGTATTTTGGTTCAATAGAGAATTTCAATATTCATTTGTTAAGCAACCAAACAAAGCACCGCTAATCTTTGTTATTGCCGGTACAGGGGCTAAACATGATTCAGCAAAAATGATCAGCTTACAGAAGGTGTTATACGCGCAGGGATATCATGTTATCGCCTTATCCTCTCCCACCTTCGCTAACTTTATCGTTAACGCCACAACCAAAGATGATATCCCAGGTTATTTGGCAAAGGACGCTGAAACCTTATACGAGGTAATGCAAAAAACTTATCAACAAGTTAAAACGGAAGAAGAAATTGAAGTCAGTCATTTTGAACTTACCGGCTACAGCTTAGGTGGCGCTCACTCGGCGTTTGTATCTTTCTTGGATGAGAAGGAAAAAGTCTTTAATTTTAAAAATGTTTTATTAATAAACCCGCCGGTAAGTTTATATAGTTCTGCCAGTATTCTCGATGGCTATTTAGATTTAGCTAACGACAGAGAAAACGTGACTAAAATGTTTAATCGCGTGTTTGATAAATTTGCTGAAAGTTATAATTTACAGGAAACATCAGAGTTTAATTCCAGTAATATTTATAAACTGTTTAAACACGCTAATTTATCTGAAGAAGAATTAAAACTACTCATAGGCACCTCATTTCGTGTTTCCTCTGCTGATATGCTGTTTGCCATAGATGCAACCTACAATGTTGGTGCTGTTATTTACCGGAACCACGATATTGGTAAGTTTGAAAGTGTTACCCATTCAATGAAACGAGCCTACAACGTAACGTTTTTAGATTATTTTGAGAAAGGCATGGTGCCGTGGGCGAAGGAGCAAGATAGTTCTAAAACGCGAGCACAGCTTATCTTCGATTTTAGTCTACGATCGCTCGACTCTTACTTACGCCGCAGTGAAAAAATTTCTATGGTAACCAACGCCGACGACATCATTTTAGCCAAAGGAGAATTGGCTTATTTACAGGATGTGTTTGGTGATAGAGCAAAAGTTTTTGAACGAGGTGGTCATTGTGGCAATATTGATCGTGTCAATTTTGTCCATTACTTAAAACAGCAATTTAAAGGAGGAAATTGATATGAGTAGTTTTGTTCATCGTTGTTATCGCTTTGCTTGTTTGTTATTGCTTGTAACACTGACGGCTTGTTCTGCCAAACCTAACCTGAGTGTTAATGCTCAAAAGCCTAGCGTACCATTGCCAAATGAGCAGGGGGCTCAACCCTTGTTATTTGAATACTCTGATCCTTTTGAAGGCTTTAATCGCCGAGTTTATTATTTTAATGCAAAAGCAGATGAATACGTGGTGCTTCCAGTTGTTAATGGATATAAGGCGGTTACGCCTGATTTTGTTGAAACTGGCGTGTCTAACTTCTTTAGTAACCTGGGTGAAATCTCTACCTTTATCAATGCTCTGTTACAGTTTAAAGGTAGTGTTGCGGCAGAAACATTTGGCCGATTTGCACTAAATTCTACGTTGGGATTAGCTGGTTTATTTGATATTGCTACACCGGTTGGTTTAGACAAACAAAATGAAGATCTAGGACAAACTCTAGGCTACTGGGGAGTTGGGCCAGGACCTTACTTAGTACTGCCTTTTATTGGGCCTTCTAATGTAAGAGATGGTTTTAGCAGTGTGGTGGATCTTGTTGCTTATGATGCAGCGGTTAGCGAGCTAGGATTAAAAAATGACGAAGAACTGTTTTTATCGTTTTTAAGAAGTATTAACGCCAGAAATGAACTCCCTTTTAGATATTATGAATCAGGCTCTGCTTTTGAATATGACCAAATGAAAGTACTGTATATGAAATATCGGGAACTTCAGATTAAACGTTAAAAGGGCGTGCTTGCATAGAAAACATGGATGACTAGTTTCAATTGGTCTACCTGCAGAGCAAGGCACTCTTTTTATTAAGGTTAATTTCGTATTTTAGTTTAAGGCTACCTTTGTAGCCTTTTTCTTGGATATTTCTCTAGGAGATCGGGTATAATCGCCGCTCTTTTTAACAGTAGGAAGAATCTTTGTTAGCTGTCATTCGAATTATTTTGATGGCCTTGGCCATTGTTGTGATCACTTTAGGATCAACAGTGATGTGCTTAGTCAGACCATTTCATCGAAATAATGTATTTCATACTGCAAAATGTATGGGATTCGTCGCAAGAATATTAGGTTTACATGTAGAAATTCGTGTGCCTAAAAATTTGGATCCCTATGAGCCTGTTGTTTATATCGGTAATCACCAAAACAGTTACGATATTTTTACTGTTAGTAATGCGGTACTGCCAAATACGGTAAGTGTTGGCAAAAAAAGCCTTGCTTGGATCCCATTTTTTGGCCAAATGTATTGGTTAACTGGCAACATCTTAATTGATAGAAATAATAAGAACAAAGCCTCGAATACTATAGCGGCAACTGCTGCACGGATTAAAAAACAACGAATCTCGGTGTGGTTGTTCCCTGAAGGCACACGAAGTTATGGTCGTGGTATTTTACCTTTTAAAACAGGTGCTTTTAGAACTGCAGTTCAAGCACAAGTGCCAATAGTCCCTGTATTATGTAGCGATACCAGTAAAATAAAGCTCAATCGCTGGAACAATGGCAAGTTCATTATTGAATATATGCCGCCGATTCAGGTTGAGGATTTAAATATAGATAAGGTGCGTGCTTTAGCTGACAGAACGAGAACGCAAATGGCAGAAAAGTTTGAACAAATTAACCAAGAGGCACAGTCATGATTGAACAAGAATTACTTGAATGGTTTACCCATACCGACGAATTAATTGATGCCTTAATTGAAGATGGCACTAATGAAGAAGTGCATCATACGATAGAACATCATTTTTCCAGTGTTGATTTTGATATGCTAGAAAAAGCCGCCATTGCTGCGTTCAAAATGGGCTATGATGTTGAAGAGCCAGAAGAAGCTGAACTAGAAGATGGCAGCAAAGTATTTGCGTTTGATATCATAACCGAACAACCTCTCGAGCCTGAAATTATCAAAGATGAGACAAAACTGATGTTTGATATGGCTAAGCAACATGGCGTTGAGTATGATGGTTGGGGAACATATTTCGAAGAATAATAAAAAAGGAAAAAATTATGGAATGGTTAGATAAGCTATTAAATCCTGCAGTGTTACCCCTGCTAATTCCTATTGTTGCGATAATTGGTGCATTTGCAATCGCGGGATTAAAAGCACACCATAGACATCAAGAACGTATTGAACGAATAAAAAACGGATTAGATCCAGACGCAAAATAGCCTGTTAACAGGCTATTTTTTATTGTGCATTAATATCAGCAGTTGAATCCCTAACAATTAACTGCGGGACAAATTGCGGCATTGGAAGTTTAGCCGTTTGTTTTCTCGCCTTTGCGATTAACAAGTTTGCTGCATCTTCTGCAATTTTTACGTTTGGCTGATTTGCCGTGGTAAGCCTTGGCCAAGTTTGTCTCGAGAAGGGACTGTTTTCAAATCCGGTAATAGAAAGATGAGTTGGAATATCAACGCCCATTAGCCGCGCAGCAAATAATGCCCCTGCTGCAATTTCATCGTTACAAGAAAATATTGCTGTTGGTTTTTTATCAGCAGACAATAATTGTTTGGCACTTTGCACACCTGATTCAAAAGAATATTCGCCATGTACAATTAACGACTCATCAAGTGAGATATCGTTATCATGCAGTGCTTGTTTAAATCCTCTCATACGCTCTACGGTTGACATGTGCTCGGCACCACCAGCAATAAAACCAATATCTTTGTGACCCAAATCGATTAAATGCTGTGTAATATTAAAAGCGGCTTCACGGTCATTGACCATAACACATGGCGCTAGGTTGTCAGGCAAACTGCTACCTGAGATAATTCTGACAACTTCTACTTCAAGATCTAATAAATGTTGCACAAATTCAGGTCGTTCGGAAAATGGAGGGGTCAACACTAATCCTGCAATGCGCGAATGTTTAATCATGTTGGTGATTTCTTCAAGCAGGTTTTCAGATTTAGCTTGGCAAGGGTGTATAACCAATTCAAACCCTTGTTTTTTACATGCTGACAATATACCGTTTTGCATATCAATGACGTAATAAGCATTTGGATTATCGTAAATAAAAGCAATACTAAATGCTTTGGTACCGGCTAAATTTCTCGCGGCCAAGTTAGGTTGATAATTTAATGATTTTACCGCAGCCATTACTTTATCTCTTGTCGGCTGGCGAACAGACGGTTCGTTATTCATCACCCTCGACACGGTTTTTATAGATACGCCTGCTTCTTTAG
Source organism: Thalassotalea marina (assembly GCF_014656435.1). GTDB lineage: Bacteria > Pseudomonadota > Gammaproteobacteria > Enterobacterales > Alteromonadaceae > Thalassotalea_C > Thalassotalea_C marina. Next base: position 48,747 of record NZ_BNCK01000001.1, read on the forward strand.
CAACGTCTGTAATGGTAGCTTTCATTGATGCGCACGGCCTTATATTCTTACGTAATAATTTTTGTATTTATTTTAAGGGGCATAAGAATATGAATTATTGTAGCGAGCGGCAAGGCTTACTAATGATAAATGTCAAAATTTCTTCTTAACTCCCTGAATTTGCAGCCAAAGCACTACAAATTTCGTTGACAGCGTTGTCATTTTTTGCTGTGACTGTGCCTGCAACTAGTCTTACGTTATGCAAGCAGCAGAAAACTGTCAAGGAGATTGTTTTTAATAAATGTATAGTTTGCTTATTAAGTATTTCTTTAGTTTGGCCGGTTAAATTTTGATAACCATGTGAGTGATATGTATACAAAATGAGATTGCTGAACAATCAACTTTATGATCTTTTAATATTTATATTCGGTTTTTTATTCACTTTTTGTGGGTAATTTGTATTTTTATTCAGGTATACCTTATAACTAAGCGGTTTTTAGTGGTGATCCTTTCTTAGGTGTGCAATTTTTTTACAAATTAAATTCCTTTTTATTCAATGATATAAAATGATCATATTGATAAAATGTCGATCAAGTATAGCCATAGATTCATTTTTTGTGTATGGTTTGCTCTAACCTATGACAACGCTGTCATCAAAACAAAAGACAGCGCTGTCTTTTAAAAGGGTTACATAAACATAACTAAACATATTTAAAAAACGTGTGTAAGGGAAAGTCGATGTCATCTAAAACATTTAAAAAAGGCGTCTTGGCGAGCACAATCGCTATGGTCCTTGCTGGTGGTGCAACACCACTTGCAATGGCTAATGACGGCGCAGATAAAGACGTAGAAGTAATTGAAGTAACGGGTATCCGTGGTTCAACTAAAGCAAGTATTAACGCAAAACGTTTTGCTAGCTCACAAGTTGACGGTATCGCAGCAGAAGATATTGGTAAGTTACCAGACGTAACAATTACTGATTCACTTCAGCGTATTACCGGTGTTCAAATTGAGCGTGTTGCTGGTGAAGGTGGTGCAATTCAAATTCGCGGTTTACCTCAAATTGATACAACAATGAACGGTGAAACCTTCTTATCTGCAACAACAATTGATACTTCTGGTGCTGATTTAGGTGATTTACCAGCGCAGTTATTCAGTGGCGTAGATGTTTATAAGTCTGCAACATCAAAAAATGTAGCGCAAGGTATTGCTGGTGCAATTGATCTTAAAACTCGTCGCCCATTCGCTATGGAAGAGGGTTGGCAGTTTGCTGGTGGTGCAGAAGCGACTCGTGGTTCGATCACTGAAGAAACTGATCCTACACTTCACGGTTTAGCAAGCTACAACGCTGGTAACTGGGGCTTTTTAGTTTCAGCAGTGACACAGGAAGTTACTCTAGCAACTGACTACAATGGCCACAACGATACGTCGGAAAATGGTGGTTTAGGTTGGACATCAAACAACTTCGCATGGAGTACACCTGCTGAAGGTGCTGAATACCGTAATATCGTTCCACACGGTTTTACTGCATTTAATAAAACAGAAGAGCGTGAGCGTGATGCAATTCAAGCATCTTTCCAAGCTGATTTGGGTGAAGGTTTCACGTTAACAGCTGATTATTTTTACACGCAACAAGATCGCTTTAACGCGCGTTCAGGTTTTAACAACAACAACCGTTGGCAAACATTTGCTCAGTATGCATTTGCAACTAACTATACTGGTGATTCGTTTAAAGATGCAGATGGAAATGAATGGCGTGGTGTAGATGCATTTAAGATGCGTCCATATCGTTTACAAACATTTACTCAAGTAAATGTTAACGAAGAAAAATCTAGAAACTTTAACCTTCAATTAGATTACGACAATGGTGGTAACCTAACTGGTCAAGTGCGTTTTACTGACGCAAATGCGACGGCAAGAATGCGCCACGCATACGGTGAAGGCGACATCATGAGTACTGACCGTGGTGCTCTTGTAACAGGCCCTGGTGGATTTACTTCTTCTGCATATTGTAATGATAGCAATACAATCGTAGGTCAAAATGGCGGTTGTTTCGGAGACTTCTCTCAAGGTATCGAAGATAAAGACTTCTTCCTAACGCATGACGCAAGTGGTGAACATCCGACATTTGGTGGTTTTGATACTATTGTTAGTGGCGGTCAAGGCGAAATGTCTGTTGCTGATTACATGGCGAGCTTAGATTCATACCATATTGGTGCATTTTCATCTGAAGGTAACACTGATGATGAAGCTGATATGCGTACCTTTAGCACAAAATGGAATTACGCTCTTGAAGATCATGCATTTATTACGAGTGTAGATTTTGGTATTCGTTACTCTCAGCGTGATGTTGATCATGACCAATTTACTTACACATCAGACTTTGGTAACGGTTGTGATATCGCACAATGGAAAGCGGTTGACCAAAACTTAGATCGTGGTCAAGGCCTATTATCAGATAACCCTTGTGTTGGTGTTGCTGGTGCGGGTGAATACTTAACTGAAGATGCATTTTATGCTGATGGCACTCCAGTAATGGCACCGTTTGATGTAAATGGTGATGGTGAGATTGCAGACGATGAAACACGTCAATTAACCGCTGGTGATTGGATGCCATATACACTATTGCCTCCTACACGACTTGATCAACATACGACAGTATCTTGGCAGACAAATTTTGGTAATGTAAAAGGTATTCCTGGAATGTGGGTAATTGACCCAAGTAATTTCCGCAATCCTCGTCAATTCCATTTAGATACTTTTGGTAATGTTGCCCGTACAGAAAATGGTGGCGCAACGTATGATGTAGGTTTAGATGAACTATCTTACTTCTTACAAGCGAACTTTGAATACGGTAAACTAAGCGGTAATGTTGGCCTTAAAGTTATTGAAACAACACTATTTGTTAAGCAAAACTTAATTGGTGGTAATTTACCTCACTCTGGCTTAGGTCCAGATATCGGTGATGTTGTAACTGAACGCACATACAAAGATGAGCTACCATCTTTCAACTTTGCTTACCAATTAACTGATGAGGTAGTATTACGTGCTGCATATTCTGAAAATATGCAAGCCTTAGATCTAGCTCAATGGGGCGCAGGTAAAGACGTTGGTATGGTGTTCAATAATGATTGTGGCTGTATGCGTGTTCAAACTGTTACACTTAACGGTAACCCAAGCCTAAACCCATGGCGTTCAGACAACTGGTCATTATCAGCTGAATGGTATGCAGGTGATGCATCAATGGCATTCGTATCAGCGTTTGGTATCGACATTGCTGAATTTACTGAAAGTAAAACAGAACTACGTAATGAAGAACCTGATGGTGACGGCGTAATTCGTGGTCCACATCCAACAACATTTACTGCGCAATCTAAAGGTGGTGAAGTTAGTGGTTTTGAATTGGGTGGTAAAGTTGCACTTAGTGATTTCTTAGGTGAAGACAGCGTTTTAGCTAATGTTGGTTTTGATTTGAACTATACATATACAGATTCAAAACAAGAAGCTAAAGATGCCCGCGGTAGCGATTTACCATTTGAAGGAATGTCAAAAGATACATACAACGCAGTTGTTTGGTATGAAAATGAAACATTCTCAGCTCGTTTAGCTTGGAACTCTCGTAGTCCTCGTTTGATGACATCTGGTAATGCAGGTACAGGCGGCCAATCTCTATACCAAGACGATTATTCGCAACTTGACTTCAATGCCACATACAACTTCAGCGAAGATATTAGCTTCTACATTAACGGTTCTAATATTACAGAAGAATACCAACAAACTTTCATCGAGTTTGAAAAGCAAAAAGCTTTCCAAAACGTTTATGAAGCACGTTGGACAGTTGGTACTCGCGTTAAATTTTAATTACAAGAGTTAGCTAACGAATAAAAGCCGCCTAATGGCGGCTTTTTACTTTGTGATAAATCAATACAAAAGTAGAAAGCCTTGTTACCATGGGGGACAGGTTTTGATCGAGTTGTAAGATCAAAAATGAGTAAGTTGACGAGCGTATCGATGACAAGTTCAAAAGAAAAAATTAATAATATTGTGATAGTGGGTGGTGGAACATCGGGTTGGATGACGGCAGCGGCCTTAGCTCATCAAAATCAATCTAAATCTATTCAAATCACACTAATAGAATCTAGCAAAATGGGCACCATTGGCGTTGGCGAAGCAACGATTCCTACGCTTAGACGATTCTATCAAAATCTCGGTATGACAGATCTAGAAGTCTTAAAAAATTCTGCTGCAACCTGTAAATTAGGTATCGAGTTTATTGATTGGCATAAAAAAGACACCAGTTTTATCCATCCTTTTGGTATTTACGGACAAGGTACTCCAGAAGTAGCTTTTCATCATTACTGGCTTAGAGCAAAAAAAGAAGGTGTGTCGACAGCCTTGGAGCAGTTTTCCTTAGGGGTGCAGTTGGCAAAACATAATAAGTTTATGTTGCCATCAAATAGTCCCGAGAGCCAGCTTGAGATATTTGATTGGGCTCTACATTTTGATGCTGCCTTGTTTGCACAAATGATGAAGTCAAATGCGTTAAACAACAAGGTTTCTCACGTCGATGGAGAAATAAAAGAAGTTTCCGTCGATTCAAATAACAACATTCAGTCGCTAACATTAGCCTGTGGTACAAAAATAGAGGCTGATTTATTTGTCGATTGTTCTGGTTTCAATTCACTGCTGCTGCAAAAAGCGCAAAAAACGGGCTATGAAGATTGGAGCCAATGGCTATTTTGCGATAGTGCTGTCGCAGTACAAACTGAATTAACAAATAACCCATTGGCTCGAACTCAGTCAATTGCTCATCATGCAGGCTGGCAATGGAAAATTCCCTTACAACATCGCCAAGGCAATGGTCATGTGTATTGTTCGAGGTACATCGATAAGTTGCAAGCGACAGAAACACTATTGAATAATATTGATGGTGCAGTCCTTCACGAGCCAAGACATTTCAATTTTACTCCTGGTCGAGCAAAAAAAGCGTGGAACCAAAATTGTGTTGCAATAGGACTTTCATCTGGCTTTTTAGAACCACTAGAATCAACCAGCATCGCGTTGGTACAAACGGCGATCGAAAAGTTAACGTCCCTAATCAATGAAGGTTTTTATAACGACCAAATAATTTCGAAATTTAATGATGCTACGATACAGGAATATGAACGAGTAAGAGATTTCATCATCTTGCATTACAAGTTAAACCAACGAGAGGACTCAGAGTTTTGGGTAAGTTGCCAACAAATGGCAATACCTGACTCTCTTCAACAAAAACTCGATTTTTATCTTCAAACTGGGAACATCCAGCGCTTAAACTGGGAGATCTTTGGAAAAGACAGTTGGTTAGCCATATTAGATGGTTTTGCTGTCTATCCCGAAGAACATGATCAACGAGCTAACAATATGAAACAACAATACTTATTTGATCATTTAACTTATATGCAGCAACGAATTTCAAACACTGTTGAAAGTGGGCAAAGCCATGGTGATTTTTTAAAACAACATTGCCGATATACCTATGAATAGTTTGGGATAAGAACAAATGAATATTAATAAAGATCCAATTAAAAAAATTGCTATTGTTGGTGGTGGCACCGCCGGCTGGTTTGCCGCGTCTACTTTGATCAGTGTTTTTAAAAGTTCAGGTTTGCAAATAGAGCTTATTGAATCAGAAGAAATTGGTATCATTGGTGTCGGAGAAGCAACTATTCCTCCTCTAATTTCTGTTTTGCATGGCTTAAATATTAATCTAGTTGATTTTATCAAGGCAACCCAAGGTACTTTTAAGCTTGGCATCCAGTTTGAAGATTGGCATACCAAAGGAGAACACTTTTTTCATCCATTTGGCAGTATTGGTAAACCAATTGATGGCTACGACTTCTTTCAATGCTGGTTAAAGTGCCGTGCCGAAGGAGATAAAACGCCGTTGATGGCGCATTCACCAGAGACCATTTTGGCAAGCAAAAATAAATTTTTTCCACCATTTGATGTGAAAAACACGCCTTTAGAGCGAGCGGACTATGCTTTACATCTAGATTCTGGGTTGGCAGGAAAATTTTTACGTGATTTTTCCGAAAAAAAAGGTGTAGTTAGAACCGAAGGAAAGGTTGAAACTGTTCAGCAGCATCCAAATGGTGATATTAAGTCTGTCACCCTAGCTTCTGGACAAGTTATTGAAGCTGATTTTTTTATTGATTGTTCTGGATTTAAAGGCCTACTAATAGAAGAAACCTTAAAGGTAGGATACGAGGATTGGTCTCAATATTTACCTTGTAACAAAGCTGTTACGGTTCAAACTGACAACGTAGGAGAACCAGCACCATATACAGTCGCTAAAGCTAGAGAAGCTGGTTGGACATGGAGAATTCCGTTACAGCACAGAACTGGTAACGGTTATGTTTTTTGTGACAAATTTATTTCTGATGAACAAGCAAAAGCAACTTTGCTAGATAGTATACAGGGGCAGCCACTGATGGAGCCTCGCTTTATCCCGTTTACTACGGGGATGAGAAATAAAACATGGCATAAAAACTGCCTTTCATTGGGGTTAGCACAAGGGTTTTTAGAGCCATTAGAATCTACCGCTATTCACTTGGTCACCAAGTCTTTAGCGGTTTTTATTCGAATGTTCCCGGCCTCAACGCATAACGAAACCTTGGTAAACGAATACAACAGGGCAATTCGCAAAGACTATGAAGAAATAAGAGACTTTTTAGTATTGCATTATTGTACTACAGCTAGAGATGACTCTGAGTTTTGGCGTTCTTGTCAAACTATGGAAATTCCAGAAAGTTTACAGTATAAAATTGACTACTATAAAGTCGCAGGAGGCTTAAATATCAAAGCTGAAGAGCTATTTCAGTCTACAAGTTGGCATGCGGTTTTTCATGGTATGCACGTTGAACCTTCGAGATACAACCCTACGCTCGATACATGGCAAGCTGAAAAGCTCAAAAGTATTTTAGCGCAAGGTGCACAAGGGCTGGCTAATATTTGTGACAAACAACCCAGTCATAAACAATTTATTCAGCAGTATTGCTCTGCACCTAAACTATAAGCTAAAGGCAACATTTGTTGCCTTTTTTGCTTTGTTTATTTGAATACAATTTCTTCTGCTTTACAGTGTTTGGTGATAAATGCTTGGTGTGACAGAGCTTGTTTTGCTGCATTATCAATAGAATCCTTCATTTGATTTAGATTATTTATCAAATCATTAAGCGGAATTTGGCTTGCTCTTGGGTCAAATGAATTTGGTTGAATGCCAAACCCATTATACATGCTCAACCAACTCGCCTGTTCGAACGATTCACATTCCCTTTCAATTAAATGCCCTCGGCTTTGATATACGCCAATTTTATGCTCAAGTGACTCCGGTATGTCCATTGTTTGGCAATAGCGCCAAAATTCTGAATCATCGCGTTTAGACAGCTTGTAATGCAGTATTAAAAAGTCACGTACATGTTCCACTTCAGTGTTATGCAAACGATTTACCTCATCAATATCGAATTGGTTTAAACCTGAGTGAGGGAAAAAGGTTAACAATTTGTCGATGATAGATTGAATCAATGAAATGCTAGTCGATTCTAACGGCTCTAAAAAACCAGAAGATAAGCCGACGGCAATACAGTTTTTATTCCACACTTTTTTGCGACGCCCTGGAACAAACTTAAACGGTCGAACTTCATTTAAGGTTTTACCTTCTACTGATTCTAACAATACCTGTTTTGCTGCTTGTTCTGTTTGGAATTTGCTAGCAAATATGTATCCATTGCCCATTCTATGCTGCAGAGGTATGCGCCATTGCCAACCATTGGCTTTGGCAATTGAACGTGTATATGGCGTTGGTTCTCCCATAAGCTCGGTTTGTACAGCTAGTGCTCTGTCACATAACAGCCAGTGGCTCCAATCTTCGTAACCAGTATTTAAGGCTTTTTCAATCAAAAGACCGGTAAAGCCAGAGCAGTCGATAAATAAGTCGCCTTTTATCTTTTGGCCATTTTCGAGTGTTACTGATTCAATCTCGCCAGATTTAGCGTCTACGGTTACATCATTGATTAAAGCATCAATATGGTTCACGCCCAGTTTTGTCGCAAAATTCATTAAAAACTTGGCGTATAGCCCTGCATCAAAATGAAAGGCGTATTGATAATCAGCTAATGGTGAGGGGGGATTAGGATGAGGTTGTGCAAAATTTCCATGTTTGGCTAAAACGCTTGGAAAGCAAAAGTCTTTTAAAGCGTACTGTTGTCCTTCACTGTTAGCTCGATGAATGTAATGGTGAAAATCTACCTGATTCACTGGCAAGCCATAATCAGAAAAAGGATGAAAAAAAGATTCTCCTTCTTTATGCCAATCTTCAAACTGAATGCCCAATTTAAAACTTGCTTGTGTCGCTTTAATTAATTCAAGCTCATCAATCCCTAAGTTTTTATTATAAGTAACAATGTTTGGGATTGTTGCTTCACCCACGCCAACGGTGCCCAGTGTTGAAGACTCTATAATCGTAATATTATTGGCTTTATCACCAAAATATCGTGCCAAACTGGCGGCACTCATCCAGCCTGCCGTACCACCACCGACAATAACAATTTTTTCAATAGGCTTTGACATGAACCACTCTCTTTCCATTAAATGTTGATTGAGTTTGACACAGTTGCAACTTGCTTTTTTTGTTGTATATCAAAATGAATGTCGTCGCATGACTGTCCAATATCTAAGTGCAGATACGATTGGTAAACTATACAGCAGCCATAGAGATGTAAAGAATTTTTTGACAGCGTTGTCAGTATCGTTCATGGTTAATCAATAATAATTGTTTATAGGGTAGGCAAATGAAACGAGAGTGTTCTATATCTGCGTTAGGAATTGTACTCTTACTAGCAGGCTGTAATGCAGAAAAACCTCCTGCGCACAAAAGCAGTGAAAGTATAGCCAAACCCCATCAAACGCTTAGCCAACTAACACAAGCTGACATTGATTTATTGGCAAATAACTTACAAGTGCAGTTTATTCACCAATCTAATCAAGCTTCAGATAGATGTGACAAATCAAAAACTGATGGCTTGTGTTTTGCGGCTAAGTTTCGCTTTACCACTCCCATTGATTTACCTCTCGCAGGTTGGAGCATTTATTACAGCCAAATAGCTCCGTTACATAATAACGACAGTGATTTATTTCAATTAGAACATCTCAATGGTGACTTACATCGGTTAACACCTAGCAACAAATTTACTGGTTTTAAAGCAAACACTACGTACGAGATTCCTTTTCGTGCTGCTTTTTGGAGTTTGGCAGAATCAGACATCATGCCCAATATGTTTATCGTGGCAGATAACTTAGCCCCTAGAGTGATACAAAGTACAAAACCGGCTATAGATCCTGAAACACAAATGGAGTTTTTACCATTTGTACAAAGCTACACGAATTACAGAGATCATTTTCAGCGCACGCCTGCAGACTCTACGCCTTGGCTAGATAGCCATGGGTTCTATCAACGTAATCTCGCATTAGGTACAGAGCTTACCGATGTCAGTCGGGTGATTATTCCAACACCAAAGAAAGTGATATTTCCCGAGCCATCAAGTGATATAAATTTAGCTAGTGGTATCCAAGTCACATTGCAGGGGGTTGAACGTAGTCAGGTAGATGTTGCATTAAAAAGATTGGCAAGCTTAGGTATCAAAGAAGCTAATAATGGCTTAACAGTGAAACTGGCGGTGAAAGCTGATAGTAATAAAATAATAGGCAGCTATTCACTAACGGCAACACAAGCTGGCATCAGGATCACAGGTGTTGATGCGTCAGGGGTGTTTAATGGGTTACAAACATTAGCAAGTTTGATCACGCTAAATAAGCCAGTTATTCCCATGGTGACAATTGAAGATGAACCTTTATACGAATTTAGGGGCTTACTGGTCGATGTAGCGCGAAACTTTAGAGACAAAAACTTTATTATTAAGCTGATGGATCAAATGTCTGCTTATAAGTTGAATAAGTTACATCTGCATATGGGAGAGGATGAAGGTTGGCGATTAGAAATTCCAGGCTTACCCGAATTGACAGAAGTGGGGGCCCAGAGGTGTTTCGACCCAAATGAACAAAAATGTTTAATGCCTCAACTCGGAGCAGGTATTGATCCTAGCAGCAAAAACAATGGCTACTATAGCGTTGAAGACTATAAAGAAATTTTAACAGCGGCAACTGCACGCCATATTCAAGTACTGCCTTCTTTAGATATGCCAGGTCATTCAAGAGCTGCCATCAAAGCCATGGAAGCAAGGTACAACAAATACTCTGCACTTGAGCAAAAAGACAAAGCCAATGAATATTTGTTATATGATCCTAATGACAAAACTCAGTATTCATCTATTCAGTTTTATAATGACAATACCATTAACGCTTGCCAGGAATCATCTTATGCTTTTGTGAAAAAGGTGATGACAGAAGTCAAAAAAATACATAACGATGCTGGCCAACCTTTAACTCGTTATCATATTGGCGCTGACGAAACAGCAGGTGCTTGGTTGGACTCTCCAGTCTGCAAAGCCTTTATTGAAAATAACGATAAAGGTATTACAGACATGAAACAGCTAGGGGCTTATTTTGTTGAACGAGTCGCTAACATGTTAGCTGATATGGGAATTGAACCTGCTGCTTGGAGTGATGGACTAGAGCACACTAAGGCCAATAATATGCCTGCAGTTGTGCAGGCAAATGCGTGGGGTCACTTGCCTTGGGGCGCACACCATACATTAAGCGAATTGGTCAATCGAAATTGGCAGGTTGTACTGTCAATTCCGGATGTCACTTATTTTGATTTTCCCTATGAAGCAGATCCCAAGGAGCATGGCTATTATTGGGCGTCGAGGCGCACTAATACCGAAAAAGTATTCCAATTTATGCCGCAAAATATTCCAATACACGCCGAATTTTGGTTAGACAGACAAGACAATCCTTTTGTTATCGATGACACCTTACAGGTAGATGCTTCAGGTAAAACGACACATCAACCAATGAAGGAAAGTAAAACCTACTTTGGCTTGCAAGGGCAACTGTGGAGTGAAAATGTTCGCACTGACAATATGGCTGAGTATAAAATTTTCCCTCGTTTGATCGCATTGGCTGAACGAGCATGGCATAAAGCGACTTGGGCAGTGCCATATAATTATCTTGGTGCTAAGTATGATCAAACAAGTGGTGTTTTTAATGAAAACTTAAAGCACCAAAGAGATCAACAGTGGCGATTGTTTGCCAATGCTCTGGGTCAGAAAGAGCTGCCTAAGTTAGATAAAGCAAACGTCACTTATCGATTGCCAACTGTTGGTGCCAAGGTTGAACAAGGCGTTTTATATGCAAACATTGCTTTTCCAGGATTAACCATTGAATTTAAAGATGGCAATAAGCCCTGGACAACTTATAACGAACCGACGGCTGTTGGAGATAATGTTCAGGTAAGAGCCGTTACTAAAGATGGACAAAGAAAAGGCCGTTCAGTTTCTGTTGTGGTGTTATAGTGCTAAAAACAAAAAATATGGTTGAATTGTGCGCAATTCAACCGACTGTAATTACGGCTGTTTTATCCAAATGATGTATAAATATTCATAATTAATAAATAAAACGTGTTAATTTTTGTTAAAAAATAAATGACAACGCTGTCATTTCTGGTTAAGATGAAAATATCAACGATTACATAGAAAAATTTGTCTGTGACTAAGCAGTACAAATGAAAAGAGCATGAGGTCCACATGCCTAACAGCAGTGACAACAACAATTCATACTTCTTAGGTATCGATGGTGGTGGTAGCAAAACTAAAGCTATTATCGTCGATGCAAACAATAAGGTGCTAGGAGAGGGTATCTCTGGGCCTGCAAATCCATTACACGGTTTTGAACAAGCCGTAAATTCGATCACAGAATCTGCCGAAATCGCTTTAGCCAATTCAGGTTTATCTATTTCACTAGGTGACCTAACAGCTGGTGTTGGCCTTGCGGGTGTTAATTTACCTGTATTGTTTGAACAAATGTCAAACTGGCAACACCCTTTTGGCAGAATGTTCTTAGCAACAGATTTGCTTATTGCTTGTTTAGGTGCTCACAATGGCAGTGATGGTGCAGTAATGATCACCGGAACAGGTTCATGTGGATTTTCCTATGTCAAAGGGCATCCTTATACTTTAGGTGGTCACGGTTTCCCTCATGGCGACAAAGGAAGTGGTGCTTGGTTTGGTTTCCAAGCGGCGAACTACGTATTAATGTCATTAGATGGGCTAAAAGCGCCTTCAGCTATCAATGAAAAATTACTAAGCCTGTTGCAAGTTAAAGACGGGTTAGAAATGGTGGAAGTTATTGCTGGTAAACCAGCTGCTTTTTACGCCAAAATGGCAAATTTGGTATTTGATGCGGCTGAGCAAGGTGACCAAGTTGCACAAGAAATTGTCAAAGAAGGAGCTGAATATATCAGTGGTATCGCTAGGCAGTTACTTAAACAGCAACCTCCTCGCATCTCATTAATTGGCGGATTAACACCACGCATTAAGCCTTGGCTTGATGATGATGTAAAAAACATATTGCAAGACCCATTGAGCCCACCAGAAATCGGTTCAGTGATCTATGCTAAGCAACAGCTCGCGTTGCTTTAATTTAACGTATTTTTCAATAAAGGTTATAACATGACTCAAACGATTATGGAGCAGGAAGCTAAACAAGCTCCCTCAGTTATTGAAGGCCAATTGGCTGCAAACAAAGAATTAGCGCAAGCGATTGGTGCCAAACTACGTGAAATCTCTCCTAAAATGGTGATGATCATTGGCCGTGGCTCGTCTGATCACGCTGGTGTTTTTGGCAAATACTTAATCGAAATTGAAGCAGGTGTACCAACATTTGCAGCTGCACCGTCAGTATCAAGTGTCTATGGTAAACAACTTAAATTAGATGGCGCATTAGCGATTGTTATTTCACAATCGGGTCGCAGCCCTGACATTTTAGCGCAAGCTGAAATGGCTAAAAAAGGCGGTGCTTTTGTTGTTGCCTTGGTGAATGATGAAACTTCACCATTAAAAGATATTGTTGACGAAGTGTTACCACTTAAAGCTGGCGCTGAGATTTCAGTAGCAGCAACAAAGAGCTATTTAGCGACATTGTCAGCGTTACTTCAACTAACCGCATACTGGACGCAAAACCAAGAGTTAGTTGAAGCACTAGATACGTTACCTGCTGCATTACAAGCTATGATTGATTCTGAGCCACAGTTAACATCTCAATCTATTGAAGGTGTTAAAAATATGGTCGTGCTTGGCCGTGGTTTAGGTTATGCAATCACTAAAGAAATGGCGCTAAAACTAAAAGAAGTTAGCTCAATTCATGCGGAAGCTTTCAGTTCTGCTGAATTTTTACATGGCCCAGTTACTCTTGTTGAACAAGGTTTAGCAATTCTTAACGCTGCAGTAAATGATGAAAGCGCTAACTCTCACGAAGAGCAAATTACTGAAGTGACGCAACGTGGCGCCGACTTGGTGCATATTCGTCAAATTGATAACAGTGTTCATCCTCGTATCGCACCATTGGTTGTCCTTCAGCGTTTCTACTTAGATGTAGCCGAAGTTGCGGTATCTCGCGGTTTTAACCCTGATGAGCCAAAAGGCCTTAAAAAAGTCACTAGGACCCTGTAATGACTTCCACACGTATTCACATAGAACAGTTATTTGATGGCGAGCAGTTACTTGATCATCAAGTAATATCTGTGGAAAACGGGAAAATTGTTGCTATTGATGGTGATATCAAAACAGCTGTTCAAAAAATAGCTGGGCTTGTTGTGCCCGGCTTTATTGATTTGCAGGTTAATGGTGGCGGAGGCGTGTTGTTTAATGACGCCCCGTCATTAGAAAATCTAAAAACCATGATTGCAGCACATGCCATGTTTGGTACTACTGGCATGTTACCCACTCTTATCACTGATAAAGTCGAGGTAATGGCACAAGCTGCAGATGCAATGGCGCAAGCTATTGCAGAAAACGTTCCTGGAATTTTAGGCATTCACTTTGAAGGCCCACATCTTTCTACAGCGAAGAAAGGTACACATGTCGAAGAGTACATTAGACCTATTTCTGAAGCGGAGTGGCAAATTTTAGAACGTAAAGATTTAGGGCAAATTTTAGTCACACTTGCACCTGAAACTGTCAGCGAAGCAGATATTGAACGCATGGTCTCACTGGGCATTAAAGTGTGTTTAGGCCATACCAATGCTAGTTATGAAGTTGCTCAAAGAGCGATAGATGCCGGAGCTGATGGCTTTACCCATTTGTATAATGCGATGTCGCCCCTTCAAGGTAGAGAGCCAGGCGTAACAGGCTGTGCATTACTTAATGACAGTGCTAGCTGCGGGATCATCATTGACGGTCATCATGTATCGTATGCCAGTGCTAATTTAGCCCTTAAAACTAAGCCTACTGGCAAGGTATTTCTTGTTACTGATGCGATGTCTACTATTGGCACAGATCAAACAGAATTCTCCTTTTTTGACCGCACTGTGTATTTAAAAGATGGGCGATTAAATTCAACAACTGGAGAATTGGCCGGCGCCGCTTTAGATATGGTAACTGCTGTAAATAATGCCGCAGACTTTTTAAATATTAGTTATCATGAAGCTGTTCGCATGGCGAGTAGTTACCCAGCCACTTACATAAATCAGCAAGGTGTTCGTGGTGAACTGAAAGTAGGACAAGCGGCAGATTTTGTCGTGCTCAATGCAGATCGCAGTGTACAAAGTACTTGGATTGCAGGGCAAACAATATATACAAATTAACGATTACAATTAAACAATAATAACAACACGCAAGTATTTGAGGAAACTATGGAAATGACAATGTCGAAAGAGAAAAAGCAGAGCAGTGTGGTCCCAATGGCCATTGTTGCCACGCTCTTTTTTATCCTGGGATTTGCTACTTGGTTAAACGGCTCATTAATGCCTTATCTCAAGCAAATTTTAAACTTAACACCGATTGAAGCGTCTTTGATTCTTTTTTCTTTCTACATTGCCGTGACTTTTACTGCAATTCCATCTGCTGCGGTGATCCGTCGAGTTGGTTATAAAAATGGTATGGCGCTTGGTATGGCAACGATGATGGTTGCGGGTTTACTTTTCATACCTGCGGCTAAAACGCAATTTTTTGCCTTATTCTTATTTGCTCAACTGGTCATGGGAACAGGACAAACGTTATTGCAAACAGCGGTTAACCCTTATGTTGTTCGTTTAGGCCCTGAGGAATCTGCTGCAGCACGTATCAGTGTTATGGGTATTCTAAACAAGAGTGCTGGCGTTATCGCTCCTATGGTGTTTACTGCCTTGATCTTAAGTAACTTTACTGGCTCTGTAGGCAAAGAACTTAGCGCAGAAGAAGTGGATCAAATGGCGAATGGCTTGGTTTTACCTTACCTTGGCATGGCATTGTTTATTGGTTTATTGGCGTTGGCCGTTAAAAAATCTCCTTTGCCTGAACTTGAAAACGAAGATGAGCAAGGTGATAAAGGACAAGTTAAAGAAGCTTGGTCACATCCAAACTTGAGATATGGTGTTATCGCACTGTTTGTATACGTGGCTGTTGAGGTAATTGCCGGTGATACTATCGGAACTTACGCCTTGTCTCTTGGCATTGAAAATTACGCCGTGATGACGTCATACACTATGGTATGTATGGTTATCGGTTACGTATTAGGTATCATCTTTATTCCTCGTTTTATTTCTGGTGCAAAGGCACTTGCAGCGTCAGCTATTTTAGGTGTCGTGTTATCTGTAGGTGTATTAATTGCTGACGCACAATCTTTTGTAATTGCCAGTGCAATTTTAGTACCTTTTGGTGGTGCAAATTTACCAGATCCGTTAGTACTGATTGCATTGTTAGGTTTGGCTAATGCGATTTGTTGGCCTGCAATTTTCCCTCTAGCGCTTTCTGGCTTAGGTAAACTAACTAGCACGGGTTCTGCATTGTTAGTTATGGGTATTGCTGGTGGCGCATTTGGTCCACTATTTTGGGGTATGTCTACTGGGACGTCGTTTGGACAACAAGGCGCTTACGCAGTCATGCTTCCATGTTATTTGTTTATCCTATTCTATGCGCTGAAAGGCCATAAAATGAGAAAGAAAGCTTAAAGTTATATATCTCTGGAAAGTATTTGCCCGAAAGGGCATACCATCTCACTAGTTGAGGGTGCGTTAAAAAGATCTTATTTGATCGCCCTGGGTTTAGGCTCAGGGTTTTTTTTATCTTTAAAAAACCTACACTTGTATACTTACACTTTAATTGTTATTAGATTGTTAACAGAAAAATAAGTTACTGGCTTATCAAATTTCTCTTTAGTAAGATGTTGTCACATTTTGTACAATCGGTACTGTGCAGCAGCACTACTGTAGTATGCCTCATATAGGCGGGATCGCCTGTTGTAAAAATAATAAAGGTTGGTGATGAGTAGTAGTAGTTCTGAGTTGGTCACGGTAATCTATTATTGTGATAACTCTATTGAGTTGATGTTTCATGTTGGTCATTTTGATAAAACGGCATCTGGTAGAGTGATCTTGCCCGATGGTTTTAAAAAGAATAAATCAATTGTAGCGGTATGTAGAGGCGAAGTTGATATTTTAAATAAAATAGGCGACCGCATTTTACCAAATGAAAATATTGCATAAAAAAAGCGCCTTAGGCGCTTTTTTTAACATCGAATTTAAATCGTTTAATAACTCTTCTTTTGCTCTTTTGAGTATTCTGGTGCTGTATGGCCTTCACCTAAAGCATCGGCAACTTCTTTAGGCATATAGTTTTCATCATGCTTAGCTAGTACTTCTGAGGCTTCTAAAATTCGGTCAGCCACTAGAGTACCATTGGCGATAATGCCTTGGCCTTCTCGGAATAAGTCAGGCAAAATACCATCATATTTTACCGTGATTTGTTCACCTTTATTGGTCAAATCAAACTTTACTTTTAAGCTGTCTTTATCACGATTAACACTGCCTACAACAACTAAGCCACCAACCCGCAGTCGTTGACCAATGACAGGTTTGATGCCGGTATCTTCCTTACCATGAACAATTTCATGTGGAGTATAAAAAAGATCTATGTTTTGGCTTAGTGCATATAAAACTAAGCTAGTTATTACTCCAACACCTGCCAATACTGAAGCAACTATGGTTAAACGCTTTTTACGACGTGGATTCATGATTCACCCTTTACTCTTGCTCGTTACGTTGAGCAGCTTGCTTTAACTTTAATTCTCTTTGTTGTCGTTTGTGAATTTGTTTGATGGTTGATTTGTGATTCACTAATGAATAAATGGTGATTAACACAAACAACAAGATAGTAATGCCGTACGACAACCAAACAAAAAAACCGTGGCCATCCATTGCGATAAATTCAGCGAAATTATTAAACTGCACTATTTTGCTCCCACCGTTTTAACCAGTTCTCTAACCCAAGGACGTGTTACATTTCGCGATAAAATTTCAGTGCGAAAACGAATGCAAATTAACCAACCGATCAAACAGACCATACCAAAAAAGCACACAACAAACGGTACATACATATCCATGGTCATGGCGGGTTTACCCATTTGCGTTACGGTTTGACCTTGATGGAGCGTGTTCCACCATTCTACGGAATATTTAATAATCGGTACGTTAACAACGCCGACAATAGCTAATATACCAGCCGCTTTTCCGCCTTGAGATTTATCTTCAAACGCATTGTTTAGTGCGATAACCCCTAAATATAAAAATAACTGGATAAGTTGAGAGGTTAAACGAGCATCCCAAACCCACCAGGTACCCCAAGTTGGTTTCCCCCAAGCTGCGCCAGTGATTAATGCAACTGCAGTTAAAACAGCACCCACAGGGGCAATGGCAGCGACAGAAGCTTCAGCAAGTCTTAACTGCCATACTAAGCCACAAAAAGCGATGGTTGCCATAGTGACATAAACGCTCAGAGATAAAATCGCTGACGGAACATGGATATAAAAAATTCGAAAGCTGTTTCCTTGCTGGTAGTCGGGTGGAACAAAAAGTAACGCCCAGGTCATTCCGATAGACAACAAAATTAACGCAATATAGCCAAACCATGGGATTAACTTACTGGTTAGTTGGTAAGTTTTCTCAGGATTTGCGTAAGGATGTAACCACTTCCACATGTTAATTAGTACTCACTTTTAAAGCTGCACTCACCGCAATAGGGGCAAGTGTGATTGAGCCAACAAATAGCGCGGCGATTATAGCAATTTGTCCGCTGTAGGGTAAGTTCATTGCAGCAGTATCTATCGCACTCGTGGCAAAAATTAGTACAGGAATATAAAGAGGTAGTACTAATAAGCTAAGTAATACGCCTCCTTTTTTTATACCAACGGTTAGCGCTACACCTATAGCACCAATAAAACTTAGAACCGGAGTTCCTAACAATAGGGTTAATAACAAGGCGCCGTAACTGTTGTCAGGCAAAAATAACAATAAAGCTAGCAGTGGCGAAACCAATATTAAAGGTAACCCTGTTATCACCCAATGCGCGGTTATTTTAGCAAAAACAATAATAAATGTAGGGCAAGGGCTCAGCAGTAGTTGCTCTAATGAGCCATCGGCATAGTCGTTTTTAAACAATCTATCGAGTGATAATAATGTTGCCAGCAATGCGGCAACCCATATGATGCCTGGACCAATACGGGCGAGCATGTTGGATTCTGGCCCTATACCTAAAGGGAACAAAGTGACCACAATGATGAAAAATAATAACGGATTGAATATATCGTCTTTATGTCGAAGTGCAATGGTCAAATCACGTCGAAAAACCAAAGCAAAAGCACGGCGATAGGATAATGTTGTTGGTGTAAATGAAGATGAATTAGTCAAAAGAATTCCTCAGAAAAAACGATATTCAAGCGTTAGCTTCTGGTAGCGTTCTGTGGGCATTTGTAAATCTTGGTGAGTCGTTAAAATAACCGCACCACCATTATCAGCATGAGATTGCATCAGCTGTTCAAGTTTTAATACACCCTTTTTATCAATTGCGGTAAAAGGTTCGTCGAGTATCCATAGCTTTGCTTGACTCTGCCATAATTTAGCTAAAGCGATTCTTCTGTGTTGGCCTGCACTTAAATGTGAGGCTAAAGCGTCCTCAAACCCCAATAAATCGACCTGTTCCAGCGTGTCTTCTGCTGTTTGATCATCTAATCCACTGATGGCTAAATTAAACATCAGGTTTTCTTGTGCAGTAAGCTCACCTTTGATGCCAACAAGGTGTCCAAGGTATAACAAATGCTGTCGATAGAGTTCAGACTCTTGATAGATTGATTGACCTTGGAAGCTAACCTCACCTTCATATGGCGCTGACAATCCAGCCAGAATTCTTAACAAACTGGTTTTTCCCGCGCCATTAGGTCCTTCAACTTGCACAATATCACCAGCATTAATACTGTAATTTAATTGTTCAAACAGAATTCTGTCTTCGCGAATACAGGTTAAATCTTTGAGTTGAAGCAGAGGTGAAACACGATCAGACATGTGAGTTGAAAAGGGCCTTACTGGTTGATTAAATGTTGTGAGTAGCTTACATCATTTAAACAAAGATGCTTTGATCTAGATCCTACACTAAGTCGTAGAATTATCATACCATTCGTTTAATTGGTAACATAAACAAAATTTATATCTATTACCTCAAGTTTGCTGCTATTTGACGAAAAACAATGATAGAATTGCAGCGTTTTTATGCTTGGTGCTAGAAGCGTTCAAGGTAGAGCAAGCTAGATCGCCATTCATTTTGCTGATTAACGTCGGAGAAGTATTTATGATCCCTGAGTTGGGGCACTTTGCCTTGATT
The DNA here is from genome assembly GCF_014656435.1 of Thalassotalea marina. Lineage (GTDB taxonomy): Bacteria > Pseudomonadota > Gammaproteobacteria > Enterobacterales > Alteromonadaceae > Thalassotalea_C > Thalassotalea_C marina. The sequence goes on from NZ_BNCK01000001.1 coordinate 68,570, forward strand.
ATAGGTCTGGCCTTTGCCATCTGTTTAAGCGTTGTACCACTTGTTGGTATTTTTACCCGTCAACCTATCCTGATCAGTTATGCAAAACCACTTACGTTTGGCATGTTTGCATTTACTGGTATTAGTCTTGTCATTTTAGCCTACAGCTTTGTTGTCGATGACTTTTCTGTCAAATATATTGCCGGTCATTCCAATTCTTTATTACCTTATTATTTTAAAATAAGTGCAGTTTGGGGCGGCCATGAAGGTTCATTATTATTGTGGGTGTTTTCACTAACCGCTTGGACTATGGCTGTTGCCAAATACAGTAAAGGTATCGATGAGGCGTTTATTGCTCGCGTATTGTCTGTATTAGGTATGGTGGCCGTAGGCTTTATGTTGTTTACCTTACTGACTTCTAACCCATTTGACCGTTTGTGGCCGATAGTGCCGACTGAAGGTCGAGACTTAAATCCGCTATTGCAAGATGTTGGCTTAATCATTCACCCCCCGATGCTTTATTTGGGATATGTTGGTTTTGCTGTAGCGTTTGCTTTTGCTGTTGCCGCTCTTATGGTAGGTAAGTTAGATGCTGCTTGGGCACGTTGGGCTCGTCCTTGGGTTGTTGCCGCTTGGATTTGTTTAACTATTGGCATCGCATTAGGTAGTTGGTGGGCATATTATGAGCTTGGCTGGGGCGGATGGTGGTTCTGGGATCCAGTTGAAAATGCGTCGTTTATGCCTTGGTTAGTTGGCACTGCACTATTGCACTCTCTGGCAGTTACCGAAAAGCGCGGCACGTTCAGAAACTGGACTGTGTTATTAGCTATCATGGCGTTTAGCTTAAGTTTGTTAGGTACTTTTATTGTGCGCTCTGGTGTTATTACCTCAGTTCACTCATTTGCCGCAGATCCAACTCGTGGTGCATTTATCTTATTGTTACTCGCTATCGCGGTAGGTGGTTCACTGACACTGTTTGCATTTAGAGCATCAAATGTTGCCAGCTTCAGCCGATTTTCTTTCTACTCAAGAGAAACTGCGTTATTGCTTTGTAACATTATTTTAGTGGTTGCTACCGTCACAGTACTTCTTGGAACGCTATATCCGTTGCTTATCGATGCCGCAGGTTTAGGTAAGTTATCAGTGGGGCCTCCATATTTTAATGCGGTATTTATTCCCATCATGAGCGTTTTGTTTATTGTCATGGGAATAGGGCCTTTAATTCGCTGGAAAAAAGCAAAACAAGGTGAGTTACGCAAACAAATTACCAAACCATCAATAGCCGCTATCAGTTTAGGTTTGTTGTTCCCATTCGTTTATGCGGGTGAATTTAACTTGCTGGTTAGCTTTGGCATGATGTTAGCGCTGTGGGTATCGTTAGTGGTGATTAAAGATCTACGTAACCAAGCACAGGGTAAAGATGGTTATCAGTTTTCTCGAGTTACCTTGAGCCAATGGGGCATGACTGTTGCTCACATGGGCATTGCGGTAACTATCGTTGGTGTCACTTTAGTCTCAGTTTATGAACAAGAAGTCAGTGTTAAGCTTCATGCAGGTGAATCATACACAGTTGAAGGCTACAAAGTGACCTTTAATGGTATTAAGCCAGTACAAGGGCCTAATTACAGTGCTGAACAAGGTCAATTGCAGGTTGAAAAAGACGGTGAATTTGTGGCCTTGTTAAAACCAGAGCGTCGTACTTATTTAGTGCAAACTATGGGGATGACTGAAGCTGGCATAGACCCTGGTTTGTTCCGTGATGTTTATGTGGCATTGGGTGACCCGTTGCCGGAAGGCGCTTGGGCGATTCGAATTCACTATAAGCCGTTTGTTCGTTGGATTTGGCTAGGCGCTATTTTCATGAGTTTTGGTGGGCTATTGGCGATGTTAGACAAACGCTATCGTCGTAAAAAGGCCAAACAAACCGAGCAACTAAAAGCCAATAATGCTAGTGCAGTTACAGGGTAATTAATATGAATAAAATGATTCGCTTTATCCCACTTGTGTTGGTGGTAGCCCTGGGAATTGTGCTTTACCGTGGTTTATCTCTCAATCCACAAGAGTTGCCTTCTGCACTTGTTGGGCAAAAAATGCCAGCATTTTCATTGTCGCAACTTCAAAAACCAGAAGTGACATTAACTGAGCAAGACCTTAAAGGAAAAATTGTGTTGCTTAACGTATGGGGTACTTGGTGTGTTTATTGTAAATATGAGCACCCTTATTTAGTTGATATTGCAAAAAGCAATCGCGTTGCCTTGTATGGTTTGAACTATAAAGACATTCGTGAAGACGCCAAACAATGGCTTATCGATTATGAAAACCCTTACGTTTTTTCAATTTTTGATCCTACCGGAAAATTAGGTCTTGATTTAGGTGTAACTGCGGCTCCAGAAACTTTTGTATTAGATCAAACCGGCACGATACGGATGAAACACGTTGGCCCTATCGATACTAAAGTGTGGACTGAAAAATTCTTGCCAATCATTGAAACCCTTGAAGCTGAGCAAGGAGCGAATTAATGCTACGTCTACTATTTGTTTTATCAATCGCTTGTGGCTCATGGTTATTCAGTGGTGATGCAATTGCCACTGATACTTATCAGTTTGACGATGAGGTTACTCAAAAGCGCTACCAATCGCTGATTAAAGAATTGCGCTGTCCAAAGTGTCAAAATCAAAACTTGGCCGATTCGAATGCGCCAATAGCACAAGATCTGCGAAGAGAAACTTACGAGTTATTGCAGATGGGCAAAACTGATATAGAAATCGTGGATTTTATGGTCAAACGTTATGGTGACTTCGTCTTGTATCGTCCGAAGGTTTCGAGCTTGACCTACGTTTTATGGTTTGGGCCTGGCGTACTATTGGTTATTGGAATCACTATAGTTGTTGTGCTTAGCCGTCGCCGTTCTAAAAACAAGAAAAACATTGCGTTGACAGCAGAACAACAAGCGAAATTAAACGAATTACTAAAAGATAAATAACTTCATGATAGAGCTAATTTTTATTGTTATTGCCTTCATTCTATTGTTGTTAATTGTAGTCTGGGCACATTTTATTAATCAAAATAAATACCGAAACAATGTCGATAATACCTTTAGAGACGCGACTAATGTTCGGTTATATAAAGAACATAAACAAGAAATCGAAACCGATTTTCAACAGGGTCGTTTAGATCAGGAAAGTTACGACTATTTATTAAGTGAACTTGATCAAAGTTTATTGCAAGATATCGAAGAAAACAGCCGAGAAAAAGAGCAGGTAGTTAAGCACAAGCCGTTGCCAATCATTTGGCCGGTGATGATGTCTGTATTTTTGATTGGCTTTAGTGCCTACATGTACGTGGACAATGGCGCTTATTCACGTATTGCCAATACACCTCAGCAACAGCCAAATAATCAAAGCCAAAACCCTGAAGATCAACTCAAAGCGCAAATAGCCATGTTAAAACAGCAAGTTGAGCAAAAGCCAGACGATAGTGATGCCTGGTACGCTCTTGGACAAGCGTCTGTTGGTATTGGTAACTTTGACGCTGCATTGTTAGCATTTGATAAAGTTATTGAGATTGATGGTGAGATGGCAGACTTGTTTGGTGCAAAAGCGCAAGCAAGTTTTTATAAAAATAATCAAAAAATTACACCTGAAGTACAAGCTCTGATTGATAAAGCGCTTTCAATTGATGTTAGAGACCCTTCAACCAATATTTTGTTGGGGATGAATGCGTTTTTAAATAATGAGTACCAGCAGGCAATTAACTACTGGCAACAAGTGATTACAGATAATAGACCATCTGTTAATGTTGAAGCGCTTAAAGGGGCGTTGGCGGAGGCCAAAAATCGTTTGGCTTTAACCGGTAAAGAGACAGAACAAGAGTTTTTATCAGGTCCTCAAATAACCCTTGATGTTAGTTTAAGTGATGAAATCATCGAGAAGTTAGCACAAGGTGACGACAAAGTTGTTTTCGTTTATGCGATAGAATCAGAAACATCGCGTATGCCATTAGCGGCGGTCAAACTAAAAGCAAGTGATTTGCCCACACGCATCGTGTTAAACGATAGTCGCGCAATGACACCGCAGGCGAAACTAAGTGACGTAAAACAAGTTAACGTGTTTGCTATTGTGTCTGACACAGGTAGTGCTGGTATCAAACCTGGAGATTTCAAAGGAGAACTTGCACAGGTCAGTGTTGACGAAAAAAATCCGATCCAACTTGTGATTAATAGCGTAGTTAACTGATCAAAACAATTTAAGGAATAAACGTTGAAGTCTCGTTATTTAGGCCGTGATAAAGCTATTCATCAGCAAAAACGTAAAATAGGCGTTTTGTTAACTAATTTAGGCACACCTGATGAACCAACATCAGGTGCATTACGCAAATATTTACGCCAGTTTTTATCTGACCCTCGTGTAGTTGAAATTCCAAGGTTTATTTGGATGATCATTCTACATGGTATTATTTTGCGTGTTAGGCCCCAAAAGTCTGCCAAATTGTATGAAAGTATATGGACTGACAAAGGTTCGCCACTGATGGTTATTTCGCAAGATATGCGCGACAAAATAGCCCAACAGCTTAATGCATCAGAGCAGGATGAATTGGTTATTGATATCGCCATGCGCTACGGTGAACCGGCCATTCCTAAAGCACTAAACCGTATGCAGGAGCAAGGGGTAGATAAACTTATTGTGCTGCCTTTGTATCCACAATACGCAGGCCCTACAACGGCCTCAGCTTTTGATGAAGTGACCAATGAACTTGCCAAATGGCGTTGGATCCCTTCTCTTCATTTTATCAACGGTTACCATGATCATCCGCTTTATATCCAAGCATTAGCAAACAGCATCAAAGAACATTTTGAGGCTCACGGTGAACCTGACAAATTAATCTTGTCATACCATGGTATGCCTAAACATTTTTTAGATAGTGGTGACCCGTACTTTTGTTTTTGTCATAAAACCACGCGGTTAGTGACTGAGAAACTAGGTTTAGCTGAAGATAAGTTTATGACAACGTTCCAGTCACGTTTTGGTAAAGCCGAATGGCTTAAGCCTTACACGGATGAAACATTGGAAGGTTTGCCTGCACAAGGTGTTAAAAACGTGGCTATTATCAGCCCAGCATTTAGTGCAGATTGTTTGGAAACATTAGAAGAACTGGTGCACGAAAATAAGGATATCTTTATTGAAGCGGGTGGTGAGGCATACAGCTATATACCTGCGCTCAATGATAGGGATGATCACTGCAATGCTTTGGCCGCTATTATTGCTGCGCAAATTGAAGCGTGTAAACAGCAATAACGAATTGGTATTAGGCAATTCAAAATTTCAGACAAAAAAAACGGTGCTAATTAGCACCGTTTTTGTAAATTCTATTTTTTAATTAAAGGGCAGTAACGTTTTTCGCTTCTGGACCTTTTTTACCTTGCTCAACAGTAAAAGATACTGATTGACCGTCAGTTAACGTACGGAAACCGTCGCCAGTGATTGAGCTGAAGTGTACAAACACGTCAGGACCGCTTTCTTGCTCGATGAAGCCGAAGCCTTTTGATTCATTAAAAAATTTAACTTTGCCAGTAACTGTATCAGACATACCAACATTTCTCTCTATATAGGTTTAACAAAAAGTGGCTAATATAAGCATACATGCTGCTTTAGCCATGTACGGAGTAAATGCTCTCTACCCAAAAGTACAGACAGAGAAAGGTATCCATAACACAGGTGCGTTTAGGTTAAATAGTCAAATAACCTGATGAACAAAGACTATTTAGTCCCTCTCCTGAAACGCAAAAACTCAACGCACGCTCATAGTAACACACAAATTAACCAATAGCTTGAAAATAAATGAACTTTCATGGAACTTTTTATTACATAAAAAAAGTCCTGCAAAAACAGGACCTTTAAAAATTCAACAAATGTACAATTGTATGCAATTATTAGTTAAGACCTATAACGCTTCTATTTGCGCTTTTTGTTGTTGTAATTTAGCAAGTTGCGAGTCAGCTTCAGCCAGTTTTGCTTGTTCTTTTTCAATTACAGCAGCCGGTGCTTTTGCAACAAAATTCTCATTGCTTAACTTACCACGAACTTTTTGTGTGTCTTTTTCTAATTTCTCAATAGCTTTAGATAAACGTGCAATTTCTGCATCTTTATCAATTAAGCCTGCCATTGGAATTAACACTGACATTTCACCAATAACAGCGGTAGCTGATGCTGGGCCTTCTTCACCTTGTGCCAATACGTCAATAGATTCTAGTTTTGCCAATGCGCTAACAAAGGTGCTGTTTTCATTGACTCGACGTTGATCAAGCTCAGTTGCATTTTTCAAAAACACAGGTAGTGGCTTGCTTGGTGCTATATCCATTTCGCCACGGATGTTACGAATAGCAATGATAAATTGTTTTACCCATTCCAAATCATCTGCCGCTTGCTGGTCAACTAAAGCATCATCAACTTGCGGAAATTTCTGGATCATAATGCTATCACCAGACTTTTCAAATGACGTTAACGGTACAACACGTTGCCAGATGGTTTCAGTGATAAATGGCATAATAGGGTGCATTAAACGCAATAAGGTTTCTAGCGTTTCTACTAATGTTTTACGGGTGCCGCGCTGCTGCGCTTCGCTACCTTTAAATAACACCGGCTTAGTCAGCTCAAGGTACCAGTCACAGAATTGGTTCCATGTAAACTCATACAAGGCTTGTGAAGCGATATCAAAACGGAAAGTGTTAAATGCTTCATGCACTGCTTTCACTGTTTTTTGCAGCTCTGAGCGAATCCAGCGGTCAGCCAACGATAACTCTATAGCGCCACCATCTTTGCCACAGTCGTGTTCTTCAGTATTCATCAATACGTAACGGCTTGCGTTCCACAACTTGTTGCAGAAGTTGCGATAACCATCTAAGCGCTTCATGTCCCAGTTAATGTCACGGCCAGTTGATGCCAGTGCTGATAGAGTAAAGCGAAGAGCATCTGTACCGTGAGCTTCAATACCGTCAGGGAAGTTTTTCTTGGTCGCTTTGCCAATTTTTTCTGCCAGTTGCGGCTGCATCATATTGCCAGTACGTTTTTCTAGCAAGTCGTCTAATGAGATACCATCAATCATATCCAAAGGATCGATTACGTTACCTTTAGATTTTGACATTTTATCGCCGTTTTCGTCACGGATAAGGCCTGTAACGTAAACCTGCTTAAATGGTACTTGTGGTTTGCCATCTTCATCTTTAATAAAGTGCATAGTCATCATGATCATGCGAGCAACCCAGAAGAAAATGATATCAAAACCTGTGACCAATACGTCAGTCGAGTGGAATTGTTTCATTAATTCTTCTTCGTTTGGCCAACCTAAGGTTGAGAAAGTCCAAAGCGCAGATGAAAACCAAGTGTCTAGTACATCGTCATCTTGGCGTAACACGACATCGTCTGCCAATGCGTGTTTAGTACGAACTTCTTCTTCAGATCGACCAACATAAACTTTGCCTGACTCATCATACCAAGCAGGAATACGGTGACCCCACCAAAGCTGGCGAGAAATACACCAATCTTGAATATCACGCATCCAAGCAAAGTACATATTTTCGTATTGTTTAGGTACAAATTGAATGTCGCCATTTTCTACTGCTTCAATCGCTGGTTTAGCTAGTGGCTCAGTTCGTACATACCATTGGTCAGTTAATAATGGCTCAATAATGACACCCGAGCGATCGCCGTATGGCGCGACTAAGTCATGATCTTTAATGCCGTCTAATAAACCTAGTTGCTCAAACTGTTCAACAATTGCTTTACGAGCAACGAAGCGGTCTAAGCCTGCTAAATCGGCTGGTAACGCAGCGTCAAATTCGTCGCTTTCTTCACCTTTAGTGTTGTAGACTTCGGCGGTTTTAAGAATGGCAGCATCTTTATCGAAAATGTTGATCATGGCTAAACCACAACGCTTACCCACTTCATTATCGTTAAAGTCATGTGCAGGTGTGATTTTTACACAACCTGTACCTTTGTCCATATCGGCGTGTTCGTCACCAACGATTGGAATTAAACGATTCACTAAAGGTAATAAAATGTGCTGACCAATAAGATCTTTATAACGAGGGTCTTCAGGGTTTACTGCAACACCCGTGTCACCTAACATGGTTTCAGGACGCGTAGTGGCTACCACTAAGTATTCTTTGCCTTCTGCAGTTTTGGCGCCATTAGCTAGTGGATAACGTAAGTGCCACATGTGGCCTTTTTTATCTTTGTTTTCAACTTCAAGATCTGAAATTGCAGTGTGCAATTTTGGATCCCAGTTTACTAGGCGCTTACCACGGTAAATTAGGTCGTCTTCGTATAATCGAACAAATACTTCTTGTACGGCATCGCTTAAACCATCATCCATGGTAAAACGTTCGCGTGTCCAATCAATAGAGTTACCTAAACGCTTCATTTGTTTACCGATAGTGCCACCTGAATGTGCTTTCCACTCCCAGATTTTATCGATAAAAGCATCTCGACCATAATCATGGCGCGTTTTACCTTCTTCGGCAGCAATTTTACGCTCAACAACCATTTGCGTAGCAATACCTGCATGGTCAGTACCTGATTGCCACAAGGTGTTTTTGCCTTGCATACGTTGATAGCGGATCAAGGTGTCCATGATAGTCTGCTGGAATGCATGACCCATGTGCAAACTACCTGTGACATTTGGTGGTGGAATGGCGATACAATAGCCGTCACCTTCGCCGGTAGGTGAAAAATAACCTTGCTCTTCCCATGATTGGTAGAGCGACTTCTCAATAGCAGTTGGGTTAAATGTTTTTTCCATCAGAATAATACTTTAATTGTTTAGTCAGTTTTTGTTGAAACGGAAGCCGCCGTTTGGTTTCCAATTTGAAAACCTAATTGCCGGTACGCTTTAAAGCGTTCGCGAGCCAGTTGTTTTAACTGTTCTTGATGCGGTACAAAATCAACAATGTTTGCAAAATGCTGAGCAAAGTCGGGAACTGTGCTCGTTAAATTAATTAACACGTTACGCCTGTTAGTTGGGGCTTGCCAACTTATTTCAACAGGCGAACCGTTATTTGGGCCTTCGCCAATTAAGTTATGTGGTACAAAACTTTCTGGGTCAAAAGACCATAAAAGCTCATCAATTTGATGAGCTTGTTCTTGTGATTCTGCCAATATAAATACTCGTTGTCTCTGTCGATAAAAGTATGCTGCTTGGAAACAAGCATGCAACTCATCAAGAGCAATACTATGACCAGCTTGATCTTCAAGCTGGTAAAACATCACTTGAGTATTAGCCATTGAGCTTATTCACCTTGTTCTACACCAGCTTTATTCAATAAAAACTGGGTTAACATGCTGACTGGGCGTCCTGTAGAGCCTTTGTCTTTGCCGCCACTGCGCCATGCTGTGCCAGCAATATCTAAATGTGCCCAGTGGTACTTTTTCGTAAAGCGAGATAAGAAACATGCCGCGGTAATTGTACCGGCTGGACGACCACCTAAGTTAGTAAAGTCGGCAAACGGACTTTCTAACTGCTCTTGGTAATCATCCCACAAAGGCAAGCGCCATGCTCTGTCGCCACTTTGCTCAGAAGCGTTTAATAGCTCATGAGCAAGAGGGTTATGAGTACTCATTAAACCCGTTGCGTGTTTACCTAAAGCGATAACACAGGCACCGGTTAAGGTTGCTACGTCAATAACACAATCAGGCTCAAAACGCTCAACGTAGGTTAGGGCATCACATAATACTAAGCGACCTTCAGCATCAGTATTTAAAACTTCTACTGTTTGACCTGACATCGTAGTTAGTACATCACCAGGACGGTAGGCATTACCACTTGGCATATTTTCACAACCGGCAAGTACACCAATAACGTTAATAGGTAGATTCAACTCGGCTAATGAATGCATTGCCCCAAGTACACCCGCTGCACCACCCATGTCGTATTTCATTTCATCCATGCCTTCGCCTGGTTTTAATGAAATACCACCAGAATCAAAGGTTAAACCTTTACCAACAAAGACAACTGGCTTTGTTTCGTCACTAGCGCCCTGATATCGGATAATGCTCATTTTTGATTCGTTAACTGAGCCTCGACCAACCGCTAAATAAGAGGTCATACCGAGCGCTTCCATTTCTTTTTCACCAATGATTTCAGTTGTTACTTTTTCATATTCATTGGCTAAAATTTCAGCTTGTTCAGCAAGGTAAGCAGGGTTACAAATGTTTGGCGGCATGTTGGCCACGTTTTTACAAGTGTTGATACCTTCTGCTACTGCTAAACCATGAGCTACTGCTCGTTCACCCAGTGGTAATTCTTTTCTGGTTGGTACGTTAAATACAATTTTACGTAATGGGCGTCTTGGCTCTTCTTTTCGAGTTTTTAGGCTGTCAAAGCTGTATAAGCAATCTTGAGTTGCTTCGACTGCTTGTCTTACTTTCCAGTAATTGTCACGCCCTTTAACATGTAATTCAGTTAAGAAGCATACCGCTTCCATAGAACCTGTTTCATTTAAGGTATTTATCGTTTTACTGATAATTTGACGGTACTGACGTTCATCAAGTTCACGTTCCTTGCCGCAACCTACTAATAATACACGTTCACTTAGAATATTAGGTACATGATGCAACAAAAGCATTTGGCCTGATTTACCTTCCAAATCACCGCGACGTAATAAGTTGCTGATATAGCCACCACTTATTTCATCGAGTTGTTCGGCAACTGCCGATAAGCGACGTGGCTCAAATACACCAACAACGATACAAGCGCTTCGTTGTTTTTCTGGGCTGCCACTTTTTACGCTAAATTCCATGGGCTCTCCTAGTTTTCAGGTAAATATGAACTTTTATGGTAAAAAAATTCAGTTTAACTTGCTTAAATCTACTATTAATAGATAAGCTTACTGTTATTTATGCTGCGCTAAAGGCTATAATTATAGCCATACACAGAAGCTTTACCTAAAGGCTTTTGCATTATTTTAGTTATGAAAATGACAAGTTTACTTAAAAATTGTCTTAATGTCAGAAAAAAACTAAGTTTTTGTAGGATCTCTTTGTGATCGTTTTTCGATATTTGTTAAAAGAAGTGGCTAAGACGCAGTTAGCCGTTTTTGTGGTCATGATGACCATTTTTATTAGTAATAAATTTGTTAAGGTTTTAGATGACGCTTCTGAAGGTGGTACACCTGGTGAAGTGATCATGGTTTACCTTGGCCTTTATATGCCAGAGCTGGCAGGCACGGTGTTGCCCTTAAGTTTTTTCCTCGGTATTTTACTGGCTTACGGGCGAATCTATGCAGACAATGAAATGACCATTTTACATGCCACTGGCATGAGTGAATGGTACATTGTTCGTGTCACATTGATACTGGGCTTAATTACGGCAGTGCTAACTGGCGCGCTGACTTTGTATTTATCACCCATGGCTGCGGAGTATGAATACCAAGTTAAAGAAAAACTCGCTGCGGATTCCGGTTTAAGTGCTCTGGTTGCAGGGCGTTTTCAAACGACTGGAAATAAGAAAGCCGTTGTCTTTATCCATGATAAAGACAGATCCACTAATACCTTGGAGAAAGTCTTTGTCGCACAGCTTCCAAATAACGATGAATCTCAACGTAGTATCATCAATTCTAGTTTAGTGTATGCCGCCCAAGGTGAAGTTATTGAAGAGAGTGAAGGTTCACAGCGATTGATCTTAAAAGATGGTACTCGATATCAAAAAGATGAAACCAATAACGAGTTTAGGCAAGTTGCATTTAGCAAATATTATATTCAGATCCAAGATCAAAAAGTAGAGCATAAAAGGCGTAAGCTCAGTGCTATTCCTACGTCAACACTATTTGCTGAACCGATACAAGAATACAAAGCAGAAATTCATTGGCGAATTGCATTTCCGTTGGCTTGTTTGATTTTAACTTTAGTTGCCGTACCGCTAAGCGTGGTTAACCCAAGGCAAGGAAAGTTTGCCAAAATGTTCCCGGCACTTTTACTGTTTTTAGGTTACTTGTTGTTGCTAACAGCAATGCGTAGCGGCTTAGAAAGTGGCAAAGTACCGGCGGTTGTTGGTTTATGGCCTGTTCACCTATCTGCCTTACTATTAGGTATTGCTTTATTGATGAAGAGTCGCAGCTCTGGCTTAAAGCTCAGATCAATTTTACCTAGTTTCTCGAAGTCAGGGGCTTAATTTAGATGAAAATTTTAGACCTATACATAGCCCGTATCATTGCTTCAACAACGTTTTTAACACTAGCGGTATTTGTCAGCTTAAGTGGAATTATTAAGTTTGTTGAACAAATGAAATCTGTTGGTAAAGGCAGCTACGATTTATCACATGCAGCACTATTTGTACTTTATGCAGTACCGCGTGACGTTGAGCTGTTTTTTCCTATGTCGGCGCTGATTGGCGGTTTGATTGGCATTGGTATGCTGGCTTCTAATTCTGAACTAGTCGTTATGCAAGCCTCGGGGTTATCCCGATTAGATATTATTAAATCTGTGATGAAATCTGCTGCCGTATTAATAATTTTGAGTATGGCAATTGGTGAGTGGCTTGCACCAGCGGGTGAAGCATCTGCTCGGCAAATCAAAGCGCAGGCAATATCTGATGGTAATTTAATTTCTTCTCGTGGTGGCACTTGGGCCAAAGATGGTGATTACTTTGTCCATATTGCAGAGGTACAGGACACTGGCTCACTTCTTGGCATTCAAATATACCGTTTTAATGAGAATTTGAAACTTGCCAGTTGGTTATCAGCTGAAAGTGCAACTTATGGTATTGATGCGTGGCAATTATCTAATGTGGTTGATACTTATATTAATAATGATCAAATCGAAACAGTTACAGCAGATAATCAAGTTTGGGTATCAAGCTTAACACCGGATAAACTAGGTGTTGTAACGGTTAAACCTGAATCTTTATCTGTTCGTGGATTGATTGAATATCTTGATTACTTAGAAAAAAACCAACAAGATCCTAGCCGCTATGAATTGGCCTTTTGGCGTAAACTCGCTCAGCCATTGACGGTGGCTGTAATGTTATTAGTTGCAATGTCGTTTATTTTTGGACCGCTGCGTTCGGTGTCTATGGGAGCGCGTATTGTCATGGGCATAGCAACAGGTATATTGTTTTTTATTACCAACGAAATTTTAGGCTCTGTGAGTTTGGTGTATCAACTGCCAGCAGCATTTGGCGCTTTGATGCCAAGTGTTATTTTTACAAGCATTGCGATTTATTTAATGAAAAGAAAAGCCAGTTAAAACTGGCTTTTTTAATGCTCTCGTTTAGATTTTTGCTTTATTAGCTTCAAGTGACAGCACAACCACTTCCGTTTCGGTTAATTTATCTTGTATGCTAAGTTTGTGCTGCCAGTTTAAGAACAGCCAAAAATTTCCTAGGCCAAGTAGGCTAAACAGCATGCGTTTTAGTCCCATTTTTTTTGACATTAACTGCCCGTCTAAATGCTGAATGCGTAATCGCCATGCTTTCATCCCTAGTGTTTGGCCACTTCTGGACCAAAAGAACACAAAGAAGTACACAATGGCAACAAAGCTCAAGCTGTTCATGATGATTTTGAAAACCATCGATTGCGCCAAGTAATCACTGGGTGCAATATCCAACCCACTACCAATTACCCCATTGGTGTATAAAGCAATAAAAAATGCTGAACACAATAGTGAAACAAACATGTAAATAGCGACCACTAACAGCGCGTCGTAAACCCATGCACCTAATCGTCTGAAGAACCCCGCGCGAGGAAAAAGGGTAAAGTCTGTTGCCATAATGTTAACTACTCATTCGTTTTTAATCGGCGCTAGTGTAGCAAAGTCTAATAAAACTCAAAAACAGTTAATTTATTACTGTTAGAATTTAGTTATAATAGGCCCTACCTGTTTATGTCGAAGTCAGTGCTTTGGAAATAATTAATGATCCCCATGGTCATTGTACTATGGAAATACAAGGAAATAAGGTTGTCGTAAACGCAACGGGTCCATGGAATATCGAATTTACTGATGTACTCCATCGGCTGCTAGCGGAAAACGTTGCCAAAGTTGCCCATGATAAGTATGGCATTTTTTTGTCAATTCATGGGGAAGCAGTTGCGGGTGAAGACGTCGTTCAAGCCCACCAAAACTTTGTTCAACACGGCAATGCGACTGCTGTAGCGGTGATTTTGGAACACTGTGAAACTACAGCGATATCGCGCATGTTATTTGGCCGTGTGTATAGCGCATGTAACATTAACCATGCCTTCTTTGATACTGAAAAAGAAGGCATGAAATGGTTGGATGAGCAATTAGCTTGACGGCTTAATTTTATAAAAGCCGGCGTATAACACCGGCACAACACCTAAAGTTAATACCGTACCTATACCTAAACCAAAGGCAATAACGTTTGCCATGCCATAGAAAAGAGCATCTTTGCTGATGATCAATGGCATTAACCCCATCATAGTGGTAATAGTTGTCATAGCTATTGGTCTTAAGCGCATTAAACATGCGTCAATAATCGCCCGATAAGCATCTTTACCACTTGATTCTTCAATTTTAATTCGGTCAATTAACACGATTGCATTGTTGATGATAATGCCGGCCAAGCTATAAAGCCCAAGCGTTACCATAAAGCCAAACGGTGCTTGCATAAGATGTAAGCCAATAACTGCTCCAATAAAAGAAAGTGGAATGGTTAGACATATGATCAGTGGTTTTCTGAATGAATTAAACTGCGCTACCAATAGAATAATAATAAAGCCTAACACCACTGGCATATTAGCACTTAACGATTTCTGTGCAGCCGCTGAGTCTTCAATAACGCCATCATATTCAATGATATGGTTAACTGGTAAGTCAGCTTTTAGCGCTTCGAGTTTATCATCAACTATTTTTTTCAGATCTTCTGCTGCCATTTGTGTATTGCGTGCTTCAATCGTGATAGTTCTGAACATATCTTCATGATGGATCATTGAAAATTGATTAATTGGCTCAAAATCAGCGACCTGAAATAAAGGCACGGTTTTACCAGTTTTTCGAGAAAATACATTTAATGTGCGCAGTCTGTCGATATTGTTACGTTCATATTCACCAGCACGAAATACGATAGGAATGATTTCGTCTTGATCGCGAAAGTTAGTGATATGTGCACCAGTAAAATAACTATCAAGTGCTTCGGCGATGTCACTTGAGGTGAGGCCAGCACGTTTGGCTCGGTGTTGATCTATTTTCACCGCAATTTTTATGATTAAATTTTCCCAGTTGTTGCGCACATTAATGGTGTTTGGTGTTTCATTTAACAAAGCCATGATCTGCTGTGCTTTTTTGTAGATTACGTCTTTATCTGGCCCTTTTACTTGGATATTTAAGATTGAAGAGTCTGATGGGCCTAAAAACATTTTTTTAACGCGAGCTGAAACGTTAGGAAAACGCGATTCAATTTGAGGATCAAGCTTAAGTACTTTGGCACTGATATCGGTACCAGGTTTAACATTTAGTACAATAAAGCCTTTATTTTCAACAGGGTCTTCCGGATTCAGTGACAGTACAAAGCGAGGACCGCTAAAGCCTACGTAACCGGAGTAACTCTCGATAAAATCAAACTGCTGCTTGTCTTGATTAAACCAAGCAAAAATTTCTTGCATTTGTCGGTTAGTTTCTCGAGAAGATGTACCGTTTGGTAAGTCAATATTGACTAAAATTTGTGTCCGATCTGAGTCTGGGAAAAACTGTTTAGCGACAAACTTCATTGAAACAACCGCTCCAATAAACATGACAAACATCAAGCCCATAAATAACGCTTTGTGTCGCATTACCCAATGTAGGAAAGATTCATAAGCTTGATAATATTTACCAATACCCGCAGCTTCTGCTTGTTCTTTTACATCGTCTGTTGTGCTGGTTACCTTGATAAAGTAATAACTTAAAATGGGGGTAACGGCTAATGCCAATACCCAGCTTGTCATTAAGGTGATAAGAATCACTAATGAAATAGAACGGGTATATTCACCTGCGACATGCTCTGCCAACATTAATGGTAGGAAAAATAATATTGTAGTGGCTGACGAGCTTAATAACGGCAAGGCGAGTTCTTGGCATCCTTGGATCATTGCGTCATATCGTTTTATGCCTTGCTCAAGTCGCCTTTTGAAATCTTCCGCGATAACAATGCCGTTATCAACCAATAAACCGAGTGAAATAATTAATGTCGCTAAGCTCATTCTCTCAAGCTTTATATCGGCAAATTGCATAATCGTGAGTGTTGCTAACATCACAAATGGCACAATGGCTCCAACAATTAAACCAGTTCTAACGCCCAGAAATAAAACCACTACCACCAATACAATGGCTAAGGTTTGCAACACGTTAATTGATACACCATGCACAGTTTTTTCTACTTGTTCAGCTTGGTAAGTAGCAATGCTTAATTCATAGCCAATAGGCAAGGTTGAGGTAATATTCGCTATTTTGTCTTTAAATCTAGGGGCGTATTCTAAAATGTTGTAGCCAGGCAGCATTGCAGTTGCAAAAAATATCGCAGGTTTACCGTTAAAATAAGCTAATCGTTCGGGCGGATCGATGTAACCTTTTTTAATCGATACAATATCTTTTAACGCAATAAAATCTTGAGTGTTAGGAATCGTGATATAGGTATTGGCGATATCTTCTAAACTATTAAAATTACCGGTTGGTTCAATAATAAAGCTGCGAACTCCGGTATCTAGTTCACCACCTGATTGTACGATATTTTGATTTTGTAATTCTGCGATCAAGGCGCCAGGTGATATACCGAGTTGAGATAATTTAGCATTTGATGCTTCTAAAAAAATGTGCTCTGTTTGTGCACCTAAGATATCAATTTTTTTGGTGCCTTCTACGCTGTATAAGGTATCGCGAATGTGTTGGGCTATGTCATACATTTGCTCCATGTCAAAACCATCGGCTGTTAAGGCCAGTGTGACTACCGATACATCGCCAAATTCATCGTTTACGTGCGAGGTTCTAGTGCCTTTAGGCAGTCTATGTTGGGTGGCATTTACTTTATTGCGTAAGTCTTGCCATATATCGTCCAAATTAAAGTAACGATCATATATTTTGACGTGTATTGTCGACAGACCAGTTGATGACGATGACTTAATTTCTTTCACTTCAGGAATTTTTCGAATTTCTTCTTCTAATTTCTTAGTGATAAGTTGCTCAACTCTATCTGGCGCCATACCCGGAAACTGAGTAGTAACTATTGCTTCACGGATAGTAATTGAAGGGTCTTCTTGTGCCGGCAAAGTAAAGTAGGCAAACACACCATTAATCAGTAACAGTGCGACCACCAATAAAACGGTTTTTTTATGCGCAAAGGCAAGAGCAGTTATATTCATCGTTCTTACCCTTAATTAAAACGCTGTGTTTGCGGATCGAGTAAGGTTACCGTTTGGCCATCACTTAAAAAAGCGACACCCGCAGTTGCAATAATTTCACCTTCTGACAAACCACTAGATAATAACACTTGGTTATTGATCACATTTTCAGTTTGTACGTAGCGCTTATTAACTTTGCTGCTCTGTTCATCAAAAACAAATACGTATGACTTTTGTTCTAGGTCGGCACCAATAGCTGATACTGGCACTTTAATCGACGGCCCTCTATAGCCAGTTCGCCCTGTACCTTCAAAGGTTACTTTGACTTCCGCCGTCATACCTGCACGTAAAGCGTCATGGTCGTCATCTAAAACGACGGTTAACGGAAATGCATTAGCCGATTCTGCACGGGTACCAATTTCAGTAATATGTCCTGTCATTGATAGTTGCGGCAGCACAGGGAAAGTTATCGACAAGTTAGTTTCTTTGCTTAAATCACGAATTAAGGTTTCTGGTACCATTACTTGTACTTCTAGACCATGTTTACCTTCAATTTCAAATACTGCTTGGCCAGCAGCTATCTGCTGAGAAGGCTCGATTAACCGCTTGGTGATAATGCCATCATATGGTGCTAATAAGGTACTGTCTTGCAGATTTTTTCGAGCGATATCAACTTGTGCTTGAGCAACATCAACAGCACTTTGAGAAGACTCATAAGCCGCTTTAGCGTTATCAAAACCAGATTGTGATACTAGCTTTTGTTCAATTAATGTTTTGTATCTTTGGTATTCATTTTTAGCTTCAGCGTAACTTGCTTGGGTTTGCTTAAGTGTTGCTTGTGCAGACTGTAAACTTAACTTAAAGGTGCGCTGATTCAACTGAGCTAGCTGTTGTCCTTTTGTTACGCTATCACCGAGGTTTACCGAAACGTCCTGAGTTTTACCATTAACTTCGAAACTCAAGGTAGTAGCTTCTACAGGTGCAATAATGCCAGACAAGGTTCTAACTTGCTCTAACGAGGAGATGGAAACTTTGCTCCAGGCAATTGGTCGAACAATAGGCTCTGATTTTGGGGTTTCCTTGGAGCAGGCTGTTAGTATTATTGCAAGCAAGATACTGGTGAAAATACGCATGTAAAAATTCCGTCTATGTCAATCGAAGTCATGTTAAGCGTAGTGCATCTATGTCAAATATAACCTATTAGCTGACATTTGGTACTACTCAGTACCAAATATTGTGGTACTATGCAGTACCAGTGTCAATGTTTTATTTTAATTGTGGTAAAAAATTTAGTCATGAATCCTGAGCTACTTGTTGAACAAAAGCCTTTATCAGAACGTGGGCAAAAAATACTCACAGCTGCACAAGCGCTGTTTCTAGAGCATGGTTATGACAACACTTCGCTGGATATGATCATTAGAGAGTCTGGTGGCTCTCGCCGCAATATTTATAGTGAATTTGGAAATAAAGAAGGGCTACTGTTGGCGGTTGTGCGCGAGCATGTGTCCACACAACTGAATACTCTGCTCGACATTGACTATCAATTGTCGCCACAAGAAGCATTATCGCAGGTAAGCTTTCGTTTTATGAAAGGCTTTTTATCTGAAACCTTAATTGGTTTATTTCGCTTAGTCACAAACATAGTGCCGAGTTTTCCCGAAGTAGGGCAGTTGATATTTCAAGCGGGTCCACTAACTGGTTGTAAACCCATCAGCAACTATCTTGAGTATTTGGCTGAGCAAGGTGTACTTGATATCGACGATGCACAATTTGCCGCTCACATGTTGATAGAAATGGTTAAATCAAGGTTACACCTTCAAGCGATTTTAGTGCCGAGTAATTCGCCGAGCGAAGCACAAATTAAACAGCATATAGAAAAAGCCGTTAAGGTGTTTCTTCGTGCCTATAAAGTGTAGTTATTACACTATTTGCTTCTTCTTATATTATGGAATCATTAGTGCTTTGGATAAATATCAGCCAATCAATCATTTGGGTATGAAAAAGCTATTGCCAAACGATGCGTTTCTCGTATAATGCCTTCCACTTCTTCAAGAAGTTATGACGCGTGTATGCCGGAGTGGTGGAATTGGTAGACACGACGGATTCAAAATCCGTTGCCTTTGCGGGCGTGCCGGTTCAAGTCCGGCTTCCGGTACCATATACAAGTGTCAAACATCAAACCAGCGTTAGCTGGTTTTTTTGTGCCTGAAATTTGTTATGTGAAAGGCTTAGTTGCTAAATAACAAAATATTTTGCCTTTATTCCCGCCGATATGTTAAAAATTTTGATAATCCCCTTCAACTAATAGGTAGTTGTGCAAGAAATTTTAGATGAAATTGCCCAAACCATGGCGGCAGAAATAGACCGAGGTAAAGTTGCGGATTATATACCCGAACTTTCTATCATCGATGCTAATCAATTTGCCATGTCGGTCGCTTTACCCGATGGGAGAGTTTATAGCGCAGGGTGCGCTGAACAGCTGTTTTCTATTCAGAGTATATCTAAAGTGTTCAGCTTAACATTAGCGCTTGGCAAACTGGGAGATGCTGTATGGGCAAATGTTGGTCGAGAGCCGTCAGGCGATCCGTTTAATTCCATTGTGCAACTTGAACATGAACAAGGAAAGCCGCGTAACCCTTTTATCAATGCAGGTGCTATAGCTGTGGTTGATGCCATCATGATGGGACATGAACCCAAAGAGTGCTTGGCGGAAATGTTGCAGTTTGTGCGCTACATTGCTAATGATGAAAACATACATATTGATGATAAAGTTGCACTTTCTGAATTATCTTGTGGTCACCGCAATGCGTCATTGGCGCATTTTATGGCGTCGTTTGGTCGTTTACATCACCCAGTTGATAAAATCTTAGGCGTGTATTTTCATCAGTGCTCCATCGCGATGAATTGTCAGCAATTAGCCAAATCTGGCTTGTTTTTAGTGTCTGAGGGCGTTAATCAAAGTGCTGGATATAGAGTCGTTTCAGCGCAACGAGCGCGCAGAATTAATTCCTTGATGTTAATGTGTGGACATTATGACGGCTCAGGTGAATTTGCATATCGAGTTGGGTTGCCAGGTAAAAGTGGTGTTGGCGGCGGGATTTTAGCGATAGCGCCAGGTAAAGCATCAATTGCTGTTTGGTCGCCAGGGTTAGATACCATAGGTAATAGTAAACTTGGCACTTTAGCCCTTGAAATGTTAGTGCAGCGCACGGGGTGGTCAATTTTTTAAGCTGTGCCTTTTGTCGGCTTTTTGAACAGGTTTGTTGCGCCAGAACAATAAACCTGATGTGATAACGGTTTATATTGCTACTGACTTGAGTAACATGTCTAATGAGAGGGAATTATGGCGACTATTGCATTTCATGGTGCGGCACAGGAGGTAACGGGATCTTGCCATCTTTTATCTTCACCATCGTTAGGGCAAGTATTGCTTGATTGTGGTTTACATCAAGGCATGCGAGCTAAACACCAAACATCAAGAGAACAATTTGAATTTAACCCTCATGCTATCGACGCGGTTATTCTTTCACATGCACATTTGGATCATTCAGGTCGTTTGCCTTCGCTGGTACATGACGGTTTTGAAGGGAAAATATATTGTACGCAGGCAACAGCACAATTATTGCCAGTTATGTTATTTGATGCACTCAGTTTATATGAAAATGATCTCGAGCGAGATAACCGTAAACGCCGACGTAAAGGTAAACCCGAAATTCCAGCGCTGTACTCCAAGTCAGATGTATTAAAAGTATTATCCTTATTGGTGCCTGTTGCTTATAAGGAGCCAACGGCCATAGGACAAGAGGCTTCATTAATTTTTTTTGATGCGGGTCACATTTTGGGCTCAGCTATTGTTGAGATAAGCTTTAAAGAAAAGGGCCAACAAAAAACCTTAGTCTATTCCGGAGATTTAGGTAAAAAAGGCACGTTATTGATGAATGATCCAACCGTTCGAAATTCTGCTGATATTGTGTTGATGGAAGGTACTTATGGTGATCGAGAACATCGAGATCTGGGTGACACCTTGGCACAATTTAAAGAGATTTTAGCAACAGCGTTTCAACGAGGTGGCAATGTGATGATCCCTGCTTTTGCTGTCGGCCGAACACAAGAACTATTGCTCTATTTGGGGAAACTTCAACAAGCAGGTGAATTGGATAACTGGCAAATCTTTTTAGACAGCCCAATGGCGATTGAAATAACCAAAATTTATGATCAATGGTTACCCACACTTGATTGTGAGGGCGTTAAATCTTTGTGCAGCGGAGAGTCAACGCTACTAAAAAACTTTCTTTCAACCTTGCATTTAACGGTGACACCGGAAGATTCTATGGCGATTAATACCATTAAAAATGGCGCCATTATTATTGCAGGTAGTGGTATGTGCACTGGCGGGCGTATAACACACCATTTTAAACATCGTATATGGGACAGCAAAAACACAGTGGTGTTTGTAGGTTATCAAGCAAATGGAACTTTAGGCAGGCTGTTGGTTGATGGTGCTAAGCAGGTAAAATTGTTTGGCGAAGATACTGCAGTTAAGGCTAATGTTGAAACACTCGGTGGTTTTTCTGCTCACGCTGGTCAGAGAGAATTAATTGAGTGGGTATCAGCCTTTAACAATGAGCCTAAAGTGGTGCTTGTGCATGGTGAAGCTGGTGCTCTTGATGTGCTATCACACACTCTTTGGCAGGAAAAGGGCATTGTCAGTGAGATTCCGATGAAGGGGCAATGTATTGCGTTTTAGCCAAAACCGTAGCGCCGCTAGTAGGTAAATAGAGGCTATTGCACAGCAAATAAGCAAAGGACTTAAAAATTTGTTGTGCAAATCTAGCTGTCTTTAGTGGTAATTTTGTCCAGAGTTAACAACATTTAGTCGCGCTATTCCTTCCTGTTGTCGAATAATCTGACTCAATCGTAGATTTTAGTCCGCGTTTCGGTAAACTGTTTGCTCCATAATTCAACATAATAAAATGACCCAGTTTTTATGCGCAAAACTACTCAAATTACTTCATGTTTAACCTTTGCATCTGCGGCTTTGTTTTCTTTAAATGCTTTTGCAGACGTTAAAGTCGATATCGATCTTAGTCAAGCTGAACATCATTATGCCAATGTCACTATGGCATTGCCTAAGTCAGCAAAAAAATCTATTGACCTTAAATTGCCAACTTGGCGTACAGGACGATATGAAATATTAAACCTTGCCAATGGCATACGTGAATTTTCTGTCGGTGATGACTCTGTAACATGGCAAAAAATTGATAAAGATACTTGGCGTTTAACTGGAAATTTCAAGAAAGGTGTTGAAGTAAGTTATCAAGTATATGCTAACCAGTTGGGTTATCGTACACGTCATGTTGACGACAGCCATGCATTTTTGGATGCATCAGGTGTGGTTATGTACACCGAAGAAACACGTGATGATAAACATATTATTCAATTAAATACCCCTAAAACATGGCGCAGCGTGTCAGGTTTAGATGCCGGTAAAAATGCACATCAATTTATTGCTGCAGATTACGACATTCTGATCGACTCGCCGATTGAAACTGGGATCAACGAATTTCATGAATTTACAGTTGATGGCCGTGAATATGAATTAGTCATTTGGGGTAAAGGTAATTACGACAGTAAAAAAATGGTCGATGATCTTAAAGTGCTTGTTGCACAAGGCAACACCATTTGGTCAGACTACCCATTTGAACGCTACGTTTTTATGGTACACGCTACCAGCGGTGCAGGTGGAGCAACGGAACATTTAAACTCAACTATCATCCAACGCTCACGTTATAGTTTTGCTGAAAGAGATCATTATTTAGGCTTTTTAAGCACTGCAGCACATGAATTTGTTCATACCTGGAACGTTAAACAGTATCGCCCTGAAGGTTTAGTTCCTTACGATTATCAAAATGAAAATTACTCTAACTTACTTTGGCTGTCAGAGGGTTCAACCAGTTACTTAGAAAATCAATTATTGATGCGTGGTAACTTAGTTACTGAAAAAGAACTGTTTAAGGATCTGTCTAAACGTATTAATGGCTATTTGCGTAAACCTGGCCGTGATGCTCAGTCAGTTGCTGAAGCAAGTTTTGATAAGTGGATCAGTGAAGGTGGCGACTACTCGAGAAACCACAGCGTAAACATTTATTCTGAAGGCTTTTTGGCCTCGTGGTTACTTGATTTTCACATTCTAGAAAATACCAACTTAAAGAAAAGCTATCGTGATGTACACAATGTGCTTTATAACGAGTACCGTATTCCAAAAACTTTCAATGATAAAGACATGTTAGATGTTTTGAAGAAGGTCACTGGCGATGATTATCAAGCATGGTGGGCTAAAAATATCGACGGTCACGCAAAACCTGACTTTGATAAATTGCTTGCTAAAGCTGGCTTAGAAATTAGCTATGGCAAAAAAGACGAAAAGAAAACTTGGACAGGTATCAGCGCTAGATCACATGATAACGGTTTAAAAATTAGTTCAGTTGAGAAAAACAGCCCTGCGTGGCAAGCCGGTTTTACTACTGACGACATAATCGTTGCGGTTGACGGTTTACGTATGGCTGACAAAAGTTTAGATACTCGCCTTAAAAACTTTAAACCAGAAGATAGCGTTGAATTTACCTTCTTCAGACGTGATCAGTTAATGACCAAGACGATAAAACTAGGTGCATTACCTAAAGGAAAACTAACAGTAAAAGCGATGAAAGAAGCAAGCGATGAGCAAAAAGCCTTCTTTAAAGCTTGGACGGGTTTAGATTTTCCAAGTAAAACCAAGGAAAAAGAAAAGTCGTAATGCCTTTTTAATTCAGTTAAAAATCAAAGGCTTGCTTCGGCAAGCCTTTTTTCTACTCAAAGTATTACTAATTTTCACTTATTCTGCGGTATACCTGCCAATTTTTTCTTTCTAATACTTGATGAATGTGCTCAACAAGTTGCGGTACCTTGATATAGGTCTTTTGTTTTTTACGAAGTTTTTTCAATAAAGTTTCGGTAATAACAGCCGCTTCGTGTGTCGGTAGTGACATGAAGACAATGTATTCACTGTTTATGTTCGCATCTGGTAGGTACTGCTGTAACTCTTTAAACGGTAACGAATCAAAGTAATGATGATTTACAGGGTGATTTTTAATAACTTTTGGTGGATCTGTGAGTTGTTTTTTATCAGCAGTTTTTAGCTCTAAAAGCTCAAATTTTTTAATGTCGCTGACAAATTTTTGTTCGGCGGTAGAATAAATTAGTACATACGGATCCGGTGCGCCACCCATACCTGCAAACGGTGAATTGTTGGGCAATTTGTATGTATCAATCATCATGGTATTGTACATTTTTTTAAAAGTATCATCATCAAGCTCCTTAATAGTTGCACTGTTTGCTACCGATGAAAGCAAGCCAAAAATGATAAAAGATAAACAAATTCTAATTTTTGTATTCACGATTAAACCTTCCTTTGAATGTTCTCACTTAAACTGCAGCCGTGAGTAGCTGTTGGATATTTTTTTTGGTACTAGTTTTCAGGGTTAGAGTTGAAGCAAAAACGACACTGAATAACACTAAAACTATACTGGTTAATATAGATGGAATCTGCCAAATATCTAAACCAATCAATTCTTTAAATGAAGAGGTGCACAGCCAAGATGCACTAATAAAAATGACAATACTTATTAAACAAAGTGACAACTTGTGCAAAAGTTTATGAATAATAAGTTGTGATTTGTGCTGCCCTAGAGCAAGTTGTAAACCTAAGGTCCGTTGTTCAGCCATTAACATCGCTTTTAATTGGTAAAGTACACCAATTGTTAACATGACAAAAATAAACAAGGCAATCTGTAAGGTAATTAGTAACAGCCCTCTGCGGCTTTTATTTAATTCGATAAGTTGTTGTTCAACATCACCTAATTGTTCTAATTTCCCCCATTCGTTTGTCAAATCGAGTTGCGCTAAAAGGTTGTTATCAGGCCAACTTGAAGCGGTGTAAATATAGATCTCAGCGTGTAATGCGCCCAACTGCTGCATTGAGGTATAAAGCATAGGTACTTCTGACAAGTTTACGCCAGCGTGTGGCAAGTTTTCCACAATGCCGGCAATTGTAAATATTTGTTCAGGATCGTTTTCTACAGTGAATTGTTTATTGATAAGTTGGCTTAGGTCAGTATTACTTGTTAGATTTTTCGCTAACGCTTGATTAATAATCACTGATCCGGGTGAAAGCACACCTGAGTGTATAAATTTAGCATTTAGAAGCGAAAAAAAGTTATTAGCAACCGACATTTTGTCAGTAAAAATTGTGTCGCTTTCCGTGTCGCCTAGTAATTGTATTTTCAATTCTGGAAAGTGCTTCTTTATCAGTGGACTGTCACTAACAGTTAGCTGCTTGTTTTGTCCCAATAGCCAGGCTGAAGGTATTGAAAATGCTCTGTTGTCTGTACGTGTAATTTTATGGCCTTGCACTGTCATATCAACAGTGTCTGTTCTTTGGTTAAGCCATTCTTGATAGGCGCTCGCCAATGCAAAGTTGATGGCGAATAAAGTTAGAAGTATTTGAGTGCCAAATTGCAAATAATTAAGTTGTTGTTGCCTTTTACTTAACCCCGCTTTGGTGCGGCTGAAATGAGAGTTAACTAATAAGTTAAGCATTGGTAACAGACTTATAAAAGTAATGGCAAGTAAACAGGAAATCAGTACCGCCGCCCACAAGGACCAGGAAAAGGGGATGTTTTCACCAAAATATTTTTGATAAATGTCGCTATTAAGTAGAAAATTTTGTATTGAAAGGGCGCTTAAAAGGCCAACGATAAATACCAAACTTAGCATTGGAATATTCTCTCGAAATAAATGCAACAACTGAACTTGGTTAGGAGCACCCAAAGCAAACTTTAATGATAATTCTTGTTTGCGTGTTAATGCCATTGCTGCCATCACGGAAAAGTAATTACTGAAAAGGACAAAAGCAAAAGCAATTAAAATAATACTTAGAATGATAAGTTGTCTTGTTAATTCTTGACGCTGTTGAGGGAACAACTCAACACCGCCCACTAAACTAATATTGGTGTCCAAATTAAGGTTAACTTGGATATTACCTAGTTCATCAACCTGACTTTGCATGGTGGCTGTGGCTACATCGGGGTTAAATTGCTCATCAACAGCGATTAAGCCAAAATAAAAGGGCAACGAGTTCAACATCACTTGAGTTTCAGTGGCATTCGCGCCAGTGAAAAAAGGGTTTAGTGTACTGAAAAACTCTAAAGGTAAATAAAGGTCGATAAATTTATTAGACAAACTATCAAATTCTTTAGGAAACCAATGAGTGATTGGTGATTGTGATTTACCTAAAGTAATAGTTGTGTTGGCAGAAGTTAAATTTAATCTATCGCGCAAGTAGTTTGTGCCAAAAATACCACCTTGATCAACAAAGGCAAATTGCTCATCAACACCAAGTAAATCAAAAAAAGCACTGTCATAAAAAAGCACACTGACTTTGTGTTCACTACCGTTTATTTTAATCTGCTGTGACATCAAAGCGTATTTGCTATAGCCAGTGACTCTAGGTGTTGACTGAGCAGTATCTAAATGAATACCTTTTGCCGTCATCAACTGTTGTTGCAGGCTATAGCCTACCGTATAGAGTGTTGAGGTATTGTTTGCCCACTTCGGCCTATCGTCACTTAAACTCCAAGCAAGTTGAACAACAATGACGGCTAAAGCGCTAAAAATGCCCCAAGCAATGACCAGAAATAGCCAACGAAGTCGCTGATGTTGCCAGCAGCGCCAGCCAAATTGAATATCTTGCCACATTGTTAGATCACCGTGCCGTCTTTAATTTCTATTACTCGTCGACAACGCTGAGCTAGATTCATATCATGAGTGACCATGAGTAAGGTGGTGCCATTTTGGTTTAATTTTAATAATAAATTAATGATTTGATCGGAGTTTTCAGAGTCCAAATTACCCGTTGGTTCATCACATAGCAGAACATCTGGGTTGCTAATTAAGGCCCTTGCAATGGCAACTCGCTGTTGTTGACCTCCTGATAATTGATCGGGATAACTCTGAGCCTTATCCTCTAACCCCACTAATTTGAGTTGTGTTAGAGCCATATTTTGATAGTCTGACTTACTAATGTTTTTATTGTAACGTAAAGGCATTTCTACATTTTTTTGTACTGTCAGTGATGAAACTAGATTAAAATTTTGAAAGACCCAACCTATGTTTTGGTTTCGTAATATGCTGGTTTGATAATGTGAAAGTGTCGTAACTTCTGTATCACATAAGTGATATGCGCCAGAGCTTGCATCATCTAACAAGCCAATAATAGAAAGTAACGTTGATTTACCACTACCTGATTTACCAACAATGGCTACACTTTCACCACGGTTAACCGCTAAGTCTATATCCCTCAATACGGATAGCTGGCCTGCTTTGCTGTTGAACGTTTTAGATAACGAAGTTAGTTGAATTAACGGTATTGGCTCACTCATTTCTGGATTCCTGCCATTTATCTGGGTCTATTAATAAAATTTGATCATTAACTGATAGCCCTTGCAGTATTTCGATTTGGCTGTCACCTACCCAACCAACGTTGATCTGCTGCAGTACCGGTTGTTTGTTGCCTTGCTGTACAACTACGTTATGTGCCCCGGGGGAACTAATATGTTCAGGTCTATCTATTAACAAAGTCGGTTGCGCAGATGTTATGTGAATATTGGCAGTTACAGCCATATTAGACATGGCGCTACTTGGTAGTGTTTTATCAAAACTTACTGCTATTTCAATAGTAGCATTGTCTACATTGGGTGAAATTCTTGAAATTTTTCCTTCGATATTTTGACCTTTTAACGTGATATCCACTTTTTGTTGCAACGCGAGTAAAGAGGCTTGTGTTGCTTGTACACGCAATAACGCATATAAGCTTGAAGGTTCTGCAATTTGTCCCAGTACTTGACCTTCTGAAATGTGCATACCTTCTTCTAATTCAGCATCTAGTTTGACAATCACGCCATCTATTCCAGCACTGATATCAAGGTTTTCTAGATCTTTTTTCAGCAGCTCCACCTGCTTTTCGGCACGTTGCAGCGATAATAACTGTGCCTTACGTTCTGTTTTTTGTGTGACCTCTAATGTAGCTAAAGCGGTTCGTTGTTGTTCAAGTATCAGTTTAGCTTTTTGATGAGCGAGATCAGCTTGTTGTAGATCCAACGCAGATACCACACTGAGCTCTTTTAACCTTTTTTGTGCATCGAGTTTACTTTTTGCAATAGTTAAATCGTATTGGGCTAGAGTGATTTGTGCTTGATGATTTTTAAACGCCTTTTGCTGAATAGCTGCTAGTTTTTCTAATTCTGCTTGTTCAGTTTGTAAATCAAGCAACACTTGGTCTGCTTCTCGTGAAAGTTTAGGGTTGGCTAGCGATAATATGGTTACGCCAGCTGTTATTCTATCCCCTGGACGTTTGTTTATATGTTCAACAATTCCGCTCACCTGCGCCAAAATAGTGTGTCGAGTTTTTGGTTGTAAACTGCCAAATGCCGCGACGGTTGTTACAATAGGCGCATGTATAGGTGATGTATAGGCGAAATTTGTACTGCCTTTAGCACTAGGCCAAAGTAGCGCAGCGACTAATAAACCAAGGCAAAATATACTAGGTATTATCAGCAGCTTTTTAGTTGAGGACGGTTTATCGTTTGGAATTTGCATTATTTAACCCCAAACTGATTCATCTGAGTACTCAGTGTTTTGAATTTGGTGTTAATGTGTTTGCTAAACAGTAAATTATTTTTGACGTCAATGTCCGTGAGCGATGTAATTTCCATTTACTATCCTTAAATGTTACTAAGTTATTTTTATTAAAAAATAAAAATAACTACGAAGCATTTAATAAATTACATTATTTACCGTTCATGTCAAACACTGCACACTAAATCAACTTAGCCGAGTGCACTACAGCTAAAGCTTTGTCAGTTTACCTATTTAGGTGTATGAGCAAATGAGTTGCGAGAACATTGATTAAATTTCCCGCAACGTTAAAACGTTAAGATTAGTAATTAAAGTTTTTCTTTACTGGTGCCACTAATATGTTGTTCCAGTAAGGCTAAACGTATTTGAATATCGTGTAAGGCATTACTGCGCTGGCGCATCAATAACACAATACTGGTCAGGCAGGCGATGATAATGGAGATTGCCAGTACCACGACATAGATATTTTTTTTCGCATTGTAAATGTCGACCATTTGAACTAAACCAACCTCATACCGTCGCGTAAGAATTTGAAGTTCAAGGTAAAACAAATAACCAATGTAAGCCAATGCGCCCAAGGCGATAAGCCACATGGTGACACCAACCAAGGTTAACCATTTATATTTTTTCTGATCTTGTTCTACCTTTTGCCACAAGTTTGGTGTGTTGTTGTCCATTGCTATTCTCCTTTAACCTTGTTGATCAGTTGCAGTTTTTGTCGGGCATTAAACAGCCGGGATTTCACTGTACCTTCAGAGCAACTTAAAATGTGTGCTATTTCGATACAGCTAAAGTCTTGCCAGTAGTGCAATAGCAATACTTCTTTTTGTGTAAAAGGCAGAGATTTTATCGCGGCGTGTAAATGCTGGTAATCGGTTGGCAGCTCAAACGTCGTCACTAATGTTGCTTGCTGCTCACTGTTTTGCTCGTCAACTTGTTCATCGACTTGTTCAAGCACTGAGTATTTACGTTCTCTTCTAAGTAAGTCGATAGCTTCACGGTGAGCAATTTGCATGAGCCAACGTTTAAAACCAAACGGGCTCACTAATTTAGTCAGTTGTTGATAGACCTTAAGCCAAACCCGCTGATTAACATCTTGAGCATCTGCTTCATTGATTAATGACACTAGATATTTAAATGTTGCTTGATGAAAAAGTTCATATAGCTCTTTAAACGCTGATTTAGAGCCCGACTGGGCTCTCAAAACAATTAATTGAACTTTCAAATTATTAGCAGCGTAAATATCCATTTATTGCCTAAATCAAACCTTTATGACTAAAGGACGAAGCGAGTCAAAAGTCGGTTCAAACTTTTTTATTTATTTTTCTGTAACAGGAAAAACGCTAAGTGGTGCTTGTGTGTTAATGGTTAGTTGTACGGTTTGATTGGTATGCAACGTCACTTTATTGCTTTGTCTAACACGTATTTGTTCGCCATCGCTTAGCTCAACTAACACTAAACTGCTTTTGCCTTCAAATCGTGACCAAATAACTTTGCCGTTGCCTTGCTCGTTTGCTTGTAAATCAATATCTTCAGGGCGCAGCAGCACTTTTACTTGATTGGTGCTGTGTTGATTTGGATGAATAGCTGCGCTGCCAAGTACGGTGTTAACGCAGTTGTTGTTGTTGTTGTTGGAGTCGAGTTGGCCATCGAGAAAGTTGGCATCACCTAAAAAGCCTGCAACAAACTCATTAGCTGGCGTGTTATAGCAGGTTTGTGGGTCGGCTAACTGCTCTAAATTGCCTGCACGCAAAACACCTACTTGATCGCCAATTGATAACGCTTCTTCTTGATCATGTGTTACCCAAATCGCCGGCACACCAGCGGCTTTTAATGCGTCACGAATTTGCCAGCGAAGCTCATCTTTTAGTGCGGCGTCTAAGCTAGATAACGGCTCGTCTAGTAACACCAAGGCAGGTTCATGGGCTAAGGTTCTAGCCAATGCAACACGTTGCTTTTGTCCGCCCGATAACTGGCTTGGTTTTACCTGGCTAAACTCGCTTAACCCCAATACGGCTAACCAATGTTCAGCCTTTTTTGTTGTTTTTAAGCGAAAGCTAACGTTATCAAGCACGCTTAAATGAGGGAATAGCGCAAAATCTTGAAATACCATGCCCAAATTACGCTTTTCAGGTGGTACCTGATGTTTGGCGTCAGCTACCCAGTGGCTATTGGTGATTTTTCCATCGGCGATAGGTACTAGGCCAGCAATCGCTTTTAAAATGGTTGATTTACCGCAGCCAGTAGGGCCCACTAACATTAAGATTTCATCGTGCCCAAGAGAAAAGTTCAGATTTTTAACGACGGTGTTATCACCATAATTAATGGTTAAGTGTTCAAGGTTGATCATTATTTTTCTGAACCTTTATTCAATTCGATATCATTAAAACGCTCGCCAGTTAACATCAGTAACAGCGCAAGGACGGAAATAAATATAAGCAGTAGCCCAGGAATTGCCGCTAAACCAAAGTAACCCGCTTCATATACTCGCCATAAATAAGTGGCTAAGGTTTCATAGCCAGTTGGCCCGAGTAATAAAGTTGCTGGTAATTCTCGCATCGCTTCCAAAAAAACTAAAGCACCACCGGCAACGACGCCGCGCATGATCAGAGGGAGAGTGATGCGGCGAAATGCTTCTTGTGGACTTGCTCCTAATAATCTGGCGGCATTAACCATAGTGCCATCTAAGTTTTCATGAGCGGTGCGGATACTGCCTACCGCCAGAGGAATAAAACGAAGTACATAGGCGGCGACTAACAAGGCTAAGGTTTGATATAAAAACGGCAATTGTAAACCAAGGTAAACTAATGCTGTACCCATGACAATGCCAGGAATACCAAAGCCAACAAAGACGATACGTTCCATCAACTTTCCTGCTTTGCCCTTAATGGAAGCATGTGCCAGAGGAAGGGCGACGATGACGGCAGCGATTGCAGCAAGTAGTGACGCTTGAGCGGAGTTCCATGCATAGTCTATTTCAAAATTGCCTGCGCCATCACGCCATAGCCATAAACTAAATACCGCCAGTGGTAATACCATGGCAAACAACACCACAGGTAACATGGCTAATATCATTAACAGGCTTTGTTTCAGATTAGGCCAAAACATTAAGTGGCGACCAGGAGGCTCTTGACTCCCTTTGACTCGCGACTCTAAATACAACACTAAGGCCACAATGACCAATAACTGTAGCGATAACATGGCAGCCTGACTTAAACCAAAGGCGTTGTACTCAACATAAATCACTCGAGTAAAAGTATCTAAGCCCATAAAAGCGGGCGTGCCAAAATCAGACAGTGCATAGAGCGAGGCAAGTAAAGCACCTGCGGCGATTCCGTTGGCAATACGTGGTAGAGCAACTCGCCATAATGCTGGAAATAGTGACATACCCAAAGTTCTTGCGGCATAAACTTGGCTGGCATCTAAGCTACTCAGTGCTGCCCGAGTACTTAATAAAACAAATGGGTAGGTGTAAAGTGTCATGATCACACTGGCACCAAACAGGCCTTCAAACGGTGGTGTTTCTATACCCGTTAAGGTGTTTAGCTCACCGCTGTAACCAAACGCAGCGTAAAAGGTAAATGCACCTAAGTAACTAGGCATGGCGAGTGGCGCTGCCAATAGTACTAACCAGAACTTTTTCCAAGGCAGTTGCACGTAGGTTAACAAAATGGCCAATGGCACACCGAGTAAAATAGCGCCAAAAGCGGTAATGCCCATTAATAATAAGGTGTTGGTTAGCACTTCGAGATTATAAGCGTCGAATAACTCACTGCCATCAGCAGCAAGTGACACCAAAACGGCAACAGGTAATAACGAAAAAATCGCCACGATAAGGGCGATTATATAAGAGGTTGGCCAAGGCTTCATAATACGCCAGCTTTTCTCATTAAATTAAGGGTTGGTCTTAAATCGGCTAATTGGGTTAAATCAATTTTTGGGGGCGAAATTTCATCTAAGCTTGGAATGCCTTTAGGCGGTGGATTTATACCCGCGAGCGGAATTTCATAGGCTTCGCTTGATAAATAACTTTGTACTTCACTACTCAGTAAATAACGGATAAAGTCGATAGCGGTTTTGCTTTCTTTTAAGGCAATAACCCCTGAGGCATTCACTAAACAGCCAGCGTCATTGTTAGTAAAGGCAAGTTTTAAATTAGCATCTGGTTTGCCAGATTTTAACCTTAAGGTGTAATAATGGTTCGCTAAACCAATATCTGCTTCACCTCGTTCAACGGCCATCACAACACCTAATTCACCAGCATATTTTCTGGCTTTGCGTTTCATTGCTTTTAGCCACTGGGTGGTGGCAGCATCACCTTCTGTAAGGCGCATGGCAGTAACAAAGGATTGAAAGGAAGCGTACGATGGCGCCCAAGCGATTCTAAAGTCGCTGTTTGGCAAATCCATAATGCTTGTCGGTAATGGCTTATTTCCTACTTTTTTGGGGTTATACGGCATGGTACGAATTCGGCCGCTTACCGGTGCCCAGTTGTTAAATTGAAACTGTGGCTTAAACTGTTCTTTAATATCTTGTGGTAAAGCATTCGCTAAACCTGCATTAGCCACCTGCGCTATTGCGCCTGAATCAACCGCCCAAAATAAATCGGCACGTGTGATCCCTGCCTTTGCTTCAGCGAGGATAGTATTAGCAAGCGCCGCGGTAGGTCCACGGCGTATGTTTAGCTTAAAGTTAGGATTTCGTTTTTTAATGGCATTAAGAACATCTTCATACAAACCACCTTCGCCACGCCCTAAATAGAGGGTTAACTCACCCTCTAGCTTAGGTAGATCGTTAACCGATACGTTTTGACGCGCACTGGCAAAAGCACTAAGTGACATGCTGGGAAACGCTGCGGCTAATCCTGCCAGTGATAGGGCTTGTATAAAGGTTCTACGTTGCATTATTAAAATACATCCTTTTTATTGTTCGCTTTTTCTTTCAGTAGTGCACTCGCTTTGTTAATTTTGCTGGTCATCGCAGCAATAATTTCGCGCACTTGGCCAACACTAGCGTTTGCTTTAATGGCTTTAGGTAAGGTGACGTTGAAGTCTTTTTCCAAATCTTCTACTAAATTTGCATCTAACGCAATAAGTTCGCCTTCAACACCTTCAAATAAATTTAAGTAGGTTTCAGCAACCATTTTTACTGAGGTATCGTTTAGTTTTTCTGCGTATTTTGCCACAACACGGTTAAGTTGAACGTTGATCTGATCTAAGGCTTCTAATGAATTGCTAGGTGCACCTTCGCGCGTTTGTACTTGCGCAAGCAGGCCTTTGTCTTGGAACGTTGCCGCCATTTTTACAGCGCCTAGTGCTTGCCATAGTGATTGAGACAATTTTTCACGCTCATTTTTTACCGCGCTTGCCGGTAAACCGTTATCAATGGCTTCTTTTACGCCAAATAGACCTTGCCAAATTGAGGCATAAATTAACACATAATTTGATTCAATGGCAGAATGAAACTTTACGTCTTCCCAATGTTCTACAATCGCATCTGAATGAGCGGCTTTGGCACCTTTTTCTTCATAGCGAGCCACAATACCGTCCACTTTTTCTAATAACCAATGTACTTCTTTTTCATACGTTGGAAGATTATCTGTTAAGTGGTTAACGTGATCGCCAATTGGGCCATTAGCCTGTGCAGTTACAGAAAATAATGCCGTACAAACGATGGCAGATTGCAGCAACTTCATGCATTTTTTGCTTACAGGGTTCATATGTTAAGGATTCCTTTTATACAGAGAGCTAAGCTATATTTTTAAACTTGAAAATGATACTTATTCTTAATTAGATAGTAAAGCGTTTACACAAGTGTTAACAATTAAAAAGAGAAGTTGATATTTTCAACGTGTACAGTTATCTCATGTTGTTATTTTTAATACAGGTCTCTATGGTAGCGACCTTGCTGTATTAGTGTATTTAGAGCCGTTGAGCCAAGAATTTGTTCTAAGGTGGTGTTTACCGCTTCTCCCATGCCCGATAGGCTACCGCAAACATATATATCCCCTTGCTCACCAATAAAAGATTTCACCATTGATGCGTTTGCTAATAGGACTTGTTGAACATACTTTGCCTGAGTTTCTTGGCGTGAAAATGCTTTATCAAAGTGCTGTATTACTTGGCTTTGAACCCATTTGTTGAGTTGGGTAGATAAGTGTTCATCATGCCCGGGTTCGCGCTCGCCATAAACCAGCCAAATAGGGCCACAATTATTGAGTAATGCACGTTGTTCGATATGCCCTAGTAGACCTGCCAAGCCACTGCCTGCACCAATTAATAACAGCGGGTGCTTTTCTGTGGTGAGCTGACACGATGGGTTGGGGCGCACTTTGACTTTGATACTAGTGCCAACTTGGCATTGTTGGGTTAAAAAGCCAGAGCTTAAACCAAATTCTCCGTTGGCCGTTATGTGTAAGCGTACCAATAAAGTCACCAGTGACTCGTCTAGCAAATGACTAGAAGCGCTGGCGATGGAATAGGTACGGGCAATGCTATAACCTTGACCCTCGGGCGGCAAAATATCAAGTAAATCGCCTGCTTGCCAAGTAAGCTGCTCGGCTTTTAATGTTAAGCGATACAATCCAGGACTTTGACTCTTTGGATTTAAATGAGTGATCTCTGTGATCACAACATCGGTAAATGTTGACGGGTCATTCTCGGTTGATTGTGCATTATTCGCGTCGACGAGGCGAATATCTGCAAGTGAAGTCGCTCCTTTTTTTAACAGTGATTGATGAACTTCTTTGCCAAAGGCACAAAATTTCGGATATCTGCTATCGCCATATGCGGTCACTGAAAACTGTATTTTTTCAATGATGTCTTGGCTGACCTGATTAAGTAACTTTAAAAAGCCTCTGCCGTTATCGGGTGCTTCACCATCGCCATATGTACTCAGATGAAAGTGTATTTCATCTGCCAATGTCAAATGTTGTGTTTTGAGTTTGTTGAGTGGCAATACAATGGCGTTGGCTAACTTTGTTTGATGCAACGCTGCGTTTGTTTGCGCGTTACCTGTTTGACTGGCGTATACAACTATACGTTGACCACCATTAACGGCAATCAATGGGCGTTTTTTCCACCATAACCAAGCAACCCATAGGCACCAAGATAAACCCAGTGCCAATGAGATGCTAATACGAAATGTATCACTCATAAATTAAAGTGGTAGTACTTCAAAAACTGCGGCGTAGTTGCCGCTACGTTCAGTTGCAGGTGCTTTTGCTTTATCGTCTTTGTACGAAGCTTCAAGGAAATACATACCAGCTTGTGGCCAAGTCACTGAAAACTCGCCTTTTGCATTGGTGGTTAATGTGATGGTTTCTGAAGAATTTCTATAGCGCATTGAACCTTTAACTACTTCAATTTCTACGCCTTTAGCAGGTTCACCATCGATGATAAATTTAAATGTTGCCGTTTCGGTAGCGAATAGGTCATTTGGATGAGTCACAGTAACTAACTCCAATCCTTTGTTTGTCGGCGCTAATGATTTATTACTTGGCGCGCCAAGCGTTACAAAGGTTTCAACACGACGTGAGCCATAAGTAACACGTAGCTCTTTTGCATTTTTAGGTACTGCATTTTCAAAGGTTTCACCTTCAGCTGCGCCGCTTCTAGGTGGCCACATTTGGCGCTTACCTTGTTCGTCACGCCAAAAAGCGCGAATGCCAGCAGAAGCCGCGCCAATGCGATACGTGCCGTCTTTAGTCAACTCTATATCGAAGGTTGAGCGGTATTTACCTGTCGAAACGTTTTGCAGGTCAATGGTGTTACCATCTGGGCCAGTGGCTACTAAGCCATCAGTACGATAAGGGAAATGTTCAGGAACAAAAATAGTATTAGATACAGCAGCATCAAAAGTAACGTAATTGCTGTCACCAGATAATACTGTTTTACTTGGTTTTATCCATACACGATGTGCGTTAGCTGAAGTACTAATAGCTAGCGCTGTTGCCGCAACGATTGCAGCCTTTAAGATTTTGTTTGATAACATATTTGTATTCTCCAACTTTTAGTTTAATTTTTTGTTAGTTGAACTTTGCCAAGTTCACTTTTGCCTGATGCAGTTAACGGTAGGTTGCTAGGGTTTAGTGGTAACTCAACAGGTATTTCTATTAATTCTCTACCACCTACTTCTCTGGCAGCTTCCACTCTTAACTTGTATTGTCCCGGTGCTTGTTTTGTTAATAGTTTACTTAAATCTAGGGTGACAACATGGCTGCCTGGGCCTTTAGTAGCACCAGTTACACCATCAACAGGTAGCGCTAGTTTTCTGCCACCTTTACGCCACCACTGACGTAAATCGGCTAGCCACTCTTCGCCTTTTTTATTTTCCATTTCAACGTCATACCAAACAGCAACTTGGGTAACTTTACGTTGTGAATCTTCCAACCAAATGGCGACATAAGGTTTGTGATATTCAGCAACTTGTAATCGAGGAATATTTACCTCCAGCTGAAGCTTATCTTGCGCCTTAGCAATAAACGCACAGGATAAAAAAGTCATGATTAATATTAGGTTAGAAAGCTTTAACACTGAGTTCTCCTTGTTGTTAATGCACGAATAACAGCAACAGTATTGCTGGAATAATCGCACCCAAAATAGTTACCGGCCATGTCATCCAACGATGATTGGTTTGGCGGTAAAGTAGTAATAATCCAGTAAGACAAAATACAACGCAGGCTAGGGCAAAAATATCGAGAAACCAGCCCCAAACAACGCCAGTATCTCTACCTTTGTGTAAGTCATTAAAATAGGCTATCCAACCTCTATCAGTGCTTTCGTAACTTAGCTCACCATTGAGAAAATCTACTGAAAGCCAGGTATCAACACCAGGGCCTGCATGCACAACATACAGCTCTTCTTCCGACCATTCAGCGACTGCATGCTGAGAAAGCCGTATACTGTGCGTTTGTGCAAGCCAGAAAACCAGTGATTTGGGCAAGGTTTGATCTGCGGTCTGTGCAACGAGCGTTAAGTCTTCCAAAACGCTCTTGGGCAAGTTCGATTCCACTTGGATTACTGTTGGCGATACTTTAATTTCACTGGCGTGATTTAATGTGATCCCAGTAATGGCAAAAAGCAGCATGCCTATAAGACATGCTGCCGAACTTATCCAATGCCATTGTCTGACTGACCCTAAAGTCAACTGCATTTAGACTCCAAAAATAAATTGACGACACTTTACGTGTCGTCATCATGATTAAAAACTAACTGAAACACTAGCCCAAAAGTTACGAGCTTTGTCTTTTACGTTGTAATCATCTTCAAAAACAACTTCACTGACAACACCACGGCCAGTCAAATACTCATACTCGCCATCGCCATTTAGGTCGTCATAGCTAGTTGAGTATGATGTAAAATCTCTATCTAGTAAGTTGTTTACACGCAAGTTAACCATCACATTGTCACTTAAGGTCCAACGTGCACCTAAATTAAGTAACGAGTAATTTTTGAAGTACAATTCACGCTCGTGAACTGAATCGTAACCGCGATATCTGTCTGAACGCACTTCACTTTGTAAATACACATCGATATCTTGGTTGATAGACCAGCTCACATTGAGGTTAGCCATATGCTCTGCAGTATTGGTTAGCGGTTGTCCTTCATAAGGGCCACTTTTTTGTTCGCTGTCTGTCCAAGTGTAGTTAGCATAAACAGACCATTGTTCGTTAAATTGGTAACGGCCCGCCATTTCAACACCTTTCAGTGATACTTCGTCGATGTTAATTTTTTGGCTATAGCTGGTGTAACCCAGTTGGTCGTACTGACCTAAGTTGACACATGGACGCACGTTGCCTGTAACTTCACAGCTTTGAATTGTGTCGCCACGCGCGATTTTATCTTCAAAATCAGTTTCAAAGTAGGTGATGTTGAAGTTGTGGTCGCCACGGCTCCAGTAAAGTGCAATTTCGCTGTTAACACTGGTTTCTGGCTCAAGTTCAGGGTTACCGGCAAAAGGGCTAGTGCCTTGTCCACCAAATCCAGTAATACCGTCATATAAGTCTGTGGTTTGTGGTGTTTTATAACCTGTACTTACACCACCTTTCACTGTCCATTCGTCATTGATGTTATATACGGCGTAAAGTCTAGGTGATGTTTGGCTACCAAATACGTCGTGATCATCAAAACGTACACCTGCCGTTAAGGTAAAGCTATCTGAAATCATCCAGTTGTCTTCGGCAAACAGTGAATACATTTTTTGTTCTTGAATCGCACCTGCTTGTCCAGATTCAAGGCCAAAAACGCCATCTTTTAGCTCGCCGTCAATTGCTTGTAAACCAAGCACAAAGTTGTGATCTCCTGCTGCGTTGTCAATAGGAATATCAAAGCGTAAATCAAAAGTATATTGGCTGCTGTCTAATGGGCGATCTGGGCGCGGTAAGAAAGTTGCTTCAGCTAGATCACGACGCTCATCTTCGCTCATATCTGCATATTCACCAGTACCGTCATACATTTTTTGTAAAAGCTGACGTTCTGCAACACTTAATGGCAAAGTACGGCCGTTGTTTTGTGTATCGACGTAGGCCAAAGAGGCAGAAACTGCACCAAAGCTGAATTCACCATCATAGGCTAATGACCACCATTGACGATCAAACTCTTGCTCAGCAGCGTAACCTGCACGAGGGTTTACTTGACCACGACGATCTTGCCAAAGCGCTTCAATGCTGTCTTTAGTACCCAGTGGATAAACAATGCTTCCAGTTTCGAGATTGTATCTTGGCGTGTTGTCATATTCTTGGTGAGAGTTGTCATAATCAAAAGAAAGCTCATGACCTTCAACTGGTGTGTAGTTAAGTGTAAAACCGTAGTGTTGGCTTTGATTATCAACTGTTTGACCGCCACTGCCAAAGCCTAATGAACGAGTATGAATTTTACCGTTTGGATCAACCGCTGGAGAAAATTCTGGTGATGAGGCTTGCTGTTCATAAATACTGGCGCGTAAACCCAAACTTAAAACGTTTTCGATAATAGGGCCGGCAACTGCTACGTCGGTGGTGATGTCGTCACCAAAGTCATCATTTGACTGTAAACTGCGACCAAATGTAATAGTACCAGCCCAGTCTTTAGCGTGTTTTTTAGTGATCACATTAATAACACCACCTAGTGCATCTGCACCATAAAGTGTTGATGCTGGACCACGAATAACTTCTACACGTTCAATGGTTTCTAAAGGAGGTAAGTGGTTAAACGCGTTACCACCAAAATTATTTGGGTAGATATCACCATGGTTATTTTGGCGCTTGCCGTTGATAAGTAGCAAAGTGTATTCACCAGTTAAGCCACGCATGCTAACGCTACCTTGGCCTGTTTTATCACGGCTTGTACCAATATCAATACCTTCTTGATATTTCACTACATCTAATAATGAAGTAAATGCGCGAGACTTAATATCGTCAGAAGTGATAATTGAAATGCTAGCTGGTGCTTGCGTTAGTTTTTGTTCAAAACCTGTGGCTGTAACAACTATAGTTTCAATTGCTTCTGGCTCAGGTGATGTGTTGGCTTGAGCTACATTAATAAAGGCAGCTTGCATGGCTAGAGCCACAGAGGAAAGTTTTACTAAAGAGTTCATATTGTGTCTAACTTTTACAACTGGTTGATATATTTAAATTTGTTTTAAAGGGCGAGCATTAAAACGATTATTATTTGGCGGTACGCCTTGTTTTCTTGGGCGCGATTATAGCAATGATTATATTAAACGCAATGTAAATGATAATAATTATCAATATAAATACTTATTCGGTGTGCAATTAAAGGACTTTTAGTTTAATTTTTGTGTGATTAATACATTATCTAAATTATTTATTGAACTATAATTGAAAATCATTATCATTCGCGTCGATATTCAACATTGGAACGCATACGTGATAAAACTAACCAAAACCGCAATAATGATTGCCGCGATATTAAGCACACCGACTTTTGCGCAAAACTCTTCAGAGTTAAGCGAAGATAAACAAGCACAACAAGACATTGAAGTTATTTCCGTTACCGGAAGAGCGGTAAACTTATATCGTAACGGTGATTCCGCTACAGGGAAGTTAATTACAGACCCGTTAAATTCCACCCAAATGATCAGCTCTATCAACGAAAGTTTAATTCGTGACCAAGGCGCACGTGACGCTAAAGACTTATACCGAAACATTGCGGGTGTTAGTCAGTTTAGCTATGCAGGCGTTACCGCACGCGGCTTTAGACAGGAAGAAATTTACTTTGATGGACTACGTGGTGACCCTTACGTGGGTTTTAACGTACCACAACTGTTTAACGTTGAGCGTGTCGATTTCTTGAAGGGCCCGGCTGGCATGTTATATGGTCCAGGGGCTCCAGGTGGTTTATTTAACTACGTTACCAAAAAGCCAAGCAGTGAATTTAGGGCGCAGGGGCGTATTATTGCTGGTACAGATAGTCGCTTTGGTGGCTCTTTGGAGTTAAATGGTGAAATTGCCGATAAACAAAATGCACGCGTGGCGGTGTTTCACGAGCAGCAAGATACCCATAGAGTACACAGTGATAGTGAAGTAACAATTGTTGATACTGGATATTCGCTAGAGCTGCAAGATTCTCTGTTAACTTTACAATACACACATTATCAACAAGACCTAGCGGCAAACCGGTTACGTGGTGTGCCAGTAGATGATAATGGCAACTTTTTAACCGGAACTGACTGGAATCATAACGAGCCAAGTGATTTCTTAAATATGCGCTCTGATGTGTTGCAGGCATCGTTAGTTGGCCATTTAACTGGGCAACTTTCTTATGATGCAGCCATTCGTTACATCGATAATGAACAGGAGCAAAATTATCACGAGCCTAGAGCCTTAATTGACAGCAATGGCGATGGTCAAATTGATTTGGTCGGGCGCGAATTTAGAGATCAGTTGCGTGAACAGCAGCAATTATCATTTGGTATCAATTTTGTTTATGAAAGCCAATTATTGGGAGCTGAACAACGCACTGCATTTGGTGGTGATTATTATCAAGGTGAAGAAGACGCTTTGTTAGGTGGCGCAAAATTTTCTAAAGATCATATCAAGCGTTATTTAAGCAATAGCTCACTTGATTCTGATATTTTACCGCTTAGCTTGTTCAAGCCTAACTATGGTAAAACACAATCGAACAAGTACGATGTAAAGTTTCGCCCAAAGCGTAACACAGAACAAGAGCGCACAGGGGCGTATGTGCTAAATGAACTTGCTTGGCAGCAGTTTACTTTGGTTACCGGTGTGCGTTTTGACCAATTTGACGATACCTCGGGCACAGTGTCATTTGACGATAATAATGTCAGTTATCGATTAGGTGGTATATTCAAAGCTACTGACAACATCTCTTTTTATGCACAATGGGCTGATTCTTATGAGCCTCAGGGGGTTGGCAGTCAGAACGAACTTGTCGGTGGGCCATTTGAGCCAACGACAGGTACCATTGTTGAAGCTGGTCTTAACGCTGAACTATTTGATGACACTATGTTATTGCGTGTATCCACCTATCAAATTAAACGTCAAAATTTGTTGCAAGCAACGGGTTTAGATCCTGAAGGTGATGGTGAAGATAACTTAGCTGCTGTTGGAGAGGTAACCAGTGATGGTGTCGAAGTTGAGGTCATTGCTGATATTACTCCAGACTGGGTAGTCAGTGCTGCCTATGCCTACAATGATGCACAAATTACTAAAGGCGCTGGCGGTAGTGGTATTCGCAACAACGTTGGTGATCGCTTTGCCAATGCACCAAAAAATCAATTGGGCTTTTGGACTCGTTATCAACTGCCTGAACAACATTTAGCGTTTGCATTAGGTGGCAATTATGTTGATGAACAGTTAAGCCTGTCTGGACAAAAAGTGAAATCTTACTTTGTTGCCGATGCTTCAATTATTTTTGAAGTGGATGACTACAAAGTAATGTTTAGAATCGATAACTTGTTTGACAAAGAATATGCTGAATCTGGTTTTATTGACAGAACTGGGCATTTTCCGGGCAAACCACGCAGTGCTTTTGTTGAGTTTACCTATAACTGGTAACTTCTTAATTAAGATAAAGGCGATAGTTATCGCCTTTATCTTTCAACGCCAATTAATACACTAATTTAAGCTTAGTTCTCTTTACTAATTAATATCAGCTTACCCGTTTTAGGGTCTTTATACACTTGCCCCAGCGACTCCATTCCTTGAGTTTGTCCTTTTAATGCTTGGTCTAGCTGTGCTGGCAACTGGGTTAATTCCTTGCCAGCTTTTACCTCCAAAGTTTTATGTGCTGCGGTAATATTGAGTTTCTGCTGTAATTCTGGACTTTGGGCTACAAGGGCTAACATTAAGCCCAGTGAAAACACTAACATCACGTCCATAATATTGGCAAAACCTGCTAGCGGGTCACTTTCTTGCTCAGCAAAGGTAGAAGATTGCCACGATGGTTTAGTCATAATCTCGCTCCTACTAATGACTGGCTACTTTACTTGGCTTTTGATGCTGTGTGATGTCAATCACTGCCGTTTCTTGTTGTTGAACAAGTTGCATATTTTGCCAAGTATTTTCATACCAACGTCTGCGCACTCGACCTATGATAAAAGCCACTAAACCGACTAGTAAGCCGATGACTGTGGTGTCAAAGGCGACCGTCAAGGCTGTCGCCAAGAGTTCAATATTGCCAGAGCCTAGTGCTGTTAGCCCTGGGCCTAATGGGATCAAGGTGCCCATTAAACCCAAAATAGGGCCAGAGCGTGCCAGCAAATCTACGCGCTCTAGTCGTTTAGTCGCGTAGTGTTTAAAGAGTTGTTCTGCTTGCAAACTCGCGATATTAAATTTAGTTAATGCAAAGGTAGGCTCCGCTATTGCTTTGCCCAGCTCCCATAAGGTGACAATAAGTGAAATGATCAAAGCAAATATTACTGGGTAAAGTAACAAGCCGACCAATAGGTGCAGTGCACCTTGTACTATGCCATATTCCATTGTTAAATCTCCTAGGCTAGTTGTTTGCGAGCTGCTTAGCTAATTGTTCTGATTGACGTTTACTGCGATAAAAACCTGCAACAATCACCAATAAAACTCCAAGTGTAAGCCACCAAAGCCATTGACTAGTTTGCTCACCTCCCGCTTGTTGCTCTTGTGATTTTGGCGATTTTTGCTCACTAGCTGCATTTGGCTGAGAGGTGTCTGACTTTTTAGTTAGTGAATTGCTGTCTTGTTCAACCGTTAACTCGCTAATGCGATGTACTTCAGTTTCGCTTTGCTCTATGTCACCTTTAGCCGACTTGATGGCTGAGGCTATCGCTTGAAACTCTTGTGCACTAAGATGTTGCTCTAGCCAAGGCAGCATCGGATTGTCAGGATCGGTGTGACCACTGCCTGGTAATCCATGTTGTGCCACTAAAGCCGAGAACTGTTGTGCCAAATCTTGGATAGTTTGCTCTGATGCTTGCCAAAATTCTTTTTGTATAGCGACTAACATTAAAGCCAACATATTGCTTTTAACATGAGCGTTATGGCCTTCGGCTAAAAAGCTATCTAAATCGAGTTGATATCTATCATCAATGTAAATAGCTTTAACCTCTTCCCATGCCCAGTCGCCAACCAGTGTTGGGTTAGTGACTTGCCAGCCCCACAGGTATTCTAAAAACTCATTACCCATGGTACGGGCACCAGCATAACCATGTGCCATTTGACCTTTTAGCCATTCAGGGTTAAGAAAGCGTCCTCTTAATTCTTGTCTAAGTGCTAAGCCTAGAGGTCTAGTTTTCACTTGGTTAGGATCAGCATGGTCGATAACAAAGTTATTAGGTGCTTGGCCTGTAATGGATTCAATGGCTAAACTTAATCC
Organism: Thalassotalea marina; assembly: GCF_014656435.1. Classification (GTDB taxonomy): domain Bacteria; phylum Pseudomonadota; class Gammaproteobacteria; order Enterobacterales; family Alteromonadaceae; genus Thalassotalea_C; species Thalassotalea_C marina. The sequence goes on from NZ_BNCK01000001.1 coordinate 113,414, forward strand.
GCCCAAATAATCAAAAGCATCGTTGTTATCAATTAAGCCATATAAATTACTTGAGCGGCCAAAATACGTATTTTCTACATTGGCCAGCGCTTGTTTAAAGGCCGTTTGAGCTGGCGCACCATAACCTGACAAACCGTAGCTGTGACCTAAACGTCGCATGTAGACCTTGGCAAGTTCTTCACGCTTTTCCCATGCGCCCGAACGCTCAACCAAACGGTTAATGCCCGCACCGTAACTGCCAGGTGCATCACCAAATACTCGATAAGCAGCGCTTGTGCCGGCGTCTTTAGCGCTTAAACCCGCCTGCATTGAAGCGCGCGTTTGTTTAACCCAATGAGCTGCCACTTGGTTTTGGCTAAGCGGTTCATTGCCACCTTTAGCATACTTGCCCAGTTGTGCTAAGGTTTCTGTTAATGCTAGGCTAAGAGCAGGGTGCTCTTTTTTAATAGTATCGGCACTGGCGTCTAGTGCCATCAACACGGCTTTATCCACCAACACCATTTGTTGACTGTATAGATCTCTAAATAAACCCGACGTGGTAAACACCACATCACGACGGACACGATTATCCAGTGATTGATGCTTTAGACCTTTTACTAGCCCTCGGCTATTCCACACTGGCTCAAGACCTAACATGTCCAAACCAAAGGCGATCATCACCCCTTCATCACGCACTACATCAGAGGCCCATAAAATAACGGCTTCACGTTTATCCGCTGATTGCTGGTTATTTTTCCTAGCAGCCTGTGCCATTTCTTGACCGAGTTGCCAGGCTAAGCGGCTAGGGATAAGTGAGCTATCTAGGGCATAAAAATTACGGCCTGTGGGTAAGCTGGCAGGGCTGCGAATAGGATCATTGCCTGGGCCTGGTGAAATGTAGCCGCCGCTTAATCCATTTAACAAACTTTGCATTTCGGATTGCGGCGAGGCGATCAGTCTCGCCTTTAATGATGCTTCACTTAAGGCATTGTCGCTGTTTAATGTCAGATCCGCTGTTTGTGGATTTTTCGACATCATAGAGCTTAGCATCATCTCTATTGCGTTATCTTGCCAATCTTTGCCAAAAATATGCAAACCCAAAGGCATAAAACGCTCTTGTAAGTCCGTTAGGTAATGGCCAACTTCATGTACCAACATGTCATCGTCAACTTCTTCAAAACTGATGCCCATGATGGCAAGTTCAGCTGAAATGGCCTCGGCGATTTCATCTTTAAGCTCAAGCTGATCAACCTTGTCACGAATTTGTTTTACTAATCGTTGCTCAACCACTTCATTATCTGCGGCATGACTGGCTTCAAAACTTTCAATAAGCTGGCGAAGTTGCAGTAATTGGTCATAAAGTGGTGTGCTGGAAAGTGGTGGTGTTAAATGATCTACCATCACCGCTAAACCACGGCGCTTAGCTTGAATACCTTCGCCGACACCATCAACAATGTAGGGATATACGCCGGGAATATCGCCACCAATAATGCGTGAATAATCATCTTGGGCTAGGCCAACAGAGCGTTTAGGTAAAAACTCATAGGTTGAGTGGCGGCCTAAATGTACTATGGCATCTGCTTTAAATTGGTTTTGTAAAAAGTGATAAAACGCCAAGTATTGATGTGGCGGTGGAAACGCTAAATTGGCATGTAGCAGTTCTTCATTTATTTCCCAGCCACGAGGTGGTTGAGGACCAATATAAATATTGCCAAATTGAATGCCAGGGAATAACAACTTACCTTGATAGGTCATTACTTTGCCTGGTGCTTCGCCCCAGCCACCTAACCCTTCAATGCCAGTTTGTTGCAACGCAGTGATCACTTTAGGTGCTTCTGACATACAAGCGATTTGGTTAGATTTTTCAGAAATCGCTTGCTGATAACAATGTTCTAATTGTTCTAAAAGTGCGAGTGCACGAGCACGACCTTTGTGATCAACGCCTTCTAATAAATGATGCATTTCCTCGAGTGTATGATGCAGGGCGTCTTCTGCTAAATGTGGTTTACCAGCTTGATTAGCTTGAATAATTTGTTGATGCAATAAGCCAAAAGGGCCATGTATCATTTCGTGTTTAATGGTTTCTGGCAGGGTGTTAAACCAAGTTTGGTATTCAGAGCCAGTCATGGTTTTAATATGTTGGCTCATGTTTGCGAGTGCTGCTGAGTCTCTGGGCAAATTAATGCCTTGCTGCTGCATTAAGTCCAATAGTGCTTCTTGTGAGGCGGGTAATTGACCTGTGTGGTAGCCCGCTTTTTGTAGCTGATTGAGAATTTGCCAAAGTGATGCAGGAACGTCTAAATTATCGGCACCTATGTTATGTCGCCCCGGCGGATGATTGTAATAAATAATGGCGATTTTTTTATCTCGATTGGCCTTACGTTGTAAGTTGTGCCAGCGAGAAACTCGGGTTAACACGGAAGTAATGCCGCTCGGCTCTGCAACAACGCCTTGTACTTGTATACCGGTTAATGGATCTTGGTGAGAATCTCCTGCGGTGGCGATAACTAAAGGCTGGCTGGCGCCTTGTAGTTCAGGCATGGCTACTTGGTAATAAACTTTATCGTGTGCTAATCCGTCAGACGATAATTGGCGTTCAATGGCTGAACGGTCTCTTAATTTTATCGCTTTAATCACTGGGACATTGAGGGTGTCTAAGGCTTCGGTCACTTTTTCTCGACCCTCTCCACCTCCAATAACAAAGTCTTGCAACATGACAATTGCCGTTAACTGTTGCTTTATCTGTTTTAACTCTTGCGCTGCTAGAACACCAGCTTCTCCCCAAAATGCCAACGCTGAAATACATTGAATATCATGTGATGTTTGCACTTGCTGACACATGTCTCTGATAAGTTTTGCATCGGCAGGGCGATCGCCACCTGCATGATCAAGGATGGCGACAATCGGTTTGCTTTTATCCAAATCAGGTAGCTTAGATAAGCTAACTTGATGCTGACGTTGATCTGCTGTGTACCAGCGAAGCTGCGGTGTAGGTTGAGCTTTGTCGTAGCTGATGTTTTCATTCAGTTGGTGAAAAGACCAAGCAAAAAGTTGCGCGGTATTTTCAGCGCCTTTAGCCTGCCAATAAGATCTTGCTTCTAGCCATTTACTTTGTTGCGGATGAATTTCTTGCAGACGGCTTAACGCTTGCAAAAAATTATCCCCTAGGCGATTAGCGGAGATATCACGAGCATGTTGTTGATCGCGAAAAACTTTAACGCCATTAATTTGGCTTAATGCAACCAGACGATGATCACTGTTTAAGATAATTTTATCTTGTTTACTTTGCTGAAATAGGGGCGTGAGGTGAGCAACTGTACCACCAAATAAGCCAATTCCAATAATGCCTTGGCTGTTATTAACCAATTGCGCTAACGCTTGATCAGACATGGCACTAATTTGGCTGTCTGTTCTTGCTTTAATAGTAAAATGTTGCTGGCTTGGGTGTGCTAATTGAAATAAACGCGCCGCCTCTGCAATAGTTTCTGCATTGCGCTGCGAGCTAAGCACTAATAAGTAATTTTCGTTTACATTGGCCATAACATGTTGGCAAAACAACATGGCCAATAAAATCAAAATGCGCATAAAATCTCTTATTCGGTATAACCGATTTTATTATTAAAATGTGACGAGAATTTATGACAAATAGGCGAAGCACACCCCCACAAGAGTGGTGGTGCTTATTTGACTTGTCGAGTATTCTCGCTCGATGAGTAATACCGACTCGACTAAATATTTGGTCAAATATTTAATTGAATTGGTATAAGACTTTGTGACATGTATCTGGCTTCTATTGTTTGCAATAAAACAATAGCTACAGTTGCGAGTACAGCTCCGGATTAACGTTATACCAATTGAATTAAATATTTATTTCAATTGGTATTATTCAACGACGACCGGATTCCATGTGGTTATTTAAAACACACAAAATCGGCACGGATTTAATCGCTAAAACAGTTTCATGTCAAGAAAATCGCAGATTAAACTACCAAGCAAGCCGGTGGTAAGCCGTTGTCATATCTATTGAAAAATACTAAATACTCGGGTAAAGTGCCCAGCTACATAGGTGCCTTAATTGACTTTAAAAAAAGAGCCAATGAGGTGAAACGTGAAACAGGTGAAATACCTGTGCTGCCCCCGCAACGGTAACTGCGAGCATCAACAAATTAACCACTGTATGTTGTCATATGGGAAGGTGTTGTAATGCGATGAACAGAAGCCCGGAGACCGGCCTATGAGAACTCTAAACTGCGGTGGGCGGCTTATTCAGAGTAAGGCAACAGATCACAATTGGGTAAACCCTCGCCTTAACTGTGTAGCTTGTTTACCGTTAATCTTGATTAGCGGAACAGTTATGACCAAACCTATTTTTTCTAATAATTCTAATAAAATAGCTATGTTAGCTATTGGTAGTTTGCTGCTGGTGTTGATGTTAATGACACGCGGCAATCACTTTATGTCGAGTGTCAATTTACCCAGTGCATCCATTGCGGTATTTTTCCTCGCTGGTCTTTATTTATCTAGGATCAGTGCTTTTTGGTTCTTTTATATCACCAGTATTGTTATTGATTTGTCAGTTAGTTACAGCAAAGGGGATTTTGGTAGCTGTATTACCAATACATACCCTTTATTAGCCTTTAGCTACGGCGCTGTGTTTTATGCGGGCCGATTATTAAGCGTTAGCGTTGCTACTGGGCTGAGCACAACATTGGCGTTAAAAACCCTATTGGTTTTATTTATCGGTACTTCAGTGGCTTTTGTTATTTCAAACGGCAGTTATTACTGGTTCTCAGGTAATTATGTTGAGCCAAACTGGCAAGAATACACGGAACGTTTTGCCAAATATTATCCAAGCTATATCTTGCGTCCGTTGTATTACGTTGTACCTGCACTACTGATTCATTGGACGTTTTCAACCATTCGCATTAAACAACAAATTGATGCAATAAAAATCAAATAATAATTACTGCAACCCAAGCGCTGGTTAAGTTAAACCAGCGCTTAAATAATGGCTCTATTTTGTCAGATTCTATTTCTATCCTGCTTGCCAGACATGGCGAAACCTATTGGAATACCACCCAACGTTTACAAGGACATCTTGATAGCCAGTTAACCGTCAAAGGTCAAAATCAAGCAAAAAAATTAGCGCAAACCTTTGCAAACTATGGTGTTAAAACCGTACTTAGTTCAACACTACCCCGAGCATTAAATACAGCCAAGGTCTATGCCAATAACCGTGTTATTCCCTTAATTACCGATCCTCGTTTGATGGAGCGTCATTTTGGCGTGTGGCAAGGGCAGACGATGGCGAGTTTAAAGCAGCAAAAAAGTTACCATGAAGTGTTTTATCAATTTAGCTCTACAGCCCCGCCAGAGGGAGAGAGTGCTCTGGTAGCAGCAAGGCGCTTTCGTCAAGCACTAGCGCAGCACATAATGTCTTTACGTAGCGATTTAAATATATCAAAAGCCGTGTTGCCACCTATAGGTGTGGTCAGTCACGGAGAAGTGTTACGCTGTTTTTTAGCCAGTATTGACAGCCGTTGGCAACAAGCAAATAAAAATGCCAGCGAGCTTTTTGTTAATGGCGGTGTTACTGCGCTTAACTTTAATCGGCAAACACAGGAATTTTCCTTATGTTGATGCCTATGTTGTTTGTTACGTTAACTTTGGCGGTGCTAATTGATGCGTGGTTAGGCGAAGTAAAGCGTTTTCACCCCTTGGAGGGATTTGGCCATATCGCCAATGCCTTTGAGCGAACGCTTAATTGTGGCGGTAACAAGCAGCAATTTATCTTCGGTAGCATCGCTTGGCTGGCAATAGTGTTGCCCGTGCCAATAGCGCTTTATGTTATGGGTCAGCTACTGGCAAATTATTCCATATGGCTAGTGCTAGCTCTAGATGTAGCTGTCATTTATTTTGCTATTGGTCTTAACAGTTTATCGCAACACGGTATGCAAATTTATCATGCACTTAAAGCAAATGATTTACCTTTAGCGAGGCAATATTGTGGTTATATTGTGAGTCGTGATACTTCTAGTTTATCAGAGCAAGATATCAGTCGAGCGACGGTAGAATCGATGTTAGAAAACAGCCATGATGCGGTGACCGCAACCTTAATATGTTATTTGATTGGTGGCGCACCATTAGTTGTATTGCATCGACTCGCTAATACACTGGATGCAATGTGGGGCTATAAAAATCAGCGTTTTTGCTATTTTGGTAAATTTGCCGCGCGTGCTGATGATGTATTGGGTTTTATCCCTGCAAAGCTGACCGCGGTCTTGTACGCATTAATGTCTGGCGGTCGGATTAAAAACATACTGGTTAATGCCTACCAACAAGCAAAGCACTATAAAAGTCACAATGGTGGCTGGGTGATGTCTGCTGGGGCATCACTGATGAAGATATCGCTCGGTGGTGGACAAGCGATGTATGGTAACAAAACCTACACATCACCAACCTTAGGAGATGGTCGGTTGGTCAATGCACAAGATATTGCCACTAGCCTGCGTAACGTTAATTATATGGTTTCCTTGCTACTGATCTTAGTGTTATTCGCTGAGGTGTTGATTCAAGTAAGTTAAGACTATTGAGAATGTTATGTTAAAAGCAAAAAACGCCCAACCTCTGGTTCACGGTGGTCAGCTAACTAAGGTGGCAAGTCAATATGACTTTCCTTTGAGTGAATGGCTTGATTTATCAACCGGCATTGCGCCCTTTAGTTATCCTATTCCTGAGATCCCACTCTCTATTTGGCAAAATTTACCAAGCGATCAACAAGCGTTAATTAACGCGGCAAAACACTATTATCAAAGCGATTATTGTTTAGTGTCTAATGGCAGCCAACCGGTGATTGAATTGTTACCTGCACTTTGGTTAGAAAAAAACACCTTACCCGCAAGTCAAATAACCGTGTATTTACCGCAAGTGGGTTACAAAGAGCACCAAAAAGCGTGGCAACTAGCTGGCTTTGAGCTTAGTTTTTATCAAGATGCCTTACCGCAGCACATTAAGGCCAACTCAGTTGTTGTGGTGATTAATCCCAATAACCCGTCAGGCAAGCTATATGAGTTAAACGCTTTAATTGAACTACAACAGCGTTGTCAGTTACAAGGAGCCTTGTTGGTTGTTGATGAAGCTTTTATTGATGTTATTGCACCTAGCCAGTCTATCATTGCCAACCTAGCTGAGAACACGCTTGTATTACGGTCTTTTGGTAAGTTTTTTGGTTTAGCGGGTATTCGTATAGGTTTTGTTTGTTGTCAGCAAGCTTGGTATCAGCAAATTAAAGCCCAATGTGGCCCGTGGCAAGTGAATGGGCCGGCACTTTTTATCGCCGAAAAAGCATTATTAGATACTCAATGGCAACAACAGCAAAGAGCCAAACTTGTGCAACAGCAACAACAATTAAGTGAGCTGTTATCCTCATGTGGTTTTGAGCAGCAGGTAGGCTGCAGTTTGTTTATTACCTGTTATTGCGACCATGCTGCAGAACGCTATCAAACGCTTTGTCAGCACGGTATCTATGTGCGCTTAACTGATGAGCAAGATGCCTTGCGATTTGGTATTCCAAACACTGAGCAAATTAAAATATTGAAAGAACGTTTAACAAAGATATTCTCTTAATTTAACTTCAGGTGATTTTAGTTCAATGAGCTAACTTGCCTGCTGATAAAACAACTGATGATAACTGCCTTGATTTTTTAACAGTGTTTGATGATCACCTTGTTCAACAACTTGTCCTTGTTCCATCACTAAAATTTCATCTGCATCAACAATGGTGCTCAGTCGATGAGCGATAATGATCACCGTTTTATCTTTGGCCAAACGTTTTATTGCCTGCTGAATTTGCGCTTCACTGTGATTGTCGAGCGCGGAGGTGGCTTCATCAAAAATAATGATGGGGGTATTACGCAACATAGCACGTGCAATCGCAATGCGTTGGCGTTGCCCGCCCGAGAGCTGCTTACCATTTTCACCAATTTGGCTGTTTAAACCCTGTGGCAGTTGCGCTATCAGTGACGTTAAGTTAGCGTCATCAATCACTTGTTTTAACATTTGCTCACTGATGGGCTGATGACAACCAAAGGTGATGTTATTGGCGATGGTATCGTCTATTAAAACAATGTTTTGTGACACGTAGCTAAAGGCCTGTCGTAAACTATACAATTGATACTCAGCGATTGCCTGATTGTTGATATACATTTGCTGATCTGGTGCATCGTAAAGCCTTGTTAATAATTTCGCTAAGGTGGATTTTCCACTACCTGATGCACCAACCAAAGCGTAAGTTTTACCAGCTTCAAAGCGAACATTTAGCTGATGAAGTACAGTCGAGCTATTTATACCATAGCTAAAATTGAGATTTTGGATATTAAGACTTTCAAATTGCGCTGGAAATGGCAGTTTGCCGGTATTGGCTTGAATAGGGTGGTCAAGCAATTCAAAAATACTATTGGCCGCTACTAAACCGCGCTGAATTTTTGGGTTAATGGTGGTGAGTTTTTTTAATGGTTTTAGTAAAGAGCCAATAGCTATTAGCACTAAAGTAAATGTGCCGGTTGTTAACGTTGATAAAATAGAGTCAACACTGGCTAATAGCAACACAGCCGCAATAGCGAGTGATGCCAACCATTGCACAACAGGGTTACTTTGCGCTGAGGTTGCGGCTAGCTTCATCGCTTGGTGTCTGTTTTTGTTATTAGTGTGCGCAAATTGCTCAATTAATCGTTGTTCACTTTGATTAAGGACAATTTCTTGATGACCCGAAATAGCTTGTTCTGTTGCCTTGGTGATATCGCCCATCGCGTTTTGCAGGGCTTTACTTATCTTCCTAAATCGTTTGCTAACATATTTGATCAACATTGCGATAGCTGGGCCGATAATCAAAAAAATCAAGCTAAGTTGCCAACTGGCATAAAACATCATAGCAAGTAATACACAAACGATGACGGATTCTCTGATCAAAACAACAAACGCGTCGAGCAAGGCTTGGCTAACTTGCTCGGTATCATAAGTCACCTTGGCAATTAAATGCCCTGATTGTTGTTGGTCAAAAAAGTGTTGGGGTAAATATTGGTATTTAACAAATAGCTGTTGTCTCAACTCATAAGTGATGCGTGTTCCTGCGTAAGCCATGCAATAACTGGCACAAAAGCTCGCAATCCCCCGAATTAAAAACACCAAAATAATAAACAGTGCTGCCCAGCGCAGCACATCACTGTTGGCTTGATTTAAACCGTCGTCGATAAGTGGCTTAATGAAATAAATCATACCAGCGTCAACCAAACTAAATATGCATAGGCTGACAATACCCACGGCAATGAATAACTTTTGCGGTTTGAAATAAGGAAGTAGTCGCTTAACACCATCTAAGGTGGCTGTTTGATTTTCACTGCTCATGTTATTTTCGCCACCTGTTGTATGACCAATACCACTGTTCTGGGTGTTGACGAATGATTTGCTCAAAACGGCTGTACAAGGCTTGAGTTGCCTGTGCTATCGCTGCTTTATTGTAATCAACAGGTGTACTTCGAAGTGTTTCTATCACTACTTGGTAGTGACCGTTTTCCTTTAAAGTACAATAACAGATCAACAAAGGTGTTTTTGCGTAGGCAGAGAGCATAGCGGCACCAGAAGGCGCAGAAGTTTTTCTGGAGAAAAAGCTAATTGGCAGCTCATTAGCGTAATGGTCGGCATGTAAACAAATAGCTTGTTTTTTTCGTGCCGCCGTCATTAAAGATAATAAGGCGTGAGGCTGATTTTTATCGATAACGGTAATATTAGCCTGTTGATAACAATGTTTAGCTGAACGCACAAAAGGTGGAATTTTAGATAAGGTGGTGACGGCACCCAGTAACTTTTGCACGGCAAAAGGAGCGAGTTCATAACAACTCATGTGCATGGTAGCAATGCTGACACCGTTGTTATGATGTAATAACTCAAGTGTTTGTTCATCACATACAATTTTTGTTTTTTTATCTAACTCGGGTAACCAGAAGCATTCAAACAATCCAAAAACAATGTTTTTGTATGAAGTAAGTGCTAACTCTTTAATCTGTTCTTCATCCATCTCAGGTAACGCTTTAGCAATATTGTCGCAGGCGCGCAGCCGCGTTTTGTTAGAACGATTAAATATTTGTGTTGCTAGCCAATGGGCAAATGCTCTGCGTGTTTGGCGGGAAAAACGCAGCAAGCACCAAACAAAAAGACGGATGATTTTATCGAGTAGGTAGTTTTTCATTCATTAGGCACTTTGTTTTACTGGGATACATACATCTTGTAGTGCCAATACCAAAGCCCCTAAAGTGGCAAAAGTCTCAGCAGATAATTCCAACAAGTTACTGTCGATGGCAAACGTTTGCTCAAACTCCATAAGCAACATCATAATGCCCATTGAATCAAATTCTGGGTAATTGCCAAGTAGTGGGCTCTCTAAGGTTAAGTGACTACTATCGATATTTAATGCGTTATGGATACAGGATTTAACTTGGGTCTCTAAATTCATTGCTATGTCCCACTGGTGGTTGATGTAGAGCAGTGTAAAGAGAGATTGAAAAGGATTCAGTGGCAAAAAAGTTAACGAGTGTAAGATAGTGATAGAAGCGTTTTACATTCCTTTACAAACAGAGAATTGAACGGGATATTCTCGGCTTTTAAAGCGCCAAATAAAGTAGTTTTACTTGGCGCTAGTACACAATTAGAAGTGATAGGTAATTGATGCACCTATAGTTTGTGGTTGTAATATGGTTGCATTTCTAATAACCGTTGGGTCTGTTCTATCCATAAATAAACGTGTGTATTCTTCGGTATCAAACAGGTTATTAACAAAGGCATTGATCTGCCAAGTATCGGCTTCATAACCAAACGCTAAGCGTGTTAATACATAGTCGCCTGATTTAGTCGTGTTTTTAACGTCAGTGAAATATTCACCAACATAAGATGCTGAAATGTTGACATAAGCTTGTTCAAGTAACCAGTATTTAGCACTGATACTTGATGTAACCGATGGAGCATTTGATAATTCTTTGTCTAAGAATCCTGGGTTGAACTTGTCAGTGTCAGTAATTTCAGTTTTGAGTAAACCGAGACCCCAGTTAAGCTCAAAATCTTCTGTTAACATGGTTGAAATAGACATTTCAGCACCGTAAGTTTGTGCTTGTTTTACGTTGATTATACGGTAGTCGTCTATTTTGCCTGAGTCACCAAAGCCACCATCTTGATAACCATCGTAATCATTAAAAAAGATGTTGGCACTAAATTGAGTGTCACCACCAAAAAACTCACTGCGGCTGCTTAGCTCATAGGTCGTTACTTTTTCCTGATCAAAATAGTAGTGTTCGCCTAAACCAAAATTAAATGAGCCACCACCAGCGTTATAACCCTTTCGAGCACTTAAACCTAAGGTTGTATGTTTAGTAATGTCGTAAGTTACTGCTATCTTTGGTAAAAATATATTTTTATCGGTATTTAATTCATACTCAATGTTGTAAGCTGGCATAGAAAATGGACGGTCTTGACGCTCGTTTTCATAACGACCGCCAACAACGATGTTCAGCTTGTCGTTAACATCAAAACTTGCTTCACCATAAATAGCTCTTGAGCTACTATCTTCAGTACCTGAGTATATTGGTTTGTTAGAAAACTCTTGTTCACGTTCAAAGTAATATACACCAATAAAACCTGAGAAATTGCTGTCTTTTGGGGTATAGTTCAGCTTAGTGTCGGTGGTCAGGCTATCTTCGTCCATCACGACATGCCAACTCATTGGATATTGAAGCATATTCCACGAAAAACTCATGTCAGCTACCGTCGAGCTAAGTGATAAAGTGTCACTAATATCATAGTTCAATGTTAAGCTGAGCACGTCAGACTCGGTATCAACATGGCGAGTAAGTGAACGCTCTAGCTTGAATGGGTCTGGACCATCAAATGTGGCTCTACCATTGTTTCCTTGTTCCCTGTTGTGACTATAGCTAAGTAGTGCAGAAAAGCCGTCTAGGTTTTTAGGCTCCCAAAGCAACTTGGCGCGAATACGGCGAGATTCTAATTCATTAGGATCAAACGGATACTCTTTTTCTATATAGTCACCAAAAACATCACCTTTTACCTGCTGTGCGGTTAATCGAAACGCCAATTCTTCCTCTACGATAGGGCCAGAAATAACCCCTGAAGTTTCAATTAAACTGTCTTGGTTTCTATAACCTAAACGAGCTGCGCCTTCCCAGTCAAAGCTTGGATCTTTAGTTTTAACAAAGATCAGGCCGCCAATACTATTACGACCATTAGTTGTCGATTGTGGACCTCTAAATACTTCAATTTGTTCGATATCCCAAATAGCACTATCACCACTTAGCTCGGCAACAAAGGGTTCAACCACACCGTCAATAATTGTCGAAACACGTGGTTTAGCACCGCTACCAAACGTATCAAAGCCAGAGGCTGAACCGTTACCAACAACACCACGAATATTTGGTGCATCACCTTGCACAGAAACTAAATTAGGAATGTCGGCAATTGCATCAGTAAAGGTTAAAAATTGTCCACCGTTAAGCTCTTCTTCTGTGATCACAGCAACAGAGGAAGTGGTGTCTTTTAACGAGCGATTGGCTTTTTCACCTAACACTGTAATGGTTTCCATAGACTGGCGTTCTGCGTCTGGAGTGACGACATTAGCTTGAGTTGTAGCGGTGATCAATGCACCAACTACTGCTGTGAATACAGGTTTAATTTTAAATAGAGAGTGTTTCATATGCTTATTTATTAGTAAAAACGAGAGGTTAGATAAAATTTTCCGCGATCATACATAAAGATAAAAATGCAATAAAGAATCATTCTTATTTAGGTGTAACAAAATGTAACTATATTGTAAGGTTTTTGTGAATATGGTGGTAATTAGGGTTTATTTGACTAGAAGTTCAGTACTGAGATTTACAATGCTTTGTTAATAGAGGCTAAAGCTGTACTTATGCTGCCTTCAAAAGTTCAGCGGTATTATACTTAATTATTCCTTTGCATAAGTGAACCCTTAGGTTTTTGATATTTCACTTCATTGCTTTATCGGTTGATAAGCAGCTCTTAAGCCATAACATTGCGCGCTGCTAGCGCAATACTCACTGTCTTGAGCATGTTCAACACCAAATTTTGATCGCACAATCTAATTTTTCCAACCAAGCGTCATGCCTTCCTTTGTCATCAGTTGATATTGATATTTATCTTCAATTTACGGAAAAACACATAAAATTCAGCTGACTTATCTCAATCCGTTTTACCTATAGCTAGTGTTATGTTATAACATTTTGATTTTTTCGGTGGTGAGTTATTTCATGTCTCGAAAGTTAAATGTTGTCAGTTATCTTTTATTAAGTTCATTATTGGTGCCTAGCTTTTCTGTCGCAGCGCAAGAGCAAGATTTTCCAGCCGTTTTTTTTGTTGATTTTGCGCCTCAACATGCATTGGATGTAGTGCAAAACATCCCAGGGTTTCGTGTTGATCTTGGCAAAGATGTGCGAGGTTTAGCTGGTGGTGCTGGGAATGTGTTGGTTGATGGTATACGAGTTTCAGCCAAATCTGGCGGTTTAGAAGAAGTACTAAAAAGAATTCCCTTTGCACAAATTGAAAAAGTAGTTGTAGTGCGAGGTAACCAAGGGGTTGGGGATGCCAGTAGTCAAAGTATTATTGCTAATATCATTCGTAAAAAAGTTGAAACCACAGGGCAACTTTCTTTAAGTGTTCATCATGATGCTGGTGGTAAAACCTACCCTCAAGCTGAGGTTTCATATGCAAGCCAAATTGGCGATTGGCAAAGCAACGCTAAGTTTGATGTGTTATTGCAAGATAATGTGCAAAAAAGTCGTTATACGCAGCTTGATATGAACTTTGATGAAACATCCTCTGAAAAAGAAGATAAAAGCACAGCACTTAACGAAATATTTGCCTCTGCTGATTTATCGAAACAACAAGGTGATGAGAGTCTTCAGCTGACCATGCGTGCAGGTAAAAGCCAATATCGCCCAGCATTAACGCGACAACATGTTGGCGAAGACAGCCAATTTAAGAACGATAGAAATAGTATTTATCATACCGCAGAAGTTGGCGCAGATTGGCGTCGACCTTTTACTAATTGGCAGTGGCGCACTATTGGTCTTGCCGCCTTTACTCATTGGACTATTGATAGATCATCTAGTGAGTTTAATGGTATTGCAAAAAGCAGTGAGCAATATGATTTTCAGCGCAATAAATGGGAATCTATTATTCGTAATAGCTGGTTAAAAACAGAAAAAGAGCGAGCAATAGAGTTTGGTTTTGAAGTTGCTTACAACCATATCAATGTTAATACTAACTACGTGAAAACTGACGCTCAAGGTCAAACCTCTCGTGTGATATTACCGGCAGCTAATGTTGAAGTTAGTGAATTAAGAGGAGATGCTTTTTATAGCACGCAGTGGCAGTGGCAAGGTGGTTTATCCATGTCTTTGGGCTTAGCGGCTGAATATTCAAAAATTACCGCAGAAGGTGATAGCGAAAGTGACGAAGACTATCAATTTATAAAACCTTCATTTAACTTGAGTAAACAGTGGCATAAACATTGGCAATCACAACTGACCATAGATCGCACCGTTAATCAGTTGGATTTTAAATTGTATGCGGCCCAGTCAAACGCTGATACTAATAGAGATCATGGAGGCAATACCCAACTAAATCCGGACAGTTTTTATCAACTGGCAATAGCTAACGACTATCAGTTTACGGAACAAAGTGCCCTTAGATTAACCGCTTATTATCGTTGGTACCAAGATGTGTTAGAGCATCAACTAAGCGCTAGTGGCGCCTCTTCGTTAGTTAACAGTGGTGATGCAAGTGCAATAGGCGGTAAAATCGTGCTAACTTATTCTACCGATGCTTATTTACCCGGTGGTTTATTGTCAGCTACTTGGCAAACACAAACCTCCTCCCATGATGACTTGTTAACCGGAAAATCACGACGCTTAACCGGTGAAACTTACCCAGAAGCAGAGATTTCTTTTCGGCAAGATTTAGCATCTAACAACATCGCATGGGGCGTTACTGCGTTGTTAGAAGATAAAACTCGGTATTATTATGTTGATGAAGTGTCCACACAAAACACAGATATCAATTGGTTGGGGTTCGTTGAATATCGTGGTTGGCGTTATGGTAATTTGAAACTCTCATTTGAGCGCTTGGGTGATTATCATAGCGATGAAAATAGAGCGTTTTATCTCCCTGATCGCACAGGTGAGGCACACGCTTATACTCATATTAAAAAGGTAGAACAAACGCTGGCCAGTTTGACATTTAATACCAGCTTTTAACTCATAACAAACAGATAATGGCTTATACCAATTCGATTCCATATTTAATCGAGTTGGTATTATTCAGCTAGGCCATTAATCTTGATGCTGTTTAATAATCGACAGTATTTGCTGCTGCTGCGCGGCAAGTGCATCAACACAGTTAATATCTATTTTACCCAGCTCGACCATGCGATATAACTCGTCAAAGGCATCTTGCAGCGACCAAGCATGTTTGTATGGGCGGGACGAAGTTAAGGCATCAAAAATATCAGCGACAGTTACCATGCGAGCTTCCAAACTTATTTCATCACCTGAAAGCTGTCTCGGGTAACCAGAGCCGTCTAAAAATTCGTGGTGTTGGCCAATAACATTAATGATTAATTTACTGTTGATACAATCATTTAAGCAAAGGCTATGTAAAATTCGTTCTGCAATGTGTTCACCTTTTTCCACATGAGATTGCATATTTTGCCATTCTTGCTGATCAAGCTTACCTGGCTTCAGTAATATACTGTCTGGAATGCCTATTTTTCCAATATCGTGCAATGGTGCGGCGCGATATACTCGTTCAATGTATTCATCGGTTAATTGATATTTTTCAGCTAACTGGTTGGCAATGAGTTGAGTATAAAGTGCCATTCGCTCTAAATGTGCGCCCGTTTCAAAATCGCGCAAATGTATAAATTCGTTAGCTACTTCTGTAGATGCGGTAATTGAGCGAATCGCATCAAATTCTAAAGCTAACGCCATCGCAATAAGATTGCTGATCAGCAGTAGCTCTTTTTGTAGTTGAAGATCAAACACATCACATTGGTCGGCATCAAAAAACAGTACACCAATAAATTCGCCACGATTATATAGTGGCACCGTATATGACGATCTATAGCCTTGCTCCAACAACCATTGGCTATGGGTTGCTTTGTTGCTTAACGTTTCTTGAATATTTTCAATCAGCCTAGGTTCTGCTGATTCTGCGATTTTGCTCAACGAAGGGCTGTCACTTAATTTAAATTGATAATGCGTTAAGGCATGGCCTTGATGCGTGCTGTGAATGTAAGTTTTTAACAAGTCAGTTTTATTGTCGTAAAGTGCAAAGGCAACCCTTGATAATGCTGGCGCTACTGAAAGTGCACGCTGATGTAATGAGTGCAAGCGCTGAGTTAGGTTGT
The DNA here is from genome assembly GCF_014656435.1 of Thalassotalea marina. Classification (GTDB taxonomy): domain Bacteria; phylum Pseudomonadota; class Gammaproteobacteria; order Enterobacterales; family Alteromonadaceae; genus Thalassotalea_C; species Thalassotalea_C marina. The sequence goes on from NZ_BNCK01000001.1 coordinate 129,876, forward strand.
TACCTAGAGAAGCTAAAGAGTTTGCTACAGTCATATCATTCCTTTTTGACGACTTATGTTAAAAAAATATAGGCTAGTGAGGATTACCTTGTAAAGTAACTGCTGGATTAAATACCTGCTTTAATTTGGCAGTGTAGATGCATCTCTACCAAACGATGTTGTGCAACCTTGCCGGCCTCACCATGATAAACAAAACCAAATTTTTCATAGTAGGGCTGCAGGTAATAATGCGCATTAATTTTAATGACATGAAAATTATGTGTTTGAGCATAATCTACTAACATTTGGATAAGAGGAGTTGCCAGTTTTAACCCTCGATAACTTGGTAACACAGCAATACGCGATATGACCGCTATATTTTCGGTTTTAGGGGTTAAGCGTGCGGTCGCAATAGGCTTTGCGCAATCATAAAGTACAACGTGGATTGAAGTTTGATCTAAGCCATCGAGATCATCCTCAGCTGAAATGCCTTGTTCTACTACAAATACTTGATGACGAATTTGTTGCCCTTGGCTAATGAGCTCGCTAGATTGTCCTAGTTTTGATTCCATATGCACACATCCTGTTAACGCGTTGCCATACTAGCGTTTAAAAATAGCGTGTGATAGTCGTCTAGATCAAGTTATGCTTATTTAATTGGTAAACTTATCGTTTGCTATTTTTTATTAGAGCGTAAACGTGTTCGTCACAATATTGCTCGTTTTGGTAAACGGCCATTTTGTGAATACCTTCTAAGTTAAATCCTGCCTTTTGCATTACCCTTATCGAGGCGTGATTGGGCGAAGAGACTGGATTGTAAATTCGGAATACGGAGGTTTCACTAAAGACTAAATCACAAAACTTAGTTACGGCCTTTGTCGCAATGCCCTTTTGCCAAAATTCAGGGGCTAACCAATAACCCAGTTCCGCTGCATGGGCATATTCATTTTGCTTAAGGTAAATACCAATGACTCCACAAAAATGGCCATGATAAGTAATGGCTTGTACCATGGCATTTTCCTGACTACCTGTCTCAATAAACCATTTCGCATCTTCATTAGAATATGGGCGTGGGATTTGGCTAGAAAGATATTGTGTGACAAGGTTATTATTTAACGCCGTGACTAAATGTTGTTGGTCGTTTAAATCAAGTGGTCGAAATATAATCATAAATAACGCTTATTTAACCGATTAACGACAAACATCTTCAAATAGCTGGTTTGCTAGATAACACATGGTCTCAGATTCTGGATGAGTGTGGGCATAGCTTCTTAAGCCATAAATCCCCATCACTAAGCTTTGTGCTCTTTGCAGCGGCGATCTCGCATTGTTAAGCTCACCTAATTGTTGTGCTTTTGCAAACATATCAACAAAACCCTGCTGCCAATCTAGCATGTTATTTGAAATATACTGCTCAACCAAAGGTTCTTGCTGTGCCAATTCATTCAGTGCCTTTTGTGATAAACAGACTTTCTCTGTACCACCTTGCGTGCAAGCAGTTACCGTATCTTCAAGATAATGTTTTAACCCGGTTAATACACTACTTTGGTTATCAAAATATTGCTTAAATTCATCGGCTTTATCTTTGTTGTATTGCTCAATCGCTGCAAGCAACAAGCCTTGCTTATTTTCAAATGCACAGTAAATAGAGCCAGGGTGTAAGCCTGTCGCTTGTTTTAAGTCTTGCATACTTGTTTTGGTGTAGCCCTTCACCATAAAAGCTTTGATAGCTGCCCTTAACACTTGTTCACGGTTGAACTCTGCACTGCGCATCATGATTCTCAAAATGAATAATTGCCGCATTGTAGCCTAATTTGAATACGTGTTCAAAATAGTTCTTGAATGATCATTCAAAAATAGTTAAGGTAAAAAAAATTAATTTGAATGAGCATTCAAGAAAAGAGATAGATTAGGATCAGATAATGACAGACAACTTATTCCAACCTTTTGCCCTAAACAGTGAAATTGAATTACAAAACCGAATTGTGATGGCGCCACTAACCCGTTGTATGGCAGACGACGATTTAGTGCCAACCCAACAAATGGTTGATTATTATGCTAAACGCGCAGACAGTGGTTTAATTATTTCAGAAGCAACCATAATTCGCCCTGATGGACAAGGTTATCCAAATACGCCTGGCTTGTTTTCACAGGCGCAAATAGGCGGCTGGCGAAAAGTCACGGCGGCGGTTCATGATAAAGGCGGCAAAATATTTGCCCAGCTTTGGCATACCGGGCGTGTTGCACATCCGTATTTCTTTGATGGCGACTATGTGCTTGCCCCTTCAGCACAACGCGTTGATGGCACTGTGCCGAGAATGCGTGATTTAATCTACACAACACCCAAAGCAGCAACTAAAGAAGAAATTGCTCAATTGGTTGAAGACTATGCTATCGCTGCCAAAAATGCTATTGATGCGGGTTTTGATGGTGTGGAAATACACGGCGCAAACGGCTATTTAATTGACCAATTTTTACATCACTCATCAAATAAACGTAATGATGAATTTGGCGAAACGCCTGAAAACATGTCGCGTTTTGCCTTAGCAGTGGTTGACGCCATTATTGATCGCATCGGTAAAGAAAAAACCGCGCTGCGCGTATCGCCTGGTGCATATTTTAATATGGAAGGTGACGCTCGTGATAAAGCGGTATTTGAATACTTATTACCAGAGCTGGAAAAGCGCGACTTAGCTTATTTACACGTTGGTATTTTTGAAGATTCAATGACGTTCGATTATCTAGGTGGCACGGCAAGTGAATTTATTCGAGCCAATTATGGTAAAACTTTTATCGGCAACGGCGGTTATACTGCAGAGTCGGGTAATGAAGCGATTAAAAACAATAAATTTGACTTATTGGCCATTGGACGCCCATTTATCGCCAACCCTGACTATATCAGCAAAGTCAAATCAGGTGAGGCACTTACCGACTACAGCGAAGAAATGTTAGCAGAGTTAGTATAAAGTTAGCGAAAGACCAAAAAAAGCCAACAAACGCATATATAAAGTTTGCTGGCTTTTAAGGCTTTAAATGTTTTAAATGTTTTAAATGTTTTCAGGTTATAGCTTAGGTATCGCTTGGCTGGCACCTAAACCTGCACCATATACAATGGCATTTAATAGCAGTCGATTGGTGGCTAAAGTTGATCCTCTAAACACTGGCTGGCCAGAAAATAAGATAATTTGACCTCGGCCTTTACGTTCTCTGGTTAAATAAGCAGAATTGGCGATACGTTGGCTTGCTTCTGGCCATAATAAACCACTCATACGCAAGGTTAATGCGTGATTTTCTGGCATGCTAGCCCAACCAATTTTATGGCTATTTGATTTATCTTTTTCATTAGTGGTTTTAGCTGGTTGATAAACACCATGCCTAACTGGTGAATCTACCCCATCTTTAGCCATTAATACTGGACCACGAGCTGTCATCACAGGGATAACTTTGGGAGCGCCAAAAGTAAGCCAATGTTTTTGATCTGTTCTTGCCGCAACAATCGACCCAGCAGGTCTAAACTTAGCTAACCATTGATCTTGCTTTTTAAGCTGCTTAACACTGGGGTTTTTTGCCTTCTCATCCCATGGATAGTTAATGTCGTCTGAGGCGTGATGTTGCCAAACATTAGCGATTTCAGGGTAACTTTCCTGTTGCGCAAGCCATTCCCGTTGCAGCGAAATGTCATATTGTTCGATATTGTCAAAGGTGTCTTGTAGCTGTCTCACTCGGCTAAATTTAGCATCTTTATTTGTTAAGCTTGCTGCTGAACCTTCAACGGCGATTATTGTTCCACCTGCTTCTGTCCAAGTTTCTATCGCTGAAATTTGGCTTTTACCTAAGGTACTTCCCCAAGATGATGGCAATACCAGTGTGTTATAACGTCTAAGGTCTGCATAATTTAATTGGTTGCTGTCGATATGAGAATGACGAATTCCAAGGTGTGTATCAATGCTGTGCCAAATTGAACCATAGTCTAGTGAATTAACGCCAGCGCCGGTTAATATTGCTATTTTGGGTTGTTGCAACATTTTAAAGTGAGCACCACCAATGTCTGGTAGATCTCGGTTACCTAAACCAGCACTTATCGCTTGCGCGCTGACTTGCATTTCTTTTGCTGTTTTCTCTATTACAGCATCAAGATCGGCTTTTAGGTATTCATTGTCATAGCGCGAAACGATAACAGAGCCACGGCTAATATTTACCCCATCTAATACAGTGTCTTTATCAATAATGCGTGTCATCACACCACGTTCCATCAAACGTGCGGCAAATCCGACGGAAGCATCATCTTCGCCGTCAATCACATACGCTATAGAGTTAGCCTTTTTAATGATGGCGGGGCGTTGTGCTGGTGTTTGATAAGGGCGAATATTTGTGTCAATGTCGCTGGCAATGGTCAGTGTTTCTAAGCCGTGAAGCATAGTAATATTCCATGCTGTGGCGTCATACATCATGCTTGAACCGTCACGCAATACACGTTGACGCTCCTTCACTAAAACGTCGTTGGAAATTTTAGTATCAAACTCCAACATGGTAGCGAGTAAACGACCTTGAGACTGGCGATTACGAAGAATTAAGGTGCCAACTGGTAATTCTTGTTCTACCGTTTCTCCTAATTGATTTTTTGCATTTTTTACTTTGGTTGGCTTTGTTGTTTGATACATTTCAAAGCCTTGCAGTTGCATCAGATCAACAAACTTTGCCATGCGTTGATGGTTTTTTGATGGTAATACAGCAAAAGTGCGATTGGCATAAGGGCTGTCTTTTGAAATTAACAGACGTTTGTCTTTAACAAAATCTCGATAAATTGCTTTAGAGTGTTTAGCTAAGGTTTTTAAATTGGCAATGCTACTGACCAGTTGCTGATCTACCGATTCGGCATAACTTTTTATTCTGCCATTGGGCTGCATGATACCGTCTTCTTTGATCCGTGCTTGCTCATAAATAATGTGAATCGAACCTCTAAATGCCGTGTAACTTGAATAACCTGGGTAGAGGTTTTCTAACCATTCTCCGGTAAAATAAGGCCAATTTTGTTGATCAAAGGCATTAGCTTGATCGGTTTCAAATTCTTCAGCCCATTGCCTAGACTTTTCCGACCAGTTACTGTTGATGGGGTCGCGTGCTAAGCCAAATAGATAAGAGGCCGTTGGTCCCATCTCATGGGCGTCAATCATCAACTGTGGGTTCCATTCGTTAACGGCTTTTACTATGCCGCGTGTTTCCGGTTGTACGCCTAAGATAAAGTCACGATTTAAATCAAAAAAGTAATGGTTACTTCTGCCAGTTGCCCATGCGTCAGTGTGTAATGCTGACTGACTATCAACGTTAGGTGCAACCCCTCGTCTTTGTTGAAGCTGTTTGGTAAAACGTGCTCGGCCATCAGGGTTCATTAGTGGGTCAATGATCACCACACTTTTATTTAACAGCGTTTTAATCTCTTGTTCTTCTGACGCAATTAGTTGATAAATCGCGGCAAGCGCAGCATCAGCGCCTGAACCTTCATTACCGTGAATTGAATAACCCATCCAAGCAACAGCAGGTAAACGGTCAATAATCGCCTTTTCTTGAGATTTACTCAGATCTTTTGGATTAGCTAATTTGCTAAGGTCTGACTTTATTTGCTCAACATTGGCTAAGTTTTCCGGTGAAGAAATGATGACATAATGCAGCGGTCTTCCTTCATGAGAGCGCGCATATTCGACAATTTGCATTCGATCGCTAGCTTGTTGCCACTGTTTAACTGCCTCTGTAATTTGCTCTGGCGTCGCGGCTCTTTGTCCAACGGGAAAACCTAAAATACTTTCTGGAGAGGGAATAGTTAAATTGAGTTGGCCACTGATTAGTGCCTTTTGATAATGCAACCCTTCGAGCTCGGTAGGACTAAGCTTGCTGTTGGCGAAGACTTGAGTGCTTATGGTTAAGCTGCTGGCTATGGCTAAGATGAGTAACTTGTTTCGATAGCGAATACGCATGTAAATTTCCTTATTGTTTTTATCTAATTGTTACAATATAACGTGAATTTTTATTGGGCAATTTTTGTACGACCAAATGCTAAAAGAAAGCGACCAATGTATTTTCAACAATAAAACAAAGCGTTAACTAGGGTTTTGCGTTGATTAAAACCCTTAAATACTTATACTGATGTTTGTTTTTAGAGCAAAATAAGGACCTTGCCTTGACAGTTAAATCCGTTTTATTTGCCGTAATTTGTGCAAGTTTTACCAGTACCGCCAGTGCTGATCTCAATCCTAAAAACTGGCGTTATGCGACCGATCCACACGGTAGTAAAGCGATTTACGACAAGCCATTAGTTAACGATGAATTTGTGGCAATTTCTTTTGTACGTGTACCCAGAGTTGATAAAGAAAATAACTCTTGGGTAGAGCTGATTTACGACCTACCAAATCAATCACTTAAGGATGCAATGCAAATTGAACTCACATACCAGAGTGATAAACCGCTAGTGATAAAGTTGTCACAAAAGCAATATGGTGGTGAGGGGGATGGCAGTTATGCGCATTATCAAACGATATTGCCTAAGGCTGACAACTGGCGCACACAAACCGTTAGCTTAGAAAGCTTTAGCCGACCTGATTGGACGCCGGCTTGGTCAAAAGATAAAGGTATTATCAAAGACAGTGTTTCTGCTCTTTACTTTGTACCGGATTTAAAAGATGAACAAGGTGGTGATGCCTTAATCAAAATAAAACATCTTTCTTTGATGAACTGATAGCTGTTGATTCAAATCACCACACTTTATATGTTGTTTTTTCTTGTAGCTATTTCAATTGGAGTTAGCTGCTAGTGTGATATTAAAAAACTTGCTGTGCAAAGGTAGCAGCATTTATGGCTTTAGTTTTATCGGGCGATTGAGCAAAAGACCTCCGCTAATGCACTAAAGCCAATGTTGACCATATCATTTGGGTACTTTTGAGCAAAATAAAAGGCCAAAGTGGCAGTCACTTTAGCCTTTTTAATCATTTATTCAATCGTTTTTATTAACTTACGACATTTTCTTCAATTGTTTTTTCCCCCGTGTCACTTGGCGAATTAACTTACCAAACTGGCGTTCTTTCTCACGCTTTTCTCTTAAGCTTGCGTGATTAAATGCCTGCTCTCGCAGCAGCTTTTGGTAGTTTTTAAAACGTCTAGTATCTAATTCTCCACCATCAATCGCACGCTGGACAGCACAATTAGGTTCGTCTTGGTGCTGACAGTCACTAAAACGACAATGTGAAGCGAGTTGTTCAATGTCTGCAAAGGTGGTGTGCAAACTTTCTTCACTACCAACAAGTTGCAGTTCTCGCATGCCGGGTGTGTCAATAATTACACCGTGCTCTGCGCTAATATAAACTGAGCGCGAGGTTGTGGTATGTTTGCCTTTATCATCACCTTGGCGAATATCATTAGTTAACGCAACCTCGTCTTGCACTAATTGGTTGATTAATGTCGATTTTCCGACTCCTGATGAACCAACAAATGACACCGTTTTACCTGATTTACACCAGGGTTGAAGCTGTTCAATTGCGCAACTTTCTAAGCCATTTATCGCAACGATTTCAAGTAAAGGATCAAGTGCTTGAACTTGAATGACTTTTTCTGCGACATCTTGGCATAGATCTGACTTACTTAAGATCACTACCGGTTCTACTTGAGCGTCGTGCGCTAAGGTTAAATAGCGCTCTAAACGGTTTAAGTTAAAATCTTGATTAAGTGACATCACGACAAACAGTGTATCTATGTTTGAGGTAATGTGCTGAAGCTTCATTTCGGCTCCAGCACCTTTTCTCGACAACAGCGTTTTACGCTCTAATAAGCGTTTAAATTGCTGATTTTGATCTAGTAAAAGCCAGTCACCGACAGTCATCATCGGTAAATTTGCATGAATAGGTAAACGCACTTGTTCACTGTTAGTTTGAACTATGTATTCGCTGCGATGATGGTTTATGACACGAGCACAAATACTGTGTTCATATTCTTCTAGTGTTAATTGTTGTTGATAAAATGGTTGCCAACCTAATTGGCTTAATGAATAAATAGTATTCATTGGAATATCCCTTCGTTTATGCGAAAAAATGCACAATAAGAAGTAGTAGGGATAATGAGATACATTAACCCCGTGTTAGAGAAACACCGGGCAGAGTTGAGATATGAGCTTGTCGTTTTTTATGCTAAAACTAGCGCTGACTCACTGCCGGGTGGGTTGAACTTACAATCATTAAATACTCCTTAAAAAATTATACTTATTGGAAAACACGGGTTGATTGATGGAAAATACTACACGCTATCGCTTGTGACAACAATAGCGCGTAACTGATTTGTTAAAATGTTTAACTAGCAAAACCTGCAGGCATTGATTTTTCGTGGCCATTAACAGAAAGCTGCTTAATTATTTCAGCTTTATTTGGATAAGCTTGGCAAAGCTCATTCACCGTTGCTGCTTCAAAACAGTCTCCAGTAAAGCCTGGCGCCATAGTACAACCAAAGAGTGCAAAACGTCCGCCTTCATTTAAGCAGCCCGCTTGCCAAACTCCCGCAGGTATAACGTATTGAACTAAATGCCCCTGAGTGGGATCCATGCCCATGACAATTTCTTCACTTGTTCCGTCAGGGTACAGTAAATAAAGCGTAAAGGGATCGCCGCCGTATACATGCCAAATTTCATCGTGTGTTAATTTGTGAAAACAGGAAACACTCTCAGGCGAATTGGCGTAAAGACCGATCATTGCTGTGCCCAGAGGCCCATTATCAGCGGTTACTTGCTCAGAACGATAAGTACTTGTAAATAACGTTCCTTCTACCGGCAGTCGCTGAAATTGATAATGGCGTATTATCGCCGCGGTATCAGGGTGAATGGGTTTAGCGTTAAATCGTTCGAGATCAATCACATCAATTATGGCGTTAGTATTTAATGCACCATAAAGGTGTGGAAATACGTCGTGGTCAAAGGCATTGGTAACTAATTTTCCTGCTGGCGCTTCATAGCGCAACTCAGCATCGAGTAAGCTGGTATCTATAATAAGCAATTTTAAATCGGTCTGCTCTGCATAAAAGCTATCAACTACCACTTGCACTTGATGATATCGACACAGGTGCATAAAGCCTTCTGTGACAATGCTGGGGGCTTGATAATGAGATTGCGCTAAGATGGTGTCGACTTGATCTGCGTAGGCAATACTATATACACAGTTGTCTTGCGGTGTTGTCATGATATATCTCAAGTACGAAGCGGGGGCTTATACTAAAACGGATCAGGCTCGTGGTGCAAAGAACAATTAATAAATAATGTAAATTACACCTATTGGCAAAAGTTTCGTTCAAAGTACTTTGTTCTCTAAAATAAAAGATTTTTTAACAATTCAGTATTTATTCATCTTTTTTTAGTATGCTGTAGCCAAGTCATTGATTTGTATCAATAGAGTTATGGAGTTCACGCACAATCATGGAGTATGAAAGGTTACCACCAAGGATTAAAAAAGTCCTCAAAACCACACAAAATGGCGACGTAGCTTTGCCACTTAACACAGAAATAACCTGTAAAGTTGCCGGAATTCTCTGTTTGATACCAAGCATTATCAGTGTATTGATGCTTGTAGTTGCCGGAAATAGCAGTAGCTTATTCTTTATTTTAGGTGCATTGGTTTTTTCTTTGGCGAGCTTCTTATTGCTGGGCAAGCGAAAGCGCTTTGTTTTTGATAAGCAATCCCTGCAGTTGAACTTAGTGATGTCAATTTGGCAATGGGGACATAAGCAGCAAGTTGTTGGCAAGTTGACAGAATTTGAATGTGTTATTAGCCGATTAGAAAACTCAGGTGACTATTTAGTAAAGTTTGCTGGCGAGCAATATCACCTTAAGCGGCGAGAAGAAGCTTTTGCTATGGTGGAGTTTATTGCAACGAACTACTCGATTAAGTGTGCAGAAACGATTTCAGATTGGCCAAATAAAAAAGCAATATTTCAAACGCCTGTTGAGCATGAACATGAGTATGAAAAAGAACAACAAAGCCAGCAATCAGTCGAGAACAATGATTTAAGTAATTTAGGGCAAACATCATTCGAGATTATTAAAATTTGGTCGCTAAGGAGTTTGTTAACGCTATCCATTCCGTTTTGGGTTTTCACTGCGTTAGCTGGCTTTATGCAAATTTGGAGGCAATGGTAATGTTTAAAGTGCTTTCTGATAGTAAAGGGATTTATCGACCGCTAACCAGAGTAAAGTTATTGGTGATGCTTGTCAGTGCTTTCATTTTTATCATAGGCTTGATGAATGTGTATTTTGCTGATGGCAACAAAGACTTACCCATTTGGGCAACGGGCTTTTTTTGCTGGTTAGGTTGGGTTGGGTTGTTTACCCGTTATCATTGTCAATTTGATCTAGCAAAAGGTGAGGTGAGGGCAAAAGCTAGTAGTCTTTTCCCTATTTTTGAACGTCGTTACAATTTAGCTCAGGTTAAAGGCTTTAGAGCATTAGCGCGCACTGGAATGCAACGGGATTACTGCGTGTATATGGTACTTAATAACAATACTCATGTGGTCATTGCTAATTTACCGGGGCGGGCAATAGCAGCGAGTGAATGTGAAAAAATAGCTGAGTTTACCCAAAAGCCGCTTGAAATTAATTTAGGGCAAACGGAGTAATAAAGATTGTAAAGTTAATAAATAAGAGGTGCCGTAGCACCTCGATGATTTTGCAATTATTTATCTGATAGCAGATATTTATCTAACCACTGCTCTTGTTCCCAGAGCACGTGCAAAATGCTTTCTCTTGCACGGTAGCCATGACCTTCATATGGTAACATCACAAGGCGAGCATCTTTTCCTAGGCCTTTTAATGCATTGTACATACGTTCTGACTGCATTGGGAAGGTGCCCGAGTTTGGATCGTCTTTACCGTGGATCATCAACATAGGTTCATCGATTTTTTCCGCATGGAAAAACGGCGACATAGTGGCATAGACTTGTTGGCCATCCCAAAAGTTACGTTCTTCACCTTGGAATCCAAACGGTGTTAATGTTCTGTTGTAAGCGCCACTGCGAGCAATACCCGCTTTAAACAGATCACTGTGTGCCAGCAAGTTAGCTACCATGAAGGCACCGTAAGAATGCCCTGCAATAGCAATTTTGTCTTTATCAGCAACGCCTTTTTCCACTAATACGTCAACAGCGGCCTTGGCACTTGCAACAAGCTGAGAGCGAAATGTATCGTTTGGCTCTTTGCCTTCTGCACCCACAATTGGCATTTTTGGATCGTCAAACACCGCGATGCCTTTCGCTAAATAAGGCATTGGGCCCCAGTAACCGATATAAGTGAATTCATAGGGTGAATCACGTACTTGAGAGGCAACGGCTTTGTCTTTGTACTCCAGAGGATAAGCCCACATTAATACTGGGATTGGCCCTTTAGATTTATCATAACCTGGCGGTAGATATAGAGTGCCACTGAGTTCAACGCCATCGTCGCGCGTGTATTTAACTAACTCTTTATTCAAGTTTTTAAATTCAGGGTAAGGGTGAGCGAAGTCGGTAAACTGTTTAACTGATTTATCTTTTAAGTTATGGACAAAAAAGTTTGGCTGTTCAGTTTTAGATTCACGAATAGTCATAAAGTTATCACCTGCATCATCTAATACAGTGACTACACGCTCATAATAAGGAGCTTGGCTGTGCCAAATACGCGTTTTTTGATTAGTTTTCACATCATAACGGTCAAGAAATGGCACATTACCTTTTGGTGAGGCACCATTGCCTGTTAGCATCATGTATCTATCGCCAACAATTTTTAAGGTATAGCGACCAAATTTATTTTGCTCGTAGACAAAATTCCCCGGATCTTTGTAAACATCATTATATGAACGCTCAACAAACAGGCGTCTGTTGTTGTCAGCGTCTTGTGGGTTGATGATAAAGGTGCGAAGTTTACGGTCGCTAAAGCGCCATTCTGTCAATAGGGCAATATTATCATTACCCCACTCAATACCTGAGTAACGTCGCTCTGTTTTAGCAAAAAGATTTGGCTTTTTGTTAAATGGTGCAGCTAAGCTGTAAACATAGTCGTGATGGGCAACGTCGGTTTTCATTGAACCGCCGTCTTGTGCTTCAGCCCAGATAAGCGTTGAAGGTTTATCACTACGCCACTCAATATCACGCTTACCGGTTCTAACACTGTCAAACCCTTGCGGAATGTTTTCAGCGAGTGGTTGACGCTCAATTTCTTTTACCAAGTTGCCTTTGTTATCGATAACACTCCAGGTTGTTGCAAAGCGAGAGTAAGGTACGATGTAAGAAAACGGCTCTTGAATTTGGCCAATTAAAATATGTTTGGCATCGGGCGATGTTCTAAACCCTCTTAACAGTGAAGGTTTACCTAAGCTCTCTACTGAACCATCAAGAGAAACTTTAACTAATTGCCCCAAGCCATAATATTTAAACAAGGCTTTATCATGTGGCGTAGCAAGTAAGTTTTGATAGGTACGTACCGGCGCTTTATCACCTGAAGTTTGGGAAATTACCGGGGTCGCCGTACTCAAAGATTCAACCGGCGCTGTTTTCCCCTTGTTAACGGCCTTATTAGCTAATAAACCTGAACTGTCTGGTAGCCACCTGTATGGTCTTGAGGTGATAACTGAGTTAAGGGCTAATCCGTCAACTTTTTGTAGCTTATTATCTGCGATTGAGTATAGGTACAAATTGGCTTGATCTTGTTGCTCAATAATAAAAGCAAAGTGTTTACTGTCAGGTGACCAAGAAGGCGATAAAATTGTCCCAGCTGGCAAATCTGTTATTTCAAATGTTGCTTGGTTTTCAATATTTTTAAATGAGATAGATAAATACTTTGAGCCAGGGCGGGCTTGTGAGAAGTTTGCTGGGTTAAGCTTAATTCCCGCTAGTTTTAACTCCGACTTGGCTAAATCACTTAATTTGGCGATACGCTGACGCTCTAGAAATGTCATCCATTGATTGTCAGGAGAAATTCGAGTCGTTGGGGCTAACTTGGCATCAACCAAATTAGCCAAACTTTGAGAGGGAACTTGGTACCCTTGATCACTTGCTTGCGCATATTCAAGCGGCAGCAAAGCAATGCTCAAAGCTAATGCAATAGAGGCTTTTTTCATCAGTTATTCCTTTATTATTGTTGGTATTTGGTCTGGTATAACACACAAATTACCGTTGCCATTTACGAGTGTCGCTAACAATGTAATTGCTTGCAAAGGGTATAGAGAAATAAATGTTAAAAATTGTGTCATTTATTTTTCTGTCAATGATAGCAACGTTACACTCGTTAGTTTGAAGTAACACACCTTTATTTTGATCGATTAATTCCTGCTTTAATGAAGCTTTATCGCGTTAAATGGTGAAGTGGTCTCAAAGGTGATATTTTCTTTGTGTTAACTTATTGTAAATGTTGGCGCTGTTATGTTATAACAATACCTGTGTGTGATAATATAACAATCTGTTGTTCGCTATGTAAATAACTTATTGTTTTTCGTTAATTAATATTTTGCGCTTTAGTTTTAATCACACAAAACAGTACCGAATTTTAGGTATCGCGGGTGTATGTATTATTGCATGCACCCATTTTTTATTTGTTATGTTATAACGTAGGTTGAGTTATGTTGGAAATAAACAATCTGTCAAAACAGTTTGGTGACAAACGAGCGCTCAATGGCGTGTCATGTTCAGTAAAGTCTGGCGAAATTATGTGCCTGTTAGGGGCAAATGGTGCAGGTAAAAGTACTACAGTAAACTTATGTCTTGGTTTTATTAAGCCAGATTCAGGCACCATTTCAATAGATGGTGAACTTGTAGATTTTGATAAAAAAGAATCTTTGGCGAATAGTCGCCAAAAACTGGTGTACATACCTGAGCAAATGAATCTTTATCAAGATTTTAATGCCATCGAAAACATTCAATATTTGGCAAAGTTAAGCGATATTTCGCCAAACGTAAATGAAATTCAAGAGGCGCTAACGGCAACAGGCCTTGAGTCGGCAGCGTGGAATAAGCCATTAAAAAATTATTCTAAAGGTATGCGCCAAAAAGTAGGTATTGCCTTTGCCATTGTTAGAAAAGCAAAAGTGTTGCTACTTGATGAGCCAACCTCTGGATTAGATCCAAGTGCGACCATCGAATTTATTAATATTATTAAAAAACTAGCAGAAAAAGGTGCAGCAATCTTTATGGTAACGCACGACTTTTACTGCGCCCATTCTTTAGCCAATAAAATTGGCATTATGAATCAAGGCAATATGGTGGAGTTTTTAGATAATAATCAATTGTCTCTCTCGTCATTAGAGCAAATTTATCACCAATCAGTTAACCCTGTTTCAAGCAGTAAAGTTGCCTAATAAGTTGTTGGATGTAGTAATGAAATTTAACCTATTATTTCTCGCCATTATCTCTGGAGTAACGTCTTCTCATGCTTCAGCAGAAACGGGAGCAGACACTAAAATTCGTATTGGTGAAATAATTGAAGTAACGGGGCACAGCAAAAAGCAGTTATCCCCAGAAGTTGTTGGTTCAGTTGATGTTATTGGTCGTGATCAACTTGAAAATGAACATGTCAACATCACTATGGACTTATTTAAAAAAGTACCAGGTGTATATTTTTCCCGCTTTAATCAAGGCGTAGTGTCAGCAGATATCGCTATTCGAGGCTTTAACGGTGAAGGCTCTTTGCCACATACTAAACTGCTAATTGATGGTGTTCCTTCAAACTTACACAATGGCTTAAGTGAGATGGATGCACTGTTTCCACTGGAAATCAGCCAAGTGGAAGTGGTGAAAGGTACCAATGACCCGCGTTATGGCTTACACAACTTAGCGGGAAATTATCATATGACATCTCGTCGAGATGTTGATGTTAACCAAGTTGAACTGCTATTGGGAAGTTTTAATACCAAAGAAGCTCAAGCCTATGTTTCGAGAGAATCTGGAGATTTTTCTCAACATTATTTTGCTGGGGTTCGCCAAACTGATGGTTATCGCGATCAAGCGGAATTAGACAAACATACGTTTTCAGGTAAATGGTTTTATCAGGCCAGTGAAAACACAGAGATCGGAGTTATTGCTCGTTATTTTAATTATGACGCTCAAGCACCAGGTTATTTGACGCGTGAAGAAGCACGTAAAAATCCAGAGCAATCAGCTGAATATGCCAGTGATGACGAAGGCACTAAAACGACAAAACACTTAAGTTTACATGTTGATCATAACTTTAGTGATGACAACGCGTTGTCACTAAAGATATACCGCCAACAATTTGAGCGTGAACGATTTGTGCGTTTCACCGCTTCAGCTTCTCAGCAAGAGCGCCAAGAAGATGAAAAGCAATGGGGCGTGATTGTACAACATGGTTATCAAATTAATGATGAATGGTTGATGCAAAGTGGATTTGATTACCACGCACAAGATAATCGTCATCAACGTTTTAAAACCGTAAATAAAAAGCGCACCGCCGCCACCCGTGACCATGATTTTGAATTCATCAACTACGGTGCTTTTACTCAAATTGAACATAAGTTTTCTGACAAGTTAACCTGGATCGCAGGTGTTCGCGCCGATAAATTTGACGGCGACTTTGTTGATGTTATCAGTACCAGTAAACGTGATATTCACGATTATGATGTCATTGTGCAGCCTAAATTCAGTGTAATTGCTGAGCCTAATGAACAAGTTACATTTTTTGCTAACTGGGGCGAAAGCTTCCAAACAGGTATTGGTAAAGGTGCTTATGCTGCGCCAGGTACTAACTTTGACGTGTCTAAAAACACAGGGTGGGAGTTTGGCACAAAATGGCAACCAACTAGTGAACTTACTTTACGATTATCGTCATGGCAACAAGATGCCAGCGATGAGTTAGTGATGAAAACAGATGGCAGTGGTGATTTTGGCAACATTGGTGAAACTGAGCGTAAAGGCTGGGATTTTGCGTTTCAATGGTCGGCGACAAAAAATACCTATGTGTGGGGTTCGTATACTGACCAGCAGGCAAAGTTAACTGAGCCAGGTGGTAATCAACAGCTGCAAAAAGGCAGTTGGCTACGCAGCGTACCGGATTACACCGCATCGTTTGGTATCGATCACTATCTAACTTCCAACCTCAAAGGTTCAGTGTATGGCAGCTACCAAGGTAATTCTCATATCAGTGATACCAATACTTATGGCAAATTTGGGCAATATTCATTGATTGATTTAGCGCTCGATTATCAAGCTGACTGGGGCAATATTGGCCTGAGAATAAGCAACCTATTTGATCGTTATTATGAATACGTTTATCTGCTAGGCGAGGAAGCTATTTACTCTCCAGGTGATGGTAGAGCGATCAATGTTTCATGGTCTTATCAGTTTTAATAAAACAAGTCGTTAGCCCTATAAAGGGCTAACGTTTAATGGATTAATTTTACGAGGATTAAGTATGAGTAACATCATGCATGTCTTCTCTCACGAGATAAACACTAAAAAGCGTAGTGCAGGATTAAAAACCCTGTTTGTCATTATGCAAGTGTTGCTGTTGGTGTCGTTACTGACCGGATGGAGTCAGTATGAACGTACCAGTGTTATGCAGCAACAAACTCAGGCTTTGGTTGAGCAGCAATGGGCTGAACAACCTGATCGCCATCCACACCGTGTTGCCCATTTTGGACACTTCACCTTTAGGCCACCAGGAGCGTTGAGCTTTTTTGATGTGGGTGTTAGTAACTTTTTAGGCAACAGTATTTTCATTGAAGCGCATCGTCAAAACAGTGCAAATTTTGCCAACGATTATGATGCTGCCACCTTATTACGATTTTCAGAATTATCTGTGGCCAATATTTTATTGGTTATTTGGCCACTACTTTTAATTGCTTTTGCGTTTAATACCGTAAGCGCAGAGCGCCAGTTCGGGACTTTACGACAATTATTAGCGATTGGTGTGTCGCTTCGCCACGTTATAATTGGCAAAGGCCTAGGCTACCTTGCATTGACCTTAGCCTTTTTAAGTCCCATTTTTATTGCGACCTTGATACTAATAGGGGTATCAAGCATTGAGTTAACCGCTGATGTGCTTTTACGTGTCGGTTTGTTGGCCATACTGTATTTACTGTACTGTGTTTTTTGGATTGTCGTGGTATTGCTTATTTCCAGTATTGTTAAAGAGCCTAAACACGTATTAGCCAGTTTAATTTCTTGTTGGTTTGTTTTAACTATTTTAATGCCACGCATGGTGGCCGATTACGCGGCAACGGCTGATCCGATATTAAAACGTAATGACTTAGAGCTAGCGGTTAAACTTGAAACGAAAAAAGTGGGTGACAGCCATAACCCTAACGATCCACATTTTAATAGCTTTAAAGAAGGTGTATTAAAAGAATATGGTGTTAACACGGTTGAAGAGTTACCGATTAATTACCGTGGTCTTGTTATGGCCGAAGGTGAACGTATAAGCGCGGAAATTTTTGCTAATTTTTATCAACAAGAGCAAGACAAATTAAAGCGTCAACAAGCGCGTATTAGTGCCTTTTATTGGATTAACCCATATATGTTAGCGCGTGATCTTTCAATGGCGTTGGCGCGCAGCGATGCATGGCATTTTTATGATTTTGAACTGCAATCGGAAGCACATCGCTACGCCCGTACACAAAAATTAAATGAAATTCACACAAACCATATTGAGTTAGCGCATGATCGCGACCAAAAAGCGAGTAGTGAGTTTTGGCAAGATTTCGATAAGTTTGAGTATCAGGCGCCAAACCTAGCGCAATCATTAGCGCCATTTAGTCAAATATGGCCGGTGCTGGCTTTACTCGTAGTTGTGCTGACCTCTCTTTTACTCTCTTCATTTGTTTCTCGGAGGGTATACGCCCATGCTTAAATTTGAACTTAAGTTATTATTCCAAGGTTTAGCAAATAAACTGGCTATCGCGATTTTCCTGATATCAGGCGGCCTAGCAATATATTTTGGCGCACAAGGTTATCAAGCAATTAAAGTTGATCAACTTAAATCAGAAGCGATGTTTGCCAAGGAAGTAGAGTATGTTAAAAAGCGAGAGGCTTTTCCAGAAGCGGGCTCATTAGCTTATTATGCTTTCTCACCTACGCAGTGGCAGTTATCTCCTTGGTCTGCCTTGTTTGTTGGACAAAGCCAAGATAACTATGTGGCGATGAAAGTGCGAGCATTAGCGCTTCAGGGGCAAATTTATAACCGTGAAATTAACAACCCGAATCAACAAAAAGCAGGGCGTTTAGATCTAGGTTTTGTATTAATTTACTTGTTGCCAATATTGATAGGCACTTTGTGTGTAACCTTGCTGGCCGATGAACGCCATGAAGGTAGATGGCGTATGTTATTGTCGCTGTCTCAAGGAGGCATTTCGCTGCTGTGGCGCAGACTAGTATTAAGATTAGTTTTTACTGTTGGTCTTATTTTGCTATTTTTTATCACAAGCGCACTCTTGTTATCTTTACCCCTTGATGGTGTGTTTTTCTGGTTTATTATTGCCTCGATTATCTATGCCATGATCTGGTTTGTAATTGCAGGCATTATTATCGGCGCGGGAAAGTCTAGTGTATTTTCTAGCTTAGCTTTTGTTAGCACTTGGTTAGTCGTTACGATCTTAGTACCGGGAAGTATCCACCTTTATTTAAATCATGCTTACGCAAATAACAGTGCGGTTGAAGCAGCACTAGAGCAGCGTTTAGTGATGAATAATGGCTGGGATCAAGATAAACAGGCCACACTTGACCAGTTTTTAGCAGATTATCCCCAGTATCAAAACACCTCTAAGTTGGGTGAAGCTTTTGATTGGAAGTGGTATTACGCTCAGCAACACATGAGTGATTTGGCTGTTGCAAATGAGTGGAATGAATACAAAACAAATCAGCAACAAAGAACTGCATTGTTAGATACGCTGAGTGTGTTGTCACCTAGCTTGTTCTTTCAGCATAAGTTTAATCAGGTAGCTAATACTGACAGTGGCAGTTATTTAGCATATCTAGCGTCAATTGAAGCATATCATCAACACATTAGAGAGTTTTTCTATCCTTACCTCTTTACAGATAAAGCATTTACCCCTGATGCAGTTGATGATTTTCCTAAATTCGAGACACCACAGCAGGTAAATCAATTTAGTTTTGTTACGCTGTTTATCGTTTTATTGCTCTTATGCCCAGCTATCTTTTGGGTAAATAAATATATGAAGCGTCTAACGGTCGATTAAGCTTTAAGTCAAAGCACGTACAGCTAATTATCAGTTGTACGTGCACTATTTCAACAACTCCTACCTTTTATAAATTCACACAAATCAATTGGATTTTGAGAAAATTTGCTGATGTTCTTGATTATTTTTGTCGTTTAGGACGACACTAATAAAAGACTGTTAGCTCATCAGGATCTAAAGTGATAGTAGAACAAGATGCAACGTTACGGGTAGAACCACAATTGTTTTCCAAGCAAAGCCATCAATTTTGGACTCTGCAAATTTCAGGGTGGATAGGTTATACCCTGGTGGTTTTTATCGCGATAATTCGCCCACAATTTGACGATCCTCAATTTAATTTGTCTGGTCAAATCATTAATCTCGGCATCGAGGTATTAAGTGGCTTCATTTTGTCCTATGTATTGTGGTTAGTTATTCAAAAGACTGTACATTTGCCATTACGTTTAACGTTAACCATCAGCTTTGCTACCGCAGGTTTATTGGGGCTGATTTACAATATTATTAAGCTAGCCTCGTATAAAACGGTGGTTTATCACCAAGTCTGGTACCAGCAATGGAATATGCTTGAGTTTGGTGGCTGGCTGTTGTTTTCTTTATCCACCATGTTGGTGTGGACGGCCATATTTTTCATCATGTTATACAACACCCGACTTCAAAAAGAACATGAAATGCTGCTTCGAGCGCAAACGGCTGCAAAAGATGCGCAGCTTCAGATGTTAAGGTATCAGCTCAACCCTCATTTTATGTTTAATACTATGAATGCCATCTCGACACTGATCTATAAAAAAGATAACGATAAAGCGGGGGAAATGCTCGATAAACTATGCGCTTTTTTTCGTTTCACATTGGATGAAAATACCTCGAAGGTAACTACATTGGCGCAAGAAATTAACTTGCTTGAGTTGTACTTGTCGATTGAAAAAGTGCGATTTGGCGAGCGATTGCAAGTAAAAACTGATATAGATAACAGCTTATTACAAATGAAAGTTCCGTCGTTGTTATTACAACCGATCGTAGAAAATGCCATTAAATATGGCGTAGAAATGAGTAAAGAGCGCGGCCTTATTGTTATTTCAGCAAAACAAAAAGATGGATACTGCCAAATTGCTGTAACAAATGAAGGTGCCGTTCCTCAGCAAAATCAGCGAACTGGCTTTGGCATAGGGCTAAACAACACTAAAGAGCGTATTGATACAATGTACAGTGGTAATGCGATAATTACAGTAACACCAAGTTCAACTAGCACAACCGTTACCTTAAAATTGCCATATGCTTTGGAGGAAGCACATGCCATCTAATACTAAGATTAAAGCCGTTATTGTTGACGATGAACCACTAGCTATTGAAGGGCTAAAGCTTAGGTTAAATAGTCTTGAAGGCGTTAGTGTAGTAGGTGAGGCTAGTGACGGTGATGCTGCAATTAAGTTATGTCATGAGTTGCAACCTGATGTGCTTTTTCTCGATTTGAGGTTACCTGGCATTAATGGTTTAGAAGTGGTGCAAATTCTGCAGTCTGATTCAATGCCGTTGGTGGTATTTGTCAGCGCTTATAGTGAATATGCAATAGAAGCATTTGAACTTAATGCCATTGATTACATCATGAAACCTGCCAATTTAGGTCGTTTACAAAAAACCATTGAGCGTATAAGAGAAAGGTTAACCCCTCAACATCGCGATTTAGAAAAGTTTAGGTTATTAAAAGCCTTAGGTGAAACATCAGGTCTTGCTATAAGTGATATAGAAAACTGGTTAGAGCATTCTCAAGAGCCTTTACCGTCAGCTTTTGATAAAGAATTAGTGATTAAAAATTCAGATAATGAAAAAGTGTTTGTGCCAGTAAAATCAATTCGTTGGATCGACGCCGCAGGTGATTATATGTGCATTCATACCGCGGGCGAAAATTTCATTGTTCGTATTACCATGAAAAAACTGGAAACTATGCTTGATGACAGCATTTTTCAGCGTATTCATAAATCCACTTTAGTAAATATTCATTGTGTCAAAAGTATTCAAGGCCTTAAAAACAATGAAAGTATGCTAGACCTTGGTGACAACATTAAATTAAAAGTCAGTCGCAACTATAGTGACGCTGTCACGGCGATTGTCAGTAATAGAGGAGGAGAAAACACCTTGTCGTAAAAATGTTTCGTTTCATCGCTATTTTTTCGTATTTAACTCACAAAACGTAAATCTATTTCGCCACATCGCATAAAAATTGTTTGCTTAACAAAGCTATACCAAGATAACCCTGATCTAATTCCGATCACGCACCTCGTTTGTGCAATTTTTTAAATAGCAAAGTTGTATATCCGAATAAAAAAACGACAAGGGTATATTATTAGGTAAGGGGAGATATGTCTTAGAGAGGCTACTTAGCGGTAGCAAGCTGTTTCTCGAGACGAAGATACCTGCTTTGCCAAAATTGGAAATCAAACAATGAAAAAAGCAGCAACAACTATATCGCATTTAATTGCGTTTACCGCTGCAGCAGTGTTAGTCGGTTGTGGTGGGGGAGCCACAACCAAAACTGATGCTTCTGCAATTAATCCAGCAGAACCAGTGCCAGATTGGCAAATGGTTTGGAACGATGAATTTGATGGCAGTGCGATCGATTCTCAAAAATGGACACACGAAATAAACTGTAACGGTGGTGGTAACAATGAACAACAATGTTACACCGACGCAGCAGAAAACTCTTATATCGCAGATGGTGTACTGCACATAGTGGCACTACCAGCTGAGGACGGGGCAGACAAGCCCTATACTTCGGCGCGATTAAATACCAAATACAAAGCCGACTTTAAATATGGCCGAATTGAAATGCGAGCCAAGTTGCCTAGCGGACAAGGCAGTTGGCCAGCTTTTTGGATGTTGCCAACAGATGAAGTCTATGGAGGCTGGCCTAAGTCAGGTGAAATTGACATTATGGAAGCGGTCAATTTAAAAGTGGCGGCACAAGATGGTAGCGTTGAAAGTAATGTTCATGGCACTTTACATTACGGTAGAGAGTGGCCAGACAATGAATCGAGCGGCAAGGCCTACAGTCTGCCAGATGGTGTTAATCCAGCTGATGACTTTCATACCTATGCAATTGAATGGCAAGAAGGTGAAATTCGTTGGTATGTTGATAATTATCTATACCAAACTCAGCGCCAATCTAAAGTTCGTTATAACAGTAAAGACGAAGCTGTAGGTCTTTCTCACCGCGGTTGGTTTGCAGAATATTTTGATCAAGGCTCAGGCGAGTTAACAACTGATTGGGGGACAGCACCCTTTGATCAAAAATTTCATTTACTGCTTAATTTAGCGGTAGGAGGTAATTGGCCAGAAAACGTTAACAACTTAGGTGTTGACGCCAGTGCGTTTGCCAACGGTCAACATTTCGAAATTGATTATGTACGTGTTTTTGAATGCCAAAGTAATGTTGAAACTGGCAGAGGTTGTGAAACCGTGCGGGGTGGCTACGATAGTTTTGATGACGCCTTGGTTGAAGGCAAAGCGCCAATTCCATCCCCCCCTTCGACGGGCATTCCTTCTAATTTAATCATCTTCAGTGATGCTGCTAATCCAAATTGGCCTGCATGGGACTGTTGCGGAGGCTCTACGCCTCTGATTGTTCAAGATGAGCAGCAAGGCAATGTTTTTGAATTTAGTGTGGGTGCTTCACCTACGGTAAATGGCTTTATATCTCGTGATGAATTTATCACTGATCCCGCTGGTAAGGCGACACCATTTGATGCTAGTGCTCTAATCAGTAGTGGATACGTTAGGTTCAAATTAAACGTCGTTTCAATGCCAAATGATGCCAGTGCTTCTTGGTTGTTCAAAGTGGAAAGTGCTGGGGCTAGTTCAGCAGCTGAGTTGGCTTTATCTGATAGCCTTGAAGGCGCAGCACCAGTGCAAGGACAGTGGCAAACTTATACGTTTTCGCTACAAACGCTAGCGGATGCGGGCCTCGATATAAGTGCAATTGACGTTATCATGGTATTTCCAGCCTGGGGAAGTGGTGAAGGCGCAGTATATCGCATGGATGATGTAATGATAGGCGCTGATAATACGGCACCTCAGTTAACTATTTTTACTGACAATGAAAATCCTAGTTGGCCTATGTGGGATTGCTGTGGCGGTTCAGTTCCTATAGTTGAAGTTGATGACGAAACACACGGCAATGTGGCGCAGTTTTCTATCGGCGCAACGCCAACTGTTATGGGGTTTATCTCGAGAGCTGAGTTTATTACGTCACCTAACGCATCACCTATGCCATTTGATGCTTCTGCAATTTTAGCTAATGGTGTGATCCAATTTGAAATGAAAGTGACCTCTGCTCCCAATTCCAGTGATGCAGTTTGGAAATTTAAGGTAGAAAGCGATAATGCAAGTAGTGCTGTAGAAGTTGACCTTAATACCAGTGTTGAAGGCCTTACACCGAGCACCGGAGAGTGGCAAACCTATACGTTTAATTTGGCTGACTTAGCTAATGCAGGGCTAGATGTCAGTGCTATTGATGTGTTAATGATTTTCCCTGCTTGGGGCAGCGGTGAAGGCGCGGTTTACCGTGTCGATAACGTAAAAATTTACGACCCTACTGCAGCTTCTGGCTTCAATGGTCACATCTTATTTGCTGACTCTGTTAAAGAACAATGGACTATTTGGGACTGCTGTGGCGGCAGTACACCAAGTGTTGAAAATGATGATACTGCACATGGCATGACGGCAGAGTTTGTCATAGGTAGCTCACCCACAGTAATGGGGCTGTTAGCCGATGATGATGTTTACCTAGATGCCTCTTCATTGCTATCTCAAGGTGTTGTGCAATTTGAAATGAAAGTGATCAGCGCGCCCAACGATCCGAGCGCAGTCTGGAAATTTAAAATTGAATCGGGTGATGCAACCACGGCTGTTGAGTTAGATCTCAGCGCTAGCCAGGAAGGCCAAACACCAAAGTTGGGTGAATGGCAAACTTACACATATTCGCTACAAAGCTTATTTGATGCTGGTTTGGATATTAGTAGCATAGATGTTTTGATGGTCTTTCCTGCTTGGGGAACCGGTGAAGGCGCGATGTACCGCTTAGATAACGTCATGATCTTTGATCCCAATAGTGTGCCCAAAGCTCTTGGTTTAACACTATATGATAATCAGCAAAATGACGAATGGCCTATTTGGGATTGTTGCGGTGGATCAACACCTACTGAAGTAAGTGACGATAGCGAACATGGTATGGTTGCTGAGTTTGTTATTGGTAGTCAGGCAACTGTAATGGGTTTTCAAGCCAATGATGATGTTTATTTTGATGCATCATCGCTATTGCAAAATGGTGTTGTGCGTTTTGACATGAAAGTGGTTTCACCACCGAGTGATAGTAGCGCTATTTGGAAATTTAAAATTGAATCTGGTTATACAGCCAGTGCTGTTGAATTAGACCTTACTGATAGCTTAGAAGGGCTTGCACCTACTACAGGTGAGTGGCAAAGCTACACCTTTCCATTACTTGATTTATTCGACGCTGGATTAGATGTCAGCGCAATTGATGTCGTAATGGTCTTCCCTGCTTGGGGAACAGGTAATGGCGCAGTGTACCGCATTGATAATGCTGCGATCACCGTGCCATAACCTGGAAATTAACAAGTTACATGATTGTAAAGTCATGAGAACTCATTTTAATTTTGAAATAAGTAGGGTAACTATGAAACATTCTCAATTTTTTAAAACGCCAATCGCTTTATCTATCGCAGCGATTTGTGCGTCGAGCAGCACGCTGGTATTTGCTGCACAAGAAGCAAACTCAAGTAACGATAACAACATTGAAGTCATTGAAGTACGTGGTATTAAGGGAAGTTTAATCCGCTCAATGAATGTTAAAAGAGAAAAGTCAGGTGTTGTTGATGCCATTTCTGCAGAAGAAATGGGTAAATTTCCCGATACAAACTTAGCCGAATCGCTACAGCGTATCACTGGTGTGGCTGTTAGCCGCAGTAATGGTGAGGGTAGTGAAATTACGGTTCGTGGATGGGGCCCAGATTTTAACTTAATTACCTTGAACGGGCGTCAAATGCCAGGCACTGGTAACTCACGATCATACAAACTCGAAAACCTTGCCTCGGAAGGCGTTTCGGCACTTGAAGTGTATAAAACGGCAAGAGCCGAAAATCCAAGTGGTGGTTTGGGGGCGACCGTTAACATTGTTACGCGTAAACCTTTAAATAGCCCTGGGGAGAAGTTTACTGTATCAGGCAAGGGCATTCATGATACTTCAAACGAGGAAGGTAGTGATATTACGCCGGAATTTGCAGCGCTTTATTCCAACACCTATTTGGACAATACCTTAGGTTTTGCATTTTCGATATCGCATCAAGAGCGCGATTTTCAAAAGCAATTGGCGAATATTCAAGGTTGGCAAGCTAACGTCGATTTACCAAGCAATCTAGATGAAGACAAAGTGATTGATCCTCGACCGTTAGATAGTGAAGGCAAACGTATTGGCAATCATTTTTTCCCTCGTGATATGAATTACGGCATTGAAAACTTAGAAAGGGAACGCACCAATGGCCATGCGGTTATTCAATACGCACCAACTGATGACATTGTCGTATCACTCGATTACACCCGTACAGAGGCAACTACAGGTAATAACTCTATTGGCTGGGGGATGTGGAACGATTACGGCGGCAATATTAATGCCTACGAGCTAGATAAAAATGGTACTGCAGTATTTACCGACATTAGTGGTAATGACGGCTCGTTTACAGCATCGAGAGAAACGGTCGATGTGCAAGAGGAATCAATCGGGCTCAATATTACGTGGCAAGTGGTTGATACCTTAGCGCTCGAGTTTGACTACCATGATTCAAGCAATGAAATTGATAATGGTGGTGATAAGGGAATGGGCGCGTCTGGCTCGTTGGTGCTGGGATCAGATCAATTGATCACTAAAACTTATGATTACCGCCAAGGAGAAGTGCCTCATGCTCAAATATTTTGGAAAAATGGCTCGACGGAGCTAGCAAAGTCTGAAATGGACTCTCACTTTAGCCAATTTATTCACTCACCGGGTAAATCTGAAATCGAACAAGCTCAGTTACATGCCACATGGGAAAACGATGTGTTTGATATTCCATTGGTGCAAGTAAAAGCTGGGATTGCTTATACCGATCAAAAAATTGGTGGTTCAAACGCGTGGAGTGGCTTAATTGGTGGCTTCTTATTTAACCCGTCTTGGCCAGAAATTTTTCCTGACAGCATGTTTATTCGTCATGATACCAGCGATTTCCTTGATGCTTTGAGTGGTGGAGGTAGTAGTTTAACTCCTGAATATTACTACACCTTTGATTTTGATGAGGTTGTTGCACGTTCTGAAGCCTTCTTAACCAATGAAGTGTTAGGTGGCAAAGACTATTTTGCTACTACGGCTTATCACGATATGGGAACTTATGCTGAGGGCTCTGTTCGAGAAGAAACCAAAAGCGTTTATTTACAATCTCAGTGGGAGTTTGAGGTTGCCGATTTACCAACACAACTTAATATTGGCTTTCGATATGAACAAACGGATGTCACAAGTAGTGTATTTCAGCCTATCGCATATGCGGTTTGGTGGAAAGGAGGCAGTGAGTTTTTGACTCAATACCTAGATGGAGAAAATAGCTTTTTCTCTGAGACAGGTGAGCATGATCTTTTCTTACCTATGATTGATTTGAAGGTTGATATTACTGACGATCTAGTGGGGCGCGTTTCTTGGGGAAAATCCATTACACGAGCACCTTTAGGCGCTTTGGCCGGCGGCCGAAGTTTGTCTGGCAGTGTCAAACTTGATTCGCGTAGCGGTAATGAAGGTAATACTAATCTTCAACCTTTTGAGTCAACTAATTTTGATTTAAGCCTCGAATACTATTATGCCGAAGGCAGTTACGCAGCTATAGGTTACTTCAAAAAAGATGTTGAGAACTTTATCGGTAGTGAAATTGTTCAAACTACGATTGAAGGTATTCGAGATATCTATTTAGGCCCAAGATGGCAACAAGCAGCAGCTGATGTTGAGGCTCGGGGAGATCAAGTAACCACTGATGCAATCTTCTTACAGATGCAAGCCAACGGTGCAACGCTAAACAGTGGTGGCTTTATTGAGCCAGCAAGTGACGACCCATTAATGGAATGGAACATTACTCGCCCTTTCAATGCAAATGAAACCAAAACTGTCGATGGTATTGAAATGGCTGTTCAGCATTTATTTGGTGAAACAGGATTTGGTGTTGGCGTTAATGCGACATTTGTTGATGGTGACGTAGAGTTTGATGTTGACAGTCTTGAATTACAAACACCATTAACGGGGTTGAGTGATTCGGCTAACTTCCAAGTGTTCTATGAAAAAGATGGCCTATCGGTTAAAGCGACTTATGCTTGGCGTGACGAATATCTCATTGGTGTTGGTCAGGGACAAGGCTCTGCTGATAATCCACCTCAGTTTGCTAAAGCGTTTGGTCAATGGGACGTCAGCGTAAATTATGATGTGAATGAACAGTTCACCGTATTTTTCGAAGGCATCAACATTAATAACGAGACTGAACAAGGGTTTGGCCGATATAAAGAGCAATTTTTGTTTGCTCGACAATATGGACCACGCTACACCTTGGGTGCTCGTTATAGCTTTTAACAAACAAGCCAAGTAGTTGAGGCTACTTGGCAATTCCTACTGCATTTTTATCAAACTTTAACCGTGTTTTTTAGGAGCTTATTATGGCTGGCGCTTCTACACCAATAGAACCATCTTTTGAACATCCATCGCCGGAACGTTCAAATCAATATGGTTTTGCTTTGACCTCATTAACGACATTATTTTTTATGTGGGGGTTTATCACTTGTTTAAACGATATCTTAATTCCTTATTTGAAAGGTGCTTTTGAGCTGTCGTATACACAAGCCATGCTAATTCAGTTTTGTTTTTTTGGCGCATATTTTATCGTCTCAATTCCTGCCGGTAGCTTAGTGTCTAAAATTGGCTATCAACGTGGAATTGTCACTGGACTTACAATTGCCGCTTTGGGCTGTTTGTTGTTTTACCCTGCTTCTGAGCTTCAAATATACGCGTTTTTTCTCATTGCTTTATTTGTACTCGCGTCAGGGATCACCATTTTACAGGTGTCTGCTAATCCGTATGTCAGTGCTTTAGGACCTGCAGAAACAGCGTCTTCACGATTAACTATGACACAGGCATTTAATTCTTTGGGAACCACAATTGCGCCATTTTTTGGAGCAATGTTGATTTTCTCAGGAGCAGAACATAGCCCTGTTGAAGATGCCTCAGCGGTACAGCTACCGTATTTTATTTTAACGGCAGCGTTATTGTTGTTAGCACTAGTTTTTTCTCGTTTATCACTACCCAAGCTTGGTCAGAGTTCACATGCTCAATCTAGCTTTGCCAAAGCATTACAGCATAAACATTTAAAGCTTGGCGCTATCGCGATTTTTGTGTATGTCGGTGCAGAAGTTGCTATTGGTAGCTTCCTAGTGAACTATTTAAATGATCCAAATATTGCCGGTTTGTCTGAAGCGCAAGCGTCTCAGTATATTGCCTATTACTGGGGCGGTGCCATGTTAGGGCGTTTTGTAGGCGCTATTGTCATGCAGCACATTTCAGCAGGTAAGGTGCTGTTTTTTAATGCCATTGTTGCCATGTTATTAATCGTTATTACTATTTCAAGCAGTGGACAAATAGCAATGTGGGCTATTTTGGCTGTTGGTTTGTTTAACTCCATTATGTTTCCAACCATTTTTAGTTTAGCCATTACTGGGCTTGGGCATGATGCAAGCCGAGGCTCTGGAATTTTGTGTTTAGCGATCGTCGGTGGGGCGATTGTGCCGCTGATTCAGGGCATGCTGGCTGATGTTTTAGGCCTTCAGTTGGCGTTTATTTTACCGCTTGTTTGTTACGCCTACATTGCCTTTTATGGATTGCGCGGTTCCACTCCTTGTGTTGAGCATTCTACTAAGGAGGCCTTATGAAACTAGCAAACAAATTACTGTTGTTGGCTGTTCCTTTGTCTTGTTTAGCTGCGTGTAAAACACTGGTAACCAATGGCAATGAAAAACTCAATAATACCGCTCAAATTTGGCCAGTTATAAAATCGGAAGTACCAAAAAATACTGATATTGAAAGGCGTATAGATAAATTAATAGCGTCAATGACCCTTGAACAAAAGGTTGCTCAAATGATGCAACCAGAAATTAGAGACATTACTGTTGAAGACATGCGACGTTATGGTTTTGGCTCGTATTTAAATGGTGGTGGTTCTTTTCCAAACAACAATAAACATTCGACGCCGGCCGATTGGATAAAGCTAGCTGAGGACATGTATCAAGCGTCTATCGACGATAGTTTAGATGGAATTTCTATCCCGACTATGTGGGGCACAGACGCAGTTCATGGCCATAACAATGTGATCGGAGCAACTCTTTTTCCACACAATATTGGCCTTGGTGCTGCAAACAACCCGACGTTAATCGAACAAATTGCTCAGGTGACTGCAACAGAAGTGATGGTTACTGGTATAGATTGGGTATTTGCTCCAACAGTGGCGACGGTAAGAGATGATAGATGGGGGCGCACCTACGAAGGGTATTCAGAAGATCCTGAAATCGTAAAAAAATATGCCAATGCCATAGTTAAAGGGTTGCAAGGGCATGCCGGCAAAGACTTCTTAGCTGATAATCGTGTCATTAGCACAGTGAAGCATTTTATTGGTGATGGTGGTACCGTCGCTGGTGATGATCAAGGAGATAACATCGACAGTGAACAAACACTGTTTGATGTTCATGCTCAGGGTTACGTTGGCGGGCTAAGTGCTGGTGCCCAATCGGTTATGGCATCTTTTAACAGCTGGCACGGTGAGAAGATTCATGGCAGTAAGTATTTGCTCACTGACGTATTGAAAAATCGTATGGGCTTCGATGGTTTTGTTGTTGGCGACTGGAATGGCCACGGTCAAATTGCTGGCTGTACTAACGATAACTGTCCCCAGGCAGTAAATGCCGGATTAGATATGTATATGGTGCCTACAGATGCATGGAAAGGTTTAATGCAAAATACCATTAAGCAGGTTAATCAAGGCATCATTTCACAGGCACGGATCGATGATGCAGTTCGACGTATTTTAAGAGTGAAGTTTCGTGCAGGACTTTTTGATAAACCTAGCCCTGCAAAACGTTTATTTTCGGGAAAAACGGAACTCATTGGTGCCGAAGCACACAGAAAAATTGCTCGGCAAGCAGTTAGAGAGTCTTTGGTTTTATTGAAAAATAAAAACAATATTCTCCCTTTGTCACCAAAAAAACACATTCTGGTGGCTGGTGATGCAGCACATAACATAGGCAAACAATCCGGCGGCTGGACAATCACTTGGCAAGGAACCAATAACGCCAACACTGATTTTCCGGGTGGGAGCTCAATTCTGGACGGATTGAAAAGTCAAATTACTGCTGCTGGTGGACAAGTGGAATTTAATGAACAAGGAAAATATTCTACAAAACCTGATGTAGCCATTGTCGTTTTTGGCGAGGAGCCATATGCTGAAGGGCATGGCGATAGAGCAAACTTAGCATATCAACGCAGTAAAAAAACTGATTTAGCGTTATTAACAAAACTTAAAGCTGACGGCATTCCCGTGGTATCTGTTTTTATCAGCGGCCGCCCTATGTGGGTAAACCCTGAACTCAACGCCAGTGACGCCTTTGTTGCCGCTTGGTTGCCAGGCTCTGAGGGCAAAGCAATAGCTGATGTGTTGTTAACCGATGCCAATGGAATGGTGCAACATGACTTTGTTGGCAAGTTATCATTTTCATGGCCAAAAACTGCTGACCAAATGGTAAACCGTTTTGATAAAGACTATTCACCACTGCTGCCGTATGGTTTTGGCCTAAGGTATGGTGATACAAATATATTGTCTGACCATTTAAATGAGGTGGCTACAACTCATCATAGTGATGCACAGGCACTTGTTTTGTTTAATGGCCAAGTACCTGCACCTTGGCAAATGCAGCTGCTGTTAAACAACCAAGTTCAAACAATTAACTCAAGTACAGAGCAATTAGCAAATCTTAACTTCAGGACGATTGATCGTTTTGTCCAAGAAGATGCCGTTAAACTTAGCGCTAACGAGATGAAAACTTCTGGTGTGCAGCTTATGACAGGTAATGGCTTTAGGGAAGATTTAAGCTCCTATCTAGAGTCTGACTTTTCTTTAACATTTGCCGTAAAACTCTCTGACAAACGTCCACAAAAACTGGCAGTTAATATGAGTTGTGAAAGTATTGGCGATACAGCAGGCTCATGTCGTGGCAGTGTCGATTTACTACCAGCCTTGCAAAAAATGGAGGTTAATACATGGCAAAATGTAGCTGTTCCATTATCGTGTTTTGCCAATCAACTCGTTAAATTTGATCAAATTGTTGTACCATTTCAATTAACGGCTGTTGGTGATTGGTCGCTGAGTATAAGTGATATCAAACTTGCTAAAGCACCAGAAGATGCCAAGAGTATTAGTTGCCCATGATCAAACTTAAACAAGGTGAGAGCAAACTCACCTTGTTTAATGCTATTTTTGCTTGAGTATCACAGCAACGCTAGGCAATATGTAGTGCACATGTTCATATTAAAACTTTATTAGGTTTGAATAACTTTACTGCACTTATTTGCTTTTTACTGGCTTTTGTTTCAAATACCGTAACCGCTGAAACGATTTATGTTGCTATCGCCTCGAATTTTATTAAACCTGCCAATAAGATTATTCATCAGTTTGAGCAAGAAACTGGGCACCAAGTGAAAGCCTCTTTTGGTTCATCAGGTAAACTTTATGCACAAATTAAACATGGCGCGCCGTTTTCTTTGTTTTTATCTGCTGATCAAGACAAACCAAAAAAGCTGATAAAAGAAGGCTATGCATCACAAGATGATGTAGCAACTTATGCTGTGGGGCAGTTGGTCTTGTGGTCTGCTAATCCTGCGTTTAAGGGAAAAGAGCAACAGCGTTTAGCTAATGCTCAGTTTAATAAAATAGCAGTAGCCAACCCTAAACTTGCGCCATATGGCTTAGCGGCGCAGCATTTTTTAAAAAATTATCAATTTAAACCAAGCCAAATGGTGATTGGTGAAAATATCAATCAAGCATTTCAATTTGTTGCTACAGGCAATGCCGATTTAGGTCTAATCGCCAAGTCACAATTACCCGATGGAGAAAGTGGTTGGTTGGTTCCTGATACGCTTTACCCTGCTATTCAGCAAGATATGTTACTGATTCAATCGTCTTCTCACTACCATGTCGCCAAACAATTATTTGATTATTTTAAAACACCAAACAGCCAAAATATTGTAGCGAGTTTTGGTTATAAACTGCCGGCGGAGGATTGAGTTTGTTGGCGTTAAGTGCCCATGATTGGGGAGCTATTGGACTTACTATTAAATTAGCAACCACAGTAACTGTACTCTTGATGTTAATTGGTACTCCCATTGCTTGGTGGTTGGCCAATACACAATCAAGGTTTAAAGGAGTGATAGGTGCTGTTGTAGCGCTGCCGTTAGTATTACCACCTACAGTGATTGGATTTTACGTGTTAATTGCCATGGGGCCTTCGGGCTTTATTGGACAATTGACCAATTGGTTGGGCATAGGCACCTTAGCCTTTAGTTTCTGGGGACTGGTTATTGCTTCTATGTTTTATTCTTTGCCCTTTGTTGTGCAACCTATTCAAAATGCAATGGAAGCGATTGGCCGTAGGCCACTTGAAGCAGCCGCAACTCTCAGGGCAAGCCCGCTGGATCAATTTTTTACGGTTGTCTTGCCGTTAGCCAAACCTGGGTTTATTTCTGCGATGATTCTTGGTTTTGCTCATACTGTTGGCGAATTTGGTGTTGTACTGATGATAGGTGGTAACATTCCAGGGGAAACTCAGGTGGTTAGTGTGCAAATCTACGAACATGTGGAAGCACTAGATTATGCTCAAGCACATAAGTTATCTTTTTTAATGATAGCCTTTTCTTTTGTTGTTTTATTGTCGCTATACAGCTTTCAAGGTCGTTTTTCTAACCTAGTGTTCCATCATGACAAACAAAAATAATCATAATACACCAGCGATAAAGGTGACATGTCAGCTTAACAGGGCGGGTTTTGCTTTGAACCTTGATCTTGAACTGCCAGCAAAAGGTATAACGGCTATTTTTGGCCAATCTGGTTCAGGTAAAACCACCTTGTTACGAATTATTGCTGGGTTGGAGCAAGTTGCAGGCAGTGAAGTTCATCTCGGGCATGTATGCTGGCAAAGTGGTGACAGCTTTGTACCAACTTATAAGCGGCAATTGGGTTATGTATTTCAAGAAGCCAATCTTTTTTCTCATTTAACGGCGCAGCAAAATTTAGATTATGCAATCAAGCGTGCTGATGAAAAGGTTGATGCGCAGTACATAACTCAGATCATTGATTTATTAGGTATATCGAGTATTTTATCTCAGTATCCAGCACAATTATCTGGTGGAGAGGCACAACGTGTTGCTATCGCTAGAGCTTTGTTGATTAAACCTAAATTATTATTAATGGATGAACCTCTGGCCTCGTTGGATGATGCTAAAAAGGCTGAAATTTTGCCTTACCTTGAGCGACTTCACAGCGAACTTAATATGCCTATATTGTATGTTAGTCACTCAATGCAAGAAGTCGCTCGTTTGGCTGATCATGCCGTTGTATTGCAAGATGGGAAAGTGGTTGTTGAAGGGGAGCTAACCCAGGTTTTTTCTCAATTAAATTTGCCTGAGCATATTGCCAAAGGAACAATTATTTCAGGAAAAATCACTGAGTACGATGATAAGTGGCAACTGGCAAAATTGACTTTTGTGGGCGGATATTTTTGGTTGCCAAAACAAAGTATCATCAACCCTGAAGATGTTAGAGTGCAGATCTTAGCTAAAGATGTCGCGCTGTCATTATCTTGCCCTATAGATACCAGTGTTCAGAATAAAATTTCTGCCCGGATTGTTGATATTCAAACCGCCCAAGAGCCAACAACTATACTGGTTAAATTAGCGATTGGTGAAAGTACTATTATTGCGCAAGTGACAAAAAAATCTGTTCAAATGCTCTCGTTAACTCAGGGCAAAGAAGTATGGGCGATGATCAAAACCATGGCGATTGTACGATAGTTTTGAACTTGCTGCTCATAAGTAAATATGACTAAGAGCAGCAAGTTATGGTTATTTAGATTCTGCTAAATTTAATGCTGGTTGAGCAACTGGTGTTTTTCCAATATACCAAACACTGTTTTCTTCACCATTTAATGCCCTGTGTTTTGTTTTTTGTGCGGCGACATAAAAAATAATGGCAAAAACAACAGCAACAAAATCTACAATAAGTGTTGAAGTGTCAAAAGTTGACCAAATATGCCACTGTGGCACTAATGCGGTTACAACCGTGGTCATGACAATGCCTGCACATGCAAAGCTTATTAACTGTTGCAAGTGAATTGCCGCAATTGCAGCACCTCGGCTAAAGCTATAAATAATCGTAGCAAAAAACACTAAATAGTAACACCATAGGTAACCATGGTTTATCGAGGTTCCCATGATGTATAGCCACTTATTGGCAAACAAGGTAATTGCTACCCCGGCAATTGAACCTAAACAAACAGCTACCGTTAATGCCGCCATAAATTTGCTAGAGCGTGTTTGTTGGGGAGATTTTTGTCGACGTTTTTCAAGCCACAGTAAGTTACCCGTATAAAACAAAAATGCTCCCATTAAACCGAGTAGAAAATAAATCCAACGGCCTGTGTTTCCAGCATAATTGCCAAAATGTAAGGCAAAAAATGATTTCACTATGGTGTTGTAGCTATTTTCCCCTGGCGGCATGATAGAAGTGTATGCAATGTCCATGGTAAATGCGTGAATATAAATAAAATCACTAAAGCCACCGCGCATCAGTTGGTTGTCAGTAACAACTTCTAAAGCAGCAGTAGGGGCGTCAGAGGTTAATCTTGAAAATTCGATCGATTTAAGTTGATAACCTGGTGCAAGTTCCGCGACTTTTTCACGATAGGTGTCAATCGAAGGCAGTTGTTCAATGTTATAAATTTGCTTATTGCTTTCTGCAGGATCTTCGGCAAATAAAGGCTTATCACCGTAAATAGCTTGCAAGCCATCATACAGTGGGTGGTGGAATGCAAAAATGACCACGCTCCATGCGATGATAAAATGAAACGGTAAACTTAATACCCCTACTAAGTTATGTGAGTCGAGCCAAAAACGACTTGCACCTTTGTTTGTTCGCAAAGCAAATAAGGTTTTTACTAAAGTGGGCAGTAAAAAGATCACGCCAGAGACAATAGCAATAAAATATAGCGCTGCGGCAATCCCTAGAATTTGCACACCAAGGTCTTCGTCACCAAGTTTGCCTGCTATGCCCGCCGTTCTATGCAGCTGATCAATCAAAGTGCCTAATTCACTACGCGGAGTTGTTTGTAACTGCAGTTGGTCATTTTTATCAAGCGTGGCATGAGTTAATGTATTACCCAGATTGATACCACGACTGCCACCTTGTTCATACCAAGTGATAGGAGATTGGTCTTGCTCGAAATTGACCGTCAAGCTTCGTTTGGCTTTATCGGAATATGCATACGCTTGTTGAATTAATGCATCATAACGTTGCGGCTCAATTTGCGTTAGTTGATGTGTTGGTGGTGTAGCCCATGCCTCAATAGCAGGTTTAAACATGGTTAACGAGCCTGCATAAAAACCAATAAATAACACCAAACCCGCACAAATACCTGTCCACGTGTGTAGTGTTTGATAGGTTCTTAAAATATCACTTCTTACTTTCATGCCCATGTCCTTAAAGCAAAGAAAACTGCATAGCCAACCATGTTGGCGATCAATAAATATTTAAAAGCTTGCCCAGCGGTTTTGAACAGGTAAACAAAAGGCAGGCAGAGTAACCAAATTAAACCCACTAACCACATGTTTAATTGTACTTTTACTGGAGCATCGATTCCCCCAGGGCCATACCAAGCAAAGATGGCGATAATTGAATAGGCGAATGACAAACCCAGAACAACACCAATCAAAGTTTTACGCCACCAATGGGGTTGAATTTTCTGTTCAGCGGTTAATCGGCTCATGATTTTGCTCCAGCATTTTTAAATAGGGTAAAGAAAGGAATAGCGATAAAAATTAGCATTAAAGTCATAAGCCAGATAAAAACTGCTGAAATAGGGGATTGTATTTGTTGCCATGCAATTAAGGCCAAAATCACGTTGGTATATGCAAGAACCTTCATTTTTTGGGGTAGAGGGCGGGCAAATATACGTTGATTTTTATGACATAGATAAAAGGTTAGCACACCACAAATTGAGGTTATCAGCGCAATTATTTGAAACATCAAAACAGTTAGTCCTTTTGTAAATTTGTTTGTAATTGCTAAGTGATTGCATCAAAAATTACCTTCGATAGCGCAATAGCTAATTTTAACTTCTTGATATCAATCATATAGGTAGATAATGGAAAGGCGAATAATAACAATTATCAATAAATTGCGCATGCTTTTTATCGAGGGACTTACATAGATAAAGAGGCGGCTTGTCTGTAATGATGGCGATTTTACGCTAGTCAAAATATTTACTAGTAAAATATATTATATTTAGGATGTTATATGGTGTGTGAGTGCAAACATACTGTGGTGTAGTAAATCCATGAACTCAAGGTTTTAAAGGCTTGTTGATCGTTGAAAGTTGTAACAAAATGAAAAAGCCAGTCACAATGGACTGGCTTTTTGAATGCGAGATGTGTTCGTTAATTAACCGACGTTAGATTCCATGGTCATTAACGATGCGTTACCACCTGCGGCTGTTGTATCAATAGTTACTGTTTTTTCAGTGACCATGCGATGGAACAAACCTTTATTCGAGTACGCAGTGATTAGCGGTAAAATGGCACCCTTGCGTGCAGCGATAGTTTCACCCACTAATTGCTTAAACGGACTTGAATTATCAACAATAGCACCTGCCAATGAAGCATGTTCAAGAACGCTTGGTAAGTGACCAAGTTTAACCGCTTGGAATACACCGTGTGGTAAACCAGCTTCTGCTAACAATCCTGCAATTGCTTGTGCTTCAGCGTAGTATTCATTATCAACAATTGCGATAACACTGTTACCAGCTGCTAATGCCGAAATTACTGAGATTAACCAGAAATTAAATGGTGTATCTTTACAGCGTAATGCCGCTAATGTGCCACGTGATTCTAAATACAAGGTATTTGATTCACCTGTAGGGCCAGGTAATACTTTCGCCTTACTTAACACTTTTTCAATGAATAACAATTGCTCACGAGCTGCAGTTAATGTTTCAGAAACATTGGTTTCCTGAGTTAAAACTACTTTGTTTGAAGCAATTTTTGCCAATAACTGACGTAAGATTGAAATCTTATTGTTAACAGGAACAAAGCCCCATTCAACTTCGATTTGCTTAGCAGCAGTTAATTGCGTGTTTACTGCACTAACAGCCGTTGCACATTGAGTTACTTCAGCTTCAAAAGCAGCTTTAGTCTCTGCAGTCATCTCAACATTTGCTGTCGTGGTTTTTTCTTTCACTAAGCGAGTTAAGTACATTGGGCCACCGGCTTTAGGGCCTGTACCAGATAAACCGCGACCACCAAATGGTTGTACACCAACAACAGCGCCGATCATATTACGGTTAACATAAACGTTACCCGCGCGTGAGCGTGCCGCTAAGTATTGAGCTTTTTCTTCAATACGTGTGTGAATACCCATGGTTAGACCAAAACCTGTGCCATTGATTTGATCAATTACATTTTCAAGTTGAGACGCCTTGTAGCGAATAACGTGAACACATGGACCAAATACTTCTTTCTCAAGTACTGATAAATCTTTGATTTCGTATAAACGAGGAACAAAGAAGTTGTGTTCATCTTCACCAATGCCTTCAGCTAATTCAGGTGCTTTACAAGCATAGTGTAATGTACCGCGAGATTTTAAGTAATCAACGTGTTCGTTAAGTGCATTTAACGCTTTTTTATCGATTACTGGACCAACGTCTGTTGTTAAAAATGCTGGGTCACCAATATGTAGTTCCTGCATAGCACCTTTGATCATGTTGATGATCTTGTCAGCTACTTCTTCTTGCAAGAATAAAACACGTAGTGCAGAACAGCGTTGACCAGCACTTTGGAAGCCTGAAGATACAACGTCATCAACCACTTGCTCTGGTAAGGCAGTTGAGTCAACTACCATACAGTTTTGGCCACCAGTTTCAGCAATAAGTGGCACTGGGTCGCCAGAACGCTCTGCTAGTTTTTGTGAGATCCAGCTACCTGTTTCAGTTGAACCAGTAAACATGATCGCTTGTACACGCTCATCAGGTACTATGGTTTGACCTACTTTGCTACCACGCGCAATGACTGGAATAACAACATCTTCAGGTAAACCTGATTCAATCATTAATTCAATAGTGCGAAGAGCAACTAAGCTGGTTTGCTCAGCAGGTTTTGCAACAACAGTATTACCTACAACAATAGCAGCAGATACTTGGCCTAAGAAAATAGCTAATGGGAAGTTCCACGGGCTGATACATAACACAACACCACGTGATGTTAAGTTATCGTCAGCTAATAACTCTTTTGCTCTTGCTGCGTAGTAACGACAAAAATCTACTGCTTCACGGACTTCTGCTACACCATCAGGTACAGTTTTACCCGCTTCTTTAGTACACATAGCAATTAATTCATCGCGATGTGCTTCTAGAGCGTCAGCAGTTTTTAATAAGATCTCAGCGCGAGCTTCAACAGATGTTGTTGACCAAGAGTCAAATGCTTTGTGAGCGCGCTCAACAATAGCTTGCATCTCTTGTTCATCAGCATGTTTGATGTAACCAATAACTTCTTTGTTGTTAGCAGGGTTAGTTACCGCTTCGCCACCTTCAATTGGTGTTGCTTGTTTGGCTTTTTCAACCCAAGCGTTAAGGTTATCACGCATTTCGCTAACGTCATCAACGTCAGTTAAATCGATACCTTTAGAGTTTAAACGGCCAACACCATGCTCTTCTTGATAGATATCAAGAGACTGAGGAATTTGTGGGTTGTACTTGTCTTGCCAGCTACGAACGGTTTCAACCGGATCTGCTAATAGCGACTCAACAGGAATATTGTCATCAACAATATTATTTACAAATGATGAGTTAGCACCGTTTTCTAATAAACGACGTACTAAATAGGCTAATAGATCTGAGTGTTCACCTACTGGTGCATAAACGCGACAAGGTACTTTCTTGCCATTTACCACTTGATCGTATAAAGACTCACCCATGCCGTGAAGGCGCTGGAATTCATAACCTGCGTCACCTTCGGCCATCTCAAGGATAGTGGCAACAGTATAAGCATTATGTGTCGCAAATTGTGGATAAATAGTGTCGCGATACTCTAATAACTTCTTCGCACACGCTTGGTACGATACATCAGTAGAAGGCTTGCGAGAAAACACTGGGAAGTCATTGTAACCTTCTGCCTGTGCTTCTTTAATTTCGCTATCCCAGTAGGCGCCTTTTACTAAGCGCACCATCATTTGACGGCCCACTTTTTGTGTTAACTGACGTACCCATTCAATGACGTGAATACCACGCTTTTGGTAAGCCTGTACTGCGATACCAAAACCGTTCCAACCGTCTAAATCTTTGTCAGCAAATACCGCTTCTATGATATCTAATGAGATATCTAAGCGGTCGGCTTCTTCTGCGTCAACCGTAAAACCAATGTCGTAAGCCTTGGCAGCAAGTGCTAGCTTTTTAAGGCGAGGAATTAATTCTTCGATTACGCGGTCGCGATGCGAAAATTCATAACGAGGGTGAATCGCTGATAATTTAATTGAAATACCAGGGCTTTTTTGTGGACCTTTGCCTTTGGCGGCATAACCGATAGCATCAATCGCTTTCATGTAGGCGTCAAAATAACGGTCAGCATCTTTCATGGTGCGTGCACCTTCACCTAACATATCGTATGAATAGGTATAGCCTTTAGCTTCGGTATCTATAGCACGCTTGATAGCGCCTTCGATGGTGTGGCCCATAACAAACTGTGTGCCCATGATTTTCATGGCATAACGCACAGCTTTGCGAATTACTGGTTCACCTAAGCGACCTACGGTTTTTTTCAATAAACCAAATTGTGCTTTTTTCTTTTCGTCTGAGTAATTGACTAACTTACCAGTAAGCAATAGACCCCAAGAAGAAGCATTAACAAATAAAGAGTCAGAGTTACCAATGTGTGAACTCCAATCACCATCCGCTAATTTATCGCGGATTAGGCTATCAGCAGTTGATTTGTCTGGTACACGCAATAAGGCTTCAGCCAAACACATCAATACCACACCTTCTTCTGTTGAAAGTGAAAACTCATTTAATAGGGCATCTACACCGCCTTTACCCACTTGGTCTTTACGGATATTAACCACAAGTTGGCGAGCATATTCCCACGCGCGAGATTTAGCATCAACGCTAATTTCTGCAATAGGCAATAAGTTAGCTAATACGTCATTTTCATTTGCACGATAGTTGTCGCGAATCGTTTGACGAATGCTACTGTCAGTTTTTAACGAACCATTAAAAAGCATAGGAACACCTACATTAACATTAATAATTTTTAGGGGCGCATTTTAGCCAACAGACAACAGAATGTGTTTGCGTATTTTCAGTAATTACAGAATAATCTATGGCATAAATTTAAAAATGACATAAAAGATACTGTTGATATGAGTAATGTTAAAACACGCACCCTAGATCGTATTGATTTAACTATTTTAGACACTTTGCAAAAAGATGGTCGAATTTCGAACAGTGAATTGGCAAAAAAAGTTAATTTAAGTGCTAGCCCTTGTTTAGAACGAGTAAGGAAACTCGAAGCTGACGGTTACATAGAGCGCTATGGTGCATTTTTAAACGGTAATAAGCTTAACTACGGGCTTAATGCTTTTTTACAAGTAACCCTTGATCGCACTAAAGCGGAAGTGTTTGAGAACTTCAAAAGAGAAGTGGTAAAAATCAAAGAAGTAGCAGAATGTCATATGGTGGCCGGTGGTTTTGATTATTTGTTGAAGTTACGTTACCAAAACATGGAGGCTTATCGAGATTTGCTTGGGGTAATTGTTGAACTGCCTGGTGTATCACAAACACATACCTATGTAGTGATGGAACATGTAAAACGTGACCTTGGTGTGCCTATTGATGTCAAAGCCAAATAAATTGGCGCATTTGTAGACCAAGTGACAAAAATCTACGCTCTTCTACACTGGCGTTTTTAAGCGCCAGTCGATATAGTAAACGCTTCATCAACGAAGGTTGGTGCTATCACTTATTATAATGATAAATAGTCCTAAGAGAATCTTATGAAATTTTTACGTTTAACCTCAGCAAGTCTTTTGTCGCTTGCCGTGCTTGCTGGTTGTGGTCAGCAAGAAACAAAAACAGCAGAAACTGCTGTTTACCAACCAGAACAAGTTAATGCTGAGCGCATTAAAGCGCATGTTGAGTTTTTAGCTGATGACACACTGATGGGTCGTGATACTGGCAGTGAAGGCTATCAAATTGCAGCAAACTATGTGATTTCTAATTTCAAGCAGTTAGGTTTATCACCTCAAGGTGATCACGGTAGTTATCAACAACAAGTTACTTTTCGTCGTACCTTTTTAGAAGAAGGCTCGGCAACGTTAAAAGTTGAAACAGCAAATGGCCCAGTTGAACTTAAATTTCAGGACGAATTTATTACATCTGGCTCTGCACTTGAAAACGAATCTTTTGTTAAAGCAGAGTTAGTATTTGTTGGTTATGGAGTGGTAGCGCCAGACTTTGGTTATAACGACTATGCTGACATTGATGTTGATGGCAAAATCGT
This sequence comes from Thalassotalea marina, assembly GCF_014656435.1. Classification (GTDB taxonomy): domain Bacteria; phylum Pseudomonadota; class Gammaproteobacteria; order Enterobacterales; family Alteromonadaceae; genus Thalassotalea_C; species Thalassotalea_C marina. The sequence goes on from NZ_BNCK01000001.1 coordinate 171,975, forward strand.
GGTTGTTTTAACAGGGCGTCCAGATGATTTACCATCAGAAGAAGGTGCACATATTGGTTCTGGCAGCGAGAAGATGCGTCATGCCGTAGATAATGGCGCTGTTGGTCTTATTACCCTGCATACACCAAAACGTGACGAAGTACGTCCTTTTAGTGTTACTGCTAAATATGCAAGTTCACCTCGTATGAGTTGGTTAGGTAAAGATGGCAAGCCTAATGGTACATATCCACAAATTAAGGGAAGTGCCTACATCAGTGATAAAGCGGCTGCACCATTGTTTGAAGGTGCTGAGTTATCATTAGAGCAAGTGTTTGCTAAAGACACTAATAAAGAAAAAATTAAAGGTTTCCCTTTAAAAACAACGGTTGAAATTGCAAAGAAATCTCGTCATGAAGAGATCACAAGTCCAAACGTTGTGGCAACGTTAGAAGGTAGTGACCCTGAGCTTAAAAATGAGTATGTTGTTTTCAGCGCGCATTTAGACCATATTGGTGTTAATTCACATCATGGTGACCATGAAGAAGGTGAAGAAGTTGATAACATCAATAACGGCGCGCTTGATAACGCATCGGGTGTATCAATTTTATTAGAAACAGCACGTTTGTTAACGTCACAACCTGCGCCAAAACGTTCAGTACTTTTTGTTGTGGTAACAGGTGAAGAAAAAGGCTTGTTAGGCTCGTCTTACTACGCACAAAACCCAACGGTACCTGCAATGCAGATGGTGGCGAATGTTAACTTAGATATGCCATTAATTTTGTACCCGTTTGCTGATGTAATTGCCTTTGGTTCAACGCATTCTAGTTTAGGCCCAATTGTAGAATCAGCTGCTAAGAAAATCGATATCAGCTTAAGCCCTGATCCTATGCCAGAACAAGCACTGTTTACACGCAGTGACCACTACAGCTTTGTAAAAGAGGGCATTCCTTCTGTATTTTTAATGACAGGCTTTAAATCAAAAGATCCAAACATTGACGGTGGCGAAATGTTCCGCGACTTTTTGAAAAATCACTATCATCAACATAGTGATCAAATTGACCTGCCTATCCGCTGGGATGCAGCGGCAAGTTTTGCAGAAGTTAATATGATGATTGGCCTTGAAATCGCAAACGGCGCAGAACGCCCAACGTGGAATAAAGGTGATTTCTTCGGTAAAACATTTGCACAATAAGTAGTGTAAACCATACAAACTAAGTAGTTTGATGGTTTTTATTCACTAATTTGAAACGCGACCTTGTGGTCGCGTTTTTGTTTGTATAACCTTGGATAGTGAATACCCTAGGGTATTCCCAATAGTATTAATCGACCACAGAGACGTGAACTATGAATGCACATGAATATGCGTTGCAAGCCAATGGATCTTTTGCTCTACCAGATGCCTGCTTTAAAATTAAATCACTGATGGAAGATGAAAACTCATCCATTGAAGATTTTGCCAATGTGATCAGTGTTGATCCATCGATGACATCTCGGTTGTTGCAAATTGCCAATAGTGCTATTTACAGTTTTCCTGGCGAGATTAGTACCATTTCACGAGCGATAACTATCATAGGCACACAATCCATTTATAACATGATGCTAGTGGATGTGGCTGCGACGGCGTTTAAGCATTTCTCGAATCAGGCTATTGATCTAAAACGATTTTGGCGGATGAGTGTTTTTACTGGTTTAGCAGCGAAAAATTTGTCAATAAAGGCAGGGATTCGTGATATCGAACGTTTGTTTGTTGCTGGCTTATTGCAAGACTTTGGCGAGTTAATTGTGGCAAAAATCAGCCCTGATTTAGCCAAACAGTGTGAACAGTACAGTGCTGAAACGCTACCTTGGACATTGCAACAAAATACCTTAGGTTTTACCTATACTGATGTGTCGGCAGAATTATTAAAAATTTGGCAAATCCCAGAAAAAATAATTTTGCCTATTCGCCACTATAACGATGCACACAACATTCAAATTAACAAAGACGTTAAAGTATTGTATTTGGCTTCCAGACTTTCTTTGGTGGATTCTCACCCGGAGCGATTTGAGTATGACGATACGGTTGATGAGTCAATGTGTAAAAGCTTAGCGATATCTAGTGATGATTTGGCGTTAGCAGCAGATTATGCCAGCCAAGAAGCTGAACATATTCTGAGTATTATGGATGCCAAAACATTTTCACGATAGCACTTTGAGCAAGAGTAAATTCCAATATATAGCCTTATTAAACTTCACAACGTGATCAATGAGCATGGTCAGGTTTATAGAAAATGGACTATTCCAGCAGCTTACACTAGGAACAATGTTGAACGTGTTATAGAAGCACCTGAAATTTATTGTCAGGCATTAGAAAAGTATCTTGAATGGTACGTCAAACAACCAATACCTGATGAATACAGGCACAACCGAAATACGCATCTAGGCATTAACGAAGAAGCACCAGTGTTATTAAATGATAGGCTTTATAAATTTGCAATGAGTGAACGCAAAGTTAAAGACGGTATTAATAAGCAGCCTACCAATTTAAGAACAAAAGTTAATAAACTTTTAGCTAAGGCTAGTTTAGATTGGACTACACCTAAAACGTTCTATGACAGCCTCATTGTTAATCTGGCGCGTAATAATGCAGATATAGGACAAATAGTCGATGCGTTTGGCTTGAGTTCTCGACAAGTTGTTTTAGATAAAGTAAACGGAAGTCTACTTGGATTAAGTGACGCTATTAACCAAGTGTATTCAAGAATCAAAGTCACAGGACACTAAATTAATATGGAAGAATTGAAAGTACTACAACCCTATTTATGGAGTTTTGCCTGTCTATTATTTGGTTATCTTTTGGGTAACAGGTTCGCTTTAAATAGAGATAAGCGCAAGGAATACAATGACGCGGTAATACCTTTAAGGGAACGTCTGATTACTAGTGCATTTGTTAATAAAAACATTATTGATAATTTAAAAATTAAATTAGGTGATAAAGCTAACAAAATAGTAGGTGCATACGAAAACGAATATTTGCCAGCATGGAAATTGCGTACAGATAATGGTGGATATGATGATAGAGGAAACGTGCAACCTCCAATTGACGAAAACGTTATTAACGGCAACATTGAAAAGCAAAAACAAGCTAAAGAAAACCTCCTTAACTTATGTAAGTTAAGGTGATTTTTGAAAACATCGAATTTAAGTCGCAAGGTATAAAATGACACACAGCAAAACCAAAACAAGCCTATATAGGCGGGGTTATGTTACTTGGCTCATTAGTACAGGGGTTAACACTGTACCTGCAATTAAAGAAGCCACAGGTATGCCACGAAGAACTGCACAAGATACTTTAGCCGCAATACCAGAGCGTCTATTGTCCTTGAAAACAAAGGTGGTTAATACGCAGTTGTTGAATGGGGAATGCTAAATAAAATTGGTTAAAAAACAACCGGTGGTACGTCAAAGCCGTGCTTTTATATCCCTAGATTAAATGAATATTGGATTACAAACTATGGCTTTAAGTGAAAAGAGATTGACTGCTAGACATTCTGCTTTAACAGATGCAGCGGCAATGATTGCAAGTCATGATGCTGGTACTTTGGAGAGTGATCCTGAGTTTTATAAGATGTTAATGGAAGAACGCAGAAAAGTAGCTGTTTTTCTCGAAAATAAAGCTAAAAAGCTTGTTGGAAATCGAAAGCTTTTAGACTTTGAATGCGATTAATTAATCATATTGGAATGCAAGGAAATAACTTGAATGCGACTTTCCCATAAAAAAAAACTAAGCAATAAAAATTCCTATTTTGAACGGAGATTTAAGTTCAAAAATTGTCATTTACTTATTTTTAAGTCTGACGGGAGTACTGAATATAAATTTGTTAATTTTGAACTCAAATCACATCGAGTCAATATAAATGAGAAAGTTGAGGAAGTTGTTTGCGCCTCAGAAATTTCACCAGATTTAATTATAGCTGCTTTGTCGGCTGCAACTGGTCTGGGCAGTTTTGTATATGCAAAACGTTCTTTTGATAAATCAGAAAGATGTAAATTTAGAAGCCCGACACGCAAAACACTCTGTAATAGTTTAATAGTTCACCATGAGGTGGTCCAAGTTGATGAAAAGTCATGCTTGATTAGAGTTTGTAAAAAAAACCATAAGACTATATCTAAAATTTCCAACTCAAAAATAGAGCAACAAGTTAAAATCAAATGATATTTAGTATAAAAATATATGGCGTTGGAATACAGAAGTTTTTGAAAAACGAAATGGTGACAAAGACCATTGCAGCAAAGGAAAGAGGTTAAAATGTTGATTGCAAAAATAGAAAAAATACTCGAAAAGGTTAACTCCAGTCAAATCGCTATTTTTGCAGTTCTTTTCATTACATTTGTTACGGGAGTAATAGCGGTTAAGAATGAATATTACTCTGACTCAAATTGGTTTGAAGGCACCTGGCAACTAGATCCGAACAGGTCATATCAAAGCATCAATGATGAGCTCAAAACGCAAATTAGTGAAATGGAACTTAAACGAGAATATCTTGAACCTTTCTTTGAAGGGCATCCTGAATCCTCTAAATTGGTAAAAGGGCTATTAGTCTATAAAGGTAACGCTCAAAAAAGGTGGGAACTCTTTTTTGATAATATTTCGTTAACAGTAAATTTCGGAAATAGTTACGGTTTTTTTGAGACCAATTTACCACCAATAGAGAGGACAACTGTTAACTCGTCTATCCACTCGCTTTCCTATCGAAATAAAATGTTCGATTTTGATATTGAACGCATTGTTCGGAATAATAATGAAGAATTGATCTTAAAACCCTTACGCCAAAGACAGATTAAGACAGTCAATTCGGATGGTAAATTAATAGAGCAAGAGAGAGCTTTTCAAAACTCGATCGCCTTTAAAAGCGGGGAATATTTAATAATCGACATGCCGCTTTTCAGTTTTTCCGAGGTAAGAGGCACAAATGCGAGCAATAAGGTAATAAGAGGGGCGCTTTATTTTCGTAAAATTGAGTGATTGGAATGCACAAAATTAAAAAATTTCGCGACATTTGCTGCAACATTTAAAGGGCATTAATTTATAAATGGAAAATCAATCGAATAGGTTTTACATCATTCTTTGCATCATGCTTGTACTTTCTGGCTATCTCATTGCTCAAATGACAAATATTGGGGAAGCGTGGAATAAGAATTTTGACGTTAGCGACTATCTAACACTTTTAGTTGCTGCTATAACCTTCTGTTTTGCCTACCTAGGAGTAAAGCATAACAGCGATCAACGCACTCTTTCTGTAATGCCTTATGTAGAAAAAACAAGTATGGGTGATCAAATACAGGGTAAATGTGGATTACTTATAAAGAATTATGGAATGGCTCCTGCCATTAATATGAAACACACGATGTCACTTGATGGCAAGCCGTGCAACCTAATAACTTTTGATGAAATGCACAGAGAAATATTTAACGAGGACGTAGATATTCATACACATAGAGCTTGAATTGTAGCGTTATCTCCTAATGAGTCAGGGTACTTAATAGAGTTTTCGGTATCTAGTAGGAATGAAAGTAAATACATCAAAGCAAAAGGCTTTTTACAACGTATTACCATTATTACGGAATATGAGTCTATTTTAGGCCAAAAATTTACTAAAGAGTTTAAATATTAATATTGGAATAACGTTATGTGGGCGATTATTAGTACAAGTAAGAACTTAAAATTTTTTGATCTAAAAGGCACTACAGCAAAAGAAATAGAAGGTCTCAGCTATTTTGTAAAGCACAAAGGGCATGTACCAGAAATTCTGTTTGAACATAATTTTGCTGTAACAACGCTAATTGAACACGGAGTGCCTTTATTTATCAATAAAGCCGATGCAAAAAGCGAGGCAGTGGCTTTGAATTTAACGGGGTTTAAGTACTTAAAATTAACCCCTACTATCATTAAGTTTTAGTGATTGGAAAAAAGGGCTCAGTGGGTGGCAGTAGATAAAAGAATCAAAAAGCATGGGTTTAGTTTTATAGAAGCAACTGGACTAATGGTAGGATTAGTAATTCTTTGGTTTGTTTCTTTTTTGTTTTTTGTTTGCTTGTATCTTTCACACTCTATGTTTTCAACGGAGTCTGGCTCTTCATTATTTCAAAGAGCCGGTGGGTTGGTTGTTGTGCTAGCGGTATTTATTGAGTACGGAGTATTGAATTTGATTAACCGCTGGCTTGATAAGAACAACAATTGTGCTTCAGGTAAGACGTACCGAAAAGTATCTTTTGTAATGCATGCAAGATTGTCATGTAAGATGGCAATTTTTATTACAGTGATTGCTGGAACTATTATATGGGCATATGGCGATCTTGTTTATTTAAAGTATTTTTAATCTTGGAAAACGGGAGTATGTAACTTTGTTACTCAAAATAAGCTCCATTTTGGAGCTTATTTTCGTTTCAGTATGACATTTTATTTTCCTACTTAGACTTTTTCTGTCCAATATTAGTATTTGCAGAATCAGTTAGTATGAATCTTCATTGCCCTCCTACAGTAATAATGTTTATAGCTTGGTAGTGACAAATAGAAGACTTTTGCATAAATCCTTGATAGCATCGGTCAACTAAAAAAACTGAATGTGTGCCCAATGGGTACAGCGCAAGCATTTAGTATATTCAATTAACATTCGTGCCTAAAAAAATATTATAACGAAGGACATTTATGACCGCATCTAGAGAACATTTTAGCTCAAGGTTAGGCTTTATCTTAGCAGCTGCTGGTTCAGCTGTTGGTATAGGTAACCTAGTGGGCTTTCCAGTAAACGCTGCTAAAAATGGCGGTGGCGCATTTTTATTAATGTACGCCTTGTTTGTATTTTTCATTTGTTTACCTGTGATGATTGCTGAAATGGCAGTGGGTAGAAAAACCCAAAAAGAGCCTGTAGGGGCTTATAAGTCATTAAGCGGAGACAGCAAGTTTTGGGGGGCTGCTGGCTTTCTTGGAGTATTAACACCATTTATGATCGCGGTATTTTATATGGTGATCACCGTTTGGATTTTTGGTTATATCGTCATGATACTCACTGGAAACCTTGATGCTTTAACCCAACCAGATTATTTCACCAACTTTGTAAAAGACGGTTACTTATTTGGTTATTTAGTCGCTGTTGCCATCATTGTAAATATTATTCTTGTTGCAGGCGTCAAAGACGGTATTGAACGAGCGGCTAAAATATTAATGCCAGCGTTACTAGTCATGTTATTGATGATGGTGGTATTTGTATTGACCTTAGACAATGCTTTTGCCGGCGTTAAGTTCTTCTTAATTCCAGATGTCAGTAAAATTACGCCAAGTGTGGTCAATAGTGCACTTTCTCAAGCCTTTTTCTCTTTATCATTAGGTATGGGTATTTTGATTACCTATGGTTCTTATATCACGCGTAAAACTGATATTGCAGGGTCAGCCAAGTTAGTTGCACTAACAGATACTGCAGTTGCATTTACTGCGGGCTTAATGATTCTGCCAGCGATATTTTCATTTGATCCCAATGTAAACCCGGATGAGCTAAGCAACAGTGGTGTATCACTAATTTTCGTTTTACTACCTAAGATCTTCTTTGCCTTAGAGAGTAGTATTGGCTATGCAGGTGCTAGTGCCATTGCTGTGTTTTTCTTTACCTTAGTATTTTTTGCAGCAATTACTTCACTAGTATCAATTATTGAAGTACCGGTATCTTACCTTGTGACTGAAAAATCACATTCGCGTAAAAAGGCGCTACTGACGCTGTTAATGACCGCAGGTGTATTAACGGTTTTTGCTCTTGTGTCTTATGGTATGGTTGACTTTTTCAGTAATTTCACTAGTTATGCGGGGCAAACTAAGCCGTTTTTTGATGTGGTTGTTGATGTGTTTTACGACACAATTTTACCGCTAAATGGTTTCTTACTTTGTATATTTGTTAGTTATAGATGGAAGAAACATCAGTTATCAAAAGAGCTTAGTGAAGGTAATGAAAGCTACGCAGGTTCAATGATGGAAAAATACATTAACTTCTCATTAAGTACTTTTGTACCTGCTATTGTACTGTTCATTTTTATTAATACCGTTGCGACTAAATTCTTTGGTCAAAGTTTATTTGGCTTTTAATACCGTAACCGAGTAATGCCTAAAGGCCGTGTTATAAATAACACGGCCTTTGTGTTTTAGGAGTTTCTTACATGCTGTTAAACCAGTTAAGTGCAAATATTAAAAATGCTGTTGATGATAACTGTTTTAGGTTGTTTCACGGCCGTGGCCATGCTTTTGAAGGGCTTGAACACGTTAATATCGATTGGTATGCCCCTGTAGTGGTCGTAACCTTGTATAAGGAAGATACCACATCACTACTAGCAGATATTCAACAGTTTATTATTCAACACTTGCCTTTATGTCGTTCAATTCAGGTACAACACAGATACCAGTCGTTGGCGCCATTTACACTGTTGTGGGGCGAAGAAATTTTCTCTACCGTTTGTCAAGAAAATGGTCTTAAGTATCATATTGAATTGGGTAAATCACAAAATACAGGCCTGTTTTTGGATATGGCAAATGGTCGGCAGTGGGTTAAAGAAAATGCTGAGCATAAAACTGTTTTAAACCTTTTTGCTTATACGTGCGCTTTTTCTGTTGCGGCAATTGCTGGTAAGGCAGATAAAGTTGTTAATATTGATATGGCCAAAAACACGTTGACCAAAGGAAGGGAAAATCATCGATTAAATGCTCATGATTTGAAAAAAGTGCACTTTGAAGGCGTTGATATTTTTAAGTCTTATAATCGCTTAAAAAAACATGGCCCTTATCAGCTACTCATATGTGATCCACCTTCATTTCAAAAAGGCAGCGTTAACATCGAGCGAGATTATAAAAAAATCATTAGCCGTTTACCTCAATGGCTAGATCAGCAGGCGGATGTGTTACTTTGCTTAAATTCTCCTGATTTAGATGAAGAATTTTTATTGGCAGAAGTTGCCCGTGAATGCCCGAATTGCCAATTTCAATACAAAATTGACAATCCCGAAGTGTTTGTTGAAGCTGTAAAAGGAAAAGGCTTAAAAGCTCTGTATTTCAGATACAAGGCTTAATTCACCACAACCCGTGTTGCGAGTAAAATTAAAAATGTGCCAGTGATCCTGTCGATGATATGGCTGTTTTGTTTGAGCTTTTTAAGCACGGGCCCTCTTGAAAATAAAAAGGCAACAATGACGTACCATAAAGTGTCGATAATACCAACGGTTGCCACCATAACCACCTTTTCCTGAACACTTGCATTGGCACTAACAAATTGACTAAACAAGGCTAAAAAGAAAATCGCAAGTTTTGGGTTTAAAAAGGCAATTAAAAAACCGTCTCGCCAACCATTAATTTTTTGCTGTGTGTTTTGCTTTTCGCTTGTGGTATCGTCAACTTCAATTGACTGTTTTTTACTGAATAGCGATTTAATGCCGAGATAAAGTAAAAAAGCTGCACCTGCATATTTGATGATTGAAAATAGTAATGGTGATTGCACAATAATAACAGCGATACCTAACGTCGTTAACGCGGCATAAAGCGCTACACCTGCTCCATGGCTTATTGCTGTGGCATATCCTTGTTTAGCACCTCCAAATAGTGTGTTTTTAACAACAACAGCTAAGCTTGGCCCTGGTGACAAAGCCCCCATAATGCAAATCGCTACTAGCGATAACCACAAATGTATTTCCATCGTAATTTACTCTGTTTGTCTGATACGTAGGTAACTAGCAAATTTAGGGATGCCCCTATCAGTTTTTCCAATATACCGATAAGTCACTATGCTGCCAACAGGCGGTGGGTTATTTCTTTCATGGTCACTAAAACCAGTACCAATTTTAAATTGTTGCCCATCGGGCAGTTGGACTAATATCGCGCCCATTTTACCCGTATATTTGCCTTTACCTGCAATATGTTTGACTACTTGTGCCTCTGCATCAAAATACTGTTTATATTTCATCAGCTTTGCGTTGCGGCCGTTCTGATAATAAGCGTCTTGGTGATGTAACATTAGGCCTTCTGCGCCATTGGTTACTATCTGCTGAAGCAGGGCATTAAGCTGCCTTATATTGCCGACACGGCTTTGAGGGATTGCAATTAAAGTAGGTGAATCAATTTGCTGTATAAGCTTGTTGTATTTGTTAAACCTTTGCTCAAATCTATCTTGCTCGGCTGGTAAATCAAAAACATGGAACCTTATGTTTTGCCAGCAATCTTGTTGATTTTTTGGCAAGCGACGTATACAAGAAACGATATTTTGAAAATCGCCGCGTTTACTCCAAAGTTCTCCGTCTAGAGGTGTTTCTGGCCATTTGGAAACAAACCATTGTGGTACGTGAATTTTCTTGCCAGAGCGGGTTACCAGATTATTTCCATCCCAGTAGGCTCTAACACCATCAAGTTTTTCACTGACAAAATATTCAGTAATATTTTCTGGTGTTTGAAAGTTAATTCCTTTTTGTAAGCTAACCATGTTGGCGTTAGTCATTAAAGGAATAAATAAGCTGATTACAAGCCAGTTGTGAAGTGATTTCATCGGGAACGTCCTTGTTCAAGAAGATGAGAGTGTTTAATGAATTTTGTCTTTTTACCTGCTTACTCGAATATACCCGATTAATTTTGTGGCGTTAACGAGAAACTTTAGTTGGGCTCAAGTATAGGAGAGTGTTGAATATTCGCTAGTTTTTTTGATGTAATGGTCTAGTATTAGTGATTCAATCATTTAACCAAAAGGATTTGGTCGTGAAAAAAATACTTTGTTGTGCCGTTTTTGTTAGCCTGGCTACGTCTGCGCATGCAACTCGGCCCGAGTGTCAATCACTTGCGGATAAACTAGATAACATACAAGCTCAACAACGTTTAGGCTATGGTGCTGAAAAAGGCAAAAAACTTGCTGAACGAGAAAAGAAAGCACGAGAAAAGTGGTGGAATTGTCAAAATAAACGAACGAAAAACAAACGTAAAGTTAAAAAGAAAAAACAAGATACTCCTAGCCAAGCGTCAGAAAAAAGTAACTCATTATTATCTCACCCAACAGGCCCTTTAACTAATACAATAAGAATTTCCAGTAAGTATAAAGGCAGGAAACAGCAAATGTGGTTGGATTATTATCAACAACCAGAGCAATGTGAAAAACCTAAACGACTAAATATATTTGCCTTTTGCATGGAAGATAGGCAAAAGCAACAGCAAGAATTTGAACAAGAACTACTGGCAAACAAAGAGTAAAATCTGGCGAAATTTACACTTTAGTGACTAATCTAACTAACTTATAGATTGAGGTTTTATGATAAAGGTCTATTTATCAGTGAGTTATGTGTGTGGCGTGTAAGTTGCTGTTGATTATTCGTGTTCATTTTGGAGTAGTTATAGTGCATCAATTAAAAACAAGCGTGCAGATTGTATTAGGCTTTGTATTTTTAGCTATAGGTTTAGTATTTATCTTGTTACCAGGGCCTGCGGTTATATTTATTCCTCTGGGGTTAGCCTTGTTGAGTTTACATTTTTCTTGGGCGAAGAAGTGGTTGAAACAAAGCCAATATTGGATGAGGCAAAGTGCACAACGCGTGGACGCTTGGTTATTGAAACGAAAATAAAATAAAGCGACGAATGTCGCTTTATTTATGAGCTAACATGTATAACCGCTATTTACGCAGCAAAGTAATTGGCTTTTTTATCGATGTAACCTTGTACTACATCGTCCATCACAGCTTGTTCAAATGGGCGTAAACCACTTAAGATCATGTGCTTTTTACCATGACCAATTTGTTTGCCCGCTGAATATAAATTGAAAATTAAATCTGCAACGCCTCGTTTTCCATCTAAGGAAAGTTTAGATTCTGCAAGCTCTAATGTAAGTTCAGAAAACTCAACAGTGTCTAAGTCGATGCTCATGCTTTCATACATAACCATAGGGCGTGTAGGATTGATCATTACCTGATTGTCGGCCATTAGGGATACAAGAATATGAGGAAAGGTTTGACCTGAAAACTCAACATATGCCGTGATTAAAGCATTAATTGCCTGTGCATCCTTTGTTGTTTCTCCTGATGCAGCAACTGATAAATACTCTTTACCATTATCATCACAAATTGCTGAGGTACTCGTAATGCTTTTTGGAAAATTAAGTGCAATACCATCTGTTACCATGCCTGAAAAAGTAAAAGACATGTATTGAGAAAGCCCAGAGTTCTCCAACGTTAAGGCAAATAACAAATCGCCCGGCACACAAAAGCGCTTAGCATCAATATCGTGTAATGGGTTAAAGTCGTCGGCGACATTTTTGGCAAAATCACTCGCTTGTTGGCGGGTAAAACTTATTTTGTCATTGTCGGTTAGGCAATAATTTTCTAAAAACATGTTGGCTACTTCATTGCTTGTCAAAAAAAACGACGCATTCTACCAGCAGATTGACGAAAAATCGAAAATTTATTAGCAGTTACTAACAAAGCAGACCAGTCTGGATGGGTACTTCAGCTTACAGTTGTGTTTTTATATAGGAGTTGACAAGCTGTTCTTTCTTCGTTTTTGATAGCTTTCTTATTTGATATTCACGCTGACAGGCTTGTTGTCTTGTGTTAGCTGGCTCTGCATATGCCAAGGTAACAGGGCGGCGCACACGTGTATACTTAGCACCTTTTACATTACAGGTGTTATGCTCTAGCAATCGTCTTGAAATATCTGTGGTTACACCTGCATATAAACTATTATCTGCACATCTTAGTAAATATATGAACCAAGGCTTATCTGCATTCATGTAACTTTCTCTTAAGGCATTTGTTACTCGACGTTATACTAATGCTGATTATATAAAAGCTTAGTATGTTAAATCTAGGTAATAAGCGAGCCTGAGACGTATTGGGGCAAATACTCATCAGGTGAGGCACCATCAAAATATAAAATATTCATAAAATTGGCTATAAATATGCAAATAGAAACTGGACCATTGAAAAAAATGGTAAGCGAATTAGCGCAAGGGCAGGTGAGCTACGGGTTGCCTGTAGGCGAGCAGGTTATCCCAATGAACGAATTGATTGGGCAACATGTGACACTAAATTATCATGAACATATCAGTTGCCAGCATTGTGGTAGAAAAACGAAAAAAAGCTATTCACAAGGGTTTTGTTTTCCATGTATGCAAAAGCTGGCGCAATCTGACATGTGCATCATGAAACCGGAAACCTGTCATTTCCATTTAGGAACTTGTAGAGAGCCTGAATGGGGTGAACAACATTGTTTTATCCCTCATATTGTATATTTGGCGAATACATCTGGTTTAAAGGTAGGCATTACCCGTAAAACGCAAATACCAACTCGTTGGATAGATCAGGGGGCTACGCAGGCGCTCCCCATCTTTGAAGTGGATACTCGCTTGCAATCGGGCTTGGTTGAAATTGAGCTAGCAAAATTAATTGCGGATAAAACCAACTGGCGTGCTATGTTAAAGGGAGACAATAAAGAGCTTGATTTACTTGATGAAAAACAAAGGTTGATGCCGTTAATTTCTGACGCCTTAGCTGATATTAAATTAAAATATGGTGAGTCTGCGGTTAAAGAGCTTGATCAACCAGTAGTTGAATTAACTTACCCTGTTGAGCAATACCCAAGTAAAGTTTCGTCTTTTAATTTTGATAAATCGCCAATAGTCGCTGGTGTATTGATGGGAATCAAAGGTCAGTACTTGATTTTCGATACAGGAGTCATCAATATACGAAAATTCACCTCTTATCATGTTGATGTAAAAGTAAGTTAATATAAGGCAGTGGTTAAAATTGTGTCTATACTGATGGAATAGATTTGCTATAAGTATATATATGAGACTTCATTATTTTGGGAGTATAAATTAGTGAATATGCCAACCTGTGTTAACTCTATTGATATTTTTATTTTGGAGTAACCTGTATGGATGCAATTGAATACGCTGAAAAAGCCAGCGAGATTTTTGTATTGTCGGATTCGTTCATTCGAATAAAAGAATTGATCGATGATGAAGCTTCAACCATTGATGATATCGCTGATGTTATCCTATTGGATCCCGCTTTATCCGGAACAATATTAAAACTTGCCAATAGCTCATTTTTTAATTATCCCGGTAAAATTGACACCATTTCAAAGGCGGTACTCGTACTAGGTATTACCGAAGTCTATAACCTAGTTATTGCATACTTTACTACTAAAGCATTTAAGTCCATTAGTGCGCCTGCAGAATTTCTAGAAGTCTTTTGGGAAAAAAGCGTTGATTGTGCACTAATCATTAAATATTTAGGGTTCAAATTAAAAGTGGCCAACGCTGAGCGACTTTTCATTTTGGGGTTGTTGCATAACTTAGGTGAGCTGGTAGTACAACAGTTTGAACCGGAAAAAGTAACTCAACTTAATGAGCACAATGACAAATCATTACCATGGGCATTGCAGAAAGAAACCTTTGGTTTTACTTTTGCTGATTGCACTGGAGAGTTGTTAAAGCAATGGCAATTACCTTTCAGTTTGATAGAGCCTGTGCGTTATCAAAATGAAGAAAACTTTGAACACTGTACCGATGAAACAAAGCTACTATATGTTGCTAAGCGTATTATGTTGTCTAATCACCACAGTCATTTTAACGTTGAAGACTTAGCTGACGAAGCCAAACTGCAAGAGCTACAAATAGACACTCAAATGATCAAAGCGGTAAACGAGTTTTGCGATCTTGAACGATTAGCAATTTTAGCTATTTTAAGTCCTGGTGCTGTCACCATTTATTAGTTTATTGTTAACCGTAAAAAGAGCCTGTTCGCTATAGAAGCTGAACAGGCTTTTTTATTTCTCTTGCTTTAGTCGTCTTGATCTTGCATATAGCGATCTCTAAATCTCTGCGCATGTTTGTTGCTGATAGCTGAAATTCTTGAGCCCACCATACTTGCTACTAATATCGCCAGATAAAACTGCCCACATACTGCTTGAAAATAAACAAAAAACTGACTTAACGGCAACGTTGGTGCGATGTCACCAAAGCCCAATGTGGTAAGAGTCACAAAAGAGAAATAAACAAATGTTGGAAACAATTCAAACCAGTGCTCAGATGACTTTAAGCCTTTAAAAGAGCCAGGAATATTGAGTTCAATTAAGGTGTAGATAAGCGCCCAAATAAGCCCTAGCAATAAGTACAAACAAATCGCCCCTAGAATCTTATTGCTATCCACCTTGCCAGCTAGCATGACTAACTTGGTTGTTTGAATGGCGGTAAAAATAAAAAACACCAGTAACAATAATAAATGTGCATATTCTAAATTGACGTTATCAAGCCAATACCCACCCAAGGAAGTTAAAACGATAGCGACAGGAAATATAAAGGCTTTACGTAAAAACAGCTTTTCGTTTTTAGCTCCCCAAACGATTGATAATAAGGTAATGACGGTTGTTGATTGAACTAGCCGCTGTGCAGAGGGATCAAAAAACTGTTGAGCGAGTGCAGTGCTCAATAACAAAGTGGTTAAGGCAATCGTTAAATATATAAAATTATCTTTTGTTGTCATATCTTGCTCTGCTAACAATGGCAATCTACATATCATTAATACAAAGAATTGCACCAAAAGTTTCACCTGCTCAAAAACTATGCACTGTCTTGGTGCGCTTCTATGGCAAGTATTATCATTAATATTAAACAAGATATTGTAAATATTAAACTTTTATTGTTTGGCATAGCCATTGAATATTCATTGAAAAATGATAATTAGGGGTAAGCAATGAAATTAATTAGTGCCATTATTAAACCATTCAAACTTGATGATGTACGTGAAGCTATTTCTGAGGTGGGGATTGAAGGACTTACGGTCAGTGAGGTTAAAGGGTTTGGCAGGCAAAAAGGCCATACCGAATTGTATCGTGGTGCTGAATACCAAGTAGATTTTCTACCAAAAGTTAAGCTGGATATTGCAGTAAATGACGAATTGGTAGAACGCTTGATCGAGGCAATAACCCAAGCAGCTCACACAGGTAAAATTGGTGATGGAAAAATATTCGTTTATGACCTTGAACACGCGGTACGAATTCGTACTGGTGAAACTGACCTAGAAGCATTGTAAGGAGAAAGTCATGGAACAAAATATATTTCATTTACAATACGCTTTAGATACTTTTTATTTTCTAATTTGTGGTGCTTTAGTCATGTGGATGGCAGCTGGCTTTTCTATGTTAGAGGCTGGTTTAGTTCGTGCAAAAAACACCACTGAAATATTAACAAAGAATATCGCTTTGTATTCAATATCTTGTATCACCTACTTAGCGTGTGGTTATCAAATAATGTACGGCGGTGGCTATTTCTTATCGGGTATTGAAACGGTAGATGCCAATGCTGTTTTATCAGAATTTGCTAATCGAGAAGAGGGTTTTACTGGTGGTGCTATCTATTCGAAAGCATCTGATTTTTTCTTTCAGGTGGTCTTTGTCGCCACTGCGATGTCAATTGTGTCGGGAGCTGTAGCTGAACGTATGAAACTATGGTCATTTCTCGCTTTTACCGTAGTGTTGACTGCATTTATTTACC
This sequence comes from Thalassotalea marina, assembly GCF_014656435.1. Classification (GTDB taxonomy): domain Bacteria; phylum Pseudomonadota; class Gammaproteobacteria; order Enterobacterales; family Alteromonadaceae; genus Thalassotalea_C; species Thalassotalea_C marina. The sequence continues at coordinate 188,492 of NZ_BNCK01000001.1, forward strand.
CGATGGAAGGTAGTTGGACTTGGGGCGGTGAAGCGGTTTTTGGTTGGTTTACTTTAGCCGATATGGGTTTTTCTGATTTCGCCGGTTCAGGTATTGTTCACTTGGCAGGTGCATCAGCAGCCCTTGCAGGTGTATTACTGTTAGGTCCTAGAAAAGGGAAATATGGGGCAAATGGCCGTATCAATGCTATTCCTGGAGCAAACTTACCACTAGCCACATTAGGAACCTTTGTATTGTGGATGGGTTGGTTTGGCTTTAATGGTGGCTCTGTGTTAAAGCTAGGTGATATCAATAATTCACACTCAGTCGCTATGGTGTTTTTAAATACCAATGCCGCAGCAGCCGGAGGAGCGGTAGCAGCATTAATTTTAGCTAAAATCTTATTTAAAAAAGCAGATTTAACTATGGCGTTAAATGGGGCGCTTGCAGGACTTGTGGCAATTACCGCTGAACCATCAACTCCAACAGCGCTGCAAGCGACAGTGTTTGGCGTCTTGGGAGGTTTGTTAGTGGTATTAGCTATCGTTTCACTTGATAAGTTAAAAATCGATGATCCTGTTGGGGCTATTTCTGTGCATGGTGTCGTTGGTTTTCTAGGATTGTTATTAGTGCCTATCACTAATGGAAATGCAAGTTTTTCAGGGCAGTTAATTGGCGCAACGACGATATTTGCTTGGGTTTTTATCACCAGTTTAGTGGTATGGTTTTTATTAAAAGTAACTATTGGTATTAGAGTAAGTGAAGAAGAAGAGTATGAAGGTGTAGACAAATCAGATTGTGGTTTGGAAGCCTATCCTGAGTTCACTCGAGGATAACATAAGACAATAGTTATGCTCTTAAGGGAAGCCAAGTGCTTCCCTTTTTTAATCTGCACATTTTAATTGTCTAAAGAACTGACTGTGCAATTGCATATTTCATTAGTACAAATTGTATAAAGTTGTGTAGTATTAATAGATTAGCTTGGATTTGGAATAGGGCGATGGCAAGAGAGCAATTCGGTGTGTGTGCGGAACCGAGTCTTCATGGTTATTATTTGTTGTTCAATGTATTAGACGATAAAAATGCATTGATTAGGCAGGCGTTATCTAGACTACCCGCGATGTTTGAAAAGTATGCTGATCGGTTTTCGGAAGCCAATCTAACAGGGGTTATCGCTATTGGTGCAAACTATTGGGATGAGTTTTACCCCAAGGCCAGACCAAAATCATTACGCGCTTTCTCAGAAATAAAATGTGATGACCGCATTGCACCTTCAGTAAATTATGATCTTTATATTGAAGTGCGCAGTGATAGAGCTGACGTAAATCATATTGTTGCAGGAAAGGTGTGTGAGTTATTGTCCGGCGGAGTAGAGTTAGTTGAGCAAGTTCGAGGGTTTAGGTTTCTTGATGGTCGAGATTTAACAGGCTTTGTAGATGGTACAGAAAACCCCAAAGGTAGACACCGACGTGAAGTCGCTTTATTGACGCCAGAGCAAGACGAACAGTTTGCCGCTGGAAGTTATTTACATATTCAGCGATATAGACATAACTTAAACCTTTGGAATCGCTTAAAAGTTAAAGAGCAAGAAGATGTAATTGGGCGAACAAAAATCGATAACGAAGAATATACTGCAGAAAATAAACCAGAAACGTCTCATATTAAACGCACTAATTTAAAAGACGCTGAAGGTAACAGTATAGAGATATTAAGGCAAAGCATGCCTTACGGTGATATGAAAATTCAGGGGTTATTTTTTGTCTCTTATTGCCACTCACCTGAGCCGTTTGAAAATATGCTGAAAAGCATGGTCGAAGAAGACGAACTAGGTAACTTTGATCACATGCTTAAGTTTACACAGGCAGAAACAGGTGCTTCCTTTTTTGCTCCTAGCCTAAATATCCTAGCTGAGTTAGCTATAACAGAAAACCAATAACTGCATCAAAACAGTTATTGGTTTTACAACTATCTATTGCAAATGTGAATTAATTTGAACAGTAGTTTTGTAAACATTGATTATAAAGATAATTAAATAATGGTTCGCTCGAAGCGCATGCTGAAGCCCCCGCTTGACCAGCACACATAACAGCTTGTTCTTGCCTTGCGATTCTCTCACAATCTTCTTCACATGTTGTCGCATAAGAAGCGCCAGCCCCTAACAGTAGAGAAAGTGAAAACAAAGTGGATTTTCTGCTTAATAATTTTTTCATTGTTTATTCCTTAAACTAAATTAATTGTCATGGTACATAACTTAACAACTGGCATCTTGCCATAATGGGAGCAAAGTCATGGTGACTCCCAAGTACCACCAACAGCATTTCATTCCCTAAGTTGTGTGTCAATGAAGAGCTATATACCTATTTTTCCTGAGATATTTCATTGTATTGCTGGTTTTTTAAACATGCTATGCACTTAGGTTATAAATGCGCTTAAACCATAAGAAGTTTGTTGTTTAGCTAGGAAGTAATTTTGAAAACAGTGACTTATTAGCAATTAATTCACCATTTTTTATCGACATGTATAAATATTCAAACACGACAGTTTTGTTGATTTCTAGCGGCTTAAAGAAGAAGCTTTATTTGGTTTATTGCTCTCTTATAGAGAGCTTTTTGAAAAGAGTTTTTCTAAACTGTTAATAGTAGTTTGAATGTCTTTTACGCTGGTAGGAGCGATAAAAATAGTATCGTCACCAGCGATAGTACCTAATACACCGTCAGCTTGGCTTAAACTGTCTAGTAACCTAGCGATAAGCTGAGCAGCACCGGGGCTAGTGCGAATAATGATCATCATTTCATTATGTTCGATATCAAGTACAAGCTGTTTTAAAGGGCTTTTTGCTGTGGGTACACCTAGTTCAGCCGGTAAACAATACACCATATCTTGACGCGCGTTGCGGGTGCGCACAGCGCCAAACTTACTTAACATTCTAGATACTTTTGACTGGCTAATGTTATCAAAGCCTTGAGACTTCAAAGCGTCGACAATATCGCCCTGTGAGCCAAACTGCTCTTGTTTGAGTAATTCTTTAAACGCATTTACTAATGCTTCTTGCTTTTGTTGGACTGTAGTCATGTGATAATTGGTGATCTTTATACCTAAGTATTATTTCGTTGTTGAAATTATACGCTATCCTTGAAGGGCATTATACAAGATAGTAAAAAAGCGTATCAATTCAATGGTCAGTGCTTTGTTGTTTCTATCAAAAATTTGGGGCTATTAAAAGAATTTATTCGCTCGCTTGTCTGAATGTCAGGATAAAATGTAATAAATGGCAATCTGTGCATCAGCTTAAACTATATTGAACAAAGCAAAATTAGCGATTAATTCTAGATAGCTTCACGTTATTAATCATTGTCTTTTGGTGGCTAATGTTTTATCTTTTGGCGACCAAATTTTACGTAAATACTCAAATTTCGGAGAATTCCAATGAAAGTAGCTGTTCTAGGCGCAGCTGGCGGTATCGGCCAAGCGTTATCATTACTTCTAAAAACACAATTACCAGCAGGTTCTGATTTAGCCTTGTACGACGTTGCACCAGTTGTACCAGGTGTTGCTGTTGATTTAAGCCACATCCCAACGGCAGTAAATGTTAAAGGTTACGGTGCAGACGATTTAGCATCTGCTCTTGACAGTGCTGACATTGTAATTATTCCTGCTGGAATGCCACGTAAGCCAGGTATGGATCGTGCCGACCTTTTCAATGTGAATGCTGGTATCATCAAAACATTGGCGGAAGGTATTGTTGCTAACTGTCCAAAAGCTTTGGTTGGTGTTATCACTAACCCTGTAAATGGCACAGTTCCAATTGTGGCAGAAGTATTCAAAAAAGCAGGTACTTATGACGCTAATCGTGTATTTGGTGTTACAACACTTGACGTAATTCGTTCAGAAGCATTTGTTGCTGAATTAAAAGGTTTAGATGTTGCTAACGTGAAAGTACCAGTTATTGGTGGTCATTCAGGTACAACAATTCTTCCACTACTTTCACAAGTAGAAGGTGTAACATTTACTGACGAAGAAGTGGCAGCTTTAACTCCTCGTATTCAAAACGCAGGTACTGAAGTTGTTAACGCTAAGGCGGGCGGTGGTTCTGCTACTTTATCTATGGGCGCTGCTGCAGCACGTTTCACTATGTCTTTAATTAAAGGCTTACAAGGTGAAGACGTTGTAGATTATGCATATGTAAACGTTGAAAATGGCGATGCTGAATATTTTGCACACCCAGTACGTTTAGGTAAAAATGGCGTAGAAGAAATCTTATCTTATGGCGAATTAAGCGCATTTGAACAAAAAGCCAAAGAAGATATGCTTGAAACCTTAAATAAAGATATCCAAGAAGGTATCGACTTTATCAATGGTTAAGCTTATTGATTTTTAATAAAAAAGCCGCCTTTTGGCGGCTTTTTTGTATCTTACGCTATACTGATTTTAAGTAGGCAGCTTTTTTAATATCAGTATGTTGAAATATTTTGTCGTCTCATTTGTCGCACTTACATTCAGCAATGCATTGTCGGCTGAAACATTCAGGTTTTGCTATGAAAGATGGAAACCTTTTTCGTATCTTAATGACCAGGGGCAGTATGTTGGTGAAAGTATCGACCTTGTTAAAAGAGCGATTGAGCAATCAAATATAACGGTCTCTTTCAAAGAGCTACCTTTTGCGCGTTGCATCGCTGCGGTGACGGCAGGGCAATTCGATTTTGTGCTGCATTCTGATAAAAATGAAGCCTTACCTTTTGTACCTGTGCCGATTAATGATTGGAAAATAACGTTAGTTTTTCATCAAGACAGCAAACTAAATAATAATTTACTTCCTAATACCAAAGTGATGCTATCTTGGGATTATCAATATCCAGATGAAGTCTTGCAGTACTTACTTAGCAATGATGCCAGATTAGTGAAAACGAAGTATTATGCTAAGGATGATAAAAGTACACGCTTGCTTTTTCAGCATCTTGTTTTGAAGCGTGTTGACGCCATGCTTGTCGATAGAGCATGGGCTGAATACAAAATAAAACACCTCGGTTTACCGCTGAGAATTTCTCCAGACGATGTTTACATTGAGCCGCAATTTGTTGGTTATTATCCAAATGGAGAAGCTAAAGCTAAACGTTTGGAGCGCCTATTAAGACAGGCGCTCGAAAATAAATAACTCACACTAGTGACTTCTATTAGCTGCAATATGAGCTAGCGCGATTAACGCTTCTTTGTAAGGGGTGTTAGGCAATATAGTGAGTGCCGCAATAGCTTTATCTGCTTCTTGTTCTGCAATTTGTTGAGTGTACTCTAAAGCACCGGTGTCTTTCATTGCTGTTAATATGGCTTCTAGGTTGTCCATACCTGTGCAGTTTTCTATAGCATCTCGGATAAGCATTTTTTGAGCTTCATTCCCATTATTCATAGCATATAGAAGTGGCAGTGTGGGTTTACCTTCGGCTAGATCATCACCAACATTTTTGCCCATTTCTTTGGCGTCTGCAGTGTAATCCATAATATCATCAACGAGTTGGAATGCCGTGCCTAAATATTTACCATATTCCTGCATAGCTAACTCTATTTCTTCAGATTGTTCAGAGATAACTGCTGCTAAACGTGTTGCTGCTTCAAATAACTTTGCTGTTTTGCAGTAGATTACCTGCATATAGCTTTCTTCTGTGGTGTCGGGGTCATTACAATTCATTAATTGCAATACTTCACCTTCTGCAACAATATTGGTGGCATCGGATAAAATATCCATGACTTTCATATTGTTGAGTTTCGTCATCATTTGAAATGAACGTGTGTATAAGAAGTCGCCAACAAGTACACTAGCACTGTTGCCAAAAAGTGCATTTGCCGTCTCTCGACCTCTGCGCATTTCAGATTCATCAACAACGTCATCATGTAGTAATGTAGCAGTGTGAATAAACTCGATTATCGCGGCGATATCTATGTGTTTATCACCTTGATAATTCATTGCTCTTGCTGCTAGCACTGACAGCATAGGTCGCATTCTCTTTCCACCAGCATTTACAATGTAAATCCCTAGTTGATTAATTAAGGCGACATCAGATTGAAGTTGTTGATAAATAAGCTCATTAACGCTGTTCATGTCGGCTTGAGCTAGCGATTGAATTTGTTGAAGATCCATAGGAAAAGCTAAGAGGCGTTGCATCTAACAGTTACGTAAATTTGATGCTGCCAAGTGTACACTAAATTGCCTAATAAAGAAGGTGATATATCGACTTCCATGCAATTAAACAAAAAATTCTATTTTCGTTAATAATTGTGCTTGCGATCATTTTACGCTTCGCGTAGAATTCGCGCCCTATATTTTTAAATTTATGCGTCTATTTACTGAACAGGCGCAGTACGGAGTAGCAAATGTACGCGGTATTCCAAAGCGGTGGTAAGCAACACCGTGTTACTGAAGGGCAAACAGTTCGCTTAGAAAAGCTAGAGCTAGAAGTTGGCGCTTCTGTAGAATTCGATAACGTTTTAATGATCGCTGATGGCGAAAACGTAAATGTAGGTGCACCTTACATTTCTGGCGGTAAAGTAACAGCTGAGATTGTTGCTCAAGGCCGTGGCGATAAAGTTAAGATTGTTAAGTTCAAACGTCGTAAGCATTCACGTAAGCAGCAGGGCCATCGCCAATGGTTCACTGAAGTGAAAATTACTGGTATTAACGGCTAATTTTAGGAGCATTTAAAAATGGCACATAAGAAGGCAGCAGGTAGTACCAAGAACGGTCGTGATTCAGAAAGTAAACGCTTAGGTGTTAAGCGTTTCGGTGGTGAGTCTGTATTAGCAGGTAACATCATTGTTCGTCAACGTGGTACTAAGTTCCACGCTGGTGACAACATGGGTATCGGTAAAGACCACACTTTATTTGCTTTAACTGACGGTAAAGTTCAGTTTGAAGTAAAAGGTCCTAAAAACCGCAAATTTGTAAGTATCGTTTCAGAATAATCGAACTTATTTATTTGAAAAAGCCCTGCTTAGATAGTAGGGCTTTTTTTATGGAAGTGATAAAATTGTTTATACTAAATGCAGTTTTATCATTGAATGCATAAGCATTGGAGAAAAGTTAGTCCCTCATGAAATTTGTCGATGAAGCAGAAATCCGCGTTGAAGCGGGCGATGGTGGCAACGGTTGTGTAAGTTTTCGCCGCGAAAAATATGTCGAATTTGGTGGTCCAAATGGCGGCGATGGTGGTGATGGCGGTGATGTTTATTTGCTTGCTGATGAAAACTTAAACACCCTAATTGACTATCGCTTTGAGCGTTTTCATAAAGCGCAACGTGGTGAAAACGGCAAAAGTCGTGATATGACAGGTAAACGTGGTCAAGATCTGGTCTTGAAGGTCCCTGTGGGTACTCGTGCCATAGACGTTGATACCGAAGAACAATTAGGTGACTTAACCAAGCATAAACAAAAGTTGATGGTAGCCAAAGGTGGCTGGCATGGTTTAGGTAATACACGTTTTAAAAGCAGTACTAACCGCGCACCTAGACAAAAAACTGATGGAACTCCGGGTGAAATCAGAACGCTTAAGTTAGAGCTGATGTTATTGGCTGATGTTGGGTTGTTAGGCTTACCAAATGCTGGTAAATCTACATTAATTCGCAGTGTTTCTGCAGCCAAACCAAAAGTTGCCGATTACCCTTTTACAACATTAGTACCTAACTTAGGTGTTGTTAGATTAGATTCTCAGCGCAGTTTTGTTATCGCTGATATTCCTGGCTTGATTGAAGGAGCCGCTGATGGCGCAGGTTTAGGAACTCAGTTCTTAAAGCACCTTGAGCGTTGCCGTATTTTATTGCATGTTATAGATGTAATGCCTGTAGACGGCTCAGATCCGCTAGAAAATGCCAAGACTATTATCAACGAGTTAGAAAATCACTCAGATAAACTTGCCAGCAAACCAAGATGGTTAGTGTTCAATAAGCTTGATTTAATGTTAGAAGAAGAAGCACAGGAAGTTACTGCTCGCATTAAAGAAGGTTTAAATTGGCAAGATAAAGTCTTTGAAATTTCTGCTTTTAATAAACAAGGTACAGAGTCATTGTGCCAAGAGTTAATGAGCTTTATAGAAACCCTACCAGGAGATATTGAAGAAGAAACTCCTGAAGAAAAAGCTGTGGAGTTTAAGTGGGATACTTATCATCGTGAAGCAATGGATGATGCAGATGATGACTGGGACGACGATTGGGATGAAGATGAATACGATGTTGAAGTAGAATATCGTAAATAACGTTCAGCAGATACAAAAAAGCCAATGATAAATCATTGGCTTTTTTAGTTTTTAATCATTAATAATTATCTCACCAGTGGTAGAGTTATAAACGACGGTTAATGTAGGTTGTTTGTTATAAACATAAGTACAAGTGTCACCACTGTAGCTTGCTTCAAAATCTTGTGAGTTATTACCTGCCACTATAGCATCTTGTGAGATAAGAACTGCTCGCCACACATCAAGGCAATCATTTTCGCTGTTCATTGTTAAGCTAGTGCCACGTGTATCTGCTGGATAGCCAAATTGATTTACACTTAAATCTCCACCTACACTTGGATCGCTAATTGGAATGAAATTAAGCTGGGCAACACCATTGCCTTTTATACGCCACTTTAGGTGGACTTGCTCCACGCCGCCACGAAACGCTGCTGCTATGCCGCTAAAAACTGCTCGCTCAGCCTCATCTGAAACATCTAAAAACTTAGGTGCTGCAGTAGCGGCAAGAATACCTAATATAACAATGACAACGACAAGCTCGATAAGGGTGAAACCAGACGTTTTTATTTTTATTGCGGGCATAACGCTATTTAAACCTGATTGTATTTTGTACTGTTACTATTTTTACACAGGTAAGTTTAAAATGTAAGTGTATGAGTCTGCTTGAATTAATGTTGGTGGAATTTGATTATAGCTATTAACTGAACTTGAAAAGATGAATGGCTAGGCTCAATAACTTTTTGGCCTAGCCATTCAATAATGGTGATTTACGAGATATTACCTTTTTAAACGAATAAGTAACATCAGAGCTCCAGAAAATAGGAACAATATAGATGGTTCAGGAATGTCTCTACCAACTTGTGCAGCTCGAATAAATAATTGTTCATAGCCATTTTCAATATGTGACATGCGCATGTCGACAGACATCATGTCATACATACCACTGTATAATGCATTGTTGAGATCTTCATTCCATAAACCAAATGCAGCAGCGTTTGCTCCAAGGTTTTGATTTACCGTCTTGCCATTTGCTGGGTTGCCTGCGGCGCTACAAGAGCTTAGTGCAATAACACTACCGTCTAGCTCATTAACACAAATTTTACCGTGAATATACGCCCATAAGTCGTCTGCAGTGGGTAAAATACTATCAGTTGCAGATTGAGCATGGCTTTGTACACCAGGTAATAAAGTATTGGCACCAGAGAGCGTAAATGATATTGAGTCGCCTGTTGTCGAGTCGGTTAAATAGACACGCATCCAACCAAGCATATCTTGACCTGAATCTAATTGGTCTTCTGTTCCAGTTTCATTCAAATTGAAAAAGAACATCAAATCTCCACCATTTAGAAACTGAGTTAGTGCAGATGTTTCAATATCCCAAAGTGATAAGCCACCACCAGGATTACCATCACCGTCAACAAGACCATCACCGTCTATATCCAATCCATCTGGGTTGGGTAGAAGTGCTGAACCTGCAGCAATATTATCGTGGGTCAATACTGGGGTTGGTTCATTTCCAGCCAACATGGCAAATAGATCAGAGCCTCCAGAGTTTGGTGTTTTAAAAGCATTATCTATTCCTGGTCCAATGTCAGCGTTATTTACAGCGGAAGCTGGTGACGAACCTATAACAATATCGTCTTTAATTTTTCCTGGGCTTGAATCTATGTAAAACATGTCACCTGCAACAGGTTGTAATGAGCCTGAATTGTTAAATTCGAGGAAAGACATTGAGTAGACTGTGAAGTCGTCAAAAACTAAACAATTATCACCACCAGAGACTCCACAATTTGGGTCTGGAAGAATAACGTCGGCTTTGGCAACTTTAGATAGGCATAGAGATACTAATAATACCCCTATGAAAAGTTGTTTTGATGTCATACTGGCTCCTAAGATAAAAACTAGTATTGCCTTTTATATGCATTAACTAGGCCTTAAAAAAACTTTGTTTAGTTTTTATGTGGTTAAAAAATGTTCATTGTTACACGCGCTAGAATATTTGATTATGTGTAAAAAAAGCTGACAGTTTAATGGAGGAGATATGCACGAACAGTAAAAGTTAAATCAATGTCAGCTCGAGGCTGTTTTGATAAATACAGAGCATTTTTAAGGTAATTATATTAAGGCGATAAATTTACAATATAAAAACAATGTCCTGTTAATCAGTTAAGTTCAAACACTTGTACTAATTTTTGGTTTGTAGTGAGATTTAAATGAAAAAATATCTTTGTTTTTAGCTAAATTAATTTAAACCAAGCGGGCGGTAATGGAAATGCCGAACAAACCGTTTATTAAATCTTAAACAATGCTAACAAGGAACAAAGCTATGGATAGCAATACTTTGTCATTATCTTATACTCACCAACCTTTAGGGATTTATCTTTTAAAAGCTAATTTTTACTGTTTTTTAATCATTATTTCATTCACTTGGTTAACGTTAACTTTGTTCCCAATGCTTGATAAACCAAGTGTTGAGTTGTCATTATCACATCTATTAGAAAGGTTAGTATTAGCGCCGCTACTTTATACCTGTTGTTTGGTCATTGTATTTGTTGCACTTAGTTACTTTGTTAAACAAATCTATTATCTTGCACTAATTACGGCTTTGTTTGGCGCTGTATCACATATAGCGATAATTCCAGGGTATGTAGGGGCAATTTTTGCGCTATGTTTTCTTCTTTCTTTGGTCTATCAATACTGGGATGAACACTCTAGGGCACATGCTGTTTTTGTCATATTAATGCTAAACATATTCATTCACTTTGTGACATTTTTACTGGCAATATAATTATTATTCGATAAGTTAGCGTATACGAGAGGATGGCGAGCATTATTCTTTGCGGATGCTTTCAACTTTTACACAGCATTGGTTGTTTAATGACATAACTTGAGCTGTTTTACCTAACTCTTGTTAATTGCTTCAAAATACACAATTGAATGTGAGTTAGCACATAAAACTCACTGTTAATCATAGCATCGCCCCCTTAACTGGATTAAAATCACCGACCATGATGTTAGTTAACTAAGTGTTTATATGACCATTCTTTCCATGATAGTTGCACATGCCGATGACAGGGTTATTGGCAAAGACAATGATATGCCGTGGCACTTGCCTGCTGATCTGGCTTATTTCAAAAAAACAACATTGGGTAAACCTGTCATCATGGGGCGTAAAACCTATGAATCTATTGGGCGTCCATTACCTGGTAGATTAAATATTGTGATCTCAAGAGATGCTTCATACCAGGCAGAAGGGGTTACAACGGTTTTATCTGTCGATAAAGCGCTTGAAGTTGCTGGTGATGTAGAAGAAATTATGGTCATTGGAGGTGGCGCTATTTATGCCCACTGTTTAGATAAAGCCGACCGATTGTACATTACACATATCAAAGCAAAAGTTGATGGTGATACTACATTTCCTGCCTACGACCTTCAATTTTGGAATAAAGTAAGTAGTGAACTACGTCCTGCAGATGACAAAAACTTATATGACTTGGACTTTTGTGTCTACGAGCGCAAATAAGTAAGTCATGTATCCGTTAGCGTATACCGAGCCGGTATTTAGGCCACCAAGTGAATGGAAAAGCTTAATTTTACAAGTAACTAATGGTTGTTCTTGGAATAAGTGCACTTTCTGTGAAATGTACACCAGTGAAGCTAAAAAGTTTAAAGCGAAAAAGCTGGATGACATTGAGCAAGAACTTATCGCTATTCAACAATCTGGTCTACCGGTATATCGTGTGTTTTTGGCAGATGGCGATGCCATGATGTTACCATTTAGGCAACTTCACGCGATATTGACTTTAATTCGACGTTACTTTCCCAGTGTATCGCGTATTTCTAGCTACTGTTTACCGAGAAACTTAAAAAACAAAACGGTAGAACAGCTCAAAGAGCTGCAAGCCTTGGGGCTAAATTTACTTTACGTTGGTTGTGAAAGTGGTGACGATGAAGTACTTACCTATATTCAAAAAGGCGAATCATATCAATCTTCGCTGACCGCTCTTAAAAAGATTAAATCTGCAGGAATTAAGAGCTCAGTCATGATACTCAATGGGCTAGGTGGTGTTCATCTGTCAGAGCAACATGCTATACAATCAGCTAAATTAATGAACGAGGCACAGCCTGAGTACTTATCAACGTTAGTTGTATCTTTTCCATTAGGTATGGAAAGATTTACCCAGGGGTTTAATGGTCAATTTACCATGTTAAACCAGCAGCAGCTGTTTGCAGAAATGCATACCTTATTAACAAGTCTTTGCCTTGAAAAAACAATATTTAGATCTGATCATGCTTCGAATTATTTAGTGCTTAAAGGGACATTAGGAAAAGACAAACAAAGTTTAATTTCTCAAGTCGAAACGGCCATGAACAATCCTCATGCCATTGATTTACGTCAAGAATGGCAGCGAGGTTTATAACTTTCGCTCGAAAAGTTATAAAATTTACTTGATAATGGCACGATATTTCGTGTCTTTTGTGTTTTTATGGCTATTGAACTTACTGACTTTATTTCCGACCCTGCACTTTTACTTAATGCCGTAGGTGAAGGGATTTATGGCTTTGACCTTGAAGGTAAAGCCATTTTTATTAATCCTGCCGCTGAGCGGATGACAGGATGGAAATCTTCAGATCTTATTGGTAAAAATATTCACCAATACCATCATCATAGTCATGCTGATGGCAGTGAATATCCAGCTTGTGACTGTAAAATATACGCTACCATGCAAGATGGTATTTCGCGACATGTCACAAACGAGGTGTTTTGGCGAAAAGATGGCACAAGCTTTCCGGTTGAATACACGTCAACAGCGGTTTTTCGCGATAAAAAATTGATTGGTGCAGTTGCCGTTTTTCGTGATGTTAGTGAACAAAAGCGTCAGCAACATGCGTTAGAAAGTGCGTTGGCACAAGTAAAAGAACTTTCAGAACAACTTGCCGAGCAAAATACCTATTTGAAAAAAGAGCTTAATCAAGAATGGCATGCAACAGGTTTAGTGGGTAATAGCCAAACTTTTCAACGAGTGTTATCGCAAATTGAATTAGTGGCCGCAACAGACAGCACTGTGCTGATACTCGGTGAAAACGGGACAGGCAAAGAATTAGTTGCTCGAAATCTACATCAGATGAGTAATAGAAAAGATTCTCCCATGGTGAAAGTTAATTGCGCTGCATTTACCGCTTCCTTGTTAGAGTCTGAATTGTTTGGCCATGAAAAAGGTGCTTTTACGGGAGCGACAGAGCGTAGAAAAGGTAAGTTTGAACTGGCTGATGGTGGCACGTTATTTTTAGATGAAATAGGTGAATTGTCGGTAGAAGCTCAGAGTAAATTGTTAAGGGTGTTGCAAGAACAAGAATTCGAGCGGGTTGGTGGTAGTAAGGTGATCAAGGTGAATATTCGTGTAATTGCTGCTACTAACCGAGATTTGAAGGCGATGGTTGACCAAGGCTTATTTCGTATGGATTTGTTCTATCGACTAAATGTATTTCCTATTGAAGTTCCTCCGTTAAAAGACAGAATTGAAGATTTACCTCTACTTTGTCAAAGTATTATCAGTCGTTTAAATGATAAGCTAGGTAAAGCGGTAGACAAGATAAATAACAAAAGCTTGGCCATGCTTAAACGCTATCAGTGGCCAGGCAATGTGCGTGAACTGCAAAATGTACTAGAGCGCGAAATGATACTGTCGACCAGCCGCACGTTAACCTTGCAGTCATTTAGTTTAAAAGATGTTGCAGAACTAAAGTTAGAAACTTTAGTGGATGCTGAAAAACAGCATATTTTAAACATGTTAGAGCAAACGCAATGGAAGATTGGTGGTGCTTTTGGAGCAGCTAAATTGTTAGATTTACCACCGAGTACTTTGCGCTCCAAAATGCAAAAATTAGGCATAAAACGACCTTAAGTAAAGTAAAAAAGCACGGTATGTCGAGTTAGGCACGATATGTCGTTCTTTTATGGTTTTTTATTAACCATATGGTATTTGTAACGCATTGTAATATAAGGTAATTAAAATAATTTAGTGTTGGCATCTTAATTGCCTTACGTGTTTATCAAGGGCAATGAGAACACGTAATGAAATTTGATGTACAAAGCGAAAACTTAATTATTAAACCCTACAAAAATGAGAAAGCCACTTACGTTCGAGAGCAAAAGGGTCGCTTTCAACGAATGCGAAGGAATGCTGGTTGGTTTTTAATGCTCCTTTTTGTGTTAATTCCTTGGATCCCTTATCACGGTAGACAGGCTGTGCTGCTAGATTTTGGTGCTCAGCAATTCCATATTTTTTCTATCACCTTTTTCCCGCAAGATTTAACGGCATTAGCTGCATTATTTATGGTGGGGGCATTTGCACTATTTTTTATTACTACCTGGCTTGGGCGAATATGGTGTGGATTTTTATGTCCGCAAACTGTGTGGATGTTTATGTACATTTGGGTGGAAGAGAAAGTTGAAGGAAGCCGTAATCAGCGGATCAAACTCGATAACTCACCAATGTCATGGAACAAGTTTAAGAAAAAAGCCACTAAACACAGCATTTGGTTGTTTATGTCATTACTGACATCTTTAACCTTTATGTCGTATTTTATTCCTGCCAAGTCGCTTTATGTAGATCTATTTTCACTAGAGTGGAGCAGTATTGTTACCTTCTGGGTAGCACTATTCGCAATGTGTACTTATGGAAATGCGGGTTTTTTGAGGGAAAAAATGTGCATTTATATGTGCCCTTATTCTCGATTCCAGTCTGCTATGTTTGACAAAAATACTATGCTTATCGCCTATGATGCTGACAGAGGAGAAAGTCGTGGTAGACGTAAAAGAAATGATGATCCTAAAGCGTTAAGTTTGGGTGACTGTGTCGATTGCAACTTATGTGTAGAGGTTTGTCCTGCTGGGATAGATATTCGCAATGGCTTGCAATATGAGTGTATTAGTTGTGCTGCTTGTGTTGATGCTTGTGATCAAACCATGGAGCGTTTCAATTACAACAAAGGCTTGATCAGTTTTACCAGCGAAAACGCTTTAGCCGGTAACAAGGTCTCAGTGTTTAGACCAAAAATTTTAGCGTATGCATCAATAACAACCGTGATGGTGTGTTTAATGGCATTTTTTGTAGCGACAAGGGTGCCGATTGAAGCAAACATTTTGCGTGACAGAACCGTGCTCTATCGCACTAACTTCGATGGATCTGTTGAAAATAGTTATCAGCTTAAGCTTACCAATAAACAACAGTTTGCAGACGAATACACCATTCGTGTTGCAGGAATGGAAAATGCGTCACTCAACTTAACTAAACCGATTGCCGCAGGGGCACATGAAATGGTTGTAGTGCCATTTACCATCACAGTGCCAGAAGAAGCGATCAGTAAAAAAATATCAGAACTTGAGCTGATCATTGAAAATAAAAATCAGGAAGTATCAGTGCATAAACCCACAAGGTTTTATTCCGGTTAACCTTTCTATTTACTTAGGGCTGTTATTGCATAACAGCCCTTTTTTATATAAACATCCTCTCTTTATATAAGTTCCCTGTCTTATAAAATTTGCCATTTGAGTGACCAGTAGCGCACTGATAGTTTCTCTAACTAACCTAGCCATAGAATGATTTCGCTTAAATTGTTTAGCTAGTTCTAGGTAAGCTAAAAATTCCATGTTGATTAAATATTAAATTCAATTGGTATTATCCCGCTTAATTTTTATTTGGGGTAAAGGATTGTTTTTAAAAACTAAGCATAAAAAAAACGGCACCTAAGTGCCGTCTTTCTATTAATAGGCTTGGTGAATTACAATTTGAATTCTCTAACTGATAATTGTAGTTCTTCCGCTAAACGAGCAACCTCACTGCTAGATTCTGCCGTTTGTTTGGAGCCAGAAGATGTTTGTTCAGCAATAGCAACAATAGACTCAAGGTTTTCACTAATTTCATGGGCCACTGCACTTTGCTCTTCTGCAGCACTGGCAATTTGTGAACTACGATCAAAAGCTTCGTGAACGGCATGAGTAATAGTTTCTAATGCTTTATCTGCTTCTTCACTTTGTACAACACATTCCGCAGCTTGCTTTTTGCCTGTTTCCATTACAGATACTGCTTGTTGCGCTCCTGATTGTAATACTTCAATCATATTTTGAATTTCTTGGGTTGACTCTTGTGTGCGGCTGGCTAGTGTTCTAACTTCATCAGCTACAACTGCGAAACCTCTGCCTTGTTCACCTGCACGAGCAGCCTCTATCGCAGCGTTTAAAGCAAGTAGGTTAGTTTGCTCTGCAATACCTCGAATAACATCTAAGATGCCGCCAATTGAAGCGCTGTCTTGCTGAAGTTTATTTATTACTTGAGATGCATCTTCAACTTCTTTAGCTAACAACTCAATAGTGTGTTTGTTGCGATTTGAAATACCTTTGACACGCTCAGCTTCATCATCAGCCTGTTTAATCTCACCTAGAGCATCATTTGCACTGGAAAGTACACTTTGTGATGTGCTGCTCATTTCAGTGGTAGCAGACGCTGCTTGTTCTACTTGCGTGCGCTGCTCTTCAATTGCTGTAGTACTTTGTGATGTAACAGCAGAGGTCTGCTCTGCAGCTGTAGCTAATTGTGTTGAGCGGCTGACAATGCCTGTAATTAGATTACGTAAGCTCTCTATTAAGGTGTTACAGTTTTTCGCAAGCTGGGCAAATTCGTCTTTACCTGAATCGTCAAGTTTGTGTGAAAGATCACCCGAGGCGACAATATTTAGCATGTCATTAACACGCCCTAGCGGACGAGTAATACTAACAAGTACAGCCCATGCAATACCGGCAGCGACTAGAATAGAACCTACCATGATAGCAATGGTAATGGTGTTACCTGTTGATACTGAGTTATCGACTTGTTGCCCTGTTTCATCTGTTGTTTGATTTGCCAGTTTTACTTGAGTATTTAAAATCTCTGTTGCATCTTCAATGTGTTTCTCTGCTGCTGCTAACTGTTCTGTTGCATGAGTTTTTGCCGATAACTGTGAATTTTTCAAATTAAATATACTTTGGCCTTCAAGGATCAGCTGGTCTAACCCTTTTTCGGTATTAGTTAATTCTTCTGCAATATCGTTGACATCATTCGCCGTTAATTCGTTGTTAATTTCACGAATAATACGTTTGGCTTCTTGAAAGTTATTGGTGATTTCATTACCAACAAGTTCTGTTGCTTGAGCATCTCGTAAATCTCTAAACTCTAAGCTAGAAGCAACAATACCATTTAACAATGACTCTAAACGTTCGCCCAAAGACACTGCTCGCTGTAATTTAGTATCCGCTAATTCATGGTCACCCAAATCTAACATTAGGGTTGCGGCATCATCTGCTTTTTCTTCTAACGAATCGGTTTTTTCAGCTAATAAGGCATAATTTTCAATGGCTGCTTTACGGTTGGTAAAAACATGGTTAATGCTAGAGCTTAATGAGTCATAAACGCTGTCTACTTTATTCAAGTTTGATAGAAGTGAATTTTCCGTTCTAACTGTTGCTTTTAGTTCTTTGAACTCTTTATTGAATCTTTCATGAAGAGCATTGTAGTCTGTTAAATTTTCATCTAACGGTGCCAAGTCTGTCTGATAGTAACCACGAAGTGTTAAGTTACCAATTTTAGTCAATTGATTTGCGAGGGTTATGCTGCCACTTAGTGTCGGAATAGCCAACTTACTCTGTTTTAACGTAGCATCATTAATGGTACTTAAGTTGTTGAGAGAGATTATACTTGTTAATACTAACAAGACGACTATGATGGCGAAGCCACCTATAATTTTCATTGCAACAGTCAGGTTCATTGAAACCACCAGTAATATTGTCAGGGTGTTGTAAAAAGTAAGTTTGTTTTTGTTGTTAGCTTTATCGGCTTATGGCCAGCGTTCCTTAGCATTTAGTATAACAACCTTAAAAGTAATTTCACCTTTAGTTATTGCTTTAGGGGCAATTTTTAAAAGCCGGTTGTTTAAAGTATTGTTTATCGTGCCATCGTAAAAGTGTTAAATGCCCGCCCCATACGCATCCAGTGTCCAATGGGTAGACATTTTTTTTCTTAGCTTTCCCCTCTAAAGCTGCCCAATGACCAAATATCCAATGGCACTTTGACAGGGCTTTGTTTGGTACGTTAAACCAAGGTACAAGATTAGTTGGTGCTTTTGCTGGAGGGTATTTACACAAAAACTCGAGTGAGCCGTCAGCGAAGCAATAGCGCATTCGGGTTAATGCATTAATGGTAAAACGAAATTTTTCTTCTTTGTTGTTTACTTGTGACCAGCTATTGGGACGTTCGCCATACATAATGGATAACCATTGCTCACGCTTTTTACCTTTTAGCTTTTTATGTGCAAATTCTGCACAGTCTTTTGCTTCTTTTAAAGACCATTGTGGACTCAGGCCTGCGTGAGACATATAGACTTTCTCTTCAGGAAGTTTTCTCAATAGAGGAGTATTTGCTAACCAAGAAATTATCTCGTCAATTTCCGGCGCAGCAAGAAGCTCGTCAAGAAAATCGTTTGCTTTGGGCTTTTTTATACCCGCATAAGTCGCAAGAAAATGAAGATCATGATTGCCAAGGACTGCTTTGACACTGTCTCCTAGCGACATCAGGTATTTGACAGTTTTATATGAGTCTGGACCTCTGGCCACCATGTCACCAGCTACCCATAACTCATCATTGTCGGCAGAGAAGTTAACTTGTTGAAGTAAAAGTTTTAATTCCTTGTAACATCCCTGTATGTCGCCAACAAAATAAACTGCCATAACTAGTTTAATTTAAAATATTAGGAGTAGACAATCTAAATACTGGAATGTCTACTTTGATAGGCGTGTTATTGTTATCCAGCATTTGGTAGTGCCCTTGCATGGTACCTACTGGTGTTTTAAATACACTACCGCTGCTGTAAGTGTAACTGTTATTGGGTTCAATAATTGGCTGTTCACCTACAACTCCTTCACCAACTACCGTTGATGTATCGCCATTAGCGTCGGTAATTAACCAATATCTCGATAGCAGTTTAACAGTAGTGTCACTATTGTTAGTAATAGTGATGGTATAAGTAAAAACGAACTGATGTTCTTTTTCGCTTGAGTGCTCAGGCAAGAATGCTGTTGCTACACTGACACTTATTTGATCGCTAATGTTATTCATCGACAGGGTTATCAAACAAGTAGTTGGCAAGACTAATATACTGATCAATAGATATATTTTCAGGTCTAAGACTTGGATCAATATTTAATGATTCAATACCCTCTACAGAAATCAATTTTTTAAAACTGTTACGTAGGGTTTTTCTACGCTGGTTAAATGCAGTAGCACAAACTTGATTCAATAACGCAAGATCTTTGACTGGGTTTTTAATTTCAGCGTGTGGTATCAGCCTAACAATAGCTGAATCTACCTTAGGTGGCGGCTGAAATGCCTCTGGACCAATTTCCATCACTGGCATTACCTGACACTGATATTGGGTCATGATAGATAAACGTCCGTAGGCTTTAGAATTTGGTCCTGCAGCCATGCGCTCAACCACTTCTTTTTGTAGCATGAAGTGCATGTTTTGCACTTTATCTCTAAACGATAATAGATGAAAAATTAGTGGCGTTGATATGTTATAGGGTAAGTTGCCAAATATTTTAAGTGGCTTTCCTTCTTTACATAACTGAGCAAAATCAAACTTTAACGCATCGTGTTCAAAAATGGTTAAGTGTTTAGCCAAAAACGGGTGATGGCGAAGTCTATGGGCTAAATCTCTGTCAAGTTCTACTACTGATATGTCACCAGCACGCTCAACTACTGGCTCGGTCAGTGCGCCAAGTCCCGGACCTATTTCAACTAAGTTTTCACCTGGTTCAGGATTGATTGCATCTACAATTTGGCTGATTACAGCCTGATCGTGCAGGAAGTTTTGACCAAAACGTTTTCTCGCTTGATGGCCCAAATGAGTTTTGTTACCCATAAAAATTAGTTTGCCTATTTATTACTTGATTGGTTATTTGCGAGCTCTATTGCAGATTTTATCGCCTGAATAAAGCTACCAGGATCGGCTTGATTAGAACCAGCTAAATCTACAGCAGTACCATGATCAACCGACGTCCTGATAAAAGGTAAGCCTAGAGTAATATTCACTGAGTTGCCAAACCCTTTGTATTTAATTACTGGTAAGCCTTGATCGTGATACATAGCTAATATTGCGTCAGCATCTTGTAAATATTTATGATGAAAAATCGTATCAGCGGGTAATGGACCGATTAACTGCATACCGTTTTCACGCAACTCGTCAAGCGCTGGGTTCATCACTTCTATTTCTTCACGACCTAAATGGCCGCCTTCTCCAGCATGTGGATTGATTCCGCATACATAGATTTTAGGTTGTTCAATACCAAACTTTGTTATCAGGTCTTGATGCAGTATTTGTGTTACTTTTTGCAGCCGTTCACGAGTAATCGCTTTTGACACGTATGCTAGCGGAATGTGTGTAGTTACTAACGCAACACGCAAGCCTTCTGTCGCCAACATCATTACAACATCGGTACAATTTGCCTGATTGGCAAAATATTCTGTATGGCCACTAAATGCAATGCCAGCTTGATTGATCAAGCCTTTATGCACAGGACCTGTTACAACGGCATCAAATTCACCAGAGATGTTTTTTTCACTTGCTATTCGCAAAGTTTCTACAACATAACGTCCATTGGCAGGATTCAATTCACCTGCAACACATGGCTCCTCAAGCGCGACGGGAATAATTGATAAGGTGCCTGCCTTTTGAGGAGTAATAGGATCAGATGCTTGATATGTAGAAAATTGAACATTTACACCTAGTTGTTGAGCCCGCTCTTGCATCATTTCTAACGAGCCTACAACAACTATCTGTACTGGCCAGTCGTATTGTGCGATAGCAAGTACTAGATCAGGTCCAATACCAGCTGGTTCACCAGGGGTAACAGCAATACGTTTTACCATTTAGATCATTACTCCACTGCGTTAATGTAAGCTTCGTCACGCATTTCTTTGATCCAGCTTACACTTTCCATGTCATATTTACGTTTAAACAATAACTGATAAGCTCTATTTTCATTCATTTGTTTTGTCGCATCTATAGTTCTACGACCTGTTAATTCAGCTAAATGCCAGCCAAAAGATGAGCGAAATGGTTGAGATAGCTCGTTAACCTCAAGCTTTGCCAGCGCGTCGGCAAATGCTGGGTCATATACTTTAGGCTCTGCCCAGCCAAGGTCACCACCTTTAACAGAAGTTGGGCCGTCTGAATGTTCTTTGGCAAGTTCAGCAAAATCAGCTTCGCCAGCGAGTATTTGTTCTCTAAACCCTTTCAACATATTTTCAGCTTTAGCTTCGCTTAAAATAATAGTTGGGGTAATTAGAATATGACGAGATTTAACTTCCTCAATTTCCACGACTTGTTGGCCGCGAATATCGTTAATTTTTACAATGCTGAAGCCTAGGCCTGTTCTGATTGGGCCCAATACGGTGCCTTTTTCTTTTCCGTCAACGATTTCTGAGAAAAGTGTAGGTAATTCGTTGATGTTTCTCCAACCCAGATCACCACCTTCAAGGGCATTAGCGCCACCAGATGAAGCAATCGCAATTCGAGCGAAGTCAGAACCTTCTTCTAACAACTTGATAACGCGCTCGGCACGATCTTTGGCATCATTAATATCTTTTTGTGTTGCTTCTGTAGGAAACTCAATGAGTATATGTCCTAAACGGTACTCTACATTAGCATCTGTTTGCTCTTTCATCATATTAAGAAGATTTTCAACTTCTTGTGGTGAAATATAAATGCGACGTCTTACAGAGTTTCGCGTCACTTCACCTCTAATTAACTCAGAGCGTGCATTTTCACGATATTTATCATACTCTAAGCCTTCAGCTTCAATAGACTTTCGAAACTCCTCTAAACTCATATTGTTATTTTTGGCAATGTTTAAAATGGTGTCGTCTAATTGAGCATCACTTACTTGCACTCCCATACGCTCACCAAGCTGAGCAATAAGTACATCGTCAATGAGTTTATCTGTTACTTGTACCCTTAACGCTTTATCGGAAGGGAGTGTTTGACCACTTTTTTCGGCCTGTAGTTTAATTTTAGTTAATAGGTCTTGGATTTCTGACTCTAATACAACGCCATTATTAACGACAACAGCGACACGATCTAACTCAACTTCTTTAGCAGAAGCTAATGAAGTAGCAATTGCGCAAGTTAAAGCAAAAGATTTAAGTAAATTTTTCATTCAGTTTCATTCATTTTTAATTGTTGAGAAAGTAGGGGCGCTTATAACCAAAGATGCTTGAATTGAACATTTCGGTCGTATCAATTCTACTTTGTTTGCTACCGCCTAATCCTTTTATTACAAACTCTATCATGAATCCACTATCAAATTCATCGCGGTTTTCATGATAATTATTCTGATCTTCAATGTAGGAGTTAATATGGCGATGGAAGGCAAATCGAATTGCCCAGCAACAGCTCTCATATTGAAATCCTGCATAACTTTCTAAGCTGCGTTTATTTTTCAAATCTTGTGTTACTCGTCCAACAAATTGCCAATTTTTATTTATAGCAACGGTTGATAACAGCGAGACTTGCTCCAGCTTAGTACCTGAGACATTATTGCTATACCTATGGTTCAATTGAATTGTATTATTGTTGGCAAAGCGATAATCCAGCGAGCTCTGGCTTTTGCTGGTTTTATCTAATTCTGTATCGTATTGTATATCGCTACTAAATTGCCAGTCGCGATTAAACCGAATAGCAATTTCACCGGCATATGCAGATTTATCCGTTGAACTTTCATTGCGCGAAGCCGATAAATTAGTTTCATTTAAATATACAATTCGGCCTAAACTTAACCTGAAACGTTCTGCATTTTCATGATCAAGCAAACGGCTCGTTATACCCCATGAATACTGATTTGCTTGTGCGATTCTGTCAAGCCCACTAAAACGTCGGTCACGAAATAAACCGCCAAAATCATCTTGTAAGCTAGTTGTATCGTACACACCAATGTTGGATTGATCTTCATCGGGGATATACAAATATTGAATTTGTGGCTCTAGCGTTTGAGTAAAACTTGTATTTAAAAATTCAACGTTGCGATCTAGGTTAATACCGCCGTGAAAGCGCACTTTAGGTAGTGTTCTATTGACGTGTTTTTCAAGCTCAGGGCTATTTTGTAATCGTGTTTGTACGTAATTGGTTTGTAAAATTCTAAATTCAGAATTTAAAAACCAAGCTGGAGTGGATATTGGAAACGTTACCCCTGCTTCAATGTGATATCGTTCTGCTTCAGGTAGATCTCTGTTTTGTGTGGTGAACTGCGTAATCTCAGACGCAATATCAAATTCACCGTCCCAAAAAGGTAAGTATGTAAACTGGTTAAATTCGATATGAGGCAGAGTTTTATAACTCGTTTTATGTTGGCCTAATACTTCAAAATCCTGCAACAGCACTTTTGTTGACCAATTCTCACCAAAATAAGCCAACTCTCCAATTTGATACAAGTAAGCATCATTAGAGTTGTACTGATCACTTTTTATATCAACCAAATAGTTGTCATCGCTAATCGTGGTGTAATCAACATATGCTCTAAAATTGTCAGAAAAAGTGCCTACATGTTGAATGCGTGCTAAGTATCTTTCTTGGCTTTTATCGGTAAGCTCTTTGTCACTATTTAAGTATTCTAGGTTTATGCTTCCTGATTGTAGCCCTGATAAATAGCGGAATTCAGTTAAAAGTTGCGTACCTCGTTTAGACATATACCTTGGGGTAATTGTCGCATCCATGTTTGGTGCAATGTTCCAATAATAGGGAACTTCAACTTGAAAACCTGAACGGCCAGATGAGCCAATTTTAGGATATAAAAAGCCTGATTTTCGCTCATTAGTTACTGGAAAAGAAAAATAAGGAATATATAAAATCGGTACGCCAAATAATGAAAAACGAGCGTTGTATGCTTCGCCGTGATTATCTGCCACCGACAAGCTAATTTCGCTGGCATTTAACTGCCAGTCAGGTACTTCGCCATAACAAGTAGTAAAACTGGAGTCTGTTAATGTTAATGTGCCGTCAGCAGTTACTTTGATATTAGCGGCACCACCATGACCTGGATTGCCTAATAATTGATAAGAGCTACCTGCTAGTTCGGTACTATTTGCGGCGCGACTTGCTTTGAGTTGCTCGGCAAAAATATCAACATTTTTACCTTGAAAGTGAATATTACCTGAAGCATTAACCGATGCGGTTTGTCTATTGACTGCAACATTGTCAGCTAAAATAACTTGTCCATCTTTATATAAAGTCACGCCACCGGAAAATTGTGCATATTGACCCTGACGAATTTTACCTGTTTGCGATATGATATTAATAGCGTCGGGACTAGTATCATTATCGATAAGCTTTAAACGTTCATAACTTGGCACTGGACAGGTTAAAATAGGTGGTTGAGTATTGTCGGCCGTTTGGCCATAAGCAAAACTTGAGACTTGTTGAGCGGAAAAAAGTATCAACAATGTGCGGAAACGAGACATTAATTATCCGAATTAGAAAAGATAGCTAGATAACATTAACATTTTGGCTGTCATTTTAACGCCAAACTAGCTAATAATATAGCAATTTTCTGAGATAGGCCAATTTGCCTGAAGAATGTTAGTAATATACGGGGAAAATAACTTGTTGCAAACAAGGGAGATAGCTTTAAATAGATGGCTATCTGAACAATTTAATAATAGTCATATTGCATTAAAACCTTTAACAGGTGATGCCGGATTTAGGCGATATTTCCGATTTGAACATAAAAAAAACTCTTACATTGCTGTGGATGCTCCATCAACTTACTGCAATAACCAAGCTTTTATTGATATTCAAGCCAACATTAAACAAGCGGGGATTTTAGTTCCTGAACTGAAATATGTTGATAATCAAAATGGCTTTTTTTGTTTGTCCGATCTTGGTGATACCATGTTAG
This sequence comes from Thalassotalea marina, assembly GCF_014656435.1. Taxonomy (GTDB): domain Bacteria; phylum Pseudomonadota; class Gammaproteobacteria; order Enterobacterales; family Alteromonadaceae; genus Thalassotalea_C; species Thalassotalea_C marina. The sequence continues at coordinate 213,671 of NZ_BNCK01000001.1, forward strand.
CTGATAAGCTGTCGTTGAGTTCAATGAAGTATTGTTATCAACAAGCAATGGCTTTGATCCCTCAGTTAGCGTCATTAAATGTTGCTAATTTGGCGGCATTTGATGATGACTTTGTGCAAATGGAGCTCAATATTTTTGTTGAATGGTTGTTAGGTGAGCATTTGGCAATCACATTAAATGAACAAGAGCTACATCAATTGCAACAGTGCTTTGATGTTTTAAAACAAAATATTAGTGCACAACCAAAAGTATTTATGCATCGTGACTTTCACAGTAGAAATTTAATGTGGTTAGAGCAAGGCATAGCAGTGATTGACTTTCAAGATGCTGTGCATGGTCCTGTTACCTACGATATTGTTTCATTATTACGTGACTGTTATGTCAAATGGCCGAACGAACAAGTCGTAGAGTTATTTGATTACTTTGTTTCAACTTATGGCGCTTATTTAATTGATGAGCAAATCGATCGAGCAACTTGGTGGCGGTGGTTTGAATTGACTGGCTTGCAGCGCCACGTCAAAGCGGCTGGAATTTTTGCTAGATTAAAACACCGAGATGGAAAAGACGGTTACCTTAAAGATATTCCGTTAACACTTGCATACATAATAGATGTGTCATCGCACTATCCTGAACTTGAGTACTTACATCACCTTGTTAAAACTACTGTTGTGCCAGCTTTAGAGGCGCGAAGTAACAAGCAATGAAGGCTATGATTTTAGCTGCTGGGCGAGGCGAGCGAATGCGCCCTTTAACCGACGATAAGCCAAAACCTATGTTAACGGTTAACGGTATTCCGTTAATTGAACATCACATAAGACGCTTAAAACATGCGGGTATTACGGAGTTAGTGATTAATACCGCATGGCAAGCACAAAGCATAGAGAACTACCTACAAGACGGTAGTGCTTTTGGCGTGTCGATAACATATAGCCATGAACGTGAAGGTGCACTAGAAACAGCAGGTGGCATTGCAACCGCATTACCACTATTTGCGACTAACGATGAGCCATTTTTATTGGTTAACGGTGATGTTTTTACCGATATCGATTTTTGCCATTTGCCTAAGCTTGCTCCTCAAGTGTTGGCTCACTTGTTTTTGGTCCCTAACCCTGAACATAATCCTAATGGGGATTTTTGTTTATCAAAAGAATGGGTATGCGCTAACACTGATAATATGGCGAGTTACACCTATTCAGGTGTTTCAATTTTTAGGCCTAGCTTTTTTGATTCGTGTCAACCACACCATAAAGCGGCACTTGGTCCTTTGCTTAAGCGCCATCTTGGGAAAAACCAAATAGCAGGGCAACTATGGCAGGGGCTCTGGACCGATGTTGGCACACCAGAGCGTTTAGCAAGTTTACAGACAGATCACAAGGCAGAAACTCAATGAAAATATGGGGCAAGGTATTAGGTTTTTTATTTGGTTTTATGCTGAGTAAAAACATTTTAGGTGGCTTGCTGGGCATGTGGCTTGGTCATAGATTTGATAAAGGCATGGGGTTTGACTTTGATGGCCTAGCACAAAAAAATGAACAGAGTAGGCAGCAAACCTTTTTCTATAGTGCGTTTAGTTCGATGGGCTATGTTGCCAAAGCTAAAGGCAGAGTCACCGAACATGAAATTAACTTTGCTACTTCCTATATGAATACCTTGGGGCTGAATGCTCAAATGCGCAGTGAAGCTCAAGAAGCCTTTAGAGATGGTAAAAATGCTGGTTTTCCATTGGAATCAACACTCAGGAAGTTGAAGCGAAGTTGTATTAATCGCCATGATTTATTAATGGTGTTTATGGAAATTCAGATCCAAGTCGCTTTTGCTGATGGTTCATTAGATCCAGCTGAGCGAGAAGCGCTTCACAAGATCGCCAGTAATCTTGGCTTCTCTAACCGAGATTTAGATCGGTTGTTAGAAATGATCATGGCAGGTGCTCAGTTTCATCAAGGTGGCCAAAATGCGCCTTCAAGTAAAGAGCAGCTATCACATGCTTATAAAATTTTAGGTGTAGAAGAAAGCGCCTCTGATCAAGAACTTAAAAAAGCATACCGTAAGTTAATGTCGCAACATCATCCAGATAAATTAGTTGCCAAGGGGCTGCCACCTGAAATGATGGAGTCCGCAAAACAAAAAGCGCAAGATATTCAAGCAGCTTACGAGCTTGTGCAAAAAGAGCGTAAATAACTCGCTATCTGCGTTAATTACCAGCCGATTGATTTGAGCCAGCCGTTGATTTCTTTAATCAGCGGCTCACCTTGATAATACCCCGAATATATATTGTGTAATTTCTTTTGCCTAAACTGAGATTTGGCCAAATAATAAACGTGTTTTTGTCTTATCTTAGCGTGCTGTTTAGCCACCGGCGAATCCATTCTTAGATACAGATCTAAAACGGGCAACTGTAAACTTGCTAGTTTTTCAGCACTTTGCTCCATGGCATTTGTTGAGCTCATTTGAGCGCTAAGTAGCACTAGCGCTTGAGGCTGAGGTATTTCTTTTGCTGCTAACAATTCACCGACAAACATCGCGTTATGTCCCTGTGTAACAAAGACGATAATACCTGGGTAGTTTTGCGCCTTTTCCATAACAGCGGTAAGTAAACCTTTCAGGTTTTGCTGATAGTTCTCTATAGTTTGCTTATTTTGTTCTACTTGCTCTGTGACTGATATTGCTGTTGATGGGTAATTGGGAGGTTTAGCTAAGGGTTGTACAGCAATAGTAACCCAACCTTGTTCCGGCAGTGTTTCTTGTAAAAAGTTAACTGCTTGTGGGCTCATCGCTGACTGCTGCCATTCCGGCAAGAGTATCATCACACCTTTTTGATTCGCTGATAAATGAGGTTTAATAATAGATGTGTGGTTATCAGGTCCAACCATCACTTGTTCAATGACATCACTTGGTAAGTAGTGCTTGAGGTCGGATTGATAAAGTGTTGTCTGTGGTATGGGGTGCTCAATCACTACATTTGTTGAAGAAGTTGTAGCCGCGGTATCTTTATTGGCCGTATCGGCTGAATTGTTGGTGTCTACATTGGCTGGCGTTGATTGAGTACTTTCTTGTTGTTGCTTATTTTCTTCCTGTTGGCCTTGTTCTTGAGCCAAACAGACGTTTGTTAATAGCAACAGTGAAAACAAAAAAGTGTATTTAATCATGATAAAGAGAGTTAACCAGTACTGTTGTTAATTATCGGCAGAATTATATATTTCTGTAACTTAATTTACCGTTAAAGTCGCATTATCAATCCTGATAAAACTCACATGAAGCATTGAACTGCATGGCTAATTTTGACACTGGATGTGCAATTCTTAGTTGCTGAGCATGGAGCTGTAAACGAGTCGCCATGGTGCGCGCTTGTTCATGAGCATAGAGTTTGTCGCCCAATATAGGATGACCAAGACTTAACATATGTACTCGTAGCTGATGAGAGCGCCCTGTAACCGGTGTGAGCTCTACAATTGTGCTTTGCTCTTCCTTAAGTAGTAATTGGTAATGTGTAAGTGCCTTTTTACCAAGCTCATGATCAATTTTTTGTTTCGGGCGGTTTGGCCAGTCACAAATTAACGGGGCATCAACCGAGCCTGTGTTTGATGCTAGGTGACCAAAAATACGAGCAATGTAGCGCTTTTGGGTTAATCGCTTCTCAAATTGACGGCTTATTTCAACATGAGCGTTTCTATTCAGTGCCATTATGATGACACCTGATGTGGCCATGTCTAATCGATGCACTATGGTTGCAGAGGGCAGCACCGACTGCACTCTATGTTGCAAACAATCTTGGTGTTCGGGCAATCTGCCCGGCACAGTTAACAGACCGCTGGGTTTGTTAAGCACGACGATGTCGTTATCTTGATAAATTATATCAAGATATGGCGACATCGGTGGTTGATAAACAAAATCAGGGTTGGCGGCCATTTTAGTGTGTAACTACGACTAAACGAATTGCTTCAAACTTAAGCTGTGCTTTATCAATGTACTCTGTTAGCTTTGCTTGTTGCGTTTTAATAAAATCTAACTCTTCTTGACGAACACTTGGGTTGATAGCTTTTAACGCGGTCATGCGTTGCCATTCATTATCAAGCTTTTTATTCATCGACTGTTTAGCTGACGTTAAAATGGCATCGACCTCAGTTTTTGCATGCTGCTCAGCTTTTTCAACTAGTGGTGATACTTGAGTTTTCAGCGCTTTGACTAATTGAAGTGCCATTTGCTTTTTCACAGGGGAAAGCTGTTTGTCTAATACTGCTCCCGGTACTTTGTCTGCAAGGTTATTGCCACCTTTATCGAGTAATACTCGAACTGGTGTCACAGGTAAATATCGGTTGAGTTGCAATTTGCTTGGCGCTATGGCTTCAATAGTAAACAAACATTCTACAAAGAAAGTGCCCGCAGGTAACGCTGGGTTTTTCAATAAACCAATGCTTGAATTACCAACTTCATCTGATAGCACAAGATCCATAGCGCCAGTCACCATTGGATGATCCCAAGTTAACAAATGATAATCTTCACAAGCTAATGCGGTGTCTCGATTAAAGGTGACTGTGGTGCCATCTTCAGGCAAACATGGGAAGCTGCCACTTAGCATGTGCTCTGTTGGCTGTAATGCAATGGCAAAATCTGATTTATCATCTTGAGCAATGCCAAATACATCAAATACTTGAAACATAAACTGAGGTAGGTGAATTTGACCATCTTGCTGTTCAATTTCACTGACAATCTCTTGTGCACGCCCTTGACCTGAAGAATTTAATTCAAGTAACTTATCGCGACCCGTTTCAAGCTCTGCTTTTAGCGTTTGATGCAACTTACTACTAGATTCGATTAGTGCTGCAACTTTCTTGTCATCAACGGCCGCCGATAATCTGATGTCATTTAATGTGTCAATATGTGCTTCATATACGGCTCTGCCAGTAACACAGGTATGCTCAAATGCATTAAGTGCTTGGTGGTACCAATTAAACAAGGCACTTTGTGCGCTGTGCTCAAAATAAGGCACATGCAGTTTGATGGTTTGAGTTTGACCAATGCGGTCTAATCGACCGATACGTTGTTCTAGTAAGTCGGGATTTGCAGGTAAATCAAATAGTACTAAGTGATGTGCAAACTGAAAGTTTCTGCCTTCACTGCCTATTTCTGAACAAAGTAGTACTTGTGCGCTATCTTCTTCTTGAGCAAAGTAAGCGGCGGCTTTGTCGCGTTCAAAAATGCTCAACCCTTCGTGGAACACAGCCGCGCGAATGCCTTCTTTGGTCCGAAGTGCCTGCTCTAACTCAATTGCGGTTTCTGCATGAGCACAAATAACTAGCACTTTCTCTTTTTGCAAATCTTTTAACAAATCAATTAGAAAGTCGACACGAGGATCGATATCAAACCAATTTTCACGCGCATCTAAGCTAAATAAGCGCTCAGGTGTTAAGGTAAAAGCGGCCTGTTTTTGGGTTTTAATGTTGTCGATATTGTCAGACAGTAAAAAGTCTTCAAGCTTTTCTTGATAGGCCTCTGGCATCGTTTGTGGTGCCGCATTAAGTTTTCTTTCAGGAAAGCCTTTTATGGTGTTACGACTATTTCTGAACAGTATACGGCCAGTACCGTGGCGATCGAGCAACTGGCTTAATAGCGTTTTTCTCGCTTCAGCAGCTACGCTTGCATCGGTGTCCGTAAGCTGAACCAACAGTTCGTTAATATCGGTTTCTTTTAATAAATCGCGCAATACCGATTGTTGTTCATCAGTCAGGTTTACTTCTGATACTAATGCGTTGGCGGCACTGGCGACCTCAGTATAGTGGCTTTCTTCTTCAATAAATTTTTGGTAATCGTAAAAGCGGTCAGGGTCTAACAGTCTCAAGCGAGCAAAGTGGCTTTCGTGACCAAGCTGGTCTGGGGTTGCAGTTAAAAGTAAAACCCCTGGAATTGTTTGTGCAAGCTGTTCAACACATAAATATTCAATGCTGGCTGCATCAACTTGCCAATCTAAATGGTGAGCTTCATCGACGACCATTAAGTCCCATTGTTCGGCAATAAGTTCTTCATACCACTCTGGATTGTCAGTGATGAAATCTAGGTTGACCAATACCAATTGCTCTGCGCTGAACGGATTGATTTTTTCACCTTCATCGCCAGAATTAGCTATTTCTTGGCAACGTGTTTCGTCAAAAATACTAAAGCGTAAATTAAAGCGACGTAACATTTCGACTAACCATTGGTGCATTAAGCTTTCAGGTACAATAATTAATACACGTTGAGCTCTGCCGGTGACTAATTGTTGATGAATGATCAACCCTGCTTCGATGGTTTTACCCAAACCCACTTCGTCAGCTAAAAGTACACGAGGGGCAAATCGGCTACCAACTTCATCAGCAATATATAATTGGTGTGGAATTAAACTAACGCGACCACCCGTTAAACCGGATAAGTGAGATTGTTGCTGCTCAAATTGATGTTGCAAACAACTTTTGCGCAAAGCAAACCAGTCTAATCTGTCGACTTGCCCGTTAAGCAGGCGATCGTGCGGTTTGTTGAATTTAATAAAGTGATCAATCATCACTTCTTTTAATGAAGCATCTTCTGAGGTATCAAGGCGAGTACCGTGATAGGTCATGATGCCGTTGTCTTCTGATACGTTTTTTACTTCTAGCTGCCAACCTTCGTGGCTTGGAATTTTATCACCAGTATTGAACAGAACACGAGTTAGAGGGGCATTGTCTATCGCATAAGTTCTTATGTCGCCGGTCGCAGTAAACATGATGGAAACAAAGCGGTTTTCAACGGCTGTTACCGTTCCTAGTCCTTGATCTGATTCGCCATCACTAATCCAACGTTGGCCCGGTTTAAATGACATAAATATTAGCTCCAAAATTATACGATGAAAAAAAGGGGCGCTATGTTACCGTTAATCATAGCGCTGATCATCAATTAATTCTGAAAATTTACCTAAGCTGAAGTTATTTGACGCCTAATTCTTTTAAACGCTCAAGCAAGTAGCTTTTTTGAGTATGACGTTCGGATAAAACCACTTCATCTCTAGGGTGTAAAAATAGTGGTAAAGAAATACGCGACTTTTTAGCATTTTCTCCTGATGGATTAATAACTCGGTGACTTGTTGATGGAAAGTACCCGCCTGAGGCTTCTTGTAACATATCGCCAATATTAATGATGAGTTGGCCAAAGTCAGCAGGAATGTCTAACCATTGCCCATCTTTTTGTTGCACTTGTAAGCCGGGTTCATTTGCCGCTGGTAAAATAGTGATCAAGTTAATATCTTCATGTGCTGCAGCTCTTACCGCGCCAGGCTCTTCATCACCAGATAGCGGTGGGTAATGCAATACACGCAATAGAGTATTTGGTGTATCTTTTATCATCGAAGATAAAGGCTCTGAATACTTTGCTGCAACATCTGCTGGGCTGTATTTTTCAATCCAGTCTAGGAGCTCAGCAGCAAGTGCTGAAGCAGATTGATAATACTTCATTATGTTGTCTTTTAAAGACTCAGGAACTCTGCCCCAAGGATAGATATGATAATATTCTTTAATATCCTTTTTTTGATGGCCTTTTGCTGTTTCCGAGATCTCAGGTGCAAAATACCCATCTTGAGTTTCAGGATCAAATGCAAAGTCTTGCGGTGAACCTTGGGTAAAAAATTCATACCATTGTTGGTAAATGGTCTCAACAAATGCTTGTTGAATAGGGTGATTTGTTAATACACCAAACCCGGTTTCATGTAAGCTTTGCACAAACCGTTGTGGTGCGTCAGGGTGATTGTAGTCGACAACTTGAACCTGCATTTTATCGCTTCCCGTTGTAAATAAAGATAAGTGTAGTATATCAAAAGTTGTCTAAATGGTCAGGAATCTTGGCGGGTTTGTCAACAAATTAATCAACTGGTTAAAAAACTACCGTTAAATCAGAAGCCTGTTTATAATGATTTGACATGTTGTAAGGAAAACAAGAGAAAAATAATATGAAAGTATCCGTTGTGTCTTCTTCTATCGTACTATTTTTAACTGTTGGTTGCGCTAATCAACAGCCTGCCTGTGAAGATGTCGTTGTTGCCAAAGAACAATTACAACAATGTCAACAATTGCAAAAACAAATTACTGCTGCCAAAGATAAACCAATTATTCGTACTGAATTAGAACGTAGATATCAAAATGAATGTGTAGAGATGCGCTACTATCGCGAACAACATCAACCTGCGGTTTGTGGCAATAAGGAAAAGATTGAAGCATTGACAAAAGAAGCCATCAAAGAACAAAAGCAATAATGCTTTTTTCCTTAGTAAAATTTGTTACATTAGTGTTACTTTATTAATCGATTTTTTCGCTGACGATTTGTGGTGATATGACTAAGAAGTTTTCGAGTGACACAGGAAAAATGTCTCATATGGATAGTGAACTTGCTAAGCAGTCTTTACAGTTACTGGAAAAGTATCGCAAGCTTGAAGCTCGCTATACTGCGCTTTTTACGTTAAATCAACTATCCCATGATTGCGCAGACTTGAATACTTTCTATGGGCAAGTTCATCAAGCTATTGCTTCAATTATGAATGCAAACAACTTTTATGTTGTTTTACATGATCAAACTTTTAATACGCTTGAGTTCGTTTATCACGTTGATGAAAACGATACGATGCCGAGCACGCCTTTTCCCTACGAAGATTTTAAAGGCACAATGACCTGTCATGTCATTGAGCAGGGCAAACCTTTGCTTGTTACGCCAGAGAAAATGCAAGCATTGAAAGACGAAGGCATTATAAAACAAAAAGGTACTGCGGGGACTGACTGGTTAGGGGTACCTTTGATAAGCGATGGCTTTGTAATTGGTATTATGGCGGTACAAAGCTACAGCGAAACCACTCGCTATATCGACGACGACTTAGAAATGCTCACTTTTACCGCGCAGCATATCGTCACAGCGATGGCCAGATTGCAAGATAGAGATCGTTTGCAAAAAGCAGTTGATGCAAGAACTCGCGAGTTAATGCAACAGATTCGTGAACGTGAAAAATCCGAGTTATTACAAGAATCACTCTTTCGTATTTCTGAGCTTACCAGCGACACAAATATTGATATCAACAAGTTCTATGAAATGGTACACAACATTGTTGGTCAACTGATTAACGCAGAGAACTTTTTTATTGCTCGCCACAACCGTGCAGACAATATGCTGTATTTTTCCTATTACTCTGAAAGAGAATCGGAAAATGTAGCGCAAAAATACCAGCCGAGGAAATTCGGTAAAGGATTTACTGAGTTAGTCATCAGTAATAAAAAGACTTTGCTTCTTGATCCTCAAAAGATGAATGACTTATATCAACAAGGACTTACTCTTAAGCCTCAGACACAGACCAAATCTTGGCTCGGTGTTCCTTTGGTGCATGCAGGCGAAGTTATTGGTGCCATGGTTATCCAGAGTTACCAAGCCAATGTAATTTTTAGCCAGCAAGATGCTGAACTATTAAACTTCGTTTCACAGCATGTTTCTACGGCAATAAAAAGGCGTGATTTAGCGCTATTTGAAAAGCAAACACAAGAGCTTTTAGAGCAACAGGTCAAGTTGCGCACTGCAGAATTAGAAGAAGAGATTAAACAACGTAAGGCAATGCAGGAAAAGCTTAAACATGCAGCTTCTCATGATGCGCTGACAGGGTTGCCTAATCGTTCGGTGTTCTTGGATTTATTAAATCATGCAATTGCTTGCTTTACACGTAAACCAGAATTCCAATTTGCTGTGTTATTCCTCGACTTAGATCGCTTTAAAGTTGTTAACGACAGCTTAGGTCATCATGCTGGTGATGAACTGCTTAAACAGGTTGCGATTGGCTTAGAACAACTTGTACGTTCAAAAGACACTGTGGCTAGGTTGGGCGGTGATGAATTTGTGATTTTAATTGAAGATCTAGAGAGTCAGCAAGAAGCCTATGATATTGCCCAGCGTATTACCGACTTTTTAAGCCGACCTTTTAGTATAGAAAATCAGCCCGTGTTTATTGGTACCAGTATTGGCGTATTATTTAATGATGAAAGGTACACCAGCGCTGAAGTTATGTTGCGAGATGCTGATATTGCAATGTATCACGCCAAAGATATGGGTAAGGGGCGCTATGAGGTGTTTGATTCGAGCATGCATAAAAAAGTGCAAAGTGCGATGATCCTCGAAGCGGATATCCGAGAGGCGATTGCTAAGCAAGAGTTTGTCCCTTATTTTCAGCCGATTGTTCGTTTATCCGATCAGGAAATCGTTGGCTTCGAAGCACTTGCTCGATGGAAAAGTGACAAACGTGGCTTTGTGATGCCCAATAATTTTATTTCTTTGGCGGAAGAAACTAACTTGATCATGGCGATAGACATGCAAATTATAGAAAAGTCTTGCCGCCAATTAAAACACTGGTTAGCTGAGTTTGGGCATTCATCACTTTATGTCAGCTGTAACTTATATAGTAATCACTTCTTTGACGCTAGCCTGCCTCAAGAAATTGAAAACATGCTTGAAAGAGTAGGACTTCCAGCAAAACACTTAAGAGTCGAGTTAACTGAAAGAGCGTTATTGGAAAATAGCGATATTGTGCTAGCGAATATGACAGCATTAAAGCAGCTTGGTGTAAAAATATTACTTGATGACTTTGGTACAGGGTATTCAAGTTTAAGTTATTTGCATAGATTTCCACTCGATGTGTTAAAAATTGACCGCTCTTTTATTAACAATATCCATGAACACAATAATCATCAGGCAATAATTAAAACCATCATTGACTTAGCAACTAATTTGCAAATGGGCACGGTAGGGGAAGGCATTGAAAATGCTTCAGACGCTAAACTATTAGAACAAATGGATTGTATGTATGGTCAAGGATATTACTTTCACAAACCAGCTCCTGCACACGAAATAAGTCGTCAATTAACTCCTTGTATCCAGAGTTAAAATATTTAAATTGATAGTCTAGTACAGCTTGTAGTTTATTTTTATTGTTTGCATATAAGTATTAATTGCTGAGGTTTTCTTTTTATTGTGCGTCAAATGGAAATAATGTTGTGATAAATTATGGCTTAATTTAAAGGGCGTTTGTCAGTACTATGAACACATCAAGTCAAACACTATTTGGAGTCAGACATGAAAATTTTAGCATTTGGCGCAACAAGCAGTAGCAAATCCATTAACAAACAACTGGCCGTGTATGCTGCTAATTTGGTACCTCAAGCCGACGTAGATGTGCTTGATTTAAACGAATTTGAAATGCCTTTATTTAGTCAAGATAAAGAGGAGGCAATAGGCCATCCGCAGTTAGCAAAAGACTTTTTAGCTCGCATTGAACAAGCAGACGCGATAATAATTTCATTTGCTGAACACAATGGTTCTTATACTGTTGCTTATAAAAATGTCTTTGATTGGGCTTCAAGAATTAATACAAAAGTTTTTCAGAATAAGCCTATGATTATGTTGGCTACGTCTCCAGGACCTGGCGGTGCTGCGAGTGTTCTAGCGTCAGCAGTAAATTCAGCACCGTATTTCGATGGTGAGGTAAAGGGCTCTTTATCAGTACCAAGCTTTTATGACAACTTTAATTCAGATGAAGCAAAATTGGTAAATCAAGAACTTAACCAAGAATTAGCCGCCATTGTAAGTAAACTTACATCGTAATTGGGTTATTGGATATTCCATTTATTTTTGATTTGCTCGATGACGCCATCACGCTTGATGGCGTCAAACGCCTGTCTAAAATGGCTAACAACATTGGGCTTGGTTTCTTTGCTAAATGCAATACTTAAGTCGTTATTCAGCTCAGTCACTTCTTTAATTTTTTTCATTTTATTAAAATCTAAACCGAGCTTTTGGGCGCGGGTTTTTAACGTTAGTTCTGTGGCGACGATGAGATCAACTCGGCCACGATACAACATCAGCATATTCTGGTCTTCTTTGATTAATTCATAGATATTTTTAAAGTTGTTTGCTTGAAGGTATTGAGCCACATTAGAAAAGCGAGAGGCAGCAATTTTTTCAGCTTTTAACTTTTCAATATCGTCGATGTTGTCAGGGAATTTAGATTTTAACCCCCAAAAATATAACTTTTCTTTTTTTAAACTTCCGACCCAATGAAATAAAGGATCTCTTACTTCAGTATGAGCAATAGAGTAGATCATTATATTGGGAGTAGAGCGAGCTATTTCATAGGCTCGCGCCCAAGGTAATACGCGAATATTAGCTCGGCTTTGCGCTTTTTTAAATAAGGCATGAACAACTTCAGTTGAAAAGCCACTTAATGTTCCGTCAGGATTTTCGATTTGATATGGCTCTAATAGCTCAGTTACCACTTCAATTTGAAAATGGGATACGTTGCTAATGTTTTCAAATTTATGTGATGCAAGGCTATGAAAGGAGCATAGCCCTGTGACTAACATCAAGCAGTGTAGATAAAAATTTTTAAGCATACGTAATTAGTATTGTTAAATTAAATGTCAGAACATCAATCGAGTTCAATAAGCGTTAATTGAAGATTTATTACAGATGAATTTAACAAAAAAGGTGGCAATTGCCTATTGCCACCTTCATACTTTTTGGAATTGAAATTAGAATAACTTATCCTCAGGTTTGTATAAGAAATAGTGCTAAATCTAAGAAAACAATAAGTTAGCTGTCTCTTAATTTTCTAGGTCGATATTTTTGTCTGAATTCAAGGCATTTAGCAGCAGGAATAGCTAGCTATTTCGCTTCAAAATAACGCAGAAGTCAGTAAAAATAGCACCTAGAAACGCATTGTTTATGCGAAGCTGAGGTTAACTTAATACGTAATCTAAAATACCTAAGGCAGCTTTTCTTCCTTGATCGATCGCGGTAACAACTAAGTCTGAACCCAATACCATATCACCACCTGCAAAGACGTTACTTGCAGTAGTTTGTAATGCAAACTCGCTGTTAGCAGAAGCGAGTACACGACCTTTCTCGTCAAGTTCGACACCGGCATCTTGCATCCATTTTGGCGGGCTTGGTAGAAAACCAAAAGCTATCACGACGGCATCCGCTTCCATAACAAACTCACTGCCTTCAATTGGCTCTGGGCGACGGCGTCCAGCAGAATCTGCAGCACCTAGCTGTGTTTTTACAAACCTAACGCCAGTCGCTTGGCCATTGTTATTAACAACGATATCAAGTGGCTGAATGTTGAACGCAAAGTTGACACCTTCTTCTTTGGCGTTTTGCACTTCACGAGGTGACCCTGGCATATTAGCTTCATCGCGTCGATACGCACAGGTAACATGGGAGGCTCCTTGACGAATAGATGTTCTAACACAGTCCATCGCGGTATCGCCACCACCTAAAACAACGACCTTTTTGCCGGCAAAACTTACATACGGTTTTGCACCATCGCTAATGCCCATGATGTGTTGTTTATTACCAATTAAAAAGTCGAGAGCATTGTATACACCAGGGGCTGACTCATGCTCAAAACCGCCTGCCATATCGGTATAGGTGCCCATGGCTAGAAATACCGCATCGTAGTCGCTGGTCAGTGCTGAAAATTCTATATCGACACCGACATTAGTATTGAGCCTAAATTCTATTCCCATGTCTTCAAAAATGGCTCGTCGTGTTTTGATCACCTCTTTTTCAAGCTTAAATGATGGAATACCAAAAGTTAATAAACCACCAATTTCCTGATGCTTGTCATAAACAACACAGTCAACACCATGACGAGTTAATACATCCGCACAAGCTAATCCCGCAGGGCCTGCACCGACAATGGCGACTTTTTTACCTGTTGGTGTAACATCAGATAAATCTGGTTTCCAACCTTGAGCAAATGCAGTATCGGTTATGTATTTTTCAATATTTCCGATAGTGACTGCGCCAAACTCATCATTTAAGGTACAAACTGATTCACATAATCTATCTTGTGGACATACGCGGCCGCACATTTCTGGCAAACTATTAGTTTGATGACATAAGTCAGCGGCTTCAAATATTTTCCCTTCTGTAACCAACTCGAGCCACTGAGGAATATAATTGTGAACAGGGCACTTCCACTCACAATAAGGGTTGCCACAATCAAGACATCTATCTGCTTGACCCGCACTTTGCTCCGCTCCAAGTGGATTATAGATTTCAACAAAATCTATTTTTCTTTCTTCAATTGGTTTTTTAGGCGGATCAATTCGTTTCACATCGATAAATTGATATACGTTTTTACTCATAATAAATCTTCCTCTCGCGTTCGTTATTGCGCTTGAACGCGAAGTTCAGCAGATGAGCGACTACGGTGGCCAAGTAGTGTTTTTACGTCTGTCGCTTTAGGTTTAACTAGTTTGAACATTGGTGCGTAATACTCAAAATTATTGAGAATGTCTTGAGCTCTCAAGCTGCCAGTTTGTTCAAAATGCTGGCTAATGATGCCGCGTAAATGCTCCATATGAATGTTATATTCGGTAACCGATAACATTTCGATAGATTCGTCATTCATACGGACGTTAAAATCGTCAGCTTCATCCAGTACATAAGCAAAGCCGCCAGTCATACCTGCACCAAAGTTTACGCCAACCTGTCCAAGAATAGTGACAATACCGCCAGTCATGTATTCACAGGCATGATCACCGGTGCCTTCAACAACGGCTTGGCAACCTGAGTTGCGCACGGCAAAACGTTCACCCGCGCGACCACATGCATACAAATGCCCACCGGTTGCACCGTATAAACACGTGTTGCCAGCAATCATTGTTTCATGGCTTTTGTAAGCTGTACCCTTAGGTGGCTTGATGGTGATTCTACCGCCGGTCATTCCTTTACCGACATAGTCATTGGCATCACCGGTTAAGGTTAACTCTAAGCCGCCAGCATTCCATACACCAAAACTTTGGCCTGCCGTACCTGTTAGATTAATTTTAATTGGCTGACTTGCCATGCCTTGGTCACCATGATGGCGTGCAATTTCTCCTGATAGGGTAGCGCCAACAGAGCGATCAACGTTTTTAATGTTGAATCTAAATTCACCACCAGTACTTAGTGCAACTGCGTTTTTGGCTGCTGCTAGTATTTGTTGGTTTAATTTACCTTCGTCAAAAGGATTGTTTGCTTGAGTTTGATATAAAGCTGATCCTTGTGGAGCTTTAACAGGAGCTATAATTGGACTTAAATCGAGCTTTTGCTGTTTGGCACTTATACCTGCAAGTGGTTCTAGCAGATCTGTTCTACCAATAATCGCGGTAAGGCTTTCAACACCTAACTCTGCAAGTATTTCTCTAACATCTTGTGCAATAAACTTAAAGTAGTTCATTACCTGCTCTGGCAAGCCTTTAAAAAATTGCTCTCTCAACACATCATCTTGTGTAGCAACACCTGTTGCACAGTTATTTAAGTGACATATACGTAAGAATTTACAACCTAAAGTCACCATAGGGGCTGTACCAAAACCAAAACTTTCAGCACCTAAAATTGCTGCTTTGACAATATCGAGACCTGTTTTCAAACCACCATCAACTTGTAGTCTTACTTTATGACGCAGCCCGTTACTCACTAGTGACTGATGCGCTTCAGCAAGACCTAACTCCCACGGACAACCTGCGTATTTTACCGAGGTTAATGGACTCGCACCGGTACCGCCGTCGTAACCTGAAATAGTAATAAAGTCGGCATATGCTTTAGCTACGCCTGATGCAATAGTACCTACACCTGGGCCCGATACTAATTTGACAGAAATGACTGCAGTTGGATTAACTTGCTTTAAGTCGAAAATTAGCTGCGCCAAATCTTCAATAGAATAGATATCGTGATGTGGCGGAGGTGAAATTAAGGTCACGCCAGGGACAGAAAAACGTAACTTGGCAATTAATGGGGTAACCTTATCGCCAGGTAACTGACCACCTTCACCGGGTTTTGCACCTTGCGCTACTTTAATTTGCAGAACGTCTGCATTAACCAAATAGTGAGGTGTTACGCCAAATCGCCCAGAGGCAATTTGTTTGATTCGTGAGTTTTTCACTGTACCAAAACGACGTTCATCTTCACCACCTTCACCTGAGTTAGAAAAACCACCTAACCGGTTCATGGCAATAGCAAGCGCTTCGTGCGCTTCAGGGCTCAATGCGCCAATTGACATCGCTGCACTATCGAAGCGTTTAAACAAATCAGCTTCAGTTTCAACTTGATCAATAGAAATTGCATTGTTTCCAGATTTTAGTGCTAGCAAATCACGCAAAGTGGCAACAGGGCGGTTATTTACCGTGTCGGCAAATACGCGATATTCGCCGTAGTCACCACTACGCACTGCTTGTTGTAACGTACTAACTACATCAGGGTTATATGCATGGTATTCACCACCATGAACATATTTTAATAAACCGCCGTGATTGAGTTTCTGATGTGGTAAAAAAGCTTTTCTAGCTAAATTAATATTATCTTGCTCTATGTCTTCAAAGTCGGCGCCTTGGATGCGGCTAGGAAGATCTGGAAAACACAATTTCATGATGTTTTCATGCAAGCCTATGACTTCAAAAAGTCCAGCACATCGGTAACTAGCAATGGTTGAAATACCCATTTTAGACAAGATTTTCAGTAAACCTTTGTTGATACCATTGCGATAATTAGTGACCGCTTCTCTTGCACTTAACTCAATTTGTCCTTGTTCAACGAGTTGTTCAATAGTTTCAAATGCTAAATAAGGATAAATTGCTGTTGCACCTAGGCCAAGTAATACAGCAAATTGGTGAGAATCACGCGCCGAGGCAGTTTCAACGATAATATTTGAATCACATCTCAGCTGTTCGTCAACTAAACGTTTTTGAACAGCACCTACAGCCATCGCGGCAGGAATAGGTAATAGTTCTTTGCTAACTTTACGATCAGAAAGCACCAAGATTACGGTATTTTTATTGCGGACTTGATCTACTGCTTCATCACATAAGCGTACAATTGCCGCTTGCAAGCCTTCTTCTGGTAGATAATTGAGCGATAGGGTTGCACTGCGATAGTGATCTGGATCGAGCTCTCTTAACTGTTTTAACCCCGTATACATTAAAATTGGTGTTTCAAACAAAATTCGATCGGCGTGCCCAGTTGTTTCATTAAATACGTTATGTTCACGTCCTATACACGTCCCCAGTGACATTACATAGCGTTCACGCAAAGGATCGATAGGTGGGTTAGTAACTTGGGCAAACTGTTGTCGGAAGTAGTCATACAAGGTTCTTGGCTGACTAGACAACACGGCCATTGGGGTATCATCTCCCATAGAGCCTGTAGCTTCCTGTCCATTTTCGGCTAGGGTTTTAACCACTTGTTGAATCTCTTCATAGCTATAATTAAATAGCTTGTGGTATTGCGCCATTTCTTTATCGTTAAATACCCGTTGGCCAATTAACTCAGCTGGTAATTTATCAAAAGGAACCAAACGACGAATGTTGGTATTTAACCATTCGCGGTATGGGTGTCTAACTTTTAGGTCATTATCAATATCTGTAGAGCTAAATACTTTACCATTGTAGGTATCAATGGCTAACATCTCTCCAGGACCAACACGTCCTTTTTCGACAACTTCATCTTCGCCGTAATCCCAAATACCAACTTCAGAGGCTAGTGTTATAAAGCCATCTCGGGTGATGACATAACGAGCAGGGCGCAAACCGTTTCTATCTAAGTTACATGCAACATGACGACCGTTTGTCATTACTATGCCCGCTGGACCATCCCAAGGCTCCATATGCATCGAGTTAAACTCATAAAATGCTTTTAGATCATCATCCATTAATGGACTGTTTTGCCAAGCAGGAGGCACGAGTAATCGCATCGCACGAAACAAGTCCATACCACCTGCTAAGAATAATTCCAGCATATTATCTAGTGACGATGAATCTGAGCCACTTTCGTTAACAAATGGTGCCGCATCGTGTAGGTCAGGCAATAATGGAGATTTAAATCTGTAAGTTCTTGCTCTGGCCCATTGTCGGTTGCCTTTAATGGTATTTATTTCACCATTATGAGCTAAATATCTAAAAGGTTGAGCTAAATGCCACTGTGGAGAGGTGTTTGTCGAAAAACGCTGATGAAATACACAAATAGCGGTTTGCATACGAATATCTGCTAAATCCAAATAAAAGTTTGGCAGATCGGCAGGCATCATCAAGCCTTTATAGATTGTCACTAAACAAGATAAGCTAGCGATGTAAAACTTTTCATCTTCAATGTGTTTTTCTGCACGACGTCTGGCCATGTATAACCGACGCTCTAAGTCTCTATTTCTCCAGCCCGGAGGCGCATCAACAAAAATTTGCTCTATTGTCGGCATATTGCTGGCTGCAATATCCCCTAAAATAGATTGATCAGTGGGAACTTGTCGCCAACCAACTATTGTTAATGTTTCTTGTGCAAGTTCTTGCTCTAAAATCTGTTTTGATTTAGCCGCGATCACAGGATCAGGGTTTAAAAAAATCATACCGACAGCGTATTTTCGTCCAAGCTTCCAATTATTTTCTTCAGCTACTGCTCTAAAAAAGCTGTCCGGCTTTTGCATCAATAATCCACAACCATCGCCGGTTTTGCCATCAGCATTAATACCACCGCGGTGTTGCATTCTATCTAATGCAGAAATGGCTGTCTTAACGAGCTTATGACTGGTTTCACCGTATTGGTGAGCTATTAAACCAAATCCGCAATTGTCTTTTTGATAGTTGGGATCATAAAGCTGCATGTTTGTTTCTCCTAAAAATAACTACCTTTCCGGAAACAGAGTTGTTTTTAGAATAATACTATGCCTTTTTTGCATAATTACTCTGTTTTTGCCCAAAGGGAACTGATTACATTAAACGCAAAGAACTTAAAGGTCAATAAAAATAGAGCTTTTGCTCGTAATAATTTTACATTGTACGTAAGTGTTTGAAAATAATGGGTTATGTTTGTTTTTTATTAGGTTTTTTATGATTTTTGGATTATTGTTTGAGCGATGGTGTTCCTTGTTTAAGCGGGTTCAAGGTAAGTTGTATAGTCAATTTGTAATTTTATTACATATTTGTGAAAAACGAAGTGATCTCAAATAAGAAGTGTTATTATTCACTAATTATTCACTGTGGGCGTTGAGAGTGCGTGGTTAATTGAATGACGAGGTGCGCCTATAAACAAAAAAACCAGCTAAAAGCTGGTTTTTTTGTTTTGGGATTTAAAAAGTTTTAAGGCTGGTAACCACCTTCAATCCCTTTTGTTGTAATACTCACTGCATCATGAGCATGGAGAGATTCAAGATGATTTATTTTAAGCCAGAAATCGTCAAACTTATTTTCCTGATTCATTGCATGTTGAAGCTTTCTTGCTGCATCTTCACAAAACATTAGGTTTTGGCCATTTAGACGAGCAAACTCTTGTTCATCTTCTCGTTTTACTGCAGCTTGTACTGGTGTTTTTAAGGCACCTTCAGTTAAATCTACTAAGTACTTAATTGGGAATTCAGTTAAATTAGCATTAAGCTTAACTTTTATCTCTGCTACCGAACGTTGGCTGTGTGGTGTTGCAACAATCCCCTCGGTCGTACCAAGCCATTCGTGGACTTGTTCAAAGTTAACGTCTTCTTGGGTAAACTTCTCTGTGAAAGAGCGTTGTATTAGTTGTCTAGCAAGTGCCGCTGAGCATGGACAGGTAGATGAGTAACGCATATCTAACGCTAATTCTATACTAACTTCACCTTTGTTTACTCTGCCTGTGATGGTAATTGGATAAGCTTTCCAGCCTTCTTTACCACTAATGAGTGATTTTCTACGCAAATGGTAGTCAAACTTAAATACAACTTTGGCGTTATCGCTCAACTCTTGATGACTACTAATAAAGCCGTCTAATAAGCTTACAATGCTTTGATAGTTTAACTCATTGCTCGTTGAAAGATCATCAAGCAGCAAATACAAACGAGACATGTGAATGCCTTTTGCTTGTGGCTCTTTTAAATTAACAAATGCATCGACATAAGCTGAGACCATGCGTGGTGATTCATCTTGAGATGAGATCATAATTGGCATTTCTATATTGCTCATCCCCACCCAGTCGAGCGTACCTTCAGTTTGGGCAGTGGTATGGTTGGCAATATCAGGCATTATGGGTGACATGGAAACTCCGGTATGAGCGGCTATGTAAAGGGCTAGGCTTTCCCTAACTTCAGTCATAACGCATGGTTGAATTAAATTTTAAACATTAACTACCAAAACAAAGCAACTTAACTTCACTAGGTAGAAAGGGCGGCTATTTTGAAGTAAATTTAGTCCAAAATCAATAATAACAAGGTAAAGGGCTTATCTAGTGCTGTTAAAGGTTAGTCAGTCCGTCGAGATTTTGCAGTTTAACCAGAGTCATAAAGCATCATGAGAAAGGATTAGCGGTAAAAGGTAGTCACTCTAAGTGCTAAATTTAATACCTTTGCGTGTTTAAGAAATTAGCTCATTTTTTAGGTGTTTATTTGGATTTAACTATTCTTTTTGTACTTATGTACATTAATAAAACACTAAGTAAGTCAAATCTTTAATTAAATTGTTGTGATACAATGCAAAAATATTAAATAGGAAGAAGGTCTGATCATGGAACATGAAATACAGTTAGATTTACAGTTACTCAATGGGTATCTCGATAATCTTGGACGTGACGTTGTGCAACAAATGTTAACTCTGTATACACAGCAATCTGAAATTTATTTAACTGAAATCCAATCAACTTTAATAGCTCAAGATAAAAATGAATGGCGTGATAAATGTCATAAAATGAAAGGGGCTGCAGGTAGTGTAGGATTAGTACAAGTTCACGGGTTACTTGTTGATATTGAAAAGTCTGAGGTCCCTTGGGCACAGCGACAAGAGCATTTTACCAATCTTCAACGTTTGAATAATGAAGCTATTGCGAGCTTTAACACTTGGCTTGGATAAACATTAAGATTGCAACAGCTGAAAAAACAAAGGCTAGAAGTTTCTAGCCTTTGTTATGTTTGATTCTTTTTAAATCACTCAAGTGAGTGACATTAGTTTTGTTATGATTCAACCGAACCAACAAAACGATACCCTTCGCCATGAATGGTATTAATCAGCTCTAATTTATCGTCAATCAGTTCAAAATGTTTTCGCAACCTTCTGATAGTAACATCTACAGTTCTATCATTTGAGCGTAAGTCACGACCGGTCATTTCTTTGATTAGTTGTTGTCGAGTAACAATCTGCCCCGCATTAGCAATTAACAATCTAAGCGCTCGATATTCTCCGCGAGGGATAGAAACAACATCATTGGAAGGTGATGTCATTTGTCTAGAGTTACCATCTAATGTCCAGCCATTAAACTTAACAACCGCATTATCAAGATCCGTTCTGCCTTGGGTGATTCTATTTAATATGTTACGAGCGCGGATAGTTAATTCACGAGGGTTAAAGGGCTTAGTTAAGTAATCGTCAGCACCTATTTCTAAGCCTAAGATTTTGTCAATGTCGCTGTCTCGACCTGTTAAAAAGATAAGACCTAAATCACTGTTGTTGGTTAACTCTCTTGCTAGCAATAATCCATTTTTGCCAGGTAAATTGATATCCATGATCACTAAATTAATGGTGTTGTTTTTGAGCTGCTGTTCCATTGCGTCACCATTAATTGCTTCTGAAACAGTGTAACCTTCAGCTTCAAAAAGGTTTCGCAAATTAAAACGTGTGACTTCTTCGTCTTCTACAATGAGTATATGAGGTTTTTGCATGCTCAAGTTTCCAAATTAACGCTTTCTGCGTGATATCGTTATTCTAAAATTGTGCTTTTTAACGTGTCTTATAACAGTTCGCTTTAGACATTAGCCATTCTATAAAGCCTATGGTCAACATGTTACTTAACCTAGTTTGAAAAGACAATTAGCAAAACCACTAATTGTTTCAATTCCTTAATTACTGGAGAGCTAAGCTACAATAACTGCTCGCTAATTGGAAAATTAATTTCAAACGTGGTGCCTTTGCCTGAAGAGCTTTCTAGCTTTATGTTACCACCCAGTGCTTGAGTTACTAAATTATAGACTAAATGCAAGCCTAGACCACTGCCACCTTCGCCACGTTTAGTGGTCGTAAAGGGTTCAAACACTTTATCTTTGACGCTAGCGGGTATACCCATACCATCATCTTTGTAAATAATATTAAGTTGTTCACCTAATCTCATGACTTTTAATTCTATGGTTCCATGATCGCGTTTATCAAAGCCATGGATAATGGAGTTTAATATTAAATTGATTAAAATTTGATTGATTGGTCCAGGTTTACTCACTACCATCAAATCTTCATCACAATCGAAATGGATTTGGTAAGGTGTGTTTTTAATTTGTGGTGCTAAGGTCAACAAAATTTCTTTGAGAAGTTCTGCAAAGTTAAAGCGCCTAAAATCTTCGCTAGACTGATCTACCGCTACTTTTTTGAAACTGGAAATAAGCTCTGCTGCGCGCTTAAGATTACGATAGATAATGCCAACATTTTCTTCACCTTCGGTTAAAAAGCGCTTAAGTTGACTCGATTTTAACGATTTATCTTCAAATGCTTGTTTAACTTCATTTAGACGATCAGCGAGTAGTGTTGAAGCGGTAACACCTAACCCAATTGGCGTATTTACTTCATGGGCAACCCCTGCAACCATATCGCCCAAAGAGGCCATTTTTTCACTTTCAACAAGCTGGTCCTGAAACTGATGTAACTTTTCCAATGTTGAAAGCAACTCTTGATTTGACTCTTTAAGTGCGGCAGTTCTACTAGCGACTTTATCTTCAAGTTCAATATTTAACTCTAGACTTTGCTGCTCTGCTAAGCCTAATTGGGTAACATGACGCTCAGTTCTAGTAAGTAGGTTGTTTATATTTCTTGATAACAGATCGGCTTCTTTATAGGGCATGCTGCGGATGCGCAAACTGTAATCTTTTGTTTGTGATATTTTTAATATATCGGCACTAAGCTCTTGAAGTGGTGATGCAAAAAGGCTTTCTAAACGCAGGCTAATAAAAGTAACTGCCGAAACTAATATAAAGAATAAAACAATAAAAATGAGCAATAGGTGATTACTAAACGACAACCCTGAATGCGAATCTATTTCTAAATAAACAAACCCTATTTGCTGCTCATTATCTTTAATTGGGGTGGCAAACTTAACAATATCGCCGTCAAAGGTGGGGATTGAATGTTTGGCCAATTCTAGGTTGGGATCGCCATCAGTTGGCACCCTGATATTTTTTAAATAATCATAGCCAGCAAAAAATCGAAACCTATCGTCTGTTGAAAACTTTTTGTAAACATCGATAACTAATATAGATTGATTTACTTGCAGTTTCTGAAGCTTTTGTGACAGCAATGCATCTTGTTCATCTTTGATATCTTCGATACTAAGAGTGGCAATATATTGTGCCCATTGTTTAGTATTTTGTTCAACTTGCTGTTTAGATTCTTCGATGAAGGTTTGTGCAATATATAAAAGCGCTAATAAAATAAATATCGATACAAACCCGACTACGGTGTAGAGAATCGGTCTGCGTATTGATTTTATATTGGCGTTTGACTGCATAAACTCTATTAATTTTATTATGTCTATAAGGGATAATTGTCAAAAATTGGCTAGATTGCAACAATTGCTTTGGTTTTTATTTTTTATCAGCTCGATAGACGGTAAAACCTTTTTTCTCAATTAGCCTGCATATTTGTGAAAAATTGTTACGCATCAAAGGCTCGTAGCTTAAAAAACTGTTTGCGACTACCAACATTTTCCCTCTCACATTAACAAACTGAGCAATTTGTTTGAGAAAAGTTTCTGTAGCAGCATAGTGGGTTTTTAAGCCTTGATGAAACGGCGGGTTAGTGATTACTGTGTCGAAATTACCTCGAATATTAGACATGCTGTCAGTGGCGAAAACATTTCCAGATAACCCATTTAGCGCTAGTGATTTTTCCGCTGAGGCTAACGCTAATGCACTGACGTCTGCCAAATGCAATTCTGTCGTTGGAAACTTCTTACCAATTAAAGTTGCAATTACACCAGCACCAGTACCAAAGTCGAGGACTTTTCCGTTGATATCATCAGGTAAAACATCAAAAAGAACTTCGGTGCCTTTATCAAGCTTGGCTTGACTAAATACACCAGGTAAAGCGGCAATTTTGCATTGAATTTCCTGATGGTTAAACGTGTAAGTTGAAAACCAAGTTTGAAGGTCAAATGGCATTTGATGGTTTAATGCCATTTCAAACAAAATACAATGACGAGCTGAATCTATTTTAGTGACATACGTCGCTTGATCTTTGACTAACTTATCTAATGATTTTATGCCGCTTTTGTTCTCACCTATCACTAATATGCGAGCGTTATCAGCCAGCTTGGGGGCTACCATAGCTAAAGTGAAGGCTAACTCTTTTTTACTTTTTGGAAACGTCATTATCACTAAGTCATGCTTTAATTTAGTTTCGTAGCATGCGGTAAAGACGGCGTTCGCAAAGGTAAATTTTTTACGCTGTAAATGGTTGCCAAAATGGGTATCAAAAAAGGTGACGTTATTATCAGATTTTAGACGATTAAGTTCACTGGCAAAGTTGTCGTCAGGCATATTAATTAACAATGGAAAGTTAGCAATTAATAAATCATCGTTACGTAATAAGACTTGGCTTAAATTGGTTAGGCTCATAACTGTAGGGTGCTCTGTTATCCGGGGAACAAGGAAAATCCCTGATAATGTGTCATAATTAGCGAGTATTCTACCGAATATTGATGTCGGTACCAACGATACAATACACACAAATGAGGGAATCGTTATTAGCAACTGGCTTGTTAAAGTAAAAAACTGGTGGCTGCGTAGCGATTTCAGACAGTCGTGTTTAAACACTATGTGTTTAACTATTTCACGAATTGTCGGCTCTGCCCCTAGTGTTGACGTGTATCTAGCATTGCGCGATCCACACAGTTACTTGCTTGTTCAAGCGATAAATGATCTTTCCATGCGTTACAATGTCAACTTTAAGCTTTTTCTAGTTTACGAATCAGTACCTGGTTTTACTCTATCACCTAAATTAATGCAGTTTTGGGCATTAAAAGATGCGCAAGAATTGGCAGCGTATTTTGGATTAAATGCTCAAAGTCAGTATCCTCGCCATCATGGTTTAATTGCAGGTCAACAACTGTGGCAATTAACAGTAAAAGATGTTTCTGGTGCGTTAGATATTTTTAATCGTGTATGGAGCAACGCTATTGATGAAATTATTCAGCCATCAACTCCAGTCATTAACTTCCAAGTTAAAAATCAACAGCGATTATTAAAAAAGGGTCATTATCTGCCAGCTACTTTGCACTTTGCTGGTGTATGGTTCACTGGTGTAGAGCGCTTGAAGTATTTGGAGCAACAATTAACTGCGCTGAAGTTAAATAAAAATAACCTCGCACAAAGATACGGCACAAAGTCAGGCGATATCTCTGGTCAAATCATGAATATGGATGATTTACCTGTACTCGAAGTGTATTTATCATTGCGTAGTCCATATTCTTATTTGGGACTGGTCAAAGCACTAAAATTGGCCAATCAATTTCAAATAAAAGTAAAGCTAAAACCTGTTGTTCCGTTAGTTATGAGAGGATTAAAAGTCCCAATAAGCAAACAGCGCTACACCTATAAAGACGTTTTACGAGAAGCAAAGTCGGCGGGAATACCATTTTCCTCCTTTAACGAGCCGACTGGCCAAGGTGTTGTAAATTGCTATCAACTTTTTGCCTATGCTGAACTTAAAGGAAAAGCACAAGAGTTAATCGAAAGTGCCTTTGAGGCGATATACGTAAGAGATTTGGACTTGGCTAGACAATCCGTTGTATTAGATATATGTGAGCAGGTAGGGATTGACTACCAAAAGGCAATGACTTACCAAGAGTCACATGACTGGCAACTATGGTCAGAAAAATATTTACGAGAATTGTCTGCTTTAGGCCTTTGGGGCGTGCCCTGTTTTAAACTCAACGATACCTGTTGTTGGGGGCAAGATAGACTGTTTATTATTGAAAAAGCACTAATAGATCTAGCTGTTAAGTCACAACATGATTTCAACGCTTTGCAAGTCAACGAGCAAACTTTAAATCCTCACCTATAAAGTTTAGTGGCGTCAAGCTACACCCTTCTTTCAAACAATGTACATGCTTGCAGATGATTAGAATAAATGTTCTAATACTGTCGTCCCTATTCTAGGTTAGCAGCCCAATCGGCGCTGCTAACTGATCTAGGGCCAGAAGAGGTGCGTTAACTAGGTAGTTAATGGGAAGAGATCAAACTCTGACGATCATTAACGAGGGAGTATAACGCCGAGGCAATAATGTATTTGATGACGTTATTGTCGGTTGTAGAGGTTGAATCCCTGCAATTGTCACCTTTTTAGGTGGAGAGCTTCTGGTCTTTGTCTGCAAACTTGCCAATAAGTTGGTGAGTCAATGTCATGCAAAAGTCCTAAGTTCTCCTTACAACATGAAATTTGCATCAACCCCAAAATAGTTGGTTGATTGCTGTACGCTTTTTTAAGCGTTGACAAGATCTTGGAGTATGAGAGTAGTGAGTTGGCAAGAAACTTTAGCACAATTAGAAGCAGGTACCGTTAGAGCGGCAAACAGAGACGACAATGGTCAGTGGCATGCTAATGTTGAAGTAAAAGAAGCGATTTTAGCGTCGTTTAAAGCAGGTGAAAATATCGCATTTGACGGTATATACCAAGGCTTTGTAGATAAACATAATTTACCTGCAAGACAATTTGAACCATCTCATGGCGTCAGAATGGTGCCGGGGGGCTCGTCTGTACGAACTGGTGCATATGTATCGTCAGGTGTCATCATTATGCCACCAGCTTACATCAATGTGGGTGCTTATGTTGATTCAGGCACTATGGTTGATAGTCATGCCTTAATTGGTTCTTGTGCGCAAATTGGAAAAAATGTCCATGTTTCGGCTGCTGTTCAAATTGGTGGTGTATTGGAGCCAGTTGGTGCAAGCCCAGTCATTATAGAAGATGATGCATTTTTAGGTGCTGGCGTCGTTGTTGTTGAAGGTATTGTTGTTCGCAAAGGTGCAGTGTTAGCGCCAGGTGTTACTTTATCAGCATCGGTTCCTGTATACGACTGTGTGAACCAAGTCATGCTTGAAAAAGGCGCTGATATTCCAGAAAGAGCTGTTGTTGTACCTGGTACTCGTCCTGTCTCTGGTGATTGGGCACAAGCAAATGGTTTGAATATGGCGTGTGCTTTGATTGTTAAATATCGCGACGAACAAAGCGATGCGTCGTTAACGCTAGAAACACTATTACGTTAATTTGAGGTCGCTATGTCCGCTTATACACCAGCTAACTGGTATCAACAATTTACTGCTAATCAACATTTAGTTGACGCGGTTGAGCAACATCAACCTACTAATGAAAATGAATTAGCTTACTTTGTTTATGATCTTGATGCGCTAAAACAACACTTAGATGCACTACAAAAACAAAGTGTCATTAAGCTGTGGTATGCGGTAAAGGCCAATCCTTTATCGTCTATCATTCAAACGGTTAATGATGCAGGAATACAATTTGATGTTGCCAGTAGTGGTGAGTTAAATCAGGTGTTGAAGCAAGGCATAGCACCCGAACGCATTTTAAATACTGGCCCTGCCAAATCGAGAGCTCAACTTAAAGAGTTCTTGATTAAAGGGGTAAATACTTTTGTTGTTGAAAGCCCTAACCAGTTAATTTGGTTAGAGCAAGCAGCAGCGGAACTTGGTTTTAAACCTCAGGTGTTGTTGCGTGTACAATTGCAATGGCCAGAAGGTGAGAAAAATCCTTTGGGGGGCAACCAAGTAACTCCATTTGGCATGTCAGTATCTGCTTGGCAAGATATCAAGGTTCATGATTATCCTCATTTAGAATTAATAGGCCTACATATTTTCCAGTGGGGCAATATGTTGTCTAATGCAAAAATGTATGATTTGTGGCAGCAAATGATAGAACCTCTTGTTGGTTTAGCAAACAACATAGGAATGACCCTAAAAGTGCTAGACCTTGGTGGTGGTTTAGGTATTGACTATCTAGAGCAGGATCAAGCACTTTGCTGGCAAACCATAGTGCATGATCTTGCCGACATTAAAGCCAAAGCCAAGGTTGATGAGTTATGGCTCGAATTAGGCCGATTTGCTGTTGCCTCATGCGGTTATTACGTGACAAATGTTGTAGATAAAAAAGCCAACTTTACTCAGCAGCAATTAGTACTTGCTGCAGGTATTAATCACCTGATCCGCCCAGCAATTACCGAGCAACCTTTTCCAGTGCGAATGGTTAGATATTCAGCTCAAGAGCAGAGTCATTTTGATTTGCACGGCCCGTTGTGCACCAGTATGGATAAACTAGGTCATTTACCTTTGCCAACGGATGTTAATGTTGGCGACCAACTGATATTTGGCTATGTAGGGGCGTATGGCTTTACCGAAAGCATGCCGTTTTTCTTATGCCATCAATTACCTGCAGAGTATATTTTTCAGCAAGGGCAGATGATTGAAAAAAGACCTGCACGATCTGCCGATTGGTATTTAGCCTAATTTTAAGAGAATTTTATGACAAATTTTACGAAAGAAGTGATGCATGTTGGTGAAATGGCCAGCGGCGCAGCATTAACCGTACCTGTATACCGTATTAAAGGCGAAACGGGTGGTCGAAGTGTATATATACAGGCAAATATGCATGGTGCTGAAGTACAAGGTAATGCCGTAATATTTCAATTACTTGAACTACTTAGAGAAATAAAAGTTAACGGTGATATTACACTCGTGCCATATGCTAACCCTGTCGGCTGCAACCATAAAAATGGTGAATATACCTTAGGACGATTTGATCCGATCACCGGTGTTAACTGGAATCGCATGTATCATTTTGATGCAGATATTATCAAACCTTTTGTTCGTAAAAGCATTGGTCAAGACGATAAAACGATTGAGCAAAACTTCAAGGCATTGATGATTAATAGCATCGAAAAGAAACTTGATCACAATAATTATGGCTTAACAACGGGTCAACGTATTGCCTATCAGTTGCAGCGTTTAGCACATCAAGCCGATATTGTGCTTGATTTGCACACTGGGCCTATCTCAAGTAAGCACTTGTACTGTCCTGAATATGCACAAGAAAGTGCTTCGTATTTTGATATTCCACATACTTTATTAATACCGAATGATTTTGCTGGTGCTTTAGATGAAGCGACCTTTTGTCCTTGGTGGCAATTACAAGAAGCGTTTGCTGAATTAGGCATTAATTTTTCGATTAGTGCTGAACACCTAAATAAAGAAAGCTTTACGGTAGAATTGGGCTCTCAAGAGCAGATTGACTTAGATGTGGCATTAGAAGATGCAAAAAGTATTTTAAGTTACTTATCTTATAAAGGGGTGATTGACTCAAATGATTTTCAACCACAGTCAATGACTCGATACGCGTGTTATTTAAAAGACTATAAAGCGTATTACTCCCCGATGGGCGGCATGGTAGATTATTTAGCAGAATTTGGTGAACCGTTAGCACCAGGTGAGCCATTGGCAAGAATTCTGCGCATGGATAATTATGGTGACGGTGAACCGCTACACTATTTATCGCTTGAAGAACCCGTGATCCCAATACTGCACTTTGCTTCGGCTAGTGTAAATCAGGGAACTGAGCTCTATAAAGTCTTTGCCAATTACTTTACGCTGTAAAAAAAACGCCCATTAGGGCGTTTATTTATTGTATAAATTGACCTTTATTGAGCGAACTGCTTGATGTAAGCAAACAACTCTTTGTAGTATTTGCCTTTGGCATCGGCTTTTACTTCTTTACTTGCTTGTCTAACAAGTTGTCTTAGCTTTTGACGTTCCATAGCAGGATATTCATCAAGTGTGGATTCTATTTCAGCATTACCGTTGGCAATTAAAGCATCGCGTTTTACTTCTAATAGATGAAACTTAGTTGTATCTTGCTGGTGCTTGTTTGCCATTACATCTAATGCATGGTTTATAGGATCCATGTCAGTTTCTAATAGTACCTTTGACATAAAGCGTACATGACGACGCAATGCTTCAGGCTTATTTTTAATTTTGTCAGCTAATACGAGTGCCTCTAGTAGTTCTTCAGTAAACGGAACTTTGGCACGCTCAGCTTTTGACAATTTAACTAATTTGTAAGCAAAATCTTGTAGCGCAAGCATTTCACGCTTTATTTCAGATTTACTTTTATAATCTTCATCGAATTCGTCGATATCGTGGTTATAGTCAGGCATAATAACTAAATTAACATCAATTTGTGTATAGTATACAACAAGCACTAACAGGCCACTAGCGTCCATGTGCGGTTGTTGTCGCAATAAATAGAGTATTTTACTGGATGAGTGAAACGAATAGTATTCCTGAACAAATGAAGCAGGTAGAACAACGAGTCAGTGAGGTATTAACACTGGCTAAGTCGATAGGGGCTGATGGTGCAGAGGTTGCCATGAGTCGTCAACAAGGATTAAGCGTCTCAACACGGTTAGGTGAAGTAGAAACCGTTGAGTTTACCAGTGACGGTGCTTTAGGAATTACCGTTTATCAGCAAGGTAGAAAAGGCAGCGCGTCGACAGCTGATCTATCGGAAAAGGCTTTGCACCAAGCGGTTCAGGCGGCGATAAATATCGCTAAATATACCTCTGTTGATCAATGTTCTGGTTTAGCTGATGCAGAACTATTAGCAAAAAATCCACCTGATTTAGATCTATACCACCCCAAGGCACTTTCTACTGACCAAGCAATCGCTATTGCCACTGAATGTGAAGAAGCGGGGCTTAAAGCTGATGCTCGCATCACAAACTCAGACGGCGCAACATTGGCAAGCTTTGAAGGCTTTAAAGTATATGGTAATACCCACGGACAACTTGTCGGCTATCCGAGTTCTAGGCACAGCCTAAGTTGTGTGATGATTGCTCAAGAAGGCGACGACATGCAGCGCGATTACGACTATGCCGTAAATCGTGATTTTGAGTTGTTAAAAGCACCTGTTGAGATTGGTCAAAAGGCAGCTCGTGAAGTTTTATCGCGATTAAATGCTCGAAAAATTAATACTTGTAAAGTACCCGTGATGTTTCATTCCGATATCGCCAATACTTTTTGGGGGCATTTGATAGCAGCGATAAGCGGTGGCAATTTGTATCGAAAATCATCATTTTTACTTGATGCAATTGGTCAGCAAATCTTCCCTGAGTTTTTAACCATCAACGAGTTACCACATATCAAGAAAGGGCTAGCCAGTAGTGCATTTGATAGTGAAGGTGTCGCAACAAAAGACAGAGATATTATTGTTAATGGTTGCCTAGAGACCTACCTACTTACCAGTTATTCTGCTCGTAAGTTAGGTTTACAAACAACAGGTCATGCCGGTGGAATTCACAACTGGGTTGTTTCTGCTAATGGCGGTGACTTTGAGCAAATGTTAAAAGCGTTAGGAACTGGTTTATTGGTAACAGAGCTAATGGGGCAGGGCGTTAATGTTGTTAACGGCGACTATTCACGTGGTGCTGCAGGCTTCTGGGTTGAAAATGGTCAGATTCAATACCCTGTATCTGAGGTAACTATCGCCGGCAATTTAGCCGATATGTTTAAAAATATAGTATCAGTCGGTAGCGACTTTGATGTGCGCGGCGCTATTCGCACTGGTTCTATTTTAGTTGAACAAATGCAAGTTGCAGGCAGTTAAGCTGCCAATACTAAAATTAAAAAAGGGCCATAGAGGCCCTTTTTTAATTGGATGACTTTTCGCTGTTAATCGTTAATATCCGATAAGTAAGGTTGCAGTGCCTAGGAAGGCAAAAATTCCAACAACATCAGTGACCGTTGTAAGAATAACGCTACCTGCAAGCGCTGGATCAATTTTCATGCGCTTTAACATAAGTGGAATGGTTACGCCGGCAATCCCAGCCGCCGTCATATTCATCAACATGGCAAAGGCAATTATCCCTGCTAGCGTCATGTCTTGCTTCCAAACACCTACAACAGCGGCGATGAGTAATGCCCAAATAACGCCGTTTAAAAAGCCCACGGCGAGCTCTTTGTATAACAGCGCCTTGGCGTTACTATCACCAACGTGACCTAGTGCTAAACCACGAATGACTAAGGTTAACGTTTGATTACCTGCTACGCCTCCCATCGAAGGAACTAGGGTATTTAAAATCGCCAAAATGGTTAGCTGGCTTAATATATCCTCGAACATGTTTGAAACAACCACGGCAAAAATGGCCGTGATTAAGTTTACGCCTAACCAAACTGAACGTTGTTGTGTACTTTTAAGGATAGGAGCAAAGGTATCGGCTTCATCATCTAAACCCGCCATACTCATCATGGAGTGCTCTGCTTCTTCACGAATAATATCAACAACGTCATCTACAGTGATACGACCGAGTAGTCGGCCGTCATCATCAACGACAGGCGCAGAAAACCAGTCGTAGCGTTCAAATAGTTGCGCTACTTCGGTTTCGGGTAACTTGGCATTAACCGCTTGGATATCTTCGTCAATCAAGGCGGAGATACCAACCTCAGGCTTTGCCGTCACTAATTTAGCAAGTGCAACAGAGCCTATAAAATGGTCTTGCCTATCAACAACATAAAATGAGTCCGTAGATTCTGGCAACTCCCCCTTAAGGCGCAAGTATCTTAAAACAACATCGACCGTGACATCGGCGCGTATCGTGATGGTATCGGTATTCATGATACCACCAGCGGTGTCTTCTTCGTAAGATAGTGCTTGCTCTACCCGGCCTCTGTCTTGTGAGTCCATCGAATTAAGTACTTGGCGATAGACGCTATCGGGCAAGGCACGTAATACTTCTGCAATATCGTCAACATCCATGCCTTCCGTAACTTCTGCCAGCTTTTCCGGGCGCATGGTTTTGAGAATGCCTTTACGTACTTCTTCGTTTAGTTCTTCAAGTACGTCACCGTGATGATCTGTGTCGATAAGCTGCCACAACACAGTACGGGTTTTTGTAGGGGAGGACTCAAGTAGTAGTGCTAAATCATAAGCAGGAAGGTCTTGTAGCAGTTTTCTAACATGCACAAACATACCGCTACCAAGTGCTTCATTAACTTGTTGCAGTCGTAATTGGCTGTAATCTTGATCTGAAATTTCCGGCATATTGCTACCCTGTGCCGTTACCACACAAAACTTGAAAATGAAATTCGAAAATAGAAGACGCTGAGAGTATGCGTTTATTATTTTCTAGTGCATGGCTTATAAGTTTATCTCAACTATCTGGTTTTATCAGCTTTTTTCTGAGATAACTTAAGATTAAATTTGAAAACGTGTTTGAGTTAGGAGGGAGTAAATAAAACTAGAGGTGAACTGGTCGGTTAACCAATCATTCATCCTCTTCAAATTTATCGGTAAATAACTGGCAAACTTGAGTAAGTGCTTGCTCTGCTTCTTGTCCTTTTGTAATGACGGTAACAACCTTTCCTTTGCCACCGGCCAATAACATTAAGCCCATAATGCTGCTTGCATCAGCTTCTTTATCACCTAATTTAACCGTTACCTGCGCATCAAACTTTTGCGTTAACTGGGCAAGTTTGGTGGCAGCTCTTGCATGTAAACCAAGTTTATTAGAGATAAGCACTTCGCGAGTAAATTCGTTCATATTAGGTGCTCGCTACCGTGAGGTCTCTATGTCTTGCTTGAACTTCAGGTCGCTCTTTTTTAAGATTTGCAGCTAAGATTTCAGCAATATAAACCGAGCGGTGTTTGCCGCCTGTACAACCTATTGCAATGGTGATGTAACTACGGTTATTTCGCTCTAAATGCGGCAACCATGTCATCATAAAGCTGTTGATTTGCCATATAAACTTCGTCACGATAGCTTGACTGGCTAAGAAGTCTTTAACGGGTTGGTCTAAACCTGTAAACGGCTTAAGCTCCTTCTCCCAAAAAGGGTTCGGTAAGAACCTAGCGTCAAATACAAAGTCAGCATCTTTAGGTAAACCGTGTTTAAAGCCAAAAGATTCAAATACCACCACCATAGTACCTGTTTTTTTACCGAGTATACGTTCACGAATAAGGTCGGCAAGTTGATGTGGGGTTAGCTGGCTAGTATTAATATATAAGTTCGCGCGCGATGAAATTGGTTCGAGTAATTTTTTCTCTAACGTCATCGCTTGATCTAATGCAATATTTTGTTTTATCAGAGGATGCAAACGTCGCGTTTCGCTAAAGCGTCTTATCAGATCACTATCGTCAGCATCTAAATAAACAATACTTAATTCAACGGCTGATGGCAGATAATCAAGTATTTCAGAAACGTCTGTAGGTTCCGCTGGTAAGTTACGAACGTCTAAGCTCACTGCTACGGTTTCGTAATCATTAATGACGGTATGCGTAAGTGCAGGCAATAGGTTGACTGGAATATTGTCTACACAATAGTAGCCTAGATCTTCCAATACTCTTAATGCAACAGTTTTTCCCGAGCCTGAACGGCCACTTACTATGGTGAGTTTCATTAATAATGTCCGTTTAACATTCTGCTGTTTTTATTAGCTGGTAGAGTGCTTTGCTGCTATCGCAGCGGCGTGCTTGTTTACAAATTTGTTTATTACTGAATATTTTAGCGATGCTTTGTAGTGTTGTTAGGTGTGCTTGACACTGATCTTCAGGTACAAACAATGCAATAAAAATGTCGACAGGGCGGTTATCTATGGCATCAAAATCAATGGCTTCTTCAGTCGTCGCAACTACTACTAATGCCTTGTCTGTTGAAGTTAACTTGCCATGTGGAATTGCAATACCGTTGCCAATGCCTGTAGAACCCATTTTTTCCCGCTGAATTAAGCTTTCGAGCAGAGTATAGGTGTTAAGGTCGTCAGACATTTCTGCGGCTTTACTTGATAGTATTTCAAGAATTCTTTTTTTGCTCGTAGCTTGGACTGCACATAATGTGCAGTCCTCATTTAAAATATCAGTTAACTTCATGGAAATGATTAAAATTTAAAGGGGTTAGTGTTGAGAAATTTTGCCTTTGTATTTGAGAATTTGCTTATCAAGCTTATTCACCAAGGCATCAATAGAAGCGTACATATCACCATTTTCTGCTCGCGCATGTAATTCGGTACCATTAAGGTGAACGGTTGCCTCGGCAATTTGGTTTAGTTTTTCTACGGTGAGAACGACATAAACATTATTAATATGGTCAAAATGTCGTTCTAGCTTTGCAAACTTAGCATTTACGCTTTCGCGCATTGGTTCAGTAATTTCAACATGGTGTCCGGCAAGATTGATTTGCATAAGCTGTTATCCTTCTATTGGAAGTTAAAGTAGACTTTTACGTTGATTTGACGGTGGAATATTTAATGATTCCCGATATTTTGCAATCGTACGTCTAGCAACATTAATTCCCTGCTCGGCCAAAAGCTCAGCCATTTTACTGTCACTTAGCGGTTTCGCAGGGGTTTCAGCAGCAACTAACTTTTTAATTAAAGCGCGAATTGCTGTTGAGGAGCATTCTCCACCATTTTCAGTACTAACATGGCTGGAGAAGAAATATTTTAATTCAAAAATGCCTCGTGGTGTGTGCATGTATTTTTGTGTTGTGACCCTAGAGATGGTCGACTCATGCATATCTACTGCTTCAGCAATATCGTTTAGCACCATAGGACGCATAGCCTCAGGGCCATGTTCAAAAAAGCCTTGTTGGCGCTGTACAATGCAGTTTGAAACTTTGAGTAAAGTATCATTTCTACTTTCTAAACTTTTGATAAACCATTTAGCTTCTTGAAGATTAGAACGAATAAATTGGCTGTCAGTAGCATTCTTCATTGAACGAGCCATAGACGCATATTGTTGATTTACCGATAATTTAGGAGCTGTATCTGGGTTTAGCTCAACAACCCAGCGTCCATTGCGCTTTTCAACAGACACGTCTGGCACTATGTATTGCTCTTCACCTTGAATAACCGAGTCACCAGGACGAGGATCGAGTGATTGGATCAGACGAATTACTTCACGTAACTGGTCTTCTTTTAAACGTGTTTTACGCATAATTTGGCGATAATCACGGTTACCAAGTAAATCGATATGCTCTGAGATGACTTTTTTACTTTCTTCTAGCCAAGGTGTGCTTTTGTCAAACTGATTTAACTGAATTAACAAACACTCAGCGATAGAGCGAGCACCAACGCCAACTGGATCAAAGACATTGATGCGCTTTAACACCGCTTCTACTTCATCAAGCTCTACGTCTTCAATGCCAACAGACTCTAAAATGTCTTCTGTGGTTACCGTCAAATATCCCGCATCGTCAATGGCATCAATAATCGCTGTAGCAATAGCGGCATCAGTGTCAGTAAAAGGGGTTAATTGCATTTGCCAGCGCAAGTGATCTTGAATGCTGTCAGTGGTTTCGCCTTGGTAAACGAAGTCGTCAGAAGGAGCAACAGCTCCCGTATTTGAGACACCAGCACTAAAGCTATCATCCCATGTTGTATCCATATTGAGATCTTCAGGAATATCGGATTTATCCATCGCCTCGGTAGTCGAAATCTCGTCTATGGTTGGAGCAGCTTCTTCACTGCCATCTGAAACGGTATTGTTTTGTTCATTACTGCCTGAAAAGGCTTCTTCCAATTGGTCTGGCTGATTTTCTTGAGATGAAGCTGATTCATCAACTTCAAGTAAAGGGTTGCTTTCAAGCGCTTCCTGAATTTCTTGTTGAAGGTCTAACGTCGACAATTGCAACAGCTTTATCGCTTGTTGCAATTGTGGTGTCATTGTAAGTTGTTGTCCAATACGGAGCTGCAGACTAGGGCGCATTTATATAATTCTTATCCTTTTCCGATATAGTCATTTGCTTAGACCATTACTTTCACTACTATAACGTGAATTGCTCTCCAAGGTATACATCTCTTACTTGCTGGTTGGCAAGAATTTGATCTGCATCGCCTTCGGCGATAAGTTCGCCATGACTAACAATATAGGCATGTTCACATACATCTAATGTCTCTCGAACATTGTGATCCGTAATTAAAATACCTATCCCTTTATTTTTTAAGTGTAGAATAATTTTTTTGATATCACCTACGGAAATCGGGTCTACACCAGCAAATGGTTCATCTAACAAAATAAATTTTGGATCGGCTGCTAACGCTCGTGCAATTTCTACACGACGGCGTTCACCACCCGATAAACTCATGCCTGTATTATCAGTTATATGACCAATATTAAATTCTTCAACTAAACTTTCTAGTTTTTCTTCACGCTGTACTGACGTTAGATCTTTTCGGGTTTCAAGTATGGCCATAATGTTTTCGTATACTGTAAGTTTACGAAAAATTGATGCTTCCTGAGGTAAATAACCAATACCCTTGCGTGCACGTTCATGCATTGGCAACAAGGTGATGTCTTCGTCATTTAAACTGATATGCCCAGCATCATTATTGACTAGGCCAACGATCATATAAAATGAAGTCGTTTTGCCTGCGCCGTTTGGCCCTAACAATCCGACAATTTGTCCGGCTTTAACCTCTAGGCCAACGTTTTTTACAACCTTACGACCTTTATAGGCCTTGGCCAAATTTGCCGCTTTTAGAATCGAAGAGTTCATTTAATTTTTGTCTTTTGATTTGATCTTTTCTAACTGTTTAGGTTGAATAACCGATTTGACTTGTTCATCGTCAATACTGTCTGCTAATACTTCCTCAGTTAAGAAATTATAGGTAATGACACTGCCATTCATTTTACTGCCTTCTTGACGTAACTCGGCATTACCGGAAATAACCACAATGTGCTTCTCTGGTTCGTACTTTATTTCTTCAGCTTGTAAATAAATAGGTGTGCCGTCGTCTAATGTTTGCTTAAAAGTCGCTGGTTTGCCTTTAGCAATATAGGTTTTAAATTGCGTTTTACTATCGGTAAGTACCTGTACCAGTTCGGCTTTTATTGATAAAGAGCCTTGAGTAATAGTGACGTTCTCTATGTAACTGATAATTTTATTTTTGATATCAGCGTGGGTTCTCGAAGAGGCAATATTTACCTCTTTCTGAGCGTCTATTTTAGCGGCATTAGCGATAAAAGAGGTGCTGAAAATAAGACCCATAGCCACGATGCTTTTACTTAGTTTGTTGATAAATCGTTTTTTCATGATTAGTTAACGTTAGTTGTTTAGTGTTTAAATCCACAATAAGGCCTGAACCATAAATCACGAAGCTGTCGCCAATGATTTCAATGTTATCTTCTGAACTTATGATGTTAGTAATCAAATCTAGTTCCAAGTACTTGCCGTGGATTTCACGAATTAAGCTAGTTTCGTCAGTAGATACCAACAATACTTTATTTTGTAATTTTACGCGATTACTGTTGTAAAGTGTGCCTTCGTTTGCACTTATTTTCCATGGCGAGACACTGTTTTTTGGGAATAAGGTATATTGAGGATATTCAAAGCGAGTTACCGAAGTACCGTTGTATAGCTTATTGTAGTGCTCCATGCGACCAGCATTAATCATATAACTTAGCTTTCCTTCGCTATCGAAGGTTTCGCTGCTAAGTGATTCCGCAATAAAATCCGGTGAAACAAGTTGATCAATATTTTCTTCGACATTCGAATTCGAATTTCGCCATTCAATGATGCCATAGCAGGTAATAGCAAACATAAAAAATAGTAACGAGAAAACATGGCTGCGGGTCATACACTAGCGCCTGTTGCGTGTTGCAGTGTATTTTGACTTAGCATCATTAAATCACAGACTTCTCGAACTGCACCGAAGCCACCTGGCAAAAATGTTTGATAGTCAGCTAATTTGACTATGGCAGGGTGAGCGTCGTTTACTGCAATACTAAAACCAACGTAATCCAAACATTCATAATCAGGCATATCATCGCCAATGTAAGCAACTTGTTCTGGAGTTAACTGCAATGACTGCATAATATTTTTCAGTGCCGGTAGTTTGTTTTCTTCACCTTGCACTATGTGTTTTACGTTAAGTGCTGTCATTCTATTTTGTACGATATTAGATTGCCGGCCAGTAATTACAGCAACATCAACGCCACTTTTACCAAGAGCTTTGATACCGTAGCCATCTTTAGTATGAAAAGCTTTGAGTTCTTCGCCATCGTTACCTAAATAAATTCGTCCGTCAGAAAAGACACCATCAATATCACAGACAAAAAGTTTGATGTTTTTTGCTTTATTAAAAACGTCTTTTGTAACCTCACCATACAAGGTAGAAATCATTATAATACTCCAGAACGAAGTAAATCGTGCATGTTCATCGCGCCAATGGGGCGCATGTTATCATCAATTATGATGAGGCCATTAATCTTTTTATCTTCCATGATTTTTAATGCTTCTGCCGCTAGCATATCTTGTACGGCAACACGAGGGTTTATCGTCATCACAGTAGAAATGGCGTCTTGATGAATGTCAACTTTAGAGTCTAGTACACGTCGTAAGTCACCGTCAGTAAATAAGCCGAGCAACTTTTGTTCTTTATTGACAACGGCGGTCATGCCCAAACCTTTTAACGACATTTCAACCAATGCATCTTTGATTTTGACGTTTTCATCAACAATAGGTAAACGTTCACCAGTGTGCATAATATCTTCGAGGCGAAGTAATAGTTTTTTCCCTAAACTGCCGCCTGGGTGAGAAAGTGCAAAATCATCAGCGGTAAAACCTCGAGCGTTTAACAGGGCTACCGCTAGTGCATCCCCCATTACTAGTGTTGCTGTGGTGCTAGAGGTTGGCGCTAGTCCCAATGGGCAGGCCTCTTGTGAAACTTTTACACAAATATGAATATCGCTAAGTTTTGCGAGTGTAGATTCCGTATTACCACTCATACCAATAAGCTTAGCGCCAATGCGCTTTATTACGGGCATTATCGCTAATACTTCACTGGTTTCACCTGAATTTGAGATAGCTAAGACAACGTCGTTATCTGTTATCATACCAAGATCGCCGTGACTTGCTTCACCAGGGTGTACAAAAAACGCCGGAGTACCTGTACTTGCTAACGTTGCGGCAATTTTGCCACCAATATGGCCTGATTTTCCCATGCCAATGACGATGACTCTTCCCTTTGTATCGAGCATGGCGTGACATGCCTGCTCAAAGTTTTCGTCAATATATTGTAATAATTCATCGATAGCTTGTTTTTCAATATCGATTACTTGCTTGGCTAAGTGAGCAAAAGTTGTCATACGGCAATTAGTCTTTTAGTTGGCTAAACAACAATAACTGGTAAGCAACAAATGAAACCAGTAATAAAATACCTTTGGAGCGAGTAATTTTAAAATTACCTAATCGTTTGGTAAAACATAACAAAAACAGCAATACGGTAATGCCAAGCATATAAGGAGCGTCGCGATAAGACGCTTCAGGGTCAATGTCGCCCGGAGAAATTAAACCAGCTAAAGATAACACAGCTAAAATATTAAAAATGTTAGAGCCTATAATATTACCCATGGCTAAATCATCTTCTTTCTTGATGATACTCATGATGCTGGCTGCTAATTCAGGTAAGCTAGTACCAATGGCGATAACCGTTAATCCAATAACTAAGTCACTAATGCCAAACGATTTTGCGATAAATACAGAAGAGTCGACTAAGTAGGTAGCACTCAGTGGCAGCAAGATAATACCAATAGTCAGCCAAGTGAAAGCCCAAGTGTTGGAGATTGCGTCAGGCACTTCTTGTTCAGCCTCTATGATCATTGCATCGTCCATAGGATTTGTTTTAGCTCGCTTTAAAGTGATCAATAACAAGGCGACGATATAAACAACAAAGCCTATGATTAAAATGAGCCCTTCTGTGAAGCTAAAATGTTCGTCAAATAACATCCAGTATGCGATGGCTGTAACAGCCAAAATCAGCGGTAACTCTCGCTTAATCGTAGAAGAAGAAACCGTTAGAGGGTGCATCACGGCAGTAATACCCAATACCAATGCAATATTAGTGATATTCGAGCCAATGGCGTTTCCTATCGCTGTGTCAGGATAACCTTCTAATGATGCCGTGGCGGCTATCATCATTTCGGGAGCTGATGAGCCCATGGCGACTATGGTTAATCCGATGATCATCGGTGATACACCGAAATTACGTGCTACTGACGAAGCGCCTAAAACGAACTTGTCTGCACTCCACACTAAGGTGATCAATGAAACTAATAAAATGAATATCTGTAATAACATTAACAACTCCAACTTGAATGGGTAAATTGTCGCTGGTTGCGGCTAAAAAAAAAAGAGCTTTAACTCAAAAGAGTGTGAAAAAACGACAAAAGATCGTTGAATTACTATTTTTTCACCAAGTTGAGGTTTAGATTTGTGACTTTTTACCGCAAATTTTGTTTATTTACATAAGATCAAGATTCAAGGATTCATCAATGGTTCAATGCAATGTTGAAATAAAATGCTGCTTGGTTTGTTCTAATAGACACTTTAAAAAATCCAAATAGGTTATTAAGTAATGCTTACACTTTTTTACGTTTGCACACGAATTCTTACTAAATATAGACAGATTAATTTGTTAATTTCAGATGAAGTATTTATTGCAGTCAGGTAGAATTGCCAGCACTTAATAAGATGGATAATCACTCTCAAGTTCAAATAATGACAGATACTCTCGTCGATATTCAAGGTATGACTTTTAAGCGCGAAGAGCGAGTCATATACAATGATATAAGTTTGAAAATACCAAAAGGAAAAGTCACGGCCATCATGGGGCCAAGTGGTATTGGTAAAACAACTCTTTTACGCCTTATAGGTGGTCAGCTAAGGCCAGAGTCGGGTCATATATATTTTGACGGCCAAGACATTCCAGCACTTTCTCGTAGTCAACTATACAACGTACGTAAACGCATGAGTATGTTATTTCAAAGTGGTGCGTTATTTACCGATATGAGTGTTTATGACAATGTCGCTTTTCCTATGCGCGAACATACTAATTTGTCAGAACACCTCATTGAAAAAATGGTATTAATGAAACTTGAAGCTGTCGGGCTTCGAGGTGCTAGACATCTTAAACCAAGTGAACTGTCTGGCGGGATGGCAAGACGTGCTGCACTTGCACGCGCTATAGCCCTAGATCCTGAATTAATTTTGTATGATGAGCCTTTTGCTGGGCAAGATCCTATTTCAATGGGCGTTATCGTCCGCTTGATTAAATCGTTAAACGATGCGTTAGGATTAACATCAGTCGTTGTGTCTCATGACGTTCCAGAAGTGATGAGTATTGCTGATTACATTTATATTATCGCTGAACAAAAAATCATTGGTCACGGTACACCTGAAGAAATTCGTCAGCAAACGTCACCTTTGGTACAACAGTTTGTTAAAGGTGAATCAGATGGTCCTGTGCCATTTCATTTCAAAGCTGCTTCTTATCAACAAGAGCTTATTGGGAAGGAGTTGTCAAAGTGAACTGGATTCAAGCGCTAGGACGTAAAGTTATTGAGCGAATTGGTGCCTTAGGCCGTGCAATATTGATGCTTACTTCTGCATTAATGCATGTTCCTAACCCTAGAAAAGGCTTCCCGTTGTTGCTTGCTCAGTTGTATACCGTCGGTGTACTGTCGCTGATTATTGTGGTTGTTTCAGGTTTATTTATCGGCATGGTGTTGGCATTACAAGGCTATACTATCCTTGTTGGTTATGGAGCCGAAGCGAGCTTAGGCCCTATGGTTGCACTATCACTATTACGTGAATTAGGCCCAGTTGTTGCTGCTTTATTATTTGCTGGTCGTGCAGGTTCTGCACTAACTGCTGAAATTGGTTTAATGAAAGCGACAGAGCAGTTGTCGAGTTTAGAAATGATGGCTGTCGATCCACTAAGAAGGGTAATAGCACCGCGCTTTTGGGCAGGCTTTATATCTTTACCGTTGTTGGCCGCAATATTTTCAGCTGTCGGTATACTTGGCGCACATTTAGTAGGTGTTGACTGGTTAGGTGTTGATAGTGGTACGTTTTGGTCTGTCATGCAGGCGCAAGTATCTTTTGAAAAAGACATATTGAACGGCATTATTAAAAGTGTGGTGTTTGCCTTTGTTGTTACTTGGATTGCGGTGTACAAAGGTTATGACTGTGAACCAACATCTGAAGGTATTAGTCGCGCGACTACGGCGACAGTTGTGCAATCTTCATTGTTAGTTTTAGGGTTAGATTTTATTTTAACAGCGTTAATGTTTACTAAATAACTAAACTAAAAAGTTGTTCAGTATTGGTTAATTGTCTGAGTTTTAAATTGGTGGATGACATGGTGTCAAAAAAAGTTGAATTAATGGTTGGTTTATTTGCTGCTCTTGGTATTGCAGCGCTTTTAATGTTATCGCTAAAAGTGGCCGACAGTGGTATTTCAGGCAATGGCGAAACATATAAGCTATATGCCAAATTTGATAATATTGGTGGCTTGAAAGTACGCTCGCCAATTAAAGTCGGCGGCGTTGTTGTTGGTCGAGTAAGTGATATCAGTTTAGATCCAAAAGATTATACGCCGGTTGTGACATTAGAAATATACGCTGAGTATAAAGGTTTTTCGGAAGCA
The DNA here is from genome assembly GCF_014656435.1 of Thalassotalea marina. Classification (GTDB taxonomy): domain Bacteria; phylum Pseudomonadota; class Gammaproteobacteria; order Enterobacterales; family Alteromonadaceae; genus Thalassotalea_C; species Thalassotalea_C marina. The sequence continues at coordinate 257,151 of NZ_BNCK01000001.1, forward strand.
ACTTCCGTTTCAATATTAACGGCAGGTTTGTTAGGTGAGCAATATATCGGCTTGTTACCTGGTTTTATGGACGAGTCTGTCGACACGTTAGAGCCAGGTGATTTTATCTTGGATACTAAACCTGCGTTAGTATTAGAAGAACTTATAGGACAATTTTTATTTGGCCAAGGAAACGGTGATTAGTGATGAAAATGGAGACAAACAAAATGAAAGCATTGATAACAAAACTGCTAATTACAGGATGTTTGGCTAGCGCATCTATGGGCAGTGTTGCCAGTGATATCAGCAGCACGCAACATTTTGCACCCATGGCTGCTGGCTCTTCTGTCAAGGTTGATGAAACTAATCCATATTCAATGATTCGCACAGTTGCTGACATTACGTTTAAACGTTTTGCCAATGAACAAGCAGAGATTAGAAAAAATCCAAACTTATTAAAAGATATTGTTCGTGAAGAATTAGTACCTTACATAAACTACAAATATGCAGCTTTTAAAGTCATTGGTGGTAGTAATTTTAGAAGTACCACAGAAGAAGAGCGTGACGAATTTGTCCCTGTATTTAGAGACTATTTGGTAACGTCTTATGCACAAGTTTTTACTTTGTATAACAATCAAAAGGTAGAATTTGAGCCAGAAAGAGATTTTGCCGATGAAAAGGTGGTAGCGGTTAGAACGACGGTTATCGAGCCCGGACGCGACCCAATTGATATATCTTTTCGCGTTAGAAAAGAGAAAAAAACGGGTGAGTGGAAAGCTTACGATATGGTTGCGGAAGGCATTAGTTTGTTAGACAGCAAACAAGCTGAATTAAGTGGTTTAATTCGACAAAAAGGATTACCACACGTTACAGAAATGCTTCGTGAAAAAGCAAACAAAGATATCGTGTTTAAATAGGAAATTCTTTTGACCCAATTATCTATTAAAGCAAGCGATTCGCAATTACTGGTCTCGGGAGAATTAACCCGAGACCAGGTATCACGCGATTTTGAAAAAAGTTCTTACCAATTAATTAATGCGAAAAATCCTGTTATTAATTTAGCCGGGGTTTCTTTAGTTGATACTGCAGGGCTCGCTTGGTTGCTAGCTATGTTAGAACACGCAAGTAAACAAAACATTAACCTTCAATTTACTGAAATTCCTGCGAAGTTAGAGAATTTAGCAAAATTAAGTGGCGTCGCGGGTTTCTTGCCTGCTAAATAACCCCTATAATCTCGTTAATTTTACTATTTGGAGATACTAGTGGAAGTTTCTGAGATTGAACAATTGATCAACGAAGCACTGGAACTTGATGAACTTCACGTGAAGTTTGACGGCTCTCAGTGTGCAATTATCGCTGTTGCTGACTTCTTGGGTGATTTATCAAGAGTTAAACGTCAGCAGGCAATTTATGCCCCACTTTCTGACGTGATCAAACAAGGTCACATTCATGCAGTAACGATTAAAACGTTTACCACATCAGATTGGAAACGTGAAAAAATGTTTAACCTGCCCCTGTAACCCAGCTAAAAAAGAAGAGTACCTTGGACGCATTTAAAATTAATGGCGGTAACCCGCTTAACGGAGAAGTCGCAATATCTGGCGCAAAAAACGCTGCATTGCCGATCTTAATGGCAACCTTGTTATCTGAAACGCCGATCACGATAGAAAACGTACCACGCCTTAACGATATCAATACTACATTGAAATTGTTGACTCAGTTGGGTGCCAATATCCATTGGCAAGGTGACGATGCTGTTGTGATAGATGCGTCAAATATCAATAATCAAAAAGCGGCTTATGACTTAGTCAAAACAATGCGCGCTTCAATTTTGGTACTTGGACCTTTGTTAGCTAGGTTTGGTCACGCTGAGGTGTCACTGCCTGGAGGTTGTGCTATCGGTGCTCGTCCTGTGAACTTACATATCCAAGGACTTAAATTGATGGGGGCTGATATAGACGTTGAAAATGGCTATATCCATGCTCGCAATGAAGGTAGGCTTAAAGGTGCTACCATATTTATGGATACAGTGAGTGTTACAGGCACTGAAAACTTGATGATGGCCGCGGCTTTAGCACAGGGCACAACAGTCATTGAAAATGCTGCACGTGAACCCGAAATTGTTGACCTAGCAAATTGTTTAAATGCTATGGGAGCTAAAGTGTCTGGCGCTGGCTCTAATACATTAACTATTGAAGGTGTTGAGAAACTAGAAGGCTCTCACTACCGTGTTATGCCTGACAGAATTGAAACTGGTACTTATCTAGTCGCTGCAGCGGTAACTCGTGGTAATGTTAAATGTACTCACGCCGACCCTAAAGCGATGGATGCGGTTATCAGCAAACTGCAAGAAGCTGGAGCTGAAGTAACATGTGGTGACGACTGGATTGCGCTTAAAATGGATAAGCGTCCTAAAGCCGTTAATATTCGCACTGCGCCACACCCAGCATTTCCAACCGATATGCAGGCGCAATTTGTCGCATTAAATGCCATTGCTGAGGGTACGGCAACCATTAAAGAAACAATTTTTGAAAATCGCTTTATGCATGTGCCTGAACTTAGACGCATGGGGGCTGATATTGATCTTGAAGGTAACACAGCGGTAACTAAAGGGGTTGAAAATCTAACAGGTGCACAGGTGATGGCGACCGATTTACGCGCCTCTGCCAGTTTAGTGATTGCAGGTTTAATTGCGACAACAGAAACACAAGTAGATCGCATTTACCATATCGATCGTGGTTATCAGCGCATAGAAGATAAACTACAAAAACTTGGCGCCGATATCGTGCGTATCCAAGGAAATTAAGTAACCTCAGGTTTGTATGAGAAATAGCACCTAGAAACGCATTGCTTATGCGAAGCTGAGGTTAAATAATTAATAAGGGAGCAAAATGCTCCCTTATTAGTCTTCACGTTTTTCTTGAATGGTCACTGGTATGTCTATCAGCTTGTTATTGCGATAAACCTTAAAGTTTAATACTGTACCAGGGCGTGTTTCAGCCACTAAATCAAGCGCATTAACGATAGTGGTAAACGGCTGATCGGCAATTTGTGTGACAATATCATTGATCCTTAAGCCAGCTAAATCTGCAGGTCCTTCAGGAGTTATCTCTGTAATTACAAACCCTTTAGGATCTCGGCTAATACTTTCACTGTTACCGCCTACACCTAACCAACCTCGGGTTACTTTGCCATTTTCAATGATTTGACGCATCACTTTATAGGCCATTTGATATGGCACAGCAAAAAATATCCCTTGAATATCCAGTTGTGGATTTACCCCTTTAAATTGTCTTGAGTTAATGCCTACTAAAACACCGTTTGTGTCGACTAAAGCACCACCTGAATTACCTTCATTAATTGCTGCGTCCATCTGTAAAAACTGTAAGTGATTAGTACTGCTTAAACCTGTTCTACCCGTTGCACTGATAATGCCTTGCGTGATGGTTTGTCCTAAATTTAACGGGTTGCCTATGGCCAATACAACATCACCAGCAAATGATTCTTGATCTGCTATTTGAGGAATAACAGGAAGATTAGTGGCATCTATTTTTAAGACGGCTAAATCTGTGTGAACGTCAAATCCAATCACTACGGCTGGAAATTCCTGACCATTTTGTAAATCTACTTTAATCTGGGCTGCATTTTGTACTACATGATAGTTCGTTAACATGTACCCATCAGCGTCCATAATGACACCTGAACCTAAACGGGTAACGCGCCTTGGTGCTCTTAAATAGGTTAAGTTGTTTTGAATTTCTTCAGAATAAATATTAACGACGGCAGGACCTGCTCGTTGTACTGCTTTGGCATATGTTAGTGGAGCAGGATAAGACTCTTTAGCCTTAAACCAGTCCCACCAATTGGTATCACTGTCTTGTATATCGGGAAAAACAACTAAAATGACAACAGCCAAAATAACGCCATAACTGACAGCGTTTAAAACATATTTTACAGAATCGAGAATTTTCAAAGTAAGTGTTTTTAATTAATTATTTTTTTGCAAGATTAGCACAGGTTTTATTATTCAACCAAGACAAAAGCTAGGCAATAAAACAAGAAAAGCGGCTAAAAAGCCGCTTTTCTTCATTTGTACTAAGTTACTTAATACGGATAAACAAGTTAGAGTTTCCGCGAGCAATGTTTAACAGTGAAACGCTGCTTTCGTCTTGTAACAACTCTCGAAGTTCACCAATATTAGCGACCCGTTTTCTGTTAACACCTCTAATGATGTCACCTTTACGTAAACCAATCAGTGCTGCCGGAGTACCTGCTTCAACATCTGTCACATTGACACCAAAGCCCTGACTGTTGTTTTCTAAAGTCGCTCCTTCAAGCGCGCGATGAATGCTTGATGGTTCAATGTTGGCACTGTCAGCTTTTTTCAGTACAACTTTGTAAACTTTTTTCTTACCGTTGGACTTTAATACTGTTAGCTCAACTTCGCTCCCTGCACCAATCGCACCGATTTTGCCTCTAAGTTCAGCAAAAGATTTGATTTTTTTACCGTTTACTTGGGTAATCACATCGCCGGCAACAATACCTGCTTCCTCAGCGGCAGAGTCTTTGGTTACTTCTTCAATGAAAGCACCTTGCGCTTCTTCTAGCTCCATGGCTTTAGCAAACTCGCCAGTAACACTGCGCCCTGAAACACCTAAAACACCACGGCGAACTTCACCAAATTCGATGATTTGCTTAACTAGGCTTTGCACCATGTTACTTGGAATGGCAAAACCTATACCTACGTTGCCACCATTAGGCCCAATAATCGCGGTATTAATACCAATCAGTTCACCACGTAAGTTAATTAAGGCACCACCAGAATTACCGCTGTTAATTGCTGCATCAGTTTGGATAAAATCTTCAATGTTCTCAACGTTTAGGCCACTTCGACCTAAAGCACTGACAATACCTGAAGTTACTGTTTGACCTAATCCAAATGGACTACCAATCGCAACAGTAAAGTCACCAACACGCAACTTGTCTGAGTCAGCTATTTTTACTTGAGTTAAACCATCAGCTTCTACTTGAAGCAACGCAATGTCGCTATTTTCGTCAGCACCAATTTTTTTAGCAGAAATCTGACGCCCATCTTTTAACGTGATCTGGATTTCATCGGCTTCTTTAACGACGTGATGGTTTGTAACTATATAGCCTTTTTCAGCGTCAATAATGACTCCTGAGCCCAATCCTTGAAATGGTCGTTCTCTTGGTGCGTTTTGGCGAGGATTGCCAAAGAAAAATCTGAACGCATCAGGGACACTTTGCACTTCCTGTGTTCCTTTGACTGAAATGAGTACTACCGCTGGTGTCACATTTTCCAACATTGGTGCTAGGCTAGGTAACTGTTTACCATCAACCGAGAACGGTAAATTAGCGTAAGCCGGCAGCGTTGTCATCGCAAGTGAGCTGGAAAGTAAAACGCTACTCATCAAAACAGACATTTTCTTCATATTAGAGATTTCTCCTACTTTCATATAGATACCCAATAACTGACTGTGAACTGTGGGTTTAGTTCCTAGTTTTGTTTTTCGTTATTTGTAACAGCTTGTGTATTATCAGCAAACAAACCGCTTGCTTGTCCTGAATAATCAAGTGGTGCTTCTGTAATGCTTTCATCTTTTTTACGCACTTCTTTGGCATGACGTAATGCCACTGTTTGCGCTAATTGCTCTTGTGTTTCTTTTGAGAAAAACGGCATGATGTTTTCTTCTGAAGGAGTAGCACGCTGCAGCAATTTAGTACTTTGCTCCATTTGTTTCATAGCTTTTTGACAGGTTTCATTCATTTGATCTAGCAATTTTGTTGAGTTGTCTAAGTGTTCTGCAACGTCAACCTTGTATTGTTCTAGAGAAGCCTGAGCTGAATTAGCTTTTTCCGCCAAACTTTTATTTTCTTTGCTTGATGCTGAAAAAAGTGCATTAGCAACATAACCAATAGTAGCACCTACGGCAAAAATAATAATTCCGACCACTATATCCATAACATTTACCTTCTTAAATTACTGCGCAAAATTGTATTCGCGGAAAAAATTGGTGAAAATAGAGAGTATCACACTAAGCTTAAAATACATGAAAACTAAATAGGTATATTGATCATGTTTTTCAAGCTTATTTTTATTTTCTCCAACACTTGAAACCAAAATGATTCAGTTATCTCCATTAGACAAGTATAAACAAGATCTCGAAAGAGATGACTTTCAATATGACCAAGCGCAAGAAAACGCGGTTAAACACTTACAGCGCTTGTATGAAGATTTGCAGAATAAACCACTACCCGTTACCGGATTTAAAAAGGTACTAAACCGCTGGAAACGTGTTGTTGGCAGCGCTGAGGTTAAACAATTAAAAGGTCTTTATTTTTGGGGCGGTGTTGGCCGTGGTAAAACCTACTTAGTCGATACCTTTTACGAATGTCTACCATTTGAAAATAAAATGCGGGTGCACTTTCATCGCTTTATGCACCGAGTTCATGAAGAAATGAAAACCTTATCAGGACAATCAGATCCATTAAAAATTATCGCCAAACGTTTTGCTGATGAAACTTGCATCATATGTTTTGACGAGTTTTTTGTTTCTGACATCACAGATGCGATGATTTTAGGAACACTTTTTCAAGAGTTGTTTGCACATAATGTTACGCTGGTAGCCACGTCAAATATTATTCCTGACGAGCTATATCGCAATGGTTTACAACGAGCGCGATTTTTACCTGCGATTAAACTGATCAATGAAAACTGTGAAGTGGTCAACGTAGATAGCGGCGTTGACTATCGTTTAAGAACATTAGAGCAAGCTGAGATTTATCATCATCCCCTTGATGAACAAGCATCGTTGAATTTACACAAATACTTTAAACAACTGTCCGTTGAAGAAGGCTGTCCTAATGCGGTGATTGAAATTAATCATCGACCATTACAAAGCATTGAAGCTGCCGATGGTGTGGCACATTTTGATTTTACGGTGTTATGTGAGTCAGCAAGAAGTCAAGGTGACTATATGGAACTCAGCAAAGAGTATCACACCATATTGTTGGCTAATGTAAAACAGATGAATGTTGACTGTGATGACGCCGCAAGACGTTTTATCGCCCTTGTTGATGAGTTCTATGAACGTCATGTAAAACTTATCATATCGGCACAAGTGCCAATGGAGAATTTATATAGTCATGGCGGGTTAGAATTTGAATTTAAGCGTTGCTTAAGTCGTTTACAAGAAATGCAATCGCACGACTATTTAGCGCTTGAGCACTTGCCTTAGTGAGCTTGTAAATATTTTTTGTCGTTTTTTATCTAGTAAAAAAAGTATTGGGCTAGACGTTAGTACATATAATCGGTAAAAGTAGTACAACAAAGCGACAAAAAGGAATAATAATGACCAAGTTACTACCTCTAGCCCTAAGTATTGCCTTAAGCTTAGGTTCGGTAAGTGCAGCAGCTGATAATATTTCAAATGAAGTATCAGCAGATTACAACAAACATCTGGGCGCGCTGTGGGATCACTTTCATCGTCATCCTGAACTTTCATTGATGGAATTTCAAACCGCTAAACGTTTAGCAAAGGAATTAAAAAACGCTGGATTTGACGTTACCGAAAATATAGGTGGTACGGGTATTGTCGCCATGATGAAAAATGGTGACGGCCCTATGGTGATGATGCGTGCCGATATGGATGGTTTACCTGTGGTGGAACAGTCAGGATTAGCCAACGCTTCTACCGCTAAAATGACCGACTGGGATGGCAACGAAGTTGGTGTCATGCATGCTTGTGGTCACGATGTACATATCACCAGTTTAGTTGGTACTGCGCGTTACATGGCAAAACACAAGGATAAATGGTCAGGTACATTAATGTTAATTGGCCAACCTGCCGAAGAGCGTGGTCCCGGTGCATCTGCCATGATGGATGACAATATTTGGCAAACATTTGGGCAACCTGATTATGCCTTTGCTTTTCATGTTGATGCCGGCTCAGAAGCAGGAAAAATCACCGTTGATGAAGGCTCTCCTTATGCAGGTGCAGATACGGTAGATATTATTGTTCATGGTATTGGGGCACACGGGGCTTACCCTCACAAAGGCAAAGACCCTATCGTTATTGCTTCACAAATAGTGAATAACCTGCAAACCATCGTTAGCCGAGAGCTTGCACCGCGTGATGCTGGTGTTATTACTGTTGGCGCTTTTCACTCTGGTACTAAACACAACATTATTTCCGATCAAGCTCATTTACAGCTAACCGTTAGAAGCCTAAATCCTCGAGTGCGTGAGCAGTTACTTACTGCAATTGACAGAGTTGCAAAAGGTACAGCAAGAACTGCTGGTATGCCTGAAGATAAATTGCCCGAGGTGAAAGTGAGTGAATTTTCATTCCCGCCAACATTTAACGATAAAAAGTTAGCGCAACGTGTAAAAGGTGTTTTAACCAGCAAAATGGGCACTGAAGCGTTAGTACCACCAAATCGCTTAGGTATGGGGGCGGAAGACTTTGGCTTTTTTACCACTGAACCATACATTCCTAGTGTTTATTTTTCAGTTGGTGGGACACCTGCACAAGACTTCGAGCGTGCTAAAAATGGTGGCCCTGCGGTGCCAAGCCATCACAGCCCATTATTTAAAATATCGCCAGAGCCTTCGGTGACCAAAGGTGTAGAAGCAACCGTGCATATATTGTTAGATTTACTGCAAAAATAGCACGTATAAAGTGGAGCTAAGTTATTTTTTAGCTCCACAATGCCACTGAGCAAAATCATTACTGGCCAATATATCTCTTATTCTTCTTCAGTTTCCCTAAACTTACTGGCATCTAAATGATGTTTGTTTAATAGCTTATAAAATTCAGTACGATTTCGTTGAGCAATGCGCGCTGCTTGCGACACGTTACCTGCGGTAATTTTTAAAAGCTTAGATAAATATTCATGTTCAAAGTGATCACGCGCTTCTTGGAAGGAAGGTAATTGAGACGTCCTATCCCTCAGTGCATTGCGTACTAAGGTTTCGCTGATCAGCGGTTCAGTTGACAAGGCGACACTGTGTTCAATCACATTTTGCAATTGACGAATATTGCCAGGCCAAGGAGCACTGATTAGTTGTTCCATGGCTTCTTTGGTAAATCCATTAATGGGGCGCTTAGTATTTTGATTACAAAGCTGTAAAAAATGGTTTGCTAACAGCGGAATGTCTTCACGTCTGTCGCTAAGGGGTGGCAATGACAATTCCACAACGTTTAAGCGGTAATATAAATCTTCTCGAAACTCGTTATTCGCTATCGCTTTTTGTAAGTTTTGGTGAGTCGCAGCAATGATCCTCACATCTACCGGAATCGAGCTAGTACTGCCAACTGGGCGAATTTCTCTTTCCTGCAGTGCCCTTAGTAGCTTAACTTGGAAGTTCATTGGCATATCGCCAATTTCATCGAGAAACAAGGTCCCGCCATCTGATGCTTCAAATAACCCAACATGATTTTGTTCTGCGCCGGTAAAAGCGCCTTTTTTATGGCCAAAAAGTTCTGACTCAAGCAATTGTTCTGGAATGGCTGCGCAGTTAATGGCGGTAAAAGGGTGGTCGTGTCGTTCACTAGCTAAATGAATTGCTTTCGCCAGTAGCTCTTTACCGGTACCACTTTGGCTGTTGATCAAAACACTGAAGTCGCTTTGTGCCACTTGTTGAGCTTGTTGCAACAAAGATGTCATGACCGCACTTCGACTAATAATTTGCTGTCGCCAAGTATTTGTACCTTCAGCTTGATCAAAGTCGGGTGATTGTGGCTGCAATTGAATCGCCTGTTGTACCGTATCCAGTAACTCTTGGCTTTCAAAAGGCTTAGTGAGAAAGCTAAAAACCCCTTGCTTAGTTGCGTGAATAGCATCGGGAATTGTGCCATGAGCCGTCATAATTATCACTGGAAGATTAGGCTGCGTAGCGCGTATTTTTTCAAACAATGCCATGCCATCCATGCCTTCCATGCGCAAATCACTAATAACCAATTGAACCGTTTGGCTGGCCAAAATACTCAATGCTTGTTTGGCATGTTCAGCAGAATGAACTTGGTACCCTGCGGCAGTTAATCGAATGCTGATCAAACGAAGTAAACTTGGGTCATCGTCAACAACTAATATATGGTCTTTTTTAGTTTCTTCAGTGGTCATAGGCTCTGCTGCTGTATGGTTTGTTCAATGCGCTTTAATTGCTCAATTTTATCGTTTAACCGTATATTTTCTTGCGTTTGTTTATCCAACGCCTGTGTTAAGTCTTTGATGCGCGATTTAGACTGATGATTTTGATTGAGCTGAATGATTAAGCCGTTTAGCTGTTCTCTTAATGAGGTCACAAAGGCAAGATCTTCAACATTGATTTGGTATTCAGCTACCTGATTTAAATAGCTTTTAGCTGTGTATGGGTTGTATTCTGGCTTATTACTCATGGTATGCAATACCGCTAACTTAATTGCAGATTCATGAGGAGTAATAGCGAGTTGTTGTTTTTGCCATGTTAACTCTTGAGAAAATTGTTCGCTGGTATATCCCTTTACCGCAAGATAATAATCACCTATTGGGATGCGCTTTAATTGATTGTCTGTTGACTGACAACCCGAGGTTAACATGAGCAATAAACTGATCAGAGCCAGTTTTAATGTGTGCTTATTCATATAGATTTGTCTAATCCTTTTTTAAAGGCAAGGTTAACTTGACAGTTAACCCTCGAACTCTTGGTTCATTGAGTAGTTCTATGCTTCCTTGCAAGCGTCTAACTAACTCTTTTACTATGGTTAACCCTAAGCCGCTACTTTTTATTGCTGAATTATCTGGTGCTGGGCCCTGATAAAATGCGTCGAATACTTTGCTTTGGTTATGTTCAGAAATACCAGGCCCTTGATCTGATAACAACATCACCACTTTATCACTGTGTTTTTTTATGGTTAATGTAATCTCGCCTGATTCCGGTGAGTATTTTATCGCGTTTGATAACAGGTTATCAAAGATGACAGACAATTGTTTATAGTTTGTTTCAATTTGGCAGGTTTCACCCGAGATCGTGGTGATAAGTTTTTTCGCCTGACAGTCTAGTTTACGTTGCTCTAAGCATTCTTGATAAACTGAGGTTATTTCTATTGATTGCAACTGCGACAAACTTGTTGAGTCGAGCACAATATTAAAATCGAGTAAGTCCTCTATTAACATTTGTAAACGAGACACATTGCTGCGAATAATATTGGTGACCTCTTGCTGTGCCTCGTTTAACTCTCCAACACTATTATCGTATAGCAGCTCTGTTCCCTCTCGAATAGCCGCTAATGGCGTTTTTAATTCATGAGAAATATGACGGATAAAACTCGACTTTTGCATTTCCAGCTGTTGTAACTGCACTCGCATTTGCTCTAATGCATGGCCAATGGCTAGCACTTCTTGTGCACCGGAATAATGAATGGCTTGATCAAACTTACCTTGTTCCAACCGGCCAATCTGGAGGGATAACGCTTCTAGAGGTTTAGCAATGATTAAAGTGAATATTGCTGCAGCTACTAAGGAAAAAGGAATAATGATCAAAGTATTGAGTAAGGTGCCTTGTGTATTGGTTGCTGTTTCTTGAACCTGAGTTACCTTATTATCAATTAATTCTGCATTGAGCTGACTAATTTCCTGCTGCAATTGATTAATTTGTGCATAATTTATTTGCACTTGCTCAACACTAGGTAGAGGGCTTTCAGTCAATACATGGCTCAACGTGGTTAAATGTTGGGTTAACTGTTCAACTTTTTCATTTAATAATTGGTGTGATAGCTCATTACCTATATCGAAGAGCAATTGCAGTAATTCATCTTTTTGCACCATAAATCGATCGAGAATGTCTTTTTCTTGCAAGATCAAATACTGACTATTTGTCCGCTGCAGCTGGATCAGTGACTGATATAGCGCTCTGTCTTTATCTGTTATCCAGGCAACATCAACGATGCTTTCCGCGCTTTTACTGGCAAGAGCGTTAATTTGGTTACTGCCATAAAGCAACACAAATATTAACGGTAGTATCGCGGCACTTAATCCAATAAAGGTTAACGTTTTAATCGAAATGGAATTTCGTACGCTTTGCGTCTGTTTATCCTTAGGAGTTGAAAACAAAGGCTTGTCCTATCACAAATATCTGTGCGTATTTTTACGCTATTTAGGTGACTTTACAATGCTGTCGCCAAATGGCAACAAAAGGTGTTACTCTACAGGTTGTAACTTAAGTTGTTGAATATTAGGTATAAAAAGTTTTTTGTTGTATGTGAAAGTGATGGATTTATTTATTAATTAAAAAACCTGTCGCCATTTGGCAACACTTTGATGGTGGTTTTACAGGGGGAAAATTAAGTTGCTTAGGTTAAGTTGTTGTAAAATATGAATTAATAAACTTTGGCACGTTAGATGCTTTAGTCTAGTCAGGAGACATTCCTAATATTTGAAACAACTGAATACTTAACACTCTATATAAGGAAAAAAAGTATGAAACCTGTAAGCTTAAAAAAAGTAAGTGTAGTTGCATTAGCATGTTTTGCTGGTACGTTTTTAGTAAACGCTAAAGAGCCAGTTGAATTAGCAAAGTCAAACGCTGCTGACAAGGCAAAAAGTACTTTCTCTCAGTTATTGAAAAAAGCTGATGCTAACAAAAATGGCGAGTTAAGCAAAGATGAATTAGAAGGCGCAATGGAGTCGCAATTATTATCAGCCTTCAACGAAATTGACACCAATGGTGACAAATCAATTAACGAAGAAGAGTTTACTGCTTACGTAGGAAACACTGCAAAAATCTAGCCTGAAATGCTCTAGCGCAAACACCCCTATTTTATGTCGGCTGCATTCCCAACTATCAGCCGACTTTTTTCGTTTGAAGGTTATGCTAATGTCGACAATGCCTCGGTATGTAAAATTAAACAACTGGATATTTGAAGTAAAAGCAGTACGCGCGTTGCGTGTGGAAGATTATGGTGACCCGTATAGTGCGATTGCTTCTGTGAGTGTTAACGGAGATACGGCGTATTTTGATGGCTTGTTAACACGTGAAAATGAAGTGTTTACTCGAGCAGACTTTGAAACGTTTAAACAATTTTGTTCACAGTTGGAAGTAGGGCGAGCCAATTTTGATCGCTTTAAAAACCAAATCATGTTTAAAGAATCTGTTGATATCGAAAAGCTTGCTGATGTGAATATTTTGCAATTAGTGAAATGATATCAGCTGATCTACGATTTAACGCTCTTTTAGTATATGAAAAATAATACACAGGGTTTTAAAAAAAAAGCGGGTTAGGACGTATAAAGCTGAAACCAAAAGGGTGAAATACTAAGTCGAAAATCAATATTTCACGCGAATATGCATATACTTAAAATGACTCAGCTAGCCGTTTTAGAACAAATTTCATTAATATTTGTTAGCGTACCATTTTCTAAATGAAAAACTTGCCCCGCCATATTAATCGTCTCTTGTCGGTGAGCAATCATAATTCGCGTCATCGGTAAATGCTGGATCTGTTCACTGATCTTAGCTTCATTGTCTTTATCTAGGTGACTTGTTGCTTCATCCATAAACAATACACATGGTGTTTGGTACAAAGCACGAGCCAATAACAATCGCTGAACTTGACCGCCAGATAAGTTCGAGCCCATATCACCAACCAAAGAATTGTAACCCATGGTCATTTTGGTGACGTCATCATGAATAGCTGCTAAATGAGCACATTGTTCTATTTTTAAATAGTTAGGCTGTGGGTCAAAAAAGCTAATATTATCTGCGATAGAACCAGCCAATAAAGTATCATTTTGCATGACCGCGGCAATTTGTTTACGATAATTTTTAAGGCCAAGTTGAGTGATGTCTTTACCATCAAGCAGCACTTTACCTGAGGTTGGCTGCAATAACCCAAGCATAATTTTCATTAACGTCGTTTTACCCGCACCTGACGCTCCGGTAATTGCAATGGATTTACCAGCGCTTAGCGTCAGACTAACGTTATTTAAAATGGCAGCTTCTTCGCCATAACTAAAACAAATATTTTCTAATGTTAATTGGCCTTTAAGTGGTTTTCCATCAGGCGAGTCTTTATTTTCTATACCACTTGCTAAATATACCGCTTCACCATCACGGTTTGCTTCTTGTTCAGTGAGTGCGATATCTGAAATACGATCAAGGTGTAGTCGCATCATTTTAAATTGAATAATTTGCTCAATCAGGTTGGTAAATCGGGTAGTCAATTGTCCTTTATAGGCAATAAAAGCGAGCACCATACCAACGGTTAAGCTATTTGCCATTACCATAATAGCAGCAAAATAAATGACCAAAACATTTTCTAAACCAAACAGTAGTTTATTGAACGAATCGAAACTGATATTTAATCGACCCAGACGAATTTCACTATTAATCACTTCTGCATAGCGATTTTGCCAAATGCCTTGGCGTTGAGATTCGTTGCCAAACAACTTAATGGTTTGCATGCCACGAATATTTTCTAAAAAATTTGATTGCTCTTTGGCGGATGCTTGGATCATTTCTTCGGTTGCTTGGTGCAGTGGCCGATAAAGTGCTAATCGCACTAGGGTGTAAAGTGCTATAGCGCCCAACACCACAGCAGTTAATTTTAAAGAATAAAGTGCCATCATCACTAGTACCGTAATTGCCATCACACCATCTACTAAGGTTTCAACAAAACCTGTAGTTATACGTTCACGAATATGCGCCAATGAACCAAAACGGGAAACAATATCACCAACATGCCGAGACTCAAAATAGTTCATCGGCAAACGCAATAAATGCCTGAGTAGATTTACCCCCATTTGCATATTTAACAGACTTGAAAGCCGTAATATTAACCAACTTCGTACTGCATTGGTGACAACTGAAATCACCGCAATTAAGGCAAAGCCAATCGCCAGTACTGTTAATAAAGGTTTATCAAAACTAATCAATACTTCATCAACCACCCACTGCATATAATAAGGTGTCATTAAAGCAAATAGCTGCAGCACCAAAGACAAGCCGATGAGTTTGACTAACCCTGACTTTAAACCCGACATTGAACTCCACAGCTGGGTGAACTTCATTTTGGCTTTTTCTTCTTTTACTTCAAATTTACTGGTCGGTGTAAGCTCTAAACAAACGCCCGTAAAGTGTTTACTAAAATCTTCAGTTGTTAAGGTGCGTTTACCCACAGCAGGATCATTAACCGAATATTTCGCGTTGATGCCTTTACCTGAAACTTTCGTTAAAACCACAAAGTGATTCATATCCCAGTGCAAAATACAAGGCGTTTGTAGTTTATGTACTTCATCAATCGGGCATTGTAAGGCGCGACTGGCTAGGCCTAAACTATCGCCTAAGTCAATAAGCTGCTGAAGGTTCATCCCCTTTAAATCAGCAGAATAACGTTTGCGCATTGCTGGCATATCGAGTTGGTGACCATAATAGCTAGCAATCATTGCCAAAGAAGCTAAACCACATTCAGCTATTTCAGTTTGTAGTATTAGTGGAATCTGCTTACGCAAAGTAAAATTTAAAGGAGCTTTATTTTTTAAATATTGCACTAAAATTCACAGCTCATTAAATCAAATTTAGGACTTTTAAACATTGGAAGTTTTCTACTTTTATATAGATTATAAATACTTAAATCATTTTTAAAAAATATTAATATTTATCTGCTTTAAGATACTGTATTTTATGAAAATTTAAGGAAGTAACCAGAAAAGCGATAACGATCGCTGCTAAAAATGAAATTGTTAATTCAGAAGTCCATGTTTTAGCAGAAGACAATAACAGTGGAGATTTATTTCGAAAAACTTCCAGCAGATTGTACCCCTCTAATAACCAAGAAAACAAATTATAGGTTGCATGGATTAAATATGCATAAATCAATTTACGTGTTTGCAAAGTTAACCAACCAACGAAGAAACTAAAAACAAAAATGTCTAAATAACTCTTTACTGGGTGGATGACCGTAAATAACAACGAAGTAAGAATCAAGGCAGAAATTTTAGAATACTTCGTGTTCCAGATTGATAATATTGCTCCTCGAAATGTTAACTCCTCCATAAATGGCCCTATTACTGAATGAACAATAGCAAAAGTAAAAAAAGTAGCGAGACTACTACCAAGCTTATCATTTTTTTCAAATGTTACCTTGGAGTTTTCAAAGTCCCATAAGGAGTTTGCAAAATCTGGTGAAAACTGAGCTACAGTAAGCACTTCAATAGAGTGTAGGCCGAAAGAAACGGGAACCATTAAAACTCCTATAACTAATGCCACCAAAGCTCCTTGGTAACTCACGCCATCAAGTTTAATAAGTTCCTTTGTATCTTCTCTTTTTTCTATAACAAACTTTATTAAAAAGGCTGACATAAATATTGAAAATAGACAAAAAGCCAATTGATTCGAATAGAATGTAGAAGATATGAACAGGTTGAAAAATTGAGCAAGAAAAGTGTCTTGTGCAATAGTACCTATGATTAGAATAATAAAAACCGCTAAGCCTGAGCTTTTCATTCTGAATACCTTGAGTAATCAATGTAACTACAATGAATACGCCTATATATTAACCACATAAATAAAATATAGGCGTATATAAGAGCTTTAAAATAAAAAAGAAAGCCCTATTGGGGTAGAAAATTACTCATTTATGAGTTCATATAACCAGCCACCAAGCGCTTTACCGGCACTCTGAGTTAGATCATGTAAATCGTTAATTGTTTTACCTAACTCTGATTCCGGGTTGTCAATTAGATCACCGCCATTTACTAACTCTAATTCATTTACGTTTAGCTCACGCATAATGTTATACTCCAAATATCTCGACTTTTGTCGAGTGATTAATTTGCTCATTACCTTATGATAATGAGCAGTTAGTTAGGCTGGCTTTAGTTGTTCTCGCTAAAGTTGACTAAAGTCAGCCGCTTTATTTTCTGATAAGGTTTTTGCTTTTACCTTACCAGAAAAATTATTTTAACTTTTTTACATGCCACTTAGCTTACTCTGCCTTTTAAGCTATATAGCGGCTCTAATAACCATTCAATCAAAGTTCGCTGTTCAAGCATGATATCGGCCTCAAATAACATACCGCTTTTTAGTTCAAAGCTTTGTCCGTATGCTTGCATTTGTTGTTTACTTAACCTCGCACGTAGACGATAAACAGGCTCTTTTAATGCTATTGGCAGTTGCACTTCATTGGGAGTAGTGAGTGCTCGGTCAATTCGAGTAATTTCACTTTCAATAAAACCAAAGCGCTGATAAGGAAATGCATCAAAACGTAGGCGCGATGTTTGACCTTTGGCGATAAAGCCTGCACTTCGAGTGGGTAATAGTAACTCTGCGACAAGTTCAGAGCCTTGTGGCAGAACATGTAACAGCGGCTTTGATTGTGCTGCTGAAGGCGACAATGTTTCACCTTCAACCACTTGAATGCTAGTCACTGTTCCAGCGTGACTCGCTGTAATGGTGTAACTATGGCTATTTTTTACTTGCGCCAATTGGTTCTCAATGTCTGCTTTTTCACGTAATAAGCTATTAATACGCAGCGTATATTGTTGTGGTAAATTCGCTTTATCAAAAGCTACTTGATTAATTTGATTGTTTTGTTGCAGCAGTAGTCGAGCGATATTTTGTTTATCTTGTTTTGCTTCCAGCAACGCTTGTTGTCTACTTTCTTTTTCAAATGTTGAAATAAAACCGCTGTTATTAAGTTGTTCAACATCTTTTTGTTGTGCCAATAACAATTTTAGCTTTTCGTTAGCCAGTGTAAATTGGCTTTCTAGAGCAATTTTTTCGCTGTTTAACGCTGATGCTTTATTTTCGAGGTTTTGACGTTCTTTTACTTCAATGGACTGGTATTGCCTTATTTCTTCATCAAGTAAGGTTAATTGTGACGTTAGTTGTTTTTCCAACTTGCTACTTAAGCTTAAACCGTCAGCGCTGTTTTGATGTATAACGATAGTCGCTATAGCTTGGCCCTTTTTAACGTTATCGCCTTCTTTAACCAATAAATGTTCGATGGTGCCGCCTTGAGTAGCAAAACTTTTAATTACCCCTTTATTAGGCATTAAAAAGCCACGCACGGTTTCTTTACGTGAATATTCGGCGGTCAATAAAAATGCGACAATAGCAATAGCAATAGCCACTAATATTAAAACAGTGAGTTTGATAGATAAGGGTTGAGCTAAGGTAATAGCACCTGTTAAACGCTCACTTTGGTGGGAAACTGCTTCCTTTCTAAATAACGACATAGAAGAATATATTTAATCCTTTAAATATTTAGTGGTGTGGATTCTAATTCACCCAAAGTTACAATGTCAACAATTAAGCAACAATTAAGCAACAATTAAGCAACAATTAAGCAACAATTAAGTGATAATTATTTTAGCTTTTTGTTTGCAAGTGTCTTTTGATAAAAAGGGTTAAATCTATTCAACTAATTGTATTTTATAACTTTGATACTTCTATGATAATTAAGTAGTCGGAAGCACTTAAGTTTTTAGCTTGTCGTGCCTCTTCTGCCAGGTTGATGGAACACAACCGAGGATTACAGCGCTAAATGAAGGATCGGAAAAGGTTTCCCCATATCATCAACAGGTGAGCGAGATTTAATGTTAAACCCTAGTGCTTGGTAAAAACCAACGGCTTGCGGGTTTTGTTCATTCACATCCACGCTATTTACCTGAAAACGTGTTAAAGCATATTGCATAAGCTCTTTGCCTATACCTTGCCCTCGCTTTGCATTGAGGACAAATAACATTTCTACCTTGTGTTCATGCACACCAATAAATGCCAAAATTTTTCCTTGGTCATCTTTAATGCACCTTAACTCAACGGCAGGAAATGCTTGCTCAACAATAATAGGTTTAAAAAACGCTATATCATCTTCACTAATAAAGCTGTGAGTTGCTCGGACTGAATCTTCCCAAACGGCTAATAACTCTGGATAGTCGCTAGGAAGCACTTGTTCAATTTTCATAAAAATTTCCTTGAATTGAAAACAGAATTTGTGCAGCCGCGTGCAGAATTTAACAGGGTTATCTATAGTTGTCACGAAACTCTGAAGGCAGTTTGCCAAACATGAGCTTAAATTGTTTACTGAAATAACTGTGATCGGCAAAACCTGCTCGTTCGCCCACATCAGCAATCGCAATGTTGGTTTCCACTAGCAAGCGTCTCGCTTTTTCAAGGCGAAGTTGCGTGATAAATTGCTTGGGTGTTTTTTTCAGGTGTTTTTTAAATCGCCTTTCTAGTGCGCTTACCGACAAGTGGGCAACTTCCGCCAATTCTTCTATGGTAAAAGGTCTGTGGTAGTTTTCTTTAATAAAGTCTACGGGAGCTTTAACCGCTTCTAAGCCAGTTAACGCTTTAGCCAGTTTCTCCAAGTGACGGGTAACGCCATAAGAGCCAACAATATTTCCGTTAATATCTTTTAATGGACGCTTGCTGGTGCTGTACCAAGCAAAGTTGCCATCAACACCAATATTCATCTCTAAACGTTCAGTAACACTGCCACCAGCGAGTATTTTTTCATCATCTTGCACAAATTGTTGTGCAATATGTGCAGGGGCAAAATGGTGATCTGTTTTACCAATAACCTGTTCAATTGATTTAACACCTTGGTGTTTGATGAACGCTTTATTTGCGTAGATAAATTGATGTTTTTCGTCTTTTATCCAAAAAAGTATGTCGGGTAAAAGATCAAACATTTTAATAAGTTCGATGCAGTTTATATTGTCTAACAAGCTGTTATTGACTGGCATATGAGGCTCTCAATAATTTATATAACGCCGATTTCGTTGCATTAAAAACCGATTTCATAGTAACACCTCATCAACAGATAATTCTATATTTAATGCATGATGAACAGAAAACAGGCAACTCGCTGATGAGAAAAATTCGCATGGGCATGGTTGGTGGTGGTAGTGGTGCATTTATTGGTGCACTTCATCGCATGGCCGCTGCACTTGATGGTGAAATAGAACTAGTATGTGGTGCGTTTAGCTCTGATGCACAAAGAAGTAAAAGCTCGGGCCAAGCCATGTATTTACCTGCTGATCGCTGTTATGACAGTTATCAACAAATGTTTGAGCAAGAATCACAACTAAGTGCTGATAAACGCATGGACTTCGTTGCCATCGTAACGCCTAACCATTTGCACTTTCCGGTTGCAAAAATGGCGATTGAATATGGTTTTCATGTGATGTCGGACAAACCGGCCACCTTTAACTTAAACGAAGCGATTGCGCTAAAAACACTGCTTGAAAATCATGATGTCCTCTATGGATTAACACATACCTATAATGGTTATCCAATGATCAAACAAGCTAAACATATGGTGGCTTGTGGTGAACTAGGTCAAATTCGCAAAGTCGTTGTTGAATATTCTCAAGGTTGGTTGGCATCTAAAGCGGATGAAACCAGTAAACAAGCAAGTTGGCGTTTAGATCCTAAGTTATCTGGCATCAGTTGCTGTATGGGAGATATTGGCGTACATGCTGCTAATTTACTTGAATACGTTGCAGGACTAAACATTGAATACCTTTGTGCCGACTTAAATACCACAGTAGAAGATCGTCAGCTCGATGACGACGGTACGGTTTTGTTAAAACTGACCAATGGCGCTAAAGGTGTATTAATGGCCAGCCAAATATGTATCGGTGAAGAAAACAACTTACGTCTTCGAATTTATGGCGAGAACAAGAGCATAGATTGGTCACAAATGGAGCCAAATACTTTGTGGCTTAGATCAAATAACCAACCAACACAAATGTTAAGGGCTGGCGTTGGTGACTTATGTTCTAGTGCTATGACTGCAATGCGCACGCCTGCTGGTCACCCCGAAGGATACATTGAAGCCTTTGCTAATTTATACCTGAACTTTGCCAAGCAAATTAGAGCATTTCACGCTGGTGAAGATAGTAGCAATGAAACACATGATGTACCGGGTATTGAACAGGCGATTCGTGGTATGGCATTTATTGAACAAACGGTTATCGCAAGTAAGTCAAATACTAAGTGGCATGCGATGAACATCAGTGAAAGTTAAGAGGGATAAAAAATGACACAATTTAAAGGGCCAGGCATTTTTCTCGCACAGTTTTGCCAAGATGAAGCGCCTTACAACTCGCTCGCTGATATTTGCCAATGGGTCGCTAGTTTAGGCTACAAAGCGGTACAAATACCGACATGGGATAAACGTTTATTTGACTTGGAAAAAGCATATAGCAGTGATGTTTATTGTGATGAAATTAAAGGCATAGTTAAAAGTGCAGGGCTGGAAATCAGTGAGTTGTCTACACATTTACAAGGCCAACTTGTTGCCGTGCATCCCGCTTATAACGCTCAGTTTGATGGGTTTGCCGACGCGTCAGTTAAAAACAATCCTCAAGCGCGCACGGAGTGGGCGATTGAGCAAGTTAAAATGGCCGCTAAAGTTAGCCAAAAACTTGGTTTAACTGCACATGCGACATTTTCTGGTGCGCTGTTATGGCAAACTGTTTATCCATGGCCACAGCGACCTGCAGGCTTAGTTGAAGAAGGTTTTGCTGAATTAGCCAAGCGCTGGTTACCTATTCTCGATGCGTTTGAAGATGCTGGTGTTGATGCTTGTTTTGAGCTTCATCCTGGTGAAGATTTACACGATGGGGTGACGTTTGAACGCTTTTTAGACGCGACAAATCATCATAGCCGTGCCAATATCTTATATGACCCAAGTCACTTTGTATTACAACAGCTTGATTATTTGGCTTTTATTGATATTTATCATGAGCGCATTAAAGCATTTCACGTGAAAGATGCTGAGTTTCGTGCCAATGGTAGAAGTGGTGTCTATGGGGGTTATCAAGACTGGCAAAATAGACCAGGCCGTTTTCGCTCGCTTGGTGATGGGCAAATCGATTTTAAACAAATCTTTAGCAAATTAACCCAGTATGGCTATCAAGGTTGGGCAGTGCTTGAATGGGAATGTTGTTTGAAACACCCTGAAGATGGCGCAAGAGAGGGGGCTCCATTTATTGCTAGCCACTTAATTAGAACACCAGAACATGCGTTTGACGATTTTGCATCCAGTGGTAAAGATGATGCATTAAATCGCCAAATTTTAGGGTTATAGGAGTAATAAATGACAACAATTAATAAAAATAAACTCTTTATTGCGAGTTGCTTAGCACTAACCGTTACGGCGATGACCTTTGCCATCAGAGCGGGAATATTAAGTCAATTGAGCCAAGATTTTGCATTATCAGATACTCAATTAGGCTGGATCAATGCTATGGCGTTTTTGGGTTTTCCAGTTGCAACCATGTTAGGTGGTCTACTGTATAACTACTTAGGCGCTAAAAAACTGATCATCATTGCATTGGTCGGGCATATCGTTGGCTTAATACTAACGATTCAGGCCGGTGGTTTCTGGAGCTTGTTAATTTCTACTTTTTGTATTGGCTTTGCCAATGGTGCGGTAGAAGCTGGTTGTAATCCATTGATTGCTGACATGTATCATAAAAACCAAACGACTATGCTTAACCGTTTCCACGTTTGGTTCCCTGGCGGCATTGTTATTGGCGCATTGTTATCTAAATTTATGACAGATATGTCGATGGGGTGGCAATTACAAATTGCGATCATGTTATTGCCAACTATTGTCTACGGCTACCTGATTTTATCTCAACAGTTCCCTGAAACCGACAATATTGAAACCTCCACCAGTAAAAACATTCGTGGTTTACTTTCACCGTTATTTTTATTCATGGCGTTTTGTATGACCTTAACGGCGACAAGTGAATTAGGCACACAACAATGGATTGAGCGTATTTTAGGAGCTTCGGGTGCTTCACCTATGTTGATCATGGCAATGATCACTGGCGTTATGGCTGTGGGGCGTTATTTTGCTGGACCTTTAGTGCACAGGCTTAATCCTTCCGGGGTGTTATTTGCCTCAGCGATATTTACCGCTTTGGGTATTTTCTCCATGAGTATGGCAACAGGGCCAATGGTTTATGTATCGGCACTGATCTTCGCCATTGGTGTCACTTATTTCTGGCCCACCATGATAGGTTTTGTTGCAGAAAATATCCCGCAAACAGGGGCTTTAGGAATGTCTATTATGGGTGGAGTAGGTATGTTTGCTGTGAGTATGTGGAACCCTATTATTGGCCAGTGGATTGATGATGCACGCCAACAAGCACTATTGGCCAATTCAGATCCACAAATGGCCGAGTTAGCTGCTGGTCAAGCTGCGTTAGCAAATCTAGCCTTGTTCCCAGTGGTGTTAATTGTCACCTTTGCTGTGCTTACTTGGTATATGAAGAACAAACACCAGCAGCCAACATAAACGGGATTTTCTGGGGGGAAGATGAAAAAACATATATTAGATACTGCCGTGAATAAACGGCAGTTTATGCAAGGCTTAGCCGTGCTGATGGGAGCTGGTGTAAGCGCACAGTTAATGTCAGGTCAAGCTTTAGCCAGTGCACTAAGCTATCAAGCTGAAAGTGACAGTACCAATCAGGCATTAACACTGTTTACTGAAAAACAGATGCAATGTTTACATGATATTTGTGCACAAGTATTGCCACAAACAGATACACCAAGTGCCGCCCAACTTGGCGTACATGGTTTTATCGACCATCAATTGAGTGTTTGTTTTAGTAAAGAACAACAGCAACAAGCTATTGCAATCGTTGAAAAAATAAAGCAAATGGCAATGTCACATTGGCAAAAAAGCTATGTTGAACTGACCGCAAAACAGCAAATACTATTGCTGCAACAAATAGAAGCACAACAAGCGGGCTTTGATGAGCAAGATGGTGCTGCATTTTCACTTTTGAAGTCGTTAATTGTTTATGGCTATTTCACTACTGAAATTGGTGCAACTCAGGTACTTGCATATCAAGCGGTGCCAGGTGGATTTAAGGGCTCGATTCCTTATGCATCGGTTGGTAAGTCTTATGGCTCTTTGGCTTACTATTAAGGGTGAATGTAATGAACAAACAAGCTGATTTATATATTGAAGAGTCAAATGAAGTTTATGATGCACTAGTCGTTGGCTCAGGTGTTAGTGGCGGTTGGGCAGCAAAAGAGTTGTGTGAACGCGGCTTAAAAACGTTAATGCTAGAACGTGGGCGTGTCGTTGAACATCAAAAAGATTATCACACGGAAGGAAAGGGCGTTTGGCAATACCCAAATCGCATGAAAGTAGATAATTTACTGTTAGAAGAACAGTATAAAATTCAACAGCAATGCTATGCATTTCATGATGGTACTAAACACTTTTTTGGGAATGATAAAGACTTACCTTATTCAACAGAAGAAGGGACTAAATTTAGCTGGATCCGCGCTAATCAATTAGGTGGTAAATCATTATTGTGGCATCGTCAGTCGTATCGTTTTAGCAATTATGACTTTGAAGCCAATAAACTTGATGGTCATGGTAATGACTGGCCGATTCGCTACAAAGATATTGCGCCATGGTATTCTCATGTGGAAAAACATGCAGGTATTTCAGGTAACTACGATGGTTTGGACCAACTACCTGACAGTGAGTTTTTACCACCGTTTGATTTTACTAAACCAGAATTAAGTATTCAGAAAAAGTTTGCTGAACTTTTTCCTGATAGACCTATGGTAATGGGGCGAACCGCACACTTATCAAAGGCAACGGAACTTCATTTATCACAAGGGCGCGTAACGTGTCAGGCACGAAATGAGTGTCAAAAAGGTTGCTCTTTTGGCGCTTATTTTTCTACTCAAAGTTCTACGTTACCCGCAGCGGCTAAAACGGGTAATTTGCACATAGCAGCTAACAGTGTTGTGCATAGTTTAATTTACGATGAGAGCAGCAAACGTGTTACAGGGGTTCGTGTTATCGACAATGAAACCCTTAAACCACGAGAGTACTACGCAAAAATGGTATTTTTGTGTGCTTCTACCCTAGGTTCAACGCAGATCTTGCTAAATTCCACCTCAAAAAGTTTCCCAAATGGCTTGGCAAATAGCTCGGGCGTGTTAGGCCATTATTTAATGGATCATAACTACAATGCTGGAGCATTTGGTTTTGTTAAAGGCTTTGAAGATGAATTTTATTCAGGCAGACGTCCAACGGGTATTTACATTCCTAACTTTCAGTTTGAGCCTAAGCGATACAAAAAAGGATATCAGCGAGGCTACGCATTGGCCGGTGGTTCTGGCCGAGCAAACTGGCAGCAAATGTCTCGTGGCAAGGGCATAGGTGCTGACTTTAAACATCAGCTAACGCAAGCTGGTACGTGGTTTTTTAACCTGCAAGCACAAGGTGAGATGTTGCCTCGTTATGAAAATCAGGTCAGCTTACATCCGACGAAAAAAGATAAGTGGGGCATCCCACAACTACACATCAATTGCCAATGGTCTGATAATGAAAAGGCAATGATGGCTGATGCAGAGGCTACGGCAAAAGATATGTTGATTAAGGCGGGTTTAGAAAATGTTAGCAGTTACAACTCCATTGAAGGCGGGCCTCCAGGTCTTGCGATTCATGAAGTAGGTACGGCACGCATGGGGCACAACGCCAAAGACTCTGTGTTAAATCAATTTAACCAAAGTCATGACATCGCCAATTTATTTGTTACCGATGGTTCAAGCTTCTGTTCATCCGCGGTTGTTAACCCGTCACTGACCTTTATGGCCTTGACGGCTAGAGCAGTCGATTATGCCGTTAAAGAAATGAAAGCTGGCAGAATATAACTATTTACCGAATTCAATTAGGAAAGATAATGAAAAAATTACTTATGCCATTGTTAGGCTGCATAACGCTATTAAGTGCCAATGCATATGCAGACAAAAGTGATAAAGCTATATTGCCAAAAATCAGTGTGCAACTTTGGTCTGTTAAGAATGACGTAAAAGATGACTTTAAACCGACGTTGGCGCAGCTTGCGCAAATGGGGTTTGAAGGTGTTGAATTTGCGGGGGAATTTGGACCTTTTAAAACGCAACCTGAGCAACTTAAAAGCTACTTAAATTCGCTTGATCTTGAAGTGAGCGGTGCGCATATGGGCTTTGACCAACTGTCAGAAGAGAAATTCGACGCAACTGTCGCTTTTTATAAAGCCATTGGTACCACAATGTTAATTGTGCCATGGGATGAAAGAGCATGGCACCCAGAGGGCGTGAAAGAGGTAGTGGCTGAGTTAAACAAACTGGCTAAAAAGTTAAAGCCACATCATATGCGCATTGGTTTTCACAACCATGACCAAGAGTTTAACGACTTTCAAGGAACAACCTATTGGGATTATATTGCAAAAAATACTACGTCAGATGTTGTTTTGCAGCAAGATGTAGGTTGGACAACTTATGCCGGCAAAGACCCAATAGAGTACGTAAAGCGCTACCCAGGTAGAACATTAACAACTCACTATAAAGTGAGACTTCCAGAGGGCACTGAAGGTAAACTACCGATTATTGGCAAAGATACCATCGATTGGTTGAATTTAACCAAAGCCAATATTGCTGTAGGTGGTACATTATGGTTGGTGGTAGAACAAGAAGAATACCCCAATGGTTTGACACCATTGCAGGCAGTGGCGGAGTCTAAAAAAGGCTTAGATAAGGTATTAAAGCAGTTATAACGTAATGCTAATAGTATGATTTATCCTGCAACGGGTTAAATTCTAGAGATAACTGAGAATGACACTCAGTTATCTTAGCTAACCTAGTTGAGCATATATCAAGCTTTTATTGTCACTTTAACAATCCAAAAATGGCACCCGCACTTTGAGTACCAGTTGTTTCCAGCTGGTGTTCCATATTTTCAATAAAATTTGCTTCGTGTTGCCGACGACGAGCATACGATTGAAATAGCAGTAACACTGAATCATCAGTTAAACGATTATCTTTTAAAGCCATTGCACTCAGATAGGCTTTTAAATTAAACAAGTCAACACAGAGTATTCGGAAAAATTGAAACGGTGTTTTTCCTGAACTATATAAAAATTGATTATGATAAAAGTAATACAATAAATAATTAGTTAGAACTTGCGGTTTGTTACTAAAATAATCATCTAAAATTGGCTTTGCTTCTTTTAGCATGTTGGCAAATATTTGGTTTTGCGCCGAATTCTCTTTCTCTGCCTTCATTCGTTGGTTAAATTGTTCAATAACCGCTTGCCTGCAAACATCAAAACGCTGGCCAGAGGTTGATAACGTTAAGTTCTCTATTGTATCGCCAAACATCGCGGTTTCTTGCTCAAGCTTTTTATCTTGATGAATAAAAACACGCCATTTTAATTCGTCATTGTTTGGTAGGTCGAGATACATTTTACTGAGTGAACCATCAGTAATCATTTCTTCTACAGTACTTATTAACTGTTCTAAACGAGCAGGCGTTTCAAGGTGCTGCTCAGATTGTTTCAACAACATACCGATCGAAAACAAACGTTCTTCTATAGAAATAGCGTCGAACAGTAATATATTAAAACAAGAATCTCGTAAAATCGGCATCCAAGCAGGTAGAGCATTATGTAAATAGCCGCCCAAAATATCATTACTAATTTTATGTTCAGGCTGTTGTACCGCTTCGAACATCATGGCTGAGTTATTAAATAAGATATTTTTTGCGGCACTAGGACACGACAGACTTAAGCTTGCTTCCACATGATCCCCAAACCAAAATAAGGCTCTAGGATAACTCTTGCAAATGTTTGATAGCGCTTGATGACCACTATGTTTGTGAATCTGACATAATTTGCTCTCGTCTAAAAAGGGGCAATTGCCGTCGGAAAGCATTTGTATACTCCCCCAGTTCTCAAGAGACTTTCGAGTTAATTTAAGATGTTCGTTGGCTAGATTTTTAATGACGATAACGTTACTTTTTTTTAAGTTTTTAAATGTTTTTTTATCGACATCAACTGACCAGCTATGACAGCAATGATCTGGGCATTGGTCCGCTGCACACTCAAACTCTTTGTAAAAGGCAGGGGTAATAACATCAATGGGATTCGATTTCATAGTGTCAACTTTTTGGGCTTGGTATAACATCATAAGCAAAAGTTAAACCAAAGTTAAACTACAAATTTAGCAAACATCGCTTAAATTCACGAAAGAAGGCTTTAATCTGTTTGATGTTGAGTCATGGGGAGCACTAACTTTCAAATAGCTGACAAAGTTCTAGTCTATTCGGTTTGACGTGGATGATAAAAATTTTCCGCTCGTATAGATTAGTCGCTTCACATTCCTTCCTGTTATCCGAAAATACAAATTTAGCCAAGCCTGTAACTTATTTGTGGCCAATAATGAGCAATTGAACGTTTGCTGACATATTTAATTTCACCAAATACAGCTTTAGTCGATTGACTTAATATGGCACAAAGCAACAGTCAGGTTTATTGAAGCTAGATAACGAAAAGTGACAGGCGAAATTGTAGTTAACTCAATAAAGGTTAATCACCCGACTCTACCATGGCTTTAATTTTTCTCGCTTTTTCAAAATGGTCTAATTGATGAGTTTCAATCCACCAACGTGCAGCCTCCATCAGCACTTCTGGCTGGTCATTCTTATTCTTAAAAAATGCATAAAAGGAAAGGCCGACATCTTGTCCTTTTTTCTCAATTTTCTGCTCACATACTTCGATGATCTTTTTTCTAAGCGCTGCTCTCAACCTGTTATTCCTTTATTGATTTAGCATCAAATTGCAAATGATGTAATTCTATTTAGATAAATAAAATAGCGGAGCATATAGTATTGAGCTCACTATGACAAAAGCATTGCATAATCTTTTACTCTCCCCGAAGTTGTAACTTCAGAGTTACTGATAACATTTAAAAAACAGGCTTAAGGGAACTCATTCAAAACCCTTTAAAGCGCAGGAATTACTAAAGGTGATTTAACTAATATAAATCTAGTGGTATAATGTATACAATTTTGTTTGGTAATTAGAGAAATTAAGATGAAAACAAATAGCACAGATTGGCGAAATACGGTTATGCCAGCGGTATTTACATGGTTAAAAGAGTCAGCGTCGGGTTCGTTAGAAATTGATTTTACAGCCACACAAAAATACGCCGCAGATATTTTAAAAGTTCAAGGGAAAGGTGGCACAAGAATGGGAGGGCTCGTTGGCTCTGGTACGCTAGGTGAAAATAGCTACCTAAGCACTGAACAACGTCTTTCTCTACTTAAAGCCCTTGCCGAAGTTGCTAAAGAGTTTAACGTGCCATTAATTAGCGGCGCTGCAGCAGAAACTAAAGAAGAGCTTGCCGTAATAGTTAAAGATTTAGCGACGGTTGGTGTGAATACTGTCATGGTGATGCCACCAAAAACGAAAGAAACACCAACTGATGAAGAAATGTATGCGTACTATGCGCAATCTGCAGCCGCGGCAAAAGAGGCAGGCATCACCATCATGCCTTATAACAACCCTGATGCAGCAGGGTACCATGCGCTCTCAACTGACCTACTTAAAAAGCTTGCAGCCTTGCCTGAAGTCACTGCGCTTAAAATATCGACAACCGATGTTTCAGTTATTGAGACACTAGTGTTAGAGAATAAAGAGACAAAAATTTTGGCCGGTGTTGATACAGTAACTGTACATGCAGGGCTCGCTGGTGCATGCGGCGGCATTACTGGTGTTGGTTGTATCTTTCCAAAAGCTAGTGTAACCATGCAAGAGTACGTTAATAATGGCGAATGGGCAGAGGCAAATAAAATATCTCAGGCGATGAACTCCATTTCATATCTAGATGCTCAACCTTTGCTATTAGAATATCTGAAGTTTGCTTTTGGTCTTCATCACAATGATGCGAATGGTGGGCTCCGCACTTTGGGTAAGGCATTAACTCAACAGCAAATTGATGACGTTCGAGCAAGATATTTGCTCGCAAAAGAAAGACTTGAGCTTTTGGATTTAATTGACTAATTCATTGAAGTTTTTAATGTTAAAACCCCGTTATTTTACGGGGTTTTTATTATAGGGTTCTGATCAACGGATCTATAACCTTTGTTATTGAGTGTGATTTGAAATTACTGGCTTAACGCTAGTTTTACAGCAGCCTCAGCGTGGATTGCTGTAGTGTCGTACAAACGAATATCAGTATCCGATTGTTTTACCAATAAGGCGATTTCGGTACAACCTAAGATAATCGCTTGAGCTCCCTGAGAATGTAAATTGTTAATAACCTTTAAATACTCTTGTCTCGAGCTTCCTTTAATCTTACCCAAACACAACTCTTTATAAATAATGTCGTGAATAATGGTTTGCTCATCGGCACTTGGTACAACAACATCTATAGCAAATTTGTCGATAATTCGTTGTTTATAAAAATCTTGTTCCATTGTGAAACGGGTGCCAAGCAAGCCAACTTTTTTGATATTGTCCAATACCAGCGTTTTGGCAGTAGCATCTGCAATATGAAGAATGGGAATTGAAATAGATGATTCAATTTGTGCAGCAACCTTATGCATAGTGTTGGTGCATATCAGTAGAAAATCTGCGCCACCCGCTTCTATATTTTGTGCTGCTTTTGATAAAATTTCTGCAGTTTCAGTCCATTTTCCTTGATGTTGCAGCTTTTCAATTTCATCAAAGTCTACGCTATACATACATATTTTAGCTGAGTGCAAGCTACCTAAGCGATTTTTGACTGATTCATTTATTGCTTTGTAATAGCTAACTGTTGACTCCCAGCTCATTCCACCCAGCATGCCAATTGTCTTCATTAGAATCTCCATAAACTGACTGCAATAAATATTATGACAAATCGCTACATATTGAAGCCTAACTTGCCTTGATATGTTGCTCAAGAGCATTTAACTACACCGAGAATACCCAAGTATTAGGGTTAATAGTACCCGCTAATTTGGTATAGAACACTCATTTATGTTGTTTCTAGATTTTCTGCGGGTACCTACATTTGTAACAATATTAAATCATCGCCTTTGATTTGATATCTAGGAGACTTTAAATCAGAAACAGGTTTGTTCTTGACTATTGGGTCGCCAATATACTTGCCATTTTTATCCCATTTCATTATGCATTGATAATTTTCTTCACAATGCTCAGTGTTTTCTATCTCCACACATTGATATACCTCTTTAAACTTAAATGACGTGCATTCTGCAATGGGTTTTGACCAGTCAAACTCCGGAAGAAGATAATAGCCATCTCGTTTGGGAATGTAGTGCACTACAAGTGATGATGCTTCTTTAGCTGTTTTTGTGACAAAAATACTGGTGAAAGGGGTTTTAAATTCAACGGTTTGGTTTAGTTGCAAATCTGAAATATTAAAATGTGGATATTTAGTTAGCGCTGCTTCGCTTGGAGTTAGCGATTTAAAAAAGGGCGCTGATATAAAGCCAGTTGCTATGATGCCAAAGATACAAATACAATAGATTAATGACTTTCTATACATAACGATTCCTCCATGAATGTATATTGCACGATAAAAGCATACATTATTCGATTAAAGTAACGTATGCAGTGAATAAAGCCAACAACTATAAGTGCTGCTAAGTTCTTGACTGCTATTTTTACTGACTTCTGCGTTATTTTGAAGCGAAATAGCTAGCTATTCCTGCTGCAAAATGCCTTGAATTCAGGCAAAAATATCGACCTAGAAATATAAGAAACTGCTACTTATTGTTTTCTTTGATTTAGCACTATTTCTTATACAAATTATGTTTATCTGTTGTGAGTCCAGAACACAACCAAGTAATAAATTTATTAAAAGGATAAATAAGGGCACTAAATACAATAAAGTTAATTAAAAGCGGCAAAATATCCTCCGAGCCAACAAAGAAACTGTAACCTATCTCAATATTATTTACATTATTTGTGTTACTTGGCATTTAAAGTTAATGCTTGGCTGTTTAGTATTTTCTGAATAAATATTCATTTTTGTTTTTCATTTATTCTAATTTCAATTCCGTGATTTTTATCTATCACTAAATCCAAAAAATGATTTTAAATGAGATCTTAATTTCATCATTTCGATCGGAGTAAATAATATTTTTTGCCTGTAAAAATTCAGTGTTTAGTTTGTTTTATGAACAGGTGATGTGCATCATAACTTTTAATCTAAGGTTTTATTTGTGAATCCGTCACTCATCAACCAGTTTTTCTCGGTTAACTTTGATAAAAATGTAAAATAATAAAGTCTATATAAAACAATGGTTAAAAAATATTAATTTCAAATTCACAACTTTTCATACCGATTCAAGACTCTTCAAGCTGACTGCAATTAGATAAATGCCAGTGTTAGATAGTGAGTGGCTAGTGATTGAGCAGTATCGGTAACACGTCAGAGTTGAAAACGTAAAATTTTCACCTAGGTTATCGAGCTAGTTTATCTGCACAGTGTTAAGGGAACGTAGGCAAAAGTCTCTTTTAGAGATCGGCGTCAACTATAAAAACTAAAAGCGTGTCGGAGCATGAAAATGCAAAAGTTTAAATTAAATAAAGTCAATTGGGCAGTTCAATCTGTACTGGTTGCAAGTGCTTTATCATTTACACAAGCAGCTGTTGCTGAAGAAACTAAAAAAGCATCTACAGAAGAAGTGGAAACGATTCAAGTTCGTGGTATTCGCGGAAGTGTTGTTAAGTCTCTAAATACTAAGAGATTCTCAAATTCTATTGTTGATGCGGTAACCGCTGAAGATATTGGTAAATTTCCTGACCAAAACGTAGCAGAGTCTTTACAGCGTATTACGGGGGTTTCTATCACTCGTAACTTCGGTGAAGGTGAGCGTGTTAGTATTCGTGGTACCACAGAGAGCCAAAACAGAACCTTACTAAACGGCCAGGCAGTTGGCTCTGCAGACTGGTGGACTAACTCTGCGGCAAACCGTGGTTTTAACTACACTATGCTGCCATCTGAAATAGTTTCAGGTTTAGAGGTTTACAAATCACCGGAAGCTGATATCGATGAGGGTTCTATCGGTGGTACGGTTATTGTTAGAACACGCCAGCCACTTGATATGGAAGCAGGCAAAATTGCTGGCTCTGTATTAGCTCAGCATTCTGACGTATCAGGCGAAACAGATCCTGTTGTTTCAGGTATGTATAGCTGGAAAAACGAAGACGAAACTTTTGGTGCTATGGTGTCAGTTGTTCGCCAAGAGCGTAGCTTACGTCGTGATGGTATTGAGTCGTGGAGTTGGGCACATCGCGATATCACCATGGCCGATGGTACTGTGCATGAAAACGTATATAGCTCAGGTGGCGGTGGCTCTGCCATGTTTAGCCAAGAACGTGTTCGTACCGGTGCAAATTTAACCTTGCAATATCGTCCAAGTGATACGATTGACGTGGTGTTTAATGCGCTAGATTCCACCATGGAAATGGATAATGAAAACCAAAACTTTTTGTGGCTTCCTGAATACGGCGGTTCACAGTACACAGATGTAACCATTATTGACCATAAAAAAGTTGGCAAGATGTTAATCGCAGGTACCTTAGGTGAGTCTGCAGACGGTAACAACATCTTAGATGAAACCAAAGTTCGTAACTCAGAACTAAAAACAAAATCTTATGACTTAAAAGTGGATCACCAAGGTGATGTTTGGCAATCAAGCATGCATTTTGGTTATACAGAGGGCACTGGTGGCTCACAGCAAGATCGTAGTGTAGGTTGGGGCGGAAACTCAGTTCATGGATACGATGCCTCAAGTGTTGAAGACATGAAAACTTGGTATGAAAAAGATCCAGCAGATGGCACGTTATGGAACTTAGACTTCCTACGTTATGACTCTAACGATGCTAAAGATGACGAACATTACGTACAGTTCGATTTTGAACGCGAAATTGATGTTGCCATTTTTAGTGCCATCAAAATGGGGGTGAAGTACCGTGACCATACACGTTTCAACACAAAACACACAACTGATGCTAAAACAGATTTGGGTTGGAGTTTAGCTGACTACTCACTTGATATGCCGTCTGACTTTTTATCAGATCAAGGTTCAAGCGGTACACTCCGTGATTATGCCATTACTGATTCAGATAAAATTCGTCGCGAAGGTGATGCATTGGGTTGGGATTACCGTGTACTAAAAGCAAGTACATTTGAAATTGAAGAGAAAATCTTAGCTGGTTATATCAAAGCTGATATTGAGGCAGATGGTCTGCGCGGTAATTTAGGTGTTCGTATTGTACAAACTGATCAAAGTTCATCGGCATATGTAGGTGAAACAGGTGCAGAAGTTTGGTCAACACAAGACAGCGACTACTTTGATATTTTACCAAGTCTAAACTTGGCGGTTGATTTATCTGACGATGTTGTGCTTCGTTTTTCAGCAGCACGTGTTATGTCGCGTCCAGACTATGCAGATATGACGTCATCAACTTCATACAACAAAGAAACCCAAACCGGTTCAGGTGGTAATCCAAACATTGACCCATATCGTGCAACACAATTTGATTTAGGCATTGAGTGGTACTTCAGTGAAGCTGGCATTTTCTCAGCGGCGTTTTTCCATAAAGACGTACAGTCGTTTATTGATGCAAAAGCAGGCTTAGAAGTGCACGAAGGTGTTGAGATCTTAATTAACCGCCCAGTTAATGGTAAAGGCGGTACTATTCAGGGTCTAGAGCTTGGCTATCAGCAAGAAATCTATGAAGGATTTGGTGTTTCAGCTAACTACACCTATGTAGATGGCGAAGCAAAGGATGCTGATGGCAATGATGTCACCATTCCTGGTAACTCAGATCACACGATTAACTTGAGTGCGTACTATGAGAATGACGTCATTAGTGGTCGAATTTCTTATAACTTCCGTACGGGTTACGACACTGGTCGCGGCTGGCCTGGTTACGTCGATGATTATGGTCAAGTTGATGCCAACTTAACCTATAACATCAATGAAAACCTAGCCTTAGTGTTAGAAGGTGTTAACTTAACGAACGAAAAAACATTTAGCTATCAAGAAGAAGGCGTGAAAAATGCGCTGACAGGCCTGTATGCAGATGGACGTCGTTACGTTGCAGGTGTTCGCTTTAATTTTTAATGAAGTAAGCGCTTAACGCTAGGGTCGAAAGGCCCTAGCAAATATCAATAACTTTCAATTCCCGGTTGTTGGTATCTTTTTTCCGAGGACAAGGCTTTCCCTTACACACATCCTTGGTGGCACGGGTTTTAATCAAACATTGATTAGGGCTCGTGTTTTTTTTTCGAAAGGCTAAATTTTGCGAGCAATCATTAAACAAAGTCAGTAGAATGATTTAAAAAATAAAAATCTCTCTAGTAAGCTATTGTGAATTATTGGAAAACTAATTTGGAACATGCAAATTTTGTTCGGGTGGCGCAAACGGTATATTAGCTGCGCATGATGAACATCTTCTATCGTCTTATCATTGTTGTTTTGTTGACTGTTTGTTTTCCAGCAAAGGCAGATTTGTTATCTGCGACCTTAGATTATAACGATGGCAATTACAGTGAGGCATTTGCCGAATTCTCCCGCTTAGCCAAACTTGGCAACGAAGACGCAATTTTTAATGTTGGCGTAATGTTTCTGCATGGCCAAGGTGTTGAGCAAGATCTTGCACAAGCTAATGCTTGGTTTCGATTGGCAGCAG
Source organism: Thalassotalea marina (assembly GCF_014656435.1). Taxonomy (GTDB): domain Bacteria; phylum Pseudomonadota; class Gammaproteobacteria; order Enterobacterales; family Alteromonadaceae; genus Thalassotalea_C; species Thalassotalea_C marina. The sequence goes on from NZ_BNCK01000001.1 coordinate 292,659, forward strand.
ACTTTGGATTAGACGAAGCAAGAGACGCAGCCCAGTTAATTGCCGCTCAAACTGAACATTCGACTCTTGAACAGGCATATCAGGCATTACAAAAATCAATTAGCTTTCGCCAATTTGAACAAACATTACAGCCGATATTTAGCGCTGAAAAATTTACTGAAAAAAACACTGAACCACCACTGCGTATACATACTGTTGATGCCAAATATCCACAATCTGCGTATGAAAAAGGTATAGAAGGCTGGGTTTGGTTAGAATTTGATGTCGATGCCAGCGGAGCGGTAAAAGATGTTGATATTATTGATGCATTTCCCGATAAAACCTTTAATCGTGCAATTTATAACGCTGTAAGACGTTGGCGATATGAGCCTTATCGGGTTGATGGTGTGGCACAAAATTACTCCAGTCGTTCTTTGCTCTATCACTTTACTACTTTCAAAGGAAAACGTTACAAGGCGAGTTTTGCCAGTCAAAAGAAACAGTATCAGCGTAAAATCAGTGAGCTTATTGAAAGCGCTGAACAAGGCAATGCACTAGTACAGTATTATATTGCCAATTGGCTAAATGCTGACGAGCACAATGCAACTAAATTGTTGCGTTATCACTGGCAACAAGACACTGCCAGTTCTGACTTGTTATTGAAATCGGCGATTAATGGTTATCCCAATTCACAATATCGGTTAGGTACTAATTTACTGCGGGGGGAGTTTACACAAACTGACCGCAAAAAAGGCCTAAATTGGATTTTAAATGCCGCACAGTCAGGCTTTGTTTATGCTCAATACCGTTTAGGTAGGGAGCTGCTTGATAAGCGTTTTGTTGAATACGACCAAGACAAAGCAAAACGTTGGTTAACCATGGCGGCTAATCAAGGTCACTTTAGAGCACAGCGCGATTTAATTGACGTGTTAATTGAAAATGAAGAGTTTGTGCAAGCAGTGAATTATTTAACACTGGCACTTGAGCATGATGCACAACATCCAGACCTGTGGTTTAGTCAAAGTAAAATGGCGATTAAACGTGGCGATAAAGCACTAGCCAGTGATGCAATTAATAAAGCGATAAAATATGCTAAAGAGCGTGAATGGCATTTGGCAAAACTTCAAGCCTACCAACAACAACATAAGTTATAGTTTTTTTGGTGTAGCACTATGTTTTATTCAACCCTCAGCTTCAACAGGTATTAATCCTCTCGCGCGATTGGGCGCTGAACTGAAATATCGGTTTCCAACTCTTCTAGTTTAGAATACACCACCTCTTTACCATCGTCTGATGCCGATAAGCTTAATAAAATATGCACGTCTTGTTCATGGTTGCCTAGTAGGGCTATCTTAGTGTTGAGTTGATCACTAAAACTGTAGTTATATAAGGTTAATTCATGGCCCTGTTTAACCACGTAATAGATGCCATTTTGATAGATAAAAGGTCGATACAAAGCAAATGATGGTAATAAACTGTCAACAGGTAAGAGTTCTTGAACTGTGGTTGCTAAAAAATCAGCTAAAGATTGCGTGTAGTTGCGATAAGACGGATTTAATACTTTCACATTGTCTAAAGTAATCTCAGAGTTTTCAGCATTTTTATTCGGTAATTTACTCAATAATTCAGAGGTTTCCGTTTGTAAGCTGTATCGCCATAATTGGGCTTCGTCTGAGTGATTTGCGGTGAAGGTAAAGCTTTTGCCATCTTCTGACCAATTAACCCCATCAATTCCTTGGTAATTAGAAATGACTGGCACCATATGTTTACTGAAAATATTAATCAGGTAAAGCTTGAACTTATTATCACCAAGTAACAGATTTTCACCGTTTGGAGACCAAAGTAAATACCTTGGTTGAATGCGCTCAGGTAAGTTAGCAAGTAGGGTAGCTGCTTTTTTATATTTGTTTTTTAGCCAAATTTCAGCGCGGTGTGAGCCATCTATTGCGCGCCGCTGATAAGAAATAAACGCCGTTTGTGTGCCGTCGCTGGAGAGGGTAGGTAATACATCGGTTCTTGCAGCAGAAGAAACGCGTATTCCTGGTTCATCTGATTCTTGATGTTTCTCTAAATTCATCGTATATAAATTGACATTGATCAGCCCTTCTGTGTGGGCAAGCTGCTTAGTGACAGGGTTTAGATCAAGGTCAGTGATAAAACCGAGCGGTTGGTAAACAACTTCAGATTGACCGTTCACCGACATCAATTTTAAGTTTTCATTGCCCAACCAAAAGCTTTGCCCAGGAATATGCCAATTGAGTCCCCAGTAGTCTTTTTCACTGACCGAAATGATTTGCTCATTTAAGTTATTCAAATCGACAAGTTTAAGTTGATTAACGGTACTTTTTCTTTCAACAATTAAGGCTTGATTCGACGATTTATCAATGTCCATCAAAATAGGAGAGAACTGCTCTAACTGTTCTTCCTTGCTAACTTTTGGCGTTGATGAAACGTCTAATGTCAGTTTGTTTAATGTTGGCCGACTATTTTTCCAAGCCTGAAAATACAAGGTGTTATCATCCAACCAGTGTATTTTTTCACGGGTAAACCCAGGCTCACAAAAAGCTAAGTGTCGATCGGGGCTGATGCGCCAAGTTTCGACAGGGTTCTTCACTGTCATTAATCGAATTTCGCAAGTAAATGGATCATGACGAAAATATACCAACCAATCACCGGTCGGTGACCACTCGGGCGCTTCTTCACTGTAACCCGTGTTTTTAATGGTGTGCACAGATTGTGTGTCGGCGTCGTACACAGCAAGATCCATGTGTCGACGATCTTCGCTTATTTGGCTAAACGCTAAGTAACGACCATCTGGAGAATATCTTATATAATTTTCTGGGCCGGGCGTTGAAGTGAGTCTAGATTCATACTGGTAACTTGGTGCGGCGAGCTCGGGTTGATTAATGTGTACCAAAAACAAGGTTACTGCGATTGCTGATAACGAACTTAACAAGGCAACAATAATTGATTGCTTTTTGCTTTTTCGTCGTTGCTTGAGTTCTGGCTCAGACAGCTCAGGATATTCAAGTTCAGCGATTAGTTGATAACCGACTCTGGGCACCGTTTTGATGAATCGCGGTGTGCCTTTATCATCACCTAACGAACGTCGTAATTGTGTTATAGCTTGAGAAACAGAGTTATCACTGACTATGGTATCTCGCCATAGGCTATTCATGATGTCGTTTCGAGAAACTGCTTTACCGTGATTTTCAATCAGGAGTTTTAGCAGGCCGAGTTGGCGTGCTTCAATGTCATGCCATTGATGATTAATAAAAAGTTTAAGGCCAACAAAGTCTACTTCAACTTCGTTTACTTTTATTTTTTCTAGGGGGCCTGAATGCATCAAATTATTATAAAAATATGTTAACTATCAATGGTAAAAAACAACAACAAAGCGTATTATGGCTAAGCCTCTATTCTATGCTTGCAATGGCAAGTGTGCAATTGAAAAACTAGATAGATTTTCAATAAGTTATCTAAAATAGTGGTCGTTTGAATTAACAGAAATAAATTAAAATAAATATTCGTTAATTCAACACATTAAGTAAAAATTACAACAAGTATAATTAGAATAAAAATACACCAAATTAGCTGATTACTTTTTGTCTACGCACCAATACCTGTGAAAAGCTAAAAATTTGGAAGATATAAACATGAATACAACAACGCGACTTTGTTGTTTGATGTCATTAAGTACTTATTTTTTGGCAATGAGTGCGTTTGGCCAAGAAAAACAGCAAGAAAGCAAAAATGACGTTATTGACGCAAGTCCTTTAGAAAAAATTCAAATACGTGGTATTCGCGGCAGCATAGTTAAGTCGATGAATACTAAACGTTACAGTGACTCGGTTGTTGACGCGATTACCGCTGAGGAAATAGGAAAGTTTCCCGATAAAAATGTTGCTGAGTCGTTGCAACGTATTACTGGTGTGTCGCTAAATCGTGTGCAAGGTGAAGGCGAAAGGGTTGGTGTTAGAGGCACTGCACCAAGTCAAAACCGGACTTACATTAACGGGCAAAATATTGCGTCTGCCGATTGGTGGATATCTTCTCAGCCTAATCGTGGCTTTAATTACACCTTATTACCCTCAGAAATCGTTAGCTCGTTAGAAGTGCATAAATCGCCGCAAGCAGATCATGATGAAGGCTCTCTTGGTGGTTCAATTAACATTAAAACGCACTCGCCGTTAGAAACACAAGATCAAAAGTTTGTTGGCACAGCGCAGCTGCAACACAGTGATACTTCAGGTGAAACAGATCCGCAAGTGTCACTATTTTACAACTGGATCAACGACAGTGCAGATTTGGGCATGTTGTTTTCACTTACTCGCCATGAACGTAGTTTACGACGAGATGGATTAGAGTCTTGGGGCTGGGCGGAACGTAATTTCAATATCGATGAGCAAGGAGCATTGCAGCAAACTGACGACGACAACGCAGATCTTACTGATATTTGGTCACCAGGTGGTGGTGGTTCAGCAACGTTTACCCAACGTCGAATTTTATCTAGTGCGTTGTGGTTAGTGCAGTTTCAGCCTAGTGTCGATTGGAATATAGAGCTCAATACCTTGTACTCGGAGCTTGATGCCGATAATTCGAATCAAAACTTTCTGTGGCAGCCTAGTTCCGTATATGGTCGAGGTGGCAAGATACTGGATTATCAAATTAAAGATAACACTTTAGCTTATGCCAAATATTCTCAAGTACCTGAAAACAACGAAACGGGTATTCCATTTAATACTGCAATGGAAGCCATTTGGCGTACTTCGCAAATAAAAACCAGCTTAATACATTTAAATGTTGAACATGATAACGATTATTGGCACAACCAATATCAAATAGGTGTCACACGTGCATCTGGTGGAACCAGCAAAGATTTCACCTCACAATGGTCTGCTAATTCTGAATTCAGCGTTGATTTAAACTCGCCCCAAGACATTCACACCCAATACCAAATATCCCCACTGGCTGGTGAAAATTGGCAGGTTTCAGAGGTAAGAAAAGACGCTCAAGATTCCACTGATAAAGAATTTTTTGCTCAGGCAGATTTTGAGTATCAATGGGATCAGGCGTTTTTCCAGTCAATCAAAATGGGGCTTAAATATAAAAAGCACGTCAGAGACTTTATTCGATATCGTTCTAAAAATGGTGACTATAACGGTTTAGCTGGCGATTTATCTTGGACTTTGGCTGATTTTCAAGGAAAGTTTCCCAAAGATTACTTATCAGGTGTTGGCTCTGAAAACACATTAAAAAATTATGCATTTGTTGATATCCGCTCGTTAAATAAGGCGTTTAACACCTTAACTTTTGTCCAAGGTGAAGAAAAACCGAGCAGTTTTGATATCAGCGAACAAAGTTACGCGGGATACGCAAAAGCAAACTTTTCTGGCGAATATTATCGCGGTAATTTTGGTTTACGTGTTGTTCATACTCAGCAAGACTCTGGCGCTTTTCAGCAAACAACAGAAATAGATATTTACGATGAATATCAATGGTCTACTCATAACGAAAATTATACCGATGTATTGCCAAGTGTTAATTTAGCGATTGATTTAACTGAAGATTTGGTGATGCGAGCCTCTGCTTCAAAAGTGATGTCTCGTCCTGAATATCATCACTTAATGCCGTCGACCAATTATAACGTGACACAGGCGCAAGGCGCTGGTGGTAATCCTGAGCTTGAACCATTTCGCGCGACTAATTTTGATGTAGGGTTTGAATGGTATTTTGATCAAGCTGCCTTATTTTCTATCGCCGCTTTCCACAAAGACGTAAAGTCATTTATTGATATCAAACGTTCAATTGAAAACTACGAAAACATTGATATGGTGATCAACCGCCCTGTGAATGGTAGTGGTGGCACCATTTATGGCGTTGAATTGAACTTACAACAAGAGTTGTTTTATGGTTTTGGTTTGATCGCCAATTACACTTTTGTTCAGGGCGAACGTAAAGACTTAAATACGGGTAAAGATATCGATATTCCTGGAAATTCAGAGCATAGCTTCAATGTTACCGGTTATTTTGAAAACGATTGGGTAAGCTCACGTTTGTCTTATAACTTTCGCACAGAATGGGCGACAGGCATTGGTGAACAAATCAACGATGACTATGGTCAATGGGACGTGAATTTATCGTTTAAGCTCAACGCCCATACATCATTGGTTTTTGAAGGTATAAATTTAGCTAACGAACATATTTATACCTATGAGCGCAATGAGTTGGCTCCCGTCGGTGTTTATCAAAATGGCCGCCGTTTTTATGCGGGTGTTAGGGTTGAGTATTAAATTTGAGATTATAGACGTCTAAACATCCAAAATATGGCGTTAACTATTTTAATGTGCTAAAGTTGCCGCCGATTTTTATGGTGTCTAATTGCTAAGATGCAGTAACTAAGACTTAAAAGGGAATGTGGTGCAAATCCACAACTGTTCCCGCAACTGTAAATAAGGCTGAATTTCAATACCACTGGACGGAACTGGGAAGGTGAAATTTGGGTGACCCTTATGAGTCAGGAGACCTGCCGTAGAAAGTGATACCAATTGGTATAAGAACAACTATGCGGGTAACATAGCTTGGTGAATGAGCATTGGCTCAAACTCCTCTTTGTAGCCGCATAAAATAACAGTTACCTGAGTATTATGACGGCGCCTCATCTTCAAGCACATCAATTAGTCTGGCATGCTGACAATAAAGCCATAATCGATCAGATCTCTTTTGCACAAAACAAGGGGGAAACTGTCGGTATTGTTGGGCCAAATGGCGCAGGAAAAACGTCATTGCTTAAATGTTTGTATGGCGAACATGTCGCTAAAAGTGGCGAAGTGTTGATATCTGGTGAGAAATTGGTTGCACTTTCACGAAAACAGCTGGCACAGAAAGTGGCTGTTGTTGGTCAACATTATGATTCGGTATTTAACCTAACGGTTATTGATATTGTGAAAATGGGTTTGATCCCACATAAATCCCATTTCGATTTAAATACCGATGCTGATCGCGCCATTATAGAAAGCGCATTAAAAAAAGTGAACCTGCTCGACAAGCAGTTCCAGTATTTCAACACCTTGTCAGGCGGTGAACAGCAGCGTTGTTTAATTGCTAGAGCCATAGTGCAGCGCCCTGAAATTTTGATCATGGACGAACCAACCAATCACTTAGATGTTTATTACCAACATCAAATTCTGAGTTTATCTAAAGCGCTTGGTTTTACCGTATTAATGACCATTCACGATCTCAATTTAGCAGCTCAGTACTGCGATCGGATATTGCTAATGGCTAACGGCAAACAATTAGCTTTTGATACACCAATAAACGTGCTGCAACAACCGCTATTAGAGCAAGTGTTTAAATTGCCATGCATGATAGATATCCACCCACTAACACAAAAAGTACGTGTTTCTTTTGGAGGAGTTAGTTAGTGGATACTCGCTTACCTTTTGTTCCCGGTATTTTAGTGCTACTTGGCTTAGTGGTCATGTCGTTAACCTTAGCGATGGGCTTTGGCGCAGCAGAGCTAGGTTTTGCCAATATTTGGCAATGTATGACTAATACCTGTGAGCGTTCAATTTATCAAACCATATTGTTAGATGTGCGACTGCCACGTGTTTTGATGGGCTTTTTGGCTGGTTTTGCGCTCGCGGCAGCAGGTGCTTTAATGCAAAATGTCACGCGCAACCCACTCGCCGATCCTTATCTTTTTGGTATTGTTGCCGGTGCTGCTTTAGGTGCGACGTTATCCGGCTTGTTACCCGAACAATTTCAAGCGTTTTCGCTACCATTCGCTGCATTTTTAGGTGCACTTTTTGCAGTTTTTATCGTAATTACCGTGTTGATGCACAATAATTGGCGACGCATTGAACATCTTTTGCTTGCTGGAGTGGCGGTTTCATTTCTACTCAGTGCCATCAGTAGTTTTATTTTGTATTTTGGTGAAGCCTTTGCAGCCAACCGTGTGATTTTTTGGATGATGGGCTCATTGGCTCGTGCCGATTATCAATCATTATCTTATGTTGCACCTGTGGTACTGATTAGCTGTGTGTTAGCACTTGTATTTTCAAGGCAATTAGATGCGCTGTTACTTAGCGATGAAAGTGCAAGAACCTTAGGCGTTAATGTCGATAAAGTGCGACTTGTCGCTTTGGTGGTGTGTGCAGCGATGACGGCGGTGGTTGTTTCCTATTGTGGTGGTATTGCCTTTGTTGGCTTAATGATCCCGCACATTGTTCGACCATTTTTTGGCATCACCACGGCAAAGTTATTGTTAAGTGCTGGGCTGATTGGTGGCTGCTTTTTGGTTTGGGTAGATGTTGTTGCTCGAACCATAGTCACTGGACAAGAAATCCCCATTGGCGTGATCACCTCTGTGATTGGCAGTGTCTTTTTCCTCTTTTTAATGCGTAGGATGTAACCATGTTTAATCTAGCTATGTTTGATGTATCGCCACTTGGCAGTGAATTTTCGCAACAAATTCAACAGCAGATTGACAGCAAAACCAAGCCGCTAGGCGCGCTTGGTCAGTTGGAGCAACTTGCAAGGCAGCTCGCTAATATTCAGGCGCAGCGCACCGGACAATGGCAAAACATTCAGTTAGCTCCTCAGGTTATTGTCTTTGCAGGCGATCATGGCATTGCACAACAAGGTGTCAGTATTGCGCCAAGCGAAGTGACGCAACAAATGGTGTTAAATTTTATCCATGGAGGCGCAGCAATTAACTGTTTTTGCCAGAGCAATTCGCTGCCATTACATATTGTTGATGCGGGCATCTTATTGCCTATTGCCAGTGAATTAGCCGTGCAAACAGATAACTTTACTGAATCTAGGTTAGGTGCGGGGACACAAGATTTTAGCCAGCAAGCGGCGATGACGCTGACACAAGTTGAGCAAGGTTTGTTGGCGGGCAAGGCAATTGTCCAAGAGAAAATAGCACAAGGTGCAACGGTGATGATGTTTGGTGAAATGGGAATCGCCAATACCAGCTCGGCCACCGCGATTGCGTCGATATTATTAAAACAACCTGTCGAGCAACTAGTGGGCAAAGGCACGGGTATTAGCGAGCAGCAACTAGCACTGAAAACACAGTTAATCAGCCAAGGTGTTGAACGTGCGATTGCTCAGGGTGCTACTGACAATGCGCTAACACTGCTTAGTGAAGTAGGTGGTTTTGAAATTGTGCAAATTACCGGCGCTATTTTAGCTTGTGCACAAGCGCATATCCCTGTTTTAGTTGATGGTTTTATTGTCAGTGCTGCTGCATTGGCCGCTTATCAGATAAATCCCGCCGTAAAAGACTATTTAATCTTTGCGCATCAATCTGATGAACACGGTCATCAAGCGATGTTAAAAGCATTTAATGCCCAGCCTTTATTGCAACTAGATTTACGCCTTGGGGAAGGTACGGGGGCGGCACTAGCCATGCCATTGTTAAACGCAGCAGCAAGTTTTTATAACCACATGGCCAGTTTTGAAAGTGCTGGAGTGACGGTGTAATGGCAACGCCAATTTATCAGCAGTTTGAACAACAATGGCGCTATTTTCGCCTTGCATTGCAGTTTTTCACTCGCATACCTGTTGGCCATATTGCTGATTTTAAAGAAGCTGATTTAAACAAAGCCAGCCGTTATTTTTCATTAGTGGGTTTAACGGTAGCGCTGTTACTTGCGTTAACTTACCACTTGTTGAGTGGCTTTCTACCGCTAAGTGTGACGGTCGTTTTATTATTAGTGGTCAGCGTTTTAATCACCGGGGCTTTTCATGAAGATGGTCTTGCTGACATGGCTGATGGTATCGGTGGCGGTTACACCGTAGAAAAGCGCCTAACGATTATGAAAGACAGTCGGTTAGGTACTTACGGTGCATTGGCGATTGTGCTGCCAACAGCATTAAAGCTGGTGTTGTTTTTTCATTTGGCAGAACTTGAATTATTAGTTTTTGCTTTGCTGTTATCTCATGCCTTATCTCGTGCTGTTGCCGGCAGTTTGATTTTTGATACACCGTATGTGACTGAAGACAGCGAGAGTAAAAGTAAACCTTTAGCACAACAGCAATCTAGCTCGGATTGTTGGTGGTTGTTTGCCATCGCGTTAATGCCATTAGTTGTTGCACCAACTGGCGTTGTGAGCATTAGTTTTGTGTTTTATTTAGCGCTGGTATTACTCGTTTTCCGTTGGTTATTTAAGCGTTGGATAATGGCACGCTTAGGTGGTTTTACTGGTGATTGTTTAGGTGGTGCACAGCAAATGGCTGAACTTCTGATCGCGTTATTCATTTTATCAATGGCTGGAGGCCTGGGTTAATGTTGCATTTAGTTACCGGTGGTGCGCGAAGCGGAAAATCGAGCTTTGCAGAAAACTGGCTTATCGAACAGCATCAACAAAGTGCCAACGGCTGTCGTTTATATTATTTGGCCACTGCGCAAGCATTTGACGACGAAATGCGTCAGCGTATCGCTTTACACCAACAAGGTCGTCTATCTCAAGGCTGGCAGTTAATTGAAACACCAACAAAAGTGATTGAGCAGTTAACCACACTCAGTGATCACAGTTTTGTGTTACTTGATTGTTTAACCTTATGGCTGAGTAATCATTTGTTAATGCTAGAGGAAACTGCAAGCTTTAGTGATAAAAGTGAGCAACTGAGCGGGCATGTTAAAACACTTTCACAAGGGCTTGCTGAGCAAGCCAAACGAATGACCATCGTCGTGGTAGCCAATGAAGTGGGATTAGGCATTGTGCCTCTTGGTGAACTGAACCGATTGTTTGTTGATCATGCGGGTTGGTTAAATCAGCAAATCGCGGCAAATGCGCAACAAGTCACCTTGGTGACCGCGGGAATTCCATTGACATTAAAAGGAAATTTATAGTGGCCAATATTTATTTATTACGACATGGCAAAGTTGATGGTGAAGCGGCGTTATATGGTCATACCGATGTACCCGTAACTCCGGCGACCAATGAAAAAATTAATCAAGACTTTACCGCATTTTGCCAGCGCAAAAACATTACGATAGATCACATGGTGACTTCACCACTTATTCGCTGTTTGTCACTTGCTCAATTGATTGCTAGTTCAAGGTCACTCGCAGCACCTAAGGCATTAGATGCGATTAAAGAGATGAATTTTGGACAGTATGACGGAGTACCTTTTGATGCCCTGCATCAACAACCTGAACACTGGCAAGTGTTGGAAAAATTTTGGCAAGATCCTGTTCAACAGAGCTTGCCAGAAGCAGAATTATTAACCGGGTTTTCTTATCGTGTTAGCCATGCATGGCAGCAATTAGTTGAACAAGCTCGTCATCTTGAGCAAAACACCCTAGTGGTGTGCCATGGTGGTGTGATCCGCATGATTTTGGCGCATGTGCTCAATGTCGATTTTCGCAACCCGCTTTGGTACACCCAATTGTCGATTGGTAATGGTAGCTTAACAACCATTGAGGTTAAGGAAAATGACACGCGCGTGAAACACATTGCTAAACCTCTTGATGGCTTTTCGACAGCTTCGGAGCAAGTGGCCTGATGAATAAAACTATTATGGTGCAAGGCACCACCAGTGATGCTGGTAAAAGCACGCTTGTTGCTGCGCTTTGTCGCATTTATGCCGACAAGGGCTTAAAGGTTGCGCCATTTAAGCCACAAAACATGGCGTTAAACAGCGCGGTAACACCTGATGGTGGAGAAATAGGTCGAGCGCAAGCAGTGCAAGCGATTGCTGCTCGAGTGCCGCTATCGGTACACTTTAATCCGGTGTTACTTAAACCTGAATCAGATAGAAAAGCACAAGTGATTATTCACGGTAAAATGCTTAATCGAATGGATGCTGTGCTTTACCATGATTACAAAAAAGTGGCGATGCAAGCGGTGCTTGAGTCACATCAATTGTTAACCTCAAACTACGATCGTGTGGTGGTAGAAGGCGCTGGAAGCCCAGCGGAGATTAACCTGCGTGCTAATGATATTGCCAATATGGGGTTTGCCGAAGAGGCGGATTGCCCCGTGATTATTATTGCTGATATCGACAAAGGTGGCGTATTTGCACATTTAGTTGGCACCTTGGAATTACTGTCGGAGTCAGAGCAGCAACGTGTTGTCGGCTTTGTTATTAACCGTTTTCGTGGCGATATTAAGTTATTGGAATCTGGCCTAACTTGGTTAGAGCAAAAAACCGGTAAGCCGGTCTTAGGTGTTTTACCCTACATTCATGGTCTGCATATCGCAGCAGAAGATGCGGTTGTGCAAGATCAACAAAAGGAAAACACTAAGCTCAAAGTAATAGTGCCGGTGACACCACGCATGAGTAATCACAATGACTTTGATGCGCTACGTATTCACCCTGAGATAGATTTAGAGTTTGTTTATTCTTCCGAAGTGGCTCAAGTAGATTTACCGCCCGCTGATTTAATTATTCTGGCAGGCAGTAAAAATACTCGCCAAGACTTAGCCTTTTTGAAGCAGCAAGGCTGGGATAAACAAATACATCGTCATTTACGTTATCAAGGTAAAGTGTTTGGCATTTGTGGTGGTTATCAAATGTTGGGCGAATTCATTGCGGATCCGTCAGGCATGGAGGGGCAACCCGGTGAAAGTGAAGGCTTAGGGTTACTACCTATCACAACCGAATTAACAGGTGATAAAACCTTAGTCAATCAACAAGCCATACTTGAACTGGCTGGTGAACGAGTATCGGTAGCAGGTTATGAAATTCATGTTGGTAAAAGCCAACTGACGGCAACTATTCAACAGATTTTACACTTTAGTGACAAAATCGATGGTGCTATTAGTGACGATCAGCAAGTGGCGGGTTGTTATTTACATGGCGTGTTCGACCAGAATAATGCCATTTCATTGTTGGCGAAGTGGTGTAATGTTTCATTGCAAGCGCAGCAAGATTTATCAGAGATACAAGAACAAGCGATCGAAAAACTGGCACAGTCGTGTCAACAACATTTAGATTTAGAAAAATTAGAACAAGCACTAGTTAACTGGAGAGCGTAATGAACGATCAGGACAAGCAAGATAAACACAAAGCAAGACAACAAAAGATCAAAGAAAAAGTTGATGCTCGTATCGCGGCAGCCAAAGATGATAAAGGGTTGTTGTTAGTGATCACCGGTAACGGCAAGGGAAAATCTACTGCAGGTTTTGGTGTTGTCACTCGTTCAGTAGGGCACGGCTTAAAAGCGGCAGTTTGTCAGTTTATTAAAGGCACTTGGGACTGTGGTGAGCGTAACTTATTGGAGCAACATGGCGTACCGTTTTACGTGATGAAAACAGGCTTTACATGGGAAACGCAAAACAAAGAAACTGATATGGCAGCAGCTGAAATTGTTTGGCAAGAAGCGAAAAAGCTATTAAACGATGAAAGCATCAATACCGTGTTGTTAGATGAGCTGACCTATATGCTCAAGTATAACTATTTAGATATTGACGATGTTTTAGAAACCATTGCTAATCGTCCAGAAGGACAGCACGTTGTTGTGACTGGCCGCGCAGCACATCGCCGTTTGATAGAAATTGCCGATACTGTGTCGGAAGTTCAATCAATAAAACACGCTTTTGAAGCGGGCATTAAAGTGCAAAAAGGGATTGATTGGTAATGAAAACCATCGTCAGCTTAGTGCTGTTAACTTTAGCCTTTGTATCACCTGAAGCTAACGCCGAGCAACAAACAAAAGAGGCGAAACGCATTATTGCTCTTGCGCCTCATATTGTTGAAAACCTGTTCCAAATTGGTGCGGGCGATAGGGTCATTGGTACTACAGATCACTCTGACTACCCCGAGGCCGCAAAAAGCATCCCAAGAATTGGTAATTACGCCAGATTAAACATTGAAGATATTTTAGCGGCAGATCCTGACCTTATCATCGCGTGGAAAACAGGTAACCCAACGGATGATCTAGAACGCCTAGCAAAATTTGGCATTCGAATTGTTTATTCTGATCCACATAGCCCAGAAGATGTTGCCGGTGAGTTTCGCCGTTTTGGTGAGTTAACGGGTTTAGAGCAACAAGCCGAACAACAAGCGATTGGCTATTTGGCAAAGCTGAATAAGATCAAACAGCAGTATCAAGACAAACCATGGGTAAGTGCATTTTATGAGTTATGGCCAAGACCATTAACGAGCATTGCCGCCAATGCGTGGCCACAACACTTGATCAATATTTGTCGCGCCAATAACCCGTTTGTGCAAAGTAAAACAGATTATCCACAAATAAATTTAGAACAAGTGGTATTAAAAAATCCTCAGCTGATTATTCAGCCACGTTCTAGTGCAAGATCTATTACTGATGAAATTAACTGGAAACAGTGGTCAGATATTCCAGCGGTAAAAAATAACGCATTTATTCATCCGGATGAAAATCAACTTCATCGGATGACTTCACGCGCTTTGAACGAGTTAACTTTGCTGTGTCAGCAGATAGACGAGATCAGAGAGCGTCATTATAAACAGGCTGGATTATAACCAGCATTTTTTCGAGTTAAGGAGTTTAGCAAGTGAATGTCTGACAGATAAACGCTTGACTAAACACTTAGGGAAACTGGTGAAAATCCAGTGCTGCCCCCGCAACGGTAAATTGGCTTTGCCAACAGCCCGGAGACCGGCCTTAACTTTTTATTCTGTCTAATCAATGCGGTGGGCGTTGATAGCGAGGAGCATATGAAACACAATTTAATTACTACTGCTGTAATGGCAGCACTTTCTTTATCTCAACCTGTTTTTGCTAATCAATCTACCGAGGTTGATGAACAAATTACCATTACAGCCAACCGCACAGCGACAAATGCAGATGACGTACTTGTATCACAGGTGGTTATTACTCGTGCTGATATTGAAAAAATTCAAGCTAAATCGGTATTAGATGTTTTAGCAACTGTCGCTGGTATTGATATTGCGGCCAATGGTGGTCGCGGTCAAAACTCATCGGTATTTATGCGTGGTGCTAACTCTGACCATACTTTAGTACTTGTTAACGGTGTACGTGTCGGCTCTGCCACTTTGGGTTCAACCAATCTAAATGAAATCGCCCCTGAGTTAATTGAGCGAATTGAAATTGTTAAAGGGCCTCGTGCAGCACTATGGGGTTCAGACTCTATTGGTGGTGTAGTACAAATTTTTACCCGTAAACTTGACGGCGGTGAACACTTCGTTAATGCCACCGTGGGTAGTGAAGGTTATAACAAATTAGGTGCTGGTATTGGCATTGATCATGGTGACGGTTTTACCAGCGTAAGTGTTAACCGTGAAGAAAGTAACGGTTTCGATGTAAAAGATGATGCTGAAACTGATAACGATGGTTTTAAATATGAGTCACTAGCCATTAACGGTCAGCAACAAGTGAGTGATGCTCTGGCGTTAACTTGGTTAGCGCAAGTGGAAGAAGGTGAAACAGAATACGACAGTAGCTACCAAAATAAATCTGACGTAAGTAATTACCTTTGGAATATAGGCGCCGCCTATTCAACGACGGTTAACGGCAAAGCCAATAATACAAAAGTTTCGCTAAGTCAAAGTCGTTCATCAAATATTAACTATGGTAATAGCTTCAAAAAGGCTAATGGCAGTGTATTTGATACTCGTCGTAGCCAATTATCGGTGGTTAACCACACTGAACTTGCAACTAACTGGCAGTTAAACTTAGGCGCTGATTTTTACGATGAGAGTTTAAAAGGTAGTGATACGTTTAGCCAAAATCAGCGCGATGTTTCTGGTTATTTTGCCCATACCGTCTATAACCAAGATGCACTAACTTATGAATTGGCTGTTCGTTATGACGACGTAGAAACCGTGGATTCTGAAACAACTTATAATGCGAGTGTGGGTTACGAGTTCAGTGAAGATACACGCATTGTGGTATCAACAGGTACAGGTTTTAAAGCGCCAACATTTAACGACCTTTATTACCCTGAAAAATGGGGCTCAATTGGCAATCAGGACCTATTGTCTGAAACATCAGAAACAGTTGAAATAAACTTTACAACTCTGTTCAGTGACGTGGCTGTTTCATTTAATTTGCATCAAACGGATGTTGATAATCTGATCAAGTGGGACGGTGCTGTACGAGATGACGGTTTAGCAACGCCTGCAAACATTGAAGAAGTTGAAATTCAAGGTGCAGAGCTTGGTTTAAAATACCCAGCAAGTCACGGTACTCATCAGTTAAATGTTAGTTATATTGATGCCGAAGATGTTGCAAAAAATAGACAATTGGCTCGTCGCTCTAAAAACCTAGCCAACTACAAGTTTACTACAGAAGTGGCCGATGCAGATCTTTACTTTGAATGGCAGTATAAGGGTAAGCGCTATGATGATCCATGGGGTAAGCCTCGTCTTACGCTAGATAGCTACCAGTTAATTAACTTAGGCGCCAGTTATCCATTAAGTGATAAGTTAAAAATTGAAGCAAAAATCAATAACGCGTTTAATGAACAATATCAAACGACTAACAATTACTTCTCACAAGATCGTACCGTTTATTTTGGTGTTAGTTACCAAAACTAAAGCATTAAAAAATAACTAGTATTTAGTTTAAAAGCTCGGTAACAAATATTGTTGCCGAGCTTTTTTTTTATTTGGTGTTATCGTTTTTTTTCACATATAGTCAATATAAGGAACAACAAAAAAGCCGCTTGCAACTGGTTTAATAAACTGTCAAAGTGGAATGGCTTCATTCATTAAGTGACGCGAGGAGGGTCAAACTTCAACGGTATTGGTTGATTAAATTGACGGCGTTAATTGGTAGGGCTTGCCAATTTGATTGACACAGGAATTTTCTATTTTTGAGGAATTTTGTGTATATGACTGAAGAAAAAACCATTTATATTTTAGATACTAACATCTTACTTCACGAACCCTTCGCTTTTTTATCTTTCCAAGAACACGATGTTATCGTTCCGATGACTGTATTAGAAGAATTAGACTCTATTAAAGATCGCCATAAAGATGTTAGTCGAGATGCTCGGGTTGCTATTCGAGCGTTAGAAGATGCGCTAGCTAATGCTACTCCTGAAGAAGTGCTTGCCGGTGTGCCATTACCTAAAAGAGAAGATGCTTCAAAAACTGGAACTTTGTCCATTTTTAATGATTACACCTTAGAACAAAAGGCAGGCAAACTATCATTTAACGATAACGACAACCGCATCATAAATACAGCGTTACATATTCAAGCAGAGAAAAAGAATAAAAAAGTGGTGTTAGTGACCAAAGACATTAACATGCGCTTAAAGGCCAAAGGTGCTGGATTAAAACATGTTGAGGATTATAGGACCGACCAACTTATTGATGATATTCAGTTTTTAACTAAAGGTTATCACAAATTCTCTGGCGATTTTTGGCAACAAGTTAAAGATTGTGAAAGTGAATCAGAAGGGCGCAATACCACTCATTACATCAGTAAAGGGGTTTTACCTAACGCCTATATTAATGAATATTTATTAGACGAAGGTGAGCATTTTGCCGGTAAAGTTGTTGGTTGGGATGATTCTCGATTGGCGATAGCCGATATCAGCCGTGAACGTTTAATGGCAAAACAAGCTTGGGGCATTCACCCTAAAAATATTTATCAAGGTATGGCGATGGATGCCTTACTTGATCCAACGATAGATTTGGTCATTTTAACTGGTCCTGCTGGTTGCGGTAAAACCTTACTGGCGCTTGCCTCTGCACTTGAGTTAGTGGTTGAACGTGGCCTGTATGACAAAGTGATTGTCACGCGCAGTACCCCAGAAATTGCAGAATCTATTGGCTTTTTACCTGGCACTGAAGAAGAGAAAATGGCACCGTGGTTAGCTGCGATTACCGACTCTTTAGAAGTGTTGCATAAACAAGATGAAAATATGAATGGCAGCATGAACTACATCATGGACAAAGCCAATATTCAGTTTAAATCGGTTAACTTTATGCGTGGTCGAAGTATTCAAAATGCCTTTGTATTGCTCGATGAATGTCAAAACCTGACAGCGTCTCAGTTAAAAACCATCATCACCCGCTGTGGAGAGGGGACTAAACTGGTGTGTTCTGGTAACTTGGCACAAATTGACAGTAATTACTTAACCGCATTAACTTCGGGTTTAACCTATATTGTTGAGCGCTTTAAAGATTTTCCTGGTAGTACAACGGTTAATCTTAACGGTGTTGTTCGAAGCCGCTTGGCATCATTTGCCGAAGAAAATTTATAATGTTAATCAGCAGTAGTCAGCTGTAGGTAAGATCCGACGGCTGACTATCACGTAATTTAAAAGTTATTAAATTTTATTTTTCAGTTATTGGCCACCACAACCGCCGCAGCAAGCACCATCTTCTCCATGCACAGGTTTGCCCTTGTCTTCGTTGTCGTTTTCTACTTGGTGCTCGACATTAGGCGGTAAGCTTTCCTGATCTATTGCTGGCTTATTTTCATCCTTTGACGAATTAAATAGATTAAACATATTGGTATCCTTTGTTGGTAAAAGTAGTTAAAAAGTCATCAAATATTGGCTTTATTTAGCCGCAATACGATGTGGTTTTGTCGATATTGGTTCATCAACATCTTCAGAATATATTTTGAGTTTACAAATGGCTTTGAATCCAAAAACAATGAGAAGAAGTCCGCCAATGCCAAACACAATATCACCTGGAACTCGCCACCATACTAATGATTCAACCAATGGAGAATGCAATACTTCCGGGGATCTAGCGTACCAATAGCCAACATCAACAGATGCGAGCATTTGAATGATACCTATGGGAAGTAAAGACAAAACGGCCATCATCACTAGTCCAATATTTAGTGACCAAAAAGATAATTTTAGGTATTTGTCACTCCAATATTGATTTGCCGTTAAACTTCTTAAACAAAATAACATTAAGCCGATACCTAAATTGCCATACACCCCCATAAAAGCGGTGTGAGCATGTAATGCTGTAGTATTTAAACCTTGGATGTAATAAAGCGATATTGGCGGATTGATGAGGAAACCTAACATTCCTGCTCCAACTAAGTTCCAAAATGCTGTTGCGACAAAAAACAATACTGCCCATCGATATTTTGTCATCCATGCCGAGGCTTTTGATAGTTTATAGCTTTCATACGCCTCATAACCAATAAGTGCTAATGGAACCACTTCTAATGCTGAAAAACTGGCACCCCATGCAATAATCGAGGTTGGTGTTCCTGTCCAATACAAATGATGAAGTGTGCCTAAAATTCCCCCCGTCAGGAAAATAACGGTTGAAAATAAAACTGCTGAATTTGCTGACGCTGCTCTAATTAAGCCCAAACGGACAAACATTAATGCAATAACAGATGCAGCAAAGGTTTCAAAAAAGCCCTCTACCCATAAATGTACCACCCACCAGCGCCAGTATTCTGCAACCGCTAAGTGGGTATGTTTACCCATGAATAACCCAGCAGCATAAAACAGGCCTATGGCGATTGATGAAAGAAATAGAATGTAGATGACAGGTTTGTGATCGTGATTTTGTTTTAACGCAGGTAGGATTGCTCTGGTTACAAGAATTAACCATATAGTTAAACCAGTTAGTAGAACGATCTGCCACAACCTGCCTAAGTCGACAAATTCATAACCTTGATGCCCTATCCAGTAACTTAAATCTAAATCGAATGCTTGTTGAACTGCCGCCCATTCGCCTACCATTGAACCAACAACCAAGATTAATAAAGCAAGCCAAAGAATGTTTACCCCAAATTTTTGATATTTTGGTTCATGTCCTGATAACGCAGGAGCAATAAATAGCCCAGTGCCTAGCCATGCGGTAGCAATCCAAAATACGGCGAGTTGCGTGTGCCAAGTTCGAGTCACTGAGTATGGTAGAATTTCGGCTAATTCAAAACCATAAAAATGGTGACCTTCTACTGCGTAGTGCGCGGTGATACCGCCTAGAATAATTTGTAATAAGAATAAAAGCATGGCAGTTAAAAAGTATTTTTTAACTGCTTGTTGCGATGGGGTTAACGATATTGATAACAGCGGATCACTTAATGATGGTTTAGGTAGTTGCTCATGTTTAAGTGAAGCGTGATACCAAACTAAAGCGCCTATTCCTCCTATCAAAAATACCACAGAGAAAAGAGACCAGCCCAATACATTGCCGGTAGGAACGTTGCCAACAAGTGGTTCGTGAGGCCAATTACTGGTGTAGCTAATGTCTTTATCCGGTCGATTAGTTACAGTAGCCCATGTTGACCAAAATAAAAACGCAGTTAATTGTCTGCGATGTTCTTCAGTGTTAACTGGGTTATTTTTAATCGCATAGGACTCCCTAAGCTTTTCAAAATCTGGGTGATCTGAAAACAATTTCTGATAGTAATCTTGCTGTTCAAGAATTACTTTGTGTCTTTGTTCGGAAACATATAAAGTTCGGGTTGATTCGTCGAAGCGGTTTAGTCGTATATTTTGTTTTAGCTGTCCCTCAACATAAGATTGTTCAGGTGTGCTCAATTTATCATAACTTAAACCAAATTGATCTAAACCTAAATAATTCATAGTATTGATAGCTTCGCGATGCAGCCAATCTGCATTCCAATCGGGAGCGAGCAGGCTACCATGGCCCCAAATAGAACCAACTTGATGCCCACCCATTGAACGCCAAACTAACTGACCACGTTCAATATCATTTTTAGTAAAAATGACCGTGCCGTTGTCGGATAAGACTTTTTCTGGGATAGGTGGTGCCTTTTGATATATCTCACCACCCAAATACAGCAGTATGGCAAAAGAGGTTATACAAATAACACCTAGAGCCCACCATGTTTTTTTTATAAAGCTCATGAGTTAACTCCTCAACATTAAAGAAAAATTAACGCACAACTGATTGTTTGTTTTAGCTCGCATTGATGATAATTCAACCTCAGCGAGTAGTACTGGCGTAACACCGTCACTTTTAATGCTCGATAGAAATCTAGTGAGATTGCTAAATTCCCACCCAAAAAATGACAAACACCGCATAGACATCATAATTTTTCCATATTTAAAGTGCATTTCAAATGTATGTTAAACGTTTAAGGTACATTTTAAAAGTATCTTTTTTGAGTTTAGGGTAAGAATTGTCGAAAAAATAGCCAGAGACAAAAGCGCAAAGTGAATCGGTGATAAGGGGAACTGTCATAAATAACAATTAGTTGACACTGAAAATGAGAGTCGTTTGATAAATGTTAATAATTATAGTCAGGTGTTAGCCTGAACAAGGCATTAGTAAGGTCTTTAGTGCTTAAAGAGTAAATCTACGTCGTCCGCTCAGCAATAGGCTGAGGTGAAAGGTGATCAATGTTTAGAGGAATTTAAAATGTTTCAGTTTTCAAATGTAGTTTAATCAAGTAATTAAACTGAGTATCACTTTACTATGGTACATTTAAAAAGTATGTTAAATTTCGCAGCAAATGACATAGAAAAAATCAGGATATTAAATGCAATTAACCCGTTATACAGATTACGGTTTGCGAGTATTAGTTTATCTTGCTCTATTACCTAAAGGGGAAAGAGCAAGTATTACTGTAATTAGTGAGACGTATGATATATCGCGTAATATCATCAACAAAATTGTCCATCAACTTGGTAAAGAAGGGCTAATAAGCACCTATAGAGGAAAGGGGGGAGGGTTTGAGTTAAAAAAACACCCTAAGGAAATTAATATTGGTGAGGTCGTTCTGTTGCTAGAAAACTCAATGACAGTAATCGATTGTAATTCCCCTCAGTGTGTCATTTTGTCTTCCTGTAAACTGCAACACATACTTCATGAAGCGACCAATGCTTTTGTTGGCGTCCTAAAGTCGTATACCTTGAATGATTTGATTGGCTTAGAAAGAGAAAACTTAATTGAGTTATTGGAAATTTCTTGCTAATCGCATAAGTAATAATCCGTAAATTTGTTATCTAATACAGTAATTCAACGGCTGTATTTTTCTTTTCAAAAGCCAAAGTAAGTGGTGTAGTCATTTCAGTCGCTCGACAATTTTTTGATTAGTCGTTGTGTATATTGTCGCAACATGTTGTTCCCCACTTAGTGTTTGTTTTATTGAAAAAGCGGCTAGTGCAGCTTCATGAAACCCACTAAGTATGAGCTTACGTTTACCTTGATAATAATTAACATCACCTACGGCGTAGATACCCTCAACTGAGCTTTCAAAGTTTGCAGTGTCTACTACAATTGAGCGGTTGTGCATTTTTAATCCCCATTGTTCTACTGGACCGGGTTTAGGGTTTAATCCAAAAAAGACCAATAAGGAATCTAGCGATACAACGCGTTTTACGCCGTCTTTAGATTGCACAACGATAGCGGTTAATCTGTGGTTTGATTCTTTAAAGTCTATCACTTGCCCACATAAAAACTGCATTTTTAGCGCGTCACAGTTTGCATGCATTTTACTTATGCTTGCTGAGGTTGCCCTAAAATTAAGGCTTCGATGAATTAATACTATACTATTTGCAATTGGTAATAGGTTTTCAACCCAGTCAAAGGCACTGTCGCCACCTCCAAGTATCACTAAATCTTGGTCGCTAAACATTGCCGGGTCTTTTACATGATAAAAAAGTTGTTTTGCTTCGAATTGCTCAATGCCATTAACCTTTAGTTTTACCGGTTCAAAAGCGCCAGCTCCAGTTGCGATAACCACAGAGTTACAGTGAATGGTGTTATTTTTATCGGTGACTAACGTAAAGCTACCAACGCTATTTTTTATCAGCGTATGCACTTTGTTTTCTAATAAATATGTGGGCTTAAATGGTTTGCACTGTTCTATTAAATTATCAATGGTGGTTCTCCCCGTTGCCCCTACCAGTGCTGGGATATCGTAGATGGGTTTTTCAGGATATAAACTTGTACACTGACCGCCTACGTATGGTAATCCATCAATAACGATAGCAGAAAGGTCGTGAAGGCCAAGTTCAAATATTTGAAATAGTCCCACAGGGCCTGCACCTATGATGGCAACATCCGTGTGTAAAACTTGATTGTTAGTGCTCATAAACCACTCCGAAAAACTCTGCTGATTTCTTTTAAAGGTTAAATGTTTTTTGCTTCAAGTAGCCAAGCATTAGGCAGAGCAAAACAAAGATATCTGCATTATTACGTTAAATATAAAACATGCATATAAAATGTATGTTAATTTGTGTTAGTTGTCTATAACAAATTCACTCACGATTGCAGCGACTAAATAAAAAAATCAAAAGATTGCTTTTCTTAAGATTACGTTAAGGAATCAATTTTATAGTCAATCTATAGCATGCGGTCGGAGAGTAGCGATGCAAAATGTAGTAGAGACTAAAAAATTAATTACCCAAAGCAAAGCTGACACTATGTCGTTTGATTTAGATGTTTGCGCGATTGGTGATGGTGTTAAAAGAGCTGAAATTGAAGCCTTTATCAAAGCGGGATACAAAAAGTCTTTTAATGCAGATATTTCAGTCACTATGCCTAATCTATTGTATATCGAAGACAATGCGCTTAAAGCGGCATTAGGCATGAGAGGTTTTGGCCAAGAATTTTTCATTCAACAATATTTAGATCTGCCCGTAACCGACTATTTGCAAATAGAAAACGAAAAGGTCAAAGCAGAGCAGTTAGTCGAAATTGGCAGTTTATACAGCAACTCTAATCGCTTCACTATCCCTCTTTTTATGGTGACCGCGGTGACCTCATTTTTACTTGGTAAACACTTTTTATTGCTGTGTGGCACAGAACATGTGTTAGATCTTTTGGCAAAGTCGGGTGTTGCTTATCAAAAGCTAGCTAATGCTGATGCAACTAAGTTAACCAACAAGTCAGACGATTGGGGCAGTTACTATTTAACTAACCCGCAGGTGGTTGCAGTTAATTTAAATAATGTGATGAAGGTGATCGCTAACAATCGTTTTTATCACAAACTACTACATCGCTTGTCAGATAAAATCGACAATGCCTGTTCAAAAATGGCGGGCAAATTATGATTTTATCAGCAATCTCAAACATACCTGCTCACTGGCCAGCCATTCGTACAGCATTTGACGAAATTAGTTACGGTGAGTTATTTGAAAAAGTTGAACAAGTCAGGCTATGGCTGATATCGCATCAAACCAAGGTGTTATTGTTAGAAAGTGACAATGTACCTGAGTGGATATATATCGACCTGGCCTGTCAACAAGCGGGAGTGATTTTTGTGCCCGTACCGAGCTTTTTCTCCAAAAGCCAAATTGATTACATGATAGCTAAGGTAAAACCTGATCTTTATATACGGCCAAGCCAGTGTTCGAGTGATTGGTCTGCTTTTGTATTACCCTGCTTTCAGTATCAACAGATCGAACAAACAGCGCATGAGCTGGTCCCAAATGGTACTAGTAAGATCACCTTTACTTCTGGCTCGACAGGCTCGCCCAAAGGCGTTTGTTTAAGTATTGAAAATCAGTACCTAGTGGCTAAATCACTAGTGGAACGCATTGGAATAGAACGACCAGATCACTTTTGTTTATTATCGTTTTCAACCTTATTAGAAAATGTAGCGGGTGTATATGCGCCTCTAATGGCTGGCGGTACAATTTATGTGTTAACCAGCGAACAGCGTGGCTTTAACGGGGCGGTCATTACGTCAAGCAGTAAACTGCTTAGCGCTATTAGTGCCAGTTCGCCAACAAGTATTATCTTAGTGCCCGAGCTTTTACAGTTTTTCTTACATGCCGCAATGGCTGGGTGGCAAGCACCATCAACATTTGAGTTTATTGCTGTGGGTGGTAGTAAAGTGTCACCACAGTTAATCCAACAGGCTCAACAAATAGGGTTACCGGTTTATCAAGGGTATGGCCTGTCAGAATGTGCTTCTGTTGTCGCTTTATCTGACAAAGCACATACAGATTTACAATCTACCGGCCAAATTTTACCTCATTTAACCGTCAATATTGACCATGGTGAAGTGGTTGTTACTGGCAATAGTTTTTTAGGGTATTTGGGGGCACCAGATACTTGGTATCAAACACAAGTCAACACGGGAGATTTAGGTCAGTTATCAAACGGTCAATTAACGATTTCGGGGCGAGCGTCTAATTTAATCATTAATTCTTTTGGCAGAAATATTTCGCCTGAGTGGATTGAGTCTGAGTTGATGTCAACGGGAGCTTTTTCACAAGCGGTAGTTTTTGGTGATGCTAGACCTTATTTAGTTGCCCTCGTATTGCCCAGAGAACCCGATACTTTATACCACACGATTAATGACGCTATCGAGCGAGTAAATAAATCCACACCCGAATATGCGCATATTAAAAGTATACATGTGTTGTCTGAGTCACTGAGCTTTGAGCAGCAACAACTAACCAGTAATGGTCGACCCAAACGTCAAAAAATTTATCAAGATTACAGCCAAGAAATTAACGAACTTTATCAAATAGCCAACATAGAGGTGAGCTTTAATGAACTTATTTGAACGATTACAACAAGAGACTGTTGCAGAAAGAAACTACTTAGTTGCCTCGCCGATTATTAAACGTTGCTTTGAGGGAAATGTATCTGTTGACGACTACGTTAGGTTTTTAAGCCAAGCGTATCATCATGTTAAACACACAGTACCGTTATTGATGAACGTTGGTGCAAAACTTCCTGAGTCGCATGAATGGTTAAGAGAAGCTGTAGCAGAGTACATAGAAGAAGAGCTAGGACATCAAGAGTGGATCTTAAATGACATTGCCGCTTGTGGAGCAGACAAAGAACAGATTCGACAAAGTACGCCAGCATTTAGTACTGAATTGATGGTGTCTTATGCTTATGACAGCGTTAATCGCGTTTCACCATTAGCATTTTTTGGCATGGTTCATGTGTTGGAAGGCACTAGTATCGCCCTTGCTGGCAACGCTGCAGATGTTATCAAAAACAAATTACAGTTATCTAATAATGCCTTTTCTTATTTACGCTCACATGGTGCGTTAGATATAGAACATGTTAAGTTTTTTGAAGACTTAATGAACAAAATCACCGATATCAACGAACAAAATATCATTGTGGAAAGTGCCAAACGGTTTTACGTACTTTACGGCAATATCTTTAGATCGTTAGATGATGAAGGTGCCCTGTTTTTGTCGGAGAAAGCCTATGCAGCCTAATACTATTTGTTTATTAACGGGTGCTACCGGTGGTATTGGCCAAGCCATTGCCACCTTGTTAGACCAACAGGGTGTAACGCTAATTTTGCATGGTAGAGATAGTGAAAAGCTGGCGAACCTAAAACAGCGTTTACTCAAAAATCATCACACCATTGCCGGTGATTTAACAGACGCTCAAGATAGAGCTGCGCTGATGGAACAGGCTTTTTCCATGCCGGGTCTTCGCCCGAATATGCTAATTAACAATGCTGGAGTCTCAGAGTTTAAAGCGTTATCAGATACAAATTTAACTGATATCGAATACCTGCTAACGACTAATTTACTAGCAACTATCGATTTTACTAGATTGTTTTTGCAACGCTCACTACCTGCGAGCACTATCATCAATGTTGGTTCGGCATTTGGCGCCATAGGTTATCCAGGTTATTCCCTGTATTGTGCAAGCAAATTTGGCTTACGTGGTTTTACCGAAGCGTTACAGCGTGAATTGTATGGCTCAGGGCATCGAGTTTGTTACTTTGCACCTAGAGCGACTAACACCTCGATCAACTCCTCAACGGTCAATGAAATGAATGCTACCTTAGGTAATTGTGCAGATTCACCTGAAACGGTAGCAAAGGCGCTTTGGCAGCTTATTCAAAGTCAAAGTGCTAGAAAGTCAGTTGGTTGGCCTGAGAAGTTTTTTGCGCGATTAAATGGGTTATTACCGGAAGTGGTCGACAAAGCCATCACCAAACAAACAAAAGAAATACTTACTTTTGCTAAAGGAGAAAAGTTATGAAAGCTATGATCAACTTAATTGCCGCAGGTGCTCTGTATTTTTCGGCGTCGGTTTATGCAATGCCGGGACAAGATTTTGATACGTCGTTGTTATCAATACAACAAACTTGGGCGGCGACAAATTATGAGGCACAAGGTAAAGAGCAGAAAAAAGCCTTTGCCAGCTTATTAGAGCAGGCTGAGCAATTCACTCAAGATTATCCTGAAAGAGCAGAAGCTTGGATCTGGAAGGGGATAATAGCGTCGAGTTATGCTGGAGCCAAAGGTGGTTTAGGTGCTTTATCACTAGCAAAAGATGCAAAAAAATCACTAGAAAATGCGCTGAAAATTGATGAAAACGCCTTGATGGGATCAGCCTATACCAGTTTGGGTACACTTTATCATAAAGTACCTGGTTGGCCATTGGGGTTTGGTGATGACGATGATGCTAAAAAAATGTTGAATAAAGCCCTAACGATTAACCCAGAAGGTATCGATCCTAATTATTTTTATGGTGAATACCTCTACGATGAAGGCGACTATCAACAAGCGCTGGCTCATTTAGAAAAAGCTAAACACGCCAAACCACGAGAAACGCGCCCAATGGCCGATAAATATCGTCATGAAGAAATTGACATTTTACTGGCAAAAGTGAATAAAAAATTGAAAAAGACAAGGTAAAGTCAGTGCTTTATCATATAGTTAAATAAAAGATAAACGCCAAAATGGACAGGCATGCGAATATTATTAATTGAAGACGATATCCAGCTTGCGCGTGGATTAAAAGAATCGCTTAAACATCAAGGTTACAGTGTCGATAATGTCTCGTCAGGTAAAGAGGCATTATTGGCCAACAAGGTCAATCCATATGATTGTGTGGTGTTAGACTTGGGGTTGCCAGACATGGATGGCTTGCAGGTACTAAAACAACTAAAAAGCGAAAACAAAACATTACCCGTACTAATTTTAACGGCAAGAGACGGCATTGAACATAAAGTGGCTGGCTTAGATTTAGGGGCTGATGATTACCTCGCTAAACCTTTTAGTACCGAGGAGTTGTTTGCTAGGTTGAGGGTAATAGAACGTCGTTTAGGAACACATTCATCGGCAATTATTGCTCATAAAGGTGTTTCGTTGGATACACAATCTCATACTATTGATGTTGATGATGCGCCCGTCAACTTATCTCGACGAGAATACATGATTGTTAAATCATTGATGGAAAACATCGGCCGTATCTTGTCGAAGGAGCAACTAGAAAACAAATTGTATGAATGGGGCGAAGAAGTAGCCTCAAATACCATTGAAGTACATATCAGCAATGTGCGTAAAAAATTACCTAATGATTTTATAAAAACAGTGCGTGGTGTTGGCTACGTGGTGAGCAAAACGTAAATGACCATTCAACGCTATTTATTGATTGTGATCCTATCGGTTGTTGTACTAGCGACTTTTAGTGCTGCATTACAAGGATTTAAAGCTAGCAATAACAAGTTAACCGATGTGTTTGATCAAGAGATGCAATCGATAGCGTATACACTAAAAAATAGCCCAATGGCGTTATCTACTGAGCCGGTTGATACTCATTCGGCTTTTGCTTTCCAAATATGGCAGCGAGGAATACTACTTTCTAGAAGCGTCAATGCGCCTGAAAGCCTTATCTCTTCAGAAGTTAATGGCTTTGGTTATAAAAGTTTTTTAGGCAATCGCTGGCGTTACTACTCTATGATTGAGGATGAAATACACGTCATCGTTGCACAGCCCGTTTCGCAACGAATTGAATCCATTGAAGAGGTGTTATTACAAGCGGTATTACCAATCGTTTACGTGATCCCTCTGATTGGTGTGTTAATTTATCTGGCAATTCGAAAGAGCTTGCAGCCACTTAGAGATTTGTCTGCACAAGTAAAACAAAAACATGCATCGGACTTATCACCGATCGCTGTTCATGCAAATACCAGCGATTTAGTACCGATCGAAACGACTATCAATGGGTTATTAACAAGGCTTTGTGCAGCCTTTGAGCGCGAAAAAACGTTAGCCAGTAATGCGGCACACGAACTGAGAACCCCCATTAGTGTGTTAAAACTTAATAGTCATAATATTAAAGTGGCTTTTGAGGCTGGTGACATTCAGGCGCATCATCTTGAAGAACTTGAGAAAAATACCGACAGAATGGCACATGTAATCGAGCAAGTTATTGCGCTAAATCGCACCACACCAGAGAACTTTCAAGCGAAAAAAGAGCAAGTGAATTTAGAAAGCTTACTGCAAGAAGTGATTGCTAATAATTACACTTTGATTGAAGAACAGCAGCAATCGATATCATTAAACACAGAACAAATTTACTTAATCGCCGATAAGTTTTCTCTTGAAACCTTATTTGATAACTTAGTAAAAAATGCTATCAAATATAGCGGAATAACCAGTGAAATTAGCATCAGCGCACAAAGATTTGATGAGAGTGTGGTATGTGTAGTTGAAGACTCAGGATGCGGAATGACAGATGAACAAATGGAAAAAGCGTTTCAGCGTTTTTACCGTGCAAAGCAGCATGAACAAACGGGCAGTGGCTTAGGGCTTTCTATTGTCAGTCATATTGTGCAATTGCATCAAGGACAAATAGCTCTATCACATTCTGTGCTTGGTGGGTTAAAAGTTGCTATCACCTTACCAATCAAAGAAAAGGTGGCTTATGGTTCGAACTAATAAGGACAGGTTCTTTCTCGTTTCACTACTGATGTTAATTAGCGCTTCGTTATCAGCTAAAACAAAAGAGTATTATCTGACGCTGCAAAATCATGTGTTTGTTCCTTCGGAAATTGTGATCCCTGCCAACACTAAGGTGAAACTAGTGATCGTTAATAAAGACGATACGATGGAAGAATTTGATAGTTTTGATCTTAACCGAGAAAAAGTACTGTTCCCCGGCAAAAAAGGGCATATTTTTATCGGTCCTCTGCCTGCGGGACGCTATGAATACTTTGGCGAATATTTTCCTAATACAGCCCGAGGTACCATAGTCGTGGAGGCAAACCATGTTGATTAACACCGTGATTTTATTTGTCAAAGATGTATTGCCAGTGTTTATTATGTTGAGCTTTATCAGTATGTTTCATATTCCCCAGCTGATGACCCGCCGAGACGTTATTTTATTGTTGTTATTGACCTTGGCAGGAATGTGGTTGCTTAATTCTCACATTGAGTCACTCAGTGAGTTGTTTGATGGTGGTGGACTTGAACTTCTCTACACCGTGATTGATGTTGCAGTTTACTTTGCTCTGTTAATGAGCTGTATTATTTTTATCTCGGCAAAACCGATTAATATTGTACAAAAGCTGATATTGATTGTCTCAATAGCAGGATATATCGCAATAAATCTTAGTGAATTTTTCTTGTACTTTTCGACCTTTTTAGTCAGCAGTCAAACACTTGTCAGTACCTTAGTAGGTGCTTCATTTGGTTTAGGGATTTGTGTTAGTTTTACTGCTTTATTTGCTTTAACACTTAATAGCTTAAGGCGAAATCGGCCGATTGTTTTGTTGCTTGTTTGGGCGTTATACCTAGCGGGCTTTTTGGCTCAAACACTTTATCAGTTACAGCAAATTGATGTGCTTAACTCTGGTCGTGTATTATGGAACAGCAGCCAATGGGTTGCAGATAGCTCAGAATATGGATATTTGTTAAAGGCCATGTTTGGTTATGTCTCTACTCCTACCACTGAGTATGCCGTGGTGTATCTGCTCAGTTTAATCCTGTTTGCTGCTGTTATTGTTTTGCCACGTAAATTATCTCGGGCAAAACTGAATCCTATGGGAGGTTTGCAATGAGAATTGTCACGCTCTTATTGTTAATGATAAGTGGGCTTGTTCAAGCTGATGGTATTGTCGTTGACAAAGTTTACCACCCTTATGTGTTGCCTAATGAAACTGAATTAGAATGGCGCTTATTATCAAGGCAAACTAGTGAAAATAACTTGTTAGGTCAACGTATTGCGTTTGGTAAAGCAATCAGTGAACGACTGATGGTTGAAGCGTATTTGGTTGGTGAAAAAACCGCTGATGAAGATTTTGGCTTAGCAGCCTATGAGCTTGAGTTTCGCTGGATGTTAACTGAACAAGGTGAAAAATGGGCTGATTGGGCGGTAATGTTAGAGGTTGAGAAGATCCATCGCCGCAACGACTGGGAAGTCACCTCTGGCATAGTGTTTGAAAAAGAGTTTGGTCGCACGAGCTTAACCATGAACCTGTTTGCCGTTTACGAATGGGGTGACACAATTAAAGACGAAATTGAAGGAGAGTTTCGACTCAAATATCGCTATCGTTGGATCCCAGAGTTGCAACCTGCAATCGAAGTGTACAGTGGTGAAGACTTTTTTGGTATTGGCCCTGCCTTTATGGGGATTTTTAGAATCGATAGGCAAGAGCAAATAAAATGGGAAGCAGGTTTTATTTCAGAAATATCTCAATCTGGAAAAGACCATAGTTTTCGCTTATTGCTTGAGTATGAGTTTTAAATTAAACGAACTTTAGTGTTTTTTTGTGTTCATATAGCTCATACCAATTGGTATTAACTGCACATTAAAAATGTTTCATTGCGCAGTATATGTTTTATCGTTAGACTGACTCAACTTGGTTAGAGGAAGCGTAAATTGAGAACGTTGTTTGTCAACATACTAGTAGTACTGTCGATTGTCTTGCAATCGATCGCTCCTGTTGTGTCGGCGACTGAAAGTCATCAAGTTGACGTAGCACATTTAAAAACCGAACATTCTCATGACCAAGACTTTGTTCAAGTGCAAAATACACAAGACGCTGGCGATCACGAAATTAGTGATTGCCATCACTGCGGTCACTGCAGTGGCAGCCATTTATCATGGGTGTTTTTAAAAAATGTGATCAACCCATGGGTGAGTACTTCGACTAACCCTGAGTTATTTTTATCCCCTCCTCCTATAGCAAGAAAAGAAGCAACTCTACGCCCTCCAATTGCTTAATCTGTTCAAAAAATTTGCCTGAGGCCACTGGCTATTAACGGGCTGTCATACCAATCGCCTTACTAATTTACGGTCGCTTGGTATTCATTAATATTTGAATAGAAGTAATGTACATGAAAGATTTTAATATATCTCGCATGGCTTATCGCCTATTGCTTGGCGTGGCTGTCGCTTTACCGTTAACCGGTTTTAGTCAAAGCAATGAAATTAATGCACAAAATACAATAGCCTTGGCATTGTCATCATCCCAATTATCAAATGATACAGCACAAGAACATCAACATAGTGAAGATGAAAATAGCGCTAACAAAGCAGATAAACATAGTCCTTCAGCTGGCCTTGATACTCAAGAACAGCAAAATAAACAAGAAGATGCCGATGAAGAGCATGAAGAGGGCGTTAGTTTTAGTCAGGAGCAAATGACACTAGCGGATATTTTAGTTAAGTCAATTACCCCGCAATTTCATTCACGCTTTATTTATGCGCCCGGTGAAGTAAAAGCGAACGGCTATAAAAGTTATATCGTTTCACCGCGCACAGATTCTGTCGTTATTCGTCGTCATGCCACCTTAGGTGAACACGTTGTGCAAGGGCAAGTGTTGGTGACTTTGTTTAGTGAAGCGATGGCACAAGCTCAGGCAGATTATTTAGTGGCATCAACAGAATGGCAAAGGGTTAAAAAGCTAGGTAATTCAACGATAAGTGAAAGCCAGTTGCTGCAAGCGGAAACCGCGTTTAATGCTTCGTTTGGCAAACTTATTGCGCTGGGCATGACAGAGCAAGCTATTGGTGACATTTCCATTAAACACTCTAAAACACTTGGCCAATACTCGCTTATCGCCCAACGTGCCGGTGTGGTTCTACAAGATGACTTTACACAAGGGCAGCGTGTGGCAGCTGGTGATTCCGTAATGTTACTAGCGGATGAACAGGATCTTTGGGTAGAAGCCAAAGTGGCGCCAAACAAAGAATTAAATATATCGCTTAATTCTCCTGCAACTGTTGAATTTGCCAAACAAAAGTTTGCCGCCAAGGTGATCCAAGAAGCTCACACCATTGACCCGCAAACGAGAACACGTATTGTCAGATTGTCAGTCGCCAATGAAAGTGACCGCTTACATTCTGGCATGTTTGTTAAAATCTATTTTCATTTTAATACCCAAGAAAAAGTTATGGCAGTGCCAGAAGGTGCCTTAGTTCGCAGCGCGGATGGCGACTGGACAGTGTTTGTTGAACAGCACCCTGGTGAGTTCAAAGCCGTTGAGGTAACCCTAGGTCGCTCACTGGGCAATAACCGAGAAATATTTGGTTTAGAGCCTGGTAGTCAGGTGGTGACAAAAGGCGCTTTTTTTGTCGCATCTCAAATCGCCAAAAGCGGTTTTGATCCACATAACCACTAGGGGGAAGCCATGTTTAATAAGATTATTGATTGGTCTGTTAACAACAGACTGCTGGTGTTGATCGCTCTTTTTATCGCCATCGCCTGTGCCAGTATCGTCATCCCAAAACTTAATCTAGATGCTTTTCCTGACGTCACGAATGTGCAAGTGGCAGTGAACACCGAAGCGCCGGGTTTAGCTGCGGAAGAGGTTGAGCAGTTGATCACTTACCCTATTGAAGCGGTAATGTATGCCCTACCTGACGTTGAGCAAGTTAGGTCTATTTCTAAAACCGGTTTATCAGGCGTTACCGTGGTTTTTAAAGAAGGCACGGATATTTATTTTGCCAGACAACTGGTGTTTGAACGCTTACAAGCTGCCAAAGAGTTGATCCCAGAAGGTGTTGGTACACCTGAAATGGGACCTAACACCTCAGGGCTTGGACAAGTGTTCCAATATTTGCTTATCGCCGATAAAGACAGTGGTTACGACGCGATGGCATTAAGAAGCCTTAACGATTGGATTGTTAAATTGCTTGTTATGCCGGTTGATGGTGTCACTGATGTTTTATCGTTTGGCGGTGACGTTAAACAATACCAAGTTAATGTAGATCCTGCGCTGTTACTTTCTTATGAATTAACCCAAGAAGATGTAACTAACGCTCTCGAACGCAATAACGCCAATGTCGGTGGCTGGTATATGAACCGAGGTCAAGAGCAGCTAGTTATTCGCGGTACAGGCTGGTTTCAAAGTGGTGAGCAAGGTGTTGCTGACATTAAACAGGTACCGATTAAAACGGTAGAGGGAACGGTCGTTACTGTTGCCGATATAGCAGAGGTCAAAATAGGCAGTGAGATTCGCCAAGGTGCAGTCACCATGACGCGCAGAGCGAGCAATGGAGACATAGAGCAATTAGGTGAGGTAGTTTCAGGTATCGTGCTTAAACGTATGGGATCTAACACTAAATCAACAATCGATGGCATTAATAATCGTATTGCTATGATCAATCGTGCTTTACCACAAGGTGTTAGTTTTGAGCCCTTTTACGATCAAGCTGATTTAATCGAAAAGGCGGTTAATACCGTCGTTGATGCCTTGGCATTAGCATTTGTATTTATCTGCGTGGTGCTGGCGTTATTTTTGATGAACTTGAGAGCGACGTTTTTGGTGTTAATTTCTATCCCTATCTCGATAGGTTTTGCACTAATGTTAATGGCGTGGCTAGGCATTTCAGCCAACTTAATGTCACTGGGAGGAATCGCCGTTGCCATAGGCATGTTAGTGGACGGCTCAGTGGTGATGGTGGAAAACATGGTTAAGCATTTGAATCATCCTGACGACACTCATGAAAATCAAGTTAAAATGCGAGTACCTGAAGACGATACCGACCCACATTGGGTTAGCCATGACGATCACGGTATA
Source organism: Thalassotalea marina (assembly GCF_014656435.1). Taxonomy (GTDB): domain Bacteria; phylum Pseudomonadota; class Gammaproteobacteria; order Enterobacterales; family Alteromonadaceae; genus Thalassotalea_C; species Thalassotalea_C marina. Next base: position 327,251 of record NZ_BNCK01000001.1, read on the forward strand.
GAATTACGGCTTAAAATTGCGGGCAAAGAAGTTGCTCGCCCAGTGTTTTTTGCTGCCTCTATTATTTTAGTGGTGTTTACTCCTTTATTTAGTTTTGAAGGGGTAGAGGCCAAGTTATTCCAACCGATGGCGATCAGTATTATTTTAGCAATCGTCTGTGCCATCGCAGTGGCTTTATTGGTGGTACCAGCACTGGCAACCTATCTGTTTAAAAATGGTGTTAAAGAAAAAGAGAGCTTTGTTTTAAAGCCGCTAGCCAAAGGGTATGAAAAAAGCTTAGCCATTGCCTTAAAACACCGCCTTGTTGTTGTTGGTAGCTCTATTGTTTTGGTGGTGTTTGCTTTAGCTATTGTGCCCAAAATAGGAACAGAGTTTGTACCTGAGTTAGAAGAAGGCACCATCAATTTAAGGGTAACACTTGCGCCATCTTCAAGTTTAGACACTGCCTTAAAGGTAGCGCCAATCTTGGAAAACAAACTCATGGAGTTTCCTGAAGTCACTTATGCACTTAGTCGCATTGGTCGAGCTGAAATTGGTGGCGATCCAGAGCCAGTGAACAATATTGAAATTTACATTGGTCTTAAGCCAGTAGCGCAATGGTCAAGTGCTAGCAATCGTTATGAATTACAAAACTTGATGGAAGAAAAGTTATCTGACTTTCCCGGCCTATTACTCAACTTTTCCCAGCCTATTGCTACTCGAGTGGATGAACTACTTTCAGGAGTAAAAGCACAACTTGCTATCAAATTGTTTGGCCCAGAACTCGATGTGCTTGCTGCCAAAGGGCAGGAAATAGAAAACGTAATAAAAACTGTCAGTGGTGCGCGTGATGTTGCATTAGAGCAAATCGCCGGTGAAGCGCAATTGGTGATCGCGCCGAACAGACAACAGTTGTCTCGTTTTGGCTTGTCGGTTGGCGATATCATGGACTTAGTTAGAGATGGCATTGGTGGTGTTGCTGCAGGGCAAATTATTAATGGCAATGAACGTTATGATATTTATGTGCGCATTGACCAAGAATTTCGCCAAAACCAAGAAGCCATTGCTGATATTCGTTTGCAATCACCCAGTGGTGCTTGGGTGCGCTTAGGTGATGTTGCGAGTGTTAGTTTTGAATCTGGGCCTCCTCAGGTTCGACGCGATGACGTTCAGCGCCGCGTGGTTATACAGGCTAATGTGCAAGGTCGTGATATGGGCAGTGTGGTTGCTGATATTCAACAAGCGATTGACAGCCAAGTTGATTTACCTGCGGGCTATTCCGTAGCGATTGGTGGGCAATTTGAAAGCCAGCAACGTGCGCAGCAACGTCTGGCAATTGTAGTGCCGCTGTCACTCGGTTTGATTGCCTTATTACTGTATTTTGCCTTTGGCTCGGTCGGGCAAGCGTTATTGATCTTAGTGAATATTCCGCTCGCCATTATCGGTGGCATTTTTTCATTATATTTATCAGGTCAGTACTTATCTGTGCCCAGTTCGGTTGGCTTTATCACCTTGTTTGGTGTTGCCGTGTTAAATGGTGTAGTGATGGTTGAAAGTATTAATCAGCGAATCAAAGATGGTATCCCAAGAGACGACGCGGTATTTCAAGGCGCCACTTCAAGATTAAGACCGGTTTTAATGACAGCAATTACCTCAGCATTGGGGTTGATCCCTATGTTAATGTCGAACGGCGTAGGTGCCGAAATTCAGCGGCCGCTTGCCAGTGTTATTGTGGGAGGATTAGTCACCGCTACCTTGCTGACCCTGTTTGTTTTACCTGTGTTATACACATGGTTTTCTCGCGGAAAAATTGCAGAAATTACGAGGTAAAGGTTATAGCAAAGCCTACTTCACTTTGGAGTAGGCACACATTAGATATTGGCACATGCCAAGCTAAACAATTATTGCTAGCTGCTGATTATTTTAAATTGCTTACTTACTTTGGTGTTATCGACTCATAATGAGCCTATTGCCTTTTAAAATAACTTAATTGTAGCCTTTGAGATTAAACGTAATAAAGAACAATATTTCAGTTAATGCTAAACATTAAATAGCAAAAAAGAAGGAAGATTAGATATGTCAAATGTCCATCACCATCATCATTCACACGATGGAAAACTATCATTGGCTGTTTTTATAAATATCTTATTGACCATAGCACAGGTCATAGGTGGATTGGTCTCTGGAAGTTTGTCGTTAATTGCTGATGCATTACATAATCTTAGTGATGCTGGTGCTATTTTGATCGCCATGATAGCTCGCAAAATCGCTAGAAAATCAGCGAATAGTGAGATGACCTTTGGTTACCAAAGGGCAGAAATTATCGGGGCTTTAATTAACAGTACGACCCTGATATTAATCGGTTTGTATTTGATTTATGAAGCCTTTAGCAAATTTATAAATCCTGAATCTATTGATGGTTGGATTGTTGTGTGGATAGCAGGAATTGCTCTGGTTATTGATGTCTTGACTGCAGTGCTAACTTATAAATCAGGAGCAAAAGATAATCTAAACTTAAAAGCCGCGTTTATCCATAACATCTCAGATGCATTGGCGTCGGTAGTGGTTATTATATCTGGCACGCTTATTATTTTATATCAATGGTATATCGTGGATTTAATAGCGACAATTGGCATTTCTGTTTACGTTATTTATCACGGCATAGTTTTAGCCAAACAGACCATCAGGATATTGATGCAGGCAACACCTGTAAATATTGATATTGAACAGCTTACAAAAGACATTGAACAGCTAGATATGGTTGATAAAGTTCAACATATACATGTTTGGCAGCTTGATGATAAGAGCATTTACTTGGAGGCGTCGATTAATTTAAAAACAGAAGTCATTCAAGATTTATCGCCGATTAAACAGTTTTTAGCTCAACATTATGGAATTAATCATGCGACCTTGGAAACAGTGACAGGGAGTAGCTTGTTTAACAGAGGTTGTTATGAACCAGAGTAAACATCCTGTAAAAGCGTCTTAGAGCAAGTGCCTGATAAATTTGTTATAGGTCTTCTTTTTACTCTTTCTGGCTTATTGATGCTTAATCACCGCATGATTTTTATCAAAAATCCGTTTATTATCGAGCAATGCATTTTAAAGTTGTTGTTCCATGAAGCCTAGGTTAACTACTGAATATCAAGTTGTAACACGCTATACCTTATCTATATTTGGTGTGTTTATTGCCATTATGTTGGTTTCGTTGATGTTGGCGAGTTATCGCTATTACGAAGAATTAGCGTCTTTTGAAAACAGCGAGAATAAACAACTAGTCCACCAAGCGAAAATACTTAACAAGTCGTTACAACAAACGGTTGATTCACTTACCGCTATTCAGTCATTTGCGAGCTATTATCTTAACTTCGCTGATGAACAACGTGTCACCTTGCCTAAGTTTAATCAGGACGGTGACAAATATTTTTTAAATTTTGAGCGTCGCGATATTATTGAACAGCGTCATCATCTGAGCGTTAATATTACTGGCCAAGGGCAATTTGACCAGCTAGATGCACAAGCTCAAAAAGAGTTATCTATGACATTTGCATTAACTCCCGCATTTATTAGTGCTCAGGGCGTTAATGGTATGGCTAAGTGGTTTTATTACGTATCCATGAAGCAGTTTGTTGGTATTTATCCATGGATTGGCCGTAAACACTGGCAGTATTCCAAATCTTTAATTAATTCAGAGCAAATTCATAAGTTGGCACGCATGAATCATGACGATTCACATGTTGTGTGGTCACAACCACAAATGAGTGCGTCAGCTAATAGCTTATATACCTCAGCCTCGGCAGGTGTTTACCGAGATGAGACATTTGTTGGTGCCGCTGTCATTAATATCGACTTGGCAAAGTTGCATGACGCATTATCACTAGATGACAGTAACAGTTATCACTATGTGTTACTCAATGAGCGAGAAAATGTGTTGTTGCACAAGTTTCGAAATAGTGTTGCGATAAATTCGCCTTTACAGTGGCAACAATTAGCACCACCTGAGTTAAGCGAATTGCGGCTTTTTACCGGCAATAATCAACCGCTTTCTTTTAAGCACAATGACTATTTAGTGTTGCAGCAAACGTTAAATACAACAGGTTGGAAACTGATTAAATACAAGCCTTATGAGGATTTTGTTGAACCAATTTTCGAACGATTCATGTGGCTATTTTCGTTACTTTCTTTTGGCTTATTGTCTTTGTTAAGCATCATCTACTTTGTAACACGAAAAACGTTTATTAAACCAACAGAAGCCTTTATTAGTCATATTGCATATAGTGCTCAGGGCGATCATGGCAAAATAACTGCGCCAATTGGCTGGCGTCAATGGTTTGATATTGTTGGTGATATCTTTAGCCAAAACCGTAGTTTACTTCAGCAACTACGTGATCAAAATAATGTACTCGATATGCGAGTGAACGAGAAAACGCAGGCACTTTTAGAGAAAAGTCGCCAACACCAGCATGATTACGCCATTTTGCGCTCGGTAATGAACGCAATTCCTGATTATCTGATCTTTAATGATTCAAATGGTCACCTAATTGGCTGTAATTTGGCTTTTGAACGTTTTGTTAATTTAGCCGAAGTGCAAATGTTAGGGCAAAAAGCGGGCGATCTCATTAACAATGAATTGGGTCGGGCGCTAAAACAAGCGATTTCGGGCGATGATGTTAAAGAAAGCCACCATGGTATTTTTAAGGTAGTTGCAACGGTAGATAATACCTATGAGTTGTTCTCTTCTGAGTTTTATAACGAGGAGCGACAAATTTTAGGTACTATTGTGGTTATCCGTGATGTTACCTCGCAATATGCCGTTAATGCGGCATTGGCAAAAGCAAAAGAGCAGGCAGAACTTGCTAACCAAGCAAAAAGTCAGTTTTTGGCTAATATGAGTCATGAAATTCGCACCCCAATCAATGCTATTCAAGGGATGCACACATTGTTAGATAAAACAGGGCTCACCAGTCAACAAAAGCAACATATTTCGCATGCTCAAGACGCCTCTGATGCACTGTTACATTTAGTAGATGAATTGCTAGATCTTGCCAAAATTGAATCAGGCAATATGAAGATGGTTGAAGATAGCTGCAGTTTAGATCAAATCATCAATCGAGCGATAAAACTTAACTCGGATGCCATTCATGCCAAAAATTTAGCATTAGATGTTGTAATAGATGCACAGGTGCCTGCTCTTGTTTTAACTGACGACATGCGTTTAGTGCAAGTGGTTAGTAACTTACTCAATAATGCCGCTAAATTCACTCACCAAGGTAAAATTTCTATCAAGCTCGATGTGATCGCTAAAGGTGGAGAGGAGACTCTTGTTAGGTTTAGTGTTAAAGATACCGGTATTGGAATAGCAAAAAACAAGCAAGAAAAACTTTTTGAAGCTTTTATGCAAGCAGACGAGTCAATGACTCGTGAGTACGGCGGTTCAGGGCTTGGTTTATCTATTTGTCAGCGTATTATTAATATACTTGGCGGTGAGATAAAACTTAAAAGCGACAGTGGTCAAGGTGCTGAATTTAGTTTTGTTTTACCGTTTATTGAGCCGATAGAAGATGATACTAACCGTTTCAAAGAGTCATATCAGGTTATTAGTATTGGAGAGCAGTTACCAGCGCCATTTATCAAGCTAATTGAAAACTTACATTATCAGTATTTACATATTGCTGAATTATCTGACGTTAACGATATAAATAGTGAATTGCCGAGTTTAGTTTTTGTTCATACGGCACAAGTGAATGACAGATACTGCGCTATTATTGCTAATCATGTGTGTCAATCAATGGAGCAATGTAGCCATTGTCATTTGGCTATCGTGCAGAGCAAATATGATGATAGTGACAGTGACAAGTTTATGCTGCTTGAGCAATATAACTTGCCATATACCGTTTGTGAGCTTCCTTTGTATCGTTACAGTCTCTATCAAGCCATAACGGCATTATCTGCAAGGAGAGACGTTACTATTAAGGGAGCATGTTCAAACTCTCAATCTTGTTCAGAAGTCATTGCTGAGCAGGTAACAGAAGATTTAACTAATATTCAAGTTTTATTGGTTGAAGATAACCTGGTTAATCAGTTGGTGGCCAAAGAACTGTTAAAGGCGCTGGGCGCTCAGGTGACCGTTGCTGAAAATGGTAAAGTTGCCATAACATTACTTGAACAGCAATCGTTTGACGTGGTGTTAATGGATATTCAAATGCCGGTAATGGATGGTTTGTCCGCGACAAAATATATTCGAGAAAAAATGTCATTAACTGAATTACCGATCATTGCGATGACAGCTCATGCTCGTAATGAAGACAGAGAAAGCAGTTTTGAAGCTGGCATGAATTTACATGTTGCCAAGCCTGTTAAAGGTGATGTGTTACGCGACAGTATTTTATCTGTTTTGGTCAAAAAAATGTAAACAGCCTGTCTCTTAAATGACATATTTTGTTTTTAGTCTGGTTTAAACCAGCTCAATAAGAAAACACAATGTCGAATGTCAATTTACCAGAAAAAATTACTGCTCATGCCGTTTGGATTTCTGATGTACATCTTGGTTATAAAGATTGTAAAGCAGAATACCTTTTGTCTTTTTTAGACCGACTCGAATGTGACACTTTATATCTCGTTGGTGATATTATCGATGTTTGGTCTTTGAGTCGTCGGTTTTATTGGCCAGTTGCTCATAATAAAGTGATCAGCAAAATCATGAAAATGGCAAAAAAGAAGTGTCGCGTTATCTATATCCCGGGAAATCATGACGTAAACTTTAGAGAGTTTATTGGTGAAAAGTTTGGTGCTGTTGAGGTGCATAAACAATACATTCACCAAACTAAAGATAATCGTCGTATGTTAGTGATGCATGGTGATGAATTGGATAATGTTATTCGATTTAGTCGTATTAACCGCATTGTTGGTGATAGTGCATATGACTTTCTTTTGTTTTTAAACCGCTGGACTAACTTTTTTCGTAAACGCTTAGGTTATGGTTATTGGTCTTTAGCTAAATATCTAAAAGTACGTGTAAAAAAGGCAAAGTCTGCCATTACCCTATTTGAAGATGCTGCCATTGATATGGCAAAGAAACGCGGCTTAGATGGCGTGATATGTGGTCATATTCATCATCCACATATTAGAGAGAAAGACGGTATTTTATATTGCAACGATGGCGACTGGATTGAAAACTGCACCTTTATGATAGAAACCAACACAGGGCGTTTGGAAATCATGCATTGGTCGGATCAAATGTCATCGGCGCAAGTAATCCAATTAGATGAAGTAAAGCGTTTAGCCTAGTGATTTAGGCTGTTGGCGTGTGCCTGCAATTTCTCTAAAAGCTTAACCATGGTGGCTTGCTCTTTTGGAGAAAGCGCAGACAAAATTTCCTGCTCTTGCGCAAGAACAAGCGGTGCGATGTCTTGCATCAAATTTTGCCCTGTATCAGACAATGAAAGCAACGACGCGCGTTTATCTTGTGTATCTTCTCTGCGCAGAATCAAGCCCCTTTCAACAAGTGACTTTATTGCCCTGCTGGTTGGCATTTTGTCTAAGTCGCATTGTTCACCTATTTGGCTAGCATTTAAGGCTTCTTGGTTATTTAAGGTGGCCAACACTCGCCATTCTTGTCGGCTCAACTGGTATTTACCACCATAAACTTGAGCAATACAATTACTTACTGTCGCTTGTAACTGCGAGAGTTGATAAGGAAAAAATAAACTAAGATCAATGATAGCTTTTTTCATTGGTTGAAATATTGCCAGATAATAAAGTCGGACCGAGCACAGGGTATGTAAAAACATCGTAGAGGTCAAGCAGGCTCTAGGGAGAACAGAGCCTGCTTGGTAAACAGCATCGTTTTGAGTAAATTAATAAGCGCACCAACACCCCTGTAACTGCACCACTACTAATTCAACCAAGTTAGACAACACTGTTTAAACTGGTGTTCTGGGCTGGTCTACCCGGAACCCTTTAAGATTAGCAAACTTATGCTTAAAAAACACACCTTTAAATTAAATATTTGTTGCAATTGATAATTTTTGGATTTGTTTTTGTAAAAAATATGTTACGTGTTTCGTTTTGAAGGCTTCAGTTTGTAACTATGGCGAAACTTTTGTGCAATTGTAAGGTTGTTTAGCTTGTTTTGTCGTCAGTTTGACGAAACGAAGTTTAATGAAGGTTTTTGTTGGTTTTGTTTTGCGTTAAGTTTCCAGTGTAGTTTGTTTTATTTTGTTAGCTCCTTGCGTTGAACACTTGGCCTAAGCGATATAACACTACTTTTCTGCTATTGATTTAATTGATTCGTGCAACATTTGTTTGCAGCTCAATAATTGAGCTGCATTTAAAATTAGCGTAATTAAGATGTTCTAAAGTGTGACATTAAGTCTTCAAGTTCATCGGTCAATTGTGCCAAGGTATATGTCGCATCTTTACCTGCATGTACAAGTTCTGCTGCTTCGTGTGAACTTTCCGCGATCATATTGATACGTCTTGAAATATCATCACCAACTTTATTTTGTTGATCAGCTGCCGTGGCAATGTGATTATTCATATCGGTGATTGAAGACAGTGATTGTGCAATTTGATTTAGTGCAATGGCGGCTTGTTGTGTTTGCTCTACAGTACCTTCACTTGATGACTTACTTTGCTCCATAGTTTCAACACCTTTCACCGAGCCCGATTGTAAACGCTCAATCATGAGCTGAATTTCTTCGGTACTGTCTTGTGTTCGCTTAGCGAGATTTCTAACCTCTTCTGCAACCACGGCAAACCCTCGACCTTGTTCACCCGCACGAGCTGCTTCAATAGCGGCATTAAGGGCTAATAAGTTAGTTTGATCAGCGATACCACGGATAACATCTAACACAGATACTATATTAGTTACGTCATTTCCCAGTGCGGTAATAACAGTGCTCGCTTCGTCAATCTGTGAGGCTAAGTTAGTGATGGAATTAACAGCAGAGTTAATAATTTGATGCGCTTTAACCCCTTGTTCATCTGCCTCTTCTGTCGATTTCGCTGCGGCATTAGCACTTTCCGCAACGGTTTGAGAAGACGATGACATTTCTGTCATGGCGGTAGCGACCATATCAATTTCACTTCTTTGGCTTTCAAAGGTTTCATCAATTTCTGCTGATCGTCTATTGGTGTCTTCGGTTTGTTGACGAAGTTGGCGTATTGATTGATCAACACTGCCTAAAATTGTCGCAAGTGATGATCTTAGTTTAAGAATTGAACCATAAATAGAATCCGGTCTGACATCTTGTTTATCGTTATCACCAGTTAATTCGCCTGATGCCACTTTTTGCACGAGTTTTAATACTTCTGATGGTTCTCCGCCCAAGTCATCTAACAGGCGACGAGTTGACCAAAACAGCAATACACCCAATGCGGTTGTTAAAGCTAAACAAATTAAAACTTGCCATCTAGCATTGGCCCAAAAACGAGCTTCAACTTCGGCAAAGCCAATACCTGTTCCAACATACCAGCCCCAGTCCGGTGTTTGTTGAGCAATAGACAGCTTATCTTCAATGGAACCGTCTGCTTGTTTTTGTGTCCACTCATACTGAGCGATGCCATTAGGGTTTTGCCTGACGGCATTTTGTAATATTTGGCCAACACTGCGACCATTACCATCTTTAAATTCATTAAAACTTGTCCCGTGTAACTGCGGATCAAGTGGAGTTGCAACGAAGTTTAAGTTTTCATCGGCTACGTACACATATTCAGATTTATGGTATTTGTTTTCTCGCAGTAATTGAGTTGCCAACGCTTTTGCTTGCGTTTCATCCATTTCACCGCGTTTAACTGCTTTTTCCATTTCGATAACGATGTGATATGCCGACTTAAATAATTGTTCGACGCGGGCTTGATTATCAGTATTGCTGGCAATACGTAACGCGGTCAATCCGACCATCATCAACATTAAAAAAGAGACCAAAATTAACGCAACTAATGCACTCACTTTTAAGCTTAGCTTCACTATTGCCACCCCCAAATTAATACTTTATTGAAACTTTGTTATTTGTTTACAGTATTAACACTTTTTAGCCTGAAAATTACAAAAAAGCGCTGAAAAGTAGTTTATTAACAACTATTTTTATCAATTAACGTCATTAATCACTGTAATTGTTACCAATTACCCTAACACTGAAATTGTGTTTCAGCCTAATAATTTATTGACTTAAAAAATGAATTACGGTTATTGCTTAGTAATTAGTAATTGAGGCGGAAGATAGTTGTTGGTGACAGCATACGTTGATTTTAAGTAACTGTTATATAATGAAATGCTAGTTTTTATCTATTTGTTTATAGCTGAAAATAGGGCGAGAAAGACAAAGTGGAGTTTGTATAAATATACAAGCAGAGTGAATGATTAAATGATTAACACTCTGCTGTTTTTTTCGAAATCTTGATGCAAAGCAAAAGCTAATTAAGCGTTTGCGACAATTGCTTCGAGCTCTGAGCGAGAGTTTTTCAGCAAAGAATACAGGTTAATTTGGTTTTTAGCTCGATCCAGGTTGTGAGTTTCTCTTTGGGTGTGGAAGTAGTTGTCACCATCGATAAAGTCAGTTAAAAAGCGTACACCTATCATAAAGGGCAACAATTGAGCACCAATAACTAGGCTATCTTTTTCAATAGGTGTCATTTTTCCACTGAAGCTCTCAACATAACCGTTTGCTAAACCTTCAAAAATATCTAAACGCAGTTCCATCTTGTGAAGTGCTGTACCATCTTCTGCTAAGTTAGAGCAGCAGGTGCGCACCATGTCGCCAAAGTCATGCATAATAAACCCTGGCATACAGGTATCCAAATCAATTACCGCAATAGGCTCTTTGGTCGAATTTGCAAAAAGTAAATTGTTAATTTTCGTATCGTTATGAGTTACTTGCACTGGCAAGTTATCAACATAAGTGGCTACTTCATCAATAAAGCGATGTTGTTTAAAACATAAATCGACTAAATCTTTACACTGTTTTAATCGGCCACATTTATCTTGTGATACCGCATCGGCTAACTGTGACATGCGAAATTCTAGATTGTGAAAATCTTTAATAATTTCACTTAACTCAGTTGCAGGAAAATCACTTAACGCTGAGGTAAATTCACCAAATGCCTTGGCAACCATATGCGCTTGATTAGCACAATCAACTTCTTCAATGGTGTAGCAATTTGGAATAAATTGAATAGCGCGCCATAGATGTTCTTTGTACTTAACACTTGGCTTACCGTCTTTATCTTTGAGTTGCCACATGGGTTCAAGTGAATACTCTTGTGCTTCTTTTTTGTTTTGTAGGTGGTCATTAATTAGATCAGCATTGCTAACCACTTGTTTAGGCTGCTTAAACACGTGATGGTTTATGCGTTGCAAAACAAATTTAGATTCAGGAGAGGACACTAAAAAAGTATTGTTGATTAATCCGTTACCTAAAGGTGAAACTTGGGTTTGATCAATTTGACAATCGTATGCTGTTAATACGTGTTCAAATTGTGCTTGTTCAATACTTTTACTCATGTTGGTACCGCTAATCCTTTTATCCTTACTTACTGCTCAGCGAGGGCTGGAAACTTTCCTTGTTGTGTTAATTCAGTTAATTGGAGGTTTACCGCTTCTGAATCGGCGGCATATGTTACGCCAAACCACGCATCATGTGAAGTTAAAACCTTAACCAAGTTGTTTTGGGTCAACAAAAGCGCAACGGCAGAGGGTAGATGAGCTTCAACATCAAGTGCTGCATTTTCTGTTAGGGTTTGAGTTAATACCGTTTCTAATGCTGGCCAAATATCCTGTGTAAAGAACCAACAGTTCATAGAAACTAATTGTGTCAGTGGTAGATTCACTTGTGTGTTATCTGTGGTATAGCCAATACATTCATGTTCGTTATCTTGTGTAATATCAAGAATTTCTTCGATATCAATTAATTTGTTGTTCTCTAGTTTGCATTGGCCGCGATTCACACCGCCGTGCATTGAAAGTGTATTTTTAAGTTCAAAGGCGACTAACCCGTTACTGTTTAATTGCTGTGCCGCCAATGTAAAAGCTTCTGACCCATAATAATCGTCAGCATTAATCACTAACATGTTACTTTTAACAACCGATTTGGCACACCATAGTGCGTGTGCTGTACCTAACGGCTTTTCTCTAGTTGAATCAACAAAGCACTCTTGAGGAAAGTTTGAGATATCCTGATAAACGACATCGTAAGTCATTTGGCTTGGCAGTTTAGCCAATACTTTTTCCTGCAGCACAGCTAAATGTTCAGGGCGTGTAATAAATACCACATGCAAAATTCCTGCTTTAAAAGCATGTGAAATGTTATACAGCATTAACGGCCATTGATTTGGACCAAAGTCAGTAAATTGTTTTGGGCCACCAAAACGACTGCCGCGACCAGCAGCCAAGATGACAAGTGACATTGCGTTATTAGGATTGTTCATAATGAATAGATTAGTAATAGTATTTTTTTGAGGTTTACACTACTTAATAGAAGGAAATAGCGTTAAACATAAAACCGCGTTAACGCAGCAATATATCACGGGATTGAGCGTTAACACCAATTGAAATACATATTTGTTTCAATTGGTGCTTGTTAGTTTTTAATGAGTGCATGGCAAATAAATAACAAAAGCCGCACCGCCAAGTGCCACAGACTTTTGTGCTTTAATTGAACCATTGTGCCAATCAACCACTTTTGCGCAAATCGCTAACCCTAAGCCAAAGTGTCCTTGTTCGCGTGAACGATCAACATCAAGTTTTACAAAAGGGTCAAACACCACATCAAGCTTATTTTCTTCTATGCCTTTGCCGTCATCTTCAACCTTGATGAGCATACCTTTGCCGTCACGTTTTATCGATATTAATACACGTGAATTAGCATATTGTACGGCGTTCGAAACTAAATTTTGAATAGCGCGATGTAGCCAATGTTGATCCATCTCTATTTGCGCTTCGTGTTCAAGCAGTTCTGTGCTTAAAACAATGTTATGTTGAGCGGCCAAACTTTGAAAATGCTGACTAACATTATCAATAAATTGATTAATATTAGCTTTTTGAATACGTAAGTTAACACCTTGCCGTTCCATACTTGCGTAGGATAAAAACGCACTGGTCATATCTTCCATGCGTGTTAACTCAGCTTCCATTCGCTGTAAATAAGTATTCTTTTTCTCGATGTTACTTGTGTCTAGCGCCGCTTCGACACCAAAACGTAAACAAGACATTGGCGTGCGAATATCATGCGATAAGCTGCGAGCTAACAGCTTATTGTCAGCCATTAGTTTTTCAATTTGAGCTGCCATTTGATTGAAACTTGCTTCCAGTGGATAAATATATGAAAGCCTGTTTAAGTTAACTCTGACATTAAGTTCACCTTTGCCAATTCTAGCGGCGGCATTAGTTAGAATAAATAGACGACGTGCCAACGGAATAAGCCAAAGAATTAAAATACCACAAACACCCAAATACAAAATAGCGGTTAAAATAACGCTTTGTTGATGTTCTTCATCCACTAAATTGGGTAATTGTAAGCGTAATAAATAGTCATCGTGATTGGGAATTTGTCTCAATAAGTAGGGCTGCTGATCCGACGCAAGTATTAGTCCACCAACTTGGGTTAATTGAGACGACAGTGCCAGCGGTAAAGCGACGTCTTGGGTTTTATCTAAACTTAATTCTAATTGAAAATGCTCAGCAAGTTGAGTGAACTTGTCGGCAACGTCAGGTGCAGGAGTATGTGCTAACTCCTGGCTTAAACCTTCCAACATTTGTTGATAAATTGCAGTTTCTAAAGGGATCTCTGTTACATTCTCTTGGGAGGCAACTAGTTTATCTAAGCCTAAACCGATTAAAAATAATGAGCCAATCACCGTAACAATGATACTCAGAAATAGTCGAGTCACGCTTATTCGTCCCAGGCATCAGCGACAAACAAATAGCCTTTTCCCCAAACTGTTTTAAATTTTTTAGGGCTTTGAGGATCATCATTAAATACTTTTCTTAGGGTGGATAACATGACATCAAAACGACGATCTTGACCGTCATATTCTCTACCTTTAAGGGCTTTAAACACAGTATCACGATCTACAACTTCCCCTGCGTGACTGGCCAAAAACCACAAAAAGGAAAATAAACTGGTTGATAGTTCAATTTCTTCACCTTTAAAGACTACTCTGTTTGCTTCGCCGTTAATCTCTAAGCGACCTAGCTTAATTTCATTGGAATTTTGTTCTGGAACCACTTGGTTTTTTAATGAACTATGTATTCTCGCTAATAAAGCCCTTGGCCTAACCGGCTTGATCACATAATCGTTTGCGCCTGCTTCGAAACCTATGACTTCATCGAATTCATCTGCTCTTGCCGTTAACATGATGACAGGTAAGTTTGAATGCTGTCTAATCAGGCGGCAAACTTCAATACCACTTAGCCCTGGTAACATCACATCTAGCAGCACTATGTCTGGGTTATAGCTTAATAGCTTTTCTTCAACCAGATCGCCTCGAGCAACATGTGCCACGTTGAAATCTTGGTCTTCTAAGTATTCAATTACCCAGTTAGCCAGGGTGAGATCATCTTCAACTAATAAAATTCGATGTTGATTTGACATGGTGTTTTCTCTTTTACATTAAAACAAACGCCAGCGGCGCTTTCTGGGGGTGGCTTTATGCACCCAGCTTACTGTTATTTCAGTTTCAGCTAATATTTGTTTTGAATCTGCGGCTACTAATTGATATTCGACTTTTTCAGCGGACTGAAACTCAAAAATCCACTGACTTTCTTTTAAATTTCGCCAGCAGTGCAGTGTTTGACCATTGTGTTTAGCTAAAATACAGTAGTTACCTGGTTGATCAACTTGCCAATTTATAACGACTTTAGCAAAACAGGCTCGGCCTTGATGCAAGGTTACACAATTACTTGGTTGTGCGGTAATTACTGGTGTTTTATCTGCTGTTGACTCAGCGTGAGCCTCAAGCCCAATTAACAAGGTAAAAGCTAGAGTAAACCACGCAACTTGATTGCCTAGTTTAAAATACATAAAGAACCCCTAACATTATCTGGCTTGCATCTGGCTGATCAACGATAGGGCTGTCGGTTATGTCACCTAGGTAACGGCTGTAGCTAAATCCTGCATTAAACGTCCATTTTTCAGTAATAGGGTGTTGGAAAAATGCTTCCAACTGTACTTTAATATCACTTTTTGCTGTGTAGAGCGGTCTTATCTCAGTTACTTCGTGTGGGTCGATACCAAAATAGTAATCCATGGTTTCTTTAGCATAAAAAGTAATACTGGAATTAAGGTATATGTCCCAATTGCGGTAAGGGATAAGTTGCGTGTAGAAGGCCTCAACTAACCAGCCATTGACTGAACTACTTAAGCCTAATGAAGCTACATCGATTGATAATTGGCTACTTTCAAAATATCGGTTATACCTCAAGCCTACACCACTTCCAATGCTGCGGCTGTCTAACCCTTCAATAATAGGAATATCTCGACTGGAATCATCTTGGATAAATTCTGGATCAAAGCCGCCGATATAACTTTTACTGATAATGTCGAGTTCCCATTCGTCATTCACTATTAGCTGATAACCCACTTCTGCCCCTAAGGTATGTGTATCAGTGCGTCTGTGGTTTGACTGAATAAAAAATCCTTTATAGTAAAAGTCGATAAGAAGTGAAGCATTGATAAAATCTATGGTGTCAACTTGTTCTACATCTTTTAAAATAATGTCGTAGTAGTAGCCAGACAAGCCCATTTGAATTTGCCAGCTAAACGTTTCATTAAAGACAGTGCTTTCATTTTCCAGCTTTTTCTCATTTGCATAACTTAGCGTAGTGCAAAAAAGCATTAGTGCTGCGACGAGCGATTTATACATCGATTGTCTTTCCCTGTTGGCGCGAATGCGCTCGAACCTTGTTATTGTTAATTTGCACACATGGCAAGATTTACGGTAATAGTAACAAATGATGTTATTAATGTGCACTGAACAGCTTAAGTCAAATGTTTAAAAATTGTAAGAAAAGAGAGCGACTTCAATAAAGTAATAAACAAACGTTTGTTAAGCTATTGTTGTCACTCTGTCATTTTAACAGGCGGGGCTTAGGGCTATAGTTTTTGTTAAAAGGTCATTTTAAGCCCAATTGATGGGAATATACCAAGGCCTTCTTCCCCTTCAATTTTATAATTATCGATAGTTTCTGTGCCATCAGGCGCATAGTAATAGCCTGAATAGTTATCGCTGTTAAGTGCATTTAAGATGGCAAAACTCCACTGTGCGTCATAACCCCAATATTGCGTGTTGTAATTAGCCTGAAGATCAAGTCGATGATAAGTGGGTAATGTTTTGCTGTTTAATTTACCATACACAGGTAAGAAGTTGTCTGGGTAATCAGGGTTTGTTCTAAGTGCCACGATAGGTGTGTATTTTTGTCCACTGCGCACCGTAAGGCGGATTCCAAAATCCCACTTTTCATTGTATTTGTAGTTTGCTACTAAATTTCCTAGTAGCGGTGTATCTAGATAATAATCTGTGGTCTGGTTAATTTTTTCATCGGTTCTATCGCTTTTTGACCAACTAATTGAAGCCCAACCATACCAATCATCGGCAAGTTCTCGTTCAATGACCCACTCAATACCACGTGCAGTACCTGACATATCATTGCTGTAATGCAAATCGTAGTTGATGTCGTTTTCTTCTAAGGCTCTAGGTAAATCACCTAGGTCTTTGTAGTAAACATCTAGGCTAGTATGCCAAATATCATCTATTTGGTAAGCGGCAGAAATGGCGTAATGTTGAGCTTTGGGCTGTTTTAATTTGGGATTGCCGACTTTTCTTAATACGGTTTCAACGTCAGGAAAACGACTATGACTGCCTTGTTTAAGTGATAAAGTGAGATCTTTAGTAGCATACCAATTTAGCGCAATACGTTGATGAACAAATGATTGTTCCGTGTAATCGTTGCGCTCTGCTCTTAGTCCTAATTCCAAAAGCCAGTTTTCACCAAATTGCCATTTGTCATTGAGGTAAATTGCGGTAGTTAAACTTGATAGCTCGTCTTCATCTTGAATTCTATCGCCTTTTTGACTTTGACAATCTGCTTGATGATCTGTGCAGTAATAAGGGATCGCATCAAAACTGTAATCTATCGTGGCGTCTTCAATATCAGCGCCAACAATTAACGTATGATTGTCAAACCAATTGACCTGATAGTGTGCTCGTAAGTTGTATTTATCTTCTTCTACTTTAATAAACTGCCCACGACCGTATGACTCGGTCGCTTCACTACTGCTATGCCCAGCAATAACTTGCATGATTTTTCCACTGTCACCAAAGTATTGCCAGCTTAAAGATTGACTGTCGAAAGAGGTATCAATTTTTAAATCACCTATGACATCGGGATCTGCACGGCCACTTTCAGACGCTGCAGAAATATTAAGCCCTCCGGTATCGCTGGCACCAGCAATGGTAAAGGTGAGTTTGTGTGTATCTCCAATTAACCACTGATATTTACCTTGGTAGTCGTCACTAACCGGCGCTTTAAAAATAGTATAGCCTTCGTCTTCTTCACCTTCTTCCAAAAACAGGTGCATTAAACTACGGCGATAAGAAAAATAAAATGCTTGGTTTTCCGTTACCCCACCTTCAACCATCACACCTGTTTTTAATAG
Source organism: Thalassotalea marina (assembly GCF_014656435.1). Classification (GTDB taxonomy): domain Bacteria; phylum Pseudomonadota; class Gammaproteobacteria; order Enterobacterales; family Alteromonadaceae; genus Thalassotalea_C; species Thalassotalea_C marina. Next base: position 344,884 of record NZ_BNCK01000001.1, read on the forward strand.
ACTGGCGTCGGCGATCACTTGTATGTCTTGATTGCGAGGGTCTCTTAATTGCACATCAAATATTCCTCCCGTTGCATTACCAAATTGGCTGTTAAATGCGGCGGGGTGAAGCGAAAAGTCTCTTACTAAGTTTTCATTAAAGATACTGTCACCAAACAAGTGAAAAATGTAATCAACAGGCAAGTCGTCAATGTAAAAGCCGTTATCGTCGGGAGAGGAACCTCTAATGGCTGGTTCTCCACCGTTATCTCCACCGGCGTAGACTACCCCTGGCATGCTATAGACAGAATTTAGCGGATCGTTATCTATGCCCGCAATGGCCAACAGTTTTTCAGTTGCCAATGAAACTTCGGTATTAGGTTGATTTCGACGACCTGTTACTTCGATAGTTTCAATAGCTGAATCTTGTGTTTTTTCAGCAGCAACACCTGTTGTTGGTGTAGCCGCTTGAACTGTTGAAATAAATAAACTGGAAATAGCGATAGTTAATAAAGATCGGTTAAATTGTGTCATGTGCCTGTCCATGCAAAGAGCCGTTTTTTGTTGTCGCTATTGTTTACTTTTCCCCTGTTTGAATCTTTATCATCTGTGTTGAAAAAATGTCGGCAAATGTCAATCTTTGTAAGCTGGCATGTTGTTGATACAGTCTAATAATGTTTCCACTAGTGGTGATGTGTTGGAATAGGCCAATACAATTTCACGATGTAGTGCTAATTGTTGTAGGGGCTTAAAACAAATGTCACTTTGATCGATGATTTCTTTGTGCGCTGGCACCAAAGCTCCGCCTAATCCTGCTTTGACCAAACCTAGCGCGTAATCAATGGTTTGAATTTTTGCTCTGATGGCTAGCTGAATGCCAGATAAGGTGAGGGTGTCTTGCAAAAGTTGCCAAGCGCTGCATGGCGTACGTTGGATAAAATCGACGCCATCTAAATCGTCCAGCGTTATGTGATCTTTTAAGCTTAATGGGTGTTCAAGAGGCAAAGCTAGCAGGTATTGCTCTTGCCAAATAACATGATAGGACTCATTACTGGCTAACTCCTCTTTAATGATAATACGGGCGTTACACTGTTCATATTGTGGCACCAATGTCAGCTCCATTTGAGGTTGCTCAGAAATAAACTGTTTTAGCAACGTACTCATACGTTTTACACCTAACCCCTTAGTTACCCCCAAGCTAAATTGTTGTTTTTCCTGATCGCCCATCAAACTTGTCTGAATCGCTTTGGCTTGGCCGATGAGTTGTTTAGCCAACGGATAGAGTTGCTGTCCAGCTGGTGTCGCACTAACACCACGAGCATGGCGGTTAAACAGTACTTGGTTAAACTGAGATTCAAGCTGACTAATGGCCGCAGAAATTGAAGGTTGAGCGATATAACATACTTTGGCTGCATGACTAAAACTGCCTTGTTCGTACACCGCGATAAAATACTGTAACTGTTTTAAATCCATAAGCTATTTCTCAACTAACTGAGCAGGCTCATACTCGTTGTGGCTAGTTAATACAGTAATCATAGGTATAGAATTTGTCTATACATGATAAAGAAAAACTATATTTTAACTTTAGCTTATGCTTGGGTAATCTTTGTACAGTAACTAACTTTTTGGATTAGACATGACTACTGCAGATCAAAAACCGGTATTTAATTGGCAAGACCCTCTCAACTTAGATGCACTGCTCAGTGAAGATGAGCGCATTATTCGCGATAGTGCTCATCAATATTGTCAAGAAAGGTTAATGCCACGCATTCTAGAAGCAAACCGAACTGAACATTTTGACCCTGAAATTATGCGAGAGCTAGGAGAGTTAGGGCTTTTGGGCTGCACTATTTCCGAAAAGTACGGCTGTGCAGGTACAAATTATGTCAGCTATGGCTTAATTGCTCGCGAGGTTGAACGTGTAGACAGTGGTTATCGAAGTGCAATGAGTGTGCAATCTTCATTGGTGATGCATCCCATTAATGCTTACGGCAGTGAAGAACAAAAAATGAAGTACTTACCTAAGTTAGCGACCGGTGAGTTAATTGGATGTTTTGGTTTGACGGAGCCAGATTCAGGCTCAGATCCCGCTAGTTTGTCAACACGAGCGGTCAAAGTTGATGGTGGCTATCAACTTACTGGCAATAAAATGTGGATCACCAACTCGCCAATCGCTGATGTTTTTATCGTGTGGGCAAAACTTGAGGGTGTTATCCACGGCTTTATTCTTGAAAAAGGCATGCAAGGACTGTCGGCTCCTAAAATTGAAGGTAAATTTTCACTACGAGCTTCAATAACCGGTGAAATTGTTATGGATAATGTCTTTGTGCCAGACGAGAATTTATTACCTCATGTAAAAGGTCTTTCAGGGCCTTTTGGTTGTTTAAACAAAGCCAGATACGGTATTGCTTGGGGCGCATTGGGCGCTGCTGAGTTTTGTTGGCATGCGGCAAGACAATACACGTTAGATCGCTCGCAGTTTGGTAAACCGCTAGCGTCGACACAATTAATTCAAAAGAAACTGGCGGATATGCAAACCGAGATCACCACAGGGTTATTTGCCTCTTTGCAAGTTGGGCGTTTAATGGATGCAAACAACTTACCTCCAGAAGCCATTTCGTTAGTAAAAAGAAACTCATGTGGCAAAGCGTTAGACATTGCTCGAATTGCACGAGACATGCATGGTGGTAACGGTATTGCCGATGAATACCATGTGATACGTCATATGATGAATCTCGAAGCGGTCAATACCTATGAAGGTACACACGACATTCATGCGTTAATTTTAGGTAGAGCGCAAACCGGTATACAGGCGTTTTTCTAAGCAAAAGTCAGGGAGAGCGTCGTGAGTGATCGCAATCAGATAGTTAAAGATAACTTTGCCCGCTTTTTATTAAGTGGTCAGTTACCTGAAATACATCAAATACCTAGTCTAGAATCGTTAGGATTAACGGCTGCAGAATTGATGGATATGTTTGAATCACAAGTGATCTCACGTCACTTGGATCTGCACTCTAGGGTGATGCAAAAACAAGGTCAGAGCTTTTACACCATTGGCAGTTCTGGCCATGAAGGCAATGCTGCGGTTGCCAAAGCGTTTTCCATTAAAGATATGGCGTTTTTACATTACCGCAGTGGCGCCTTTATGGTGCAAAGAAGCAAACAGCTTGCCGGGCAAACACCTATCTACGATATGTTGTTGTCATTCGCTGCGTCAAAATTTGACCCTATCTCAGGTGGCAGGCATAAAGTTCTTGGCAGCAAAGCACTCAATGTGCCGCCACAAACCAGTACCATAGCATCACATTTACCCAAGGCGATGGGTACAGCGTTTTCCATCGGCTTGGCAAGACGATTGCACAAATCAGCAACGTTAGATGACGACAGTGTGGTGATATGCAGTTTTGGTGATGCCTCGGCAAATCACTCCACGGCACAGGGCGCTATCAATAGTGCTTTGTGGGCGGCGCATCAGTCATTAGCAATTCCTATCGTATTTGTTTGCGAAGATAATGGCATAGGCATTTCAACACATACGCCAGAACATTGGATAGAGGCAAATTTTCGCCACAGACCACATTTACACTATATTGCTTGTGATGGACTAAATTTATTAGATACCTATGCCGCTAGCCTTAAGGCCCGCAAAATTGCGAAAGAAAAACAACAGCCTGTATTTTTGCATATCAAGCTGGTGCGTTTATTAGGGCACGCAGGCTCTGATACTGAGTCCTCATATCACCAAACCAGTAAAATTGAAGAAAATGAACGCCATGATCCTTTGCTTTATTCTGCAAAACTTATGCTTTCACTTAACTTAGCGACGGTAGAACAGCTACTGAACATTTATCAGGGGATCAGTGAACGTGTTGAACAAGTAGCGAATCAAGTGCAAGGATTAGCTAAGTTGACAACGGCTGAGCAGGTGATGGAATCGATAATTCCTGACAATCAACCGCTTTCCTGCCCGACTTTACCTGTGGTAGATAGAGAAGTTTTATTTGCTCACGAGAAGCATAATTTGGGTAAAAAACAGCACCTAGCCAAAATATTAAATTGGACCATGCTCGATTTAATGGCGCAATATGACAATATTGTGGTGTTAGGTGAAGACGTTGCCCGTAAAGGTGGTGTTTATAACGTCACGACAAAATTGGTAGAAAAGTTTGGTAAAAACCGAGTGCTTAATACCTTGCTCGATGAGCAATCCATTTTAGGTGGTGCAATCGGCTTAGCGCATAACGGATTTTTACCTATGCCAGAAATTCAATTCCTAGCCTATGTGCACAATGCAGAAGACCAAATTCGTGGTGAGGCGGCTACTTTGTCTTTCTTTTCTAAAGGTCAGTTTACTAATCCAATGGTGATCCGAGTAGCAGGGCTGGCTTATCAAAAAGGTTTTGGTGGTCATTTTCATAACGACAACTCATTTGCTGTATTTCGCGATATTCCTGGTGTTGTCATTGCTTGCCCATCAAATGCTCACAGTGCGCCACAATTATTGCGCCAGTCAGTAGCACTTGCTCATCAACAGCGAAGGGTGGTGGTTTTTCTTGAACCCATTGCGTTGTACATGACCAAAGATCTTCATCAAGTTGGTGACGGTTTATGGTTGAGTGAATATCAGTTGCCGTCTTCAACATCACCACAAAGCGAAAACGACATGGCCATCGCCACACGAGGTGACGGTAAAGACTTATGTATATTAAGTTATGGCAATGGTTTTTATTTATCTTGTCAGGCACAAGCAGAGTTAGCTGAGCAGGGGATAAATTGCCGAATTGTTGATTTACAATGGCTTGCCCCACTTGATACTCAAGGAATTATTGAGCAAGTAGCGGCGTGTAATAAAACGCTAATTGTTGATGAGTGCCGTCAAACAGGTTCGATCAGCGAAGCACTCTATACGTTAATTGCCGAGCAACTGCCAGACAAAAACCAAACAGACATCGCTCGAATTTGTGCTAAAGACAGCTTCATTCCATTGGGGCAAGCAGCTTACAGCGTATTACCGAGTAAAGATGATATCGTGGCGAAGGCCAAAGACATGTTTGCTCAATCTGCTCACTCTAAACAAGGGGAAACAGCATGAGCCAAAAAAAACGTGCCATAGTGGTTTGCCCAGGAAGGGGCAGCTACAACAAAGAGGAGATGGGGTATTTCGCGCGATATCATAGTGATAAATCGTCACTATTAAACTCCTTTGATCAGTATCGAAATCAGCAAGGTGCAGAGCTAATATCAACGCTGGATAACAGCGCAAGTTTTAATCTAAAAAAACATACGTCAGCGGATAACGCATCTAGCCTTATTTATGCTTGTGCTTATGCTGATTCCCTGGCCATAGACACCGAACAATATGAATTGGTTGCAGTGACTGGCAATTCTATGGGCTGGTATATTGCACTTGCCGTAGCCCAAGCAATGAATGCTGAAAATGCTTTACAACTCATTGATACCATGGGCGCTATCATGGCCAGTGATGCACAAGGTGATCAGCTAATTTATCCGTTAGTTGACGAACACTGGCAAATTGATCTGTCACGTAAAGCAGCACTGGAAAGTCTATTGGATGAAGTCAATATAAATTATCCTAATGGTTTATTTCTCTCCATCGATTTAGGTGGGTATTGGGTATTTGCTGGTACAACAGCTGCGATAAATGCTTTGCAAGAAAAGTTGCCTGTCATAGACGAGCGTTACCCGGTGAAGTTATTTAACCATGCGGCTTATCACTCACCATTGATGGCAGAAATTTCGGCCAAAGCGATGAATATACTTGAGCAAGATAAATTTGTTGCACCCAAGGTACCCTTAATTGACGGCCTAGGGCATATTTGGCAGCCGTACAGCACAGACTTGGATAAACTATTTAACTATACGTTGTCGACTCAGGTAACTGAAACTTATCACTTTAATCGCGCAATTGAAGTGGCGATTAAAGAGTTTGCTCCTGAGCATATTATTTTACTGGGACCAGGGAGCAGTTTAGGGGGCTCGATTGCACAAAACTTGATTAACATGCAATGGCAAGGTTTAAGCTGTAAACAAGCCTTTATCGAGCGACAAAAATCATCGCCGGTATTGCTTTCTATGGGCATAGAGTCTCAACGACGTTTGGTGGTTAAAGCTAGTTAATCATTTGCTAGCAATGTATCTAAGCGAACAAATTGATAACCTTGCGCTAGATAAAATTCGATAATTGGGGCAAGGGCATTAACGGTATTTTGCCTATTGCCTCCGCCGTCGTGCATTAAGATGATAGCACCAGGATGTGCGTATTTTGTTGCTCTATCAACTAAGGTATCAACGGCATTGTCATTTTCGTCCCAATCTTTGGTGTCGATAGAAAACATAACGGTCACCATGCCATTTTTAATTAAATGTTCTACTTGAGTGTCGGTAATCCTGCCATAAGGCGGGCGAAAAATATTAGAGCTAATGCCGACAATTTGCTTTAACGTTGTCGCTTGTGAGGCGACTTGTTGCTGCCAAAACGTTTTAGCGTTGTTAAAGGTGCTGACGTCAGGGTGATCCCATGAGTGATTAGCAATTTGGTGACCTTGATGATGTATCGCCTTAACAATTTCTGGATGTTGTTGCATTTCATTGCCAAGCATAAAGAAGGTTGCAGGAATCTTGTACTTGGCTAAAACTTTCGCAATAGCGAGTGTGTATTGAGATGGGCCATCGTCAAAGGTTAGGCTAAGTAACTTTTTGCTGGTTTGAGCTTCTAAAATGTAATGCTGGCCAAAAGTTTTTGCCCTAGTTTCGTGAAAGCCGTTTAGGTTAATGTTTTCTCCTCGGATATGTGGTATTTTGCTTTGTGGCTTGGCGCTATTTTGTGTTGCCTGACAACCTAAAAGGTGAGATAAAATTAACATTGTTGCGGCATAAAAAAACGTTTTTGACATAGTCTTTAATCCAATTCCTTTTGTTTTCAATTCTATTTTTGTATATATATTCGTCTAAACAATATAATTATTAAGTGAAGTTATCAATCAGGCTTTTAAAATTAAATCATTAGTAAAAATAAAGTGAATAAATAGGTAGGCTAAAAGCTTAAATCCCGTTAAAATATTGCCACTAAATTTAGCGGTGAAAATTGATATGACGTCCATTCGCAAAAAAAATGAAGCAGAGTTAATTGCTGCTTTTAAAGCCTTACTTAATGAACAATGTTATGGGTCTCAAAGCCAACTTGCCTCAGCATTAGCCGAGCAGGGTTTTAAAAACATGTCGCAAGCCAAAATTTCGCGTTTACTGTCGAAATTAGGTGCTGTGAAAATGCGTAATGCTAGCGATCAAGTCGTTTATATTTTGCCGGATGAACTGGCCATTCCTAAGTCTCGTCAAGCAATACAATCTGTGGTTGTCAGTGTTAAACATAACAACATGCAAATTATTGTAAAAACGGGAATTGGCGGTGCACCACTTATTTCTCGAATGTTAGATAGTATGGGAGAAGCTGCTGGTATTTTGGGTACCTTAGCTGGCGATGATACTATCTTTATCGCACCAAGTGATGTGGCAAATATTGATAAAATCACGGCAGACATTAAACGCTTATTAGATGTTTAACCCTGCTGAACAAATTTTTTAAGAGGAGCATGATTGCTCCTTTTTTATTTGTATTTCATTGTGTTATAACTTTGTGACACCTAGTGTCATATGTCAAAAGCTGTCGTGTCATAACAAAGTCGGCGTATTTTTCTATATAAATTGCTTCAATGTGCAACAAGTTAATTTTGAACGAGAAAAGTGATGAACTCACCAATTAAAAAAGAAGAAAAATCTACCAAAGAAGCGAGCCACTTTACTGGATATCACTTTCAATTTGATGTTAATGGGCATCATTTTGAGATTAAAGCCTCTGCAAATTCTGGCAAAGAAAGTGTTTGGCTTGATGGAAAGCTTGTATCTGAACATCACACAATTCGCAGACGCTCATGCCATAAAATTAAGGTAGACAATAAACTTTATGAGATTGAATTTTATGTTGCCAAGTTGCTCACTGGTGAAGTCCATTGCAGTTTAATTGAGGATGGCACTCATGTGGCAACTAAAAAGCAGGCATTATCAGAAAATAAAATTGTTACCATAGCATTTACTGTTGCCGGAGGTATTGTTGGGTTTGCTGTTGGTTTTACTGTGGTTACGTATTTTGCTGGCAAATTAACTGGGGTGGACATACTGTAATGGAAGTAAATGCAGCAGTAATTAAGCAATTACGAACTGAACAAAATTGGACACAACAGCACTTGGCTGATGCATGTGGCTTAAGTTTACGTACCATTCAACGTGTTGAGCGATATGGTAATACGTCTAATGAAACCTTGATGGCTTTGGCTTCAGTATTTCAAGTAGAAAAAACGCAGTTAATTGCACCAGAGCAGCTTGTTGAAGTGATAGGAAAAACAGAAAGTTTAGATAAAAATCAAGAACGTGTATTAATCGTAAAAGGCATGTTTTGTGGTTTACTTTTAGGCGTGTTTATCACGGTGGTTTTGCAATATTTAATGAACATTTAAAGGGAGTGGGAAAATGAAAAATTGGTGGGCAACGTTAAGCAGTTCTGAAAAGTCAGCAATGCGTACATTTTTGGTTATTGGTGCTGGTATTGGTCTATTCGTGATAGGAATTAAATTAGGGCAACTGTGGGCAACCACATCTTAGCTTAGTGCACAGGCATTAACATATTTGTTAATGCCTGTGACTTTTCACCTTATTTTGTTGATTCATTGGTGATTTGATCAATCCAATCAGCGTAATAGGAAATACGAACCTGATAAGAGGAATTGCCAAATAATCCTGCGGTAAAGCTTTCGACATTACCTTCTATATAATCCCAGCTAAATAACCCAGCTAATTTCGCTTTACCATTATGTTCAATTACTAATGGACCGCCACTATCACCAGAGCCATCAATACCCTCCAAAGGCAGAGCACTTTTTCCTTGATCAAAACGGATCGACAACCACTGTTTCTCCGCACTCTCAAATTTATTTTGCATCGTGCGCAGTGTTTTAGTGCGTTTAGTTTCGAAAATTGCACCAGTCTTTCCGTCACCTGTTGCACCACGACCAAATGCAGTAATGATCTTTCCCTTTTCATCGAACGAACGGTTAATGTCAATAGGCTTTCTATTTTGAACTGGGCTAGATAATTTCACTAACGCTATATCATGGGTGCTTTTCATAAAAGTCATTAATGCTGAAGCGTCACCTTGTGTTAAGTGTTTTGGTGCCGTTTTAAACCCTTCGTGTTTAACCACTTTTTCGATGGTGTAATCTTTGCCGTCGATGGTTAAGGTTTTACCTTGATAATCATAAAAAATGACATGTTGCGCCGTCACAATCCATTGTGGTGCGATAAGTGCACCATGCCCCTCATGTGGCATATCAATTAAGAAAGACGGTACTTTGTTAATGATATGTTCATTAGCTTTGGTATCTTGCTGAATGACAATAGCTTGAGTGCTAAAACCTATGAATGTAAATAATAATGCCGCTACAACTTTACGCATAATTTGCCTTTATTTTAGTGATAAAGCATCGTTAGATGCTTAGGTAAAATAAAAGGTTTAAATTATCCATTAATTAGAGTGAGTTGCTCTTTTAAACGAATGCCTAAGGCAGCATAAATTGCGGTAAACATACCCTAGAAAAATCAACTTGCCTTAGAACAAGCTAATTAACAATATGGTTTGCAAAAGTAAGGCAATTGCATTGGTGATGATGATTGCTGAGCGTTTGAAAAAAAGGCCATAACTTAACCAAAAAGCAAACACCAACCAATAACCGCTGACAAAACCAATCGACAGCCCCGAAGGTGTGTCTCGTTGCCATTCGTTAAGCACCTGAGTCAATTGCGCGACACAGCCTAAAAGTCCGATGATTATGCCTGCCAAGTCCCAGCGCTTTTCCAACATTTCTTGTGTCTGAATTGAGTTATTAGACATGAAACTGCTCCTTGAGTTGGCTAATTAATGGCAAATAACTAGTAAACTGTGCTTTGATGTTTTTGTGCTTAGGATAATCAATATTGTCATTGCCTATGATGACAACATCGCAACCTGCAGACAACGCACTATTTATACCGTTAATTGAATCTTCAAATGCTAAACAGCGAGATGGAGCGGCCTTTAGTTGTTTAGCGGCTTCGGCAAAATGGCTTGGATCAGGTTTTCCTTTTTCTATCTGTTCAGCTGTTACCAGTATGTCAGGTATTTTTATTTCAGCGGCGTTTAAACGTTTAGTCGCAAGTGGCAAGGTAGCCGATGTTGCGATCCCCCAAGGCAAGTTTAAATGCTCAACTAAGGTTAAAAACTGGCTGGCAGCCTCTATTTCTTTTATCTCACTAATTTCTGTTTGTTCTAATTCATTTAAGCTTTGAAATTCTTTTACCGGGTCTAAATGTGGCGCAAATTCATGCAAACAGTCTTTAAGTTGTGTACCTCGTGTTGCACGCAATACCGTTTCTAGGTCAAGCTGGTGATGATTACACCATATGGAAAAAGCTCGCCTTTCTGCTTCAGATGAGTCTACTAAAGTGCCATCCATATCAAAAATCAGTGCTTGGTATTTTAAAAAATCGATCATAACTTTCCTTGATTTATATTTGCATGAAAATGCGTTGTATGCCTGTTTTGTGGTGTTTTTTAGTCAAAAGGTGCATCATGGTGCAACTAATTTACCCTTGATAGTGATAAAAATGCAAGTAAAATAGGCATAAACATGCAAAAAAGCGCAAGGGTATATTTTGATCGCTGATAGACAACAACAAATTCTGCAACGTTTAAATCAAGCCGGCAAAGTTCTGGCAACAGAACTAGCAGAAGAGCTAGGTGTATCTGAGGATACGATAAGGCGTGATTTGAATAAAATGGGGCAGCTTAACTTATTACGGCGAGTGCATGGCGGTGCCTTGCCACTGCAGTTAGATGTGCCGGATTATGCCGATAGATTAGAAAAGAAGGACCCAAAAAAGCAGAAACGTGCTAATCAAGCGGTTAGTTTACTCAAGCCTGGGCAAACGATATTTATTAATTCAGGTGAAACTTGTCGCTATTTAGCATTAGCTATTCCAAAGGAAATGCCTTTAACTATAGTGACAGCTTGCCCTCTGGTGGCCTGTGAATTGGTTCATCACCACAAAGCTGAAGTGATTTTACTTGGCGGCGTGTTGTTTAAACCAGCGCTACGTTGTGCTGGGGCAATTGCATTGGATATGGTTAGGCGGATCAGAGCAGATATTTGTTTTATGGGTATTTGTGCATTGCATCCTGAGCACGGCATCACAGCTAAATATATTGAGGAAGCAGCCATGATGCGTGCGATGATCGAACAATCAGATCAAACCATCGCCATGGGTGGAAGTGATCGTTTAGGGCTGATTTCTAACCATGAAATCACGCCACTTAAACAACTAGATGCGTTAATAACTGATAAAGATGCCGATCCGACAATGTTAAAACTCATTAAAGCAAAAAATATGGCAATTATCCTTGTTTAAATGCCATTTTTTAAGCTTGAACAGAAAAACAATAACGAATTGTGCTATTAAACGGTTCGTTTGGCTCTAATAAGGTATTAGACAATTGGTGGCCATTTTGTCTGTTATTGGCACGTTGTGGCTCTAAGCACAACGCGCCACGTTTTTGATACTTAACATTATTTTTTCCGTAGTGACTACCATCAATATAGTTTGCAGTATAAAGAATCAAACTTGGCTGATCTGAATACATCGTTAACACTCTTCCGCTTATAGGTTCAACTGCTTGAGCTGCGTATGTCTCGCCGTTTAATACGTTATCATCAACCAACCAATAATTATCGAATCCACGACCAATTTGAATTTGTTCGTCATCACTGTCTATGTGTTTAGCCAATGGCGTTAATTGTAAGAAGTCATGCGCAGTGTTTTTTACTGCCTTAATTTCACCTGTTGGAAATGCGCGTTTATCCATAGGCAAATAGTGGCATGCATTGATTTTTATTTGATGGTGGTGAACTTGACCACTGTCATGACCAGCAAGATTAAAATAACTGTGCTGAGTTAAATTTAATAGTGTCGTTTTATTGGTGGTTGCATGATACTTGACGACAAGTTCATTATCGTCCGTTAATAAATAAGTTACTGAAACGCGAACTTCACCCGGAAAGCCGTTATCTCCGTCAGGGCTAATATGGGTTAAGGTTAATTGGCTATCGTTTTCCTGAAGGTTTTGTTCAACATGCCACAATACTTTATTAAATGCCTGGTGACCTCCATGCAGTTGGCTATCAGGTGTGTTCAATGTTAATTGATATTGGTGATTGTCGATTGATATCTTTCCTTGATCAATTCTACCTGCGTACCGGCCAACAACTGCTCCTAAGTAATAGGTGTCCTGTTGGTAATCGCTAACATTGTCGTACCCCAAAACAATATCGGTGAGTCTTCCTGTTTTATCTGGCGTAAATATTGAAACAATAGCAGCACCAAAATCCGTAATGGCAACACGCATTCCTTGTTTATTGGTTAATATAAAAAGCTTAGCCTGCTGACCTGTTGATGTTTGGCCAAATGGTTGCACCGATAAACGTTGTACATTGTATGTTTCAAAGGTGGACATAAAGACTGCTCCAAAGATTGACTGACAGGTAAAGGTCTAATGTTTGATAAGTAACCGACCTAATTACCAATATAGTAGCGAGTCGTTGAAAGCAGTGATAGTGTTTTTGTTAATATTTTATTACAAAAATAGTCGTTATTATCAAGGCCAGAAATCAAGGTAGTGTTAGCTGTTTTTACCTTTGAAAAAATTGATTTAGCACACAGACTTTTTTAGCTGTATAGTACTCATGTTACTAATGTGTTAATTTTTATCGATAATTCCAATTTTATATTGAAGTATTTTAAGACGATGCATACAGCCAAAATTAGAGAGGCTACACTGAACGATTTACCTGTTTTGAGAGCCTTCGAGCAAGGTATCATTGAAGCTGAACGTCCTTTTGAGCCGCAACTAAAATCAGAACAAATACATTATTATGATTTAGAGACTTTGATTACTGCTGAACATGTACATTTAGTTGTTGTGGAATTAGATGGCATTGCAATTGGCTCAGGCTATGTACGTATTGAAAAGGCGAAACCTTACTTAAAGTACAATTTTAAAGGCTATGTAGGCTTTATCTATGTTGTTGCTGAACAACGAGGGAAAGGCATAGTAAAACTGATTTTATCAGCGCTAGAAGAGTGGAGCAGTATGCAAGGTGTTGAAGCTTTGCATCTTGACGTATTTTCACAGAATGCTAGCGCTATTCGCGCATACGAAAAATTTGGTTTTAAAGCCAATTTAATTGACATGCGAAAAATGATTAATGTTGAGTAAAGGAGAGTACCGTGGCATTAAATACCAAGTCAAAAAACATAACAAAAATGGTTGTTGCAGGAGCATTATCTGCAACTGTGTTTTCAAGTGCAGCGTTTGATGATGCGACAGCATTATTAGCTAAACAATTAAAAACGATAGAACCCCCTACGCCGATAAAAAGAGTTAATCCTGACTACCCTAAGGAAGCCGCAATAGAAGGTAGAACAGGTTGGGCGAGGTTTAGCTTTATTGTTGAACCAGATGGTTCTGTATCTAATATTTTAAAGCTTGATTCTTCTGGCAGTGAAGACTTTGAACGAGCTTCGATTAAAGCAATTAAACGTTGGAAATATGAGCCGGCAACTGTCGATGGTAAACCTATCCAGCGCTGTTTTAATACCGTACAAATGGATTTTGCTATGAAGGGCGATGGAAATAGTGAATATGCGGTTAGAAGACGTTTTAGTACAAAGTATAATAATGCTCAACAAGCACTTAAGGAAAACAACTTAGACGAAGCTAAAGAACTAATTGATGAATTGTCGTCTATAAAGAATCGTTTCATCGCTGAGAATAATTTTTTACAAACAGTTAAATCTGCATACTTTAAAGCCAAGGGGGATAAAATTCGCCAGCTAGAGAGTCTATCAAATATTTCTTTTGCACATGAAAGCAAAAAGTCAGAACCACATGAGTTTGCAGTGTTGCATCAGCAGTTTGTATTAGCAGTTGAGTTAAATCGCTTGAAGCAAGCTTTTGATGTGTATGAGCAATTAGTTGAATTACCTTCTGCAAAAGACTATTTGAGTGCTTACAAAGAAACCTTAGATAAAGTAACTGCCTTTGTTGCGAGTGAAAATAACATCGCAGTAAATTCGATCATTGATGAACAACCGTTTTGGTCTCACACCTTAGTTAGAAATAATTTTACCTTTGCAAATATTGAAGGTGCTTTAAGTAAGCTAGAAGTACGTTGTAATAACAAATTTCATGTGTTCAATATCAATGAGCAATCATCTTGGCAAGTACCTGAGTCTTGGCAAGGTTGCAGCTTAGTGGTTTATGGTGAAAAGGATACGCGATTTACCTTGGTTGAACTGGCTAAGAGCGCTTAACCATAATTTAGCTATAACAAATTGATAAATAAAATAATGGCAAATTATTAAGCAAATTTTAATTTGCCTTCTATACTATGAAATGAAGCGATAATTCTGCTTCAAGTTAAGCATTTTTCCACTTCTGTTGTTTCATGAATGGCGCACCTAAACTTTTTTGGGGTTTAGGTGCGTTTTATTTTATATTGAGGTAACAGCCTACTCACAATAAAAATAAAATGAATCTAGCGAACAAAACCATTTGGATCACAGGGGCCTCTTCGGGTATAGGTAAAGCACTAGCAATAGCTTGTTCAAAACAGGGCGCTCGCATTGTTTTATCGTCACGAAATACAGAAGCATTAGAGCAAGTAAAGTCGAGCTTAACGTCATCTCAGCAACACCTGATAGTACCTTTAGATTTAGCACAACCTGAGCAATTAAATGAATTGGTCGTTAATGCGATGTCGCAAATTGGTCGTGTTGATGTATTGGTAAATAATGGTGGTATAGGGCAACGGGGATTTGCGTGCGAAACTCAGCTAGATGTACAGCGAAAAGTGATGGAAGTAAATTATTTTGGTGCTATTGCCATGACTCAAGCGCTATTGCCTTTTATGAAGCAGCAAGGTCAAGGCACTATTGCTACTGTGGCTAGCGTAGCAGGGCTAATAGGTGGTAAGAGTATGGCTGGTTATAGTGCATCAAAACACGCAATAATTGGCTATATGGATTGCCTAAGAGCGGAAGAAACCATTAATGGCATCAAGGTGTTAAATATTTGTCCAGGCTTTGTACAAACCCAAATATCTGTCAATGCGTTTCGAGGGGACGGCTCAAAATTTGATGAAATGGCCAGTTCAATTGCTAATGGTATCGCCGTAGAAGATTGTGCCGATCAAATTGTGACGGCATTAGAAAAAGACAAAGCACAAGTTATTATTGGCAAAGGCATTAGCTACTGGGCGCCTACGGTGTACAGATTTTTCCCTGCTATATTTCGTCGATTAGCGGCAGCAAAAAATTATAGAGAGTAAGATTTAATGTTGGACAAAGAGCAAAAAATTCTGTTTTCTTACAAGATACGTAGGTAAAATGCCGCGCTAAAAACGTTAACTATAAGACCATGTCAGACAAGTTTTTTTATCAAACAACTTATACACTAGATAAAGCTTATTATCGAGAGTGTTTTGAGCAGTCCTCTAAAGCTAGAGCTGACTTAAAAGATTATTATAAAGCCATTGGTCTTAGTGCAGTGGGCGGGCTACTTGTTATCTTTACTGATGTGAATCCATATGCGGCTTGGTTTCTGTTTGTATTGGGTGTGATAGAAGCATTAAGCGTGCGTTTTAAGAAACCTTGGTGGGTGACTAGGCAAATGCTAAGTCGAGCAGCAAATCACAATGTGCAACTTACCATTGATAAACACGGCTTTACGACCACTCTCATGGGCGAAAAACAGCATATTGGCTGGCATGACATTCAGCAACTGTGTCAAACAGAAAAAGGCTGGCTACTTCATACCAGTAAAGGAAAGCATTATATTTCACAATTGGTGCTTTCTGATGATGCCTGCGGCTATTTAAATAAAAAATCAGCTGCGCTTTCCAATAAAGCTCATTAGTTCAACTATGTCACCTAACCGCTTTTCCATTCGTCTCACCAGTCCTTGGTTTATTTTTCCATTTATCAGCTTGTGGTTAGCTTTAGTTGTTATGTCGCCGATGGACCTTGCGGGAATATCTTCTTACGTAATGTTCAGCTTTTTAGGTGTGTTAGGGGCTATTTTTGCCAACTCAACAGGGGCGGGTGGTGGCGTAGTCTTTATTCCTGCGTTTAATGAACTGTCGTTTACTGAACAACAAGCTATTGCGACAAGTTTTGCTATTCAATGTTTTGGTATGACAGCTGGCTCATTAACTTGGTGGCATCACTATAAAACTGAAAAAAACGAGCTGAAACTATGGCATGGCTTTAAACGCATAATCTTAGTCGCAACACTAAGCTCTATATTGGGACTGTGGCTGGTATATGGCAACAATGTTGCGCCACCCAATAGTTTGCACCACAACTTTAGTTGGTTCTCGCTGGTTTTAGGTTTATGCATAGTCATCACGGTATTTTTTGTTAAACCAAGCAGAGATCATAGTGATGTAGCACTGGTTGATTGGCTAGCTATAGTTGTTATTTGTTTATTTGGTGGCGCAATTACTGCTTGGCTTTCCGTGGGCGTAGGTGAATTGTTAGCCATTTATTTAATATTAAGGCGTTTTGATGTCACTATGGCAGTGGCAGCCGCTGTGATTGTTTCTGCATTTACTGTGTGGTCTGCCATTTGGCAGCATACGTTGGTGTCATTTGAAGTGTATTGGCAGGTCGCTTTGTTTGCGGGGCCTGGCGCGGTAATTGGTGGAATATTCGCAAAAACCTTAGTAAGTTATATGTCAGCAACCCGCTTAAAATTGTTTTTTGCATTTTGGTTACTTGTTATCGGTATTGTTGGTATTAAAGGTTAAATGAGAACGGTTCTCAAAAGTTGACGAAAGCCCTTTAATTCTTTAATCTTGCCGCCAATTTTACTGTCGTTAATAGAATCGCTCGATAATAAAAAAACTGGAAGAACTATGTTTAAAAAGACTTTAATTAATTCGGCATTAGCTATTTGTGCCATCTTACCTACATTTTTGGCTCAAGCCGGCGAAGAAGTTAATGTCTATTCATATCGCCAAGCAAACTTGGTTAAGCCATTATTTGATGTGTTTACTGACCAGACTGGCGTTAAAGTTAATGTTGTATTTGCTAAGAAAGGTATGGCAGAGCGCTTAGCCAGAGAGGGGATTCATAGCCCTGCTGATGTATTGTTAACAACAGATATTAGTCGTTTAATCGAATTAAAAGACAAAGGGTTAGTTCAACGTGTGGACTCATCAACCATTGAACAAGCAGTGCCAGCTCACCTGCAAGCAGAGGACGATACTTGGTTTGCTTTAACGACGCGAGTCCGCAATATTTACTCGTCTAAACGCCTGGGTGATATCGATATAAGTTACGAAGATCTGGCAGATAAAAAATGGCAAGGTCGAATTTGCACACGCAGCGGTAAACATCCATATACGGTTGCTTTGGTTGCTTCAATGATTGCTCATCATGGTGAGACAAAAACATTAGAGTGGTTAAAAGGTGTTAAAGCGAATCTAGCGAGAAAACCTCAAGGTAACGACAGAGGACAAGTTCAAGCTATTCATCAAAATCTCTGTGATTTAAGTTTGGGCAACAGCTATTACTTTGGCAACATGTTAACGAATAAAGACCAGAAAGAATGGGCTGATGCCGTGAATATTAACTTTCCAAATCAAGGCGATCGTGGCGCACATATCAACGTGTCAGGTGTGGCGCTAGCAAAGCATGCTCCAAACAAAGCTAATGCGATTAAGTTAATGGAATTTTTAGTGTCTGAGCAAGCCCAACAAATGTACGCTGAAACGAATATGGAATACCCTGTGCGTGAAGGAGTAAAAGTGTCTGACCTTGTAGCTTCATGGGGTAAATTTAAAGCAGATTCTCTGCCATTAACTGAGGTGGCAAAAAACAGAAAAGCAGCAATAAAACTGCTCGACCAAGCAAAATTTGATCTGTGACTCTAACCCCTAAACGCCCAATATGGGCACTAAGTTCATGGTTGTTTGCACTGGCGCTTATGGCGCCAGTTGCCGTTATGATATGGTCAGCTTCTTCGGCAAACCATGATACTTTTTTGCATCTATGGCAAACAGTTTTACCAGATTACATCATCAACACCCTGTTGTTGGGCGGATATGTCGTCTTGCTGGTTATATGTTTTGGTGTGATCTCAGCCGCTTTAGTCACTCGCACGAATGTATATGGGCGCAAGATGTTACGATGGCTGCTATTGCTGCCATTGGCTATGCCTGCTTATGTCATTGCTTATATTTATACTGATTTGTTCGATTATGCTGGCCCAGTTCAGCGCTTTCTCCGCGATATATTTGCTTGGCAATCACCTCAAGATTACTGGTTTTTTGATATTAGGAGTTTGTTTGGTGCGGCGCTAATGATCGCGCTGGTGCTTTTTCCTTATGTTTACATGTTGGTGCGTACGGCCTTTGAATGCCAAGATCCACAAATGATAAGAGCAGCGCGTTCGCTAGGATTAAATGCAAGACAAACCTTTTTTAAAGTTTCATTACCATTAGCTAGGCCTGCCATAGCGATATCAGCGAGTTTGGTGTTAATGGAAACGTTAGCAGATTTTGCAACGGTGCAATATTTTGCCGTCAATACCCTAACAACCGCAATTTATGATACATGGTTGGAATATGGCGAGCTTTCTACCGCCAACGCGATTGCCAGCGTTTTGTTGATATTTGTATTGATCGTGTTGGTATCAGAGCAACGTGCTCGTGCTAAACAGTCACACCAAGTTAATTCACGCCAACACATCGAACATGTTTATACATTAACTGGCATTGAGCAAATTGCCGCTAGTGCATTTTGTTGGGGGCTCGTTGTTTTTGGCTTCTTGTTACCTTGTGGCATTTTGTTAGACATGGCATGGCGATACTTCGATGTTGAGCAATTTAACACTTTGTTGTCGTCTGGTCTTAATAGCTTAGAAGTTTCCTTTTACGTAGCATCTATTGCTAGTGTGTTAGCGCTATTATTTGTGTTGTTTAGACGATTAAGTCAGGTAAAACTGTCAGCACTACCATTAAAGATCTCGGGGCTGGGTTATGCTATCCCTGGGACGGTGTTAGCGATGGCGATGTTAGCAACATTTGGACCTTTAGATCATGTGATTAATGATCTAGCAGTGCAATTTGGTTTTAACGCGCCAGGGTTAGTTTTATCAGGCAGTGCTTTTGCAATCGTATTTGCTTTGGTGACTCGATTTTCAGCTATTGCCAATGGCACCATAGCCAGTGGCGTTGAACAAATACCACAATCACTCGATTATGCCCCCGCAAGTTTAGGTGTTGGCTTGTGGCAAACTATCAGACAAGTGCATATTCCACTACTTAAATCCTCATTTGTTGTTGCTTGGTTGTTAGTGTTTGTTGAAGCGATGAAAGAATTGCCAGCGGTATTGGTTTTAAGGCCGTTTAATTTTGATACTTTAAGCACACATATTTATCAAATGATATCCGATGAACGCTTGGAGCAAGGCGCAATTGGCGCTATCCTCATCGTTGCCTTTGGTTTGATCCCAATTGTCATACTAAATAAAAAAGAGAAAAATCATTGAAGCCCATCTTAACGATTAAAAACTTGTCTGTTCTTTTGCAAGATAAACTGATTTTGCAAGATGTTGAGTTATCCTTGGCCGAAGGTGATATTTTAGGATTAGTAGGCCCTAGTGGTTGTGGCAAAACGACTTTGTTAAACACCATTGCGGGGTTTGTTGAGCAAAGCCGTGGTGAAATTTGTATTGACGACATTCATATCGGTGCTGGTTCTCATGTGCCACCAGAGAGGCGGCAAGTTGGGGTAATTTTCCAAGATTACGCGTTATTCCCACATAAAACCGTGGGGCAAAATATTGCTTTTGGTATTCAAAAACTGAAAAAAAGTGAGCAAGATTATCGCGTTGCTGAATTGTTAAAGTTGCTGGCGTTAACTGAACTATCGGAACGTTTTCCACACCAGTTATCCGGTGGACAGCAACAACGAGTTGCCATTGCTCGAGCGTTGGCCGTTAGACCAAAACTACTTTTACTTGATGAGCCGTTTTCAAATATAGACGCACGATTACGTGATGAATTAATGATTGAACTTCGCTCGTTGTTAAAGTCGTTTAACATGAGCGCAATCTTTGTTACTCATAACAAAGATGAAGTGTTTACATTTGCTGACAAAATAGCGTTACTGCATCAAGGAAGTATCATACAAACAGGCGCACCAAAAGCCGTATTTGAACAACCTGCCAGCTGGCAAGTGGCTGACTTTTTGCAAATTGGCAGTTGGCTGAAAGTGAAATCAGTTGGTAATAGTCTGTTTACAGCACTTGGCGAAGTTAATTGTGAGCAGCTCACAGACACGCCTGATTCGTCGATAGAGTTATTAATTAAGCCTAAATACTTAAAGCTCATTGAAGCAGAAGCAAATTGCATCGTTAAACACATTACTTTTACTGAGCAAGGCTATCATTACATCTTAGCTAGCTTAGATAAGCACTGTGCGTTATCATTTGAGCGCTTAAGTTTTTATAGTGAACAGTTATTGGCAGTGGGTGAAAAAGTCGCGATCCACATTATTGCACATCAATACCAAATTTTTGTCCGAGAATAACCTACTGATATCCACAAAGCCCAATTTTTACAAAAAATTTAGTGAAATTTGGGCCGCTGATCCACAAAACTCCACAAAAACATAAACTTCGCCGAAAGCCTTTATTTTATTGCTGATCACGGCGATCAAAATAGCAATTCTTTGCTTGACATACCTTTACTTATCTCTCTAAACTGTATCAATGTGGAAAAAAGTGGGGAAAAGTGGATCTTGATGGATTCTACGGATTAAAAACAAGGTTATGTTTAGAGGCACCAGTTCAATTACGTTAGACAGTAAGAACAGAATCACGATACCGACGAAGTATCGCGAGGAGCTTATGAACGATTGCCAAGGAAAATTGATCTGTACCGTTGATATTCAAAATCCATGCTTGTTGTTATACCCACTTCCAGAATGGGAAGAAATTGAATTAAAGCTATGCAACTTATCCAACATTAACCCGCAAGAGCGTTTATTGCAGCAAGTATTACTAGGCAATGCTTCTGATTGCGATATGGATAAAAATGGCAGATTGCTCATCAATGGCCCCCTTTGTGAACACGCAAACTTGGCAAAAAATGTCATGCTTGTTGGCCAGTTAAAACGATTTGAAATTTGGTGTGACGAGGCATGGAAAGCACATATGCAAAAAGGCATCGCGCAAATTCAATCTGGCCAAGTAGAGCTTACAGAAAGATTGTTAGATCTTTCACTTTAGAAATTAACAAAAACTTAAAAACAACGGCGATAACACAACGTGCAACCTGATAAATCTCACATTTCTGTGATGCTAGACGAGGCAGTCGCAGAGCTTGCGTTAGATCCTGATGGCGTCTATATCGATGGCACGTTTGGTCGCGGTGGTCATTCTGGATTAATCCTTAGTAAACTTTCTAAAAATGGTCGACTTGTCGCCATTGACCGCGATTTAACAGCCATTGAAGCGGCTAAAAAATTTGCCGATGATGCTCGATTTTCTATCGTGCATTCTGGCTTTAGCGAATTACTACAAATTGCTGAACAACAGCAACTGATGGGTAAAGTAGACGGTATTTTACTCGATTTAGGTGTTTCTTCACCGCAACTAGATCAAGCAGAGCGCGGCTTCAGTTTTATGAATGACGGCCCACTTGATATGCGGATGGACACATCAAAAGGCCAAACTGCTCAAGAATGGTTAGCTGTTGCTGATGTTGAAGATATTAGCTGGGTATTAAGAACATTTGGTGAAGAAAAACATGCGTGGCGTATTGCTAATGCAATTGTAGATGCCCGTGAAGAAGAGCCTTTAACACGTACGGGGCAGCTTGCAGCACTTATCAAAAAAACTGCACCACAAAGAGAAATCAAAAAGCATCCAGCAACACGAAGCTTTCAAGCTATTCGTATGTACATTAACAGCGAGCTTGAACAAATCGAAAATGCGCTAAAAGCATCTTTATCAGTGTTAAAGCCAGGTGGTCGATTAGTCATTATCAGCTTCCACTCACTTGAAGATCGATTAGTAAAACAGTTTATGAAAAAACACTCACAAGGTAAGCAAGTCCCACGAGGTCTGCCAGTGAGTGAAGAAGAAATTAATAAAGGAAAGAAACTACGTTTAGAAGGCAAATATAAACCTTCAAAATATGAAGTAGAGGCTAACGTTCGCTCTCGCAGTTCAGTGATGAGAGTGGCTACAAGGTTGGCGGATTAATCATGTCTTCCAAAGTCATTTTGGCTTTTGAAGTTTGGCATGACATTAAGCAACACATTGCAATATATGTGTTGCTTTTGTTGGTTGTACTTTCAGCGTTTTCAGTGGTGTATTTTACGCACTTAAATCGCCAGAGCACCAGCGAGTTAGAACATTTATTGACTGAACGCGATGTATTAGATGTTGAGTGGCGTAATTTGTTACTAGAGCAAAATAGCTTAGCTGAACACAGTGCCATTGAGTCTGAAGCAGAAAGAAAATTGCAGATGGTAAAACCTACTGCAGACAATGAAGTAATTATTAGGTTGAAATAACAAGTGGCAACTAAGGTAAGTAAGTACAAACAAATAACAGCGTCATGGCGATTTTATCTCGTCATCGGTGTTATTGTGCTCGTTTATTTTATCTTGATTGCTCGAACAGCCTACATTCAAGTGATTGAACCGGAAATGCTCAAAGAGCAGGGTGATATGCGATCACTTCGTACCACAGCAAACAAAGTACATCGTGGTTCTATTGTTGACAGAAATGGCGTTGAACTAGCGGTCAGTGTTCCTGTGCAGACGGTATGGGCAGATCCAAAAGTTGTTATGGAAAATAACGCCCTGTCTATGACTGAACACTGGAAAGCACTGGCAGATGTACTTGATAAAGACGTTAAAACAATTACTGAGCGTGTAGCTCGTGACCCTGCAAAACGTTTTGTCTATGTTGAACGACAAGTGTCTCCAGCGATGGCTGACTACATCAAGCAGTTAAAAATTCCTGGTATTTATTTACGAAAAGAATCAAAACGTTTTTATCCAACGGGTGAAATTAGTGCTCATATTGTTGGCTTTACCAATGTTGACGACGAAGGTATTGAAGGTATTGAACGTGTTTTTGATGATGCGTTAACCGGTGAACAAGGGCAAAAACGTTTTCGAAAAGATGCCAAAGGCAATCGTATAGAAGTATTGGAGTCAATAAAAGCGACGCCGCCTAAAGACGTAACGTTAAGTATAGATCAACGAGTTCAAGCACTGGCCTATCGTGAATTAAAAGGCGCGATCAAAGCGTTTAAAGCGAGTTCAGGCTCAGTTATCGTTGCCGATGTTTCTACTGGAGAAATCTTGGCGATGGCAAACGGCCCTTCTTATAACCCCAATAATCGTCGTGGCGTTGCTATTCACCGTTTCAGAAATCGTGCTATTACTGACTTTTATGAGCCTGGCTCTACAATGAAGCCTATTGCTGTGTTATCTGCTCTAGAATTTGGAGCCATTGAAAAAGATACGGTAATCGACACTAGCAAACGCATTATGCGCCTTGGTGGTCGACGAGTTAGTGACCCAAGAAGCTACGGTAAACAAACGCCTGAAGATATTTTAGTCAATTCATCAAACTTGGGCACTTCGATGTTAGCCCTGTCTTTGCCAAAAGAGTTTTTCCTAGACTCGTATTTTAATGCGGGTTTTGGTGAGTCAACAGGCATTGAACTTATTGGCGAAAGTCAAGGCATCATGCATACACGTTCTCGCTGGTCACAAGTTGAATTGGCAGCACTTTCTTATGGTATGGGCGTTTCTGCAACAACTTTGCAAATGGCGCGCTTTTACTCTGAAATTGCCAATGGTGGTATGAAACTACCTTTTACCATTATTAAACGTGATCCAAAGGCTCCGATAGTTAATAAAGAGCGTGTTTTTTCTGAGAAACACTCAAAAAATGTGTTGCTGATGTTAGAGCAAGTTATTGCTCGTAAATATAAAAATGCGGCAGTTGATGGCTATCGAGTCGCAGGTAAAACCGGCACGGCATTTAAAGCGGTAGCTGGCGGATATGGTAACGACTACGTTGGTTTGTTTGCTGGTATCGCACCTGTTTCAGATCCAAAAATTGTCGTTGTGGTTGTTATCAATGAACCTGGTGGCGACCTTTATCACGGTGGTGAAATTGCCGCGCCTGTATTTTCTCGTGTTATGCAAGGCTCATTGCGTTTATTAAACATTGCACCAGACGAACATACTGCTCCTAACGCTAAAAAAGGAGACAGTAATGCATAAGGTTTCGCCTTTATTTATTAAAAACTGGCTGGCTGAGTTTGAAATTACACTTAACGTAACGTTTGATGAAGCCGAACGCTTTTTAGTAAACGATAGCCGTCAGATAAAAGCGCACGATATCTTTTGTGCAATCAATGGTCATAACCAACACGGTGCAGATTTTGTTGATGATGCCTTGGCAAAAGGTTGTGATTTAATTTTGCTTGAGTGCGACCTAGCTTCACAACACGGCAATACACAGACGCGCCAAAATAATGCGGGACAGTCTGTAGACGTTGTTTCATTTTATCAATTAAACCGTCAATTGTTTGCGCTAGCAAAAGCGTTTTACCAAGCACCACAAGACTCGTTAAATATCATTGGTATCACGGGGACTAATGGAAAAACTAGCACTAGCCAAATTCTTGCAAGATTACTGCAACTACACGGCGAAAACGCTGCCGTAATTGGTACTAATGGTGCTGGCAACATAGACCATATTTGCCCCATTAATAACACTACGCCAGGCGCAACAGAATTACACCAATTGATGTGGCAATTTAAAGAGCAAGGCGACAAACACGTGGTAATGGAAGTGTCATCTCATGCGCTTGCTCAAGGCCGTGTGCATAGTGAACTATTTGATATTGCTATGTTTACAAATTTGACTCGCGATCATCTGGATTACCATCAGACGATGGAAAATTATGCCGCAGCAAAATTTCAAATATTCTCACAACAAACTCAACAATTGGCGGTTGTTAATGGTGACGATAACCAAGCACAAGCTTGGTTGCCACGATTAGATAACAAACAATCTGTTGTTGTTTACGGGTTTTCTCCACAGATAAGCAAAGCGTCAGCATTTGTACAGGCAACAGAAATAAATTTACATGCAAAAGGATGTGACTTTTTACTGCGTACTCACGTTGGTGATATCAGACTAAGCAGCCGTTTGCTGGGCCAATTCAATATCGCCAATTTATTGGGCGCTATTGCGGTGTTAGTCAGTAGGGCTGTTCCTCTATGCACTATTGCTGAGCTTGTTAGTAAATTAAGTCCCATTGCTGGTCGTATGGAAACCTATGGCGGAAATGGCAAGGTCACTGCGGTGGTTGATTACGCTCATACCCCTGACGCTCTAGATAACGCTCTTGTTGCATGTCGTCAACATTGTAAAGGCGCTCTTTGGGTGGTATTTGGCTGTGGCGGTGATAGAGATACAGGTAAGCGCGCTTTAATGGGAGAAGTTGCAGAGCAACATGCAGATCACATTGTGATCACTAATGACAACCCAAGAAGTGAGGCACCTGAGAATATAGCAAATGACATTTTGTCAGGCTGTATTCATCAGGAAAAAATTAACATAGTGCTTGAAAGGCAAGAAGCAGTGCTATTTGCACTGAATAACGCAGCTGCGCATGACGTGGTTTTGTTGGCTGGGAAAGGTCATGAAAACTACATAGAAATGCAAGGCAAACGAATTAATTATGATGAAAGAGAGCTGGTTAGCTCTTATTTCGCCCAAGAGGCACGCTTATGATTCCTTTAACTTTAATCGAAATAGCTGATGTAGTAGAAGGCAAACTAACGGGCGCTGATAGCACTATTGAAGCAATAAGTACCGATAGCAGAGCGCTAACGTCAGGTGCTGTATTTTTGGCATTACGTGGTGCAAATTTTGACGGCCACAAATTTGTAGAACAAGCACAACAAGCAAACTGTTCGGCAGTGATAGTTGATCACCTATGTGACATAAATATTCCACAAATCGTGGTAAAAGATACCCACCAAGCTCTAGGACTATTAGGGGCTTATGTTAAAGCCAAAGTAGCTCCTAAAACTGTGGGCATTACCGGTAGTAGTGGCAAAACCACGGTAAAAGAAATGGTTGCTGCTATTTTGGCGCGACTAGGAAAAGTGCTTGCAACCAATGGTAATTTTAATAATGACATTGGTGTGCCATTAACACTACTGCGTTTAGAGCATGACCATGATTTCGCCGTTATTGAAATGGGTGCAAATCATATGGGAGAAATCTCCTATACCTCAGGATTAACCAAACCGGATATCGCGGTAATTAACAATATTGCTGCTGCCCATTTAGAAGGTTTTGGTGACTTATGTGGTGTGGCACGCGCTAAAGGTGAAATCTATGAAGGGTTATCTGAAGGTGGTGTTGCGCTATATAACCAAGATTGCAAATTAGCCAATAAATGGCAATGGCGTTTAGTTGATAAAAAAGTACGTACCTTTTCTTGTGTAAGTGCTGCAGACTGTTATAGCAGTGATGTTGTGTTAGACGAAAACGGCTGTGCTGCATTTACTTTGCATGTAGTAGGCAAAGGCTCTACTTTCATCGAGTTAACCATTCCTGGTCGCCACAATGTGTGTAATGCCGTAGCGGCAGCATTAATTGCTGTTGAATTTGGTGCGTCGCTAGATGATATCCGTTTAGGTCTTGCCGAAATGGCGCCAGTAAAAGGGCGTTTAAATCTATACCAAATTAACGACAACTTTAAGTTAATCGATGATAGCTACAACGCGAATGTTGAATCAATGAAAGCTGCATGTGATTTAACGGGCTCTTACCCTGGTCGCACTATTCTTATTTTTGGTGATATGGGTGAGTTAGGTGCTGATGCGCGCGGTTATCACCAAGAAGTGGGTGAATATGCTGCGGGCAAAAATATCGACGATATGTTAACTCTTGGCGTGTTAAGTCAAGCTACAAGCGACGCTTTTGAACGCCGTCATCAAGGTCGTGGGCAACATTTTAATACTCGTGACGAGCTAATTTGTCATTTACAAAATTTGCTTGCCAATGAGCAGCAGCAAATTTCAATTCTAGTAAAAGGATCGCGAAGTTCTCGTATGGAACTTGTTGTAGAGGATATCTTAAACTGGCGCAATGGCCAAAAACATGAGGAAATTGCTTAATGTTGCTTTGGCTTAGCGAATATTTAGTTCAGTATTTTAGTGCGTTTAACGTTTTTTCGTATTTAACGTTTAGAGCGATTGTATCAACGTTAACTGCGTTGGGGTTATCTCTGTATTTCGGTCCAAAACTTATCCGCTATTTACAGCGCATGCAAATTGGCCAAACGGTACGTGACGATGGTCCTGAAAGCCACTTGTCAAAATCTGGTACACCTACTATGGGTGGTATTTTGATCTTGGGCGCTATTATTTTTAGTGTGTTGTTATGGGGTGATTTGACTAACCGTTACGTATTAACGGTATTATTTGTTGTGACCTCATTTGGTATTATTGGTTTTGTTGACGATTACCGAAAAGTTATCCGCAAAGATTCAAAGGGGCTAATTGCTCGTTGGAAATACTTTTGGCAAACGGTGTTAGGTTTTGGTACCGCGTTTTTCTTATACGCGACGGCGCAACAACCTCAAGAAACCGCATTGATACTTCCTTTTGTTAAAGACGTATTACCGCAGCTAGGTATGCTGTATATCTTACTGACGTACTTCGTGATTGTCGGTACCAGTAATGCAGTAAATTTAACCGACGGATTAGACGGTCTTGCCATAGTACCTACTATCATGGTGGCTGGTGCCTTTGCTGTTTTTGCCTATGTAACTGGTAACGTTAATTTTTCCGCTTACTTAAATATTCCTCATATCCCATTAACCAGTGAGCTTGTTGTTGTTTGTACAGCGATAGTTGGCGCTGGCTTAGGTTTTTTATGGTTTAACACTTATCCCGCTCAAGTATTTATGGGCGATGTTGGCTCGTTGGCGTTAGGTGCATCACTGGGTGTGATTGCAGTATTAGTTCGCCAAGAGTTGGTGTTATTTATTATGGGCGGTGTTTTCGTGATGGAAACCCTATCGGTTATTTTGCAAGTAGGCTCATATAAACTCAGAGGTCAGCGTATATTTCGCATGGCGCCCATTCATCACCACTACGAATTAAAAGGATGGCCAGAGCCACGAGTGATCGTGCGTTTTTGGATCATTTCTTTGGTCTTAGTACTAGTGGGTTTAGCGACCTTGAAGTTGAGATAAATTAAATATGAACGTCGATTTTATCCAAACTTTCACCAACAAAAACATTGTCGTGTTAGGCGCAGGCTTAACCGGAATGTCGTGCGTGAAATTTTTGGATAAACACGGCTTAACTTGTGTTGTGATCGACAGTCGAGAAACACCGGTTGATGCGTCAGCTTTTGCCAAACAGTTTCCTAGTCAACAACTTAAAACTGGCCATTGGCATACGTCAATTTTGAACCGTGCTGACATTGTAATTACAAGCCCAGGCATTGATTTAGACGCCGAAGGTTTACGTAACGAGATACCATCAAGTGCTGATTTACTTGGTGATGTAGAACTTTTTTGTCGCTTAAATAACAAGCCAATAGTTGCCGTTACTGGTTCAAATGGTAAATCAACTGTGGTGAGTTTGCTGGCGCATGTTGCCGATAAATTAGGTAAACGAGCTGCACTGGTTGGTAACGTTGGTACGCCGGTATTAAGTCATGTCGAAGATGACGTTGATGTGTTTATCTTTGAGTTATCAAGCTTTCAACTCGAAACCTTATCAAGCATGCAAGCCAAAGTCGCTTGTGTACTTAATCTGAGTGATGATCATTTAGATCGACATAAAACCATTGAAAATTATCGCCAAATTAAGCAAAAAGTTTATTTGATGAGTGATATTGCCGTGGTTAATCGTCATGAACCTGAGCTATATCAGTCATTGGGGTTAAACGAAAAATCAACAATCTCGTTTGGCATTGATAAACCTAGCGCTGGCGATTTTGGCGTGATTAATGTCGACACTACGCCGATGTTAGCCTTTGGTGATAAGCCACTCATTGCATTGTCGGCGTTAACCTTGGCGGGCATGCACAACGTACTTAACTATGGCGCGGTATTGGCGTTAGGTCATGCACTTGATTGGCCACTAGACGCTATGGTTGAACACTTCTCGAGCTTTAATGGCTTAGCGCACCGCTGTCAGGTGATTGCATCAAATGATGGCCGTGTTTGGATTAATGATTCTAAAGCTACCAATGTTGGTGCAACTTTGGCGGCGCTTGAAGGTATTGGCTTAACAAAAGGTAGTGCCAAATTAGCCCTAATTGCTGGTGGTGAAGGTAAGGGTGCTGACTTTACGCCGCTACAATCAGTATTTGAACATACCGTAGCGCACTTGATTACTTTAGGTAAAGATGGTGAGCAATTGGCTCAGTTATCAAAAAATGCTGTACAAGTTAAGTCAATTGAAGAAGCGGTGTTAACTGCTCGCGAACTGACAAATGCTGGCGATATTATTTTATTGTCACCAGCTTGCGCCAGTATCGATATGTTTGCCAATTATATGGCAAGAGGCGACGCTTTTGCGGCTGCCGTTAGTTCATTAGGGGAAGGTCAGTGATGCAAGCGATGACACAACTTTCTCTATTAAAATTTAATAAATGGCTTGAACAGACGCCACGAGCGAATGCGACTTTTGACCGCAGCTATATATTACTCGCTGCCGCAATGTACGCCATTGGCCTGATCATGGTGATGAGCTCATCAATGCCTGTGGCTGAACGTCTGTTTGATAATCCATTTCACTTTTTTATCAGGCACAGTATCTACATTGTATTAAGCATCATTATTGGCATCGCAGTGATGCAGATCCCTATGTCTAAGTGGCATCAATACAGTGGGCCATTGCTGTTGTCTGCCATCTTTTTACTTTTATTAGTGTTGGTTGTAGGACGCACCGTAAATGGCTCTACTCGCTGGATTGTTATTGGCCCGATTACCGTGCAAGCAGCTGAACCGGCTAAGTTGTACTTTTTTAGTTATTTAGCCGCTTACATGGTCAGACGTCGTGATGAAGTCATGGAAAACTTTAAGGGCTTTATTAAACCTTTGGTGGTTTTTGGTGTTTTGGCGCTGCTTTTATTACTGCAACCTGATTTAGGTACGGTTGTGGTGATGTTTGTTACCACCTTTGGATTGTTATTTTTAGCTGGCGCAAAGCTTTGGCAATTTATCGGCATTGCATTAACTGGTTTATCTGCAATTGCCGCGCTGGCATATTTTTCTCCGTATCGCTGGGCTCGTGTTACCAGCTTTTTAGATCCTTGGGCTGATCCATTTGGTAGTGGTTATCAATTAACACAATCTTTAATGGCTTACGGCCGAGGTGAAGTTTTTGGGCAGGGCTTAGGCAACAGTATTCAGAAGCTGGAATATTTACCTGAGGCTCATACCGATTTTGTTATGGCTATTTTAGCTGAAGAAATGGGTTTTGTTGGCATTGCTGTGGTATTGCTGCTGAGCATTACGTTAGTGATGAAGGCGCTATTATTAGGGCGTAAAGCACTACTAAAAGAAAAGTATTTTGAAGGTTTTTTTGCCTACGCTATCGGGATTTGGTTCAGTTTTCAAACAGCAGTAAATGTTGGCGCAAGCGCAGGTATAGTGCCAACCAAAGGTTTAACAATGCCCCTAATCAGTTCTGGTGGAAGTTCAATGATCATTATGACGATAGCCGTTGTAGTGCTCATGCGTATTGACCACGAAATTCGACTTCAAAGTTTACAAGCAACCAGTAAAGGAGGACGTAAAAATGACAAATAAGTCGTCGCGCACTTTATTGGTGATGGCAGGTGGTACTGGTGGGCATATTTTCCCAGGTATTGCAGTCGCTGAAAAATTAAAAGCTGAAGGCTGGCATATTCATTGGCTTGGCACAGCAAAACGTATGGAAGCCGAGATTGTGCCTGCTCATGGCTTTGATATTTCTTTTATTAATATCGCTGGCATGCGCAATAAAGGCTGGGTAGACCGTATCAAACTGCCGTTAAAGCTGGCGCAGTCGTTATGGCAGTCAATTCAAGTGATTCGCAAAGTAAACCCTGATGTGGTTTTAGGTATGGGTGGATATGCCAGTGCCCCAGGTGGTGTTGCAGCTTGGTTGTGTGGAAAGCCATTAGTATTACATGAACAAAATGCCGTAGCGGGTATGAGTAACCGTTATTTGGCAAAAATTGCGTCTAAAGTGCTGTGTGCATTTCCGGGCGCTTTTAAAGATAAAGTTGAGGCGGAGGTTGTTGGGAATCCGTTACGCCAAAACATAGTGTCGCTAGAGCAAAAAATACCTGAGCAACCAAGTGCCAGTAAAAAGGTACTGGTCGTTGGTGGTAGTTTAGGCGCAAAAGTATTAAACGATACCGTGCCGCAAGCTATTCGCCAGATCAAATTGCAAAATATTCAGGTATGGCACCAAACCGGTAAAGGGCATTTACAAGATGTAGAAGCACTTTATCAACAATATGAAGTAGATAAAAACAACGTAAAGGTAACAGAATTTATCGACGACATGGCCGCAGCCTACGATTGGGCTGACGTGGTGATATGTCGTGCAGGTGCGCTTACTGTTTCGGAATTGGCTATGGCAGCAAAACCCGCCATTTTTGTTCCTTTACCACACGCGGTCGATGACCACCAAACCAAAAACGCTATGTATTTGGTTGATAGGAAAGCAGCAAAATTAATGCTGCAGAGAGAATTAAATGGAACAAGCCTCGCACAGATGCTCAACAGTCTTTTTGTTTCTGATGCGGTTGTGAAATCGATGGCTAAAGCTGCGCATGACGCAGCTCATGCCGATGCAACTGCCCGTGTTGCCAGCACTTGTGAGGCGCTTGTTCGAAAATGAGTAAACATATGATTGACAAAAATTCATCTCCAGTTCGAGTGCCAGAAATGCGCAGAGTGAAAAGCATTCACTTTGTCGGTATTGGTGGTGCCGGAATGGGCGGCATTGCCGAAGTATTGTTAAATGAAGGGTACCAAATCACAGGTTCTGACATTGGCGAAAATCAAGTGGTTAAACGCTTGAGAACCTTGGGTGCGCAAATCGCTATAGGTCATGATGCTGCCAATATTGGGCAGGCTAGCGTTATTGTTGTTTCAACGGCAATAGACCAAAATAACCCTGAAATTATTAAAGCGCGTGAATTACGCATTCCAATTGTTAGACGTGCCGAAATGTTGGCTGAGCTGATGCGCTTTAGGCACGGGGTAGCGATTGCTGGTACTCACGGTAAAACGACTACAACAAGTTTAATCGCCAGTATTTTTGGTGAGGCAAAACTTGATCCGACCTTTGTTATTGGTGGCTTGTTAAACAGTGCTGGCACCAACGCTCGCTTAGGCTCTAGCCGATACCTTATCGCTGAAGCCGATGAAAGTGATGCGTCATTTTTGCACTTACAGCCTATGGTTGCCGTTGTGACAAATATTGATGAAGATCACATGGAAACCTACCAAGGTGATTTTGAAAAGTTAAAAGACACTTACATTGATTTTCTTCATAACTTGCCTTTTTACGGTTTGGCGGTGGTGTGTATCGACAACCCTGTTATTCGTGAAATCCTACCAAGAATTGGCCGTCAAGTGATCACTTATGGTTTTTCGCAAGACGCAGACGTTGTTGCAACTAACTATCAACAAAGTGGCGGTGTTAGTTACTTTACCGTAGAGCGTCAAGGACAGCCGGTATTGGACTTAAGTGTTAACTTACCGGGGCAACACAATGTACTCAATGCCCTAGCGGGTATCGCAGTTGCGACCGACGAGGGTGTTGACGATTCAGCTATTGAAAAAGCTCTAGCATCGTTTGCAGGTATTGGTCGACGTTTTGAACAGTTGGCTGACCTAAAAACAGATAGCGGCAACATGGTATTGGTTGATGACTATGGTCATCATCCAAGAGAAGTAGCTGCCACCATTAAAGCGATGCGCAATGGTTGGCCTGAAAAGCGTTTAGTGATGGTATTCCAACCTCATCGTTATTCACGTACGCGTGATTTGTATGAAGATTTTGTTGATGTGTTATCTGACGTTGACGTGTTGTTCCTGCTTGATGTCTATGCCGCAGGTGAAACTGTAATTCCTGGGGCTGATAGTAAAAGTTTAGCCCGCAGTATTAGGCAGCGTGGTCAGGTTGAGCCTATTTATGTGAATGACCAAGAAAAACTCGCTGAGCTGTTAGCTGCGCAATTGCAAGACCAAGACATGGTGATCACTCAAGGTGCGGGCAATATTGGCGCTTTAGCTAGAACATTAGCAAATCACTCATTACTGGGAGGCTGCGGCGATGACAAATAAAATTAGCCATATCGCTGTGCTTTATGGCGGTGAATCAGCTGAGCGTGAAGTTTCACTGAGATCAGGTGCTGCGGTAGCAAACGGGCTTGAACAAGCTGGATTTACCGTAAGCCTTATCGACACAAAAGGCTACTGTCTGTCTGAACTTGCCCAATTAAAACCAGATTTAGTGTTTATTGCACTGCATGGTCGTGGTGGTGAAGATGGCTGCGTGCAAGGTGCTCTTGAATATTTAGATATCCCTTATACTGGCTCAGGCGTACTTGGTTCAGCACTTTCAATGGACAAAATCCGTTCAAAACAAGTGATGCTAGCAGCAGGTATTCCTACGGCTCCATTTGCCATTGTACGCAAACAAGAGTTTAACACACTAGATTGCGAAGCGCTGCTAAGCCAATTACATGGCAAAGTGATGGTTAAACCGTCTCATGAAGGTTCAAGTGTTGGTATGTCAATGGCTGACAGTCCAGAGAGCTTAAAACAAAGTATTGAACAAGCATTTGTTTTTGATGATGAAGTATTACTTGAAGCTTGGATCACCGGCCCAGAATTTACGGTATCTATTTTAGGTGACGAGGCGCTCGCTGCAATTCGCATGGAAACGCCTAACGCTTTTTATGATTACCAAGCCAAATATCAATCAACAGAAACCGTTTATCACTGTCCTGCCGGTTTATCTGATGAAGATGAACAAGCATTGCGAGCATTAGCGTTACAAGCATTTGCTGCGACAGGCGCCTCTATTTGGGGACGGGTCGATGTTATGCGTGATGAAAATCAACAATGGCAAGTTTTAGAAGTAAACACTGTGCCGGGGATGACGGAAACTTCGTTAGTGCCAAAAGCGGCAAAAGAGCGCGGTTTATCCTTCGTACAGTTGGTGAGCAAAATTGTTGAACTCAGTGATGGGAGTAACAATTAGCCATGACAGCAACTGCTAAAAATAACACACAAAATACACAACAAGCGCAAGTTCATTGGAGCTTTTGGCTTGGTGTGGGATTTTTTGTGTCTGTTATTTTTGCACTGTGCTTTATGGCTTGGCTTTTAGTTGAGAAAGTATCAGCCCAAGAATCAACACCTGTTACCTCTGTATCTATTCGTGGAGACATGCCGTATACCAAGCAAGGTGACATCGAACGAGCGATTGAAAATGTTAACTTAGGCAACTTCTTTCAGTTAGATGTCAATAAGATTCAGGCGCAAGTGGCTGAATTACCTTGGGTGTACTCAGTGTCTGTGCGTAAGCAATGGCCAAGTGAATTGCAAATTTATGTGGTAGATCAGGTGCCGGTCGCTTACTGGAATGGTGACTTTTTAATCAATGAAAACGGTGATGCTTTTCAAGCTCAGCAATCGCGTATTACTAAAAGTTTACCCGCATTTTTTGGCCCAGAAGGCAGTGAAAAAACAGCACTAGAAAATTATAGCAATCTGAATAAGTTGTTGAGCTTTTCTAACTTAGGTATTGCCGAGTTGGTGTTAACTGAGCGCTATTCTTGGCAGTTAACACTTGACGACGGTGTGATGTTAAATCTTGGTCGAGAAGACAGAGTAAAGCGTATTCAACGATTTTTAGATGTGTACTCAGAAATAAAAAGTCATAGCAAAGAAGAGCAAGAAGTAAATTATGTCGATTTGCGTTATGACACAGGATTAGCCGTAGGCTGGAAATCAAAACATGAAAAAGAAAGAGTGTAACTGAATGGTCAAAGTTACTGATAGAAATTTAGTTGTTGGCTTAGATATTGGTACGTCTAAGATCTCTGTCGCTGTCGGTGAAATTACTCCTGACAATGCATTAAGCATAGTGGGTGTAGGTAATCAACCTGCCAGAGGCATGGATAAAGGTGGCGTAAATGACTTAAACCTGGTTATACAGTCTATTCAGCGAGCAATCAACGAAGCAGAGTTGATGGCTGATTGTAATATTACATCAGTCTATTTGGGCATTTCAGGTAAACATATTAGTTGTCAAAATGAGAACGGTATGGTGCCAATTAATGACCAAGAAGTCACTCAAGAAGACGTTGATAACGTTATTCATACCGCTCGTTCAGTGCCGATTTCTGCAGAACGACGCATGTTGCATGTATTACCACAAGAATACTCAATTGACTGTCAAGACGGCATTAAAAGCCCTATCGGAATGTCAGGTGTACGTATGGAAGCTAAAGTCCATATCGTTACCTGTGCAAATGATATGGCAAAAAACATTGTCAAGTGTGTTGAGCGCTGTGATGTTAAAGCCGATCAGTTAATTTTCTCGGCATTGGCATCAAGTTACGGCGTGGTCACTGAAGATGAGAAAGAATTGGGGATATGTATTGTTGATATTGGTGCAGGCACCATGGATATCGCCGTATTCACAGGGGGCGCCTTGCGTCACACAGCTGTGATTCCAGTCGCTGGAAACCAAGTAACGAGTGATATCGCAAAAATATTTAGAACACCACTGAGCCATGCTGAAGATATCAAAGTGCAATACGCTTGTGCGCTGCGCCAAATGGTGAGTATGGAAGAGAATATTGAAGTGCCTAGTGTTGGTGGCAGGGCTGCTCGTTCAATGTCTCGTCACACGTTAGCTGAAGTAGTAGAACCTAGGTATCAGGAATTGTTTGAACTGATTCAAGAAGAGCTGCGCCAAAGTGGCTTAGAAGATCAAATCGCAGCGGGTTATGTTTTAACGGGCGGCACGTCAAAAATGGAAGGCGTGGTTGAGTTTGCTGAAGAGGTTTTCCAAATGCCTGTTCGTGTGGCTGCTCCACTTGGCGTTGAAGGTCTTAAAGAATATGTCAATGACCCTAGCTATGCGACCGTTGTTGGTTTATTGCAATATGGCATGAAAGCTACAGAGCAAAACCAGCAAGAAGAAAAAGCAAAAGAAAATACACCAAGTGTTGGCTCAAGAGTGCTGGCTTGGTTTAAAGGTGAGTTTTAATTGGTTATTGATATTTCAGTAGCCCAAACAAATTTATGTAAAACGTTTTGGTGGAACAAAACATAATAATCGGAGAGAAAATAATGTTTGAATTGATGGAAGATCATAACGAAGAAGCAGTGATTAAAGTCATTGGTGTTGGTGGCGGTGGCGGTAACGCTGTTGAACACATGGTAACTCAAACCATTGAAGGTGTTGAGTTCATTACAGCCAATACTGACTCGCAAGCGCTGAGAAATTCTTCAGCCAATGTAACGTTACAAATTGGTGGTGATGTAACTAAAGGTCTTGGTGCTGGTGCAAACCCAGAAATTGGGCGCCGCAGTGCTGAAGAAGATCGCGATACGATTCGTGAAACGCTACAAGGCGCTGATATGGTGTTCATTGCTGCTGGTATGGGCGGTGGTACAGGTACCGGTGCTGCGCCAGTGGTGGCTGAAGTGGCAAAAGAGCTTGGCATTTTAACCGTTGCTGTTGTGACGAAGCCTTTCCCGTTTGAAGGTAAAAAGCGTATGAATTACGCAGACCAAGGCATCGAGTTTTTATCTAAAAATGTTGATTCTTTGATCACGATTCCAAACGAGAAACTGTTAAAAGTATTAGGCCCAGGTACATCTTTACTAGATGCATTTAAAGCGGCCAACAATGTTTTATTAGGCGCGGTACAAGGTATTGCGGAACTAATTACTCGTCCAGGACTCATAAATGTGGATTTTGCCGATGTTCGCACCGTAATGTCTGAAATGGGAACGGCAATGATGGGGTCAGGTATTGCATCAGGTGAAGACAGAGCAGAAGAGGCAGCAGAAGCTGCAATTTCAAGCCCGTTATTAGAAGATGTAGACTTAGCTGGTGCACGTGGCATTTTAGTAAATATTACTGCGGGTATGGACATCTCTATTGATGAATTTGAAACCGTGGGTAATGCAGTTAAAGCGTTTGCCTCTGAAAATGCGACTGTGGTAGTCGGTGCCGTGATTGACCCTGAAATGTCAGATGAATTACGTGTAACAGTTGTTGCAACGGGTATTGGCGCTGAGCGTAAACCGGATATTACTTTGGTTAACCCTGCACCTGTGATGGAGCCTATTGCTGTAGGTCAAGAGTTTGTCTCTAATCCACAGCCTGAAGCACGTGCACAAACTGCGGCAATGCCAGAAGCAAATGCTCAAGCTAAAACGCAAAAAGTACAAGCGGCAGCATTAGACGATTACTTAGATATTCCTGCATTTTTAAGAAAACAAGCAGACTAAATCTAAGGCATATTGTTGCTCAAATTGGCAATAGTTATGGATAATTCAGCTTATTTAGGCTGAGATTTTGATTTGTTTGGGCTTTTTTGCTATATTATGCGGCCGCTAAAATTCGGCGGTGCTCGTAATACAGTAAATAAAGGGCTTAAGAAGGCTATTTATGATTAAACAACGTACAATTAAAGATAGTGTGTCAGCAGTTGGTGTTGGTTTACACAAAGGCAAAAAGGTGCAGCTCACTCTCCGTCCTGCGCCAGCAAATACAGGTATTGTATTTCGCCGTGTAGATTTAGACCCCGTGGTTGATATTAAAGCAACACCTGAGGCTGTTGGTGAAACCACTATGTGTACTTGTTTAGTGAATGAACAAGGTGTGAAGATTTCCACCGTCGAGCACTTGTTAGCTGCTGTTGCAGGCATGGGAATTGACAACTTAATTATTGATGTTGATTCTCATGAAATTCCAATTATGGATGGTAGTTCATTGCCTTTCGTTTATTTGATTCAATCAGTAGGTATTGAATCATTAAACGCAGCCAAGCGTTTTATCCGTATCAAACAACCAATTCGTGTTGAAGAAGGTGATAAGTGGGCAGAAGTTAGACCTTACGAAGGCTTCAAAGTTAACTTTGCTATTGATTTTAATCACCCGGTTATTGCTAACACGAGTCAACAAATGAGCATGGATTTATCATCTTGTTCATTTATTAAAGAAATTAGTCGTGCAAGAACATTTGGTTTTGTTCGTGATATTGAATTATTACGTTCACACAATTTAGCATTGGGTGGTAGCTTAGAAAACGCTATCGTTCTAGATGACTACAATATGTTGAATAAAGACGGCCTTCGTTATGATGACGAGTTTGTGAAACACAAAATATTAGACGCGATTGGCGATCTTTATATGTGTGGTCACAGCATGTTAGCTGAGTTAAATGCTTATAAGTCTGGCCATGGCTTAAATAATCTACTTCTAAGAGAAGTGTTTAAGCAAAAAGATGCTTGGGAATGGGTAACTTATGAAGATACTCAACAAGCTCCAATTGAATTCCAAGAAGCTAGCTTAGCGAATTACTAAAAGTTGAAACCGGACACTTCGTCCGGTTTTTTCATTTATATAATTATAATAAATAAATCAATAGGTTATTTTGCTTTGCCCCATAAGCCATTTGAAATTGTTGAAAATGGTGTTTGTTAGGCTGGCAGGTCGGTGCAAGATTGTCGTACAATGCTTGCCTCTTATAGAAATTGATAAACGTTAAATGATGCTGTCTAGCAGGTATAACGTACTGAAAACGTAATAAATAATGAGTTTAACACTACTGTATCGCGGAAAAAATGTAAGGTTTCAAATGAAGCTAAATAAGTTTCATTGGCTGTCTGCGCTTGGTGTTTTTGCTATTATTTCTGGTTTTATCGTCTATTTAATTATGTCTTCTGGTGCTACACCAGTTAATGGAACGTTTGCAGAAGCTAGAGTCAATGCAAACTCGGAATCAAGTGAGCAAGCTGACAGTAGTAAGCAGCAAGTGATAGCGCTCACCATGAAACTGGCAGAATTACAAAGCCAAGTATTAAGATTAAATGCCTTAGGAGATAGGTTAGCTGAAGAGGCAAAAATTCCGGAAAATGAATTTAATCTTACAGAGCTTCCACCTCAAGGTGGCCCCATTAATCAAACCCAATCAAGCCAAAAGAAAACCCTTGCCGAACTACTACTAGCGATTGAAGAATTAGAAAATTCGATCTCCATTGAAGAAAAACAACTTAATTTGCTTGAATCTCTTACCTTGGGTCACCATATAGAAAATACCAGCTATTTATCTGGTCGCCCGATCAAAAAAGGTTGGTTATCGTCGTATTTTGGTACACGAAAAGATCCATTTACCGGTAGACCCGCTATGCATAAGGGGGTTGATTTTGCAGGTAAGGAAGGAGCTGAAGTTATAGCAACAGCTGCTGGTGTAGTTACTTGGTCAGGCGACAGATATGGTTATGGTCAATTAGTTGAAATTGATCATGGCAAAGGGTTTAAAACCCGTTATGGACATAATAAAAAATTGCTCGTGCAAGTTGGGGATGTTGTTAATAAAGGACAAGCCATAGCACGCATGGGAAGTACTGGTAGGTCTACTGGGCCACATGTACACTATGAAATTTTGCGAAACAATACACAAATCAATCCGATTAAATACGTGTACCGTAAAGCAAAGTAGTTAGGTTTTTATTAATAAACTGGTGATCGGCGCTGCCGGTCACTTTTATTTTTAGTAGCTGAAGAATTTTCTTCTAACAATGGTTTAAACAAGATGTTTGTAAGTTTATTGACAAAATTGTTTGGTAGTCGAAATGACAGATTGATCAAACAAATGCGCAAAGAAGTCTCAAAAATAAATGCGCTAGAGCCTGTCATTGAGGCATTAAGTGACGAAGAGTTAAAAGGAAAGACCGCCGAGTTTAAAGAGCGTTTGTCCAATAACGAAACCATTGAAGCCATATTACCAGAAGCATTTGCTGTTGTACGTGAAGCCAGTAAACGTGTTTTTGGTATGCGCCACTTTGATGTACAAATGATCGGCGGTATGGTGCTAAATCAAGGCAAGATCGCTGAAATGAGAACGGGTGAAGGTAAAACGTTAACAGCAACCTTACCTTCATACTTAAATGCCTTAACAGGCAAAGGTGTCCATGTCGTAACGGTAAATGATTACCTTGCTAAGCGTGATGCTGATTGGTCTCGCCCTTTATTTGAATTTTTAGGCATGACGGTTGGATGTAATATTCCAGGCTTGTCGCATCCTGAAAAGAAAGAAGCTTATGAAGCTGACGTGACTTACGGGACCAACAATGAGTTTGGTTTTGATTACTTGCGCGATAATATGGCGTTTTCAGCTGAAGAACGTGTACAGCGTCCATTAAATTTTGCTGTTGTGGATGAAGTTGACTCAATCTTAATTGATGAAGCACGTACTCCTCTTATTATTTCAGGTGCTGCAGAAGATAGCTCTGAACTATACAAAGCCATCAATACCATCATTCCTTCTTTAGAAGTACAAAGTGAAGAAGATAAAGATGAAGAAACGGGACAATCAGCTGACTTTGTTGAGGGTGACTTCACCATCGATGAAAAAGCAAAACAAATTTATTTAACTGAGCGCGGACAAGTTCGCATCGAAGAAATCTTAACTGAAAAAGGTTTGATCGAAGAAGGCGACTCGTTATTCTCTGCAAGCAATATTACATTGTTGCACCATGTTATGGCGGCTTTAAGAGCGCATAAACTATTCCAAAAAGACGTTGATTACATCGTTAAAGACGGCGAAATCGTTATCGTTGATGAGCATACTGGCCGTACAATGGAAGGTCGTCGTTGGTCTGAAGGTTTACACCAAGCTGTTGAAGCTAAAGAAGGCGTAAATATTCAAAATGAAAACCAAACGTTAGCGTCTATTACTTTCCAAAATTACTTCCGTATTTACACAAAACTTTCTGGTATGACAGGTACTGCTGATACAGAAGCTTTTGAGTTTAATCATATCTATGGCTTGGAAACAGTTGTTATTCCAACTAACCGCGACATGATCAGAAATGATATGGCAGATCTTATTTATCTGACAGCGGAAGAGAAATTTGAAGCAATTTTAGAAGATATCAAAGGTTGTGTAGAACGTGGTCAACCAGTATTAGTCGGTACTATTAGCATTGAAACCTCTGAGTTTTTATCAAACTATTTGAAAAAAGCTAAGATTAAACACAAAGTATTGAATGCCAAGTTCCATGAACAAGAAGCTGAAATCGTTGCCGAAGCAGGTAAAGTTGGTGCTGTAACAATTGCAACTAACATGGCTGGTCGTGGTACGGATATCGTGTTGGGTGGTAACTTAGATGCTGCTATTGCCAAATTAAATAACCCTAACGAAGAGCAAATAGCCAAAGCAAAAGAAGAGTGGAAAGCTGAACACGATAAAGTTATTGAATTAGGTGGCTTACATATCGTAGCAACTGAGCGACATGAGTCTCGCCGTATCGATAACCAACTACGTGGTCGTTCTGGTCGTCAAGGTGACCCAGGCTCAACTCGCTTTTATCTTTCAATGGAAGATGGCTTGATGCGTATTTTTGCCTCGGAACGTATTACTAACATGATGCGTAAGTTGGGTATGGAACGTGGTGAAGCTATTGAACATCCTTGGGTTACTAAGAGTATTGAAAACGCACAGCGCAAAGTTGAAGGTCGTAATTTCGATATTCGTAAGCAGCTATTAGAATACGATGACGTAGCAAATGATCAACGTAAAGTTATCTATGAACAACGTAATGAATTGATGGATGAGTCAGACATCAAAGAAGTAGTGACAGCTATTCGTTCAGATGTTGTAGCAAGCGTTATCGACCAACACATTCCTCGCCAATCAATGGAAGAAATGTGGGATATTCCTGGTTTAGAAGAGCGTATAAAGGGCGATTTCAACATTGAAATGCCAATTGCTCAATGGCTAGAAGAAGATAAAGGCTTACACGAAGAAACATTACGTGAAAAAATCCAGGATATCATTGAACAAGAATATCAAGCTAAAGAAGATATGGTAGGTGCAGATGTGCTTCGCCAATTCGAAAAAGCAGTTATGTTACAAACATTAGATTCATTGTGGAAAGAGCATCTAGCTGCTATGGATCACTTGCGTCAAGGCATTGGTTTACGAGGTTATGCACAAAAGAACCCTAAACAAGAATACAAGCGTGAGTCGTTCGAGTTATTTTCTCAAATGCTGGATAACTTAAAACATGAAGTGATCGGTATTTTAAGTAAAGTACGCATTCAAGCAGAGTCAGATGTTGAGGCTGTTGAAGAGCAACATCGTAAAGCTGATGAAACACCTAAGCAATATACACATGAATCTGCTATTGATAATACAGAGCCAAACGAGATGCCTCGTGTTGGACGAAATGATCCATGTCCGTGTGGCTCAGGTAAGAAATATAAACAGTGTCACGGTAAACTAAGTTAACACTGGTTTTCGTTGTTTGATTTGAGAATGCCAATCAATAGATTGGCATTCTTGTTTTTGGAGTAAGTATGAAGCAAGTACATGTAGCTGTTGGTGTTATTGTTAGTGACCAAGCAGTATTTTTAACTAGACGACACGCAGACGTTCACCAAGGCGGAAAATGGGAGTTTCCCGGTGGCAAGGTAGAGTCTGGAGAATCAGTTGCACAAGCGCTGCATAGAGAGCTTCAGGAAGAAATAGCGATTGATACCCTTGCAGGTATTCCTTTGATAAAAATCGAACATGATTACGGCGATAAACAGGTTATTCTTGATGTGTTTATTGTTGACCAATATCAAGGTGAGCCAACAGCACAAGAAGGCCAAGAGGAAGGTTGGTTTATGTTAACTGACTTGCGCGATTTAGACTTTCCAGAAGCAAACGTGAAAATTATCGACGCACTAGAACAATATTATCAGTAATCTAGTGTTCAGTGTTCAGTGTTCTGTTGAGCCTATTCAGGCTCAACAAAAAATTTATTATGCTGAACAAACTCAGCTTCAAGCGCATCAAGCATCTCTTCGCTAACCACAACATCTTTTTGCATTGGTTGAGATATTTTATGGTTTTCCTCAGCCCAATCTCCCAAATCAATAAGGCGACAACGCTCGCTACAAAAAGGACGGAATTTACTGTCTTGGTTCCAAATTACCTGTTTTTTACAGTTTGGGCAGTCTACGATTAGTGTCATAAGTTAATAAGGTATGATGTGCTAAAGGGCAATTATAAAACGATTACGTTGGGTTTAACAGTGTATGCAAGTACTCGAAGTTTATAAACTAAAGTGTCATGGTACTAATTGGAACAATTAGCTACATTTAACAACGGGCTAGTTCAAAAGGTACCATCATGTCGCAAAACTTCTTGCCTGACTCCTGGCAAGGACAGACAAATCTGAT
Source organism: Thalassotalea marina (assembly GCF_014656435.1). Taxonomy (GTDB): domain Bacteria; phylum Pseudomonadota; class Gammaproteobacteria; order Enterobacterales; family Alteromonadaceae; genus Thalassotalea_C; species Thalassotalea_C marina. The sequence goes on from NZ_BNCK01000001.1 coordinate 388,597, forward strand.
GGAATATCTGAACTTATTGCCGCTGACGGTTGGATAATACTCACTGCCTTTTTGCACTTTGATGCGTAACAACATCAAACCATCGCCACTTTCTTGGAAAAAACCATTATTTGCTTCGATGGTTTCAAAATTACTTTTTTGTCTTAAAAATTTGAGAATTAAACTCAATGCTTGATTAATTTGAGCTAGAAACGAGAGCCAGTGCTTGAGATCTTGTTGCGCTTTATCTGCTGAATGCTTAAGCCAAAATTGTAATTGCGGCAAATCAAAACTTGAACTACCACCTTGAATAGCAAAACGCTGTTTTAAACCCGAAAGAAATTTATCCTCTTTGAGCTGTATCCATTGTTGTGATGGGCACTTCAATTGACTTAGTAAAGCAACTGTTTGTTTTAAATTTTCAGTTAATGCACTGCCGTCTACATCAGGGTTGCTCGACCAAACGACCAAGTTTTGCTCTAACTTTTCTAAGTCTTTAATTAGATCGCCACGGATATCATTACGCTCTAATGTATCGATTATGGCAAATAAGGCATTGAAATAAACTTGATGCGAGGTTGAAACATCTAAAGACAGGCACTCGTTAGCCTGAGCAAACAATTGCTCGAGCTTTAAGTAGTTTCTTATCCGCTCATTTAGCGGATGTTCGTATAAAATGCCTGTCATTGCACAACAATATTACCTACAACTGCACTTATCTTAACCACACTTGAGCTAAATGGCTAATCTTTTTAGCTTTTCGGCGTTTAATTCAATTTAGCTGCTAAATCTAAGTAGTTTAGATGCAGCTTTTCCACGGCATTTTCTAATTCCAGATGTGTTAACTTACTATTGTTGAGGACGTCGTCAGCTAAAGCGAGCTTGTCTTCTCTTGGCATTTGACTGGCAATTATCGCTTCTACTTGCTTTTTTTCTACGTTGTCTCGTTTCGAGGTTCTTGTGATTTGTATTTCTTTTTCAACATCTATCAATAACGTTCTGTTAGTGTATTGATGTAGGTTGTTTTCAAATAACAAGGGGGCTGACAATATACAGTAAGGGCTAGTTGCTGATTTGAGTTGATTTAATATGCTTTCACGTATTAATGGGTGTAACAAAGCATTTAACCATTGCTTAAGTTGTTCATCACTAAAAATCAGTTCACGAAGTTTAGCTCGGTTTAATTGTCCATCTTCTTGTAAAATCGTTGCTCCAAATTTCGCAACTATTTCTTTTAAGCCTAGGCTGCCTTCGGCAACAACCTCGCGTGCAACGACATCCGCATCGACTATGGTTATACCATAGTCGGCTAATAGATTTGATACGGTAGTTTTACCACTGCCAATGCCGCCTGTTAATCCAATGATTAATTTTGACATTTAAGCTAATAACCCCAGGTACCAATCCCACATGCTTTGCCCCCACAAAAAACAAACCCAACCGGCAATTGCAATATATGGTCCAAATGGTATGGCTTGCTCTTTACTTTGACCTTTAATTAGGATCAAACTAAGGCCAACAATTGCGCCTAATGCCGAGGCCATTAAAATAAGGAGAGGCAGTAGTTGCCAGCCTATCCAGGCGCCAAAAACCGCGACGAGTTTAAAGTCACCAAAGCCCATGCCTTCTTTGCCTGTAATTAACTTAAATAGCCAAAATACCGAATATAGACTCAAATAACCTGCAATAGCGCCTATAACAGCCTGCTCTAATGGGACAATGGTGCCATTTAAATTGACTATTAAGCCCAGCCATAACAAAGGTAAAGTAATTTGATCGGGGAGCAGCATATGATCAAAATCTATCATTGTTAAACTGATCAGTCCCCAAGTAAGTACTAAGGCAAATAATGTCAGCATAGAAACACCAAAATGCATGGCTATTATTAAACTTAGAAGTCCCGTAACCGCTTCTATAGTGGGGTAGCGTGCAGATATTTTATTTTTACATTGGCTGCATTTTCCACCCAGTATTAGCCAGCTTATGATTGGAACATTCTCATAAAATCGAATTTTATGAGCGCAATGTGGGCAAGTAGAGCTTGGTGTTGAAAGCGTAAGCTTCTCTTGTGATTGGTTGGAAGGGGGATGTTTTAGCTCATCAGCTAAAAACTCTCTGCATTCTTGATACCAGCCTTGCTCTAACATCTTAGGCAAACGATAAATAACAACATTTAAAAAGCTGCCAATAATTAATCCAAGCAAAGTAATGCTGGCATAAAAAGCCCACGGGTATGTGGTAAACATTAAAGTAAAGTCGTCAAACATGTACAACTATCCAACCTATTTTTTGCAACAGTTTAAGCGATGAAATGGCAAATAGAAACAATCACTTTATCAAGCATACTGCCACAAACAGCAAATATCGGTCAGTAAAGTTATACCACTTGTCCAATTTGGAAGATAGGCAAATACATGGCAACAATCAATCCACCGATAACTACACCAAGTACAGCCATTATCATAGGCTCTAACAAACTAGTTAACGAATCAACGGCATCATCAACCTGTTGCTCATAAACAGTTGCTACTTTTGCTAGCATATCGTCAACTGCACCTGATTCTTCACCAATGGCGACCATCTGAATGACCATATCTGGAAAGATGTTGCAATTACGCATCGCTAAATTCATTTGCATGCCTGATGATACTTCTGAGCGTATTTCTAAAATAGCGTCGCGAAATACGGCATTGCCAGATGCACCAGCAGCCGATTCAAGTGCATCTGGCAGTGGAACACCTGCTGCAAAGGTTGTCGACAAGGTTCGGGCATATCTAGCAACTGCTGCCTTTTTAAGTAAGTCTCCAACAACGGGAAGTTTTAAAATGTTTTTATCTACGTTGTCTCTAAATTTACGGCTATTGAGGTGAGCTCTTTTAAACAAAAAACCGGCGACAAAAACTATGCCCAGACCTATGTACCAGTATGATTGCATAAACTCAGATATTGCTAACACCAATAAAGTAAATGCTGGCAGTTCTGCACCAAAACTATCAAAAATCTCTTTAAATACGGGTACAACAAATATTAATAATATCGAGGTAACAATGGCGGCGACAACCAGTACCGCTATTGGGTAAGTCATCGCTTTTTTAATTTTTGCTTTTAGTGCTTCCGCTTTTTCTTTGTAGGTCGCTATACGATCGTATATGGTTTCGAGTGAACCTGACTGTTCCCCAGAATGGACTAAATCGCAATATAAACCATCAAAATAACGAGGGTGATCGCGTAAACATTCAGATAGGGGAATGCCAGATTGTAATTTATTGCCGATATCTCCCAATAGCTTTTGCATATTACCGTTATTGTGGCCTTTACCTATCATTTCGATGGTTTGTACTAAAGGCACACCTGCTCCTAACATAGTCGCTATTTGGCGTGTTATGGTCGCAATATCTGCAGGAATAATTTTTTTGTCGCCGCCTAAACCAAATAAAGGTTTAGGTTTTTTCTTAATACGGCCGGGAGTAATACCTTGTTTTCTAAGTTGAGCTTTAAGTTCCAGCATGCTAGCGGCAGAAAGTTCACCATTAACCTTTTTACCTTTACGGTTAACCCCTTGCCATAAAAATACATCTAGCGGCTTTGGAGCGGCTACTTTTGCTCGTGTTGCTGAAACTGCCATAAAACCTTCCTATAATATTGATTATTTAGGCCTTTGTTACCCTGTTTATCTCTTCAAGGCTTGTTACGCCATTCATCGCTTTAATCAAGCCTGATTGCCTTAAGTTATTAAAACCCTCTTTTTGGCATTGTGCCGCGATATCGAGGGAATTTCCCCCCTCCATAATAATAGCAGCAATACGCTCGTTAATTTGAATAACTTCGTAAATGCCCACACGCCCTTTGTAACCACCAGTGCATTGGTCACATCCGACAGGTTTAAATAGTTTAAATTGCCCTATTTTTTCCGCAGGGAAGCCTTGATTTATTAGTTCTTGTTGAGGGACGTTATCTTCTGTTTTGCATTGTGCACATAGGCGCCTTGCTAAGCGCTGGGCAATAATTATAGTTACTGAGCTGGCGACGTTATAGGAAGGAACTCCCATATTTAATAAACGTGTTAGTGTTTCTGAGGCCGAGTTAGTATGTAGTGTTGAAAGTACTAAGTGACCCGTCTGTGCCGCTTTAATAGCTATCTCCGCCGTTTCTAAATCCCGTATCTCACCCACCATTACAATGTCAGGGTCTTGACGTAAAAAAGACCTTAAAGCACTTGGAAAGGTTAGACCGGCTTTAGTGTTAATTTGTACCTGATTGATACCTTCTAAGTTAATCTCTACAGGGTCTTCAGCGGTAGAAATATTTCGTTCAGGGGTATTTAAAATATTTAAACCTGTGTACAAGGAAACGGTTTTACCCGAGCCTGTTGGTCCTGTGACCAAGATCATGCCTTGAGGTTGCGCCAACGCGTCCATGTAGATTTTTTTCTGCGCAGCTTCATAACCTAACATGTCAATACCTAGCATGGCACTGGAGGAATCCAGTATACGCATTACAATTTTTTCGCCCCACATGGTCGGCAGGGTAGAGACACGAAAATCTATCGATTTACGTTTCGATAAAGCGAGTTTTATTCGACCATCTTGTGGAATACGCCTTTCTGCAATGTCCAATTTTGACATGACTTTAAGGCGCGCAGCCATACGAGATGAAAGTGCAATAGGAGGCTTGGCGACTTCTGTTAAAATGCCGTCAATACGAAAGCGGATTCGATAAGCTTTTTCATATGGTTCAAAGTGTAAATCAGACGCGCCTTTTTTAATGGCGTCTAGTAATATTTTATTAATATAAACAACAATAGGCGCATCTTCTTTATCACCTGATACGGCATCGTCATCGTCAGCTCGATCTTCTTGTACATCAATGCCAGAAAGCTCTTCAGTGTCTATATCTGAAATATCAAGTGCGCCGCTTTCTTCTTCCAAAACCTTTTCAATACAATCATGCAAAGCTTTTTCGTTGGCAAGTACTAACTCGGTGGTATAACCCGTATTAAACTGAATTTCTTCTAATGCGTCATGGTTTGTTGGATCTGACATTGCGACGTACAATACTTTGCCGCGTAAAAATAAGGGTAAAGCGTTATGTTTGCGGATCAGTTTTTCATTTCGAATGCCATCGGGAACAAGGCTTGTATCAAACTGGGTTAAATCTATAAGTGGGTAGCCAAAACTTTTAGATAAGATATTGGCAATATTTTGTGCATTATAGTTTTTATCTTCAACAAGATAGCGAATAAAAGGTTTTTTTTGCTGGATAAACTCTGCACTGATTTTATCCACCAATTCTACAGGGACAAGATCATGTTTTGATAGTGCCGATAGCACACTTGATTGCTGATGCAGTCCTTTCATAACACCTTGGATATATTATATTTATGCTGCTAATAAAACAGTGTAACGCATTTTTGTAATGAAACACAAAATATGAAAAGCTCATTCATATAAAATATTTGCTGTCAGTAAACAACCAAAACGTTTATTGCTCTAGTGTTAACAGTAGCCTAGTGTTTTACAAGTGCCGCCTTCTGTCCAACCTAAAGGAAAAGTAACTCCGCTAGGGGTGAGCGTATACGTAACATCTTCTAAAGTTCCACCAGCAGCAGTCACTGTAATCACTCCATCAACGATTGTGATCGACTTTATTCGTCCATATGCAGGATCTGGATTTGGTATACCAAGTTGGCCAGCATCTAGGTCGGTTAAAGCTCCTGGGTTCTTTGTTGCAATAGCAGTAGAAATGGCAGATTTGTATTTAGATACAGACAAGATGACTTCAGAAAATGCTGCCCTGTCGGTGTACAGTCTGTATGCAGGAAGTGCTACAGCAGCTAGAATTCCAATAATGGCAACTACCATCATTAATTCAATTAAAGTAAAGCCGTTTTTTTTCATAATTAAAAAAGGGAGCGTTTAGCTCCCTTCTCAAACAATTAACAAAGACCGTTAGTTAAACAAGTACCACCCTCAGTCCAAGTCACTGGAGGAGTAACACCACCTGCTGTCAGAGTATAAGTAACACCTGCTAGATTAGAACCATCGTTCGCCCAAGTTACAGTGATAACACCGTCTGCTACACCAACACCATGTACAGCTGCTGTTTGAGCTATTGCAGCTGGAATACCTAAAGCACCTGCATCTAAGTCAGTTAAAGCACCCGGGTTTTTTGTTTGAATCGCTAGTTCAACTGCTGCCTTGTAAGGTGTAGCTGCTAGCACTGCTTCCGAAAACGCTGCGCGGTCAGAATAGTTTTGGTAAGCAGGTAAGGCTACTGCTGCCAAAATACCGATAATCGCCACAACGATCATTAATTCAATTAGAGTAAAACCTTTTTGGCCTTGTTTCGCCGTTAACATGTTATGAAGTGTCTTTTTCATAATTCGTAAATCCATACTAGTTATTAAGGGGGCTAAGTTCATACTGCGACAAAATTTCGAAAATGTAAAATATTGTGACGCTTTTTTTTGAAATTTTTTTAAGTTTTAACGTTTTATTAGGAATTGTGTTTATTTTTTAACACATATTTAACTGAGAAAGCCGAAAGCTAAAGGGAAAAAATGGGGGGCTAAATTTTAATGGGTTAGATTAAAGGTGTTGTGGCATGGCTAAAACATGCCACAAGAAAGGATATTAATTAAACAAAGCGCATTGACAAATCGACAGCGTGCAAATGTTTAGTAATAGCACCAACGGAAATGTAATCGACACCCGCCTTGGTGTATTGGCGAATTTTATCAAGAGTCATATTACCAGACACTTCAAGCTTTGTTTTGCCACCTGAAATATCTTTAGTAAGCGTTACCGCTTGTTCAATCATTTCTGGTGTGAAGTTATCAAGCATAATAATGTCAGAGCCAGCGTTTAACGCTTCGGTTAATTCTTCTATCGACTCAACTTCTACTTCCACAGTTTTATTTGCGTGGTTTACTCTAGCTGTTTCAATCGCTTTTGTTATGCCGCCACAAGCAGCGATATGGTTTTCTTTAATTAAGAAAGCATCATATAAACCAATACGGTGATTGACACCGCCTCCACACGTTACTGCATATTTTTGTGCTAAACGCATGCCTGGAATGGTTTTTCTGGTATCAAGGAGCTTAGTATTGGTATCTTTAAGATGTTCAACATACGTTGAGGTAACGGTTGCAGTAGCCGAAAGCGTTTGTAGAAAGTTTAACGCCGTACGCTCGCCAGTTAAGATTAATCGGGCATTACCTGATACTTCAAATAAACTGGTGTTCGCTTTGACAGCTTGTCCATCATTAACAAACCAAGTAATTGTAGTCGCTTGATCTCCAGTAAACCCGTAGATTTTATCAAGCTGGTGGAAAACTTGATTTACCCATTCAACGCCACAAACAATACAAGGGTCTCTACTAATAACATTAGCAACAGCAACATTATTACTAGGAATTAGCTCAGCGGTAATATCTTGAGCCTGCACAAGTTGCTCAGATGTTTCAACACCAAGATCTTCACAAAGTGCACGAGTTACCGAGTTGCAAATATTGTTTTTGAATAAAGGGGAGTTATTATAATCAACCACAGTTATCTTTCTCTTAATATCAGTCGTTTTCCAGATTGGGTAAATTCTACCTTTTTCAGGGCACTCATGCCCAATAGAATTTCATTTGTTTTCATGCCTGGGTTTATACTGGCGTCAATATTATTTAAAAATAAATTGCCTATGCTAAGTTCATCAAGCGTCGTTTTAAATACTCTCACATTACCATTGGCCGTTTGTGCGATATGGCTACCATAAGATGTTAACGACAATTGCTCTGCAATATGGGCAGGAATAGATACATTGGTTGCGCCAGTATCTAATAAAAATACAACAGTTTGTCCGTTAATAGTGCCGCGTGTTACATAATGCCCTTGGCGGTTTTGCTCTAACACTACTTCGGCTTTACCCGTATTAGATAAAGTAAACTCTGGACTTTGATTTGGGTTCCATTGTTTATCTAAAATATCTTGAAAAAAGAAAACTAATAAACCTAAGGCAGAGCACCAAGCAAGCCAAACAAAGTATTTTCCCATTTTTAAATCTGGTGGTTGTTGATCACTCAAAGCTTTAAATCACTCCCAAGCGGCATTATGATTGTTAAATATTCTTAACTCTTGGCAACTATTGTATGTCTACTACCCAAGATTTCCCACCCTTAAATACAAACCTGATAATTGACGGCTGGTTTGTTGGTGCAAAGAAAATTCCCTCACCGCATTTTGATCAGCGTGAGCATTGTTCAAGTCGTAACGTTAGTTTGTTAGTAGTACACAATATTTCACTTCCACCCAAAGAGTTTGGTGGGCCTTATATTACCGATCTGTTTTTAGGGCGTCTTGATCCCAATGTTCACCCTGTGTTTGAAGAGATATATCAGTTGCGGGTTTCTGCACATTGCTTAATTCGCAGGAACGGTGAGATTATTCAATATGTATCATTTAATGATAGAGCTTGGCATGCAGGCGTTTCAAATTACCTAGGCCAAAGTAAATGTAATGACTTTTCCATTGGTATTGAGCTGGAAGGAGCAGATGATATTCCTTATACTGACGAGCAATACCAGCAGCTTAGTGTGCTGACACTTGCAATAAAAGTTCAATATCCAGAAATTGCTGATAATATTGTTGGGCATTGTGATATTGCGCCAGAACGTAAAACAGACCCAGGTAAGGCATTCGACTGGGTTAGGTTTAAAAAGCTAATTGCTTAAAATGATAATAATGGAATAAAAAATGAGCTTAATCAGTTTGTTAATTGCTTTAGCAGCAGAAAGGTACCTTTCATCTTCTGCGTGGCAATTTAGTGTTTACTATCAGCGTTATTTACGGTTATTTAAAAAACTGGATATTTTAGGTTCTCCTTCTAAATCAACCATCACTAACCTGATATTTTTACTTGTTCCCGTTATTGTTTGTTATGCTGTTTTAGCCATTGTTGAAGACGGTCTACTGCATTTAATTGTTTCAACTTTAGTGCTTATCGCTTGTTTTGGTTGTTTTAAAACTAGAGATACCTATAAACAATATTTAATGGCGGCATTTCGTGGAGAAGCCACAACCTGTTCTTTGTATCACAAACAGCTGATGCAAGATAAAAACTTACCAGATATGGGCTTTGGTCAAACTTTAGTGTGGTTAAACTATCGGTATTTTATCGCCATTATGCTGTTTTTTGTGTTGTTTGGTGCACCAGGCGCGTTGTTTTATCGTTTATTAACTAAATTAAATGAATCTCCGCTATGCCAGTTAGAACATGAAGAATATTTACTTAAAGCTAATTTAGACGATGCTCAAAAAGCTGAGCAATACCAAGAGTGCAAGCCTTGTGATGATAGCAACAACGAAGTGCTGCGATTAAACCAGCGATTATTGTTTATCATTGATTGGGTGCCGGTGCGAATTGTTGCTTTTGGTTATATGTTAGTCGGGCATTTTTCGCGAGCCTTCCCTGTTTGGTTAGAAAACTTATTTGCCACAGAAAAACAAGCACATTATGTATTAATTGATGTGGCACAGAAATCGGAAGACTTTATGGTGGATCAAGATGACTGTACAGCAGAGCCTTGTTTATTGGTGAGGTTAGCAAAACGTACTTTATTGTTATGTTTGGCCACGGTATCAATGCTGATCATAACCGGCGTGGTAAACTAATCGAACATGGGGAAACAATTATTGTTTCCCCTTTTTGAAAGCGGATTTAATTTATCTTTAATTTTTCTTTCTTATAGTTTGGGTCAGCTTTAATGGCTTCTGATGTAAACTTTACTTCTTTATATTCCTGTTTTGGCAAAAGTGATGCTTGATCAAAATAATGTGGAGAATCAACGTCATTAGATTGGCTATATAACAGCATAGTTTTAGCCTTAACACCGCTGTTGCTAAGTTCTGCTGCAAAAATAAAACCATCTCCTGAGTTTAGTGCGTAACCTTGCTGAGTTAACCCTGAGTAAGATACGTAGTCTTCGCCAGATACTTCTTCAACTCCCAGTACAGAAAAACTGCCGGTAATATCGCCATAACCTCCAGCTGCCACTTGCTTGCTGTTTCCTTTAGATAGTGCCTGCAGCTCTTTTAATGGTGCATCTAAGGCAATACCCGCTTGTTGAACAACGAGAGTTGCATAAGCTAGTGCTTCTAGGTGCATAGTATTTGTAATTTCTGAAGAGTATAAGCCTCGAGGTGTGTGAATTGGGTCATCTTCAGAAAAGGGTATTTGCCAACAGCTCATTTCATTACAATCGTTTTCACTTAACGACTCATAAACACTAAACGCGTATTCTCTAAATAAATGTGTACCTACGCTGTCAATATTGGCGGTTTTATCCCAGTGATTTAATACGTCGCATGTTTTAGATATATCAACCGTTTGTTCGATGGGCGAAAAATATACCTCTGGATTGGCCAAACAAAGTGATACCAAATCGTCGTTAACAAGCTCGGCCAAAAACAAACGGTGTTCAAACATCACTTGCTGTAAATCTGCCAAACTTACTCCGCCTCCAAGTTGTTTAAATTCCTCTAATAAATCTAAACTCAATCGGGTTCTTGTTGATTGTGCTCGTTCAACGTCTCCATATAGTGGAACATATTCAGTGATAGGATTGGCTAAATTTACCAACCAAGCGGGTTCATTAGCATTTTGTACATATTCGCTGGAGTAGCGCTTTGGTATGTTTTCAAAAGGAACATAGTTAGTCCATTCAAAAACAGGGTTTGCACCATCTAGCAACACGCCGTTGTGCTCATTTAACATCGGTGTGTTTTCAATAATATTCCATGCTTGTTCCGATAGGTGAGGTACGGCTGCTAAGTCGGCATAAAAAGTTTGCCCTGATTTATCAGCCATCATGATGTTTTGTGAACCTGTTCGGTAACCTTGTTTATTTAATTTAACGGCATCTTCAATACTCTTGCTCTGCGCTAGTTTTAACCAGTAATCTGCTTGGTTAGTTCGCAAGCTTGGTGCATCTTTGGCGGCCAGCATGGTGCCATCATTGTTAAATAAAACGATAGGGCCGTAATGGCTGCGGTACAAAGTACGTTCAACTATTTCTGTGTTTCCGTTAGGTTGTAATACATGTATTTGGTAGGTGTTTGAAGTTAATGTCTTAAATTCATCTCCGTATTGGTAAGTTAGCGGATCATTGTTTACTTGTGTTAGCAAATAAATTGAACCTGGGACGGAAGCCGTCCAGGTATGTGTCCAAGCAAAACTGTCATTAAAACCAAGAGCAGGTGTGACAAAACCAGGCAATATACCGCCGTAAACATTGAGCTTATTGGGGATAGTTAAATGTGCTTCATACCAAGCGTATTTGGCCGTATGGCTAAGGTGGGTATTTGACAATACCATGCCGCCTCCTGATTGCGTCATTTCCTTGCCAAGTGCCCAACCATTGCTACCTTTAAATTTTTCTGACCAAGTATCAGATTTGTTAAAGAGAGTTTCAGCAGACTGTGTTTGTGTAGGCGAGGCATTAGCTAACACCGAAAAATAGTTTTCAATAAATGGCCAGTAGTTTAAAGAAAGGCTGAGTTTATATACATCTAAGTGGTCTATTTGGTCGGCATAACTATTACATTCTTGGTAATAAGAGGGATTTTTAACTAGCCAGTCGTTATAACCTATGGCAAACCCTTTCATCAGATCTTGTACACTGGGATCTAAATTTTCAAATGTGGTGCTGGCAACTTCCTGCAATTTTAAGTGGTAATAGGCAAAGTCAGAATCTATGTTGCTTTGTTCATCACCCGCTCCAAGGTATTGTGCTCGCCTACTGTTAACCGTAATAAAACCGTCAGCGTAATTACATAACCTGTCTTTTGCTAAAACATAGCCTAAGCCTTTTCCCAAATCTTTGTAATTTTTTGCTGTGATATGTGGCACACCATAACTGGTCCATTCAATGGTAGTTGAGTGGTGTTTATCGCTGTTACAGCCAGATAAAACAATTGTCGCCGATAATGCCAAAAGCAATGTGGAGAGTGTTGGATTCATTATTTAGTCCTTTATTTAACGATTAAATCCTCAAAAGCGTAACTAAAATAGTGAGGGAATAAGTGAAGATAATTGTCATCAAATCGTCTAATGACTGTGCAAAATGTGTTTAACATTTGTAAGAACGCTTTGTTGTTTTTTTCGTCAGCTGAACTATGTTCTATTTACAAAAAACTTCTATTTTGTTATTTTTACACCAGTTTGTATATTGGTAATACCAATTTACCAAGGGTTTTTGGTGATAGGTTTTGCCTGTTGTTTTTCTGGTAAACCACTGAATTAAAGTGAGAATATGGTACTTTCAAATGTCAATAAGCCGGTAAAACAGCCCAAGCTTTCTGATGTAATTATGTCGCAATTAGAAGACATGATTTTAGAAGGTAGTTTAAAACCAGGGCAAAAATTGCCGCCAGAACGTGAGTTGGCAAAACAGTTTGATGTTTCTCGGCCATCACTGCGAGAAGCAATTCAAAAACTCGAAGCAAAAGGCTTAGTGAGTCGACGCCAAGGTGGTGGTACCTTTGTTAGCGATCAAATACTAAAAGGTTTTTCTGATCCGCTTTTTGATTTGATGGCGCAAAGCAATGAATCACAGTTTGATTTGCTTGAGTTTCGCCATGGTATTGAAGGCATGTCGGCATACTATGCCGCGATGCGAGGTACTGCTGCAGATTTTGAGCTGATCAAGAGTAAACATTTAGCCATTGGCAATGCACAAATTGAGAATAACTATCGCCTTGAAGCTGAAGCAGTATTTGAGTTTTACTTGGCAATATGTTCAGCTTCACATAACGGTGTGATTTTGCATTTGGCGCGAAGTATGTCGGCGGTTGTCATTGACAATATTGAACAAAATTTAACAATTTTGGCACAGCGACCAGATATATTTGCCAAGATTGCCGAATATAGAACTAGGCTAATGGATGCCATCATCAGTGGCCAGCCGCAAAAAGCTTGGGGGGCGAGTCATCGCCATCTAGCGTTTATTGAAGAAGTTTTACTGAATTTGACCGAAGAACAAAGCCGAATGGAACGTTCAATGCGTCGAATGCAGAGAATATAAGCCGTCAGTTATTAGCGGCATTAGTTAGCAGATTAAAGAGAGTTAACTGATAGTTTTCTTTTATCTACAAATTTTACATTGATAAATAACAACCGGAGACTAAGTAATACTATGTCTGAGCTCCCAAAAAACATGGATATTGATTCGTTAGAAACTCAAGAGTGGATCGAATCAATGGAAGCCGTTTTGGAAAATGAAGGTCCAGAACGTGCACATTACCTACTTGAAAAACTTATCGACCAAGCTCGTCGTAGCGGTACACATTTACCGTTTGATGCGACCACAGCTTATGTGAATACTATTCCTCCGGGGCAAGAGCCTCACATGCCAGCAGACCAAACCATTGAATCTCGCATTCGTGCGGCAATTCGTTGGAATGCCATGGCGTTGGTACTGCGTGCATCGAAAAAAGACTTAGAGTTAGGTGGCCACATTGGTTCATTTGCTTCAAGTGCAACTTTATATGATGTTGGTTTCAACCATTTCTTTAAAGCGGCAACGCCAGAGCATGGTGGCGATTTTATTTTTGCACAAGGCCATATCTCACCAGGTATTTATGCACGTGCTTTCTTAGAAGGTCGTTTGACAGAAGAGCAAATGGCTAACTTCCGTCAAGAAGTTGATGGTAACGGTTTATCATCTTATCCGCACCCACACTTAATGGATGACTTCTGGCAGTTCCCAACCGTTTCAATGGGCTTAGGTCCATTACAAGCGATTTATACAGCTCGTTTCCTTAAGTATTTAACAAACCGTGGCATTAAAGACTGTTCAGAACAGCGCGTATACTGTTTCATGGGCGACGGTGAGTGTGATGAGCCAGAATCACTAGGTGCTATTGGTCTAGCTTCTCGTGAAGGTTTAGATAACTTAACATTTGTCATTAACTGTAACTTGCAGCGTTTAGATGGCCCTGTTCGCGGTAACGGCAAGATCATCCAAGAACTAGAAGGCACATTCCGTGGTGCTGGTTGGGAAGTGATCAAAGTCATTTGGGGTTCATATTGGGATCCATTAATTGCACGTGATACTTCTGGCAAGCTTTTAGATTTGATGAACGAAACTGTTGACGGTGAGTATCAAAACTGTAAAGCGAAAGGCGGCAAATATACTCGTGATAACTTCTTTGGTAAGTACCCAGAAACAGCTGCTATGGTAGCGAATATGTCTGATGCAGACATCTGGCGCTTAAACCGTGGTGGTCATGATCCGGTAAAAGTTTACGCAGCCTACGATAAAGCAATTAACACTAAAGGTCGCCCAACGGTTATCTTAGCAAAAACAGTTAAAGGTTTTGGTTTAGGTCAATCAGGCGAAGCACAAAACACAGCGCACAACGTGAAGAAAATGGATATCGACTCGATCAAGCAATACCGCGATCGTTTCAACATGCCTATTTCTGACGATCAAATTGAAGATCTACCATTCTTCAAATTTGATGAAAACAGCCCAGAAATGCAATACATGCGAGCTCGCCGTGAAGCATTAGGTGGTCATTTACCTGCACGTCGTGTACAAGCGGAAGAGCAACTTGAAATTCCTTCAGTAAAAGCATTTGAAGCGATTACTAAAGGTTCAGGCGATCGTGAAGTGTCTAGTACCATGACATTTGTTCGTGTACTTAACGCATTATTAAAAGACAAGAAAATTGGTAAGCGTATTGTGCCTATCATCCCTGATGAAGCACGTACTTTTGGTATGGAAGGTCTATTCCGCCAGGTAGGTATTTACGCAAATGAAGGACAAAAATACGTTCCTCAAGATGCTGACCAAGTTGCTTACTACCGTGAAGATAAAAAAGGTCAAGTATTACAAGAAGGTATTAACGAATTAGGTGCAATGGCCTCTTGGGTTGCCTCTGGTACGTCTTACTCAACTTGTAACGCAACAACGATTCCGTTCTACATCTACTACTCAATGTTTGGTTTCCAACGTGTTGGCGACTTAGCATGGGCGGCAGGTGACTCTCAAGCACGTGGTTTCTTATTAGGTGCTACAGCGGGTCGTACCACGCTTAACGGTGAAGGTTTACAGCACCAAGACGGTCACTCACACGTTCAAGCGAACTTAATTCCTAACTGTTTAACTTACGATCCAACGTATGGCTACGAAATCGCTGTTATCGTTCAGGAAGGTTTACGTCGTATGTACGAAAATAATGAAAATATTTTCTACTACTTAACCTTAATGAATGAAAACTATCAGCACCCTGCAATGCCAGAAGATAAAGACATTGCTGAGAAGATCATCAAAGGTATTTACCAACTTGATCGTGTTGAAGCGAAAAACGCTAAAGCCAATGTTCAGTTAATGGGTTCAGGTACTATCTTATTGCAAGTTCGCGAAGCAGCTCGCATCTTAGCAGAAGATTATGGCGTATCATCTGATGTTTACTCAGTGACCTCGTTCAACGAGTTAGCGCGTGAAGGTCAAGATGTTATCCGTTACAACATGTTAAACCCTGAAGCAGAAGCGAAAGTGCCATACATCGGCCAAGTGATCACTAAAGACGCTGGTCCTGCTATAGCAGCAACTGACTATGTGAAAGCATACTCTGACCAAGTTCGTGCCTTTATCGATACAGACTATCGCTGTTTAGGTACTGACGGTTTTGGCCGCTCAGATAGCCGTGCAAACTTACGTCGTCACTTTGAAGTTAATGCTTCTTACATTGTGGTTGCATCGTTATACGAATTAGCTAACCGCGGTGACGTTGAGCGTAAAGTGGTATCAGAAGCGATTAAACGTTTTGATATCGACACTGAAAAACTTAACCCGCTATACGCGTAATAGAGCTAGAGGAGAAGATTATGTCTGATATTCAACAAATTCTAGTTCCTGATGTAGGTGGCGAAGAAGTTGAAGTTATCGAAATATGTGTTGCTGTAGGTGACACATTAGAAGCTGACGAAGGTATTGTTACCGTTGAAACCGACAAAGCGTCAATGGATATTCCTGCGCCGATGGCTGGTGAATTAACTTCACTGTCAGTTAACGTAGGTGACAAAATCAAAGAAGGTGACGTGATTGGTGAAATGAAAGCAGCTGGCGCAAATGAAGCGCCTGCTGAACCAGCGCCAGCACAAGAGCCAGAAGTAAAAGAAGAGCCAGCGGCTGCGCCAGAAGTTACACCAGCTGAAGCTGCTCCGACACCTGTTGCTTCAGGCGGAAGTGAAGTCATTGAAGTAGTGGTACCTGATATCGGTGAAGACGGTGAAGTTGATATTATCGACGTGCTTGTTGCTGTAGGTGATGAAGTTCAAGAAGAAGATGGACTGATCACATTAGAAACAGATAAGGCAACGATGGACGTACCGTCGTCACACGCGGGTATCGTAAAAGAAGTACTTGTTAGTGTTGGTGGTAAAATTGGCACTGGCGGCGTTGTGGTTAAACTTGAAACCAACAGCGGCGCACCAGCGGCGATTGAAGAACCACAAGCACCAGCTGTTCAAGCAAAAGCTGAAGAAGTAGTTCCTGCAGCTGCACCAGAGAAAAAAGCAGCGCCTGTTCCTCATCACCCATCGGCAGGTGAATTTAAAGCTACAGGTAAAGTTTACACTTCACCTTCAATTCGTCGTTTAGCGCGCGAATTTGGTGTTGATTTAACGCTAGTTAAAGGCACGGGTCGTAAAGGTCGTATTTTAAAAGAAGACGTTCAATCGTATGTGAAATATGAACTTTCTCGTCCTAAAGCTAACGCAGGTAGTTCTGTTGCTTCTGGAGAAGGTGGTTTACAGGTTGTTGCAGCTAAGTCAGTTGATTTCTCAAAATTTGGTGAGATTGAAACAAAAGAGCTTACTCGCATTCAGAAAATTTCTGGCCCATTCTTACACCGCAATTGGGTAACAATTCCACACGTTACACAATTTGATGAAGCGGATATCACTGAGCTTGAGAAATTCCGTAAAGAACAAAATGTGATCTGTGAAAAGCAAAAAATGGGCTTTAAAATCACACCACTTGTGTTTTTAATGAAAGCGGCAGCAAAAACATTGGCAGAATTTCCAGTGTTTAACTCAAGCTTAAGTGATGACGGTGAAAGCTTGATCCTTAAGAAATACTTCCATATCGGTATCGCAGTTGATACACCTACAGGACTTGTTGTGCCAGTAGTACGTGATGTTGATAAAAAAGGTATTTACGAGTTATCTAAAGAATTACTTGAAATCAGTGCAAAAGCACGTGATGGCAAGTTAAAAGCTGCGGATATGCAAGGTGGTTGTTTTACTATTTCTAGCTTAGGTGGAATTGGCGGTACAGCGTTTACGCCTATTGTTAATGCACCAGAAGTTGCTATTTTAGGTGTATCTAAATCTGATATGAAGCCTAAGTGGAATGGTAAAGAGTTTGAACCTCGTTTAATGTTGCCTCTATCATTGTCATACGATCATCGTGTGATTGATGGCGCATTAGCAGCTCGCTTCTCAGTACACTTAGCTTCTGTTATCTCAGATATTCGTAAGTTAGTATTGTAAGTGCACATTGTGGACTTTGGTTGATTATTTCGACCAAAGTCTATCTATATTTTGGCTAGTGGTTTGATTTATAACCTTTGCCTCAATATAGAATGATTCAAGATTAAAATGTTTAATCGATGGCGATTTGACTCGTTTTTCAGTAAACTTCGCCAAATAAAAATAAATTCTTAATTTAGTGCTTAGCAGCCGTTAGCGTAGCATTAAATATTCACAGTTAATTGAGGTTAGCATGAGTAACGAAATTAAAACACAAGTGGTCGTCTTAGGTGCAGGCCCTGGTGGTTATTCAGCAGCATTCCGTGCTGCGGATTTAGGTTTAGACGTTGTATTAGTTGAAAGCCGTAAAACGTTAGGTGGTGTTTGTTTAAATGTTGGTTGTATTCCATCTAAAGCATTACTTCATGTCGCTAAGGTGATTGATGATGCAAAAGAAATGGCGTCTCACGGTGTTTCTTTTGGTGCACCTGAAATCGACTTAGATAAAGTTCGTTCATGGAAAGACAGTGTAATTGGTCAGTTAACTGGTGGCTTAGGTGGTATGGCTAAGCAACGCAAAGTGACTACTGTTTACGGTTACGGTAAATTCACTTCAGATAAAACGATTGAAGTTGAAGGCGAAGACGGTACAACAACAGTAACATTTGACAATGCAATTATCGCTTGTGGCTCATCTGTAGTTGAATTGCCATTTATTCCACATGACGACCCACGTGTAATTGATTCAACAGGTGCATTAGAACTAGCTGACGTACCAGAAGAAATGTTAGTACTAGGCGGTGGTATCATCGGTTTAGAAATGGGTACTGTATATAGCTCATTAGGTTCAAACGTTTCTGTTGTTGAATTTGCTGATCAGTTGATCCCTGCAGCGGATGCAGATGTTGTTAAAATCTACACTAAACACAACAAGACACGTTTTAAAGAAATCATGCTTTCAACTAAAGTAACTGCAGTTGAAGCAAAAGAAGACGGTTTATACGTAACGTTTGAAGGCAAAAAAGCGCCTGAAGGCCAAGTGCGTTACGACAAGATCTTAGTTGCTGTTGGCCGTAAGCCAAATGGTCACTTAGTTGCTGCAGACAAAGCTGGTGTTAACGTTGATGAGCGCGGCTTTATCAATGTTTCTAACGAATTACGTACAAACGTTGGTCACATTTTTGCAATCGGTGATGTTGTTGGCCAACCAATGCTTGCGCACAAAGCCGTTCATGAAGCGCATGTAGCTGCAGAAGTTATTGCTGGTAAGAAACACGTATTTGAACCACGTGCAATTCCTTCAATTGCATACACTGACCCAGAAATTGCGTGGGTAGGTGTTACTGAGCGTGAAGCAAAAGAACAAGGTTTAAATGTTGAAACAGCAAACTTCCCTTGGGCAGCATCTGGCCGTGCCATTGCATCAGGTCGCACTGAAGGTAAAACAAAACTTATCTTCGATAAAGACTCTGGTCGTGTACTAGGCGGTTCAATTGTTGGCATCAATGCTGGTGAAATGTTAGGTGAAATCGGTCTAGCCGTTGAAATGGGCGCTGATGCTGAAGATGTGGCATTAACTATCCATGCTCACCCAACATTAAACGAATCAATCGGCTTAGCAGCTGAAATCTTTGAAGGTTCAATTACTGACCTTCCAAATGCTAAAGCAGTTAAAAAGAAGAAGTAATTCTTTTTAAACTCTAGTATAAATAAAGCAGCGCTCGTCGCTGCTTTTTTTTATTAAAGAATAAATAAATCAAGGAATTGATATGCATCTAGTGTTACGTACTATTTTACTCTACCTGTTTTTGACCTTGCCTGTGTTAGCAAAAAATAAGGAGCTGACATACGAACATTTTGGTCACCTACCTATGTTTCAGCATGCCACTGTATCCCCTGATGGTAAAATGATCGCTGCGGTATACA
Organism: Thalassotalea marina; assembly: GCF_014656435.1. Classification (GTDB taxonomy): domain Bacteria; phylum Pseudomonadota; class Gammaproteobacteria; order Enterobacterales; family Alteromonadaceae; genus Thalassotalea_C; species Thalassotalea_C marina. Next base: position 408,028 of record NZ_BNCK01000001.1, read on the forward strand.
ATGGTAAAGATGGACCCAGTGTCGTTGTCTCGCCATTTGCTTCAAGAAAGGTTGCAGTTGTGGCTCGTCTATCTAAGTCAAAGGATCGTATTGATGGTTTAACTTGGGTTAATAGTGAACGTATCGTGATATCTGCGAGTTACCCCAAACTATCTTATGGTGGCTATACAAGAGTAAACCGGATGTATGCGGTAAATAAAGATGGTACTGATGTTGTTTTATTACAAGACAAGAAAGCAAAGAATCGTCCTGATTGGATGGATGTGCTCAGCACGACACGAATCGTTTCTCTGCTTGAGAAAGATAAAAAACACATCTTGATACAAGCTTATGATGAAAAAGATGAAGGATGGTCTGTATTTAAAGTTAATGTTTACGACAGCGATTATGAAAAGTTATTTGTAAACAAGTATAAAGTGAGCTCGTGGTATGCCAACGGAGATGGTCAAGTCGTTTTAGGTGTGCAATATGATGGAAACAATAATAAAAAAGACACAATAAATATTTGGCATAGAACGAATAATAATGATGAATGGAAATTGTTACATTCAAGAAAGTTGTACGATAGTACTACCTTTACTCCGATTAAAGTAGACGGCAATAAAGCAATAGTTTTAACAGATCATGAATTGTATCGACAAGCTTTATGGTCCTATGACATACCTAGTGGCAAGTTTGAAAAGGTTTTATTTTCACATGACAAATATGACGTTGATTCTGCTTTATTAAGCCCTGATCAGTCGAAGGTGATTGGAGCTGTTTATTATGATCATTTCCGTAGAAATCATTTTTTTGACCCCAATGAAAATAATATTCATAACAAAGTTGCAAAAATATTTTCGCAATATGAAACAAGTATTGTCGATTTTAGTTTAGATAGAAGCAAAGTACTGGTATTGGCGGTAAAAGATAATTCTCCACCGAAATATTTTTGGCTTGATCAACAAGCAAATAAAGCTGGAGTTTGGTTTAGTAAATACCCACATTTGGAAAACAAGCCTTTAGCAAACGTAGAGGCATTTGAGTTTGAAACACAAGACAAAATGTTGCTAAATGGTTATTTAACTATGCCAAATAATTCGGATGGGAAGCCGCCGTTAATCGTTTACCCACACGGTGGTCCTAACGCAAGGGATTATCAATATTTTGACCCATATGTACAGTACTTTGCTAACAAAGGTTATGCAGTATTACAGGTTAACTTTAGGGGATCGACTGGTTTTGGTAATAGCTATGAAACAGCAGGATATCGAGAGTGGGGCGCTAAAATGCAAAGCGATGTCTATGAAGCCGTAGATTGGTTAGCAACTCAAAACAAAGTGGATATGTCTAAAGTTTGTTTTGTAGGTGCTAGTTATGGTGGATATGTGGCACTTACAGCCGCGGCCGAAAAGCCGAATGACTATAAATGTATCGTATCCGTTGCTGGTGTAAGTGATGTTAAAGCGTTAGCAGATACTGCTTATTTGATGCCGACATTGAGATCTTTTGTAGAAAATACCATAGGGCATCCAAAGGTAGATGATGACGTAAATAATATGCGAGAAATATCGCCGATTAACTACGTCAAAAATATTAAAGCGCCAATTTTATTAATTCACGGTGCAAAAGACACTCGAGTTTCTATAAAACAATCTAGAAAGTTTTTTGACGAAGCTAAAGATGCTGATCTTGATATTCAGCATATAGAATATGAGTTTGGTACACATTTCCTAGATGAAAATGACAATAGGTTGTCAGCATTTAAAGAAATCGGTGAATTTTTGGAAAAACACCTAAACTAAATGAATAAACTTATAAAGCTCTAAATCATCATTTAGAGCTTTTGGGGTTTTGGTTATGGAAAGGAGTTAGATATTTCAAATGAAGTTTTCAATAAAGTTTTTAGCAAAACTGTTAATTGTAGCTACGTTGTTTACCTTAGCCACGGGGTGTGCAACACCAAATAGTCAAGCAAACAGTAGCCAATATGACTTTGATCATGGCGTTTTTTTTGAAAAAGAAGAGCTTGGTGATAACCGTTTTCACATATTAGTCAGATCAGATGAAAAAGTTCCTTTTAATCGCTTAGCCACTTTTTTAATACGTAAAGCTCTACAAACCTGCAAAAGTTACGGATTTAAATTGGAAGTCCTAGGGGGCGTAGAAGAATATGACGACAGGCTAGCGCATCCTAATTTAATTATTCCTTCTTTATCGGCGAATCTGGAGTGCCCAGCTAAGCAATAACAGCAAAAGCCTTTGGTTGGGCATTGGGGTAAATATTGTAAATTTACCTCAAAGGGTTCTAACCATGCCTATACTTTAAAAAGGACTTTAAATAAGGGCTCTTGATGTTTAATCCAAAAAAGTCGTCTGTGGCATTTTTCTTTGTGAGCTTACTGTTAGCCTTGTTGCACCCTTATAGAGGTGCAATAGCTGCTGAAAGTTATCAGGTATTTACGGAAGACTTTGCGCCCTATAACTATCTCGACAATGGTAAGCTCGTTGGTTTGAGTGTCGATGTAGTAGATTCGGTTTTTCGAGAACTTAAAGCCTCTGCAAACTATCAAGTGTTACCTTGGGCTAGAGCCTACGAGTATGCGTTAAACACACCCAATACATTAATCTTTTCGTTAGCTCGTAACCCACAAAGAGAAAAACTGTTTAAATGGGTTGGGGCAATTTCAGCGGTCGAAACCTGTTTGTTTGCTTTTGAAAGCAGCGTTATTGAACCGCTTTATACGTTAGAACAAGCAAAAAAATTTCGGGTGGTTACCCAATTACAAGGTCATATTAGTATTGTTTTGACCAAGGCAGGTTTTATCCGGGGGGGAAATTTAATTGATTCAGTATCGATTGAGAGTTCACTGCAAATGCTTAAGGCAGGAAGAGCTGACATTATTGGGCTGCCGCGACAAGTGTTAGAGCATTACATGCAATACGGGCGAGGCAAAACCGAAGAGAGGCTAAAAACCATCATTTGTTTTGATAACACTGCGTTATATTTAGCGTTTAATAAAGACACTCCGGACGAAACGGTTCTAAAATTTAAGCAAGCAATGATAAAAGTTAAAAAATCACTGCAAGAAGAAAACAAATAAATCATGTTTATTACTTATTCGTTAGTGGTTTTATATCCATAAAATAGCGTAAAAGATCGGTTGCAGAAACGACGCCCTCAACTTTATCTTGTTCTGTAATTACTAAATGATGAATCTTCTTCGAGACTAAAAGCTCGGCTGCTGAAAATATGGGGGTATTAGCTGTCACTTCAATGATGGCATGAGAACATATTTCCCAAGCATGTTCTACTTGCGAATTACCCATGTCTTTATGAAACTTTAGTAAATCATAATCGCTTATGACGCCAAAACACTTTCCTTGATCGTCAATGATGGGTAAAAACGATAAATGATTTTGCGCTAAAAACTGTTCAATTTCTTGGATGGTGTCTTCTATGTGGGCAACAATAACGTTTTTTTGCATAATGTCGCTAATCGGCTGATTCATCACAAATCCTTTTACAATAATCTAATGTCGATTAGTTAATTATAGCGCAAGTTTACAGCTTAAATTAATGCAGCAGAGTACTTGTTTACCAAATGTTCGATTGTTTTTGGTGGTAATATTTCCAGTGAACAAGGGGGACAAATAGCTTAAAATACCTCGGCTATGACTTTGTAACTGCACATTTAGGATCTTCATGGAAAACCAACCCAATAACCCCTTACACGGTAAAACCTTAGAAACCATGCTCAACGAACTCGTTGAAAAACTTGGTTGGCAGCGCATGGGAGAGATTGTTGATATTCGTTGTTTCAATCATGAGCCCTCAATCAAATCAAGCTTAAAGTTTCTGCGCAGAACACCGTGGGCACGTACAAAAGTTGAAGAAATGTACATTAATACCTTTCATGGCTTTTCTTGGCCAGAACGCGATTAACCGTTAAAACCCAAGGTTAAAGCTACATTCGATTAAATGATCGCAGGTGCCTTCAGCATATTGCGATACTCTTTAGGCGTTGCACCTTTGATCATTCTAAAACGCCTATTGAAATTAGAAATATTATTAAAACCACATTGGTCACTGATTGCCGAAATTTGTGTATCGCTATCAATCAATAATTTACAGGCCTTTCCTATGCGCAATTGGTTGATAAATTGGTTAATGGTGTATTCAGTGCGCTGTTTAAAAAAGCGATGTAAATGATTGGTGCTCATATGTACCAATGACGCTAGCTTTTCAGCAGTTAGCTGCTCAGTATAATGTTCATATATATAATTGATGACTTTATCTAATTTAGCGATGGCTGTGTTTTGTGGTGTTTTGTTATCAAAAGTACTGGTAGAGAGTTGTTTAGCGGATTTATCTTTTACCATTAAGTTGAGTAACTCAATTAACAACAAATAACGCTCTAAAGGATCGGCCTGGCACATGGCTTTAAATAGATTGATGGACTTTAAGGTGGCTGCTCGTCCAAATTCTATTCCTCGTTTAGTGCGCTGTAAAAATGAGTCTAGTATTGATAATTCCGGATTTTTTTGAACAAGTTCATTGAGCCATTGACTCGGGATCTGCGCAACATACACGGTCAATTCATGGTTTCCTTTAGTTGGCTTGCAAAACCAGCTATGGGGGAGATAAGGGCCTAAAATCACCAGATCCGCTCGTTCATATTGACTGACGTGATCGCCTATATGTTTTGAACCACCACTATTAAGTGTTAAACAAATTTCATATTCCGGGTGATAGTGCCAGTTAAACTCTATCGATGATAAGTCGACCTTGGCAAAACGCCAAGAACAGCTGTCACTAGGAATAGACTTTCCACACATAGCTTTCATTTTTGCTTCCTTTCATCAAATGTTTACACTTTTTGTCGTAATTTTCGACAACTTCCTTGCTTTACATTAATCATGACGAACACTATTAAGTGCTCAAAAAGCATACCGTTTTGGCAGTGAGAATATAGAAATGTTTATTTATAAAAATATAACAAATTCATATATGTAGCTGTTTATGTGGTCTGCAAAAACATACAAAACTGATCGTACTTCTAATGACACAAATATTGCATGACACAAATATACGTAAAAGTACGTTTATTCAACAATGTTAGAAATTAACGTAAATTTGCGAGTTTAGTACCACTTAATTTTTTCTACTGCTCTAGGATAAATGTCAGTTAGTTGAGCAGCTTTTGCTCAACATTGAAACACAGTTGCAAAAGAGGAAAGGATGATGAAACTTACACATTTAGCTTGTGGTATTGCATTGGCTGTAGCTACAACTGCTGCGTCAGCAGGTGATAAAATTATTTATTTAACGTTTGATGATGGTCCGATGAATGCTACACCAGCACTAATCGATATTTTAGATGAAGCAGGCGTAAAGGCGACTTTCTATTTTAATGGTTGGCACTTTGATGGCATCGGCGATGAAAACGAAGATCAGGCTGTTGCTGCACTGCAAAAAGCATTAGATTCTGGTCATATCATTGCAAACCACAGTTATAGTCATATGGTACATAATTGTGTTGGTAAAACTGATGTTGACGCAAACAGTGGTGCTGAATGTAATGCTACTGCTATGCATAATGTACGCTCTTATCAAAACCCCGCACTGGATGCTTCAAAGTTTGATAAAAACTTAGGCTCTTTCCGTCAATATATTCCTAATATTGATAGTTACCCAAATTTTAAGGGAACTAGCCTTGCTCGTTTACCATATACCAATGGCTGGCGTGTTAGTCGTGACTTTAAGAGTGATGGATTATGTGCAACCACAGATGAATTTCAACCTTGGGACCCTCGTAACCAATGTGATCCAGCCAATCCATTCCACAGCTCTTTGATGGGGATTGAAGTCTCCAGCTTACTGGCTGATAAAGGTTATGTTATTCATGGTTGGGATCTAGATTGGGCGCCTGAAAACTGGGGTATTCAATTTCCTGCGGAAAGTTTAACTGAGCCTGATGTATTAGTTGCTAAAGTTGGTGCTGCTATGAACAGTTGTGCGCCTAAAACTTTGAAGCCAGATAACTCAACCAGTCATACTTTCCCTTGCGGGCATCCATTGCATAATGACAAAGTTGTCATATTAACACATGACTTCTTATTTGAAGACGGCAAGCGTGGTCAAGGTGCAACTAAAAACTTACCTAAATTAAGAGAATTCTTAGCGTTAGCAAAAGCTGCTGGTTATACTTTTGACACATTAGATAACTATGCACCAGCTTGGCAAGAAAACGTTAGTTACCAAGCGGGTGACTACGTATCACAAGGTAATGTAATTTACAAAGCCGTTATTGCGCATACTTCACAAGCGCCATGGGCTCCAGTCAAAGATGGTAGTAACCTTTGGGTAGTCGATATGGCGAGTCGTTTATGGGCTAGCAATGTCGCCTATAAAGCGGGTGAGGAAGTCGTATACAAAAACGCCACTTATCGCGTTACGATTGATCATACGTCTCAAACAGGTTGGGAGCCTGATGCTGCCGCCTCAGTGACACTGTTTGATAAACTTTAATCTATTTAGTTTTTACTAATTAAAAAATCTCGCCATTGTTTGGCGAGATTTTTTTAATTTTTATCACTTCTAGTTTGCATGGTTAATTTGATGAATCATTATTCTTGCCGTATTTCTTTTTCCATTTCTTCATATGCTGATTAAAGGCTTTTTGTATTTCTGTTTGACCGCAGCTAAAGCTCTCTACTGAAGTTAAACCTTCCATACCTACATGACTTAAATCACGAGTAATAGTACAGCTGCCATTTTCTCCTTTGGTGACAGCAAAACCTCCGCCCATCTGTTGAGTCGCCTGGGCTCTTTTTTCATCTTCTGATTGTTGTTTTACTGAATGAGGTACCGAAGTAGCTTGACCATGCATTATAGAGCCAGAGTTAGGTTTAGTTCTTTCTATATAAACTTGTTCAAACATTTCATCTTCTAATTGGTCATTTAACGCTCTTAACTGGTCTAAAGATGTCGCCGCACTGAATTTTTTGTTAACCGAGGTAGAGGGCTGATTATCGACCGAAACGTTAACTTCTTGTTGTTCGGTGTCGCTGTTTTTTATTTCTGTTTCTACAACTGGAACATCAAGTTCTTCTTGTTTGGGCTCAGGTTTTTGTTCTGGCTCAGGTTCAGTTTCAGGTTCAGGTATTTGTTCTGGCTCTGGTTCAGGTTCAGCTTCAGGTAACGGCTCTGCTTGTTGCTCTTCTTCAGGCTCTACAATTGGCTCTAATTGCTCTTGGGTAGGCAGCACATACAAATAACTGTCAATCGGTTGGTGAACCGGTTGAGCGATATGAGGTGATACAGTAATAGTTGAACTTAACAAATAAACTATTAATAGGTGAACAACTACCGACAGTGTGATGGCTTTTGAACTTCCGTTTAACACTACAAACTTCATTTTATTAATTTTATCAGTGCAATAGACCTAATAATAAAAGATAGGTTCAGTTTTAATAGAAAACCTTTATTCAGGATATGCACTACAAGCTGATTATTATTGCAGCAAAAGCGCATTAGTACTCTATTTTAATGGAGCGTAGCGATGATAATTCTTCTATAATTTCATTAATCACGAAAACTTCAGAGGCATGTATGGAGTACGAATTTATTCACGATGGCATTACTGGATCTGCCCGTGCACAATTTTCATTAGAACATCAGTTGATGGGACCATGGCTTGAAACAGAGATTGGCCAAGATGTAGAAAAACTATCAAATGTATTAAAAGCATTAGATGCCGCAGAACACCAACAACAAGAGTTTCAATTAGTTGGTAAAGAGTATACCTTAACCATTAACCACGAGGATGTGTGCGTAAACATGAACGTTATGTTAAATGGCGAAATGGTTATGCCTGATGAGTTAACATCTGACGCGTTATCGTTCGATTACACTGAAGGAGCCAGTTGTGGCGTAGACGACTTTAGAGAACTACTGCGTTCTTGGGCTAATTTTAGGAATTTTTAACGCGCAAAAGCTGCCTTAATATTTATAAGTATTAAGGTATCTTAGCCTTTCTAGGCTTATTGTTTCATTTGTTTTTTATAACCTCCGCACTTACCTTCGTAGTGGAAACTAACATTATTTGTTCTGTAGCTATTTTGTGCTGTTTTGATATTGTGTAGGCTTAACGGTACAAAGGAATTACAGGATTTATCATGAGCAACCCCAAAAGCCTCATATGTTTGATGGTAGCGATAATGTTTGCGCCATTAACTTTTGCCAGAGACTCTCATCAATTAGATAAAAACTCATTTGCAGGCAAGTACCGCACAGAAAAGGTTGTTAACAATGTGAGTATTCCTTGGGGAATAACTCAATTGCCAAACAGTGTGCTGTTAGTGTCTGAACGAAGTGGTAAATTATTAGCCTTTAAGCCAAATCAATTAACAGCTATTGAAGTTTCTGGATTGCCTGACATTGATGATAATGGTCAAGGAGGTCTACTCGATATCGCTTTATCACCAAGTTATCATAAAGAGCCGTGGCTTTATTTTACTTATGCTAGCTCATCTGGCCAAGGTCGTGGTAGTAATACGGCACTAGCGCGTGCATTATTAAATGAAAAAACATGGCAACTAGAACAAGTTCAGGTGCTCTATAAGGGACAAGAAAACACCACTAGTGGCCGTCATTACGGTAGTCGTATAGCTTTCGATGACAAAGGGTTTGTTTATTTTTCGATTGGTGATCGAGGAGATAGAGACACAAATCCGCAAGATTTATCTCGTGATGGTGGAAAAATATATCGCTTACACCTTGATGGCCGCATTCCGGATAGTAATCCTTTTATTAAAGGTGAAAGGCCTGCCGTTTATTCCTATGGTCACAGAAATCCACAAGGGCTTTTATTTGATCAAAATACTAAAAAATTGTGGTCACACGAGCATGGCCCAAGAGGTGGCGATGAGATCAATTTAGTTGAAGCGGGCAAAAATTATGGTTGGCCAGTCATCAGTTATGGCATCAATTACATTGGCACAAAATTTACTGATTTAACCGAAAAAGAGGGCATGGAACAGCCTAGTTTATATTGGGATCCTTCTATAGCACCAAGTGCATTTATCAAAGTAACTTCTGAAAAATATCCTAAACTTAAAAATAAATATTTACTTGGCTCGCTTAAGTTTGGCTATATTGTAGTTATTACTGTTGAACAAGGTAACGTGGTGAATCAGCAACAATTATTAAGTGATTTAGGACGGGTAAGAAGTTTACACCAAGGTATTGATGGTACTATTTACATAGGCCTCGACGGTGGTGGTATCAAAAAGCTAATCAACTAATCGTATTACAAGGAAGGTACCTTGCAAGGTTATTCGCTCATTCAGCAAGTTGGTAAAAGAAATATTGCTGCGTTGCTCATTTTAGCCATATTGGCCAGTGTGTCGTATTTTGTTTTAAATTGGTTAGTCGAGCAACAATCTGGCGATGCCAATTTAATTAACTTAAGTGGTAAACAAAGAATGCTGTCGCAACGAATTGCGCAGCAATCCTATGTTTATGTCAATCAACTCTATTTAAACAAAGAAGTGACAAATACAGTAAATAATCTGCAGTCACTTACCGATGAGTTTATTGCGAACCAAACGTATTTATCTAAGCAGATTTCAGCAAATGAACATGATGAGCTTAATAAGCTGCAAAGGCTCTACAATACTTCAGAGTCTTCAAAATTAAATTTAAATCAACAAGTTGAAGCCTTTGCAAAAAACGCTAGGGCTTTAACTTCAATCACAGAGCCATCAAGGGCGCAACTTTTTATCGAGCAGCACTTTAATCAAAAAAGTGTTAGCGAGATTCTTGCTCATTTGGATAACGCCGTAACGTTATTAGAACAAGCTTCACAAAGCAGAGTTGAAGAGCTTCACAAATACGAAATGGTCAATTGGTTGCTTACCTTAATTCTACTCTTGTTTTTTTATATCGCTCTATTTAGGCCTACTGAAAACCTAATCAAACGTAATTATCTGTCATTATTAAAAGCAAAAAATCAAAGTGCCGAGTTTCAATTTGCGATTAATAAACATGCCATTGTTTTTAAAATCGATCTTAAAGGTAAAATTACCTACGTTAATGCTAACTTTTTAGCGTTTTATCACTATCAAGAGCAAGATGTTATTGGCATGGATGTTCGCCTTATTTGTGCTGATACCTATCGCAAAAAAGATTTTGCCAATATTTTACAACACTGTGATAAAGAGGAGTTTTGGCGTGGTGAGTCATTAAACAAAATTAAAAATGGCCGAGTCTTGTGGCTTGAAACAACCTTAGTGCCGCTTAAAAATGTTGAAAACCAAATTGTGGATTTTATCGTTATTCAAAACGATATCAGTGAACAAAAACATATTGAATTTGCCTTAAATGAATTACATAAAATCACCACCAACCAACACTTAAATCTGGATGAAAAAATTCAGGAATTACTAGTGCTTGGTACACAATTGTTTCATTTGCCTATTGCAATTGTTAGCCACATCGAAAATGGTATTTATACGGTATTACACTGCGTTGCACCAGACGATGGATTACTACCTGGCGCTCAGTTTCCATTTGAACAAACCTATTGTGTGCATACCTTTGCCGCTAACGGCCCTAAAGGCTTTCATCATGTAGGCGAAAGTGAAATTAAATCCCATCCTTGTTACAAAAACTTTGGGTTAGAAAGTTATATTGGCATCCCACTTTTTGTCGCGGGCAAGCGATATGGCACGTTAAACTTTTCCAGCATTGAAAAGTCGGCGAGGCCTTTTTCAGACCGGGAGTTTCGTTTAGTTCGGTTATTTGGTAATTGGATAGGAGCAGCATTTACCCGAGAGCAGCAACGGCAAAAAGTGTTGGCTCAACAACAAATGATGTCAGAAATGTCTCAACAAGCAAAAATAGGCGCTTGGGAATTAGATTTAATGAATCGTAAGCTGTTTTGGTCGCCGATGACAAAAGCCATTCATGAAGTCGCCGACACTTATCAGCCAACTTTAGAGAGAGCGATAGATTTTTATCATACAGACAATGACAAAGCGATAATTGAAAAAGCACTTGATGCAGCAATAAATGACGGCACACCGATAAACCTTGAATGCAAACTGTTGACAGCCAAAGGTAACAGTATTTGGATAGCTGTTAGAGGTAAAGCCGATTTTGAACATGGTCAATGTGTGCGAATCTTTGGTTCAATTCAAGATATTTCATCAAGAGTTGCTTCTCAAGAGATGATTAGAGTGCAGAAAGAGCGCTTAGACTTTGTGATGGCGTCAACCGCCGTTGGTATTTGGGATTGGGAAATTAATACTTGCAAAACCGTTTTTAATGAGCGCTGGGCAAACATCATAGGTTATTCCCTTAGCGAATTAGAACCAGTCGACGTTAATACGTGGCTAACCTATTTACACCCAGAAGATAAAGGTTTGACTCAACAACAATTAGAAGCGCATTGGCGTGGTGAAGACGAATATTATACCTGTGAGTTGCGGATGAAGCATAAAGCGGGGCACTGGGTTTGGATTTTAAGCACTGGTAAATCAGTTGAATGGCATAAAGACGGCACAGCCAAGCGAATGATAGGTACACACATTGATATTTCTGAGCAAAAGCAAGTTGCCAGTGAAATCAACTCAATGAACCAAAGAATGACATTGGCTGCCGACTCTGCGGGTATTGGTGTGTGGGAATACAATGTGGTGACCAATGAGCTGAAGTGGGATCCATGGATGTTTAAATTGTATGGCATCAGTGAAGCAAATTTTTCAGGTGCCTATGAAGCTTGGGAAAATGGTATTCATCCCGACGATGCACAAAGAGCGGTTGCTGAACTTGAACAAGCGATAAATGGTGGTGATAAATTTGATACTCAATTTAGAATTCTTTGGCCAAATGGTGAAGTCAGGCATATAAGAGCTGCTGCGATTGTGCTGTTTAACGAACATGATCATGCACAGTCAATGATCGGGGTTAACTATGATATTACTGACAGGGTAAATACCGAAACTGCCCTGACTAAAGCGAAGCAACAAGCTGAAGCTGGGGCAAAGGCTAAAAGCGAATTCCTGGCAAGTATGAGTCATGAAATTAGAACACCGATGAATGGTGTTATTGGCATGTTAGATCTATTGCAAGATACTCACTTAGATCAAGAGCAGCAACAAAGGGTGTCAATTGCACAAGAAAGTGCACATTCTTTACTTACGTTGATCAATGACATTTTAGACTTTTCTAAAATTGATGCTGGCAAATTAGAGCTTGAACAGATCACCTTTAATCTAATCCATACTGTGTCTAGTTTTGCGCGCTCTATGGCATTACAAGCACAGCAAAAAGGATTAGATCTCATATTAGATACAACCGAGGTTAAGCAAAACTTTGTCATTGGTGATCCCAACCGTATCAGGCAGATTTTAATTAACTTGGTTGCTAATGCTATTAAATTTACCAAAGAGGGCGAAGTGTTAGTGACTATTGAGCAGATAGAACACTCAAGCACACATTGGCAAATTGTGATGACTGTGAAAGACACCGGTATTGGCATTCCAAGAGAGCGCCAAAATAAGTTGTTTAGTGCTTTTCAACAATTAGATGCGTCAACGACCCGAGAGTTTGGTGGTACAGGTTTAGGCCTAGCGATTGTTAAACGCCTATGTAACGAGATGGCAGGAGATATTGATGTTGAAAGTGAGCCCGGTAAAGGTAGTACTTTCAAATGCAGTATATTATTAGAAAAGTCAGCTGAAGATGTACCTTCAAAGCCGAATTTAGAAAGTTTACCCAGAGTGTTAGTTATTGATAATAACAAAAGCAACTGTGCAGTTATTAAAAAGCAATTTGAGCAATGGGGTGGGACTTGTTATACCATGAACACGCCCAAAGAAGCGTTAGATTTTTGTCAGCAACTCATTGCCAGTGAGCGGCCATTATTCGACTTAGCACTTATAGATGTTGAGTTAGCACAAATAGGCGATCAGCACTTGGTACAATTACTTGATGCTGATAGTCACTTTGATGACATGCAAATGGTGCTCATGACACCTATCAACATGCCAAGTAATTTACTATCTTTAATGGCGTTAAATGTTCATGAACAAGTTACTAAGCCGATAACCAGTGAAAACTTGATTCAATTGTTGACTAGCCGCAGCAAAGAAGAAAGTGTTATAGAAGTAGATAACACACCAGCTAAGTTAGCTAACCATATAGATAATCAATTAAACAGTTCACTTAATGCACATATTTTATTGGTGGAAGATAATCGAATTAACCAAGCCGTTGCTAAAGGCTTGCTTGAAAAGCTCGGCTTAACTTGTGATGTCGCAAATAACGGTTTAGAAGCGTTGAATTTGTTAAAGAGCAATAGTGAAGGTCAACACTTCGATTTAATTCTAATGGATTGTCAGATGCCTGAAATGGACGGTTATCAGGCGACGCAAGCGATTAGGGCTGGAGAAGCCGGCGCCGATTTTCAATATATTCCGATTGTCGCGATGACAGCCAATGCGATGGTGGGCGATAAAGAGAAATGTTTAGCTGCAGGTATGGATGAATATGTAGCTAAGCCAATTGAACAAAATAAAATAATCAGTGTATTAAACTCACTTTTAGCAAAAGCTTAAAAACCTAAGATGCGAGCTTATCGTTGAATCTCTAACGTATCTTCATGAAGATCTTGTAAATCATCCTCGTCTAAATCTAGGGTAGTGAGTATCTGATCTTTTAGGAAAGGCCAATCTGCAGAATCCCTAAAGTACTTATGATTATGTACTAAGTTCTCGGCTAATTTCAGTACGGCAAAATAAAACTGTTGATCAATATCTGCTTTCACGTCGAGAAAGTTTCGATCATGGTGAGATAAGATAAGCTGACAAATATCGCGTGGTAATCGCCAAGACGATGCAACGTAGTAACCAATAGTGGCATGGTTTACGTTGTACACGGAATCTTCAATCGAGGTTAATGTTTCACTGGGTGTTTTAATCGCGTGTTCAAAGGTTTCAGCATAGTCTGGATATTTCATCGCCATCACAGGAATGCCGCAATCATGAAATAAACCTAATGAAAATAGTTTATCAATGGATACTTGATGTTTTAATCGCTTTGCAATAAACACACTGGTATTGGCAATATTTTGTGTGTTATGCCAAAAGTCGTCTAAAGTGATACTGCACTCTTGTTGTTCAAAACTTTTTTGAATTAAAACATTGGTTACCAGTGACGTGATGCCGGTTATACCAATAAAACGGCAGGCTTTATGAATATCTGAAATTGAACGGGACAGGCCATAAATTGGCGAATTTATGGTTTTTAATACCGTTGATGCGACCGCAATATCTTGGGAAATAATTCGGCTAATGTCATTGATTTCTGGCTCAGGACTTGCCATTAATTGTTGTAGTTTAACGAGTAATTCTGGCTGCGCAGGGACCGAAAATCCGCGCCCAATATCATCCAGTACTTTTTGATCTACTTGTAACATAGCTCTTACTGCATAGTTGATAAATGCATATGGTATAGCTATTTACTATGGCTTAATTTGACTTAACTTACAATGACAAAGTAAGTTATAGCAGCCTTTATTTAACACAAATCAAACAATGAACAATTTAAAAAAAATAATTCTATGTACCTTATCTCTCGCCACATTTAATAGCTATGCAAGTAGCGAGCAAACTCATCTACCTCAATGGACGGTAAGTCAATTGCCCAATAAAGCATCATTGCGTGGCAGTGCTGCTGTTGATAATAAACTTTGGGTAACTGGAACTAAAGGGAGTGTTTATGTCAGTGAAAACCTTGGCCAGCAGTGGCGAAATGTTTCACCTAGCCAATATAAGTCACTGGATTTTCGTGATATTCACGTGTTTGATAAACAAACCGCGATTATCATGAGTGTTGGCTCTGGAGACGATTCAAAATTATTAAAAACTCAAGACGGCGGTAACAGCTGGGCACTACTTTATCAAAATAAAGATAAGGAAGGCTTTTTTGATGCGATTGATTTTTGGGATGATAAAACTGGCTTAATGCTCGGCGATCCGGTTGATGGCTATTATGTTGTTAAGAAAACAACAGATGGTGGTAACACTTGGCGACGAATTGCCAAAAGTAAGTTACCAGCGATTATTGAAAAAGAATCTGCTTTTGCTGCCAGTGGCAATACGCTAATTGTTGGAGAAGAGGGTAAAGCTTGGAGCACCACAGGTGGATTCTCTGCGTCTGTTTATGAGTCAAATGATTGGGGAGAAACATGGCAACGCCAAGCGGTACCTTTGTATAGTGAAACACAAACTGCAGGTGGTTATGGATTGGCTCAAAATACACAAGGGCAAATATTTGTCCTTGGCGGTGACTTTCAACAACGCCCTGCAAAGTATGCAAACATAGCAACTAAATTAGATACATGGTACCAAGTTGATGCCAAAGAGCGAGGTTTACGAACCGCGATGAGTTGTTATGAGTCAATCTGTATTACCACAGGCAAAACAGGTAGCGACTATTCAAGCGATGACGGAAAAACTTGGCAACCTTTAGATAATTTACAAGCTGTAGAAGGTGATAGAGGTTTTTATACCTTGGCAAATGATGGGAACATTTTTGTTAGCGCTGGCGCTGAAGGTAAAGTCGGCGTTTTAATTGTAAAATAGCGCACTTATTTGAGTTAACATTAAAACAGGCTGATTGGTCAGCCTGTTTTGTAACCACATGAACTTAGTTGTTGCCTTCTTCTAAGATACAGTAAAAGTTAAAGGCGTTGGGGTGTTTGTTGCCCTCTGCATCTGTGTATTGTCCTAAAATAAATTCATACGGCATATAACAATAGCCATCTATGCCAAAGTCTTTCCCGTAAGAGTTGCGGATCAATATTGCCTGTTTCTCGTCATCAAAACCTACCGCACACACAGCATGGCCACCAATGCGAAGTTCGTCTTCGGCAGGCATAGGCATCTCGCCATTTGCCGCAATGTCAAAGAAACTTTGTGGCTCGATAAAACCAAAAACAATAGGCGTTTTATTGCTAAGCGCATGTTTGATTTCGTTCATTCCGTTTTCTATTGAAAGCTGTGTGTACTTGATATTGTTAAATTCTTTCGCTTGTACTTTGGCTTCTTCAGAGGGTTTTTGTTCAAGTAAGGATTTAATCAGCGATTCTTTTTCTTGTAAAATCCGGCTCATCTCCTGTGTAATTTCTTCCAATGTGCCATCTTTTGCTAATTGCCAAAGTGATTGTGGCACTGACGTTTCAGGGTAAGGCCAAAGCTCTGCACAACAAACGCCAAAACTGGTTAATACGGTAAAGCCATCGTCCAAATAAACTGGAGTGTTTTCCAGCTCTTTGTTACTTAATAAGCGCTCGTAATAATAAATAAACATTGCGGATGCTTTTGACCCATTGCCGCATTCAAAAAAGTGGTCTTGTTCACGGTTAAGGGTAATTTCTACTGCTGCTGAAAGCGCACAGCCACTGCATGAATTAAGTAAACCTTGGTCTAATACTGGTGATAACAGGTAAGGGCGTAAATCAATTTTTTCAGTTATTTCGCACCAACCATTTGAACAACAGCCAGGTTGATAAAGAGTGGGGGCTTGGCAATTATGGTTAGGCTCTACCGTACGGCAGTATAGGTGACGCATATATGTCCTTATGATTCGCATTATTTTTTTAGCTACTCTAAAAGTAAATGTCGATTAAAGCCAGCGCTTACCATTAAACAGCAAAATAAAAACTTTATGTTTATATGTGAATTATATATGATTTATATATGAATCATATTTTTGGTGAGTTATGGGAATCGTAAAAATTTCAGATGAATTACATGAAGAAGTGAGAAAAGCCAGCACAGTGATGTCTCGTTCTATCAATGCGCAAGCTGAGTTTTGGATCAAAGTGGGGATGCAGGCAGAATTAAATCCGCAGCTAAGCTTTAATGAGTTGATGCTTGAGTTGCTAAAAGCGGCTCAGATAAATCAAATGCCAATCGTTGAAAAGGCTCAAACCGATAATGCGTAAGCAAGTAATCATTAAAAATGCTGCTGAAATTGAGTTAATGCGCACGTCAGGTCAGCTGCTTGCTCAGGTCTTTCAAATGCTTGATGGTTTTATAACGCCAGGGATCTCAACGATGGAGATCAACAATAAAGTTGAAGATTTTATCGTCAATAGTTTAAATGCTAGGCCGGCAAGTAAAGGGCAATATGATTATCCGTATTCGCTAAACACCTCAATTAATGAAGTTGTTTGCCATGGTATGCCGAGTGTCACTCAAAAGTTAAAAGCAACAGACATAGTCAATGTTGATATTACCCTAGAGAAAAATGGATTTATTGCCGACTCAAGCAAAATGTTTGTGATGCCAGAGGCGACACCTAGGGCAAATCATTTAGTTAAAGTAACCCAAGAAGCGATGTGGCAGGGCATAAAACAAGTAAAACCGAATGTTAAGCTTGGCGATATCGGTTTTGCTATTCAACAACATGCAGAAAAACACGGTTTTAGTGTAGTAAGAGATTATTGTGGTCACGGCATTGGCAGAGAAATGCACGAGGGGCCGGATGTATTGCATTATGGCAAAGTAAATACTGGCCTAACTTTAAAGCCAGGCATGACATTCACCATTGAACCTATGATCAATCAAGGCACTTATAAAACAAAAACCAAAAAAGATGGTTGGACTGTTATCACTCGAGATAAAAAGCTTTCAGCGCAATTTGAACATACTATTTTGGTCACCGAAACCGGATTTGAAGTGCTGAGCTTTCGTGAACAGGAAGCCCAGCTAGGTTTCTCAAAATATGGCTAGTGGGATGGGGCGATAGCAATCGTTTCTGTTGGCGTTATTTTTACTTGGTTACGCCCTGAAGATTTTGCCAAATAAAGGGCTCTATCTGCAGCATCTGTTGCACTCTTAATGGATTCATCTGGTAAATTAAATTGATGAATACCAGCGCTAACGGTAAAGGTAATTTGGGTATCGCCGTCTGCTTGCATTTTAAAATTACTGGCAGCAAGGCGAATACGTTCAGCGACCTTATAGGCATTGCTGGCGTCACAATCGGGTAATAACAGCAAAAACTCTTCTCCGCCAAAACGGCAAACAATATCAACATTTCGTTGATGTTGTTTTAATAGTTTGCCAAACGCGATAATGACATCATCACCGACCAAATGGCCAAAATTGTCGTTAATTTTCTTAAAGTGATCGATATCAAGAACCATTAAACTTACCGCTGTTTTTGTCCTTTTGGCTTGCTCTATTGCTTGTTTTGCTGCAATTTCAAAATATCGACGATTATAAAGGCCTGTCATTGGGTCTGTATCTGCCAGCCTTTTAAGTTCTTCCTGTTTACCTTTAATACGTTCTAATTCATTAATTCGGTAAGATAAAACAAATGCCATCATTAGGGCTTCAAGTAAAATACCAATGCCCACACCATGGCTATTAATCTGATTAAATTCACTAATTCCTTTGTAATAAAATACCGCTGACATGTTAAATGCGATAAACATAAAGTGCCCTAAAAAGAAGTACTTTGCTAGCGGCTCTCGTTTGCGCCAAAGTGAAATAGAAACGCCAAATGTGATTAACATCATAATCGCCGCTAATGTACTTGCAGGTTTTAGCGCGGCGGTAATATCAATCAAGCTATAGATGAAGTCGCCGACAAGCAGTAAAAGCAATAAACATAAGGCTATATGCTCTTTTGGATGGCGTTTACGCGTGTCAAAAATTAACATGATAAACAGTACTAAAAAGCTAGGCATGCTCAATACTGTGGAATTAAATTGAAAAACTTCTGCACTAAAAACGCCAAAAAAGTTGGCAGCTACACCATAGGAAAGTGACACCCAAATAGTGCCTGAAATCAAATAAAGTGCATAAACAACATTTTCAATTTTGTGCGCAGAGATATACAAAAAGAAGTTATATATCATTAGTGCCAGCATCATACCGACTAACAGGGCAATATAATTGCCGGTAGATACTAATGCTTTTTTAGAGGCTTCTTCATCAAACAAACTTAGCTGATACCATTGATGCGAAAAAGAGATGTTTTTCACATAAATTGTCTTTGACTCATTTGGTGCTAATTCAAATGAAAATACTGCTGTACCACCGTACATCATAGGTTTGTCGCCACTTTGGTAAAGTGGAATATCAATATGATTTAACACCTGTTGGTGCTGAGTTTCATAAAAACTTACTGCTTTTAGATGGTAAGCGTAAGGGTGGTGTACAAACAGACGAATTTTTTCACTGTGTTGGTTGAACACTTGTATTTTCGACCAAGTAACCATAGCGTTGGTACCTAAGGTCAACATACTTGTTGAAGGGGTAAAGGATTGTTGTATTACTTCAGAAAATGGCATTTCTTCTGAGCTATCAATAAAGTAACTCATGGGAAATTCTGCTAACTCTACTTTCGCTGACTCGACGACAATCGTCGGTTCGTCAGCACCGAACGCTGAAGGCACACCATTGAGCACCACTAGCAGTAGTGTTGTTAAAAACACTTTTAATATCAGGGGTATTCCAGTCCCTTTCAACGACATTTTCTCCAATCCTAATTATCAGTTAAATTTTTACTGTTTTAGTAAAGAATGTCGAGGATAATTTGTTGAATATCAGCTGAAAAATTTAAATTGGCTAAAAAGTTTCAACACCATATCAACAAAAGGATAAGTTGGGTTATTGCATCAATACTTGTTGGTTAAATTTCTGCTCTAAATATTTTTCATCTAAGCTGTGATGCCAAAGGTTTTTCTTTTGCCCTTTATCTCTTGCTATTTCGCCAACTCTACCGGGGTTAAATTTGAAAATTCTTGTTGTTTGGTAGTCAGTAATTTTGTCGGTGTAAGCATCTTCAACGGGTATAATTTTCCAGCCTTGTTTTCTTAGTTCAGTGACTAGATCGCCAATAAACAATGCAGATATATCCATTTCATGTAATAGCAACACATGTTTGGGTGAGTAACCTAAATGTTTTATCGCCAGTTCGTCGTAGTAATTAATGCTGTCGATCAGTTGCTCAACATAAAATTGACTCATACGTTGCATATCAATGGCAATACCTTGTTTTATCGTATTTTGGAATAAGCTCTCTATGTGCCAATCGTAGTTGTTTAGCGTGATATAAGCATTTAAATAGCCATTGTCGGCCAATGTTTTACGCATCCCATCGCGTTTTTCTTGTGTATCACCCTCTCTAAGGTAGGGAAAGCGAAACCACTTTTTATAGTTTTTAAACGTTGAAAGTTTTTCGTCGGCCAGTAAGAAATTTTCCTGATATTGGGCTAGCGTCAGTTGATTAAAATTAGGATGGTTATGGGTATGGTTGGCAATTACATGGCCTGCGTTGGCGTATAGTTTTAATCGCTCTATGCCTTCTTTATCTAAGCGACTACTCACCGAAAAAAATGCTACTTGTGGTACATCATGTTGTTTTAATTGTTCAATTAATTTGAGTGCTCGTGTTTTACCGTCAAAATAACCAGTGGCATGCCTTGGTGAGTCATCAAAAGTAATGGCTATTTCTTTAGCCTGACTTTGATTTAGACAAAAAATAACAAACAATGAAACGGCCAACTTTAACTTCATGACTTACCCTTAACTCCATATAGAATTTTAATTGTGCAGAAAAATAGTGGTCAATGCTATAGCTGAAGAAATTGCTTACAAAATAAGAGGCAGAAAATCTGCCTCTTGCGTTTAAACGAGTTTAATTAATAACTGGTATTAAAGTGCTCGCCAAGCCATTTCCCAATCCGTACCTACACCAGGTTCAAATTGGTTTGCACTTGCCGAGTATTGCACGCAGAAACCGTTGTATGGCCATGGTTTGCATTGATACAACTTACCTGTCTTGGGCTGGAACACCACTGTGCCCGCTTTATATTGTGGCAATCCTTCTGGAAAGCTAAATTCAGCTTCATCAGGTGTACCAGGCTCAGGTGGCGTTGTACCATCGTTAACGGTAATGTTGAGATGGAAACCTAGTTGGCTTTGGCTGCCATTTTCCGCTTGGGTTTCTATCGTTAAATTATAGTGGCCAGCTTTTGCATTTTCATAAACTAAAGAAAAGTCAGTAGTCCCCGCTTCAACTGTTTCGGTAAATTGCACTACTGAATTGTAGTGGCTATTTAACGTCACGTTAACGGTGGCAGGCATGTCAACGTCATAAGTAAAATCAATGGCTACCTGATCATTGTCAATGTAGTAGTGATGTTTAACTCCTTCAATTGATACCTCAGCTTGCGGTGGTGGCGCTTTCACGTAACTAAGTTCTACACGCTCGATGCCTGAACCAGATTGTGCAAAAATTTCATTTTTACCATCAACAGGCACTATTTCATTTTCAGCATTTAAAACACCGGCTTGTAACCATGACTGGTTAGCATTAATGGTTTGTGCCATTAATTTAGGCCAAAAAGTGGCGCTTCCTTCTTCATCGGATGTTATCGTTAACTCAGTTTTTAATGCGGTTAATTCACCACTTGTTCCAAAAACGCGAGCAATAACTTTATCGTCTTGTTTTAAATCATGAATTGCGTTGATATCACCAACATCCAGCCACTGTATTTCAGATTGGTCGCCGTTATCTATCATCACATCCATTACGTTATAAAAACTCATTGGTGTATCACCCACGTCCCAAACGCCCAATATAACGTGATAACCATTACGATCAGCTGGCACGTTACACAGATGGGTTAAAGTTCTTGGTGGTTGTTTATAATGACCTTCGTAACTACAAAACGGCACTGACTCAAATTGGTCACGTGTTAGTGGCGCATTTGCGTCCCAGTTTGCTTTAGTAATGAAGTAGCGCCAGTCTCGAGTAGAATGTGCTGCGGTAAATGTCCAAATAAACTCATTGGCACCAGCGCTGATCGGACGTTTAGTCCATCGGCTAATGGTTTGAGCATTTAACGGTGAAAAAACCGGTAGACCCGCGCTGGCAATCTGCCCGTCCATTGGGCCAGTTTCAGGAAAGCGATCTCTTCCTTCAATACTTTGCGGCTCATAAACAACATTACCACAACGCTGGTTTTCACCTAAGCGGCATAAGTAGCCACGCGACTCTGGTTTACTGATGTAGCCATGTGCGGCTACTTGGTTTGGAACAATAGAAAACATCCCCAACATCAGTGGAGATAACAGTGTTAATTTTAAGTTTTTCATAAAAAACCCTTTAGAAATGGGTCATTTGGCTCTGTCCGCAGAAAAAAGTACAGCCTGACAGAAACAGCTATACTCTGCAGCTCCGCTATCATAGCCAATAAACTGGCCTTAGATCGGTAGCTTTGCGTCCTGCTTTTTCAAGCAGTTTGCCAATTTCCCTGTTAAAAAACTAAATGTAAATGTTCTGTTAAGAACGCGACAATATTAGGTAAAACTAAAATTTACAACAAGCATTATTTTATCGCATTAAACTGGTCTAAACTCAGCTAAATGTATACGTAAGATTACATAATTGCTTGAAATGTAAGCTTTATTTTTTATTTTGATAGCATTGCGCTGAATTTTGCTTATGAAACAGACCATTAGTTACTTTTAAACTAAGTCATAAGCAAAAAATATGGTATGTAATTGAAAAAAATTGATTTCACCAATATTCAATCCAAGTTATGGTATTGCACATGACAGCTTCTCATTACACATTGCTACCCGAAAGCAGCTATATTCGCTCTCATTCTATTTGTATTGATACACGTAACCGCCAAGTGTTGGTGGATGATCAACCGATTAATCTAACTGGCTTAAGTTACCGGTTGTTAGAAGTGTTTTTGCTAAATCCTGGGCAAATATTGTCGGCGCAAACCTTGGCTAAATTAGTGTGGCGAAAAGACTATGTCAGTGACGAAACCATTGCACAGCGGGTGTCATTACTGAGAAAAGCGGTAGGTAGTTCAATAGCAGATTGTATTGAATCTGTTCGGGCCGAAGGTTATGTGTGGCATCCCAATGTAACGATTGAAGCCGTTGTGGATAAGCCTGCGGCTAATCATATCAATAAACCTCGTCTTTTCTGGGGCATGATAGTTGTTTGTTTGGTCGGCGCAATATGGCTAATGTTTTATTTAGTCAATAAGTCACAACAAGAGGTGGGGGCTACCGAAGCTGAAAATAATCAAAATTTAAGTGCTTCTCCTTTATTTGCCAGAGCTCAACAGTTAATAAATCAACATACCTTTGCTGCCAATGCATTGGCCATAAACATTCTGCAACAGTACCTTGATAAAAATCCACAAAACCAAGACGCGCAAATTTTATTAGCACAATCACTGATTGAAAAAGTGGCTAAATTTGATGGTCAGCAAAATACACTGAATGAAGCAAAAGCTATAATAGATACGTTAACGTTAAGCCCACAAATGCACGAGGCGCTGCCTTGGCTTGAAGGTTATTTTTATGACGTAGCAGGGCAGATAAATAAGGCGATTACGCACTATGAAAAAGCCCTGTCTCATGACTATGGTGATAAAAATAAAATAGCGAGCGCACTAGCGTATTTATACGTGCAAAAAGGTAAGTTGTATGAGGCCTTAAACTTAAATTTAACCGCCTTTAATCGCGAAAGCCCCTATAAGTTTTTACAGGTTGCAGAGCTTTTATATTTAGCTGGCATGGAGCCCGAAGCACAACAATGGCTCAATCTAGCTTACACTATGGCTCCTAACGATAATTTTACCGCGGTAACGTATGCCAAATCGTTAATTGCCAATAAAAACTATACCGACGCCCAACAGGTGATTAACAAACTGCATCAAGTTGAACCGGCTACTGAAGATAGCCTAGTGGTGTTGGCTGTGATCCATATTCACGCTGACAATAATGACTTGGCTTTAAAAGTACTGGATCAGGCAATTACCCTAAGTAGTACCAGCATGAAGTCGGCAGTAATTAAATATTGGCTTGAACATCAAATGAAAGGGCAAACTGAACTATTAAAACCTGAGATAGAAGTTTCTGCTGAAAGTTGGCCTAATTTATATGTGTACAAAAGTATGGTGCAGATTTCTGATGGCGATTTACCACAGGCTCTATCGACATTAAAAATGGCGGTAGATCAAGGGTACTTAGATCATAAATACTTGAAAAATTTACCTCCCTTTAACGTGCTAACTGATCATAAAGTGTTTCAAGAAATCCTCAATGAAATGGAACAGTTAGCACAAAAAGAAGCAAATAAAATTAAGCTATTACAACTTCCTAAGGTTGACTAACAATTTTAGGTAAGATCACCTGTGAAAATATGCTTTGTGATTGTTTATGCATATATGGCGTATTGTAGGCAGTTGATGTGATAACAGCCGTTAAATTTAATACAGGAACTATGTATAAATAGTTGCCACCATTGCCAGCAGCAGCATAAGAATCAATGGTTTTACCATTTACTTGGTACGGGAAGTGCCAAAAAGTTAGCCCATAAGTGGCGTTAAGTTCAGGCATAGACTCAGAATAGGATTGCAGACTTTTTTCAATCCAGTCTTGTGGGATCAATTGCTCATTACCCCATTTACCTTTGTTTAATACTAGCTGACCTATTTTAATTAGATCTCTTGGTTTTATATCAACACCACCGCCGCCTTGAGTAATGCCCATAGGAGATTTTGGCCAATGTACTTCTTTGATATCTAATTTATCAAATAAGGCACTTTGTGCGTAATCAGCTAGTGACTTTCCAGAAGCTCGTTCAATTGCCGCAGCAGTAATCGAAATCCCCGCGGTGCAGTAAGCAAAACTTCGACCGTAAGCTTGTTGTTCAAAAGTTGGCATCCAAGGTGGATTACCGCGTGTTGGCAAATTAAGGAAAAACTCAATCCAATCTTTGCGTAAATACATACGCTCTTCATTGCCCGCTGAAAATGAGTTCATATCGTCACACTCCAGAGGATTTGTCATCGATAACAAGTCAAAAAAACGCATGTTTGTTTTTTCATCGCTCGGGTAAAACAGTGGCTGATAGTCTTTAAACCAAGGTAATACTTTGTCTTGTACTGACTCAAAATATCCGTCTTTGATCGCAACACCAAACATCAAACCGGTAAAGCTTTTACTGGCAGAGCGAATATTGTGCAACGATTGTGCGCTTGCTTCGTTATAGTAAGATTCGTGCAGCAGCTTATTGTCTTTTATCACTAAAACACTACTGAGTTTTTGGGGCTTTAGTTCCTTTATTTGTTGTGTGATGTTAAGTGAATCTTGTGCATAGCTAATACCTGACAATAAACTCAGCCCAACCATTAATGTTGTTAACTTATTTTTCATTCCAACGTACCTCGTTTGTTTTGATGTAAACAAGCTAAACTGAACTTGAAATAAAAGCTGTTAAAGTTGGTTGAAGAAGCTTGAAGTTTTATTTAGTGTTATGTTTTATAAGGTTTATTTTGTAACCTGTCGGTTGCTCTGATACACCAGTTTGAAGGCTGTATTTTGGTTTACTCAAGTAAAAGTACCGCCATTTATTTAGTCATTTAAGTGCAACATAAGGTTATAACCAACAGACAATGTATTGTTGACAACGTGGGCGACAATCGCAGGCCATATTGAACCGCTGCAAACAAACAAGACGATAATGACCAGTGATAAAACCGCAGCGGCTATGGCTTGTGGTGGAACAATATGTGAAACACCAAACATGATAGAGCTGACGATGGCAGCTAACCAAACCGGGCGATTGCTACTCATCCATTGAAACAAAAAACCGCGAAAAAATATCTCTTCTACAACGGGGGTAATAATAATGGTTAACAGTAAATAAGTTGCGAGTGAAGCATTTGAAAGTGACAAGTCTTGCAAAGGTGGCTGCATAAACTTAACCCAAGCCGGCACCTCAGTAGCGAGCCACTTCATTAGATATAAGCGAACGATAAAGGCTAATATGGCGGCAACTATTGCAATACAAACCCAGCGCCAACTTGTTGCTTTAAACCCCAAAGCATGCCAACTAACGCGGTAATACTTAGTGGCAATAAGCCCGATAACTAAAATAATGGCCAGCGCCTTAATCGCTTGGCTTGTGATCATCACCTTGACGAAAAAGTCAGTTTGTTTTGTTAAATATTGCTCTACTCCTACGGTGTATTTTACCCAAATCATATGACCAGCGGATAAAGCTAAATACAAAACAACAAAGGACAGTAAAATCAAAAAGCCTTGTTTAAAATTCCAAGGGCTGGTTAAACGGTGAGTCAACATAGCTAATTCTCAAAGGGGAGTAATAAGACTTAGCTTAATGATCTTGATTAGATTTAGCAGTGATTAAGGTGTTAGTTGATGTCAATTGACACTAATAAGCCCGATATCTGCAGCTTTAGCCGCTGCCTGTTTACGGTTTTTAACCGCTAGTTTTCGATAAATATTGGTGTTATATGTTCTAACGGTTGTTGGCTCTAACGATAATTGACGCGCGATTATTTTATCTGGCTCACCACTAGCCATCAATTTTAAGATGGCAAGTTCAATATCACTCAGTTGTGTTTGAGGTTTATTAACTTGTTGCGGGTTTGATGTTAGTTGTACCGACAACAATAACTTTGAATGGCTTAAATATCTCACCTTTACTTGATGGCCAATGTGCAAATGTGCAGGCGGATAACTTAGCAAATCAAAACTCATGTTACCGACACTTAATTGAACGTCGGGTGCAAACAATATCTTAAATCCAGGTTTGTTATGAATAATGCTTAAGCCACTAACTTCTGCAATCGCACCTTGTGTTATGTCTTGCTTCAACTGCATCAACCTAGCCGGGTAGTGTCGCAGTAAAAATAACCACAGTGATAATAAAGGAATGATAAGAAAGTGCTGATCTTGTGGGAAAAATTCAGGCCAGATAAAAACAACAACAAAGGTCAGCACAAATAACACCGCCGTTAACCAAAGGGCTAACGTACCCAGTGTAAACTTGTTCAGTAACAGCCTAACCCGCTGTTTATCTGTGTCAGAGTGTATTTGTGTTTCCATGAGGTTAGATATTCGAAATCCATTGACCTAATCAAAGTTAAACACGAGATCCCAAGGAAAGCAATTAACGGTGCCAATAATGAGTTTAATACCAGCCATAGTGCGATATGTGGTTGTAAATTCATCATTACTCAAGCAACTTGTTATTGCATAGTGTCAAAACATGTCATAACTGTACTTGATTAACATGCCGAAACACATTATTACCACCAATATTCTGAGGTATTTAGGGTTGATTGAAAACAAGCAATGAGAACCTAACCAAGCACCAATTATTTGACCAAGCATCATTACTAGCCCAATCGACCAGACGATTTTCCCTGCCATTAAAAAAATAATTAAAGAGGCGATGTTGGTTGAAAAATTGAGTGTTTTGGCGATAGCGGTCGACGTGATGATGTCTTTCCCCCGCAGTGAAACGCCAGCTAAGGTAAAAAAAGAGCCAGTACCTGGACCAAACAGTCCGTCGTAGCAACCAACTGTGGGAATAATAAGGTATTGATAACGCTTTTTTGAAACTAACGGTTTACTGTTAACGTTGACGGGAGTAGGAGACACTAAAAAGTAAAGGCCAATAAATAATATGACGATTGGAATTACATAATTTAAATGTTCAGTGTTGATAAATTGTATGGCTGTTGCACCGAGCATTGCTCCTAAAAAAGCGCATAACATTAATCCCTTTACTTGATGCCAAGTGACTCTTCTAGCTCTTAGCATCATCAAGGTTGCAGTTGCTGTGCCCATACACCCCTGCAGTTTGTTGGTGCCAAGTGCCGCAAGTGGGCCAACACCACTTAAAATTAATGCGGGAACAGAAATTAATCCTCCACCGCCAGCCAAGGTATCCAAAAGGCCTGCAACCATTGCAACAATAAATAAAATTAACAATAACTCTATGGTAATTTGCGCTAAGTCCATCATTATTCTCTTTAGCTAACTAACAAGTTATCAGCCAACAATGAGGCTGATAACGGTTAAAAGGGGGAGCAATTTGCTGTTTATTGTTGTGCTAATAATTTGTCGATTAATTCGTAGGGTTTAGTTTGGTCATAATCAATTTGAATATCTAAAGTAGAGCGTTCTAAATTATGACCCCCTTTAGGTCGACTCAGCAAAAAGCGAGGCACAACCGCTAATAAGTTGGAGTGAGTTAATGTAAGGTATTGCGTGCCGCCAGTTTGACCACTTTTTCCACCCGTTTTATCACCAACTAATTCGCCAAAGCCATAGTCTTGCATTACATTCATAAACAAAATTGATGATGAATAAGTATAAGGGCCAACCAATACTGATACTTTGCCATTAAACATTAACGGATTGTCTTGTTGAACTTGTTGTATTGTACTTATTTCTCCACTAACCACGTCGCCAGCTTTTTGCCCTTTATTTTCTCGTCCCGCTAATACTTTAACTTTGTAATCGGAGCCTGTACGCCAAGGTTTATCGGCAATATTGGCTAATATACCTTTTATCCAAATGTTATCGTCTCCACCGCCATTTCTCCTAATGTCGATAATTAAATGACTTAACTGCTGGTCTTTAATCGTCAGGAATGCTGATTGTAAAAATTTAAATACTCTTGCTTCGTCCTTTCTCCAACTGAAAGTATTAAGAGTAAGAAGTGCTGTTTTATTATTTAACACACTAAATTGAAAATTGGCGTCAAAACTATCAACATTGCCTTTAATTTCATTAACCGCATCAAAGCTGAGGTTTACCAGCGTTTTCTCTGCTGTTTTTAAATCTAAGGTGAAGGTTTTATATTCACCAAAATACAACCAGTAATAGAAGGAAAACCTAGGGGCAAGTAGGGCCTTTCGTTGATTGTCGCTATCACCATGGGTTCGCTTAAGTAGCTGCGCCAATATTGTATCAATAGTAATGCCATTTATTTTGGTGATCTCGTGGCCTGACAAGTTTGATGATTGACCATTTAGCTTTTCCTTAATAAGTAGTTGCTCATCTTGAAAAACCACATGAAATGGAAAAAAAGTGCCATTGTTTTTTAAGTAGTCATCGATCAATGCATCTCTTTTAGAGGGGGTAAGTGAGACATGCCCATCAGAAATAATGCTATTGTAGGTCATCATTTTCAACCAAAAATCTCGCACAGAAATTGGCTCATTAATACTATTTTTGAATTGGTTAACTTGTTGGTAAAAAGCGTCAATATCTTTGGTTGTATAAGCTAAATCAGGATGCGTTTTGTCAATAAAATCCAACCATTGTTCAATATCTTTTTTTGCTTCGCTCGGTTGCAACATCGATTGATAGTGTTCAAGTGTTGTCGCAAATAGGTTGCTAGAGTTAAACACAACTAACATCATGAAGATTAATCTTTTAAACATTTTTCTCTCTTTATTCTTTTAGTTTTTACATCAGCAATAATGAAGTTATTGTACTTAACGATGGTGTGGTTTAACATTAATTTAAACTTAGTTAATGGTTAAGGTTTAACTTAATGTTGAATAGCGATGATCTGCGTTTTTTTCAAATGATCGCGAGCCATAACTCCTTGGCCGCAACGGCACGCGCGATGAATGTGACACCGCCGAGTATCACACAACGTTTGCAAACCATTGAGCAAAAATTGAAACTAAAATTAGTTGAGCGGCATGCACGAAGTATCACATTGACTGATGAAGGAGCACTGTTAGCTGAGCGAGCGGCAATTATTCTTGCAGACATGGATGACCTAAATGAGTCTTTATATAGTCAACGTCATGAAGTTACTGGCTGTTTAAAGGTTTTAGCGCCGCTGGGATTTGGTCGTGATTATATAGCGCCATTGTTAACCGAATACCAACAGCAATATCAACACTTGTCGGTTGAACTTGAACTTTCTGACAATCCTGATTGGGCGAGCAAGCACTCTTGGGACATTATCATTTACATTGGAGAGTTAAGAGATTCGTCATTAAAAATGTTAACACTCAGTGAAAATAAACGCTTTTTATGTGCTTCGCCGAGTTACCTTGAAAAATATGGTGTAGTAACTAAACCCGCTGACTTGCGTCACCATCAGTGTCTTGCCCTTAGAGAAAACGCTGAAGATGTAACAATGTGGAGGTTTTATAATGCAGAGGCGAACATCACTGAATCAATTCGAATCCAACCTAAACTTGCCTGCAACGATGGACGAGTGATCAAACAATGGGCGCTCGATGGTTATGGCATTATGTCTCGGTCTGAATGGGACGTTGCCGCTGAAATAAAAAGTGGCGCCTTGGTCAGATTACTGAGTCAATATGAACTACCAACGGCCAATATAGTCGCTTTATTAGGCACAGACCAACGCTCACGTTCTGGCAGAACGACTCGGTTTTTAGAATTGCTCAAAGAGAAAATAGGGCAAAAGCCTTGGTATCAATGAACCAGTTGAGCTTTAATCAAACAGTGCTCTGTTTCTTGGCTAATAAGGTGTTGTTTCATTGTTTAAATTAGAGGCAATACGTCGTATCTTTGTGTTGATTTGTAAACTAAGTGTTGCAATTTACTCTGGGAGTTAATTTGTGTAAATTATCGACATCTCAAGTGCTCTCAAAAAAGGATGTTCATGAAGATTAAATACGCCAGTATTGCCATTGTCACATTATTAATTTCCGCTTGTGGTGGAGGCTCATCGTCATCGCCTAAGCAAAATATTATTCAACCACCAGGAAATAATGCGCCAGACGCACCAGTTTGGAAAGAAGGGGAGTTTTTAGACGCTAGTGTATTTAAAAATTACTGTGAAGCACCGCGTTCAGGCAGTGCCTTTAGTGATAAAGACGGTACGTCTATGCATGAAAAAATGTGGATTCGTTCTTGGAGTAACGAAACTTATTTATGGTATGACGAGATTGCCGATGTCGATCCAAAAAGCTATGAAGTGTTAGCCTATTTTGATACACAAAAAACGACTGATACAACACCTTCTGGTAAAGCTAAAGATCAGTTTCATTTTACCTATGATACAGAAGAGTGGGAACAACGTAGTCAATCTGGTGTTGTATTTGGATATGGTATTGAGTGGGCAATCATATCGCCTAAACCACCAAGAAAAACAGTGGTTGTTTATACCGAACCTAATACATTTGCTAGTGCACAAAATATAACCCGTGGCAGTGAGTTACTAGCAATAGACGGTATTGATTTTATTAATACAAACTCACAAAGCGAAGTTAACGCAATTAATGCTGCGCTATTTCCAAAAGAATTAAATCAATCACATACCTTTAAATTTAGAGCTGTTGATGGTGAAGAATTTACGGTGACTTTGTCTTCAGCTTCTATTGAAACCTCGCCAGTATTAACCACTAAAGTTATTGAAACACCTACAGGTAACGTTGGTTACATGCAATTTAACTCATTCATTGCCCCAGCTGAAGAGCAACTTTATGATTCATTTGGCGAATTTAAGCAAAATAATGTTACCGACTTAGTACTCGATTTACGCTACAACTCGGGTGGTTTATTGTATATGGCTTCTCAGCTTGGTTATATGATTGCTGGTGACAATACTAATGGTACTGACTTTTATCGGTTTAAATACAACGATAAGATTGCAGGTCAAACAATAGGCTATGTAACAGAAACCCTTGGTTTTGCTGATGGCTTTCAAGCGGGTTTAGCACTTCCGACTCTAAACTTGAATCGAGTATTTATCTTAACTACTGATGATACCTGTTCAGCAAGTGAAGCGGTGATGAACGGCTTGTTAGGTAGCGATATAGAAGTTATTCAAATTGGTGGCACTACTTGTGGTAAGCCTTATGGTTTTACTGGAGCAGATAACTGCGGAACTACCTATTTTACCATTCAGTTCACGGGGGTTAATCATATTAACTTTGGTGAATACGCTGACGGTTTCTCTGCGATAAATTCGTCAAATCCGGCTGCTGATCCAAATGCACTTGTTGAAGGTTGTGAAGTAAGTGATGACTACAGTAAACCTTTAGGTGATGTGTCTGAGCGCTTATTGTCTACCGCATTATCATACCGAAATAACGGTAGCTGCCCTGTTCAGCCTATGGCAAGCCCTGCGCGTTACCAACGCGCAACTTATTCGAATGACTTAATGATTAAAGACGACAGAATTAGTACGTTATTGCGTAACAACATGATCCGAGGTATGTAACCAATGAATAAACTGATTAGTTTAGTATTGATAATGATCTCCGTGGCAGGCTGTAAAACAACGTCAAAAGAATTGCTTAAACCGGCGGTACTTGCTAAAAGCAATTCAGAAACCGTAAGTGTGATAAAGGCTGCGATTAAAGAACATTTTGGTGTGCCAATAAAAACGCTAGCACCGGACGTATTTACCGCTTCTAGTTGGTTAACGTTAGAAAGATCAAACAACGCCGTATTGGGCGTTGTTACCGAAATGCCTCTTAAATTACGCTTAATGACTGATAACCAGCAAAATTGTTATCTATCTCTGCAAAATGAAGAGACAACCGTTCAACTTTCTAAAGTAAGTTGTAAGCCCGAAAACGTTAATAGCTAACGAGTTACTTTACTTTTAGCGTTAATAACAACATACGCTTAGTGCCTCTTAAATAACTGGTACTAAGCGTTTTTCGCTTATATCACCCGCACTTTTAATAGTGAACAAAAACGCCTTTATTCTAGCCCAGGGACAGACCCTATTTAATTTAGTAACTATCATAGATATGTCACCTTGCTATTTAAATTAATAAAATATTAAGATAATTGCGCTTTAAACTTAAAATAAAACATTGTTTTTACAAATTATTTTATAAGGAAATTCATTGAAAAATACATATTGGATTTTAATTATTGCTGTAACGTTTGTTTTAGGGTTTTACTTGGGACAACAAAAATCAAGTATTGGCTCTTTAGTGACAAATGTTGAAAACAATACTTCATCAAGTCAGCCTATGCCTCCAGAGAAGAAGACTATAGAACTGACGCGTAATAAGACAATAAATTCTCAAGCACATAATGATGACGGCTCCAGCGCTACTTTGGATAAATTTGAGCAAATAGATCAGCTTTTACAAAGTTTAGAAACTAAGCCTGAAGACCAAAAATTGTTAATAGCGCTATATAGCCATATCAATGAATTGTCACTAATAGAACTAGAATCTGTCATACAAACATTGAACGATAAAAATGAAACACAACGAAATATGCTCGTTCAACTAATTGTTGGTCGGCTAATCGAACTTGATCCTAAAAAGGCGTTATCTTTTGCCCAACAATACAACCCTGTACCGGAGAGTGATTATTATCTGGCCATGATAAAGGCGACTATCGCTGAACAAGATCCTGAGTATGGCTTTGAATTATTTTTAGAGGATATTCACACCGCAAATAGCGAGACTGAACTCACCTCTTACTCAACATTAATTGGAGTGCTTGCTAAGCACGATTTAAATCGATTAATGGATTCATTGCTGCAATATAAAAAACAAGGGGTAGATATAAGTGGTAGCCTTTGGTCTATTTCCAGTGACTTAAAATCCAGCGATAAAATGTCTAATTTATTTGACCAACTAAAACAACTTGATGATCTAAACCTGCTTGATTCTGCCATTTATAAATGGATTGAAATATCTGCAGATGATCTTTTTAATAAACTAAATGATATTGATGATGCACATGAGCGTAAAGTGCTTATCGAGAAAGCCCAGCGCTATTGGTTTATTAAAGATCCAGAAAACGCAGCAGATAGTTTGTTACTAGATGAAGAAAATAAAAATGAAGCTTTAAATGATATCGTACAGAGTTGGCCTAGTGACAAAGCCGAACAAGGGCTTATTTGGTTGTCACGCCAAGAAGGGATAGATGTAAATCGCTTCAAAGTAGAGTTATTAGATGGATTTATCTATTCAAGACCAGAATTTGTGCAAGCACATATAGGTGATATTGAGCTAGATAAAGACGATCAAGCAGAATTCCACTTAAAATTGTATTTGCAACTAAAAGATCGAAGCGCTAATAAGGCAGAGCAGTTTTTAGATGGTTTATCGAATAAAAATGATGTCATAGCACTTATTGAAGAAAAAGCAGAAAAGTCTAAGGAATCAACTCTTGTTATAAACTATCGAGATGCAATTAATAAAGCTTTTAGTAATTATTACAACTATAAAGAATCTAAAGCTTTTGCTGTAGCGATTGATAGTGATGGTAACTTTGCATGGGGCCAGAATGTTAACAGGGCAAACCAAAGTATAGCAAACCAAGCTGCATTAGAAGTATGTGAAAAATACCGACGTCAAGAAAACCTGACCTCTGCCTGTAGAATATACGCTGAGGGTGATGTGCTGATGTTTGACTTATAAATAGTGAGGGACTGATCTCAATTAATTTCCAATTTGGCGAACTGGTTAATGGTGTCACTTGGTTAGGCATGTAATACCAATAAATTATGAAATGTCGTCTCGTTGGTACATCTGATGGTACAACAAATACTAGTCAACGCAAGACAATAGAGGACAGTGTAAGTCTTGAATATGCTGTTTTTATTGGGTTTATTCGGTCTGTAACCCAAAGTACATGTTAGGAAGTTTAAATGGTGGCCCCTCCCAGACTTGAACTGGGGACCTACCGATTATGAGTCGGGTGCTCTAACCAACTGAGCTAAAGGGCCATTTAAGAAAGGTGTTTTGTTACAGTAGTTCCAAAACGGCGAGCAGTATAAGCAATTATTTTTTTGTTGTCACCACCGAAGTTATAAAATTTAACATTCGGTGGTGCGTTAGCTTATTTGTTAATCAAATAAGTGGTTTGTCAGCATTTTTTACTGCGAGCTCAACTGCTTTTTTTTTCTTAACCAAGTTAATGGCAATAGTAGTAAGCCTAATAAATACATTGAGCCACCGCCACCTGACGATTTTGGTGTAACGGTAATAACTTCAGGAGGCTTAACTACGGTTACGGTTACTGACTGTGTTGTAGCCGCTCCTCTATAGTCGGTTGCCGTAAAGCTAAAGGTTAATTGCCCTGCTGCTGTAGGTGCTGTAAAGCTTGCTGTTAGACTTTCTGCATTACTAAGTGAAACATCAGAGCCAGCTGTTTGTTGCCATAGGTAAGTCATATCATCATCGTCAGTATCCGTTACCAATGCTGTTAACGAGACTTGTGCAGAAGTATTCGCTTCAAAGTTTTCTGGCAAGGTGACATTAGGCGCGTCATTTTTTTCATCATCAGCAATCGTTATTATCACCGTTGGGTTTGCACCTAGGCGGCTGTCGCCAATACTATTTAATGACAGCGTGAAGGTTTCAGCGTCTTCTTCTGTATCGTCATTTACCACATTAATACTGATAGTTTTCACATCACTTTCGCCATCAGCCCATGTTATTTGACCTGCTGCTTCTTCAAAATCTTCACCTGACGTTGCAGTGCCAGCAATGGTTTCATAGGTAAACGATAGTTCACCTGTTGAAGAACCTGTGCGATGAACTTCAATTAAACGAGCACCAGCATTTTCAGCAATTTTGACCTCTGGTGAGCTAAAACTGCCAGCGCCAGTATCAATTCTGCCGGCAACATTTACCGTGGCATAACTATTCTGGCCAAGAGTTGCACCATTTGTTGGATTATATAAACGGATAAAAAATGATTCAGGTAATTCGTCTGCGCTCGCTTCTGGTGCAATGTTAATACTAACTGTTTTAACATCGTTATCGTTTGCCGCCCAGTTTATGGTGCCATCAGCCAAGGTGTAATCATCATCTGCTTTGGCGCTGCCAGGAATTACTTGGTAGCTGACGCTTGTTGCGCTAGTTAAGGTGTTGCCGTTTCTATTTACATTGATGGTTAACTCAACGTTTTGTTCAGTGTTAATTTGTTTACTGTCAAAACTAAACTGCCCAACGGCTGATTCTTTGGCATTGTCTTTAAGTACGTATAAACCACTGTTGATATCACTTACTAAGATGTTACCCGATGGTAAGAATGGGTATACGCCCCAAGCACCGTTAAAGCTCGCATTATTAAATGAAGGGTAGGTATCAAAAAAACCTACTTCTTGAGGGCTAGTGGGATCAGTGATGTCAAGAATGGTCAAACCACGAGTGTAATTTGACATATAATACCTGTTACCTCGAACAAAGCCATTGTGATCTATAGCCGCTGTTGGACCGGTCCACTGACCGACCTGTACGGGATTGTTTAGGTCTGATATCGAAAAAATGCGAACGGTTGAATTAAGCCCGCCAAGTATTTCGTCAAACTCGTCGTGTACAAGTATGTACTGTTGATCATCAGTACCCCAGCCTGAATGAACATATTGATTATTAACGGGTACATCGTTGTAGCTAATTTGGCTAAGCTGCTTTGAGTTTTCTGGATTTGAAATGTCCCAAAGTTTGATTTCTTTTTCATTGAAGTCTAAGAATACGGTGCAACTGCCATCGGATAAACCACAATCACTTTGCGCTCTGGCATCATTGATATTTATTGATGAACCATCATGAGTGTAACCTGAGCCAAAATATTCATTATTGCTTTTTGACAAAGAACGAGGGTTTGACAATGAGTAATTCTGGAATGCTCCGCCAACATTGTTTGCCCCCACTAGTTGCAAGGATGCGGTTTGGTTAGGTAAAGGAATATTAAGTGTGTAGTCTACATTGCTGATGTAAACATTATGTGCAGTGTTGACTACTTTACTGTTTTCTACCAAGCTTACCGAGTTAGGTAGCGAATTTAAGTCAATTATAGTGACGTGATCCACATCTCCTTGGCGAGAACCTTCTGAAGTAACATATGCATATGCTTGCCAAACATTTAAGCTACTATCAAAGAATTGGTATACCTTAACATCTCGCCAACCAGAATCTACACCGGTTACTGTGCCAACTTCTTTTATATTGGTTGGGTCAGTAACATCAACAACAATAGCACCATTGCGTATACCCATAATAGCGTATTCACGATTGTTATTTAGATCAACGTGACCCCAAATATCGTTACCTTCAACTGGCTTTGTCGACATATCATCTAGTGATAAATGTGCCAATAAATCAACATTACTACAATCGTAAATATCTGCTTTTCCACCTTCGCAAGCGACGTTACTTTTGCTGTAGCTTAGTTTGTTGTAGCTATCTAACTTTTTGCTAAGGGCTTTATTTTTAGCAATCGACTTACCATCAATAAGTACCTTAAAGCCTCGTTGTCTTAACTCGTCAGCCATTTCGTTTGGTACGTTTGACAAAGAAGTAATATTTGTTGCTGGACTTTGCGACTGAAAGTGATCATATCTATTGTAACCACCCAGCACTGGTACTAGCGTACTTTTTAAATAAAACAGCTCTTCATCAGAAGCAATATCGTATTGGCCAGCAGCCAATAAAACACGATCACCTTTACTGGCTTGTTTAACTGCATAGGCGATAGAACTACAAGGTCTTAATGCGTTATCACATCGTCCTTCATCTTTACCATTAGGCGCGACGAAGCGGGCTTTATCGTGCTCTGAATGCGCTATAACCCCTGAAGACAAAGAGAGCGCCATTATGCCTAGTAAGGCTGCGTTTAATTTTTTCATATGCAATCCAATTGATAGCTGTCCATTATTACATCACTTTAACAATTGTTAGCACTTTTTTAAAATATTGGCGAGTTATTTTTTAATTGGTTACTGTATACTCAGCTTGGCATTTACATTGATGGAATAAGTAGTGAATAATCAATTAGTTTATACAACTTTGGCTTTGGTTTTAGGTATAGGTTTAGTAGCTGGCTGTAGTAAGTCACCTCAGCAACATCTTGATTTTAAAGTTAGTTTTGGTGATGCGCCTTTAAGTTGCGACAGTTTGATTGTTGATCAACAAACATCGTGGCAGCTGAGCCAATTTTATTTGTATTTAAGTCATATTGAAGTGAAAGGTCAGGATCAAAAGTGGCGTCAAGTATCACTTGCCGATAATAAATACCAGAGTCAGCAAGTGGCGATGTTAGGTACTGAGTGCGGTGGCCAAGAGCCTGCACATTGGCAACTTAAATTTGCTGAAAATGCCGATATTAACCAAGCCACTGCCATTCGATTTTCACTTGGTGTACCGTTTGAATTAAATCATCAAAACCCTTTAACTCAGGCTAGCCCTCTTAATGTGTCAAATATGTTTTGGGTTTGGCAAACGGGTCATAAATTTGTTCGTTTTGAATTAGAAAACCAAGATCAGCAATGGGTATTTCACTTGGGCTCTACTGGGTGTTCATCGGCGAGTGCTTTAAGGTCACCTAGTGCAGCGTGTAAATATCCAAATTTGTACACAGTCACCTTACCATTAGAAACAACGGATAAGGTTAAAAAGGTCAATTTAGATATTGCACCTTGGTTTGCTGAGGTAAAAATTGCTGAACAAACAAGTTGCCAATCCGCTCAAGATAACCAATATTGCCAGCAAATATTCAATAACTTGGCTAAAAGTGTTTTATAGGTGTCATAGTGAAAATAACTTGGGTTTTACTAGGGGGAATTATTGCTTTGGTTGTTGGTTGCAAGCCAGCTCCTAAATCAACCCCCTATCAATGGCCAATGCCAAAAGGATTTCCTTTGCCGCAAGTGCCTGCTGACAATGCCATGACGACAGAGCGAGTGGCACTAGGACGTAAGCTTTTTTATGATACTAATTTGTCTGCCAATCAAACACAATCTTGTGCTTCTTGTCATCAACAGCAATATGGCTTTGGAGAAAATAGCGCGACATCAGTGGGCTCTACCGGGCAAGTTCACCGAAGAAACTCTCAAGCACTAGTGAATGTCGCCTACAACAAAACCTTAACTTGGGCACACGATGGTATTACCGCTATTGAACAACAGGTGTTGCTGCCAATGTTCGGTGAAGAGCCTGTGGAGTTAGGTATTACTGGTCATGAACAACAAGTGCTTGCTCGATTTAAAACCAAAGAGTATCAATCGCTTTTTGAACAAGCTTATCCTGATGAAGATATTTCATTTTTACTGATCAGCAAAGCGCTGGCGAGTTTTGTGCGCAGCCTTATTTCTCTAAATGCACCTTTTGATGATTATGCTTACAGAGGACAAGACAATGCCATCTCTGAATCTGCTTTGCGCGGCATGAATTTATTTTTTTCAGAGAAGTTTGAGTGTCATCACTGTCATGGAGGGTTTAACTTTACGCAATCAACTAGCCATGAGCAGCAAGTTATAGATCGCAGGCCGTTTCATAACACTGGGTTGTACTTTATTGAGCAAGAGGGTGGTTATCCTAAAAAAGATATTGGTTTGGCTGAGGTGTCAGGTAT
The DNA here is from genome assembly GCF_014656435.1 of Thalassotalea marina. Taxonomy (GTDB): domain Bacteria; phylum Pseudomonadota; class Gammaproteobacteria; order Enterobacterales; family Alteromonadaceae; genus Thalassotalea_C; species Thalassotalea_C marina. Next base: position 447,217 of record NZ_BNCK01000001.1, read on the forward strand.
TGAGCGAGATAATGGCCGCTTTAGAGCACCTACATTAAGAAACATTGAGCGTACAGCACCTTACATGCATGACGGTAGTTTGGCGACGTTAGAACAGGTGATAGACTTTTACGCCGCTGGCGGCAGGTTATTAACCTCAGGCAAGTTTGCTGGTGATGGCAGAAATAACCCGCTGAAAAGTCAATTTGTTCGAGGTATAGAAATGACAGAGCAGGAAAAGCAAGACTTACTTGCGTTTTTACTCACTTTAACCGATGAACAGTTTTTAACTAATCCAGCACATGCTGCGCCGAATAACTAAACTTTTAAGTCACCAGAAAACAAAAATCCAGCCTATTGGCTGGATTTTTTATGCTTGAGCTTAAGCGGCTTATTCGCCGTCTAAGAAACTCTTTAACTGCTCAGAACGAGAAGGGTGGCGAAGCTTGCGAAGTGCTTTCGCTTCGATTTGACGAATACGCTCACGAGTAACGTCAAATTGCTTACCTACTTCTTCTAACGTGTGGTCAGTATTCATGTCGATACCAAAACGCATACGTAATACTTTTGCTTCACGAGCCGTTAAACCTGCTAGCACTTCATGCGTAGCATGTTTTAAGTTTTCAGAGGTTGCTGAATCAACAGGAAGCTCACCGCTACCATCTTCAATAAAGTCACCTAAGTGCGAATCTTCATCATCGCCGATTGGTGTTTCCATTGAAATTGGCTCTTTAGCAATTTTCAATACTTTGCGGATTTTATCTTCCGGCATAACCATGCGTTCTGCTAATTCTTCTGGTGTCGGTTCACGACCCATTTCTTGAAGCATTTGGCGAGAAATACGGTTTAGCTTATTGATTGTTTCAATCATGTGCACAGGAATACGAATCGTACGGGCTTGGTCAGCGATTGAACGCGTAATTGCCTGACGGATCCACCATGTTGCATAAGTTGAGAACTTGTAACCACGACGGTATTCGAACTTATCTACCGCTTTCATCAAACCAATGTTACCTTCTTGGATCAGATCCAAGAACTGCAAACCACGGTTGGTGTATTTTTTAGCGATTGAAATTACAAGACGTAAGTTCGCTTCTACCATTTCTTTTTTAGCACGGCGAGCTTTTGCTTCACCGATAGACATACGACGGTTAATATCTTTAATACCGTGTACGTTTAAGAAGGTTTCTTTTTCAAGTTGACCTAACTTTTGAATACAACGTTCTACGTCAGGCTCAACGTCAGATAATTTTTTCGACCATGGCTCGCCAGCAGCTTTTTGTGCTTCAAACCAAGCAAAGTCAGTTTCGTTACCTGGGAAAATTTTGATGAAAGTTGCTTTTGGCATGCCTGCACCAACAACACAGTGCTTCATGATCAAGCGTTCTTGAACACGTAATCTGTCCATGACTTCACGCATGTTTTTCACTAAGCGATCAAATACTTTTGGTACTAAGCGGAACTCTTTGAAAATATCAGCTAGTTCATCAATCGCTTTTACTGCGTCTTCATGACCACGTCCTTTAGCATCAATCACTTTATTCGCTGCTTCGTATTTTTCACGAAGGGCGCCAAATTTTTCACGTGCTAATTCTGGATCTGGACCTGTATCTTCTTCTTCATCATCAGAGTCTGAATCAGAGTCGTTATCGTCTTCATCTTCTTCTAAATCTTCATCTTCGTCTTCAAGCTCTTCATCAGAAAGCTCAGAGCCGATATGTGTTGCAGCAGCTGGAATTTCGTCTTCTTCTGCGTCAGGGTCTAAAAAGCCAAGAATGATATCGCTTAAACGACCTTCTTCTGCTTCGAAGTTATCCCATTGCTCTAATAGATAATTAATTGCTGGTGGGTATTCTGCAACACTACGTTGTACTTCTTTGATACCTTCTTCAATACGTTTAGCGATAACAATTTCGCCTTTACGTGTAAGAAGTTCTACGGTACCCATTTCACGCATGTACATGCGCACTGGATCGGTAGTTCGACCAATTTCACTCTCTACAGTTGCTAATGCTTGTGCCGCAGCTTCTGCTGCATCTTCATCAGTATTAGCTTCTGACATCATTAGTTCATCGCTATCAGGGGCACTTTCAAATACTTGAATACCCATGTCGTTGATCATGCGAATGATGTCTTCAACTTGGTCTGAATCTATAATGTCTTGAGGAAGATGATCATTAACCTCGGCAAAAGTTAAATAACCTTGTTCTTTACCTTTGGTTATTAACTCTTTAAGTCTAGATTGTGGGGCTTGATCCATTGACGAGTGTCCACCTTGTTTGACGTTAAATTACGAACAGTAAAGCCGAAAATTTTAGCAAATTGAATGCAAAATTGCCAGCTTAAAAAACTGCTCTGCTCTGTTTAAATCAGTTAAATTATAGCAAGTGCAGGCTGATTAGACCTGTTTTTAGGCATTTAATAACACCTGTAATTCTTGCTTCTCTTGTGGCGACATTTCGCCGGTTCTCGCTTTAGCGAGTAAAAACTCTGTTCTTTGCTCAACAAATTGACTAAGAAGCTTCTCAATACTGTCGATAAAAACTTGCTCAGCTGCTTCTTCAACCACATGATGTTCCCAGCACATTAGTTTAGTGAGCTGTTCACCCTCTTTGGTTCCCCTAAAATTTTCTAACAGTTGTGCACTGTTTACATTAGGGCGCTTGTATGTGAGCTCAATTAACTGGTTAAGCAAGGCTACTCCCGGTAAATCTACACCGTGCAACATGTGTCTATCAGGCAGTGCATTTACTATATTGGGGCGCTCTATTAACAATGCAATAGCAAGTCTTACCGGCGTGACTTTTTGGCGTTTTTGTACCGTCTGAGCAGCGGTTGGTTGCTGACTGCGCTTTTGCAATTCAATTAGTCGTTTTTCACTGGTAATACTAAAACGCGACGCCATTTCTTCGATTAAGCTGTTTTTTATAATGCTGTCTGGCATTTTATTGAGCAAAGGTTGTAATTGGTCAACTAGTGCTGCTTTTTCTTCATGGCTGTTTGCAGGATTGTCTTCTAAAAACTTGTCAAAAATAAACTGCGATAGTGGCGTAGCTTGTTGCAATATTTGCTCAAAGGCTTGTTGCCCTTGTTGTCTGACCAAAGAATCTGGATCCTCACCATCAGGTAAGAAAACAAATTTTAGTGATATGCCGTCTTGCACTAATGGCAGGGCATTTTCCATGGCGCGCCATGCGGCATCACGACCCGCTCGGTCGCCATCATAACAACAAATCACTTCTTTAACTGTTCTGTACAAGGTCTGTAATTGCTCTGGTGTTGTAGATGTGCCTAGGGAGGCAACCGCGTAGTTGATACCATGTTGCGCTAAGGCAACAACGTCCATATAACCTTCAACAACCACTAATCGCTGCAATTGTTTATTGGCCAGCTTTGCTTCATAAAGGCCATACAGCTCTTGGCCTTTATGATAAATTCGGGTTTCAGGCGAGTTTAGATATTTTGGCGTGCCATCACCTATAACGCGGCCACCAAAACCAATAACACGACCACGTTTATCGCGAATTGGAAACATGATGCGACCACGAAACCTATCATAAGGTTGTTTACGTTCGCCAGGGATTGCCATACCTAAATCAACTAACTGTTGAGTAACGTTACGATTGTTGGCAAACGCCTTCATCATGCCGTCCCATTGATCGCTAATAAAACCTATGCCAAACGATTTGGCAATTTGACCACTTAGGCCACGGCTTTTAAGATAATCAACAGCAATGTTTTTATCCTGAGCAACTTTAAGTTGTTGCTGATAAAAGCGGCTAATGTTTTCCATTAGCTGATAGTCGTCTTGCTTTTGCTGGTATGCTTGTTGTTGCTGTTTTAGTTGCGCTGGTGTTTGATGTGCCTGTTCGCGTGGCACGTCCATATTGTAAAAACTGGCAAGTTCTTCAATGGCGTCAGGGAATTCTAGCCGGTCAAATTCCATTAAAAATGAAATTGCATTGCCATGTTCACCACAGCCAAAGCAATGATAAAACTGCTTGTCGGGGCTTACGCTAAATGATGGAGATTTTTCTGTGTGAAAAGGACAACAGGCTTGATAGTTTTTACCTGCCTTTTTGAGAGGAACACGCGAATCAATGATCTCAACAATATCAGCACGCGCTAATAGATCATCAATAAACTGTCTCGGGATCATCCCGGCCATTCGTTTCCCCTTGTCAAACAATGACATAAGCATTTGTTGTACTTTAGTACAAACAACAAACAGAAAAATAGTGGTTTTTTCACTTTAAGAGAAAAAAAAACCGCAAATGTTGCCATTTACGGTTTTCCTTAAATCTTTTTAACTTAGCTGTTAAGTGCGGCTCTCACCTGACCACTTACTGCGCCTAAATCAGCTCTGCCTTGCATCGCTGGTTTCAATATTGCCATGACTTTACCCATGTCAGCCATTGAAGCGGCACCAGTTTCACCGATTGCATCGTTAATTAGTTGAGCAATTTCTTCAGCAGTTAATGCTTGAGGAAGAAACTCTTCTAACGTTGCAACTTCAGCTCTTTCATTATCAGCTAATTCTTCGCGGCCACCTTCAGCATACATTTTAATTGACTCTTTACGTTGCTTAACCATTTTAGTTAAAACGGCAATAACGTTTTCGTCGATTGCTTCAGTACCGTGATCAATTTCAGCTTGTTTAATCGCTGACAACGCCATGCGTATAACGCCAAGACGATTTTTGTCTTTGGCACGCATAGCGTTTTTCATTTCTTCTTTGAGCTTTTCAAGTAGGCTCATGCTACTTCTCGATATGCAACTAAGGTCGGCTTAGTACATACGAACGCGGCGTGCGTTCTCACGAGATACTTTCTTAGCAGCGCGCTTAACAGCAGCAGCTTTCTTGCGCTTACGCTCCCAAGTTGGCTTCTCGTATGATTCGCGACGGCGAACTTCTGATAAGATTCCTGCTTTTTCACAAGAACGTTTGAAGCGACGTAGTGCTACGTCAAATGGTTCGTTTTCTCTAACTTTAATTACTGGCATTGTGCCTCTTACCTTAGTTGTATCTCTATAGATTTGACGAAATGCTTTACGCGCTTTTGGTTATTCACGCCTTACTTTCGCCCACTCTGTTAAAAAATGGTGCGGTATTCTACTGCCATGCTAGGTGGAAAGTAAAGGTTAATTTCGCTTTTAACTGGTTTATTTGTGCTTTGCTAGGTAAAATCGCCCTCCAGTTTAAGTTAGCTTATGGTCAAAGTAGTAAATATGCGTATTTTGGGTATTGAAACCTCTTGTGATGAAACGGGGATCGCCATTTATGATGAAGAGCAAGGCATTCTTGCGCATCGCCTTTATAGCCAAATTAAAGTGCATGCCGATTATGGTGGTGTAGTACCTGAATTGGCGTCGCGTGATCACGTTAGAAAAACCTTACCTTTGATCAGAGAAGTTTTAGCTGAAGCTAATTTAACACCTAAAGATTTAGACGGTGTTGCTTATACATCTGGCCCTGGTTTAATTGGTGCGCTGCTTGTTGGCTGTTCTATTGGTCGCAGTTTAGCGTATGGCTGGAATATTCCAGCAGTGCCTGTTCATCATATGGAAGGTCATTTATTGGCGCCTATGTTGGAAGAGGATGTGCCTGAGTTTCCGTTTGTTGCTTTACTGGTTTCTGGTGGTCATACCCAGTTAGTGAGAGTAAACGGTATTGGTGAATATGAAATGTTGGGCGAGTCAGTAGACGATGCTGCTGGTGAAGCCTTCGATAAAACCGCTAAGTTATTAGGTCTTGATTATCCTGGGGGCCCAGTTTTAGCCAAAATGGCAGAGTCGGGTACCAAGGGGCGCTATAAATTCCCAAGGCCAATGACAGATAGACCTGGTTTAGATTTTAGCTTCAGTGGGTTAAAAACCTTTGCTGCAAATACGATTAACAGCGCAAAAGAAAAGGGCGAGTTAGATGAACAAACGCATGCTGATATTGCCTATGCATTCCAAGAAGCTGTGGTTGATACACTCGCCATTAAGTGTCGCCGTGCGTTAGAGCAATGTCAGCTTAATCGACTAGTTATTGCCGGTGGTGTAAGTGCTAATACGGAACTAAGAACTAAACTAGCCGTTATCACCAAAAAGTTAGGTGGCCAAGTATATTACCCAAGACCTGAATTTTGTACGGATAATGGTGCGATGATTGCCTATGCAGGTATGCAAAGATTGAAAGCGGGCAATTTTGCTGACTTATCTTTTAAAGCGACACCTCGTTGGCCGCTTGATACCTTACCGTCAATCTAACTCAGTTTTTTGTCAGTAATTTTTGGCTCGTTTCCTTGAATTAAGCGAGCCATATTATGCCTGTGCCTAACTAAAATAATAATGCTGAGCATCAGCACTGGATAAGTATAAACAGGCTTTAGTAGCCAAGTATAAAACGGTGCTAAACAAACCGTGATAATGGCTGCCAAGCTAGAATATTTCGTTATTTTTGCGACGCTAAACCAAGTGATCACCAACAAAGCGCCTAAATCTAAGCCTATCGGCAATAAAGCTCCAAAAGCGGTGGCAACTGCTTTACCGCCTTTAAACTGAAAAAATATTGGGTACATGTGGCCAAGACAGGCCGCAATAGCAATAACGCCAAGATAAATAGGTTCAATACCTAAAAAATAAGCACCCCAAACAGGAATAGTGCCTTTTAGTACATCAAAGGCTAGTACGGAAAGTGCTGCAATTTTACCGCCTATTCGTAAGACGTTAGTTGCGCCGGGGTTGCCAGATCCTTTAGAACGTGGGTCAGGCAGTTGAAGTAGTCGACAGATCAAGATAGCACTTGATACTGAGCCCATTAGGTAGGCAACTACTATCATTGCAAGTGTTAAAACCAACATTTACAGCCAAATCCGTCTTGATCATTCTAAGTTGTTGTCATTGTAGCCTTTCGTCAAAGCAATTGAAATAATCAATAGCGATATGCTAGTTTTTCTAAGCCTGTACAGGTAAACTCGCCAATAATTTTTACAACAATAAAGCACGTTTCATGGATAAAGTTTTTATTCAGGGGTTATCAATTCAAACCACTATTGGTTTTTTCGCTTGGGAAAAAGAGATCAAACAGACTTTGGTCATAGATCTAGAAATGGGGTGGGACACTTCTATTGCCGCTAAAAATGATGAGCTGGCAAAAACACTAGATTATGCCGACATTTCTCAACAAATTGACACGTTTGCCAATGATAATCCTGTCGATTTATTGGAAACGTTAGCGGAAAGAATGGCGGCATTTTTAATGACAACATACGCCATACCATGGTTAAAACTTAGAATTAATAAACCAACCGCTGTGCACAATGCAGTGTCAGTTGGTGTTGAAATTGAACGTGGTGTGAAGGCTTAATGGCAACGATTTATTTGTCGTTAGGCAGTAATGTTGATCGCGAAGCAAGTATTAATGCCTGCCTAACTTCTTTACATAAAGCCTTTGGATCAATAGAGCTGTCATCGTTGTTTGATAGTTCTTCGGTTGGTTTTGAAGGTACCGACTTTTACAACATGGTCGTTAAAGTTGAAACCACAATGGCTTTAGAGGCACTTGTGGTTTTTTTACGTGAAATGGAATACGCCCATGGTCGTGAGCCAGACGCCAAAAAGTTTAGCCCGCGCACGATAGACATTGATCTGCTGCTTTATGATGACGTTATTTGTGATTCACCAGCTCAGTTGCCCCGTGATGAAATCACTTTTAACGCTTTTGTTTTGTGGCCTCTTTCAGAACTGGCGGCAGAGCAGAAACATCCTGTCAACGGCAAAACTTATGGCGATATGTGGGCGGCATTTGATAAATCTTCACAACAATTAACAAAAATCCCATTAACTTGGACAGTACCTAAGGAAGTTAAACATTTATGAGTTTTATGGAAATATTTTTACTTGCGTTGATACAAGGGCTCACAGAGTTTTTACCAATATCGAGCTCGGCGCATTTAATTCTGCCATCAGCGTTACTCGGCTGGGCTGATCAAGGGCAAGACTTTGACGTGGCAGTGCATGTTGGCACATTGTTGGCGGTGGTACTATATTTTCGCAAAGAAGTGGGCGCGATGGCGGTGGCCTGGTTTGGCACTTTAGGTGTAGGCCCTGGTAAACATGACAAAAGCTCATTTGACGGCAAGCTAGCATGGTGGATTTTATTTGCTTCAATTCCTTTAGGGCTAGTCGGCTTTTTAGGGGCTGATTTTATTGAAAGCCATCTACGTAGTGTTGCCGTGATTGCTGCAACAACAATTGTTTTTGGTTTGTTACTCGGTTTTGCCGATATCATAGCTAAAGAAAATGTTACCGTTGAGCAATTAGGTTTAAAAGGTGCGTTACTGATTGGCGTATCGCAAGCGATAGCGCTTATCCCTGGTACATCTCGCTCAGGTATTACCATGACAACGGGAATGATGTTGGGCTTGAGCAAAGAAAACGCTGCGCGTTTTTCATTTCTACTTTCTATCCCAGGCATCATGATGCCGGGCGGATACCTGACTTATAAGTTGGTGAGTACAGCTGAATCTGTTGATTGGCAAGTATTAGGCCTAGGCAGCGTTTTGGCGTTTATTAGCGCGTATGCTTGTATTCACTATTTCCTTATTATTGTAAGTCGCCTTGGCATGATGCCATTTGTTATTTACCGACTGATACTCGGTGCAATCCTCGTTTGGTTTATTATGAACTAGAACTTTAAGAAACTGCTAAGTTTATGTTTTATTTGACTTAGTGCTGTTTCTTATTCAAATCTGAGGTTAAATAGTTTTAATGAAGCCAGTGAGTCAAATCACTGGCTTTTTTGATCAAACAATAAAAACCTTTCGTATCTAGCACTAATAAAAATGTTGTAGTTTTGCTGTGTTGAAGTTTACGTAAACGTCAAATTAGTAGGTGTTTAATGCAACAAGTTTGTATAGAATAACTGCAACACTTATCGCACAACACATAATGAACAACGGGTAGTGACATGAATTTATCGCTGACTGAAGAGCAAATGATGATTCAAGACATGGCAAAGAAATTTGCTGAGTCGGAATTAGCGCCAGTAGCTGCACATTTAGATGAAACACAAGATCAAACCATATTCTTAGATAATTTAGCCAAGTTGACTGAACTAGGGTTTATGGGATTAAACATAAAGGCTGAGTACGGTGGAGTAGAAGCTGGTACGGTTGCGTTTAGTTTAGCAATTACTGAACTTGCAAAAGCTTGTGCTTCAACGGCGGTGACAACGTCTGTTACCAATATGGTGGCAGAGGTCATTCAAGCAGTAGGTAATGAAGATCAAAAGCAAAACTATTTGCCAAAAATTTGTGGTGGTGAATATCGTGCCGGTGGCTTTTGTTTAACGGAAAATACCGCGGGTTCTGATCCAGCAGGAATGAAAACAACTGCGACAAAAGACGGCGACTATTATGTTATTAATGGCAGTAAACTATATATCACCAGTGGTACTTTTGCTGATGTGTTTGTTGTTTGGGCTGTAACCGATCCACAAGCGAAAAAAGGTAAAGGCATTTCGTGTTTTATTGTTGAATCAGGAACGCCTGGTATGACAATTGGTAAAACTGAAGACAAAATGGGTCAAAAAGCTTCACCAACTAACGAAGTGCATTTTGAAAACTGCCGCGTGCCAGCTAGCGCAATGTTAGGTGAAGAAAACAAAGGTTTTGCTTTAGCCGTTGGTGAATTAGCGGGTGGTCGTATTGGTATCGGTTCTTTGGCGTTAGGGGTTGGATTAGCTGCTATGGATTATGCACGTGCCTATTTAACTGAGCGCAAACAATTTGACCAACCACTAGCAAACTTCCAAGGTTTACAGTGGAAATTAGCCGAGCGTTATACAGAACTAGAAGCTGCACGTTTGTTATTAATGCAGGCAGCTTATACCAAAGAGCAAGGTTTACCGTTTGGCAAACAAGCATCAATGGCGAAGTTATTTGCCGCTGAAAAAGCAAATGTTGCTTGTTATGACGCGTTACAAATGATGGGTGGTGCTGGTTATATCAAAGAATACCCACTTGAGCGCTTTGCTCGTGATGTACGTGTTACTTCTATTTATGAAGGTACCAGCGAAATTCAAAAGGTGATTATTGCCAGAGCATTATTAAGCGAAGTGCAATAACCCTTAGCTACATACCAACTGCATTTAGTTAGAGCATGTTTTGTCACGTGCTCTAACAAATCTCTACCTTTATTTCCTACACTAAACCTCATTAAATAAAAGACTTGTAATCACAAGCAAGTGCCCCAATTATTTAGCTTATCTGTTGTTTAAAACACCCAGTTTAAGAGGATAAAACGTGTCAAATCCTGCCATTGCGATCAATATGGAAAATTTCCAAAACATTATTTTGGAAGACTCAAAAGAAAAATTGGTACTTGTCGCTTTTTGGGCTGATCAAGTGCCTGAAAGTGTTGAATTAAGAGATAAACTTACAGCGCGAGTAGCAGGTGCAGAGCAACATGTTCTGATGACAACCTTAGATTGCGCTGTTGAACAGCAAATTGCTATGCAGTTTGGCATTCAAGGTTTACCAACGGCTATTTTAGTTAAAGATGGTCAGCCTATTGATGGTATTTCTGGCCCACAAACAGATGAAAGTATCGAAGCATTTATTGGTAAGCATTTACCTAAAGTAGAAGATGGCTTGTTAACTCAAGCTAAAGAATTGTTAACACAAGGGCAAGTAAACGAAGCTTATACTGTTATTGTTAAAGCCTATGAGTTAGCAAATGAAAGAGCAGATATAAAGTTTGTATTAATTGATGTATTGCTACAATTAGGTAAATTAGAAGACGCACAAGCGTTGCTTGAAACTATCAAAATGGTTGATCAAAACAGCGACTATGCAGCGCTAGTTGCCAAGTTAGAGTTAGCCACGCAAGCGGCTGATTCACCAGAAATCCAAGCGCTAGAACAAGCACTTGAAGCAGATCCGGATAATCGAGAGCTACAGCAAAAGTTAGCTGCACAATACAACCAAGTTAATCGTAATGAAGAAGCGTTAACCATTTTGTTTAGGCTAGTGCAATCTGATAGAACTGATACTGATAGTAAGCAATTACTACTAGATGTACTTAAAGCCTTACCTGATGGCGACCCTCTAGCGACAAAATTCCGCAGAAAGCTCTACACACTGATGTATTAAACGCGTAAACTGAAAGCATACGAAACCCTTATGGAGATAAACGTAAGGGTTTTTTGTTTAAGGTTCTTTATGTTTTCACAAAAGTGTATGCATAAATGTTTGCGTTATTGATTACATAGCGTGTTATCGATTTATTAAGTTCATCGACCGCATTTATTATGTATGTCAACACAGCAATTGTTAAGCTTAAGCCTTTAATGAAAAATCGTTTTACGCTGTGTAACACCCCCTCTTGAGAACAAAGTTGTATTCACTGGTACAGAGCGTCATGATCTCAATAAGTTAATCATATTACAGCTCTGTGTTTTGGGCATCGGCCAAAAGCAAGTCGTTAATTAGATGCTTATTGATACAAACTGTCACTTTAATAAGAACTTGCTACAAGTCTTTTTATGAAAGGAATGTGTGTAAAAAATGTTATCTAAAACTCGCCCCCTCATTGCGGCATCTTTTATTATGCTTGGTGTTTCAGCATGTCAAAACACCGCACCAGTAGAATCAGTGGTTAGCCAGTCTGTTAATGAGACAGCTGAAGACAAAAAACTTAGTCAACTGATTGATCGAGAATGGAAATTCAGAACGTCTGCAGATAAAAAAGATAAAGACGCTGCGAAAAAGCTGTCTGATTTATCTCCTGAGTACTTAGCTGCTCAAAATGCTAAACGTGTAGAGCTGTTAAAAGACGCAAAAGCGATTAACCAAAGTAAGCTATCTGCTGAGCAGAAAATCAATGCACAAATTTTGATTTATCAACTGCAAAACTCAGTGGATAACTATCGATTTAAAGCACATCAAATTCCTTTGACGTCAGAAAGTGGCTTTCATGCTTATATTGCTAGCATGGCCAAAGGTAATTTTAAAACAGAAACTGCCTACGAGAACTATATTGCTAAGTTAGGTGCATTACCAAAATACTTTGATCAGCAAACCTCGTGGCTAAAAGAAGGCTTAGCGGTAGGAAATACGCCTGCTCAAGTGGTACTTAAAGGTTTTGAACAAAGCATTGAAGCGTTTTTAGTTCCAGCAGAAGAAAGTGTTTACTTTAAACCATTTACCACCTTCCCTGATAACATACCTGCTGACACTCAGGAAAAGCTTAAAGCTGCTGGCTTAGCACAGGTTAAAAATAGTGTATTGCCAAGTTACCAAAAGTTTTATGACTTTATGGTTAACGAATACATTCCAAATGCACGTAAAGAAATTGCAGCTTATGAACTGCCAGATGGTAAAGCGTTTTATCAAAACCGCGTTCGCTATTTTACTACGCTTGATATGACACCAGAGCAAGTGCATGAATTAGGTTTAAAAGAAGTAAAACGTATTCGAGCAGAGATGGAAACTATTATTGAAGAGTTGGAATTTGACGGCTCATTCAGTGATTTCCTTCACTACTTGCGCACCGATCCAAAGTTTTATGCAACGTCAGCAGAAGAGTTGCTAAAAGAAGCGTCATTTATCGCGAAAAAGGCCGACGCTGTACTACCTAAATATTTTGGCTTACTGCCACGTAAACCATACGGGATAGTGCCAGTACCAGCTGAAATAGCACCAAAATATACTACTGGCCGTTACAGTGGTGCCAGCCGTGATGATCAAGCTGGCTTTTATTGGGTAAATACCTATGCATTAGATAAACGCCCATTATATGAATTAGAAGCGCTTACTTTGCATGAAGCGGTACCAGGTCACCACTTACAAATATCTTTAAACAAAGAGCTAGATCATTTACCTAATTTTAGACGTTATAGTTACATTTCGGCCTTTGGTGAAGGTTGGGGACTATATGCAGAATACTTAGGCTTAGAAGCGGGTTTTTATAAGGATCCCTACAGCAACTTTGGCCGTTTAACATATGAAATGTGGCGTGCTGCCCGCTTAGTTGTTGACACTGGTATGCATGCGATGGGTTGGACTCGTCAGCAAGCGTTAGACTTTATGGCTGGTAATACGGCTTTATCACTGCATAACGTAACGACGGAAATTGATCGTTATATCTCTTGGCCAGGACAGGCACTGTCGTACAAAATTGGTGAATTGACCATTAAACGTTTACGCAAAAAAGCGGAACAAGAGCTGGGCGAGAAATTTGATATTCGAGCATTTCACGATGCGGTATTGGCCAATGGCGCGATACCACTGAAAGTGTTAGAGCTGAAAATTGAAGAATTTATTGCTAAAGAAAAAGCAAAAAAATAGCTAACAAAAAGCCCACAAAAGTGGGCTTTTTTATGATCTGATTTCTGTGTTGCTTATTTTAACTTCTCAGCAAATTTCTTCTTAAATTTAGCTAGTTTTGGTGAAACAACGGCCTGACAATATTGGTTTTCAGGGTTATTGTTAAAATATTCTTGGTGATAATCTTCGCCGCAGTAAAACGTCGCCAATGGACTAACTTCAGTGATGATGGCATCAGGCCAAGTATTGTCATCTGTCATTTCTTGAATAATCTCTAGCGCAGCTTTTTGCTGGCTTTGATCATGGAAAAAGATAGCAGAGCGGTATTGTGTGCCAATATCATTGCCTTGGCGGTTTAGCTGAGTTGGATCATGCAGAGCAAAAAATATTTCTAAAATATCGCGGTAGGTGATTAGCTCTGGATTAAAGGTTAATTGTACAACCTCAGCGTGGCCGGTATTGCCTTCGCACACGGCCTTGTAGGTTGGGTTTTCAGTGTGTCCACCCATATACCCTGATTCTGCTTTAACAATACCTTGTAGGCTATTAAACGCCGCTTCAATACACCAAAAACAACCGCCAGCTAAGGTTGCTTGTGCTAATGTTGAACTCATTTGATTTATTCCCAAGTAATGGTGGCAAGATTATACCAATCCGTATAAGAGATTGCTCACTTAGCGAGAGTTTAAAGGCTTAGATGCAAGGCATTGATTGCAAAGAATGGTTATTCAGGAGAACGTGCTCCTGCGTTCTCTCATAAGCTACATCCCTGTAGCGTCCTTATTAAAATCAATAACACAGCATATAAGCCTTTAAAGCTCGCCCTATGGGAATGCATGGTCAACATGATAACTGCACAAAATAAGCTTAATGTAGAACAACTATATCTTCACTTATTTCATTTGTTCTAATGCCGTCCATACCATTCTAAGTGGGTAATTCTTTATGCGGATCGGTATTATATATTGGAACGGGAAAAGGACAAAATGCTTCGTGCTTGGTTTAATAAACTGGCTAGCGCTCAGGGTTGAACGCTAGCCGAGTGAACAGTTAAATATTGTAGGCAATATGTTGATGGAATCTAACCGTGAGCTCTTCTTTCTCTGGTGGGATCTCTAACTCTGTGGCCAATAAACGAGTTGCTTGCTCAATTTGGTTTAAAAAGCGACCAAAGCCATGGTCATCGTAATTATCTCGCGTAGCAACAAATATCAATTGAACATTGTCAGCTAATTGGTCTGCTTGCCATTTGCTGATGATGCCACACGGACTCATTTCTGGGTTGTAACCTAGCATTTGTAACTCGCCTACACGTGATAACAATTCTTGTTCACTGTATCTGACGATGGGGACTAAGCCATTGGCAATCAATGCGCCATTGTTAAGGTTGTAACGTTTTGCAATCAATGAAAATGTATCGGTTAAAAAGGTATAAAGCGGGTTGTATGGATCTGGTGAATGAGGGTCAATTTCCACCATGTTTAACAAACGATTATTAACGGCTAAGTTAACAATGGCATAAGTGATTGGTGAGTTGTCCTTAGGAAGTTCAACACCTTGGCTAGCATAACGTTCGCTTATCGCTCGCATCTTATAGGCACCAACGCCCATACAACCTTTGTTTTTAGCAAATAAGTCGTAAGTTAAATGTTGGTGATCCCTCACTCTAATACTGTTAGCAGGGATAGCAAGCGTTTGTTGGTAACTCGTAAGAAGCTTAAACACTTTGTCGTGAAAGTAGGCGGCGTTTGTACGAATATCTTCACCTGTTGCTAGAAACAGCATGGTAACTTTTTTGGCTCGCACATTGGCATCAAAAAACGAGTTTTGTAATTCATGTGTTAGCGGATCATAATAAAACAAAATCTGTTGACTGGTCTGCCATTGGTGCATCTCCTGGCTGTACCGCACACGAACTAATTTGTCGTTGGCAACAAAAACACAACCCTTGATGTTAAAGTCGTTACTCAGTGTAAATAACAACTGCGATAAACTTTGGTAAAACTGAAAGTATGATTGCGGTGCTTGAGGATCCAAATCTGGAGAAATACTTTGTATTAGCTCATCTGTAATGGGGAACTCTGCTAAAATATATTGGTTATCACGTGCATTTGTTGGCACAAAGGCCTTATGAGCGGCACTGCGCTTGCGTACAATTGACATATAGTAATCCGACACTGAAGTCTTAAGTTGCGGCGATTATAGTTTTTGCATGTGACACTTTTATGTCAGTTTTGACGAAATATATGCACAAAAACAGTCATTGTTCGCTTATTAATGTCTCTAGAATAAAGTGAAATATGTCAGTTTTGTTGCATTGTGTTTTATTAAACACAAGCTATTAGCCCTTGCTTGCATCTTTTAGCAAAACCCCTTAACCTCGCCAGCTATTTAAAATCATTGATTTACCCTATGACGAATAATGCACAACTGATTGAAGCGATTAATCAAACTATGCCATTTGGCAAATATGCAGGTCGTAAACTATTGCAATTGCCTGAGCCTTATTTAGTTTGGTTCCATAGTAATGGCTTTCCAGAAGGTAAACTTGGTGAGCAATTAGCACTAATTTATGAAATTAAGTTAAATGGTTTAGAGAAAATTGTTCGTCCTTTGTTGAGGGAATAATTCGCCATTTACTTCTATATAAAGTTTTCATAACCAAAATTGTTTTAAGATCCTACCGAAATATCGTTGTAAAAATAACCAATACAAATTCAGGTGCTTATAAATTAGTTAAAACATTGGCATGAATTTTAGTTCGCTAGCACACTATTTTTACATTTTGATGACAATATTTTTGCTTGCATTCAAATTTCAAATATTCTTAAATTAATTATCGATTGAAGTTCGTAATCGGTCAAAAACTTTCCTTAAAACCTATGTATTTCAGTAGATTATGGAGACTCATCTATGAGAAGACAAAAAAGAGATCGTTTAGATAGAGCGTATTCAAATGGGTATCAAGCAGGCATTGCAGGCAGACATAAAGACAATTGCCCTTATCAAAACGCAAACGCAAAATCAGAATGGCTCGGTGGTTGGCGAGAGGCCATGACAGATAGAAACGCCGGTTTATATAAGTGACGCTACACAATATTAATCAGTAACGAAAAAGCCCTCAATGTGAGGGCTTTTTCGTTACTGATTGTTGATAAATGTATATCTTTTAATGGATATTAATTCAATTAACATCACTTCAACCTAAGTTATTTACTATGGCCACAAGCAGTACATGAAGTTTGTTTTTTTACATTAAAATACTGCCACTGCTGATTAAGACCATCGTATAGGGCAAGTCGGTTCGTCTTTACTGGCAACCCCATTAATATTTTTAAAGCTTCAGTTGCTTGTACACCGCCGATCACGGCCAAAATTGGCCCCAAAATACCAATGGTCTGACAATTGTTAACGGGGGCATTTTCTGCACTTGGGAATACACATTGATAACAAGCACTTTCTTGATTGTTTGGATCAATGACCATTTGCTGACCATCAAAACCGGTGGCTGCGCCGAGGATCAGTGGTTTTTTATGTTGTAAACAAGCCTTATTAAGTAAATAACGAGCGGCTATATTGTCTGTGCAATCAATGACTAAATCGACATTAGGAATATAATAATCAGCAAGCTCTTCATCGAGCATTTCATCAATCACTTCAATGTCGACGTCTGGGTTATTTAACTGCAGTTTTTCGCTAGCTGTATCAGCTTTATTGAGCTTTACATCTTGTTGACTAAACAGGACTTGACGTTGTAGATTCGTAATATCTACCTCGTCACCATCAGCGATCAGTAACTTACCAACCCCAGCGGCCGCTAAATATAGAGCAACTGGATTGCCCAGTCCGCCCATGCCAACGATCAGTACTGTGGCATTACGTAACTTTAACTGCCCTTGTTCACCCACCTTGTTTAACATGATTTGGCGGCTATATCTTAGTTTTTCTTGCGTTGATAACATGAAATTTTTACCAGCTATTTGCTTTGTTTTGATCCGATTGTTTTGCATCTAGCCAAAGTTTTTGCCCATTGGCATGCACTTCTTTTTTCCAAAATGTTGCCTTAACTTTCAAAAAGTCCATGATAAATTCACACGCCATAAAGGCGCTTTGACGATGTTTACTGGTGACGCCAACAAACACTATTTGTTCACCCACATTTAACATGCCAATACGGTGAATAATACAAACTCGTCCTAAATGCCATTTGCTTTTTGCTTGTTGGGCTATTTGCAACAGCTGTTTTTCGGTCATTTGTGGATAATGCTCTAAATACAAGCCTATGACATCTTGCTCTAGATTATTGTTTCGCACGCGCCCACAAAATGTTGCAGTTGCTCCGTCGTCAACATTGTTTTGGTGAAGTTTATTCATTTCTGCGCCCAAATCAAAGTCTTGTTGTTGCACTTTTATCACAATGTTGTCATTTGTCATTGTTATCCACCGGTTACTGGTGGGAAAAAGGCAACTTCATCACCAGGTTTTAGCGTTTGTTCGCGTGTCGACATTTCTTGGTTTACCGCCACTAATATCGATTGATTAAAGGCATTGTTGTAGTTAGGGTGCAGTTTAGTAAGTGCACTTAGCAAACTTTGTACATCGGTAATACCATCTGATGAAAGTTCAAGCTTTTCACTGCCTAGTTGTTCACGAAGTGAAGCAAAAAATAATACGTTGATCATATTAGTTTTCCGTTGCTGATTGCCAGTGGCCTGTTTTACCACCTTGTTTGCTTAAGACTTTGATGCCAAATATTTCCATACCAGGATCAGCAGCTTTACACATATCAAACAAAGTTAAACAAGCGACAGATACGGCAGTTAAGGCTTCCATTTCTACGCCGGTTTGTCCGGTGAGTTTGCAAAGAGATTCAACACGAATATGATTGTTTATGGTATCTAATTCAAAATTTACGCCGACCTTAGTCAACATTAACGGGTGGCATAGTGGGATCAGATCACTGCATTTTTTTGCCGCTTGAATGCCAGCGATACGGGCGACGGATAGCACGTCACCTTTTTTGTTGTCACCTGACTGGATCAATGACATGGTTTCAGCAGTCATTTTTATATAGCCTTCGGCTGTTGCTGTGCGCGACGTCATTTGCTTGTCTGTGACATCAACCATATTTGCGTCACCTTGTGCATTGATATGGCTAAGTTGAACATTTTTATCAGTCATAAACTTACTTCTCGATATTTAAATGTGGCACAAAGTTACAAGGTTTATGTGCGGAGTCTAGCTGCTCAGCTATAATCTTGTCCCACGCCGTTTTACATGCATTTGTGGAACCAGGTACGCAAAATATGACCGTGTTGTTTGCCATGCCGCCAAACGCTCTTGATTGCACAGTAGAAGTGCCAATTTCTTGATAAGAGATGGCACGAAATAGCTCTCCAAATCCTTCAATTTGACGATCAAAAAGTGGTGTAATTGCTTCTGGAGTATTATCTCTGACAGTAAAGCCGGTACCGCCAGTAGAAATGATAACCTGGATATTATTGTCAGCAACCCACTGCGACACGATAGCACGTAACTGATAAATATCGTCTTTCACTATGTTTTTAGCGACTACGTTATGTCCCGCACTTGTGGCGCGCTCTACCAATGTGTGTCCTGAGGTGTCAGTTGTTTCGTCACGTGTATCTGACACCGTTAAAATGGCAATGTTTAGTGGTGTTAATAAGTTATCTGTTGGCTTTAAACTGCTCATGTTTATTTCTCTTGCTGTATTGTTGCAGGGCAAGTTGCAATTGATTTGGGGTATTAGTATTTATTAAAAGGCGCTCGTCACTTATTTTTAGTGCTTGTTGCGGTACGTTTTCAAGAAAGTCTTGAATTGAAGGCCCTTTGGTTTGTTGCGAATTGCTGTTGAGCGACATTTGTTGCTTTACTTTGTTCATGGCCAATTCGGTAAAACCGTTAATTGGTAAAAATAGCGGTAAACGGTTGCCTTGATAAAAAGTTGCCTGTTGTTTAAGCTGCCCGTGCATGATCAACTGTTTTATCAGGTCACTTGTTATCAGTGGCATATCTACCGGTAGAATTATCAGCGATTGCGGACGATATTGCGCAATAACCGATAAGATGCCCGATACAGGCCCTTGGTTAGGATATAAATCAGCAACTTGGTAATTATTGCCACTGACCACGGTTTCTTTAATGCCTGCGTGATGCATGATTGCTTTGGTATGTGCTAACAAGCTATTGTTTGCAAAGGTAAGACTTGCTTTGTCTTGCCCCATGCGTGTTGAATTTCCTCCTGCGAGCACAACACCTAGGCAAGTTAAGTGACTATTCACTTAATTAACCTCCTAACATAGCAAGGTTTCGTGTAGCACCGGTGAGCTTATCTTGCAAAAAATGGCTGGCTTTTTTATCACTCAATAAAGCTACAATAGCTTGCTGTAATTCTCTGGGATCGTCGCAATGTAAATGATGACGAATAGAAAGCCCTTGTTCGGTAAATAAACACAAATGTAATTTGCCTAACGCACTTACTCTTAGTCGGTTGCAACTAGCACAAAAATCTTTGCTGTAGGGCATTATTAACCCTATCTTTCCCGCATAACTTGGGTGATAAAATTCTTGAGCTGGGCCTGACGTTTTATCTCGAAGTAATGGCAACCATCCAGACGATAATAATTGACTCTTAATATCACTGCCTCGTACGTGCTGTTCTTCAAAAAAAGTCGCGTTATCGCCTGTTTGCATTAACTCAATGAAACGTAAAGTAATGGGGGTTGTTTTGATAAAATCTAAAAAGCTTTGTAAGGCATTGCCGTTAAAGCCTTTTAACAACACACTATTGATTTTTATATTTTCAAAACCTAGCGAGCGTGCCTTATCAATGCCAGCAAGGATTTCATCTAATTTGTTATGGCCTGTAATGGTATGAAATTGCCTAGCATCTAAACTGTCGATACTGACATTGAGAGCATCAAGGCCAGCATCAAGCCAATCTGAAATCTGCGAACTGAGTTTATAACCATTAGTGGTTATCGCGACTTGTTTAATTCCTTGTGTATTTTTACATGCGTGGATAATTTCTGGCAGGTCTTTTCGCAGTGAGGGTTCCCCACCGGTTATTCTAATTTTTTCAGTGCCTAGTCCTGCAAAACCAGCTGCAATACGCTTAATTTCGTCTAATGACAAAAAGTTGCGATCATGATCGCACTGATATCCATCAGGCAGACAGTAATTGCAACGAAAATTGCACACGTCAGTAATTGATAGCCGTAAATAATAAAATCTACGACCGAATGTATCGGTTAACATGTTCACCTTTCCAATATCGGGAGGCTAGTGCGTTTCCTTACTAACCCTGGCGATTAAAAAATCACGGCCTAGATCACATGTTTAGCGGCTAAATTTAGCGACAAAGGCTCGGCGAATAAAAACGCTGTTTTTCAGCAAATATAAAGAATCATACTCCTAAGCGACAATAAGGTAAATGTTAGTCGTGTATCAATTGGTTACAGTTGTTTTCGGTGTCGCCAGCATGTGGTACTTTAATACATGTTAGCTGGTTGGCTATTGTGTTGATTTAGTGATGATGTTCTAAGTTGATCAAATATTTAATTAATTTGGTATAAAGAGAAGACAAATCAATGACTCCTGTTTATTTTTTGCCTGGCACCATGTGTGATGAACGTATGTGGCAGCCCATGTTATCGAGTTTAACCGTCGACATTGATGCAACGTTTTTGTCTATTCCAATGCTCAATTCTATCGAAGCTATTGTGGATGAAGTTGTTTTGCAGTTACCTAATACGCCAATCAACTTAGTAGGTTTTTCGTTGGGCGGTTATTTAGCAACAGCGCTAGCAATGCGCTACCCAGAGCGTGTGTTAAATTTATTTGTCATGGCCAATATGCCATGCGCTTTGCCAGAGGCGGAAGTAAAAGAACGCACTCGAACGATCAATTGGCTTAAAACACACGGCTACAAAGGTATTCCGCAAAAAAGGGTACTTAATCTGTTAGATCCAAGCCATCATCTAAACCAAGGCATTATTTCACTTATTAAGCAAATGGATGCGGACCTAGGTGGTGAGGTATTAACACAGCAGTTAAAAGCGACCACGTTAAGAGAAAACTTATTTACAGGTTTACCAAATCTAGCGATAAACAAGCATTTTTGTGCGGGGGAGTCAGATGCCTTAGTGTCTTTGTCAGCACTAAACAATTATGTGCAAACTGATTCGCTTGCTAAGTTAACCGTATTGCCAAATACCGGCCATATGTTACCGCTTGAAAGTCCCAGTGCGTGTGCACAATGGCTTGAACAGCGATTGAAATAAAAAGGCCAGCATTGATGCTGGCCTTTTACTTAATCTAATAAATTTTTAGAAACTATACACTAGCGTTACAGCTGTTTGCGTGTTGGTTTTTTCTTTGCCAACATCAACATCTGTGTTGTGATCAACTTTAAAGCTGAATTTAAGTTGTAACGTTTCAATCAGTTTAGTAGTGATTGACGTTTCAGCTTTGTAAGTACTGTTCTCACCTTCTTTTGGTGCATACTTAGCGACAACTAGCTGCTTAAATTCAACATGTTCATTGATTTTGTGTTTGTATAAAGCTTGCGCTTGAACAATGAAAGCATCTTGTGTTGTTTCACCGTTTTCGTCAGCTTCCTTTAACACTTCACGCTTGTAACCAGGACCAATATCTGCGTCTAGCGTTGTTGTTTCATTTTCAAACCAGCGACGACCCCAACCACTTGAAATTGAGCTTTGGCTATCAAAGCTGCTAAAGCGGTTTTCTTCATACGAGGCATTAGCATAAACATAGTTTTTGCCTTTTGGCTCAATGGTGTAGTTAGTTTGTGAAACAATTGTCCATTTTTGATCTGTTGTTTCAAATTCATCTGAAGTCGTGCCATCATCTTGCGCGACTTCCTTTTCTGTTTTTCGAACTAGCACGTCGAAATCTAATGTGCTGCGCCACTGTCCTTCTTCATAGCCAAAATCTAAACCTACTTTAAGGTCACCACTTTTGGTATCACCTGTTTTAAACAGGGCACCAAATTCAGCAGATGCTTTAAATGGAGATTCCTCAGCTTTCTTTTCTTCAGCTTGAACAAGTAGAGGAGCGCAACAGATTGCTGCTATTGCTAGTTTATGATTCATCGGTATTCTCTTGGTTGATATGAACAGACATTTGAGGGAATGGAATTTCTATTCCTGCATTGTCTAACTCTTCTTTAATGGTTTGTAATAGGTCGAAATATACTGGCCAGTAATCACTGCTTTTCACCCAAGGGCGAACGGCAAAATTAACTGAGCTATCTGCAAGCTCAAGTACACCAATTGTTGGCGCTGGTTCTTTTAAAATTCGTTCTTCGTTATTAATGACGCGAGTTAATACTTCTTTTGTTTCTGCAAGATTAGCGTCGTAGCTTACGCCGATAACTAAATCAATGCGACGTGTATCTTTAGTCGAAAAGTTAGTAATTGAACTGCCAGTAATAGCGCCGTTAGGGACGATAATTGTTTTGTTGTCAGGCGTGCGTAGTTTTGTAGAGAAAACGTGAACCTCTTCAACAATGCCTGACTTGCCAGCAACTTCAACAAAGTCACCCGCTTTAAATGGTTTAAACGTTATTAACAAAATACCAGATGCAAAGTTAGACAATGAGCCTTGTAACGCTAAGCCAATAGCTAGACCTGCAGCACCAACAATGGCAACAAGAGACGTGGTATTAAAACCTAAGTGTGAAATTGCCGCAATAAAAGCAATTAGTACTAATAAACCATAAGTTAAGCTGCAAATGAAGCTACTTACAGTATTGTCGACGTTTTTATGTTTAAGGACTTTTCTTAGTGCGCCAGTGATCAACTTTGCAACCCATTTACCAATAACAAATATCAGTAATGCGATAACAATGTTAATTAGATAACTAAGTAACAATTCTTGATTGTCTGAAATCCACTGTATGGCTTTATCCATAACTGTCTCCCTGGTTTTTGTTTTTAAGGTAATCGGCCGGAATTATAATCAATTTAATAAAGTAAGCCCATTTAAATTTGCTTTAAGCAAAAATAAATGGGCTTTGGCGGGAACTTAGCAATACCTTAGTTATGACATTTTTACTTAGGTTTTATCGACCTATGTTTGCGCCATAACTAGGTTAATGGTGTTGTCATGTTACTTAATTAAGGCGTTTAGTTCACCTGTTAAGTAGCGCTCATACATTCCGTCTAATGAAATAGGCTTGATTTTAGACGCGTTGCCAGCGGTATTGAACGCCTCATATCGTGCTTTACAAATGTCTGCCATGGCTTTAGTTGATTCTGCTAAATATTTACGCGGATCAAACTCACTTTGATTGTTAGCCATAAAGCGACGAATAGCACCTGTTGAAGCTAAACGTAAGTCGGTGTCAATATTAACTTTACGTACACCGTTTTTAATACCTTCTTGAATTTGCTCTACCGGCACACCATAAGTTTCAGGGATATTACCACCAAACTCGTTGATGATAGCTAACCAGTCTTGAGGAACTGATGACGAACCGTGCATAACTAAGTGTGTATTAGGAATACGTTGATGAATGGCTTTGATACGGTCAATCGCTAAAATGTCACCTGTTGGTGGACGAGTAAATTTGTAAGCGCCGTGTGAAGTACCACAAGCGATAGCCAAGGCATCTACTTGTGTCTTTTTAACAAAGTCAGCCGCTTCTTCTGGATCAGTCAGCATTTGGTCCATGGTTAGTTTGCCCACAGCGCCAACACCATCTTCTTCACCAGCTTCACCTGTTTCAAGTGAGCCTAAGCAACCTAATTCACCTTCAACTGAAACACCACAAGCATGTGCCATTTCAACTGTTCTGCGCGTAACATCTACATTGTATTCATAGCTTGATGGCGTTTTGCCATCTTCCATCAAAGAGCCGTCCATCATCACTGACGAGAAGCCTAGTTGAATTGAACGTTGACATACTGCTGGAGACGTACCGTGATCTTGGTGCATAGCTACAGGAATATGAGGGAATTCCTCAATAGCAGCCAAAATTAGGTGGCGTAAAAATGGCGCACCTGCGTACTTTCTTGCACCTGCTGACGCTTGCAAAATAACCGGGCTATCGGTTGCATCTGCTGCCATCATGATAGCGCGAACTTGCTCTAAGTTGTTTACATTAAAGGCTGGAATACCATAATCATTCTCAGCTGCATGGTCTAACATTTGGCGCATGGAAACTAAGGCCATGAATCACTCCTAAACACGTTACGTTTATGGGTTAATACAATATTAATACTTTCAAACCGAAAGCATTATGTTTCATTTTGTAATTGTATCAGAAAGTTTTCATGGTTTGCATCAGGGTGAAATCGCATGCAATTTTGATATTTGAGCTTTTTTGCTAGAAATGTTCTGTTTTGTGTAAGAATTACGAAAATAGTAAGGGTGTTAATGAGGTTTTAAGGAAAAAATAGTGGCTAGATTTTGGAAGTTTACAACAAAAATTATTTTAAGTTTTTTTAAAAAAAACCTCAGCGCTTAGTCTGAGGTTTTTATTGGTATTAAGCTTGCGCTGCTCGCTCTTCTAAAATTGCCACGGCTGGCAATTTTTTACCTTCGAGGAACTCAAGGAATGCGCCACCACCAGTAGAAATATAAGAGACTTTATCAGCGATATTATATTTATCTACTGCCGCTAACGTATCACCGCCACCAGCGATGGAAAATGCGCTTGATTGTGCAATGGCGTTAGCAATAATTTCAGTGCCTTTGGCAAATTGGTCAAATTCAAATACACCAACTGGGCCGTTCCATACAATAGTACCAGCGTTGGCTAGAATTTCAGCAAGAGCTTGAGCTGAGTCTGGGCCAATATCAAAAATCATCTCGTCATCAGCAACTTCATTTACTGATTTTAAAGTCGCTTCTGCCGTTGGAGAAAATTCCTTACCAACAACAACATCAGTTGGTACAGGAATATCACCATTGTTAGCTTTGGCGTCAGCGGTTAATCGTTTGGCTTCATCAATTAAGTCTGCTTCAAATAACGATTTGCCAACATTATGACCTTCAGCCGCAATAAAGGTATTGGCAATCCCTCCACCGACAACTAACTGATCAACAATTTTTGATAGTGAATCAAGTACGGTTAACTTAGTTGATACTTTTGAGCCGCCAACAATCGCAACTAATGGGCGAGCAGGATTGTCTAGTGCTTTTGAAAGGGCATCTAATTCACCCACTAACAGCGGGCCTGCACAAGCGGTAGGAGCAAATTTTGCCACGCCGTGTGTACTTGCTTGAGCGCGGTGAGCGGTGCCAAAAGCGTCCATAACATATACGTCACAAAGAGCGGCAAGTTGTTGTGCTAGCTCGTCATTGTTTTTCTTTTCACCCACATTAAAACGTACATTTTCAAAAATCACTAATTCGCCGTTTGCAAGTTCAACACCGTCTAGGTAGTCTTTAACTAAACGAACCGGCGCATCCAATGCTTCATCTAAATAGTCAGCAACGGGTTGCATGGAAAATTCAGGGTTGTATTCGCCTTCTGTGGGGCGTCCCAAATGAGACATCACCATCACTTTAGCACCTGATGCTAAAGCGTGTTTGATTGTTGGTAGTGCAGCTTTTAAGCGTGCGTCTGATGTTACTTTACCGTCAGCAACAGGTACGTTTAAATCTTCGCGAATTAATACGCGCTTACCTGCTAAGTCTAAATCCGTCATTTTAATTACAGACATAGTATTGTTCCTGTGTTGATTAGCTTAAATTTGCCATAACTTTGGCAGTGTCTAACATTCTATTGGCAAATCCCCATTCGTTATCACACCAAACTAACATTTTGACCAGTCGTTTGTGACTGACGCGAGTTTGGTTGCCATCAACAATGGCTGAATGTGGATCATGATTAAAATCTATCGAGACTAAAGGCTCTTCAGTGTAGCCAAGGATCCCTTGCAAGCCGTTATTTTGTGCTTTTTTAATGGCTTGGTTAATATCGGCAATGGTCACGTCGGTAGAAACCGTAACACTCAAGTCCATCGCCGTAACATTTATCGTAGGTACTCGAACGGCAATGGCTTCAAATCGACCGGCAAATTGCGGCAATATACGCTCAATACCTGCAGCTAATTTAGTATCAACTGGAATAATTGACTGGCTAGCTGCTCGTGTTCTTCGAAGGTCTGGGTGGTAGGCATCAATCACTTGTTGATCATGCATTGATGAATGAATGGTGGTAATAGTGCCACTTTCTACACCAAATACTTCGTCGATGACTTTGATCACCGGCACAATACAATTAGTTGTGCAAGAACCGTTACTCACAATGTTGTCATTGCTGCTTAGACTTTTTTCATTGATACCATAAATAATAGTGGCATCAAGGTCGTGTGAACCCGGGTGTGAATAAAGTACTTTTTTGGCGCCTTGTTTTAAATGCAGTTCACCGTCGGCTTTGTTTGCAAACACGCCTGT
This sequence comes from Thalassotalea marina, assembly GCF_014656435.1. Taxonomy (GTDB): domain Bacteria; phylum Pseudomonadota; class Gammaproteobacteria; order Enterobacterales; family Alteromonadaceae; genus Thalassotalea_C; species Thalassotalea_C marina. The sequence continues at coordinate 473,961 of NZ_BNCK01000001.1, forward strand.
ACAATCGAGTACAACATCGACATCAAGTGCTTGCCAATCAATGTCTTCGATCGCTTGGTGATGCATTAGTTGAATATCATCACCGGCAATGTTCAACCGATTGTTTTCTCTGGTAACGGCAAAGGCAAAGCGTCCATGTGTGCTGTCATACTTTAGTAAGTGTGCAATACCTTCGGGATCAGCAAGTTCGTTAATTGCGACGAGTTGCAGATCTTGCCTGTGATTGTTTTCAAATAGCGCACGCGCAACACTTCTACCGATACGGCCGAAACCATTGATTGCTATTCTTTTGGGCATAATTTTTAAGGTGCGGATAGAATAAAGCGCCACATTAACTGTGGCGCAAAAAGATTACAAGCCTTTGACGGTTGCAACCACGTTGTCAACGGTAAAACCAAAGTGCTCCATTAACACGCCACCTGGTGCTGATTCACCAAAGGTTTGCATGCCAACTACTTTACCGGCAAAACCAACGTACTTGTACCAAAAATCTGTATGAGCGGCTTCAATTGCCACACGTTTAGTCACAGTACTTGGTAAAACTGATTCTTTGTATTGAGCGTCTTGTGCATCAAAAATGTTTGTTGACGGCATAGAAACTACACGTACCGAATCACCTAATTGCTCAGCGGCTTTAAGTGCAAGTGAGACTTCTGAACCTGTTGCAATTAAAATGACCTCAGGTGTGCCAACGCTATCTTTTAAGATGTAACCACCTTTAGCGATTTGTGCAACTTGTTCATCATTGCGCGCAAGAGCAGGTAAGCCTTGACGAGAAAATACCAATGAAGTTGGTGCATTTTGACGTTGTACTGCGTTTTTCCAAGCAACTGCCGATTCAGTGGCATCGGCTGGGCGCCATGTCACCATATTTGGTGTTGTACGTAAGTTAGTTAATTGTTCGATAGGTTGATGTGTTGGACCATCTTCACCTTGACCAATTGAGTCATGCGTATAAACGAAGATGTTTTGAATGCCCATTAAAGCAGACATACGAACCGCATTTCTGGCGTATTCCATAAACATCATGAAAGTTGCGCCGTAGTTAATGAATCCACCGTGCAATGAAATACCATTCATAATGCCTGACATACCAAATTCACGTACGCCGTAGAAAATATAGTTACCAGCGGCATCATCTTGAATACCTTTAGAGCCAGACCATAGCGTTAAGTTTGAGCCTGCTAAGTCAGCTGAACCACCCATTAATTCAGGTAAAATAGCGCCAAAAGCTTCAATTGCGTTTTGTGATGCTTTACGTGAGGCAATGTTTTCAGATTTTGCCTGACACTCTTGAATAAAAGCATTCGCCTTTGCTTCGAATTCTGCTGGAAGTTCACCTTTGATCACACGACGCTCAAATTCTGCTGCTAATTCAGGGTGAGCACTTTGATAAGCGGCAAACTTGTCGTTCCAATTGTTTTCTAGTGCGGTACCATTTTCTTTATTGTCCCACTGAGCGTATACATCAGCAGGTACTTCAAATGGCGCATGTGGCCAGTTTAAAAATTCACGCGCTGCGGCAATTTCTTCATCGCCTAATGGAGCACCGTGACAGTCATGTGAACCTGATTTATTTGGAGAACCAAAACCAATGATAGTTTTACAACAAATCATACTTGGTTTGTCTGTTACTGACTGTGCTTCTTTAATCGCATTTGCAACTGCTTCAGGATCATGTCCGTCAACGTCAGCGATAACATGCCAGCCATATGATTCAAAGCGTTTTGGTGTGTCGTCAGAGAACCAGCCTTCAACGTGGCCGTCGATTGAAATACCGTTGTCATCCCAAAACGCAATTAATTTACCTAGGCCTAATGTCCCAGCTAATGAGCAAGCTTCGTGAGAAATACCTTCCATTAAACAGCCATCGCCTAGGAAGCAGTATGTAAAGTGATCAACTAAGTCGTGACCTTCACGGTTGAACTGTGCTGCAAGTGTTTTTTCAGCGATAGCCATACCAACCGCATTTGAAATACCTGCGCCTAATGGGCCTGTGGTTGTCTCAACACCTGGTGTATAGCCATATTCTGGGTGACCTGGTGTTTTAGAATGCAGTTGTCTAAAGTTTTTGATTTCTTCAATCGGTAAGTCATAGCCAGATAAATGCAATAAAGAATAGATCAACATTGAACCGTGGCCATTTGACAAAATAAAGCGATCGCGATCTGCCCAATTTGGATTGTTAGGGTTGTGCTTTAAAAAGTCTCTCCATAGGACTTCGGCGATATCAGCCATACCCATTGGGGCACCTGGGTGACCAGAGTTAGCTTTTTGAACAGCATCCATACTCAAAGCACGGATTGCATTGGCGAGTTCTTTACGCGACGGCATAATTGCTCCAACTGAATTAATTAGTTATTTATTTTGAGGGTGTTTTAAGGGGCTTATTTTTACGCACTAAGTGAGCGACTGCAAATGTTATTGTTGGATTTATTATACTTTTGTTGACTTGGATAAAAGCCTTGTCGCATATGCAATAAAACCTCAGAAAAAACTGACTAAACATACAGGCTTTTTAATGAATTTAAGTAAATTTGTTTATTGTCAAAAATATTTCACATTTTTGTGCTTTAAACGATTGAATTTGCAATTGTTATCATATAACGTTATTCGGCGTTAAGCTTGACAATAAAAATAAATTTGCTTAGGACCTAATAATGAACAAGTCGTCATCAAAAGGGATCAAACTGACAACGGTAATTTTTGCTGTTCTTATTCTTGCTTTGTCAGCATTAATGAGCAACACGTCAGTGGCCGACGACATGGAAGTGACAACAGAATCGACAAGCTAGCTTACTAGTCTTATTAAAAAACTCGCTACGGCGAGTTTTTTGCTTTCAGCTTATTCAAAATACTAAGAATAATACCTATTGAATGGTACTAACTCATAATCATCATTGGTTTAATAGTATTTATGCTAAATGGTATTATTACGCTTGATAGTTGTAATTGGTTAAAAAAAGAACTACTGTGTCGTAGGTGAATAGGGAAGATCATTAGGCTGTTTTAATGAATAATAAAATATTGCTGTCGGTAAGTTGTTTGTTTCTACTTGGTTTAACGTTTATCACTTTTGGTTTACAAGGCGACGGTAAACTGTCGTTAGCCGCCATAGTTGAGGTGGCCAAAGGTAAACGCTCAATTTCTGAAATATTCACACCTATTCAAGAAGAACAGCTCCCGCAAATAAGCTATCCAGAAGCCTATTTCAAGTACGATTTAGACGATCAAAATACATACTATTCAGCACTGGTTGATGAAGGCTTTGCCGAGCTTTATTCATTATTTGTCGCGACCAATTCGGATGAAGAAATATATTCTTTTATTCAAAACAAAAACAAGACTGCCCAAAGTCGTTATCGCTTAGCTATCGGATATGATGAAAAAAATCGTCGAAATATTTCAATTTATATGAAAGACCAACCGCTATCACAAGCCGAGGTCACTAAGCTGTTTCTAACACGGTTTAATTATATCGAATTAAAAACGATGTTTGCTGACAGTGACATGTTACACAAGGTTGATCGTCAGCATTTACAATACTTGACGGCAATTCTTTCATTTGATCGCCAGGGAAACTTTGTTGATTTAAGAAGGCGTTAAAAATCACAACAAGCTGTTGGCATAACGTTGAAATTAGATGTGGCGTCCCCACCAGGACTCGAACCTGGAGCAGCGGCTTAGGAGGCCGCAGTTTTATCCGGTTAAACTATGAGGACGCTAAAATATCCATCTGTAATAAACCATGGAAGTGAGTAAAAATCAACAGCGATTAGTGACGTACTACTAAGTCATCTAGTTGAATACTATCTAATATCTTGCCATCTTCAGTTTGCGCAACGGCACTAGCATTTGATACTTGCACCACTTTCACGTTGAATGGACTTACGTTAAAGCCGGCATATGATTTACCTTTATCTGAAGTAAAGTTTTTCACATGTAGCAGTGAAAATTTGTCACCCAGTTTCACACCGTGGCGTTCACCTAAGTTAAATCGAATTTGGTTACCCTGCACATCAACAATTTTAGCGCGTGTTGGCTGGCACATCATATTATCGTCAATATCTGTAATCACCTGGTTAATGGTTTGATCTAATACCGCCCCATATTGGCTTTGCCAAAAGGTGTTTGAATTAACGTCGACTCTTGCTCGTTTAGTAAATGTCCAAGGCGCTGAGTTTTGATATTGTTTCTGAAAAACCAGTTCGCCATTATTGGCATTATAAATATGCACGTTTAGTTTAAAGTGGCGTTCAAACTCATCTTCTTGCCAAAACTGCCAACCATTATTTGGCTCAAGTGCAAAAGACACGTCATCTATCTCTGAAAACATAACGTACTGACTGTCAGTCATATCGCCGAGAGACATTGAAATATGTTTAATTTTTTCTATATCTAAACTGTTGTTATAGCGAGAAAACTCATTGCTTGATTTTACCGAAAGTTTTGGCGCTAAATAGGAGCCTTGTTGTTGAATTTTGTTAGCAAGGCGTTTGATTAACGCGCTGTCTATTTTATAGATGCTACCTATATTAGCTTGCTCTCGATGTGATAAATGACTTTTTGTCAGCAGTAGTGATTTACGGTAATCAGCGGAAAAACATTGCCTAGACTGCGGAATAATATCGGCTCTAACGGTTACCGATAACATATTGCCTTGGTAGGTCTCATTAACAATTTCAAAAGCGTTTACATTCCCAGTCGCTCGTATATTCACTTCATCTTGAGTTAATAAGCCATTTACTACCTGTTGAACACTCGACACAGATGCACCTGCAACTAACAATGCCTTTTTAAGCGCATTCTCAATAGCTAAGCTTCGGGCGTTTTCTTTATTGCCTTGAGTTACATAAGCATGGCCCTGTGTTTCATACCACTGAGCTGTAGCTGCTGTTTGCCAACAAATTAAAAGTAAACTAAGTAAATACCGCATTGTTCATCTATACCTTGATACAAGTAACTTAATATCAGTGTTCTGGTTTATTCGTTGATTGCTGTGTCAAATTTTTTGCTAACCCAGCCTCTGGTATGGCTAATGCATTAAATGTGCCTAGTTGAATAAATGTTCATCTGGCTAAAAAAGTTGGCGTAAATAATGCTTGGAATACACGATAACATAATGAGTGGTTTTTGAGGGTAGCTCAATGAAAAAGTGGTTAATGTTAATGTTAATCCCCAGCGTGATGTCTTGCAGTATGAATTCTGTTGAAGAAGACGACTTTTATCGAGCATCACACAAAGTAAAAGATAGAATAGATGCAATGGCTCTACCTAGGCACGCCATTAATGATGTAGTCAAAGGACTTGCGTTTCAAATGCTTGAGAGCAGCTCTTTTGTAACGCCTAAAACACCCGTTGCGGTAGCATCATTTGTTGATCTAGAGAGTCTAGAGTCAACTAATTGGTTGGGTAATCAGCTATCTGAGAGCTTTGTTCATGAATTACAACGTCATGGCTTAATAGTTGTCGACTATAAAACAACAGGGCATATTCGTGTCACAAAAGAAGGTGATTATGTTTTCAGTCGTGATTGGAAAGAGTTACCTGAACGTCAGATAATTGACTACGTAGTGTCAGGCACCATGATGAAGCAAGACGGCGGTGTCATGGTAAATGCACGAATGATTGGTATGCAATCGCGTGTGGTAGTTGCAACTGCGCAATCGTTCATTCCTGAGTGGGTATTAGGCACTGAGTTGGAAAGTCGTGAAAATGTTCGAATGAAAGATGGCATGATCATTAGAGATAACCAGGCCCTGATGAGCGATGAAAGAGCGGTTGAGATCCAGCAGTAGGGGATAACCATGAAATTAAAAACATTTGCCTCAGCCATTACCCTGTCAGTTACCCTGTCGCTAGCTGGGTGTTCGTCAATGTACGACAAACATGTGCAATGGGAAACCGTAAAGCCAGACTCATTTCCTGTGTTAACGGCAATTGGTCAAGCGCCGATCAGTTTGCAAAAGTCAGAAAATAAAACACAGAAAATGTTAATGGCAATTAAAGCGTCAAAAATTGCTGCATATGCAGAATTAGCAGAACAAGTTTATGGTCAACAAGTGCAAGGTGAACTTACCATGCGCAATATGATCTTAGATGATCAAGTGTTGAGTGCTTCAGTTCAAGGCTTAATTCGAGGTGCTAAAGTAGTAAAAAGTTATCCTGTTGGAGATACATATACCACCGAGCTTGAGTTAGACTTTAAAGACGTTTGGCAGATATACCAAACGCGAAGTAGGCAAAAGCAAATTAAAGATGTTAAGTATTATTAAATAAAAACGCCGCTAACTTTAGCGGCGTTTTTATTTAATCATTTGTTGTAGCATTTAGGCCTTAATACCTAAACTGCTTAAGCCACCCGAGGTTTTACCTTTACTGTCATAGGTAACTGACGACTTATTACGTTGCTGTAGTAATTCAGTTTTCATTCGCTCAACAGCTAGTTGAGATTGTTGAATGACCATACCATTAACATGGTTTTTTTCTTTGCAACGCAGAAGCGTTTGTTCAATTGCCGTCAAAGTGTCAGCAAACTGACCCGCTTTTTTAGCAGCGGTAAACTCTGGGCTTTGGCGAAAATGCTGATCTAACTCTTGAATATCTACAAGTAACTGATTTTTCTTTTCGCTAATGTCTACTAATGCGTCAGGGCTGTTTTTTTGCAGAACAGCTTTTTCTTCATCAATTAAGTGTTCTAGAGCAGTTAATTGCCCTAGTTGATTATTTAACAATGTTTGAAAATCAGTCTGCGCTGTCACATTTGCTCTCTTAAAAGCTAAGCCTTAGTAAAATCAAACTCAAATTTAGCGATGCTAGCTGCAAGCTTATCTGCGTCGACTTTGTATTCGCCAGACATAATCGCTTTTTTCAATTGCTCCACTCGTTTTTGATTCACTACAGGTGCATCTTGTGCTTTTTTCTGTAATTCGCCAAGTTGTTTTGCCTGAGGAGTGATCGAGACTGAATCTTTGCTAGCCGTCTTTGCTTGTTCAGCAACAACATTACTTTGTGAGGCCTGTTGTTTTACTTGGTTTTGCTGATCAACCTTTTGCTTAACTTGATTTGTGTTTGACAAGTTGTTGATATTAATAGCCATAATTAAACCTTATCGGCAAATAAAATTAGTTTCTATCCTGTTATCGGCAAAAACGTTTATATCTTTAATAAATTTATTATAGATTAATCGCGACTTGGTTAATAGTGTTGACCCTCGCCGTTATACTGCGACCAGAGCGTTTATTTTTAACACGAATTTGTTGGCCTATTACGCCGCTAGTTTGTGCTATGCCTTGAGTTTTAATCATTAAACTGTCAGATTTGGCCAATATAGTTACCGTATCACCTTTACAAACAACGCAAAACATTTTTTTTGTAATCACAGTACCTTCAATTAGGCTGCGTTTGCTTTTTGCGCCATAAACAGAAGTGGCATCTTCCATCACTTCACCACGTGTTTGGTGTTGTGGTTTCCAAACAATTGCTACGTTTTCTTCGTCTAACACTGTGCCTTTTTCTATTTTGGTTTGTGCTACCAATACTGGGATTTCAGTTGATACGTTAACCGGTAAATAAATGTACCAAGGGGTTGAGCCAGAACAAAAAATTTTAACATTTACATTTCTCGACCGATAGTTTTCAGGTATATTCGCCTGCAACGGTTCTGAACATGGTTTGATGGTTATTCTAGGGTCAAGGTCGGCCGGTGTTACAATGCGTTTACCTTGAGCAATTGAAGGTAAATTATTTTCGACATATTGCTTTGCAAATGCTTTGATTTCTTCATGGCTTAGTGTTTTTGCATCTACCGATGTGAACCAAACTAGCTGCAAAATAGAAAATGTTATAAATATCTTTAATTTGCTCATAAAATTTGTAATCTAATACTAGGGAAATAAAAATACTCGTCTATGCTTAATAAAAGGCAAGTATTTATCAAATTATGTGTCAATAATTATACACTAAAAAACGTTTCTATTAGGTACTATCAAGAAATGTGCCTGTTGGCCGTTATAGCGAGCAGGAAATTGAGTAAGAGGTTTTTATGGCAGGCATTTTAGATTCGGTAAACCAAAGAACGCAGCTGGTTGGACAAAACAGACTAGAGTTATTGTTGTTTAAATTAGTTGGGCGCCAAAGGTTTGGTATAAACGTTTTCAAAGTACGAGAAGTAATGCCTTGCCCCAAATTAACCAGTTTACCTAAACAAGACAAATACGTTAAAGGTGTTGCGCATATCAGGGGGCAAACCATTTCAGTCATTGATCTAAGTAAAGCGACTGGCGGCCCTGAAATCAATCCAGATGATAATGCCTTTGTCATCATTGCCGAATATAACCGCAGTGTTCAAGGGTTTTTAGTTGCAGGTGTTGAACGTATTATCAATATTCGCTGGCAAGATATTATGCCTCCTCCAGAAGGTGCTGGAAAATCCAGTTATTTGACGGCGGTAACTGAAATAGACAATGAAATGGTGTCTATTTTGGACGTGGAAAAAATTCTCAATGAAATAAACCCTGTTTCAACCGAATTAAGTGAAGACGTTGTTGATGATACAGTAGGGGCGAGTATTGGCGACCGCGTAATTATGATTGCCGACGACTCAACCGTAGCACGTAACCAAGTTAAAAGAGCACTAGAGCCACTAGGGCTAAAAATGGTATTGGCTAAAAATGGTCAAGATGCCTTAAATCAGTTGCTAGAACTCGCCCAAGGCTGTAGTTCAATAGATGAAAAAGTTGCTTTACTGATTTCAGATATTGAAATGCCAGAAATGGATGGCTATACCTTAACGGCAGAGATAAAAGCAAATGAAGTATTACGTAAAATGCCTGTTATTTTACATACTTCATTAAGTGGTGTTTTTAATAATGCCATGGTTGAAAAAGTTGGCGCAGAAGACTTTATTCCTAAGTTCCATCCTGACGAACTGGCAACCGCAGTTAAAAAATGGCTAAAAGTAGAAGAGTTAGCTGAATAATAAACCTTATTAAAATAGGCAGGGTAACCAATAGTGTCAAAACAGCTAGATGATAAAAGCTATCATCAGTTTCGGGAATTTTTAGAGCAACAATGTGGTATCGTTTTAGGTGACAATAAACAGTATTTAGTGAAAAGTCGCCTAGCACCACTGATGGCTAAATTTGATGTATCTTCGATTGGAGACTTAGTTACTCGTACTCTCAGTCCAGTAGAGCGACAGTTGCGTTCGGCGGTAATTGACGCAATGACAACCAATGAGACCCTGTGGTTTAGGGATGAATATCCGTTTGAGCTGCTAAAAAAACAAATATTTCCTGAATTTAAAGGGCGACGCACGCCTGTGAAAATTTGGTCTGCGGCAAGCTCTTCGGGACAAGAGCCGTACTCAATTGCTATGTCTTCACAAGAGTTTCAGCAGCTCAACCCTGGTAGCTTACCCGGTGGTGTGCAAATCATAGGTACTGACATCTCCAACACCATGTTGGAACACTGTAAGTACGCTCACTACGATTCATTGGCATTATCTCGCGGCTTATCGGCAGAACGAAAACGACTATTTTTTGAAGATGGCGACAATGGCATGATGAAAGTCAAAGAGCACGTCAAAAAATTGGTGTCGTTTCGTCAATTAAATTTGTTGGGTAGTTATAGCTTGATGGGGCGTTTTGATATTGTGTTTTGTCGAAATGTTCTTATTTACTTCTCGCCTGAAATAAAAACGCAAATTCTCAAGCAAATTCATGGTGTACTAAATAGTGGTGGGTACTTATTTTTAGGGGCTTCTGAGTCACTTTCTGGATTGAGCCAAGATTTTGAAATGCTGCGCTGCAATCCTGGTATTGTTTACCGAAAAAAAACATAACCTCTCGTTAAATCTTTCCTTGGCATAATTATTGAATAGCTACTTTCATAGTATTGGAGGTAGCTTTTATGGCCATCAGTTTCGAAAAAGCATTTGGTATTCATCCACAAACTTTGCGTGTTCGTGCGCAAAATGCCGAAGTCATTGCAAGTAATATTGCCAACGCAGACACCCCAGGTTACAAGGCCAAAGGATTAGATTTCCAAGCGGCAATGTCCAAAGCGGCAAGTAGGCAAACATCGGCAATGTCTCGTACTCATGAAAAACACTTTGATGTGAAGTCACAGGCGAACAGTGGAACTGAATATCGTGTTCCAAATCAACCAGATACGGGTGATGGTAATACCGTTGATGTACAAATGGAACGAAACTTGTATCTAGAAAACTCAATGCATTATCAAGCGAGTCTTCAGTTTATGAACGGTAAAATTAAATCGCTTAAAAAAGCTATTGGTGGAGGGCAAGGTTAATGAGCTTATTCAACGTATTTGACGTATCTGCTACGGCAATGAGAGCGCAATCGGTTCGATTAAATACCACCGCCAGTAACATTGCTAATGCAGAAAGTGTTAGTAGCAGTGTTGATGCAACCTATCGCGCACGTCATCCGGTTTTTGCCGCAGAGATGCAAAAAGCTGCCGCAGGACAAAGTGATGGTGATGCTGTCGGTGTGAAGGTTATGGGAATTGTTGAAAGTGATGCTCCGTTAAATGTTGAGTATTCACCAAATCATCCTATGGCAGATGAAAACGGCTACATCTATAAACCCAATGTTAATGTGATAGAAGAAATGACCAACATGATTTCAGCATCGCGCTCGTATCAAACCAATATTCAATTGGCTGAGTCGGCAAAAAATATGCTGAATAAAACCTTGATGTTAGGTCAACGTTAATTGATAGGCGGTATCTGATATGGAAACAGTAAAAGGTAGTAACGCGCTTGATGCAATGCGTTGGCAACAAGAAGACTACAAAGCAAAAAAAGAAGACAACGGAATGCTGACCCAAGAAGATTTTTTTGCGTTATTAACAAAAGAGCTTTCGTATCAGGATCCAACTAAACCTGTTGAAAATAACGAAATGATCTCACAAATGACAGCATTCTCAACAACTGATGGCGTATCCAAACTCAATGAGAGTTTTGATAGTTTTGCAGCTTCAATGTCGTCTGGGCAAGCATTGCAAGCGTCATCACTGGTTGGTCGTAGTGTGTTAGTTGATGATGAAGTATTTGGTATGGCGGAAGGTCAACAAGTCAAAGGTAAACTTGTTACTGATACACCAACTAGAGACGTAAAAATATTTGTGCAAAATGCTGCTGGTGAAGTGGTGCAAACAGTTCCTGTTGGGGATGTTAACAAAGGCGAATTTGGTTTTGTTTGGAACGGTCAAATGGCTGATGGTAACCCAGCACCTACAGGCATATACAAGTTTAAAATTAAGGGCCTAGTGCCTGAAGTAGACGCAAAAACCGGCAATGTGCTTTATCAAGGCGCCGAATTGCAAGCCATGACCTACCGAAAAGTGGATAGCGTAACTTTATCGGGTGCAGGTGGCAGTATTTTCTTGAACCTTAATGGTGGTTCAACGATGAAGCTATCAGAAGTGAAAGAAGTTTCAGAAGTTTAATGGCATTGCCTAGCAATCGTTGCTGACAAGAATTGAGTAAAGAGGTGATTTATGTCTTTTAATATAGCACTTAGCGGTTTAAACGCTGCGCAGAAAGATTTGGATGTTACGTCAAATAACATCGCTAACGTAAATACAGTTGGCTTTAAAGAATCGCGTGCAGAATTTGTTGATGTTTACGCATCATCACTATTAGCGGCGGGTAAAACTAAAGTGGGTGACGGTGTGTTGACATCGGATGTTGCTCAACAGTTTTCGCAAGGTAGTATTCAGTTTACTAACAACGCACTAGATTTAGCGATTACTGGTAACGGTTTTTTTGCAACAGTGCCTGAATTAGGCAGTTTAGAAACTTCTTATACACGTGCAGGTCAATTTAAATTAAATGACAGTAACTTTGTGGTAAATTCGCAAGGTGAGCACTTACTGGGCTTTCCAGTAAATGCTGATGGCTCTTCGGCGTCAGTCAGTTTAAGTACAGCATCACCTATTTTAATACCTACCTCTTCAGGTGCGCCGACAAAAACCAGTGAAGTTGATATTCGCATGAATTTACCCGCAGGTGATGCCGTAATTACTGGTGCACCGGGTAATTTTGACCATACTGACCCATTAACTTATAACCACTCGACCTCAGTTACCGTATTTGATTCTTTAGGTGACAGTCATGTAATGACTTATTATTTTGTCAAATCTGCGCCAAACCAATGGGATCTATTTACGGCAGTTGATGGCACGCTTGTACCAATTGCTGACCCTGGTGCAGCTGGTAACCCTGTAGGTGGTACTGCATCTGGTCCATTAGCTCCTGGTGGTATTCGTGGAGCGCAGCTAACCTTTGACACTTCCGGTGACTTTATTAGTATGATTCCTGCACCGGGCGTAGGTGGAATTGTTACTGAACAACTTGGTTCAACAATTCTTGCCAATGGCGCAGATCCATTACAAACTATTGCCATTGATTTTAATTTAGATACAGGTGGCCCTAATCCAAATGAACCAACGCAGTTTGCTTCAAACTTTGAAGTAACCGCATTAGAGCAAAATGGTTTAGCGGTTGGTCGCTTAACGGGCATTGATATTGATACCGACGGTTTGATTCGTGCAACCTACAGTAACGGTACTTCAGAGCCGTTATCACGTATCGCTTTGGTTAACTTTGCTAATGAGCAAGGTTTAACACAAGTGGGTAACTCTTCATGGAAAGAAAGTATTAGTTCAGGTGAAGCGTTAGCGGGTGAGGCAGGTACAGGTACTTTTGGTACCGTGCAGTCGTCTGCGCTTGAGCAGTCGAACGTGAACTTAACCACTGAGCTGATTGATTTAATTTCAGCACAGCGTAACTTCCAAGCGAACTCGCGTTCATTGGAAGTAGATAACCAGTTAAACCAAACCATCTTACAGATTCGATAACTGATAACATCATGTTTAAGCCCGTGCCAAGTTCACGGGCTTTTTTATTAATAACATCAAGATTCACTTTCCTTCTTCTCGTTATCTCAGATTAAAAATCAGCGTATTAACTACTCTATTGGCATTGTCTTTGCATTTATCTCAATAAGATTAATGTTACGGGGTGCAATCATGGACAAAATGCTCTATGTCGCAATGAGCGGCGCTAAGCAAAACATGAAAGCGTTAGCCATCAGTGCCAACAACTTAGCAAATGCTAAGACCACAGCGTTTAAGGCAGACTTAGCACAGGCGCGCAGCATGCAAGCTTTTGGTGAAGGCTTGCCTACACGTGTGTTTGCGATGACAGAAAAGCCTGGCCAAAATTTTGACAGTGGTGCTTTATTAACGACTGGTCGCGATCTAGATATCGCTATTCAGGGGCAAGGTATGATTGCCGTGCAGGCGAAAGATGGCACAGAAGCATATACCCGTGATGGTCATTTAACGATTACCGAAGAAGGTAATTTGCAAACACCAAATGGCGATTTAGTGATGGGGGATACTGGACCGGTATTTCTGCCATTACCAGTTAACAACATCAAAATCTCTAATGACGGCACTATCATGGTTCAACCGGCTGGTGCTCCAGCAGCAGTGCAAGAAGAAGTTGGTCGAATTAAATTAGTTAACCCTGACGTGGCAACATTGCAACGTGGTAACGATGGTTTATTTCGCTCTACTTTGCCAGGTAACCAAGAGGCTGATATTGGTGTGGTAATACAAAATGGCATGTTGGAATCGAGCAATGTTAACCCTGTAGGTGAAATGACAGAAATGATTTCCTTGCAACGCCAATTTGAAATGCAATTGAAATTAATGAAAACCGCAGAAGAAATTGATTCTGCAAGTGCGTCGCTATTGCGTGCTTTCTAACTGATTATTGAGGTGATTTATGAACCCAGCATTATGGATTAGTAAAACGGGATTAGACGCACAAACGAAAGAAATTGCGGTAATTTCAAATAATTTAGCCAACGCCAGCACAGTTGGTTTTAAGAAGAGTCGTGCCGTGTTTGAAGACTTACTTTATCAAACAGTGAATCAACCGGGTGGTCGTTCGGCACAAGATACTGAAATGCCTTCTGGTTTGATGTTAGGGGCGGGTACCAAAGTTGTTGCGACGCAAAAAATTCATACCCAAGGTGACTTACTTAATACCGATAACGCATTGGATTTGATGATTCAAGGCGAAGGTTTTTTCCAAGTACAAATGCCTGACGGTTCACTTTCTTATACTCGTAATGGTCAATTTACCATGGACGAAGAAGGTAACATGGTTACTCCAGGGGCTGGTTATTTAGTTCAACCTCAAATCACAATTCCACCAGATGCAAAAAATATTAATGTTTCACAAGATGGTGAAGTTTCTGTGAGCTTGCAAGGGCAAGCAGAGCCTGCGGTTATTGGCCAAATTAATACCGTTAACTTTGTTAATCCAAGTGGCTTAGAGCCAATTGGTCAAAACCTGTTTGTTGAAACTGCGGTAAGCGGTGCGCCACAAGAAGGTGTTCCAGGGTTAGAAGGCTTTGGCATGATAGTGCAAGGCGCATTAGAAACCTCGAACGTTAACACGACCGAAGAACTTGTGAATTTGATTGAAAGCCAACGTGTTTATGAAATGAACTCAAAAGTAATTTCAGCTGTTGATCAAATGCTTAGTTATATCAATCAGCAACTTTAATAAGTGGAGGCGTCACATGAAAAAAGTCACTTTACTTTTGGCGACATGGATGACGTTAACTGGCTGTGCCAGTGTTGAGCAGGCAAAAATTTTACCTGATGATCCTGAATTTGCACCAATTCTACCTGAAATGGAAGAGGAGCCTGTGGTACCTACTGGTTCTTTGTTTAGAACCAACTACGTCAACAATATTTATTCAGACTCAAAGGCGCATCGTGTAGGCGATATTATTTCTGTTATTCTCAGTGAAAATACACAAGCACAGAAAAATGCCAAAACTGAACTTAAAAAGTCAGCTGATACTACGATGAACCCCATCGTTGGTTTAGGTGGCGCTAATGCGACTTTTAAAGGCGATTCTATACAATTTGGTATAGATCAAGATTCAAACTTTAAAGGCGACTCTAAAGCAAATCAAAGTAATAGTTTAAACGGCAATATATCTGTTCATGTATTGCGTGTTTTACCTAACGGTAACTTAATGATCCGCGGGGAAAAATGGCTAACGCTTAACAACGGTGACGAATATATTCGTTTAACCGGCATTATTAGACCGCAAGATATTACCTCTGCTAATACCATTATTTCATCAAAAGTTGCTAATGCTCGAATTCAATATTCAGGTACGGGTAGTTTCTCTGATGTACAAGAGCAAGGCTGGTTGTCTAAATTCTTCAATAGCTCTTGGTGGCCATTGTAATTGCACAAGTGAGGAAAGCAGTAATGAAATTGTTAATTAAACTTATCGCACTTGTATCAACACTCAGTTTAGTGTTTGTAAGCCATGCGCAACGGGTAAAAGATTTAGCTGATGTTGCAGGTGTTCGCAGCAACCAATTGGTGGGGTATGGACTTGTTGTTGGTTTACCGGGAACAGGTGAGCAAAGCCCGTTTACTGAGCAAAGTTTCAAAACTATGTTGAGTAATTTTGGTATCACCATGCCAACTAATTTAAAACCAAAAATTAAAAATGTTGCCGCTGTTGCGGTACATGCTGAACTTCCAGCTTTTACTAAACCGGGACAAACGATAGATATTACCGTGTCTTCTATGGGCAGCGCTCAAAGTTTACGAGGTGGTACTTTATTACAAACCATTTTAATGGGTATTGATGGCAATGCTTACGCTGTAGCACAAGGTAGCTTAGTGGTCAGTGGTTTAGGTGCTGAAGGTTTAGACGGCTCTAAAATTGTGGTCAATACACCTACGGTTGGTCGTATTGCCAATGGCGCGATAGTTGAACGTGAAGTTAAATCACCGTTTGCGATGGGCGACCATATTACCTTTAATTTACGTAACCCTGACTTCACTACAGCGAAAAACTTAGAAAAAGCGATCAATACAGAATTTGCTAATCCAAGTGATCCAAATACTTTTATCGCACGTGCTATTGATGCAACGTCAGTGCAAGTTTCTGCGCCACGTGATGCAAATCAGCGTGTTACCTTTCTTTCAATGTTAGAAAATATTGAATTTGAACCCGACTCTCCCTCTGCCAAAGTGATTGTTAATTCAAGAACTGGCACTATTGTGATCGGCGCTGATGTTAGATTGTTGCCAGCTGCGGTAACTCATGGTGGTATTACCGTCACCATTAACGAAAACCCGGAAGTGACTCAACCTGACGCTTTTGCTGAAGGTGAAACGGTAGTGACAAATCAAAGTGTTATTGACGTTAATCAAAACGACAATCGCATGTTTGTTTTTAATCCAGGGATAACATTAGACGCGTTAGTTCGTGCAATAAACAATGTTGGAGCGGGACCTGGTGATGTAATGGCTATTCTTGAAGCGCTGCAGCAAGCAGGTGCGCTTCGAGGCGAGTTAGTGATTATTTAACTCGAGGCTATTATCGTGAGTAATCGTATCGCCGACGCACAAAACTTTCTCGATGTTAATGGCTTAAACGACATTCGTTTACAGTCTAAAGCCGATAACAGTGTTGAAAAAGGTCAAGCACTTCAGCAGGCAGCAAAACAATTTGAATCTATTTTCATGCAAATGTTGCTTAAAAGCATGCGTAGTGCCCAAGAAGTTTTGGAGTCAGATAGCCCTTTTAATAGCCAATCAACAAAGTTTTATCGCGACATGCATGACCAACAAATGGCGCTAGAACTGTCTAATAATGGCTCATTAGGCTTGGCAGAATTGATTGTTCGCCAATTGGGTGGTGATAGCGAAAACTTCACACCAAAATCTGTATTTAAAGAAAATGCCATAAAAACTTATGGTGACAGTGAGCAAGCTCGCCAATTTAATATGCCTAAGTACCGTCAAAATACTGACTTTTCTATAATGAAGCTTGGAGAGAGTGATACTGAGGCAAGGGTTCAGTTTAATGAGCCCAAAGATTTTGTCACAGCACTTGCTGAACCGGCTAAATTGGTCGAGAAAAAACTTAAGGTACCTTATCAAGTCGTGATTGCCCAAGCTGCTTTAGAAACAGGCTGGGGGCAAAAAATAATTGAGCAGCCAAACGGACAAAGCTCACATAACTTGTTCAATATTAAAGCGGATCGCCGTTGGGACGGCGACAAAACAATGAAAGAAACGCTGGAGTATGAACAAGGTAGTATGGTGAAAAAGCGTGAACCATTCCGCGTGTACAAAAACATGATGGAAAGTGTTAACGACTATATTAATTTCCTTTCAAATAGCGATAGATATAAAGACGCGCTAGACAAATCTAGCAATGTGGAACATTTCCTGCAAGGACTACAAAAAGCCGGTTATGCGACGGATCCCAATTACGCAAAGAAAATTATGGGAACCTTGAGCAAAGTAACCAGCATATTGAACGAATAGGTTTACTACCTAAGTTTAAGTCTTTGTAGGAGTATCAGATATGTCGGTGAATTTATATCAAACTGGAGTCAGTGGTTTACTTGCCGCTCAACAACAGTTAGCGACAACTGGTCATAATATTGCCAATGTAAATACTGAAGGTTTTAACCGTCAGCGAGCTGAACAAGGTGCTGCAATTGGTACAGCATTTGGCGATCAATACCTAGGCTCTGGTACTTATATTCAAGATGTTGCTCGTATTTTCAATAAGTTTTCTTACAGAGAGCAGCTGGTAAATACTGGCAAAGTTGGTTATGCCGATTCATTAAATCGTGATTTGGATCAGTTGAATGAAATCATGACCTTTTCTGGTAAATCGATAAATGACTCTCTCAATAGATTTTACCAAGCCATTAATAGCATTTCAGATAACCCAAGCGATCTTGGATTGAGAAATATTGCTTTAAGCCAAGCAGAAATCTTAGCTGGTGATTTCAAAGCAATGAATAAAAACCTCGATCTACTTGAAAACTCTGCCAACGGTGAAATAGAACAAATAGCCGCTCAAGTTTCTAGAATGTCAGTTGAAATTGCCAAAATTAATGAGCAAATTTTGTCACAAAGCGGCCCTGAGGTAACTGGGCAAGCTAATGATCTGTTGGATCGCAGAGATCAATTGATCATGGAACTTGGTGAATATGCCAATGTAAATACCGTTACTGATAAAAATGGTGTGATGACTGTAATGATTGGTTCAGGTAATACCTTGGTCGCAGGTATTACCCCACTGCGCGTAGCTGTTACTTCTGGCGATCCGGATCCGAACCAAAAGCAATTACAGCTTGTGGGTGCTAACGGTAATGTCGGCTTGAACGGCGCGACGGTGGGCGGCAAGCTAGAGGCAAAATTTGAATATCGTGATGAGCACTTAGCGGATTTGCGAAGCCAAGTTAACCGCATTGCCATGGCAATATCTGACACCTTAAATAGCTCACAAGCACAAGGTTTAGATTTAAATGGCCAAACTGGACTCAATATATTTACCGATATTAATACGAACCAGTTAATGCAAGGTCGTGTGTTAACACCTTCAACTAATACTGGTAGCGTTCAGGCGAGCGTTGAAATTACAGATATCTCTAAAGTGCCAACTGACGAATTTGAGATCGAATGGGACGGTACTAACTATGTGATGACTAACTTAGATACAAGAGCATCACAGACGTTGACGTTAACGCCACCAAATGAATATGACACGGGTTTGGGGTTTTCTTTTAATATTGATTCAGGTACTCCAGCCGTAGGCGATAGTTTTATTGTTAGGCCTACTGAGAACAGTGCTTCATTAATTGATGTGACCTTACAAGACGGCGCTGGTATCGCTGCAAGTACACCTGTTGGTGTTCATGTCTCTGAAAATAATGTTAGTGATGGGCAGCTCAAAATTACCAATGTGCTAGATCCAGTGGCAGCACAAACATATGTTAATACGACCAACAGCGAAATAACCGTTGATGTGTATGAGAGTGCTCCCGGTACCTTCACTTACCGAGTTTTTGACAGTGCAAATCCACCGCCTGCGCCTGTGATCACGACAGGTACTTTCGCTGCAGGCTCTTCGGCAACTATTGCACTACCACCTGGCCCAACGCCTGCTTTTGAAATTGAAATTTCAGGTGAGCCTGCTGGGCAAGGAAGTTTAGCGAGAGAGCAGTTCTTCTTAAAAGACGCTTTTGGACAAGGTAATGGCGGCAATGCAACAAAAATGGCGCTAACCCAAGAACAAGGCATTATTTCTGGCGGTAAAGAATCTTTTAATCAGAGTATTGGTATTTCTACGGCTGAAGTCGGCTCTAAGGCGAGCTCAGCTAAATTGGTATCGCAAACTGCTCAAGCATTACACACACAAGCATACAACCGAGTACAAGAAGCGTCAGGCGTAAATTTAGATGAAGAAGCGGCGAATATGCTGAAATTTCAACAAGCGTATCAAGCGTCATCTCGCATCATTTCCGTGGCCAATACAATATTCGACACATTGCTAGCCGCGGTTTAATGAGGATTAAACCATGAGAATTTCAACTGCACAGTTCTATTATCAAAACAGCCAAAGACTGACTGATAAGCAATCCAATGTTAATGACCAAATGAAATATATCTCATCTGGTAAGCGAGTGCTTACCGCTAAAGATGATGCGGTAAGTTTTGGCACATTGACTGGCTATAAAAGTGAAATAGAAAACATTGAGAAGTACCAACGTAATATTACCATTGGTGAAAATAGAAACAGTTTAATTGAAACGTCGTTTGGTAACGCTGAAAGAATACTTCAAGAGCTAAAAACAACATTTATCCAAGCAAATAACGGCACTTTGTCTGATTCTGATCTGCAAGCATTGGCTGACATTATCAAAGATGGCCAAGATCAGTTATTAGATATTGCCAATACTAAAGATGAAACAGGGGGTTTTATCTTTTCTGGCTTTCAAATTGATGTTCAGCCTTTTTCATTGCAGCCTGACAATTCCGTATCTTACAACGGGGACAGCGGACAAAGACAGTTGCAGGTGGCAAAAAATATCCTTGTAGATACCAATATCCCTGGTGACTACGCATTTGAAAAAGTAAAAAACAATTTGGGAGATTTTTCTCCAACCTATAACAGCAATACATCAGGGATTGGGGTAAATAAAGCGGTCATTGCAACACCTGGTTCTTATGACCCGGCAACAAACCCTCCTGGTTATACATTTAACTTCTCTTCAGCTACTGATTTAACCGTTACAGATGATAATGGCGTGACAGTTTATAGCACGGCAACTTATGTCCCAGGGCAAACCGTTGCCTTTAATGGTGTAGAAGTTCAGTTAAATGGCAACCCTTTGCCGGGTGACAACTTTACTTTGGATGCTGAAGAAGAAATCAGCATTTTTGACACAATCAAATCTGCAATTGAATGGGTGGAAGCAGGGCAATCACCAGCAAACTCAACTCAACATAATGTTGAATATGGTGAGATACTAGACCAGATAAATGCCGCTCTAAATCATACAGTTACTCAGCGAACTGAAGCTGGAGTTAGACTGAAACTCATTGAAAATCAAGACAATAACCATCAAGACGCCTTGCTTAATTTAGAGCAGGGTAGATCAAATATAGAAGATTTAGATTTTGCTAAGGCAATTTCAACATTTGAACAGTCACAGGTCGCATTGCAAGCGGCACAACAAACTTTTGTACAGATAAAAGGCTTAACTTTATTTAATTACATTTAAAGTTGGCACTTAGCTTGCTTGGTTATTAAGTGACAAATTTTTGTAAGTGGTTCCACCATACGTTGTTATCAACAAAGAACCACGACCTATAAACTAGGAGATGATAGCAATGGCATTAGTCGTAAATAGTAATATTGCATCTTTGAATGCACAACGTCAGTTGACACGTTCGACTGATGATCTACAAACCAACTATCAACGTTTATCTTCAGGTAAACGTATTAATAGTGCTAAAGATGACGCGGCAGGTCTTCAGATCTCAAGTCGTTTGACAGCACAAATTAATGGTTTGAACCAGGCTGCACGTAACGCAAACGATGGTATTTCGTTAGCTCAAACTGCTGAAGGTGCGCTTGATGAATACACCAACGCATTACAGCGTATGCGTACACTAGCCGTACAAGCGTCAAACGGTTCTAACAACGCTGGCGATAGAGTAGCTTTGAATGCTGAATACTCTCAATTGTTAACGGAACTTACACGTATCTCGGCTGATACAGAGTTCGGTGGCGTTAAGTTATTAGATGGTAACTATAATGAAGGTTTCCAAATAGGTGCTAACGCTGGTCAAATTATCAGTGTAACAGTAAGTCAAAATTTTGATGCAGCTTCTATTGGTTTAACCGCAGGTATCGATACGTTTGCAGGTGCACAGTCTGCTATTGGTCAAGTGGACCTTGCGTTGACGACGGTAACGGGAACTCGAGCTGATCTGGGTGCGAAGCAAAACCGTTTTGCTTCTATTATCCGAAGTAATGAAAATACAGCGGAAAATGTATCAGCATCTCGTTCACGTATTGAAGATACCGATTTTGCTGCAGAATCAGCAGCCTTAGCTAGAACATCTGTACTACAGCAAGCTTCTAGTTCAATGCTTGCTCAGGCAAATCAGCAACCTCAAATTGCACTATCATTATTGCAATAATAGTAAAAACAAGCTGATAAAAATGAAAAAACCTCTTTTTTTTAAGAGGTTTTTTTGTTTTATTTTTCATGGGTATATATTCATACACACAATTTAATTACTATTTTTTAAAAAAAAAGTTTAAAGATAAATTTATTTCTTCCGATAAAAGTATCAAGAGGCGCTGCTAACTACTTGCATTAACCCTCGAAATTTACATAACAGTAAGGGTCAATACCCGGGAGAAGTTATCATGGCTTTAGTCGTAAATAGTAACATTGCATCACTAAACTCACAGCGCCAACTATCGCGCTCAACTAATGATTTGGCTACTAGCTATCAACGTTTATCATCAGGTAAGCGCATTAATAGCGCAAAAGATGACGCTGCTGGCCTTCAAATTTCAAGTCGTTTAACAGCGCAGATTAATGGTCTAAACCAAGCATCACGTAACGCGAATGACGCAATTTCATTATCGCAAACTGCTGAAGGTGCGTTAGATGAATATACAAACACTCTTCAACGTATGCGTACACTTGCGGTACAAGCGTCAAATGGTTCAAACAACGCGGGTGACAGAACTGCACTTCAGTCTGAATTCAGTGAGTTAAGTACAGAACTTACACGTATCTCAACTCAAACAGAGTTTGGTGGTGTAGCATTATTAGATGGTTCATACAGTGAAGCTTTCCAAATTGGTGCAAACGCTGGACAAACTATCAGTGTAACCGTTAGCCAAAACTTTGATGCTGCAAGCATTGGTATAAGTGCAAGTTTAGCAACTTTTGCCGGTGCTCAATCAGCTATCGGCCAAGTTGACGCTGCATTAACAACGGTTAACTCAACTCGTGCTGACCTGGGTGCTAAGCAAAACCGTTTTGCATCAATTATTCGTAGTAATGACAACACGGCTGAAAACGTATCTGCATCTCGTTCACGTATCGAAGATACTGATTTCGCTGCTGAAACAGCAAGACTTGCAAGAACGTCAGTATTGCAACAAGCGTCAAGCTCTATGTTAGCTCAAGCTAACCAACAGCCTCAAATAGCGTTATCGTTACTGTAATTGCCATTAGGGTTCAATTTCGGGTAATCTAAATGGCACTCCACGAGTGCCATTTTGTTCTATACTAAGGTAGGAGGTTCGTCATGGTTAGATCAGTATCGGTTGATTTTGCTTTAAGTAACCAGGTATCTGAGCTTGCACAATCGTCTACTCAAAACGATATTAAGCAACAATCAGAGGCCAAGGTTGGTGAAGCTCAAAATGCTACTCAGGTTAATTTTCCTCGAGGAGATCAGGCTGTCGCTAAAAAGGACAATGAGCAAGACGCACTAAGTATCGTTGAGAAACAACAAAAATCACAACAGGAAGAACAAGAGGAGCTTGAAAAAGCTGTTGAAACTGTTTCTGATTTTATGTCGATGTACAATCGTAATGTTAACTTCTCGTTAGATGAGAAGTCTGATAAAACTATTATCAAAGTGTTCGATGCTGATAGTAAAGAACTCATTAAACAATTCCCATCTGAAGATCTCATTAAAGTTGCTCAAAAAATCAATGGATTGCGTCAAGATCTCGACTTGCAATCTGGTATATTTCTTGATGAGAAAGTTTAAGGTAAGTCAGTTTTTTCTGACATAGGAGGCGAAATGAATATTACTCAAGCAGGCATTGGTTCAAAATTAGACCTAGAAGGGATAATTGAGGCCTATATAAATGCTGAAGCTATTCCTAGAGAAATTCGCCTTCAGAGAAAAGAAGAGCGTCTTAACACGGAGCTGTCTGGTGTTGGCCAATTTAAGTCTGCTCTATCTTCTTTTGAATCTATCCTTAAAAAGTTGTCAGATACTAGTGATTTCAATAAACAAAATGTTTCAGTAAGCAATGGTGATATTACTGCTGAAACTAACGGTTTCGCCAGCAATGGTAATTTTGAAATCAATGTAGTGCAATTGGCAACTGGCAGCAAATACCAGTCTCAACTTGTAACATCTGACCCTACTACCGTAGGCTCTGGCACTTTGACGTTTGATGCCGGTGGTAATTCATTTAATGTCGCTATTGATGCAACTGATGATTTAAAAGCTATTCGAGACAAAATTAATGAAGCGTCAGACAATATTGGTATTGTTGCCAACGTAATTAATGTGGATGGCGGCTCATATCTTACTTACACGTCAGAGCTGACCGGTGCAACAAATAATTTAACTGTAAGCACTTCAGATGCCTCTTTGGCGGCAATTTCCACTTCGGCAACTCAAACCCAAACAGCACAAGACGCGATAATTGAGGTTGATGGCAATAGCGTATCTCAAGCGTCAAACGTATTTAAAAACATCATTGAAGACGTCACTATTACCGCGGTTAAAGAAACGGCAGGTGATAAATCTCAGTTATCGGTAACTCAAGATAAAGAGAATGGTAAGAAGTTAATTGATGATTTTATTAAAAGTTATAATACATTAATCGATAACCTTGATTTTTTATCAGAGCCTGAGAACGGTAAGTTAGCTTTTGATCCAAATATTCGGGCGATAAAAGGTCAGATGAGCACTATAGTAATCGATGCTGTTTCTGGTTTATCTGGTTCAATAAGTTCATTAGGTGACATAGGGATAACTCTAAATAAAGATGGTCGCCTTGAAGCATCTAGCATTCCAATTGGTACAATGCCGAGCGGTAGTGAAAAACTAGATTCCGCTTTAGAATCAAATCTTGATGAAATTGGCGAGCTTTTTGCTTCTAGTAATGGTGTTACTAGCCAATTGTTAACACTTGTAGAAAGTTATAATGGCAGTGATGGTAGTTTGACACTCCGAAAAACCTCTTTGAGCGCAGAAGTTAAAGGCTTGGAAGATGAGTGGCAGGCATTAGAAGACAGGCTGAGAGACTATGAAGATACGTTGCGTAAACGTTTTGCCTTTTTAGATCAAACGGTAGCTGTTTTTAATGCGACTGGAGATTTTATTACCAACGCTTTGGCCAATAGCCCAACGAGTAGTAGCAAAAAATAATGAGATCAGTTCTCACGGGAGTTACTTATGAGACAGAACATTAAAGCTTACAAAAGTGTAAATATTGAAAGCTCAATTTTATCAGCAGATCCTCACCAAATCATCGTCATGATGTTTGATGGTGCGCTTGAAAGCGTTGTTATTGCCAAAGGTGCCATTGAGCGTAAAGAGCTTGCGCTTAAGAGCACTGCACTCACAAAGGCTGTCAATATATTGACCGCATTAAAAAATGCATTAGATCCAGAAGCTGCGCCTGCTATCGCAGAGAATTTTGGCTTTCTGTATGATTACTGTATTACCAAGCTAAATGATGCAAGTATTAGTCTAGATATTGCCGCGCTAGATGAAGTACATGGTTTGTTAAAACCACTAAGAGATGCTTGGAGAGAAATGCCAGAACAAAGTAAACAAGAAGGCTTGTCACTGCTTGATCAAAAGAATGCTAAAGCTAGTGCGTCAGCTTAAATGAATTAATGTTGACTTACGATGAAATTCAACAAGTTGATGCTTTATCAAAAGATATTGCATCAGCGATAGAAATTGAATCCTATGACTTGGCTAGTAATTTATTAACCAAGCGCTTGGCTATACTAAAGATAATAGATGTTAAGGTGAAGGAAGATAATCTTTCAGGGGATTCCTTGACGGCATATCACGACTTCTTAAGGTCTATTCAGGTATTTGATTTGCCACTGATGCAAGTGGCAACGAACGCTCGACAAAATCACTTAGAAAAATCATCAAAACAAGCTAAACGCAAAGTTGCGATAAACGCATACAAAAGTCATATTTAAACCTCCGAGCATCAAAAGTCACGCAGAGGTTTTTATGTGTTCTGATTATTATTTTCCTTAAAAAGTAATCTAAAACCTTTACTACAACACTAAAAGTTAGTGATCAATATTCAAAAAAATCTTCGCTTCACTATCATTTGGGTCAATTGATAATACCTGCTCAAATGCGATTTGAGTTCCTTCAAATATCTCTAAAGAATGATACAGTTTACCAATGCTTCTCCAAGCTTCTTTATCTGTAGGGTTGAGATCTAAATATTGGCTGTATATTTCAATTGCATCTTTGTTATTACCTTGAACTGAGAGTGCCTTAGCAAGTTGTGGCAAGTAGTTGATATCATGCTGACAGATTAATTCAAGATATTTGACAACGAGTTCAATGTTACCCACTTTTGCAGCAACTCCAACAAGCTGCTTGTAGTCGAAAATAGAGAGATGTCGAGGCAGTATTTCTTGGAAAATACTTAATGCTTTGTTTAAATCGTTTTTTAGTATATTGAGATAAACTAACCCTAATTTATAGGTAGAAATTAAGTAAGGGAGTGGGTTTTGTAACTCCTGTAAAGCGTATACTAGGTTTTCGATACCAAGCTTATTGCTCTGTCTAAAATACAGTTCAATTCTAGCTTTAACCAATTCGAATGGTGGATGAGCTGCTTGTGCTTTTTCTTTTTCTGTACGATGGTTAAATTGTTCCAAAAACGTTCTATTAATAGCTTTAACGCTAGTTTGTTCACTATCTTTTAGCAAGGAAAACTCTTCCTTTCGGGCCATGTAAATAGTTGAGCGCCCAGTTTCTTCACACTCTTGCCAATAATTAATTAGTTTGTTTGTTTCAATAGTATACGTATATTCTTCTATACGATTAGTCAGCCTAATTTGCAAAACAGTCAGTTGCTTTATCAATGAGTTGGTGCTTTCGACATAAGCTTGATAGTAAGTTTTTGCAGTTTGATAAATTTTTTCATCACTCCATGCTTCAGTATCAGAAGGTTGAACGCATTGAACGAAGTATTTGATACCAAAGGTTTTAACTAATAAAGAGGTAATGGCATACTTTCTATTTAAAGTCTGCTCTACTTTGTCCATTTTATTTTTATGCTTTATGCTATCTTGAGTAAAAATGCCTTTGTTGTGATTAAGTGCCTTTATAGCTAATGCTTTGATTTCTTTGCATTCTTTAATTAAAGAGATAACTTCTTGTCGAATAGTTTGACAATGTTTTATATGAATATCGGTACTATTTTTTTCACTTAAAGTCTTGAGTAACTTAGACATATTATCGCTAGACTGCGAGAGTGTTATATCATCGGTATTCCTATAAATAATACCACTTGATTTAGCGGCATTTGCTGACAAATTAAAGATTTTTACGTTATGTTTATTAGCGTGTAAAGCTTGTGTATTTAAAGCTTCTAAAGCGACGAGTAGCTGAATAGTGGTTTCAACATTATCGCCAGCATAAGTTTCTACCTGCTTTCCTATACAATTAAAAAAGGAACATAAACTTTGTGCTTCAGCACTTCCGCTAGCGTGTGTATTTCCTTTTTTACTAAAACATAAATCAACTCCTGCAAGCAATATTTGCTTAAAGCCCATCTCAATAGCTATAGAAAGAGCAGTGTTTGCAACTGTCGGAGGTGTATTGTCAATATTATCCTTATTAAATTTGCTGTTCCATGGTACTTTGTTACCCAAGTACATTTTAATATGAGGCCACTGTGCAACAATGGGGGCATAAGTTGTGTTCGCATAAATCAGTACTGTAGTTTTAGGAAATAGTAGCATTTCACGACTATTAACAAAGTTTTCCTTTTGAGGGTCAACGGCAAAAACAAAATCAGGAGTTAGGTTTAGACTCAATAGCTTTTTAGACACTCTTGAAACCGCAAACACGACAAGATTTGCCCGATTTTGTATTACCCAATCTAGGTTGTGATCAAGAGAAGGGCCGCCGGCTAAAATAATACAAGTCTTGTCTTTAAAAGTATTTTTTAAATACGCGGCTTCTAAAACGTTTTCCCCTGCATTTTTTAAGTGTTGCAAAGCAAAATCTTGGTTTGCTAATTCAGCATTGACCCTAAAAATATGAAGATCGAGTTCGTCATTTAATTTAGAGTTGATCAAGTAGTAAGTGCTATCGTGAAGTTCTTGAGCAGCAAAAGATTTAATCAATTTAACTTGTGATTTATACACGTAAGTAATGATTTGCATTTTATTAACAACATCAAGCCATTCATTTACAGGACAAATTTTTATTTGTTTACTGCACTGCTCAGGAATTGGCTCTAACATATTGATAATATGCTCTTGTTCTACAAAAAGTATTCGGCAGTCAGGATGAATATCTTTATTTAAAACATAATCAACTAGTAGACCCGAGTCAGTACCCGAAAAAATCAAAAAGTGACTTTTTTCTAAAAGAGTCGTTTCTAATATTCGAGGGAATAGCTCTGATGATTGTTGCTTACTAAATTTATCACCATTAACTGAATAAAGGTAAGGTTCATTAAAGTCACTTATTTGAATCTGTTCTTGGTATAACTCAGTCATGATAATGTTTCGTTCTCGTGCTAAATTGTTTGTTAATAAGCAATATCTATTCCTATTTCTTAACCCAGCAGGGCACTGGTGACGATATTCAAGTCTTTGTCTGTTAGTGCAGGATGCATTGGAAGGGTCATTGATATCTGATAATAGTTTTCGGCCTTGGAGCAATAGTGAGAATTGAACCCCAATTGCTGATAAAATGGTTGCTTGTAAATAGGAATATAGTGTACGTGTGCTTGAATGCCTTGGCTACGTAGTTTAGAGACAATAATCTTTTTGTTAGCCAGAGACCAATCATGAAATTGCACAATATAAAGATGAAAGCTTGATATGGTGTTATGTTGACGTTTGAGAGGCGCATATTGAGAGCCTTTCAGCAGGGTATCGTATTGGCTAGCAAGTTGGTGACGTTTATCTATAAAGTTTTCAATCTGCTCAAGCTGAGAGGTACCAAGAGCTGCTTGTATATCGGTCATTCTGTAATTAAAGCCCAGCATACCTTGTTCATAGTACCATGGTCCATGCTCTGCTCTCATGGCCTCATTGCTATCAATTCCATGACTCCTGAGCTTTCTGAGTTTGTCATGTAATTGGCTTGAGTTAGTCAGTGCAGCACCGCCTTCTCCTGTCGTGATAATTTTAACTGGATGAAAGCTAAACACTGTAATATCTGAATATTGGCAAGCTCCTACCGGTATATTTTGGTATTTTCCGCCTATGGCATGACTAGCATCTTCTACAATGCTAAATCCAAAACACTTACTTAGTGCATGAATTTTTTCCATGTCACAGCTTTGTCCCGCTAAATGCACGGGAATTACCACTTTTGGTAATTTGCCAATCTTTTGGGCATGAATGAGCTTCTCTTCCAATGCATCGACTGACATATTGCCTGTTGCCAATTCTACATCGACAAAGTCAATTTCGGCACCACAATAAATAGCGCAGTTTGCAGAGGCTACAAAGGATATAGGACTTGTCCAAACGATATCTCCATTTGTAACGCCAAGAGCTAAACAAGCGCTATGCAAGGCACTGGTGGCATTGGTAAAGCTAACGGAATATTTGGCACTGCAATAGTTGGCAAGCTTTTCTTCAAAGTGTTCAACCATTTTACCTTGGGTAAGATGAGAAGAAGATAAAACGTCTAATACTGCTTCTTTGTCTTGTTCTGAGATGATCTGTTGACCATATAAAATCATTAATCTTCGCCGTGAATTTGCTGCAACTGCTTAACCGTTAAAAAGTCTGGATTATCTTTGGAGTTATATTCAAAACCTTCACTAACTGCTTGGCCAACCTCACCTATTCTGTTGGTAGTAAAATCGTTAGAGCGACGGGTAAAACTTATTGTTGGCGTAATAACAAAGTGATCATCAAACTCTAGGGTGTGGTAAAAATCATCAGCAGGGCACATAACCTCATGCAATTTTTCCCCTGGCCTAATGCCGACAACTTTTATAGGGATATTGGGCGCCATAGCTTTGGCAAGGTCGATTATCCGTAGAGATGGGATTTTGGGGACAAAGATTTCACCACCTCCCATTCTCTCAAAGTTCTTTAATACAAAATCAACCCCTTGTTGAAGAGTAATCCAAAACCTTGTCATGTTCATATGGGTAATAGGAATATGATCTGTATTATTGTCTATTAGTGATTTAAAGAAGGGGACAACAGAGCCCCTAGAGCCAACAACGTTGCCATAACGCACTACCGCAAAATAGGTATCATGCCCACCCGTCATATTATTGGCAGCTACAAATAGTTTGTCAGAGGCAAGTTTAGTTGCACCATATAAATTGATAGGGTTTGCGGCTTTGTCAGTTGAAAGCGCAATCACTTTCTCTACGTTGTTGGCAATTGCCGCTGAAATAACATTTTCAGCACCTGTAATATTGGTTTTTATGCATTCTGTTGGGTTATATTCCGCCGCTGGTACTTGTTTGAGTGCTGCAGCGTGAATCACGTAATCAACGCCATTCATCGCTTGATGAAGGCGCTCTTTATCTCTAACATCACCAATAAAATAACGCATACAGGGCTGGTTGAAGACTTGCTGCATTTCATATTGCTTCAACTCATCTCGTGAAAAAATAACAATACGACGTGGGGAATATCTTTCTAAGATTGTTTTAACGTATAACTTACCGAAGGAACCTGTGCCGCCTGTTATTAAAATGTTTTTATCGTTGAACATTTAAAACCTTGTATTTGGTGATAAATCATATATTTCTTATCATATGCTTTAAATATACGTTAGCCCTGACTATTACGAAAGTTATTTTTAGATTTCATCTCCTGACAACCTTTAACTTTCAAGGGCAAACGGTACAAGTTTAGGTAAATTACCCAAGTTGGTCTGTAATTTGTATAATTAAAACGTAATGCTTTAAGTTTTATGGAAATTTTGTGTCCAAAATAGTTTGTATATTACAAGCGAGAACAAACTCAACCCGTTTACCTGCCAAGGTACTATTACCTGTCGCCGGAATTCCTTTGATTGTACTGGCAGCCAAAAGAGCGGCAAATACTGGGCTAGAAGTGGTCGTTGCAACTTCTAATCAAGCCAGTGACGACATGTTGGCCAGTACCCTAAAGCTTGCTAATGTTAACGTTGTTCGTGGGTCCTTAGACAATACCCTGAAAAGGTTTGTATTAGCGACAGAGCAATATACTGATCAAACCATCATTGTCCGATTAACCGGCGACAATGTTTTTCCTGATGGTCAATTTATTGATGAGTTAGTTGATTATTATTTACAGTACTCACTTGATTATGTCGGTACAACAGGAGCAGGAAGTGGTCTGCCATATGGTGTTTCAGCTGAGGTTTTTAAGTTACACCATCTGCGAGAAGCTTATCACAAAGTTAAAGATGATTATTCGAAAGAGCATGTAACGCCTTTTATTTACGCTACCTATGAAAACCATTTGTGTAAAAAGTATCGTGAGTTAAACATGGAAAGTTTGTCTTGTACTGTGGATACGTTAGATGATTATTTAAAAATAGCGGCACTATTTGAAGATGTTAGCTCTCCTATTGATATATCCTGGCTTGAACTTAGCGAACGATTAAATAAACAAGCACAAGCACACAAAGCAAGTAAAATCATGCTTGGTGGCGCTCAGTTAGGGTTAGATTACGGCATTAACAATCAATCTGGAATGATGTCTGTTGATGAACTAAATTTATTTTTAAACACTGCATATGAAATGGGAATTAAATGCATTGATAGTGCACAAGCCTATGGAGAGAGTGAACAGCGTATTGGTCAGTGTATTCGTTTAATAGATAAACCATTTTCTATTAATACTAAACTAACGCCTAATTTGCTTCCTTTGACCGACATTAATAAACAGCCGCTTATTGAGCAGGTGAAAGAGTCACTGGCAGAGTCGGTATACAACTTAAAAGAAAACCTAAGCTCTTTAATGCTACATAGATTAGAGCATGCCTATCTCGATGACGGGGTGGTTTGGCAATATTTAGTGAATTTAAAAGAGCAAAAAGAAGTTTTGCAGATTGGTATATCAGTCCAAACACCGGAAGAATTGGAAAGGGCTTTAACATTACCCCAAGTCGATATCATTCAAATGCCATTTAATGTGTTAGACCATCGATGGGATGTTGCTATCAACAAAACAATAGAATTAAAAAAGCAGTCTGCTATTTCAATTCACGTGCGCAGTGTCTTCTTGCAAGGGCTATTAGTTTCTAGTGATCTCATGCATTGGCAAAAAGCTCACCTCAATCAACAAGAAGCCTTAGACGTTTTAACTTGGCTAGATAAAATGGCTCAACACTGTCATTGTGACTCCAAGCAGCAGCTATGTTTGGCTTATGTTAATGCACAACCTTGGGTGGATAAGATTGTGTTAGGTATAGACTCTTTGCCACAACTTTTAAATAACTTGGAAACGTTTCACCAAATAAAATTATCCAAGATGCAGTTAAATGAGATAAGTAAAAACAAGCCTATGTTAGATGAAAAAACGCTGAACCCTGCACTATGGGAGAGTTAATGTGATAGATATGTTTTCACTTAAAGGGCAAGTTGCTCTAGTTACAGGTGCTTATGGGCATTTAGGCAAATCAATTACTTACGCATTAGCAGAAGCTGGCGCTCAAGTTATTATACAAGGGCGAGATAAGGACAAAATTGCTTCATTAGCCGCTGAACTAAATTCCCTATCTTATGACGTTAAAGAGGCATGTTTTGATATCACTGATAAAGATGCAACTGCCCAATATTTTGAACAAGCAAATTTACATAAATTAAATGTATTAGTTAATAATGCTTATTCTGGGGTTGGTGGAACAATAAAAACATCTACTGAGCAACAATACCATGACGCCTATGACATTGGCTTGGTTAGTGTGCAACGATTGTTTAAACTCACGTTGCCACTGCTTGAACAAGGGGTGATTGAAGACAATAATGCTAGTTGCATCAATATCGCTTCTATGTACGGTCTAGTGTCACCTGATTTTGCTATTTACGAGTCAGAACAAGGCTCAAACCCACCATTTTATGGTGCAGTAAAAGCGGCACTATTGCAGTGGACACGGTACTGTGCTGTGCAATTTGCCAAACAAGGTATTCGAATAAATGCCATCGCACCAGGGCCATTTCCCAATAAAATTGTGCAACAAGACAAAGCGTTTATCAGTCGATTACAGGATAAATCTCCTATGGGGCGTATTGGCAAACCTGATGAAATTAAAGGCGCTATTGTCTATTTGGCCTCTAAAGCGTCATCATATGTCACAGGAGAAAATATTTCAGTTGATGGTGGCTGGACAGCTTGGTGAGTTTAAATACTAAAGCCCAATACAGTTCTATTGTGCTAAAAGCGTAAAGAAGAAAACTGGAGAGTAAATGCATTCATACGTATTTTTGTCAGAGCAAGGTAGGCATAGCGTAACTTATCAGCATTTGTGCCGTTTAATACCTGGTGATTGGCATTGGATTAAACATGAAGAGCAATTTACTGCGTCTGTGTTACAGGAACTAAGCCCCCAATTTGTTTTTGTTCCCCATTGGTCCTATAAAATCGCAAAAGAGATAACGGAACGTTTTCAATGTGTCATGTTTCATATGACAGATTTACCTTATGGGCGAGGTGGTAGCCCTTTACAAAACTTAATTGTAAGAGGTAAAACAAGCACACAATTAACGGCGTTTAAGTGTATGGGCTCTATGGATGCAGGGCCTATTTACGCCAAGTTACCTTTATCATTGCAGGGTTCTGCCACTGAAATTTTTGCTCGGGCAGACGAATTAGTAATTTCTTTAATTGAATTGATTATTAAACATAACATAACCCCTGAAGCACAAAGTGGTGAGTCAGAAATATTTGTCCGTCGAAATCAAGCGCAAAGTGATATTGCACCGTTATTTATTGATGGCAGTAACTTGCATCCTGAATCCACTAAAGAAAAAGCCCCATTAATTCAAATATATGATCATATTCGAATGTTAGATGCTCAAGGCTACCCCAGGGCATATATGCAAGGGAAAAAAATTCGAGCGGAATTTTCTGATGCCAAGCAAACCGCGGAAGGAATAAAAGCCACTGTGCTTTTTAGAGAAATAAGTGATGAATGAAATATATATAGACGGCCGTAGTATTGGTCAACAACATGTTCCCTTTGTAATTGCAGAACTCTCTGGTAATCATGGCCAGTCTTTTGACTACGCAAAAAGCATGATTGATGCCGCTGCAGAAGCAGGTGCACATGCCATCAAATTACAAACTTATACTGCCGATACCATGACCTTAGCGTGTGAGTTGCCCGACTTTCAAATTGATGAACAAAATAACCTCTGGAAAGGTCAATCGTTGCATACACTTTATCAACAAGCTTACACTCCTTGGGAGTGGCATGAAGCGCTATTTGGCTATGCAAAAAGCAAAGGTTTAATTGCGTTTAGTTCACCGTTTGATATTTCAGCGGTAGACTTTTTAGAAACACTTGATGTGCCATGTTATAAAATAGCATCCTTTGAAAATAACGACTTGCCGTTAATAAAACGGATTGCCCAAACAGGGAAACCCGTCATCATGTCGACCGGTATGGCCTCACTAACTGAGATATCAGAGGCGGTAGATACCCTGCGTACTAACGGTTGTAGTGATTTTGTCCTACTAAAATGTACTAGTGCTTACCCTGCCTTGGCTAGTGAGGCTAACTTGGCAACCATTACCCATTTAGCCAATACCTTCAATTGTCCTGTTGGTTTGTCAGATCATACATTAGGACTGGGAGTCGCTTTGGCGAGTGTACCGCTGGGGGCTTGCGTTATCGAAAAGCATTTTGTGTTATCACGAGATCATGGTGGTGTTGACGCAGCCTTTTCACTGGAGCCCGAAGAATTAGCCATGTTGGTGAGAGAAAGTAAAAGAGCGTTTGAAGCTGTTGGTATGGTTACCTATGGCGGTACCGTTATTGAACAAGATTCTAAAAAATACCGACGCTCAATTTATATCAGTAAAGATGTCAAAAAAGGCGATATTTTATCTGCAGAAAACCTTCGAATTGTGCGTCCTGGTTTTGGTTTAGCACCTAAATATTGGCAACAGGTGTTAGGCTCAAGGGTAACAAAAGACGCAACTCTCGGCACAGCCCTAACATGGGAGCATATCAAGTGAAAACAGTATTAGTTGTAGCGGCTCACAGTGATGATGAAGTTTTAGGTTGTGGTGCCACTATTGCAAAACATGTAACTGAAGGTGATCAGGTTCATTTGTTAGTGTTAACTAATGGAGTTTCCGCCAGAGAGGGGGCGAATGATACCGATATTGCATCACGAGAGCTGGCATTAAGTAATGCAGCTAAAACCCTAGGAATCCATAAGGTGGTTCAGTGTGATTTTCCTGATAACCAACTAGATAGTGTCGCGTTATTAGATATTGTGCAGTGTATTGAAAATAAAACCCAAGGTTTAAGCCCTGATATTATTTATACCCACAATGCCAGTGACTTAAACATTGACCATCAGCTTACCTGTAGAGCGGTACAAACGGCCTTTAGGCCACAACCTGATTGTTCGGTAAAAACTATTCTAACGTTTGAAGTGTTATCTAGTACAGAATGGCAATTTACCGAGCAAAAATTTTCTGCCAATTGGTTTGTTGATGTTAGTGACTTTATAGAGCAAAAAATTACCGCAATGCAGTGTTATCAATACGAACTTCGAGCATTTCCTCATCCTCGTTCTGTCGAAGGTATAAAAATACTCGCTAACTACCACGGCATGCGTATCGGGGTTTCATATGCTGAAGCATTTCAGGTATTGCGCCATTTAACATGATAAATAAACGGGTATTATTTAGGTTTGATGCTAATGCAGAAATGGGTACAGGCCACGCGATGCGCTGTTTTGCTTTGATACAAGCCTTACAAAAAGCCAGTGTTGAGGTTTACGTTCTCGCCAAAGAATTGCCCTCATTTTTCATAGAAAAATTGACAAAGTCAGGTGTTACCTACCTTCTTTTAGCAGATAAGACCATTGATAGTGAACTTACTCAAATAGAAAAAACTATCGCTGTTTATCAAATTGACATTGTGTTACTTGATGGTTATCACTTCGACAGTGCCTATCGGCAGCAACTGAGCAACTTTAAGGTAAAGCTGATTGCATTTGATGATACTAAATCACTTGAAGATCTTTATTGTCATGGTGTTATCAATGCACTTCCTAATGCTCATCAACTGATGTATCAGAATTCACCCTATCTGGAAAAAGCTTTTTTAGGATTATCTTTTGCACTTTTAAGAGAAGAATTTCATCACATTAAAGTAAAGCCATTGGCTGAAAAACAGAAAATATTAGTGTGTTTTGGTGGTAGTGATATTGGCGGCTTAACTTTTAATGTGTGCCAACAACTTGTTGCTAAATTACCTAAGAAAATAGTTGAGCAAATTGAAGTGGTGGTCGGGCAGTTAGCACCAAACAAAAGCAGATTAAAGGCGCTAGCACAAACACACGGTTTCACTTATACAGAGCAATGCAACAATATGGCTGAATTGCTTAATGATTGTTATTTTGCTGTTGCTGCACCTGGCAGTATAGTCTATGAACTAGCTTATTGTCGTGTACCTAGTGTGTTTTTTACGGTCGCAGATAACCAAATCATGTCGGCGCAGCAGCACCAATTAAAAGGCTGGTGTAACGTAGTTAATGGATTGGATGACCAACAAGTAAGGTTAGGAATAAGTATGGCAATTGAGCTTTTAAAAAATAAAGCGCAACTAAATAAAATGTATAGTGCCACACAAGGGCTCGTTGATCTTGATGGTGGGCAAAGAATTGCCACTGAAATCATACGTTGGTAGTACAGGAGCGAATTTGTTTAGCACAATTAATAAGTATGGTGTTTCGTTAACACCAATTGCTGAAAAAGACATAGAAACTATTCGTTGCTGGCGAAACCACCCTGAGGTTTCAAGATTTATGTTTTCACAAGATTTTATTTCGCCAGAACAACAGCAAGCTTGGTTTTCATCAGTATCGCAAAAATTGAATGAATGCTACTACATGGTTACGTTTCGTGACCAAGAATTTGGTGTGGTTTATGCAAAGTCATTAGATAACCAAGCTCTTTATCAAGCTAAATTTATTGAACCAGGTTTATACCTAGACCCGGCCAGTCAGCTAAAAAGTAGCCTGTTAGCCTTTGCACCGTCGCTTGCTTTACTTGATGAGTTTTTTTCTCAAGGTCAATGTGAACAATTTACAGCGCAAGTGTTAACGGAGAATACCAGTGCGTTGAGGTATAACAAAAGTTTAGGTTATGTCATTGACTCAACAAGATCGAGCGAAGAAATATTGACCATGCACCTTAGCGCACAGCAGTTTGAGCAAGCGACAAGTAAAATAGGTGGATTATTGTCCCGTTACTAGGCAAATTTCATAAAACCGTTGATTGTCAAAGGCGTAGCGCTAATAATCTAGGATAACGCTCGTACATATTAAACAAGAAGAGAATATACATGCCAGCTCAGCAAACCTTAATTGAAGCATTTGCCGTCGCTTTAGAAATTGAACCGCAAGAGGTTGTTGATTCACTTACTTATAGCGAACATCCTAAGTGGGACTCAACGGCACATATGATACTTGTTGCACAACTGGAAGCTGACTTTGATGTTATGTTTGAAATTGATGACATTATCGATATGAGTTCAGTGAAAAAAGCAAAAGAAATATTGACCAAATATCAACCTTCATTATCGTTTGATGGTTAAGGGCTAATATGGATAATGTTCTGGTTACAGGCGCATACGGCGGTATTGGCACAGCTGTTTGCCGTGCATATGCTAAATTAG
Source organism: Thalassotalea marina (assembly GCF_014656435.1). GTDB lineage: Bacteria > Pseudomonadota > Gammaproteobacteria > Enterobacterales > Alteromonadaceae > Thalassotalea_C > Thalassotalea_C marina. The sequence continues at coordinate 511,228 of NZ_BNCK01000001.1, forward strand.
GTGCTCACTTGATTATTGTAGGGCGCGACCTTGATAAACTAAATACGCTAAAAAAATCACTTGAGAGTGAATTCAGCGCTAGTACTACGATGCAATGTATTGATCTTAATCAGCCAGAACAAATCAATGCTATGTGTAATACCCTGAGAAAACAAGTGGGTTCAATTGATGTAATGGTGCATTGTGCGGGCATGATGCATGAAGCACCGCTTATGATGACACGACCAGAAGAAATTACTGATCTCGTTAGCACTAATATCATCAGCAGTATTCAAGTTACCCAAGCAATTAGCAAGTTAATGATCCGTCAGAAAAAAGGCGCTATTACCCTAATGAGCTCTATTGTTGCTAAACAGGGGGCAGCGGGACAATCAGTCTATTGTGCAAGTAAAGCGGCAATAGACGGCTTAGTTGTGTCATTAGCACAAGAGCTTGGCGCATTAAACATTCGTGTCAATGCAATTGCTCCAGGTTTTATCGAAACACCTTTAGTTGCTCATTACGATGACGAACAGCGAAAATCACTGACCAGCAAAGTAGCACTTAAACGTTTAGGTACGCCAAACGATATTGCCAAGGTGGCCTGCTTTTTATCATCACCAGCAGCAAGCTACATTACCGGGCAAATTATTTCGGTTGATGGTGGGCTTAGGCTTTAGCCCAATGAATCAATACTTTTGGCAAACCGATGTTCTTGCAAACTGCTATGCTGACAACGTAGCGCTATCATGTGCCCAAACAGGCCGTCAGTTAAGTTATAAAGAACTTGAAGCGGCAATAAAACTTGCTCAACAGTCATTAGCCATTGATAAAAAGTTATTGGTATTAATTAAAGCTAAGCCAAGTATCGATTTTGTTGTTTATTACCTGGCATGTTTACGTATAGGACATACAGCATGGTTAATTGATCCCGAAACGTCGCAACTCGTGTTAGATAATTGGTTTGAACGTTATCAATTTGATATGGTGATTGATGACGGCAATTTATTTTGGCGGAAGACGAGCCAACCTATTGATACTCCTATAGCAGACAATCTTGCTTTGTTACTTTCGACCTCTGGCTCAACCGGGAGCGCCAAATTGGTCAAATTAAGTGTGGAAAACATAGCCAGCAATTGCCAGGCAATTTGTACCTATTTACCGATAAAAGGTACTGCCATTACCACCTTACCGTTTCACTATAGTTTTGGCTTATCCATTTTACATACCCATCTTGCTAGTGGTGCACAACTTGTGTTGAGTGCTAGTAGTATTGTCACTAAAGATTTTTGGCAGTTATTTGAACTGCATCAAGCCCATTGTTTTTATGGGGTTCCTCATCAATTTGCCATGTTAAGTCGTTTGGGCTTAGCTCGACTAAAATTGCATTGTCTTGAATACTTTGCGGTTGCTGGTGGTAAACTACCAGAAAAATATGCCGAGGAACTGGCGATTTGGTGTCATGATAATCACAAACAGTTGTTTATCATGTATGGACAAACAGAGGCGACTGCGCGAATCAGTTATTTGCCGCCTAATAAAGCACTAGCTAAACCTAACTCGATTGGACAAGCAATTCCAAATGGTAAGTTGTGGTTATTAGATAATAAAGGTTGCTTAATTACGGAGCCAAAGAAGAAGGGGCAGCTATATTATCAGGGAAAAAACGTGATGTTAGGTTATGCACAACAACGTGATGATCTTGTCGTTACTGAATCATCTGAACAATTGGCGACAGGCGATCTTGCATATTTTGATGATGACGGTGATTTTTATATAACAGGACGAGAAAAACGAATCGCGAAAGCCCAAGGTATTAGAATTAACCTAGACGAGATTGAACAATATATTGTTGAGCAAAATTCTCAAATTGAAAGTGTTGCTGTAATAGAACTAGATGAAAAGTTGTTTGTGTTGCTTGTTTGGCCAGGAGCAACTGAATTGGATAGTAAAGCGCTAAAATCAGCGCTTGGTCAATTTCTAAAACTACATGGCAGTATGTTAGTTGTTAGATTACTGACAAGTTTGCCTCGATTGTCGTCAGGGAAAGTTGATTATGCAAGCATAACCGCACAATGTCTAAAAGGAGATTGTAGTGATTAACTCTGCATGGCATAACTTAATCTCTCTAGCTCCTTATGCGCTATCGCACGAAGAAAAGGCGGCCATTTTTGCAAAATATGGTAATGAGCTCGTTAAGCATCATTATGAACATTGTCAGCCATATCAAAACATTCTCGATTTTTTTCATTTAACTGAGCAAACATTTGAGCAAGCGCCGCCCCTACATACCAGCATGTTTAAACTTCATGAACTGCGCTCTATACAACAAAACGATGTTTTTAAGGTCACCACTTCGTCAGGCACTACTGGCCAGCAAGTGTCGAAAATTTATCTGGATAAAACAAATATCGCGCGTCAGCAAAAAATATTAAGCAGTATTGTTAAAGAATGGTTAGGGAATAAGCGATTACCTATGTTGATCATAGATCATCCAAATGTGATCAAGGACCGGTTTTCATATTCTGCTCGAGGTGTTGGTATTCAAGGGTTATCTTTGTTTGGGCACCATCATACCTATGCATTAAATGAAGACATGAGTATTAACTGGCCATGCGTTGAAGGTTTTATTGAACAATATAAAGATGAAAAAATTTTCATCTTTGGTTTTACTTTTATGGTGTGGCAATACTTGTTGCAGCTTTTGGATAAAAACCAAAAACGTTTTGAGCTCAGTAATGCGCTTTTATTACATAGCGGTGGTTGGAAGAAGCTTATTGACCAAGCGGTATCAAATGAGCAATTTAAAACAACGGCTCAACAATACCTTGGTGCGGTAAATGTCCACAATTTTTATGGCATGGTTGAGCAAACTGGCACCATTCATGTGGAATGTGAACAAGGTCATTTGCATTGCCCTACGTGGAGCGATGTTCATGTAGTCTCACCTGATAACTTGATACCGTTACCGATAAAGAAAAGCGGTATCATTGAATTACATTCCTTATTACCTACCAGTTACCCAGGACACAAAATTCTTACCGAAGATACCGGTTTTCTAGTTGGCATCGACGATTGTCCTTGTGGGCGAAAAGGGAAGTATTTTCAGGTGACGGGGCGCGTTAAACGCGCTGAAATTAGGGGGTGCAGTGATACACAATCTTAATTTGGTCAATAATTTACAACTACTGTTTCCTATTAACCATGAATTTGAGCTTGAGCAATTTGTTCAACAAAAGCCCATAAATGCATTTTCTGATGAAGTACTCGATGTATTATCTGAGCTAGGGGCTTTTTTACGAGAACATGGTCGAGAGCTGCCAAATATTATTGCTGTTGGCTTTTGGCTGAGAAAGCAACATTTACTAATGCTTAAGTCGCAGTATCGAAGTTTACATGGCCGAGGAATATCACTTCATTTTGCTCCAGGTAACGTTGATACCTTGTTTTTTTATTCAGCCATTATTTCCGTAGTGACAGGGAACTTAACTATGGTGCGAGTAAGTCATCAAAATCATCAAGCGGCAGCGCCTTTACTTGCCATGTTAAATGAATTTGTAAATTGTCATCCGCTAGGAAAAAAACTCGCTGAGCGCTTAGTCATTTTTACCTATGAAAAGTCCTCTGAAATTTCTGCGCTGTTGAGCAAGTTCGCAGATGTTCGAGTGATTTGGGGGGGTAACGAAGCCGTTACGGCAATACAAAAACTGCCCATTAAAAATGGCGCTATTGATTGTAGTTTCCCTGATAGATATTCCATCTCGATATTAACGCTAAGCGATGTATCTGAAATTAATGCAGCGGCTACTGCATTTGCCGCTGATGTAAAACCATTTTTTCAACAAGCTTGTGCATCACCAAAAGTGGTTTATTGGGTAAATACGGCGCAAGAATTGCAAAAAGTATTCTGGCAGCAAGTATCAGCGTTAATAACCAAAGCGAAACTAACCTTGTCTGCCGGCGACAGTTTGCGGCGCTATTTATTTTTGCAACAAGCGAGTTTGTTAACAGATAACAACTGCGCTATTGGATTTAATGACAATACTTTGACAGTAATAGAAGGTGATGATTTTAACGGTGAATTGTTAACCGCTCATCCCGGCTTATTTATTTTTCTAAGTCACAATGTTCTGTCTCTGGAACCGATAAATCTGCTGTCGCACTGTCAAACAATAGGTGTGTTTGACTTAAGCTGCAATGTGCAAAATGAAATAGAAAAACAAACGAAATGGCCACATAGACAAATAGTAAAGTTAGGTAGAGCGCTTGAGTTTACACCTGTGTGGGATGGCATTGACTTAATTAAGCAACATTGTACTGAGCAAGTGTAATTGCTACGAGGTTTAATAAAACGTGTTTTATGAATTAGCAACACCAACGTTTGGTGAAGAAAATTACGTTGATTAGTTATAGTTGGGTAGGGGAAGTATTTGATATATTCAAACATTAGTGAGATACCTCAAGAAAAAATTGAAAAGTATCATTATGTTTCACTCGATTTCTTCGATACATTAGTGATTCGAGAGGTAAGTGAGCACTCATTAATATTGAAGGCTATTGCAGAGGAACTTCACGCTAATGGTTGTTTAATCGATGAGGCAAGTTTTCTTTCTGCTATAGACAAGGCTGAAACATATTGTAGAAACCTAACAGCCAACCAAGGTGGAGATCAAGAAGCAACGATAGATGATATATATCTGAAGGCTTTTGAACTAAGCAACATTGATAATAGATATTTCTCAAAATTTTTAGCTAAACGCAAACTGCTAGAAGCGAATAATCTACGCTTAATTAATGGTGCTAAAAATTGGATGACATCTTTGTTTAATCGAGGTGTCAAACTATTGTTAACAAGTGATACTTATTACACTCGGCAAGATATGAGTGTTTTTCTCGAAAAGCTTGGTATTAAAGAACTGTTTCACCAAGTTTATATTTCTAGTGAGTTTTCAATAAATAAAGCAAGCGGAAAATTATTTCGAAAACTTTTAACTGATAAAAATGTTGAACCTGAATGTCTCTTACATATAGGGGATAATTCATATTCAGATGTTCATTTGGCCAAAACCCTTGGTATCAAAGCTCTTCAGGTTGACGTTGATTCACATATAAGTGATTTAGAAAAAGATACTCAATTATACTTTTTTGGCTATCAAGTAATGGCCCCCGTGATTGGTGCTTTTACTCATTACCTAAAACAATACGCCGATGAAAATAACATTAAGTCTCTTAAGTTTTTAGCAAGAGACGGGCACTTGCTATATAGGGCAAGTAAGTTACTTTTAGACGAAAAATGTGCAAAAGAGTATATCTATATAAACCGTATCATTCTCAACCAACTAACCACTAAAAAGCTTGATGAAAAAGTCCTTGGTGAAATTGTTAGTAATTATCCAAATCAAGGTGTTTTATCACTTGTCACCTTGTTTGGTTTAGAGAATACTTCTTTTGATAAACACTTGAAAACCTGGCTTAAAAAAGAAAACTACTCAAAAAAAAACTTGTTAACTAATGATGTAGTATCAAAGCTTTTATCTAACCGCCAATTAGTTAGTATTTTTGAGGGCGATATTAAAAGAAAGCAAACCAATGCAAACAATCATTTGCAGCTCAACAACAAAAAAGGTGAAATTACTTGTCTAGTAGATGTTGGTTGGCGTGGCTCAATATTCAAAAAATTAAACGCAGAAAATCAAAATGAACATTTGTTTGGTTATTTATTTACTTGCACTGATACTCTGATTAAAAATCTCGGCGCGTTTATTCATGGAGACAATGAGTTTAAAGACAAGATTCATCAAGTTGCAGAGGTTAGAGAACTTATTGAGTATTGTTGTAGTGAAATCAGTCCCGCTTGTATTGGTTTTGATGATGATGGGCAGCCTATCTTTTTATCAGAAGCTTCTCTTGTACAAAATGACAAACGGTTAACTGTACAACAAGGGGTAATGGATAAACTAAAACTTACCAAAGAAAGTGGGAAGACATGGGATGCAAAAGAGGCATTGAACAGATTAATCAGTGTTTGTGAGTATACGCCTGATACATTACTTTCAGTATTTCAATTGCAACAAGTTTCCACGTCAGTTCTTGATGATATACATCAACCTCTTAGTAATTCGTTATTGAACGCTGAAGCTAAGGTCAATAGCCACTTAACAAACACTCAGAGCGGGATCTATCGCTTTCTATCATTTATAAACCAAAGAAAACTTACAGAGAATACTATTTTTTTATATGGAGCAGGTAGTGGCACTAAATTGATATTGCCACACTTTAAAGGTCGTGAAGTTATTATTTTTGATAGCAATGAAAAATTGAATGGGGAAAATTTGAATGGCTCAAAAATTATATCTATCAGCAGGTTGGCAGATTACACAAGTCAGATGAACGAATTAATCATAACCGTTATAGGGCGAAAGCAGCAATTAGTAAAGAGTCTGTCTGAATATAATGTAAACACCGTATTTTTAGAGGACTATTTATGGTAGGCGGAGTAGACCTTAAAACAATATCGCAGTTAGTCATATATGGGGCAGGTGCAGCTAGCCAGCAATTGGTAGAATACTTTCAGTTGCAAGCTGAGCAATATAGTATTTGCACTACACATGGTGGTGAGGGGTTTTTAAATAAAACCGCAGCTGCATTTTCAACATTACCAAGTGGTGAATATCATGTGGTGATTGCTTCACAGTACTTTTACGAGATCTATTGTGAAATTAAGCGTTCTACCATAAATGTTGCTCAAGTCTATTGTTATAACAACGTCAATAATACGGTACTGCCTGTAGAGTCATTGTTGAGACAAGTTAAACCAAACAAAACACTCTATGCAGTTTATGATTTGGAAATGAACCCAGCATCATTCGACGTTTGTGTATTTGCCAATGCAGCCGAATATTATCGACGTGAACAAGGCTTTGATAATATTCATTTTGTTGTAGTTCCTCCCATTTTAAAATATGGTCGCTTGTGTGACGCCAGTTTTTACAATCAAGGCGCCGAGCAAAGCTTTCGAGAGCGAATAGAGAAATTACTCGTACCTATTTTATCGCTAATACCAAGTAAAATTGGTTGCAGTGTGTTAGCGCATCGAGAAGAAGCAGAGGCATTGTTACATGAAAAAGCACTTTTTCCTAAACTGGTTGATCTAAACAGACCTAAAGATACTCATAACCCTGTAGCTTTGTTGCCAAAGAATATACCTATTGGATATTTTACGGCTGATATTCGTTCATCCAAATTTGTTGAAGATATGTTTGGAGTCAATAATCAACCCCTGATTACGGTAACGCTTAGGGAGTACTTAGACCAACCTAAAAGAAACAACGATATTGATGAGCTCGTCAAGTTTCTGACCAAAGTAGAAAATTGTGGATTTGTGCCCGTTATTATTCGAGACACGGCCAACTGTGGTAAGAAAGCGATAGAAAAACTTGCTAAATATCAAAGTTTTTCTAATGCGTCTTTAGATATTGGCATAAGAATGGCATTATACGAGCGTGCAGCGATGAACTTTTTTGTCAATAACGGCCCAGTTGCATTAGCTAGTTTTAACCACAAGGTTAATTACATGGTCTTTAAGTTAGTGGATGAATCTTTGTTATGTACAACACAAGAGTTTTTTAGACTTCGTTATGCTATCGACGAAAGAGATAGTCAATACTTCTGGGCACAGCACAAACAACAAAAAATTTTCTGGCAACCCGATACTTGTGATTTTATGTGGGCAGCCTTTAAAACATATTTAGACAAGAAAAATGACTTATGAAAAAAATTTTAGTGACAGGCGCAACGGGGTATAAGGGGAGTGTACTTGTACCTAAGCTACTTTCAGCTGGCTACCAAGTATTGGCATGGGATACACAATGGTTTGGTTGTGAAATAACCCCTCACAAAAATTTGACGGTTGTTAAAAAAGATGTGCGAGACATTGAGCAAGGTGACCTTGAAGGTATAGATGGCATTGTTCATCTTGCATCAATTGCTAATGATCCATGTGGCGATCTCAATCCCAAATTAACCTGGGAGGTAAGCGCCCTTGCCACTATGCAATTAGCAGATAAAGCCAAACGTGCAGGAATTAAACATTTTGTTTATGCGTCATCTGGCAGCGTTTATGGTGTAAAAGATGAAGAACAAGTAACAGAAGATTTAACTTTAGAGCCGATCTCAGAATACAACAAAACGAAGATGGTCGCAGAACGGGTATTGTTGAGTTATCAAAATGATATGACAGTGCAAATCGTACGTCCTGCAACCGTATGTGGTTTGTCTCCTCGAATGAGATTGGATGTTGCAGTTAATATGTTAACGATGCAAGCACTTAAAAATGGTGAAATTACAGTGTTTGGAGGTGAACAATCTAGACCTAATGTGCATATTGACGATATTACAGACTTGTATTTATTTTTATTGAAAAGGCCTGATGTAACAGGCGTTTATAATGTTGGTTTTGAAAACTTAACCATTTTACAAATCGCTGAATACGTTGCTAAAAGAATAGGCGCTAAAATAACAGTAACGCCTTCAAATGACCCTCGCTCTTACCGCATTAACTCCGATAAATTACTCGCCACAGGATTTAAGCCTAAAAAAACGGTAGAAGATGCCGTTACAGAGATTATTGAAGCATATCAAAGTCAGCAGTTAATAGATGAAGATCGCTGGTACAACTTAAAGTGGATGCAATTGCATCAATTACATTAGGACCTGACGTGAGTTTTTATCAAATATATAGTGATCAGTTGTATCAACAACTACAACGCATTGATGAACAAAAAGTAGATGCTATTGTAGCTTTATTAGTTGGTGTTTGGCGTGAACACAAGCGACTTTTTATTTGTGGAAATGGTGGGAGTGCTGGTAATGCACAACATCTTGCCAATGACTTTTCTTACGGTATTAACCCTAAAGGGAGAGCAATTGATGTAGAGGCACTTCCTGCTAACTCTTCAGTTATTACTTGTCTTGCAAATGATACAGGATACGACAATATTTTTGCCTACCAACTTCTCACTAAAGCTCGAGCTGGCGACGTTTTATTAGTACTTTCTGGAAGTGGTAACTCTCGCAATATTATTAATGCTCTTGAACAAGCGAAGGAGTTAGGGGTAATCAGCATTGCCTTAGTTGGTTATAATGGTGGGAAAGCCAAAGAGCTTGCAGATATTGTTATTCATAATGATATAAATGACATGCAAATTGCCGAAGATATACAAGTAATCATCGGTCATTGGCTAATGCGTCAACTTAACGAACAACTTGAGAATCAACAACATGACTAAACCTGTTTTTGTCATTGGGAGTAACTCTTTTTCAGGCTCTGCTTTTTGTGAACACTTGTTGGCACAAGATATTGAAGTTATTGGAATTAGTCGCTCACAAGAACCAATTAAAGAGCTTTTACCACATAAGTTGAACGGTAATAAGCCACTGCAATTTCACCAACTTGACCTAAACCATCATTTAGAAAGAATAGAAAGCTTAATTGATAAATTTAAACCAAGTCACATTTATAATTTTGCAGCTCAAAGTATGGTGGGGCAAAGTTGGGATTTTCCTGAACACTGGTTTATGACTAACACTGTGTCAACGATAAAGCTTCATAATATATTGAGACAGAAAGACTATTTAGAGCGTTATATTCATATTTCTACACCTGAGGTGTATGGCACTACCAATGGTGAACAATTGGAAAGCAAAATTTATCAACCAAGCACACCGTATGCGACGTCTAGAGCTGCGGCTGATATGAGTTTGCACAACTTTTTTGATGTTTACCAGTTTCCCGTTATTTTTACTCGTGCAGCGAATGTTTATGGTGCAGGGCAGCAGCTATATAGGATTATTCCTAGAACAATTTTATATGCCCTAACTGGTAGGCAATTGGCTCTGCATGGGGGGGGCTTCTCTGAGCGTTCATTCATAGATATAAGCGATGTTTCAAAAGCGACGCAGCTTATTGGCGAAAATGGGCGTTTAGGGGATATATATCATATTTCTACAAATGAGCTTGTTAGTATTAGAGAGTTGGTATCGTTAATTTGTAAAAAATTAAACAAAAATTTTGACTTGGTAGTTAAAGAAACTGGCGATCGAAAAGGCAAAGACCACGCATATTGGTTAAATTCAGAGAAGCTTCGAAACGAACTTGGCTGGAGTGATGTTATAGATTTGGAATCAGGTATTGATTCCTGTATTGATTGGATTACAAGAAATTTAGAAGTGTTAAATTTACAACCATTAGAATATATCCATAAGGCATAAAAGATAATATGGGCATAGAAATAGATTTATTAAAAAACTATCCAAAAGCTAAGCGAAATACATCTGAAAGAGCAAACGTTATTACCGAAGCTGACCGTGAAATCGCAAGGGAGTATGGTGAGGCTTTTTTTGATGGTGATAGAACTCATGGTTATGGCGGCTTTCATTATGCCCCAAGATTTTGGCAGCCAGTAATACCAGATTTTATTGAACATTTTTCGTTATCAGGAAATGAAAAAATATTAGATATAGGTTGCGCTAAGGGTTTTATGCTGTATGACTTGAAACAGGCATTACCCCAGACTCATTTAGTGGGGTTAGATATTTCTGAATATGCGATTAGCAAAGCAAAAGAAGAAGTAAAACCCTATTTACAGATCGGCGATGCTAAAGCCCTCCCTTTTAAAGATAACGAATTTGATGTTGTTTTTAGCATTAATACAGTGCACAACTTAGAACGTGAAGAGTGCATTAATGCAATAAAAGAAATCGAAAGGGTTAGCAAAGGAAAAGCGTTTATCACGGTTGACGCATATCGCAACGAAGAAGAAAAAAAGAGAATGTTTCAGTGGGCATTAACGGCTAAAACTATTCTTCATGTTGATGAATGGGTCGCTTTATTCGAAGAAGCAGGATATAGCGGAGACTATTATTGGTTTATTCCATAGGAGCAGTTATGAGTAAGTCGTTTTTTGAGCCTCAGTATGATTTTTTAAATGAGACGCCTGAGATAAAACTCGGTTTAATGAGTGCTGGTACTTGGTATAAAGATCCAAAACGTTTTGCCTTTGTTCTTGCTCGTTATAAGTTTGTTGCAAAAATGCTAGCTGGAAAATCTCATGTACTTGAAGTTGGTTGTGGTGATGCATTTGCCAGTCGAATAGTACAACAAGACGTTGAGCAGTTGACGGTTTTAGATGTAGATGAAACATTTATACAAGACATTGAGCAGCGATCATGTGAACGTTGGCCATTAAAGGCTGTTTGTCACAACATTCTAGATGGGGCTCTGCCTGCAAATTATGACGCTGCATATTCATTAGATGTCTTTGAGCATATAGACCCTGAACTTGAACATGTGTATTTACAAAACCTTGGAAGCTCTTTAACCGAGAATGGCGTTGCCATTATTGGAATTCCGTCATTGGAGTCGCAAAAGTACGCATCTCCTGAGAGTATCGAAGGTCATGTTAATTGCAAGTCAGGACTAGATTTTAAGAAGGTTTGTGAAAAGCATTTTAAGCATGTTTTTCTGTTTTCTATGAATGATGAAGTTGTGCACACTGGTTTCTATCCGATGGCACACTATTTATTAGCACTTTGCATAAAGTAGCGAGATATACCTTGGATAACCAATTAAAAAATCTTAGAAAAGAGATTAGATATAAGCTAGTTGAAGTCTCACATTTTACCAAAACTCCCCATTTGGGAAGCTGTTTATCGTCTGTTGATCTGTTAATAACCTTGTATTGGCGCATATTAAATTTGTATCCAGATAATCCAAAACATGCGGAACGTGATTACTTCCTGCTTGGTAAAGGTCATGCAGCCTCAGCTCTTTATACCGTGCTTGCTTATAGAGGTTTTTTTAACATAGATAAACTGATGGAACATGGCAAAGATAACTCTGCTTTTGAAGAGCATCCGGGGGTCAACGCGCCACCGGGTGTGGAAGCGGTATCTGGGTCTCTTGGTCACGCCCTTTCTTTAGCAACAGGGATGGCTAAAGCAGCTAAAATACAAGATTTGGGCAACACATTTTATGTACTGGTCGGTGATGGCGAACTAAATGAGGGTACTATTTGGGAAGCCGCCATGTTTGCCCCCGCGCATCAATTGTCTAACCTTGTTTTGGTTATTGATTTTAACAAGTTACAAGGTACAGGTGAAAGTTGTAATATTATGCAGCTTGAACCATTAGACGAAAAGTTTAAGTCGTTTGGTTGGTTTGTTAAAAGAGTAAATGGCCACTGTCTAACAGAATTAGAAGATGCTTTTAATCAGTGTAAATTACAGCAAAATAAACCAAGTGTTGTCATAGCCGATACAATAAAAGGAGACGGGATTTCTTTTATGGAGGGAGACAACAACTGGCACTATCGAATTCCTTCACAAGAAGAACTACCAATTATTGCTGACGAATTGGGGATTTCATGAGAAATAAGTTTGCGGAAGTTTTGTTACAGCTAATGGAACAAGACGATAAAGTTGTTCTTCTATATGCCGATATTGGTAACCGTTTGTTTAACAAACACAAAGAGCTTGCTCCTGATCGGGTCATCAATGCAGGTATTGCCGAAGCAAATATGGCTTCCATGGCGGCAGGCATGGCAAAAATGGGGCTGAAACCGGTTATCTATACCATTACACCGTTTACGACTGCCCGTAATTTCGAACAAATCAAAATTGACATTGCTTATCAAAACTTACCCGTTACGATCGTTGGAACAGGGTCTGGGCTTGCTTATGCAAATCTAGGTCCGACTCACCACTCTTTCGAAGATATAGCATTAATGCGTGTGCTGCCTAATATGCAAGTGGTTTGTCCATGTGACTCAAATGAGCTTTCTGCTCTATTACCCCAAGCGATTGCTAGTGGTAAACCCTGTTACTTGAGAATAGGCAAAAAAAATGAGCCTTTGATAAATGTACAAGAACCATCGGCAACAATAGGCAAGGTTAACATTATAAAGCGCGGTCTTGATGTATGTATTTTAGCGGTAGGAACCATTATTGATTTAGCGGTTGAATTACAACATAAGCTTGAAGAGCAAGGTAAAGACGTTCAGTTAGTTAGTTTTCATACTGTAAAGCCTCTCGATAGCGAGTTTTTGCTAAGTTTAGTCAATCAGTATCGGCAGGTGATCATATTGGAGGAACATAGTAAACACTGTGGTGCCGGAAGTGCGATATTTGAATGGCAAATAGACAACAATGTCATGTTAAATATTAGTCATTTTGCCATTGATGACAAATTTATAGATCAAGTTGGCAGTACACAATCTGCCCGCATCAAAGCAAGGCTTTGCCTTGATTTTATATTGAATAAACTAAAAAATAAGGCACTAGTCGTTTGAAAAAAGCGCTAACTTCAGCTGATGCAAAGACATTAATCTTGTCAATTATCAAAGATAAACAACATTTTTTGATAATAGGGCAAGGAGCTTTGTATAGAAAAATGAAAGCTTATTTATTTGGTCGTTATCGATTGGATGTAAGCTCTATACATAATTATAGTAGTTTTGATGCGCCAGTAAATAATCAGGTTTTATACATTGTCGCTGCATCACCTACGCCAGAAGTTTGTGAGATCTTAATTAATAAAGGAGTTAAAAAGGAAAGTATCATACCTTGGCTAAGTCTGTTGGATGCATTGGAAAGTGAGCAAGACGATTGGCTTATAAAGACTTATGGTTTATTACCTCTTGAAGATAGTGAGAAACCTTATATTCATAAGCAACAAGTAACATTCGATGCTGATGTTTTTTTACATATTAAAAAAGCATTACAAAAGTGGTTGTTGGTAAACGACACCTTTGCAAAATCAAATCAATCTAATCTTGTGCAAATTGAACAGCTTTCAAGTATCTACTTGAAACTTCGACTAGATTTGTTTCAACAAACAAGTATACCTGTTAAAAAGTTATTGTTTCCGTCAGCAGGCAGATGTGGCGGAACTTCAATCACATCGGCGCTGCAATCAATCGCGTTGAATTTACACGTTAGTCACGAAGGCTATTCAACAGAAATATATAATTTATTGAAATCTAAATATCAATTTGGGTATAGCGAGCAGGTTATGTTGGCTATAACCTCCATAATATTAGATGAAAGTGATTGTTTGGGCGGAAATCCAATCTGTTTTTTATTACCCTATGTCAGCTCTCTTCAATGGTTTGAATGCGCTGTAATTAAAGTAAACCGAACTAAAAGCGATTTGATTAGCTCCATAGTAGATCGTAACTTTCATTATTCTGAAAGAGATTTTGCTCCTAATCGTTTAACAGCAGATACAGTGGGAGAGATGTCTCATAAAGATTGGGTTAACCTTACAAGAATTGAAAAAGTTGATTGGTATATAGACCAAGTTGATCGAGCGATTTATCAAAATAAAACTGACTTTGCTTTTTTTTATGATGTTGAATTTTCGGAACTAGGGTCTGTCTTATCAGAGGTTTTAAACACATTTTCATGGAGTAACCAAGAAATTAATGTCTCTCATTTAAACTCACTGCCAAAAGATAAAATCTATAGCTTTGAAGAGAGAATAAAATTATTTGCGGAGAAAAATTTTGACTCCCACGAATCCTAAACGCGTACTAATTACTGGGGCAAGTAGAGGAATCGGTCAAGCTTGTGCTTGTCTATTTGCGAAGCTTGGTTACAGCGTTGTTTTAGTAGCAAGAAATCGCAAAAAGCTTCAAGAAGTTTTAGGCGAGCTAGATGGTGCTGGCCATGAACTTATCGCTTGCGACCTTACGTCAAAATTAGGGCAAGATTTCTTAGTTAAGGAAGTTTTGCACAAGTTGCCGGACTTAATTATTCACTGTTTAGGTGGAAGAGTTTCTGTTGGTGAAGGGCAAGATCCTTGGCAAGATTCTTTGAACCTAAATTTTCTTTCGATAGTTCGAATGAATGAAAAATTTATTCCAAAGCTTGTCGAACGAAAAGTGGGAACTATTGTTCATTTGTCATCATCAGCGGCATTAAATGGTCAAGCTTTTACCCCATACGCATGTGCAAAAGCGGCTCTAAATCGTTATGTTGTAGATAGCGGTCAAGTTTTGTTGGCAGATAATATATGCTTATTTGCCATAATGCCTCCAGCTGTTGAAGGTCATGGAAACTACTGGGCTGAAATTAAGAAAAGTGATCCAAATAAATATAGCAAAATGGTCACAGGACAAAAATTAGGAAGGCCACAAACCACTGATGAAGTTTCAGAATTTATCTACTCGTTGGTAACGTCGCAGAGACGGATACTCGGTGGTTGTTTGGTATCTACTGACCCAACAATTTATTGATTAACAATTTTGTTAAAGCTTCTTCTGGTACGAGCCTTGCTTGATTTAATAACTTACGTGCTATTAGGTATATAAATGAAAAATGTAATTTTTTTTGGTGCAAGCCAATTAGGTGAAAAAGCATTTAGGGAAGCTCCTGAGGATATAAATATTGTTTGTTTTATTGACAATGATAGCGCCAAATCAGGTTCACTCTTTCAAGGGAAAGTTATACATACTCCAGACAAATTGCAGTCTCTTGAATATGATTTTATCTATATCACTAGTCAATATGTTGACGAAATATCTGAACAGCTTTCTCACTTGGGTATTTGTGAAAGCAAAATAAAAGTTTATAACGTAGACTTTTTAGATAAATATCCTCCTGAATCAGAGGTAATCAAACCGTTATCTCATATTGATTTAAACGTAATGAGTGCACTACTTGGCTCAGATTTGCCTGAAATGCCTAATTGGCATGGAATGCCAGCTGAAAAAGCGGTGCTCACATCAATTTTGAGATCTTTAAATCCCAAATGTTCGATTGAAGTAGGAACGTATTTAGGCGATTCCCTTAGAGTTATTCATCACTTTTCTGATTTGTGTTATAGCTTAGATATTGATCCTAGTTGTCAAGTTAATTTAGCTGATGAGTTGCCAAAAACAACCTTTATTGTTGGTTCGTCACAACGAACTTTACCAGAATTGTTAACTAAAATATCTAATGATATTGATCATCCTTCTCCTGAGTTTGTGTTAATCGATGGTTGCCATACTAAACTTGGCGTTGAGTCAGATATCAATGCTTTGTTAGATTTTACGCCTAAAAAGCCAATGGTAGTTTTGTTACACGACTCTGCTAACCCGGAATGTCGAGCAGGAATGCTAGCTGTTGATTGGTCAAGAAATCCACATGTTCATTTTGTCAATATTGATTTTGTTCCGGGTATTTTGCATTTTAATACAAGTTCATATCGAGAGATGTGGGGAGGGTTTGCGTTTGCTCTATTCCTGCCAGAAAAGCGCAAATCAGATTTGCAAGTCCAAACCCCGTTAGGGCAACAATTTGATGCCATGTTTAAGGGATCAAATCATCAACTCTACAGTGAAAATAAATTTGCTAATAGCTTTTTGCCATTTTCCAACGACAAGTCAATTAAGTTTAGTGCGTGTTTACCAAACTATAATGATGGGGACATTATAGAGCAGGCAGTAGTTGCTATGGTGAATCAATCATGTCCTCCAGATGAACTGCTAATTTGCGATGATGCTTCAACTGATGATAGCTGGCAAAAACTAGAAGCACTTAGGGCTAGGTTTCCAATCATTAGGCTAATTCGAAACAAAAAAAATCTAGGGGTAGTTGGCACCTTAAATCGATTGTTAGAAGAAGCTGTTGGTCAATATATCTATTTTGGTGGCGCAGACGATTATGTGTTACCGCTTTTCTTTGAAAATGTATTGCAGCTATTAGAAAAGTACCCAAAGGCTAATTTGGGAATGGCAAGTTTTTATTCGGTTGATGCGGATGGCAAAATAATATCACACAATAAGGTTGCTCGATGGCAATCACCAGGGTACTTTGACCAAGAATCTTGCTTAAAAGGCTACTTTAAAAGTGAAGACCCTCATCACTCACTCTCCTCTAGTACGATATACAAAAGATCAGCTCTACAAGCAATAGGAGGGTTTGAGGAGTCTTTAGGTCATTGGACTGATAGTTTTGCAATACGCGCTTTAGCACTTGATTCTGGAGCTGTTTATACACCTCATCCAGGCGCTATGTTTACCTGTCTTAATAACAGTTTTAGTGGAAGCCAGCACAGAGACAAAGAGAAATCTTTCCAAATCATTGATAAAGCAGCTTCGATGATGCGCTCAGATCAATATCAAGCTTTGTTTCCTCAAGAATTTGTTCAACAATGGCAAGAGAGTTTTAAGAAGCTAACTTTAGCCATGGTGGCTCAATCAAAAGCTGAGTGAATGAATGAAAGCTAAAGTTATTTTTTTTGGTGCTAGTCTTGCTGGGCTCCAAGCGTTTGAATCACTAAAAGACAAAGTCGATATTTTAGCGTTTGCCGATAATGATCTTAAAAAACAAGGTAGTAATATTAAAGGTATTCCTATCATTTCTCCCGGAGCCATTAACGACATTGAGTATGACGGAATTTTCATCTCTAGTATGTATGTGGTTGAGATATACAATCAACTAATCGGGATGGGAGTACCAAAAGATAAAGTGGTAACGGAATGGAGTGCCTCTCTCACTCCAAAGCCTAAATTTCCTTGGGATGCTGTAATTACTTTATTTGTTATTGTTTTGGCTGTTATGTTTATTGTAGGACATTTTTAGATGTGTGGCATTGCAGGTGTCGTCAATGGACCTTACAACAAGCAGAAATTAGAAGAGCAGTTGACGCAAGTAAATGCTCAGCTAATTCACCGTGGGCCTGATGATGAAGGAATGTGGTTATCTTCAGATGGGTGCACAGGGTTTGCACATCGCCGTTTGTCTATTATTGAACTAACAGAAAAAGCTCATCAACCATATCGCAAAGAAGGTAAGTCCTTTGTTTTGGTGTTTAATGGTGAAATTTATAACTTTAAAGAGTTAAAAGAAGAGTTAGAAGATTTGGGGTGTGACATTGATGCTAATTCTGATACCGAAGTACTATATGCAGCTTTGATAACATGGGGGGTCAGTGCTTTACCTAAGTTAGATGGTATGTTTGCGTTTGCCTTCTATGATGAGGTAAAGAAAGAGTTACTATTAGCAAGAGACAATTTTGGCGAAAAACCGCTTTATTACTGCTCCATTGGCAAGGGGATTGCGTTTGCCTCTGAACTGACTGCTTTAATTCGCTTAGATGGTTTCGATAACACAATAAATGAAAATTCGGTTGCGCAATATTTATTTCTACAATACGTCGATGCACCATCAACAATATTTACAAACGCTAAAAAACTAGAACCTGGCACGTTTCTAGTAGTTAAGGATGGAACCATAGTCGAAAAAAGTACTTATTATGAGTTTTCACCAGAAGAAAATTTGATTAATAGGGATATTGAAACGCTAGCTGATGAATTAGAAGAAATACTTTTAGATAGTATACGAAAACGCCTTATTGCGGATGTTCCGATTGGAGCTTTTTTGTCCGGTGGAGTTGATTCTGCACTAGTTGTAGCTTTAATTAGGAAAAAACTAAAGTTACCTTTAAAAACTTTTTCAATAGGATTTAGCGATACGGATGCTACTGAACATCAATTTGCACGCGAAATAGCTGAATTTTTGGGGTGCGAACATCATGAAAAGATTCTTTCGCCAAAAGAATTAGAAATTGCTACTGACATCATGAATGCGTTGGATGAGCCTAACGCAGATACTTCTTGCTTACCTTATTATTTATTGAGTCAGTTTGCTTCTAAACATATCAAAGTTGCTATTACTGGAGATGGGGCGGATGAGCTATTTGCTGGTTATTCTCGATTTTCAGAAACAGTTGCACTAAATAAGTCTGGTATTCCAGTCAAAATAGGTCAGTCCTATTACGATAGCCATTTATGTGTTTGGCCCGAAGACGATATTACCTCTTCAATTAAAGGTAGAGTTTTTCAATTTCAAAGAGTAAAAGATGAGTTATATGCTGAAGTGGATAAACCAGAGGGAACTATCCTAAATAAGCTAAGATGTACTGATTTAAAACACTATTTACCAGGCTCAGTATTGTCGAAAGTAGATAGAATGAGTATGCAATTCGGTTTAGAAGTTAGGACGCCTTTTCTAAATAAAGCCATTGCTGGATTTGCACAAAAGCTTTCTGAGCAAGAACTGCTTGAAACTACCAGTGGTAAAAGAGTATTGAAAGTTCTTGCTAAACGTTATTTGCCAGCAGAATGGATTGATAGAAAAAAAATGGGCTTTAGCGTACCTTACGACAAAGCATGGGAAAACAAACTTAGAGAAAACATCAAATCTTTTTCCTCTCAATCACAAATTTCATATGACACTTGGTTTGTTAAAGGTTCAATAAATAAGCTCGTTGATAAGCAAAACTTATTTCAATTGTGGAGTGCTTTTGTTTTATTGAATTACTTAAAAAGGTATGGAAAGGGCTATAAACAGATACCTATAGAATATAGTGATTGGCTTGCGGCTAATGGAATTGAAGTAAGTGAAAAAAAGAGTGAAAAGTTAGCAGAGTCACTTCCTTTGATTTATGATTCTGAACTGAAGTGCCTAGTCCCTTTCAATAAACAAGAGGCTTTCGATGATTTGAAGCAGCATGTTTTTTCAAGGCAAATCTCAAAAAGGCAGAAAGGTGGTACATTAACCTTAGCGCCAACACCTTTATTCAACAGGCATACCCCAAAACGTACTTGGCAATTATTTAAAGAAATAATCTTTTATGCAAAAGACATAGTTAACAATCAATTGCATTTTTCTATGATTGAAAAACTGATCAATGCAGATAACGGACTTATAGATTCTGATACGCCTATAAAGCATGTTGTTTTTTTAATGCACGATCTAGCATCTGCTGGCGCAGAAAGGCAGTTATGTTTGAATGCAATTGCTGCAAAAAATATAGGGTGTGAAGTATCTGTCGTCATTTTAAGGCGTTTAGTTGATAAAAATATTCACTATGTTAGTTTGCTAAAAGAACATGATATCGCAGTTTCAACATGCTTTTATCCCAACCTTAATTTAGATGAGTGCAAGATAAACCGTGCTTTGAATCGAAATTCTATCGATATATTGGTAGGTTTACCGCTACCTATTCAGCGCCAAGTTTGGAACCTGATCACCATGCTATCTAGGATGAATGCTGATGCTCTTCATTGTTTTGTAGATGAATCTTGTATCGTTGGTGGGTTAGCAGCGCTTTTATTTGATATTAGAAAAGTGGTTTTTTCATTTCGAAACAAAAACCCTACCCATTTTTCCTACTCTCAACCTTGGTTAAAACCGTATTATAATAAGTTAATTAAATCTAAACGCATCATACTAACTGGGAACTCTATTGCTGGTAATAATGATTATGCCGATTGGCTAAAAGTACCTAAAAGCAAAATTTTATTGATTCGCAATGCTATTAATAAACGCGACTATTCATTTATTACAGATATTGAGCGCATTGAAGCTCGGCAAGCATTAAGTTTGAGTATAGATGTCAAATGTATTTCAGGAATTTTTCAACTGGAAAAATACAAAAGACCACATACCTTTTTGAAGGTTATATCCCAGATAAAGCAAAGGTTTGGTGGCAACTTTAAGGTGCTTGTTGCAGGTGATGGACAACTACAACTTTCTTTTTTAACCACGATAAAAAAGTTAGCTCTTGAAGAACAAGTTATTTACCTTGGAAGAGTAAAAAATGTGAGACGAATTCTCGCGGCGTCTGACTTTATGTTATTGACGTCTGGATTTGGTGAAGGAACCCCAAATGTACTAATAGAAGCCCAAGCGTCAGGTATTCCTGTGGTGTCAACCGAGGCAGGTGGAGGAGCTAGAGAAGCGGTATCAGATGAAAAAAGTGGGTTTATATTAAAAGACGACGATATAGATGGTGTAGTTGAAAAAGTATTATTACTTCTGCGGGATGAAAGCAAGTTAAACAGAATGAAAAAAGAAGCCCTTAATTTTATTGCTGAGAATTACTCTACAGCAGTTTTGGAACAACAGCTTTCTCAACTTTATCTTCGAGACGTGACTAAGGTGCAAAAACATGACTAAAATCGTAGGAATTGACTTTGACAATACGATTGCAAACTACTCTTCTTCGTTTTATCAAATAGGACGAGAACTTGACTGGATCCCTAAAAACATAGAACCAACAAAAAATGCCGTAAAGCATTTTTTGCAAGATCATGTCAACCCTGAAAAATGGACAGAACTACAAGGTATTGTTTACGGCAAACATATCGCTTTAGCGCACCCTTACGATGGCGTCAAACAGGCGATTACTTTGCTATTAGAAAAGGGTGTCACACTTTATATAGTTTCTCATAAGACGCTTTATCCTGTAATAGGTGAAAAAGTTTCGCTACACGATGCGGCATTAAATTGGTTGATAAATCGTGAGATTGTTGGAGAGGGGAGTAAACAAATCGCAAAGGACAAAGTGTTTTTTAATTTGACTCAGCAAGAAAAAGTAGAGCGAATCTCACAACTAGGTTGTGACTATTTTATTGACGATTTACCTGCGATTTTTCAGCGTTCTGATTTCCCTTCAGCAACAAAGAAAATATTGTTTGATCCTTTATCACAAAGTAAAAACGAGCTCTTTTTCGATGATAGATTAACGGCTTGGTCCGAAATTGAACAGGTGGTTAATGCTTCGAGTTGATCCCACTTTTTTGCACAAAATGTTTGGTGAGCATAAGCTAACTCGACATAACAGTGGTGCAAACAGCCAAGGGTTTAAGTTAGAAACTAAGGAATCAATTTATTTTCTTAAACAATACCCTAATGATAGTCGCCAAATTATCCGAATGGAAAGAGAGCGTCAGTTTATCGAACATTGCTGTGCACTGAACATAAAGTATGTGCCAAATATTCACTTTGTATTCGAGCAGTATGGCTGCATATTGTTTGACTGGATAGAACATGAACAAAGAATAATAGAACAAAATGACTTTGTAGAAAGTGCTGTCGCATTCGTTAAAAACATTAATCAAAGTGATAATAATCGATTGCAGTATGCTTCTGAGCATGCTTATACAATCATGGAGTTTGAGAAAATTGTTAACGTCAGACTAGATGCATTAAAGCCCCTAACTAAAAATTTCCGAATTGCTCAACAACTTATTTTCGATATAGAGTTTACTTATACTAAACTTTGCAAGCAAAAAAGTGTGCTAGAAGAATTAACTTACTTAGATTTTGTTTCACCATCGGATTTCGGTTTACACAATGCCTTACTGTCCAATGGGCAGATTGTGTTTATCGACTTTGAGTATGCGGGTAAAGATAGTGCTTGGAAACTGGTTAGTGACTTTTTTTCACAGCCGGAAAACCTCATTGAAGCCAAATATATTTCCCATTTTGTAGCCTTGCTTGGAAGAAATACTTTTAGACTTAATCAAAGGGCATTCGAACATGTATACCGTTTAACTTTATTAAAGTGGGCCTTGCTGATATTGAAGCACTCGTTTGTCGTGCAAGGTGAGACGATCGTTATAGACGAAGTTAAATTTTTTAAAGCAAAAGATTATTTTGATGCCATTCCTGGCCGATATGAGCAAGTTGGGAAAGCATTGGAGAAGGAATTAGCGCGATGAAAGCTGCTGTTTTATTTGAGTTAAATAAACCGTTGAGAATAATTGATATCCCTAACTTACCCAACTTAAAAACTGGTCAGGTAAAAGTTGAAATGATTTATTCTGGTTTATGCCACTCTCAAGTGATGGAAGCGACAGGCGGTAGAGGGGAAGATAAATATTTACCGCATATGTTGGGCCATGAAGGTGTGGGTATTGTCAGAGAAGTGGGGGAAGGTGTAACTAAAGTTACGTCTGGCGATGTTGTTATTTTAGGTTGGATTAGAGGCGAAGGTAAAGAAGCGCCAGGTGGACTATACGATTACCAAGGTCAAACCATTAACTCTGGTGGCGTAACAACATTTTCCGAATTCACCATTGCTGCGGAAAACAGGTTAGTAAAAGTGCCTAAAAATTTACCGTTAGATATTGCGGTATTAATGGGATGTGCTTTACCCACTGGAGCGGGTATAGTGCTTAATGAGTTAAACCCTGAACAAGATAAAACTTTTGCCGTTTTTGGTTTGGGAGGCATAGGTTTAAGTGCGCTTATTGCATTACAGCTATATAAACCCAAAAAAATTATTGCACTAGATATTGAAAATGAAAAACTAGCGTTGGCAAAAGAGCTTGGTGCAACTGACATTGTTAATTTGAAAGAGCAAAACCCAGTTGATGCAATTAATGCTTTGGTAGAAGGAGGGGTAGACTACTCCATTGAAGCTAGCGGTAAAACAGATGTTATCGAGCAAGCATTTTTGTCTGTTCGTGATAGAGGTGGCCTGTGCGTTTTCGCCTCTCATCCTCCTGAGGGCGAATTAATTAAGATAGATCCTCTTACTATGCATCGAGGTAAAAACATTCGTGGTAGCTGGGGGGGAGGTTCTTTACCCGACAGAGATATCCCAAAGCTGTCTGACCTGTACTTTAAACACCGTTTACCATTAGAAAAGATTTTATCTGCTCGGTATCCTTTAGTTGAAATTAATCAAGCATTGGGGGATTTAGCAGAGCGTAAAATAAATAGAGCATTGATTGATATAAATCCATCGTTAGTTAAAGAAGTGTCAGCTGAATGAACGAATATCACCTCTATCTTGAAAAATTGAACGGAAATGATCGCATTGTATTGGTACATGGTGAATTTGATGTCTTACATCCAGGTCACATTCGCTTACTAAAATTCGCCAAAGAATGTGGTGATGTATTGATTGTAGGTGTTAATGATCATAAAGATTACAAAGGCGAACATAGGTTGAGTGCAAAACATCGCTTAGAAGTTGTTCAGTCTATTGATTGTGTTGATCACGCTTTTATTAATCAAGAGTCTATATTAGAAAATATTCGTCAAATTAAACCGTGGGCAGTGGTCAAAGGGCATGAGTTCGCTGATGCAAACAATATTGAATTAGAAGCGTTAAATGCATATGGTGGTAAACTAATTTTTGGCTCTGGTGAGCTTTTATCAACAAAGTCATCACTGTTCTCTTCTGTAGATCAAAAGTATTCGCATTTTGATTTTTCTGAATTGCCTCAGTATGCGCAGCGGCATGCTTTTGATCTCGATAGTGTGAATCAGTTGCTTGATAAATGCCAACAGATCAACGTTGTCGTTATAGGTGAAGTCATCGTTGACGAATATGTCAACGGCACTGCGGTAGGTATGTCTCAAGAAGATCCTACTATTGTTATGACACCAACAGAAAGTAAAAAGTACTTGGGCGGCGCTGCGATCACAGCAAGTCATATTAAAGCACTTGGTGCAAATAATGTTGAGTTTATTTCGGTTGTTGGTGAAGATGATGTTGCTGATTTTATAAAAACTAAATGTGATGAATATCAAGTTAATGCGACACTTTTTAGAGATTACAGCCGCCCATCACCGCTTAAAACCCGATATCGAGTTGGCAATAAAACCTTATTGCGTGTCAATCAACTACGTCAACATAAAATCTCTGCCGATATTCAAGATTCAATTCTAAAAAAACTCACGAAAATAATCTCCAAAGCTGATTTATTTGTCTTCTCTGATTTTAACTATGGGATGTTACCACAAGCACTCGTCGATAAGATCTGCATACTATGTGATACACACAAAGTTTCAATGGTCGCGGATAGTCAGTCATCCTCTCAGCTAGGTGATATTTCTCGCTTTCACAACATGTTGTTAGTTACGCCTACAGAGCGAGAAGTTAGGTTGGCACTTAATAACTACGATGATGGCTTAGTGATTTTAGCGGACAAACTGCATCGTAAATCTCGTGCTGCAAATATTGCGATTACATTAGGAGAGGAAGGGGTTTTTATTCATAAACCTTTTACTGAGAAGCTTAGCTGGGAAAACGACCAACTACCTGCTCTTAATACTAACGCACTTGATCCTGCTGGAGGAGGAGACTGTTTCCTCGCCGCCGCGTCATTAATGTTAGTTGCTGGGGCTGAACCGTGGGTAGCATTTTATGTGGCAAGCGTAGCGTCGGCATGCCAGGTAGGAAGAATAGGAAATCGCCCACTAGCACAACAAAAACTCATTGAAGTCCTTTCTTTGACTTTTAGGGAGTCTGTGTGAGAGCAATATTACTTGCCGCAGGTTTAGGTACACGCCTCAAGCCCATTACTAATGATATTCCTAAATGTCTCGTACCAATAGCTGGTAAACCCTTGCTTGAGTACTGGTTGGAGTCATTAGTTGGTATTGGCGTGGACGAAATCCTAATAAATACCCATTATTTAGCTGATAAAGTTGAACAATATATACTTTCGTCTAACTACAGGGCGAATATTAGGATTAGTTATGAACCCGTATTATTAGGTACATTAAATACTTTAAGAGAAAGTAGTTCATTTATTAAAAATAACGATTTTATTATTGTTCATGCGGATAATTTGTGTCTCTGTAATTGGCAGTCATTTATCTCCTCATTTAAGCAGCGTCCTGAAGATTGTTTAGGCACTATGATGTTATTTGAGACTGACTCGCCCCAATCTTGTGGAATTGTTGAATTGGACGAACGAGGTGTTTTACAGGCATTCCACGAAAAAGTCCAATCGCCGCCTTCGAATTTAGCGAATGCAGCAATCTACATATTTGAAAGTAAGGTGCTCAGCTTAATAACAGAGTTGCAAGAAGGTACATGTGACATTAGTTTAGATTTGATACCACATTTAATAGGGCGGTTAAATACATGGAGAAATGATGGTTATTTAAGGGACATTGGTACGGTTGAAAGCTTAATTAAAGCGAATAGTTATATAGAAAAAATAGATAACAAGAGAGTTTAAATGGGCATTTCTATACAAACAGCAAACTTACTCATCAGAGAAGCAACGCGAAAACCATTTTCAGGCTCTGTACTCCAGCTCGGTCGACAAGATATTTATTTTGATGAATGCAAATTGCGTGAAAACGTCCATAAAGCAAATCAGCTAGGTGCAAGTTTGACTGTTGTTGATATGAATGCTGAAGTTAATGATACAGCCTTTTTTAAAACTCTGGGTTTTGATGAAGTTAGAAGTCTAGACTTTTGTGATTATGAACGTGCGGATATTATATTTGATTTAAATCACCCCGTTCCTAAAGAGCTTCACAATCAGTTCGACGCGATATTTGACGGTGGAACCATGGAACATTGCTTTCATATTCCTCAGGTTTTAGAAAATATTTTTAACATGTTAAAAGTGGGAGGGAGAGTGATACATGGCGCCCCTTCAAATAACCATGTAGACCATGGTTTTTACATGTTTTCACCAACGTTGTTTTGTGATTACTATTTGGCAAATAAATGGCACTTATCTACCTGTCAGATATTTACTTATGCTAAAGATCATATTAACACTGCATGGAGGGTTTATGATTATTCGCCAGGTTTTCTCGATCATTTGTCGTTTGGTGGGTTTGAAGAAGGAGAAATGCTCGGAATATGGTGTATTGCTGAGAAAAATCACGATACTGTATCAGACGTCATACCGCAGCAATCTTTCTATAAAAAGGCTTGGAACAATAAAAGTAAGCACTCAAAGGTCTATCCTGACTATGTAACATTTAAGCTAACAAATGGGATTATTTTTGGTACAGGTCAACTTGGTATCGAAGCGTTCAACACCTTAGGAAAAAACGATAAGATTAATTATTTTGTTGATAACAATATCGAAAAGCAAGGCACTAAAGTTAATGGTTGTTTGGTGATATCACCAGAAACGTTGATTAGCACAGATTTTGATTATATTGTTATTGCAAGTCAGGCCTATGAAGCAATATTTGAGCAATTAAAATCATTGAAGATAAGTAATAATAAAATTGCTCAATATGGTTTTTATGGAAGCTTGAGTAAAGAAATTAGGGGTTATGACAAACTTCCAGAGCCATTATTTGTTTTGCAAAGCTAGCATTTTATGTTGTGAAGGAGCTAATTCTATGGTGTGGGCTCCTTTTATTCTCTATGTGTGAACAATTATACTTTTGCCCTTCATGTTATAGATACCCAGATCGGTATAATTTAATCTGTTTTTAGCAGTAAAATCATTCCAAGCTTTTTGAGCTCCGAAGTTAGGGTTACCGCGGTTACATAACCAATCATCGAATAGCAATACACACCCGTCAGATAAACAGCTTTTTTTGTGAAGATATTCCAATACAGATGTAATCGATGAATATAGGTCACAATCTATGTGTACAAGGCAAAATTTCTGATTGTCTTTAATGGATGCTAAAGATTCATCAAAAAAGCCGTTAACTGTATGGATCTTTGACTTATCTAGCCATTGATTGCAATGATCAACCAATTGACGTTCATTGAGCCCTAAGCAAGTTCCCTTCTCCCAAACTCCTGCTTTAACATGTGGTGACGTTAGGTCTTCTTCACTTGTTGCTATTGGTAAGCCCTCAAAACTATCAAACAAATATAGGTTTTTATTATCGACTCCATGCTTTTGCATGGCTTCTTTGAAAAATTCTCCATAGAAAGACAAGGCCTCAGATAAGTAACCTGCAGTTCGCCCAATTCCCGTTCCAAATTCTACGATATCGCCTTCGACAGCAGAGCCTAAAGCATAGCGTACAGTAGATGTTAGGTGTTGTTTGATATCTTCCCAATAACAATTTTCAACTGTCATACATAATACTCATTTTCAAATTTGTAAGACTCTAAGCTCAAAACGTGCCAACTTCAAAAAATAACTATGTTAATTACGAGTCAACGAATTTTGGTAGATGATTAAAAAATTTAATATGATTAAAACTAAATAAACGGACAGGAAATTTAACAATTTATTTGGATTTCCTGTCAATTAAATGACGAATATATTAAAAGCCGTCAAAATTTTGTTGAATAAACTGGATCAGCGGTTACAATCTTTTATGTAACCGTTAATAACAGGATTATCAAAGAATTATGCATGGTCAGAAACATATTCTTGTCGTAGATAATAATATTGCTCGTATTCAACAACTCGAAACAGTGTTGTCTTTTATTGGAGAACACTTTCAAGTATGTGGGCACGATGAAATTTCCCAGCGTTTTTCTCAGCAAGCGAATATTCTGACCGTCATCGTTTGTGGTGATGTATCCAAAGCTGTTTTAGATCTTGTTAGCAATAATCCTGCCTGTCCATTTTTGCTACATGATGTACTTGACCCAGCAGCACTTATTGAACATGTTAATGTTATTGGAGAGTTGTCTGCGCCGCTAAACTACGCTCAGTTAACTGAAATGGTGCATCACTGCCACCAATACCACAATAAAATACCTAAGCAATCACGAGGTGCTGGCAATAGCGCTTTGTTCCGTTCTTTGGTTGGCATTAGTGAACCGATGCAACATGTCAGGTTTTTAATTGAACAAGTGGCATCTACTCATGCAAATGTACTCATTCTAGGTGAGTCGGGAACAGGTAAAGAAGTTGTTGCGCGTAATATCCATAATTTGTCGGATAGAAGTAGTGCGCCATTTGTACCAGTTAACTGTGGTGCTATTCCGCCAGACTTGCTTGAGAGTGAATTATTTGGTCATGAAAAAGGGGCCTTCACTGGTGCTATTTCAACGCGTAAAGGTCGCTTTGAGTTGGCTGATGGCGGTACGTTGTTCTTAGATGAAATTGGTGATATGCCGCACCCTATGCAGGTTAAACTCTTGAGGGTATTGCAAGAGCGTACCTTTGAACGTGTTGGTGGTGCAAAAAGCATAAAAGCTAACGTGAGAGTTATTGCGGCGACTCACCAAAATTTAGAAGAGATGATCAAAACCAACGATTTTCGTGAAGACCTTTATTATCGTTTAAACGTTTTTCCAATTGAAACACCAGCGTTAAGAGACAGAAAGGAAGATATCCCTTTACTATTAAAAGAGTTAATGTCGCGTTTTGAACATGACCAAGGTCACACGGTACGTTTTACTGAACGAGCAATCACATCTTTACAAGAGCATTCATGGTCAGGCAATGTTCGAGAATTATCAAACCTGATTGAACGTATGATCATCATGTATGGTGATCAAGTCGTTGACGTCAGTGAACTTCCGTCGAAGTATCGTCATATTGACGTTGAAGAATATATGCCGGAATATCCTGAGTCGTTGCAAGAGCGCGAGGCGATCAACGAGTTGTTTTCTGGATTTGATTATGGTGATGAAGAAGAGCTTGATGATTTCTCTGCTGGCTTTGAAGAAACGCAGGCTAGTGGTGACAATGGTGTTCTTCCTGATGATGGGTTAAATCTTAAAGAGTATTTAGCCGATTTAGAGGTCTCCTTGATCACTCAGTCACTTGATAAGAACGACTGGGTTGTTGCTCGCGCTGCAGAATTACTCGGTATGAGACGTACCACGCTAGTGGAAAAAATGCGTAAATATAACCTGCAAAAACAAGAAGACTAAACACTGTTGTTTTAATAGACAAATAATTGACAGCGTTAATGTTTGCTCTTTAACCTACAGAAAAATATAGAAAAAATTCTTTGGCATAAATAATGCTTTATTCGGAATGTAATGTTAATTCGAGTAAAGTATTATGGTTGTTGCCGTTTCAAATCAATCTGTATCTGCACACTATCAACAAAAAGTATTTCCTTTTGTTGAGCAGCCGCTTGCAGTTAATCAAAACGCATTAGAAACTGAAGCTTACCCAGGTGAGCTCGCCTTGTTGAGGCAGCAATCAAGCCAATTAGAAAAGCTAATTGATGTTATGCCAACAGGCATGATCATGTTAGATGGTAACGGTATTGTGGTTAAAATTAATGCCATTGCCAGTAAACTTCTCGAAGAGCCTATTTTAGGGCATCCGTGGTTTGATGTGATTCGCCGTTCATTTAAGCCCCGCGCTGATGACTGGCATGAAGTTTCATTAAAAGACGGACGTCGCGTTAAGCTAGAAATTACCGCGTTAGTTGATCAACCGGGTCAGTTGATCATGATCACTGATTTAACTGAAACGCGATTATTGCAAGATAAACTAAGTCAAATGCAGCGTTTATCCTCTTTAGGCCAAATGGTGTCAAAATTAGCACACCAAGTGCGTACACCCCTTTCAGCAGCGATGTTGTATGGCGCCAACTTAAAGAATAAACAGCTTAAAACCGAAGAGCGAAACAAGTTTCAAGAAAAGTTAATGTCTCGTTTAGCGGATTTAGAGCAAACAGTAAATGATATGTTGTTGTTTTCTAAAAGTGGGCAGCAACAAGTTGTCGCACCTTTGTCTATCAACGAGCTTGTCAACGAATCGGTACAGTTACTTGAACCCTTAGTTGAAAAAGCAAATGCCCAAATTGCAATTCAACCATGTCCAGACGATTGCCATGTTTTAGGTAATAAAACGGCGCTAGCAGGTGCCATCCAAAACTTAGTACACAACAGTCTTGAGGTGATAAACACAGCTGCGCATATAGAAATTGCCTGTTATTGCAGTGATCAGCGTGTTTATATCAGTGTTCAAGACAATGGGCCAGGCATAGCTGCTGAACAAGCGAGTAAAATTTTTGAACCGTTTTATACTTCCAGATCACAAGGCACAGGTCTTGGCTTAGCGGTAGTAAAATCGGTTGCTAATGCGCATCAAGGCGAAGTTCACTTGATCAGTAAACCAGGCGAAGGCGCACATTTTGTTATTTCATTACCTATGCTGCCTATGGATGCAACGGAGCAAGTAGCGCAAAAAAATGGGGGAGAACTGCAATGAGCCAAAGTAAAATTTTAGTTGTTGAAGATGATGCGGGGTTACGTGAAGCACTCATCGATACTATTTCACTTGCAGGTTATCAGACGGTAGAAGCCGAATCAGGCGAACGTGCTTTATTACTGTTAAAAAATCATCAAATTGATCTTGTTGTCAGCGATGTTCATATGGATGGTATGAGTGGGTTAAATCTGCTAAAAAGCATCAAAAGCACACACCCTAACTTACCCGTTTTGATCATGACTGCCTATGGCACAATTGATGATGCGGTTCAAGCGATTAAAGACGGTGCCTGCAACTATATGGCAAAGCCCTTTGCGCCAGAAGTGCTACTGAATATGGTTAATCAGTATGTGCCACAAAAACGTGAATCAAATTTTGAACCTGTGGTTGAAGACAGCCAAAGTATTGCGTTATTAAAGTTGGCGCGTAAAGTTGCCTCAACAGATGCCTCTGTGATGGTGTTAGGGCCAAGTGGCTCAGGTAAAGAAGTACTTGCGCAGTATGTACATAATCACTCGGCACGTGCAGATCAGCCTTTTGTCGCCATTAATTGCGCCGCTATTCCCGAAAATATGTTAGAAGCAACCTTGTTTGGTTATGAAAAAGGTGCGTTTACTGGGGCAATTCAGGCTTGCCCAGGCAAATTTGAGCAAGCCCAAGGTGGCACTATTTTATTGGATGAGATCACCGAAATGGATCTTGGTTTACAAGCCAAGATATTGCGTGTTTTACAAGAGCGAGAAGTAGAACGTTTAGGTGGTAGAAAAACCATTAAACTTGATGTTCGCGTAATCGCAACCAGCAACCGTGATTTAAAAGAAGCGGTTTCAGAAGGTATCTTCCGTGAAGATTTATACTACCGCTTAAACGTATTTCCACTTAATTGGTTACCATTAGCACAGCGCAAAGATGACATAGTGCCCTTGGCTAAACATCTTGTTGCACGTATCTGTGATAAAGATGGACAAGCGATTCCTGAATTTACAGCCTCAGCTAGAAGTAAGCTTACTGCTTATCATTGGCCTGGCAATGTGCGAGAGCTTGATAATGTGGTGCAACGTGCTCTTATTCTGCATAGCGACGGTGTGATTGAATCATCTGATTTATTGATTGACGACTTCAACACTTCGCCAATTAGTGAAGTTGCATCATCTAAACCTAGTGAAGATAAGTTGGGCAACGAGCTGAAAATGCAAGAACACCAAATTATTTTAGATACACTGCAAGCCTGTCAGGGCAGTAGAAAAGCTGTGGCAGAGCAATTAGGGATCAGCCCGAGAACATTAAGATATAAAATCGCTCGTATGCGTGACTGTGGTATTCAAATACCAGCATAATTTCCTTCCTAGTTCTTTAAATCTTCACCAAAGTCGTCGCTTTGGTGAAGATTTATCTGTTTGAATAATATATACATTTCCTCTGCTTTTCTGGTTGGCATCAAGATTGCTTTAATCAGTGTTAGTTAACACTTTTTACAAAATTTTGACGCGAGAAAACACTATGGATATTAAAAGCAACTCCTTGTATGCCCAAATGCAAAGTATGCAGCTTGAAGCCATGGGTAATCGAATGACCACAAATAACAATGTAGAAGCTATTAGTGAAACTGCGAATACCTCGGGTAGCGACTTCGGCACATTGTTAAAAAACGCGGTCAACACGGTCAACGATTTACAAAAAGAAACGGGTGAATTACGTAACCGTTTTGAAATGGGCGATAGAAGTGTGTCGTTGTCAGATACTATGATTGCTTCTGCTAAATCGGGTATTGCTTTTGAAGCAACGGTGCAAGTACGAAACAAGTTTGTTGAAGCGTATAAAGAAATCATGAGTATGCCTGTTTAGGCAATTGTTCAGTATTAAGTGTATTACAGTAGTTTAGCGGAGAGTTACACGTGGCAGATTCATCAAATACAGCACTAGCAACTACCAATAGCGGCTCAGATCTAGTGGCGGCCGACGATAACTCGTCTGATATTGAAGAACAAAAATCTGGCTTTGCTGCGGCAATGGGTAATGTTGATGTCTTACGTCAAATTACTTTGATCATGGCATTAGCTATCTGTTTGGCGATAGCGGTGTTTGTTATTATGTGGGCAAACCAGCCTGAATATCGTTACTTAGCTAAACTTCCAACTGACCAACTTATTAAAACCATGGACTTTCTTGATGCCAATGGCGTTAAGGATTACAAACAAGAAAACAACACAATTTCTGTTCCTGCCGACCAATATCAAGACATAAAGTTGATGTTAGCCCGTGAAGGCCTAACCGAAGAGCCTCAAGCTGGCGACGAAATCATTATGCAAGATATGGGGTTTGGCGTAAGCCAACGATTAGAGCGTGAACGTTTAAAACACTCTCGTGAGAAACAACTGGCGAGAACTATCGAAGAGTTACAAACTGTTAGCCGTGCACGTGTACTACTCGCTATTCCTCGTGACAATGTTTTTGCTAAACGTGAAAAAAATCCTTCAGCTACAGTAGTGCTAACGTTACGTAAAGGCCGATTGCTATCAGAGGAAGAAGTAGATTCTATCGTTGATATTGTTGCTTCTGCTGTTCAAAACTTAGATCCAAACCGTGTAACGGTGACAGATCAAAATGGTCGACTGCTTAATTCTGGTTCACAAGATTCAATTTCTTCACGTTCACGCAAAGAATTTGAAATTGAACAAAAACGTGAAAAAGAATACTTAGACAAAATCGACAGCATTTTGATCCCAGTTGTTGGTTTAGGTAACTACACTGCGCAAGTTGACGTTACCATGGACTTTACCAACAGCGAAGAAACGCAGCGTCGTTATAATCCAGATTTACCTGCACTTCGAAGTGAAATGAAGGTGGAAGAAACATCAATTGGTGGAAGTGCAGGTGGCATTCCTGGGGCACTTACCAACCAACCGCCATTAGATTCTAACATTCCTGAAAATGCCACGGGTGCTAATGCGCAAAAATCGGTACCTAGTCGCAAACATTCAGAATCAACAAAGAATTTTGAATTAGATGAGTCTATCAGCTATACCAAGCAGCAAACAGGTGTGATTCGTCGCATTAGTGTTTCGGTAGCATTAGATTATTTAAACAAACCTAATGCTGAAGGGAAGGTCGAGCCAAGTCCTCGCAGTGTGGCAGAACTGGCCAATATCCGCCGCCTATTGCAAGGCAGTATCGGTTTTGATTTACAGCGTGGTGATGCGTTAGAAGTTGTTACTTTACCGTTTTCTCGCATGGAAATGGAAGAACCAGAAGCATTGCCATTTTACGAGCAAGCATGGTTTTTCAAAATGGCTAAACTTGGCGGTGGTGTTTTCATTATCATCGTACTTATTTTTGCTGTTGTTCGTCCAATGCTGAACCGTCTAATTAATCCAAATCAATCGCCGAACGATTATGGTGATAAATCACTTGATAGTCATGTAGACTTAGGTGATGAAACAATGGATATGCTAACTGCAGATTTTGATGCAGGTGCAGTAGGCTTTGCCGCTGATGGTAGTCTACAATTACCAGACCTGCATCGTGATGAAGATATTCTTAAAGCGGTGCGTGCTTTGGTTGCTAATGAGCCAGAGTTATCCTCTCAAGTAGTGAAAAGTTGGTTGATTGAAGATGAGTGATGAAACCCGAGAAATAGCACCTGTAAAAGGTGGATTTGACGTCGATAAACTTGAAGGCGCTGAAAAAGCGGCAATTTTGCTGCTAAGCCTTTCAGAAGAAGATGCCGCGCAAATATTAAAACATTTAGAGCCAAAACAAGTACAACAGGTAGGTACTGTGATGGCGGCAATGGAAGATTTTACTCAAGAAAAAATTACTGCTGTTCACAAACTTTTTATCAATGAAATCCAAAATTTCAGTACCATTGGTTTCCAAAGCGAAGAATTTGTTCGTAAAGCCTTAACCGCTGCATTGGGTGAAGATAAAGCCGGAAACTTAATTGACCAAATCGTCATGGGCGGTGGTGCAAAAGGTCTAGACTCTTTGAAGTGGATGGATTCAAAACAAGTGGCGAATATCATTCGCAATGAACATCCTCAGATTCAAACCATTGTTTTGTCTTACTTAGAGCCTGAACAGTCAGCTGAAATATTAAGTCAATTTGCAGAAAAAACGCGCCTTGATCTTATGATGCGTATTGCCAACCTTGAAGAAGTTCAACCAGCAGCATTGCAAGAACTTAACGAGATCATGGAGAAACAGTTTGCTGGTCAAGCGGGTGCACAAGCGGCGAAAATGGGCGGCTTAAAAGCAGCTGCCGATATTATGAACTACCTAGACACTAACATTGAAGGCATGTTGATGGATTCAATTCGTGAACATGACGAGGAAATGAGTCAACAAATTCAAGATCTTATGTTTGTGTTTGAAAACTTAGCTGACGTAGATGATCGTGGTATTCAAGCTATATTACGTGAAGTACAGCAAGACGCCTTAATGAAAGCCATCAAAGGTGCAGACGATGCACTGAAAGAGAAGATCATGTCGAATATGTCGAAACGTGCGGCAGAAATGATGGTTGATGATTTAGAAGCCATGGGACCTGTACGTATCAGTGAAGTTGAAGCGGCACAGAAAGAAATTCTTTCTATCGCTAGACGACTTTCTGACGCAGGCGAGATTATGCTTGGTGGCGCTGGTGGTGGCGACGAGTTCTTGTAATGAGGCATAATGCCCAGAAGTAACATCATGAAAAACTACTCTAAAACACCAATTCATAAAAAAGTCATTAAATCAGATGATGCTGACTCTAATGTATGGGCTTTACCTTCTGTTGAGCAGGAGGTTAATGAGTCTGAACAAGTGACTAATGCACTCAATAAAAAACCGACGTGGCGATATGAACCTCCTGAAGAGGCAGAGGAAGAAGTTGCGCCGTTAACTGCTGAAGATATTGAACAAATACGACAAGCCGCCTATGAAGAAGGCTTTAACCAAGGTAAAGAAGAAGGTTTTGCCACTGGGTTTGAACAAGGTCAAAAAGCAGGTCACGAAGAAGGTGTTAAAACAGGTCATGAGGAAGGCATAAATCAAGGGTTAGCAGAAGGACAAACGCAAGTAACGGCGTTGGCTGAGCAGTGGCAACAATTAGTTGATCAACTTCATCATCCATTAAAGGTGGTGGAAAACAATATTGAACAGCAGTTGATTCAACTAA
Organism: Thalassotalea marina; assembly: GCF_014656435.1. GTDB lineage: Bacteria > Pseudomonadota > Gammaproteobacteria > Enterobacterales > Alteromonadaceae > Thalassotalea_C > Thalassotalea_C marina. Next base: position 547,063 of record NZ_BNCK01000001.1, read on the forward strand.
CGGTGCAATTAACTGAAGCCATTACGCATCATGAAGTTTCAGTAAATCATGATATTTTGTTATCAGCGATTAATGCTGGTATTAAGGCCTTGCCTAGCCAAGAAGCACAAACACATATTTTATTGCACCCTGACGATATCAAAGTAGTTGAACAGCAATTTTCAGCCGACGATATTCAGCAACAGGGCTGGCGGTTATTACCTGCACCACATTTAACTCCGGGAAGTTGTCAAATCGAAAACAGCACATCCAACATAGATTTATCGATGAAAACCCGTATTAAAGAAGTATTGGAATCTTTTTTGCAAGAAGCATTACATCAAAAATAAACCTTTAAAGTGTCAATTATTTGATGATTAATGTGCAGCGTCTCAATGAGCGGTTGTCTAACTGCCAACAATTTATTCATCGTCAGCCAATTTCTGTCGCCGGCCGTTTGGTTCGTGTGGTTGGCTTAACACTTGAAGCTGTTGGTGTAAAAGCACATGTAGGAAGCCAGTGTTTGGTTGAAACTGCTCAAGGCGATTTAATTGCCGAAGTGGTTGGCTTTTCCGGTGAAATAACATTCCTTATGCCAGAGCAAAGTTTACAGGGCGTTATGCCTGGTGCTCGAGTTGTGCCTTTGTCTACTAAAGTGCGTTTACCATTATCGATGGATTTGCTCGGCAGGGTTGTTGATGGCGTGGGTAAGCCACTCGATGGTAAAGGCCCGATCAAAGCCGACAAAGAACATACTTCAACAAACAAACCGATTAACCCACTTGCGCGACGAGCGATTACTGAACCATTAGATGTTGGTGTTCGCTCGATTAATAGCTTTTTAACTGTAGGCCAAGGCCAGCGGATGGGGCTTTTTGCTGGCTCTGGTGTTGGTAAAAGTGTATTGCTAGGCATGATGACACGAGGTACCACGGCTGACGTTATTGTCGTTGGTTTAGTTGGTGAACGTGGCCGAGAGGTTAAAGAATTTATTGAAGAGATCCTTGGTGAACAGGGGCGAGCGAGATCTGTCGTGGTTGCAGCTCCTGCCGATAATTCACCACTAATGCGATTAAAGGGCTGTGAAACCGCCGTTCAAATTGCTGAGTACTTTCGAGATCAAGGGCTAAATGTTTTATTACTGATTGATTCGATAACCCGATATGCTCAAGCCCAGCGTGAAATCGCCTTAGCTGTTGGTGAACCGCCGGCAACTAAAGGTTATCCACCATCAGTATTTTCAAAGCTACCTCAGTTGGTTGAACGTGCGGGTAACGGCGGTGATGGTCAAGGCGCAATAACAGCGTTTTTTACCGTATTAACTGAAGGTGATGATTTGCAAGACCCTATTGCTGATTCGGCTCGTGCGATATTAGATGGTCATATTGTTTTGTCACGCCAATTAGCTGACAGCGGGCATTTTCCTGCTGTTGATATTGAAGCGTCAATTTCACGGGTGATGCCAATGGTGACCAGTGAGGAACATCAAGACCTTGCACGTAATTTAAAGCAATTTTATTCACTTTATCAGCAAAACAAAGATCTTATCTCAATCGGTGCATACAGCAGAGGAACTGATCCTAGAATTGATCAGTCAATTCAATTATTACCAGTGATCAATTTCTTCTTACAGCAAAAAATGAATGAAGTCGTACCTTATGATCAAAGTTTGGCACAGTTACAAGAAATTACTGCTGCTGCACAAGCGCATGCACAGTCTCAGTCACAAGCCGCCGCCGGTGCAAGACAGCAATAATAGGAGTAAGTTGGCATGTCGATGAATCAAATAAACACCCTGCTTAAAGTCGAAAATGATAAAGAGCAGCAAGCAATTAAGGCGTTGCAGTTGGCGGAAAAAGACTACCAAGACAACCTGACACGTTTGGAAAGTGTTGGTCAGTTTCGCCTCGAATACATGAAGCGTTTATCACAACGTGCTCAATCAGGTATAGATAGCGCCACTTATCGTCATTTCCACGCATTTGTCGCCAAGCTCGATAATGCCGCAGAACAAGTGGAAATTGCTATTCGACAAGCAAAGTCCTTAGTTGAACAAAAAAAATTGCAATGGCAACAACAAAGGCAAAAAGTACAAGCGGTTGAAAAGCTGAAAGAAAAACAACTTGCTCTATTAGCGAGCAAAGCAGCTAAAGTTGAACAAGCAATGTTTGATGAAATTGCCACGCAACAGTTTATCAGACGCAAGCAAGCGCACTTGTAAACAATCTATTCGCTTATAGCATGAACCACAGGACATGCCGTTTTATTGGTACAACAATTGCTAACTTCTAAGGTTAGTTCAACTTTTAAGGCAAGGCTTAATCATGGCATTGATAAATACGCTTTCGATAGATATTTCTCAACCTTCTGAAAATAAAGAAGTAATTTCAAGTGGTAAAGCAAATGAATCTACAGGTGAAGGTAGCCAATTCTCTAGTTACATGGCATATGAACAGGGGAAAAATCAAGCAGAAAAGCGGCAAGGCAGCGGCAATGAGCAACAGCCGAACAAAGATAAAGCCATAGATGCCAAGACATCACCAGATGCCAGCTCAGCAGTTGATAAACTAGATAAAGCTGCAGTGACTACTGAGCAAACAGAAAAAAATACTAACCAATCAACGCCAGATGAAGAGCAGCCAATCGAAAGTATTGAATTTGATACTAGCGCTGATAACTTTGGCAATAAACGAGCGGAAGTGGCGATAAAATTACTTGATTTTATTAACGCTTCAGAAAGTACTTCTACAGATAAAGTTAACGCAAAACCACAAGAGTTTGCTACTCCTAGTGCGGTAATCAATGGTGAGTCTAAGCAGTTGGTACAAGAAGATGCACCAATATCTGATGAAACCGAAGTACAAGAGGCTAATGATACCGAGTTACAAGCAACAAAGCCACAACTGAAATCACAGATAACATCGGAAACGATCGTTGATGTCAGTAAATCTGCGCAAACTGTGAAAAGTGCAGCAGCAGAAGTCGCTGTAAATACACAATCAGAAGAACAACCATTAGATAATGTCGCCGCCGCTTCTACTGTTGAAGGTGAAGTGCAAATCGATGAGTTATTAACTTCAGGTGGTGGTAAAACTAGTGAGTCAGCAAAAAATGCTTTAGCGGCGTCAGCAAATCAATCAACTCAAATAAATAATGAAAATACCAACACAAGAGAAGCTGTACAATTAGAGCAAAATGCACCGGAAGATATCGCTTCGATTAGTTCGGTAGATAGTGAGTCAGTACTTACTGAAAACAAAAAGCAGCAAGACAGTATTTCTCCGGTTAAACCCAATATAGAACCTGTTATTACTGCAAAGCCAAACCCAAATGAACAAAGCTTACAAAATGAGACGGTAGAAGAGCAGGCACCTGATGCGGTGAACCAAGTGGTAAGCCCAGCTTCTGTAGTTAACGATAATACAGCAAAAGTGACTTCGGATAAGGCAGCAGAAGTCAGGGTGGTAAATCAGTCAACGAATTCAGTGGTTTCAACTGAACAACAAGGTAATCAACAGGCAAGCTCTGAACAAGAAAACACTGAACAGTCAATGAAACAGCAGCAAGATGTTTTAATAAAAGAACAAGTGCAAGTATCTGCTAAAACATCTTTTGCAGAACAAATTGTTGAAAGGAATACGCAAAATGCTCAACCTGTTACTGGTAGTGCCAATGCAGAGTTAGACGCCAAACTGCAAACGGCGCATGAGCGCGAGTTAGCGAGCATTCAAGCTGCTGCCCACCGTCCGAGTCACGAATCTTTGTCGACACAATCTGCTAAATCAGTACAAGCGATAATGCAGGAGACCATTGCAATTAATCGAAAAGATTTTAGTGTTGCTGTTAAAGAAAAGGTGATGGTGGCAATTAATCAAAAACTGAGACAATTGGAAATCAGACTTGATCCACCTGAACTTGGCAGTATGCAAGTTAAGTTAAATCTTCAAAATGAACAAGCCGCAGTTAATTTTGTGGTGCAATCACAACAAGCAAAAGAAGCGCTAGAGCAACACATGGGCAAATTAAAAGATATGCTAGCGCAAAGTGGTGTTGATGTGGGTGATGCTAATATTGAACAACGAGATAATCAAAATTCAGAGCAAGCATCGGCTCAAGGACAAAGTCGTTACAACGGTTCTGAAACTGACGATGAAATGAGTCAAACATTAGAGCAGGTAAATCCAAATTTGTATAAAGCTTCATCAACTGGTATTGATTACTACGCGTAATGTACAAAAGCAGTTGCGCATTCTGCAATCGAAGATATAGTTGCAGTATATAATTGGTATAACTGAAGTTATCGGATAAGGACCAGCCATGGCTGAAGATAATGACAAAGAGCTAGAACTAGATAATTCTGGCAAAAAGAAAAAAATGATGGTGATTATCATCGCCGTAGTTGCTGTGTTGGCAATTGGTGGCGGTGCAGCTTTTTTCTTTATGGGCGGTAGTGATGAGCCAAGTGCAGAGCAACTTGAAGCCGCTCTTGATTCTGGCGAAGCTGTAGAGGGTGAAGAAGGGCAACCAGCGGCAGACGCTGGTGCTAGCATGGGCTCTGCGCTTTATGTGCCAATGCCTCGTCCGTTTAGGTTTAATGTACCTGGCGCAAGTCGTGACCGATTTGTTGAAATTCGAGTACAGCTGTTAGTCAGAGGATCTGACAACGAAGAAGCAGCAAAAAAACACGTGCCTTTAATTGAAAGTACATTGTTAGCCGTGTTTTCACAGTCAAATGCCGACGATTTAGCAACAAGTGCAGGCAAAACGTCACTTAAGCAACAGTCTCTGGCAGAAGTACACAAAATCATGACGGATATTGAAGGACAAAAAGTAGTAGAACAAGTATTGTTTACTGGTTTTGTTATGCAATAACACAGACGATAAAGAGTATCCAAGGTGAGTGATTTATTATCACAAGACGAAATTGACGCGCTACTCCATGGCGTAGATGAGGTCGAAGAAGACGAAGCGGTCGAAGAGTATAAAAAATCCGAAGGTCATAGTGACTACGATTTTTCATCTCAAGACAGAATTGTTCGTGGCCGAATGCCAACATTGGAAATGGTCAACGAACGCTTTGCTCGTCACATGCGTATTAGTTTATTTAACATGATGCGTCGAACGGCGGAAGTGTCAATTAACGGTATACAAATGATAAAGTTTGGTGAATATGTTCACACTTTATTTGTACCGACCAGTTTAAACATGGTGAGGTTTAGACCACTAAAAGGTACTGGCCTTATTACCATGGAAGCTAGGCTCGTCTTTATTTTGGTGGATAACTTTTTTGGTGGTGATGGTCGTTACCACGCAAAAATTGAAGGGCGCGAGTTCACGCCAACAGAACGCCGTATCATCCAAATGTTACTCAAGCTAATTTTTGAAGATTATAAAGAAGCTTGGTCACCAGTTATGGATGTTTCTTTTGAATACTTGGACTCAGAAGTAAACCCTTCAATGGCAAACATTGTTAGCCCAACGGAAGTGGTTGTCATCAGTTCATTTCACATAGAACTTGATGGCGGTGGTGGCGATTTTCATGTTGCTTTACCGTATTCGATGCTTGAGCCAATCCGTGAATTATTAGATGCCGGTGTGCAAAGTGATAAAGAAGACACCGACATGCGCTGGTCAAAAGCATTGCGCGATGAAATCATGGATGTACCGGTTGAACTTTCAACCAAATTCTTAGAAGTGGATTTACCGCTATCAAAGATTATGGAGCTTGAAGCAGGCGATATTATTCCGATTGAAATGCCTGAGCACATCACCGTATTAATTGAAGACCTACCGACTTTTAGAGCGAAGTTAGGTAAGAGTAGGGACAACGTTGCCTTACAAATTGAAGAGAAGATTAAACGACCTGAATCGGTTAAAAATGAACTGACCATTTTAACCAAAGGTGGTAAACGATTAGATAGTGATGCTGAATTGCACCTACTAGAAGATGATTTAGAGTATTAATAAGGCGAAATCATGAGTGATGATAATGAAGATCTGAGCATGTGGGACGAAGCGATGGATGAGCAGGCGGAAGCTGAAGCCAGCGATGCGCTTGAAGCTCAAGCTGTCGAACTCGATGAACTACAACAGGATGCGCCGTTAACTGGCGAAGAAAAGCGTAAATTAGACACCATTTTAGACATTCCTGTCACTATTTCCATGGAAGTAGGGCGTAGTCAAATCAGCATCAGAAACTTACTACAACTTAACCAAGGCTCTGTTGTGGAACTAGATCGTGTCGCAGGTGAAGCTTTGGATGTGTTAGTTAATGGGACTTTAATAGCACATGGCGAAGTGGTTGTTGTTAATGATAAATTTGGTATCCGTTTAACTGATGTAATAAGCCAAGTTGAACGAATTAAAAAGCTTAAATAAATGAATACTATAAATCGCATCGTATTTACAATGTTATTTAGCTTACCGTTGACTGTTGTTGCTGAGCAAACTTCGGTTGAAGTAGGAAAACATGCTAATGTAAACCTCGATGCGACAACCATGATACTATCGCTTTTACTCGTCTTGTTATTGATTGTTGCAAGTGCTTGGCTGTTAAAAAAGTTTAATATGGTCACAACACAAACTTCGAAGATGAAAGTTGTTGCAACTTTACCTTTGGGGACAAAGGAAAAGGTCATGGTTGTACAAGTTGGCGATGAGCAACTCTTATTAGGGGTGAGTGGCCAACAAGTAAATCTACTAAAAACTTTAGATAAACCAATTTCCCAAGTAAATGACGTCAACTTGTCATTTCAACCAATATTTAAACAAAAACAACAAAAGTCCGAGTAAGGGTATGCAACATAATCGAAGGTCAATACAGAAACAGTTTCAATGGCTTTTTAATGGTAAAATGCTGTGGTTAATGTTGCTAGCAAGTTTGTCGTTATTTACTGGCCATGCGTTTGCTGAACAAGAACTTTCATTACCTGCAGTCACTTTATCAACAAACCCTGATGGCAGTCAGGAATACTCTGTCACTCTACAAGTATTAATTTTTATGACGGCTCTGGGGTTTATCCCTGCGGCTATCATTATGATGACCTCATTCACCCGTATTGTGGTGATTATGGCGATTTTACGACAAGCTTTTGGTTTGCAACAAACGCCGTCAAATCAAGTTATTATTGGTTTAACTTTGTTTTTAACCATGTTTATCATGACGCCGGTATACCATCAGATTAACGATACAGCTATCCAACCTTATATCGCAGAACAAAAAACCTCTATGGAAGCGCTAGATGCAGCAAAAGTGCCTATTCGTGCGTTTATGTTAGAGCAAACACGGTTAAAGGATTTAGATACGCTGGCACAAATGGCTGGTATTACTCAAGTCGATAAACCAACTGATTTACCTATGACAGTTATTATTCCTGCATTTATTATCAGTGAGCTAAAAACAGCGTTTCAGATTGGCTTTATGCTTTTTATCCCATTTTTAATCATAGATCTTGTTGTCGCCAGTATTTTGATGGCAATGGGTATGATGATGTTGTCACCAATGATAGTGTCGTTGCCATTTAAATTGATGTTGTTTGTCTTAGTCGATGGCTGGAATTTAGTGATAGGAACAATTGCCACGAGTTATGGCATGGGAGTCACCTAATGAGTCCAGAGGTTTTTGTTGATATTCTAAGAGATGCACTTTTTCTGGTCATTCTTTTGGTCAGTGCGGTCATTGTGCCGAGCCTAATTGTGGGTTTAATTGTTGCAGTGTTTCAAGCCGCAACTTCTATCAATGAGCAAACTTTAAGTTTCTTACCTCGATTAATCGTTACATTATTAGCGCTAATTTTTGGTGCGCACTGGTTAGTACAAAAGTTGATGGATTACACCATTAGGCTTGTCAGTTCGATTCCTTCGGTTATTGCATAAGAGCTTATCGTGGAATTTACAGAAACCGTCGTCAACCAATTTATGGCAGACTTTCTGTTGCCACTTTCTCGCGTTTCTGCACTTATCATGTCAATGATTGCTCTTGGCGCAAAGTCAGTGCCTGGTCGTATCAAACTATTTTTATCACTCGCGATAACAGTTGCCATTATGCCTGCAATTCCACCTGCGAAAGTTGATAGTTTATTTTCTCTTACTACAGTCTTATTAGTAGCAGAGCAAACAATTATCGGCGTAATGTTAGGCTTAGTGACCATGATGGTGGTTAATACCTTTACCATGGCTGGTCAGATAATCGCTATGCAAACAGGTCTTGGGTTTGCTTCAATGGTTGATCCCGCAACAGGAATGAATGTACCAGCAGTAGGACAATTTTTCTTAATTCTGTCTACGCTTTTATTTTGGGTGATGGATGGTCATCTTGCGTATCTACAATTTATTACAGCAAGTTTTCACACATTGCCCATTCCTATGACTGACTTTGATGCAACCAAGTTCAAAGAGATTGTGGAATGGGCCAGTTGGATGTTTGCTACTGCTTTATCCCTTTCAATTGCACCACTGACTGCGATGTTATTGATTAACTTTTCTTTTGGTATCATGACGCGTGCAGCCCCTCAGTTAAATATTTTTGCTATTGGCTTTCCTATTACCATGTGTGCAGGTTTACTTATAATGTGGCTTACCATGGGGAATTTTTTAACTCACTTTGAACTTCAATGGCAACGTGCCATCGACTTTAGCTGTTACCTTATTGATTGTGAGGTTCGTTAGATGGCTGAAAATGACACGGGTGAAAAAACCGAACAACCCACGGCCAAAAAGTTAGCTGATGCGAAAAAGAAAGGTCAAATTGCCCGTTCAAAAGATTTAGGCACCATGTTTGTTTTAGTCGGTAGTGCTGTTGCATTATTACTGACTGGTCATTCGCTTGTTGAACGGATGAGTTTGATGACAAAACGCATATTTAGCTTAACACGCGAAGAGGCCATGGATGTACATTTGCTTTTTAAAATAGTGAGCGATTCCGCTTGGAATATTGCGGTACCATTAGGTTGGATGTTTGCCATTATCGTTTTAGCTGCATTTGTAGGTAACACCCTAATTGGTGGCATGAACTTTTCGTTGGAAGCTATGGCACCTAAAGCCAGTAAATTATCCCCTATTGCAGGCTTTAAACGAATGTTTGGTGTCAAGGCTTGGGTAGAACTCCTTAAGTCGTTATTGAAATTCTTTGTGGTAGTTTTGAGTGCTTATCTTTTGTTGGTATTTTTATTTGACGAAATTATGGCGCTTAGCATTGAGGCAATACCTAAGAATTTTGGTCATTCGGTGGAAATGTTGCTTTGGATGTTTCTAGCATTAAGTATGTCTCTTGTAGTCATTGTTGCCGTTGATGCACCCTATCAAAAGTGGGATCACATCCGCCAATTAAAAATGACCAAACAGGAAGTTAAAGATGAGTTAAAAAACTCGGAAGGAAGCCCTGAAAACAAAGGCCGAATACGTCGCACGCAATATGAAATGTCGCAACGACGCATGATGTCAGAAGTGCCTAACTCAGATGTGGTTATCACCAACCCAACACATTATTCTGTTGCGATTAAATATGATGCTGCTATTGGCGGTGCGCCGGTGGTAGTTGCCAAGGGCATAGATGAAATGGCAATACATATTCGTACTATTGCCAAAGAGCATGGGGTAGAAATCATCGCGTCGCCATCGCTGGCTCGCTCTTTGTATTATACCTCGGAAGTGGATGAGGAAATCCCAGAGGAGCTATTTGCTGCTGTTGCCCAAGTGCTGGCATTTATTTATCAACTTAATGAATTTAAAAAAGGAAAGGGTGGTAGACCAGTACCACTTGCTAAAAAACTTCCCATTCCAGACGACTTCAGGTACTAGAAAAATTTTACTCCTGGAAAAGCTAATAAACTAAATTGGTCTATTTATTGCAAAATCGTGGTATGCGTCAAATTTTCAACGTGATGATTAAATGCAATTTGCAGCACATTTCAATCAATTAAAACAGAAAAAATTCAGTAACCTTTCTGGGATCGGTACACCATTACTGGTCATGGCAGCACTGGGTATGGTTATTTTACCTATGCCAGCTATGTTGCTCGATATCTTGTTTTCGTTCAATATCGCCTTATCGTTAGTTGTACTTCTTATAACTGTTTATACGCTTAAGCCATTAGAGTTTGGCTCATTTCCCGCGGTATTGTTAATTGCGACAATTTTACGACTTGCGCTAAACGTTGCCAGTACACGTGTAGTACTGCTTGAAGGTCACGAAGGGCCAGACGCCGCAGGTAAAGTGATAGAAGCTTTTGGCTCTGTAGTTATCGGTGGTAACTACGCCGTTGGTCTTGTTGTTTTCCTCATTTTGATCATTATTAACTTTGTAGTTGTCACTAAAGGTGCGGGGCGCATCTCAGAAGTTACCGCACGTTTTACTCTTGATGCGATGCCTGGTAAACAAATGGCGATTGATGCCGATTTAAATGCTGGATTTATCAATGCAGAAGAAGCACGTGAGCGTCGAAAAGAAGTTACCAGTGAAGCAGATTTTTATGGTTCGATGGACGGTGCCAGTAAATTTGTAAAAGGCGATGCTATTGCCGGTATTTTGATTTTATTTATCAATATTATTGGTGGTTTAGTCATTGGCATGGTGCAACATGACTTAGCTTTTAGTAATGCTGTTGAAATTTATACATTATTAACAATTGGTGATGGCTTAGTCGCTCAAATTCCAGGTCTATTACTTTCAGTTGCGACCGCTATTGTGGTAACTCGCCAAAACACCAGTGAAGATATGGGTGCTCAAGTTAGCACTCAATTAGGTCAAGAAAAGTCCTTATATATTGCCGCTGCTGTAATGTTCATCATGGGCATAGTCCCAGGTATGCCACACCTTGCATTTTTAAGCTTTGCAGTATTAATTGCTGGCAGTGCTTATATGGGCAGTCGTTATAAAAAAGCAAAAGCGATAGAAGACGCTAAAAACCAAGAACAACAAAAAGTTGAAACGGCTCAGCGTACTGATGAAGTTAAAGAACTTGATTGGGACGACGTGAACCACGTAGATATCGTTGGTTTAGAAATTGGCTATCGTTTAATTCCGCTAGTGGATAAAGGCCAAGGCGGTGAACTGTTAAACCGAATTAAAGGCGTTCGTAAAAAGTTATCGCAAGAATTTGGCTTTTTAGTACCAGCAGTTCATATTAGAGATAACTTAGATTTAGACCCTAATTCATATCAAATATCTTTAATGGGCGTTACTGTTGGCGAAGCGGAAATTCGTCATGATCATGACTTGGCAATTAACCCTGGCCAAGTTTATGGCAAACTTGACGGTGTTGCCACTAAAGACCCTGCCTTTGGATTAGACGCCGTTTGGATCAATCAATCACAACGCGAACAAGCACAATCGTTAGGTTATACCGTTGTTGATGCGGCGACAGTGCTTGCAACACATCTAAGTCAAGTACTGACCAATAACGCTTCGCAGTTGTTAGGACATGAAGAAGTACAAAATCTATTAGATATTTTAGCGAAAAATTATCCTAAGTTAGTTGAAGGGTTAATTCCTGAAACTTTAACACTAGGCACTGTGGTTAAAGTATTGCAAAACCTAATGAACGAAGGTGTTGCAGTACGTGATATGCGTAGCATTGTACAAACCTTGGTGGAATATGGACCTAAGAGCCAAGATGCTGAAATATTAACCGCCGCTGTACGTATCACTTTGAAGAAATTTATCATTCAAGACCTTGTTGGTTCTAGCGCAGAAATACCCGTCATAACTTTGTCGCCAGAGTTGGAACAAATGTTGCACCAGTCAATGCAAATGGCCGGTGATGATGGCGCAGGAATTGAACCAGGTTTAGCAGAAAGACTACAAACATCACTTAACGAAGGGGCTCAACAACAAGAAATGGCAGGCGAAACCCCCATATTGTTGACTTCAGGAATGTTAAGAACTGTACTTGCTAAATTTGTTAAATACACAATTCCAGGATTGAGAGTGATTTCCTATCAGGAAATTCCAGACGACAAACAAATAAAAATCGTCAGCTCAATTGGACAGTAACACCATCACATCGTAGAAATAGATATTTGATTGACAGCCGTTATGCATTCGGTAAGGGGTTCAAGTGAAAATTAGACGATTTGTTGCAAAAGATATGAGAACTGCATTAGAACAGATTAAGCACGAGTTAGGTGCGGATGCCGTTATCATGTCGAACAAAAAAATCCCTGAAGGTGTCGAACTAATGGCGGCTGTAGACTATAACCAACAAGTACCAGAAGCAGCACCTGAAAACCCAACAGTATCAAACAAAGGTGAGCGAGAACTAGATAGTGATCGCGTAACTTTAGGGAGTTCAAGCGACTCTCCTCAGCTTAGTCCATCGATGAGGCAACAAACGGCGATACCTACTAGTGCGGCAGAGCCTGAAAACCTAGCAGCATTTTTACAGCAGCAAAAAATCAGACGTGAGCAAGGTAGCCAAAGCGCGCCAGTAGAAAAACCTTCAAATATCGAACAGCAGTTAAAAGATTTCACGGACCGCCTCGAACAAGGTATGCATAGTCAACAACCTGCTAATATTGAGACTGTTCCAACCCAAGTTGCAGATAATGAGCAAGAACAATTTGAGCACGCTGTTTCGCAACGACCTGCTTCAATGATGAGCAATAGTGAAGAAATGGAACAAATGCGCCGTGAAATGTCGTCAATCCGTCAATTACTTGAACACCAAATTTCAGGTTTAATGTGGCAAGACATGGCGCAAAAAGACCCTGCCAAGGCATTAATGGTAAATCGTTTAATGAAAATGGGGTTAAACGAAGAAGTCGCTGACCAAGTGGCTAGCTATTTACCTCGTTACCAAAGTGAAGAAGAAGCATGGGATCAAGCCAAGAAATTAATTGCTAGCCAGCTTAATACCACCAACAATGAAATTATTCATCGTGGTGGTGTCGTATCACTTGTCGGCCCTACAGGGGTTGGTAAAACAACTACAGTGGCTAAATTAGCAGCACGTTTTGCGCAAATTCATGGCCCAGATCAAGTTGCATTGATTTCTACTGACACATATCGCATTGGGGGCTTTGAGCAATTAACAACTTATGGCAGAATCATCGGTTGTCAGGTCAAACAGGCAAAAGATGCTGAAAGCTTAGATGCGTTATTGCAGCAATTTTCTTCAAAAAAACTGGTATTGATCGACACTGCAGGCATGGGACAAAGAGACATGCGGTTAACTGAGCACTTAACTACCTTGTTTGGTCAGTCTCGTGTTAGAATCCGCAACTATCTTGTCCTTTCTGCCAATACTCAACAACGCGTGATGCAAGAAAATGTAGATCGCTTTAAAAAGATACCACTAGCAGGATGCATTTATACTAAACTTGATGAGAGTCTTAGTGTTGGAGAATTGATTGCAACATCGATTCAAAATGGTTTAGCTATAGGGTATCTTACTGACGGACAAAGAGTTCCTGAAGATATAAAAGTTGCAAATGCTGAAAAGTTAGTTACGCTTGCAGATAAACTTGCAACAAGAGTAAATCACCAAGATATGTGGCGCCCTATGCCCACATCTTTTGCTGCGGGCATGTGAAGAAGTATTATCATATAGTTAGAGTAGAGTGAATGTTAGATCAGGCGAGTGGCTTACGAAGAATGCAACCAAAAAATCAAATCAAAGTCATAGCGGTTTCTGGTGGAAAAGGCGGAGTTGGAAAAACAAATGTTTCACTCAATACCTCCATTGCTTTAGCCCAACTGGGTAAAAGAGTCCTAGTGTTAGATGCTGACTTAGGATTGGCAAATGTTGATGTCATGCTAGGCTTACGTGTACAACGCAACTTGTCTCACGTAATGTCAGGTGAGTGTGAGTTGGACGATATCATTATTGAAGGCCCAGCTGGCATTAAAATCATTCCGGCTACGTCAGGCACGCAGTCAATGGTTGATTTAACTCCGTCGGAACACGCTGGCTTAATCCGCGCGTTTAGCGATATGCAAACTCAGTTTGACGTGTTAATTGTTGATACCGCTGCTGGTATCTCTGATATGGTATTAAGTTTTGCTCGTGCAGCACAAGACGTTATGTTAGTGGTGTGTGACGAACCTACATCAATTACTGACTGTTATGCGTTAATGAAGCTATTAAGTCGCGATCACGAAGTGTTTAAATTTAAAGTTGTAGCGAATATGGTGCGCAGCCCCAAAGAGGGCCAAGTGCTGTTTAGTAAACTAGCGAAAGTTTCAGACAGGTTTTTAGACGTTGCACTCGATCTTGTTGGTGTGATCCCCTACGATGAAAATATTCGTAAAGCGGTAAGAAAACAACAGGCCATTGTTGAAGCATTTCCAGATTCACCTGCTTCTAGAGCTTTTAAAGCCCTTGCCCAAAAAGTAATAAAGTGGCCAATACCTAATCAAGCTTCTGGGCACTTAGAGTTTTTTATAGAACAACTAATCGATAACTAAATACGAGAGTAAGCCATTTTGGTAAAAGCAAACGCTTACAGTTCATCGCTAGATAAAACCGCCTTATTAGAGCAGCACACTGCTCTGGTAAAGCGTATCGCCTATCATTTACTTGCACGCCTCCCTTCTAGCGTCATCGTAGACGACTTAATTCAATCAGGCATGATTGGCCTATTTGAAGCTGCAAATAATTTTGACAGTTCTAAAGGCGCTAGTTTTGAAACCTTTGCCGGAATTCGTATTCGAGGGGCTATGCTCGATGAAATCCGCCGAGGTGACTGGACTCCACGCTCCGTGCATAAAAACAGTCGTATGGTTAGTGACGCCATTAAGCAATTAGAGGCGGAATTAGGTCGCGATGTAACAGATATTGAAGTCGCTGAAAAACTTGATATTTCATTGAATGAGTACCATCATATTCTTAATGAAGTAAATTGTGGAAAAATAATAGGTATTGATGACCTAGGTGTCAGTGAAGATGCTATTTCAAGTTTTGAAGATAAAACGGGGAATGATCCGTATCAAAACATAGAGCAAGTTGTATTTAAAAAATCGTTATCAGAGTGCATTACCACTTTACCGGAAAGAGAAGCTTTAGTACTGTCTCTGTATTACGATGAAGAACTAAACCTACGTGAAATTGGTCAAGTGCTAGATGTCAGCGAATCTCGCGTTAGCCAAATTCACAGCCAAGCATTACATCGGTTAAAAGCGCGTATGCAATCTTGGCAAAGTTAAGTACAATATAAATTAAAGTATTTCGAAATAACTCCCTGGAGGGTGCCTTGGATAAAAACATGAAAGTACTTGTTGTTGATGACTTTTCAACGATGAGACGTATCGTAAAAAATTTATTACGTGACTTGGGATTCACCAATATTCAAGAAGCAGATGATGGCAGTACTGCTTTACCCATGCTTAAAGAAGGTGACTTTGATTTTGTCGTTACTGACTGGAACATGCCAGGGATGCAAGGTATTGACTTATTAAAAGCCATCAGAGCAGATGCTAAGTTGCAACACATTCCGGTACTTATGGTTACTGCTGAAGCCAAAAAAGAGCAAATCGTTATGGCTGCACAAGCAGGCGTCAATGGCTACATTGTTAAGCCATTCACTGCAGCAACACTAAAAACCAAACTAGACAAAATTTTTGAACGTTTAGGTTAATTTTTTTATCGTTGCGTTTTAAGGACGTTTATGAATATGAGTAGCGGTGTCCATGTTTCACTAGAGCAGGCGAAACTTCTAGTTGAGTATCTAGAAACTGGCCAACAAGAAAAAGCCGATGAATTGATTGCAGAAATTCAAAATCCTATCAACTCCGAGCTTTTTGCTGAAATTGGAAAATTAACACGTCAATTGCATGACTCACTGATGAATTTCCAATTGGACTCTAGGTTAAATGATCTTGCTACGGCAGATATTCCAGATGCCAAGGAAAGGCTCAATTACGTTATTGACCGTACAGAAGACGCAGCCAATAAAACAATGGATGCCGTCGAGTCAATTTTTCCCGTCGTTGATACCATTCAACACCAAATTAATACGGTGAAACCTCTTTGGGTTAAGCTCATGCAAAATGACTTAAACTTAGGGGAATTCAAATCTCTTTGTCATGATATTGACGCTTTATTGAAAACGACTGAGCGTGAAACAACTCGCATGCATGGTTTGATGACTGACGTGCTAATGGCTCAAGACTTTCAAGATTTAACCGGTCAAGTTATACGTAAGGTAATAGACTTGGTGAGAGAAGTTGAAGACAGTCTAATTAACATGTTAACCGCTTTTGGTGTTACGCAAGATGAAGATAAAAAGGCTAAACCAACCGTAGGGGAAAACTTGGTTGAAGGGCCTATCGTTAATAAAGAACAACGAGATGATGTGGTCGCTGATCAAGATGATGTAGATGATCTATTGTCTAGTTTAGGATTCTAATAGGAGTTGCTGGATGTCATACGAAGCAGATGAAGAAATTCTACAGGACTTTCTAATCGAGGCTGGTGAAATACTTGAGAGCTTATCTGAGCAACTAGTAGAGCTTGAAAATGATCCTGATAATGCCGATTTGCTTAACGCAATTTTCCGTGGGTTTCACACAGTAAAAGGTGGAGCGGGCTTCTTATCTTTGACCGAGCTTGTTGATGTTTGTCATGGCGCGGAAAATATATTCGACGTGTTACGCAATGGTCAGCGTAAAGTTAATGCAGAATTAATGGACGTTATTTTGCAAGGGCTTGATACGATCAACGATATGTTTGCAACGGTTCAAGCTAGAGAACAACTTACGCCTGCAGATCCAGCTTTGTTAGCTGAGCTACATCGATTAAGTGCACCAGAAGGTGCAGAGGTAGCGCCACCACCGCCTCCGGTTGCAGAACCTGAGCCAGTGCATGAACCTGCAGCAGATTCTTCTTCTGATGAAATGACTGAAGATGAATTTGAACGTTTATTAGATGAACTTCATGGCAGTTCATCTCCTAGTGCTGCAAAAGCACCTGAGCCAGCGAAAACAGAATCCGCTGCTTCGACTTCAGGTGGCGATATCACTGACGAAGAATTTGAAAGCCTGTTGGATGAACTGCACGGCCAAGGTGCATTTAATGCAGGCGTGTCAGGAGAAAAACCTGCAAGTAATTCTGATGAAATTGATGATGACGAATTCGAAAGTTTATTAGATGAATTGCATGGCAAAGGCCAAGCGCCTAAAGCTATTAATACTGAGCCTACCCCAGCGGAACAACCAAAAGTTGAAGCTCCTAAAACAGCAGAACCAGTAGCAAAACCTGCGGCCCCTGCTGCAACGAGTGCTCCTGCGGCGCCAGCTAAACCGTCAAGTTTAGCGGCTAAAAAACCAGGTGAAAAAACTTCGGCCCAAGGTGAAACAACAGTAAGGGTTGATACTCAGCGACTTGACCAAATCATGAACATGGTTGGTGAATTGGTGTTAGTAAGAAACCGTTTAACCAGCTTAGGCATGACGAAAGAAGATGAAGAGCTTACCAAAGCGGTTTCCAATTTAGATGCGGTTACTACTGACCTACAAGGTGCGGTAATGAAGACCCGCATGCAACCGATTAAAAAGGTCTTTGGACGTTTTCCTCGTGTTGTTAGAGATCTAGCTCGCAGCTTAAATAAAGAAATTAAGCTAGTACTAGAAGGCGAAGAAACTGACTTAGACAAAAACTTGGTTGAAGCACTAGCTGATCCCCTCGTGCATTTAGTGCGCAACTCTGTGGATCACGGCATTGAAGAGCCAAGTGTTAGGGAAGCAAATGGCAAACCTCGTGAAGGCACGGTTATTTTGTCTGCATCCCAAGAAGGTGATCATATTCTGTTAACTATCCGAGATGATGGTGCGGGTATGAACGCTGAGAAATTGAAAACCATAGCCATAAATCGTGGCGTGTTAGATCCTGATGCTGCAGCACGAATGTCAGATCAGGATGCATTTAACTTAATTTTTGCTCCTGGGTTTTCCACTAAAACAGAAATTTCCGAAGTATCTGGTCGTGGTGTTGGTATGGATGTGGTTAAAACAAAAATCACACAGCTTAACGGCACCGTTAATATTGATTCTGAACTTGGAATCGGCACAGTTTTAGAAATTAAAGTGCCGTTAACACTAGCGATATTACCAACCTTGATGGTTATTGTGGGTGAACAAACGTTTGCCTTGCCATTAGCGGCAGTAAACGAGATATTCCATTTAGATTTAACGAAAACTAATATTGTTGATGGTCAGCTAACTATCATTGTACGTGAAAAAGCGATTCCGCTGTTTTATTTAGATCAGTGGCTAGTCAGAGGCTATCAGGAAAAACCAAGAGACAAAGGGCATGTCGTTATAGTTCAATTAGGTTCACAGCAAGTAGGTTTTGTTGTTGATAGCCTGATAGGGCAAGAAGAAGTGGTAATTAAACCTCTAGACAGGTTGTTACATGGTACTCCAGGTATGGCGGGTGCTACCATTACAAGTGATGGTGGTATTGCGTTGATTATCGATGTACCAAGCATGTTAAAGTTCTATGCAAAAAAATCTGTTGTAAATAAGAAATTGCGCTCTTAATTCAAGAGCGTGACACATAGAGGTAGTAAATGGCCTATAAAGTCTTGGTGGTCGACGACTCGAGTTTTTTTAGACGCAGAGTAAGCGACATTATCAACAGTGATAAAAACCTTGAAGTGATTGATGTCGCAGTTAATGGTGTGGAAGCTGTTGAAAAAGCCAAATCGTTAAAACCCGATGTTATCACTATGGATATCGAGATGCCTGTGCTTAATGGTATCGATGCCGTTAAGCAAATAATGGCCAGTGCTCCAACGTCGATCTTAATGTTTTCTTCATTAACCCATCAAGGCGCTAAGGCAACCCTAGACGCTTTAGATGCGGGGGCTGTAGATTTCCTTCCCAAAAAATTTAATGAAATTGCCAATACTAATAGTGATGCCGGTAGTATATTACGGCAGCGAGTATATGAAATAGCGAGTAGAAAAGGCTACGCAAGAACGGCTCGTTCTTCTGTGCCACTAACAAAAAGAACTCCTACATCGCCTCTTTCTAGACCAACTACGGTTGCGGAAAAACCAGCTTCAAGACGTACAGCTTCTTTTAAAGCATCAGGTAAGTCTTATAAATTATTGGCAATAGGCACGTCTACAGGTGGCCCGGTTGCTCTGCAAAAAATTCTAACGCAGTTACCGAATAACTTTCCTCTGCCCATTATTTTAGTTCAACACATGCCAGGTGCATTTACCAAAGCATTTGCTACTCGACTAAATAGTTTGTGTCAAATCACTGTTAAAGAAGCAGAAAATGGTGACATTTTAAAACCTGGTTGTGCTTATTTGGCCCCAGGCGGCACCCAAATGTTGATTGAAGGTAAACCACCTAGTGCACGGCTCAAGGTAGTTGAAGATGATTCTTCCCGTGTCGCCTTTAAGCCAAGTGTTGATGTCAGTTTTGGCTCAGCAGCAAAAGTGTTCGGTGATGCTGTGCTTGGTATCATACTAACCGGTATGGGCTCTGATGGCCGAGAAGGTTCTAGAATGCTAAAAAACCAAGGCGCTACTATTTGGGCTCAAGATGAAGAATCTTGTGTCGTATATGGTATGCCTCAAGCGGTAGCAAGCGCAGGAATTTCAACTCAAGATATTTCTATAACTGAGTTTCCAAAGGCTATTCTTAAAGAAATAGGTTTGTAACCGGTAACAAATACAAGGTATCACTGTGATAGTTTGGACGATAGCAAATCAAAAAGGCGGCGTGGGTAAAACCACTTCGACAATCTCATTAGGTGGATTGCTGGCTGATCGCGGCCATAGAGTTCTGCTGGTTGATACGGATCCACACGCGTCATTAAGCTATTATTTTGGTATAGAATCAGAAGATTTAGAACTTAGTGTGTATGATTTATTTGTTCAGGTCTCAACTAAAGAACAAATAATGCAAAGTTTGTGTCCAACACAATACAAAAACATTGATATTCTGCCTGCGACAATGGGGCTTGCAACGTTAGATCGCTCATTAGGTGCTAAAGGTGGCATGGGGCTAGTGTTAAAAAAGGCCATTGCTCAACTTGAAGGTGAATACGATTTTGTGTTGATGGATTGCCCACCGATTTTGGGGGTTCTAATGGTGAATGCACTTGCTGCATCTCATCGTATTATTGTTCCTGTACAAACTGAGTTTTTGGCGCTTAAAGGTTTAGACCGCATGATGAAAACACTTGATATTATGCAAGGAGAACAACAAGAGCCATTCACCTATACCATAGTGCCAACTATGTTTGATAAGCGCACAAAAGCGTCGTTACTTGCCTATAGAAAGCTGCAAGAAATTTACGGTGACACAGTATGGCAGGGCGTTATTCCAATTGATACAAACTTTCGAAATGCGAGTTTAGCGCAAAAAGTACCTTCAGATTTTATGGCGTCATCTAGAGGGGTTTTTGCATATAGAAACTTACTCGATTATTTAATATCTCAAGAGCAAAAAAAGGTTGAGCCTTAGATGGTGGACCCTAAAAAACACAGTGCGTTAGCAGCTAGCAAAAAGCTAATGCAGAATTATTTATCAGAACTGCTGACCGAAGAGCAACCTGTCGCTGATGCACCCAAAAGCGTTGAGCCAGCTCAAAAAGAGAAGCTTGATAAATTATTGCAACAAGCGAGTGTCGCTCATCATATTGATGAAGAAAAACTTGATGCAATCACCTCGACAAAATCAGAAGATGGCAGTGCACTAAAACAAATAGAGCAAGTCACTAATGAAGAGCCAGTAAAAGAGCCTACCATAGAGCCGATACTGGCAACGGCAAAAAGTAGTGCTGAATTAAAAACTGAAACATTAAAAAGTTATCGTGAAGGCCGATTTCAGGCGATGTTTTTTGACGTGGCAGGATTGCAAATTGCTGTGCCACTAATCAGCTTAGGCGGCATTCATAACGTGGATAAAATCAATAGCCTGATGGGCAAACCTGATTGGTTTAAAGGCGTTATGCTTCATCGCGAAGAAAAAATAAACGTTGTAGATACTGCAAAGTGGGTTATGCCAGAAAAATGCAGTGAGCAATTGTTAGATTCGTTGAACTATCAATACATTATCATGTTAAATAATAGTGTTTGGGGATTGATGGCCGAAAACTTAATTGATACTGTAACTTTAGAACAAGAAGATGTTAAGTGGTTATCAGACACTAATAAACGCCCTTGGTTAGCAGGCTTGGTCAAAGATAGAATGTGTGCATTGGTTGATGTAGACGCTATGATTGCTATGCTTAATGAAGGGGATAATGTTCAACCTGAATAATATCGCCAAATTTTATCGTTAGAATAATCTAATCTACGATTAAATTTGATGTATGAACAATGTAAATCTATCTTTATAATAGATTTTTGAGAAATTTAGCTAAAGAGGCTGGCAATATGTCTGACGAAAGACGCAGTGCAAATGACATAGATACTAATGATGAAGTGCTTCAATGGGTCACTTTCAAGTTAGACAGTGAAACATATGGCATCAATGTAATGCAAGTTCAGGAAGTGTTGCGTTACACGGAAATTGCACCAGTGCCTGGCGCGCCATCATATGTGTTAGGGATTATCAATTTGCGTGGTAACGTTGTTACTGTTATTGATACTCGATCTAGATTTGGTTTGGAGTCATCGCAAGTTAATGACAATACACGAATTGTTATTATTGAAGCTGAAAAACAAGTTATCGGTATCATGGTTGATAGTGTTGCTGAAGTAGTTTATTTAAGAGCATCAGAAATTGATGTCGCACCAAATGTTGGCAATGAAGAAAGTGCTAAATTTATTCAAGGTGTATCAAACCGCGAAGGTGAATTATTAATCTTGGTAGATTTAAACAAACTACTCACTGACGATGAGTGGGACGAATTGAAACAATTCTAGTGAAAGATGCCGTTATCGCAACGGCATCATTTTATTTTTATGCAGCAACTTTCCAATTATATTATTCCCATCTGTGCAATTGTTCTTTGTATTCTTTTAATTTTGTTGCTGCTAAAAGTATTTAAACTGTCTAAAAACTTGGCAATATTGCATTCGCAATTATCAGGAAATGATTTGCTCATTGGCGAATTAAAAGAACAATTGGATGGGCTTCGCTCAAATCAAGAACAAAACTTAGCTGCATTAAACAGTTGGCAAATAGAACAAGAACAAGTTACTGGGCAACTTGAGCATAGAACAAAGCAATTCAACGAAAACATCAAAAATATCAAGCAAGAAATGCAGGAGCTTCACGCTCAACAACCTGAAGATAGGCTTTATAGCCGTGCACAAAAAATGGTAAAACTAGGCGCAGGTATTGACGAACTCGTTGCTGAATGTCAACTACCCAAAGTTGAAGCGGAAATGTTAATCGCAATGTATCAACGCCAATCATCCTCGAAAAAATAGGTATTTCTTACAATTTTTATAAACTTTTCTTGTTAATTTATGTATTCAGCTGCTATCGCCTAACAAATGTGCGTGATAAACTTCCGTGGCAAAAATTACCCGTAACAAATTTTGGTAAGGATTGACCACTTTGTCGTATTCAATGTTTAAAAATCTAACAAATAAAGTGTTGTTTGCAGCTGTTTTTGCAACCTTAGTTGGTTGTTCTGCTACGCCTAGCACTCAAAATGACACATCAATAAGCGATCCTAAAGACCCATTAGAGGCGATCAATAGACCGTTGTGGACCTTTAACTGGGAATATGCTGATAAATACGTACTAAAGCCTGCTTCAGAAGTCTATGTTGATAATGTAAATGAAGACTTGCGCGGTGGTTTATACAACATGGCACTCAATTTAAATGAACCTTCTACGGTAATTAATAACTTACTACAGGGGAAGTTTACTGATGCAGCTAAAAGCACAGGGCGCTTTGTATTGAATTCCACCATAGGTATGTTAGGTTTTTTTGACCCTGCTAGTGATTTTGGCTGGGGACGTAAACAAGAAGAATTTGGCGAAGTGTTAGGCTCTTATGGCGTTGGCGACGGACCATATTTAATGTTACCAGGTATGGGGCCTTCTTCAGTTAGGGAAGAGGTTGGGGATTTTGTTGACAGGTATTATTGGCCACTGGCCATTATCGACTTTTGGCCTAACTTGGTGAGAATTGGTATTATCGCGCTAGAAGGGCGTCACCAATTAAAAGATCAAGAGCAGTTACTAGAAAATTCCACTGACACGTATGAATTTGTAAAAAATGCATATTTTCAGAATATGCGCTTTAGAGTCTATGATGGCAACCCTCCTATAGAAATGACAGAGGAAGACGAAGACTTTGAAGCATTCATGGAAGAGCTTGACGACATTGAATAACAATACTTTTTATAAGCATAAACTTGGTTTGATAATGAACAAATATATCTCAATCGCATTGGTTTTACTTGCAATGCTTTTATCGTTTACTGCAAACAGCAATCCGCTTCCATCAAATATTTCGCCGCAGCAACTTGAACAGTTTCGTAAACTGTCTCCTTCGCAACAAAAAGCGCTAGCTCAAAGCATGGGGCTGGACTTTAACGCGATAAAAGCTCAACTCAACAAAAAGTCTCAAAAAGGAAAAAGTGAAGAACAAAAATCTCAAAGTTTTTATCCTCGAGGCACGAAATTTGATGAATTTGGTAACCCTCTTTTATTAGAAGGTGAGTTGGAGTTGATAAAAGAAGAGCAAGATGATGAGTTAAAAGCTTTTGGCTACGATATCTTTGCCAATGAGCCAAATTCATTTGCTCCTTCAATGGATATTGCTGTTCCTGAAGATTATCTGATTGGACCAGGTGATACTGTCTCCGTACAAATGTTTGGTAAGGAGAACGAAGAGTTTGAAGTTCAAGTATCTCGTGAAGGACAGGTTATTCTTCCGCAATATGGTCCTTTTACGATATCTGGGATGACTTTGATCGAGGCCAAAAAATATTTAAGTGCTGAAATTAAAAATAAGGTTCTTGGTGTAGACGTGGTCGTAACTTTGAGTGCGCTTCGGTCTATTAGAGTATTTGTACTAGGTGGGGCATATAAACCTGGCCAATATGTGCTTAACGCCCTATCTAGTGTAACCCATGCTATTATTGCTGCTGGCGGTTTTAATGACGTTGGATCTTTAAGAAATATCCAGATTAAACGAGCTGGTAAATTGGTGTCAACACTCGATTTATATGATCTACTTATTAGAGGGGATTCGTCTGGTGATGTAGTATTAAAATCAAATGATGTGGTATTTATCTCTGCTGTTGGTGATCAGGTTTCGATTGATGGAGAAGTTAAAAGACCAGCTATTTATGAGTTAAAAAATGGCGAGTCTTTTAAAGATGTAATTGAAATGGCTGGAGGTATGTTACCTTCCGCATATCCAGCGGCAACTATTGTTGAACGTTTTAATGAAAGAAACTTAAGAACGGTTAGAAATTTTAACTTTAGTTCAGATGTTGAGTTGAAAAAAACTGCTAAGGGAGGCGACTATGTTAACGTTTTGCCTACTTCTGATCAGTTTGAAGATTCTCTAACTATTATAGGTGCAGTAACCCGCCCCGGGAAATATCAGTGGCATGCCGAACAACGTATTATCGACTTGATACCCAACATCAATTCTTACTTGTTAGAAGACGCGGACCTTGCATACAGCATAATTATTAGAGAAAAAGATCTAGGACGGAATATTGAAGTTCTTCAGTTCAGTTTATTTGCTGCACTTTCAGATCCAACAAGTAAAGACAATTTAGTATTAGAGCCAGGAGACAAACTGTTAGTTTTTTCTAATTTAGAGAAGCAGTTAGATAATTTATCAACACTGGATAACTTTGCCACAACAAAAGAAAAATTGTTGGAAAGAGAAAAAGAGCTAGCAGAAAAGCAATTTGAAGATAAAAAATTCTGGGACTATTACAGTGGTGAGAATAAGGAATCTGCATTTAATCAGATAGAAGAAATTGATTATGCAGAAGAAACATTAAAACAAACTTATAAATCAATTGAAGAATTGACAGGTGTCGTCAATAAAGAACTTGAAATTAGAGAGTTAAACTTTTTCTCAAGAAAACGATTACTAGCACCAGTGATTGACAAGCTTAAAAGTCAAGCTGGTTCAGGCGATCCGATAATGCTGATTGAAGTTGATGGTGCGGTGAAATATCCCGGGTTGTATCCACTTGCAAACAATGGAACATTAAAAGATGCAGTTGCAGCTGCTGGTGGTCTATTAGAGTCAGCTTTTTTAAGTAAAGCGGAAATTACGAGAGACGAAATTGTAAACGAAGAAGCGTTTAAAAGGTCATTAAATATAAATTTGGCAAGTGCTTTAAATGGAAACTCGTCAGATAATATTAAACTAAATAGTAAAGATAGAGTAAATATACATCATATTCCCGCATGGCAGGAGAACCATATTGTTGAACTAAAAGGAGAGTTCAAGTTTCCTGGTAAATATACAATTCGCAGAGGGGAGTCATTAGGCCAACTCATCGAACGTGTCGGTGGTTTTACCGAATATGCTGATGTTAATGCGTCGCTATTCACTCGAGAAAAGCTTAAGCAGATGGAACTTGAAAATCTAATCAAAGTCTCTGAAAGTTTACGAATGGAAATTGCTTCGAAGAGTTTAGCCAGTCGTGATGGTTCACAAGGCGTTGATTATGATCAAGCAAGAAAACTATTAGCAGATCTAACTAGAGTTGAACCCATTGGTCGTTTAGTGGTTGATATACCTGATATCGTGAAATATCAACAAGCTGATGTGATATTAGAAAATGGCGATATTTTATATATACCAACAAAACAAAATTCGATTAATGTTGTTGGCCAAGTGCAAGTTGCTTCTTCTCATATTTATAAAGAAAGACTGGATGCTTTTGACTATGTTGCTTTAAGTGGCGGTATGAAAAAACAAGCCGACGAAGACAGAGTTTATGTCATAAAAGCTAATGGTCAAATTCATATCCCGAGTAATAACAGTTGGTTTGGAGCCAATGACAGTCAGTTACAACCTGGTGATACAGTAGTAGTACCTTTAGATTCTTACTACATGGATGATTTATCACTGTGGCAAGCAGCTACGCAAATCATTTATCAAGCGGCTGTTGCAATTGCAGCTATCAGCAATCTGTAAAAAGTGTAATAAAAAGTAATCAAGAAGGTGAAAAGTTGTATTTCACCTTTGATTACAGCTTTCTTCGAGACTATAATGAGCGCAATTTTTGAGCCTGCTATTAGTGACTTTCCAAGGTTTTATAATGATTGAGACGTTAAGTGCGTTATTCGTTACATTTGTCGTATCTATTGCAACAATAAAAATACTGCTCCCTCTCGCACCACAAATAGGGCTAGTTGATTTACCCAATGCCAGAAAAAAACATGATGGAGCTATTCCATTAATAGGTGGTATATCTATTTATACTGGCGTTTTAATTGCCTCTACGTTTTTTCTTGAGCAAAGCCAACTATTTAATCTTTATTTCATTTCGTCAGCGTTATTGGTTTTCATTGGCACTATGGATGATATTTATGATTTAAAAGTGGCTCCTCGATTGATCTTCCAAGGGTTAGTCGCAACAATAATGGTGTTTGGCGCAGGTATTTACATTCATGACTTTGGTAATATTTTCATGACGGGAAATGTTGATATCGGCAGCTATGGTATGTTGTTTACGATATTAGCCTGTATTGCATGTATTAATGCTTACAATATGATAGATGGAATTGACGGTTTAGCGGGGTCAATGAGTATTGTGACTATAGCATCTGTGGCTATTTTAACTTTTTTGAACGATACAACAGCTGATTTATTGTTACCAATGATACTTATTGTTGCGACTATACCTTACTTGTTTTACAACGTTAGTACTCGCAATCCTCGAGGTAAAAAAATATTTATGGGCGATGCAGGCAGTATGTTTATAGGGTTGACTGTTATTTGGTTGTTAGTTGTTGGAACTCAAGAAACATATATCGGCAAACCCTCTTTTAATGCTGTTACTGCGCTTTGGATTATCGCAATTCCTATTATGGACATGTTGGCAATTATGATTCGCCGAGTTGTTAATGGTGATTCTCCATTTAAAGCCGATAATGGACATATTCATCACTTATTACTTCGAATAGGGATGAAATCTAGAAAGGCACTTTGGAACATTAGTACATTATCAATTGCTTTTGCTTTGATTGGCATATTGGGCGAGTATAAGAACGTTCACGAGTCAATCATGTTAATTGCATTTTTGTGTATATTATCTATCTATTGTTTAGTGAGCATTTTTGCATGGCGCTTTGTTGAACATAAAGACAGAAATTTACTAGCCTCTAAGTAGTAAATAAACCCGTTATTCGTTAACATTGCATTTATCTATTAAATTAAAAAATAACAGAAATTATCTATGAAGAAACAAACTGGCTTTACGATGATTGAATTATTGATCGTTATAGTTATTCTGGGACTTTTAGCTTCATTAGTTGCCCCAAATTTTTTCTCGAATTTAGGCAAAGCTGAGAGGGGAATTGCTTCCGCGCAAATGAGCGCATTTGAAACTGCGCTGGATACTTATCGCTTGGATGTTGGCGCTTACCCTGATTCACTTGAAGAATTAATGAAAAGTGACAAGCCAAGGTGGGATGGGCCATATCTTCCTAAAGAGCTTCCTGTTGATCCATGGGGTTACCCTTACGTATATTCTAAGCCTGGAGAAGATGGAAAACCATACAAAATTATGTCATATGGTGCTGACGGTAAACTGGGTGGCTCTGATAACAATGAAGATATAGTACATAATTAATGAGATTTGAAGAGCTACTCATAGAAGAGTTTGGTGTTTCGACATACGATCTCGAAAAAGCAACCAGTTATCAAAGTAAATATGGTGGCCAACTAGAAAACATTTTGGTAAATATTGGAAGGCTATCAGATGACCAACTTCCAAATATCTACAGTAAGTATTTAAAGCTCCCAATATTGAACTTGTCGGATTGGCAGCTAGACGCTTTGCCAAAAATAGAGTCAGACAAACTAAAATTCTTAACTGAGCGAGCTTGGTTTCCTTTAGTTTGTGAAGGAGAATGTTGGACTTTTGCGTGTAAGTATCCTTTAGATATCACCGTTAATGATTGGCTTAACCGTCAGCAAATAATGGCTGAAATTTATATCGCGTCAGACGCTGACACGCAACAATTACAGCTACTCTTCGAAAAAATGAATGATGTTGAAGAAAGTGAAGAGCTATATAATGGTGACGAAGAAGAAAAACTTAGAGAGCTCGCCACCGAAGCGCCTACAATCAACTTTCTAAATTCTTTAATTTCTAAGGCCTTAAGACAAGGCGCATCAGATTTACATATCGAGCCTTTCGAAGGTCGATATCGAGCTAGGTTTAGGGTTGATGGGGTATTGCATGAAGCTGAGACTATCGCACCCAGAATGCAATTGCCAATTGTGACGCGTTTAAAAATCTTATCAGGAATGGATATTGCTGAAAAACGTCGTCCACAAGACGGCAAAATAGAAATGCGAGTATCTAATCAGGAAATCGACATTCGTGTCTCCGCATTACCTCTGAATGACGGCGAATCAATGGTTTTACGTTTTTTGAGGAAAGATAATGTTCGTTACGACATGTCTGTATTGGGGCTTTCACAAGACATTGAATCGCTCATTAAACAAGATATTAAAACAACTTCTGGGGTAGTTTTGCTAACCGGTCCTACAGGGTCAGGTAAAACCACAACATTGTATACTTTCTTAAACGCGTTAAATAACAAAGACGTCAAGATTATTACATTAGAAGATCCTGTAGAGTACCAATTACCAGGGATCAACCAAGTACAAGTTAATAGTGGTATAGGTTTCGACTTCGCCGCCGGTTTACGTAGTATCGTTCGCCAAGATCCTGACATCATTATGTTGGGTGAAATTCGAGATAAAGAAACAGCTCAAATTGCACTACAATCGGCGTTAACAGGGCACTTGGTTTTTTCTACCGTGCATACCAATGATGCTGCAAGTGCTTATACTCGTTTGCTAGATTTAGGGGTTGAAGAGTTTTTACTTAATGCTGCTCTTGTTTCAATTGTTGCACAGCGGTTGGCGAGAAAAATTTGTCCAGAATGCAAGGTGGCTCATCCAGAAGCAGAATACTTGGAAAATAAATACAAGTTAGTTGAGTTGGCGAAACGATTTCATTTATCTCGAATTGATTTGAGTCTAGGACAAGGATGCGAAGCTTGTGCACATACTGGCTATAAAGGCAGGATGGCGATTACGGAGTACTTGCGTTGTGATGATCAAATTAAAAGCATGCCTAAAGATGGCAACTTTTTAACTAAAGCAAAAGAACACAATAACGATTTAAACAGAAGAACGTTATTGGAAGATGGCTTATATAAAGCGGTACTTGGATTAACTACTATTGACGAAGTTATAAGAGTCGCGGGCTAATGGCAATTTTTGAATACTCGGCATATGATCAGTCTGGAGGTAAAGTTTCCGGTCAGATTGAAGCAATCGATAAGAAACATGCATTGGAGCAACTCACTAAAAAGCACCTTTACACGTCAGATATAAAGCGGTTAGACGCTAACAAAGGTTCCCCGTTTTCATTTGGTAATCGTGTTTCGATCGCCGACCTAGAGTTTCTCACTTCTGAATTAAGCCTTTTACTGGAATCTGGAGTAAAAATAGACCGCGGTATTGATATCATTAAAAGAACAAAAGCTAAGCCGGCTTTGGCAATGCTATTGGATTCTCTTAGCCGTGATCTAAAAAAGGGCAAAAGCTTGGCAGAAGCCTTTGGAGCACACCCGAACACTTTCGATGCACTTTACTGTAATTTAATTCAATTAGGTGAAGCATCAGGAAATCTAAGCGATGTGTTTGGGAGTTTAGCAACTGATTTAAAATTTAAACGAGAACTTCAGCAAAAAATTATTAGTTCATTGGCATACCCAAGTGTCATTTTTTTTGTTTGTATTTTAAGCGTATTTTTTATCTTCAATTTTATCATCCCGAAAATGGCGCCCATGTTTGCAAATGCACAGGATCTTCCTTGGTATACTATAGCAATGCTTTCTCTAAGCGATTGGATGGTAAAATACCAAGGTTTTTTGATCTTGGGATGCGTTGCGACAGTTTGTTTACTGATTTATGCGGCTAAGCAAGAAAACTTTAAACGTTGGTGGCAGTTAAAAAGTTTAAAATTACCTATTGTTGGAAAAGCCGTTTTAACTATTGAACGTATTCGATTTAACAGCGGCTTAGCAATGATGGTCAAATCAGGGGTTCAAATTGATCAGGCAATTCAGTTGTCAGCCGGTAATATAAGGAACAGAGAATTGCGTCGCGAAATGGATGTGGCCAAGAAAAAAGTGAAAAGTGGTAGTCAACTTACACCTGCTCTGCAGCAAAGCTCTTTATATCCAGACTTTTACATATCACTGCTAGAAGTCGGTGAAGAATCTGGTAATTTATCCAAAGTGTTTGATGAAATTGCTAATCGTTCCCGCCAAGAATTCGAAAGCTGGACGCAGCGCATAACAACATTGTTAGAGCCTTTAATGATACTTTTTATGGGAGGCTTTGTTGGCGGTGTAGTTGTTATGATGTTAATGAGTATGGTCTCTATGAATGAGATAGGCTTTTAACTTAAGGATAATGGCAACGTTATGGCTTATCTTAGGCTAACAAAAGGTTTTACATTAATAGAGCTGTTGGTCGTTATGACGATAATAGGATTGTTGATGGGGTTAGTAGGTCCTTTGACAATGCGAAGCTTGGAAAAAGCTGAAGCGAAAGAAGAATTTTTGGCGGTTAAAAATTGGATTAAAAAGATCAGCTATAAAGCATACTACACTGGGCGAACCCATCAAATTAAAGCCGAAGGTAAACAAATTACATTAATAATTGATGGTGACAATGCGCAAAGCAGTGTTGTTCAACATTTTGAATCAGTATTTTTTACGTCACAAGTTGTTGTTTTCAATAGTATGGGCTTTGCCAATAAAGATTACATCGTTGGAAGATTTCGAAATAACGAGTTCAAAATAGATTTAAGGGATTGGGTAAATGGCGAAGAAGCACATCAATAGTGCCTATGATTGTCTTCTCTACTCTTCTAGCTTAAATAGAGAGAAGTTAGGGGGATTTACCCTGATTGAGGTGCTCGTTGCGACAGTTATTCTGATATCTTCGCTTGCAATAGTTAGTTTAGTTTATCGTGGCGCTTATTTAAGTAGTGAAAAAGCTGAACACCATGCCATGATCGCATTAGCAACACCGAGCGTTTTAGCAAACATGCGATATTCAATCCGAAACAAAGGAAATAACGAAGCAACAACACTAACTGACAAAGGTGAAGTTTGGGGGGTATCATATCATTGGGAAGCTACTTTAAGCGTATTTGAAGCACCTCAAGCTCGTCTAAACATTACTACAGGCAAGTTAGCGGAAGAAGTACCAAAATATAAGTTATGGCATGTAGTTTTGTCTATTCAATTTGCAGATACTGTTAAGCATTTTTCTGTCAAAGAAATCAGTTGGAATGATAAATAACATGGCATATGTAATTTCATTTATTCCATCTAAAAACCAATCAGGATTTACTTTGGTGGAGCTAATGATATCGTTAGCGATATTATCATTGCTCCTCGTCACGGGTTCGTATAGTTACAGCATGATGTCTGAAAGGTGGAATAAAGAGCTTGGTCATTTTGAGCAGACTATTTCTATGGGCAAAAAGTTTGACATATTATCGCACCTTTTAGAAGGTGTTTATCCACATGTAGTTGTTGATTCTAACAATGAACCGTCATTTTTCTTTATTGGTGGAGAAGATTCGCTGCTCGCTGTCAGTCATTATAGTTTGGATAATGACGGCTATCCTACAGTGTTTCGTTTAACAAGTATCGAAAGATCCTCTGGTAAATTCGAGTTAGTTTTGCAGACCGTTAGTACTAAAAATTTTTTGCTTGTGGGCACGGCTCAAAAAATTAGGTTTGATCGAACAATTAAACTATTCGAACAGTTAGATAAAATCTCTTTAACTTACTTTGGTTGGACTCATTTATTCGATAAAAACTCGACATCAGTTAACGCATTAAACAGGCGATGGCACAGTACTTACTCAGGTATTAATAGCAAGTTGGTACCAGAATCGTTGATTGTTCGCTTGGAATTAATGAACAAAGTTTGGCAATACCCTGTACAATTTCAACCAAATCCAGAACGCTTGTTAGCTCCTTATTACAAGGAGAACCAGTAATGAAGTTGTACAAGTTAGAAAAAGGCATTGCATTGATTCAAGTTCTCGTTATCGTAGGTATTTTATCAACGCTAGCTTTGTACTTATCAACAACCGCTCGATCTCAAATCCATATCTCACAATGGGCTAGTGATCGCACAGATGCTTTGATACATCTTCATAGTGCAGAATCTGAATTACTTTTTAATTTGTTGACAAAAAAAAAAGAAAAGAATTTTTCTGAGGAAAATTTAATAGTAAGAGATTGGAATTTCCACGCGGAGCCATTCCGTATTGGAGATAATGTTCAAGTGAAAATGCAGGATCAGTCAGCTTTGATCAATGCTCATTTTCCCAATATTGAACTGATGAATAAACTTCTTACTTTTCACGGTGCAAGTCCCTCAGAGGCACAGCAAATTGTGAGTACCTTGTTAGACTGGCAAGATCTTGATAACATTCCAAGACCAAATGGGCGAGAAGCCAGCAATGAAAATTTAGCAATTAGAAATGGTGCTTTACCAGACTTAAGTGACATCTATTTGTTACCTCAAGTAAAACCTGAGTATCAAGAGTTATTAGTGAGAAATTCTACATTGTTAGGTCGTGGAATTTTTAATCCGATGAATAGCCCACAAGAGTTATTATATGCTTTGGCACCCAAATCTGTCGTACAACAGATAGTTCAATTAAGAAAAGAAAATAGATTGTCGGCTAAAACCTTTAGCGGTCTTACAGGAATTAACGAGGGCGAGAGTGTTTTGCTTTATCCTTCTAATATGTTATCTATAGAGCTTCAAGCCCGCGTTAACGAGTCTTTGGCCCGTAAACGCATTTTATTTGAGCTAGTTCCTCACGCAGATGAACATCAAACTCCTATTATAAAATATGCAATAAGTGATTAATTTGTGACAACTCAAACAAAAAATAATGTTGAGACGGAAAACAACACTGCGTCAATTTCCATATTAACTCGAATATTATGCCAGTTTGGACATTATTTTGATGGCCAGATATGGAAAATAGGGACTTCTGGTAAGGAAAAAATTGATGGTTTACAACGGAAAAAGTTTGCTTTCCTAATTGTTTCAAAAGAACATTATTCTGAAATTAATCAAACATTTCCGGTAGATGACCCTGCTCAGTTAAAAAAAATCTTAAAGATTCAATACCCTAATAATAAAAATTATCGGTATTTTATATGGCCCTTAAAAAATGGCCAGAGTCACGTCACTATTTGGCATTTTAAGAGCAATTGTCCCGAAGCTTATATAATGCTACCCGAAACCATGTTGCTTAGTAAAATTAGTCTAGATAAACAGTGTACAGTGGTAATACAGCGCTCTGAAAAGTTACCTAAGCTTTTTGTTTCCTGCTCGGGAAATTCTTTGCACTCTATTATAGAAAAGGGCTTGATCAAATCGCCTGAGTTATTTCATACCGCGATTGGTGAAGCGGAACAGAGAAAGGCAATCTATATTGATGAGCAAGAGCTTTTGAAGATATTTGCTATAGGTCTTTCCAGAGTGGGATTATCTGAACTAGCGTCTTTTGTTAAAGTGACTTCTAAGCTAGATGTGTCGAATCAGTTGAAGGCATTTGTAATCCCCTTATCAGTTATATGTAGCCTCTACTTGCTGGTATCGAGTGGTTATTTACTTTTCAAAGGTTATTCTCTGGAAAAGGGGATCGACGAGTTGTCCGTTTCCGCAAATAGCTCTTTACAGGTCAAAACTTCAGTTGCTGAGCTGAGTCAAAGGTATAAAACGTTAAAGCTGTTTCTTCAAGACAAATTTCCGGAGTCAACAGTTTGGCAGTTAATTTTTACATTGTTTAACGACGCCGAATTTTCCAATATACGATTAGAAGATGGTCGTTATGTACTTAGAGGAAGCACTGAAAAGTCGACCAAATTACTCAACATTATTAATGAAAGTGGAATGGCCCACGATGCTAAATTTGATTTTCCAGTTCGAAAAAATCGTGGTAAAGAGGTATTTGTTATTAGTTTCATTCATAATGATTCGACAAAATTAGTTGAAAGAGCTAGCGGGGGCTATTAACGTGGAAGGTTTGCAAAAACATACTCTACTATTGTCGATTCTTGCTACGCTACTTGTGGCTAAGTTTATTGTTGTTCCTATTATTGACTGGCAAAACAATAAAGTTAGTGAAATTAGGTTGATGGAAAAAAAGTTTAATAAAACTCATAATGTTATCAAGCATGCATCTTCTTTTAAAGACATTAATGAACAGCTCAATATTCAACTAAAGGGGTTGGAACAATTACTCCATACCAGTGAAAGTGAATCCATCTTTAAACTGAAACAGCAAGAAAAAATAGAGTCTTTATTAAATAACCATCAATTAACTTCTCAGAATATAGGTTGGAAACCAAGCGTATCTCTTAATGAGTTTGAAATCGAGAAACTGACAATGAGCTTGTCACTTAGTGGAGATATGGACAAAATTTTACCTTTTCTTTGGGCTATAGAAGTACAGCGACCATATATTGAAATAGATAGCTTTTCTATTACAATCAGGGGGCAAAATCAAAAAAGTTTGGGGAGAGCAACAACTGCTAACTTGACTTTAAACTTTTATCACGAACTTGAAACTAATAAAGTAAGAAATAATTAAATATGTTGTTTTTGAAAAATAAGCAAGCATTACTTTTTCTGCTGTTGGCATCAATTTTTCTATTTGAGGATTTTAGTTCTCGTTTGGTTAGTGAAGATCATAGCGAGTTCAATGAAGAAAAAATGGAGAATTTAGCAGCGTTACACTTACCTGTTTTGCAAAAAGTAGAATTGGAAAGCCTGAAAACTCGATTAAAAAGCTTTATTAACTCAAATGATGATGAAAATTCTTTGGTTGATACTACATCAATAGAATCAGGTAACTATCAATTAGAGCCAAACGAGTTATTTACAGAAGATAGCAAGTTAACATTAAAGGCAATTTTAGAAGTAACTTCGTCAGATCCAAATAAAAAGCAATTGATAGCTCTAATCGAACATGCACACCTCATAACGGGAGAAAAAGAGGTCGAAAAACATTTTAGTGGTGGAGCATTTGGGCAATATCAAATTAACATAGTGAACAATACGGAAGTTGTTTTTAACCATAGTACGGGTAACGCCGAGAAAAACATCGTTTTGTCAATGTATAAAACAAGAAAAGAATCGCCAAGTAATTAATATGAAAAACAAAAATATAATCATAGAAATGTCGCTGACCTGCTTACTCGTTTTGTCTCTGTCTGCATGCTCAGTTACTGATACAAAAAAAAGAACGGTGGAGGCTTCCTATTTAAAAGGGTCTAAGGTAACAAAACAAACCCTAGACAGTGAAAAAAATAGCGAAATTCAAAATCCTGAATACGGAACCAATCTAGACGTTAAAAACGCACAAATGCTTACCGGCTTTAATCCAGCATTGCAACAGGTCAAAGTTGAACAAAACTTAATTGGTAACTTTAGTTCAAATGCCCTTGTCACTATTACTTCAGATAATTTGCCATTAAATGAATACCTCCATACGGTATTTGGAGAATTATTAAAAGTTAATTACGTGCTTGGTGAAAATGTAAAAAATGAGCAAAAGCAAATAACGTTGAATTTGCAATCAAGTATCAGTGAAAAAAAGCTTTTCGAATTGAGTGAAAAACTGATTCGAGAGAATGGGTACGAAATTCGGTTAGAAGACGGTATTTATTATATTCATAAAGCGCAAAATAATGCGGTTCAAGGTAGTGTTACTTTTGGTTATGGCAAAAATATTGATAAGGTCCCAGCAGTAGCATCGACAATAGTACAGTTGATACCATTCGAATATGGCATGCAAACATCATTGGCAAATACCTTAAAGCAACTATTGTCAATTAAGGCGATGCCAGATTTCGAGCGAAATACGTTAATATTGCAGGGGAAAAGAGCAGAGATTATAAAAGCGTTAGAGTTAATTCATTTGCTAGATCGCCCCTTGTTTAAGAATCGCCACATAGGCACCTTTAAAACCAGGTTTGTTAGCAACCAAGATTTAGTAAAAAAACTGCCTGAACTATTAAAACAAGACGGTGTTTCAGTTAGTGGGCAGAACCTTAACGATTTAGCCGTGTCTTTAGTTTCACTTGATAGAATTGGAACTGTGGTTATTTTTGCAAATAATCAAGCTCTTATTGACCGAACCTTGTTTTGGGCAGATCAAATTGACCAAGCTCCTAGTGGAAATGAAAAACAGTATTTTATTTATCAACCACAGTTTGCAAGAGCAACAGATTTAGGCACCAGTCTCAGTGTGTTAATTTCCGGCGGAGGTATTGGCGATAATAGAAGTGCAGGTAATACTACCTCAGCCGAACGTGAAAACAATAGTGCTAATACTAGCTCTCAAATAAGCGCTCAAGCTTCTTCAAATTCAGATATGACAATGGTGGTTGATGAACGAGCAAATTCACTTATTTTTAGTACGACTGGCAATAAGTATCGACAGTTTTTACCTCTTATTAAACGCCTTGATGTTATGCCAAGACAAGTTATCCTAGAGGTTGTAATTGCCGAAGTTAAATTGTCTGATGACTACAAACAGGGCGTTGAATTTGAACTCACCAATCAGGGGGTTGCTAGTAAAGTAGGTGGATTTAACCTAAAAAGTAACGCTTCAGGATTGTCTTATGTATTGACTGGGGCAGATGGCAGATTTTCACTAAACTTGATGCAAAAGAACACCAATATTAACGTGCTTTCTAGGCCTAGCCTTTTGGTCCGCGATGGTGTCACGGCAAACATTACGGTTGGCGATGATATACCTACAGTCGGAAGTATAGTTACTGACCCTGTTAATGGTAGTCAAACTTCAATCGTATATCGAAAAACAGGGGTGGAGCTTAGAGTAAAACCGACGATAAACGCCAGGGGAGTTGTGATCATGGAAATAGACCAAAAGATCAGCAATCAAGAATCTGGTGGTTCATCAGTAGAAGGTGCCCCGATTATTTTTGAGCGTAGTATAGATACAGAAGTAGTTGCCGAAAGTGGTCAAACGATTATTTTGGGGGGGCTAATCAGTGAAAACCGTACAGTTAATGATAAGTCTGTGCCTTTTTTCTCAAGTATTCCTGTTATTGGCAGTTTATTTGACTCTACAGAGGATTCGTCTGGCAAGACTGAACTTGTTGTGATGGTGACACCAAAAGTCATAGATTCAGGTGAAGAGTGGAGTGATATAAAGACGAAATTTATTTCTGAGCTTACAAATATTGATATTAATTAATAAAAACAGCCATTAATATGAAAAAATTAAAACTTAAGGGTTGTATTGGTTAACAATATTAGGTAACGTCTGCTACGTGCTAAGTGAAGGCGGATAATTTTGATTGAAGACATCAAACGTTTGAAGAAAAATTGATGTTGACAATATTAAATCTGGGCTTAAACTTAGCCATGTTAGAAGTCGCTTAGGCGACGGCCTAAGTGTTAATTACCTAAGTGTAAATTTAACGAAAAATAAATCTTGGGTATTAAAATTATTTGATACTTCAAGTTTCATGAAACAAAGGACATAAAAAATGTTGAAAAAATCACTAATCGCTTTGGCGGTTTCAGCAGCTGCTTTAACTGGTGCTGCAAATGCTGCTTCTCTTTCTGCTACTGCTATTAATGTTGCTAAAGAAGGTAATACCGCGACTGGCTCTGCTATAATCCAACATACTGATGTAGCAGATATTACAATCGATGTGGGCGTTGATTATATCGTTAACGATATTGTAGAAGTTACTTTGTCAGGTGCAACGTTTGATACAACAGTTACTCCAACGTTAGCTGATGGTACTCCAACAAATGCCACTTCTACGTTAGTTTTTGTTGACTTTTCTAATGCAAATACTGCACGTTTTCGTGTTACTGGCGCTGATGTAGATGCAGCTGATGCACTAGTGTTAGGCAACTTTACTGTTAAGTTGGCTGGTGTTGCTGATGCTACAAAAATAAAAGTGGCTACTCAAGCAATTTCAGTAAACCCATTGATTGGTGCATATGACAAAGCTTCAGCAATTACTGTTGCTACAGTTCGCGAGCAAACTGAGATTGCATACACTAAATTAAATGGTCAAGTATCAACTGGTAACGGTCGTGCACAGTTCGTGACGTCTCCAAATTTAGATGAATTAACTGTAACTGTTACAGATAACGCCTCTGACGTAGATGCAGTAACATTCAACAAAGTTACTCATACTATCAAAGGTAACTTTGGTTGGTTAATGGACTATGACAAAACTGCAAATGGCGGTGATGCTGATGGTGTATTAGAACCAGGTGAATTAGCAACTGCAATCGCGTTCTCTCCAACTGCTGTTGGTGCTGCCGACACAGTTGCATATGCAATTGATACAGGTCTAACTACACTTACGGCAGTACAAACTGTTAACGGCGGTATCGATCTTGTAACTAAGTTTGGTTTCAAAAACGTTGGTAATGCTGCTGGTGGTTCTGTAATCGCTGCTCCTCAATCGTTCACTCATTCAGCTGTATTTACTGATGGTACAACATCTGTGACTGAAGCTGCAGCATCAGCTGGTGCTTTCACTTTAGATGGTTCATCAACTGATATCGCGTTTATGCCATTTGGTGCAGATTACTCTCAGTCAATTACTGTGACTAACTCTGGTTCAGTAGTTGGTGCTATTACCGTGACTCTTCACGCTGATGGTATGACTTACTCTAAGGAATTAACAGCCACTTCAACAGGTAAGTCTGTTGTTGATATTTCTCAAGAAGTTAGAGACTTTGCTGCTGCATCAGGTGTTAAAGGTAACGCTGCTATTAACGTTACAACTAACTCACCAGGCATTGAAGTTAAAGGTATTTACTACCATAAACCAACTCAAGATCGTATCTTAGTTGGTGAAAACACTTCTAACTAATATTGTTAGTTTAAGTTAAAAAAAAACGCGCTTCGGCGCGTTTTTTTTTAGCAATAAAATATCAATAACTTTATATGAGCCCATCGGCTAAAGACAATTTTCAAATGCAGCGTTATAATAGCCGCCTATTTAGCTTCACTTGAGTCTTATTTTGAAATACCCCGTAAATAAACCGTTTTTTCCGCCACTCGAAAAGTACCAACAACAATTGGCTAAAGTTTATCATAACGGTTGGTTGACCAATAACGGCCCGTTGGTGCAGGAACTAGAACGGAAACTTGCTGAATACTTAAATGTCGAATATTTGTTGTTGGTTAATAATGGCACTATGGCACTCGATATTGCCTACCGCGCTTTAGAGGTTGATGGCCTGGTAATTACTACGCCTTTTACTTTTGCCGCCACTACAAGTTCTATTTGTTGGCAACACAATACACCGGTATTTGCTGATATTAGCTCAGAATCTTTTACTTTAGACATTGCGTCTGTTGATGATAAAACACTCTCTCTAGCTGATGCGATTGTGCCGGTACATGTTTTTGGTCACCCATGTCAGGTTGATGAAATTGCAGCAGTTGCCAAAAAACATAACTGTAAAGTTATTTACGATGCCGCACATGCTTTTGCTACAACGATTAACAATCGCTCTGTGTTGGCATATGGAGACGCTGCGACTTTGAGCTTTCATGCTACTAAGTTATTTCATACTGTTGAAGGTGGTGCTGTTGTTTTCAAAGATAAGGCTGTTTATGAAAAAGCAAAATTGTTAGTTAATTTTGGCCTAAACAGTCAACAAGTACCTGAGTTCATTGGAACAAACGGTAAGCTAAGTGAAGTACATGCAGCAATGGGCTTAACCAACTTAACGTTTATAGATGCATTGATTAAGCATCGCCAGCAATTAAAAGCCGCCTACTATGACAGGCTTAACACTTACATGAGTTTTCAAACATGGCAAGCAAACGTCACTGATAATGGTGCGTACATGCCTGTTTTACTTAAAAATGAAGCTGAATTGTTACATGTTATTAATGTGCTTGCTGTTGAGGGCATTCAAGCTAGGCGCTATTTTTATCCATCACTTTCATTAGTGGAATCATTCGGGCAGCGAGGCGTTACCCCAATAGCCAACGATATTGCAAGTCGTATTATGTGTTTACCCCTGTATGCGGACCTTCAACTTACAGACGTGAAATTGATTAGCGATATGCTCATCAACGTAATCAAGCAATACCGA
The DNA here is from genome assembly GCF_014656435.1 of Thalassotalea marina. Classification (GTDB taxonomy): domain Bacteria; phylum Pseudomonadota; class Gammaproteobacteria; order Enterobacterales; family Alteromonadaceae; genus Thalassotalea_C; species Thalassotalea_C marina. Next base: position 587,349 of record NZ_BNCK01000001.1, read on the forward strand.
GGTAGGACTACCACTTAAATCACCAATAGGTGTTTAACTTTGTAATCAAGACTCGCATTATTTACGTGCTACGGCGTATAATGGCGACCGAAAAATTTGCTGATGAAACTCAATGGATGTATATGAAAAAAATTATAGTAACAGGCGGTGCTGGATTTATAGGTAGTGCTGTTATTCGGTATCTTTTATCTTTAAGTGAAACCATTGAAGTGGTTAATGTTGATAAGTTGACTTATGCAGGAAATTTACAGTCATTAAACGACATTAGAGTCAGTGACAATTATCAATTTGTTCACGCCGATATTTGTGACAGCGCTGCTATGCACAAGGTATTTACCGAGTTTGAACCTGATGCGGTAATGCATTTAGCGGCAGAGTCTCATGTAGATCGCTCCATCGATGGCCCTGCAGCCTTTATACATACGAATATTATCGGCACTTACACGCTTCTTGAGGTAGCAAGACAGTATTGGAATGATTTATCGCCTGCTAAGCGCGAATCATTTCGCTTTCACCATATATCTACAGATGAAGTATATGGAGACTTGGCTAATTCAGGATTGTTGTTTACCGAAGCAACAAGTTATGACCCAAGCTCACCTTATTCTGCAAGTAAAGCAAGTTCAGACCACCTAGTGCGAGCATGGCATAGAACGTATGGGCTGCCTGTGATTATAACTAATTGTTCAAACAACTATGGTCCATATCATTTTCCAGAAAAGCTTATTCCTTTGGTGATCTTAAATGCTATAGAAGGTAAAGCGTTACCTATTTATGGTAACGGCGAGCAAATTCGAGATTGGCTGTATGTTGAAGACCACGCTAAAGCGCTTTTTACTGTAGTATCAACAGGTGAAGTTGGCGAAACTTATAATATTGGTGGTCATAACGAGAAACAGAATATTGAAGTAGTTAAAACGATTTGTCACATTCTTGATGAGCTTGTAGAAGAAAAACCACAGGGCATAACAAAGTTTGCCGAATTGATCACCTATGTTAAAGACCGACCAGGACATGATTTACGTTATGCAATCGATGCATCAAAAATTGAACGTGAACTTGGTTGGACACCAGAAGAAACGTTTGAATCTGGCATTCGTAAGACGGTAAGTTGGTACTTGAATAATTTGCAGTGGTGCCAAGCTGTGCAAGATGGCTCTTATCAAAGAGAGCGTCTTGGTGTAGAAAAATAAGCTTGACCGGGGCTAAAACTTGAAACCACAACCTTCAATCATTCACATTTTTGATGGCAACCCTCATCATTACATTCCAATGCAAGGCTTTTTAACGTCGATTGAGCAAATAAATGTAAAACAGCAGTTTTGGGTACGAAAAGTTTCAGAGGATGAAACGCTCGAGCTACCGTTTGAAGCAAAGACTTATCGAACTGGGCGTGAGCTTGTCAATGAAATGCAAGCCTTACATAAATCTACTCGGTTTGTATTTCATGGCTTGTTTGATTTGAATGGTATTGCCAGTAAATTTCTATATCGCGCTATTGCAAAACGCTGTAGTTGTGTATTGTGGGGGGCTGAGCTTTATCGGCATTCTCAAGAAGTACGCGGGGTAAAACAAAAACTGGCGAAGGTTATTCATAGTATTGTATTAAACCGATTCGATAGAGTTTTCGCTTTAAATACTGGTGATGCACAACTGGCTGTTAACACCTTTGGCAAACCAAACGTTGGTGTTTTGCCATACCCATTAATTAGTAACGATTTCGTTTTTAACCCTAATGGGCGTGACAATATTTCAAAGCCAGTGCATATATTGGTCGGTAACTCTGCTGCACCTAGCAATGAGCATACAACGTTGTTGCAGTTGCTGCGACCTTTAGCTAGTGAAGATATCATCATAACAGCACCACTAAATTATGGTGCCGATAAAGATTATGTTGAAAAAATTTGTCAGCTCGGAAATGAAATATTTGGTGAGAAGTTTACCGCCATAACTCATATGTTAAACAAAAAATCCTACGATAATCTTCTTAATACGGTTGATGGTGCCGTATTAGGTCATAAGAGGCAACAAGGGCTTTATGTTGTCTATGCTATGTTGCAAATGGGGAAACCTGTTTTTTTGAGAAGCGATACGTCTAGTTTTGAAAATTTGTCGGCTTTAGAGTTCGAATTAAATGACACTATTGAGCTTGATAAGACGGAAAAAGAAAAGGTTGTAGCGCTTTTTAGCAAGTTAAATGCGCGCAATGCTACGCTGTTTGAACAAAACTATACTATTGATGCGCTATCTCCCAAATGGGCTGACATGATTAACAGCTTATTTACCGTATAGAAAACTGATATAATTTTTCGACTTTCCCCATTGAACTGAATAACAAGGTATTACACATAATGAAAGGTATTATACTTGCCGGTGGCAGTGGAACACGTTTGTTCCCAATTACCCAAGGTGTTTCGAAACAACTTTTGCCGGTCTACGATAAGCCAATGATTTATTATCCGTTGTCTGTGTTAATGTTAGCGGGAATTAGAGAAGTCCTCATTATCACGACACCTGAAGACAAACATCAGTTTATAAATCTACTTGGAGATGGTAGTCGATTTGGTATATCTATTGAATATCGTGAACAAGTAAAGCCTAATGGTTTAGCAGAAGCATTTATTATCGGTGAAAGCTTTATCGGCACGAGCAGTGTCTGTTTAATTTTGGGGGATAATATCTTTTATGGTAGCAACTTTTCTCCTAAGTTGATTAAAGCGGCTTCAATAGAAGCAGGGGCGGCGGTATTTGCCTACCAAGTTCATGATCCTGAACGATTTGGTGTAGTTGAAATTGACGAAGACTATAATGCACTTTCTATAGAAGAAAAACCCAAAGAGCCGAAGTCATCTTATGCTGTAACTGGGCTATATTTTTATGATAATCAAGTGGTTGAAATTGCAAAACAAGTAGAGCCCTCGCATCGTGGAGAGCTCGAAATTACCTGTATTAACCAAAAATATTTAGAGCGAAAACAGCTCAAGGTTGAAGTGTTAGGGCGAGGTTTTGCATGGTTAGACACAGGTACGCACGATAGCTTGATGGAAGCTTCTTCGTTTGTTCACACAGTAGAGAGACGCCAAGGTTTTAAAATTGCTTGTTTAGAAGAAATTGCCTTTAATCAAGGGTGGTTAACAGTGGCTGAAATACGCGACTTAATCGAACCACTTAGCAAGACTGGTTATGGCGAGTATATAGAAAAACTGATTTCATCAACTGATAATGGCATTAAGTAACATAGGGACTTATTTTGTATTTAGTTAGTATTATTGTTCCATATTATAATCGCTCTGAATGTTTAGGGCCTTTGATCAACTCTGTAATCGCGCAAAGCCATAAATGTTGGGAATTGATTGTTGTCGATGATTGTTCTAAGGATTCCGAAAAAGCACAAGCAATCATCGCTTCTTTTGGATTGGATAAAATCCGTTATATTCGCCACGAGACAAATAAAAATGGCGCACAAGCACGTAACACTGGAATAGAGCTAGCCAAAGGTGACTTTATTGCATTTTTAGATTCAGATGACACTTGGGAGCCACAAAAGCTAGCACTGCAACTCGAGAAGTTTAAAAGTACTGGTTCACACGATAAAACAATAGTTTACAGTGCCCTTAATAAAGTATTTGCTGATAACTCCAAATCACCTGAAATCTTGCCTTTACAAAGAAAAATCGAAGCTGTTAGTGTCAGTGATTATTTATTTAGGTTTGATGGGTTGATGCAAACGACGACTTTCTTACTCAAGACGAGTTTTGCTAAGTCCTTAAAATTTAATCCTGCTCTTGTCAGGCATCAGGACTATGATTTTATTCTAAGGGCTGAGAATGAGGGAGCTCAGTTTGAATTTATTGATATGCCGCTGGCAAACTGGATTACGTTACCAGGTGAGGGCAGTGTAGTTCGTAAAGGAGGCGACTTATTGTTTTCTATCGAGTGGTTTGAACAATACAAACAGTATATGACAAGTACCGGAGCAAGAGCTTATCTTGGTCGGCAAATGTTTTATATTGCTATAAAAAGTAAAAAACTCTCCACGTATTATTCCTATGTTTTTAAAACGGTAAAGTTTAGCGGGCTGTTACATGTGTTAAAAGATAATATTAATTTGGTTCTTAATAAGTAGTAAAGCATGAAAGTAATTCAATTGTTAGATAAATTTTGCTTCGGTGGAGGTGAACGAGTTGCAATAACGTACAACCAAACCATCAGGGATATAGGTCTAGATGCTAGCGTTTTAGCGCTTAAAGACAGTAGAAAAAGTAATGACGAGGGAATACATTTAGTTAATAACTATCGGCGTTATCTTTGTTTTATTTTTGGTGTTATTACGTCGGACAAGGAAAAGAATTCATGGTTGATATGTCATTCTATTAGAGCTTTAGCGATCGGTATATTATTCAAGTTGATTTTCTTTAACCGCGTGAAACTGTGTTTTATTCAACATCTAGCCTATAGTTCCAGTAAGTTAAAGTTAATATCTTTTACTCAATGTTTTCTAGAAAAAGTGGTGCAAATTACGCCTATCTCGGAGAAGTTACTAGCAAAACACTTTAGCAAAAAGAAAATTTTTTATTTCAACAATTATATTCATTCCAAAACGTATGTTGACAATGTAAGCGTCAATACTCAGTTGAATGATATTATTGCGGAAAAGGGGGCTCGAAAGGTAATTTCATTCGTCGGAGCTGTAAAACAGGGCAAAAACGCTGTTCATTTAGTAGAGCTAGCTGCTCATTTACCAGCCGGTGACTATTTATTTTTAGTCGTAGGTGATGGTGAAGAACTTTTATTAGCAAAGAATAGAGCCGAAGAACTTTCTTTGGAAAATATTAGATTTTTGGGTTATCAAGAACAACCTCTTCAGTTCCTTGAATTATCAGATTACTTCTTTTTCTCTTCATACAATAATTACGAAATGATGCCGATGGCGGTTTTGGAAGCTAAAACTAAACAGTGCATCGTTTTTGGGTATGATATGGAAGTTAACAAATATATTTTGCCTAGTGAAAATATATTTAAACTAGAACATTTTGACGAAATCGCCAAGGCAATCCTGTCAAATACTTTGATTTTTAGTAAAAATGAATTTGACGCAGTTTATGGTGAAAAGCAGTTTAAGAAACTATTGGGAATCATCGCATAGTGTTCGGTGCAGCTATCATCTTATTAAGTCTATCAATAGCGATTAAGTACGAAAAACTAGGCTTTTATGCCGCGTATACGTTTTTCTGTTACACCTTAATTGCATTAGCTGGTTTAGAGGGGATAGAAGCTGCATTTCAAATAAATATAAAGCCGTCAGATACACACCTTTACTACACAGGATATAACTCTCCTTGGGAATATATATCAGATTATCTTTTTTACTATTATCCTGCGTCGTTGAAATTGCTAACGCACCCATTTGACAATATTTATTACGCACTTGTTGTTCAGTGTGCTTTTATGGCCTTCGCGATTATTTGGTCATTGAGAAAAAGTAATAGTATGTTCTATTGTCTGGTTTTAATCAGCCACACTGTCATTTATTTAAGTGTTAATCTTTTCAAAGACAACTATTTTTTGATTGTTTGCTTACTGGCTATTGGGGTTGTTAGTCGATTAAAATCGAAGTTTGTCAGCAGTATAGCGATACTAACTTCAATTTGGGCGATGATGCTTGTTAGGCCTTTTGCGTTTTTGTTTTTACCCTTATCTGGCACACCATTTGTTTTTACCAACGCTTCGAAATGGCTTAAAATCATTTTTTGGGGGGGCAGTATTATCGCGATGGGTGCTATTCTAGTCACACAATGGGGCGTAATTATGTACGTTGCATCCAGTTGGTCTGACGAGGCGTCTGTGGGGACTTCAGGGATATCTATAGCTTCATTACCGAAGGTTATTTTAGGGCCTACTCCGTTTCATTATTTTTATCATAAGGACCATTTTGTCCAACCATTCCTTGATTCTCAGGCGGTGGTACTCACTTTTTTACACTATGTTTATTATGCTGCACTTACCTGGTTTATCGTTGTGCTGCCGAAAAATATTAAATCTTGGTATCAATCGGTGTTTCAAAGCCCTGCGGCAGTATTTGCTTTCGCATTAGGAATGGCTATTTTAGTTATTTACATGGTCGCGTACGGTTCTGCCGACGTTCGACAACGTGCGATCATTCTTACTTTACTCTTTTTATCTATAAGTTTGCCTTTTACTGAACAAAATAAGCCTTTTGATACGTCATTGACTGCAATTGAAACGTCTGCTTTTGTTGGTATTTTTGGGCTACTCTTCGTTGTCTCGTTGTTTGCCATATGAATAAGATCAAAATTGCCCATGTACAAGTTCTCCCGATTTTATCAGGGGTTCAAAATATATCCTTAGATGTATTAAATGGATTAGACAGTGCTGTTTATGACAAATATTTAATCTGCGCTGACGATGATATCGAATCAGAGGAGTTCGCAACACGTTTTGCAAAAGCTGGTGTGACGATTTTGCGTGTCAAATCGCTCAAGCGAGAAATTGGCATTCAAGACATGACCGCACTAAAAGACTTATTTTCACTGTTTAAATCCCATCAATTTGATATTGTGCATTCGCACTCAACTAAACCTGGTATTTTAGCACGTATTGCAGCACGATTTGCAGGTGTTAAAGCTGTGATACACACTATCCATGGCGTTGCGTTTCATAAAAATGAACCTTGGGCAAAGCGTTTGTTTTTCTATTTAGTTGAGTGTGTTGCTAGCCTGTTCGGGCATTATTTGACGTCTGTTAGCGCTTATTATCGACCATATTATCCATATATACGAGACAAAAAGTTCCGCGTTATTTATAACGGCATTCCAGTAACATTGCCAATAGAAGACATAAGGCATGATACAAACAGAAACGACAAACTGTCGATACTGTTTTTGTCTAGGATAGAAAGGGCAAAAGATCCTTTAACTTTGTTAAAAGCAACTAAATTGTTGAAAAATCGATATAACCGAACTGACTTTAACGTTAAAATTGCTGGAGATGGTGAGTTGATGGCTCAATGTCAGTATTATGTAGAGCAAAATGAACTGAGTGACGTTGTTGAGTTTTTGGGCTGGGTCACCGATAAAACACCCGTTTACCAGCAAGCCGACATTTTTTGTGTGCCGTCGATATTTGAAGCATTCGGATTAGTATTTGCTGAGGCTGGTTTGTATGAGTTACCAACGGTTGCTACCAATGTAGAGGGCATCCCCGAAGTGATTGCCCATGAAAAAACAGGGTTATTAGTAGCTCCTCATCAACCTGAACAAGTGGCTGAAAAACTAAACTATTTGCTCGACCATCCTGATGAAAGGCTGCGTTTAGGAAAAGCTGCTAAAGAAAGGATTTTAAACAATTTTACGACACAACGTATGGTAGATGAATACGAGCAATTGTATCGTCAAGCGCTAACTTAATAACAATTAATGGAAATATCGTGATAGATTTTTTAAAAGATGTTGTACGTTTCAAGTGGTTGGTTATCACTATAACGGCTTTATTTACACTGGGAAGTGCAATCCTTGCGATTAATACTGCGGAAGAATATAAAGCCGAAGTCATGCTAATGCCTGTAAATGAAGAGCAAGCCAGTGGCTTAGGGGCAATGGCTGGGCAGTTAGGTGGTATTGCGTCGCTCGCTGGCTTAAATGTTGGCGGTGGTGCCAATGAAAAAGTGGCGCTTGCGCTTGCGCTAATTGACGACTGGTCTTTTGCTGACGAATTCATTCGTAAGCATAATTTGAAAGTCTATTTATATGCTGTGGTAGGTTGGAATAAAGCCAGTAATGAGCTTATTTACGACGATAGTGTTTTTGATAATCAAACCATGACGTGGAAAATGAACGATGGTGTGAGCGAAGAACCTAGTGATTGGTTAATCTTCAATGAACTTAAAGAGCGGGTTATTTTAAGACAACAAAAAAATAGTCCGATTATCACCGCAAGTCTTGACTATTACTCCCCTGAATTGGCTGCTAAATGGCTAGACGACTTACTAATGGCGATTAATAAGAAAATTCAAGCAAATGATATGCAGGACTCGAAAAACAATATTGATTATTTGAGTGAAAAAGTTGATAGCACTAATATCAGTGAAATGAGAACCGTATTTTATCAATTGCTTCAAGAGCAAATGAAAAAGCTCATGCTAGCAGAAGTAAGAGAAGAATACATTTTAAAGAAAGTGGGGCTAGTAAAAACTCCTGAATCCAAGTTTAAACCGAGACGGGCTCTTATCGTAGTAATGGGTTTTTTCTGTGGTTTTATGTTGTCATTGGTATTACTTAGTTTTCGCCCTATATTTTTTGCATTGAAAGAACATCGTGTAATATGAAGTGTTTGACTAATTGAGTACTGTTTTTTGTTCCTGGCTGTGAATATAAAAGTATGTTTTCAGCCATTATGATATATGAGAAATAACGCAGTGACGAAGTATATAATTTAAATATACTCAATCTCCTTTGTAATAAGATACATTCAACAGTGAAAAATATAAAAAAGATTTCTTGGAGTGCTTTTGCATCCATTGGTGGAGCAGCAATTGACGTTATAAAGCTAAGTTATCTCGCCCATTACCTCAATGCTAATGAGTTTGGTATTTTTGCTATTGCGGTTGTTGTGCTTGGTTTTTGTCAACTCTTTTCTGAATCTGGCTTGGGGAATGCACTGATAAGCCATGACAATTTGAACAAAAAGCTTGCTGGTCAAACTTTGTATTTAGGGCTGTTTCTTGCACTATTTATTTACATGCTGGCCTGGTTTTTTAGTCCTGTCATCTCAGCATATTACAAAATTCCTGAGCTTACTTATTTGATTCCTTTACTTTTACTTGCTCTGCCATTTGTCACCATGTCTACGATTTTCCAAGCGTTGTTACAAAAGCAAATGCGAATAGAACTAATAAGTAAATGCCTCATTACCTCAAAAGTAATATCGCTAATAACGGTGATTTTACTTATCGAAAAATTAGACGGAATTACCGTACTAGCCAGTTCAAATCTAAGTTCTGCGATATCTTACTTTATTCTTTTACTTCCATTCTCTTTCAAATTAATAAAGTTAAACACAGTTCCGAAACTTGAAGTGATAAAACCTATATTAAACTTCTCAAAATTTCAATTGGGAGAATTTAGTCTTAGTTTTTTGTGTAGAAACTTAGACATACTTTTGATAACAAAACTTTTAGGTTCTGAACAGGGGGGAATATATTCAGTTATTAAAAATATGTTCATTAAAGTTGGTGAAATAATGTTTCAAACATTTCATCGCTTTTTCTATCCTCTTTTAGTCGAAAAAAGACGATTAGGTGAACAGATAACTATATCTTTCCTGAATTATTTCATCTTAAATCTGATACTTACTTTTTTTGCCTATGCATTCATATCTGTCAATATTGAATTTGCCGTTGCTTTGCTTCTTGGTGATAACTTCACAAACTACTTAGATTTAGCGTTGTTGATTTGCGCTTGGTTTATCATTCGATTTGCTACCGCGCCAATATCAACACTCTGGCTAGCATGTAATCGACCAGAGGTTGGTTTATATTGGAACTTATTAGGCACGCTTTTAATTCCTTTAGCATTACTGTCAACTTATCAATTAGGGATTAACAGTATCATTTACGCAATGACTTTAATTCAGTTGATTATGCTGATATTAATTATTCCATTATCTTCCTTTTTAATAAGCTGTCGAACCTTCAAAACGAAGAAAATGCTTTATTATGTCTGTTTGCTCTGCGTTACTGTAGTTTTGACATATAGCCCTTTATTGTTGATTCCCAATAGCGTTAATCAAAGTCTTTTCGGTTCTTTTATTTTAATCGTTTCATTCATATTACTTGCTTACAAACAACGAGAGAGCATTAAGGTTATATTTAAATGAAAGTTACTATTCTCGGCAGTTGCACCGTTGTTGATTTAGAAAAAAATTTAGACGCGTTTTTCGACAATGAAAGGCTTATAGATAACAGAAATGGTAGTAGAATGGAAATGGACTCTCTACCGCTTTTTAATATAGCTTTTAATAATAAAGACCTTGAACTTGGTCAAAAAATAATAAATGGCCTGAATTTTAATTGGTCAGATAGTGGAAATTCTTTGTGGATATGTGGGTGTTGGGGGCACAATGAGATTCACTTAAGATTCACATCCACAGCTCTTAGAACACTTTTATTAGCCTGTAATTACACTCCAAATCTCAAAAGTGATGTTTGCATTAAAGAAGCGCTGGAACAGCATATTAGTTACAAAGAAGAGAATGAAAACTATGTTTGGTTTTTACATGACTCACTTGAATCTGATCAGTTTTCATTTTACCCCCACTGGCATGGAGAAGACTTTCTAGGATTTGCAAAACATAATAGACTTATTTTGAATACCCATATCGATACCTTGATTACTTTACTTATGTTTAGGCATTATGGTGAACTTTGTGACAGCCAACATATGTTAGTTGATAAGGCCTTGAAAACTCTTGGAGAGTTTATTAATGAAACTAATCGAATAACTGGTTTTTTATCAAAAGTAGACCGAATTTTTAGGGGACTTTTATCTAGGTTGAGCGGTAGAAAAGCTCTGTTAGCAAGAGTAGCATCAGCATTAATCGAACGTATTTATTATCAAAGAGTTCGTTATCATTTTAAGAAAAAACATCACGCTTTGATATTTGATGATGGATATATTGAAAGAGATTTACGGTTATCAGGCCAATCTATTGAATATCATATTGTTAATATATGGGATATTTCTCGCTTATTGCTCTGGCTGAATATAGAGCAAAAAGGAACTAATCAATTAACATCTTCTCTCACTTCAATTGCAAAACGAGGGTTGAAGTACTGTTTAAAATCTCGCTCTTACACCAACTTTATACAAAGAAAAAGCTCAGGCACAGGGGTAGCTAACGAAATATTAGAATCAATAGTTATACTTTTTTGTTTAGGTGAAAGTGAAGACTGGATGAGAGAGTTATATATGCAATACCGTCAATATGCACCTGCGTCTTCAGCAATATTAGGGATAGATCTGAGTCTTTGTATTCCAACTGAGAAGTCAATTAATATTCCTGACGTTGATTTTATTACGTTGAGGAATGGTAAAACCTTTATTGCAAACTACAGTAAAGAAACAAAATCTATTGCTATTCATCATAACAATGAAGTCATTATTAAAAGCCAATGTATAGTGGTCGTTTGAGTGATTGGAGGAGCTACAGTGGACTTCTTTGTTCGTTTCATTACCAAAAATTATTGACATTTCGTAAGGTCAGAATTCATGTTGAGAGGCATAACGGTTTTTCACGGTCTTTACTTCTCTAAACATGAGGCAAATATAATTGCAGTTTTCTGGAATTTTGAATTCGGTAACGTTAAAAAAGTCATGATTTACAAAAACGCGTATTATTGCTGTACTCAAAGGTAATGACGATAGTTACAAACTTGAACAAGTGGTTTTGTAAAAAATATGTAGAAACGATTTACTATTTAAGTTTAGTTTGCCCCCCGTTACTGATTAATTTAGGTTTGTTATTTGCGTCCTTGCTTTTGTAAATATCGGTCAATAAAAAATAGTTTAATTGGGTTTAAAATGACAATATAAGCTGCTACCGATAACACACTACTTAGAATAAATACCCCCCAGTCCTGTCGCGCAAGGAAAATAAACGGTGGGATGAGCAGCACTAACTTAAATAGGTTTAATATTAGCCTTTCAGGTGCAGTAAATAGTTGTTGCGTTGCAACAATGCGCTCAAACCTTTCTTTAGTCGATAAATCGGATAATGCCGGCACTTGCTGAGATGATATAAAGTATTTCATTGAGAAATTAGGCCTAGTGTTCTTGTTCAAATTTTGATAAAGGCGAAAATTCTAACATAAATCTATTCAATTTTAAAAAATTCAAAGCTGTTATACCATTTAGTAAATCAGTCAGTTTTATCCAATCTCTAGAGCGCAAAGATTTTACTGTATTTATGTCAGCTCGAAATGAGTTCCACGTATCAGAGCAAACCTCAACAATGTCGTCATATCCTTTGAATACTTTATTTGATAAATATCGCTGACGTAGCCACTGCCAAACCTGTTCAATTGGGTTTAACTTTGGGGAGTACGTGGCAATTTGATGAGTGTGACGTTATCAAATGGCTTTGCTATATCAAAAGTATGGCAGCCTGCACCATCCATCATGACTACCGCATGGCGGCCATAGTCTGTTGCTTGTGATATTTGTTTCATATGCTGTGTCATCGCTTCTTTATTCGCCAAAGGGCTTATCAGCGCCTATGTCTTCCCTGTACTAGGGCATTCAGCACCGAATAGATAAACATACTCAAATTGTTGTCGAATAGCTCTTGGTCGTGAGCCTTTAGGCGCCCATAACCTTGTCGTGTTATTTTGTTGACCGAATCGACCTTCGTCTTGAAACCAAACGTCAACATCTTCTGCCTTTACATGAAATGGTGTGTACATGATCGTTGACAACCTAAACTTTTTCAAAAGCTTCTTGAACAGCTTGAGGTTGTCTAGGGTGCCTAGAGCGAGTGGTTATCCATGAAAAACCTAAACGCTTAATCACTTTATAAACGTGACCAGAGTTAAAACGAACATTAAAGTGCTGATGGATATAGTCGCCGATATCAGCTCCAGTTAATCTCCCGCCTTGTTTTACATAAGTACTAGTCAGTATGTATTGATTCAATTGCGCTAGTTGTTGTTGTGTTAGCAAGCTAGGACGGCCAGAACTAATTTAGTTCTCTAATCCAGTGAGTAGTTCATTTAAGAATTTATCAAAGTTACAATAAATAGAAAAATTGAAATAGAAATGTTTTTGGTTTTCCGAGAAAAGCTTAAAAAAATTACCATTTTTTAAATTTAATCGCACGACCATCAACTGCATATCTATCGAGTCAGGGGGAAGGTTTGGTTAGACGAAAAAAAGTTCAATAAATTTTTGATAATAGATTAAAAAAGCAAAGACCAATAAGCAAAAGGTTAATTTATTGAATTTTTGATACTGAGTTGATATTTCCACGGACAAACACATTAGTTCTTCATTGAATCTATCAAAATTTTCAACATGAAGAGGGAATTATCAATGCCAAATTATTTGCATGTTGTGTTATTTATAAAATTAATGGCTACAATAAAGAAATATAAGACTAGTAACGTGCGTGCTTGCTTCTCAAAACTAAAAGTAGACATAGAGTTTTTGAAAATAGCTACCTTTCTACATTGCAGAGTTTTATTGTTAAGTCATAACCTTAAATTTTAACGTACTGGGAAAATGGGCACAAATTGTAGCAGGAACCAGTTGTAGAGTTTTGTTTATAACGATAAAGCTATAATCAGTTTTTAAGTTATTAGTTTAAGTTAATAATAAATATATACCCTTATATTCTGGATTTTGTTAAACTCGCGACAATTTTTTCATCAGTGGGTGATTTTTCCATGAACGTTATTGAAGGTGGCTTTGTTGCTACAGGTAAAAAATTTGCAATTGTAGTGTCTCGTTTTAACCATTTTATCGTTGATAGCTTACTTGAAGGTGCTATCGATACGTTAAAGCGTCATGGCAATGTCGCTGAACAAGATATTACAGTAATCAAAGTACCTGGTGCTTATGAGTTACCATTGGTGGCAAAAAAAGCCGCGGCAAAGGGGGAATTTGACGCTATTATTGCTATAGGTGCAGTAATTCGTGGCGGTACTCCGCACTTTGACTTTGTTGCTGGTGAATGTAACAAAGGTTTAGCACAAGTTGCGCTAGAAGCTGAAGTACCAGTTTCATTTGGTGTAATAACAACTGACTCAATTGAACAAGCAATTGAACGTGCTGGAACAAAAGCAGGTAATAAAGGTGGTGAAGCTGCCTTGGGCGCGTTAGAAATGGTTAACGTGCTATCACAAATTTAAGGTTGAGGTAAAAGGTGAAACCATCTCCTAGACGTAAAGCGAGAGAGCTTGCCGTTCAAGCGGTTTACTCTTGGCAAATGAGTGAAAACTCAGTTGCTGATGTAGAAGCACATTTTTTAACAGAAAACGCCAAGAGACGTTTTGAAATTGATTTTTTTCAAAAACTTTTCAGAGGTGTTACTAATCAAGCGAGTTCTTTAGACGAAGCGTTGGCGCCGCACCTAGATAGAAATGTTGACGAAGTTGATCACATTGAAAAAGCTATTTTACGTGTTGCTGTGTATGAGTTGAAAGACTGCTTAGATGTTCCATATCGAGTGGTAATTAACGAAGCTATCGAGTTAGCGAAACTTTTTGCTGCTGACGATAGTCATAAGTTTGTTAATGGCGTATTAGATAAAGCTGTTAAGTTAATTCGCCCCACTGAATAAACCACTTATCGTTTTTTTATAGCATTCAATAAGGCGTTACTTTAAAAGTGCGCCTTTTGTATATATGGAGCACTCTAGCAGGACATATGCGATGAAAGAGTTTGATTTGATTAAAACTTATTTTAAAGAGCAGTCAGTCAGCCGAAAAGACGTTCTTATAGGCATTGGCGACGATTGTGCTCTAATTGCCCCTTCAGAAAAACAAAATATCGCTATCACGACTGATACCCTAGTTGCGGGTGTGCATTTCCCAGAAGACACACCACCAAGAGCGATTGGCCATAAAGCAATTGCGGTAAATTTATCAGATTTAGCGGCCATGGGGGCAGATCCAAGCTGGGTGTCTGTTGCGATCACTTTACCTAATGTAGATGAAGAATGGGTTGGTGAGTTTTGCACAGGCATGTTCGAGCTTTGTGAATACTACAATGTTCAGCTAATTGGCGGAGATACTACTCAAGGGCCTCTTAGTATTACGGTTACAGCACAAGGTTTGGTGCCGCATAATCAACAGATCACTCGTTCAGGTGCTAAAGCTGGCGATTGGGTATATGTAACGGGTGAGATTGGGGGCGCTGCACTGGCACTGCAGCATTATTATCAAAAGCTAACATTAGTGCCTGAAGTGTTGAGAGTGGTACAGGAAAGACTTGATTTACCTATGCCTAGGGTATTGGCAGGTCAAGCATTACGTCAGTATGCATCATCTGCAATAGATTTGTCTGATGGACTTATTGCTGACCTAACACATATATGTGAGGCATCCTCTGTTGGAGCAAATATCATATTAGACAAGCTTCCGGTACCCGCAGAAGTTTTACAAGTATTAGGGACTGAACAAGCAATAGATCTTGCATTAACCGGTGGTGATGACTACGAGCTGTTGTTTACCGTAAATGAAGACAACAAAGTCGGTATGGAAACTGCGTTAACTGATATGGGTATTAAACTTAGTTGTATTGGTCAGTTAAATGGTAGTCAAAAAATTACTGCATTGTTAAATGAAAAACCTGTAGAAATAAAGGCAGAAGGTTATCAACATTTTGTTGATGGGGTGTAATGTCAGTTTATGTCTAAATCTTTTAAGCTATCTAACCCCATTCAATTTTTGGCGTTGGGCTTTGGTAGTGGATTAGCGCCTAAGGCGCCTGGAACATTTGGTACGCTTGCTGCCATCCCTATATTTTTATTGATGTCTGTGCTTGCTGCTCCGATCTATGCGATTGTGGTGTTAGTGATGGCGACAGCCGGTATTTATATATGTGGTAAAGCTGCACAAGATGCTGGTGTGCATGATCATCCTGCCATTGTTTGGGATGAAATTGTTGGTTTTGTCATCACGATGTTTTTAATACCCGTATCGTGGCATAGTGTGTTAGTAGGTTTTATTCTTTTTCGAATATTCGATATTTTTAAGCCATGGCCGATTAGCTGGTTGGATAAAAATTGTCATGGTGGATTAGGGATAATGCTGGATGATATTGCCGCTGGTTTTGCTGCATTGGCGGTAATGCACTTAATTTATTGATACTGCATTTTGTAATAAAAAAGCCCTGAATTTTCAGGGCTTTTTTCATGGTTTTTAGTGAAGGATACGTGCTTTTATTGTCCCTTCAATTTGTTTTAACTGATCTAGAGCGGTTTCACTATTTTCTGTTTCAATATCGATAACAACATAACCAATTTGATCATCGGTTTGTAAATATTGCGCGGCGATATTGATGTTAAATTCTGCAAAAGATTGGTTAATTTTAGTTAATATACCAGGTTGGTTTTTGTGAATATGTAATAAACGACTTGTGCCAATATGTTCAGGTAAAGAAACTTCTGGGAAGTTAACCGCTGATAGGGTAGAGCCATTATCTGAATATTTGGCTAATTTACTAGCCACTTCTAAGCCAATGTTTTCTTGAGCTTCTTTAGTGCTACCACCAATGTGTGGCGTTAAAATAACGTTGTCAAACGCTCTTAATGGAGAAACAAACTCTTCATCATTACCTTTAGGCTCCACAGGGAATACATCAATTGCAGCACCAGCTACTTTTTTACTCGACAAAGCTTCACATAAAGCGTCGATATCAACTACAGTGCCACGAGAAGCATTGATAAACACCACACCGTCTTTCATCACATCAAATTCTGCTGCACCCATCATATTTTGAGTTTGAGGCGTTTCAGGCACATGTAAGCTAACTACATCGGCTTGTTGCAATAAAGCGGTAAGGCTTGGTGCTTGTTCAGCATTGCCAAGAGGTAGTTTAGTCTCAATATCATAAAACTTAACCTTCATGCCTAAGGTTTCCGCTAAAATGCCAACCTGCATTCCAATATGGCCATAGCCAACAATGCCTAACGTTTTACCACGAGCTTCAACAGAGCCTGCCGCTGACTTATTCCAAATGCCTCGGTGTGCTTGAGCACTTTTCTCTGGAATTCCGCGAAGCATCAGTAATAACTCCCCTAATACCAATTCTGCTACAGAGCGTGTGTTGGAAAAAGGTGCATTGAATACAGGAATACCACGTTTCTGGGCTGCCTTAGTATCCACTTGGTTAGTGCCAATACAAAAACAACCAATAGCAACTAGTTTTTTTGCGTGATTTAAAACCGTTTCATTTAACATGGTACGAGAACGAATACCAATGAAGTGAACGTCAGCAATCTTTTCTATCAGCTCTGGCTCTGATAATGACGTTTTTAAATATTCAATGTTGGTGTAACCTTTTGACTTTAATTCTTCTAATGCACTTTGATGTACGCCTTCAAGAAGTAAAATCTTAATTTTTTCTTTTGCTAATGACTTGTTGCTCATGGCGTTAAACCGTTCTCGTTAAGTTATAAAACACCAGTAATTAATTAGCGCAATCAAAGTACCGATTACCCAGTTAATATCTGGTGTTTAGATGGCTAGATACCTAAATTCACCTAGAACTTATCATATAGTGCTAAAACTCTAAAGTTTTATTTTACGACTTTTGCACCATTTTCTGTACCTAAAATAAGCACATTGGCACCACGATGAGCAAACAAACCATTGGTAACAACACCTACAATACCATTGATGCGTTCTTCGAGTCCTTTTGGATCGATTATCTCTAAGTTATGCACATCAAGGATCACGTTGCCATTATCTGTTACAACGCCTTGACGATATTCAGGATCTCCGCCTAGTTTTACTAACTCTCTGGCAACATAGCTGCGTGCCATTGGGATAACTTCCACAGGTAAAGGAAATTTGCCTAATACTCCAACAAGCTTAGTTTCATCACAAATACAAACGAATGTTTTAGCAACGGCAGCGACTATTTTTTCTCTAGTTAACGCAGCTCCACCACCTTTGATCATGTGCATGTGTTCTGTAATTTCGTCGGCTCCATCAACATATACACCAATTTCATCAACACTATTTAAGTCGTAAACTTCGATACCAAGTTCTTTTAAACGACGGGTTGATTCCTCTGAGCTTGAAACCGCACCTTTGATGTCATTTTTTTTGCTCGCTAGTGCATCGATAAAGTGGTTAACTGTTGAACCTGTACCTACGCCAACAATAGAGTCATCTTCTACAAATTCTAATGCTTTGATTGCAGCTGCTTTTTTCATTTCGTCTTGAGTCATGATCTTTTCCAGAAAATTTTTTTGCTATTATAACCTCAGGTTTGTATAAGAAATAGTGCTACGTCAATTAACTCAACACCTTGGCTTTAATTAATAGTTTGCGGTTTAAATCTAGAACCAATGTCTGGTTATTAAAATGATTATCAGCTGGGAAAAGTATTAAAAGCGATAATGACTGGTTGGTGTAATGATTTGCTCTAACGGCATATCCCAAGCTTCAGTTGGAATTTGCTCTACACATTGGCAATCATGTGCTAAACCTATCACTTGAGTGTGGGCGTTTGATTTTTCTAGTTGTGCTAAAGTTCTATCATAAAAACCACCTCCCATTCCTAACCTAGCGCCGGTGTTGTCAAACGCGACTAAAGGGGTAAATATCATATCGATAGCGTGAGCTGGATAAACTTGGCTAACATCTAGTGCTGGCTCTGCAATTCCATATTTATTTGCAGTCATCTGCGTATCGGGTGTGTAAGCTAAAAATAGCAAATGTCCTTTACTGAAAGGGTGGATAACGGGCAGGTATACTTTGGTTTGCTGTTGCCAACAATACGCTATTAGTTCCTGTGTGGACAATTCTCCATCATTAGAAAGGTATAACGCGACTGATTGAGGTTTATCTTTTGTCATCAAAGGTGCTATCTGAGTAACTAAAGATTTAGCTGCTTGTTGTTGAAATGATGACGATAGTGAACGCCTTTTGTCGCGTATCTCTTGGCGAATCTGTGTTCTCAAATTTAATGTATTTTTCATGATAAAAAAAACGGTGAGTTACCTCACCGTTTGATTAATTAAGCAGTCGCTGTGGTTGTTTTATCTTTTTGCTCGGACTCTTTTTCGTCCTCAGCAAGGTTTTCCCAGAATCTAGATTTAAAACCAATTAAAACGATCACAATACCAATGCCAATACTAAATAATGCAATTTGGCTATATAAGTTTGGTAATTGCTCAATGTTATTAGGATCAAAGTTACCCGCTAATAAGCCAGAGATAATGTTACCGATTGAGTAAGTTAATACAAACGCACCCATCATTTGTCCTGCAAATCGACGAGGTGATAATTTACTCACTGCGCTTAATGCTACAGGGCTTAAACAAAGTTCACCCACAGTATGCAAGAAATAAGTGGCAACTAACCAATATGGAGCAACTTTTAAACCCGACGCTGCGTATTGAGCTGCAAAGAACATTACAATAAAACCACTGGCCATGATAATTAGACCAATAGCACACTTGATACCGTATGAAGGCGAAACTAAGCGCTTACCTAAATTTATCCAAAGTGCAGCAAAAAATGGCGATAACAAAACGATAAAGAAAGCGTTAAGCGATTGGAACCAACCTGTCGGGATTTCAAAATCGACGCTTGTTAACATACGATCAGTGTAATCGCGAGCAAACAAGTTCATTGAAGAGCCAGCTTGTTCAAAACCCGACCAGAAACAAGCAGAGGCAATACACACTAACAATAACGCGCCTAAACGTTTCATTTCGTTGGGCGTTAAGTTACCGAAGATATAAATTGATGCGTAATAAAGAACGAACATCAAGGTAAAGCTGATTGCAACATATTGAGCGACTGACACAGGGTCAATAACGATTGAACCGTTCATCGCCATGCTAGTAATTAAAACGACAAGCACTAAGAAAGCGGCAATGATAGTCCAACTGATTTTAGCGGCTTGTGGTGATAAAGGTGACGCTGGTAGTGAACCTACACCGTCCAATTTATTAAGTGTTTTTCTGTATTGAATAAGACCTAATGCCATACCTACAGCTGCAGCACCAAACGCCCAGTGCCAACCAAAACTGTCATCTTCCATTAGGTAACCACAAATAATGTAACCTAGTGTAGAGCCTAAGTTGATACCCATATAGTAAATGGCATAACCAGAATCACGGCGCTTGTCTTCTTCAGAATAAAGTTGACCAACCATGGCGCCAATGTTTGGCTTAAGTAAACCTGTGCCTAGTACCACAAGTACTAATCCGATAAAAAAGGTTTTATCACTTGGAATTGCGAGGACAATATGTCCACACATAATAATAATACCGCCATACCAAACAGCCTTTTGGCCACCAATTAATCGGTCAGAAATCCAACCTCCAGGTAGCCCCATAAAATACACACTACCAGTATAAAGTCCATATATCGCTGTTGCCGAGGCGACGGTTAGGCCTAAGCCGCCTTCTTGCAGTGTAGCTGTCATAAAAAGAACTAGTAGCATTCTCATGCCGTAGTAGCTGAATCGTTCCCACATTTCTGTGAAAAACAGCGTTTGAAGACCTTGAGGTTGCCCCCAAAAAGTCTTTTCGGTTTGCGTCGTCATAGATTAATCCTTCCGAAGGTGCGCACGTTATATTGTTTTTGTTTTTCTTTTTATATCCGAAATATGTTTTTTAACGAGTGATATTTTGCGCATTAAATTTTATTTCAATCGACTTTATACCTTTGAACGCTTAAAGGTGCAAGTATAGAGGACGACTCATTTAAATCATTTTGTCGTGAAAATTGGCAAGGTATGTGATTTTAATAAGTCCCCCGAAAACATCTTTACGTAGATTGGTGGTGGAATTGCATCATCAAAAAATAGTAATATTAGGGCTTTAAGCTTTTGACTTATATTTTTTATTAAATTTGTTTTAGAGCTAAATTAGGTCAACAAAAAAGTGAAGTAAAAATGGATAACAAAATTACGAAAGCAGTCATTCCCGTTGCCGGTCTTGGAACTAGAATGTTACCGGCAACCAAAGCAATACCGAAGGAAATGCTACCGATCGTCGACAAACCACTAATTCAATATATTGTTAACGAATGTATAGATGCAGGTATCAAAGAAATCGTACTAGTTACCCATTCATCTAAAAACTCGATTGAAAATCACTTTGACAAATCATTTGAACTAGAGACAACGTTAGAAAAGCGTGTTAAAAGGCAGTTACTTGAAGAAATCCAAGCTATTTGTCCCAAAGGCGTTACCATTATGCACGTCAGACAAGGTGAAGCTAAAGGATTAGGACATGCGGTATTAAAAGCAAGGCCTTTAGTAGGTGATAATCCCTTTATTGTTGTTTTACCTGACGTTATCTTGGATGACGCATCAGCAAATCTAAAAACTGAAAATTTGGCTGCTATGTTAGCGCGTTATCAAGATACAGCGATAAGCCAAATTATGGTTGAGCCAGTGCCTATTGAACAAGTCAGCAATTATGGAGTAGCAGACTGTGAAGGACATGCCTTGAATCCTGGTGAATCAAAGGTCATGACGGCGATAGTAGAAAAACCAGCAATTGACGAAGCGCCGTCTAATTTGGCGGTTGTAGGGCGTTATGTTTTATCGTCACAAATTTGGGATTTGCTTGAATTTACGCCGCCAGGAGCTGGTGATGAAATTCAATTAACAGACGCAATTGCTAGTCTAATGAAATTAGAGCCAGTTGAAGCTTTTCATATGACGGGTAAGTCGCATGATTGTGGTTCTAAAATCGGTTATATGAAAGCGATTGTTGAATACGGCTTACGTCACGATGACATAGGTGAAGAATTCAGAACATATCTGAATGCTATTAAATAGTTAAATTTAAGGGCTGATAACGATATTATGCTCTCATGAGTATAGGGATAAATTTTTATATACTCAAACGTTCTAACAAAGCGATTTCTTATATGGAACATTAGTCTTTGTTGTGACAAAATTACGCCATTAACCTTGCCTAAGGAAATACGGGTAGATGACAAATCAAACACATTTAAAAAAATTGGAAGCAGAGTCCATTCATATTATTCGCGAAGTTGTCGCGGAATTTGATAAACCAGTTATGTTGTACTCAGTCGGTAAGGATTCGGCTGTTTTATTACACTTAGCAAGAAAAGCTTTTGCGCCAGGTAAAATTCCTTTTCCATTATTACATGTTGATACAACGTGGAAATTTAAGGAAATGATCGAATTTCGCGATCGTGTTGCAAAAGAATATGGTTTTGACTTGATCGTTCATAAAAACCCTGAAGGGTTGGCGATGAATATTAATCCATTTGTTCATGGTAGCGCTAAGCATACCGATATCATGAAAACTCAAGGCTTAAAGCAAGCTTTAGATAAACATGGGTTTGATGCAGCATTTGGCGGTGCACGTCGTGACGAAGAAAAGTCACGAGCAAAAGAGCGTGTCTATTCCTTTAGAGATAAAAACCACCGTTGGGATCCTAAAAACCAGCGCCCAGAGCTTTGGAATATCTATAACAGTAAAGTTGACAAGGGCGAAAGTATTCGTGTTTTTCCTTTATCAAACTGGACAGAGCTTGATATTTGGCAATATATCTACCTTGAAAACATCGATATTGTTCCACTTTATTTGTCGGCGAAACGCCCAGTTGTTGAGCGTGACGGAACGTTAATCATGGTTGATGATGAACGTATGCCACTGGAAGAAGGTGAAGAAATTCAAATGAAGAGTGTTCGCTTTAGAACACTAGGTTGTTATCCGTTAACAGGTGCGGTTGAATCTGAAGCAACAAGCTTGACTGATGTTATTCAAGAAATGCTGTTGACAAAAACCTCTGAAAGACAAGGTCGAGTTATTGATCATGACTCTGCTGGTTCAATGGAGAAGAAGAAAATGGAAGGTTATTTCTAACCGAAAAATTTCTTACTTTAGTGATTTACATTTTTAGGATTTTTTATGAGCCACCAATCAGACCTTATTGAACAAGACATTCAAGCTTATTTGAAGCAACATGAAAATAAAGAGCTACTGCGTTTTTTAACATGTGGTAGCGTAGATGACGGAAAAAGCACGTTAATTGGCCGACTTTTACATGACTCTAAAATGATCTTTGAAGATCAATTAGCCGCGATTGAAAAAGACAGTAAAAAAGTTGGTACCACAGGGGAAGCTGTTGATTTAGCTTTGTTAGTAGATGGCTTGCAATCTGAACGAGAGCAGGGCATTACTATTGACGTTGCATACCGTTATTTCTCTACCGATAAACGCAAGTTTATTATTGCTGACACTCCAGGTCACGAACAGTACACGCGTAACATGGCAACGGGTGCATCAACATGTGATTTGGCGATTATATTGATCGACGCACGTCATGGTGTACAAACACAAACTCGTCGTCATTCATTCATCTGTTCTTTACTGGGCATCAAGCATGTCTTAATTGCAGTCAACAAGATGGACTTAGTTGAGTACAGTCAAGACAGATACCAAGAAATTAAAAAAGAATATCGCGATTTTGCTGATCAACTAGCATTTACAGACGTTCGCTTTGTACCAATTTCTGCGTTACTTGGTGACAACGTTGTTGAAGAAAGCGCAAATATGCCTTGGTATCCTGGTGCTACCTTGATGAAGCTGCTTAATACGGTAAACGTAAGTAACGATGACGTATGTACAGACTTCCGCTTTCAAGTGCAATATGTAAACAGACCGAACCTAGACTTTAGAGGTTTTGCAGGCACAATTGGCTCTGGCAGCATTCGCGTTGGTGACGAAATTGTAACCTTGCCATCTGGTAAGGAAAGCAAAGTTAAGTCGATTGTTACCTTTGATGGCGACTTAGAGAAAGCCGAAAAAGGCCAAGCAGTCACTTTAACGCTTGAAGATGAAATTGATATTAGCCGTGGTGAGCTAATTATTCGCAAAGGAGCGGCACCACTTTCTTCAAAAGAATTTAATGCCTCTGTCGTTTGGATGCATGAAGATGAGCTAGAAACAGGTCGCGAATACTACATCAAGCATGGAACAAAACTGACAACTGGCCATGTGGTTAATATTGAACATAAAACCAATGTTAACACCATGGAAAAAACAGAGGTTAATCAGTTAGCGTTGAATGAAATTGGCTCGGTAAATTTCACTGTAGCTGAAACGTTGCATTTTGACCCATATCACGAAAACCGTGCTACAGGTGCTTTTATCATTATTGATCGCCTGTCTAATATTACGGTAGGTGCAGGTATGATCAACGGCACATCTGAGTTACAAGATCAGCATCAATACAGTGCTTTTGAGGTTGAACTTAACGCATTAGTAAGGAAGCATTTCCCACATTGGGGAGCGAGAGATTTAGGTAAATTACTTAAATAACGCTTGTTAAAATCAGCTGCTTAACTTGCATTAAGCTTAAGCAGCTGATACATCTAATCTTATGATTTGCTGCTAAGGGACAATAATATATATGGTAGCAATGCAGTGGGCCTTAATTGGCATCTTCATCTTCACTTTTGCCGGGCTAATTAAATATCAACGAGTGCCAGAGCGTGTTTTTGCTTTTGCGATGTTGGCGTGTTTAAGTTTGTCTTACGTTGATACACATGACGTGTTATCAAATGCAGTAAACCCAGGCTTAGTGACTCTTATTTTATTGGTTTTAGCGTCTTTTTCGTTTGAGAGAACTAGCGTTTTACGCCGCCTTTCTGGTGTTATGATCAATGGCAAACCGTTTTTATCAACATTAAAAACTCTCATTTACACCGCTATTGCTTCTGCTTTTATGAATAATACGGCGGTGGTTGCTGCATTAATTTCTACCATTAAAAGTAATCGTATTGTAAACCCAGGAAAGTTACTTTTACCTTTGTCATTTGCGGCAATTCTTGGCGGAACGTTAACCTTGGTTGGTACTTCAACAAACCTGATCGTTAATACCATGTTGATCGAACAAGGGAATGCAGGGTTAAGCTTTTTTGATTTTACCCCTATTGGTGCATCGGCTTTGGTGGTGTGCCTAGGTATAATACTTGTAAGGCAGTACAGCTTACCTGATATGGAACTTGAGCAACTCAAAAATCAAGATTATTTGTTAGAGGCACGAGTTTCCGCTGATTCAAAAATGGTTGGTCAAACTGTCGAAGAAAATGGCTTGCGTAACCTCGATGCTTTGTTTCTCGTAGAAGTGATTAGAGATGGCCGTTTAATTTCGCCGGTTGCACCTGATGAAGTGTTAAATCGCGGTGATAAGCTTATTTTTACAGGTGATGTATCAAAGGTAAAAGTTTTGCAGCAATTTGATGGTTTAACCCTGTTTGCTGAACAAGACGGTTTACTCCGCGACAATTTAACTGAAGTATTAATAAAGCCTGATTCAGCAGTTGTTGGTAAAACATTAAAACGAGCAGGTTTTAGGGCTCGATTTGACGCAGCTGTGGTCGCCGTGAGAAGAGAGGGGACGGCGCTATCCGGAAAACTAGGCTCTTTAGTGATCCAGCCCGGAGATATTCTGGTGTTGGCGGTAGGTAACGACTTTAGTACTCGAACTAACTTAAGTAAAAATTTTTATATTTTATCAGGCCACCAACCTGACAATATGCTTTCGGGGTGGCGAGACAGTTTAACGGTTTTTGGTTTTATCGCGACCGTATTATTTTCCGTATTAACGGATGTCACTTTATTAAAAGCCTTGATCTTTTATGTCGGTATTTTGGTTTTCACCGATTGCCTTACGGTAAATGAAATAAAGCGTCGATTTCCACTAGAAATATGGATGATAGTGTTAGGGGCATTAACCTTGGCTAAAGCGCTTGAAAGTAGTGGTGTCGCCGGTTTACTGGCAACCAACATTGAAAGTTTGCTGCAAGGGCAAAGTGCTTTTATTACTCTAGTGGTCATCTTTGTCGCTACGCTATTAATTACTGAGTTAGTGACTAATAGTGCCGCTGCAGCTTTAATTTTTCCAATTGCTTATAACATCGCAATTGGCTTAGGTGTGAATCCAATTCCTTTTGTTATGGCTGTAGCATTTGCTGCTAGTGGAAGTTTTATTAGCCCGTTTGGTTATCAAACCAATGTCATGGTGTATAACGCGGGTAATTATACTTTGTTAGATGTCGTTAAATTTGGTGTACCTATATCAATAGCGTATTCAGCTGTTGTGCTGACCTTGATACCCATTTTTTTCCCTTTTTAAAAATTTATTAAAGAGTTACTCATGAAAACAGAAAATACTGTTTGGCACGAACAACATATTAACCAAGCTCAACGTGCACAAATTAAATCTCAAAAACCTTGTTT
Organism: Thalassotalea marina; assembly: GCF_014656435.1. Classification (GTDB taxonomy): domain Bacteria; phylum Pseudomonadota; class Gammaproteobacteria; order Enterobacterales; family Alteromonadaceae; genus Thalassotalea_C; species Thalassotalea_C marina. The sequence goes on from NZ_BNCK01000001.1 coordinate 613,335, forward strand.
GTTGTGGTTTACCGGGTTAAGTGGCTCAGGGAAATCAACCATTGCAAATGCAGTAGATGCAAAATTATTTGCAAAAGGGCAGCACACCTATTTATTAGATGGTGACAATGTTAGGCATGGCTTAAATGGTGATCTTAGCTTTAGTGATGAAGACCGTATTGAAAATATCAGACGTATCAGTGAGGTAGCTAAATTATTTGTTGATGCTGGTTTAATTGTCTCTACTGCATTTATTTCTCCTTTTGCGACTGACCGCCAAATGGCGCGTGAAAAACTTTCCAGTGGCGAATTTATAGAGGTGTTTATCGACACACCAATTGAAATTTGTGAGCAAAGAGATCCAAAAGGCCTATACAAAAAAGCCCGTGCGGGGGAAATCAAAGATTTTACAGGCATTGACTCAACTTATGATATTCCTAGTACGCCTGAAGTTCACGTAAAAACTGCCGATTTGTCTATCGAGCAGTGCGCTGATCAAATCATTGCGTATTTAGAGAAGAATAACTATATCGGGTAATTACTATGCATTATGACGTATTTAACGGAGACGCTGACGGTATCATTGCCCTGTTGCAATTGAGGTTTGCTGAGCCTATTGAGTCTGTTTTAGTGACAGGTGTAAAACGGGACATCAGTTTGCTAAAGCGCGTAGATGTGAATAAAGCGACTAGTGTTACCGCGCTTGATATTTCAATGGAAAAAAACCACAGCGCTCTAGTCACTTTGCTGGAAAAAGAAATCGACGTTTTTTATGCCGATCATCACCGACCAGGGGATATTCCTGCGTCGCCATATCTACAACCGATGATCGATACCGATCCAAATACATGTACTAGTTTGATCATCAATAAATATTTAGATGATCAATATGTGTTTTGGGCAATTGCCGCAGCATACGGTGATAATATGATTAATTCTGCTGAGCAATTAGCAGATAAGTACAACCTAAGTTCAGAGCAAAGAGCTAAGTTAAATGAACTTGGAATCTACATTAATTACAACGGCTATGGTCAAAAGCTTGAAGATTTGCACTATGCGCCAGACGAACTGTATCAGTTGTTAACGCAATTTAAAGATCCATTTGATTTGATTGCACAACAAGGCTCGGTTTTTGAAAAGTTGCAAGCCGCATATACCCAAGATATATCTCAGGCTAAATCAGCTAAAGTACTGCATGACTGTAGTACTTGTAAGGCGATCTTGTTACCTGATGAAGCGTGGGCAAGAAGAGTTAGCGGTGTCTATGGTAATGATTTAGCCAATCAAAACCCAGATAAAGCCCATATCGTCTTTACCACAAACGGTGATGACACTTATACTATTAGCCTTCGAGCACCTTTGAATAACAAACAAGGAGCTGGTGATGTCTGCTCTAAGTTTGCAACAGGTGGCGGACGTGCTGCCGCAGCGGGTGTCAACCAACTTCCAGAAGCTGAAATTGACGCTTTTATAGAGGCAGTTAATCACTATTATAAAACATCATCCTGAGGATTAAGATGAAACTTTTAATTACTGGTGGAACAGGTTATATCGGCAGCCATACGGTTGTTGAGCTTTTAACATTAGGGCATGAGGTGGTTATTGTCGATAATTTATCGAATTCTTCACCACTTGTGTTAGATAGAGTAGAGCAGATCACAGGACAACGTCCTACTTTTATTGAAGCTGATATATGTGATCGTATTGCGCTTGAAGCTATTTTCTTTGAGCACAGCTTTGATGCCGTAGTGCATTTTGCTGGCTTAAAAGCAGTTGGCGAGTCGAATGAAATTCCACTTAGTTATTACCATAACAATGTCTCGGGTTCAGTGACATTGTTTGAGGTTATGGCAAAGTTTCAAGTTAAGCGCCTTGTGTTTAGCTCGTCTGCTACCGTTTATGGTGAGAGCAATGTTTCACCCTTACATGAACAAATGCCGATTTCAGCGACCAACCCATATGGTCGTACAAAATTGATGATTGAAGAAATACTGTTTGATTTAGCTAAAAGTGATGAAGCTTGGTCAATTATCAGTTTGCGTTATTTTAATCCTATTGGTGCACATAAAACTGGCTTAATTGGTGAAAACCCAAATGGCATCCCAAATAATCTACTTCCTTATGTTGCACAAGTTGCAGTAGGGCGTTTACCACAATTACAAGTGTTTGGTGATGACTATAATACACCAGATGGCACCGGAGTTCGTGACTATATCCATGTGGTTGATTTAGCCATAGGGCATGTTAAAGCGTTGGAGTCTCTTGCTGATATCAAAGGTTGTCAACCAATTAATTTAGGTACTGGAAACGGCACATCCGTATTAGATATTGTTAAAGGTTTTGAGCAAGTCAGTGGAAAAGCTGTACCTTATCAAGTAGTGCCAAGACGAGAAGGTGACTTAGCTACTGTTTATGCAAATGCAGAGCTGGCGGAGCGACTCTTGGGCTGGCAAGCTAAATTTAGTCTGACTGATATGTTAGCTGATACTTGGCGCTGGCAATCAGAAAATCCAGATGGTTATTAAAGAAAAAAGCCGCTCATAGAGCGGCTTTTTGGTAAATATAACTAGAATTATTGAGCCATCGAGAGCTGTTCATCAGTCCATGACATAGCTTCATTAAATGCTTTAGCAACATTGGCTTTATCTAGGTTTAAACCCTCTGCTAATTCGTTACAACTCTGCCAATTAGCCTTTTCTAGTTGTTCAACAAGTGATAGTAATTCTGAAAGAGCGCCTGTTTTGTTAATCAGTGCGTCTTTTATCTCTTGTGTGAGAGGTAACTTTTCCAATACCGAAGTGAGTTCTTCGTCTAATATGGCGTCTATTAGTGACATCAAGCCAGTTAAAAAGGCAATAGAGCTTTGGATATTCCCTTTTGCATCAGCACTAATCGTTTCGCAAAATTTTGCTCTGACCATAGCAGATTTAATCAACTCTGATGGTTTGTCAGGATTGGCATTAGTGGCAAACATTAACCCGATAAAACGTTTAAGCTCTGCAAATCCTAAGGTGACGAGTGCTTGTTTTATCGTTGATATTTCGCTTCTACGTTTAAACATAGCTGAATTTGCGTAGCGTAATAGCTTGTATGACAATGATACATCGCGTTCAAAAACAGAAGTGATCGCGGCTAGGTCTAAATCAGGCTTTGATGTTTCATATAACAACTCTGCCATTGCCATTTGTGAAGGAGATAAATTTTTTGCCTTTATCATTTCTGGTTTGGCAAAAAAGAAGCCTTGAAACAGCTCAAATCCTAATTCAAGTGCTTGGTTATACTCTTCGTATGTTTCAATTTTTTCAGCAAGCAACTGGATGTGATCAAAAGATGCGATTGCTTTTTTGATTTGAACGATTTCTTCTACTGTTGTCGCTTTCCAATCGACTTTAATAATTTTGATGTAGGGATAAAAATGTGCCCATACATTTTGGTGTTCGTAATCATCAAGCGCTAATGTATAGCCTTTTTCAAATAAGGCTTTGCACAAAGATAGTAGCTTTTTTCCAGGCTTTATCGTTTCAAGTACTTCAACAACCAATTCTTCGGTTGTCAGCATTTCAGGATAACCTTTATTCAAAGTATCAAGCGTGAAATTGATAAAAGCAGGTTTGTTACCAGTAAAGTCGCTAATGCCCATATTAAACTGGCTAGCTTCTATCATTTTACTGGTTGCTTCATTACCATCTATTTCTGGAAAAACGTTGTCTATGCTATCTCTAAACAGCAATTCATACGCGTAAAGATTTTTTTCTTTGTCCAGTATAGGTTGCCGCGCGGCGTAAAAATACATACAAATTCCTATCAACATATATTTTTAGAATATAGGAGATTTACTTCATGATTTCACGATAATTATTTTCTTTTTCATCCATTGACCGAAGGAATCTCGAATATTACCGCAAAATCCTATAATCCCCGTTGATAATCAGATAATATCACCAATCCACTTTAAATATTGTTGCAAATTTGTATATAACGCAATTTATTTGAATAAATACATCTCACTTAATAACTACAAAAATTAGGAGAATTCTTTTGGCCATAGGTACGTTAGTTTCTTTATCTATATATTTTATCGTCATGTTAGCTATTGGCTTGTATGCCTACCGAAAGTCTACTAGTGATGTATCTGGCTATATGCTTGGTGGCCGTAATCTTAGCCCGTCAGTTACTGCTCTCTCAGCAGGTGCTTCTGATATGAGTGGCTGGATGTTAATGGGGCTACCCGGGGCGATGTACGTTTCAGGTGCAAGTAGCATGTGGATTGCGATTGGCTTGGTCATTGGGGCTTTCTTAAATTATTTAATTGTTGCGCCGCGTTTGAGAAACTACACTGAATTGGCAAATGATTCGATCACCTTACCTGATTTTTTCGAAAATCGTTTTCATGATTCTAGTCATATCCTCAGAGTGACGTCTTCTATTGTAATCATCATCTTCTTTACGCTTTATACCTCTTCTGGTGTTGTTGCTGGTGGAAAATTATTTGAAACATCGTTTGGTTTAACTTACGAGGCAGGTCTATATATCACAGCTGGTGTTGTAGTTGTTTACACTTTGTTTGGTGGTTTTCTTGCAGTGAGTCTAACCGACTTTGTTCAAGGCTGTATTATGTTTTTAGCCTTAGTATTAGTGCCCGTTGTGGCATTATCTGAAGTTGGTGGTTACGCAGAAATGCAAAGTACGATTGCTTCTGTTAATCCAGATATGCTGAATTTATTTGGAGGTGTGTCAGCTATAGGTATTATTTCTGCGATGGCCTGGGGGTTAGGGTACTTTGGACAACCTCACATCATAGTAAGGTTTATGGCTATTCGTTCAGTAAAAGATATCCCTGTCGCTCGCAGAATTGGCATGAGTTGGATGATTGTTTCAATTATTGGTGCATTGGCAACAGGGTTAACTGGGCTTGCATATGTTTCCAAAACAGGTACAAACCTTAAAGATGCAGAAACCATCTTCATTCATTTATCTCAGGTGTTGTTTCACCCATTAATTACCGGCTTTTTATTGGCGGCTATTCTTGCTGCGATTATGAGTACAATTTCTTCGCAACTATTAGTGACTTCAAGTTCATTAACGGGTGATTTTTATAAAATATTTTTGAATAAATCTGCCAGTGAAACTGAATTAGTGCGCGTTGGACGTTTATCGGTAGTTTTAGTGGCGATAGTAGCGATTGTTTTAGCTTATGATAGAGATAGCACCATTTTAAGCTTAGTAAGCAATGCTTGGGCTGGCTTTGGAGCAGCGTTTGGACCTCTTGTTATATTAAGTTTGTATTGGTCACGTATGACAAAACAGGGCGCTTTAGCGGGTATGTTAGCTGGCGCAGCAACAGTACTGTTTTGGATTTATGCACCGGTAACAATTAATGGTGCTTCGCTAAGCGCTACTATCTATGAGATTGTCCCTGGTTTTATCGTTGCTACTATAGCGATTATTATTGTCAGTAAGGTAACAAAACCTGTTTCAGCAGAGATAAGCGAAACATTTGAACGTGCTAAACAGCTTTAAGTGCAAGTTTGTGTTTTAAAAATAAAAACGCCAGGCATTATGCCTGGCGTTTCTTATTGGGGAAATCTTTTCATTTGATATTACGTCGCCCAACGAATTCCCTGATTTAGTTTTTCTTGCCATTGATTTAATGGCTCTTGCTTGTCACCAACAATAATCACACGGCTGTTATTGTAACTACTGACGACGCCGTTGAATGATTTACTAGAAAACTGCTTATCAAATGCCATGTAATCATTGTCAGGCACAATAAATACATTAACTGGGCTTGTTCTACCTCTATAGACTAAATGCAGACTCTTCATACCATCAAATCGGCAAAAGTCTGCCATCATCAATTCACCAAGGGTATCGGAAAAGCTACCTTTGAATGAAGTCATCTTACTATTTAAGGAAGCAAGCGTTACATTGGCTTCATCTTCATTTGTAAAGTATTTAGCCTCATGATTAACATGTGCAATGGCATAATCAGCAACCGAATTGTAGGCATGCGAAAATTGTAACTGACTAACCGTAAGCCCTATTGCAAGAGTGATAGATGCTGCTAACGCTAGTCTTATACGACTTTTACGAGTTTGCTGTTGATGACTTGCTAATGACTGTCTCAGAATAAGCTTTTGGCTTAAACCTTCAGGCACTGGCACTTGCATAGCTTTAGCTATCTGTAAATCAAAGTCTTCAAGCTCTTGAGCAAACTTTTGTTTTGCAGGGTCATTTAGTTTTGCAGAAACCACATCAGGATCTGTAGATTTGGGATCTGCATATATACTGCGTCTAAATTGCAAATCATCCATTTTGAAAACCTCTCATTGTTGGCTCTTCGTCTAACGTTTCTTTCAATTGATTACGAGCTCGAAATAATCTGGTCATGACCGTGTTTTTGTTAAGTGAAAGCATGCTAGCAATTTCGTCGCCACTGAATCCTCCAATTACTTGTAATACCAAAGGCTCTCGGTACTCTTCGGGCAGCTGAGCTATTTTTTCACGTAACCAGTGATTTTCCGTTTCTTGCTCTGAAGTGGTTGATGAGGCATCTTTTATTGCCGCTTCTTCATATTCCGCCATTTCAAAGCGCTTACGTTCAAATCGTCGGGCATTTTCTCTGCGTAAAATTGTGATTAACCAAGACTTGGCTGCTTTTTCATCTTTTAAAGAATCTAATGCTCGCCAAGCGCGTAAAAATGTTTCTTGCACTAAGTCTTCCGCTACTTGCGGGTCGTGGGTCAGCCAATAGGCATAGCGATAAAGATCGCCATGTAATGCCTTCACGAGTGCTTCGTATCTAACTTGTTTTGTCGCCATGATTGAACAGACCCGAACGAGTGAAAAAAACTTTCTTAAAAATTTTAATTTAACTGAGGTTTATTTCAAGTTGAGGTATAGAAAGGCTCTGCCGCACTTTGATGATAGTGCGGCAGTTTAGTGAAATTAAGGGTTGAGAGATATTTTAGTGGGTGCTTTTTTTTGTATACCCGATTTATTAATTTCTTGAATTGCTTTTGCCAAGCCTTGGCCTTGCCATGGTTTTGGCTCTTTGCCAAATTGTGTCGCCTGTAATTCACTAATTTCAAAGTTTAGTGTTGTAGACGCTGCTTGGTTTTGTATTTGGGCAATCGTTGATACTTTGTCAACAGAAATGGAATTATACCAAGGAACAAGTAGGCTCAAAGCCTGTTCAGCCTGATGCTTTTTACACGCTGCTAGCAATGCTAGGTAAGCGTCATTAACTTTAACATCCGTTTTATTTTGCCTTGATTGAGCATTTCTTTTTGCTGAATAAATCCAAGCCGCTAGTGTTAATAGCCATAGTGCTAAAAACACCCATTGTAACCATAGTGTTTGTTGTTGTACTACCAGCGTAGGGGCTGCTTCAACATTGGCTGAAGTCGGTTGTTCAATAGGTGCACTTGGTACAGGTGCTTGGTCAGGGTTTGGCTCAACGACAATCGTTTGAGCTGGGATCACGGCTTCTTGGTATTGATTGGTTTTGGTATTCCACCAAGGGATAACAATTTCAGGAATGTTATAAGTGCCTGCTTGGTTAGCAACAATGGCAAAGTTACGAACTTTTTGACTAACTAATCGATTACTGTTTAAGCCGGTATGTAACTGTGCTTGGTCAGGGTAAACTTTTAAGCCGTCAGGAAGTGGCATGTCTATTTCTGGCAGCTGTTCTTCTGACAAGCCCGCAGCGGTCAATGTAATAACTCGGGTAATTGGCTCGCCGACAATGAAATTACCATCTTCTGGCTGCCATTCTTGATGAACAGATAATAGTTCACTTGGTAACCACATGCCTTGATATTGTGCCGGAATTGCTTTTACTACAATTGGGATTTCATCACCAATTACACTGACGGGTTTGGTATCAGCAAAACTCAAGAAGCTATTGCGGCGGGTCGATGGCATCATTATTTCACCAGAAAAAATTGGCGATTTTAAAACAAACTCACCACTCTCTTGTGGACTAATGGCGTAGGCTCTTTCTATCACTCTATAGCGACGACCATTAATGATGGTTTCACTTTCTTTGTCTTTACCAATTTGGTTGATGTTGGCGCCATCAAGTGCTGGCTCTGTTAGGCTTCCTCGTTTTAATTCTGCGGCAAAATGCAGTTTTACTGTTAGTGTTAGTTGCTGTTGAACATACACTTCTTTGCTTGATACTTCAGAGGTGATAAATAACTCTTGTTGTGTAGAGCTGTCGGTTTCACTCGCTTCTATAACCTTTAGGTTAATTGGCGCTGTACTTTTATCTTCAAGGGTTAGTGCTGGAATAGTGACTTCACCTGGCTTTCTGGCAATAAGTACAATGCTCCATTTTGTGGTGCGAGTTGTCTTAAAGTTCACCATGCTGGTTTGAGAACTAACAGAAGTTCTGCCAACAATAAAGTCTCGACCTAACGCTGAAGTATCTAATGCATTTGTATCAATATCATCGTCTGCAATAACCGTTAACACAAAAGACTCGTTTACGATAACCGGGTTTTTGTCTACAGATGCTGTCACTTCAGTAAGCGCCTGAGAACCAAAGGAGATGGTTAATCCGATTAGAAAAATAATTGCCTTTACCACTTTTTCTTTGCTCCTAAACTAATTTGGCGTTGACGACGTTTTTGATATTCAAGCTGCATTTTATTTCGTAGCAACAAATAGGGATCATCAGTTACTTTGTTTAATAGTTGCTGATGTTTTAGTTCCATTTCTTTTTCTTGCTGATCTTGGCTTAACTCTGCTTGCTGCTGTTCGACTTCACCTTGTTTTTCTTCTTGTTTGTCGTTTTGCTGTTGTTCTTGTGCCTGCTCTTGTTCTGGCTCTTGCTCTGGTGGCTTTTCGTCAGCGTTTCGCTCGTCAGCAGTTTGAGATTGTTGCTGCTGGTCATTTTTATTTTGCTGATCATCGCTAGCTTCATTACTTTGCTGATCTTGGCTTTCCTGTTGATCACCTTCGTTTTGCTGACCATCTTGTTGTTGCTGGTCATCTTGCTGTTGTTGATCTTGATTCTGTTGCTGTTCTTGCTGTTGCTTCAACTTTTCCAGCAATTCTTTGTTTGCTTTGGCATCTTTGTGGTCGGGATTTAGCTCTAGTGCTTTATCATAAGCCGCCAAGGCTTGATCAAATTGTTGTAGTTTGGCAAAAGTATTCCCAATGTTGTATTGAGTGTCTGCATTGGTTTGTGCATCTTTACTTTGCATAAAAGCGGATAACGCATCCTCATATTCACCAGCACGGTAATGAGCGCTGCCTTTCCATGAAGGATGTTCAAATGCTGTTGCTGCGTCTTTATATTGCTCTGCGTTGTAAAGAGACTGCCCTTGTTGATCTTTGGTTTTCCATAAGTCGCTCCAAAAATCTGCTTGTGCTTGAGGTGTAGGAAATAATAAAACGGCTGCAGGTAATATTATAAGTAGGTTACCACGTCTAAAATACGGTAATAGCAAAAGCATTACCGGGATCAATAGGTAAGGACCAAATTCTTGCCATTGATCACCTGTTTGATTCGCTTCTGATTTTTTGTCTTCATCTGTATGTATAGGTGGCTTTACTAAAGCTTCTATATCAGTATTGTTATTAGACATACGGGCATAAGTGCCTGAGCCCTGAATTGCTGCAGTGTTTAGCAAGCTTTCACTGAGTTTAGGGATGACAATGGAACCATCATCGTCCTTTAACAGCTGCCCATTGGGAAGTTTGATTGGCGCACCAGTTGTTGTACCAACACCCATAATATTTAAGCGATAAGATGATTCTCGTTGCCAATCAACTATATCTTGTAAATCTTCGTCATCGATACCGTCGGTAAACCAGTATATATCACCTTCAATGTGACCTGCATTTTGCAGTGTTTGTGCTGCAAGTACTAAAGCGGCGTAGGGATTACTGCCGAGCTCTGGCATTAATTCTGGGCTAAGTGACGGCAGTAACAACTCAATATTGTTAACATCTTCGGTTAATGGGCTTATCGTAAAAGCATCACCTGCGTAGGCGATTAAACCCATTTCGCCTTCATTTAATTGGTTGAGTAAATCAATAGCTTTATAACGTGCTCTGGTAAGTCGGTTAGGTGATACATCAGTAGAATACATGGAGTATGACATGTCCATGATTAACACTGAACCTCTAGCCATTTGATAAACCGGTTGGGGGAGTTTTTTCCAGGTTGGGCCAGCAAGAGCTACAATAGCTAATACACCGATAATAAACGGCAACAATACAGAGGCAGACTTATGCTCGGTTTTGCCATCAATTAATACATGTGCAAGGTGCTCTGGGATCAGTTTATGCCAACCAGATTGACTGATGCGATATTTCTTCAGTAAATGTAGCGCAAAAATAAGAGCGACGATTGCCAGTAACCAGTACGGACGAATAAAGTGAAAATCAGCCACTATGTTTCTCCGTTAATGTTGTTGATCGTTTTAAAATGCCACCTGGGAAATAACTGATAAGCGTGATATACGCCAACGCTAATAGCAAGGCAATGGCCAGCGGGTAATAGAATAATGCTGTTAACGGACGCATTTGTTGCTGTTCTTGTTCGACGGGTTCAAGTTGATCAAGCAACTGATAGATTTGCTCCATATCACTACCGCTGCGAGCCCTAAAGTATTTACCACCTGTTTGTTCAGCAAGTTTAGTTAGTGTCTCTTCATCAAGTTCACTTGAAGGATTTACTCTGCGCTTGCCAAATAATGAACGTTGAATCATTACGTCGGCACCAATACCAATCGAATAGATAGTAACTTTTTTAGCTATGGCTAATTCGAGCGCTTGCTCTGGCAGTATTTTACCTGCGGTGTTTTGGCCATCTGTTAGTAAAAGTAATACTCGATTTGACGTTTTCTTTTCATCAAAACGTTTCACTGCAAGGGCAATTGCATCACCTATCGCTGTTTGTTTACCCACTAAGCCAAGAACGGTTTCATCAAGCATTTGTTTTACTGTTTCACGATCAAAGGTCATAGGTGTTTGCATGTAAGCATCGTCACCAAACAGTATCAAACCAATTCTGTCGCCGACACGGCGCTCGATAAATTCGCCAAGTAATATTTTTAGCATATCTAGTCGATTTACCTGTCGGCCTTGTAGTTCCATATCTTCAACTTGCATACTGCCTGATAAATCAACGGCTACCATCATTTCTCTGCCTTCTGTTGGTATACTAACAGGGTCGCCAAGCCATTGTGGTTGACTCGCCGCAGCAACCAATAAACACCAAAGTAGCATGAGTAAACTAACCGGAGTTTTTCTTCCTTGTGAATGTGATTTTTCGCTGTTTACTCCTGGCAGCATGGTTGGCATCCGCAAGGCTGCAGCTTCACCGTTGTTTTTTGCAGGAAGCAAATAAATCAAAAAAGGTAGAGGTAAGGCAATTAAGGCCCAAGGTAAGGCAAATTCAATCATTTAACTTCTCCCACATTCGATTTTGGTTTTGCTTTGGGAGGTAAAGCATGCTGAAGCCAATAAACAATCTGTTGTTGCAACTGTTCTTGCGTCTGATGATCGGTTTCTTTTCTATAATGAGTATCTAGTAATTTGCCGATATTTTCGTTTAAGCCAGACTGCTTTTTTTCTGGTAGGGCTTGTCGTAAGAAGCTCGCCAATTGGTCACCGTATTGATTGGCGACATCTGTTCTTGGGAAGTAATGCATACATGCCCATTTTAAAATTTTTATCAACTCAGCGGGCGAGTGTTGTTCGCTAACAAGCAAATTTAGTGCTGTTTGTTTTATCTTATTAATTCTTTTTAGTTTGACATATCGCCAAATAAAATAGCTTACAGCGATTAACACAGTTGCTGCTAACAGCCACCACCCAAGTGCTACAGGCCAGCCATGTACTTGTTGTGGTATATGAATATCATTTAATTGGGCTAACGGATCCATGGTGCTACCCCATTTTTAATTTGTTGTTCTAACGATTGGCCCGCGCTGAAATGAATCAATCGAGCACCCGCTTTACTTAATAATGATTCGTTGTCGCTGATAAATTGTGAAGCTTTGTTGTGGTATTCCCTAGCGGTTTTTTCATCGCCTAAGGTTAAGCTTTGTTTACTACTACCATCGGTTACGCTGACATTCATTTTTCCGTCAATTTGTGGAAGCTCAAGCTCTAATGGGTCTGAAATTAAGCAAACAACAAGTTCACAATGTTGACTTATATTTGATAAATGGCGAATTGCATCTTTTGAGGTATGATGGCCATCTGTGATCAAATATACCAAGCTGCCAGGGCGAGCTACTTGTCTGATCCGCATGCAATTTTCAGCAAAGCATATTGTTTTATTTTCGCTTATTTGTCCAATATTGAGCGCGTCAATCGTTGCCTGATGTGTGGTGGTCAGTGCGTGTAAATAGTGCAAAACACCTTGGTGTCTGCTGCGCGGCTTAAGTTCTAAATGCTGATTATCATTAAAAACAATACCACCAAATCGATCGCCACGTTGCTTTGTATGCCATGCGATTAACGCGGCTAAATGAGCAGCTTGTACTGATTTAAACAGCAATCGACTGCCAAAAGCCATGTTAGCGCTTAAATCTGTGGCAACAATTACTGGGCGCTCAATTTCTTCGCGAAATAGTTTGGTATGAGTTTTACCAGTACGAGCAGTGACTCGCCAATCAATGGTTCGGATATCGTCACCTGTTTGGTAATGACGTACCTCATCAAACTCCATGCCTCGGCCTTTGGTGCGTGCCAGATAGTTGCCAGCTAATTGTCCGTGCATGTTTTTGGTCGACGTTAAGTTGATTAACGATGCTTTGTTTTGATAATTAATTAGCTCTTCAATAGACAGTGAAACCCCTGTGGTTTGTAACGATGATAATAGTTCACCGGTACTACATGGGGTTTTGTCTTGTTGTGCTCTAGACCACATTGAATTAAACCTTAACCTACAGCAACAAGGTTCAGTAAATGATCCAGTAATTGATTGGTCGTTATACCTTCAGCTTCCGCTTGGTATGTCAGTAAAATTCTGTGACGTAGCACATTATGAAATACCGCTTGTACATCTTCTGGACCAACAAAGTCACGACCATGTAACCATGCACGTGCTCTGGCACAGCGATCGAGTGCGATAGTTGCACGAGGGCTGGCACCATAGGCTAACCAAAGTTTTAATTTGTCGTCATATTTTTCTGGTTGGCGAGTTGCGATGATTAAATCAACGATATATTTCTCAATAGCTGGCGCCATATGAATTTGCAAAACTTGTTCACGTGCGGCAAAAATATCAGCTTGAGAAATTTGGCTAACATTGACTTTTTCTTTGCTTAAAGCTTCACCACGATTAACTTTTAAAATTTCTAATTCACTTTCAGCATTAGGGTAGTCTATCTCTAAATGCATCAAAAATCGGTCAAGCTGAGCCTCAGGTAGCGGATAAGTACCTTCTTGCTCGATCGGGTTTTGTGTTGCCATCACTAAAAATAAGTCAGGTAATTTGTAAGTATTTCGCCCAACCGTAATTTGCCCTTCTGCCATCGCTTCTAAAAGAGCTGACTGTACTTTAGCTGGTGCACGGTTTATTTCGTCTGCTAAAACCAAGTTTCGAAATAGCGGTCCAGCCTGAAAGGTAAAACTAGCATCTTCAGGTCGATAAATATCAGTACCTGTTAAATCAGCAGGTAAAAGGTCAGGGGTGAACTGAACACGATGAAAGTCAGCTTCTAATCCTTGGGCAAGGGCATTTACTGCACGTGTTTTTGCTAGTCCTGGAGGCCCCTCAACAATAAGATGACCATTGGCTAGTAGTGCAATTAATAAGTTTTCGACCAAAGATTCTTGACCAATAATTTGTGAAGATAAATGTTCTTTAAGCGAAGAAAAGTACTCAATAGCCATAATGATTTCGTTCTTTGTTGTTAAAATTTTGTAATTGGATTGTCAGACCTATGAATTGATATATGGTTCATGATCTTAAACACAAGTGCTACGACAAAATTGTAAATAATTTTTAGTGTTATTAATTTAATCTAGCTATAACTAATGCTTATAGCTGGGTAAACGTGTTTTCTGCGAATAATTTAAATGACAATTGTGTTACGCAGATATAGCGGTTGAATTCTATATAAATCTGGTTAGAATGAAACCAAACAATAAGAGGTCAGACCTCTTTGTATTGAGGAAATGTCATGTCATTAAAGTTACAAACTGCAAGCGGTGAAAGAATTGCTGTTGTTGCTGGTCTTCGTACTCCTTTTGCGAAACAGGCTACAGCGTTTCATGGTGTACCTGCTGTAGACCTAGGTAAGATCGTAGTTAACGAATTGGTAAATCGCACGGAAATTGACCCTAAACTCATTGACCAATTGGTTTTTGGTCAGGTTGTGCAAATGCCGGAGGCACCAAACATTGCCCGTGAAATTGTTCTTGGCACAGGCATGCACGTCAACACTGATGCTTATAGTGTATCAAGAGCTTGCGCAACTAGCTTTCAATCAACCGTTAATGTTGCGGAATCTATTTTATCTGGCGTCGTTGATATCGGTATTGCCGGTGGTGCAGATTCCTCATCTGTTGCGCCCATTGGCGTGTCTAAGAAATTTGCCCGTATGTTGTTAGATCTAAGTAAAACGAAAACTTTAGGTCAAAAAATGGCGATTTTGAAACACTTAAGGTTTAAAGATTTATTGCCAGTACCGCCAGCAGTAGCAGAATACTCAACAGGTCTTTCGATGGGGCAAACGGCGGAACAAATGGCCAAAACCCATGGAATTTCACGTGCTGATCAAGACGCGCTAGCGCATCGTTCTCATCTATTGGCAACTCAGTCATGGCAGGAAGGCAAACTTGCTGGTGAAGTGATGGCAGCCCATGTTGAGCCATACAAATCTTTCATTGATAAAGATAATTGTATCCGTGAAAACTCTGACTTGGCAGGGTACGCAAAGTTAAAACCTGTATTTGACCGTAAACACGGCACAGTTACCGCAGCGAATAGTACAGCCTTAACCGATGGCGCTTCAGCAATATTACTCATGCGAGAAGGTCGAGCAAAAGAGTTAGGATATAAGCCTCTTGGTTATATTAGAAGTTTTGGCTTTGCTGCAATAGATGTTTGGCAAGACATGCTGATGGGGCCAAGCTACGCAACGCCTATCGCTTTAAAACGTGCGGGTATGGAATTAAAAGACTTAGATCTTGTTGAAATGCACGAAGCATTTGCCGCACAAGCTTTAGCCAACGTAAAAATGTTTGCCAGTAAAAAGTTTGCTAACGAGCACTTAGGCCGCGATCAGGCGATTGGTGAAATTGATATGGATAAATTTAATGTCATGGGAGGCTCTTTAGCATATGGGCATCCTTTTGCGGCAACAGGTACTCGTCTAATTACTCAAGTTCTAAATGAACTAAATCGACGAGGTGGCGGTGTTGGTTTGACCACAGCATGTGCCGCAGGTGGTTTAGGTGCTGCTATGATTTTGGAGACGGAATAATGACAGATAACGCAAATAAGACATTTACCTTAACGGTAAAGGAAAACAAAATTGCGCATGTGGTCATGGATGTACCTGGTGAGTCCATGAATACGTTAAAAGCAGAATTTGCCGACGAAATTTCAGCAATTTTAACTCAGTTAAAAGAAAACCGAGATTTACTTGGTGTAGTGTTATCAAGTGGCAAAAAAGACTCTTTTGTCGCGGGTGCAGATATTTCTATGTTAGCTAATTGTACAAGTGCTCAAGAAGCGACAGCATTGTCTCGCCAGGGACAAATGATGTTTGATCAGTTAGCGTCACTTTCCATCCCGGTTGTTGCCGCTATTGATGGTCCTTGTTTAGGTGGTGGACTAGAGCTGGCAATGGCATGTCATGCTCGAGTTTGTAGCGATAACCCTAAAACAGTGCTTGGTTTGCCTGAAGTACAGCTAGGATTATTGCCTGGCAGCGGTGGTACACAAAGATTACCTAAGCTGGTTGGGATTCAAAAAGCATTGGACATGATGCTAACCGGTAAGCAACTTCGTGGCATACAAGCGTTAAAAGCAGGTTTGGTCGATGATATGGTACCAAACTCAGTTCTAATTGACGTTGCAGAAAAACTTGTTTTATCAGGTAAAGTCAAAGCGGGAAAAAATCACTACAAGCCCGTAAAACTAAACCTAGTGGGTAAGCTACTTGAAAAAACGTCATTTGGGCGCAAAGTCTTATTCGATCAAGCGGGTAAAACTGTAGCTAAAAAGACAGCGGGTAACTATCCTGCACCTGAAAGAATTATTGAATGTGTAAAAGTAGGGGTAGAGCAATCACCTGCTATGGGTTATCAATTAGAAGCTGATCATTTTGGCCATTTAGTGATGACCCCAGAATCATTTCAGTTGAGACAAATCTTCTTTGCGACAACAGAAATGAAAAAAGAGCAAGGTGTGGCAGGAGTTGAACCCAGAACACTGAGCAAAGTTGGTGTGTTGGGCGGTGGTCTGATGGGAGGCGGTATAGCATTTGTTAGTGCAACAAAAGCAAAGTTACCTGTACGCATTAAAGATATCGCTCACCAAGGTATTCAAAATGCACTTAAATACAGCTTCGACCTGTTAAATAAAAAAGTAAAACGTCGCTTTATTCGAAAAACAGAAATGCAAAAGCAAATGTCAATGATCACAGGTACAACTGACTATAGTGGTTACCACGATGTTGACCTTGTTATTGAAGCTGTTTTTGAAGATTTACCATTAAAACAACGCATGGTGGCAGATATAGAAGCGAATTGTTCACAAGACACTATTTTTGCCAGTAATACCTCGAGTTTACCCATTGGGCAAATTGCAGAGCAGGCTAAACGTCCAGAAAATGTAATTGGCTTACATTATTTTTCACCTGTAGATAAAATGCCGCTTGCTGAAATTATTCCTCACGAAGGTACTTCAGACCAGACAATCTCTACAACGGTTGCCTTAGCGAAAAAACAGGGTAAAACACCAATCGTAGTTAAAGACAAAGCCGGCTTTTATGTGAACAGGATTTTGGCTCCTTACATGAATGAAGCTGCCATTATGCTGCTTAACGGCGAACCTATTGATAAGCTAGATAAAGCACTGGTTAAATTTGGTTTTCCTGTAGGACCGATGCAACTGTTAGATGAAGTTGGTATTGACGTAGGCTCTAAAATTGGTCCAATTCTTCAAGCGGAACTCGGTGATAGATTTGCACCGCCGCCAGCATTTGATTTATTGCTTAAAGATGGTCGTTTAGGTAAAAAATCTAAAAAAGGTTTTTACCGATATGATGTTAAAAAGAAAGAAGTTGATGAAAGCATCTATAACTTGTTAAACATTAGACCACAAGGCAAATTGCAAAATGATGAACTTGCAACTAGATGTGTTTACATGATGTTAAATGAAGCTGCTCGCTGTTTAGATGAAGGTATCATTAGAAATGCTCGAGATGGTGATATAGGTGCCATTTTTGGTATCGGATTCCCGCCGTTTTTAGGTGGTCCGTTCCGCTACATGGATAGTGTAGGGATTGAAACCGTGGTACAAAAACTAAATCGCTGGAAGGCAGAACATGGAGAGCGTTTCGAGCCTTGCCAATTACTGGTTGATATGGCAACTAAAGGTGACAAATTTTACCCATAACATAGGCAAATAATTGCCATGTTTTAACATGATAAATGTCGTTAAAAAGAGCACATTGGTGCTCTTTTTTTAATGCCTTTTTTAAATGTGGGAGGTGAACAGAGTAATACGTCAAACAATGGGGAACAGGTAAAAAGTTAACAATAGGATATTTACTCTAAATGTGTTGAATAAATGCTCTAAGTGGTTATAATGTGCGCGATTCTGGGTTGTAACTAGGTTTTTATTATTGTGCTGTTTTTAATTCCGTTTTTAGCTTTTGTTTCTTCTGCTTTTTTCTATTGTCAGGCTTTATCTAGTGGTTTAGGGCGTAAACGTTGGGCATTTGCAGGATTTATTTTTGGCCCATTGATTTGGCCAATGTTTTGTATGAATAAAAGAATGAAAGTAAATCGCCAATTTGGCTTTGATTATTTGCTCTTTAGAGCGTAAGGGTATTTTATCCTTAAAATATAGCCGCTAACTTCCTTGTAGCGAATATAGTCAAAATGGTGCGCTGTTAAAGCGACTTAGCTGCAGGCATTTCTGAAATAGTAATTTTGGCAGCGATAGCGTTTTCTTTTGGACCTATTGCAAACAGTGATTTTAATAATTTAATCATATTGCTCTCCTAACATTTAGAAGTCTGTTGTTAACGAGTAAGATACACGGATACCTTCGCCACGGTTTTTACCAACACGGATGCCTTCGCCACGGTTTTTACCAACGCGGATGCCTTCGCCACGGTTTTTACCAACACGGATACCTTCACCACGGTTTTTACCAACACGGATACCTTCACCACGGTTTTTACCAACACGGATACCTTCACCACGGTTTTTACCAACACGGATACCTTCACCACGGTTCTTGCCAACGCGGATACCTTCACCACGGTTTTTACCTGCCTGTTCAACAATAAAGTCGTTCAAGTCAGTAACTGGAGCTGGTGAAGTATTGATTGCTAGAGATAAAATAATTGAGCTAAGCATTTTTTATTATTCCTTCGATTATTGTTGTAAAATCGATGTTAATAAAGCGATATGCGTGCCAACTTTTTGATCAAAAAATTATCAATTGTAGTGCCCTGTTTTTAAAGGGCGGGGATATGGGTGTCATTAATATGGCACTAGGTCGTTCAGCTTAATTAACTGAACGACGTAGATTTGTCGGTGATCTGGTGAGAAAACAAATAACTGCGGAAGTTGTTTGTTGAGAGAGGCTTACTATATAAATAGCCTTGTAACTGTTCACATCTTAAACCGGACAAAAAGCTCAATTGTTGATTGGTTTCCACACCTTCGGCTACTACTTGTAGACCTAAGTTATGTGCAATGGTGACAATTGTGGCAACCATATTTCTACCTTGTTCAGAATGTTCAATATCATCAACAAAGGCTTTATCTATTTTAAGGGTGTTTAATGGAAACTTCTTAAGGTAAGCTAATGACGAATAACCTGTGCCAAAGTCGTCAAGAGATAGGTGTATACCCATCGCCCTAAGCTGCAACATAGTGTCAATTGCTTGTTGTGGAGAATTCATTACCGTGCCTTCGGTGATTTCTAATTCCAAATATTTAGAAGGTAAGTTTGCTTCTTTCAATATGTCTGTGATCATGCCAACCAAATTAGGTTGAGTAAACTGTACTGCTGACAAGTTGACTGCACATCGGCCATCAAACAAACCTTCATCAATCCACTTTTTAGTTGCAAAACAGGCTTTTCTTAATACAACTTCACCTATTTCAATAATTTGTCCTGTTTCTTCAGAAACTGGAATAAAAGTCACTGGGCTAATAATACCCTTCGAAGGGGTTTCAAAACGTACTAGAGCTTCCATACCTGCAATTTTACCCGTAGCAATCTCAATTTTAGGTTGGTAAAACACAGAGAAGTAGTCTTCTTTTAAACCATGGCGAATTAACCCTTCAATCTGCAAACGTTTAACCGCTTGTTCGTTCATGGTGCCATTAAAGAATTTGTAACGATTGCCACCTTCATTTTTAGCATGGTACATCGCAGTATCTGCATTTTTTAGCAATTCTTGTGGCGTTGTGCCATCTTCTGGATACAGCACTATACCTATACTTGAATAAAGCACTATTTCATGATTTTTCAGTTTAAGAGGTTCGGCAATAGTACGTAGTATATGTTTAGCGATTGAAGTAATAGTATGTATATCGTTAGTATTTTCAATAATGATACTAAATTCATCACCACCCAGACGGTATACGGTATCTTGCTTACGACCAACACTTCTGATGCGCTCCGCTACTTTACATAACAAAACATCACCAACTTCATGGCCCATGGAGTCATTAACCTTCTTGAAGTTATCGAGATCAAATACTAATAAGGCGTGAGGAATTTTATTTTTTACTAAACGTGATTGGTTTGCTTGAAAGTAAGAGCGATTTGGTAAGCCGGTCAGTGTATCGGTATTAGCGAGTTTTCTTAGTTCAGCTTCTGTTTCTTTACGTTTGGTTATATCTGAAAATACCCCAACAAAATGGCTAATGCTGTTATTTTCATCACGAATGATGTCAATGTTAAGGTCAGTTAAATAACATTCGCCATTTTCGCGTTGGCTTTCAATTTCACCATGCCAGCTGCCTTTGGTTAACAAATGCTGTTTTACGCTATTGGTAAAACTGTCGTCATATTGTCTGAAATTGAGCGGTGTGCCGATCATTTGACGTTTTGTTTTACCTGTAATGCGATGGAAGGCTTTGTTTATATCAACGACGTTAAACTGGCGGTCATAAATCACTACAGCATCAGAGATATTTTCAAAACATTTGGCAAACAGTTTTAAGCGTTCATCTGCCTTTTTCACTTGGCTGATGTCTTTTAATGTACCTGTCATTCGAATAGGTGCATTTTTCTCATCGCGCTCTACAATTTTGCCGCGATCAAGTACCCAAATCCACTGGCCATTTTTATCTTTTACTCTATAGGTAGCTTCAAAGTGGGCGGTTTTTTCATCAAAATGGTCTTGCAATGCATGGGTGATACGCTTTATATCAGCTTGATTGATATTGGTTTCGTTATCATTGTTATTACCAAGATTGCGTTTACCGTCTTGAGGAAACTCTAGTACTCCCCAAATATTTGAACGATATATTTTGCCTTTTTTAATATTCCAATCCCACATTTCGTCACCACTGCCCCACAGCGATAACTTTAAGCGCTCTTCACTGGTTTTGATTTGCAAGTGATATAGGCGCTTATGACGGAACTGCTGAAGCATGTAAGCAAGGATTAACAAACACACTAAGCTATATATTAAGACTGCGCTGTTGGATAACCACCACGGTGGCAAGATTTCGATATTAACTGAGTTAGACTTAAATTCATTGGGGTTATAAATGTCGTAAGCTTGCACTTCAAATAGATAATGACCAGAGGCCAAATTAGTATAAGTAGCACGTAAATTATGAATGGTGGTTTCTAACCACCTGTCGTCAACACCATGCAATTTATAACGATACGCCACTTGAGTACTAAGTTTTGAATTTGGGGCGATAAACTCAAAACTAAATGGTGAATGGCTGTATTGAAGGGTGATTTTTGCCAGATCACTAAAGCGTTTAGGAATGGTGAAGTTATCCGTTTTTTCAGCAGAAATTTCGACTACTTTATTGGCAATTAACAGATCTGTAAAAACGGGAAGAGTAAGTTGTTGTTTAAAATTGAGTAATAAATCCGGAGAAAAATAATCAAAACCAAGGTTTCCACCAAGGTAAATATTACCAGCCTGATCTATTGTCGAACTTTGGCTTAAGTATTCTATGTTGGTTAAAAATTCATGATTGAAATTTCTTAATTTTTGCTGAGGTGTTAGTACTGTTATCGCTTTGTTGGTACTAAACCAAATATTATTTTGTTTATCTACAATAATGTCATTGATGAAGTTATTTGCTAATCCGTTATGTTCATTATAAAAATAGGCATGTTTTGAGCCTTTGCTGATAACTAAAGCGCCAGTCCCATCAGTTCCAATAACCAAATTGTCGGCAGATTCAATAATAGTTCTGGCTCTGGTCAAATCAAATTTGGTTGAATTTTTAAACGAAAATTCAGTAAACGTATTTTTTTCTATAGAATAATCTAATATTTTTCCTGATTTATTCACCAGCCAAAAGCCATCTTTTGTTTTGGCGCCATTTGTAATGAACTCTTGATCTTGATTAATAACATTGAACTTTTTAGTGTTTAAATCATAGGTTGATAATTTACCACCAATGTCGATATACCAGATCAGGCCTTGGCTGTGAAAAACTCTTTTATCGTTAGCATAGCTTGATTGTTGCTCCCAATTGGCATGAATTATTTGCTCTTGAGTTTCTGTGTTAAATTCAATTAAATCACCACTATCGGAGAACAGAATAAGATGTTCGTCGTTATTTAAAATTTGATAAATGCTGGTATTTAAGTCTGCTTCTTTTATAACTTTTTGTGTAATGGGAGAAAATTGAAAAAGTTCATTATCACTTTCAAACCAAACTTTGTTTTTGTAATAATGTAAAGCGTCAATGTGATCAATATGTCCTGTAATGTTGCTGTGTATATTTTTAACAACATTTTTTGAGCCTTTAACGGTAAATAAACCGTGGAGAGTCCCAATCCAGAGGTTTTTATTTGTATCAACAGTCAAGCTGACAATCCTATCAGCCAAAGTCTCTTCATATTGATGTTTAGCAAAGGATTCATTAAGTGGATTAACTGAATAAAGGCCTTGTTCTGTTGCGACCCAATAGTGATGTTCTTCTAAAATGCTAACTTCAGTAACCAGTGAATTTTCAAGAGCAGATCCTTCAAAATTAAATTGGCTTTGTTTTTCATAATTTTTATTAAGTACATGAAGGCCAACGTCGGTGGCGAGCCAATAATAATTATTGTCTGACTTAATATCTCTGATCGAATTAATAGGTTTACCGATACTTGCTTCTATACGTTTTTTAAACGAATCTGCAAGTGTTAAGTTTTTATTAAGAATAATAAAACCTTGTTCATAGGTGCTTATCCAGTAAAAGCCTTTATCATCTTGAAATATGGTTTTTACCTCAGTTAACGGAATAACTTCGCTATTACTGATTTTCCTTATTTTTATAGGGGTAAACGAATCACTTTCACTGTTGTATTTATGAAGGCCATTTTGTGTCGTAACCCAAAGATTATTTGTGTTTTGCTTTTTATCTGTTGAGTTAAAGCTAGCATATTTATCTTCATATACTGCCCAAATAAGATTATCGGATAAACTTTGATTATTGTCTTCAGACGCTCGGTAGTTAACAAAATTATCTTGTTCAGCATTATATCGACTTAAGCCATTTTGTGTGCCAATCCAAAGCGTACCATCCTGAGTGATATGCAAGTTTCTAATAAAGTTATCGGCGATAGAATTAGGATCGTAAAAGTCATTGCGATAATGAGTAAAGCTTTGTCCATCAAACTTATTTAAGCCATCTTGGGTCGCTACCCAGAGAAAGCCTTCATGGTCTTGGACAACGTCAAAGACATAGTTTTGTGATAGTCCTTCGGCTGGAGAGAAGTGATCTGCATTGAGGTACTTACTAAAAGAAAAAGCCGGATTGGCGTGTAAGTTTGAACTGAACAGTAAGATAAGCACCAATAAGGAGGCTTTGAGACGACATAAATGACGAAGACAATTTTTAAACTTAACCAAGACCTGATGCACGAATATTTCCAGTATTTAACTATTTTATTATTGTTATCTCGCCCATTACAAAACAAGCGTGCAAGTAAGTCAACTTTTTGACAATCATTTACTGCTTCCTTGTGTTTGCCTTCTGGCGCACTCCCTTTTTGATGTATCGGCTAAGCTAATATTTTATTGAGCAATTTTTTAAAATATCGTGAACTTTTTCAAGGCTAGTGTCTTGTTTTTGTTTGATAGACATCAAACAAACTCTATCTTTGACACCTGTCATATTACTAAGCTTTTCAAATAAAAAGGCTCGAATATCTTGTTTATTAATTTGTTTGATTATCTCAATTAATTTAGCTTTTTGATCAAAAGTATATTCTTCATTACAAATACAGCTCCAAAACCGCTGACTTTTTATTCGTAAGCTGGTGTCTTTTTCTTGTAACTGACTGGCAAGGCCATGTTGTAGGTGTTGCCAATCCTGATCACTCATGGCATCCGCTAATAAATGGCTTTCATCGATAAATTCACAAATGGCGTTAACTAATATCGAGGCGTCAAATTTTGGTGATTGAATGTAAAAAGCAATGCCAGGATAGCGGTTAATGGGAACAAAACCCACGCCAACCAAATAACCATATTGACGTTCAGTTCGCATTTGATGGAAAAATTGCGGAGAAAGAATCTGGCTAACAATCATAGTAAGTGCAACTTGTTGCAGGTTTTTTTCGGCGATGGGGTAATACAGCACTGCAGCGTGGTCATGATGCGGTAAAACCAATGGGTAGTCTAAACTGCCTTTTCCACTGATATCTAACATATAGCTTTGTTCTTTAAAGCAGCTCTTTGCATGGTTTGCAAAGGTTTGAGTGATCACAGATTCAATGTCGCGCGCGTGTTTAATTTGCCAATTACCGTGAATTAATACCTCAATATTAACTTGTTCAAATATTCTTTTACTGTGTTCGATAAATTCTTTGAAGCTAACAGGCTCTAGCGCTTCTGTTAGCTCTTCTGGGCTAGGGTTTTTAGGTTGTAAATTAGAACTCAATGCAGAAAACAACTGAGATATTGACTTACTTGTATCTGTGTTTCGCCAATGATTAATTAGTTGTCGCTTTAACAAGGTAAATTTATTTTCATTAAACTGGCAACTCGTTAGTTCACTTAAAAGTTGCTTTAACAGCAGATTTTGTTTCGTACTAATGCCTGATAATTGCAATGTAAGCCCACCTTGATGGGCGTACAAGTGATAGTGAATACCTGCTAACTCGGCATCGTAATGTTGTTCAATAACCGCATCAGTGTATAAGTCGACAAAGAGCCGAGTCATGGCAATATGTTGACTTGAAATTAAAGTATAAGGGCTGTCTATACCAATATATATATAACCTTTAGGTACTTTAAAAGTTTGGTCTTGTTTATACCAAACCTTAATGCCATCTTTTTCAGTGATACATTGTGGTATCGCACATACTGCTTGTTCATCAGCGTAAACCTTAGGCGAAGAAACAATATATTGATTAGGCTCTGGTAAGGATAAAGAAAACTCTTTATCACTAACTTGCCATTGCTTTAATAAAGCGGGCTCTATCGGGGAAACTCTGTAAGGAACCCGATACCAACGGGTTGTAAGGTCACCGTCAACCTTTTTGCTTACATGAGTATAGCGAAAGTTCGCAGGCGAAAAATAACTTAAAAGTTCGTTAAGCAGATCCGCTGAAATATCTTCCATCATGTAATCGCCATAAATATAGTGCTGCTCATCGTAGTGCTGCATATTGATGACAAGTTGGCAAACAGAATCTAATGGCTTTATCTTTTCATGATAATTGAAGGACAATTCAGCAATAGCCTTTTTTTCTTGAAAGTAATGTTTGGCTAACGGCTGTTTTTTTAACAAGCCAATGTAGCAAAAAACAATACTGATAATTTCATTGATATGTTGCTCACCTGATTCGGTGAGGCGAATGCTGATATTAAAATCTTTAAAGTTATAACCGTTTATCCCTGATCCCGCAGTGAGTGCCAATGCCCATTGCTTTTGTTTTAAAAGCGATAAAATACTGCCTTTTCCCTCATGACCAATCAAGTATGCTAACAAAGATTCTGGTTTTTGCTGATAGTATTTATCTAAACTTGGTAGAGCAAAATTAATAATTAATTGGCGATCATTTTTTACCGGTTGAACGTGAATAGCAACTCCTTGTTGTTCTGGTAAATAAAGCGGGGTATCCGGTAATTCATAGGTTTTTGGCGTGCCAGAAACAGCAGAAAAGTATTGAGTCGCTAAATCATTTAGCTCAGCTAGAGACTGAGGACCTTCCAGTACCAAGGTCATTGACGAAGCAACATAATGTTGTTGGTAAAACGTTTCAACTTCATCACGCAGTGAGTGATTGGGAAGATCAGCTAATGTTTCTGTATTACCAACAGAGAATTTAGAAAATGGATGTTGCGGGTTTATGGTTTCTTTGTGAACATCGTACAGACGTCTGATCTCGTCTTTTAATTTGAGCTTAAATTCAGCATCAATGTTTTTTCGTTCTTTGTTGACAAATTCTTCTGATAGCAATGGTGCGATAAAAAACTGGCTGAAACGGTCTATCGCTTGTTCAAAATGACTAAAATGAATGTCGAAGAAAAAACAGGTATGTTCGGTAGCGGTCCAGGCATTGTTTGCGCCACCATATTGACTAATAAACTTTTGGTATTCGCTACCATCTGGGAACTTTTCCGTGCCCAAAAAAAGCATGTGCTCTAGGAAGTGAGCTAAACCTTGACGATGACAAGGATCGCTAAAGTGACCAACATTTACAGCGAGAGCAGCGGCTGACTTTTGTGTTTCGCCATTATGTACCAATAGCACCTTAAGTCCGTTCTGTAACTTTATGTTTTGGTACTGCTTGGTGTCATTGGGGCTTTGTATCACTATCCGCTCCCTCTAAAAGCCAACAGGCTTTTGTCAAAATGTTCAGGTCAGAATATCTAAATTACCCTATGGAATATAGAGAGTCCATTTTATTCTTAACTGATGTTACAATAATTCGTTGTATTCCTTTACTATAGCCGCAATTTTACGGTTTATTTACAATTTATTGTCTGTTGGTATTATTATGCAGCTTTATGTTATGCGTCACGGACAGGCGTCAAATTCTGCGTCGAGCGATGCTCAGCGCCAATTAACAGAGCAAGGCTTTTTAGAAGCTAAAGTTATGGCAAAGTGGGCTAAAGAGCAAAAGCTTTGCTTTGACAGAGTTATTGTCAGTCCATTTATTCGAGCGCAACAAACGGCTCAAGCGTTTATCAAAGAACTTGATCAAGTTGTAGAAATGCAAACCGTAAGCTTTATAACCCCAGAAGGCCAAGCAAACGAAGTGCACGATTACATTGATGGCATATGCCAATTGGAAAAGTTATCGAGCGTGTTGATTGTGTCACATATGCCTTTGGTGAGTTATTTAGTTGCTGAAATGACCTTTGAGCATAATGCACCTATTTTCCCAACTGCTGGCATAGCACATATTGATTATGACTTGCAGCGAATGAAAGGTGATTTAAAGTCATTCACCTCTCCGTACGATCTTTGTTAGTCACTTTTTATCATGAGTTTATCGTGAATATCGAGCAGTACTAATAAAGCGCCATTTCCTCCATATTCTAATGGTGCTTGGTGAAACGCTATGACATCAGGATGTTGAACCAACCAGTGAGGTACTTTATTTTTTAGTATATGTTGCCCTAGGCCATGAACAATACAAACACATTGTGCGTGTTCTTTTTGACTTTCATACAGTAGTGCGGCTATTTCTTGTTTGGCGCTGTGCTGATCTAGGCCGTGTAAATCTAAGATAAGTTCAGGGTGATATATACCCCGGCGCAAGTTCTTCGCTTCATAACTACTAGCACCATCTCTAACGTATTGCATAGGGCCATTATTTGATAAGTCTGGCTCAAATTCATCAGAAAAATGGAATGTCGCTTTTTGTTTGGCGACTTTTTCTTTAATAATCTGTTGTTGGGGCTTGATGCTTTGTTTATGCGGGTGTATTGTGTCCTGCACCATAGGTTTAACCTTACCTACAGCATCTTTAAACAACTGTTTGTCTTGCGCGTTAACGGGATTTTTCTCTTTCATGGTGGAAGTCTAAAAATAACGCGTCACAATGACAAGTAAAACCACAAACTGTTTATCAACGAATTGGATTATTTCTGTGACTCAAGAGCATCATCAAGACCTAAGTGAGCAATTAATAACTATTGGCGATTTTATTCGATATGCCACCAGCGAGTTTAATCGCGCTGATTTGTATTTTGGTCATGGCAGTGATAATGCGTGGGATGAAGCTATTACCTTGATTATGTACGCTTTAGAACTTCCCAACGCATTAACAGAACATGTTATGCAGTGCCGTTTAACGCGAGACGAAAAATTGCATTGTTTGTCGCTTATAGAGCGTCGAGTAACCGAGCAGATCCCTGTTTCGTATATTACCAACCAAGCAAACTTTGCTGGACTACCGTTTTATGTTGATGAACGAGTACTTGTGCCTCGCTCGCCAATTGGTGAGTGGATTGAAAAGCGTTTTGAGCCCTTGGTTGCACCTGATAAAGAAGTGAGTCGTATTTTAGATTTGTGTACAGGCAGCGGTTGTATCGCAATTGCCTGTGCACATTATTTTCCTGAAGCAGAAGTTGACGCACTGGACCTATCGCTAGATGCGTTAGAAGTTGCACAAATCAATATTGAAAATCATGGGCTTAGCGAACAAGTTATTCCAATTCAATCTGACATCTTCTCTTCAATCCCTGAGCAAAAATATGATTTAATTGTCACTAACCCACCTTATGTTGATCAAGAAGACGTAGACAATTTGCCACAGGAATACTTGCATGAGCCTGAAATGGGGCTGGGTAGTGGTCCTGACGGTTTAGATATAACACGAGTGATATTGGCACAAGCGGCAGAGCACTTGAATGAAAACGGCATATTGGTTTGTGAAGTTGGTAATTCAATGGTTCACTTGGAAGCAGCATATCCAGAAGTGGACTTTCAGTGGTTG
Source organism: Thalassotalea marina (assembly GCF_014656435.1). Taxonomy (GTDB): domain Bacteria; phylum Pseudomonadota; class Gammaproteobacteria; order Enterobacterales; family Alteromonadaceae; genus Thalassotalea_C; species Thalassotalea_C marina. The sequence goes on from NZ_BNCK01000001.1 coordinate 641,629, forward strand.
TCTTTTGAACGTGGTGGGCACGGTGTTTTCTTTATTACTAAGGAACAATTAGAGCAATTTCAAACAATATTTGAAGAACGAGTGAAGCGATAAATTATGTCGGGTAATACTTTTGGTAAGTTGTTTACTGTTACAACATTTGGTGAAAGCCACGGTTTAGGTTTAGGAGCAATTATTGATGGTTGTCCTCCTGGCTTAGAAATCACAGAAGCCGATCTACAACACGATCTCGATCGCAGGCGTCCAGGTACTTCTCGTTATACCACTGCACGACGTGAACCAGATCAAGTGAAGATCATGTCTGGTGTTTTTGAAGGGAAAACCACAGGCACCCCAATTGGTCTTGTTATTGAGAACACTGATCAACGTTCAAAAGACTATAGTGAAATTGCTCAAAGTTTTAGACCTGGCCACGCAGATTATACCTACTGGCATAAATATGGCTTGCGAGATTACCGAGGCGGTGGTCGTTCTTCCGCTCGCGAAACAGCAATGCGCGTAGCAGCAGGGGCAGTGGCTAAAAAGTTCTTAAAACAAAAGTTTGGTATTGAAATTAACGCCTGTGTTACTCAAATTGGCGCGGTCAAAGCTGAGAAAATTGATTGGGATGTAGTGGAAGGTAACCCTTTCTTTTTTCCTGATGACACTAAACTAGAGGCATTAGACGAGCTACTTCGCGATATCATCAAACAGAAAGATTCTATCGGCGCTAAATTAACGGTAGTTGCTAGTAATGTACCGGTTGGTTTAGGTGAGCCTATTTTTGACCGTTTAGACGCTGACATCGCACATGCTTTAATGGGAATTAATGCAGTTAAAGGTGTTGAAGTAGGTGATGGATTTGATGTGGTAACTCAAAAAGGCTCAGAGCATCGTGATGAATTAACACCTGACGGCTTTGCTTCCAACCATGCTGGAGGTGTACTAGGTGGAATATCTTCAGGTCAACCGATTGTTGCACACCTTGCGCTTAAACCAACATCAAGTATTGGTGTTAGTGGTAAAACCATCGATTTAGAGGGTAATCAAGCAGATATCATTACCCGCGGCCGCCATGATCCATGTGTTGGCATCAGAGCTGTGCCAATTGCAGAAGCCATGTTGGCTTTAACCTTGATGGATCATTTTATGCGACATCGAGCACAAAATGCTGATGTGCATTGTTCAACCCCGGATATTTCAAAACCTTGATCAAGTCTAGTTTAAAGGTGAACTCTATGTTGAGACGTATAACATCATGAGTTCACCTAAGTTTTACACTTTTTCTTTTTCCTATTTCACCTACTTTTCTGTACTGGCACTTGTTGTACCATTTTTAGCTTTGTTTCTAGATGGTCGAGACTTTAACTCGCGTGAAATAGGTGAGCTTTTAGCCATATTTACTGCCACCAAAATTATTGGTCCTACCATGTGGGCAAATGCGGCAGACAAATCAGGTAATCTTAAGGGCATAATTCAACTGGGCTCACTGTTAGCTCTGTTGTCTTTTAGTTTTCTATTCTTTGTTCAAAGCTATTGGCCAATTGCTTTTGTATTGGCGGTATTTAGTTTGTTTTGGACGGGAATACAGCCACAGTTAGAGGTTATGACACTTGCCAGTATAAGACGCAGTGCACATATTTATGCTCGCATACGTTTATGGGGGAGCATAGGTTTTATTATTACGGTGACACTCGCTGGCGAAGTTTTAGTGTCGTATCACAGTGAAGCCTTTGTTTATATGGGGTGGTTTATATTGCTTGCCCTCTTTGTTTCAAGTTGTTTGCTTGAGCAAAAAGCTAAAGCTACCGCTAAAACTACTCAGGTAAATGAGGAAATTTGGGGGCGTTTAAAAGAGCAAAGCTTTGTTTTATTTTTTATTGCAGGCTTGTTATTGCAGCTCAGTTTTGGGGTTTATTACAGTTTCTTTGCCCTTTACCTAAGAGATTTAGGTTACCCCAGTATAAGTATTGGTTTGTTTATTAGTTTAGGGGCAGTTGCGGAAATTGGCATATTTATCATAGCCGGTAAATTGTACCAATTATTTGGTCCTAGAATTTTATTGGCATTTAGCTTGTTAGTAACGGCTTTACGTTGGTACTTAACCGGAAATTTTGCAGATTCTGCGCTTATTTTATTTGCTGCTCAATTAATTCATGCTGCTAGCTTTGGTCTTTACCACACCGCATCGATTCAATATTTGCAGCAGCATTTTACGGTTAGACAACAAAATAGGGCACAAGCAATATATATCGCCGGTGTCTACGGTATTGGTGGTGCGCTAGGCGCTTATCTGGCTGGTGTATTCTGGAATAACGGTCAAGGTGCAACTCTAACATTTGAGCTAGCAGCCTATTGTTCTTTGGTCGCAGGGCTATTGATTCTCTTTATGCGAGAGAAACAAAGATGTTAATCAATTAGATAATTTTCAAAAACTTAAGTAGTATTAAATTATCGTGAAGTAAAAATTACCTTAATGTGAAAAATACTTTTCTTTTAGTACTACTTAGTGCTTTTGTTTTTCGAATAGGTTTTGCCCAAGAACAACAGATAGTTACTGTTGGCCTAGAGCCATTTCCGCCTTTTATTGATAAAAGTGGTCAAGGGCTGACAGTTAATATGTTTAAGGAAATTGAACAGCTAACCAACCTTAAATTTGAAGTCAATATCATGACTTACGCACGTGCTAAATATCAGTTGAGCCGTAACATGCTGACTATAGCAGGACACACGCCTAAAAATTTAGAATCCGATGATTTTTATCAATATGCCATCGAATTAGACTGGAAAATTGATACTACTTCCGACCTGTTTACTTTTGACGAGAAGTATTTCGATTTATCAAATGTAGCATCGGGCAAAATAGGGACAACGACAGGTAATGCCGGGTTTTTAGCTGAAATTTTAAAGATTGACCAATCACGCTTTATCGAAGTGAAAGAGCTGAATCACTTAGTCAGCATGTTTGTTTCAGGCAGAGTTGATGTTTTGGTATTTGAACGGGCGTCAGTCATGCACTTGTTACAGGAACGTAACGTTAAAAATGTGTTTTATAAATCGATAGGGCAAGTTCCAGCGAGTATTGCGGTTGCCAATACTGATCAAGGTAAGCGATTGAAAAAGATACTCGATGATGCAATTAGGCAACTAGACACAGATAAAATCTTTGCTAGTTACCTAAAGTACACTAAATTACCAGAGACTGGCGTAGTGCCAGAATCTGAGTAGATTTATTTAACTTCTTCACCAGCAGCTTGTTTGTCTGCATGGTAAGAAGAGCGCACTAGTGGTCCACATGCCGCATGCTCAAAGCCCATTTTCATGGCTTCATCATGGAACATTTTAAACTCATCAGGATGCACATAACGTTCAACGGGTAAATGGTCTTTACTAGGTTGTAAGTATTGGCCGATAGTTAACATAGTCACGCCATGAGCACGTAAGTCACGCATGACCTCTAGAATTTCTTCGTTGGTTTCACCTAAGCCTACCATTAAGCCTGACTTGGTTGGAACATCAGGGTTTGCTTCACCAAATTTCTTTAATAAATCTAATGACCACTGGTAGTTAGCACCAGGTCGTGCCTTGGTATACAAACGTGGCGCTGTTTCCATGTTATGGTTAAACACATGTGGTGGGTTTTGGTTTAAGATCTCCAACGCTCGGTCCATACGACCACGAAAATCTGGAACTAAAATTTCAACTTTAGTGTTAGGAGAATGTTCTGCAATTTCAGTAATACAGTCAGCAAATTGCTGTGCGCCACCATCACGAAGATCGTCTCGGTCAACCGATGTAATAACAACGTATTTAAGTGCCATATCTTTTAGCGTACGGGCTAATTTTTTAGGCTCTTCTGGATCTACCTTAAGTGGTCTGCCGTGTGCAACGTCACAGAAAGGACAGCGTCTTGTGCAGATAGCACCGAGTATCATGAAAGTTGCCGTACCGTGGTTAAAACACTCAGATAAGTTAGGACAAGATGCCTCTTCACATACTGAGTGTAAATCGTGTTTACGCAGAGCAGCTTTAATACTGTCAATGCGCTCACTGCTGCGTGGTAATTTAATGCGTAACCATTCAGGCTTACGTAGCATTTTTTCACGTTCTGATGGTACAACTTTGATCGGGATGTGCGCCATTTTATCGGCGTCTCTTAATTTTACTCCCGCTTCCATACGTGATGATTTAATGGTCATGTAATGACTCCAAACCGTGTTGGTATTCAATAGGGGCTGCACTCAATAGCGAAGCCATATGTTCTGTTAAAGATTTTCCCGCTTGTTCAACCGATGTAAGTGAACTTATTGCGGCACTTTGCACCATTTCCAATCCTGCATAGCCACATGGGTTTATGCGTAAAAATGGTTCCATATCCATGGCGACGTTAAGTGCTAAACCATGAAACGAGCAGCCTTTTCTTACCCGTAACCCTAAAGATGCTATTTTTTTCTCATCAACGTAAACACCTGGAGCGTCAGGCTTTGCATAAGCGGTTACACCAAAATCTGCTAAGGTGTTGATTATGCCGTTTTCAATTAAGGTAACGAGTGCACGTACTCCTAACTTTCGACGTTTAAGGTTGATCAAAAAATACATCACTTGTTGACCCGGGCCGTGATAGGTAACTTGACCACCTCGGTCTGCTTGTACAACAGGAATGTCGCCGGGCATCAGCAAGTGTTCTTCTTTACTGGCTTGTCCTAGGGTAAATACTGCAGGGTGCTCTACCAGCCAAAGCTCATCAATGGTTGATTCATCACGTTGATCAGTGAAATCTTTCATCGCTTGCCAAACGGTAACATAGTCCATTTGATCAAGTTGCCGAACAATTAGCGATTGGCTCAAAGTGTTATCTGCCGAGGTCATCTAAAGTACGTATCTGACTTGTTCAATGTCATTTAACGTTTTATAAATTAGCTCTATGTGCTCTTTGCTTGTTACTGTCACTGCGATAGAAACCGAGTGATAGTTGCCTTTTGAACTTGGCTTTATTCTTGGTGAATAATCACCAGGTGTGTGTTTTTGTAGTTCAGCGACAACCAGATCAGGTAACTCATCACAAGCTATGCCCATCACTTTGAAATTTAAAACGGTTGGAAAGTCCAACAATTCGTCAAATTTGGTATTCATCTATTACTGCTCTTGTCATCAGGTTGGCGTGTTAGCCAACAAATTGCGGGTATTTTATCATTGTTTATTGTTGAGCAAAATGGTGGCGTTTGTTTTAATTTCAAGCATAGTAAAAACAAAAAGCCTTGCACAGTGGCAAGGCTCTTCAAAAGTATTACTTGTAATAACTTGAATTAATTAAATGTTATTCGGCAAACTGCAGTTTTACGTAGTCAACTAAGCGGTCAAATAACCCACCTTCAGTAATTTCTTGTAAAGTAACAAGTGGGTATTGCCCGATGTCTTCGCCGTCAAGTTGAAGGAAAACAGTACCAACAACTTCACCTTTTGCTAAAGGTGCAATTAACTTTTTGTTTAATTCAAAGTTAGCTTTTAAGTTTTTGCGTTGTCCACGAGGAATAGTAATAGGTGTATCTTGCATTATGCCTAATTCCACTTCTTTACTATTACCCATCCAAACGCGATCAGTGACGAATTTTTCTCCCGCTTTGTACGGCGTATAAGTTTCAAAGAATCGGAAACCGTAGTTGAGTAGTTTTTTACTTTCTACTTTACGAGCTCGTTCACTTTCTGTACCCATTACTACCGCTACTAAGCGCATATCACCTTTGGTTGCTGAGGTTACTAAACTGTAGCCAGCTTGCGCAGTATGGCCAGTTTTTAACCCGTCAACATTCATACTTTTATCCCAAAGTAAGCCATTGCGGTTAATTTGTTTAATATTGTTGAAGGTAAATGATTTTTGCTTGTAAAGCGCATACTCTTCAGGAACGTCGCGAATAATAGCACTCGCTAAGGTAGCCATGTCTCTTGCTGTGGTTTTGTGTTCAGTACTGTCTAAACCATGGCTGTTTTCAAAATAGCTGCTGCTCATCCCTAGTTGTTCGGCATGTGCATTCATCAAGTCGGCAAAAGCATCTTCACTACCGGCTATGTGTTCAGCCATCGCGATACAAGCATCGTTACCTGAGGCAATGATTATGCCTAGATTAAGCTCAGAAACAGGCACTTCTTTGCCTACTTCTAAAAACATCAGTGAAGAGCCTTTTAACACTGGGTTTCCCGTTGCCCATGCTTTGGCACTGATTTTCACCATGTCTGTATTAGTGATATTTCCCGATTGCAACTCTTTACCTATGATATAACTTGTCATCATTTTGGTTAAGCTAGCTGGTGCTAATAAGATGTCAGCATTACCTTCGGCAATAACTTTACCTGTCGTGTAATCAATAAGTATATGACCTTTGGCGTTTACTTCAGGTGGGGAAGGAATGATGGTATTTGCACTTGAATATGAAGAAAATGAAAATGCAATGCATCCGATTAAAGAGAGTAGTTTCTGTTTGTTGGTTAATTTTTTCACCAGTGTTTTGGGCATAATTTACCTTATAAAAATTCTTAAAAATGTATTGAACAACATGACAGCGAGCATGTTTAAATCATATTTTCCGTCAGAGTATACCAGCTTTGATATTGAATTCTATGGCTTAGCCAAATTGAAATTGTATCTTTTTTTTAAATTAAAAAATTACTCTAAAAGCTTCAGGGTAACCTTGAGATTTTAGTTGCTCCAAGATTGACTGTAATTCCTGAGAGTCTTCAATTGGACCTACTTTTACTTTGTACAATTGACTAATCCGCATAATCTCAGTCGGGTATTTATATAAGCTACTAATGGCCTGAGATGTTTTCTTGGCAACATCTTCATTTGAAGTAGCAAATACTTGGATGTAATTGCCTTTAATATTGGATTTTTTGACTAATGGTGGTGATACTGTTTGTTCGGTAATTGCCTGGATCTGAACTTTTGTTGTGCCGGTTTTTAACATATCGAGTTTATAAGCGGCACTGTAGGATAAATCAATAATTCGATCTTGGTGGAATGGGCCTCTGTCGTTTACTCGCACAATAACTGACTTGTCGTTCGCTAAGTTTGTCACTTTGACATATGTAGGTAAAGGCAGGTTTTTATGCGCTGCAGACATACCATACATGTTATAAATTTCACCATTAGACGTTAGATGACCGTGAAACTTTTTCCCGTACCAAGACGCTTCACCAACTTCAGTAAACCCTTCAGCGCTCTGTAAAACTTTGTAGTATTTGCCCCTAACGGTATAGTGTCTGTTACCGCCTCGGCTTTTTACTTCTGTACGAGGTACGGCATCTTGCAGCTCAACAGCGGTTGGTTTACGTGTTGGGGTGCTGTCATGTTTTTGCTGATAACGTCCATAGTTAGCACTACAACCACTAATGACAATGATAAGAAAAAGTAGAACAATATAATTCATGTTAAGCATTGAAACGTCGTCGAGTACTGATAGACATTAAAATACCGAAGCCTGCCATTAATGTCACCATTGATGTACCGCCGTAGCTGACCAAAGGTAATGGCACACCAACGACAGGTAATAGGCCTGAAACCATACCGATATTAACAAAAACATAGACAAAAAATGTCAGTGTTAAGCTGCCAGCAAGCAGCTTGGTAAACGCTTGTTGCGCATTTATCGCAATCCAAAGACCACGTATAACAATGGCAAGGTACACAGTTAACAGTAGAGCGACGCCGATTAAGCCAAACTCTTCACTGAAAACAGCAAAAATGAAGTCAGTGTGTCGCTCCGGTAGAAACTCCAACTGTGATTGGGTACCTTGCATCCAGCCTTTACCCTGCAAACCACCTGAGCCAATGGCTATCTTTGATTGAATAATATGATAGCCACTACCTAATGGGTCTTGTTCGGGATTAAGAAAGGTTAATACTCGTTGTTTTTGATAATCTTTCATCAAAAACGTCCACAAAATTGGGGCAAATGCCGACGCTAATACAGCGCAACTGCCGATCAATTTCCAGCTTGCACCGGCTAAAAAAATAACAAATATGCCTGAACTGGCAATTAATAAAGATGTGCCCAAATCGGGTTGTTTTGCGATTAACAACGTTGGTATCAATACGATAATGAAGGCGATGATAATATGTTGTAGCTTGGTGGGTAAGTCATATTGGCTGACGTACCAAGCTGTCATCATAGGCACTGCAAGCTTCATTATCTCTGAGGGTTGAAACATGGTAAAACCCAAATTTATCCATCGTTTAGCTCCTTTACCCACATGGCCAAACAGTAGTACGGCCACCAGTAAAGCAACACCAGCGATAAAGGCAGGTACTGCCCACTTGCGCCAAAATTGCGGTGGTATCTGGGCTATGACGATCATGGCTGTAAAGGCAAAACCTAGTCGTTTACTATGTCGAATTACCATGTCCATGTCGCCGCCGCTAGCGCTGTAAACTACACAGATACTCAAGGTTAACAAACACAATAAACCTGCAAGAAGCGGAATATCGATGTGGAGACTTTGCCAAATGGTTTTTCGTTTTTGTTGGTCATGTCCCGTAGAGCGCATTAACGACTTCCTCGTACACTTGCTGGAATAGTTTTAAGGTGTTGCTCGCCATAGGTTTCTTCATGCAATAAATGGGGGTGTTCACTGACGATTACGCGGTCACCAAAATATTGATCGAGTATCTGGCGAGCGACTGGAGCTGCGTTGGCCGCACCACCACCTTTGGCAACGTTTTCAATAGCTACAGCAACGACAATTTCTGGGTTTTCATAGGGAGCAAAAGCAACAAACATTGCATTATCACGTTGACTCTCTGCGGTACTTTCTGCGTCATACCTTTCGTCCTGAGCTAGGTTGGCGGTTTGTGCAGAGCCGGTTTTACCTGCTGCATCATAAGTGTGGCCTTTGAACGCGTTATAGCCTGTTGCGCCTTTTTTCTGCACTGTGTTGTGCATTGCATCTAAGACTATTTCCCAATTTTTATTATCTTTTAAAACAATAGGGGGCTTATGATCGACAGGCACTTCTTCAAATATGCTGGTTCGCTCACCAGTTTCAGGGTTAACTTGATCATAACTGGTTTTGGCTTTAACTAAGTGTGGCACTTTAATATCACCACGGTTAACCAAAATTGATATAGATTGCGCAAGTTGTAATGGCGTTACAGTCCAAAAACTTTGACCGATACCAACAGACAGTGTTTCACCTGTATACCATGGCTGATTGTATCGAGCACGCTTCCATTCCACGCTTGGCATAATGGCACTGTTTTCTTCATGAATATCGATACCGGTATAATCACCAAAACCAAATTTTTCCATCATACGAGCAATACGTGTAATGCCTAACTTAAACGACAAGTCGTAATAATAAACATTGCAAGACTGTTCTAATGATTTTGTTAGGTTAACTTTACCATGCCCCCAACGTTTCCAATCTCGGCGTCTATTTTCTACCCCTTTTAACTGGTAAAAGCCAGGATCGTATATTTCGGTTTCAGGAGTAACAATGCCTTCTTCAAGTCCGGTTAAAGCCAGTAATGGTTTAATGGTTGACGCGGGTGGGTACCCTTGAACTGTCCTGTTAATGAGTGGCCTGTGTCTTGATTTTAAAAGTTTATTGTAATTTTTGCTGCTAATTCCATGGACAAACAGATTACCATCGTAAGCAGGGTTAGAGTACATTGCTAAAACGCCACCGTCTCTTGGGTCAATGGCAACAATTGCCCCTCGATGGCCGGCTAATGCTCTTTTAGCAACCATTTGTAGTTCTATATCTAAAGTTAAGGTTAAATCTTTTCCAGGTTTTGGCGGCGTAAAATCAAGTGTGCGGATAACCCGCCCTTGATTGTTAATTTCAACCTCTTGGTGGCCCACTTCACCATGTAACTCGTCTTGGTAATATTTTTCTAAGCCTAATTTGCCGATATTGCGAGTAGCAGCGTAGTTCTCGTCTTTGCCTTGTTCTTCGAGTTTGATGGCATCTCGTCGGTTAATACGTGCAACATATCCGAGAGAATGCGTGGTTAAATCTGCAAATGGGTAATAGCGCTTTAAACGCGCATCAATAAATACACCAGGAAATTTGTGTTGGTTTACGGAAAAAAGTGCAACTTGTTGTTCACTAAGTCGAGATTTCAATTCAATAGGTTTAAAACGTCGTTTACTACGCAGAGCGTTAAAAAACTTCGCCTGATGATCTTGTGAAATATCCAGTAATTCACTGATTTCGCCCACAGTTTGCGACAAGTCTTCAACCTGTTCTGGAATAATCTCAATACTGTAAATAGGTTTGTTATCGGCTAATAATACGCCGTTTCTATCGTAGATGAGCCCACGATTAGGTGCTACCGGAAGTAATTTAATGCGGTTTGAGTTAGAACGCGTTTGATATTTCTCATACGAACTGACTTGTAAGTTATAAGCTTTACTAAACAAGAGCAGTAGCATGGCTGTTACAGCCATTAAAGCAATAAATGCCCGTCGGGCAAACAAGTTTGCTTCCGCGGTATGATTCCTAATCGAAACGCGTCGTTGTTTCACCGAGTTTACTCTCTGTGGTAGGGGTGGTTATTATTGACGCTCCAAGCGCGGTATAAGCTCTCTGCCACAATTATTCTTACCATTGGGTGAGGTAAGGTTAAAGCAGATAATGACCATTTTTGTTCAGAAGCTTGAATGCATGCAGGTGCTAATCCTTCAGGACCACCTACTAAAAGCGCAACATCTCTGCCATCTAATTGCCATTTTTCCAAGTTTTGAGCTAGATCTGGTGTTGTCCAAGGTTTGCCAGTGACTTCCAAAGTCACTATACGGTTGCCTTTTGGAATAGCAGCGAGAGTTTGCTGTCCTTCTTTTTCCAAGATGCGGGCGATGTCCGCGTTTTTCCCTCGCTTTCCTGGTGGGATTTCGACAAGGTCAAAGGTTAAATCACGCGGAAAGCGACGGCTGTACTCATTAAAGCCTTGGGTAACCCAGGCTGGCATTTTATTGCCAACGGCATACAAGGTAATGCGCATCGGAAGTTATTACTCCCAAAGTTGTTCTAGTTGATATTTATCACGCATTTCGTCGGTCATGATATGCACGACGATATCGCCAAGGTCTACTAAAGACCATTCGCCAATATCAACACCTTCAACACCCAAAGGCTCAATACCTTGGGCACGACATTCTGTAGTAACATTTTGTGCGATTGATTTTACATGGCGGGTTGAGTTGCCTGATGCGATGATCATGTAATCCGCGAAGTCGGACTTTTCTGCAACATTGATGGAAGTAATATCTCGGCCTTTCATATCATCAATTTTTTCGACGATAAAATCAGCTAGTGCGTCTATTTGCAACGTTAAATCTCTTTTTGAAAAATATTAGCGGAATAATAGCACTATTATTTACTAAGGTTAATAGCCTAGGGGCATGTGTCTGTGGGATTTTAGCGATATAAATTGTGACGTTTTATGTAGTCTATTACTGATTTTGGCTGTAATGACTCGTCGAAACAATTGTTTGTAATAGCGCTTCGTAGTTCTGTTGAAGAAACGTCAATACTTGGTTGATTGAGTAAGACGATTTTTCCTGCATGGTGATGCACTAGCGATTCGGTTGAATCACAGAAGTAAGGTGCTAACGCTTGTTGATCTTGTTCGTTTAATAAAGCTTTGTCATAGCCAGGACGCACTGACACGACTAAATGACAATACGTTAGGATCTCTTGCCATTTATACCAACGAGTAAAGCTAAGTAAAGAGTCCATGCCAACTAAAAAGAATAGTTGAACATTGGGGCGCTCTTGTCTTATTTGTGCAAGGGTATCTACGGTATATGATGGCGTATTACGTGTAAGCTCACGGTTATCTACTGTGATAGATGCTCCTTCTTTTGCTGCCAGTTCAGTCATTTTTAACCTGTGCATCGCATCAGCATGAGTTCCCTGTTTGTGCGGCGGAATATGTGCAGGCATCAAACTTAGTTCATCAAGCTTCAATTGCTTAGCGATATCGAGAGCTGGCTTTATATGGCCGTAGTGAATAGGGTCGAATGTGCCACCCAAAATACCAACGCGGTAAGGAGCTAAAACGTTAGTGGTTGAACTCATAATCTAATGCAAATTGTTGAGTTAACTGGCCATGATATAAAGTGATAATGGTGTCGCTTAGCAAAATAAAGGGGTTAAAATCACTGGACGTCTTCGAAATTAAATCGGTATCTGCTAAGCGTGCTTGCGCGATAGCAAGGTTGCTTGGTGATATATTGCTTAATGCCTTTTGATACATGGGCTTTCGCTTATCCCAGATTCGGTATTCTTTACAAAGATTTGTGAAATCTTGTCCGCTTTGCATTTTTTCTTGCATGTCGGCCAGCTGTTTTATTTCTTTGTGAATAAACCAAACCAGTTGTTGAAATGGCGTACCATCATGTTGTAATTGATCTAACATGTTGATGCATTTCGTGATATCACCTAATAACAAAGCGTCGATAATTTGAAATGGATTAAATTTTGCCTGTTTGATAAGCAGTTGTTGTGCTTGCTCTGCGGTGATCAATTGTTGGCCAAATAAAATAGCGAACTTTTGTAATTCTTGGTCTAGGGCGTTTAAGTTACCTTCAAATAACTCTGCCAATAGAAAAACTACATCGGGCAACATATTGACTTGATATTGCCTTGCCTGCTTTTGTATCCACTGTTGTAAATGTTTTCCTTCGATATCGTAAAGTGGCAAAAATACACCATCTTTGTCTAAAGCTTTAAACCATTTACGTTTTTGAGTGGCGGCATCAATTTTGTCGCCGTGCAGTAATAACAATACATCAGGCGAGGGAGAGGCCATTAGATCAACTAAAATTTTGGCAGCAGTTTCGTTTAATTTTAGCGTCATCAAATCTAATTCAATGATGCGTCTGCTGGCAAACAAGCTTAATGCTTGATACTCCTGAGCGACCAATGACCAATCAAATTTATCGTCAACCGTTAGCTGAATAACTTCATCAAAACCTTGCTGCAAATAATGTTGTTTTATTTGCTGTAGGCTGTTGAGTTTTTGCCAAGGTTCATCACCAAATATCATCCAAACAGGCGCTAAGCTTTTGTTTAGTGTATTAGATAGTTGGTTATGATAAATCCGCATGAATTGCCTTCAATTTATAGCTGTATGCTGGCCATATTACGCAAAATTTTATCAGCCGCTTCCATACGCATTTCTTTTAGCATTAGTGATAATTCGCGACTTTTTGCTAATGCGATATCCGGATCGTCTTGATAATCGCGGTTAAGCTCAAAAGTAAATGTTTGAGGTGTTTTACCGTCCATGCGCAATTGATACTTTACCGTATAAATCAATTCATACTCGGCGACTTGGCCATTAGGGAATACAGACAAAGTACGACGGTCTAGTGAATCTTTTAAAATACGTAGTTCTGGATGACTAATTTCATAATTTGCCAACAGAGTGACTTTATTACGCTGTAGGTGTTTTTTGGTTAAACGGGTAAGTTCTCCGTGTTTGTCGGCAGAACTTAGGTAGATGGTTTGCAATTGAGGATCAAGCAGGTAATCACCACGCAACTTAAAACCACAAGCACTTAGCAATAAAGCGCATAGCACGAGGCTATACGCTTTAGCTAACTTAAAAAAACGAGTTTTGTTTTTTTTAGTCATGTCAATTAATTGGCCACAATATTGAGTAATTTACCTGGTACGTAAATTACCTTACGGATTGTTTTATCGTCGATAAACTTAGCAACATTCTCTTCCGTGGTACCTAAATGTTCCACTTGTTCTTGACTCGCATCGGCTGCAACCGTGATTTTTGCACGAACTTTGCCGTTAACTTGCACAATAATAAGTTTTTCATCTTCAACTAGAGCTGACTCATCAACTTGTGGCCATGAAGCTTCTTCAAGCGAAGAGCCGTCGCCAATTTGTTGCCATAAGTTGTGACCTAAGTGAGGTACGATAGGCGATAACATTAAAACAACAGCACGAATTGCTTCTTGCATGACAGCGCGGTCTTCATTTGACTCAAGAGGCGCTTTGGCTAAATGGTTCATTAACTCCATGATAGCTGCAATAGCCGTGTTAAAGGTGTTACGACGACCAATATCATCACTAACTTTACTGATCGTTTTGTGAAGTTCGCGGCGCAATGTTTTTTGAGCGCTGTTTAGCGTCTTAACGTCGATATCTGCTACGTCACCACTTTGAGTAAAGTCATAGGCAAGCTTCCAAACACGTTTTAAGAAGCGATGTGCACCTTCAACGCCTGAGTCAGACCATTCTAATGTTTGCTCTGGTGGTGAAGTAAACATCACAAACAAACGTACGGTGTCTGCACCAAATTGCTCGATAACTTCTTGAGGGTCAATACCGTTATTTTTCGATTTAGACATTTTACTCATGCCAGCAGAAATAACAGGTTCACCATCTAATTTACTTGTCGCCTTGGTGATTTGGCCTTTGTCATTGCGCTCAACTTCAACATCCGAAGGGGCAATCCACTCTTGGCCGCCATTTTCACCTTCACGGTAGTAAGTATCAGCTAAAACCATGCCCTGACATAACAAGCTCTTGAACGGCTCATCACTGTCAACTAATCCAACATCACGTAATAGTTTGTGGAAAAAACGTGCGTACAATAAGTGCAAAATAGCGTGTTCAATACCACCAACATATTGGTCTACAGGTAACCAATAGTTAGCTTTTTCTGGGTCTAACATTTGGGTATCATCGTTTGGACTACAAAAACGCGCGTAATACCATGACGATTCCATAAAGGTATCAAAAGTATCTGTTTCTTTTAACGCCGCTTCACCGTTATAGGTTGTTTTTGCCCACTCAGGATCGTCTTTAATCGGTGAGGTTACACCGTTCATCACGACATCTTCTGGTAATTCAACCGGTAGTTGATCTTCAGGAACTGGTACAGATTCACCGTTCGCTAAATTGATCATTGGGATTGGTGCACCCCAATAACGCTGGCGAGATACACCCCAGTCGCGTAAACGGTAGTTCACTTTAACTGAGCCTTTACCTAGTGAAACTAACTTTTGTGCAATGGCGTCAAAAGCTTGCTCAAAGCTTAAACCGTCAAATTCACCTGAATTGATCAAGGTGTTTTTATCAACGATAGCTGCTTCATCGATGTTGTCGTCTTCACTTGCTTCAATGACTTGTTTTATCGCTAGACCATATTTTTTGGCAAATTCGTAGTCACGTTGGTCGTGACCTGGAACTGACATCACAGCACCTGAGCCGTAATCCATTAATACGAAGTTAGCAGCCCATACTGGTACTAATTCACCGGTTAATGGATGAACAGCTTTAAGGCCGGTGTCTACGCCTTTTTTCTCCATCGCAGCAATGTCAGCTTCAGTTGCTTTACTTTGTTTACACTCGTCGATAAAAGCCGCTAGCTCTGGATTACTTTTTGCTGCTGCAAGTGCTAATGGATGTTGAGCAGCTAGGGCAACATAAGTAACACCCATGACAGTATCTGGACGTGTGGTGTAGATATCAAACTGCTCTTCGCTGTCAGCAATAGCAAAGGTCATTTCTACACCTTGTGAACGACCAATCCAGTTTCTTTGCATGGTCTTCACTTGCTCAGGCCAACCTTCTAATTGGTCTAAGTCATTTAATAATTCTTCGGCGTAATCGGTGATCTTGATAAACCACTGAGGGATTTCTTTGCGCTCAACAATGGCGCCAGAACGCCAGCCACGGCCATCGATTACTTGTTCGTTAGCAAGTACTGTTTGGTCGACAGGATCCCAGTTAACCGTGGCATTTTTCTTGTAAACTAAGCCTTTTTCATAAAGCTTAGTAAAGAACCATTGTTCCCAGCGGTAGTAGTCTTTACGACATGTCGCTAGTTCACGATCCCAGTCATAACCAAAACCTAAAGACTTTAATTGACCTTTCATGTAGTCAATATTTTGATAAGTCCATTTGGCTGGTGCAGAATTGTTTTTGATCGCTGCATTTTCAGCTGGTAAACCAAAAGAGTCCCAACCCATAGGTTGCATCACGTTTTTACCTTGTAAGCGCTGATAGCGTGAAATCACATCACCTAAGCTGTAATTGCGAACATGCCCCATGTGGAGTTTGCCACTTGGGTAAGGGAACATAGACAAACAATAAAACTTTTCTTTTCCTGGCTGCTCAACGGCTTTAAACGTTTTGTTTTCAGTCCAGTACTTCTGAACTTCAGCTTCGATAGACTGGGGATTGTAAATGGATTCCATTAATGATTTTCTCAATTATTTGATGTGATGCGAAATGCGCGTCAAATATGTGCTTAAAATAATCGCCATAGAATACATGATTTGCCGCATTAACGACAAGTTTAATACCTGTTTTATGCACATTTTTATAGCAGGTCACTTCGCTATTGTTTTGTCGCTACTGCTATACTGAATTTATACGCAACAAATTGGAGTGAAATGATGGATAAAGATCGCTTCTCAGACTTCTACCAAGGCATGGCGCAATGGCTAACTGATGTCAAAAAACATGAAGTAACTCAAATTGTTGAATTGGTTGAACAAGCTAAAGCATTACTTGTTGCTATGGAGCAATTACCTGAAGAAAAAATGAAGCAGTTTGTTGATAATTTTACCTATGATTTACATGAGTTTTATTTACAAAATCAAGAACAGGCTAAACACTCGATTTATTTAGCTTTAATGCGTGAATCTTTTTGGGCATTGATGGCAAAAATAACCGATCAATCACAAGTAGAATGGGCTGAGCTGACTGATGATTTTAAACATCATGGTGTATACAAATCGGGTGATGTTATTGGTTTTGGCTTGTTGCAATGCAGACAATGTCGACAGTCTACGCCTGTGACTCATATGGCTAAAGTGGTTGATTGCATACATTGCGGTCACAATGAATTTACCCGAATTAGCTTAACACCTTAGTAATGTGCAAATGATAAGCTATTGATTAAATTATGACAGTTTGAGAGAAAACTTTGCTTCAAACGGATAGTTGCGAGTAAACTTGGCAGTAAAGATAACAATTATCCATTGTGTATTACACTTCTCTATTCTTAGGTAGTCTGCTATGACCCCAACTTTGAGCCAATACAAATTGGCATCTGCACAGCTTACAGCGCAATTAGAGCCTTCTATTTTTGCACAATCAGAATATGATCCTCAGCAGTCAAAAATATTTCTAGGGCACCAAAGAGCAAAGGAAGCGCTAGAGTTTGGCTTATCAATGCAGGCTAGGGGATTCAACGTTTATGCCATGGGCGATCATGGCACGGGCAGACAAACACTTATTATGCAAATGTTGGCTAAAACAGCAGCCAATCAACCAACGCCTGACGAATGGTGTTATACCAATAACTTTGATGATGCACATTCGCCGCTAAAGCTATATTTGAGTCCTGGTGTTGGTAAGCAGCTACTTACTCGCATGAATACCTTCATTGATGAATTGATGGGGCTATTTCCTGAAATTTTTGACAACCCTGGGTATCAACGTCAAAAAGCAGCAATTGATCGAGAATTTAATCAAAAATACGACCAAGCAATCGCTAATGTTGAAGCGACGGCGCTAAGCCACGAAGTAGTGCTTTTTGAAGAAGCGGGTGAAATTGGATTTGCACCATTAGTGGAAGGTAAACCACTCAATGACAAAGAGTTTGCAAATTTAGATGAAGAACAGCGCACAGCGTTTTATGAGCTATTAGAAAAATTAGAAAACTTATTATCAGAACAGTTAATTGAATTACCTCAGTGGAAGCGTATTTCTTCCGACAAAATGCGTCGCCTTAAACATGAAACTGCTGAGCAAAATATTAGACCGCTGCTAAAAGAACTTGAACACGAGTTTTCCAGTAATATTGGAGTACTTAAGTACTTATCAACAGTCAAAGAACACGTTGTTGACGCTGTGTTAGAAATTTTGTGTGATGAAACAAATGACGCATTAGTCAAAGATAAAGACTTGCGCAAACTCATGGTAGAGCGCTTTTTACCTAATTTAATTGTGCCAAGAGCGGTAGATTCAGGTGCACCTGTGGTGTATGAAGAAAATCCAACCTTTCAAAATTTGTTTGGACAAGTGGATGTAGCTTCATTTCAAGGTGCAACATATACCAGTTATCGTTTGATTAGACCGGGTGCATTACATCGAGCAAATGGTGGCTATTTGTTGCTTGATGCTGAAAAATTATTGAATCAACCTTTGGTGTGGTCACGTTTAAAACTGGCGTTGAAAACCCAACAAATTACTATTGAAAATCCATACAACGAATACTCTCAACCTGGTGCACTGAGTTTGCAACCAGAGAAAATTCCTTTGCAAGTCAAAGTGGTATTGCTGGGAGATTCTAGTTTGTATTATATGTTGCAAGATTACGATCAAGAGTTTACTGAGTTATTTCGAGTGTTAGCCGATTTTGATCGCCACCTAGATAACACTGAACATAACTTAAAAGAATATGCACAGCTTATTCGACAACGCGCTTACAAATATAATTACGCTAACGTCAGTGACAAAGCCGTCATTGAGTTGGTACGTTATGCGTTAAGAAAAGCCGAACATCAACATAAAATTTCTGCCAATATCGTGCAAGTAAATGACCTGCTTGATGAGGCTAATTATTTATGGCGCAACGATGGCGCGCAAGGTGAACTTACTGAGAAGTATGTGAAAAATGCCATGTTAGCCAAAGATAAACGCATTGGTCGTATCAGTGAAACTTGGCTCAATGAAATTAAAGAAGAGCAGGTGCTAATCAGTACATCAGGTAAACATGTTGGCAAAGTTAATGGCTTAACGGTATTGGAAATTGGCGACAGTGTTTTTGGCACACCAGCACGTATTACCGCGACTGTTTACGCAGGTAGCCATGGTATTACTGATATTGAGCGTGAAGTTGATTTGGGCAAATCTATTCACTCAAAAGGTGTATTGCTACTTTCTGGATATTTAGGTCATAAATATGGTCAGGATTTTCCTGTCTCCATTTCGGCCAATATTGCCATTGAACAGTCATATGGACACATCGACGGTGATAGCGCTTCGATGGCTGAGCTGTGTGCGCTAATATCGGCAATTTCGCAAATTCCAATTGATCAGAGTATCGCGATAACTGGCTCAATGAACCAGCATGGTGAAGTGCAATCAATTGGTGGCGTCAATGAAAAAATTGAAGGCTTTTATCGGTTATGCAAGGACGAAGGGTTGACGGGACAGCAAGGTGTTATTATCCCTAAAACCAATGTGATTAACTTAATGTTGTCAGAAGAAGTGATCACCGCTGTAGAAGCCGGGCAGTTTCATATTTATGCAGTAGAAAATGTCGAGCAATCCATGGAAATCTTAATGGGCATAACGGCAGGTAAAATTAATAGTGTTGGTCGTTACCCTCGTAAATCAATTCATGCTCAAGTCCTTGATAAATTGAATAAACTTTCAGAGCTTATTAACGGCATGGAAGAGTAAATAGTCAATTTTTAGCGCTTTTGTGTATATACACTGAATTTTTACTGTTTTGGTTATGCATGTTGTTATCACTTAGTTAAGTTGATAACAACATCAACAGCCAGACTGCGTGCAATTAATTAGGGAAAAAGGAAAATTGAGCGCTATTTGTATACCTTTTAAACTTGCCTTTGGCTGCTCATTGTCGCCCTGAACACTTCTTTAAACAATCTCATCGCAAAACGGCTTTGCTTAAGTGTATTAGCGTGTTCTAAACAGGCTAATCAAACGCTAAGTTGCCAAAATATTTAATAGTATTGCTATGAGCCACTTGATTTATTACTGATATTTGCAAATTGCAAAAGCTGTCTTATGCTTTAATTATTGTCTGTTCATTAAATGAACACGTTGAGTAAAACCATAATAAATTGTCGATAAGTGGGCCGTCTATCGCGTAGCTAGTAATGCACTAGCGATTAGGGGGCGAATGCATGACGGTTTCAACTCAGTTAACACAAGCTTGGCCAATTGCTGCTTTTTTTCTGATCTTAGTATTAATGCTAATTGGCATGATGATTTTGTCTTATTTACTTGGAAATAAAACAAAAAGCCCCGCAAAAAATCTACCTTACGAATCGGGCATTGTTTCAGTAAATGAAAACAAAACCCGCTTTACCAGTCATTTCTTTTTGTATGCCATATTTTTTGTCATTTTTGATCTAGAAACCATTTTTTTATTTGCTTGGGTAATTGCCTTCAAAGAGTCAGGCTGGCCTGGATTTATTGAGGCAAGCATTTTTATTTTAGTGCTATTGGTTGCTTTAATTTATTTATGGCGTGTTGGTGCACTCACGTTGAAAAGGCGACACCAACCATTTCGGGCGCAACCACATCAACAAATAAGGCGGTTACGCTAATGGAATGGTCACTAACTAAAGCTGAGCTTGATAACCATTTCCAACAAGCAAAATCAGAAGTGGAGCAAGAGTTGGAGCGTAATGTGTTGCTGACGAAGCTCGATGATCTGGTTAACTGGGGACGTAAAAACTCAATTTGGCCGTTCAATTTTGGCTTAAGTTGTTGCTACGTAGAAATGGCCACCAGTTTCACCTCTCGGCACGATATTGCTCGTTTTGGTGCAGAAGTTATTCGGGCCACGCCAAGACAAGCGGATTTGATGGTCATTTCTGGTACCTGTTTTCGTAAAATGGCGCCAGTTATTCAACATCTTTATCAACAGTTACTCGAGCCTAAATGGATTATTTCTATGGGATCATGTGCCAACTCCGGTGGAATGTATGACATTTATAGCGTGGTGCAAGGTGTAGATAAATTTATACCTGTTGATGTCTATGTGCCCGGTTGCCCACCGCGCCCAGAAGCTTTGCTTGAAGCCATTTTATTACTGCAACAGCAAATCGCTCATCAGCCACGAACGGTAAGTTGGATGGTCGATGGTGGTCAGATAACCGAAGTGAAAAAGCCGTCAATGCGCGATATTAAACACCCTCACCGCATCAAAACCACTAATTTAAATGAGCCTGATTCAATATGAACAATAGCGCGCTCAACTTCTCAAACAGTAAAGATTGGCATCAACCCCATGCTGCGGCAATTTTTAATGAGCTGCGTGCTCACCTACCTGACGTCAGATTAACGGAGGCGTCATTACTGGATAATATTCGAGATGATACTGCGACGTGTTGGGTTGATAGACAAGATCTCGTTACCTTGATGCAAGTAATACGGCATGAGCTGAGTATGCCTTTTACTTTGTGTTTTGATATTACGGCAATTGATGAAACAGAGCGAGAATATAGATCAGAGCAAGTGAGCGATTTTACCGTTAGCTATCATTTGGTATCACCAGATCGTAATCAAGATTTACGTATTAAAGTTGCTTTAACAAAAGATGACAAAACTATACCAAGTGTTTGTCTTTATTGGCCAAACGCCAATTGGTACGAACGCGAAGTTTGGGACATGTTTGGCATCGTTTTTCAAGGACACCCACATTTAACCCGCATTTTAATGCCGCATACTTGGCAAGGTCACCCATTGCTCAAAGTGCACCCAGCACGAGCAACTGAAATGGATCCTTTTACCTTACCAGCATACAAACAAGACGAAGAGCAAGAGGCGTTAAAGTTTCAGCCAGAAGCGTGGGGGATGAAACGCCAGCATGAAAACACCGATTTTATGTTTTTAAATCTAGGACCAAATCATCCCAGTGTTCATGGCGCTTTTCGTATTGTGTTGCAAATGGATGGTGAAGAGATTGTCGACTGTGTGCCAGATATTGGCTATCACCACCGTGGCGCGGAAAAAATGGGGGAAAGGCAATCTTGGCATAGTTATATTCCATACACCGATCGCATCGACTATTTGGGCGGTGTGATGAATAACTTTCCCTATGTGATGGCGGTGGAACAACTGGCTGGTATTCAAGTGCCAGACAGGGCCAAAGTGATCCGTATTATGACCGCGGAAATGTTTCGCATTTTAAGTCATTTACTTTTTTACGGCACCTTTGCCCAAGATGTTGGTGCACTATCACCGATATTTTATATGTTTATCGATAGAGAAAAGTTGTTTGGCATTATTGAAGCCTTCACTGGCGCACGTATGCATCCTAGTTGGTTTCGCATAGGTGGCATAGCGTCTGACTTACCCAAAGGGTGGAATACGTTAGTACGTGAATATGTTAACTATTTACCAGCACGCTTAGACCAATACGAAAAAATGGTCATGCAAAACAGTATTTTGAAGGCGAGAACTCAAGGCATAGGTGCTTACTCAACACAAGAGGCGATTGACTGGGGCATCACAGGTCCAGGACTAAGAGCAACGGGGTTTGCTTGGGATCTCCGTAAACAGCGACCTTATTCTGGTTACGATCAATTTGATTTTGACGTGCCCACTGGGGCAAACGGTGATTGTTATGATAGATGTCGGGTGCGTGTAGAAGAAATGCGACAAAGCATTCGTATCATAGAGCAATGTTTAAATAATATGCCTGAAGGACCATACAAAGCAGAACACCCACAAACTACGCCACCAGATAAATCAAAAACGATGACTGACATCGACAGCCTTATTCCACATTTTATTAACGTGTCTTGGGGGCCAAGGATCCCAGCAGGTGAAGTGAGTGTTGCCGTTGAGGCGACCAAAGGTATTATGGCGTATCACTTGGTTAGTGACGGATCAACGATCAGCTACCGAACTAGGATCCGAACACCGAGTTTCCCACATTTGCAAATGATCCCTGTGATGGCTCGTGGCCAAATGGTAGCAGACTTAATCGCCACACTGGGCAGTATTGATTATGTCATGGCCGATGTAGACAGGTGATGTTATGACCCATTCTCAGCAAATTCCCATTACCCAAGTCGACACTCTGTCAGCGGCAGAATACGAGGAAATTGACCATGAATTGACGCTATTGGAGACACGGCAAGCCGCTAGTATTGAAGCGTTAAAAATAGTTCAGCGTCATCGCGGTTGGATAAGTGATCAATCGTTAAAGGCGATTGCAGATTATTTACAAATTCCTGTTGCTGATCTTGAAGGGGTCGCCACGTTTTATAATTTGATTTATCGCCAGCCCGTGGGAAAACACGTCATTCATGTCTGCAATAGTGTGGCATGTCATTTATGTGGTTATGACGAGGTGTTGCGCGCAATTAAGCAGCATTTGCAAATCGATTACGGTGAAACTACTGCTGATGGCAACTTTACCTTGTTATCAAATGCATGTTTAGGGGGCTGTGATAAAGCGCCCGTTCTAATGATAGGCAAAGAGCATCATGGCAATTTGACTTCAACAAGCGTCATTGACCTTCTTAATAGTGTTCAAGGGGAAAACTTAGGTGAACAAGAGGGGAGCAAGCAATGACCGCGCTTTCTCATCCACTAACTTACCAAGTGAACTTAACATCACCTAAAACACTCTCGGCTTATTGTGACGATGGCGGTTATCAAGGCGCTCGTATTGCGTTAACACAATTTAGTCCTGAACAAGCGGTTGAGCAAGTTAAAGCCTCAGGTTTAAAAGGGCGGGGCGGAGCTGGGTTTCCCACGGGGATGAAGTGGAGTTTTGTACCTCGAAAGGCAACAAAAACAGAAAATGAAAACACCTACCTTGTTTGTAATGCAGATGAAATGGAACCAGGAACATTTAAAGACCGGTTATTGTTAGAAGGAGTTCCTCATCAACTCATTGAGGCTATGGTTATCGCGGCTTATGCTATTGGTGCCAATAAAGGCTACATCTTTTTGCGAGGTGAATACCATTTAGCAGCGCAGCGAATCACTCATGCATTAAACGAAGCCAAAACCGCCAATTGGCTGGGAGATAATATTCAAGGTACAGGGTTTAATTTTGAACTGCATTTACACACCAGTGCTGGGCGATACATCTGCGGTGAAGAAACTGCATTAATTAACGCGCTTGAAGGTAAGCGCGCTAACCCTCGGGCTAAACCACCATTTCCGCAAGTGGCTGGGCTTTTTGGCCAACCAACCATAGTCAACAATGTCGAAACATTATGCAATTTACCACATATTTTCAGGCATGGTATTGAGTGGTATCAAAGCCATGCGCCCGAAAGTGATGCTGGCACAAAAATTTATGGGGCTTGCGGCCGCGTTGCTAAGCCAGGGCTGTGGGAATTACCTATGGGGGCCCCCATTGGCAAGGTGCTAAATGACTGTGCTGGTGGAATGCAATCAGGATTAAAGTTAAAAGGTTTATTACCCGGTGGTGCATCAACCGACTTTTTATTACCTCAACATTTGGATGTGCCTATGGATTATGACCATGTTGCTAAAGCTGGTAGTCGCTTAGGCACTGGCGGGCTGATTGTTTTAGACGATAAACAATGCCCTGTGGCTATGGTGCTAAATTTATTGCGCTTTTTTGCTCAGGAGTCGTGTGGTTGGTGTACACCGTGTCGAGACGGTACGCCATGGGCGGTTCAGCTTTTAGAAAAAATCGAGCAAGGCAAGGGGCAGTTAGCTGATATTGATGAACTGTATCGTTTATGTGACTTTATGTGGATTGGTAAAACACATTGTGCATTAGCGCCTGGTGCGGTTGAACCACTTAGAAGTGCACTCAATTATTTTAATGATGACTTTGTTCAACACATTGAATTGCATCATTGCCCCTATCACCATGGAGAACGCCATGGCTGACAATCAATTAACCATCTACATTGATAATGTGCCAGTGTTAGTGAATGCCAATGATAATTTATTGGCCGGTGTATTATCTAACAAGTTCGATTTGCCTTATTTTTGCTGGCACCCTGCAATGGGCTCTGTTGGTGCATGTCGTCAATGTGCTGTTACCTTGTTTCAAGATGAAAATGATACCCGTGGTCGTTTAGCCATGGCTTGTACCACGCCAGTATTTGATGGCATGCGCATTTCCATTAAAGATCTAGCGGCAAGTGAGTTTCGCGAACAAGTGATTGCTGCCATGATGACCAATCATCCTCATGATTGCCCTGTTTGTGCTGAAGGAGGTGAATGTCATCTGCAAGATATGACAGTCATGACTGGGCATACCAAACGCCAATATAGTGGTGAAAAACGTACCTTTGTAAACCAAGATTTAGGTCAATTTGTTGGTCATGAAATGAATCGCTGTATAACGTGTTATCGCTGCGTGCGTTTTTATCATGATTACGCGGGCGGGCAAGATTTTGGTGTCTTTGGCTCAAAAAACCAAGTGTATTTTGGCCGACATGAGGATGGACAGCTTGAAAGTGAATTTAGTGGCAACTTGGTGGAAGTGTGTCCAACAGGGGTATTTACCAACAAGTTGTTTTCAGAACACTATGCGCGAAAATGGGATTTGCAATCTGCACCGTCTGTATGTCATTTGTGTTCGGTAGGTTGTAATACCAGTATAGGTGAACGTTATGGCAGTGTTCGCCGCGTGGTCAATCGTTATAAGCATGATATTAACGGCTATTTTCTATGTGATCATGGCCGTTATGGCATTGCCCATGTTAATCAACAAAACCGAATGACAGAAACTAAAGGCATAGCAGCATCTTTGCCCACGGGAATAAGCCGCACAGATGTACTAAAAAGCCTCGCTTGGATGAATGGACAATCGCTGATTGGTATAGGTTCTTCTCGGTCAAGTTTAGAGGCAAATGCCTTACTTAAACAGTTAGTTGGCAATGAACAGTTTAGTGCAGGATTTAGTAACAAAGCCTTTGAATTAGCGAAATATCACGCACATTATTTTGATGCGAATAAAAGTGTTAACTTGCATCAAATTGAACAGGCTGATTGTGTTTTTATAGTCGATGAAGATATTAGTCAAACAGCGCCAAGAATGGCGTTGTCAGTCAGACAGGCACTACGCAATAAAGGCATCAAAAAAGCTGAGTCCATGGGCATTCCTCAATGGCAAGACAGCGCGGTGCGCACTATTGCCGGCGAGAAAAAGTCGCCTCTTTTTATTTTATCTAGCCAACCGTCAAAATTAGATCAAGAAGCCGAACAATTATTGCTTGGCTCTCATTTGATGATCACTGAGGTGCTGCACCAGTTGATTGAGCAAGATGTGACAGCTCATCACTATTGCACATTTATCAAAGCATTTATTCACGCGTGGCAACATGCAAAATCTCCTGTGTTTATTTGTGGCTGGCAGCATCAAAACATTAAAGCCTTCACCCATACATTAGCTTGCATTGAATTTTTAATAGCGCTTAATGCCAATTCGCGCTTTGTCATTGTGCCGCCCGATGCCAATACGTTAGGGCAGCTAACCTTATTGGATGGTAAGACGTTAACAGTGCAGCAAGCGTGGCATTTAGCGATAACTAACCCTGACATTGCTGGGGTAGTTGTTTTAGAAAATGAACTGAATTGTTTAACTGAAGCCGATCGAGACGCGCTAAAACACAGCGGTAAAAAGTTGCTGGTGATCGATCATTGTCATTCTGAACTGAGTCACATTGCAGATGTAGTTTTACCTTGTGCACCGATAAGTGAAAGCCATGGTCATTTGGTGAATTATCAAGGTGTGATTCAACATTATTTTCCTGCATTACCCACACAACGCCCTGTCCAAGAAAACTGGCAGTGGTTAGTGTTACTGGCTGAAGCGGTTACTTCATCAAAAAGTAAATGGCAAGGCATTAAGGATTTTCATCAACTGCATGAGCAATTGGCCACTGATATTGATAACTGGTCTATTTCGACTGAAGAGCTAGCAAAAAATATCGCAAGAGAAACACCAAGAGTCAGTGGAAGAACGGCAAAATCCGCCAATCAATCAGTTCATGAACCTAAAGTCACACAAAGCAATGATGATGGTTATCGATTTTCTATGGAAGGGGGCAAAGCCTCATTAGATGCCAATATGCCTTATGTTTGGTCACCAGGTTGGAACTCAAATCAAGCCATTAGTAAATATCAGCGACAAGTGAATGATGAGTTAATTCATAAAAAAGACGTAAAACAAGTGACAATTGACTATAACCCTGAGCTTTTCGAAAACAGCCATCAACATACTGCTGAGCGTCAATTGCCAATCATGCTTGCGTGGTATTGCCAACAGTATCAAAGCCAGTGTATTCCAGAATTTCAGTTGTTACATCAAGGCAATCAGTTATTGGTTTCCAATGAATGGGCACAACGAGAACATTGGCAGCAAGGTACTTGGCTTGAACTGGATATTGACTTTAATGTTGAACGCAAAAGCATCATGGCAAAAGTTATCATTGAACCTAGATTTAGTGGTTTGCACATGGCGTTAAAACTCGACGAGTATTGCGCAGGCACCGCGGAATTAAACAGTGCCTCGATCGCGTCAACATCAGCTATAGATAAATATTTAACAGCAAAAGAAGATCAGTACCAGGCGGCATTAGCCGAAAAACAAGCAACACTTGTAAGGTTAAAGCAAAAAGATCAGTACATTCCTATTCGCCTTGTCGCGGGAGGCTTAGACGATGCCTGATAATGTGATCAAGTTAATACAAATCACCATTATGTTGGCACTGCTCATTCCAATTGCCGCGATGTTAGTGTGGGTAGAGCGCAGGCTTATTGGTATTTGGCAAGACAGACTTGGGCCAAATCGTGTTGGACCTTTTGGGGTTTTGCAATCGTTTGCGGACCTATTAAAAATCCTTGGTAAAGAAGACTGGGTTCCACCATTTGCCGATAAATTAGTGTTTGTGTTAGCGCCTGTTATTGGAGCTGTGTGCGTGTTAATGAGCTTTGCTGTGCTGCCATTTTCCCCCGATATTTTAATTGCGGATTTAAACATTGGCTTACTTTTCTTTTTAGCCATGGCGTCGTTGGCTGTTTATTCCGTTGTGCTTGCAGGCTGGGCCTCTAATTCCAAATATGCCTTACTTGGCGGTATGCGAGCAGCGGCGCAAACGGTGAGTTATGAAGTGTTTATGGGCTTGTCGTTAATGGGCGTGGTGTTATTAGCTGGTAGTTTTAATCTAACTGAAATTGTTCTTGCCCAGCAGCACGGTTGGTTTATCCAGTCACAATTTGTTGGTTTTGTCGTGTTTTTTATTGCTGGCATTGCTGAAAGCCATCGTTTGCCATTTGATTTACCCGAAGCTGAAACCGAGTTAACAGCAGGTTTTCATACCGAGTATTCAGGCCTTAAATTTGCCCTGTTTTTTCTGGGAGAATATTTAGGTGTCACGCTCATTTCTTGTATGTCAGTGGTGTTATTTTTTGGTGGCTGGTTAATGCCTGAGCCGCTTGATAATTGGCTACCGCCCTTTATGTGGTTTGTCTTAAAAGTGAGCTTTTTTGTCGTCTTTTTCATTTTGTTAAGAACGGCTTTACCTAGGCCAAGGTTTGATCAGTTGTTGGGATTTGGCTGGAAAGTGATGTTACCGCTGGCGTTATTAAATTTGTTAGTTACCGCATTATTATCGTTATTGGAGGTGTTGTAATGTGGAGTCAATTACGCACTATCTGGTTAGTGTTAAAACATACCTTTACTAAGGCTGATACCGTTGAGTATCCAGAGAAAAAGCCCTATTTAGCGCCTCGTTATCGTGGTCGCATAGTCCTGACCCGAGAGCCTGATGGCCAAGAGCGCTGTGTCGCTTGTAATTTATGTGCCGTTGCTTGCCCTGTTGACTGTATTGCGCTGCAACAAACAATTGATGATGACGGCCGTAAACGTGCAGAGTTTTTCCGTATAAACTTTTCCCGCTGTATTTTATGTGGCTTTTGTGAAGAAGCCTGCCCAACTTATGCCATTCAATTAACGCCTGATGTTGAACTCGCTGAATATGATAGGCAAAACCTAGTTTATGAAAAAGAACACTTATTAATAGATGGTGTCGGCAAATACCCAGATTATAGTTTTTATCAACATTCGGGCATTGCTATTGCTAAAAAAGGCAAAGGGCAGGGAGCTAAGGAAAAGCCACCAGTGGATGTAAAAGGACTCATGCCATGAACGCTAATCCTTTGGTGATTTTATTTTATTTAGCTGCGCTGATCGCCATCGTTGCCAGTATTAAAGTCGTAACACGCAATAATACAGTTCATGCTCTGCTTTATCTGGTTATTTCACTGGTTGCCGTGGCGGTGTGCTTTTACCTTATGGGAGCACCGTTTGCTGCTGGTCTTGAAGTGATTGTTTATGCTGGCGCTATTTTGGTGTTATTTGTTTTTGCCATTATGTTGTTTGGTTTACGTCAAGATGAAACGCGACTCGCGCCAAAAAATACTGGCTTTAGTGTTTGGCTTGGGCCTTGTGTGCTGGCGCTGTGTTTATTAGCTGAACTTGTCTATGTCTTACAACATGATGGAATTCAAGCACAATTATCGGCGACGGTTGTTGACTCAAAACAAGTGGGAATTTTACTTTATGGCCCTTATTTGTTGGCGGTAGAGATTGCCTCGTTTTTATTGCTTGCAGGCTTAATTGCCGGATTTCATTTTGCAAAACCACGTGAGCAAGGTGGTGATTTATGACGACTATCCCACTGATGCATGTATTAATCTTAGCCAGCACGCTTTTTGGTATTGGCTTTGTAGGTGTCATTGTCCGCAAAAACGCTTTGTTTATGTTGATGAGCTTAGAAGTGATGTTAAACGCCACAGGCGTTGCTTTTATTGGGGCTGGCGCGACATGGCAACAAGCTGACGGCCAAGTGATGTTTATTTTGATATTAACTTTGGCTGCTGCTGAAGTTGCAGTGGGTTTGGCGTTACTCATTTGTTTGCAAAACAAACACCAAACCTTAGATGTTGACGTGCTAAGTCGGTTAAAGGGGTGAGCTAATGATCTTGGCACTTTTACCTTTCTACCCTCTAATAAGTGCAATGGCATTGCTAACCTTAGGTAAACGTTTGCCATGGTTCTTGGCGTCGGTGTTAAGTGTTACTAGTGTTTTAGCTTCTGCAATTTCTACTGCCATCTTGATGTCGCAATTAGCTATACAAGAACAAGGTGCAATCCAAGTAACGTTATGGTCTTGGTTTTCACTTTACGGCAATGGTGAAGTGCCGGTAAATGTTGCCTTTAACTTTGATGCACTGTCTGCGGTGATGTGTGCTGTGGTCAGTGGTGTTGGCTTCTTGATCCATTTATATGCCGCTGCCTACATGAAAACAGATGATAATTTTCATCGGTTTATGGCGTTTATGAACCTATTTATCGTCGCCATGTTAATTTTAGTGTTAGCTGATAACTTAGTGCTTTTATATTTAGGCTGGGAAGGTGTAGGACTTTGTAGCTTTTTATTGATTGGTTTTTGGTATCAGTCAAAAGAAAATGTCGCTGCTGCGCGCAAGGCGTTTATCGTTACCCGCATTGGCGATACTTCAATGGCGATAGGTTTATTTTGGCTTTTTAACAGTTTAGGTTCTTTAAACATCGAAAGTGTTAATCAGTTAGCCATTCAAACTTGGCAAACGGGTGACAATACCGTTTTTTGGATCGCATTATTGTTACTCGGTGGAGCCGTCGGTAAATCAGCGCAATTGCCATTACACACTTGGCTGCCTGATGCCATGGCGGGTCCAACACCTGTCAGTGCACTGATCCATGCTGCCACTATGGTGACAGCCGGTGTATATCTTATTGCTCGCTTACATGATGTTTTTATTTTAGCGCCAGAGGTAATGACAATTGTCGCTATGATAGGCGCGTTGACCTTATTACTTGCTGGAATTGCCGCATTATTTCAATACGATATTAAACGCGTACTAGCATATTCAACCATGAGCCAAATAGGCTATATGATGCTGGCACTTGGGGCTGGTGCATGGAGCGCAGGTATTTTTCATTTAATGACCCACGCTTTTTTCAAAGCTTTACTGTTTTTAACTGCAGGCAGCATTATTTGGGCATTGCACCATGAGCAAAATATCTATCGCATGGGCGGCATGTTTAAGCGTTTACCCGTTGAATCCATATTATTGACCATTGGGCTTGTGTGTTTGATTGCCCTTCCTGGCACTTCGGGCTTTTTTTCAAAAGAAGCAATAATTGCCGAGCTTTGGTCTTCACCAACAGCGGGCCCCGTTTTTTGGTGGGCTGCCATAATCGGGGCGTTCATTACCAGTATTTATAGCTGTCGACTGTTTTTTTTAGTGTGCTTGGGGACGGCAAGAAATACGGTAAACCTAGAGCCAACAATGCACATCGCTTTCAAGGTCGCTTTATTTACCTTGGCAATGTTGTCGTTAATAGGAAGCTGGTTTTATGCTGATTTAACGCCTTGGTTTAGCGCCGAAATTACAAAAACGACAAATGATCCTGCTTGGCTACACGTTATTGCCATCGTAACGCCATTTATCGGGCTATTGTTTTCCTGGTTTTATTTCTCTGGCTTTAGGCAGGGCGATAAACAGCAAATTAGCCAATCAGGTAAAAATTTAAATGAGAAAACATTTTACCTATTTTGTCATCGCGGGTTAGGTATCGATAGGCTTTACCAGGTCTTATTAGTGACACCCTATATTCGGCTAAGTCAGTTAAATCGCAAAGATATCATTGACGGCGCTGTGATGTTGTTAGCTTGGTACACTCATCTATTTAAAGAAGTATGGCAATCAAGCCAAAACGGACATTTGCGCTGGTATGCCTCTGCTTTTGCTCTTGGTTTTGTGTTACTCACTGCTGGGTGGTTGTTATGACGATGCTACCACTTCTTTTAATTATGTTTGTTGGGGCTATGGCTGCGTGGCAGGGGGATAGAACAAAAAAAGGTAGCGCCCCCTGGATCGCTTTTTTTACTTTGCTTGGTGCTGCAATTTATCTATTAGTGTTTTGTTTAAGCATCGATAATTCGCTGACTCGTTTGGTCGTGACAGACAAACATATGTGGATAAGCAGCTTAAACATTTTCTTTTTACTGGCTGTTGATTATCTTAGCCTCACGCTGATCGCTTTGACCTTATTACTTGGCTTTATCGCTGTACTCATTTCCTGGCGGGAAATAAATGAAAACCTTGGCTTTTATTATTTCAACTTACTTTTGGCAGTAGCTGGCACTGTCGGTGTCTTTCTTGCCACAGACGTTTTTTTATTTTTCTTTTTCTGGGAAGTAATGTTACTACCCATTACCGCACTTATCGCGATTTGGGGGCACGAAAACCGGCGTTTTGCCGCAATTAAGTTTTTTATATTTACCCAGTTAAGTAGCCTTTGCATGTTAGTGGCAATTGTCACTATGGCAATTCTTTATAAAAACCAAGTAGGGCATTTAAGTTGGTCTTGGTTTGATTGGCAGCAAATGGCCAAACCAAACGCTTGGATGTTTTATATTATGCTGGGCTTTTTTATTGCCTTTGCCGTCAAATTACCCTCAGTGCCAGTTCACTCTTGGCTACCTGACGCGCACACTCAAGCACCCACAGCAGGCAGTGTATTGTTAGCTGGCATTTTATTAAAAACCGGTGCTTATGGCCTGATCCGTTTTGTCATTCAATTGTTTCCAGATGCGGCAAAAAGTTTTGCTTACGTGGCGATGACACTTGGCGCAATTAGTGTTTTGTATGGGGCGAAACTCGCCTTTGCTCAGCAAGACTTTAAACGATTAGTTGCCTATAGCAGTATCAGTCACATGGGCTTTGTGATGATGGCAATATTTGCTTTTAACGTTAACGCTTATCAAGGAGCCATCATTACTATGATTGCCCACGGATTAAGTAGTGCGGCACTATTTTGTTTAGCAGGGATGATTTACCAGCGAATTCACTCTCGTCAACTCAACAATATGGGAGGCTTTTGGCAAAGCGCTCCTTTTTTTGCGGGGCTTTCTCTGATGTTAGTGGCAGCTGCAACAGGTTTACCGGGTTTTGCTAATTTTATTGGCGAATTTTATAGTCTTGTTGGGGTATTTAGTAAATATCCAATACATGCTACGGCTGCAGCGATGGCAATTATTGGCTCGGCTGTTTATGGTATACGGCTGTTTCAATCTACATTTCATGGGCCTTCGACTCATGTGATTAGTGATTTAACTGTGCGAGAGTGGCTGATTCTATTGCCCTTGATATTGTTACTGGTTGTTCTTGGCTTGTGGCCAAATATATTGTTGAACCTCGGTTTTGTTGGAGGTGTTTAAATGGATGTCACTGCTTGGCTCGCTTTTACCCCACAGCTTATTGTTGCAACCGGCATTATATTTGGGATGCTTACGATTGCTTGGCGCAGAAGCCACCGCCTCATTGGTTATTTTTCTCTAGCGGTTATTACCCTAGCGATTTTGGCAACCTTGTACATTTTCCCTATACCTAGTATCGAGCTAACTCAACTTGTTAAAGTGGATTTGTTTGCTAAAACCATGTGGATATTAGTGCTAATAGCTGGCGCTATTGCCACCCTTTTAGCTATGGGAGAGTTAGAAACTGGCACTGAAGTGCACGATGAATTTTATATATTACTGTTACTGACACTACTAGGGGCAGGGGTATTAGTCACTAGTCAGCACTATGCGAGTTTGTTTTTAGGGTTTGAACTGTTAAGTATTTCGCTGGTCGGCTTAACGGGCTACTTTCGAAATAGGCAGCACAGTGTAGAAGCGAGTTTTAAATATTTAATTTTAAGCGCGAGTGCCTCAAGTTTTATGTTGCTAGGCATCGCATTTATTTACAGCCAAACAGGAACATTAAATTTTAGTTTGGCTGGTGTAACTGATATTCAAAACATGATCATGCAGCTAGGAGTTTTACTGTTATTTTCTGGTATTGCATTTAAATTATCACTGGTCCCTTTTCATTATTGGACTCCCGATGTATATCAAGGCGCAAGTAGTGCTGTAACTTTTATATTGGCTAGCGTGTCAAAAACTGCGATGTTTGTTGCGCTTTATAAATGTCTTGTCGATTCTAATTTAATAAATTTACTTGCTGGTGAAAAAATCTTGTTGGCAATGATGTTTATTAGTATTGCGTCAATGATAGTGGGAAATTGCTTAGCCCTTGGTCAACAATCAATAAAACGTTTATTGGCTTATTCGTCGATTGCACATATGGGCTATCTTGTAGTATTGCTTATGGTCTTGGGCAAGCAACATCACTCCATGATCCAATACAGTGCCTCGTATTATTTATTTGCCTATTTGTTGGCCAATGCAGGTCTTTTTTCAGTGTTATGTTGGCAAGAAAAACAAAACAAAAACGAACCGGATATTCATTTATGTCATTGGCGTGGTTTGATTTGGCGTAACCCTAGCCAAGGAATCGTTGTGCTGGTATCTGTGTTAGGACTGGCTGGTATCCCATTAACTGCAGGCTTTATTGGTAAATTTTATTTAATAATCTCGGCAAGTCATGGGCAGTTATGGTGGATGTTAAGTGCACTAATTGTGGGGAGTGGAATCGCTTTAGGTTACTACATGCCATTAATATTTGCTTTGTTTAAAGATGATGAAGTACAACAACCTTCAACGTTAGTAACAAGTGCCGGGCAAAGAATTTTCTCAATGTTTATTGTTGTAACAACCTTAGTGTTTGGTCTTTACCCCGACGTATTCGCCAATTTTTTAGCAAATTGACGAATAAATTGGTTTATTTAGTTAGTTAAAATTTATATTAATAATTAAGTTGTTGAAAAATAATGTTTTTGATAGTTGGTTTGAACATTGCTGTAGTTTGGGAAACTTATAAAAACTAAATTAGGAAGCCATATGAATTTATTAAAGTCTTTAATTGCATTAAGTGTAGTGACCACAGTGTCAGGTTGCGTGGTTATTGCTGGAACTCCTTCCAAAGCTGATTTTCATCAGCAAAAAACGTTAGATATACAGGCAAGTGATTTGACTGCGTTAAATGTTGAAGCTGGTGCTGGCTTTTTAAAAATTAAAGGCGTTGAAGGGCTAGACACGATTCAAGTAACTGCTGATATTTATACTGATAAAAAGGCCCGTGATGATTATCAACTGACACTTGTTAAACAAGGTGATAGCGCTAAATTGGTTGCGAAAAATGGCAACACTAGTGGTATTTGGAATGGCCAATCTCCAAAAATAGATTTAACAGTTCAGGTGCCACAAAGCATGATGCTTGATATTGAAGATGGCTCAGGTGCATTAACAATTGATAATATTGTCGGTGATACCAAGATAAAGGATGGCTCTGGTGGTATTGCAATTAACAATGTTAAAGGTAATTTAAAGATTGACGATGGTTCAGGTTCAATCAATGTTCAAGACGTCAATGGTGATGTGCAAATAAATGATGGCTCAGGCAGTATTTTACTTGAGCAAGTCGCGGGAAATGCTGAAATAGAAGACGGCTCAGGCTCGCTAACAGTAAAACAAGTTACAGGTCATGTAAAAGTAGATGATGGTTCTGGTGGCATTGTCATTGATAATGTCGGCTCTTTAACTATTGTTGAGTCTGGCTCAGGTGGTTTATCTGTTAAAAACGTTAAAGCTGGGTTTGAAATTGACAGCTAAATTGCCCTCGTGTTTAAAAAATATGCATTAAAACTTGTATATTCACTGAACCTCTGTATAATGCGCGCCTCACTGTTAAAGGTAGTCCTTTAACACGAAACGAGTGGGGCGATCCCAATAGACTTAGCTGATGTTTGCAGTATATAAAAACATCAGATCCTGTGATGAGTCTTCCTGGTGATTTCCTCTTAATATCACGTAAAGCGCAGTTAGCTATATCTCGCTTTACCTTGGGAAGACAATTTATGTTAAATATTGACAATGCCGAAACCGGCTTTGCTAGCCTCGGCTTGCCTGAAAATATCCTTTCTGCTGTTACTGAACTTGGTTTTACACAAGCAACTCCTATTCAAGCGAAAACTATTCCTTCATTACTTGAAGGTTATGACGTGTTAGGTGAGGCACAAACCGGTACTGGTAAAACAGCGGCATTCAGTTTACCTGCATTAACTAAAATCGACGTTCAATTACGTAAACCGCAAATGCTTGTATTAGCACCTACGCGTGAATTAGCAATTCAGGTAGCAGAAGCTATCGAAGCTTTTGCTAAAAATATTCGAGGTTTGCGTGTTGCTACTTTATATGGTGGTCAATCATATGGCCCACAATTCCAACAGCTAGAGCGCGGTGCGCAAGTTGTTGTTGGTACACCTGGGCGTTTAATGGATCACTTACGTCGTAAAAGCTTAAAGCTTCAAGACGTTTCTGTTTGTGTGTTAGATGAAGCCGATGAAATGTTAAACATGGGCTTTTTAGAAGACATTGAATGGATTTTAGAACATTTACCAGAATCGACTCAAATGGCGCTATTTTCTGCAACTATGCCAAGCCAGATTAGAAAAGTAGCCAATAGATTTTTAAAAGATCCTGTTCATGTAAAAATTGCTGCAGTTAAACAAGAAAAAGCTAATATTGAGCAACTTGCTTGGAAAGTAAGTGGCATCAATAAAGTAACAGCATTAGAGCGTATCGCTGAAACACAAGATTATGATGCGATGATCATTTTTGTTCGTACACGTAGTGATACGGTAGAAGTCGCTGAAAAACTTGAGCGTTCAGGTTACCCCGCACTTGCGTTAAATGGTGACATGAACCAGGCGCAACGTGAGCGTGCAGTTGATCAAATTAAATCGGGTAAAGCATCTATTTTAATTGCAACAGATGTTGTTGCACGTGGTTTAGACATTCCAAGAATTTCATTAGTTATCAACTATGACTTACCAGGTGATAATGAATCATATGTACATCGTATTGGTCGAACAGGTAGAGCAGGTCGCACAGGTACTGCTATTTCTTTTGTACGTCCAAGAGAGATGTATTTATTGCGTCAATATGAGCGATTAACTTCTGGCGTAATTGGAGTGTTTGAATTACCAACAATTCAAGCCATAGGTGAAACGCGTATTGAACGCACAAAAAATGCTTTGGCTAAATTAGTGGCAGAACACGATTTATCTGAGATGCGTGAGATTTTAGAGTCAATGGCAAACGAAAGTGAATTGTCAATGACAGATCTTGCTGCAGCCTTGTTGTATAACAACCAGTTAAAGCAACCTCTGAGACCAAAAGAAGATCCACGTCCACGTCGTGAAAATCGTGAAAGCCGTGACCGTGATCAAGGTCGTCGAAGAGATGATAGAAGTCGTGAGAATAGAGCTGGTAAAGAAAGAGCACCTCGTAAAGCTAAATCTTTACGTAGCGATGTTGATTGGGAAACTTATCGTTTAGAAGTTGGTAAAGAGCATGGCGCTAAGCCAGGTGACATTGTTGGTGCTATTGCAAATGAAATTGCATTAGACAGCAGTTACATTGGTCAAATCAACTTACACGATAGACACAGCTTAGTTCAGCTACCGAAAGGTATGCCTGACAAAGTGTTTAGTCAATTGAAACGTGTTCGCGTTCGTCGTCAGGCGTTGGAAATTTCAGTCGCAGGTGCTCCTGTGATTAATGACAAGCCAAAACGTCGAAGTGACAAACCAAGAAAGTCACCAAGAGTTTCTTAAAAATAAAGCGCCGTTAAGGCGCTTTTTTTTTCCTATAATGTCGGTGTTAATTAAGCAAATAATGGCTTTAATTCACGCTTAATTCTTATGTGTATCCAAAAGTTTACAGGCCGGCGCTATGCAGTGTATGGCCTGTATTTGAGTGTAATAATTAATAATCAAAAGTGACGTACATTTTGATTTACGCCTGATTTTAATTTCACTGATCGGCAATGCTTTTCCCGCAACCGTTAGCTGGTAATAATAGGAGCATAACTGTTGGAGAGATAAAACAATGACTGAAGTGACTAACCCTCTTAAACTATGCGGTATTGAGTTTACCGAATATGCAACTCCTGATTCGGATTTCATGGAAAAAGCTTTTTATGGCTTTGGCTTTTCTAAAACTAAAAAGTTTAAAGGACGTGACATTGTTTACTTTAATCAAAACGATATTCACTTTTTATTAAACAATGAGCAAAAAGGTTTTTCACGTGAGTTTGCTAAATCTCATGGTCCAGCGATTTGCTCAATGGGTTGGCGTGTAGAAGACGCAGCTTTTGCTTTTGAACAAGCGATTGCTCGTGGTGCAAAATCTGCACAGCAAGAAGAAAACAAATTACCTTACCCTGCTATTTATGGCATTGGCGATAGTTTGATTTATTTTATCGACAAGTTTGGCGCAGCGGGTAATATCTATCAAGATGACTTTGAAGATTTAGCTGAGCCAGTAATTGTTGAAGACAAAGGCTTCAAGGCTGTAGATCATCTAACTAATAACGTTTACCAAGGCACAATGGAGCACTGGGCTAACTTTTACAAAGATGTATTTGGTTTTACTGAAGTACGTTACTTTGATATCAAAGGTGAAAAAACAGCGCTTGTTTCATATGCCCTACAATCTCCGTGTGGAAACTTTTCTATTCCAATCAACGAAGGTAAAGGCACTAATAATAACCAGATTGATGAGTACTTAGACGAGTATAATGGTCCTGGTGTACAACATTTAGCATTCATCACTGATGACTTAGTTGGTTCTTTGGATAAAATCGATAAATCGATTATCGATACATTAAACATTGTGCCAGAGTACTATGATGACGTTTTTGACCGTATTCCATGGGTTAAAGAAGACAAAGAGCGTATTAAAGAGCACCAAATTTTGGTAGATAGTCAAAAAGAAAATTCTTACTTGTTGCAAATCTTCACTAAGAACATTTTTGGCCCTATCTTTATCGAGATGATCCAGCGTGTAGACGATAAAGGATTTGGTGAAGGTAACTTTACTGCACTGTTTAAGTCAATTGAACTTAACCAAATGGAACGTGGCGTCTTGTAAGCTACAACCATATTAGTTTTTAAGCCGGCATATTGCCGGCTTTTTAATGGGAATATTTAGGATTATTTACTGCTGCTTTTTGTGTGGAATTTGAGGGTGTCACTTTGATAAGTTTCATTTGATACAGTTACGTTTAAATTTCGTAGTAACCCATCCGTTAGTTTGTAAACCAATCCATGAACAGTAAGTTCTTGATTTCTTTTCCATGCGTCAATTACCGCTGTAGTTTTACTTACATTAGCAACTTGTTCAACAACATTCAGTTCACATAACAAGTCCCATTTCTGTTGCGGATCTGACACCGCATTTAGCTCTTCCATATGCATACGTTGAACGTCTTCTAAATGCCTGAGCCAATTGTCCATTAATCCATAACTTTTATCATCTAATGAAGCTTGAACACCACCACAGCCGTAATGCCCACACACAATAATGTGCTTAACTTTTAAGTACTCCACGGCAAACTGTATTACCGATAAGCAGTTGATATCGGTATGTACTACTTGGTTTGCAATATTGCGATGAACAAATATCTCACCGGGCATTAACCCTAGTAACTGGTTTGCTGGGACTCTTGAGTCTGAGCAGCCTATCCATAAATATTCGGGAGATTGTTGTTTGGAAAGGGTATCAAAAAACGTAGGATCTTCTTGATTAATTTTATCTGCCCAATTGCGATTATTTTCAAATAGCTGTTCAATATATGACATGGGGTATTGGATTATGATGAAAAAGTAACGCATTGTAGCCGCCTTAGAAATGATAAGTAAATGTTTTACTGCGAATTGCTTTGTTAAACCGCTATAATGGCTACTTGACCTCGTTTATTGGAGTTTAGGCATGTCTACAGCATGTGCTCGACATATTTTAGTAAAAACGGAAAAGCAGGCTAAAGAACTTATTGAAAAGCTGCACAATGGTGCTGATTTTGGCCAGCTTGCTAAAAAGTTTTCAACGTGTCCGTCGGGTAAAAAAGGTGGTGATTTAGGGGAGTTTCGACGTGGTCAAATGGTTAAGGCATTTGATGATGTGGTATTTAAAAAGGAAGTCTTGAAATTTCATGGTCCAGTAAAAACCCGATTTGGCTTTCATATTATTCAAACCATTTACCGCTCTTAATACTGCTTATCAAATGAAAAAGCCGCTAAATATGTTAGCGGCTTTTGATTGATTAATTATCTAACCTAAAAGCGAGCTTCTAGGTTAAGTGTCGCATAACGTGGCGTTTGCCATGCTAGTGGTGCATTGTAGAACTGGTTGCGAGAACCTGCGGTCCAGAATGCTTCATAGTTATCTACATAACTTGTTGGTTGGCTGCTATCTAACACGTTGAAGATATCCAATGATGCTTTCATGTCAACACCTTTGAATTCAAACGAGTAACTTGCCGATAGATCCAACTTAAAGGTCCATGGCGTTGTGCCATTACTACCTCTAGGGTGGTAAGTAATCGTGCCATCATCTTGTGTTACGTAGTAAGTATCACCATAGCTGCCATATAAGTCTGGATCATCACTCCAATAGCTACCACCAACAACAGAGCGTGGACGACCACTAGCTAATGTTGAGTTCCAACCAACAACAAAGTTTTCGGTTAGATTGTAACTACCAAAGAATTTAAATACATGACGTCTATCATTTGGCAGATTACCGTATGAACCATCCATTAGTGCTGGGAAGTCAAAATCAGTCGTAATACCAGCGTCTTGCTGACCATTATCTGATTTAACAGCACCTTCAAAGTTTCCATAGCTGTGTGACCAGGTATAACTTGCAGTCCAAGCGAAGTCATCAACACGGTAATTCAATGTTGTTTCTAACGCATAGTACTTATTCTCACCTTTTGGTAATCGAACAGTCGTTTTGTTGTCGTAGGTTACAGGGGTGTCGGTATCAGCTAGGCCATCATCATCAGCGTCTACGTAAAAAATAGCATCTTTACCAGGGTTGATCATTAAACAGTGTGCGTTGGAATATGCACCACAATAATCATCTAATGCTGAGTCTACGTAGCGATATGTACCTTTAACTAACATGGTATATTCGTCAGTTAAGGTGGTTTCGTAGCCTAAAATATATTCAATTTTAGAGAAAGGCTCCGCATTATTCGATACAAACGTTTTCTCTTCTGGGAAGGTTGCAATTGAGTTTACTACTTGTGAGTTTTCCATTGTTCCGTTGACAGGTGTTGCACCAATTGGCTCACCGTTAGCATCAATACCAGTAAACGTGTAGTGCGTGGTTCTATCGTCAACCCCTGACGCGGCGCGGTAAATTGTGTTATTAGCAATCGGCAAGTAATACTGACCAAAAGTACCAAACAATTTACTTTCGCCATTTCCTGTAGGATCCCAAGAGAAGCCCAAGCGTGGAGCAACGTCTGTAGTAAATGAACTGATGACACGACCAGTAACCCCTGTGTTGGTGAAATCATCAACACGTAAGCCTAGAGTTAGAGTCAAGTCGTCAGAAACTGTCCAAACATCCTCAATAAAGTAAGCTTTAATATCACTGGTAAATCCGCCGCCTTTTTCAGCATTAGAAAATACGCGATCTTGAACGTAGTCTTGTGGTTGGTCACTGGTATTAGTGAATAACACGCCATCAGTACCCTGAATCGAAGCACCTGGTTGAACTGTGTAGTAT
The DNA here is from genome assembly GCF_014656435.1 of Thalassotalea marina. GTDB lineage: Bacteria > Pseudomonadota > Gammaproteobacteria > Enterobacterales > Alteromonadaceae > Thalassotalea_C > Thalassotalea_C marina. Next base: position 682,926 of record NZ_BNCK01000001.1, read on the forward strand.
GTATATGAGTGGCCGCCGCCAGGACCAGTTGGTATCGTGAACCTTGTTGTATCACGTTCTTGTTTTTCATAACCAGCAGTGATGGTATGGTTACCAATGGTGTATTCTAAATCCAACGCATACTGTGTATTGGTGTCGTTGTTTTCACCAAATGAACCACCAGGGCCACAACTTACAGCAGGGTTAGCCGGATTAGTGCGTCCATCGTTAACAGTTGAACATTCAATATTCGATGCACTGGTTTCATATTCAGTTTCAATACGGCCAGCCATTGCGGTAACAATTAAATCGTCAGTGATATAACCTGTATAACTAATACTGTGTGTTTCACCACCACGACTACGAAGTTGTGTACCAGTAACGTCGCCAATACCTTCTTTACCTAAATTAGCATTGTATGCATAGATGGTTTCAAGTGAGTCAGTTCGATTAGAATAACCAAAATAGCTTAAACGGTGGTTGTCATTAATATCCCAATCTACTGTTGCACCCCAGAACAAATTATCGCTACCAGACGCTTCGCGCTTAATGTATTGACTGTTTGCTAAGTAGTGATTCCAAAATGATGGTTGGAAAGTTAATGTGCGGGTATCATCTTTAGGGTTGATAATCGCATAGAAGAACAACTTATCTTCGATGATTGGACCACCAACTGAAAAAGTCATTTCTTTGTTTGTTTGTTCATTGAGCGTATCGTCACGATAAATTGTTCCGGTACCTCCATTAGCGCGGGCTATTTGCTCATTATCACTGCGCCAAGCATCTGGTGTGTATGTACCTGTTACAGCAAATTCCCACTCATTAGTACCTTTTTTAGCTGTCGCGTTAATAGCACCACCTGTTGCACGCCCATAGCGAGCTGAATATCCGCCGGTTTTTACTTGGAATTCTTTATAAAATTCGAATGGTAGTTCCCCGCAACCTAAGCCGTTACGTGTGTTAGTAACTTCCATACCATTGATGTAACATATGTTCTCTGCGACCGACGAACCACCAAAAGATGCTGTGTTAGCACCAAACGCTTGGTCACCACCGATAACACCAGGTGCTAATAGTGCAACAGAAGTTAAAGTACGTGATACGGGCAGGCGATCAATTTCTGCTTCACCGATAACTAAGCCTGAATCTGAAGAGGTTAAATCTAAAGTAGCAACTGATGAAGCTACCACTTCGATGACTTCCGTATCATCATTAGGTGCTTCAATTTCAAAGTTAGTGATGGTATTTGCACCCAGTGATAAGCGCACTTTTTCTAGTGCTAACACCTGATTGCCTTTTGAAACCGTAACTTCATAGTTACCTGTAGGTAATTTCGCTAAACGGTAGCTACCATCAGCATCTAATTCTATTGTTCGCGATGTGCCTGTATCAACATTGACCGCTTTTACCGTAATACCTTCTGCAACACCTTTGGTGATTGATATCACACCACGAATATCTTCAGCGCTTGCCGTAGACATGCCGATTACGGAGGATATAGCGATTGCAGTTAATGAACGGGTAAAAATCTTAGTGTAACTAGATTTTTTCATAGTGTTCTCCCTGAATATTTTTATAAATTTATGATTATTGTTTAGCGTCGCTAGCTTTTTATCGATCGTGTTTAAAAATCGTTGCTGTATTTTTAGACGCTCGTTTGATAGTAGGTCTAGCATCTAAAAAAGTGCAATAACGCTAAGGGGTAAACATAAGTGGTTTGAAACACTTTGAAATATATTTGATTTCTATGTATGCATAAAAAGTAAGGGATTGAGTGCAGCGGATACTGAAATGTTTCACAAATGAAACATATCGAATGGCCAGTTTATATAAAAACCTGGAGGTATGGCTTTAAAGTGCAATTAAAACATGTGTTTACGGACGTGGATTATTGAAATAATGTTAAAGGCTGGAGATGTTTTGTCTGAAAATTTGTATCCAAACAGTAAAATTTAACTTATTGATAATGTGGGGTTTAATGATTTTTGTACAGTTAACGTTACTTTTTTGAACGATTTGTGTGGGGGATAATTGCTCAATAAACTGTAACTGAATTTATCTAAGGCTTTTAGATGTATATATACCGATAAACTTAAGAAACACACTTAATAAGCGTGTAGCGTCGTACAACATATAATAGTCATGAACTCGGTGAAATTTACTTTTTAAACTGCTGATCTTTAATTTTTTGTTCACGCTCTCGTTGTTTTATCTTTTTTAGTTGTGACTCATCTAACTTAAACTTTTTCGCGGTTGATAAAATGTGTAGTAAAGCACCGACAATAACAATAATGACGAGCCCGATGATTAAATAGGTAGCCAATGTCCTTTTCTCCTTGTTTTAAATTTCGAGCCACTTAAAGATAAATAAAGCTGGGTACGTACTTTGATGTATAACAAATATAAATGGCTCTAATGTTTGTTAATTTTACAGTACAACGCTTAAAAAATATTCGCAAAAATTAACATTTACCTGTAAGTTAATTTAAGCCCCTGTGAAATATAACAAAAGTAAACTGGACGTGATATGAATAATAAGCTGCATTTCAAGTTAATGATTCCACTTTTGGCTAGTGGTTTGCTAGTACTATTAATGGTTGCTGTGTTTGTTGATCAGTTGTCTAAAACGGGTGCTATTACCTTAGTTTTAGCAAGCTTGTTATTCCAAGTTATCTGCTGTTTTTTCTTTTATCAACACCAACTAATTCAAAGGCTTGTTAGTTTAAAGCAGTATTTAAGTTTAGCGACAGATATTGATAAAGCTCCTCCTTCAAATTTTAAAGATGATAAACAAGATGAATTGGCAGAAGTGACTAATGAACTGAGTCAATTTATTGATGAATTAAGCAGAGTATTAGCAGATATTCGACAAGAGTCTGAACAACTACGAGGTGGTGCCGGAGCGCTTACAAGTCAAATAAGTGATGCTGTGTTGGCTGTTGATCAATCGAGTGAACAAATTACTCAAATGGCAAATTCAATCGATGATATCGCATCAACATCGGCAACATTATCTCAGAGTGCTGCACAAGTAAGTGATACAACCCACCAAGTAGTGGATATTTTACGTCAGGGGGAAACAGCTTCTAGTACAAGTCAGCAAACTATCACTGCGTTTGCCTCAGAAGTTAATGAAATGGCAAACGACTTGGCGCTTTTGCAAGAAGAATGCGCAAGAATAGGCTCTGTGCTAGATGTCATTAGAGGGATTGCGGATCAAACTAATCTACTCGCTTTAAACGCTGCCATTGAGGCAGCACGAGCAGGTGAACAAGGCAGGGGGTTTGCAGTAGTGGCCGATGAAGTTAGAGCTTTAGCGCATCGTACACAAGAGTCTACGGTTGAAATCCAATCTATGGTAGAAGGCCTTCAAGAAAAGTCGAATAATGCAGTGAGTGCAATTGGCAAAGGGCAAGCGTTAACTCAAGATAGCTTGGCGCAATCGGAAGATGTGGTTGCAGCATTAAACAAAGTGGCGGATGTCTTTAATGAAGTGAATAATCTCACTTCCCAAATTGCTAGTGGCACTGAACAACAGCAACATGCTACGGCATCAATTAACGATAATATGGCTGCCGTTGTAGCTTTAAGCCAAGATATTAATAGCGCATTGAATAAAGTGGCAGAACACGCTGAGCGTCAAAAGGCGACTTCGGAAGATGTTGACTCAACCTTAAATAGAGTGTGTATTTAACCTCAGCTTCGCATAAGCAATGCGTTTCTAGGTGCTATTTTTACTGACTTCTGCGTTATTTTGAAGCGAAATAGCTAGCTATTCCTGCTGCAAAACACCTTGAATTCAGACAAAAATATCAACCTAGAAAAATAAGAGACTGCTAACTTATTGTTTTCTTTGATTTAGCGCTATTTCTTATACAAACCTGAAGTTATTTAGAAAGCGTTACGACGCATCTTTGGTTTTAGTTTTCGTTTGATTTATTTGCTTCTAGGCGACCGAGAGCAATGCCAATTGTCATGCCTATGATGATAGTCAACATCATTGCAGGAAGATTTAAATCTAGTAACATTCCAATAGATGATCCTATCCAAGTGCCTCCCCCCCCCAAAAAAAACAACTTGGGGTTTAGGATCGCGCTTTTTTTGTCTTTTAGCATTTTCTCTTAATCATTAGTTTTATGTTGGCGCCTTTCCTCGGCCAACTTTTTAAGTTGTTTTGACTGTTTGTGCAAACTGGCTCGCACTAATAAATCACGGTCTTCATCTTGGATATAGTGATAGATAACTTGGTAGGTGAATAGGTCACCTTCTGGTAAAGAGGAGTCAGCGTGATTGACCGTAATCACTTCACCGTAACAGAAAATAGCGCAGTTATCTGCGGGGATAAATATTTTAGCTTCGAGCATGTCACCTACTGAAAATTCAGTGTTGCTTTCAAAGCTAAAACCACCACCACCAAAGCTTTTGCCTTGATGCCTATTTTCTTTTTGATTTTCTTGCTGCACGATATAACTCATCATTAAGTCAATTTTTTGAGCTTGAAAGTTGAGGTAATCAACAAGTTGGCCTGCAATTCCGCTAAGTGCCTGTATAGGTTTTAATGCCGATTGATCAATTGTTGCAATCTCAGAAGCCATTTTAAAAGGCGCAGGTATGCAATCTACAAATGTTTGGTAGCTGCCAATGTGCTGTGGATCTAACAGGGTTACGTTGACAGTAAAGTCATCGTCAATAGAAAAAAACTCATTAAATTGAGCAAGTTTGTCAGTTAAATCTGATCCAGTCATATTAAATTAGAGCTATGGTTAGTTATTTGATTATGAAAGAAAGTTTGCAACTTAACAATGCCTAACAGTGACTAATCAACTGCTTGTTGTAACATCATTTCAATTGCACATTCACACATTTCATCAATACTTGATTGTTCGGTATAAATTCCATCAATAGTCAGCTTGGCGATGCCATGTAAAGTGCCCCATATGACCTGTGATAAACGTAGTGGTGAGTGACTTTTAGGCAGTAACGCCTGTTGTTGCCACTGTTTTACCACGCTTACCTGATTGTCAAAGGTGGGAAATGCAGCTGCTTTTAGAGCTTCTGTCGCTTGTTGCTCCTGCCAAACCACTTGACCAAACATTAAGTTATACAGGTGTGGGTTTTGTGTGGCAAATGCCAAATATCGATAAACAAAATCTCGATATTGTGCTTTTTTACTTGCATAAGATGTTGCTTGAATTTGGTTCATTTGTTCTTGCCACAAATGAAAACCACTGGCGGCGATATCACACAAAAGAGCGTGTTTATCGGCAAAGTGATGATACGCAGCTGTTCGCGAAACACCGACTCGTTCAGCCAGTTTTCTTAGTGATAATGCGTCAACGCCGTTTTCGGTTAGCATTATTTTTGCTGCCTCAAGTAACGCTTGATGTAAATCACCGTGGTGATAGTTTTCCTTTGACATAGTGCCCAGCTATAACAATTTACGCGGCGTTACAATAACATTGGCAAAGATAAGCCCTGCAACTAACGACATAAATATTAAAAATGCTTGTGAATTTATATCGGTAGTGTTTGCTAAAATCATTTGCCCTGAAACAGCAATATTTAGCCCCATGTACACCTTACTTCCTGGAACCAGTACAACCATACCTAATGTTTTAACAATACTTGACGGTAAATTCATAATTCTTGAAAACAAGTTGCCGTAAATACCTAAAGCAAAGGCTCCAACAAAAGCACCTAGTGCTGGGCCTAAGTAACTAGCGCCCCAAATGCTGGCAGCAAAGGCAACATAACCTGAGATAATGCCCCAAGGAGCGTCTTTGATACGTGCTCTAAATAAAATAACAAGGCTGATTGATAAAGTCGTTACCGCGGCCCATGACGTCCAATCTGGCATTACACTCGGTTGAACAAACTCCGGTACGCCCCAAAATTTAACCCCTAAAGCCATACCCAAAATTGCGCCAAAAAACAGCTTAAATAACACCATGATGGCGTCCATGATACGTGCTGTTCCTGAAATTAAATTTCGTTCGGCAAGCTCTGAAAAGCCTAGCGTTAACGCTAGACCAGGAATAAAGGCAATTACCGCAGACAATACAACCAAGTTTGCGTTAATACTGGGGTCATATTGTGAAATTAACGAGGCAAGTAACGCACAAGTTAGCGCAGACAAAGGTTCTAGCATTGCAGTAACACGTTTGGAACGTTCGGCCCAAAAGACATAAATACTAACAAGTAAGCCTAAAACGGTTGACCAAAATACATCGTTCCAGCTGGTATGCATTAACATGGCAAATGCACCACTTGACGCACCAAAGGCTAAAAATGTTAAAAATCGACCATAGGGATTGGGTTTGTTAACAATCTCATCTAGTCGTTCAATAGCTTCAGATAAAGTACGTTGACCTGAACTTAATTCATCTACAAGTTCATCGGTACGGGCTAACGATCCCAAGTCTATTTCTCCAGGAGTAACCCTAACCATATGGTTATATTCTTGGTGTTCTTCGTTGTCAGATAAAATAAAGGTTAATGACGTTGGCGTAACGATAAAACTGGCATAAATGCCCAAAAAGTTAGCTACTGTTTGTAAGTGGGCTTCCATACGATAGGCTGGTGTGCCAAATTTATGCAAAGCCTTTCCTAACCTAATAATAAATCGACGTTTATCGTCAAAATCGCTTGAACTAGTCATCTCGTTTTCCAATGTTAAGGGCATATACCGGTGGTATTACGTTCTTTGCTACTTGGTTAAGTTAAACAAAAAAGTTCAACAGCCCCTAATAAAATAGCGTTAACTGTTTGATATTTTATGTTAAGTTTTAGATATCGCAAAATAAGTAATTTTATTATGACGCTATTAATTATTTTAGGGCTAGTTTTTGCTGGTGTCGCATTGATGGTATTTTTTGGCGAAAGGTACGGAAAACCAATGGATGTAGAGCAGCAAGCTAAATACAGTAAGTGGATCCGTATTTTAGTTTTTGCGCTCATTTTCGCCGCACTGTTAAAAATGATGTTTTAAGCTCTATTACTTATCTTTAAGCAAAGCTGATGCATTGAAGGGAATTCGCATAAGTTATGCCCTTTTAACGCTATACTTTGCTTTATCTCAAAGCACTCATTATTTAAAATGGTTATAACTTAGCGACTGTAATTCTGATGTTGCGCTAAGCAAGGATCTTAAATGTTCGATATTCCACAATTAAATTTAAAAGAAAAAGTTTCTCAAGAAGAGTGGCAAACCCGTATTGATTTAGCGGCCTGTTACCGTCTAGTGGCCATGCATGGATGGGATGATCTTATCTATACCCATATCTCTGCGAGAATTCCTGGTACTGAGCATATTTTAATTAATGCCTTTGGTTTGGCATTTGATGAAATCACCGCGTCTAACTTGGTTAAAATTGACATTCACGGCAACAAAATTGACCCAGATTGTCCATTTGATATTAACCCAGCAGGTTTCACCATTCATAGTGCTGTTCATGAGGCGCGCCATGAAGATCAATGTGTATTGCATCTGCATACTAACGAAACTATTGCGGTTGCAAGCTTAGAAGAGGGCTTATTACCGTTAAGTCAGTATGCGATGTTTGCATTGGCGTCAATGAGCTACCATGACTATGAAGGTTTAGCCGTTAACGCGGATGAGAAACAAAGATTGCAAGATGATTTAGGCACAGCAAATTTTATGCTACTGCGAAATCACGGCGGTTTAACACTGGGTAAAACCATTGGTGATGCCTTTATGCATATGTATGATTTAACTAGAGCATGTCAGGTGCAGTTGCAAATAATGGCTACTGGAATGAAACCAGTTTTAGTTGATCAAAGCATTGTTGATGGCATAAAAGCACAAGCGAATATTGTTCATACTGGTTTAACTGGCGGGCAAAAATCTTGGCCTGCTATGTTAAGAAAGGTTTATAAACACGATCCATCATTTGCCAGTTAACCCCAATTAAGAGAAAAAAATGAAAGTAACTCACGTTGAAATTTTTGATATCCACTGTCCTGAAAGGCCACCATGGAACCCTGTTTTTATCCGTGTTCATACTGACCAAGGCATAACTGGTGTCGGTGAAGCTGGTTTGGCTTACGACTGGGGCCACAGCGCAGCCGCTGCGATGATTAAAGAAATATCTGAAGCTGTATTAATTGGCTTTAATCCGTTTCAAACTGAGCTACTGTGGTCGCGCATGTTGCGCGAGAGTTTTTGGGGCTTAGGCGGAGGTCCTGTACTTTATGCCGCAATGAGCGCAATTGATACTGCTCTATGGGATATTAAAGGTAAAGCGTTAGGTGTACCGGTATACCAACTTCTTGGTGGAAAGGTGAATGACAAATTACGTACTTATGCGAGTCAATTACAGTTTGACTGGGATAAAGAATGTAAAAAGCTGATTGAACCACAAGAGTATGCTGAAGCGGCATTAAAAGCTGTTGCCGAAGGTTATGATGCCGTTAAAGTTGATCCAATTGTCTATAACCAAGATGGCAGTTCTTCATTTGATCGCACCAAACTATTTACCAAGCCACAAATGCGTCTATTTGGTGATAGATTAAGAGCCATAAGAAATGCTGTTGGCGAAGACGTTGATATTATTTTTGAATCTCATTCGTTAATGGGGGCGGCTTCTGCTATTCAAATGGGCGAAATCATAGAAGAAGTTGGCTGTATGATGTACGAAGAGCCAGTGAATTACTTAAACTCTAAAGTACATAAAAAAGTATCTGATCGTGTTAATGTGCCAATCGCTGGTGGTGAGCGTTTGTATCATCGTTGGGATGTTCGCCCTTATTTTGAAGATCAAAGTATCGATGTATTACAGCCAGATGTAGGTTTATGTGGTGGCTTTACTGAAGCGAAAAAAGTATGTGATTATGCAGATACTTATGATATTCGCATTCAAGCTCATGTTTGTGGTGGCCCGGTAGCAACGGCGGCGTCACTTCATCTAGAAACTGCAATTCCTAACTTTTTGATCCATGAGCATCATACTTATGCGATTAAACACTGGAACCGTGAATTATGTATTCAAGATCCACAGCCTAAAAACGGCATATTCCAAGTATCAGAAGAGCCAGGCATTGGCATAGAATTAAATGATGAAGTGGTAAAACGTTCACCTCACGTTATCGTCAACGCATTGAAATAACTTCGATTTAACCATTGTGGCTTCAAAGTTGGTCAAACGCCAAATACAATACTGTATTTGGCGTTTTTTATTGTGCTGCTATTTATTTTTGATGTATTCAACGGGAAGCGCTGTGGTGTATTTAATTTCTTCCATGGCAAAACTTGAGCTGATATCGGCAAAGCTTGCTTTATCAATAAGTTTCTTATAAAAGCTGTCGTATGCCTTCATGTCTGGTACAACAACTTTTAGCAAGTAATCAACTTCTCCACTCATACGATAAAATTCAATAATTTCAGGAAATTCCTGCGCCACTTGAGCAAATGACGCTAACCATTGCGGGTTATGTTGATTGGTTTTTACCATAACAAATACGGTTAAAGCGACATTGAGTTTTTCAGGGTCTGCTAGTGCAACACGACGGGTGATCACACCCGATTTTTCTAATGCTTGAATTCGTCGCCAGCAAGGTGTGGTTGATAGGCCAATTTTTGCTGCAATTTCACTCACGGCCAGTGTGCTATCTTCTTGTAATATTTTTACGATTTTTTGGTCAAACTTATCCACAATATTTCACACATGGTGTTGTAATTGAAAACTTATACTAATTTATACCAGTTTTTAGCATTTTCATAGCACAGCGAGGAACGTTGTATCTCAGGAAGTAAGTGATAGACACTTTGCCAGTAACCTTGGTAGCTGCAGTTAAATAAACATAGTGGGAAATTACTGGCCATCATTACTCGGTCTTTGCTCATTACCTCAATACAAGCTTGGGTGGTTTTCAAAATTGTCTGAGCTTGATAATGTCTATCGGTCATTTCCCAGCCTGAACACTTGATGGCAAGCTTTGGCAACTGTGAGAGTAGTTCAAGTGAGTTGTGCCACAATTGCCATGTGTCATTTGTACTGGTATCAACAAAGCCCGCGTGGTTGATTATTACTGTTAGTGTTGGAAGGTTTCGTAACAATTGAACAAGGGTATTAACGGCTCTCGTGTCATAGAAAGATATCTGACACTCAAAGAGTAGTTGCTGCTCAGCCAAAGCCGTTAAGTTTTTGCTGGTATTGTTATCAGATAATATTTCTTGAGCATTGTCATCTAGAATATGACGTACACCAATTACAGATTTTCGTTGCTTTAATCGTTTTAATGTTTCGCGAAATTGTATCGTCGATGCCGTTAAATCAATACACGCGATACTTTTAAACGGGCTAACAATCGTTGACTCTAACCAATCAATTTCTTTTTCTGGATTTTCATTGTCAAAGCCTGCTTCAATATGAACAAATCCCGCTAATGCAAGCGGTTTATCCAACTTGATGCTTAGTTCATCAAAGTTTTTGTTAATTAAAGCTTTATCTGGCCAATTTGGTGGATTATTTGGTTTGAGCCAGTGGTATTTTCCTTTGCTTAAATCAAATAAATGTAAATGTGGGTCGATAATCTTCATCACGTTTATTGCGCTGTGTAACCACCGTCGATAACCTGCAGGCTACCGGTGATAAATTTTGCGTCGTCAGAGGCTAAGAATGCGACTAAAGCTGCTACTTCTTCTGGTTGCCCTAAACGATTAAGAGGCTGTAAAGAAGCTTCTTCGAGATGTACCTCGTCAGCATTTGCACCTGATCTCTCACAATAATTATTGATGGCGTGATGATAAAGTGGCGTTTCAATGGTGCCAGGACAAACAGCATTCGCTCTAATGTTGTAGCTGGCAAAATCAAGAGCAGTAGTTTTTGCCATAGAAGCTAAAGCTGCTTTAGATAAGTTGTAGGCAAAAGAGTTTCGTTTGCCAACTAACGCTTGATCAGAAGATATTAAAATAATACTGCCATTCTTTTGTTGTTTCATTGTAGGCAACACGGCTTGAATTGCTGAATAGGCACCTTTTACATTGATATCAAATACTCGTTGTAAGTCGGCTTCAGAGGTATTTTCAATACTGGCGGAGAAGTGTATACCGGCGTTAGATACTAAAGTTGATACTTGATACTTTTTGGCAATGGAAGTAACGATACTCTGCACTTGCTGATGGTTGGTAACATCACACTGATAAAACTCACCCATGTCACTGTTTTTTTGATCAAGATTGCAAACATGGTAGCCGCGTTCTAAAAATGTTTTTACTATGCTTAGGCCTATACCTGAGCTGCCACCAGTGACGATGCATGTGTGTTTAGTCATAATATTTTCTTTAATTCTTATCAAAATGAGTAGTGGTATTAAAACTACTTAGTCTTCGCGAGATGATATATGTATTACCTTAACGCGGACAATAATAGAAGCAACAAATTCAACCAATAAATCGTTTATTTTGTTTTATTTGATTATTTGTCATGCAAAATATTCAAGCTTTTCTATACTTTGGAAGATACCGCCGTTGTTTTTATATTCATGGAAGGTGTAATAGGCAAGTTAACTAAATAGAAATTAAGCAAGTTTAGTTGTTGGTTGAGGAAGAGCTCGCCACAAGGTACTACAAGTTGCAGTGGTGATTGGGATAAATGTTTATCTACGCTATTGCGTGATTTCTGTTTAATTGATAGGGTTAAGCAAAATAATAATAAAGTTGTAACACTCGATTGCAATATTGCACAGCTGAAAAGGGATTAGCATGATGCACTATCTGTTTTTATGGAACATACCTACACTACGCGAGCTTAGCGTCGCGGAAAGAAGACGTATTATTAAATCGTCTATCGCGCTGTTTAGAAGAGAAAAAAGTGTCGATATGCAAGGACGTTATTTTATCATAGCGATACTTGCTTTATTGCCCGCAATTATAATCTTTGTGAACTTTACTTTAACCTTTGCCTTTGTGATGTTTTTGATCAACAGCGCTATGTTAGAGTGGTTTTTGGCAAAGAGCGAAGCGCCATTTATTCGAGATATTATTGAGACCGAGTTTGAAAGTCTCGCTTAAATATCTTGGCTTTTTAATGGTACCTTGATGGTAAACTTGGCGCCACCCAATGCGCTGTCTGAAATGGCACAGTTTCCCTGATGCCATTGGCAAACCTTGTAAACAATGGCTAGACCAAGTCCATAACCGCCTTGTGATTTATTTCGACTCTTATCGAGCCGTTTAAACGGTTCAAATAAGGTTTCGCGTGCTTTTTCAGGAATACCTTTACCGTCATCCTCGACGGTTATCACTAATTTATCTTCTAATCTAACGGCAGATACATTGACACATTGTTTTGCGTAACGCAGAGCGTTAGTGATCAAATTTTGACAAGCTCGTTCGAGCAAATCACCATTACAAAAACAAACAATGGGCTCTGATACTGACAAGTTAAGCTGCTTACTAGATGTTCGTTGGTGTTTTTCTATTTGATTTTGCAGTAACTGATGAATTTCAACATTGCTAAATGCTTGTTTTGATGCAAGATGTTCAATTCGTGAATAACTCAACATTTCGTCAACTAGGTGTTCAATTTCACCTAGATCTTGATTAATTTCTTGCTGCTGGTTGTTGTCACTACTGGCCAACATTGCTACGGAAAAACGCATACGAGATAAAGGCGTGCGAAGTTCGTGTGAGAGCGCATTAATCAAATGTTTTTGTTCGTCAATTAAACCTTGAATACGCATTATCATAAAGTTAACGGAATTAACGATAGGTGCTATGGGGGAGCGAGACTTAACTAAAGGCTGCAAAGGACTTGAGTGAGAGTGATTGTTAATTTGCTGCGCTAGTGACGTCAGTTGTTGTAAGTCACGCCAAATAGGGCGCGTCCACATAGCAATGACTATTGCCAAAAGCACATAAGAGAGTCCTAAAACGAGCATTTTGTTGAAAATAGGGTATTGAATCGGGGCAATAGGACCAATTTGCAGTAAATCTGAATTGTTCTTTAATCCGACAACTAAAAATAAGTGCTGGTTTGAATCATACAAGGTTATGACTTCGCCACGTTGTAGCGCCTGGGCTTGTTCGGGTAACCAAGCAACATCGTTAAAAGCAAGTAGTGTTAGTTTTTGATCCATTGCAGATAAAGTATCTGGGGTTACATCAATATGCTGGGCTAACACCTTTAACAACTGCTTTTGTTGCAACAGTGACTTACTTTCTTCGTTGTTAATTTTATGCCAAAGCGTTTCAGAGCCCCAATTTATCGCGTGCAAGCCAACAATAATTACAAGATATAAGCTAATAAAAAGGCGAGCCATAATTTAGTTATCACGCAAAATTTTGTTCACGCCAAGCGGTCGAGCTAAATAAATAGCCTTTGCCCCAAACGGTAATAATCTTATAAGGGGTGTTTGTATCGTCATATAGCTTTTTTCTTAGGCGCGATACACGAACATCGACACTGCGATCTAGGCCGTCATATTCTCTGCCGATCATTTTTTGATGGATAAAGTCTCTACTTAACGGTTCACCTGCATTGGAAGCGAGTAACCATAATAATTCAAATTCATGGCTGGTAAGCTCTATCGGGTTGCCAAAATAAAATACTTTGCGAGATTTACGCTCAATTCGAAGTTCGTCAAAAACTAGTTCTTCTGCGTTGATTGGCTTAGTGACTTGAAATCGTTTCATTACTACATTGATATGGGCGAGTAGCACGTGTGGTACAACAGGTTTAATGATGTAATCATCTGCACCAATTTCTAAGCCAAGCACATGGTCAAAGTCACTGTCTTTTGCTGTTAAAAAGATAATGGGTTTATCGAATGATTTTCTCAATTCTTTACAGATTGAAAAACCATCCATTTTGGGCAACATGATATCCAATATGACGAGATCTGGATTGAGTTGTTTGATTTTTTCCGGTGCTTGATGACCAGTGGACAACAAGGTGACTTGAAAATTATGCTGGCGTAAAAACTGTTGGATTAAACTAGCTAACCTAGCGTCATCTTCTACCAAAACGATATGAGTCATCAAAACAAACTCCATTGAGAGCGCAACCTGCGCCTATATTTTGTCGATTGAGCGGCATTAACTTTTATTTTTTGCTGAGCAATTAACTGACCTGATGCATTATTTAACGTAAACACCATATCAGTAGTTAATGAGATATTAAATCTTTGCTTTACTTGTGTTGTTTGTTGCCAACAAGCCAGCTGTACTTGGTCTTGTAAAAGACAGGCTGAAATTGGGGTTGGGGTTTGCCACTGAGCTGTTATCGTCATTTGACAAGGCTGTCCTGGCTGCGCAACGATACAAGCAAGTGGTTTAATATTAAAATTTACTGCAGAGTCGCTACTTTCTGTTGTGAGTGAATTTGCAAAAGTACTTAGGGGAAGAAACAGCAACCATGCTATACACAGTTTTAATCCTTTAAAACGCATAAACCACTCCAATAAAAGCCGATGACACTTGGTCATCCTGCATTAGTGGGCTTTTGGCTATATGACTACCTAACCATTGATGTTTGATGGTTCCTTGTAGTTGCCAGCGTTTGGCTAATTCATAGTTCGCTGAAATTGAAACAAAAGGATTAAAGCCTGAGTGTGCTCGATATAACTGAGAATGTGAAATAGCGTCCTTTTCATTTAAACCATAATAATACTGACTTAAATTTTGACTTTGCCAATCAATACCAACTCCAACTCTCGCACGTAATTTAGGTGTTGAATCAAATGAAACGTTGTGATGAAAAGATAAAGAACTATTTAAGCCTTTATACACATTATTGAGATCGTGTAGCAGTTTAAATTTTATTTCACTTTGTGGTGAAACAAACCAGTTGATTTGTAATCCACCATCAATTGCCCATTTGCGTTTCGAAATGTCATTTTTTGAAATACGTTTAGTTTCTTCGGTTGATGGGCCAATCCAATGATCTGCACCAGAAAAAGGAGTAAATAGGTGTTCGGGTTGCCAGTCTCTAAAATATAAATTTTCTTTATTTAACTGAGAAATGGCACTGATAACTAATGTGTCACTTTGATAAGAGCTATAGCCTAACACATTGTTTTCGATGAAAAAATTTTCACCGTAGTAGTGAATGTAGGGTAAAACGATAAGTGGAATATTTTTACCACCATGCAAGGGGTTTGTTATTACCCCACCACCAAGAGCAACGGAAAATTGCCATTGATTTACAGGCGCATAAATTTCGCCATCTTGCTCAACCGTTGAAGTATCAGCAACGGCCTGACTAGCGGCGCAAAACAATGCAATAAATAGATAAAAACGCGGAAATTTCAATGTTGGAATAAGGGCAATTAACTCATGATGAGTAATTTATCACTATTAGGCTAATTTACTAGGCTGAGTTACAGAAAATTACATTTGTTAGCAATTGACAACAGATTATCCATTTAAAGTGAGTAGGCTATAAATTGAGCTATTTTAAAGGAAATATCAAGGAGACTTTCCATGTTTAAATATAAGGGGGTTGTCCCTTTATTGCTGGTTACATTGACTGCTTGTGGCGGTAGTTCTAGTAGCGAAAAATCGCCAGTAGGATATCAGCCGGTTGATGCACTGCCACCGCTCAATGCTATGTCTGTACCTACAGGGGCACTTAACAAGGCATCTTCATCAGCTTTTGAACGTCATTTAAAACAAGGCGTTTTCTTGCGTGCACACGAGCAATACCGTATCAATTTTGGTGATACTAATGAACAAACTAATGCTCAAACACGGGGGAGCTTTTCTACCACAAATCTACAAGAACAGGGTGTTGATGAGGCGGATCGAATAAAGTACGACGGCCAATACTTATTTATTACTCAAGAAAATCATGGTGTGGGTATTTTTGAAGGTGATGGCAAAACACAAGCCAATACTTATATTAGAGTGTTGGAGCGTGATACTTCAGGCGCAATGGCTGAGGTTAATCGATTAGTTGTCAATGAAGAAGCGACAAGTATTAACGGTATTTATTTACATCAAGATAAACTAGCGGTGTTATCTGATATTTATAGTTACGATTACGGCCTGGGTGAAATTGCATTTTTTCCAACCAATAATACGTTCAATTTATCGTTATTGGATGTTACCAATCCGGCTTCAACTAATGAAATTTTGAGTTTTACTATCGATGGTGCAGTAATAGATAGCCGAAGAATTAATAATACCCTTTATATCGTTAGCAGTTATCGAGCATCGATGGAAGGCATTGTTTACTCAGATCAACAACAAGAAAAAATTAATCAGTATAACCGTATTATGCAAACGGATATTTCTGAATTGTTACCTAGTTACACTGATAGCGATGGCACTGTTCACCCGCTAGTATCTGCAGCTGATTGTTTAATTTCAGAAGATGCAACAGAAAAAGATGGTTTTGACGGGCTAGTTACTATTACCGCGATAGATTTAAGTAATCCACAAAACATGAAGTCCAGTTGCATTAACTCGCAAGTTCAAGGGCTTTATGCGTCGTCAAATTCATTATATTTATATGGTACTGACTATCAAATTGAACAAGAAATAGTTAGCGAAACGTCAACAATTCATAAATTTACACTGACTGAATCAGATGCAAATTATCGAGCATCTGGCACTCTTGATGGGCGCTTTAATTGGCAACTCTCAAATCTACGCTTTAGTGAAAGTGGTGACTATTTAAGAGTAGTGACAACATCAGGAAATCGCCAAGAGGGCTTTACTCATAGATTAAACGTGCTTAAAGAGGCAGTAGGGCAGTTAGCAGTTGTTGCTCAATTGCCAAATGAAGAGCATTCCACCCCTATTGGTAAAGTGGAAAAAGATGGCATCGTTTATGAAGATATTGAGGCAGTTAGGTTTTTTGGTGATAAAGCATATATTGTTACGTTTCTTAATTCCGATCCACTCTATGTGCTAGATTTGGAGAACCCACTGAGCCCTTTTATGATGGGAGCATTAGAAGTTCCGGGGTACTCAGCGTACCTCCATCCTATTTCAGATCAGTTGCTTCTGGGCGTTGGTCAAAACGTCAATCCAGGCATATTGACTGGCGGTGGAACTGATAATGCTGAGCCCTCGCCTATTATTGAAGGTGCTAAAGTTTCCTTATTTGACGTTAGTAACTTGGCACAACCAAAAGAAATCAGATCTATTGTATTTGAAGGTGCGTATACGCCTATTGAGTTTGACTATCATGCGCTAAGCTACTTAAAAATGGCTGATTATACTACGCGATTTGCCGTGCCCATTGAGCGTTGGAAAACTGAAACTAGAGTTGGTGATGATGAGCAAAAATATGATGTTTGGTATACCGAAAATCAACTAGCCATATTAGAAGTTACAGGCATCACAAATGACAGTGATTTACGCGACGTTGGTTATATTAAAGCACGTGAAGATGATAGTGAGATTATGTTTGGTCAAGGTTGGCAAGACAGATCTATTTTTCATGACCAGCATATTTATTACATACATGGTGAAAATGTTTGGCACTCCATGTGGCCAGATTTAACAGAGTATTCAGGACCATATTAAAAATTGAAAAGAGCGCCGATTTGGCGCTCTTTTTTGTTTTATTTAGCTAATTCAACTAATACCGCAGTATACATTTTCAAGTTCAGCTCAAACTGTTCCATAGTAATGAATTCGTGCTCTGAGTGACCAGTGTATTCTTTGCCTGGCATAGATGGGCCAAATGATACAGCACCTGGGAATAAGCGAGAGTTGGTACCACCACCAATTGAGATAGGCTTGGCATCTGTTATTCCTGTGTATTTAGAAAATACCGCTAATAGAGTTTCAATATGAGGTGCATCTTTTTGAACAAATGGTTCACCAATATCATGGTTTAACTCAGTTAAATCTGCGAGGTTTTGTAATTTCCATGTAGAAATAGCAGCCGTGATCTCTTCACGTAATTGTTCTTTTTTTTTACCAACAGGACGACGAATATTAATATTAAGCTCAATATTATCATCGTGCTGTTTAATTACTGTCGGTGAAACTGTCATTGGCCCCATAAAGTCATCTTGATAAGCTATGTTGCCAAATTTTTTGCCTTCTAGACCCAAACCAATATTATCGTTGATGAAATTAACTAAAGTGCCTGCACCATTGTTGGGCCAATTAATGTCAGATAATAAATCTGCCAAGTATGGGATGGCATTGATGCCATCTTGTGGTTTTGAAGAGTGAGCTGACTTACCTAAAGCTGTAACGGTAAGTTGTGTACCAGCAAGGTTAAATTCAAAATTAATTCCTTGATAACTCTGCGCTTTTTGCATCAACTTTTCTAACATTGCAAAGTCGGCGTTTTCAATTTTTGCTATCGCATCTTCAGGAATTTGCGAAATAAAATAACCACCTTCAAAATGACTAATAAAAGGATCTAAACTGTATTTTTGATGCTTTTTAAACGCTATTCTTAAGGTGCCAAAGCCTTTTTCAGCGGTAACCACTGGGTATTCTGCGTCAATGGTGATATTGGTTTGTGGCATTTCATGCTCACTGACGTATTTAATTAACGGTTGCCAATCTGACTCTTCTGCCATGTAGACGTATAGCTCGATACGTTTATTTAGCGGAATGTTTTTATCTTTAATGGCTTTCATTGCATAAAGCGCGGTAGAAATAGGGCCTTTGTCATCTTCTGTACCACGACCAATAAGCTTGCCTGGCTCCGAGGTTAGATCTAATTCAAACGGAGATTTTGCCCACTTTTTTGGGTTAACAGGTTGTATATCCCCATGTGTAATAACACCGACTCTATCTTTGCTATCACCTAAACCAATGATCACGACGTACCCGTCATCTTTAAAATCTAAACCCAGCGCCTGAGCTTGTTTTTTTAGTTCTTGTTTAAAAGCAATATGTAGAGGGTTTTTGTCTGAAGGAACACCTTGCTGGGCAACGGTATTATGTTTGACTAAAGCGGCTAAACTTTTAACCATATCCTGTTTATAAGTGGCTAAAGCATAACTTGCAGTACTGTCTGCTATTTGACTAACTTGCTGGGCACTTGCTGCACTCATTAAGGATAAGCCGATCAAACTGGCAATAATTTTTTGATGAATTGTTTTTTGTAACACGTTTGTTCCCTATAGGTTGAAGCACTGGCAGGCAGGTAAAATAGACAACCACTATAGGTAGTTGTTCCATTAAAAAACAGATACAAAATTCGAAAAATAATACCTATACAGTTTTATGACTTAAACGATTTCACCAAATTGATAAACCATTCTATCGCGCCATTACCATGCTGTGTTCTGTGCCAATATAAATTCAGGTGGTACTTAGGTAACTCAATCGGAGGCGTCAATATTTGATAGTTGAGTGTGTTGGAAAAGTTTATCGCAACAAACCGAGGTAGGGTTAAGATCATGTCACTTGTCGCGACAATATGAGGTGCTGCAAGCAAGCTAGGAAGGTGAATAGCAACATGGCGAGAACACTGTTGCTTTGCCAATACCTTATCAACAATACCCTCCGCTTCTCCCCATGGGGCGATTCGAATATGTTGGGCTGATAAAAACTGTTTTAAGTTAATGCTGCCGTTTATTTGAGGGTGATTTTGTCTGACGATAGTGCAGTAATCGTCACTAAACCATGTATGGTGAGCAACCGACGAAGAGGTAAAGTTGGAATGCTCAAAACCTAAAACAAAGTCCAAGTTCTCTTGACTAAGTTGCTGCTCAACACTTGCTTGTGTTGAAGGTAGTATCGTGAGTGTAACCTTTGGAAATGTCGTGAATAGCTGTGCTAACTCGGGAAGCAGAGAATACTGAGTGTAGTCAGTGGCCATTAGTTTAAATTGGTAGCTGCTGGTTTTGGGGTCAAAGGTTTGGTGTTGGCTTAGTCCTTTAGTAATTAAAGGCAGCGCTTGGTGCACATAAGTTGCAAGCCTAATCGCTCGTTTAGTTGGCTCCATTTGATTATTTACACGTACAAACAACGGATCTTCTAGGCTATCTCTTAACCGATTAAGTGCATGGCTGCAAGCAGATTGACTTATAAATAGCACCTCTGCCGCTTTAGAAACCGAGCGATGTGTATATAGGGCGTCAAAAATGATGAGGAGGTTAAGATCAAATTGCTTGAGCATGGTTAGTGAGCCAGTTTTTTCTGAGCGTTAGGTTAAACTATTATTGCGGTTAATATTAATTTTGTACATACAGGTATTTTTAATATGCATTGGATTCATTTGAGGTTTGCGCAGATAATGTCTGCAAATTGAAACAGGAATCACACCATGAGTTTATTAACCATTAGACAAGCGACACAAGCTGACGCGAGTACCATTCTTCATTTTATTCGTGAATTGGCCATTTATGAAAAAGCAGAACATGAGGTCTTAGCAACAGAGCAAACAATTATTGATTCTATGTTTGCTGAGCAAAGTGGTGTTCATGGTTTAATTTGTGAACAACAAGGTCAAGCAATAGGCTTTGCCGTCTATTTTTATAATTATTCTACTTGGTTAGCAAAACCAGGCCTTTATCTGGAAGATCTTTATGTCTCACCAGAGTTTCGCGGGCAAGGAGCTGGCATTGCGTTACTTAAACATTTAGCAAGCATCGCTGTTGATAAAGGCTGCGGTCGATTTGAGTGGAGCTGTTTAGATTGGAACACGCCATCGAGAGAGTTTTATGAATCATTAGGCGCTGAGCCTCAACCAGAATGGATTGGTTACCGTATGTCAGGAGAAACCCTGCATAACTTTGCAAAGCAAAGTTAAATAAAAAGGGAGATAAGTTTTTTATCTCCCAAGCTAAAGCGTTAAAGACTATTACCGTTTTGGTCAACGGCGATTAGCGGTGTGTTATCTGGAAAGTGTGCTACATCATTGTTATCGAGTAGCCATGGAGACAAGCAGGATTTATCTAGCGTACAAGGATCTGTTAAGGCGCGAAGAAATTGCGCAACTTGTGATACTTGAGTTGGCGATAATGCGGCTCTAGCTCTCAATGGCGCTCTAGCTGTTATCTCCCCCCTTTGCACTGCTGCAAGGTAGTTAGCTACTTCGATTGAATTCGTGAAAGCATCAGGAAATATTTGCTGGCAGGCGACTTGCTGTTTACTGCTGATCAGCTCTATCTGCGGCAGTTGACAATACGGCGTTTCATTTTCGGTAAATGCTTGCCCGTTGATTGCACCAAATAAACGGTTGATCGCTTGAGTAGGATTATTGTAATGCTCAACTACCTGTTCAAGCGTGGCATATGCACCTGTATGGCCGTAGGGGGCGGATGTTTCAATATTCAACAAGCTTGGTGTTCTAAAGTGATACCTGTCTGCTTGATTATTGGTGATATTTTCTCGTCCAAAATCTTGGCTATTAGAGCTATCTGTTTGATTATTTTTACCCTGTCCAACTTGCGGAAAGGCAACTAAATGGTAACGACCATCACTAAAGTTATTGCCATTATGACAACCAGCGCAACCTGCACCTCCCTGTTGTGGTGGTGAAAAGAATAAAATAGCACCTTGCTTTTGCTCTTCGGTTAATGCGTTGCTGTCACCTTGCAAATAGCGTTGCCAAGGGCTGTTAATAAACATCATCGAGCGCTGATATTCACCAATCACGTGATAAACTCGCTCCGTTGTTACTTGTTCATCACCAAAAGCAGCAGCAAATTCTGCCGGCCAATTTGAACTAATATCAGCGATATCGTCATTTAATCGGGACGTTAATGCTTGTCGTAAACCATGATTATCAGCGCTTGGCAAAAACTGACCTCTCATTTCTTCTACAGAGGTTACCGGAAATCTCGCTTGAGCGGCAGCTAATGTTGTGTCTAAAGTTAAACTTGTGTCAGGGCGTCTTCTGCCATCAATTACTTCAGAATCAGGCGTCGCAATTGCACCATTTCTTAATCGTTCAACGCGACCATCCCAAAATAGGCTTTGCTCAAACAAGGCAATATTAAATATGCTCGGCGCATTGCGTGGTACCTGTGGGTGCGGCGCATTACCATTAAACCTTCCTTGTCCTAATAAGTTATCAGCGTTGTTATCTAATTCATCAATGGCATCAACACCAACAGATAGTGACAGCGCATCAGCACCGCCTAATGATGGGTGATGGCAACTAACACAAGCAACACTTTGTTCGCCGCCAAGAATTTTACTGAAAAATAGTTTTTTTCCTAATTGAACACTCGCCGACGAAACTTCTGGGATCTGGAAGTTGCTTGTTTGGATCGGCTGAATACCCTGGGTACTAATGATTTGCTGTAATCTAGTTTCTACAGGTTGAGGTGGTGGCCCTTGGCGCGGCGGTACACCACGACCTCTAGCTTCTTGTGAATGTGCTTCAATAGCGGTCATTGCTAACATTGAGCATACTGCGGCTCTAATAAAAAGCTTATTCATATAACATATCCTAGTGGTTTGAGCTTAATGCTCTTTTACACTAGAAACAAAATGTGCAGCAAATGTGCAAATATCCGGCAAAGAGTGTGATAGTTGTTTATCTGTCTGTTAAATAGAGAGATCTCAATGTATGGTTAACAACAAGCTTCATTTTTTTATTTGATACATTCGGCTGTAATGAAAATTCAACATAAACTGCTATTAGTTTTTACCTTGTTGGCGTTTACGCTCGTTGTCAGCATGGTTGCTGTTATTCAATGGAGTTTAAGCCGAGGCATGGTGGAATATGTTAACCAAAAAGAATTAGAAGCGTTACAACCACTACAAAATAGTTTGATCGAAATCTATCAAGAAACTCATAGTTGGCATTTCATGCAAGATAATGGACGGCGCTTTGATCGTTTATTAAGGCAAAGTTTAAGAGACACTGAGTTTTTTGTACCACATCGTCCGCCACGCTTTGTGGAAAGGGAACGGTTTAATGAGCGCCCTCGACGTGCAGAACCGGGCTTTCAAGCTCCAAACGCTGAGTCATTGCCTCCAAGAGCTGAGTCATTGCCTCCAAGAGCCAGAGGTGACCTAACTGCGCAATATCAGTCAAATGACCTGAAAAATGGCCCTAGACAACCTAAGGTAAGTTACGCTTTGTTAAATGCTGATAAACAACTCGTGGTAGGGCATTTTCCGCAAGATCGCAGCTTTAGTTATAGTTCACTGATATTAGACGGAGAATTGATTGGTTATTTTGCTGTCTCAAAACGTAATAACATGTTGCAGGGCTATGAGTTAGCTTTTGTTGAGCAACAGCAGCATTATCTTTTGTATCTAGCGATTATCATGTTAATCGTCATTGTGGTAGTGACCATACCGCTGGCAAAACACTTTATTGAGCCCATTGAAAAATTAGCGTCGGGCATACATGCGCTTGCCAAAGGAAATTATGCTAATAGGTTATCGGTAAAACGACGTGATGAGTTTGCTCAATTGGCACGCGATTACAATGAACTTGCTATTGCGTTAGCAGAAAGTGAAGGTGCTAGAAAGCGTTGGTTGGCAAATACATCACATGAACTTAGAACACCTGTTGCGGTATTAAAAGGCGAGCTCGAGGCAATGATAGATGGAGTTCGTCCACTGAACATGACTCAAATTGAATCTGCACATCAAGAAGTACAACATTTACAGCGGTTAATTGAAGATTTACATGCGCTTACTAGCGCGGATGTTGGTGGAATGCGCTATCGTAAATCCCCCATTAACATGACTGAATATTTAGACGAACAAGCAGTTAAACTTGGTAATTATTTAGCAAGTGCAAAGTTGGCATTGTCTTATCAGGGAGATGATAAAACTTATGCCATTTATGGTGACTATACTCGACTGAGCCAGCTGTTTGAAAACTTAGCAAATAACAGTATTAAATATGCACAAGGTGCAACTCAAGTGAACTTGTCGTGGCAATATGATAAAGAAAATCGGCAGATTCATTTATGTTTCGAGGACGACGGTGAAGGAGTTGAAACTCAACATTTAGCGCACTTATTTGAACATTTGTATCGTGTTGAGAGTTCACGCAACAGAACGACTGGCGGCAGTGGTCTGGGGTTGTCTATTTGTGCACATATAGTTAACGCACACCAAGGCAGTATTCATGCTGAAAAATCTGTGTTAGGTGGCTTGGCTTTACATATTTATTTACCAACGGTAAATCCGAACATGTTAGAGGTTATTGATGAGTAACGTCATTTTAATTGTTGAAGATGAAAAGAAACTTGCATCAATTATGGCTGATTATTTAACTCTGGCTCAGTATGAAAGCCATATTTTGTATGATGGGGCTGACGTGATTGACTGGGTAAAAGACAATAAACCCAGTGCTATTTTGTTAGATTTAATGCTTCCGGTAAAAGACGGTATGCAACTATGCAAAGAAATTAGGGCGTTTAGTGACGTGCCAATATTAATGACTACCGCTAAAGTTGAAGAAATTGATCGCCTGTTAGGTTTAGAGGTAGGTGCAGACGATTACATATGTAAGCCGTATAGCCCAAGAGAAGTTGTCGCTAGAGTTAAAGCAGTATTGCGCCGAGTCCAATCAACACAACAGAATACTGGTTTTAGACTTGATGTTGATAAATACCAGGCACATTTTGATGGCAAATGTTTGGACTTAACTGCTGTTGAGTTTCAATTACTAAAACCTTTGGCGGGTGAACCAGGACGCATATTTACTCGAGAGCAATTAATGCGGAACATGTATGATGACAATCGCATTGTGAGTGATAGAACCATAGACAGTCATATCAAAAAGCTTCGTAAAAAACTGCTAGCGTTAAGTGATGAACTAGAATTTATTCAATCAGTGTATGGTGTGGGTTATCGATTCAGTTTAACTCATCCCACTCAAAATAGCGTCTATACTTAGGGCGTGTTTATCTTTTAAGGGTTAGATTCTTAATGCATCATAAATTGCTGCAAAAATAATCTAGATAGAAAACACACACTAGTAAAAACTGTTGTGAGGTAGACGTAGCATGGTGAAAGAGAAGGAATTAGAAATACTAAGTCAAAGTGACATCGATGACTTATTACGCATTAATGAATTCTTAGAGCAACAAGATGAAAATTCTTTGGTAGCGGAATTAAGGCGTGCGATTTTAGACTCGGGCAAATTAGAGCTTAATCAGTGGGAATCATTGCGTGACCATATTCGAGAAATAGAAGAGCTCATTCCACACATTGACTTGATCATCAAGTTAAAAAAAGAAGCGAGAAAACGCTAATTTGTTCTTTATAGTTAACCTCAGCTTCACTTAAGCAATGCGTTTCTAGGTGCTATTTTTACTGACTTCTGCGTTATTTTTAAGCGAAATAGCTAGCTATCCCTGCTGCAAAATGCCTCGAATTCAGACAAACATATCGACCTAGAAATATAAGAGACTGCTAACTTATTGTTGTCTTTTTTTGGCGCTACTTCTTATACAAACCTGAGGTTAGTTAGTGAAAAATGTTACCTAATTCAATGACAATTACTGGAAAGCAAAGAAATTTACGGTAACATTAGCTAAACGTGCTAAACCTTGTGTTTATTTGTATCGATAGTTTTCAACTTGGATCGTTATACAAGGTCATGTTTTGACAACCTAGTATTTAGCACGGACATTTGATTATGTGCTGAAAAATCAATGATGGTAATGCCAACACAAGCTGTACAGTAAAAAGTTTACAGCCATGTGATTCAATATTGTGCGTCACTTGGATTTTGGTCATTTTACTAGCACAATAGTCGCTGTTGTTTTTACAACATCAATTTTTTAATAACAATTAACGTTTGTAAGGAAATACAAATGCATTTGAAATCGCTCGCAACTACAACCCTTTCACTCACTTTAACCGCTTTATTTACTTCGCAAGTATTGGCGGATAATACGCCCAATGCTGAAGATTTAGTGGGTAAATCCTACCTTGGTGGACATGGTATTTATATTAAAACGGATAACGACAGACTACTAACTGACGCTAAAAATTCAGATATCGATCATGGCTCAGGTCTAGGTTTGGAGTACGGTTTTCGTATTTCGCCATTTTATGAAGCTCGTTTGTCATTTTCACACTTAAACCTTAATACGGACAGTAAAGGTTATGACGTGCCTTCGGGTTCAAATACCGCGTTTGATTTATTGTACTTCCCAAATCAAGCAAACTTTTACGTTGTTGGTGGTGCACATTTTCTAGATGTTGATAAGTCTGATTTATCTGCAGCACTTGGTGCGGGTTATCGACATTATTTGTCAAAAAATACCGCGCTTTATGTAGAGAGCCAAGGGCAATATCAGCTTGACGATAACCATTTTGACGTTTCAAGCAAACTGGGTTTTGTGTACTTTTTTGGTGTAGAAGAAAAATCTGCTCCTATCGTTAAAAAGCAGGAGCCAACAAGTGTTGCACCTCCAGCTGATTCAGATAAAGACGGTGTGCCTGATGCTATGGATAAGTGCCCCAAAACGCCAATGGGCGACAAGGTTAATAGTGTAGGTTGTACGCTATTTAAAGAAGATGTGAAGACAATGGCATTACAGGTAAACTTTGATAACGACAAAGCAGTGATCAAAGATCAATATTTACCGGAAATTAAGAAAGCGGCTGATTTCTTAAACCAATACCCAGAAGTTGAGCTAACTATCCACGGCCATACATCTGCTGTAGGGGCAGAGGACTACAACCAAAACCTATCGCAAAAAAGAGCGCAGGCTATTGTTGATAAACTAGTTGAGTCTTTTGGTATCGATGCAAGCCGCTTATCTGCTGTTGGGCATGGTGAAGCGAAGCTATTAGATCAAGCCAACAATGCACAAGCTCATGCTAAAAATAGACGTATTGAAGCGTCAGCAAAAGTTACTAAGAAAAAAGCGATTAAGCGCTAATTAGAAACTTGATAAGAGCTACTTTAGGTAGCTCTTATTTTATTGCTTAGCTACCTGAACCTAGTTAACTAGATTATAATAACGCCGTAATTTAATCATTGAGAAAAAGAATGAAAGTCTGTGGAGTAGAACTTAAAGGCAATGACGCAATTTTATGTGTCATGTCAAAAGCTAATGGTTTGTATGACCTTCCTCATATTCGAGTACCAAAAATATCCATTAACGACGCTGCAGATGCAGAACAGGTAAGAAAATTTAAATTTACCTTTGAGAAGTTATTGGCAGATTATCAAATAGATAAAGTTGTGATCAAAGGAAGAGCATTAAAAGGTAAGTTTGCTGGCGGCCCTGTGGGGTTTAAGTTAGAAGCGGCAATTCAGCTGATTGACAGTGTTGAAACTGAAATTGTTTCAGCAACTTTTGTTAAAACCGCCTTAGCTAAAACTCAAGTGTCTATCGATTTTCGTGATACTGGCCTTAAAAAATTCCAAGAAACAGCATTTCAAACCGCTTTTGCTTATTTAGATTCAAGTCAATAATCCGGTTTTTATGTCGATCAAAGTGGCCTGTGTGAAAAAGTATGGGCCGCTTTGCTTACCTATTGAAACTTTCATCGCCACGCCGTTTTTTACTAACTTAACGCACTTTGGCCTAATTTTATGGTCAGCTGGCTCACATGTTCAATTAACTCTTCGTTAGTGTAAGGTTTATTCACAACGGGGGCTGATAATGCTTGAATTTGTTCTGCGTTATATTCATGGTAGCCACTCACAAATAAAAATGGTAACTCAGGGTGTTTTTGCTTTACTTGGTGCGCTAATGTCACACCATCCATATTAGGCATGATGATGTCGCATACAACAAGATCAAAGTCGTATACATCGATGGCTTGTAAAGCATCTGCAGCTGAATGCACCGCTTCAACAATATAACCCGCTGTCTCCAACATCGTTTTTGCTAGCTCAGCTAACGCTGGCTCATCGTCAACAACAAGCACTTTGCCTTGTAAATCTGATTGTAAGCTAATTTTCTTCCCTTTAATTGGCTCAGAAACTTGCTCTGTTGTAACAGGAAAAATCATGGTAACTGTGGTGCCTTTATTTACTTCTGATTCTATTAACAACCTACCATTAGAGCGTTCTACAAACCCGTATACCTGACTTAACCCTAATCCTGTACCAGATTCTCCTTTGGTAGAAAAGAATGGATCAGTTGCACGTTGCAGGGTTTGTTTATCCATGCCTTTACCTGTGTCTTTTATGGCAACGGCAATATAATTACCTGGTGGAAGTTTAATGCTTTCTGAACTGTGTGTATCAAGAGGCCTAAGCTGAGTTGATATGGTTATTTCACCTTGTTTTTCTATGGCATGCATTGCGTTAATTGAAAGATTTAAAACACAATCTTCAAATTCCTCTTTGTCTAGCTTAGTGGCTGGCAGCGCATCATCTAACTGGTAAGTTAAATCAATTCTTGGCGTGATGGTTTTTTGCAACATTTCAAATTCATCAGTCAAAATTTCATTAATATTGACAACCTTTGATTCAATAGTATTTTTACGGGCAAATGAAAGGAGTTTTTGTGTGAGTTTTGCGCCCCTAGCGCTCGCCTTTCTGATTTGTTGCGCATACTTATTAAGTTTGTCATTTTCTGTTAAATTGCTACTTAATAGTTCGCCATAACCGTTAATGATACCGAGTAAATTGTTAAAATCGTGAGCAATACCGCCAGTTAAATTCCCTAACGCTTCCATTTTCTGTGTTTGTTTTATTGTTTCTTGTTGCTGCTTAAATATGGTTAAGTCTCGGCATGTACAAACAAAGCGTTGACTACTGCTACTTGACGCTTTTAGATAAGTAATGGAAAGGTGAATAGGGATAGTGTCACCGACACGATTGATCATGAGTGACTCTTTTTCAACGGCAGGGTGTTCTAACATGCCATCAATTGAGACTTTTTGAATAAATTCTTGCAGCCAATTTTTATCTTCGTCAACTAACAATTGGACAAAAGCACTGCCAATTAATTTCTCCGACGGATGATCAAATAACGAACTCGCCGCATTATTAACGATGAGTATTTCTCCGTTTGCACCCAAAATAAAAATGGCATCTAGCAAAGAGTTAAACACTTCTCTTTGTTCGTTTTCCTTTTGATATAGCGCATTTAGCGCCTCATGTTCTGCAGTAACATCGTTAACTAAAGAGGCAATGCCAATAACGTTGTTATCTTCATCTAACAAAGGCGTGTTGTACCATTCACATAAAATATTGTGCCCACTTTTAGTTAAATTTTTGTTGAGGTTGTATTGGCTAGCTTGTTTAGTGACCAACTCTTCTGTCAGTCGCATAATTTCAGGAATGCTTTCTTCAGGCACTAATACGGTAATGGGATCTTTGCCGACAAAGTCAGATTGCTTAAATCCGAAAATCGCTTCAGCTGCTTTATTCCAGTTAATGATTTCAAAATTTGCATCCCATTCAATTACGCCTAACGGAGTATTAGTTATGTGAAAATCTAATCTATCGAGTGCTAGTTTTAGCTCGTTTTGCGCAGATTGTTGCCTGATCTCACTGGCAATTCTCGAGGCGAAAATATCAAGAACTTCGATAAAGTAGCTTTCTTCGGTCATAGGTTTATCGTCTAAAACGGACAAAAAACCAATCACATTACCTTCAATGTCTTTTATATTGACCCCTATATAAGAACGTATTTTGTTAATTTTTATCCAGTTATCGTTTGGAAATAAATGTTCCATATCATCGTTGTAATGACAGATATGTTTACTTAAAAGCTGCTCACTTGGCGTATCTTTAATGGCATAAGTGATGTTGGGAATAACGATTTTGTTTTCTGATAAGACAATGGTTGTAGCTGTGGCAGGTTTTGTTTCATTTAATAAACTAATCAACACATATTTAGTTTTGTAAATACGTGAAACTTCATGCACTAAGTGCTTAAAAAAGTTATCGGTAGAGAGGCTTGCTACGCCAACAACGATGTCTTGGATGGCATTAAAAGCCTGTGTTTGCTGTGTAATATCATGTACTCGCACCATAATATTAACAACGTCACCTGAATCATTCAGTATGGGTTGAAAAACAATTTCCAGGTCTCTTAACAAACTTTGGCCGGTAAAAGCGACTACATCTAGCTCTGTTTGTTCACCTGTTAACGCTTGATTGAATTTTTCTTCTAATTGTTCTTTATCTAAATTTTCTCTTAGTGTAGCGA
This sequence comes from Thalassotalea marina, assembly GCF_014656435.1. Lineage (GTDB taxonomy): Bacteria > Pseudomonadota > Gammaproteobacteria > Enterobacterales > Alteromonadaceae > Thalassotalea_C > Thalassotalea_C marina. The sequence continues at coordinate 712,893 of NZ_BNCK01000001.1, forward strand.
AGCTATTGCAAAACGGGTTGTTAATAATCTGCTGGCGTTTTTTTTGTGTAAATTGTTCAACAGCTTGGTTAACCGCTAATACTTTCTGGTCGGTAGCTAAAATAAACTGCATTTGATGGGACTGTTCAAAAATTTGCGAAAATTGTTGATCTGCTTGTTGATCAATTTTGCGTTTATTGAGCGAGCTTAACTGTTGCTCTTTTATTCTGATTATGGCGCTACTGGTCAGTAAAAGGGCCATCAGTAAAATACTATTTTGTATGTTGAAAACATCAGGCAAGGTTGTGCTTAAAATCAATAAATTTTCATTTAACTCGATTAAAAGGCCGATGAGTAAAAAGCTTAAGCCTGCAATTAATAGTATGGCTTGGCTTTTATGACGCTGCAGAGCTTGCACGCTCCAAAACAAACATAAAGCGGTAAAGGTAAATGCGCCAATTGCGGCGAAAGTTAAACTCAAATGAATACTGTCACTGGCTTGTAAAAGAAAAGTTAAAGCCCAAAATGCGATTGCAGTATATTTCATCGCATTAGAAAAAAGGCTGTTTTGTTTAGTTAAAAAAGCACTACAAAATAAGTAAAGAGCAATAAATGCAAAAGCTACATGGATAATAAAAATTAAGATGACATTGTTTACTAGCGCACTAGGAACCCAAGCTACGGCAGTGCCATTGTATAAGCCGTAAGCGATTGCTGTGTTATAAAGTGCAAGCGATAAATATAAATGACTGCGCATTCTAAGTATTAGTGAAAAGAATAAATTGAGCAGCGATAGGATCGCCATCAAGCCAAAAAATACGCCAGAATAAAAAGATGCATTTTCCAGTGTAATCGTTGGTGCAATGTTTCGATTACCAATTGAGTTGGCGATCAGCGAGATAGCGGGAGTATTAAATCTTTCAGTTAGTGGAATAGCGTTATTCTCTGCCATGAGTGCAGATGTGATATATGTCGAAGACAAACTTTCGACACTGAAAAATATTAGTGTAAGCAGCAGCCCTAATATTGTTGTTTTAATTGTTGTAATGCGTTTGGTATCCAATCCATTAAATCCGAGTAAGGCATAGGTTTAGCGATGTAATAACCTTGAGCATAATCACACGATAGTCGATCAAGTTCCTCCATGATTTCTTTTGTTTCTACCCCTTCGGCGAGTGTTTTCATGTTCAGCATTTTGCCTAACATTATGCATATTTTGACGATGGCCATTGCTTCGTTATCGACCAACATTTTTGAGGTGAATGCGCGGTCAATTTTCAATTCGGTAAATGGTGCTTGATATAGTTGCTGAAGTGATGAATACCCTGTACCAAAATCGTCAATTGATAACTTAAAGCCCTTCATTCTTAGTCTGTTTAGCACATCTAATGACGATGTTAAATGGCCCATTACGGCGCTTTCTGTAAGTTCAAGTGTGATACTCGTTGGGTTGATATTGTTCTGATCTGTAATGTTTTTTAATAGTTCTGGAAACACCAAGGACACGATGTTATCGGCGGTAACGTTAACAGATAGCTTAATAAATGGGTGCTGAGTTTTTAATTGACGTAAATCTTCACAGGCTAATCTTAAAACATAACTGGTGAGCTGATTGATAAGCTTGAACTCTTCAATTTGATAAATAAATTTGTCCGGATAGATTAATCCTTTGTGCGGGTGTAACCAACGTACCAAAGCTTCAATACTGGTCACTTCACCCGTTTTAATTGAAACTTGAGGCTGGTAATGCAATATAAATTGCTCACGATCTAGCGCTTGAATTAAGTCTTTTTCAGAAAATGTTACCTCTGACCGAACCGGCGAGTTTTTTTTCTTTGCATGACCACTTTTTATTTGATCGAGCAATGTAATAAAACTGCCAATATCAAATGGTTTAGTTAAGGTCGCAATAACTGGCATATTGTGTGCCTCAGCCAATTGCTGCGCGGAATGTAATACCTTGTTATCAAAGCCACTGATCAAGATTAGAGGGCAATAGCAACGGCGCTCTGCAAGTGCTCTGATAACTTCTATACCATCGACGTCGGGTAAAATTAAATCGAGAACTAAAATAGTTTCTTCAGACAATGAACGTTCTAAAAAGGCAATAGGATCCGTTGAATGTTCTACTTGCCATCCGTGGTCTTGTGCAATTTCAACGAGCAGCTCCGCATATTGGGGGTCGTCATCGAGTATGAATAAATCGTTATTTCCAGGCATATTTCCTTTCTTCATGCGTGAAAAATATAATGCTTAAATTAACTATAGAACAAAGCTGGCGAAATAAAATGCTATTTATCGCACGGTAACATTTTTTATTAATGATTAAGGTAAAAGCTTAGCTTTATAGCTAGAAGACAAAATTGCTGATTAACAATTATGTTGCGTTGATTTTTTGATAAGTTCTATTTCATGACCATACTGTACATTAAGTGAACATAGATGGTTTTTATGAAAGCAATTTTTTTATTAACGTTTATTGTTGGCATTCTCGCTTTTGGCATACTTGAGCAAAGCGGACTTTTGACGGTAGAAATACTGGAAGAGCTACTATGGCTACTGGGCGCTATCTGCTTGTTTAATTACTTATATTGCTTCATGCGTTTACGATTTATATCTGCTGGTTTCTTGCTTTATATTCTGGGACTATTTTTTGATTTTGTAGAGCATTTGCCCATTCCTGGTACCAGAGTATTTGATACATTAGACACCATTTTTAAAAATGGTGGTTTTTTTCTAATTGGCTTGTCAATGTTTCGGGTAATCCAGGAGAAAAAGAAGTTTATCATCCAACTAAGATTTGAAATTCAACAAAAAACAAGCTGCAAAAGAAGCTAGAGCACGCAGCTTTTCATGATGAGTTGACGGGGTTACCCAATCGAAAGGCACTGTTTAAACGCTTAGAAAAACAGAGGGCAGATGCAATTACCATTCTTTATTGTGATTTAGACAAATTCAAAGCAGCAAATGATCAACATGGCCATGTGATAGGTGATAAGCTGCTCAAACAGTTCGCGACAAATTTACAACAAAAGTTTGGCATTGAAAATTCGTACCGCTTAGGTGGAGACGAGTTTATAGCATTGTATCATTTGCAATTTAACGAAAATGAGCTCATTACTTTGCGGCAAGAGTTGGCTATGGGGTTATCAGAATTTAAAGTGGGCGTCAGTTTTGGACATCACCAATTGTTGCCTGATGAAACACCAGACCACGGCTTGCATGAAGCTGACATTATGATGTATCGAGACAAAACAACACGTGAGGAGCAAACAATACGGGCATTTCCTAAGAAGTATCGCAAGGTTCCTCGTGAAGATTCAACCTAGTCATTTTTAAATTACAGGTCATTCCCGAACAATTAACGGTAAAAGTTTCATAAAAATGGCGACTTAGGTCGCATTTACTAACCAATATCAGTTAAAATTCCAAATGCAAATAACTCTCATCTTTTAAATATAATTAGATTGGTTTTAATGGTTAACTCTCGTTAAGTATTTGAAGCCTTTTTTAGGTTAATTTTATGAACTTTAAATGCTCGCAAATTTCCACCGCACTTATATGTGCTCTGAGTGGTCTATCTCTTTTTTCTCACGCTACTGATACAGTCGATATTGAACGTATCGAAGTCACAGGGGACTTTAAACAACAAACCATTCAACAAATTAGTAGCAGTGTTCAGGTATTTGATGAAAAAAATATCAGTGAACGCAATGCGGTTCATCTAGAAAACTTATTAAATTCAGCCGCGAATGTTAATTATACTGCTGGCGCTTCTCGTGGCCGCTTTGTACAAATTCGTGGTATTGGCTTACGCTCGCAGTTTGTCGATCCAGTAAACCCACCAGTTGGTATGGTTATCGATGGCATTAATTATTCGGGCTTAGGCGGTTCATCCTTGTTGTTTGATACGCAACAAGCCGAAATTTATCGTGGTCCACAAGGCACCCGATTTGGTGCCGATGCGTTAGCAGGCATGATCCACATCAAAACTAACGAAGCGGGTAGTGATACATCAAATAAATTGCTTTTAGGCGTTGGAAATTATGACAGTTGGCAGGCCGGTGTTGCTTTTGGCAAAGACATAACAACAGATACTGCTTTTAGAGTTAGTGCTTATCAAGCGAAGTCTGATGGATCTGTTGACAATGCCTACTTAAACACTGAAACACAAGATCAAGACGAGCAGCTGCTGCGATTTAAACTGAGCAGTCAATTATCTAACAATTGGCAAAGTCAGCTGACAGGCCACTACATTAACATCGATAATGGCTATGATGGTTTTACCTTAGACAATTCTCGAACTAGCATAGCCGACCAACCTGGTGAAGATATTCAAGAAAGTTTTGCCTTTGCTTGGAAAAATACTTATACCGGATTATCAAATGTTGATATTGCTTTAACGTTAACTTCACTTAACGCAGATTCTCTTTACAGCTTTGATGTCGACTGGGTGTGTAATGACCCCAAGCAAGCTAAGCTTTGTGAAGCGGGCTTACATGATTGGGGCTTTAGTTATTTTGACGAATACGAACGAGAGCGCACTGACAATAGTGCTGAGTTAGTATTGTCTAGCAAAGATAAAAGCTGGGTCACTGGTGTTTATTACCAAAGCAAAGAAGAAGATTTATTCCGCCAATATACCGGCCTTGACCAAGATTTTAGTTCTAATTATCAAATTGAAAATGTAGCCATTTATGGTCAAAAAGAATTTACACTTAACGACAAGTTAACGCTAATAGCAGGTGCTCGACTAGAAAATTATCAAATTGATTATATCGATAACAATGGTTATGTGAAGTCGACCGACGATACCATGCTGGGTGCAAAACTTGCGTTAGAATACCAATTAAATGATCACACCATGACTTATGCCAGTATGACACGCGGTTATACCGTTGGTGGCATTAATGGTGAAGCGTTAGCAAAAGCTAAAGAAGATGGTGTGGAGCAGAGCTTTTTTGAACAAAACGACTTGTTTGAATCTGAATATTTGTTAAGCACTGAACTGGGCATTAAAGGTTTGATACCAGAGCAAAATATTGCTTATAGACTTGCCGCATTTTACATGCACCGTGACGATATGCAGCTCAAATCATACAAAGAGTACCCTGCGGGTGACGACAAAGAGCCAACCTTTGTCGGGTATATAGGCAATGCTGCAAGTGGCGTTAATTATGGCGTAGAACTAGAAGTTAGTTATCAAGTGACTGACAACTTATCATGGCAAACGGCACTTGGCTGGTTAGACACTAAAATTGAAGACTATGTTAACGCTGATGGACAAAGTCAAAACGGCCGTGATCAGGCACAAGCACCACGTTATACCTATTCAACACAAGTACGTTACAGTGTTAATAACGCGCTGTCGCTGAGTGTTAGCGTTGAAGGTAAAGACGAATACTTTTTCTCCGATAGCCACGATGAAAAAGCAGAGCACGTTAATTTAGTGAACGCTAACGTCAATTATCAAATTAACGATGTTGAATTTACGCTTTGGATCAGAAACGCCTTTGAACGTGACTACGCCACAAGAGGCTTCCGCTTTGGGAATGATCCTCGTGATTATTATGCGCCGCATACTTACCTTCAGTTTGCTGAACCACGTATGTTTGGCCTTAACATGAATTATTCATTTTAACTAACCGAGGGCGCGGCTTGCCGCGCTCTTTAAATGAGATATTAATATGCAATTATCTGTCGAAATTAGTAAATATCCACTGCACCAAGATTACATCCCATATATCAAAGATTTTATTGAACGATTAAATCAACACCAGGGAATAGAAGTCATCACCAACACCATGTCGACACAACTTTTTGGCGACCATGACACGGTAATGAAAGTGCTAAGTGAAGAAATTAAACGCTCACATCAAACTTACGGCAAATCGATATTTGTTTGTAAGTTTATTGGTGGCAATTTGTCGCCAAATCAATAAGGCAGCGTTATGGAGTTTGTATCACAAGCTTTGGCTGGCTTTACCGCGATGAGTTATTGGGAATATTTAGCGGTGCTTTTTGGCGTTGGTTACATCGTATTTGCCATGAAAGAAAGTTTATGGGCTTGGCCTTGCGCTTTTTTTAATACGCTAATTTACATGGTGCTTTTTTGGAATGGTGCTTTGTTGATGGAGTCAGCGTTAAACTTTTACTATTTATTGATGGCGTTTTATGGCTTTTATTGTTGGAAAAACACTAGCGTATCAACAAATGAAAACCAATCCTTGCCTATCACGTCTTGGTCGATGTCGAAACACCTGACGATAGTAGGCGTAACAGCATTGGTGTCCTTGATATTAGGTTATGTGATGGATAACTATACCCATGCTGATTTCCCTTATCTAGATACAGCAACCAGTTGTTTTGCCGTGGTAACAACCTATTTAGTGGCGAAAAAAGTACTTGAAAATTGGCTGTATTGGGTGGTGATCGATGCAGTATCCATTTATCTATTTTTAGCCAAAGGTTATTACCCTACGGTGGTGCTTTTCATTATATATACTGGTCTTGCGGTAGCGGGCTATTTTACTTGGCGAAATCATTACCAAGGGCAATATCAGCTTGCGCACACTCACTGATATTCAAAAAGCACTGGACGTGTTAAACGTTAACCTTAGTGCTAGCAGTATGACACTGCTGGCACAAGGGTTTTCTAGCGATAACTATTTAGTGTCCGCAAATGGGCAACAATACGTGCTTAAATTTGCCCATCAGCCGCTAATAACATCACAAATAGCGATTCAACCTAAACTGCATGAATTGGCTATTACTCCTGAAGTGTTAGCAACTGAGCCTGCTAAAGGTTTGCAATTGTCACAATATTGGCCGTCTAAGACGCCGTGCACCGCTGAGCAACTTCCTGCAATCGGTGAACTGCTTAGCCGACTACACCAAATTAAACACAACAGTGCATGCATGGACTTTCAGCAAAAGTTTAATCAATATCAAGGTTTGGCTGAGTTTGCTATACACAGGCCTGTCATTGAGGTGCTAAAGGCCAAATTAAGTGCTTTTGATAAACACCTTGGTTTTTGTCACAACGACTTGGTGTTAGACAACATGTTGCAGTGTGATAACGAAGTGAAGTTAATCGACTTTGAATACTCTGGGAACAATGATGTGTTTTTTGATTTAGCGTCGGTTAGCTCAAGTTTACTGCTAGGTACTGAAGATAAAGCTCGATTGTTAACCTATTATTTAGCTCATTGTAAGCTAACAATAACTAATGAGCTGGCAGTTAAAAAGCTAAATTGCTTCCAGTTAGCTTATGATTTTTTGTGTTATTTTTGGTATATCGAACATCAGCAACCTCGCTTAGCAAAGCAGGTGTTGACGCAGCTTATTTCACCTAAACTCAATTTAGCCAAACAATCTGACAACTAAGTGTATAGCCTTGTTAGCAGTATGCTAATTTTTATTTTGTTTGTTGTTTTTTGCGTTAGCTAGCAGCTGGCGCAAAATTTTTGCCACGCCTTCGTTGGCACTGGTATCTGCTCTTTTATCAAATACCTTTTGTTGCTCATATCTGACTTCATCACCATCTTGCCAACCTTTTAACCAAGACTGTTCCTGAACGCCATATTGTTCAGGGCAAGCAGCAGGTTTGTTATTTTTACCCGCTCTAAAACCGGCGTTGTAGGCGCTGTGAATAGAATCATCGTCGCCGTTATCAAAAGTCTCTGGTGTATTTAGGTTATAGCTCATTTAAAAGGTACGTTGATTTCGCTAAAAATGTCGGTAACGAATAATATCAAATATTGTTTAACTATGTGATAATTTGCCACAGCATTGCAAAACAGTTTCAGGTTATACGGTTAGTAGTTTTATGACACAGTTCCATCAATTCAATATTGAAGAGGCAAAAGAGTTAGGCGTTGAAGCTGCGGCTATTTTGTTTCAGTTTCGATCAATATTGGATGTATATAAAAAGTTAGACACCAACTTTATTGAAGACAAATATTGGATTGAGCTGTCAACCACCAGCCTTGAAGAGCTGTTTCCTTATATTGAAAAGGGAAAACTGAAAAGGTTGCTGTATCGATTAGTGGAAAAAGGTTTTGTGCAAAAGAAAGAATTTTCTTCGCAAAAATCTAAAAACTCTGTTTGGTACTCAATGCCTGAAATCGGCAAAGTTAGTGTTTTACCGCACACTAATCAAACAGAATCTGATGTACCGATTATCGATATGAGCCAAGCGAGGCAACAGGCACAACCTGCGGCGAAAAAACAGTTTTGCTGGGAAGATATTTTGCCTGCTGCTATTGAACAAGAAGTGGCAAGCCTTATTGCTTCCAATGGTTATGATCGTGATTTCTACATGGATATTTGGCAAACCTTCGCGGCCAAAATGGACTCAGACGGCGAACGTGTACCCACCATGGATATCGCGCGTAAACGTTTTAAGGCCTATGCTCGCAAAGTGATGATTGGTTTTAAACAAGGAAACTATCGATACAACCAAACGGTTCAGCGCAAAGAGCAAGAACGTAAGAAACTGGTGGAAAAATGGCTTTCGCTCAAAGGTAAGCCAGACATGCAGCTGGTTAATAATGTGAACACTTCGACCTTGCGTACTCCGATAGTGCAAGTGTGGGATTCTTTTATCAACAAAGCATTTGAACAAGAGATCCCATTAAAGCATTATTCTCAAGTGGAAATCGGTTTTAATAGTTATTTAAATACTTGGATTTCCAATGAAAACAAAGCTTACTTTACCGGCGGAAGCACAGCCAAACCTCAAGTGAACTTTGACGACACCAGTTGGGCTGATGGTTTAGATTTAGAGGGTTAATACATGAAAAGTTTACGTGAATTATCGTCTAATGTTCAGGCGCAAGTAGGACAACACCCAACACAGCAAAACAAAGCTGTGGTGACTGAGCAAGTGGTTAATTTGGTGAATAACATCACTAAGCGCTTTGAAGGTATTTACCAATACACAGGTAATCGCAGCCAAGAAAAAACCAATTTGTACAAAGCTGAATTAACCCGAGCCTTATTTTTAGTGCGCGACAAAATTGATGAGCAAAAAATTAATAACGCCATAAAGTACTTTTCACTGCATGGTGGTGCGTTTGCTCCTAGCATCCCTGAATTTATCCAAGTGGTACTAGGCGAAAAAGAAGAATTACAAAAAGTACCAGAGCATAAATGGTTTGATTCAAGTAAAGCCTTACCCGCCCATACCCCTGAACAGTATCAACAAATGGGTAAACAGGGCGTTGAGCAAGTGAAACAACTGCTGAAAAAAAGAAGCTTATAGTCATTATAAATTACGGCGTTTGGAGGATAAATGAAGTTCATCACGACCTATAAATTAAGCATCGCTTTGTTGATCATAAGCTTAATATGTTTGGTGAGTTATCAACTGCAAGGCTCTTATATTGATGAAAATGGCATGCTTGTTGAGCCATTTGCCCTTATCCCTCTATTTTGGTTATGCCTAGTGTTAGCTGCGGTCAGTGGTCTAGTGACCTTCTTTAAAGAGTTTATTAAAAACACTTAACAAAGTTTCAATATTCTTATTAACACGGCTAAATCGTTGGGGTGATGAACAAAGGAATAGCAATGAGTTGTGATAACATGATGTTGACAAATAAGGGTAAAGTGTTGGATGTTACTAGACCTTCACGGATGTTAATCTTGCGTCATTTAATGTCTAGAGCTGATTAAAACAAAATAGGGATGTTATTATGAAAAGTGCAATGAAGCTTTTACTGATGTTAATGTTGTTTAATTCTGTTTCATCAATTGCACAGTCATTTGATTGGCTTAAACCCATCAAGCATGAAAATGCGACCGCCTATATTGCTAAAGATGGTCATTGGCTTATCGATACAAGCTCAATTCAATTATTACCTAATAAGTCAGGTAAATTCAGTGAATATATTAAGCGCGTGAGGAAAGCTCCTACTGCGCAGATGGCGGCGAAAGTAGTCCTTCAACAAATTGCCGATACAAGCAAAAACAGCACAACAGGTTATATTAGCGTTAATGACGAACTTAACTTTTATTATACACCTATTGTTGAAGCTAAATCCCCAGCGGCAACGCATATGCCCACGACAAGTCTTTTACTTCGACATTACCGCAAGGATATTAAACAGGTAATGGAAATAGTGCTTGCAGAAGTAAATGCTATAAAAAAGGTCGTTGATATATAGTAGTGTTATCAATTAAGGGTAAATTTCAGACACAAAAAAGACGCTTTAAAGCGTCTTTTCTATTTTGGAATTTGGTGGAGCGGGGGGGAGTTGAACCCCCGTCCGAAAAACCTACATCCTCGGTACTACATGCTTAGTCGATCTTTTGTTTAACCAGTTAGACGCCGAACGACAGGCTTCTTTCTGGTGAGTCTGATACTGTTTTGCGGTTCACCCTCAGACAAGGTTCCCTCGCTAACCTTTATAGTATGACCATCGCTCCACAAGTCTAAAGGTAAAACTTCGTGGGGATGGCTAGCATTAAGCTGCTAGTGCGAACGTTTCGTCGTTTGCAACTATAGTTTTGCGGCTTTTTACCAGGCCAACCGCCCCTGGGCATGCACCTTGGGTTTCGCGAATCCCGTCGAATCCTAAATCCGCCCCAAAGTTGTTGAGATAAATCTCAAGTACGCATTTTACTGCGATTTACTTAAATAAACAACGTGGTATTTTTTAACCAATTGATTGTGCGTTATTTATTCAGATTTTTGTTTTTCATCAAACGGCCTTTGTCAATTTGCCATTCGCGATCTTTAATATCTGCACGCTTATCGTGAGTCTTTTTACCTTTACCGAGGTAAAATTCTAGTTTTACCCAACATTGTTTCCAATACATTGCCGTGGCAATTAATGAAAAACCGTCACGTTCTACTGAGCCGATAAGTCGATCGAGTTCTCGTCTATTAAGTAATAACTTTCTAGAACGCACTGGATCGCATACAACGTGAGTAGACGCTGCATTTAGTGGTAGTATTTCTGAACCTACCAAGTAAGCTTCACCATCTTTAAGCATGACATAACAATCTGAAATGTTCACTTTGCCACTCCGAATACTTTTGATCTCCCAACCTTGAAGGCTCATTCCCGCTTCAAATTTGTCAGATAAAGTATAGTTGTGGCGTGCTTTTTTATTTAGCGCAATGGTGTTGCTATTTGATTGTTTTGATTTTTTCTTTCCCATAACGGTGCTCATTATACGCAGAGTTGCAATGATTGAAATCGATTTTTTAACAATAATGTCTTTTGCCCAAGCCTTTGATATTATATGGGGCTGATGAGTAGGGGGTTCAATGCCAAGTATTAGTCGTAATGCATTAGTCATGTTTAATGCAGAGCAAATGTTTCAGTTAATTAACGATATACTCGCTTATCCCGAGTTTTTACCCGATTGTGGTGATAGCAAAATTATTTCCAGTGATAATAATAAAGTTACCGCTTCGTTATTAGTGTCAAAAGGCGGATTAAAAAAGTGGTTTACCACAGAAAACACGCTAGTGACTAATCAAGAAGTAAATATGTCATTAATCGATGGCCCGTTTAAATATTTAACGGGTAAGTGGCTACTTACACCGTTATCTGACGAGGCGTGTAAAGTTAGTTTGCAATTAGATTATGAGTTTTCAAGTAAAGTATTTGATTTAGCGTTTGGTCGAGTTTTTAATGGTATCGCCAATAATATGGTGCAGGCATTTACTCAACGTGCAAAACAAGTTTATGGAGCATAACCATTGGATAACAACGTGCAAGAGTTAGAACAACACTCTGATATTCAAGTAGAAGTGGTTTATGGCACACCTACTCGCCAAGAGCTGTTATCACTTAGCGTACCTCAAGGCTCTACGGTGGAGCAAACTATTGAACTTTCAGGTATGTTAACGGTATTTAAAGAAATTGATTTAAAAGAAAATAAAGTAGGTATCTGGAATAGAGCCGCTAAATTGAACGATATTGTACAAGACATGGATCGTATTGAAATTTATCGTCCTTTAATTGCCGATCCAAAAGAAGTCAGAAAACGCCGGGCTGACAAAGCCAAAGAAGAAGGGCGCGCTGATAAAGTGACTGGCGGCAGAGTTAATCCACTACGCGGTGATACAAAATCTTAAATAAAAAAGCAGCTAAAAAGCTGCTTTTTTTTAACTGAGTGACCGAAACATAATTTAGTCATTTACGATAGGATTATAGAAACTTTCAGGTAATTCAAAATCACCTTCGGCTTTGGTTAGTTTATTTTCTTGAAAGCTTACCACGAAGACTTTTTCTTTGTTAAAGGCTTCATCTCTACCCGATTTAAAACGGTATACGTAATGCCAAACATCATCATTAAAGGCGTCAGTAACAACAGGTGTTCCTAATACAAACTTTACCTGTTCTTTGGTCATGCCTATTTGTAGTTTGTCTATGTCTTTTTGCTCTAGAAAGTTCCCTTGTGGGATATCAATACGATATATCCAGCCAGTACAAGCGGACAGGGTTAAAACTGCAATTAATGGAATAACACGATACAACATGACTTATATAACTAACCTTTTTTAAAGAGTGAGGATAATAACCAAGCATTTGCTTTTATACAAAGTTTTTTTAGTAGACTAACACTATTCCTTGCATTTGAAAGTGAAGTGTTAGTCGTTTGTCATTTACTTTACTTGATTATAAAGCGCAATGTAATCACTAGGACAAGTTATTAGCCGGCCAATAATTCCTGTGCATTGGCTAAACTCGAATCTGTCACTTTATCACCTGCAAGTAATCTAGCGATTTCTTTGACTCTTGCTTTATCACTTAGTTCCGTCACACTGGTTTCAGTATGTTCGCCATCAGTAATTTTGCTAACAAACAATTGTTGATCACCTTTAGACGCAACTTGAGGTAGGTGGGTCACACAAATTACTTGGGTATTCTTAGCAAGCTGTTTTAGTTTTGCACCAACTTTGGCGGCAGTTGGACCACTAATACCAACATCGACCTCGTCAAATATTAATGAAGGTGTTGTTACTTTATTCGACAAAATCACTTGCATAGCAAGGCTAATTCGTGAAAGTTCACCACCTGAGGCGACTTTACTCATTACTCCTAGCTCTTGTCCTGGGTTTAAACTGACTTTAAAACAAATATCATCACAACCAAAAGTTGTCATTTTGCTGGCGTAATCTGTAGAAACGTCAATGTTAAACTGCCCGTGTTCCATATTAAGTTCACGCATACTTTTAGTGATTGAGGTACTTAATTTTGTAGCAAAGTGGTGTCTCGATTCACTTAATACTTTCGCAGCATCTAGATAATTAGTTTTGGCTAACTCTATTTCTTGATGTATGCCTGAAAGTCTAGATTCGTCAGAGTGAAAGTTTTGAATTTGCTGCTGCAAAGACAAATGGAAATTTGCTAAATCCTCTGGCGCAACTTGATGTTTTTTCGCTAATTGAATTGCGGTTGAGTACCTGTCTTCTATCAACTGGTATTGCTGAGGGTCAAGTTCAAGTCGCTCGGCATAGGCGCGAAGCTCATGACTAACGTCTTCTGTTTGAATAAGCGCATCATTTAGTTGCTCAACTAGTGGCGCTAAGTTGGTATCAACCTCGGCTAATTCAGCGGTTAGGTCAAGTACTGTGCGCAGCGCTCCGGTAATAGTGAACTCATCATTCTCTGATAATAACTCTACAGAGCGTAACGAATTATCAAGAATATGTTGGTAGTTACTAAATTTTTTATAGTCAGCTTCGAGCTGATTAAACTCATCTTCTGCTAAGTTAAATTCGTCTAATTCTTTCACTTGATAAGCGAGTAGCTGCTGCTCAGCACTTCGCTGTGATTGTGCTTCTTGTAGTTGTTGAAGTTCATGTGACAAGTGTTGAAATTGTTGGTAATGAAATTTAACGTCATCTAACAAGTGCTGGTGATTACTGTAATCGTCCAACATAGCACGCTGTGTTGAAGATTTAGTAATAAGCTGATGATCATGTTGCCCGTGAATGTTAATAAGCAACTGTCCTATTTCTTTTAACTGGGTTAGTGGAACAGGTGTGCCATTAATGTAAGACCTAGATCTGCCTTCAGCAGAGATAATACGGCGCAATATGCAGATATCGTCAGTATTAAAGTCATGCTTTTTTAGCCAACTTTTAGCGAGTTTGTTTTTTTCCACATCAAAACTAGCGGTCAGTTCTGCCTGTTTATAGCCTGGACGAACAACATTAGTTGTTGCCCGTTCACCTAAACATAAACCTAAGGCATCAATTGCAATTGATTTACCAGCACCTGTTTCACCTGTGATGGTGGTCATGCCCAAACGCCAGTCGATATCCAATGATTTTACGATGGCAAAATGTCGAATAGTTAGCTGCAATAACATGATTAAATAATACTGTTTAAATATATAGGTGTTAATTTATACAGTAATTTGATTTTGTGCAAGCTATCTTTATTAATATTTAAACAGTTAATGTTTAGTAATTGAAAATATTAATAAAGTTTGTTGCCCCAACTTAGTTTTTGGCGCAGTACGTTAAAATAGCTGTGATCAATTGGATGAATTAACCTCAGTGTATTTTTTGACTTGCGAATAATAACTTCATCACCTGGCATAACAGCTAAGATGACATGGCCGTCACAACTAACTTGTAAGTTCTCATAGTTTTCGTTTGCTAAAACCATTTTGATTTCGCTATCACCGTCTACCACTATCGGCCTACTGGTTAGTGTGTGAGGAAACATCGGCACTAAAGATAGGGCGTTTAGGTTTGGTGTCATAATCGGTCCACCTGCCGACATAGAATAAGCGGTTGACCCTGTAGGCGTAGAAACTATCAAACCATCAGAGCGCTGAGAAAACATAAAACTTCCGTCAATGTATACTTCAAACTCAATCATGCTGGCGACTTTACCGGCGTGAAGTACCGCTTCATTTACTGCGCTGTTTGAGCTTTTTAGTTTTCCATGACGGTACACTTCAGCTTCAATAATAAAACGCTGTTCAGAGCGCGATTCACCTTCGAGAATTTTTTCCAAAGGCTCTATTAAGTTGTCTGGAGACAGATCCGTTAAAAACCCCAAATTACCGCGGTTTACCCCAATAACACCAATGTTATAACAAGATAAAACGCGAGCAGCGCCAAGCATATAGCCGTCGCCGCCAACAACTATCGCTAAGTCTGCTTGTTCGCCTATTGCGACTAATGAGCGAGATTCAAATTGCCCACCTTCTATTGAGGTGGCGACAGAACTTTCAATCAACACTTGATATCCCCGCTGATTGAGATACTCAAGCAAGGTTTCGATAGTTGCTTTTGCTCCTTGGTGTTTTGGTTTACCAATAAGCCCGACGGTTTTATATAACTGTTTTGTCATTAGGTTTAAACATCTCCTTGGAATACCGAAAGTTTCGCTGTATTTTGCCCCCTTGTAAAGATAACTAATTTAACTTTATTGCACATTTTGCTTGAATCAAACGATTCAATCCCCATAATTAGCAACATTGTCTATAGTTACCCCGTTAGAATGAGATATCCTGGAGTTTCTTCATGTCGAACGAAGCAAATCAAAATAAGTCAGCTGAAGAATTAGCTGCAGAAATAATTAACGAAGCTGAAGCCCAAGTGGAAGAGCAGCATGAACACGCACATGAAGTTATCAGTGCAGAGCAAGAAAAGATTAACGAACTGGAGTTAGCGTTAGCAGCTGCGCAGGCAACGGTTGCAGATCAAAAAGATTCTGTAATCCGTGCTAAAGCAGAAGTTGATAACGTGCGTCGCCGCAGTGCACAAGACGTAGATAAAGCGCGTAAGTTTGCTTTAGAAAAGTTTGTTGGTGAGTTGTTGCCTGTTGTTGATAACCTTGAGCGCGCTATCGCAGCATTTGATAAAGAAAATGATGAACACAAAGCGATGCTTGAAGGTGTAGAGCTAACATTACAAAGCTTTTTAAGCACACTTGAAAAATTTGATGTTAAAGCGATTGACCCACAAGACCAACCGTTTAACCCAGAACATCATCAAGCTATGTCGATGCAAGAAATTGAAGGTGTAGAACCTAATACCGTTATCGCTGTGATGCAAAAAGGTTATGAACTGAACGGCCGTTTAGTTCGTCCTGCGATGGTGATGGTGTCTAAAGCTAAGCCTGTGGTAGATACTCAAGCTTAACTTAAAAGAACACAATTTAACGTGTAAAACCGAGCTTTGTGCTCGGTTTTTTCATTAATACCCACAAATTTTTTAATATTTTTTTACTTTTTTCATTTTTTACAGTTGAAATCGATTTTGCAGCCCCCACTAATTGGATCAACAAAGTAATAAATTGTAATGAAAGAATTTGGAGATCCTTAAGATGGGCAAAATTATTGGTATTGACCTAGGGACAACTAACTCATGTGTAGCTGTTCTTGACGGCGACAAAGTACGTGTTATTGAAAATGCGGAAGGCGATCGCACAACTCCTTCAATTATCGCATATACACAAGACGGTGAAACACTTGTTGGTCAACCAGCAAAGCGTCAAGCGGTAACTAATCCTCAAAACACACTTTTCGCGATTAAGCGTTTAATTGGTCGTCGTTTTGAAGACAAAGAAGTACAACGCGATATCGGCATTATGCCATTTGGTATTGTTAAAGCCGATAATGGCGATGCTTGGGTAGAAGCTAAAGGCGAAAAAATGGCGCCACCACAAGTTTCTGCTGAAGTATTGAAGAAAATGAAGAAAACAGCTGAAGATTACTTAGGTGAAAAAGTAACTGAAGCGGTAATCACTGTACCTGCATACTTTAACGATTCACAACGTCAAGCAACTAAAGACGCTGGTCGTATTGCTGGTTTAGAAGTTAAACGTATTATCAACGAGCCAACAGCCGCTGCTCTTGCGTACGGCATGGACAAGTCTAAAGGCGACAAAGTTGTTGCGGTATATGACTTAGGTGGTGGTACTTTCGATATTTCAATCATTGAAATTGACGAAGTTGAAGGCGAGCACACGTTCGAAGTTCTTGCAACCAATGGTGATACTCACTTAGGTGGTGAAGATTTCGATAACCGTTTAATCAACTACTTAGTAGAAGAGTTCAAAAAAGACCAAGGCATGGATTTAACAAAAGATCCTCTTGCGATGCAGCGCTTAAAAGAAGCAGCTGAAAAAGCGAAGTGTGAACTTTCTTCTGCCCAACAAACAGATGTTAACTTACCATACATCACAGCTGATGCTTCAGGTCCTAAGCACATGAACATCAAAGTGACTCGTGCTAAGTTAGAGTCTTTAGTTGAAGACATGGTTAAAGCAACGTTAGAACCACTAAAAACAGCACTAGCTGATGCAGACTTATCAACGTCTGACATTACTGATGTTATTTTAGTAGGTGGTCAAACACGTATGCCACTTGTGCAAAAAACAGTAACAGATTTCTTCGGTAAAGAGCCGCGTAAAGATGTTAACCCTGATGAAGCAGTTGCTTCAGGTGCTGCAGTACAAGCGGGTGTTTTAGCGGGTGACGTAACTGACGTATTACTTCTAGACGTAACGCCATTATCTCTAGGTATTGAGACAATGGGTGGCGTGATGACTAAAGTTATCGACAAGAATACAACTATCCCAACAAAGCAATCACAAACTTTCTCTACAGCTGAAGATAACCAAGCTGCAGTAACTGTTCACGTGATTCAAGGTGAGCGTAAACAAGCGTCTGCTAACAAGTCTCTTGGTCAGTTCAACTTAGAAGGTATTGACCCAGCTCCACGTGGTATGCCACAAATCGAAGTGACTTTCGATATTGATGCTGACGGTATTTTACATGTGTCTGCTAAAGACAAAAATACAGGTAAAGAGCAAAAGATCACTATCAAGGCTTCTTCAGGTTTATCAGACGATGAAGTAGAGCAAATGGTACGTGATGCTGAAGCAAATGCTGACGCTGACGCTAAATTTGAAGAGTTAGTGACTGCACGTAACCAAGCTGATGGCATGGTACACGCTACGCGTACTCAAATCACTGAAGCTGGTGATGATTTACCTGCTGAAGACAAAGAGAAAATTGAAGCGGCATTAGCTGAGCTTGAAACGGCAATCAAAGGTGACAGCAAAGAAGAAATCGATGCTAAATCACAAGCGGTTATCGAAGCTTCTCACAAGCTAATGGAAATTGCTCAAGCTAAAGCACAACAAAATGGTGCGCAACCAGGTGCTGACGCTGGTCAAGCACAAAATGCTGGCTCAAACGCTGCTGACGACGTAGTCGATGCAGAATTTGAAGAAGTTAAAGACGACAAGTAATTGTGTCCCAGAGCCGCTAGTAGGCGGCTCTTAAACCAGATTACTTAAAACTTTATCTTGAGTATGTGAATAAAGCGTCGTCACCGACGCTTTATTGTGTTCTAAAAGCACATAAATCAAGAAATAATTTGTTTAATGGTTTTAACAGCCAATAAATAAATTAATTTTCGAAATTAGTAGTAAAAAGAAAGAATAGGCTATGTCAAAGAAAGATTATTATGAAACGCTAGGCGTTGCTAGAGACGCGTCTGAACGTGACATTAAAAAGGCATACAAGCGCCTTGCGATGAAGTATCACCCTGATCGTACTCAAGGCGATAAAGAGAAAGAAGAAACCTTTAAGCAAATTAAAGAAGCCTATGAAGTGCTAGTTAACGATCAAAAGCGTGCTGCTTATGATCAGTATGGCCATGCTGCATTTGAACAAGGTGGTATGGGCGGCGGTGGCGGCGGCTTTGGCGGCGGTGCTGACTTTGGCGATATATTTGGTGACGTTTTTGGTGACATTTTTGGCGGTGGTCGTCGTGGCGGTGGTGGCCAACGAGCTCGTCGCGGTAGCGATCTACGCTATAACTTAGAATTGACACTAGAAGATGCTGTAAAAGGCAAGTCGGTTGAAATTAAAGTGCCTACCTATGTGCACTGCGGTACTTGTGAAGGCTCTGGTGCTAAAAAAGGTACACAGCCTAAAACATGTGGTACGTGTCATGGGCACGGTCAAGTACAAATGCGCCAAGGCATGTTTGCGGTACAACAAACTTGTCCAACATGTAGCGGCAAAGGTCAGGTTATTTCTGATCCGTGTAATGCGTGTCATGGTCAAGGTCGTGTACAAAAAACCAAAACACTTAACGCAAAAATTCCAGCAGGTGTTGATACGGGCGATCGCATTCGTCTTACTGGTGAAGGTGAAGCCGGTGAGCAAGGTGCACCAGCAGGCGATTTATACGTACAGGTACATGTAAAAGACCATCCAATTTTTGTTCGTGACGAAAATAACTTGTTCTGTGAAATGCCAATAAGTTTTGCTACAGCGGCGCTAGGTGGAGAAATTGAAGTACCTACGCTTGAAGGTAAGGTAAAACTTAAAGTACCTAAAGAGACTCAAACAGGCAAAATGTTCCGTTTGCGTGGTAAGGGTGTTAAATCAGTACGCAGTCACAGTGTGGGTGATTTGATGTGTAAGGTTGTTGTCGAAACACCAGTCAACCTTACTGGAGATCAAGTTGAGCTATTGCGTCAACTAGAATCAAAAATGAGCTCAAGCTCAAAAAAGCATAGTCCAAAAGAGACGGGCTTTTTTGATAGCGTTAAGAAATTTTTTGATGACTTAAAGTCTTAATTCAAAAGCTGAAATTCGTTTAAACAAAAACCCTGCAGTAATGCGGGGTTTTTTATCTTAGGGGTTGCGTAGCAACCAGAACACCACGGGCATGCCCGTGGATGAATGACTCCTTTGCCTGTATTCTATAGGGATGGAAGTTAACTTTTCGGCACATGCCGTATATAGAATTCAATAC
>NZ_BNCK01000002.1:0-179376 GCF_014656435.1 Thalassotalea marina
CCCTAAAGGGTCGTTGGAGACTACGACGTTGATAGGTCAGGTGTGTAAGGGTTGTGAGGCCTTGAGCTAACTGATACTAATTGCCCGTGAGGCTTAACCATACAACACCTAAGTTGTTTGAGTTTGATAGAAACACGTACACAAGATTTGAATTAGAAGACGATATAGAAAAGCTTTCCATTTTGTAACCAGTTTATGCTTAGCGACAATAGCGTTGTAGAAAGTTCCCATGTGAGAGTAGGACATCGCTAAGCTTTTATTCCCAAAAAAGCCCGATACTAAAGTATCGGGCTTTTTACTCTGCGAATGATTAGTTAATTAATTTAGTTTATTAATCATTAACAGATTTACAAGTTTTCGCTTGGTAACCATAGCGTTGTAGAAAGTTCCCATGTGAGAGTAGGACATTACCAAGCACCTTATTAAGGCTCCAGTCATTTGACTAGAGCCTTTTTCGTATATGAAGACTGATACTTGATCCCATGCGTTTTTATACAAATAAGCTGAAGTGAAGTTCGATAACGCCGATGGTAGTGTGGCTTAAATTGAAGTAACGCCCATGTGAGAGTAGGACATTACCAAGCACTTTATTAAGGCTCCAGTCATTTGACTGGAGCTTTTTTCGTATATGAAGACTGATACTTGTTTCCATGAGTATTTACACAAATAAGCTGAAGTAAAGTTCGATAACGTCGATGGTAGCGTGGCTTATATTGAAGTAACGCCCATGTGAGAGTAGGACAATACCAAGCTCCTTATTAAGGCTCCAGTCATTTGACTGGAGCCTTTTTTCGTATATGAAGACTGAAACCTGATCCCATGCGTTTTTATTCAAACAAGCTGAAGTAAAATTCAATAACGCTGATGGTCGTGTGGCTTATATTGAAGTAACGCCCATATGAGAGCAGGACATTACCAAGCACCTTATTAAGGCTCCAGTCATTTGACTGGGGCTTTTTTCGTATATGGGCTATCTGATCCCATGCGTTTTTACACAAATAAGCTAAAGTGACGTTCAATAACTTCGATGGTCGTGTGGCTTATATTGATGTAACGCCCATATGAGAATAGGACATTACCAAGTAGTTAATTAAGCCTTCTCTCTAGCGACTGGAGCTTTTTTGTTTTACATTATGAGTATCACCTAGCGGTTCATCAATTTTATGTGGCAAGCAAATTTATCTTGGGAAGATGCCAAAAAAAGAGCTGAAATAATTGCGACTATTCGTCAATTTTTCACCACGAGAGAAGTCATTGAGGTAGAAACGCCTTTGTTGTCCCATGGCACAGTTACAGACGTACATTTAGACGCTTTTTCTACAAAGGCTTATCCAGCAATTGACAATAAGTTAATGTATTTGCAGACTTCGCCTGAGTTTGCGATGAAAAGGTTATTGGCATCGGGCTTTCAATCTATCTACCAAATATGTAAAGCTTTTCGTTATGAAGATTCTGGTCGATTTCATAATGCTGAATTTACCATGCTTGAGTGGTATAGGCTTGGTTTTGATCATTATGCTTTAATGGATGAAGTAGATGAGCTGTTGCAATACGTATTGGCATGCGAACCATCGGATAAATTTACTTATCAGCAACTTTTTCAAACTTACTTAAATATAGATCCGTTAAATACCGACCTTAATGAGTTAAAAGCATGCCTTGCAGCTAATGATATTTTGGGGGATTGGATTACTGCGGAAAAAGATCTAGACGTTTTACTACAAGTCCTCTTTAGCGAAGTTATTGAAAGACAAATTGGCAAAGAAAGGCCTGTGATGGTTTACCATTACCCTAGTTCACAAGCAGCTTTAGCTAAGATTTCTAAAGAAGATAATAGAGTCGCGGAAAGGTTTGAATGTTATTTCCATGGTATTGAATTAGCTAATGGTTTTCACGAATTAGTTAATGCCAGTGAACAAGCTGAAAGGTTTAAACAGGATAATCTCAAACGTAAAGCAATAGGTAAACCTGAAATGCCTATAGATGATAATTTCTTACAAGCATTGGAGGTAGGACTACCGAAATGTGCAGGTGTTGCTTTGGGCGTTGATCGATTGTTGATGATTGCATTAAAGAAAACAAGTATAGAAAAAGTCTTAACATTCACTACAGAAAATGCGTAATCTTGTAGTTGAACGTAATAATTTTTACATTCAACGCAAAAATATTGTTTTGTTATAATATCGCATGTGTGATATTATTCGCGCCTTGATAAAATTAACTCTAAAGGTAGCTCGTGTTTTTAGATAGGCTTGGTATTACAGCAACGTCTTTGTGTGCACTGCATTGCATACTTTTACCTGTAATTTTGCCTGCGTTACCATTGTTAGGGTTAACTTTCCTTGCTGATCATTTTTGGGAGCATGTGTTTCTTCTAATTACTGGTATCCTTGGCTCTATAGCTATGTTGTCAGGTTTTAAGCGATATCATAAAAAGCTTTACCCGTTTTACTTACTTATGTTGGGTATTGGTGTTTATTGGATCAAACATGATTTTAGTGAACAAGCGGAACCATTTTTTATCATAATTGGCGCAACCTTGATCGTCGCTGCTCATATTATCAATATTAAGTTATGCGATAGTTGTAAGCAGTGCAGCAGCCACGGTTGTAGCGATTAACAAATAGCAATTGTGTGGCTTTATTATATAAGCCATACAATTACCTTTTACATTCCCAGTTCTTTCATTTTACGTGTTAACGTATTTCTACCCCAACCTAATTTTTTTGCTGCTTCTTGTTTGTGTCCCTGTGTACTATTAAGAGCACATTGAATCATTATTTTTTCGAACTCTGGTTGTACAGTGTTTAGCAGGGCGCTTTCTCCACTATTAAGTTTTGCCATCGCCCATTGTTGCAATTGTGTTTGCCAACTTTGTGTCGTTTGTTCACTGTGGAAGTTATTTTTTGAGACTTCTTCTGGTAAGTCTTCTAAATGAATTTCCTGACCACTTGCCATAACGGTAAGATAACGACATATATTCTCTAACTGTCTCACGTTGCCAGGCCAGTCATATTGGCACAAGTGTGCCAGAGTCTTATTGTCCAAAATTTTACTTTCAACACTTAGCTCTTTAGCTGCGTTTTTAAGGAAGTGTTGGCAAAGCTGAGCGATATCTTCTTTTCGCTCTCGTAAACTAGGAATGTGGATACGAATAACGTTCAGACGATGAAATAGGTCTTCTCTAAATTGACCCGCCTTTACCTTGTCGACTAAGTTTTGATGTGTTGCCGCTAAAATTCGTACATCAACCTTAATTGGAGAGTGGCCGCCAACACGATAAAACTGACCATCGGCAAGTACTCTTAATAACCTAGTTTGAATATCAAGAGGCATATCACCAATTTCATCTAAAAATAATGTTCCGTTATGTGCTTGTTCGAACCTTCCTTGTCTTACCGTAGTAGCCCCTGTAAATGCTCCCTTTTCGTGACCAAACAATTCAGACTCAATTAAATCTTTGGGAATAGCTGCCATGTTTAATGGGATAAAGGGTTGTTTTGATCTGGGGCTATGCATATGTAGAGCATGAGCAACAAGCTCTTTACCAGTCCCAGACTCACCATTAATTAAAACACTAATGCTTGAGCGAGATAACCTGCCTATTGCTCTAAAAACTTCCTGCATTGCAGGTGCTTCACCTATGATTCCTACTGATGCGATGTTGGAGGATTCTTGTTTTGTTTTTGCTTTATTTTCGTAAGCTTGAGTTAGTGCTCGTTTGGTTAGTGATAATGCGTCATCTATATCAAATGGCTTAGGAAGATATTCAAAAGCACCGCCTTGATAAGCATTAACTGCACTATCTAGATCAGAATGTGCAGTCATGATGATAACCGGGATGTTGGGGTGATGTTCATTAATGTCTTTGAGCAATGTCATACCATCAATGTTTGGCATGCGAATATCAGAAATTATTACGTCAGGCTGAGCACTATCGAGTGCAATCAATAAATCATTCGCATTGTCAAATGTTGCACAACTTACGTTAGCACCGGAGAATGCTTTTTCTAATACCCAGCGGATCGAACTGTCGTCGTCAACAACCCATACTTGTTCAGCGATCATAATGTTATCTCTTCTGAAATAGGAAGAAGCAAGCTAAATTCAGTGTGTCCAGGGCGACTTACACAATATAGCTTTCCTTTATGTTGATTTATCAATGTTTGTGAAATTGATAAGCCCAGCCCAGTGCCGTTATCACGACCCGAAACCATAGGGTAAAACAAAGTATCTTGAATTTTGTCTGGAATTCCTGGACCGTTATCGATAATACTGATCCGTGCACATAGTTTTATTCTTTTTCCATTGATTGTTTTGTTAATTGCAGCTCGGGTTTTTATACGTATAACGCCATTGCCGCCTAACACCTGAATAGCATTATTTACAATATTCAGAATTGCTTGCTGTATTTTGTCTTCGTCAAACGAAAACTCAGGTAAAGAGGGGTCGTAATCTTTTAAAATAGTGACATGCTCAGGTAAATTGAAACTTACTAATTGAGCAACCTTTTCAAGCACAACGTGAATGTTGTTGTAAACCATTTTGGGAAGTTGATTTGGACCAAGCAATCTATCAACTAAGTTAGTTAATCTGTCTGCTTGTTCTATTATCATGTTGGTATATTCTTGTTGATCAACCGTTAATTCTTTCGTTAACAGTTGGGCCGCACCACGCAGACCACCTAGAGGGTTTTTTATTTCGTGAGCTAAACCCCTGATCAAATCGCGGGCAGACTCCCATTGTTGGTGCTGAAAAGCTTCTTCGCTGATTTGTTTTTGTTGGTCTATCTGTTTGAACTCCAACAAAATATGAGGTTGCATATCTAGTTCGATGGATGATGCAGTTAGCTCTACAGTGATGGTGCGTTTATCTAAACGCTCTAACACCACGTCACTGTCGCTAAACTCCTGTCCTGAGGTAAGGAGTTGTTTTAATCTCTGTTCACTAATTGGGCTATTAAACAAAGCGGTTTCAAGGCGTTGGTTTTTTAATTTGTTGAAGCTTTTGATCAAAAGAGCTTCTGCTGCAGGGTTAACATATTGAATAGCTAACTGGCTGTTTAAAACAATAACCGCAGTCACCATGTGATTGGGTAGGTTTTGCTGATAATAAAGCTTATCCGGCCGATGATCAGTAGACGAGTTAAGCATAAGACCTCTTATGCACTAAAATGGTGCGTTATGGTTTTAGTGTAAAGTTAATCACCCTAAATTGCACTTTTTTATCGTTTAATTTACCTTGATTGACGAGGTTCTGTGCATGTAAAAGGTAACTGGAGAAGATGATGCAATTACCTTGCCTTTGTTATCTTGTAGTTCGAATTTAAGTGTATGTTCGCCTCTGTCTACGTTACTAAGTCTAAATAGCGCGTAGTTTTGCGGTGAACCATAAGGGGAGTTATCTAAAAGTAGCTGTATTTTGTGGCCTTGTTTGAATAAAGGCTTTATTCGTCCTTGCACCAAAACAGAGCCGGTATTGTCTCTGATGGTTTGACTATTTTTAGGTTGGGTTATTTCAACTTCAAATTTGTCTTCAATGACCTTGGGTTTGATATCCAATATTGAGGTATCGATATTAGAAGAGATGATGTTTTTTTCTTTTACTTCTACAACTTCAGCGCCTGGACGTGGCGTGTCGGAATATACAACCTTGCCTTTTTCATCAACCCACACATAAACCTTTGTCGACGCAGAAAAGACTTTACCACACAGAGCAAAACTGACAAATAATACTACCGTAACGATGAGTTTATTAGACAACGCGCTCTCCTTTTTGGGGCTGATATATAGTAATTTATATAAATTACTAAAATTTAGCCACTAAAAAAGCCCACCGAAGTGAGCTTTTTCTTTTATTATGTTTATAGCTACATTATAAGCTGTAGTACATTTCAAACTCTACTGGGTGAGTTGTCATGTTAAGTTTTTCAACTTCCTGACGTTTAATCGCAATATATGCATCGATCATATCGTCATCCATAACACCACCTGCAGTTAAGAACTCTCTATCAGCGTCTAAAGAGTCTAAAGCTTCGCCTAAAGAAGAGGCTACTTGAGGAATTGCAGCAGCTTCTTCTGCTGGTAAGTCATATAGATCTTTATCCATTGCATCACCAGGGTGGATTTTGTTTTTGATACCATCTAAGCCAGCCATTAACATTGCAGAGAATGCTAAGTATGGGTTAGCTGTTGGATCAGGGAAACGTACTTCAATACGACGCGCTTTAGCTGAAGGAACTAAAGGAATACGGATTGAAGCAGAACGGTTACGCGCTGAATAAGCTAACATTACCGGTGCTTCGAAACCTGGGACTAAACGCTTGTACGAGTTAGTTGAAGCGTTAGTAAATGCATTTAATGCTTTAGCGTGCTTGATGATACCGCCGATGTAGTAAAGTGCGATATCTGACAACCCGCCGTATTTATCACCAGCAAATAAGTTTACGCCATCTTTAGCTAAAGATTGGTGACAGTGCATACCTGAACCATTATCACCCACTAAAGGCTTAGGCATAAAGGTTGCTGTTTTGCCATAAGCATGAGCAACATTTTGAACTACATACTTGTAGATTTGTACTTCGTCAGCTTTTAAAACCATAGTATTGAAGCGACAAGCGATTTCGTTTTGACCAGCTGTAGCAACTTCATGGTGATGAGCTTCAACAACTAGGCCCATTTCTTCCATAACTAAACACATTGCAGAACGAAGATCTTGTGAAGAATCTACTGGAGCTACTGGGAAGTAACCACCTTTAACACCAGGGCGGTGACCGTGGTTGCCGTCTTCATAGTGAGTTGCACCATTCCAAGAAGCTTCTTTGTCGTCAATTTTGTACATTGAACCAGAAATATCAGTGTGGAACTTGATGTCATCAAATACGAAGAATTCTGGCTCAGGGCCGAACAATACTGTATCTGCAATACCCGTTGAGCGCATATACTCTTCAGCACGTTTTGCAACTGAACGAGGATCGCGACTATAGCCTTGTAACGTAGTTGGTTCGATAATGTCACAACGAATATTTAAAGTAACTTCTTCTGTGAAAGGATCTAAAACAGCACTTGCTGCATCAGGCATCAATACCATGTCTGATTCATTAATGCCTTTCCAGCCAGCAATAGAAGAACCATCAAACATTTTGCCTTCTTCAAAAAAGTCTTCATCAATTTGGTGATGAGGCAATGAAACGTGCTGCTCTTTACCTTTTGTATCAGTAAAGCGTAAATCAACGAACTTAACGTCGTTTTCTTTGATCAAATCTAAAACGGCTTGTGACATTGAGTGTCTCCAGTGAAGTTATCTAATATTTAAAAATGCAACATCGCATCATTTAGTTGTAATGCTATTAGCTAAAACTGTGCCAAAGATAAAGTTCTTATTTATCAGTGGTATATGGTGTTCTGGTTTTAGCGGTTGCACTAATGTGGTGCGTAGGCCGCATCGCATTGGTGCAAGGCAAGTGTAGTTGAGGGAATTGTAATTTACTAGTGCAAAAAATTTAATCAGGATTATCTTTTAATTGTGTGCTTTAGTCCTGTAAAATACGCGGCCTATCATTTAGCCCTATGAGCATAAACTTGTGTTAGATAAATTAAGAAACATTGCAATCATTGCCCACGTTGACCATGGTAAGACAACATTGGTTGATAAATTATTGGAGCAATCTGGAACGCTTGGCGACAGAACCGATCACGACGATCGCGTTATGGATTCAAACGATATCGAAAAAGAACGTGGCATTACCATTTTAGCGAAGAATACCGCAATTAACTGGAATGACTATCGAGTTAACATCGTAGATACACCGGGACACGCTGACTTCGGTGGTGAAGTTGAACGTGTTATGTCAATGGTTGACTCTGTGCTTTTAATCGTTGATGCGCAAGAAGGTCCTATGCCTCAAACGCGTTTCGTAACACAAAAAGCTTTTGCACAAGGTTTGAAGCCTATTGTTGTTATCAACAAAATAGACAAGCCAGGCGCTAGACCTGAGTGGGTAATGGATCAAGTCTTTGATCTTTTCGATAACTTAGGTGCTACAGATGATCAGCTAGATTTCCAAGTTGTTTATGCTTCTGCAATTAATGGTTGGGCTTCATTAGAAGAAGGTGAACAAGGCACAGACATGACGCCATTGTTCCAAACCATCATTGATCAAGTTCCACCACCAAATGCTGATTTGGATGGTCCATTCCAAATGCAAATTTCTCAACTTGATTACAGCTCGTATTTAGGTGTAATCGGTGTTGGTCGTATTACTCGTGGAACTGTAAAGCCGAATCAACAAATGACCGTGCATGGTGCAAATGGCAAGATTCACAATGCTAAAGTTGGTAAAGTATTTGGTTATTTAGGCCTAGACCGTCATGAAGTTGAGCAAGCACAAGCTGGTGATATTATTGCTATTACAGGTTTAGGTGAGCTTAAAATTTCTGATACGGTATGTTGCCCTTCAGAAGTAGAAGCACTTCCTGCATTATCAGTAGACGAACCGACTGTTACTATGACATTCCAAGTAAATACTTCACCATTTGCTGGTCAGGAAGGTAAGTATGTTACTTCGCGTAATATTTTAGAACGTTTAGAAAAAGAGCTTGTGCATAACGTTGCTCTTCGCGTAGAAGAAACTGAAGATCCTGATAAATTCCGAGTTTCTGGCCGTGGTGAACTTCACTTAGGTATTTTGATCGAAAACATGCGCCGTGAAGGCTTTGAGCTTGCTGTTTCTCGTCCTGAAGTAATCATGCGCGAAATTGATGGTGAACTACAAGAGCCATATGAAACCGTTACGGTTGACGTAGAAGAGGCTAACCAAGGCGCTATTATGGAGAAAATGGGTCTTCGTAAAGCAGAGCTTACTGATATGGCACCTGACGGCAAAGGCCGTATACGTATGGATTTCATCATGCCAAGTCGTGGTTTGATTGGTTTTCAAACTGAGTTTATGACGCTAACGTCAGGTTCTGGTCTAATTTATCATACATTTTTTGAGTATGGTCCTCACAAAGGCGGTGAAATTGGACAACGTATCAACGGTGTATTAATTGCAAATGCCCAAGGTAAAGCACTGACAAACGCACTATTTAACCTACAAGAGCGTGGCCGTCTAATGATTGGTCATGGTGTAGAAGTTTATGAAGGTATGGTTATTGGTATTCATAGCCGTGACAATGACCTAACAGTTAACGCGTTAAAAGGTAAGCAGTTAACTAACGTACGTGCTGCTGGTACAGATGATGCCCAGATCTTAACACCACCAATTAAAATGACGCTTGAACAAGCGTTAGAGTTTATTGATGATGATGAATTAGTTGAAGTTACACCGGAAAACATCCGTATTCGTAAAAAGTGGCTAAAAGAGTCGGATCGTAAACGTGAAAGTCGAGCGAAAAAATAATCGTTCCGAGTATCAAGAAATACCGCGTTAATCGCGGTATTTTTTTGTCTCAAGATACTGTCATTCTCTCGTAAGATTAATCGCTCAATTTTGTAAGATATATCTCAATACTGTGTCAGTTATTAGCAGTGCCATCTATCTTTTGTTATTTAATGTACTGATATTTATAGTTATTTTGTTGTTTGTGCTAATTGAGGAAGCAAATGGAGGCTTTCCTATAAATGTCCTTTGTATAACAAGCTTACAAACTCCTGCTACACTCTAATACAAATTACGATTGTCTGGTTGTGCTATGGATTGGTTAGCAAACGATGGATATAAAAATGGATAGCGACAAAGTTAAGCGATTGAATGTTCTATTTGAAAAAGTGTTGGCAGAATCAGCAAATATTATAGAGCAAAAAGAGCTGGAATTATTGTACAAAGAGTTTTTTGAGGACGGCAGGGAGCAACTTGGACCAATAGCCGTGCAAAGAAATCCAGATAACAGCTTAGCAGGTTAACTGGTATTTAGACCCATATTGTAAAAGGAAGTTAGGATGTCACCCGAGCAACTAAGACAATTACAAAGACTCAGTGATTTATTTGAACAGGGACAAGCTGGCATTAATCAGGTAAAGGAACTATCTGATCTGTTAGCACTTGTGAATGAGCAATCAGACTGTTTTATAGATAAAAAAAGTGAGCTAGATGAGCTCACTTGATATTTTTGCATACCATTAACAAATATAGTGTTATTAATTAGTCGCCTTTAGTGTATCGATAAAAGCTTTTGAGTCTTGAATCGATTTATTCATTTGGGCAACTAAACGGTCAACATCTCGTTGGATAGTTCTATATTCACCTTTTAAAGCGCCAATAGCTTTTGCATTTAAGTTGTGTTTTAAAAACAACATATTGTCTTTTAAGGCGGCAAGCACTGGTGACATAGTTTCTCTGGCATTATGCATTGCTGAAATAACTGATTGGTATCTGCGTTCAGTTTGGCGTAATTGCGACTTACTTTGACTTTTAAGTGACGCGTTACTGTATTGATCTATTTCTTCGTTCCATTCGTCAAACAGTGCTTCTGCAACGTTTTCGATGGCATCAATTCTGTCGGTAACTTCTTGTGCTGCTTTTTCGCTAGCTTCGAAGCGATCTTTTGCTAATTCAAATTGAGTTTGCAGTTCGCCACCATCAAAATTTACCAGAGTCGTGAGTTGCTCTAGAGCACTTTTAAACTCTTCTTTTGCCTCTTCCTGTGATTCTGTGGCCGCCTCAACACGATCAATTAAGATATCACGTTTATGGTTGCCCATTTTTTCCATCGCAGAGTAATAGGCTGACTGGCAGCCTACAAGCATTAACGCTGCAACAAGCCAACACAGGGTTGTTACGCTACGTTGTTTCATTTCAATCACCACCTTTATATCGAGCGGCGTCGATGATGCACCATAAATATACGATTGGAACTAAAATCCAACCTATTGCAATCCAAACAAGTGCCCACGAAATTGCCATTGCTACAAAAAATAATATAGCAGGAATAATACGACCTTGAACGAGCTGACCTAGCCCAGGAATAAAAAAGCTACAAATTGCTGCTAATACGTTACCGCCAGAACCTTGTCCTGCCATACATAACTCCTTATTCAATAATTGTTTTATATAAATGATTGGTGATAGTCTTTAATTAACTACCATGATATACACAAATTTATCGATTTGTAACTAATGAATCAGCATGAAGACGATTAAACACTATATAGAGTCAGGCATTTGGACGACATTAAAGGGCTTTAGCATTTTTTTTGTTAAGCGTATGAACGCTGAACAAGTCCACGTTAATGCGGGCTATTTAACCTACGTCACGTTAATGTCACTCGTCCCTTTACTGGTTGTCATGCTATCGGTTATGACCGCTTTCCCTATTTTTGCTGATATTAAAGTGATGATTGAAGAATTTGTCTTCCAAAACTTTGTACCAGCTTCAGGCAACATTGTTAAAAATCATATCACTGGTTTTGTTGAAAATGCCTCTAAGATGTCCGCAGTGGCGTTAACTTTTTTGTTTTTCTTTGCATTGTTGCTTATTTCTGCCATTGATCAGTGTTTAAACAAGCTTTGGCGTGTAGATAAAAAGCGTCCGATAGTGACGGCATTTTCCATTTATTGGATGATTTTAACGCTTGGCCCTGTACTTGTTGGTAGCAGTATTACAACAACAACCTATATTTTATCCGCAGTGTCTCTTGGTGATTACGACTTTTTTGGCATCAGTAACGTGTTGATGCGTTTGCTCCCTTTGTTTACATCAGTCATTGCTTTTTTAGTGTTGTACCTAATTGTGCCTAATAAAGCTGTACCTTTTAAGTTTGCTATATCCGGTGCATTATTGGCTGCGGTATTATTTGAGTTAGCGAAAAAAGGTTTTGCAATATACGTAACACAATTACCGTCGTATCAAGCCATATATGGCGCCTTAGCAACTATTCCTATTCTATTTTTATGGGTTTATGTGTCTTGGTTAGTGGTTTTAGTTGGGGCACTATTTACTGTGTGTCTCGAAGACTATAATGAAAAGATCAAAAGTGACGAGCAATAACTATGTCTAGAATTTTGCATCCAAAAATTTCGCCTTACAAAGAAGAATGGCTAACAGTTAGCGATCATCATCAGTTGTATATTGAGCAGGCGGGAAACCCAGAGGGCATTCCCGTGTTGTACCTTCACGGCGGGCCGGGCAGTGGCTGTAGTGAAAATCACCGGCGTTATTTTGATCCTGAAAAATATCGATACATTAGTTTTGACCAACGAGGTTGTGGTCGTTCAAAGCCTGCACCATCAATTGAAGATAATAATAGCCAAATGCTGGTAACTGATATAGAGACAATAAGGAAGCATCTCAATGTAGACAAATGGCTGATTGTTGGTGGCTCTTGGGGAACAACCTTAGCTATGCTTTATGGCATTCAATACCCGAAACACGTTATCGCATTTATTCTTCGAGGGGTGTTTTTGGCAACACAATCAGAATTGAACTGGTTGTATCAATACCGCGGCGCAGCTCAGTTTTTCCCTGATTATTTTCAAGATTTTATTGCTCCGCTCGACCCAGACAAACGACAAAACATATTACAGCAATACCGTGATATTTTTAGCGATAATAACGAGCTGGCGATTTCTTCTGCTTGCAAAGCTTGGTATTTGTGGGAGTTGAGATTGTCGAGCTTAGAGCATAACGCGTCGAGTTTGTCTCATGTTGAAGATTATCATCAAGCTGCATGTATGGCGCAGATTTCCAATCATTATTTCGTTAACAATTGCTTTGTTGAAGAAGATTATATTATTGAAAATATAAATAAAATCAGTCATATTCCCGCCATTATTATTCATGGTCGTTACGACATGGTTTGCCAATTAAACAATGCCTATAGACTGGTGCAGCACTGGGATAATGCCAGCTTACAAATTTTACCGCAAGCAGGTCACAGTGGATTTGAAAGTCAGACAATAGATGCTATGTGTAAAGCAACTGAGGTAATGGCTAGTTTTTTACAGGACTAATTTACATGATCGCTCTGATCCAACGAGTATCTCACGCTAGCGTAACAGTGGAAAACGAAACTGTTGGTGCTATCAAAAAAGGCATTTTAGTATTACTGGCAGTTGAACCTGCCGATGATGAAAAAAAGGCGGCTCGTTTAGCTGAAAGAGTAGCTGGCTATCGAATATTTGAAGATGAAAACGGTAAAATGAACCTTAATGTTGCGCAAGCTGGGGGGGATATCTTAGTCGTATCTCAGTTTACACTAGCTGCAGATACCAACAGTGGTTTACGCCCTAGTTTTACTGGGGCTGCAGCGCCAGATTTTAGCAAAGGGTTATATCAGTATTTTTGCCAGCAACTTCGAGAGAAAGGGTTTAGTGTGCCTACTGGTATATTTGGAGCTGATATGAAAGTTGAACTATTAAACGATGGTCCTGTCACTTTTCAATTGACGATCTAAGCATGCATGCTGCCATAGATTGTGCAGCCGATTTGACGTTCGACGTGGTAAAACCGATGCCTGCTTCGTGTTAGTGGCTGGACCAATGTGCACAATAATATTTTTGTAATAAGGGACAAAAAAGTAGTACATACAGTTTTGTCCAAGATGTTTTTGTAACTGCCTCAACACTAAGTCCAGTTTGTTTGGTGACAAGTTTGGCAGATTTAGTGTTAGCCAAGCGTTATTTTCGATCTTGTTTAGCAAGGAAGTTACTGTTTTTAGCTCGATACCGTTGTTATCTGTAGTCGAAAATACATCATAAATAAACCAATCGATATCTCGAGTAATATTAAATAGCTCAGTGCTGGTATTTTGTAAAATTACCCGATGATTTAGCAGTGGTATTGGGCTAAAAAATCTTGTAAAGCAATCTATAACTGAAGGTGCGGACTCAAAAGACGTTAAGATGACTTCTGGTAATGTTGTACATAAATAACGACTCAAGTTTCCACCACCTAAACCCACTTCAACAACCCGGTTTGGCGTAATAAAAGCAAGAGGTAAAATAAGAAAAAAGTGATGTGGTAAAGTCAGCCAGTGTGGCTGGCGTAAATGCATGACACTTTGTGGTACACCATTAAATGACATCCAGCGAAAGTGTTGATTTTCTTCTATGGTCAACCTAAATCCTTGGTCTTGTAAAAATAGTAGCTTTCCTTGTTGTAAATGGGTGATTAATTTCATTAAATACCAAACAAATTTATACTACCTACAAAGCATAGCCTATGATCCATTGTCGAGCGCCACAAAATGATGCGGAGTTTATTCAATATTACCAATTACGTTGGCAAGTCTTAAGAGCGCCGTGGCAACAACCGCAGGGCAGTGAAAAAGATGAGTTGGAGCCAAGCGCAATCCATCGAATGATCATTGATGAGCAAGGCAATGTACTTGCTGTCGGGCGATTACATATTGATCAATATTGGTGTGGCCACATTCGCTATATGGCAACGGCAAGTGATGCTCAAGGAAATGGCTATGGCAAAGTAGTTATTGATGCGCTGGAAGCAGAGGCTAGCCAGCGAGGGGTAAAAAAAATATGTTTAAATGCACGAGAACTCGCTGTTGCTTTTTATGAAAAGCTTGGTTATCAAGTA
Source organism: Thalassotalea marina (assembly GCF_014656435.1). Classification (GTDB taxonomy): domain Bacteria; phylum Pseudomonadota; class Gammaproteobacteria; order Enterobacterales; family Alteromonadaceae; genus Thalassotalea_C; species Thalassotalea_C marina. Next base: position 14,532 of record NZ_BNCK01000002.1, read on the forward strand.
ACAGGAAGCGCTCATGTGCTGTATGACGAAATCCAGCATTTTCGTATGGAAAAATCGCTTCGCGAAGCAAAAGAAAGTCACAGCGAGTTGTTAAAACAACTGCAGTCTACTTGGCATCAGACGATTCCTATGAGCCTTGCAATGGGTATGTCTGCAGATTATTTTGATGGTCAGCAGTTTGTGACACACTGTGATGTATCGTTTAATAAAAATCTACACAACACTATGTTTGCTGGCAGTATATACACTTTAGCTACTTTGACTGGCTGGGGCTGGGTCTATTTAAGTTTGCAAACAGCGAACATTGATGCCGATATTGTATTGGCTAAGGCTGATATTAAATACTTAGCACCGATTCCTGATGTTGCATGTGCAAAGGTCGATGTTAATAAAATACAGGGTGATGTAGCGCAATTATCACAATCGAACAAAGCGCGATTTACCCTATCAATAAACCTTTTTTCAGGAGATAAAATTGCAGCGACGTTTAACGGCGCTTACGTTGCAATAAAATCATAATATGAAATTTTTAATTACTGCTTTTGTTTGTTTTTTAGTTTCCTTACCAAGTATGGCCAATGAGGAGATTAATAAAGTTTTAGATAGTTTTCATTTGGCTGCTGCTGAGGCTGATGGCACCACCTACTTTTCTTTATTGGCGGAAAATAGTGTTTTCTTGGGGACAGACCCCACTGAACGCTGGACAAAAGCGCAATTTAAAACGTTTGCTGAGCCGTATTTTAGTAAAGGTAAAGGTTGGAAGTACGTCACTCGTCAGCGTCATGTCACAGAAACTAACAATCCTGATATCGTGTTTTTTGATGAGTTACTTGATAATGATAGTTACGGTCTTTGCCGTGGTTCAGGTGTTGTAATGAAAATTGATGGACGCTGGCAAATTCTGCAGTACAACTTGTCCATTCCTATTCCAAACGATTTATCAAAGGTTATCGTAAACACAATTGAATCGGCGTCAGTGTCAAAGCAAGGTGTAAATTAAATGAAAAAGACTAACAGCAGTTTTTCCTTAGGAATTGTTGGTTGTGGTTGGTTAGGGTATGCGTTGGCTCAAAAAGCTATCCAACAAAACGTCAGTGTTGTTGCAACCAGTCAAAACGCTGAAAAATTAGTCACGTTAGAGCAAGAAGGGATTTGCTCACATCAGCTAATATTACCTTTTGAAAATAGTGACCAGCATTACCCAGTGTTTGACTGTGAAGTTTTGATCATTTGTATTACGCCACAGTTTAGACAGGGAAAAAAGGATTATCCGGATAAAATTAAGCAGCTAGTATTAGCCGCTCAGCAAGGTGCAGTAAAGCGTATTGTGTTAATTAGTACAACGGCTGCATACGAAGGGCTTTCTGGCGAAGTGGACGAACAAAGTGAGCTTTGCTTGGAAGATGAAAAGGTTTCATTGATAAATAAGGCTGAACAATATGTTTTGGCTTTTAGTGATAACTCCATCGTGCTTCGCTGTGCTGGATTAGTCGGTCCAAATAGGCATCCAGGTAAATTTTTTAATGCAGACAGACGATTAAAATCGGCTAATGCCTTTGTTAATTTGGTACATCAATATGATGTTGTAGAGCTACTGCTGTTATTGTCAAAGGCAAATATAGGTGGTCTATATAACTGTGTCAGTGATATGCAAGTGAACAAGAAAACATTTTACCAACATGCAGCAAAAGCTCTGGATAAAACATGCCCGATGTTTGAAGAAAACGATAATGATACTGGAAGACTAGTGCTTGGCAACAAATTAAGAGAGTCATTGAGTTATCAATACAAATTTGATGATCTCATTATGTGGTTGAGCGCGGTAGAAACCAAAGTATAGATTAAAGGGCAGTCTTATGGTTAAACAAGCAGGCATGCTGGCAATATGTTTATTTGTTCATGTATTTGTACTTAACTTTGTCGTCGTTAACGGTGGTTCATTTTATTTTTACGTAGAGGAAAACACCACAGTCAAAGCGATTCTTACTTATCTTGCGATAGCTGTTAGTGCATCTTTAATGTTTGTTGTGAATATACGAATTAGAGAAGCACTAAAACGTAAATCATACTTTCTAAGTGATAGAGTGTGGTTTTTTATGGCTATCGCCATGATGGCTGCGCTAGGCGTACTGCTTTTACCCTAGCGCAAATTGGTATTATTACTGTTTATTGGAAGCGCCCAAGGTGCCAAGCCACTGATTAAAGTCGAGTAGATTAGCAGGTAAAACAATTTTTCTATCTTTTGCACTAAGGCCTGCTAGCTGCTGGATATATTGTTCATTTAGCTGCATTTCGATTGCTTGATCGCCACCTGGTTGTTCGATAGCATCGGCTATTTTGTTAATCGCTTCGCTGGTTGCCGTGGCAATGGCTAATATTTCTTCTGCTTTACCTTCTGCTGAGTTTATTCTTCGCTGTTTTTCACCTTCAGAAATATTAATCATTTCTGTCATGTCGCCCTCTGAGCGATTTATTCGACTTTGTTTATCACCTAAGCTTTTAGCCAAAATAGCGCGTTTTTCGCGTTCGGCATTTACTTGTAATTCCATGGCATTTTTAACTGTTAGCGGTGGAGTGATATTTTTGATTTCATACCGATGAACTCGGATGCCCCAAGCCTCACCAGCTTTATCTAATACCTCAACCACTTTTGCACTTATAATGTCCCGTTCTTCAAAGGTTCGGTCTAAATCTAAAGTACCTATGACTGAACGTGTTGTTGTTTGTGCTAATTGCATGGCGGCAAAACGATAATCTGTAATGCCGTAACTCGCTTTTATCGGGTCAACAACTTGAATGTAAATAACACCATCAACTTCTACATTGACTTCATCCATAGAAAAACACTGTTGAGGCGGAACATCGATGGTCTCCTCTTTTAAATCTTGTACAAAGGCTACTCGATCAATAAAAGGTAACAATACGTGGAAACCTGCTTCCAAAGTACATTTATATTTACCCAGTCTTTCGACGACATACGCAGATTTTGTTGGCACTAAACATATGGCTTGGATAAATTTAAAAGCAAGATATAAAAAGATAAAAGCCCAAACGACTAATACGGCTATTTCCATCGGTGTTGCATTGGCGTCAATCATGATTTTGCTCCTTGAACCGTTTGTGTCACTTTATCCATTCCCTCAAAAAAACCTTCGAGTTTTGCCATATCGCTTGGTAATACTGACACGTCTGCTGTTTTCATAATATCGCCAGTTTGTTTGATAAACTGTTCCATTAAGCGCATTTTAATTGCTTTATCACCGCCAGAGCGAGCAGCAGCTTTGGCTATGAGGTTAATACCCTGAGCAGAGGCGTTGGTTAATATTTCAATTTCTCTTGCTCGCCCGTGGGCTTCGTTAATTTGTCTTTGTTTATCACCTTCTGATAAATTTATCGCTTCTTGGCGTTGTCCTTCAGAAAGGTTGATAGTTGACTCTTTTTCAGCTAACGCTAAAGTGATTTCAGCACGTTTTCTGCGCTCTGCTTCCATTTGTTTTTCTAATGTGTGAACAACATTATCTGATGGCGTGATATTGCGGACTTCATAGCGCAGTACTTTAATACCCCAAGGATCAGAAGCTTTATCAATTTCTCTGACAATGGTTTCATTTAATGCATCACGCTCTGAAAATGTTTGGCTTAAATTTAATTTACCTATTTCACTTCGCATCGTGGTTTGTGCAAGGTTAACGCTAGCTCGACGGTAATCTTCAATCCCGTAACTTGCTTTTGCACCATCCATCACTTGGATATAAACCAAACCATCAACATCAATTTGAATATTGTCTCGTGAAATACAACTTTGTGCAGGAATGTCTAACACTTGTTCTCTTGTTTCATGACGATATGCAACGCGGTCAATAAATGGGATCAAAAAGTGGACTCCTGGTTCCATCACGGCTCGAAATTTTCCCAACCGCTCAACGACACAGACTTCTTTCATTTGAACAATCAGGATTAACTTTACCACGATGAAAATCAACGCAAGTAAAGCAATAGTTAGGCTGGCTAACATAAGGCTTTCTCCTTGTTAAGTGATCAAAAATTTATTTAGATAGGGTTACTTTACTGGTTCTACGACCAATGAAATATTGTCTTTACACACTATGGTTGCTTGAGTGCCTGCTACTATTGTTGAACCGTCACCAAGCGCTTTCCAAGTTGTCCCTTGAAATTCAACACGACCGGCGTGTGTGCCAGGGCCAATGTTTTCGACAACGACTACGGTTTGTCCATATATATCGAGCTCTTCAAAGACATTACCTATAGTTTCGTCACCTTTGAAAAACCTATCTGAGAAAAAGTAGAGCACAAACAGTAAAATTGTGGCGAGAATAAACCAAGTGGTAAGGGTTAACACCCAAGTATCGAGTAGCTCTTGTTGAACGCCAATGGCAACAAGTAATGAGGCGATACCTAGATTTAATAAAATACCGCCTGGAATGAAGATTTCTAAACAAGAAAACAAGATTGCCAATACAATCCAAGTTTCAAAAAACATGATGTAATCCATTGAAAGCTCCTTGTTTTCTAGTTAGACGAGTCAAAAATTGAATTAATGACTCGCAACAATCATATCATAGCGTAGGAGATAACAAAGCTATTCCTTACCATGACATTTAACTTAACAATGGTGACATAATATGTCAATCACAAATTTTACTCTGCTACTTTAAATTGTTGAGCGATAGATCTTGTTTCAAGTTTTGTCGCCAATGGACGATAAACACCCTCAGCTAAAATGGCGGCATACATTACGATCAGTAGGTTCACTGCAAATGCACTGAAGAATATTGTATTTGACGCAATAGCTTCTTCACTTGAAAAAATGGCAATAGAGCCAATCAAAAAAGCGATAAATGCCGCGCCATAAATAAATACAACTTGCCGTTTGAATATGACCGATAAATAGTCACTTGCAGGCGTATGCGCAATGTCGTTGGCAAACAAGTAACTTAAACCGGTGAGCGATTTGATAAAGCCGTGGGTACCAAAAGCGATAACCGTTGACGAATACGTAAAAAGTACTAAAAACAGTACTCCATAAAAATCGGCAAACATGCCAAGATCACCACCGAGTAACACTAACATCAGTATTGCTCCGGTAACCACTAACAAAGCGAAAACGTTTTGCATCATATTTTTCCTTTTCCAGTTTACATCAGGTTGATTTGAAACAGAAAAGAGCTCTTTTGGAGAGACATTAAATGCAGCGGCTAACGCCAATTGCGTTTCTGGTGAACTATTACCATCTTTTTCGGCGCGTTGGATTGTTCTAAGGCTTAATCCTGCCGCTTTAGCCAATAACTCTTGAGACCAGCCGTTATCTTTACGTAACGATTTGATACGCTCCGGTGAAAGTATTTGGTTTAAAGGTTGCAATTGATACTCCTCAATTTCAATGCTGTTTCGCCTGAAAATATCAAATTTAATTGTGCAAAACGCCAGAAAAAGCTTACGCCATTTTAACGCCAAAGTTACGACAGACCATATTATTCAAGGCTTATAGCTGAAATGTAGTATACATGAGCATAAGGGTAACAGACTAAAATTTTAAGTGACTACCTAATCTATATTTATGCCCTGGCGAGGTTAAAGTCGCTAAACTTACCACACCATGACTAGACCAGGTCCTGCGTTTAACTTGTAAACAAGGGGTTGATGTAGAAATGACGAGTAACTTACAAACGTTTTTGTTTGCTAAAACGGCCTCAATTTCATGAGTTGCTTCAGTTAATGGTGCTTCATTTGATAAATACTCATGAGGTGTAATTTGTGTAAAATCTTGCGTTAAGTAATTAGGCACCAGTTTAGGACTAACATAGCGTTGCTCTAATTGAATTGGACTATTATTTTCAAAGTGCAACACTTGCGAGTAATAAGCTTGCTCGTTGTTTTTCAATCCGAGTAATATCGCTACTTCTTCATCAAGAGATACGGATGTTAACGTGATTTGTTTGGCAAAATACTGATGGCCACGATCATGAATTTCGTCGGCAATATTTCTGATTTCTAAAATTGAAGACTGAGATTTAAACGTTGCTACAAAAGTACCTGCACCTTGAGTACGTACTAACAAACCTTGTTCGGTAAGCTCTTGCAAAGCTCTTCTGGCGGTCATTCGACTCACAGAAAATTGTTCTGCTAGTTCGTTTTCTGACGGAACTTTGCTATGCTGTTGCCATTCGCCCGATTCAATCTTTTGACAGATAAATTCTTTAATAACGCTAAACTTAGCTGTTTTTGTTTGTGTCAAAATTGGGCCTCAACGTCTTTCAGTTCATTAAAAATACTTGTATACCCTCGCACGAAATCAAAAGCAGGTCAATAGTTGTATATACAAGTTTGCAAAGTTAACGTCATTAAGCTAGAGTTGCAGCAGAGATAAGACGCAGAGTACAGCAAATGAACAACAATTTCCCTTCTTGGCAAACCATAATCGTCAACGCCAATATCGCTACAATGACCGATGGCGCTAATGGATATGGTGAAATTCTTAACGGCGCGATAGCGATTGAAAACGGTACTATTGTTTGGGTAGGTTGTGAAAGCGAATTACCTGAATATGATAAACAATCTGTGCAAGTTATTGACGCTAAAGGTCAATGGGTAACCCCAGGTTTTGTTGATTGCCACACCCACGCGGTATATGGCGGAAATAGGGCAAATGAATTTGAGATGCGTCTTAATGGTGCGAGTTACGAAGAAATCGCCCAAGCTGGCGGCGGCATTGTATCGACCGTAGCAGCTACGCGAGCTGCTACAACGCAAGAGCTACTTGATGCGGCTTTACTTCGTGTAAGAGCAATGCAAGCACAAGGCATGACCACCATAGAAATTAAATCAGGTTATGGCCTAGATACTGAAAATGAAATCAAGATGTTGGAAGTTGCGCAGCAGATAGCTCAAGCTTTACCTGTGTCAGTGCAAAAGACCTTTCTTGGAGCTCATGCCGTGCCCGTAGAATATAAAGGTAAAGCAGACGAATATATCAAATTAGTGTGCCAGGAGATGATTCCACAAGTAGCAAAGCAAAATATAGCAGATGCTGTCGATGTGTTTTGTGAAGGCATTGGCTTTTCAGCAGAGCAAACTGAGCAAGTTTTTTTGGCGGCAAAACAAGCAGGCTTGAGAGTTAAAGTTCACGCAGAGCAATTGTCAAATTTGGGAGGCACTGAGCTTGCGGCAAAATATCAAGCATTGTCATCAGACCATATTGAATTTCTAGATGAAGCTGGTATTTGCGCAATGAAACAAGCTGATATGACAGCAGTACTTTTGCCTGGTGCTTTTTATTTTCTTAGAGAAACACAACTGCCGCCAATCGAACTTCTAAGAAAATACGGTGTAGCGATGGCAGTTGCAACAGATGCTAACCCAGGAACCTCGCCAATAAACTCGCCTCAACTGATGTTAAATATGGCGTGCACTCTATTTAGATTGACACCGGCAGAAGCGCTAGCGGGTTTAACTTGTCATGGTGCAAAAGCACTTGGCTTAAGTGATTGTAAAGGTCAAATTGCCTTGGGTTATGATGCTGACATTGCCATATGGAACATTAGCCAACCAGCAGAACTTTGTTATCAAATAGGTGTAAACCCATTAACTAAGTTGTTTTACAAGGGCTCTATTGTCATTGAACATTAATCGTACTGTACAAACACAGGTGTCTCAGATACTCTTAAGGTAGACGCCCGTGTTTGTTGCCTGTATGAGGCGGTGTAATGATGTTTAAATTGACCTTAAAAGTGTTACTTTCGCTGTCCGTAATGTCAGCGTCTTTATCCGCCTATGCCAATGTTCAGGGTACACCTTTTAATAGTGGTAGCTTTATTTGGCCCTTTATACTCGGTGCATTAGCGGTCATAATTCCCATTGCTATAGCCAAGCTTTATCATGCTTTTAATAAGCGTACCAATAACAAGCTACAATCTGAACAGGGCGTAAAAGTAAAACCATCCGGCAGTCACATAGCGTTAGATGCAGTAACAAATTTGCCCGTGATGAAGCGCGGTATCGATGTCTTAGAAAAATGTATCGGTAAAAACTCTGCACAACATTATGTAGCAATTGCTTTTAAGCCGATAAATTTTGAGCATGTTAACAATGTTCTGGGCCACCAAAATTCTGATATTTTGTTATTGCAATTAGCTTATAAAATCCAGCAAAAATTAGAGCAACATGCACTGTTATTAAACTTTGGAAGTAAAACACATCCACTTAACATTTGCCGGCTGCAAGGGCTAGATTTTGTTATTGTTGCAGACAGAAGACAGTTTAAGCACGAAGATAAATATGTGCTTGATGATATTTGTCTACAAGTCACCAAGTCTTTACCAAATTCACTAAGTTTTAAAAACTTTTCGTTAAGCTTTAGGCTGGCGTTTGGTATTGCATTAGGCAGTGAAAAACACAATGCCACACAGCTTTTCTCTGAAGCAAGCGATGCATTATCCCTAGCAGAAAGAGAGCAGCAACAAATCTGGTATTTTGATGAGCAAAGTAAAGTTTATACGGCTAAACGTTTAGCTAAAATGGAAAAGTTGCGCTTAGACATTCAAGAAAATCGCTTGTGTTCAATGATACAACCACAAGTTGTTTTAAATACGGGTGAACTGGTTGGCTTTGAAGTTAACACCAAGTGGAAGTCCAGCGATGGTGATGTTATTGAAAAGAAAGCATTTGAGGCAATTGCTGAGTTTAGTGGTGTTATCTACCAAATTACCAAACAGTTGATCAGAGATGCATTGATTGTTGCAAAAATAGCAAATACCATGCAAGAAAACATCAAAGTTGGAATTAACCTAAGTAGTAAAGACTTACTAGAGCCAGAGTTAGCTGATTTTATTGAACAAGAAGCCAATCAACACGGAATAGAGTTAAAGCAATTGGTTATTGAACTCGACGAAAGCGTAATTTTAACTGATACTTTTCGAGCCCGTATGATGATAGATCAGCTAAGAGCCTTAGGTGTAAATATTGCCGTAGATAATTTTTCTGGAAGCTATGAGTCGTTAAAATATTTGAGAAAAGCGTCGATTCAACAAGTTAAAATAGATTGCCACCATTTAAATGATAAAGATATTTACCAAGCAGATAAAACCATTGCTAGTGCTTTAATCAATTTGATCCGTAAAATGGACATACCTGTTATTGCAATAGGTATTAACAATTCGGGAATTCGAGAGCATTATATGTCGGTTGGTGGTGAAATCGGCCAAGGTAAATTAATTCACCAAGGGCTAACGACAAATGAATTGCAGAGTTGGCTCGACAGTCGAAATGTTCATCGCCAAGCCAACTGAACGCGTTATTCTATATCCAATGGATCTGGTGACAAGATGATGCCAGTATTGTCGGCGTAAACATGATCTTCTGGTAAAAAAGTAACACTACCAAAATTAATTGGAATATCTGTCTCACCAATATCTTCGTCATCAGCACCAACAGGTATGGACACTAATCCTTGGATGCCTATCTCAATGTCTTCTAAAGCGTCAACATCGCGAACGCTGCCATAACAGATAATACCTTCCCAGTTATTTTTAGCTGCTGCATCAGCAATGTAGCTATCAACTAGTGCTCTTCTTGTTGAGCCACCACCATCGATAACTAATACTTTCCCTGTGCCGTCAGTTTCGACCATTTGAGCAATTAAGCCATTACTTTCAAAACATTTAATCGTAACTACGCTACCGCCAAATGAATTTCTTCCCCCATAATTACAAAATATAGGTTCAACAACATCAATTAGATCTGCATAAAGGTTACAAAGTTCTGAGGTATTATATTCCATCTGCGTTTCCTTTAACTGTCAAAGATAGACTCCAAAGAATAACTGCCTCTAGTATACCTTGCTTAAACGTTCAGACAAGAGTAGAAAGCGAGATGTAGCAATTTCAACTTGTAATAACTTGCAAAAGGCTATTTAATGCACTCAGTTGTAACCAATTAAGACAAAAAGAAGAGTTTGTACATGATGCTCGACAATACGTACACCTTAGGGTTTTTCTTTACGTTTCAGGCATTGGTTACTACTTTTCTGTCATTTATCTTCTATAGCAGCTTTACCAGTTTTGGTAGACGCTATGTGAAATTTTGGTCTTTCGCATTTGCATGTCTTAGCCTGCATTACGTCAGTTTATCTACAGAACAGTTTCTTTCTTTTTTGAACGAAACAAGCTGGCCGATGTTAATGCTTACTTTTGTTGAGCAATTTTGCCTCTACCTGTTTTTAATGTATTTGTTACTCGGGTTATTAGACGGTTTAAAAAAATATCGCACTCACAGTCGAAATAGACACATGATTGCACTAGCCGTTTTGACGCTATCACTTTCAACAACTTTAGCATTTACTTTTGATCTGTACGACACTTATAACCGGTTTTATATAAGAGAAAGCTTATCTGACTTTTTGTCTGCGGGTGTTTTTCTTTTTATCGCGATTTTGTTATTGAATATTGAAAAACAATACTTTTCTGGTCGAATATTAACTTATCTTTCATTTGCTATTAGTGCCAAAGCATTAGCTTTATCTTTCCTATCTGTGGTTTTAATTGAACTGGCAATATTTCCCTCCATTCACCTTATTGCCCAATACTTTGATTTTATGGCGTTTAACATGCTTGGTGTGGCCTTACTTACTTGGATGCAGTCGGCGGAAAGAGATGCAGCAGAAGTCGCGATTAATCGTGCCAAATATTTAGGTAAACATGACATGTTGACGGGCTCTTTAAACCGCGAACAAGTTATCGAAAAAATTCCTGCTTGTATTGAAAAAGCCCAAGTTAACGAACAAAAACTAGCTATTTATTTAATTGATATTAAACGTTTTAAGTTTATCAATGATACGTATGGCCTGAAAGTTGGTGATTCTGTACTGGGTAAAATTGCTCGACGTTTAGCTGATAGTATTATGCTGCCACAAGTTATAGGACGTATTAGTGGTGATTCATTTGTATTTGCAGTAGAGATTAACGATAACTATCAACAAGAAAAAGTGGCTCAGCATTTACATGACGTCATTTCGCACCCTTATAAGGTGCAACATCAAGAAATTCATCTACAAGCGAGTATCGGTTACTGTTTAGCTCCAGTTGATGGGATGGAAGCTGAAGATTTACTGCACAAAGCAAATTTAGCCTTATTTCAAGCTGAAAGTAAAAATATAGCGAGTGTTAAATATACCTCGGGAATGCAAGCGCACGGTAGCCACTTACCAGCGGCTGAAAAGGAAATAAGGCGAGGCTTACAAAATAAAGAATTTGTCCTCTATTTTCAGCCTCAATTAAATCTATTAACAAATCGTATTGATGGGGTAGAAGCCTTAGTTAGATGGGATCACCCGGAAAAAGGCATATTGAGTCCAGATCAATTTTTACCCGACTTTGAAGCGCTAGGGCTGAACGGCCAATTAGATAGCTACGTGCTTAAACAAGCCTGTGAAATTGGTGCACATTGGTATAGTGAATATAAACGTCGAATAACTATCGCGGTAAACCTTAGTGCGGTGGAATTCCAAGACCCTAAACTTGTCGCAAAAATTCAATCACTATTAGTTGAATTTGAAATTCCACCGAAATATTTAGAGCTAGAAATTACCGAAAATATTGTCATTACAGATATGGTTTCTGCAATGGATACCATCGTTATGTTGCAAAATATGGGGATAAAAGTTTCCATTGACGATTTTGGAACGGGTTATTCTTCTTTATCGTATTTACGTAAATTACCTATAGATAAAATTAAAATAGATCGCAGCTTTATTACTGATTTTGCCAGTAATGATTCCGATTTAACCATTGTTAAATCAATGATAAAACTTTCACACGGCTTAGGAAAAAGAGTACTTGCAGAAGGTGTTGAAAGTGAGGAGCAATTGTCACTGTTACGTAAATTAGGTTGCGATGCTGTGCAAGGTTTTTATATTAATCCACCACTTCCCCAACAGAAATTAGCTACTTACTTGGTTAGAAAATAGCCACTAGCTCAGTTAGTTGTAAAAAAAAAGTAATAAATCCCTGATTTTTATAACACTTATTCAGATTAATACTATACTTGAACAGGTAAATAAAATTTTGCATTTTATCTTTTCAAGAAGGTTTAACTGTCTATGTTGATAAAACACAAACTGATTGCTAATACGAGTATTTTGGCAATTGCAATGTTGTTTATGTTGGGGTTGATTTCGTATTCTGAATCATCACTAAAAAGCAACATTCTCATCGCACAAAAATTGGGTGAAGTTGAGAGTAATGTTCTGCAGTTGAGACGAGAAGAAAAGGATTTTCTAGCCAGAAAGGATTTGACCTATGCTGATGAATTTTCGACTAGCTACCAAATTTTGGTTAATAAAATTAATGAACTTGATCAAGCATTTTTAGAAATTGGTCAAAATCGTTCGGAAATCTCAAACTTAAGGCGCGTTACTGAGCAATACAAAATAAACTTTGATGACTTAGTCGAAGCACAAAAAATCATTGGGCTTAACCCAAAAGATGGCCACTATGGTAATTTACGAAGTGCTGTTCATGGTTTTGAAGAACTTGTAGGAAGCAAAGATTACCGCTTACTGAGTGACATGTTGCAACTTAGACGCAATGAAAAAGATTTTATGTTGCGTTTAGATGATAAATATGTCGACCAATGGAATGAAAATGCCGCGACATTTATTCGTGATGTTAAAGATAGTGAACTCCCTGCCAGTACAAAAGAAAAAATTATCACTAACATAGGTGTTTACCAAACTTCATTTAAAACGCTGGCCGATGCACAGCGATTGTTAGGTTATGCCCCTGATCAGGGGTTGCAAGGTAAAATGCGCGAAGCAGTACATCAGGTAGATCAGAACTTATCTGCTTTAGTCTCGGCCAGTGTTAAAGCGGTGAAAGATCATACGACGTTTGTTGGCACATTATCACTTTCTGTTTTTATTGTCGTTTTAGTGATTGCAATAGGCTTTGCAGCTGTTGTGACACGTAGTATTTTAAATGCCATTGATAACATGAAAGACACTATGAATCGTGTGGCTGAATCTAAAGATTTATCTATTCAAGTTGAAACTAATAATGAAGATGAATTAGCTGAAATGGCCAGAGTGTTTAATACTATGATTGGTAGTTTCAGAAAGCTTATTGTCGAGGTTAATCACTCTGTTGAATGTGTTAATACTGCAACTCAAAGCTTGTCTGAAAACATTCACAAAGCAAATGAAGGGGTTGATACCCAAGTTCAACAAACCGACCTAGTTGCAACGGCAGTTACAGAGATGGTGGCAACAGTAGAAGAAATTGCCAACAACACGCATGAAGCAGCGAGTAAAGCAGAGGCAACACATCAAAACGCTGAAAAAGGCAAAGCGGGTGTAGATTCGACCATTGCGCGCATTGATCTGTTATCGGGAACTTTATTAGAGTCTGAGAACGTAGTTCAAGAATTAGCAAAAGACAGTGATACTATTGGCTCTGTCCTTGATGTAATTCGTGGCATTGCAGAACAAACTAACTTATTGGCACTTAATGCTGCAATAGAAGCTGCACGGGCAGGTGAGCAGGGTAGAGGTTTTGCCGTTGTTGCTGATGAAGTAAGAACCTTGGCCAGTCGAACACAAGAGTCGACTAAAGAAATTGAAGGTATTATCAGCTCTTTACAATCACGTACTAAAGATATTGTTTCTCATATGGCTGAATGTCGAGCGCAGGGGCAAGAAAGTGCAGACCAAGCGTCTTCTGCGGGTAAGATGTTAGAAGAAATCACACTAGATGTTTCAATGATCATGGAAATGAATAGTGCGATTGCAACGGCAATTCAAGAACAAAGTACTGTGGCAAGTGAAGTTAATGAACATGTCGTGATGATTCGTGATGTTGCTGAAGAAGCTGGTGAAGCAGCGAAGCAAAACGCACAAATGAGTGAAGAGTTATCGCAACAAGCTGTAGTGCTAGATAAGGAAGTTAATCAGTTTAGGGTTTAATAAACTCTTTCAAAATACTTCGTCATTAAAAAATCCGGTCTGTATCTACAGACCGGATTTTTTTATCTTTGACATTGTTATTCCTATTTGATAGGAAAACCTCTGTCTCTCATCAATGCTTCAACTTGTGCATCTCTGCCTCTAAATAAGCGGTATGCTTCGGCAGGATCCATTGCATTACGAATTGAAAAAAGATGTTTAACTAGCTTATCTGCCATATCTTTATCGTAAAATCCTCCAGGTGCTTGAGCAAAAGCTTCCGCCGCATCAGACGTTAATACTTCTGCCCACATGTAGCCATAGTACCCAGAAGAGTAGCCTTCACCAGAGAATATGTGCCCAAAATGTGTACTTCTATGGCGCATAACCACTTCACTAGGCATGCCTAATTTTGTTAGTTCCTGTTGTTCGAAGCTTTCAGCGTCTATTTTGCTAGGAGCAGTGGTGTGGTATAGCAAATCCATCATTGCTGATGCCATATATTCAGTGGTTTTGAAGCCCTGATTAAATGTTGCAGCCTTTTTGATTTTCTCCACTAAAGATTGTGGAATTGGCTCACCTGTTTTGTAATGCACTAGGTATTTGTTGATCACTTCATCTGTCGATAACCAGCGCTCTAGTAACTGAGATTGGAATTCAGTGTAATCCCTCACTCCAGAGTGAGAAGTTGGGTACGCAACATTGGCTGATAAAAAGTGTAAAGCGTGGCCAAATTCGTGGAAGTATGTTTCGGCATCGTCCCATGAAATAAGTGTTGGCTGACCTTCTGGCCCTTTTACGAAGTTTGAATTATTTGATGATAAAACCGTCTTTTTGCCATCAAACGTTGTATGACTGCGATACGTAGTGGCCCAAGCGCCTGAGCGTTTACCTTGTCGGGCAAACGGATCTAAGTACCATAAGCCAATATGCTCGCCTGATGTTTTATCAGTAACTTCCCATACTTTTACGTCTGGATGAAATACTGGAACACTGCCTTCTGGTACCGGTTTGAAGTTAAAGTTGAATAACTCGCCTGCGACAAAAAACATTGCGTCACGTAACTTATCAAGCTGAAGGTATTGTTTTACTTCGTCTGAATCTAACGCGTACTTCTCTTTTCTTACTTTTTCTGCGTAAAAACGGTAATCCCAAGGTTCAATGGTAATGTTTGCACCTTCTTTGTCGGCAACTGCTTGCATGTCAACGACTTCTTCTTTAACACGTGCAATTGCTGCAGGCCAAACTTTGTTCATTAAGTCCATGGCGTTTTCAGGTGTTTTAGCCATGCGATCTTCTAAGCGCCATTGTGCGTAGTTGTCATAACCTAGTAACTGAATTCGTTCGTGACGTAGCGTTAATATTTTTTCAATCAATTCACTGTTGTCATACTGATCACCGTTGTTGCCGCGGCTATAGTAGTTTTCCCAAACCTGTTTGCGAAGCTCTCGCTCTGTTGAGTAGGTTAAAAAAGGATCCATAGAAGAGCGAGAGTTTGTGATAGCGTATTGGCCAGCCTTACCACGTTGTTCCGCAGCGGCAGCGGCAGCCGAAACAACAGAGTCAGGTAAACCTGAAAGTTGTTCCTTAGTTAGATAAACAACATAGTTCTCTTCATCGGCAAGTACGTTTGATGCAAATTGAGTGTGCGATGTCGCCAATTCTTGGTTAATGGCAGCATAACGCTTTTTAGCTTCTTCGTTTAAGGTGGCGCCATTGCGAGTTAAGCTATTGTATCTTAACCATGTAATGCGCTGTTGCTCAGGTGTCAGCGATTTAAAAGCTTCACTTCTATAAACAGTTTCAATTCGTTTAAACAGCTTTTCATTTTGCGTTATTTTTGAGCTGTAAGCTGAAAGTGTAGGAGCCAACTCTTTCTGAATACTTCTAAACTCCGGGCTAGATTTATTAGATGACCAAATTCCGTAATAAGTAAATGCGCGCGATAAAGCACTGCCAGAGCGTTCAAGAGCTGCTATCGTATTGTCAAAAGTAGCAGGCTCTGAATTGTTGGTAATGGCGTCAATTTCTTCAAGGCTTAAACGCATTCCTTCATCAAAAGCAGGTTTGATCAAAGATAAGTCCATCTTATCAAAAGCTGGTACACCGCCATAAGGCCCTTGAAATTCTGCCAATAAAACGTTTTGTGACTGTGGTTGAACTGCTGGAGCTTCTGTTTTCGTTTGGGTCGATTCTGGAGCTTTTGATGGATTACCGCATGCTGATAGTGCGCAGACTATCGCAGCAGTGACTAGAGAGTAGGTGAGTTTTTTCATTTTTGTTCTCTGGTTGTGATTTTTATTAAGTCTTAGTTTTACCAATTGAATTCAATATATATTTCAATTGGTGTTAGCCTGCCAGAATTTAATATACGATGCCATGAAAATTCGTTGGACTACTAAGCATTTCAGGTTGTCGTATGCTAAACGCAGGTGAAAAAAAGCCAGTTATCGAGTTAACTGGCTTTTAAAATAGGTTTTATGAAACCGTCAAATGTCGTTTGTTACAAAATAAAGCGGCTTAAATCTTCATTTTTAACAACATCATTTAGGGTGTTATTCACATAATCTTCTGTAATTTCTATGCTTTCACCGTCGCGATCGTTGGCAGTAAAGGAAATTTCCTCTGTTAAACGTTCCATCATAGTGTGTAAGCGGCGAGCACCAATATTTTCAGTTGATTCATTCACTTGCCATGCAGCATTGGCGATCGCTTTAATACCACATTCACTAAATGATAAGTTAACACCTTCTGTTGCCATTAATGCCGTGTATTGTTCGGTAAGTGAAGCATTAGGCTCTGTTAAAATACGAACAAAATCTTCGCTAGTTAATGCTTGAAGTTCCACACGTATAGGCAATCGGCCTTGTAGCTCTGGGATCAAATCAGAAGGTTTTGCCATTTGGAAAGCACCAGAGGCAATAAATAGAATATGGTCAGTTTTTACCATTCCGTGTTTAGTTGAAACCGTCGAGCCCTCAACTAAAGGTAAAAGATCGCGCTGTACACCTTCACGTGATACGTCTGGACCAGAAGTATCACCACGTTTACAGATTTTGTCGATTTCATCGATGAACACAATACCATTTTGCTCAACTGCTTCTAACGCTTTTACTTTAATATCATCTTGATTGACGATTTTAGCAGCTTCTTCTTCTTGAAGTGCTTTCATCGCATCTTTAATTTTTAGTTTGCGTTTGTTGGTTTTTTCACTGCTCATTCCTTGGAACATGCTTTGCAACTGAGACGTCATTTCTTCCATGCCTGGTGGCGCCATGATTTCCACACCCATTTGTGGCGCTGCTAAGTTAAGTTCAATCTCTTTATCGTCAAGTTGTCCTTCACGTAGCTTTTTACGAAATACTTGCCTTGTACTTGCATTGTCAGCCGTTTCTTCGTTACCAAAACTATCACGTGGTTTTGGTAATAAAACGTCCAAAACTCGCTCTTCAGCACGTTCTTCAGCAAGGTGTTTTACACGTGCCATTTCTTGCTCTTTGGTCATTTTAAATGCCATATCAGCAAGATCACGAATAATGGTCTCTACTTCTTTACCAACATAACCCACTTCAGTGAATTTAGTGGCTTCTACCTTAATAAAAGGTGCGTTTGCAAGCTTGGCCAAGCGGCGAGCGATTTCAGTTTTACCGACACCGGTAGGGCCAATCATTAAAATATTTTTCGGTGTAACTTCTGTGCGTAACTCTTCGTTAAGCTGCATGCGGCGCCAGCGGTTACGTAACGCAATAGCTACTGCACGTTTTGCATCAGCTTGACCAACAATATGGCTATCTAGTTCTGAAACAATTTCTCTGGGGGTCATATTAGACATAGATTTTCCTTACTGCGGTTATAGTTCGTCGATTGTTTGACTTTGGTTGGTGAACACACAAATGTCACCGGCGATAGTAAGAGACTTTTCTACAATCTCACGAGCAGATAACTCAGTATTTTCAAGAAGTGCTGTTGCAGCAGCTTGTGCAAAGTTACCGCCACTGCCGATGGCAATTAAATCGTGTTCAGGTTGAACAACGTCACCATTTCCCGTAATGATTAATGAAGCCGTTTCATCCGCCACAGCTAATAATGCTTCAAGTTTGCGTAGGGCGCGGTCACTGCGCCAATCTTTTGCTAATTCAACAGCCGCTTTTGTTAAGTGGCCTTGATGCATTTCAAGTTTGCTCTCAAAGCGTTCAAATAGTGTGAATGCGTCTGCGGTGCCACCAGCAAAACCCGCTAAAACTTTGTCGTTATATAAACGTCGAACTTTTTTAGCATTACCTTTCATTACGGTATTGCCTAGTGATACTTGACCATCACCACCTATGGCTACTTTGCCATTGCGTCTAACTGAAACTATGGTAGTCACTGTAAACCTCTACACTGATTGCCGCGTATTGCGGCATGTAACAATGTAGCTAACATAAGAATGAATCGTGAAAATTCAAGGGTAATGCTAAATTAATTCCATAACCAAATCTGGCAAGTAGAAATATTGTTGTTAGATAATTTACGTTTATCTTTTTCAGCTTCTCGTTTTTTCTCGTAAGGTCCCAAGAATACTTTGTGCCAAGTACCATTAGAGCCATTAGAAACGCTAATTTGTGATGCAAGGCCAGCAAAAGCAATGGTTGCTTTCATTTTTTCAGCTTGGTTAAGCGTTCTAAAAGAGCCACATTGCATTTTCCAAGGTCCCTTGGTTTCTACTTTGTACTCGCCGACTTCGACTTCTTTGGATTTTAATTCTTCGATATAACGCCACTTTTCTTCTGGTGGTTTTGGGATATCAGAGGATTTCTTTTCAGTTGAAGATTTTGGTTTTGTTACTGTTGGAACTTCAGGCTCTATATCTTTTATGGACCACAAAAAATAACCAAAACCTGCACAGGCAACTAACGTACAAAGTGCAAGTAACTTCATTCTTGCAGGTATTGCAGGTTGAACAGCTTCTTGCTGTTTATAAGGGCTTTTTTTATTTTTAGTGTTTCTTGAGCGAGAAACGTAATCTTGGTGCGTCATTAACTGCTGTACAATGTAGCTTAGAATTAAGGAATTGCTTTATTTTAACCAAGTGGACAGAAATTCCTAGTCACTTATTTGTACTTTTTAATTATCCAATGATAAAAGCAAAGCGTTACCAACTTAAGTCAATAGGATCAACGTCAATTGACCATCTCACTTTGTTTGCTAGTGGGTGTTGCTTTGCAAATGCAATGAGGGTGTGTAAATCTTGATGTACGACCTTTCTATTGGCGGCTTGGAATAATAAATGAAACCGGAATTTACCCGCTTTTTTCTCCATGGCTGCAGGCATTGGGCCTGCGATATCTGAACCAAAGCTAAGTTGTGATATATCACGTAAAAACTGCTCAGGTAAATGGGGTTTATTGGCTTCCGCTCGAATTAAGGCTTGATGTCCAAATGGTGGTAGTTTCGCCCATTGACGCTCTTCTAAACCTTGTTTGGCAAATTCACTATAGCCTTCACTTACCAATTGCATCAATAGCGGATGCTGCGGGTACTGTGTTTGTATTAATACTTTTCCTGGTTTACTCGCTCGCCCAGCTCTACCTGCAACTTGCTCGAGCTGCTGAGCCATATGCTCGGCAGCTCTGTAATCAAAGCTAAATAATGCACCGTCTATATCTAACATTACAACTAAGGTTACATTGGGAAAATGGTGACCTTTAGCGAGCATTTGAGTACCAATTAAAATATGATGTTCACCTTGGTTGATTTGCTCCAGTCGTTTAGCAAGCTCACCTTTGCGGCGCGTGCTATCTCGGTCAATTCTAACGATGCTTTTATCGTTAAAGTGTTGTTCTAACCACTGTTCAACTTGCTCTGTACCTTGTCCCACTGGGGTCAACCTGATACTGCCGCAACTAGGGCACTGGTGTGGAATTCGTTTTTGGCTATTGCAGTGATGGCATATCAATAAGCCTTGGTTTTTGTGTAAGGTGTATGGTCTATTACAGCGTGTGCAGTCTGCTACCCAATGACACTCCTTACAATTGATCGCGGGGGCAAAGCCACGCCTATTTAAAAAAACGAGTACTTGCTCTTTACGCGCCAAAACTTGTTCTATATCTCGAATCGTTGAGGCGGCCAAACCACTAGATAGTTGTTGATTGTTGATGTCGACTAAAGAAAGCTTCGCTTTAACACTCTTACCTGGGCGTTGGGTCAATTGGTGATAGAAATACTTGCCGCTATTTGCATTGGCCAACGATTCAAAACTTGGTGTGGCTGAGCCCAGAACGATTGGAATCGCACCTTGATTGGCTCTTACAATAGCGAGATCTCTGCCGTTGTATCTAAAGCTATCTTGCTGTTTAAATGAGGTATCGTGCTCTTCATCTACGATAATTAACCCCAATTGAGCTAAAGGGGTAAACAGAGCCGAGCGTGTACCTATGACTATAGCTGCTTGGCCTTGATGTGCCTGACACCAAGTAGTAAATCGCTCTTTGTCGTTAAGTCCTGAGTGGTGTAGAAAAATAGGCACGTTAAATCTTTGTTCAAACCTAGCCAACATCTGCGGCGTCAGTCCTATTTCAGGCACTAACACAAGTACTTGTTTACTTTTTGCCAAGACTTGTTCCATTACCTGCAAATAAACTTCGGTTTTCCCACTTCCTGTAATACCGTGTACTAGATGACAAGCATACTGATCTAACGTTGTAGTAATAGAAGAGACGGTAATTGCTTGCTCTGCTGTTAAATGGTGTTTATCTGCAGTGTTAATACACTCGTTATCCCAATTTAAAGGGATAATGGGCTTTTGATAAGGTTCTATTAAAGCTTTGCTGACCAAGGCTTCTAATTGAGTTTTGCTAAAACCTAAGGTTCTAATTTCTGGCCAAGTTAGTTGTGTATGACTGAAAAGAAGTGCAAACAACTCTCCTTGTTTAGGACTTCGTTTTACATTGATTTGTTCAAGGCCGGCTTCTAAGGTCTCTGATGTTGTTCGCCAATAAGTTATTTGTTCTAACGGCTCAGGCTCTTCTTGCCTCATTAAGACTGGTAAAGCGTATTGAATTACTTCACCTATGGGGTGAGAATAATAGTTAGCTGCAGTGTGCAGCAGTTTAATAATACTTTGTGGTAACTGATGTTGATGAGTAAAAACACGAGTTATCGGCTTTATTTTGCCTAAATCTATTGTTGAATCAATAGCGGGGTTAGTTTCAATTACCATTGCAACTAAATGCCTATTGCCAAAAGGAACTTCTACCAACTGACCACTAACTAAGGTTTGGCTTTGTAATTCTTGTGGAATGCTGTAGGTAAAAAGTTGTCTTAATGGAACAGGTACAGCAACTTGAACAAAGGTATGTATAGTCAATGTGGTAATCTGGTTCTTTTTAGCGATAGGTCGGTATTTTGCGACGTTAATGATAAGTTCTCAAGGGAAATTGTCTTTGCTAAGAAATGTTGATAAAAGCGTTTAAATTGCTTGAATAGCGAGCAGTGATCCAGTATGATTCGCCACCGTTAATTTTAACTCGTATGGTGCTTGGCATAAAAGGTATGACCAAGTGGCGATACGGCCCATTATTTGAGGTTTTCCATGAAAGAAGGTATTCACCCTAATTACGTTGATATCAAAGCAAACTGTTCTTGTGGCAACGTAATCAATACTCGTTCAACGTTAGGTAAAGATATTCACTTAGACGTATGTTCAGAGTGTCACCCGTTCTATACTGGTAAGCAAAAAGCTGCTGAAACTGGTGGTCGTGTTGACAAATTCAACAAGCGTTTCGCTGTTTTGGGTAAGAAGTAATTCACCCACAGTAAACTGTTTGTTTAAAAAGCGCCTAATAGGCGCTTTTTTTGTACCTAAGAAAAATTATTTTTTATTTAAACCCTATTTCGGCATACTGCATCTAATCAATTAAACAAAGAGATTGTGGGAAGTTCGTATTTGAATACCTCAACAGTAATTGATGCCCAACAGTTGTTTAGCCACGACCAAGACAGTGAGCTAGTGACTCGAGCACAACAAGGGGATCAACAAGCATTTCATGCATTATATCAATTGCACCATAAGCGTGTTTACGCTTTGTGCTGGCGTATGCTTGCTGATAAAGACAGTGCAGAAGATGTTTGTCAGGAAGTGTTTGTACAATTGTGGCAAAAAATTGGCAATTTCCGTGGTGAAAGTAAATTTGCCACCTGGTTACACAGCGTAGCCACTAACATAGTGCTTGGGCATTTACGAAAGCAAAAAAACTGGTTACAGCGAGTATTTAGTATTGAAGAACAGCGAGTGGAAGAAAGTAATACACCAATGTCTGATCACGCTGAATTGTCGTTGTTAGACCAAAAAATACAGGCGTTGCCTGAGCGAGCAAGAGTAGTATTTGTTCTTTTTGCTATAGAGGGCTACCGACATGAAGAGATTGCTAGCATGATGAAAATGGCGGTTGGTTCAAGTAAGGCGCAATTTCACCGCGCAAAATCCTTATTAAGAGAAGCGTTAAGTGAGCAGTAGTATGAAAAATGAAATAACTGATGTATCACTTCAACAACAAGTTGATGAATTATCTAAAGAAATGTCGCCTGAAAGAGATTTATGGCCAGGTATAGAAAAAGCGATGGCAAAACAATCTCGATCGAATGTAAAAAGGCCATTTTATCCTGTGGCTTGGGCGGCAACTGTTGTTGTTGCAGTACTAGTATCGTGGTTGAGCTTTTCTCCGCAACCTGGCACATCAACCTCTAATGTTGATATTGCTCAAGTAATGCAGCAAGACTTTAATGAGCAAAAGCAACTAATGTTGGTGAATCTTGGACAGCCAGATTTAAAGCAATTATCACCAGACATGCAAAAACAGTTTGATGAACTTAAGAAAGCGCAGCAAGCCATTAGTAAAGCACTCGAAAACGATCCAACCAGTGTTGAGCTTTTGAACTTATTGCGCTGGACCCAAAAGCAAGAGTTGGACTTGCTAAAGCAAATTTACAGCCCTAAATGGCAAACAATTTAAAGGAGCAAGTATGCATTTTTCAAAATTATTAGGCGGGTTGGCGATTATCGCTATTTCTCTACCGGCATTAGCGGGGGAAAAAGTTGATAAATCGTTGTCAGCTAAAGACGTTACTAAAGTCTGTATTGATAATCTGCGTGGCGAGGTAAAGATCAAAGGTTGGTCGAAAGAGCAGGTTGACGTATCGGGTGAACTAGATGATGAAACAGAAGAGTTTGTTTTTGAAAAGATAGGGTCAACCATAGTCATTAAAGTTAAAGTTCATAATAATCAACGAAATTTCAATGACGAAGATGGATCCGATCTGAACATTTCTGTGCCGCAGAATGTTAGGGTAGAGTTTAATGGCGTATCTTCAGATTTTAGTATTGCAGATATTGAAGGTGGCGTTGAAGGAAAATCAGTAAGTGGCAATATCACAGCGTCGGCGATCAAAAGTCACGCAGAATTGTCTACGGTAAGTGGCAATATTGATGCTAAAGATCTTCACGGAAAAATTCAGATGACTAGTGTTAGTGGTGATGTTAATGATGTGAGTTCATCAGGTAAATTAAAGTTAAGATCTGTCAGTGGTAAGGTTGATACTAAGTCTAATGCGAAAGATGTAGATTTAAGCGTGGTCTCTGGTGATATTGAATTTTCATTAGCAAAAGTTGACGAATTAGAAGTTTCGTCAGTCAGCGGTGAAATTGAGGGCAAGTTATCGTTAAACGACAATGGCCGATTAGAAATGTCGACAGTGAGTGGCGACATTGATATTAAATTTAATAATGATGTCCAAGCAAGTTTTAGATTAAAGTCTAATGCTGGCGGTAACTTAGTTAACCGCATCACTGATGAAAAAGCAAAAGAAGCGAAATATGGCCCAAGTTCAAAACTTACTTTTGCCACAGGTAATGCAAGTGCTACGGTAAAAGGAACAACGGTTAGTGGTACTATTCGCCTTGGTAAATAACAACCTCAGTTTCGCATAAGTAATGCGTGTATAAGTACTATTTTTACTGATATCTACGTTATTTTGGAGTTGGAGTAGCTAGTTACTTCAGCTCCAAAAATCTTTAAATCCAGACAAAAATATCAAGCTAGAAATATAATAGGTTGGTAAGTTGTTTTTCTTTGGCTTAGCACTATGTCTTATACAAACCTAAAGTTATCTTGCTTTACTTCAAATCCGCTTCTAAGCCATAATAACCCCCCTTATCTTATGTATGTCTTGTTAACGTGTTACAGGGCAAGATTTAACGTACAGGTGCATTATTCATGGCAGATCGTAAGCCAGCCAACATATCGAAAAACAAACAGCAACATGACAAGTTAGTTGATGAGTTAAAAGTTCCACCACATTCTTTAGAAGCGGAACAGTCAGTGCTGGGCGGTTTACTACTAAATAATGAAGCCTGGGATCGAGTATCTGAACGTGTTGTAGCGGAAGATTTTTACAGTCGCTCTCATCGTCTTGTATTTGAAACTATTGGCCGCCTAATAGAACAGGGCGAACCAGTAGACTTAATAACTTTATCTGAATCTTTAGAAAATGACCAAAAGCTAGATGATGCAGGTGGTTTTGTATACTTGGCTGAAATGATGAAAAACACGCCAAGTGCGGCCAATATTACTGCCTATGCTGAGATCGTGCGTGAACGCGCTGTTACACGAGAAATGATCAGCGTAGCTAACGACATTGCTGAGGCAGGTTTTGATTCTCAAGGGCGTACCAGTGCAGATTTATTGGATTTTGCTGAAACTAAAGTTTTTCAGATTGCTGAGAAGCGAGCTAGCAAATCGGAAGGCCCTGAAAATATTCACACTGTATTAGAAAAAACCGTTGATAGAATTGAAAAGCTTTATCAACAACCTCACGATGGTGTGACAGGGGTGACGACTGGTTTTTCTGATCTCGATAAAATGACTGCTGGAATGCAACCATCAGATTTGATTATCGTAGCGGCACGTCCATCAATGGGTAAAACGACCTTTGCCATGAACTTGTGTGAAAGTGCTGCACTGACTTCGGATTATCCCTGTTTGATCTTTTCATTAGAGATGCCTTCAGAACAAATCATGATGAGGATGTTGGCATCGTTAGGGCGTATAGATCAAACCAAAATACGTACCGGCCAGCTTAATGATGAAGACTGGGCTAGATTGTCATCTACGATGGGCATGCTCATTGAAAAAGGCAAAATGTACATAGATGACGCTGCGGGTTTAACACCGACAGAAGTGCGGTCAAGAGCTCGTCGTATCGCCCGAGACCACGGTGGCATTAGCTTGATCATGGTCGATTACTTACAATTGATGCGCGCACCACAGTTTTCAGACAACAGAACATTAGAAATTGCCGAAATTTCACGCTCACTTAAGGCTCTAGCGAAAGAGCTAGAAGTGCCAGTTGTTGCACTTTCTCAGCTAAACCGTAGTCTAGAGCAACGAGCTGATAAGCGTCCTGTAAACTCTGACCTTCGTGAATCAGGCTCTATCGAGCAGGATGCCGACTTGATCATGTTTATTTATCGTGACGAGGTTTATCACGATGATTCTGAATTTAAAGGCATGGCAGAAATTATTATCGGTAAACAGCGTAATGGTCCGATAGGGCGTGTTCCATTGACTTTCCAAGGTCAATTTTCTCGGTTTGATAATTACGCTGGTCCTCACGTGCTTGAGGAAGATTAAGTTCAATGGCGATCAAAAGTGCAACGGCAACGATAGATTTGTCAGCATTAGTATATAACTTTAATGCCATCAAACAGATGGCACCAAAGAGTAAAATCTTAGCGGTTTTAAAAGCTAATGCATATGGGCATGGCCTAGAACGTATCGCCAAAGCCTTACCACAAGCCGACGCCTTTGGCGTTGCTCGAATTGATGAAGCGCTAGCTTTAAGAGCAGGAGGTGTAGTTAAACCCCTTGTTTTGCTGGAGGGCTTTTTTACCGGTGATGACTTAGCAGTGTTAGCTGTTAATAATTTACAAACTATTGTACATAACGAGCAACAGCTGCAAGCAATAGAAAAAGCAAAGCTTGATCGCCCATTAAAAGTCTGGCTAAAAATTGATACTGGTATGCATCGTCTAGGCATATACCCTGAACAGTTCAATGCGTTTTATCAACGATTAAAGCAGTGCCCTAATGTACAAAATGATATTGTAATTATGAGTCATCTTGGATGTGCTGATGATAGAACAAGTGCTACAACAGAGCAGCAACTAGCGGTATTTGAGGCGTTGTCGTCAACACTTGCTGAAGAAAAAAGTATGGCAAACTCCGCAGGCATTTTGGCTTGGCCAAACAGCCATTATCATTGGATAAGACCAGGATTGATGTTGTACGGTATTTCGCCGTTATTACCAAATGATGCTAGTGTTTCACCTGTGAAACCGGTAATGACATTACAGGCAAGTTTAATTGCAATTAAAGCAATTAGAGCAAATGAAACGGTTGGCTATGGTGGTAACTGGCAAAGTACTTCTGATACGACCTTGGGGATTATAGCTATCGGTTATGGTGATGGTTATCCTAGGCACGCCCCTAACGGTACACCTGTGCTGTTAAACGGTCGCAGGGTTCCTTTAGTTGGGCGTGTATCAATGGATATGATTACCGTTGATTTAGGGCCTGCTCCAAAAGACCAAGTAGGAGATGTTGCAACATTGTGGGGCAAAGAGCTCACTGTTGCCGAAATTGCAACATATGCGACCACTATTCCGTACGAGCTTTTATGTAATATTAGCCGACGTGTGCAAACACAATACGCATTACCTTAATGGTGTAAATGTGCTCGTTTAAGGTTAAGCATTATTCACCATGAACCGTAGCAATGATAGTTCTACTAGACGCGTAATCACGGTGCTCACCTAAATAAATTCCTTGCCAAATTCCCATATTGAGCTTGCCATTAGTAATGGGAATGCTAACACTAGAACCTAACGTACTTGCTTTAATGTGAGCTGGCATCATATCCACCGTTACACTTAAACCTATTATGAATATTGTGAATTCCCTTTAAACTAGGGGTAGAGATGTTTTTGCAAAGTTGTGAATATTCATTGTAAAAAGTTGAGAAAAACTTGAGGACATTAAAGATTATTTTCAACTTATCGTAAACCGTACAATTGCAAATTTAGATGCCATATGTGCACAATAAAGCTTACCAGTCCAAGGCCAATACACTATCATTAGATGACAAGCATGTATAAAATGATTTGTCGACTTTTTCTTCAGTCAGAAGGATTAAGTTATGTTCAAAATTCAGTTGAAGGAAAATGGCAAACAGGCAGTAACATGACTGAAGATGAGTTAAATGATGTTCAAGAGAGATTATGGCCTCAAGGCGTTAATATATATGACTGACGAACTACTAATTTAGTGGTTGATAATTATCATGGAGCCATGGTGCAAATTGCCTAATGCAGTGTTGTCAGTTAAATAAATACCAAAAATTAAGAGAATATTAATGGATAAGGAAATCGAACAAAATGCTTAAGATAGCGCTATATCATCTGCAGCCAAGTCTCTTAGGTATTCTCATACACTTTAAACTTTACAAGCTTTGTTTACCTGCAATTTATTGGTGCTCGTAAAAACTCTCACCTCAAAATACCAAACCACAGGCAAACTAGTCTCAATCAATTTAGTTGCTCAACATAACCAAAATCGATTGTTGGCCTCAAATTATTGGCTATTGGCCGTTTAATTACTCAAAAAGTGTTGCATGCTGTTTAAGGTTTTTTCATCTCCATCGAATTCACCATGATCGTCGGCGCCACATTGCATACCTGGATCGATAGAGATTGAGTTGCTTCTCACTAGTTGTTTATTGGATTCAATGAAAGTTTTGACTTTTCCTAATTCAGATGATGTATAAGGCTTTTTCCCCGTATAGTAACGAAGCATACCACCCAAGGCGTAATCCCTGCTTTTTTCCAGTACACCTGAAATAAAATACAATAACGAGGAAGGGTATAACCAAGGAATTTGATTAATTAGAAAATCTACTTTTTCAAGCTTATCTGGCATGGTATACATTCTAAATTCGCCAAAGTCATTAGGATGATTAAGCAACTCTCTAATAAACAGATCATACTTACAGGCAGGAGCCCACCATATAGTTTTACGAACTTCATTTGCCCAACCAAATTTTCGCTTATGTTGTAATAAATGCAAAATACAAATGCTACCAGCGCTATGACCCACTAAGTTTAGTTTTACTGTTGGGCATTCGATGCTGAGTTTATTAAGAAAATCAAATCCTACTTTTCCCGGCTTCTCAAACATTTCTCGCGCTTTTTCTTTCATTCCGCCCCAAACCCACTGACCAAATTCACTCAAGTAATAGGCTCTAAGAATTTCTTCAACAATGGTCGCTTGTAATCCATGATCTGTTTTTTTGATGTACCGCCAAATAACGCGTGCAGCTATTTTTACGACTGCTTTTGCTATTTTTAACCAGCTAAAGATAACCTGTTTTGATTCACGTATAGGGTATGCGTCGATGAGTTCTTGTGTAGGTTGAATTCTGCTGTTTATTTTTCCCCATTCTTGCACGGTATCAGTTGTTTGGTAGCGATCCTGCATGTCTTTTTCAATTAATGCTATCGACTCTTCATCATATTCAGGTACATCGTCAACACAAAGCCCGATGACTTGTTGATGAATGTTAGCTTCGAGAGATTCAAAAGGAGGGCGGCCACTGTTTGAGGCGGCTTCCCACTCTGCACTGATGTCGTCAATACTTAATACGCCGGTATCAGATTTAGATGAAGGGCTATTTTTCTCTAATCGTCTTAATACTGCACGTATCGCCCACCGCATCACACTTTTGCCGAATCTTCGATCAAATATATCTTTAAGGTTGTCTATGACCGTTTCGCTAAAACCAGTTTTCCAAAGAAAGCCCACGGCGTGGTGATTTGCTAGTGGACTAAGCATTGCTGATTTACAGACGTTATTAACGCTTGGTGCACCGTCAGCTTCATTAACCAATCCACCATGAAAATAAAGGGTTACATGCTCTATTCCTGTATTTTTTATATGCTTGATGATTTGATCAACATTTGACGCTGAGCTTGTACAATTTCCACTTGAAGAATATCCACCTTGATCGCCAACAGCTAAATATTGCAGAGAATCTATAGGACAAACAGTATTTTTATTAGGGGCATGATTCATACTTATTTCCTTGTGATGTTGATTTGTTATTTTCACTTCATCGATAAATCAATTACGATTTTAGAGCTAATGTGCGGATGTTCAAGTTTAATTATTAATCAGTTGACTTATTTTTGTACACAGGTTAACAATAGTTCTCTTATCTGGATAGAGCCAACGTCTATCAAAAATAGCATCAACAAGTTTCTATGTTGTTGTGAATATTAAAAAATCTTCGTAGTTAGGTAGTGAAGTCATTAAAACCAAAAGGCAGTCAGGAGGGCCGCACATGGAAGGGTTTGATAACGACAGTAACTTATTACAGGCGTGGATAAAAAAACTTGGTAGTAAGCGTTCAAATCCTCTTAGGTTTGCTATTTCCTATACACCTCGGACACATCTTACTAAATCTAAAAAGGTGTATGAAACCTTTGAAGTGGTCTCTTATTCTAAGGGGGTGTTAATCAAAGTCAAAAGGCCCCAAGATTTTACCGATTTAACAATTGTAGCACTCGGATTTGAGCTGGGCTCCAAGCAAGGAGATTTCTTCAAAAGAAAAGGACCATTTCTATTTAGAAAAAAAGGCGCTGGACAAGACAATTTAAGTATCGCTTTTATTTTTCCTCCTCAAATAGTGATGGAACAAGTCTTCAAAGAAGAGCCTAGCCAAATTAAAGAACCGGTTGATGTGAGGTTAAGTGGAAAAAGCCAAATAGTTATTAAGCCTGATTACAAAGAAAGTAAACGCATCGTCATTAAGGTTGATGAATTTTTTCAGATGTTATCAACCGGCGATTTGCAGATAGACAAACGCGCTAGGGCTAGTTTGTTAAATAGTTGGAAAGATCAATTAAGTTCAACTTTTGGATCTGAGGCAGGTCCAAGTGATAAAGATAAGTGGCGAGAGTTATTAAATAAAGCTATGCAGCCACCTGACTCGGATGTCAGTCAATTTGAAGTCATTCCTAGAATTATTATGTCGGCGTCAGATGAAACAAAATGGCGACCTTCTTCACCTGTTGCAGGAAAAGGAACCGGGAAATTAAGCAACGAACAACCAATTTTTAGTGTGTCGTTTGATAGGCAGGGAAGAGAGTCCGTTCGGGCATTATGGTCGAAGCATTTGGAAACAGGCAAATTACCTAGCCACGATATTTCGAACCCACCCCCTGATACAATAGACTATTTTGATACAGTAGTTGAGCAAAAATACCACTGGGATATAGTCGGTCGTACCAGTTTGTATGGTCTTATTGCGTTGCGTCCAGCAGATGATAAAAAATTTGAACAGAATGAAACCGAAGAGGCTAGGTTAAGTCATATAGATATCGCTAATCCGCGAATAATTCGACCTAAGTTAACAAAAGATGAAACTGTTGAAATAATTGACCTTATAGAGAAAGAAACAGGGCTGTCTGGTGAATTAGGGTTGTTGCAAGCAGACCCCTTTAAGTCATTTAATTTGTTGCTTTCAAGTTACGGCTCAACTCATAAAGCCAGTTGGGCTGTTCTTCCACCTAGCATTTACCCAGAGGATCTTACTCAAGGATTTTCGCTTCAATCATTTGATTCAAAATATACAATGGGGCACCTTCACAAACTAGTTACTGTGGAAACAGGGTATTTATTGCCATTGGGTGTTTCCGCAACGTTGGTTTCTGTTACTGAGCGTAGCATTACTAAAGGGCCACAAGGCGAAAAAGATGGGGTGAGTTTTATCCATCAATATAAATTTATTGTATGTGACACAGCTTGGAAGGCCTATCCTGCCGTTTATCAACCGTATGAAGGTAGAGGATTTCCTGCCGAAAGCGTACAAATGCTAACAAAGAAAACTCCCCGCATAAATCAAAAGCATAAAGAAGCCTGTATTGGAAATGGTATTCCAGTATCAGAAGCCTTTTGGGTAATACTTGACGATAAGGCGAATAACACAACGGATAAACCCTTTGTGTTTAGTTGGCGCACAAAAGACGCGCCTAAAATAACCAGTGAACTGATGTTTTTGAGCTATAGTGCCATCGATAAACCAGCAATTATGGGGAGAGTGAAAAAAGCATATAATGATACCAATATTGAGAAAAGGACTGCTTCTTTAGCAGGAGTTCGTCACCAATATGCTGAGAGTAAAACGCTCGGTGATACTTCTTTTAATACCGTTTCTTGGTTGATGGCCACTCAAGGAAGACTAGGTATCGACAATGGTAGCGATGAAGAACATTTTAACCGTGACGGCAGGATGGTTGCGGCGAAACAAATTCCGATATATCCGAGGCTTGAAAAGGCAGATATTCGATTGCAAACCATTGCTGCAATTAGTGGTGAATCATCAAAGGTA
Organism: Thalassotalea marina; assembly: GCF_014656435.1. Taxonomy (GTDB): domain Bacteria; phylum Pseudomonadota; class Gammaproteobacteria; order Enterobacterales; family Alteromonadaceae; genus Thalassotalea_C; species Thalassotalea_C marina. Next base: position 45,964 of record NZ_BNCK01000002.1, read on the forward strand.
TCGCATGTTGTCTATCATGAGCATTATGTAAAACATGGCTTTGAAACAAATGCAAAAACAGCGGTTGAAAAAACAGTCAGCCCAGAAATATTTTTGAGGGTTAAGGATAAAAATTCAATTTTAGATATAAACAGTAAATCAAATACTGTGGGCGGTTTTGCAGGGCCTCAGGTTAATGTAGGCGCTATATCGCGCAGCAGAGGTTTAATTGGTGGTACAAACGCAACTTCACTTGCAAAGAATTCAGGTAGCTTTGATGTGACCAAAGCGTTAAGCGGAAATTATTCGCCAACAGAATTTTTACCTAACGGCCTTGTTTTAGGTATTGACCTGAATAGCCTTATTCAAGAAGTTGATAGTAATTTTAAAAATGCGCCTGAACTTAGAGAAACTGTTGAATATGGCGTGCGAGAAGCATTTGATACTGTTCAAGATATCGCAGAATCGTTATATGAGCTGTTGTATGGTTCAGACAAACTTGTAGAGAAAACTAAGAAATTTATTAAAAGGTTTGATGATACAACCGGTCGCCCAGAAAACTTCATGCATTATTACCCGCGGCTATTTAATGCGCTTCAACCTTTAATCAGTGACCAAGCAGCGGTAAAAAAAGATCTGAATGCTATTATAAATGCTCAAAATCCTTCAGGCATAATGAAGCCAATCAATGATCTTTATGAATACCTCAATAAACTAAGCAAAGCAATTGATAGGTTTGTTAATGATCCAATACCCGACGCTATTGATCAGATCATTGAACAGTATAAGAATTGGTTAAAATTTTTTAATGGTAATTTAGATTCCATTTTAAAACGAGCTTTACACCTTGTTGTAAAAGAAGTGACTAGCTATTTAGTAAATGGCTTTACCACAGCAATTGATGAACAAGGATATGGTGAGGCATTATTTGGCCCATTAGGGCTTACAGATAGTGATTTTCTCAACAATCCGCAACAAGCTTTAAGGGCAATGCAAGATGGCGTATTGAATTATGGAACTGAGAAAATATGGACGCTTTTTGAAACGGTATTTGCATTATTGGATGGTGTTTCGTGGCCAAAAGCTATTAACATTGAAAAAGTAAAAAAACGAATTGAACTTGCTGCACATAGGGCGGTAGATATCTATCAAGATAGCTTAAAAGATGCCGCTGAATCTATTCGTGATAAAGATTTTGTACAGAAAAAAATTAATCAATATCTAGACAGTTTAGTGAAGTTGTGGGCTGGAAAACTTCAAGCAATTGTTACTGGAGAAAAAGGGCAACTTGATAAAGTTTTATGTCAATTATTTGAGCTTGTAAATAATTTACCGCAAGACATCGAAACCGAAAAAGCAAAGTTTAGCCAATTTATAAAGAACGCTACAGTATTAGAAAATGGTGTGCCTAGCAGCATTAAAGACGAAGTGATGATAATCGTCGACAAGGAGTTAGACGCTTTAGTCGAAAAGCTAACTGAAGAAATTGAGTTAATAAAAGCAAAATTAGCACCTGCGGTTGAAGTAGCAAAAAAAGGTCAATTTGAGCTAGGTTATTGGCTAATAAAACAAAGTTTAGTCGTTGTACCCGATCTATTTGGTCTTCCGTTAATCGCCAGAAAACCCGAAGATGCCTGTCGAGAATTGGCGAGTTATTTAAGGTTACTCGCATCGGAATTATTGCCTAGTGAACAAGATTTAGAACTATCTTTTAACCAATTAAAACAACAGGTTATCAATTGGACTCCAAACAACGATTTTGTAAAACGCATCAAAGATCGTATTTTATCTGACATGGATGATATCGAAAATCGTACATTAGCTGCTTTAAATAACACTAGGAAACAGCTAAATTCGACGGATATATGTGGTGAACCTGGAAAAGCCCTTGGTTTATTAATTCGCATTACAGGGTTAAGAGGGGACTTACTTAACATACTGCTAGTTATTGGTGAACGATTAGATGATGTATATCAAGCAAACACGAGTATTCATGCAGACTTCGAAGACATTATTCCTGTAATTGCTCAATTTATGTTTCAGATTGCTGCAGCGGATGTTAAAAAAGATCAAATAGTCAAGCTAAATCAATCCGTTGCGATATTAAAGTCGCTAGGGGTAGAGGCAGATGAATTGGAAGGCCTTCTAGAAGACTTCAAAGATCACCAGCAACAAGCAGAGTCGTCATTATCGACTATTCAACCTGGAAAGTTACATCAATTTGTTAAACAACAATTAGTTCCGTATAGAGAGATATTGGAAGGAAAATTAGCGTCTATTTTAATGTCTCCTTTGGCATACGGTGAAAAGTTAGTCCAGTATCTAAACGAACCTGCGAGAAAACAAAGCAAAATTCTATTAGGGAATTTAACTATAGGTTTGAACAAAGTTGAAGAATTAATTCAAACTTTTGAGGACGCTATTAAACAAACGCCAATTGGAGTCTTTTTTAAGTCTTTGTTAGCTGATCTTGAACCTGGTCGAGTAAAAATAAATGATGAAATAAAGACCGCAAATGAGCTAATTGATAGATTAAGAAATAACCCTAACAGTACACCTGTTTTAATTGAAGTGTGGAAAGTTATTGAGCAGGAGTTGCTAATTCCTTATTCACAATTACAAGGTGGGCTATTACTCATCTTGACATCGTTAAAAGGAATCAAGTTAAAAGAAGTGTTTGAAGATGTTATTGGGCAGTTTATTGAACCATTGCGCAATATAGAAGAACAAGCCACTTTAATGCTTGAGCAAATGGTTCCTTCACGTTTTACCACCACATACAAAAGTCAATTCGAATTAAAAAGCTACCCGAATGATAGAACGCCAGTTTTTGAAATGGCTAAAAAAGGGAGTAAAGCGGTTCCGGATTTATCTTTAAACGCATCATTTATGGTTGACCCCATTAAAGGCGAAACAGAAGCGAGTATACGAGGAATATTACAGCCTTTTAAGATACATATTCCACCAAGTCCTCGCGGATGCACTATCAACTTTAAAAAATCAATTTTTAAATCATCAAATGGTGAAAGCCCTAAATTAACGATGGAGATAGACAATGTTGAGATTCATGGTGCTTTACAATTTCTTAATGCTTTGGCTCCTTATTTTGGCAATAAAGGCAATGGGGCATACATCAATTTAACGTCAAATAAAGTCAGTGCTGGCGTGCGTTATACTGCCGGATTAATTCAAATGGGCACATTTCAAATACTCAATGTTAATTTTGATATTGGTGCACATCTGCCATTTTCTGGTGATAAAGCCATTGCATATCTAAATCTAGCCAATAAAGATAGGCCTTTTTTAATATCCAGTCCTCCATACGCAGGTGGAGGGTGGTTAAATATTGAAAGACCATTTGGTGAAGGCGAAGTTGGCTCTCTTATTAGTGTCGGTTTAGTTTTTGGTGGTCAAGTGTATATGCGTTACGGACCATTATCAGCTCAAGCTTATGCCTTTGTCGGCATTTGGTACTTAAAAATAGAAAAAAATTGGACCTTAACTGGCCTGTTTGAGGCCGGTGCTCATGGTAAAGTCGCGTTTTTCTCTATTTCTGTTTTTATTCGAATGACCTTGTCGCAAACCAGTCAGGGCGATATGAATGGCGAAGTTAAAATGGTTTTTAAATTTAAAGTGGGGTTCGCAAAGTTTCGATATAAGGTGACTGCGCGTAAAAACTTTAAAGGTAAAAATCAAGAAAATGCAGCTATAGGTATAAATTTTGACGATGGTGAATTGATAAAAGTAACCACAAAAGTACCAAATAAGCGAACACAATGGAAAAAGTATTCCAGTCATTTTGCTGAGTAGTCAAGAAGGAGAGAAAAATATGGACGATCTCAAAGTAGCCGCGGAACTTCTGGCGATCCCAGTATCGACTAAAACGAAAGACAATGTTCTAGTACTTAACCTTGCGGTGCAAGTGTCGCCATCGACTGAAGGCAGTACATCAATTGAACTCGTTGAATGGCCTGAAAGCATTGCTTTGCTGAGTCAGCAAATGTCAGTAACTTTTACATCAGAAAATAATCAGGATATTTTTACCTATGATGTTGAATCTGAACTAGCTTATCTAACGGGTGACTTGGTCAACGATAATGCTGACCGGCGTCAAGCAATGGTGGACACATGGAAACAAGTTTTTTGTGGCGGTGGTGGATTTCAATCATTAAAAAAAGCTTTGCAAAGTAAAGGTAATGCCCAAAACCTTGTTGCCAATCAACTTCCTGGCCAACAAAACTATAGAACAGCAGCTTTTGCTGACTTTTTTGAACGCTTCGAAAGAGAATTAGCGACAGTTGCAGCCTCTGGTTCAGATAAAAGTGATATAAAACAAAAAATTGCTGATAAAAGACTATGTAGAGTGGCGTTAGTGGCTTTAAATAGTATCGATAAAACTGAAATAAGTGCAATGCGTTATAATGCTGCTTTAACAAAAGGAGAAGAGGAAGCCTTTGTTCCCCAAGAAGAAATAGAATTGCTTTTTGATGAACAAACATTAGGGGGGTCGAATGCAGATGTTAGCGATCAGGTTATTATCAGTAGTTTTAGTACGCTTTATCATAATTTTGTTGATTTTTTAGCTTGTTTCGAAAAGCTTGGCGAAGTTCCAAAAAGTTATAGAACGGTCTTTTATGAAGAAGATAACAATGCTTTGGAAATTGCAACTCGGCGGCTAGCCGGCATTATGTCTCACCCTTCTTTGGCTTATTGGCTCGGTTGTGCGGTGCCATTAAAAATAGAAATTCCAAAAGATGAACTTAAGTTAACCATTGACAACAACTATAAGCTAGCAGTTAATTTTTCTGATGGCTCTGGAATCTCAGCTAAAACAATGGTTCGGCTGACAAAAGATGACGATGAAATTTGGGGTGTTGAAGTTGTCCCCCGCAATATCAACATTTTCAGTAATGGCCATTGCCTTGATTTTTCTAGTAAAATACCAACAGGCGCGTATCGTTTTAAATTCTCGAACCACACTCCTACCGCCACAATTTTTGATATTATCGATCGTGCAAATAGGCTTGCTGCTAATAAAAATGAGGAATTGAAAAATTCATTGCCACAAAAACGCGCCTTGGTGTTTTATGATGCCGGAATTAATGAAGAATATGACAAACCAGAGGTAAATTATTTAGAAGATTTAGTGATTGGGTTAAGGCCTGATTTTGCCATACAAAATAATAAAGTCCCCGAAGAGTCTACTCAGTTTTATTCAATTATGCAGCGCAGAATAAACTGGCAGTTTGGCAGTTTAAACAATGATCTTTTCAGTGAATTCTGGCATTCAGATGTAATACAGGCAGTAGCGACATTGCAAGATGATGGTTTTTCTCCTTGGCCAGTTCCCGATACTTTTCCGGTAGATAACAGTAATAGCACATTATTTTTAGGACAAAAACGAAAAAGTGATGATGTGTTCATGTGGAATGGCGAACCTGCGGGCGTCGAATACCAAGAATTACCGGCATATGAAACAAAAGCTGAAGATCTAGGGGTGGAACGAGAATACGCATTGCCGGAGTTGAATGACGATACAGATCCAGATATTAGCGATAAGTTACTTCCGCGTCTTAGAGTCGATAAATCTTATAACTTAGGTTGTCGATTTGTGTTTCCTTTGGGCATTAGTATCGGTTTAAAAGAAGCACAAACTCTTTATAAAAAAAATGCGTTGCTAAATTACACGCAAGCGACAGGATCCGAACCAATAAGGTATGAAGGGCATCAATCAGGTGCGCCTGATATTCACCTTTTATGGAAAGATGATCCTTTAGTAAAAGAAAAACAGCCTGAAAAAACACACCCTGTTGAGGCGGCAAATTATCTTGTAGTAGGACCAGAAAAGAGCAGAAAAAGAATTATTACACCGCCGAGGATAGGTTTTACTGAAGCTGAATTAGAAGGCCAGTTTGATCATTTAACAGGTGTTAATTTTCCTACCGGTGCATTCAGTTTAAATAGTCATTTTCCTGCGTGGATGTTTACCCAAGATGCCATGTTCCCCGAAGCAAAAAAAGCAGAACCACGGCAAGTAGAGTTTTGGTACAACAAAACTGAACCTGTGGAAAAAAACGCTGGCGATGATAATGAAGCAACATTTTTTCACAGTTTACCAATAAAAGGAGGGAAAAGTGTAAGTATCCCACAATGTTATATGGCTCAAAAGGAAGGTTCCCAAAGCCGTGGTTCTGTTTTTATTATTGGTGAACCTAATAATCAGATTCGTAGGTTAGATTTCTCAGAGGGTTTTTTCCCGTTTAAGGAGTCTTCTACTCTTGTATGTCGCTTAAAAATTAACGTAATATCAATAGATCCTACAGACTGGAACCCACTTGAAAGTGATAGAACTCTCAGAAAATTTTGGCAATCAGATGAGAAGCCAGAAGATGCAAACCCTATCTTATTAGAGGTATTTAAAGGAAACCAAACTAGAATTATTAATCAAAGTACTGATAGGCTCTTTTGCATTGATGAAAAAGTTAGGACATTACCTTGTATTCGAGTTGAATTAGAAGAAGGTGATGAGGGAATAATTGAACTAGAGGCCTTACCGGAAAACATTCGCGGCGCGGAAGTAAAACCTTTAGAGAAGAGAATTCAAACAATCAATGTTGTTCATGCGGTTCGCCGACCTCGTTTTTCACCTAGTTTTATGGATGGTCATCGTCCGACTCTTAAGATTGCTTTTAATATCAAAGATCCCAATCAGTTAAGTAATGTAGACCAAAAAGAAGACTTAGCAGTAATGAGTGGTTTCATTGATAATTTAGATCGTAGAGTTGTAGGAAAGATTCGGTGTGATGCCGAGTGGGATGAATATGCGCCAGGTACATACGTGGAATTGCCTGACGGAACTTGGGCTGAAAATTTAGCGAGAAGGCAAGAAACTCTAATAGATTTAAAACCATTTTTTGATCGCGATGGACACAGACTTGATTTAAACCAACCTAGTACAGCGTTTGAGGGCTCGTTAGATGTGAAATTTACCGATCAACGTGCACGCAAGTTAAGGCTACAATTGGTCGCTACATCGCGATTTTCTCATTTTTATCCTGACGGAGTGATAGATGATAGTGATAATAATGAAACTCCCGTTGCATCAGTAGGGCCATTTGATAAAGCATCAGCTCCTTTTTCTAATGAATATGCCATATGGCTTAATTGTGCGTATCGCCCACCAGAACCAACAATTCGAAAAATACATCCAGTATTAATTTGGGATAAGAAAGAATCACGCAACGAAAACTACACAATGGAACGTACCAATAAACTTAGGTTTCATTTGGATAAAGACTGGTATGCGACGGGTGAAGGTGAGAAGTTGGGTGTTGTTCTGTTACATGATGATTATCATAGCCATGTCACGTCGGTTGACTGTTTTGAAAAAGATGAATTGAAACCATTTAAAGATTTTATCAGTAGGCCTGCAAGGTTGGCTTATCTAAAAGGAGACAAATCGCCTTTGTTTTTAAGAGCTGAGCATTTTGATGAACAAGGGCAGAAAATAAAGGACGTAAATTTATCACTTTTGCCTAATGATGCAGGAGATCTTAAAACGTTAAAAGTAAAGATATTGCCGTTAGAAGTGAAGTTTAGCCCTGAGCAAGGGCTTTATGCTGACCTTACCTTTGCCGAGGAAAAAAATAATATCAACATACTGCATTTAGGGCTAGTACGATATCAGGAACATGCTGAATGCAACAACCTTGTTTCTCCACCTATTAGTGAAACTGTATCCGTTCTACCTGACTTTTCTATTGAAGTTAAAAAGGGTAATAAACTTTTTGAACGTGAAATCTATGTCACTCGTCAAAACAAACGTGAAAATACAGACAAGTTCAAAACGTATTTAACGGCAACACAATATGATTGGATTGATGTGGTTAAAATATGGGAAAGTAAAGAGCAACCAATAAAGAGAGAATTTGATAATAATAAAGTTAAGTTTGATTTTAGAGTTGATGGTTCGAATGCTAGCTCGTGGGTGATGATAGAAGAATATGAACAGATGGATCAAGATTCATTATATTGGAAAGAACTAGATAAAAAGACGGTTGAAACAACTGAGCGTTGCGTATTTCAAGCGATCGTTAAGTTACCTTAGATACTTTTCAGAATTAACTAAAAAAATATGATAAAAAGATTGGAGTTTTGGGGAAAGTTATGGACAAAGAAACAATTAATAAAAGCGCCTGGATCGTAGGCGGTATATTACTTTTTTCGGGGATCTTTCTCGCTTTCGGTGAACCGAGTTTTCAATTCCAACAAAATTGGTCACAAAATTTACAAAGCCGTCTTGCACTGATGATGGCTGTCGCTGTTTTAATTGAACGTTCTGTTGAAGTATATCTAAATAGCCATGGGTTAAATGGAAATAGCGCGGCTTGTTTATCCCTGTCAGCTAAGAATCATGCAACGCAGATTATTGCTGCCAAAGCTAGCCTTATATTAGGTGTTTTGGCCGCATTTGCCGGTGTGAGACTTATGGACGTATTTGGTATCCCTGTGGCTGGATCAGCGACAACTACTTTTATTCTTAGAAGTTGTTGGTATGGTATTGATGTTGTTATATCAGGAGGTCTACTTGCTGGTGGTGCAGCAATTTTCCATGAAATAATAAATATACTTCAAATTGGACTTGCTCGTATAAAGGCATTGTTTTCGGTTTCAGAAACCCCTTCATCAAGAAACAATGGCCCTCTAGATGTGACGCCCGATAAATACTATACAATTGATGTAGTTAGAGAAAGTGCAGATTCTGGTACGCTGCGATTTCAAGATGGTTCTACTAACATTGAAACCCCGTGTTGGTGGGAAGGAGGCAAAGAGATAGAAGCACGTATATATAAAAATTGTTCAAAAACTGTGATGGCAACCAAAGGCTATATTTCGGTATATATAAAAGGTGCCACTACTCCGGGTTCTACAGTCGAAGATATCTTTATTCATAAAGGTACTAGCCCATCGGCATCTGACGGCTGTATTGTGATTAGACCTTCCGAAATGTCGCGATTATATAATGCGATAAATCCTTCAAATGGGCACAATGTTACTATTAATGTCACAGATAAATAGACGATATAAAGCTTTTCATCGAATTTTCATATGCCGATGCAATAGAGATATCACTATAAAGGTCTTGTGGTTTATTTTGAACAAAGCTGTTTATTAAACTAAAAGGTCTAAACATGTTAAGTAGTAAAAATGTTGTTTTAACATTGATGTTGGTTGCTAGTTTTCTAACTGCTAACATTGCGCAAAGTAAAGAATACCAAGGAAAAGATTGGACGCTTTATAACTTTTGCGTAATAACATGATGCCGATCAACCCTGTAACAGATTTTTGTAACCGACTGATTTAAAAATAATCCACTAAGCGTTCTTCAAATTAGATCATAAACCGATTTAATGACGCTTTCCAATTTCTAATGGGGATCGTCAATTTTTTAGATGCCGCCTCAATTAACAGGAACACCACTTTTTTAGCAGAATCATCATGCGGGAATACCTTACGTTTCTTGATTGCTTTGCGGATTACCGAGTTGAAAGATTCAATCACATTAGTCGTATGAACCGCTTTGCGAATATCGTCCGGATAATCAAACAAGGCACGAACATTTAGCCTGATTTTCCCCTAAATGCAAACATTCCATTATCAAAGGGTCTTGTTTAGCTACCGCTTATCAACGATCTAACAAGTCATGCTTTTACATATAAATTTATATGTAAGTAACTACCATAATAGTGGTTCTCAACTTGTCAAATGTGTATAGCTACGAAGTGGTATGTAAAATGTGTAGGTGTACATCGTCACCTTCGTAGGTATGTTGATAATAAGGAGCTCGTTCAGGGACAAATTTATTAAAATGCCTTTCCATATCTGCTCGTACCGTAGGATCGGCATTTTCATTAATTGTTAAAGAAGCAGAAGAGTGCTGAATAAAAAAATGTAATAGACCAACATCGATTAAACGTACTTTTTGTACAGAAGCTAACACTTCATTAGTGATCAGATGAAAGCCTCTTGGCTTGGCTGGAAGTACAATTGTTTCTTGGAACCACATATTATTTACCGAGGAAATACCAATAACCGTATTATCAATGACAGTTACTGTTATAAAAGGCTAGTCGTTTTGTTGTTAACGGAATATACGCCTGTAAATAGGGGGATGAATAATCCAATAGAAAATAAAAAACCTCGTTAGAGGTTTCTTATTTGTCAAAACTGAATTCTATATAGGCTTTGCCTTGAGGCGCATTGAGCGGGATGATGATAATTGGCCCATCTGCTTTGTGATTAATGGTGTGATTTTTACCAGAAACCACCATAGGTGTTGCCATATCAAACTCATAGCCTTTTTCACTTAGCATCCGTTTGGCGCCACCTGTCACCATGTTAGTAATTTCACCCACTAGGTCGGTGATCTCTTCATTAACTTCATCAGGTGCTTCACCAACCATGTTTTTCATTGTAGCAAGCGCAAGCGGTGCATCAAATGTAATAGACAACGAGCCTTTGGTTTGTTCACTAACCATACCTATTAGGCCTGATACATCACCCATAGCAACTTCATTTTTTTTCACTTTTGGCTTTTCTGGAGTTAACTCCATTTGAGCCATGGTTGTCATAACGTTAAGCATTGATGATAGAAACGGGTTAATAAACTCTACATTCATGAAGTTTTACAAAGCCTTTTTCAGTTTTAGTATTCTGATTTTGCACGTATTAATCTAAAAAGTAAATCAAGAATAAAAATTGTTCTTTTTAGATGTTGCCCGTAGTACTACTTTTAAACCAGTATTGAATATTTTTGCAATCGGTTATTACTTGCGAACTAAGTTGTCAGTACAAGTATCGACGACTATTCGTTTTTTTACCAATAATCATTTAAAAATTTTATTCTCGGCAATTATTGCATCTACCGTGCGCTTCAATAATCTGGTGGCTAATACTAAATCCTTTATTTACCGCCATTTCTTTTAGCGACTTATAAAAGTCATTCGATTGAATCTCATCAACATGCCCACATTCATCACAAATTAGAAGTTGCACCGGGTGATTACAATCACCAAAATGGTGACACATAACAAAAGCGTTAATTGATTCTATTTTATGAACAAAACCTTGTTGGCTTAAAAAGTCTAAAGCGCGATAGATAGTTGCAGGCTTGGCAGCAGGATCCGTTTTCTTCAATTCATCCAAAAGATCATAAGCACCAATTGCCCCTTGTTTTTCCGCTAGTAAACGAAATACCTGTTCTCTTGTCGGTGTAAATCGTGCTTCGCGTCTAATGCATTGCTGTTTAGCTTGCTCAATTAGCTTTTCTAAATTCATGTTAAATGGTTCTCTTTTTGCTCTAAGGGCAGTCTATCACAGTGAAATTTATCATGACATAACTTAGTTCAAACTAGTTCTGTTGTCTTTAAAATCGATTTAGAAGCCCTCTGGCGTTTGAACAAAAAAACGTTACGCCGACCATCACCTAAAAGGCGCAGGCTAAATTATAACGCGGAACAACAGAAACAATGTGGTACAATCGCCGCAGTTATTTTTTATCATAAATGACTGCGGATCATTATCCAGCTGTGTTGTTTAGAATTTGAAAACAAGCCAAGTATTAATCATGAATAAATCCAAAGAATATAAACACTTATTAAGTGTTGCGCCCATGCTCGATTGGACAGATCGCCACTGTCGTTATTTTTACAGAACGATGTCAAAACATGTTGTCCTTTATACTGAAATGGTTACTACAGGGGCTATTTTGTTTGGTAAAGGTGATTATTTAGGGTTTAACGAAGAAGAACATCCGCTTGTATTGCAACTTGGTGGTAGTGATGTTGAAGCCATGACCAAATGTGCTGAAATAGCTGAGCAGCAAGGTTATGACGAAATTAACATTAACGTAGGTTGCCCTTCTGATCGAGTACAAAATGGCCGTTTTGGTGCTTGTTTAATGGCGGAGCCTCAGTTAGTTGCTGAATGTGTCAACCAGATGCAAAATAAAGTCAATATTCCTGTTACTGTTAAGTCACGAATAGGAATAGATGACCAGGATAGTTACGAGTTCTTACACCAATTTATCGATACGGTTTCACAAGCAGGGTGTAAACATTTTATTGTTCATGCCAGAAAAGCATGGTTAAGTGGATTAAGCCCTAAACAAAATCGTGAAGTGCCTCCGCTGGATTATCAGCGGGTTTATGACATTAAAAATGATTTTAGAGAGCTTGATATTTCTATTAATGGTGGCATCAAAACTTATACGGAAGTGAACGAGCACCTACAACATATCGATGGTGTTATGATTGGACGCGAGATCTATCAAAATCCTTATATGTTGTCACAGGCTGATCAATCTGTTTGGCAATGTGATGATCAGGTAATTTCTAGAGCAGAGGTAATCGCACATATGTCTGATTACATTGATCGCCATGTAGCAAATGGTGGAAGAGTTTGGCATGTTGTTCGCCATATGTTGGGATTATGTAATGGGCTAGCTGGTGCCAAGCAATACCGCCGATATTTAAGTGAAAATGCTGGTAGAGAAAACGCTGACAGTAAAGTTTTAAAAGAAGCGTTCAGCTTAGTACGTGAATAGTGGGGAAAATGTCCCGATTTCGAGAAACTGGTTCCCATTTGCGGGAATTTAAAAGTATTAGCTAGTTACTGAAATTATTCACTATGTGAAAATTATCGCTAAATATTAGTTAATTAAACCAACTAAAATTATTAATTATTTTTTGTATCAGCTACGGGTGAAATTGTTAAAAATTAAAACACTTTAAAAACAATGCTTTGTGTTTTTTATGATGCTTTGGCACAACCTTTGTAACTGTAACCTCGTCTTAAGTATTAACAGTTATAAGGAGAGTTACAATGTTAAGCATATTTACCGTGTCATTAATCACCCTGATCCCTTCAATAGCTTTGCTGTTATGTTCTTTTTTGATACGGATGGTTGAGTCTTCAAAAAAGCAAAATAAACAATTGGCGGCGTGTGAAATATAGAAACTTCTGCCAATTGTTTACTGTAACCAATTAATAGTTTCTGTACATGTCTTAACTTATTCGCTAGCTTATTTTTATTTGCGAATAGGTAAGGGCGATGACTCGTTTTGAACACCTCATTTCATGTGAACAACTTAATCAAATAATTGATAATGACGATCTTGTTATTTTAGATGCCAGTATGCCGCCCGTTGGTGGAGTGCAAGTAAAGTATAATGGCTGGCCAGATCAAGTGATTAATCGTGCCCAACGATTTGATATCGATAATGAATTTTCCGACCACACTAATCCTTTTCCGCATACTATGCTCGATGAAGAATCGTTTGAGCAAAAACTAAAATCTTTTGGCATACAACAAAACACCAAAATTGTCGTATACGATAATATTGGCTTATATTCTGCGCCTAGAGCATGGTGGATGCTCAAGTCGGTAGGGATCTCAGACATTGCCGTGCTAGACGGCGGTCTGCCTAAATGGATTGAAAATGGTTATGCAACCAATCGTGCCTTTTACCAAGCAACAGAGCCTAGCAATGTAAAACTGAACTTACGGCCAGAGTATTTTTCACATACTAGTGATCTTGTGCAAAACCTTTCAAGCAATAAATCACTAGTTGTTGATGCTAGAGCCGCACAACGATTTCTTGGAAAAGTTGAAGAGCCAAGAAGGGGAGTCAGGAAAGGGGCTATACCTAATTCAGTAAATATACCTTTCACGGAATTACTCAATGATGGGGTATTTAAAGATCGCAATGCTTTAAAAATACAATTTTCAGCGGTTAATCCTGACAATAAACCAATGGTTTTCACTTGTGGTTCAGGAGTTACTGCGTGTGTCTTGGCCCTTGCTGCAACAATAAGCGGGTATCAAACTCTCTCAGTATATGATGGCTCATGGGCTGAGTGGGGTTCACGAGCTGAGTTACCTATCAAATAGCCTAGATTTGTTTAATGTGGTTAATATCACCAATACATTGGTCATATTAACCATATCTTAGTGTGACATAATATGTCTTATTGGTGGTGGTACATGATGCCATTGCCAAATAATCTTTAAAAAACATAGCTATACATTCTTTTTTCTTTCTTGGCACATCAATTGTTATGTATTACTCAACAGGCGAAATCGCCTAATGTAATTAACATGTTTTGCCATGAAAGGAGCACAAAATGAACACTAAACGTTTGTCGTTAATTCTAGCTTCATTAGTTCTAGGAGTTGGAACGTCAGCTTATGCAGCCGATTATAAAATCAGCATTGAACAATCATTAACGCAGACTGTTAAGTCTCAAGCTGCTCAAGTTACAAAACAAGTTTCATCAGCACTGTCAAAAAGTATTAAAGCTCAATTAGATCAAGTGTTGCCACGTACAGCAGCAAACAAAAGCATTTTGTTGAGCAAAACAACTAACCAATCAAAACAAAGTTCACAGTCGGAATAGTAGGAGAAGTGTTATGGGTATGTTTTCTAGATTTGCAGATATTATCAACGCAAACATTAATAGCTTGCTAGATAAGGCTGAAGACCCTGAAAAAATGATCAAACTGATTATTCAGGAAATGGAAGAAACCTTGGTTGAGGTACGTGCGACCGCTGCAAAACACATTGCAGAAAAGAAAACCTTGTTAAGACAAGTCAGAGATGCAGAAAAGAGCATGGCTAATTGGCATGAAAAGGCTGAGCTTGCCATTACAAAAGGGCGAGATGATTTAGCTAAAGCTGCTTTAGTAGAAAAAAACAAAAGCCAACAAGTGCTAGAAGAACTGCAACAAGATGTAGAACAGATTGATGCGTTCTTAACATCCGTACAAGAAGACAGTCATCGTTTACAAGAGAAGTTATCGGAAGCTAAGCGTAAGCAAGATGCATTTAAGCTGAGACAAGAATCAGCAACAGTAAGATTAAAGGCTCGCGAAACAACCAACGTGTACAACATTGATGAAGCTATTGGGAAGTTTGAACGCTACCAGCAAAAAATCGAAGAAGTTGAAGCACAAATTGAAGCGTATGACATGACCTCAAATCAAGACCTTGCTAGTCAGATCAACGCATTACAGGCAGACGATAAAGTTGAAGATGAGTTAGCTGCACTTAAGAAAAAAGTGAGCAATCAATAATAACCCCCATGGCATAACCACATGAATGCCTCAACAAACTTTGAATTGTTTAGAGGCATTACATGTTGATTGATGTAATTAACTATGAGGAAGTGAACATGAGATATCAACGTTCTTATTTGAAAAGTAAAGAGTTAACAAAGGATAACATTAACAATAAGTTAACTGGAGTGTGTGGCGGCATTGCTCGCCATTATGATTTGCCTTCTTGGGGCGTACGTATTGCTGCAGTGGTATCGCTTTTCACGTTTCCTGTTGTAACTGCAGTTGCATATATTACTGCTTCGATTTTATTACCCAATAGACACTAACAAATATAGAGCTTGGGCCAAGTTGATAGGAGAGAATTATGTCTTTTTTTAAATCTTTGATTTTGGCAATCATCGCTACGTTAATTATCACCTACGCGCTAGGCACAAGTCTCATAGAGTTGTTTGATATTGATGTATATATGGGTGATGAATTAATAGAGCCATTAAAAGCAATTAGTATTTCAGCACTTGTCGTTGTCGTTTTAATGCTTGTTGCGGTTGCCATTGTATTGAGTGTATTTGGCTCAATCATATTCATTGGGGTATTGATCTTTGGTGCAATAATCTTTGCAATGGTTGGCGCGTTTTGGCCTATCTTTTTGATTGCAGGTGTTATTTGGTTGTGCACTGGAAACAAAAAAACAGTACATCAAGGGTAATGTATAAAACGAAGCACGAGCCAGTTAAACAAAGCTCGTGCTACATGTTAGTTAAAAAATGAAGCGAGGATTTTTTGGCAACTTTGTGTTTTTACTAAACGTGAAAACTCCACAGCTTCTTGCTCTATTGCATTAATTAAAGCTGGCTGGGTTGCTAGTTTCATCAATGCGCGACTTGTTTGAACGGCATCGGCGGGTTGATTGGCTATTTTTTTTGCAATATCTAGTGCAGTAGTCAATAAATCTTCCGGTGAACATACAGTATTAGCAATGCCTAGTTCTGCAGCTTTTTGACCACTGAATGTTTCGCCCAATACGAGTAACTCAAAGGCGATATTATGGCCCACTTTAAGGGGTAATAGTATGCTGGATCCTGCTTCTGGACAAAGGCCTAGCTGGCTAAAGGGGAGTTTCAACTTAGCATCAGCTGTTGTCACGACCATGTCACAATGTAAAAGCATAGTAGTGCCGATGCCAACTGCAGGTCCAGCAACGGCAGCAACCATTGGTTTTGAAAATGTAGTGAGTGATTTGACAAATTTAAACGCAGCTAATTCTTCATCGTTTGCGTGCTTAATAAAATCTGCAAGGTCATTTCCGGCACAAAAGCACTCATGATTGCCTTGAAATAAAACACAGTGGACGTCTTGATTTGCATCAGCTTCAGATAAAAGTTGACATAAATCCAAATACATTGATGAATTTAATGCGTTTTTTTTATCAAAACGGTTAATTGTTATGGTTAAAACACTATTTTGTAAATTTGAAAGAATTAAGTTACTCATTTGTGGTTAGCTTAGTTACAATACCAAGGTAACCATAGTATGAAAGTCCAAGGATGTATAGTAAGAATATGAATAAGTTAACTGCTAAAAATAGCCTAAACTCACTGCTAAAAATGTTTGCTCTGACTTTTTCTCTTTTTTATGTGTTAAGCAGTATGGCTGCTCAAAACATAGATGTTTCAGAAGCATATGTCCGTGCGACTATTCCTGGTACAAAAATTTCATCTGCTTATATGACTATTGCTAATCACTCTGCAAATGATGTGAAATTGGTAGCTGTTAAGGGCGCAATTAGTGATCGAATAGAAATCCATGAGCATACGATGGCTGATGGCATGATGAAAATGAGACAGGTAGAGTCCTTATTGATCAAATCCCATGATACTACTGTTTTACAACCTTCAGGTTATCACTTGATGATTTTTAATCTTGAAAAGCCATTAGTGCCAGAGCAAACGGTAAAACTTACCCTTATATTTGACAATAAAAATGAAGTTGAACTTGAACTACCTGTGCAAAGTATTAAAAAACAAAAGAAAAAGGCACATGAACACCATCACTAGGAGAGCCTTATGACATTAAATTTATCTTCTAAAACAATAATCACCGGCATTTCAGTTTTTATATTTTTATTATATTTGCTTGGTGTCTATTGGAGTTTTGAGCCTGAGCAATTTGATATAAAAGCTGAGGTAACTAAAGATGCGCAGGCACAAAATGTATCTCCCGTGGTTGGCTATGCTACAACAACGGCTTTAATTAGAGTCACGGAAACTTTAGTAAATAAGCCGGGTGGCTATTTGGCGAATGATGCGTTACCACCTTCAGTATTTTTAGACAATATACCTGCATGGGAATTTGGCGCATTAGAGATGATTCGAGATATGGCGTTAATCATGCGTCAAGAATTCAGTCGCTCTCAATCTCAGTCAATGGAAAATGCTAATCTTAAAATTGCACAGCCTCAACTTAATATAAACCATAGAAGCTGGGCAATGCCCAGTGCTGAAAATGAATACCAAAAGGCTGTTGCTGCACTTTATGCATATCGCAAAGAATTAGCCGATGTTAGTTCACAATCGGGGCAATTTTACGCTCGAGCTGACAATTTGCGCGATTGGTTACAAGAAGTAACTAAAAGGTTAGGTAGCTATTCTCAACGTTTAAGTGCAAGTGTTGGCCGAGAACAATTAAATGTTGATTTAGCAGGCGATAATGTTGCTCAGCAGTCAACTCGCAATGCCTCTAGTCTGGAACTAAAAACCAGTTGGTGGAAAATTGATGATGAATTTTATGAAGCTCGTGGAGCGACCTGGGCGCTATTACATTTTTTAAAAGCTATAGAGATAGATTTTAAAGATGTATTGGAAAAGAAAAATGCCCGCGTGAGTTTGCAGCAAATTATTCGAGAATTAGAAGCTAGCCAAGAAACAATTTGGAGCCCAATGATTTTAAATGGTGATGGTTTTGGGGTATTGGCAAATCATTCATTAGTCATGGCAAATTATATTTCACGTGCTAATGCTGCACTAATTGATTTAAATGACCTTCTTAGTCAAGGATAAAAAAATGAAATTAAAAATTGTATCTGCATTGGTAACAGCGCTGACATTAACAAGTGCACAAGCAGATGTTTTAGGTATTTATATTGGTGGCCAAGTATGGGACAGCAATGCTTCGGGGATTTTTGGTGAAAGTGGAAATCAAGTTGATTTCAATTTAAAAGATAAAAAGCAAGGCAGCTATTTTTTAGCCGTAGAGCACCCCGTCCCATTTATCCCTAATGCAAGAATCTCTGCAACGTCACTCGACTCAACCGGTGTTGCTACACTGAGCAGAGATATTGAATTTGCTGACCAAGCGTTTACTGCTGGAAGTGTTGTAAATTCAAACTTTGATGTCAGCTATGTAGACTACACCTTGTACTATGAAATCTTTGATAATGGATTGTTTTCATTTGATATAGGATTAACAGGTCGGGATTTTGAAGGTGATATTGCTGTGAGCTCAACAATTTCTACGTCAGGCAATACATCTACGGTAAAGGGGACATTAAAAACTGACGAAATTATCCCTATGCTGTACGCCTCTACAACAGTTGGTTTGCCGTTTACAGGCTTTAGCGTTTTTGCCGAAGGTAACTTTTTATCATTCAAAGATCATACGTTACATGATTATCAAGCTGGTATTAGCTATGAGCTAATAGATAACCTTGCGGTTGATGTTAGTTTAACACTTGGTTATCGAGCAACTAGTTTGAAACTTGAAGATATTGATAACCTATACACAGACCTTGAATTTAAAGGCGTGTTTGCCGGAGCGGTAATCCATTTTTAGGTGTTAAATAGCCCCATTTTGAATAAAGCCAAATAGACATTGAGTGTTTATTTGGCTTTTCTATTTGTAAGGGTAAAAAAATTATATAAAAGATTAAAATTTATACGTGATCTCTGAAAAATATTTCTGTATAATCCTGCGCTCCCTAACGTTACATTTTGTTTATGTTGTTTTTCCCAAACACTAAACAAAGGGCTCGATACTCGAAGGGGTAATGGCGTAGCCTTAATGAACGGCAACGTAAAGTTGCTTTTTAGTAACATTTTTAATTATGGGTTTTTCAAATGAAAACTTTTGTAGCTAAGCCAGAGAGCGTTCAACGCGAATGGTTTTTAGTGGACGCTGAGAATAAAACTCTTGGTCGTATCGCTACTGAAATTGCTCTCCGTTTACGCGGTAAGCACAAGCCAGAGTACACTCCTCACTGTGATACAGGCGACTACATCGTAGTTGTTAACGCAGAGAAAGTTAAAGTAACTGGTAACAAAGCGAAAGGTAAAATTTACTACTCGCATACTGAATTCCCTGGTGGTTTAAAGCAAATTAGCTTCGAAAAGCTAATTGACAAAGCGCCAGAGCGTGCAATTGAGTTCGCTGTTAAAGGTATGCTTCCTAAAGGTCCTTTAGGTCGTGAAATGTACCGTAAGCTTAAAGTGTATGCTGGCCCTGAGCACAAGCATGCTGCACAACAACCACAACTATTGGAGCTGTAAGCAATGGCTGATAATCAATATTACGGTACTGGTCGTCGTAAGAGCTCTACTGCTCGTGTGTTCATGAAAGCTGGTAGTGGTGCAATTACAATTAACAAGCGTGACATCTCTGAATATTTTGCACGTGAAACTGCTCGTATGGTTGTTCGTCAACCAATCGAATTAGTTGAATTAGCAGACAAGTTTGACTTTAACATCACTGTTGTTGGTGGTGGTAGCACAGGTCAAGCTGGTGCAATTCGTCACGGTATCACTCGTGCATTATTACAATATGATGAAGCTCTACGTAGCGACCTTCGTAAAGCAGGTTTTGTTACTCGTGATGCTCGTCGCGTTGAACGTAAGAAAGTTGGTTTACACAAAGCGCGTAAACGTCCTCAATTTTCAAAACGTTAATATTTTATATATTGCAAAAAGCCAGCTTCAAGCTGGCTTTTTTTTGCCTATGATTTTTGTTAAATAGTCTATAGTTGATTTGTACCACCTGTTGATCATGGAGCAAATCAATGAAATACCCGTTATTTTTGTTACTACTCGTATGCGTTTCGGGGCATCTTAAGGCTGAAACCTTAATTAATGCAGATGGCAAAAAAGAAAGCCAAGCCTGTATTGACGCAACAAAGACTTCTATGACTATTAAAGCATTGCAAAAGAAATATGATCTGACTATGCGCCAGATGAATGCTTTAGCGTGTAATGGCATACCTATCAAGGAGTTTGTTGAAAAGTATCAGGTGAGAAATGACGTATCAGATACATTAAAAGTATTCACTTTTAGTCAAGAGGTCGGCAATGTAGAAACAGAGCTTTGTATTGCCGCAGCTACATCAAACGAAGTATTGAAACTTGCGATGGAAAAACATCAGAAAACTAAAATGTATGTCGCCGAACTTACTTGCAATGAATTACCCATTAAAAAGTTTGCCAAAAGGTACGGCAATAAAGAATTTAATATCCGCTAGTTGTTCAGCTTTCGATTACAATTTTTCACGATTATTATTTGCATTTAAGTTTGCTTATTTAGCGGACGACGACTAAGGTTAATATTGTGTTATAAATGACGTAACACGTAGAAAAACTATAAGTCCTAACGTTGTATTGATGGGGAGTAAAAATGAAGTATCGACTGAGCTTCGGTTATTTTACTCTGCTTTGTGACAATATTGTGGAAGTCGTAGTCGATGAAGGTATAGAAATGAACTTAGAGATGATTGAGGAATGTCATCAATTTGTTCAAACACATATTACCGACGATTTTGGTTTATTGGTTAATCGGGTTAATAATTATACCTATTCGTACGAGGCTAAATTAAGCGTTGCTTCTTATGAGCATATGAAAGCAATAGCGTTTGTTTACTATTCGCAAGATACAAAAGATATCACCGAAAATTTACAAAAATTACGCGCTATGGATCAATGGAATTGTCAAATATTTTCAGGGTTAGAGCTTGGGTGGCAGCAAGCCTTAGAGTGGCTACAGTCTGAATTATCCACAATAAAAGTGGAGACCTAAAGTTGCAGTAGCAATGGCCTAAAGTGTGTTTACTTTAGGCCATTTTAGTTTTACTGATTGGCTAGTTTTTCGAAGCAGCGCTCTGCTGCATCTATAGTAGCTTGAATATCTTGCGCTGAGTGCGCGGTTGATAGGAAGCTCGCTTCAAAAGCGCTAGGTGCTAAATAAACACCTTCATCAAGCATCATGTGATAGAACAGTTTAAATCGTTGCGCGTCGCATTCTGTAGCTTGTTTGTAGGTCGTTACAATCGGCTCTTCAGTAAAGAAAAAACCAAACATAGCTCCAACATAATTTACTGAAAGTGCAATCTTGTGTTTGTCGGCTGCTGCTTTAAAACCAAGTGCAAGTTGTTTCGTCTTGGCTGCTAAATCAGTGTGTAAGTCCTGAGTTGACATTTCATTTAGTGCTGCCAAACCGGCTGCCATAGCAATAGGGTTACCTGATAATGTACCAGCTTGGTACACTGGGCCTACTGGAGCGATATAATCCATAATTTCGCGCTTTCCACCAAAAGCACCAACAGGCATACCGCCACCGATGACTTTACCAAGCGTTGTTAAGTCAGGTGTGATGGTATAGTGCTCTTGTGCGCCACCTAAAGCGACTCTAAAACCTGTCATCACTTCGTCGAAAATTAACACTGAAGCGTATTGGTCACAAATATCACGTAACCCCTGTAAAAAACCTTCTACCGGTGGGATACAGTTCATGTTTCCGGCAACAGGCTCTACAATAATACAGGCTATTTCATCACCAATTGACGCAAAAACTTCTTTGACTTCTTCAAGGTTATTAAAGCTAACGGTTAAGGTGTGTTTAGCAAAATCTTCTGGAATGCCTGGTGAATTAGGAACCCCCATGGTTAGTGCCCCAGACCCCGCCTTGACTAGTAATGAGTCGGCATGGCCATGGTAACAACCTTCAAATTTTAAAATTTTATCTCTTCCGGTATAACCTCTTGCTAAGCGAATTGCACTCATGGTCGCTTCAGTGCCAGAACTCACCATTCTTAGCTTTTCCATTGAAGGCACAATGGCTTTAACTTTTTCGGCCATGATAATTTCAAGTTCAGTAGGCGCACCAAAACTTAAACCATTTTCTGCTGTTTCAATTACTGCTTGTTTTATTTTTGGGTGGTTATGGCCCAAGATCATTGGTCCCCAAGAACCAACATAATCAATGTACTTTTTATCGTTGGCGTCATACATATAGGCGCCATCAGCTTTTTTAATAAAACAAGGTGTACCACCAACGCCGTTAAATGCTCGCACGGGCGAGTTCACTCCACCAGGAATGGTATTTTTGGCTTGTTCAAACAATTGTTCTGATTTATTCATTTGTTTTCCTAGTTTTATGCTGATTTTGTCGTAAACCAAGTCACTGGTTTTTCGTATTGAGTAAGCTTGTTTTCAACGCCTAGCGTTAGTGCAAACAATGCCATACGCACCAACACGCCGTTTTGTGCCTGCCTGAAAATAGCTAAATTATCTAAGTCGTTCAAATCGACATCAAGTTCATTTGCTTCTGGTCTTGAGTCTCGGGGAAGAGGGTGCATGATCACTGTATGTTGATGGCAAAACTGCTGATATACCTTTTTGTTTAAACTAAAGTGACCACGATACAAGTCGGCTTCGTCTTGGCTGGCAAATCTCTCTTGTTGAATACGGGTTTGATAGATAACGTCACACGCTAAATTGCCTTCAACCTTGTCTGTTAACGTAACTTTATGGCCAGCATTTTCAAGCGTTGAAATAACGTTGTCAGGCATTTGAAGTGCGTTTGGCGCTATCATGGTTACGTGCACGTTATTGTATAGACTAAGTAATTTTGATAATGAATGAACTGTTCTACCGTGTTTTAAATCACCCATTAAAGCGATATTTAGTCCGTCAAGCGTCTTTCCGTGAGGTTTCATTTCAGATTCAATGGTAAATAAATCTAACAATGCCTGTGTTGGATGTTCGTTTGCGCCGTCGCCGCCATTAATCACTGGCACACTGCTACCTTCTGCAAACTCACTAACTGAGTGCATTTGCGGGTGACGCATGGCAATTACGTCGGAATAACCGCTGATCACCCTTGCAGTATCAAACAAAGACTCTCCTTTACTTAAGGAGGAGTTTTCTTCACCTACGGTTTCTCTTACAAAACCACCTAACAGGTTAAAAGCCGTGCCAAAACTTACACGTGTGCGAGTGCTTGGTTCAAAAAATAAGTTACTTAAAATAGCACCGTCTAACACATGACAACGTTTATGTCGCATAGCATACGGCATCATTTGTGCTGAAACAGATAAAATTTTGGCAATAGCTTCGCGGTCAAATTGCGAAACTGAGAGGATGTGGCTGCCCTCGAAGGTCATCATGATCGTTCCTAAACAATAAGCATTTAGAGCATTTAGCCTAGCGCAGCAATGTACGCCAAAAACGTTAGCTAAAAGCGTGAGAAAAAACGCAGCGAATATAACACAGAACTGCAATATTGAGAATGTATAAAACTAGCCTTAGCGAGGACTAACGCCAGTAATTATACATTCTTTATTATATGTCAGTTTTTGTTACGAAAAGCTGGGTTTTAAATAGGCTAACAATACCGCACTAAGC
This sequence comes from Thalassotalea marina, assembly GCF_014656435.1. Classification (GTDB taxonomy): domain Bacteria; phylum Pseudomonadota; class Gammaproteobacteria; order Enterobacterales; family Alteromonadaceae; genus Thalassotalea_C; species Thalassotalea_C marina. Next base: position 69,721 of record NZ_BNCK01000002.1, read on the forward strand.
AAGATAAGCACCGGTATTTCGTTAAATATACGATAGAAGCGCGGGCTCTTTTTATTTTTATCTGTTTGAAAGTTTTTGACTAATTTGAAGCAATACAGATGATAAATAACTAAGACTATAATCAGGGTAATTTTTATATGTAACCAAATTGCAGTTTTAAACCAATCGTAGCCGTAGTTATAGATAAGTGAAATCCCAAGAATGATAGTTAAAACGGCAAATGGCGTAACAAAATAAAGTAAACGTTTTTCCATGCCTTTGAGTCGAGTTGAAACGTCAGCATTGTCGGTTTCCGCATGGTTGACAAAAAGCCTAGGTAAATAAAAAATTCCAGAAAACCAAGCTACCATAAAAAATACGTGAAACGCTTTTAACCATAAAATTGTCATAGAGAAGTGGTTCCTTCAAGTAAATATTTTCTAATTTGTGCAAACGACACTATCCCAATAAATTTATCAGGGGAGTCGTGATATACGTATACGCCACCTTTACGTATATCTTTTAAAGCCGAATATGCTTCTGAAAGTGTTGCGCGGCTACTGATTGGAATTAAGACATGCTGGTCAAAACTACTGACTACGTTGTCTTCAGATACTCTAGCCTGATGCCAAATAAATTTAGGTTTTGCGTCAGCTGTTTTTGTGATGATCACTTGTTGCCCATCTGAGGCATTATATTCGGAAATTAGGTGTTGTTCGTCGCTGTTTTCCATAACACTACAGTTACTTTGCATGATGCCCAACACGCCGATACGTTGTAACGACTTTTCAATTGGTGGTTGCCTGTAAAGCAGTTTTTGAACTTCTAGCTGCATAACAAAGACACTTCTGTTTCTGAAAAATTGCCCTGAAAATACACATGCCGTAGAGATAACAACCATAGCTGGCGCAATTACTTCTATTTGATTAGACAATTCCACCACCGCCAATAAAGCAGCTAACGGCGCGTTTAACGTCGCAGCCATAAATCCTGCCATTCCCATTAGCGCCATATCTACAGCTAAATCAGGTGAGGCATAACTACCTGAAATAACCCCAGCTGCAGCGACTCCTGAAATTGCCCCTATTACTAAAATTGGCCCTACTACACCACCGGGAATACCAAGGCCAAGGGCAATAATGGTCATTAGTATTTTTGCCAAAAGTAATGCCACTAAAAAATACGCAGAATCAAAAGAGCTGTCGGTCAAAATACTGATATGAAGGTCAGTATCGATTGCTGGAGGTAAATAAGCGCCAATTAGTCCTGTGACTGCTGCAGCTAATAGTAACCTTTTGCTTAATGAAAATTTACTGGAAAACTGAATCAGTGCCGTTAAATTTTTATTGAAGGTGAAAGAAAGCACACCAAGAATTACCCCAAACAAAATTAATACTGGGTAGTGCAAAAGGTCCAACTGAATCTTATCAAAAAATTCAAATTGGTGTGCTGGGCCATAAATTGTTTCTGTAATAGTTGAACCAACAATGGCTGCAATCATGATGGGAATGAATATATGTACTTTATATTCTCGTAAAATGACTTCCATGACAAAAATAACCGCTGCAATCGGGGTATTGAAACTTGCAGATATGCCGGCAGCAATGCCACAGGCACATAAGGTTCTCACTGTATTAAATGGTAAATTAAGTTTATTACCTATGTAGCTGCTGCAAGCTGCCCCTAAATGAACTGCTGGCCCTTCTCTACCTACAGAAAAACCGCTGGCTATGGCGATAGAACTGCCCCAAAATTGATTAAAGGTATTGCGAAATGGTATGACGCCATAGGCAACTTTTAATCGGTGCAAAACAAAGGGGATCCCTGTTCTTAAGTATTTGTATCCAGTGACTTTTGCCAACAAAAGAATAACTAATACACCAATGATAGGTATTAATAAACGACTTAGGAACTCAGAGTTGATATAATGCGCAACATTGTGGCTGTATAAATATTGAAGCCCTTTGATTACTAAGGTGAAAAGGGTCACCAGCAATGCCGATGCCACACCTCCTAGCGCCGCCAGCAAACAGAGCTGCCAAGATGTCTTGGGTTGAGCTAATTGCTTATTTAACGATAAGCTAGTGATCATAGGTGACTTTGTCGTAGTGTATTTGCCGTTGTTTTAGGTTACATCATACTGTTGAAATGAGTTGGTTAGCAAAGTTTAATTTAAATATACTGTTCAAGCGATTAGGTACCTTTCGAGCGACCTTGCTTTTGCTTGCCCTAATTGTCACTTGTTTATATTGTGGTTACAGGGTAGGTAACTTTTTCCATGCTTATCAACAGCAAACCTTAGAGCAACAACAGCAGCGTTTGAGCTCACTTTATGCTGAGTTAGATGAAAAAGTAAAACACATTAATACATTATCGGTTGAGCTTGAAGTTGAGCGTATGGCAAATCAACGTGCGCAAAACTTAGTAAAAGAAATTGAAGAAAAACAATTTCAGTTAAAAAAACAGCTCGCCTTTTACGAAAAAGTGGTGGCACCAGAAAAAGAAGCCGATGGTTTAGTGGTCGATGATGTTGTCATCACACCAACGGCAAGCGCTAACCATTATCGATTCCGTGTGGTACTCGTACAGCAAAAAATTCGAAAACGATTTGCCAAGGGCTATGTAGATATGACCTTTTTTGGCAGTATGGATGAAAAACCGGTATCGCTCTCATTAAGTAAAGTGTCATCGATAGCAGACAAATCGCTAAAATTCAGTTTTCAGTATTTTCAAATAATTGAAGGTGATATCACCCTACCTGAAAATTTCTTCCCTGAAAAGTTAGTGCTAACTGCGGTACTACCAAAAGGAAAATGGCAAGATTACAACAGCGTAGAGCAAAACTATGCTTGGCCTGAACTTGTCGAGCCGATAGCAGAATCAACTGCACTAATACTTGATTAAATTAGTCAAGTTTAAGATAATTCACCCCTTGTAAGTATGAGATTGTTTATCTATGTCTAATCCTGAATTACCAATAAAATTTACTGACGCTGCTGCTAGTAAAGTATTGGCGTTGATCACAGAAGAAGAAAACCCCAACTTGAAGTTACGAGTATATGTAACAGGTGGTGGGTGCTCTGGCTTTCAATACGGTTTTACATTTGACGAAAGTGTTAACGAAGGCGATATGACAATTGAGAAAAAAGGGGTCACTATGGTGGTCGATCCTATGAGCCTTCAATATTTAGTTGACGGTGAGGTTGATTACATCGAAGGCCTTGAGGGGAGTCGCTTCCTTGTTAACAACCCCAATGCAACAACAACTTGTGGTTGTGGTTCGTCTTTCTCTATCTAATCAATAATATGGGTAAGCCACTGTATAATAAGTGGCTTACTTAGTTGTTTGATAACGCGCTAAAAACATCTGTACCGTTTCGTCTGCAACAAACTTTTTTTCTTGCTCGGTTAATAAAGGCTTACATCCGGTAAGTTGCGGCCAAAAACAACACCCTTCAATTAAACTATGAAGCTGAAAGCTGGCATATTCAATATCGTCAATAGAGAGCTGTCCGTGTTCATTTGCATCCTTTAACCACTGCTGTAAGCTGGTTGTTTGTCCTGCAAGTTTTTCCATTTCTTTTTGCAGAGCAGATAAATTATAAAATAAATGACCTATGGCAACGCGAGATAAATCTAAATACTCCTGTGTACATATCAAATTTATTTCGTAATTAACCCAGGTTAATAATTGCTCGTTTAACGGCGTGTCAATCTGATAATCAAATGCAACATTAGCAACGGCTTTTTGCCATAAGTCCGACACTAAATACATCACCAGTTCTTCTTTAGAGCTAAAGTGGTTATAAACGGTACGTTTTGATACTTGCGCTATCTCGGCTAGTTTGTCCATGCTTGTTGCTTGAACACCATACTCTTTAAAAGCCGATTTAGCTGCTTCAATAATGGCCTCACGTTTGAGTTCGCTGCGAGTCTTTGTTTTTTCGTTCATAACCTTTGTTGAGTCATATTTTTTTGCATTTTAAATTACACTAGGCAGTTTACTTAGTAAAATTATAGAAGTAAACTCATCGGTGTAGATTATCTTGCCTGTATATTGTGTTTGTGTATTATAAGAACAGTAATTGAATAAATACTGACTTCATAGATGTACTTCAACGTTTATGTATTTGCCTTATGATATGGAATGTCACTACTTATATGCGGCAGTTATCGTGATAAGTATTTAAATTTTAGGATGATTTATGAACAAAGCACGCTTTGGGTTTGATTGGCTCGCTCAACGCCCTTACATCATTGCTATCGCAATTACTCTTATACTTATTCTTTGGATGGCATCCGGTATAGCGCAAGAAGCTGATGCTCCAGAAAAACTCAATAGCAAGAAACAGATCATTCCTAAAGTACAAGTTGAAACGATGCGAGCGCAAAAGGTGCGTAATGCGATTGAATTGTATGGACGTACTGAGCCTGACAGAATTGCCACATTAAAAGCTGAAGTTTTTGGGCAGGTCGAACAAGTATTAGCAAAGCGTGGCTCAAGAGTTCAAAAAGGTCAGGTTATAGTCAAGCTTGCTCTTAACGACTTAACGTCCCAACTAGCTCGAAGTAAAGCTCTACTAAAACAAAGAGAGATAGAATATCAAGGCGCCAAAAAGCTCAATGCTGACGGCTACCAAGGTGAAGTTCAACTTAGTACTGCGGCGGCAAATTTAGAGGCAGTTAGAGCTGACATTAATCGTTTAGAAATAGCTATCGATAACACCAATATTAAGGCACCCTTCGATGGTGTGTTAAATACACGTTACGTAGAACAAGGTGACTATCTACAGATTGGCGATGACGTCGCAGTTATTGCAGATTTAGATCCACTTGTGGTGAGGGCCTTCGTCACTGAAAATCAAGTTGGCAAACTATCTGTAGGTCAACAGGCAACTATTAAATTACTTAATGAAAAACCTATTCAAGGACAATTGCGATATATTGCTAGCCTTGCTGATGAAAATACAAACACCTTTAAAATTGAAGCCATTATTGAAAACCCTGACTATAGATTGTTAGCAGGGATCAGCAGTGAGTTAGAGCTAGGTTTTGAGCAGGTTCCTGCCATTAAATTATCACCAGCACTGCTTGCGTTAGATAATAAAGGCAATATTGGTGTTAAGTCTGTTGAAAACGACATTGTTGTTTTTACTCCTATTAACGTGGTTAAAAGTGAAAGTGACGGAATGTGGCTTACCGGTTTTGGTGAGCAAGCAGAGATTATTACCCTAGGGCAGGGCTTTGTTCGCGAAGGTGACCGTGTTGAAGCCATTCGAGCAGCAAGGTAGGGAAATTTATGTTAGCTATCATTGACGCTGCAATTACCCGTACCCGCACCGTATTAATGGTATTTGCACTTTTATTAATTTCAGGTGCGGTTACTTACAATAATATCGCTAAAGAATCTAATCCCGACATCACTATTCCCATGATCTATGTTTCTATGGTGCATGATGGTATTTCGCCGGAGGATGCCGAGCGTATGCTTGTTCGTCCAATGGAAAAGGAACTTAAATCGATAGCGGGAATAAAAGAAATGACTGCCAATGCCAGTGAAGGGCATGCTTCAGTTACCTTAGAATTTCTTGCTGGCTTAGATCCTAAAGAGGCACTTGCTGATGTTCGCGATAAAGTAACGTTAGCAAAAGCAAAACTTCCGTCTGAAACCGAAGAACCTGAAGTACATGAAGTAACAATGGCAAATCAAGTACCAGCAGTTACCGTGATTTTATCTGGCCCCGTCACTGAAAGAGGGTTGCTAACTCTTGCTCGTGATCTTAAAGATGACATTGAAGGCATGAAAGAGGTGCTAGAAGTTGATGTCGGTGGTGATCGAGAAGATATGGTTGAAATCATCGTTGATCCTTTGTTGATGGAAAGCTACGGGCTTGATCAAAATGATATTTATAACCTAGTAGAAAGAAACAATCGTTTAGTTCCAGCAGGAACTATGGATACGGGGAAAGGGCGTTTTGCCATCAAAGTACCTTCGGTATTTGAAACTGTTGAAGATTTACTAGAATTGCCAATTAAGGCTGATGGTGACAGAGTCATCACATTTGAAGATGTATCGATTGTTAGAAGATCATACAAAGATCCTACAACTTATGCTCGGTTAAATGGCCAGCGCTCAATTTCATTAGAGGTAAAAAAACGCCCAGGCGAAAACATTATCTTTACCGTTGATAAAGTGAAACAACTGATAAACGAAAAACAGCAACGATGGCCTGAGCAGGTTGTAGTAGATTACGTGGGCGATCAATCGGTTGATGTTAAAGACACATTAAGTGATTTGCAAAATAACGTTTTATCCGCTGTATTGTTGGTTGTTATTGTCGTTATTGCTGCGCTGGGTGCGAGAACGGCTATGTTGGTCGGATTTGCAATTCCAGGTGCTTTCTTAACTGGCATTTTGGTGCTTGCTATATCAGGTCTTACTGTCAATATCGTCGTGTTATTTGGCTTGATCATGGCAGTTGGTATGTTGGTTGATGGTGCTATTGTTGTTACCGAATTTGCCGACCGCGAAATGAGCGAAGGCAAATCTAAAAAACAAGCTTATGGATTAGCCGCTAAGCGCATGGCGTGGCCAATCATCGCATCCACGGCAACAACTCTTGCTGCGTTTGCTCCATTGATGTTTTGGCCTGGCATGATGGGAGAGTTTATGAAATACCTTCCTATCACCTTGATTGCCGTTCTTACAGCTTCTCTTGCAATGGCACTGGTTTTTGTACCGACTCTAGGTACTGTGTTTGGCAAACCTCGCCCTATCAGTGAAAAAGAACAGCAACAAGTGATGCAAGCTGAACAAGGAGACTTAACTTTACTGACTGGTTTTACAGGAAAATATATCCGTTTATTAAGTCGAGCTATTAAACACCCGTGGAAAGTGTTGGGTGGAACTGTTGTGATGTCAATTTTCATCATGTGGCTATACGGCGCCTCTGGTTTGGGCGTTGTGTATTTTCCAGATGTTGAACCAAACAGCGCCACTATGGTGGTCCGCTCTCATGGTGATTTATCTGTGAATGAAAAAGATGCCATCATGCGAGATATTGAACAACGAGTGTTAGATGTAAAAGGGATTAAAACGTTATACAACCTTAGTGGTGGCAACGATATTGTTGGCTCGTTTCAAGTGAATTTTGTTAATTGGCAATTTAGACGAAAAGCCGACGAAATTATTGCTGAAATTCACCAAAAAACCGCTGACCTTGCCGGCGTTGAAATTGAAGCAAGGAAAAACGAAGACGGACCGCAAAGTGGCAAAGACTTGGTTATTGAACTGAGTTCTCGTTTTCCTGAATTGCTTGATGGTTCAGTTAAGTCGATCCGTGATGCTTTGGTATTATCAGGTAAATTTACCGATATTGAAGATTCTGCGCCTAAACCAGGTATAGAATGGCAGCTTAATATTGATAGGGCAAAAGCCGCTACCTATGGTGCTGATGCTGCTGTTGTAGGTGCCACCGTACAAATGGTGACAAACGGTCTAAAGCTTGGTGAGTATCGTCCAGATGATGTTGATGACGAACTTGATATTCGAGTGAGGTTTCCTGAAGACAAGCGCAGTATTGGCCGATTAGACACTTTGCGCATTAAAACCAATAAAGGGTTGGTACCTATTAGTAGTTTTGTTGAGCGTGTTCCTGCACCTAAAGTGGATACGATTCATAGAACAGATGGTAAACGTGTTATTACTATTCAGGCGAACTTAGTTACCGGGGCTCAATTAAATACTGAGTTGCCGGCATTACAAGAAAAATTTCCCGAGCTTGGAATTGACCCTAGAGTTGATGTACAAATTAAAGGTCAAAATGAAGATCAGCAAGAATCAGAAGAGTTTCTAGTTAATGCGTTTGGTATTGCTTTGTTTGTTATGGCGATAATTCTGGTCACACAATTTAATAGCTTCTATCAAGCGTTTCTTATACTGAGTGCGGTTATCTTCTCTACCATAGGAGTCTTTTTTGCCCTCGTACTGGTGCAAAAACCGTTTGGTATTATCATGGGGGGAATTGGCGTAATTTCGTTAGCGGGTATTGTAGTAAATAATAATATCGTCCTTATAGATACCTACAACGTGTTACGAAAAGAAGGCCACGACACTATAGATGCCATACTGCGTACCGGTGCGCAGCGTTTAAGGCCTGTAATGTTAACTACGGTTACCACCATTTTAGGCCTATTGCCTATGGTGATGCAGGTAAATTTAGACTTCTTTAATCGAACTGCTGTTGTTGGTGCACCATCAACTCAATGGTGGACACAGTTAGCTACTGTTGTTGCTGGTGGTTTGGCATTTGCGACACTACTGACTTTGGTATTAACGCCTTGTTTAATCGCTCTAAGAGATAAAAATAGGGAGTATCAAGCGAAAGAGGAAAAAACATCTTTGTTTAGTCGTTTGAAACAAATAAGGAATGCAGCATAAGCATTAGCGAAATATCAACAAAAAAGAGCACAAACTAAGGTGCTCTTTTTTTTGAAGTCTGTTGTCAGCTTTTAGTAACGACTACTAACCTTGCTTTAACAGAAATTCAATGACCTTATTCATATCTAATGATAATTCGTCAGCGCTAACACCTTTCACTATATAGTCATTTTCAACTGAAAGATCGATGAGTTGGACGTCGTCGTAGTATTCTTTACTTGCTGCATTATAAAAAGACTTCACAACAGGTTTTGAGGGTTCTTGTCGATTGTGCTGTTCAACAAATGCAATTTTGCGAGAGTTTAACTCGACCAGTGAACCCAGAGGATAGGCCCCCATACAGTTAATAAATGACTCGACCAGAGGGCCGTCTAAATGATTTTTTTCGACCAGACTTCGCAAGATGCCAAATGCCTTACCGTGATCGTATCCATCTTTGTAACAGCGGGCTGCCGTCAGTGCATCAAATATGTCACAAATAGCTATGATACGGCCATATTTTGATATTTGATCACCTGGGATATTATAGGGGTAGCCTTTGCCATCAAGCTTTTCGTGATGCAGTGCCGCGACTTCCAAGCTGATATCTGAGATACCGGGTGTTGCTTTAATAGTGTCAATTGAGTGTACAACATGTGACTTCATCAGCTCAAACTCTTCTACTGTCAGTTTGTCTGGTTTGTTTAGCACTTCCTCGGGTATCATGATCTTGCCTACATCATGCAAAAAGCCGCCGATTGCCAGTTGTTTTACAATATGTTTATCGATTTGCAAATACTTAGCAAAGATAGTGATTAGCACCGAAACTGAGACTGAATGCTCTAACAAGTAGTCGTCTTTATTTCTGATATTGATGACACAAGCAAGTGCATCTGAATTACGAAATATTTCTTTGAGTGTGCTTTCAGTAATAGCCGTGATAGCTTCAAGGTCTAAAGGGCGTCCGTTGACCGCGTCAGCAAATACTTTTCTTTGGATTTCTTTAGATTCATCAAATAGTTTCTTGGCTTCATAAACATCTGCGATGATAGATTTCTTTTTAGTTGTTGTAGATGTTTTTGCTAGTTTAGATTTTTCTAAATCCACCATGACCGACTCTACACCCTTGGCGATTAGGTTTTTAATGACTAGATCGCTTTTGATGTAATCTGCGTGGGTTAAGTGATATTTGCCTTTTTGTTTGGCAATTTTTATCACAAAATGACCCACCTTTAAGTCTGTAATACTTAGCTCTTGTATCATACTGCGCTTAGACCCAAGTGAGTGGTAAATGGATTAAACTGTATAAGCTTTTATTGGCTGATATGCAACTAATCTAAGTGGCAATTTTGGTACTAATTTTGCAGCGAACCAATACCAATGGCTATAGATTTTTGACACTATGCCGATAACATTATAGCAAACTAATCTTTGAGTTTATTTTTAGCACTACTGGGTCATTACATATGCGTTCACTTTTCTTTGCATTGTTTATTTTAGCTTTAAACTTGCAGCAAGCACATGCAGATAAGTTAAAAGCGGTACAAGTTTATACTGATGATGTTTTACTTGATTTAATTAAAGAAAATAAGCATTTAAGTCAGATCGTTATAGATGAATGCCAACTGGTTCAAGACATTGAAGCACGCGCAACAATAACCAATAAACCAGGTTTTCAATTTTTGTGGGGAGATATGTTGGCCTATGGTGTATGTGTAAAGAAAAACATTCCTTTAGGTATTCATTACATGCGTGAAGCTGCTGAACAGGGTTTACCTGAAGCTTTGGAGCAATTGGGTCGTTACTACCATATTGGAAAATTTATGCAAAAGGATTTAAGAGAGGCAATTATTTTCCTCAAAGAGGCGGCAAGTTTGAACAATTTGAAGGCTCAAATTCGTCTAGCGGAAATATACAATCAAGGTTTTGGTAGTCCGTTAGATTATCCCGAACTTTATTCTCAACTACATCACTCAGTCACAGACGACAAAAAGACCCATCAGAAAATTTCTCTTTTATTAACTGGCTTGGCTGAAAAAATGCCGGAACGGGTAGTAACCGCTGCTAAAGAAGGAAAGTTTTAGTATTTTGTCGATAAAAATCATTAAACTTTCACAGAAATTTGACGTGTTGCTGAGGAAGTAAGATATAATCAAACAAAGGCTCTAACAAAAGAATAACGCTCATTAAAGATCCATATCAAAACCGCGAAGCGGACAAGTACGAACATCCTGTTGCCAGTCGGGAAATGTTATTAGAAGTGATTGAGAAATCAGTGACTCCGATGACATTTAAAGCACTGTGCAAAACATTTAAATATCAAAAAGAAGAACATATTGTTGGGCTTAAACGGCGTTTACGCGCAATGGAAAATGAAGGTCAGCTGATATTTAACAAGTTCAAGCAATATGCTATTGCGCCTAAAAATCATATTTTGACGGGAAAAATTATCGGTCATCGCGATGGTTTTGGCTTTTTTACTCCTGATGTTCCAGCTGGTTCGCCGCCAGTAAAAGACTTGTATGTTTCATCCCATGAGATGCAACGCGTGTTTCATGGCGATATTGTTGAAGCAATTGTCGTTGATCGATCGGATCGAAAAGGTCGACAGGAAATTAAAATTCTTGATGTTATTGAGCCGAGAAAACAAGGTATTGTTGGCCGATTCTTTGTTGAGCACAATATATTATTTGTTGTCCCAGAAGACAGTAAAATAAAACAAGATATTTTAATTGATCCCAAAGCGCGAGGTGGTGCACGGCACGGCCAAATCGTGTTGGTAGATATAGTACAAAGACCAAGTAAGCGAAGTAATGCTGTGGGTAAGGTCGTTGAAGTACTTGGTGAACACATGGCGCCAGGTATGGAAATTGAAATTGCCTTGCGTGAACATGACTTGCCACATCAATGGCCAACAGCGGTTATCGAAGAAACGTCACTCATTGCTGATGAAGTGGAAGAAGAGCCTAAATTAGTACGCCAAGATATTCGGCACTTACCTCTAGTCACTATAGATGGCGAAGATGCACGAGATTTTGATGACGCGGTTTATTGTCAACCGAAAAAGTCAGGTGGCTGGCGTTTATGGGTTGCTATAGCCGATGTTAGTTATTATGTGCGCCCAGGAACAGCGTTAGATAATGAGGCTATTTCTCGAGGAAATTCGGTTTATTTTCCTAGCCAAGTTATTCCAATGTTACCTGAAAAGCTGTCCAACGGTTTGTGTTCGCTAAATCCTGATGTAGATCGACTATGTATGGTCTGCGAAATGACAATAAGCGCCTCAGGCAAGTTATCAGGAAGTAAGTTTTATCCTGCGGTGATGCGTTCTCACGCAAGATTTACTTACACCAAAGTAGCGGCAATATTAGCGGGTGATGAAGAGCTTAAAACCCAGTACCAATCACTTGTTCCTGATTTAGAACACCTTTACCAATTGTATTTGTCGTTAATGGCTGCTCGCACCAACCGTGGTGCAATTGCGTTCGAAACTCAAGAAACCAAGTTTATATTTAATGAACAGCGAAAAATAGAATCAATAGAGCCACTTATAAGAAATGATGCACATAAAATCATTGAAGAGTGCATGATTTTAGCCAACGTGGCGACTGCTAAATTTGTTGAAAAACATAAAAAGCCGGGATTATTTCGTGTACATGACAAGCCAAGTGAAGAAAAGTTTGCCGCATTTACTTCATATTTAGCTGAACTTGGTGTGCACATACCACTGTTAAAGAATGAAGATGGTTCTCCAGAGCCTAGTACCTACAGCGATATAATTGCAGCAATTGCCGAGCGTCCTGATCAAGAATTGATCCAAACCATGTTGTTACGCTCAATGAAACAAGCGGTTTATCAAAGTGATAATATTGGGCATTTTGGTTTGGCGTTAGAGTCTTATAGCCATTTTACCTCACCAATTCGTCGTTACCCTGATTTAGTGATTCACCGTGTTATTAAAGCAATTTTGCACCAGCAAGCGATAGAACAAGGCGAAAATACGGATGCCTATGTCGGTCAACATTTATATGATGAAGCTGCCATTTTTGAATTAGGTGAGCATTGCTCAATGACAGAGCGTAGAGCAGATGACGCCACTCGTGATGTCGCAGATTGGCTTAAGTGCGAATTTATGCAAGATCACGTTGGTGACTTGTTTACAGGTGTGGTGTCAACAGTCACTAACTTTGGTTTGTTTGTTCGTTTGCAGGATTTACACATTGAAGGACTGATTCATATCACCTCGTTAGGTAGAGATTTTTACCACTTTGATGATGTAAGAATGTGCTTAAGTGGTGAAAAAACGGGAAATGTTTTTCGCGTCGGTGACGTTTTAGAAGTCAAAGTGGCAGCGGTTAATTTGGATGAAAAGAAAATAGACCTAGTGCTATCTGGAGAAAACGCCAAAATTTCCAGTGCTAAACCTATAAAATTCAAAGAGCAGCAAGGTAAACCTCACGGAAAAAATGCTAAAAAAGGTTTACGGAAAAACTCACAAAAAACAGATGATTCGAGTAAAAAGAAAAAGAAATCGGTTAAAAAATCGAGACCAGGAAAAAATGCTCGTAAGCGTGCTAAAGGTAAAGGTTAAACATTCATGGCAAAACACGAAGAAATAGTATTTGGTATTCACGCAATCAATGAGCTTATCAAGAGAGCGCCTGAGCGTTTTATTGAATTGTTTTTATTAAAGGGCAGAGATGATGAGCGTTTAATGCCCATCATCAATTTAGCTCGAAAATATGGTATTCCCTGTCAACTCGTGCAACGAAAAGTATTGGATGAAAAGAGCAAAGGTGAACAGCATCAAGGGGTATTGGCTCGTGTAACACCTGGGAAAACTTATTCTGAAAATGACATCGAAGATATATTGGCCAGTGCTCACGACAGAGGTGAGTTGCCATTTTTACTCATTTTGGACGGTGTAACAGATCCTCATAATTTGGGCGCTTGTTTGCGTAATGCCGATGCCGCTGGTGTTCAGGCGATAATAGTGCCAAAAGATAATGCTGCTCGCTTAACCGCGACGGTGAGAAAAGTTGCCGTTGGTGCTGCAGAAACTGTTCCTCTGGTTCAGGTGACAAATTTAGCGCGAACAATGAAGCAGTTACAGCAATTAGGGGTTTGGATCATTGGTACTGCAGGAGAAACAGAAACCTGTCTTTACGATGTTAAACTCGATGGTCCTATGGCGTTGGTAATGGGAGCTGAAGGTAAAGGAATGCGTCGGTTAACAAGAGAACATTGCGACCAACTAGTGAAGTTACCCATGGCGGGTAGTGTATCGAGTTTAAATGTTTCGGTAGCTTCTGGTATTTGTTTGTTTGAAATTGTTAGGCAGCGTCGTTAATTTTTCTCCGAGCCTATATCATGTAGATTAATCCACAAAGAAACATCATTTACTGGTGTTTCTTTTGGTAAATCCTTGTTTTTTAATTCGATATAACTTTTGTTGTTCCACTGGCTTAAAGGGAAAAGAGATTTAGTCATTTCATGATGTTGCATTAAGCTTAGCAGTGCCCCCTCTTTTATTGCTTGTTGCAAACCGTATTCTAGTCTTGCTGCGAGATCAGGACGTTTTTGATTAACAAAATAATATATTGGGAATTGATAATGTAAAATGACCTGATCATACATTATTAGATTAGGATAGGTTTTTTTAGCGATTTCTAATTCCCCATATCCCTCAAAAATAGCTCTGGGAAAATAATCACATCGTTGGTTAGCTAACATGGTAAACATGAGCTCAAATCTCGACACACGCATCACCTTGTAATCATTCGCAGTTAAAATATCAGAGTCAGGCCAGTGCTCACCCTGACAGGCAACTAGTTGTTTTAACTGTTCTGGGTGTTGTTTTAGTGTATCGAACTTTTGAAGATTTTCTTGATGAATAATGGATACTCTATAACCCAGCAAACCAAAAAATAGAGGAATTCTAACAGGAATAAATCGAGCTTCTCTTTGGGTGTTGGTTCCTGCCCAAAAAACATCTACTGCTCCACGTTCTAACAATATTAAGCTCCTACCATGGGTAGTGTTGGCAATATTGATAACCGTTAGATCTGCGGCGCCATATTTAGCGCTACTTTTATCAATGATGAGTTGTAGCAATTCAATAAAGTAGCTATGTCCCACATCCTCTTTTGACTGTGCTCCTAATACCCTTATATTCTCGGCGTATAAACACAAAGGCAAACAAGTTAAGCAAATGCATGTTAACAATACGTTTGTGCGTTTAAAGCATTTTATTTGGGGCATAAAAGTCATCATTTATTTTATGTGCCTAAATAGAGCGCAGTGGCTTTTAGAGTAGAACATAAAAAAATTTGAGAAATTCTAAGTGCTACACTTTAATTATTAGATGATAAAAACATCTACTTATGAATATAGCATGCTATGATGTGATAAGAGTGGCTGATGGTTGATATTTTTAGTTAATAGTCATTAGCGTAGTTAAGCTAAATTTACCTGCATATTTCCTGAGTATATAGGCGTGATAGTTGAAGTGTTTTAATGACTCTGAACAATCGAGCGAAGAACTGGTGGGAGCAATAGGTAAATAATAAATGTGTCAGACTTTGTTTAATACCCAATATGCATAAACCGTTGTTGTATTTCAGTATTTTATTTGCATTGATTTTTATGTGTGGTGTTGCCGTTGCTAAAAAGTCACACAAAGAGCTGGTGTTAGCAGTATCAAACGCTACATCAGGCCCTGCTTCCCAATTAGGTACACGATTGAATCAGGGAAGTTTAGTTTATTTTAATAAAGTGAATAAGCAGCAACTCTTACCCGGCTACGAAGTTAAATTACATCGCTTAGATGATAGTTATGAGCCGTTTAATACGCTACAAAACACGCAACAATTTGTTGCGAACAAAGACGTTTTTGCTTTGTTTAATTATGTAGGCACTCCTACAACTCATGCCATATTTCCAATGTTAAAAAGGCTAAAGCTTCCTTTTTTAACACCTTTCACCGGCGCAGAGTTTTTGCGATTTCCACCATCGTCAAATATTTTTAACCTTCGTGCGAGTTATTTTCAAGAAGCAAAAGTACAAATTGAATATTTAGTACAAGAAAAGAAAATTTCAAAAATTGGGCTATTAATACAAGCCGACCAGTTTGGCTACTCAGTGGAGCAAGGGTACTTAGACGCATTAAATAGTTATGGGTTGACACCTGTAGTAACTACTCGTTATCGCAGAAATACGCTAGATATAGAGACTGCATTACAAATTTTGCTAGAGCAACAGGTTGAGGCAATTGCGTTTGTTGGAACATATCAGCCGTTTGCGACATTAATAAACAAGGCAAATAAAAAAGGGTTTAGGCCTTTTTTTACTACCGTTTCTTTTATATCTAGTAAAGATCTATTTAATCGCATTAAAGAGCCTGCCAATGTATTAGTTACCGAAGTATTTCCTGATCCCATGGTATGTGACTTTGTATATTGCCAGGAATTTAGAAAAGATATGCTAGCAGCTGGTTTTTCTAGTACCGATCGGGTGCAATTAGAAGGATATTTAAATGCGTATTTGTTTGCAAAAGTTGCGGCTAAGTGCATAGACAATATGACAACTGACTGTTATCTAAAAAAAATTAAGAAATTTAATAATAACGAAAATGACTTTCCTATCGCCTTTAGCGATAAAGATCACCAAGGTTCAAACTCAGTTTATTTAAACTTTTATCAAGCGAGATAAATTCAATGCTATGGCGCGTGTTTTTCTGCTTGCCTTCCTTGGTTAAATTCCCTACAATACGCGACCTTAAATCAGCCTGAACTTTTTTGTTCCTTGCCTTAATACTGGTACTGGGCTGAGCCAGATAAGAGGCTACAACCGTAAGGAGCTCGTAATGCGTCATTACGAAATCGTATTTATGGTTCACCCTGATCAGAGTGAACAAGTACCTGGTATGATTCAGCGTTACACTGACTTAATCAGTGGCGCAGAAGGCAAGATCCACCGTTTAGAAGACTGGGGTCGTCGTCAATTAGCATACCCAATCAACAAATTGCACAAAGCACACTATGTTTTATTAAACGTAGAAGCGCCACAAGCAGTTATTGATGAACTAGAAACTTCTTTCCGTTATAACGACGTTGTTCTACGTAACATGATCATGCGTACAAAAGGCGCGGTAACTGAAGCATCACCTATGGCTGCTGCTAAAGATGACCGTCGCGATGCTAAGAAAGAGGTTGCTGAAACTCCTGCTGAAGCTGAAACTACTGAAGAAGCTGCAAGCGAAGAATAAGTAATCTGTGGTAAGTAATTGCCTAATTTTGATTGGAGAATTGGTTAAACAACCAGAATATTCAATCAGCCCTGCGGGGATTGAACATTGCCAATTTGTAATTGACCATAGGTCGATTCAACAAGAGGCAGGCTTAAATAGACAAGCATTTGTTCGTATTCAAGTGGTGGCAACAGGTGAACTATCACAATTAACGCGTGAATTTGTTGTGGGACATGTAATTAAAGTGTCGGGATTTTTAAACCGCCACGAATCAAGAAATGGTAATTCTCTTCTTGTAGTGCATGCCTCACAGTTAGAAAAAATTAATTAGGAGAAATCCATGTCTCGTTTTTTTAGACGTCGTAAGTTCTGCCGCTTCTCAGCGGAAGGCGCTAGCGAAATCGATTACAAAGATATCGCTACGTTAAAAAACTATATCACTGAAAGTGGTAAAATTGTTCCTAGCCGTATCACTGGTACAAGTGCTAAATATCAACGTCAACTTGGTCGTGCGATCAAGCGTGCACGTTACTTAGCATTATTACCTTACACTGATTTACACAAGTAACCTAAAGGGGCACTAAGATGGAAGTAATCCTTCTAGACAAAATCGCTAAATTAGGCGGCCTTGGTGACAAGGTTACAGTTAAGTCTGGCTACGCTCGTAACTTCTTGTTACCACAAGGCAAAGCAGTTTTTGCTTCTAAAGCTAACGTTGAGCACTTTGAAGCTCGTCGCGCTGACTTAGAGAAAAAACTAGCTGAAGACTTAGCAGCTGCACAAGCACGTGCTGCTAAAATCACTGAATTAGCTGAAGTTACAATTGCTTCTAAAGCAGGTGACGAAGGTAAGCTATTCGGTTCTATCGGTACTCGTGACATCGCTGATGCGATCACTGAAGCTGGCGTTGAAGTTGCTAAAGCTGAAGTACGTTTACCTTTAGGTAGCATCCGTGAAACAGGTGAATTCGAAATCGCTATTCACTTACACACTGATGTAGACACTTCAATTAAAGTAATCGTTATCGCTGAAGCGTAAGATTTCTGTTAATTGAAATAAGCGTCACTGCCTTTATTGGCGTGGCGCTTTTTTATTGCTTGCAAAAATACATTATTTACTATTTTTGACTACACTTTGCTTTATCACTTTACAGAAAATTAACTAACAATGTCTTCGCCAATAGAACGGCTTTTTACTTGGGTACCGCGTTTGCTGTTTGTGTTAGTTGCTGTCTGTAGCGTCTTAGCCGTTATTTGCGCTTTTATCGATCGATATTCGATAGCATTGATGTTCTTTATCATTGGTGTAATTAATCTCGGCGCCTACTTAGTTTATTCCAAACATATTCAACCGATTTTAGCTCATCAGCTAATGCTTGAAAATTGGGCTTATATGAGCTCGATATGCGGCAGTTTCCAGCCTGTTCAATCCGAAGGTATAGTCGCTACAACAATTAATAAGTTAATAGAAGACTGGCAATCTTCACAAAATGTAGATTTTACCTTCGATCAGGAAATACGTAGTCAAGTGTTTATCGATCCGGCAACAGGTATTGGCAATAGAGAATTTTTTAATAATCGATTAGAGGCGTTACTCAAAGAAGAGGATATCCAAGGGGCGGTATTTTTTATTCAGTTAAATGAAACAGATCAAATACAGGCCTTATATGGTGACTTGCACGTTAAACAACTATTAAAGCAAGTTATTTCAAACATTAGTAAACATACTGAAAAGATCTCGGGCGCATACATCGCAAGGCGTTGTGACTACGAATTAGCGCTCATTATTCCCGGAATATATTTTACTGAGGCGGAACGGTTAGCAGGGCGCTTAGTTAAAGCTATATCGAGTATTCCTTTGCCTATCGGCATAGAAAAGGAGTGTTTTGTTCATATTGGGGTAAGCTACTTCTCTAATGATGAAAATAGCTATCAGATAAAGTCAGAAGCAGATATGGCACTTCGTACTGCGCAATTGCAAGGCCCTTCGCAGTGGTTTATGTATGAACCAGGTGAAGTTGAACATGTTACTGCAAAAGGTTCTTTGCAATGGCGGACTTTTTTAGAAAAAGCAATAAGTCACAATGCCTTTGTATTATTTTTTCAACCCGTAGTATCGACAAAATCCCACAACCCACTGCATCACGAAGTTTTGGCAAAGGTTAGAGATGTTGACGGAACCTTAGTTAATGCTCGTGTATTTATTCCAATGGCGGTCAAATGTGGGCTGATTAAACAGATAGATCTTATACTGATTGAGCAAGTTTGTCGTTTGCTGTCTTATGATAAACATATGCGAGATGACTGCAGCGTTAATGTATCAATAGAATCGTTGCTGGATGAAAAATTTATTCCAAAACTTTTAGATATTTTAGCTAAATATCACAATGTAGCTTCGCAATTAATATTCGAAATTACTGAATACCATTTAGTCAATAATGTCGGACAACTTGCAACAATCATGAATACGCTAAATCAACTAGGTGTGCGGCTGTTGATTGATAAAGTTGGACAATATATTTCAGCGGCAGAGTACCTAAAACACTGTCCGATAAATTTCATCAAGTTACATGCAAGTATCGTCCACGATATTGACAAGAGCGTAGAGAACCAAATTTTTGTCAGAAGTATCGCTTTGTTATGTCAACAGCAAAATATCGCAATTTATGCTTTAGGTGTTGAACGGTTTGAACAGTGGAGTACCTTGATAAAATTAGGTGTTGAAGGTGGACAAGGACATTACTTTACCGAGCCGGTATCTCATGTGGCAAAGGCCATTCATCTGCCTTGATTCGGTTCTGTTCGGCCAAGCCGTAAAGCCCCTGCAAGCCACCAGTATGTAACAACATTATCCTGTGACCTTTGTTAAAGAAGCCTTGCTCAAGTAGTGTTAGAAAAGCACAGATCATTTTACCAGAATAGATGGGCTCAAGTGGCAAGCCTGTTTCTTTCATAAAATTTTGAATTCGGGTTAAATCTTGTTGTGAAAACTTGGCGTATCCTCCCTGATGATAATCAGTTAACAATTGCCAATTGTTGTAACTACATTTTTGTGTTTTTAGTAGAGATTGAATTTCATCAACAAGATACTGGGCTTGTTTTAATACTGCTACTCCTAACACTTGCTGGCCCTTGGCGCCACAGATAAGGCCCGATAAAGTTCCTGCGCTGCCCACCGGTGTCATGATAGTATCAAACGTTTGTTGAGTTTCTAGTTCTGTCATTACCTCTCGAACGCCGCGTAACGCTAGACTGTTAGTGCCACCTTCGGGAATCAACATCAATTCGGGATAATCATTTGAAAGCTGAGCTCTAAACTCTGGGTCAGTTCTGCGCCTATAGGTTGCTCTGTCAACAAACAAAAGGTGTGCGCCCCAATGTTTAGCACATCGTAAGGTGTAGTTTTGAGCATAACTAGGTTCGCCTCGAATGATGAGCTTTGCGGTTAACCCTTGCTGATGACAGGCAAAAGCGAGGGCATGTAAGTGATTTGAATAGGCACCACCAAAGCTTATCACACCTTTGTAACCTAGTTTTTTTGCTTCGGCTAAATTGTATTGCAGTTTACGCCACTTGTTACCGGAGATTATTGGGTGTATTAGGTCGTCACGTTTTACAAAAACGCTGACATCATGTTTATTAAACAAGGGGGAATTAAGCTGTTCAACAGGGGAGAGTGTCATTGAGAGGCAATAGTCCTACAGATAACTGAACATAGGCACACAAGAAAGTTACATTATTAACCTTTTATTGATTTCGCCCCACTTAAATGGGATTAACTATTGAAATTCGGTTAAAAAACTTGCGGTTCGGCGACATTCAGGGATAATAAAATTAGGCCGTTAAATTTTTACTCAATAATAATAACGATTAATGTCAATAATTTCACGTTTTAAAAGTCTAATTAAGCCTGCGAAACCCGAAGGAGTAATAGGGGTTAGTATGCTACAAAACAGCATTCACTTTTGCTCAATTGGAAAGGGCTATAAGGTGGAATGTGGTAGTGTTGATGTTCTAGATGGCGATTATGAAGCCAGCTTTAATCGTTTAAAACATCAGTCATTGTCTGGGCTGTGCCATCTCATATTATCTTCGAAATATAATCAAATTGTACAACTTGATAAACCTGCTCTACCTGCAGAAGAGCTTAACACCGCTTTACGTTGGCAGGTTAAAGACCTGGTAACAATATCACCAGAAAATATGATCACTGACTATTATGACGGTGTACTCAATATTAGTGGCCAAGAAAAAATTAATGTGGTGTGTGCCAACAAACAAGAAATACAACCTTGGTTAGCAGAACTCTCTCAAGGTGACGTTTTTGTTGAGGCTATTTCCATAGAAGAGTTTGCATTTGCTAGCATTGTGCCGGCAGAAGAACACGCAAAACTATTATTGTGTCAACAGCCTAATGAAGACATGCTGATCTTAATTGTTAAGCAAGGGCGCTTGTTTTTCCAACGTCGATTGCGCGGTATGGCCACTATTGGCAATAAAAGTGAAGTTGAATTAGATATGGGCACAATTGATACATTAAGTATTGAAATACAACGCTCTGCTGATTATTTTGAACGCCAACTTAAACAAGCGCCGATTCAACAAATTGATGTTTTATTGCCTATAGAAAGCGAAAGCTACATTGCAAGACGCTTGGCAGAAAACTCTAATGTGCCAGTTAATATATTCAGTATGCCCGAGGGATTTGAGCAATACCGTAGCTTTGCCGCGGCAATTGGTGCAACACGAATGAAAATATCAGGTGAGGTGAGCTCGTGACTAAGCTAACCATTAATTTACTTCAACCTGAGTTAATTCCAAAGCAACCTTTGATTACGTTAACTAAGGTCGTGGCGTTTTGGTTGTTTCTTTTTGCTTTGATGTTGGTTTGGAGTATTTGGAGTCAAATCACTGCCGATCGACTAACACAAGATGTGAGCTTATTAAAGCAACAACAAGAACAGTTAGTTAGTCAGCAACAAATTTTGGAACAGCAGGTCGCTAATAACAAGGCTGACCCTTTGTTACTTGAACAGCTCGCTACATTAAAACTATTGTTAAATAACAAAGAGGCGTTACACAAGCAATTAACGGATTCATCTTCAGTTAGAGCTTCAGGTTTTTCGCAAGCGATGAGTGAACTGGCTCAATTACATTCTAACGATATTAGCTTAGAAAGAATTACTATGAGTGGAGATTTATATCGCTTTTCTGGTGTAGCAAAAGAGCCTGCGAGTGTTCCACAATGGCTAGCGGGTTTTGAGTCTTCAACGTTTTTGTCAGGTCAAACGTTTGGGCATCTAAGCTTAAAAGAAAACGAAAATAATCACACAGAGTTTGTTGTCAGTACCGATAAAAGCAACAAGGAGTCGGACAAGTGATGCAACAATGGCAACAGTTAAGTGAAAAGTTTCAAACAGTTACCCCAAGGGAGCAATTTCTAATATTTGCAACTGGGGTAATTGCGATTGTTTTTATCCTGTTTAATTTTGTCATTGAGCCGAACTCACAAAATATCGACAAATTAAACAGTGAAAAGGCTTCACTTACTACAACAATAAAATCGAAAAAAGCCAGTATTGCTATACTAGAACAGGCGTTAAATAACGATCCAAATGAAACCATTCGTCAACAAATTGCTTTACATCAACAACGTATGGGGCAAGTCGATGCTAATCTTATGTTGTTGGCGTCCGACTTAATTAACCCAATTCAAATGCGCGGTGCGTTAATAGAACTGCTTGATGCAAGTGCAAAGGTTAACTTGGTTGAGTTTGAAATGTTTGCTCCCCAAATTATCGAGCTTGGAGAACAAAAAAATACTGACGATAAAGCTAAATCAACAGAACAAGAAACGCTGACCTTGTATAAACATGGTATGAAACTCACTCTATCTGGTGGTTATTTCTCTTTAAGAGATTACCTTACTCAACTTGAGCAGATGAAATGGACATTTTTTTGGCAAACATTTGACTATGAAATAAAGCACTACCCAAAAGGTGAGTTAGAGATAACCTTATATAGTTTGAGTACACGTAAGGAGTTTATGGGTGTTTAAATTTATGATCTTATTTTGTGCTGTCAGCTTAGTTAATGTAGCTTATGGTTCAACTGATCCAACACGCCCTTTATTGCAAAGCAATCGAATAGCAGCGGGCTCAGTGCTTAACAACAAAAATAAAAAATTAGAATTACAAAGTATTATAAAATCAGGGGAGCGGTTAACAGCGGTGGTTAATGATAAGCTGTTAAAGCAGGGCGACCAAATTGGGCAGTATCAGGTATCAAAGATTACCAATAGCTATGTTTTGTTAGTGTCGGATGACAACGAGCTTAAACTGTCCATGTTTACACAAGTGGTGAATGCGCAAAATGAAAAATAAGATTACCGTAACACATCAAGTTAAAACTATACTCGCCAGCGCTACAGTGGCTTTGTTAGCTAGTTGTCAGTCAGTACCACCACAGCCAACTCATGTAACTTCTGCTTTAGACAAAGCTATCGCTGATTCTGAATCCAAAGCAGCACCTCAACCATTAACAGAATTGCCATCTTCTATTCAGCAGGAGTTGGTTGCACAAAATTTAAGTAAGGCCAGAGAAGGTTTATTATCTGAACGTCGTTTAGACATAGCTGCACGTAATGTTGATGTACATACTTTCTTTGTTTCACTCGTTGAGGATTCAGCTTACAGTGTGGTGTTACATCCGAATGTCAGTGGTGGCATCAGCTTAAATTTAAAAGACGTCACTTTGGATGAAGCACTCGATGTGGTGCAGAGTTTATATGGTTATGACATTCGCCAGCAAGGTAAGGTTATCAAGGTTTTCCCTGCTGGAATAAGAACCGAAACTATTCCACTGAACTACTTGTTTGTTAAAAGGTTTGGTTCATCAAGTACGAGTATTAACTCTGGCGGCGTTTCTGAAAATGATCCAAATAACGGCAGTGGTAATAATGGTAATCGTAATAGTGCCAATAACAACAGATCAAATAACAATAATAACAGCGGCAATAATAACAATAACCAGCGTGGCAATAGTGGCACAAACATTTATACCGAAAATGAGTCAGATTTTTGGAAGGAATTAGAGGAAACATTAACCGCGTTAATAGGTGATGATGGTGGTCGTTCGGTAATTGTTTCTCCGCAGGCAGGATTGGTTACGGTAAGAGCTTTACCTGACGAGATTGCATCAATTAAAAAGTTTATAGAAGACACCCAAAATCAGTTGCGTCGCCAAGTAATAATTGAAGCGAAAATACTGGAAGTTACTTTAAACGATGATTATCAACAAGGCATTCAATGGGGCAACGTATTGGGGCATATTGGCAGCACTGATTTTTCATTCTCATCAAACGGTGGTATTAGTGGAAATGACATTTCTGCTACTATTGGCGGCGTGACAAGTTTAGCGTTTACCAATGCCGACTTTTCCGGCGTGATCAAACTACTTTCATCTCAAGGGAATGTTCAGGTACTTTCAAGCCCAAGAATTACCGCCACTAACAATCAAAAAGCGGTAATAAAAGTAGGTGAAGACGAATACTACGTCACTGAAGTTTCAAGCACTACAACAACAGGCACAGCAACGACTACCACACCTCAAGTAGAGTTAGCACCATTCTTTTCTGGTATTGCGTTAGATGTAACACCACAAATTGATGCCGAAGGCGAAGTTATTTTACATGTGCACCCGTCGGTAACATTAACCGATGAGCAAGTTAAAACTATTAGGTTAGGCGATCAAGACTACGCGTTGCCACTGGCACAAAGCAGCGTTCGAGAATCCGATACCATTGTACGTGCCAAGTCTGGCGAAATTGTCGTTATTGGTGGCCTAATTGAAACAACCAAAATGGATATGGAATCTAAAACGCCATTATTAGGTGATATTCCATTTATGGGGGAGCTATTTAAAAACAAAGCTCAAAAAACTCAGAAAAAAGAGTTGGTGATTATGTTAAAGCCTGTTGTCATAGGCCAAGATACTTGGAAGAACCAACTACAAGATGCTCGTCAATTGCTCAGACAATGGTTCCCGGAAGGGGACGAATCAGGTCAATAGGTGATTCATGTACCTTTACCATTTTGGTCTGAAAGAGCTTCCTTTTACCTTAACTCCAAATACCAGTTTTTATTTGGGGTTGGCACCACATTATGAGGCATTTGAAGTGCTGATGACTGCACTTCAATCAGGAGAAGGCTTTTTAAAAGTTGTTGGTGAAGTTGGCACAGGTAAAACCTTGCTGTGTAGAAAGTTATTAAACGAAATTCCTGCGCATTTTGTTACAGCCTATATTCCTAATCCTTATTTACAGCCAGATGAGTTACGCCGAGCTGTCGCTTGTGAATTAGGGGTTAAACAAGCTCAAAGAATGTCGGCACAATTGTTGACACAGCGCATCCAACACAAATTATTAGAGCTACATCAAGCGGGTCACTCCGTGGTGCTAATTTTAGATGAAGCACAAGCGCTACCAGCGGAAAGTTTAGAAGCATTACGCTTGTTTACTAATTTAGAAACCGAAACACGCAAATTACTACAGGTAGTATTATTTGCTCAGCCTGAATTAGACCAACGACTAAGTGAAGAACAATTTAGGCAACTAAAACAACGAATTACATTTTCTTATCGATTAAGAGCAATGAATGCTGAGGAAGTTGGTCATTATATTGAGCATAGGCTTCAGGTTGCAGGCTACAAAGGTGCTAAATTGTTTGATGCAAAGCTATGCCAGCAAATTGCTCGCATTTCAAAAGGGATCCCGCGCGTGGTCAATATTTTGTGCCACAAAATGATGATGCTAAGTTATGGTCAAGGCACCTATGAAATTACCAATAAACATCTTAACTTAGCGGTTGAAGATACTGAGGCAACGTCTAATCATTATTCATTTTTGCAGCAAAAATGGCTGCTGGTTAGTATTTTAGGGCTAACGATGATTGGAGCACTTTTATTAGGAAAAATGCTATGAGTGTCATCAACCAAATGCTAAAAGATCTGGATGGACGTCAAGCCGAACAATCTCCAACAGGTGTACGCTCTGGGGGCGTTCAGCCAAAAAGTAGTAATAAAAATCGCTTAACGTTAATCTTCCTTGCGCTCATTTTGCTGGTGCTGTTAGTGATCGCATGGCAACTGATGACTCAAAAAGTTGAAGCTAATCGGGCGACAACAAATAGCGAATCTGCGCTAGTTTCAAAAATTAACCAAGAATCTAACTCCACTTCGGGTACTACAACTGAACCTAAAGTAAGCGAAACAGTACAAAACGCTGTAGCACCCAAGACAACAAAGCCAAAAGATATAAGGGGTGCTAAAACTGACCTCGAACAAATCGAGCAAAATACGCCCGTTAGTTCAGAAAGCACAGAACAAACTAACGTGGCGAATGCAAATAACAAAACAGTAGATACAACAGTTGTTACGCCAGCTCAAACGGTTACTGTGCCTGTTAAAGAAGATCAGCAAGTCGCGGTAAAGTCAGCGCCAACAGAAGATAAAGTTATTAGCAAGGTGGAACCTCAGCAAGAAGAATCTTCATTAAGCATTTCCCATAAAAAATTAACGCCTGAAGAATTGGTGGCGCAGAAAATGCGTCGTGTCGAAGTCAATATCAATGAAGGTAATACATCGCGAGCAGAAGCTTTGTTAGAAGAAGTTTTACTGGTTGATGCTAGTCACAATATCGCGCGCAAGCAGTTAGCAGCCCTTTGGTTTGGCCGACAAGACTACAGTGCTGCACACAATTTATTGACACAGGGCATTGCTTTAATGCCTGAATATGCTGAATTTCGTTTGATGAAAGCGAGAATTTATTTAAAAGAAAATAATGTAAGCCAAGCCGTAAATAGTTTATTGCCATTATCACACACTGAGTCAGTTGATTATCAATCTGTGTTAGCTGCAGCAGCACAACAAAATAAACAGCATGATATTGCTGCAGACGCCTTTAAAAAGCTTACTACTTTAGAGCCAACAAAAGGCAAATGGTGGCTCGGTTATGGCGCATCTTTAGACAGCCAAGGTGAATTTCAACAAGCCAAGCAGTCTTATCGTCAGGCATTGGCGACATCAAGCTTATCTGACAATGCACAACAATTTATCCGTCAGCGATTGACGGCATTAGGAGAATAACAGCCATGGCAGCACCTAAATTAAAAATGCGCTTGGGCGACCTTTTAGTGCATGAACATATCATTTCTAATGAACAATTGATGCAGGCGCTTAATAGTCAAAAATCGACAGGTCGAAAGCTAGGTGCAACGTTAATTGAGCTTGGTTATTTATCTGAACATCAATTGTTGGAGTTTTTAGCTCAGCAATTGGATGTGCCATTTTTAGATTTAAGCCAGCGTAGGATCCCGACCGAAGTTGCTAGCCTGTTGCCTGAGATACATGCTCGTCGATTACGCGCCATTATTATTGAATACGATACTGACTCCGTATTGATTGGCATGAGCGACCCTGCCGATTTAAGTGGCTTAGATCAGCTTGAAGACCTGTTAGCGCCGCGCAGAATTAAACTTGCGGTAGTAATGGAGTCTCAGCTATTTGAAGCATTTGATGGCCTGTATCGTCGAACGGCAGATATAGAATCATTTGCCAGCCAATTGGAAGAAGAGTACGAACAGTCTTCCGACTTTGAACTCAGTAATACCTTTTTAGATGAAGGTGGTGATGCAACGGTTGGTAAATTATTGCAGTCAGTATTTGAAGATGCCATTCAAATGCGAGCATCTGACGTTCATATTGAACCTGATGAAAAACTGTTAAGGATCAGGCAACGTATCGATGGTGTTTTGCAAGAAAACATTTTAAAAGAGAGCAAAATCGCAGCAGCCATGGTGTTACGATTAAAACTAATGGCTGGTTTAGATATTTCTGAAAAACGTTTACCACAAGATGGTCGTTTTAACTTGCAGTTAAAAGGTCACAACATTGATGTGCGTATGTCGACTATGCCAGTGCAACATGGTGAGTCGGTGGTTATGCGTTTATTGGATCAAACCGAAGGTTTATTATCACTAGACGAAACGGGTATGCCAGCTGACTTGTGTGAGCGTGTGCGCCATCAGATCACTCGACCACACGGTATGGTGTTGGTAACAGGGCCTACGGGTAGTGGTAAAACAACCACCTTGTACGGCGCGCTCAGTGAGCTTAATCAATCGACCAAAAAAATTATTACGGTAGAAGACCCTGTGGAATATCGCTTACCAAGGGTTAACCAAGTACAGGTTAACAGTAAAATTAACCTGAGTTTTTCCAGTGTACTTCGAACTTCACTACGACAAGATCCCGACATTATCATGGTGGGGGAGATGCGAGACCAGGAAACCGTTGAAATTGGCCTTCGTGGTGCATTAACTGGTCACTTAGTGTTATCTACACTGCATACCAACGACGCTATCACCAGTGCCTTAAGGCTTATTGATATGGGGGCCGCAGGCTTTCTTGTCGGAAGTTCGTTAAGGGCGGTAATTGCCCAGCGGTTAGTACGCCGTGTTTGTGATAAATGCTCGGAAGATTATCAGCCAAGTAGTCAGGAAAAAATTTGGTTAACCCATCTGGCTGGCGACGGCGCTGAACAAGCGAGCTTTAAAAATGGTAAAGGTTGTCAGTCTTGCCACTATACTGGATATAAAGGGCGAATTGGTGTTTTTGAGTTATTAGAACTTAATGAACCTATGATGGCAGCACTTAAAAGAGATGATGCTGAAGCATTTACTCAACATGCTAAAGCACATCCTCACTTTAAGCCATTAGCACTTGCCGCTTATGAGTACGCTTGTCAGGGGGTTACTAGTGTTGAAGAAGTGTTGCGACTTGTTGAAATGGTTGAAGTAAGCGGATAACGATGGCTTCATTTGATTTTGTTGGTAGAGACAGTGCTGGAGCCCAAATAAAGGGCAAAATTGAAGCAGCGAACGCAGGGGCGGTCGCTGAACAATTGTCACGCCAACAGATTATTCCATTAAAAATTGAGCCAGCTAAAAAAACATCAGGTGCAGCAGGTGATGTTGCTGGTATCGACCTTGCTGAATTATTTGGCAGCGCGCCAGTTTCCTTGGATGAATTAATTGTATTTTGCCGACAAATGTATGCATTGGTGCGATCAGGTGTTCCCATATTGCGCTCTATCCACGGCATGGCAGATTCAAGCAGTAACGCCAAATTAAAAGAGGTTTTACACCAAGTAGCTGCACAGCTTGAAGGTGGTTATGCTCTCTCATCTGCATTGAATCAGCACCCAAGGTTTTTTTCGCCGCTGTTTGTATCGTTAATTCATGTTGGTGAAAATACTGGACAACTTGAAGAAGCGTTTGCCAAGTTAGCCTCTTATTTTGAGCGCGAGCAAGAAACCAGAAAGCGCATTAAAACCGCTTTGCGTTATCCGTCTTTTGTTTTGATAGCTATTGCCGCTGCGGTGGTCATCCTGAACATTTTTGTTATTCCCACTTTTGCTGATATGTTTTCTAAATTGGGCGCAGAACTGCCGTGGGCAACACGAGCGCTTATTGCTAGCTCCAACTTTTTTCTTGATTATTGGCCGCATATGTTAATTGGCATATTAGCCTTGGTATTTGGTATCCGTGCTTATGTTCGAACAGAAAAAGGTAAGTTAAATTGGGACAAACTCAAAACCCGCTTACCCATAGTCGGCTCCATTATTGAACGCTCTATTCTAGCGCGATTTTCACACAGTTTTGCTATTGTGTTAAAAGCCGGTGTGCCTATGACAACAGGTTTAACGCTGGTATCAGAGGCTGTTGATAATACCTATATGGCAAAAAAGATTGTCGCCATGAGAAGTGCAATTGAAAGTGGTGAAAGTTTATTGCGTTCGGCTGTTGCTAGCACACTGTTTACCCCTTTGGTATTACAAATGATCGCAGTTGGCGAAGAAACCGGGCGTGTTGATGAATTGCTCGAGGAAGTAGGTGAATATTACGAACGAGAAGTTGATTACGATTTATCAACCTTGACGGCGAAAATTGAACCTATTTTAATCGCCATTGTAGCTGCTATGGTATTGGTATTAGCGCTAGGTATATTTACACCAATGTGGGATATGATGTCAGCCTTTAAGGGGTGATGATGACAAGGCAAGGACAAACAAATAAACGCGAAAAATCCATGGGTGAAAACATAGTGATTATTACTATGGTGGCTGGCTTAATGGCAATCTTTATCTATTACGCGTTTCGGCAAGAAGGGGAAATTACTCAGGTTGGTTTTGAGTCATTGGCAAATACCTTTAGTAGTAAAGTCACCTCGATAAGAGCGCAGTGGTTTATGGAAAATCAGCCTAAGGTTGTAACACCTAAGGGTAAAACATTACAGATAAGAGTAAATGAAAAAGGCTGGGTTGATTACTCTCCTGAACAGGGACATTGTGTCAAAACATGGCAGGCAATAATGCAGCCAGATTTAACATTTATGAACCAAGTAGTTGCTGCAATCGAAGTAAATAACGAGCAGCGAATTGAATCAGTTTTTTGTCGGTACCAATTACCGTCGGGACAATACTTTGACTATTTCCCAACTACAGGTAAAGTAGAAGGTAGTCGATAAGAAAAATGTGATAAGTCGTGCGTTTAGCGACGTTATAATTTGAAACATAGAGTCGATGACTCATTATTGAATACATAAAAAATTGAACTTAATAGATCTTGTTTGAGGTTGGTATGAAAAAGCAATCGGGTTTTACGCTTATTGAATTGGTAATAGTTGTTGTTATCCTTGGCTTTTTAGCCGTGACAGCAATCCCCAAATTTTTGGATTTAACAGATCAAGCTAAAGAAGCCAATATTGAAGGTATGGCGGGAGGCTTTGCCACTGCCGTTTCATTAGCTCGTGCTCAGTGGGAAGCCGAAGGTCGACCAAAAAATTCTTCAGGTCTAAATGTTGTAAGTTACGATGGTACTGAATTGTTACTTACCACAGAGAATAACACTGCCACCAATTTAGTACGACCTGGTTATGTGGTTGCATCTACAGCTGTTTCTGGCGATGGCGCAGGTTTAGGTACTGGATTTGATGCGGGAAATTGCGTTGATATTTGGAATAGTATTTTACAACAGCCGCCAAAAACAACTTCAGACATTTCAACATTAAACACAGACAAGTCAATGCAATACTACGTGGCAAAAACAGGCAGTAATGCTACCAGCTTATGTGTTTATTATTTAAAAGAGACCATGCCAAAAGATACTAACGGTAATTATACTGCGACAGGCATTGATTCAGCGGCCAACTTCTTTACTTATCAGCCGGCTAACAGCTTTGTTGAAATAACAATAAACAACTAGAATTAAATAAAATTGAAGGATGTACACATGAAATCACTTAGCAAACAAAAAGGTTTTACCTTAATAGAATTAGTCGTCGTAATTGTCATACTTGGCATTTTAGCGGCTACCGCTGCGCCAAAGTTTATTGATTTAACTAGCGATGCAAAAGGTGCTGTTGTAGAAGGCTTAGAAGCCTCGGTTAACTCAGCGGCTGATTTAACATACGCCAAAGCGTTAGTTCAAGGGCAAACTGGAGTGACTGGAACGGTTAACATCGCAGGTGTTGGCGATATCGATCTTGTATATGGATGGCCAGCAAATGATGAGATTGGCAGATTGTTGCAAGTCGATTTTTCAAATGATGGTGATTTTGTCTCAGCAACTACAACCAACATTTGGACTGCAAGTCACAAAAACGCTGCAACAGCTACCACTTGCCAAGTAATTTATAACCTTACTAATGTAAATGGTGTAGGCATTCGACCTGTCATCGATAGTAATATTACAAATTGTGATTAAGTTTTTAGTAGGACATACTCGTCGAAAAAGCCACGCTTAAACGTGGCTTTTTTAATTAATAGTTTTATTTTTTGTTGCAAGCCAGTGGAGTTCATTCGGATAGGTCTTTTGAGCTTCGTTCAAATATGCTTGATATTCACTTTCGCGTTGAAGAATTTTTAAACACAAAAGCAAGTCTCGATAAATCTCAATCCGAGGTTTAAATCTTAGTTGCTGTTTTGCCCATTGAATATATTGGACTAGTAACTCTGGTTTTTTTTCTTTAATTCCTTTTAGGTATTTATGCGTATTTACATGAAGTAACATTCGTTCGCGTAATGGTAGCGGGTTTATTATCTCTTTAAAGGTTTCTATTTTTTGAAAACCGCTTACTTCATGTTTAACAATAATTAAAAGTGTGTGCATTGTGGTTAATAAAAAAGGCACAAAAAAGCCCGCGGTTAATAGCGCTCCAGTAACCGGCAATATACCTGATGGTAAGGTTTGGCTTTTTAAACTTTGATTGCCCGTTACTAAGGTAAAAAACAGCAAAAATATCAGTAAGTGCCAATGACTAGCTGCGCTATCAAACGGTATTTCCACCATGGCATGAAAAACTATTGGGCTAACTAGGCCTAACAACGCTAACACCTGTGGCCAACAGAAACGGCTGTCAGTGTTAAATAATGTAAAGTAAGCGATGACAAAACATATCATCGCTAACGCAGCGGCTATGCCACCTTCCACCACCCAGTATAATATTTCGTTGTGTGGATGATTTAGCTTGAGCAGAGGTGGGTTTAACATTGGCTGCTCAACTTTCATCGCATTGTAATAGTCTAAATAAGCGCGTTCAAAGCTACCGTATCCATAGCCTTGAAAAGGTTTATCCGCGATCATCTTTAATGTTGTCAGGTAAATATCTTGGCGTACTGAAATATTGTTATCTTGGCTAATGGGCGTTTGCTGCTGTGATTTAACGAAAAATGTTTGGCTTAGCAATAAACAAACTAGCAATACCAAAAACTGCATAGATGCCATTGTCTTGTTGTATCGAAAAGTTTTAGGCAATAACAACACAGTAACAAGCACTAAACTTAACCACCCAGAAAGAGAATCTAACAACGGCAAAATAAATGCTGCGCTAGCCAGTAGTAAAAAAATCCATGTCGTTATTTTCCTGCTATATCGTTTTTCTGATAGCAAATAAATTCCAATACCAATTGTTGTTGTTAAAAAGGTGGCCATGACATTTGGCTGCAAAAACAGGCCAAATGGTTTTTGAACGTCAGGGTTAAACCAAGCATATAAGGCATGATTAGGCCAAAATATTTGTCCAAAACTTATGGTGATTTGAATGGTAGCTGCAATCAATACCAGCCATAAAATCTGTGTTGGGTTATCTCGAAGCTGTTTAAACTGGCAACAAGTAAAAAACAACATAATGCCGCCAACTACTGCCAGTATGCGCAACACCATGTGGTCTTGAAAAGGTGCGTTATACAGAAAAGGCACCAACAACAGGACTGTGCCAAGCGATAACCAAACAAAACTTTTGTGGTAAATAACGGTTTTTTGTTTAGCTACTTGGATAAAACCTAAGGTGATTATTAACACCACCATTAGCCAACTGGTGATATTAAAAGACAAATACAAACCTGAGCCACCCATGGTGGGTAATAATAAATTCATGCCGAACACAAAGTAGAGGACAAGGCTTATTTTCAGGCTTCGAAAAAGGGTCACGGTAGATTTAGGCTTAAAATTTTCTTTAGGGTAAGTGGCTTTGGCGACAAGTACAAGTTAAACCCGCAACCACCTTGTTTTAACATGGTTTTTTATTCAAAAATATCATATGCTGATAACTATACTTGTGGCATTGAGTGATCAGATGGCGGCACGCGGCTTTACCTTGATAGAACTAGTGATAGTGATTGTTGTGATTGGCATATTGGCCATTGTCGCTATTCCCAAGTTTGTCTCATTACAGCTAGATGCGAAAAATGCCACATTAACGGGTTTAAAAAGCGGTATCGAAAGCAGTAGAACACTGATTTATAACAAGGCCTTAGCAAAAGACTTACACCAAGAACAAAACGCATCTGTTTTGGTTGATGGTAAACTTGTGCCAATATCATACGGCTATCCATTATCTGATATTACATTGTGGCAGGATGGCTATTTTCGATTGGATGTGAACTATTTTAAGCACAGTAAGTCGTCAGACAATCTAGCCATGTTGTTCTATTTTAAAGAACGTTCACCCCAACCAACAACAATCAATGATAGCTGCATTGTGCATTACTTTGCCGCTACCAGTAGCTCGCCTGCTGTCGTTGGTTTCAACCAATGTTTGGAGTAGGGCGATGAGTTATCGGCACATTAAAGGTTTTACCATGATAGAGCTAGTTGTGGTGATCATTATATTGGCAATACTATCAGCGACTGTAATTCCACGTTGGTTTAGTTCTCGCGGTTTTGAAGAGTATACCTACAAAGACGAATTGATAGTGACCTTACGAGCGGTGCAACTTAAAGCCATGCAACAAGCGTTTGATTTGTGTAAATCATTAATAATTGAAAATAAACGTATTGGCTTATTAAAAGACAGAGCCTCTGGCATTGATAGTTGTCACCCCAATATATTAGCTGACCAAGATATATATGGGGCGGGCGTTGATGGACACACCAGTGTTATTGTCGATGATGCTCATCAAATCAGTTTTTCACCTAACACTACAACACCTTGGTATCTGCGCTTTAACGCTATGGGACAACCAATAGCTACCGGTTGTTCTGCACCTTGTGATGTTTCCATCGAGATTAACAATGACGCAACCACAGATGAGCCAAAAATAACCGTAAAAGTGAATGCGCAAGGATACATTTATGCTGAACAAAATTAATGGCTTTACCTTAATTGAAACTATTGTCGGCATTGTTGTACTCAGTATCGCTTTTGCGGTATTAACTTCTTTAATTGCACCAGCAAATAAGCAAAGTGCCGACTTGGTACAGCAAGTTAAAGCGTCAGAAATAGCCCAGTCATTGTTGAGTGAAATTCAAAATAGAGCATTTGACGACCGTTCTGATATGTCAGGCGGTATCGAGCGGTGCCAACTTGACTGCAGCTCGAACATGGGAAGTGAGTCAGGAGAGTCAAATCGTTCGCAATATGATGATGTTGATGACTACAACGGCTTTGAACAAACGATTGATGGCTACCAAGTTTTAGTGACTGTCGGTAATGACAGTGATTTAGACGGTAATACCTTGGAAGCTGGTGATACAGATGACAACAGATACACAGCTAAATTGATCACGGTAACGGTTAAAACACCACTTGAAGCGACTTTTGTCTTTGCTACTTACAGGAGTAATTTTTGATGGTGAAAAGCGGTAAAAAGCGACATGTAAAAGGCTTTACTCTGATTGAAATGGTCACTGTGATTATTATTTTAGGCATCGTTGCGGTTGGTGCCACTAGTTTTATGCAATACAGCACACGTATGTATTTAGATGCAAAGGAACGTGATCAACTCATATCAGGCGCGCGCTTCGTGTTAGAGCGATTAAAGCGGGAAATTCGTCACGCTGCACCTAATTCGTTAAAGTTAGAAACCATCAGTGGCAACCAATGTTTAAGTTTTTATCCTATTGTCGCGGTCGCTGCGTATATCGATATTCCTGTTGAGCCAGAAGCCGCAAGAAGTAGCGTTACCATTAAAAATTTTGATGGTTATGACGACCGATTTTTAGACGCTACACATGCTGTAGTTTATGGCCTTAATGCTAGTGACTATGATAATGACAGTGGTAAGAAGTTTCGTATTAAACAAAGCGGCGGTATTAATGATTTAAATACCAGTTTAACAATTTGGCAGCTAAATCTAGAAACGGAATCACTTGGTTTAGTGCAATTTACAGCAGATTCACCAACCAGGCGCATGTATTTTATTAATACACAAACTACATTTTGTTTTGTTGGCACGACCTTAACTCGTAATGGTATTACGTTAGCTGATAAATTGGCGGTTAATATTAACACTTCTATGCCTACTTCTAGTGTGGAAGTCATTGAAACCAGTTTACAGCGTAATGGTTTGGTAAGGTTTATGCTAAATTTTGTTAATGAAGCAAATGATGAACCTATTTCAATAACGTCAGAAATTCAGGTGCCTAATGTTCCTTAAAGATAAGTACAGTAAACACCGAGGCAGTTCGTTAGTTATCGCTATTTTTATTATCATTGTGTTAAGTTTATTAGGCGTCGCACTGGTTAGAATGAATAGCACAAGTGCGCAAAGTGTTGTTTATGAAGTTGTGGGGACACGTGCATTCCAAGCGGCGCAAAGTGGTATGCAACTACACTTGCAAAAACTGTTTCCATTAAGCGGAAGTGGCAGTGCTGAATGTCGTGACAACCTTCCGGTAATCTCTTTTAACCATATAAATGGGTTAGAAGGGTGCCAGGCAGCAATTACCTGTTTAAATAAAACTGATTATTATCTTGTGACCAGCCAAGGGAGTTGTACTGTCGGCGCTAGGCCTTGGCGTATTCAAGTGGCTAGAGAAATAGAAGTACAAGCTCAGGATATAAAGTAGCGCTATATTTATTGTAATTTTCATTATGCAATATCTAGTAACTAAGATTGACATAGGCAAAGTAGAAGTGACATATGAAAACTAAAATTGTCTTAACATTTTTGCTGATGGTAATTAGCACATCGATGCTTTATGCCAACCAATGTAGTGACTTTTTCCCTGGTCCCAGACCAATCGCCGGTTTAGGAAGTATTGATGTCGAAATAGAAGACAGCGTAAGGTGTAATGGCTCATCAAATTGTGCATTAGTAGCAATAAACAACAAACGAAGCCCTACTTTGCCTAGCAACACCGTAAATTTGGGAACGTTTTATCTTAACTCTGTTCAGGATTATTCTTATAACGCTTATCGCTCCTGGCACAGCAGTGTTAACTCTGTGTCAGTGGTAAGTGGCACTGCCGTGCTCTATTTCAATGCTCAAGGCAATGAAATAGAAATTCCAGAAAATGCACGTATTAACGTGGGGGGAGATCCAAGTAGTTTATTGATTGTTGTATACAATGGTTCTTTAGAAATAGGTGAAGGCGCGATCATTAATGCTTATATTTATGCTGACACGGAAGAGGTCGAGATTGAAGAAAATGTGACCATTAATGGTGGCTTAACTGTTACTTCAGGTGAACTAGAAATTGATGAAGATGTAACACTGAACTTTGAAGCGTCTAATAGCAGTTTTAACCCACATGACTTTTGTGAGTTCGCTACAACGCCAACAATACCCGATAGTGGTCCCTCCTGTTCGGCAGTTTTTCCAGGACCTACAACATTTAGTGCCAAAGGCTCTACGTCTATTGGCAAAAATACCCGTTGTAACGGTGGAACTTGTTCTCCAATAAATAACTTTACCGTACCTTCTAATCCTGGAGTGTCGCCTTCAGGCTCATTTAGAGCAACTAATATTAGCGATGGAGTTTACGAACATATTAGCTGGGGGCTGTCAAAAGGGGCTGTTGTTCGTTTTTCGGGAAGTGGTACAGCAGTATTGTATTTTGCTGGCAGTGTCTCTATACCCAAAGAGACGAGAATCAATGCGGGGGGAGCACCTTCTAATGTAATGATTATTGCAGCAGGCAGTATTTCGATAGCTAAAGATTCTGTGATAAATGCTCATATTTATGCTGGAGGTTCAATATCGATAGATAAAGATAACTATATAACTGGATCTGTTTCAGCCAGTGGTTCTTTATCTGTAGATAAAGACGGTGTTTTTGTATACAACAGCGGTGATGCAGATAATATCACCGGACATGGCTTTTGTGGCGGTGCAGTTGCGCCAGCAGTTGATCACTACTTAATTACCCATGATGGCCATGGTTTAACTTGTGCATCAGAACAAATTACCATTCAAGCATGCACCAATAGTTTTGGTACAAGTTGTACAGAGTCGACAGACGCAGTATCGCTTAATTTAGTCGCCACAGGAGCCAGTGGGCATAGTGTAACAATTCCTGTTAATTTTTCCGGTAACACATCAGTCGACCTCAAATATACCGTGCCTGAAATAGCGACGTTATCTATCAATAATGCTGGCGTAGCAGCAGCTAATGGTTATCGATGTAATAACGGCAATGTTAGTGATTGTAATCTTAAATTTGATAACGCTGGATTTACCATCTCAGGATTTAACATGGTTAATGGCAGTCCAATGGAAGTAGCAGGTGCAGCTATGGGCAGTCCAAATGTTAATATTCAAGCGGTAAAAGATGATGGCACAGGTGCATGCCAGCCATACTTCACTGGCGCTGGACAAAGAGATATTGGATTTGCCGTACAAGTACCTAGTGGCAGTTTAAAATACACTATTGATGGTCAAGAAATTAGCACGCTTGGCAATGGTTATACCTCGATACCACTTTCTTTTAATGCTCAATCCTTTGCTGAGTTACCAACCAATATATATTACGATGCGACAGACATTGTTTTACATGCAACACATACAATTCCAGCAACACTTGAAAACCCTGCTGTTACTTTAACTGGCTCACAAGGTTTATACGTTAGACCTGACAAATTTATTATTGAAGCTAATTCAGGTGGTAACTCCCTCGACAGTGCAGATCATACAGGGAGTAATATTCATGCAGCCGGTAAACCTTTTGATTTAACTATAACGGCGGTAAACGCTCAGGATACGCAAACGCCAAGCTTTACTCGGCAAATTGGCCTTGCTCTTGAGCGAATTGGACCACTTGACCCCGTGGGAGCAGCTGGCTCAACCCGTGAAGGAGATTTAGTTGCCTTCAATGGCATTGCCCTGAGAAGTCAGGTTGGTGCTTTTGTTGTTTCAGACTCCTTTCCAAAAACATACGAAATGACGGGCGGAAAATACACTAGCTCAGGCAATAGTGCTGAAGCAACGTACAGTGAAGTAGGGGTTGTAAAACTCTATGTTAAAGATAATACATCTGGATCTGTGGCTTTTGGTAAGCAGATTATTGGGCGGTTTACCCCTGACCATTTTACGCTAGATCTAAAGTCCATGCCTTTGGTGACGGAGGTAAAAAATGCTTGCGGTGATATGACCTATATGTCGCAACCAATGTTAGAACTAGGTTACCGAGTGATTGCGGAAAACGGCTTTAATACCCCCGGAATAACCAAAAATTATGTTGGAGATTATATTAAATCAACCGTGACCCTCGTTGCAGAAAATAACCAAGATAATATTAATCGTAACGCACCTACAGAACGGCTAATTGGCTTTGACGGTGGCTGGTCTCAAGGCGAGTACAAGAGTGTGGTTGATAACATTGGCATGTTTACTCGAAAAGCGAGTGAAGTGGACGGCCCCTTTGATCAAATGCGCTTTGGCATCAAAGTTGTTGATTCAGATGGCGTTGCGCTAAAAAGCCTTGATATGTTGACCGAGGTGGGCACACCTACTGCAAAAGCTTTTAGTACAACAGATAGCAAAATTCGTTTTGGCCGCTGGGTGATTGAAAATGCCTATGGCCCTGAAACGTCAGTGTTGCCAGTTAATATGCAAGTGGAGTTTTGGGATGGCACCACTTGGCAGACAAATGAATTAGATAACTGTACCGCGTTGATCGAAATCAGTTCTCCAACAGGAAGAAAATCAGGAGCGATTTACAGTGGTGGATTAGCTGATGGCGAATATCGTCTAGTTGAACTGAATAGTTTTAATTATGGCAACACTAAGGGCGCAACCATTCGTACCAATACTCAGTTTGATCAAGGTAGGCTTGTTAACAAGGTTATATTTGATGCTGCTGGCGAGAATAATACCCCAAAGCTCAAGTTTGAATACCAAGTCCCAGAATGGCTGCAATATGATTGGCAAGGGAACTCTAATTTTACTGACAACCCAATAAGTGAGTTGCAATTTGGTTTATTTCGCGGCAATGACCGCATAATTTCTTGGCGTGAAGTAGGCAATTAACGACTTTTTAACTAAATACCGAAAAAAATGTAAAAAAACTGCCATTTTTTTCGGTTTCGGGCATCACATCTTGTAAAGTCTGGGTTATGATTAGCGGCAATTAGAAAAAAAATCGCTTTATGCTACAACAATATTTGTTGTCGTCAGGTAGCAAGGACATAGAGACCACATGTTTAAAAAATTACGCGGTATGTTTTCCAATGATCTATCAATCGATTTGGGAACAGCCAACACCCTTATTTATGTCAAAGAACAAGGCATTGTACTTAACGAACCTTCAGTAGTTGCTATTCGTCAAGATCGCTCAGGCGGTTCAAAAAGTGTTGCTGCAGTAGGTACAGCAGCAAAACAAATGCTAGGTCGTACACCTGGCAATATCGAAGCGATTCGTCCGATGAAAGATGGTGTTATCGCGAACTTCTTCGTCACGGAAAAAATGTTGCAATACTTTATCAAACAAGTGCACAGCAACAACTTCTTACGCCCAAGTCCTCGTGTTTTAGTTTGTGTTCCTTGTGGTTCTACACAAGTTGAACGCCGTGCTATCCGTGAATCTGCATTAGGTGCTGGTGCGCGTGAAGTGTATCTTATTGATGAGCCTATGGCTGCGGCTATTGGTGCTGGCATGCCAGTATCTGAAGCGACAGGTTCTATGGTGGTTGATATCGGTGGTGGTACTACAGAAGTTGGTATTATTTCATTAAACGGTGTCGTGTACTCTTCTTCAGTTCGTATCGGTGGTGATAAGTTTGACGACGCAATTATCAACTACGTTCGCAGAAACTTCGGTAGCTTAATTGGTGAAGCGACAGCTGAACGAATCAAACATGAAATTGGTTCGGCTTACCCTGGTGAAGAGCTGGTGGAAATTGAAGTTCGTGGTCGAAACCTTGCTGAAGGTGTTCCTCGCAGTTTTACTTTAAATAGCAACGAAATTTTAGAAGCATTGCAAGAGCCATTAACGGGTATTGTTAGCGCGATTATGGTGGCACTTGAGCAATCTCCACCAGAACTAGCGTCTGATATTTCAGAGCGTGGCATGGTATTAACTGGCGGTGGCGCTTTATTAAAAGACTTAGATCGCTTATTAATGGAAGAAACGGGTATTCCAGTTGTTGTTGCTGATGATCCACTAACCTGTGTAGCGCGTGGTGGCGGTAAAGCCCTTGAGATGATAGACATGCACGGTGGAGATCTTTTCGCCTACGAATAACCCTTGGTGATAACTTGAGCCAATGTTTAGCCTTGGTTTCAAGTTATCTAAAACTAGGAATTTTATGTTGTTTACCCTGAGAAGCTAATTCTCGATGAATCCTATTTTTAAACATGGACCTTCTGCACAGCACCGACTCGTTTTGGTGCTGTTTTGTTCTGCGCTTTTAATATTTTTTGACCATAAAATGAATAGCTTTGAGTTTATTCGCGGCTATTTGCAATCTATGGTCAGTCCGTTGCAGTATATTGCTTCTACACCTAAACAAGCGATCGATTGGGCGGTGGAAAATATTGCGACTCGTCGCCAGTTGATTGAAGAAAACCAACAGCTAAAATCTAACGAACTGATTTTTAAAGAACAGGCTATGCAGCTTGAAATTATCAAGCAAGAAAATGAGCGGCTTCGCGCTTTGCTCGCTTCACCTGTACGCAAAGATGCCAAAAAAATGGTCGCTGAGATCATCTCAGTTGATACCG
The DNA here is from genome assembly GCF_014656435.1 of Thalassotalea marina. Classification (GTDB taxonomy): domain Bacteria; phylum Pseudomonadota; class Gammaproteobacteria; order Enterobacterales; family Alteromonadaceae; genus Thalassotalea_C; species Thalassotalea_C marina. The sequence goes on from NZ_BNCK01000002.1 coordinate 110,865, forward strand.
ATCCCTATTCACACCAGGTAGTGATAAACCGTGGGGCTAACGATGGAATATTTGAAGGCCAACCCGTTATCGCCGAAAAAGGTATTGTTGGCCAAGTATTGCATGTGGGGACCATTTCTAGCCGCGTGATTTTAATTACTGATGTGACTCAATCTATTCCTGTGCGAATCAAACGCAACGGTGTAAGGTTATTAGCAAATGGCACCGGAACAATTGATCGCTTAACTCATAACTTTGTTCCTCATACAACAGACATTAAAGAAGGTGATCTGTTAGTGACTTCAGGCTTGGGTGGAAAGTTTCCAGAAGGCTATCCAGTTGCAGAAGTAAGAGCGGTGCGTACAGACGAATCAAGACCTTTTGCTCAAGTACAAAGTAAACCAACCGCAGATATCGATCGCTTACGTTATATGTTGTTGTTGTGGCCAGAAAAGCCTACGTCAATTTTCTCGTCTAAAGAAGATTTAGCAGAGCCTGAAGGAGATAATAATGCTGGCTCATAATGGCATAATGATCATATTCACTTTGTTAGTGGCGTTAGTGGCGACCATAATGCCATTGCCGTTAAGTGTTGATGCGTTTCGCCCTGACTGGGTGCTCGTTGTGTTACTTTATTGGAGTTTGGCGCTGCCAAGCAGAGTCAATGTTATTACTGCTTGGTTTATGGGGTTTTTACTTGATGTATTACTAGGCTCTATTTTAGGTATCCACGCCGCAGCGATGGCGCTGTGTGTTTACATCGTTGTAGGGAATTTTCAGAAAATTAGAAACTTTTCCCTTTGGCAACAAGCGCTTATTGTTGGTGTGGTATCAGCGTTGTACCATCTATTAGTATTTTGGTCACAACGTTTGCTGACAGACGTAGTGTTTTTACCTAGTTATTTATATCCTGTACTGACAACCATTGTATTGTGGCCATGGGCATTTTTATTGCTTAGAAAAATTCGTCGACATTTTAGTATTAAATAAACGGAGCTGTTATGACTCAATCTTGCCGTTTAGTATTGGCTTCTCAATCACCTAGAAGAAAGCAGTTTTTAGTTGATATGGGCTACGATTTCACTTGTTTAAGCCCTGATATCGATGAGTCAGTGATGGCAAATGAATCTCCTGCTTCATACGTAGAGCGCCTTGCCGTAGAAAAAGCCCGTTGTATCGCTATCAACCAAGAGCAAAATATTACGGTACTTGGTTCAGATACTTGTGTCGCCTTTGATGGGCATATCTTAGGAAAACCTGAAAGTTTTGCACAATGCCAAGAGTATTTATCTATGCTATCGGGCAACGAACATTTAGTGCATACGGCAATTGCAGTAGTAAAAGGAACATTAAGTAAAAGCTTAGTTGTTTCAACCAAAGTGCAATTTGATACACTCACAGAACAAGATATTGTCCAGTATTGGCAATCAGGTGAACCGCAAGATAAAGCTGGTGCATATGGCATTCAGGGTATTGGAGGCCAATTTGTTAAATCGATAATTGGCAGCTATTCTGCCGTAGTAGGGCTACCTTTGGTCGAAACTAAACATTTATTGGCAGAATTTGGTGTTCATCATCATTTAAACGTCTAAATACAAAACAGGGAAATACCATGAGTGGTGAATTGCTGATTAATGTGACACCTAGCGAGACACGCGTCGCGTTAATTGAAAATGGTGTTTTGCAAGAAGTTCACGTCGAAAGAGAGGCAAAACGTGGGTTAGTGGGTAATATTTACTTAGGTAAAGTTATCCGAGTGCTGCCCGGCATGCAGGCTGCGTTTGTCGATATTAATTTAGATAAAGCCGCTTTTTTACATGCCTCTGATATCAACTCCAAACTGATTTTAAATGAAGAGCAATCCTCAGAACAAGTGCCAGATATTCGAAGTTTGGTGCATGAAGGACAATACATAGTTGTTCAAGTGGTTAAAGACCCATTGGGGACCAAAGGAGCTCGACTCACTACCGATATAACTATTGCAGCTCGTTATTTAGTACTAATGCCAAATGCGAACCACGCTGGCATTTCTCAACGCATTGAGGATATAGAAGAGCGCAAGCGATTACGAGATATTGTTCAGCCTTATTGTGAAGATGATCATGGCTTTATCGTGCGTACTGCCGCGGAAGGCGCAGGCGACGAAGAGCTAAGACATGACGCTGAGTTTTTATGTCGTGTATGGGCTAAGGTACTTGAACGTAAACAGCGTAAACAAACCAAGGTTGCCATTTATCAAGATTTATCACTTGCCTTTAGGGTGATCCGAGACTTTGTTGGTGTGTCATTAGAGCGCATTCGTGTTGATTCCAAACTGACCTTTGACCAGCTAGGTGAGTTCACACAAGAGTTTGTCCCTGAATTGACTCCTGTCTTGGAATATTACCCTGGTGAACGTCCTATTTTTGACTTATTTGATGTTGAAAATGAAATTCAGCGCGCTTTACATCGAAAAATTGAATTAAAATCTGGTGGCTATTTGATCATCGATCAGACCGAGGCTATGACCACCATAGACATTAATACTGGGGCTTTTGTTGGACATAGGAATTTAGAAGAAACGATTTTTAACACCAACATTGAAGCAACTCAGGCAATTGCCCGTCAGCTTAGGTTAAGGAACTTAGGTGGTATAATCATTGTCGACTTTATAGATATGACTAATGAAGATCACAAACATAGAGTATTACATAGCTTAGATTCGGCAATGTCTAAAGACAAAGTTAAATACAGTATTAGTGGGTTTTCTGCTCTAGGCTTGGTGGAAATGACACGTAAACGCACGCGCGAAAGCTTAGAACATATTTTATGTGACGAATGTGCCGTGTGTAATGGTAGAGGTCATTTAAAAACGGTTGAAACGGTTTGTTTTGAAATTTTACGAGAAATTGTTCGTGTAAACCGTGCTTATGATGCCGATAAATTTATTGTTTATGCATCACCAGCAGTGAGTGAGTCATTAGTTAATGATGAATATCATAATTTAGCTGAGCTCGAAGTGTTTATTGGCAAGCAAATTAAAGTTCAGACAGAAAGCTTGTATAATCAAGAACAGTTCGACGTAGTTATGATGTAATCGATCATTAGATTAAACGTACAACCACAAGGTAGGAAAGCGTAACTTTATGAGTATGTCTAAAGTTTCAAATCGCTGGCTAAATAGAGTATATAAAATAATCGCTATTTTATTAGTGATTTTTGCTGTACTGATCAGTGGTTTGCGCTTGTTTTTACCGTATGCCCATAACTATCGCATTGAGCTGCAAGATTATATCAATTCAACTTATGGTAGTGATATTGCCATAGGCTCTCTCAACATGAGTTGGCAAAGCTCTGGTCCTATTCTTGTCGCTTCAAACGTTAGTGTATTGCAAACTGACAGCACAGAAGTCTTTATTTCAGGTTTTAACGTTCAACTCGACTTTTGGCGGTCTTTACAGCAACGTCAATTAGTGACTAAAGATTTTGCCTTAGATGGGGTAAAAGTTTTATTAGATCGCGATGTGTTATCTACGACAAGTAGCGGCGACTCTGATTTACTTAATAACGTGTCTAAACTTTTCCTTCATCAAATCAGCAAGTTTTCAGTTGATAACAGCCAAATTATTGTTAAAACCGCCAATGGTGATCGAACGTTTTTGATTGATGAATTATTCTGGGTCAATCAAGGTAAACAGCATAAAGCTAAAGGCAGTGTTGTACTCGACGGTGTTACCTCCAATAACCTGCAACTTGATTTAAATATCACCGGCGAAACCTTAAAAGAGATGCATGGTCAGCTGTATATTCAAGCTAATCAGTTAGACATTACCCCTTGGTTAGATCGCGTTTTTGCTATAGACCAGCAAGATACTCATTCATCGATTAACTTTAATGCTTGGTTAACCATTACCAAAGGTAAGGCTGAACGACTATTAGTTGATTTGGGTGAAAACAAAGTGACTTGGACTTGGCAAGAGGCTGAAAAACTATTTGCTATATCACCAGGGCAATTAGTGATTAAAGACTTAGCATCCAATAACGCTCTCAGTGGCTATACCTCTGACTTGATGGTGACTTCAGATGAGCATGTTTGGCAACCTCTAACTGTTGAGTTTAATAAGCAATTATCTGGCTTTAATGGCTATATCAGCTCTGCTGATATTTCAGGTGTTACTGATCTTTTACCTTTGTTTATCAAAGAGAAAGCTGCATTAGATTTAGTAGAGGGCTTGTCTCCTCAGGGTGTTTTGCAAAATATTTTTATCAAACAAGTCGATAACAAACTTCAAGCAAGCGCTAAGTTTAGTGGGGTTAACACCCAATACCAACAGGGCATTCCTGGTGTTGAGCAATTGTCTGGGGAATTACACCTGTTAAATGAAAAGCTTCAAATAAACATTTCCGCTAATGCTGGTGCATTTGACTTTGCCGAACATTTTCAAGCGCCTCTAGCATACGATGAATTTAATGCAGCCATTGAGCTAGGTTTTTCCGATGAACAATGGTCTGTTTCTGTGCCGTCAGTTGAGTTTATTGCCCCTGAACTAAAGTTAACCGCTGAGTTAGGTTTATTTGGTGGCAAGGACAAAGAAACGCATATGTCATTATTTGCTCAATTACATGATGTAAATGTCGTCGACGCGCCTAAATTTTACCCACAATCAATTATGGGACAATCCCTGATCGATTATCTAAACAGTGCATTAAAAAAAGGTAATGTAAAATTAGCAAACGTATTGGTGAATGGACCGATAAAAAACTTTCCATTTGAAGACGGTACTGGATATTTTAACGTAGATGCCAAACTGACAAATAGTACCTTTATTTTTGATGAGAAATGGCCGGCGATCACGCACTTTGATGCTAACTTAAACTTTACCAACAATAGTATGTTGGTCACTGGGTTAACTGGCTCATTAACAGGAATAGATGTTGCTGGTGTTACTGCGAGAATTGATGATCTATCTAATGAGCAGGTACTGCAGATCAAGGCTAACTTTAATCAAACACAGCCTAAGCTTGTTACTAATTTGATGCTGGCCAGTCCTTTATCTGACACTGTTGGTAATGTATTAGAGAAGTTGGTTGTGGCAAAGCCTTTTTCAGGTAACCTAGATTTGACTTTGCCTATTAATGATATAGATGCCACTGTTGCTAAAGGTGAAATTTTATTAGTAGATAACAGTGTGGATTTACAAACGCCAGATATGCAGTTCACACAAGTCAATGGCAAGATTACTTTTGAAAATGAAAAGGTAAAATCTACTGGGCTTGATCTACTGTGGCGTAATATGCCACTTAAAATAGCCGTAAACACAGCTCAACTACCTGTATATTTCCAAACTAAATTAGCGATTAATGCTAACTGGGCAAGTGATTTATGGCTTAAACAGTTGCCAGCTGAGCTACAAAAATATGGCGAAGGTCAACTTAATTGGCAGGGTGAGTTAGTACTTAATAACTATAATGATGGTGATTTTACTTACAATCTTTCGGTTAATTCTGACTTAGCAAATGTCAACTTAACCTTGCCTGAGCCGTTTACTAAATCGGCTGAGCAAAGCTTGGTCAGTAATGTCAAAGTGGTAGGTAATTTAACCCAATCTACCGTTGATGCGCATATTGGTGAGCAGCTCACTTTCTACGGAAAATTGGATCACGAAAAAACAACCTTCACGCAAAGTCACTTGATCTTGGGTAATGAACCTATGTTTTTACCTGTCAGTGGCTTTCACGTTACATCAGCACTTGCCGAGGCTGCTTATGAGCAATGGCAACCTTTTATTGTTGATTTACTTGCTGGCATAGAGCAGGCGTCAGGCCCGGATAATGGCCAAGTCGGCATTTTACCTGTACCTGATAGGATCCGAGGGAATATTAATAAGGTGACTTTTATTGGCGAGTCCCTACACGATGTTAGCTTTAATCTCACAGATGAAACCAGTTGGTGGTTATTGTCATTGTCGAGTTTAGAAGCAAGAGCCAATATCAAGATATTCCCTGACATTCAGACACAAGGGCTAGAAATTAATGCTGATTATGTTCGTTTGGCGCCAAATGAATTACTAATAAAGAGCAGTGATGATGCAACAGAGGTGGTTGATGCTAGTGAAAAAGTAGTAATAGCGCCATTTGATATTAAGGTAAATGATGAAGTATTTCCTTATATTCCACCATTAACTGTATCTTGCGGGGAATGTAGTTATCGTAATTTACAGCTTGGTAAAGTTGATTTTCAGTTACGCCGTCCAACCGCTGATTTGCTCACTATAAATAACTTTGTTGCTAAAAGAAAAGGTGTGAAGTTACAACTAGATGGACAGTGGCAACACAATAGTACAATCTCGAATACGGCTTTAAAAGGTACATTAGAAAGCAATGATGTTGAACGCGAGTTAGAGCGACTTGGTATTTCTTCTACGGTTGCAGATAGCGGTTTAAAAGCTAGTTTTGATATTAATTGGTTGGGTGGACCACAAGATTTTCAAATTCGTTACTTAAACGGAGATGTCACGGCAAGATTAGACGAAGGGGTACTTAAAGAAGTGCCGGATTCCGCTCGTGCTTTATCGTTACTTAGTTTGCAATCACTAGTGCGTAAGTTAAAGTTTGATTTTCGTGATATTTTTGCAGATGGCATGTTCTACAGCGAAATAAAAGGCGACTATCATCTGCAAAATGGTGTCTTGTATACCAAGAATACTTTCTTAAAAGGTGCCGCTGGTGATATGTCGTTAAAAGGCAATACTGATCTGAATACTAAAACATTAGATTACAGTATGTCTTATGCGCCTAACGTAACATCTAGCTTACCAGCCATTGCTTGGATTGCTACCTTAAACCCTGTGACCTTTTTAGCTGGTGTGGCAATTGATGGGGTAATTACTTCTCAAGTACCTGTTGAATATAAATTTGCATTAACCGGTAGTATTGCAGAGCCAAACTTTAGACAGATTGATAAGAAAACCAAAAATATCAGTGTCGGACGAGATTCACCACCTAAGGTGGTAGAAGCGTTACCTGAGTTTCCAACTGAGCCAAAAATTGAAGGGATACTGAACCCTGAGACAGGCTTAATAGAGCCCATTGATAAACATCAACTAGACCGATTTAATGATTAAACTATCTGCGATTCAGCTGTCCTCTTCACCCAATGTGCAGGATAACCTTGCGACAATTGAACGGCTAATGAGTCAATTACCCTTTGCTGAACAACATATTGTAGTATTGCCTGAGTGTTGTTTGTTTTTTGGTGGCACTGATCGTGCGCAACTTGATTTAGCAAAACAGGATGCAACGACAAACGAACTTAAAACGGGCTTATCTAAATTGGCGAAGCAATATAACGTAACGCTCGTTGCCGGCAGTATTCCGCAGTATATCGAACAGCAGGATAAATTTTATAATACCTGTTGCGTTTTTTCTGGTTCTGGTGAGTTACTAACCCAGTATCATAAAATGCACTTATTTGATGTTGATGTTAACGATAGTGAAAAACAATATAGAGAATCTCGATATACTGAAAAAGGTACGTCAGCGATAACGAAAACCCTTGATAGTTTAACCTTAGGTTTGTCTATCTGTTATGATTTGCGTTTTCCTGAGTTATATCGTCATTTAACCACTTTGGGTGCGCAAGTGATTACTGTTCCAGCAGCATTTACCAAAGTAACAGGTAAAGCCCATTGGCTACCATTACTGCAAGCTCGAGCTATTGAGAATCAAGTGTATATTGTTGCAGCCGGTCAATACGGTGTACACGACAATGGCCGAGAAACTTGGGGGCAAAGTGTTATTATCAACCCATGGGGTGAGGTATTATCAGAAATAACACAAGGTGTAGGGACTATTTCAGCAGATTTTGACTTAGATACTCTGCAAAGCGTGCGTCAGGCTATTCCTGTTGCACAGCATAATCAATTTATTACGAAGATAAAAACACTATGAATACAGTAGAGCGCGAACTACTTGGCAATAGCGATATTGATCAGGGCTTTTTAAACGACGTATTGGCGCAAATGCATCAGCGACATGTAGATCTGGCGGATCTTTATTTTCAATCAAGTGCACATGAATCTTGGTTGTTAGAAGATGGCGTAGTTAAGGAAGGTTCATACAATATAGAGCGCGGTGTTGGTGTTAGGGCTATCTCTGGTGAAAAAACGGGCTTTGCATACTCAGATGACATATGCCCTCAAGCTTTATTAAAAGCTGCTGAAGCGGCTAAAGGTATTGCTAAAGACGGAGAAAGTAAAAAGGTAAAAATACTCACTGCGCAATCGCAGCACGATGTATATCAAGCGATAGATCCGCTGAGCAGCCTAACACAAGAACAAAAAATTAATATTCTTCATGAAGTTGAAGCCCACGCAAGACAGCAGGATGAACGTGTTAAACAAGTTATTGTCAGCTTATCAGGTGTTTACGAGAAAATCCTAGTTGCAGCGAGCGATGGCACATATGCCAATGACATAAGACCGCTTGTAAGACTAAATTGTTCGGTATTGGTTGAGGCCAATGGTAAACGTGAGCGAGGCAGTGCTGGCGGTGGAGGCCGAACAGATTATAGTTATTTCTTTGAAGCAGAAGGAAATAAAACACGTTATTTACACTATGCAGAAGAAGCCGTTAGACAAGCCTTGGTAAATTTAGTCGCGATTGAATCTCCAGCAGGTACGCTACCTGTAGTATTGGGCGCTGGTTGGCCTGGAGTATTACTCCATGAGGCGGTAGGTCATGGCCTTGAGGGAGATTTTAACCGCAAAGGCTCTTCAGCATTTTCTGGTAAGGTTGGGCAACAAGTGACGTCTGAGCATTGTACTATTGTCGATGATGGAACGTTAGCAAATCGTCGCGGCTCATTAACAATCGATGATGAAGGTGTTCCTGGTCAATATAATGTGTTGATTGAAAAGGGCGTATTAAAAGGCTACATGCAAGACAAGCACAATGCTGCACTTATGGGAGTTAAGCCAACAGGTAATGGCCGTCGAGAATCGTATGCTCATTTACCTATGCCTAGAATGACCAATACCTATATGTTAGCGGGTGAGCATTCGCCAGAAGATATTATTAAAAGTGTGAAAAAAGGAATTTATGCTCCTCATTTTGCCGGAGGCCAAGTTGATATTACTTCAGGTAAATTTGTTTTTACCAGCTCAGAGGCATATTTAATTGAAAACGGCGAAATTACTTCACCAATTAAAGGGGCTACATTGATTGGTAGTGGCCCTGAAGCGATGAAAAAAGTCAGTATGGTGGGTAATGACTTGGCACTTGATCCTGGTATCGGGGTCTGTGGTAAAGATGGTCAAAGTGTACCTGTTGGTGTTGGTCAGCCAACATTAAAGGTTGATGAAATGACCATTGGCGGCACCCAATAATTTGTTTCTAATGATGAAAAAGCGCTTTTGGCGCTTTTTTTATACTCAAGATTCGGCAATATTGTCATCAATTGGTAAAACTTCGGTAATTGCCATTGGTTGTGCAATGTTATATTATCACCGCCATGAAATTATCTCATTGTACGTACAACCGAAAAAACTCTCTGTTAGTAGGGCTTCTTGTTCTGCTGGCTTTGCTATTTTCAACGGTTAGTCATACCCATGATCTACCAAATGGTGATACGAACATTGAACAGCTCGACTGTAAACTTTGTCACAGTAAAACTGAGCCTAAAACTTCTCATATAAAACCTATCTCAGTAAATATAGGCGTATATCATACAAGCTTATATTTTGAATGCTCGCATCAACTCATCTCTTTTCATCAAGAACTGCCTGGGCAACGAGCCCCACCAGCGGTTTAATACCTAAAAGCTAATTCAACTTTATGTGGTGGTTTGCATAGGCAAGCGGCCTGTACTTATATTTAAACAAACTTGTGGATTTCTCATGAAACTTAGTCCTATTGCGACAGCCTGTGCGTTGTCGTTAGCTTATTCCAATCTTGCTGGAGCGCAAGATGTATCTGGTGTTGTAAAGACTACGGAAGGTCAACCAATAGTAAATGCTAAGGTCGCTGTTGTTAACAGCAAAAAACAGGTGTTAACTGATAACCAAGGTCGGTTTGTGTTTACTGATCTGGCGAAAGGGCCTTTAGAGCTTCATGTTGTAGCAGAAAACTTTAGCCACAGAAATAAAAAACTTGTTGTTACTGAAGAAGATATTAGTGGTGTTAACTTTGTTTTAGCACCAACAGTGATGGAGATTATTGATGTACACGCAACACCATTACATTCATCAACCATTGAATCTGCTTTACCTGTAAACGTCATTTCGTCAGATGAACTTCGCACCAAACAAGCATCTACTTTAGGTGAAACGTTGAAAAATGAAGTGGGTGTTCATTCTACGTATTTTGGCCCAGTTGCCAGTAGCCCAATTATTCGAGGACTAGACGGTCCAAGAGTGTTAGTGACTCAAAATGGTTTAGATGCCGCAGATGCTTCACGTGTTGGCCCTGACCATGTTGTAGCATCAGAAACTGCAACAGCTCAGCAAATTGAAGTATTGAGAGGTCCTGCAACCTTGTTTTACGGAAGTGGTGCGATTGGTGGTGTTGTGAACGTAGTAGACGATAGAGTGCCTACTAGTTTAGATGACAACGTCAATTACATGTTTAAGCATAATACGGTAGCTAGTGAAGACGAGGCATCAATCTCACTTAATAAGTCATCTGGGCAATTAGCTTTTCATCTAGATGGCTTTTGGCGTGATGGCGAAGATTACAAAATTCCTGGTTATGCCGAATCTATTGATGCTCATGACGATCACGATGAACATGAAGAGCATGATGAACACGATGAACACGAAGAGCATGAAGAACATGAACTTGGTGCTAAAGGTAAGCTACCTAATAGTGCTGCAAAAGCATCAGGCTTCACGGTAGGTTCTAGCTATATTTTAGATAATGGATTTATTGGCTTTTCTTACGGCAAATTGTCACGTGAATATGGCATTCCGGGTCACAGCCATGGTCATGATGAACATGAAGACGAACATGACGATCATGAAGAACACGAAGAAAGTGTCTATGGCGATCTTGAACAAGACAGAATTCAATTACTAAGCGAATTGACATTTGATCAAGGTTTTATCAACAAAGTTTCAAGTAAAGTTGCCTATACCGACTACCAACACAAAGAAATTGAAAATGGTGAAGTAGGTACTGTTTTTAATAATGAAATGACTGAAGCGCGTTTTGACGTATATCATCAAGCATTTGAAGGCTGGAAAGGGGCTTGGACACTTCATTACAAACACACAGATTTTGAAGCGCTTGGAGAAGAAGCTTTTACACCACCATCAAAAACATCTTCAGTTGCTTTGGCTTGGTTAGAAGAAAAACACTTTGATGATGTGCTATTACAACTTGGTGCTCGAATAGAGCATGTTGAAATAGAAGCTAAAGACAGTTTTATCGAACATGATCATGAAGAGCATGAGCACGACGAACACGAAGAAGATGATCATCACGAAGACGATGGTCATTTTGAGAAACAAAGCTTTACCCCTGTTAGTTTATCAGCGGGTTTAGTTTGGGATTATCAGCCAGGTTACAACCTTGGTTTCTCTGTCGCTTATGCACAAAGAGCACCGTCAGCGGCTGAACTATTTTCTAATGGTCCACATATCGGTACTAACAGTTTTGAGGTTGGTGCACTTTATGAGCTTCACTATGAAGGTGAAGATGTACACGTTGAATTAGGTGATCAACGTCTAGAACTAGAAACCTCGACTAACTTAGATATTACATGGCGAAAATTTGAAGGAGATTTAGGTTTTGTTGTAGGTGCTTTCTACAATCAAATTGATGACTTCTTTTTCCAAGGTGAAACAGTGTTTTTTGCTGAAGGTGCACATGATCACGATGACCATGATGAAGAACACGCTGAAGACGAACATGCCGAAGGTGAATTGCCAATCTATCTTTATCAACAACGTGATATTGAGATGTACGGTTTAGAGGCGGAAGTTGTTTATCAGTGGTCAGCTAACTTACGCTCAACAATATTTGGTGACTATACCCGTGCTAAGTTAAAAGACGGTGGTAATTTACCTCGTATTCCGCCAATGCGAGTAGGGGCTCAGTTTGATTATTTAGCTGATCAATACAGTGCACAATTGTCTGTTAGCCATTATTTTAAGCAAGATGATATTGCGCCAAGAGAAACTGACACTGAAGCGTATACTTTAGTTGATGTTAACTTTAATTATTACCTCGAAGGTATAGGTGATGACTTTGTTATTTTTGTCAAAGGTAATAACTTAACTGATGAAGAGGCTAGAGTTCACACTTCATTCTTAAAGGATATCGCACCATTACCAGGGCGTGGTGTTGAATTTGGTATTCGTGGAAGTTTTTAGGTAAATAAAACTGTTGAATGAAAAACGGCACATTAATTGTGCCGTTTTTGTTTTTACTGGCTTAATAGTATTGTGCGATATCGTCTACAAACTCTATCGGTAAACCGCCAATTAGGTTAGTTAATACTATGATGGTAAGTTCTTTTTCTGGATAGATGATAATCGTATTTGCATCTCCACCACTTGCGCTGATCGCAGGGTTAACTTTTCTATCAATCACCTGCCAACCTGCGGCATAGCCATTTTCTCTGCTATTAAAACCTTCCGTTTTACCATTATTTAAAATCGCTGGTGCCCATAAATCTTTAAGCAACTCTGGCGCAAAAAACTCACCTTGCTTTAGTGCGGCAATAAAATTGGCAAGCTCTGATACATTCGTCGCCATTCCCGCAGCCGGGTATATTAACGGCTCAAATACTACCTCGACTTCTTGTAAATTATTGCCATCAGGTAATAGATATTGCTGGGCAAGAGTATCAAGTTTCTGCTGATCAAAAGTAAAGCTGTAATGTTTAGCTAGTGGCATATTAGCCTTAACAAACTGCTGTTCGAGAACTTTAACAAAAGGCTGCTGGTAATGTTTCTCAATTATTTTACCTAAAATGGCATAACCTGTTTGGTTGTATTGAAAGCGGCTATTTGCCTCAAATTTTACTGGTAACTTTTGTACAGCTTGCCAAGCGCCTTCACTTGTTCCATCGCCAATTAGCTCAACACCTTTACCACTAAGCACCCTTGGAAGTCCTGAAGTATGGCTAAAAACTTGCTGAACAGTCATTTTTTGCCAAGCGTTAGGCAAGTTTTCTAGATGCATGTCTAAGGTATCACTTAACTGTAGCTTTCCCTGCTCCACTAATTTAATAGCAGCAACACCTGTAAATGCTTTTGTCATTGAATTAATAGTGAAAATAGAATCCTTGGTCACTGGTTTATTTGTTGCGATGCTTTCTACACCGTAATAACCTTGTTTGATTATTTTATTGTGTTTTACAACTGCTAGTTGAAGGCCCGGTATTTTTCTCTCCTGCATCGTATTTTTAATCAATTGATCTACCTCATTAGCTTGTACCTGTGTCGCTAATAAAGTTGAAAGTGCAATTGGAAAAATGAATGAAGTTATTTTTAGTTTTTTTAACATCTTATTTGGTCCTTTTATCAAATATGGCTTGGTGAACCCTTGCTCGATGTTAAAAAGCAATAACTGCGCCTATCAGAAAATAATGGCTAAATAATACGATTAAGGCTTAAGAATAAAGGGCTGTAAGGAAAGTGGCGTCAAATTAAAAATCAGACAGATATGTTTTGCCTCTGAACAAAAAGCCACCATAAGTGGCTAATATAGTTAAATAATTGTTGTTTTAGTTAATACTTGAATTGCCTTACTATTGTCGATAATTGAACAGCCAAAATTGCTAACTCTTCTGACGCTTGGGATGTTTGTAAGGATGCGCTCGCGGTGTTCTCAGTATATGCAGCGATATCTTTAATGTTTTGATGGACGTGGTTTACATTATCACATTGATGGTGCGCTACTTGTGCGCTTTCTTGATTTTTGCAACTGACTCGTGCCATTAAATTAGCAACTAGCTGTAAATTTTGAGCCGTACTCTTTACCAGTGCAATACCATGTTGCGCTTCGTCTACTGCATCCTGCATTGCACTGACCGAAGTGTTTGACGAGCTATGTAAACAATGGATCTTTTGTTGAATCTCAATAGTAGATTGTTGAGTTTTAGCTGCTAAACCTCGTACTTCGTCAGCTACCACAGAGAAGCCACGACCTGATTCCCCTGCACGAGCCGCTTCAATTGCTGCATTTAAGGAGAGTAGGTTGGTTTGATCGGCGATACTGTCAATAACATTTAATATGTCAGTGATCTCTAATATTTGCTTATTTAGTGCTTCAAGTTCTGTTGAGGCGACAGTCACGGAGTTTACCAGTTGAAGAATAGATTGTTCAGCTTGGCTTGATATTTTTGCCCCGAGTGATGACTCAGTATTTGCTTGTTGAGTTAATTCAGCTGTATCGATTGAATTGTTGGCAATATCTTTAATATCTTCATTAAATTCGGTCATGATTTGTGAAGAATGTTCAGTTTTATGTTTTTGCTTGTTAACTACTTCTGTAGTGCTTAACGTGACTGCAGAAAGTTCTTCTGAGGATGTTGTTAATTGACTTGCGTGTAAATCGATGTCTCGAATTATATTACGTATTTTTTCGATAAATGTATTAAAGGCTTTGCCCACTTGACCTATTTCATCGGGTCGATCTGCTAATGCAAGTTTTACGGTTAAATCGCCATCGCCTTGAGCAATTGCATTGATACGTTTTACTAAGATTTGTAGTGGTTTAATTAAATGGCTTGCAGCAAATAATCCGATAATAACACTAATAATTGTGGTAATAATTAAAGTTACAATAGCGTCATAAATTAGGTTTTCAGTGAGTGAAACTGCGTCGGCATAGGCTTCTTTTGCGTCAATTTCTGCCAGTAGTGCCCAAGTGTGGTTGCCATATTTAAAAGGCGTATAAGCAGACAATACTGACTCACCGCGATAATCTTGAAATTGATTAACCCCTGTCTTGCCTGCTAATGCTAACTCAACACCTAGGGTATCAACTTTTTGTAGGCCGATTGCACTATTAAAGTTTTTAATTTTGGTTATGGTTTGTTCGGTTAGTAAGCTTTTTATGTTGTCTAAATACTCGGTTTTATTTTCTATTAAAAAACGGCTTTCACTTCGAAGAGTTTTGTTGGGGCCAACTAAGTAGGTCTCACCAGATAAGCCTAAACCAATCGACTGCCATTGTTTATTATTGGTCATGATGTTGTTGATACCATCAATTGGCATCTGAAAAATTAAAACGGCCTGAGTTTGTCCTGCTGCATTGTTAATTGGTGAAGCGATAAAAGAAGCTGCTTGGTCGTATGAAGGGAAATAATTTTCAAACTCAACTAAAGTCGAGTTTGTATTCTTTTTAAGAGATAGCGCTTGATTAAATGCCTTGGCAATAGCTGAATTTGCATACGGACCTGTTTTTAATGACGTCGCAAAATCTACTTCTTTAAAAACTGAGTACACAATGTGTCCAGTTTTTGCGTCAACAATAAATAAATCATAAAAGCCAAACTGGTTTAAATAATGGGTAAACATTGAGTGATATTGGCTATGAATAACATCATAGTGACTATTTCCAGCGGCAGTAAGACGTTGCTTTTCTCCTATTGGATTAGGATTTCCTACAATGTACTTATTTTGAAAGTACATTGCCTTTTCATCTAGCGCAGCTAACGTTTGTGTTATCTGACTAGACAGGTTGAATGTATCATTTTTTGTTTTGAACGTTTGGGTAAATTGTTGCTGATAATATTGGGTAACATTAAATCGATGAACGCTCGGATCGTAGTGAGATACATCCTTATTGTGAAAAGTTTGAATAAATTTTTCAGCCGCACTTTTGACCGCTATATTTTTCGACATCACTGAAATTTGTGCTTCTATATCGCTGATATAATCACTAATTTGTGCCTTTTTCAGTTCTCTAAGCGAAGTTAATCTTTGTGTTGTCTTTTGCTCTAAGGCACTAAATGCTGATTGATTAGCATTGTAAGTAATGGTTGTTGATAAAATTAACGCAGGAATTAAAGCGAGTAATATTGCAAGGATAATAAGCTTGGTTTTTATGGTCATATCAAGTTCTTAAAGGCCATTAATTTAATAAAGGTATTTTTTGTTATTTACAAAAAATGAAAGAAAATGAAATGGTGCTGCTTTTGAATGTAAGGAGGTCAAGGCTTTCTAAGTTATGGAATATCATTATCAATGAATAATTCCTACCTAGATATTTTGAACTGTCTTTTTAAGTAAAAACCCAATACACAGATGTTTCGATTTTCTTTAAGTTTGGCGCTTTAAAGGTAACTTATCCATTCGTTAACAAGCGTCAAAAGAGTTATTCCTTTAACCATGTTATTGTGTTGTTGCATAAGCAACACTCGAAGGCATTTTAAACGATAATAATTATCAATAGAATAGTAAATGTTAAATATATGTTTCTTTTTTCTTGGGTGGGAGTATTTGTGAAGTAGTAAAGCAGTAATTGAATTACTGCTTTATAAAACGAGGCTTTGTTAGTCTATTTGCTATTTTTAATAACAATTATTTGAGTTGAATCCCAGTTTGTGTAAGTTCGATTTTACCTTTTTTTAACAGGTGTCCTACGGTCGCTTTAAAGGTTTTTTTACTGACACCAAAGGTTTGAGAAATATCGGCAGGGGAGCTTTTATCGTTAATATGAGAAAAGCCATTGTTTTGTGTCAAGTAATCTATGAATTCACTTTCAAAATCTTTCACTTTGTGCTTGCCTGCACGAGACAGACTAAGGTCGATTCTGTCATCCTCACGTACCTGTTTTATGTAGGCGGTTAACTGCTGGCCAACTCTTAAAGGCTTGAATACTTCATTACGATAGATCAGCCCCCAATGTTTATGATTAATTATCGCTTTAAAGCCTAAATCAGTTTTACCGCCAATAATAATATCTACGGTTTGACCTGCAGTGTAATCGGCTGGCCAAATATCAATAAACTTCTCTATTTTACTGGTTGCCACTAACTTTTGCGTATGCTCGTCTAAGTAGACATATACCAAATATGATTTACCTTGCTCCATTTTTCGTAATTGCAATTTAGGCGGAACAAGGATGTCTTTGGGCATTCCCCAATCAAGAAATGCGCCTAACTTATTTACTTGTTTTACTTTTAGCGAAGCAAATTGTCCTGCCTGTACCAATGGCACTTCAGTCGTTGCACAAATACGATCTGAGCCATCTCTATACAACAGGGCTTCAATGGCGTCGCCTGGTGATAGGTCTTGATTGATAAATTTATTGGGCAACAGCACTTCACCAAACTGCTCGGTGTCAAGCATAGCCCCTTGAGGAACAATAGATTTGATTGTGAGTAGGGTAAATTGACCTAAAGGCGTCATAGTTATCTCATTTTGCGCATAATAGCCACATTATACCTAATCAAAATAGCGAAGGCTTGGCATTTCTACGAATCGATTAAATTAGCATAATGTTATGTTGTTGCTTAGAGATATTGGCGCAATTTTAACAACTCTTCATTTTTGTATTGCTTAGTTGTCAGATAAAACGCCTGTTTTAGCTGAAATATACTCACTATGGCGTAAATGTAACAAGTCAGCTATGCGTCGAATGGTGTGTTCTTCTACACTGGCGACATGACCGTCTGCATGCGCTAATTGCCAAAGTAAGCTGACAATTTTGGTTTTTTCTGTTGCATCGTAAGTGCGATTAACAATAGAGGTAAACTGGTGAAAATCCGTTGAGTGTTCACATAAATCAATCGCTTGAGAGATCAGCTGCTCCGCGTCGTTTGTCGTTAAGTTAAACCTTTGCTGTACAAGCTGATTAAGAGCATCTCTTTCCTCTTGATCAAGTAAACCATCAGCTCTCATGACTTCACAAAGTAACACGGTGCATGCTAACTCTATGGATAAATGTTGTGGTGTACTTTCATCATTCACTTGCTGAAGTGATTGAAAGAACTGAGTAATTTTATTTAGCATCGTCATTATCCTTTATCAAGATTATTAACAATATGACTAAGCAACATAACAAACTCAAGGAAAAGCTTGCAACAAATTGTCTCTGTGACGCGACCATAAACTTACAATAAAGGTTTCAACTTAAAGGTGGCTGCTTTACAATGCTGCTAAATAAAATGACAGCGCTGTCTTTAGTGTGAGTGAAGAGGTTTAATATGAGTCAAGGGCAAGAAACTATCCCTAGCGAAAAGAAGAAACGCTTATTATCCATAGATGCGTTGCGTGGCTTCGATATGTTTTGGATTTTAGGTGGAGAAAAGCTCTTTGCAGCATTTTTCATCATTACCGGCTGGTCTTTTTTCCACTGGGGTGCTGAGCAAATGGAGCACTCTGTATGGCACGGCTTTACTGCTTACGATTTAATCTTTCCACTATTCATTTTTTTATCTGGGGTAAGTTTAGGAATAGCGGCCAAACCGCTTTCAAGTTATCCACCAGAAAAGGCGAAATCAATTTTACATCATGGATTTAAGCGATTGGCTTTATTGATTTTATTTGGTGTTATTTACAACCATGCCTGGGGACGTGGAATTCCTGCGTCAGTGGAAGATATTCGTTTTGCCAGCGTGCTTGGACGTATTGGTATTTCATGGTTTGTTGCCGCTTTACTCGTTTGGTATGTTTCTGAGCGCACCCAATGGATTGTCGCCATTGGTATATTGGTCGGCTATTGGATTTTATTATCATTTGTAACCTTAGGGCAATACGGAGGTGGTGATTTTACTGCGTCTGGTGCAATAAATGTATGGTTTGATCAACACTTTTTACCAGGTGCAACTTATCGTAACTTGCCTTTAGATCCGGAAGGATTGTTATCTAACGTAACGTCTATCGTCAATGCTTTACTTGGAGTATTTGTTGGTCGTTATATGATCAAACATATGCAACAACCGAAAAAACTTATTTCGTCTTTGGCCATGGTCGGCCTGTTATTACTAGCTGCTGGTTATGCTTGGGGAGTCATTTTTCCAATCAATAAAACCCTTTGGACCAGTTCGTTTGTCTTAGTGACTGTTGGCTACAGTGTTTTACTATTGACACTGTTCTACACATTAATTGACGTGATGAACACTAAACTATGGGCAACATTTTTTGCTGTTATTGGCATGAATTCAATTATTGTTTACCTTGGCTCAAGTCTAATTAACTGGGGATATACCAGTAAGAGTCTATTTGGTGGTTTTATCAGTGTTGCGCCGGCGGGTTGGCAAGATGTTATTTTGTATGGCGGCATGTTGTTGTTGCAATGGTTAGTACTTTATTGGTTATATTGTCGAAAAATTTTCGTAAAAGTTTAAAACTTGGCGAATTTCACAATTAATAAAAAAGGAGCGATATGTTAGCTCCTTTTTTTATTTGCTAATTTATAATGTCGGACTTAATTAAGGTACTGAAAATAAAGGAGTAAATTTTAATCTTCGACAAGTTCATTCATTGTTGGTAAAAGCGGCGCAGTTTTTGTAACAGCCGTTTACATCTTTTGTCATATCTTAGTAATAACATAGGTTATGCTTAAATGGCATGAGTGTTATAAGCTGAACACAACTTTGAGAGGAATAAGCGGTGACTCGAAAAACGAAAATTATACTCCCGATTGTCATCCTAGCAGCAGGCGTTGCAGTATTTTTTGCTCTGATGAGCATGAAAAAACCACCTGAAGAAAAAGAGCAGGTTGATAATACCCCAATCGTTGCAGTAGAAGAAATCTCTGTAGCCCCTTTAACACTAGAAGTTGGATCTTACGGTGTTGTAAAGCCAAAATATGAAACGGAGTTAGTCGCACAAGTCAGTGGACAGATCGTATCACTCTCTCCTTTATTTGTTCGAGGAGGTTTTGTCAAAGAAGGGCAGCTTTTGGCAAGAATAGATCCAAGCGACTACCAAGCAGCTTTAATTGATGCAGAAGCAAACTTAGCCTCTGCCAAGGCTTCACTGAAAGAAGAAGTTGCACGAGGTAAAGTTGCAGAAGATGAGTGGAGCAGAATTTCTAATGCATCCCCTACGGAACTGAGTTTGCGCAAACCTCAACTAGCACAAGAGCAAGCTCGTGTTAAAGCAGCAGAAGCTTCAGTTCTGCGCGCCAAGCGCAATTTAGAAAGAACTTATATCAAAGCACCGTATGACGCCATGATAGAAGAAAGAACTGTTGGCTTAGGTTCCTTTGTCGGTACGTTTAATCGTTTAGGGAAAATACTTGGTACTGAAGTGGCAGAAGTGAGATTACCTGTTGCAGATAACCAATTACAGTTTTTGGTTGACCGCGGTGCGGATGCCTCAGTTAAGCTTATAGGTACATTTGCAGGTGAAGAACAATCATGGACAGCCAATATCGCGCGTAGCGAAGGCGTTGTTGACGATAAAAGCCGCATGAGTTATTTGGTAGCTGAAGTAAAAGACCCGTATATGTTAAATGGCGGAACAGCACAAACACCGCTCAGATTTGGCTCCTATGTTAATGCACAAATTATTGGTAAACAGCTTGCTAAAGCCGCTTCTGTTCCTCGCCACCTGATAAACAAAGATAAAGTTGCGATATTAAATAGTGAATCAAAATTACAGTTTGTTCACGTTGATATTGTTCGCCAAGATGGCGCTAATGTTATTATTTCGAATGGTCTTTCTACTGGTGATAAGCTAATTGTTTCAGCCTTAGATTACCCTGTTGATGGCATGAAACTGGCGTTACCATCTGCTCAAGAAGAATCTTCAGATACCGAACAAGATGCCAATACGCAAATTGCTAGCGTAAAGGAGTAACGTAATGGAAGATACCAATAAAGGCTTGATTGCCTGGTTTGCTCGAAACAGTGTTGCGGCAAACCTTTTAATGATTTTGATTATCATTGGTGGCTTACTTACCGCGCTCACCATAAATAAACAAATGTTTCCGCAAGTTAAAATTAACTGGATTGAATTCAGTGCTGCTTATCCAGGTGCTGCACCACAAGAAGTGGAAGAAGGTATTACGATAAAAATTGAGGAAGCACTTGAAACAGTTCAAGGTTTGGAGCGAGTAATTACTTACTCAAATCGTAATTTTTCATCTGGTTACTTTCGTGTTGATGAAAGCTATGATCCTCAAATTGTACTAGAGGAAGTTAAATCAGCAATTGATTCCATCCCAAGCTTCCCTGATGGTATGGAACGTCCAAAAGTTGAACGCATCAAGTTTCGCCAAGAAGTGCTTTACATTGCACTATACGGTGATTTAACCAATGCTGAATTAAAAGAACTTGGTCGTAATATTCATGATGAAATACAACAATTACCTAACGTTAATATCTCTGAATTTTATAGCGGTTTAGGTTATGAAATTTCTGTCGAAGTTAGTAAAGATAAACTTCGCGAATACGGACTAAGCTTTACCGATGTAGCACGTGCGGTTCGCAGCCAGTCGCGAAACATGTCGGCTGGACAAATTCGAGCTGCTAATGGCTACATCAATTTACGTGTTGAAAATCAGGCTTACCGTGGTTACGAATTTGAGCGTATTCCTGTACTGACCTTGCAAGATGGTACAAAGGTAATGTTGGGTGATATTGCTACCATTAAAGATGGTTTCCAAGAAGGCCTGCAGTACTCTAAATTTAATGGCATGAATTCAGCTACTTTCTTTATTGGCGCTGCTGATAATCAAAGTATTACCAATGTTGCTAAAGTTATTCATCAGTATATTGAACATAAAAGAGATGAGTTACCTGCTG
The DNA here is from genome assembly GCF_014656435.1 of Thalassotalea marina. GTDB lineage: Bacteria > Pseudomonadota > Gammaproteobacteria > Enterobacterales > Alteromonadaceae > Thalassotalea_C > Thalassotalea_C marina. The sequence goes on from NZ_BNCK01000002.1 coordinate 132,532, forward strand.
GTGTTAAGTTAGAACCATGGGTGGATATGACTTATTACTTGCAAGGCCGTTTAGACATGATGTTGGAAAACATGTATAGCGGCGCAATACTTGTTTTCTTAATGTTGGCGTTATTTTTACGCATGCGATTAGCATTCTGGGTCATGATGGGCTTACCTGTGTGTTTCTTAGGTACCATACTGATGATGCCGATGGAGTTTGTTAACGTTACTATCAATATCACCAGTTTATTTGCCTTCATTTTGGTATTGGGGATTGTTGTTGATGACGCCATTGTTATGGGGGAAAGTGCCTATTCTGAAATGGAAGAAAAAGGCCATACCACAGAGAGTGTAATCCGTGGCGTTAAACGCGTAGCAATGCCAGCAACTTTTGGTGTACTTACCACAATCGCTGTATTTGTTCCTTTTGTTATGGGGGATGGTCCAGCATCAGCATTTAACAAGTCGATTGGTTGGGTGGTCATCTTCTGTTTACTATTTTCACTGGTTGAGTCAAAGCTAATATTGCCAGCGCATTTAGCCAATATGAAAGTGAAAAAGTTTAATCCTAAAAATCCAGTGGATCGAGCTCGTCGTTTTATCGACACTAAGCTTTCGTATTTTGTCGAGACGGTTTATCGTCCAGCATTAACACGCTTTTTAGAGTTTCGTTACGCCGTGTTAATGTTTTTTATCGCCATTATCTTGTTAAGTGCTGGTTTATTTGCCGGTGGCTTTGTCAAGTTTATCGGTCAACCTAAGATCCCACATGACTTTCCACGAGTAACTGTTGAAATGAACGTTGATTCGTCGGAAAAAGCGACTTTAGATACCGTGTTGCGAATTGAAAATATTTTATATGCCGTTGATAAAAAAGTGGAAACTGAACACGGTCATAAAATGATTTCTGACATGAATGTCAGACTGAACGGTCGAACACGAGGTGACATTACCGTTAAGTTAGTGGATCCAGAATTGCGACCAATGGATACCTTTGAGTTAGCAGAGCTATGGCGTGCTGCTATTCCTGTGATGCCAGGCGTTAAGTCATTTTCAATTGATGACAACTTGTTTGGTGGCGGGCGTGAAGATGGTGATATCAGTTTCCGTTTGGAAAGTCATGACGACGCTGTGTTATTAGCCGCAGCAGCTGAACTGAAAGAAAAGTTAAATTCTCTTAAAGGTGTGGGCGATGTTAATGACAGTCGTCAAACCAGCGCTAAGGAAGTGCAATTTAGCTTAAAACCACTAGCTCATAGCTTAGGTTTAAGTTTGCAAGATATAGCATCACAAGTAGGTTATAGTTTTTATGGCTTAGAAGCTCAGCGTATTTTACGTGACACCGAAGAAATAAAAGTCATGGTTCGTTACCCTCTTGAGGAGAGAAACTCTGTCGGTCACGTAGAAGACGTAATGATCCAAGCACCAAACGGAGCCGAGCTGCCACTATCTGAATTAGCTGATATTTCGGTTAAACAAGGGGTAACACGTATTCGTCGTGAAAATGGTAATCGTACCATCAACGTATGGGCGAGTGTTGATGCCGACCAAGTTGAGCCATTTAAAGTTGCAAATGATATTCGCGACAACTTTATTCCTCAGCTGAAACGTAAATATCCGCAGTTAAATTCAGAAGTCTCTGGTCGTATACAAGAAGAAATGGACAGCTTTTTTGAACAGCTAAAAGGTTTTGTGATTTCATTGTTGGTGATGTACTCACTGTTAGCAATTCCGCTTAAATCTTACTCGCAACCTCTAATGATCATGATAGTCATCCCGTTTGGTATTACTGGCTCTATTTTTGGTCACATGTTACTCGGGATGGATCTTAATGCGCTTTCCTTGTTCGGCATTATCGCTGCTGCGGGTGTGGTGGTTAATGACTCTCTAGTAATGGTGGATTATGTGAATAATGCGCGTAAACAAGGTATTAAATTAAAAGAAGCCGTGGTATTTGCTGGAAGCAAAAGGTTCAGAGCGATCATGTTAACTTCCTTAACGACTTTTATAGGTCTGGTACCGATCGTTTTCTTTGAAACGAGTATGCAGGCACAAATAGTGATTCCAATGGCAGTATCATTATCTTTTGGTGTATTGTTTGCGACAGTCGTTACTTTGGTTCTGATCCCAACACTTTATGTTATTTTTGAAGATGCTAAAGGCTTCTTTCGACGTAAAAAAGCAAAAACCAGTTACGCCGAAGGCCCGATTGAGTCAGAAGTCAATGCTTAAATAGTCATTTGTAAAACGTAACAAAATAAAGCAGTCAGCAAGGTAACTTGTTGGCTGCTTTTTGTATTTAACCTCAGGTTTGTATTAGAAATAGTGCTAAATAAAAGATAACAATAAGTTAGCAGTTTCTTGTTTTTCTAGGTCGATATTTTTGTCTGGGTTCAAGGCATTTTTGCAGCAGGAATAGTTAGCTATTTCGCTTCAAAATAACGCAGAAGTCAGTAAAAATAGCACCTATAAACGCATTGCTAATGCGAACCTGAGGTTATTTAGGCTCAAATACTTTTATTTATTTCAATTGGTATTAAGCATACAATTAAAGCAAGTTTGCAATGATAAAAGTCAGTTAACTAATGGGTGATAGTAGTCTTTTTGATGGTATGGTGGTGTTTGTTAAAACCGTTGAAATTGGCAGTTTTAGCAAAGCCGCAGAAATACTCGGTCATTCGGCCTCATACGTTAGTAAAGAAATAAGCAAACTTGAATCGCGCTTAGGAGTGAGACTACTTAATCGAACGACCAGAAGTATTACCTTAACCTCTGCTGGTAAACAATATTTCGAGCGTAGTCAGCAGTTAGTTATTGATGCACAAAGTACTGAACAAGCGATCGGGTCAATGCAAGCAGTTCCCAAAGGTGTTTTAAAACTGACGGCACCAGTGAGCTTGGGCAGAGCGCATTTAAACACTATTCTTGCTGAGTTTTTAAAAGCTTATCCCGAAGTTGACCTTGATGTAGATTATAGCCAGCGCAAAGTGGACTTAGTTGCTGAAGGATACGATGTGGCGATTAGAATTGGAACTTTGCAAGACTCAAATTTAGTTGCCAAGCGTATCGGAGAAACACCCATTGCCTATTTGGCCTCCCCTGACTATTTAAAGCAATACGGTACTCCCGAAAGTCCTAGTAAATTATCTTCTCATCGAGTTATAAGCTACAGCAACTTGAGTACACCCAAATACTGGGAGTTTCGCCCTAAGTCTGAAGAAAAAGTTAACATTAAAGTCAATCCTAGGCTTGTTTGCAATGATGCAGATTTGCAAGTTGAAGTAGGTGTGGCAGGTATCGCGATGCTTCAATTACCCACCATTTTTTGCCGTGAAGAAATTGCAAATGGTAAGTTAGTTGAAATATTACCTAGTTATGCGCCAGAAAAACTTGGTATCTATGCCGTATATCCGCACCGAAAGTTTTTATCTGCAAAAGTTGATGTTTTTATCAAATTTATTGCCAAGAAATTAAAAACTTAGTGTCTTAGGGGCAGTTGAACTTTCGCGGTTAAAATTTGTTCGAGATAAAATCGTTTGTTGGCACTTTCTACTGCGTTATCGGCTTATAAGGTAGAATAACTAGCTTCAGCCTTGTAAAAAGAGCCCACAAGCTGCTGCGAAATTCAGCTCAAAAGAACAACAGACCCTAGTCAAAATAAATTAACGTTTTCGGATAAAACGACTTTATTTCTACCTTGTGCCTTTGCCGCGTATAGCGCGAGGTCTGCTCGTTCAATAAGGTTTGCAGTGGTCTCATTTTCCCTGTGCGCCACACCAAAACTAGCGGTAATTTCAATGTCGTGGGTAAATGAATGAGAGGAAATAACCTCGCGTAAATCTTCCGCGATATCGTGTGCTTCCATCAAGTTACAATTGGGGCAGATCAATAAAAATTCTTCGCCTCCCCAGCGAGCAAGAAAATCGCTCGAGCGGCTATTTTCACTTACTAGTTTAGTAAACTCTCGTAGTATTTCGTCACCGATACCATGCCCATATTTATCATTTAACGTTTTAAAATGGTCAATATCGATAAAAATCATACTAACGTTTTCTAAAGATTTAGTTAAAACCTGCTCTAAACCTATTCTATTTAATGCACCTGTTAGGGGATCTCGTTCAACTTGTTGTTTTAGTACATTAGACTCAACACTTAGTAATTTATTAAGTTGTTTTAATTCTTTAGCTTTATTTTGTGCATCGACTAAACGGCGATTTGAACGTTGTAAATTAAGAATTAAAGCGGCAATTGCAGCCAGCGCCCACATGGTGATGATTGAAAGAAAAACCTGTTTGTTGCTAAACACTTTTCCTACGAATTCAATTTTTTCCAACTCAATTTGATAATATCCTGGTTGAATACCGTTGCCTGTAGCAAGTTCTACAACTAGTACATTTTCTAATTCAGGGCCAGCATATTTAATGGGTATTTTTCTATCAAATAACCACCAAGTTGCCACTTGAAGAGCATTTAAGGGAATGGTTGTTGACGTTGAGACAGCCTCTGGCCAGTATTCTAAGCCATTGTACTTCCATGAACTATCGTCAGTGGTGCTTGAGTAGGCTTCATTAAAAGTTCGTAATTGAAAACGTAAGCTGGTGCTATTTTCTCCAACATACTTAGCTTTTACAATAACATCAGTAAATTGTGATAAATCGACCGGTGATAAGAAGTTTCTTTTTCTATCTAAACCTATGGCAATGGTAATTTCACAAAAGGGCCAAGCGTAACTGGATGCCTTTATTTCACACTGCAAAATGAACTTATCATCATCTCGTATTAATTTTGCAATCGATGTGCCGCCAATACCTTCATCACTCACCGCATAAACTGGTGATTTTGTTTTAGCGTCTAATACATAAGATTTATCTAGTGAAAATGTATGCAATAAAATAACGACGAGAGTAATCAGTAATAAAACTGACATGATCATATTATCGAACTTTTCTGCTTGCATTTAAAAACTCACTACCGTTAAAACATAAATACAGCTACAGGGTAACCGTCTTGTGCTAATCAGATGACCTTAGTTTTATAGTCTAACCAAAGTCGAGCACATGACAGCTGTTGGCCACTAAAAAAAGCAATACATGTTCTCAGTGTAAGCAAAATTTGATTAAAACGGTAGCGTTTAGGTGAATAGTATTGATAATGAACAAATTTATGTGCTTTGAAAAGTCTGTTCCGTTTACATCATTTTATGCTCGTGCTTAAATGGAAATGATGCCTATTACAGGGAAAGAAAGTTGAAATACTCCTTTATCTTATTGTTTGTTATAAATGTTTTTTTTGGAAGTTTTAGCGCTACTGCACAGGAAATTAATCCGGCTGAGCGACAAACAATATCGGTAAGTGATATTAATTTTGACAATCTAATAGATATTGAACGTCTGATTTTTCGTGATCCAATGGCTGTTTATCAGCGTATCAATGAGCTTGAATCGCAACTAGAATCTCAAAACGGAACAATGCAAACTTGGTGGTATTTTCGCAAAGCACAGTGCGAAAATTTATTACATTTATTTCACGCATTTGACCAAACGCTTTCACAACTGTCTACTTTGATATCCGTAGACGTGGCACCTGCACTCCAAGCTCGCTATTACTACTTTCAAGGCATATCTTTACAGCGGGCGGGCTTATATGAGCAAGCGAGAAGACAATACAGCCGCTCTATGGAAATTGCCAAAGCCGAAAAGTTGACAGAGATATATATAAAAACTAAGCAAGAATATGCATACACTTATAGTTTATCTGAGCTGTACGATGCTTCGCTAAAAGATATACAGGCTGCTTTTGTTGAAGCTTATGCAAAAAAAGACCAGTTTCTTATTGCCGTGGTTAATGAGACCTATGGCGCCGTTTACAGTTACATGAACGAATATGAACGATCGGCAAATTATTACTTAAAAGCAATTGATACATACGAAAGGTTGGGCTATCCAACACATGTTGCCGACGCTATGTACGCCTTGGCAAATACCTATCGCTATGGGCAGGAATATCAACTGGCAATAAAGTTCTTTAATCTGTATTTACAAAAGGTGTCATACACCCCCAACCCTGATATACGCTTCTATGGAGTTTATGGGGTAGCGATGACTTTATCAGAGCAGGGAAATTGTAGTGAGGCCTTAACGCATATAGATGAAGCATTGTTGTTAAATGGTCCTGAAGATTTTGAAGCGGAATTGTATAAACAAAAAACAAGCTGCTTAATTCAATTAAATCAGTTGGATGAAGCAGAGGCTGCATTAACGATATCTGAAGATATTTTTACAAAAATGCCAGAGCTAACAGGAAGTGCTTGGCAACTTGAAAACGACAAGCTAAGAAGCCAACTGGCATACGCGCAAGGCCAATACAAACAAGGTTATGATCTACTTGCAGATTATCATCAAATTTATGCTGATAATTTAATGAAAAATGCCAGTGAGCGTATAACAAATATTCGAAATGCTGCTGAATTAGAGCGCCAAAAAATTGAAAAGGCACTATCTAGTGAACGAGCGCAAATTGAAAACTTACAAAAAACTGCACAGCAACAAGAGCTGCGTGAGCACTATTATTTCATTGTATTTCTTTTAGTGTCTTTATTTGGTGTGATTGTCGTTGTCACAATTTTGTATCGAAATAACCGTAAAATGATTGCCTTGTACGTGATTGACTCTCTAACCAATTTATATAGTCGTCGCTTTACTTTTGACTACTTAGAACGAGTACTTAACGAGAGAAAAATGGATAAAAGTCACCTCTCTCTGTTAGTGTTAGATATCGATGACTTTAAAAGTGTAAATGATGAGTTAGGTCATGCTACTGCTGACGAAGTACTGAAGAAAATAGCCAAATGTACCAAATCAGCCATGCGACCATCTGATGTTGTCGGACGCATTAGTGGAGAGGAGCTAATGTGTGTTTTACCCCGAACCGACAAAATGCAAGCTAAAGCGATTGCTGAGCGAATACGCACAACAATAAAGCGTGAACATATTGTTATTACACAACATGAAAACAATCAAGTGACAGTAAGCATTGGCATTGCAACGGCCAATGAAAACAACATCGATGCAAAAAACTTATATTCCTTGGCAGATGCTGCACTGTATCGCGCCAAGTTATCTGGAAAAAATAGTATAGAATTTTCAGCATAAGTTAGTTGGAACAATGAGAATAGATTATAAATCAGTAGCTTCTACTACAAAGGTAATAAATTCAAAGCTGCTTAACAAAGGGAAATTATTTTTCCAGCGATACGGTCTATCGTTTTTTAAAAGCAAAATATAACCATGATCCCTAAGGTGAGCAGTGAAGTTACAAAGCTGGCAATCGATGTTATTGAGTTGCTAGAGTGTTATCTTGAAAATCTTGGTTATCAGGCGGTTGTTCATTTTGAAATTGAAGGTTGTTATGCGTCTGATAAAGGCACCTCATTAGATTTTGATTTGGCAAACAAGGCCCTGAAACAAGCAGGAATTCAAGGCACATTGGTGCGTGAGTTTTGGCACAACCAATGGGAGTTTGTCTCAAATTTTGCTGGTCAAACACCATTGCAGGAAGCGCACAGCGTAGCGAAAGCAATAAAAATGCTTCCACAAATATTTAATAAACAGGGAATAAATCAAACAATTATCGCTCCAGTGGTATGGAATGGTGACAGTAAACGCATGGTAAAAGGCAGTAGGCAATTGTTTACCCATGAAAACCGTCAAGTACATATACCCAATGCAATTCAGTTAAACGTGAGTATAAATAATGCTCAAGGTAACAACATAATTGCACGGCAAGGCGTTGGTCAGCGTTTGCAACAATGTTTTATAAAGAGCAGCGCATCATGCGCACTGCTCTATTTACCAGAGCCTATGGCGTTTGAGCGGTTACTGTTAAAGGAGAAGTATGGTTTGGACGACGAACTATGTTCTCCTTCAGATATTTCCGGCGGGCATCAAGGGAGTGTTGCTTTGTATCTGGATAAAGGAAAGCACAATCAAATAATGGGCGAAACCCCTTTATTGTATGATCAACATCAAAAAGTGATCTTAAGTGATATAGATTGGCGTAAAACTGCTAGAGTTGAGTACAGACTTGGCGCCTCAAGCTGTTTTTACAATCCGTATATTAACGTTGTTTATGCATTGCTTAATGTTATTGACGCGCTAACCAATGCAGATTCAGTGCCTGAAACTATGTCAGCCAATCAAGCACATGTTTTACCTCGATGCCTTGAAGATACCGATCAGGCATTAGGTGCTATTTCACAGTTTGCACGAGAAAACTGGTTTGCCCAGCGTATTGATGAGATTGAACAATACGTGAACAGGGTTGGGGATGGTATTTGTGCAACCAGTGTTCAAGCTCTTGGGGCAAGGTTAAAGCAAGCGTATTTAGCGCAATATCAGCAGGTTAAACTAATTTATTAAGAAGAATTTATTATGGGCAGCACCAATACGCAGTTACCGACACCACAATTAATTGGTGATTCTGTAGAAGAGAAAAGAGCAGAGATAAAACAGTACTTTAAAAATAGCTGGAACACCTATGAAGCATTATTTTCTTTAATTAATAATGATCAGGCTTTTTATTTAAGGCCTGAACCTTTGCGCCATCCACTTGTTTTCTACTTTGGTCATACTGCGACCTTTTATATAAATAAACTCATTTTAGGTAAATATATTTCAAACCGGGTAAACGAAAAACTTGAAGCTATTTGTGCTGTTGGTGTTGATGAAATGAGTTGGGATGATTTAGATAGTAGTCATTACGACTGGCCGACAATTGACGAAGTAAGAGACTATCGAAAACAGGTTTTTCAGTTGGTAAATCAACTCATTGAAGACATGCCATTAGAATTGCCGATAACTCAAGATTCACTCGCTTGGGTTATATTGATGGGCTGTGAACATGAGAGAATTCACCTAGAAACTTCGTCGGTCATTATGCGGATGTTGCCGCTTGAAAATCTTAGTGAAAATGAATTTTGGGCTAGCTGCACAGAGTCTAATGAAGCTCCGCAAAATAGCTTGGTTAACTTTCCCGCGACACAAATTACCCTGGGTAAAAATACAAATGATTTAACGTATGGTTGGGATAACGAATATGGGCAGGAACAATATTCTGTAGATGCTTTTAAAGCGAGTGAATATCTTGTTTCTAATGGTGAGTTTTTGGCCTTTGTTGAAGCTGGTGGTTACCATTCTCCCTCTTATTGGAGCGAAGAGGGCCGCTCGTGGCTCGAATATAAAAAAGCACAAATGCCACGATTTTGGCGAAAAGAGCAGGGTAAATACATTCAGCGAAATTTACTCAATGAAATGGCTCTGCCTTTGAACTGGCCTGTTGAAGTTAATTACTTGGAAGCAAAAGCTTTTTGTAACTGGAAAAGTGAGCAAACTAACAGTTTTGTTCGCCTACCCACTGAGCCTGAATGGTATTATCTACGCCAGCAACTAGCTGGAGATGCTTACCAATGGCAAGAAACACCGGGCAACTTGAATTTAGCTTACTACGCTTCTTCTTGTCCGGTTAATCGATTCAAACAAGGTGATCTGTTTGATGTATGTGGTAACGTTTGGCAATGGACAGAGTCGCCTATTGACGCATTTACTGGGTTTGCTGTTCATCCTTTATATGATGATTTTTCTACCCCAACTTTTGACGGCAAACATAATTTGATTAAAGGCGGTTCATGGATTTCAACCGGCAACGAGGCGATAATCTCTTCGCGCTACGCTTTTAGAAGGCACTTCTTCCAGCATGCAGGATTTCGTTATGTACAAGCCCAGAGTGCAGAAATACCGCATATAGCAGTAAATAAATTTGAATCAGATCCTGCTGTGTGTCGAGAATTATTCAGTCATTATGGGCTGGCGGAACATGAAAATTTTTCAGTTCAACTGGCGGATAAAGTCGCCGAAATTTTGACTAAGTTTGATGTTAATCGTCCAAAACTATTGCACATGGGCTGCTCCGTTGGTCGAACTTCATTTGCGTTGGCAAAATCTGCTCAACAAATTGATGCACTAGATTTTACCGCTAGATATATTCAGTTTGGCGTGCAGTTGCAACAACAAGAGTCGGTTCGCTTTGAGATGGTGAATCAGGGGGAAATTGTTAACTATCATGAGGTTTCGCTCAATAAACTATGCATTGATAACACTAATAATCTCAACTTTTATCAAGGTGATGCGGTTAACTTAAAACCAATATTTGAACAATACGATGTTATTTTAATTGACCAAGCATTAGAGCAAAGTTATGACCCCAAACAAGCGCTAAAGACCTTAAGTGCTCGATTGAAACCAGGTGGGTTGTTGTTAATCGCCAGTAGTTATATTTACGATGAAAATATCTGTCAGAAATCTCAATGGCTTAGTGGTATTAAAGTGAATGGCGAAAACCTCGAAGGTGCTGCAGGATTATCTGCGATACTTAGTCCAAGGTTTAATCTAGTGAACAACGAATCATTGTTGCATGTTAAACCGCTAAATAGTCGACAACGTGTACATGAACAAGTTGAATTAACTGTTTGGCGCTGTACTCAGGATAATTGATGCAACTACCAGATCATATAAAGTTTACTCAGTCTATCAAGGGACATATTAAATATAACCTCAGTGATTCTTGTGGACAAAGGCATACATTAGCTTCGTTGAGTGAAACCATTGGATTGGATGTCTCGAAACTAATGTCTGAGCCGCTAGGTTACGCCTCCTTGCGAGGCGACACAGAACTTCGTCAGCAAATCATCAAATTTCACCTAGGGCTAAATCATCACTCAAGTTTGTTAGACGTTGACAATGTTTTAACCTTTTCTGGTGCGCAAGAAGCGCTAAGTGCAGCTTATCGAGCAATATTAAAGCCTGGTGATGAAGTGGTGGTAATGACACCGTGTTACCCTTCTTTATTTCACATGGCAAAACAGTTGGGATGTAAAGTTAAAAAGTTACATGTTAAACCTAACCAAACACTGAGTTACGAACAATTTGAACGCGTTATTAGTGACAAAACTAAACTTGTGGTGCTAAATTCTCCACACAATCCAACAGGTGCAATCATGGATTCCGCGCTCAGTGATCGTTTGCTTTCGCTTATTCAACAATATCAATGTTACCTGATCTGTGATGATGTAGCTCAAGCGAGTAATTTTAATCACTTAGCTTTAAGTCACCGATTTTTAGATTATGATCGGGCTTTTGTTGTTTCTGTGATGTCGAAAAGTTTTGGTTTAGCTGGTGTAAGAGTTGGCTGGTTGGTATCGAAAAACAAAGTTTTGCTCAACAAAGCCTTAGCTTTTAAAGCCTACGGTAGTATATGTACTTCAAAAATAGATGAAATTATTGCGACAGCTGTATTGTCGGATTGGCAAAAATTGGTCGATATCAATAACCAAGTCATTTTGTCTAACACCGAAAAATTTAAGCAGTTTTGTCAGCGTTATCAGGAGCGAATTCATTGGCAAGCGCCATCGGCAGGCATTTTGTCCATCGCAAAAATTAATGTGGACCAACCAATAGAAAGCTGGTGTTTATCGGTAGCTAATCAATACAACTTGCTGTTATTGCCAACGTCACTATTTGGCTTATCCGAGCCTTACGTCAGAATTGGCTTAGGGCATGTAAAGGTTGATCAAGCGCTCGACCAATTGGCATATGTTTTTCAAGCGCAAAAATAGCTAGTTCTATCTAAAATTACTTTTAAAAAGAGCCGTTTGACGTATGATGTAACATTTGAATCTAAATGGCATTGGTTTCAAAATACATTAATACTGATTCTTGATTTTAGTGATGTTAGTTTAAAAAAGGTATTACCTATAAATTCATTAAACAGACATGTTTACTTTACGTGAGATGACCTAAATCAATAACATTTAATGTCAATTTGCTAAGCTAAGTAAAAGTAAGGTGAGATAGGAGAGATAAATGAATAACATTTTAGTTGTGGCGGATCTGGATGAACAATCTGATGTTGCGATAAAGCAAGCGCTTTTACTGGCTGCAACGTACAAGACTTCTATCCACATTGTACAGTTTGTCTATGAAAAGCTCAGAACAAATGGCAGTGAAGCACAAGCACTGAAAAATCAAGTTGTAGAAAAACTCACTGAAAAACTGGCGAAACAACTAGAAAAATCTATTGGTGATAAAGCGACTTATAGTTTTGAGGTTGTTTGGCAAAAAGCAATTCATCGCTGGATTGAAGATTATGCTGAAATAAACTCTCCAAGACTGGTCATCAAAACTGGTCACCGAAGCGAAACGGCTTTCTACACACCAACAGACTGGCATCTTATTCGCGAGTGTAATGCGCCAGTGTTAATTGCGGCGGAAACTAAATGGCGTAAGTCGCCAAATGTCCTTGCTGCGGTAGACTTAGAAACCAAAAATAAAGAAAAAATAGCGTTAAATCATAAGGTGCTAGAACAGGCAAAAATTTTAGCCGACAGTTTAGATGTTGAATTATATGTTTGTTATGCACCGTCGGTTTCAAAACTTTTAAGAGATTTGGGCATCCACTATTTAGATGATGTTGAACATGATGCTAAAAAAGCAACAGCACCATTGATTGATGAGCTGGCCGAACAATATCAAATACCTCGTAAACACTTTAAAGTGCATGCTGGTAATCCAGATAAAGTGATTCCAAGTTTAGCAGCCAAGTACAATGCGGGTGTTGTAGTAATAGGTACTGTTGGCAGAACAGGGGTTAAAGGCAAGTTAATTGGCAATACAGCAGAAAAAATTATGAGCCTATTAAAAACTGATTTATTGGCGATTAAACCTTAATTTAAATGGTATAACTTGCCATTGCTTATTGTTCGACAGAACAAATAAAAATAGAGTCTATTAAGACTCTATTTTTTGTTGAGAATAGCGTTGAAAACTAAAGTGCTAATTCTATAACCATTTCACGCAGTTCTTCTTTTGAAATCGAATTATCGTGATTCTTGTCAAAACGCTTAAAAATGGATTCACACATACGGATGCCTTTGTCTTGTAACAAGCAATCGATCAGTTCAACAAATTCACTACGGTTAATAACACCGTCTTTATCTTCGTCAAAAACTTCAAATAACTCATCTACCCACTGATTCAATTCCATCAGCATTCCTCTACTTCTAGTAACTTATGGGTAAGACTTTATCCCTTATTGGTGCGGTTGTGAATGATTATTTAATTTTTTTATCAGTGGAATGACCTGCCATCACGTACCAGTAGATAAAAAGAACAAAAAAATTGTATTTAACCTGTAATAAATTGTAAGCAAGCCAGACTAGCCTCTGGAGTTTGAAATAGGATGGATAAAATGACAACACCTTGGAAATGTTTGGCGGTAGTTGCATTAGCGAGTTTATCTGGTTTGACAAAGGCCAGTGAAGACAAGCTTACGCTTGAAGATTGCCATTTAGATGGGATTTCTCAACAAGTAGAATGTGGGAAGTTACAAGTACCTGAAAATTATCAGTACCCAACCGGTGATCAGCTAACAATTAACTTTGCTGTTTTGCCTGCAATAGATAGAAATCAAAACAAAGAGCCCATTATGTTTTTAGCTGGTGGGCCAGGCCAAGCTGCGGTGAGTTTGGCGGGCGGGTTGTATCAAGCCTTTAACGAAGTACGTAAAACGCGAGATATTATTTTGGTCGATCAGCGTGGTACAGGTAAATCTCATCCTTTACAGTGTGAAGATGACTTAGAGCTTGATCCATACACATATATGCCTGAGGCGTATACAGCAGCAAACGTTAAATCTTGTATTGATAAACTTGAAGGTGACCTTTCTCAATTTAACTCTGAAAATGCCATTCGTGATTTTGACGCGGTCAGAGCTGCTTTAGGCCATGAAAAAATAGCTATTTATGGCGGCTCATACGGTACTAGAGCAGGCTTGGTATATATGCGTTTGTTCCCTGAGTCGTTAAGTGCAGTAGTGCTTGACAGTGTAGGGCCAATAGAAGTGCCGATTGGTTTATTTGGCAAAAGCTCTGAGCGTTCATTTAATATGCTAATAGAAAACTGTCAGCAAGATACAAGCTGTCAGCAGGCGTATCCTAATCTTAGGCAACAATTTAATCAGTTAATTGCTCAGCTTGAAAAACAGCCTGTCACTATTGATATTGCTCATCCAACACTAGGAAGTAAAACTGAATTTTTAGTTAGTCGAGCTAAATTCCTAAGCACAATATTTACCATGTTGTATGGCATGGAAACACGTAGCTTAGTTCCATTAGTTATTGATCAAGCAGCTAAAGGGAATTTTTCGCCGCTTGCTGGTGTTATTGCATCTGCAGGTATGGGGGAAATGTATGTAGGACTTACACTAAATATCGTATGTAATGAAGACATACCTAAAGTAACACCAAGCATGTTTACAGAAGATGCTAACAATAGTTTTAATGGTAATTTAAGCCACTTTGCTTGGAATACCGCATGTCCTGTGTGGCCACAATATCGTCCAAGTGAAGATTTTTACCAACCCGTTACAACTGACGTAGCAACATTAATCATTTCGGGTGACTTAGATCCTGTGACGCCACCAAGTAATGGTGAATATTCAAATAAAACATTGCCTAACAGTAAACACATTATCATGAAAGATAGCTCTCATACGCCAGGTGTTTCAGCGTGTGCAATAAAAATGATTGCTGAGTTTTTAGATAAGAAAAATCCAAATGATTTGGACGAGTCGTGCTTGGCAGACATTCCGAAAGAGTCATTTATGTTAGGGCTAAATGGTGGGGCTTAATCATGATTGAAGTAAATAATTTACGTAAAAGTTTTAAAAACAAAAAACAAACGGTTGTTGCACTTGACGGCTTATCTTTTCAAGCAAGAGATGGTGAGATCACCGGTATTTTAGGCCCAAATGGCGCAGGAAAAACCACCTGCTTACGTACTTTGTATGGATTGTTGCAGGCGGATGAAGGCTACGCGACGATTGATGGTATTAATGCCTCAGAAAATCCACTCGGTGCTAGAGCTAAACTGGGTATTTTCCCTGATAAGTTTGGCCTTTATGAGCGTTTAACGGCTTATGAACAAATAGACTATTTTGCAAGTTTACATGGCATGACCGGAAACGACAAAAAACAAGCTATTGAAAGAGTGATCGCTGACCTAGATATTCAAGAGTTAGCTCACCGAAAAAGCGCTGGATTTTCTCAAGGTCAACGTATGAAAGTGACCTTGGCACAAGCGCTTGTCCATTCTCCGCAAAACTTCGTGCTTGATGAACCTACACGTGGTTTAGATGTGATGAGCACTCGAGTACTTCGCAACTATTTGAACAAGTTCAAAGAAAAAGGGCACTGTATTTTGTTCTCTTCTCATGTAATGCAGGAAGTGGCTGCGCTTTGTGATCGTGTGATTATCGTTGCAGATGGCAAGTTAGCTGCTCAAGGTACACCGCAAGAATTATGTGAATTGGCTGGAGAAACGCAACTTGAAGAAGCCTTTGTAAAATTAATTGGTTCTGACGAAGGAGTTGCAGCATGATCCAGTTTAAAGCGTTACTTTTAAAAGAATTAAAAGAAGCATTTAGAGATAAACGTGCATTAATGGTAGCACTGAGCATGGGCTTTCTGATGCCAGTTGTTATTGTGGCGATGTCAAAGTTTATGATCAAACAAGCAGTAGAAACACCTGCTATTTATGTAAAATTTACTGGTGCTGAATATGCTCCTAAAATGGTCAAGCAGCTAAAAGATGCCAATATTTTAGCATTTGCCGATGTCCCGGAAAGTGATAAAAAACTTTGGGATAAACGTAGTGTTGAAGTCATTATTCCTGAAACCTTTGCGCAAGATCTACAAGAAGGTAAACGCATTGATGTGATTTTACGCGCTGATTACAGTGAAAAGTCGTTGGCAGCACCACTAAGACGTATAGAACGCGAAGTGAGAAATTATTCACGTTCGATTGGCTATAAGCGACTGCTTGTTCGAGGCATTGATATAAAAATATTAAATCCAGTGCAATTACAAGAACAAGACACCTCACAACCTAGCAGTAATGCGATGATCATTAGCTTGATGTTAGGACTGTATTTATTAATGGGCGCCTTTGTTTCTGGTCAATCAATTGCTGTTGATGCTAGTGCTGGAGAGCGTGAACGTAACGTATTAGAAATGTTATTGTGTCAACCAGTTAAAACACAAAATATTGTTTTAGCTAAGCTTATTTCTTCTGCATTGATTGCAACTTTGTCCATTTCTATCATGTTGTCGCTAACAACTATTGCTGTAGGTTTTGTTGACCTATCAAAAATAGGTGCATCTTTTAGTTTGGACTTTCCAACGGTTGGCGCGTTAATGATTTCATTAGTGCCTTTATGTTTCTTGGCAGCGGCACTGCAATTGTTTGTTGGTTTTCAGGCCAAAACATTTAAAGAAGCTCAATCAACAGTTGCCATGTTGGTCATGGTGCCAACCATGATACCACTCGCTTTGATGTTTATTGAAAGCAAGCCTGATTGGATTGAGTGGGTACCTGTTTCAGGCCAATCACTTATCATGGAAGACTTATTTAAAGGCTTACCCATTGAGTGGGCAACGTTAGCGACCACAACCTTATTGACCTTTGTTGCCGTCACGGGCTTAGTCATGGCGATGGCAAAGCGTTTGCAGTCTGAAAAAGTCATTCAATCGTTAAGTTAATGTAAACAGTACTTGGTGAACCATGCATAACTCGTTAGAATTACCGCTACAACAAAAAGACCTGTTTATTAGACGGGCAGTAGAGGATAACAGCGCATTGGATCACCAAGCTACATTTACCCAATGGATGACGGAACACGAACGTTTGTTGCGTCATATCATTACTGGTTTTGAAGCAAAACCGGCAATTCAGGATGAGTTATATCAGGAAGTTGCTCTAAATATATGGCGAGCACTTCCTAAGTTTCGAAATGACTCGTCAGTAAAAACTTTTGTTGCACGTATCGCACACAACGTTTTGGCGACGCATGTTGCCAAAGCCGTAAGAACTATAAAGGCTGATCAAGATTTAACTAATGTAGATCAAGACGCCGAACGAGATAACAGCGAGCCAACGCCTTTTCAATCGTTGGATAAAGAGCAGCGCCAAAAAAAATTAGCAAAAGCAATTCGACAGCTTAAGTTAGAGCATCAACAAGTCATCACTCTGGCACTTGAAGGTATGAGTTACCAAGAGATTGCCGATGTATTATCAATAACGACAAATTTGGTTGGTGTTAGGTTAAAGCGCTCTAAAGCCGCGCTGAGTCAGTTGCTGGGGGCAGCGTAATGAATACTCGAAAAGATAAAAACGTGGATAAAGACAACGATTTAATGAACATTAATTCCACTGTTGACGAGCTAAACGACGATATTGATACCAGTGCTATTGATGAGCAGTGGGCTGCGTTGACACAAGACTGGCAAGATCAACCGGTTGAACATACAGATGTAAACGCGTTATTGAAACAAACCAAACGTCGAACTATTAAAGCAAAATTACTGTTTGGCAGTAATATCTTAGCTACTGTTGGTTTGTTATATAGTTGGTTATATGGCTGGTTGTGGGGTAACTGGGAACGACCTTTAGTAAACTACTTAGGCTTTGGTACTGTCATTTCTATTATCTTTTGTTATTTTGAATATAAAATTCGTCAAAAAGCCTGGGGTAATATTGACGACACTCCAGATATGGCGATTAACAATGCTATTGAAGGTTACTACTCATCACTTAATTACATCAAACTAACCAAGTGGTCGTGCTTACCATTTGCTGTTCTGGCAAATTACCATTTATATGAAGTAGCAACCGAAGCCGAAAAGTCGCCAGTAAAAGGGTTTATTATCCTTAATCTATTTATTTTAGTTATTTATGTTATTACTCATGCATTTGGTGTGAAACGTCAAAAAGAACTCGACTCCCTTCTTGATAAAACCAAAAATTAATCAGCAAATTAACCAGTTTATTAAATTTAATTCGAGTAAACTGGTTAATACCTGAATATTATCTATTGTTCTTTGGTTTTTTATTCGATATATTAAATTCCAAGCGAATTTGATCTCGCAAAAGAAAACTTTTACCGCATATTGCACGACATATTATCGATATATTTCATTGCAAATTGAGATAATTGCATGGTGTTTTTGCATATACATATGATGGCGAATAAGGCAAAATATGCGGCAATTAACTTGAACTAACTTCCAGTTCCTATATTTACCGTTGGGCTGAGAAACTGAGGTATAAACATGCTGACTCGTGATATGAATATTGCTGACTTTGATCCAGAATTATGGCAATCAATGACAGATGAAACACTTCGTCAAGAAGAACACATTGAACTTATTGCTTCTGAAAACTACTGTAGCCCACGTGTATTGGAAGCCCAAGGCTCTCAATTAACAAACAAATACGCTGAAGGTTACCCAGGTAAGCGTTATTATGGTGGTTGTGAATTTGTTGATAAAGCAGAAGCGCTTGCAATCGAACGTGCAAAAGCTTTATTTGGTGCAGACTATGCTAATGTTCAACCACACGCGGGTTCACAAGCTAACGCGGCAGTATTCCAAGCATTAGTTTCACCAGGCGGTAAAGTACTAGGTATGAGCCTAGCTCATGGTGGTCACTTAACTCATGGTGCACACGTGAACTTTTCTGGTAAGTCATATGAAGCGATTCAATATGGTCTTGATCCTGAAACAGGTGATATCGATTATGCAGAAATTGAACGTTTAGCAAATGAACACAAACCAGAAATGATCATTGGTGGTTTCTCTGCATTCTCTGGCGTTGTTGATTGGGAACGCATGCGTAAAATTGCGGACAGCATTGGCGCTTACTTTATGGTAGATATGGCGCACGTTGCAGGTTTAGTTGCAGCAGGTTTGTATCCAAACCCTGTACCTCATGCACACGTAGTGACAACAACAACACATAAAACCTTAGCGGGTCCTCGTGGTGGTTTGATTGTTTCAGGCTGTGGCGATGAAGAGATTTACAAAAAGTTAAACTCTGCGGTATTCCCAGGTGGTCAAGGTGGTCCTTTAATGCATGTCATTGCTGCTAAAGCAGTTGCTTTTAAAGAAGCTTTAGAGCCAGAGTTCAAAGACTATCAACAAAAAGTGTTAGATAACGCTAAAGCCATGGTTGCTGTGCTTCAAGAGCGTGGCTACAAAGTTGTTTCAAATGGCACTGAAAACCACTTGTTATTGTTAGATTTAATCGACAAAGACATTACTGGTAAAGATGCTGATGCAGCATTAGGTCGTGCACATATCACTGTGAACAAGAACTCAGTACCAAACGACCCTCGTTCACCATTTGTTACTTCTGGTCTTCGTTTAGGTACACCTGCAATCACACGTCGTGGATTTGGTGTTGAAGAAACTAAGCAGTTAACTGGCTGGATTTGTGACATTCTTGATGATATTGAGAACGAAGCCGTAATTACAGCTGTTCAAGAAAAAGTTAAAGAGATTTGTGCACGTTTCCCTGTATACGCCTAATCACTGAATTTAACTAAACTGATCTTAAAAACCCGATGATTACATCGGGTTTTTTTTTATTGCTATTACTTCAGCGGTTAAATTCCGTTAAAATAACGGCACTTTTCACCTTGCGGAATGTGTATGTACTGTCCATTTTGTACAGCAACAGATACTAAAGTTATTGATTCGCGATTAGTTGCTGACGGTCACCAGATCAGACGTCGACGCGCCTGTAGCGTTTGCCAAGAAAGATTCACCACTTTTGAAACTGCTGAGCTTGTTATGCCACGCATAATTAAGCGAGATGGTTCGCGTGAACCTTTTAATGAAGACAAATTGCGCTCAGGATTAATGCGCGCATTAGAAAAACGTCCAGTGAGTGTTGAGCAGACAGAAAAAGCAATTAACCGGCTAAAATCAGAACTTCGAGCAACAGGTGAGCGGGAAGTCTCTAGTGAAATGCTCGGTAATATCATGATGGAGCAGCTCAAAAAGCTCGATAAAGTTGCTTATGTGCGTTTTGCTTCAGTCTATCGCTCATTTGAAGATATTAGAGAGTTTGGTGAAGAAATTGCTCGTTTAGGTAATGACGATTAATTATGAGACTTTTTACTTCTAAGGATCATCATTACATGAGCCGCGCGATTCATTTAGCAAAGCGCGCTTGGTACACCACATCTCCCAATCCAAGAGTGGGCTGCGTCATCGTCAAAGACGAGGTGATCGTAGGGGAAGGTTGGCATGTTAAAGCTGGCCAAGGCCATGCTGAAGTAAACGCTATTGCACAAGCAGGCGATAAAACGCAAGGCGCTACAGCTTATGTAACCCTTGAACCTTGTTCTCACTTTGGCCGCACACCACCCTGTGCTCAAGGTTTGATTAATGCAGGGGTTTCACGTGTTGTTGCCGCCATGGTTGATCCTAACCCTCAGGTTTCTGGGCGTGGCTTAAGCATGTTAGAACAAGCAGGAATTGAAGTGGCCTCGGGCTTATTAGAACAAGAGGCCAGAGCTTTAAATCCTGGTTTTTTAACCTTAATGCAGCACAAGCGCCCTTATGTACGCTGTAAATTGGCCGCAAGCTTAGATGGTAAAACCGCGATGGCTAGTGGTGAAAGCCAATGGATAACGGGGAAAGCAGCAAGACAAGATGTGCAGCGCTATCGAGCTCAAAGCTGCGCTATTATCAGTGGTGCCGATTCTATTATCACTGACAACGCCCGTATGACGGTTCGTTGGCAAGAACTTGGCGAATTAAAAAACGACTATGCTGAATCAGAGATTCGCCAACCTGTTCGTGTCATCATTGATTCAAAAAACCGATTAACACCAGATTTAGCACTGTTTAGCGAATCCTCTCCTATTATTATTATGACTGCTAAGGTTGAAAATCGTCACCAATGGCCTCATTTTGTTCAGCACATTGAAGTAGCACTTTGCCCACAAAGCAATCAACTGAAACTAGATGCAGTACTATTTGCATTAGGCCAACAGGGGATTAATGACGTGTTGATCGAATCTGGTCGTCGATTGGCAGGAGCATTTATCGAACAGCACTTAGTGGATGAATTGATTTTGTATCAGGCGCCAAAGTTACTGGGTGACAATGCACAAGGCTTAGTGATGTTCACTGATGTTGAGCAACTCAAGCAGGCAAAACAGCTAAAAATTACTAACATCAGTATGGTGGGTGGAGATATTAAAACTGTCGCCCAACTCATTAATTAAAAGAGATTTTTATGTTCACAGGTATTATCGAAGCTGTTGGTAAAATTAAACAACTGCAAATCAATGCGCAGGGAGCGAGGATCACGCTTGATACCAATGGATTAGATATGCGTGATGTTAAGTTAGGCGATTCCATTGCCACCAATGGTATTTGCCTAACGGTTGTCGCCTTTGATCAATCAAGTTTTACTGCCGATGTTTCAACGGAAACGTTATCAAGAACCGGCTTTGCACACTATCAAGCTAATCAAGCGGTAAATCTAGAAAAAGCCATGTTGCCAACCACGCGTTTTGGTGGGCATATTGTATCGGGCCATGTTGATGCTGTAAGCGAAATTGTTGAGATAAAACAATCGGGTAATAGTACTGACTATTGGCTTAGTATGAACGACGATATTGCACCTTATATCGCAGAGAAAGGCTCAATTACGATTGATGGTATTAGCTTAACCGTCAATAGCCTTACAGAAGATAGGTTTAGATTAACCATAGTGCCACATACGGCAGAAAAAACGATTATGCCATCATATCAAGTGGGTACTAAGGTCAACGTAGAAGTGGATGTAATGGCACGTTACATCGAACGATTATTACTGAAAAAACATCAACCAGAAGCGTCGCCTTCTGGTGTTACAGAAGATTTACTGCGTCAAAGTGGTTTTATTAAATATTAAGAGGCTGTCATGAAGTTAAATACTCCTCAGGAGCTTATTGAAGATATAAAGCAAGGTAAAATGGTTATCTTGATGGATGATGAAGATCGTGAAAATGAAGGCGACTTTATCATGGCAGCCGAGTTGGTGACGCCAGAGGCGATCAACTTTATGGCAACACATGGCCGAGGCTTAATTTGTATGCCAATGACCATTGAACGTTGTAAAAAACTAAATTTACCATTGATGGTCACTAAAAACGACGCTCAGTTTTCAACTAACTTTACCGTGTCGATTGAAGCCGCTGAAGGGGTAACAACGGGCATTTCTGCAGCTGATCGTGCAACAACCGTACTTGCTGCTGTTGGAAAAGACGCAAATCAACATTCGATTGTTCAGCCTGGTCAT
This sequence comes from Thalassotalea marina, assembly GCF_014656435.1. GTDB lineage: Bacteria > Pseudomonadota > Gammaproteobacteria > Enterobacterales > Alteromonadaceae > Thalassotalea_C > Thalassotalea_C marina. The sequence goes on from NZ_BNCK01000002.1 coordinate 154,757, forward strand.
ATTTTTCCTTTAATGGCAAAGGATGGTGGAGTACTAAACCGTGCAGGTCACACTGAAGCGGGAGTTGATTTAGCAAGGCTAGCTGGTCTTGAGCCTGCGTCAGTGATTGTCGAAATATTAAATGAAGACGGCACCATGGCGCGTCGTCCTGATCTTGAAGTTATCGCGCAACAACATGGTATTAAGATGGGGACGATTGCCGATCTTATCGAATATCGTAATGCTAATGAAACCACAATTGAGCGGGTATCACAGTGCAAGTTACCAACAGCGTTTGGCGAATTTGACTTAACGGTATTTAAGGATACGATTGATGGCCAAGCGCATTTTGCCTTAACGAAAGGCGATATTAACCACGATCAGCCAACCTTAGTACGTGTGCATCTGGAAAATACCTTTAGAGATTTGCTGTTCAGTCAACGTGAAAGTGTTAACAAATGGCCTATTGGCAATGCCTTAGAGCGTATCGGCAAAGAAGGTGGTGTTTTAGTGTTACTTGGAAAACATGAATCGCCGGACGAATTAATAGCACAAGTAGAAAAATACGCTAAATTAGATGCTGGTGAAGAAGTTAAAGAAGTAAAACGCCACATTGGTTCACGTAATGTAGGGGTTGGTTCACAAATCTTAGCTAATTTAGGCGTTGGTAAAATGCGCTTATTAAGCTCGCAAGTAAAATATCATTCACTATCTGGCTTTGGCTTAGAAGTGGTTGAATATATCAACGAGTAACAGAATGAATTACAAAAAACGCGCTAGTAAGCGCGTTTTTTTTCGATCAAATTTATTAATGCATTTTTTGCTTTATGTAATCGAGAGCCTACCGTACCAGAAGGAATGCCAAGAACTTCTGCCGCTTCTTGATGCGATAGCCCTTCGATTATCACTAAACTAATCACTGTTCGTTGCATTAATGGCAGTTGATGCATAGCAGATAATAATTGTTGCCATTGTTCTTTGTACGCATGATTTTCAGGTGCAACGAGTTCAATGACATCAGCTTGGTTATGTGTCATCTGACGCTTACTCAAGTGCTTACCTGATATTCGAATCGTGATGCGATATAGCCAAGTGCGTATATGACAATTCCCTTTGAATTTGGCTAACCCTTGATAGACAGCAACAAAAACTTCCTGAGTAATGTCATCAGCGTCTGCCGGATTTGCGCTAATGCTTAAAGCAAGCCGATATACATAATCTTTATTTTCATCAAATACTTGTTCAAATTGATATTTATTCTGTTTTGATGAGGCATTTCTTAACCACTTAAACATTCAGTTATTCCTGTTCAATCATTTGTAATTCTTTACGCATGTTTGGTAAGGAGAAATAAAATTGATAGAGAATATAAAGGGTTAATGTTAGTGAAATGGCAAAAACAATGACTAAACCATTGGTATAGATAGCGCCTTTAAATAAAATAATGGCGATCAGTACTAAAAACTGTACTAAGGCAAAAGGCGCGACATATCGAATGATATTTATCTTTAACTTGAGATCTTTTTGCCAGTTGGCAAATAAATTTTGGTTGCCGTCTTGGTTTTTGAAATCGTCACTAACTTGTCGGTTTAAAACGACAAAATAAATTACAGAAGTCATCGCCCACATGGCTAACACTAATGCGCCTACGCTTGTTAAAGTCTGTTGGCTATCAAACCATATAATGGCACCAATACTGGATAAAGCCCCAAATGCTGCAATAAACATTCGCAAGATCTTTTGCCGTTTATGTTGTTGAGCTAGAGCAATAACCGTAGTTTTGTTAATTGTTGTTGTTTTATTCATGTTTTGCATTTTATTTTTGGTTACTGGGAGCTGAGCGATGTAATCTTGGCAAAGCTGACATGTTTCAATATGTTCAGTTAAAGCTGTTGACTCTTCCACACTGAGAGCCTCGTATTTGTGATAAAGCTTGCGAATTTGATTGCAGTTATTCATAGATCCTCCAATACTTTTTCTGTTAGTGCTTTATTACTCAGATACTTTCATTTTTTTTGCCACTTTTTTAATAGGTCCTTGTAAAATAATTAAGCGATCAATGATACTTTTTTGATTGCTTTCAAATTTTACGACAAGGTCTATAGCTGCATTGAAAAATGTTTGGCGTGATTCAGCCTCTAGAGCCAAACCTTCTTGCCCTTGTACTTGTGCATACAACGCATTATTTTTTATTGAAATTTCAACAATAAATGAATCGTTCACTTTATAACGACCAATAAGTTTATTTAGATCCTCAATTGATACGCTGGCAGGTATTTTTACGGGAATTTCTGCTATTTTTTTACCTCGAATTATTCTGCCATTAAAATTTACACGAATGGTTTTTACTTCACCGTATTCATCATTTTCGAATTTTATCTTTATTGGGAGGTTTTTCGCCTGAAATCCATTTTCATCCTTAATTAAAGGTGTTGGCGGCATACCTGGAAATTGCCCATATAAAGTGTTGTTTAACAGCGTAATTTTTGTATTTATACCCTTACGTTCCATTTGAAATAAACCGGTAAGTTTAGTTAAAACATGATGGTTTGTCGTTTTCGTTTCAAATAAGCCAACAATATGTTGCTTTATCAAAGCTGCGCTTGTTGATTCTACATTTGCCAACACAACATAAGAAAGTTGCTGCTGTGGGATAAATCCTAATTCTGAGCTAAAGCCATCAATGCGACCAGAGTGATGGATGAGCTTAGTTTTATTATTAATATCATCAATAAATAACCCCATAGCAAAACCCATTTCGGTGTTTGTCAGTATTGCCATGCTTTTCTTTGTAAGTAGTTTATGATTATACAAACTACTATTCCAACTCAGTAAATCACGTGCGGAGGCACAGACTCCACCTGCAGCCCAAGATACTGAAGCAGAAACATAGTCAGATTGGGTTAATGGAGTGTTATTCGCTTTATGTCCCCTGGGGATGTGGCTACAAGTTAGACTTGCATTGCTCATTTGTGCATGGGCAAATAGTGAAGTAAATATCTTTTTTAAGCTAGTTGAAGCTGCTTTTTCGATTATTAAACCAAGTAAATAATAGTTGCTGTTGCTATATGATGCTTTCTTTCCTGATACAAAAACCAATGGTGTCGATTGCATAATGTTTAGCATTGAGTCTTGGCTAAGATCTTGGTTTTTAATGTTATTAAAGCTTTTGTGTTGAGTGTAATCAGCGATACCTGAGCTATGTGTTAACAGTTGTTTAATCGTGATGTCTTGCCAAGAAGATGGGCATTCTTTCAAAAAGAGACAAAGCTTTTGCGTAAATGCTAATTTACCTCGTTCTATTAAGCGTAAAGTTGCGACCGCTGTCATTTGTTTTGTAAGGGAAGCGATAGGGTAGGGAGTATGTTCATCTTTGTTTTCTGCTCTCACTAAGCTTGGCCCTTGAGTAACCTTGCTATACAAAATTTTATCATTTTGTTTTACTAGCACTATGCCTTTAAAGTGTTTATCTGCTATTTCATTTTTGATTAATTGATCTAGTGAAGAAAAGTCTAAATTATTTGCAAAAAGGTGCTGGTTGAAGGTAGAAAAAAACACGACCAAGCTATAAAAAAATAGTGGTGATGTGATTTTTTTGACAGTGTTTTTCATGGCGTTTCCTAACAATAAAGGTAAATATTGCTATTAGTGCTCTCTCATGATTTTTTCTTCATTATTTTGTAATTAAATTGAGTAAGCCAATTTTTTTTCAAAACTGACCATGACACAGGAGACCTCTAAATATCCTTATAAATTGGGGAATATTGATTAAGCGATGGTATATTTCTAAAAGTTAATTGGGATTGTTTTTGCTGCTTGATTTGCTCAGTTTGGCGGTAAGAGCATCAGTGAAGGTGGCAATTATATGTCTGAATTTTAATGAAAAGACCAATCTATCTATGTTTGGGGTTAAGCTCACCGAATAGTAACTGAAAAAAACTTAACTTAAAAAACATACTCAGCAAAACGATTATTTTTTATGGACTAGCTGTCTGAGAAATTGTAGACCTGTGTTTATCTTTTAAATAATCGCGTTGATAAAAGTACTTTAAGATTTTTTGGTCTTGCTCATCATACCAATGTAATCGTTGTTCGAGATAGTTGGCTCTAAACGTTTCCTCTAATAACACCTGGTTTATTTTATCTATCACTGTTTTACCCCATTCGTTATTGGGGCAAGCAAAATGTACCGTAAGGTAATCTTGGGATGATATTTCCTGTAGCTGTAAACTACTTGTTTTTATATTCAAATTGAGCTGTTTTTTTGAATAGTTAATTACCGGAGGGTATTCAATTAGCCCATCAAAACGTTTTCGAAAAAACATCTTTATCAAACTGTTGTAATTGTTTTGCACGGTTATGTTTTTATTTTCAGTATGATTGGCTAAAACGGCATTAATCGCATTTGGGTATCTTAATGAGGCTATCCCCAGTTTAAAGTCGGCTCTACTGAGTAACTGATTTAGTGACACTTTTTCAAGGTGTTTAAACGAAGGATAATCATAGCTGTGGTAAATCAGCCTATGTGGCAATAAAAAACTATTTGCCGTTGATAGCAAGGCGGGAGTATTTGCCAGCGCTGATGGGGTGCAAACCTTAGAGCCCTTTTTCAACTCGATAAGTTTTCGTTGTGTGTTCATCACTACTTTTTTATGGTGATACTCAGGCATGGCAGCAATCATTTGATCGATTAAACCATCGTAAATGCCTTGGCCTTGATCTTGTCCATGAGTAATGTAAAACGGTGGCCAATCGATAACCCGCCAATAAATAGTGTCCTTGGCCTGAATAGACCAACTACTCAGAATAAGTACTAATACAAACGCGTACCGCCAAATATTCAAATTATAAAACCACTATATCTCAGCTGTTAATGTCATGCAGTTTTAGTGCATTTCTGTTTTTATCGCCTTGGGTGTTTTACGTTGCAGTGTGGCTTGTTCAAAAGCAAACGCCGCTTCAATTAATGTGGGTTCACTTAGTTTACCTGCAAAAAAGGACAAACCTACTGGCAAATGATGTACAAACCCCATAGGTACGGTGATATGAGGGTAACCGGCAATTGCCGCTGCGCTAGAAGCTGCACCTAGATAATGATCTCCTGTAATTTTGTCTATTTTCCAAGCAGGGCCTGTTGTCGGTGCTATCAACAAATCAAGTTTGTTGTCAGCAAGTAGTTTATCTATGCCTTGTTGCTGGGCTGCAGCTTTAGCTTTTTTTAGTGAATTAAGGTAACTGTCGGAGGTTAAGCTACCTTTGCTTTGCGCCATTAGCATGATTTCTTGTTTGAAATACGGCATTACTTTATCAGCGTGTTGTTTGTTAAACGCGATAACATCACTTAGCGTTTTGGGTAAACTGCTGTCGGTGTCGGCAAGGTATTGATTTAACCCGTGTTTAAATTCAAATAACAACACTTCAAATTCGGCACCACCCCAGTTATCTTTCTCTGAAAACGCCAAGTCATCAACAATTGTTGCACCTTGCTGTTTTAACGTGGTTAATGCCTGTTCAAAAACCTGATCTGTAGCGTTATGGTAGCCTGTTAAATTACGAACTACGCCGATACGTTTACCTTTTAAACCGTCTAATTTAAGGTGTTCGATGAGCTTACTATTGGTCTTAATAGCGCTAGGATCTTCACTGTCGTAACCAATACTGGCAGACAGTAATATAACGGCATCAGTTACAGTTCTTGCCATCGGACCTGCAGTATCTTGGCTGTGAGCTATTGGAATAATACCATCTCTGCTTACCGTACCTAGCGTAGGTTTAATTCCAATAATGCCGTTTACGGCTGATGGACATGTGACAGAGCCGTCAGTTTCAGTGCCTACAGCAATAACGGCAAGGTTAGCTGCAATGGCTGCACCAGAACCTGAGCTCGAACCACAGGGACTGCGTGTTAAATCATGGGGGTTTTTGGTTTGTCCATACATTGAGCTCCAACCCGATGATGATGCGGTAGAACGAAAATTAGCCCATTCGCTTAAATTGGTTTTTCCTATAATGATAGCGCCCGCGGCTTTTAAACGTTTAACTAAAAATGCATCATCTTTTGGAAAATGCTTAGCAAGAGCAAGAGAACCAGCACTGTTTGACATATCATCGACAGTATCAATATTGTCTTTCAACAATACTGGAATTCCGTGCAGAGGACCTGTTAATCCTTCCTTTACAAACCTTTTATCTAAAGCTTTGGCTTGTTCAAGTGCGTGTGGGTTTAATTGTGAAACTGAGTTTAGCTTTAAGCCATTACGGTCGAGTTGTTCAATGCGTTTTAAATAAAAGCTGACCAACTGTTCACTGTTGAGCGTTCCATCGGTAAATTTTTTATGGATTTCTCGTATATTTGAGTTTGTATTTTCGCCAATGTCGGCAAATGAAAAGCAGCTAAAAATTAAAGCTAAACAAAGGATTAATTCACGCATAACCGTATGCTCTTATTGTTGTTTCATTCCTTTATATCGCGACACGGGTTAGCTTGTCTAGTGCTGTTAAAAATTTTACAAACACTAATTATTAATAATTTTATAAACTTATTTGTTTGATATTAATAAAAAAGCGGCTATTTAGCCGCTTTTAATCGTTAACTTAGTACATTAGCCAACAAACTGTTGAATTTTTGCTGTCATGCCCTGTGCGTCTAAGCCTAGTTCTTGGTGAATTTCTGCCTGCGTGCCGTGTTTAATAAACTGGTCAGGTAAGCCAATGTTTAGCACTTTTATCGCTTTACCTTGGCTTAATAAAAATTCATTTACACCAGAACCTGCACCGCCTGCAATAGCATTGTCTTCAATGGTAACGAGCACATCGTGTGACGTGGCCAATTCGATAACTAGTGTTTCATCAAGTGGTTTAACAAATCGCATATCAACCAGTGTTGCATTGAGGTTTTCTGCAACTTGTTTGGCTTCGCCTAACATAGTGCCAAAGTTCAGTAGGGCAATTTTTTCACCTTTAGTGATCAGGTTTGCTTTGCCTACTTCAAGCGTTTCGTTTATTTCTGGCAATTCAACACCAATACCATTACCTCTTGGATAACGAACCGCTGCTGGCTTATCTAACTTGTGACCTGTGCTTAACATTAAACGACATTCACGTTCATCTGAAGGAGCCATGATCACTAAGTTTGGAATGCAGCGCATAAAACTTAAATCAAATGCACCTTGGTGTGTAGGACCATCAGCGCCAACAATACCTGCACGGTCTATTGCAAATAATACCGGTAAGTTTTGAATAGCAATATCGTGAATGAGCTGATCGTAACCACGTTGTAAAAAGCTTGAATAGATAGCAACAACGGCATTGTGGCCACCAATCGCTAAGCCCGCCGCAAACGTTACTGCATGTTGTTCAGCAATGGCCACATCATAGTATTTTTCAGGAAAACGTTGGCTAAATTCAACCATGCCTGAGCCTTCGCGCATCGCCGGAGTAATGGCAGCAAGTTTATCATCGGTTTGAGCCATATCGCACAGCCAATCACCAAAGATTTTTGAATACGTAGGTAGACTTGGCGCACTTTTCGGTAGGCTGGTATCAGACGGGTTAAATTTAGGTACTGCATGATACTTAATTGGGTCTTGCTCTGCCGCTTCATAGCCTTTGCCTTTTTTCGTGGCAATATGCAGTATTTGAGGGCCTTTTAAGTTGCGCATGTTAGTAATAGTTTCTACTAACCCGTTAACGTCATGACCATCAATAGGGCCAATATAATTAAAACCTAATTCTTCAAAGAAAGTACTAGGTACCACCATGCCTTTTAAATGCTCTTCCGCTCGGCTTGCTAATTCTTTGATTGGTGGAATGTTATTTAGTAAGCGCTTACTACCTTCTCTGAAGCCTGTATAAAAGCTGCCAGACAATAGTTTTGCTAAATGATTATTTAATGCGCCGACATTTTCAGAAATCGACATTTCATTGTCATTTAAAATGACTAACATGTCTTTATGGATATCACCTGCATGGTTTAACGCTTCAAATGCCATACCTGCTGTCATCGCACCATCACCAATAACAGCAACAACTTTACGATTTTTTCCTTCTTTTTCTGCAGCAACTGCCAATCCTAAAGCCGCAGAAATTGACGTACTTGAGTGACCAACACTTAACACGTCGTATTCACTTTCTTCTCGCCATGGAAAAGGGTGTAAGCCATCCTTCTGACGGATTGTGTGAAGTTGATCTCGTCGACCTGTCAAGATTTTATGTGGATAAGCCTGATGACCAACATCCCAGATTAAATGGTCAAAAGGTGTGTTGTACACATAATGTAGGGCGACTGTTAATTCTATTGTGCCTAGTCCTGAGGCAAAGTGACCACTGCTCTTACTGACAGAATTTAATAAATAGCGACGTAACTCATCACTTGCATTTGGCAACTGATCTCGATTGAGTTGACGCAGATCGTCAGGAGAATTGATGTTAGACAGTAAGGGGTAATCGTTTAGATTTATAGTCATAATAATTACATTCTAAAACGAACTAGTGTGTTCGTTGAATAATAAAAGTCGCAAAGTCAGATAAATTCTGCGTATTGTAAGGCAATCTGCTCAAAGCTTGAAGTGATTGTTGAAACAAGTCGTCAGCTTTTTGTTGTGCGCCTTCTAAGCCTAACAATGCCGGGTAGGTACTTTTGTTGGCTTCTAGGTCTGAACCTGCTGGTTTACCTAGCTCTTCATCGGTGGAAATAATGTCGATAATATCATCACGCACTTGATAGGCTAAACCAATATTGTGGGCGTACTGCTCTAAGGCATTTTTGTCTTCTGCACTCACTGAAGTCGCGCACTCAGCTGCCATAAGCACGGAAGCTCGAAGTAAAGCACCTGTTTTTAATGAATGCAGCGTTTCTAGTTCTGCTAAAGAAATGCTTTTATCTGTTGCTGCTAAATCCAGCGCTTGCCCACCACACATTCCTTGGTAACCTGCTGCACCAACTAATTGTTGAATAAGCGAGATACGTTTAGTATCAATTGCTGGGCTTAATGGGTGATTTGCTAGAATATCAAAAGCTAAGGTTTGTAAACTATCGCCAGCTAAAATGGCCGTTGCTTCGTCAAATGCTCTGTGGCAGGTTGGCTTTCCTCGACGCAAATCATCGTCATCCATGGCGGGTAAATCGTCGTGTAGCAAAGAATAAGCATGTATACATTCAATTGCAGCGGCGACACCGTCTAAATCTTCAATATTTGCCCCAAGTGCTTGACCCGTGATGTAGGTCAAATAAGGGCGCATACGTTTACCACCAATTAATAAGCCATAACGCATTGCTTCATGTAATTTGGCATCATTGATTGGTAATTTTTTCAGCGCACTTTCTAAATATTGGTCAATGCGTTGTTGGTAATCTTGTAGGTTTTCGAGTGTCGGCACGTTATTCCGTCTCTTCTGGCTGAAAATCTGCTAATGATGAATCTTGGTGACGTTGCATCAAAATTTGCACTTTTTGCTCAGCATCTTTAAGTTTGACTTGGCTAATTTGACTCAATGATAAACCACGTTCAAATAGCGTCATCGAGTCTTCTAGGTTCAAATCACCTTTTTCTAAACTATCTACTATTGACTCCAATTCAACTAAAGCCTCTTCAAAGCTTAAATTTTCGATTTTTTTGCGTGCCATTGAACGTACTTTTATCAGGTAATTACAATAATAGGCGCAAGGTACATGAGCAGGCTTAATTGGTCAACTTTTGAGGAATTTGACAGGAATCAAAAATAAACAAGGAAAATAGTTAAGTTATTGACAATATGGGCGATAATACATGTATAAATATGAATAACAAAATATCGATAATGCATTCGCAATTTTTAGCCCTTAGGTTATCATCGGTATAGCGCTCTCAATTTAGCAAAGTATATTTCGGAGGCTTGAGTGGATTTAGCTACGCTACTAGGAATTTTAGGTGCCATTGGCTTCGTGGTAATGGCCATGATCTTAGGGGGCGATATCAGCATGTTTGTTGATACCCAGTCAATTCTAATTGTATTTTGTGGCTCTTTATTTGTGGTTTTAGCCAATTACAACCTAGGACAATTTTTTGGTATTGGCAAAATTATGGGTAAGGCTTTTATGTTCAAGCTTGAAAAGCCAGAAGAGTTAATTGAAAAGTCAGTGGAAATGGCTGATGCTGCTCGTAAAGGTGGCTTTTTGGCGCTTGAAGAAGCTGAGATATCCAACTCCTTTATGCAAAAAGGTGTTGATATGTTAGTGGATGGTCATGATGCTGACGTTGTACGAGGCACGCTACAAAAAGATATTAATTTAACAACCGAGCGTCATGAAACAGGCATTGGCATGTTAACGGCATTGGCCGATGTTGCGCCTGCTATGGGTATGATTGGTACCTTGATTGGTCTGGTTGCGATGTTATCAAATATGGATGACCCGAAAGCGATAGGTCCAGCCATGGCGGTAGCACTATTAACAACGTTATATGGTGCCTTCTTAGCCAACGTTGTAGCTATACCAATTGCCAATAAACTAAAACTTAGAATGGCAGAAGAAAAGCTAAACCAAGAACTGATTTTAGATGCCGTTTTAGGTATTCAAGATGGGCAAAACCCGCGTGTTATTGAAGGCCTACTGAAAAACTATCTAGCGGAAAGTAAACGCGCAATTAATACAACAGAAGAGTGACGAGGTAATTTATGGCTAATCCTCCAGAGTGTAAGTGCCCCCCTCCAGGGTTACCGCCGTGGATGGGTACGTTTGCCGATCTAATGTCATTGTTAATGTGTTTTTTCGTATTACTGTTATCTTTTTCGGAAATGGACGTACTTAAATTTAAGCAAATAGCAGGTTCAATGAAGTTTGCTTTTGGTGTGCAAAATAAAATTGAAGTCAAAGATATTCCAAAAGGCACCAGTATCATTGCACAAGAGTTTAGACCGGGTAAACCGGAGCCAACGCCGATTGAAGTTATACAGCAACAAACGGTTGAAATGACTCAGCAAATGTTAGAGTTTCAAGCAGGCGATGAAACATCAGCAGGTGGTCGACAGGAGCAACGTGGTACAGAACGTGGCGGCCAATCACAAAGTACGGCTGATGAGATGTCAGCACAGGCAAGACAAAAGGCCAGTGATGAGCTAGAGCAAGCATCACAAGAACAAGTAAATGAATTGGTGAAAAAAATTGCTGATCAGCTAGAACAGCAAATTCAAGATGGTGCGATTGAGCTTGAACAGTTAGGCCAACAGATCACTATTCGAATTCGAGAAAACGGTTCTTTCCCTTCGGGCTCTGCGTTTTTACAACCTAAGTTTCGACCAATAATTAAAGAAATTGGTGAGTTGCTCAATACCGTGCCAGGTGAAATTATGGTTTCAGGCCATACGGATAACCAAGGAATATCGTCAGAGCTGTTTAGTTCCAATTGGGATTTATCAAGCAAACGTGCAGTGGCGATTGCTCATGAACTAGTTAAAGTAGAAAATTTTGATTCCTCTCGAATGACTGTAGCAGGGCATGCCGACGCAAAACCTCTAGTGCCAAATAATAATGCGCTAAATAGAAGGCGAAACCGCCGAGTTGAAATCTCGATTAATCAAGGTAAAGCTAAAGAAACGGAGCCATACTCGATTATAAACAACGGCCAATAGCTAAGATTTGGTCAGCTAAATTTAATCCATAGCGAGATTGCATAAAAAAGGAACAAATAATGTTCCTTTTTTATTTCGCACTGTTAATTATCATAGGGTATAATCCGCGGCTCATTTTTTCTAGGTATGTTGTTATGAGATTTATCATCAAGCTTCAGGCAGAAATTGCCATCAAAAGCCGCCCAGTGCGAAAGCGTTTTACTAAGATCCTTGAATCTAATATCAAAAACGTTTTGCGTAGAGTCGATGAACAAGTGACTTCGCGCATTAATTGGGACAGTATTGAAGTAAACTCAAAAAATAACAGCGAAGAAAACCGTTTAGCGCTTGTTGAGACGTTACAGTGTATTCCAGGCGTTGCTATGATTATCGAAGTGCAACAGCGAGATTTTACTGACTTGCATGACATCTATGAAAAAACCTTGGCGGTTCATGCTAAACATATTGAAAATAAAACATTCTGTGTTCGCGTAAAACGTACCGGTGAGCATGAGTTTTCTTCATTGCAAGTTGAGCAATATGTTGGTGGTGGCTTAAACCAAGCGGTTGAGTCTGCGCGTGTAAAATTAAAAAATCCTGATGTGACTATTCATCTTGAAATCAAACGTAACGACCTGTTTATTGTTACAGAGCGCTATAAGGGGTTAGGCGGCTTCCCAATTGCGACACAAGAAGATGTTCTGTCTTTAATGTCAGGTGGTTTTGACTCGGGTGTTTCTAGCTTCCAAATGATCAAAAAGGGTGCAAGAACACATTTTTGCTTCTTTAATTTAGGCGGTTCAGCACATGAAGTTGGCGTTAAAGAAGTTAGCTATTATTTATGGAATAAATTTGGTGCTTCACACCGTGTTAAATTTTTTGCAGTAGATTTTGAGCCGGTAGTTGCCGAAATACTAGAAAAGATTGATAACGGCCAAATGGGCGTAGTACTTAAACGCATGATGATGCGTGCTGCAGCCAAAATTGCCGAAAAACGTGGTATTCAAGCTTTGGTCACTGGCGAAGCTTTAGGCCAAGTATCAAGCCAAACGGTGACTAATTTAAATGTTATAGATCGCGTTACAGATACATTAATTCTGCGTCCACTGGCTGCATACGACAAACAAGATATTATTGATATTGCGCGTAAAATTGGTACAGAAGATTTTGCTAAAACTATTCCTGAATATTGTGGTGTTATATCCAAAAAACCGACAGTTAAAGCAATATTGTCAAAAGTTGAAGCAGAAGAAGAACATTTTGATTTCTCAATTCTAGATAAAGTGATTGAAGAAACGCGGATCTTTGATATCAAAGAAATAGGAGAAGCGTCAGAAGAAGAAATTCACGCAGTGGAAGAAGTTGCTGCTATTGAATCAGGTGCTATTGTTTTAGACATTCGTAGTCCTGAAGAAGAAGACGAAAATCCACTCGACATTGACGGTGTTGAAGTACAGCACTTACCGTTCTTCAAATTAGCGACTCAGTTTGGCGACTTAGACCAAAGTAAAGAATACTTCTTGTATTGTGACCAAGGTGTAATGAGTAAACTTCAAGCACTTTACCTTATTGGAAACGGTTACAAAAACGTTAAGGTTTATCGACCGTAATTCCCAACATTTTTTCACGCTCTGCTATTTGCTGGTACAGAGCGTTGTTCACAGGGCACGGCAAATGGTGCTCTTGTGACATTCTATAAATAAAGCCATTGATGTATTCATTTTCTGTTTGGCGTTGATGAATTAAATCAGCTCGCATGGACGAGCAGTTTTTTGCGGTATTATTGGCTACCTTATACACCAACTCGAGCAACTTTTGTGGGTTTAAGTTTATTTGTTGACTAATAGCAACAGTGGCTATTTCTTTACACAATGTTTTTATTTGTTGCTGATATTCAGTTTTTAAAATATCACCGTTATCAATATTTTCCAAAGCAGTGATTGGGTTGATCACACAATTTACCGCGAGTTTGAGCCATTGTAGATGAGAAATGTTTTGGTGCCAACTCACGTCAGGTAATGCATGATGTAACTCGGCTGTTAGTTGTGCATCACTTTTACTGGCGTTTTTCAACTTGCTACCATAAATACTACCTAATTGGCTTTGACCAAGTCCGGTATGAGTGATAGCGAAATCACCTGTTTTTTTGCAACCGTGTGAGGTTAACAGTTGATAAAGACGATGGGTATTATTCCAAGGAATCAAGAGTTCCTTGGGTAATATGCCATTGTGGCATAGGATAATGTCGGCTTGCTGATTAATCGCTGGTAAGTATTGAGCTAGGGCTGGGATAACTTGGTAAGCTTTTAAGCAAAAAATGATGACGTTTGAGCTAGCTAAACTATCGATGTCAGCTTGGAAAATTTTACTCGTTGTTGCTTTGCCTTCTATATCAAAAAAGTGCATTTCATCAGGGATGTTTTTGGCTCGAGCAGAACACATCAAATTTAGTTGGTGATCCATTTTTGACAAATGGTGATACCAAAGTAAGCCTATTGCTCCTTGTCCAACGATGGTTACATTCATCAGCTTCTCTTAGGAAAGTACATGACTTTTAGCCATTTTAAAGCGATGAAAACCGTAATGCCGACAACGTCTGCGATAAAATCGCTCATTTCTGGATTTCTAAAACCTAAGTACCATTGGCCAATTTCAGTAAGAGCTGCATAAAAAATAAGACAAATACTCAATGGTATTAACGGGTACTTTAGAATACCGTGCAAAAACCAAGTTAAGCCAAAAAAACCGACCATATGGCCGATAGAATCTATTTGAGTGCCTCTAAAAATAATACGCTGCAGGTCATGCGACATGACACTTACACCTATGACTAGTAATAAAAATACTAGAAATAGTAATAAATGGTGTTGGCTTCTCATTTACAAACTTAAATATGAACAGTCATGGTTGGCGCCATAATAACATGTTGGAGAATTAAAAAATGCCCGTTGTGGTTATTTTTAGACAGCATTTTATTTGTTATCATTTGGCTAACTATACGTACTGAGGAATAAAATCATGCCTTCAATGGACATAGTGTCTGAAATTAATGTTGAAGAAGTGCGAAATGCTGCAGAAAATGCATCTCGTGAATTAAGTACTCGTTTCGATTTTAGAGGCGTTGACGCTAGTTTTGAATGGAAAAAGCCAAACGTAATCGTAACTGCAGAAGGTGACTTCCAAGTGAAGCAGCTTGTCGATATTTTACGTAATCAATTAACCAAACGTCATGTTGACCCTCAGGCAATGAGTGTTGGTGAACCAGAGTTTTCTGGTAAAAAGTGCTCTGCAAAATGTAGCTTTAAAGAAGGTATCGAACAGCCTGTTGCTAAGAAAGTTGTCAAATTGATCAAAGACAGCAAATTGAAGGTGCAAGCGGCCATTCAAGGTGAGCAAGTACGTGTTACAGGTAAAAAACGTGACGACTTACAAGCAGTCATGCGATTAGTTAAAGAAGCTGAGCTAGAGCAATCTTTCCAATTTACTAATTTTAAAGATTGATCATGTAATGTAAGTTGAGTTGCTCTTGGAACATTGGAGCAACTCACGCTTTTGAATACGTCAATTTTTTGCATTAGGCGCTAGTCCAACAGCACTTTGCTGAGCATTGCCTAAACAATAAATTCTCTGGAGTTTTCCTTAAGTTGCTCACTGGTTAATTCTAATATGTCTACGACCTGCATAAACTGAGTCATTTTATTAACAGCATCTTGTGAAATAGAGCTTAATTCATTGATATTTCTGTTTATATCTTCAGTAACAGAGAGCTGCTCTTGTGATGCTGTAGCTACCCCTTGCGTCAAATCTTTAATTTTACTTACCGCCTTAAAAATACTCTCTAAAACTTCTGCTGACATTAATACTTGTTCTTGGGTAGAACCAACTTGCTGCTGGCTTTGTTGAATTGCCGTGTTAGCTCCGCCAGCTTTCTCTTGAAGTTGGTTAATTATTTCGCTGATTTCACCTGTAGATTGCTGCGTGCGTTGCGCTAAAGTTCTTACTTCGTCCGCAACAACTGCAAAACCTCGACCTTGTTCGCCAGCTCGAGCTGCTTCTATGGCGGCGTTAAGGGCAAGTAAGTTTGTTTGTTCGGCAATGGATTGGATAACACTGACAACATTTGAGACTTGGTCACTTTGAGCGGTTAGCTGCGCAATGATATTGGCGGTATCATCAAACCGGGTAGATAAGTCTGAAAATTGTTGACTTGTATTTGACATCACATTAATACCTTTTTGTGCTTCTTGTTCTACCTGATTGGCGTAATCAGCAGTACTCACAGTGTTTGACGTTACCTCATTCAAAGTCGCAGTCATTTGTTCTGCCGCCGTCGCAATTGTTTCTAATCGTAAGTTTTGCTGCTCACTTAATGCTTTGTTTTGCCTTATAAACTCTGCTACTTTTTGGGAGCTTTTAGACATTTGTCCACCAGCTGTTCCAATGTTGGTGATGGTTTTTTTAAAACTTCTCAACATTTTGTTGACGATGGTTGCCACAGCTTTTACTTCCGTTGCTCCATTTTCGTCGACAGATTTTGATAAGTTATTTTCTTTACCTATTTCTTCAAAAGTTTTCCCTAATAATTCAATGGGTTTAACAATTCGATGGCGGACTAAAAATACACCAAAAATGCTAAATGCTACGGTTAAAGCTAGCAAGATTATTACCCAAGTTAACAGAGCTTCAACTTTGTTGTTGGCGGCTTCAAAGGTTTCCTTTGTTCTGTTTTCTAGGGTTGTAAAAAAAGCGTCTACGGGTTCCATAATCTCTTTTTTGTAGCGATGGTATTGTTCGCCATGAGTTAATTGAATTGCCGTGTTTAAATCTGGTTTACCTACAATGGTAAAGTTGCCTGCACTGTCTTTGAATCTTCCTTTAACAGCATTCATGGCTTCAACTTCTAGAGCGACTAAGCCGTCTGAGTTTTTTTGTGCTTGTGATAAATAGTCTAGCTCTTGCTGGGTAAAACCTATTGCCTTCATTTCATCAATTAGTATCGACGAGGGACCGTCAGGTTTTGGCTTATCGCCATAATTTAACACAAGATCCCAGTAAATTTTATGATAGCCAACTGGCCTTGATTTTTCGCCATTTCGAATTGCAAGCACATCCAAATACATCTTTTCGTATTTTTCATCGCCTGTAACCGCGTATGTTCTGCCCAGTCGAGTCAAATCGTCAGAGCTTTGCCTTAGCTCGTCAGCCAGTTGATATGCTTTGTAACGGTTATCTGCAATATGTTCGACATCAATAATTGCGTTATACATACTGGTGACAAATAAAATAACTGTGATCACAAAGAGAATAATGCCGCTGAAAACTGTGGTCATCAAAATTCGAATCGAGTTTAAGTTCATATAACTACCTTTTATGAAGTTGCTTGATTAAAAAATAGTCTATATGTTTGATTTCATCTAGAACTAAGGATAATTGAGATAGCAATCCTTTTAGAATAGAAGGGGTGATTTACTCAACTATAAATAAATTAGTAATGACAAAATCAAAGGAAAATTTGATATTGATAGGGTATATAAAGAAAGCTTCTGTAAAGTATTGAGGAGTTATGTAAGCGCAGTTTTATTTCAACAATTGTTTGTTTTGTATACTAAATGGTACGCATGAGTTTACAAGGATTGTACTTTGCGTGAATTTATATTGCAGTAAACTTGGGAAAGTACTGTTTTTATTGGTTTAGATTAAGTAAATTAAATGCCATTCAATAGATCCATAAGATAAAAATAAAAGAAAGGTTTACATGGCAGGTTCTAGAGGGGAGTTCAGCTCTCGCATTGGTTTTATTATGGCTGCTGCTGGTTCAGCAGTTGGACTGGGGAATATTTGGGGGTTCCCTACACAAACGGCAAGTAACGGTGGTGCGGCGTTTGTACTTGTTTATTTAGTGTTAGCATTTTGCTTAGCATATCCTGCTTTTATGGCAGAAATTCTCATCGGTCGTTCAGGGCAAGCTAACGCAGTTACATCGCTACAAAAGATGTCTAGAACTGTTTTTCAAAAGCGCTTTGCGTTTTTTGTTGGTTTTGGTGGTGTGATTTGCGCCTCTTTAATATTAAGCTTTTACGGTATTTTAGCCGGATGGATGATTTCCTACGCGGTTGAACCCATTGCGATAGTGTTGAAACAAGAATGGATTGCTGAATGGGTCATTGGCTCTTCAATTGGTCGAAATTTATTGTTCACAGTTTTATTCATGTTTTTAACCATTATTATTATCCGCAAAGGGGTTGAAGACGGTATTGAGAAGTGGTCGAAGCGTTTAATGCCTATGATGATAGGCTTGCTGGTGTTGTTAATTATCTATGTGCTGACATTAGATGGTGCACAAGAAGGATTAAATGCATACCTAAATCCTGATATTTCTCGAGTTTTAGAGCCTAATTTATTATTAAGCGCACTTGGACAAGCGTTTTTCTCACTGTCTTTAGGTACCAGTGTTATGGTGATCTATGGCTCTTATATTTCCAAAAAGGAAAATATGGTGTCAATTGGTGCCCAGGTTACCTTGATAGACGTATCAATTGCATTCTTAGCCGGCCTTTTAATTATTCCTGCTATGTATGTAGCGCAAGCGCAAGGCGTGCAAATTTTTGCCGAAAATGGCGACTTACTTGAAGGCCCAACTTTAGTCTTTAAGGTGTTACCAACACTGTTTGATAGTATGGGCAATGTTGGCTTGTTTGTCGGTTTTGCATTTTTTGTTTTGATGTCTGTTGCGGCTTTAACTTCATCAATTTCAATGCTTGAAGGTCCTGTTTCTTATGCTGTAGAGCGCCATAATATTGAACGCAGAACAGCGACGACCTGGATTGGATTCGCTATTTTAGCCATCAGCGTGACAATTGTGGTAAATATCGACTATATGCTTGATTTAGTAGCTATTTTGTCTACTCAGTATGGTCAACCGATTATTGCCATGTTGTGCTGTGTTTTTGCTGGATGGATTTGGCAACGTAGCAAGTTATTAGAAGAAATTAAACAAGGTTATGATGACGTAGAAAACAGTTTCTTTTGGAAGATTTGGCCTTGGTACATTAAGTTTATTTGTCCTACGGCTATTGCTATTGTTTTCATTCACTCGTTATAAAGTTAAAAGCAAGGGCTTTGTAATGCCCTTGCTTTTAATACCAACTAGATTAGAAATTTAGTCACTTAGCGAGAGCTAAAAGAATTGGTATTTGTAGTTACTGAGTTACAAATTCGGTAACTTGTGATACTGATGCTGCGCCTACCTTCCGATCGACTAATTCTCCATTATCAAACAGTAACAACGTTGGAATGCCTCTTACACCGTATTGAATCATTAGCTCAGGTGCTTCATCTGCATTTACTTTAATTACTTTAACCCCTTGCTGTTCTGCTGCCACTTGTTCGACAACAGGTGCAATCATTTTACATGGACCACACCAAGGTGCATAAAAGTCGACTAACACTTTCCCTTGGTAATCTATGGCGTGTTCATTAAATTGTTCTTGGCTTATTTCAAGCACTGTACCCATTTTTTTCTCCTAAGAATTAATATCGAAAGCTATTGTAGTGAGCTTGCATTGTTTTGATAAGTTGGGTTAAATAAAACTCATTGTTCTAAATATGAGACAATTAAATGGCTGATTTTCAAATTGTTCAAACAATTGATAACTATTTATACTTCGTTGCTATTGTTGAGCAAGGCTCGATAACTAAGGCGGCAACATATTTAAATGTACCTAAATCCAAAGTAAGTAGAAGGCTGGCGCAATTAGAAAATATGTTAGGTAGTGAATTATTGGTTAGAACAACAAGAAAGCAGGATTTGACGGAAGCAGGCAAATTGCTTTATCAAAATTGTCGTCCCCATGTAGATGCTTTAGTTGCCGTCGAACAGCTGATGTATGATAACCAGTATCAAATAAAAGGTAAGTTGAATATCAAAGTACCTTCAGAGTTTTTTAATCGTGTCATGGGGCAGTTACTAACTGACTTTGCGCTAAAGTACCCAGATATCGAAGTACATTGTCAGCAATATACGGAGTCTTTGCCATCATTTGACTTAAATTACGACCTAGTATTTGTGCTTCATGAACGAGCCTTACCCCCCTCGCATTGGATAGGGAAAAGCTTACTTAGCTTCCCTCAATCACTCTATGTTGCAAAAGATTATGCACTTAACCAAGTCACATCTGTTGAACAACTAAAAGCTATAGAGGCAATCGTGGCAGAGCCTTTAGAGCACTGGAGTTTTAGGGATAAACATAGTCATAAAACGTTTAAACCTAATGTTCGTATGGTGTTGGCCAGCCCTGAAATGCGATTACAAGCGTGTTTCAGTGCTATTGGTATGACTAAACTACCTGATTACATAGCTAAAAATATTCAAGGTATAAAAGCGGTAAAAACAGAATTGCCACTAGTTGCACAACAATTATCATTACTGTACCAAAGTAGGAATATTCCACTGAAAACTAGAGTGTTTTTAGATTATTTCCAAAGTCATATTGGCAAATTAAATTTGCATTAAACTTGTGGCCAGTTAAGTTCGCCGGGACAACCAATCTGCTTTAGTTGCTCTTGGCAAGTTGCGGCCAAAAACAGTTCGCCTGATGTTGGCTGCACTTGGTAATGATAGTGTTGCTTATTAAATTGAAATTTAAGGCTATAGGCGTGTAAATACCCTCTATCTGACGAAGTTTTACTGTAATAATCATCGCCGATAATCGCACTGCCTATACTGGCTAGGGCAACGCGAATTTGGTGAGTTTTACCTGTGTGTGGCTTAACAATAAATAATCTAGTTTTATTAGCTAATGAAAAGCTGAAAAACTGACTAATCGCAGGGTTGTTCATTGAACGAGTGAGTTTCCACATGCCACGGCGACTTTTTTCCATGTCTCCTTTAATTAGCCCTTGTTTCTTTTTAGGTTTTTGATCACTAAGGGCGAGGTAATATTTTTCTACTTGTTTATCGGCAAATAAATGCTGAAACTCTGTTGCCGCCTCCTTAGTTGTTGCAAATATTAATAAGCCTGATGTCATCTTGTCTAAACGATGTACAGGATATAACTGGTCAATGTTTAGCGTTGATTTTACTTGGTTAAAAAAACCAGCAGCTTCAGCTTCATCGTGAAAACCAACACCTGGGGGTTTATTGACGATAATAAACCCCGGCTGACGATCGATAATGTCAATGGTCAAGTTCATTAAAGCCCTAAGCCGATAAATACATATAAAGCTAAGGTAACTCCACCGCCAAACAGTGCATAAGGGAGCTGAGTTTTAACATGTTCAAAGTGATCACAGCCACTAGCAATAGAGGCAACTACCGTAGTATCAGAAATAGGTGATGCGTGATCGCCAAAAATCCCGCCACCTAGCACAGCGGCAACTAAAAACTCCATTGGAAGCCCAGTTTGTAGGCTAATAGGTACAGCAATTGGGATCAAAATAGCAAAGGTTCCCCAAGAAGTACCGGTGGCAAAAGCCATAAAAGCGGCAGCTAAAAACAGTATAGGTGCAATAAGAAATGCTGGTACTTCTACATTTAATAGCTGACTGACATAAATGCCTGTGCCCAGTGCTTTAATTGCATCACCAAAGGCAAAAGACAGCACTAATATTGCTACAGCAGGTACCATGTAACGAATACCTGCTACAGCATGCTTGGCAATTTCAGCCAAAGTAAATACACCGGTTGCTTTTAGCATGATCATTAATAGCACTAATGCGCTGGCTATAGACCAAAATACCGAAAATGAACCCGAACCTCGGCGGATATCTCCATCACCTGTCACCCATAACAAGACAATGGTCAAACAAAGTAAAATTGCTAATGGAAGCCACATTAACATCGCTGGCGCTGTGCGTTCGTTATCTTCATTGTTTTGGTGTGCAATGAGGGATTTTGCAGATTTCATCGGCCCAAAAACTCGACCGCTAAAGGCGGTGTAATAAGCCAGAATAACGGCAATTATGGCGTAAAAGTTGTAACCAATCGTACTAATTAATACTCCAACAGCGTCTTCTACATTGTTACCATCAAGTAGACCTAAAACATAGGCGCCCCAACCATTAATAAGGAAGATAATACTGATAGGTGCACAGGTTGAATCGATTAAGTATGCAAGACGTGCTCTACTTAATTTGTATTTATCAAAAAGCTGTTGACTTGCCATGCCAGCGGTAAACATACTCAAATTAGTATCGGTGAAAATACTGGTACCAACAACGGTTGGTAAAATGGCAGCTTGTCTGGGGTTTTTAACCAGATTGAGATTAGCCAATAGGTTTATAAAACCATTTACAGCGCCAGATTTATTCATCAAGGTCACTAAAGCGCCAATAAGTAAACTAAAACTGATGATGTAAACATTTCCTGTAGATGAAAACACGCCGACTAAGCCATTCACGCTATCCATTGTTCCTTGAATAGGGCTCCAATTTGCAGCCATGACAAAACAAAGTAATGTGCCGGCAAATAATGCTAGCAGGGCGTTCTTTCGCCAGATAGCGATAGCAATTGCAACAATGGGAGGAAGTAGGCTTAAATAACTGTCTTGCATGGTAACTCTATTGTTCTTGTTTTGCGCCCAACTTTACCTGAAGTTGCTTTCTTTAGAAACCTTAGAGCGGACATTATCTACAGATAATTCGAATGCGCCGAAAATTGAAAGTGGGGGGGGGCGAAAGATTTAATTGAAAATAGACGATCTGTGTCAATAAAGTCACTAGGTAGTTAGCATATGCTTTTCTATTTGAGGCATATGATTGTTTGGTCACCAATGGCTTTAAATTTACCTGTCGCAATATAAGTAGCAATAAAACAATGATTACGACGGTCTGATAGATTCATGAAAATAATAAGAGCTACTGCATTTAACTTTCAGTCTTTTATTGCTATAAGTTGTAACAATTAAATTCAAGGCATTGAAATGTGATATTTAAACCTTACATTGGTTTTTTGACCTCGCTTTATGCCACTAGGAATATATTTTGACTCTTTCATTTAAACAAGCGATTGATGCATTCAACATGGATCAGCACGGTACAGCGTTACAAGGTATTGGACGTGGTATTGAGCGTGAAGGTCTTAGGGTTCTTCCTGAAGGAAAATTATCCAAACAGCGCCATTTTCCCGCCTTAGGTGCATCGTTAACACACCCTAATATAACAACGGATTATGCAGAAGGCTTATTGGAGTTTATCACCCCAGTAAGTTTTAATGCTGAAGAGTCTATTGCTCAATTACAAGATATTCAAAAATATACTCTTTCAAATATTGAAGGTGAGTTGATATGGCCCGCTAGTATGCCGTGTTTTGTTAATAACGAAGACGATATTGAATTGGCATACTACGGAGAATCAAATATTGGCAAAATGAAAACTGTCTATCGTCAGGGATTGAAAAATCGTTATGGCAGTATGATGCAAGTTATTGCTGGAATACATTTTAACTTTTCCTTCCCTGAATCATTTTGGCAAACGTTAAAATCGTTAGAAAATAATCAAGACGATATGCAGGACTATGTCTCTGCAAAATATTTTTCTTTACTGCGTAATTACAAGCGATTTTGCTGGCTAATACCTTATCTATACGGAAGCTCTCCAGCAATTTGCCCTTCATTTTTACAGGGTAAAGAAACAAGTTTGCCTTTTAAAAAATCAGAAACAGGTTACTTATACCTTGAATACGCAACATCGCTTCGCATGAGTGACCTCGGTTATACCAATAGCGAACAATCTTCTTTACGCATTTGTTACAACAATTTAGAAGATTATATAGCAGGGGTTCAGGAGGCCATTAGTCTTGATTCTAATAAATTTCAAAAATTAGGAGTTAAGGTTGACGGCGAATATAGGCAATTAAACACTAATGTATTGCAAATCGAAAATGAACTTTATGCTCCTATTAGACCTAAACAGGTTGCAAGGTCAGGGGAAAAACCATCAGAGGCGTTAAAAAGTCGAGGTGTTGAGTATATTGAAGTTAGAGCGCTTGATGTTAATCCGTTTGCAGAAACAGGAATAACTCAAGAGCAAATTAACTTTTTAGATATATTTTTAACTTTCTGTGTTTTAAAAGAAAGTCCCACTTTAACTTGTGAAGAGCAAAACATCTGTGAAGAAAACATGGATAAAGTGGTTGTAAGCGGTAGAGATCCTAGTCTTACATTGAAGTATCTTGGCGGTGAACTTTCTGTCAAAGAGTTTGGAAGCCAACTGTTTGAAGAAATGATTGAAGTTGCAGCTATTCTCGATAAAGCATACGGCACTGAAAAATACAGTAAAGCACTTGCCTTTGAGCGTGAAAAGATTATTGATCCAAGTAAAACGCCTTCTGCTCTATTATTAGCAGTAATCAATGAGCAAAAAACGAGCTTAACACGCTTTACCCTCGATAATGCTCAATCATTTAAAGAAGCGGCAATTAAACGAGACTACCAAGTTTTTAATGAAGACTACTTCAAAGAACAAGCGAAATTATCGCTTAAGAAACAACAAGAAATTGAACAAAGCGATACGGTATCTTTTGATGAGTTCTTAACAAATTACTTTGCCAGTTAATCATTAATATTCTTGTCTTACAAAAAGCACCTCAAAGGTGCTTTTTTTATGGACAAAAAAAAGCGCGTTAGGGTAACGCGCCTTAAACAAAGAAAGCAGTCCAGGGAGGTGTTTGCTCTCAACTTTTATGACATCTGAGTAAATAAATAGTTCAAAAAATATTCAAAAAAAATAACTGAAGAGAAATTAAAGGCTGAAAAGATAAAAAAAGCGCGCCTAGGATAGCGCGCTATAAAGTCATGAAACACTAAGGAAAGTAAAATGTCTCTTTCAATTAATTAGAGCTAGAGATACTCGAGAAGTTCAAAAAATAAACAAAAAATATTGGGTTTTAGTAAGACTATGTATTTGCACAAGTTAAGTTAAAAATAGAAGGTTGAATTAACTTTAACGGGTCAAATGAGCATAAAAAAAGCGCGTTGATTAAAACGCGCTGTAACTATTCAGTTCAAGGGAAACACAATATGAAAATCTTACCTTTTAAGAGCCGGTTAATTTAATTA
>NZ_BNCK01000002.1:179474-708056 GCF_014656435.1 Thalassotalea marina
TAAGTTCAAAAAAAAGATAAAAAAAAGCACGTTGATTAAAACGCGCTGTAACTATTCAGTTCAAGGGAAACACAATATGAAAGTCTTACCTTTTAAGAGCCTGCAAATTTAATTAAGTTCAAAAAAAAGATAAAAAAAAGCACGTTGATTAAAACGCGCTGTAACTATTCAGTTCAAGGGAAACACAATATGAAAGTCTTACCTTTTAAGAGCCTGCAAATTTAATTAAGTTCAAAAAAAAAGATAAAAAAAGCGCGTTGATTAAAACGCGCTGTAACTATTCAGTTCAAGGGAAACACAATATGAAAGTCTTACCTTTTAAGAGCCTGCAAATTTAATTAAGTTCAAAAAAAAAGATAAAAAAAAGCGCGTTGATTAAAACGCGCTGTAACTATTCAGTTCAAGGGAAACACAATATGAAAATCTTACCTTATAAGAGCCGGTTAATTTAATTAAGTTCAAAAAAAAGATAAAAAAAAGCACGTTGATTAAAACGCGCTGTAACTATTCAATTCAAGGGAAACACAATATGAAAGTCATGTTTGTAAGAGCTTGTAAACCATGTAAAGTTCAAATTAATTTACTTTTTTTTATTTGTGAACCGATATTCAAATCTGGCATTATGAGTTATTGATCGGTTTTGATGTATTTTCGGATGAAATTTTTGATTAAAGTTTCAATAGTTATAGTTACAGCTATACTCGTGACTAGTTGTGCTACCCCCCCACCTAAAAACCCAGAAAACCTGTGTGAAATTTTTCGAGAGCATAGAGATTGGTATTTTGCTGCTAAAGAGGCAAGAGATAAATGGGGAACTCCAATACATGTTCCTATGAGTATGATGTATCAAGAGAGCTCGTTTAAGGAAGACGCTTTGCCACCTAGAGACTATTTATTGGGTTTTATTCCTTGGGGGAGAGTCAGTACCGCTTATGGCTATTCACAAGCAAAGACAATGACGTGGGAAGACTATATTAAAGAAACAGGTAACTCAGGAGCCGACAGAGACGACTTTGATGATGCCATAGATTTTATGGCATGGTTTATTTATAAAACAAATAAAGTAAACAGAGTATCTAAATGGGACGCTTATAATCAGTACCTTAACTATCACGAAGGTTGGGGAGGCTTTAAGCGCAAGAGTTATAAAAAGAAACGCTGGTTAGTTAAGGTAGCTAGAAAAGTCGACAATAGAGCTAAACGATACTCTAGCCAACTTAAAGCGTGTGAGGCTGACCTTAATAAGAGCTGGTTGTGGCGTTTATTCTTTGGTTAAAAAATTAAGATCCTACGGACAAAAACTAAAGATCAATCGGCTAGATCAAATGCAGTAATGTGAAGATCGCTTGAAGGATCATGCGCTTGGTTCTAGCTTAAAAATGTAACAAAATTCACTATCACAATCTTGGATAACTTTTAGTCGGATAGTAATGAAAGCGCTAAATTTGCATAATTTTAGCGCTTTTTTTGACGCTTAAATTCTCTATAAATGACGCGGATGTAAGCGGTTTGATTAGTGTTTAATCAACGTAGTTTTTCGTATGAAAACTTACCTTATAAACAGGTAGGATATTGTGGTAATTGTGAATATGTTTTTAGCATTAACCTTGCCAAAACTACCGTTTTTATTGAAATCTTTAGCTAAGCCTTGCTGGCATTGAGCTTTAAAAAAGTGAAAAAAAAACTTCATATTTTTGATAAAAATTTATTGCAAAATTAGAAGCCGTTGTTTCTCAGGCGTTGCCTTTGTTATCCACAGAAATTGTGGAAACATTGATATTGAAAATTACCTTGTGGATAAGTTTGTGTGTAATCGTGTAACGATTATCGACTATCCACACTAAGATATTTGGCATTCATGTCGGCAATTCGGTTTGCCATGCCTTCGATGATCTGATCCTTGATCTTTTCTCTAATGCTTGAAGGAAATCTTAAAAGAGATTCTTGGTCAAGACGAATTAATACCATAGGGGTTTCAGCAACAACACTGGCTGAACGGGGATTATTATTGATAAAAGCACCTTCGCCAATAAAATAGCCTGGCTTGAGCACTCCAACTGGAGGAAGGTTCTTTTGGGCGACAACAGATGCTTCACCAGCCAATATGATATAAAAGCTGGTTTCACGCTCTCCTTTACGAATGATATATCGACCAGCAGGGCACTTTAAAAACTGAATGGCACTCGCTAAAAATGAAGCCCTTTCACTAGGTGAAAACTTTTTAAAGAAAGGAACGCGATTTAAAATTTCTAGTAATTTTAAATCATTGACTTCAATTGGCTTCATCTTAGCTTAAACCAAGTTTATTCGTTTAGTTCGTTCAACGCTGAATAGAACTCAGGCATGATTCTTACTGTTTTAATCATGTTGTCAGTAACTTCAACGATCTCTAGCGGATAACCAGCTATACGTACGCTCAAATTAGCTTCTGGTATATCTTCAAGATGCTCCAAAATTAAACCGTTTAGGGTTTTAGGTCCATCGGTAGGAAAATGCCAATCCATTTCTTTATTAATGTCACGTACGGTTGCACCGCCATCAACCAAATAACTGCCGTCTGGTTGTTTGTGTACTTCTTCCGAAGGGGCGGGTGTTTGGGTCGTCGTAAAGTCACCAACGATTTCTTCTAAGATATCTTCAAGTGTAACTAATCCTTGGATATCACCATATTCATCGACCACTAAACCTAGTCGCTCTTTTGCGTGTTGAAACTTTAATAGTTGAACGTTTAGCGTGGTGCCCTCGGGGATAAAATACAACTCTCTAACTGCTCTTAATAACGTCGCTTTAGTAAATTGATTTTTAGATAACAACTTTAGCGCATCTCGCATATGTACATAGCCAACAACATCGTCAATATTGTCTCTATATAATAAAACTCGAGTATGTGTAGATTGGGTGAGTTGTTTCTGGATTTTCTTCCAATCATTGTTGATATCAATGCCCACTAATTCATTGCGCGGGATCATAATATCTTCAACAGTGACATTTTCTAGATCTAAGATACTCACTAGCATATCTTGATCTCTTTCTGGTAATAAGGCGCTCGACTCGTTAACTACTGTGCGTAGTTCTTCTGAGCTTAAACTGTGCTGCTCTAATTCTGCCTGAGTAACACCTAAAAGTGATAACAAACCGTTTGTTATCCAGTTCACGGCCTTAACAAAGGGATAAAAAAGCTTAAGTAAAATTGTTAATAAAATAGAACTTGGAAATGCAACTTTTTCAGGACTTAATGCTGCTAGAGTTTTAGGGGTAACTTCAGCAAAAATGAGAATAATAAGTGTAAGTAATAAACCAGCGTAGAAAATACCTGCATCGCCCCAAATACGTTCGGCAATAACACCTGCTATTAATGAAGCAAAAATATTCACTAAATTATTGCCGATTAATATCAAACCGATAAGTTGATCTGGACGTGACAATAGTTTGCCAACGCGAATGGCACCTGGGTGCTTCTCTTTTTCTAAATGTTTTAATTTATATCGGTTTAACGACATCATGCCTGTTTCTGAACCAGAGAAATAGGCAGAAATTAAAATGAGTACTGCTAAAATTATAAGCAACACACTAGTTGATATGGTGTCCAATCAAGGGTCCTTTGTTGACTAAAAAATAAGCTTAATTTATAGCTTGTTTGTAGTTATACCTTAAAACTTACGATAACAAAAATTCTTTAACAAAACGGCTGCCGAAATAAGACAGTGTTAAAACAACTGATGCCGATATTGTTAGTATTAACACTTTATGGCCTCGCCAACCTTGCTTAAAATGTCCCCACAGTGTTACGGCATATATAGTCAGCGCAACAAGCGACAAGATGGTTTTGTGGGCATTGCTATGACTAATAAAGTTTTCTAAAAAGATAAAACCTATCAATTGACTCAAAAATAAGCAAAAAGTACCGACCGCCAAAATGGCAAACAGCTGCCCTTCGACCTGCATCAGTGGAGGAAGGTGACTTACAGCAAGTAAATTTTTATTCTTTAATTTCATATTGATGTAGGCAACTTGAAAGGCATACAACATAGCGATTATCAAAATACAATAGGCGATTAAAGCCACAATAATATGACTAGCAATGGCAAAATCATGTGCAATTAGCGGCATTTGACTGTCGTGAGGAATAACAGCGGATGCAAGTTGCCAAATAGCAGCAAACCCATAAGCAACCGGAAGTAACAGGTTTACTTTGTATTTAAGCGCCATCGCTGTGATTGTTAAAGTAATAACTAAACTGACCAAGGAAATAACATTGGGAAGTGCAAAGTTTATGTTTTGATCGGAGAAAAGAAACTGACTGGTTGCTAAAGTGTGACTAATAATTCCAATGCTACCAAAAATCAGTACATATAGAATATTTGGGCCTTTAGGGTGAAATAAACGTGAGATTATAATCAGTGTCGCAATAGCATAACTACCAGATGCCAATAAGCTAACGATAGATGAAAATTCCAACAGTGTATTCCTTTATAAATAGTGCAATGTAAAGTGTAACGTGAAAATGGCTTACAACTTATTAGCGCAATGTAACTAAAAATGTATTGGGCATAAGGTTAAAGAGTTGCCCTTTATTCCCTTGAAATAAGAGGGAAGTTTAACCGTTTTGCTAGCTTATCACAAAAAAAGACTTTTCCGATCATAACAACACGGAATATTGAAAAATATCAACTTGCCCTTATTTTATACTTTCGCTTATTTGCCTCACGCGTATAATGGGGCGTTATTTTTCTTTTAGCTGCAATTGGTTCGGATAATACATGTTTGAGAATTTATCAGATCGTTTAACCAAAACCCTGAAAAACATTAGTGGACGTGGTCGACTTACAGAAGACAATATCAAAGATACTTTGCGTGAAGTACGCATGGCTTTATTAGAAGCCGACGTAGCTTTACCTGTTGTTAGAGACTTTATCGCTAAAGTTAAAGAAAGTGCAGTTGGACAAGATGTTTCAAAAAGTTTAACGCCAGGACAAGTATTCGTAAAAATCGTCCAAAAAGAGCTGGAAACAGCCATGGGCGAAGTTAACGAATCACTTAACTTAAAAACTGCGCCGCCTGCTGTTGTATTAATGGCTGGTTTACAAGGTGCAGGTAAAACCACGTCAGTAGCCAAGCTTTCGAAATATTTAAAAGAAAGAGAAAAGAAAAAAGTACTCGTAGTCAGTGCCGATGTATATCGTCCAGCCGCTATCAAACAGCTTGAAACTTTGGCAGCGGATGTTGGCGTAGAGTTTTTCCCAAGTGATATCGCACAAAAGCCTATTGATATTGCCAATGCTGCAATTGATCACGCCAGAAAGCATTATTTTGACGTTTTAATCGTTGATACTGCAGGTCGTTTGCATGTTGATAGTGACATGATGGACGAAATCAAAGCGTTACATGCAGCGATTGAACCAATTGAAACCCTATTTACTGTTGATGCCATGACAGGTCAAGATGCCGCTAATACGGCAAAAGCATTTAATGATGCCTTACCGTTGACCGGTGTTATTTTGACAAAAACAGACGGTGATGCCCGTGGTGGTGCAGCATTATCAATTCGCCATATTACCGGTAAACCTATTAAGTTTATGGGTGTTGGTGAAAAAATCGAAGCACTTGAACCATTTCACCCAGATCGAATTGCATCACGAATTTTAGGCATGGGCGATGTCTTGTCGCTTATTGAAGAAGTTGAACAAAAAGTCGATCGTGCTAAAGCTGAAAAACTGGCGAAAAAAGTGAAAGCTGGCAAGGGCTTTGATTTGGAAGATTTCAGAGAACAACTTGTTCAAATGAAAAATATGGGCGGCATGATGGGTCTTATGGACAAGTTACCGGGTATGGGCAACATGTCTGATCAAATCAAAGATCAAATGGATGATAAAATCACTGTGCGTATGGAAGCGATGATTAACTCAATGACACCAGCTGAGCGTGCTCGTCCTGAAATAATTAAAGGTTCTCGTAAACGTCGAATCGCAGCCGGTTCTGGCACACAAATTCAAGATGTAAACAAATTACTTAAACAGTTTACGCAAATGCAGAAAATGATGAAAAAAATGTCAGGTAAAGGTGGCATGCAGAAAATGATGCGTTCAATGAAAGGTATGATGCCTCCAGGTGGTATGGGCGGATTTGGCGGTTTTGGTCGCTAAGGTGAATGTGGATATTCTAAAAAGCTGCTTCGGCAGCTTTTTTTGTCGATAAAATTCAGTTAATTTAAATAAAATCCTAAATCAAACCATCAAGGACGTCATTTGAAACCGCTCTATATTTTCGCCAGTGCGCTATTATTTTTTGTTTTTAACAATAGTGCGTACGCTCAAAACGACAAACAACTAATTACCAAGCAACTTGAACAGTTTCTTGCTCAAAATAGCAGTAAAGCGATACATGATACTTTTTGGGCTAACGACCTAATCTATACCAGCTCTAGTGGTAAACGTTTTGGGAAACAAACCATTATGAATGGCTTTAAACAAGCCGAAAATCAACAAGAAACGGAAAACTCCACCAAGTATAGCGCCGAAAGCATTGATATTCGCCTATATCAAGAGACTGCTGTATTAGCCTTCACCTTAGTGGCTGATAATACAGGACAGATCACTCGTTACTTTAATACTGGGACCTTTGTTAAAAGAAATGGCCAATGGCAAGCTGTTGCATGGCAGGCCACGATAACTGCCACAGAATGATAATAATGGGTTATAGCACTTAAGATTTTTTTAAACGTTAGTGCTGAACCTAAATCTTGAATAACCCTCCATTCGTACTGGTAATTCAGCAACTGTCATTACCCTGTAAAAATAATCCAATAAATATAAGTTAATGATAAAAATATATGTTTTTATCATTGGCTGCTAATATGAATTAGAAGTGCCAATAAGAGCATCTTGTTTTATATAAAACGTTGGGAACAGGAATGAATTATTATAAAAAAGGTCAAAAACAGAGCCGATTAAAAAAGGCGATATCAACTTTGTTTGTAGTAGCTGGTGCATTTGGAGGGCATGGTAGTGCATGGGGTTTTGCTCTCCCTGTCGATCAAAATTTTGACTCAGAAACACCGTCTTTAAGAGGTTTAACTTACACTCTTGGCGACATAACATATGAACAAATTAGCCCTGTATCGCAAAGTCAGATGGCAACTCTTAGTGAATCAAGCACATTCATTATCACGCCGAATAATGGAGATCTCGGTCTGCTGTATAATATAGACAACGCGGGCTCTATAAGTGGCCCTAATGTTGGTAGTGTCGATTATCGTTTTAAAACCGCTGATGGTTCAGAGTTTAAACTTGAATCTATGGAAGCGGATATGTCAGCAAATAATTCAGCAAATGGATATCGATTTACACTAACTATTACTGGCTACAGAGATGGCTCAAGTGTTGTAAGTGATACGATTGACTTTACCGCCTCAGATAGCGCAGGTTCTGTCACATACGCGCAGATGGCACCGGGCAATGGTGGAACACTAACGTTCAATTCGGATTGGAGTAATATCGATGAGGTGCGTTTTACGGGAGGGAATAGTTCTGAAATTCGATTATTAATGATAGATAGTCTTGATTTTTCAGCGCCAGTACCCTCAAATAATGCACCAACTATCTTAGGCACACCGACTGACATTACAGTTATAGAAGATACGAGCAGTAATGTTGATTTATCGGCTGTCACCTTAGCCGATTCAGATGGCGATAGCTTAACTGTGACTTTAACGGCAAGCGCCGGAACATTTTCTACACCAGCAGATGGCTCTGCTTTAAGTGTGACGGAAACCTTGGTTAATGCGACAACGGTTACTTTGGCTGGCACCGCTGCCAATATTAATACCTATCTCGATACTGCCTCTAATCTTAAGTATACAGGTGCAGCTAATGTTACGGGTAACGATGCCGCAACCTTAACTATATCTGTATCAGATGGAGTAGACTCACTTGCCTCTAATCCTGTGGTAAATGTTGATATTACCTCAGTAAATGATCAACCCACTCTTGCTATCGGTAGCAACCAATCAGTTGGCAGTGGCACTGGCAATGTTCAACAATCAGTAAACAGTTTTGCCTCAATGTCAGATGACGGTGATACAGAATCAGTTCAGGCAATTGCAGATTTTATCGTATCAGAGGCTAGCGACACTGCTAGTGTCGTTTCTGGTGTAGACATTGATAATTCAGGTACTTTAGTGTTTACCCCGGCTAATGGTGTAGAAGGTATTGCAACTATTGATGTACAAGTACAGGACGATGGCGGTACTGCAAACAGTGGTGTTGATACATCTTCAACTTCTCAATTTACAATAACTGTTGATACTAAAGCTCCTGTAATTTCCTCAGTCTCAATTCCTGACTCAGCCCATAAGGTGGGCGATGCTGTGACTGTCACGATTAATGCAGGGGAAACAGGTTTAAGTTTGGTTAGTGGTAGTGTTAATGGCGTAAACGTTACAGGTTTTACTGATAATAACAACAACACTTATTCGGCAACCTACACCATAGTTAATGGGGGAACCGATCTTGCTTCAAACGTAGATGTACCAGTGTCTTTTGCATTGCAAGATGCTGCGGGTAACGTAAGTGCACCCTTTACCACCGCCATTAGTCAAGCTAATGATGCCATCTATGCCAATTTGCCGGTTATTTCTTTAAGTACTGCTGATGGTACCTTAGGTGAAGATGGTGATACCGAAGCCTTAACCGTTGCTATTTCAGGAACACTAAATAATCTGTGGCCAGCAGATATATTTGTCAATTTAGCTTATAGCGGAACGGCGACTAATGCCGTTGATTACACGCGCCCCGCGAGCATAACGATTAGCGCTAACAATACGTCTGGAACTGCAAACTTAACCGGTATAGCCGATGATATTTTTGACGCTGCCTCTGCTGAAACGATTGTTGTTGATATCAATACGGTGTCAGTTGGCTCCGAAAATGGCGCACAACAAGAAACTGTTAACATTACTGACGCTGAATCTGCTCCTACGGTGGCACTTTCTGTTAGCAATGCAACAATAGCTGAAAATGGTGGTACATCCAATATTACGGCGACCTTAAATCACGCTACCTATGAAGCAGTAACGGTAAATTTAAGTTATGCCGGTACTGCAACCTCTGGCAGTGATTACAATAATACGGTGAGTTCAAGTATCACTATTTCTGGTGGTAGTACCTCAGGCAATGTGGCTACGGGTATTACCGGTATCGATGATGCTACGGAAGAAGGTGATGAAACGATAATTATCGATATCGCCTCAGTGTCAGGTGGTAGTGCAAGTGAAGATGCAATTCAGCAACAAACTATTACTATGCAGGATGACGACGATACAACAGCACCCTTAATTGCTAGTGTCTCTGTTCCTGCCAATGGGACTTATGCCACAAGTTCAGCTTTAAGCTTTACTGTTAATACGAATGAAACTGTTACCGTTAATACCACAGGTGGCACACCGAGGTTAGTGCTAGATATTGGTGGTGTGACAAAATATGCAAACTATGCCAGCGGCTCTCCTGGCACCGCCTTGGTATTTAGCTATTCAGTTGAAAGTGGCCTTGCCGATGCTGATGGTATTGCGCTGACATCGATAGAAATGAATAGCGGCACAATACGTGACGGTGCAAATAATGACCTTGACCTAACCCTTAATTCCGTTGGAACACTCAGCGGTGTATTAGTGGAAAGCGTAATGCCTATTGTTACACATGTTACAGCGACAACAGCTGATGGTAGCTATAAAGCGGGTGATGTTCTGTCTATTAATGTCGTATTTGATGATACTGTTATTGTAAATACAACATCAGGTACCCCATATATTGAACTGGAAACAGGCACGACAGATCGTCAAGTTGCATATGCTTCGGGTTCAGGAAGCAATACGCTTGTATTTGACTATACAGTTCAAGCAGGCGATACCAGTGCTGATCTCGATTATGTAAATACAACGGCGCTATCAACTGCTGGCGGAACAATCCAAGATAATAATGGCAACTCGGCGGTTCTAACTTTAGCAACGCCAGGTGCTGCAAATAGTTTAGGTGCAAATAAAGCGTTAGTCATAGACACCAGTGCGCCTGTTGCACCAGTTGTTACTTCACCAACTGTTGACCAAAGTACACAGCAAGCAACTTTGGCTGTTGATGGTACTCATGCTGAAAATGGTGTAACTGTGGTTTTATTAACAGATGCCAATGATGATGGTACTGCTGATAACAGCACGGCGATTGTTAGTGCGACAGTAACAGCAGGCAACTGGAGTTTAAATGCACCATTAAATGTAGGTGTAAACA
This sequence comes from Thalassotalea marina, assembly GCF_014656435.1. Lineage (GTDB taxonomy): Bacteria > Pseudomonadota > Gammaproteobacteria > Enterobacterales > Alteromonadaceae > Thalassotalea_C > Thalassotalea_C marina. Next base: position 189,752 of record NZ_BNCK01000002.1, read on the forward strand.
ATTTTGTAATACAAGCCCGCGATGCTGCTGGAAATACATCAAGTGATGTGAATGTTGTTAGCTTAACTCGAACTTCGCCTCCACCACCCCCACCGCCAACGAATACAGCACCAGTTATTTCAGGTACTCCACAAGCTTCTGTCACTGAAGACTCTGAATATAGCTTTACTCCTAATGCGTCAGATGTTGATAATGATCCGTTGACGTTTAGTATTTCTGGAATGCCAACATGGGCAAGCTTTGATAGTACTACAGGCCAATTAGTAGGCACTCCAGTGAGAGAAGATTTAGGTACTACTGAAAATATTACCATCAGTGTTAGTGATGGAACTGTTTCTAGCAGCTTGCCAGCATTCTCAATTGAAGTGGTTAAAACTAGTAACATTCCAGTGATCACAACTGCAAATATGACATTGGCGGAAGATAGCAGTAATACTATTGCTATAACGGTTTCACAAAATAAATATGCTACCTTAACTATCAGCCAACAACCTATACAAGGGACTGCTGAGCTAACAGGTAACAATCTTAGTTATACGCCAAATGAAAACTTTAACGGCACTGATAGTTTGGTATTGGTTGCTGCAGACGGAGAACTTATTTCCGAACCAGCTACCGTGTCAATTACGGTAACGCCGGTAAACGATGCACCTATTGCCAATGATGACAGTTTTGAATTGGTAAGCGTTAGCGATAATTTTACTGCTTTTGATGTATTAGCAAACGATACAGATGTCGACAATGATACCTTGAGTTTGTTTCAAGTTAAGCCGGAATTAGGTGAAGCAAATATTCAAAACAACCAGTTAAACTTCCGAGCCCCACAAGGTTTTGATGGGGTAGTAAATATTAGTTATGTCATACGTGATGCCAAAGGAGCTCAAGCAAGTGCAAATGCGGCTATAGCGGTATCTACTGCAGATAACAACCTTACAATAGCGGCGCCAGAAGATATTACGGTAAATGCTAAAGGACTATTTACTAAAGTTGATATGGGAACGGCAGTGGCTAAAGATGGTGCAGGAAATGATCTTCCTGTAAGTGCCGACTCTCGTGGTTTCTTCTCGCCAGGCATACACAAAGTCGTGTGGTCTGCTGAACTAGAAAACGAAAAAATCTCAGCGACACAAACAGTGAATGTAGTGCCTTTGGTTAGCTTAAGTAAGAATCAAACGTCAACGGAAGGTTCACAAGTGAACTTCAAAGTTATATTAAATGGAAATCCGGTTAATTACCCAGTTACTGTGCCATTTACCGTAGCAGGCACGGCTGCCATAGATGGCTCAGATCACGATCTAATTGATAATGAAGTAACTTTTGAAAAAAATGAATTAGAGAAGTCAGTGACATTTAATTTGGTTGATGATGGTACAGGCGAAGGAAATGAAACTGTTATCGTTACATTAGGTGAACCAACAAACGCTGTTTTAGGCAATAAAACTTCGCATACTTTAACGATTGCCGAAGATAACATTGCTCCTAGTGTCACATTAACAGCGAGCCAAAATGGCATGCAAACCCGCATAATTAATCAAAGTGAAGGTTTAGTCACAATCACTGCTCATGTTACCGACCCTAATGTAGCTGATTTTCATAGCTATGACTGGTCAAAAAGTGATAATGCAATTTTAACAAGTGGCAACGATGAAAGCAGCTTTACTATTGACCCTGCGGCTTTAACTCCAGGATTTTACAAAGTTCGAATTGAAGTTAGTGATGGTGATAAACAAGGTAAAGATCGTTTAAAACTGCGCATTGAGGAATCTTTACCTGTACTAAATGAAACAGATAGTGACGGTGATGGCATCAATGATAATGATGAAGGGCATGGCGACACGGATGGTGATGGAATTCCAGACTTTCTAGATTCAATAAACTTGAGGCCAAATGTCGTACAAGAGCGTAAAACACAAGATACAGCCTTCCTTATGGAAACTGAGCCTGGTTTGGTGTTAACGCTTGGGGAAGTCGCCTTTAGAAGTAGTACAAGTCAGACTGAAGTAACTTTCGACGATGTAAATACACATGGAAATAATGGCACAGGTGCTGAATCAGATAACACACATCAGTACAGTAATGGACTTTTTGACTTCAATGTAGAAGAGCTTCCTGTTGCTGGGCAGTCAGTTACTATTGTGGTTGCACAGTTTGCACCAATTCCAGCTAGCGCTGTTTATCGTAAATTGATGGCTAGTGGCTGGCAGAACTTTGTTTTGGATGAAAACAATATGGTTGCATCAGCTCCTGGAGCGGAAGGTTTCTGTCCACCTCCTGGTGACGCTGCATATATTAGCGGTTTAACAGAGGGGCATTGGTGTGTTCAATTGACGATTCAAGATGGTGGGCCAAATGACGCAGACGGCGAAGTGAATCAAGCCATTGATGACCCAGGTGGTGTTGCGGTTGAGAAAACTGGCAATCAAGTGCCTGTTGCTAATGATGACGAAGCAGAGACTCTTCGAACAGGAGCCTTGTATATAGATGTGTTAGCTAATGATACTGATGCTGATGATGATGAGTTGACCATTACCAGCGCGTCAGCAGATATTGGCGAGGTGACTATCGAAGATGATCAGCTTTATTACGTTGCCTTGCAAGGTCACTTTGGTCAAGCACATATCACATATGGTATTAGTGATGGTAAAGGTGGCTCAGCGAGTGCTGAAGTTGTTGTGAATGTTTTACCTAACAGGGTGCCAGTAACAACAAACGATAGCGCTGAAACTGATAATCAAACGTCAATAAAAATCGATGTGTTGGCAAATGATACTGACGCTGATGGTGATGCTTTAACTGTCATTTCAGCGAGCGCTGAACATGGAGAAGTGACTATTAATAGTGATAGTACACTTAACTATAAACCAGCTAGCAGCTTTGAAGGTACCGATACTTTGGTTTATACCGTAAGTGATAGTTTTGGTGGCACTGCTCAAGGTACGGTGGCTATTAAAGTAAAAGCAAATGAAACAAAAATTGTGAAAAGTAAAGGCTCATCGGGTGGTAGCTTCTCATTATTTACATTGGTGGTTTTATTGCTGGCAAGCTTACGGTGTTTAACCTTGTTTAATAGCAGGAAGCTTAATAGCAATAAAACTAAATGGTGAAAAATGCGGTGATGCTGTTCAATGGAGTGAAAAGTTTACCGCAAAACAATCGCGAATATTGATTATCAAAGGCAGTATTTTATACTGCCTTTGTTGTTTTTAAGTTGCCCTCATTGATGGCATACCTTTGTTTAATTAGACTTTAAGCTCTCAAAGCAAAATTTGCTATAAACTTGCAATTTGGCTAAAAAAGCGTAGAATACGCGAGCTTTTCTGTCACCTCGGTGACGGAAGTGTCTGGAAATTCGTTTTAACATTAAATTATATAGAGGACGATATGGTTACCATTCGTTTAGCTCGTGGCGGCGCAAAAAAGCGTCCATTCTATCAGGTAGTTGTTGCAGACAGCCGTAACTCTCGCGATGGTCGTTTCATCGAGAAAGTAGGTTTCTTCAACCCAACAGCACAAGGTCAAGCGGAAAAATTACGTTTAGACCTAGATCGTATCAACCACTGGGTTGGTCAAGGTGCTGGTATATCTGATCGTGTGGCAAAGCTTGTTAAAGACGCGCAAGCTGCTGCTTAATTAGATTATTGGTTGTAGATCATGACAGAAGAGAATTCACAAATCATCGTTGGCAAAGTGGGCGCTGTTTACGGAGTCAAAGGTTGGTTAAAAATACATTCTTTTACTGAAGATCAAGAAGCAATCCTCGACTATTTTCCTTGGTCGCTAAAATTAGGAAATAAAACACAATCAGTCGAAGTGACTGACTGGCGACGACACAATAAAGGTTTAGTGGTTAAAATCGACAATATTGACGATCGTGACGCGGCTCAAAGCTTAGTTCATTCAGAAATATTTGTTGATAAAAACACCTTGCCTGAGTTGCCAGAAGGTGAGTTTTATTGGCGTGACTTAATTGGCATGTCAGTGGTCACTGATAAAGGTTACGACTTAGGGCAAGTTTCTGATTTATTAGAAACAGGTTCTAACGATGTATTGGTTGTAAAAGCAAACCGTAATGATGGCTTTGGTAAGAAAGAAAGGTTAATCCCTTATATTGAAGACCAAGTAATTATGTCGGTAAGCACTGAAACTAAACAAATTTGTGTTGACTGGGACCCAGGTTTTTAACTCGTGAGTAACAGCAAATTATGGATTGGGGTAATTAGCCTTTTTCCAGAAATGTTTGATGCAATAACCGAGTATGGGGTGACAGGCCGAGCGATACGTAACGGGTTGATTGAATTTCACAAGTGGAATCCAAGAGACTTTACCCATGATAAACATCGCACAGTAGACGACCGACCGTATGGCGGTGGACCTGGCATGTTAATGATGGTGCAACCGTTGCGCGATGCTATTGATGCTGCTAAAAATGCAGCTCAACAAGCAGGTAAAAGCGCTAAGGTCATTTATTTGTCGCCACAGGGGCGTAGACTGAACCAAACTGGTGTTAGTGAATTAGCACAACATGACTGCCTGATTTTTATTGCAGGTCGTTATGAAGGCATAGACGAGCGATTAATTCTCTCTCATGTAGATGAAGAATGGTCGGTCGGCGATTATGTACTCAGTGGCGGTGAATTACCTGCCATGAACATGATCGATGCCATAGCACGCTTTGTGCCGGGTGTTTTGGGGCATGAGCAATCTGCAGAACAAGATTCGTTTTCAGATGGCTTATTAGATTGTCCTCATTATACAAGGCCAGAAGTACTAGACGGTAAGTCAGTACCTAAAGTGTTGTTAAGTGGTAATCACGAACATATTAGACAGTGGCGTCAGTTCCAATCGCTAGAAAGAACATGGCACCGTCGACCAGAACTATTAACTGACCTAGCTCTGACGGCTGAGCAGGAAAAAATGCTTGAACAAATCAAGCAATTGCCTGAAACAGACCGTGAACCCTAGGATAAAGGTAAATATTATGAGTAACATCATTAAACAGCTCGAACAAGAGCAAATGAAACAAGACTTACCATCATTCGCACCGGGTGATACAGTAGTTGTTCAAGTAAAAGTTAAAGAAGGTGATAAAGAGCGTCTTCAGGCATATGAAGGCGTAGTTATCGCTATTAAAAACCGCGGCTTACATTCAGCATTCACCGTACGTAAAATTTCTAGCGGTGTTGGTGTTGAGCGTGTATTCCAGACACACAGCCCGTTAATCGACTCTATTGAAGTTAAACGTCGCGGTGATGTTCGTCAATCTAAGCTTTACTACTTACGTGAGCGTTCAGGTCGTTCTGCACGTATCAAAGAGAAGTTGGCTAAGAAGTAATTTTCGCTTAAGTGAAAATATACTCAGTTTGACTGAATCAAGAAAAACCCGCTTGTTAAGACAAGCGGGATTTTTGTATCTAGCTTTGAATAGATTGGTTTCTTACGCTTAATTTCAATTGGCATTATTGTTTTGTTCTAGCAAAGCAAAGGTAAAATCGACCATTTTCATTTGAACGTCTAAGTGATCTTCACCAAAACCGTCTGTTATACGTTCTGCTTCAACGTTGATATATCGATATCCTTTCATTTCGGCATAAACAGAAAGTGAACCATCGTCTTCTTCTGGTATATGTGCTACTTCAGGGTTTTGTAACACGGCGTTCCAGCCAGATGATTTCATCTGATTAAAGTCAGCCGTATTGGTGACAAAATATAAGTCGTCTTCGTCATACTGCCCTTTGGCCACATCAATTAAGTATTGTGCACCAGCAGTTAATTTTGATTGATAACGAATGATAGATACATTGCCAATACCGTGTTTATTGTCACCTGTATAGCCATTGCTATTGTTATGCACCGCAACTATTGTGTTTGGCGGCTCTTTACCACTTAATGTCTCAAGCACAAACTCACTGAGTTGTTTGGCTCGTTGCTCCGCTTTGGCTACCAATGTTGGCTGTTTAGCAATATTGGGGTTTAATTTTGCAATGGTGGCAAACCTGCCGATCTCGGTAAATATTCTATTAGGATCAACCACAACTTTTTTGTTGTCTATTTCCAAGGTGATCAGGCGCTCACCATTTTGTCTAAGCACCACAAATACACCACCTTTAGCAATTATTTGCTCGGCAACGTATTGGTTGGCAACATTTTCATTTTCATGAGGAGCAAAAAAGGCCCAATCTTTGGCGTCGTTATTACTCCCTACAACTTCTAGGTAAATATCTGATTGTTGGGGAAAGGTTAATGCGCTAGAGAGAGCAAAAAGTAAATTGTGCATATCAATCTCATCTATGTAACGGAAGTTTCTGTTAAGACTAATTTTTTATTTGTTGCATCAAGTCTTGCCATAGCACCAACAGGAATAGTCGACATATCATCTATATGGCCAATCATTACCCCTTTTAATACTGGAATATTTAAATCGCCTAAACGGTCTTTAATGACTTCTTCAATGCTCAAAGAATCACCCTTTGCCGTGCAATCCGTACATTTGCCAAAAACAATGCCTGCAAGCTGGTTTAACCGACCTGAAATTTTTAAATGAGTTAACATACCGTCAATGCGATACGGCGCTTCTTCTACATCTTCAAGGAATAAGATTTTGCCTTGATAATCCGGCTCAAATGGCGTGCCAACAAGTTTTACCATTAAAGAAAGGTTACCACCAATTAAACGCCCTTGTGCTTGACCAGCAGCAACAAGAGTTAATCTATTTTTATCATCTGCCTGACCTTCTCTTGCTTCAAATAAAGGGGGAGTGCCAAGGTCAATATTAGCTTTAGGTGAAAATAGGATCTCTTTAAAGCTTTTTAAGGTGTACTCGCTAAAGTTTTGTCTGGCTATAGGGCCGTGGAAAGTCACTAAACCAGTGCGAGCATATATTGCATTTAAAAGAGCTGTAACGTCGCTATATCCGATAAAAGCCTTAGGGTTTGCAGCGATGGCGTCATAATCTAAATAAGGTAATATTCGAGGAGATCCATATCCACCTCGCAAACAAAAAATACCGTCAACCTCTTTGTCTTTGAACATGTTATTAATATCCCATGCTCTGTCTTTATCGTTACCCGCTAAGTAAGCTCGTCGCTCAAACAGGTATTTACCTTTTTTAACTTTAAAGCCAAATGATTTTAATACATCAATGGCAAAATAAATTTCTTCATCTTCCCAAGTGTTGCTGCTTGGCGCAATTAATCCAATAGTGTCACCCGCTTTTAAGCGTTTTGGTTTTATCGGCGAATTAGAATTTGTGTTATTGGTTTCACTTGCACTGACAACTTGTGGTAAAAAGCTTGTAGCAATGGCGGTACTTATTAATGCCTTTATAAAGGCTCTTCTATTGCTCATGATTATTCCTTTTTTTCTTTAAACATAACAAAATAAAGGTGCTCAAGAAATATAAATTATTACTAAATATTTTTGAGGTGAGAATTTAATAGTATTTTTGGTGTAAATATTAAACAATACTCTTGAGTGTAAACACAACTAAATTAAGGCGAATGATTGATGTCAAAGCTAAAAACTATACCTCGGGTGATTATTTCCCATGCGCCCACGGCTTTGGAACCTATGCCTCAACTGTCTAAAGTGCTAAACAGGCGTTTATATGTTAAGCGAGATGATTGCACCGGGCTTGCTGGCGGAGGTAATAAAACCAGAAAACTAGAATACCTTGTCGCTGCTGCAAAGGCTGCTAATGCAGATACCTTAGTGACAGTTGGCGGAGTTCAGTCAAATCATGCTCGTCAAACAGCAGCAGCCGCAGCTAAGTTCGGCTTAAGGTGTGAGTTAATTTTAGAAGATGTGAAAGGCACGCCTAAATCTGATTATTATAAAAATGGTAACGTTTTGCTCGATACCATTTTGGGGGCAAAAATTCATTGGTTATCTGAAGATACTGACAGTAGTGAATATTCAGCGACCCTGATGGCGCAGCTTACCAGCGAAGGGTTTAATCCATACTTTATTCCCGTTGGAGGCTCTAATGAAATTGGCAGTTTGGGGTATGTACAATGTGCAAGAGAAATAGCTCAACAAATAGCACAGCAAACGATTAAGCCAGATCATATTGTACTGTCAACTGGTAGCGCGGGTACACAAGCGGGTTTACTCGCAGGCTTAATTCTTGAAGGGCTCGATATTAAGGTTTTAGGCATTTGCGTTAGTCGACCAGCGAAGCAACAAGTCGAACTAGTGACCCAGTTATTAGAAAAAACGCTAATCTTACTTGGCTTAGACAAAAGCCTAGCTCAAGGGAAAGTATTTGCTAATGGCGACTACTATGGCGTCGGTTATGGTGTTACGACTGATGCAACGATAGAGGCCATCAACTTATGTGCGCAGCATGAAGGGCTTATTCTGGATCCTGTATATACGGGTAAAGGTATGTCGGGGATGATTGATCTGTGCCGAAAAGATTTTTTTGCAAAAGAAAGTACAATACTTTTTCTACATACTGGTGGCAGCCAGGGGCTTTTTGCCTACCAAGAAATATTCAACACGAGTAATTAAGGTGACTACTTAGTATTAATGGTAGTAATAAAAAATTACTGATTACCATTAAAGGTTGAATATTATATTATTATTTGTAAGTATATTGATGTTTATAATTTTGTGCTGAGGTTTAAATATGGAATGGTACTCTTTGTTGCCTCCAATTGTCGCTGTCATTATCGTTTTATGGAAAAAAGAAGTTATTCTAGCCTTATTACTGGCAGTTTTCACCTCAGAACTTTTATTGGCTGGTAGTGGCGTTGACGCTGTTTTTCATGGTGCCGTGGCAACTATAGAGCGCATTGTGTCTATTTTTAGCTCGCCCGGGAATACCCGCATATTAATGTTTAGTTTGATTATCGGCGCCGTATTGGCCTATATGCGGCATTCTGGCGGTGTTACTGCCATGGTTGAATATGTCATTGCTAAAGGCTTTGGGAAAAACAAACGCCAAGTCGCTTTTATGGCTAACTTCACTGGCATGGCAATCTTTATTGAAAGCAACCTATCAGTATTAACGGCAGGTATTGTCTCTAGAGGCCTATTTGATCGTTATAAAATGAGTCGCGCAAAATTGGCATATATCATCGATAGTAGTGCCGCACCAATATGTATTTTAGTGCTATTAAACGGCTGGGGCGCATTTGTTTTAGGGTTATTAAGTAACTATGAATTTGAACAAAGTGCTGCTGAAATTATGTGGGGAACGATACTGCTAAATTTCTACCCCATCATTGCACTAATGATGGTTTGGTACACCGCATTTACTGGTAATTTACATGGCCCGCTAGCTCGCGCTGAATCTAAAGTGGCACAAGAGTTAGAACATAAACATGAATTTGAACCAACAAAAGCACGGTTTATGTTTGTACCATTACTCACTATGGTGCTTGGTATGATTGGTTTTATGTTATGGACAGGTAACGGCGTTTTAGCCGACGGCAGTGGTTCAAAGTCTGTTTTATATGCCACGATTTGTGCCTGTTTAGTCGCTTATACCATGATGTTGTCAACCAAGAAGTTCACTCATCACCAACTAGTTAAAATTGGGTTTAATGGCATGGGGGAGCTGCTGCCTTTAGTGACCATTGTTCTACTATCTTTAACCTTAGGTGCCAGCTTAAAAATATTGGGTACTGGCGTTTATGTTGCTCAAATTGTTGGTGATTCACTCCCTGTGTTTATGATCGCGCCTATGTTATTTCTAGCGGGAGCTGTTATCGCATTTTCCACAGGTACCTCATGGGGGACATTTGCTATTTTAATTCCAATTGGGGTGCCGTTAATTCAAGCACTTGGCTTACCTCCTTCTTTTATTATTGCGGCTATTTTAGGTGGTGGTGTATTTGGCGATCACTGTTCACCAATATCAGACACTACTGCGGTTTCTGCATTAGCTTCAGGGTGTGAATTGTTAGAGCATGTAAAAACCCAATTACCGTATGCGTTATTTGGTGGAGCGTTAACACTCATTCTTTACACGGTATACGGCCTTGTATTTTTATAAGTGTGTCGTTTTGCAATCAATAAATTTCTAAGGGATCGTTAAAGGCTTTTCAACTATGAAGATTTTATCACTCATTGGTGTTATCGCTTATGTCTTAATTTCGCCGACATCAACAGCGCAAACACCAAGTCACTTTAATGAAGAAAAGATAGATCAACTCGTTGAGCAGACCTTATCTACTTTTAAAGTGCCGGGCGCTGCCATTGGGGTGATTAAAGACGGCAAAGTTTTATTAAATAAAGGTTATGGCGTCCAAGATATCAATGCGCCTGATCGAGTTGATCAACATACTCTTTTTAAAATTGCATCGACAACAAAAGCGTTTAACAGTGCCGCTCTAGCCATTTTGGTTGACCAAAATAAACTGCATTGGGATAGCAAGGTCGTTGATATTATTCCAGAGTTTGCGCTTTACGATGACTGGGTCACTAAGGAATTTACCATTGCAGATTTGTTAACTCATCGCAGTGGTTTAGCGCGCTTTGCAGGTGACTTAATGTTGTGGCCTGAGCCAGCTGGTTTTAGCCGTGAAGAGATCATTAATAACCTGAAATTCTTAAAGCCAGCTTCTGGTTTTAGAAGTGAATATGCCTACGATAATTTACTGTATATCGTTGCAGGCGAAGTTGTCGCAAAAATTACTGGCATGTCGTGGGAAGCGTTTGTGGAAAAACACATTATGGCACCTTTGGGTATGCAGCGCTGTTTTGCCGGCCCTGTTCCTGCCAAACAGATGAAAAACATCGCCCAGCCGCACGGCGTAATTGATGACAAAATTGAAATAGTTAAACGCAATCAAACCTATCATAAATATAGTGTGATGGCGGCAGCCGGCGGCATTAAGTGTAGTGTAAATGACTTATTAACTTGGGTAGATACACAACTCAATAAAGGCATCTCGGCTCAAGGTGTGAGACTTTTTAGCGAAAAACAAAGTGAAGTTATGTGGAAACCTCACACCATTTTACCGGTATATGAGAGTGAGAAGAAATATGACAATACTAACTTTAAAGCTTATGGCTTAGGTTGGACATTAGCTGATGTTCATGGCTATAAACGTGTTTCTCATACTGGCACTTTGTCTGGCAATTTAGCGTATATCACATTAGTTCCTGAGTTAGACCTTGGCGTTATTGTGCTGATAAACCAAAGTTCCTATTACGCAAGAAGCACGCTGATGAATAGCATAGTGCAAATGTTTATGGATATACCGCAGCAAGATTGGCTGTCGATTGAAATAGCAAAACAAGAAGAAAGAATTGCAAAAATTAAAGCTAATAGTGTCACTAGTGCCGCGTCTAATACTAAACCAGTAAGAAAAACGGTGTTGTTGCCATTAAAAGCTTATGCCGGAATTTACCAAGATCCCTGGTTTGGGCAAGTGAAAATCTCTTTAGAAAACGGCCAACTTAACTTTCAGTCATTAAAGTCAAAAAAGCTAGTAGGTGAAATGCTCGAACATCAAGAGCATGCGTTTATTGTTTGGTATGACGACCGAAGCTTAGAAGGCGACGCAATCGCCCGATTTATAACTGACCAAAATCAGCAAGTGGTTGGCATGACCATGGAGCCTTTAAGTGAGGATACCGATGCAAGTTTTGACTACCAAGATCTGAACTTTATTCGCTTAAGCCAACAGTAAACCTTGTCAGTTATTTGGAAAGTAAGCGCGTTTACCAATGCGCTCTAGTATCGATAGTAATCGTGAGGAATTATGTTAAACCGAATTAATAATAAAATATTTTTAGGGTTTATTTTTTGTGTATCCGTTGCAGTGGTGTTTTGGGGGATTGGTCAAATGGAACGAGCAGCTATTTCAGAAAAAATTGCACAAAAGATCATGCTCGATATTCGCTATTATTGTGAAGACTTGCAAGACGGTATCGAAATCAGTGAAGACAATAAATGTGTTACACCGGTAAATACATTACCTAACGATTTAAAAAACCTGATCCGTGATACCTCTGTAGGGTCAGTTATCTTGTTTGCTGAAAACTTTACTGGCATTGAGCAAACGGTGCAATTAACTGACGATCTTCAACAAGCGGCTTTATCATCAAAAAGTGGCAAACCTTTATTAATTTCAGTAGATCAGGAAGGTGGGCGTGTAGTGCGTTTGCCTCGTGAAATTGCCACCTCGTTTACGGGCAATATGGCCATTGGTGCCACGTATGAAAATCATGGCGTGAAATACGCCTCAGTGGTTGGTGAGGTTATTGGCGCTGAACTATCAGCTTTAGGAGTTAACGTAAATCACTCACCTAATGTCGATGTTAATATTAATCCTAATAACCCTGTGATTAACGTTCGCTCTTTTGGCGAAAACCCACAGGTCGTGGCAAAACTTGGGGCAGCAATGCTTGAAGGCTTACAATCTCAAGGTGTTATCGGCACGTTAAAACACTTCCCTGGACATGGTGATACGGACGTTGACAGCCATACGGGATTGCCCAGAGTAAATCACCCATTTGAAACAGTTGAGTCAGTCGATTTATTACCTTTTCAATACGCTATTGATAATAGTGAAGTAAAAATGATCATGACTGCACATATTCAATATCCTGCATTAGATGATAGTGAATTAGTAAATCGTCATGGCGAAAGCATGTTAAAACCAGCCACTTTGTCGGAAAAAATCTTAACTAATTTGCTAAGAAAACAAATGGGCTTTGAGGGCGTTATCATCACCGATGCACTAGATATGGCGGGTATCGCTCATTTCTTTACCCAAGAAGAGGCGGTTATTCAAACCTTTAAAGCAGGTGCCGATATCGCCATGATGCCAATGCCTATTAGGCAGCCATCAGATATTCCAAAATTTAAAGCACTGCTTGAACATGTGGTAGATAAAGTAATGTCAGGCGAGTTGTCCATGGCTGAGATAGACGCATCAGTTGCACGAATTGAACAACTGAAAAAGGATATAACAGTGGCTCAACAACCCGTTAATGAACGAATTGCTCAGGCAAAAGACGTTTTGGCGGCAACTTCGCATCGTTTAGAAGAACAGGCATTAGCACAACAGTCTGTGGTTGAGATAAAACCTAATAAATCGCTGGCTCAGCAAATTATGGCGGCTAAGAAGTTACATTTAGTTTTTCCAAAAGAAGAACAAGCCAATGCCATGATGTTTGCACTAAACAATATCTCAACGACGCTTAAACGTCAGCCGTGGGAAATCACGATCTCTCATTTAGAAGAGATAGATTTGCCAAGAACAATTGCACAAATTGCTGATAGTGAGTTGCTTATAGTTGCCAGTGATAGTCAAGAGACAGCGGTAGAGCTAGGTCAGGCAACCGATGTTTTAACCGACAAAAATACTGACAAGTACAGTAACGCAGACTTAGCGCTCAACCTTTTAAAATATGCTCAACAACAAGAATTAAACAGTATATTTATTTCACTACAAGCGCCGTATCAATTAGCGAAATTTAATGAAACAGCAGATTGGGTGTTAGCGAGCTTTGATGGCAAAGTCTATCAAGTTGATGATTCAAGTGATTTTACTGGGCCAGCGTTTGAGAGTTTGGCACAAATAATTACTGGGCAAATTACAGCAACTGGCAAGTTGCCTATATCCATTTAACTCTTTAACGTTTAAAAAATGTGAAAAACATGAAAACTAGCATAGCTTCTTTGATTTTAGCCGCACTTGCGCTGTCCAGTTTAACGGCTTGTAGTACGCAAGAAGATCTTACTTATGTTAACAAGCAACAGGTATCTGACGTGATAGGTGTAACACAAGCTCACTTAAATGCCTCCTATTGGCAAAAAACACAGGACCTGCAATCAGTCATGTTGCAGCAGTCAGAGATCAGTCACTTTAATCAGCAATTGTTTGATCATAATCGTTATGTCGTCGATCCATTAGCAACTGCCGATCAATTTACTCAACAGCAAATTGTCGATCTGATCAATAAAATCAGTGCAGTACCTAAGAGCAAACGCTTTTACGCCGATGGCACATTATTAGAACAGAAACATTTTGATGGCTATCTTGCTAATGCCAATATAGAGCAAGTCAAAGAGACCTATAAAACAAAATGGGGGCTGGCGGTTGAACGCAGTGTTTTAAGAACATTTCCAACCTATGACAGAGTGTTTAATAGTGGCATGGATACAGATTTAGACCGTTTTCAAGAGTCTGGCATCTTTCCAGGTGAAGCGGTGGCAATTATCCATGAAAGTGCAGATCAACAGTGGCTGTTGGTCAGAAGTTATAACTACCTTGCTTGGGTGCCCAAAAAGGCGATAGCCGTCGGGTCAAAAGAAGAAATTACCCGTTTTATGAAAACCGAAGATTTTATCGTCGTGACTGGTGATAAAGTCTTTACCAACTATGTACCTAACAACAGCAACATTTCACAATTACAACTGGATATGGGGGTTAAATTGCCAGTCGTAAATGCAGATGAATTAGCTGGTGAATTACATGGCCAAAACCCTGTCGCATCTCATGTTGTTAAGTTGCCCACACGCAATGATCAAGGTCAATTAGTGTTTTCCTTAGCCCTGATTGCTAAAAGTCAGGACGTTCACATCGGTTACTTGCCTTTTACCAAAGCCAATATCATTAATCAGGCGTTTAAATTTTTAGGTGAACGTTACGGCTGGGGTCATGACTATAATGCACGAGACTGTACAGGTTTTGTTGGTGAAATTTATAAAACCTTTGGTATTTTGATGCCTCGTAACTCGGGCTGGCAAGGCACTAGCGATTATGGGCTTAACGTTCATTTTTCTAAACAGGCAACTCATCAAGAGAAGTTAACAGCGCTTAGCCAATTGCAAGTAGGTGATTTAATTTACATTCCAGGGCATGTGGCAATGTTTCTTGGTTACGAACAAGGCAAACCATATATTATTCATGATGTAAAAGGTATGTCTTATTTTGATGATAATAATGAATATTATCGAGGAACATTAAACGGGGTTTCTGTCACGCCATTGTTACCGTTACATACGTCGAAAAATACTAGCTACGTCGACAAAATATACAATATTAAGCGAATTAGCATTGATTAAGTGTTTGCTATGTTTTTTTACTTAACCCCTGAAAACTTGCTAAGGAAGTTTAATGAAAATTACTAATATCCGTTTTGCAAAGTTAGTTGTTCCTTTGATCACGCCTTTTAAAACGTCAATGAGAACAGTGGAAAACATTGAAGACTTAGTTGTGATCATTGAAACCGATACCGGCGAAGTTGGTTATGGCTCTGCGCCTTCAACCCCGGTTATAACTGGGGATACACACGAATCAATTAAAGCGGCTATTGAATTAGTTTTCTGGCCTAAATTGCGTTCAATGGCGATAGAAAACCTCAACGACATTATTACTATCATCCAATCTAGCATGGTGAATAATACCAGTGCAAAAGCGGCGTTAGAAATTGCCATCTATGATCTTTGGGGGAAAATGTACAAATCGCCTTTAAACAAGTTATTAGGCGGTGGTAGCGAGCAATTACGTACCGATATTACGATTAGTTTAGATCCAATAGATAAAATGGTCGAAAGCTCATTGCAAGCGATAGATAACGGCTTTGATGTGTTAAAAATTAAGATTGGCAATAATATTTCACAAGACATAGATCGTGTGAAAGCCATTTATCAAGCTATTGGTGATAAGGCGTTATTGAGATTAGACGTTAATCAAGGTTGGACCGCCAAACAAACCGTTTATGCAGCCAAGGTATTTGAAAGTGAAAATATCCAACTTGAATTAATCGAACAGCCAGTAAAAGCCGATGACATTGCAGGTTTAAAATACATTAGCGATCGGGTTAATACGCCAATAATGGCTGACGAGAGTGCGTTTTCGCCTAAACAGGTGATAGAACTACTGAGCAATAAATGTGTTGATATCATCAACATAAAGCTGATGAAAACAGGTGGTTTGTCAAACGCTATAGCCATTGCCGATATTGCAAAAACCTATCAAGTCGACTGCATGATAGGTTGCATGCTTGAGGGTAGTATAGCTGTCGCTGCGGCGGCACACTTAGCGTCAGCAAAATCTGCAGCAATTACTAAAATTGATCTTGATGGCCCAGCCTTGGGTAAATTTGATCCGGTTAAAGGCGGAGTGCTTTTTGATAAATCAGCGATCAAGTTAAATGATTTACCAGGACTAGGAATTGAGTCAATTGATGGGTTAATCGACCTTAAATGATGAAAACGTTATTTTAGTTTTAAAATAATTATATTTAATTATATTTTTGTGTCATTATAGGAATAAATTATTCTAAGGTTGCTTGGGTAGTCGAATAGAGGGCTTATGACTTCAGTATATTCTACATTAGACTGGATTGTATTTGGTCTGTACGTCACGTTATTAATCGCAACGGGCGTTTATTTTAATCGTAAGAAGTCTGTTAATACCCAAGATTATTTTCTTGGTGGCAATGCCATACCTACTTGGATGGTGGCAATTTCCGTGCTGGCCACTTCGCAATCAGCAGCTACTTTCTTGGGCGGGCCTGACCAAGGATACCAAGGCGATTTATCTTATCTTGCCACCAATATCGGGGCGGTAATTGCTGCCATACTGGTTAGCATCATTTTGATCCCTAAGTTCTATAAAAATAAAGTGTTTACTGTTTATGAACTGTTAGAAAAGCGCATGGGGAGTTCTGCAAAAAAACAAGCCGGCATGATGTATCTGTTTGGTCGGATTTTTGCGAGTGGCGCTCGTTTGTATATGGCAGCGCTGGCGGTTTCTATGATTTTGTTTGCCAACATTGATGCCGATAGTGTCATTATCGCCACGCTTGTTTTAACTGCTGCGGGCTTGTTATATACGGTGTTTGGCGGTATTCGCTCGGTCATATATGGTGACGTGATCCAATGTGTTGTCTATGTAAGCGCTGCTGTTTTTGTTTTGTATTTTTTATATCAGGCAATACCAGCAAGTTTCAGTCAAATTGTTGAAGCCTTGCAACACCCTGCACCTGGCGCTGACTCTAAACTTGCGCTGCTAAAGTTTGATTGGGACTTTTCTTCTTCAGGCGTATTTAACTTTTGGTCAGCAATTACGGGGTTTGTGCTCCTTAACTTCGCAGCATTTGGTTTAGATCAGGATATGACACAGCGAGTGTTAACCTGTAAAAATGCTAAAGAAGCCAACAAAGCTATGCTGTTATCCGTTGTGCTTGTTATGCCGGTAATGCTGTTGTTTATTCTTATCGGGTTATTGCTTTTTATCTTGTATCAACGACCTGACCTTATGCAAATATCAGCTGGTGGTGAATTGATTCAAGACTTTCAAGGCGAAAAAATTACCATCTTTATGTACTACGTATTAAATGAGATCCCACCAGGTGTAAAAGGGTTGGTGACCATTGGTATTGTTGCTGCCGCTTTGTCTACGCTTAATTCGGGTTTGAATTCTATGTCATCGGTGCTGGTTAACGATATTTATCGTCCATTTAAAGAAAAGCACCATATTAATTTACCCGAAATTCATTATGTAAAAGCTGGGCAAGTTGGCATGGCATTAGTTGCTATTACATTATGTTTTATGGCAATTCTTTGTTTTTACTGGCAACGTTATACCGATATGCCATTGTTGAAATTTGCATTAAGTGTCATGGTTTTCTCTTATAGTGGTTTGATTGGCGTATTTTTAACGGCGCTATTTACTAACCGTGGTAATTCGGTATCGGTTTTTTCAGCGTTGGTGGTTGGCTTTCTTATTACGCTGTTTTTTCAACCTTATGTGATGTCGATACTGTTGCCACAAGAGATGGTATTTGATCTAGGGTTTACATGGCAGCTGTGTATTGGAGCCAGCGTGTCCTTTTTCGTCTGCATATTAGGGCGTAAAAAAGAAATGGCTAACAGTGTTAAACCTTGTTTGGAGGCGTCAACATGAGCTCTGTAGCAAGTAATAATCGATATATTTTAGGTGTCGATGGTGGTGGTACAAAAACTATCGGTAGAATCATCAAGTTAAATACTAACGAGCAATGGCAAGCTTGTGTGGGGCCTGCTTCGTTGACTAATGATTTTGATTTGGCGGTGACTAATTGCCAACGCTTAGTTGAACAATTGCTGTCAGCCTGTGGAGCTCGCCGTGAAGAGGTGGTAACCGTCATGGGGTTGGCTGGCGCGGGTAACCAAGAAAAGGCAGCTATTTTTACCGAGCATCTCTCGACAGGTTTTCGTGGTTTTGAGGTGTGCACCGACGCTAAAACATCGCTTTATGGTGCTAATGCCGGAGAGCCTGTTGTTGTTATTTCCCTTGGTACCGGTTCGGTAGGGGCCACCCTTGCTGTTGATGGTCAAAGCACCTTAAAAGGCGGCTGGGGGTTTACCGTTGGGGATGAAGGCAGTGGTGCTAAGTTAGGTGTGCTCATTATTCAGTCTGTATTGTCTGAGTTAGAAACACAAGATGAAGTGATGAGTGCATTAACCCAAGCCGTTTGCCAAAAGATTTCACAGCGTAGAGACAAGCTAATCGAATGGTCTACCTTGGCTAAACCTATAGACTTTGCAGACTTAGCACCTTTAGTTTTTGAGCAAGTTGATACCTGTTCTCTGGCCAAAACAGTGTTAGCACAGCATGTGAAAAATGTAGAAAATTTAATTGAAAAGACCAGAGGTAATTATCAATTACCTGTCGTTTTACTTGGCGGTTTAGCGCAACCTACCATGCCTTATTTGAATCCGTTAATTCAAGAGTTAATAATGTCTCCCAAAGGAAATTCTTTGGATGGCGCCTGCTTTTTGGCAAAACAATTGTTAAATAAAGAAAACAAGGAGAATACGTAGTTATGAATGGCGACGTACTTAATGACAAGTCAAAATTGATTGAAGAACTACAATTCATGTCTTCGGAAGGACGTAATCCTGATACCATGGATTTGGATTTGTTAGATACAACAAGCTTGTTGGCGGCATTAAATAAAGAAGACCACAAGGTCGCCTTTGTTGTGCAGCAAGCGATACCGGAAATTGCATTGGCTGTTGATGAAATTGTCAAAGCCTTTGGCAGAGGTGGTCGTTTAATTTATATTGGCGCAGGCACAAGTGGTCGTTTGGGCGTATTGGATGCGGTTGAATGCCCTCCAACTTTTACCGTGACGGATAAACAAGTCACCGCACTAATTGCTGGTGGTGAAAGTGCTATGTATAAAGCAGTTGAAGGGGCAGAGGACGATCCTCAACTGGCGATCACTGAACTCAAGCAAAAGCACTTAACTAAAGATGATGTCGTTGTTGGTATCGCAGCTAGTGGCAGAACGCCTTACACCATTTCGGCATTAAAATATGCTAAGGAAGTTGGCGCAACAGCGGTAGGTGTTGCTTGTAATCCGCAATCAGAGTTACTCAAAGAAGCTAACATTGCTATTTGTGCTGAAGTTGGCCCTGAAGCGATAACTGGCTCAACCCGACTTAAGTCTGGTACGGCGCAAAAACTTATTTTAAACATGCTGACCACAGCCAGTATGGTCAAAACTGGCAAAGTATATGAAAACTTAATGGTTGATGTATTTGCCAGTAATGAAAAACTAAAAGCTAGGGCTATACGTATCGTCATGCAAGTTTGTGGCTGTGATGTGCAAACGGCATCACAAGCGCTATTACAAGCAGACAATAATGCCAAGCTAGCTATTTTGTTGTTATTAACGGGGTTGCCTGTCGATGATGCTAAACAAATGCTAAACAATAACAATGGCTTTTTAAGAAAAGCTGTTGAGCAATCAACAAAAGAGCCTTAATAAAATGAAGCAATTAACGTATTGGGTTCATTGTTTTCTTAGCTTAGTCTTGATGTTTAGTGTTTTTAGCCATGCAAAATCACCAGTAGTTGGTGCAGAGCAATGGCCACAATATCAACCGCTTTTAGAAGGTAAAAAAGTTGGTTTAGTGGTCAATCAAACGTCAATGGTGAACAGCACACATCTAGTTGATTTTTTGCTGGCTAAAGGTGTCGAAGTAAAAGCTATTTTTGCACCTGAACATGGTTTTAGAGGTAATTATGACGCAGGTGCCGTTGTTGATAACAATATCGACGCAAAAACAAAGCTACCGATTATTTCAATCTATGGAAAAAACAAAAAGCCATCACAAGATGTATTGGCAGATCTAGACGTTATTGTTTTTGATATTCAAGATGTTGGTTTGCGATTTTATACTTATTTAAGTTCTATGCATTATATGATGGAAGCATCTGCAGATGCAGGAATAGACTTTATCGTGTTAGATCGCCCAAACCCCAACATTTCCTATGTTGATGGCCCTATTTTAGAGCCAGAATTTAGCTCTTTTGTCGGCATGCATCCTATTCCTATTTTGCATGGTATGACCTTAGCTGAATTAGCATTAATGATTAATGCCAAGGGCTGGTTAAACACAAAAAAGCCGCTTGATTTAAGCGTTATTGCGGTTAAACACTATAATAGAAGCCAGCACTATTCATTACCTATCAAGCCAAGTCCAAACTTACCGAATGATCAATCGATCCAACTTTACCCGTCTTTAACTTTTTTTGAGTCAACCTACGTGAGTTTAGGACGTGGAACACCGTTTCCATTTCAAGTGTTAGGTCATGATCAGCATTTTATAGGCGATTTTAAATTTACACCTATTTCGATGCCAGGCAGTGCGTTGAAACCAAAATTAATGGATAAAGAGTTAACTGGCCAAGATTTACGAAACGCGAACATCAAAGGGCTAGATTTAGCGCCACTGATTCAGTGGTATCAAATCTTTAAAGAGAAAGACGCAGAGTTTTTTATGTCGCCTAGCTTTATGGATAAATTAGCCGGTACTGACAAAATTAGAAAAATGATCATAGCAGGAAAAAGCGCACAACAAATTCGCGATACTTGGCAACAAGACATTCAACAATTTAAACGCCAAAGAAGCCCATATTTGTTGTACCAGTGATAAAAGGCGATACCGTACGGGCATACCGTAAGGTGAGTTAATTGTTATTGATGTTATCTGACGGCTGCCAAGGGATGAAACTTGGCAGCGTTGAGCAAAAGTTGAAGAAGGCTAACTTTCTCTAAATGTTTTAACTGCCGTATTACTTTTCTCAAGTAATTTACGTCCTTGGCTCGACGCTTGTGTAAGGGCAATAAACAGTATGTCGATAACAAACTCTTGAGATGTTCTCGCTAGAATTGAAGATAAGCGCAATGATTCCTGCTCGGCGATTGAATACAGTTTAACATCGGCGTTTTCAGAAACCGGAGTTGCGCCATATTTAGTTAACGAAATGACGGAAGCATTGTTCTTTTTAGCTTCTTCAGTGACAGATTTAACTTCTCTTGTTTGTCCTGATTCACTGATCGCAAAGACCAAGTCACCCTTTTTAAAGGTTGAAACAAAGGCTAACTGTGCATGACCATCTGGCTCTGCATAAGCCGAAAAGCCAAGTTTTTGTAGCTTGTATGAAAAATCTTTACCGACAAGAGCTGAGCCGCCTAACCCTGAAATTAGAATACGATTAGCTGAGGTAATTAACTTTACAGCCTGCTCTAAAGACTCTTGCTCTAACAATATTTTAGTTTCGGTAAGTAGAGATATTTTGCTATTGAGTAAAATATCTGAAATTTGTGGCAAACTAGATTTAAGCGTGATCTCACCATGCAACTTAGGATCGTTAGTTTCGCTGTTAAGTGCATCTATAATGGCTAACTTAAATGCAGGGTAACCTTTGTAGCCCAATTTTTGTGTGAACTTTATAACACTTGATTGGCTGATACCAATAACGCTAGACAATTCCTGTGAAGATAAGTCTCTAATTGCGTTAGACGATTTTAAGACAAACGACGCTATTTTAGCTTCACTTGCAGATAAAGAGTTTTGTATCGCTTTAATTTTAATAAGAGCTGACATTGATTGCAGGCTGACCGATTAATAAATTATTTTTGGTCTTATATCATAAATTTTAATAATGTTTCCATAAAAAAAGTACGTCAAAGTGGGATGCAAGCGCAATAATTATAGAATTCTAGCCTCTGTGGTTAAAATTTAATTGAATAAAATATTCATATTTTGTTTTAAAGGTAAAATAATAACGTTATTCTGAGTTTTTGCACTATTCCAGTTTTCGCCGTCATGGAATGAGCAATAAGTTTTGTCATAATGGAATAGAAAACGAGCGTATCACCATGTTAGAAGAATCATTCTCAAGTTTTGTTACAGCAGTTAAAGATGTTCTTGAAGAAAGCCAAATAATTAGCAATACACTGCAACGTTACGCTTATGGCACAGACGCGAGTTTTTATCGATTAGTGCCAAAACTTATTATTAACATTGATAACGAACAGCAACTCATCGATGTCATTAAGTTGTCCAACCAATATTTGGTACCGCTGACTTTTAGAGCGGCAGGGACGAGTTTGTCAGGGCAGGCGATTACCGATTCTGTGTTGATTGTTTTATCGCCCCAATGGAACAAGATTGATATTCTCCAGCAGGGGAAAAAAGTAAAACTGCAACCGGGTGTTATTGGTGCGCACGCCAATCGAGCGTTAGCGAGTTATGGGCGAAAAATTGGCCCAGATCCCGCCTCCATCAATAGCTGTAAAGTTGGTGGTATAGCGGCCAATAATTCATCGGGTATGTGTTGTGGGGTTAAACACAATAGTTATCATACTTTAGCCGATATTCGGGTGATTATGGCCAATGGCTCGGTCTTAGATACGGCAAACTTATTATCTCGCGAGCAATTTGTTCGACAAAACCCTGAGTTGATTCAAACTTTGAGTAACTTGGCAGAACAAGTAAAAAGCGACACCGAATTATCGAATAAAATTGCCCATAAATACCGTTTAAAAAATACCATGGGATATGGCGTTAATGCCTTATTGGAATACACGGATCCAATAGACATTTTAAGTCACTTAATGATTGGCTCTGAAGGCACATTAGGTTTTATATCCGATATTACATATCACACCATAGCAGTTGAACAATACAGTGCGGTTGGTTTATTCGTTTTTGATGATATAGAGGCGAGCTGTCAATTAGTACAAATGCTGGCACATGAATCGGTGGCTGCAATTGAGCTTATGGATGGCACAGCGTTAAACTCTGTTACTGACAAACTTAACGAATTTATTGCGGTCAATAGTTTATCGCCGCGCCATGCTGGCTTGTTAATTGAAATCTCGTCGCAAACGGCACAAGAGCTCAATAACAAACTAACACATATCACAGCGCTTATTGGTCAATATGACACTAGCTTGATTGCCGAACACGCATTTACACAAAATAAAGATGACATCGAAAAATTGTGGGCGATTCGCAAAGGCATGTTTCCAGCGGTCGGTGCTGCCAGAGCAATTGGTACCACTGTCATTATTGAAGATGTAGCACTACCATTGCCAGATTTAGCAACTGGTGTACAACAGCTGCATCAGTTGTTTGAACGTAGTGGTTATCACGATGCGATAATATTTGGTCATGCTTTAGACGGTAATTTACACTTTGTATTCAGTCAGTCGTTTAACGAACAAGTGGAGGTAGAGCGCTATCATCAATTTATGGCAGCGGTTGCTCGCCTTATTGCCGTTGATTTTCAAGGTTCATTAAAAGCGGAACACGGCACAGGCCGCAACATGGCACCATTTGTTGAGCTGGAGTGGGGACAAGATATTTATCAAGTAATGAAGTCGATCAAAGCGGCTTTTGATCCACTTAACATTCTTAACCCTGGTGTCATTATTAATGACGATGCCAATGCACATTTATTAAACTTAAAATCATTACCGCAAGCCGACTGCATTATTGATAAATGCATTGAGTGTGGCTTTTGTGAGTCGGTTTGCCCATCTAAAAATTATACTTTAACACCAAGACAACGCATTGCTGTATGGCGGCATATCGGTGAGTTAACAGAGCAACAGCAACAAGGTTTATTATCAAACGACGCACTGGCTGAGTTAAAAGAGCTTAAGCAAGCCTACCAGTTTTATGGCATTGATAGCTGCGCAACAACGGGGTTGTGTGCTCATCATTGTCCGGTAGGCATTGATACTGGTAAATTTATTCAAGGTGTAAAAGAGCAAAATCACCAAGCCAAATGGCTACCTCAATTCGTTGCCAATAATTATGACAAAGTGCTGTGGGGAGCAAATAAAGCGGTTAATTTGGTGGCAAGTTCTGCGCGTATCCTAGGGCCAGAAAAGACAAAAACTCTCTTTAAAGGCTTAAATAAACTCAGTGTCAATAACATTCCTAAATGGCAAACTAGCTGGCCAAATGGCGCTGTACACCAACATAAGAAAGGGGTAAATCCAGCATCAATTGATGGCGCAGGTACCGGCCATCAACAAAAAGTAGTGTTTGTCACTTCCTGTGTAAATCGTGTGTTTGCCGCAGATAGTCACGCAAAAGATCAACGTTCAATTACTAGGGTATTAGCTTCTGTTTTAGAAAAAGCCAACATAGAGCTCATTATTCCTGAGTCGGTTAACAGTTTATGTTGTGGAAAGCCTTGGTTGTCAAAAGGCAATAACAGTGTGGCCAAACAAAAAGCACATCAGTTATTGGATGAGGTGAATAGGGCGTCTGAAAATGGCCGATGGCCAGTGGTAATTGATGCCAGCCCTTGTGAGATGACGCTAAATCAATTAAAACCATTGAGTGTTCTAGAGCTTTCACAATATTTACTTATCCATGTCGCACCATTGCTCAACATTACAAAAACTAAAGAGCCTATCATGCTGCATAAAACCTGCAGCAGTATTCAACAAGACGGCGCAAAAGCGTTAACTACATTGGCACAATTATGTTGCGAGAATGTTGTCATTCCGAATGATATCAACTGTTGTGGTTTTGCAGGCGACAAGGGGTTTTTCCTACCAGAGTTAAATAAAAGTGCGCTAGCACCATTAGCTCAACAAATACCACAAAACTGCCAACGTGGCGTTAGTAATAGTCGAACCTGCGAAATAGGTTTAAGTGAACACAGTGGGCTACCTTATCAGTCGATTGTTTACTTGCTTGATGAAGTCAGTAACTAGGGCGTGTTGGACTTGTCTCTGTTTTAAACAGTATTGTTAATAAAAAGAAGAAAAAATAAAACGTTTTATAAATTAACCTCAGATTCGCATAAGCAATGCGTTTCTAGGTGCTATTTTTACTGACTTCTTCGTTATTTTGAAGCGAAATAGCTAGCTATTCCTGCTGCAAAATGCCTTGAATTCAGACAAAAATATCGACCTAGAAATATAAGAGACTGCTAACTTATTGTTTTCTTTGATTTAGCACTATTTCTCATACAAACCTGAGGTTAAATTAGCGAAACATTAATACTTTAGTACTAAAATATTTTAAAAATAGGAATAAATAATAATAAATTATTTACTTTAATTTTATGTGTGGTAAGTTAGTTATGTTGGGTAATTAATAATCACTTTCGCTCATAAGTAACGTAACACTCGGTACGTCGCGTTCTACATGGGATGTTAGCTAAGTTTGTGATTTATTAAATAATAATAAATTAGGAGACACCAAACATGAAACTTACAAAAGTAGCCTTATGTATAGGGTTAGGTTTAAGTGCTATTGCCACTGCTCATGCTGCAACAGATATTAGGGGTAAAGTATTGAGTGAAGCAACAGGTTCTTCGGTAGAAGGCGTTGTTGTTACGGCAAAGAGCAATGTTATGCCGAAACCACGAACCGCTGTTACTCGAGCTGATGGTAGTTATAGCTTACCAGCATTGTTACCCGGTTTTTACGAGCTATCGTTTAAAGCCAAAGATGGCAGTGTGCAAACAGCTCAAGTTCAGGTGTATTTAGATCAAACGTCTAAGCTGAACATGGTATTGGCAGGCGCTACTGATACGACCGAAGTGATTACCGTGACAGGGTCTTACGTAGTACGTGAAGGTGACTCTGCACTAACCAACTCAATTGGCTCAAAAGCCATCGAATCTTTGCCAGTTGGCCAAGACTTCCGCGACATGATGAAACTTATTCCTGGGGTACAATACTCTGAAAATTCAACATTAGGTGTTAATGCTGGTGGTTCAGGCCGTGACAATAAATATGGCTTTGATGGTGTTGATGTTTCTCTCCCTATGTTTGGTAACTTATCTGCTGAACCTTCAACTCATGATATTGCTCATGTTTCGATGGATCGCGGTGGTGCTAAAGCCATTGGCTTTAACCGCTCAGGTGGTGTAGCCGTTAACTCTAAATCTAAATCAGGTACCAATGAGTTTCAGGGCAACATTGAATACAAGATTCAAAACAAAAACTTTGTTGCCGACAGAGATATCGAAAACAAAGAACTTGCTAAATATACAACGGATAAGACATGGATTTCTGCCAATATTAGTGGGCCGTTAATTGAAGATGAGTTGTTCTTTTATGGTTCATTTTACCGCCCAGAAGTCACTCGTGAAAATAAAGTAACCGCGTATGGCCCAGCAAAAGATTATCTTAGTGTTCGTGAAGAATATTTTGGTAAGTTAACTTGGGCGCCAACGGAAGATTTATTATTAGACTTAAGCTATCGAACCTCTGATAGAGACGGCCGTGGTCAATCGGTTGGCTCATTAGACCAAGACAGCACCTCAAACGGTGATGATGCTACACAAGATATTTTGTTGTTTGAAGGCTCGTACTTAATCAATGATATGACAACATTGTCATTTAAATACAGTGAGTTTGATTACGAGACTGCTGGTGCGCCAGATACTGTGTTTTCTGACGTAAACCCACGTATTGGTAATTCATTACCGCTGGATCAGCTAGATCAAATTGGCTTGTTTACAGTACCATCACTCGATGAGGATTCTGATGTTTATGATAATATTAGAGCTCAACAACTGATTGATAAGTATGGCTATGTTGGTGATGATGGCGCAAAACGTGGAGGTGGTTCTATTGGTGGTGATAGTCAGTTTAATAATCAAAATTTCTACCGTGATAGCTTTGAAATTGCGCTTGATCATCAATTAGAGATTGGTGATAGCTATCATAACCTTCATTTTGGCTTTCAATATAAGGAAAATAAAGAAGTGCTAAGCCGGTTATCAAATGGCTGGGGCTCAATTTCATTTATTGGTGGCAAACAAGTTGACAATTATGATGGTGAAGAAGCGGTATTCTACAGAGCTAGAGTACAGCAAATGAGTCTAGAGAGTGATTCAGGCGACGTGGTTGCGCCAATCACTTCTTCTAGTAAGTCATATAACATTGAATTTAATGATACGATTGAACATGGTGACTTTGTTTACAACCTTGGCTTTGTTATCAGTAAAGATGTGTTATACGGACAAGATTTAAAAGCGAACTCTTCAAATGTATCAGGTTATGAAATTGCCTTGGGTCACAAGTACAAAATGCATACTGTCGACTTCAAAGATACATTCCAACCTAGATTAGGTATTACTTGGAATTATGCAGAAGATGCGACTTTATTTGCTAACTATGCTAGCTATAACCCTGAAGCGTCATCATTAGCTCGTGCTGCCTCATGGGCTCGTAATTCACAAAAAACTATTGATGTGTTATTTGATGAAAATGGTGACTACTTAGCCAATGTACCTGCTAGTGGTTCATCGGGTAAGTTTTTCCAAAAAGGTATTAAACCTAAACGAATTGATGAAATCACTCTTGGTGCTTCTAAATCGGTAACCGATAGACTATTTGTTAAAGGTCATGTACGTCAGCGAAAATTATCACATCCTTGGGAAGATACACCAAATGACGCGAGACTTTATGGTGAATATGGCCCATTTGGCGGTGTACCATCTTATATAGCTGACAAAGGTTTATATATTGAAAACCTGAGTGAAATGCGTGCTGAAGTTGGAGGTTCATCGTATGTTATTGCTGAACTTGATGGTGCCAAAAATACTTATTATGAAGTAAGTTTAGAAGCTGAATATAGTGCAGATAGATATTTTGCCAGTGTTTCATACACCTGGAGTCACTACTATGGTAACTATGATCAAGATATTACCAGCGGTAACAGTGATGGTAACTTATTTATCGGTTCATCTAACTTAGCGGATGGCAAAGGGCGTCAACTTTGGGATGGT
This sequence comes from Thalassotalea marina, assembly GCF_014656435.1. GTDB lineage: Bacteria > Pseudomonadota > Gammaproteobacteria > Enterobacterales > Alteromonadaceae > Thalassotalea_C > Thalassotalea_C marina. The sequence goes on from NZ_BNCK01000002.1 coordinate 217,769, forward strand.
AAATACGGTAAATTAAATGGTGATAAGCCACACGTATTTAAAGCCTATGGTTATTACACTACTGATTGGGAAGCCAATGTAGGTGCCTATTTTGTTTATCAATCAGGCGACGTTTGGGAAACTTGGGATGGTGAAGTGTATGGTTTTTCAAGTGACACCATTCGTTATTCAGAGCCAGCAGGTAGTCGCCGCGAGCGCAGCCATTGGCAAATGGACTTAAACTACACACAAAACTTTACTGTTTTTGATAATTACACAGTGAAGTTCCGTGCTGACTTATTTAACGTTTTTGATAGACAAACCGGTTACAACTATAACCCATATGTTGAAACTGATACGTACGGTAAAGCACGTAACTTAATAAATGCTCGCCGCTTACAATTGTCGGTTAATATTGGCTTTTAATCATTAATTGCCAATATCACACTGATATTTATTGTTGAAATAAATCCCCTATTTTTAGGGGATTTTTCTTAAATTTATTGTTTAATTTCCCTTTGAGGACATTGATTAAGCAATAAGGTGAAATAGGAATTTAGAATTTCGCATCATGTTTAAACCTAACTTTCGCAATAGCTTATTTTCTCTTCGTAAAAGCTCATTAACTAAAATAGCTTGGTTGAGCATTTGTGTACTTTTCATTTCAAGTTGCGCGTCTTTTAACATTGAAGATTTACCCTCTAAAAACTACAGCAAACGCATTAAGTTTTTAGTGATGCATTACACCGCGATAAATTACCAACAATCTGTTAAAGCGCTAGTTGAAAATGGTGGCGTTAGTTCACATTACTTGGTTCCTGAAAGTCTTGATGATAGTTATGATTTCAGTGACTTAACGGTTTACCGACTGGTTGATGAACAAGACCGTGCTTGGCATGCTGGTGCTAGTTATTGGCAGGGAAGACGTGACCTAAACGATCACTCTATCGGTATAGAAATTGTCAATATTCCTGAATGCACCCGCACTGAAAATATCGCGCTGCTAAGTAGAGGCAGCGATAGTAAAAATTGTGTTTTTCCTGATTATGATCCCAAACAAATACAGCTATTAATTGAGTTAAGCAAAGATATATTAGCGAGAAACCCTGATATTGGGCCGACACAAGTCATAGGTCATGCAGATATCGCTCCAACGAGAAAAACAGACCCTGGGCCTAGGTTTCCATGGTACCAGTTGTATAAAGCGGGGATCGGCGCTTGGTATGAAAAGTCAGATATGGATGAGTACTGGCAAATATTTCAACGCGACCTGCCCAATATTGGCTTAGTGCAAAAAGCCTTGAACAGTTATGGTTATGGGATCACGGAAACAGGTATCCTTGATCAGCAAACCATCGATACTCTTTTTGCTTTTCAAATGCACTTTTTGCCATGGCATATTAATGGCAAAGCTGATGAAAAAACGCTTGCTGCATTATTTGCTTTATTGAAGAAATACAAGCCGAAAAAACTCGATACCGTTTGGCAACGTTATCAAAAAGAACGACAACCCGATGTCCGTCCTGTTTATCTTGCTAAACGTGGGCAGATAGACAGAGTTTTCCCTGATGCAGAAGAAAATCGTAGTACAAGAGAGTTAGTTAACGACAGAGCTGTTTTTAAGGCGTACAAAGGGCGTGGTGAAATTATTATCGATAGTATCAGTGCAGTTTCAGCTGATATTTTCATCAATGGTCAAAAACTCTCTATTGCGAATGAAATGCTCGCTGGTCATCGCTACCAATACAGTTTAAGTCGCCGAACTAAAAATGGTGATAACACGTTACGGGTTGAAAATGTTATGCCAGAAGGTGCAGAAATTAACATTATCATACCGTATCCAAAATTGATGGATGAATCTGATGATAAAGACGTTAAAAAGCTAAAGCGTTTTTCGTTAGTTGATAAGTTGATAAATGACGATATAGAGCAAGGATTTCCCGGCGCTGCTTTATTAGTGATCAAAGATGGCAACATCATTAAAAATGAGGCCTATGGTTATGCAAGAAAGTTTGCCGATGGCGGTGAACCATTAGCGCAACCTATCAAGATGGAAAAAAATACCCTTTTTGACATCGCTTCAAATACTAAAATGTTTGCAACCAATTTTGCGTTAATGAAACTGGTTGAAGAAGGGCGTTTAGATGTTACTAAACCGATGTCCTTTTACTTGCCAGACTATGACGGCGGTGGTAGAGAAAGTCGTTTAGTTAAAGACTTTTTAACACATACCACGGGATATGATTCACAAGTACAATTTTTCACTAAAGAAAATAAGTTAGGTGAAAGTTTTTATTCTCAAGACGATAGCAAAACTAAACAACTTATTCTTCATAAGGTGCCATTTGACGTTGGGCGAAATATCAAACATGTATATAGCGATACCAACTTTATGTTGCTTGGCATGTTGGTGGAAAGAATTTCTGGGCAAGCACTAGATGCCTACGTGGAGCAACATATTTATCAGCAATTAAACTTGTCGAATACAATGTTTAACCCCTTAACAAAAGGGAAATATAAACAGCAGTTTGCTGCAACAGAGATACATGGCACCACGCGAGGTGGACGTATCGATTTTAACAATGTTCGCGAGTATGTTTTGCAAGGTGAAGTGCACGATGAAAAGGCATTTCATTCGTTTAATGGTGTCGCTGGGCATGCTGGCTTATTTTCAACAACTTATGAAATTGCTGTTTTAATGCAAACGCTTTTAAATGGTGGCGGCTATGACGATAAACACTTCTTTAGCCAAAGTATTTTAGATCAATTCACTAAGCCTGATGATGGTAATGGTAGTTTTGGTTTAGGTTGGCGTCGCAATAATAATGGCATGTTGAAGTGGCATTTTGGTCCATATGCGAGTCCGTTGGCTTACGGACATACCGGCTGGACAGGTACAGTGACGGTTATTGATCCTGAACATGATTTGGCCATTGTGTTATTAACCAATGCTCGCCATTCCATGATTGAAGGAGATGACAAGCACTATAGTTTCAAAGGCAAGCAGTTTGAAACTGGAAAATATGGCAGCATCATTTCACTCATTTACGAAGAAGTTATCAATAATTCTAGTGGTAATTAACCTAGCTAAAGGTTTTTCATCAAATAAATTGATGGCATATATTACCTAGGTCGTATTGACTGTTTAGCGTATTAAATTTAGCTTGATGTCACGACAGGTTGACTTTTATAAACGAAAATTTAGGAAAAATTTAAGGCATGAATCAAGAAACTCCCTTGGTTATTCGACAGCAAATCCGCAATGGCGATTTTAGCAGCCCAACTTCCGGAGTTGCGCCGGGTTTTGTTCAATGCAACTTAGTTGTGCTACCTAAATCGCATGCCAAAGATTTTGAACAGTTTTGCCAGTTAAATGCTAAATCATGCCCGTTAATTGCTATGAGTGAATCACCTGGTGATTTCTCTCTTAAAACACTGGGTGAACAAATCGATATTCGCACTGATATTCCGCGATATCGTGTTTATCAACAGGGGCAACTCGTGGATGAAGTTAATGACATTAGTGAACTGTGGCAAGACGATTATGTTGCATTTCTACTCGGGTGTTCTTTCTCTTTTGAAGAAGCATTAATTGCTGATGGCATTGAGATTAGAAATATCACCGAAGGCAAAAATGTGCCTATGTATAAAACGAATATCCCCAATAAAGCGGTAAATCAGTTTGCTGGTAATATGGTGGTGAGCATGCGGCCTATGCGTATTGAAGACGCGAAAAAGTCAGTGACAATATGCAATCAATTTCCATTGGTGCATGGCGCTCCTATACATATTGGCGATCCTACGGTGCTTGGTATTAGTGATATTAATCAGCCGGATTTTGGTGATGCTGTGACGATAAAAGATCAGGAAGTTCCCGTTTTTTGGGCGTGTGGTGTAACACCTCAAGTTGCTATTGCCAATGCCAAACCTGATATTTGTATTACGCATAGCCCTGGTTACATGTTGATCACAGATATTCCCAATAGCACATTACGACAAAGTGATAATTAATCATGAAATTAAACTGTGATTTAGGTGAAAGTTTTGGTGCTTGGCAAATGGGTCAAGATGAACTTGTGATGCCGCATATTGATATGGCTAATATCGCTTGTGGATTTCACGCGGGTGATCCTCACGTGATCAACCACACATTAGCCTTAGCAAAAAAATGTAATACTGAGATTGGTGCTCATCCAAGTTATCCCGATACACTTGGTTTTGGTCGACGTTCGATGAAGTGTTCGCCAGCAGAAATTATTGATTTAATGCTTTATCAGATAGCTGCGCTAGATGGCATGGCACAAAGCCAAGGGCTTAAACTCACTTATGTGAAACCTCATGGTGCGTTATACAACGATATGATGGCTGATAGTCAAATATTTGCAGCGATTTTACAAGCAATCGCTCAATATTATAGGCCATTAAAATTAATGATTTTGGCGAACGCTGACGCAGAAAACTATCGTAAAAAAGCAAAAGCTTTGGGTATTAAACTAATATTTGAAGCCTTTGCTGATCGCCGCTATTCGCAATCAGGCTCTCTATTACCTCGCTCACAAGCTGGGGCTGTGCTTGATAAAAATGCCACGCTCGCCCAGGTGAAAAGTTTGACAGCTTCAGGTCAAGTAATTGCGGATAACGGACAATCTATACGTATTGATGCAGATACGATTTGTGTGCACGGAGACAATCTAGACTCCGTAAGTTTGATTAAAGAAATTCGCCAACTATGTCAATAAACCTCGGTAATGCTGCTGTTGAAGTCGCTGGCGAAAGTGCATTAATTGTTTATCTCAATGAGCACAGTTTGATTGAAACTAGCCGTAAAGTGGCTCAACTTAAAATGGTATTGTCTAAATATCTTGCTGATAAAGTCACTGAATTTATTCCATCGTATAATTCGTTATTAGTGGTGTTTGATCCCTATAAAACCGATTATTTTGAGGTAAGAAACACAGTTAACGCTCACCTCACTTCACTAGAAGCGGCTGGCGACACATCAAGTACTGTTATTGAATTACCTGTTTTTTATTCACCACAAAGTGGGCCTGATTTAGATCGCATCGCTAACAAGGCAAATTTAACCATTGATGAAGTTATTGACCTTCATCAAGCAAAAACCTATCAAGTGTTTGCATTAGGTTTTGCGCCAGGGTTTGCTTTTTTAGGCGAAGTTGATGAGCGAATTGCCATGCCAAGGCTTGCTACACCGAGAAAAAAAGTACCAAAGGGCGCAGTAGGGATAGCGGATCAGCAAACGGCGATATATCCGTCAGAGTCACCTGGTGGCTGGAACCTCATTGGTTTATGTCCTATTGCCTTATTTGATGCAACCAAAGCACCCCATGTGCCTTTTTCAGTTGGTGACAGCGTTAAGTTTACCCGTATTAGCGAGCAGGAATTTTTGGCACTAGGAGGAGCACTAGATCATGAATATTAGTGCAAGTTTTACCGTAGTAAAGCCTGGTGTATTAACGACGATACAAGATTTGGGAAGGTTTCAGCAAGCGCACTTAGGTATTACCACCGGTGGGCCAGCTGATAAAGAAGCTTTTTCCTTGGCTAATCAATTACTTAATAATCCAGAAAACGCACCTGCATTGGAAGTCAATTTTGGTGATATTGAATTAGTTGCTAATTGTAATACCACTATTGCTGTAACCGGGGCGCAAGCCAAGATCAGTATTAATGGAAACCCTAAAGCCAATTGGCAATGTCACCATCTTTCTACAGGTGACAAACTGCACATCGATTTCACAACAAAAGGTTGTAGGGTGTACATTGCGGTAAGTGGTGGTTTTTCTGTTTCTCGCCAGTTTGGCAGTGCCTCTACGGTTGTGAGAGAAAAACTAGGTGGTATTGACGGTGAAGCGATTAAAGCTGGTCAACAATTAGTGATGGCTCAACCTGACATTCGTCCTTTAACTAAAGTGCAAAGTCATCATATTCCAAATTATTCAAACGAGGTTAACTTGCGAGTGATCACTGGCTACCAAATAGCGCTGTTTGATCGATCACAAGTGAATAAGTTTTTTTCGAGTGTTTATGAAGTCAGTGCCCAGTATGATCGCATGGGTTATCGACTTAAAGGGTCAGGAATTAAGTCTGATATTTCAACCATGTACTCAGAGGGCATTTGCCAAGGCGCAATTCAAATACCGCCAGACGGGCAGCCAATTGTGTTAGCTAATGACCGTCAAACCATTGGTGGTTATCCTAAAATCGGATCGGTATTGTCACTTGACCTTAATAAACTCATGCAATGCACTCAAGGGGCGAAAGTGTCTTTTGAAGCGATTTCGATTCACTGTGCACATAACCTTTTGCACTTAGCTCAGAGTAAATATGCCAATACATCTGTATTTGAGGGAGTCGCGTAAATGAGCAAACACCTTAGTTTGTTGTCGCTAAGTCAAGAAATAGAGTCTCGGTTGGTACAACGTAACCCTAGGGGCATGAAAGATGTGCACGATGCGCTTCGCCCAGGATACTATTTACGGGCTGCTAAACAAATAATGCACTGTAAAGAAAATATCTTAATAGGTACGGGGTTTCCCGTTTCTGACACCTTTGAAACTGACGGGCCTATTGGTGCTATTGCATTGTATGAAGCGTTAGTGGCGATAGATAAAAAACCCATTTTAGTGTGTGGTGATCCACTCTATAGCGCTATTAAAAAACGTTATCGTTGTTTTTTATTACCGGTTAACGATCTTAATAACGCGCCTGCTTTTACAAAAAATGCCTTAGCTGTGCTAGAGCCAAACCTGGTTATTTCAATAGAAAGGCCGGGATTAAGTGAGCAAAATGGCTACTTTAATATGCGTGGCGAAAACATTTCTGCTCAATGCGCCAGTTTTGATTACTTTTTAGAGCTTGCTACCTGCCCAACAATTGCCATTGGGGATGGCGGCAACGAAATTGGTATGGGGAATATCGCAAAAGCTTTAGAAAAGCTCGATATTGTGCCTTCTAAAACTCAATGTGATGAATTGCTTATTGCGGATATTTCCAATTGGGCAGCCTACGGACTCATTGCATTTTTATCCATGTGGGCAGAGCGAAATTTATTTTCCAGCTTTAAGCCTAGAGACATTTTATCTTACTTATCTAAGTTAGGGAGTGTCGACGGAATTACCAAGCTCAATGAGCTAACAGAAGATGGCTTATGTATTAGCCATAGCGAACAACTAATTAATGAACTAGAAAAACTTTGCGGTTTAACATAGAGAAACAATATGAGTACGGTTTTCTTAAACAATGAATATATTCCTGCCAATGAAGCAAAAATTTCGCCTATGGATCGAGGTTTTTTGTTTGGTGAGGGTATTTATGAAGTCATTCCATGTTATCAAGGACAATTTGTTGGCCTGCAGCCACACCTTAAAAGGTTATTTGATGGCTTAAAAGCGTTAGAGATTTCATCGCCATTAACCACTGAAGAGTGGGGCGATTTGTGTAAAAAGTTGGTGTCACTTAACGAGGGTGATAACCAAGGTATCTATATTCAAGTAACACGTGGAAGTGCACCGAATCGTCACCATGCTTTTCCTAAAGACACTGTCCCAACAATTTTTGCTTTTACCTTTGAAATACCAGCTGTACCTATGCCAGATAAGCAAAGTGTAACGGCGTACAAGGTGTCGAGTGAACAAGATTTAAGATGGAAAAGATGCCAAATTAAATCAACCGCCCTGTTAGGTAATGTGTTGCATTTTCAACATGGTGTTCGTGAAGGCAACAAAGAAACTATTTTATTTAATCAGCACAATGAGCTTACCGAAGCAAGCTCTAGCAATGTATTTATTGTTAAAGACAAGGTGATTGTGACACCACCGTTGGATAATCAAATATTGCCAGGTGTAACACGTCATATATTGCTTAATGTGCTGAGAGAGCACAGTGACTTTATCATTGAAGAGAGAGTTATTACCCATCAAGAAGTGCTTGATGCTGATGAAGTATGGTTGACAAGTTCAACGAAAGAAGTTGCGCCTGTGATCAAAATAGGTGAACACTGGGTGGCTTCTGGGCAGGTGGGTGATATTTGGTTAAAAGCCCAAACTTTATTTTCTCAATATAAATATCTTTATTGATGCTTGAACTAAAAGCTTTACTGCCATTATTGGAGTAAGGCTTTTTAGCAGTAGGTGTAAAAATAAGGCCAATACTGAAATCAGTATTGGCCTTTTTTAACCAATCGTGTGTAAGGGAGAATTGGTTAAAACCTTTAGCAAAACGCCAGTTTTGAACATATTCTGTTAAATGACCAAATATTTAATCGTTCCAATAATCATTCACGGCCTAACAATTACATGGGATAAACGTGAATAAATTAACTTTGCTATTGTTTAGACTAAATAACCTCAGCTTCGCATAAACAATGCGTTTCTAGGTGCTATTTTTACTGACTTCTGCGTTATGTTGAAGCGAAATAGCTAGCTATTCCTGCTGCAAAATGCCTTGAATTCAGACAAAAATATCGACCCAGAAAAATAAGAGGCTGCTAACTTATCGTTTTCTTTGATTTAGCGCTAATTCTTATACAAACCTGAGGTTAAATATTGTACTCTTTTAAAATAATGTTGCAAGAATAAAAAATTCTTGTTTTATTGTTTTCGGTGTTAATAATTATTTTTGTTTATGCTTAGGTGAGTGGCTATTTATTTGAATGTTAGTCACACAAACTAATTCTCATTATTACGATTGGATTTTATCTTTTTATTATATTTAGCTAGCTTGGTTTAGGTTTTTAATCAGTTTGGTTTTGGCAGTTTATCGTTGTTTTTTTGATTTTGTTGAAGGTTCTATATCATGTCCTTGTTGGACAAACACCACTAAGTTATCAATATGGTTTTTGTTTTACGATTGTAATAAATAATTCTTTGATTTGTTTTGGTTTGGAATAAAACTTTGCATTTGTAATTTGTGAATGCTAATTTAGCATTATTTGTTCAATATAATGCTGCTGAAATGATCACATCATCCTTTGCTTTTTTTACTGTCTTACTTGCAATCGCTGGTGGATTGAAATTTATTGAATTTAAGAGCACAAGCAAGTTTTTTAACATATTACCTGCGATTGTGATTCTTTATTTTTTAGTCATGCTGTTATCCACCTTAGGAGTTTGGCAAAAAACGCACGAAATCAACGAGGCATACAGCAGTTTAAAGTCTAATATTTTACCGGCCATGATCTTTTTAATGTTACTTAAAGCGGATCTAAGGCAGATAAAAAAACTGGGTGGCAAAATCATTTTGGCATTTTTCAGTGCCTCTTTTAGCATAGGCTGTGCTTTTATTATTGCCTTTATGTTGTTTCTTCCTCTACTAGAGCCAACCTCATGGAAAACCTTTGCCGCACTCAGTGGTAGTTGGATGGGCGGAACTGGTAATATGGCAGCGGTGCAACTTGCACTAGACGTACCAGATAGCCAAATGGGTTATACATTAATTATAGATTCAATTGATTATGCATTGTGGGTAATGCTGTTACTGGCGTTAGTTCCGCACGCTAAGGTTTTTGATCGTTGGATTGGTACAAACAGTGACAAACTCGACACGGTTGCTAATAGCTTAGCTAAAGACAGTAAAAGCGAAAACACCGGTGATTTAACGGTTAATTTGTTAACGCTATTAGCATTAGCACTTGTAGTATCGGTATTTACGCAATATGTCGCTTCAATATTACCTGTATCTACTTTTTTCAGCACAACAACTTGGACTGTATTAATTGTCACTTTGTTAGGTACCTTAGCTGCCATGACGCCGCTCAGTAAAATGCAAGGCTCTGAAGCGATTTCAAATATTATGCTCTACCTCATTATCGCGCTAATCGCCTCCCGAGCAAATTTTAACGAATTAACCCAAGCGCCTCTTTATATCGCTATTGGCATAGTGATTTTACTTATTCACGGCGCCTTAATGGTGATGCTGGCTAAACTATTTAAGTTTGACTTGTTTACTTGTGGTATTGCGTCTCTTGCCAATATCGGAGGTGTTGCATCGGCACCAATATTGGCAGCAGCCTATTCTAGGGCGTTAATTCCTGTCGGAGTGTTAATGGCACTTCTTGGATACATTGTAGGAACAGCTGGTGGTTTATTTGTTGGAAAAGTACTGTCATTGTTAGTGTGATTGAATAAGGAGTTATCTGTGAAACGTTTAATGCTCTTGGTGCCTTTGCTGTGTTTGTTTTCTTGTTCTTCGAAGCAAAATGACAATATAAATTACACCAATATCAAACAACAGATGCATGACTTGGTTAATCAACCAGGTAAAGCGGCGACTGAAATAGCGGGTCTACAACTGGTATTGATAAAAGATGGAAAGCTTGTGTTTGAACATGCAGAAGGCTTTGCATCTATTACTCCCGCAGGCGAAAAATTGCCATTAAGCATAGACCACAAAGTGCGTATAGCTTCGATTTCTAAGTTCATTTTAACCATGTCTTTGATGACTTTAGTTGAAGATGGATTGATAGATCTAGACCAAGATATATCTCGCTATTTAGGGTTTAGGTTACGAAATCCTAATTTTCCAGACGTTAAAATAACCACTAGGCAGGTGTTGGCTCATGTTTCTTCTATCCGAGATAACGGACAATATTTCCTACCCTATGGTGAAAATTACCAACAATTTTTTACTGCAACTCAAGTTACTGGTGGCATAGGACACTTTGCCAGTGAGCACAATCAGTCACCTGGTGACTATTTCATGTATGCAAACCTAAATTTTGGTCTGATTGCTGGTGTGATAGAAAACGTCAGTGGTTTAAGAATGGATCTTTTTGTTAAACAAGTGCTGTTTGAACCACTGGGACTAGATATTAGTTTTAACGTTTGTGATTTTTATCAGCATCAATACCGTGACCTTGCCACCTTATATCGCCGTGGTACTGGCGGTGATATATGGGACCCGCAAGGTCCTTGGCTACCTCAAGTAGATGGACTCAACATTAGTTGTTTTTATGGCGGGGAAAAATACAGCAGAATGGAGATACCGGATTTATCGATGTTAAAAACTTATCAAGTAGGAAGTAATCCCACTTTATTCTCGCCGCAAGGGGGGCTGCGGGCTTCCGCTAAAGATTTAGCGAATTTGATGAAACTTTTTATCGGTAAAAATAACAATCAAGTTATCAGTAAAAATACGTTAGCGCACATGCTTGAGCCCGTATGGACGTATGATCAACAGCTTAAAAATGGCTATACAAGTGGAGAAAGTCCGCTAGATGAACTAAGTGCGGCAAACAAAAAAACGACTTATGGACTTTCTACGCATATTATAGATTTAAAAGATTGGGGATTAACTCAACAAAGCCAAATCTATTATGGTCATTTGGGCTCTGCTTATGGCTTATTAGGACAGTTTTGGTTTGACCCTATCAGTGGTGACGGTGTGATTGCTCTTATTACGGGCGTAGGGGATGAACCCGCCAAACCCACTAGTAAAACACCACTTTACGCCATTGAAGAACAGATATTAATCATGAGTTTAACAGCATTAAAACATTTGTAAGACACGATGAGTTAGTTCAATTCGCTCTAATGCTTTTTAAGGTGGTAATTGAATAAATTACCACCATGGTGGAATCACATCTTGCTCAATCACATCTTGGTAACTTTGGCGACTTCTGATCACTGAGTATTGTTCATCTTTAACCATAATCTCAGGGGCAAACAATCGGGTATTGTAAGTAGAGGACATCACACTGCCATAAGCGCCACAGCTTAAAATAGCAACCAAATCGTCTGACTGTAAAACCGGAAGTTCTCTATTCTTAGAAAAGGTATCACCTGTTTCACAGACAGGACCAACAACATCGTAAAGTGCAGTTTCGTTAGTGTTGCGAATGACTGGAGTTATTTGATGATAGGCATCGTACATGCTGGGTCGAATTAAGTCATTCATACCTGCATCAATAATTAAAAATTGGCGTTCTTCGCCTTTTTTCACATACACGACACTAGAAACTAAAATTCCGGTGTTACCGACAATTGACCTTCCTGGTTCAACAACAATTTTACAGTTTAAATGGCCAAGGCATTTTTTAGCCAGCTTCGCATAGGCGTCTTTATTTGGCGGAGTGTCATCTTCAGCGTAGTCGATACCTAAACCACCACCAATATCAATAATGGAAATATCATGACCATCTTCTTCTAGTGTATCGACAAACTCTGCTACTTTATTAAACGCTTGTTCAAATGGAGCTAGATCCGTTAACTGCGAGCCAATATGAACGTCGACACCTTGCACCTTAATACCGGGTAACGATGCCGCAAAATGGTAAACACTTCTCGCCTTTGTAATAGGGATACCAAATTTGTTTTCTGATTTACCGGTAGTAATTTTTGCATGTGTATTAGCACAAACATTAGGGTTAACTCGGATTGAAATACACGCTGTCAGGTTTTGCGCCGAGGCAAGTTCACTTATCAGTTGTAACTCAGGCTCAGATTCAACGTTAAATTGAAAAATATTGTGTGACAAGGCATAAGCAATTTCTTTGCGTGTTTTGGCGACACCTGAAAACACAATTTTATTAGCTGGCACACCTGCTTGTAGAGCTCGTCTAATTTCACCTTCTGAAACAACGTCAGCACCGGCGCCTAAACTCGCTAACAAAGATAATATCGCTTGATTAGAGTTGGCTTTAACGGCATAACAGATCAAAGTGTCTTGCTCAGCAAATGCCTGTTGATAAGCTAAATAGTTCTCTTTAATTGCAGTGTAAGAATAACAATAAAAAGGCGTAGGTATATCTTTGGCCATTGCAGCAACCGATACCTTTTCTACGTGCATTGTATTATCTTGATAAGAGATATGCGCTTGTGTTTTCATTACTAAATAATTACTATTTTATTTCTTTGTAGGAATAATATATTTTAATTTGCGCTCTAGTCAATAACGAGTACATATTTCTCGTGTAATTGACCGCTGGACTGTCAAATTTACGGTCGGTGTAATCGATATATAGGGAAAATCAATGACTTTAATTTTAAGAAATACATTAACCATTTCAATAATACTGATGCTAATGGCATGCTCTTCAGGATCGGTTAACCAAACGAATGGTGTTAAAGCACAAGCTAAGTTAGAAATTGTACAGTGGCCTATTATCTACAATGACAAAAGGGAGCAATTGTCACTAGAATACTTAGCAACAAGGTATGACATTAAAACCGAAAAAGCGAAAATAACACCTAAAATGGTGGTTGTGCATTGGACCGCAATTCCGACATTAGAAGCATCATTTAATGCATTTAACTCCCCTATGTTACCAAGTTCGAGGGATAAAATTAGTAGCGCCAGTCAGTTAAATGTTTCCGCGCATTATTTAGTAGACAGAGATGGCACTATTTACCAGCTGCTGCCCAACACCACTTTTGCTCGTCATGTTATTGGCTTAAATCATAGCGCGATAGGCATAGAAAATGTTGGAAATGGCAGCACATTACCTTTAACTGCAGAGCAGCTAGAGGCCAACATTGCGCTGATCAAACAGTTAACTCAGGACTATCCTATCGAATATGTTATTGGCCATCACGAGTACCGTAACTTTATTAATCACCCACTTTGGAAAGAAGTGAATCCCAATTATTTAACCGAAAAAGTTGATCCTGGTGAAGCCTTCATCACTCAAATACGTGATGCATTAGCTGAGCTTGATTTGAAACCTGTACCTGATAGCAAGTAAATAAAATATGGGCTGTATGAGGTCTGCTATTTATTAAGTTGAAAATACTTAGTGAGCAAATATTTATTCCAATTGGGATAAGCCCGTCGTTTTCGATAAGTTGAACCACATCAAATGTTGACTTGATGTTTATGGTAATTTCATATTGATGACAGCGTTGTCATTATTCGGTAAGGGTGATAATGTTAGTTTCGGGTTAATTGTTTCTTACATAAACGCAAGAATATTCGACTTTAGTTGAGTATGCGAAGCAATTGACATGCTATATGATGGTGTCACTAATTATTAAAAAATTATGCGTCACTGCCTAAGGTGCAAAAGGTAGTGAACAGCAAGAATATCTCAAGTTATTAAACGAAGGACTTATCATGCAAGAATTAAAAAGTCGTTATCCTGTGTTAGAGCGTGCAAAGGCGCATACTCATATTGACACAGCAACGTATGAAAAAATGTATCAGCAGTCTATTGAGCAACCAGAAGCTTTCTGGTCAGAGCAAGCTACGCAGTTTTTAGACTGGTACAAACCTTTTGACAAAGTTTCCGACGTCGATTTGAAATCAGGCCACATTAAGTGGTTTGAAGGTGGGAAGTTAAACGTTAGCTATAACTGTATTGATCGTCACTTACCAGCTAAAGCAAATGATGTTGCTATCATTTGGGAAGGCGATAATCCAGAAGAAGATTTAAAAGTTACTTACCAAGAATTACATGATCATGTTTGTCGTTTTGCCAACCTATTAAAAGAGCGTGGTGTTAAAAAGGGCGATCGCGTCTGTATCTATATGCCGATGATCCCAGAAGTTGGTTATGCAATGCTTGCATGTGCACGTATTGGTGCAATCCACTCTGTTGTCTTTGGTGGTTTCTCAACAGAATCTATTCGTGCTCGTATCGATGATGCTGACTGCCAAGTGGTTGTGACAGCAGATGAAAGTTTACGTGGTGGCCGCGTTATTCCTCTTAAAGCAAATGTTGATGCGGCTATTGCTGATTGTCCAAATGTTCACTCGGTGATCGTTATCGAGCGCACAGGTGGTGACGTTGCTTGGAATGATAAGATTGACGTGAAATATCAACAAGCTGTTGCTAATTTACCTGCAGTTTGTGAGCCTGAAGTGATGGACGCTGAAGATCCATTATTCATTCTTTATACGTCTGGCTCTACCGGAACACCAAAAGGTGTACTTCATACCTGTGGTGGCTATTCACTTTACGCGGCAATGACCCACAAATATGTATTTGACTATCGCGATGGCGAAATTTATTGGTGTACTGCCGATGCAGGTTGGATCACTGGTCATTCTTACATTTTTTATGGACCACTAGCTAATGGTGCTACTACCTTAGTATTTGAAGGTGTACCTACTTACCCTGATGCTGGCCGTTTTTGGCAGGTGTGTGAAAAGCACAAGGTTAATATCTTTTATACTGCGCCAACCGCGATTCGTGCACTAATGAGTGTTGGTGATGATTATGTGACTAAATATGATCTATCTGATCTACGCCTGTTGGGTACAGTTGGTGAGCCAATCAACCCAGAAGCATGGCATTGGTATTATGAGATTGTGGGCAAATCAAATTGCCCAATCGTAGATACTTGGTGGCAAACAGAAACTGGCGGTATTTTAATAACGTCATTACCGGGCGCCGTTGATATGAAACCAGGCGCTGCTGGTAAACCTTTCTTTGGTGTAAAACCTGCTTTGTTTGATAAAGACGGCAATACACTTGATGGTGAAAACCAAGGTTTATTAGTCATGACGGGTAGCTGGCCAGGACAATTACGCAGCGTATACGGAAACCATGAGCGCTTTATCGATACCTACTTAAGCCAATATCCAGGCAACTATTTTACAGGTGACGGTGCTAAACGTGATGAAGATGGTTTTTATTGGATCACGGGTCGTGTTGACGATGTACTGAATGTATCAGGTCACCGCTTAGGTACGGCAGAAATTGAAAGTGCGTTGGTATTACACCCAGCAGTTGCTGAAGCTGCTGTTGTTGGTTATCCACATGAAGTGAAAGGCCAAGGTGTTTACGCTTATGTCACTTTAATGGCAAATGCGACAGAATCAGCTGAACTAAACAAAGAACTAATTGAGTTTGTAGCAAATGAGTTAGGTCGATTTGCTAAGCCTGATTACATTCAATGGGCACCTGGATTACCTAAAACTCGCTCAGGTAAGATCATGCGTCGCATCTTACGTAAGATCGCAGAAAATGATTTGGGTACCTTAGGTGATACCTCAACGCTTGCAGATCCAGCTGTGGTAGATAACTTGATTGAAAACCGTATTGTACATGGTGGTTAATCATCACACTTGTTAATTAAAAAGCGCCTACGGGCGCTTTTTTTATGCCTACGACTTTTGTCTAGATATTAAAAATTGTGCAAAAAAAGCATTGATCATTTTTTTTATAGCTGTAAGAATAAGATTACAAATACAGTAAACATAAGTTTACAAAATGTAATTATGGAAAATTTAACACAAAAACCTTTTTATTATTGCCTGTCTATTTATTGCTAAACCTCCTGTTTAGCTAGCTATGTATTATTCTTTTAAAACTCGCTGTTCAAAATACCGGAAACTATTATGTCAGAGATAAACACACAAAGCGCAAGTCCTAGAGGATCACTCAACGATATTCACGTTAATGCCGAAGAGGTGTTAATTACACCTCAACAACTTAGAGATGAGTTGCCTCTACCCGATAAGAGTCGAGAATTCATTATTAATGCCCGCCAGGACATTGCGAATATCATCCACAAAAAAGACCACCGTTTGCTTGTGATCAGTGGCCCTTGCTCAATCCATGATGTTGATGCAGCAAAAGAATATGCTCGCCAACTTAAAGAGCTTCATGAACTGCACAAAGATACACTTTATATTGTGATGCGAGTTTATTTTGAAAAACCAAGAACAACAGTGGGTTGGAAAGGTTTAATCAATGATCCTCAAATGGACGGCTCTTTTGATGTTGAATCTGGTCTTCGCACAGCACGCGAATTGTTGCTTTATTTAACAGAGCTAGGATTGCCACTTGCAACAGAAGCACTAGATCCGATTAGCCCACAATACCTCGCTGAATTATTTAGTTGGTCTGCAATCGGCGCTAGAACCACAGAATCACAAACACACCGTGAAATGGCCAGTGGTTTGTCGATGCCTATTGGCTTTAAAAATGGTACCAATGGCAGCTTAGATGTAGCGATCAATGCGATGCAATCTGCGGCATCATCACATCGCTTTATGGGCATTAACCGTCAGGGCCAAGTGGCGTTAATTAAAACATCAGGTAACCCTGATGGTCATGTTATTTTACGTGGCGGTAAAAAACCTAACTATGAAGAAGAGAGCATTAAACTGTGCGAACAACAATTGGCAGAACATCATTTAGAGCCTGGTATTGTTGTCGACTGTTCACATGGTAACTCTAAAAAAGACTACCGACGTCAGCCTTTAGTGGCTGAAAATGTCTTTGGGCAAATTGTTCAAGGTAATCAATCTATCATTGGTATTATGTTGGAAAGTCATCTAAGTGAAGGAAATCAAAGTGCCAATTTACCAAAAAATGAGCTTAAATATGGCGTGTCAGTTACTGACGCTTGTATAGACTTTGCTAGCACTGCTAACTTATTAGCCAAAGGCGCTGAGCAACTATCACAAGTGCTAAAATCTCGTATTGCTTAAATGAGCATTTGATTTTCTGGTTTAGGTGAATTGAAAACTGAATTAACTCCATGAACAAAAAAGATATAACACCACAGCTAAAAGTATTGCGCGATCAAATTGATGACATTGACAGTCAGTTGGTTGATTTATTAGCTAAACGTCGGGCAGTTACTACAAAAGTTGGCGCGTTAAAAAGTGAAGTTGGAATGCCTATTTTTGCGCCAGATCGTGAAGCAGAGTTAATTGCTATGCGACGTGAGCAAGCTCAAAGCGCAGGTATATCACCAGATTTAATTGAAGACGTATTAAGACGTTTAATGCGTGATTCATACGTAAGCCAAGACGCGAGTGGTTATCGCTGCATTAACCCTGAGTGCAAAAAGGTGGTGGTGGTTGGTGGTGGCGGCCAACTGGGCAGCGTCTTTGTTGATTTGTTCAATCGTTCTGGCTATACGGTTGCCACATTAGAGCATGATGACTGGCCGCGCAGTGAAGAAATCTTATCAGATACAAGCTTAGTGATTGTCGCGGTACCAATTAGGTTAACGGCCAATATTATTCAACAGTTAAAGCACCTACCTAGTGATTGTATATTGGCTGATATAACAAGTATTAAAGAGTCGCCGCTTTTCGAAATGATGAAGGTGCACAGCGGCCCTGTGGTTGGCTTGCATCCAATGTTTGGACCTGATGTATCAGGTTTAATTAAACAAACGATTATTGTTTGTCAGGGGCGCCAACCTGAGAGTTATCAATGGCTGATTGAGCAGTTTCAAGTTTGGGGGGCAAAAATTTACCCTGTTGAAGCACATCAACATGATGAAGCTATGGCCATGGTTCAGGTGATGCGACATTTTTCTACGATTGCTTATGGTTACCATTTGATGATGGAGGGCGCTGATATTTCTCAATTAGTAGAAATGAGTTCTCCTATTTATCGCTTGGAACTCATTATGGTGGGGCGATTGTTTGCACAAGATCCGATTTTATATACTGATATAATTTTTTCAAACAGAGACAATATTGCCATGATGAAACGGTTTGCCTATCGCTTTTTGGAATTGCTTGAAGATGTTGAACTGTCAGATAAAGCGGCGTTTGTTGATATGTTTGATCAAGTGTCTGATTGGTTTGGCGATTATGCAGATATCTTTTTACAAGAAAGCAAAGCCATGTTATTAAAAGCAAATGAATTAAAAAAACACTAGGACGTGTTGATCTTTGCTGATTAGATTATGTTCGAGAAAAACGCGTTTTAATCGCGGCGTGAGGTTTGTTACTTAGTCACCTAAGCAAAATACCTCACAATAAACCACGGCAAAATCAAACAAGAAAGATCAACATACCCTAATACAACGTTATGCCATATAAAAAGTTAATTTTAAGCACAATCTTGACCATTACATTATTAGGCTGTGGATCTACACCAGCACCAGGGCCTCGTTTTACTTTAGGTCAAATGGAAAGTGATACCTTATTTAACAACCACCAACAGTTTTTAAATAATTATCAATCAGCGCAAATCACACAAGCTGAGCAAGCGCTTGTCGAATCTTGGCCAAGTGATATTGAGTTTAATGTCTATTTTGGCACTTGGTGTCATGACAGTGAGCGAGAAGTCCCTAAATTATTAAAGCTCCTTTCTTACAATAAAACGCTAACGATTAGTCTCATCGGTTTAGACTATAAAAAAACTGAACCAAACGGTGGCGCAAAAGCCAACGGTGTGCAATTTACACCTACCATCATTGTGACTAGAGCAGGTAAAGAGTTAGGCAGAATTGTTGAACAGCCTGCTGTCAGCTTAGTCAGTGATATTCATCAGATAATAAAAAAGCACAGCGTATAATGGCTGTGCTTTAGCTAATTTAACCAGCAATTTTAGTTAAGTAATAGGTTACTTATCATCGTCTGATTTAAAAATACAATGTTTTGCGTAGTCTTTTGCTTCGTTTGCTGTCCAGTCACCCTTAGGTTTCTTTTCTAGTTGTTCACACCATGCTTTTGTGCCTACTTCTGGAGCACATGCAGTAATTAAAAGTACGCTAGACAATACAAGTAATAACTTTTTCATACAAATTCCTATGTGTTATACCAATTGGTATTAAATAATAATTTTTATTAATTGTTGTTTGGCTTAAAAGCGATAGCTTATGCCAACCGAAATATTTGCTTCAAGCCATAAACTGTCTTCAAACTCAGCGTGACAGCTATCTCCTTGGCAAAATAATTGGTCTTCCTCATCCACTAAACTTCCGTAGCTTCGAAGCTCCGTAAAAAAGGCGAGCTTATCAGAAAATTCGTAACGAGTTCCAATGGAGATTGTCGCTGATGGATAAACTTTATCATTGAAGCCAGTGTCAAACATAGCACCACCTAAACCTAATGACACTGTGGTAACGTAGTTTTCTTGTCGAAACAATGCTACACCATTAAAGTGTCCGTAAGTGATATCTAGGCTATGTTTTTGCTGATCTAAACCGCTGACATAATCATGACTGAGAAAATTAAACAATACTTGCCCCATGCCATTAGGTGAATCATTCCAAGCAATACCAAAACCATAATTGTTACCATCATCGATGGCGATAGTTTGGTTTGTGCCCAAAGCTGTTAGATCGGAAGTCCAAGTTTGTCCAAAATGGCCACTAAACTCCCAACCATCGGCAAGCGCTGATGTTGAGCTAGCTAACAGAATACTTGTGGCGGTTGCAAATATTGTTTTTTTCATTTTCTATTCTCCCCAGATAAGCTTAGGGTTAATTGAATAATTCAGACAGTTTTTTCTTGGCTTTTTCTTTAAGCTCTTCTGTCGCTTTTTCTTTTATCTTCTCTTTTTGTACTTTTTTCGTTTGTCGCCAAATCTCAGATAACATCTCTTTAGCGATAACGCCACCAACTTGGCTCGCTGGAATACCTGCATCGCCGCCAACCTTTGTTAAAGTAATATTAGGTAAAGTGGCAGAGTGCTCTTTATTACCTAGGGCGGTTAAATCAACCGTTAAAGCCGTGTCAGCGAGCACAAGTTTATTAATAGTCACTAGTGGGTCAATTGAACTGCCTTGTGGTTTTGTTTCTGAAGACTTTTCAGACTTAGGCATGTTCTTTTCAATTGTATCCATTAACTCTTTGATATTGGCGTTGCCATTTTCGGTTAACTGCACAAATGCTTTCGGGCTATTAATAATAATCGCATCTAACACTACGTGATCTGTTTTAGTTGCTTCTAAATTAATATCTAGCGTGACTTCACCTAAAGTAAAGGCATTAGGGTAAGTGTACTTGCTAGGGTTAGGTAGTTTGATGCCCAAAATACTTCCAGCACCTTTTGTTAGCTGAATGTCGACAGTATCAACGGTGACTGTTTGCTCGGTAAGGGCTTTACCTTGAGATTCTATTTGTGCCTTAATTAACTCATTTAGAGATCCGCCTGCTAAAAACCACAATGCTCCGCCGCAAAGCAGTAGGATAACTACGACGATTGACGCTAAAATTTTCACAATATGAATTCCTTGTTAATTACTGGAAAGTCTGAAACTAAGTATATAGAAAGCATAAAGTAATACCAATCTTCGAACGAGGATTGGTATGACATTTTTTAAGACGATAACGCGCCACTTGGAACGCTAGTAGGATTTATGTGTTCAATAGGGTAGCAACCTAACACCTTAATAAAATTAGTAATGCCGTTTAATTCACGGATGGCTTCTTGCATCACGATTTGTTTTAAGTTGGCTTCAACATCAATATAAAACATCTCTTCCCAAGGGCGACCTTGAATAGGGCGAGATTCAAGTTTACACATGTTGATCCCTTTGTTTTTTAATACCACTAAACACTCGACAAGCGCCCCGGGTTTTTGACCTGTTGCTAAAATAATAGTTGTTTTTGCAGGTATTTGCTCAGCAACGTCAACAGGCTTTCTTGCCACTAATATAAAACGACTGTGATTTTCTGTTTGGTTTGCAATAGATTTTTCCAAGGCGTGTAGTTGGTATAGTGACCCACCTTCTTCACTACCAATAACGGCAACCGTAGGATCTTGTAACTCATATACTTTAGCCATGGCTTCAGCAGTACTTTCGCAATATTCAATTCGCATATCGCCTTGTTTATCTAGGAAATTACTGCATTGGGTAAAGGGTTGACCATGTGCATAGATGGTTTTTATTTGTGATAAGTTAGTGTTTACTGCAGTTAATAAGCAGTGCTCAATAGGTTGTGTGATTTCGCCAACGATAGACAAGTTGGTGTGTTGTAATAAATCATAAACTTCGTTAATACTGCCTGAACTGGTATTTTCAATAGGTAACATACCGTAATCGACATGGCCTGATTCTACTTGCTGTAAAATATCAGCAAAACTTTGACAACCATATTCAATTATATGTTCAGCACGACGAGAAAAGTATCGGTGACTAGCTAGATAACTATAAGAACCCTTGGCACCAAGAAAGGCGACGCTAACCGTAGGCATTTCAATATTTGGATTCGCCAAAGTTTGTAAATATGCTTGCTGGTTTAATACCGAGTCTTCAATTATGGTTTGAAAAACACTAGTAACATAGTGGGCGTCCAACCCTAACTCTTTACCTTGCTTGATTAGGCGAACTAACAGCTCTTGCTCTCTTTGCTGATCTCTTACTGGACGTACTTGATGAGCTTTGCTTTTGGCTACGTTTAATGTCAATGAACGACGCTTGGCAAACAAGGTTAACAATTCTTGATCTAATTTGCTGATATGTTCTCGTATTACGTTTAAGTCTAGCTCTTCATTTATTGACATAGTATTTTCCAGTTAAATGTTTTGGTATGGACATAAAAAAACCTCCGCTTGGGAGGTTTTTATCGATAAAATTACACGACATCAACGCTCCCGAAAAGAGAGTGAAAAAAAGAAAAAGTTAAAAAAGAATTTGATGTCATTCATTACTTTAATGTATCTAGCTAAGATGGATAATTCAACCACTTATTTATGCCAATTATTACTCATGCTCTAAAAACTATGCATAACACTGTCGAAAGGCATGCTAAACCAAAGCAAAATCAATCCTTAAAGGCCAGCACAAATTAAGGTAAACACATAAACATAATAGCAATAGAGCAAGAAATACCTGCAATCCACACGATACTTCTTAAAGTACTTATGTTTGCAATATACAAAATGTGATAAACAACTCGCGCGATAACATGAGCAATCGCTAATTGTTGCACTAATTCACCCGTAGTTTGCGTCGCAATAGCCAACAATACGGCGGGAGCAAAGATTATTAAAGATTCAAAGGCATTTTGATGTCCTGCCAACGCTCTAGCACCAGCACCTGTTAACTCAGCCTGTTGCTTACGAGGGTTTTTGTTATTGTAACCACCTTGTTGCTGCATAAAATAGGCTACAGGAGCTTTGGCAATAAAAGGTAAAAATGTAGCAATTATTAAACAGTAAATAAGTGTTGTCATCTCACGTCCTTAGTAGCTTAGTAAGGTTAAAGTATATCGAGTTTGTTGCGGTAAAAAAGGTGTTGCCTTTCCGTCGACCCAATCTTGGTGTCCTTTGCCAAAGTAGGGGCTCCAAGGGTGTCCAGATTGACTAGTAGGCATGTGGAAAATACCAGTTTCTTCGTGGCCTGGTGATACTACCATTCGCTCAGACGCGCCAAACGCTTTACCTTGTACTCTGGGCATATAACTATCACCAGCTAGAGGTGAGGCGGGCATATTTAACCATTTGCCAAAAAACGGTATGGCTTTTGCCATTGGATGTTCGATTTTCGCTGTATTTTGTTGACCCCATGTAGCTTTTGCTAGTGGTTGCTCTGCCGTCATATCGTTAAAGGTTATTGTAAAGGCTTTTACAAACGTATCTTGCCATGTTTCATCTGGTTGCCACATGAAATTGTCAGGTTGTTCGTTAACCAGTTGCCACAAAGGCTGCTCTAGTTGGTGACGAATTTTGGCCAAATTAAACGCTTGATCTTGCTTTGATAAGTTGTCGTTTATCACACTAAAAACTCTATCCCTCAGTGCAATTCGGAAATTGCGTACTAAGCGATAACCAACTGAATCAACGGTGGCAGATAGAGAGTTATTTGAACTGAGAATATCTTTTGCTTGTTGCCATTGCGGGTGTTGTTTAATGACTTCTTCTGTTAACACCTTAGTTAGGACAAACTCTTGCCATCGTGATAAAAATAGCGCTTTATCATCAAGTGCTATTGATAATAAGGCTTGCTCATCAAAAACTTCTATTTTAAATAAGTTGTCTCTAATTTGCTGTGCTCTTGCACCAAGAGCATAACCGCCGTTTCCTAGCTTTTTGTAGTCTTCTCCGCCAATAACACGTGAATTAGCTGTCCATATTCGATTGTTTATTGGGTTATAGATTTGTGGGTAATCATGACCTGATAACAAGCCTTGCCACAAGTATTGACCTGTTGCCCAAGATTCTGGTGTTTCACCAAAAGGCACATTTCTATTTGGAATTGGCCCCATAATTGTCCAACCAATATTTCCTTGTTTATCACCAACCACCATGTTTTGTGAAGGAATTCCTGCTTTATGGGCAATACTAAAACTTTGTTTAACATTTGTTGCACTTTCTAGTTCCATGGAAGCAAGGTTGACGGCACCTGCATGGTGCGCAATCCATTTGTAGGCCAATAGTTCTCCCTTGGCATTTTTTCCAATAACAGGGCCCCAAATGGTTTCCTTGGTGGTAAAAGATCTCGATGGCTTGTCTTTAATTGCAACAACATGTTTGTGTTCGGTAAACGGCAGGTAGCCCTCAGGCGTTAAGTATTGTCCGTCATTATTTAATTCTAACTTAATAACATCACTGTAATCACCATAACTGTTGGTAAAGCCCCAAGCAATTTGACCATTACTACCCGCAACAATCAGTGGTGTACCAGGTAAAGTTACCCCAGTAACTTTGACAGGTTGCTGCTTTACCTGGTATTCAAAAGAAGCCCTAAACCAAGTATTGGGTACTCTGATACCTAAATGCATGTCGTTGGCAACAATGGCGCTGCCCGTTTTAGAAACACTTCCGGCTACAGCCCAATTATTTGATCCAGGAAATTCTTCAGAGTTGTATTGCTGTTTTACCTCGTCAATTACTCTGCTCGTTGTTTCACTTCGTGCTGCAGGCCAAGGCAGCTCAGGCAACGGCGCTGAACTATAAGTACTGTTGTCTAATGCAGCGTCCCATTTTGAACCTTTCGGGTTTAAAAATTGATAAACTGGATCGCTAAACACCGATTTCATCAAACCTAATACTCTTTCTCGAGTGCCTTCTTGTTGTTGTAAATCTAAGTACATGGAAAACACGGTTAATATGGTGTCTTCTTCTCGCCACTCAACAGGGTCTTGCTGAAGTAATAAGTATTCAAAGGGGTTGGTGTTTAAGTATTTTAGGCCAGAGTTAACCCCTTGAGTGTAGGCAGCAAGTATTGCTTTTTGTTCTGAGGAAAGTTGGTTGACAATTAACTGAGCACGTTGACGAAAACGGTGAACTCTTACTGATTTGTCATGTTTAAACGCGATGTCACCAAATAGGCTTGAAAGCTCACCAGCAGCATTTCTACGTAGCAAGTCCATTTGAAAAAACCTTTCTTGTGCGTGAATAAACCCTGTTGCCACAGCGACATCCAAACGGTTAGTGCCTTTAATGGTGGGAACGCCATTGGCATCTCGCATTACATCAACGGTATCTGTTAACCCATAAATAGGAAATTTACCGTCTAAAATTGGAAGTGAACCATCTATTTTACTGTACAGCCAAGTGGCTAACGTAATAAAGGCAAAAATAAAAAGTGACAAAAAAACTAAGGCAAATTTTTTTAATGGTTGCATGGTCATTTTGCATTGCACAAGGTTAAAAATAGAGTAACGCAAAAATATCACTATAACAATGTTAATATAAGCGTCATTAATACATTTGTTTTCACCTTAAGTTGTTGAATATAAAGCTGTATTAAATATGTGAAAAAACTGTTAGCACTAGTGGTTAAACAATGTAATAATCACTGGCTTAAAGATTAAAAAAACTCCATTTCATTATAAAAATAGTGTGTGCGACCTGATTTCCTGAGTTTCGTATTTTCAATACCTTTTGTGTGGTCGTATGTGTAGTTTGAAGAGCAGCACATTAGATGCGGGCGTATTAAAGTAGAGATATAAATGACACAAACACATTCTCGTTATATTCAGGTCGGTGATTGGTACTTCGAGTTAAAAGCAGTACGAGCACTTAAAGTTGATGAATACGGTAAACCATATCAAGCCATAGCTAATTGCAACATCAATGGTAACAAAATGTATGTTGATGGCTTATTAACAAAAAATGGTGAAGAGTTTACCAAGCAAGACTTTTTAAGTATTTACCACTTCTGCCAAAAAATTGGTATTGACGTTTGCACCTATCATAGATTTCAAAATGGTGAGTCGGTTCACCGAGAGTTAGTTATTGATCCTAATAAGAAAATTGACTTAACCTCTTCATATCCTAAAGATAACAAAGCTGATAATGAGGTAGAACAACAACTAGAGCCAATTCCTATGAGGTTGGTCAAATAAACGAGTATGGTTTAAAAAGCATTTATTCAAAAGTGTTGCTATTTCGTTATTGTTTTAAATCTTGTTTACAATTAGTCGTTTGAAAGCAAAGGTGTAGCTTGTTAACGTCAGCTTATTAAAATTTTAATGAGCAACATGTTATGCAAAGCCCATGGAAGCAAGACTTTCCGATATTTTTACCACACGCTCATCCCCATTTGTGCTACTTGGATTCTGCTGCAACCTGTTTAACACCTAAACATGTTGCAGATGCAATGTATCACTATCAATGTTATATGCATGCAAACAACCCAAAGGGGTTGTATCAGCTAACCGCATATCTTTCAGATCTTATTGAGCAAGCTAGGCACAAGCTAGCATCATTTCTCGGTGCAGCTAATGATAGTGAAATTGTCTTTACACGAGGGACAACTGATGCGCTCAATATGATCGCCTATAGCTATTTAGAACCCCAACTGATCAAAGCAAAACAGCAAGAAGAGCCAAGTAACATTGTTATTAGTGCTGCTGAACACGAAGCAAATATATTGCCTTGGCAAAGGTTAGCTAAGGCTTATGGAGCAGAGTTAAGGGTTATCCCGCTAAATGCAAAAGGTGTTATTGATCTGGCAAAATACACCGCTTTACTTGATAAACACACACGATTGGTCGCCATTTGCCATAGTTCAAATGTTATTGGTGTAAATAATCCTGTTGAACAAATTTGTAAAATCGCGAGAAATAAAAATATTGTCACTGTCATCGACGGGGCACAATCCATAGTCCGCTGCGATGTTAATGTTAACAGCCTAGATTGTGATATCTATACATTTTCTGCGCACAAACTTTATGGTCCCACAGGCTGTGGAGTCGCTTATATTCGAGCTGATTTATTGGAAGTGATGAGGCCTTATCAAGTTGGTGGTGCCGCGAGTATAAGTCAGCATATTAATGAAGATCTTGAACAACGTAATCCGCAAAAACTTGAATTAAACACTGTTAATATTGTTGGTATTGTTGGTTTGGTTGAAGCAATTGATTACCTAACAGATATGTCGAGTCAAAAGTTAAACGATTATTTATGCAACTTATCTGCTTATATGCATGAACGTTTAAATTTGCTGCCTTATTTTCAGCCACTGTTCCCTATTCAGCCAAAACAAATAATTAACCATAGTATTGCTTGCTTTCAGCTAAATGGTCTCAATAGTCAAGATGTGGCTGGGTTGCTAGATTATGAAGGTATAGCTGTCAGTGTTGGACATCACTGCGCCCAATCGTTACATCGTTTGCTTGGTGTTGATTCAAGTGTGCGAGTATCACTTGGCATCTACAATGACTACAAAGATGTAGATCATCTTGTATCTGCACTGGAGTCAGCCTACAGAGTTATGGCGGTTTAAGGTTGCAAAGCAATTTTAAGTTGATACTGTAAGATAAAACAAGATAGAGATAACAGACCATTGGGCCATAATCATACATTTACTATTGTTTTGTTAGCGGGTGGAAGTTCTTCAAGGCTGGGTCAAGCCAAGCAGTTAGTTCAGCTAAATGGAGAAAGTTTACTGCGACGACAATGTAAATTAGCACTTGAATTGACTGATCAGGTAACCGTGGTACTAGGTTCAAATGCGGATTTGATGATTGGTGAATTGGCGGGTTTACCGGTAACAGTTGTATTAAATCCTTTATGGTCAACGGGCATGGCGTCGTCTATTAGCGCAGGTGTTAAACAAATTAAAGAATGCTCAAATGCGTGCTTGTTATTACTTGTTGATCAGTGGTTGTTGACTGCAGACGACTTGAAACAATTAATCTCAGCTTGGCAGCAATCTCCCAACGACATTTGGCTGAGTAAAAATGTTGCCAAAACAGCTTCTGGACCGCCAGTAATTTTCCCTTCGCATTGTTTTTCCGCTTTAGAGAACATCAGCGGTGAACAAGGTGCTAAACCGGTAATTCGTGACAATATTAAGATAGTAAAAAGTATTGAAATGGAAAATGCATTTACTGATTTAGATACGCCAGAGCAATTAGCATATTGTTTAAAGAAAATTGCCGCTATTAATCCTAATAAAGCTTGCTAAAATATGTTCAAAATTTTTAATGGACGAGTAAGTTATGTCTTCATTACAAGATCAGCTATTAAAAGCTGGGTTAACAACAAAACAAAAAGCCCGCCAAGCAAATACTGAAAAGCGTAAAAAACAAAAGCAAAAGCAAAGTGGTCAGCAAGTTGAAGCTACGCTACAAGAAAAAATTCAGCAAGATTTAAAAAAATCACAGCAAGAGAAGCAAGCCAAAGATGCCCAGTTAAATGAGCAGCGCAAACAAGCGTTGGCTGAAAAAGAAGCTAAATTGCGAATTGTACAAATTTTACAGCATCACCAGTTAAAGAATGTAGAAGGGGAGCAGAGCTACAACTACACCTTTAATAATAAAGTAAAGAAAATTTACTTAGACGAAATGACCTATAACGCTCTAGTTAATGGAAGGTTGGCACTGTGTGGTATTGACGAGCAAGTTTTTGTGGTCACGGCTGAAACGGCAGAAAAAGTTGCGTCGCTAGAGCCAACCGTTTTGTTGGTGCAAAATGATAAAGTTGAGTCGGATCTTGATGAAGATGATCCGTATGCGGAATATCAAATTCCTGATGATTTAATGTGGTAGAAAATTAGTTTTCGTTTTCTCGGGTCTAATCAATTAGTTGATTTACGCTTGATATCGGTAGTGACCTAAAACGAGGTCTCTGCCGTATAAAATAGACCTAGGTAGTAAGCGAGCTTGAAATGAAACCAGTTAAATATTCAAAATATAACGAAAGTGAAAACCAAGTTACTGACGAAAAAATCTATCGTGATCGACGTCAGGTACTAAAAAGTTTAGGCTTTGTTGGCGCTAGCAGCATACTAGCGCCTTATGCTCACGGTATTGACTGGTTTTCTAGTAACAAAAAAACCTTCGAAACATCGCCGCTAAAATACCAAGCTGCATCGTCTATTGCCGACACGTTAACACCTGAAGCCAAAGTTATCTCTCACAATAATTTCTACGAATTTGGTACGGCAAAAAATGATCCTGCAGAAAATGCACAATCTTTTAAAGTCGACCCGTGGACACTTGAAATCAGTGGGGAATGTGAGAAACCGATAACATTAAATTATGACGACTTGTTTACAACATTTGACTTACAAGAACGTATTTATCGATTTCGCTGTGTAGAAGCGTGGTCTATGGTGATCCCGTGGATTGGTTTTCAATTATCTGAGCTGCTTAAAAAAGTTCAGCCTACCTCTCGTGCGAAGTATGTCGCGTTTGAAACTTTGTTTGATCCACAACAAATGCCGGGTCAAAAAAGTCGAAGGATTGGTGGTGGTATTGATTATCCTTACGTGGAAGGGCTAAGAATTGATGAAGCACAAAACCCATTAACGTTGCTGTCAGTTGGTTTATATGGCAAAACACTTCCTCCCCAAAATGGAGCGCCGATCAGATTGGTTGTTCCGTGGAAATATGGCTTCAAAAGCATTAAATCTATCGTGAAAATTAAACTCGTTGAAAAAATGCCGCCAACAACTTGGAACATCCTTGCACCAAATGAATATGGCTTTTATGCCAATGTGAATCCTCAGGTTGATCATCCTCGTTGGAGCCAGGCTAGTGAAAGGCGGATCACTACAGGTGGCTTACTAGCCAGAAACCGAGTAGCAACACTTCCCTTTAACGGTTACGGCGAGCAAGTTGCTCATTTATACAAATCGATGGATTTAAGAAAGTTCTACTAATACCAAATGTTTAATGGAGTTGGTATAGGCATTAACTATGAGTAATCAACACAAAATCTGGCTATTAAAACTTATCATTCATTTGTTTAGTATGGGGTTAATTAGCCTGACCTATTTCAATGCTCTTAATGATAACTTGGGGGCAGATCCTGTCGAAGCTGTGCTGCACTTTACAGGCATAGGTGCCATTAACTTGCTACTGCTCAGCTTAGTCATTTCTCCTTTGGTACGGCAATGGAAATTGTCATGGCTGATGCAAGTGCGTCGTTTGCTTGGTCTATACGCTTTTTTTTATGCCTTATGCCATGTGTTAAGTTTTTGGGCTTTTGAGATTCAGTTTAATGTTTCTTTGTTTTTTGAGGAGATTATTGAAAGGCCTTATATTACTGTCGGTCTGGTGAGTTTTATGCTGTTAATGGCACTAGCTATTACTTCGTGGAGTAAAATAAAACGAAAAATGGGCAAGAGCTGGCAAAAACTTCACAATTGGGTTTATCTGGCGATTACACTGGCGGTAATTCACTTTTATTGGTCGGTTAAATCTGATTTAACTGAACCTCTGATCTATTTCATTATACTAGTTGTTTTATTAAGCTTTCGTAAAAACAAATTTATCAGAAAATAAGATGAGCAAAAGGTTATAAAAGATGAATAGACTTGTTAAGTATGGCGCTATGGCATAACGTTACCTTCGAGTTATCGATTTTTTTAATGGTTAGCCGTTACTAGTCGCTTCTTTTGTTGCCTAATGCAAAACTATGGTTGGCAACGATTAGTACATGAATAGTTTTTAACATCTAAATCGATAGACTTAAAAATTAACAATAAAAACGACAACCCTGCAAATGTCGCTGGCAGTTTCATTTGCTTTCGTAGGAACTATCTATGCAAAAATTTATTCCCTCGTTGTTGGTTGCAGCGGTTTCTGTTGGTTTAACTGGTTGTTTGCAATCGGAAAAACAGGCAGAAAAAGTTGAATTCAACAAAAATCCTTACCCAAGCACATACAAGGCTTTACCTCAACAAACGACATTACTTCGCAATGCAACTGTGTTAACAGGCACTGGTGAGCGAATTGAACAAGCTGATGTATTAATGATTGGCGGCAAAATTAGCCAAGTAGGTAAAGGTTTATCAGCGCAAGGCGCAGTAGAAGTTGATGCATCTGATAAGTGGATTACTCCGGGCATCATTGATGTACATTCGCATTTAGGTGTTTATCCAAGCCCGTCTGCTGAATCACATTCAGATGGCAATGAAGCGACTCAACCAAACACCTCAGAAGTTTGGGCTGAGCACAGTGTTTGGCCTCAAGACCCTGGTTTCAATAGAGCGCGTGCAGGCGGTATTACCACGTTACAAATTTTGCCAGGCTCTGCAAACTTGTTTGGTGGTAGAGGGGTAACATTATTAAATGTTCCTAGTCACACAATGCAAGGCATGAAGTTCCCAGAAGCACCTTACGGTTTAAAAATGGCTTGTGGCGAAAACCCTAAGCGTGTTTATGGTGGCAAGCGTGTTTCTCCTTCAACTCGTATGGGTAACATGGCAGGCTACCGCATGGCTTGGGCTGAAGCAGTTGAATATAAAAATGCTTGGGCACGCTATGAAGCAGACTATGCCGCTGGCAAAAACCCAGAAGCTCCAAAACGTGATATCGAATTAGATACGTTGAAAGGCGTTCTTGACGGTGAAATCTTAATTCATAACCACTGCTATAAAGCTGAAGAAATGGCTATGATGATTGATTTATCAAAAGAATTTGGCTACCACGCTGGTACTTTCCATCATGCGATTGAAGCCTATAAAATTGCAGACGATTTAGCTAAAAATGGTAACTGTGCCGCAATGTGGCCAGATTGGTGGGGCTTCAAAATGGAAGCTTACGACATGATCCAAGAAAATGTTGCTGTTGTTGATGCTAAGGCTGGCTCTTGTGCGGTCGTTCACTCTGATTCAGGTACAACCATTCAGCGTTTAAACCAAGAAGCTGGCAAGGTGATGTATCGTGCTAACGAAAACGGTTTTGCGATCACACCTGAAAAAGCGATTACATGGATCACCTCTAATGCTGCTAGATCATTAGGTATTCAAGATAAAACAGGTAGTTTAGAAGCGGGTAAACGAGCAGACGTAGTTGTTTGGAACGGCAACCCATTTAGTGTTTATGCACAAGCTGAGCAAGTCTTTATTGAAGGTGCAAAAGTTTATGACCGCGCTGATAGTAAGTATCAAGCAGTAAGCGACTTTTCATTAGGCCAGCAGTAAGGAGAATAACAATGAAATTATTTAAATCATCACTTATCGCACTAGCGCTTGCTTCTACTGTTGCCAATGCCCAGAGCATTGCTATTACTAATGCAACTGTGCACACCATGACGGAACAAGGCACGCTGACAAATGCAACCGTTATTATTGACGATGGCGTTATTAAAGCAATCAATCCTAGCGATGTATCGGCAGATACCGTTATTGACGCTGCAGGCAAGATACTAACACCAGGTTTGATTGGGGCATTAAATCAAATCGGTTTAGTGGAAGTTGGCGCAGTTTCTCGCACACGTGATTCGTCTGAAAAGAAAGCTGATATCACTTTTGATGTTAGTAGTGCGTTTAACCCTAAATCGTCTGTTATTCCATATACGCGTAAAGGCGGTATTACCACTAGTATTGTTGCGCCAAGTGGCGGTGACGATATGTTTAAGGGCCAAGCGTTTTATGCTGATTTAACTGGCGACTTTGACAGTATTGTTTCTACAAACACTGCAGCAATTGTTAGCTTAGGTGCTAAAAGCCGAGGTTCACGTGCAACCACTATTGTTGAGTTACGTGAAAAATTAACAAATGCTCAAGAAAAACTGGCTAAAGCGAAAGATAAAAAATCAGACAAAAAAGACGATAAAAAGTCTGATAAAAAGCCAAAAGATTCTGAAATTGCGATGAATCGTATTTTAGAGGGCAAACAACCTCTAGTTGCTTATGTTGACCGAGCAACTGACATTTTGGCGCTGATTAAAATCAAAAAAGACTTTGGTATTAATGTAGTACTTGCTGGTGCTGGTGATGCTGAAAGAGTGGCAGAGCAAATTGCAGAAGCTAAAATTCCTGTAATTTTAGGTGCCATCAATAACTTGCCTAGCTTTGACGCGCTAAATCGTAGCTTAGTAACTCCTGCTAAATTATTTGATGCAGGTGTTAAAGTATCTTATGCCGTAAGCGGCGATACACACAACTTGTACATGTTGCGTTTTGATGCGGGTATTTCTGTTGCCAATGGTGTAAGTAAAGAAAATGCGTTAGCGGCAGTAACCAGTAACATTGCTGATACCTTCAATATTGACGCTGGTCGAATCGCGGTTGGTAAACGCGCTGACTTGGTACTTTGGAGCGACGATCCATTTGAACTAAGTACACGTGTTGAGCGTATATGGATTGAAGGCGAAGAAACGTCAACGTCAAGCCGTCAAGATGCATTGCGTGATCGTTACACTGCAAAAAGCGATATGCCTAGAGCTTATGTTAAATAAGCGATCGTCAGTTTAAACGATAGGTTAGTTAATCAAAGGCCAAGCGACTGCTTGGCCTTTTTTCTTTGTGTGTTCAGACTTTTATTCGCCTGTTTGACAAGGTACACTTCTTAAAAAATAAACAGAGTGTTAGTTGTGGAAAAAACGGTAGTAAAATCGACAGAATACGCCAATGTTGTAAAAGTAAAATACAGTGAACATATTGATATTTTAGAGATTACACACCCCAACTGTACAGCCAGCGTAAGTCTTTATGCTGGTCATGTATTAGCTTGGCAACCAGCAAATGAAAAGCCGGTATTGTGGTTAAGTAAAAGCGCGCAGTTGTCACCCGGGACAGCTATACGAGGAGGCATTCCAATTTGCTGGCCTTGGTTTGGTCCTAAGCTTAGTGCAGATCACGAAAATGTCGGTAACCATGGGTTTGCAAGAACTGCACAATGGCAATTACAGCAGGTCAATATTCAAGCAGAAAGTGTCGAAGTCGTATTAATTCTTTCCGGAGAAAATATGCATGCACACTGGCCACACGCATTTGAACTCACACAAAAACTGGTATTTTCTTCTGAATTACAACAGTCAATTGAAATAACCAATACAACGGGTAACGATATTGAACTTGGCCACGCTTTGCATACCTATTTTGCTGTCAGTTCGCCCAAAGCAACCAAAGTTGCCAGTTTAGACGGCATACTGTTTGATGATAAAGTCACTGGCAAAAGTTTACAAAAAGACCAGCTTGATGATTGTGTTGGACAGATCGATCGAGTTTATTATGATAGTAGTGAGCAGGTGATACATGACGCAGGTTGGCATCGTGATATTATCGTCAGTACTGAAAATAGTAGTCATTGGGTTTTGTGGAACCCTGGTAAAACAGTAGCAGAGTCAATGGCCGATATTCATGAAGGTGGTGAAAACGAATACGTGTGTTTAGAAGCGGCAGATGCCAAACCTCGTATCTTATCGTCAGGTCAAAAAAAACGTGTAGTGCAAAAAATACGAGTCAAGACTACGCCTCATTAAGCACTTCTATTCGATTTCTACCTAGGGATTTTGCCCTATATAAAGCTTTATCAGCCTGAGCGACGATATCGTTCAGGCTATGTAATCCAAACTCGCTATGGTAAATACCAAAGCTGACCGTTAGACCAAAAGGTTTTTTTACCTCCCGGTGAGTGAATTGATGTTTTTCGATACGTTGTCTTATTCTTTCAATAATCTCTTTGGCGTCTGTTGATTTTGTATTAGGTAATAACATAACAAACTCTTCTCCGCCCCAACGGCCTATTAAATCGTTATTACGTAGCGATTGTTTTAAATGACTGGCGATTGCTTTTAGAACGTCATCACCCACATTGTGTCCGTAATCATCATTAATAGGTTTAAAGTGATCTATATCTGCGATAACAACACATAAGTTATGATATTTACTGGCCATTTCTTCATAGCGCCATGTCAGGTAAGTCCTGTTGGGGAGCTGCGTCAGGTGATCTGTTTCAGAATCTTCCACTAGTTGGTTTTTAAAATAATCGATAATGGAAATAAAGAAGAAATATAAAACCAATATGACTAGTAACAAAGAGCCCATTCTTGTTAAAAAGATTTGCCAATATTCACTTTGTTGGGATGTTGGTGGTGAGATGATAAACATGCGCCAATTAAATGATTGAATAGGCATTTGAGAAATGATCCTATTAGTGCTATCTGAAGACACTACGGCGTTATTAAGTTGGTATTTATCTTGATTAACCAGCATTTCTTGATACCAATCAAAACTGGTAACACTGACAGGGTCAGTGTGTCGATCGGCATGTTTAGGCTTCATGAGTGCATTTGAATCTAACGTGACCACATTGGCGTCATTTACAAATACAACTTCAAAACCAAATCGTTCATAGTAATCCGTGTAAATTTGGGCAAACCTATCTAGATTGATAGCAACACCGATGAAACCAATAAAGTCGCTGTTGCGATTAAACAATTTAATATCAACGTATAAACGAGGGTCATTCTCTTTACCCATGTCAGTGAATTTAACTTCTTCTTTAGTTTTTAATCTTGGATACCAAGAGGCTTTTTCGTGTGAAAGGGAGAATTGCTCACCGGAAGAGTCAATTACAGTTTGATGTTTTTCAAGCGCGATGAAGGTCAACATATTGTAACTATCGGCATAACTTTTTAAATATCGCAGAACTTTGTTTGTATCTAGTTGCTCTTTTTCGACTAGTTCAATCAATAACGGATCAGCAGCCATAAAATGCGCGACGTTTATAGGGCGGATTATTTCAGTTTTAACGGTGGTAAACAAAGGAAGAAGTGATTGATAACGACTTTTATTGTAACTATCGAGTACCTCTTTGAATGTTAGATAGGCAGTAAAAACTACCGCTATAATCGTAAAAAAGTACAGCGTTGTTATGTAACGATCAAACTTTTGAACAATCTTCATTCGCACTCAAAATTATTATTATCTATTGACTTAAGCATAGGTGATTTTATCTGCTTGTCATCATAGTAGAACAAATAACCATTAAAAAAGTGTGGTTATATTGTTAAGTCGTTAACTCACATGTAAATGTTTATAGATTAGGTGCTGAGTAAAGCTGGTTTTTAGGTAGAAACCTCGAGGCAAAGTTAAAAATGGTCTGCCATTTTTGTCAAACGCTTTAGTTTTTGCCTGACTATTGGCCGCTTTGGGGCGAAGTTGCAATGCCTGACCATATTTGCCATGAATTTTTTCTACTTCACCCAATACAATCATGTCGGTGAGCTCCTGCCAGTCTTGCGCAAGTAGTTGCTCTTCGTCAGCACAAGGGCTCCAAATAAAAGGTGCACAAACAATGCGCTGTGCAATCGGAATATCACGTTCAGCAATAATAGGTATCCAAAGAACACGAGCTAATTTGTGTTTTAAGTGACAATTCTGCCAAGTCACACCTGTAAGCCCTGTTAAAGGTGCAACACAAACAAAGGTAGTTTCTAAAGGTTTGGCATCGCGGTTGATTGGAATTGTTTTAAGTTCAATACCTAATGCGGGGAAATCGGGCTCAGGCTTGGAGCCTGCGGTAGCTCCCAATACGTGTTCGAGCAACAAACCAACCCAGCCTTTTTCTCTTTTGAGATCTTTTGGCATGCTGATGTTATGCATAGCGGCTATTTCCCCGAGAGTCATACCTGCTAAAGCTATCGCTCTATCGAGTAGTTCTTGTTCGTTGTCAGGGGCTGCGGGTTTTATCATGGATGAATCACGTGACTGCTTTCTTTGGGGTACTTATTATGGGTAAGTGAGTAGTGACAAGCAATAGTGAAATAGGGCGCTAGTGAAACCTTACTGAAATTTTAGATGGTTTAAACGGGTTAGTCATAGGTAAATATTGTGCTTGTCGCTTGTTTGAGTTTGCTCGGTTAGCAATTATTTTTTAAGCAAAGGTGGCGGTTAGAAAAGCTTTACAGGGATTTGCCAGTAGGTACAACGTATTTAACTCAAAATATTAGCCAGTTAGTGAAGTGCTTAACGGTATATAACTGAACAATATTTCTACCTTAAAGCTGAACACACCTTAATGTTAAATTGGCCTTTTATATTTTATTTGCTCATCTTTGATTAATGTGGAAGAATCAGTGGCATAACAAATTTTATGGGAATTCCTGTGATAGATGCCGAAGGCTATAGAGCCAACGTCGGCATAGTTATAATCAATGACAGGGGACAAGTTTTTTGGGCGCGACGTTTTGGTCAGCATTCTTGGCAATTTCCACAAGGTGGAGTTGACGAGGGTGAATCAGCAGAACAAACCATGTACCGAGAGTTGTACGAGGAAGTCGGACTAAAACCGGAACATGTAAAAATCGTTGCATCAAGTAAACATTGGTTAAGGTATAAGTTACCAAAACGATTAATCAGACATGACAGTAAACCTGTGTGTATTGGACAAAAGCAAAAATGGTTTTTGCTTAAGTTGGTAGCAAAGGAATCAGCTATTGACTTAGTACATTCCAAACACCCAGAGTTTGATGATTGGCGCTGGGTTAGTTATTGGTATCCTGTTAGACAAGTAGTGGCTTTTAAGCGCGATGTATATCGAAAAGTGATGAAAGAATTTGCACTACCGACGATGTCTGTTCCACGCCGCAACAAACGGCGCAGTTGATTATAGCTATGTGCTATAAATAAGCTCACTTGAGATCTTTGTTTTCATATAGTGAGCTGATTTCTTCATACTGTAGTAAATACTTTATAGGCTATACCTAATGTAACCTGCATTTAATGTTTTGGCGTTATAGCCAAGTTATTGTTATTTAAAGGAACCGCATGTTAACGAGTTTACGAAAAATAGTTCTAGAATTTAGCCAGGAAAGTGAATTAGAGAACGCACTTAATCGTATCGTTACACAAATTAAAAATGTATTAAGAACTGATTGTTGCTCAATTTATTTGGCAGATCACCAAAAGCAACACTTCTTATTAATGGCATCAGATGGCTTAGCAAAAGAGTCATTGGGGCAAACATCTATCGGTTTTAGCGAAGGTTTAATAGGTCTTGTTGGTCAACGTGAAGAGCCATTAAATATTGCTAACGCGCGCAGCCATCCTCACTTTGTTCATGCACCAGAAGTAAAAGAAGAAAATCTCAACGCTTTTCTTGGTACTCCTATTATCCACCAGCGTAAAGTGCTAGGTGTTATTTCAATTCAGCAAGAAACCTCTCGCAATTTCTCGGAAGAAGAAGAAGCCTTTTTGGTGACTTTAGCGGCGCAAATTGCCACTTCAATGGCTAATGCCGAAGTAAATAGGTTGTTGGCTAATTATCAAGGCAACGTTCAGTGGGGCGCCGCAATTAAAGGTGTTGCAGGGTCTGCTGGGGTGGCAATGGCGACAGTGTTAGTGGTAGAGCCTAGTGCAGATCTGCGTGCTGTTGCCATGCTTAAAACCGATAATATTGCGCACGAAAAGCAGCGGTTCAAAAAAGCAGTCGCTTCTACTCGAAAAGACTTTGAACGAATGACGAGTACATTAGCCGCTAATATTTCTGATAGTAGTTTAGACATTTTTGAAATGTATAAACAAATGTTAGATAACGCTAGCCTTGGCAAAGAGGTTGATGGACAGCTTACACTCGGCTGGGCTGCAGAAAGTGCTCTCAAACATGTTATAGACAGTTATGTGGTTCAGTTTGAAGGGCTAGATGATGATTATCTCAGGGAACGAGCTTCTGATATAAAAGACTTGGGTAATCGCATTTTATTCAACTTACGATCTTTAGAGCGTAAACCCAAAACCTTAGCCAAAAATTTTATTTTAGTTGCCGAGGATGTAACAGCCTCTATGGTTGCTGAATATCAGCATAAGGGATTAAAAGGCATAGTGTCACTGCTGGGCTCTAACAACTCACATGCGGCAATACTTGCTCGTTCATTAGATATTCCTGCCGTGATGGGAGCAAGTAAAGTTACCTTGGGTAAATTAGATGGTCAGTTAGTGATTATCGACGGCTACAGCGGGGATCTTTATGTTAACCCCAGTGAGTCACTTATTCGAGAGTACGAACACTTAATTGCTGAAGAGAGTGCCTTAACGACTAAAGTTAAACAAGTAGAAAATTTACCAGCTGAAACACCTGATGGCCAAGGAATAGATATATTATTAAATGCGGGTTTATCTGCTGGTTCTTTTGAAAATTCTAAGGACAATGTTAAAGGCATTGGTTTGTATCGTACGGAAATTCCTTTTATGAATAGAAGTCGATTTCCGTCGGAGCAAGAGCAAACCAATTTATATGCCGAGGTATTAAATAACTTTTGCCACTTGCCAGTAACCATGCGTACTTTAGACGTAGGGGGAGATAAATCTCTACCATATTTCCCCATTGTTGAAGACAATCCATTTCTTGGTTGGCGTGGTATTCGTATTACTTTAGATCATCCTGAAATCTTTCTGTTGCAAGTGCGGGCAATGATGCGTGCAAATAAAGACAGCAACAACCTAGAAATTATGCTGCCCATGATTTCAAGTGTTGGAGAGGTTGACGAAGCGCTGAGGTTAATTAATCAGGCACACTTTGAGTTGGCCAGTGAAATGCAATTCGACGCAGGGTGCAGTTTAGTCAAACCTAAAGTTGGCATTATGATAGAAGTGCCTTCAGTGATTTTTCAGTTAGCTGATCTCGCAAAAAAAGTGGATTTCTTTTCTGTCGGTAGCAACGATTTAACACAATACTTATTAGCGGTAGATCGAAACAATGCCCGTGTGGCAAGCCTTTACACGCCTTATCATCCGTCAGTTCTTCGAGCGTTGAATATGATTGCACAAGAGTCTAAGAGGCATCATATTCCGTTAAGTTTATGTGGAGAATTAGCAAGTGAGCCTGCCGGCGCTTTATTATTGCTGGCAATGGGCTATGATAAAATAAGTATGAACCCACACAATGTGGCTAGAATAAAGTGGGTTATTCGTCACGTAGATTTTAAAATTGCAAAAGCCATTTTGTCGAAAGTATTAACCTTTGTTAATGCTCAGCAAGTTGTTGATTATCTGAATGAACAATTAGAACAACTTGGCTTGGGTGGATTTGTTCGCGCTGGTATGTAGTGTATCTCAACTCCACTCATTCTC
This sequence comes from Thalassotalea marina, assembly GCF_014656435.1. Lineage (GTDB taxonomy): Bacteria > Pseudomonadota > Gammaproteobacteria > Enterobacterales > Alteromonadaceae > Thalassotalea_C > Thalassotalea_C marina. The sequence goes on from NZ_BNCK01000002.1 coordinate 257,605, forward strand.
CTGAAAGTGGAAATCAGTTATGTTTTTAAGTGCTTTAATATCCTGTGCTGTATTAGGGTGTTTGGCTGGTTTTTTAGCTGGACTCTTGGGCATTGGAGGTGGCTTAGTCATAGTGCCTGCACTCGTGTATTTACTCCCTTTGCTTGGTGTTTCAGGTGAGTTAGTCATGCCTGTCGCTATTGCTACCTCACTTGCGTCTATTATCTTTACTTCTAGTTCGGCGACATTTGCTCATCATAAAAATAACAATATTCCTTGGCCTATCGCTAAAAAATTGATGGTGATGATCGCGATTGGCGCTTTACTAGGTGCTTATGTTGCTGACTCTCTTTCTGAGAACTTTTTGCGCTTTACCTTTGCTACCGCTGTGATTATTTTGGCCAGTTATATGCTGTTTTCTATTCGAGTACAAAAAACTAAACCTATGCCAAGAAGCTTTATTGTCAGGCTAATTGGTTTTGGAACAGGCTACATATCAAGTATGTTGGGTATTGCTGGCGGGGCAATCTTAGTGCCTGTGTTAACTTATTATTCAATGTCTATTCGTCATGCTATTGGCACTGCAACGGTATGTGGGTTATTAGTGGCTATATTTGGCGCTTTAGGTTTTATGATCACAGGATTAGATCAAGATAATTTACCTGCTTGGAGTTTTGGCTACGTTTATTTACCCGCTTTACTCGGTATTATTTTAACTTCTTCACTACTGGCGCCTCTTGGTGTTAAGTGGGCAAGCAAATTACCTGTGCGTTATTTACAACGAATTTTTGCCGGATTTTTAATTCTTGTCGCGATAAGGATGATTTTTAAATAGCAATTAGCGTACAATCTTGCAGAGAACTTTTTATCTAATCGCCTTCGAGAATTTCAATGAAACAGTATTTAGCTTTGTGTCAAAACATCATCGACAATGGTCAGTGGGTCACCAATGAAAGAACAGGCAAAAAATGCCTAACACTGATTAATGCTGACTTAGAGTATGATGTGGCCAATAATCAGTTTCCAATTATCACCACACGAAAAAGTTTTTGGAAAGCGGCCATTGCTGAGCTGCTCGGCTATTTACGTGGTTACAATAGTGCTGCACAATTTAGAGAAATTGGTTGTAATACTTGGAATGCTAACGCTAATGACAACGAAGCATGGCTGAGTAACCCGAGCCGACAAGGCGAAGACGACATGGGGCGTGTTTATGGCGTTCAAGGGCGCCGCTGGCAAAAACCTGATGGTTCGAGTTTAGATCAATTAAAAAAGGTAGTTGATAACCTGAAAAACGGTATCGACGATCGTGGTGAAATCATCACGTTTTACAACCCTGGAGAGTTTGATTTGGGTTGCCTTAGACCATGTATGCACACCCATACTTTTTCCTTATTAGGTGATACCTTGTACCTAACTAGCTATCAACGATCTTGCGATGTGCCTCTCGGTTTAAACTTCAATCAAATTCAAGTGTTTACTTTTTTAGCCCTGATGGCGCAAATTACTGGCCACAAAGCTGGCAAGGCCTATCATAAAATTGTTAATGCTCACATTTACGAAGATCAACTTGAACTAATGCGCGATGTACAGTTAAAGCGTGAACCGTTTGAGTCGCCGAAACTTATTATTAACCCAGAGATAAAATCCTTGGAAGATCTTGAAACTTGGGTCACGTTGGATGATTTCTCTGTAGAAGGCTATCAGTATCACGAAGCCATTAAATACCCGTTTAGCGTTTAATTACGAACTCGTTTAACCATTATCTTTTTTAAAGCGGTGGTGATTAATTTCACCATCGCTTTTTCTATTATTTGCTCCGCAGCTCCCGCCGCAACCTTTATACAAGCTATTTACAACCTTTTTAAATTGCTTGTGGTTAATCCTAATCCTACGTTTTCGACACTAGTCGCTTGGATATAGTGATACGAACTTTATGAAAGTAACCCGCTCTTTTTAACTTGCTTGAAAGCGCTTAGAAAGATAACTGGCTGAACTTGAGACTATCAAATTCAAGGTACAGCCTATTTAAACTTTTACTTTTAATATCAAAAGTAAATTAACGACCGGCAAATTAAAGATGGAAGCCGGAAATACAGGGAAGAAAGAAACCTATGGTGTTTATCATTGACGTATTAAAAATTTTCCAAGGATCAATTTGAAACTCGTATCTACCCATAAATGGAGCGCCAAAGAAACTTTTTGGTTGGGCATTACTATTTTATTTGTAGTAATGCTGTTAGATGGTATCGTTTACAACTTATTAGACGTTTACCAAGGATTAATTTCGTCAGAAAACTCAATCCTTGTATCTATCTCTTTTCACTCTATTTTCACGATTTCGTTGCTGTTTCTACTTTCTTTATGTCGAGGTAATTTCAGTTTTATTGCTAAATATCGGCTCAACAAACCGCCTAAAGTAAAAGAATTAGTTAAATTCATATTAATACTCACCTTATATATTTTGTTAGGAGGTTATTTTTCTAGCTTTGTTGATGAACCAACACAAGATTTGTTTTTAAGTGATGAGTTTATATTAGATAACTTATTCATTTGCTGTATTGTTTTGGTGATCTTGGCCCCGTTTGCAGAAGAGTTGTTTTTTAGAGGATTCTTGTATCAAGGGTTAGTAGATGAAAATAAAAACAAATATTTAGGCCACTTAGTTATTTGTGTTTTATTTACCGCTTTGCATGCTTCCACCATGAGCTATATAGGTCTTGCCCTTATTTTCAATTCGTCTGTCTTCCTTAACTATGTACGATTTAAGAGCAATAACCTTTGGCTTACCATTGTGCTTCACATGTATAACAATTTCATCGCATTGGGAACTATTTATATTTCTGTTTTTTGAAAATTGCTATTGTATTTGTGTAGATGTTAAAACAACTTTCTTTTCAAAAAACATTCTTTGCTATTGGCAATGGTGACGCCAGTGACGCAGTTTGTTGCTAGTGTCACTTTATTAGCGATTAAACACCTGTAAATACTGATTCACTTTGTTGTTGGTTAATCGCTGGGGGGACAGCTGTTGAACCACATCTAGCGCTTTTACGGATTGAGTTAAACCTGTTCTATCTTTTACCGACATTTTACTAAATGATTCGCTGTCGATGATTGTCTTTAGGTTATCTCTGGCCGTTTGTAAGTCTTGCTGAAATGACTCTGATGCTTTGGCTTTTTCAACGTCTATTAAAATAGCTCTGGCGGCTAATGCTGAATCTGAAAGTACTTTAGCTTGCTGCTTTTTATCTTCTTCAGCTTCTTCATTTACTTTCTGAATTTTCTTTGAAAAGTCGGCTAAGTACTGGGCTAAACTTTGTGTTTTAGTTTGCTCGTCAAGTTCAGCATTTTCAGTTTTATTTACATTGGACGATTTCGACAACTTGGCAAATTCATGTTGATTAATTAAGCCGTATTCATAAGCGCGTTCGACCAGCTTATCGATATTTACCATGGTTAAGCCACCTTTAAAAAACTCATTAGATAAAGCATTTAAACGTGTAGAGCGATCTGATAGATGAATGTCAGCAGGCTTTTTGTCAGCTTGTTCGTTACTTGTCTTATTTACTGTTGATTCTTCAAGCGGCGAGGTGCTTTTAATTCCAATTGCTGATTCATTGTTCGTTAAGTTGAAGCTTTGATAGTTTATTAGATTGTTATGGATCATGTGCGTTGCATCCTTGTTTGTTGCTAACCATAGCGTACAGAGGCAAAGCAAAAAATGAGCCAGCCACAAGGTCATGTTTTTGACGTGGCTGGTAAAGCTATAAAATGGCGTTTAACCGTTATCCATGCATGATTAAAAATTTTGCCAGCAATTCGTCTTCAGTTTCCACATGATTTTTATCCGGCTTAATGCAATCTATAGGGCAAACAGATACACAGGTTGGCTTGTCATAATGGCCAACACATTCTGTGCATTTGTTTGGATCGATCTCGTAGATCTCAGCCCCTAAAGTAATGGCTTGATTTGGACACTCTGGATCGCACATATCACAATTTATGCACGAACTTTCAATGATCAGCGCCATTAAATTGCCTGCTGATCAAAAGGGTTGCGTGTTGTGCCACTCTCAGTGAGGTAACGCATGATGATGCCAAATTTAAGATCTAAAGGCGAATCAAAGGCAATGGCAACTTTATGACCAGAGCCTTTCGCGTCAGTGATCGCTTCACCTTTGGTATTTTCCATATGAGTTAAAGTGAAACTCATATTACCATTTGGTGTCATTAACTCTAATTCGTCACCAACAAGGAATTTGTTTTTTACATCGATTTCTACTAATCCGGTTGCTTCATTGCGACCAACAACTTCGCCAACAAATTGCTGCGTATCGCTTTTCGAATAACCATAATCGTAGTTTTGAGTATCACCATGTCTGTGTCTACGTAGGAAGCCCTCTGTATAACCGCGATGTGCTAAATGCTCCAACCCTTGGTTTAATGCCGGGTTAAATGGTTTGTTGCCCAATGCATCTAAAATTGCTTGATGATAAATTTGAGCCGTGCGGGCACAGTAGTAAAACGACTTTGTTCTACCTTCGATTTTAAGCGAGTGAACGCCCATCTTAACTAAGCGCTCTACATGTTCCACAGCACGTAAATCTTTCGAGTTCATGATGTAAGTACCATGTTCATCCTCAAAAGCTGGCATATATTCACCTGGACGCCCTTGTTCTTGCAACAGTACTACATCATCAATAGGTTTTTCAGGTGTAATAATATTGACTGGCTGTGCTATCACATCACCAGTTTCGGTTTCTTTTGCTTCATGTACGTCATACTTCCAACGACAAGCGTTGGTACATGTACCTTGGTTGGGATCACGCTTGTTAATGTAACCCGAAAGTAGACATCGACCAGAATACGCCATGCACAGGGCGCCATGGACAAATACTTCCAGCTCCATTTCAGGGCAGCGCATACGAATTTCTTCAATTTCATCTAAAGATAACTCCCTAGATAAAATAACGCGTTCAACCCCTTGTTGATGCCAAAACTTTACCGTGGCCCAATTTACCGCGTTTGCTTGGACTGATAAGTGAATAGGCATATGAGGAAACTGTTCACGTACCATCATGATTAAGCCGGGATCTGACATGATCAAAGCGTCAGGCTGCATATCAATAACAGGCGTTATATCGTTTAAAAATGTTTTTAATTTACTGTTGTGAGGGGCAATATTGTTTACTAGATAAAACTTTTTACCCAGCTGATGTGCTTCATCTATGCCTTGTTTGATGGTTTCAAGGTTAAATTCATTATTGCGTACTCTGAGTGAATACCTTGGTTGTCCTGCATAAACTGCATCAGCGCCGTATGCAAAGGCATAACGCATGTTTTTAAGGCTGCCAGCCGGGGATAATAACTCAGGTTTAAACATGTTACCTACTACAATCAGGTTAAAAAAACGGCGCATTATAGTGAGCCAAAACAGGGTTTGCAATGGCAAGTAGAGGTAGTTTTTGCTGGTAAAATGAGCAATCTACAAAAAAGTTGATCTGGCGCAAGTTTTTAAAAATTACTGTTCAAAATATTCATAAATATTTCTATTATTTTTTACTAGAACATAGAAAAAATGTGCTACTTTTAAATTTATAAACAATAATTTAAGAGGTCCTTCTATGGGAACTGAAAACGCGCTGTACACCATACTCATCGAAAAGATTAAACAGCAGTCTTTGGTACTGCCAACCCTACCTGAGATAGCACTTCAAGTAAGAGAAGCTGCAGACGATCCAGAAGTTAATTTAGGAAAAATGAGTGAGATTATTTCTCATGACCCTGCGCTTTCAATGGGGATGTTGAAGGTGGCTAATAGTGCAATTTTAGGGCGTGGTGTAAAAGTAGAAACAGTTAACCAAGCGGTCACTCGAATTGGCCTGCGTCAAATTAAAAGTATTGCCACCGCTATGGCGCTTGAACAGGTTTTTGTCTCGAAAAATGAAATTGTTGCCTTGTATTTGAAAAAATCATGGGCAAAAACAATTGACGTCGCCTCCGTTGCCATTAGCTTAATGACTTTTTATCAACGTGAACATAAACATACGTCTTTAGCGTTAGATACCTTAACCTTAGCAGCATTAATTCACAGCATTGGGGTGTTACCTATCTTGACAGAAGCAGAAGGCCATCCAGATGTATTCGCTAATCCAACATTTTTACAACAAGCGATCATTAAATTATCGAGTCGTGTTGGTGCTGAGGTAACAAAAGCGTGGGGAATGTCTGAAGAGTTGACCCACATAGTTGAAAGCTGGAGTGATTTAACGACATTGCCAAGTGAAGTTCATTATTTGGACTTTATTCGAGCGGGTGCGATTTATCACGGCATCTTCAAAAACGAAGCAACTCAGCAAGCATTAACAAGTAGTTATATTAAGAAAGGTGTTTTACCTGACGAAGATTTTTTAAAGAGTGACGAATTTAGAGCAATGGTCAATGACGTTAAATCTATGTTTACTTAATTAAAACGTCTTTCAATATTGTAAATAAAAAGCCCATCAGTTATTGAAATTGATGGGCTTTTTATTTCGATTATTTTTCTAAATAATCTGTTGTTTTTGTACCAAACTCTGCAAGTAAATCGTCTATAAAGCGGTTTAGTTCACCCGCCATTAAAGCGAAGTCTGCATCGAGTCTTGCTAAAACGTCATCTTTATCGATATCATCATTTTGCTCGTGTAAAACATCGAAGAATTTTAAGCGTTTAATAGCAAAGTCATCACATAGGATAAACGACATTGCGTCATCCCATTCCAGCTCTAATTTAACAACAAACTTTTCTGCATCTAGATGAGCTTTTATTTCGTCACTCTGTAAGTCTTGCTTTTTAACACGAATAATAGCGCCATCGTCGCCCAAACCGTGTAATTCAGCTTCTGTACCTAGTTGAAAGTTTTCGCCAAACTGTGCGTCGGTTAGCCAGTCTGTCATCAGTTCATCTGGTGCTTTCTCTGGTGATACACTAGTAACAGGTAAGGTACCTAATGCTTTGCGAAGTAAGGCTAAAAAGTCTTCAGCTTTGCTTCTGCTGCTTGAGTTGATCACTATGATGTTATGTTGCGCATTAATATAGGCATGCATATCAGTAACACGTGAGAAAGCGCGAGGTAACAATTCGAAAATAATATCTTCTTTAAACTGCTCCTTTTCCTTTTTGGTCGCACTACGAGAATGCTCATTTTCAAGGGCGTTTACTTTTTCTTCCAACATATCTTTAATGACAGGAGCTGGAAGGATTTTTTCTTCTTTTCTGGCACATAACAAATGATTACCGTTAACGGTATGCACTATGTTATTGCTGTGCTTACCCATGGCATTAACCCAGCCAAAATGCGACATTTCTGTAGAAGCACACGGGGTAAATAAGTGCTCACTCAACAGTTTTTCAATATCTTGTTCAGTCCATTCAAACGGACGAGTAAAAGCAAAAAAGTATAAATTCTTAAACCACATTATGACTTTTCCAAAGGCAAAAGATGCCGAGTTGTTTTTCCAAGGGCAGTATCTTATACCAATTTAAAGCCTTAATTAATGGCAATCGCAATTTTTAATTTATTCTAGTGAATCTTCGGGGAGAAAATTACTAAACCATGTCGTCAAAGCGAATCGTGTAGACAAGCCCAGAAGGTGATCTTGCTTCTGCTTCTACTGTGCCATTTAACGTATCGGTAACAAGGTTATAAATGATATGAGTGCCAAGACCTGTACCACCTTTTCCAGCTTTGGTAGTAAAAAATGGATCGAATAATTTGGCCAGGTTTTCCGCCGGCATGCCAACGCCATCGTCTTCGTATTTAAGCTCAATACATTTATTGTGCATTTTAACGGCGATATTAATTTTGCCTCGATTAATCCCTTCAAAACCGTGAATAATCGAGTTAATAATTAAGTTGGTAATTATTTGAGCAATAGCACCTGCATGACAATGTACAATTAAATCTTTTGGACAGTCGATATTTATACTGTGATTGGTTTTTTTGAGTTTTGGGTGCAGTGAATGGATGATCTCATCAATATATTTAGCCATATTTAGCTGTCTAATTTTATTGCTGGTTTGATCAACGGCGACTTGTTTGTAACTGGTAATAAGCTCCGACGCTCTATTTAAGTTGTTTACCAATAGCGCAACACTTTGCTCTGCATTACTAGTGAACTCTTCTAGCCCACGTTTACTTAGCTTTTGTTCTTCGACGTCACGTTTGAGGTTTGTCAGTAAGTCGGCAAGAAAACTGGTAGAAGTAATACTGACACCAATAGGGGTATTAATTTCATGCGATACTTCGGCAGATAAAGCGCCAAGTACTGCCATTTTTTCTGCATCAAGTAATCGTTCCTGAGCTCTGTTTAACTCTTCAATTGATAATTTTAGTTCTTTGTTGGTTTCCAATAAGGTTTTTTCGGTATTACTACGACGCTTATTTTCACCTTTAAGTTGCTCTTGTTGCGCCATCAATTCACGTTGCTGACGCTCCATTTTTAACATGGTAGTGCTCAAAGAAGAGGTTTTTTTAGCAACTTCTTGTTCAAGCATTAAGTTTTGTTCATCTAGTTTACGGTTTGAGGCAATGATTTCTCGCTGCGCATTAGCCAGCTCTTCTTTATATTTGGCCAGCTCTGATAACAAGTTGTTATAGGCATTTTGTAATATGCTCAGCTCATTTTCTTCATAATTATCCATATGAATTTTTGACGCTTCCGGATCATCCATATCAAATTGATTAATTTGTTCGGTTAATTCATTTAATGGGTTGGTGAGTAATTTAGAAAACGCAATTGAAAATAGAAGCACGAGCGCCGCTGTTTTAACCATGGCATTACCGATCAGAAAATAGATACCTACTTCGATACGGTTAAAAATAACTTGATTGCTCGATAGCAAAGTAACGGTACCGACTTTAGTCGTTCGGCCAGAGAATTCAAAAATGAGTGGGAAAGTGTGACCAAACAGGCCATCGGAAAGTGCGTTGATATTAAAAAAGCTTTGCTGAACGGCTTTTTTATCTCGATCTAATTCAGCGCCTAATTGGGTGATAACTTGGTTATTTTCGTCACTGACTTTAATACCTTTTATCATGGGAATTGCCACTAAGCCTTCGGCAATATCTATAGCTTGTTGCGTATTTAACTCCCATACGGCACGGGTTAAGCTGCTAGAGAAGGTTTTTTCAAGGGTTTGCAATTCGTCGTTAATGTGTTTTCTTGTGTTGGCAAATTCGGCACCAATCTGCACACAGGTAACTAAAAAAGTTAAAACAAAATAAAAGGACAATACTCTGGTCAGCAATTTACGAGAGATACTAGTAACTTTCATTTAAACGTTCTTAAAAATCCTGTGCATGAAATTGATTGTAGTCATTTTGTCTTACGATTACAGTTTTTTTCAAAAAAAATACATTTTTTAAAAAGAAAATTTCTTAAATTTCCACGATATAGACTATAGTTCTTTTGATTGACGTACTAACACTTTGTCACTAAATTGACATAAATTTCACATATAAATGAAGCATTAAATTCATTTAAATGTAAAAAAAGGTTCATATTGTCACAAAAGTGTCATCTTTCGAAGGCACAATGTGCGACAAATTATTTACTACACTCTTTCATAGGTGAACACATGCACTTTTCAACTCGCACCCTAGCTGCTGCAATCGTTACAGCATTATCGTTACCGGTAACGGCTGCTGACATTGATATCTATGGTAAAGCAAATTTAACCGTTCAATCTTCAGATGAAGGAGAAGGATCTTTTACTGAAGTTAAAAGTAATGCTTCACGCATCGGTTTAAAGGGAACTCATGAGCTATCTGACGGTTTATTCGTTGTATACAAAGCAGAGTTTCAGGTTGATCTAGACGGTGATAGTGCCAAAGGCGATAGCATTACTGATAGAAACCAATACGTTGGTTTAAAAGGTAACTTTGGTGAAATATTAATAGGTCATAACGATACCTTAACCAAGCAAATTCAAGGTAAAGTTGATTTGTTTAGTGACCTAAATGGTGATATTAAAAGCTTGTGGAAAGGTGAAAACCGCATGTCGGATAGCATCACCTACAAGTCAGCTAAATTTGGTGACTTTCAATTTGGTTTAACTTATGTAGCAGAAGATAGTGTTGATGGTGAAGATGCAACATCAATTGCTGTTATGTACGGCGACCAAGCACTGAAGAAATCTAAATTATATGCGGCGATTTCAGTCGATAGCGAAATGAATGGCTATGACATTACTCGTGCTGTTGTATCAGGAAAACTAGGTGGATTCACTTTAGGTGCAATTGCGCAAACCCAAGAAAATATTGATTCAGGCCAAGAAATGGACGGTTTTATGGTATCTGCTAAATACCCAATCAACAACTGGACGTTAAAAGGTCAAGTGCAAACTGCTAGCTTTGATGGCGGTGATGACAAAACTGGTGTTACTGTTGGTGCGGACTATGCACTTGCAAAGAGCACTAAAGTATTTGGTTTCTATACAACATTTGATATGGATACTGGTGCTGATGAAGATTATTTAGGCGTTGGTTTAGAATACAAATTCTAATCGCCTGTTCAATAAAGAAAAAAGCGGCGTTAAGCCGCTTTTTTCTTGCCAATAACAGCAATATAGACAATGATGATCTAAAATATCTAGACATGTCATAAAATTGTCACAAAAATTTATCACAATGTTCATTAGTAAATGTCGGATGACTATTGGGAAGTTTTTTAAATGAACAGACAAATTTTGGTTGTGGAAGACGAAGCACCAATTAGAGAAATGATCACTTTTGTATTGGAACAGAATGGATTCAATACCATAGAAGCAGAGGATTTTGATCAAGCAAAGGCTAAAGTTGTCGAGCCTTATCCTGATCTCATCCTACTTGACTGGATGTTGCCTGGTGGCTCTGGTGTTAAGTTGGCAAAGTCACTTAAACAAAATGAGTATACTCGCTCAATTCCAATCATCATGTTAACTGCACGTGCAGATGAGGATGATAAAGTAAAAGGGTTTGATGTTGGCGTTGATGACTACGTGACTAAACCTTTCTCACCTAAAGAATTAATTGCTCGCATTAAAGCCGTAATTCGTCGAGTTTCTCCTACAGCGTTAGAAGAAGCCATTGAGTTTCATGGTATGAAACTAGACCCTGTGGCTCATCGAGTTTCGATCAATGACAGAAATGTTGATTTAGGCCCAACAGAGTTTCGCTTGTTACACTTTTTCATGACGCATACTGAGCGTGTTTATAGTCGCGAGCAATTATTAGATAACGTTTGGGGAACCAACGTTTATGTTGAAGATAGAACGGTTGATGTACATATTCGACGTTTACGTAAAGCGATTGCGGGTGAAGGTCACGAAGACTTTATTCAAACCGTTCGTGGTTCAGGCTATCGCTTTTCCGGTAAAGTTAAAGCAGGTGTTTAATTAAAACTTATGTATTTTCGTTTATCGGCTAAGGCAATATTTGCGAAGTTTTTAATTGTTTTAGCAGTAAGTGCTGGGGTTGGTTTATTGTTTGGCCAACCCTTTTTGTTTGTTGCAATATCAGCCGTCGTCATTTTATCTTGGCACTACATTCATTTGATAAAATTAATGAAGTGGTTGTGGAAGAGCCGCACGATTTCACCTCCTCATGCTGATGGTATTTGGGGACGAATTTATGACGGCTTGTATCGACAAACAAGGCAATACCGCCAAAAACAAAAAACGCTAAATGATAAAATTAGACAATTTAGAGATGGCGCTGAAGCGTTACCAGATGCTGCACTAGTTTTGTCAAATGACCTTACTATCCAATGGGGTAACAAAAAGGCACAACGAATTTTAGGGATACGTTGGCCAGGAGATGTTGGGCAGCGTATTGACAACCTTATTCGTTTTCCTGAATTTGCCAAGTACATTGAAGCGGCAAACTTCGACCAACCTTGTCACATCCAATCGCCAATAAATTCTGACATTATGCTTGAATTACGTTTGATGCAATACGGTGTTGATCAAGTATTATTTTTAGCAAGAGACATCAGTAAAATTCATCGCTTGGAAGAAATGCGTAGAGATTTTGTTGCCAATGTATCACATGAACTAAAAACGCCACTTACGGTAGTTCGTGGTTATGTTGAGATGGTACAAAGCACTGAACATGCACTTGACCCATATTGGCAGAAAGTTTTTGATACCATGGAAACCCAAGTCTCTAGAATGGATCGCTTAGTTGAGCAATTACTTGTGTTATCTCGCGTAGAAATTCACATGGACGAAGAAGAAAAACATTTAGTAGATATGCCTAAATTGTTAAAAGCATTAATTGATGATGCTCAGTGGCTAAACCAAGATAAAGGACACACTATTACCCATGAAATTGATCCAACCTTGGCTCTAGAAGGGTTAGACAATGAATTAAAAAGTGCCTGTTCAAACTTAATATCCAATGCCATTGGTTATACACCTGCAGGCGGTAATATCCATATTTCATGGGTTAAAGACGGCAATAAAGCGAAGTTTTCCGTAAAAGATGATGGCCCAGGTATAAGACCTGAGCATGTTAATCGCCTAACTGAACGATTCTTCCGTGTTGATAAATCTCGTTCAAGAGATACAGGTGGCTCAGGTTTAGGTTTAGCGATTGTTAAACATGTACTTAATCATCATCATGCTGAATTAGCGATCAATAGCCGTTGGGGGCAAGGAAGTGAATTTATTATTTACTTTGAACCTAAGTGTATTAGAAGTTTGAGCGTCGCCTAACACTACTTATTTGTAAGGCCTTGTTAATTTTATAAATTGACAAGGCTTTTTTAATTCAATTGATATAACCCAAATTTGCTTTAGAAAATGTGCTAAATACAAAAAACAATAACTTAGCATTCCCTTATAAATCTAGTTCGATATTTTTTATAGGAATTCAAGATATTTTGGAGCTGGAATAGCTAGCTAATTCACTTCAAACTAAAGCAGAAGTCAGTAAAAATAGCACCCAAAACCGTATTGCTTATACGAAGCTGAGGTTAAATATAAATGACATTTTTTTTAATCCTGTCATATAAGTGTCACAAACCATAAATATAATCGTCATATTAGCTTTATATAGTGTTCACAAAATTACTGAAAGTAACACTCTCAATTTGGAGATTAATATGAATTTTAAACGAGCTTTAGGCGCTATCAGTCTAGCAAGCATGGTAAGCTTTTCGGCGGCAGCAATTGATAAAGATTTACCTGAATACAACAAAGTTAGTGGTATTTCAGGCAACTTATCATCAGTTGGCTCTGACACATTAGCTAACATGATGACTTTCTGGGCGGAAGAATTTAAGCGTACATACCCTAATGTTAACGTTCAAATTCAAGCAGCCGGTTCTTCAACTGCGCCACCAGCGTTAACTGAAGCAACTTCAAATTTAGGCCCAATGAGCCGCAAGATGAAATCTCGCGAAATTGAAGCCTTTGAAAAGCGCTATGGTTACAAACCAACGCCAGTGCGTGTTGCGATTGATGCGTTAGCAGTTTTTGTTCATAAAGATAACCCAATTAAAGGCCTACGTATTGACCAAGTGGATGCTATCTTTTCTAGCAACCGCAAGTGTGGTGCAACAGAAGATGCAGATCGTTGGGGTGACTTAGGCTTAACAGGTGAGTGGACTGGTAAAGATATTCAACTTTATGGTCGTAACTCAGTATCAGGTACTTATGGTTACTTCAAGAAAAAAGCACTTTGTAAAGGTGACTTCAAAAATAGCGTAAACGAGCAACCGGGTTCAGCGTCAGTAGTACAATCTGTATCAGCGTCACTTAACGGTATCGGTTATTCAGGTATTGGTTACAAAACATCAGGTGTGCGTGCGTTACCACTAGCGAAAAAAGGCGATAACTTTGTTGAAGCATCAATGGAAAATGCAATCAACAAAACATACCCACTTTCTCGTTTCTTATATGTTTATGTTAACAAACATCCTAACAAGCCATTAGCGCCAATGGAAGCTGAGTTCTTGAAGATGGTACTTTCTAAAACGGGTCAAAAAATCGTAGAAAAAGACGGTTATATCCCAGTACCAGCCTCGGTAGTAGCAAAAGAATTCGAAAAATTAGGTTTATCAATGTAATTACATTAGAAAACCGCTTAAAACAAAGCCCTTGCTAGAAATAGCTGGGGCTTTTTTGTGTCTATGTCGGGGCTGGCAGAACTATTGGTATTATTACGTGAGTTTAATTAACAAAGTGATACCGATCTTTTCTAATTGTTGTACTTCGTAAAAAAGTTCAGTATCAATGATTGGGCGCTCTTTTAGCCACTGACGGTTAATGGCAAGTGTTAATTTATTGTCATCTGCATGCAAGGTAATTGGGTAATCACTTTCTTGTTGCCTTTGTTGACTTAACAGTATGCTCAATCTTAAAAGCACACATAACTTTTGTAGGATGTCTGTGGAAAGGTGGTGAGATTGTTCTACTAACATGGGTATTATTCTTTTGCGCTGATTACCGACAATCCAAGCAAGAGCACGTTGTTGCTCTTGGTTAAACCCGGCTAAATCTGCCTGCTCTATTATATATTGACCATGTTTTTGATAGCCTGAAGCGTTAATATCAACGCCAAGTTCATGTATCAAGGCAGCAAAAGTAAGTAACTCTTTGTAGATTGCTTTGTTTAATTGCCACGCTTCTTTAGTTTGCTGATATAAAGTAAGCGTTAGCTTATTCACTATGCTTGCTTGTTGGGTGTCTATGTTAAAACGTGTCGCCAAGCCATCAATCGTCCGTTGTCGAACATTGTTGTGCTGCATGTTTTCTGCCTGTTCAAACAAAACACCTTCACGTAGCGCATATTGGCAATACTCAATTTCTTTGATATCTAAACATTGCATGACCGCTTGTAAAATAGCGACGCCTGAACAAATAACGGCTCTACGACTTTCTTTTAAGCCTGCTAATTGAATATCTTGTGTATTATCAAATGCCAAAAGTTGCTTTTTGAGTTGCTTAACGTCACGCAAGGTAACAGGCTGAATAATTTCGTTTTCAGCGTTTACTATATTGGCTATCGCTTTTATTGTGCCTGAAGTACCTAAAACGTGCTGCCAACCACATTGACTAAAGCGTTTAACAATATTATCAACTTCATGGCTGGCACTTCTAATTGCCTCTTTAAACGCCTTCGCCGTAATTTTTCCCTCTGGAAAAAATTGCTGTTGATAGCTAACACAGCCCATATTTAAGCTATCTAAACGTTTAACATCGTAACTTTGCCCTATGATGCACTCTGTACTACCACCACCAATATCGATAACCAATTGCTGGTGATTATTTTGTCTATGATGAGCAACGCCTTGATAAATCAAACGTGCCTCTTCATGGCCTGAAATAATTTCGATAGGAAAGGGGAAAACTTTTTCGGCAGCTTTTAAAAAGGCTGCCGCATTGCTGGCTTGTCTGAGTGTGTAGGTAGCAACCACGCGGAAATTATCAGGCGCGATATGTTGTGTTGAAATGGCCAGTTTTTGTAAAACTGCTACTCCTCGAACAATCGCCTCTTGTGATAAAACGTCATGCTGATCTAGACCCTGTGCGAGCTGGACGCGATATTTTTCGGCGTGCAGAATTTGCACTTGCTCTTCTACTTGTCTGGCTAACACAAAATGAAAGCTATTGGAGCCAATATCGAGTGCAGCACGGTATTCCGATGAGGTGTCAGCTGATGGTTGCGTCATTCTTACTTTGTTATCTAAATCGCTCGGGCTATTTTGTCATTCTTTTCTTGTTCTACCAAATAATTATAGATATCAATTTGTGATCTAACTGGTTTTTTTCTGCCATTTTTTACATAAGTGTTATCTTGTGCTGCATTGATTATGCGTGCTTTTTTATTATCGTTAAGTTGAATATTAATGATGTCGATAATGCGTTGTTTTAATACGGGGTCATATATGGGGCAGCTAACTTCCACGCGATGATCAATATTACGTTCCATCCAATCTGCAGAGCTAATGTATAGGTCATTAGCGCCACCATTATGGAATATCATTACACGGGGATGTTCTAGAAACTGATCAACAATAGAAATAGCAAAAATATTGTCACTTATGCCTGGTTGGCCAGGTACAAGAGAGCACATGCCACGAACAATAATGTCAATTTTTACACCGGCTTTGCTCGCTTGATACAGGCGTGTGATCAGACCCTTATCAATTAAGTTGTTAACCTTTAGCGTAATTTTTGCTTTGTTACCTTTCTTGGCATGATTAATTTCGTTGTCAATTAACTGATAATAACGCCGTCTAGAGGTAAGTGGCGAAACAATTAAATGATTAAACCTGAAACGCTTATAGCTATGGGCGATAAATGAAAAAACATTGTCAACTTCTTGAGCGATTTCTTTGTGTTTAGTAAACAAGGAAAAGTCTGTATAAATTCGAGCATTTTTTTCATGAAAATTACCCGTTCCAATGTGAGCATAACGTGCAAGTTTATCGTTTTCTTGTCGAGTAACTAAACATAACTTTGAATGAACTTTTAATGAATCAATACCAAACTCTACATGAATTCCAGCATCTTTCATGCGTTTTGCCCATTCGATGTTTGCTTCTTCATCAAATCTGGCTCTCAGTTCAACAACAACAGTAACTTGTTTGCCATTTTTTACTGCTTCAATCAGTGAATGAATAATTTCTGATTTTTTTGCCACTCGATAAATATTGATTTTAATCGTTTTAACCAAAGGGTCGTATGAGGCTTGTCTGACAAACTCAGTGAAATGCCTAAATTTATGATAGGGGTAATACACTAATATGTCGTTTTGAGTAATATCATCAAATGACAAATTATTGCTGCCAAAGCGCGATGCATCTAATGCAGGCAAATCAACTTTTTCTAACTCTCTGCCGCCTAAATTAGGGAAGCTAATAAAGTCTTTAAAATGTCGATAACGAACACCCGGCACTAGGTTATTTTGATCTTTAATTTTTAATGATTTTCTTAAATATTTGAGCATGTAGTCAGGCATGTTTTTGTCATATCCTAAACGCACAGGATCGGCTGTTAAGCGTTGCTTAAGGCCTTTCGACATCTTGTCTAACAAGCTCTGATCTAATTCATCATTTAAATCATATTCGGCATCACGTGTCAGTTTTACGGAATAGGCGTCAATTTCCTCGTAGTCAATCATGCCTTTGAAAATATCGCCAAGAAAGTAATGCACGATGTCATCCACCATCACAATACGTTGCGTCTGTTTATCTTTGTCTTTAGGCAAAATAATAAAACGATTAACGTCTGAACGTGGTATTTCAATTAATACATACTGCACGTTCTCTTGTTGTTTCAGCGCCACTAAAAGATATATACCATCGTCATCTAAACAGCTAACAAGCTGGGTGTTTGATGCAATAAAAATAGGGGTAATATGGCGAATAATGTGGTTTTTAAATAGGGTAGTTATAAAGTGCTTTTCATCGGGGTTGAGCTCTTGATCAAAAACGGTGGATTTTTCGTCGTTAAATAGTAGTTCAATATTATGCGCTTTTAATTCTTCAAAGGCCTGGCGAGCATGGCCTCGAAACGACTCAGTTAATCTAGCTACTGTGTCGTGAATTTGTGCCAGCAATAACTCTAAGTTTTTTTGTTCTTCTGTTTCTACATCAGATTTTGCATTTTCAAGAAGTAACTTTCGACGGATATCTGCGACACGAACACGAAAAAACTCATCTAAATTGGAGGAGTAAATACCCAGAAAATGTATACGCTCAATTAACGGCACTGAGCTGTCGCCTGCTTCTTGAAGCACGCGTTCATTGAACGAAAGCCAACTTAGCTCTTTATTAAAAAAAAACTTCTTATCAATCATTTTTATTTTTTGCTAATGAAGCAGCCCATTAGGTTTTATATTGAAAATCAATGACGTCAGTATAATTGAGAAATATGACAGTAATAAGAACACTGTCTTATTACTGTAACAAAAGTATGAAAAGTTAAAAGTGGTTAATCTCTTGAAATATCAACCATAATGTCATCGGCTTTGCTTTCCAATGCGCCAATAAGTGTATCGAGCTTATCTTCACTTACATCTATATTTGCCGTAGCAGTAAATAATTCTACACCAGTATGAGGCGCACTTTGTCTTGAACTCACCAGTTTTATCAGATTGCCACCATGGTGATGAATAGTAGATGAGATTTCTTGTATGATGCCCGAGCGGTCATTAGCCGTCAGCTCTAGTGTCACTTTACCTTTGTTGCTACTTGACTGGTTTGCTACCTTAATAATGCAATCAAAATCGGGAATACTGTTGAGCTGATCAACAAGTGCTTGCGACTCTTCTTCACTGACTGCAACCTCAATAACACCAGCAAAAAATCCACTTAAATGATGTAAGCTACTGGTTTGCCAATTACCTTTATATTGCTTGATTACGTTAGATATTGTGTCTACAAGACCCGGACGGTCAGGACTAGCAAATGACAGAATAAGATGATTCATAAAGCATCCTTTTTTAATGTGGGTAATTATTCTGAAAAACTTCTGGTCAGTTGTGAGAGCTCTTTATTTAGCTGGCTTTCATCACCTAAATTCAGTTCAACGAGGCGTCGTAGATAAGTTACGCTGTCTATATCAATAGCGTTACAGCGTAAGCCAATTTCTTCTGGCTCAACATGAACTACAGCGACATGCATACAAACAGGTGCATCATTTTCGGATAAGTTAAAACTCAGTAACCCTAATTTATTTAAGATATCATCATCACTTTTGGGGGCACTGACAAGCGCTCCATTAAGCGAAATATCATGAATATTAATAGAGTAAATTTTATCTTCTATTTCTAATTGAGCATCGATAGAAAATAATATTCTGGTAAATTGACGTCTATTTTCCATTGAACCGCAAAAGTGATTAATCAATATATTTAGCATAGCGCTATTTATAAAAAAAGCACCTTAAATATTTATTAAGGTGCTTTTTTAGTGATTAAAAAGTAAAGAAAAGTTTATTTACTAATACGTTTGTATTTTATTCTATGAGGCTCAGTTGCTTCTTTACCCAATGTTTTCTTTAACCATTCTTCATAATCGCTGTAGTTACCTTCGTAAAAGTTAACTTGGCCCTCATCTCGATAATCGATAATGTGTGTAGCAATTCTGTCTAAGAACCAGCGGTCATGCGAAATAACCATGGCACAACCAGGGAATTCAAGTAGTGCTTCTTCAAGTGCACGCAATGTTTCAACATCAAGGTCGTTGGTTGGCTCATCCAGTAGTAATACGTTACCACCAGATTTTACTAATTTCGCCAAGTGAACACGGTTTCGCTCACCACCAGATAAATCACCAACATGCTTCTGTTGGTCATTGCCTTTAAAGTTGAAACGAGAGCAGTATGCTCTAGCGTTAATTTCGTAGTTACCAATTTCTAGAATGTCGTGACCTTCTGAGATTTCTTGATATACCGTGTTGCTGTTGTTCATGTCATCACGGAACTGGTCAACACTGGCCAATTTAACGGTATCACCTAGTTCCACAGAACCTGAATCTGGTTGTTCTGTGCCTGATAACATTTTAAATAGTGTTGATTTACCTGCACCGTTGGCACCTATGATCCCCACAATAGCACCTTTAGGAATGCTAAAGCTTAAATCGTCAATCAAAACACGATCGCCAAACGACTTGGTTAGGTTTTTGACATCTAAAACTTTGTCGCCTAAACGCGGCCCTGGTGGAATGTAAAGCTCGTTAGTTTCGTTACGCTTTTGATGCTCTTGGCTATTAAGCTCTTCAAAACGAGCCATACGTGCCTTACTTTTCGCCTGACGACCTTTAGGGTTTGAACGAACCCACTCAAGCTCTTGCTTAATGGTTTTTTGTAAGGCATTTTCAGCACGCTTTTCTTGCTCAAGGCGAGCGTCTTTTTGCTCAAGCCAAGAAGAGTAGTTACCTTCCCACGGAATACCATGGCCACGGTCAAGCTCTAATATCCAACCAGCAACGTTATCTAAGAAATAACGGTCATGGGTAATCGCAACTACAGTGCCGGTATAGTCGTGTAAGAATCGCTCTAACCATGCAACTGACTCGGCGTCTAAGTGGTTAGTTGGTTCGTCAAGAAGCAACATATCTGGCTTAGAAAGTAATAAACGACAAAGTGCGACACGGCGGCGCTCACCACCTGATAAAACAGAAATAGGTTGTTCCCAATCTGGTAAACGTAAAGCATCTGCAGCACGCTCTAAAACGTTATCAATGTTATGACCATCTTGTGCATTGATGATGTTTTCTAATTCACCTTGCTCTTTTGCTAAGGCATCAAAGTCTGCATCTGGTTCTGCGTACGCAGCGTACACTTCATCTAATCGTTTGATGGCGTTTTTAACTTCTGAAACAGCTTCTTCAACCACTTCTCGAACATTTTTGCTTTCGTCCAGTTGTGGTTCCTGCGGCAAATAGCCAATGTTTGTACCAGCAAGTGCTTTTGCTTCACCTTCAAAGTCTTTATCAACGCCCGCCATAATGCGAAGTAATGTTGATTTACCCGCGCCATTTAGGCCTAAAACGCCAATTTTTGCGCCAGGAAAGAAAGATAATGAGATGTCTTTTAAAATCGTACGTTTTGGTGGCACCACTTTGCTAACGCGGTGCATCGACATGATAAATTTGTCGGGTAATGGTTGAGCCATTGGGAAACCTTTTTTAAAGAATTAAATAATTGCCGACATTTTAGGTGATGCTGAACAACAGGGCAATGAATTGCTATATCTTTGTTTTTATTTGCGGATAATTTCTCTTGTTTTTTGGCGACTTTGATTAATGCAAGCTAATTTAAACAACAACACGATGAATATTTATCGAGGGGAAGGTTGAATCGCCAGTAAAAAAGCACTGTATAAAAGGTACGAAATGTTAAACAGAAAGCTGCTGTTTTTTGATATTTGCTAATAAGCGGTCAAGTTCTTCAAATTTTATAGGTTTCTTTATATATCCTTTGACATTGTTTAAACGTAAGGTTTTTTTCAGTAGTGGTTCATCAAGCTCAGCGCCCGTCATTAAACAACACACTTGCTCTGGTTTGTCGTGGTTAAAACGTGTTAATAATTTATAACCACTTAAGCTACTCATATATAAATCACATAACACTAAGAAATAAGATTTTTCTTTAAAAAACTGAATGGCCTCCATGGGGCACGACGTTGGGGTGACACGGTATCCCAATTCTTCTAGCAATGCGGCAATAGCTTTTAAAAAAATTGGTTGGTCATCTATTAGCAGTATCAAGTTGTTACTGGCACGTTGTGCAACATTGGCTGTTTCCGTCACTGGAAAAGTCCTTTAAAAATACTTTCTTTAAAGTTAGTCGATAATTACCAGACAGCAAGTTAGCTAAAGCCAACAAGTTAAAAGCCTATCAGTGACTTAAGCTTTTCTGCGCCGGCTCTGCTTGTGCTAATCTCAGTTTTTTTATCATCATCGATGATCAGCATTAACTTGCCATTAAACCAACGTTGGATTTCACTGACGTGGTCAAGGTTAACTAAATAACCACGATGAACCCTGACAAATTGTTGAGCCGCTAAAGACTGCTCTAATTGATCCAGACTATCGTTGATATGACTAAAGCGTTCACCGTCCCATGCAAGTGTATTACCTTGCTCTGACTTAATAAATTTTAGGTGTTCAGGCTTTAAGAGAAAAATGCGATCACCATTTTTGCTGACAAGTTTTTTTTGTTGCCCAGATTGTAAATTAAATACCTGCTGCTCTTTGTTTTGATACGCACAAGCGTCACGTTGTGTTGCCAATTGAGCTGTTGCTTTCTCAATAGCTGATTTTAATCTGCCCAGAGGAAAAGGTTTGAGTAAGTAATCAATAGAAGACTTTTCAAAGGCTTGAATAGCATATTGATCGTATGCTGTGGTGAAAATAATGAGAGGTTGATAATCGAGTAAGTCAACAACATCTAGCCCGTCAATTTCAGGCATTTGAATGTCGAGCAAAACAATATCTGGTTGTAGTTGATTAATTAAAGAAACCGCTTCTTTGCCCGTTGTTGCAAAACCTAATACTTCAATGTTGTCGAGCATGCTTAATTGGTGGGAAAGTTTCTCTTGTGCAGGTTTTTCATCTTCAGCAAAAATTAAAGAATATGTGCTTTGATTTTTATTTAACATAATGGCACCTCCAACTTTACTTGTGCTCCGGGTACATTAGCGAGATGAATCTTGCCTCCCTCTAACTGGTCAATGCGTTGCTGCAGATTTTTCATTCCAACGCCTTTTCCATAACCTTGCGTTAATATTGGCTCAATAAAGCCTGTGCCATTATCGGTTACTGTGACCATTAGTTTGTTATCTATTCGCCTAATTTTGATAGCTATTTTTAAGTTGGTTTGTTTTGCATTGTGTTTAATTGCATTTTCAATAATAGGCTGTATTACCAAGGGCGGAATATTGACATTATTCAGTTCAGTGGGGCTATCAATGGTTACCTCTAATTTGTCGGCAAATCGGGCTTTCTCAATATTGAGGTATTTTTTGATAATGCCCAGCTCTTGCGATAACGGAACAAATTTATGAGCAGAGGTGTCGAGTGAGTATCGTAAAATGTCAGCAAGTTCATGTAGTACATCGTCAGCTAGATCTGGGTTGGTATGAATATAAGCCGAAATGGTGTTCAAGCTATTAAACATAAAATGTGGGTTGAGTTGATAGCGCAATGATTCTAGCTGAGCCTGCTTTCGTGATTGTGTCTCTATCAGCGCTTTTTGTCTGGTTTCTAGAAAGCGAAAAATAAAATAAATGATAGTGCCCCAAAACAAGGCGTTAGGTACTACATACCAGCCCATACGAGGAACTTGGTACAAGCTATTAATCATCAAATCGGTAACGGCGTTACCCAATGATAGAGCGACAATGACAATTAACCACTCAACTATAGTGCCTATATTTGTATTTTGTCTTAGTTTTAAAATCAGGTAACCAGCAAGCCAAACCGGCAACCAAAAAAAGGTGACAAACCAAATAGCTGACGCATAAACACTACTCATGCTAACGGGCGACAAACCGACTAACACCAAGGTGATGCTGTAACATATATCAACGGTTAACAAAGCAAAAAAGCTAATTTTAAAAAAAGGATGTTGTAACATGATTGAGCCGATATTTTTTTGCTAGGCAGGGCATAAGGGTACACCCTGCAACTTACATTGAGAAGTTAAAAGTAGCCTATTGATTTTAGGTGAAATTCATTGTTTGGCACTGGCGGTGGTGTTCCCGGCATTGAGCGCCACACAAAGTTCAAACCGGTGATACTTTTGGCTGACCATTGGACTTTGTTACCAAAGCCAAATTGTTTAAATTCGCTAAAGGGGACTTTAACCGTTGTCCAATCTTCACTAGCCGGTAACATCTTTGAAAAATGATCCCAGTCTTGAACTTCGCTATGATAAATCGATAGGGTAAAAGGCGCTTTAGAACCCTTATATGTTAATGCTACTCCATCAAAGTTTGACGCATCATTTGGCTGTTTAAAGCGAATCTCGGTTCCTGCCCATGCACCAAAATGTGTAGGTTTGCCCAGTGATGTTTTTACTGTTAACACTTTATCTTTTAGCACTAACTCAGTAGCTGAGCCACCGCCCATTGCGCTATCAGATACAGTTAACCATTGGTTTTTGTCGTTAAAGTTATCGATCACGGCTTGCGCGGTTTGTGACGTTATATTGGCATTACATTCCTGGCCAACTGGCTGGATTATTTGGTTTCGCTCAGCCAATTGTTCGCGATTGATTTTTACTCCCTCCTTGTACACAGCATTTATATGATGAAGTGCGTTGATGTTTTGCAAAGGGTTTTCATTTAACAAAATAAAGTTAGCTTTATAGCCTTGAGCCAGTTGCCCTTGTTTATCATCAACTGCTAGGGTTGTTGCACCATTGATGGTTGCTGCATTGATAATCTCACCATTTGCAAGTCCTGCCATTGCCAAGGCATCAATCTCATTGTGCAAACCTATGCCATGTAAGGTGTAGGGGTTACCGGCGTCTGATCCTGTTGCAATTGTTACCCCAGCTTTATGCAATTTCACAATATTTTGATATGCATGAGCACGCTTTTGCCACATGGTTTTAAACCATACATTTGGCTCTGGTACTTTATCAAATAAACAACCCTGAAGCTTTTTGTGTAATACGGGCAGTAATTCAGTTTGATGGCTAATTTGTTGGTGCTCACTTTCGCTAGCATGATTATGGTATACCGCAAGAGTCGGGATGTAAGTAACATTATGGGAAAGCATCAGTTCAATAAACTCTGCATCAATATCTTCACCGTTAATGCCGTGAGCTAATGCGCTGGCGCCTGCTTTAATCGCGCGTTTACCATCAGCTAATGTTGATACATGAACAAAATAGGGCAGGTTGGCCGCTTTAGAACGCTTGCCAAGCTCTGCCAGTTGAGTATCAGTTAAGGTATTGCCCATACCACCAAAAGATTCAATAACAGCTTTTGTTACATGAGGATTAGTCGCTAAATGTTGTTGCCACAGCGCTTCAATATCACTGTCTTGGTTTATTACATATGCCTTGCCACCAAATTGAGTTCCATGACCACCAGGGTTGGTAAATAAGGTGCCTGCGTAAAATAGATTAGGTGAGGTTTGTGTCTGTTGTAGCTGTTTTGCTTCAGTTAAAACGTTGTCGAAAGAAAACAGATCAACTATGTCAGTTACTCCTAAATAAAGGTTGGCGTTAAAGTGCGCCTCTACAGGTAAATATTGAAAATTGGTGTAATTGCTGCCTGATGAACCTAAATGAACATGTAAATCCATCAAACCTGCAACTGCAAACTGACCTTTAGCGTCGATGACGTGATCTGCCACTTTTTGTTTGTGCGTGGACGGAAGTAGCTTCACAATGTTGCCATGTTCTATATAAATTGAGGTTGGGGCTGAAAACATCTGCTCTGCTGGTTGATAAAGCTTAACGTTATCAATTCTCAATTCTGTAGCCATTGCATTTGAACTTAATGCAAAGATTACCGCACTTAATGCTTTTATTGTTGGTGTTGCCATCAGTTTTCTCCAGTTAACCTGTTTTGGTGTTGATGACACTTTATGAATTTAATACTCTCTTGTCGGTTGATATCCAGCCAATTGACACTTTTTGACCTTGAATCGACCTATTTTGCCGACGAATAAAAATGCTTTTTTGATAAAGAGCTCGATATTTCAATTGGTATAAGTTATTTCGCCTAACAGGGAAAACGAGTACACTGTTGACACCAATCGACAGTTAGTTACTCCTGATGTCATTACCGTTAAACCACATCGACAATCGCTTTACCACTCAATTACCTAAAGACACTAGCAGCGATAATTATTGCCGTACGGTTGAACGCGCCGCTTTTTCATTTGTGTCACCCAAACAAACAAGTGCACCAGAATTATTACTATTAAATAATGCCTTAGCTGAAAGTCTTTTTATTGAAACTCAAGACCATGAACACTTGGCTAAGTTATTAACAGGTAACGATTTACCTGAGGCTCTTATGCCATACGCGATGAACTATGGTGGTCATCAGTTTGGTCATTGGGCTGGACAACTGGGGGATGGTAGAGCCATTAATTTGGTTCAACTGCGTGATAAAGATGATGCATTGATAACGCTGCAATTAAAAGGTGCAGGGCCAACGCCGTATTCTCGAAATGCTGACGGTTTGGCGGTACTACGCTCTTCCATTCGCGAGTTTCTTTGCTCTGAAGCTATGTATCATTTAGGCATAGCAACAACTAGAGCATTAAGCTTAAGTTTAACAGGCGATAAAGTTACTCGCGATATGTTTTACGATGGGCACCCTAAGCTAGAGTTGGGCGCAATTGTTTGTAGAACATCAACTTCTTTTATGCGTTTTGGAAGCTTTCAATTGCCCGCATCTCGTGGTGATCTAACCCTACTTAAACAACTGGTTGATTACAGTATTACTCAAGATTTTCCGCATTTAGGTGAGCCCAATGCCGATGTGTATTTACAATGGTTTAGCGAGATTTGCCAGCGCACCTGCTTATTGATGGTGAATTGGATGCGAGTTGGGTTTGTTCACGGAGTGATGAATACTGACAATATGTCGATTATAGGTGAAACAATCGACTTTGGACCCTATGGTTGGATTGACGAATTCGATCTTAATTGGACACCAAACACCACAGATGCACAAGGAAAACGTTACCGCTTTGGTGCTCAGCCGCAAATTGCTCAATGGAACTTGTTTCAACTTGCCAATGCAATTTATCCGTTAATTAACGAAGCAGACGGCTTAAATACCCAATTGAGTGAGTTTGCAACAAATTACGAACGCCAATGGTTAGAAATGATGGCCGATAAAACAGGATTGGTGATTAAGAATCAGCAAGCAGATGCTGCCTTGTTGGAGGCTCTAGAAACTGTTCTGCAAGAAACACCGACGGATATGACAATATTCTATCGGTTATTGGCTTCGTTACCCGAGCTGTCAAATGAGTGGCAAAACCATTTGGCACCAGCTTTTTATCAAGACTTTACATCAGCACACTGGCAAGTACTTAATGAGTGGCTGGTTCAATATGTATCACGTCTTAATCAAGAGCAAACGAGTGCAAGTCAGCGCAAAGCGATGATGAATAAGGTTAATCCTAAATATGTGTTGCGTAACTTTTTATCTCAGCAAGCAATAAAGGCTGCTGAACAAGGTCAGTTTGATAAGCTACAAACCTTATATCAATTGATTCAACAGCCGTATGATGAGCAACCCGAATTTGAACAAGAATATTTTGTTAAGCGCCCTGAGTGGGCCAAAAACAAACCTGGATGCTCTATGTTGTCTTGTAGCTCATAGTAGCGAGTCTTAGTATTAGGCTTTAGTGTGTTGCCCGAGTTGTTTATGACGATATTGCACGGCAACAATCTTAATAATATCGCGCCATGTGATGATGCCTATTGGTATAAAATCGTCATTGACGATAGGTAAACACGATATTCTGTTGTCATAAAAAAGTAATACTGCTTCATTTAGCGTTGTGTCTTTATAAGCGGTAACCAACTCTCTGCTCATAAATAAATTCACTTTTTTACGCAGTAATGAGGTGTCTCTGGGCGTTTCATTTCGCGTATTTATGTGCGGGCTTAATTGCTTATATAAATCTCGGTCAGTAATTACACCGGCCAACTCTTTACCATTTAAAATCAACAAATGGTGTATTTTATGTTCATCGAAGGCTAACTTAGCCTTGGCTAAATCATCGTCAATATCAAGGGCGATGATATTTTTAGACATCCATTTTTCAATACTCATGATTTTCCCTTAACTGCCTTCACATCAATAAGTTGTCATTTAAAGATTATCAAATCGCTAAAAATTAACAATGTTATCATTAAAAATTCACGCTAAATGCTTACGATTTTTAGTGACTATTACACCCATGTCACAAAAGTGTCACAAAAGTGTCTTATAATCGCCGCAATTAAAATTTTGACTTAAGATCAAAGGTACTTTTAGTGACAATAGCGTTGAAATCGGTTGGCTCTCGTCAGCTGAAAAACTCGTTAGCGCGATGGTTAATAACACTCGGTGGAGTCAGTGTGTTATTTACTCTTGTGCTTATATTTCTCTATTTACTTTATGTAATTAAACCCGTTTTTGAATCAGCAAAAATTGAACCTGTGCATTCTTTTGCATTAAACAATCAAGAAAAAGTCTTGGCGACAGGTTTAGATGAGCTGCAAGAACTAGCTTATACCATTGATGAGCAAGGGCGCATTCAATATTTTGCGTTAAAAGCAAGCAACAATGTGTCGGTAGGGGAAAAGGCATTTGATCTTGAGTTGCTAGACCAGCCACTTAAGCGTGTTATTTCAGGCCATGGTGATAAAAAGCTCTTAGTTACTCAAGATAACAATATTCAGCTGGTTGCTCCTAGATTTCAGGCGACGTACGACACAGGTACGCGTGAAATTATTCCAAACATTACTTATCCGCTTGGTGAAGAGTTTATCGCAGTAGATGAACAAGGTGTGGCATTACAACATATTGCATTTGCGATGAATGATGAGCGTGCAGTATTTGTTGCCTTTACCCAAGATGGTCGATTAATAAAAACCAATTTATTGGCTGATGATGATTTTTCTTATGATCCAGCGTATTCGATTGAATATCAGGAAATTACCTTAGACAGTAAACGAGTTGACGAAGTTAAAGTTACTCCAGATGCAGCAATGGCATTTGTTCGCAGCGCAGATCGCGTTTTTGTGTTTGATTTAAGCACTGATGATAATGAGCTTAAAGCAACCATTATCCCTCAGTTAGAGCAAAATCGTACTAAGCCACAACAATTGACGGCAATGGCTTTATTGTCAGGCAGCAGTTCGGTGTTGTTAGGTGAAAGCGATGGTACAGTAAGTCAATGGTTTGAAGTGGCGACAGATAACGGTCGCGAATTCAAAAAAATTAGAAGTTTTGATGTAAGTAACACTGAAGCAATTAAGCAAATTTATACGGAGCAATACCGTAAAAGCTTCTACACATTAACAGCAAAAGGCGAAATGGGCGCATTTTATACCACCAGTGAAAATGACTTGTGGCGTGGCAGTTTTACGAGCAAAGTGCCTGAAAGTTTTGTTATTTCACCTCGTGCTAATGGCTTATTGATGTTAAACGATAGTCAATTGTCGCTTTACTCTGTAAAAAATGATCATCCAGAAGTTACATGGTCAGCCCTTTGGCAGCAAGTTTGGTATGAAGGCTATCCAGAGCCTGATTATATTTGGCAGTCAACGTCAGGTTCAGATGATTTTGAAGCCAAATTCTCTTTA
Source organism: Thalassotalea marina (assembly GCF_014656435.1). Lineage (GTDB taxonomy): Bacteria > Pseudomonadota > Gammaproteobacteria > Enterobacterales > Alteromonadaceae > Thalassotalea_C > Thalassotalea_C marina. The sequence goes on from NZ_BNCK01000002.1 coordinate 286,394, forward strand.
GTGCCAATTTCTTTTGGTACGATGAAAGCGGCTCTTTACGCTATGTTATTTGCTGTTCCTATTGCACTTGCCGCAGCAATTTATACCGCTTACTTCATGACACCTGAACTGCGTAAAAAAGTTAAACCTACCATAGAAATTATGGAAGCTTTACCAACGGTTATTTTAGGTTTCTTAGCGGGCTTATGGCTTGCGCCAATTGTTGAACACAATTTGCCAGCAATAGCCATGTTGCTGATTGCGCTACCAGCAACCGTATTTTTCACTGCTTTTGCTTGGCACAAATTGCCAAAAGAGATAAAGGCGAAAGTGCCAGATACATGGGCACCACTTATTTTGATCCCAACATTGTGTCTTGCTGCATATTGCTCTTTTGCTTTATCACCTTGGATGGAAGCTGCATTTTTTGGTGGTGACGTTCGCCAATATATTACTAATGATTTAGGTATCGACTTTGACCAACGTAATGCGTTAGTGGTTGGGATTGCCATGGGTTTTGCAGTGATTCCAACCATATTCTCAATGGCAGAGGACGCTATTTTCAGTGTGCCAAAACATTTAACTAGTGGCTCGTTAGCTCTTGGTGCTACACCGTGGCAAACACTGATTAAAGTCGTTTTGTTAACCGCAAGTCCAGGTATCTTTTCTGCGATAATGATGGGATTAGGACGTGCAGTTGGTGAAACGATGATCGTATTGATGGCAACGGGTAATACGCCTGTGCTTGATTGGAGTTTGTTCCAAGGTATGAGAACGTTATCAGCTAACATCGCAGTAGAAATGCCAGAGTCTGAAGTGGGAAGCTCTCATTATCGTATTCTGTTCTTAGCAGCGTTTGTGTTGTTTGTTTTTACTTTCATTTTTAATACGTTAGCTGAGTTTGTTCGTCAGCGTTTACGTGAAAAATACAGCTCGTTATAAGGTGATTATAAAAGATGAATAAGTGGTTTAAATCTGGCTCACCTTGGATCTGGTTATCTGCCGGTGGTGTGAGCTTAAGTTTAATTTCAGTTTTAGGGCTTTTGTACTTAATTGCCAGCAATGGTTTATCGTACTTTTGGCCATCAACACTGTATCAATTTGATATGGTGAATCAAAAAGGCGAAAACGTAACTGTTATTGGTGAAATTTACGATCGCGTTACGGTTCCTGCAGAGCAACTTGCTCACTTAGATATGGACTTTAAAGGCGAAGATTCGGTTGAGCGTTTACTCATTAAAACAGGTAACCGAGAATTAGTACCGTTAGACTTTCGCTGGATCATGGTACCGGAAATCGTAAAAACAACGACGCCTAAAGACTTAGTTGTGATTGAAAGGCGCACCAATGGTAACTTTTATGGTTTCATTGAAAGTTTATATCTTGATGGCAAAGAAGTCTCACATGAACGCATGGATGAAATGTTAGATCGTGTTACTGAATTACAAGGGCAAATGGAAGAGCTACAAAAGGTCGATATTGGTGCCATCAACTATCAAATTGAACGTTTACGTTTAAAAGAGCGTAAGTATCGCTTAAAAGATGAGTTAACTGCAGAACGTGAACAAGCGATTGCTCAAGAGTTAAAGACATTACAGCAAGACTACATTGTTTTAGAACAAAAACTGATGGCAATGCGTGATCAAGTATCTCGTGACCACATGAATGTTAGAGCGATGGACGGTCAAGTGGTAAAAATTGGCTTTGAAAAAATTCTTAAAATTCAAACGAACAATCAATTTGGCTTTTTTGAAAAATTGGGCACTTTCTTTGTTCAGATCGCTAACTTCATTATCGATGATCCTCGCGAAGCAAACACTGAAGGTGGGGTATTTCCAGCCATTTTTGGTACGGTATTAATGGTCTTGTTAATGACGGTTATCGTATCTCCTCTGGGCGTGGTTGCCGCAATTTATTTACATGAATATGCGGGTAAAAATGCCTTTACTAAATTATTGCGAATTGCCGTAATCAACTTAGCCGGTGTTCCTTCTATAGTTTATGGTGTTTTTGGTTTAGGCTTTTTTGTTTACATGGTTGGTGGTTCAATTGACCAATTGTTCTACCCAGAAACTTTACCAGCACCTACATTTGGTACACCTGGTGTTATGTGGTCAGCGATTACGTTAGCGATTTTAACACTGCCTGTAGTGATTGTTTCTACCGAAGAAGGTTTAGCGCGTATTCCTTCGGCTATGCGTCACGGAAGTTTAGCTTTAGGTGCAACTAAAGCAGAAACGTTATGGCGAATTATTTTACCAATTGCTAGCCCTGCCATTATGACAGGTATTATTTTAGCGATTGCTCGTGCAGCAGGTGAGGTTGCACCACTCATGTTGGTTGGTGTAGTTAAAATGGCACCAAACTTACCGCTTGATGGCAATTTCCCATTCTTGCACCTTGATCGTAAGTTTATGCACTTAGGTTTCCATATTTACGATGTTGGCTTCCAAAGCCCGAACGTCGAAGCGGCAAGACCTTTGGTATACGCCACAGCCTTATTGTTGGTTACTATTATTGTTGCCTTGAATATGACAGCTGTTTCTATTCGAAACCGCTTGAGAGAAAAGTATCGCATGTTAGAGCACTAATTTATTTCAGTGCACTAGTGTTTTAACCGGGGAGGATTACTCCCCAATGCAAAAAGTTTTAAAGTTAAAGAGATTATTATGATTACAGTTAGCCCGCAAAATATTGCCAACAGCGAGTCAAAAATAGACTTAGCTAACTTGTCACCAGAGCAAAAGGCTCTAGATATCAATAATTTGAATTTGTTTTACGGCGAGAAACAAGCCCTGAATGATATCAGTATGGCGATTCCAAAAGGTCAAGTTACCGCATTTATAGGTCCAAGTGGTTGTGGTAAGTCAACGTTATTACGTTGTATTAACCGCATGAATGACCTTGTAGATGGCTGTCGCATTGAAGGGCAAATTAACTTGCACGGTCAAAATATTTATGAAAAACATGTTGATGTTGCTGCACTTCGTCGTAAAGTTGGTATGGTGTTTCAGCGTCCCAATCCATTCCCAAAAAGCATCTATGAAAATGTTGTTTATGGCTTGCGTATCATGGGTGAAAACAATCGCCGTGTTTTAGACGAAGCGGTAGAAAAGTCTTTAAAAGCGGCTGCACTTTGGAATGAAGTTAAAGATAGATTACACGAGAGTGCACTTGGGCTTTCTGGTGGTCAACAACAAAGATTGGTTATTGCCAGAGCCATTGCTATTGAACCAGAAGTGCTATTATTAGATGAGCCAACGTCAGCACTTGATCCTATTTCAACGCTGACGATTGAAGAACTTATTAATGATTTGAAAAAGCAGTTTACCGTGGTGATAGTAACTCATAACATGCAGCAAGCGGCTCGTGTTTCGGATCAAACTGCCTTTATGTATATGGGGGATCTCATTGAATATAGCGATACTAATACGCTTTTCACCACCCCAGCTAAAAAGAAAACTGAAGATTACATCACTGGCCGTTACGGTTAATTTGACGGACTGAGGGGAAATATTGTGGACAATTTAAATATCGGCCGTCATATCTCTGGCCAATTTAATGAAGATTTAGAGCGCGTTATTAATCATGTAATGCAAATGGGCGGCTTAGTTGAAAAACAACTTTCTGATGCATTAACATCAGTTTATGAAAGTGATGAAGAACTAGCAAAACGCGTACATGCCAATGATTACCAAGTTAATAAGCTAGAAGTAAGCATTGACGATGAATGCACGCGTATCATTGCAAAACGCCAACCAGCTGCTGGTGATTTACGACTGATTATGGCGATTGTAAAAACGATTGCTGATTTAGAGCGTATTGGTGATGAAGCTGAAAAAATAGCGGAAGTTACCTTACAAAGTTTAGGAAAAGATCATAAAGATCTGTTGCAAAATTTAGATAATTTAGGTCGCAGAGTGCTAGAAACTTTGCAAACAACATTAGATGCTTTTACACGAATGGATGTTAATGCCGCGATTAAAATTCATCGAACTGATGCTAAGATTGATCGAGAGTATGAAGCACTGATGCGTCAATTAATGACTTATATGATGGAAGAACCACGTTCTATTCCACAAATTATGACGGTTATCTGGTCGGCTCGAGCATTGGAGCGTATAGGTGATCGTTGTCAAAATATTTGTGAATACATCATTTACTTTGTAAAAGGTAAGGTTGTGCGTCACACTTCACCAGAAGATATTAAAAAACTTAAAGATTCTACTGAGTAAATCGTAAGTATTAATTTGATTATGAGTGTGTAGTTTTATACTACACACACTTTTTCTGCGGAATTAGGCACTAATTTTTGATAATGTTCTTCCGAATTTGTTGCGATTAGGTTAATATCCGCGCCGAAATATCACAAAGAGCAATTGAGCTCCTGGAAAACTATTATGACCAGTAATTCAATCTTAGGTGTATTTGCAAAATCACCTTTGAAACCATTAGAAAAACACATTCGAATGGTTGCAAAGTGTTCACAAGAACTGATCCCATTTTTTGATGCAGTAATAGCAAAAGACTGGGATAAAGCCGAAAAAATCCGCGCCTCCATTTCAAAGCAAGAACAAAAAGCCGATGGCATCAAACGTCAGATTCGTTTGGAGCTACCAGGTGGTTTATTTTTGCCAGTTGATCGCGCTGATCTTCTCGAATTGTTGACACAGCAAGACAGGATTGCCAATAAAGCCAAGGATATTGCAGGCCGCGTTGTCGGCAGAGAAATGGATATTCCGGAAATTTTGCAAAACGAATTTTCTCAATATTTGAATCGTAGCATCGATGCAATCGAAAAAGCCGCTGAAGTTATCAATGAACTTGATGATTTGCTAGAAACCGGTTTTAGAGGAAGAGAAGTTGAGTTTGTACATAAGTTAGTTCATCAACTTGATGAAATAGAAGATGATACAGACGACTTACAAGTCACCATTCGCAGAAACTTACGTGCGATTGAAGACACATTAAACCCGGTAAATGTAATGTTCCTTTACCAAATTATTGAATGGGTAGGTGATTTAGCTGATTTAGCTGAACGTGTTGGTGCCCGTTTAGAACTAATGCTAGCGAAGAAATAAGGTAAAGCATGGAAATTTTAGCAACACATGGCTCGATACTAGTCATGATTGCCGCGATTGTCGGCTTTTTTATGGCGTGGGGTATTGGTGCAAACGATGTAGCCAATGCTATGGGAACCTCAGTTGGTTCTAAAGCGCTTACCATCAAACAAGCGATTATTATCGCGATGATTTTTGAGTTCGCTGGCGCGTATTTAGCCGGTGGCGAAGTAACTTCTACGATACGTAAAGGTATCATCGATCCTACCTATTTTACCGCCATACCAGATCAACTTGTCTTCGGTATGATTGCGGCACTTTTAGCTGCAGCAACTTGGTTGCTTATTGCTTCAACATTAGGTTGGCCAGTATCTACAACTCACTCAATTGTTGGTGCAATCATTGGTTTTGCTGCAATAGGTGTTAGCCCAGATACGGTTGCTTGGGGTAAAGTTGTTGGCATTGTTGGTAGTTGGATTATAACGCCGCTGATATCCGGTGTAATAGCATTCATCATCTTCAATAGTGCCCAAAAGCTAATTTTTGATACCGATAAGCCGCTCGATAACGCCAAGAAATATGTGCCGTTTTACATGTTTTTAGCGGGCTTTGTTTTATCATTAGTGACCGTTAAAAAGGGTTTAAAACATATTGGTTTAGAAGAAATAAACCTTGGTTTTATTCAGTTTGAAATTTTAGGCCCTGGTGGTTACTACTTAGCAATCTTTATCGCTGTAGTTGTTGCATTAATTGGTAAGGTCTTTATTGCAAAACTTAAGTTTGATGAAAAAGCGGATAAAAACACACACTATGCCAACGTTGAAAAAGTATTTGCTATTTTAATGGTTGTTACTGCATGTTGTATGGCTTTTGCTCATGGTTCAAACGACGTAGCCAATGCGATTGGTCCGTTAGCTGCAGTTGTTAGCATTGTTGATAACGGTGGTGAAATCGTTGCCAAATCACCATTGGTTTGGTGGATATTACCGTTAGGTGGTTTAGGTATTGTTGCTGGTTTGGCTATTTTTGGTCATCGTGTAATAGCAACAATAGGTAAAGGCATTACTCACTTAACTCCAAGTCGTGGTTTTGCTGCAGAGTTAGCTGCTGCATGTACCGTAGTTATCGCTTCGGGAGCGGGTTTACCAATTTCTACGACACAAACATTAGTTGGTGCGGTATTAGGTGTCGGTATGGCTCGTGGTATTGCGGCAATTAACTTAGGTGTTGTACGTAATATTGTGGTTTCTTGGGTAATTACATTGCCGGTAGGTGCTGGCTTATCAATTATTATCTTCTGGATTCTTAACGCCGTATTTGCGTAATCGAGTGATTATCAAAAAAGCCAGCGAAAGCTGGCTTTTTTATTTCTGTTTCCCAACAAACCTTTTAAGTTTCTGTTCGTCGTGTAATTTCAACTAGGTGATAACCAAATTGGGTACGTACAGGACCTACCACCTTATTTAATTCTGCAGAAAAAACTACATCGTCAAATTCTTTGATCATTTGTCCTCTGCTGAAAGAGCCCAAAGCACCGCCTTGAATGCTTGAAGGGCAGTTAGAATGCTTTTTAGCCAAAGCTGCAAAGTCTCCACCTGATTCAATGGCAGATTTCAATTCATTACACTGTTGCTTGTTATCGACTAATATGTGGCGTGCAGATGCGGTGACCATAAATTTCAACTAACTCCTTTTTGATGAAACCCTGAATTAAGTTTAGTAACTGTTAACCAAAAGGCAATTTTTACTCTATGGTTAATCGTAATAATTTTTTAATATCGTACTGTTTTATATAGAATAAAATTATGCAGTAAATATTTTGAAAAAATAATGAAGAAATAAAGAACTTTTTGTTTCGCTGGAACGACCTTATTAATAACAACGATCGTTAAGCCAGCAAACAAAGTGAGTTGGCCACAATAAAATAATAGGAATATGCGTGTTTGAAAGAAGCGATGAAACGCTGATAAAACAAGCGCTAAAAGGTAAAAAGTCTGCGTGGATTGCTTTGGTAAAACGCTACGAAAAGCCTTTGTACAACTATGCGTTAAGAATGGTCAGTAACCCTGATGACGCGTTAGATTTGATGCAAGATGTGTTTGTTGCAGTATTTAGAAATTTGTCATCGTTTCGCGGTGACAGCCCGTTTAAAGGCTGGTTGTTTAAGATTGCGCACTATCGGTGTATTGAGTTTTATCGAAAGAAAAAGCCAACTCAATCGTTAGATGATTCACCAGAGCCTGAAGAAATAGATGATACCGCGTGCCCGGAAGGATCGTTATCAACGGGCCAACAAGTAATAGGAATACAAAATGCTTTGCAGCATTTACCTATGAACCAGAAATTAGTGGTGGAATTGAAATTTTTTCAACATGCAACATTTGATGAAATAGCAAAACAGTTGGGTATTTCAGTAAATACAGCAAAATCTAGGCTCTACAGTGGCCTAGACAAGTTAAAAGAATATGTGGAGTTGGATTATGTCTAGAAATAAAGATACCGACCAAGATAAAGCCTTTACACAATGGCTTGAAAATGGCGCATCAGACGAATTTTTTGCGCAAGACAGTGACGAGGCTTCATTGTGGCAAGATAGGGCAAAAGTGGCTAAAACGATTGCACATCATGCCGATGTTACACCGGAAGTTAATGTGCCAAATTGGAACAGAGATGCCACGTTTGAAAATGACAAAAAGTCATGGTGGCAATGGCAAGGTTTACCTGCAATGTCGTTCGCATTTTCCTTGTTTGCCATGACACTCGTTTTGTTCAAAGTTGAAGTTGTTGTGCAAGAAGAAGGGTTTATGTTGAGTTTTGCTGGTAGTCATCAAGCGAACCAGCAGCAACAAATGAATCAGCTTATTGACCAAAAGCTGCAGTCGTTTGCAAGTGAGCAACAAGTTATCTTGGCGAATTACGCTTCAGACATCAAAGTCAAACAACAGGAAAGTAATTTGCAGTTGGCAAGTTACATTATGGGAGCGTCGCGACAAGAGCGAAAAGAAGATATGAGCGAGTTTATTAAATACATAAATGAGCAACGCGCTGATGACAAATTTGATCAGCAGATGCAATTACAGCGTTTGCAACAAACTATGCAAATTCAAACAAACAAAGTTCAACAATTAGGTTTGCAGGCACAGCCAGCAAATTGGACTACTGAGGAGTAATCGATGAACACATTAACTAAAGTTTTTACCCGTGCCATTATTCCGAGTCTATTGGCAGTGTCAGTAACTCAGGCTTTCGCAAATGAATATGATGAGATGCAAAAACAACTCGATATCATGAGCAAAATCATTAAGTCTTCCACTGGTGCTGATGATAGAGCTCGCAGAGGACACAAAATTAATGGTGTAGAAAGCGTCTATTTAAAAGGCCAGGGTGTTGTTTTTACCGTTAATTCAAGTGCAAGCCGAAATCAATGGGGAAATTACAATTTCAAATTTGTATTGCCTGAAATGCCTGCGCTTGCACCTACGGCACCAGTCCCTCCTGTACCGCCGGTTGCACATGACATTGAAATAGATGAAGACACTCAAATAGAAATGGAGAAGTCAGTTGCACAGGCGATGGAATATGCCGCCGATACTTATGAAAAAGCAATTGAATCTTTGCATGAAGAACGAGAAAGGTACCGAGATATTAGAAATGAGCAGCGTGACACTGGTTATGAAATTAGAGACCTAGAGCGTGAAAAGCGTGATATTGAATTTCAGTTGCGTCGCGCCGATGAAGCGTCAAAAGCTGAATTAAAAGCTAGATTAAAAGAGTTAGACAAAGAACAAGAGCAGCATAAAAAAGCGTTGGAAGCATTATCATTAAAAGCCAAAGAGCTGCAGAAAGCTCAAATTGCTAAACAGGCAGCTCAAGAGAAAGAACGCTTGGCGTATTATGAAAATTTAACCAATACTTTAGCTGAAGCTTTTTGTTTGTATGGCAATGGATTACGTTCATTACCGAAAAATGAAAATGTTAGCTTGATCATTAAGTCTGCAGGTGAAAAGGAACATGGTCGCTATAAAGATAAAATATTTGTCTTTAGCAAAAAAGATATCTTATCTTGTTCAGCAGATAGCATTTCAGTGGCAAAATTAATTGAAAAAGGCCAAGGCTACGAATTTTAGAGTAGCTAACCCTAATAATAAAAAACGCGCAACTGGCGCGTTTTTTTGTTGCAAGATATATTATTTGAAATTACCGCTGTGAAAATTTTAACCGTAAGTTGTGAGAATATTGCGATGACAAGGGGGGTAAAAAAACTTTGGTGATAAAAACAAACCAATTGGAAATTGACTTGCATGGACAAGTCACACAACACCAATTGATTTAAGCGCGAGCACAACGCTAATGTTGCTTATTTGATGTTTGGCCTATTCATTGATAAAGCGTTTTTATCTTCTTCTTTTTCTACAATCTGAAACTTAGGTTTTTTGTCGAAATAGGCTAGGAAAACGTGAATTTTGTCACTTAATATTGCAGATAGCTCGTAAAGCTCGTTTCGTTTTACCACTTTACAGGTTTTATCTGGTACTGTTTCTGCACTGGCTAATGTTAGCAGTGAATACTGATGTTGGTTGTTAAAAACAATATGAGATGAAGACATACCGGCAAAAATTTCCGGTGAATCTTTTAATTCTGCAGCTTCAGTTACAGACGAAACCGTAAAAGAAATACCAACAGAACCTATTAATAATAATTGCTTTGCAAATGATCTCATCGTTTAATCCCCTGCCACATTTAAAGTATGTCAGTAGCAATAAATTAGCTACTCAACAACGGCAACAGCTATACAACATTAGTTACATTTAGACTATAAATGTTACTATCTTGTTACGCTACACCTTTGGGACAAGCGGTCTTATTTTTGAGATTAATCGCCAGCCCCCAATTTATATGGGGGAGAAGCAATCAATATTATTTATTCAGGCCTTAGCTCTTTCCATGTTTTAACTGGTATCTAAAATGGTGTAATAAAGGCTCTGTATATCCGTTAGGCTGATGTTGTGCCTCAAAAATAAGGGCGCGAGCAGCTTTTACTGCCATGCTTGTTTGCCAATTAGATACCATAGGAACGTAAGTCGCGTCGCCAGTGTTTTGACTATCAACAATCTTGGCCATTTTTTCTATAACCTGCTCAACTTGCTCAGGTTGGCAAATACCGTGGTGTAGCCAATTGGCAATGTGTTGGCTAGATATCCGAAGCGTTGCTCTGTCTTCCATAAGCCCTACGTTATTAATATCAGGTACTTTTGAACAACCAATACCTTGGTTAATCCAGCGAACTACATAACCTAAAATGCCTTGCACATTATTTTCGAGCTCTTGAGTGATTGTCGCTTCGGACCAATTTGTTGACGTTGCAAGTGGAATTTGTAACATTTCATCCAACAGTGCTTGTGTATTTAAGTCAGCAATGTTTTGTTGAATAGTAAATACATTTTCTTGGTGGTAATGCAGTGCGTGTAACGTCGCTGCGGTAGGCGAAGGAACCCACGCGGTATTTGCACCAGCGTTAACGTGAGCTATCTTTTGCTCTAACATATCGGCCATATTGTCTGGAATTGCCCACATGCCCTTGCCAATTTGTCCCTTGCCCGACATACCGCATGATAGGCCAGTTAACACGTTGTGGTGTTCATAGGCTGATATCCAACGCGTCTTTTTAATGTCGTTTTTGCGTTCAACAACGCCTGCTAGCATAGAGGTATGGATTTCGTCGCCAGTTCGGTCTAAAAACCCTGTGTTGATAAAGACCACGCGATCTTTAGCAGCATTAATACAATTTTTTAAGTTCAGGCTAGTTCGACGTTCCTCATCCATGATCCCCAATTTAATGGTATTTTTGTTTAAGCCTAGCAATTGTTCGACACGGGTAAAAACTTTGTCAGTAAAAGCAACTTCTGCAGAGCCATGCATTTTAGGTTTTACGATATAAATTGAACCGAACTTTGAGTTTTTGAATTCATTGTTAGAGTTTACATCAATGGAGCCAATTAAAGAGGTGACCATTGCATCAAGTAAGCCCTCATATACTGGCTGGTTATCTGAGGTTAATATCGCATCATTTTGCATTAAATGACCCACATTGCGGACAAACATGACACTTCTACCGCTTATTGTGAATGCCGTGTTATCAGCCGCTAAATATTGTTTATCTTTGGCCATTTTGCGCATAAAAGTTTGATGTTCTTTGGTGACTTGTGTTGAAAGTTCACCTTTAATCAAACCTAACCAGTTTGAATAAGCGACTACTTTATCCTGAGCATCAACGGTAGCTACTGAGTCTTCACAATCCATGATAGTTGTTAATGCCGACTCCATGATAATGTCACTGATCCCGGCTAGATCTCTGCTGGATATTTCATTGCCACTATCAAATTTAAGCTCAAATTTAAGATTGTTATGTTCAAACAATATAGCACTAGGGTTTGAAGCTGCGCCTTGATAGCCTAGCCATTGCTCAGGATTTAACAACTGTGTTGTTGTTTTGTCGGCTAAGGTAATTTGTAATTGCTGATCGTTAACTTGGTAGTCAATAACTTGATGGTGAGACCCTTGTTTCAGTGGAATTACTTGATCTAAAAAGTCTCGGCCGTAATTAATAACTTGTTGACCTCGCACTGGATTATAACTACCTGACTTTTCGGCGCCATTAGATTCAGATATCGCATCTGTGCCGTAAAGTGCATCATATAAGCTACCCCAACGAGCATTGACAGCATTTAGGGCAAACCTAGCATTGGTAATAGGAACGACCAGTTGTGGTCCAGCCATAGTAGCTAACTCTTCATCGACGTTAGATGTTGTGATGCTGAAATCTTCGACAGGTGTTTCAATGTAGCCAATTTGCTGAAGAAAATTTTTATAACTAGTGAGATCTTCACTGTTATATTGATTTGTTTTATGCCACTGATTAATTTGTTTCTGCAGTTTGCTACGTGTCTCAAGCAGCTGTTGATTTTCAGCGCTGAACTCTTCAATAATTGAAGACATTGCCAACCAGAATTGCTGTGAAGATAGCTTAGTGCAAGGTAGCACTTGCTGATTGATGAAGTCGTATAACTCATTGGCAATTAACAAGTTGTTGCTTGATACACGTGTTGTCATTGTTCACTCCGCTGTCTTTATTCTGCAATTGCTTGAGTAGTAAAAGGTTCTGAATTAAAGCTTGAAAGCTTTTACCTTAAATTACTTTTTCTAATTACTAAGACTCTAGCTAGCTCCCTTATTAGATTCAATAGCACTAAAGTCGAGCTAATGCTGAGAGTGTGTTTACCTAAGAAGTTTTGAATTACATGTTTTTCTGTAAGTTCTTGTAAGTTAACTTTTAAATTGTATTTTTGTTATCTTGGTAACCTTGTTATTGCAAAACTTGATGTTTGATATTCACCTGATGAATGTAAACCCCCTGTTAATTAATAAACTAAATACTTAAATAGGCGAGTAGCTCGATAATTCCAGGAGCTATAATTGCGGTGATAATTGCAGAATAAATTAGGGCGATAGAGCTATAAGCAGTATGTTCATAACTAATTTGACTCATGGTTGCAGTACCTAATGCATGACTTGCTGCGCCGATGGCTAACCCTTGAGCTCTTATCGAATCAATCTTAAACAATGACAGCCATTTTATTCCCATTATAGCGCCTGTTAAACCGGCAATAATTATTGCAAACGCTGTAATGGCTTGATTGCCATCAAGTTGCTCGGTTACTGCCAAGGCAATTGGTGTTGTAATTGACTTTAAAGCTAATGACACTGAGATAGCATAGTTATCTGTTAAGCTTATGGTCAGTAGAAAACTAATGCTTATTGCCACTATCGCTCCAACCGTTAAGCTGACAGCAATGACTTTCCATTGTTTCTTTATTGCATCTAGGTGTTGATACAGTGGATAACCGAGCGCGACAATCGCGGGTTCAAGTAAATAGTTCAGGCTTATTGTTGATTGGTAGTAGGTTTGATAATCAATACCAAATAACGTCAACACAAGTATCGCCATCAGAATGGTAAAAAGCATAGGGTTTAGCCAAATGGCGCACAACTTTGCTTGCAGTTTAGCAACAACTTGATAGGTGGTTATGGTCAACAAAACACCTATGAATGCAAACAATAAGTAGCTCATGGTGCTGGCCTTTTTTCGCTAATATTTACCCAAAGGCCAACTAGAGTAAGCAAAATCATTGTCGTGACAAATGTGATCAACACCATTGTAACGCCATAACGAGCTACCAATTCGTAATGCTCAATAATGCCAACACCAGCTGGTACAAAACAAACACCCATATGACGAAATATCCATTGGATTGTTTGCTCAAGAAAGTCGGCTCTGATTAATCGATGTTTTAGTGACAATGTCAAAACGACTAAACCGTACAAAGCTGGTGGTAAGCCACCAACAATATAATGAACAAGATAACCTATCGCTAAGCAGATGAGTAAAGCACTAAAACTATAAAGTGCTTTTAAACTGTTAAGCTGTTCTACTTTCATGCGCTTTTGCCGCTTCAATGACTAATTGCCTAAACCATATATGGCTGGCATCATGATGCAATAACGGACTCCAAATCATCTTGAGTTCAATCTCAGGGATGTCAAACGGTGGTGGTAATATCCGATAGTTTGGATCATCTTGATGCAACATGGCCGCTTTAGTTGGTAGTGTTGCGACTAAGTCATCTTCAAAGGCTAATTGCATAGCCACGTGATAGTTGCGAGTAAATACTTTGATATCACGCTTTTTACCAATTCTTGATAGTGCTTCATCTACCCAGCCAAGTTTTTGAACATCTTTAGGATCCATGCCAACACCAACACCAAAACCAGTTTTTGATACCCAAACATGTTTTGATGATAAATAACTATTAAGGTCAAACTGGTTAACAAATTCATTGTCGGCACTAAGTAAGCAAGAGAAGCCATCACGCCAAATGGTTTTTTGATGAAAAGACTGAGGTAGCTCGTCAAAGCGGTTAATTGCCATGTCAATTTTACCAGCTTCTACATCGTGAAAGCGCACATCACTCGGTGTCATGATATCAATGATCACATTAGGCGCTATTTGGTTTACTTTGCGTAATAGATTAGGTAGTAAGGTTGACGCGGCATAGTCACTTGCCATGATTCGAAAAACTCGCTGACTACTTGTTTCGTTGAATTCTTCTTCTCCTTGCAGTGCTTCTTCTAAGTCGAGCAATATTTTTCTGATTGCAGGAGAAAGCGCTCTGGCACGTTCTGTCGGAACCATACCATCTGAAGTTCTAACTAAAATAGGATCATTAAACAAATTTCTTAGACGCTTTAAACCATTACTCATTGCTGGTTGTGTGATGTTTAGCCTGTTTGCAGCACGTGTGACATTTTTCTCTCTAAGTAAAACGTCTAAATAGATAAGAAGGTTAAGATCTATTTTTGCAATATTCATAAAATTAATGGTCTTATTAAAATTTATAACAAAATTTTATGCACCTAACCTAAGTTACGCAACTAGATTTTAGTCGAATGCCAAGGTTTCTTGCGCTGAAACCATTCTCGATTGAATTGAACTCTGCTCTTGTCCCTATTGCCCCTAGATTTGTGTTGGTTAAAAAGTGAACATAAATCTTGTGAATAGTGGTGATAATAAATATATATTTTATAAATGCATCTTCCTTGGTTTAGTCTTTTTTGTATCTTGTCATGACAGTTTACAGAATGAATTACATACCGAGCGGCCACTTGGTAAATCAAATTAAAACTTGGAGAACAGAAAGATGACAACCTATCAACAAGCAGTAGAAACAGCAAAATCGGCAATTGATCAAAAAGCAAACTGGCAAGCTATTAACGCGGAATCAGTCGCTCGTATGAGATTACAAAATCGTTTTAAAACGGGATTGGATATTGCTAAATATACTGCAGGTATCATGCGCAAAGACATGGAAGCTTATGACAATGATCCTAGCCTATACACTCAATCACTGGGTTGTTGGCATGGTTTTATTGGTCAACAAAAAATGATCTCCATTAAAAAGCATTTTCAATCTACAGATCGTCGATACTTGTATTTATCGGGCTGGATGATTGCCGCTCTTCGCTCAGAGTTTGGGCCTCTTCCTGATCAGTCTATGCATGAGAAAACCTCTGTTCCAATGTTAATTGAAGAGTTATACACCTTTTTGCGTCAAGCGGATGCAAGAGAATTAGGTGGTTTATTTCGTGAGTTAGATAAAGCAAATGAGCAGGGTGATTCTGCAAAGGCAGCTCAACTTCAAAATGAAATTGATAATCATGTAACACATGTCGTACCAATTATTGCTGATATTGATGCAGGCTTTGGTAATGCTGAAGCTACATATCTGTTAGCTAAACAAATGATTGAAGCCGGGGCATGTTGTATCCAAATTGAAAACCAAGTTTCAGATGAAAAACAATGTGGCCATCAAGACGGCAAAGTGACTGTACCACACTCTGATTTCCTAGCAAAAATTAACGCTGTTCGTTATGCCTTTATGGAACTAGGCGTTGATGATGGAGTGATCGTTGCTCGTACAGATTCATTGGGAGCGGGTTTAACAAAACAAATCGCTGTGACAAAAACACCTGGAGATCTGGGTGATCAGTACAATAGCTTTTTAGACTGTGAAGCAGTTGCGCCCGAAGACATTAGTAATGGAGATGTACTTATTCGTCAAAATGGTGAGCTAGTGCGTCCAAAACGTTTAGCCAGTAATTTGTTTCAGTTTAAAAAAGGTACCGGTGAGCAGCGTTGTATTTTAGATTGCATTACTTCATTACAAAATGGCGCGGATTTGATTTGGATTGAAACTGAAAAGCCTCATATTGGTCAAATTGGTGCAATGGTAAATGAAATAAGAAAAGAGATACCAAACGCTAAACTGGTTTACAACAATTCACCTTCATTTAATTGGACATTAAATTTTAGACAGCAAGTATTTGATGCCATGCAAGAGCAGGGTAACGATATGTCAGCTTATGACCGTGATAGATTAATGAGCGCAGAATATGATGAAACTGAGCTAGCACTGCAAGCTGATCATAAGATTCGCACTTTCCAAGCGGATGCGGCAAAAGAAGCAGGCATTTTCCATCACCTTATTACCTTGCCAACCTACCACACAGCGGCACTTTCAACAGATAATCTAGCGAAAGAGTACTTTGGTGAAATGGGAATGTTGGGGTATGTGTTAAATGTTCAACGTCAAGAGATTCGTCAAGGCATAGCCTGCGTTAAACATCAAAATATGGCTGGCTCTGATATGGGCGATGATCACAAAGAGTATTTTGCTGGTGAAGCTGCGTTAAAAGCCGCGGGTAAAGATAATACCATGAACCAGTTTGCTAACATTGCTTAACAATCAATAAAGAAAGTCGCCAAATATTTTTAGAGTTTGGCGACTTTTATCATTACTCAAAACGAACTGATAGTTTATCAACAGATGCAATGTCGGTAATGCTGGTCGTTTTATTGATACTTCTTTCTATTTTTTTAGCGACTTGATGGGCGCCATTTGAGCGAGCAAAGCTAGCTATATCCTGACCGTTACAAACAACTTGCTGAGCAACAGTTTTATTTTTTAGTCTGTAGCGTTTTAGGGTGTTGTGGTAGGTCAACAAGCTATTTGTTTTTGACGCCTTGCACACTTTAATTAATACATTTTCTAAATAGCTGTTAGCTTGCACAGAAGTTGAAGCACTAGCATTTACACTATAACTAACAGACAACAATATTGCGGTCGCAATTAATAATTTCATGGTATCTCTCCAAACCTATTAAACATTGTGTTGGTTAACTCTGGCACTAAAGAAGTTTCTGCCGAAATGTTCCTTGTGTTTAATAAACATAAGGTTTGGCCTAAGATAAAGTTACCTACGAATGTAAACAGTTTTTTCGATGTTAATTAGATGGGGTGTTTATTAAGATTTTGAATTTTATGGTTTTAAGTGTGAAATTTAGGTGAAACTTTATGATGCTAGAGATATTTATTTACATTGAAAGTAAGAAGTACACACATTGACATGCTTTTTGCCGTTTATCGCTAGATTTTTGGCAAACTGGTGCTAAAACTAACTCGCAATAACGAGCGACGTTTCTTGGGTAAGCTAAGCTGGCTGAGCTGCTAGTAAATAGAAATCCATAAAAAATCGACAATAAAGCCAGAGTCCATACAAAGGAGAAAATTTGTCATTGCAATTTTCTGTAAAAACTGTATCTTACTGTGTAAATATACAGTTTGTTGCTCTTGGTACCAAGGTTATGATGGGGAAGCAACTTTTCACTAGAAATAAGGGAAACTGATGGCCGTTGAAAGTCGATTTGTTGTCAT
Source organism: Thalassotalea marina (assembly GCF_014656435.1). Taxonomy (GTDB): domain Bacteria; phylum Pseudomonadota; class Gammaproteobacteria; order Enterobacterales; family Alteromonadaceae; genus Thalassotalea_C; species Thalassotalea_C marina. Next base: position 303,762 of record NZ_BNCK01000002.1, read on the forward strand.
AAGACATGGGGTGGAGGTAGAGACATTTATGGATAAAAAAGCCGCTGACGAATATGACAAAATGTTAGACATGGCGGACAACTTAGCTGAAATGTTCGAGCAAGCACCAATAGAGCTGAACGAAAGTGCTATTGAAGAGCTAAGCGTCTATCTTGCTAAACATCGTGATGATGTATTAATTGCATTACAAGCTAAAAAACCTGCTGCTGTGAAAAAAGCCCCTGCGGCAAAAGCTAAAGCGGCCGAAAAGCCTAAACCAACAGAAAAAACTAAAGCAGTAAAATCTGAAGAGAGTGATGCTGCTTAGTTAACGGGTTACGCATTTTAGTAAAATGAGCATAGTGTGATTGACTACGTATTAACGCGGTGCAACAAGAGAAAAAGCATTGCGTTGCAAGTTATAGATGGCAGGGTGTTGGTAAAAGCGCCTAGCCAAATCAGTGTCAGCTATATCGATAAGTTGCTCACGACAAAAGAACGTTGGATAGAGCAAAAAATTAAGCAGCAGCTGGTGACTGCTCGTTTTGCTAATAAATTGTGCAGTGATGGTACGGTTTGGATTAATGGCTTTGCCCATAAGATAGTTGTGCATAAAGGTGCAACACCAAGTGTCGATGTTATAGACGGCCACGTTTATTGCACAATCAAAACTTCTGCCAATAAAACAGACAACACCCTAATAAAAAAGCAATTAGAAAATTGGTTTAAACAACGAGCAAGCCAATTTTTACCGGAACGCACTAAACAACTTAGCCAAATTACAGGTTTAACTCCCTCAAGTGTTATTGTGAAGAAATATAGAGCAAGGTGGGGAAGTTGCGATAATTTGGGGCGTATCTCATTAAATTACTTCCTGATGATGTTGCCTACATGGGTTATCGATTACGTTATAATTCATGAACTTTGTCATTTAAAACATTTAAATCATAGCGCACAATTTTGGTCTTTAGTTGAGCACCATTGTGCAGGGTATGATCAAGCCAAAGCATGGATTAAACAACGACAAGGTTATCTCGTATGGCCTAAAAGTTAATAGCTTTAACAGCTTAATAAGAGTTATTGGTAAGCCTTTAGCAAATATTTATTGCAATGAGTATCAATGTTGAAGCTCTAGTTAACACAGACAATAAGCGCCTTGTTCCTTATCTCTCCCTTCATAGATTTGTTCACTGTATTTCAATCTTCTAGCTATGCTTACAATTTGATTGCTTTTTGAACTGTTCGATGTTTTAGCTTAAAGATGATTTTTGGCTAAATTACGCGAAAATCGCAAAAAACGTCTATTATATGCTTGTACTTAGCTTTTTTAATATTTAAGTACCCTCAGTTAGTTTTTATAACGGATTTTTCTAACTGTTAACTTTTTGGCATAGAACTTGTTTGTTTTATACGCAGTAAGAGCAATTCTATGGTTCATGGAGCCAAACGAAAAGGAGAATAATATGAAACAACGTCAATATAACTGGAAAATTGCGTGTATCTATACGCTTTCAGCGGTAATGTCAGTCGTAGTATTAAAATTCGTTGTAGGATTGTAGGTCGTTCCCATTGTAAGCAAATTTTTGCCCTTAAAACTAGCTGGAAAGGATACTAGCTAGAGTCAATCAATTGACACTTCAACAAAAATTCCTATTTTGTCGTTAAATTCTGCTACTTTTGCCTAAAAAAAATCGATTTTTGACTGTTTATTCATTAACAGCGCGCAATTTTTAGGGTAAATTAGAACCAATAAAATAAAAACAATAAAGGAATTCCATTCAATGAGCTTTTCTGTGCTTGTTTGTGATGATTCTAACTTGGCTCGAAAGCAAGTATTACGAAGTTTACCTGAGTCACTTTCTGCTGATGCAAAAATCGCGACTAACGGCGTTGAGGCGTTAAAAATTCTCAGAGGCCAAAGTATTGATGTGCTTTTTTTAGATCTGACTATGCCTGAAATAGATGGCTTAGGTGTCCTGCAGGGAATTCAAAAACTAGGGTTAAGTCCAAAAATCTTTGTTATCTCAGCTGATATCCAACCTGAAATGCAGAATAAAGTATTAGAGTTGGGGGCCAAAGCGTTCATTAGAAAACCTGTCAAAGCCGAAGTATTGAACCAACACTTACAGGAACATGGTTTGATATGACACATTTTAACCTAAATGAAGATCAGCAAGACTGCCTGCAAGAGTTAATAAACGTTGCTATGGGGCAGGCGAGTGATCAATTAGCCAGGTACTTAGACACCTTTGTTTATCTAAAGGTGCCAAGTATTGAACAAGTGAGTTCCAGCCAAATTTCTGATACTTTAAAGGTTGAGGAAAGTGCCGCTGCTGTAGTGAGCCAAGGTTTTTTCGGTTATGAAGGAATTCGAGGCGAAGCGCTTTTAGTCTATCAACCAAAAGATTCTGATCGACTAGCTGATTTATTGGGTTATGAACCAGATGAACTATCTGTTGAAGAACAAATCATTGATTTAAGCTCAATATTGACGACAACATTTCTAAATGTTTTTGCCAGTCAAATCGACAACCAAATGTCGTATAGTGCGCCACGTTTTCTTTCTTCTGCTGCGTCGAACTTTTCTGATCATATTGAACAGCATACATTTAACTGGGATTTGGCTTTAAAAGTTAAAATAACCTACCAGGTCACTGATTATTCGTTTAATTGTGACATGATTTTATTGATTCCTGAGTCGGCGATTGTCAACATAACTCAGGTGATAGATAGAATATTGGAAGAGTTTTAATGAAAGACTCAACATTTTGCCATACGATTGCTGAGCGCATTAACACTGGCGTGTTAGTGCTTGATATTGAGTACAATATCGTAGAATTTAATCGCTTTATGCAGGTGCATGCGCACAAAAAGCAGGAAGATGTCGTAGGTAAAAGTGTTTTTGAGGTTTTCCCAGAGCTACCAAGACGCTGGTTTGAAAGAAAACTAGCAAGTGTTATTCAACTGAACTCGCCAAGTTTTTGTTCTTGGGAACAAAGACACCATTTGTTTGAATTACCTCATACTAGGCCAATTACAACAGACAGCAAATACATGGCGCAAAATTGTACTTTTATGCCGATTGTAGGTGAGCAAGGTATATCTCATGTGTGCATTTTAATTGAAGACGCAACAGATGTTGCTCATTACCAAGGTAAACTTAATCATGTACTAGATGAGCTTGCCAGAGCAAATCGCATTGATGGTTTAACCCAAGTGTTTAATCGCAAACATTGGGAAGAATGCCTTGATAAAGAATTTTCAAGAGCTCGCCGCTATGGACACAACGTTGCACTTATCATGTTTGACCTTGACCATTTCAAGAAACTCAATGATACCTATGGTCATCAAGGTGGTGATAAAGTACTCGTTGATACTGCAGCACGTATTAAGTCGTTACTGAGACTCTGTGATCAATTTGGCCGCTATGGCGGTGAAGAATTTGCAATTATCCTACCGGAAACCGATTTGAATGGCGCTTTGGATGTTGCGGAGCGAATTCGCTCTTCCATTGCAAGTACTGTGATTAACTTCCAAGGATCTGCAATCAAAGTATCTACCAGTGTTGGCGTTTCAGTTATCGATTCAAGTCATCAACGGTATGAAGATTTGATATCTTCAGCGGATTACGCGCTATACCAAGCGAAAAAGCTAGGTCGAAATAGGGTGGCCAATTCACATGACTTTGCTACTGACGCAGCTCTTTGTTAGCGCCTTATTTCTAATATTTATACAAAAAAATTAAATCAATATTCAATTTCGGTCTAGTTCTATTCAAATTTAGTGTTGACACTGATATCGCCTTGAGGCATTTTATTTAGCATGAAAATTATTACACGCACCATTACCATTATTACCACTACCACCCTTAACAGGATGGTGGTCGTTGGCTGACGTGTAAAAAAAACTTATTTGTCAAAGCCCGGGACCACAAAGGTTCCGGGCTTTTTTGTTTTTTAGGGGAAGTAAAATGCGAGTGTTAAAGTTTGGCGGCTCTTCGTTAGCCAGTGCAGAAAAGTTTTTGCAAGTAGCAAATATCATTAAAAGTAAAATGAACCAAAGCGAGCTCGCTATTGTGGTATCAGCACCTCAAGGTGTAACCAACCATTTAGTTGCTATGGCTGAAAACATTTCCGATGAGCAGCTACTCCAAACTGATCTTAAACATTTTCATTTAGCCATTGAAACTATTGTGGCTGATCTGTCGGCATCATTAGATAGTTTTAATTCAACTCATGTTGAGCAAACCTTAGCTCATTGGGAAAATCAGCTAAGTCGTTATTTGCAGGGAGCTGTAATGCTTTCATTTTGTCCAGATCATATTAGGGCAATTATTATTAGTATTGGTGAGCGTTTAAGTGTTGCGATTTTACAATCTGTATTGCAAGCACTAGGGCATCAAGCATCATTAATTGAACCTGAACAGTTTTTAGTGACTAATGAACAGCATTTAAATGCACTAGCGGATTTAGTGGTGTGTAAAGAAAAGTTCAAGCAACAATATTCTGCATTGAATAACATCGCAATTATGCCTGGCTTTATTGGCGTTAATATAAAAGGTCAAGTGACAACATTAGGGCGAAATGGATCGGATTATTCGGCAGCAGTACTAGCAGTATGTGCAGATGCCACATGTTGTGAAATTTGGACTGATGTAAATGGTGTTTATAACGCAGATCCTCGATTGATCAAAGACGCCAGCTTGTTGGATGCTCTGTCTTATCATGAAGCAATGGAACTGTCTTATTTTGGTGCAAGTGTTTTACACCCCAAAACAATTGGCCCTATCGCCCAGTATCACATCCCGTGTTTAATCAAAAATACAAGTAACCCCGAAGCCCCTGGAACGTTAATAAGCAACGACGTTGAGCAACAAAAACAAGTAAAAGCGATTTCAAACCTTGATAATTTGACTATGGTAAATGTTTCTGGCCCAGGAATGAAAGGCATGGTGGGCATGGCAAGTCGGGTGTTTGAAGCCATGAGTAAAGAAAACATTTCCATCGTACTCATTAGCCAGTCATCAAGTGAATACTGTATAAGTTTCTGCATTCATTCCGAAGATGCTTTATTAGCAGAACATAGTTTAAAACAAGAATTTGAGTTAGAGCTGTTAAATGGTTTGCTGGAGCCAGTTAACTTACAACATGAACTTTCAATTGTTTCATTGGTTGGGGATGGCATGCATCATCAACAAGGTGTCGCTGCAAAGTTTTTCTCATCACTTGCCCAGGCGAGAGTCAATGTTGTAGCAATTGCTCAGGATTCTTCTGAACGTAGTATCTCTGTTGTAATCGAAAAAAGAAAATGTACTGATGCTTTAAAAGTCAGCCATCAAAACTTTTTCTCTCACCGACCGACCATTGATGTATTTTTAGTTGGCTGTGGTGTTGTTGGCAGTGAGTTGATCGCTCAAATCGCGAGACAACAACCAAAATTAAACCAGCAAAATATTTCCTTGCGTGTTTACGGTATTGCCAACAGCAAGGGGATGACATTTAACAGCGAAGGTATTGATCTTGATAACTGGCAGGCTGAGTTAGGCCAGAATGTGCAGGCATTAACAGTTGATAATGTTAAAAAATTTGTTAGAGAAAATCATTTGATCAACCCTGTGCTGGTAGACTCTACGTCAAATGAAGCATTAGCCATGAGTTATGTTGAGTATTTAAAAGCAGGCTTTCACGTCGTTACACCAAACAAAAAAGCGAATACCGATTCAACTCAATATTATCAGGCCTTAAGAGCAGCGGCTCAAAGTACTAACCGTCGCTTTTTGTATGAAACAACTGTTGGCGCAGGCTTACCGGTGATTGATACTTTACAAAGTTTGATAAAAGCGGGTGACGAATTGTTGCAATTTGAAGGTATATTATCAGGTTCACTTTCGTATATATTTGGTAAGTTAGAAGAGGGGATGACACTGTCTCAAGCTACCGCCATCGCAAAAGATAATGGCTTCACAGAACCTGATCCGAGAGATGATTTAAGCGGTATGGATGTCGCTCGTAAGCTTCTTATTATGGCGCGCGAAGCCGGTATGAAGCTTGAACTTGCAGACATTAAGGTAGATTCCGTTCTCGGCGATGATTTTGACGCCTCGGGTGACATTGACACGTTTATGAATAATTTACCAAATTTGGATGATGCATTTGCCACCAAAATTGCTGCCGCTCAAAAAGAAGGTAAAGTGTTGCGCTATATAGGCACAATTATTGATGGAAAATGTCAGGTGTCTATCGACGCGGTAGATGCAAGTCACCCATTGTATGCAATTAAAGATGGAGAGAATGCTTTGGCCATTCACAGTCGTTATTATCAACCATTACCTTTTGTTTTAAGAGGGTATGGAGCTGGTGCAGAAGTTACTGCGGCTGGTGTTTTTGGTGATTTATTAAGAACACTAGCATGGGAGCAGCAACACTAATGAAAGTTTCAGTATTTGCTCCTGCTTCAATTGGTAACGTTAGTGTTGGTTTTGATGTTTTGGGCTTAGCGGTAAAACCTATAGATAATACACTGTTAGGTGATGTTGTTAGTGTTGAACAAAGTGACGAAGATCAATTGGCGGTAGTTGGTAGATTTGCAGGAAAACTACCAAAAGAAAAAGAACAAAATATTGTCTGGCAATGTTTACTACGTTTTAATCAAGCGTTATTAGAACGTGGCTTAGAACCTGTGTCTGTAGCTATTACATTAGATAAAAAAATGCCAGTGGGCAGTGGCTTAGGTTCCAGTGCTTGCTCGGTAGTTGCGGCACTAGAGGCGCTTAATTGCTTCTACCAAAAGCTTGGGGTTCATCATTTTGACCAAGCAAATATGTTGCGTTTAATGGGAGAACTAGAAGCGCAAATTAGCGGAAGTTTACATTACGATAATGTTGCCCCATGTTACTTTGGTGGTCTACAGTTAATGATCCCAGACGAGCAGGTTATTACTCGAAGCTTACCAACATTTGATGATTGTTATTACGTGATGGCTTATCCAGGCATTGAAGTATCAACAAAAGCGGCGCGAGAAGTATTGCCAAGTGAATATAGTCGCGCTGACCTAATTCAGTTTGGTCAAAATTTAGCGACGTTTGTAGATGCCTGCCACCGACAAGACAAAGTAATTGCACATCAAGTAATTAAGGATGTAGTGGCAGAGCCATATCGTAATAAGTTGTTGCCGGGTTTTATCGATGCATGTAATTACTTGCAAAGCCAAGGAGCTCTCGCTGTTGGAATTTCAGGATCTGGCCCCACGTTATTTTGTATTACTGATGAATTGGAAAAAGCACAAGAATTTGCTAAGTGGTTAAATGACAACTATTTAAAGGTAAACACAGATGGTTGTACTGAAGGATTTGTTCATGTTTGCCAAGTGGATAAACAAGGCGCTATTGAGTTGCCGTCATCATAATTGGCATTCATAGGAAGTAGGATATTTAAGTGAAATTTTATAATTTAAAAGACAGTAGTGAACAAGTCAGTTTTGCTGGCGCAGTTAAACAAGGTTTAGGTAAACAACAAGGGTTATTTTTCCCTGAGTCGTTACCAAAACTCGACGATATAGAACAACTGTTAGCACTGCCTATGGTAGAGCGCAGTGTTCAAGTTTTACATCCATTTGTTAAAGAAGATTTATCAAAAGAGCAATTAACCGAAATTGTAACCGATGCGTTTAATTTTCCCGCTCAAATTCAACCCATTAATGAAAAGCGTGCCATTTTGGAGTTATTCCATGGGCCAACTCTTGCATTTAAAGACTTTGGTGCGCGTTTTATGGCGCGTTGTTTACAGGCGTTTAGTGCTGATAAAAAACTCACTATTTTAACGGCTACGTCGGGTGATACTGGTGCGGCAGTTGCCCATGCGTTTCATGGTATAGAAAACATTCGTGTCGTTATTTTGTACCCGAAAGGCAAGATTAGTTTGCTGCAAGAAAAAATGTTTACTACTTTAGGTGGAAATATTGAAACAATTGCTATTCATGGTGATTTTGATGATTGTCAGGCCTTGGTTAAACAATCATTTGACGATCAAGAATTAAAAGAAACTATCGGCTTAAACTCTGCTAACTCTATAAACATCAGCCGCTTACTGGCACAAGTATGTTACTACTTTGAAGCGGTTGCCCAGTTGTATCGTCAACAAGGTAAAGCGGCGTTAAAAGATTTAGTGGTGTCAGTACCTAGTGGTAACTTTGGAAACTTAACTGCAGGTTTATTTGCCAAAGCTATGGGCCTACCAATTAAACGCTTTGTTGCCGCAACTAATGCCAATGATACAGTGCCACGTTATTTACAAACGGGGGAGTGGTCACCTAAAGATACCGTAGCAACCATGTCTAACGCTATGGATGTGAGCAATCCTAATAATTGGCCTAGGGTTGAACATATGTTGCGCTCAGGCATAGTGCCTGAAGACTGCGTTAGTTCAAAATCGATTGATGAAGAACAAACACAAATGACCATGATCGCATTGCAAAAGCTAGGCTATATCACAGAGCCGCATGCGGCAGTGGCATATAAAGCGTTGCAATACAATGCAAGTGACGATGAGTTCGGCGTTTTCCTTGGGACGGCACACCCAGCTAAATTTAAAGAGGTGGTAGAAAGTACACTAGGACAACCCATTGGTTTACCCAAAGAGTTAGCAGAATGTGCCACCGAAACTATTTTATCGGTGGAGCAAGAAGCTGATTTTGCCCAGTTAAGAGAGTACCTTTTAAAATAGGCAGGTATTTAGCGGCGTAATCACGCCGCTTTTTCTAACATTCCCATCATAAAACTTCCCGCATTTTAAACAATAGAACTAAATCGCAGAAAAATTTTTCTCAAATAATGCGCCTTATTCTTAATTTTTACCTTTTGAATCCAATGAAGGTCTCGTTAGTGAAATAATTTTGCTTATATGTTTGTTTGTGTGGTTTTTTGTTGTTGAAAAAGAGCTTGTTGGTAGAATTGATTGCTATCAGAAGCGGAGGTTTTATGTCATTAGAGCAATATTTTTTACCCTACAGACGCCATATTATTGGCCAAGAGTTGTCGCATCAAATTGCAGGGAAACAAACACCTATTATTTATGCCGACTGGACTGCAAGTGGTAGATTATATCAGCCTATTGAAGACTATATTAGTTCAGAGTTAGGTCCTTATGTGGCAAATACACATACAGAAACTAACCTAACCGGTAGTACCATGACCAATGCTTATCATGAAGCACAAAGTATTATTAAAAAGCATGTTAATGCATGCAGCAATGATGTATTAATCACTGCTGATGCTGGTATGACAGGGGTTATTAACAAGTTTCAACGCATTTTAGGGTTAAGAATTCCTGAACGTGTGCAACCGCATGTGAAATTTGCTGACGCTGATAAGCCTGTCGTTTTCGTGACTCATATGGAACATCATTCTAACCAAACTTCTTGGTATGAGTGTGATGTTACCTTAGAAATTGTTAACCCTGATGAAAATGGTTTACCTTCGCTAGAACACCTAAATCAATTGTTAATACAATATAAAGATCGTCAACACAAAATCGGATCTTTTACCGCTTGTTCAAATGTTACTGGTATTAAAACGCCATATCATGAAATGGCAGAAATCATGCACGAGCATGGCGGGGTCTGTTTTGTTGATTTTGCCTGCTCAGCACCTTATGTTGATATTGATATGCATCCGGTGAATTCAAAACAAGCATTGGACGCTATTTTCTTTTCGCCGCATAAGTTCCTTGGCGGCCCAGGTAGCTCTGGCGTGTTGATTTTTAACAAAGCGTTATATAAAAACCGTGTACCAGACCATCCAGGTGGTGGCACGGTAACTTGGACAAACCCTTGGGGACAACATAGCTTTTTTAACGACATTCAAGTACGCGAAGACGGCGGTACACCGGGGTTTTTACAATGTATTCGTACAGCATTGGCGATAAAAGTTAAAGATGCCATGGGCGTTGACAATATTTTAAATCGTGAACAAGAAATAACAGACTATGTCATGACAGAATTAGCAAAAAATGAACAGGTCGTTATGTTAGAAGCAAACAAACGTGATCGGTTAGCTATCGTTTCATTTTATGTTAAAGGAGCGCATCACAACTTAGTGGTTAGATTGTTAAATGACAAATTTGGTGTGCAAACGCGTGGTGGTTGTTCATGTGCTGGTACTTACGGGCATATCTTGCTTGATGTTGATCATCAAACCTCATCGAAAATAACTGAGCAGATTGACGCTGGTGATTTGGCACAAAAACCGGGCTGGATCAGAGCTTCTTTTCATCCAACCATGACCAACAAAGAAATCGCTTTTGTTGTCGACGCGATTAATCAAGTGACTGCGAACTTGCAGGAATGGTCAAAAAACTACAAGTTTAACCCTGCTTCTGGAGATTTTGAAAACAAAGAAGGTGACGTTGAGTTATTGGGTTTATCTGGTTTTAAATCACTTCCTATTAGCGCAAACAAAGTGAAAAAACCTTCAATATTACAACGTCTATTTGGTTGATATTAAGCGCTAAGGTGTTTAGCGCTTAATCAAAACGAATCAGCATTTCTGCCGCAGAACAGTGGCAATCATTATGGCAAATAGGGCAAAGGTAACCTTTTTGACTTAATTCGTTCCAGCGATCTGGGTGCTCTTTAATTAACTGTCCGCCACATTTGGTAAAGTATTTTACTGCACTGTTTCCCGGACTTTGCATCCATAAATGGCTAACACCCGCCGTTGCGCCCTGTTTTGTAATAGCGTTAATTGACAGTGAAAGCAATTTACTGCCAATACCATATCCACGATAATGTTGGTCGACGGTGTTACACTTAAAATAACAGACTTGATTGCTTGGTACTTGCCAAAGCTGCGGTGAGCACCAATGATCAATCTGCCAACTGTTCGGTGCAAAGGTGATGCGAAAGCCTACGAGTTTATCACCGTCATAAGCAACAAAATTGGCATTACTTTGTGTTGTTACTCCTTTATCAAACCATTCGGTCAGATTAGTTTTATCAATATATCCCTCGCCATGAACGTCAGTACCTAACTGAATGACTTGTTCAAAGTCATCTATTTGCATTTCTTGGTAGCGAATTTTATCTGTTGTCATATAGTTTTTGGCTGTCATATCATTTGGTTTTAGTTTATCACTATCTTTCAAACAAGGTACAAAGATGTATGATCCTTTACATGATGTCAGCCCTGGCATAGGAGAACCCTACCCAGACAGTTATTGGTCTACTATTTCGGGTAAATCGCCTGTTAGTGACGGTAAACTTGTCGGAGAAGTTTCAACAAATGTTGCCATTATCGGTGGCGGATTTACCGGGCTATCTTGTGCTTTGCATCTAGCACGTAACCACGGCATAAATGCCGTTGTGTTAGAGGCAAATCAAACAGCATGGGGATGCAGCGGTCGAAATGCCGGCTTTGTATTAAAAAATTCAGGTCGTATGAGCTTCAGTGAAATGGAAAAACGCTGGGGAAAACAAGTGATGCATGCCGTTCATGAGGAGATGTCACAAGGGGTAGACTTGGTCAATCGCTTGATTGATGAGGGTATTGATTGTGATAAACAAAGTTCAGGGTATTTAAAAGTTGCCCATAAGCCCAATCAAATGGAACCTTTAATCGCTTTAGCAAAGTTGCAGCAAAAGCGTTTTGGATATCAAGTCGATGTTTTAACTAAAGAGCAAGTTAGATCTGACTATATGAATGATAAAAACGCTTATGGTGCAATACGTTTTCATGATGGTTTTGGCTTAAATCCATTAAAACTTGCTTGGGGCTATCAAAAGTTTAGCCAACAGGCTGGGGCAACTATACATAGCAGTTCACCTGTTTTAAATTGGCGTAAAATGGCCAATGGTTATGAACTTCATACGCCACAAGGCATTGTAAAAGCAGATAAAGTGGTGATAGCAACCAATGGTTACACGCCCAAGGGATTTCATTCGTTAATACAGTCACGCACTTTACCTGTTCTCTCTCAAATTATTGTCACAGAGCCGTTAACAGACAGCCAGCTTGAGCAAGCAAATATAAAAACTAATCAAGTGGTAATGGATACTAGAGCACTCAAGTATTACTACCGTAAATTACCCGACAACAGAATTTTATTTGGTGGTAGAGGAGCAATAACCGGACAAACAGCGAATGACCCTTATTACACACAGCGATTATTAGCGGTTTTAAAAACCAGCTTTCCAAGTTTACAACAGGTCAACATTGCTTATGCATGGTCGGGCTGGATTTGTATGTCGCTGGATGATATTCCACATGTTTATCACAATAACGAGCAAGATATTTTTTATGCGATGGGCTATTGTGGCGCAGGACTTTCTTTTTCTGCACAAGCCGGCAAACGTTTAGCCGAACGAGTGGCAGGAAAGGAATTACCAAATATTCCACTTTATCAAACACCTTTACCTAAGTTTCCGCTTGCACCTTTAAGGCGAATAGGTCAGTGGTCTTATTTTCAATATGGCAAGTTTATCGATAAATATTGGTAAATCACATTTATGAGGCGCAGATTAGATGACTACAGGTCATCTAATCTGCGCTAAGTTTACAAAAACTTAAATTCAGTCGAGATATAAGGTTTAGCAAGGGTATCGTTTGTTTTAATGGTGATTGTTAGGTTAACGTCCTTGGAAGAGCCACCCGCAATATTTTCCATAGGAAACCTGATGGTTGAAAAGCCTGGAGATCTGTTGGTGTCAGCTATTTCTCGTGTATCAATGATTACGCCATCTAGTTCAACATCAATAATGGTACCAACGGGTAAAGTTTGCATAGCACTGTCGGCAACATGAAAGACAAAATACACTTTACTACCATCAGCAATTTCAGGCAGGGTACTGCTTTGTCCATAGCTGCTTAAATAAGTTATTGAGTTTTGGTCGTTTGTTAATTTGTAGGTTGGGTTGTAGGCATCAGACATGATAATTTCCATCGCCTTTCGGATAGTAATTTTTTTGGCTGTTGCATCACAACTAGTACCTTGGCATTGTGGACCATTAAATTTGTCGTCTGGTGCGTCAAATTGTCCATTACCATTGTCATCAAAGTACTTAGTTTCATTGGCATCTTTGATGCCATTTGCATTATCGTCCCGCCACGCTTCAGACATATCAACAAAACCTGACGCTTGCGGAGTGCTGCGACCAAAACCGCTATTAACCGAAGTTAGATTGATAGCGCTACCATCTGCATCATCAAATTGGTTATTACCGTTGGTATCAAAAAAAGTTTCATGGCCAGAAGCGGTCGCTAAAATAGTCGCTCTATGGTCATTAGGGTAAGGCTCGGTGGCTGTCCATGTAACACTACAGTTACCCCCTGTCGTTGTACATCTTTCCTCAATTGAGCCACCTTCAGTGGTAAAGTTGATGGTAGTGCCATCGGCAACTGGGTTGTTGTAACTATCGGCTAACCAAACTGTAATGATTGACTCAGAGCCTCTGGTACTTGCTTCTGGGTTTAGTACAGATGCCGCAATAGTCATTGAGGCTTGATCAGGCAACCCCGTATTAATCGATAGTTCGCTTGACTGAGTGGATATTTCTTCACCTTCGAGTGAGGCTTTGGCACTTACTCGTATAACTGCTGGTACTGTGCCAGATATCACTTGGGTAGTGACTAACCCTTGACTGTTAGTCACACCTTTTGTACGGCTTAGTTTAACACCGCCAACCTGTGAATCTAAATCAAAAATGACTTCTTGCTGTGCAATAGGGTTACCAATAGCTGATTTAATTAAAAAGGTGACGGTGGCATTTTCTTGTCCGCCAGAGCCTTTGATAACAATTTGATTTGGCGATGTTGAAACGAACTCAATAGAGCCTAATTGTTCACCTTGAATATCAATAATGGCTGATGCTGTGCTTGTTACACCATTGGCATTTATGCTGGCTATGATCACATCTTCAGTGCCAGAAACCCCAGCACAGTTAACGTCTTCAAATGTTGAGCTTGCCTTGCCTCGAATGGTAATGACGGTTTGGTCGATATTGGCATTGTTATTGGCAACACACGTAGAGGTAAAACTTACGGTGATAGGGGTATTAACGAGTTGATTATTTGAATCAATCAGGTCCACCCAAAGGCCCAAAGTACCACCAGCACTAATTTTACCATCAGTAACACTAAGTTTTATTTGCCCTTCGTTGAACTGTCCGTCATCAGAAATGTGACCGATGCGTATATCGTTATCGCCGGTGCTATTGGTTGCTAGTACCTGAAAACCTTGTTGTGCAGATATTGCACTATTATCGTCTAAAGTAGCAGTAAACATGCCTGCCCCAAGGACAGTGCTGGAAATTTTTGTTGTGGCATAACCTTGGGCATTGGTCTGTGCTGACGACGGTTCAAGCGAGCCAATATCAGTGGTAAAGTTTATTTTTTTGTTGTCAATTGGTGAGCCGTCTTTAGTGAGCAGCTTTACGGTGAAAATGCCATGCTCGTCAGTACCAAATTGATTAGCTGGAGTACCTGAAACCTCAAGGGATATTTGTAGCTTAGGTGATAAACCGTGGGTTTGGTTGTCAATAAATTCGTAATCAATGGCTTGTGATATACCATCGACACTAGCCGTAAGCGTACCTGCACCTAAAGCGTTGTTTGTATTGCCTATGGTGATTTCTGCAGTTCCTTTCGCATCGGTTAGTTTTGAATTGACGCTGAGCAAACCTAAATCATTGGTGAAGTCGACACGGCTGCCAGAAATATTCTGATTGCTTGCCCCTTGAACAAGTGCTTTAACATAAATGGCTTCATTTTTGTCAAAACTTAGTTTTTGATTGCCTTGTGCGTCAACTAAACTTAACGTTAACTTTGATGGCGAGACTGGGGTTTGCCCGGTCACAGTATCATTTTTACCAGAGCTGCCATTACAGCCGAGCAAACTGAGTAAAGCACAAGTAAATAGTGCTCGGTAAAAAATCTTCATGTTGTTCATTCCATTAAAACGGTTGTTATTATCGTTAAAATCATAAAAGTGAGTGAATTAAAAGTCCATGTATAAAAGGACTTATCTTTGATTTTGTTGATCTAAGCTTTAAATAATTACTTAATCAACTCGATTTAATCTACGACCTTCACTAAATGCTTTGATGTTATCAGCGACTAAGTTAATTAGCCGCTGTTGTGATTCAATTGATGCCCAAGCAATATGTGCAGTAATCGCAAGATTTGCTGGTTGATTAAGTAGTGTTGGGTAGTCAGCAGGTGGCGGCTCTTGTGCTAAAACATCTAAAGCAGCATAGGCAATTTCACCATTATTTAAAGCATCAATTAAGTCTTTTTCATTGACGATGTTGCCGCGTGCAGTGTTGATCAAAACGGCCGATGATTTCATTTTACAAAAGGTTTCTTTGTTAAATAGGTTTAAAGTACTGTCGGTCAGTGGACAGTGAATGCTGATAAAATCGGCTTCTTGAATAGCATAATCAAAACTGACACGCTCATTTCTAATGGATGTTGCGTGTTGTTGCTCTGCGATAAGCACTTTCATACCAAAGGCTTTAGCTATATTAGCCACGGTTTGACCTAGATTGCCGTAACCAATAATAGCCATGGTTTTATTAGCAAGCTCGACACTGCCTTCACCGTGAACACAAAAGCTTGGGCTACGCTGCCATTGGCCTTGTGATACGTTATTGATATGGTGGTGTGGTTTAGCCACGTGATGTAGTAATTGTGAAAATACATATTGAGCAACAGAATGAGAGGAGTAACCACTGACGTTAGCGACTGCAATGCCTAAGTTCTTTGCCGCAGCTAAATCAACGTTGTTAACACCTGTCGCTGCAATGCATATGAGTTTAAGTGCAGGTAACTGACGCAAAATCGATTCATCAAGCACGACTTTATTGGTTATTATCACTTCAGCATTAAGGCAGCGTTCAACGATTTTGTCAAAAGGCGTGAGTGAAAACACCTCGAAAGTGTCGGCGTATTGTTGCAGTGGCTGAAAATCGATACTGTCAGCAAAAGTTGCTTTGTCTAAAAAAACACATTTCATTTAAAAGCTATTGTCCTTACTTTAGCCTGTTAATTCAGTCTACAGGTTTCTCTAATTCGTATAAAGATTCGTTTATTAGATCAATTTTGCTGGAAATAAGCTGCTGTGCGTCATACAGCCCTTGGTTGTAAAAATATCCACCAATATTGTCACCAATAAAGTCGACTAGAAATTCGGCATCAAATTGGCCTAAGTCAACATCTAGTTCTTGTTCCATGTATACCTGTAGTTTTTGCACTAATGCTGCTTTTTGTTCTGCATTAATTTCTATATTGGCCATTGTGTTAAGTATTTTTTTGAAGATGTTTAAATGGATTATTTATATTAACCTATACTCAAACGAAGAGATGTAGTGTTGTGGTAAAAAGTGAAGAAAAAAGAATTAGCTTGGTGGCAAACTGATTGCCCAATCTGTCGTCGTGTTCGCTTGTTAGTTTTTTGGCTGGCGTTAATGTTAGCGGCAGATGCTTTATGGTTTCATTTAATTTTTTAAGGAGAATAGTGTGGGTTATCGTTGGGTTGATTCATTAGAAATAGCATTAGATTTAATTGAGCAACACCCAGATGTTGATCCTTACAAACTGCATTTTACTGAACTGAGAAAGTGGGTGCTTGAGTTGGAAAATTTTGATGATGACCCTAATCATTGTGGAGAAAGAGTATTAGAAGCAATTCAACTTGCTTGGATGGCGGAAGTTGACTAGCGACAACTTGTTATTTATCTCTATTTTTGCTCTTTTTTATCAATAAGCCAACTCTTCAGCTTTGTTGCCGCGCTTTGTTCGACTATAATGGCTAGCAACTAACGCTTAAAATCCAAACAATTACCCCCATTGATAAATTAACCCACTATGCCGACAAAAAATCAACGTCCATTATATATTCCTTATTCAGGCCCAAGTCTTTTAGAAACACCATTGTTAAACAAAGGAAGTGCATTTTCTGCTGAAGAGCGCAAACAGTTTAATCTGATGGGGTTACTGCCTCCTTCATATGAAACTATAGAAGAGCAAGTAGAGCGCTGTTATATGCAGTACAGTAGTTTTAAAACAAAACTAAATAAACATATCTATTTGCGCGCTATTCATGATCAAAACGAAACTTTGTTTTTTAAATTGGTCCAAGAGCATCTTACGGAAATGATGCCAATTATCTATACGCCAACCGTTGGTGATGCATGTGAACGATTTTCTGATATTTATCGCAGCAACCGTGGTTTGTTTGTTTCTTATGAAGAGCGTCATAACATTGATGATATTTTGAGAAATGCGACAAAAAACAAAGTAAAAATTATCGTTGTAACTGATGGTGAACGTATTTTAGGCCTTGGCGATCAGGGTATAGGTGGCATGGGGATTCCTATTGGTAAATTGTCACTTTATACGGCGTGTGGTGGTATTAGCCCAGCTTATTGTTTACCTGTTATGTTAGACGTTGGCACAAACAACGAGAAACTTCTGAACGATCCTATGTATATGGGCGCTCGTCACCCTCGTATTGGGCAAGAAGAATATGACGAGTTTGTTGACATGTTTATTAAAGCGGTTAAACGACGTTGGCCACATGTTATGTTGCAATTTGAAGATTTTGCGCAACCTAACGCTATGCCATTGTTAAATCGTTATAAAGATGAAATTTGTTGCTTTAACGATGATATCCAAGGTACTGCTGCCGTTACTGTGGGTACATTGTTAGCGGCATGTCGTACTAAACAAGTGCGATTAAAAGACCAAAAAGTTGTTTTTGTTGGTGCAGGATCTGCCGGTTGCGGTATAGCCGAGCAAATCATCGCTCAAATGATCAGTGAAGGCGCTGATCCTATCGTTGCTCGTAGCCAAGTGTATATGATTGATCGATTTGGCCTAGTAACCAAGGGAATGGAAGGCTTAAGAGATTTCCAAGAGCAACTTGCACAGTTACCAACGTCGATCGCAAATTGGGCTATTGAAGGTCAATATGCCAGCCTATTAGAAACAGTGAATAACGTTAAACCTGATATTTTAATTGGTGTTTCTGGCGTTGCTGGTTTATTTACCGAGGAAGTAATTCGTGCGATGGCCAGCCATTGTGAACGTCCAATAATTTTCCCGTTAAGCAATCCTGTACGTCAAGTGGAAGCAACACCAGAACAAGTGATTAACTGGACTGAAGGTCAAGCTATTGTTGCGACGGGTAGCCCATTCCAGCCTGTTGAGCACAAAGGAAAAATATTCTCAATTGCACAATGTAACAACAGTTATATTTTCCCAGGATTAGGTTTAGGTGTTGTTGCGGCGAACATCAACAGAATTACCGATGAAATGTTAATGGTGGCCAGTGAAATGTTAGCTGAAGCTTCACCGTTAGCGAATACTGGTGAAGGTGAATTATTACCACCATTAATTGAAATTGCTAATCTAAGTAAAAAAATTGCCTTTGCTGTTGCCAAGGTAGCTTATGATCAAAGTTTAGCGTTGCGAATTGATGATGAAGATTTGATTGAGAAAATTGAAAGAAACTTTTGGCAACCTTCCTATAGACAGTACAAACGCTGTAGCATTTAACGGTAAATGACTTCAGGTTTAGCTAAATAAAAACGCGCTCTAGGCGCGTTTTTTTAATGCCAAATTAAAAGCTAAGTTTCTTTTTCGATTTGTCGATGTAAGTTGAAGAAAAAGCAGTAATAACAACTGTTAGAGTTAGTACTGCGACGAAATACACTAAGCCTAGTGCAATCGGCATTAGTTTTATGCATATGGTCAATGCAACTAATAACAACAGCCAACCACCGATGGTAAATACCCTTTCTCGTTGAGCTGTGTGTCTGGTCTTAAACCATTGCCTGTGATGTTTGGGCATGGACCAAGCTAAGCAGATGCAGCCAAATACCAAAGGCAGAAAACTTAATAAAAATATCATTGGCCCATTGTCCTCGTTAACGCAGGTTGAGAAACCCTTGGCTTAGGTGAGCGTTGTTGTGCAACTTTCTTGTTAGGTGTTTGTACGGTAATAGCTTTGTTTTTCATTCTTGCTGCTATGTAAAAAAATATACCGGCACAAGCGATAAAAAACAGATCTACGCTGGCAAACAACCAATTTCCAGAAGCTAGTGAACTAAATACATGTTTATCTAAGGTGATCACATTGATTATCGGTAACATTAAGCAGCACAGCCCAGCAAAGAATGTTTGCTCCATCCAAGCTTTTTCACTTGGCCTAAAATACGCGTGAATAAAACAGCCTAGCCAAGTGATAAACATCACATGAACTTCCCATTCGCCGCGGTTTTCCATGTCTAAAGGCAACAATCTATTGGCGTTAAAAAACATAGCAACAGAAGCTAAAAGGCCAATCACTACCGCGATATTAGTCGATTCAATATTTCGTAAGCTTTTTGGAATAGCTTGCCCAGGTTTGACTTTAATTTTGCGTTTTCGAACATAATAAATAGCGCCAGTTGCCATCATACAACAGCCTAGTGTTCCGGCTAAAAAGTACAGCCAGCGCAGTTCAATATCAGCAAATAAACCTTCATGTAATTCGAGCATTATCTTGTTAAATAACATAGCTGGGTTAGTTGCACGATCTTGAGTCTCGATAAATTCGCCAGTATTAGCGTTAAAAACATACTTTAACGTTGCTCTAGCGCCATAGATGTTATCTGCAATGTGGGCGACAACTTTGGCATTTTCATCGCCAGGCGCTTTTATTCGTAAAGATGAAATTTGGGCAATATCAACCTTCTCTTGCAGTTTTTGATATAGGGTTTCTGCGTCCAACATAGTGGCTTTAATACCTGATCTTTCAACTTTTATTTGTGGGTAAAGTTTTTGATAAATATCACGGGCAGCGTTTTGATCAAATCCTAAACTGCCAAAAGCAATAAGTGGTAAAAAAGTGGTGATCATAAAAATTAATCCCGAGTACGAGATCATAAGCTGAAAGGGCAGGCTAGAAACGCTAACCAAATTATGTATATCTAACCATCCTTTACCATTACCTTGTGCCCTAAAGGTGAAAAAATCGGTAAATATCTTTCGGTGAATAATTATCCCAGAAACTACACCGATAAACATAAATAGGGTAATCACCCCAATTAAATAGTACGAAAAATCCGTATTGATATAGTGCAAACGCCAATGCATGCGATAGAGTGTTTGTCCGCCGGCCGTTTTTCTTGCAATATCCTCTACTGACTCCCCTGATCTTGGATCGATTAACACATTGTTACTGGTAGCGGGACTGCCATCTTCTGTAGATGGTGTTCGATAAAATAAGCGAGTGAGTAAGCCACCACGTTTTGCTTCTAAATCAATAAACCACTCTGGAGCATCCATGGCATTGGTTTGAGCGTAGTTTATAGCCGAGATAAATCGCTGTTTGTCTGTAGCGGTTTCATGGTGCGCAACTTCTGGGGTTAAATACTGATCAATTTCTTCGTCGAAATAGCCAGTAGTTCCCGTAACAAACATAAAATACATTAGCCAACATAAAATTAGCCCTATCCATGTATGCAGCCAAGTCATTGACTGTCTTAATCCGGTTTTCATTGGTTTAATCCTGATAAATTAAGTAACTTCCACCACCGGTTAAGGTAATGCCTAGGCCTAAAACAATGGCGATAGTTTTGATATAAGGTGTATGAAAAATCCACATCACCAATGCGCTATAAAACAAAAAGGCAAACGTTAATACATAACTTAAACCTTCAGTTTTTGCCGATGGAAACAATAGTGTGATGAAAATACCCAGCGTATTGGTAAAAATAAATGCTGGTATCAATGCCGAAAATAATCTAATTAAGGCATCTTTCTTTGAACGTTGCATTGTCGTCAACTTACTTGTTAACAATGAAAAAAGTGTTGTAAATGATACTAATTATCATTCCTAAGTCAATATCCGTTGTAAGTTTGTACGATAACTTGCACATTTATAAGGATAATGTGCTCAATTACTCGGTAAGATTAACTTATGCGTCATACTAATTACCGCTGAATTATTTTGCCAGAAACTAGATTTGTAACATTGGTGATTAGCGGTAGGCTTTTGTCTGCAATTGGTCTATAATCGCGCCCAATTTAAATACCCTTAATTTATTAATTTATTATTCAAGAGGCTTTATCATGGCTATCGAACGTACTTTTTCTATCGTTAAACCAGATGCAGTTGCAAAAAACGTAATCGGTCAAATCTACAACCGTTTCGAAACAGCTGGTTTAAAAATCATCGCGTCAAAAATGGTTCACCTTTCTAAAGAACAAGCAGAAGGTTTCTACGCTGAACATAAAGAGCGTCCTTTCTTCGGTGCTTTAGTAGAATTCATGACGTCTGGTCCTGTTATGGTTCAAGTTTTAGAAGGCGAAGGTGCTGTTCTTAAAAACCGTGAAATCATGGGGGCTACTAACCCAGCTGAAGCTTTAGCTGGTACTTTACGTGCTGACTACGCTAACTCTATCGATGAGAACGCGGTACACGGTTCTGATGCTTTAGAATCAGCTGCACGTGAAATTGCTTACTTCTTCTCTGACGAAGAAATTTGCCCACGCACTCGTTAATAACAAGTACATGGGCTGATTAGCTATGTTTTGGGCTTAGAGTTTTTCTTTGCATTAAAGCATGGGCTAACAGCTATGACTCCTAAAGAGTCATAATATAGAAAGGGTTTTACTGATGATTCGGTAAAATCCTTTTGCTTTATATTGGATAAAGCGAAATGTAGACAATGGTAAGAGTTTTTAACAAAAGAAGTTTTACCATTAGCTGAATTGAAATTGTCACACTTGGTGAAAAAGTGTACAATTTGCGCCCTTTAATTTTTGTAGTATTGAGAGTTGTTTGAACATGAGTGACCAAGCACAAGTCGTAAGTCCGCCGATTAGCAAGATCAACTTATTAAACTTTGACCATCAAGGGTTAAGAGAGTTTTTTGCATCAATTGGTGAAAAGCCATTTCGTGCTGACCAAGTCATGAAGTGGATGTATCATTTTGGTTATGACGACTTTGAGCAAATGACTAACCTCAACAAAAAGCTACGAGAAAAATTAGCTAGACGTTGTGAGATCAAAGCGCCAGAGATTTCGAAAAAGCAGGTATCGTCAGATGGCACGATTAAATATGCACTTAAGCTAGAAGGTGGCCAAGAAGTTGAAACAGTTTGGATCCCTGAAAATAATCGTGCAACACTTTGTGTATCTTCACAGGTTGGTTGTGCTTTAGAGTGTAGTTTCTGTTCTACTGCTCAGCAGGGCTTTAACCGCAACCTATCGGTTTCAGAGATTATTGGTCAGGTGTGGCGAGTTGCTAATGATATTGGTGCTACTCGTATTGCTGGTAAGCGACCAATTACTAACATTGTGATGATGGGCATGGGTGAACCTTTGCTAAACATGAAAAACCTGATCCCGGCGCTTGACAATATGTTAAACGATCTTGGTTACGGTTTATCAAAGCGTCGTGTGACGGTAAGTACCTCTGGTGTTGTTCCTGCACTTGATATGCTGAAAGAAAAAATTGACTGTGCATTAGCTATTTCTGTTCATGCGCCAAATGACGAACTGCGTGATGTTTTGGTACCAATTAACAAAAAATATCCGTTGCAAGAATTTCTGGCGGCGTCACGACGCTACATTGATGGTTCAAAGGCGCAAAAAGCAGTAACCGTTGAGTATGTTATGATTCAAGAAGTTAATGACTCAACAGATCATGCACATCAACTTGCACATGCGTTAAAAGATACGCCTAGCAAGATCAACTTGATCCCGTTTAACCCATACCCTGGTTCTCCTTACTTACGCTCAAGTAATTCTAGAATTGATCGCTTTGATAAAGTGTTACAAAGTTATGGCTTTACTGTTATCACTCGCAGAACACGAGGTGATGACATAGATGCTGCATGCGGTCAGTTGGCGGGTGATGTATTGGATCGTACAAAACGAACGTCGGTAATCGCAGAACAAAAAAAACAGGTGAAACCTGAACAAATTTCAGTAAAAATAGTCTGATAGAAAATTAGCCACCTAAAGTTGCCATGGAATTGAGCTTAAAAAAAACAGGTTTATTGTTGATGGCGTTTGCGTTGACGGGTTGTGTTACGCAAACATACGAAAATGATAAAACGACTCCTGTGATTAAAAATGAGTCTAGCAATAATGAAATTGCTATGACACGAATTTCTTTGGGGTTAGGCTATCTAAAGATGGGTAACACCACTCAGGCTAAATTAAATTTAGAAAAAGCAAAACGCTTTGCGCCTAATCTTGTGCAAGTGTATACCGCATTTGCACATTATTATGATGTTGTTGGCGAACCTGAATTAGCAACACAGGCGTTTGATAAAGCATTAACTTTAAATGCAAAAGATGCAGATACACTCAATAATTATGGTGTGTTTCTGTGTAAGCAAGAAAAGTATGACAAAGCGGAAAAGCAATTTTTAAAAGCTATTGCGGTGCCAGCTTATTTACTGGTGGCAAAAAGTTATGAAAATTTAGCCTTGTGTCAGCTCAAAGCTAATAATTTTGACAAAGCTGAGCATTATCTAGATAAATCAATTCAACACAGCCCAACAAGTGCATCGAGTTTATTACAAATGATGCGCTTACAATATGCCAAGGCAAATTATGAAGACGCGCAAGTGTATTTAAAGCGATATGAAAAATCGACGCGTCGATTTTCTTCGCAAGCGTTAGCCTTAGCATACAAAATATATGAAAAACAAAACAATCAACGAATCGCAAAAAACTATGGCGCGATGTTGGTGAAAATGTTTCCGAACTCTTTTGAAGCTAGACAATATTTATTGAATGAACTTGACGTAATTGAAGCTGATGAATTAGCAAAACTTTACCAATCAACACAGCAAACGACTGTTAGTACTAACAAGCGGGTTGTTAAGTTATCTCCATCATCATCAGGTCAAGTTGAAAAAAGTAAACCGCAGCAAAAGGCAACAGTTACAAATGTTAAGCCTACGCAAACGCTAAAACCAGAAGAGCCAAGAGCTCACCATATTGTTAAAGCGGGTGAAACTTTATTTTCAATTTCACGTACATATAACATTCAAATGAAAGCAATAGAGCGCTGGAATAGTATTTCACGAACAGGAACGATAAAAGTGGGTGATATCATCTACTTAGCTGCGCCATCCAGTGAAATAAATGAACAGTAGAAACTATTAATGACGCAAGAAAGCAATTTAAACGATATTCCTGAAGAAGTAGAATTTGTCGGCCCAGGGCAGATATTATCAGTTGCCCGTCAAAAATTAGGTTTAAGCCAGCAAGATGTTGCTGAGCGACTTAATTTTAGGGCTAGTTTAGTGAGTAATATTGAAAAGGATGTATTCGATACTTCTTTGCCAGATACATTTAATCGTGGTTACTTAAAAAACTACGCTAAGTTAGTTGAAGTTAAAGAACAAGACATTTTAGCGAGTTATGAAGCACTTAATGTCGCCAATAAACAGGGCACTAAAATGCAGAGTTTTTCAAAGGAAACTGAAAAACAAGCACAAAATAGCCTGCTAATGTGGATCAGCTATCTGATTTTGGCGATTTTAATAGGTTCTAGTGTTGTTTGGTGGGTGCAAGATGCAAAAAATAATAGCGTGACAGAGCCTGTTGCAACACAAAGCGAGACTACTGCTGCTAATGAGCAAGATGAAAACCTAGTATTAGCGTCTGAAGTTAAAACAACTGCTAATGATGACCAAGTTATCGCTCCATTAAATGAGCAATCTTCTGCACAGGTCAAGCTAGAGCAGGATATCGAGGCAACTAACGCAAACAAGGATGACTTAAAACCTGTTCAAACTGAACTTGAGCGCCAAGGCGTTAGTCAGGCTATGTCTGATAAAACTCCCACAGATGTGACAACTAACACTGAACAAACACCAAGTGACCAAAACTCATTAGACACCACTGCAAATATTACTCATGTTAAATTTACCTTCTCTGGTGACTGTTGGGTCAATATTTATGATGCAACAGGTGAGCGTGTTGCTTGGGGAATTAAAAAAGGCGGCTACGTCATGGACATTTCAGGACAGGCACCTTTTACCGTAACATTAGGTAAGCCGGAATTGGTCAGTATAAACTATGCAGGTGAGGCGATTGATATGTCTCAGTTTAACCGCGGTAATATTGCAAAATTCACCTTGCCGCTTAATGCAGATAATTAATTAAGAGCGAATTATCATGTTTAAAGAATCTCCTATCATTCGCCGAAAATCACGCCAGATAATGGTTGGTAATGTACCTGTAGGTGGCGATGCGCCTATTGCTGTTCAGTCAATGACCAATACGTTAACAACAGATGTTGCGGCAACCGTTGCACAAATTAAAGCACTTGAAGCTGTTGGCGCTGATATTGTACGAGTTAGTGTGCCTACGATGGATGCTGCAGAAGCATTTAAAGAAATTAAAAAGCAAGTATCTGTGCCTTTGGTCACTGATATTCATTTTGATTATCGTATTGCTTTAAAAGTCGCTGAATATGGTGCTGACTGTTTGCGAATTAACCCAGGTAACATTGGCCGAGAAGATCGCGTAAGAGCTGTTGTCGCTTCTGCTCGAGATAAAGGTATTCCCATTCGAATTGGCGTTAACGGTGGCTCGTTAGAAAAAGACATTCAAGAAAAGTATACCGAGCCTACACCAGAAGCCTTGTTAGAATCAGCGATGCGTCATGTAGATATTCTCGATCGTCTTAATTTTCACGACTTTAAAGTCAGTGTTAAAGCGTCAGATGTATTTTTAGCAGTTGGCTCATATCGTTTATTGGCTAAACAAATAGATAACCCATTGCACTTAGGAATAACAGAAGCGGGTGGTTTACGCTCTGGCTCTGTTAAATCATCTGTAGGATTAGGCTTGTTGTTATCAGAAGGTATAGGCGATACATTACGTGTTTCATTAGCTGCCGATCCTGTTGAAGAAGTTAAAGTGGGTTTCGATATTTTAAAATCGCTTAAATTGAGAAGCCGTGGTATTAACTTTATTGCTTGCCCAAGCTGTTCACGCCAAGAGTTTGATGTGATTAGCACAGTCAATGAATTAGAGCAGCGTGTTGAAGATATTATGACACCGATGGATGTTTCGATTATTGGCTGTATTGTTAATGGGCCAGGTGAAGCTGAAGTGTCTGATCTTGGTTTAACGGGCAGCAGTAAAAAAAGCGGCTTTTATCTAGACGGCATTCGTCAAAAAGAAAGGTTTGATAATAATAATTTGGTTGATCAACTTGAAGCTCGTATTCGAGCAAAAGCAAAACTGATGGATAAAGCAAACCAAATAGACTTTAAAGAAATAACCGAGTAGTAGCAGCTAGTTTACGTTTTTAGGCAAACTGCCTATAATGCGCGCTGCATTTTATACATTTCTGGCAAAAAGAGAGAACCTTTTAGGTGAGTAAAACAATTCAAGCAATTCGCGGCATGAACGATTGCCTTCCTTCTGAAACCAATATTTGGCAAAAAGTTGAAGCAACATTACGTAAAGTAGCCAGCAATTATGGCTTTGCTGAAATTCGTATGCCAATCGTTGAATCTACTGCACTTTTTAAACGTTCTATTGGTGAAGTCACTGACATCGTTGAAAAAGAAATGTATACCTTTGATGACAGAAATGGTGACAGTTTAACTTTGCGCCCTGAAGGCACAGCAAGCTGTGTAAGAGCGGGCAATCAGCATGGTTTACTTTACAACCAAGAGCAACGTTTGTGGTACATGGGGCCGATGTTTCGCCATGAAAGACCACAAAAAGGTCGTTATCGTCAGTTTCACCAATTTGGTATCGAAGCCTTTGGTTTTGCTACACCAGACATAGATGCTGAAATTATTTCACTATCAGCAAGACTTTGGAAGGAACTTGGCATCGCAGAATTTGTCACACTAGAGCTTAATTCATTGGGTTCTAATGAAGAACGTGCGACTTATCGCAATGCCTTGGTCGAGTTTTTGACCGAAAAAGAAGCCTTGTTAGATGAAGACTCAAAACGTCGTATGCATACCAATCCATTGCGTGTGCTTGATAGTAAAAATCCAGAAGTGCAACAAGCACTAGTTGGTGCGCCAAAGCTAATGGATTATCTTGGTGAAGAGTCAAAAACACATTTTGAGCAAGTTTTAGCTAGGTTAGATGCCGCTGGTATAAAATACGTAATAAACGATAAACTAGTTAGAGGTTTAGACTATTACAACCGTACTGTGTTTGAATGGACAACAGACAGTTTAGGTGCACAAGGTACGGTATGTGCCGGTGGTCGCTACGACGGTTTAGTAGAGCAGCTAGGTGGTAAAGCAACACCAGCATTTGGATTTGCCTTGGGTATTGAACGCTTAGTACTCATGTTAACAAGCTTAGACAAACTAGAAGGCATTCGCCCTCAAGTTGATGCGTATGTCATTAGTTTGGGTGATGGTGTAGATATTAAAGCTACTGCATTAGCTGAGCTTTGGAGAGATCAAGTGCCACAAACACGCATCCAAACGCATTGTGGTGGTGGCAACATGAAGAAACAAATGAAGCGAGCTGACAAATCAGGTGCTCAGATTGCCATTATTATTGGCGAAGATGAAATCGCTAACCAAGTGGTTACCATTAAATATTTGCGTGGCCAACAAGAACAACAACAAGTGGGTATTAACGAAATACCTGCTTTATTAACGAATTTAGTTTAAGGAAGTGTTGTGGATATACATCAAACAGAAGAAGAACAAGTAGAACAGATTAAAAAGATTTGGCAAGAATACGGTAATGCAATTATTACTGGATTAGTGCTGGGTTTAGGTGGTTTTATTGCATATGGTTACTACAACCAAAACAAACTCGCAGAGGAAATGACCACTTCTGATGGTTATCAGCAAGTTCTTGAGTTAGCAGGTGAAGGCGATGAGTCTTTTCAAAATAAAGGCAACGAATTCATCAAGGCAAATCCAGAGTCAAACTATGCAGGCTTAACGGCTTTAGCGCTTGCTAAAGATTCTGCTGAGCACAAAGATTGGGCTCAAGTAGAAAAGTACCTAAACACAGCTATTGAAAAAACCAATGACAAAGGCATTAAAGCGTTGGCGACCCTGCGTTTAGCTAAAGTTCAAGTGCAAACTGAACAATATGACGCGGCGATTGCTACTTTGTCTGCAACGCTACCTGAATCATACAAAGCAAGCATTGAAGAAATTAAAGGTGATGCTTACTTAAAACAGGGTAATCAAGATAAAGCACGTGCAGCTTATCAAGCAGCTATTGATGCGTCTGGTCAAGCAGGAAACCC
Organism: Thalassotalea marina; assembly: GCF_014656435.1. Lineage (GTDB taxonomy): Bacteria > Pseudomonadota > Gammaproteobacteria > Enterobacterales > Alteromonadaceae > Thalassotalea_C > Thalassotalea_C marina. The sequence continues at coordinate 331,992 of NZ_BNCK01000002.1, forward strand.
TGTTTTACAAATGAAACTAGACGACCTAGCTGAAACCGTGGTGTTAACTAAGTAACACTATTTAATTGCTTTGCTAAATAGAATTTGGAGCAGTAAGTGCTAAAACTAGAACGTACATTTAATAAAAAAAAGCTTCTGCTTGCTTGTTTGTTAACAGGACTGATGGCTTGTTCTTCAACTGACGATGATATTGACGAAACAGAACCAGTAGAACTTACCGAAATCACGGAAAAATTTGAAGCTAAAGTGATGTGGGAAGAAAGCGTTGGAGACGGCGTAAGTAAATACTTTTCAAGACTTAAACCATTTGTTGCATATAACAAAGTGTTTTCTGCCAGCCGTGACGGCGATGTGTACGCTTTTGATCCGGTAACAGGTAAAAAGTTGTGGCACACAGATTTAAGTAAAGCTGACGAAGAGGGTGGTTTTTTCTCAAGCCGTAAGCCGGCCTACTTAAACGGTGGCCCAATTGCTGCAATTAACCGAGTGTATATTGGCAGTGAAAACGGTGAAGTTTTTGCCTTAGATGCAGAAACTGGTGAGCTGGTTTGGCAAGAAAAAGTTAAAGGTGAAGTGATTTCTGCTCCAGGCTTCGATGCTGGTGTGCTTGTTGTAAATACTGCATCTGGCATCGTTAAAGCATTTAATGCTTCAACAGGTGAAGAATTGTGGCAAGTAGAGCAAGAAGTTCCTGCACTTACTTTGCGTGGTGTTAGTTCGCCTTCTCTTGCCGCTGGTGGTGCTGTTATCGGTTCTCCTGATGGCCAGTTAACGGTTTATTTGATTGAAAATGGTCAACAAGGCTGGACTGTTGAGGTAGGTGAGCCTACAGGGTCAACTGAACTAGATCGTGTTATCGATATCGATTCAAGACCAGTGATATACGGCGATAAAGTATATTCAGTATCTGCCCGTGGTAACTTAGCTGCAATTGATCTTCGCACTGGCCGTATTTTATGGAAACGCCAATACTCATCGTACCGTCAAATCAGTATTGATGGAAACACCATTTATTTAACTGATGTAAAAGGCCACGTTTATGCGATTGATCGTGTAAATGGTCTTGAAAAGTGGAGTCAGTTATCGTTAACAAATCGTAACGTTACTGGCCCAGCTGTTGTTGGGAACTACGTTGTTGTTGGTGACTTTGAAGGTTATTTACACTGGTTAGATGCAGCAACCGGAGATTTTGTCGCTCGTCATGAAGTTGATGGTAGCGGTATTTTTAGCACACCTGTTGTTGAAGATGGCATTTTGTATGTGCAATCTAGAGATGGCGACTTACAGGCAATTAAAACGCCATAGTTAATTAAGTGCTAAAATAAAAGCGGCTCTGCAATATGTTGTAGGGCCGTTGTTGTTTTTTTAAAGAAAATTATTTGAGGTAATCATGCTTCCTGTCGTAGCCCTAGTAGGCCGCCCCAATGTAGGAAAATCAACCCTATTTAATCGCTTAACTCGCAGCCGAGATGCTCTAGTTGCCGATTATCCAGGATTAACTCGCGATCGCCAGTATGGCCAGGCAGAAGTAGAAGAACATCCTTTTATTGTCATTGATACTGGTGGTATTCATGGCAATGAAGAAGGTATTGATGCCCTGATGGCTGAGCAGTCTTTGATGGCTATTCAAGAGGCTGACGCTGTTTTATTTCTAGTTGATGCTCGAGCGGGATTAACGTCTGCAGATCAAGGCATAGCCGATTACCTTCGTAAGCAAAATAAAAAAGTCTTTTTAGTCGCTAATAAAATTGATGGCATTGATGCCGACTCAGCCATTGCTGAGTTTTATCAATTAGCATTGGGTGAAGTACATCAAATAGCGGCAGCTCATGGTCGTGGTGTCACACAATTGTTAACGTTAGCACTAACGCCACATATTGAAGCGCTTGGCCAAGAAAAAGTTGAAGGTGAAGAAGTTGAATTAACGGAAGAAGAGCTTGCTGAACTTTCCCCAGAAGAAGACGACAAAATAAAGCTAGCTATTATTGGTAAACCAAATGTTGGTAAATCAACGTTAACAAACCGTATTCTAGGCGAAGATAGAGTAGTTGTTTACGACATGCCTGGAACAACACGTGATAGTGTTTATATTCCGATGGAACGAAACGGTCGCGAATATACCTTAATTGATACTGCTGGTATTCGCCGTCGTAAAAATGTTACTGATATCGTTGAGAAATATTCCGTTATAAAAACACTACGCGCCATTGAAGACGCTAACGTGTGTTTATTAGTGATCGATGCTCAAGAAGGTATTACCGATCAGGATTTAAGCTTATTGGGCTTTATTTTAGAAGCAGGGCGTTCCTTGGTTGTTGCGGTTAACAAGTGGGACGGACTGGATGAATCGTGTAAAGACCGTATTCACAAAGAAATGGATCGCCGATTAGGCTTTATTGACTTTGCCAGAGTTCATTTTATTTCTGCATTGCATGGTACTGGTGTAGGTCACTTGTATGAATCTGTTGAAGAGGCGTTTGTTTCGGCAACTAAACGTATCTCTACTTCTATGGTGACCAAGATATTGGATATGGCAGTTTTTGATCATCAGCCACCAATGCACAACGGTCGCCGTATTAAACTAAAATATGCTCATGCTGGTGGATATAACCCGCCAATCATCGTTATTCACGGTAACCAAACTAAACATTTACCGCCTTCATATAAACGCTATTTGATGAATTATTATCGCAAGTCGTTAAAGGTGATGGGCACGCCAATTAAGATTGAGTTTAGAGAGACTAGCAACCCATTTGCCGGCAAAAAGAAGCTTTCTTTTACCGAGCAGAAGAAGTTGGCCCGTAAAACTCAAGGTTATAATAAAGCCGATTAATGCTATGTATTAAAGGGCGATGGGTATAACACATTGCAAATACAATGGTTTTTAGCTAGTTTAATAAATGGATTTATAGAAAGAACTAAGATATGCCAACGTCGCCCGTTAAAATTGATACCATTCAACGACTAAATCGAAATTTAGGTTTGATGCAAGCAGGCTCGATTGTCACCATTGATATTTCGACGCCAGCGGGTCAAAAAGCTAAGTTTCGAACCATTTTTATTGGCTATTTACCCAAACAATATGTGTTAATTCAATTTCCTGACTCAGGTAAAATTAGCAAGTTTGGCCAGTTTATTACCCAAGGCGCAGCTGTTACAGTGCGGGGTATTATTGAAGGTCATGAAGGTGCTGTAGCTGCCTTTGTTTCAACAATAAAACAAACTCTTCAAATCCCATCTAAAATCATGGTATTGGATTTTCCCAAAACGTTGAGCATGCAAAGCTTACGTAGTGCAATTCGCATCGATACAGATATTGTCTCAAAAACTCGAGTAGAAAATAAATATTGGCGTGGTCATATCACTGACTTGTCATTAACCGGTTGTCAGTTGTTTATTGAAAACGGTGAAGAACTAAAGTTAGTCAACGATAAATCGCTCGACATTTATATTGAAGACTTTCAAGAATTAGAGAACTTAAAGCTATCAGGGCTTATTTGCAGCGAAAAAAACGTGAGTAACGGTATCTCGCTGGGAGTCAAGTTTGATGACAGTCAACGAGAAAGTACCATTAAATTATTGCATCATATTATTACGCTTGAGGCATAATTCATTCTAACTTGTATGTTGCTCCTCAACCTCAAGTACATTGGCATGAATATGACCGTCGCTTAATTGAATATTAATCGCATCACCTGTAGTAACTTGCTTAATTGATTTAACTATTTGTTTGTCCTGCCTAATAACACCGTATCCGCGTGCGATTGTTGCCAATGGGCTAACTATTTGTAGTTGTTCCAATAGGTGAACAAAGTTCTGCTGTTGTCGCTGTATGTTGTTTTGCATTAGCTTAAGCAATTTCTGCTCTAACTGTTGTCTTGTTTGAGCAAGGTTATTGATGTTATTTATCGGTGAAACGTTAAGTAATCGTTTTGTGAGATAAGTTGGTAGTTGCTGATTTACTTGAATTTTATGTTGTATGACTTTATTTAGCCTGATCGCTAAATCGTCCGCTCTTTGCTGTTGTGTTTGCAATTGTTGCTCGGGGTGCTCTTGTGACAAACGATGTGTTAAGTGAGCTAACTTTTGTTTTTGTTTATCTAAACCTCGCACATAATTAGCATGTAAACGTCGATTTAATTGCAAAAGCTGATGTTGTACTTCTTGCATATCATTTGAAGCGAGCTCAGCAGCTGCAGACGGGGTAGCGGCTCGAACATCGGCGACAAAGTCGGCTAGTGTGGTATCAATTTCATGACCTACGGCACTGATAACGGGTAAATGGCTCTGGTATATTGCATTTACAACCACCTCTTCATTAAATGCCCACAAGTCTTCTAGAGAGCCGCCGCCACGGCCAACAATTAGCACGTCAACTTCTTGTCTGATATTGGCGATAGTTATCGCATGTGCGATCTCATTTTTGGCGGTTTCACCTTGCACCAGTGCAGGATAAATGATGACTTTAGTGTGTGGGTTTCTGCGCTTTAATACGGACAAAATATCTTTAATCGCTGCCCCAGTAGGTGAGGTAACAACACCTATAGTATTTATGGTTTTAGGCAGTGGTTTTTTATGATCTAAATTAAAATAGCCAAGGGCATTAAGTTTGGTTTTAAGTTGTTCATATTGTTGACGTAATAAACCTTCACCAGCATCTTCCATTTGTTCAATGATAAGCTGAAAGTCACCACGCGGCTCATATAAAGACACTCTTGCACGTACTAAAACTTGCTGACCATTTTGTGGCCTGATACGTACCCTTTGGTTATTACCTTTGAACATGGCGCACCTTACTTGTGCTTTATTATCTTTCAATGATAAATACCAATGGCCTGAACTGGCGGCGACAAAATTTGATATTTCACCAGTTAACCAAACCGTGTGTAATTCGCTTTCCAATAGGAATTTTACTTTTTTGGTTAACTCACTTACTTGCAGGATAAATTGTCGACTCATAAGGTTAAAAATGCAGGTTTAAGAAAGTTTCGTGCCACCATTATAAATTTTTTATGAAAATAGTAAAAATTAAGTTTACCTCAATCTGGAAAACGGTTAAAATTCTGCCGCAATATTTCCTCCCTAACCACACTATTTAGAGAGATGTTGCGATGCTACGAATTGCTCAAGAAGCACTAACCTTTGACGATGTTTTACTAGTACCAGCCCATTCTACGGTACTGCCTCATACCGCCGACCTGAAAACTAAACTTACTCGAAAAATTGACTTAAACGTACCTATGGTATCTGCGTCTATGGACACAGTAACTGAATCACGTTTGGCTATCACTTTAGCGAAAGAAGGTGGTATTGGTTTTATTCACAAAAACATGACGATTGCAGAACAAGCAAAAGAAGTGTCTAAAGTGAAAAAATACGAGAGTGGTATTGTTACCGATCCGGTAACAGTAAGTCCTGACGCTTCTATTGAATCAGTAATGGCTCTAGCTGATGAATTAGGCTTTTCTGGTTTCCCGGTTGTTGATGCCCAAAATAACCTAGTTGGTATTATTACTGGTCGTGATTTAAGGTTTGAATCTGACTTAACAAAACCAGTGTCTAAATTGATGACTGGCAAAGAGCGTTTAGTCACAGTTAAAGAAGGTGCACAACGCGAGCAAATTTTAGGATTAATGCACGAGCATCGCATTGAGAAAATTTTAATGGTTGATGATGCCTTCAAACTAAAAGGCTTAATCACTGTTAAAGATTATCAAAAAGCAGAACGTAAACCAAACGCATGTAAAGACGAGTTTGGTCGTTTACGTGTTGGTGCTGCCGTAGGTGTTGGTGCTGGTACAGATGAGCGCATTGATGCACTAGTTGCAGCAGGTGTTGACGTTTTATTAATAGATACATCGCACGGTCACTCACAAGGCGTATTAGATCGAGTAAAAGAAACTCGCGCTAAATACCCTGACTTACAAATCGTTGCCGGTAATGTTGCTACAGGCGCTGGTGCAAAAGCATTAGCTGATGCTGGTGTTGATGCGGTGAAAGTGGGTATTGGTCCTGGTTCTATTTGTACAACGCGTATCGTTACTGGTGTTGGTGTTCCACAATTGACGGCTATTTCAAATGCCGTTGAAGCGCTGCAAGGAACTGGTATTCCAGTTATTGCTGATGGTGGTATACGTTTTTCTGGTGATATCGCAAAAGCCTTAGTCGCAGGTGCACACTGTGTTATGGTTGGCTCTATGTTAGCAGGTACAGAGGAATCTCCAGGTGAAGTTGAACTTTACCAAGGTCGTTACTACAAATCGTATCGTGGTATGGGCTCTTTAGGTGCAATGGCTCAAAAAGAAGGCTCAAGTGATCGCTACTTCCAAAAGACTGATGGAGAAGCTGACAAGCTTGTACCTGAAGGTATTGAAGGCCGCGTAGCGTACAAAGGCCCTGTTTCGGCTATCATTCACCAACAAATGGGTGGATTACGTTCTTCTATGGGGTTAACAGGAAGTGCCAATATTGAAGAAATGCGCACTAAACCACAGTTTATGAAGATAACTGCTGCTGGTATGGGTGAGTCTCACGTACATGACGTGACAATTACCAAAGAAGCGCCAAACTACAGAATGGGCTAATAAAGGCGTATACCTTTAACCCTAATAACGTGTTGACGAATTTGAACTAGAATGTTTTTACAAGTAGTTCAACAAATGAATATTTTCAGGCTGATTTTAATCAGCCTGTTATTTTTAAATTTATATAAGGTTTTGATATGACCAAAGATATCCATGATTCACGAGTCCTGATTTTAGATTTTGGCTCTCAATACACTCAGCTTATTGCACGTCGTGTCCGTGAAATTGGTGTTTATTGTGAGCTGTGGGCTTGGGATGTTACCGAAGAGCAAATTAAAGAGTTTAACCCAACAGGTATCATTTTAGCGGGTGGCCCTGAATCAGTAACTGAAGCGGGCTCTCCACGTGCTCCAGAATACGTATTTAATGCAGGTATCCCTGTTTTAGGTATTTGTTATGGTATGCAAACGATGGCGGAACAATTAGGTGGCGCTGTTCAAGGCTCAGAACACAAAGAGTTTGGTTATGCAGCGGTTGAAGTTATCGCTAAATCAGAGCTGTTCAAAAACATTGAAGATCACATCAATGGCAACGGCAATGCGATGCTAGATGTTTGGATGAGCCATGGCGATAAAGTTTCAGCGATTCCACAAGGCTTCACAACTATTGCTCAAACACCAAGTTGTGCCTATGCAGCAATGGCTAATGATGAGAAAAAATTCTACGGTGTTCAATTCCACCCAGAAGTAACTCACACAAAACAGGGTACACGTATTTTAGAGCACTTTGTTGTTGATATTTGTGGTTGTGAAAAACTATGGACACCAAGCTCTATTATTGACGATGCTATTGAAAAAATTAAAGAACAAGTTGGTGATGATGAAGTTATCCTTGGTCTGTCAGGTGGTGTAGATTCATCAGTAGTTGCCATGCTTATTCATCGCGCAATTGGTGACAAGTTAACCTGCGTTTTTGTTGATAACGGCTTATTGCGTTTAAACGAAGGTCAACAGGTAATGGACATGTTTGGTGATCATTTTGGTTTAAACATTGTTCATGTTAACGCTGAAGATAGATTCTTAGATCGTTTGAAAGGTGAAGCAGATCCGGAAGCAAAACGTAAAATTATTGGTAACGTTTTTGTTGAAGTATTCGACGAAGAAGCTAGCAAGCGTGAAAATGCTAAATGGTTAGCACAAGGTACAATTTACCCTGACGTTATCGAATCAGCTGCGTCTAAAACAGGTAAAGCGCATGTTATCAAGTCTCACCACAACGTAGGTGGCTTACCAGAAGACATGGAACTTGGTTTAGTTGAGCCTTTACGTGAATTATTTAAAGACGAAGTTCGCAAAATTGGTTTAGAATTAGGCTTACCTTACGACATGTTGTACCGCCACCCTTTCCCGGGCCCTGGTTTAGGTGTTCGTATCTTGGGGGAAGTGAAAAAAGAATATGCTGACTTATTACGCCGTGCCGATGCAATCTTTATTGAAGAATTACACAAGCACGACCTGTATCACAAAACAAGCCAAGCGTTTACCGTATTCTTACCGGTACGCTCAGTAGGTGTTATGGGCGATGGTCGCAAATATGACTGGGTTGTTAGTTTGCGAGCAGTTGAAACTATCGACTTTATGACAGCACATTGGGCACATTTACCGTATGACTTCTTAGGTTTAGTGTCTAACCGTATTATTAACGAAATTGATGGCATATCACGTGTGGTATATGACATTTCAGGTAAGCCACCAGCAACAATTGAATGGGAATAATTAATCTCATCTTTTGTTTAATGGGGTAACCCAACAATTCAAGCCCTGCTGTTTTTCAGTAGGGCTTTTTTATTCGCTAAACCTTAAAAATTGGTGAAAATATCTACTCGATAATAATTCCATAATGAAAATCTATTTAATGCTAAGTTTCGGTTTTCACATTTATTTGCCATAATCAAAACCTGTGTTACAAAATGTTTCTTATGGATGTTTCTTTTTAATTTAAAGAAATAGGCGCTGTGTAACAAATGAAAAATAAGGATTATAACTAAAATATGCCTGATAGCAGTTTCGTGGTTACAGCGCCAAAAAGTGAAGTTTACCTTAATGAAGAATTTCATTTTGGTGAGTTTGTGTTTAACTCTAGTTGCCTTATTTTAATGAAAAATGGGGAAGAGTTGTCCGTAGAGCCTCAAGTACTTGAGTTACTGCATTTCCTGATTAAAAACGATAGCCGATATATTCTCACTGAAGAGTTGCACAATGAAGTGTGGAAAGGTCGAGTTGTAAGTGACGCGGCAGTGAGACGAGCGATTAGTAAGTTGAGAGCATGTTTGGGGCATAATGAAAATGATGAACCTTACATAAAGTCTGCTCATAAGCGAGGATACAAATTTAACGCAAAATTATTGCGTGTAGAGTCAGCCCATCTAAGTCCTGAAACAATTAAAAAAGTATTTAATATCCCTTTGCTGCTAGTGGTGGGGATTGTCATTATTTTTTTAGCGTTTACTGGAGTCAGGTTTGTAATCGAACGATATGCACAGACGGCTGAATTGGATACAACCCATCCACCTAGCTTTTTGTCTTCGCCTTTACTGACTTTTCATGGTGAAAAAACTGATTTGTCAAAAAGTGATGATGGTCACTGGTTGGTTTTTGCTGGAAAAAACCTAGGCTTCCAAGGTTTTCAGTTGTTTCTTTCTAATCTAAACACACGAGTAACTAAGCAGCTTACCATTAATGAAGATAACATTATTCGGGTGGAGTTTTCACCTAACAACCAGCGTCTTTATTATATAAATTTGTCCATCGGTAATGCTTCACTAAGTACCATTGCGTTTGATGAACAACATAAAATCATTGATAAAAAGAGTTTGATTAGTGATTATTATTTTTTGGCTGACTTTGCTCTAACACCTGATGAATCAGGGATTTACTTTACCGGAATGAGAAGTAAATCAGCAAATAGCCAGGTGTTTTATTTAGATTTAAACACGTTATCAATAAGTGAAATAACTTCAGGTTACCAAAATGAATCTCATGATTACCGAATTTCCATGTCGAATGATGGAGCAACATTAGCCATCGTGAGTATAGTGGGTGATGTAGAACAAAAAATATCGCTCATTGATGCCAAGTTACACAAAGTAAAACAGCGCTTTTTCCACGAAGCCCCTCTGTTATCAGTTGAGTGGCTCAATAAAAATGAAATACTGCTTTTAGACAAACTTTCTTTAACGCGTCTAAATATCGAGACAGGTAGTAGAACCGTTGTTCAAAAACCAGATGAGGTGGTACTAAACTCCATAGATATCACGTCGGCAGGCGAAGTAATTGCGCTTACTGAAGGAGACAAAAACAATCTCTTTATCGAGGTTGATTTTCCTTCTATGCATATCAGTAACAAAAAAGTATTAACTGGAATTGCTGACGATATTGTAGATGTGAAATTTGCAGGAGAAAGCGGTAAATATATCTTGCTCAGAAAAGAAGGGAACACCTACAGCTTATTGAGCCAAGAAATGAGTAATGAGTCAAAAACGACAATATTTAGCTCTAAACTTCCGATTAGTTTACAGTCAATTTCCCGAAGTGGTGATCAAGTGCTACTTTTTTTAGACGGCTTGTTGGCAATATTACATTGTAATGAACAACAACTTGAATACATTCACAGTGGTGATCGGCTATTGGCTACAGAGGCGACATTTGGCCAATCTGGAAAAAATATTATGTTTGGTGAGCGTACTAACGACGGGTGGACTATTCAAAATATTGATTTGGTCTCAGGCCAACAATATAAACTTTTTGAGGGCTATTATTCTGCTCTGGAATACAATAATGGCTATTTGCTTAGGGATGAGAAAGGCAAAGTATATAGCAAGTCAGATAAAACAAGTGAAGCGAAGTTTCTAGGTATTGAAATCATGATAGATAAACGCTCCACATGGTTTGTTCGTGGTGACGTATTGTATTGGAGCATTCACGACGGTATTACAGCGCAATTTTTTGCAAAAAACTTAGTGTCAGGTGAAGGATACAATTTAAATTTTGATTCATCATTGGTCTCATCAAGCTTTGATCTTAACAATGAAGGACGCAAAGCAATTTTACAAAGTCAACAACTGCCAGACTCTAAAATAGTGGCGATTAGGTTAAAACAATAATACCAAGTTTAAAGCTTGTTAAGGTATTCACTTTCTTACTTTACGCAATTTTTAATATTTAACTCATTTTTAAGCACTACCAAGCTTAAGGGGATGTGAATTATATCATTGCAGCTTGTCCAATATGTGTTCAGCAATTCTACTTATTTTCTCATTCAACTTCCTGCTAACTAAAACAATTTGTTGTTAGCACAATAAACCAACTCAGCGCGACAACGTTGAGTTACGTCAACATTGATTTAGACAAGGTTTAAAAAGAGCAGGTCAATTCGTAAAATGAGGTTAGTGAGCATAAATAACTGTAAAAATCTATCTCTTGGGTGGTTAGTCGTAACTATCTGTGAAATTGAATTAAGCTCAAAATAGCACTTCAATGCATAGATAAGGCATAAAGCTTCGATAGTTTTGACATCAATTGACAAAAAACTGCTACTTAAATGTGACCGTAAAATTAAGGTTAGAAAATCTCGTGTGCTGTCATTTCTTGTTTTTAAAATTTAATAAAAACACTGACATTTTTTTCTCTTTAGAAACTCATTTTGAGTATGTCTTTTGAACAAATCAATCGTTAGGTAAATTAAATTGTTTATTAAAAACACATAAAATACAGTGGTTTATTTTGTGACTAAACTGTGACTATACCTGCAACCAAGATATTACCAACTGGCTTTTACCCACATCACAAACAAATCAATAAATAGTCACTGCTTGGTTATTTCAAAACCACTAATTGCCTCCCAAACTGAGCTTAACTGTTGAGCACCGAGCTTAGACTCAACATTAACTACTGGCAATTTAGCCATAAAAAATGGAAGGAAAATAAAATGAACAATTCAGCAACTAAAACATTTAAAAATATTTCACTTAACACTTTATTAATCGTTTTTTGTACAACATGTTTTTCCACTACTTCTGTTGCAATGGAAAATGTTAAGCCACTTTCAACTTCTGAAACCACAACAGACGAGAGCACAGTGCTAAAAGTGGTTTGTCGATTAGCGCCTCAGTTATGTCTTTAAATAACGTGGGTTTACTCAGGACATTTAAAAAGTCGTTGGTTTGAAACACGCACTTAATTTATGCATAGCGCAGTTTTTAAACATCCAGAGAGGTGATAACTAGATGAAAACTATAGAGTGGTTGATTAGAAATGCTCAGCAAATAAATTCTCAACAAAAACTTAATGAATTTATTCGCTCCATTGGTGAAGGCAAAATGTATTTGTGGTCAGGATTTATCGTAAACGTTATTAAATCGCCTACTTGCAGAGAACTAGACACCTTTGGCAGCATTCCAGATTGGGTAGTTTCTGCAACGCAAAGTAAATTGAGTCGTCTTGACGAAAAAGGACTGCCATTAGTCGTCAATAAAGAAGAGTTGATTGAACAGTATCCTGAAGAAGATTGTTGTAGTTTCTTGGTGATACCGTTTAGCGGCTTTACTAATGAATCTGGTTATTTTGCCTTAGGGTTAGATCTTGAGTGCACGAGCTTAACTGCCCAAGCGATTGAGCAGTTAGGGTGGTTTTGGTCCATCATCATCCCATATATCTTTGCTGCCTACAAAAAGTGCCGTCAACAAGAGCTTCCTCATATCACCAAGCGAGAATTGGAGTGTATGAAATGGGCGTCAGAAGGAAAAACTTCGTGGGAAATAAGTCAAATTCTCAATATTTCTGAACGCACGGCAAACTTTCATTTGGCAAATTGTATTGAAAAAACCGGCAGTATTAATCGTCAACAGGCAATAGTTAGGTGTTTATTGCAAGGCCAATTGCTGGTTAATTAAATAAGGAGGAAAACTGATGATGACCAATAGTATCCAAGGTGAAGAATCAACCTGGATCAGTGAGCTAAATTTACTCGATGCTATGTGTGCCCAGTACCTCGATAGGTTTAGCTTAGATCCAAGCGAAGCTGAAGTCGACAGTCAAGAACGAATACTTGACGATGAATAGGTGCATTATGCAAACCTTGTTAATCAAAACAAACCTAATTAAAGCGATATTTATTGCTATGTGTTTATTGATAACACTGCTTTTCATCTTGGTTAGTGTAAATGAGAATGTGCCTAAGGGCACATCCATTAAAGTAACAGGAGATAGTCTGTATAAAATAGTGTTGCCTACTAATACACATTATACCGAACAGATTGTTGCCAATGGCGAGTTGCTTAACAAAGGCCAAATAATTGCAAAATTCAAAGACTCATCAGGGCGACACGTAGGCGTAACACAGGCGCGAGATCAAGGTTATTTTGTTAAAAATCCTGACTGCTGCCATGGTGATGATCAGGAACTTTTTGGCTATTTAGTGAAAAAAAGTAAAAATGAAGTGATTTTTTTTCAGTCAAATTACGCTATAACTCATGACTTCAGCCCAGGAGAAAAAGTTGTAATACAGTCATCAAACTTGTCACTGGAAGGTGAGGTTCTTTTAGTGATGGGAGCTGAAGGAAAGTCAATAAAAATGGTCTATGGCATTAGTTTTAATGAGCGTCCTAACTTCCAATCCTTACTGTATGGAGAGCGCTTAGTTATTCGTAAAATTAGTCCAGTAAAAGGCATGATAGAAAAATCGCTAAAAGAGGTGTTTATGATCAGGCTGTAAGATCTATCAGTTATCAAATTTTATTTTTTCCTCATAATTAATCCTGTCTTGTGAGACAAGAATAATTAACAAAAACTATTTATTTATAGAGGAAAATACAATGAAAACTTTACCATCACTATCTCAACCAGTTTCTGTATACGGTTCACGTTTAGAGTCTGAAACAGCAGCAGTATTAGCTGGTATTGCGATCGGTATCGCAATTGGTATCTACTTGAAGTAATACCAATCCCCGGAGAAGGTACTTCACTTTCTCCGGTTTCTTTGTTTTCTGCTTTTTATTCGCAATTTCGATACATATCCCTGTCATTTGTAACAGTTTTCTAAGATTTTATTCATCGGTAGCATAAGTCAATCACTTTAGTGTTGTTGGTAACAATAGCGCAACTAAATGAAACGTTTTTCATATTGTTGCTAGTTAAGTGACTTAGCAGTGATCAATGGATACAAGAGTTTAAAGGGGAAGCCCCGTGCTAACCATTTGAACACAATTTTAGATATACGCAGGATTAAACAATGAAAAATGAAGTAACAGTACAAGATATAAGTGAATTTCAACTAGAACTCCATCAAACCTATAAAAAACATCCGATTTTGGCGGCGATATTAAAGCAGTTAGAAAATGTTGAAGACTTTGATTTTTGGCAATATCAGCAACAATTTGCCAAGTTGTTATCTTCTGACTTTGTCGAGCAAGCTGTAAATAAAGAATTAGGGGCTTTTTTAGAAGAGGACTTTTACCAATTGCCACTGTACTTTAACAATGGTCGAGCAAAGGGGTGGGTTATCTTAAACACGCCATATTTTAGGTTTAACACTTACTTTTTTGATGGTGCTTTAGTTAATGACTATCGCACAAATAACAAGAACAAAACCTTTTCAATTCAAACGTCACCACAAGATTTATTGATGTATTTCCCTAAGGCAAAAGGGGCCATTTTAGACTTGTACGAATGTGTTGAACAAAATGCTGAGTCTGATATCGCACCACAAGTTAGATTAAAAGAAAGTATTCAGCTTCAAGATGGCCAGTTTGTTGAAATCAAGGCAGGTTTACACGCAACTCATTTTAGAGAAATCACCAAAAACTTAACTTACTACGAAGTATCCAGCGTCAGTAGCGCGGCTCGTATGGTAGGTGAATATGATTTGAACAGCCTATCTCTATTAGGGTTAAGTGCAGCCAACTTATCATCATCTCGTGCGGAAATGTTTTCTGAGATGGTGGCTAGCTTGCAGCATAAAGAGTCAGCACCTGTGCTCAAAAAACTGTGCCAACATCGAGACCATTTTGTTCGCTGGTCTGCCGCAACAAGCCTGTATTCGTTAGACAACGACGCAGGAGAAGAAATGATCCAATCGTTAACTCAAGATCCACACCCAGACGTAAGACAAACAGCACAGAAATGCGTTGCTATGTTTGCAGCCCAATAAGGAGACCTACAATGGCTATAGAATTATTACCACAGAACGAGAATGCAATTGAGTTAGAAGAGTTTATTGAATATGCCGAAGAGCATGTTGATATGAAAGACCAAGACACCTTAGCTGCTGCTGCACCTATGATGAAAGCGTTATCAAACAACCGCACTTTTTTAGCGACGAAAATCAACAGTGAATTGGAGAAAATTGCTAACTTTCAAGAAGATAACTTGTATGGTGCTCAAGTGTTAATGTTAGGCAGAAGAAAACGCTTTTTCATGCGTGCTTGTTTCTGGCCTAGTGAGTCTGACAAGTCTTACCAACAAAGCGGTCCAGAGGCATTTTTTTATTATTTACCACATGACCATAACTTTAATTTTTTAAGTGTGGGTTACTTTGGTCCTGGTTATGAAAGTGAATATTACGAGTACGATCATGACAAGGTGATTGGATTGCCTGGCGAAAAAGTCGATTTGAAATACATTAAAACATCTCGATTACACGAAGGTAAAGTAATGCTTTATCGTGCCAAAAAAGACATTCATTACCAGATCCCACCAAAGTCTTTTTCAATTAGTTTAAATTTGATGGAGGACAGTGTTGATTTGCCACGTATTAATCAATATCGATTTGATTTACAAAGCAGCACAGTTAATCGAATGATAAACCGAAATAGTGGCCCAGTATTGGCGAGCATAGCTGCGGAAGTCGGCAATGAAAATACCATACAGTTGTTAACTGACGTTGCTGAAAGGGTTACTTGTCCACGCACTAAAACCGCAGCTGTTAAAGCGCTGTCGTCACGTTTACCAATCACTCAACAAGCGACTTTTCTAAGCAGTAAATTAACAGGTAAAAGCGATTTCTTTAATGAAAGTTTAAAACAACATATTCAACGGTTGGAGGCCTAATCATGTTAATAGCAAAAGGGGTAGGCAAGTGCTTTAAATCCCGAAAAACTGGAGATAAATGGGCAGTTAAAGACGTTAATTTTACTGTTCAACCTGGTGATATGCTGGCGTTATTAGGGCGTAATGGTGCAGGTAAATCAACATTGATGAAGTTACTTGCCGGCATTATTAGTCCATCAACAGGAACCATTGAATTAAGCGGTAAGCTCCAAGGTAAAGTGCAGTTATTAACACCGGCCGAGCACTTGTATAAAGAACTCACTGTTTTTGAAACGCTTGATTATTTCTGCACTTTATATGAGCTAAGCCGTGAAGATAGTGCAGCAGCTATTGGTAAAGTGATAGAGCAATTTAATTTACAAGATTTCATTGATAAAAAAGTGGGTAGTTTATCCACGGGGATGAAACAAAGAGTGTCATTAGCAAAAACATTTTTGATTGACCCTCCAGTGATCATGCTTGATGAGCCGACCGCAGGTTTAGACATTGAGTCGAGTTTTAAATTAATCGAAACCATTAACCAAATTCGTGATTTAGGTAAGGTCATTATCGTTTCTACTCACAATATGTCTGAGGCAAATCAAATTGCAAATCGTGTATTAATGCTTGAACAAGGCTCATTGGTTTGCGATTTAAAAATGCAGGAATTTGAAAGTTCGGCGGATAGTTTAGAGTCGGCTTACATGAATAAGTTGGAGGTTTGTAATGTTTAATACAGCAATAATTCGCTCTGTTTATGGCAAAGAATTTAGAGAGTTTTCTCAAGACACACGTACCTTGATGATTGTATTTTTAGTGCCTTTGTTACTTATTCCAATCATTACACTAGCAACGTATAGCACTAATATTGAGGTTAGTGAAAACCAACAGCGACGTGGGGTGATAGCAAACGATTGCCAGCAAATTCCAACGGAGATTTTAGCGACAACTCGCTGTGTGACGCCCAGCGAGAAAGCCTCGGTGATGCAGCAGGTTAAAACATCAGAACTCAATTCATTGTTAGATCTAACCACCAAGGAATTGTATTTAGCTAATGCCGCACTGACTAGCGAACAATATCTAAAAAATATTGAACGAGACTTTCTGAGCTTGCAATACAGTGATTCGACTTATTATCAAGTTATTGATTTAAAAAGTGAAGAAAGCATTGTTAACGTCATTGGTACAAGCCTGGCCAATGTACTGGTGATGTTAATTATTACGTTTAGCTTTGTTGGTGCTGTCAATTTTGGTATCGATACAACGACGGGAGAAAAAGAGCGAGGTTCTTTTGGTCTTTATGCTGAATTTAAAGAAAACTTGACGTCAATATTTGCAGGTAAGTTAGCATTTACTTCTTTTTGCTCAGCTTTAAGCGCTTTGTTAGGTATAGTCGGTATTACTTTATCTATCGTTGCAGTAGAGCATTTTTATGGTGATACCGCGAGTTTAACGCAGTCTGAAAGTGAAAAAGTAACAGCATTTTTTAACTATGTGCAGATGTTAAGTCTACAGGATGTACTGGTGGTATTGCTCTACTTAATTCCTTGTGTGGTGTTAATTTCTTCACTGGTAAATTTATTTGGATGTATCGCCAAAAACATGAAAGAAGCCAAAATGCTAAGTTTGGTCTTGATTATTCTCATTGTGACTTTAACTAAAGTTGATTTAGGAGATGGTAACTTTTTTTACACTGCATTCATCCCGGTACTTAATGTTTTTACTGGCGTGAACAATGCCTTGACCCAGTCTGTTGATTACAGCCATTTAGTGGTCTCAATTCTCGTTAATATTAGCATATGTATTAATAACCTTTTTGATATTAAGAAGCTGATCATTAAGGAGAAAATATAATGACTAATCAAATAGAAAACCCCGTATATTACCGCCAAGCTGCATCGCTGCAGTTTGGCCCTATCCTGATAACTTTGACAGTTATTATCGCCTTCTGGAATTGGTATTTTAACACCGTAGACAGTCAATGGTTGATAGACAATATGCTGCATATCCAAGTAATGACCGATGATCTTGGAACCGAAGAGCAGAAAATTCTAAGTAGCATTTTAACCATCGACTTTTTGAAGTTTTCGACGTTACTAGGTGCCATTGGCAGCTTAGTCATATCACTACTGATATTGTCTGCTTATGTAGTACTGGTGAGTCGCTTTGTTCTGCCACAAGGGCAAGAAGTTGGTTTTACAACGGCGATCAATGTGTCTTCAGTGTCATCTTTGATGACAGCGAGCATACATTTGTTATATGGCATTTATGTGTGGTTGGCTCAAGAAAGTAAAGTTAATTTGTATGAAGTAGACTTTCTTAGCTTAAACAACGCCTTGCTTGGATTATCACCAGAACATGTGTTGTTTGGTTTCGCCAATAGTATTTCGATAGCCACGCTGTTATTTATCGTATGCTGCGGACATTTAATGAGTAAAAAGAGCAGTTTTACTTTTCAACAGGCAACGATTTTATATTTAGTTCCCTATGCAGCTATCTGGGGCTTTTTATTAATAAATGCGGTGATTTAAGATGAAAAATAAACCTCTACTGATTTTTGGATTTGCGCTGGTAATTAGTTCACCTTTTATCAAATTGGCAGCAGACAATAATAAACAAAAGTTAGTCAAGGTGGTTAGTGTTGAGCAAGGAAGCTTAAAAGAGCACTTAGTTGCGACGGGACGGTTAACCTACAAAAAGGAGCTTAATCTAGACTCCCAGTTAGTCTCAACCGTGACTAAAGTGCTTGTGCAAGACGGAGATAAAGTCATTAAAGGGCAACCATTGCTCGAATTTGACAGCTTTGAGCTTGATAACCAATTTAACTTACTAACCAAACAAATGAGCAGCGTAAAGGTTGAGCTGGCTATCGCCTCGACAGAATTTAAGGATGCTCAACGCAAACATGATATTAACATCAAACTCATCGATAAAGGACTCATTGGCAAAGAGCAATTTGATTTAAGTGCTCAAGCATTATTGAAAGCCGAGTTAAATGTTCAATACGCACAAACCAAATTGGCGCAAAAACAAACGGAAATAAAAAGTGTTGAAGGACAACGACGTTATTTGCAATTAAAGGCGCCATTAGATGGGCTAATCACAACGGTTAACGCATCAGTGGGGGAAAATGTTTACCCAAATCAAATGAATGTTGATTTTAACTATTTGATTTCTATGGTAGATGATTCAGCCGTATATGCTGAAGTGCGAATAGATGAGCGCTCACTGGCAAACGTGCGTAAAAACCAATTAGCAGAAATATACTTTGCTTCATTCCCTGATAAAAAAATTGCAGGGAAGGTGAGCTTTATTTTTCCAACGGTTGATACCAGTGAACAAGGGCTTAGAAATAAAGTACGTATTGCGTTGAACAAAGCTGACTTGGTCGGTTTATCCCTTAAACAAAACATGAGTTGCCTGGTCAAGCTCAAAGTTTCAGAGACGATACAGAGCGTTTTGGTTCCGATGGAAGCAATTGTTGAAAGTGATGAATCAAAATATGTCTATGTTTTTGACGGCGAAAAAGTTGACCGTCGATTTATTTCTGTTGGTAGTTCTGACTTTAAAGTGCAACAAGTCTTAGAAGGTGTTTCCCCAGGAGAGTCTATTGTTGTAGGGCCTATGAGCACTTTACTCAATCTTACTGATGGTGAACCGGTTAGGGTGGCCATATGATTTCGCTACAAAAAGTTCGCAAAGGATATCACTCGTCCGAAGGTGTTTTGGATGTATTAAAAGGGGTAGATCTTAATGTACAACAGTCAGATTTTGTTAGCTTACTTGGCCGTTCAGGTGAGGGAAAATCAACACTGCTAAATATTTTGGGTGGGTTTGACAGTTTTAACTCGGGTAGCTACGAGTTTAATGGCATTGAAGTATCGTCTCTTAATTCTTCTGAGCTGACTACATTTCGGATGAACAATATAGGCTTCGTCTTTCAAAGCTTTCATCTGATCAAACATTTAACTGTGCTTAAAAATATTGAGTTGCCTTTGTTATTGCAAAAAGTGTCTAAAACTGAACGCCGAGTTCGTTCATTGGCAATGCTTAAACGATTAGGGCTAGAAGATAAACAAGACTATTACCCTAGACAGCTTTCCGGTGGTCAATGTCAACGTGTTGCAATCGCAAGGGCACTTGTGGTCAAGCCTTCTCTCATTCTAGCGGATGAACCTACAGGTAGCCTAGATAGAGAAAATGCCGATAGTATTTTGAATCTGTTTCAAGAACTCAATCAAGAAGGGCACTGCATCGTGCTGGTAACACATGACCCTCTCGTTGCACAAAGAACAAATAGAACATACAAGCTGCAACAAGGTGTGTTAAGGACGGGAAATGTTTAATTTACCTTTTGTATACGACGTGGTGCTCCATGTTCTTGAAAGCTTACGTGTCAATGCACTTAAAAGTAGCTTGATTATTGTTAGTGTTGGTATTGGGGTAATGGCACTTGTACTTGGTTTAACTTTTTCTCAAACCCTTTCGCGTTCTTTAGTCTGGCAATTTGAAAATTTAGGCTCAAATACTCTGACAGTTTCTTCATATTTGCCTTTATCTGAGCAACTTAAAGGCAATAAGGCGATCATTAATCATGGTGAATATGAAATGATCAAAAATGCAGTTAGCAAACAAACTGCTAATGTGACGCCGATAATTAGTATTAATCAGGCGGTTGTTCGCTTCCAAGATAAGTCGATTCAACCCAGTGCGATTGGTACGACATTTAGCTATATGAAGATGCGTAGCCGCTTTGTCGAAAAGGGACGCTTTATTAATGATGCTGACAACAGTCAACGTCGCCGTTCTGTCGTGATTGGCAAAACTGTGGCAGAAGATTTATCACTTGGGGAAGCGGTTGGGCAGTACATTACAATAAATAACGAGTGGTTTATTGTCGTTGGTGTACTTGCTGAAAAAGGTAACTTATTAGGAATTGATTTAGACGAATTGATCATTATGCCTTACCAAACAAGCCAATCACTTTTGGGTAACGGCGTCGAGCAAGACGTTTTGATTCAAATGAACGTTAACGATGTTAGTAGCGTTGCGTCATTAAGAAATCATATTGTTCAATTACTTCGAGAGCAGCATAACCTAGCTCAATACCAAGAGAATGATTTTAAAGTAGAAACCACAGATGAGCTGTTAAGCACGTTTAACAGTGTCTTAAAAATTGTCTCAATTACATTAATTTGTGTTGTGGGCTTATCACTAATCGTCGCCTCTGTTGGCATGACAAATATCTTTTTACTCAGCATTAATGAACGAACCAATGAAATTGGTTTGATGATGGCCATTGGTGCGGGTCGTAAATTTATTTCATCGCTGTTCATTATTGAATCCAGTGTCTTGACCACTATTGGAGGAGTTGTAGGACTGTTTTTTGGCTATTTATTGGCCTTGTTTGCGAGCTTAGCGTTACCGGAAAAATATGTAATTGAGTTTCCGGTATCCATGGGGATTTATACCGTGACATTTTGCTTTTTGTTGGGGCTGTTGGTCAGTTTGTTACCAGCGTCTAAGGCTTGTACGTTATCGCCGAGTTGCGCTTTATCAAAATAAAATTAAGGAGAAAAAACATGACAGTAAAAACAATATTAGTGACAGGAGCAACCAGCGGTATAGGTAAACAAGTGCTTAAATCACTCGCTATACAGGGGCATAAGCTAATCGTTATTGCTCGATGTCCTGAAAAAATTAAGCTTACTATCAATGAGGTAAAAAATGATGCGCCTAATACCGTTATTTATAGTTATGTGGCGGATTTTTCAGATGTTGATTCGGTTACTCAGGTGGCTCAGAAGATATCGACAAATCATCCCGTCATTGATGTATTAATCAATAATGCCGGCGCTATGCATATGAAAGAGGAAGTGGCAAAGTGTGGCCGAGAAAAAACCTTGGTAGTTAACCACATTAGCCATGCTGCTTTGACGTTGGCGTTAATCAACAACCTAAAATTAGCATCACAAGGTTGCATTATTAATGTTTCTTCAGATTGCTATCGTCTTCCTGGTTATGATTTAAATTGCTCAGATTTCGATGGGAAATACAATTGGAATAAGGCTTATAACCGGTCAAAATTAGCGCAGATACAATTTACTCATGTGTTACAAGATAAACTGAATTCGGACAATATTGTGGTGACAAGTGTTAGTCCTGGTGGGGTTAAAACGGATATATATAGAGCACTACCTAAAATCGCTCGCTGGCTAGTGTCGTTAACCTTAAAACCAGTTGAACGCGGTGTTGATGATATATTAAAAATAGCTAATTTAGAGGACGCGTCTATGTTTGCTGGACAATTTGTATCGAAAGGAAAAGTAAAAACGGTCGAACAGAAATTTTTATCACCTGCAGTATTAACTGAAAATTGGCAGATCTCCACCAATCGACTGGCGACAGAAAATTTTGCCGTTTAATCAAAAATGATCAATATCAAAGGTTTTGGCTTAATTGGGTTTATGTGGTTTGTAGGTATAGTAAACATTAGATAATTTAACACCTACAAACACTTATTTACAAAGATTACACACAGTTTAAACATCAAATTGCTGTTACCCCTTATACAATCTTTTTAGAAAATAAAGGGGAATAGTATGATCAAATATTTATCTGTAGCTTTGTTATTAGCTGGGTGTGCTACGCCTGGAGTCGATCGGGTAGAAGAAAACCATTTGGTTCAAGAGTTTTACGCTAACGTAGTTTCAGTAAGGCCAGTTGAATTGTCCTCTGATGTTGGCACCGGTGTGTTGGTTGGTGCAGGTGTGGGTATTATTGATGAAGCAGATGGCGACACCGAAGATATGGTAGCTGGTGGCATTGCAGGTGCATTAGTTGGTGGTTTATTTACCGCGATATTTGAAGGTAGCGATCAAGCATTTGAATATTCGTTACACAGTGATAATCGTGGTGACTTTACCTTAGTGCAAAAAGAAAAAATCCAAGAGAATGCTACCTGTGTAAAAGTCAGAGTAGCAAATAAGGCGACCATTTCAGTGGTTGATCAAAGTTTTTGTCATGTTTAGCTAGTCGCTTGGCTGCTGAACCATACCAGTACGCCAAGCGTGTATAGCAACCTGTGTTCTGTCTCGCAATTGCAGTTTATTTAAAATACTACTGACGTGAGTTCGCACGGTTTTGATGTTAATAAATAACTTCTCAGCAATTTCAGCATTGTTTAACCCGAGAGCAACGAGGTTTAAAACTTCAACCTCTCTATTACTTAAATCCAGCGAAGTATCAGCTGGTTGACTGCTGGTAAGCGACAGTAATTTTGTGGCTACCAGAGGTGAAAGCACGGCATCTCCTTTTGCTGCTTTGATGACGATGCTTGCCAACTCATCAGGTGCAATATCTTTTAAAATGTAGCTTAATGCGCCGGCTTTGAACGATTGCACGATGTAATCGTCCTGATGAAAGCTGGTTAATATGACCACTTGGCAAGCCGGAGTGCGTTTTTTAAGTGTTTCTGTCGCGAGAATTCCGTCATGTGTATTGGTGAGTTGAAGATCCATTAAAACCACGTCTGGCTGCCACGCATCGAGATGTTCAAATAACATGTCACCACTGTCAGCTTGGCCAACAATTGAAATATTTGGCACTGTAGACAGGTAAGAGGCGATACCTTGTCTGACAATGGCATGATCATCAACGATAACGAGTTTAATTGGTTGATTTAGTTGTTCAGACATAGCGTAATTTCAACTCCGCAATAAGGTTTGTTTGCTCCGGGCGCAATGGTAACGATTCCCGATGCTTGTTCAATACGTTTTTTCATCAAATTTAAGCCTTGCTGAGGCGTTATGTGAGTTACCTTGCCATCATCAACGATATAACAGTGCAGCAACTTTCCTTGTTCACTTTGACTAAAATGCACCTTAATTCTTGTTGCTTTACTATGCTTTTTGACATTCTGTAGAGCCTCCGTCATTACTTTCTGGCATAGAATGAGGTTTTCTGCACTGATAGGGTGTGTTAACTCATGCGTGATATCAATAGTGATAAGTTCAGCGTTAAACTCATGCTTAAAGGCCGAGATAAAAGTGTTTATTTCTATTGCTTGAGTATCATTGGTCGGCAAGGTATCTATCAGTTGGCTCATTTGGCCAAATGCTGTTTGATTTCCTTTAATCGCTTCTTGTAGATAATGCATCGCCTCTAAGTGATTATCTTGATTTAACATGTTTAAGGCTGTAGCTAATGCTAGGTTATTGGCAAACAGGGTTTGTTTTACCGTATCGTGTAGCTCTGCTGCTAATAACTGTCGCTCGCGCACTTCTGTTTGTTGTTGCTGTTTTTCGATGTGTTGTGCTAGCGCATCCGCCATGGCATTTAACTGGCTGAAGCTGTTAGCTATTTCACTTGGCTTATCGGTTGGCAATTTGGATGAAAAATCACCTTGTTGCCAAAACGAAATCACTTGAGTAAATTGCTGCCAATCACTTTTTAAACGCTTAGAGGCAATAACTAGCAGTATCAATACCACGAGCAATATCAGAGCCATCGGTGCCAATGCAATAAACAAAATTGACTTAAGAGAAGAGGCGTTAAAAACACTGTCTAGCAAAGAATAATTGGTTGGAAAGTGCCAAGTTTGCTCACTAATTAAGGCACCTAAAATTTCGCCATCGTCTGATTTTATCGCTTTGATCACTAACTTATTGTTATTGGCTAGAGGTTCGATGCCGGAGTTGAAGCGCCCAACCAGTGCATCGGCTAAGTCATCGCGCGCATTCATCGGAAGTTGTGAGGTTAAATCACCTTGATGATAGTTGTCTGTGTTGTAGGCTTTGATAAAAAATGCGTTTTTATCCACTAATACAAACCAATGAAAATCAACTTGTCCAAGCGATTCAATGTTTACGGTTTTGTTTAGGTAATTGCTGAGTTTTGTGCTGATATTGCTTGACCATTCTGGTGAACTCGAGTCCGTAGTTGAATAATGTTCTGTTGTTAAAACATGATTTTGATACCAAGTGGAAAACTGCTGTTGCTGAATGCCACTTGGGTTGGAAAATAAGCTCACTAATATCAGTAATACCGATACGGTACCTAGATAACTTACCGCAAGCATGATCAGTAAAAATTGCAACTTTAAAGACGGCTTTATCAGTTGCACTAAGGTTTCTTTTAATTTCATTGTTCATTTTTATTTTTAACTTGCTATTAGTTTACCTCACTTGGCCTGAAAATAAATCGGTCTGTAGACCTAGTCAATTTAGGGCAGTAGACCGAGGTTTTTTAATCAGATTATTGATGTAATAGCACCACTTAACAAACAAGGTTAATTGGTTATGCAAGATATTATTAGGATTGAAAATGTTGAAAAGTCATTTGCTGATCATCAGGTATTAAAAAAGCTGTCGCTTAATGTACCAGAGCAGTCGGTGTTTGCTTTTTTAGGCAATAATGGCGCTGGTAAATCTACAACTATTCGTATTTTAGCTGGGTTATTGGGGTTTAACGGTGGTCGTGTAGAAATGTTTGGTAAAACCATCAACCGTTTTGACCCAAGTTACAAAAAACATTTGGGCTGTTTAATTGACAGCCCTGTTTTGTATGATGATTTAACACCCAACGAGTTTTTATCTATTGGTCAGCGCATCAAAGGTTTACCTAAGTCGAGTATTGAACATGCACTTTTACATGTCGATATGAAACACGCTGCCAATAAAAAAATTGCCGCATTTTCACTGGGCATGAAACAACGAATTGCATTAGCAAATGCCTTATTGGGTGAACCTAAAGTTTTGCTTTTAGATGAGCCAACTAACGGCCTTGATCCTCAAGGAATGAAAGAGATGCGCTCCTTAATAAAAAACCTACCAGCTGCGATAGGTTGTACGGTGTTTTTATCAAGTCATTTGCTCGATGAAGTGGAAAAAGTAAGTTCACATGTGGCAATTATTGAAACGGGCGCAACTAAGGTACAGGGCAAATTAACCGAGCTTTTGGATCAGTCAGGCTGTTTGTTGATTGATTGTGACAACCCAGCCAAAGCAATAGCTTTGTTACTTAAAGGTGGTTACAAAGCTTTTCAACAAGATAACAATTTAGTGGTTGTTAGCGATCTGGATAGAGACAATTGTATTGCCGCACATCATTGGTTGTTTTCAAACCATATCGGTGTCTTTAGTTCTCATTTTACTAAAGCTTCTTTAGAAACATATTTTGGCGAGCAACAGTTAGTAGGGTAATAAATGATGAATATGATCACATTAATGTCGGTAGAGTTAACAAAGCTAAAACGTTCACAAGCGCTACTAATGTCACTGTTGTGTCCGCTAGCAGTAGTGTTGCTTCAATTGCTTTTTGTAATGGAGTCATCTGGCCAGCGCATTGCAAAAGACGGCTGGCAAATGTACTGGATGGGCACAATGTCCCTTTGGTATATGCTGATGTTGCCACTTTTTATCGCCTTAGTTACTACTTTAATCAATCATGTTGAACACAAACATGCGGGCCTGAGATTAATGCTGAGTTTTCCTGTTAAAACGTGGCAGTTGTTTCTGGTTAAAGTGATGATTGCGTGGGGCATAGTGATTTTAGCGTCATTGATCATGTATGGTTTAACATCGCTGAGCATTGGTTTTATGATGTTGCTCGGATATGAAGGTAAAGATGCATTTTCTTCTCCATTTCTAAGTCACTTAGTGAAAGTCGCAATTGCCAGTTTACCAATTTTAGTATTTGGTCATATTTTAAGTTGGCATTATAAAAATGTGGTGTTACCACTTGCCGTTGGTGTTGCCATGACTATAGCCGGTATGAAAATGATGAACTCTGAAAAATACTGGGTGTTTAATCCGTGGACATACCACACCATAGGCACTTCGGTTAGCGACCCAAATGTACAACAAACGGCGGTTCAACTTGGAGCAGGTATTGG
This sequence comes from Thalassotalea marina, assembly GCF_014656435.1. Lineage (GTDB taxonomy): Bacteria > Pseudomonadota > Gammaproteobacteria > Enterobacterales > Alteromonadaceae > Thalassotalea_C > Thalassotalea_C marina. The sequence goes on from NZ_BNCK01000002.1 coordinate 358,493, forward strand.
TATCGCCGTATTAATTTTGTCAGCGTGGTATTTTGGAAGAAAAGAAGTGCATGTGTAACTAGTCATGAAAGCCTCACATTATTGCGAGGCTTTTCATTTAGGCATATTAGCTGGTTTTAACTTTTATAGCTTTATCGCGCTTTATGTATCGATGAAATAACAACCAAGCAAACCAAAAAAATGCAGTTAACACGATAGCGGTAATGAGTGCAGGTTTTGGATTTTCAATTGAACTTATTGAACCAGCATATGCTGCAATTAATGCATAAGGTGTTGAGCTTATGAACCAAGCAATAATAAATCGGCTAAAGGGCATACCTGTCATGCCTGATAAACAAGCAGTAACCTCAGGTAAAATAGGGGATGCACGTGACAGCAAGATCATGGTAAACCCATAGGTTTTAAATGAATTGATAGCTTGTTGTTGCTGCTCTTTGTCCTTGAGCAATAGTGACAGCAGCCTACTACCATATTTTTTACTTAATAAGTAACCAGTAATGCCGGCGAGACATAACCCCAATAACGCTGATATTGCTCCAAGGTTAGCACCCAAAAAGTAGCCCGCTAAAATTATAATGGTTAATGTTGGCACTGCGATAAATAAATCGATAAATAACAAGCAAACGACCAAAATAGCGACATACATAGCGGATAAAGACTTGGCTACGGTTAACCAATGTTCAACTTTTTCAATTGACAGTACTCCCGTGGTTTTTACAACGACAAAAGTGACGGCAAAGATACTTGCAATAATAACTATAAGTTTTAAAAGAGCTTTCATATCAACGCCTAAGGGTATCTTAGTTCAACGATGTGTTGATTGGCACCACTTGCCAATTGAATTTTACTGGCTTGAAATCTTGGTACTCCTGTTAAACCAACCTTTTGTTGATTAGAAAATCCCAGACCTTCTTTAGGCCAAATACCTGTCCAATTTTTTGTGACTTTGCCATTGCTATCTTCATCGTGCAGTACTTTGATTGCCACAGTATCTTGTGTTAATTCAAATGATACTTGCATGGTCGGCGTTAAGCCGGTGAGCGTTTTAATTTCAATGGCTTTTTCATGTTGTTTAGGAAAACCTTGTTCTTCAAATACCATCACTAATAATTGCCCTGATTTTTCAGGTTTGATGTTAGTGATATTTATAAGTAAGTTATGTGCTAAAGCTGGCGTACTGCTCATCAATATTAGGCTCCATAATAATGGTAAATGTATTTTCACTGTTTAATCCTTAATCTTTATTTTTAGCTCTAGTAGGCTTTCATCATGTTTCTGGCAAAAGACGGTGCTAACCTGAGTAAAAGTCGCAGCAGCTTTACTTTGCCAATATCGTGGGCACCAATGTTTTTCTCCATCCCTGTTATGATGGTTGTCGCAGCTTGCTGGGCACTGATTTTTCCGCTACCTCGCCCTTGTGTCATGTTAGTGTTAACTAAAGGTAAAAAAGCTTGCTGCACTGAAATATTGGTATTGGCAAGTTGAAAGCTGAGGGACTGGCTAAAAGCATTCAGTGCTGCTTTGGTCGCACAGTAAATAGCTGAAGTGGTTTTAGGGGCTAAGGCAAGACCAGAATTGATATTCAAAATGATGGCGGTTTGTGTATGAAGAAGGGTAGGCAGCAGTAAATAAACCAAACTACATACACTGGTAAAGTTAACGTTTATCTCTTGCTGAATATGTTGGTATAAAAAATCGTTATCGAGTAATTGAGCCGTATGCTGAATAGCTGCGTTATTAATTAATACATCAATATATTGGTATTGCGTTATGATTTTTGTTGCCGCTAATTCTGTTGCTGCTAAGTCGCTTAGGTCTGCTTTGATTGTTGATACATTGGCATATTGCACTGTTAAACGTTGTAATTTTTCTTGATCTTTTGCAATAACAATCAATTGATTGTGTGGTGATAACTGTTTTACTAACGCTAAACCTATACCTGAGGTTGCGCCTGTGATAACAATACGTTTATTGATAAGTTGCATCTCGGTTGTTCCAACTGATTAAAGTTACAGCAATGCTAGCGAGTTGTATTAAATGAAACATTAACCCAAGTTAACAGAAATGGACTTAAGTGAATTTTTTCTAAGTCACGGTAAACCCGTGTTAAAAAATAAAAATAATTATGTGTTTAACCAAGGCGAAGCTGAACAGCACCTATATTTTGTTAAATCTGGACTGTTGAAGGCGTTTTATGTCACAGAGGATGGCAAAGAGTCTATTAAATCTTTTATTACCCATGGCGATGTTATTGGCAGTTTAAGTGCCGCATTAGATAAGCAAAACGCAAGCTTTAGTTTGGTATGTTTAACTGAATGTGAATTGGTTTCTTTACCTTTTGATGTACTGATAGCAGAAAGTCGCAAAGATATAAATTTAGCTAATACTGTCATTAATTTGTTAATGCAGTTTGCAATGAAAAAAGAGCGCAGGGAGTATGAGTTTTTGTGCTTAAGTGCCGAACAGCGTTATCTGTTATTGAAACAGAACTCTCCTCATTTATTAGAGCAGGTTAAACAACACGATTTAGCAAAATATTTAGGTGTCACAGCCGTTGGTTTAAGCCGGATCAAAAAACGTGTTCAAGCAATAAAGTGTTAATAGCAAAATTTACTTTCTGCATAAGAGATAGATCTTTAAAATAGTGAAAATTTTATATTAGGACTTCGATATGATTGAAAGAATGGAAACTGGTGCACGCATGAGTCGCATCGTTAAGCACAATGGTACTATTTATTTATGTGGCCAAGTTTGTAAAGACGCAAACGATGATATTACCGGTCAAACTACCACTATGCTTGAAAAAGTAGATGCATTGCTAGAGCAGGCGGGCAGTTCAAGAGAGCACATGTTGTCTGCCACAATTTACTTAAAAGATATGAAAGATTTTGCGCAGATGAATGAAGTGTGGGATGCATGGGTTCCTGAAGGGCATGCGCCGGCTAGAGCTTGTGTTCAAGCACCAATGGCAAGAGACGTGTTACTCGTTGAAATCTCTGTCATCGCAGCTGAAAAATAGCATTTTTATGAAGGGGCGTTTATCGTCCCTACCTTTGTTAATATTAAGTTACATGTTGTAATATTTTGGAAATTAAGGTAATTTTTCAAGATATTATAAAAAAGGATAATCATTATGGAAGATAACAACCCTCCTAAGGCTGCCAATACATTTGTGCCAGTCTCTTTTAGTTTTTCAGGTAAAACAGGCGAATATTGGCAAATTTGGATTGTTAACGTACTACTCACTATTGTTACTTTGGGTATTTATTCCGCCTGGGCAAAAGTGAGAAATGAACGATATTTTTATGGCAATACTGAACTAGACGGCCATCGCTTTAGTTATTTAGCAACGCCAATACAAATTCTTAAAGGCCGCATTATCGCGGTGATTTTGTTTGTCAGTTACTATTTACTGTCCAGCTTTTCTCCTGTGGCTGGTTTAGTACTGATGTTGATATTACTGTTTGCTTTCCCGTTTTTGATTTGTGCAAGTTTACGTTTTAATTTACGTATGAGCAGTTACCGCAACGTGCGTTTTGACTTTAAAGGACAATACGGTGAAGCGTTGTTGAACTTTCTAGTTTTGCCTGTAGCAAGTCTATTTACTTTCTATTTGTTGTTACCTTGGGTATTAAAACGAATAGATAACTTTTTGATCAGCAATAGCTATTATGGCGATCGTCAATTTAAACCTGAACTGGAAACTGGCCAATATTATTTTGCGTCTTTTCTAACGGTTATTGCCATGATTTTTGCTGTGATGACCTTTGGTTTTGCATTGGGTTTGGCTGGTATTGCTATGCCTACTCCTGAGGCTATTGAACAAGGAAGTGTATCATCTGCCATTCTGCCTTATGTAATTTTAGTGATCTACTTCCTTGTGTTTACTGTAGTTTCTGCAGTTTATACCACCATGATACGTAACCATATGTTCAGACAAACAGAGCTAGATGAAGTAGCTAAATTTGATTCTTCTTTCTCAATTGGCTCACTAGCTTGGTTAAATTTATCTAACCTTGCTATCGTTATTTTCAGTTTAGGATTTGCTTTACCTTGGGCAAAAATTCGTAAAGCGCGTTATGTTGTAGGCCGTACTGAAGTGCAACTTAATGAAAACAAAGAAAACGTTATTGATAATATCGCGGAGCAAAGTAACGCCTTAGGTGAAGAAGTAGCGAATATTTTTGATGTGGATGTTGCTTTAACATAATGAGCACGTTTGCAAAGTTTTTTGCCGCACAAAGCAGCCAATATCAAGACGTAACACTCAGTGTTGAATCTCAGCAGCTTATCGTTTCAGGCGAGCACGTAAATCAACGTGTTTCGCTTGATAACTTAGTGATTACACCACCAATGGCTAATTTACCACAAGAAATTAAATTACCTTGTGGTGGTTTGTTAGTTTTGCCAAAAGGTAGCGAATTGAGTCAACTAAATTCGCGCCACGGCGGAGTGATTGACTGGTTGGAGAAAAACAAGTTTGCTTGCTTGTTGGCGCTGCTGTTGGTGCCTTTGTGTTTTTATGGCATCGTTGCTAAAGGCATTCCAAAACTTGCAAAAGAAATGACGCCAATGGTACCAATATCTGTTAAACAGTCCATCGACCGACAGGTCATGTACGTGTTTGACGAGTTAATGTTAAAACCCTCTGAACTTGATGAAAATACTCAACAGCGCTGGCAACAATTGTGGCAAAAATCTCTGGATCAACTTGATTTGCAACAAAACAATTATCAGGTGTTGTTTCGTCAATCTCCCTCAATGGGAGCAAATGCATTTGCTCTGCCTGGGGGCACAATTGTGGTAACTGATGAACTGCTCAAACTGCTAAAGAATAATGAAGATGCGGTGATGGCGGTAGTTTTTCATGAAATTGGCCATGTAGAACATCAACACGGTATGCAGTTGATTGCAGAGTCATTAGCAACAACACTATTAATGACTTATGTATTGGGTGATATGGAGGGTATTGCTGAATTATATTCCGGTAGTTTTACCTCCATTGTACAAAACCAGTTTTCTCAGCAGCTAGAAAAAGAAGCTGATAGCTATGCGGTTAAACAGCTTCAGGCGTTTGATATTCCAACATCCGCACTTGGTGATGCACTGCTTGCTATAAGTGCTGACCATGAAAAACTCGATAAGCTACAACAATATTTAAGTTCACATCCTTCAATCGAAAGTCGCGTAAAGTTTGCACAACAAGCGCAATAAATCGTAACAAACTAAGTTAATTTATTTTTACTGTATGTGTTTACAGTGTTTTACTTGTTGAGTATGCTAATGCCAACTGAACAAATAAAAATCAACTTAAGGATGACGACATGATTACGTTATATGGTTTTGGACCAGCATTTGGAGTGATAGATGCCAGCCCATTTGTGGTAAAAGTGGATTTATTTCTGAAGTTAGCGGGGCTGGAATATCAAACCGTTAATGATGTAAATAATTTAAAAAAATCGCCAAAAGGCAAGTTGCCATTTATCACTGACGGTGACAAAACCATTGCTGACTCTCACTTTATCCTTGAGTACTTAACCGAAAAGTACCAAGTAAACATCGACGATCATTTGTCTGAAGAACAAAAAGCGCAAGCACTGTTATACAGTAAAGCACTTGATGAAAGCTTGTATTGGATATTGGTGTATAGCCGCTGGATAAAAGAAGATACCTGGCCAATTGTCCGTGATACTTTTTTTGCTGACTTACCAGCACCGCTTAAATTATTTGTACCGGGATTAGTGCAACGAGACGTTAAAAAAACACTGAAAGGGCAAGGTTTTGGTCGTCATAGTGAGTCAGAACTGTTGGCTCTTGCGAAAAACTATTTTTGTGCACTATCAACCTTGTTGGCTGATAAGCCATATTTCTTTGGTGATAAGATCAGTTCATTTGATGTATTAGCCTACTCCATGTTGTGTGAGGTAATCTCTGTTGATTATTTTAATAACTTTAATCAGCTTGCACGCAGTTATGACAACTTAGTGGCTTTTTGTCAGCGAATTGAACAAACATACTATGGTTAAAACAATCTGAGTTTGGTCAGTAATTTTGGGATTAACTCAATCAAAAAAGCCCTAGAGGTATTAACTCTTGGGGCTTTTTTGTTTTTCGCAAGTAACTTAATGCAACATATCAACGAATATTTCTCTGTCACCTGTTAATTCAATTTCTGTACTTAACTCTAGAACGCTCACAGCCTTAGTTAATCATGTTTACACTAATTGGCGTGTACTGCAGCCACCTTATGTTTTTGGGGTTTTCTGCGCTTTAACCACAAATACGTTCCTGTGATTGCAAAAATCAGTGGTGTTAAACCAATAATGCACCAAATGATGCGACTGGTTAATCCAGCAAAATAGCCAAAATGAAGTTTTCTGAAACTGTCTACTACGGCCAAAAATAGCGGTGCTTCACGAATATCATAGTTAGGTAATTGTTTACCGCTTTGTTTGTCAAAATTTACCGTTGATGAGTACTCACTGGTGACAACACTGATATCACTGACTTCTCCAAACAAGGATATTTGGAGCTCGGGCTCGTATGGAAACAGAATATACGTGGGTCTGAATCCGCCCATCTGTGATATTGACGTGTTAACCATAGTATCGAGTGATAAATCATGGTTGTACAAACGTCCAGTGATAAGATGGTGCTCTTCGTCACTGTGTTCTAGTTCATGATGAATAATTTCAGAGATATTCCAGTAAACACCGGTAAAACCAATCACTAATAAAATAGGGGCAGACCAAATACCAACAAGTTTGTGAATATCACTGAACAGTACGGTACGTTTTAATTTAAGCCGGAGCGTGAAAAACTTTTTCCAAAACTGACGATAGATAGTTAGCCCTGAAATTCCCATAAACATTAGTATGAGAGACGCTAAGCCAGTAAACCAAAGGCCAGTATCACCAATAAGAAATTTATAGTGTAAATCAAGTAGCCAATCGGTTAAGTAAAAATCGACGGCAACAGGAGCAGAACGCACTATACCTTGATATTGATCTAAATAGACTTTGTACCAGTCTTTAGTGCCGTGTTTTATTACATACACTCTGTCTGCGGTTTTTCCATCATCGAATACTTCCCAGCTGCCAATTTCATAGTGTGTTAACTGCTGATTTAACTTATTTCGCAGCAGATCATAACTTAGCCTAGTTCCTGGTTGTGCATTTACTGTGGCCAGTTCTGGCATTATTAGATGATCAATTTCTTCTTTGAACACCAATATACTGCCAGTAAGTGAGATTATGATTAGTGGTATCGCTATAAATAGCCCTAAATAACGATGCCATAAGTGAAGGGTTTTTTTCATCTTTTATAATGCCCCAACTTGTTAGAAATTATAGAGCCGCTTAGCTCAAAAATTTTTTGTTATTAAACAAGAAAGGCCGCATCGGCGGCCTTATGTTATGTTTTTTACAGTGACCAATTTAAAGTGACTGCAAAATTTCGAGGCGCGCCGTAATAACCTTGTGCCCAATACAAAGAGTTTAGGTACTTCTTATCGAATACATTGTTTGCGTTAAACGTTATATTAACCTGCTCGTTAATATCGTAACTTGCCATAAAGTTAACTACCGCATAGGCACCTTGTTTTGTCACTATTAGTGGTTGCTGATTTTGGATTCTGCTGATGTCATCTTGCCATCGCATATTCATACCAAAACTTAACCCTTTGACAGTTGCAACATCATGTTTTACTGCCAGTTTAAATACCTGTTTAGGGGTGTAGTTCTTCACTAATTGTGCTTCAACGTTGCCGGCGTTAATGGTGTCAGATACATCGATATCAGTGTTGGTGTAGCCAAGGTTAGCACTAAAGCCATACCCTAAATCACCACTTAGCTCAATTTCATATCCTTTAGATTCAATGCCTGGTGCAGCCTTGTGCACTGTATTGTTTGGTGTTGAGTTTGCAACGTCGGCGACAGCAATATTGCTTTGCTCTGCTTGGAATAACGCTACGTTTAACATCAGTTTTGCGTCAAACAATTCTGCTTTGATACCAAGTTCTTGAGTATCGCCTTCGATTGGTGCTAGCTGACGTCCTGTAAGGTCATTTTCACTTTGTGGTGCAAAGGTTTCGGTGTGCGACGTGTACAAGTTAACCTTGTCGTTTAACGAATAAACTAAGCCAAAGTGTGATGTGGTATCACTTTCTTTTCTGCCCTTGTTATTCCCGTAAGATAAACCTTCAGTTTCCCACTTGGTATGTCTAAGGCCAGTAAGAAATTTTAAATCTTCAGTTAACGAAAAACGTGCTGAGATATATTGTGAACTTTGTTCACTGTTGACATCAGAACCCTCTGAGCCTGGCGTAATATCCTTTAAAACAGGTATTGGCGCATTACCTTTCCAGCCATTTAGATTTGGCACTTTCGGGTAACCGTTGCCCGAGGTGTTATCATACAAAGAACGGTCACGATAAAACATATCAGCTTCACTTGCGCCAAAAGCCACTTGGTGTTCTTGGCCAAAAAGTTCAAAGCTGCCTCTAGCATATATGTCAAATAAGTTAATGCGATCGCGTAGTTGGTAATCACTTGCCCAACCCTTTAAACCTTCGCCTGTTTCAGCATCTGGCGTGCCATAAACGTAAAAAAGGTTAGAATCTTGTTCGTTTTGCGTATGTGCATAGCGTGCAACAACACTCCAGTTACTACCAATCAGCTGTTCAAGTTCTACAAAAGCTTGTTCAGAGGTATTGTTCCAATAGGCCCAATCGGCAGCCGTCGAGGTAGATACATCGTAATTTGTTGGATTCCCTTTGCTATCAAATAAGGCTAATGCTCCCCAAAGCGGACTGTCAGCATCGTTACTTTGATAAGTTAAACTAGTGGTTAGCGTTGTAGAATCTGTCAGGGAAAATTCGGCTATGCCATAAAATACATCACGATCAACGGCGTAGCGGTCAAGATATGAATCACGCTTTTGTTTAACAACGACCGTTCGAGCTGAAATATTATCGGTAATACTACCAGATACGTCACCTTCTAATCGTTTGTTTGACCAAGAACCCGTAGTAAAAGATACATCAGCACGAAAATCTGTAGTTGGACGTTTACGAATAAAATTCACGGTTGCTGAAGGGTTACCCGCGCCAGTCATGATACCGTTTGCACCCATTGCTACTTCTATTCGTTGATAAATTGCGGTATCAAGCGTGCCTTGTAATGCACCTTGATCTTGGGGCAGACCTAGGCCGTCAACTTGAAAGTTAAGGATGTCGAAACCACGTGCCTTATAGTAAGTACGATCTGTTTCTATTTTTTCAACCGAAACGCCTGGAGTGGTTTCGAGTACTTGATTGACATCATCTAATGAAAAGTCGTCCATTAATGCGCGTGTCACTACTCGAACTGTTTGGGGAGTTTCTTTGATAGAGATGCCTAACTTAGTGGCTGTTTCAGATTCAACCGCTAAGTAGTTACTGTGTTTGTTTCCCAATACCTGGATTTTTTCGATTTCCTTTTCGTCTTCAAATGCAAAGGCATTGACCGAAAATATTGCTGCAGTAGCAATATAAAGTGCACTTAGTTTAAATAAAGGACTTGTCATAAAAGAGCCTAAATAAATTAGTTGTAAAAATCGGACGGAAAGATAACGCAAATAAGAATGATTTGCAAAAACAATTGTGCAAATGTACAAATTACTAGGTATGACTAATACCGGCAATAGTGCTTTGTGTTTAATAAATTATTTTAAAAACAATTGTTTAAGTTTTATTTTGTGTTGAAGGGAAGTGGTTAGTTAACATGAAATATAGTTTGTTTACGCGGTATACACAGGTAAGTTGTTATTTGGCGGAGAATTGGGAGAAGTTATTAGGTTTGTTTTTGTGTTATAAGTTTTATTCACCAATAGATGTTGGAATGAGTACCACTTGCATGTATAGATATTTAAACTATCTGATCAAACGGCTAAAAATTCATTGTATAACCAATCGACATCGCTGTGGCTTCGTTTCTATAGCTTCCAATAGAGTCACGGTAAGATCGTTTATTTAAATCCTTATCTATGACACCAAGTATATTGTGTAAATTAAAGGTTAAGTTTGAAAATTTTGACAACTGGTGGTGCAGGCCAATATTTAAATACAGCTGTTTTTTATAACCTTTTTTCCAGTCTTTGCTAATAATATCGTCACTATTTCCACCAAGAGCAATTCGGTAATCTCTATAATCACGTGAGCCTTCAAATCCCCAAATAGCTCGTAATGTCGTAGTTAGATTAGTATTTTCCGTTAACTGATAACTGTACCAAAACTTTGATGTGTGTTTTCCCCAATCCGCAAGGTCGTTGCCAAAGCCATAAGGAGCCGCGGTTATAAATGTTTGAGTGCCAGGTTGTGCAATGTCAAAATCAATAAGTTTGGTAAAGGCTTGGGAAAAGTTAAATCGATGATGATCAATTTCAAATTTGTACTCAAATTCAAAACCCCACTGTGTTTGGTTACCAACGACAGTAGAGCGACTATTTGCTTGATCCCAACCCAAAGTATCTAAATCGATGTAATAAGCACTTAAGCCTAAAAGATTGTTATCTGTTGTACGTTCATAGCGGGCTTCAAGGCTGTTTAATACTTCTGGTTTTGCACTAGTGTCACTTCTGCTTTGCTGGTTATGAAGCCTTATAGCAGTTTTCATTCGTTGAGATTTAGTCATGATTAATTTATAAAAATTGATTTGATCTTTTGAATAAACAATGGAGAACCTTGGGGAAAACTCAGCGTCAGAATAAGTGTGATTATCAAGCCGACCACCCATGAAGACCAACCAATCTTGATGTGGTCGCCATTGCCATTCACCAATAATTGAGTTGGTATGGGTATGCCAAGGCGACAAATTATCACCTATACTTCGAACTCCAAATTTTTCGTAACTATATTCAAAGCCCAATGCAATATTGGAATTGTTCGCTACTTGCCATGACGCTAAGACCTTTGCAAATAACTCATCTTCGCCGTAAATGTTCTTGTCCCAAATGTCCACCGGTTGAATTTTTTTGACATCGGTTTTATCAAAACTGATTAACCAATCAAGCTTTAACGTGCTGTTGAGTTTATGGGATTGATCAAGTGTTGCGGTTAACTGTTCATAGCCAATTTTAGACAAACCTTCCTTTTCAATGCCTAGATCTAATTCGCTGATATAAGGCTCTGCTATATATCTCAATGTTGTTGCTGAGTTTCTTCCTGCTTTGGTGTAACGTAACCAAAATTTTGTATTCTCAAAATCAAGCTCTAAGTGACTTTTAATAAAAGGTTTAGATGAAAATCCTTCGCCATCTCTTGATCTAGTTGGGAAGGGCTGTCCTTTAGCAACATATTGACCGGTAGAAATGCTTGTGCCATCTGCAGCAAAAAATAAAGGGGCATCCTTGTGGTTAGCCCCTTTAATGTCAGCTAGCTCAGCATTGAAATATATTCCTAGACCATTATCGAAATCTTTACTCAAGTTAATATCAAAAGCACTAAACACCGAAGCTGCACCAACGCGAATGCTTGCACTATTTTCTTTGTGTGATGTGGCATCATAAGTGGTTATATCAATGACGATAGATACTGCTCCTAAACCATACATTGAAGAGCCCGCTCCTCGAATCACATCTATGTGTTTTATGTCCCTCATCAGAGGAAAGTCGCGCTCAGTGATAGCGCCGCGCGCAGAACGTTCGTTCATTACTCGGCCGTTAACTCGAATCATCACTTTATCTTCTCGGTCGCTGGTGACACCGCGTAAGCCGATATGAGGAAGTTCCCAATGGTGGCGAATGACCTGTAAACTTGGCACCGTTATTTCTAATAATTCAAGTAAAGATCGAGCGCCAAGTTGTTGTATATCGTGCTGGCTAACGCGGGTAACTGCAGCGGGGATTTGAGCCCATTTGGTTTCAGTTAGTGTGCCCGTTTCAGAAACTTTAACATTCATGAGTTCTTGCAGGCTCATATCCCAAAGTCGAGTGTCGTCGGCATAGGCTACTGGGAATATAAATAGTGAGAGCGTTAGGAATGCGCCACTATACTTAGTTGGTTTTAGCATATCCTTTTTTAAATGCATGGTACTACATCAATTGCGGAATAAGGATTTTTTTAGTGTAGGTGACAGATCGCAGTGCTTCAAGAATCTGTATAGCTTTGATGTGATTGTACCGTTAGCTAAAAATAGCAGAGCGCTATTTAATGATAGAGTTAACTTAGAGCCAGAGGTTTAATTATGGCGGAAATTAGACATGAAAAAATGTCAGTAAACGGCAGGCCTAAAGCAGAATTAACTTATATCAACTAAGGCGTGTTGGTATTAGACCTACCGAATAAAATTAATTAATGAACTTCATCTTCGTCATGGTGATGAGAGCCACATCCACCTTCGCCATGAACATGGCCATGTGCTAATTCTTCTTCTGTTGCATCACGCACTTCAAGGATCTCTACATCAAACTTCAGGTCGATGCCAGCTAATGGATGATTTCCATCTACTGTGATTTCATCATCTTGCACATCGATGACAATTACAGTTTGCTCACCGTCATCTGTTGTGGCTCGCAGTTGAGCGCCAACATGTAAATCTTCAATGCCTTCAAATAACGCCTTTGGAACGGTTTGGACATAGCCGTCAACACGCTCCCCATAAGCTTGATCAGCTTCAACTAAAACATCAAACTTTTCGCCAGCTTCTTTATCTGTTAAGGCATTTTCTAAACCAGGAATTAAGTAACCTGTGCCGTGGATAACTGACAATGGCTGATGATCATATGAGCTGTCGATTAAGTTGTCGTTAGAATCTGATACGGCGTAATGCAATACCACCACCTTATTGGGTGCAATTTTCATAATAATTCCTAGTTATTTTGAGGTTTCGTCGCTTAACGCATAGGGTAAAGGTGTTAGCGTCAATTTTGAATCAATATCTTCTTTAAATCGTATGTTAATTTCGTTGGTCGTGTCGTTTGCTAAAACCGCTTGAACGTACACTTTTCCGTCATCACTTTGGTAAACACTAGTCACATCGCCAGCCTTTCGCCAGTTTTCGCCAAGTTGCTTTTCTAGCGTAGCTGCTATGTTGCCAGCACCTTCTAGGGCAAACATCGCTTTTTTGTTTTTACCAAGATATTGCATACGGGCGACCGTTTCTTGCCCTAAATAACAACCTTTAGTAAAGCTAATTCCGCCAATTGCTTGCATGTTTAGCATCTGAGGTACGTACTCGTGAGAGGTATCTACTATAAAAGGAATTCCGTTTTGTATTTCAAGTAAATTCCACACATCTGCTGGGTAAACTTCAATAGATAATTGCTCGATTAATGATTGGAGTTTTGCAGATTCACCTATTGCAATTAAAGTGTGACTTTTAGCATCTACCGTCAGTAATTTTATACCGTTTGCTGATACTGCTTCTCCAGCTTTGCTGCCTAATGAAGGGAATTGTGAAGCAAGTTGTTTTGTTAAATCGCCAATGAGCGCAACATAGCTGATATCACTAGTTGGTGAAATTTCTACTTTGGCAAAAACACCAAATTTTTTCAGCTCTGCTAATGATGCATCCATTGTAGTCTTGGGTTGGATGAGTAGGTAGCTATCTTGCCACTCGGTCACGCGAAAACAGCTATACATTTTTCCTTTAGCATTACAATGTGCGCCGTACATCCAGTTGCTGTCTGTAAGTTTTGTTACGTCGCAGGTCACTTGTCCCTGTAGATATTTTGTCTTATCTTCACCGCTTAGTGAGATAGCTGACATATTGTCTAATGTAATGGCAAAAGTATTAGGTAATGCGGATAAATCGGGTTTTGAATTAGTCGTTTGACGGATCATAATCATGTTGAAGCTTTGGTGACATTAGCCTAGTTATGGGGGCAAAGCATATAAAAACAAGTAATTTACTAGTTTTTTATAGCAAAGCTAGCTCTTGAATAAATGAGTTTGCTAAAATGCGGCTAAACGACTTAAATAAATAAGGTTAAATATGTCAGCGCCAGTCAATAAAGCGAGATTAAAATGGGCGTGCCGTCGCGGTATGCTTGAGTTAGATGTGATATTTATGCCCTTTGTTGATAAAGCATACGATGACTTGGAAGAAGAGCAAAAAAGGACATTTGAACGATTATTAACGTGCCAAGATCCTGAATTATTTGCTTGGTTTATGGGGCACGAGGAATGTGACGATCCACAGCTTAAGGAAATGGTACAACTTATACTCAAGCGTATCAAAATGTAGGCTAAACATAAAACCTTCAAAGCTAAACCAACAGTTAAACTGGTGTTTAGCTTTGTTTATTTTTAGCGTCTATCTTGCGTTAGCTGCAACAGCAAATGTTTGGTTATTTTCTTTTGCTTATCTAGCCATTGGTGTTGCATTTACTTGTATTGCTATTAGCTGCATTACAAGTAAAACTAGCTACATAGAACTTAATGATTCAGGTGAAATTCAACTCAACCAGTGTGGACAATATCAATTACTGGCGAGCAGTCGCTTAACTTGGATTGGTTGCTGGTTGTTGTTAAAAGATGCGCAATCAGGTGACAAAAAAATAACGTACCTGTTTGTTTTTAAAGATAGCTTATCTGGGCGGGACTACGCCCGCCTTTGTCGTTGGGTATTACGCTTTAAGTTTAATGAGCTGCAGGAGTCAACACGGTGACTTTAGCTTCGTCATTCGTTTCTGGGTAATCTAACGTATAGTGCAGGCCTCGGCTTTCTTTGCGGCTCATGGCACATCGAATAATCAATTCTGCAACTTGTACTAAATTTCTCAATTCAAGTAAGTTATTGCTTACTCTAAAGTGACGATAGTATTCATCAATTTCTTTTTGCAAAAGCTCAACTCGGTGCAATGCGCGTTCTAAGCGTTTTGTTGTTCTGACAATGCCGACATAATCCCACATAAACAGTCGTAATTCGTGCCAGTTATGTTGGATAACAACTTCTTCATCAGAGTCAGTGACACGGCTTTCGTCCCAAGGCGGTAACGTTAAATACCTTTGTTTGTGATTTAAGTTCGCTTCAATATCTTGCGCTGCTGCTCGGGCATAAACTAAACACTCAAGTAGTGAGTTACTTGCCATTCGGTTAGCGCCGTGAAGACCAGTATAGGCAACTTCACCTATAGCATATAAGTTGGCAACGTCTGTTTGCCCCTTGTTATTAATCATAACGCCACCACAGGTGTAATGCGCCGCTGGTACTACAGGAATTGGCTGCTTAGTCATATCAATGCCCAAAGATTTCGTTTTGTCGTAAATCGTAGGGAAGTGCTGTTTGATAAAGTCAGCTGATTTGTGACTGATGTCTAAATACATACAGTCGGCACCTAAGCGTTTCATTTCAAAATCAATTGCTCGCGCAACGATATCTCTTGGTGCTAGCTCGGCACGTTCGTCAAACTGTGGCATAAAACGGCTGCCATCTGGACGGCGCAAAATTGCCCCTTCACCTCTTAATGCTTCTGTGATCAAAAAGTTGCCAGCATCAGGGTGAAACAGACAAGTAGGGTGAAATTGATTAAATTCCATATTGGCAACACGACAGCCCGCTCGCCATGCCATGGCAATACCGTCACCACTAGCAATGTCGGGGTTAGATGTGTATTGATAAACCTTAGATGCTCCGCCTGTAGCCAAAATGGTTTTTTTAGCAAAAATGCGTTCAACTTTTTCGCTGTTGCGGTTCCATATATAGGCGCCAATGCACGGGGAGTCTGATTGTTTGTTGTCTCGAACTAAGTCAATCGCATTGTAACGCTCAAAAATTCGGATCCTATTGTGCTGTTTTACTCTATCAACTAACGTGGTTTGCACCGCTTGACCTGTTGCATCAGCGGCATGAAGAATACGTCTATGGCTATGACCGCCTTCTCGGGTAAGGTGGTATTTTACGTCGCCACCTTGATTATCTTCTTGATCAAAGTTAACACCTTGGTCAATTAACCATTCTAAACATGCACGAGCGTTTTCAGCAGTATATTGCACAGCTTCTTGCTCACATAAGCCAGCTCCGGCAATCAAAGTATCTGCGACATGAGACTCTATACTGTCGTTTTCATCAAAAACGGCTGCAATACCACCTTGCGCATAATAAGTTGAGCCTTCGTTTACTTTACTTTTACTTAAAATAACGACGTCAGCGTTTTGCGCTAAATGTAAAGCGAGCGACAAACCTGCCGCACCACTACCAATAATTAATACATCACAGTTATGTTGTTGATTCATATATGCAGATAATTGAGGTATTCTATAGGCGAAGAATTTTAGCCTGTTCTGCATTGCGATAACAGCACATTAATAGGCTAAGTGAATTAATTTTTATTTTTTTTAAATTTTTTAGAACTTTTTCGCACAAGTGCAGTCCTACTTGATGCGTTTGCTGTGAGCCAGATGTCAATAAGTAAAAGTTTGTAGGAGAATCGGCTCGGATGAGCGAACAAAACGTCGACCAGAAATTGGTTGAGCAGGTGCAACGCGGTGATAAAAAAGCGTTTAACCTGCTAGTAACAAAGTATCAGAATAAGGTGGCAAATTTAGTTTCGCGCTATGTAAAAAACCACAGTGATGTACCAGATATTGTGCAAGAGGCCTTTATTAAAGCCTATCGCGCTCTGCCAAACTTTAGAGGTGAAAGCGCGTTTTATACTTGGCTATATCGTATTGCGGTGAATTGCGCAAAAAACCATATGGTTGCCAGTGGTCGAAAGCCACCGGGATCAGATGTTGAAATTGAAGATGCAGAGATTTATGATTCAGGTGATGCTTTACGAGAAAATGCGTCACCTGAGAAATTACTGTTAACGAAAGAAATAAAAAAGGTGGTGTTTAGCACCATCGAACAGTTACCAGATGATTTGCGCACAGCAATCAATCTGCGAGAACTGGAAGGATTGAGTTACGAAGAAATAGCGATAATTATGGAATGTCCTGTGGGCACAGTACGTTCAAGAATATTTAGAGCTCGTGAAGCTGTAGATAAAAAAATTCGTCCATTACTTCAGCGCTAAAATTTAAATTGTTAAGGTGTTTTTATGAGTGAGAGCAAATTTGAAACTGTGTCGTCTTTGGTAGATAACTATCAGGCACAAGATGATTCGGTTTTACAAGATGTGCTTAAAGACAATGATATGGCAGATACTTGGCAAAGATATCACCTCATTGGTGATGCGATACGAGACGAATTGCCAAATGAGTTAGACTTTGATCTGACAGATGCCATTGCCAACGCCATCGCTGAAGAGCCTACCGTGTTAGCACCAATTGCTAAACCTACTATCAAAGAAAAAATCAAAGCAAAAGTTGTACAGTTTTCAAAGCCGTTTGGGCAAGTTGCTATTGCGGCCTCAGCTGCAGGTATGATGGTTATTGGTGTACAGCAAAATGTGGCGAGCAACGATACTCAAACGCCATATCAAGTTGCTGATACAGGTCGTGCAGTAGGTGGTATTGCTGAGCCAGTTAGTTTAAACTTCCAACAAAATGCACGAGTTTCTCAAGAACCAACGATGGCTGAACAACACAGAAAGTTTCATGCGTTATTACAAGATCACAAGCAACAATTGAAAATTTCAGCGCTAGCTACGTCTGAGGTGACAGAAACTCCAATACAAGAGGCTGAAAAATCAGCTAAATGAAACAATTAGTCCTATTTATTTCACTGGTATTGTCGGCGATACCAGTGAAAGCGTCGCAGCAAGACGCTATCGATGATGCCGAGTCTTGGTTAACTCAACTTTCCCACTCTCTTAATTCACTAAATTTTAGTACTTCATTTGTTGTCGTAAAAAACAATCATGCAGAGCCATATCATTGGTTTCATGGGGTTAACGAAAATGGAGAACGTTTAGAAATATTATCCTTACTTAATGGCCCTCGTCGTGATGTTCTTAAAAAAGGCGATGTTGTCAGTTATATAGAGCCTGAGTTACCTCCTTATTCAGTAAATACTGAAACGCTTAGTGGTCCTATTCCAAATATCTTTAGTGGTGATATTTTGTCGCTAAAAGAGCATTACAATATTATTCCAGCGGGTAAAAGTCGTGTGTTGGGACGAAGTGCACAAATAGTGAGAATTTTACCGAAAGACGCGGGTAAGTACGCTTATTGGGTATGGTTAGATCAAAGCTCACATTTGTTGTTGAAACTGGCTATTGTAAACAGGAAAGGTCAGCAATTAGAGCAGATTCAATTTACTCACTTAGATATTGACGACAAGATACCTGAAAGTCTAAACATTCTTGAGAAAACAGAATTGCCAGAGGTGGTAACTATTCCCGAGGGCTTTCAAGAACAGAAATTGTCTTGGGTGGTAGATTGGCTTCCGTCGGGTTTTAAACATATAAATGCCAATCGCCATAGTATTTTAACCACTAAACAACCGGTTGAATTCCAATCATTTACTGATGGGCTTGTGCATGTTTCTGTTTATGTTTCACCAGCTCAAGAACAACAGCGAGCCGCTGATTTTGTTTTTGATGGTGCAACCATTGCGCTTAATCAAGTTGTAAACGGTATTGAAGTGAGCGTGGTCGGAAAGGTGCCATCTGTATCGGCCAAACGCATAGCTGATTCTGTTCGTTTATTGGTGACGAACAATACCCCATGATCGAAGAGATTGCTCAAGTAACACAAATCAATGGCACACACATTACGGTGCGTTCCACGGTTAAGTCATCGTGTAGTGGCTGCCAACAACTCGAAAACTGTGGTAGTGGGCAAATCGCCAAAGCGTTTAATCACAAAGCGGTAGAATTTTCTTTAGTCACTGAGAAAAAGCTAACGCTTGGTGATCAAGTGCTAATAGGGTTGCCAGAAAAGTTGTTGTTAAGTGCTGCATGGCAAGTCTACATGTGGCCATTGTTTGGTCTGATTTTAACTAGTTTATTGGCTCAGTGGGCGCTAGACTCTCTGGGTATTTCTCATGAGTTGTTTGCGTTGGCGTTTGGTGTGGTTGGTGGCTATGTTGGTTATAAATTGGCACAAAACCGACAATCAGCTTGCCAATTACATGAGGGCTGGCAAGTAAAATTGATCAAAGTTTTACCCTCAAATATCCCTGTTGAAGTGATTAATTGATAGTTGCTTCAACAAAAGATAGCCCCAAGGCGTTAAATTAGATAAAATCTCGCCACTATTGACTTGTATATGCTGTAAATTTATTTCCCTTTTATGAAGAATATCCGAAATTTTTCTATTATTGCCCATATTGACCACGGTAAATCTACGTTATCAGACCGACTGATCCAACATTGTGGAGGCCTATCTGATCGTGAAATGGCAGAGCAAGTTTTGGATTCTATGGATCTAGAACGTGAACGTGGCATTACGATCAAGGCACAAAGTGTTACCTTAGACTACAAAGCTAAAGATGGTGAAACATATCAACTAAACTTTATCGACACTCCAGGTCACGTAGATTTCTCTTATGAAGTATCTCGTTCTTTGGCGTCTTGTGAAGGTGCATTATTAGTTGTTGATGCTGGCCAAGGTGTAGAAGCTCAAACGGTTGCTAACTGTTACACTGCGATTGAAATGGACTTAGAAGTCCTACCTATCTTAAATAAAATTGACTTACCACAAGCTGATCCAGATCGTGTGTGTGAAGAAATCGAAGATATTATAGGGATTGATGCTACAGGTGCGGTGGCTTGTTCGGCAAAAACTGGTTTAGGTATTGAAGATGTATTGGAATGTATTGTTGAAAACATTCCACCACCTAAAGGCGAGCCTAACAGTAACTTGCAAGCTTTGATTATCGACTCTTGGTTCGATAACTATCAAGGGGTTGTTTCACTTGTTCGTGTGATGAACGGCGAAGTGAAAAAAGGCGATAAAATGTTGGTGATGTCGACAGGACAAACTCACGTTATTGATAAAGTGGGTATTTTTACGCCTAAGCAAAAAGAAACTAACATACTTAAAACGGGTGAAGTTGGTTTTATTATTGCTGGTATTAAAGAGATTCATGGTGCGCCTGTTGGTGATACTATCACCATCCACAAGAAAGAAGCAGAAAAGCCGTTAGCCGGATTTAAAAAAGCGCAACCACAAGTATACGCTGGTGTTTTCCCTATCAGCTCTGACGATTATGAAAGTTTTCGTGATGCGTTAAACAAATTAAGTTTAAATGACGCGTCATTATTTTTTGAACCTGAAAACTCATCTGCATTAGGCTTCGGTTTCCGTATAGGCTTCTTAGGCATGTTACACATGGAGATTATTCAAGAGCGTTTAGCTCGCGAATATGACCTAGATTTAATCACAACGGCACCTACGGTAAACTACGAAGTAGAAACTACCAAAGGCAAGGTGTTATCCATTGATAACCCAAGTGACTTGCCACCTGTTAACGAAATTCATGAAATTCGTGAACCTATCGTTCAGGCAAATATCTTAGTGCCTCAAGAGCATTTAGGTAATGTGATTACCTTGTGTATAGAAAAACGCGGCATTCAAAAAGATATCGTATATCACGGCAAACAAGTAGCGGTAACATACGAATTACCCATGGCTGAAGTGGTAATGGACTTCTTCGATAAATTGAAGTCAACTAGCCGGGGTTATGCTTCTTTAGATTATCATTTTGTTCGTTTCCAAGCGTCTGACATGGTTCGAGCGGATGTGATGATTAACGGTGATAGAGTTGATGCACTTGCTATGATCACTCACCGTTCAAATTCTGTTGCTCGTGGCCGCATGTTAGTTGAAAAGCTACGTGAACTAATTCATCGCCAAATGTTTGATATTGCTATTCAAGCTGCAATTGGTAACAACATTATTGCGCGTACAACAGTTAAGCAATTACGTAAAAACGTAACAGCAAAATGTTATGGTGGTGACGTTTCACGTAAGAAGAAACTTCTACAGAAACAAAAAGAAGGTAAAAAACGCATGAAGCAAGTAGGTAACGTTGAAGTGCCTCAAGAAGCCTTCTTAGCGGTACTGAAATTAGAAAACTAAAGGATATTTATGGCGGTTTATTTTTCAATTTTGTTGGTTGCTTTAACCCTAGTTTGCGGTGTTGTTTGGGTGATAGATAAGTTTCACTGGGCACCACAACGTCGTTTGAAACTTGCAGTAGCTCAGGCGCAATGTGAAGGCGAATTAGGTGCAGACGCAGAAGCGAAAATCATGGAAGCGCCATTTTTTATCGATACGCCAGTACAAATCTTCCCTGTGATAGCCTTTGTGTTGGTATTGCGTTCTTTTTTGTATGAACCATTTCAAATTCCATCAGGTTCAATGATGCCAACATTGCTTGATGGTGATTTCATTTTGGTAAACAAATATAACTACGGTCTGCGTGATCCAGTTTTCCGCGAAAAATTTGTTGAGATTGGTGCACCAGAGCGTGGTGACGTTGTTGTATTTAAATACCCTCTTGATACTCGTATTGATTATATTAAACGTGTGATCGGCCTTCCAGGTGACCGCATTATTTATCGTAATAAATCAATTTACATAAAACCTGCGTGTACTGATGAAGTGAAAGATTGTGGTAGTTACAAGCAAATAGAACAGAACTTTGTCAGCAATGGTGATTACCACGATGGTGATGTACCGTTAACGCGTTATAAATTAAAGCTAGGTGAGAAAACTCACGATATTTTAGTCAACAATCAAATATTACCAAGAACAGCACATTTCTTTAAACAAGCCGGCACTCAAAAGGATGAGTTTGTAGTACCTGAAGGGCACTACTTTGTTATGGGTGATAACCGTGATAACAGTTTAGATGGTCGTTTTTGGGGCTTTGTACCAGAAGAGAACCTAGTTGGTGAAGCGGTGTTTATTTGGACAAGTTTTGATTTTGAAAGAACACAAGAAGATCTATTACCGACATGGGTGCCAACTGGCATTAGATTTTCTCGTATAGGTAGCATTGAATAATGGTAAAAAATACGCCTCAAGCAATTGCGCAGTTAGAAAAACGCTTAGGCTATCAGTTTAAAGAACAATCTTTACTTATGCGGGCGTTAACACACCGCAGTGCTAAAGGTTTACACAATGAGCGTTTAGAGTTTTTAGGTGACTCCATTTTGGGGTTTATTATCGCTCAAGCGTTGTTTGACAAGTTTCCTAAAGAAAATGAAGGTGACTTAACTCGAATGCGCTCTAGTTTAGTGAAAGGGGTAACTTTAGCTGAATTAGGCAGACACTTTGAATTGGGTGAACATTTGATATTAGGCCCAGGCGAATTAAAAAGCGGCGGTCATCGAAGAGAATCTATTTTAGAAGATGCAGTAGAAGCCATCATTGGCGCTGTTTATCTCGATTCTGATATAAAAACCTGCAAAGCCTTGGTATTAACTTGGTTTGACAAAAAACTAGCACAAATTAAACCGGGCCAAGCGCAAAAAGATCCTAAAACACGACTACAAGAATACTTGCAAGGTAGAAGAATCGCTTTGCCAGTGTATGAAGTGATTGAAACAACGGGGCAATCTCACAATCAAGAATTCACTGTGCGTTGTACCACGAGTGAAATTGACAACGAAGTTGTTACCAAAGGCACTAGTCGCCGTAAAGCTGAACAAGCAGCTGCACAAAAAGTGCTAGAATTAATCAAAGAGAAAAACCCAAAAGCTAAATTGGCGAGTCAATAATATGAGTCAGGTAAATCATTGTGGCCTAATTGCCATCGTTGGTAGGCCAAACGTTGGAAAGTCTACCTTACTTAATGCGCTTTTGGGGCAAAAGGTGAGTATCACTTCTAAAAAGCCGCAAACCACACGTCACCGTATTTTAGGGATCTTAACTGAAGGTCATCATCAGGCAGTATTAGTAGACACTCCAGGCCTACATTCAGACGAAAAACGTGCAATTAACCGCTTAATGAACAGAGCGGCGAGTAGTTCTATTGCAGAAGTTGAGCTAGTACTGTTTTTAGTTGAAGGTACACACTGGACAGACGACGACAACTTAGTGCTGCAAAAAGTTAAAAATACTGGTGCACCTTGCATTATGGTGATCAATAAAATTGATAATGTGCAAGACAAAGAAGAGCTATTGCCACACCTTAGCATGTTAAGTGAACAATATAATTTTAAAGATATTATTCCTATTTCTGCTTCTAAAGGTGATAACGTTGAAAAAATAAAACAGCTTTGTTTGTCAGCATTACCTGAAGGCGAGTTTTGGTTTCCAGAAGATTATATTACTGACAGATCAAGTCGTTTTATGGCATCAGAAATTATTCGTGAAAAGCTGATGCGATTCACAGGCGATGAGTTGCCTTACTCAACGACGGTAGAAATAGAACAGTTTAAAATTGATGATCGTGGCGTACTTCACATAAACGCTTTAATTCTTGTTGAGCGTAATAGCCAAAAGCGCATGGTAATTGGCAACAAAGGTGAGCGTTTAAAAACAATTGGTCGCGAAGCTCGTCGAGATCTAGAAGAGTTGTTTGAACGACAAGTGTTTTTAGAATCTTGGGTAAAAGTTAAATCAGGTTGGGCAGATGATGAAAGAGCACTGCGCAGCTTAGGTTATGGCGACGATTACTCAGGATAACCAGCAGGCCCTGTTATGCGTGATGTTGAGCAACAAGCCTATTTACTGCATTCAAGACCATTTAAAGACAATCAGGTGATCGCTGAATTCCTTACTAAAGATCTTGGTAAGGTGGCAGCGGTTACTTATGTTAGTTCTTCGTCTAAACACTCTAAAAAGGCAATACTCCAGCCTTTTATTCCACTTGTTATTACACTCAAAGGTAAAGGTAACTTAAAGTCAGCTTCAGCAATTGAAGCGACTGGAAAGTCATTTGTTCTGGCTGGGACTCATTTATTTAGCGCGCTTTATGTCAACGAATTACAATGTAAGCTGTTAACTGAATCAGTGCCATCACCTCTCCTGTTTGACTTTTATCAAGAGACTATTTCTCGTTTAGCGCAGCAACAAGAAGTTGAACCCATTTTGCGTGCATTTGAATGGCAACTGTTGCAAGAGCTTGGATATGCGCTTGATTTTTCATCGTTAGAACACCTAAAGTGTCAATATTGCCAGTTTCTTCCTGACGTAGGATTTATTGCGTTTGAGCAAAGCAATCAAGGTTCTGCGTTGGAACGCAGCCATTTGCTCGCTATTGCTAACGAGCAAGCGTTAGACAAAGCAGCAATGCAAACATTTAAATTATTAATGAGGCAAGTGATTCATTACTTGCTAGATGGACGGCCATTAAACAGCCGTAAATTATTTACCCGATAGAGAATTACACATGAAGGATATTTTACTAGGCGTTAATGTTGACCATATTGCTACATTAAGACAAGCACGAGGCACTACCTATCCTGATCCTGCCCACGCGGCGTCAGTGGCTGAACATGCTGGCGCTGATGGTATTACCATTCATTTACGTGAAGATCGTCGTCATATTATTGACCGTGATGTTTATGTGATGAAAGAAACAATACAAACTCGTATGAACTTAGAAATGGCGGTCACTGAAGAAATGTTAGCCATTGCCTGCGAGGTCGAGCCAGAATTTGTCTGTTTAGTGCCTGAAAAGCGTGAAGAGCTTACTACCGAAGGTGGCTTAGATGTTGCCGGTCAGCTAGATAAAATTACTGACGCCGTTGCTCGATTGGCTGAGCATGGTATCAAAACCAGCTTGTTTATTGACGCAGATAAAACACAAATTGATGCCGCACTTGCTTCAAAAGCACCTTTTATTGAAATTCACACTGGTCAGTATGCTGAAGCTGAAACAGAAGAAGAACAGCTTGCAGAATTAGCGCGTTTAGAAGAAGGAATTAAGTACGCCCACAGCATTGGACTAAAAGTTAATGCGGGTCACGGCTTAACTTACCATAATGTCAAACCTATCGCTGCTATTGAAGAAATCATTGAATTAAACATAGGTCATGCAATTATTGCTCGTGCTGCTATCGATGGTTTAGAAAAAGCAGTTCGTGATATGAAAAGACTGATGTTAGAAGCAAGAATGTAGGGCGTTATGTCAGTTGTTGGAATTGGCACAGACATAGTGCAAATAAGTCGCTTGGAAAAGATGCCTGAAAAGGTACTTAATTCACTGGCAAAGCGGGTGCTAACACCTGAAGAATTAGCGGTGTTTAACGAGCTGAAATTTAAAATCCCCTTTTTAGCCAAACGCTGGGCTGGTAAAGAAGCCGCAGCTAAAGCACTAGGAACGGGTATTGCCGATGGTGTGTCTTTCCAACACATGCAGATCAATTCACTTGCAAGTGGACAACCTATTTTAGCGTTGAGTGATGTTGCGTTGACAAAAGCTAAAGGTCTAGGTGCTAAATCGTGGCATATTTCGTTGTCAGATGAAATCGAATATGCAACGGCATTTGTTGTATTGTCTAGCTAACGGACTAAATTGACCAAACTCAGCATAGGTGGCTTTGGCATAACTTTCTTTTTGTATAAAAAATGTACTATACTGAATTGGTGTGTATATTTTTGTTATTGGAAGTGTGTTATGCAGTCACCTAATCAACCAGTAGTAGACAGAAGAAGAGAGCCTCCCGAGCAATCCGTTTGGTGGTCTAAATTATCGCTGGCGCAAAAGTTTTCCGCTAGCAGTCTTGGTAAGTTCGGTTATGAACTGGCCTTTGTTCGAATAGAAAATGGTCATAGCTTAGCCGTAATGATGTGCAATGGTGGCGTTGCTGTTATTTCCGAAGAAGGTGACATTAACACATCACCAGATATCCATATCAGAAAATAAAAAAATGTTAAATTGAGGCGTTTATTAACGCCTCATTTGATCTATCTCTTCAAATGCTTGGTCAGCAAACGCTAATACGTTATCGACATGTTCAAAAAACTCTAAAAACTCCGGCTCTAAATCATCAATGTTTGCGCCTCGCTTCAATTCAGTTTCTAATTGATGCACGAGTTTGCCAAGATCGGGTACGCCAGAATAACAACACGCACCGTTGAGTTTATGCATAAGCTCTTTTACTCGCTCTAGATCTTGGGAAGTTATCGCTTCTTGCATGCCTGTTCTAACCTCGGGAAGACTCTCAACAAGTCCGGTTAACATATCTTTAGCCAACTTGGGTTTTCTGCCTGCTCGTTTTAAAGCCAGTGGCCAATTGATAACACTTGAAGTTTCCAAACTAAAACCAGACTGCGGTGTAACATCAATAGCTGGTAGTGGCTGCTCAACTGATTTTTCAAAGGGTAAATCGGCATTTAACAGTTTTGCTCTTGAAGCTTGGGCACCAAGAAGATCTAAGTCACAATACTCATATATGGTGTGTCTAAGCATTGTTTCGTCAATAGGTTTGGTCATGTACGAGTCAAAACCTTCTTGTAACAACCTATCTTTTTCGCCACTTAAAGCGTGTGCGGTCACGGCAATAATGGGCGTATCTTCGTTAAACGTTTGTGCTTTGATATGTTTGAGGGCGCTGATCCCGTCCATTACTGGCATTTGAATATCCATAAAGATAAGCGCAAATTTTTCATTTTTACATAAATCGAGCGCTTCTTGGCCATTGGTTGCGGTAATCACTTCGGCAACTTGCTCCTGCAACAATGCTTCTATCAGCTTTAAGTTAGCGTCATTGTCATCGACGGCAAGTACTTTAATAGGCACTTTGTGCTCGAGTACTTCGGTCAGAGAGTTGGCAAAGTCAAAGTGCTGGGGAATAAGGGCTTTACACAGTTTTTCCGGCGTTAACGGTTTACTCATACAGCTTTTGGCGCCAACAACAATAAGGGCTTCTTGTAAGCTTGGTGAGTTACTGTTTATCGCTAAATGTATCGATGGAATATGGGCTTTAAGAGAAACAATTAGCTGTTTTAAATCATTGATGGCTATTGGTGAAACATCGTGGCCTAGCAAAGCAAAATCAAAGGATTTTTTTCGAGATAGGGCACTGGTTACTTCCGCTAAGTTAGTTACAGGTGTCACCTGCATTTTCCAAGACTCTAAAATCTCACTGTTGGCGATTCGGCTATGTGTGTGTGGCTCTAAATATAAAATACTTTTATCGCGTAATGCCGGAGGTGAAAGCAGCGCATCATCTGGTATTGGGTTAATTTCACACTGAAAGGTAAACCAGAAGGTAGAGCCTTTTTGTTGGTCACTCATAAAGCCAATATCACCATGCATTTCTTTAACAAGACGCTGTGAAATGACCAAACCAAGACCTGTGCCACCATAGAGTCGAGTAACACTTTTATCCGCTTGACCAAAGGCTTCAAAAATTGTGTTTTGTTGATCACTGTTCATACCAATACCAGTATCGGTAACAGTAATTTTAAGCACTGCAACATTATTGTTGGCACTTTGGCAATCGATGTCTAAGTTGACGGAGCCTTTTTCGGTAAACTTAATCGCATTATTGGCAAGGTTAATCAATATTTGTTTAACGCGCATGGCATCGCCAATAAGCGAATCAGGTAAGTCAGGTGCGACACGTAATGATAACTCAATATTTTTCTTATGAGCACTAGGTGCTAACAATACAATGGTTTCTTCTACCGTTTCACGCATTGAAAAAGGAATTTTTTCAATCACCATTTTGCCGGCGTCAAGTTTAGAAAAGTCCAAAATGTCGTTGATAATTGCCAATAAATTATTGGCTGAACGTTCAATTGTTTGTAAATAATCTCGCTGAGTATCTGATAAAGGCGTTTTTAAAACTTGGCGAGTAAAACCTATAACTCCATTTAATGGCGTTCTTAATTCGTGACTCATATTGGCCAAGAACTCTGATTTCACTTTGTTTGCGTCTTGTGCTTTACGCTTTGCGATGTCTAACTCAACGTTTTGAATTTCAAATTGCTCTAAGCTCTCCCGTAAGTCTAACGTTGCTTGGTCAATACTGCGCTGCATTTCATCGCGATAATCACTTAGTGATTGTGCCATGACATTAACACCGTTTTTCAAGAAGTTAAGCTCACCAATTAATTGTCCTGTAATACGTGATTCAAGTTTTCCTTCACGGATCCTGTCCACCGCTTGCACCATGGATGAAATTGGTCGAGTGACATCTTTAATCAATCTTAAGGTAAACAATGCACTAATTAATGAACCCAATAGGGCTATTGCAAATGCGATGATAAGCTCATTTTGTTTATCATATTGCACTTGGTGTTTATCTATATGAATTGCAACATAGCCCATAGTCACTTGTGTAGAGATGTTATTAGCAATGACTTGAGTAGCACTTTGTTCATCGATAATCGGCGAACGTACGATGATAAAGTCATCAAAATGCCGAAAAGTTGTTATAGCAGGTATTTGGCTACCAGAGTCAATTCGCATTAATTCAATATCACCATGGTATGCGCTAGTGACAAAGAGTTGATTGTCTTTGGTAAAGATACTCACGCTTTTTACCAGTTCAGATTGGCTGCGGTGGGCAAAATTTACCAGTTCTCGCAATCGGTCACGTTCTTTATTTTTTAGCGAATGCACACCTGCAATGGCGATGGGTTCAATGATACTTTGTGCTCGGCTTTCCAAATAACTGTTAAGCTCAACATGGCGGTTATAAGAAAAATAACCTGCAATTGCTAAAGCAATTATTGTGGTGGGAACAATGGTCAATAAAATGACCCAGTCTTTAAGACTAAATTTATGCATAATGACAAATTAACCGAGCAAATAATAAATTGCGAATTTTCTGTGTTTTGTTACACACTTTTTTCTCATTCTTTTGTATCATGGCACAGTCGTCAAACATTTTCATCAGTAAGTCAAAAATATCAATGACTTTACCAGTTTTGGTTTATCTTGATGAAAGCTAAACCTTTTTGTAGGAAGTAATATGGTTTCGGTTCGAAAATCACACCAAATGACGGAAACAAACTTTGGTCACTGGTTAGACTCTTTAGAAATTTCAAATGATAAAAGGCTGGCATTAAATAATATATGGCAGCAACATCACTCGTTGTTTGACGACAAAGAAGAGTGCCAGACCAAATCTTTGGAAATGGTTGAAATATTAGCAAGTTTAAATCTCGACAAAGATTCCCTTACCGCAGCATTTCTTGTGCCATTGGTCGAATATCGATTGCTTAGTCTCGAACAGGTTGAAGAGAATTACAGTAAAGCCGTGCTATCACTTTGTGAAGGCGTTTTACAAATGGACGCTATTAAAACCCTACAACAAGGTCAATCTAGTAAAGTTTCAGTTAATCAAGTAGACAATATTCGCCGTATGTTACTAGCTATGGTGGAAGACGTTCGCGCAGTGGTTATTAAATTGGCAGAGCGTTTAGTTTACTTGAGGTTAGTGAAAAAGTCTGACGAGGAAACTCGTGTACTCGCGGCAAAAGAAACAGCCAACATCTATGCACCATTAGCAAATCGATTAGGTATCGGGCAATTAAAGTGGGAATTGGAAGATATTTCCTTTCGTTACTTACATCCCGACACTTACATGAAAATTGCTAAGTTACTGGATGAAAAGCGCCTAGATCGCGAACAATACATGTTAGATTTTGTTGCAGACCTGAACAAAAAAATCAAAGATGCGGGTATTGATGGCGAAGTTTATGGACGTCCAAAACACATTTACAGTATTTGGAAAAAAATGCGGAAGAAATCGCTCGACTTTGACCAATTATTTGATGTCAGAGCCGTGCGGATTGTCGTTGATAAATTGCAAGACTGTTATGGTGCTTTAGGTATCGTCCACACAAGCTGGAATCACCTACCGAGTGAATTTGACGATTACGTTGCAACACCTAAAGCCAATGGTTATCAGTCGATTCACACTGTAGTACTTGGCCCTGAAGGCAAAACCGTTGAAATTCAAATTAGAACGCGTCAGATGCATGATGACGCTGAGCTTGGTGTTGCTGCTCATTGGCGCTATAAAGAAGGTACAGCTTCAGGGAAAACCAGTGGTTTTGATGAAAAAGTCAGTTGGCTGAGAAAAATCCTTCAATGGCAAGAAGATGTCAGTGAAAGTGGTGAGCTACTTGATGAATTAAGAAGCCAAGTATTTGAAGATCGCATCTATGTGTTTACCCCCAATGGCGATGTTATCGATTTACCCATAGGCGCTACGCCATTAGATTTTGCTTATTATATTCATTCAAATGTAGGGCACTGTTGCATTGGTGCCAAAGTTTTTGGTCGAATTGTGCCATTTACCCATAGATTACATACGGGTGATCAGGTTGAAATACTTACCAGTAAAAACCCAAACCCAAGCAGAGACTGGTTAAATCCTTCACTTAATTATATTCATACACCTAGGGCGCGCGCTAAGGTTCAGCACTTTTTTAAACTGTTAGACAGAGACAAACACGTTGCTCATGGCAAAGAGCAACTTGAACAAGAACTTGAGCGTTTACATATTGATAAATATGATCTAACGCCTATTTGTACAAAGTATAACGTCAATACGGTTGATGATTTATACGCAGCCATTGGCTCGGGAAACGCCCGTTTACAACAAGTTGTAAATTCGATTGCTTCTCAGGAAGAAAAAAACAAACCTGCAACTGATTTTGACCCTCAGTCTATCGTTAAACCAAGTAGTTCACCGCAAAAACAGCAAGTTGATGCTAATGGTATTACTGTGTCGGGTGTTGGTAATTTATTAACGCATATGGCCAACTGTTGTCACCCTGTACCTGGAGATGATATCTGTGGCTTTATCACTCAGGGGCGTGGAATTTCAGTGCATCGCCTTGATTGCGAACAGCTACAACACTTGTTAACGCAACAGCCAGAACGTGAAGTTGACGTGCAGTGGGGCGATCAAGACAAAGGCAACTATCAAGTCACCATAGAAATTAAAGCTTATGATCGTCATGGTTTATTGCGAGATTTATCAACCATCATTGCCAATGAGCGAATATTAATTGTTGGTCTTGAAACTCGTTTAGATCGTAAAACTCACATTAATACCTTAACAATTGATATCGAAATTTCTCATCAAGAAACGCTGCAACGCCTGTTAAATAAATTTATGCAACTTGATGATGTATTAGAAGCAAAGAGAAAATAAAGTATGTTAGAACAACCGGCCTCAATTGAAAAACTAAAGTGGATCATGGCGCAATTGCGCAATCCTGAAACGGGATGTCCTTGGGATTTAAAACAGACTTTTGCCACTATAGTGCCTCATACTTTAGAAGAGAAATGTAATTTGTCACGGAAAACATAGTTAAATTTTTTTATCGTGGAAACGTAAAAAGATGGAGTTTAGAA
Organism: Thalassotalea marina; assembly: GCF_014656435.1. Lineage (GTDB taxonomy): Bacteria > Pseudomonadota > Gammaproteobacteria > Enterobacterales > Alteromonadaceae > Thalassotalea_C > Thalassotalea_C marina. The sequence continues at coordinate 389,638 of NZ_BNCK01000002.1, forward strand.
AGAAAATCACTTATTTCAGTATCACGCATTTTTGGGTGATTTTTATTTTTATAATGGCGTATTTTTCATATTACATTTTTGAACATCCAGATGCGTGGACGCATCAGGATACTCGTTTCAAAAGAATAGTTGGATATTATACTGCTCCATACATTATGGTTTTATCAATAGTTTTTCCACTCTATCAATGGTTTAAATGTCGAAAAATAGAAGTGAGACTGAATGAGAGAGTGATTTATTGGAATGGTAATGTTATCGATATTAGTAAGGTAAATGAAATACATAAAATATATATTCCTTTAACGAAATCATTTCAATATATATTTTATGAAGTTGTTCCAATGGAGCATCGAAAGAAAGCTGTAATTCCTATTTTTTTTATTCCTAACTCGGAAAGAGAATTTGAAAGAGAATTAAACGAATTCTGCATTAAAAATCATGTAGAACTTGTTCTCAGCAAAAATATTAAAATGTGAGTGATATTTTCAAATGTTAAATGACAAAGCCTCAATAGAAAAACTTAAGTGGATTATGGCGCAATTGCGCAATCCTGAAACGGGATGTCCTTGGGATTTAAAACAGACTTTTGCCACTATAGTGCCTCATACTTTAGAGGAAGCTTACGAAGTAGCAGACGCCATTGAGCAACAAGACTTTGCAGAGCTGGAAAAAGAATTAGGGGATTTACTGTTTCAAGTAATTTTCTATAGCCAATTGGGTCAAGAAGAAAAAAAGTTTGATTTTGATTCTGTAGTTGCTGCAGTTTGTGAAAAATTAATAAGACGACACCCTCATGTTTTTGGTGATACCGCTTTAGCAACAGATGAAGAAATTAAAGCTAATTGGGAAAATGAAAAAGCCAAAGAACGTGCGGTTAAAAATAATGATGACAACATCAGTATTTTGGCTGATATTCCTAAAAATTTACCAGCACTCTCTCAAGCGGCTAAAATTCAAAAACGCTGTGCTCACGTAGGATTTGATTGGCCTGATAAGTTTCAAGTATTTGAAAAAATTGAAGAAGAAGTCGCAGAAGTTAAACAAGAGTTAGATCAAGGCACAGATGGCCTAGCGGAAGAGCTAGGTGATTTATTATTTGCTGTGGTCAACTTATGTCGACATGCAAAACAAGACCCAGAAGCCTTATTAAGGCAAGCAAACAGCAAGTTTACTAAACGGTTTAATCATGTTGAACAAAAGGTTAAACAAAGTGAAAAATCCTTTGAACAGCACGATTTACAAGAACTTGAAGATTACTGGCAAGATGCCAAAGTCCAATTAAAATAACAAGAAAACAAAAACTAAAGGTAAATGGTGATGAACCTACCCAAACTCAGTGACAGCAAACTTACCGTTGAAAATAATATCGCACTGTTAACGTTTGATCGCCATGACGTGCGCAATGCACTCACTGGTACCAAACTTACCGACGATATTGTCGCTACTGTTGAATGGGTTAACCAATATGAACATATTGCGGTGTTGGTTATCACTGGTAATGGCTCTGCGTTTTCTGCTGGCGGCAACGTTAAAGATATGGCTGATAAACAAGGCGACTTTGCTGGCGATGTTGCAACTTTAGAACAGAAATATCGCCAAGGTATTCAACGTATTCCTAAGGCATTACACAACTGTGATGTACCCATTATTGCCGCTGTAAATGGCCCAGCTATAGGTGCAGGCTTTGATTTAGCAAATATGTGTGACATTAGAATTGCTTCTGAACAGGCAAAATTTGGTGAAACCTTTATCAACTTGGGGTTGATCCCCGGTGATGGTGGTGCTTGGTTTATGCAGCGACTGATTGGCTATCAACAAGCGGCGGCACTTACGTTTACTGGTAAAGTGATCAATGCTGAACAAGCTTTGCAGATGGGGGTAGTATTGGCGGTTTATGCTCATGATGAATTTTTATCTAAGGCGATGGCATTGGCAGAAGAAATCGCGAGTAAACCTACTGCAGCACTGCGTAAAACCAAGCGCTCAATGAAACTTGCTCAGCGTACTCAGTTAAACGACTTTCTTGATATTTGTGCGGCGTTTCAGGGCATGTGTCATCAAAACGATGAACATATGCAGGCGGTAAACCAGTTATTAGAAAAACTAGCAAAATGATCAAAGCAACGTTGCATCATTTAGTTATCGGGGGCAGACGTTATATTAATCGACTGATTCATATTCCGTTACCTACCTTGGTGACAGGAGCCGACCATATAAGTGATGCAACTGAGTTACTGCATCGACATAAATTTAATAATGTTATGGTGGTTTCCGACCCTCAGCTTATTAAACTCAATTTAGTACAGCCTTTGTTAGATTCCCTAAAACAAACTCAGATCAGTTATTCCTTATTTGATCAAGTTACACCCGACCCAACTATAGCGGTTGTTGAACAAGGTTGTGAGCTATATCGGAATGAAAGTTGTGATGCCATCATCGCATTTGGTGGTGGCTCTGTGATTGATTGTGCAAAGGCGATAGGTGCGAGTATCACTAAAAACAAGCCGATTAATAAGCTGGCAGGATTGTTTAAAGTTCGTAAAAAGCTGCCATATTTTATAGCTATTCCAACTACTGCTGGTACAGGTTCAGAAGCCACTTTAGTTGCGGTGATCACAGATGCCACTGCCCGTAAAAAGTTTACCGTGATTGACCCCTGTTTAGTACCTAATGTGGCTTTGTTAGATCCTGCACTGATGAAAGGGTTACCTGCTAACATTACGGCTGAAACTGGTATTGATGCGTTAACTCACGCCATCGAGTCTTATATCGGTTGCCACGCATATCCATTAACAAAACAATATGCTATTTCGGCGATGAGTAAAATTTTCAACTTTCTTCCCGTTGCCTACGCCAATGGAAATAATGAACAAGCACGTGCTGAAATGGCGATTGCCAGTTTTTATGCTGGTGCCGCTTTTACTCGAACATCCGTCGGTTATGTTCACGCCATCGCTCATCAACTAGGTGGTGTTTATCATGTTCCACATGGCTTAGCTAATGCCATTGTATTACCCCATGTATTGCATTTTTCATTGACCAATGCTGCCACTAAGTTGGCCCAATTGGCGAAAATTTTACACATGGTGGATATGGATTGTAATGAACAATTAGCAGCAAACACTTTTGTTAAACGAGTAGAACAGCTACTTGAAACGCTAAATATTCCTAAACACTTACCACAATTGCAACAAGCAGATATTAACATGTTAGCCGAGCGTGCAATTAAAGAAGCGTATTGTGATTACCCTGTACCAAGGTTAATGAATGAAGCGCAGTGCCGAGATATTTTGCAAAATCTTTTAACTACTCACAGTTAAATAACAAAAATTTTTCTACATTTTACTTATGAAATAGCTCAGATCATTGCTTTAACACTAGGCTTTATTAGCAAGGTATTAATGCTATGTTCGTATTTTCTTATGAACTTGTTATGTGTCGAGCTTTTATATGTGTTTTTCCAATCTTAATTTGTTGAAAATAATAATTAAAAACCAAATATTATCTTGTTTGTAACCTTTATTTTACATATGTTACAAAATGTAATCGTGTGCTGATTTTGTACGATTGGGTGAAGTACAGATTCCTGTCTTATGTTTGAAAAGTCCCAAATTAGGGGCAAACAATAACAAAATAAGAAGGAATACACATGAAGATTAAACTTCTGGCACTTTCAACCATGTGGGTATACGCCGTCTCATACTCGGCAAATACTCTAGCGGCTGAAAGCAAAGCGACTCAATTAAACGAACACGGTAAAGCATCATTTGTAACGGGTGAGGTGGGTTTGTTATCTGCTAAGCCTAGTGCAAGCCAATTATCGAGTGTGATAAGCGACGCGTACGGTATTAAACTAAATTCAAATGTTTCATTTGAAATTAAAGATCGTTGGTTAGATAAACTAGGCATGTCTCACATTCGTTTAAATCAGACAATCAATGGCATACCTGTCGTTGGTGCAAATGTAACTTTGCACATGGAAAAGCAGCCACTAGGCTTGCAAAAGGGTGAAAGCAAAAACAAAGTTTATGCCGTAACGGGGATTGTGGCACAGCATAGTGCAGCAAATTCTCGTGATCTAGATAGCCCGTTAGCCAAAAATAACGGTGGCGATTCTGCATCTATTAACAGTGATTCAAAACGTGTCTCAGAGCTGGCTAGCCAAGAAGGGTCGATAGTTTCAGCGCCAAAACAAGTTTATGTTTATCTGCCTATTTCTGGAGAAACGAAATTAGCCTGGCAAGTAGAAGTTTCTTGGAACAATGGGGGGATGGATTTTGGTCAAGACAAGCTGTTTTACGATACAGCAAATTTTGATCTACTGACGCGTCACCCTCAAATTTACCCTGCTAAGTCTTGGAAAACTTACGACTTACAAAACCAAGATCAAAACGCTGCACCGGGTGTATTAAAATGCACTAACAATCAAAACTGTAACGACGCATCAGCTCAGCGCGCTCATAATGGCGCCTCAAAAGTTTACGATTATTATCTAGCTCGTTTTAATCGCGACAGCATTAACAATGCCGGTATGACTATGGTATCTAGTGTGCATCTAGGTAACAACGTCGCTAATGCTTATTGGACAGGCAGCCAGATGATGTACGGTGACGGTGATGGCAATATTCTTGATGATCTAACGCTAAGTTTTGATGTCATTGGTCATGAGCTGACGCACGGTGTGACACAATATACTGCTGGTTTAATTTATAACAACGCCTCAGGTGCGTTAAATGAAGCGTGGTCAGATATTATCGGTGTAACTGCTAAGGCGTATCGTGATAACACTACGGTCGTTGATTGGAATTTAGCGGAAGAGAGCTATACACCAAATACACCGGGTGACGCGATGCGTTACATGAAAAATCCAACCGCTGATAACTACTCTAAAGATTGGTACCCTGAACGTATTCCATTTACTTCAAACCCAAATAACGGTAACGATTACGGTGGTGTCCACGGTAACTCCGGGATTGCTAACTTAGCTTTTGCGCTATTAGTCGATGGTGGCAGTCATCCAAGAGGTAAGTCTCCTGCGCAAGTGCCAGGTATAGGCGTATTAAAGGCTGAGCAAATTTTTTACCGCGCATTAACTACCTATATGAACCAAAGCACTAATTTTTCGGGCGCAAGAACCGCAACGGCACAAGCGGCGCAAGATTTATATGGTAGCGCGGAAAAAACAGCGGTTGAAACTGCATGGTGTGCTGTAGGAGTAGGCTCGTGTCCAACGGGTAATACTGATCCTATCGCATTGCAAAATGGTGTGGCGCAAGGTGGCATCACCGGCGGTGAAAAATCAAATCATTACTTCACATTAAATGTACCTACTGGCGCATCAAACTTAAACTTTGCTACTACAGGGGGGACTGGTGATGCCGACCTATACGTTAAATATGGTAGTCAAGCTAGCTTAACTGACTACGATTGTAATAGTGAAACTTCGACTAGTAATGAAAGCTGCTCAATTAGTAATATTCAGGCTGGTACCTATCACGTTACTGTTCATGCTTGGAATGCCATAAATAATGTAAGCTTAACCGGCAGTTATAGCACTAGCGGTGGTGGTTTACAGCCTATTAGTGAACAAGAAACTAATATTTCTGTTGGTGCACAAGCATGGACTCGGTACTGGTATGACTTACCAGCAGGTTACAGCTCAATGACGGTGGCAATTTCTGGTGGTACTGGTGATGTTGATATGTATGTGCGATTTGGTAGCCAATCAACCTTAAATAACTATGATTGCCGTCCATGGAAAAATGGTAATAGCGAGTCTTGTACATTTAACAATCCAGCCAGTGGCCGCTGGCATTTAGATTTATATGGCTATAGTGCCGCATCAGGCGTCACTTTAACGCTACAAGCTAATCCATAAATAAAAAGACAAAAGCGCTGATAACCTCAGCGCTTTTTTTAAACTAGTGATCACCCTGTAAAGGCATGAACTTAAAACAAAGATTGGCGAATCATTACTATATTGCTTTACAATGCAATGCAGTAAATTTGACGTTTAGCTAAGGATAAGGGATTAGTGCATTATTGTATTGGTGATTTTACACTGCACCCGTTAACCAACAAGGTTGTTATTGGTAATGAAGATAAACCCATAAGACAAAAAACTTTACAGCTATTGGTTTATTTACTTGAACATCAAGACGCTATTCACAGTAAACAGCAGCTGTTAGATGCCATTTGGCAAAGTGCAGGTGCTCAAGAACATGTGCTCTTTCAATCAATTAACGAAATTAGAGCGATTTTTAAGCCTTTGGAAGTGGTAAAAACCTTTCCTCGTCAAGGTTACCAGTGGATTTATCCTTATTCAAAAGTAGAAACTGTCACTAAAACTTCTCACGAAATACCTACACAGAAGAAAAATCGTTACGCAATATTCGCTTTATTGACTATTTGTCTCGCTGTCTTTTCGGCTCTATTTCTGAGTAGTTGGCAAGTTGATAGGCAGCAACCGAATGATACAGCAGGCAGTGCATTAAATAGCCCGATAATGAGTCGAGAGTTAGTTGTTTTACCGGTAGAGAATACGGTGAGCGATAAAAGTTTAGCTTGGGTACGGCTAGGTGGTATGGACATCATGATTAAACAACTACAAGCGCAAAATAAACTTGCCGTGCTTGATGTTGAAGATGTGATGATGACACTTGCGCGAGGTAATAGTTTTGATCTCAATAATGTTGAACAGCAAGCAAGAATGATCCGCACCAATGTGGGTGAAGCAGTGACCTTACAAACTAAGTTGTTGGGTGCGCCAATGCAATATCAGTTGCATTACCGCCTTGTCGGGCGATATCAACAAAAACAAAACATTATCTATGCAGATACAGTAGATCAGCTTTGGCCACAATTGGTCACACAAATATTGCATCATTATCAAGAACCACAAACGGCAACTGACTTTAATGAGCAATATGCTGATCACCACTTATTGCAAGCGATGGAGCATTTTCACCGCCAAGATTTTGATAAAGCTGAGCAATATTTTAATGTATTACACGATCAACGCCCTAGCTCAGTGATCGCCATGCGCTACTTAGTTAAGTTGTTGCGATTTCGCAGTGCCTATGAACAAGCTGAAGAACTGGCGAGCAAAGCGTTAATTGAAGCTGATCGACAGGGAAAAATGCGCGAATATTCTCGTATTGTCTTTCAACAGGGGGTTATTGCGAGCAGCCAGCTACAGTTTGAAAAAGCCAATAAGTATTTTGAACAATCAAGAGCCTTAGCGGATAAATATGGAGACAAACTTTATGTTGCGTTTTCACATACTGAAATCGCTCGATTGTTAGCGATAAAAGGCTACTACTCCCAAGCTGAAGCTTTATATCTTGAAGCGCTCAAGTATCATGAATCATTTCGTTGCCCCTATGGCCAAGTGGCTAATTTACACGCTCTGGCAGAGCTACAATGGCAAGTAAAAGACAAGCTGCAAACGAATGATTATTATGTTGAAGCAATGGCGGTGGCGAAACAAAACAATTTAAAAGTTGAGCAGGTGTTTTTACTACTCAGCCTTAAAACACATACCGTTACTCAAGAAGATAAACAACAAATAACGGATAAAATTTACGCCCTTATAGAGACCTTACCTAACGACAATATCCGGAAGTATCTGACTGGTATATTAGAGAACAAACAAGTTTAGAGATTTTTAACGTATTGTTTTATATGGATTATAGAAAATTATAGCGTTTTATAGTATCTGCAGTTACAAGGCTTTTTTAAAGTGAGACAAAACAATTATTAGGGGTTGTAATGTCTCATCCACACCTTCAATCTCGTCGCTTATTTCTTAAATTAACAGCGACCACATCGGGCTTACTTTTTTCAGGGTTGGCGTTCACAGCAGAAAATAGTGCCATTGTGAATCGTCAAAATGATGAAGAAAATGCAGCACAGTTTCCTTTACTAATTTTACATGCCGACAATTCTATTACGGTAATAAACACTCGTGCAGAAATGGGGCAGGGCGTAAGTACTAGTCTTACACAGTTGTTGTTTGAAGATCTCGATGCTGATTGGCAACAGTTAAAGACTGTTGAACAAGGCTGGGCAGATGACACTCGTTTTGGTCATCAAAATACCATAGGGGCCATTTCAAGCCTGATTGCATGGAACTTTCATCGTCAAGTAGGCGCTAAAATTAACCTATTACTTAGAGAAGCGGCATGTAAAGTGTGGAAGTTATCACTGAGCGAGGTAAAAACAAATCAGGGAGTTGTTACCAACTTAAAAACAGGCCAATACCTTACTTATGGACAATTGTCGAAACTGGTGCAAACAGATCTACCCAAAGATAAACTTGCTTTAAAGCAGCCCGCCTCCTTTTCCGTTATCGGTCAGAGTAAACCTCGTGTTGACTTGCTAGAAAAAGTGAATGGCACCGCCATGTTTGGGCTTGATGTCAATCTTCCTCAACTGAAAGTGGCTGTTGTGGCGAGATGTCCGGTATTTGGTGGAAAAGTACAGAGTTTTGACGCGACAGAAGCTGCAAAAATTAAAGGAGTGCAGCAGATTTTTGCTGTGCCATCTGGCGTTGCGGTTGTTGCTGATAATTACTGGCAAGCGATATCGGCAAGAAAATTACTGCAAATAACATGGCAAGAAGGTGATTTTGCAACCGTATCTAGTAACGAAGTGCTAGCAGAGTTTAAACAACTGCTTGATGCACCAGGCAAAGTGGTGAAAGAGCAGGGCGATATTGCATTACTGGATGAAAAGAAAGAGCGAATACTGACGCGAGATTTTGAATTTCCATTAGTTGCGCACATGACCATGGAGCCGATGAACTGTACCGTTTGGTTAAAGGCGGGAAGTTGTGAAATTTGGGCACCAACACAGAATTCACAAGATGCACAAAGCTCAGCGGCAAAAGTATTGTCGTTAGCGAAAGAAAAAGTACGAGTCAATATGACCTATATGGGCGGTGGTTTTGGTCGCAGAGCACAAGACGATTTTATTGTTGAAGCTTGTTATATTGCCAAAAAATTTGCTCATCCAATTAAACTAGTTTGGAGTCGTGAAGATGATATTCAACACGATTTTTATCGACCACTGAATGCCCAGCGTATTTCCGTTCGTTTAGATAATAATAAAATTTACGCTTGGCAACATAAAGTCGCAACCTATTCAACTTCGCCTTATCACTTTAGTTTAAGGGATAGAGGGACGCCTAGTGGGGACTGGGTGGCATATGGTGGTGCAGATTCCAGCCTTTATCAAATTGAAAATTTTCAAACTCAAGTGCACTTACAAGAATCGCCACTGACGGTTGGTATTTTACGAGGTATCAGTCATGGTTATACCCATTTTGCCATTGAAAGTGTTATCGATGAATTGGCTGAACAAGTGGCAGCAGACGCTATTGACTTTAGATTGGCACAGATCACTGAAACTAGAGCAATCAAGGTATTACAGCGCTTACAAACTAGATTGGCAAATGTCGTTTTGCAAGACAATGAGTCACTTGGTGTCGCATTTGGTCATGAAAAAGCGCCGTCTGGTCCGTATCAATATTACAACGCCGTAGCGGCTATCATTGAGCGAACGGCAGAGCGCTATCGTGTGAAGCGTTTAATCGTTTCGTTAGATCATGGGCAAGTGATCAACCCTGATGGACTACTAGCACAGGTACAAGGTTCGGCAGTTTTTGCCGTGAGCATGATGTTTGGTCAAGCAATAACACTAAAAAATGGCCGTATAGAGCAATCAAATTTTCACGACTCGCCAGTGGCACGCATAGCGCAAAGTGTAGAAGTCGATTTGTTGACCTCTGACAGTACTGAATGGCCAATGGGGGTCGGAGAAAAACTTCAAGGCACCATTCAACCTGCTATTGCCAATGCACTTTATCGTGCAACTGGGCAGCGCATTACTTCATTACCTGTTGATTTCTCATCTTTAGGAGCCTAACCACCATGACTAAGTTAAACATCAATGGCAATGATATTCATACTGAATTAAGTGCTGATACACCATTACTTTGGTTATTACGTGATGAACTTAAGCTAACTGCTACTAAATTTGGCTGTGGCTTAGGTCAATGTGGTGCATGTACTGTGCATGTTAACGGGCAAGCAGTTAGGTCATGTATTACTCCTATTGCTTCATTGTCAGGGCAAACAATTGAAACGATGGAGCATGTTAATACAGAACTGATGACAGCATTGAAACGTCAATGGCAAGTTCATAATGTGCCACAATGTGGTTATTGTCAGGTTGGTCAGTTAATGACAGCAAGTAGTTTACTGAATCAAAATCAACAACCTTCAATTCATGAAATAGAACAAGCTATGTCTGGAAATATATGCCGCTGTGGTACTTATGGAAGGATTAAAACGGCTATTTTACAAACTGCCGAGCAACTGGCGACAGAGATAAAATAACTTTCTACAAAGACAAAAAAAGCGCTGGTATCAGCGCTTTTTGTTTAAGACTAAAAGTTAGTCTTCTTGAGCTGGTAAATCAGCATTATGATAAATGTTTTGTACATCATCACAATCTTCTAACATCATCATGAACTTTTCGAAGTTCGCAATATCATCTTCGTTAGTAATTTCAGTGTAGGTTTGTGGAACCCAAGTGATTTCTTCTACTTCCAGTTCATATTCTGGCATTTCATCAGCAAAGATAGTTTTGATTTTGAAAAACTCAGTATGTGGAGCGTAAACAGTAATAATGCCGTCTTCAAGTTCTACATCTGTTACATCAGCTTCAGCCATCATCAATGTTTCAAGTACGGCTTCATCATCTTCACCCTTAAACGAAAATACCGCTTGGTGGTTAAACATGTGAGAAACTGTGCCAGTAGAACCAATTTTTGAGTTGGTTTTAGTAAAACACTGGCGAACATCTTTGATCGTGCGATTGCCGTTATCTGTTAAACAGTCAATGATCACCATACAGTTACCTGGTCCAAAACCTTCGTAACGCGCTTCAGTATAGTCTTCACCACCGGCACCTGTTGCTTTGTCGATAGCTTTGTCAATAACATGACCAGGGACTTGGTCTTTCTTCGCTTTATCAATTAAGCTGCGTAACGCCAAGTTACCGTCTGGGTCAGCGCCACCACTTTTAGCAACTGCATAAATTGCTTTACCATATTTGGAATACACTTTAGTTTTGTGTGCTGCGGTTTTTGCCATAGACAACTTACGGTTTTGGAACGCTCTACCCATGTTCTAACTATCTCTTTGACTCTGAAAAAAATTGGCTAGATTCTAGCAAGCAATTCAGTTGCTTTCTAGTGTTGGTAGGCGATCAATATAAATTCTTGCAGGAATATTGTGTTGAATGTTTCTGGTTGTAATAAAACTGAGTGCACACAATGCGTGCATCAAGGTGGTACCTTTATAAAAGTACCACCGAGACTTTGTTAATGCAGACGATATTTTAGATGTTGTCTTTGAATACGAACTACGTAACTTTGAGCTGATTCCACGTCCCACTGAGCGAAACTTAAATGTCTGAGTTGATGATAAAATAATCCGTGTTTTTTTAGATTGTTCTTTATCAGAATGAACATAGTCTACCTCCAGTAGGTTTAGCTATTGACTTATAACTCGATTTCTTTGTGTTGATATGGCAACTTTATCCGTGCGCTTATCACCTGACAAACGAGATAAATCACTCTGTCGAATGAAATAAATTCAACTATTTGTAAGGCCTTGTTTTATTGGGTTTAAGCCTTGAAGTTGTTAGTGATCCACGATGAAAATAACGCTAAAGCGTTGTCAGATGTCACGGTTTCATGCTGGATCAAATAGTATTTATCATTGGTCGTGAGTTCTTGATCAAACAGCTTGATCAACAGCTGTTCAGCAAACCAGGCCTTACTTATTGGTAAAGGTATAAGTGCAATGCCCATACCTTGTTGTGCAGCTCTGGCAACGCCGAACATGGTATCAAATTGGATAATTTGCTTAGGATCAAAGTTGTGAATATTTACTTTGTCTGCCCATTGATGCCAAGACCAAGGACGCGCTTGGTGCAAAATTAACGGAACGTGATTAAGTGCGTCAAACCCATGATTTACCCATTGACGATATAGTTTTTTATTGCAGGCGGGAGCATAGCGTAATGGAAATAATTCTTTTGCAACTCCTGTATTTGGCACTCCTTTAGAAAGTACGATGGAAAGATCAGTGTTGGACATTAATTTATCTGCTGTTTTTAACGTTTCAAGTTGAAGATCGATATTTGGATGTTCTTTTGTCCAAGAGCTTAACTTCGGAATAAATAGCTCGCTGGCAAAAAACTCTGGCATGGCGATAGTAATGGTTTGATTGGGCCTATTGTTTGTGAAACTTAAAATGGTTGATTCAAGTTCATTTAAAATAGGTTGCATGGCTAAATGAAATTGTTTACCTGCATTGGTCAATTCAATAGCACGGGTATGTCGTTGAAATAACTCAAACCCTAATTGTTCCTCAAGCTGCTTAATTTGGTGACTAACGGCAGAAGGGGTCAAAAAAAGTTGCTCAGCTGCATGTTTAAAACTTAAACATTTTGCTGCTATACAAAATGAGCGCAGTCCTCTAATAGGTGTGTGAATTGGCATAGTGTTTATTAATTAATTAATCCACAATGGATTAGGCAAAGCTTATGCCTAGTATGTAAGTTGTTGTTTATATTGGGCTATAAAGCAATTCTGAGAGTTTTACTTATTATGTTGATTCAGATTGAATCACCCGTTGCACTTAATTAGTGCAAAAAAAAGCGCTGCAAAAGCAGCGCTAGGATATCAAACAAGTGTTTTGTAGAAATCTGGGGAGACTTCAAAACAAGTAAACCATACCGAGATGACAACCAAGTGACAAATGAAATAAATTCGATGAATAAGTGAGTATTTTTCATCTGTTTAACGGAATAGTAAATTCCCTAAATAATTGAACCATAGAATGACTATGTTTAAATTATTTAGCTTATGCTAAGCACGCTAATGTAGTTCTATGTTGGCCGAATAGTTAAAAGATTTGTTATGATGCGCCATGTATTTATAAACACGTAAAATATGCCAGTGAATATTCTAATTGTCAGTGATATTTTTGGTTTAAATGATTCAACAGATTTTATCTCTCAGTTTTTATCCTCTCTTGGGCATATCAAAGTATTTGATCCATATGAAACCCAGAAAATGCACTTTAGTGATGAGCAACAAGCTTATGACTACTTTACTTCAATTGGTGGTGTAAATAACTATGCAGATAAGCTTATTTGCTCATTACAATTAGGTGAAGTGGTTGATTTTGCTATCGGCTTTAGTGTTGGGGGCTCGGCGCTTTGGCAAATTTCAAGTGTAATGCAAAAGCCTTTAATCAAAAGGCAAATGTGTTTTTATCCTAACCAAGTAAGGCACATGACTCACCTATCCCCCCAATGCGCAACAACAGTTTTATTACCTCAGAGTGAGCAACATTTTTGTGTGCAAACATTAGCAAAGAACATACAAAACAAGGCGTTAGTTGATGTAAGCTTTGTGGAAGCCTTACATGGCTTTATGAATGAAAGCTCGCAATACTTTAACGCAGTAGCTCGTCAAGCTTGGTTAGATAAAATCAAAGATACCGTACAAGGTAAAAATTAATAGTTTACTTTGCCGCGCAATACTTTGGTATTACCACGTTTACTTTTACTGTCCATGCGCTTGGTTTGAGAGCTTTTAGTTGGTTTGGTGGCGCGTCTCTTTTTTTGCACCACCATCGCAGATAAAATAAGCTCTTTGAGTCTGTCTAACGCATCTTGTTTGTTTTTTTCTTGTGTTCTAAATGACTGTGCTTTAATGACGATAACACCATCTGAGCTAATTCTCGCGTCTGACAATGCCAACAGTTTTTCTTTATAAACTGCAGGCAAAGAAGAACGTTTGATATCGAATCTTAAGTGAATTGCAGTGGCCACCTTATTTACATTTTGGCCGCCACTGCCTTGAGAGCGAATCGCGTTTAGCTCAATTTCCCATTCAGCTAATTCAACCGTGTTTGAAATTTTGAGCATAAGCGCTGTTTACCGTATTTTTTCTCTAGTTTAATAATAGGTTATTAGTTAGCTTTTGTTTCTTCGAAGGCATCAACGACTTCTTGCTGTTCTATAGAAACTTCTTGATCTTGAGCATGTTTGACTCCGGCGGCAATACCGATAGAAAGGCCAAAACTGAAAACAAAAAGTAGCATTGCGAGAATATAGCTAACCAAAGATCTAACAAGGTTTGGCAGCCATTTTCCATCAAAAAATGTGGTATATGCGTATATGCAGAAAACAAAACCAATGAGTGTAGTAACAGCTATGCCACTAGGGGTGTTATACCAACCAAGTCCAACGAGTATTGCTGTCACCCAGGTAATATGTGCACTTGGCAAAATAGCTAAAATATAAAGTTCAAAAATATTAAAATCCTGTTTTCGAAAAAATATCCGTAACACCAATGCAAATACTGCCGCATAAAAAAACACGATAAAAAATTGAGAGCTATCGATTAAGTTTCGAAGTGTTGCGCTAAACTGCTTGTCATCTTCACTTTTCGTTGACGAAATTTCACCGAATGCTTGAAAGTCCGACAATGAGTTATTTGTGAATGCGGAAATAAATACGGTCACAGTAACAACCCATAAAGCATACTTTATTGGATTAAAATAGCGCTCTCGTTTACCTTCAACATAATCACGACACACTTTACCTGGGGCAATAGTCAACATTTTAAAGGTATGTAGAAAGGGCGACCTAAACTCAAGCAGCCCCATTTGTATGGTTCTCATAAGCTCTTTAAAGGTAATTCTTACCGCTTTAGGTTGACCACAATGCCCACAAAATGGGGTAGTTAATGGTTCGTCACAATTTTTACAGCTTGTTTGATTGTTAAAATCCATAATACAACAATAAGTTAATACAAAATTAGTGGGGCGAATTCTCGCTAACTGATTAAATTGTGTCAAAACTATTTGTAAATAAAATGTTGAAAAGAACAAAAAGTGAGCTGAATTGCGGTGGAATTAAAAAATGTGACTATAATTTTTAAAGTTACGTTTTTATGACAAGAAGTCACCATCTGCAAGGAGCGCTTATGTCTATTCGAACTGCTTTTTTATCTATCTCTTTTCTAGTGTTTATCGCCATGGCTGCAATGTCTATCATGTTATGGCAAACCAGTAACAAAATTGCCGACTTAGGCCACCAGTACGCAGACTCTAAGGCTATTATGAATGACATGCTGATGTTAAGGCGTCATGAAAAGGATTTTTTACTGCGTAAAGAAGAAAAGTATGTCGAAAAATTTAATCAACGCTTAGAGGATATGCGCGGTAATATTTTGCGCTTATCTTCACAGCTTAAATATGCCCCCGAGCTCCAATTAGCCTTATCTGAATCGCTAAATTTACTCAATAATTACCAGCTAAAACTAGAACAGTTAGTTGAACTTGATAGAACTATTGGTTTTACCGGTAAAGAAGGATTACGGGCACAATTAAACCAAGCGGAATTAGACTTGCACCAAGGGGTTTTAGAGAGTAACGACAAACATGCTTTGGCTAATATTTTACGTGTTGTGTTGTTAGAAAACGACTTTCAATCTGATTATGACCTAACAGTTAAATCGTTAGTGCACCAAGAAATAACAGGGGCACAAA
Organism: Thalassotalea marina; assembly: GCF_014656435.1. GTDB lineage: Bacteria > Pseudomonadota > Gammaproteobacteria > Enterobacterales > Alteromonadaceae > Thalassotalea_C > Thalassotalea_C marina. Next base: position 405,276 of record NZ_BNCK01000002.1, read on the forward strand.
ACTATTTTCGTCAGGTTAATCACAGTATGGTACCCAAGGTTGAGCAATTTGAAACAGTTGCAGCAAAGCTTACTCAGGCTCTTATCGACCGTGGCCTAGATCAAAACTTGGGTAAGCGTGGAGAATTGCGCCAAAGTATTCATGAAGTTGAAGCTCGCATGTTGGAGGTTAGTGGTAACTTGTCAAACACTATAGAGTCATCATTAATCAGCTCTCAAAAGCAAGGTGTTTCCATGGCGATTTTTCTCACGGGGTTAATAGCTTCTGTACTGCTGTGGCAAACGTTTCGTTTATTGCGAAGATAAAGTGTAACGAACAATAAAATGCACGATATTAGCCATGGTGGTGGCGACTTAACTAAACATTTAGAAGTTGGAGGAGAAGACGAAGTCAGTGAACTGGCACATTCGGTCAATGAATTTATCGATACTACGGCTGGTTTAGTGCGCGAAATTAAAGAAAAAGGTAGCCATGTGGAAGAGGGCGCACATCATTCATTGGAGCTTAACCGTCGCTCGATGGAAGCCGTAGAAGATCAACGCAACAATACATTAGCGGTTAATCAAGCCGTTCATGAGCTAGTGCAATCTGTCACTTTAATTGCCGACAGTTCAGTGTCGGTGCAAAACAGTATTAGTCACGCCGACAAAGAAATGCAAAACGGTGAAAGCCTGATGACAAATGCGTCAGATCAGATGACAACATTGCGCTCTCAAATTCAAGAAAACTCTGAACTAATGAACCAATTATGTGAGTCAAGCAATGAGATTGGTAATGTTACTAGTGTTATTCGCGCCATTACCGAACAAACCAATTTGCTTGCACTAAATGCCGCTATTGAGGCTGCGCGCGCTGGTGAAAGTGGTCGAGGGTTTGCAGTGGTTGCAGATGAAGTGCGCTCGTTAGCACAACGCACACAGGCAAGCACGGTAGAAATTGAACGTATGATCCAAGAGTTGCAGCTCAAAGTGAGAGATTCTGAAGCAAAAATGCTCGAAAGTGCTGATATGAGTCAGGTGACAACCGACAAAATTGTATCAGCGACACACTCTATTCACGAAAATAGAAAAGCAATGAATGAAGTGAGACAAATGATCGAACAGATTGCCGGAGCTACGGAGGAACAGCGCCATACGGTACAAAATGTTGAAGATGCTACACGCAATATTTTAGTTGCCGCAGAGCAGCTGTTAGTTGACTCCAGCGAAAATTGCCGCAATTGTGAGTCATTAGAGAAAGACGCACACCAAATGCGTGAAGATGTGGAAAAATTTGTTGTCTAGTTAACCTCAGCTTCGACCTAGAAATATAAGAGACTGCTAACTTATTGTTTTCTTTGATTTAGCACTATTTCTTATACAAACCTCAGGTTAGTTAACCTCATCGCTGCAGTTTAATATGTGTTGCAGCGATGAAGATGTTTTTGTTTAATCTGATAAATAATACTCAACCGTAGAAACTACACGGATCTTTTTAATATGGGGGTTATTTTTATCACGTGCTGATATTGAAAATTGCCCCTGAGATGCTCGCTTTATTTTGCCTAAACTACTGCTAGAATCTTCGGCGAATTTATTGGCAACCTCTCGTGCATTCTTAGTGGCTTCTTCCACCATTTCAGGTTTTATTTTATTGAGGTTCGCATAGATGTATTCCGTTTGAGATTGGTAGTCGCCAGCTGTTAACACTATGCCTTGTTTGCCCAGCTCAGACAATTTACTCATTACCTGTCTAACCAGTTCTATCTCTTTTGAATACACAGTAACATTTTGCCTTGCGGTATAACGAAACTCCGCTCTACCTTCATTACCCCATTGTTGTGCAGATTTATCAGTAATAGAAGGGGAGGCAAATGAGATGTCCTTTTGATTGATACCATTGGTTTCTAAAAAGCTGCTAATGCTTTTTGCGTTGGCATCCAAAGATTCGTATAACTGTTTAAGGTCATTACTGGCAGCACTGAATTGAATTGGCCAGATAACGAGATCTGCTAAAACTTCTCTTTCTGAAAGCCCTTTAACCGTAACGGTTCGTTCATATTCCTTTATAGAAATAGCGGCTTTTGACAGGACAACTCCTAGAAGGGTAAGACCTAAAAATATACCTAAAGCTAAAAACAGGTTATTGCCTGATTTTTGATTCATTGTTTTTCCTATTAATGGTGCGTTGCTGTTTATTTTGCGCTGTTAAGTATTAACCTTGCCTTAATCCATGAAGCTTGTGAAGCGCCGGTAATCAGCTTTTGTAATTCACTGCCGTCATGATTCATTTTGTATATGTCGGAAAATTGATTTGGCACATTTGAAGTAAATACAATTTCTTCACCATTTGAAGACCAAGATGGGTTCCAGTCGTCAACATTGTTATTGGTCAGACGTTTTTGGTTAGTACCGTCTATGTTCATGGTATAAATTTCTCTGTTACCATCCCTATTAGACATAAACACAATTTTTTGTTCGTTAGGTGAAATATCGGGATACCAATTTTCGGCGTCATTATGGGTTATTTGGACTAAATTAGAGCCGTCGCGGTTTGCGATATAAATGGCGCTAGTTTTATCCTGAGTAAAAAATAATATTCTATTTTTAGAGATGAATTTAGGCCCTAAACCTCGAAGCGATTTTACTTGGTGTGTATTCGAGCCATCCGCAGCAGCAAGCCAAATTTCATTTTGCCACTCACCTTGCTCATTTTTGTATTCTCGAGCAAAAGTAATGTTTTGACTATCAGCAGACCAAGATGGAGCGCTGTCCCAAACGTTTGGTGTATTTGTAATTCGGCGAATGCCTGAGCCATCGAGATTAATAATATGGATAGACCAAGTTTTGTTGTTATCGTATTTACCATAGAAAGCCATTTTTGTTCCATCTGGAGAAACCGATGGGTAACCTTCTATTTTGATCAGGTTGGTCACTTGTTTGGCGTAGTTACCATCTGCATCAGCAAAATGAATGTGGCGTTCGTCATTGTTTTTGTATGAGAACGCGATGGAATAAGCAGAATCTTGGGGGGGAGGGGATAGTTGACATCCGGATAACACAACAGTCGATGATAAAAGTATACCTGCTAAAATCTCTCTTCGTTTCACGTCTAATTTATCCTAATGCTGATTTTGATGTCGAATATCATTACGATAAACTAAATGATAAATAAACCAAAAGAGATAAATGTAACATAACGCTTAAAAAGCCTATTGCACTTAAAATAACGTTTAAATGCAATAAGGGAAAACTGGATTAGTTTTTTACGAACACTACATTATCGTATGTTAGGCCAGTGACTTGTTGATTATTGACCGAGAATTGAATAATTTCGCCGTTATTAGGAATAAGCTCAACTCGCATTGTGTCAGGTTTGGTATAAGCCGTTGCGATTGTTGACAGGTGACCCCAAGAAACATTTAGGCTGTTATTATCATCTTTTGTAATTAGCACTTCACCCAATAGTGGATGTTTGTAGCTTCCTGTATAGCTGTGTTTTTCTAATGATAATTGCCACTTTCTTTCAGCCAATTTTTTTTGTTGCTTTGCTAATTGCAGTGAAAGCTGATTAAGTTTGTTTCTTAATGTGTTAGCCTCTGCTTTTGCGGTAATGTTAGCGTTTTTGTCATCTAGTAACAGGCTATAAATTTGCTTCGCAATAATGCCTGTGAATTTTGAACTCAACATATCTTCGTTATTTAAAATGACCACACCAATGTTTTTTTCTGGCATAAAAGACAAGTGCGAATGAGTACCTGCATAGCCGCCAAAATGATGATACAAAGTTTCATTCAAATATGGCCCTACATACCAACCCCATGCATATTGCTCACGTTTAAATTCACCGTAACTTTTATTAAGTGATGCTAATGGCTGTTGTGATTTTTTGATGACTTCAACAGGGAACACTTGTTTTCCGTTAACTTTGCCTTGATTAAGCTGAGCAATTAAAAAAGAAGCCATGTCCTTTGCTGAGCTGACCATCCCGCCGGCAGAATGCATCGTGTCGTTGTATTTTGATAAATACAGTGGTTCCTGTTCAGGCTTTGATATGGAATATGGTTTTGTTTTCTGCCAGTGTTTTTTATCGATATCTGATATAAATGCCGAAGTATGTGCCAGTGAAAGTGGCTGAAAAACAGTTTTATCTAACAGTGTTTGCCAAGGCATTTGCTCCGTCTGGTCTACCCAAACACTCAAAATATTGTAGCCAACATTGGAATAGTCAAATGTGCCTAGTGGCGCTTGACTGTTAGGGTAACTATTTGCAACTAGCTGTTGGCGCTCTGTTAAACTATGACCACCTCGATATGCACTGATCATGGCAAGTGGGCTGTTATCAATTCCCATGGTATGTGATAACAAGTGTTTTACCGTCACTTGCTTAGCATCGATATTGGCGAAGTTTAGTTTTGGAAATAAAGTTGCCATTGTTGTGGATTCGTCGATTTGGCCTTGCTGCTCTTTTAATAACATTGATAAAGCAAAATAAGGTTTGGTAATTGAGGCGATATAAAAAGGCGTGGCGGCATTTACTTCTGTTTTGTTTTCTATGTCACTATAACCAAAATAGCCTTGGTAAATTATTTCGTCACCTTTAACTACTGCGATAGCTGTACCGTAAGGAAAGTTGGTTTGCTGCTTCATGTCGTTAACTAAGTTAGTCACTTCGCTAAAGTCTGTTGCATTACTTGTTGTCATACCAGCGGCAAAACAAAGTGCCGTAAATGTTTTTATCACTTTCATATGTTCCCCTGACGTATATTTTTATATTGGTTGTAATATTGTTGAAATACTTGGTTTTCTGTAGAAATTGGGTGCAGATGTGCTGTTTGATCGAGAAGCTTTTGTACTCCTTGATAGTCTTTATTGGGCATTAATTGTTTAACACCGGTTAAGACAATTTCATAAAGTAAACCACTGTATATATTGAACGCCATTAATACACTATTTGAGCGGTAGGCTTGAACAACATGATGTCCATCTAAGGTTATATTAGCCATCACCATGGCGTTACCATCAGCGGCAAAAGTAAATGCTGTGTCATTAGTTTTTGCGAAAATTTCTTCTCCATTTTCCCTTAACATGATGTTGACCCCTTTTAAGTCACTTGGCTGATATAGTTTTAGCCAAATTTCCACTCCGCGATTGGCTGCTGCTTCAAGTGCGGCCTTAAACCAATTCAGTGCTCTAGGATCAATATCTGCTAATAAGGTGTGTTGTGCGTTGTTGATTAACGCCAGTGTTTGGGCTTTTACTTGCTCTGCTTGCTCTATTTGAAATACTTGCTCATGTTGATCATCATGTGGTTTAAAGTTTTCTAAGTTTTTAGCTAAAGTCTGCCAAGTATCATCAAACTGTTTTTTACGGCGCTCTAATAATTGTTGCCAATGCACAGCAATACAGCGTTTTTTATTACTTATCGAATACTCAATTGCACCTTTTAGGCTCAATGCTTCAATGGCCTTATAAACATTGGCTGCTGCTTTATTAATGCCTTTGGCAATGGCGTAACCTGTCTGCTCACCATAAACAAGTAAATATAAATAGATTTCAGCTTCGAGTGAGTTAAAGCCCATTTCAATCAGTTGCTGTGTTATTTCTTGTCGTTTTTCCATATTGATACTTTATTAGTAGCTGTAACTACTAATATGTGGTTTTGTTTAAATTTTAGCAATTAACTATTTGTAAATGAGTGTGACAAATCAAAGAGCACTCGCAATTGAGCCTTTGTTTATGCATGCTTTAGGCGGAAGATTTTTAAAAATGAATTTACAAGATGAACTTGTACATAATGGATGTTGTCAATTAACCTTGTGTTTGTAATAGATTTGTTAAACGACTGACTAATAAAAATAATCATAAGCAACGTTTGCTTATTACTTAATAATAAAAATAACGCAGGAAGGAATAACATGCTAAAAATTAAAAATTTATCCAAAACCTACGACAATGGTGTGCATGCACTCAATAACGTCAACTTAGATATTCCCAAAGGAATGTTTGGACTATTGGGTCCTAATGGTGCAGGAAAATCATCATTAATGCGCACTATTTCTACTCTACAAGATGCTGATTCTGGCTCTGTTGAATTTGACGGCATTGATGTATTTGCCGATCCCCAAGCGATGAGACAGCGCCTAGGTTATTTACCTCAAGACTTTGGCGTTTACCCAAGGATCAGTGCTTATGACTTGTTAGAGCATATGGCCATTTTGAAAGGTATTGATAATAAGGCTGAACGCAAAGAAGCTGTTGAAGGATTGTTAGCGCATACTAATTTGTATCAACATCGCAATAAGGCGGTAAGTGGCTTTTCTGGTGGTATGCGTCAGCGCTTTGGTATTGCACAAGCATTATTAGGTGACCCTGATTTATTAGTTGTTGATGAGCCAACAGCAGGGTTAGATCCTGAAGAAAGAAACCGCTTTCATAACTTGTTAGTGAGTCTTGGTGAAGAAAAGGTCATTATTTTATCCACACATATTGTTGAAGATGTCTCAGAGCTATGTCCAAACATGGCGGTACTCGCTTCGGGACAGATTTTACTTCAAGGCAACCCCATCCTGTTAACACAGCAATTAAATGGTCAAATATGGCGTAAAACAGTTTCACAACAAGAAGCCGTTGAAATTGAACAAAATATGCCAGTTATTTCTAAGCGTTTGTTTGCTGGCCAAACCATAATTCATGTCATGGCAGAGCAGGCGCCAGAAGGATTTGAAACCGCCCCGGCTAATTTAGAAGACGTGTATTTTTCTACACTACATTCACATCGCTCAGCAGCATAAGGAGTGATCTGATGTTAGGTAAAATGTTTTTATTTGAATGGCGATATTTTATTCGTCAACCGTCGTTTTATGTTACGAGTACTATATTCTTTTTGTTAACCTTTTTTGCCACGGTAAGTGAAAACGTGCAAATAGGTGGCGGTGGAAATGTGCTATATAACGGCCCCTATTCGATTGCACAAACCCTTTGTATTATGGGGCTTTTTGCGATGTTTTTGGTGGTGAACTTTGTCGCAAGTACAGCAACAAGGAATGACACCTCTAAAATGGCGGAAATTTTATACAGTAAACCGATCAATCCGCTTAGTTATCAGTTGGGGCGTTTTTTAGGCTCCTTTGCCATGGTTGCTACCGTCTTTGCCTTTGTACCTCTGGGTATATTAGTCGGGACTGTTATTGGTGGATTACTCGGATGGGTTGATGCTGAGCGCTTAGGGCCAACAAACTTTACATATTATTTTACTGCTTACTTCTATTTAGCATTGCCAACACTACTGGTGTTGTCTTGTATGTTTTATGCGGTCGCTATTCGCTTTCGCAGTATGATGGCGGTTTATCTCGTTGCGGTTGGTTTCTTTATTCTTTACACGGTGGCGGGACAGTTATTTTCTGATCCGGAATATCGTACTATCGTCGCATTATCAGATCCTTTTGCTTTAAATACTTTTGGTGAAGTGACACGTTACTGGACGATGTTTGACAAAAACAATACCCCAGTAGCTTTAGAAGGTATTTTGCTGCAAAACCGCATTATTTGGTTGTTTGCAGCGGTTGTTATCATGGTGTTATTTGGTGGTTTTTCTCAAAAGGTAAAACTAAATCATCCCAAAGCATCTAAAAAAGAGCGACAAAAGCTAAGCAGTAACGGCGATGAAAAGTTAGCAAATAATATTCAATACAAATCAAGTGGTATTAAAACGGGTGCACATTTATTAATGCGCATTAAGTTTGAAATAAAGCAGGTTATATTTAGTGCGCCGTTTTTAGTGCTAGGTGCTTTGACTATTTTTGCGTTAGTTGCACCATTAATTGATCCTCGTGCCATGTTTGGTACACCTAATTGGCCAATTACCCAAAGTATGGTGTCATTGGTATTCTCTTCTACAAGCACGCTAATTTTAATCGTGTTGGCGTATTACAGCGCAGAGATTGTTTGGCGTGAGCGCAACTCTGGTATGGGAGATATAGTTGATTCAATGCCGGTTAATAACATAACGTTTTGGTTATCAAAACTTGTTGCCATTAGCTTAGTTATCGCATTGCTTTATGTGTTTGGCACCTGTGTTACGGTAATGAATCAATTAATTCGAGGTTATGACAACTTAGAGTTATCGCAATACTTTATTCGCTTAGGTTACGTTAATTTAGTGCCTATGATCATGACAGCGGTATTAGCTTTCTTTTTACAAGTGATCAGTCCTAATAAGTACGCCGGTATGATGCTGTTTGTTCTTTACATCATATCAACGATAGTACTGAGTAATTTTGGCTTTAGTCACAATATGTTCCAGTTCTCTGGTGCACCAACTGTTCAATACACTGACATCAACACTTATGGCAACTTTTTAACCGCTCATTCTTGGTACATGTTGTATTGGTTAGGTATGTCGATTGTATTGTCAGCACTAACTTATGCTTTATGGCATAGAGGACCGGCTAAATCATTAAAAGCACGTGTTAATACGCTTGGTTACTACTTAGGTAAAACCGGCAAAATAGCCGTTGCATTGGGTGTAGGTATTTTTGTCATTGCTGGTAGTTATATACATTACAACACGCGAGTGCTAAATGAATATGTTATTCAAGATGATATTGAAGACAGACGGGCAGATTACGAAAAAAGCTACGTACAATATAAAAACGACCAATTGCCGACAATAACTCAAACTCACGCAAAAGTAGATATCTACCCAAGCGCACGTCGTATTGAGGCCGTTGCGGAAATTACCATTGAAAATAAATCTGATCAGCCAATTACTCGATTCCTAGTGTCTCAACCGAATTATACTCCTGAGTGGGGAGTTGAAATTGAAGGTGGAAAAGTTAGTGAGTTTGATGAAACTTACAACACAGGTTGGTTCGTTTTTGATGAGCCTTTGCAGCCGGGTGAACAGCGCACAGGTAAATTGATCGCCAAGCGAGTTCACCAAGGATTTACTGACGGTAATTATGACTATTCGTTAGTGGAAAATGGTACTTTTATCAATAATTTTGATTTATTCCCTGTGTTTGGTTATCGAGAAGACTGGCAATTGTCTGATCGTCACGAAAGGCGTAAACGTGAACTTGAACCTTTGCAGCGCGCTAACAAGCTTGAAGAGTCTCAATTTTACAATGAAAGCTTTTTTGGCAAAGGGATTGGCTTTATCAACTTTGAAGCAACTATCTCAACCAGTGAAGATCAATTTGCCATTGCACCTGGCTACATTCAAAGTGAAAAAGTAGAAAATGGTCGTCGTATTTACCATTACAAAATGGACGCGCCTATGGTGAATTTCTACTCTATTATGTCGGCACGTTTAGAGTCTAAAAAAGAGACTTATAAAGGCATTAATATTGAGGTTTACTACCATAAAGATCATTTTATGAACGTAGACCGCATGATTGAATCTGTGCGTGATTCTATCGATTATTTCAGTAAAGTATTTGGTCCATACCAGCATCAACAAATGCGTATTATCGAGTTCCCTGGATATCGAAGTTTTGCACAAAGTTTCGCAAACACTGTGCCATATTCAGAAAGAATTGGATTTATAACGGATCTAAGGGATCCTGAAAATATCGACCCTGTTTATTACGTTACTGCTCATGAAGTGGCTCATCAATGGTGGGGACATCAAGTAGGTGCTGCCAATGTTCAAGGCAGTGCTATAATCTCTGAAACCTTGTCTCAGTATGCTGCGCTTATGGTCATGGAGAAAAAGTACGGCCCTGAAAAAATCCGTAAGTTTCTAAAATATGAATTAGATTCATACTTACGTGGCCGCAGCGTTGAAAGGCTTGAAGAAATGCCTCTGTATCGCAGTGAAAATCAGGCCTACATTCACTATCGAAAAGGCTCTGTGGTGATGATGGCGATAAAAGACCGTATTGGAGAAAACAGGTTAAACAAAGCATTATCTGATTTTCTTGATGCGTATAAATATCAAAGTACACCGTATCCAACAACTCGTGATTTAATGGCGTACCTCAATCAAGATACCAATGAGCAAGAGCAAGCTTTTATCAGTAACTTGTTTGAACACATTACCTTGTATGACTTAAAAACAAGGCTTGTTGAAGTCAACGAGCGTGAAGATGGTCAATTTGATGTAGTAATTACAGTGGATGCCGCCTTAAAACGTGCTGATGGCCAAGGACAAGAAACTGATGAAGACTTTGTTGAAATGATTGATATCGGTTTGTTCAGTGACGATCCAGAAGATCTTTCAGCAGATAATTTAGTGCAATACTTACAAAAGCATGAGATTAAATCTGGCGAAAATGTCATCACACTTGTGGTTAAGGAAAAACCTAAATATGTGGGGGTAGATCCTTTTGTGAAGTTAATTGACCGCGATAGTGCCGATAATATTTATCGACTATAAACAAGATAAAAGGTCACATGAATTGTGACCTTTTTTATTGGATGTTATTTTTTATTAAAGTCATCGCTGCTGTGCCTTTCTGGCAGTTGCTCTTCGGGTTCTCCCCAATTGCGATTAACCATGCGACCACGCTGAACCGCAGGTCTGTCGTTGATGCGCTCAGCCCATTGCTTAACATGTTGATAGTTTTCAACATCAAGAAATTCAGCTGCGTCATATAATTTGCCTAAAACTAATGCGCCATACCAAGGCCAAATTGCCATATCGGCAATACTGTATTCATCACCGGCCATAAAACTATTTGTCGCTAAATGTTTATCTAACACATCTAATTGACGTTTAACTTCCATGGTAAAACGATCAATAGGATATTGGTATTTTTCTGGAGCGTAAGCATAAAAATGTCCAAAGCCTCCGCCGAGTATTGGTGCGCTGCCCATTTGCCAAAATAGCCATGACATACAAGCCGTTTTTTGCTGATGATCTTTGGGAATAAAAGCATTAAATTTCTCAGCTAAATAAAGCAATATGGCACCCGACTCAAAGACACGAGTTGATTTGCCATCACTTTTATCGAGTAAAGCGGGAATTTTTGAATTTGGGTTTAACTCAACAAAGCCACTACCAAATTGTTCGCCTTCCATAATATCAACGAGGTAGGCGTCATATTGCGCTTCTTCAATGCCAGCTTGCAATAACTCCTCAAGTAAAATGGTAACTTTTACTCCATTGGGGGTTGCCAAAGAATAAAGCTGCAAGTCGTGTTTGCCTTGAGGCAAATCAGCGACAAAAGTAGCACCAGAAGTAGGGCGGTTTATATTGGCAAATTTACCACCATTGCTATTATCCCATTGCCAAACTTTGGGTGGTTGATACTCAGACATAACGATTTACTTCCTCTGTTATCCATTTTATCGAAAAGAATAATTGAATAGACATAGAATTTATTGAGTCTATTTCAATTAAGCAAAATAAAAATAGGACAAAGTTTAATTGTATTTGTTAGCTATACTAAATTAACCTCAGCTTCGCTTAAGGAGCCCTATGAAAGCACTATTAATTTGCTTTTTTATGTTGTTTTCGTTGGTTAGCCATGCCAAACGTTATGTTATAGGCGTGCAAGATGTATCTTATTTCCCGCTGTACGACTTTCCTAATGCGAGTTTTTCAAAAGAATTGCTTGACGCTTTTGCTGCTTCTAAAGGTTACACATTCGACTATTTACCCCTACCAATAAAACGCATTAATCACTGGTTTAGTGAAAATGATATCGACTTTAAATTTCCAGATAATAGCCGATGGTTAATTGGCTCTAACTTTCACGATACCGTTAAATATAGTGAGCCAATTATCGAATTAATTGCTTGTACGGTAGTGCATCGCAATAATAAAGATGCCAGTAAAAAAGATATTCATAAGTTAGGTACTTTGCTTGGGTTTCACCCAACACTGTGGCTTGACCAAATAGCCAATGGTCAAACTGCATTAATTGAAAGTACTTCTACACTAAATATTGTGCGGCAAACGGTATTAGGTGCTGTTGATGGCACTAACATTGAACCCAATGTGGTTTTTCATCAATTAAGAATACTTAAACAAGATAGTCAGTTGGTTATCTCTAAAAACATTCATCATGAAACTTATTTTTATCATTTGTCTACGAGAAAGCATCATGACGTATTAAAAGAGTTTAATCAGTTTCTAAAAGCAAACACTGAGTTTATCGAAACACTGAAAAAAAAGTACAAAATAATAGATCCAACCCCCTACCGACAACCTAGCCCTAACCCCTTAATATCACTTCTGTAATTGCCTGTTGATTGGATAATTACTAAGTTTTTTGATAATGAGTGTCCCTTCATGGCTTAAAACTAATGGTTGTACGTGTGCGTTTCATTATCAAATATACGATAAAGAGTGATGCAGCATGGCTAAGTGCAATACCTAGGTAAAATCCTTGTTTATCCCAGTAGTTGGCACCAATAAAAGCAAAAGAAAGCAATAAAACTAATTTATGGCTAATAGCTAATACTGTTGCTTCTAACGTTTTGTTTTTTGCGTTAAGACATGATTGAAACACCATTAGGATCCCAGTAGCGCCATATGCCCAAGGAACCCAAGTTAGGAATGTAAAAAGATGATTGGATATCGCTTGATGTGAACAAATAAAGTTTGACAACAAGTGGTGCTGATTCAATAAAAGTGCGGCTAATAGCAGCTGAAAAAGCATAATAAAACCAAATGTGATGCTATAAAATTGTTCAACTCTTGAGTGTTGTTCTCGCCAAAAGTTTGCACCAACAAGCGCTGGCAACGAGGTTGTTAATACCATAGGTATGAGCAAAAACAATAATTCTAAGCGAAATATTAATGCCAGTGCTGCAACGTAGCTTGTATCGAATGTCGCGGCCATGTAGGTTAAAAACGCCATACTAATAGGGGTAACAAACTGCTGTAAAACAATAAGACAGCTATCTTTAGAAGGCGTAATTAAAGGTATTGATAGGCGAGTCAAAGTAGGCTTTTTAAGGCCAACTTTTTGATGAAGAAAATATAATGAAATGACAGCACAACATACATCGGTAGCAATGTGTAACCAAGCCACCACAGATAAAGAAATTTCGTTATTTGACTCTGGGGATAATAATACTATTGCCAATATACATTTGGTTGTCGCCCAGCAAAACATTAAGGCACTTGCCAGTGGCATCCATCCTAACGCTCTTAACGTAGCGTTTATCATCCAAATGGCGGCTAAAAAGACCCAGCCTATAAATCTCAAATCTAAATAAGTTTGTTGCTGTTTGGCAATTGAATGTGTCAGAGCTCCCGGAAGCTGCTGAGAATTCCCCGTTAAAAGTAAAAGAGCTTCCTGATTAAAATAAAACAGTAGGGAAAAGAGGAATACGATAAGGCTGTTTTTTAATAAACAGTTGGAAATTTCAAGAGGAACTTGTTGTTTATCAATGCAGTTTTGGCGGATTATTTTGTTGTTTGTACGAATGCTAAGTGCTATTGCTAGCGCGGTCATTGCTGCAGTAATAGGTACAGTAAAGCCAAAAGATGTTAATACATGCTGTGGTTGAGCGGCCAAGAGGGAAGATTCAAGTAGATCATAGGCTAGCAGGGCTAAAATAGCTCCAACCATAGGCAATGAATTTTTAAAAATTAGGTTACTTGGATCAGCATGTATAAATGACTGACTATTACAAACTGCCATGTATTTTTATCTCTTTTTATTTATTCTGAATGAGATAGGGGCTTCACCGATTCTGTTTCACTATCGGATGTAACAATACGTGTCAGCTTCTTATACACTTCTTGTTATAAATGCTCGTTGGTTTTTTATAACTGATTGTTTTGTAGGTGATAGTTTTGGTTGGTTTGATATTTGTATACTACTCAGATAAGGCTGTGTTTTAGTACATTTGGAGTAGTTAATTTGCCAATTATGTTACGCACGCCTAACATCTCCCATTGACATAGGCGCTGAGCTTGTACAGTAGGCGTCTGTGTCTAACTTATTCCCTATAAAGCGTGACTTATGCTTTTTGTATCCAAACGCTGTGCATCTGTGTAAATAGTTTGTGGCCATATAAAGGTTGCAAAACATACTAAATAACCATTTGATAATTCATCTTTTACTAATGCTTTGCTTTTATATTGCTCAGGTACATATGTGGTAATTTGCTGGTCAAAGTTAGACTCATTAAAGGTTAGAAAATCAAACGAAGCAGGTTGCAAAATAGAGAGTAATTGTTTTGTCACTTTAAAAAGATCTACATTTGACTCAAAGCTCACGTAACTGCTCATTGCCTGAGGGGTAATATGTATTGTTATATATTCCTCACCTCTAATGGCATTTAGGGAGTAACCGTATGGCTGAAAAACAAAATCATCAATGCTATAACCTGGAAATAACACTTCAATATTTAGAAAATCTCTAACGCATGCGGGTGTTAAATTGGGTCTTGTTAAACGTTCAGATACCTGTTTATTAATTTGATAAGCCAGTAATTGATAAGTTTTGTTATTTTCGTTCGCTTGAAAGTTATTGTGTTGGTGAAAAATATAATTGTGGTGGCTGTCAATTTCGCCAAAACGGTAGGCTTTACCATCAATAATACTTGATAGCCTTTTAGAGTCCTCACTGAAACTGCTTAGTTGAGCATGTGCGAAATATTCATTTTTGCGTTGATATATAACCTGCCTAATAAGGATGTTATCTATGTGCTGTAAAAAATATTCCACCGAATCAACTAAAGTAGTAACACCACAGGTGATAATGAGTAACTTGTTATGCCAAACAAAAAGGCTTGATTCAGAGAGTAAAAATGCTTTGCATTCTGAGTTTGATACAGAAGAGATAATTTGCGCGTTGCAGCGTTCTACCATGTTTTGCCAAAAACAATCATCAATATCATTCAATAAAGATAAACTGTTTTTATCAATAATAATTTCAGCTTTTTTTTCAGAACCTTCGAAAAACAAGATAACTCCCTTGGTCAATTTTTACAGTCAGTTCGGTAAATTTATAACGCCATTTTTATAGGCTTATTAAGTAAAAACACTGGCTAGTTTAACCGCTTAATGTTTGTTTGTGTTTAAAAAGCTGCAAAAATGGTTATTTTATTATAAGGTGTTCGCCCAATAAGCACTCATTAAACAAATATTGATGAGTGTCGGATTAATAGGATCATACATTTTAAAAGGAATTAGATGATGTTTAAGTTATCACTCATCGCCGTTATATTTTTTTTGAATTTTTCAGTATTTGCAGATGAAATTGCGGCAGACAACTTTGGTTATAAGTTAACCTCCCTCGAATATAAGTTAAAAAATATTCAAGAAAATGGCAATGACATTGGTTTAGATGAAGCCGATGATAAAACAGTCATTGTCCCTATAGGTTTTAGTTTTTCTTTTTATGGTGAAGAATACACAGAACTTGAAATATCTTCGAATGGTTTTGTTACTTTTACACCCACAGGAGATGCAGTGTGTTGTGATGGGCAAGTCATTCCAACATTAGGTGGAGAATTAGACAACTTTATTGCTGGGTATTGGCAAGATTTTGATTTATCAGAAAGTGGCGTTATTCGCACCTTAAATCAAGACATTAATGGACAAACAACATTTACTATCGGCTTTTATCAATTAGCTGATAATGATAATGCTAGTGAAGCGGTAAGCACTTTTGAAATAACACTATACCAAGGTACCAATGACATAGAGCTTCAATATGCTCAAATACAATATGATGAAATTGATGACAAAGTTTTAGGTATCGAAAACCAAGACGGTTCAGATGGCATTCAATTAGCATTTTATGAAGCCAACAATGGCATGGCCAATGGTACTATTTTACAGCAAGAAAAAGGTTATTGTTTTAGTACAAAATATCAATGTAAAACGCCGACCAAAGAGCCTACACCTATTCCTGAACCACCGATGATATTACTGTTTATATTAAGCTCTTTATTTTTAGCAACTAGATACTTTAAATAATGCTAGAGGCAGCGAAAAAATGTTAACTGGGTAATGTTGTTTACATTTTTTTGCCTTTAACTATTTAACCTTTACTCAGATAGTCAACGCGTTATAAATATAAAATTGGCTTAACGCGTTGTTATTAACTTCAGTCTTATTTAATCAAGTTACTATTATTATTCAAACTTGAGTTGCTTTGATTATTTATCTTATGTTTTCTCCACAAATTTTTACAGATTTTCCAATAAAAATCTCTGTAGTATTCTATTCTAACTACTTGGTTTTATTTGTCATTTTTTAGTAGGTTTCACATGCTAAATACTATGTGATAAGTTACACAAACAAATGTGCGTAGCACATGTAAAAAATTACTATACATACAAAAAAATAACGGCATAATTGCCGTCCTTATTTTTGCCTTAAAAGGTGTTATGAATCGTGATAAAAGTCAAAGATATTGACATCGAGTTACAACATACTGATGCACAGTATAGTGGCTCATTAGATACTCAAGGTATTTTCGCTAATGCTACGCATTTAATTGGCTTTGGTTTTGATGGTACTGCGTGTTTTCGCAAGGGTACTAAACATGGCCCAGATGCGTTACGTGCTGTATCTGATGATATAGAAACGTATTCACCGTATCTTGATGAAGATATTAGTGATGTCATGTTTTATGACTTAGGAAATTTAAAGGTTGAACCTGCCGATGGTGTTAACCGCGACGCGCTTTCCGAGCATGACTTGATTGAAGCAAGCTGGCAACGAGCAACTGATGATTACTGTAGTTTAATGTCAGGCATCGATTTAGAAAAACATCAGGTAAAAACGTTAGTGCTTGGTGGTGAACATTCTATTTCTTATGGACCTATTAAAACCTATTTGGCGCAATACCCAAATTTAGTGTTACTACATTTAGATGCTCATGCAGATTTACGCGATGGATATTTAGGTTTTCATCAATCTCACGCATCGATTATTCGTCGTTCATTAGATCATTTTGGACCAGACCATCAATTAATCCAATACGGCATTCGCTCTGGAACTCGAGATGAGTACAAGTGGATGCGTGAAAATGGTACGTTAAAAACAAGTCGTCAAGAGTTTTTAGATGCGGTAGCAGCGATCCCTGAAGATCGCCCTATATACTTGACGTTTGACTTGGACTTTTTTGATCCGAGTTATTTTCCTGGTACGGGGACACCTGAGCCGGGCGGTGAAGATTTTCATGCTTTTGTAAGTTTATGCAAGCTTTTGAAAAACAAAAAATTTGTAGGTTGTGATGTTGTGGAGTTGTCTCCTGAGATTGATCCGACAGGCAATAGTGATGTGTTTGCCGCGAAAGTGGTACGTGAATTAGTTTTGTGTTTAAGAGAAAGAGACTAAAGAATTGGGCAATAAAGTAGAAAGTAGCAGCAATTCAGCTGCTTGGACTGTTGCAGACGCAGAGAACGTATATCGTGTAAAGCGTTGGGGGAATGGCTATTTTGACATTGGTGACAATGGCAATCTACACGTCATTCCGCGATATGATCAACCAAATTTAAAAATTGATATGCTCGAAGTTATCAATGAAATGCAGGCCGAAGGGATAGAATTTCCTGCGGTGATTCGATTTCACGATATTTTGAGATCTCAAGTCGAGCTATTAAATAAAACGTTTCGCCGAATTATGGAAGAAGCGGATTACGAAGGCAGATACTTTGGCGTTTTTCCTGTCAAAGTAAACCAAATGCGTGAAGTAATTGAAGAAATTGTTGATGCAGGTACTCGGTTTAACTACGGATTAGAAGCTGGCTCCAAGCCAGAATTAATCGCTGCTTTAGCTTACAACACCAACAAAGACTCATTAACGGTGTTAAATGGATACAAAGACGAAGAATATTTACGTCTAGCCATGCTTGGCACGCAAATGAATCGCAAAGTTGTTGTGGTCATTGAAAAATTCTCTGAGCTTAGAAAACTCATCGCATTGACAAAAGTCACCGGCATTATGCCTATGATTGGTCTGCGCGTTAAAATGATGGTTAAAGGGCGAGGTAAGTGGGAAAGCTCAAGCGGTGAACGCGCAAAGTTCGGATTAAGTATTGCTGAAATATTAAATGCTGTTGAGTTACTTGAGCGTGAAAACATGCTTGAAGCAGCTAAATTATTACACTTTCACATTGGCAGCCAATTAACTGATATTCGAGCAATTAAAGAAGCAGTACAAGAAGCTTCAACAATCTATACGCAGTTAGTGAAAAGAGGTGTGCCATTACAGTATGTTGATGTTGGCGGTGGTTTAGCGATTGATTATGATGGCTCTCAATCAACACAAGATTCATCATGTAACTACAACTTAGATGAATACGTGTCAGATATAGTTTATGGCTTCAAACAAAGTTGTGACCTTGCCGATGTACCACATCCTCATTTAGTGAGCGAAAGCGGTCGTGCAATGACGGCTCATCACTCTTGTGTGGTAACTAAAGTTATAGGTGAAATTCAACCGAATGGCATCGACTTTTCAACACGCAAAGCCACAGGTGAACATATTATTGTAAGTAATATGCGTACACTTGAAACTGATTTAACTGAATTAAATCTACAAGAAGCATTTAATGACGCTAACCAGTTGAAAGAACAAGCCATTCAAGCTTTTAAGTTAGGTGTGTTAAACATCATCGAAATGGGCAAGGTTGAAACTATCTACTGGCGCTTGTTAAAGAATATTAATACAGCATTGCAGGGTGAAGAGTTTATACCAGAAGAAATGCAGGAAATCCCTGAAATGTTGTCATCACAATACTTGGCTAACTTTTCAGTATTCCAGTCAGCAGCTGACTCGTGGGCTATCGACCAAGTACTGCCTGTTGTACCAATTTCTCGCTTAAATGAAAAGCCAACTAAATTATGTAGTTTGGTTGATATTACCTGTGACAGTGACGGTAAAATTGACAAGTTCATCGGTGAAGGTGAAGTTGCTACAAACTTACCAATGCATGAACTACAACCGGAGCAAGACTATTTCATCGGCTTGTTTTTAACAGGTGCATACCAAGACGTAATGGGTGATATGCATAACTTATTTGGCAGGTTGAATGAGGTGCATGTATTTAGTTATGACGACGACCCTAAAGACTTCTACATTGAAGAAGTGGTCAAAGGATCGTCCATTGACCACGTGCTTTCAACGATGCAGTATAACCCGGCTATTATGGCGCAGATGATCAAAAAAGAAATTGACCAACAAATCCAGCGCGGTTCAATCAAGCCAAGGCAAGGGGTGCAATTAGTCGACTTTTACGAAGACTGCTTGGGTGCATATACTTATCTAAAAAGCTAATCGTATTCGAGAAAAAAGAAGCCTCCTAGGAGGCTTATAAAGGGATCTCTAATCCGAAAAGTTTAAACTCGGTTGCGTAAGCTATTTACGCTTACGCAACGTTTCTTGTTGTTCTTCTTGCTTGTCAGTTTGTGAGCTTTGTTCAACCAACGTATCCGAAATCATCGGGCAGTATGGTGGAAAGTTTTGGCAAAAGTTTGCACCCAATGACTCTAATAATACATCTGCAACGTTAACCCCATCTTCCTTTTTAGCTGATTCAACAGCATAAGCATTTGAAGCAATTGCCAACGCTAGTGCAGTAGCTGTCGCGATTTTTTTTACTATATTCATAGACTATTCCTTATACGCTTGTGTATACGTTATATACGTAATATACGTAATATACGTTGTTTGTTTTTAGTTTGTTGCGAGCAAATCTAAGCAAATAGTACATTGATTTAGGTGTAAGTGTATTTTGAGTTACTTATTTAATTCTTATGTTTTTTAAATTTGTTAAATATTGAATTATTGGTTAGATGTTGATGTTTTATTGTATGTGTTACAGCGCTTATTGCTGCGGTGTGATGTTGAAGTGCTTCTTTATTCTCTTTCAATTTAACTAATTGAAATTTAAATTTTAAAAAAATACTTCATAAGGTTTCATAATGACTTGGTAATATTAATATTTGTCAAAATTAACCGCATAATTTCTAAATTATATAATTAACTAGCCTCAACTGCCGTTTACTTCGTTTAAACGAACAACTGAAAGGGCAAATAAAATTTACAATGTTAAGTAATGGTTACTTATGCAAAAACATAGTGTGACTGCATATGCTTGTATACAAGTTATTAAATTTTAACGATTGGCTTTAACGTATCGACGTGTTCACATCTCAGGGAGTTGTATCGAAAGAATATTGGTTTGGTTATCTGCCATTAATGTGTAAAAGAAACCACCTGAATTATCAGCAGAAAAGTGGTTTGCAAATCCAATCAAAGAGTGGCATTCAGTACGCTCTCTCGTTTCAATATCAAGAGCCACTATTTTTCCTCTCAATGAGAAAAACAAATTGTTATCCGCAATTGTCCACGCCGTTGTATCGATTATATTAAGTTTATCAAGTAGAATTTTTTCCTCATTATTTGAATCTATAATTTTTAGTTTACTTCCTGATTCACTAAGAAATACTAAGCCTCGTTGATCAAATACCTTTGGGGAAACACCCCCTGTAAAAGATAACTGTTGTGATAAATCGTTGGTTAAATCGTATTGCCAAATATTCCATTTGCTATTGTGAGTCTTGGCGTAATAAACATAACGTCCATCTGTTGACCAAGTAGGTGAGCTAATAATCTCTCCATCTAACATTAAGTATTTTACATGTTTACTTTTTAAATTAAGAATAAATATTTTATTACCGGCCATTCCTAAGATATTTTGACCATCGTTAGACCAACTTAAAAAAGATAGTTTGCCAACATTTTCAAAATTTGAAACGAGTGTCTCTTGTTCATTTTCCTTGCGTAACCATATTTGATTAGATCCTGTACGGTTTGAAACAAAGGCTAATTGCTTTTTAAATGTTGGAAAAAAGTCAGAGTAGCTAGAATTAACAACCGCTTTGTCTGATTTTACTTTGTTATTAGGGCCATATTGGCAAGAGGATTTATAGAATATGTCTTGGTAAAACATACTATCTGATGTAACAAGCAATTCATTTTCTTTATATAACGCAAGATACTCTATTGGTTTATTGAAGCTTAGTTTTTGTTTTTTTATAGCTTGCGTAGATGTGTCTATTTTATAAAGAGCACCAGGCGACTTCATAAAAAGTAAAGAATTGTTATCGCTTTGCCACACTACAGAGTAAAGCATAGTTTCTGATTCATAAATTCGACGTGTACTTTCAGACACTAAGTCAATGATATAAATTTGACTTTTTTTCCAGTTGTCTGTTCTCAGCACTGCCAATTTTGAACCATCAGGAGAGCGCCTAAGGAAATAATCTCCGGCTGAACCAGGCCTTGGTGTAGATAGTGAATAATCCTCTCCAGACTTTAAACTGACAGCCTTAACAAGTGATGGTTCACGCAAGGAGTTTTCTTGAATAAAAAATAGTTCGCTTTTGTCTAGAGAGAAAGCGGCTGAGGAATATTTTATTCTTGGCAATGAAACCAGTTTTTTATGGTTAACAACTTCCTCTTCATATTCTAAACTCCAAATCTCAGAAATTTCTCCTGATGTTTTTTGATAAAGCAATGTTTGGTTATGCCAGCTCAAAGGAAAAAAATCTGTTTTTTGTTCATTTATTAAAGACCGTGTATCGTTCTTTAGATTTTTTATGATCAATTGCCAATTGTCAGTTGCCTTCTCTCTATAACCAAAAGCAAGTAGATCTCCATTCCTTTGCATCGTTGGATACACTGTTTGACCTTTTAACCAGGTGATAGCTTTAGTTTGAATAGCAACTGTTTCATCAGTGTTCTCAGGTAGTTCATTACTCTGGAATTGCAGTATAGTGAATGCTAAGCCGATACATAGCATCAAAACGAAAAGAGGAATTTTAAATTGATCAAAACTTTGATTGGCTTTGGCATTAGTTGGAATTTCGGATGAGTACGAGTCATTTTCTAAAGATGGCTGATTTTGGTTATCCGTTTGGTAAAGACCAACGTTGTGGTTTTCATTAACGCTATAGTCGGCCTTGTTGTCATCTACTGGCTCTGAGGGAACATCAAAATGTTCAACATCAACTTGTAGGCTATATCCTTTTTTATAGTGGGTTTTTAGTAAGTCTGTGACATTACAGTGTTGTTTTAATGTTTTTCTAAGCTCTGATATGGCACGATTAATTGCATTGTCGTCAACATAGCCTTGCTGCCATACTTGCTCAATAAGTTCATCGCGAGTAATTAAAGTTCTAGGCTTGAGTACAAAGACTTCTAGCAAATCAAAGAGCAGGGGCTCTAGCTTTACGAGGGTGTTGTTTGCAAAGAGCTCTCTGTTTTGAGTATTTAAATGAATATTGGAAAAACGGTAAATAGTACTCTTTTTATTCAAAGCTATGACCCTCTAAAATCCTCATATTAACCCTCAATATGAAAAGGCTTGCCTAGCATTTCAGACGCGCAAAATCGAATTTTCTGGTTGACCAATATATATTTATAAATTTTCAATATCAACAAACTGTTACGTCGCAATCAAGAGGAAAAAACTAGTGTGCTCATGATTTGTAATAATTTGTTTACCTTGTGACGAATAATGCGTTTAGTTTTACATATTACAATTTTGCGTTCTAGAGTTTGCATAGTTTAAAAAAACGTTAATTACCCCGTAAAAGATAAAGCTAAACTAGGTTACTTGTCATCCTTAAATTACTCTCTAGTTAAAACTGAAATTCGCTAGTAGTAGGGAAAATCGCGATTTAAAGAGGACTGTGCATTGATTTTAAAGCTTATAATTGTTTGTTCTTTTATGTAATTAAAAGTTGCTCAAAATAAACCGATTCGATTACTGTAAGTCATGTAAATCAAAAATAACTTCTAATAATAAAAAGAAAAGGACTAATTTTGAAAAACCTACAATGTATTGTACTTGTTTTTGGCTTTATTTTGTCGGTGAGCACCATGGCATCTGCACTTAGAATTGCTGGGCCACATAGTGAACGTGTTCATCAAACAACAATAAAAGCTAGTCTCGATGTCGAATCACATCGTGTGACCGCAGAAATGAACTTGAAGTGGAAGAATACCACTAATGATACCCTTCACGAGATCCCGTTTCATTTATACCTGAACGCATTTTCTTCCACTGATACTGTTTTTATGCGTGAAAGTGGCGGAGGACAATTGCGTGGTGATAAAAGGGAAGGTGATGATAAGGAAAACTTTGGCTATGTCATTGTTACTAAACTGTCTAATGCTCAAGGTAAAGACTTACTTGCTAACTGGCAAATGGACAACAGTGTCGCAACACTTTCTCTTTCTGAGCCTCTCGAGTCAGGCCAGACAATAGAATTTAACATGTCGTTTACGAGCCAACTGCCCAAAGTGTTTGCACGAAGTGGTCATAATGGAGATACCTTTAACTTTGTTGCGCAGTGGTTCCCAAAGCCTAGTGTTTACATCAATGGTAAATGGGTTAACCATCGATATCATGCACATAGCGAGTTTTTTGCCGATTTTGGTAGCTATGACGTTACTTTGACTGTTCCTACTGACTATGTTGTTGGAGCTACGGGGTTTTTAGCTGATAAGCAACAAGAAGGTGATTTAACTAGGCATCATTATGTTGCCGAAGATGTTCACGACTTTGTTTGGACCGCAGATAAAAACTTTGCCGAAGCTAACCAACAATGGCAAGGCATTAACATTCGACTACTTTATCAAGAACCTCTGGATGAAAAGTCGATACAAAACCAGTTTGATGCAGCTATTGCTTCTTTTGAGTGGTTTGAAAAGTATGTTGGTGCTTATCCTTATTCAACGATGACATTGGTTCAACCGCCTGAAGATGCTAGTGGAGCTGGCGGTATGGAGTATCCAACATTAGTAACAACAATAACTGACTTAGATTACTCGAGTTTTCAACATTCAGCAGCACTCGTTACGATTCATGAGATAGGTCATAACTATTGGCAGGGAATATTAGCTTCAAATGAATTTGAAGAGTCTTGGATGGACGAGGGTATAAACAGCTATACCGAAGGTAGGATCCTAGCAGAAGCTATGAAGCGAAAGAATGTCGCTCAGTTTGCTCATTTATCAATTGAGTTACCTATGGTTCACCACGCCTCGACAGCGAGAACGCCAACCTTTGATCCTGTTAACACCAATTCTTGGAGCTTTATTAATAGTCGTGCCTACGGTACAAACTCTTATTCAAAACCTGCAACTATTCTAAATACTGTTGAACGTGTTTGGGGAGTGGAAAAAGTAGATCTGCTGTTAACCGCATATTATCAGCAATGGGCCTTCAAACACCCTAATACTAAGAATTTTTTAGATGTCGCTAAAACAATTGACGTTGAAATGGCACAATTTTTAGATGACGCAATAAATACCACAAAAACTATCGATTTTACGGTAGTCAGCTTGCAAAGCGAAAAAAAACATCAAGGTGGTGGGTACCGGCTACTGCTTGAACAACAATCTGAAGTTACGCCTGAGTACACTAAACCAAGTAAGTCAGACTTATACTCCAATACTGTTACCCTTGCCTACCAAGGTGAATTAACACCGCCGTCTATCGAAGTACTGTTAACTTTTGAAGATGGTAGTGAAGAAACACATATTTGGCAATTAGATGCAAATAAGCAGTGGAAAACGTTGCGCTTTGAATCTGAAGTTAAATTAGTTGAGGCTATTGTAGATCCTAGATTTACATTGTTGCTTGATAAAGACCTATCAAACAATATTAAAAAAGAACGCAGTGAATCAAATCAAGCGTGGCGCTGGGTTGTTTCATTGCTGCAATCTATGCACCATTTAATCAACGCATTTTTGCCTTTATAGGAGTTAATAGATGAGTACTGTTAAATTACTGTGGCAATATAAATGGGTTGCCTTAATTACACTGGTTTTTGAATGGCTTATTCTCGCACCAGTACTGCTGATGATGTTAAGGTTCGGTAATAAAGAGGTGGTAGTCAATCTAGCACAAACACCAATCGGATCATCTAACTTTTTTGGAATCTTTATTGACGCATTTAGCACTAGTCCAGGATTGGTTTATGCTGTAATTGCTTTTGCTATTACAGTTCCAACATTGATTTTATTCAAATTTGCATTGGCCGTTGGTACCATGGCGAGTATGCATGAAGGGAAGTGGTCTTTTTCTCAGTGGTTGAGTTTATCTGGTAAACATTTTCTTCGCGCCATAGGGCTATTACTTAGATGGTTGATTGTACCAGCAATTTTGTGCGGCCTTGCTGTATTAGTATTTAAACTATTTGATATTGAGTCAGCTGTGAGCAAAATAATTACTTTGGCTGTCTGCTGGTTTTTATCTATTTCATGGTTGTTTATGTCGTTAAATGGCGTGGCAAGAAATGAATCATGGTCACTTAAAAATGGCGCGATAACCTTGTTTAAAAACTTACATCAATTTTTACTCATTGTGCTTGTTTTTCTGGCATTGTTTGTTTTGGCTAAATTGATGAACTGGCAATTATTTGTCAATAACAGTGATATAAATACCACTTTATTATGCGGAGTATTTGGTGCTTTTGCTATAGCATTGTTTATGCGCATTGTGGTTTTATATTGGCAGGCAGCTCATGTCGTTGTCTGGCGAAAGCACTGGAAAATTAATTAGCATCATAAAACACATAGAGCCAGAAGTTACTGGCTCTATGTGCTATTTACTCTAGAAAAGTAACGTTTATTTTTGGTAATGCCGAATAATCTTTTCGGCTGATAGTGGCTGAGCTAATTGCAAATCTACAGATTGAAAAAGGTGTATTTTACCTTCTAAAACTGAGGTGTTGTCCACGATTAGTTTAGGAGTTTCGCGCTCTAATTGAGAGGTTAAAAAGCCAGGCGCTTCAAATATAATATCACCTTTAATAATGGTGCCACTGGCAATACTTATGTCACCAGTGGTTGTTTTAAGTACCCCATGAATGATGGCATGTTCAGCGATTTCAATATTTCCATTGGTCGTGCTGACATCGCCTGCAACAGTTACCTTGTTTTCAATGTGAATATTACCGTTTATGGTTTGTAGCGAACTAGCTTTAGCCATTTCTTTAACCGTAATATTTCCATTGGTAACATCAACTGACTTGGCTTGGGCTAGTTGTTCAATGACGATGTTACCATTCGTTGTTGACAGGTTACCGGCTCGGCCGTTGGCGCTTACATTGATATTGCCAGCAAAAGCAGAAGCGTCTGCACCCTTGCTAATTACTTGGTTGCCGACCGTACAGGCGGCTAGCGGTATCGAGATTAAAGTTATTAGTAGAAGGTTGTTAAGTGTTTTCATTGTTGTTCTTCTTAGTCGATTGACTATATAAGCGAAAGAGCATAGCACAGTTCATTTTGAAGCAGCTAGCATTGTTAGCAATCAATAACTTGCCTGCACATTTTACATAACTACATCTGTTTGAAATTTGCTCGTTCATTGTTAGCCTCGTAAATGCGTTCTTGTCGAGAGTATCAACCAATCGTGTAAAGAGAGCTATAAGTAAGTGACTAATGACGAAATGAAAGGAATGAATAACACAGAAGTCAGTAAAAGTAGCACCTAGAAACGCATTGCTTATGTGAAGCTGAGGTTAACTAGTTAAAAGCTATTTAAAAGATTGTCACGGGCTTTAAGTGAAGAGAGTAGTAACTTGGTGACATTCGACTCTTTAATATTTTTAGGCCAAAGCGCAAATAAAGGCAATGGTTCAATTTGCCAATTCGGTAGTACTTGAATGAGACTGCCGTTTAGTAAGTCTTTTTCAACTTGAGGTTTTGCCAATACGGCTAAGCCATTACCCAATAAGCAATAGTGATAAATAGCTTCAACACTATTCACAGTAATTTGGCTATTAAACTCCACCTCGTGGCTGGTGCTAGCTGAGCGAAATATGCGTTTATTTGGCAATTGTTCTAATTTTAGCCAGGGCCAATAACTTAGTTCGTTAGGGTTTTTAGGGGGCAGTTGCTTTTGATAAAAGGCAGGGGAGCATACTAGTACACGATCAATTTCCCCCAATTTAACTGACTTAAAGTCACTATTCGCTACATTCCCAGCTCTTATTGTTAGATCAACACCTTCGTCGATTGCATCACTAAGATAATCTGAAAAATAAACGTTCAAGTTAACTTTAGGGTGCTGTAAAGCAAAGCTAGAAATCGCGTGATTGATAGATGAATTACTCAAAGCTGTCGGTAAAGATATTTTAATCGCACCAGTAGGTTCATGTTGATGATGTGAAAGAAGTGACATACCTTTTTGTGCAGCTTCAATCATCATTAACACTTGTTGATAGAACACTTCCCCCTCATGGCTTAAGGTGAGCTTTCTGGTGGAGCGATAGATTAAAGCACTGCCTGTTTTCTTTTCTAATTGGGCAATGTGGTAACTGACTACTGAAGGCGATAACGAAAGTGTTTTTGCCGCTTCTCTAAACGAGCCTTTTTTTGCTACCTCGGCAAAAATAGCCATTGCTTTTAATTCGTTTATCAAAGTTATTGTTCCAATAGTTAGAATTATTAAATCAAATTAAAGCACCTAATAAAACACAAGGCAATGTAAGAAAATAATACTTACACGGTAATTGGAGGTGAGTATGTCACTGTTATTTTCTATGGTTGTATTTTCGTTGTTTATGTCAATAAGTCCTGGCCCTGTAAACTTTGTTGCTTTAACCAGTGGAGTAAATTATGGCTTTGTAAAATCGTTTAAATTTGTATCTGGGGCAACTGTTGGTTTTGTTGCCTTGTTGCTTTTAGTTGGCATAGGCGTAGGCAAAGCAAGTCAGAGCTTTCCTGTGTTATTGAAAGGGCTGCAATACATAGGTTGTATTTACATTTTCTATATTGGCTATAAAGTGTTTACAGATGATGGAAAAGTAAAGGGGGAAAATAAACTCGCTTTATTTCCTTCTTTTTCACAAGGCTGGTTAATGCAGTGGGTAAACCCAAAAGCTTGGATTGCCTGTTTAGCTGGTTGCTCTGCGTTTGACGTATATAATTCCGATTTAAGGCTAGTGCAGTTTATAACGATCTATTTCTTCGTTTGTTATATGGCAATAGCCTGTTGGGCATTTCTAGGAAACAAAATAAACCGCTGGCTCAGTACCGAGCACACTATGCGGTTTTTTAATAAAACAATGGGGATAATTTTGTGTGGGCTAGGAGTTGGGCTGCTATTTAATTAAAGTTTCTGATTACATCAGTTGTTTCCCCATAAAATCTGTAAATACTTTTTTAAAAAATAGCAGGGGCTCAATGATTATCTTGTTTTAATTGTTAAATAGGAAGCTAGTGATGCGAAGCGCCATTAATCTTTACCAATGGAAAAGATCAATAGCGCCAATCAGCGTCACAATCAACGTAAGCACCGTCTTCCCTAGGGGCTGGTACACTGAAAATAAACCGAACTGTGTTTGTTGATGTTACTTTCTTAGTAATTTTCCATTCAGCGATCGATTCTTCCAATGCATTTTTTATTTCTTTACTTACAGCTCTGCATGTATCAAGTAACTTGGCTGTGCCATCTTCATTGATCAATAGCTCAACATCTAATAAACGGTAAGATATTTCGTCGTATAATTCGCTATCCATACTTATTGGTAAGTCGCTTATCTCCCAGGTATGAATAAATTCTTCTATGTCTATCAATGGAAATTGCTCGGCATTGGCTATGGGGTCATTTGACTCATTTTCATTACCGCTATTTGGTAAGGCGTTATTCGCTACGTGTTCTACATTAGCCAACGCTATAAATTGAAAATAATCTAAGCCATTAATAGCATTAAGTAATGCACCATTATCTTCTTTATTTAAGCTCGATTGTTTTGATAATAATGCCGAATAGCTTTGCATAAAGTGGGGAAGTTCATCATCTGATAATACCGTTATAATTTTGGCAATTGATTTTTGTAAAGAAAGAAAGCTTGTCGCGTCTATGGGCATTGATAAGCGATGTTGTTTAAATAAGTCGATATCATTAGATTCAACAGTCATTTGCGCATCACATGTATTGTTAAAATCAACATCAGGTGACATTGAAAAGCTTAACACTACCGTTTGACGTTGCGGCAATTTATTATCATTGCTCTCTGTTGGTTTATATCGCCAATTCGATAGCGCTTTAACTGCAGGAGCTTCAAATATACCTGCTGAGCTTTTTATTGGTTCAATATATTGGGGAATACCATCAGAGTTTATGAAAAACTGCAGTTTTACGCATCCTTCGATATTACTTTTGATAGCTTTAAGAGGGTATTTAGGGTTAACTCGCTTTTCAACTGTCCATAGCTCTGCTTTAAGCGTAAAGCTAAACAATAAAAGAAAAAGGCTAGAAACTAGGTAAATTGTCTTCATCACATTCCTTGTAAATATCAATTAACGACATATTATCCATTCAATTTAATAGCTAGATTTAAATGAGTCAATGTAACTTACAGTAAGTCATGCTTATATTTTGGGTTGTAATGATAAAGCGCTCGGTTACTAACGAAATAGTCAGTTGTGGGTAAAGTAGGGCTGTTCTTGTTATTTTCTTTTAGCGAAAAAAAACCTCGCGATTGCGAGGTTTCTTATAGATGGTGCCGACTGCCGGAGTCGAACTGCGTCGAGGCTTAGCTACTGATTCATCAGTAGGCCAGTTCTTGTTATTTTCTTTAGACGAAAAAAAACCTCGCGATTGCGAGGTTTCTTATAGATGGTGCCGACTGCCGGAGTCGAACTGCGTCGAGGCTTAGCTACTGATTAATCAGTAGGCCAGTTCTTGTTATTTTCTTTAGACGAAAAAAAACCTCGCGATTGCGAGGTTTCTTATAGATGGTGCCGACTGCCGGAGTCGAACTGCGTCGAGGCTTAGCTACTGATTAATCAGTAGGCCAGTTCTTGTTATTTTCTTTAGACGAAAAAAAACCTCGCGATTGCGAGGTTTCTTATAGATGGTGCCGACTGCCGGAGTCGAACTGGCGACCTACTGATTACAAGTCAGTTGCTCTACCAACTGAGCTAAGTCGGCACACGAAACTGTGTGCGATAAATACATTCTTTTGATCTATTTACCTTGGCTCCAAGTTATTGTTATCTACGTTAGATTAACCATAACTTAAAAAGATGGTGCCCAGAGGCGGAATCGAACCACCGACACGGGGATTTTCAATCCCCTGCTCTACCGACTGAGCTATCTGGGCAACGTGCGAGTGATTAACCTTGAACCACTTACTACTTTTACAACATCTACACAGGGTAGGGGAGTTGTCTAAAAAGCCTCGCTATTACGAGGCTATTTGATAAATGGTGCCGACTGCCGGAGTCGAACTGGCGACCTACTGATTACAAGTCAGTTGCTCTACCAACTGAGCTAAGTCGGCACACGAAACTGTGTGCGATAAATATATTCTTTTGAACTATTTACCTTGGCACCAAGTTACCGTTATCTAATCTAGATAAACCATAACTTTAAATAATGGTGCCCAGAGGCGGAATCGAACCACCGACACGGGGATTTTCAATCCCCTGCTCTACCGACTGAGCTATCTGGGCAAACTTCGGTTTTAACATTGAACTTCCGTTAGGATTTTCAATACATTTCCTAAGGCTCTACCGAATGAACGATTTAGAAAACTTAGGTTTTACCGTTGAAATTCCTCTTGAGGATTTTCAATACATTTCCTATAGGTTCTATCAAATGAACTGTCTAGGTAACTTCGGTATGACTAAAGAACTCGATTTGAATCGTTGTCCTGAAGACGGGGCGTATTAAACTGTTTTTCCTTGAAGGCGTCAACAGTTTTTTATAAAAAAAGTATCGTTTGTCGCTTTTTTCTACGCTTTGTTTGTTTGCTCGGCATAATTAGCGGTTTTTATCGTTAATTGCCTACAAACAAAATAGCTCAAGTGAGTTATTTTGCTTGTGGAGTGTAACCTTCAATTTTAGGTTCAATGCCGTTGAATAGATAATCAACCATAGTTTTTTCTAAAATAGCGCGATCATCTGGGTTCATCATGTTCATTTTATGTTCGTTAATTAACATGGTTTGTTTCTTTTGCCAGTCTGTCCATGCTTCTTGGCTGATGTTGTCAAAAATACGTTTACCTACTTCACCAGGGTAAAGTTGAAACGCTAAGCCTGGTGCATCTTTTTGTAACTTTTGGCAGAAAACTGTTCTACTCATGAATTGTTCACTCACGTTGTATATTTCAAACGGGGGCGATTATAACCTGAATTAACTTGCAATTCTTGGCTTTTTTGTTGCTCGCCCGGTTGGTTAGTTTTGAAGGTTTTATAGTGCAGCAATAAAAATAGTTAGAGTATCGCCAACATCTAAATGATTTTTCGAAATACCGTTCCACTGCTTAAGTTTATTGACCGTTACATTAAAATGACGAGCAATACGCCATAAGCTGTCGCCAGATTTCACCCTATATTCTATTTGCTTATCTGCAAGTACAGGTAAAACTAAAGTATCTCCAGCTCTGATTTTGTTGGACTTTAACTGATTAAAGGTTTTAAGTTCAGCAATACTAATGTCATGCAATTTGGCAATTTTGCTCAAACTGTCACCGCGACGAATAGTATATTTTTGCCATTGCGTGTTTGGCATGGTAGGAGCATTAACTAAATACTGCTGCCAGCTTTCCTGTTGAGACTGCCTTAAAACTATGTGTTTTGCACCCGCTATCAGGGCAGGGTAACGTCTATAACCTGGGTTTAAAATACGTAGCTCTGTCCATTGTGTACTATCGTCTAAAATCAAATCGCCACCTCGATCAACAATATCAATGGTTGGTTTGTTGGCGATAATAGGAAAATGCATTTGTTGCTCTTTTAACAACTGAGAGGCAGCTAACAACTTAGGTACATAGTGGCGCGTTTCTCTGGGGATTTTCAAGCTAAAAAAATCTGTGGGTTTACCTTTGCGTTTATTGTAACTAATAGCTCTTGCAACTCTGCCTTCACCTGTATTGTATGCGGCGATTGCGTGATACCAATTTCCATCAAAGCGTTTGTGTAAATAGCTTAGAAAGTTTAAGGCAGCGTTTGTTGATTCAACAATATCGTGACGACCGTCATACCACGCGTTCATCTTCACGCCATAATGTTTTGCAATCAATGGTGTCAGTTGCCACAGTCCCGATGCGTGTTTATTTGAGTATGCGCGAGAATTAAAATCACTTTCGATAAGTGGCATGAGGGCTAGTTCTATTGGCAAGCCACGGCGCTCTACTTCATTCACTATATAGTACAAGAATGGCTCTGCACGTTTTGTAATGAGCTCCATATAATTAGGGTGTTTAAGATACCAGTTAATACGATCTTGTACTGATTTTTCTTCAGAGTGAGTAAAGCCAAGCTGTATACGAATTCGCTGCCAAACATCGTCTACTTCTGTCGGTGAAAGTTCTAATGTTTCGATCGGCTTTTCATCATTAGCAGTTGATTTGGGTACATCTACTTCAAACGCTGGCGGTGTGTGGGGATCCGACGTGTCAGCGGTTTCTATGTCACTTGATGTAGTAGCACAACCAGTAATATTGAGAATTAAAAGTGAAAAAAAGATAAAAAGAATTACGCGCATTTTTAATAGAACCACTCTAATGCTGGCTTGCTGAATAGACGCCGCAGTCTAAAGCCTATCCGCATTAAAGTAAATCCACCTAACTTTTGACCATAGCACCCGATCTAATCTGCAATCGATAAAGTATTTTAATATTAATGTATTACCCTATCTGTGGTGAGCAATTGGGCGGGTTAATAAATTCATAAGGATGTGCATTTAATGTGTCATCAACCTTATATTTAATTCGTAACTGTTTTATCTGAGAAGAGAGCTGCATCATAGCTTGCTGATATTTTGAAATAACAGATTCTGGTACATTCCGATTAAAAGCAAAATAATCGCCAACAGACGCTAGCTTACATACCACTTTGTATTGGTTTATTTTATCTGGTTGTTGTTTAAAGATATCGCGTAATCCACTGGCCGATATCGCTAAAATATCAATCCTTTTGCTTGCTAACATTTGTTCTGCTTGTTGCATGTTGGCACTTTCAACAAGGTTTTTAACTCCCAATTGTAATAATAACTCTTCGGTTATATCGTCTCGAATAAGTGCAAAACTTGCAGACTTTAAAGCATTATTATCTAGTTTGTTGTTATTACTAACCAATAAATAATGTGCAGTGAAAATAGGTCCGACCCACTTAAACTGTTTTTCTCGTTTAGTGGAACGTGACATAGCAAATAAAACCGTGTGTCGATCCCTTTGTACTTGTACATAACCTCTAGCCCAAGGTACAACCCAAATAGGTGGTTCAGTTATATTTAGTTGTTGCCACACTAATCTCAATGTTTCAACGGAAAGCCCAGTTAATTGATCATCTTTTATATAGGCTGAAGGAGGGTAAATTTCTGTGTAAAAATCTAATGGGTATGAATTAGTTTGTGTATCAGCTTTCACATAACCCGTGCCGAAAAACACAACGGATAAAAGTAACCCTGCTAATTTCTTCCAACGGCTAGCTGCTAACATATAGATTTTTATTGTTTTTTTAGATTAAAAATCACTCTACTGATAAACGTTTAACTGGTCAACCTCAGGGGTGGCTGAATATTGATCTATGTCAATGCTAATCAAGGCTGGCGGTCTCAAATTGGTTTTTAAGTGTCGTTAAAATGTAAACAAAAAGTAACTTTATTGTTTGCGTTTTGTACTTTGTGGTTAAAAAACATCCTTTTCATTTGTTTTTTGCTGTGCTAGGTTTACTAAATGTTTCGTATTTAATGTTTGTTTACAAATAGCAATTAAAAGATTTGAAACTCTGTAGAAGTAGGCAAATAACATGGCTGTGTGATGAGCAACTTAATTTTACTCATATTAAATTGCCTGAATCGGCTGATGTTCGTTATATCTACCTCTACTTTGATGAACCAGTAGAAGGTGATGACAATAGCTTGTACGCCTACATTCGGTATGCAGAAAGTCAGAAGCATTTGGAAAAAGGTCGTATTAGGCGCATATTGGCATCAGACCTATTAAAGCAGAAAAAAAATATTCCAGGGTATTTGATTCAAATTCCAATTACAGGACTGAAACCTCAGAAATTTTAACGGAGATTGGATCTCCAAGTTTAACCTAGCGGTAGATTAAAAGAATAAGGATATACATTGTTAACCATTCCTGAAAAAGCACAACTTGACAGTAATAAACGCTGGTTAATCGGTTTAGTGATTGGCCTGGTGGTTACTGTTTTTTTAGTGTTTATGATTAAAAAGTTTTTGTTCACTAACAAGGCTTACGACATTAGCTATAGTCAAGCAGAGCAGGGGAGTGTTGTTCAACAAATTGGTGCTTTTGGCCGCTTAAAGCCTAGGGTTTCAAATAGTTTAGTGGCAGAGGTTAATGGCCATGTTAGTGAACTAAATGTTTTCCCCGGCACATACTTAAATGAAAATACTCTGGTATTAACGTTAAGTAACCCTCAATTGATGCGCCAATATCATATCGCAGAGCTTAATTGGCAAAAAGCACAAGCTGAACATGCCTTGGCTTTGGCTCGCTTAGAGCGTGAAGCAACACAATTGGCAAATGACGTAGCTATGGTCAATAGCGAGCTTAAATTTGCTGAGCAGGAAATTACCACGTTAAGTACGTTGCACCAATCGCAGTTATTAAGTGATTTAGACTTTCTCAAAGCAAAAACACGCCTAGAACAAACACGTTTAAAACTTGATTTAAATAAACGCAGTGAACAAGCGTTTTTAAGTGCGCTTGCTTCTGAGAAAAAAGCGTTAAATTTAAGTTTAGAAGCTGAAAAACTGCAATTGGCGTTAGTAAAAGCTGACGTTGAAAACTTACAAGTTGTTGCGAAACAAGCGGGAATTTTAACCGAACTTCATGAAGGGCTTGAAGTTGGGCAGGCTATTACTGAAGGAATGGTTTTAGCAAAACTGTCAAACAAAGAAAGTTTATTTGCTGAATTACTGGTGCCGGCCAGTAATGCTGATTTGATAGAAGCCGGCATGCCTGTTGATATCGCAATAAAAAATAACACCTACCGCGCACAGGTGGTACGTATTCACCCTAATGTTGAAGCAAACCAAATAAAAATTGAAGCAAGTTTTATTGAGCAAGTACCAAGCAGTGCGGTTAGTAACTTGTCGGTATCGGCTAAAGTGTTGATCGCAGAAAAAAGCAATACGCTTCGCATTGCTAAACCTGTGTACTTTGTCCCGAATCAAAAGGTGCAGTCGTTGTTTGTTTATCAGGATCAAAACATCATCAAGAAAACGGTCACTATTGGTTTACAAGGCGATAAGTATATTGAGGTAATTGATGGATTAAGCCTTGGTGAGCAGGTGTTAAATTCGTCACCTCAGGGATAAGAAAAATAAAATAATAACAAGTAAAGGAGATTACATGTGAATACCTTAATTGCATTACAACAGGTTGATAAATCTTTTCAACAAGCGGCTAACGACAGCCCAGTGTTACAAGATATTGAATTAACCATTCACGATGGTGAGTCTATCGCGATTGTTGGCCCTTCTGGCAGTGGTAAGTCAACGTTATTGTCAATTATTGGTTTATTGGATGAACCAAGCAGTGGAACTTATTTATTGCGGACACAGGATGTGACCCAACTAACAAGGCAACAAAAAAGTTCGGTACGAAATGAACATATTGGCTGGATATTTCAAAACTTTAATTTAATTGCCAGTATGACCGTACTTGAAAACGTAGTGCAGCCAATGCGATTTAACCCGTCTGTTGCCAGCAGTGATTATGTAGCGCGCGCTGAACAGGCGTTGGCTCAAGTGGGGTTAAGTGATAAAAAAAATAGCACACCAGATCAACTCTCTGGTGGACAACAGCAACGTGTTGCCATTGCCCGAGCGTTAGTGAATAAACCGTCACTTATTTTGGCGGATGAACCAACGGGTAACTTAGACCAAAAAACAGGTGAAGAGATTATGGCTTTGCTGCACAGTTTATGTCAGCAGGGCAGTACTTTGGTGGTTGTAACTCACGATGAAAAAGTAGCGGCAAGTTGTCAGCGCCGAATTGAAATATTAGATGGGCGCATTGTCAATGATCACTAACAATACCTTATTTTCGCTACAAGTAGAGTGGCGACGCTGGCATGGCCAATATGTAAAGTTGTTTTTACTGTTAATGGGCTTTGCCATTAGTGCGGCACTACTGACCATGGCAGTGCGCCTTGGCAGCATGCTTTTTTATGAAAATCCTAACTGGACCAATACTGATAAGCCACTTTATACCATTGGTCGATTACATGAAGACATGCAACTACAAACTGTTAGTCGACAAACGCTGGAGCAGTTAAAAACCTTGCCTATGGTTGACGATGTTTCTTGGTTGTCGTTTAAAACGTTTTCCTTCACATTTGAAAATCAACCAATAAATAACCTAAATGCCATGGTATTTTCTGATAACTTACAGCAACATTTAGGCATAACGCTTGGCCCAGAGCAAAATCGATTAGGTATTTGGTTAACTGATCGTTATTGGCGAATGGCATTTAATGCAGATGCCGGCATTGTTGGTAAAGTAATGAGCTATAAGCGCATTGCTGAAGGACTTCCTATTTTAGGTGTGCTTGATCAAAAGTTTGATCAAGTGGGTACTAAGCCGTTAGATTTTTGGATTTCTAAAGATATTTTGCCCTATAACACGCCTTTTGGTGGTGGAGCTATGGCAGAAAAATTTTTATTAGCGGCCCCTTTGTATTACGGGATATTTTCATCAAGTCAGCGCTTTAATATTAGCGACGCTACTAAACAACTAGAAAGCCTCGATTTGACAGTAAAGGGCATGAATTTTGGTCAAATATCGACACCATTAACCATGTTTTCGGGGGTGGTTTTAGATCCAAAAGCACAACACAACATGACCCTGCTATGGGGCTTGTTAATTGGCCTTATTATCACGCTGTTTGTCATTTTAACTTTCACTTTATTTGCCATTTCAACTAGTCGCACTATTTTGTTTGCCAATGAATATAATACTTTGCGGCTACTTGGCGCTGAAAGTGGTCACTTACTTAGTTCCTCGGTATTGTTTTCAATAGTAAAGCTCGTTGTGATTGCTTTGTTAACTTGGCTTTGCATTTATTTTATAAGCAGCATGTTAGAGGCCTGCCAGGGGTATCAACAACGCTTTCCTGCCACTGAGTTTGCTATCGAAGCTAAAAACTTAATTGGCGCCTTATTGGCGGTATCGTTTACTGTCATATTATGTGCATTAATCCCTATGACAAACTTATTAAAGCGCAGTACCTTTACGCGTATGACTAATCAAAGTAAGTCCTTTGTGCAAAAAATAATGAGTGACAGCACGTTAGCGCTTCAGCTTTGTGCATCATTGGTGGCGATTTATGTGCTGGCATTTATTGGAGTTAAACAGTGGCAACAATATTATGAAAGTGAGGTCGATTTAACGGTATCGCAACTTGAGGTCTTTACGGGGAATTACCCTATTGCATGGCAACAAGTTTTAGAAAAAATAAAGCAACAAGATAGCTCTGCTGTAATTGTTTCTAGGCCATTTGACAGCCCATTCAGGGTGAACTTGGAAGATGAACGTATACCAGATGGCGCAATGGTCGACAGTATCAATGCCAGCAGTAACTACTTTTCACTACTGAAAACTAAAGTGGTTGGCCAAATACCTGACAATTGGCAAAGTGGTGTAGTGATCAACCAAAGTTTAGCCAAACGTTTGCAGCCCAATGGTGATATAAATGCGTTAATTGGCACATCGATTAGCCATGGTTTGCCTGCTAAGCAACACACCATTATTGCTATTGCTCAAGATTTACCACATCTAGGGCGAACCAATGCGGTAGTGCCAGCAATGTATTTTTCACTTAATGAGTATGAAAAAGAGACATTAAACAACTTTGCAGTATTAACCTCTGAGATCAATTACCTTGAAAAAAATAGCGATTTTGTCACTTGGCTAAAAACACAATCCCCCGAATTTAAAGCCAGTGAAACACAAACGCTTGAGCAGGTTTTGGCAACCGCAGAGCAACAATCAACCGATCTGCTTTTGGCTGCACTGATTGTTACTATAGTGATAGTACTTGGCGTTTTTTCTGGGCTTTGGTATCAAATGTTGTCGCAACTTAGAGTGGATAAACAGAATATCAGTGTGTTGGTCGCAATTGGCGCGCCAGACAGTTTTGTCTTTTTATCGCGCTTTAAAAAAATACTGATTATTTTTGTTGCGGCACTAATTGTTTGTTTATTGGCTACAGTGTTGTTTGAACCGGCAAATAAAACCTTGAGTGATATCGACCCATTGGCCTTATTAGTTGCCATGGTATCTACTTTATTAGTGTGTTTAACTGCCGTGTTAATTCCAGTAAAACGATTATTAGCTCAACCTATTCAGCAAGCACTAAGAGATTTATAAGCTTGTTAATCGTTGTTATGATGCGTGCTAGTGACTCTAGTCACGCATCATTTGTCTGACGGTTTTTAATACTTTTACAGTGGGTGTTGCTAAACCAATTTCATTGGTTTGATGCATGTTATACCAAGCGCAATCGTCTATTTCATTTATTTGGTTGTTCTTGTTAAAGCTACATTCAACGACAATTGGCGTAATATCTAAGTGATAATGGCTAAAGGTATGTCTAAACGTTGAAAGCTCAGTTTTATGCTCTAGGGTTAGCGCGTGTTTGGCTAACAATGCATCCAATTTACTTTCATTCTCAGCTTCTATAAAACACCATAAACCGCCCCAAATGCCTGATGGCGGGCGCTTTTCCAACAGTATTTGTTCATCAACACGAATAACAAAAAAGTGTGTTTGTTTTTCTGGGATGGTCTTTTTCGGCTTTTTCTGTGGAAAATTTGCTTGTTCACCACTAGCGTTAGCAAAACATGATTTGGTCACCGGACATAAATCACAACTTGGTGAAGAGCGGGTACAAATAGTGGCACCAATATCCATCATCGCTTGGTTAAAAGCTTCAACGTAGTTTTTAGGTGTTAACTGCTCTGCAATTGGCCACAGTGTTTTTTCATAAGCTGCTTGGCCATTATGGCCTTGCACCATATAGTGTCTTGAAAGTACACGTTTTACGTTGCCGTCTAAAATCGGATGATGCAGTTTGAGCGATAAACTTAATATTGCACCAGCAGTAGAGCGGCCAATACCAGGCAGAGCAATCACTTGTTCTATGTTTGTTGGAAACTCGCCTGCATATTGATCGCGAATAATTTGTGCGGCTTTATGTAAATTACGAGCTCTGGCGTAATAACCAAGACCGGTCCAGTGGTGTAGTACCACGTCTTGTTCAGCGTTGGCTAAATCAACAATCGTCGGGAAGCTTTGCATAAAGCGTTGGTAATAGGGAATAACTGTTGCCACTTGCGTTTGTTGCAACATGATTTCTGAGATCCAAACGCGATAAGGAGTTTTATTTTGCTGCCACGGTAAATGTTTTCTACCTTTTTGCTGATACCAGCTTACAACATCATCACTAAATTGTTGTGCAGACTTGGGTGAAATTGTGATTTCTTGTTTCATAGGCGGCAAGTGTATGTGGAAGCTAAGCGACATACAATAGTTAGTGTTGATTGATTTAAGTCATGGCAATTATGATGAATACCTTCTATAGTTGCGCAAAGATTTTTCAGGAGTTTACAGATGAAATTTGAAGCTAAAAACCGCAGCCGTCGTCTAAGAAAAAAACTACGTGTAGATGAGTTTCAAGAGTTTGGTTTTGACGTTGCTTGGCAATTACCAAAAGACACTACCTCTGAGCAAATTGATGCTTTTGTAGATAAATTTTTTGCTGAGTGCATTCAGCCAAACAAGCTGGGTTTTGGTGGTGAAGGCGATACCATATGGCACGGTTTAGTTTGTACTGAAAAATTAGGCTCTTGTACTGATGAACACCGGATTGCCGTTGAATCTTGGTTAAAAGATAACGGTGCAACTGCAGTAGATGTTAGCCCTCTTTATGATGTTTGGTGGGCAGAGTAGTCTCTATTCTGTGCAGTATTAAAAGTGATATTTGATTAGCCAGTTGATATTTCGCTCATCAACTTGGCTAATGCCGTATTTATTGTTCCAATGAACATACTCAATACCGATATATAGCCTAGTACTTAGGCCAAAAGCTGGCCCTAGGTTATATTTTAATTGCGAGGTAAAGTTCATGCTAGTGGCAGCGTCATCAGTTGCTGGCACATAATCAATAAATCCATCGTAAAGCCAATCATTTAATGGGTAAGCCCAAGCCAAAGTAACTTGTGAACCATTATCTTTTTTGTCGTTATTTCTGTAATAAAAATTAGCTTTAAAGAATTTAAATCCCGGAATTTTGATATCTGTGCCTAAGCCAAGTAAATAGTGGGTAAAGTTATCACCAGCTTCGACCGTTGATGCAAGATAAAGATTGTTAAACTTTGACAGTGATTGCTCGGTTATTTTTATTCTAGGTGACCATTCGGTATAAGTTGTTTTATCACCATTAGCAAAATGTGCTCTATCGACAAATAAAAAACTGTCTCCCCAGCTATGACCTGACGCAAGTTCAAAGGTCGCTAATGTGCGATTGTTGTCACCTATTTCATATTGGTTGCTACCAAGTAAACTCAAGCTAAAGTCACTCCACAATGTTTCTGCAAGGGCACTTATTGGAAAGAGTGTAAGCCAAAGGCAAAGGAAAGTTTTTGTCATAGATCGTCCTGCATTATGCAAAAATAAACATCACGTTTTACAATTAATCTTTACTTATAAGTAATAGTCAGTTTTTCCTTATTTGCTAATTCAGACAATTTGTTTGAGTTTCGGCCAGTAAAAAAGGATAATACGCGCCCTAAAATTTTCACGCTAATACGGTAATAAAGAACATCGCCATGACTGAACAAACGCATAAAACCATTGAGCAAGCGCAAGAAGAAGGCAAATACATTCGTAAAGTACGCAGTTTTGTTAAGCGTGAAGGTCGTTTAACAAAAGGTCAGGCACGTGCTCTTGAATTGTATTGGCAAGAAATGGGCTTAAACCATGAAAACGGAATGGTTAACTTTTCCGAGCTATTTGGTAACGACAACCCTGTAGTATTAGAGATTGGCTTTGGTATGGGTAAATCGTTAGTTGAAATGGCAAAAAATGCACCAGAGTTAAACTTTGTTGGTATTGAAGTTCATCGTCCAGGTGTTGGTGCTTGTGTGGCATTAGCAAAAGAAGAAGGTGTAGATAACCTCAAAGTGTATGAACATGATGCTATTGAAATTTTAGCTGACTGTATTCCAGATGGTTCATTGTCAACGGTGCAATTGTTCTTCCCTGATCCGTGGCACAAAAAGAAACACCACAAGCGCCGTATTGTGCAACCTGAGTTTGTTGAAACTATCCGCCAAAAACTAAAAGTAGGTGGTGTATTTCACATGGCAACTGATTGGGAAAACTACGCGGAATGCATGTTAGATGATATGCAATCGTCCCCTGGGTACAAAAATTTATCTGAAACCAATGATTATGTGCCGCGCCCAGACAATCGCCCACTAACTAAGTTTGAGCAACGTGGCCACCGTTTAGGTCATGGTGTTTGGGATTTACAATTTAGCAAAGAATAACGCTAATCCCATGTCACAAAAAATCCGCTATTAAGCGGATTTTTTGTTTTCATCACTGTGTTGTTCAAAATGATGCAGTTTATCTTGTTCAACATGAAATAAATGTTGGCAAAATCGAAATTTTCCTTGTGCCTTTAATGCTTCGATATCAAGTATTTCGTGCTCTAACGCGTATTGTAAAATTCGTACCTTGTACTGTGCCCAATAATACTTGGTTGCATCAATATGTGCTGGTGTATTGGGAAAGGTTTCGCAGCGCGTCTCAACCAATGTGTCGTGTACATGAATGAAAACTAAAGGTTTAATCTCTTGCTCTAAGTACTGCTTAAATTGTGTAAACTGTTTTGCTCGCCAAAGCTGCCATGCAATAAAAGCCAATACCAACAAGGCGGCGATAATCAAAAATTCCAATGCCAACTCCACTACTTCAGCTTATTGGGGTAACCCATAAGTATAGGTTGAGCGATATAGTAATTTAGTCGTTTAGCTAACTCAATTGTTTAATAAGTTTAATAATATTCTATTGGTTTAACCTTGCTCATGCGCTAACAATTTTTCTTTTAAAGTTAAGCCACCGGCGTAGCCCGTAAGTTTACCGTTACTGCCTATAATGCGATGGCATGGAATAATTAACGCAATAGGATTTTTGCCATTGGCACCACCAACAGCCCGAACTGCTTTTGGGTTATCTATTGCTTGTGCCAGCCATTTATAAGATTGGGTTTGACCATATTTTACTTGGATTAATGTTTGCCAGACTTGTTGTTGAAAAGCGGTACCCTGTGGGTCAAGTGGTAGATCAAATTCGGTACGTGTTTTACTAAAATACTGTGTTAATTGACGGATTACTTCGCTAAATCTTTCAGGTGCATGTAGCGCGCCCTTTGGCACTTCCATGGCTGCCTCACCAGATTGAAAAATAAGTGCACTAAGTCCTTTGTCGGTTGCGAGCAGTAAAATTTCGCCAACGGGAGATGAAGTGATTGTGTAATACATGATGTGCCTCTAGTTTATTTTTAGCGAATGCCATAAGTACATAGCGGCGTATGCTCGCCATGGCCGCCAATTTTCAGCAGTTGCTAATATTTGTTTATTGCTTGGTTTTTGCTGGTTGTCGCTTAACGCTTTGATGATGCCAAGATCTGCGCTTGGAAAAGCGTCAGGGTCACTAAGCCCGCGCATGGCAATGTAGTTCACGGTCCACGGGCCTATGCCTTTAATTGCACATAGCGATTTTTCTAATTCATCAAGTGATTGATACTGAGTCATCAGTGATTTGTTGTCACGATAATATGCCACCCAGTTTTTTAACGTGGCTATTCGTGATTGGGTTAAACCTAAGCCTTCAAAATCAGCATTTAGCAATGCGCCTTCATCCGGGAAAAAGGTAGAAATAGCGTTGGGCAAATGGTTTACCGTTTCGCCATAACGCTCGCTTATACGTGTTGCGTAAGTAGTTGCCGCTTTTACCGAAATTTGCTGTCCTAAAATCGCTCGAATGGAAAATTCAAAAATATCCCAACAGCCAGGCAGCCGTAAACCCGGAAAGTGTTCAATAGCTTGCTGTAGTTTGTTATGTGTGCTTAGAGATTGATGAATGGCATTCATGTCGGCATCAAGATCAAACATTCTTCTTACTTTATGAATAACCGTATTTAAATAGCGATAGTCTGATAAAGATACCGTCATCACCAGTGCTGGTTTTTTTGCATGATGTGTTAATTTAAACCAGCCAGTACAGTCATCAAGTTTTATATTTCTTTGATAGCTGTCGGTTGTTACCACTTCAACACCGTCTAATTGGCGGTATTGGAAAAACGACAACATAAGCGGCCAATCGAATGGTGGCCGATAACTTAACAGTACCTCGATATGATCTGTTTGCTCTTTTGCTTGGTGTTTACGCAGATCAGATGGTGGGCACTGATATTTCTCTTTAATCGTTTCATTAAAACGACGCAGGCTATTAAAACCGCTGGCATAACAGACATCACTTAATGATAAGTCTGAACTTTGAATGAGTTTTCTTGCCAGTAGCAGTCGTTGCTGTTGAAAATATTCGCTGGGAGAAATGCCAAAATATTGTTCAAATAAGCGTTGTAACTGTCTGGTACTTAAACGAAATTGCTTGGCGATAGAAGTAATGGAGTCTGTTCTGTAATCAAACGTACTTAATATGCGTTTTAGCTTTATCGGTAAATTTTTAACGGCAGCCTGCTCAGGGAAACAGCGTTTACAAGGCATAAAACCTGCCAATTGAGCTTGTTCTGCACTGAGGTAATAGCGCACATTTTCTGGCTTGGGTGGACGAGCTGGACAAATAGGACGACAAAATATGCCGGTAGAAAGTACAGCGGTAAAAAACTTGCCATCAAACCTAGCATCACGGCTTAAGCGCGCTTTTTCACATATTTTAACGTCTAACATAACAAGACATACCAAAGATAATAACTGATACCAGCATAACTGATTTTATAACTTATACTCGCGGTAATGCGACATCAATGTGTAAAAAAGCGGGAAACAAGTTCCCGCATAATATTTTTACTTCGTTAGCGTTTGATTAGCAGGTTTACACCATTTTTAATTTCCACTGACCTTTTTTAAATAAGTGCCAGCCAACTAAAGCAAATACTGCTTGTGCTAATGTCACGGAAATAAATACACCACTTGGGCCAAACATCAACAGCTTAGCCAAGCTGTAAGCCAGTGGGATCTGTATTAACCAATAACATAAGAAATTTACTTTTGTTGGTGTAATGGTATCTCCTGCTCCATTAAATGCTTGCACCAAAATCATACCTAAGGC
Organism: Thalassotalea marina; assembly: GCF_014656435.1. Taxonomy (GTDB): domain Bacteria; phylum Pseudomonadota; class Gammaproteobacteria; order Enterobacterales; family Alteromonadaceae; genus Thalassotalea_C; species Thalassotalea_C marina. The sequence goes on from NZ_BNCK01000002.1 coordinate 449,548, forward strand.
AAAGAAACCATTACCTAGACTGATTAATTGAAGGCAGTCAACACCATAGGCAATCACATTAGGATCTTGGGTAAATAGGCCAATGATTTGCGAAGGAAATAACAGTAAAATAACCGCAACTGACAACATGTAGTAAATGTTGTATTTTGCAATGCGCCTTACTGATTTTTCCGCGCGGTCTGGCTTTTGTGCTCCCAAATTCTGCCCAACTAATGTGGCAACCGCATTACTTAAACCCCATGCAGGTAATATCACAAACATAAATATGCGAATGGCAATGGTATAACCAGCCGTAGCATCACTACCATAAGTTGATACTATGCGCACTAAGGCAATCCAGCTTGCGGTGGCGATGATAAATTGCACTACGCCAAAAAATGACAGTGACAATAAATTTTTAATGATATCTAGCCTTAGCCAAAGGTGTTTAATGCCAATTTGTATACGGCCAGCAATTCCAAACAAATGATTTAGCTGATATAAAACGCCGACACCACGCCCTATTGTTGTTGCTACAGCTGCACCCGTTAAGCCCATTTCTGGAAACGGACCAACACCGTATATCAATAAAGGATCTAGCACGATATTAATACCATTTGCCAGCCACAGCGAGCGCATCGCTACTGAAGCATCTCCTGCGCCACGAAAAATGGCGTTCATTAGGAACAAGTACAAAATAGTAATTGAGCCAGTCAGCATGATGGTAGTGTAGCCTTTACCTGCGGCTACTAAGGCGTCATCTCCCCCCATAAGGCGCAGAATATCTTCGGCAAAATTTAGCCCGATAAAGCCTACGCCTAAGGCGACAAACATGCCAATCCACAAGGTTTGACCTGCCACTGCGTTTGCTTTGTCTGTTGCTTTCTCGCCATAGCGTCTAGCGATGGTGGCTGTAACCGCCATACTTAAACCAATGGCTACGGCATAAAGCAAGGTTAAAACTGCTTCGGTTAAGCCAACAACGGCTACCGCCTGTGCGCCTAAACCCGAGACAAAAAAGATATCGGTAATGGCAAATATCGATTCCATCAGCATTTCAAGTACCATGGGCACGGCAAGTAAAAATGCTGCTATTCCAATGGAGCCTTTGGTGTAGTCTTGATGGCCGCCTTTTAGAGCCATCTTAAATAGTGTGCCAATACTTGGGCGCACTGTTGTTTGTTCTTGATTTTCTTCTGTTAAATTTTGTTGTTCAGTCGTCACAACGTTAAACCTTTTCCATGCCACAATTGCGGCGTTTTAACTAAGTTATTCTCTAAGAATAAATGAATAAGTGGACTTACGCGTTCAAGGATCGAGCAATGTGTGTTGTGTCAGTAAAGCAAGAGACACAAACACTATCTGACCTAGATAGGCCAAATTGGAGCATCAGTAAAATGACTTGTTTTGATCAGATTGTCGGTCGAATAAAGCTAATGTTTATTGACAACAAATACTGCAGATCCTTGAAGACACAATATCAGACATAGCGTAAGTTAGGGTGGTTGACTTGACCATTGTCTTGCTCTCCAAAGATTGAATGAATAGGAGGGATAGAATGTCAGCCGTTGAGCGTAATGTCAACGGCTTATTTTAAAAATTATTTGTACCCTAAAGTGATAGCTTTTACGGTTAAGTAATCATCTAGGCCATATTTTGATCCTTCTTTGCCAAAGCCAGAGTGTTTGACACCACCAAAAGGTGACATTGCGCTTGAAATAGCCGCTTCATTTACGCCAACCATACCGTACTCAAGTTGCGTTGAAACACGGTGAACACGATGAATATTGTCGGTAAAAAAATAGGCGGCCAAACCAAATTCTGTGTCGTTGGCTTGTTGAACGACGGTTTGTTCATCATCAAAACTAATCAGCGTAAGTACAGGGCCAAAAATTTCTTGTCGGGTAATATCGTCACCATGTTTCACGTTAGTTAATATCGTTAATGGATAAAAGCTAGCACTTGGCTCTTCGGTTAGCCCTCCCAATTCAACCCTTGCTCCTTGCTGTTTTGCTTGTTCGACCATGGCATGAACATTTTTTGCTGCTTGGTGATGAATTAGGCAACCAATTTTATTACTTTTATCTTCACCGTTACCTTGTTTTACATTATTTAGCGCTAATACCAGCTTTTCTTTGAATTCACTAAAAATAGCTTGGTGTACATAAATTCGATTAGGGCTAATACAGGTTTGCCCACAGTTTCGTAATTTAGCATTGCAAAGGGCGTCAACGGCTAAATCAATATTGGCATCGTCAAAAACAATAAATGGAGCATTCCCTCCTAGCTCCATACTGACTTTCTTCACTGATGAAGCACATTGCTGGCTAAGTAATTTACCGACCTTTGTTGAGCCGGTGAAGGTGAACTTTTTGATCAGTGGGTGAGTGGTTAACTCTTTACCTATGGTTTTTGCATCCTCACCCACAACGACATTAAATACGCCGTCAGGTAAACCAGCTTTTTGACCTAAATAGGCTAATGCCAAGGCACTTAATGGCGTTTCTGCTGCTGGTTTAACCACAAAACAACAGCCAGCTGCTAACGCCGCTCCGGCTTTACGTGTGATCATTGCATTAGGAAAGTTCCAAGGGGTAATGGCGCCAACAACACCTACAGGTTGTTTAATTACTTGAATTTGTTTATCGGCTTCATGGTTAATTATTGTATCACCATAAACACGCTTTGCTTCTTCGGCGAACCAATCAAAAAATGATTTGCCATACAACACTTCACCTTTGGCATCAGTGAGTGTTTTGCCTTGTTCTCTGGTCATGATTAAAGCTAAGTCATTGCGGTGTTCAAAAATAAGCGCTGACCACTTTTGAAGTATTTCACCACGTTTCACGCTGGTCATGTTCTGCCATTTGGTTTGGGCGGCATCAGCTGCTTTGATGGCATCAATCACTTGCTGATGTGTTACTTCATCAACTTGGATAATTTCTTTATCAGTTGCTGGGTTGAGCACACGAAATTGTTGGCCACTGTTTTGCCATTTACCATTGATAAATGAACAAGATCTCAATAATTCTGGGTGTTTTAGTTCTGTCATAATCCGTCCTTTGGCCGTGTTATAAGTTGAGTGTCTCAAATTCAATGATTTTGTTAAAGATTATAGACTGATATTTACATTTGTATACAGTATGCAATAATGTGTTTTTTGATCATGTTAGAGCCAATTCATGAACAACATTTCTGCAGAGCAAGTGAGTCAGGCTTTGCCTTTTGAACAATTGGTACCTGCTTTAGAAAAAGCATTTGCATCAAATGTTACCGTGCCACCACGTCAACATTTTGATATTAAAAACGAAAAGGCTAACCGAGAAACAACGTTACTTGTAATGCCTGCGTGGCAAGAAAGTCAGGTAGCAGGGGTGAAGCTGGTGACAGTTGCACCTGAAAATGCGACAAAAAATTTACCATCTATCCAAGGCACCTATGTGTTATTTGATGTGGCAACAGGAGCGGTAAAAGCTTTGATGGATGCACCTGCACTAACGGCAAAGCGTACAGCTGCAGCATCAGCATTGGCCAGTAAGTTTCTATCTCGACAAGATAGCGAGTCTTTACTTGTTATCGGTACCGGCACTTTATCTTCACAGCTAATTGCTGCACATGCGAATGTTAGACCCATTAAAAATGTATTTGTGTGGGGAAGGTCATTTAAAAAAGCACAAGACGTTTGTTTGCAAGTTCAACATTTAGGGCTTAACTGTATAGCGATTGAAAATTTACATGACTATATTGCTAAAGTAGACATTATTTCTTGTGCAACACTGAGTCAACAAGCATTAGTTTGTGGTGACAAACTTGTACCGGGACAACATTTAGATATGGTTGGTGCATATCGTCCAGATATGCGAGAGATGGACGACGAGTGCTTAAAAAGGGGCTTGTTATTTGTTGATAACACAGAAAGTGCCTTGCGTGAAACGGGGGATTTAGCGATTCCTTTAGCAAATGGCGTGATAACTTCTAACAGTGTTTGCGCAGACCTATTTGCATTGTGCCAAGGTGGATATTCATTTAACCGTCCAACTGATGCAATAACTATATTTAAGTCTGTAGGCCATGCGCTAGAAGATTTAGCGGCAGCAAATTTAGTGGCACAAAATTTAAGTTAATGATTTCCCTATAGTCACACAGGGACGTGTGGCAACTCTTGTTACTGATAAATATAATATTTTCTTGTTTTAGCGAAAAATTTAACTACTGTTATAATTTGTGTTAACAGAATGTAATTGAAGAGAGTATTTATTGACTTTACCCTCCATGGTGCTTTTAATTAGTGTAATCAGACGATTTAGGATCGATGCTTAATGAGTACAGCTGTCTCTTTTAATAATAAGTTAAGCCGACGAGTACTTATCTATATACTACTTTGTAGCTTTTTATTGTCTTTAGTTTCTACATCTATTCAGCTTTATTCTGCATTCCAAGACGATGTCGAACGTTTAAATAATCAATTATCCAATATTGAATCCAGTTATATTCAGTCAATATCAACAAGTTTGTGGGATTTTAACGAACCACTTGTTAAGCAACAAATCGAAGGGATTGTCAATTTACCCGATATTAGGTACGTAAAAATAACAACGGGTTTTGGTAAAGTATATGATTATGGTGATCCGGAAGTTGTAGCGAAACAGATTGTTGAATACCCCATTTTTTATGGTGATAATGATTTGGGTGTGATCATGATCGCAGCTGATTATCAAGATATTTATCAGCACATCTGGCAACAAGCTGGCTTTATTGTAATTTCAGAGTCGATAAAAACCTTTATTGTTGCCTTTGCTATTATGTTTATTGTGCACAGGATTATTACTCGACATATTTATCACATCACCACCTACTCTCAACAAGTTAAGGCTGAAAACCTTGATAAGCCATTGGAGCTTGTTAATCGCTCAAAAAACAAAGATGAATTAGACGAACTCGCTGACGCTATTAACAATATGCGTATTGCGTTAAAAAACGATATTTTTAAGCTGGAAGAAGCAGAAAACGCTTTAATTCAGTTAAACGGTGAACTTGAGATTAAGGTTTATGACCGCACTGCTAAATTAGCAGCGAGTAACCAACAATTGCAACAATCACTTGACGATCTTACCTTAGCCAAAGACCAATTAGTGCAATCTGAGAAAATGGCATCACTAGGTCAACTGGTTGCAGGTGTTGCTCATGAAGTAAATACGCCGTTAGGTATATGTGTTACGTCAATAACTGCGCTCAAAGAAAAGGTAGTTGATCTTAACAAGGCGGTTGAAAGTGAAAACCTAACACGCTCACAGCTAACTGGTACTTTATCTTTATTAATTGAATATCAACAAATTATTGAACGAAGCTTAAATAAAGCCGTAGAGTTGATTCGAGGCTTTAAATCAGTCGCTGTTGAACAACATACCGATCCAGAATTAAAAATTAATTTGGCACAACATGTTAATGACGTGGTTAATACAGTTAAAACGCTGTTTAAGCGAAAGAACTACAGTATAAATTTAACGGTTGATGAAAACTTTACTTTAGTTACCTATCCAAGTGCTTGGAACCAAATATTAACCAACTTCATGACTAACTCGCATATGCATGGTTTTGAAGATCAAGACTCAGGTAATATCAATATTCATTTCACGGAAGAAAATGGCTTTTTAACGTTGCACTATAGTGATGATGGCAAAGGGTTAAGCGAAGATATTCGTAAACGTATCTTTGATCCATTTGTTACCACAAAACGTGGCCAAGGTGGCTCAGGTTTGGGAATGAATATTGTTTATAATTTAGTTACAGCTAAACTTGGTGGCACTATTAAATGTCTTGCCGTAGAGCAGGGGTGTGCGTTTCAAGTAAAAGTGCCGATCGTAAAAGAACTCACTTCGGCACCAGTATAACCTCTAGTGCACCTACTGAAATCGACTTATACAGTAGGCAGATAAATTAACACTTGGCTGTTCATGATTAACAACTTGGGCAACCAGTTTTCCCGTTATTGCTCCTAGAGTCAGTCCCAAATGCTGATGGCCTAAAGCAAAAATAACTTTGTTATGTTTAGGCGCTCTACCGATAACGGGTAATGAATCAGGTAAAGAAGGTCGAAATCCTAACCAGCCTTGATGAGTAATTTCTTCAGCATGTGGTAGGTCGTTTACTATATATTGTGCATTTGTGTGCAGCATAGTGGCTCTTTGATAATTTGCCGGTGCATTTAATCCAGCAAACTCTACTGTTCCCCCTAAGCGCAAGCCATGGCTCATAGGCGTTATAATAAAACGTCGTTCTGCGGACGCGACTGGGCGAGATAACTTATCTATTGTAGAGGTAGGCAAATCTAAGCTATATCCACGTTCACCTTCTATTGGCAGTTTGTAACCTAAATCATTGGCCAGCTTTTCTGACCATGCACCAGTAGCAATCACTACTTGATCAAAGGTTTGTGTGTTAATTGGGGTAGTAATCACTATGTGATCACCCTCTTGAGCAACATGTTCAACAGCACTTTGCTGATAAATTACACCTAAACTTTGTGCATAACTTGCAAGATGTTTACTCAAGGTGAGCGGGCAAACTGTGTGTGCTACGTCGGTAAAAAAGAGCGCGAATTCTATAGTGTCTTTTAAATTTGGCTCTAACTTATGAAGAGCCGTTTTATCCAGTAACTCAACCGCAACATCTTGTGATTGGTATACCTGTTGAATTTTTTTTATGTCTTCAAGTGCAGTGCTTTCAAAAACTAATAAACTGCCTTCTTTTACCATAAGGTGTTCACCGCCACTTGCTTGCAGTAACTCTTGATAGGCGCCAATAGCAAGTTCATTTAATTGTTTTATTGCTTGCGTGTTTTTTGTTCGCTTATTGGCAAACATATTTATGATAAAGCGACAAAACCATGGAATAGCTTTAGGGAAATACATAGGGGATATGGCGACAGGGCCTAATGGGTTGATTAGCATTTTAGGCAATTGCCACAATACGCTAAATTCTGCCAGCGGGAAAACCTGCTCAGTGGCAAAGTGTCCAGCATTCCCCTTCGAACATTGCTCTCCCGGAGCACCTTTGTCTATTAAGGTAACCTGGTAACCTTTATTTTGCATCGCGATAGCGCAGTTAATACCAATAATACCTGCGCCAATAACTGCAACTTGTTGACCTTGATTTTGCATAAAACTATCTCAATAAAAAGCCACGAGGAAAAATATCGTTTTTGTTTAATAAAAATTGGTGGATACCAGTTATAAATGCGCGACCACTTACTCTAGGGATAACAGCATTTTTACCATGATATGTTTGAGAATCTTGTATCGACACTGTCATTTTGCCGCCGACAATACTTTCAATGATCACACTTTGTTGATTTTCTAAATTTTCTTTTACTTTAAGCAGTGCTGCACGACCAGAAACCCCTGTGCCAGTAGGAGAGCGGTCTACTTCACCATCAGCAAAAATACAAACGTGTCGTGAATGAGCACTTGGATCATCTGTTTTGGAGGAGTAAAAAATAGTGCCATATAAAAAGCTAAGATCATTTTCCTCAGGGTGTTCAATTAAGTAATCTTTCATCACTTGTAGCTTAATTGCTCGACCAAGCTCTATCAGTTGTTGTGTATTTTCTGGAGTACAAGGCAGTGCTATTTGGTCTGCATCTACATAGGCGTAATAAGCCCCTCCAAATGCAATATCATAGTGAATATCACCAAAACCTTCGATATTGACCATTAAATTTTCAGCTTCTACAAAAGATGCAACGTTATCAAAACTAACTTGTAATTCGTCATTTGTTTTTTGGGCGTATGCGCGAATAAATCCCGCTGGTGAATCTATACCAATAAATTGTTTAGGCGAAGGCAGTGCAATACTTTCTGTTTCAATAGCAACCGACACTGCGGCAATAATACCGTGGCCACACATACTTGAGTAACCTTCATTGTGCATAAATAAAATGCCAAAATCAGCTTGGTCAGTGCAGGGAGCGGTAAGTAATGCGCCATACATATCAGCGTGTCCTCTGGGCTCATACATAAGAAATTGGCGTAAATGATCTAAATTCTGCTCAAGATATCGCCGTTTTTGTAGCATGGTTTCCCCGATAACTTCAGGATATCCTGAGGTGATTATTCTTAAAGGCTCACCTTCAGTATGTGCGTCAATGGTATTAATTTTTTGATAATTATCGATTTTCTCAGTTTTTATTTTCACGCTAAATAGCTCGCTGGCAACTTTTAATACTTTATACTTGTAGGATATGATTAATTGTATACAATATGCCGTATCAGTTCTACAGATAGTTTTGTGCTGCTTACGTTTAATCAGCCACATAGTAAACATGATGAGCGTGTGCCTGATAAGAGGTAATCACCGCTTTGCTTTAAAAGACTTTTGTAATAGGTAATAAATGATAAAAGGCACATTTTTTTGTATCGATGCGCACACATGTGGCAATCCGGTGCGACTTGTTACCAGTGGGCATCCTAACCTGATTGGCAACACCATGAGTGAAAAGCGACAAGACTTTTTAGCCAATCATGATTGGATAAGGAAAGGCTTGATGTTTGAGCCAAGAGGCCATGACATGATGTCAGGATCTTTTGTATATCCACCATGTTCAGAAAATGCCGATGCTTCGATATTGTTTATCGAAACATCCGGTTGTTTGCCGATGTGTGGTCACGGCACTATTGGAACGGTTACAGCTGCGCTTGAAGCTGGTTTGATCACTCCTAAAATCCCTGGCTTTTTAACCTTAGACGTACCTGCAGGGCAAATTAATGTTGAATACCAACAGCAGGACAATAAAGTTAATGCAGTGAAAATTTACAACGTTGCTGCGTATTTAGCGCATCAAAATGTAGTGTTAGATATTCCTGAGCTAGGACAATTGACCGTTGATGTTTCATATGGTGGTAACTATTACGTTATCGTTGAACCTCAGGAAAACTTCCCTGGGATAGAGCATTGGTCAGCTGCTGAGATTTTAAGGTGGAGTCCAATTGTTCGTGAAGTGGCAAGTCAACAGTTAAACTGTCAACACCCCGAAGACCCAACCGTTAGCGGTGTAAGCCACGTATTGTGGACAGGTAAACCAAAAACACCAGGGTCTGATGCTGCCAATGCGGTATTTTATGGCGACAAAGCAATTGACAGATCGCCTTGTGGCACGGGAACCAGTGCTCGCATGGCACAACTTTTTGCCAAAGGGCTTTTAAAAGTCGGTGATACATTTACCCATGAAAGTTACATCGGTAGTCAGTTTGTTGGAAAAGTTGAATCAGTCATAGAGCTTGAAACACCTAACGGTAAAATACCAGCAATCAAACCAAGCATTCAAGGTTGGGCTAAAGTGTTCGGAAAAAACTGCATCACTATTGATGATGATGATCCTTATGCATTTGGCTTTACGGTTAAATAAATTAATTTAAAAACAGCAGGAGCGACAATTATGTCTATTTGCGGAAAGAATTTAGTTGCAGGCGAGTGGTCGGGCACAACCACTGGTGGATTTACTGCATTTCACGCGATTAATAATGAGCCGATGAATATTGAATTTGCTGATGCAACTGAGCAGGAAGTGGAAACTGCTATTTTACAGGCGGCACAAGCTTTTGAAAGTTATAGCCAATTACCTACGCAGGAACGTGCTACCTTTTTGCGTGCGATAGGCGACGAAATTTTGGCTTTAGGTGATGAGTTGGTTGAAATGGCCTGTGCTGAAACAGGTTTACCAGCGGCACGCATTCAAGGTGAAAGAGGTCGAACCGTTGGCCAATTAGCTATGTTTGCTAACATGATAGAAGCTGGTGAATATCAAGCGATTATTGAACATGCACAACCAAACAGAGAGCCTCTACCTAAGCCTGATACACGCTTAGGTTATTTACCTTTGGGCGTTGTTGGCGTTTTTGCTGCCAGTAACTTTCCGCTTGCTTTTTCTACTGCTGGTGGTGATACCGCTTCGGCATTAGCTGCTGGCTGTCCTGTGGTAATGAAAGCACATTCGGCACACCCTGCTACTGCTGAGTTAGTGGCTTTAGCAATCAGCAGAGCGATTACTAAGTGTCAGTTGCACCCAGGCGTTTTCTCGTTGTTACAAGGTAAAAACTACGGGATTGCTAGTCAAATTGTTAAACACCCCAAAGTCAAAGCTGTCGGTTTTACCGGGTCAGAGAGAGTGGGAATGATATTGCAGCGCCAGATTCATGAGCGTGCAGAGCCTATTCCATTTTACGGTGAATTAGGCAGTGTTAACCCTCAATTTATAATGGCAAACAAGCTGGCACAAGATACTCAAAACATTGCCCAAGAGCTTGTTAATTCCTTATTAATGGGTCAAGGGCAGTTTTGTACTAGCCCTGGCATTTGGGTATATCCCGACGATGGTCATGCGGCGATGTTTGAGCAAGCGGCTGCAGATGCAATTGCCGCTACTGAAGCTGGTGTGATGTTAACGCCAGAAATAGCAACAACATATAAAAATTGTGTGCAGCAATGGCAGGAAATAGCTGGCGTTCGTTTACTAGCACAAGGAAAACAAGGCGCCGAGCATTTCTGCACAGCGGCATTATTTGCCACTGATTTTGCCACCTTCAAAGCTAACGCTATGCTTAGTGAAGAAGTTTTTGGCTCTTCTGCACTATTGGTTCGTGTGGGCAATACCGAAGAAATGTTAGAGCTAGTGGATATGTTAAAAGGAAATTTAACCGCGAGTATCCACGCATTAGACAGTGATTTAAGCGACTGCCAAAGGCTTGCGATTCCATTGGCTCACAAAGTTGGACGCTTGATTTACAATCAAATGCCAACAGGAGTAGAGGTTTGCGCTTCCATGAATCATGGAGGGCCGTTCCCAGCCTCTACAGACATTCGTGCGACGTCTGTTGGTGGTGAAGCAATTAAACGTTTTCAACGTCCAATTTGTTATCAAAATATGCCAATAGAGTTGCTGCCTGACTTGCTTAAAGACTAACAAAGCAGATTTATTCTCATATAAAAGGAGCTAATTTCACTAGTTCCTTTTTTTTGCCCAACAAATGCTTATAATGGTCAGCGTCTTGGTTGGGAAATCATATATGAGCATAGTTTATAAAACACGTACACAATTAGTAGTGGAAACGTTAAGAGAAAAAATTCTTAGTGGCGATATCAAAGCAGGGCAACCATTACGCCAAGCCGCTTTGGCTGATGAGTTAAATGTAAGTCGCATTCCGGTACGTGAAGCATTATTGCAATTAGAAGCTGAGGGTTTAGTATCCTTTGAACCTCACAAAGGCGCCACGGCAACAGAGCTAAATATAGAGCAAGTTGATGAATTGTTTGAATTAAGAGCTATGTTGGAAGCTGACCTCCTTGCCGCTTCTATTCCAAATTTGACTGACGAAACGCTAGAGCTTGCGTCAACAATTCTAAGTGAATTAGACAGTGCGCTTGGTAAAGAGAATGCTGCAAATACGTGGAGTGAGCTAAATTCTAACTACCACAATTGTTTGTACTCAGCTGCTAATAAACCGCAAACACAAGAAATTGTAAATACGCTCAATAAAAATGCAGATCGATATATTCGAATGCATTTGTTGTGGGCAGGCGGCATGTCAAAGGCTGAACCTCAACATAATGAGTTGTTAGCGTTTTGTAAAAAACGCGATATTGAAGGCGCGGTTGATATGCTTAAACGCCATATTTTGGAATCTCGCGACGAAATAAAAGCCTTTTTGTTGGAAAGGGAAGGTAACTAAGAAAACAAATATAAAAATCAAATAGATAAGGCGCTTAGAATAGAGTTTTCAGACTGAGTGCCTTGTTGACTTTTCGACCTCATCTCTATAGTATTCACGCGCTTTTTAGCCCTTACATTTTCTGTTCATATTTTTCTTCTATGCTTAAGGGTTAATATCGTTGTACTTGTATCGATGTACAAACCTCTTGTGCAAATTGATATTGCTGGTACATATCCTTGATTTTGCGTCACCGCTAGTCGCACAGGTGCGCATATTTAAAACGCGAGAAATCCATGTTTGAAATAAAGGCCAATAAAGTTGGCAATTTAAAAAACGATGTATTGTCAGGTTTGACCGTAGCTTTAGCATTGGTTCCTGAGGCCGTAGCATTTGCTTTTGTAGCAGGTGTTGAGCCGTTGGTTGGCTTATATGCCGCTTTTATGGTTGGTTTGATCACTTCCATTTTTGGTGGTCGTCCTGGAATGATCTCTGGAGCAACAGGTGCTATGGCGGTTGTTATGGTCAGCCTTGTGGCCTTGCATGGTGTGCAATACCTCTTTGCCTGTGTCGTTCTCACCGGTATTTTACAAATACTCGCTGGTATTTTTAAACTAGGTAAGTTTATCAGGTTAGTTCCGCACCCAGTAATGCTTGGTTTTGTTAATGGTTTAGCCATTGTTATTTTCCTTGCGCAACTTGGTCAATTTAAAGTGGCAAATGAAGAGGGCATTTTTGTTTGGATGCAAGGTAACCAATTATTTACTATGGTTGGTTTAATTGTGTTAACCATGGGCATAATTCATTTCCTACCTAAACTTACACGAGCAGTACCATCTTCATTAGTTGCAATCATCGTGGTGACGGTATTGGCACAGAGCTTAGATTTAGACGCTCGCACGGTTGTCGATTATGTTCGCGATATGACTAATGACCCGGCTGCCTCAATCGCTGGTGGTTTACCTCAATTTGCAATTCCTCAAGTACCATTTAACTTAGAAACCTTAAAAATTATCTTCCCATTTGCTCTTGTACTAGCTGCTATTGGTTTGATTGAATCTCTATTAACATTAACGCTAATTGATGAGATTACTGGCACACGTGGTCGTGGTAATAAAGAGTGTGTTGCACAAGGTGTTTCAAACACAGTTAATGGCTTTTTTGGCGGCATGGGTGGTTGTGCCATGATTGGCCAATCTATGATTAATGTTAACTCTGGTGGCCGTGGTCGTGCTTCTGGTATTACGGCAGCGGTAGGTCTACTGTGCTTCATTTTGTTTGCTTCGAGCTTAATTGAGCAAATTCCACTTGCCGCGTTAGTTGGTGTTATGTTTATTGTTGTCATTGGGACGTTTGAATGGTCAAGTTTTAGAATCATGAGAAAAGTACCTAAAGCCGACGCCTTTGTTATTGTTTTAGTGTCAGGTGTCACCGTTGCCACTGACTTAGCTGTCGCTGTAGTGGTAGGTGTAATTGTTTCTGCGTTAGTTTTTGCTTGGGAACACGCAAAACACGTTGATGTAAAACGCAGCGTTAATAATCATGGTTCAACAGTTTATGATGTCAATGGCCCACTATTCTTTGGCTCAGTGTCTAACTTTTTAGAGCAGTTTGACATTGATAATGATAGTGACGATGTGATTGTCGAATTTAGAAACTCACGTGTTGCTGACCATTCAGCAATAGAAGCGATTGATACCTTAGCTGAGCGTTATATTGCTAAAGGTAAAACTATGCATTTAGTACATTTAAATGCAGAATGTAAGAAGCTTCTAGAAAAAGCTGGAGATCTAGTTGAGATCAATGTCATTGAAGATCCCGACTACCACGTGGCAACAGATAAGTTAGCATAAAGGTTTTAGACCTTTTTGTTAGTAAAGGTTAATAACTGCTAACCTGATAATACATTTGTTTTGTTTATAAAGCCTATAGGTTATAGTTAATCTATAGGCTTTTTAGTTAATGAATGTATGCAATTAGAGTTTTTTGATGTTCCAAGTCCATGTATCGGTATTTGTCAGTCGGATGACAAAGGATATTGTATGGGGTGTTTGCGCACTCGTGAGGAACGTCAGCAGTGGATCAGTTTAACCAGTGATGATAAACAAAAGGTTATTAAACGCTGTATTCAACGCAAAAAACGTAAAGAAGGTAAATTGAAAACCAAAGAGCCAGAACTAACCGCAGAGCAAAAACAAGCTTCATTATTTGATCCTCCTGCCAAAAACACTTTAGACACCTCAAAAGACTTAGATTTTGGAGATTTTGAGCTGTAAACCTGGCTGTTACAAAGTTGATTAACTAAAAGTTATTCATTTTGGTATAAAATATCTTATCTCGTCTATGCTTAGGTATATGGCATATATGAGGTTTTTCTTTTGACTGCTCAGGACTACCAGCGAGAATTAGAACAGCTTAAACAAAAGGTAATTGAACTAGAGCACAGCGAAAAGTTACAGCACGCTCTGTTTAGTATTGTATCTCTAGCTCAAAAGGAAATGGCGTTAGAGCAAATGTATGTTGAAGTGCATAACATAGTGAATACTGTTTTAAACGCCAGTAATTTGTTTATTGCATTGCTTAACGATGACCAAGCTTCGATGCGACTGGTGTATTTTGTCGACGAAAAGGACACCAAAGATAAAGACCTTACTGGCAGACACTTGCCAATTGGTGAGGGGCTGACCTCCTATGTTATTAAACATCGAACTCCTCAACTATTAACCCCTGAAAAAATTGATGTCCTGTTAGAGCAAGGTGAAATTAAAGAAGTGTTAGGCTCTAAAGAGTTTTATAGCTGGATGGGGGCACCGATGATTTCAGGTGAAAGCTTTCACGGCGTTATTGTCGTACAAAGTTATCAAAGAGGGTTTGAATATACTAACAAGGACCTTCAAGTTCTCGAGTTTGTAGCCAACCAAATAGCAGCTGTGATTGAAAGCCATGTTAACGCCATTCAACGGCGCGATGCACAAAACAGATTAGCCGAGCAACACAGATTATTAGCGCAGCAAAATAATAAGCTCAATCAAACAATTGATAACCTAAAAAAAACACAAGAAGAATTAGTGCAACGTGAAAAAATGGCTGCATTAGGTGGTTTAGTCGCAGGTATTGCACATGAGATTAATACACCGTTAGGTATTTGTGTTACTGGTGTTAGTCATATCATGGAGGAGTATAAATACATTAAACAAGCGCTTGAAAAGCAAACCCTATCTGAAGAAGAATTAATGAATTTTTTTGAAGATTTAGAGCTTGGATTAAAAATTTTAGAAACCAATACAACCAGAGGTGCCCAATTAGTTAAAAGCTTTAAACAAGTCGCCGTAGACCAGTCGTCTAACGAGATAAGGCAGATAAACTTAGCAGAATACATTGACGAAGTTTTATTATCATTAAAGCCTAAATTAAAGCGTGTTGCTCATGAGGTTATAGTTGATTGCGCCACTGATATTGATTTGGAGATTAACGCTGGTGCGCTTTCACAGATTCTAAGTAATTTGATCATGAATTCATTAATTCATGGTTTTGAGGGCATTGAAAAGGGACGAATTCAAATCAAAGTTCAAGACAAGGGCAATGTGGTGAATTTTCATTATGCCGACGATGGCAAAGGTGTTCCACCTGAGCAACTAGCAACGCTATTTGAACCATTTTTTACCACAAAGCGAGGTGAAGGGGGCAGTGGTTTGGGGACTCACCTTGTATATAACTTAGTGCAGTCTATTAAAGGTAAAATAAAGGTTAAGAGTGAAATTAATAAAGGACTTGCGTATTTAATTGTTTTACCTAAAGCACCTGAACGTTAAACATTATTCAGGATCGGTAAACTCTTGGTTTACTAATACTGCTTTGTCGATGTTGTTTAGCATAATAGCAACAATATCAGGATCTAGGTGTTGACCTGCGGCTGAACGTAAAAATTCTTCAACTTTGTCAATTGGCCAAGCTTCTTTATAACAGCGTTTATGGGTCAATGCGTCAAATACATCGGCGACAGCGACGATGCGTGCAAATATATGGATTTCTTCGCCTTTTAAACCGTTAGGGTAGCCCGAACCATCGTATTTTTCATGGTGTTGCTGCGATATAATTGCCGCAGCTTGTAAAATAGGTCGTTTTGATCCCTTTAATATATCAAAGCCAATCTCAGGGTGTTTTTGCATTTCGATAAATTCATCGGCATCTAACTTACCTGGTTTAAGTAATATCCGATCAGGCGTGGCAATTTTTCCAATGTCATGCATGGGAGCTGCTTGTTTTAATAATTCAGCTTGCTCTTGAGCCATACCAAATTCTTTAGCTAACATGAATGATACTTCCGACATGCGTCTGATGTGATTACCCGCTTCATTTGAGCGTGATTCAACAACATCCCCCAAGCGGTAAATTAACTCTTCTTGCGTCTCAACAATTTCTCTATTTAACAAAAGGTTATCGAATGCTAAGCTGACTTGGCCAGAGAATATTTCCAGTAAAGAGACGTCAATGGCGTTCATTTGGCTTAAACCTTTAAGATATAAAAGGCTGACTTTATCGCCAGTACTAGGGAAATAACCAACAAGTACATCGTCTTTGAAAATACTTTTTTTACTTTCAATGGCTAAGTTGAAATATTGATAGAGCTCGTTGTCACTTAAATCCAGCTCTTTGTTACCTTTCATTTGTGCAATGATTTCAAAATCATTTTCTGAGTAGATTGCGCCAACCCCGGTTATTTGCACTAACATTGAAGGTTTATCAAGTTTTAGCAGTGACATTGTTTGCTGTAATAAGCCACTGCAAAAATCATTCAGGGAGTGTTTTTCTAAAACGCGGGTGCTGGCTGAAATAACACGTTCTAAGCCATTACGATATAGCTCTTGATACTTTCTGGCTTTTTCAACTTCTAGAATATCTCGATAGGCCCTTAGCGAAGAATAGACTGTAGTAAATAGTTTTTTGCGATCAAGCTCAGTTTTTTCTTTATAGTCATTAATATCGTAATCAACGATAACTTGTTCTTCAGGAGCTTGTCCGGGTTGACCAGTGCGTAAAACAATACGGGTAAACTTGTTCTCTAAATCTTGGCGAATCCACTTAGCAAGATCTAATCCTGCCTCATCTGTTTCCATGACAACATCAAGAAAAATTAAAGCAATATCAGATTGTTGCCTCAAAACATCTTTGGCCTGCTCAGCAGAGTAGGCATGTTCAAAAGTGAGTTTACGACCATCTAGCTCAAGTCGCTTTAATGCCAACGTCGTAATGTGATGAATGTCTTCTTCATCATCAACAATAAGTATTTTCCAAGGCTGTATGTCAGATTGTTGCTTATTTGTTAAAAAAGACAAGGGCATATAGATATGTTCATCGGTTTTTTCTGTTAATTTAGGTATAGCGCAGATCACTGGTTTTAACAAAAGCTAACTCAGTTAAACTTTATTAAACGTGGCCGGTTAAATGTCACTATATGTTGTAAAGTGTTGTAAACCTTAGCTTGTAAAATTTTGTTGACACTGAATTTTTCTCAGTTTTTTTCGCCAGTAGTGTTTGTGTTGCCCACTGTTATAATGTCGTCAATATTATTGACAGTGAATAATTGTTATACCTTCAAAATAACACGCTGAACTTAGGAGTCTTTTCACTAATGTCATCTCACTCTTTATTGAATGAAACACATAATCCGTCACTTCAAAGCTGGGTTACTTCAGCTAATGAAAAAGGGACAGATTTTCCAATCCAAAATTTACCGTTTGCTGTCTTTCGTCAGCAAGGAACAGAGCAAAACTTCCGTGGTGGTGTTGCAATTGGCGATCAGGTTTTAGATTTAGCCGCCGCAGCAAAATCAGGCGTATTTTCTGGTATTGCTCAACAAGCTTTAGAAGCTTGTAGTAACGATCAGCTAAATGATTTTATGGGCATGGGTAAAGATGCTTGGTCTGGGTTAAGAGCCGCTTTATCACAAGCGCTAAGTGAAGGTTCAAATGCTGAAAGCGCATTGTCATCTTGCTTAGTTGCTCAAGCTGACGTTGAGTATGCACTGCCGTGTCGCATTGGCGATTACACTGACTTTTACACGTCTATTCACCATGCAACTTCAGTTGGTAAGAAATTTAGACCGGATAACCCATTGTTACCAAATTACAAATGGGTTCCGATTGGTTATCACGGACGCTCTTCTTCAATTGAAATATCTGGCAGTGATTTCAAACGTCCTAAAGGTCAAACTAAAGCGCCAACAGCCGAAACACCAAGTTTTGGTCCGTGTAAGCGTCTAGATTATGAACTAGAAGTTGGCATATTTGTTGGTAAAGGTAATGAGTTAGGTGAACCAATTGCCCTTGATAATGCTGATAATCATGTATTTGGTTTCTGTATCTTTAATGATTGGTCTGCACGCGATATTCAAGGTTGGGAATATCAGCCATTGGGTCCATTCTTATCTAAGAACTTTGCTTCAACTATTTCACCATGGATTGTTACGACAGAAGCGTTAGCACCATACAGAAAAAGTTGGACACGAGATGAAAACGATCCTCAACCAATGCCTTATTTAGAATCAGAAGCAAACCGTGAATTAGGTGCTTTTGATATTCAGTTACAAGTGAAATTGGAAACCGAAAAAATGCGCAGTGCAGGTGAAGATGCGGTTGAGTTATCTCAGT
This sequence comes from Thalassotalea marina, assembly GCF_014656435.1. GTDB lineage: Bacteria > Pseudomonadota > Gammaproteobacteria > Enterobacterales > Alteromonadaceae > Thalassotalea_C > Thalassotalea_C marina. The sequence continues at coordinate 467,879 of NZ_BNCK01000002.1, forward strand.
CAAACTTTACTGATTCTTATTGGACTGTTGCTCAAATGGTTGCTCATCATACAGTTAATGGCTGTAACCTTCAGCCAGGTGATATGTTTGGTTCTGGTACTCAATCCGGTCCAAATCCAGAGCAAGCGGGTTCGTTGTTAGAGTTATCTAATGCTGGCGCTGAACCGATCAGCTTACCAAATGGTGAGTCACGTACTTTTCTAGAAGACGGTGATAACGTAATTATGAGTGGCTGGTGTGAAAAAGAAGGTTATGCTCGCATTGGTTTTGGTTTTGTTGAAGCTAAAGTATTACCTGCATAACTTGTATTAACTTATTTGTTATAGCAAAAAGGCTCGGAATAAAATTCGAGCCTTTTTTGTTGCAGCGCTTTTTTTGCGCAGGGCTTATCAGCAAATTAGGTTTTATATGAAGCTCTCTAATCCAACAGGTGTAAGTACGACTAATCTTGTAATAACATAACTAGTGAAATGAAGTTCATTAGTGAGTGAGACAAAATACAGTACCAAATGTTTTGCGTGCGATGTCTTATTACGCCGAACAAAATTGAAGAGATAAATATCAGAATAAACACTGTGATTTGTTCGTATTGCATATGTATCAGGGTGAAAAATATGCTGGGAATAACAATTGCTCCTGTTACGCCAAACCTACTGTTGACTATACGAGCATAAGCAACACCTCTAAAAATAACTTCTTCCGCTATTGGCGCTAAAACGCTTATGGAAATAACGGCAATTACTATTTCTTGCCAGTTATTAATTTGCTCTACATAATTTTTCATAAAAACTGGCGTTTGCACATCAAGTGCTGCCGTGGTGCTGAATTCAAATATCATAAATACTGAAGTAACAATAACGGTAAAAGTCAGGGTTTTTAAGTGGACTGATTTAAAGGCCAGTTGTTGTGTGATAGGTGCAGTGTTGTTTTCATTAAGTGCATATTTAAGTAAAGGAATTATGGCGATTGCATAAAAGAAGATGCCAATAAAAAGTAAATATGGATTGCTCTCATATTGCTCCATTGTGAGTTGTTGATTAACAAATAATGATAGGACATCACTCATGGTAATAAAAATAGCGATAACAAACTGAATGACGATAGTGAGTAAGAATAGCCAGGAAAGTGTAGATAAAAGGGAACTGCTTGTTTTATCTTCGGGAAGTGATGTAGTTGTCATCGTATATCCTTATTTTTTAGATAGCACACTAATTCCGATGTGCTTGTTAACGCTTTTGTATTGTATTTTGCCAATTGTTTCACGTTTTAAATTAATCGTTAGTTTAGATTATGGCAATAACATAAACATTGTGAATAGCTTGTATAAAGCTTGGTTTGTTATTAATAGTGGCACAATAAAATTGTGCTAAGTTATTGTTTTCTTATATTTAGCCCTATTTCCTATACAAACCTGAGGTTACTACTAATAACGATTTTAGCGTCACTGAATTTGGAACAAGGTGGACTGTTCAATCAGTTCAAGGCGCTTCGCTGAGATAGCCTTTTTTATCTCTAGCCCTTGCAAGCCTTGTTCTACAAAAGGTTTTGCTTGTACTTGTCTTGTTTGCTCTGCCAACTTGAGTAGATTTTCTCCTTGAGTAAAGTGATCTTTATTTTCTGTTGAAGCAAGTGAAATTGCTTGGCAAGTTGTTATCACCTGTACAAAAAACTCGCCTTTACGCCAAATATCTAATTGATTAAATAAAGTTAATATTGCTTTTGGACTCAGATGTTGAACATCTAAAATTTGTTTAACATGTTGGTGAACTTGAATTGCCAATAACTTTGTTTGATTTGGCACTTTGATGCGTTCACACATTTGTTTAACTAGGTTTGTTTCTGTATTTATTTCGTTTACTGAATTTGAGGTAATTGCATGGCACATAGCAGCAAAGCGAATATCAATGTTTTGGGAAAGTGAGCTAGCTGCAATTAATGCTGCTTTTGCCGCTTGCTTACATGCAAAATTATCATCTTGCCAAATTGCATCAAGCTCTGGAAACAATGCTGTAAGCGCTTTGCTTTGATGTAATACATCAAAATAAGTTGCCGGATGTTGCTCTGCTAGGGCTTTTTCGGTTTCTTTCCACACTCGCTCTGCTGCTAAACTGTTCAGTTCACCTGATGATGAAATATCTTGCATTAAGGCAATGGTTTCTGGGGCAACGGTAAAGCCTAGGTTGTGGTAGCGGGCGGCAAACCTTGCAACACGTAATACCCGTAATGGGTCTTCGCTAAAGGCTGGTGAAACGTGTCTTAATATTTTGTTTTTAATGTCTTCTTGGCCGTTATATGGATCAACTAGGTTCCCATCAACCCCCTTGGCTATTGCGTTAATGGTAAGGTCTCGGCGCAATAAGTCTTGTTCAAGGGTTACATCAGGCGACGCATAACAAACAAAACCAGTGTAACCTTTACCTTGTTTTTTTTCTGTTCTAGCGAGTGCGTATTCTTCTTTCGTGACCGGATGTAAAAATACAGGAAAGTCTTTACCTACTTGCTGAAAACCGAGCGAAATCATAGTGTCAACATCACTGCCAACAACGACATAATCACATTCGTGATAAGGCCAGTTAAGCAGACTGTCTCTAACTGCGCCACCAACTAAATAATAGGTTAAGGCTTTTTCTGGGGTTAAGTCTTGCATGATAAAGTCTTTGATAAATAAAGTGATAGTGTATCACAAGCTTACAAAATTACAGCGCCTGAACTTTGACTTATGTCGCGAGAAAGGTTAACTTGCTTGTGCTTTTTAACTTGATAAATGACCTCATGTATACCGCGTATTTTGGATTAAGCGAAGCCCCATTTACCATAGCTCCTGACCCTGCTTACTTGTTTATGAGCAGTAGGCATAAAGAAGCGTTAGCGCATTTAAGTCATGGCTTGGGTGATAGTGGCGGTTTTGTGCTACTTACTGGCGAAGTGGGTACAGGCAAAACTACTATTAGTCGTACTGTGATGGAAAAGTTGCCAGAAAATACGCAGGCAGCCTTTATTCTCAATCCAACCCTATCAAGTGATGAATTGTTAGCGACTATATGTGACAGTTTAAATATTCGATATAAAAAGTCAGGCGCTACACTAAAATATCTGACAGACAAAATCCAAGAAAAGCTTTTGGCAAACCACGAGCAAGATATCAATACTTTAGTGGTTATTGATGAAGCTCAACATTTACAACCTGAAGTGTTAGAACAACTCAGGTTATTAACTAATCTTGAAACCAATACTAAAAAACTTTTACAAGTGGTCTTAATTGGTCAACCAGAGCTTCAACAACTATTGCAACGACGTGATTTACGTCAATTAGCTCAGCGTATTACTGCAAGGTATCACTTACTACCACTTACCCTAAATGAACTAACCGAATATATTGAACATAGGCTGTCAGTTGCTCAATGTCAGCGAAACTTATTTAACGCCAGTGCTATCAAGGCGATACACAAAATATCTAACGGTATTCCTCGTGTCGTTAACGTGCTTTGTGATCGTGCATTGATATTAGCTTACGGCCAAAACCAATCACTAGTGAATAAAAAAATTATTTACCAAGCGGCAGATGAAGCCCTTGGTGCGCCCTTGGAGCCAAGAGATAGCGGTTCACTTTGGCTAAAATCAATCGCTATTGGGCTTGGGGTCAGTGTGTTTATGGTGCTAGGTATTGGCTTAGGTATTAAATTTCTCACAGAGCCTGTATCGCCAGTAGTAACAACGTCGGAAACATTACCACCAGCTAAGACTATAGCCACCAATGAAATGGCAAACGGCCAATTACTAGAAAGTGCCGAAAAAATTACGCCTATTGCATCAACAAATACGATTAAAAGTGCTGATCATCAAGACATCACAGGAGCATTGCAATCTGAACATGAACGATTGGAAACTGCTGATGATAATAATGATCAAAGTATTGCTAATACTGAGGCAGAGTCAAAAGAGCCGCTAGTGTTAGGCCACAATGTTGAGCAATATAAACAGCAGCAAAGCCAAAGTGAACTTGGTTTTGAACTTACGGCCGAAGATGATGTGTCACCTGAATTATTAGCCGCTTTTAAACAAGCTATTATCGAAACCGATGCCCAGGCAAAGCTGGAAGAAAAGCCATTATTGGAAAGCGATTTTCAGCCCATCAATAAAATGCCCGAAAATATTCAAAACAGTTTACCTGCTTTAAGTTTTGAACTTCACATGTATGCAAGTGATGGCAAAGGGTGGGTTAGGGTTAATGGTAAAGACTTTTCTGAAGGGCAGCAAATTGCATCTGGGGTTGTGTTGCAACACATATTACCTCAACATGTCGTGCTGTTGTTTAAAGAGCACAGCTTTACCATACCTGCATTAACTAACTGGTAGTTTAGTTAACCTCAGCTCGCATAAGTAATGCGTTTCTAGGTACTATTTTTACTGACTTCAGCGTTATTTTGAAGCGAAATAGCTAGCTATTCCTGCTGCAAAATGCCTTGAATTCAGCCAAAAATATCGAACTAGAAATATAAGAGACTACTAACTTATTGTTTTCTTCGCTTTAGCACTATTTCTTATACAAACCTGAGGTTAGTTAATAAATGCCGCGTGGAAGAAGCCTAACAAGTTAATATTGAACTCTTCTGGTTTGATACAACAATCAATCTGATCGCGATATTTACTTTGTGCCAAGTTTATCTCTTCAATCGGGATAGCTTGATTCATTCGTGTGCTGTAAAACACTTTAACATAAGGGTGTAATGGCCTTTGTGGGTTGAGTTTGCTGATCAGCCCTAGTTTACCGCTATTTAATTTAACTAAAGTGCCAACTGGGTAGACACCTAAACATTGAATAAATTTTTCTACCAGCTCTTCATCAAAACTTGCAGGTGATTCGGATACTAATATCTTAAAGGCTTTGATTGGTGTCATACCTTTTTGATAGACACGATCACTGGTCATAGCATCGTAGCTATCGACAATTGCAATCATGTGCCCATATTTGGATATATCTTCTTTAGTTAATCCTTTGGGATATCCTCGACCATCGTTGCGTTCGTGATGTTCTCTAACCATACGCATAGCGATATGAGAAATCTCAGGGCTGTCTTCAAGCATTTTTAACCCCAGAGCAACATGGCTCTGCATGATTTTGTACTCTTTGTCGGTTAACGCGCCAGGTTTATGTAGAATTTCATCAGGTATCAATACTTTGCCCAAGTCATGTAAAAAAGCACCTAAAAACATTTCCTGAATTTGTCTTTTTTCAAAACCTAAGTGTTTAGCAAATACTGCCATTAAGATCGCAACATTTAATGAATGCTCTAACAGATAAGAGTCTTTCGATTGCATCCGAGTTAAACAACTTAAAGCGTCGGAGTTTCTAAAAACCGAATCAACCATGGCATTAGTAGTTTCAGAGATATTGTCAATTTTAAGGGCTTTTTCTAGCTTAACTGACCCCATGATCTTGGCTTGCAGCGCTTTAGCATCGTTATAAAGTTTACTCGCCTGTTTCATTTCTTGGTCGAGTGTGCGTTCAACTTTAGGACGATTGGCTTGCTGTTTTTCTTTTAGTGAGGGGATATCGCTAAGCACGCGATCGATATTTTCGACTTTCTTTTGTCTACTCGGGTCGACACAAACTTGCTTAATTTTGGCTCTTTGTAGCTGGCGAATAGTGTTTGCACTATTCACATAGCCCTCAGACTTTATTTCGAGGTTTTCACTATCGGTAATAGCAACGACGTACATGCCTACAACTAAGTCACTTACCGAAATTGTTTCAAAGGAACGTGGATCTGTCATGCAATAAAACGTGGTAACTTTAAGCTCTGTATACTTAAAGTTACCACCTATTAGACATTTCAGCGAGTTTTTATTGCCAAGCAGGAAGTTTGTCTTCGTATGATTGAATTTTATCTAGCTTGTTTAGTGTCCAACCAACGCTGTCGATACCTTGCTCTAAACAATATTGATGGAAATTGTCTAATTCGAAAGAGAAAGTTAACTCGCCATTAGTTATTGTGTTGTTAATTAAATCAACAGTTAAAGTCAGGCCTGCATCTCTAGCAGTATCAAATAGTTGATTGATTTGCTCTTCTGGTAAACGCACAGGCACTATGCCAATGTTGATGCAGTTACCATAAAATATGTCGGCAAAACTTGGCGCAATAACCACTTTAAATCCATATTCTTGAATTGCCCACGGCGCATGCTCACGACTTGAACCGCAACCAAAGTTTTCACGGGCAAGTAATATACTGGCACCTTGATACTGTGGGTAATTCAAAATAAATTCTGGGTTAGCTTGATGACCTTCATCATCTAAATAACGCCAATCGTGAAATAGGTGTTGACCAAAGCCAACTCGTTCAGTTTTTTGTAAAAACTGCTTTGGAATGATCTGGTCAGTATCAACATTAGCAGCATCTAACGGTACCACTAAGCCTGTATGTGTAGTGAATTTTTCCATTTTTTGCTCCTATTCACTTAAGTCGACAAATCGGCCTTCAATCGCCGCTGCTGCTGCCATTTCTGGGCTAACTAGGTGAGTTCTACTACCTCGACCTTGGCGTCCTTCAAAGTTACGATTACTGGTTGATGCACAGCGATCGCCAGGCTTTAATCTATCGTCATTCATTCCTAAACACATAGAACAACCAGGTAAACGCCATTCAAAGCCTGCTCGAGTAAAAATACTGTCCAAGCCTTCTTTTTCGGCCTGTTCCTTTACTTGGTATGAGCCGGGTACAACAATAGCTGTCACTTTATCTGAGCATTTTTTCCCTTGGGCAGCATAACTTTCAACAATAGACGCAGCGGCGCGTAAATCTTCAATTCTTGAATTGGTGCAAGAACCGATAAACACATTGTTAACTTCAATATCAGTTATTTTTGTGCCAGCTTCTAACCCCATATAGGCTAGGGCTTTCGCACAAGAATCTTTTTCCACAGGATCGGTGAAATCATCAGGAGAAGGCACAACGGCATCCACTTCAATAACTTGGCCTGGAGTAGTTCCCCATGTTACTTGTGCTTTAATATCTTTTCCTTCAAGAGTAAGCACATGATCAAATACTGCACCATCATCGGTTTTCAGTGTTTTCCAGTCTTCAACTGCTTGTTGCCAAACGTCACCTTGAGGAGCATATTCACGCCCCTCTAAATAGTTAAATGTGGTTTGATCTGGTGCGATAAGACCAGCTTTGGCACCAAATTCAATACTCATGTTACAGACTGTCATGCGCTCTTCCATTGAAAGTGCTTCAATGGCTTCTCCACAATATTCAACCACGTAACCAGTTGCACCAGCGCTGCCTGTTTTTCCAATTATCGCTAAGATAATATCTTTGGCACTAATACCAGGAGCAACCTTGCCCTTAACTTCAATTTTCATGGTTTTGGCTTTGGTTTGACGAAGTGTTTGGGTTGCAAATACATGCTCTACTTCTGAGGTACCAATACCAAATGCTAAGGCGCCAAAGGCACCATGAGTTGCAGTATGTGAATCACCGCAAACAATCACTGTGCCTGGTAACGTTAGGCCAAGTTCTGGCCCCATTACGTGAACAATGCCTTGGTTTTTGTGGCCCATACCAAACAGTTTAATTCCAAACTCTTTACAGTTTTTCTCTAAAGTTCTTAATTGGTTAGCTGCACCTTCGCCTGCTGCATTAATATCAATTGAACGTGTAGATATGTTGTGATCCATCGTGGCAATTGTGCGCTCTGGGCGGCGTAACGGACGATTGTGAAAACGTAAGTTGGCAAAGGCTTGTGGAGAAGTCACTTCGTGAATTAAGTGACGATCCACGTATAACAAAGGTGTTTCACCGGCTTGTTCTTCTATCACATGGCGTTGCCATAACTTGTCGTATAACGTAGAAGCCATGATTAGCTCTCCTTAATTAATTGGCAAATGATATCACCCATTTCACTGGTTGATTTTGCTTGTGATGCTTGTTCAGCAGGCAGTAAATCACGTGTAAAGTTACCTTCGTCTAACGCTTTTGCTACGGCCGCTTCAATGGCTGTTGCCGCTTCATTTTGATTTAAGCTGTATCGTAACAATAACGCGGCAGATAAAATTTGTGCGATAGGATTGGCGATACCTTGACCAGCAATATCAGGTGCACTGCCACCTGCTGGTTCATACATACCAAAGCCTTGCTCGTTAAGACTTGCCGACGGTAATAAGCCCATAGAACCTGTGATCATTGCACAGATATCCGATAAAATGTCACCAAATAGGTTCGAACATAACATGACATCAAATTGCCCAGGATTGCGCACTAATTGCATCGCGGCATTATCAACGTACATGTGTTCTAACGTGACTTCAGGGTACTCAGCGGCAATTTCATTGACAACTTCACGCCATAATTGCGACGTAGCTAATACGTTAGCTTTGTCTATTGACGTTACTTTGTTATTGCGTTTTTTCGCGGCATCAAACGCTAAACGGGTGATACGAGAAATTTCTGCTCGTGAGTAAATCATAGTATCGAAGCCTGCTTCATCTGGCGTGCCCGGATTTTTACGTCCTTTAGGTTCGCCAAAATAAATACCACCAGTTAACTCGCGCATCACTAAAATATCAAAGCCTGCATTTGAAATGTCAGCACGTAAAGGGGATAGCGACGACATGGCTGATTGCAGCTGAGCAGGGCGCATATTACAAAACAAACCAAAATGGCCTCGTAAACCTAATAATGAAGCTCTTTCAGGTTGTTCTGTAGGTGGCAAGTTTTCCCACTTCGGCCCACCGACCGAGCCAAATAAAATAGCGTCTGCTTGTTCACAACCATCAATGGTTGATTTTGGCAGTGCTGTACCATGGTTATCGATAGCGCAGCCGCCAACATCAAAATGGTTAAAAGATAATGGAAAATTAAATTTGTCTGCAGCAGCTGACATTACTTTTACTGCTTCTTGCATGACTTCTGGGCCGATGCCATCACCGGCTAAAATTGCAATATTGGACATTATTTTTGCTCTTAATTAATTAAACTTTTGTATTGAATGTTCAAAGCGCACTATTAACCGTTTGCTTCTTTTTTCTGTTCTTTAATTTCAGCAATAGTTTGTGCTCTGCTGATATTATTTAAACAGTGAATTAATGCCTGACCTGACGCCTCAATAACGTCAGTGGCTAAACCGTAGCCGTGAAAGTTTCGACCTTGCCATGCGACAACTAAGTGGGCTTGGCCTAAACCGTCTTCACCAGAACCTTTATTCGAAATTTTGTAATCTGTTACTTCAAATTCGACATCAACTGCTTGTTTTATCGCGCGATATAAAGCGTCTACAGGTCCGTTACCCGTTGCTGCTTCGATGACTTTTTGCTCGCCAACAGCTAGCTTGATACTGGCTGTAGCAAATTCACCACCACCTGACTGTACGTTTAACGTTTCCAACGAATAGAAGTCTTTTTCATCTTGTTGTTGAATGTTAAACAGTAGTGCCTCTAAGTCATCATCAAACACTTGGCCTTTTTTGTCTGCTAGGGCTAAAAAGTCTTTGTATAACTCGGCTAGGTCGTAATCAGTTTCTTTGTAACCCAAGCTTTCCATTCGATGTTTAATTACATGACGGCCACTACGAGAAGTTAGGTTTAATTTAGTTTTTGCAATGCCGACACTTTCCGGTGTCATGATTTCATAAGTATTTGATGCTTTTAACATACCGTCTTGGTGAATACCTGATGAGTGACTAAAAGCATTGCTGCCAACAATTGCTTTGTTGGGCTGAATAGGCATGTTGCATAATTGACTCACTAACTTAGAGGTGCGAGCAATTTCTTGGTGATTGATATTGGTATGAACGCCTAAAAATTCTTGGCGAGTTTTCATAATCATCGCCACTTCTTCTAACGAACAGTTGCCCGCTCGTTCGCCGATACCATTAATGGTACATTCGATTTGTCGAGCGCCTGCTTGCACAGCTGCCATTGAATTTGCAACCGCCATACCTAAGTCATTGTGACAATGAACAGAGATTACCGCCTGATCAATATTTGGCACTCGATTGAATACTTGTTGAATAATTCCGCCAAATTCGTTTGGTAAGGTATAACCTACCGTGTCAGGAATATTAACTGTTGTTGCACCGGCTTTGATGGCGCTTTCAACGATGCGACATAAGTTATCTATTGGCGTGCGACCTGCATCTTCGCAGGAAAACTCAACATCATCAGTGAACTTACGTGCAAATTTAATGGCATTAATTGCCATGGCTTCTACATCATCAAAGCCTTTGCGCAACTTTTGTTGTACGTGAACATCAGATGTAGAAATAAAGGTGTGAATTCTAAATTGCTCAGCAACACTTAATGCATCGCCACAGGCTTGAATGTCAGCCTCTACAGCCCTCGCTAAAGCGCAAACTCGGGCATTTTTTACTGTTCTAGCAATTTCTTGTACCGAGTGAAAATCGCCAGGGGAGGAGACCGGAAAGCCTGCTTCAATAATATCGACACCTAATCGCTCAATTGCTAAGGCAATTTGCAACTTTTCATGAACTGACAAGCTTGCGGTTAATGCTTGTTCACCATCCCGTAAGGTGGTGTCGAATATAATAACTTGATTTTCCATGTTTTATTCCTAAATTTACTTTGCGCTAATAAATTACAAGCATAAAAAAACCCGCGTTTATTAGCGCGGGTTTAAGTTAAATTCTGTTTTACTTTCTAATAGCTACAACAAACCTATCCGCGCAATGTTGGTGCGAGGAGGAGGAGAGATAAAGTGTTAGTTGTTGCTTTGTTCATTTCGCCTAGAAAGTTTATTTTGTAATTAAATTACATCGTTGATCTATTAGTACCGCAGTTTACTTGTTTAAGTCAAACATTAATTAAGAGTATGTGTGTATAAACTTAGTCAATTAATGAATAAGTAAACATGTAATACCAATTGAAAGGCTAGGGATTGGTATTCAATTGGGTTTAGCATTACAATTTGCCCATGGTAATAAATGCAGTAACTGTTGTGAGTCAGAAAAAAAAATATTTATTTTATGTAACCCTCTCATATTCTTTTAGTATCTTAAGGCCTATTGCTGAGCAAATCGTTAAAAATGGCGGAGAATATGCTTGGTATATTCCACCTGGAAGTGAAGCAGAAGCTTTTTTATTACCTGAAGATCACAATCTTCCTGACATTGACAGTGTTATGGCTTTTAATGCTGATGCATTATTAGCCCCTGGGAATTACGTGCCGGACTTTTTTCCTGGTATCAAAGTGCAAGTTTTTCATGGGTTTGATTCAGGCAAAAAGAACAAATTTAACATTCGTGGTTTTTTTGACTTGTATTGTACACAAGGCGCTAACATTACTAAGGCATTTAACGCGATAAATGATGGTACTTGCGAAATTGTTGAAACCGGATGGGCAAAATTAGATGCTTTATTTACTGAGCATCCGAATAAAGCGAATTATATTTCTGACAAACCGCTAGTATTGTATACACCAACTTTTTCACCAAAGTTACGCAGTAGTTATGCCTTGTTGCCTGAAATTGAGCGTTTAAGCAAAACAAAGGATTGGCAGTGGTTGGTAAAACTTCACCCTAAAGCGACTAAAGAAGAAGCTGATATGTATAAAGCGATACAGTCAGATAACTTAACCTTTATTGAAACTGCAGATCTTATTCCACTGCTTCAAGCTGCCGATGTGTTGTTGTCAGATACTTCATCAATTCTTGCGGAGTTTGCCCTGCAAGATAAACCTGTTGTGGCGATGAATAATCGTCGACCTGAATCTTGGATGATTAACATCAACCAAGCACAAGAGTTGGAACAAGCGTTAGCGTCAGCTTTGAATGTTTCACCAGAGCAACGGGCGTTAATTCAGGCTCATTGTAATGCAATTCATCCATACAAAGATGGTCAGTCCGCAGCTAGAACTTTAACAGCGATAGATAGCTTAATTGAACGTGGCACAAGCCATTTAAAGCGCAAACCATTAAATTTGATTAGGCGCTTTAAAATAAGAAAAGCATTAAACTACTGGCGCTTATAAGTTGTATTCAACCTGAGCAAACACATTGACATCAGTTTGATCTTTTACCGCATTATCAAAGGTTGATCTGCTGATGTCACTGCCAATGGTAAAACGCCAATTTTTATAGCTGTGTTGCACTTTACTCGATACCATAAACATATCTTCAGCAATTGACGTTAACGGATTACCGATAATTGGGTTTTCGGGCGCTTTATCAGCATTATCTTTGTTTAACTGAAGCCAGCGTAACTTAGTTTCTATTTGGGTATCTCCGGCTGATAACGTTGAAGCTCCTAATACCAGCGAAGTGGCATCATTGTCATAAAGGTTAGCAATACTACGCTTGTTATATCTAAGACCTGTTTTGTAAATGTGATGCTCGTAGTAACAGTTGCCAATACGTGATGTTCCATCACCATTCACTCCATCACTGCATAGTGCATAAGTGTCTGTACTTTCTAAATAAAGTTTCCAGTTGTAACCAAAGGCGTGAAGCTGAGTTTCAATCCCCATTTGATATTTTTCTTCACCTAAAATACTTAAGCCACCTTTACGGTCGCCATCTTCAGCATGAGTGATAAAATAAAGTGCGAAAGGGTGATCAAAAATAGTATTTGAATAACGTATATCGTAACCTGCTAACTGGTTACCTGGCTCTTTTCCAGCAGCACATTCTTCGACAGATGGACCATTACCACCACAGTTGTCTAACCCTTTTAATACATCTACAAAAGTACTAAAATTTTTAGGCCTACCTTCTCCCGCCCATTGCGCTAATCTAGATACACCAATTTCTAAATTTTGAGTAGGTTTAAAGTTTAATCGAAAACCCCATAGTAACGTGTCTTTTACTACTCGTTTATCATCCATTTTTGCCATGAAGGTGGTTACCGTCCATGGAATATCTATATCAGTCCACGGAATGGTAAAGGGCTCTGATGACTTTCTAGATAAGGTAAGTGCAGGCATTGGTCTAGCGTTATTTGACAAAATTAAACTAGTATCTATGCCTGGACCCCACCATCGCTGTTGCATACCAGCAGAAAACACCCAATTACCAAGAAAAAATGCGCCGTAACTATCATCAAAGCGAGTTTTATCTTCATCAATTGGACTTGGGTTATACGATGTGGAAACCTTAAAGGCGAAACGCTCTGATTTAAATGATGTCGCAACTTTAATGTTATTAGCATCGCGATATTCATCACCGAAACTTGTAAATCGTTTATCGTCTGAGGCTACATTGACAGTGATCAGTTTACTATTTCTTTTAGCCAGCTTGAGTTGGTGCCTTACATAGAGAAAAGCTTCTTTCGTCTTTGGGCTTAGCTGTGACAAATATACATTGTTCAGGTCTTTATTAATGTCGTGCCACATCAGAGGAAATGTTGTAACAGGCGTCTTTATAATGCCTGCATCAGCAAGCACTTGGATATTAGCCCGTAAAAAAACATTACTGGTATCAACCCAAGGATCTGCAAAAGCAGCTTTTGTCGCAAATCCAGTTGCGATTAAAACGAATAAAAGTTTTTTCATTGAAGGTATCGGCTTATTTTATTTTTTCTAATACTTCTCGCAGCTTGGTACTCGAAGTGTGGCTGGTGTATGGGAAATATACGATTTCAACCCCAACTTTAGCAAAGTCTTGTTCTATTTGATTCCACTTTTCAGTGCCTTTCCAATCATCACCAACAAACATTCGGTCAAACTTCAGGTTATTCCAAGCTTCCATTTTGTCGTAATTGACTTGGGGAACTACTTCATCAACAAACTTTATGTGTTCGACAATTTCCATACGTTCTGAAAATGGAATAATAGGTTTTTTGTTCTTTGCGCTTAAGCAGAGCTCGTCACTGGTAACACCAACAATCAAATAATCACACTCTAATTTTGCTCGTTTTAAAACATTTAAATGACCGATGTGAAAAAGGTCAAAAACACCTGTGGTGTAACCTATCTTTTTCATGAATTACCCTTAATTACAAATATTGGCCGCTATTCTACACAATGTAAGATGGCTAAAACAGACGACTTCGTTGCAAAATTGTAAAAAAGTGATCAAATAAGTTTTTAGCGTTTTTTATTCTGAGCTAGCACTAGATAAAATGTTAACACCAGTGTTCTACCTGTAGTAACTGAACTGCAGTTAATGGTTGATTAGATAATTAATAATACGTTTACTTGCTTGGCCGTCCAAAGTGCCAGCTAACTTTTTAGCATAGTGTTGCCTCTCTTTTGACAACAAAGCTGGATTGGCAATCTGTTCATCAACAATAGACTTTAGTTGCTCGTATTTCTTCGCGTGGACTGCGATTTCAGCGTATTCACCATAGTCTTGATCCATACGATTTTTAAATCGAAAAGCAAACGGGCCACGATAACTCCAACGAAGCTTTAAGAAGTCACACCAAACGACAGGTTTGTTTAAAGCAGCAAACTCAAAGAGCGCAGATGACGCGTCACTAATAAGCAAATCTGCAGAAGCTAGAAACGGTACTAACGAATAATCGGTAACGTTAGCTAGATATACATTGTCAAACGTTTGCCAATATTCGAGTAATTCTCTTTGCTTCTTATACTTTGACTTACTCAGTGAAAAGTAATGTGGTTTGATTAATATATTGTAATTTGCGAAGGTATTTGGCCAATCTCTTGGAAAGCATTCAATACTACTAGGATAAAATGTAGGCGCGTAAAGCAAGGTTTTTTTATCAGGTTCTAATCCAACTTGTAACAAATCTATTGTGGATGATTGCCCCTGAATAATAGGATCTAGTTTACAAAAGCCAACATCAACAAAGGTATCCTCTGGGTACATTTGTTTTAACCTTTGTGTACGGTATTCACCTTCAACAAACCTAACCGTAGTTGGGGTGTTTGATTTAGTATAATAAGATGTCTTTGGGCCAATGCCGTGGCCAAGTTGTACTGTTCTACTGACTTTGTGAACTTGCTCTAGGTGATCACAAGCATTAGCAAAAAAGATCCAGTCAGCTTGGTGTTGAATATAATATTCAATTGCTTGTTCACAGGAAGACACCCATACATGGTCTAATGCTTCTTGTTGAATGATTTCTTTAATAATTTCGTCGTGTACACCGTGATAAAATATGAAGGTTGCAGTGCCAGCGTTTTGCTTGAGTAGTTCTCGGTATACAGGTAGATATTGAGGTAAGTAGTAAAGATGCAAAACGTCAAAGACTAATTTCATAAAACGGCATTTCGTAATCTAAATTGCGCAGAATACTAACATGAAATGCCGCCCTAAGTGTTACAAATTATTTCCAGTTATCCATGGATGAACGTTTTTTAACAGAAATACGAGGTAGTACGATTCCTAGAATTAGGCCTACAACTAAAACAATAGCGCCATTAAAAAAGTATTCTTTTTTAATTTCAAGGTCTTGGTTATCAAGTTGACCACGTAAAGTATCAAGTTGCTTATTTAAGTTTTCGATTTGGCTTGAAAGCTCTGCTTCTCGTGATTGCAATGACGTAATAAGTTGGTTGTTATCGGTCAATTGAGAGCTAGCTTGTTGATAATCTTCGCTTTGTACTGCTAATTGCGCATTGAGCGAAGCGATAACTTGGCGTAAGCCCGGTTCAACAGAAACATACTTTGATTCAACCCAAGCAGTGCGCTCTTTTGTATCAATAATTTCTGTGTAGTCATTCTCGGTTTTGCCCGTTAAGCTAATTTCATCACCGGCGTTAATACTACCAACTAAGCGATAATGACTGCCAGGACCCGCGTGCATATAGATGAATAAATCATCTGTGATATAGCCAATATTTGCGTTACTTTCATCGGTCGATTGTGCAGCTAAAACGACAGGAGCTGAGAGAAGGCTACACACAAGCAGCAAACATGTTATTAATTTCATTTAGTTACCAAAGCTAATTCATGATCAGTATTAAAAATAGTAGGGCTTTGAGGCAACGATAGCAAGCGAAAAATATTGCGTGATAGCCTGTGCTTTTGTATGGTTAACAAGATTAGTCCTAACTAAGCTTAATTGCTGAAAAAAATTACTTTATGAGTACAGAAGTCGAACTTAAATATCTGATTTTAAGTGAAGATGTATCAAAAACTATTAAAACAACACTTGAAAAACATCACATCACATATGAGCACAGTGTAAAGCAGCTCAATAATTGTTATTTTGATACGCCGGAGTTAGCCTTAAGGCTGCGTGACATTGGATTGCGAATTCGATCCTCAGCTTCGGGCCTAGAACAAACAATTAAAACGTCTGGACGTGTGGTTGGAGGTTTACACCAAAGACCAGAATACAACGTTGATATTAAAGAAAACTTCCCTAACTTATCATTATTTCCCACTGAAATTTGGCAATCTGGCGAAGATATCACTCAGTTGCAAGCGCAGCTTATTTCGTTGTTTACGACAAATTTTACTCGCGAAGTTTGGTTGTTGAACCTAAACGATAGCAAAATTGAAATGGCTTATGATCGTGGTACGATAAGCGCAGCAGGGGATTGCCAAGAAATTAACGAGCTTGAGCTTGAATTAGTTTCTGGCAATATCTCAGATTTGTTTGTTTTAGCTGATATTTTATTTCACCAACTTTCACTCAGAGCGGGTATCCATAGTAAAGCGGCTAGAGGATATAGGTTATTCGGTAAAATTGAATATCAACATCAGCCTCAAATGTTGGTGTCTTGTGTACAATCAGTAACAAGCGCCGAAGAGATGTTTGTGCAAGGTGTTAATCACTATTTAATGCAATTACAGCAGAGTATTGAGCAATATTTGCAAAGCGAAAAAATTGCAGATTTAGCTGTGGTTGTTGATATTTTGTCAACTGTTCGTCATGGCCTTTGGTTATTTAACGATTATTTGACTGAAACGCTAGTTGAGCTTAAGCAAGAGGTCAGTCACTTTATTCAATTATTCTCTTGGGTTGATAATGCAATTTTCCTCAAAGAGTTGATGAACAAAACGGGAAATTATCGCAAAAAGTTGGAATACAGTGAGCAACTTATTCAACAGCTTAAACTTGAGAAGCGAAGGTTTCCCGATTTTCAAATGACAAAAGAATTAATGCACAGTGAAAGGTTTAATCAATTACAGCTGGCATTACTTAACCTCGTGGTATCAAATGAACATAGCTCGCAATTAATAAATAATGTGACATCGCTTGATTTTCGAACCTTTGCACAGCAGCAAATGGATAATAGTTTGCGCGAGTTAACTGAGGCAATGAGCAATTTATCAGTTAACGATGCTGAGTCATATTTGGCACAAAGAAACTTATTGCATCGTTGTTTGCTCACAGGGAATTGGTTTGGCTTTTTATTTGAGCAGGATTTGAGACATCAGTTTCGAGCTCCTTGGATTGATATGGAATTGGGCTTAAGAGAGCTGCAAAGCCTTTGGATTATTCATCAACAGTTAGACAAACTAGATGTTGAAGATAATGATCCGATCAAAAAAATACAGTCTTGGCAGCAAAGCAAAGTTGACAATTTAATGTTGGCTTTGTCTCACACCAAAGACGCCGCGTTAATGATGCCTGTCTATTGGCGTGATTAATGCGCCTTGGTTTTCTTTTATTTTCCGCCGGTATTTTTTTAAATAGCTGCTTTGCCAGCGTTTATCAATTGCCTAAGGAAAATAGCCGGTTAATTGGTGAAAATGTTGAACACCAAGTAATTGAAGGCGACTATTTTCAGGCATTAGCTGAGTATTACAATGTTGGTATGTTAGCGTTACTTGCGGCAAACCCGAGTGTTGATCCATTTTTACCTGTTGAAGGTAGTACAGTTACTATACCTAAAAGAATGCTCCTCCCATATGGACCAAGAGAGGGGATAGTGATCAACCTTTCAGAACTTCGATTGTATTACTTTCCTCCAGGAGAAAATCTTGTCTACGTATTTCCAGTTGGTATAGGTAAACAGGGGCTTTCTACGCCGAAAGTTTCAAGCTATATCGGCGAAAAACGTAAAAACCCGACATGGCGGCCTACTCAAGCGATGAGAGAGCGATACAAAGAAGAGCATGGCATTGAGTTAGCTAAAGAAATTCCCCCTGGGCCGAATAATCCGTTTGGTAAGTATGCAATGCGTATTGGCACGAGTGAATATTTGATCCATGGTAGTAATCAACGTATGGGAATAGGGCTAAGAGCAAGTTCTGGTTGTATTCGTATGTATGATCAAGACATTAAGTGGTTGTTTGATAATGTAAAACAGGGCACAAAAATCAAAATAATTGATCACCCTATTAAGATGTCTTACGAGCATGACGGCAAATGGCTTGAAGCACATCAACCTTTAAGTGATGCGGCGCCAGATATGTCTATTGCTAAAGCGCTAAAAGCGTTTTTACCTAGTGCAAAAAAGGAACGAGAACAGGCAAAACAAATATTAAAACAGCGTGAAGGGATAGCGCAGAAACTGTTAGTCGACTAGCTTCTGCACTGTTATTGGGAGATAGTTTATTAATAAGCTTATTTTTTAAAACTTGAAGAAATGTTATCTAACTTTTGATTCGTCTCTTTCTGGGCTTGTTTTAATGCATTGAGTGCATTTTTTTGTTTTTCTTGCTC
Source organism: Thalassotalea marina (assembly GCF_014656435.1). Lineage (GTDB taxonomy): Bacteria > Pseudomonadota > Gammaproteobacteria > Enterobacterales > Alteromonadaceae > Thalassotalea_C > Thalassotalea_C marina. The sequence continues at coordinate 486,420 of NZ_BNCK01000002.1, forward strand.
AGCTTTTAATTTGCTGACTTCCATAGTGAGCTTATCGACTTTATTTGATAAAGAGCTAACTTGTTGTTCAACTCCATTATTATTAGCACACCCAGTTAATGCTAACCCAGTTATTGCAGCTATAATTGCAACGTGTTTCATGACTCAGTCCTTTCTAAGCGGTTTATTGTAGAGTATAAAACTAAGTGATAGTTGAAAAAATGCAAGCGTTATTTGGCGGCTCTATCAGTGATAGCTTCAATTTTATCAACTAATAAATCAATTTTTCTTTCTAGCACTTTATTGTGTTCTAGTATTTCTGCATTTTGTTTTCTAAGTTCGCGGTTTTTAACATTGGTATCAGAAAAGCCTACAAATTTATTTACAAACTGCGCTCCAACAAAACCTACCATGCCAACACCAATATAAAACATGGCGGCAACTATAATACGCCCCTCTAAAGTGACAGGATAAAAATCCCCAAAACCTATGGTACTAGCGCTCATTTGAAGTGTCCAAAAAGCGTCCTTGTAGGTTTTAATGTTACTTATTGATGTTGCAGACTCAACTTGGTGCAAAGGGATGGCCAGCACAGCGATGATGGCATAAAGAACAACAACGGTAATGATTAATAGAAAGAGTGAGTTGTAGTTTTTTACGCCAAACTCATCAATGGTAAAGGTTTGAAATTTCTTCGGCATAATTAATTTTAATCTTCATTGACGTAATGAATTAAATCATCCATTAATTTACGTTTTATTTCCAGCTGCTGTTCTGGTGTAAGCTGGTACTTTTCTGCGAGGATTTCATAATCTTCGGCTGAGAGACTTACTGTAAGTCTTGGCCTTTTTGGACGTTTATTAACTGTTAGTCCCAAAATTTCTCTAATTTTATCTGAAGGGCTTAAGCCGGACTCCAAAGCTTCACGGCGAATTTGCATTTGGAACTTTTCATCAAGATCAAAAGCGACTTGTGTCGCTTTTGCTGCTTTAACTGAGGATTGCCATTTTTCAGGGACTTTACGATTCACAATTAACTTCCTGGGAACATATCTACAATATCGGTTGTTTCACGGTAGAAGGTTAAAAATATATCAGTATCACCATCACTCCAAACTTCAGCTTCAACCCCTTTAGTTTGCTCGGGATTCAATAATTGATAAAGTTCAAACTGTTCGCCAGCGTCATTACCTTCGTAGGGAGATAAGGAAGCTGTTCGGTGATCTTTACGGTGAAAATAACCTACACGAGCAAATACCGATTGTTGATATTGGGTATCGCTCCAACCCGAAGTGTGCCCGTTATCGTCGATTCGATCAAGATTTGCTTCTCCAGGTTCATCAAAAATGGTAGAAAATTGGTCCAAATCAAATAAGGTTTCAACATCTTCATGGTGAATCTTTAAAGAGAACTTTAAATAGGTTTTGTCGTCAACATCTAAGCTAAGGAAGATTTCGCTGTCATCATTACCTGATAATACCCATTCCGTTTCTGTTTTGTGTTCATATTCATAACTATTGATAGCTGATATTTGAAACTGTTGACCGCGCAACACGGTAGGCAGGGCAAAACTGTCATTAATTTGAATAATATCCTTCACCATTAGGTCGTTGACGTTAGAAATGGTGCGCTGTGGATTTTCTTTATTAAAAATACTTTTGAAGAAACTCATGGTCTGTACCTAAAAGGCCAATTAGCGGTTAACTAATTGGCCTTATCTATTTTACTTTTGTTTTGCTTTTAAGCGCTCAAGCACACTGTTTGCACTGTTTTCTGTGCCACCGATGCCAGCTGCTTTTAACTTGGCTTCTAGTGAGTTGTCTGAGTTTTCAGACTCTAAAACTTCAGCAGCTTTCAGTTGATCATCAAACTTCTGTTGCTTAGCTTTAATTCGTTCTAATGAGTCTTTTGCGCTTAACAACTTTGAATTACTCGATGAGAAGTTGTCGGTAATTGCTGATGTTGCCTTTTGTACACTTTCTGTGGTTTTTACCATAGAAAGTTGACGTTTATATTCTTGTACTTGACGCTCACTTTTCTTAACTAAGTCTTTTAAGCGGTTTGCGTTGCCTTCAAAACTATCTAGTGCTTGTTGTTGTGCACTCAATTCGCTTTCTAATGCTGAAATCTTTTCTGCTACTGCTAAAGCTAAGGTTTCATCATCTTTTTCAAGTGCTTGCACAGCATAACCTTCGTGTTCAGTAATTTCGCGTTTAATACGGTCAACTTCACGGCTAGCGGCCATCTGTTGAGCCATAACGCCTGTTAAGTCACGCTTAGCACGAGTTAAGTGGTTTTCGGCGTCTCTAATTTCTTGTTCAAAAATTCGAGTTGAGTTAGCGTCCACGATAGCTTCGCCAACTTCTGTGGCACCACCACGGATCGCGGTCATAATCTTTTTAAAAATGCTCATAGTAATACTCCAGTGTGTTGGCTATTTAAAGTAAAAAGTCGCTCATATCATCGATAACTTCCAGTGCGTTGTTACTTAGCACTGCCAGTTCATGTTCAATATCTTCGAACGATGATGAGATAGATAAGGCACCAAATATCACATACTTATCGCCAATTTTTGAAAAAGATGATAATGGACATGGAATATTCATTTCTAACATTGCTTCATGCATATCCGCTTTCTTTTCAGGAACCACTTCGTCTTCACCCCAAAGATAGGTAATACAAAGTACTTGGTCGTCGGTTACAGACACGAATATCGGTAACTCTTCACGACCGATAACGCTTATTTGTAATACATCAACTTCACCTGAAATTGGTTGACAGTCAAATACCATACCAGTTTCTGAATTATCTGCTAATGCATTTAAGTGATTGGCAATTTTATGAATATTCATGTTATTCCTCATCCGTTAATTGGCGATAAGTTGTGTTAACTTATCTCGACATAATATGTCGTGCTGTTAAATGTAACACTGAGACATAATATGTCAAGTAACTTGTCGATTAATTTTTATTTTGTTCTTGGTGCATAAATGCACTGTGTATTCCTTGTTGATCTTGCCACGCTTGTTGGTGTAACTGATAAATGGCATGACTACCCAAATAGTTTATCGGTATTTCACTAATTTGCTGATAAAACCCTTCGGCAAATTCAAATGAGCCAAGCAACATTGGCAGTGTAAGCCATGTTTGCGGCCGTGAAAACTGATGTTTTTGTGACAATCTTTGTCGAGCGGATAAACCTGCCTTAGCCGCAATAGTCCAGCCCCATTCACCAAAGCTTGGTACATTATCGTGATATTGTTCGACGTGCAGAAACCCAGCGGCTTTCATCGTTTTACCTATCGAAATAAAAGCGTTTTTAGCATGATAAGGGCTAGTGGATTGTACTGAAATCAATCCGTCGCCAGAGAGTAATTGTTTAAGTCTGGCATAAAAGTTAACTGAATAAAGTTTATTTAGATCAGGATGACTTGGGTCAGGTAAATCAACAATAATGCTGTCGTAAACTTTTCCCTGCCTCAGTAATTCGTCAATGACGATAAAAGCATCACCGTGTAAAAGGTTTACGTTTGGATGACTTAAACTATTGTGGTTTAGCTCTGTAATTCTGCGCGCTAGCCCAGGCTCTAAAGTTTCTTTGGGTGCTTTAAATAAATCAACAAGGGCTTTATCCAAATCAACAAGTGTCACTTGTTTGGGGTGCCAAGTTAAAACGTCACGCAGCGCTAGGCCATCACCCCCCCCAATAATTAAAATGTTTTCTTGCCTTGCTGAACCTTCTAACGTTGGCGCAACCAAATAACTGTGATAAATGTGTTCATCTGCAGACGAAAATTGTAATCGGCCATTGAGATATAAATTAAATATAGACGGCTGTTCGTTTCCCAGTCGCCTTTCGGTAATTGTCACTTGTTGGTAAACCGTTTTTTCTGAGTGAACAACCTTATCTAAATAAAGCAAATTACTCATTTGATTCAGCCACTGGTTACCATTGAAGTAAATTAGTACTAGGCCAATTAACAATAAAATATGACCAGAAACTAATGTCAGGCGATATTTTAGCTTTGACCAATAAACAAAAATAAACACTGCACCTGCAAGTAGGTTAAGAGCTGCGGTTAATGCGCTGGCTTTACTAATATCTATTGTTAATAAAAATGTTACCCAAATTGCCGCGCCAATGCCTGCACCTATGTAATCGGCGCCGTAAATGGTACCTAAGTTGTTCTCAAGGTGCTTCTGGTGAATATGTTCACGTATTTTGGCAATAAGGGGGATTTCCATGCCAATAAGAAAGCCTAAGATAAAGCCAAAAAAATAAGGCGTTTTTAATGCGAGCCAAGTGAGTTGCTTGAACAAGCCTCCTCTTGGTGTGGCGTCAGGTGGTATCGCATAAGTGTCCGCAATAATTTGGGGGAGCAACTGAGTAAAAGCGACAATACCAGAAATCATTAATATTGCGGTGGTGCCAATCAAGGCTACGGTCAATTCCAGCCATACAAAACCATTAAAAGCACATTTGATTTTGCGCGCGGCGAATGCGCCAAGCCCCATAGAAACGATCATTAAACCAATCATGGAATAGATTGCACTTTCCATGACACCTAATACGCGACCTGCGTAATGTGAAAGCAAGTATTCATAGATTAAACCACAGCCGGCAAGCACGGCCATGGTTAAAATCAATAATAAATCTTGCCAGAATAGGCGATTAAACTGCATTTTTTAGAAAGGAATTAAGCCATTAGTGCGGTTAAAATAAGTGCAATCGATATACTGATCGCCATTTCTACGCTTGCGACACCAATGTTGTGTTGTTGATCAACTTCTTCTACTAAGTTGATGCCCCACAAGATAAGTTTTTTAGCAATAGTAGTAAGAAGTGCTACCAGTAAAGTCATTACAATACTAAAGATTAACCATGCAAACAGTGTAGTCACTATAGTGTCCGGGCTGTATACCATAAAATAACTTGCAGCTGTAACCGCTAATGCCGTACTGATAACTTGTCCCGCATAGCGAATAGCAAGAGCAACTTGGCCGTTAGCAAAAGCTTCCTGTAGGCTATCGCCCTGATTGTTACGTGCATACTGTTTTTCTTTGATTCGAGTGACTAAAATCAACATGGCTTGTGATACGACAAAGCCTGCAATAATTGCCACAAACGTACCAATATCTATACCATGAACCCATATCAGAACCGCTCGAATAACGATTGCGGTTGCTATAGTACTTGCTGCATCAACAATACCAACGGTAACGTTTTTGGCTTTGATTTGCTCGGTTTTATCTATTTCATTTAATGCCAGTCGGTCATGAACAATTCGACCAACTTTAATCAAGATAAGGCCGAATAAGCCGTAAGAAAACATACCAATGATTTCCATCAGGTAGCTATTGGCATTTTCACCAGTAATAGCGCCTGTCATTACAATACCAAGTGCTGCAACACTACCTGCAACACTGATACCAAAGGCAAAGTTATCTTCTTTAGCTAACTCGTCGTTAGCTTTTACTTGTGCGGAAATACCTGAAATAAACTTCATAAAACCAAGCAATATAATGGCGACTGTGATGTCTATGGCAAGATAAATCAGTAAATCTGCATTTAATCCAATGTTTTCAATTAAGGTGTTCATGTTAATTCCTTGCTTTCTTGCTCTTATTTTCCGCGACGAAAACTGCGTGTGGTTTTACTACTACTATTTCTAAAACTGGCATTTTTGCTACTGCTGGATTTCTTTGCATATTGGCTTTTGGCAGTAGAGGTGCGAGTAAATTTATTGGCACTGGTTTGCGCTGTTCGGCTTTGCCCAGATAAAGCAGAACCACCAGATTTATTTTTGCTGTAAGGACTGTTGAATCTTTGTCCTTTGCTTTCAAATGATTTTTTTGTTCTGGTTTCTAGCTGGGTTTGTTTATTTAGCTGGCTTGGTGAACTGTAGCGTGTTCTACCATAATCGTGATAATAGCTGTAGTTTCTGCCTTTACCCCACTGATGGTAGTATGTACGTTTTCTTTTAATGTCGAAAATATCATCCATCAAAGAAAATACGCCATACCACGCCCAAAATGACATGCCGCTGCTGTCTGTTTGCCAGCTGCCATAGTTAGGGTTACCAATTAACTGCTCGCCAATGCCAAAGTCTTGTGCTTTGTTAGCTGCAATGCTTTGATCTTTGCTTAATGCGTTAACTCTAGGCAACTTGCCATCAGACATATCAGCCAACACATTAAGTGGGTCACTTAATGCATCAGAATAAAGTACTGGGTCTGCAGCTTGATAAATGTTAACCAGTTCATTAAACCTTGCTTGGCTACTAGCAAACATTTGTGGCTGGGTTTTCACCGTGGATAGCCGTTGTTCTAGCGCCGTATACATAGGTCCTTTAGTGGTAGAGTCTTTTAAAAACTCATCAATTAAAGGTTTTAGTTCGGGCTTGTTCGCGAGTAATTGGTTAGCATACTCTTTTAGTAACACAGCGTTTCTAACATTACCTTGTTCTAGCGCTGTCGCTAATTGAGTAATGCGCTGCTCGGTCACTGGAATTTGTTGCTTAATTTGATCTTCGACAGGATCTGAACACCCTACTAAGATCAACAAAATAGCAAATAACAATGATTTAGCGTATTGCATTTCTGCCATAGTTCCCTCAAAAATGCTATGGTTGAACGCCATTAATAACATTCATGACATAATATGTCTATTGATTTGTATTGATGACGTCATACTTTTTATTTATTTGGTTTACATGTTAGGTGGCTGAGTTGAATCGTCAAGTATCAAAAGCACTTCTTCCTGAATTAATGACACAAAAAGACAAATGTTGGCAACAATTCTGTGAGCAATACCCAAATCTGAGCCAAGATTTTATTCGTGATGCAAGCACTGTGCAATTAAGTGATTTTCAAAGTGCGCTTGCGATGAGTGACTTTATTTACCGAAGTGCCTTACAGGCACCGGAAATTGTCATTAACTTATTTTTGTCTGGCACTATTTATGATGTTGAAGCATTGGATTACAAATCGCTTCTAGCATCACAAACTTCGAATTGTGACACCGAAGAGTCATTGCATCGTATATTACGTTTGTTTCGCTTACAGCACATGGTCGCTTTAGCATTTGCTGATTTACTTTTAGACATTCCGTTACAAACATCCTTACAACGACTTTCTAGCTTAGCTGATGAATTGATTCTGGCCGCGTTAGATTGGTTGTCAAAGTTTTGTTACCAGAAGTGGGGCAAACCTACAAACAATCTTGGCAAAGTGCAGCCGCTGCTCGTTTATGGGATGGGCAAGCTTGGTGGAAAAGAGCTAAATTTTTCTTCAGATATTGATCTTATTTTTGTTTACCCAGACGCTGGAGAGACGCAGGGGGGCAGACGCACTTTAGACAATCACACGTTTTTTACTCGTTTAGCGCAAAAGCTTATCAGTGCGTTACATCAAAAAACAGAAGATGGATTTGTTTATCGAGTTGATATGCGACTTAGGCCTTTTGGTGACAGTGGGCCGTTGGTTTTGAGCTTCAATGCGATGGAAGATTATTACCAAGAGCAAGGCCGTGATTGGGAACGCTATGCCATGTTAAAGGCTAGGCTTATTGGTGAAGGTGAGTACCATAAAGTACTGTCGAGTATGTTAAGACCTTTTGTTTTCAGGCGTTACATTGATTTTAGCGTGATAGACAGTTTGCGTCGTATGAAAATGATGATATCACAAGAAGTACGCCGTAAAGGATTAGTTAATAACATTAAACTTGGCGCTGGTGGCATTCGTGAAATTGAATTTATTGTTCAAGTATTTCAGTTAATTCGAGGCGGTCGTGAAAAACCATTGCAAGAGCGCAACTTACTGACTGTATTGCCTTTATTGGTTGAACACCAAACGATTGATGAAACCACTAAAAACGTGCTTGTTAATGCATACTGCTTTTTAAGACGCCTGGAAAATATCATTCAGGCACTGGATGATCAACAAACACAAACCTTGCCTGAAAAACCGCTCGACCAAATACGTATTCTTCAAGTGTTAGGCTGTGACCAGTATTCGTCATGGCAGGCATTGTTATCTCACTTAGATGACTTGATGACCTCGGTACATCAAGAGTTTATTTTACTTATTGGTGAAGAGACGCCTCACCATGAGTCGGAAGATATATCTTGGGCCGCGCTTTGGGACAGTAATTGGGAACAAGCTGATGGTGAAGAGTGGATTGCCACGGAAAAGCCGAGCTGGGATGCCAGTACTATTTGGCAATTACTTAATAATTTTAAACAAGAGGTTAGCAAGAAGTCAGTTGGTGCAAGAGGTAGGCAAGTACTTGATAAATTGATGCCATTGGTAATTAATCATATTGCAAAACTTAATGCCGATCATATTTGTTTGGAAAGGGTACTTTGGATTTTAAGTAAAGTTGTCACTCGTACTGCATACATAGAGTTATTGTATGAAAATGAAGGGGCATTAAAGCACTTAGTTAAGTTATGTAACGCTAGTCGATGGCTTGCTGAACATATCGCTAAATATCCAATCATTTTAGATGAGTTAATTGATCCTCAATTGCTCAATAACCCACCGGCACTTGACGCCTATAAAAACGAGTTAAGGCAACAGCTATTGCGTGTTCCCGAAGACGATCTCGAAGCACAGATGGAAAGCTTGAGACAGTTTAAACAAGCACAGCAGTTAAGAATTGCTGCGGCAGATATCGTTGGTGTTATGCCTATTGCCAAGGTCAGCGATCATTTAACGGCACTTGCTGAAGCAATCACCAATGAGGTTGTTGCTATTGCTTGGATGCAAATGGTGGAACGATATGGCCGACCTAAAAGCTTAGCACCTGACGATACTGGCTTTGCGGTTATTGGTTACGGCAAGTTGGGGGGAATTGAGTTAAGTTACAGCTCTGATCTTGATTTGGTGTTTGTTCATCAATGTGACCTAAATGATGTAACTGACGGGGTAAAAGAGGTAAGTGCCAGCCAGTTTTACTTAAAGTTAGCACAACGCATCATGCATATATTTAACATCAATATGACCAGCGGTATTTTGTATGAATTAGACATGCGATTAAGGCCATCTGGCAACTCAGGTGTGTTGGTGGTGAGTTTAGATACTTTTGGACAATATCAACTTAACGAAGCATGGACTTGGGAGCATCAAGCGCTAGTGCGTGCTAGAGCCATTTACGGCAGCGCTGGAATCAAAGGGGCTTTTGAAACGATAAGACAACAAGTGTTATCTCTACCTAGGAATGTTAGCAAGTTGAAAAATGATGTTGTTGAAATGCGGCAAAAAATGCGAGACCACTTAGACAAGTCAACCGAGCAAAGTTGCGATATAAAGCAAGGAAATGGGGGCATGGTTGACGTTGAGTTTTTAGCGCAGTTTATGGTTTTGGCACATTGTCATCAATATCCGCAACTATCAGTTTACTCAGATAATCGACGAATATTTAGTCAATTAACTACGTTAAATGTTATTTCAAAACAAGAGCGAGACCAATTAATTGAAAGTTATAGTCAACTGAGGGATCTTGCCCATAAAGCGAGCTTGCAAAACCAAGACAATAGCTTGCCCTTGGAACAATTTGACCAACTTGCTCAGCCTGTGGTTTCGGTTGTTAAAAAGTATATGTTTGATTAAATCTTCACATAAACAATATCGCGGCTTAGTAATCTCGGCCGCGATTGTTACGTGGTAGCTTAGTGCAGTTTTCATCTAGATAAGACATTACCCTGTCTATCAAAACGATGCTGCGATGCTGGTAACAAAAATATACAGATAGGCCGTTTTGAAAGTGGCCTTCAATAGCTTGCCCCAGTTGATACGCCGTATCTATGATATCTTTGTTCACTCGAAAAGGGTCTTTGATCAAAAAGTCACGATTTAACCACCAAATGACGTCTAGTCCTTCGTCCTCTGCATAAGCTAACAATTTTTGATGTAGGGTATCGGGCGGCCTAAAAGGACGATTTTCCACTTCACTGCGCCAATTTTTCAGTAGTGGCCTCACCATTTTGCGTTTGGCTTCAAGAATTTCTTCTAAATCACCTGACGGATCAGGTAAATAAACAATGTTGTTTCTAACTCTAGGTCCGTCGCTAGGATCATCGCTACCTCTGAGATTCGCGTAAAAGCGAGACAAACCTTCAGCTGCGGCATTGCTTTGTTTATCACTTAAACTTGGCTTACTATACTTGGGCTGCTCAGTTTTGGCTGGCTCTTCCTCTGCGCCTGTAAGTAGGTCAGTACTGGATGTGCCAAAAAGCTCTTCTTCATTGGCAATTAAATAAACAGCCAAAGCAATTAATATCGCGGCAAATACAATGTTTTTTATCCAAAACAACATAGTAGCTCTCTCAAACGCTCTAGGGTTTATTTTTAATACAATAAATATACCATAATAAAAAATTGCTATTTATACAATGACGGAGCTTCTGGATCAGGTCTAGTTTTAAATCGACGATGCAGCCACATGTATTGTTCAGGTTTATATAAAATAGCTTGTTCTAACTCTTGATTTATACGAATTACATCTGCTTCATCATCTTTACTTGGGAAGTTTTCCAGCATAGGTTTTATTTCAATGGTGTAGCCTGAACCGTCGTCATTACGTGTTGGTATAAGCATATGACATTGCGTGTTTTTATTGCGCGCAAATATTAGTGTGCCCGTTGTTGTTGCTGCGTCTGGTACGGCAAAAAACGGTACAAACAAACTTCGATTTCTTCCGTAATCTTGATCGGGTAGGTACACACAGGTTTCACCATCATTTAAGGCTTTTAGTAAGCCCTTTACGTCTCGTTTACCTAACATATATTTATTGGATCGCCCGCGTCCTCTAAATTGGAAATACTCCATTAGTGGATTGTTATGTGGACGATAAAACACCACCATAGGATGACCTGTACCTATGCCACGACAGTTTATTTCGACACTTAGGTAGTGCATTGCCAATAAAAGTACACCTTTGCCCGCTTTATGTGCTTCTTCTAAGTGTTCTAGTCCTTTCACTTTTACTTTGCGTTTTACTCGCCATTCAGGCCACCACCAACCCATGCCAGTCTCTAAAAGAGCAATACCTGTATTTTCGAAGTTCACCTTTAAAATACGTTGAACTTCACCCGCTGGCATGTCAGGAAAACATAACTCTAAGTTACGTTTGGCGACATGTCGGCGTTTTTTACCTATACGATACAATAAACGCCCAATGGCACGGCCCAAAACCAATTGCAGTTTGTAGGGCAACCACGAAATGGTATAAAGGACAATCACCCCTAACCAAGTAGGCCAGTATTTGGGTAAGAGAAAAGATAATTTAAAATTTGGCTGTAAAACTTTATTTTTACTCACGGGGAGATGTCAACTCATTGAATTTGATATGTTACACTTACCGTCATTATATCGTTTATGGATTGCAGGATGAAAGTAGATATTCCGGCTTTTAAAAATGCCAGTGTTTTAGTCGTTGGTGACATTATGTTAGATCGCTATTGGTACGGGCCAACTCAGCGTATTTCTCCTGAGGCGCCAGTGCCTGTTGTGAAAATAGATCAACATGAAGATCGCCCAGGTGGTGCGGCAAACGTTGCATTAAATATTGCCTCTATTGGCGGAAAAGTGTCTTTGGCTGGAATTACCGGCGAAGATGAGGCGTCACAAACCTTAGCAACTAATCTAAATGCGATGAATATAGCTTGTCGTTTTGTTTCTGATAAGCAAGTACCTACTATCACAAAGCTAAGAGTAATGAGCAGAAATCAGCAGTTGATTCGTCTGGATTTTGAACAGTCTTTAGCCCAGGTTGATAAAAGTGCACTTGAGCAAAGTGTTGAACAACTTGTCGCTCAACATGACGTATTGTTGCTATCAGACTACAACAAAGGCACCTTATCTAACGTTGAAAGTTTAATCGCACTAGCTAAAAAACATAATGTTCCTGTAATTGTTGACCCTAAGGGTACTGATTTTAGTAAATACAAAGGTGCGACTATTATTACGCCGAATATGTCGGAGTTTGAAACAATCGTTGGCGCCTGCCAAAACGAAGCTGATATTGTTGAAAAAGGTCAGCGATTGTTAGAGTCACTCGATCTTGATGCCATGTTGATTACGCGCAGTGAACAGGGCATGACATTATTGCGTAAAGGCCAAGAAGAGTTCCACTTACCAACGCAAGCTAAGGAAGTGTATGACGTAACTGGCGCTGGTGATACCGTTATTGCAACCCTTGCTCTGGCCATTGCTGCTGATGCTGATTTACCACAAGCCAGTGCGCTATCAAATGTAGCTGCGGGGATTGTTGTCGGTAAGCTAGGTACATCAACTGTTAGCGAAGCTGAATTGATCAATGCACTGATGACTGGTCAAGAGAGCGGCTTTGGCGTGGTGACTGAAGATCAGTTAAAAATTGCTGTTGAATTAGCAAAAGCTCGGGGTGAAAAAATTGTCATGACCAATGGCTGTTTTGATATTTTACACGCTGGGCATGTTTCCTATTTAGGCAATGCTGCTGAATTAGGAACACGCTTGATTGTTGCTGTTAATGATGATGCTTCTGTTAAACGATTAAAAGGAGCTGGCCGTCCTGTCAATGCTGTAGATCGTAGAATGGCGGTACTTTCTGGCCTTGGCGCGGTTGATTGGGTAGTGCCGTTTTCAGAAGACACACCTCAGCGATTAATTGCCAATATTCTGCCTGATATCTTAGTTAAAGGTGGTGACTATAAGGTCGAAGATATTGCGGGGGGCAAAGAGGTTATTGCTGCTGGTGGGCAAGTGAAAGTGCTTAACTTTGAACAAGGTATTTCTACAACAGAAATCATAAATACCATTCGTCTAGAAGATTAATCCGTAAAATCACAAGTGTTAGCTTGTTTGAACGCTAATACTTGTGTTCTTTAACATTTTTTAACCATTCTTTATTAGGCTTTTGTAAACCTATCATATAGTGTCATTAATCAATACTTCGAATAAAAACACGTAAAGGGATTGGTTGTTATGCGTCAGTTAGCCGAAAACATTTGGATTGTAGATGGAGCGCCTGTTCAGTTTCTCGGGTTTCCATATTCAACAAGAATGACAGTTATCCGTCTTTCAAATGGTTTGTTATGGATTCATAGTCCCATCAAGTTAACTGATGATCTCAAGTCCTTTATTCAACAGTTAGGTGAAGTAAAATACTTGATTGCGCCGAATCATCTTCATCACTTATTTTTATCTGACTGGCAAGAAAGTTTTAACGTCGAGCTTTATGGCACAGATGAAGTAATTAAAAAGCGAAAAGATATCAGCTTTGATGGCTCCTTAAATGAACAACGAGCCTGGCCTTGGCAAGATGACATAGTTCAGGAAATGTTTACTGGCTCTCCCGCTATGCAAGAATGTGTGTTTTTTCATCAATTGTCGAAAACTCTAATTGTGACCGATCTAGTAGAAAACTTTTCACCACACACCTTTAGTGGTTGGCGTAGATGGGTTGCTAAGTATGCTGGCATACTTGCGCCACACGGTAAAATGCCTATTGATTGGCGACTAAGCTTTATGTTCGGAAAATCTAAAGCTAGAAAGCATTTTTCAACCATTATGTCATGGCAGCCACACATATTGGTGATGGCACATGGTGAGGTTATTGAACAGCAAACGGAGCAGTTTTTAATGCGCTCATTTAATTGGTTAAACTAAAAACGTTTTCATTAAAAAAGGAGCCATCGGCTCCTTTTTTACTTTAATAGATATGCAATTAACTAGCTGCTTTTAAGCCTTGGTTAATCGCTTGAATATCGTTTTCGCTAATTGTACCACCAGCGCGTTTTAAGTTTAAAATCGCTTGGATGTAGTTGTAACGTGTAGATGATAAGTTACGCTTAGCGTTATACAAGTTACGTGTACTGTTTAATACGTCAACAATGGTACGAGTACCAACTTCAAAACCTGCTTCTGTTGCTTTTAATGCACTTTCCGCTGAGATAACCGATTGCTCTAACGCTTTAATTGCTGATACTGCCGCAATTACTGTGTTGTAAGAGTTACGTGCATTTCTTACTACGTCGCGATGAGTACGTTGTAAGTCTTGGCTGGAAGAAACAAAGTTACTTTGGGCTTTGCGCACAGAGCTGGTGATTGCACCGCCAGAGTAAATAGGTACTGATAATGTAATACCTAAACTTTCTGACTGTGTTTTGCTCGTGATATCAGTGAAATTGTTTTCATTATCTGAACGAGAGATTTTACCACCAAGTGAAAGTGACGGATAATGGCCAGAGCGTGCAATGTTGATATTTTCTTTGGCAATATCAACACCTATTTTTTGAATAATCAAATCAAGGTTTTTGGCTTCAGCGGTTTGTTGCCATTCGTTTGCACTATCAGGTGACGGGCGAGACACACTGAATTTTTCAGTATCTAATACTTTTAAGTCACGTGGATAAACGTTAGTGATGACACGTAACGCTTCTTCTGCATTAAAAACAGCGTTTTCTGAACGAATAACTTGTGTTAATGCGTTATCAAACTCAGCTTGTGCTTCAAGTACGGCTGTTACCGCCGTTAAACCAACAGAGTGACGTTGTCTTGTTTGCTCAAGTTGACGTTCAATTGCCGCTTTTTCCGCTTCTGCAAATTCAAGATCGTCTTTAGCTTGCAAAACATCGAAGTATGCTTTGGTTACTCGAGTGATCAAATCTTGCTTAGCCGCTTGATAAGATAAATCAGATTGGTGTGCAGATTTTTTAGCGTTATCAAGTTTTAACCAGTTATCGTGCTTATATAGGCTCATGCCAAAGTTAAGTGACAGTGAAAAACCATCACTATCTGTTGTTGTCGCACCACCACGAATTTTACTTTCATTGTGTAAGGTATAGCTACCAGAGCCATCTACGCTAGGTAAAAGAGCAGAACGTGCTTGAATAATATCTTCTTTTGAAGCGTTATATTGAGCTTCAGCTTTTAAAACGACAGGGTCATTAGCCTTGGCTAGTTCATATGTCGATAATAAATCTTGTGCATAGGTTACTGCGCTCGAAGCAGCACAGGCAATGCCGATAATGATCGAGGTCATTGTTTTTTTCATGTTTAAGCAATTCCTTTGATATGCTAGTAGAGCTTATTGTAATTATATTTTTATCCTACCTTGACACAGGTTTGAGCTAAATAAAATAAGTGTTTACCAAGGCATTCTAGTGTAACAAAATGTGTACTACTAGATCGAATTACCTTTAATGTACCTGATATTTAATCGTATTTACATGATGAAAAAAAAATTTAATTCAAATTCTTTATTAAGATTTAATCGAAACGACTTTACCATTCACAACATTAAACGCTGTTTTCAAGGTTTTTTTGCTGTAGATGAGTATCACGTTTCACATAAAAAATACCAAGGTGGTGAAACTGATGTATTAATTCGTGAAGTATTTGAACGCGAAGATGCTGTAGTGTTAATCCCTTATGATCCAGTTGCAGATACTGTGGTACTTATAGAGCAATTTAGAATTGGTGCAGTGAGATATGGCGGTAATCCTTGGTTGTTAGAATTTATTGCTGGCATGTTTAAAGAAGGGGAACACCCTGAGGGAGTTGCGATTCGTGAGGCAAAAGAGGAAGCTAATTTGGACATCAGTACAAATAGCCTACAAAAAGTCATGACTTACTTATCAACTCCTGGTGGAGTGAGTGAAGCAATTCATTTATTTGTTGCAACTGTTGATTCAAGCAATGTTAGTGGTGTTTATGGCTTAGAAGAAGAGTCGGAAGATATATTGACTCATGTGGTTTCAAGAGAGCATGCGCTATCCTTATTAAAGGAAGGAAAAATTACTAATGCTGCCACGGTAATTGGGTTACAATGGCTGGCCTTGAACTATAAGGAACTCCAGCAAGCTAGTTAAAAGAAAGAGATGACAACTTTGGTGAATAATAATATGCCTTATCGTCCCAATTTGAGTAATCTGATGGGGTTGTGTGAGGTTAATTACATGATGTTATTGCGCTTACTTGCCGATAAAGAGCAAGTAGGGCAGCGTCGTGAGTTTTATATCTCAGACTTTCTCTCGTATCGTATTGATGTTGATGAGGTCACCAAATATACGTCGCTTATCACAATGAGCCAAGATGCTGATATAGGTGGTACAAAGTTATCTAAATTTTTACGCCCGAAAATGGTTATCCGTTTGTATCACGACGCTAGAATGGCAGAAGTGATAAAAAACCAAGATATTGGACGTATTCATCCTCGTTACGACTATCCAAACAATAAAATGCATTTACCTGACGAAAAACAGCAAATCAATCAATTTTTAAAAGAGTGGTTGCAGTTGAGTTTGCAGTTAGGGCAAACCAAAGTTGACTTAACGTCTCATAGTTAGCAGTTTATGTCTGATACTGTTTATTTTGCACAATTTTCTGACTGTCATTTGTTTGCTGACATTGAGCAATTGCATTGTGGTGCCAATGTATTTGGTAACTTAGTTAAAGTGCTAACTACAATTAATCAAGATGTAGATATTTCATTTTTAGTTTTTACTGGTGACCTAACTCAAGATCACACTAAAACATCTTATCTAAGATTTGTTGAAGCATATCAACAAGCGGTCACTCGGCAATTACCTTGTTATTTTGTTGCTGGAAATCACGACGACTTGGCATTGCTTGAACAAACATTCTCGCAGGGGCCTTTTAGTGCGACTCGCACTATAAATTTAGCTCATTGGCAAATTCAATTAGCGAGTAGTAAAAGTGATACACCAGCAGGTTTGTGGCACGAGAATGAGCAAAATCGTGTTGTTAGTAAAATAGATAAGAGTAAACAGCAAATATTGATGATGCATCATCATTGTGTTGATGTGGGGTATTTTATTGATCGTCATGGTCTACAAAACCAAGAAACCTTTTATGACTTTTTGGTAGCTCGCCCAGAAATAAAAGCGGTGTTTTGTGGCCATGTACATAATGCAATATCAACTTCTATTCCCAAAGCCAATATCCCTTTATATAGCTGTCCTGCAACTTGTCTGCAATTTGACAAATCAGCTGATACTGTGGCTAATGCGGGTATCGGAATTGGCTATCGTAAAATAAGCTTGTCGGCTGATAACTATGCAACACAAACCTTTTTCATTGAAGCTTAATTTATGAATAACCTTTTATACATTCATGGTTTTAACTCTTCACCAAAGTCGCTGAAGGCTGAGTTGACCAAATCCTACATTAAAGAGCAGCAACTATCGGTAAATTTTTATTGTCCTCAAGTAGCGAGTTCACCTAAGGCAGCGATACAACAATTAGAGGAAATCGTTGATAGTGAACCTAGCGCAAATTGGTGTTTTGTCGGTTCGTCACTTGGAGGCTATTTTGCCAGTTATTTAGCCGAAAAATATAGCGGTAAAGCTGTATTAGTTAATCCTGCGGTTCGCCCCTTTGAGTTACTAACTGACTACATCGGTGAGCAAACTAATCCCTACACTGATGAAGTTTATCAGGTAAAACCAAGTCATATGGACGATTTGGCCGACTTGTATCAACAAAATATTGCTACACAAAATTACATGGTCATGGTACAAACAGCAGATGAAGTGCTTGACTATAGGCAAGCGGTTGACAAATATCATAATACCCAGCTCATAGTCCAAGAAGGCGGCGACCACAGTTTTATAAACTACTCAGCCATGTTACCCTCTGTGATGCGCTTTTTAGCATTGCAGTAAACCATATTCACCACACAATAATGACTAATTAATATCATGAGTGAACAATATAATTCAGATTCCATTGAAGTCCTAAGTGGCCTTGATCCCGTTCGACACCGTCCTGGTATGTATACCGAAACTAATCGCCCGAATCATTTGGGGCAAGAGGTTATCGATAACTCTGTGGATGAAGCACTTGCCGGCTATGCACAAAATATCACGGTAATACTTGATAAAGATCAATCGCTTGAAGTAATTGACGATGGTCGAGGCATGCCGATCGATATTCACCCTGAAGAAGGGGTGAGTGGTGTTGAATTAATATTTTGTAAATTGCATGCGGGCGGTAAGTTCTCTAATAAAAATTATCAATTCTCCGGTGGTTTACATGGGGTGGGTATTTCGGTTGTTAACGCCTTATCAAGTCGTGTTGATGTGTCGGTACGCCGCGATGGTAAAGTCTATGAAATGGCGTTTGAACAAGGTGAAAAAGTAGAAGAACTGCGTGAAACTGGCACTGTAGGTCGAAGAAATACTGGTACACGTGTAAAATTCTGGCCTGAAGCAAAATATTTTGACTCGCCAAAGTTTTCTGCCAAAAGGTTGATACATCTACTAAAAGCCAAGGCGGTATTATGTCCAGGCTTAACCATTAAGTTTTATGATAAAAATGAAAATGAAAAATATAAATGGTGTTATGAAGATGGCCTATGTGACTACTTAAAAGAGTCAATTAAAAACTATGTTAGCCTGCCAGAAGAGCCTTTTGTTGGTAAATTTTCTTCAAATAATGAAGCTGCTGATTGGGCGGTGACTTGGTTACCCGAAGGTGGTGAATCAATTGGCGAAAGTTATGTTAACTTGATCCCAACAGTACAAGGTGGCACACACGTTAATGGTTTGCGCCAAGGCTTACTTGAATCAATGCGCGAATTTTGTGAATTCAGGAATCTTGTTCCGCGAGGAGTAAAACTCACGCCTGATGACGTATGGGATAAATGTTCCTTTATTTTGTCAGTGAAGCTGCAAGATCCACAATTTGCTGGTCAAACTAAAGAGCGTTTGTCGTCACGTCAGTGTGCTGCGTTTGTTACTGGTGTTGTTAAAGATGCTTTTAGTTTGTGGCTAAATGAACATACTGAAATTGCAGAAGCGCTTGCTGAATTTTGTATTTCAAACGCCCAGCGCCGTTTAAAAGCGGCGAAAAAAATCGTTCGTAAAAAAGTCACTCAAGGCCCTGCGTTACCCGGTAAGTTAACCGATTGTGGTAGTCAAGATATCGCACGCACAGAATTGTTTTTAGTGGAAGGGGACTCGGCTGGTGGAAGTGCTAAACAAGCACGTGACCGAGAGTTTCAAGCGATCATGCCACTACGTGGAAAAATATTAAATACGTGGGAAGTCGAATCAGGTCAGATCTTAGCGTCACAAGAAGTGCATGATATTTCAGTGGCTTTAGGTATAGACCCTGATTCTGCAGATTTATCAGGGTTACGTTACGGTAAGATATGTATCCTTGCCGATGCTGACTCTGACGGCCTTCATATCGCAACATTGTTATGTGCTTTGTTTACCCAACATTTCTTGCCACTTGTACAAGCCGGCCATGTTTATGTGGCGATGCCGCCATTGTATAGAATTGATGTAGGCAAAGAAGTGTATTATGCACTTGATGAAGATGAAAAAAATGGCATTTTAGATCGCATAGAAGCTGAGAAAAAACGTGGTAAAGTCAATGTGCAACGTTTTAAAGGGTTGGGCGAAATGAACCCACTGCAATTGCGTGAAACGACCATGGACCCGAATACTCGCCGTTTAGTACAGCTAACTGTAGATGAGTACGATGAAACCATGGAAGTGATGGACATGTTACTGTCGAAAAAACGCAGTGGTGACAGAAAAGAATGGCTTCAAGAAAAAGGCGATGAAGTTCAGGTGGTTTAACAAGTTTTAACTGGTGTCATTTGAACTTTCAATATAATCCTTTAGAAATATGTTTAGCCTCAGATACCAAGGTCTTTGAGGCTAACCTTAAAATACTCGCACAATATCCCATTGAGCATATTGAGTTATGTGCATCAATGTCAGTTGGCGGTTTAACCCCAAAATACGAACAAATAACCCATACCAAGTCTTTTTGTCCGAATGCTCGCTTGATGTGTATGATCAGGCCTCATGCCAATAGCTTTGTATATAACCAAGATGATATCAATCTGATGTTGAAACAAATTCGATTGGCCAAGCAGTGCGGTGCTGACGGGGTAGTGTTTGGAGCATTAACTAAAGACAGTCTGTTGGCTGAGCAACAAATAAAGGTCTTGTTAGAGTGTGCAAAAAGTTTAGATCTCAAGACCACATTTCATCGTGCATTCGACGCGGTTAAACACCCAACAGACGCTATAGAAAAGCTAGTGTCGTGGCAGTTTGATCATATTTTGACTGCTGGCAGTTTGTGGGAGGAGCAGGTTGATTTAATAAACAACATGTCAACCATAGAACAATACCTTCGCCAATTATCAAACGATTGCCAATTGATCGTTTCAGGTGGCTTAGCGAAGGAAAATCTCAGCGCCATTTTACCCAAATTAAGCAAATACCAAGGTCGCTATTTATTACACAGCTATTCCGGTGTTTTAACAGACAATCGTATTGATGAGGAAAAGCTAAACGCTATTTTAACGATGACACGCGCTTAGCTTTTTTGCGTTATTTACCGTTCGAACGATCGCTTTTTGACACACCACTGTTTGATAATGTTATGTAAGGCTTGTACACCGTCAGTTAACGCCGCAGGACCAGGTTGTAAAATGTCAGTAGAGTTTATCTAATAAATATCATCAGATTGTACCGCAGGTATTTGATGCCAATTTTCCCGAGTTAACATTTTGCTTTTATCAAAACGACGGCCGCACCATGAAGCTATAATAATATCAGGCTGTTTAGCGATTACTTGACTATCACACGATAGAATTCTATTTTTCGCTAACGATTGATGTGACAGCTCGCTAAAACAATCCTCTCCACCAGCCAATTCGATTAATTCACTTACCCAAGTGATCCCCGTGATCAGCGGATCAAACCACTCTTCAAAATAGACTTTAGGCTTATACGGTAACTGACTTGCACTTTGGTGTATTTGCATAAGCTTTTCGTTGAGTTGTTCAACCAAGGTTTGTCCTTTTTCAGGTTGACCAATCAGTGCCGCTAGTGTTTTAATCATTTGTAAGGTATCGCTTAAACTGCGGTGATTAAAGCAGTGAACGTTAACACCTTGTTTGATCAAGTCACGCACGATATCTGCTTGCATATCGGAAAAGGCTAAAACTAAATCAGGCTCTAACGATAAAATTTTATCTATTCTGGCATTAATAAATGCTGAAACTTTGGTTTTTTCTCGCTTTGCACGTGCTGGGCGCATGGTATATGCCGAAATACCGACAATGCGATGTTCCTCGCCCATTAGATACAGTGCCTCAGTGGTCTCTTCAGTTAAACAAATGATACGTTCGGGCCACTTGGTTGTTAGGTTATTCATCTACTGCACCAGCTGTTAATTCTTGGTTGAAAAAGCCAAAGAAAAACGCAGGGTTACTTGGGAAATACCAATGCATATACGAGGCTAATACATTGTTATGCCAAAAAATGTCTTCACCTTTTGCCGGTCTTGCATGGTATTGACTCGCACCAACAGGCTTAAGGTTAATATTGGCTTTTGAATAATGGAAACTATGGCCTCGTACTTCGTAGTTTTCTAAAAACGTACCCGCCACTAACCCCGAGAAATCAGCACTTTGTTGGCCTACAGCTGCTAATCTGTCTTGCATGGTAGCACTGCCAGGCAGTATGCCGGTTAACTGATAGGTATTGCTGTCTTTAGTCGTTAAAGAATCAAGTAAAAATAGCATACCACCACATTCAGCTAATAAAGGTTTGCCGCTTTTGGCAAATGCTTGGACACTTTCAATAAATGAGATGTTTTCTACTAGTTTTTCTGCGTGTAATTCTGGATATCCACCCGGTATGTAAAGCGCGTCGCATTCTGGCAATCTATCACTTTGTAATGCTGAACAAAAAATAACGTTAGCACCTGCTTTTTCTAACAATTGTTGATTGGCTGCATAAAGGAAATTAAAGGCGGTATCGTTAATAATGGCAATAGTTTTACCTGTTAATGCTTGTTGGCCGGTTGATTCCTGTGTTTTAGCTGGCGGATAAAACTGAGTTAACGGTGGCAGCTGTTTAAGTTCTGTTTCTGCAATGACATCTGCCATAAGCTCTAGCTGTTGGTCGATGTGTTTTATTTCGCCTGCTTGCATTATGCCTAAATGGCGTTCTGGAATAGCTAGATCAGGGTTTCTTTTAACGTGTGACACCAGTAGATTTTTGTTCCTAACACACGACAGCAACATATCAGCATGTCTTGGACTTGCCACTTTATTTGCCACTACACCATAAAAATTGAGCTTTTCGTTATAGTGTTCAAGGCCATGGATTAGGGCACCAAAGGTTTGTGCCATGGCACTGGCATCAATAACCGCTAAAATTGGAATAGAAAAGTATTCTGCAAGCTCTGCGCTGCTCGGAGTGCCATCAAATAAGCCCATAACACTTTCGATTAATATAAGGTCAGCGTTTTTAGCAGCGTCAAATAACAGAGATTGACAACTTTCTTTACCTACCATCCAAAGATCAAGCTGGTAAACGGTATTGCCTGAGGCTTTTTTTAATATCATTGGATCAATAAAATCTGGCCCTACTTTAAATACTCTAACATCTAACCCTTGTCGACGATGATAACTGGCTAGCGCCGCAGTCACAGTTGTTTTTCCTGCACCAGAATTAGGGGCGGAAATCAATAAAGCCGGACATAGTACAGCGTTATTTTTCATTCATTTCTCCAATATTACTTTCACTATTGTGAAGGGCGTTTACATTCATAATGTTAAGAACGATGACTACACTCACAATTTAATAAGGCAATTAATGGTCTTTCCAAGAATAATTGTTTATATGTGGATCAGCTAAGTAACAATCACTTTGGTTAACAGACCATATAAAGATAAAAACTGAAATTTGAGGTGAATTAGGCCATGAACATTTTTCATCTGATATCCGCTATATATAGTATTTCACGGATGGTGATAACGATGAGTTGCCAAGCTTTATGGGGAAATGCATAACGCAAAAACTTTTGAAGTGAGTGTAATGATTTAAAAACACACGACCACTTGAATTAGTTTAACCAACGAATACTTGATGCTCAAAGTAAAGCCGCCCACCGCAGTCTTCGAGTAGCTTAGGCCGGTCTCCGGACTTCTGGTCATCGCTTGTAAACACCTTCCCATAAATTACGTTACAGTGGTCTGTTTACTGCTCACAGTTACCGTTGCGGGGGCAGTACCTGAATTTAACAGGTTTCCCGTTTACTTTGTTTATTCAAACACCTAAGCAATCAAAGCCACTCTAGGGTAAGTTTAAAAAGTTAGCAAGCCAAATCATTGAGTTTGTACAAAAACTCGATCTTTTCCCAAAAACTCTGGTGTTTGTACTGACAGCACTTTTAATGGAATATTAGAGGTAACCTGTACACTATGTATTTGTTTTTCTTCAATACGGATAAAATCTCTTGGTCTAATCATTTGCTTAGTATCATCGAGGAAAAAAATACCTTCGCCCTCCAATACAAAAATTAACTCTGTGTGATTTTCATGATAATGCGGTTTTACTTCATTTTTGATGAAGATAATAAATTCTGAGGCGTGTTTATTTGAACTAAGTGCATGCACGTGAATATTGTCATAGCTCTTAGGTGCTTTGATGGTATTTAAATTTGTGCTAGCACTTACCTTAAACGCTATAATCAATTGCAATATTAGCGATATTATTAATAGTTTTTGCATATCTGTTACTTAACATTAACTTGCTATACATAAAGTTATAACAGCTTTAAGGACTTCTTGCTCAGATTTTGCTGGCTGCTAAACAAAGGTTTTGGTTACAAGGCAAATTTTAGAAACAAAATATAGCATGCATAGTAAACATTAATGTTAAGCATTACGTATGTTGGTTAAGATCACTTAGCGATCAAGTGGTTTTATTAAGTCTTTGACATTGTTATAAACGATATCTTTATCAATTGAGGTGTTGCAAGGTTATAAACGCTTAAAATTAAGTGAAATACGAACAGTTGTTTTATGGTGATTATTGCTTTAAAACGCTTCAAGAGTTGCAAATAATCCTTAAAAGGTTGCGGCCTTTTGTTTTATTAGGGTAAGAAAGTGATTGAACATAGAAATTTAAGAAGTATTTGTCATGCTTCTATTGGTACAAATAATTTAAATCGAGCAAAAGCCTTTTATCAGCCAGTATTAATTACGCTTGATATTGAATTGGTGTGTGATTACGAACATGCGATAGCATTTGGTAAAGGTTACCCTGAATTTTGGGTGCAAAAACCATTTGATCAACAAACCGCATCTCCTGGCAACGGTGTACATTTTGGCTTTGTAGCGACGTCGATTGCTCAGGTTGATAAGTTTTTTACTACAGCTATTAGCTTAGGGGCAAAAGATAATGGTAAGCCTGGGCCACGACCAGAATATGGTGAGCCTTACTATGGTTGTTTTGTAATAGATTTAGATGGCAATAAAATTGAAGCAAGTTATTGGAATCCTGAGAAAAATTGATTGTTTTTTATCAGTTTTTTTACGGCAAGATAGTTAAACTTTTACTTTATTTTCTGGCATTTATCGTTTTATACTGAAACTGATGCTAGAACAGCATCAAGGTTAAGATTTTATTTACTAAAAAGGATGGAAAATTGGGAAGCATTTATCGGCATTGTCTTTCTTTGTTAGCCCCGATTTTCGTTTTTGTGACATTGTTAATATCTTGTGATATTTATGCACAAAAAATATTAACCACTCAAGAATTTGATCAGTTCATTGAGCAAGTTGAGTTAAAAAAAGACACGAATGTTAAGCAAGCATTTGATGAGCTCATTACTCAAGAAGCATACATTTCCGAACTACCTACTGAAAAACAACTTATTTTTTACCGCCTAAAAGCTGAGTTATATGTTGAGCAAGGTAAATATTTGCTTGGTAAAAGTCTTGCAACCAAAGCTTTAGATTTATCACGCTCATTACCTCACCCTAGTATTACTGCCAGTGAAATTTTATATGCGAGAGGTTTTTCACATGAAAGCCTAGGGGACTACGATGCTGCACGAGAAGATTACCTTAATGGTTTAGAGATTGCAGACTCACTCAACAATAAAAAAATTGTCGCTATCGGACTAATTAATTTAGGCGCGCTAGATTATTTACTTCAAAAGTTCGATCGTTCTTTGATCATGTTTAATGACGCACTAGCGATTGCCAATGAAGTAAAAGACAACGAATTACTGGGCTTTGTTTATGCCGAATTTGGTATTTTGTATAGCTTTTTGGGGCAAGATGACAAGTCGATGCTCTATTACATTAAATCTAAAGATTATTATTTAGAGGCTGGAAAGTCGTTATATGCTTTTAATACATTACGCAACCTTGCGAGTAACTATGCCGCTAAAAATAATTACGATAAAGCCATTGAGCTATTTCAAGAGATTATCGATAACAAAGAAAAAATAACAAACAACGAATTATTGGCGTTTGTATATACTGGCATGGCCTGGGCGCAAATTAAGCAAAAGGATAAAAACCCTGAAGCATCATACGAGTATATGAAAATTGCCGGTGAATATATGCAACATGCAGAGCAGGTTGATGTACCAATAAATTACGCTCTAGAAAAGGGGTATTTATTCTTAGAGTTAGAGCGTTATGACGAAGCCTTAACAAGCCTTGAAGAAGCAACTAAATTGTTCAAGTTGTACGAAAATAATGAAGAAAAAATTACAGCAACAATTTCAAAGCTCAATGTCTTATATCTAAGTGGTGAACTACATTACAAACTGGGCAACTATCAAAAAGCGTATCAATCTCAAGAAGAGATGTTTAATTTCGCTGTAACGCTACCAGAAAAAAATAACATTGAAGAAGTCGAAGAGCTTCGAATGCGTTATGAAAGTCAGCAGGCTGATATCGATAAAAAGCTACTTGATCAAGAGCAGTATGTTCAAGCAATTTCATTAGCTGAAACTCAACGCAAGCTGCAAAACAGGCAGTGGTATTTGGTGTTGTTTGCGATTGTGTCAATCGTATTAGCATGGGCACTAATAAAAGTGGTTAAAGGACAACGAAAACTAATTGATGCAAGTCGCACTGATGCCTTAACTCAAATTGCTAACCGCAGACACTTAATGAGTGTTATCGAAAAGCAGTTTGAAGAAGCCACAACAAATCAAACGACACTAAGTTTAGTCATGATTGATGTAGATGACTTTAAAACGATAAATGATAAATTTGGCCATAAAGTTGGTGATAACGTATTAATAAAAGTAGCTTCGATAGGTGCTAAATTAATGCGTTCAAGTGATACATTTGGCCGCTTTGGTGGTGAAGAATTTATTGCGGTTTTACCGCAAACCTCCGCTGAGGATGCGTTTACCGTAGCAGAGCGAATTCGAGTTAATGTTTATGAACAATATTGGGGTATTGAAGAATTAGGCGCAGTTTCGTTAAGTCTTGGTGTGGTTACCTATGAAAATGGTAATTTTGATAACTGTGAAGAGTTGTTTAAACAAGCGGATCAATTGTTATATCAAGCAAAAAGGTCTGGTAAAAATAGGGTGCATAGTGACTAATATGTTAAGGTTAAGTGGTCTATTGTTCACCATTTTGTGTCTCTTTATTGTGCCAGCTTGGGCTGAAGATCTTAAAGGTGATCCATTATCAAAAGATCAAATTTTACCAATAGACGATAGAATTAACGCGCTATTGCCGCAGAGTAAGACGGTTGACGATAATGTCAGGCAAATCTACCAACGATTAACTAAACAAAATCAAACGTTTAATGTGGCAGAAAACTATTTGATGTTAATCATTGAGGCAAATATTGCTACCGCCGATGGTGAGGTTGACGCTGCCATATCGTTATTAAAACAAGCATTAGCTTTAGATGAAAAAATGCCGTCAAAACAGGTTTATTTACCTGATTTTTCGCAAGCGCACTTATTATTATCGGCGGCTTATGCTGGACAAGAGCGATTCCAAGAGGCTTACGACGCTAAAAAAGCTTATATTGATAAGCATTATCAATATCGAGAACACTTATATCTTATCCGTTTAGCTAAGCTAAATGAAAAATATGAAACTGACTTAAAGTTTAAGCAAAATGAATTATTAGCAAAAGAGCAAGATGTTAAAGAACTAAAGCTTAAAGACGTTCGTTCTAAACAAGCAATGCAGCAAAGAAATCTAGTTGTATTAACACTTATTGCCATTATCTTTTTGGCATTGCTTTTTAGACAGCTACGTATCCGCAGCATATTAAAACATTTAGCTAAAACAGATAGCTTAACGGGGTTAGCCAATAGAAGAACTTTGTTTTCAGTTGGTGAAAGGTTGTTTACACAGGCCAAGAATAATCAACATGCTTTGGCAGTGATGCTATTAGATATTGATTACTTTAAGTTGATCAATGACGAGTATGGACATGATGTTGGCGATAAAGTCATTATGGCTGTTGTTGAGCTTGGGCGAGAAACGCTCAGAGCAAAAGACACCTTTGCTCGTATAGGTGGCGAAGAGTTTGTTGTCTTATTACCTTACACTCAGTTAAAGGAAGCTAAAGCCATCGCAGAGCGATTTCGTGAAAAAGTGCAACAATTTGAATTAGAACAAGTTGCCCCTCAAATGGCAGAGCGAAATGTGACAATCAGTATAGGTGTGGCAGAGCTAACGGATAAAATTAATGATTTTGATGACTTGTTACATCAAGCTGATGAAGCGATGTACCAAGCTAAAGAAAATGGCCGTAACCAAGTTTGTATTTAAGGTAAACAAGTTATTTTTGAGTTATCCCTTTTGGGTTAATAAAGCATTACAGGTTGCACCAATCACATTTAATCGCTCCGTCAAACAAACTAAACACGGCTGACTATGTTGTGATGTTTTATACAACTAGTTTTGGCAATTGAGCTGTTAACAACACATAAGCTTTAATTTTTGAAATGACTGAAATAACAGCATTGAATTTTAGCTTTTGCCGAAACAAATCAAAAAAGTGCCATAGATACTACTTTTTACCTATAAACAGTTTTCTCTATTTGCTAAATCCGCTAAGCTAGGCAAGTGGAGTATTGTGTGGGTATTTATACCTGCAGTTTATGAAAATTCAAGGAGCAGCTTAAGTGTTTAAGTACTTTTATCTGCGACGCCTTGGGTAAACTCTTACCAAGAAAAATAATAAAAATAAAAGCCAACTTGGCCTCTTTTTTATTTATACATGTTTAAACATTTCAGCTGATTTTGGGAATATTTCATGTCAGATGCGCTCGACTATAGTCTTGATGGAGTAGAACAACGTCCATTAAGGCAGTTTACTGAAGAAGCCTACTTAAATTACTCAATGTATGTGATCATGGATCGTGCATTGCCTCATATTGGTGACGGACTAAAACCTGTACAAAGGCGAATTGTTTATGCCATGTCAGAGCTTGGCTTGTCAGCCTTGGCTAAGTACAAAAAGTCTGCGCGTACCGTTGGTGATGTATTAGGTAAATTTCATCCTCACGGTGATTCTGCCTGTTACGAAGCTATGGTGCTAATGGCTCAGCCTTTTTCCTATCGTTACCCTCTGGTAGACGGCCAAGGGAACTGGGGGGCACCTGATGATCCTAAATCATTTGCTGCGATGCGTTATACCGAAGCGAGATTATCTAGGTTCAGTGAAGTATTGTTATCAGAGTTAGGACAAGGCACAGTTGATTGGGTGCCAAATTTTGATGGCACCATGAAAGAGCCAAAGACATTACCGGCACGTTTACCACATATTTTATTAAACGGTATTACGGGTATCGCTGTTGGTATGGCAACTGACATTCCTCCGCATAATGTGCGTGAAGTGGCCAATGCATGTGTCCAGTTAATTGATTCACCCAAAAGTGAGCTGGTTGATTTACTTGAACATGTTCAGGGGCCTGATTTCCCTACCGATGCTGAAATAATTACACCTAAAGCTGAAATTGAAAAAATTTATAGCTCTGGGCGTGGCAGCATTAAAATGCGTGCAGTCTATGAAATGGAGCACGGTGAAATTGTTATTACTTCGCTTCCTCACCAAGCTTCTGGCGCTAAAATTTTAGAACAAATAGCTGCTCAAATGACCGCGAAAAAACTCCCTATGGTAGTTGACCTGCGTGATGAGTCAGATCATGAAAACCCGATCCGTTTGGTGGTAGTTCCACGTTCTAATCGAGTTGACGTTGAACAGCTGATGCAGCATTTATTTGCCACAACAGATCTAGAGAAAAACTATCGTGTTAACCTTAACATGATAGGGCTAGACAATAAGCCCGCCGTTAAAAACCTAAAAGATATTTTATCTGAATGGATTGAGTTTCGCCGTGAAACGGTGCGTAAGCGACTGCAATACCGACTCGACAAGGTACTTGCGCGTTTACATATTTTAGAAGGTTTGTTAATTGCCTATCTAAATATTGATGAAGTTATTGAAATTATTCGTACTTTTGATGATCCAAAAGCTGAATTGATATCTCGTTTTGGTTTGTCAGAGCGACAAGCTGAAGCCATTCTTGAAATTAAACTACGTCAATTAGCTAAGCTTGAAGAAATTAAAATTAGAGCTGAGCAAGAAGAACTTAACAAAGAACGTGATTACTTAGAAAAAACTTTAAACTCTAAAGCGCGTATGAATACCTTAATGAAAAAGGAAATACTAGAAGCTGCGGAGAAATATGGTGATGAACGTCGTTCAACAATCATTGAACGAAATGAAGCTAAAGCACTATCAGAAAAAGATTTAGTGCCAAGTGAGCCGGTTACTGTTGTTGTTTCTGAAAAAGGTTGGGCACGTTGTGCAAAAGGTCATGATATTGAACCTGAATCAATGAGTTACAAAGCTGGCGACGTGTATATGTGCTCAGCCAGAGGGCGCAGTAATCGTCCTGTGGTATTTATTGATTCAACTGGTCGTGCCTATGCAACCGATGCACATTCTTTGCCAACAGCACGAAGTCAAGGTGAGCCACTTACTGGGCGTTTTAGTTTGCCTAGTGGCGAAAATTTTGAACATGTTGTAATGGCAGGTGATGAAACCAAGTACTTGTTAAGTAGTGATGCTGGATATGGTTTTATTGGGTCGTTTGCCGATATGGTCAGCCGTAATAAAAATGGCAAGGCATTATTGAGCTTGCCGGCTAACGCTAAAGTATTAACGCCACAAGCGGTGAGAAACTTTGAATCTGACATGGTGTTATCGATAACAACAGAAGGGCGAATGTTAGTCTTTCCTGTGGCTGATTTACCCGTATTGAGCAAAGGCAAAGGCAACAAAATTATTAATATAGCGTCGGCAAGAGCTAAAGCTCGTGAAGAGTATGTCACCTTGATTCAAGTCATAAATCAAGATGACTCAGTTACGCTGCACGCTGGTAAGCGCAAATTAACCTTAAAAGCGAATGATATTGCGCATTATCGAGGGGAGCGTGGTCGTCGAGGTAATAAGTTACCACGAGGTCTGCAACGTGTAGATCGCATTGAGATTGAAACAACACAGGCTCCAGAAGTGTTGGACGTTGATGCGGAAACTGTTAACGACTCGGTGATTGAAGATTAACTCTATAAGTTAGAATGGATAAAAAAGGAGCTGTAATTGCTCCTTTTTTATTTAGTTATTGCCTGATATTCAAGCTGGAAACTGCGCACTAATTGACAAAGGGTTGTAATGCGCTCATTGGTTAGTTGGCGATAGTCAAAGTAGGGGCAAACAATAAGGTGTTTCTCTTTGTCTATTGCAAAATGAGGGTTTATCCAATGGCAGTTAGCAGCAATTCCTAAGCGCTCTGCATAACCTTTTCCCGCAACGATATGAATATTGTTAGTGTGACTCAGTCGCCGTGTAAAGCGCTCTTGTGGTAGTGACATCAATAAGTTGTGATTAGCATGTTGATGCAATAAAGCGGCCTCTCGAAAGTCTTGCCAAGATTTGAAAGAATCCAATAGATTTGGACATAACTCGAATAAAAACTTTGCATAAACATTAAATACTTTACGCCAACCATTTCCCGCCAGTTGATTAATATTGACGATATCTTGATAGGTTAATGGTTGAATATGGTTTAGTTGCTGATATTGTTCTATGGGCGGTGTGTTTTCTATATACACGGTCAACTGCGCGTTTTCTGCGCCCAAGCCTCGATATTTCACTATTTTCCTTATTGTTCCAATTGGTATTTTAAGCAATAAAAAACCCAGTATGAAACTGGGTTTTTAACGGTGTTGTTTTAAAAAAATTTAAAACTCTTCCAACATATACGCCAAAGAGTCATCGTATTCTTTGAGCTCTTTTTCGAGTTGGAATTTCTCTTTCAGTTGTTCAATTTCTCGCCACTTTCGCTTTTTGCTGTTAGTTGACGCCTTGGGTTGAGTGTTAAGTGAGTCCAATAGTTGTTCTACGTTATTCATGGAGCGCTCCTTTTTTCGACAACTGCACCTTTTTAATATCACACAATGTCGAATAAATGAAACACTTTTTGTTCACTATTTAACAAACAAGTGAATACTAAGTGAATTTATTTTGAACACACTTTACACAAAATTAACTGACAAATTAAAACAACGCTGACAACTGCTGCTCTAGCTTTTCTTGGTCAATAGCAAAGTTTCTAATACCTTCTGCTAATTTTTCTGTCGCCATGGCATCTTGATTTAGTGACCATCTAAATGCTGCTTCTGTTAACTTAGTATCAGGGGTGCTAGATTCAACGTCTGATGTAAGTTTTTGTACAACAGCTTCTTGTGAATTTGCCAACTCTTCTAATAGCTGTGGGCTAATGGTTAAGCGATCACAGCCAGCTAGTTCTAAAATTTCACCATTATTTCTAAAGCTTGCGCCCATCACTACAGTGTTGTAACCATTAGCTTTGTAGTAATTATAAATTTTAGTCACTGAAATTACGCCAGGATCTTCCTCTGGTGCATATTCCGCCTTACCGGTATCTTTTTTATACCAATCTAGAATACGTCCAACAAATGGTGAAATTAGGAATACGCCAGCCTCAGCACAAGCCTGTGCTTGGGCAAAGTTAAATAACAGAGTTAAGTTGCAGTTAATACCTTCTTTTTCAAGTTGCTCTGCGGCTTTGATACCTTCCCATGTAGAAGCTAGCTTAATTAAAATACGGTCATTTGAAATGCCAGCATCGTTATACATTTTGATTAATTTGTGTGCCTTGTCGATTGAAGCTTGCGTGTCGAAGGATAAGCGTGCGTCAACTTCAGTAGAAATTCGACCTGGGATGATTTTTAAAATTTCTAATCCAATCAATACTGCTAGCTTGTCACTTGCATCAATAATTTGCTGTGATTTGTCGTCTGATTGTTCTTTTGCCCATGCAACAGCTTGTGATAACAAATCCTGATAAGCGTTTAATGAGGCAGCTTTTAAAAGTAGTGAAGGGTTAGTTGTTGCATCTTGAGGTTGAAACTTTGCAATCGCTTCAATATCACCGGTATCGGCAACAACGGTTGTCATTTGTTTTAGCTGTTCTAATTGATTTGCCATGTGTAACGCCTTTTTAATGTCCTTGGAACACAATACATGCATTGAGTTTAACAAATATGACAAGGGACTTGCCTAAGAATGACTCAATTGATGTGGAGATTCGAGTTTGAACTCTAATATTTACTAATTTTATACAAATGATCAAGCGTCTTCTTAGCACAAAACATTTTATTCATAGGTTGCTGTGATATAGTAAACGCCATTCAAATACCAATATGTAGAAAAAGTCAAAGGTGCTAAATGCTTTTTGTCGTATCACCCGCTAAAAATTTAGATTATGAATCTCCACTTGCCACTGAAAAATTTACGCAACCTGAGATGTTATCTCATGCAGAAGAGCTAATAGAGCGCTGCCGTAAGTTGTCACCTGCAGATATTTCATCCTTGATGGGCGTTAGTGACAAAATTGCGGGTTTAAATGCTGCAAGATTTGGCGAATGGCATCAACCTTTCTCTCCTGACAACGCGCGTCCTGCGGTGTTAGCTTTTAATGGTGACGTATACACAGGACTTGATGCAAGCAGTTTAGATGATGCTGGTTTTGATTATGCTCAAAACCATATGCGCATATTGTCAGGTCTTTATGGACTGTTAAAACCATTAGATTTAATGCAAGCGTATCGCTTAGAAATGGGCACAAAGTTAGATAACACCCGTGGCAGCAATTTATACCAGTTTTGGGGCGATTTAATTACCGACAAACTTAATGAAGCTATTGCGGCACAAGGTGATGACGTATTAATAAACTTGGCTTCAAATGAATATTTTAAGTCTGTAAAGAAGAAACAACTTAAGGCGACGGTGATCACTCCTGCGTTTAAAGATTGGAAAAATGACCAATATAAAATGATCAGCTTCTTTGCTAAAAAGGCACGTGGCTTAATGGCACGTTATATCATTGATAAAAAACCAAGTTCTGTAGAAGCGTTAAAAGACTTTGATTACGGTGGCTATCAATATAATGAGTCGTTATCAAAAGGCAATGACTGGGTTTTTACACGTAAGCAAGATTAAAAAACGCCGCTAAGAACAAGTATTGGCTACCACTAAATGGTCAAAAAAAGGTGGTCGCCAATTGATTAAAACGTATAACTCATTCCCATATATGCGTACCTTCCGTTAAAGCCAAAAGGCGCCGAGCGTCTTGAATATTTAAATACCCCAGGGCTTGATACTATTACTTCACCATCTTGATCAACTATGGTGCCGCCATGTGAATTTCCAACTTGGTTACGATCAGGGTTTACGTTAAAGACGTTATTACTGCCAATATAAGCAGTTAGCTGTTTGTTAAACGTATAGTTTAATCTTAAGTCCGTTAATATTTCAGGTGAAAAAGTTTGTTGCTGGCCATCTGTTATGGTGTATTGACCAAAATGATTGAGCGCAAAATTAAAAGACCATGGTCCGATATCGTATTGGCTGGTCACACTTATTCTGCTTTCAGGCTGCCATTCTTCTATTATTGATATATCTTGTTTAGCGAAAATTTGCTCTACAGTCAGTGGTGAAAGTGCTTCTGATTGCGGAGCTATTAAACGTTTTACCTCAGTGTCGGTATAATTTGCCGCAAAGGTTACAGACAATTGTCCGCCACGTAGAGGGTGTTGCCACTGGCTGATTAAATCAATCCCTTGGGTAATGGTATCTGCACCATTTAAGAAAAACTGTGCTTTTTCAATGTTTTCCTGTGCTAGTGCCAAAGATAACTGCACGGAATCGTCAGCACAAAGTTTATTGCTAATGACAATGCGGTCATCTATTTCGATACGGTATAAGTCGATGGTTAGTGATAAGTTTTCAGCTAAAGATAACGAGGCTCCCAACGAAAAATTTAATGACTTTTCTTCAGTCAATGGGTTGATACCGATGTTTTTTGCCAATTGACTATCGTTTCGAAACGTACCTACATGTTCTGCAATCAATTCATTATCATTATTGACAATAAACTGACTACTGATGTTATTAAAATAAAGTTGCGGCATTGCAGGTGCCCTAAAGCCTGTGCTCACGGAACTTCGAATATTAATTTTGTCAGTTGCTTGCCAAAGCGCAGCCAGTTTTAAATTTGATGTATTCCCAAAATCACTATAACTGTCAAAGCGAATAGCTGAACTAAAATGAAGCTGTTGCGTTACATCTGTGTTTAAATCGGCATAAACAGATAACACATCGCGTCGCTGATTTACTTGTTGATTGGGGGAAATGCCAGGAAACCCTTGAACGCCACCAATCGTATTCCCACTTAAATCGCCAATGTTTGTTTTAAAGTCATAATAACTATATCTCTCACCTGGGCTTATTTGATAAGTATCTTGTCTAAGTTCTACCCCCGCACTAATATGAGCCCAATTAGCATAATGCATCAAATCTAGATTGATTGTTTGCAATGATAAAGACAGATCATAAGCTTTAACTGACGCGGGTGTGTTTAGTCGAATACTCTCTGGTGTTTTTGCCAGAATTTTGTCTTGGTAGACGGCATAAGAAGGGTTAAACGAATTCTTTGCATGGTAATCAATAGTGTTTTTACCAAAGCTATATGAAAGATCAATATTGGTATTAGTGGCAAGGTGCTTTTTGAGCCCTAGGGTGTAAGATACATCCGAGATGTCTGATTGAATCAGAGGTAAATAACCGGTTAACGATAGACGCTGACCATCAGACAACATTGGATTGGATTCTTCATTATTATAATGTCTAAAAAATGCTGCCGACTCGTTTTTCCTGTTAGAGTACATAGCGAAACTATAAAGCTTGTTTTTACCCATCGGAATAGCAGCATTATACGAACTGATGAATTGGTTGAATTCAGGGTTCCCTATTTGAAATACATCTCTTTGAGCTAAATGCTCTTTTGTAGTAGTTGACAACCAGTGACCATTTTTCAGCTTTTTACAGTTTTCAAATTGGCAACTTGCTTGAAGTCCTGCTCTATTGGTTTTTTCTTGTGTTTGATAAGACAGCGCGAGATTAAAAAAACCTCCATTAAACAATGGAAAGCTTAATTCGCCATGCACGCCACGCTTTTCTCCATCACTTTGACTAAATTCACCGTAATCTATAGCTAACTTGTTAGGAGTTACACCAGCTTTTAAAACGATATTAATTACACCAGCAATGGCATCTGAGCCAAAACGTGCGGCGGCGCCATCTCTTAATATTTCTATTTTATCAATGGCGTTGATGCTAATGGCATTAAAATCAACGCCAGCAGTACCACGCCCAACTGATGTATTGATATGGACAAGGCTGGCTTGATGTCGCCTTTTACCATTTATTAGCACTAAGATTTGATCCGGACCTAATCCTCTTAATGTCGCGGGTTTTAATACATCGGTACCATCACTAATGGCTGAGCTTGGATAATTGAACGATGGGGCAAGCATTTGAAGCATTCTGCCAAGGTCTTTTTGGCCGGTAGCTTGTAATTGTTCACTGGTGATAATGTCTATTGGAACCGAAAAATCTACGGCACTACGTGTTCGGTAGGGTTGGCCAAAAACTGAAATTTTTTCCATAGACATGGAGGCTGCTTCAAGCGTGTCAGAAATTAACTCTTTATCTGAGTTCGGATCATGTTTTAATGGCAGGGCATCTCTACTGGTAAGTGCAACGACTATTGCACCATTGGCTTGTGTTGTTGCCACTAACCCCGTTTTTCTTAGCAGTATATGTAGCGCCTGTTCATCACTGTAGTAACCTTGAAGACTATTAGTTTGTTTGCCTTTTGCCAATGCATGTGAATATATGATTGTCTTTTTGCTTTGTTGTCCAAACAACTGAAGTGCCGTGTCAGCAGACTGCTGTGGGATGTCAAATTGTATCAGCTTTTCTGCTACCGCATCACTGCATAACCAGAACAAGAAAGCTGTGCTAACAAAAAAAATATTTTTGCATTTACGCCAAAGCGGGCGTGATAAAACCATAGTTTTTAGCAGTTCCAATGGATAAAACCATTTGTTTTTTACCAAGTTATCAGCATGATGGCAACTTTAAGTGAAATTTATATTTTAGGGGTTTTATGTGTTTTACTTAATTGAATCGACTTGGTGTTGTTAACTTTTGCGTCAACATTAAAGTTTGCTTGTAATGAAGTAAGTAAGCCTGAAATGTCATTAGCTTGGTACACGCCAGATATCCGAATATTTGCGATATCGTGGTCAATAATTTCAAATTGTATATCTGTGTAACGGCTAACTTCACGTAACACTTGTTCAATCGTTTCGCCGTTAAAAATTAGCATCTGCTGTCGCCAAGCTAACTCTCGTTCCATTTGTTCGTTCGACAGTCGAGTCGTGCGTGTTCTAATGGCGTTCTCGATAATCGCTTGTTCGCCGTCAGTAATAATATCGGCTGAATCAAATTTTTCTTTTTCCAAAGCCATCTTTAAAGCTAACTGAGGAAGGCTTAATTCGCTGTTTGTGATCAATACTTGGCCTTCAATCACAAAAAGCTCCATGTCTTTATTGTTATTTTTATTTACGGTAAAGGTCGTGCCTAATGCGGTAAATGATTTATTACCAGTTACCACAGTAAAGGGGCGATTGGGGTTTTTGGCTACTTTAAATTGTGCTTCGCCGTAAAGTAACTTTATAAGGCGTTGCTTGTCGGTAAAAGATACTTCAATTTGGCTATTGGTATTTAACATAACATCGCTACCATCAGGTAGAGCAAACACCCGATTTTCACCGATTTGAGTGGCAAATATTCTTGAAGGCTTTTCTTGAGCGCTAATACTAAATAACCAAGTGCTATAAATGGTTGCAATAAGAGCTAATAATACAGCACAGGTATATAAAATGATTCTTGGTGACCAAAAGCTTCTATTTTTCTGTAGCGGAAAAACACCATTTAATTCTTCCAATTGTGCGATGTTATCGAAAAAAGTTGCTACTTTATAAATGGCTTCGTGATGTTTTGGATCTTGATTAATCCAAGCGATGAGTAGAGGTTTTTCTTCAGATGTTAACCCACGGTTTAAACGACTGATCCAGTCACTGGCTTGAAGTCGAATACGATCGTTTAGTGTGGGATGCGGCATTGTGTGGATCAGTCCTTAATCACAGTATGTTTAGCGCGTAATCTTATGCTTTTTTAGTCGTTAATTCAGCAGAAAATGTAGTATACAATTTCATCAGGCGGTATTTTTACTGATAAAAAAATATACCGCAAGAGAAATTGTATAATTGTTCAAATTATTTTGCCTTTTTGCTAGCACGCTTGCGTTGCTTTTTCGCAATCGCTTTTTTCTGTGCTGTTGTTTTTTTCACTTTAGGCTTTTTCACCGCAACACGCGCTTCTTTGTTTTTTGGGCGTAATGATTCAATTACGCGGCGTGGTAACTTTTCATTTAAGTAACGTTCAATTTTACCAATGACAGCCATATCGTGAGCTTCTGTTAAAGAAATCGCAATACCTTTATTACCTGCTCGTCCAGTGCGACCAATACGGTGTAAATAAATATCAGCTTTACGTGGCATATCAAAGTTAATCACATGTGTGATATCGTCGATATCTAAACCGCGTGCTGCTACATCGGTAGCAACTAATACATTAACACTGCCATCTTTAACTCGTTCTACGGCAGCATTTCGTTTGTCTTGTGGCATTTTTCCTTCAAGCCAAGCGACTGGAATTTCTTCAGCGTATAATTTGCCCGACAAATATTGTACTGTTTCACGTTTATTGGCGAAAACTACAGCGCGTTTTACTTCCTCTTGTTTTAGTAGGTGCGCTAATAAATTAAATTTATGTTGTTTGTCATCCGCTAAATGAATCCATTGTGTGATTTTACCTTTCTCTTTGCGGGAAGGATTAGATTCAAGAAAAACTGGTTCATTTAACAAGTCTTTGGAAAACTTCAATACACCAGAGCCCTCTAATGTGGCAGAAAACAACATAGTTTGCTTGCGCCACCTTGCCTCACCTACAATGCGGTTAATGGTTTCAGCAAAGCCCATATCGAGCATTCGATCAGCTTCATCAAGGATCAGTATTTCAATTTCACGTGGGTCAAACTGTTCGTTATCAATGTATTCTAGCAGTCGTCCTGGTGTTGCGATTAACATATCGGTTGTCGAGGTTAAAATTTCTTTATGACTGCCGTAGTTAACACCACCAGTAATCACACCCGTTTTGATTTGTGTGAACGAAGTCAGTTTCTCGTTTTGTTCACTGATTTGAAGGGCTAGTTCTCGAGTTGGAGTTAACACCAATACACGAGGAAAACCTGGTTTGGTTCTTGGATAATCCAATAAATGTTGAGCTGCTGGTAGTAAAAATGCTGCAGTTTTACCTGTCCCTGTTGGGGCTGAAGCTAAAACGTCTTTGCCACTCATCGCCTCTGGAATAACAAGTGATTGGATTGATGTCGGCTTTTTAAAGCCACATTCTTTTACACCTGCAAGTAAGGCGGAATCTAAATCTAGCTGCTCAAACATATTTATTAATTGGTTCATAGATAGGAAATTGTGTCTAAT
Source organism: Thalassotalea marina (assembly GCF_014656435.1). Classification (GTDB taxonomy): domain Bacteria; phylum Pseudomonadota; class Gammaproteobacteria; order Enterobacterales; family Alteromonadaceae; genus Thalassotalea_C; species Thalassotalea_C marina. The sequence continues at coordinate 525,222 of NZ_BNCK01000002.1, forward strand.
TATAAAAGGAATCTACAGGTTTGGCTAAAGCAAATTATTTTGCACTATGTGGTGTGTTACACACCTTCTAAAATCTCTGATAATTCATCTAAGATTTTGTTGCACCATGTAGTTATGCGTTCATCACTTAATTCGTATTGGTTGTCTTCGTCTAAGGCTAAACCGACAAATTCCGAATTGTCATTGATCAGAGCTTTTGATTGAGCAAAGTCATAACCTTGGTTTGGCCAACGCCCAATGACAAATGCTCCTTGTTGCTCAACAACTTCATTCAACATACCTAACGCATCTTGAAACCAATCTGTGTAACCAATTTGGTCTCCCATCCCGTAAAGCGCAACAATTTTGCCCTCTAACGAAACGTTAGCTAAGTCTGCCCATTGGCTTTCCCAGTCTTCCTGAAGCTCACCGTAGTCCCAAGTAGAAATACCCATAATTAGAAGGTCATATTCGGCACATTCAGCAATGTTGACATCTTTTAAGTTGTGCAATTCAACTTGGAATTTAGCTGCTAACGCTTGTTGAATTTTTTCTGCTGCAATTTCGGTATAACATGTAGTAGAGCCGTAAAATAAACCTATTTTCATCGGTAACTGAGGTTCCTCAACTAAGGGTGATGTTTTATTGCGCGCAAGTTTACCAGAAGCCTAACCAAGACGCTTGCAATTTTATTGATAATTTGGTGGTCTAATAGACAGTATTTACATTATTTGCGATAAAGCATCGTTTATTTATCGGCTGTGCTAATGGTAAACTGCAAGCCATAACTGTTGGAATTGGATTAATCATGTTGTTAAAAAAAGCGCTTCGCTCGCTATCTTGTGTAGTTTTGTTATCAAGTTTGTCTTCATTTTCTTATGCCGAGCAAGCAAAACCTGCGTTGGATAAAAACGCATTAACACTTAAAATTGGTGCCTTACTTGGGTTGGAGGTTAAATCTGTTAAACCATCTCCGATGGAAAACTTATTAGAAGTGATTACTAACCAAGGTATTTTTTACACCAGTGCCGATGGTGAGTTTTTAGTCCATGGTAAATTGTACGGTATAGGTGAAAATGTCACCAATTATACTGAAGAAGCTTTGGCTAAGTTAAGAATTGAAGGGATAGAGCAATTTAAAGGGGATTTTATTGTTTATCCTGCTAAAAATGAAAAGTTTACTGTGACTATATTCACCGACATTACTTGTGGTTATTGCCGTCAACTTCATCAACAAATGGATGAGTACAACAAGTTAGGGATCACGGTTCGTTATTTACCTTATCCTCGCGCTGGCGTTAAAGATAATAGAGGTCAGTTAACCGACGGATTTAAAGATCTACGCTCTATTTGGTGTCATGAAGATCCAGCCAAAGCATTAACTAAAGCAAAAGCGGGCTCGTCAGTAGCACAACGCATTTGTGATAAGCCACTTGAACAAGAATTTGATTTCGCTCGCCAAGTTGGTGTGAATTCAACACCTGCGATTGTTTTTGACAATGGTTTTATGTTGCCAGGATATCGTCAGCCTCAAGATTTACTTAAAATTTTACAAAGTCTGGCTGAAGAAAGTTAATCAAGGTTTTAGCTCAAATAACAATGATTAAAACAATACAACGAAGAGCGTTAGTAGACGACAGTTTTTTACCTACTGAATTACATCCTAAAATAAAACAAATGTATGCAACACGAGGTGTGTTGCATGCAGATGAATTAGCTCTCAGGGTAGAGCGATTAGCCTCTGTGGAGTCGCTATCAGGTTTGATGCTTGGTTGTCAGGTTCTACATCAAGCGTTATTACAGGACAAAAAAATCTGTATTGTGGGTGACTTTGATGCAGATGGCGCCACCAGCACTGCGTTGATGATGCAAGCATTAACTATGCTCGGCAGTTTTAACCATGATTTTATCGTCCCGAATCGATTTGAATATGGTTATGGTTTAACACCACAAATTGTTGATATCGCTCATCAACAAGGCGCTCAGCTTTTAATCACAGTCGATAACGGCATTAGTTGTATCGCGGGGGTTGAGCGAGCAAAAGCGCTAAATATGCAAGTGATTGTCACCGATCATCACTTACCCGGTGCCAGTCTACCAAACGCTGACGCCATAATTAATCCCAATCAACATGGTTGTGACTTTCCAAGTAAAGCGCTAGCAGGTGTTGGTGTTGCTTTTTATTTTATGTTGGCGATGCGCAAATACCTAAGAGAACTATCATGGTTTCAAACACGAGGCATCGCTGAACCTAATTTTGCAAAGTTACTTGATTTGGTGGCGCTAGGTACTGTTGCCGATGTGGTGCCACTAGACGCTAACAATCGTATTTTGGTTGAACAAGGCTTAAAACGTATTCGAGCTGGGCATACTAGGCCGGGTATTCAAGCTTTAATTGAAGTAGCTAATCGCGAACAAAGTGAATTAGTGGCCAGTGATTTCGGTTTTGCTTTAGGGCCAAGAATTAATGCAGCAGGGCGTTTAGACGATATGTCTTTTGGCATAAACTGCCTATTAGCACCTGATTTAATGACCGCACGAGCAATGGCAATGGAATTGGATGCATTAAATAAGTCTCGCCGTGAAATTGAACAAGGCATGCAACAAGAAGCAGAACATATTCTAAAAAAATTGGCGTTTAATCAAGATAACATGCCCAATGCGATTGCGCTTTATCAGCCAGAGTGGCATCAAGGGGTCATTGGTATTGTTGCCGGCCGATTAAAAGATAAGTTTTATCGTCCTAGTATTGTCTTTGCTAAAAACGAAGGTACAAGTGAAATTAAAGGTTCCGCTCGTTCAATTCCTGGGTTACATATTCGAGACTTACTTGAACACATAGATAGTCAACACCCTGGTATTATCATCAAATTTGGTGGTCATGCGATGGCGGCAGGCTTGTCAATTGAAGAAGCTAACTTTAACCAATTTGAACAATTGTTTGAACTATATGCCGGTAAGTGGCTAACGCCCGATAAACTTGAAGGTAACTTGTTATCTGATGGAGAGTTAACACCCAGTGAACTTTCCATTGAATTTGCTCAGTTACTCCGCGCTAGTGGCCCATGGGGACAGGCGTTTCCTGAGCCAATGTTTGATGATGTTTTTGAAGTAAAACAACAACGACTGGTCGGGGATAAACATTTAAAACTGCAACTAGAAAAGCAGGGCAAGCTCATTGATGCAATTGCTTTTAATGTTGATATTCAATCTTGGCCAAACACTCAAGCAAGTAAAATTCACGCTGCATATCGTCTTGATATTAACGAGTTTCGCGGCGTAAAAAGTGCACAATTAATCATCGAATATTTGACGCCAAATTAAGCGATAAAATTTAAGCAATTATTGTACTGGTAAGCGTTTATTTACCCTATATTTTACGCTACAATGCGCGACTATTTTATTTTTGACCACAAGTCGATATAGGCGCAATAAACTGAGTATGTTTGAAGTCAATCCTGTACTAAATCAAATTAAAGAAATCCGTGAACGTACTGAGATGCTCAGGGGGTATCTTTGACTACGATCACAAAGCTGAACGTTTAGTTGAAGTTGTCAGAGAATTAGAGTTGCCCGATGTGTGGAATGAGCCTGAACGCGCACAAGCACTTGGTAAGGAAAGAGCAAGCCTAGAAGCTGTTGTTGAAACGATTAAAACACTTGAGTCAGGCTGTGATGACATTGATGGTTTAGTAGAGTTAGCGGTTGAAGAGGAAGATCTTGAAACCTTTAACGACGCTCAAGCTGAAGTCACAGGTTTATTAGAAAACCTTGAAAAACTTGAATTTCGTCGCATGTTTTCTGGCGAACAAGATCCAGCAGATTGTTATTTAGATATTCAATCTGGCTCTGGTGGCACAGAAGCCCAAGATTGGGCCGAGATGCTAATGCGTATGTATCTGCGTTGGGGTGAAGCACATGGTTTTAAAACCGAAGTGATCGAAGTTACCGACGGTGATGTTGCAGGTATCAAAGGTTGTACCATCAAATATTCTGGTGATTACGCATACGGTTGGTTGAGAACGGAAACAGGAGTGCACCGTTTGGTACGCAAGTCGCCATTTGATTCAAGCGGTCGTCGCCATACTTCATTTGCTTCAGCGTTTATTTACCCAGAAATTGACGATAATATCGAAATTGATATCAATCCTGCCGACTTACGTGTTGATACGTTCCGTGCCTCAGGTGCTGGTGGACAACACGTAAACAAAACTGATTCTGCGATCCGTATTACTCATATTCCATCGGGTGCTGTTGTCTCGTGTCAAAGTGATAGGTCACAACACAAAAACCGCGCAACAGCAATGAAGCTGTTAAAAGCTAAGCTTTACGAAATGGAGATTCAAAAGCAAAACGAAAGTAAGCAAGAATTAGAAGACGGAAAATCCGACATAGGTTGGGGCAGTCAAATCCGTTCTTACGTTCTTGATGATAGTCGTATTAAAGATCTACGCACAGGTGTAGAAAACAGAAATACCCAAGCCGTATTAGATGGCGATTTGGATAAATTTATTGAAGCCAGTTTAAAGTCGGGCTTGTAACTTAGCATAACCATGCAAAAATCAATCTAATAGGATGATTGCATGGTGAATTGTTCGCGATTATGCTCGCGATATTAACCATTTTTTAACGCTCGTTAAAATCGAGCAACTTTAGCCACCAATTGAGAAGTCAAATGACAGAGCAAATTCAAGACGAAAACAAATTGATTGCCGAACGTCGCGGCAAATTAGCGCAGATTCGAGAAAACTGTTCAGCCAACGGGCACCCAAATAAGTTTGATCGAAAACACTATGCAGCTGATTTACAAGCTGCACACGGTGAGAAAGAAAAAGAAGCGCTTGAAACTGAAACTGCGGTTTACAGTGTTGCTGGTCGTATTATGGCAAAACGTGGTCCATTTTTAGTATTACAAGACATGTCTGGCCGCATTCAAGCGTATGCCGATAAAAATGTCCAAAAAGAAATTAAAGCCAAGTGGGGTGTATTGGATATTGGAGACATTGTTGGTGTGACTGGTACTTTACATAAGTCTGGCAAAGGTGATTTATACGTTAATATGGATGAGTATCACCTGTTAACTAAATCATTGCGTCCATTACCAGAAAAATTCCACGGCTTGCAAGATACAGAAACTAAGTATCGTCAGCGTTATGTTGATTTAATTATCAATGAAGAAACACGTAATACTTTTAAAGTTCGCTCAAAAATTGTCGAAGGTATCCGTCGTTTCCTGGCTGAACGTGACTTCATGGAAGTTGAAACACCAATGTTACAAACCATCCCTGGTGGTGCATCGGCTAAGCCATTCGTGACACATCACAATGCACTAGACGTAGAAATGTTTATGCGTATAGCGCCTGAACTTTATTTGAAGCGTTTAGTGGTTGGTGGTTTTGAACGTGTATTCGAAATCAACCGTAACTTCCGTAATGAAGGTTTATCAACGCGCCATAACCCAGAATTCACTATGATTGAATTCTACCAAGCTTACGCGACTTATCATGACTTGATGGATCTAACTGAAGAGATGTTACGCACGGTAGCCGAAGACGTTTTAGGCACAAGCGTAGTTCGCAACACCGTGAAAAATGACGAAGGTGAAGTTATTGAAGAAAAATTCTATGACTTTGGTAAGCCATTTGTACGTTTGTCTATGGTTGATGCAATCTTACAATACGCAAAAGAAGGTCTGATTACGGCTGAAGATGAAGCCGCGTTGCGTGATCCTGAAAATAACTTTGAAGCTATTAAAGCATTAGCGAAAAAAGTACACGTTAAAGAAGGTGAGGCTGCAAAAGTTTGGGGCCCTGGTAAATATATCTGTGAAATCTTTGAAGAAGTAGCAGAACATTTATTGGACCAACCAACATTTATCACTGAATACCCGTGGGAAGTATCACCGCTTGCACGTCGTAATGATGAAAACCCGTTTATTACTGACCGTTTTGAATTTTTCGTCGGTGGTCGCGAGTTAGCAAATGGTTTCTCTGAGCTTAATGACGCTGAAGATCAGGCTGAACGTTTCCGTAAGCAAGTGGAAGAAAAAGATGCGGGTGATGATGAAGCAATGCACTTTGACGAAGACTACATTCGTGCACTAGAGCATGGTTTACCGCCTACAGCCGGTGAAGGTATTGGTATTGACCGTTTAGTGATGTTATTTACTGACTCACCGACGATCAAAGACGTTATTTTATTCCCGCATATGCGTCCGCTAGCTGAATAAAAATAAAGGTTTAGACAATGAAAAGGCAACCGCATGGTTGCCTTTTGTGTTTCTGATTACCAATGCGAAGTTTAGTCTATACTTCGCTAATAACAATTTTTAAAGCGCAGTAACATTATTGTACTTAACTCCTGCATTGTTATTGCCAATAATACCAATTGAATTAAATATTTGGTCAACTTAGAACTTCATTAGCGTGCTTAGAACAAGCTAAATAATTTAAGCATAGTCATTCTATGGTTAGATTATTTAGAGATGTTATCAGAGTGCTAATGAGTTCCCAAAGGGCGAGTCTAACAGGCTTATAGCCTGCGTTATTGATTTTAACAAAGACGCTACAGGGATGTAGCTTATTAGAGAACGCAGGAGCAGGTTCTCCTGAATAACCATTCTTTGCAATCAATGCCTTGCCTCTGAACCTGTTAACTCTCGCTAAGTGGTCAAATATTTTTTTTAATTGGTATGAATATACGTTTTACCCACGTGGTCTTTATTATCAGTTCATATAAAACCAGTGAGATAGCCACGGTAAGTAGTGATATAAAAAGCAGCTTCAATAGCCAATAAATTTCTAATTCAGCAAAAGCCACTTGCAAAAATATGACAATGGGTAAGTGAATAAAGTACAGCCAAAATGAAGCATCAGCAAAGTACCTTACTACTTTATTCGGTTTGGTAAATATTGCTTTGCCCAAATTTAAACTCAAGATGATCAGCGACCACATCATCAGCGCGTAACCAAAACTAAATACTAGCTTGGTTAGCGAGTAGTTTCCGAAGATAGGATTTGCCTCAAAGCTAGCCAACCAAAGACTTAACAATGGCGTGACAAGCATGAAACAAAGCTTAGCTTTGCCGACATTGACAATTTTTTCTAATAATATGGGCTTGTTATGCAACATAATTCCAAAGCCAAAAAAAAGTGCATACAGGCCAAAAACAGGCCAGTTTGGCATTAAGGATTTGTCGGGTGTGTCTAACCCCCAGGCATTCATTAACCACAAAACCGTTGCTGTAGGAAATAGCAATAGGCTAAGTATCCATGGATTATGTTCTACGGTTGACAATAGACGATTACATCGTTGCGTTAAACTTTTGGCGACTATTGGCATCTTGTTGAATAAAACGATGCCAATAGTCAAACATGCGCTGAGTAAAATGAGATAATACAAAAACCACAAATGAGTACCTATAAGCAGATTGCTTGGTAATTCATAAAAGGTATTAAACGCTTGGTTTAATGCATTTAGATAATCAACATCGCCTTTCATGCTATCAGCCCCTAAAACCCAGCCAGCCACTAATAATGGCCTTAGTAAAAACCAACCAATAACAAAAGGCATGACTAAGCGGATCAGACGAGAGTGAACAAAATGTTGCAATGTAGTTTTGTTGATCGCCATATGGCTAAAAAATCCAGCGAGCATAAAAAACAGTGGCATACGAAAAGAGTGACTTAAATGGATAAAGTAAGTAACAAAATCACTTGTTGATATATCCATTACTGCCCAACCGATAAAAATCGGCATAAAAGATAAACTCGCGTGAAAAACAATGCCAAGTAATAAGGCAAACGCTCTAACGGCATCAAGGTAGTGTAACCTTGGGGAATTATGATTGGTTGAATGTTTTATATTCATTTGAAATGTTACCTAGCATGGTCAACCAAGTGCCAGCAGTAAAATACTGGCACCTAATCTTTAATAAAAACTTACGTTTGCTATATCGAAATCAAAATCAGACGGTTGTAAGCCAAAGGCGACAATACTTATACTGATTAAGGTTGAGGTGTTTAATTTTGTTTGTTCTGACCAAGCTCTTTTCATGGTATTAAAAGGGATGGTAATTTCATGAAAGGTGTTATCAGGCTTTATTACAATTGGTGCTGCATGAAAGTCAAAATTTGTGACTTCACTACTATTTGCTGACACTGATAACATACCTTTGCGCAATTTTACTTTTAGCTTAATTCCTGTAAATTTACTGGCATCTTGCATGCTATTATCAATACTTAATGGTAATACGGTACTAGACCAACCAGGTTGTCCTCTTGCGGGAGTTATCTTGCCAGTAATATTAAGGCTTCCTTGTTGAAAAGTGTGTTCTGTCTTAGTTTTGCCACCAGCACTTGAATCATCTATGTATAGTCTGGGTATACCTAAACTATTATTTGTAGCATGGCTAAAGTCATCGACTACTGTTGGCAATATTGATGCAAAGGCTATTGAGCTTACACTAATGCATGCAAGCATTGATGTGATATAAACTACTCGTTTTGATATGGTTTTAATAAACTTCATTTTATTCTCCTGACGTTTAAAAGCGTTATTGATTGAAGGTTTGATAAATAAGTGCCCGATAGAAAAATAAGGTGACAAATATTGGAAAAGTTTTTAGTTAATTATTTTTGTCACCTTTGGCTAAGGTTTGGCACTTATTAATAAATCCACAAAAATTGAAACGACATGAAGTTTTTTAAATCTTATTTGACCAGAGAAAAATACAGTGATGATAGTTTAGTAACGTTGTCACTGGGTGGTGACAAAGACGCGTTTTGCCAAATAGTTAAACGCTACCAAAATTTATTGTGTTCGATTGCTTATGCCGCCTTGGGAGATATTAAGCAAAGTGAAGACATCGCACAGGAGAGCTTTATTGAAGCTTGGAAAAAACTTGCTTCACTTCAAGAGCCTGAGAAGCTCAGAGCTTGGCTTTGTGGAATTTTACGTTTTAAATTAAGTCATTTTCATCGAAAAGAGCGACATCAAGTCATGTCTGGAGCTGTTGATATTGAGCAGCATGACGCTGCTGATGAGCATGAAATAGAACCACACATTATTGACGAACAACATCAAGTACTATTGTGGAAATTTCTCGATGGTCTGAACGATAACTATAAAGAGCCATTAATTCTTTTTTATCGTGAAAATCAGTCAATTGACAAGGTAGCCGAAGAGCTTTCTTTGACCAAAGATACGGTAAAACAGCGGTTGTCCAGAGGTCGAGCGCAGCTAAAAGAAGCAATGACCGAATTTATCGAAGACGGTTTAAAAAATACAAAACCAGGTGAAGCCTTTACTACTGGTGTGATGGTCATGATCAGTGATATTGCTCCTGGGTTAAAATCTACTGCGATTGGCACCAGCGCTGCGAAAGTTAGTTACTTATTTAAATTCACCTCAATTGTCACTCTTTTGGCATCATTGTCTGGTTTGATCAGTTCATATTTTGGCTTGCAGGCAAGCCTTGCGCAATCTAGGACGTTGCGGGAAAAGCAGCTAACTAAAAAAAGTGTTTCGCTGTTTATAATTGTTGCATTGGTTTTTGTCGTGGGCATGATGGCATTAAAATATATAGCATTGGCGCACCAATCTTTTATTAGCACTTACGCCACCTTGTCCCAACTGTTGGTATGTTTGTTTGTGGTCGGTTATCTATTACTGGTAAAACATGTTTTTGCAGCAATACAAAACTTAAGAGCCCAAGAACGAATTTTTCACCCTGAAGCTTTTGATAAGGGAATCGATACAGAGCAAGCTGAGCAACGATATTATAAAAGTTCATTTTCCTTATTAGGTGTGCCTCTGGTTCATATCCACTTTGGCTTGCACGAGGTAACAGATAAACCAACTTTTGCCTGGATCGCAGGTGGAACATACGCTCACGGATTATTATTTGCTTGGGGCGGAGTCGCTATTGCTCCGATAAGTGTCGGTATTTTGTCTGTTGGCGTCGTCAGTATTGGCGCCGTAAGTTTAGGTGTTTTAAGTTTAGGTACAGTTGCCATAGGAGCGTTAGGTCTTGGCGCTTCTGCTATCGCATTTAAGGCATACGGCTCTTTATCTGCTTTGGGTTGGCAAAGTGCTTTAAGTGATGGTTTTTCGATAGCAAACAACGCAGCGATAGGTCGAATCGCCTATGCTAGTGAAGTGAATAATGATGCCGCGGCACAGCTCATTAATTTAAGCTTATTTAATCATTTATACCCATGGGCTTTGTTATTTTTATCTGTCTTGGTGATTATCCCAGCTATTTGGTATGCAAATAATGTAAAACAGCGTCATGTCTAATGATACAACGCTGTTTTATATTTAATTAACTTGGTAGGTCGGCAACGCCCCAAATAAAGGCAGTTAAAAACGCAATGGATAATAATATGGTATATATAATACCGATGAAGCTATATTTCACTGCGGTTAAAAAATAGCCTTGTTTGTAAACGCGCTTTTGCATAATAAATAGGTAAATGGGAACCCACACTAAAATCACGACAACTAAATTATCCAAAATTGGCTGTACTGACGGCAAGTTTTTGGCGCTATAGTCCGTCAATAAATCAAGCAGTTCAGCTACTAATAAGGCTAAAAAGATAAAGCTATGGCTGTGTAAGGCGACGGTAAGGTGTTCTAAATACAACCGCTTAGAAAACAAATACATTATTTTGAGTATTAACGCGAATAACGGCAATAATATAAACATTAATTGCGGAAACTTATCGAGTGCCTGTTCAAACAACTGATCAAATGATGAACTCTTAACCTTTTGTTCAATTGAGCTTGTTGCTTGTTCTAATTTTGCATTAGCACTTGGTGTTAACCAGTCAAAGGTAAATGTGCCATCTGGGTTATTACTAAAATTAATACCACGCTCAGGCGATAGCTCTGCTTTTCCTACTTGGATATTTTGCCATTTAGTGTTTAAGGTTTCATATTTCTCAGATTCCTTTATTGACAATAACTGACCTGAAACTAACTTGCTCTCTAGAGCTACCAATTCGGAGATTAAACTTTCGTATGCATTATTATTGATTGAGTCCCTTTGCTTGATTTCTGCTAACTTGCTGTTGAATGAGCTGAGCAAGACTAATTTCTCTTGACTATTTTCTACGTCACTCTGTTTATAAATAGCAGCTATTTTATCCACCTCCTTTGTTAAGCTTTCCACCTCTTTAACGTGCTCAATCTCCAACCCTGTGGAGGTAGAAAATTTCAGGGATATAAAAAAGATAATACTAATAAACAGGTATAACCTGATTGGCGGAACATAATGAACACGGTGACCTTGAAAGTATTGATTAGTTAAAAAACCTGGTCGAAATAGCAAAGGAAAAAGCGTTCTGTTAGCGCGCGAATCAAAACTAAAAATATCATTTAGCACATGTAGCAAAACAGTCCAAAAGTATTTTAACGTTGATTCTACTTCTTGGCCACATTGAGCACAAAATGGCCCTTCAACAGGCGAATAACAATTTTCACACTGCTTTTTTTGATTCAACTCTGGTGAGATTAATGCAGACGCTTCTATTTCCGTATTAATATGTATGTTTGTCAGCTCGTTTTTAGGTTCCATGAACGGTGAGTATTTTTGTTATTTTGATGCATTTTAACAAGCTATAGAGAATATGAGTATGTATAAATATAAAAATAATTCAGGTTTTTAGTGATGAAACCAATTACTTCTGTTACCTTTAAGTGAATTAAGTTTCACACAGAAAGCCAAATGGTAGGAGAATTATAATGGCCTTTGAAGTGACGTTTGAATTGTCAGATTCAGATATTGAGCATTTTCGTGGTGTTATGAAAAAAGCACAGCAAGGTGCTAAGTCGTTAAGCGAAAAAGAAATTTTAGACAATGCTAAAAAACTAAGTGCAGATGTTAAATCAGATGTACCAGTTTTTGTTAGCGAGCGCATTAAAAAGCTTGAAACTTTAGTGGCGATGATTGAAGACAGTGAGTGGCAAATTCCTGATGAAGAGCGCTCAGATGTTTTAGCTGCATTGGCATATTTCAGTGATCCGGAAGACTTAGTACCAGATCATATTCCAGCGTTAGGCTTTTTAGATGATGCGATCATGATTGAATTGGTTGCAGAAGAGTTAACTGACGATATTGATGCCTTTAACGAATTTTGTGCATACCGTGAGCGTGAAAAAGAACGTGCTGGCGACAGTGTGATAACAACAGAAGATTGGTTAGATGCCAAACGTCGTGAACTGCATAGTCGTATGAGAAATCGTCGTTCTAAACGCAGAAGTGGGCGTTCTTCTTTCCGTTCTATCTTCTAAAAAATATGAAGTTTATAAAGCCTGCATTAGCAGGCTTTTTTTATTGATGGGTCACAAAAATCATCACCACAAAAAAAACAATAACCACTGCGTTAAACGCCAGAATATACATAAACCCCTTGAAACCATCTTTAACTGAATAGCCTTTTGCGTTCAAAAACCACCACCAAATTGCACACATGATTATGGGAAGAAGAAAAAATAATCTGATCATATTTGTTATACATCACTGATATTTATGTTTTTCATCTTAGAGTATTTTACTTAACAATGCACTAAGTGGAGTTTGAACGGTTTAATACTTTGCCTGACGCCAAACGAGTAAATACCGATGTTCATTGCTATATCTGCCCAAGAGCGTTGAATTATTGCAGACGTTATTAAAATTAGATAATCGATTTGCCTAAATTAACACTATAGTTGGAACCGCCAAGATGAATATTGATCTAGCGCAATAAACAAATTGCCAACTTTTTATACTATAGCCAGCCTGTTTTTATGAGCACGTTGTAGGAGCTTATTTGGTTATGGCAAATGCCGTTGTTTATGCGTCACAAATTACCAATAGAGATCTGCTTGTTTGTGCACCTGAAACTGCAACACATCAAGCTGCAAAGCTGATGAAGTCTCGTAAAACTAGCTCAATACTCATTCAATCTGGTGATGATATTGTCGGTATTTTTACTGAAGCTGACAGTACTAAAATTTCATTTACGCAATGTGATGATTTTGATGCACCTATTAGCAACTATATGAGTTCTCCTGTGATCTCGATAAGAGAAACAACACCCATTCAGGAAATTATAATGGCGTTTCACCGTCATCGAGTCAGACATTTATTGGTGGTTGACGAAAACAACTCACCTATAGGCATCACTAGCCAAACTGATGTGATTAAAAAGCAGGGTATTGAGCGCTATTTACAATTAAGAAAAATTAAAGATAACTTTAACCCGCGAGTACCAATTGTAAACGGTACTGAAAATGTGCAATTTGTTGCCAATAAAATGGCTGAATATCACAGCACGTCAGCCATTATTCACAATACCTGCAATGGCGATTATGGCATAATTACTGAACGTGATTTGTTGAGATTGATTGCTGAAAAGCAAGGCAGCAGAAGTGCTTGGCATCATGCGGCCCATCCATTACTGACCATTGATATCAATGATTCTTTATATCATGCCTATACCGTTATTAAACAGCATAGTGTTCGCCATTTAGTGGTATATGATAAAGACAACATTGTAGGAATATTATCACTACAGCACATTTTATCTGACATGGAGATTGCTTACATCCAAAAGCTAGAGTCAGTTTTAAGCGAGAGAGATTCTGCGCTTAAAGAATCACGTAAACACCTTTCTTTTGCCGAAAAAATCATTGAAGCGTCGCTTGATAGTGTCATGGTAACCGACCGGGCTGGCACGATCTTATCGGTAAACCCAGCATTTACACAGTTAACCGGATATTGCGCCAAAGAAGCAATAGGAAAAAATGCCAGTTTATTAAGTTCAGGAAAACACAATGGCGCGTTTTATAAAAAGCTTTGGCAAAGCATCACCGACAACGGAATGTGGCAAGGTGAGATATTAAATAAAAAGAAAAATGGTGATACCTATTCTGAATGGTTAACCATAGTTCGACTAGCTGAACCTGAATATGAAGATGCTCAAGAATATTACGCTGCTATTTTTAGTGATATCACTGAAAGAAAGCTCAATGAAAAACGAATTCATGCGTTGGCATTTTTTGATGAGTTAACAGGCTTACCTAATAGACGCTTGTTTAATGATAGATTCGAAGTTGCTATTTCAACCGCACATAGAAACCATCAGCTAGTTGCGACAATGTTTTTGGATTTGGATCGTTTCAAACAAATCAATGACAACTTAGGCCACAAAATGGGTGATGAGTTGTTAAAAGTAACAGCAGAAAGATTACAAGCCTGTATTAAAGAGGGGGACACTGTTTCACGATTTGGTGGTGATGAATTTGTTATCTTATTAACAGAGATGAATTCAGTAAAAGATATCGTTAAAGTTGCCGAGCGTATCTCCAAAGTATTATGTGAGCCTTATGAACTGAGCTCTCGTGAATTACATGTTACTTCTTCTATTGGTGTAGCGATTTACCCTGACGATGGCGAAACCACTGACGCATTACTGAAACATGCTGATATTGCTATGTACAAAGCCAAAGATAATGGCAGAAATTCATTTCAATTGTATTCACCCGAGATGAATATCGTGTCAATGGAACGTTTGATAATGCAAAATTGTCTGCGTATAGCTCTGAAAAAGAATGAATTTGAGCTGCATTATCAAAGTAAAGTGGATCATCAAACTCAAGAAGTTGTAGGTATAGAAGCGCTGGTAAGATGGAACCATAGTGAATTAGGAAGAGTATCTCCCGCTCAATTTATTCCAATGGCAGAAGAGCTAGGATTGATTGTTGATATTGATACTTGGGTGTTAAACACTGCCTGTCAACAACGCAGAATATGGCTTGATGCCGGAGTTGAGTGTGGTCCTATTTCAGTCAATATTTCAGCACTACATTTTAATCACGACTTAGTGTATTCAGTGCAGCAAGCACTTGAGCATTCAAGTTTACCGCCGCATTTGCTTGAATTAGAAATCACCGAAGGATGTTTTATTCAAAACATGAAAAATGCTTCGGGAATGTTAGCTGAAATTAGAGCTCTTGGTGTTAAATCTTCTATTGATGATTTTGGTACTGGTTATTCGTCCTTAAGCTATTTATCACAGTTAGCTTTTGATACGTTAAAAATTGATTGTTCTTTCATCAAACAGGTGCCAAAAAATGCTCAGCAGTGTCAGTTAGTAACCACAATTATCGCCATGGCCAAAGCATTAGATATTTCGGTCGTGGCGGAAGGTGTTGAAACACATGCCCAAGTTGAATTTTTATCGGACAAAGGATGTTTTGTTTACCAAGGCTATTATTACAACCGCCCTGGTAACGCCATGCAGTGTACAGACTTCCTACTGGAGTTTGATAAAAGCGCAGAACATAAAGACGTTGAGCTGACCTTGGCTTAGGCTAAGGTCAAGTTTGCTGTTGTTCAATTAAGCGCGTTAGCTGCTTTCTTATCGAGTATAAAAATAACAAGCTTGGGATCACCATTAGTGAGGTCATCACAAAAAACGCAGCCCAATTACCGTCTAGCCAGTCGACAAAAATACCTGAATAAGAGCCTAACATTACCCTGCCAAAGGTACCTAGTGAGGCCATTAAAGCATATTGGCTTGCGGTAAAGGTTTTATTACAAAGCACAGATAACAAAGCAACAAATGCCACAGATCCCCATGCAGATGTAAAACCGTCAACAAAAACAGTAACGGCAAATAGCGCTTTATTTGGCCCAACCATTGCCATAGCGGCAAACAATAAATTACTGGCCGACATAGCGATGCCACCAATAAATAAGCCTTTTAAAATACCAAACCTAATGGTGAATACACTACCGATAAGTGAAAACACTATGGTAGTTCCCCAGTTAATTAGCTTGGAATAATAAGCGATATCTTCATTACTAAAACCAACTTCCCGATAAAACACGATAGACATTCTGCCTAAGTAGGCTTCACCAAGTTTAAAGAGAAATATAAACATCAAAATTGATAGCGCCAGTCGTACACCATTTCGTTGAAAAAACTCTTGGATCGGCGCTGCCATAGTGGTCAATAACCAAGCCGTAAGTCTATGAATTCGTTTTGGTTCAGTCGAAGATAGAGTTTTACGTTCAATTTGCTGAGCAATTTGACTGTTTAACGAAATAAGTTGCTTAATCAATAAGGCAATTAAGCCGACAATTGTAAAAGTTAATAGAGCAAATCGATAATCTTTTAGTGATTCAGGCAGGCCAGGGTAGCCGATGTTACCATAAACAATAGTTGCGATGATGGTTGGAATAATCAAAACCACTTTATAAGACGCTAAAGTATGGTTAGGCAATACATTAACAAAATTTTGTTGGATGTTATCAAGGACTTTAGCTCTATTTGAAGCAGGCTCTGAGACAACAAATGCGGTAATCATTAAAACTGCCATGATAACTGCAAGTACAATAAATACTTCATGCCATTGCCACTCTGGACGACTTACTAGAATAAAAGGAATGCTGCCAAGACCTGCATATCCTGTCCACCAGCCTGATGTTGCCATAGCTGAACCTGCAGCCATGGCTTCACTATTTTGATCGGATAAAATATCGATTCTATAAGCGTCTATGGCAATGTCTTGAGTCGCCCCAGCAATGGCAATAAATAGACCAAACAACGCCATCAGATGTAATTGGTTTTCAGGGCTGAAAAAACTCAGTTGAAAGGCACATAAAACAATGAGCAACTGTGTCGACATGATCCAGCTTCGTCTTAAACCAAACTTTTGGGTAAGTAGAGGAATACGGAGTCGATCGGCAAGAGGCGACCATAAAAAGTTAATGCTGTACATGGCAAAGATCAGACCAAACAACCCTATACTTGAGCGGCTTAAACCTTCATCTTTTAGCCATCCTGTCATGGCTGAGCCTATCATCACCCAAGGAAAGCCACTAGCAACACCAAAAAAGAAGATGGTTAACAGTTTTTTATTTTTAAAGTATTGGAGTGTTGATTTTATTGTCTGCACAGCTCAAGCATATCGTTTTTATTGAATGACCAAGCCGAGGGTAACAGTTAATCTTGATAGACAGAAGTACTTTTTACCTTCACGTTCTGTGATTAATGCAACGGGCGCCACCCTATACAATCAATGGGGTAGCTACCTCTATCGTCAAAAAAGTCGATGCAGGTTTTTATTTCACTTTGGAAAAAAAGATTGTTGATTAAAGCCTGGCTGCCGTACAACGAAAACTCGTGAATAAGATGCCAAAACACACGTTCTTTAGCGCTACCGGGTGTCTCATCGGTAACAGGTATTAAGGTCCATTCCTCTATAGTGTCTTCAACAAACCGATCTAACTCAGTGTAATGAATGTCATGTTCAATAACAGCTTTGACATAGGCACTGGTTTGAACGATTTTTTCATTGATAAACTGCTCAATGATCATCTTCATCCCCAAAACTCTTACATTAATCGTAATACGTTATTTAGCGCTTTTATTTAGTGTTTTTAGCTGAGCAAGGCGGGTAGTTATTTTTAGGCAGGCCTGCTATGTGACCAACTATTTAACCGAGTTGGTATTACTATTAGTTATCGGTGAGAAAGTAGAATCTGTCAAAGTTGAAAAGTGAGTTTTTTGTACAAAAATTGTAAACTGCGCCAATAACCGACGCAGTTTTAGTGGCTTACAGCTTATTGAGCAGGTAACAAAGTTGCTTTTTTTAACACGATAGGTTCAATCGGTACATCTTCCCAACCTAAACTACCATTAAAATCCGTTTTCACTTTTGCCATGGCTTCCATGACGGCTTCGCCTTCGATAATTGCGCCAAAAACGGTATAGCCCCAACTTCTTCCCGGATCTAAGTTGCTGTTATCGGCGGCGTTGAAAAAAAACTGACGGTTGGCACTGTGTGGTTTATTTTCTCTGGCCATTGCTATAGTACCAAGTTCATTTTTTAACCCGTTACCTGATTCATTGACCACTGCACTTTTAATGTCTTTGGCCTCTAATTCGGTATTGTAACCGCCGCCTTGAACCACGTAGTCTGTCACGACTCGGTGAAAAACAGTATTGTCATATTCACCACTAACGACATACTGCAAAAAATTGTCTACGGTTAGTGGTGCTCTAATACGGTCGAGCTCGACAATAATATCGCCCATTGAGGTTTCAAACTTCACTTGCGGATAAAGGTTATTAGGATCAATAGCGGCCTGTTGTGCAAAACTTGTCTGCCAAAGCATAGCCAATAACAAAAACCATTTTTTCATTGCTGTTAAGACCTCACAAACTGATGAATTTCAACGTCGCCAACAATTTGAGAGATTAAGTTACCAAGTTGCTGGTTAAAGTCACGCTCAAGCACTGCGATATCTGCTGCCAATAAACCTTCTGAAGACGATTTACTATTAAACGTTTTGGTTAAAGTAGACTCACCTTTTTTAACCTGTACCGTTAGAGTGAGTCGACTATTTGCCTTATATCGTGATAAAGATTGAGCCACCTTGACATAAGCTTGATTTATGGTCACCGCAAAAGTTTGTTGGTTACTAGGAGAAATCTGCAGCTGATTCGATTTTAATGCCTGAGTAAGTTGCTGCTCAATCGCAATAGCAAAATCGTTTGCATTGCTAACTAAGTGTGATGCTTTGTCTTCTTTTTTTATTTCTATAATGTGTAAGTGAGTTCTGAGATCTTCAACCGATACTTTGGCACTAAAGCCTGCAAAGGCATTACTGCTTACTGTACGGACATCGGGAGCGATAATCATTTGGCTTGGTTTTTGGCTACAGCCGAATAAGGTTACAGCACTAACAAGAACGGTAGGGATGAGTTTTTTATTTAGGGGCATAACGATTCTCATTTTTTAGCGGTTAAAATAACAAACTTTTTGTCACTGGCAATTAGCTTACTGTTACCAAAAATTCGTTTCAACTTAATATGGTATCCAAGTTGTCTATTACCAACAATAGTGAGTTTTGCCCCTTTTTTTAATACGTTATAGCTGTCTTTAAACATTTGCCATGCAATATGATCGGTCACAGCATTTTGCTGGTGAAAAGGAGGATTACAAACAATGTGGTCGGCAGAATCAGGTTCAAAGCCAGTTAAACAGTCGTTGGCAACAAATTTAAATTGTGATGCTTGTTCTGGAAAATTAAACTCAAGTGTCTTTTGTGCTGAGGCTACCGCCATAAAGGATTCATCAACTTGTGTAAGCTGAATACTTGGTTGTTGTTGCAATAAGTACAGGCCCAAAACGCCATTTCCACAACCAAGGTCAATAACATGTTGATTAGGTCTTAGTGTCGGTAAGTGTTCAATAAAAAATCGAGCACCTATATCCAATTTGTCACGGGCAAATACATTGCTGTAGTTAAATACTTGATACTTTTTATCATCTGTTTGCCACTGTTTAAACTGTGGAATATTCGTTTGAGCAATTGGAGCGTCGAGTTGGCAAAAAACCAGCCTAGCTTTTTTAACTGCTAGAGACGTTGTTGTGGTACCAAGACGCTTTTCAAAAATCGCTAAAGTAGAAGAGTGAATGTTTTTTGCTTTATCGCCGGCGATAAAAGCAGCAGTACAGCCGTATTGCTGCCGAATAGCTGATAACTGTTCTTCTAATAATTGTTTGCTTTTTGGGATCTTAAATACGATCACATCAACCTGATCAGGCAATGTATCAAGGCTCGTTAACAAAGTCAGATTTGAGACATCGAGATTGTTTTGTTTGGCATTCGCTTTTAACCCGAACTGACTAACAACAGAGTCAGTAACACTAAAAACCTTCGATTGTGGAAAGCTCAACGACAAAGCGCCAAAGCTATCGTTGAAAACAAGTATGGTTTTTGATGAGTCAATAACTTGTGATTCATTGACGTAATTTACTAAATATTCGTCGGTTGAATCCCACGCTTGTAAACTGCGAGTGACTTGATTTGCAGGAAAGCGAGTTAAAAACAAAGGTTGATCATTTACAATAAAAGGGCTTTGCATAGATGTTAGGGCTTATGTGACGCTGGATGCAAGAGCTGTATTGTGCCAAAATTCTGCTCAGGTCTCTATATCAATATGGGTTTTTGTTATTAACATTCCTCTTCCTGATGCAAGCTTAGTGTTTTACCCAAATTTTATTGCTTTTGCTGAAAGTAAAGTACTGGCTAATACCTTGTATGAGAAAATTCAGTGGCGCCAAGACCAGCTATACATGTATGGGCGCTTGATTGATATTCCCAGGCTTCAAGCATGGTATGGTGATGCTGGAACGGATTATCAATATTCTAATTTAAAGTTAAACCCTCAGCCGTGGAACGATGAATTATTGGCATTGAGGCATGTTATCAGTGAAAAAAGTCAGGCGTCTTTTAATTCGGTTTTGGCAAATTGTTATCGTGATCACCATGACTCAGTTGGTTGGCATAGTGATGATGAACCTGAATTAGGGCCTGAACCTGTGATAGCCTCTTTATCTTTGGGAGCTGAGCGGTATTTTCACATGAAGCACAAACAATCAGGTGAAAAATTCAAACTCAAGTTGCCTAGTGGTAGTTTGTTGATAATGAAAGGAAAAACTCAAAGTTTTTGGCAGCATGCTGTTTTGAAGTCTAGGCAAATGGCGCCTTATCGTATCAATTTGACCTTTAGAAAAATTTTAAAATAAATTTTATTTTTACTGGCAAAGGCTTAGTGAAAAATAGGATAATTTGGCCGTCTAGACAGATGGCTATAGTGTAATTTACATCTAGACTTAGCCTTATAACACAAACATAAAATCAACTAACAAGGGAACCTTTTATGAGTATTGAAGCTGTCATTGAAGAAAAACTCTTGTCGGCATTTTCTCCCATTCACCTTGATGTCATCAATGAAAGTCATCAACATAATGTGGCGCCAGGTAGTGAATCTCATTTCAAAGTAATCATCGTATCTCCAAATTTTGAAGGTGAACGCTTAATCAAACGTCATCGTGCGGTAAATGCGATCTTATCTGAGGAACTAGCAGAACATATCCATGCGTTGGCATTACATACCTACACTGAAAAAGAATGGATTGAATATTACGCAGACAACACGCCGTTATCACCAAAATGCCTAGGTGGCTCAAAAGGAGAACAACGCGCTTAGTTGTAATACGCCATCAACTGAATTTAAACTGAAAAGCCACAAGGTTGAGAATATCTTGTGGCTTTTTTATTTTCACTTTTAAAAAAGCTTGTTAAGCTGTAAAGCTAATAATAAAACAACAGGGTGTTTCTATGCCTTTGTCATGGCTTGATAAATTTGTTAAGCGCATAGATAAAGTGACTGAACTAACCGGTAAAACTATTATGTGGTTTACCTTGGTTATGGTTATTGTCAGCTTTTTAATCGTAGTACTTCGTTATGGTTTTAATCTTGGTTGGATTGCCATGCAGGAGTCTGTACTTTATTTTCACGGTTTTGTTTTTATGCTCGGGGCAGCATACACATTAAAAGCTGATGGCCACGTTCGTGTCGACATCTTTTATCAAAAATTCTCTCAGAAAAACCAAGCGTTTGTTGACTTGTTTGGCACCTTGTTTCTATTGTTTCCTGTTTGTTTTGCTATCGCTTTTTTAAGTTGGGATTATGTTGCTGCATCTTGGCATATCATGGAAAAGTCTGGTGAAGCAGGTGGATTGCCCTTGGTTTATCTTAGTAAGTCGCTGTTAATATTGTTGGCCGTTACACTGAGTTTACAAGGCCTTGCCGAAGTTGGCCGAAATCTTATTGTTATATATCAAGTTAAGGGGAATGGTTAATGGAGTACCTTTCTCTACTCATGTTTGTTGTTGTTTGTTTGGTGTTGCTGCTGGGTTATCCAGTGGCATTGTCATTAGCGGGCACTGCATTGATATTTGCAGGCGCTGGCGCTGTTTTTGGTATTTTTGAACTGTCATATTTACATGCATTACCTAATCGCATTTTCGGCATTATTAATAATCAAACCTTGCTGGCTGTGCCTCTTTTTGTGTTTATGGGCGCAATGTTAGAGCGTTCAAAAATCGCTGAAAACTTACTTAACGCAATGGCGGTATTGTTTGGTCGTTTTAAAGGAGGATTAGGGATTTCGGTTACATTGGTCGGTATGTTATTAGCGGCCAGTACCGGAATAGTTGGTGCAACTGTAGTCACTATGGGCTTGTTATCATTGCCGACTATGTTAAAGCGGGGGTACAACCAACAGTTTTCGACGGGCATCATTTGTGCAACAGGAACTTTAGGACAAATAATTCCACCATCGATCGCTTTAGTGCTGTTAGGTGATGTGTTATCGAGTTCTTATCAAAAAGCTCAGTTACAAATGGGGATTTTTAGTCCTGAAACCGTTTCAGTAGGTGACTTGTTTGCTGGCGCCTTAATTCCTGGGCTAATTTTGGTAGTGATGTATTTAATCTATTGTGTTGTTTATGCCGCAATCAAACCCGCGCAAGTTCCTCCTTTAACGATTGATGATACCAATGAAATTCTTCAAAACCGTTCTTTAACCAAAGTAATGTTTAGTGCGCTAATTCCTCCGATGATTTTAATTCTAGCGGTATTAGGTTCAATTTTACTTGGTTATGCAACACCTACCGAAGCTGCAGGTGTTGGTGCGATGGGCGCATTGTTATTAGCAGTATTTCAGGGGCAGTTATCTCGGACTAACTTGAAGGCTGTTATGGAAAGTACCGTTAAGATAACGTCGATGGTCTTTTTGATTTTAATCGGCGCCAGCTTGTTTTCTCTGGTATTTAGAGGGTTTGGCGGTGAAGATTTAGTTCAAGGATTTTTTGAACAGATGCCTGGTGGTGTTGTAGGTGCAACCTTAATCGTTATGTTAGTGATATTTCTATTAGGGTTTATATTAGACTTTATTGAGATTACTTTCGTCGTTGTGCCAATTGTTGCCCCCATTTTATTAGCGATGGGATTAGACCCAATTTGGTTAGGCATTATGATAGCAATTAATTTGCAAACCTCATTTTTAACACCGCCGTTTGGCTTTGCTTTGTTTTATTTGCGGGGCGTAGCGGATAAAACCGTTAAAACCGCTGCAATTTATCGCGGGGTTATCCCGTTTATATTGATGCAATTAGCATTGTTGATCGCATTAGCGTATTGGCCGTCTATAGTGACGTGGCTACCCTCGAAAATATATGGCTAACAAAAGGAAGGAAACTAGATGAAAAATAGATTATTAAAAGCACTTACTTGCAGTGCATTAATACTGGTCTCGTTAGTAGGTTGTGGGGATAAACAACAGCAGGGTGATGTCGCAACATCAGCAGAGCCAGCAAAAACATATCAGTGGAAACTAGTCACCTCATGGCCAAAAAACTTTCCAGGCTTGGGTTTAGGGCCTGAAAAATTTGCCGAGTATGTTGCTGAAATGAGCGATGGCCGATTAAAGGTAAAAGTTTATGGTGCCGGTGAGTTAGTGCCTGGCTTTGAGGTATTTGATGCAGTGTCTCAAGGCACTGCACAAATGGGGCACAGTGGTGCTTATTATTGGAAAGGTAAAATGCCGGCAGCTCCAATATTTAGCGCTATTCCCTTTGGTATGACTGCAACTGAATTTAATGCCTGGTTGCATTATGGTGGTGGGCTAGAGTTATGGCAGGAATTGTACAAGCCTTTTGGTGTTGTGCCATTTGCTGGCGGTAACTCAGGAGCACAATTTGCGGGTTGGTTTAAAAAGGATATTAATAGCATTGAAGACCTTAAAGGCTTGAAAATGCGCATTCCTGGCCTCGGTGGCGAAGTACTTAAGCGAGCGGGAGCCATTCCAGTAAATTTAACTGGCGGCGAAATTTTTTCTTCACTGCAAAGTGGTGCTATTGATGCGTCGGAGTGGGTTGGCCCTTATAACGACCTAGCATTTGGCTTTTACCAAATAGCTAATACTTATTATTCTTCTGTATGGCATGAAACTGGTACTAATTTAGAGTTTATTGTGAACGAAAAGGCATTAAATGAGCTACCTAAAGACTTACAAAAAATTGTTGAAGTAGCGGCAAGGGCGGTAAACCAAAATATGCTTGATGAATATAACGCGCGTAATAATAGTGCATTACAAGTCTTGATCAATGAACATAACGTAAACGTAAAACAGTTCCCACCTGAAGTTATGCAGGCGCTAAAAGGTTATACTGACGATATTATTGCAGAGCAAGTAGCTGCTGACCCTATGTTTGCAAAAGTGTGGGCTTCTTATTCGAAGTTTTTAACAAATGCTAAACAATATAATGATTTAACATTAAAAGCCTATTACGAAAACCGTTAATTGGTTACACTACAGAAAATTTTTCAAGAGGCAGCGTGTTAAAACGCTGCTTCTTTTTTAACTGCTCGTACCTCTTGTTGCCAGAACATGAGTAAACTATGCAGCAATTTATTAAGAACAACTTATCAAAGGCAATTCTATGGTCATTCAACCGAAAATTCGTGGCTTCATTTGTACAAATGCGCATCCAGTGGGTTGTGAAGCACATGTACAAGAACAAATTGCATATGTAAAAAGCCAACCTCAACCAACAAATAAACCAAAAAATGTTTTGGTTATTGGTGCATCCACTGGCTATGGCTTAGCTTCACGTATCACCGCTGCATTTGGTTGTGGAGCAAAAACATTAGGTATTTTCTTTGAGAAAGAGCCTACTGAAAAGAAAACGGCTTCAGCTGGTTGGTATAATACAGCGGCATTTCAAAAAGCTGCTGACGAAGCTGGGCTTTGGTCAAAAAATATTAACGGTGATGCGTTTTCTCATGAGTTAAAAGCGAAAGCAATTAACGTTATAAAAGAAGAACTAGGTGAAATTGATTTAATTATATACAGCTTAGCATCACCTCGTCGTACTGATCCTGATACAGGTGAAGTGTATTCTTCTACACTTAAGCCTATCGGCCAAACAGTAACTACACGTAATTTAAATACCTCTAAACGTGTTATCGATTCAGTGACAGTTGAAGCCGCTACTGAAGAAGAAATTCAAGGTACCGTTGATGTGATGGGCGGTGCTGATTGGGAACTTTGGATCAACGCTCTTAATGAAGCTGGTGTTTTAGCTAAAGGTTTTAAAACAACAGCCTATACCTATATTGGTAAGAAGCTAACTTGGCCAATCTACGGCCATGCGACAATTGGACGTGCAAAAGAAGATTTAGATCGTGCAGCTGCTGCAATCAAAACATCGACATCAGATCTTTCAGGTGAAGCTTATGTAACGTCTTTAAATGCCGTCGTCACACAAGCAAGTTCAGCTATTCCAATTATGCCATTGTATATTTCTGCAATGTTCAAAGTGATGAAAGCTGATGGTACGTACGAAGGCACAATAGAGCAAATTCAAGCACTATTTAATGAAAACTTATATAGTGAATCACCACGTTTTGACGAAGCAGGGCGTTTAAGTCAAAACTACAAAGAATTGGAAGATTCAGTACAAGATCGCGTTCAATCGATTTGGGATTCGGTTGAAACAGAAACGATTGACGAATTGACTGATTACGTTGGATATCACAATGAGTTTTTGAAACTGTTTGGCTTTAACGTTGATGGTGTTGACTACGACGCTGACGTAAGTCCTCTTGCAGAGATAAATCATTTGATCTAAAAGTTCTAACGATAGAACAAAACAATGTTAAAAAGGCCAATCCTTAGAAAGGGTTGGCCTTTTTATTTGTTAGTAAATTGTAACAACTGAGCTTATAGTTTAAAAAAGCAGCAAAGTCGTAAAATTCTAAAGAAAAGTATTGATGCCTGATGGCGCATTTCTTAAAAAATATGCTAAAATTCGTGCCAGAATATTTTAACTTAGAGCCGGTGGATGCTTTTTATTAACTTTTGTTAACAAAAAGATTTTCTGCTGAAATACACTGAAATCAAATGTTTTTTCACTTAGGTGCTTTTAACTACATGATTTAAAAGTATTTAGGTGAGAAAATTATTGGTTTTATACTCCCGTCAAAGTAGTGCAAGTGTTTATGATTACAATAAAAAAAGGTCTGGATGTTCCTGTAACAGGTGCTCCCCAGCAAGTAATCCATGATGGTCCGTCCATCAAAACCGTTGCTACGCTCGGTGAAGAGTATGTGGGTATGCGTCCAACCATGCATGTACGTGTGGACGAACGCGTTAAAAAAGGCCAGGTTCTTTTTGAAGATAAAAAGAACCCAGGCGTTAAATTCACAGCTCCAGCTGCAGGTGTAGTTACAGAGATTAACCGTGGTGAAAAACGTGTCTTGCAATCAGTTGTTATCAAAATCGATGGCGATGAACAAGAAACTTTCACTAAGTTTGCAGAAAATGAGTTAAACAGCATTTCGCGAGAAACTGTTGTTACTAACTTAGTTGATTCTGGTTTGTGGACTGCATTGCGCACTCGTCCATACAGCAAAATCCCTGCAATCGATAGTACACCTAACGCTATCTTTGTTAGTGCAATGGATACTAATCCATTAGCTGCTAACCCAGAAGTGATTATTAATGAACAGGCAGAAGCTTTTAAACATGGTTTAACGATTCTTAGTCGTTTAACTGATGGTAAAGTGTTTGTTTCAAAAGCACCTGGTGCAAACATCCCAACTACAGGCAATGAAAGTGTGAACGAATTTGCTGGCAAGCACCCTGCGGGTCTTGTTGGTACTCATATTCACTTTTTAAATCCTGTTGGTGGTGACAAGTTTGTTTGGCATCTTGGTTATCAAGATGTTATCGCTTACGGTAAATTCTTTACCACAGGTGAAATCGACTCAACACGTGTTGTCGCTTTAGCCGGTCCAGAAGCGAAAAACCCTCGTTTAGTGCGTACCGTTGTTGGTGCTAGTACTGCTGAACTTACTGAAAATGAAGCAAATGATGTTGAAACTCGCATTATTTCTGGTTCTATTTTACAGGGCTCTGAAGCAGCTGGTGTTCACGCTTATTTAGGTCGCTA
The DNA here is from genome assembly GCF_014656435.1 of Thalassotalea marina. Classification (GTDB taxonomy): domain Bacteria; phylum Pseudomonadota; class Gammaproteobacteria; order Enterobacterales; family Alteromonadaceae; genus Thalassotalea_C; species Thalassotalea_C marina. The sequence continues at coordinate 552,070 of NZ_BNCK01000002.1, forward strand.
CCACGTTCAAGTAGCAATCTTGAAAGAAGGTCGCGATAAAGAGTTTATGGGCTATTTGTACCCAGGTCCAAATAAATTCTCTGTAACTCGTGCTTATATGTCGCACTTGTTCCCAAGCAAATTATTCAACATGACAACGACAACTAACGGTAGTTCTCGCGCTATGGTGCCAATTGGCAATTATGAGCGTGTAATGCCATTAGACATATTACCGACCATGTTGTTACGTGATTTATGCGCAGGTGACACTGATGGTGCACAAGCATTAGGTGCACTAGAGCTAGACGAAGAAGATTTAGCGTTATGTACGTTTGTTTGTCCAGGCAAATCAGACTACGGCGTATTACTTCGTGATTGTCTAACCACAATTGAGAAGGAAGGTTAGTCATGGGCTTGAAAAAGTTTATTGAAGATATCGAACCGCATTTTGAAAAAGGCGGTAAACATGAAAAGTGGTTTGCTTTGTATGAAGCAATTGCTACTGGTTTATTTACACCAGGTTATGTAACCAAAGGTAAAACACACGTTCGTGATAGCATCGATTTGAAGCGTATCATGATTACTGTGTGGCTTGCAGTTTTCCCTGCAATGTTTTTTGGTATGTATAACATTGGTTTTCAAGCAACTGAAGCATTAGCTGCTGGTTATTCTTTACCAGATTCTTGGCAAGTTGGTTTATTCCATATGCTAGGTGGTGAACTAACAGCTGACGCTGGTTGGTTTACAATGATGCTTTATGGCGCATGTTTCTTCCTACCAATTTATGCAGTGACTTTCGCTGTTGGTGGTTTTTGGGAAGTATTATTTGCCGCTGTTCGCAAGCATGAAGTTAACGAAGGTTTCTTCGTAACATCTATCTTATTTGCGTTAATCTTGCCAGCATCTATTCCATTGTGGCAAGTAGCTATCGGTATTACTTTTGGTGTTGTAATCGCTAAAGAAATATTTGGTGGTACAGGTAAAAACTTCCTTAACCCTGCGTTAGCGGGTCGTGCCTTTTTGTTCTTTGCTTACCCTGCAGAAATTTCAGGTGACTCAGTTTGGGTTGCTATTGATGGTTTCTCTGGCGCTACTCACTTAGCTGCGGGCGCTTCGGCTGTTCCTGGTGCTATTGATTACAGCATGAACGAGCAGTGGTGGAACGCTTTCTGGGGCCTAATTCCTGGTTCAGTTGGGGAAGTATCAACAGCGGCTATCTTATTAGGTGGTGCGTATATCCTTTATAAAGGTATTGCATCATGGCGCATCGTGTTAGGTGTGTTTGTAGGTATGGTGTTAACGTCATTCTTATTTAATAACATTGGCAGTGAAACTAATGCACTATTTGCTATGCCGTGGTACTGGCACTTAGTCGTTGGTGGTTTTGCCTTTGGTATGATGTTTATGGCAACAGATCCAGTGTCAGCCTCATTTACTAATAAAGGTAAATATGTTTTTGGTGCCCTTGTTGGTGTGATGGTAGTGTTAATTCGTGTAGTTAACCCTGCATTCCCAGAAGGTATGATGTTAGCTATCTTGTTTGCTAACTTGTTTGCGCCATTGTTTGACTACTTTGTTGTTCAATCAAATGTTAAACGGAGGCTTGCACGTGTCGGCTAATAAAGAAACATTTAGCAGAACGGTTATATTTGTATTTGCAGTGTGTTTAGTATGTGCTGCTTTAGTATCAATTTCAGCTGTTCAATTAAAGCCTTTGCAAGTAGCCAACAAGCTACTTGACCAGCAAACTAAAATTTTAGAAGCGGCTAGCTTACTAGAAAAAACAGACGGTACTTCAAAATCAATTAAAGCGACTTATGCACAGTATGTTGAAGCACGCATGATTGATCTAGATTCTGGCGAATTTATTGAAGGTGATCCTAACCTTTTTGATGAACGTCGTAACTCTCGTGACGTGACTAAGTCAGAAAAACTTGAAAATGATATTGCGGGTATTAGCCGTCGTTCTCATGATGCTGTTATTTACATTGTAAAAAATGATGCAGGTAACGTTGATGCTGTTGTATTTCCTATTGTAGGTTCAGGCCTTTGGGATTTAATGTATGGCTTCGTTGGTCTTGAGTCTGATTTAAATACTGTACGTAACGTTATTTACACTGCAGAAATGAAAGAGACTCCGGGCTTAGGTGCTGAAGTACTAAACCCTAAGTGGAAAGCATTATGGCCAGGTAAGAAGATCTACAACGACAACTTTGACGTTGCGGTTCAACTGGTTAAAGGTGGTGTTAAACCAGGTAATCCAAATGAAATCAACCAGGTTGATGGTTTATCAGGTGCAACGTTAACAGCAAATGGTGTTACTAATACCTTAAGATTCTGGTTTGGCGAACAAGGTTATAAGCCATTTATCGCTAAAAACCGTGATGGGGGGCTTAAATAATGTCTGCAGGCAATAAAAGCGTATTAACGAAACCAATCGTTGATAATAACCCAATTGCTTTACAAGTATTGGGTATCTGTTCTGCGCTAGCGGTTACCAGCTCTATGGTAAATGCGTTAGTAATGTCGCTGGCGGTAATATTTGTAACAGGTTTCTCTAACTTGTTTATCTCTATTATCCGTAATCAAATTCCATCAAGTGTACGTATCATCGTACAGATGGCGATTATTGCATCACTTGTAATTGTAGTAGACCAAGTGCTTAAAGCATTTTCATACTCACTATCACAAGAACTAGCGGTTTACATTGGCTTGATTATCACTAACTGTATCGTAATGGGTCGTGCTGAAGCTTTTGCTATGAAAGAAAAGCCAGGCGTGAGCTTTATGGACGGTATTGGTAACGGTCTAGGTTATGGCTTTATCCTTCTTACGGTTGCATTTTTCCGTGAACTATTTGGTTTTGGTACTGTTTTTGGTGTAGAGATTTTACCTCTTATTCAAAACGGTGGTTGGTACCAAGCAAATGGTATGTTGGTATTGCCATTCAGTTCATTCTTCGTCATTGGTTTGATCATTTGGGCAATCCGCCAGTGGAAACCAGAGCAAGTTGAGAAGGACTAAGCAATGGAACATTATTTAAGCATTTTTATTAAAGCCATCTTTATTGAGAACATTGCTTTATCATTCTTCTTAGGGATGTGTACATTCTTAGCTGTATCTAAGAAAGTGAGCACAGCGATTGGTCTTGGTGTAGCGGTTGTTGTTGTTTTGGGTATTGCGGTACCTGCAAACCAAATTATTTATCAAGCGATTCTTGTGCCAGGCGCATTAGATGGATTGATGGGAATAACTGATCCTGCTGAGTCTATTGATTTAAGCTTCTTATCATTTATTACCTTTATCGGTGTTATTGCGGCACTTGTTCAAATTCTAGAAATGGTTTTAGACAAGTACTTCCCGCCGTTATATAACGCGCTAGGCATTTTCTTACCACTAATTACTGTAAACTGTGCGATTTTCGGTTCAGTTTCGTTCATGGTTGCTCGTAACTACACATTAGGTGAGTCAGCTGTGTACGGTATTGGTTCTGGTATTGGTTGGGCATTAGCTTTGATTCTTCTTGCGGGTATCCGTGAGAAAATGAAGTACTCAGATGTACCAGCTGGCCTTAAAGGTTTGGGTATTACGTTTATCACTTCTGGATTGATGGCATTTGGCTTTCTTTCGTTTGGTGGTATTTCGTTATAGTAAGATTAACGTAGGAAGCGACTTGTTCGCTTCCTCAAGATAAGTGCTAAGGAAAAGTCGATGGAAATTATTCTCGGCGTATCGATGTTTACAGCCATAGTTATTGCACTTGTTTTGGTGATTTTAGTTGCCAAATCTAAGTTAGTATCTTCTGGTGATGTAACCATCTCAATAAATGGTGACCCGAGTAAAGCGGTTACTACAGCAGCGGGCGGCAAATTGCTTGGCGCACTAGCTGATAAAGGTATTTTCATACCGTCTGCATGTGGTGGCGGTGGTACTTGTGGCCAGTGTCGTGTACACGTTCATTCAGGTGGTGGTGACATTTTACCTACTGAACAATCACATATTACTAAGCGTGAAGCAAAAGAAGGCTGTCGTTTATCATGTCAGGTAGCTGTTAAGCAAGACATGGATATTGAACTTGAAGATGAAATCTTCGGTGTTCAGCAGTGGGAATGTTCTGTTATCTCTAACGATAACAAGGCAACGTTCATCAAAGAGCTAAAATTAGCGATTCCTGATGGCGAGTCTGTTCCATTCCGTGCCGGTGGTTATATTCAAATTGAAGCACCTGCGCATCACGTTAAGTATAAAGAATTTGATATTCCTCAAGAATATCGTGGCGACTGGGAGCGTTTTGGCTTCTTCGATATTGAATCTAAGGTAGACGAGCCAACATTGCGTGCATACTCAATGGCTAACTACCCAGAAGAAGAAGGCATTATCATGCTTAACGTGCGTATTGCTACGCCGCCACCTAACAACCTTTCATTACCTGCAGGTAAAATGTCTTCATTTATTTGGAGCTTAAAAGAAGGTGATAAAGTGACTATTTCTGGTCCATTTGGTGAATTCTTCGCTAAAGAAACTGATGCAGAAATGGTATTTATTGGTGGTGGTGCAGGTATGGCACCAATGCGTTCTCATATTTTTGATCAGCTTAAGCGATTAAAATCTAAGCGTAAGATCTCTTTCTGGTACGGTGCACGTTCTTTACGTGAAATGTTCTATGAAGATGACTTTAACGGCTTAGCGGCAGAAAATGACAACTTCAATTGGCATGTTGCGCTTTCAGACCCTCAACCAGAAGATAACTGGGACGGAATGACTGGCTTTATTCACAACGTATTGTATGAAAACTACTTACGTGACCATGAAGCACCTGAAGATTGTGAGTACTACATGTGTGGTCCTCCGATGATGAATGCTGCGGTTATTGGCATGCTGAAAGATCTTGGCGTTGAAGACGAAAACATCTTATTAGATGACTTCGGTGGCTAAGCAAAGTTTTAAACCGTGTGTTTAAAAACAAAACATTAAAAGAGTGGCTTTGGCCACTCTTTTTGTTTTTGTACCCCGCAGAAATGCGATAGAATATCGCGCAATTTTATAAGTCTTAATTAAGTTGGAGCTCTCCATGCGTTTTTATAAGTTGGCGGCGACTTTCATCGCGCTAGTTTTTATACAAGGGTGTTTTCCAAGTAATGATCTGGATAAAAAGCAGGTTCATTTGCAAGGGATAACCATGGGCACAGTTGGCTATAACGTCAAATATATAGAAATGCCTATAGAAGGTAATAAACAAATACCTGCGCAAAAAGATGTCCATCAAGGTATCGAAAATATATTGGTGAAATTGAATCAAGATATGTCCAATTGGATCCCCGATTCAGAACTATCTAAATTCAATGCTCACAGCTCTACTGAGCCAGTAGAAGTATCAGAAGGTTTACGTCGGGTTATTGCCGAGTCTATTCGCTTAGGTGAGCTTAGTGAAGGCAAATTAGATGTTACCATTGGACCATTAATTAATCTTTGGGGGTTTGGTCCTGAAAGTCGACCTGAGAAGGTACCTTCTGATGAAGCTATTTTTCAAGCGAGATCTCGTTCTGGGATTAATAATCTAGTATTAAATGGCAACATGTTGTCTAAAGGTATACCTAACCTTTATGTCGATCTATCAACGATTGCTAAGGGGTATGCTGTTGACCTTGTAGCAGAATATTTAGACTCAATTGGTGCACATAACTACTTAGTTGAAATAGGTGGTGAATTGCGTGCAAAAGGCTTTAAACATACTGGTGAGTTATGGTCTGTGGCGATTGAGCGTCCAGTAACTACTGAACGAGCAGTTCACCAAATTATTATTCCAAAAGACAATGCTATTGCTACGTCTGGCGACTATCGTAAATATTTTGAGTCTGACGGACAACGATTCTCACATCTTATCGATCCACATACTGGTAAACCAATTAACCATAAACTTGTTTCTGTTACGGTCATACACCCATCGTCTATGACCGCTGATGGCTTGGCGACGGCAATGATTGTTATGGGGCCTGACAAAGCGTATCAGTTTGCTCAGGAGCATAAAATTGCCGCTTATCTGATTTCTAAGACGGAAAATGGCTTTGTTGAGCAATCTACGGTAAACTTTATGCCGTATTTGAAGTAGGGCAGTTGGATTTAAGGGCTTTATCCATGACCATGTTTTTAGTGACCTTAGGGTTTTTCTTGCTTGTCGTCGCGGCTATGGCGGTTGGCTATATTTTTCAACATAAAACTTTGGCAGGAAGCTGCGGTGGGCTGGGCTCAGTTGGCATCGACAAGGCGTGTAACTGCGACAACCCTTGTGAAAAGAGACAAGAGCGAGAGCGACAAGCATCGTTGAAAGAAAATCAAATTGATATCAAGAATATTTAATTAAAAAGCGGCAATAGCCGCTTTTTTTATATCTAGAATAAACTTTTCGTATTTACATTTTTAGATGTAAAAAATATACTGTGTATAAATACAGTTGTTAGGTTTGTGCTATGCGTAAAATAATTCACATTGATATGGACTGTTTTTATGCTGCTGTAGAAATGCGCGACAATCCCGAGCTGCAAAACCGACCTATCGCGGTTGGCGGCAATTCAGCACGTGGTGTTCTCAGTACGTGCAATTACCTTGCTCGCCAATTTGGTTGTCGTTCGGCTATGCCAAACCATCAGGCGAAAAAGTTATGCCCAGATCTCATTATTGTTAATGGCAGAATGGAAGTTTATAAAGCCGTTTCTCAGCAAATAAGAGAGATATTCGCCAAATACACAGATAAAATTGAGCCTTTATCTCTAGATGAAGCTTACTTGGATGTATCTGACTGTGAATTGTTTTCTGGTAGCGCTACGTTAATTGCACAGCAAATCCGCCAAGAAATATACGAGCAAACAAAGCTGACCGCCTCTGCAGGTATTGCACCTAATAAATTTTTAGCCAAAATAGCGAGCGATGAAAACAAACCTAATGGTCAATGTGTTATATCGCCTGACAAGGTTGCTGCATTTGTCGAAAATTTACCATTGCGAAAAATACCTGGTGTTGGTCCTAAAACCGCAGAGCGTCTTGCAAAACATGGATTTAACACCTGTAAGGACGTCAGGGCTAGTAATATCCTTTATTTACAAACTCTGCTCGGTAAACAAGCGAGCTCTTTGTTTCATCGAAGTTTTGGCCGAGACGATAGGGAAGTGCAAGTATCACGAATAAGAAAGTCACTGGCGGTTGAAACAACGTTGGCGCAAGATATCATGTCAATTGAAGAGGTTAAGCGGGTTATGATGAACTTACTGCCCAAATTAACTCTTAGATATAAAAAGCTTGAGGGCTATCCTATTGTTAAACAGGGCGTAAAGCTAAAGTTTTCTGATTTTAACCAAACAACCGTTGAAATGCAGAGTCAGACGATTAATGAGCAAAACTTCTTAACTTTATTTAGCAAGGCATTAACACGCGCCAATTTCCGGAAAATAAGGTTAGTGGGGTTAACTCTTGGTTTTGCAGATAAATCGCAATCACATAGCGAGCAGGCACAATTAACTCTGCCTATTGTCTAAACTGAGTTTCCTATTGTGTCTTGCCAGTTTGAAATACCAACAAAAACAAAATGAAACACCAACTTTACGAATAAAGGTTTTCTTTTTTAAATTGGGAAAGATGAGTTTGTTTTTTTACGGATTAAAAAAAACGCCCATCAGGGCGTTTTTTAGAGATAGTATTAATCAGGTAAGGTATCAAACGACAAGGTGTTGTTTGAACTACTGTAACTTATTAGGCGTTGGTAATCCGGTGATATAAGCGTGTCAATAGAGCCTGTGGTGTGAATTACATGCCAAAGGCTTTGTTGTGCGCTATTAAATTTCGCTAATGAAAATCCATTTGCGCTATCAAATCGATAAAAGTACACATTGTCACTGGAATCTGTTGCTACTCTAATACTTGATACTACTGGAGTATTGTAAAGTACTCCCTGATCTGTAAATACAGTGCCATCAAATGTTGACCATTCAGATAACACGCTCGCACTATATACATTAGTACCATCATTACTAGCAGAAATGTTTCTAATATTGTTATTAAACGAAGTGTTTAAGTAGCTTATTTTGTTGCTCAATGTTAGTGGAGTTTCTGCAACAGAGTTGTAGTTCAAATCATATTGAAACACGGTATTATTTAAGCTGTTGAAGCTTAATACACTGTCTGTATTTTTAATATCGTAAAACTGGTTAGAAATAAAAGCACTTTCCGATTGCCACCATAAACTAGTTAAATTCAGGTCTGCAAATTCTTGCGCTTGTGTAACTACTACTGCTTGCCCTGAAATCATGACTATTGCCATTGGACGATAGCTATTATTGATTGTCACTTGTTCTTCAGGTAACTGTGTCAAGGTAAACGAAGTTAGGTCAATTTTATAATGATTAACTCTGCTTTGTTCTTGGCCATCGGCATCTTGGTATGTTTCTAGGTTAGATACTAATAATAAAGAACCATCAGGGTGAATAACTAAATTAGTTAAATCAATATCAGTTAACGGTGCACTGACCGTTTTTACTATTGTGCCATCATAGATGTTGATCGCGTTAATGTTATGACCAGAGGCGATGTACAAATAAGGGCGAATAGGATCTAATGCTGTGTTTAAACGCGTATTATCGTTGTTAACACTGATATCATTAATGACTAACTCTTCACTTTGCTCGTCACTTTTGTGTAATGTTACAGTTATCTCATCACCTTGAGCACTTTCACTTTCGTCAGAAGAAATGATAATAGTAGCAGTATGAATACCTTGTGTTAGCGCACTTGCGTCTGCAGAGATATTTAACGTATTTTGTGCTGGTTCAGCGTTCAAGGTAATCCAATTTGCTGCTGTAGTTGCTGACCAGCTTAACCCATTATCATTTCTATTATTTAAAATGGTTACAGTGTGGCTCAAGGTATTAATGTTAGCCATTTCATTAAAAGCTAATGCTGGATAATTACTACTAAAACGTAAAGCATCGATATTAACGGCTACAGTGATTGTTTTTGAAGCACCGCTGATTATATCTCTTACTACAACTTGTGTGTAATAAGTGCCTGGCGCTGTTAGTTGTCCGTCTAGCAATGCTAATGTTAGGGTGAGTGTTTCTCCCGTAAATGCAGTATCAACTGACAACCAAGGAGCAGATGTCACTAGTTGCCACTCACTGGATAACCCATTAATCGTTACGCTTTGTGCGTCAGGTGTTTGTGCATTAACAACGGTATTGAAATTGACATTTTGTTCCGAGCTTTGTAGTTGCTCGACATTTAATAATTCTATTTGTTGAGCATTTACTGAATTGATAATCAACCTGCTACCATCGGCTGAAAATTGCAACGAAGCCGGTTGTTGGCCATTGGTTTCAAAAGTGTGTACCAGTTGTTGTGATGCATTGTAAAGGTCTAAATAGAAACCTAAGCCTTGAGCTGCACGTAAAAAGTAAGCTCTGCCATTTAATGATTTCACAAGGTTTAACGTCGTGGCATTTTCTGTTTGTTCAAGCAAACCATGGTCGGTGAAAGTTGTACCGTCAAAGCTTATCCATTCGCTCGTTGGGCTTACCAAATACAAGCCTCTATCATGATCGTCAGCGACAAAACTAGATATTGCTTGCCCGTCTTCTAATAAAGAAGGTTTATGTTCATGGGTTTGCTCAAGTGATATAGCTTGTTTAGTGAAGTCATTAACTGTAGCTACATATCTCTTAAAACTAAATGCATTTACATCTAACGCATAGATACTTTGTGCGTGTTTTGCTTGGTCGATTTGCGAGGCAAAATATGCGTTGTTTTCATCCCAGAAAATACGTTTTAAGTTTTCATCTGCAATTTCTAATGTTTGAGAAATAACAAAATGGCGTCCGTTAACCGAAATAAACTTCGCTGGCTCATATTCTAACTCTGCTTCAGTCAACTCAATGACACTGTTGGCGATCAAGTCTATTTTATACCTAGCAACAGTTTGAGACGTAGTTCCATCATCTGCGGTTATTGATGTTGTTGCTCGTGCTAGTAAATATCGTCCTTCTGGGTGAATTAATAACTGATCGATAACGGCACTTTCGTCAGCAATGGATAACGAATATACAAGTTCGCCGGTATATACATGATAAGTTGCGATGTGGTTATTTTCTGCCGTATAAAAATGCGGTAAATAAGGTGATACTGCAATAGAACCAAGAGTAATGTTCTTTTCTGTGATGGCTTGGTTGTCGGTATTTTCACTTGTTTGGTAATAGGCTACTTGAATGGTTTCTGAGGCAACCTCTTGGTTAATACCACCGCCGTTGTTTAGTGCGTTAACAGTGACTGTTGCTTGGTGTAGGCCGTCATTAAGCGCGACGTCTGCAGCCTTAGTAATAGTGATTTGATCGCTGTTATTAGGTGAAATTTCGACATCCAGCCAATTTTCGTTAGACGTGACGGCTAGATTTAAAGCCCCACCAATATTAGAGTCGATAGTGACTGTTTGTGATGTCACGTTAATATTTCTAGTTTTAGTAAGGCCAATTACTGATTGATTAGTGAAAACATAGTGCTGATCTATCCCAAGTTCCACTGGAATGATTTTTGTGCCACCACTTGTTGTTTCTGTCAGTGTTAAACTAGCTTGAAGCAATTGCGGTTGGTTAAAAGCGGAAGGGTCAGCGGTAATAGTAACCGAGCCTTCACTTTCTCCTTGGCTGTTGTCAATAGTAAGCCAATTGGCGTCAACACTAGCGGTCCAAGTGTTATTACTATCAGTGGTAATGTCGATTGTTTGAGAAAGGGGAGAGACTTCACCTAAGGTTGTTTTAAAACTAATTGACTCTTGAGTCGTCGTTAATTGCCATACGACTAGAGAAATATCTATGTCGTGGTGAGCAAGATTGACATCATTAACATCGCCTGTTGAAAGTCGCAACTTGGTTTGGTAGCGGTCAGGCACAATATTTTCAGCATTAATGACTTTTAGTTCTACAGTTGCACTCGTGGCGGTTACATTTTTGGTTGAGTAACTTAGCCAGCCTACAGCTTGCGAGTCGGGTGCAAAACCCAGTAGTAAACCATTACCGTTAAAAGTAACATCTACTTGGTAAGTATCGTCGGATACCTTCAAAAATTCATTGCTAAAACTTATTTCTGAAGTATTTGCGGAGATAGTGAAATTCTGTGAGTTTTTATTAGAACTTCCGCCACAGGCCTGCAACGTTAATACAAGAATTAAAGTGACAGTAAAACGAATGAAATGAATTGAATATTCCTTCATATAGTTCCCTATTATTGTTAACTGCTTATCAGGTAGCTTAAATATTAATATTAATATTTTGCTCTATCCCAGGACTAATGTAAAAACTTATCACAATTTAATCATGAATTATGATTTTTTCGCCAGTAACGGGTAGAATAGTTAGATGTTTTGCACTAAATTGCCTTTTTGAATTACTGAAAGTAAAGAGTTGCGTGAATAAAGAGATATTACATGTAGGAATAGACTTGTTGTCGAGACGAGAGCACTCGGTAAAAGAACTAAACCATAAGATGTTACAACGCGGCTTTTCATCTTCAGAAATTGCAGAGGTAATTACCTTTTTGGTTGAAAATAATTACTGCAATGAGCAACGATTTGCAGAATCTGTATTTCGAAGTCGAGTGAACAAAGGCTACGGTCTGAAATATATCGAACAAGAGTTACAGCAAAAGGGTGTAGATAAAGCAATTTTACGCTTGGTTCAACAAGAGTATGCTATAGATTGGTTTGAACAAGCGGCACAAGCATATGAAAAAAAATTTGGGCTTGTGCCGATTCGCGACGAAAAAGATAAAGCCAAACGTATTCGTTTTTTGCAATATCGTGGTTTTTCGTCCTATGACATTTTTGCTTTGGTTAACGATTGAAGCAAATAGAGTAATTAATTCACATATTATAAAAATTTAGGTAAGGCTATGATGAAAACCAGTGCCGAGATCAGAAAGGCATTTTTAGATTTTTTCGCTTCGAAGCAACACCAAATTGTTTCAAGTAGTTCTCTAGTTCCTGGCAATGATGCCACATTGCTTTTTACCAATGCCGGTATGGTGCAATTTAAGGACGCCTTTTTAGGAGCCGAAAAGCGTAGCTATACCAGAGCAACTTCGTCACAACGCTGTGTAAGAGCTGGTGGTAAACACAATGACTTAGAAAATGTTGGTTATACTGCCAGACATCATACTTTCTTTGAAATGTTAGGAAACTTTAGTTTCGGCGACTATTTTAAAGAAGATGCAATTGGTTATGCTTGGAACTTTTTAACTGAAGTTTTAATGCTACCTAAAGAAAAATTATTAGTGACTATTTATGAAACCGATGATGAAGCGTTTGATATTTGGTCAAAAAAAATAGGCATTCCTGCTGAAAAAATAATTCGTATTGGTGACAAAACGGCAGGTAAAAAATACGAATCAGACAATTTCTGGTCTATGGGTGATACAGGCCCGTGTGGACCTTGTTCTGAGATCTTCTACGATCATGGTGAACATATTTGGGGCGGGCCTCCAGGATCACCTGAAGAAGATGGCGACAGGTTTATTGAAATTTGGAACTTGGTGTTCATGCAATTTAATCGTCATGAAGATGGCACTATGGAGCCTTTACCAAAACCAGCAGTAGATACAGGAATGGGCTTAGAGCGTATTTCCGCCATTATGCAAAATGTGCATAGCAATTATGAAATTGATATCTTTCAAGGCTTAATTAGTGATACCGCAGCATTATTATCTTGTGATGATTTAGAAAACAAATCTTTGCGTGTGATTGCCGACCATATACGCTCTTGTAGCTTTTTAATTGCTGACGGTGTTATGCCATCGAATGAAGGACGAGGTTATGTACTTCGCCGTATTATTCGTCGTGCTATTCGTCACGGTCACAAATTAAATGCAAAGGGGCACTTCTTCCATAAATTAGTGGCTTCTTTAGCTCAGCAAATGGGAGAAGCGTATCCTGAACTTGTTGAACAACAAGCTGTCATTGAAAAAATTCTAAGAATTGAAGAAGAACAGTTTGGTCGTACATTAGATCGCGGTATGTTATTACTTGAAGATATTTTATCTAATCTTCAAGGTGACACCATTAATGGCGACGACGTGTTTAAGCTTTATGATACTTATGGCTTTCCAGCCGATCTAACTGCTGACATTGCTCGTGAACGTCAATTGAAAATTGACCAAAATGGCTTTGACGTCGCGATGGGTTTACAACGTGAACGTGCACAACAAGCTAGCCAATTTGGCACTGATTACAATGAAAAATTGAAGTCTGATAAACATACGTCGTTTAAAGGCTATACCAACAATAGCTTTTCAGCGACTGTTGTTGAGCTCTTTAACAGCACGGGCTCAGTTAATGAACTGCAAGAAGGTGAACAAGGTGTTGTGGTATTAGACAACACACCATTTTATGCCGAATCTGGTGGCCAAGTGGGTGACTCTGGTGTCATCGTCACTGATGCTGGGGTATTCGAAGTACAGGATACGACAAAAGTAGGTAATGCTTTTGCCCATAAAGGTATCGCTAAAGCAAAAATTCAATTAAATGCTCGAGTCAAAGCTGAAATTGATATTGAACGCAGAGCATCAATTGTAAAAAACCATACTGCAACTCATATTCTGCATGCAGCGCTTCGCAAAGTGTTAGGGGAGCACGTTACTCAAAAAGGTTCACTAGTTGAAGCAGAGAAATTTAGATTCGATTTTTCTCATTTTGAGGCGTTAACGGCTAATGAATTAATCGAAGTTGAGCGTTTGGTTAATGCAGAAATTCGTAAGAATCATCAACGCGATACTCAATTGATGCAAATCGATGAAGCCAAAGAAAAAGGTGCTATGGCACTGTTTGGTGAGAAATACGACGATGAAGTGCGTGTGGTTACTTTAGGTGACTTCTCAGTAGAGCTTTGTGGTGGTGTTCACGTTGATCGCACTGGTGACATTGGTCTAGTAAAAATTATTTCTGAATCAGGTATTGCTGCTGGCGTACGACGTATTGAGGCAGTGTCTGGCGAAGCTGCGCTAGCATTTATTGACGCACAAGCAGCAAAACTGTCAACAATTGCATCAATGGTTAAGTCTGACGTTGCAAGTTCAGTAGAGAAAGTTGAACAAGTATTAAGTCGTACTAAACAATTAGAAAAAGAGATTGCTCAGTTGAAGCAACAACTTGCTGCTCAAGCAGGTTCTGATCTTGTGAGTCAGGCAATTGAAATAAATGGCACTAAAGTCCTTATTGCTGAATTAGATGGCGTAGCATCGAAAGATTTACGCGGCATGGTTGATGACCTAAAGGTTAAAATAGGCTCAGGTATTATTGCTCTATCTACTGCTCACGAAGGCAAAGTAGGGCTCATTGCTGGGGTAACTAAAGATCTTACTGATAAAGTTAAGGCAGGAGAGCTTGTTAACTTAATTGCTCAACAAGTAGGTGGCAAAGGCGGAGGTCGCCCTGATATGGCACAAGCAGGTGGTAGCCAGCCTGAAAACATTCCGGCTGCTATGGCTAGTGTTAAACCTTGGCTTGAAAGTAAACTTTAATCAAGTTATTTGCGTATGAAAAAGAGGCTTCGGCCTCTTTTTTTGAAACATAAAACGGTGTTTGCTGTTCTAATTAAATAGAGCAAACAGATTGGTACAGATGTTCAATACCATCGTTTTGTTAAAGGGAAGTTAAAAATAGATGTTGAAACGATGAAATATCGAATTTTATTGCAAAAATATGGTTTTTTAACTGCCAGATGGCTAGAAGCTTGCTAAAATATAATTAATTGGTTTGACATTGCTTGTGGGAGTGTTAAAGAGGATTCCCTTCTTTAAGTTCAACTGGTTTGAATGTTTTGCGTTTAGCTTATCTAAGATAAGCGTTGAATTCCCCTAACAAGCAAATTGATCCAATTAATTTACTAAATTTGTTTAACTAGCTTAATTTAGTTTATCCCGTTTTAAATATTAAGGAATTAGGAATGTTAATATTAACCCGTAGAGTTGGAGAAACTTTAATGATCGGTGATGATGTTACAGTCACTGTGTTAGGTGTTAAAGGTAATCAAGTCCGTATTGGTGTTAATGCACCAAAAGAGGTGTCAGTGCACCGTGAAGAGATTTACATGCGTATACAGTCTGAAAAAGGCGAATCGGCACCGTCTGGAAATTTCTAATTTGGTTTTAAGAAGAAGCCGGCTCAGCCGGCTTTTTTTTCGTCCGCAATTTATAATGCTTGGTGGTTAAATTTATTCATGTTCACACTTTTAGTACATAAAATGTGTGATATTCGAGCGGTTTGTGTGATTTGTCAGCAAACAAAAATAAAAGCTAAAAAAGTGTTTGACTTATTTTTTATATCCATTAATATTCGCCCCGTTGGTGAGATGGCCGAGTGGCCGAAGGCGCTCCCCTGCTAAGGGAGTATACAGTTTGTAGCTGTATCGAGGGTTCGAATCCCTCTCTCACCGCCATGCGGACGCGTAGCTCAGCTGGATAGAGTACCTGGCTACGAACCAGGCGGTCGCAGGTTCGACTCCTGCCGCGTCCGCCACTTTTTTCTTTAAGTGGTTAAATATTTAAGAAACGCTATTATGTAGCTATCCCTATCTCGGGATATAAAATATTGATGACCGCGAACATGTAGTTTAGCTGGATAGGCAGTATGCTTGGTTTAGATGGCTACGAACCGGTTCGTTATCCCTACATCGGGATACAAAATATAGATTGACCGCGGACGCGTAGCTCAGCTGGATAGAGTACCTGGCTACGAACCAGGCGGTCGCAGGTTCGACTCCTGCCGCGTCCGCCATATTTAAGAAACCAGTCTTAAGACTGGTTTTTTTTACTCTAAGATATTGCCGACATCTTAGTTTTATTAGGTTTTCTATATCAAGAAATGAAACTGATATTGCGATAATTTCGCTATCCCTACCTCGGGATATAAAATATAGATAACCGCGGACGCGTAGCTCAGCTGGATAGAGTACCTGGCTACGAACCAGGCGGTCGCAGGTTCGACTCCTGCCGCGTCCGCCACTTTTTTCTTTAAGTGGTTAAATATTTAGGAAAGGCTATTATATAGCTATCCCTACCTCGGGATATAAAATATAGATGACAGCGAATATGTAGTTTAGCTGGATAGGCAGTATGCTTGGTTTAGATGGCTACGAACTGGTTCGCTATCCCTACCTCGGGATATAAAATATTGATGACCGCGGACGCGTAGCTCAGCTGGATAGAGTACCTGGCTACGAACCAGGCGGTCGCAGGTTCGACTCCTGCCGCGTCCGCCACTTTTAAAAAGCCAACCTTCGGGTTGGCTTCTTTCGTTTTGCAGTTAATCAACTTAAGAGCAGTGGCTTAGTCTAATTAGAGTACAGGCTACGAAATGATACCGATTCCGGTCGCAGGTTCGGCTCCTGCCGCGTCCGCCACTTTTAAAAAGCCAACCTTCGGGTAGGCTTCTTTCGTTTTGCAGTTAATCAACTTAAGAGCAGTGGCTTAGTCTAATTAGAGTACAGGCTACGAAATGATACCGATTCCGGTCGCAGGTTTGGCTCCTGCCGCGTCCGCCACTTTTAAAAAGCCAACCTTAGGGATGGCTTTTTTCGTTTTGCGATTAATCAACTTAAGAGCAGTGACTTAGCGTAATTGGAGTACAGGCTACGAAACGATACCGACTACGGTCGTAGTTTCGACTCCTGCCGCGTCCGCCACTTTTAAGAAGCCAACCTTCGGGTTGGCTTTTTTCGTTTTGCGATTAATCAACTTAAGAGCAGTGACTTAGCGTAATTGGACTGCGGGCTACGAAACGAGATCCATTCCGGTCGCAGGTTCGACTCCTGCCGCGTCCGCCACTTTTAAGAAGCCAACCTTCTGGTTGGCTTTTTTCGTTTTGCGATTAATCAACTTAAGAGCAGTGACTTAGCGTAATTGGAGTACAGGCTACGAAACGATACCGATTACGGTCGTAGGTTCGACTCCTGCCGCGTCCGCCACTTTTAAAAAGCCAACCTTAGGGTTGGCTTCTTTCGTTTTGCAGTTAATCAACTTAAGAGCAGTGGCTTAGTCTAATTAGAGTACAGGCTACGAAATGATACCGATTCCGGTCGCAGGTTCGGCTCCTGCCGCGTCCGCCACTTTTAAAAAGCCAACCTTCGGGTTGGCTTTTTTCGTTTTGCGATTAATCAACTTAAGAGCAGTGACTTAGCGCAATTGGAGTACAGGCGACGAAACGATACCTATTACGGTCGTAGGTTCGACTCCTGCCGCGTCCGCCATTTTTTAGTATTGTTCTTTGCTATCTTGATCCTTTCAATTACTTTGATAAAGCAAAATGAAAATGTTGAGAAGTTTATTCGAAATAATTGTTCTATTATTAGTCGTTAATTGTCGGGAAGTTTGACTACGTATTCATTCGTATATTCAAGGTTTAATCGGTGTTTTCGGATGTTTTAAGCGAATTTTCTTAGTGCCATGAAGATGTTGTGTATTTTGATATTTAATTATTGAATATCGTATGAATAAATATTAATTAAAAGTGAATTTAATTGCGTTTGTCATGTTGACGAATTGCTTTTTTTCTGAACTGGTTAAATTTTATTTGCTTTTTGTTAATTGGAGTGATTATTCTAATTCTATAATTATTGAGCATGGGATAATAATAATGGAAAACCTAACTCAGCTTTTTATCGATGCAGGTAAATTAATGCTAGCAGGCATGGTGTTTGTATTTGCATTTTTGGGGCTGCTCATCATTTTTATTAATCAAGTATTGGTCAAGTTAGCAATTAAGTTTCCTGATCCGGTTAATCAAAATTCAAGAAAAAAGGCTAAAGTAAAAACATCTGAACAAGATGGTGTTTCACCGCAAATTGTTGCTGCGATAAGCAGTGCCGTGTCTCAGTATCGTCAAAAGCATAATAACAAAGAATAAGGAGCGATTGTCATGTCTAAACCACTAGGAATTACTGAAGTTGTACTAAGGGATGGCCACCAGTCTTTGTTGGCAACCCGACTCCGTTTAGAGGATATGTTACCCATAGCCCCTAAGTTAGATGAAATTGGCTTTTGGTCTATTGAATCTTGGGGAGGCGCCACCTTTGATTCATGTATTCGTTATTTAGGTGAAGATCCTTGGCACCGAATTAGAGAATTGAAAAAAGCGATGCCAAATACTAAACAACAAATGTTGTTTAGAGGCCAAAATATATTAGGCTATCGCCATTATGCTGATGATGTTGTCGAAAAGTTTGTCGAGCGCGCACATGTTAACGGTGTAGACGTTTTCCGTATATTTGACGCCATGAATGATGTGCGAAATTTAAAAACAGCGATAAAAGCTGCCGTGAAAGTCGGTGCACATGCCCAAGGTACGCTAAGTTACACCGAGAGCCCTGTACATACCCTAGACGGTTGGTTGACGATGGCCAAAGAATTAGAGGATCTAGGTGCACATTCTCTGTGTATAAAAGACATGTCTGGTTTGTTAAAGCCTTACGATGGTGCTGAGCTTATCTCTCGCCTCAAAGAAACTGTTTCGTTACCAATTTCTCTGCACTGTCATGCCACGACTGGTTTAAGTGTCGCCACTCATATGAAGGCTATCGAAGCTGATATTGACGTCATTGATACATCAATCTCTTCAATGAGCCAAACCTACGGGCACTCACCAACGGAAACTATCGTCTCTATTGTTGAAGGACGTGAACGAGACACGGGTTTAGACATGGAAAAACTTGCAGAAGTTGCGGCTTATTTTCGTGAAGTTCGAGAAAAATACGCTAAGTTTGAAGGCAGTTTGAAAGGTATTGATGCACGTATTTTATTGGCACAAGTACCTGGCGGCATGTTAACTAATATGGAAAATCAGCTTAGAGAGCAAGGAGCGTCTGATAAGTTTGATGATGTACTGCAAGAGATCCCTCGTGTGCGTGAAGATCTTGGCAATATCCCATTAGTTACTCCAACGTCACAAATTGTCGGTACACAGGCAGTATTAAATGTACTAACTGGTGAGCGCTATAAGTCTATAACTAAAGAAACCGCAGGAGTGTTAAAAGGCGAATATGGTGCAACTGCATCACCTGTTAATTCTGAATTACAAAACCGTGTTCTCGAAGGCAAAGAGCCAATTACTTGTCGACCAGCAGACTTATTAGAACCAGAGATGGACAAATTAACCGCTGAGTTGGAATCGCTCGCCAAAGAGAAAAATATCTCGCTTGCTGATGATGTTATTGACGATGTATTAACTTACGCTTTGTTTCCACAGATAGGGTTAAAGTTTTTAGAAAATCGTAATAACCCTGAGGCGTTTGAGCCAGTACCAACTAAGGAAGCGGCAAAACCTACTGAACAAGCAGCCTCTTCTACTAAGTCATCAGCTGAGCGTTATTCAGTAAGTGTTGATGGCAAGGTATTTGATGTCGTTGTTGGCCCAAGTGGCAGCGTGTCGTCTGTAACATCTGCAGCAGACGCCGCTATTAAACAATCGGCTTCTGTAAGCGCAGAAGAAACATTAAACGCACCTTTAGCGGGAAATATCTTCAAAGTACTCGTGAGTGAAGGTGAACAAGTTGAAGCTGGCGAAGTTGTAATCGTCATGGAAGCGATGAAAATGGAAACCGAAGTCAGAGCTGTTTCTAGTGGGAAAATTGTGGATATTAATGTCAAAGAAGGTGACTCCGTCGCTGTTGGCGATGTACTGTTGAGCTTGGCGTAGGTGACATATGGAGCAGTTAAATACGTTATGGATGTCTACTGGCTTAGCTAATTTCGAATTTGGCCAAATTGTAATGATGCTGGTAGGTTGTGGCTTGTTGTATTTAGCAATTGCTAAAAACTTTGAGCCATTACTATTAGTTCCAATGGGGTTTGGTGCCATCTTAACCAACATTCCTGTCGCTGGTTTTTCAGAAGTAGGTGGTTTATTGCACTACATCTATTATGCCGGTATTGATACTGGAATTTTCCCGTTGCTCATTTTTATGGGCGTTGGGGCGATGACAGACTTTGGTGCGCTAATTGCCAATCCGAAAACCCTACTGTTAGGTGCTGCCGCTCAGTTCGGTATCTTTGCGACCTTGTTTGGTGCAATCGCGTTAAATGCTATTCCAGGCTTTGAGTTCTCGTTACAAGATGCTTCGGCTATCGCCATTATTGGTGGCGCAGACGGGCCAACAGCAATATTTCTTGCTTCGAAATTAGCACCTGAATTACTCGGCGCTATTGCGGTAGCTGCATATTCTTATATGGCATTAGTACCAATTATCCAACCGCCAATTATGAAAGCATTTACCACGGAAGAAGAACGTAAAATCGAAATGGCGCAGCTAAGGCATGTAACTAAAATTGAAAAAGTTATCTTTCCGCTGGGTGTATTGATGATGACCATTTTCTTTTTACCTGCAGCAACACCACTTGTTGGCATGTTTTGTTTGGGTAACCTAATGCGAGAATGTGGCGTTGTAGATCGTTTAAGTTCAACTGCACAAAATGAATTAATTAATATCGTTACCATCTTTTTAGGTCTAGGTGTTGGTTCAAAATTAAGTGCAAATGCATTTTTAAATGTGGAAACCTTAGGTATTTTGGCACTTGGTGCTGTTGCGTTTTCTATTGGTACTGCATCAGGTGTGTTAATGGCAAAACTCATGAATAAATTCAGCAAAGAAAAGGTAAACCCTTTAATTGGTGCGGCAGGTGTTTCTGCGGTCCCCATGGCGGCACGTGTTGCTAATAAGGTAGGATTAGAAGCCAATCCACATAATTTTTTACTTATGCATGCGATGGGCCCCAATGTTGCTGGTGTATTGGGATCAGCAGTTGCGGCAGGGATCTTACTGGCACTTGTTGGACAATAAAATAAGGCATGTAAAAAAAACGCTGACTTAGTTCAGCGTTTTTTTATCTGAAAAGGTACTGACTACACCAGAATCGGCTAGCCGATTATATTGATAGAAATGTTCTAGATAAATGTCGGTTTCCAACTGAGCGAGAGTGTCATCAATTTGTTTTTTTAATGCTATACCTGCTTTGTTATTTTGCACGGCTAAACTTGCGGGAATTGATGTTAGCTTTTTGTAATGAATAAAAGGTAAACCGAGTTTACGCAAGGTGGTCATCATCGATACACGTTCAAACACAGCGACCTTTAACCGACCTTTAATTAGCATAACACCCAACTGGTTAAGGTTACTTACTTCGATAAATTTTTCTCTTGGAATATTGGTGACTTGAGCAATGAAGTCAGCGTTACCAACTAGAGTTCCAATTGACTGTTCTTCAACTTGATTTAGGTTTAATAATTTTTGGTTGGTGCTGTACACATCCAAGGTAGTGCTAAAGGACCAAGATAACTCTTTAGCATACAGGTAAAAATCTTCAGACTCGTTGCCTTTGGGTGTGATACCTATTAAGTCGAGCTCATTATCACGTAAGTTCTTCTTCGCTCTGTCATAGGTCATTAATTCAATATTAAATGTTAAATCAGTTTTTTGGCTAATGGCATCTAGTAGTGAAATTGCAATTCCACTGCCGTCTTCATTGATTAATGGCGGGAAGGGTTCAAAACCAACGTTTACTTCTTGGCTTACTGCTAAGGTTGAGTAACATACCAATGTAATTAATAGAACTTTTTTCAATGCTTGTTCCTTATTGCATGACTAAACCTTAGCACAGCTTAAGATATATCAACAATCCTTATGGGTGAAGCTTAAATTGTTGCCAGTTGTTTTCGCTTTTTTCAAAACAAATTCTATCGTGCAGCCTACTTGCTCTACCTTGCCAAAATTCCATGTAGTGGGGCTTTACTCTTAATCCTCCCCAGAATTCTGGCAGTGGTACTTGCTGATTGTTAAATTTATCCGTGTAGGATTTAACACGTTCTTTAAGTTCATTATCGTGAGTTAAACGTTGGCTTTGTTTTGATGCCCAAGCGCCTATTTGGCTACCTCTATCTCTAGAGTGAAAATAAGCCTCAGATTCTGCTGCAGTCACTTTTTCTATCGTGCCTTCAATACGCACCTGTCGCTGTAAAACACTCCAGTGAAAAAGTAGTGCTACTTTATTGTTTCCAGAGAGTTCTTGATGTTTACGGCTACCGTAGTTAGTGAAAAAGACAAAACCGTTTTCGTCAAAACTTTTTAATAAAACCATGCGAGAGCTGGGTTGTCCAGTTGAGTCGACAGAGCTGACAGACATAGCTTCTGGCAATAAAATGCCGGATTTATTTGCATCTTTAAACCACAGGTCAAATAACTCGTAAGGTGACATGTCGGCATCAATTTGAGGTAATGGCAGCGCAACGCCCTGACCAAAAGTAAATAGGCACTTTAATCTTTCTAAAAAGGTCATTTGGTTAATCAAACAGTTATTTTGAGTTTATTTTATCAACTATACGTAGAAAAAAACTAATAGATCTTTTCGAAAAGTGGAATTTAGTGTGGAATTGATAAAGCCTCATATTAGGTTAATGAGGCTTTACGGGGTAATGGTGTGACTAGATATCCCAGTCATCACTATCATCAAGTAACTCTTTAAGACGCTTTCTTTCTAACAAGTCATCAATCCGTTTCCTTACGTCAGCGCTCTTTTCTTCAGAAGGCTTTATGTCCAAGGTGTTTTCTGGCTCGATATCAAGGTTTTCGTCTAAATCGTCGGTATTGTCATAAGTCATGGTGCTTACCTACTTCATGCGTATAACGATAACAGTCTGCAAAATTTTATCCTCACCTTTTGAAAATAGGCAAGGAAATTCGTTAGGTCAATTAAATTTCTTAGACTGTTAGTTGAAAAAGCCAACGGTTTGTACGAGTGATAGCCAGCGAGTAGATCATTGCGAGGGGAATTCATTATAAAATTCGCTTAATATGAAGGGGGGAAGCGTGTAATGAATGTTTTGTTGATATCTATATGCCTGATAGAATAAACGGTAATGCAATTTAGCGATTATTAGGGTAAACGTGTCAGAAAAATCAGTAACTTGGTTGGAACGTTGGCATCATTTTTTAAAATTAAAAAATGAGCGTCGATTAGTGGTAGTGACAGGTGAAAGTAAAACGCAATCAGATGCCGTTCAAGCCATTAGTCATTTTTGCCAACACCAAGGTAAAAGCATGCTGCTCTGGGGCAGTGCAATTGCTGATTTGAAGAGTATCAATTTAAATTTTCGTCACCAACTAGGGCGAGAATATGATGTGGTCGTTTTTAATGACGAGCAGTTTCATGCCGACGCCTTTGCCGCGTTGTCTGGCACAATTAAAGCGGGAGGTTTTTTAGTTTGGCTACCAAGCGAAACGCAGCAGAAATCGCCAGATTTGTTTATCCAACGATTAAATCGACAAGTTTCAGCAGATGCTGAGGTGTTGTATTTTGCAAAGAAACTGCCAGATAGCGAAAGTCATGAATTAAACTTTCCCACTGAAAATACTAGTTCGACTTTAGATTTTAACGCGCGAACACAAGATCAATTAGCTGCAATTAATGCAATATTGAAAGTTGCACAGGGGCGCGCGCATCGACCACTAGTATTAACAGCAGATCGAGGCCGAGGTAAAAGTACTGCGTTGGGTATTGCCGCTGGTCATTTGATAAAACACAGCACAGAGCCTTTTAAAATAGCAGTTTGCGCACCAGTTAGAGAATCAGTTGCCGTTTTTTTTAATAGCGCAATCAACGAATGTACAGACAGCGAACTTAAAAATAATACACTTAGCTTTGGTGACAATAGTGTAGAGTTTTTCCCCATAGACAAGCTGTTACACGAGCAGCCAGATGTCAATTTGTTACTGGTTGATGAAGCAGCTGCAATCCCGCTTTATTTATTAAATCGGCTAGTTCAGTCTTACCCTAGAATTGTCTTCAGTACCACTCAACATGGTTATGAAGGTGCTGGTCGTGGATTTGCTACTAAATTTAGAAAAACGCTCGAAAAGTTGACGCCTAACTACCGTAAGCTGCACTTAGAGCAAGCAATTCGATGGCGAGAAGGCGATCCGTTAGAACGTTTTACTTTTTCAGCTTTTGTACTAAACGCAAGTGAAAGAGACGTTAGATTACCAAAAGGTCAATTTCACGTTCATTTGCTCAATAAAAATGAATTGTCTGAAGATGAAGGTTTATTGGAACAAGTTTTTGCTATATTGGTTAGCTCACATTATCAAACCTCTCCCAGTGATTTAAAGTTAATCCTAACAAACCCTCAAGCTAAAGTGTTTGTTGTTAAGCAGGAGATGGCAATTCTAGCGGTCAGCCTAGTCATAGAAGAGGGGCTAGCTAACGACAGCGAAATAAGTTTAGTGCAGCAACATAAGCGACAACTTAAAAATCAGTTTATTCCGCAGTATTTGTACCGTCATTGCGCGGTTGAACGTGCTTTTGAATATAAGTTCTGGCGTGTAAGTCGAATTGCTGTTTGTCAAAACATGCAAAGCCAAGGTATTGGTAGTTATTTATTAAATCGAATTGAGGATAAAGCTAAACAACATGGTGTCGACTTTTTAGCGACCAGCTTTGCAGCTAGTGCATTGGTGGTTAGCTTTTGGCATAAAGCTGGCTTTGTCATGACTGATTTAGGGCTGAATAAAGACAAAGCAAGTGGAGAATATTCAGCGGTTTTATTAAAAGCAATTTCAAATAACCACTCTGAATTGTTAGACAGTTTGCATTTTCAAGCCGTTCGAAGTTTTTGGTATAAACTATCTACAACTCATAGTGATATTGAACCTGAACTAGCATTTGAGCTGGTATGTGGTTTCTCTGAGCGGTTTCTTCCCGCTTTGGAGCTGATAGACGAAACTAATGTTGCTAGATTACTTAGTGGTCAAGCTCAATTGGCGCAAAGCGCATTTAGTATTCAACTTTGGTTAAAGCACCAAATGAAAAACGCGCAAACTTTATCAGCACAAACAATAAAGACAGAGTTTGGTCTATATCAATTGCCACAGGCATTTTACCTTTTATTACGCAAATATTGGTTATGCCATAGCGATGCAAGTTTAATTCAAGAAGCAAAGCTTACTGGCGTTAAACAGCTCAACAGTTTATTACTAGCTACATTACAGGCGCTTGATAGTAAAAATACCTAGTTTTATTGAGCAATCATTTTAAATCACTTTGTCCGCGCCATCGCCAAAACTTTTTCATTTGAAAATAGTGGCAAGAGAGTTCGTGATCAAAAACAACTTCTTCATATTGGCTAATTTTTTCTGTATAAAAGCCAATAACTTTGGCAAGGCCAATACTTGGGTTTTCGGTGTAAGTATTAAGTAATACCGTTAACCAACTTTGCATTTGTGAAAATTTACTTTCTTGATAATGAG
Source organism: Thalassotalea marina (assembly GCF_014656435.1). GTDB lineage: Bacteria > Pseudomonadota > Gammaproteobacteria > Enterobacterales > Alteromonadaceae > Thalassotalea_C > Thalassotalea_C marina. The sequence continues at coordinate 577,365 of NZ_BNCK01000002.1, forward strand.
TCATCGGTTAATCCTTAAGCTGCACACTAGAGTTTAATAAGCTTTGCCACATGATGCTTTTTGCCGCACTATTTAAGCACTTTAAATCGCTGCAATGGACCAGTCCCTGTGAAATCAATTGTGCTAGCAGTTGTCCTGAAATAGCAACTTGTGCCTGCTCCTTTTCAGTGATAGACAAAAATTTGGGCTTCACAATAGCTCCTTGGTTATGATGTTTTCTAGTAAACCTATAAGTGTTAACTTTAGCGGCTCAAAATAACAAATGCAAATAATAATTATTCTCAATAAGTGTTTTTTAATCACTATGTTAATTTGACTAATCAGGCTATGCTAAGTGCAACTTTTGCTCGTGTTGATAATTGCTTCTTATCGCTAATTGTCTTTGAAAGCTGGGCATGTTCGAATTAACCCTTAAGCGTTAACAATAAAAACAAGTGTGGTATACAGTGAACGCAATCATTGAAGTTAAAGATTTAGTCAAACAATATGGTGAGTTAAATGCTGTTGATGGTATTAGCTTTACCATAAATAAAGGTCAGTGTTTTGGTCTGTTAGGGCCTAATGGTGCAGGCAAAACAACGACAATAGAAATTATGGAAGGAATTATTAAACCTAGCTCTGGTGAGGTTTTATATGGTGGTAAACCTGCTGGCAGTGATATCGCGCAACAAATAGGTATTCAATTTCAGCACACCGCGCTACAAGATTTCTTGACTGTGAAAGAAACACTCAACTTATTCACCTCTTTTTATCAGCATACGGTATCTCACCAACGCCTTATTGAGTTATGTGATCTTAAAGACTTTCTCGACCGAGATAATCGTTTACTATCAGGCGGACAACGCCAGCGGTTATTGCTGGCACTGGCACTGATTAATGATCCTGATATTGTGTTTTTGGATGAACCAACAACTGGGTTAGATCCTCAAGCAAGGCGTAACTTTTGGCAATTAATAGAAAACATTAAAACACAAGGTAAAACTGTTATTTTAACGACGCATTACATGGACGAAGCGGAGCAGCTTTGTGATGACGTGGTCATTATGGACAAAGGACAAGTGATTGAACGTGGCACACCACAAACATTGCTCAATCGTCACTTTAAAGAAATCTTTATATATTTGCCTGCTGCACATGTCAGCCAATCTACTATTGACGAAAATGGCTGGCAACTCGAAGGTGAACGTGTTGCTATTACGTCTTCCAATGTCGAAGCTACGTTAGCGGCATTGATTGCCAAACAGGTTTCCTTAGAGGGCTTGCAAGTTAAATCGGCTAATTTAGATGATTTATTTTTAAAATTAACTGGCCATTCATTAAGAGAATAATATGAATTTTAAACGTTTCACTGCTGTCGTTAAGGCACGTAACATTGAATTTTTTCGTGATAAGTCTTCTCTTGGCTGGAGTTTGGCATTTCCTGTGTTGCTATTGGTGGTTTTATCATTTGTTTTTTCAGGTGATGGTAAAGCGGCATACAAAATTGGTGTCTTGAACCTTACACAAGTTGACTCCAGTTTTATTAAAACTAAACATATTGATTTTATTGACTATAGCGATATTGAACTGGCAAAAACTAAACTATCTCAACACAGTATAGATATGTTGATTGACTTTGAGCAGCGCCAATACTGGGTAAATCAAGATTCGCCTAATGGTTATTTAGTTGAGAAAATTTTTCAATCAAACTATCAAGACTTTGAGCAACTTAGTACTCAAGGGCGGAAAATACGTTATGTCGACTGGGTATTGCCCGGCGTTTTGGGCATGAATATGATGTTTAGTTGCCTATTTGGTGTTGGCTACGTCATCGTTCGATATAGAAAAAATGCTGTATTGAAAAGACTTAAAGCAACACCGCTTACAGCGTTAGAGTTTGTCAGTGCTCAGTTAGTATCACGTACCATTATCGTTATGACAACATCCACAATAATTTACATAGGGTGCAATTTCTTTTTCGATTTTTACATGCTGGGAAGTTACTTTGATCTGTTTCTTGTTGGGCTATTAGGCGCATTTAGTTTAATCACTTTAGGGTTAGTTGTAGCAAGTCGAAGTAAAAGTGAAGAATTGATTGGTGGTTTACTTAATTTAGCGTCTTGGCCGATGATGATGCTCTCAGGTGTATGGTTTAGTTTGGAAGGGGCGCCCGACAGTATCAAAGCCTTTGCGGATATTTTGCCATTGACTCATTTAGTGGCAGGCGCGCGAAAAATAATTACTGAAGGCGCTACATTAGCTGATATAAGCTATCACTTGGCTGTGATGGCTGTTATGTCGGCAGTGTTTTTAGCGCTAGGTGCCTATTTGTTTAATTGGAACACAGAGCGGTAATTACTTCAGAATTAACGGGTGTGTCACTTTTTTGATATCAGATTGTGGCATGTCCGCTTGCGTAAACAATAAACTATTTTTTGACGGTATAAACGACAGGCTACTAGCGTACGCCAACGTATTTCTAGGTAGTTTAATTAGCGCTTTAGATTGTTGTTCATTGAAGTCATAAAAAGATAACAACTGAAATTCACCTTTATTTTGGCGATAGTAAATGCCTTGTGGGGTGTATTCCCAAGCATATGTAGTCTGAAATTCTTTAGCTGAGACTTTTTCTAACGATTTCTGATCTGGTGTGTTTGGCACCTGGGTTGATACTTCTCTTTGCCAGAGTCCACTATTTTTTGTTGTATATATCAACGTAGTGGGGGAGGTCATGACGCCCATTCTACCGCCGTCAAAAGTTAAGCGAACACTTTGGCCGGTTTGAATATCTAATGCGTGTAAATCTTTAAATTCTTTTTGGTAAATGGTGGTAATAATTGCATTATCATCCCATGACCAAGTAGGTCGGTTATGAGTTTTATGGCTGCTTGGCAACATACTCAGCTTTTTCGTTGCTAAGTCAAGTATATAGATTTTGTCTGCTTTTGCAGAATCTGAAGGTGCTAAAAATGCAATCTTTTTACCACTTCTTGACCAACGAGGATATCTCACCGTTTGGTTAAAAAAAGTAACTTGTTTTCGGTTGTCGCCATTTTGATCTGAAAGCCAAAGCTCGTAATGCCCTGACTCATTCGACACATAAACAAGTTTACCTGCTTTCTCAGAGTAATCCGGCGAGTGATGTTTAAACTGAGATTGGTGAATTGGGAACGGCAAAGAGGCTACGTCTGTATCGAAGGTAAGCTGTGCTATCGAGTATTTTTCTCGCCTTTGTTGGTAAAACAACTCAGCAGTTTTAAAAGAAAAAGCTGGGTAACTAAAACCTAGTATATTTAACGCCTTGGTCTTTTCGTTTTCAATATTATAAACATAGCCTTGGCGGTTATCTGCGTGTTGTATACCGTAAACAATTTGTTTTCCATTTGGGTGCCAAGTTAGGCCAACAATATCTGCTGATTTAAAGGTAATTTGCTTCGCCTGCTGGGTTTTGATATCAACTAGATAAATATTTTCTTCAAATCGGTTATAACGGCGTGTTACCGCTAATGTTTTGCCATCCGGTGAAAATGCAAAATCGCGCTCTTGATAATCACAATTGTTACTGCAAGAAAAACGAACCGGTTCGCTATCTTTATTCAGTAGATCTAACAAATATATACCAGAATTTTCATCGGTATCTGAAATACCTAAGTACGCCAATGTATTATTATCCGGTGATATATCAATATACAAATATCCTGATAAAACAGGACATTCTTTCAGAGCCACTTCGTGTTTAGTTTTCACTTGCAACCGAACAATCTCACAAGTGTTTTTACTTATGCTTCGACGAGAAAAGTAAAGGTATTTTCCGTCAGTACTCCATACCGAATGTCCTAAATAGTCACTACCATACGTAAGTTGTTGAGGTGGAAGCCCAAGGTTTCTTCTGTCTTTGAGATATAGGTTGCCAATACCTTGTCTGTTGATCCATTTAAAAACAACAAATCTGCCATCGGGCGAGGGGGCATTGAACAATTCTGTCCCTGGATTTTTGGTGATTTGTTCAATCACCGGATCTGGAAGTTCTTGCTGAAATGTGTTTAATGTAAATGCCATCGCTAAGACAAATAAAATGGTCAACAGGCTAGCACCAATGATTAATCGACGCTTGTTTGGACTGCTCGAGATGTCGGGAGCTTCATCAGCTGAAATGGTAGAGTCGTCACATTTAAATTGCGGAGCAATAAGCAGCCTATATCCGACTTTACGAATGGTTTCTATAACCTCATCGTCACCATCGTCATGCTTTAGCTTTTGGCGTAGGTGCCAAATTGCGTTGGTTAGCGCTTTTTCTCCAACGTACGAGTTTCCATCCCACACATTTTCAATTAGCTCTTCACGTGGAATGACTCTAGGGTAATGCTCAGCTAAATAACATAACACTTCTATAAACTTGGGTTGAACAGACTGTTTTTCTTCGCCTAGGTGCTCAATAGCATATTCAATAGGGATGATTTTACAATTACCAATATTGAATACGGCGTTTTTGTTCATAGCTGGGTCAAGTCACTTATTGATGTTGTTGTAGTCGTGAAAGGTTATCTATCTTTGTGATAATAGCGATTTCAATGCTCTCTTACAAATGCAATTTCAAGTTAAAAATGTAAACGAATATAAACTATACATTTTGTTTTTTTACCAGCAAAAATTAAAAATAAAGATATCTATTGAGCTTTTGATAAGTGTTTGTAAATCTTAAGATAGATGTTAAATAGATGTAGAAAAGACGCCCCGCAGATTGTCTATTTCCCCTCAATTTTTTAAAACCACATAGTAACAACATAATCGTTTGAAATTAAGTGCTCGAAACGCTTTAGCCTATTTATATAGAAAAAGCCTTTAGCAGTTAAATCAACATAATAAAAACACAATAAATGAAGGGAAACCATATGAACAAAACGCTAGTTACGATGGCCGTACAAAGTGCCATATTTAGTACTGCTGTTGCAATTTCAGGTCCGGTATTCGCTGCTCAAGAGCAAGCATTATCACAAGTTGAATTGCAACAAACAGCAGAAAATAATACCTCAGAACAAGCTAAAAGTGACAAAACTGAAAAAATTACAGTAACGGGCTCTCGTTTACGACGTGATAGTTTCAGTGTTGCCACACCAATGGCTACACTTGGTGTAGAGGCAATTGAAGATACTGGCTTAGGTTCATTGTCTGAAATTCTCGTTCAAGAGTTACCACAAATTGCAGAGGGTGTAGCAAACACTAACAGTCAATCTTATGTATCGGTAACGGGTTTATCGACAATTGATTTGCGAGATTTAGGTTCTAACCGAACACTTACATTGATTGATGGTCGCCGAACTGTATCAAATAGTTATAGTGGTAACTATGTTAGTTTAAGTACTATTCCTGCTGGCATGGTTCAAAAAGTTGAAATCATTACTGGTGGTGCATCAGCAACTTATGGTTCAGACGCTATTGCTGGCGTTGTAAATATTATTACTCAAAAAGACAAGGAAGGCTTTGCTTTTAAAGGCCGTTATGGCGATAGCCATGAGGGTGGCGGTGAAGAAATTAGTTTAGACTTAGACTACGGTACAGAGTTTGCTGATAGCCGTGGTTACTTATTTTTCAGTGCCAGTTTTGATGAGCAAAAGGGTTTAGATTATTGGGATCGTAAACGAGCTCAACAAGAAGATGTGTTTAGATACAACGCTGAGTTGATGTGTAACCAAATGCTAACTGAAAATGATTACCAATGTATGCGAGATATCACGAAAGCAGACTGGCGAAATCGCAGTGACGGCTTACCTGGTGGCGTATTTGGTGAAACAAGTCGTAATGACACTCAGTTTTGGTACGACGGACAAACATTACGTAATGATTGGAAAGATAACGAAGAAAAATACGGTATTCATGCAAATCAATACGAGTGGTTAAAAGTACCTGATGAAGCATTGTCAGCAGCGTTAAAATTAGATTTTGAAGTGACGGACGATGTGCTTGCATATTATCAAATTCAATACAGTGAAAATAAATCGGTTAATGTAAAATCTCCAGAAGATGATTATGAAGGTGCTGCAGCATTAGTCATTGATCCTGTTACAGGAGCGCCTAGTCGCGTAGCACCGGGCTATATTCCAATGGATAACCCTTTTGTACCAGAAGAAATCAGAAACGCTGGGCTTTATAGAGATCGAATCTACTGGGATCGCCGTTTTAGTGAAGTAGGGCCTGTAACTACTGACAACAAGCGTACAACATTACGTACTTGGGGTGGTTTACAAGGTACTGTGTTCAACGGTGAGTGGGATTGGGATATCTCGGCATCATATGGTCGTACAACGCAAGATCAAACTCGCTTAAATGAATTAAATACTCTTCGTGTTAGAGAAGCTCTTCAAGCAGAGCGCTTGGACGATGGAACTATCCAGTGTAAAAGTGAAGCTGCACGAGCTGAAGGTTGCGTGCCTTTAAACTTATTTGGTGAAGGTTCAATTACGCCTGAAATGGCAAATTACATTCGCGCCAATCCTGTTATAGATTCAACAGTAGAACAATTTAATATCGTAGGTTATGTGGCTGGAGATTTGTTTGAATTACCAGCAGGTGCTGTTGGTGCTGTATTTGGTGCAGAATACCGTAAAGATAAGCAAGATTTACGTGTAAGTGATGATCAGCAATATGGTGGTATTACCTTTAACATTGTTCCTGAGTTTTCTGGTGATGTTAACGTGACAGAGATCTTTGGTGAACTAGCTATTCCTGTATTAAAGGATCAAGAGTTTGCTAAAGAGTTAAATGTTACCGTTGCCTCTCGCTTTGCTGACTACAGTTGGTCAGATTCTAACATTGTAGGAAGTCACAACCTTGCTGTTGTTTGGGAAATTGCTGATGGCTACATGTTCCGTGGTAGTTACGCTCGTGCGCAACGTGCACCAAGTATTGCTGAATTACTATCGCCACCACGCGGAGATTACGATTCGTTTGATGACATCTGTGATGGTTTAACTGCTACGTCTACAAATGTTGGCCATGACAGCTGTCGACAAGATCCTGTATTGGCACAATTGTTAGCACAAGATCCGAATTTTGAATTTGAAGATCGAAATACTGGCTATTCACCAAACACGGGGAATGGCGAGTTAAAAGAAGAAACTGCCGATACCTATACGTTTGGCTTGTCACTTTCACCTGAAATTTTCCAAGGTGTCCAAGTTGCTGTTGATTATTACGACATAACGGTTAGCGACGCAATAGCACAAATCGATAATAATGACATTATTCGTCAGTGTTATGCTTCTGACACCCCATTTGGTGCGAGTAATAACTTTTGTAACGATATCACGCGTGACGCAGAAGGTAACATTATTGAAATTCTGCAACGTTCATTTAACGTTGATGAGCTAACAACTCGTGGTTACGACATCGCAGCAGCTTACAAGTATGACTTGGGTGATATGGGCTCGTTAAAGTTCAAAGCTGATATTACGCATGTGATTGAGTATTCAAAAACATTTGAAACTAATGACGGTAAGCAAACCAATAATTACCTTGGCGACATGGCTAATGGTATCTTTAAAGATAAAGCTTCAGCGTCAGTTACTTGGACATACGATGATGCTTGGCGCGTACGTTGGAGTGCTAAATGGAAAGATAGCATGATCCACAGCTTAGAAGATCAAAAAGATTACTATGCACCTTTAGATGAAAATGGTGACGGCGGTATCTTTACTAAGAATGATGCAAACTGTGCTGCTGGGCTAGAAAGCTGTGTGGAGAATCCAGAAGCGCCTAAGTTTTATAATATTCCTTCTTACATTCGTCATGACTTGTCTGTGTCATACAAAATGGATTTAGAAAATGAAGGAACATTAAGACTATATGGTGGGGTAAACAATATTTTTGATAATGTAGGCCCATTTATGCGTGGTTATACCGGTAATTATGCAAGTGCATTTGGCCGAGGTATGGGACGTTACTTCTTTGCTGGTGCAGAGGTTAAATTCTAAAACTACTCTCTGGGCAACAGTCACAAGGATTGTGACTGTTGCGTCACATTTTTTACTACGCAAATTTACTAGGATGTGAATTTTATCTCTATTTGGAAAGTTTCTATGCCGTTTAATTCTCGAACTTCTTTTCTTGCTAGCCTCTTAGGGCTAGGTTTTTGCATTTCCGCCCAAGCAAACAATATAGACCCCGAACAAATTAATGATGGGCCGTATATTCAGGCGGCGGACAATAACATGCAGGTTAGGTGTGTATTACAGGGAAATTTGGTCACTCAGCTTTACTCAAAAAGTGATTTACCGTTGACGGTTTCTGATTGTAATTACCCTGCAAAGTTAACGTCAAAACCAGCTCTTGAACAAAAGGTACTTGAATATACGACGACTGAAAAAATCGTCGCAGTAAGTGATTTTCACGGTCAATACGACTTGATGCATCGACTATTAGTCAATAATGGCATTATCGATACAGCAAGTAACTGGACCTTTGGTAAAGGGCACTTTGTTATCACTGGTGATATTTTTGACCGGGGTGACAAAGTAACTGAAATTTTGTGGTTTTTACATAAATTAGAACAGCAGGCAGAAGAGGCTGGCGGTAAACTTCATTTATTGCTGGGTAATCATGAAGTAATGGTGATGAATGGCGATTTGCGATATTTACATCCTAAATATGTCGAAGTTCAGCAAATACTTGGTGAAACCTTAGATAAACTACTAACACAAAAAACGATATTGGGGGCATGGCTACGTAGCAAGCCAGTATTAGTTAAAATCAACAATAACTTATTTGCTCATGGCGGTTTTCACCCAGATCTTGCCAGAGAAAAAATGAGCTTAGAAAGTATTAATCGAATTTTCAAAGAAAACTTAGTTAAATTTGAATTGAATAAACCTAGGTCTGAATGGGGCAATTATTTACATCGTACGAATGGACCTATTTGGTACCGTGGTTATTTCAAAGATAACGGTGCAACGAGTCAAGAGATTGATTTATTGCTTAAACACTTTGAAGTTGATCATTTAATTGTTGGGCATACCTCTCAAAAGCAAGTATTAACGAAACACCAAGGCCGTGTTATCGCCATAGACTCAAGTATTAAACGCGGGGCGTATGGTGAATTACTGATCATTGAAAACAACACTAAGTGGCGTGCTACTTTAAATGGGGAAAAAATAAAACTGGATTAAAAATTATCACAATATTTTCTGTTAATTTATTAAAAACTAAGGATAGTTAATAATGTTAAAAACTTTTTGTTCTGTTACTGCATTCAGTATTCTAACGTTAGGATGTTCAAACAATACTAAAGTTATTCCTTCTGACTACATGCACAGAAGCGTCATTTACCAGCTTGACAATGCAACTTTTGAGCTTAGTGCTAAACCATTTGAAATTGAAGCAAAGTGTTTAGTTAAAAATGCATTAGATAAATCAGAAATGGCCGCTGTTTATCATTCTTGTGATAGCCTTTGGCAATTTGAACTTAATCAAATGAAAAATTTAAATGTCGTAAACGCTTTATCAGATAAAGATAGAGTGTTTTTTACTAATTTCCTTTCGAATGTACAAACAGCAACAGGTGATGAAGTGAACTTGGAAAATAAGGTATTCAAAAGTTCTATTGCTGACAATTCTGCAAAGATACCCTAAATGATAATGCAAAATCACACATTGATTTAACCACAAACATTAAACAGAGTGGCACAAATGCTATACTTGCAAAAAAGCATGTTCAGTGTAGATATTAAAGTGGTGGAGTAGCTGATTTGTTGTTAAAAATTGTCGGTCTGTTTTTTGTAGGCTTAGCTGCATTAGGGGCAGTATTACCCCTATTACCTACCACGCCATTTTTATTGGTTGCCGCCGCTTGTTTTGCTAAGTCATCCCCAAGATTACATAAAATGCTGCTTGAAAATAGAGTTTTTGGACCACTGATTTATCATTGGCAGGAATCAAGAAGCATCCCAAAACGAGGCAAAGTAGTCGCCTTGATATCGATGGTGTTGGCCGCTTCTTGGTCTGTTTATATGATGGATAATATGTGGTTGAAATTGCTGGTTATCGCATTAATAGCAGGGCCTTTTATTTTTATTTACCGATTGCCCGTGTCTAATGGTAATTATCAAGTATCAAAGCAAACTAAAAGCTAAGTTGTTAACTTAGCGCCTTGTTCACTAAATTTGCTAAATGATCAGGGAGCTTTAACTTCAAGGCTATTTCATGGCCTCGAGCAGACATTTTTTTCCAAGTTTTTTGTAAAATACTGATAATCTTGTCTTCTTCGTGCTTTTTTGCAAATGCATCGAAGTAGTGAGACAAAAATACCAAACATGCTACGTCTTCTAAAGTTTGAGCGTCATGATTACGTTTGAATTTTTCTTTTTTAATGATATTGGCTGTTAACTGAGCTTCATGCTCTGAATATCCTTGGTCTAACATCAGTTGTGCGGCAAGTTGTGCATGATAAATCCCTAATTCTTTGCGCCACAGTAAATATCCCTCTTTACCCTGCGGAAAGTTAATTCTGGGAATGTGCCAACGTTTTATGTGTTGCGCACGCACCGCTATTTTTAAATATTCGTCTGAGTCAGGCCAATATTTATCTAGCATCACCGACATGCGCATGCTGTATAAATATTCTTTTGCATAATTTTTGCCTTGAAACTCTTCTTTATTAGGATCTTGCTGATTTATTTTATCGACAGCGGCGATTACATCGGTTAATCGTTGGTTTGTCATGACTTGCTCCTTCAACGCAAGTTACTACTTGGCTTAAATATTAGTGTTCGCTTTCTTATGGTCAAGCTTTACCTCATAAAAATATCAGCTATTTTCTATAGAATGGTGCTAACTTTGTGTTGTTGTTGCGTGGTTAAATGCGTATAATGCTCTCCCGTCTTGTTGGGACGGCAAAATATCCATTCTGCCTGTCATATCAACACAAAAAGCAAATTTTTCTAATTTTCCTGACTCTGGGTAACGCATGACAACTAGATATATTTTTGTAACAGGTGGCGTTGTATCGTCTCTTGGTAAAGGTATTGCTGCAGCTTCACTTGCCGCAATTCTTGAAGCGCGTGGTTTAAAGGTAACCATGCTAAAGCTAGACCCATATATAAACGTTGACCCAGGGACAATGAGCCCAATTCAGCACGGTGAAGTATTTGTCACTGAAGATGGTGCTGAAACTGACTTAGATTTAGGTCATTACGAACGTTTTATTCGCACCAAAATGACTAAGCGCAATAATTTTACGCAAGGTCGTATTTATCAAGATATTCTAGCGCGTGAGCGTAAAGGTGAATTCTTAGGGGCAACAATTCAAGTTATTCCTCATATTACTAACGATATCAAACGTCGTGTGATTGAAGGTGCCGAGGGTGCTGATATTGCGATGGTTGAAGTTGGTGGTACTGTAGGTGATATTGAGTCATTACCGTTTATGGAAGCGATTCGCCAATTAGGTACTGAACTTGGCCGTGAGCGTGCAATGTACATGCATTTAACATTAGTGCCTTATTTAGCTGCGTCTGGTGAAATTAAAACTAAGCCTACTCAACATTCAGTAAAAGAGTTACGCTCTATCGGTATTTTCCCTGATCTTCTTGTTTGTAGAAGCCCGGATGCAATTCCTGCTAATGAACGTGCCAAAATCGCGCTATTCTGTAATGTTGAAGATCGCGCTGTTATTTCAATGCGTGACGTTGACTCAATCTACAAAATTCCAGCTATTTTAAAAGAGCAAGGTACCGACCAATTAGTTGCTAAGCGTTTTGGTTTAGATTTACCAGAAGCTGATTTATCTGAGTGGGAAAAAGTACTTTATCAAGAAGCGAACTCAATCGGTGAAGTAACTATTGGTATGGTAGGTAAGTACATTGAGTTACCTGATGCATACAAATCTGTTAACGAAGCATTAAAACATGCGGGCTTAAAAAACCAATTAAAAGTTAAAATTAAATACGTTGACTCACAAGATGTTGAATCTAGAGGCACTGATTTACTAAAAGGTCTAGACGCGATTCTTGTTCCTGGCGGTTTTGGTGAGCGTGGTGTTGAAGGTAAAATTTTAGCGGCGCAATATGCTCGTGAAAATAAAGTCCCATACTTAGGTATCTGTTTAGGTATGCAAGTAGCGTTAATTGAGTTTGCTCGAAATGTTGCTGGTTTGGAAGGTGCACATAGTACCGAGTTTAATGCCGAAACTCCTTACCCAGTAGTTGGTTTAATCAATGAATGGTTAGACGATGCGGGCCAAGTGGAACGTCGTGACGAAAACTCTGATCTTGGCGGCACTATGCGTTTAGGCTCTCAATTGTGTCACTTATTGAAAGGTACCAAAGCGTGTGACGTATATGGCAGTGAAACAATTTATGAAAGACACCGCCACCGTTATGAGGTAAATAATAACTACCGAGATCAAATCAGCAAAGCTGGCTTAGTGTTCTCGGGCTTATCGACAGATAAAAGCTTAGTTGAGGTGATTGAGATCCCAGATCACCCATGGTTTATTGCGGGTCAGTTCCACCCTGAGTTTAATTCAACTCCGCGTGACGGACACCCACTGTTTGAGAGTTTTGTTGCTGCCTCATACGAGCACAGTAAAAACAAATCAAACGACGCATAATCAATTAAAACCGTAGCTTTTGGCTGCGGTTTTGCATTTTAAATCACAAATAATTTTAAACACTGGCTAATTGAGTGTGTTCATTGGCTGTAGTGAACAAGGAAACCGAGGAAAAGTAATGGCAACAATCAGTAAAGTAATTGCTCGTGAAGTTATGGATTCACGTGGTAACCCAACAGTAGAAGCGGATGTTTACCTTGAATCTGGCGCGTGGGGACGTGCTTGTGCTCCATCAGGAGCATCAACAGGCTCTCGTGAAGCGCTAGAATTGCGCGATGGTGATAAAACACGCTATTTAGGTAAAGGTGTTTTAAAAGCAGTCGCAGCGGTAAATGATCATATTGCTCCAGCCATTATTGGGAAAAACGCCATTGCTCAAGCTGAAATTGATCAAATCATGATTGATTTAGACGGCACTGAAAACAAAGAAAAGTTTGGTGCTAATGCTATTCTTGCGGTTTCTTTAGCAAACGCTAAAGCGGCTGCAATGGAAAAGAAAGTACAGTTATTCGAACATATTGCTGATCTTAATGGCACACCTGGCCAATACTCACTACCACTTCCGATGATGAACATTCTTAACGGTGGTGAGCACGCTGATAACAACGTTGATATTCAAGAATTCATGGTTCAGCCTGTAGGTGCAGCAAGCTTTAAAGAAGCATTGCGTATGGGTGCTGAAATTTTCCATCAGTTGAAAAAAGAACTTTCAAGCCAAGGTTTAAATACCGCAGTTGGTGATGAAGGTGGCTTTGCTCCAAACCTTGCATCTAATGAAGACGCGTTGAAAGTAATCGAAACTGCAGTTAAAAATGCCGGTTACGAAATGAATAAAGACGTAACACTAGCATTAGACTGCGCATCTTCAGAATTTTACAAAGATGGCGTTTATGACCTAGCAGGTGAAGGTAAACAATTTGATTCTAAAGGTTTTGCTAAGTTCCTTGCTGACCTTTCAGCTAAGTACCCAATTGTTTCTATCGAAGATGGTTTAGACGAGTCTGACTGGGATGGTTGGAAAGTATTAACTGACTTGATTGGTGACAAAGTGCAATTGGTTGGTGATGATTTATTTGTAACTAACACGAAGATTTTAGCACGTGGTATCGAACAAGGTATTGGTAACTCTATTCTGATCAAATTCAACCAAATTGGTTCATTAACTGAAACTTTAGCTGCTATTCGTATGGCTAAAGAAGCAGGTTTCACTGCGGTTATTTCACACCGTTCAGGTGAAACAGAAGATGCAACAATTGCAGATTTAGCTGTTGGTACCGCAGCGGGTCAAATCAAAACGGGTTCTTTATGTCGTTCAGACCGCGTAGCTAAGTACAACCAATTATTACGTATTGAAGAATTTTTAGGTGATAAAGCGGTATTTAACGGTTTAAGTGAAGTTAAAGGCCAATAAGGTATACCCTTAGTTTTTATAGCAAAAGCCACGTTATCACGTGGCTTTTTTATTGCCTATTTTTACGCAGCTTTATCGCTGGCTTGAATTAAATGCACATCGCGTTGTGGGAATGGTATTTCGATGTTGGCATCTTTTAAGGCTTGATAAATTGCTTTATTGGCTTTGTATTTTGAATCATACAAACTTTCTGTAGGCGTCCAAATTCTTAATCCAATGTTAATTGAGCTATCGGCAAATTCATCAATACCTATTTGAGGTTTTTTGGCATCGCTGACGATATCTAATTTGTCTATTGCCGCTTGCAGAATTTCGATAGTAGATAGCGGATCTTCTTTATAGGCAATGCCAACGGTTAGCTCTAACAGCGAATCATGTTTTGAGTTATGTAATACTTCACCAACAATGTGTTTATTTGGAATGGTGATTTCTACATTATCTTCATCAGCAATAATGGTATAGGCTAATAACACTTCTTTTACTATACCCGTTACCCCTTGCACTGTAATAGTGTCACCGACAACAAAAGGTCGGATTAAAATAATGTTAAAACCGGCAGCATAGTTGGCCAATAACCCTTGCAGTGCTAAACCTGCGCCTAAAGATAATGCACCAATGGTAGCAATAAATGGTGTCACACTAATGCCTAACTTGCCCAAAGCAACAATAGTGATCAGCACCACGATAATCATTTTGGTGGTATTTGCTAAGAATTGACTTAGAGTGATATCAAGATTGTGTTTTTGACAAAGCTTTAATACAACTTTTGCGATTTTACCTGCGATGATAAAACCGATAATAAAAATGATCAGGGCGCCAATTAGCTGGAAGGTGTAATTGGTAAAAAACTCTACCGTCACCTGATAAGCGTGACTGATTAGATTGAGTTCATCTTGTAATAAAACACTAGGGTCTAAATTAGGGGCTTGATTGCTCGCATCTGTTGCGGTTGCTTGTTCTGTATTCATCAGGAGGTTTCCTTGGTAACAGTATTTTAGGTGTTGATTTGGTTAGTGTAGATCAATTTACCGTGATAAGTAATCAGCTATTTCGCTGAATATATTAAAGTTTTGCCAATAACTTTATCTTTAATTCACTGTGAAATATGCTTAAACTATGAACAGTAGGTGAGATGTGTTGTTCCCATTGGTATTAAACGTTTATGACTGAGCAAGTATCACTATGGCAAAATGAAGTGCAATCGGGCGAGTTCGCAGAGCTTTGCTGTGCGCTTTATGAACGCGAAATTGCTCATTTTGTTTTACTTGATATCAGTAATACTTCATCCCTTCAAAACCGGTTAAAAAGTTTACCCTATTACGTTAAACGTACAGCCTCTAGAATGTTAGAAGTTGAATCACCATTAGATATTGATCTTCAAAATGCCAGCTGGTCGGCAAAACAAGCTTCACATATGCCTTTAACTGGCCAAGATATTGACCAGGTTAATCAATGGTATAACTCGTTTAACTTAACACATGGCTTGGTTGTACCAATAGCTCAAGAGTCACATATTGTTTTAGATTCAATAGATAGAATTGACACAGAAAATAGTCGTTTTCGTACCAATGTATTTGGCTGGTTTGATATGCAAAGCCAGGATAATGACAAACCCGTTAAATTACTAAAGCCCAATAAAAAAGTTATGACGGCAGCCTGTACTGGCCATACTTGGATTAATGACCATAAAGCTAATCCAACAATTCCAACCTTAAGAGAGTTACTGCTTTCCTGTGCAATAAACTGGCGTAATTTCAAACAACCTTTGCCAATAAAGCAATGAATTAAACAAACTAGGTTTACACAGCGCTTGCTGTTCTTATAATAGCAACTATAACGATAAGAGCTTCAAATCATTCATGCGTATTATTTCTATTGTTTTGATCATTTTTTTGCTAATGCTGCAATACCGATTGTGGTTTGGCAAAAATAGTGTGCCTGACTACTTGGCGCTCGAAGACGAAATTATTCGCCAGCAAGAAGATAACGACAAACTGCGACAACGTAACAAACTTCTTTATGCCGATACTGATGACTTAAAATCTGGCGTGGAAGCAATAGAAGAACGTGCTCGAAATGAGCTAGGTATGATCAAAGCCAACGAAACATTTTTTAGAATTATCCCGAGTAAACAACATCATGATGAAGGCTAATTAAATTATGCCATCAAAGCAAACCTCTATTGTTGCTATAGTGCCTGCGGCCGGTGTTGGTAAGCGCATGCAAATAAATCACCCCAAGCAGTATTTAACTATTGGTAATCAAACCATACTAGAGCATACGGTCGAAACCTTATTGACTCATCCCCAAATTAGTAAAGTGATTATCGCGATAAGTGCCGAAGATGAGTATTTTCAGCAATTACCACTGAATAAACTTGCTAACGTCCAAGTAGTTGAAGGTGGCGAAGAACGTGTCCATTCTGTACTCAATGGTATTAAAGCTATAGATACTGAACAAACGGATTGGGTGTTAGTTCATGATGCTGCAAGACCTTGTTTAACACATCAGGATATCACCAAATTAATCGACTCTTGCCTTGCCGAAAACACCGGGGGTATTTTGGCTACGCCAGTGAGAGATACGATGAAACGTGGTGTTGCTCATGGTCAGCAGGTTTTCATTAAGCAAACAGAAGAGCGAGAGCAGCTTTGGCATGCCTTAACGCCGCAGTTCTATCCACTATTACAATTAAAAAATGCGATTGAATTTGCTTTGTCTAACGAAGTGACAATCACGGATGAAGCTTCAGCCATTGAGTATTCAAAACACGCCAGCCTATTGATTGAAGGGCGAGGTGATAACATTAAAGTGACACGTCCGGATGATTTGTCATTAGCAGAATTTATATTACATAAACAAGAGGATGAGATATGCGCATAGGCCATGGTTACGACGTACATAAATTTGGCGGTGAAGGGCCAATCGTCATGGCTGGCGTAAGTATTCCTTATGAACAAGGCTTTATTGCACACTCGGATGGCGATGTGGCAATCCATGCATTGTGTGATGCAATTTTAGGTGCCTTGTGTTTGGCTGATATCGGCAACCATTTTCCAGATACTGACGAAGAATATGAAAATATCGACAGCAGAATTTTATTGCGCCATGTGGTGAAGTTAATGCAGCAAAGAGGCTATGTTATCGGCAATGCTGATATTACTATCGCAGCGCAAGCGCCTAAAATGGCACCACATTTAATGGCGATGCGTCAAATACTGAGTGATGATTTGCAAACAAGTATCGAACAAGTCAACGTAAAAGCAACGACCACTGAAGGCTTAGGCTTTGTTGGGCAAAAACAAGGCATTGAAGTTCATGCTGTTGTGCTGCTATTGGCGGAAAATGCATAATGTCGTTACCTGAATTTTCATATCTTTTTGGCCAACCAAACTCAACTGGCGATTTACGCTCAAGCTGCGCTGATTTTAAAGTATTTGAACAATTACCGTTTGAGCCAAGCGGCGAAGGTGAACATCTTTATATTTACTTGAGAAAAACAGGCCAAAATACTCAGTTTGTTGCCAGAGCATTAGCAAAACATTTTAATGTTAAAGACAATTGTGTTTCCTATGCAGGTCTTAAAGACAGACATGCCGTGACTGAACAGTGGTTTGGTGTTCACATGCCTGGCGGGAAAAATGATGATCTAACAAACTTAGACGTGGACGGCGTCGAAGTGTTGAAAGCGATTCGTCATAATAAAAAGTTAAAAACGGGGGCGTTAACAGGCAATCAGTTTGAAATTACTTTACGTAACTGTACTGATTTAACAGCACTACAACAACGTTGGCATTTGGTGAGTCATCATGGTGTGCCAAACTATTTTGGTGAACAACGTTTTGGCATACAAGGTAACAACTTAGTTCAAGCTCGCGCTATGTTTGACGGTAAAAAAATACGTGATAAAAACAAGCGCAGTATGTATTTATCAGCAGCACGTTCGCTTATCTTTAATCACATGATCAGTGAACGCATTGATAACTCATGTTTTGAAGTGATTCAAATTGGCGACGTATTAATGCTTTCGGGTAGCCAATCTGTATTTAAAGTTGAGCAACAAGACGACAGCTTAACAACACGTTTGCAAGAAGGCGATCTCGACATCACAGCACCTATGTGGGGCAAAGGCAATTTATTAACTTTTGAATCTGTAGCTCAAATGGAGCAGCGCGTTGCCCATAACCATCAAGAGCTTTGTCAGGGATTAGATAAATTTGGTTTAAAACAAGAAAGGCGCCGCATTCGATTGCTGCCATCAAATACTTCAATGACTGTTGACGAAAATGATCACAGTGTTGTCTTGTCATTTTTCTTACCCGCGGGTAGTTTTGCCACCTCTATTTTAAGGGAAGTGGTCAAGTATACCGATTTAACTAATCAACCAACGGAACAACCATGAAAATCTTATTGAGTAACGATGACGGTGTTCATGCACTGGGCATAAAAGTACTGTATGAAGAATTGTGTAAGTTTGCTGACGTTACCGTGGTTGCGCCAGATAGAAACTGTAGTGGGGCAAGTAACTCGTTAACCTTACTTAATCCCTTGCGAGCAACTCAGCTTGAAAACGGCTTTTATTCGGTTAACGGCACCCCAACTGATTCAGTGCATTTAGGGATCAGTCAATTAATGGCACCAGCCCCAGATTTAGTAGTAGCAGGTATTAATCATGGTGCCAACCTTGGGGATGATACGCTTTATTCAGGCACAGTTGCAGCCGCAACAGAAGGCCGCCATATGGGCATGCCTGCAGTTGCTGTATCGTTGGTGGGAAAAGATGAGCAATATTTTGAAACAGCCGCTAAAGTTGCAGCTGCTTTTATTCAGCGTTTAAAGCTTCATCCTCTGCCGTCAGATCAAATTATCAATCTAAATGTGCCGGATATTCCGCTTGAACAATTGAAAGGTATTAAAGTTACTCGATTGGGTCACAGGCACAAGGCTGAAACAATGAAAGCGAGTAAAGATCCGTGGAACCGAGATATATATTGGTACGGGTTATTAGGACAAGAACTTGATGCGGGTGAAGGAACCGATTTCCACGCGGTGACGCATGGATACGCATCAGTTACACCATTGACCGTAGACATGACGGCATATAAAAGTATGCCGTCAATGGAACAGTGGATCAGTGAATTTTCAATAAGAGATTAACAAATGAATGTCAGAGCAGGACATCGTAGTAGTGGTAAATCCACAAGAAGTGGTGAAATACTGGCACAAAAGCTACACGCTGAAGGTATTAAAAACCAACAAGTTTTACAAGCAATTGCACGAAGCCCTCGTCATATTTTTATTCCAGAGATCCTCGCGCATAAAGCGTATGACAATACAGCTTTGCCAATAGGGCAGGGGCAGACAATATCACAGCCATACATTGTGGCTAAAATGTCTGAACTTTTGCTGGCTGATGGCATACCTGACAGTATTTTAGAAATAGGTACTGGGTCTGGCTATCAAACCTCAATTTTAGCTCAGCTAACAAAACATGTTTACTCTGTTGAGCGAATTAAGTCGCTACAATTTCAAGCGAAACGTAAATTGCAATCTATTGATTTGCATAATGTCTCCATGAAACATGGCGATGGTTGGAATGGCTGGCCTAGTAAAGGGCCATTTCAGGCAATTATAGTGACAGCTGCACCAAATCAAGTGCCACAAGCGTTACTTGAACAATTAGCTGATGGTGGAAGAATGGTTATCCCAGTCGGGGAGCAAACTCAAATACTCAAACTTATTACCCGTCAAGGCGACCAATTTAATGAGCAGCAAGTTGAAGCTGTTCGATTTGTACCATTAGTACCTGGAGCTGTTCAGTGAAAATTTTTACCGCATTATACGACTGGACATTAAGGTGGGCGAAGCATAAATTTGCCCCCGTTATATTGTCAGTTATTACTTTTGCTGAGTCCGTATTTTTCCCAATTCCACCTGATGTATTACTCGCGCCTATGGTGTTGGCGGAAAGAAGAAAAGCATGGTTTTTTGCAACTATTACCACCATTTCGTCTGTAGCAGGTGGAATTGCGGGTTATGCTCTGGGTCATTTTATGTTTGAACCTTGGATTCAGCCGATGATCACTAGCTTAGGAAAACAGGAAAGCTTTGATTTAGCCGTAAATTGGTTTCAAGATTGGGGAGTTTGGGTTGTTTTTTTAGCGGGCTTTTCACCCATTCCATACAAAATATTTACAGTCAGTGCCGGTTTTTTAAGTATGGCATTTTTACCTTTTTTGATTGCTTCAGCGATTGGTAGAGGTATGAGATTTTTCTTAGTTGCAGGTTTAATTTATTGGGGCGGACCTTTAATGGAACAGAAGCTAAGAAAATGGGTAGATGTTTTGGGGTGGGGTCTAGTTGCCCTAATTGTTATCGCTTATTTTGTTTTTAGATAAGTTCATTAGTTATTTGCATTGAGGGAAAAGTGCTCGTCAGAATATTCATTATTTTAATCACTTTGACGTTGTTTGCTTGTTCATCAAGAAACACGCCGGCGCCTGTTGTTAATGCTCAGGCGCAGACGCCACTCAACCAAAAAGTTAAAAATAGTTTAACAGGAACTGAATATATAGTTAAAAAAGGTGAAACTTTATATTCCATTTCTTGGCGAGCTGGACTCGATGTAAGAACAATTGCATCTATAAACCAAATAGCTGCCCCTTATAGAATTTTTCCTGGTCAAAAATTATATTTGACCAAAAAACCTAGCAAGCCTAGTAAAAATAAACCCTCGAGTGAAACATTACATAAACCACAACAAAAAGTTGTAAAAAAACCTGTTGCAACAGAAAAAAAGCAGGAGTATGGTGAAAGTGCAAGACGAAAAAATTCAGTGAATTCATCGTCGAGCTCATCGGCAACTTTTTCGCAAAAAATTAAGCGTTGGGTGTGGCCGGCGAAAGGAAAACTTATCGCTAGGTTTTCCACTAAAAAACAAGGTAATAAAGGGATAGACATCGCAGGTAGTCGGAACGACTCTGTAAAAGCAGCGGCTGATGGCACGGTAGTATATGCAGGTGATGTGTTAAGAGGATACGGTAAGTTGATTATTGTTAAACATAACGATGACTACTTAAGCGCATATGCTCATAACAATCACATTTTGGTCAAGGAGCAGCAGTCTGTTAAAGCAGGGCAAGTTATCGCTAAGATGGGTAGTACTGACGCAGAAAGAGTTATGCTTCATTTTGAAGTTCGCTTTCGTGGTAAACCAGTTAACCCATTGAAATACCTGCCGAGAAGATAATATATATAAAAATATAAATAATAATAAATTGGAGATAACGTGAGTATTTAATCAGTAATTCAGCTTTGCTAATTGATGGGAGATATAGCATGAGCATAGAAAAAGAATTAAAAGACATTGTTATAGAAGACACCACTACTAGTGGTTCGGAACAGGATGTTTTTGAAAAAATACAGGATGAAGTACCTTCAAACTTAGACGCAACTCAGTTGTATTTAGGAGAAATTGGTTTTTCGCCTTTACTCACCGCTGAAGAAGAAGTCTATTATTCTCGCCTTGCCTTAAAAGGTGATGAACCCTCAAGAAAACGCATGATTGAAAGTAACTTGCGTTTAGTTGTCAAAATTGCACGTCGATACAACAATCGTGGCTTACCGCTACTGGACCTAATCGAAGAAGGTAATCTAGGCTTAATTCGCGCCGTTGAAAAATTTGATCCTGAAAGAGGTTTTAGATTCTCAACTTATGCGACTTGGTGGATTCGTCAAACCATTGAGCGAGCGATCATGAATCAAACGCGTACTATTCGCCTGCCGATCCATGTTGTCAAAGAGCTTAATATCTATTTGCGTACCGCTCGCGATTTAGTTCAAAAACTAGATCATGAACCTACTGCTGAAGACATCGCTAAAGAGCTTGATGTGCCAGTAGCAGATGTAAGTAAAATGTTGAGATTAAACGAGCGAATCACCTCCGTTGATACACCGTTTGGCGCAGAATCAGACAAAGTATTATTAGATGTGATTCCAGATGAAAAGTCTGCAGGTCCAGAAGGCAACCTGCAATCGGATGATATCAAAAGTAATATTGTTCACTGGCTTAATGAATTGAACTCTAAGCAAAGAGAAGTTTTAGCAAGACGTTTCGGCTTATTGGGATATGAGGCAGCAACACTAGAAGATGTAGGTGTTGAAATTGGTTTAACACGTGAACGTGTTCGCCAAATTCAAGTGGAAGCACTTAAGCGTTTACGTGATATCTTGAGTGCTCAAGATTTATCAATAGAAGCGCTGTTTCAAGCATAATGATAAAGTGAAAACAACCAGCAGTGAAGCTGGTTGTTTTTTTATGCCTAAATCTGGGCTTTTAAGGCGTATAACAAGTCTAGTGCTTGTTTTGCAGACAAGCTGTCAATATCTAACGATCTAATTTCCTGAACGACAGGGTGGTCAGTGTCAATTAGCGGCAACTGTTCAAAAGGCTGGCTAGATGTTTGAATAGTGACTGGAGTGTGATTTTGCTCCAACTCCTGTAATTTTTGTTTGGCGCGTTGAATAACCTGTTTTGGAACCCCAGCAAGTTGCGCTACTTGTAAGCCAAAGCTTTTACTTGCTGCACCTTCTTGCACTGCGTGCATGAAAATTATTTTATCGTCATGCTCTTTAGCGTCTAAATGTACATTGGCGAGATTCTCAATTTGATCTGCCAATAAGGTTAACTCAAAGTAATGGCTGGCAAATAAGGTAAAGGCCTTGGTTTTTAACGCCAGCATTTCAGCACAAGCCCAAGCTAGCGATAAACCATCGTAGGTACTAGTTCCACGGCCAATTTCATCTAACAACACTAAGCTTTTGTCGGTAGCGTTATGCAGTATGTTTGCTGTTTCTGTCATTTCCACCATAAAAGTGGAGCGGCCACTGGCCAAATCGTCTGATGCCCCAATTCGCGTAAATATTCTATCTACCATGCCGATGGTTGCCGATTCAGCAGGCACATAACAACCAACATGAGCTAATAACGTAATTAATGCTGTTTGTCTCATGTAAGTTGATTTACCCCCCATGTTGGGGCCCGTGATAATCAACATTTTTCTACTGTTGGTCAACACAACAGGATTAGCGATAAAAGCATCTTGAGTCATTTGTTCAACGACTGGATGTCTACCGCCATCTATATTAATTCCAGGTTCTTGAGCAATGCTAGGTTTGACGTAGTTTAACGTATCAGCGCGTTCTGCGAAGTTGCTTAATACGTCAAGTTCAGCCAATGATTCTGCTAATATTTGAAGTTTGTCTAACTCAGGTAAAATGACATCAAACAATTCATCGTATAAGCGTTTTTCTAGCGCTAAAAATCGACTTTGTGCAGTGAGAACTTTTTCTTCGTGTGACTTAAGTTCTTCGGTGATAAACCTTTCGTTGTTTTTTAAGGTTTGACGACGAATATAGTCTGCAGGCACCTGGTTTGAGTTTGCGCGGCTAACTTCAATAAAAAAGCCATGAACTTTGTTATAACCAACCT
The DNA here is from genome assembly GCF_014656435.1 of Thalassotalea marina. Taxonomy (GTDB): domain Bacteria; phylum Pseudomonadota; class Gammaproteobacteria; order Enterobacterales; family Alteromonadaceae; genus Thalassotalea_C; species Thalassotalea_C marina. Next base: position 600,846 of record NZ_BNCK01000002.1, read on the forward strand.
TTAGTGAATGTATGCCTGTTTTTTCTTTTTCACGTTGTTCTAACTCAGCTAAAAAGTTAGTCGCGCCTTGGCTTAAATCACGTAAAGTATCAAGTTCTGCATGATAGCCTGGCGCAATAACGCCACCATCGCGAATGATAACCGGAGGGTTATCAACAATAGCGGTAGAAAGCAGTTGATAAAGCGCATCGATAGGTTGCACATTGTTGGCGAGAACCTGTAAGTGTTTTACCGTGGCACTTTGCAACGAATCTTGCAGTAAGGGAAGTGTACCTAAAGCATTTCTTAATCGGGCAAAGTCTCTTGGTCTTGCAGAGCGCAAAGCTATACGGGCAACGATCCGCTCGATATCACCAACTTGTTTTAATACAGGCTGTATATCGTTAAAGCAGTCAGATGATAAAAACCAATCGACAGATTGATGTCGATTGTTCAGAACTTCTGTATTTCTTAATGGAAAATGTAACCAGCGCTTTAATAAACGAGAGCCCATAGGGGTTGAAGTTTTATCAAGTACGGATGCTAATGTATTGTCTGTTCCACCTTGTAAGTTTTGTGTTAACTCCAAGTTTCTGCGTGTCGCAGCATCAAGAATGACCCCTTGTTGTGCTGACTCTGCTTTTATAGAGCGAATATGTGGCAAATGAGTACGCTGTGTATCTTTCACATATTGCATCAAACAGCCAGCTGCTGCTATACCAAGTGGGTAATCAGTTACGCCAAAGCCATTGAGCTCTTTGGTCTGAAATTGCTGGTTAAGTAAACTTTGCGCTGTTTGTAATTCAAATTCCCAATCCGGTCTTCTGCGCAAGCCTTTAATGTGCTCAATAACTGAAAATGCAGCAAACGATTCTGGATATAAAAGCTCCGCTGGCGATAAACGTTGTAGCTCTGCTTGTAATTGCTCTTCATTTTTTGGTTGGCAAATAACAAAACGACCACTGGTCATATCTAAGTATGCTAGACCAAACTGCGCTTTTTCTTGATAAATACTGACCAAAAGGTTGTCTTTGCGTTCTGTCAATAAAGCTTCATCACTGACCGTACCAGGTGTAACAATTTTTACTACTTTACGTTCTACAGGGCCTTTGCTTGTTGCTGGATCACCAACTTGCTCACATATGGCAACAGACTCACCTAATTGCACTAATTTTGCCAAATATGCTTCTACCGCGTGGTAGGGAACACCAGCCATCGGAATGGCATTTCCACCAGACTTACCTCGAGCAGTTAAAGAAATGTCGAGTAAGTCGGCAGCCTTTTTAGCGTCATCATAAAATAGCTCATAAAAATCCCCCATGCGGTAGAACAATAAAATCGAGGGAAATTCAGCTTTAATGGTCATATATTGACGCATCATTGGCGTATGGTTTTGCGTGGTCATAAAGAAAGGTGCTTGATTCTTCTTTTGTATTTTGCGTCAAATTTTATCAAGCTTGTAGAGTCATGACCAGCATGTAAAGTACTAACCTAGTTGCTACTTTACATTTATAAACTGTCGAATAATTTTACAAATAAGTTACGGGTTATTTAAGAGAAAAACTTAATCGTATGATAATTAAGGGATATATTTTAATGGTTTAAAATTTGCTTAAAGTGCCGCTGCTAATTTACTAACTGATTAATGGAAATAACATGTTAAAAAAAGCAATAAAAATCTTATCTTTATCTTCACTTCTTGTCGCTGGTTCAGCTAGCGCAACATTACTTGACTACTACGACACGATTGCAAACGGTCAAGCTCAATTTACGTCAACGGTTACAGGAGCTGGTAGTTCAGTTTCACAAGTGACTCTTTCTGGATTGAGCTATGGTAATTTTTGGGATCTAGGTGATTTTTCAATTTCAACTACCGATGGTGGTAATGAAAATATAGATTCAGCGTCTGTTGATAACGCTACTGGACAAATGATTGGTATCGATCCGCGAATTTCCAACAATGACAATGGTGCTGGTTCAGGTATTACTTTTAATTTTGACAGTGCAATCAATGCAATTGGCTTTGAAGTTGGTGACTGGGCGACTTGTTGTTTCCCTTCAGAGCTATTTATCAGTTTTGATGGTGGTGCTGTTATTAAAGTTGCGAGTGCAACGGATGAAGATGATAACCCTGCAACTGCTGCTGGTGGCCGAATTGGTGATGCATTTTTTGTTGGTGCGATTGACGATTCTGCAACCTTTACGCAAGTAACATTCTACGGAAATGGTGTTGGTGAATACTTAACTGCTGGTGGTACTATTATGTATTCGTCATTACAAGTTGGTGTTTTACCTGAGCCTTCAACAATTGCATTATTTGTGTTGTCTGTTGCTGGTTTAACTGCAGCTAGAAGACGTAAAAATAGCTAAGTGTTAACTTTTATGTGTTAATCAAAGCATCAATTGTTTTAGATTAATTATCAATAAATGCAAAATTTGTAAAAGGTAGGTAATTTGTTATTCCTACCTTTTTTATTATCTGATTTTCTATTCCTTTTAACTCCACAAAAATAAAATATATAGTTAAATCATAAACATAATTAGGATATTCAAAAAAACACTTGATACTGTACGAGCGTACAGTATACTTTCAGCAATTAAGTTATTTACCATCGTATTTTTGGAGTCATTAATGGACGAAAATAAAGAAAAAGCCCTCTCTGCTGCGCTAAGTCAAATTGAACGTCAATTTGGTAAAGGGTCAATCATGAAGTTAGGTGAAAACCGCAGCATGGATGTTGAAACGATTTCGACAGGCTCTTTAGGATTAGACATTGCCTTAGGTGCAGGTGGTTTACCAATGGGACGAATCGTAGAAATTTATGGTCCTGAATCGAGTGGTAAAACAACATTAACGTTAGAAGTTATTGCTGAAGCACAGCGCAATGGTAAAGTATGTGCGTTTGTCGATGCTGAACATGCTCTTGACCCTATTTATGCTGAAAAGTTGGGTGTTAATATTAATGAATTATTAGTTTCTCAGCCAGATACAGGCGAGCAAGCGCTTGAAATCTGTGACATGTTGACGCGCTCAGGTGCAGTTGACGTGATTGTAGTTGACTCTGTTGCAGCATTAACACCAAAAGCAGAAATTGAAGGCGACATGGGTGACTCACACATGGGCCTTCAAGCGCGTATGTTGTCACAAGCTATGCGTAAATTGACTGGTAACCTTAAACAGTCAAATACCATGATGATTTTCATCAACCAAATTCGTATGAAAATTGGTGTTATGTTTGGCAATCCTGAAACTACAACTGGTGGTAACGCATTAAAATTCTACGCCTCAGTTCGCTTAGACATTCGTCGTATTGGCGCGGTTAAAAATGGCGATGAAATTGTTGGTAATGAAACGCGTGTTAAAGTGGTTAAAAACAAAGTTGCACCACCGTTTAAACAAGTAGAATTCCAGATTTTATACGGCGAAGGTATTAACAGCTTAGGTGAGTTGATCGATTTAGGTGTACAAAACAAGTTAGTTGAAAAAGCTGGTGCTTGGTATAGCTACAATGGCGATAAGATTGGTCAAGGTAAAGCAAAAGCAGTTGACTTCTTGCGTGAAAATAAAGAAATCGCCAAAGAAATTGATACTAAATTGCGCGAAATGTTTTTAAGACCAGGTAAAGAACAAAAGGTTGAAGAAGAGGCTGTAACAGAATCGTAAAACACTTTAACCTGATAAGCCTGATAAGTTAATTTAAAGAGCACCTTAGTCATTAAGGTGCTCTTTTTCTTTATATAAGTTTTCAATTTTGCTGTAAGCGACTAAAACTTATAATTCATTGTTAAATTGAAAGCGCGAGGTTCACCTCGCTTTTTCGGAACGAAGCCATATGTGTCGTAGTAATCTTTATCGAGCAAGTTACGCACATGTAGTTTTACATCTAATTGCTCCGTGACCTGATAACCTAAATGAGCTGACAACAGTGCGTGGCCTTCTTTTGTATCAAGTAGTGCACCTCGTCGAGTGCCTAGTGGAAGCTCTAAATCTATACCAGGTACACCTCTAACATTGACTTTTGTATCGTCGTTCCACTGCAATGCTAAGCCAAAAGTAAAGTCGTTATAGCTATATAGTGAATTTATCTTTAACAGTTTACGTGGGGCTTCACGATTAACTTTGTCACCGTCTTGGTCTTCAAGGTTAAATTGTGTATAGCCAAAGATTAAATCCCAGTTTTCGGTGATTTTACCAGATACTTCAAGTTCAAAGCCTTTTGAATTGGCACCATCTACTTCTCTGTATCTAACAGGGCGTTGTTCGGCATATTCAGGAATAACTTCCCCAACATTTTTTAAAAGCGTGTCAAATAGAGCTAAATTAATCATTAAATCGTCGTTAAGTAGAGACGCTTTTATACCTAATTCGATGTTTTGACCTGTAATGGCATTGAGTGGTTTAAGGTTTTCATTCAACATACCAAATTGTGGTTTATATGTGTCGGTATAACTAGCATAGGCATTAACAGTGTCAGTAAAACTGTATACTAGACCAAGGTATTTACTGCTGCCATTATCATCAGATTTTTCATCACTTGCAGGGAAATTTAAGTATTGAAAAAATCGTTTTTCTTTATATTGATAAAATTTTATGCCCAGCACGACATCTAATGCGTCAGACATATCAAGTTTACCGCTAATAGCAAAAGTATCTTCACTAATATCTTCAGCTTTTTTAACAAACTGAGTATTAAATATTGCTTTAGGTAAGTGGCCTGCGGGATTTTTATCGAAAATACTACCAAGTGTATATTCAACGCGTTCGCCGTTTTCACGCTCTTCATAGCTTAAAGAGTCGTATTCGGTTGCGTTAGTTAGATAGGTAAGGTTGATTTGGTGTTCTCGATCAAAAGCTTCAATTCGGCCTATAGCGCTTGCCGTAATAGTCCTTACTGTGCCTTTATCATTAAATGATGCATCTTGACCTAGTAAACCAAGACCTGTTTCCATATCGAACGATGGTGCAGCAAAGTAAGAAAATATCGATTTAAGCTCATTAGTACCGTAATAAACCGCGGCATTTAGCTCCCAGTCTAAATTTAATTGATGTGTCAGCTTTAGCGTGTAGCCAATATGTTCTCGGTCTTGGTAAGCATAAGGGGATGCTAGGTTGGTTGACTCATCGACCTTCACCTGAAAGCCATTATCATAAAAAAGAGGTATTCCCCATTGTAAACCACGATGATTTAACCCTTGGTAGTGAATAGTAAATCTCGCTTCTGTATTTTCTTGTTCACCCAAATAGCTATGAAACTGAGTATAAAATACTTTCTTTTCTTTGTTTTCTCGGTCGACAAAAGTGTCTTGGTCTTCATAAGCCAATACGATTCGAGCGGCGTGCTTGCCATCGCTAGTGAGGGCGCTAGAGGCGTCAATATCGACACGTTTATGGTTAAATGATCCTAATTGTGCTGAAAGGTTTAATAAGGGATCTCTGGTTGGGCGTTTAGTCATCAGGTTAATGGTAGCTGAGGGCTCGCCTGCACCTGCCATTAGCCCTGCTGCACCTCGCAATACTTCAACCGACTCATACACAGTACTGTCTAAGCGAAACTCCTGACCACTAGAAAAACCTGCTGGCATTCCGTCTTTAACATAGTCATTAACATAAAAACCTCTAGCAGAAAAAAGCGTATCGTCTGAGGTACCGTATTTATAGCGATAAACCCCCGTGGTGTTATTTAATACTTTTTCGATATCATCTAGACCATAGTCTTGAATAAAATCGATATCGATAATGGATATCGACTGAGGCGTTTCTTGTGCTGACAAGTCCAACCCAGTAGGCGACGAACTGCGACTAACTGCTTTACCATAAACTTCGATGGTTTCAATAGAGGTCACTTGCATATCGGGTAATGAAGCAATGGTATTTTCATCAAGCAATACAAAGTGATTATTTTCCTTTTGTTGTGCGACATAACCCGTATTGTGTAGCAAAGCATTTAGTGCTTGTTTTGCTGTTAGTTTGCCGTAAACAGGGGAACATTGGATTTGTTTGTTTTTACTCAATTCAAAAGTAACGAGTATGCTTGTTTGCCTATTAAGTTGTTGTAAACATTGGCTTAGAGGAGCTTGCTGAATATTAATGTTAACTGTATCACTGGCAAAAACAGTTGCGGAAAATTGAGAGGTTAACAGCGCAGAAATAGCGGCTAAGCGCGATAAACGGAAATTCACTTTGGTTCCTTTATTTTTTAATGTATCTACTGAATAAATCGAATGAAAATAGAAAAGGTGAAAATTTATTTTGTTAAATTTTGCTGATGTAAAACTTGAACTAAGTACTTGCCTAATATTTAAGCTGAGAGTAACTGCAATAATAGCGAGTGACTTGCTCAGTGTTGTCATTGGGATTGTGCCTGAAATGGCTAAAGATTTGACCTTTGCTGAACTGAAAATTCTGACATCAAACTTATCCTCAAGTACATCAAATAAATCAGGTAATGACGTGTTATCAGCAAAAAACACTGAGTCTCGCCACGCGCAAAAATTAATATTGGCCTTGATGACTTGAGTATGGAAATCGTTGTCGATAACCATTTGCTGATTAGCATATATTGCATACTCAATGCCTTGGCTTTTGACTTTTACCAGTCCATCAAAAACACCAATCACTAACCTATCATTGCGCAGTTTTACGTTAAATTCAGTACCGATAGGTATAACATCAATAAATTTCTCATTAAAATGTGTAGATAATGAAAAAGGCCTAACATCCTTACCTGTTGCGATATAAATTTCGTCCTTGAGCAGCGCTAGTTGTCTTGTTGATGTATCGATGTTGATATTGACTGCTGAATGGCTGTTTAGCCAAATCTTGCTGCCATCACTTAGTTGTTTAGTGATAAGTGTTTGTTCTGATCTTAATGTCGCATTTGCAAGTTGTCATTGCCTTAAACCATAAGGCGCCATGTAAGCTGACAAACCTATGCCGCTGGATATAGCAGCAATATTGAAAAGAAAGCGTCTACGACTCGCCGTTGAGCCAGCACGTAAAGAGTTTGCTGACACAGAAGCAAGTGTTTCTTCACTTAAGCAATTTAATTGAGTGTTAACCTGCTTAATACGCTGCCAAGCAAGTTGATTTGCTTCCAGCTGTAGCCATTGATCAAATTGGTGTTGTTGCTGTTCTGATAAACCTTCTGCTGATTCTACAGCCCACAGCGCGGCTTCACGTAGGGCGTGTTCAGAAACTTTCATCGTCAAACGCAATAGCAATAGCGGTTAACACCTGCGCCATATAATTTTTGATAGAGCGCTCTGTTACCTTTAGTTGCAGTGCAATTTGTTTGTATGTCAGACCGTCGAACTGCGCCATTAGAAAGGTTTTGCAAAGCTTTTCAGGTAAGGCATAGAGTACGTCACTAATTTTTATAAGGCTGGTTAACATGAGTAACTTGGCTTCTTCAGAGATCACAGTGTGACAAGCATGTGTTTGAAGAGCAGATAAATACGCTTGCTCTACTTGTTGTCTACGCCACTGGTCGATACAAATTCCATTTGCGACACGCTTTAAATAACCTTTTGCTTTAATATGGCTATCAAAGGTTACTGGTTTTGAAAGTAGTTGAACAAATGCGTCATGTGCTACGTCAGCAGCTTGCGCATGGCACTTTAATTTTGCAGTTAATAACTGATAAAGCCATGTGTGATGTGCATGGTAAAAATCAGCACTATTGCTGAAGGCAATACTCATTCTTTTTGTAAATAATAATAATTCCCATTAGCGTTGGATTATATCGTGTTTAATCTAAGCTGCAAGCAAGTTTTAGTACAATTAAGCCTATGATTTCATCATGAATAATCTCTTTGTCGATAGATTAGCTGAGTTCTCATCGCTCATGTATATAACACTTAGGTTAAGTTCATATCAAAATCATTTAGACGTCTATACGTTTAGATGTTGACATATCTAGCAATCCAAGGCACATTACACGCTAGACTAAACTAGGTTTCCAAATGCTATTCTTAGCTAAGTAAATTGCGATTAGGTGTCAACAATGCCCATTAAAATTCCCGACCAGCTTCCTGCGTTACAAGTGCTTGATAATGAAAATATTTTCGTTATGTCAGAACATCGTGCTGCCAATCAGGATATCCGTCCAATGGAAGTGGCTATTTTAAATTTGATGCCTAATAAAATTGAAACGGAAATTCAAATTTGCCGTATGTTGTCGAATACGCCATTGCAAATTAATATCGACTTTGTTCGTATTCATGCCAATGAATCTAAACACACACCGACCGAGCATTTAGAAAATTTTTATCATTTGTTCGACGATATTAAGGACAAACAATACGATGGCTTAATCATCACCGGAGCACCTTTAGCGCTCATGGAATATGAAAAAGTGACGTTTTGGGACAAAATATGTGAGGTGTTTGACTGGGCAGAAGAACATGTAACCTCTACCATGTTTTCGTGTTGGGCAGCACATGCTGCTTTGTTCCATCACTATGGTTTAAAGCGTCATTTAAGAGATGAAAAACTATCAGGTGTTTTTGCACACAGCCCACTAGATGTCAAAGAGCCATTAACACGTGGCTTTGACCAGTTTTTCAATGTGCCTCATTCACGTTTTGGTTATATATCGCGAGAAGATTATCAGTCGGTGGATAGTTTACAGATTTTGGCTGAATCGCCTGAAGCAGGGGTGTATTTGGTAGCAAGTAAAGACCAACGACAAGTGTATCTAACTGGTCATCCTGAATATGATGCCAATACACTACATGATGAATATTTGCGTGATACTCAAGCGAAAGATGCGGTTAAATTACCAGAAAACTATTATCCAAGTGATGACGTTAGTCAAACGCCACATTGTTCATGGAAGAGCCATGGTAGTCTATTATTTACTAACTGGCTGAACTACTACGTTTATCAAATTACGCCTTATCAACTAGACAGTCGTAGCGTAAAAGCCATTCACCCAGATACCATTATTTAATTGAGATGAGCAGCAGTAACATGAACAAATCAGCGTCTTACACTTTGTTAGAACAGCAACTTGCAGAGCGTATTTTAATACTTGATGGCGCAATGGGCACCATGATCCAAGCATATAAGCTGGAAGAGCAAGATTATCGTGGTGAGCAATTTTCCGACTGGCATCTTGATGTAAAGGGTAATAATGATATGTTAGTGCTTACTCAGCCTGATATTATCAAAGCGATTCATGCTGAGTACCTTGAAGCCGGCGCAGATATCATTGAAACGAATACCTTCAATGCGACGACTATCGCGATGGCTGATTACGATATGCAGGCGCACAGTGCTGAGATCAACTTAGCGGCAGCCCAAATTGCTCGTAAAACTTGTGATGAATATACCGCAAAAACACCAGATAAACCGCGTTTTGTTGCTGGTGTCTTGGGCCCGACTAACCGCACTTGTTCTATCTCTCCTGACGTTAATGACCCAGCTTATCGTAATGTCACCTTTAATGAATTGGTTGATGCGTACATCGAATCAACCAAAGCGTTAATTGAAGGTGGTTCAGATATCATTCTTATCGAAACCATTTTTGATACCTTAAATGCTAAAGCTGCGGTATTTGCAGTTGAAACGGTATTTGATGAGCTTGGCTATAAACTGCCTGTGATGATTTCAGGCACGATAACCGATGCTTCTGGTCGCACTTTATCTGGTCAAACAACGGAAGCGTTTTATAACTCTTTACGTCATGCTAAACCGATTTCGTTTGGTTTAAACTGCGCTCTAGGACCTGTTGAATTAAGGCAATATGTTCAAGAAATGAGCCGTATTAGTGACTGTGCTGTATCTGCTCATCCTAACGCTGGCCTGCCAAATGCATTTGGAGAATATGACTTTAGCGTTGACGATATGAATACACATGTCGCAGAGTGGGCGCAAGCAGGCTTTTTAAATATTATTGGTGGTTGTTGTGGTACAACACCAGAGCATATTCGAGGTATGGCTGAATCTGTTGCTGGTATTACACCAAGAAAAATAGCCGCAAGAGAGATCGCTTGTCGCTTATCTGGTTTAGAAGCACTCACCATCAAAGAAGACACTTTATTTGTTAACGTTGGTGAGCGTACTAACGTAACAGGCTCAGCCATTTTTAGACGTTTGATCACCGAAGAGAACTACGATCAAGCGATTGCCGTTGCTTTGCAGCAAGTAGAAAATGGCGCACAAATTATTGATATCAACATGGACGAAGGCATGTTGGACTCAAAAGCTGCCATGGTGCGCTTTTTGAACCTAATCGCCGGTGAACCAGATATCGCCAAAGTGCCCATCATGCTTGATTCATCCAAGTGGGACATTTTAGAAGCGGGTTTACAGTGCATTCAAGGTAAAGGCATTGTAAATTCAATTTCACTAAAAGAAGGTGAAGAACAATTTAGAAAACAAGCTGAGCTACTACGTCGCTACGGCGCTGCCGTTATTGTTATGGCGTTTGATGAAGTAGGCCAAGCAGATACACGCAAACGCAAATACGAAATTTGTCATCGTGCTTACCACATCTTAGTCGATGAAATTGGCTTCCCTGCCGAAGATATTATTTTCGACCCGAATATTTTTGCTGTAGCAACCGGAATTGAAGAGCACAACAATTACGCAGTTGATTTCATTGAAGCGGTTGCTGACATCAAGCAAAACTTACCACATGCCATGATTTCGGGTGGTGTATCTAACGTTTCATTCTCGTTTAGAGGCAATAACCCTGTTCGTGAAGCGATTCATGCCGTGTTTTTATACCATGCGATTAAAAATGGCATGGACATGGGCATTGTTAACGCGGGTCAACTAGCCATTTATTCTGATATACCAGAAGATCTTCGAGTAGCGGTTGAAGATGTTATTCAAAACAGCGATGACGGTGCAACAGAACGTTTATTGGATATCGCAGAGAAGTACCGTGGTCAAGGCGGTACCAAAGACAGCAAGGTCGATTTAGCATGGCGAGAACTGCCAGTGACTAAGCGCCTTGAACATGCTTTAGTTAAAGGTATTAATGAATTTATTGTCGAAGATACCGAAGAAGCCCGTTTAGAAGCAAGCCGACCATTGGATGTGATTGAAGGTCCATTAATGGATGGTATGAACGTGGTAGGTGATTTGTTTGGTGCCGGTGAAATGTTCTTGCCACAGGTAGTTAAGTCTGCACGGGTAATGAAACAAGCAGTAGCGCATTTACAGCCTTTTATTGAAGAAGAAAAAACCGAAGCCAGTTCAAACGGTAAAATTTTGCTAGCAACAGTAAAAGGTGACGTGCACGATATCGGCAAAAATATTGTTGGTGTAGTACTTCAGTGTAATAACTTTGAGATCATTGACTTAGGCGTTATGGTGTCGTGTGAAGATATCTTACGTGTGGCCAGAGAAGAAAATGTTGATGTGATAGGCTTATCGGGTCTAATTACTCCATCACTTGATGAAATGGTACATGTTGCCAAAGAAATGCAACGTCAAGAGTTCGAAATTCCGTTACTAATTGGCGGCGCTACAACATCAAAAGCCCACACTGCAGTAAAAATTGAGCACCAATACAAAGAGCCTGTGGTTTATGTACCAAACGCATCGCGCTCGGTATCTGTGGTGAGTAGCTTGTTATCAAAAGAGTTACGTGGCGACTTTATTGCTCGTCAAGACAAAGAATATGAACGTGTTCGTGAGCGTCACTATAAAAAAGGGCCGCGTAGTAGCCTGATCAGCATCGAAGATGCGCGCGCTAATCGCACGCCAATTACCTTTGATGATTACACACCAGTTAAACCGAAAAAGTTAGGCGTCACCGTACTTGATAACTTAGATTTGAATGTGGTGAGAAACTACATCGATTGGACGCCATTTTTCATGACATGGCAGTTATCGGGTAAGTTTCCATTAATATTACGCCATGAAGTGGTCGGCGAAGAAGCTACTAAGCTTTATAACGATGCTAATGCCATGATTGATGACGTGATCGCTAATAATAAATTAACTGCAAAAGCGGTATTTGGTTTATTTCCAGCACACAGTGTTCAAGATGATTTGTGGGTGTTTAGTGATGAAGCTAAACAAACGCCCTTGATGCGTTTGCATCAGTTACGTCAGCAAAGCAAAAAGCCAGCAGGGCAATATAACCGCTGTTTAGCCGATTATGTCGCAGATAAAGATTCTGGTGTTGATGATTACATGGGCGCATTTGCAGTGTCTGCTGGTTTTGGCGCTGATGAATTAGCCAAGTCATATGACAAAGAGCACGACGATTACAACAGTATTTTAATTAAAGCGGTTGCCGATCGCTTAGCAGAAGCGGCTGCCGAATATTTACATGAGCAAATTCGTAAAGACTACTGGGGCTACGCTGCCGATGAATCATTTGACAATGATGGTTTGATCCGAGAGCAGTATCAGGGCATACGCCCGGCTCCTGGTTATCCTGCTTGTCCTGATCACACGGAAAAGGGCTTGTTGTGGAAGCTGCTTAGTGTTGAAGAAAATATCGGCATGGAATTAACCTCAAGTTATGCCATGTGGCCAGGTGCCGCGGTTAGTGGTTGGTATTTTGCACATCCAGATAGCAAATACTTTGCCGTGGCAAAAATAGCTAAAGACCAAGTGTTAGATTACGCAGCACGTAAAGATATGACCATAGAGCAAGCTGAGCGTTGGTTATCGGCAAACCTTGATTATGAGCCAGATTAAACCATGCTGAACATTATTGATAAAACACAATTTGTGCAAACACCATGGAAAAATGGCAAGGGCGTAACGACCGAACTTGCTATTAGTGATGGTGGTACGTTAGATAATTTTGACTGGCGAATTAGTATTGCTACCGTTAGTGAAAATGGTGCATTTTCTGATTTTACTGGCGTTGAGCGTAACTTGTTCCTTATTGCCGGTAATGGTATTGAGTTACATCATGAGCTAAATGGCATCGGAAAAACAGACCGTTTAGTTAATCTGCTAGAGCATTCGAGTTTTTATGGTTCGAGTAAAACAACAGGTACCTTAGTTAATGGTGAGATATTTGATCTTAACTTGATGACTAAAGAAGGTCTATATCATGTAGAAATTCATGCCTTTGTTGAGCCACAGTTACTTCATTCACCCTTAAATATCAGGCACGATGAATTGCTATTTATTTATGCACCAGACATCACTTTGTCGCAACAACAACTCGCTAACTTGTCGCTATCGACCGAGCAGGGAGAAAGTGAAGTGGCAAGAGGTGCACTAGTAAAATTGACAGATGATAAGCTCAGCAATATTAGTGGCGAGCTATTTATTCTGATCAAATTGTCATTAGCTTAGCCACACTAAAAAAAATCCAAACAGCGACAAAGCGTATCTTAGCTATACTTAGTGATATTCAATGCTGTTTGGTTGTTGCTCATGAATGTAAGGGTTATTGCGTGTTTATTGGTATTTAACGTCGTTTTTATCGGCCACAGCCATGCGTTAGTCAATGAACCTGTAGAAATAATCTTTGTTTCTGATGAACTTGCACAAACTGAAAAATTGACGGGTGCTAGCCTAGTTATCGAGCATTTAAAACGGGAACTTGCTGAGCAACTAAAGTTTGTTTACATTGGCGCTAGTAGAAAGCGCGAATGGTTAGAATTAACATCACATGACAATGTATGCCTGTACAATAAAATCAAAACGGTTGAACGGGAACAAAGTGCGATATTCTCTGAACTGCCTATTCAAATATTTCCGCCTAATCAGCTGATCACTATAGATGTCCCTCATCTGCCTGATGAACTTACCATTGAAGAGGCAATTGAAAAATATCAACTTAAAATTGCCATTCAAGCAGGCCGCTCTTACGGTAAAGACACTGATAAACAATTGCAGGATAACTTAACAAAACTGATTGTGGTGGAAGGATTAAATAGCACTAATAGAATCATGGATATGCTGTTAAGTGGCCGGATAAACGCTATTGTCGAATTTCCAACAGTTGTTGATAACAGTTTAAAAGCAAACGATAAAACAGGTTTAATTGAGCGGATAAATGCTTTTCAAATTGAAAGTGGGGCGGGTTTTGCTCATGGATACATTGCATGTTCTAAAACGCCACAAGGGCAAAATCTGATAAATATTCTAAATGCCGCACTTGGGCGCGAAAGTGTTCAACAGATGATGATAAAACAAAATGTATTCTACTTTCCGGCGATAAGCCATATGTCTATTACAAATGAATGGCAAAAGCTTATTGCCCAAGCAAAGCATTGATTTTTCCTTTAAAACACCAATAAAAAAGGCTGCAAAGCAGCCTTTTTACCAACAAGATTGGTTATTACCAAATGCGTACACGTTGTTCAGGTGGTAAATACAACTTATCACCTTCTTTCACGTCAAATGCTTTGTACCATGCATCATGGTTACGAGGTGCTAAAGCACGGAAACGACCTGGCGCATGAGTACCGCCACGTAATTGGCTTAACATACTTTGTTCAGTGCGTTTTTCTTTCCAAACCTGTGCCCAAGCTAGGAAGAAACGTTGATCGCCAGTTAAACCGTCAATGATTGGTGCTTCTTTGCCATTTAAGCTTAACTTGTAAGCATGATATGCCATGGCAATACCACCCACGTCACCAATGTTTTCACCAAGACTGTTTCGGCCATTAACAAAGTTATCTGGAATTGGCTCGTATTTGCTATATTGAGCTGCTAATGCATCAGCTTTTGCTTCAAATGCTGAACGATCTTGGTCAGTCCACCAGTTACGTTGAATACCGTTAGCGTCAGACTTAGAACCTTGATCGTCAAAACCATGACCCATTTCATGACCGATAACTGCGCCGATACCGCCGTAGTTCACCGCTGGATCTGCGTTTGGATCAAAAAACGGAGGCTGAAGGATAGCGGCAGGAAATACAATTTCGTTAAACGAACTGTTGTAGTATGCATTAACGCGCTGTGGTGTCATGCCCCAACGGTTACGATCGGTTTTTTCTAGTTCTTTTGACACACTGTCGTCATGGAAAAATTGACGAATATTTTTAATGTTGCCCATTAAGTCATTAGACGAGATTGTAAGGCCTTCGTATGATTGCCAAACATCTGGGTAACCAATTTTTGGTGTAAATGCCGCCAGTTTTGCATGGGCATTCTTTTTGGTTTCTTCACCCATCCAATCTAAGCCATCAATACGCTCACCCAATGCTGTGCGTAGGTTTTCAACCAGATCAGCCATCTTTTCTTTAGATGATTCAGGGAAGTAACGTGCAACATAGATTTTGCCTATTGCAAAACCTAAAGATTGAGTGCCTGACATTTGAGAAACTGCACGCTTCCAACGAGGGCGAGGCTCTTGTTGACCACTTAACTCAGTGCCGTAAAACTTAAAGTTAGCGGCATAAATTTCTTCAGATAATAAGCCAGAGTTGTTGCTGATAGTATGGTAAGTCATATAGTCTTTCCACACACTTAACTCTTCGTTATTGATCAAGTCGATCATTGCTTTTACAGGTTCTGGTTGCGTAACATTCAGTTGTGGTACCTGATATTGAGTTTGCGCAAAATAAACATCCCAGTTAAATCCTGGGTATTCTTTGTTTAGGTTGTCGCGATTAATTTGATTCAGTGTTAAATCACGGTTTCTGCGCTTTTCGCGAGGCCAGTGGCCTTGAGCAATCTTAGTTTCTAACGCTAAAATATTTTTTGCTTTAGTGTCAGCGTCTTCAACGCCAGCAAAGCTTAACATTTCTGCAATATGGGCAACGTAAGCTGTACGAATTTTTTCGAAACGCTCACTTTTTTCTAGGTAATAAGAACGGTCAGGCATACCTAAACCACCAGCACCAACAGACATTTCATATTTGTCTGGGTCTAATCGGTTAAACGACATACCACTGCCAATTGGGCTAGTTGTGCCAGTTAACCAAGATTGACCAAACAATTTAGTCAAATCTTCAACATTTTTTGCTGCTGCAATTGCGTCAAGAGTTGATTGAATTGGTTTAATGCCAAGCTTGTTAATGGTTTCAGTGTCCATGAAACTGTTGTAAAAATCAGCAACCATTTTTTCATCGGCATTTAAATCAGTGCGCGAAGTAACGTCGTCGATAATTTCTTTTACTTGTTTTTCACTACGTTCAGCAAGCGCTGTGAAAGCGCCAAAACGAGTTTTATCGGCTGGCATTTCATAGTTGTCATACCATGTACCACTGGCGTACATAAAGAAGTCGTCACCAGGTTTAATTTCTAAATTACGTGCTGTCAAGTCAACACCAAAGGTGCCTAACTCGGCTTTTCCAGCAGTTGCTGGCGCTGCTTTAGCTGTTTCTACTTGTTGTGGTTGTTGCTGTGCGCTTTGTGTGCTTTTTTCGCTACCGCAGGCGCTTAATAAAATAGAAGCGACTGAAATGGCAATGAGTGACTTTTTCATAGAGTTGTCTCTTATCGTTATTTTGACCCGAACTATATTGGCGTCTGATAACATAAAGTCAACTTTGATCAGACAAGTAACAAAATTGTTACGACAAGTGAAGTAAAACTAAACGAATTGGCCTTTGGTTTAGTCAAACCAAAGGCCTTAGCTCGTCATCAAGGAGGGAGTAAAATAAAAAACAAATTGTTAGATTTTAATTTGTCGCCAGCCACTTTGACAGCGTAGTTGTGTGCTTTAAAGGATGTGCCAATGTTTCTGGCGCAATGTTTTCGCCAACCAGTTCGGTGTATTCGAGTAAATCTACTGCGTCGATAAGTGTATCGTCATTAACTTCATTTGCATAAGCTTTAGCTTCGTCATTACTTAAGTGAACTCGGTTGAGTCCTTTTGTGTGAGCATATTGATTAGCGGCTTCGATTAATGTCAATTTTTGTGGGCCAATTAGGGTTAATCTTCTGTTGTATAAGCTTAAATTAGCATAACTTTGAACAACCGATTGAGCAAAGTCATCCGCACTAAGCCAATGTAGTTTTTGAGTTGCATTACACATGGTAGTAACATTGTCACCGTCAACTAATAAGTTAAGTGTTTCATAAAACCAGCTTGGCATGAAACTGATGTAAGGATAAGGGCTTTCTTTTAGTAAGCGTTCTGCGTCTAGTTTTGCCTTTGTATCTGCTCTAACATTGTTTTCTGGGTAGGCAGTGGCAGTTGAAATCATGCTGATAAGCTTTGTACTTCTGGTGTCTGAGCATTTTAAGATGTTTTGAGTGCCTTCTACATGATTTTTAATATAGCTTTGTGGGCTATTGCCACTCAAATTAATATGAATTGCTTCCGCTCCTTGTAACGCTTTTTTAAGCGACTCTTCATCAAAAATATCTGCTTGAATAAACGCTACATTAACATTGTTAAATAGACATTTAGCTTTTGTCACATCTCTTGTAATTACTTTTACTGAGTAACCTGCAGATAAGAGAGCTTTTACTACAGGTTGTCCTAACATACCTGTTGCGCCAACGACAGCTACATGGTGGATCATTTTCTTTCTCCTTTACATTAATGTCGCTATCGTAAATCATTTTAATTTAATGATAAGTGGGATAAATTGAGCTTCTGTTTATCAAAAATGGGAAGGTTATGGATTTAGAAGCTAGTTTGTGGCTGTTGAATGTTATCCGATGTGGTTCTTTTTCACAGTGTGCAGTGCAGTTAAATGTCCCTGTCAGCACTGTTAGTCGGCGGATTGCGCAACTGGAAAAGCAGCTTAATACACAGCTTTTAATTAGAAACACTAGACACTTACGCTTAACACCAGCTGGTGTAGAGTTTGTCTCACTTGTTAAAGACTTGGAGGTTAACGTTCAGCAAATGCAGCGCTGGAAAGAAAGCCAGTCTGAGGTCTGTGGCTTATTGAAATTAACGGCACCACTGCAGTTTATCGAATGGCCACTGAGTGATTGGTTAATAGAGTTTAAGCTGTTATATCCTAAGGTTAATGTCCAAGTTATTGGCAGTAATGAGTATTTGGATTTTTACGACCAGCATATCGATATCGGTTTTCGCCAAGGTCCACTACCAGACTCAGATATGCTGCAACGTAAATTGTTTAGTTTAGAATATGGATTATTTGCACCAGCGAGTTGGAAAATTAAAAAAAACACTACAGAAGATTTAGCTTGGCTGAAGCAACAGAAAGCGATCAATATTGGCGCAAAAGGCAGGCCTTTTCCATGGTTAATTAAAGAGCAGGGGAAAATCACAAGTTTTCAACCTAAAGCCGAGTTACTGTTGGAGTCGCCAAAACAAGCAATAAAAGCAGCGGTAGCTGGGATTGGTGTTGCGTATACCTCATGTTTTGACGCCAGAGAAGCATTGTTAAACCGTAACATACAAGCTGTTTGTCGTACTTTATGGCCGGGATGGGTTGATTTTTTCATCGTCTACCAAGAGGCGAGTTTGAAATCAAAAAAATTAGCGGCCTTTATTGATTTTATATTGACCAAACAAAAAGATTTAGATTTATTGGAAGGTGTAAAAGCAAGCTAAATACCCGTTATTGTATTTAGCTTGTGCTGACATCATGGCTTTAATTAATCGATACGCTGCCATACTTCATATTCGACGCGCTTGTCGCCATGCCAGCGACTGTTGTGCCAATATTCACCTTTCATTTCATACTTAAACACATAATTACCTCCATTTTCCATGGCAAAAGATGCCATGGTTGGCTGCTCTGAGTATTCGTCGCTTGTGTGTTTGTAGGTGCCAGTGCCGGCTGCCCAAAATTTACCATTTGCCATAGAGACAAAGCTAAAGTGACGTTGAGTGATCACTTTTTGTGAGTTAATGCCTAACGTTTTGTAATCTACTAGTTCATTTTTTTCGTTAACATATTCACCAGAAACTAACTGCCAAGTGCCTACAAAAGGATTATCCTTGGCTTGAGCTTGGCAAAGTGTCGTACTAAGTACCAAAACTAATATCACAAGATATTTCATTCGCTATCCTTAAATTATTATCAAGCCATTAATCTATTGCCAAAACTAGCTGATTTCTAATGGTTTTTAGTTATATCAAATGACGTCTAATGCATCTTTGAGTTTTTTGACACCAATCACTTCCATGCCTTCAATAGTGGTTTTAGGTAAATTAGCGTAAGGCACAATGGCTCGTTTAAAGCCGTGTTTTGCCGCTTCGTTTATTCGTTCTTGTCCACTAGGTACAGGACGAATTTCACCAGATAATCCAATTTCGCCAAAAACGACTAAATCTTGCGGTAATGCTCGGTCTCTAAAACTAGAGACTAAAGCTAATGTTAATGCTAAATCGATACTGGTTTCAGAAACCTTTACACCGCCAACAACATTAATAAACACATCTTGGTCGTTCATTTGCAGACCACCATGGCGATTCAAAATAGCAAGTAACATGGCGAGTCGATTTTGTTCAGCGCCAACGGCGACTCGTCTAGGGTTACCAAGCGCAGAATGATCAACTAAAGCCTGTATTTCTATGAGCAAAGGCCGAGTACCTTCCCATAGCACCATCACGATACTGCCAGGTGTTTGTTCTTCACTACGTGTCAAAAAAATTGCTGACGGGTTAGTGACTTCCTTTAACCCTGTGCCAGTCATGGCAAAGACACCCAGTTCATTTACTGCACCGAAGCGGTTTTTGTTGCCTCTAAGTGTGCGGTAGCGAGAGTCTGTGCTGCCTTCTAACATAATAGAGCAATCGATACAGTGCTCTAATACTTTTGGGCCAGCTAATGAGCCGTCTTTAGTTACGTGGCCAACAAGTAACATAGCAACATGGTTTTGTTTGGCAAAACGTGTCAAAAAAGCAGCGGTTTCACGAACCTGAGATACACTACCCGGTGCCGATTGAATGTCTGCCATATGCATGACCTGAATTGAATCTACTACCATGATCTTGGGCTTTTCACGTTCGGCAATATGGCAAATATTTTCCACGCTAGTCTCTGACAGTAGTTTTAATTTATCCGCTTTTAAGCCTAGTCGTTTAGCGCGCATTGCCACTTGTTGTAATGATTCTTCCCCCGTTATATATAAGGTAGGCATTTGTTCTGACAGTGCACACATGGTTTGTAGCAATAGGGTGGATTTACCTGCTCCAGGTTCTCCACCTATTAAAATGGCACTGCCTGGCACAATTCCGCCGCCCAATACTCGGTCAAATTCTTTGAACCCTGAAGAAAACCTAGGCAAATCAGCAAGATCAATGGTATCTAAAGTTTGGACTTTACTTTCTACTTGACCAGCATAACCTGAATATCGCGAGCTAGTTTTGGGGGCTTTAGCTTGTTTGAATTCAGAAATAGTGTTCCAAGCTTTACATTCGTTACATTGACCTAGCCAACGTGAATATTCTGCGCCACAATCAGTACATACGTAAGCGACTTTATTTTTTGCCATATTGTTTTCTACGTTAAGGTATGGAAATTGCTTTAAAATTTGTTTTATAAACGAGTAAATACTAGTCTATGACAAATAGAGAGATCTCATTATAATGGATTTGTTTAACAAAATTACAACAGCTTTTTTGCATAGAATTAAATAAATAGATGATTAAAGATTTTTCAAAATATCAAGCGATTATCGATGAGTTTCGAGGGATAGTGCTCGCTGATGATTTTGAAGCAAATTTTGCTCAACGCACGGATTCTTTAAATAAAACAGAGCGTTTTCTTCTGAAGATGGAATTAAAACGTTTGGCTACGCCCTGTACTAGACTTGTTGACTTGCGCGGTCATGTCGACGGTGAGTGCCGTGCATTTGAGCATGATGGACGTGTTCATTATCTAGATGACGTAGCAATTAACGTTTATCAAGAAACTGTTGAAGCTTATGGAGCTTATACTTTTGGTGTTTATGAAGCGGTAATGAACACTGAGAATAACTTCAGGGTTATGTATCAAAAAGAAAAAACTGCTTCGTTGCAAGGCCAAGTACCTAAACAAACAACAGCTAAAGTATTCGAAAAAACACAGTATCCTGCAACCATACAAAACTTTGGACCATTTTATAATCGTCGTGATGAGCGGATGAATTTTGCAATTCAGTTGGTTATGGTTTTGTCAGAAAATAATGTGATTGAGGCCGTAAGCTCAGACATAAGTGTGAATGGCTGTAAAATTAGATTAAGTAAACCGATTAATTTAGCGACAAGGCAAGTATTACAAATACGTTTTACAGGCTTTGAAGAAGATTTTCAGTTTAAAAAAGATGAAATTTTTAGCTACGAAGTTCGTAATCAACAAACAGTCGATAATATCCAACTGATAGGTTTACAACGTGTCTATATTAGTGACGAATCCAGAGATGGCTTTAAGCAGTTTTTAAAAGGTTTTATCCAAGGGAATAAGCGTCGTTATAAAATTAATTTAGATAATTCTATCAGTGCGTTGCAAGCTAGGACGTTTGAACAATTTGTTTTACCTAAATCAAGTGAACTGCCTGTATTTTTAGAAGACAATGGTATTGACGCCTTACCAAGGTACGCGCTCACATGTCCTAATAACCAGCGCATTTACCAGTACTGGCGAGATGAAGAAAAGAACTCTACGTTAAACTTTTTAATCACCCCTGAACGCATTTTGCGCCTGAAAAAAGACGTCGCCGACGGACAAAGCTTACTAGTTTTTAGTTTCACTCATCATAGCCAAGGAAAGTCGTACTTCTACACTGCAGACTCCGTTCAACTAGACCATGACAAAGCGTTTGCAAACGAGTTTTTAGGTTTTGCTAGCAATAAACCCAGTTTTGCCATCCATCAGTTACAGCTATTACCGGTTGTTGAATCTAGAGCTGAAACCGTAATGACGCTATCAACTTCATTAACGGTTAAAGATCAACACTTAGCATTGCCAGTGGAAGATGATGTTAAAGCGATTTTATCGCGCTTGAGCAACATTGTTGTGGTCAACAAAATACATACTAATGAATTGGTCGACTTTTACAAGGGACTAGCTTACCAAGACATTAACACGTCAAAGTTGAAACAGTTTGGACATAAAAGGCTTGCTGAACCTTTGGCAATGGATGAAGTAGGGATTAACTTTAATAATCAACGCTCAGAGTCTCGGTTTAAATATAAAACTCAAGCGCAAATTGCTTCAGCTGGTGTAAGTTGGGATGGTGTATCCGAAGATTTCTCAACGTTAGGATTAAAAATAGAATTAAATAAAGCGAGTGTTTTAAACAAAGGCGATATTGTTTATTTATCTTTTCCACAACTGCAAAAAATTACCTCTGCTTTTGAGCTAAAAGATCTACCGTATGAAGTGATGCGGGTAAATAAAGACAAGACGGTGATAAGTTTAAGAGTGCATGTTGAAAAACATAAACACATTGGCCGAGCTTTCTTTAAAGCGTTAATAGAAAAAAATCGCCACAAGTTAACCCCTGATGAATACGCTTTGTTTAGTCCCGGGTTAGCTAAAGCACTACGTAATATTTATAGTCGCAGTTCGACCGCGTTATCAATGATTATTCAAACCAGCGGTAGCCGCTATAAAATTGAGAAAATAACCACAAACGCAGAAAGAACTGAACTTCTTGAACATTGCAAAAGGCTGAGCGACCGAGTTAATACATATAACTTGTACCCCTTGTTGGCCAATCAACAAGCAACTAGTTTTATGCATTCAACCCTGAAAAAGCTTCAGGCTGAAGATGAACCTATTGTTGATATGTTGTATGTTGCAATTGAATTCGGCGATAAACCCGTTGACCAGTCTGTTACTGCCAAGCTCGCTTCTGAGCTGCCAACTGATTTAGTGAAGAAGTTATTTATTCGTAAGGCGCTAAAACGAGGTGACTTTTTCTGCTTCCAAGTTAAGTTATCAAGAACAAAAACGCCAGATATGCATTATTTAAATCCTGAATTAAGCTATATCAGCTCCTATGCCATTCATCGTGGTAAACAGCTGGAGCAAGATATATATAGTGTTGCAGGTATAGTGCAAGTTTTTGATATCACACAAGAAGCATTAACACGCTATCGCATCATGAAAGAGGATGAGTTTTCACCCTCAACCGCAAATCTGAATGCACTAGGCTAACCAGTGCAGTAATAAATCTAAGCCGCTAGTATTAATTGCACTATCGGCTTGTTTTTGTACGATAGGTTTTGCGTGAAATGCAACGCCAAGATGTGCACTATGCATCATGGCTAAGTCATTAGCACCATCTCCCATAGCAACAGTTTGCTGATGTGATATGCCATATTTTTGCGCTAATTCAGTTAGCGTTTGTGCTTTTATTTGCGCATCGACAACGCGCCCAAGCACTTTACCTGTCAACTTGCCATCTATGATTTCTAGTTCATTGGCAACAGCGGCATCCAGATCTAGTAACTGTTTCAGATGATCGGCAAAATAGGTGAAACCACCTGATGCGATTGCAACTTTCCATTGATGTGCTTTTAGTTCTGCTAATAACACTTTTAATCCGGGCATTAAAGGAATATCACTTGCAACTTGTGACAATACCGTCTCAGAAGCTCCATTTAACGTGGCAACACGCTGGTACAGGCTTTCGCTGAAATCCAGCTCGCCCAACATGGCACGTTCTGTTACTTCACTCACTTGTTCACCCACACCCGCTAACGTAGCAATTTCATCAATACATTCAATTTGAATCGTGGTTGAGTCCATGTCCATCACCAAGAGTCCAGGCGTTGTTAGTTTTGGTGCATTGTTAATAAGAGCTGCTTCTAGTTGATGTTGTTGACAATATTCAATCAGTGATTGATTACTCTTTTCGAGGTTTTCTGTAACGGCAGCAAAACGATAGCTGGTGCGTTGATTTCGTTCATTGATTGCACTTAAAGCGATAATTTCCAAATGGCAGATATCGATTATTTGCACCAAATGTTGCAGTGTTAGGTTGTCAAACACAACCAATTCAAGCGAAGATGAAAGTGATGGTACATTTTGTACTTCCGTTTTTTCACCTGCTAATTGGCTCAGCGCCGCATTGAAGACCAAAAAGGAACTTGCGATTTGGCAGTAAGCTGGTAAATGCTGAGTTTTAGACGTAAATACATGTGCTAAAGATAAATCAGCGTTTTTTACTGCCGATAATTTGGTAAAAGTGTCCGTCACGTTAAGGCCTTAATTTGGGTTTGTATTGGTAAATAAAAATGCAAATGAACGAATTTCTCTTTATAGTGATAATACTGATACAAGAGATTGGTTTATGACACAAAATCAAACCCTTTTATACCCTAAATTATCATCTAGTTATAATAAAATATTGCAATTAGCTATAGCCATTGTCTTCTTGTTGGTCACGCTAAATATGTGGGTAGTAAGTTATGTCGATGAAAAACAGCATATAAAACAACAATTAAAAGATGTTGCTACGTCACATACTCAAATGATAGCCAATTCATCTATAAGGCTTTGGGATGAAAAACCAGAGAACTTTCAAGAGTTTATTGATGAAACGGCTTTACTGCCTTGGGTTCAAGACATTTCTGTTTATCAACAAACTGGTCAGTTACGTTATGCTAGCAGCCGGCAGGTGCCGGTAAAAACACTTTACGGATTTGATCAACAATTTGAAGATGTAAGCGGCGAATACACTACGGTTGTGTTACCCATTGAAAAACTCGGTTATGTCCGTGTAACCGCGGTAAATTCCGCGTTTATTGCCAGTTTAACTGACGCAGCAGAACAGCAGCATACAGATTTTCGCATTATGCTTATTTTGGCAGGGATAGTGGGCTTTTTATTGACACGAGGTTTTAACAGATTCAGTCGTCAAAGTTTTCGCCTAGCGAAAAAATAACTGATCAATATTTTGTTCTATCTGTTCGGCGAGCTTTTCCGGTTCGCATTGCAACACGTTTACCAACTGCTGAAAAATAACCTTGATATTGCTTGGTTTGTTGGTGGTACCTTGTTCCCCTGACAATGGCATTGATGGCGCATCTGTTTCTAAAACTAAGGCACCAACTGGGAAGCGTTTAATGGCATTAATCGTCTTCTTTGCTCGTTCGTAGGTAATCGTTCCGCCTATGCCTAATTTGAACCCCATATCTATGTAAGTTTTCCCTTGTTGATAACTACCGGAAAACGCATGAATAATACCGCCACGTTTTACTGGGCTTTGCTTTAATATTTCAATGACTTCGTTATGAGAACGACGGTGATGCACAATAACGGGCTTGTTTAACCGATTAGCTAATTCCAGTTGATAACGAAAAAATTCTTTTTGTTTTTCCATGTTATTTTGTTCGATAGCAATTTTGCCATCGATACCCGTTTCTCCAATGGCAACAATTCTTTCTTGATAATTAAGTGCAGTTTGCTCAAGCGCCATGAGGTGTTGTTCAGTAAGTTCATTTAAATACCAAGGGTGAATGCCTAAACAGGGAAAGAGTAGAACATTACTAGGTACTTTTGATGTTATCTCTAAAACCGGTTGCCAATTGTCAGGGTTAACAGCTGGCACAATGATACGCTCAATTGCAAGCTCAAAACAATCTGCTAGCTCTGGTTTTAGCTGTTGAGCTAGTTCAGGAAAATCAAGATGACAATGGCTATCGGTAAATTTCATCGGCTAGCTTTTCTTTGGCCTATTGTTTAAATCTTAGTGCTTTTTCTTGTAACTGCTCTAATTGATTGGCGAATTGGTAGTGTTCAAGAAATAGCTTATCTAAAGGCTGCTCTTTTAATATGGCATTTGCCAAGTACACTGCTTGGGTGATACCAAATGTACCATTTTTAATTTTGTCAGGACGACAATAATTTAACACGGCTTCAATCAGAAAGTAGGGGAAACACCAAGTATGCAAAAGGTAAGCGCCAACTTGAGCGTGATCTGTAGTAAAAATACGTTGCTCTAACAAAATATCTTCAGACTTTCTTGCATTATTTTCAAAGTATTTAAGTGTTAGGCGTTGATCAATTTCAAATAACACTAACTTACCCAAACCATGTAACAAGCCCGCTAACATAGTATCTTGCTTTAAGTGAGCAGGCACAAGACTTGCCGCAAATCGAGCAGTAGCCAGTGCATGAAGCTGCTCATCAACAACTGAAAAATTCGGAATGTCAGGTTGATAAGAAAAAAGCTCCGCAGTCATCACTATACAACACAGAGTATCTAACCCCATTTTTGTGATTGCGTCACTGATACTCGTTAACGGCTTTTCGGGTGTTGCAAAAGTATTGTTACTAAATTGCAGTACCTTAGCTGTTAGTGAGGGATCTTGTGTGATGATCTCTGCAACTTTTTCTGAATCTGCATTTGCTTGTTTAAGCAGTGCATTTAGCTGCATGTATACTTTAGGGGGAGTTGGCAGTGATTTAACTTTTGCCACTGATTTCACTACAACATCTTTAGTGATTAGTTTATGGCTATCTTGCAGCGATAATATGGTATTGATGACGTCAAAGGGCTCAATTGGCTCTTTAAAGTCATAGTGGGTAAGTTGTTTAGTATTACTTTCATCTTGAGAGACGGTAATTCGAATGCACTTAGGAAACTTTAAAGCGATAGCTTTAAGTAAATTTTCTACTGACGTTCGTGTGATATGTTGTGCAATGACAACTATGTCAAACTTATGTTTTTGCATAAGCTTCAGACCCGATATAGGATCTGAAGCTGTTGCTGTTTGACAAAGCTGTTGCTTTAACAGCGAAACAAGAGGAGAAAGTGACTTCTGAGGGCTATCAAACAGCAAAACCTTCATTGAGTATTTGGCTCCGTTACATACGTTCCATTACGTCGATACCCAAAATATCTAAGCCTTGTTTTAATGCTTTAGATACTTGAGCTGATAAGGCTAATCTAGCGTGTTTTGACTGCTCTGAAATACCGTCTTTCAATATTGGGCATGCTTCATAGAAGCTCATAAACAAGCTAGATAATTCATACAAGTAGTTACATAACATGTTAGGTGTGCAATCGTTGATAACCAGATCAATAACATCTTCTAGTTGTAACAATTTCAGTGCCAACGCTTTTTCTTGCTCTGCTTCGATAACAAAGCCTGAAGCTAAATTGGCTTGTTCAACACCTGCTTTGGCAAAAATACTTTGAATACGAGAGTAAGCATATTGTAAGTATGGGGCGGTAGCACCTTCAAAACTCAACATGGTTTTCCAGTTAAATACGTAGTCGCTGGTTCTATTTTTTGATAAATCGGCAAACTTAACTGCACCAATACCAACTTTTTGTGCCACTTCAGTTAGCTTTTCATCTGAGTAATCTGGGTTTTTCTCTTTGATCACGTCTTTTGCACGAACAACAGCTTCATCTAATAATTCAGCAAGCTTAACGGTACCACCAGTACGTGTTTTGAATGGTTTACCGTCGTCGCCCATCATCATGCCGAATGGGCAGTGGTCGTAACCAACGTGTTCAGGTAAAAAGCCTGCTTTACGAGCAACCAGTTCAACTTGTTTAAAGTGAAGTGCTTGTCTAGCATCTGTGAAGATTACTATTCTGTCAGCGGCTAATTTATTACTGCGATAACGACAAGCCGATAAGTCAGTTGTCGAATATAAGTAACCACCACCAGATTTTTGTACGATAAAGACTGAGGGCTCGCCATCTTTGTTAGCCATTTCCTCAATAAAGACGACTTTCGCGCCTTGATCTTCAACTGCAAGACCTTGCTCTGTTAACGCTTCAATGACTTTAGGCAAGTCATCGTTGTAGGCACTTTCACCCATAATGTCATCACGAGTTAGTGTGACATTGAGCTTTTGATAAATTTCTTCACTGTGTGCAATAGAAATATCGATAAATTGTTGCCAAAGTGTCGCACAATCTGCGTCACCACTTTGAAGTTTTACCACGTAGTCACGAGCACGATCGGCAAAACCTTCTTCGTCGTCAAAACGAACTTTAGCTTCACGATAAAATGCTTCTAAGTCAGATAAAGCGGTTTCTGCTACTTCATTAGCTTGTAATTTATCGCTAAGGTGCGCCAGTAACATACCAAATTGTGTACCCCAGTCGCCCATATGGTTTTGACGGATAACTTTATCGCCACGAAACTCAAGCGCTCTTACCACAGCGTCGCCGATGATAGTAGAACGTAAATGGCCAACGTGCATTTCTTTCGCCAAATTAGGTGCTGAATAGTCAACAACAACGGTTTGCACTTTATCTGCTGCTGAGTCGCCACGTTGTGCAACCCCCAACTTTTCATCGATAGCAATTGTTGCAAGTTGTTGTTCTAACCAATGTTGGTCAAGATGAATATTAATAAAGCCTGGACCTGCCAGTTCAATTTTGCTGGCAATTCCGTCTAAGTCTAACTGTTCTACTACTTTAGTTGCTAATTCGCGAGGGTTTGTTTTTAGCTTTTTCGCTGCACCCATAACACCATTTGCTTGGTAATCACCAAATTGTGGCTTGGTCGAGATACTTAAGGCAGGGTTTGTATCTTCGGGTAAGCCCGCCGCTACCATTGCCGCTAATACTTTTTCAGATAACAGTTGTTTAATATTCATTTTTTGTCACTTAATCGTTTATTTCGCAAAATGTTATTTGTTTATTTTGCCGACTTTCGGTTAGCTTGACGCAATTAACCGATAGAAATTTATTTTTTGTTGGCCAGCTAAACTGAAACGGTATGTTGCCGTTTCAGTTTTGTGTGCTTCTTTTCGCTCAAATGCCTGTGTTGAGTTAAAGATTAATGCTCTCTTGTACGGTGGAACTCAATATCAGGGTGCCTTTCTTGCGCTAAGCTCAAGTTAACCATAGTTGGAGCAATGTAAGTTAAGTTGTCACCACCATCAAGTGCAAGGTTGTCGTACGCTTTTTTCTCAAACTGTTCTAACGTTCTCGGGTTATCACAGGTACACCATCTTGCTGTCGCAACGCTGATAGGTTCATAAATTGCGTCGACGTTGTATTCTGTTTTTAAGCGCTGAACAACCACTTCAAATTGCAGCACACCAACGGCACCAACAATCATGTCATTAGAATTAAATGGACGGAATACTTGTACCGCGCCTTCTTCAGACAACTGAATTAACCCTTTTTGTAATTGCTTGGCTTTTAATGGATCTCTTAATCGTATACGACGAAACAGTTCAGGGGCGAAGTTTGGAATACCGGTAAACTTCATGTCTTCACCTGCAGTGAAGGTATCGCCAATTTGAATACTACCGTGGTTATGTAAGCCGATAATATCACCTGCAAAGGCTTCTTCAACGTTAGCTCTATCGCCGGCCATAAAGGTTACAGCATCCGCAATTTTTACGTCTTTACCAATGCGTACTTGGCGCATCTTCATGCCTTTTGAATACTTACCTGACACAATACGCATAAAAGCGATTCTGTCACGATGTTTAGGATCCATATTCGCTTGAATTTTAAAGACAAAGCCTGAGAACTTTTCTTCTGTTGCAGCAACATCACGTACATCAGTGGTGCGAGGTAGTGGTGTAGGTGCCCATTTAGTTAAACCATCCAACATGTGGTCAACGCCAAAGTTACCAAGCGCGGTACCAAAAAATACCGGTGTTAATTCACCTTTTAAAAACGCTTCATGATCAAATTCATGAGAAGCGCCAACAACAAGCTCTAATTCTTCACGAAGATCGTCAGCATAGTTGCCTATTGCAGCGTCCAGTTCAGGGTTATTTAGGCCTTTAATAACACGCTTTTCTTGAATAGTATGGCCTTGGCCTGACTGATACAAGATAGTTTCATCATCTAAAATGTTATAAACACCTTTAAACTCCTTGCCCATGCCAATTGGCCAAGTAATAGGTGCACATTTTATTTTTAATACTTCTTCAACTTCATCCATAACTTCCATTGGATCACGTGTATCACGGTCCATTTTATTCATGAAGGTGATAATTGGTGTATCGCGAAGTCGAGTTACTTCCATCAATTTAATCGTTCTATCCTCAACACCTTTTGCGGTGTCGATAACCATCAAACATGAGTCTACCGCTGTTAAAGTACGGTAAGTATCTTCAGAGAAATCTTCGTGGCCTGGAGTATCAAGAAGATTAACTAAGCAATCACGATAAGGGAATTGCATTACAGACGTTGTGATAGAAATACCACGGTCTTTTTCCATTTCCATCCAGTCAGATTTGGCATGTTGCCCGGATTTTTTACCTTTTACCGTGCCTGCTTTTTGCAGAGCTTGTCCAAATAAAAGAACTTTTTCTGTGATGGTGGTTTTACCGGCGTCAGGGTGAGAGATGATAGCAAAGGTCCTTCGCTTATTGATTTCATTAAGAAAATCTTGGTTTGCCATGTATAAATTCTTTTAGTTTGTACACGGATTTGTACACACTTTTGGAAGTACTCTCTTTTCAGTTCTTCGCTTGTCAAATCCGTCGTGTTAATCGTAATTGGCCGCTATTTTCGCTGATCTTGACTTTATAAACAATCAATGGTTATCTAATCGGTTACCATTTACTCTCAGCGTGCACCAATGCTCAGTTGTAGCTGTTTGCAATCGTTGCTTCTTCAGCTAATGAACAACTGTGGCTAAACCACAAATTCCTTCGCTACCAGAAATCGATGATAGCTTGTCGTACTACACCGATGATGGTGCAGTTGCCGTTGATCGGTATTGCAGGGTATTGCGGGTTCAAAGGTTTTAGATACTTCTGTTCACCATCAATAACCAACTGCTTAAAGGTTGCTTCTTTCGAATCATCCAAACGCGCAACAACCAATGAACCTGAAGAGTAAGGTAACTCAGGATCAACAACGATCACTGCCCCCTCAGGTATGGATTTTTTTCCGCTTGGATTTTCCATACTGTCGCCTTTTACGCGAAGTGCGAAACAACCCTCATGTGCTTTCCCAGTGACTTCACGCCACTCCTCAGCATCTTCATGGGCAAATCCCTCCGCTATTTCAGTCCAATCACCGGCCTGAACCCAGTTAATGAGAGGAATTCTTCCCTTAATATCAGGCCCGACTTCTACATTACCGACCCCCAAGCCAATCTCGCCATCACCTGTGGCGAGCCAATGAGCATTCACGCGAAGCGCCTCCGCGATCTGCATGGTGTAACGAGACCTAGCCGATTTACCAGAGCAAATCTGGCTGATCGACTGCTGTTTGATACCAATGCGACGAGCCAACTCAGACTGAGTTACCCCAGTAAGCTGCAAGGCATGGTTTAGTCGTTCGGATAAAGTTTTCATAAGCCCGCATTCTACAAATAAAACTGTAGTCTTTCAACAATTTTAACTGTTGACTTATCTACAGTTTAAACTGTAACATTCAATCTTGTAACAGTTATTATTGTAACAGGAGACGGTATGGAAGTGTTCAAAACGACACAAAAACATCTCCGCCGTGCCATTGACTTGGTCGGCGGGCAATCAGCATTAGCAAGAGCCATCAACTCAAAACAGCAAAACGTCTGGTTTTGGTTGAATAAATCAGGGCGTGTTCCCGCTGAATTCGTTTTACCCATCGAACAAGCTACGCAAGGACAGGTAACCCGATCTCAGTTAAGACCGGACATCTATCCCGAATGCCCAAGCGAGCTGAAAGCCAGTAACCAGTAGGATTAAGGGCAAATAATGGTCAGCATTTTACGTAAACACAAAAGCGAGTTCCTCCATGCGTGATTATGGCAAGGTCTATACCCGCTTTTGGCTAAAGCAAAATGTTTTGTCCTGGAGTGACTCAGCGAAGTTGCTAGGACTGTATTTGCTTACATGCCCACATTGTAATTTGCTTGGCTGCTTTCGACTGCCGATTGGTTACGTTGCTTCTGACTTGAACTGGGATGAGCAACAGGTTGCCAAGACGTTAAGTGAGTTAGAACAAGATCAGTTCCTGATTCGTTGCGAGGGATCTGGTTGGACTTTGATTCGAAGCTTTCTGAAGCACAACCCAATCGAAAACCCAAACCAAGGTAAGGCAGCCTTTCGGTTGCTTAAAGATGTACCTGCCGACTTCATTGGTATGGCATCGCTTTTGAAATCTCTTGCCGCTTTTCAAGCTCGGCTACCAGAAGAATTTTCATCATTGTTTATGCCTGATGGCAACCCGGTAAGGGACTCTCAACGGTCGGATGACTCTGAGAGAAGCAATAAACCAACAGTTAAAACTGTTGACCACATACAGTTTGAAGACTTCTGGGATGTACAAATACGCAAAGAAAAAAAAGCGAAAGCCAAAGAAGAATGGCTACGCATGGGCCTCAATGAAGACCATGAACTCGCCTTGGAAGTGCTAACACGCTGGAAAGAGCAACGAGACAACCGATTACAGTATCAAGATCGGACTAAGACCCCTATGCCACATAACTGGCTTTTAAACCGGCAATGGGAAGACGAGTACGTTCGCATTGATGAAGTACAGCAATCATCGACGAGCCTAAAGGGCAGCAATCACCAATTGAATATTGAAGAAAGCAATCGCCGCATTGCTGAAAGCTGGGCCGGACCAGGTATTCGGGAGGTTCGTTCAAGTGCAGGAGGTTGATAAACGCGAGTTTGCTGAAGTTTGGGGAGCAGCTTGGGCCATGTATGGCAAAAGCGTATCACCACAATTGCTATCCATCGCATTTGAAGCCCTTCGTGCTTATAGCATTGAAGAAGTGCGAATCGGTCTGACTCGGCATATTCAATCACCGGATACTGGGCAATTTTTTCCAAAGCCCGCTGACGTCATCAAGCATATCGACGGCAACTCAGGTTCAAGAGCCATGGTTGCTTGGAACAAAGTTGACAAGGCTGTTCGTCAGGTTGGCGCTTGGACATCCGTGATGTTTGACGATGCGCTTATCCACCGCGTGATTTCAGACATGGGTGGATGGGTTGAACTCTGCAAGGTTGATGACAGGGAATACCCCTTTAAGCAAAAAGAGTTTTTAACACGCTACCAGGCTTACTTGCTACGGGACGAAGTGGGTGAATACCCAAGGCTATTACAGGGTATTGCAGACCATCAGAACCAGCAAAAAGGATTTGATATGCAAGCGCCTGTTGCCGTAGGCGACTGGTCAAAAGCGGCACAAGTTTATACGAGAGGCATCGCCGACTTTAGCGCAGTGCCATTAAAAAGAATAAGCCCGAAAGCCATTCAGGCGCTTCTCGGAAATCAATTAGAGGACAAAAATGAAAACGATTAAAGCAAAAACCATTGCCCTAGTGATAGCCATGTCCGCAAGCACTTCAGTCTATGCGTTTCCGGGCTATCAGTGGGAAAAAGCAGCACAAAGCGTTGGTATTGATCCAGTCATGCTCTACGCCGTTGCCTTGGCTGAGTCGGCCTCACATCGTGGTCTCAACATGACCAGTCCATGGCCATACGCAATTCGCAATGGTTCAAACGCAACCTACGCCAAATCTAAGACAGAAGCAGAGCAACTGTTAAACCAGGCACTGCAAGAGACTGAAAAATATCAGCTCGATATTGGCCTTATGCAAATCAATTTGCATTGGCATGGGCATCGGGTGAGCTCAGCAGCGGAACTGCTAGACCCCATCACCAACCTTACGGTCGGCTCAAGTATTTTGGCCGAAGCAATCAAGTCTTCACCAAATGATTTAGAGCTTGGCATAGGCCGCTATCACAGTTGGAACGAAGATCGTGCACGCTGGTATGGGCAAAGAGTGCTTTCTATCTATCGCAATATTTTACATGAACTGGAGGTCCGTCAATGACAACCAATCAACAAGACTTCTATCAATTAAATTTGGCGTACCTACACGCAGCACGTGAATTGGCGCGCATTGATCCGCAAGAGGCGGTCTTGCGCTTTGGACTTACACGCGACGTGGTGGATGCACTGATTAATGCCGGTGTTGACGACCTGCAACGAGTGGCGACCTCATCATTCATGCTGTTTCAACCAAGGGGTAACCAAAGCCAACTGATTGAGATGGTGAAGAGCAAAGGTACAGGTATCCCAAGAATCGCTTATTTATTATCAACCCTAAACAACAAGGGGGATGCATGATTGATAACCTGTCCAAAAGTGAGCTGTTTACCCGAGCCTCGCTGCTTATTAAGTACGGATTTCGAACGACCATTATCGCGCTCGATACAGGTTTGCCAATCCACATTATCAGAAGGCTGCACAAAGAAGTGACTGGCAAGTCACCTTGTCCTGGTCAATTGCCAGAATCTGATGCCATCGTTAAAAGCAGAAGAGCCCTAGTTGAAGGCTCCCTGCTGATGGCGCTTTATGTCAATATTGGTGGTGATAATGTCTACAAGAAATTAAATATCGATGCTTTGATGAAGGCTTACGATGCGTACTTGGTTGCAAGAGAAGAGGCAGATCTTCCAGCTGAGATCCCCTGGAAAAAACTGACCATCAATGAAGGTTGGGTTCTAGCTCGTGATTTAAGATCACAGCTTGCATCCTTACACCGGTGTCGATGCGGCAGTCTGTATTTGACGGTATCTCAACAGCGCATTCAGCTTAAATGTCCTGTGTGTGAGATTATGGCCGAGCAAACCACTAGAGCACTTTTTGAGAACTAACATGCTGATGCATGATTTGATTGTGCACCGCCCGTGCACTTTGAGAGTACTAAGATGATAAAATTACTTAAATCTTTACCAGCACGCTGCTGGTTTATATCACTGGGGCTTTTTCTGGCGACTTTGGCTGCGGCTCATTTTTTTCCCTCAGAAATATTAACGGCATCTGCCAAGTTAGCGGCTTTGCCATTTCTGATTTGCACCGTCGTTTTTTTCAGCTACTTGGGATTCAAAGCGACCTGTAATCCCATCGGACTTATAGCCATCATCACTATGCTTGTAGCAATCGCATATTGGCAAGCGAGTTGGACAATTTTATGTGTCGGTTTAGCCTTCTTAGGCTTAAGCGGACTAATCCATTTATTTCAAAGACAACTGAAAGATACCGGTCGAGAACTAAGCCTGAGCGAAAAAAAATATTGGTACTGGGTAAACGAATTTGCAGATGGTCGCTCATCTATCCTCCCTAAAAAAACAAGGTCATAGTAAATTGACTGCTTTTTTACTTATACTCAAAAAATTGATTGGCACTTTCGTACTACGAATGAAAAATGCCATTTCCATCAATGAATACGGATCAACTCAAGTTCGTTACCCAGCACAACAGGACAGTTCTTTGACATCCTTGTTAAAGGTTTGGGCGCAGAGCTTCAAACCCTCCACCATAGTCAGGTAAGGGAAAAGCTGGTCGGCTAATTCCGTCACCGTCATACGGTTGCGGATCGCCAGCGCCGCACTCTGGATCAGTTCTCCACCTTCATGCGCCAGAATCTGCGCCCCGATCAGGCGGCCAGTGGCTTTTTCCGTCACCAATTTGATAAAACCATCGGTCTCGAAATTCGCCAGTGCGCGCGGCACGTTCTCCATCTCCAATACACGACTGTCGGTTTCAATGTCTTGTGCGTTGGCTTGCTCTTCCGTGAGCCCAACAGTTGCCACCTGGGGATCGGTAAAAATCACTGCTGGCATGGTGGATAGATCCAGTTTGGCGTATCCGCCCGTCATGTTGATGCCGGAACGGCTACCGGCGGCCGCGGCGACATAGACGAATTGCGGCATGTTGCAGCAGTCTCCGGCGGCGTAAATACCGGGAACATTCGTTTCCATGCGTTCGTTAACAACGATTTCGCCCTTTTTGTTGGTCGTAACACCCACCGCGCCCAGATTGAGTTGGCAAGTATTGGCGTGTCGCCCGGTGCTTACCAGCAAACGATCGCAGCGTAGATCGCCCGCGTTAGTTTCCAATGTAAATTGGCTTCCATCGTGGGTCACCTTGGTAGCTTGCGTACTGTTTAATACTCGAATGCCTTCTTTTTCAAAACATCCGGTGAGTTTTTCACCGAGCAAGGGATCTTCCCGATAAAGCAATGTATGTCTTGCTAATATGGTGACTTCACTGCCTAAACGGCGATAAGCCTGGGCAATTTCCAGCGCTACAACCGACGAACCAATCACGACCAGGTGCTGCGGCAATTCCTGAGCAAACAGCGCTTCGGTAGAGGTCCAATAAGGTGTTTCAGTTAAACCATCAATAGGAGGAATGGTTGGCGTGGAGCCGGTAGCGATCAGGATTTTATCGGCGTGAACTGCCTGCTCGGTTCCATCATTTTTTCTGACTATCAGGGTGTTGGCATTTTTAAATTGCGCCCAACCTTTAAGTAAACTAAGCGCAGGATTTGTCTCCAGAATATTCTGGTACTTTGCCGCGCGCAGCTCTTCGACCCGAGCGGTCTGCTGCTGAGTCAACAAGGCTCGACTCAATTGGGGCGCATGATTTTCCAGTCCGGTAAAGGGATTATTGCGTTGCTGCTGAGCCAATTGAGCGGCGCGGATTAGAATTTTTGAGGGTACGCAGCCGACATTCACGCAACAGCCGCCAATCACATCGGCTCCCTCAATAAGAGTGACCTTGGCACCACCTTCAGCGGCTTTAATAGCGCAGGCAAAAGCGCCGGAACCCGTACCGATAATCGCCACATGTTGAGTTTGGTTGCTTTCAGTGTTGCTTGCATTTTCGTTGTCACAGCAGTCGTTCGGTGAAGTAATTTCTTTTGCAGTGCCAGTGGATTCTTTTGCGATATAACCGAGAGCTTCTATTGCTCCAATGAGAACGGTTACGCTGACCCCACCGTTCGTGGTGATCGTTGCTCTGGCGTTTTCATAAGATATTTCAACCTTATTAACGCCTTCGATCGCATCGAGTGCTTCTTTAACGTGGGCGACGCAACTTGGACAGGTCATCCCTTCTATCGATAGTAAGATCATTCGTTTTCCTCAAATAGTAGTCAGGCATTGCGTCGTGTTAAACAGCACAGCTGTCATCATCACAGCGTTTATTCGCCGGTGAAAAAATATCCCAAAGCGATACGGCAACCATCAGGCCTAATGCTGAATAGGTGACATAGCTGCTCCAGCCGTACTGGAAAAACGGATAGAGCGATAACAGCAATAAAATGGGGCCGGCCACACCCAGCGCACTACGGTGCCATTGCCGGTGGCTGAACCAGCCAAGTCCGTTGAGTACCAAGGCAATCCAGGCAAACAGGGGTAATAGCGTGCTAACAAACAGACCTTCCCATTGGCTGAGAAAACCCAGTCCTACCGCAGCGCCCAGACTGGCAATGGCCGGGAAACACATGGCGCATCCCATAGCAGAAACCAGCGCGCCCAATGAGCTAATCTTATCGCCGAACCGGGTCAGTAACCGTATTAGCATTTCTATGCTTTACTCCTTGAGCGTTGACGGATAACCCGCGTTAGTGGTGGCTTCGGTCAGTGCTTTTACCGTGGTTTTTTCGTCGTCGAAGGTGACCACCGCCAGTTTGGTCTTAAAGGTCACTTCGGCTTTACTGACGCCATCGACTTTTTGTAAGGCTTTTTCCACGGTAAAGGGACAGGTCACACAGTTCATGGTTGGGACTTCCAAAGTAACTGTTTTCGGGGCAGCTAAAGCGTTCAGGCTGGTCAGTACGAACAGGGACATTAGGGCGAGTGTTTTCATAATTTTCTCCAAGAGCAAGCCATAAAGATTTAATCAAAATAAAAGGTTAGAAATCGTCATCAGGCAAACCAGACAATCCAATAATTACTGGTGACTAAAACCAACGCAGTCAGTGCCGTTAACCAAAAGATCACCTGCCGACGTTTTCGCACTTGAGGAACTGCACAGGCGGTGCCTGGCTCACAGTCCTCGACGGGGCGATAGACCTTCCAGCCTGCGAAGCCAAATAAGGCTAAAACCAGCAGGATAAAAATGGGACGATAAGGTTCTAACAAGGTTAAATTACCAATCCAGGAGCCACTCACGCCTAGCAGCAACAAGACGAAAGGACCAGCGCAGCAAAGACCAGCGCCAATAGCGGCAATAACACCGCCGATGATTGGAAAGTTGGGATTACTTTTTGACATAACTCACTCTACTTATCGTACTTTAGTAAAACAAGCTTAAACCCCGTACCCAACTACGGAGTCAAGATAAAATTTGACTCATTATTAATCTTCAGGAAGTAGGGAATCAATAATGGGACAGTGGGATTGGTTAGTATTAGAATTACACTCATTCAATAATTCTGTGAGAACGGTTTCTAAGCGGCGAAGACCTGCTATTTTGGCTTTCACACTTGCAAGCTTGTGTAAAGTCATTTCTTGCACTTCTATACAGGGAGTGTCATTAAGGCTGAGTAAATTGGAGATTTCTTCCAAAGTGAACCCAAGATCTTGGGAACGTTTAATGAATTTTATTCGGTTTAATGTTGCCAAAGGATAAAGTCGGTAGCCTAGATGCGGTTTTTCAGGTTTTTCTATAAGACCACGTCGTTCGTAATAACGAACAGTCTCAACATTGATACTAGCTTGTTCGGCTAATTTTCCAATTGTGTACATGTGATATATTTCTCCGTATCTAAGTACGGAGAAATATATCCCTATCTACGTAATTAAGCCATAAAACTTCGTTAGCCTTGAGCTTCTACTCCTTGTTTTATTTATTTCCTGATGCCTGGTTATATGCCCTAATATCGATCAAGTTGTTCTGAGCATAATCTCCCGCAAGGGATGCATTTGAGATCACTGCAATCTGCTTATCCACAAATGCTTTATCTTCATCAGACACACTGTCAGAGATGTAAGCGCCACTCTCATCCTTTTGACGATACTCATTTAGCATTTGCTCCCTTAGACCAAGCATTTCAGGCGACCAACTCGATGAGTCTTCAGAATTGAAAACGCGCCCCGCCAAACCTTCATTGAAAGCTTGAGCGAAAACTTGACTTTGAATCGGGGTCAATCCCATTCTCTGCCCTTCGCTGTATGCTTCCTGTTTAAAATCATCAGCATACTGCTCTAGAAACTCACCATATCGATTGTTAACTGCCGCACCGAATGCCCCCGCCAACATGGCTTCAGACTTAGTGCCCCAGTTTACTTCGGAGGCATACTGCGAACTCGATCCACTGTATGCATCATTAAACGCCGTCAATGGGTTTTCCAAAGAGGTTCCTGCATCAACGGCGGCTTTTAAGCCATCCCAGGTTGATTTGCTGGCCACAGTAGCGTTGTGCAAGAAACCTCGTGAGCCAGGATCTTCAAGCGCTTGTTCTTTGTAACTCTCATAGTCTTCGCCAAAGTGATTCAGGGTATGCAGAGCTGCATCAGTATGCTTGCCACTGAAATCACCGATAGCACTGGCGCTGTTGAAGAACATTTCAGCACCTGAGACTCCGCTATCATCAGCCATAATGCGAGATCGCCACTGAGAGCCAGCTTCACTGTTGAGTCCAGATTGATAGGTACTTGTGTCAGAAGCTACGGCCTGCTGGGCTTGTTGCTGATGCGCATTCAGCTGTCCATCTACACCAGAAAGATTGGTTTGGTAAGCGGATTGAGCCGAATTGAACTGCGTTTGAACTGTTGCAGCATCCTCATAGCCTCCCAGAACACCGGATTCAACTTGGCTTTGAGTGCCACCAAAAGTAGGTGCAGTTGATGACAAGCCTTCATTAGAGCGTGGCTGAATAGATCGTAAATCGGCTCCGGTAGCCATGGCCATAACAGTCATTGCTGCTTGATAGTCATTGTCTCGTTCAGCGGGCGTCGAGGAGTTGCTATAGGTTAAAGACTCCATAGCTGCGGCCACATACGCCTGATTATCATCAGGTAGCAAGCGCTGATACATTGGAAGGTTTTCACGTAATCGGTTACCTGCTTCAACATGCTGGTTCATATAGCGACCTAAATAATCCATGACTTCAGGATTATCCGCTGCTAATCGAGTTAACGTCGCACCATCCGTGTTCCTTTGTCCTGATAGACTGTAGCTGGCCTGATCAAGCTCACTAAAGCGGTTTGATGCCGTGATAACGTCTTGTGCTGAACTCTGAAGTGACTGATAGTCTTGGTTAGACAACGACATTTCAACGCCAGAACGTCTTGAATCTGAAAGGTCCTTAACCATTGCATCGCGATACTCAGCACGTCGTGAATCACTCGATGCCAAGCTTTGCATCTCCCCAGTGAGCGTATTTGCGGTCGTAGATCGAGAACTGCCTTCTGACGACTCAACTTGGCCACTAAAGTTTCCACCTAAATCCAAGCCTGCTCGTAGCCGTGATATTTTTGGCACTCTTGAGGATTCAGGCTTATCGACTCCAGGCAAGTTACCTTGTGGGGAGTCATTCCCCCCTGTACCAAGTAATCTTCCCAAGAACCCTTTATCTGCTACTTCTTTATCACCGGTATTTGTAATGGTTCCATCTCCACCGACCCTTAGGCCTCCCGATAACACGCCCGATACCAAGCCACGTACAGCGTCTTTTTTATCGTCTCCGAAACCATACCGTGTTTGCAGGTCATCAGTAACCTGATTAACAACGGCGCTAGATGCGGAATTAGAAGAACCGATCTGACGTCCAACTGAAGACAGGTTGTCGTAACTTAGCTTTTCACCAAAGGTTCGACTCATGGTATTGCCAACCTGACGGCTAAAGGCTTGAGTTGCCTGAGTCATGGATTCTTTTGCAGAGCCGACCATTGAACCCACCGCATTTCCGACAGAGAAACTGCTAAGTAGGTTTGACGCGCCGGTCATAGCAGAACCAGTGAGGGCTGAATTTTGGAACATTGACTGTGATTGCATCACCGGGGCATTTTTCGCGACATCTGGACTTGCCATCTTTTCATCAATGGCATCACCGTTTTGAAGACGTCCAGCCAAGTGGGTTGCAGTTATTGCTGAGCCATACACGAGCATGAGCGAAATTGCCGGAACACTCGACGCCAACATGCCGCCAGTAGCTATCCAGGTTTGCAGCACTGAATCCATCTGCATCATCCCAGCAAAAGATGGCACTTCTGTACCTGCAAAGGCATCAAGAGCCGACATTTTCCCTGCAACGGTTAAATGAATATACAGGTTAATGATAGCCATGACAGGCATCCAAAGTTGAATCCAAAGCAGGATTAACAAGTACTTCCCAGCCATTCGCATCCCGATTTGGCCAAGGGCTATCACAAAGGCCATCAAAGGGGTGATGGCGTAAATGAAACCCTCAAAAAACGTCATCATCGGACGAACGATACTTTGGAAAAGAGTCTGCTCCGCCGCCCATTGTGTATTGCGCTGTTCAATCGCTTGATTAACCATAACGGCGGCGGTGAAAGCTTGATCATCCATATACTTGCCCGTCACGCTTTGCTCATAAATAGGCAAAAGCACTGACGCGGTCATGTACTCTTGGGTGTTAACCGAAGCCAAACCAAGGTTATTCAGTGCATTTCGGATCACGTCATCAGTGTCAGTGGCTGACGAAGTCCCCAATGAGGCTGACAGAACCTGTTTAAGCCTCGGAATGAAGGTTGATTCTGTCATGAGTTTCAGTTGGCTATAGGCATCGGTGCAGTCCAGATCGCTACTGCTACCACTGAGCATGATGCGTGTGCCATATATGCGCGAATCAAACCTAATCGCAGTCATCGGGTTAGGATCACTCAGCACCTGATCTAGGTTCTTTTGGCCGATGTCGATGCCAATCAAGGTGCATTCTTTGATGTAGTTAAACCACGATTGCTCGATATCTGAGCCACCGACACGATTTGCATCACCCAACCCCGAGCGATCCATCACCTGTTTTCTCACTTTAATCAGTGACTGTAAACTGGATGCAAAGCCGTATTCCGTCATGGCGGGAGTTGAGAACGCCGTTTCAAACAATCGCGTGATTTGAAAGCCGACAGTTGAAATCGTACTGCCTGCGGCAGCAACACCGATGGGCACATTATCAACCACTCGAACTTGTCCCGTGTACGCATCCTCAATGCTCACTCGGGTACTGGGTCCAAACATGGTTGCAAAGACTAACCATGAGACTAAAACGTGTTGAAAGTTAATGCCACGACCGCCTTGCATTAAGGCCTGAACAGAGACCATCAATACCCCAATGAGCAAGCCAATGCGAACCATTGAAGTAAAGTCGCCTGTACCAGTAATCATCGCGACAGCGTTCAAGACCTGCTCTAAAAATGCCGAATCCCCGATGGAATAGATCTCCCACATGACCTATTCCCCCAGTGCCGTAGATTTAACGGTGTAATAACGCTGTTTGCGAATGGTCTGAATCACCTGGTTAAAATGCGCCAGCAATTCTTGCTCTGAGCCGTATCTTCGCTGCAACGCAGCGTACTCCTCATTGATTTGGCGACGTGCACGTTCAAGGTCTTCCGTTAATAACTTCGCATAGGCATGATCTTCCACACCGGAGGTACTTCTAGCTGCATTGAGCATGTCTTCAACCAATGCTCGCGCCATCTCAACAGCAATAAATGGTGCCGTTCGTGAAGCAAACGACCTAGCGGCCCCTTCATTTAATGCAGAAAGTGTTCGAATCATGCCGCCAATGCTCGCAGGAGCCGATGTCATAAAAGCCTTTTCGGTGGTGCTAGCAGCTCCTGTATTTCGAGCAAACTTAAAAATAATGCCGTTACTGGAACCTGTACCAAGAAGTAAATTTTCTACTTGGGTTGATAACCCCGTCAGGGTCACGTTAGTGATTGTCGGATTCAGACAGCCGTCTTGTGTCACTGTGTCACATCGGTACATAGCGACGTTACCGCCGTGAATTAGATGCTCAATAGTCACTTTATTGCCATTCAGTCTGGTCAGTTTCGGGGCTTTACCTTGGCCATCAGCGGCATTAGCTAGATCACCAACAATGATCGAACCAGTCACCGACATAACTGCTTCAAGAAAACGGTCATCCCCCGATGCAAACCAGCTTGATGCCGAATGACGTTTCAGTGCTCGCCAAACCAAATTACCTTTAATCGTTCTGTTTACATCAGATGCCGCGACACTCGAAGCGTTCTCATATGGGTTCTTACCATTGGACTCACTCCAACTGGTAAAAATGTCCCCAGCCCCTTTAAGTGAGCTCAACATGCTGGCTTCTGTTTGCCCCTTTTTACCAAAAGCAGCCAGGGTATCGTTCACGACTCCCTGAGCCATTTGACAGGAATTACCAAAATACTCGTTCAACTGCTGGATTTTCTTTTGCAGTGTCTCCATGTGCTGAGAGCATTTCTCACACATAGCACTGAGCGCCAATTGGAATGCATACCCCTTGGCGTTTGCAGCAACAGAGCGAAGTAATTGAACAAACTGATCCGCGTTAACAAATGACAAACTTCCCGCGAACATATCAATGCCGCCACAACCGGCTTGGAATGACGGTGGCACCATAGAGACGAGGTTCTCGTTCATGATCCTGTTACGAACAACAACGCTTCCTCCAGATATAACGCCACGCCGCTGACTCTCGAATACACCAGGCGCAGTGGTGTTGGTCATTGAACCAAACAACTGGTTCATCTCCTGTTGCAAGCTTGCTTGGCTCATAGATGAAAAACCAATCGCACAGGCGATTAGCGATACTCGGATTACTTTTTTCATTGTTATAACCCTCCTTGTGCACGCAGATAGCGAACAAGGAACTCAGGGTCCTGTAATATCTTTTCGTTAAGCTCTTGGGCTGACATCGCGAGTGACACGCCGGGTTGAACAGGTCTGGTGGCATAGTAAGTTTGATCGTCAATCCAACCGGCTTGATGGGCTGCGAGAATGATTCGATTATTGAGCTCATCAAGGCTCATTGCGCCTTGTCCAATCGGAGTAATAACGTTAGGCGGGTCAACTAAGAACACGGCAGGGACAGTCGTAACGGACAAGGATTGTGCTTGTCCTGAATCGACTTTGTAATTGGGAAACTCTCCACCGGGTAAAGGCAAGCCATCGACAGCAATAGCAAACACCTCGAACCCATAGTTCAAGGCCATAGATTCGATGATAGGCGCTTGAGCATGGCAATAAGGGCAATCCGAACGATAGAAAAAGAACAAACCAGCCCGCTTCGCTACTTCACCTAAAGCTACATCACGTTGAGCGCCAGCTTCTCGATCCATCCGATTGGCAGCATAGGTCGCCAAGGGTCTGCGACTGATTTCATCCAAAACAGGATCGCCCATGACCACCTGCTGACTAACATCAGCAAACTGTGAGCCCTTATCCATCATGACGCGCTGGAGATACAGATAGGCTCTGACGTTCTCATTCGTCGGCTCATCAATTGCCTTGTCCATGAACGACTGCATGTGCTCACGAAACCAGGCAGCACTGAAAGGCTTTAGCCCGTCCTTAGTGGGCTCCACAACACCAGATTTCGGCTTCATTAGGTCTTCAGACTCGGCTGGCTCGGGAATGACCTGATACCAAAACCAACCTTCCTGACCACGCTGATAGAATTGCCCATCACTAGCATAGGCGGGCAAGATGAATAGAAAGAAAATAATGATTGGGATGGTCACCCATAGGATGAACCAAGGTAACAAAGGCGTTCTCATTGTCAGCTCCAGAAATTTCACAGAGCTAACATGCTAAAGATCCCCGTAAGAGCGATTGGCCAGATAGATGAAGGAATCGTGTGTGTTTCTGACTATCTATTAAACACTGTTACTAACGTAAGTGCTTTGGCTGATGGCACCATCACAAAGTGCATACCAGAGCTCCCATGACACCAAAACTCTGCCTGTACGAAATATTTTTTTGCTTTCTTTGAAGCTATACATTCTGGCAATAAAGATTTTGCCAATTCTGTGCTACACAATTTAGCGCACAAAGCCTTCCAAGGATGCTTAGGTACACCGCCTGAAAGCC
The DNA here is from genome assembly GCF_014656435.1 of Thalassotalea marina. GTDB lineage: Bacteria > Pseudomonadota > Gammaproteobacteria > Enterobacterales > Alteromonadaceae > Thalassotalea_C > Thalassotalea_C marina. The sequence goes on from NZ_BNCK01000002.1 coordinate 645,365, forward strand.
GTTCCACAAACCTTTCCAGTGCATGACGAGTCACCACGACAGGCCCAATGTTCGGAACGTTGATGACCTCATCGATTTCTCTCACGGTAGCATTATCGACGCTGTATTCTTCGAAGGAATATGAGAGCCAATCTTCCCGTTTCTCTACCGATATCTGTGCTTCCTGGTATCGAGTGAGCAAAAACCTAGTCAGGCTGTAAAGTGAATGCTGAGTTGAGCGTTGTTTCTGTAACTTTTTGATAGCTCCTTTACTGACCCGGATTTGAAGCCCATTACCGCTTCGGTTACTCCCCATCACCTCTTTCACTGACAGTAGGTGATGAATCGCATAGAGCTCAGCTGCAATTGGCTTTTGCTGCTCAGTTAGCTTGTCGTATTGCTCACCTAAATCGACCTTTAGTTCACCACCTCTTCGAAGGCCGGTCTTCCAGTAAACCGTAAACTCACCATCAATCTGCTTTGTTAACAGGGTTAATACCATCATGTTTGTTTCTCCTATTGGTTATCTATTTTTCATTCTCCATGATTTTTCAAATATGCAAGGCGCAAAAAAAGGGGCCGAAGCCCCTTAGATCAGATATGAACTTTCGGAAAGCCCATGGCTCCGTAAACATTCAGCACATCATTCCAATCCCAACTTTTCACGCCAAGTGACGTTGGTATCGGAGGGATCAGAACTTGTGTCAGAATGCCTTTTTGCCAGGCTTTTTTCTTGAGTTCATTCGCTGCATTCAGGCCGGTCTCAGAGAGATCGTGATCTGCCCAGATGTACAGCATTTTCACATTACTTGGTGGTTCAAACCTAGCCAGTAGCGTTGCATTCACAACCGACCAACATGTCTGTCCCGTAGCTCTGGTAACCGCTAAAGCTGTTTCGATGCCTTCAGAAACACCTAATACCTCACCAGGCTCACCTATCGGAATGGCACCACCAGTGATTGTTCTGTCACTTGGTATCGGCATCATCTTTTTAGGCTTTTCAACCGGCGCTTTGAATCCATCTTCACTTAGGTAGATCCGATGAAACGTGGCCGAACGCCCTTGCTGAGTAACGATTTTACCTAGCAGCGCTGGGTAGCTATCGATAAACAAGCCATCTTCATCATGGTAAGGCAAGTTTGGATGATACCTCAGCACCGAATCCCATTCAGGACGAAGCCGGGTAACAATGCCACGACGATGCATGTAGTTCCAAACTGGTTGCGCACGAGTATCTGCAAGAGAAAACGTTTCTCCCCAGGTTTGATTCAAGCGATGGATAATCGCTTTGTCCTCGTCCTGCTTTCTAGCCTTCCAATCAACTGCGTTACTCGGTATTGGCCGAATAGGCGCTTGTATTTGTCCGGGTTGAATACCAAGAACCTGGCCGATTGCTTCAATAGACTGAGCAAAGTTCCATCCATTAATCCAAGACAACAGTTCAAAACCATCATGAAAGATACCGCAGGTGTTACAAACGCCACCTCCGGTATATTCAGCATCTTTGAATAGCCTAAAGCCATCACGACCGCCATGAACAGGACAAGCCACATGACGGCCCTTTCGAGCAATGGCGGCATCAAGTTCTGGCACCAATACCGCTAATACTTGAAGCCATTGGCCATTAAGATATGGCCTTACTGTTTCAATTTGTAAAGGTAACGCCATATAACCTCCTTAAGTAAAAAGCCGACTCCTACCACTGGTGGTAAAAGTCAGCTTAGGTCCAGCATTAGCCGTTCGGTTAATACAGGAGCGTTAGTCAAGCTGGATACCATGTCGTCTTAATAGCCACATGATGGACTCACGAAGCACATCAGGATCGACAACGGCAGCCATTGCGCAAACACGAAAGCAAAATGGCGCTATTTCGTCATTTTGAATCCACGACAACACATCCTTGCGCAACCGAGTACTGACACGACCGTCCAGCAATACACGGATCGCATCCAAAAGAATGCCTTCGCGTAACTGCCAGATTTCCGTGTCAGACCAAGTGACTGGGGCATCATCAAACTCAAATAGAAATTCGAGCTGTGATGATGTGTGCTGATGGGACTGCTTTTGTGATGTAGGAGAATGGGCAATACGCCCATTCATTACAGATAACCGCGTTCGGCAAGCGAAACGCAGCCCTCGGATGCGACCACGACATGGTCAAGCGTTCGAATATCAACAAGTGACAAGGCGTCACGGAGTCGATGAGTGATGCGTTTATCAGCTTCACTTGGCTCAGGATCACCCGATGGATGGTTATGAACCAGTATCACTGCTGCCGCATTAAGTTCTAGCGCTCGTTTTGTTACTTCCCTTGGATAAACGCTCGCTGCATCTAAAGTGCCTTTGAACAGCTCTTCAAATCGAATAACGCGATGCTTTGTATCAAGAAACAGTACGCCAAAGACTTCGTGCTCATACTCGTGCATCAGTGTTTGCAGGTATGAGAACGCCGACGATGGCTGTTCAATTTTTCGACCTTTACTCAATCGACCACGGGCAAGCTTGAGCGCCATATCTAAGATATCCGCTTCAGTCACTTGCTCAGGAACGATGTAAGTACCGGCTTCTTCGCCAGCTAAGAACTTTTTGTTTTTCATAGGAGTCTCCAAAAAAAAGCGGAGACGAACCCATGCCCTGAAGGGGACGGAATCGTCCCCGCAGGGTGGTAAAATTGATGTGGTTACTGAATTAACAGTTGTTGTGTTACTTCGAATAACTCACGCTTTAGATCTTTGACGTCATTAATCATAATGCTTTGAGGAAAGAATTTCTCAACACTGCGTGTTTGAATCCCTATCCCCAGCAGCTCAAAGCCACTGCGTCTGCACCGGTCAACAATGTCATGCGTGGCAGCCCAATCATCTGGGTCACCATCCGTTAGCACTATCATTAGCTTTCGCTTCTGTTTTTGCGCTAACAAACTGTTTGCCGCAAACCACATCGCTTGTGCCATAGGCGTACAACCTCGTGGTTTTTGGTCAAAACAGGCGGCCCGATGTCGAACCGATTGCTTGGGCAATAACGCGATAGAAACTTCCTGATGAATACCAGGAAAATAACTGACCGCAGGTACAACACCCGGTATGCCTTCCAGTGCCATGGCCAAAGCCAAAGCAGCTTCATTGGCAACATGAAAGTACTTTCGATTACCTTCGCCAATGGGTTTACCCATTGAACCCGATATATCGACAAGCAAGTGCACAGCGGCATTGGGGGCAATGCGAGGTTGCCTTTGAATAAACAATCTCGACTCACCGGCTTGTGAAGCGGCAAGACGATGGGTTGCCACTCGAAGACCGTGCCTTTTGGCATGATTCCGATTGTCCTGACTGGACTGAACCATGCCCCTAAGTCGGGCTCGAATTTGAGCAGACTCCGACGCCGATAAGGTCAAGATGGCCTCATCACCCAACATAGCTTGCTCTGCTTGGGGCAAACTGAGAGGTGTGACGCCCTGATGTCCTTCAGCTTGTTCCGACAACACTTCTGCCACTTGGGCAAAGGTATCGGGTTCAAACTGAGCGGCACTGGCCTCTAAGGCTTGTCGCAAATTGTCAGCTTGATCAGAGTTATCTGAATCCCCCGTTTCAGCAACATCCGCCGTTGCAGACGAGTCTGTTTCAGGGATTTGACTGTCACTACTGTTATTGCTGTCATTACTCGCATCTTGTCCAATGTCATTACCGCTATCAGCATCCGACTCATCCTGTGGTGGACGAGATTCTTCTTCCAACATGGCAACGATGGCATCGACAAGTTTCAGCACTTCACCTGTAGATGCCAGGCTAGGCACTGCTGTAAGCATGGCGCTTAACCGGCTCATCGCTGCGGCAGGAAAGAGTTGTCTCACTCTTTCATCAACCGCTTGATACAGAGGTGTCAGCGCTTTCTGACCCAGAAAATGGCATCTCAAGCGGAACAACAACCATGCTTGCAAGTTAGATGCAGGCTCAAGCTGTTCAGGTACACTCATTTGCTGTGTGTCCACCATGTACTCAATCACTTGCGAAATACTGCGCCGGGTTCCGGGGTAATCCTTTGCCAATTCGTTTTCAATGCGAACGTCCTCAATGATATTGAGAAGTGCCTTACGGATCGGCTTGGACGACGCCTTCTGCACCATGTCAAAATTGGTATGCCGAATATGCGCCGCTTCATGAGCCAGATAACCCCAAGCTATCTGTTGATAGTGTGGGTCGTCTGGGTTTGCTGTTGGGATCACAATCCGCTCACCATCGGTAAACGCATCTTGTCCTTGAATAAGCACCTTCACACCAAACTTTTCGCCATAAGCGGCGGCAACGATTGGCAGTGCGTTTTTTAATGGATGATTCATGGGAGTCTCCTAATCATTAGGGGGAATACTCCCTCAGCGGGAGCGTTTCCCCGCTGGGAATGTGAGTGTTTAAACCTGTGCTTTTAGCTTATCCAGATCGTATTTTTGACCTAACCAAGCCACCAATTGAGCTGGACTCTCGTGCTGCTCAAATGACGTTTTAAGCTGGTCTAAACTCAGGATGTCATCCAATGTCAGACCGTACTGGTCTTGTAACTGAGTAGACACCTCGTGTTGATATTGCAGCCAGGCCCGCTCAAAAGCGGTTTGCTGCAATGCCATGTTTGGAACAAATACCATGGCCGTTACCCAAGCTCCTTGTGCGTCCGCATCTGCGATCAAAACAGGGTTCTTGGGGATCACGACACTATGTGTTGAGTACGACCGTTGTACTAACGTTCGACAACACGCCACTTCTGGTATCGATTCACTTTCAACCGCATCAGTCACACCACGAAAATGTGCTTCAAACTGGTTCAGTTGGCTGGGGTTATGGATGGTTGATTGCATAATTTCCTCTTACATAGTTCAGAGGACATGCGCCCTTAAGGGCAACATGCCCTCAAGGACGTTAGAAATAAAATGAGTTTGGTACAGTCGAACCAAGGTTTGGTCTGACGGTTGGTTGTGGTATTGCACGTAAGTTATCTGCCTGAGCAGATACTGGCTGTGCGGGTTTAGGTTCAGGTTTGGGCATCAGTTGTCTGATATCCAATTGACCTTCACCGTGCATTCTCATCTTGTCTGGATCAGACAAAATTAAAATGGTCGCCATCAGTTCGTGATAGAGATTGTCTGTCACAGGGCCGGTCTTCGGCAGACGAACAAATAAATTGTCCATCGCTTCGACCATCGGCTGAACTCGATGATCCAGGAATGACAAACCATCCAACTTGTCTCTTAACCGTTTGAGAGGGTTAAGGGCTCGCTGACTGATTTGATTCTTACCTGCAACAGAACGCTCAAACAGTTCATTGGCATCACGAGCCACTTCCCTAAAGAGGGTGTGTCCCATACCATTGACCTTGTCATCTAAGCCACCAGCTTGTTCAGCTGGTTGCATTCGATAGATGGCATAATCGAACTGAAGCCGTTGTTCCACGTCTTCGATGGGTGATAATGCACGCCGGATTGCATCTGCAAATTCCGGGTGTTTTGCAACCCAGTCAAACGTCACCTGATCATAGTTGTCCAAGAACAACTGCTTGCACTGCGCAAACTCCTGACCGATCCGGTCAAGCTCTGGAACAATCTGATCAATTCGGTCTTCAGGGACGGCATAGCCACCTAAAAACCGCACACCGACTTGCTCACACAAGCGCTGCGCTTCTTTCTTAAGCCTTTCAAAGTTCGCCAATGCCTCTGGGTCGCAAATTTTTTTACTCCCTAAGCTGGCAACATCCTTCGGTGGAAGTTGGCTGCCATTGGCTAATCTGAAATCTTCAGGCCTTAGTTTTTTTCTACCGCTCCAGATGGAACAGTCGATGTGACAAATCAAAAGTTTGTCGAGGGTTTGAATACTCATAGTGCATCCTCATGCGAGATGGGGACGCACCACTCCCAGCAGGAGCAATGGCCCCCGTTTGGGTGGTAGTAGTTGACGCGCTAATGGCAATACCACTATCAGAAATAGTAATTTTGCGAATCAGGCGACGATCGGTTGAGATCGATTTTCACAGGCATTAAGTCCAGTGCTTCAGCTATCGGGCGAACCCGCTCTAAATCACTGCCTAGCAACCGCAATACATCTTTTTCCAACTTCAGTTGGTCGGATACTTCTATCCCTTCAGGACTCGCTACTGTGAGTGAACACAGTGGTGGTAATTGACGCTTAAAAGCCAGTAACAGCAACAATGGCCACGGGCCATCATCAGTGTTAACAATGCCAGCGCCTTCACCTGACACCATGCTGATTTGATTGGTACTAGGTAATCCGCTTTTGCAAAACCCTAATGACCATTCTCCAATCCTGACCTGGTTATCATCAATAACAGCCAAGCCATAGGCTTCAAGCAGCTTTGCCATATCGAACAACGCTTTTTTCGCCAGCGATATTTGGCCATTGACGTCCTTGCGAGTACGAAACTCCCAACTGACGTTATTGACGCACGCGACACTATCTAGCGCATTTGAGAGTTCAAATGGCCGCCCTTGATGATCAATGCCGACTTGTCCAACCAATCGATAACCCTTGTTGATTTTCTCATTGATTCGTCGGTCTGCTTCAGCGTTAGGATCAGTCGAATCAATCAATCGCTGCTGCGACAATTGACCGGCTTTTCCAAACCGAACTTCAATCTCCTGGGTATCCGATCCAACGTAAATGGCCCATTCTTTGGCTGTCCCATCAGAATGACGGTAACGGTAAAGAGCAAAGCACTTATCCATCATCAATCCTCCCAATGGTCACCGAAGACATCAGCGGCAATACGGTGAATGGCTTCTCGTTGCTCCAACTCAGCACGAGCCGTCAAAGACCGAACCAGTGCATACTCCACTGCGTTAGGAGCGCCTTTAAAAGCAAGTGTTAACTTTGCCCAGCGCACCAAGGTCCGAGTGGACATAGTGATACTAAGCTCAGCACCACCATCCGCGCCCCCAATAAAAAGACGACGGATGTCACCAGCCACTTTCACCATTTTTTGGCGAAAGACTTCTGGCAAGCCAGGCGCAACGTTCTCCAGAATGGCTTCCTCTACAGAAGGCTCTGCATAGGTCGCTTCGATGATTCTAAAGCGATCAAGAAAAGCCAAATTCTGTTGGAGCACACCTTGATACAAGCCCGTTTGGTCACCGCTGCCCGCACTGTTGCCGGTTGCGATAAAACGAAACTTGGTATGTGGCATGATGATCTCTCCGCCATTTTGTGCGATGACCAACGGGGCACCTTCCAAAATGTCATTGAGCCCAGCCAGTTCAGCAGGCTCAGCAAGATCCATTTCATTAATGATCAGCAAATGGCCATGCTTTACAGCCAGTGCCAGCGGTCCATACACAAAGGTCATGTTGCCATTAACCAGCGTGTGGTGACCGATAAGATCGGACAACTCCAATCGACCGTGCGCAGTAATTTGCTGAACAGGCCAATTCAATCGAGAAGCAACTTGGCAAATTAGCGAGGTCTTACCGCATCCAGTGGGGCCTGTAATATACAAACCGTCACCGTCTGGGTTAGACAAAAACGCCAATACGTCACGTAAGTCTTCTTTTCTAAAAACATACTCGTCCTTGCGAACGGGAATGTTTGGATGGGTAGTGTCGGCACTAAATCCTTCCAGAACGAAAGCATCAGGAGCCGGGACATTAAACGCTTGATTCACTTGAACCAAAAATGGAGATTGTTCAGTCATGGTAAACCTCATCAGTTTTGACGAGGCCCCATGCCCCAACAGGGAATGAAGTCCCCGTCGGGTAGTGTGTTGATTGTGGTATGGCTGTGTATGTAAGAGTTCAGCTCGCTCTATCATTCGTATCCAGCATTGGCTACGAGTGAAACTGCTTTCTGATGCACTCCATATGAGCGCATTAGAAAGGAGCCGAAATCGGCTCCAAGTGAACGTTAAAAATAAAATGAGCTCGGCGAGTCACCTGGCAGAACCAAGTTCTCTTGCTCAAGGCTGATTTTGATTGGTGTTTCAACGGGCTGCTCTGGCTTATTGGTGCTGATGCGCAACCGCTCTTGTGGCGCTTTTCGGTAAGCAGCTAAAACCTTTTCGTCCAGCTCGCCTAATTTATCGGTGGCCAATTGCTTATAGTCCACCGTACCCGCCATCATGTAGCGGCTGAGTTTGACCCCAGCATAATCCGCATGAGCGTAGTTACCCATCATAGCGACCAATTTCGACTGAGCTTCTCGCATTTCCTCTTTCAAAGATTTAATGTGATTTTCCAGTCGGACCACTTCGGCATGTGCTGAGCAATACTGTCGAGACAGCGATGTCCAACGGTATTGGGCTTCACCCTTAGGAACAAAACAATCTTGCTCAGGGCATTTTGACGGTTCTTTTTTGGTCTGTACTAACTCCCAAAACTGAAGCGCTGTTTCTTGCAATTCAGTTAAGAACGCCGCGTCTCGTTGTATTTCAAACTCAATCAGTTGATCCTCAAAATAGAATACCAACCAACCACGCGTGCTATTGGCGACCAGTATTTGATGCTGTACTTGCACCCAATACAACTGGTACGCCTCGCTTTGTTCTCGATGAGCTTGCACATCCTCAAAAACTGACTGGCAAGGACATTTCAGTTCAACGGGCTCGCCCGCATCGTTGATGCCATCAAAGCTGGCTCGAAAGATTGCGTTATGATCGGCTTCTGCACATAACGGCAGAAGAAAGTCATTATGCGCATTTTCAAATGCTCGCCTTGCTTGAGGCTCCAACCGTATACCGCGAAGCACATTTGGATTATTCGACAGGTCTTCCGGTAATACGAATCCAGTTTTTTCTGCCCATAATCGCCAAGGTGTTTTGTAGGGTGAACGCCCCATAATAATTGGGGCTTCAGATGCCGTAACCCCTGCAATGCGCCACTGGTGCCATGCAGGAGTACGTTGTGATAGGTCGATAACCTTCATATTGCCTCCTTTGAAGGGAGACTCCCCCGAAGGAGAGAACTCCCCTTCAGGGTTAAGTGGTTACTTTGCAGCTTGTGCTAACGCTGTTTGGTGCTGAACAACACTTGCTTGAAGCGAATCAATTGCCGTTTTACCGGCTTGAATCGAACCTACGACAAGGGCAACAACCAATACCAAGCGAAAAAGTGAGGCTGATTTAGTCATGGAAGATCTCCAAAAAAAGACGAGACCTTCCCCCTGACGGGAGAATAATCCCGCCAGGGTTAGTAAAATGAATGCGTGGCTCTAAGAAGCTAAAGGCTGTGTGAGCGCTTTGGCTGCTTGTTGCTGTGCATTAAATATTTCTTGTTTCGCAAACGTCAGTTCAACACCTTGAAAATGTTCATTGGCATATTCCAATGTACTATTCCAAGCGTTTGAAGCTTCCGCCCGCTCGATAAGCTTGTAAACAAGCCCTCGGGTTCGATCATCAACTTGCTCGGGTGGAATCACCGATGGCTCAACAACGTGTGTTGCTTGGCCTTCGATAATTCGCTCCGCTTCGTCTTGATCGAAAATTCCCACAAAGCCAAACGCAATGCGGGAACACTGGATCATGGATTTATGTCTTAGCATTCGCTTAGTGTGCGTCTGCCATGGACCATCTACCCGGTAAGGGCCATTTTTGCCGTTACCTTCAAAAGGCGGTCGATAGACTTCATCCAGATACTCAGTGATTTTGACTGGGTGCGAACGGTCGCGCCGATAGATGATGCATTCCATCCATTCAGGGCATTCTTTCGCGCCATCCAGTGAGACTTTGTTTTCTGAAGTCTTAAACTCCATGCCATCAAACTGGTCGTGTTGATTGATGATGCGAGACCATCCATCGACACCTACCACTGGAATAATTCCAGCTTGTTTATCAGGGAACGCAAAAATCTCTTTGGTGAAAGGGTTCAAGCCGTACTGATCTGCAACCACCAAGAGCGCCATCATCTGCTCATTGGTCGGTGCACTACCGTCACGTTGCTTGAATGCTGTTGCTTTTAGGGTATCGAACAATTTGTTTGGATCGACACTAAAGCGCTCAGCAAAGCGTTGGATTAGCTTTGGTTTTTCCATTATGGACTCCGACAATCAAAGTGGGAGTCTGCCCCTGACGGGAAAGTACTCCCGGCTGGGTTAAAGCGTTTTTGCTCGGTTAAAAATCTGGTTCAGGATAAGTTTGTGCCCAATTAGCTTGGGAGCTCGCATCATCCGCCGGTGATGGCTCAGATGCTTTGTTCACACTATCAAGAAGCAGAAACTCGTCCGCGTCCACTTCGGTCAATCGATGCTTAATGCCATCTTTCTCCCATGAACGCGTGCGCTGAGGCCCTTGAACAAAAAGCTTCGCTCCCTTTTGGATTAAATCTTTTGCTCTTAGCCCTAACTTAAATCCACCACGATCTCGAAAAACGACCCGATGCCATTCCGTATGCTCTTTGAGCTCATTGGATTGACGGTCGCGCCATTTCTCAGAAGTGGCCAGTGAAATACTGGTCACTAAATCACCTGATGGATAGGCTCGTGTCTCTGGCTCAGCGCCAACGTAGCCTATGAGTGTTACTTGGTTTTTCATGATGTTCTCCTCGTCTTAGTTGAACTCTGTGCACACAGTCGCTTCTACCCGGCTGGGCAAAGAAGACTGACGACGCAGATAGGTTGGTATTTCGAGTAAAGCCATGTCGTACTGATGTGGCTCTTTGTAAAACGCAGATGTCAAACGGGGCATACCAGGAGCTTTAGGCACTGCCATTGGACGACGTTTTGGTGTTGGTGTGAGCAATCGCTTGATTTGAGTAAGTACAAATCGAAACGGACGCACGCTTTGACGAGCAAGCAATCGCAAAAGCGACCAGCTCAGTTTTGCTAGCAACATAATGCCCGCGATTTGGATAATAAATCCGAAGATATATTCCATTGGTGACTCCATAATTTGGTTTTGAAGGAGTCACCCCCAACTGGGGAAAACTCCCCCAGTTGGGTGGTGAAAAGGCGAACCGTAAGGAACGCATGGTTGAGCATGTAAGAACATGCAGGCTATTTGTTTAAGGAGGCTAGCTACCTCTTAGTACCACTGAGAATACTCAGCGGCGGGCTTCCTTTGAGCTCATGCTCTCAGGCGCAGATATCACTGAAACAGATCAGCAATATTTGATAGTCAGTGTAACCGTCTTATCCAGACAGGATAGTCAGAAAGATGCTCAATTCTTCCACCTAGCTGAAAGGCCATTACCTCACAGAGGATTAGTCTAGGGACTGATTATTGTCATATCAGGAGCAAACTTATGGCCCAAGCAAAACCCAGTTACTCAAAACCCATCTTTGAACAATCATTCACAATTAATAGCTTACAGGCGCAACGTGTCGTTGACCGTGTTTTTAGACGGACGGTCAGTGCGCTTTACGGAATCGATGTCATCCTGCGCATCATTGGCGATGAGAACGAAATTGATGACGTGGAACAGATCATTAGCCAGTTGATCGAGGATTGCGCTAAGGCGGTAGACAACGAACAATCTCGTTTGGACAAATTGATGGAGTCCAACGGCATCGATGAAGTACCTGACTACACCGACCCGATTACCTTCAACGCTAAAATCAGCTCGCCTCAGGTTGGCCAGTTTGTCGGCTTAGTTCGCAAACTCGATGCATTGATGATTTCAATGGACACACTTTGGTTATCTAGCGTGCTTAGCAACAAACAACGTGTTGATGGCAACTACGCATGGCAACAGCGCATTATCAAACTGGCTCGACGCATAATTGATATCGAAATTCGAGCACGAAAATCAGCCCAAGCTAAGGGTAAAGAAGCAGAAGTTGAGCAAGCTGTGCCTTCAACCGATGACGATATCACTGAAGAGGAAACAGATACCCCCGCCAACTAGCCAACTGGGCTCCCATCAACCAGCCCCTCTCGAAGGGGCTCTTCTAAATTGCAGTTGTGGACTTTGTAAAACAGTTTTGGACAGAAATGAGTTAGAGCCGACCAACGGCTCTGTGCCATTTGCGGACGTTGTTAACGCCTAGGTCACATGCTGCGCAAACTAAGGCACGAAGAGTTTGCTAAACTGCCGAAGGCAGAGCAAACCGAGTGACGTGTTAGCAGTCATGTGCACCGACTTGTTAGATTTCATTTAAAGAGTTAATGCCCTGTTCATGTAGTTTATTTAAACCATCTTTCATTGCTTTAACTTGCTCTATTGAATGACCCTGCCAGCTTGATACTTCACCTACAACTTTAAATGAATGGATTGAACGATATGACATAGTTGGATTCCCTGGGAACTTTCTATCCGTTAGGTCAGGATCATTTTCAATTGGACCTGTTGGCTCAACCAAATAAATTCTTTCGCGACCATTACCTAGGGCAAGCTCTGCTCCCCAAATGGCAGCATCTAGTGTAGCTGTCAAAAATATATACTTAGCCTTATTATTTTGTCCAAAATTTGAATTAAACCCTGTTTCTATAAGATCTCCCAATTTAAGATCTGCTTTGGTTCCATGAAAAAACGTTTGAGAAAAAGGTTTTGCATTTTTTTGGGCATTCTCAGTCATATCTTTTTTCCTAGTTATGGTTTTTATACTAAATATTGCGAAATTATAGCTAACATGAAATCTAACGTTTTAGTATTTATTTACACATGAGTGTAAATAAATCATTTGTTGAACGGACGGCGACTTGTGAATCACTGTATTGGAATCATTTATGCTAATGGAATTTGCTTTTTTAAGCCTGAGGATGATTGATGACGTTATCCGATTTATCTTCATCATTGCATTCCATTGTCACTGTCGTTCAGTCGATTAATGGTCTTAATTTACGTTACTTTTCTGGTTAATTGCAAGTGTATTTTTTACACACGCAAGCGCCAGTCTATCAGGCGGCATTCAGTCTAATATTTGCGTAAATGGTTTGACGTCATCATTGTTTAACTTGAATCCAATCCTCTTATCTGTTGCGTTAAGGGGAGCACGATAGCGACGAATATCAATTGCCCTTGATGGCAGTGCGAGCAAACCCAATGCAGTTTGGTTTCCACGTTATCCATGGCGATTTTATCGGTTAAATCACGGCACTGTGCTCGAATGAGGGGGATGCGCTTGTTACGACAAGCATTGGCTAAAAAGCCATAATGGCGAATACGCATAAAGCCTTTAGGCAGGACATGTTGTAAATAGCGCCGAATGAACTCATCCATACTTAAGGTCATGAATTTGGTTTTATTGTTGTCACGATAATCCTTGTAACGAAAGCGCACACGACTGGCGTTATAGTTCACTAATCGTGATTCAGATAAGGCACCTTTGCGGGTATAACGTGCAAGATAGTGCAAGAGTTGATGTGGGTAGACACAGGCTTTGCTGTACACGCACCAAGTGGCGGGTAATGACGGTAGCGCTATGGATTGTGCCTTGAGTGCCGCTATCATTTTACCTCGAAACACAGTGGATAAAGCCTTAACAGGATAGAGATAACCTTTAGTGATAGGTTGCCACTGCGATTGTCGATTGAGGCTACCTGCGGGGATTAAACAATGCACATGAATATGTTGGCTGAGGTTTTGCCCCCAAGTATGCAACACACAAGTCATGCCGAGTTGACCCTGATGACGATGGGCAGCGAATGTCATGAGTGTTTGCCAAAGGCTCTTAAATAAACAGTGATAAAGCACGTTAGGTGCATAGTGTGCGATTAGGTTAAGTTCATGCGGTAAGGTAAACACTAAGTGAAAGTAAGGGCAAGGTAGCAGTGACATCGCTTGTTTGGCAATCCAAGCTTGCGTGGCTTGTCCTTGGCAGCGAGGACAATGCCGGTCTCTGCAACTACAACTAAATTGCTCCTCATGACCACACTGGTCACAACGCCACTGTTGATAACCGAGTTGTCCTGTTCTACACGCCAAGATATGTGCACACACTTGATATTGTTGACGGGTTAATCGGTGCTGTTGTTGGTAATGCGGTAATCCTTGGCTGAGAATATCCGCCAGATGAAGCGGTGGCATGCGTTACTGCAAGTTGGCTAGTAAATCAACGCCCCCATGCCCAAGCTCTGGCAACCAATGCAGATAGCACTCGGTCGTTTTAATGCTGCGATGCCCAAGCTGGTGCTGTAATTGATGCAACGGCATCCCTGCCTCTAATTGATGCGTGGCATAGGCATGGCGTAACTGATGCGCGTTCACTTTATCCTTAAGCCCAAGCTGTGCGGCGATTTTTTTCAGTGCCTTCGTATAGGTGGAGCTACTGAGAGGTTGGGAGGCTAACCAGCGAGAATAGAACAGCCACTCTTTGGGGTGATAGGCTTGCCAGTACACGTGGAGTTGATGCAATACCGTCTCAGGAATCACCACATAACGAGACTGGTTGCCCTTGCCGTGTTCAATAAAGGCCGTTTTACGTTGCCCATCAATCTGTGCCACTTTGAGGTGGGTTAATTCATTTAAGCGTAATCCACAGCCATAACTGAGCATTATCATGGTTTTTAAACGTAAATCTTGGCAATGGTGAATCAGTAAGTGGATATCTTGTCGGCTTAAATATTGGGGTGGCTTATGCCGTTGCTTGGGTAAAGTGATGGCTAATTGCAACGGCCGGTGGAGTATGTGTTTGAATAAGAAGAGGACACTATTAATTTGCACCAATTGGCTCGCTCGGGTTAATCGGCGCACCTCAGGCTCATTAAAATAGTGATTCAATTCCGCATCCGTGACTTGCGCTAAGGATTTACTGAAATAGTTCTCAATGCGCTGTAAGCAACCACAGTAGGTCTCGCGAGTTCGTTGTGAATAGCCCATGAGTTCAATTTCAGTGGCGACTTGTTCAATGAGAGAGTTCATTGTTACCTCCAGATTAATGGGTTAAATCTCAAGGTAAGTGTGGTCGTTGATTGGGATGTTTGCGACTCCGCGCAGCGGCTTAGTTCAACAATTTAATAGTGTGCAAATCGCGCATATTTCTACCACGTAATAGCTCACTTTTCTGGTTCATACGTTTTTATCAAATTAGCTAACCTTTTGCTAGCTATGAAAATATTTGAAAGTTAATGACGTGGTCTAAGGACAAAAATGCGCAAATTGCTCATTTACCTGAATATGGGGGAAGTTTGTTGATTTTGGATATAAAAACGGTATCAGCTGAACATTTTTCACCGTCCGCTGATCGCTCATTTGCGACGCTCGACTAGACTTGTTTTGGGGCAAAAGCGCGTTAGCTGAAATATGTTCGATCTGTGATCACAAAGTACAAAAATGGTTACTTTAAAGCGGAAAAACGCATTAAAGTAACCAATATGGAACATTATTGGCGCAGCTATTTTAGAAGGACGTGCTCAATTATTTCCCGAAATTTCTTCCGTCGCCTCCTGACGCAGTTTCTGAGCATCCATTCCGTTTAGCCGGTCAATGGCTCTGTCTGCGGCACTTTGACGGTTTCCATCAACGTTTAGCGTACTTCCTGAGCCTGTGAGTCGTTCCAGATCCAGTGACGGTACTTCGGGTAGGTTGCCTGTTATCGATAAGATACCTATCCACTCATCCAGATTGACTTGGCTCCAATCTACCTGGTTTAACTGACTCGCGGTCAAACCTTCACAGTTTGGTGACTTGGCACTGCCCCAACCAAGGCCCAATTGAGGACGTACTTGTTCTTGAATGATCCGTGAAAGTGGCGAAGTAAAGCAGCAATATGACTGCCGTTTTTCAACACAGGCACCTAAGAACTTAGACTTGCAGTAAGAACCTACATAGTGGCAACTCTTCAATACCCGCTTGGCGTTCATCTCAAACTCACTCTGCTCACATTTCCAGATAAGCTGAATGAGGATCATGGTGACTGAATAAATCATGTAGGCCGTCATAACCGTACTCAGAACCGCGCCCGCAGCGCCCCCTAGGGCAAAGTTACCACCCGAAACGACACCATCGGCTCCAACCGCGCCACCAACGTTGCTAAACAGTGCCGATTGCGCCCCCGAACCAAAGGTCGTACCTACCCATTCAGCCGTCTTGTTAGTCAACACCTGCATAAAGCCAGTCGCAGCTTGCTCCGCTCCCGCGCCAGCAGCCGTTGATGGACCAGCCCCCATGAGAGAGTCCCATGCAGACACAAAAGGCTCTTTAACCGCACTCCAGGTACTCGTTATTGGTTCCCTAAGCGTATTCCACGAACCATAGATTGCCGAAGACGGATTCATGGCCATGACTGCCGTATCAAGCTTGTTGACCGCCACTATCATCGTGATGTAGTCCGATAGCGACACGCCACTTGGCTTTTCACAGCAATCCACTATGCCGCCAACGGCTTTTTTGCACTGGCCAGCATTACCTTTAAAGACCGTACACTCGACGTTATCTTGGCCATCAGCTCCCGTGCATGACATATCATTGGTCATAAACTGCGCCGCATTAAGCATCGCAGCGGCCTCTGCAAAGTTAGCCTGCTTGATTGACTCTGGCTCTAAACAATCTGTGCCCATGCAGCGAACTGGCCCCTCACAGTTGTATTGAGTTTCCATTCGTGCATTTTGCACTTCGACGCTTTGTCCGCAGTCATACACCAAACTTTGGATATAACAGAAGTCTTCATGACCAGCCCCGCCTTCAGTGCATTCGGTTCTGACATACTGGCATGCCGGATTTTGCTCTAGCGCGGCGCACGTATTGGTGGTCGTGTTTTGTCCGTTATTAACGATGGTTTGTGTATTACCATTGGCATCTACCCAGCTGTCTGAGCTGCCCATGTTGAACTCTGGATGAGCAGTCGAAGCATTGTAGGTCGCTTTTGCCCTCCAACATGAGAGCCCGAGTCCATCAGAACTGCCACGACTGGTTAAATGAGCAGGAGACGAAACAACCGCCGGATAAAGGCTTCCAAGATTGGCCAACTCGCCACTACCAACCGTTAACCCGTCGATTCGTTTTGTGCCCGTATCCAAACACTGCCACTGCACGGCAGTAAACTGATCCGTTTGCATCAAGCATTGGTCTATGCCCGGATCACTTGATTGATGAACAACGTCCTGTTCTAAGTACTTGCCAGAGAAGGTCAATGAAGCGCTCAGTTTCGCAGGAGCCGAACACTTCTGAACTTCTCGGCTGCAAGTATCGAAATCGACTTTGTTCCAGCCGGATTCACATCTGGAACGAGTAACTTCCTGAGGTTCATGCCACGAAATAATCGACCCATTGGCGACTTTACACAATGAACCAACCAAGGTTCCTTTTGGACACGTCATTTCAGGGTATTTAATGGACGGTTTCGTCTCAGTCACCGTTTCCTTATTGCCCGTCAGTGAGAGTGTCGTTTTCCAACCATTTGCCTTGGATGGCGACTCGGTAATTTTTATCTCAGTATTTTGATTATCAAAAATTCTCAGTATCGCGTTCCCAGTTTGCATAGTACTGCTGTGCTGTGGAACAAAGCTGAGCGTTTCAGAGCTAAAGCAACCACGCTCAATAGACCAGCTTTGTTGATGAGTTTCAGCGGATACACGTCGTTCTAACTGACACTCAGTAAGCGTGCTGATCTTCTCGCACACCTGGTAATCCGGTACATGCTTGGTTTCAGTAAATGGCGTAATCGTCTGAGTAGGCTCACAGGCCTCAAAACTACTTGGCATAAGGTTAGATACCACACACTTTGGATCGCTGGTTTGCAATCCACAGTCATAGGTATCGGTAAAACGAATGCATTCACCTTTATCATTGGTCTCGGCACATTCTGACGACATGAATCCACAGGAAGGATTCGCTTCAAGCACTTGGCAGGCCTGATTTTCAATCCCCTTATAGCTTTCATCATCCACACTGACTTGTACACGCCGACACAAAGGCGATATGCCAGCCACAGGGCTAGGGGCAAAGTAGGATTCACAAACTGAAACACCATTGACCACCGTACATCCGTTGGTTGAAGAAGGCTGATCCGTGCATTGAATGCTGTAGTCTGAAAACTTCGTCGGGATATCCGCTGCTTGTTCGATACAGGATTGTGGCGACCAACTATCATTCATCACTACCTTGGTTGGATCAAAGCGCACCTTGATGCGTGCATACCCCTCACCACTACCCGTAACCGATACGCGAATTTTTACCGGCACTTCTAAACCGGGTTCTACCGCTTTTAGCCTGGCAGTGAGATCGGTATTTGGATTGCGCTCCCAACTGGTACTGAGCTCGCAGCGACCTGACGTTTCTGGTGGAAAGTTATTGTTCGGCCCAGACCAGACTTTCTGATCGCCAAGCCAAACTTGCATGTAGTCATCCCATTTAGCGTACTCAAGAACGGCTGAGGTAATCGCATCGGGGTTCACGACTTTGAGTGTGATGGCCTGTTCAAACACTTTACAACGGCCACTCCAGTAGTTGTCGCCAATTCGTCCAATCCAAACTTCAAGACACCCCTCACCACAAGAGCGAAGGTTCATCGGTCCAGAAACATGCTCAATAATGCCTGCCGTGTAATCGTGAGTAATAGTGCAGCTGTTAACCGCTGTATTGAGCCTGTCACATTGCTGGTAATTTGGGCTGCCTTCACCTTGAGACTCACAGCCGGGGAAGCTTTGGGTTAATAGATTGGGGTCAGTTTGAACCGCATCAGTTAATGCCCAAAGCGGATCATTGACCATATCTGGCCGAGACCTGTCTTTGATTTGCTGTAGCGAACGAAATGCTTCACCCGTAGCGCCACTTTCGGATGCCATGCTCTCTTGGCGCTGTGTCCCCAATTGATTCATGCTGGCATCAGAGCCATAAACGCCCGTTAAGACATCCAATGAGCCCTGATCCATACCAGGGAAAAGCTCTTGCAAGTTAATGGACTCATTACCACTGCCATTCGGCACCGACAATGTATTGCCATTGAGTGCGGGCATCGTCCAGTTTTGCAGCAATTGCTTACCTTCTTGTTGTCCGCTTAGGCCGGATTGGCGCTGCACATCAGCGGCCACACCATGTAAGGGCAGGCACGCCATAGTGATTGATAAAATACCCGCTAAAACTCGGGTAAAAAGTGTTGGTTTCATGGTTAACCTCCCGAGTTACAGCAGTCTTGCCAGCGCCACAAAATGTAGAGCGCATCTTCACCGGCACCGGGGATCGTTCGCCACTCTCCCCATTTCATGGTGCTTTCACCGATGACATGCGCACTTTCAGTTTCCGGTACAGGGAAGAACATACTCATCTTGTATTGGGATTTCGGCAGCATGGGTTCGATAACAGGTCGGCATAGCGCACTGTTCCCCATTGTTCGCCTAGCAAGACCACGCCTGTGTTGAGCCGCGATTGCACGCGCCGCTAAATGGCTGGTGTTTTCTGCTAATGAGCCAAAGGCTAAGGTGTGGCCAGATAACGGGTAGAGATGGCCCCAACTGCCAGCACACCAAAACAACTGATCGATGGGTTTACCAAGCGTTGATGAAGCAGCGTCAGCGGTACAAGCCGAAATAGCCAATGGATTAGCAACAGCAGCCGCTTCAGGCTGAGTAAAAAAGGCCAGTTCATCGTTAAGCCATGTTGGGTCCAATTCCGACAAATACATCAAGTCAAAGTCCATGTAACCATCGGCATTGCAATTGCCATCCATGAACAAATCAAGCATGACCAAAAGCGGAAAGGCGTAATAATGGTAATGGTAGAACGCAAGATCGCCGGTATCGTATTCACCTTCACCATGACCACCTTGCAATCGCCTATCACCTAACGGTAAGCGAATCCCTCCCAGTGAAGGCGAACAACCTGGCGTTCTGACCAGTTCAATCAAACGCGCTGGCTCCCACATACTGGTAACAATACCTGGCCTTGGCACGCCTAAGTTGTCTTCACATAAGCAAAATGACTTATTTGATGCGCCGCTTGGGACATTGCCAGAGCCAAGAGGAAGACCGGCAACCCGGATAGGAAAAATGCATGACCAGCAAACATCCGTCAGCAACTTGCCGGACAATAACCCCGCGTCTGGGCAAGTCAATTCGGCTTTTGCAGGAATAGAGGCGCTTAGGACAAACATGACAACGAGAGTCCGCATCAGACGATACGTATTATTGAGCTTTTTCATGAACAAGCTCCTTTGCTGGAATTTCTTCTATTTCAAACGCGAGCCCCTTTGCTTGAACAAACGATGGGGTGACTTGCAGATCAAAGCGCTGCTTTAGCGAGGCATTGAGAAGGTAAACCGGACTATCCAATGTCTTTTCGAGCGCATTGAGGCGATTCCAGCCTTGGGCACGGTCGAGCTGCGTGGTGATAAGCGTAATGCGGCGCAGCGTCCTATCTTGCGTCTCAAGCCAATGCGCTACTGCGTCCACTTCTTCAGCGTTCGACGCATTAAACACCACGAGCTGCTGAGTAAATGGCAAGGCTTTGAGCGGGTTAATACGCGTTCCTGCTGGGATCAATGTTCGGCCATTGGCATCCAATAGTGGCCGCTGCATGACGATGGTTGGATCAACCGTTCTTATCCGATACTGCGTGGCTTTGGGTAAGTCAGTGAATGTTTGGCGAGACCAGAAACGCTCAATGGCTTTTTTCTTTAATGCGCCCAGGTCAATCGACTGTAATCGCTGCATCGCCACTTGCATCAAATCCGGTTCTAAAATCGAATGAATCGGACCGCGTTGACCCAATGAACCGGTATTGCCGGTTTCAATTTGGCGTTGCAACCAGTCCTTGCTGTAAACCCCTAGTGCACTTGCAGTCACCTTGTCATCGTCTATGCGAAAAATGGCAGGCACGCTAGTCACCCGCCAGTGCACAAAGGCTTTCGGATCGATTCGAACCTGAGGAACAGGATCAAGCCCCGTCATCAGGGTATGCCAATCACGGATAGCTGCCCCCAAGGTCTTTCCTTCAGGAATTCCCCGAAACAACACAATAGCGCCGGTAGCACTGGCCTCTTTGAAAAGCTGCTTCAGTGACGAATCTCCCAGTGAGGACGACGCAAATATCAACCATTCATCGCTGTGTTTGAGCGACGCAGGTTGTTCAACCGGTGCAAAAGGCTCTATAAATTCAGATGCACCATCCACAGCACTTTGTAAAATGCTGCGGCTCATTTCGACGATCTTTTTGTCCTCGTCAGACAACGGATAAGGCTCTTGTGCCCAGGACACTTGCACCCAAGCCAATGGAGCAACCAACAAAAATAAGAGGCATAGTCTTCTCATCATCCACCTCCTACCAAAGCGGCCAAGCGCGACCGACAATCTGCTCGCGCTTAACGGCATTCCAATAACGGGAGTCGAAACTCGTTGCGGCCTCACCGGAAAACCAATACTCGTTTTCTTGCAGCGTCAATGAGCGGCTAAATTCTGTTTCAGCCACACCAAGACGCTGGGCTAATGCCATGCCGGTAGAGACTTCAGCACCATTCACCAGCACATGCTCAGGCGTCACCTTGACTTCATCCCCTGGCATCCCTGTTAGGCGTTTCAGCATCCGAGTACCGTCGTTATATAACGGAGCGAGTCCTTTTGAGTGGAAGGCATACAGACCATCCTTAACGGGCTCTTTATTCCATAAGTCAATCAGATATACCGTGGTATCAGGAAGGCAGCGCTCTTGCTGGGTATCAATACCTATTCGGTAGCGCATCATGGCATAGGTGCCTACCAAGGCCATGATTAACGCAAGAATGGTCAGCCGGATGAGATATGGCCGCCAAGGCATTCTTTTACGGAGTATCTGCATGAGACACCTCCTTTGAGCCTACTGGCACGAAAACAGAATCATCAGCGCCAACCACCGCTTGGGCATCCAGCACGATAAAACCGGCTGCTTTTAACTTTTCAATTTGCTGATTGGTCTGAAGCAACCTGGATTCGATGTCTTGTTCGCTGGCATTAGGACCCAGTGACAACACCGCATCCCCAAAATCCACGACTGCAATGGGCGTACTTAACGCCAACTGGCTGTGGATGGGTTCGAGTGTTTTCATTAAAAGCCAGCTGGTCATTAAACCGCTACCAGCAATAGACAAAGTAATAGAGGCCATAAATGGCCAAAGCGTGGTCTTATTCATCTAAATCCCGCGAGAAACCCCGTCCTTCTAGGGCGAGGAGGGATAGCGGTTGCTCCGAAGGAGCAAAAACTACCCGATTGGTTAATGTTAATATTTACTTTCACAAAAACAACTGTATTCTTGTGAACTATGAAAGAGATCGCTATTAAACAACGCTTTTACCCAACGACTGAACAGGCTCAATTGCTTGCGCAGACTTTCGGCTGTGTGCGTTTCGTTTATAACGCGATCCTTAAATGGCGTACCGACGCTTTCTACAACGAAAGCAAAAAGGTTAACTACAACACGGCAAGCTCTAAGCTGACCGAACTCAAGAAGCAAACTGAGTTTGAATGGCTTAACAGCGTGTCGTGTGTACCGCTCCAACAATCTTTGCGCCATCAACAAACTGCGTTTAAGAACTTCTTTGAAGGAAGGGCGAAGTATCCAGCCTTTAAGAAGAAGCGCAGCAAGCAAAGCGCAGAATTCACGAAGTCGGCGTTTAAGTTCAAAGATGGCAATATCTACATTGCCAAGTCCAAACAGCCGCTTGATATTCGCTGGTCGCGTGAACTTCCTAGCGAACCAACTACCGTCACTATCTCGAAAGACAGTGCAGGCCGCTACTTCGTGTCTATGCTTTGCCGCTTCGAGCCTAAACCACTGCCTGTTACCAAAAAGACAACGGGTATTGATTTGGGTTTGACCGACCTTGTGATTACCGCTGACGGGTTTAAATCTGGCAATCCCCGCCATACTGCAAAGTACGAGAAGAAATTGGCTCAGGCGCAACGCCGCCTTTCCAAGAAGAAGAAAGGAACTGCCAACTTCCACAAAGCCAGAATCAAAGTTGCTCGCATTCAGGCGAAGATTGCCGACTGCCGCCGCGACTTTACCCACAAACTCACCACTACGTTGATAAACGAAAACCAAGTGATTAGCTGTGAGAGTTTGAGCGTTAAAAACATGGTCAAGAATCCGCGACTTGCTAAGGCCATTGGTGACGCCAATTGGGGCGAAATGGTTAGGCAGCTTGAGTACAAAGCAGAATGGCGCGGCAGAACACTTGTCCAGATTGACAAGTGGTATCCGTCTAGTAAGCGTTGTAATTGCTGTGGTCACGTAGTTGATTCTCTACCGTTACATATAAGGCATTGGACTTGTCCAGCGTGTGAAGCGCGCTTAGACCGTGATACCAATGCCGCTATTAATATCAAAGCCGCTGGGCAAGCGGTGTTAGCTTGTGGAGCGTAAGTAAGTCCCGATTGTTCTAATGAACTTCGGGCATAACGCCTTGAAACAAGAATCCCCTTCCTTTAGGGAGGGGAGCAGTCAAAGCCTCGCTCCTTCAACAACTGAGAGATGGCATCAGCAACAGAAAGGCCTTTGCGCGTTAACTGTTTAATCGCGTTTACATCTTCTGCACGGGACGAGTACAACAGCTTGTGAAACGGATCGACGATAAGGCGGCCAATCCCGGTGCCCATCTCGGTAATAAAGAAAATCTCGGAATAGACACCCGTGACGGTATGAACCGTTTTCAGGTATTCGTAGCCGCCTTCACCTAATGGCAAACGGCCTTCTTTTTTGAGCGCGTTGATGGTTTCGGCTTTTTGGCCAAGCAGGTACATATTGGCCGAGTTTTCAGCGATGGCTTTACCTGTAGGGCTGTCGTATAAATCGTTGACCGACTGCGTTACTGTTACAGCACTGCCGCCATATTTTCGAAATCGACGGTAACCCGTCTCGATAAACTTACCGACATCACCTTGAGTCAGCAGATCCCAGGCTTCGTCAATGAACACAATCTTGCGACGATCCCGCTCACCTAAGTACATCTCCTGTTGGATTTGGTAGATAAGCTGAAGCAACACCACTTGTTGCAGATGCTTACGCCCCTTGAGCTCTTCTAACTCCAGAACGGTGAATCGGTTTTTGAAGCGAATATTGTTGTGACCATTAAAGAAGCGGCCATATTCGCCCTGTGTCGTAAACGGATAGAGCTGCTCACCCACGTCCTGCACACGTCGGTCTTCATGATTTTTTAAAGCCTCTGCCACATCATCAACCAACATGGCACGACCTTTTTTCTCCCACAGTTCACGGGTCTGACGTTTTAGGTTGGCCATCTGAAAATCGGTTAATGACTGCGTAGGTGCGGCCATTGCGGCCAATAACCCAACCAGTACATCCGCTTCTTCGTCATAGTCCTCAACGATTTCAAACGGGTTTAAGCAAATGCCACTGTCCCGCCCGAACTGTAAGAACTCACCATCATAGACTTCACACAGCTTTTCATAAGAGCGGCCAACATCAATTACCCAGCATTGCCCGCCTTCAGATAAGTAGGAGGAGATGATTTCGTTCACCAGGAATGACTTGCCCGATCCCGATTGCGCCGCGATGCAACAGTTGTAATTACTGCCCGAGTCATAAAGGGACACACTCATGATCTGGCCATTGCGGGAAACAAAGTTAATCACTGGCGTGCCCGTGCCTTTCCAATCTGCAAACAAAGGCAACAGTGGGATCACATGTCGTGTCGCCATGGTCTTAAATCGAAACAAGTCGTTCATCGCCTGGCGGTCGGCACCAAATGGCAAGGCATTCAGGAAAATGGGCAAACAGAAGTACTTGTCTTCCATCAGCTCAAACCCGAGTTCTTTGAAATAAGTTCGAGCATTTGAAACAGAGCTGATGGACGCCTCTTCCGTCGGGGAAAACAGCGTTAAGGTCATATTTGCCCGAATAGGACGATCACCTTCTTGCAAGGCTTCAAAAAGAACATCAAACCCCTTTTTCTTGGCTGCCAGCACCGGCACAAACTTGAGCATCGGGCCATAAGCCTGATTGACCGCCCATTGACGCTTCGTCTCTAAACGAGATCGCATCGCCTCGGCTGAAGGAAAGTGAATGGTGACATTTAGCAAAAAGCTGCCGCGTAAGCCGCGACTGCCCGTCATCATATCGCCCGCAAAACTTGCGGCATGACCAAACCAGATCCGCTCAGGCAAGCGCTTAAACGATAAGGTTTTAACTCGGTAATCACCCAGCATCAGACCTTGGCTATCCACCTTGATAGCTCGGTCATAATCCAACACTTGCTCTCGAAGTGGTTTATCTGCCTCACTGCGGATTGGAGATGGATTACGCCAAGAAGCATCTTTTCCCCAGTTAAGTTGCGCACTTAATGCCGCGAGCCAATTTCGGTCAGTCATCTCAGTGACGCGAAAACCAACCGTTGCCAACGCCTGAGAGAAAGAAGCTCGAAGCGCGGATGCTCGACTCAACTCACGCTCCGTCGGTATAGGACTTTCCAAAGGCAATTTGCAGGTGACGATCAGTTGAAAGTTGCGTACCTGAGTCTGGGTCGATTCTTCTATCGATTGAACCGTGCCCCCATCGAGGAAATCCGCACGTTTGCGTATCGACGCCCTAAGCAATGGATCGGATTGACGATGCCGTAAGCCCATCATGCGCTGAAGGTCGGTTTGAATATCAGGCGAGGCGTACAGGCCAAATTGCAGCAAAGTGTCTTTTGGCCAGTCGTTGTTGAGTAGAACATTAACCCTGTCTGCAACAGACTCATCACCACCAGGCAATGGGTCACATAGAAAACCAAAGCCAACACTCTGGTCTTCCATGAAAAACAGTTGCTCATCGTCGGAATAGGCCAATACTGGCAAGAGCTCTGAAGCGCGTTGCCCTGAATACAGAGAGGCTTTCATTAACGCCCCTCCAACCAAGCAGAAAGATCATAAGGACGGCCTCGGCTGATGCGACCATCATTGGCGACGATGAAAGGCACACCTTGAATGCCCAGGATTTGAGCCGTCACCAAGGTACGCTGCATTGGTTCTAAGTTGCAGGCATCATCCTGTTCTAGGTTACCAATCCGGCCATTCAGCAATGCATCGGTGGCCGCTTTTTTGTCACGCGCACAGCCAAGCTGGCGAACCTGACGCTCTGAATCAGGACCAAGCACTGGCACAGGGAGTATTTGGAAGGTGTATTCTTTGGTTAACGGTAAAGCTTGTTTCAAAAGCTCATGGCAGTGCGGGCATCGTGGGTCAACAAAGACCACCACTTTCTTTTTGCCTTCACCCAGCGTCAGTGGATTCAAATCATCCATTTTTAGGCCAAGACGACCTAAGTCCAGCGTGTTCCCCGCTTCACGAATTTCTTCAAGGCTGGTAAGCGGCTTTTTGGACCAGGCATCATAGAGCGTGCCATCAATGACGAACCGGCCACTGTCTGACATGAAAACAATACGGCCATTGCTTTCGACCGCTTTCATACCCGTGACAGGTAAAGAAACCATGCCGTCAATTTTGCCAACGGGCGACACTTCAGACACAGGTTCAGCTTGAACCAAAGGAGACAGCGCAAGCGCCAGAATAATTGGAGATAGTTTTCGCATGAGGAGTCCTCGTTAATGTAAATCGAGGCTCCAGTCTATGCAGTTGTCCTATGTGGACTCGGTTAGATAGATTGAAGAATTTGTCGTCTTGCTAAGCAGCACCAACACCAAATCTTAATGAAAACAATCACACACTAAAATAACTCAATTGTCTCTCATATACTTTTGCAAAGTTTTTTGATCCACCTTTAATGCTTCCGCGGCTTTAACCCATGTACCGAATTGCTTTTTGGCAGCTGTTGCAAATTCCTTATGAAACGCTTTCGTTAACTCATCCTTAGTTGTCTTGGATAAATCACCAAATGCAAACCTTGTGTCAGGACTATCCTCCTGGATAACAGGCTCGCCCAACGCAGCTAATGAGCTAGAGATTGCCGACTCTGTAGTTTGAGAGCTCAAAAACGCACAAGACATGTATGCCAGCTTTTTTAGGTCACGTAAGTTACCTGGTAAATATGCCGAGTTAAAAAACTGGATTAATTCATTTGACACCGGAGCTTCCGCAGGCAGATTGGGGTTAACATTAACTTCCTGCCAGATTCTTTGCCAATCCGACAGAATATCTTCTCTGCATGCACGAAGTGGAGGTATTGTTATTGTGAGCATGGATACACGATCAAAGAAATCAGCATCGAGTATCGTTGCCAATTGCTCAAGCGATTTATTACTCGCACAAACTAGCTCGAAGTCTGATGTTTCCTCAGTGTCACTTCCAACAGGACGAAAACTGTGATGGTTATCTTGAAGCACTCGAACCAGCTTTCGCTGAACAGAAGTTGGTAAATCTTGTATCTCATCCAAAAACAAAACTTTTCCATTTGCTTCTTTCAAAAGTCCATTGCGATCCTTCTCCGCCCCAGTGAAGGCACCTTTTACGTGGCCAAACAACATACTATCAACCACTTGAGAATCTAGTCCTCCACATGCAAGCGTAACAACCTGCTTTTGCTTTACCTTACCGACAACGGTTTCAATTAGCCTCGTTTTCCCTGTACCACGTTCACCCAGTACAAGTAACGGAGCTTTGGGAACACAAGAAAACTGCTTTAACGTTTGTAATGCATCCTGCCTTGCTTTTGATTTAGGGTCTAAATCGTAAAGGGCGTAACCGCCCTCTGAACTTGAAATAGCAGAGATCTCTGCCAAATACGTATTTACACTGAAATCAACTTTGGCAATGCTGGTTCTTTTGGTATCGGGGTTATATTGTGACGACCAGAGGATTGTTTCGCGTGGAAAATGCCCCCGAGCATGAAGAATCAACCAAACCGCATGCATCGCCGGAGTTCCCGGCGATACATTGATATGAAGATTCTGTTCAAGCTTTAGCTCTGGAATAATCTCAGACTCTATTGCGTGATAAATTTCGTTGTGATCAGCTGGGTTCTCGATAGCTACAGTTCGAAAGGTAATCTGTATATCGCCAAATTCATGCTCTTTGTACAGACTGTTATCCCCAGCTGACTGAGTAAGAACAATTACTTTGCCAACATAAACTTTACGATTCTTAAGCCGCTTTAACGCTTCGTCTAATACCTCAACCCCAGCTCTTTTTGAGTGCCAACAAAGCAGTGTATTTTTGTTATCCAAAGTTACGCCTCCAATACAATTCGGGCGTTTGGCAATTCACTTTGCTTCAGCCTTTTTGCCATGGCAAGTTCGTATTCTTGACGAACTGTAATAGCTAACTGTTTTTTTGTCAGTCGAACAACCTTTGGCTCATAACTCTCTCTAGGCGATCCTGAATCCTGCTTCTTAGAAGTTTCATCCTTAGCCGTTAAAGGTTTGAAATACTCTGGACTGGCGTTAGTGATAACTGGCGGCTGTATACGCCATTTATACTCAATCTTGTGCGATGTTTTTTCCCGCCAGTTTGCATTGGGTATTTTTGGGTGCTTATCCATATCAGACAAACAATCTGCTTTTATAGGTGATAACTCAACAATGTCTACTTCGCTGACTGAGTACCTCTTGAATGAATTATTTTCCCAAGCTTCAAAACCACCAGAAATCATCCCTAGACTCATGTCGATGCTCAATTCATTGTGGCTATTAGTTAAAAACATATCTAAGCAGTTCATCAGCTCTTTTACCTGAGTACCGGTGAGTTTTACGCCTAACTCAAAGCCTTGATCCATACCATGCGCTTGAAAATTGGCCGACATCACCATGCCATGCATTCCATCTACTACAATCGCTTTGGCATGTAGCCATTTAAAACACATCACCGATGCACCAGCCTGTTTCATAGCCAACAACGCTGGCATGGCTGCGGGTCTTTGGCGAGATAGAATGGTGACTTTTAGCCCCGACTTCGCACGTTCACATATTGCTTTTACAAGCTGATGGTCCTCTTGCCATCCAAAACTCGATATGATGAGTTCATTTTCCGCTTGATTGATCAACGCTAATGCGTGTTCCCTAATTCGAGCGTCTTCACTCGATGTGACCAGTATTTCAGTTAATTCCCTTGGATATCTGACATTGCCCGGCGACTTATATGCTGAGAATTCACCACAGCTTGTCATATGGTGCTGCGCACTCTCGAAGATTGCCCAACGGAACACATTCACGATCTCAGCTATTTGATGGCGTGAAAGCGCGACCCCCAGCTCCTCATTTCGTAAAAGTGCTTCTTCTGTAAGGTTTGCCGTTAAAAGCAACCCTTTAGCATTACCAGTTTCATGTAATGCGTCTATAACAACGGCTTTTGCGTGGAAATGCGGCGCAGATGCAAAGTGAACATGTCCAGACAATTTGTTTAACATTTCCTTATGCTGCACAAGACACTTCTTACCAAAGTCATCGTCAGGCACATCGCCATCAAGACGAGTCTCACATGCCAATAGTATGTACACACGAACTTTGCGCTTTGCTGCTTTTAGGACAGCAGATTCGACATTCTCATCAGCAAGTAAAAACGTACTAAGAATAACCGAGTGCTCAGCATTATCGATTAATTCGACAACTCTTGATTGCAGCTCATTGCAGAACAAAGAGCTATTTATAGGTTGCGGATCAGATACCTGTTTAGGTAAAACAGGCAAAAGCACAGGGGGCAACTTGGTATTTGATTGATCAACAATCTTAGTTTCAGTCTTAGTAAACTTTTCAATTAAATTCATCACTATTATTCCTTATAGGTTCCAATCATGGGCTGCAATGACATGCCAGGTATGCTGATTTTGCTTGTCTTCTTCAGTCCAAAACTGATTTGCCAACTCAGCCCTATCAGGTAGTGTGAAATTCCAACTTTTAAAAGGTTCGAGTGCTTTTTCTCTCCAAACTTGGTACTTGCTATTAGTGGCATACATATTGATATTTTTCTCTAATCTCCATTCAGCCCACTTTTTAGCATCCAATTTAGTCAATGCTGATATAGAAATATTGTGTAACTTCATCGCATCAAACGAGCCCAACTTGTGAACAGATGGTCTTTTTACGTTTACTGAGCGCTTCATATTGATTCGCTCAGATTCAGTAGTATTTTCGAAAACCACTGACAAGATTTCAGTTTGCTCATCCCATTGTTCAAGCAAGCCCTCACTATGCAGAAGTACCTTCAAAACTTGCTGACGACTGATTGGTTCAACCCGACGTGAAAATATAAGATCCTTTCCGCGCTTCACATCGACATTGCCATCAGTCACATTCCACTCGATGTAATACGGTTTTCCTTGAGGTGAGATGCGCTCACCTTTGAGTTCAATTTTGTCAACGCGTACTTCCGAACCTCCACCTATTGGTTCAACCTTCAGGCCACGAACGTCTTTGACTAGTTGAGGAACCTCAACGAGTCGCTTTGCTCTTTCATTTAGCTCATTTCTGTTTTTTCCAAGTCCGATCGACGCTGCACTAGGCTCTGTGTGCGCATCAATAGTAAGAAGTGGATGAGGCAATAAAGGCTCATGACAAACGCAAAGGCTCCAACACCCATCTTCTGGCACTAGGATTTGATCTTTCTCAAGGGCAATCAGTCCTGATTCAGTGAGCCTGTATTGGTCTCGATTAGACTCAGCAAGCCCATATAATCGACATATGTTTAGTAACCTATCAGCAACTACACGACGTCCGATTTTGTCCCCAAATAAATGCTCGGAGCACTCAGCAGAACTCGCATTCGGATAATCTTGAAGGAATTGCAGCACGCAGTTAATTTCTGGACGGCTATCTGCCAGCGCGATTTCACCCTGTATGAGCCAACTTTCAGTCTTAATTTCTCGTTTTAGTATGATGTCCTGGCTCATAGTGCCTCCTGTGATTCAGTCTCGATTGTTGTAGACCAGTAAGAATTGCTGGCAAAAGTACCTAACACACCCGATGCCTTTTGCATTGCAGAGCGGTTTCCGTACACAATGAGCTGATGCTTGGCCCTCGTAATTGCCACATTCAAGCGATTTGGGCTTTCAAGAAAACTCGTGGGATGATTATTTGCGAAACTAAGCATGACAAAATCAGCCTCATGCCCCTGAAAACGGTCTACGGTACATATCTGAATATCAATATACGGTGAGGATTTTTCACCTCGATAGAAATGCCTTACTCCGTGATGATTTCCCGTCCACTTTCGTAAAGCTCGACGTATAGCTCGCTCTTGCGCCCGATAGAATGCCAAAACAGCAACTTCCCAAGGCTTTTGTTGGTTTTTCTCAACATTTGGATTTGATTTTGCCCAAGAATCAAAGCGACTTAATTCTTTTAATATTTCTTCTACTTCAGCGGTGATTTCGCCTTCTTTGCCTTTTCGACCTTTAACATCGTGCCATATACAACGATGTGAGCCGCTTCGGTATCCCCAGTCCCTCTTTTCAGCTTGGCCATCAGGACTTTGCAGTGCTTTTTCATGGTATATATGTACTCGGGAAAACTCGGCAATGTCTGGATGCATTCTGTGCTGGTAACTAAGCCGTATTTGTCGTTGTTCCAAAACACTGGCTGGAAGTCCATCAGACAGAGCGGTGCCTTGTTTCTGATACTCTGTTCGTTCAAATCCAACTTGCAGTGATTCAAGAATAGAAGGCAGTGCGATCCTACGTACCCTGTCTATTGCAGTAAACGTATCTTTTTCTGAGTCAAATGGTAGTAGCGCTTTGATATCTTCCCCTAACTTATTAACAGTTTTAGAACTTCCGTTAGATTCTGTATTTAGGCGCTGTTCGTACATACGAGCCAGTCGCCACGCTAACTGCGATTCCCAGCTATCGGACTCGGTCTTGATTTTTGTACGAGTTAATCTCGAATGCGCTGAAAGTCGCATTTCTAACTTTTTCGGTAACGCAGGCAGCCCCCTTATCGTCGTCAAATCTAGGGGAAGGTGATTAGCATTCTGAGTGATGAACGCTGACGAACCAAGGACTACTGATGCGTAAGGGAGATCTGTCTTCGGACCTTTAGATGATGCAACCAATACATTTTTGGCCTTTGCTTGCTGATGATAAAATTCAATTGTCTTTTCATCGTCAGTGCAAACCAAGGATACTTCTCGTTTCTGAATATTGATTTGTCGAGCAGAGAAAATATCTGCGCATGCTTCTCGCTGATAACTATCCTGTAAACATGGCTGCAAATTTACTTCGGTAGCTTCATCATCAACATAAGGTGAAAGCTGTTTTGGGTCTCCCACCATGATCCAACGCTTGGCAAGTACCGCTGGCACCAAAAACTCTTGAAAAGTTGTTTTTGATGCTTCATCAATAATCATCACATCGAAGATTGGCGATGTTGATTGTTTATTTTTGATATCAGGATGCTGAAGCAACCCAATAGTTGTCCCGCAAACTAAATTCGCCGCTTCAAGAACAAGACGCTCAACAATATGTTTACCTTCACCGACCTTACTTTTAAGTAACTTCTGACTAACTGAAATGTGCGGTTGTTGCTGAAGATGTTTTAGCAATCTTGTGCGTTCAGTTTTAACAAACTCTTCCAATTGCCATGGCTTTGCCTTTTGAGAAACGCTTGATTTATCTCCAATCCGTACAGGTAACACCATGTCGCGATAAATATTTTCTTCAGACATCATTCGTTCAAGAACATTGTCAACAGCAACGTGTGTTGATGCACAAAGTAAGATCCGCTTACCTCGCTTTATTAATTGAAGAATCAGTTCGCAAATGGCTGTAGTTTTGCCAGATCCTGGGGGGCCTTCAAGGAAGGCAAAGTCTGGTGTATTGAGTGCAATATTTACAAACTCACGCTGCTGAGATGTTCCCTCTCTTGCTCCATCGGTAAGAACGTAGTAATCATCGTTAAATAAGTGCTCATCATAAGGAACATTCGGCCACTTAGCATGATCCTTACCTTCAAACAGCCTCAATAGCGGAAGATGGTGAATAGAAGGGGTGTCTTGTAAGCTTTGTAATGCATTAATCTGACACTTTAACTGGTATGTGTTTGGACGAATAACCAAATAGTCGTGGTCAGGTAAACGATCCAATAACAAGCTGTCATTCTCTACATTTCTGTCCAGGACTGAAATTGCGTTGGATTTATTGAATCCAACATTGCTTTGTGATTTCCCAGTCAAATGCCAACCATAACCGTCTGGACACTCATACGACGACAGCCCATTGCCTAATTCACTCGCAATTTCGTCCGCGTGCTCCTCAGTTGCATAAGCCATTTTAGGTTTACCGTGACTTCTACAATTTGGGCATTCTCTAGCGGCACTACCCACGGCTTTCCATCTAGCGGGGCTTGCTTCGTATACCGTGTCGGTACTTTCATCTAAAAAGAGCTTTAAGTTCTTTTCGAAATCACCGCAGTTATCGGCAGGCTCAACTAATTGTATCCATACTCCACTTTGAGCATCGTCCAGCTTTTCCCAAGCTATCGCTTTAACAGCCTTCGTACTTTCCAGGTATTTTCGAGTGGTGTCTAAATACTTATAAAAGTCACCAAGACCACTCACTGCTTTACTAAGCAAGATGTCTGGCCTGTGAATACCTAAGTTTGCGTATCTTAATAACGCCATGTTTCGTCCTTTGATCGAATAAGTTGTTCATCCTAAATATCAAGCATCGTGCCAACAACCTTCGATTTAAAGGCCTTATTAATTGCGCACCATCGAACAAATAAAGGTTTTTATAGGAAGGTATTTTTCACACCCTTTAGGTAAATTTATAACCCATAAGCATCATTTTGTACATCACATAACTCTCATGAAGCCAAGACAATGAAAAGAACCCAAACAACTTTACTTTGGCTACTTCTAATTGAAACGCCGTCATGATAAACGGGTACGGGGTAGGATGACGCCCAAGCCGTCAGATATCTGGCCGCTTGGGCGTTTTTGTTGTTATAAGGAGCCCAGTAAAACCGCGCTGATTGCTGGAACGGTTGTGCCAATGACTTCTTGAGTGCTGGCAACGATAGGTAAGGTTGCAGACATAACACTTTTATCGCCTACAAGCGATGACAGAAGCGCCGTTGCTAGCCAACCGGTTTAGCTGAGCCCGTTTTTTTACACCTATGTGGACTCGGTTAGATAGATTGAAGAATTGGGTGCCTTGCTAGGGTGCCACTTGTTGTTACGCACTATTTGTAAGGGTATAGCTTTCATTCTGCCAGCCTTACAGACTTCCCCTCAAGCCATCTGGTTTAGCTGATTCCTTTTTTTCATACCTTAGGTGTTAATTTTTGCAATGTTTTAAACCAGAAAGAGTGACATCCCCTCGAAATCAAACTGACCTACTCTCAAAGTTTCATGCCCAACAATTCGTATATCCATTGACTACACGGAAAAGTCATTTAAACTGTGTATTAAATAGATATACAGAGGATGGTGTCATGGCTACAAAGACAGCCCCAATCAACATGCGAGTACTGCCATCGGTAAGAGACATAATCGATGCCGCAGCAAGTTTAAAAAAAGTTGATAGAACCGTGTTCATTCAGCAAGCAGCGCTCAATGAAGCGCATAGTATACTGGCAGAACAGCGGGATTTTGTTCTAGAAGCAAAGGCTTTTGAAGCGTTTGATAACGAACTTCGTGCAGAGCCACAGACTCTTGAAGGTATGAAAGATCTGTTTAAGAGGAAAGCGCCTTGGGAATAAGTGCACCAACCCTCCTCACTGATGAGCACCAGCTTAATGCCTTTCAATGTGGCATTGAAGAGCTCGATACTTGGTTAAGAAAACAGGCGTTAAAGAGTCAAAAGCGGGGAACCGCGAGGGTGTATGTGGTCAATGACACTGACGCCCATCAAGTGGTCGGGTACTATGCCATTGCCATGGGATCAGTTTCCAGAGAGCAAGCTTTTAGTTCATTAAGAAGAAATAGTCCAGATCCCATTCCCATGGTGATTCTAGCCAGACTTGGAGTAGATAACGCCTATCAAGGTCAAGGCATTGCGGCAGGTCTTTTAAAAGATTGTATCATTCGCTCAGTACAAGCAATGAACGCTGTCGGTGGAGCAGGAATCTTAGTCCATGCTATTGATGGTAGTGCGCAAACGTTCTACAAGAAATTTGGCTTCAAAGAATCGACGTTTGATCCATTAGTACTCATGGCAAGGATCTGCGATATCGAAAAATCATTGTCGATAGACTGAGATGACGGCTCCCCTTTCACAAGAGAAGCCGTCAATATTATCAGGTGCCCAGTAAAACGGCGCTGATTGCTGGAACTGCTGTGCCAATGACTTCTTGAGTGCTGGCAACGACAGGTAAAGTTGCAGACATAACACTTTCAACGACCGTTGGTGTGTTGTAGAGACCCATACCACCACCAATGCCCAGAGCGAAAGCCATCAAGCTTTGGCGAGCGATACCGCCCACAATACCCACCAGAACCATGGCTCCCGCTACGATCCGTCCCAAAGTACCTTGGGTCCAGTCTTTTAGGGTATCCCACACATCAGTGAAAGCATCACCACCGGTGCCCGCAAATGAGGGCTCCGAAATCATTAACGCCATTAAACCAAGCGCACCAATGGTCATTAGGCGCTGAGTTTGAATGGTGCGAACTGCATTTGTCATTCGTTAGTTTCTCCGTAGATACTCAAGTTATCGCGCTTACCATCAGCTCCCGCTGAGGCAGAATCGCTTTGAGTCTGAAGTGGACGTAGCACTGGCGAAACCGTTCGAGGTGCTGACACCCCAATATCCCACCGGCGCGGTTCAATTTCGGTAAACACGTAGCTGGATAAATTCAGATCCCCACGGTCATCCTCCCAAGGCGCAATCCAAATCCGCATTACCCTTGAAGGAATGCGAATAGGTGCAGATTGCTGCGTCTCGGGTAATGCCGGATGGCTCAGCAGTCCTGTCTCTAAATCAGATTGTGAATACCCAGAGGGAGAACCAATTCGAGTCGCCACAGCATCAATCGTCTTGGGTGCAGCGCCATTACTGGTAAGCTCATAGACTTCACGAGCGGATAAACAGCGCACACCGTCAGGCATACCTGGGCATCCATATTCACTACTCCCAAGACCCAATGAACTACAGCCAGACAATAAGGTTGAGCCGACTGCCAATAAAAGTAATCCAGCTTTAGACCACTGTTTTGACTGGTGCTTTGGGTTGTTCTGCATTGATGTCGTCATGGTTAACTCTCCTCTGGATACACATCTTATTGTCTGAAGCGGACTTCGATCGGT
Source organism: Thalassotalea marina (assembly GCF_014656435.1). GTDB lineage: Bacteria > Pseudomonadota > Gammaproteobacteria > Enterobacterales > Alteromonadaceae > Thalassotalea_C > Thalassotalea_C marina. Next base: position 681,304 of record NZ_BNCK01000002.1, read on the forward strand.
TAGCAACATGCAGGATTTTTTCATCTTCTTGCACCTACCCCTTGTGAAGTGGCCAATGACAACGAGGCCCCACGAGTGACTATGACTTCAATTTTCCTTGCAGCGTCTACCTCTATGACTGGGAACATATTTTCAGCCATGTCCAAATAGAACTTGGCCACTCGATCCAATGCTTTACCGGTGCCTTTAATCGCAGCGCCTTGTAATGCTTCTTGGCTCATGACTTGCTGGTACAGCTGAGTATCACCGGCATTACCCGTCTGAATCGTCGGAACAGGATTTACATCAAATGCGCCAGCCAAGCCCTGAAGGAATCCGGCCATCATCGACTTGGCCACCAGCTGGCCTTGCTTCGACACTAATCGGCCTCGAATACCGGCTTTGCCGTCTTCTCCCACGGCATAAGAATCCAGTCGCGTTTCAATGACGCCACCATCTTCTCTCACACATGAAATGGTCTCGCCTCGCAAATAAGCACGCTCAGAGCTCAAATCACCGTAACCTGCGGCGATCAAGAAACACTCTTTGATATCCGCTCTAAATCGGTTGGGTAAAATGGCTTCCTTTTGAATCCTCAGCAATGCAGGAAAAGGCTCGCGTCTTGCGGACTCGTGAGTAGGTGCATCCAAACCTGTGATCAAAGTACCTGAGATGATGCTGCCCGCCGGTAGATACAAAGGCGGCGCTTCTTGCACAACAACCTCTGGTTCAGCAACCACTTCTGGCTCAATCATACGAATCGTGATTGGCGGCAATGGAACATCTCGTGCTCGTGTACCTTGGCCATTGGCTGGCTGCTGATAGAGCGGATCAGGCAGCGGCGCATTGGCAAAATAGTCGTCTGGGTTAGACGGCAGAGGCTTTTCGTCTTTGGGTAATTCCATGGCAGATAAAGGCACTTCATAACGGCTATTTGTGCCTTCAACTGCTGCATCACCTCCTGCGCGAACATCATCAAGTTCCGCTCGAAGGCGGGCCAGCTCCGCATTGACCTCACTTGGTATAGAAGGCGAACCTGGGCTTAGCCGTCCTGAATCGACGTCACGACGCAAGCGCTCAACTTCACGACGTAACTGTTCATTGCGCTCACTGAGTAGTTTTACGTTCGCAGCCAAACTATCGACCCCAACATCACGAGTATTGGTATCCGTAAGAATGTGCCGGATCGTTTCCTGCCGGTTCCGACTGCTTGAGCCATCGTCAGGATTAGGTGAAAACACCATCACCATAAGGATGAGACCACCAGCAATACCAGCAACCGATAGGCCCCGCTTCATGTTCGGGCTCATTTGTTCCCATTGTGCTTTCATCGTTATTCACCTCCCACAAGAAGCGAAGGTCGCAGACTTTCCATCGCTTCTTCACGATGATTGCGAACAACCACATACAACTCAGTCTTTTCACCCGGCAACAAGATATTGCGAGGCCAGTAGGCGCTTGCCACTATATCCGGTGCATGACAGGCTATTTCTCTGGCTTCTATCGGCTCATCGGCAAAGCTTTCAACCAGTCCTACATAGACGGTGAAGTAATGTCCCGTCACAATTTGCCCCTGCTTAAAACCAAACTTTAAGCCCGGCTGAAAACATTTCGGGCTTGTGTCGGTTTGGCCAGCCAAACGGATGTCATAGCCTTGTGGTAACTCATTTAGTGCAAGGCGTCTGAGTAAATCACGTAAGCTATCGACGTATGGCTGAGCCGTTTCCCAAGTGGCGGCTTTTCGGTTCACGACGCCCTTAATAGGCCACTGCTGACCATCAATAGCTAAGGTGATTTCACGCGGTGGAATACGACGAGGTACTAAGGTGACAGATAATGCGGGCGCTTCCTGACCAGGCGGAGTGATGTAAAGTGAAACCGGTGATTCTTTGTCCGTAGCCACATATACAACATTCCCCTTGATTTGCGTCTGAGCATCACTGGTTGTTCTCACCTGAGGCGATTCAAACGGCGTCACAATCCGATTCAGATGACCAAGTGCTACAGGGATCAGTTCATTAACCCCCGGTGTCATCAGTAACGTTGTTGGCGCATCCGTTGAAACCGTATTGCTTTGAACCGGTGGATTTGCAGTAGCAGACTGCTTCATCACACTGGCTGGCACAATCGGCAATTCCACGTCTGCATACGACGCTTGAGATAAAAGGACGCCACTCAAACTGATTGCGATTAAGCTTGGTGTCATCCATCGACTAATTTTGGTTCGCATCATTCACCCTCCGGTTTTGCTCTTGGGTCAACTTTTCACGAACGCGCTTCGTTCTAGCTTGCCCCTCATACGTATCCATCCAGCTAAGTTTTGGACGGTATTGCTCAATATCGATGTCAAACTCATAGGTGCGAGTTTGGCGCTGCTCATCTCCAGATGGCCCAGAGATCAAGGAATAACCGGTCACAAAGACATGGCCGGTTTCATACTCATACTCCACTTGTCTAGGTTGGAATTTGAGCGTGACCCGGTCTTCGCGGATTTGTCTTGCCTGAATCTCCAGTGCATCGACCACTTGCTGGTACACCGCTGGAGAAAGTAGCGGCTCAATGGCAACCCGGATAAAGGACACATTACCCGGCGTCACGTTGCCCATAAGCTCAGCCAGGTAGAGTCCCCAGGATTCAAGGTAAGGCTGAGTGGCTTGGTTTCGTGACACTTCAGCTGTTTCAGACAAGGTTGGTGGTTGAATGGCTACCACGGTATTGCGAGAAAATGCCGCTACCGCAAGCAGCAAGTTAGATAGCACCAGCACCGCAATCAGGAACCGTTGCCATCGGTTCTCTAATTGCGTGCCTTGCCATGATTTTAAAAACACGTCGAACTTCACGGCAGATAGCTCCTGATAAATGGATTAGGGATCGTCTTGGCTTTGGTTGGCAACAGTCCAGCCCAGTAGATGGCGTGAAGAATAAAACCATCTGGGCGACCATCACGAAAACGCCGATAGAGCTTGGTTGTCACCAACCCCAACAGGCATAAAACCAAGGCATTACCGGTAAAAATGCCGATCACTAGCCCCAACAGAATGGGAGCCATCTCATCGGCACTCCAAAGCAGGAAGTGCGGCGGGTCATCGATATAGGATGGAATATTTACAGGTTCCATAGTCACTCCTCGTTGTTTGAATTGAGAAGTGAAGGATGCCTCGGGATTGGCAGGTTCAGTGGTCAGCTAGATACAGAATTCTTGAAGGTTTTGAGGGTTCTACTCAGACAAGACGGTTAAGTTCTAGACAAACCGAGCAACGAGAGTTATCATTTATGATAACCTAAGTTAAGGATACCCATGAGCTGGAAGATCGACTTTTACGATGGCGTTGAGGATCAGATCCTCGATATGCCACCCAAAATACAAGCTCGCATGATTAAGCTTTTAGAGCTAATGGAAAAGCATGGTGCAAACTTGGGGCCTCCTCATACTGAGTCTATGGGCGATGGGTTATTTGAAATCCGCGCAAAAGCTCAAGAAGGTATTGGTAGAGGCTTATTTTGCTACTTAAAAGGGAAGCACATTTACGTGTTACACGCTTTTGTAAAAAAATCTCAAAAGACGCCCAAAAATGAGCTCAATCTTGCCAGAGATAGACAAAAAGAGGTTCAAAAATCATGAGTCTGCAAAAACTGAAACAACGTGCTTTAGCCAATGCTGAAGTTAAGAATGAGTACGATAAGCTTGAGAGTGAGTTCAGCTTTATTGATCAATTGCTTACCATGAGAACAAAGGCAGGACTTACTCAAGAGCAGGTTGCTGAAAGAATGCATACCCAAAAAAGTAACGTCAGTCGTTTAGAAAAAGGTAATGCCAATCCAAGTTGGTCAACTCTCCTAAAATATGCTCACGCATGTGGCTTTGAACTAACACTCAAGCCACAAAAAATGAGTTAACGACATTTATGAGGCCTAACTGGCCTCATATCTTCTTCTGCAAGTGACTTAACGCCAACCCCGCCATTAATGCCAAACCGATGATCAGCGACGGTAGCACCACCGGTGGAATAGCCAGCGGGGCGAACAATCCCATAAACAGCAAAATGACACCTGAGCCAAGGATAATCATGCTGTAGCGGTGAATAATAGGGCTCGAAAAATCAAAGGTTGTCTTCTTAATCTTCCAGGTCATTAAACCATCCCACAACGCCGGTAACATGAGAATAAGCGCAAAGGGCAACCAGACCATCAGCAAAGCAAATCGAGTGAACACTTGGTACAACACATCAAAAAATGCCTGAATACGGTCTTCTACCCACACAAACCAAAAGCCGCCCATGTTCTCCATCCCTTTAGAACGCAGTCGTTGCTCTTCAGTGGGGATTAGAAAATCTCGCACAGATTGCTCCATCTGCGTATCCACAACCCATGACTGATACCAGCGATGGCTAGTTTGACCAATCCAATAGCTTGTTTGAGCGCCCAATTGATTTTGGATCATCTGCTTCTCTTTACTAATGACCCGGCCAGTCCAATCACCGGGCACTAACACACCAATAGCAATAATCTCCAGCATCAGCGCCAGACAAAGTAGCCAAACCGACTTATGCTTGCTCATGCCAAACATCCTCTTCTACTCGGGCCAGCATGGCTGTAACGGTTGGCGTCATAATCCGGGCTTTAATCACTTGTTGAAGCCGCTTTGTCGTCGTATGGCCACTGACATAACGCACGTCGATGCGTCCTTCAGCCAAATGCGCCATCCGATTTGGACGATTACGAATCCAGGTGTGGAAATACACACCATCCACGGCGGCCCACTCGAAATGGTCAGGATCACGCAGGCGAATCCCCGTTAAAGCACTGGCGGCAGTCCAGGTCAGTGCCTCAATGAAATGCCACAGTCGGACACTGTCATCATCACAACTGACTTCTTCATAACTGCCCAAACCATTACAAAGGCACAAATCAAAGATGGAATGGCCATCTAACGTGAGCGCATCCGTTACATAGTCCGCCAAGCAATACACCGAGGCCAAAGCATGAGGCCAGTCGGTTTCAAGCAGCCTTAAAGCTTCCTTGAACTGAGGGTTATGTTGCTGCCACTGAGCGAGCATTTCTTTACTGGTAAGTGTTGTCATTTTCAGACAGACAGAATGATGCATACAAACTCCTTATGCTGCCTGTGTTGAGCTGGTTAAAATAGGAATGCGGCCTTTGATCACGCGGCCACCTGAAAGCTTGGCGATGTACTCCAGGTTGGGAAGCTGGCCTAATAACTGCGGTGGAAACATATCGCCTTCTTCCTCCATCAAGCGTTCGCCATGATTGCCGGTAAACAACGCGGGGCTGTCCGAGTTGGACGACATACCTTGAGTTTGCATGATGTACTGCAACCGAGTCTTAGGCAGATTGTCAGTAATGTACTGCTGCGTTTCGGCGTCCATCACCCGAAGGGCTATCAAGTTGTTGATGTTACCTAACACCTGGCGAGCCTTAGCTTCACTGCCTGTTCGAGCTGCAAAGTCAGCAAATGTCTGAGTAGCAATCACACAACGCATTTTTGCGCCACGGCCTTTGTTGAGCAGTTGAATGAAGGGATCGTTGACGACTTCAGCAGCCTCATCAATGAAGATATTTACGGGGCGATTTTCAACACCATAGTTATAGCGGTCACCGGCCACTGCGGTGAGATCGGATAAAAGCAACGAACCAATGGCGCTGCCAACCATGGCGTCGGTCAATGAATCCAATCCGATATAGGCCACTTGGGCATTGTTGATAATACGGCCAGAATCCGTAATTAACCGGCTGTCATCCACATCGTTTGCAATCGGTGATAGCAATGGACCTAGTTCACTTGATGTGAGCATATTGAGCACCGGCATCAATGAGGCCACCATCTTTGAATAGTGGGTTCTGTCATGCTCAAACATACTCAATAGCCCCTCTAAATCAGTATTGGCGGCAACGGGCTGAATGCGTTCGTAGTAGAAAAGCAGCATCGCCATGGCTTGTTTTGCCAAGGTATTGGCCTTTTCAGTAAAGCGTTTAATCTCCACACTAAAGTTCGGATACACCTGCTCCCCCCAGGCCGTGACGGCTTTTACTACCAAGCCTTCTGGGCCACCTTCCAAGAATCGTCTCAGTGTTTTCAGATCAGGACGTTGTGACGTAAGCAACAAACCTTGCACTATGTTGTTCAGTGCCATTTGGCCAAAGGCTTTAAATGGATCAGCACCGGTTTCAGATGGAATTAATGCCGCAATTCGGCTGGCAATTTCAGTGCCCCGGTTAAAGTTTCTCAGAGGATTAAGTCGTACTGAATGCTCTGGAAAACCTGGATGAAAATACACAAAGCGCTCAGGACTACCGACGGCAATACAGGCTCGCTGTGCATTATCCTTAAGTTCTTTGTCTCCCTTAGGGTCAATAATAATCACGGCTTCATTGCGCAAAATGGCCTGAGTGATCATCGCATCAAAGCATCGGGTTTTTCCGGCACCGGTCGTACCGACAATTAAGGTGTGCCCCTCAGTGTGACCAACTGGCTGGTAAACATCTTCTTCTTTGGGCTCAACACCATGAATCCAGGTCGAACCCATTTGTTTGCCGTGACCTTGGTTAAGCAAGGTTTTCTTATCCCGCTTTAAGATTTCATAAGCGCGTTGAGCATGACGTTGATCCCACTCAAAGCCATACCCTAACCACAATTCATCAGGATGTTTTGCCATCACTTTTTGCAAATGCGACAGCTCCATAAAAGCCAAAGGTTTGCCTTTTAGTCCCTTCTGTAACTTATAAAGACGGTAAGCCTCAGGCAGGCGATACAACGCCATGCCCGAGGAAATCCCTGTCATCCACCAAAATGGCTCAGGTGGTAGCTCAGTCAGCATTTCTGCGGCAATCGCCCCAGTGGCCCCAACCAGCCAGCCTGCTGCTGCCATGGCTTCATAGTTCGTGCGCCAGGGCATCTCATATGCGTTTTCTTTCATTCATGCTCCGCAAAATAACCGTTTACAATCCGCTTAACTTCAAATGGATTAACGTTTAGCGTGAGCGGTAAACAGAACCGTTTCCCCCTCATAAAACTGGCATTCGTCACTGGCCGAGATCCCCCGAAGCAGCTGTCCGGCTGGAATACCATGCTCATTGGCGACTTGGCGTAAGGTTTTAATCGTGACGCGAATACCATCGGCACTATGATCCACGTCTGGGTAATCGCCACCGGTCAGTAAGATGGGCAAATCTTTCACAAAATTAACCATCTGTTGCCGCTGTGCGTGTTTGGGGTCTGTACATGAGTTCGTATTGGGCGCTATCGGCTTTTGCTTACGCTCCGCTCTTGTGGCGGGCTCTTGTGCTTGGCCATTGGTTGTCTCAGTTCGACTCGGCCGCTGTGAAGCCTCATCGTTCTCAATTACTGACACTGATTCTGCGTCTTGATTGGATAGATCTATCAGTGCAGTAAGCCCTTTAGAAATCGATACCTTCAGCAGTAACCCTTGCTCCTGAACGCCATCATTCGTAGTCACAGTTCTGGCCTTACGTGTCGGGTTTGCAGGATCTAGTTCAAGCCAGTCTAATCGACTGAGTTCAGCAAGCAGTTTTCGAGGAGCACACCAAGGCCTTACGGCATCGGGATAACGGATCAGGACTTGCTCACCAACCACAACCAACGCACTACCAGCCTCTGGGAGCCACGCCAAAGATTCAGGGAGATTCAATGCCTCTGCATCGTGCTGGTTTACGTTATTCGCGATTGCAGCATCGTTTGAATCGTTAGGCTTTTCGCATCCATCACCTGGAGCATTTTCAGTTGCCTGGGGGTTATTAACATCACTAGCAAGACGAAGTTCATCATCTTGTTCGGACGGTTTTGTCGATGGCGACTTAGCCGAATTGCTATGTTCGATTGATGATGACGCTTCAGGCAAGTCTGGATGCTCACTGGAACGACTCTGAGGTTCTGCTTGTGTTTGCTCTGTTGCTTCCCACTCAGATTTGCTAAACAGTCTCACGCTACTTGGTACATTCGAGCTGAACAATAAATCGGCCTCAACTATATGTAACATAGCTAACCAGATTGGCTTGTCGTCTTTGATCAGCACGTCAGGGGCAAGGCTTTCATATCGCTCATTCGAGGCGGATTTAGTGGCCAATCCTCGCTCAATAAGGATGTCCGCAAGGGTATCGGGATCTCTTGGAATGCCAGGTATCTTGTCTTTGGCCAACAGCTCAATGATGTCCTTAGCCGCGCTTTTCCAAACCAGGTAAAGATGGGTTGATTGATTCGATTTTCGTATCCAAACTCTGGCATCTCGCTGATTGACCAACCACTGGGAACTGGCAAGCAATCGCCTCATGGCATCAAGTAGATAGCGTTCGACTGGGACACCAAGGGCATTGTCGTCAACGGAAATTCGTTGAGCTTTCAGGTCTCGCTGAACACTGGTTTGGTCAGCTTCAATGACCAGTTTAGACAGGACATGCTCGGGATCGGTATTTCCAATCGCTTCCAGCATGGCTTGCAAAATTTCAGGGCCCGGTTGGGTTAACCAGGCGAGCAACTCAGGTGTCATCACCCGGTTTAACACCAGAATTGAAAATTGCTCGTGCCGCTTGCACCGTCCGTCGCGCCAGCGAATGAAATAGCGTTCAATGCTGTTATTAGTGGTCCACTGAGATAAGGTTTCTAAAAAAGGGTTCCACTGATAGCGTCCATCCTCGTCTGTAATGGACAAGTCTGAAACAGGCTTACCAATATCATGGAACAAACCGCCTAATGCCGCCGCAACACGCCACCTTGGTTCCAGCTCTTTTTTCTCAACCGGTGTGCCACTGGCAACAAAGATGATCCCTTCCGCTGCTTGTGCCGCCCAGAAAGCAACTTCCAACGAATGACGTAATAAACCACCAGCGCCACTGTGATGATGATGCTCAGAAGCTGGCAACAAGTGAACATAAGCAGCCAGATGATCAATGCAGGGCTGAATCAGCCTTTGAAACTCACGCTGATTAAAGCCAAGTACCTGGCGCAGTTTGGCAATTAGCTCGTCTTGTGTGGACTGCAAATCCTCGGGTGACGCAGCTGGCAACCCCTTTAGAAATGGCGGATAGCGTGGAATGTCTGCATCCAGTTGCGATGAAAGCTCTGGTAGTGCTTTGGTTTGAAAAAATAGTTTTTTGAACATAGTGAACCTCCGACACGATAGTGTGAAGGTTCAATCTGGCGTTGCCGGTTGATTAGACTAAAAAATCCGATATGTATTAACACATACGCCAAAAAATGCTGAGGGAGCTGATTAAGCTAAGGCGTATTTCTACTTGGCCTTTTAGTTTTTTTCCCAACTCTCCTTTTGGGTTTTTCAATCGGTGTAAAAGCTTCTTGTAGGTGATCGCGAAACCATCGGCGGCGCTCAACTTGACGAAACTCGTTCAAGACAAACCGATAGTCACACGAGCCAAGACGATCACCACAACCACATGGACAAGGTAATTTATTTGCCTCACGCTTGCGCAAACCTAACGCTTTCAGTGCCCGTAGAACCGATGCTTTACCATTAACATTGAACAACTGAGCATAATCATCAATCAGGCCTTTCTCACCATGGTCCAGTTCGCCATAGGGAAAGTTGCCAAATTCAACCCTATGGGACACCGAATAAAGAAACCTGACAACAATCTTTTCGAAAAAGGTTGTCAATGACGAGTCGGCTTTCAAAATTGACTTAATTTTCAGGTCTGAGCCAAGACAAAATGATCCATCAGAGTAAGTATGGAAGTCCTGATTACGAGGAAAGTAACCAGCTGTATCAAACACCACTGGTAAAGCCCTAGGATACTCACTTGGGCATACAATCCTTAGAGAAAATGTTCGCTCAATAAACCGACTTCCAGCTAGCTGTGCTTTTAACTGATACTCTCCCTGCAACTCAATCTTATCTGCATGGACATCTACTAATCTAATGTTCGGATAGGCCGAGAGAAAAGCCTCTAGGCCCACAGCCTTCCAGTGCTTCATCTATTGCTTAAACCATGGCTTTGGATCAGATGATTGAATTGCGAAAGTTGGTTTTGTTGTCACCGCAGGAATACCCAATAGACGTGCTACCGAACTTGAATCAAGCTTCAAATCCAAACCATTTTGCGCCGCATTTACTATTCGTTGCGTATCATCACTTGAGCAAAGAGCACTAAAGTCAGCTCTAGCTTGATACAGCCATTTATAAAAGTTTTCTTGTAATCGGTATTGAGCAGATTTTTCGTCATACCACTTGTCTGCAAAATCTTCGGCTGGGTTGACTGGGTTCGGAATCATTGGTGCTTGTGCAGAAATATGGTCATCCATCTCGGAGAGCACCGTATTCAACGCTGAAGCCAAATCACTTTCACCTTTATACGATTTAGCCGCCAATGTAGTGATGATTACCGATATTGGCTTACTATCCTCATTGTTTTTAAACATAGTGTCACGATGACGCTTCAATAATTGGATAACCTGCTGTAAGGGTGTCTTCCATTGATAATATGGCAGACTATCTATACTGGCTTTAAATCGCATTTCACGTTCGTTTATCACTAACCGTGCCGTCTTCATGCGCGTTTCAAACCATCGAGCATATCCTTCAGGATTGCTGATACGCCAGTTTTCATTCACAACTGCATAAGTGGAATCTGTGTTGTCGGTAATCGAAACTGCAAGCTGAGACACGTTTTGAGCCAAGTTTTCATCAAACTTAGAGTTTTCGACCATCCGCTTTTTCAAAAGTCCTCTTCCTGTATCACTCTCTGGCACACACGGAACTATGTCCATGTGAAAGCTAAGACCATCGGCATACTCTAAGCGCCAACAGCGTTTCTTCTCGGCTAGCTCTTCCTTAATTCCTCTGGCGTTTCGATAAAGCTCTAATTCATGACCGACTAGGTGCTTTAGTTGCTTTTGAGTGATAGACGTTTTATCCAGGCCACGCCGAAGATTGCACCCCATGTCTAGGTCATACTGTTCTTCTGAATCGGGCCTAATCGCCGTACCTAAACGAAAGGACCCTTGAGAAAACACGTGGGGATCAAAATTCACGCATGTTGACTCTGGGCGATGTAACCAATCACCTAGATCCTTATAGCGTTTTTCAGCCTTTTCATAAGCACTCTCTGGTAGCTCAATTTTTTCCAGAATTGTGTTTAGAACATCGTTACTTTTAGTATTACTCATGAAGGTCTCCTCGAAGCTCGACTGCCATTACAAATTGTTGTGTTTTTATGTCGTGGTCATAAATAAGCCATGGCATATCAGCCTTAGGCATTCTGGCCCGTCCTAATTCGACGGCACACGATACTGGCATCACAGGAAATATTTGCAGTGGCGTCGCATCCCCGTGTGTATTTTTGATTTCAACAATCAGCTTTCTTATGCACTTTCTGAACAAAGAGAGCTGCTGTTTTGACTGCATGAAATCATTATGAGGGTGCTTGATAGTCACTTCCCAAATCGATGTATCTGGCCCTATAACCCGAGTAATTCGCTCATGCGACACATGGTCACTCAAAGAAAGTACCAGGGCAGGCTTCCCCTCCATATTTTGAGGTCTGTTGATGATGTACTCAAAATCATCTGAACAGTCTTGCCAAAACCAGCCTTTAGGCTCTCGATGCAGCTGATAAGTCTCGACCTCAATTTTGTCGGTAAGCAAAGCGCCAAGTTTTATTAACAATGGCTGAGGAGCTAACGCGAACAATGAAAAATGCTTACAAGAATCCTCTTCGATGATCGATGAAATTTTACTTTGAAAACGCTTCGTTAGGTGTTGCGACTCTGCTTGCCAATATTGTTCAGAGTGATCCTTCAGCTCTGATACCATGGAAAGTGTCACTGGCTTTTCAGTTGCCGGATACCAATTCGGAAACATTGCCTCAACACAACCGTGATAATTAATCGGTGATCTTTCAGTTCCAATATTGGCACCATATAAAACAACATTTGATTTGCGATCAGGAGCAATGCCTGTGAGGATTTCTATACGTTGCTCATGCTGCATTTTCCAACTAATCAAGAGATCGGCTGGATACCTATCTTCGCTGCCTTTCTGGTCAATTTTTTTGTGACAGTCATAGCACATCAACATGAGGTTGCTGACGTCATTCAAGCTGGTTGGCTTGGTTTTAAAGAGTCCCCAACCACGAGGCCCATTCTCAGAAAATGCGTAAATATGAGCATTTTGAGAGACATTGACCGATTCCTGGGTCACCGCTGATTTGTATAACAATTTATTACACCCGCTAAACTGACAACGAGCAGCTGCGCGAGCCCAAAGCTCCCGCTCAACAGGACGCTTAATGTGCCTCGTGACTTCAACGACCATTCAAAACTCCTATAGTTTGCCAATTAACGGAAGTGAGCGCGGTGTTGTCGCATCACAGAGCAAGTGACTGACATAAGCACATCCGGCTATTAGCCCCAGCCCGCGAAGACACTTATCAGTTGCCTCTTCCGGTTGCCACTCATACAAATGTTTAAGACCAACACCTAGTGCAGTTAACACCAATAGACTGTGGCAAAACTGACGATGGTGAGGGTTACCCAAAGAGGGTTCCAGAATATCTGGAAGCTTGCCAAATAGAGAGCCAACCGTAATGGCAGTTACAGGATGGTGACTGGCAGCTTGTTTTTTGTTGTCCGCCAGAGCAACGGTTAAACCAACCGCAGCCCCGACGACCAAATGGGTTTTACCATTAGCCAAACTATTTCTCCTTCCTGACGCCTTTAAAAGGCGTTTTGTCAGATGTCTTCACATCCATGAATCGACCAGTATCAGCATCTCGCTTTACCCAATGTCCGCTTGGCGTCTGAGTCTGAGATCTACCTTTAACGGCACCGTTTCTGTGTCCGTCACCTGATGGGGGATTTGTAGCCATAAAGCCTCCTATTCTGCTTAACTTAATCACATTTATCAGATATTAATAAAAAAGATCCAAAGGATCTGATCAAATAATAAACTTCAATTCTGATTAACGCAAGCAGATTAACCAGAAAACCAAAAAAAACTACACAATTGATCGGTAAACAAATTCCAGTCCACCTGACTCTGCCACTTCTTTTTGCCCTAACACAAGACCTGTAGCATGAAGCTTCTTTAATCGACCACTGGCATTCTGTGCTGAAATGTCAAAGTGCTTAGATACATGTGACGAAGTCACTGTCTTTTTTGCAATAACAAAATCTAGAAGCTCTTTGACGGTCGCACTGAGTTTTACACCAAGCACTTCGTAACCGCTATCGCTCTTGACTAGAAGAGGTTGATCCTTGGCTGTAGCGCCATAAGACCAATTGTCCAGAAGGTCACGACTCGGTACATTAGAAAGGTAAAAACCTTTTTCTCCTTTTAATGCTTTAGCCAACGAGATTATACTTTCACGAGGAAATGAAGCATCAGTGAATCGAATCCCTTCCAAGCTGATAGCAAAAATATCGCATGATGGGTGACCATCAACGATCTTTTTAATCTTCACATAGGCTTCACTACCTTCATCGTTACCAAAGGCATGGTCAGAACCTACGACTTCTGAAAGAAGAATTTTATGAGTTAACTGTTTCATCTGCTTAAGTTGACACTATTTATCAGAAATTGTCAACATAGAAGTCAAAACAGATATGGGTTCCTGTGATAGGGACCAACCCCCGATCTTCAGAAACATTGATGAGTTGCCCCTTCGAGTATTCCAAAGCCAATGAGAAAGTTAGCTGCCTAATTACAATGATAACTTTCTCTTTGCTAGCGTGCTCTCGACTACTCTTAAAGCCTAGCCCCCGGCCTTTACCAAAGCGACTAACCTCACCAGATGTAAATGCTTTTTGAACGAGCGCAATGTCATTCTCAACAGTTTCCGCTGAAAACTGTGCGTACAACTTCGGATGTTCACTTTGTAACGTTGTTCTCAAGGTAGCGGCAATACCTAAACCAGAGTCGGATATGACTGTTTGAATATGCTTTGGTTTATTATACGGTCGATACACTTGCAGACCTGCTAGCCCAGGTATTTTGGATTCACTGTGATCAGTAACGTTGCCTACAAGCTCTGAAAAAACAGTCTTAGCCGCTAAGAAATAGCTGGCTGAAGAATGCTCTACAAACCTGTCGCCCAAACGAATTACAAGCTCCTTGTTTTGGGTTGGCTGTGCAATTGCTCCTAGTTCGACCAAGGTATCGCTATTATCCCGATAAGTTTTAGCAGCTGACAAAACGGGCCTTTCAGGTAGACAAGTGACACTTTGATTAAGATAATCAAAGAAGCCATTTCTGCTGAAAAAACTGTGAGTATTAGGACATGCTGTAGTATCCATCACCACATCCTTCCCATTAGCAGTAAGCTGATTCGCCAGAGCAAGAAAACGGGCCAATGCTATCAGCAAAAACTTACAATCGATGCCGAATTTAAATGTTACCTTTGTTGCATCTTTTTGATACGCAAGCTTACCGATAGCACTCTCAAAGGCTTTCTCATCAATCCAACCTGTAGCGAAATCAATTTCCACATGATGAGCCCGTATCAAGCACCATTCATGATTTGAGTTTTTCACAAACGTATCCTGGTTTTTGTGAAGAAACGAGTTCACTTGGGACTTATCCAGCCCCAGCTCCTTGGCAATTTGACGTCCTTTCAGGCCTGGTGACCCATCTAATAACTCTGAGATTGCCTTCAGCAAACCATCACTCCTTTCTAGCTACATACCTACCATTCGCTGCATACTTGCCTTTAGTAGAGATATCATTAATTGATCAAATGTGACCACTTATCATCTCCTTAGTCGTTTATATGCTAGAAAAAGAGAACTGTCCTTTTTATAGTCGACCAATCACCAAATTTGATAATGGCAGCTCAGCTAATTGAAGTAATAAATTAGTCTTGATCTCTGAGCATCAGCTCAAAATCATCACAAAGTTTATCAACCAAATCTTCAGTCTCTTTAAAGAAATAGTCACCGACTTTGGAGCGATAGAGCGCACGATACTTACGGTAAATTTTTGAAAAATCATCATAGATTTCATTTTCTGAAACATGCGACTTAATCTTAACGATCAATCGCTCTCCTTCAGTAGAGCTTTTTACATAGCTGAAGAAGTCAGAAATTTTTGATTCGAATTCCAGAATGAGTGAGCCGATTTTCTCTTCCTGATCGTTGCGTGCAGCAATAATTGCTAAAATGTCATATTGCCCACCAGGCCCAGGAGGTGCTCCGGTTGCGACTTCTGTTGGTTTCTTTTTCTTCTTTTTAGGTTCTTCTGCAATTACTTCAACCATGCCTATTTGGTTGTCAAAATACACTTCAATAGGGTCTTTGACGTCATCGCTTCGATGAAGCATGTTATATAGGGTGTTGAATTTACGCCAAAAAAACAGAAAGCTTGGTTCGCTATACTTGGCATCCAAGGCTATTACAAACTCAATGCGATTTAATATCGTAAAATATTGTGCTGCTTTAGCCTTGGTATCTGCTGTGCGCTGAGGGTTTGCTTCAATGTATTTTTTCAGACTGCTTTCAAAATCAAGATAGGATTCAGGCTGATCTCGTTTGACAGGGTCCCTATAAATTCCCATAAACACATTGAAAAACTTATCATACGTATCAGACTTGTTGAGTTCAGTAAGGAGAATATCGAGAACCTTTTTATCTCCGAAAGGATCAAAGTCGCTGACAACAACATCAGAGAAATGCTCAAATGCATCTTTGATGTTCTGAACGTTTACATTGTTATAAGAGAAATCAACAATTTTACAGTCGTTTTTATACTTGGCCGTTCTGTTAACACGTGAAATCGTTTGTATGGCGCTAATACCACGAATTTCTTTATCCAAAAACAGCGTATGCAGTTTTTTCTCGTCAAACCCAGTCTGAAGCTTGGCGACAACGATGATCAAGCCATTTTTCTTTAAGGCAAAGTTCTCCAATACTTTTTCTTCAGATAGGCCTTCATTTAAGCCCGTAGCACTTTGCTCGTCCTGATTGCTCGAATATACAATATGAATTGGAGCCTCGGCATACTTCTCATATTTAGGAAGCTTAACCAACTCGTTAAAGTATTTAGTTACAGCTTCCTTGTAAGCGATGGCCGATTTAATGGAATATACGGCAAGCATGGCTTTACCAGTACCACGTATTTGGCGGTATACATCTTTTACCAGAAGGTCGGCAACATACTTGGATATTGCGTCAATACGTTCTCGGTTCTCATACACCTGCTTTTTCTGAGCATCTTTAAATTCCTTCTCTGTGAAACCTTCGAGTGGATTTGAAGGCAAATCAAATAGCATTTTAGATGCCACAGGGACAATGTTTTTAAGTGGGTTGAGGATGAAGCCATCTTCTATCGCTTCTTTCATGGTGAAACTATCAAACGGTCGCCACAGCTTTTCGCTTTCTGCATAGCCGCTAAATTCACCAAAACGTGCCAGCGTGTGATCATCCGGTGTAGCGGTGAAACCGACAATTAAGTTCTTCTTCGTTGCCTTCCCTGCATAAGCTTCGCCATCAAAAGGACTTTGCAATTCGTCGAAGATACTGACCATTTCTTCATGTTGATCGCCACTATTAGAGCGATGTATCTCATCGATGAGAAAAACAATACGCATTTTTGCAAGCTTAGCTAAAACACTCGCATCCATCATCTCTTTAACTGCACCGAACTTCTGTAAGTTAACGATCACAATTCGGCTATCAGATGCTAAAGCATTTTGAAAGGTTTTCTTGTTCGTAGCTTCAACCACCAAACGCTTATCAATATTCATGTTAAGCATTAGTGAGTCTATCTGGCTACGCAGCTGCAATCGGTCAACGACTATCATGACCTTGTCGTACACGTACTGCATATTGCCATTTTCGTCTGGGCGTCGAAGGTCTTTTAGTTGTAGTGCCGACCAACCGATAATATTTGACTTACCAAAGCCTGCTGCATATTGCATTAATAGCGAATAAACGTTTTTGTTATTCGAATAGGCTTTACGCTTTTGAAGGAGCTCGGCTTTTTTCGCCTCACTAACACCAATTAGCTGCTTCTCAAGGAGATTGTCAAAATAATTAGGGTCTTGCTCATGGTCTAAAAACTCATCAATCTTAGCCATGATTTTATCTGTACCAAACTTCTGTTTTGGCCTCGGCGAAATTAAGAATCCCGGCTCATTCTTAACCTCTTTAATACCTTTTTTGACGTGTACGTCGCGTTCAATAAAGTTGTAGTATAGGATTTCTTTCTCAACCATGAACTTACTATAAAGAGCATTGAATAACTCTTTTAGCTTGGACTTTTTATCAGCATCAGGTTTAAGTAGAGGATATAGCTTAAATACGCTATGCGCCTTTTTTTCTATCTCTTCTCTGTCAAACTTGCCTTCACGACAAGTTGTGAGTATTTCATCGAAATAGTCTGCAATGGTGCGAATAACATAGGTTTCACCAATATCTGTTGTGGTAATATGTATAGCTTTTTCGAAAACCTTTAAGAAATCTTTGCGCAGCGCAAGCTTTTCATTCTCACTCAACATATCATTACTATCGACATGCTGATGATAGGCTTTTACCGCTTCAAAGTAGTCTTTTATCACCTTGCCACGCCCGTTTTTACTGGCGTTTTGGCTGGTATAGTTACTTTTCAGTTCGCTATACCCCAGGTAGATACCATTTACAAAAAGCACGATATCAGGGCGGAATGAGAATATCTGCTCGCCCTGAAACTTAAACTTATAAGGCAGCTCCTGTACAACCGAAAATATATTCTGCTCAAATAACTTGTTGCCATGAATGACACTATCACTTGGGTAGAACAGGTGAAGCTTAACGCCTTGCAGGGTGATCGACTTATTTGCGTTGATAAACAAAGCCATATTACGGCTGCTACCGATGCGCTCTTGAATCAGCTCTATAAGCTCTTTAAGTAATAGGTTTTTGTCACCCTTATACTTTTTAAGCAGCGTATCGTAAGCCTTCTTGTTGAGATCAGTGCCACTGATGAAAGCTTCTAAGTCCTCCTCGATAACTAAAGAGTTGGTCACCGTGTTGGCCTTGACTTCATTGTAGCTAAGGTCATTGCAGAAGAAAGGGATAAGGAACTTATCTTGCAAATGTAATTCGTTCATTAAATAACACTCTCTTCTGATAAGTCCACTTTCCCCAAGACAGCGTCTGCTGTCACGCTATCTTTGAATAAAACCAACTCTTTTATTTGTTTATCAATATTATCTATAATTAGCTCAATCTTTTTTATGTCCGCATTCAGGCTATCAGCTATTTCAATCTGCATTTCAACATCTGGCATGACTACTTCAAGATTGTCGAAATCAGATTTCAGTATGTGTTGCATAGTGCTTCCGTGCGAAAAAATACTTAAGCGCTCAACAGCATGACGCAAGTAGAAATATAACCAATTAGGATTTACATCTTTATTGCAAATAATCTTAAAAATATGTTGATTGAGAACAGCATCAGGTCCAGCATACACGAAGGGCATAATCAGGGTTGACCATGAAAATAGTAAATCACCCTTTTTAATTTTATTTTCCTTTTTGATTTTATTTGAATTCACATCACAGAATTCAGTAGCGCTAGTATTTTTTGTCAACTGCTGTATTTTAACAATGGGGATACCACTAGGGCTCAAGCTTTCCTTAAATGCGCCACCATTTACACTTTTAGCAATGTCTTTAACTCTGACAACTTTCCAATTTTTTGGCTTCGGACCAATCCATTCAACACCGCTATCGTCAAAATCAGTGTTGTCATCGATTCCTTTTAATATCCTCTCGCTAATAATTGCATCAATAAGCTCTAAATAGAGTTCTTTCTTCTTTTTCAAAAGGGCAATTTTTTTGTCCACAAGTGTAGATAATTTTTCTATGTGGTTGCATATTTTGTTTTGTTCATGTTCGGTTGGTAATGCAGTAAAAATCTGAAAAAATTCTTTTGGGTACAACCTCAACCTTGAGGATACTATTCCTTTTGAGTAACGAGTCATTTCAGCTACTGCATTTTTAGTTCGATATAGATAGTCAAAGTACCTGTGATCATATGGAATTCCATTCCTTGGCTCATACACACCATAAGCTGGACTACATATTCCGTCTTCTCTTGCTGTACCTAAGGCTCCCATCCAAGCCCACATGGTATTTACTATCAAATCACCTTTCTTACATAATTTATAGCCTTCATGACTTTCTGCCATAAACATATTGACATTCTTTTCGGATCTTAGGGTGACGCCTGTGATATGTGAAACAGTTAACAATTTTTCACTGCCGGTTGAACTCAACGTCCCTCGCTCTTTAAATATCTCTTTATTTCTATAAATCTTCCAATGCGAAGGTGTCTCTCCAATCCACTCAACCCCACTTTCAGAATAGCTCCCGTACGGTTTTAATTTCATGACAAAAACTCCGCTTCAAGTTCATGTAATTCTTCGCTTAGGTCACGTATTATTTTATATAAATCTTGAGAGTCATTATTTTTAGGCGGAATGTAAAACTCCTTCTTGAAATTAAACTCTACCCCTATCATATTATCCAAATAGCTAAATGGTTTATTTACAAACCTTTCAATATGAGCACTGATTTTATTTTGGTTGGCTATTGGACAATTTTCGAAATCAACTATCTCATAATCTTTCTGATAGTCTGGTGTTAACTCAGCAGAAATATCAATGCGCAGAGGCAGCTTCTTCGTGGCTTTCTTAAATGCAGCTTTAATTACAATCTTTCCGCAGCCTATTATTTCCCTAGAGCCCGTTTTACGATCTTCTTTTATTAGGGTTTCTTGCTCATTATCGTAATAGTAGATGTTTGTATTGGTCTTGACTTTAAGAGGCTGTTCTTTATAGTTCAAGCTTGCAATAAACGGCTTGATATCTTTCTCAAAATACTCAGATAATGAACTGTAATTTTCTTTGTCAAACTCGGTAATTGAAAACTCAGTAAGCTCTCTATCACCATCGGTTAGAGACGTAACTTTTAATGGTTTAGAAGTAGCTCTCTTCATTTCACCAGTTTTTTTATCTTCTTTCATTGGCAGTTGCGACTCAAAACTCAACCCGTTCTGATCTACATTGGTTAACATTATGGCTTGTTTATTGAAGTAAAAATGTTCCTTTTCAAACGATTTTGAATACTCAGTATCCCTAAAGTCAGATAGAGTACTCACAATATCAAGCCTATCTTGCTCCTCAATTATTTTTCGCTTAGCACCCTTATTTCGACCTAGAGAACTATATTTTTGAGATGCATCAATAAGTAAAACTTTATTTGCATGCTTGGTAATTTTATTCTTATTAAGTATCCACAGATACGTGTGTATGCTTGTGTTAAAAAACTCATCTGTTGGTAGCTGTATGATTGCTTCGACAATATCAGTGTCCAACATCCACTTTCGGATGTTACTTTCAGCCGAACCAGCATCGCCGCTAAATAATGTAGAACCATTATGAACAACAACACCCACACCATTAGCATCCAATTTCGAGATTAAATGTTGCATAAAGAGCAACTGACCATCAGAGATGGATGGTAGGAATTTGAAACGTTCTGTTTTGTCGTTTTGAATGTCTTTGGCGTAGCCAGACCAACTTACACCATAAGGTGGATTAGCAATGACCACGTCAAACTCTTCGTTGTCGAATTTATCGTCAACCAAAGTGTTACCGTGTTCGATTTTTGAATCAGGGCGAAAACGACTTTCGATCTTTGCTAGTGCATAAAGCGCGTCATTCCAATCTTGCCCATACGTTTGAGTTAGACGCTTAAACTTTTTGTTTATGCGGTCTTCAACACCAAATAGCATGTTGCCGCCACCGCAGGTACAGTCATAGATTTTTAGAAGCTTGTCGGATTCTTCTATTTTCGAAGCGACAATATCACTGATGAGTGCAATTACATCATCAGGGGTGTACTGCTCCCCGGCGGTTTCTGCTGAGATGTCAGCCCATTTACGTTTGATATGCTCTTCTAGTGTGGTGATCTCAGAGTTATTAAAAGGCTTGAGGTCAATTTCAGCCCAAAGTTTGGTATAGCCAAGCAATACCTTTTTTGCTTTGAGTTTGGCTATTACACCTCGTATATCGAGAAACTTTTCGCCTTCAACAGCATCTACGCCAAGCAAGTCTTTCGTTTCACCATCAAAGCCATGAAGGTAGGCATCGAAGTCGATATCAAAAGATTTGTCGTTTTTGCAGATATCCGATAACGATTGGTTTTTCTCAAAAATGAAGATGTTGTAACCTTGGCCTTTATCTTTGATGAGATCATAGAGGTCTTCTTGTTGGATCTCTTTAAAGGCTTCTTCACCTATTTCTGTCTTGAGCTCATCAAACATCCGAATAAGTCGGCTTTCAATCATTACAAGTGCAAAGAATGGCATCATGAAGGAAGGCCATTCTGATTCTTTGATACCACTACCACGTAGAAGGTCAGCTGTTGCCCAAATTTTTGATTCGTATTGTAAAATATTCATGTTCTTCCCTATGCTGTGACGCTATCGAAACCAGGCGCAATCGCAAGGTTACCGACACCGTATAAAGTTTGATAATTTTTTAGCCATAAATGGAATTCGGGTGTTTTTAGCTGAGCCGCTTTGGAGCAATCGACATTCCAAAGTCTGAGCAAATAGCCAGCGGTTGCAGCTCTAATCTCAACCTTTAGAACGCCACCCGCCATGCCATAGTCCAGCTCTATCGCTTCGCTGTGCTCAATACGTGGATGCGGCACTAACTCAAGCTCTACAAATCGGTTCCATTGCCGGTCTTGGGTTTCGAGCTCCGTTTCAGACAAAGTGGAATCTTCAAGCACAACCGCTGCTTTAATGCGGGTCAATACAAAGTCACGGAACTCACCATGCTTGCGGTCAAAACCACGAACATGCCAACGCAGGCCATTGTCCACCAGCGTATGCGGCACGATTTCACGGGTTGTTTCACCGCTAGATAATGATACATAGGTGATACGCAAGGCTTTGCCTTTGTGTATGGCCTCGGTGACTTTCGCCACTATCGATAAACTCGGCTTGTTAAGGTGATAAGGCGCTTCACAAGCCAGAGGTGGTTTTACCTTTCCAGTGAAGCCATCACCGTACCCTTGGCTAATGGTTGCCAGCGTTCTTACAACGTCATAGTCGAACAAGGGCTCAAAAGCTTCACCGCGCTTATGCAATTTGAGCTTTTGGTCATACTCAATGTTGCCTGGTGCAAGCTCTCGGTACATTGTGAAGTCTTTCGTTGCTTGTGCGGCCGCTATGCTGAAGCGATCGACTAAATCCGCCCGCACCGCTTCGCCCTTAAACAATAAGGTGAAATCGATGTGGGCAATGCGATCCCTGGTTGCTTGTGGCAACTGCGCTAACTGCGAAAGCCTATCTGGCTTCGTCACTACCGTTTGTTTCAGACCATCATTTGTCATGCGTCTTGTTTATCCAATTCAACCAGATTCTTAAAACTCTGTTTATAAAATACGGACCGACATCGCGTAATCACATTGAAAAGCGTCACTCAATGCTGCTCTTCATCCGCAATGACTAATCAATCTCTACCGGTTGAAGCTGGACAGATGGCCATGAAACACTGAATAGGCCTCAACCTAATTAATTTTATTAGGTATCATCCTATCACAAATTTTTTTGTAGGGAAGACTAAGCGGCAACTTTTTGATCTTGATTGCAATTGCCGCTCAGTTATGGGCGTGAAGGCCTTGTTTCGTGTCATTGCTGATAGCCGCTATCAATGCGCTATCCGAACCAGTGGCACCACGATGTTACCGCGATGAGATCCCCCTTTG
Organism: Thalassotalea marina; assembly: GCF_014656435.1. Lineage (GTDB taxonomy): Bacteria > Pseudomonadota > Gammaproteobacteria > Enterobacterales > Alteromonadaceae > Thalassotalea_C > Thalassotalea_C marina. The sequence goes on from NZ_BNCK01000002.1 coordinate 704,026, forward strand.
TCCGACTCTGTAGACATCAGGGCTCGTTGCTCACTCTCCCGAATGCGCCTGGCAACTTCTGCCTGAGCTGGTAGCAATGGCAACATCCCTTCAGCAATCGCGTCTGGGGCAGACTCTTGGCCACAGGACATCAAGTGCTTCCATGGATCTTTAAGAAAGCGCTCGAACGTGATGCCAAATTCAATGATGCGGGCAGAGACGAAGATTTCGCCCCAGTATTCAATGTAGGTGTCTTGGTACATGGAAAGATTCCTCTTGTTGGTTAAACCATGAGTTCACTTTCCATTTTCCAGAGGTTTTCAAATATGCAAGGCTTACCTTGTAGAGAGCTACAAAGCTTTAAATCGATTACGGGCATCTTTGTAGTCATAGTGGGCATGTTCTGAGCCACGATGATACAAATCATCCAGGTAAGTTTGTTCCTGCGACAACTCGTCTTCGCTGATTTCGCGCCACCAATGTTTGTTGGCACCTTTAACACCGTCATGCCAGCGGTAACCACGCTCTTTTAAATAGTCCTTTACGTCAAACGGCGCACCAAACGCACGAACTAACACAGTTCGCCTGTCTGCTTCAGACAACAAGTTTGCAACGGACTCGGTCAACAAATAGAACAACCAGGCCATCGCCAAACAATCGGTTGCTGCTCGGTGTCCTTCATAGAACCAACCTAAGCGAAGCAGCAGGTACTCAAGCTTTCTACTTTCAAAGCCCAGTGCTTTCCAATCTATGCCACTGGCTGAACAGGCCCAAGATAGATGTCCTAATGCAGCAAACCGCTTTTCAAAGAAAGGACGATCAAACTGTGCATTGTGTGCAACCACCAGCGGATCATCGGATAACCAACTCGCTACCATTGCATCATCAATGTGCTGGCCTTGCACCATATCATCGGTGATACCGGTTAACTCGGTAATCAGTTCGGGGATTGGCTTGCCGGGATCTTCGTACAAGCTGATCACATCAACAATCGACACAATCCGCTGAGCAGAGGGGCTGTAAAGCACCTTAACCATACCAAGCTCAATAATGGACTCGTCATCGGCAGACAGTCCAGTTGTCTCTGTATCGAGCAGCACCATTGGCTGTTCATCACCGACCACAGGAGATAGTTCAAGTGGCCAGGACTGCGGCTCACGCGTTAATGGAATACGCTCCAGCAATCTAAAATCTTCTGGTCTGTCTGGGATATCCGCGAGGCGCTCTAGCGGAAATGGCGCAGGGGCTCTTGTCATTGATGGTTCCTCTTCAATTCTATTGTTCGCTTTAGGTGATTTCACTGTGCCACAGGTTTTTCTAAATGCACCTTGGATACCTCAGCGTTTTTTTAATCTTTCTACTGGGTGAACCCATGTATGAAGGCTTTGGCTAAGCCTTTCAGAAAGCCTTAGCTAAACCCTTTAGGTAACCCTTACCGATACCCTTTAGGTATGGCTTAGCCAACCCCTTTTCAAACGGTTGAAAAAGGCTTGAACTGAGTTCGACTGAGCATTTTAATGATGCTCCTGACTTCGCTTTAAGCCAGTAAATTCAATACGAAGCAGAATTTTACTAACTGTTTTTAAACCCTTTGCAAAGGGTTCAACAAGCCTTGTTTGACGGTTACTTGACCCATGCGTTAACCAGTAGCAGTAACAGGATCAGTAACAGAAACAAGAGCAGTAGGCAGAAGCAGTATTGTCCAAGCCTTGCAGGCTTTGACGAGGGCGAGCAATCCCCACATCAAGCTTTTCAACACAAAAAAGAAATCACCGACAACACAGCGTCTTACTCGAACAACTACAGTTTTACCTACAATTTTACTTGTAGAAATCAGCATAGCATTAGATACTGTATAAACAAACAGTATTAATTATGATTTTTCGAGGTTCGTCATGAGTGTCTCGCTGATAGGCCGTAGCGGCGCACTTGCCTTCATCAAAGCCAAGCGCCTTCGTATTCCATTGTTCATGGAACGTGTTTCTGCTGGTTTTCCTTCACCAGCGCTTTTCCCATATTGCTCTTTTTTGTCAATGTTCTGAAATCTATTAATAAATAACGAAAAAATAATAAGATAGTAAGATAAATCTCGTTCATACCTACTTTTACGGCGTTGACAACTATCACTCGGTCGAGTTTTTTCACTGATCCCCGCTGGGATCCCCTAATTGGTTGCCTTAGCGCTCATCCGAGCAAAGTTGAGTTAGGCTAGTTAACTAAATAATATAAATGGCCTTGTCCGACTCAGGCGAGACGGAACAACTTCGGTGGCCTCGATAAGCGCTGGCCCACTCCGAACCGTGAGAGTTTTTAAACAAACTGGTAAAGCAGACGCAATTCTCTTTCACTCGAAGCTGCTTTAAACCGCAGGTCGCGACCCATAACAGACGCTAATTCTTTAATCGATATTCGTTTTGATGTATCATCGCGAGCAGGAAACACCTTTCTTTATATCTAGGAAAAAACTATCGTATGTACTCCAAATTTGTTGTTTTTGTATCGCTGTTAAGCAGCTTAACCCTCAGCATTCCTGCCAACTCTTCTCCAGACCTGATAGTCAACAGCATCAAAGAGGTAGAGCAAAACCTGGGTGCTAAAGTAGGAGTCTCAATCTACAGCGTTTCTGATGGTTACCTTTGGCATTACAACGGCGATTCACGTTTTCCGTTGATGAGCACCTTTAAAACTCTTGCATGTGCGAAATTGCTCCACGATGTTGAAACGGCGAAGCTGTCGATTGATCGATCTGTGAAGATTGAGGAACAAGACCTTATTACTTGGTCGCCGATAACAGAAAAGCTTGTTGGAGAGAGCTTTTCCCTCAAGCAGGCTTGCACGGCTGCAATGGTTATGAGTGACAACACAGCGGCTAATATAGTACTGGACGGTATTAGTGGCCCATCTGAATTGACCTTGTTCATGAAAGAACTCGGTGATGAAGTAACGCGACTGGATCGTATAGAGCCTCATTTAAATGAAGCGCGAAGCGGGGATGAGCGTGATACAACAACACCTAACGCGATTGTAAAAAGCCTCGGGAAACTGCTTTATGGCGAGAAACTCTCAAGTGGCTCTAAAGAACAATTAATTGAATGGATGGCTGGCAACAAGGTGTCCGATAGCTTGTTGCGTTCAGTGCTACCAGAGGGGTGGTCAATTGCTGATAGGTCGGGTGCTGGTGGTTTTGGGTCTAGGGGAATCACCGCTGCGATTTGGTCAAATGAACAGCAGCCATTAATTGTTGCGATATATCTCACCCAGACTGAAGCTTCGTTTGACGAGAGAAATAAAGCTATTGCCAAAATAGGTAGAGAAATTTTCGCTTCTTATAACTAAGGCAACTTGGCGGGTACTAAGCACCTCAGCATCATAAGATGAGAGGTGTTCTTTCAATCTTCCTTTATAGCGGCAGCTAAATCGCAGCTAAAGACATCGATCAGGCCGCTCCGTATGTCCGCATTGTGCCGACTCCGGTATATGCGCAGGAAAATCATCTAACGTCCGGTTCCGGAAATTTCAGTTGGCTCTGTTAAAGCAACAGTGAGCGTATGCCCTCTCCCCCTTTAACGCTGCTCCTCAGAGACGGCTATACGGTAGTTATCTGCGGCCGTAGTTGAGCAGTGTGGTCATTTAGCAGTATCTCGCGCTATAAAAAACTGTATGTATATACAGTTTTTTATAGTAGGCTTATCTTGTAGAGCAAGGTGAGTGAGATCTCTTTATGAGTCGGGTTTCCCCAAAAAGTTTTCCCCAAGGTATCATTACGAAAGGCCACACAGATAAGAATTTCCAGTTTCTGGTTCTGTCCGGTAATGTTTTGCTTCTAATTCAATCTCACCTTGCTAATTTACCGCCGTCCCAGCGGCGGAGCGCTAATAGGGCTGTGTTCTACTTCGAATGTTTCCTGTGGCTAATCAACCATCCACTGCGATGTCTGGGGGATCAGGTCGTCTTCCAGTGCGCGGTATTTGGTAACATTTGGCAAATAAATGCGTCCATTCAGTCGTGAGGTTAACTGCCGGTAGAGCAGCCATTCGTAACGTTGCGGGTTA
>NZ_BNCK01000003.1 GCF_014656435.1 Thalassotalea marina
GTATTGAATTCTATATACGGCATGTGCCGAAAAGTTAACTTCCATCCCTATAGAATACAGGCAAAGGAGTCATTCATCCACGGGCATGCCCGTGGTGTTCTGGTTGCTACGCAACCCCTAAGATAAAGTTGGCAAACACTGTTTGCCAATTAACACCTGTCTGAAATATTAGAATTTGTAAGAGAAGCTAACACCTAGTGCATTTGTTTCGTCAAATCTTTGATATGATGCTTCCACCGCAGTAGCCTCATTAAATTGGTAACCTAAGCCAAGGCCACCACCCAGTTCCCAGTCACTTTCAGACTCGCTAAAATACTGAAATTTTGCAGTATATTTAGCATTGGTATAAGAAGGTGTTAAGAAAAAATAAGCTTGCTCGTTGATGGCAAATTGAGCACGTAAATCAATCGAGACAAAGCGATCTAATTCAACATCAATTTCTGCGCCATAAGCAAAATCGAATTCATCATCTTGTATGCCAAAGCCATAACGCGCTCCAACTAACCATTCCACTTTATCTGTCTTGTGAAAACTGTATTTGGCTTCAGCCACCAACGCGGTTAACTTAATTGTTTGATCATCTTCACTATTTGATAACTGAACCAAACCTGCACCCGCTTGCCACTGCGCTGCAGAGGTAAAAGATGCAAGTGATAATAATGAAGCTAATACTACCTTTTTCATATTTATGTCCTTTTTATCATTATGTTTGAGTAAATTACTCATTTTTTATTTTGTATGCTTTATCCGTGGTGCTTAAAATATTTAAGCGCGCGGATTATGAACTTGGCGACATAGCCAATCAAATACTTTTGTTATATTTTTGTTAAATATCGTAACAATGATATCTAAAAAGCCTGAACTGTTGCTGAGCAAGTCGATAACTATGGGTACTAATAAGCCTTAATACGTTTTAAATAGATGTATAATTTTAAGATCTACAACACATGAAAAATGCAATTAAAGCAGAGCTATTAGAACAGCTTAAGTCTTCCCTAATAGACGCTGAGCTAGCGGCTAAAAATGCCAGATTAGCGTCTATCGATGAACAGTCTGTCGCTGAAACTCAATACGATACATTAGCAATCGAAGCTTCATATTTAGCCGAAGGACAATCACGACGAGTTGATGAACTAAAGTTAAGTATTGAATTGATCAACAAGCTAATAATCGATGGTGGCAATGATATCGTAGGTATAGCAAGCCTAGTCACATTGAGTAAAAATGAAAATTTGTTATATTTCTTAGCCCCGACTGCTGCAGGTTATCGGTTGAATGTCGAAGAAAAACAGGTAGTCGTTATTACAGATAAATCTCCAATCGGAAGAGCGCTATTAGGCAAGGGGTTGGGCGATGAGATTCATTTAGTCTTAGGTAAAAATGTTATTGATGATGAAATATCAGCTATTATCTAAGGCAAAAAATAAGGTAAGCATAATACCTACCTTATTCATATGTAGAGCTCTTTGGGTTAATTAGAAGAAAACTCTAAACTGCCTTCTCCCGCAACAAACTCAAATTTGTTACTTAAAAAGCCATCAGTACCAGGACAATTATTTACATCTGCTTTTAAAAATAATGTACCTGAACTAATATTGGCAAACTCTCCGGTACCAGCAACAATATTCATTTGCTCAACACCTTGTAATGGCTCACCTGCGCTGCAAAAAGGGTCGCCTTGAGAGGGAATTAGAAAGTCTCCTTCCGAATACAAGGTACCTGACTTATCTTTGTTTACCATAGTATGAGCTAATGTTTGATTACTCATATTCATTACGCCAGTGTATTCACCCTTGATCACCAAACGTTTACGAATTCGGTTTTTGTCTTCCTCAGACAGCGCCGCCCAACCTTCACGTTTGAATACAACTTTGAACTTACCAACTTGTTTAGGTGCTTCACCAAGTGATACTCGGCTAACTTCTCGCGAATGACTAAACCCGCTAACAGGTACATATTTACCTTCTAATACACCTTCATTCGCATCTGCATACGCCATGGAAGAGAGACTAGAAAATAAGAGAGCTGAAGCAGTTATCAGTAGTGTTTTCATTTCCTTAAATCCTTGCAAATTTCATTAAAATCCATTGTCTACAAAATCCGTTGTTTGTAGACGGACGTCCAATGTAATTCATCAATAAATTCAAGACAAGAAGATATTGACCTTTAGCTTGTAAGTGAAATGACGATGAAAGTTAAGACTTTAGCCACGCCACTTGCGTGATTGTCAGATAAATATGAAGTAAAGGGCCAAAACACAGTACAGTGAACAATCGCCGTACTGTGCCTTAAAAGCGGGAACTACTATTTAAGAAAGGGATTAACTCAAGTTGGGTTTAAGCAATGATTTTACTTTTTTAAAATCAACTGTTTTTTCATCAACTTTTAAGTAAGCAACAGATTCCGCGTGAACTAACGTAGCTTCAATAACGCCCGGCATATTGATCAATTGTTCGGCGACATCATCTGCTTGTTGCTCACATGTAATTGTGGTTTTAAAGCTAAAGCTTTTTGATTTTTTCAGCTGCTTCATGCCTGTAGCGGCAATAAACCATAATAATCCACAACAGGCCATCACTAAAAAGATCATCGACTCGCCAAAATTACTCGCAATAAGGCCACCTAATACGCCACCGGCAAAAGCGCCCATAAATTGGCTACTTGAATAAATGCCCATCACAGTGCCTTTTTTTCCAGCAGGCGCTAAGCGCGATAAAATAGAAGGCATAGTCGCTTCTAAGTAATTAAAAGCAGTAAAAAACAAAATAACCAACACTACTAAATTAAATAGTCCAAGAGGTAAGTACCATAGGAAAATAAGCGTCAGTGAAAACAGTAATACAGCTAAAGAGAACATCTGTTTTTCTTTTTGTTTTCGAATGGCAAAAATCATAAACGGCACCATCAAGAAAAATGAGCCTAAAAGACTCGGTAAATATAGCTGCCAATGATCTTCTAAGGCTAAGCCAGCTTCAACAAACTGTTTTGGTAAAGTGACAAAACAAGCCGTCAATGCCATATGTAAAATGAATACGCCAATATTTAAACGAAAAAGTTGAGGATCGCGAATCAACTTAGTGATTTGCTCTGGTAAGGCAACATTATCGCCTCTGGGCGCTTTATTGACTGAATAAGGCACCATAAATTGAATCATTAACATGGCGCCAATAGTAAGTGCGCCAGTAAACCAAAATAGGCCAGCTAAACCAAATGATTCTGCAACTATTGGTCCCAATACCATAGCAAAAGTAAAAGATAACCCAATAAACATGCCTATAGTTGCCATAACTTTAGGACGTTGCTCTTCACGCGTTAAATCGGCTGCTAATGCCAATATTGCACTAGCAATAGCTCCCATACCTTGTAGCGCTCGGCCAATGACCACACCATAGATAGTTTCAGACATTGCCGCGACTACGCTACCAATTAGAAATACAACCAACCCTGCAAGAATAACCGGTTTTCGGCCGAATTTATCGGAAAGAATGCCCATAGGGATTTGTAATAATGCTTGTGTTAACCCATAAGCACCAATAGCTAGACCGATCCAAATTGGACTAAAACCGATCAGTTGCTCACCGTAGATAGCAAAAACCGGCAAGATCATAAACAGACCAAGCATCCGTAAGCCAAATACCGCAGCAAGTGAAAATGCGGCTCTTTTTTCGATATGATTTAACCCAGAGTGACTCATAAAACGTGGATTGACCTAAACTAAACAACTGATAAAAACCGCGCTAGTTTATCACGCCATTACGCTGAACAAAAACGGATATTCTTAATGCAGATAGTTGATTAAATATGCCATAATGGTCGGCTGCTATTCACCGTGGGATCATTATGAAAAAAATAGAAGTTCGTGGTGCGCGTACCCATAATCTGAAAAATATTAGTTTAGATATTCCGCGCGATAAATTAATCGTGATCACTGGCTTGTCAGGCTCAGGTAAATCATCTCTCGCCTTCGATACACTTTACGCTGAAGGACAACGTCGATACGTTGAATCGCTTTCTGCTTATGCCCGTCAGTTTTTGTCCCTAATGGAAAAGCCAGATGTAGATCACATTGAAGGTTTATCGCCAGCGATTTCCATTGAGCAGAAGTCTACTTCTCATAATCCACGTTCAACGGTGGGTACTATCACCGAAATTTACGACTATTTACGTTTGCTTTATGCACGTGTCGGTGAACCTCGTTGTCCAACGCACAACCAACCATTGGCTGCACAAACGGTTTCACAAATGGTCGACAAGGTGCTAGAGCTTGAAGAAGGCACCAAAGTGATGGTGTTAGCACCGGTATTGCAAAACCGAAAAGGTGAACACGTTAAACTTTTGGATAACTTAGCGGCTCAAGGTTATATTCGCGCAAGAATTGACGGTGAAGTTTGTGACTTATCGGATCCTCCAACACTAGAGTTGCACAAAAAGCACACTATCGAAGTAGTGGTTGATCGGTTGAAAGTTAGAGATGATATTCAATTGCGATTATCAGAGTCTTTTGAAACAGCGCTTTCATTAACTGCTGGGACTGCTCGAGTCGCATTCATGGATGAACCACAACGAGAGGAGCTACTGTTTTCAGCCAATTTTGCTTGTCCACATTGTGGTTATAGCATGCAGGAACTTGAACCTCGTTTATTTTCATTCAACAACCCAGCAGGCGCATGCCAAACCTGTGATGGTTTAGGTACACAACAGTTTTTTGATCCAAGCCGCGTGATTGGTAATCCAGAATTAAGTTTATCGGGCGGGGCAATTCGTGGTTGGGACAAACGCAACTTCTACTACTTTCAAATGTTGCAAGCATTGTCAGAACACTTCGGATTTGCCATTGATAAACCGTTTGAATCATTAGATAAAAAACACCAAGACATTGTTCTTCGCGGAAGTGGCAAGGAAGAAATTGAATTTAAATATATGAATGACCGTGGTGACATTGTTATTCGAAAACATCCGTTTGAGGGCATCCTCAATAATATGGATCGTCGCTATCGCGAGACAGAATCAAACGCAGTACGCGAAGAATTAGCAAAATACCTCAATAGCCAACATTGCCCTGACTGTAGCGGCTCACGTTTACGTTTAGAAGCGCGTAATGTCTTTATTGCTGACACCCCTTTGCATGCAATTACAGAGAAGTCGATTGCTGACGCATTGGCATTTTTTGAAGGCTTACATTTAACCGGTCAAAAAGGGCAAATTGCCGATAAAATTTTAAAAGAAATTAACGATCGTTTGGGCTTCTTAGTTAATGTTGGTTTAAATTATCTAAGTATGTCACGTAGTGCTGATACACTCTCAGGTGGTGAGGCACAGCGTATTCGACTAGCCAGCCAAATTGGTGCTGGGCTTGTTGGTGTAATGTATGTACTTGACGAACCATCAATTGGTTTGCATCAGCGCGATAACGAACGTTTACTTAAAACGCTTATTCACCTTCGCGATCTTGGTAATACCGTGATTGTAGTTGAACATGATGAAGACGCCATTCGTGCCGCGGATCACGTGATCGACATTGGTCCTGGCGCTGGTGTACATGGTGGTGAGATTATCGCTAGTGGCAGTGTAGAACAAGTTTTAGCTTGTGAACAATCGCTTACAGGTAAGTATTTATCGGGCAGAGAAGGCATTGAAGTGCCCAAAAAACGTACGCCATACGATAAAAAACAAGTGGTAGAGCTTAAAGGTGCTCGTGGCAACAATTTACAAGATGTTGATTTAACGATTCCTATTGGTTTAATGACTTGTGTGACTGGTGTTTCAGGCTCAGGTAAGTCGACATTAATTAACGATACCTTATACAAGCTTGCACACACGGCGTTAAACGGTGCAACAACGTCTGAGCCAGCTGCGCACGATAGTATTAAAGGTTTAGATCAACTCGATAAAGTTATTGATATTGATCAAAGCCCTATCGGCAGAACACCACGTTCGAACCCGGCAACCTATACCGGAATATTTACCAATATCAGGGATATTTTTGCCGGCACTCAAGAAGCGCGTTCTCGCGGATACAAACCAGGTCGTTTTAGTTTCAACGTTAAAGGTGGCCGTTGTGAAGCCTGTCAAGGTGATGGCGTTATTAAGGTTGAAATGCACTTTTTACCGGACGTTTACGTGCCCTGTGATGTATGTAAAGGCAAGCGCTATAACCGTGAAACCTTAGAAGTTAAATACAAAGGCAAAAGTATTCACGAAGTACTGGATATGACCATTGAAGATGCTACAGAATTTTTCTCAGCGATACCAGCAGTAAAACGTAAACTACAAACATTGATGGATGTAGGCTTGAGCTACATTAAGCTTGGCCAATCGGCGACGACATTGTCTGGTGGTGAAGCTCAGCGAGTTAAGTTATCTAAAGAGCTTTCTAAACGTGATACAGGAAAAACTTTATACATCTTGGATGAACCGACAACAGGTTTACATTTCCACGATATTAAGCAGTTATTACAAGTAATTCACCGATTGAGAGATCATGGCAACACTATAGTAGTGATTGAGCACAATCTAGACGTGATAAAAACGGCAGATTGGATCGTTGATTTAGGTCCAGAAGGTGGCTCCGGTGGAGGACAAATTTTAGTGACCGGAACACCGGAACAGGTTGCTGACCATACAGTTTCTCATACCGCTAGATTTTTAAAACCACTACTTTAATTACTCTTTTCATGGCATGACGCTAAATAATGCGGCATGCCATGACTAATCCCCCTTACAACGTATACATTACTGTTTAGAACGCGTATCATCGCCTCCAAATTTAACAAAGTGTTAACAACATAAATAACGCGCTTTTGCCAGGTGTGATCACACTGTTGCACTGAGCAATATTAGTCGATGGAATCGATATAACCATGGACTTTCACTATGTCGTGTAAAATATATCGTCTGTCGAAATACGCTTAACCTTTAGGTTAAAAAATCGTTAAATACAATTATTCGTAAACTATAAGAGTAGGTATTACCATGATCTCTAAATTTTCAAAAATTGCACTTGGCTTATCAGTATTAGGTGCTTCTGCTGTCGCTACTGCAGAAAACTTTACTTTTGAGTCGTCGGTGAAAACATCAACCGATACTTTAGTGCTATTCCACGCTAAAGATAAAGCATCATCACCATTTCAAGATTTTGACGGCAAAACAAATGGTCAACTAACAAAAGCGATCAAAGCCGCTGACTTTTCAGGTGCTTATGGTGCAATGGTAGAAGTACTAGCTCCAATTAACATCGATTATCAACGCGTAATCATCGTTGGTACTGGTAAAGAAGCGCTGACAAAAAACAAAGCGACAAAACTAGGTGGAAACCTTTCTGGCAAGTTAGAAAAAGACTACATCAAGTCAATTACTGTCGCTGCTGACGGTTTAGGTGAAAATGCTGAAACAGCTGCCTTAATTGCACACGGTATTAACCTTCGTGCATACCGCTTTGATGAATACCGTAAAGAAAAGCGTCAAGAGAAGTCTTTCTACTTTGACGTAGACAACGGTAATGACACTAAAAATGCATACAAGCCACTTAGCAACATTGAAGCCGGTGTATTTTTGGCGCGTGATTTAACCAGCGAAACAGCAACGGAATTAACACCGGTAGATTTTGCTAAAGAAGCGAAGAAGCTTAAAAAGTTAGGCGTAAAAGTTACAGTTCTTGATCCAAAAGACATCAAGAAATTAGGCATGGGCGCTTTAGAAGCCGTTGGCCGTGGTAGCAAAGATGGCTCACGTTTAGTCATTGCACATTACAAAAACAGTGACGATGCACCAATTGCCATCGCAGGTAAAGGTATCACCTTTGATTCAGGTGGTTACAACATTAAAACCCATAGCTCTATTGCTCACATGAAAGTTGACATGGCAGGTGCCGCTGCAGCTTTAGGTGCAGTAAAAGCGTTAGCGTTAAACGAAGAAAAAGTTAACGTAGTTGCTATTATGGCAATGGCTGCCAACATGGTGTCAGAAAATTCAGTTGCACCAGGTGACGTATTACGCACAGCTGAAGGTTTAACGGTAGAAATCACAAATACAGACGCAGAAGGCCGTTTAGTGCTTTCAGATGCACTTTGGTATGCTCGTGAAAAATACAGTCCTAGAGTATTAGTTGATTTGGCAACTTTAACCGGCTCTAAAGTAGGTGCAGTAGGTAATGAATACGCAGCGGTATTTTCTGAAGACGACGAGTTGGTTAAACAACTTACCTTCGCTGGTAAACAAGTAAATGAAAATTTGTGGCGCTTACCATTAGGCTACGGCGATATGTTAAAAAGTAATATTGCAGATTTAAGAAATACTGGTTCAGGTGGTCCTGGTGCGACTACAGCAGCGGCTTTCCTACAGCATTTTACCGGCGATGTTAAATGGGCTCACATTGACATTGCAGGTAATGCATTATCACATTCAAACAAAGGCGAAGTGCCAAAAGGCGGCACTGGCTACGGCGTTCGTTTGTTGACAGAGTGGATCCAAAACAACAAATAACTTATGTTGTTTTCACAAGAAAAAGAGCGCTTAGGTGCTCTTTTTTTTATCTGTAAAAAAAAATATAGTAAGGCTGTCGGGGATCAGTTTAGTTAATCGTCTTATTATTGAGTACAACCAATGTACTCAATACTAAACAACACTTATGGAGAAGAAAAATGCAATATTTATGTTTAATTTTTGAATCGGAAGCATTAGCTGCTCAACGCGATGAACAAGCTAACATGGCATTAATTCAAGAATACGGAAAATTTACTGAAGAAATTGAAGCCACGGGAAATCATATTGGCGGTGAAGCCTTAATGCCGACGGAAACAGCAACAACAGTAAGAGTTCGTAACGGCGAAACATTAATAACTGACGGTCCATTTGCGGAAACAAAAGAACAGCTAGGCGGTTATTACCTGATTGAAGCTGCGACTTTAGATGACGCTATCAGCATAGCTGCTAAGATCCCCTCTGCAAAAGATGGTTGCGTAGAAGTTAGGCCGGTAATGAAATTTGAATAATGGCATCATTCGATACGGATGTTAATGCCGCATACGGGACCGCATTTGCGGTCCTAACTAAGCGTTTTCAAGATATCCAACAGGTTGAAGACGCTCTACAGCATGCCTGTATTAAAGCGATGGAAAAACAGCAATTTGAAACTATCGCCAACGTTAAAGCTTGGTTAATTAAAGTCGCCACACATTACATTCTTGATGAACTCAAAAAGCACAAACCCGATTATGTAGAACATCTTGATACCATTAGCCCTGTTGATACAGCCTATGAATATGACGATGCTACGCTAGGATTAATATTTACCTGCTGTCACCCTAGCCTATCCCAAGATAATCAATTAGCGCTTTGTTTAAAATGGGTGATGGGCTTTGACAACGCAAGTATTGCTAGAGCGTTACTAATTAGTGATAAAACATTAGAACAGCGCATTACTCGAACTAAGCGAAAGATTAAAGCAAATAATATAGAGTTTAGCTTACCAACTCAGTCACACTTAAATACCCGTATAGATGCGGTGATGAAAGTGCTGTATTTAATTTTTAACGAAGGATATTTTGGCAATTCTGGACAGGTGTTAGTTTCAAATACACTGTGCAAGCAAGCAATATATCTAATGAAGCTAATATGCCGCACATATCGAGATAACGCTGCTTCTCATGCGCTACTAGCCCTGATGTTATTTATTCAAGCGAGAACTCCTGCTAGAGCAACTGATAAAGTCACTTTGTTAGAGCATCAAGATCGTACTAAATGGGATAGAGCAATGATCAGCGAAGCTGACATGCTATTGCAAAAATCTCTCAAACAAGATCGACCTACCAGTTACCATATTCAGGCAGCGATTGCAGGACTTCACAGCTTAGCGACAACTTATGAAAATACAGATTGGCAACAAATTGTGCTACTTTACGACAAGTTACTCACTTATGATTACTCGACAGCGATCATTGTTAATCAAGCAGTAGCCTTGATTCAAATTGACAGGTTAGAGCAAGCTCAAACAAAGCTTGATAATGTAGCGCCACTACTTTTGCACTACCCTCCTTATTTTATTGCATATGCGCATCTACTTGAACACCAAGGGTGTTATGGTGAAGCCATTGATAAACTCAATCAGGCAGTTTTATTAAGTAAAAGCGAAGCTGAAATAGCCTTTATCAAGGATAAAATTCAGTATCTTAAACATTAACACCAGTTGTTGTTTTCGATAACTTTAATTACTTCTGCTGCCAAAGGTAAAAAGGCCGCTTGCGCGACCTTTTTCTAGGATACATGGGTATTTAAATTATCGATTATTATTCGGGCTATCCCTGCCCTCACCGCTTCGCGGCCGCACAAAGTACGTTCAAAATTATTCCAGATAATTTTGTCGATGCTTTTCTTGAGGCAAGTGCTGATACAACACCTGCACCTACTTCTAATACGCCTAAACGTAAAAAAGGCCGCTTTCGCGACCTTTTTCTAAGATAGGTGCTTATCTAACTTATCGATTAGGCGATACTTTTCTTGAGGCAAGAGCTGATACAACACCTGCACCTACTTCTAATACGCCTAAACGTAAAAAAGGCCGCTTTCGCGACCTTTTTCCTAGGATAGATGTTTATCTAAATTATCGATTACTCGATGCTTTTCTTGAGGCAAGAGCTGATACAACACCTGTTTCTACTTTTAATAAGTCCTAACGTAAAAAAGGCCGCTTACGCGACCTTTTTCTAAGATAGGTGCTTATCTAACTTATCGATTACTCGATGCTTTTCTTGAGGCAAGAGCTGATACAACACCTGCACCTACTTCTAATACGCCTAAACGTAAAAAAGGTCGCTTTCGCGACCTTTTTCCTAGGATAGATGTTTATCTAAATTATCGATTACTCGATGATTTTTGATACAACACCAGCACCTACTGTACGACCACCTTCACGGATAGCGAAACGTAAACCTTCGTCCATCGCGATTGGGTTGATTAGCTCTACAACAAACTTTAAGTTGTCGCCTGGCATTACCATTTCTACACCTTCAGGAAGCTCTACAGCACCTGTGATGTCAGTTGTACGGAAGTAGAACTGTGGACGGTAGCCTTTGAAGAATGGCGTGTGACGACCACCTTCATCTTTTGTTAATACATAAACTTCTGATTCGAACTTAGTGTGTGGCTTGATTGAACCAGGCTTACATAGTACTTGACCACGTTGTACTTCATCACGCTTAGTACCACGTAATAATACACCACAGTTCTCACCTGCACGACCTTCGTCTAGAAGCTTACGGAACATCTCTACACCAGTACATGTTGTAGTCGTTGTATCTTTGATACCTACGATTTCTACATCATCACCTACTTTGATGATACCACGCTCTACACGACCTGTTACTACTGTACCACGACCTTGGATTGAGAATACGTCTTCAATTGGAAGAATGAAGTCACCATCAATCGCACGCTCTGGCTCTGGAATGTAAGTATCTAATTGCTCTGCAAGTTCTAATACTTTTGCTTCCCACTGAGCTTCGCCGTTTAACGCGCCTAAAGCTGAACCTTGGATAATTGGTAAGTCATCACCTGGGAAATCGTATTCAGAAAGAAGTTCACGTACTTCCATCTCTACTAATTCTAATAACTCTTCGTCATCTACCATGTCGCATTTGTTTAAGAATACGATGATGTAAGGTACACCTACCTGACGAGAAAGAAGGATGTGCTCACGTGTTTGTGGCATTGGGCCGTCTGTCGCCGCTACTACTAAGATAGCGCCGTCCATTTGGGCTGCACCTGTGATCATGTTTTTAACATAATCCGCGTGACCTGGACAGTCTACGTGCGCGTAGTGACGGTCTGCTGTGTCATACTCAATGTGAGAAGTATTGATCGTGATACCACGCTCACGCTCTTCTGGTGCATTATCGATTTGTGCGAAATCGCGTACTTCACCACCGTGAGTTTTAGTTAATACTGCTGAGATAGCAGCAGTTAGAGTTGTTTTACCGTGGTCAACGTGACCGATAGTACCAACGTTAACGTGCGGTTTCGAACGTTCAAATTTTTCTTTAGCCATTTTAAAATTACCTTAAAAGAAAGTACTTAAATTTAAATTTAATTTTTTATCTCTCAGCGAGAGTAAAAGACACAAAGTTGAGGTGCTAGATTGTAGGCAAGACACGCGGTCTTGTCAAAAAATGTACACACTTTATGCCCTAACACAAACTCACTGGGAGCTTGTTGTATTGTGAGTCGCCAAAATTTCAGCGACTCAAACCTTTTTAACTCGATTAAACGATGCCTCCACGGCCTTCGATAATTGAGTTTGCAACGACTTTAGGTGCTTCAGCATATTGCTTAAACTCCATAGAGTATGAAGCTCTGCCCTGTGTTGCGCTACGTAAATCTGTCGCATAGCCGAACATTTCGGCTAACGGTACCATTGCGTTAACAATTTTTAAACCAGCAGGACCTTCATCCATACCGTCAATCATACCACGACGACGATTTAAATCGCCAACAACGTCACCCATATTTTCTTCTGGCGTAGTTACTTCAACTTTCATCATTGGCTCAAGTAATACAGGAGAAGCTTCTAATGCACCTTTTTTAAAGCCCATTGAAGCGGCTACTTTAAACGCCATTTCATTAGAGTCAACATCATGATATGAACCATCATACAATGTTACTTTTACATCAAGCATAGGGAAACCAGCTAAAACACCAGAATCCATTTGCTCCCTACAACCCTTTTCAATTGCAGGAATATATTCTTTGGGTACCACACCGCCAACAATTTCGTTAACGAACTCGAAACCAGCGCCTTCTTCAAGTGGCTCCATTTTAAGCCATACATGACCGAATTGGCCTCGACCACCAGATTGACGAACAAATTTACCTTCAACCTCAACCGTTGAACGAATAGTTTCACGATAAGAAACTTGTGGTTTACCAACGTTACAATCAACGCTAAATTCGCGCTTCATACGGTCAACAATGATATCTAAGTGAAGTTCACCCATACCCGAAATAATGGTCTGACCAGTTTCATCGTCAGTTTCTACTCGGAAAGACGGGTCTTCTGCCGCAAGTTTAGATAAAGCTACGCCCATTTTCTCTTGGTCAGCTTTGGTTTTTGGTTCCACAGCAACAGAAATAACTGGCTCAGGAAACTCCATGCGTTCCAGCGTAATAACTTTAGAAGGATCACATAATGTGTCACCAGTTGTTACATCTTTTAAACCAATCGCGGCAGCAATATCACCAGCACGAACTTCTTTAATTTCTTGGCGATCATTAGCGTGCATTTGCACGATACGTCCAAAGCGCTCTTTTTTACCTTTGACCGGGTTATAAACACTGTCACCCGTTTGAACGACACCTGAATATACACGGAAGAAGGTAAGTGTACCCACATAAGGGTCTGTTGCAATCTTAAACGCTAATGCGGCAAATGGCGCTTTATCATCAGCTTCACGTGTACCTTCAGATTCTTCTTTATCGTCGTTAATACCTTTAATTGCAGTAACTTCTGTCGGAGAAGGTAAGTATTCAACAACTGAATCAAGTACAGCTTGAACACCTTTGTTCTTAAAAGCACTACCACAGGCTGTTAATACAATTTCATTAGCCAATGTACGTTTACGAAGGGCCGCTTTAATTTCCGCCTCAGTTAAGTCACCTTCTTCAAGGTACTTTTCCATTAACTCTTCGTCAGCTTCAGCCGCTTCTGAGACAAGGTTCTCACGCCACTCATCAGCTAAATCTTGTAGGTCGGCTGGAATATCTTCATAAGTGAAGGTCATACCTTGATCAGCTTCGTTCCAGTTGATGACCTTCATTTTGATCAGGTCGATAACACCAGAAAATTCTTCTTCAGCGCCAACAGCCAATTGGATAGGTACCGCATTAGCACCTAAGCGATCTTTCATCTGTTTGACAACATTAAGGAAATTCGCACCCGCTCGGTCCATTTTATTAACAAAGACCATGCGAGGAACAGCGTACTTTTCCATTTGACGCCAAACAGTTTCAGTTTGAGGTTGTACACCAGAAGAGCCACACAATACTAGTACAGCACCATCAAGTACACGCAGTGAGCGCTCTACTTCGATAGTAAAATCAACGTGTCCAGGA
Source organism: Thalassotalea marina (assembly GCF_014656435.1). Classification (GTDB taxonomy): domain Bacteria; phylum Pseudomonadota; class Gammaproteobacteria; order Enterobacterales; family Alteromonadaceae; genus Thalassotalea_C; species Thalassotalea_C marina. The sequence continues at coordinate 14,101 of NZ_BNCK01000003.1, forward strand.
GTATCGATGATATTAATGCGGTGTTCTTCAAATTGCGCATCCATACCACGCCAAAAACAAGTTGTTGCAGCCGAGGTAATAGTGATACCACGCTCTTGCTCTTGTTCCATCCAATCCATGGTTGCGGCACCATCGTGCACTTCACCGATTTTATGTGATAGGCCCGTGTAAAATAATACACGTTCTGTTGTTGTCGTTTTACCGGCGTCTACGTGAGCACAAATACCAATGTTACGGTAACGCTCTATAGGGGTTGTACGAGCCACTTATTATTCCTCAAATCTTTAAAGATATAGTCAAATAATCTCAAGCTTAGCGTAGGAAATGCCCATAATAAGACTATTTGACTAGTTCCTAGTGTAGAAAAGCGTAGTTACCGTTTTATGAACTTCGGTAACTACGCTATCCATTAGTTTACTATCGTGATTACCAGCGATAGTGTGCGAACGCTTTGTTCGCTTCGGCCATACGGTGAACGTCTTCACGTTTCTTAACCGCTGAACCTTTGCTTTCAGATGCATCTAACATCTCGTTAGCAAGGCGTTGAGCCATTGATTTTTCACCACGTTTACGAGCTGCTTCAACTAACCAACGCATGGCTAGCGCGTTACGACGAACTGGACGAACTTCAACTGGAACTTGGTAAGTAGAACCACCAACACGACGAGACTTAACTTCCACTTGTGGGCGGATGTTTTCTAAAGCTTCTTCAAAAAGCTCTAAGTGTTCTTTCTCGTTGTTTTTTTCCGCTAAGATGTCTAATGCACCGTATACGATTTTTTCTGCAACAGCTTTTTTACCATCAACCATAAGGATGTTGATGAATTTTGCTAATAGTTCATTTCCGAACTTCGGATCAGGTAAGATTTTACGCTGACCGACGACGCGTCTTCTTGGCATTTTAAATTCTCCGAATTAGCTTCAGGATATACCCAAAACAATTAATAAATAAAAGTTAGTTTGGCCTTACTTGACGGAGAACCGTTAAGATTTAGGGCGCTTAGCACCGTACTTAGAACGGCCTTGTCTACGATCGTTAACACCTGAACAGTCAAGTGCGCCACGAACAGTGTGATAACGTACACCAGGTAAGTCTTTAACACGACCACCACGGATCAAGATAACGCTATGCTCTTGTAAACCACGACGTTGCGGACATGCATCTAACGCTGGAACGTTAGACTTCGCAACTTTTCTGACACGCGGTTTGCGTACCAATTGGTTAATAGTTGCCATTATAGCTCCTGATTAATTAAAACTTGTGCTCAGCAAATCATGCTTTGCACTCTCTTAAACGTGAAAAATCAAACCTTTTAAACTGACGTTATAGCTAACACAGAATAAAAGGTCGCAGAATTCTAATGGTCAAGCTATGAACTGTCAAGAAAAACAGCAAAAGGATCCTTATCAGTTTATTTATGATCATTAGTAAATATTTGGAGGGGTAAAAATAAAAAAGCCGTAGCATGATGACTACGGCTTTATTTTAAAGATTTCTACAAGAAGTCTTATTCGTCTGCGCTACCAGCTTCTAAATCAGCATTTAACGCATCAGTCAAGGCTTGTGCAGCTTCATCAGCTGAAACAGTTACTTCTGGCTCAACCTCTGCAGCACGCTTACGTGCACGATCTTGGTGGTACGCATAACCTGTACCAGCTGGGATCAAGCGACCAACAATAACGTTTTCTTTCAAACCACGAAGTGAATCTTTCTTACCACTTACTGCCGCTTCAGTTAGAACACGTGTTGTTTCTTGGAACGACGCAGCTGAGATAAACGATTCAGTTGCAAGTGATGCTTTAGTGATACCCATCATTTGAATTTCGAATTCAGCTGGCTGTTTGCCTGCTGCTTCTAATTCACGGTTTGCGATGCGTACACGTGCTACTTCAACTTGCTCACCTTTCAAGAATTCAGAGTCACCAGCATCCATGATTTCACACTTACGGATCATCTGACGAACGATAACTTCAATGTGCTTATCGTTGATCTTAACACCTTGTAGGCGGTAAACGTCTTGTACTTCGTTTACGATGTAATTAGCAACAGGTGCTACACCACGTAATCGTAAGATGTCATGTGGAGACTCTGGACCGTCGGCAATAACTTCACCTTTTTGTACAGATTCACCTTCGAACACGTTAAGTTGACGCCATTTAGGAATCATCTCTTCGTATACTTCACCACTTTGTTGTGTGATTAGTAGACGACGCTTACCTTTTGTTTCTTTACCGAAACCGATAATACCCGTTTTCTCTGCAAGAATAGCAGGCTCTTTAGGCTTACGAGCTTCAAATAAGTCAGCAACACGTGGAAGACCACCGGTAATATCACGAGTTTTCGAAGACTCTTGTGGAATACGTGCTAACGCGTCACCGATGCTTACTTCCGCACCATCTTCTAGGTTAACAATCGCGTTACCTGGTAAGAAGTATTGTGCTGGGATATCAGTACCCGCAATCATCACATCGTTGCCTGCAGCGTCAATTAGTTTAACCATAGGGCGCATTTCTTTACCCGCAGAGCTACGTTGACCCGCGTCAGTGATTACGATGCTAGAAAGACCTGTTAACTCATCCGTTTGACGAGTCATTGTTAAACCTTCTACTAGGTCTACAAACTTGATCTTACCTTGTACTTCCGTAATGATTGGATGCGTATGAGGATCCCAGTTTGCAACGGTATCACCCGCTTCAATCGACTCACCATCAGCTTTGCTAAGTACAGTACCGTAAGGAACTTTATAACGCTCTTTCTCACGACCCAGTTCGTCAATTACTGTAAGCTCAGTTGAACGAGAGGTAATAACTACTTTGCCATCAGAGTTCGTTACGAACTTAGCATTTTGTAATTTCAATGTACCTTTGTTCTTAACTTGTACACTGTTTTCAGCAGACGCTCGAGATGCCGCACCACCGATATGGAACGTACGCATCGTTAACTGTGTACCCGGCTCACCAATTGATTGAGCAGCTACAACACCAATTGCTTCACCTTGGTTGATCAGGTGACCACGTGCTAAGTCACGACCGTAACATAATGCACAGATACCGTAATCAGTAGAACAAGTGATGATTGAACGTACTTTAACTTGGTCTACAGAATGCTCTTCTAACGTGTCACATAATTGCTCATCAATTAATGTGTTACGAGGAAGTAATACTTCTTCTGTACCAGGGATCATTACGTCTTCAGCTACTACACGACCTAAAACACGCTCACGTAACGGCTCAACAACATCGCCACCTTCGATTAGTGGTGTCATTAATAGACCGTCTTCAGTGCCACAGTCTTTTTCAGTAACAACCAAATCTTGTGCAACGTCTACAAGACGACGTGTTAAGTAACCCGAGTTAGCTGTCTTAAGTGCCGTATCGGCAAGACCCTTACGAGCACCGTGAGTAGAGATAAAGTACTGAAGTACGTTTAGACCTTCACGGAAGTTCGCCGTAATTGGTGTTTCAATGATTGAGCCATCTGGCTTAGCCATTAGACCACGCATACCCGCTAACTGACGGATCTGAGCGGCACTACCACGAGCCCCCGAGTCAGCCATCATGTAGATTGAGTTGAATGAGTCTTGCTCTTCCATCTCACCATCACGGTTTAATACTTGATCTTTCGATAAGTTATCCATCATCGCTTTAGAAACTTTTTCGTTAGCTGATGACCAAATATCGATAACTTTGTTGTATTTTTCACCTGCAGTTACAAGACCTTGCTCAAACTGAGCTTGAATTTCTTCTACTTCTTCTTCCGCAGATTCGATGATAGTGTACTTCTCATCAGGAATTACCATGTCATCGATACCAACTGACGCACCAGCTACCATCGCGTAATGGAAACCTGTGTACATAATGTGGTCAGCAAAGATAACTGTGTCTTTAAGACCCAAGTTACGGTATGCATGGTTAATTAAGCGAGAAATTGGCTTTTTACCCAACGGCTGATCAATTAAGTCGTAAGGTAAACCTTTTGGACAAACTTGCCATAAGATTGCACGGCCAACCGTTGTATCACGCAATGACGTATTTGCAATTAGCTCACCGTCACTGTTTGCAACATATTCAGTGATACGAATTTTAACGCGAGCATGAAGGTCAGCAACACCTGTGCGGTATGCTTTTTCAGCTTCTTTCGTATCAGTGAACACCATACCTTCACCCAACGCATTTACGCGGAAACGTGTTAGGTAATAAAGACCTAATACAACGTCTTGTGAAGGAACGATAATTGGATCACCGTTTGCAGGAGATAACACGTTGTTCGTCGACATCATCAACGCACGCGCTTCTAATTGCGCTTCAAGCGTTAATGGTACGTGAACAGCCATTTGGTCACCATCGAAGTCAGCGTTATATGCCGCACACACTAATGGGTGTAGGTGAATCGCTTTACCTTCGATTAATACTGGTTCAAATGCTTGAATACCTAATCTGTGAAGTGTTGGTGCACGGTTAAGTAATACTGGATGTTCACGAATTACTTCGTCTAATACATCCCATACTTCTGCGCCTTCACGCTCAACTAATTTCTTAGCTGCTTTAATAGTAGTTGCTAAGCCACGTGCTTCTAACTTGCCATAGATAAATGGTTTGAATAATTCAAGTGCCATTTTCTTAGGAAGACCACATTGGTGAAGACGAAGCGTTGGACCAACGGTAATTACAGAACGGCCAGAATAGTCAACACGCTTACCTAGAAGGTTTTGACGGAAACGACCTTGCTTACCTTTGATCATATCAGCAAGTGATTTTAATGGACGCTTGTTAGAGCCAGTGATTGCACGACCACGACGACCATTATCTAATAACGCATCAACAGACTCTTGTAACATACGCTTTTCGTTACGTACGATAATGTCTGGTGCTACTAGGTCTAAAAGACGCTTCAAACGGTTGTTACGGTTGATAACACGACGGTAAAGGTCATTCAAATCAGACGTAGCAAAACGGCCACCGTCTAGTGGAACTAGTGGACGTAAATCTGGCGGAAGAATAGGAAGAACAGACATGATCATCCATTCTGGTTTGTTACCAGATTGAGCGAATGCTTCCATTAACTTCAAGCGCTTAGTGATTTTCTTACGCTTAGTTTCTGAACCGATTTCAGGTAACTCTTCACGCATTTGTGAAATTTCACCTTCTAAATCGATTTGTTGAAGAAGTGCTAATACCGCTTCTGCACCCATTAATGCGTCGAACTCGTCACCGTGTTCTTCTAATGCATCTAAGTACTCTTCTTCAGTTAAGATTTGGCTCTTTTCAAGAGACGTCATACCTGGCTCTGTCACCACGTATGATTCAAAATAAAGTACACGTTCAATATCACGTAGCGTCATGTCTAATAAAAGACCGATACGTGATGGAAGTGATTTTAAGAACCAGATGTGAGCAACTGGGCTTGCTAGTTCAATATGACCCATACGGTCACGACGAACTTTAGTTAATGTAACTTCTACACCACACTTTTCACAAATAACACCACGGTGCTTCAAACGCTTGTATTTACCACAAAGACATTCGTAGTCTTTTACCGGGCCGAAAATACGCGCACAGAATAAACCGTCACGCTCTGGTTTAAACGTACGGTAGTTAATCGTTTCTGGCTTTTTAACTTCACCAAATGACCAAGAGCGGATCATGTCTGGTGATGCTAATCCGATGCGAATACCATCGAATTCGTCTGTTTGATTTTGTTGCTTAAGAAACTTAAGTAAATCTTTCACACTCTATCTCCTGTCGGAGTTAATCTTGAGAAGTAGGTAGCACAGCTACCTACTCCGTTTACTGACTATTACGCTAAGTAATGTTCAGTTAATCCCGTTCCAATTACTCTTCGTCTAATTCAATGTTGATACCTAAAGAGCGGATCTCTTTAAGTAATACATTGAATGACTCAGGAATACCTGGTTCCATACGGTGATCGCCGTCAACAAGGTTTTTGTACATTTTAGTACGACCGTTTACGTCATCCGACTTAACCGTCAACATTTCTTGTAGGGTATAAGCAGCACCATATGCTTCTAATGCCCATACCTCCATCTCACCGAAACGCTGACCACCGAATTGCGCCTTACCACCCAACGGTTGTTGAGTAACAAGACTGTACGAACCAGTAGAACGAGCATGCATCTTGTCATCAACTAAGTGGTTTAGTTTCAACATGTACATGTAACCAACAGTTACTGGACGCTCAAACTGACGACCAGTACGACCATCAGTTAACGTGAACTGACCGCTTTCTGGCATATCTGCTAGTTTGAATAATTCTTTGATCTCTTTCTCACTTGCACCATCAAATACTGGTGTAGCAATTGGAAGACCTGCACGTAAGTTATCAGCCAAGCGCATAACTTCATCATCTGAGAAGCTATCAATGTCTACGTCTTGACGTGACTCACCTAAGTTGTAAACCTCTTTCAAGAATTCACGTAACTTAGCGATTTCACGTTGCTCTTCAAGCATACGGTTAATCTTTTCACCGATACCACGAGCAGCCATACCTAAATGCGTTTCAAGGATCTGACCGATGTTCATACGAGACGGTACACCCAATGGGTTAAGTACGATATCTACCGGAACACCATTTTCGTCATATGGCATATCTTCCACAGGTACAACGTTAGAGATAACACCCTTGTTACCGTGGCGACCAGCCATTTTATCACCTGGCTGAATACGACGTTTAACCGCAAGGTAAACCTTAACAATCTTAAGAACACCTGGTGCTAAATCATCACCTTGAGTGATCTTACGACGCTTAACTTCATATTTCTTATCGAAGTCAGCTTTGATGTTGTCGTATTGCTCAGCAATTTGCTCAAGCTCAGATTGTTGGTCTTCGTTTGCTAGGTTTTGTAGTAACCAACGATCACGAGACATACCATTTAATTCAGACTCGTTAAGACCTGCAGAAAGAAGCAATTTCTTCGCACGTGCATAAATACCGTCTTCTAAAATAGAGAACTCATCACCTAAATCTTTCTTAACTTCTTTAAGCTGCATTTCTTCAATTTCTAATGCACGCTTGTCTTTCTCTACACCGTCACGGGTAAAGATTTGTACGTCGATGATAGTACCTGATACTGAGTTAGGTACACGTAAAGAGCTGTCCTTAACATCAGCTGCTTTTTCACCAAAAATCGCACGTAGAAGTTTTTCTTCTGGCGTTAATTGTGTTTCACCTTTAGGTGTTACTTTACCTACTAAGATGTCGCCACCTTTAACTTCAGCACCGATGTACACAACACCAGATTCATCAAGCTTGCTTAGTGCTGACTCACCAACGTTTGGAATATCTGAAGTAATTTCTTCAGCACCTAACTTAGTGTCACGCGCAATACAGCTTAACTCTTGAATATGGATAGTAGTAAAGCGGTCTTCTTGTACAACACGCTCAGATAACAACATTGAATCCTCAAAGTTGTAACCGTTCCAAGGCATGAATGCCAAGCGCATGTTTTGACCAAGTGCTAATTCACCTAAGTCAGTAGAAGGACCATCAGCAAGTACGTCACCACGAATCACTGGCTCACCCATACGTACTGTTGGACGCTGGTTGATACATGTGTTTTGGTTTGAACGTGTGTATTTTGTTAAGTTGTAAATGTCGATACCTGCTTCACCTGGTACCATTTCATCTTCATTTACTTTAACAACGATACGTGACGCATCTACGTAATCAATAACACCACCACGTTTTGCTACTGCCGTTACACCTGAATCAACAGCAACAATTTTTTCCATACCTGTACCGACAAGTGGCTTGTCTACTTTTAACGTAGGAACCGCTTGACGTTGCATGTTTGAACCCATCAATGCACGGTTAGCATCGTCGTGCTCTAGGAATGGAATTAGTGATGCAGCAACCGATACGATTTGTTGTGGCGATACGTCCATATATTGAACTTGGTCAGCCGACATTAACGTAAATTCGTTTTTGTGGCGACATGGTACTAGACCATCAACAAGCTTACCGTTTTCGTCAACTTCAGCGTTAGTTTGAGCGATAACAAAGTTACCTTCTTCAATTGCTGATAAGTAATCTACTTCGTCAGTTACCACACCATCAACGATTCTACGATAAGGAGTTTCTAAGAAACCGTAGTCATTAGTACGTGCATAACAAGAAAGCGAGTTGATCAAACCGATGTTTGGACCTTCAGGCGTTTCGATTGGACATACACGACCGTAGTGAGTTGGATGAACGTCACGTACTTCGAAGCCAGCACGTTCACGTGTTAAACCACCTGGGCCTAATGCAGAAATACGACGCTTATGAGTTACTTCTGATAACGGGTTGTTTTGATCCATGAACTGAGATAGTTGTGAAGAACCAAAGAATTCTTTAACAGCAGCAGAAATAGGCTTAGCGTTGATTAAGTCTTGTGGCATTACAGCATCAAGATCACCTAAGCTTAAACGTTCACGCACGGCACGTTCAACACGAACAAGACCAACACGGAATTGGTTTTCAGCCATTTCACCTACAGAACGAATACGGCGGTTACCTAAGTGGTCAATATCATCCACTTCACCTTTACCGTCACGAATATCAATCAATGTTTTCATTACTTTGATGATATCGTCGTTCGAAAGTGTACCTTCGCCTGTTTCTTCGTTGATGCCAACACGACGGTTGAACTTCATACGACCTACCGTTGATAAGTCATAACGCTCTAACGAGAAGAACAGGTTAGCAAATAACGCTTCAGCAGCATCTTTTGTTGGTGGCTCGCCTGGGCGCATCATACGATAAATTTCAACTAATGCTTCTAGGCGGTTAGTTGTAGTATCGATACGCACTGTATCTGACATATATGAACCAACATCAAATTCGTTCATATAAAGTGTAGAGATTTTCTTGTAACCAGCTTGGCTTAATGCTGCTAACAATTCTAAAGTAATTTCTGCGTTAGCGTCTGCAATCAATTCACCTGTTGACTCATCAACATAAGGCTTAGAAAGTACTTTACCTACGATGTAATCTGCAGGTACTTCTAACTCGCTAACATTTTCTTTTGATAAAGAACGAATATGACGAGCTGTAATACGACGGCCTTGTTCTACTAAAACGTCGCCATTTGGCATTTTAATGTCAAATGTTGCAGTTTCACCGCGTAAACGTTCTGGCACAAGCTCCATAATTAGCTTGTCACCTTTAATTTCGTAGTCCGTAGTGTCGTAGAACATGTCTAAGATTTCTTCCGTGCCATAATCTAATGCACGTAAGATAATAGACGCTGGTAACTTACGACGACGGTCTATACGAACGAATAAGTTATCTTTAGGATCAAATTCGAAATCTAACCAAGAACCGCGGTAAGGAATAACGCGAGCGTTATACAATACTTTACCAGAAGAGTGTGTTTTGCCTTTATCGTGATCGAAAAATACACCCGGTGAACGGTGTAATTGAGAAACAATAACACGCTCAGTACCATTAATGACAAATGTACCATTGTCAGTCATTAATGGGATTTCACCCATATATACTTCTTGTTCTTTGATATCTTTGACAGTACCTGCTGGTGCTTCTTTATCATAAATTACTAAACGTAATTTAACGCGAAGAGGCGCAGAGTATGTTACACCACGAATTTGACATTCTTTCACGTCAAATAGTGGCTCGCCTAGACGATAGCTTACATATTGTAATTCTGAGCTACCAGAGTAGGCTTTAATTGGAAAAATAGAACGAAACGCTGCTTCTAAACCGGTTTCGCCTGCCGGATCAACATCAATAAACTTACGGAAAGATTCGAGTTGGATAGATAACAAGAATGGATAATCCATTACTTGCGCGCTTTTACCAAAGTCCTTTCGAATTCGTTTCTTCTCAGAGTAAGAGTAAACCATGGGGTTCCTCAGCTTGCTGGTTATGGCCGAATCTGCCTAAAAATACCAATTGGACTAAATAATTGATCAAACTGACTTTTTGACCACTTATCTAATCCAATTGGTATCAGACAGGGTATTGCTGTAATGTTTTCACATCAAATAATGCACTGTTTTCGTTTAAAAAAAAACCTTTATGCTGTTGCTTTTTAAAAAACGATATTCTTTAGCGCAAAAAGGCCGGTGACGTTTAAATCACCAGCCAGTGCCTTTTCAGGCAAATAATCTGTAGCTAAACAGATTATTTAAGTTCAACAGTAGCGCCTGCTTCTTCAAGTTCTGCTTTAAGAGCTTCAGCTTCTGCTTTGTCGATACCTTCTTTAAGCGCTTTAGGTGCACCTTCAACAAGCTCTTTAGCTTCTTTAAGGCCAAGACCAGTAGCACCACGTACCGCTTTGATTACTGCAACTTTCTTATCGCCGAAACCAGTTAAGATTACGTCGAATTCAGTTTGCTCAGCAGCAGCAGCGCCAGCATCGCCAGCAGCAGCTACAACAGCAGCAGCAGCAGTTACGCCGAACTTCTCTTCCATTGCTTCGATTAGTTCAACAACTTCCATTACTGACATTTCAGCAATTGCGTTTAGGATATCGTCTTTAGAAATAGACATTTTCAATTTCCTGTTTAAATGACAGCCTTATTGGCTGTGTAATAACTATTAATACAAAAAGCTTGTGTTGTATAACAACGATTAAGCAGCTTCTTGCTCTTTCTGATCGCGGACTGCAGCAATAGTGCGAACAAGCTTGCCTGCAGATGCTTCTTTCATAGCGCTCATTAAGCGTGCAATAGCTTCGTCGTAAGTAGGTAGCGTAGCTAGTACTTCAACGTCTACTGTTTCACCTTCGTATGCAGCTGCTTTAAGTTCAAATGCTTCGTTTTCTTTAGCGAAGTCTTTGAAGATACGTGCAGCAGCACCTGGGTGCTCGCTTGAAAATGCAATTAGTGAAGGACCAACGAAAGTCTCAGTAAGACATTCGAAAGGAGTACCTTCAACAGCACGGCGTGCTAAAGTGTTGCGAACAACCTTCATCCATACACCGTTTTCACGTGCAGTAGCACGTAAAGTTGTAATTGCGTCAACTGTAACACCGCGTGAGTCGGCAACTACAGCTGATAGAGCGCCTTCGGCAGCTTCTTGAACTTCAGCAACAATTGCTTTTTTGTCATCAAGATTGATAGCCATTGGCTTTAACTCCTGGTTCAACCGGATAAACCGGTATTAACTTCTCCCCAAGTTTCCTTGAGGGCTTTACGGCGAAGCCAGAAATTTATAGGAAATATCTGGGTAATCACCATCTACGCAGGAAAAATATTAAGTGTTTACCACTCCTGCGGTCTTTGACGGGGCTGTATAAACAGCACCTACCAAAATTTAAGGGGCGAAAGTATAGTTTATAATTTCGCCCAAGTAAAGTTCCAATTACTTGGCTTTACTGAAAATTAAAGTACTAAGCTACTTTGGTCTACAGATACACCTGCACCCATAGTAGTAGAAACTGAAACTTTCTTAATGAATTGACCTTTAGCATTAGCAGGCTTAGCTTTCTTAAGCGCTTCTAATAATGCTTCTAAGTTTTCTTTTAACTTAGCGTCGTCAAAATCAACCTTACCGATTGTAGTATGGATGATACCGTTCTTGTCGTTACGGTAGCGAACTTGGCCCGCTTTTGCGTTGTTAACAGCAGTTACAACGTCAGGAGTTACCGTACCAACTTTCGGGTTAGGCATAAGACCACGTGGGCCTAAGATTTGACCTAATTGGCCCACAACGCGCATTGCATCTGGAGTTGCAATTACTACGTCGAAGTCCATTTGACCTGCTTTAACTTGCTCAGCAAGATCGTCCATACCAACGATGTCAGCACCAGCTTCTTTTGCTTTGTCAGCGTTTGCACCTTGAGTAAATACTGCAACACGTACGTCACGACCAGTACCGTGTGGTAATACAGTAGCACCACGAACGTTTTGGTCTGATTTACGAGCATCAATACCTAGGTTTACAGCAACGTCAACACTTTCACGGAAGTTAGCAGTTGCTAATTCTTTTAAAAGAGCTAAAGCTTCGTTGATTTCATAATCTTTTAATACGTCTACTTTTTCACGGATAAGACGAGCGCGCTTTGATAATTTAGCCATTGATTAGTCCTCTACCACTAAACCCATTGCACGAGCAGAACCCGCGATTGTACGTACTGCAGCGTCCATAGAACCTGCTGTTAAGTCTGGTTCTTTCATCTTAACGATTTCTTCAAGTTGAGCACGTGTAACAGTACCAACTTTTTCAGTGTTAGGACGACCTGAACCTGACTTGATACCAGCCGCTTTCTTAAGTAAGTAAGAAGCAGGTGGAGTTTTTGTTTCGAACGTAAAAGAACGGTCACTGTATACAGTAATAACTACTGGAACTGGAGCGCCTTTTTCAAGAGAATCTGTTTTTGCGTTGAACGCTTTACAGAATTCCATGATGTTTACACCGTGTTGACCTAGTGCAGGACCAACTGGTGGTGAAGGGTTTGCTGCACCAGCAGCAACTTGTAGCTTGATTAAAGCTTCGACTTTTTTAGCCATCTTTAATTACCTTACATTATGGGTAGTATCGCTAGTTCTTACGAACACGACGCCTTAACTATATTTAGATAAGGGTTAGCTCCCCGTGGATTAAAATTTCGCGTTTTTATCGCCAATAAATATCAGCACAAATAAAAACGGCAGCGGATTATAAATTAATCAACACTGCCGTTTCAAGATCTTTTTTAAATTGGGTAAATTTAATTAGTTACCCTTTTCTACTTGACCAAATTCAAGGTCTACTGGTGTAGAACGACCAAAGATAAGTACCGAAACTTTAATGCGGTTCTTCTCGTAATCTAATTCTTCAACTACACCGTTAAAGTCAGCAAATGGACCTTCGATAACACGAACCACTTCACCCACTTCAAATAACGTTTTCGGTTTAGGTGCATCACTATCTTCTAGACGCTGTAGAATACGATCAGCTTCTTTTTTAGTGATAGGCATTGGGCGGTCAGATGTACCACCAATAAAACCAAGTACACGAGGAACACTTTTCACTAAATGCCACGCTTCTTCATCCATCGCCATTTCTACTAATACATAGCCTGGGAAGAATTTACGTGCCGATTTGCGTTTTTGTCCTGCACGCATTTCAACAACTTCTTCTGTTGGTACAAGAATTTGTCCAAATTTGTCTTGTAAGCCATGAATTTCAATATGTTCAAGTAACGTTTTTTGAACACGACCTTCGTAACCAGAAAACGCCTGTACAACGTACCAACGAAGCTTTGGCTTGTTTTCAGTTAAAGTATCTTCAGACATAATTACACCTGTAAGCCGGTAATGAAGCCAACTACTTCAAATAAGATTGAATCAAGACCCCAAAGTAAAAGTGACATAATTAATGTAGCCACTAATACAATACCAGTTGTTTGCACGGCTTCTTGACGTGTTGGCCAAACAACTTTACGAGTTTCGGTACGTGCTTCTTTAGCAAAAGTAATAAACGTTTTACCTTTTTCTGTTTGTGCAGCAATTAAGCCAGCTACAGCAACTGCTACAACCACGGCAACAGCACGAACTAAAACAGATTGGTCACCAAAATAATAGTTGCCAAATACTGCACCAGCCAATAAAACGAAGACTAGGACCCATTTTAATGAATCTAGAGAACCACCTTGTGGGGCTTCTGTACTTGCATTCATAATTCTACCTGTTAAATATTTAATCCATGCTCTTATGACAACATAAGACTGAACAGAATCTTTTCAAGACTCAATTCTAAAATTTGGCAGGGGTAGAGAGATTCGAACTCCCAACCGTCGGTTTTGGAGACCGCTGTTCTACCAATTGGAACTATACCCCTTTAATTTTCAACCAAAATTAGGTTGCACTTGTCGGGTGATTCTTAGTTTGTTTGGGAAAATTAAGACTAACACGAGAAGTGAGGGGCTATTATACTGAGTCAATTCATATACTCAAGGTAATTTTTCATCCATTGGGCATTAAACTAATGTTCTCGTTAATTTAGTCAAAAATCGTACAATTTAAAAACACCCTACGTTCAGCATCAATTAAGCCTGATTTGATAGATTTTGTTTCAACAGCTACACATTTTTATAGACAAACATTAAGATGAAGCTGCTTTTAATCGCATTTGGTGATTTTGCAGTACATAAAAATGCCGTACCAATGCCATTACAAATAAAAGGTAACTATTATTATGCTCGCTAAAAAATTTATTATTCCTGTTATTTCACTTTCATTAATTACAACAGGTTGTGCATCAACCAACGCTGAAAAAGGCGCTGCTATCGGTGCGGTCGCAGGCGCAGTGCTAGGAAAATCAACAGGTAATCACAAAGATAAGCGACTAGTTTGGGGCGCAGCCATTGGCGCTCTAGCAGGTGCTGCCATTGGTGATTATATGGATAAACAAGAAGCTGAGTTTAGGGATGAACTTTCAGGATCAGGTATCGATGTTGTCCGCGAAGGCGACAATATCCGCCTCGTCATGCCTTCGAACATCACTTTTGCAACAAATCAGTCATATATTTCAACAGGGTTTCATGCAACTTTAAACGATATTGCTAAAGTGTTAACCAAATACGATAAAACGCTATTGAGTATTGAAGGACACACAGACAACACAGGTTCTGATAATTACAACCAAGAGTTATCACTTAAACGCGCTAACAGTGTAAAAAGCTATTTAGTACAACAAAGCATTATTGAGTCTCGCTTGAAAGTAACAGGTTACGGTGAAAGTATGCCAATCGTTGCTAACGATACAGCGCAAAATCGCGCATTAAATCGCCGCGTAGAAATTCAAATTATTCCTAATCGCGCTTAAAAAAAGCCAAGGTTGTTATTAAGCAAGCAGCCAATAGGCTGCTTTTTCAATAAGAGTTGATACAACACCTGCACCTATTTTTTACTACCACCAAACGTAAAAAGCCGCACAAGCAAAAAGAGCAGCCAATGGCTGCTCTTTTTAGGTTTTAGTGTAAAAAATTATCGATTACTCGATGCTTTTCTTGAGGCAAAAACTGATACAACACCTGCTCCTACTTTTAATAAGTCCAAACGAAAAAAAGGCCGCTTACGCGACCTTTTTCTAAGATAGGTGCTTATCTAACTTATCGATTACCCTATGCTTTTCTTGAGGTAAGAGCTGATACAACACCTGCGACTACTTTTAATAAGTCCAAACGTAAAAAAGGCCGCTTGCGCGACCTTTTTCTTGGATACATGGGTATCTAAATTATCGATTACTCGATGCTTTTCTTGAGGCAAGAGCTGATACAACACCAGCACCTACTGTACCACTCTAACTGCGTGCCAGAGGCACTTGTGAAAATTACTAAAAATAGTCCATTGGGACTATTTTCTTAACGTATTTGATATTTCAGGCTTCCTGCCTTACACCCTATGGGCCAAACTAACGTTTGTTCAACATTGTTCCTGACAATGTTGTCATCACGGAACACCGTGAAGCTGGTCGCACATACAAAAAGAGCAGCCATTGGCTGCTCTTTTTAGGTTTTAGTGTTAAAAACTATCGATTACTTGATGCTTTTCTTGAGGCAAGAGCTGATACACACCTGTACCTACTTTTAATAAGTCCAAACGTAAAAAAGGCCGCTTGCGCGACCTTTTTCTAGGTTAGATATTTATCTAAATTATCGATTACTCGATGATTTTTGATACAACACCAGCACCTACTGTACGACCACCTTCACGGATAGCGAAACGTAAACCTTCGTCCATCGCGATTGGGTTGATTAGCTCTACAACAAACTTTAAGTTGTCGCCTGGCATTACCATTTCTACACCTTCAGGAAGCTCTACAGCACCTGTGATGTCAGTTGTACGGAAGTAGAACTGTGGACGGTAGCCTTTGAAGAATGGCGTGTGACGACCACCTTCATCTTTTGTTAATACATAAACTTCTGATTCGAACTTAGTGTGTGGCTTGATTGAACCAGGCTTACATAGTACTTGACCACGTTGTACTTCATCACGCTTAGTACCACGTAATAATACACCACAGTTCTCACCTGCACGACCTTCGTCTAGAAGCTTACGGAACATCTCTACACCAGTACATGTTGTAGTCGTTGTATCTTTGATACCTACGATTTCTACATCATCACCTACTTTGATGATACCACGCTCTACACGACCTGTTACTACTGTACCACGACCTTGGATTGAGAATACGTCTTCAATTGGAAGAATGAAGTCACCATCAATCGCACGCTCTGGCTCTGGAATGTAAGTATCTAATTGCTCTGCAAGTTCTAATACTTTTGCTTCCCACTGAGCTTCGCCGTTTAACGCGCCTAAAGCTGAACCTTGGATGATTGGTAAGTCATCACCTGGGAAATCGTATTCAGAAAGAAGTTCACGTACTTCCATCTCTACTAATTCTAATAACTCTTCGTCATCTACCATGTCGCATTTGTTTAAGAATACGATGATGTAAGGTACACCTACCTGACGAGAAAGAAGGATGTGCTCACGTGTTTGTGGCATTGGGCCGTCTGTCGCCGCTACTACTAAGATAGCGCCGTCCATTTGGGCTGCACCTGTGATCATGTTTTTAACATAATCCGCGTGACCTGGACAGTCTACGTGCGCGTAGTGACGGTCTGCTGTGTCATACTCAATGTGAGAAGTATTGATCGTGATACCACGCTCACGCTCTTCTGGTGCGTTATCGATTTGTGCGAAATCGCGTACTTCACCACCGTGAGTTTTAGTTAATACTGCTGAGATAGCAGCAGTTAGAGTTGTTTTACCGTGGTCAACGTGACCGATAGTACCAACGTTAACGTGCGGTTTCGAACGTTCAAATTTTTCTTTAGCCACTTTTAAATACCTCTAGGCAGTTTATAAGCTATAAATTTAAGTAAATAGGATAAGTGAGAGAAGTCGATGTAGAAGTGGTGCTGATAGGCAGATTTGAACTGCCGACCTCACCCTTACCAAGGGTGCGCTCTACCAACTGAGCTATATCAGCACACGAGTTTACAAAGATTGGAGCGGGTGGCGGGAATCGAACCCGCATCATCAGCTTGGAAGGCTGAGGTAATAGCCATTATACGACACCCGCAGGTATTCAATCAGAATATCCCTGCAAAATATGGTGGAGGGAGGTGGATTCGAACCACCGAAGGCGGAGCCGTCAGATTTACAGTCTGATCCCTTTGGCCACTCGGGAACCCCTCCAAATTCTTTTCTCTTGAAAAGAGCGTTAATGGTGCCGACTGCCGGAATCGAACTGGCGACCTACTGATTACAAGTCAGTTGCTCTACCAACTGAGCTAAGTCGGCACTACATTAAGTGGTGCGAATTCTAGAGTAATGTTTTGCCCCTTGCAACAGAAAAAATGAAAAAAATGCATGTTTTTTTCCGTTTGCTGTTTTTTTATCCGACAATCGTGAACAAACTCAGCAATATTGCTGCATTCCGATGAAAATAAGCGCATTTATTAGACGAGATTTAACCGAAAGTAGCGATTGAATTTGTTGTGCATCTCCACCTGTTAGCACAATGACTAATTCGCCTCCTTGCTCAGCTGCAAATCCAGTGGCTAGGTTAATGGCTTGTTTAATGCCACCGATAGTTGCAGCATGCACACCTTGATTAACCGCTAACGTTGTGTTGTTAGCAAACATAAGCGATTGAATAGCTTGTTCATCACCTTTTACTTTTTCTGTTTTTCCATAAAGTGCGTTACGCATGAGTTGCAAGCCAGGTAAGATCCATCCCCCCTGGTGCACACCTTCTGCATTAATAAAGTCAACTGTTGTCGCAGTACCCGCGTCTATTACAAGTAGATGTTTATTGGTAAAACTGTGTTTTGCACCTAACATGGCAAGCCAGCGATCAACCCCTAGTTTTTCTGGCTCAGCATAGCTATTAACTAAACCATTAAAACTTGGTTGGCTTTTTAACATTTGCACAGGCACTTTGACGTCATTGAACAATGAAACAAGTTGCTCGACCATAATAGATTGGCCAACTGCAGCTATTATTACCTTTTTTATTTGGCACAACACTTCTTGAGTTAACAAATAGTGCAAATCATCTTTTTCAAGGTATTTGACCTCTGACAACTGACCTTTATTATCAAAAGCATATTTAATTCGTGTATTACCTACGTCTATCAATAGCTTCATTGCACACCTCTAAGCGATACTTCACCACCATAGATTGGCTTTATTTGGCCGTCTTGTTCCAATAAAAGTGCACCTTGACTGTTGATACCACGACAAGTGCCTAGAGTCTGTTTTTCGCCAGTAATTAATTTTACGGGTTTGTTCATGAAGACATCACGCTGATGCCAATCGTTTAGCATGGCATTCATGCCTTCTGTTGCATGTTGTCTAAGTCGATTGCGCAAACAATTTATAATAACTGCCACTAATTCATTTCTGTCTATTGGCTCTTTTACATGACTTTGTAAGTCTGTCCATGGCTGTGTAATATCTTCAGCGACATCCATCGGCATTTTAACGTTTAATCCAATGCCAATAATACAGTGGCACGGTTCCATGGCTTGCCCTTCAAGCTCAATTAAAATGCCCGCAAGTTTTACACCATTGATATAAATGTCATTTGGCCATTTAAGTTCTACATCAATATTATATAAGCAGTGGATAGCATCACTTACCGCTAACGCAGTTACCATGCTTAATCCCATAGCAGCGGACATGCCTTGCTCCAAATGCCAATACATCGACATATAGATATGTGAGCCAAAAGGAGAGACCCATTGGCGACCTCTTCGACCACGACCAGCCTGTTGTGATTCCGCAATACAAACTTGACCAACCTTCACTTGGTTTGGAATTCGCCTTAGCAAATAACTATTTGTTGAATCAATGGTGAAATGTACGTCAACCTTTGTATCTAACCAGTCGGCATCAAGGTGTTTAACAATATCTACTTTATTTAACAATGATATAGCTGCCGACAACTTGTATCCCTTGCCAGTAACACTAAAAATATCTAGCCCTAATTCGGTTAAATGCTTCACGTGTTTTGATACCGCGGCTCGGCTTATCCCCAGTGCTTCGCCTAAAGCTTGACCAGAAATAAACTGCCCATCAGCTAATGCTTTAATAATTTCTGATCTTATTGATTTAGACACGTTTGACTCGCTTTATCTATATCCGTTAACCCATGCTGATCAACAAAACGTACTTCTGGCTCAAGTAGTACATTAAATTTTTTGTGTACTTCAGTTCTAATTTTATTAGCCAAGGCAATAATATCTTTACCATTAGCTTGACCTAAATTCACAAGCACCAAAGCTTGTTGTTGATGAACGCCGGCTTCACCAAATCGAATTCCTTTAAAACCGGCTTGGTCGATAAGCCAACCTGCGGCTAATTTTTTAAAGCCTGACGCTGCAGGGTAACTCGGCATATTCGGGTTCAGTTGGATCAGTTGTTCAAAAACGCTATGCGATACTATCGGGTTTTTAAAGAAGCTCCCTGCATTTGGGATGTCATCGGGGTTGGGTAGTTTACTTTGTCTAATAGCGATAACCTGCTGATACACCTGTTCTGCACTAACATCAGCTGGCAATTGATTTAATCCAGCGTAACCTAGCTTAGCAACAAATTGTGTTGATAGTTTTAAGGTAACAGCAGTAATAGCTCCCTTACCTTTTAATTGGCGTTTGAAAATACTGTCGCGATACGCCAGCTGACACTCAGCTGCGGCCATTTCTTTCACATCGAACGTAGTAAAATCAAACCATTGAACACTATATAATACGTCAGACAGTTCAACGCCATAAGCACCAATGTTTTGCACCGGAGCAGCGCCTACAGATCCGGGAATTAATGCCAAGTTTTCCAGCCCGTGATAGCCTTGATCTTTACAAAAAGTGACTAACTCATGCCAATTTTCACCGCAGCCAACCGTTATAAAAACATTGTCGCCATCGTGTCTAATAGATTTTCCCATTAACTTTGGCTTAATCAACACTGGCGTTTGATCTTCTGTAAACAAGGTATTGCTGCCTTCACCTAAAAGATAAAATGGCGCATCTAAATCGCGGATAATCTCTTTAAGATCTGCAATAGATTCAGGCAAATATAAGGCTGGGCATTTTGCATTAATTGCCAAAGTATTTAATTGGCGCGTTTCGCTAGATTGTGCAGGTATCATGGATAAACGGTAGAGAAATTTTGACTAGTGTAATCAAAAAAGCCATTGCACGCACTATCCGTGTTTTCGTATAGGTAATTTAATAATGTTTGCTTTGTCAGCGTAATATTTATTGTGGTATTTATCAGTATCGATATTTTCGCTTTGATTTATCACTACTCCCTGTACTGGAGCGCCAGCTTGGCGTAGCAATCGTAAACCTGAGGAGATTTGATCCCGTTTGGTTTTACCGCCATGTACGATATAAAGCACACTATCAACGTTGCGCGAAATGATGACCGCATCGCTCACGGCGTTGACAGGGGGCGTTTCAATGATAATTCTATCGTAAAAATTGCCAAATACATTGAGCAACATGCTAAATCGTTTCATTGATAAAAATGCCAATGGGTTTGCCGGTGTTATTCCTGAGGTTAATACATCCAATTTGAGCTGCGTGTCTCTAAAAATACACTCATTGATTTGATGGGTCTTAGCTAATAAGTTTGAAAGTCCCGGTCGATACATATCTAACTTTAAACTTTTATACAGCGTTGGGTGACGCATGTCCGCTTCAATAAGTAGTACTTTTTCCATTTCACTAAACGAACGAGCTAACTGTAATGCAACGGTCGACTTACCTTCATTGGGCACAGATGAAGTAATTGCGATAACTTTAGGCGGCTTAGTTTCGTTATCAAATAGAATAGAGGTCCTTAATGTGCGTACCGCCTCTAAAAATCGGTTGTCTTGATAATAAGTTTTCTCTTGGCTTTTTGCCGGATTTGCTTTGAATTTGGGTAAAACAGCTAAAATTGGAGCTTCATGAAAGTTATCCAATTTGCGTCGAGAGTTTAGCGTATCCATTAATAGCTCTCGCATAATGACAACCACAGAACAAGCTGCTAACGCCATGATAAAACTAACCATCACGATCAATGTTCGGTTTGGTGCAAAGCGCGTTTTAGGCTGTTCGGCCTTATCAATAAAACGTACATAAAAGTTCGCTTTATAATTTCCCATTGCATCCGCTTCTTTTAATCTTACTAAATAATTGCTGTATAACTCTTGGTTAGTTTTAACTTCACGCTCTAGTTGTGAGAATTTATTTTGTAATCGTGTCAGGCGTAGATAATCTTGTTTTGCATCGGCCAAGCGAACACGCGTCGCTTTTTCCTTTTTGACAACATTAAGATAGTCCTTTTCTACGGATGTCACTATTGTCGCGATAGTATCGTCGACATTATCGCGGATTGAGTCTAATTCTGCTTGAGCGGCTATTCTTTTGGGGTGTTTTGGGCCGTAGCGTTTTGATAATTCATATAGTTTACGCTCCGCTTTTTCTTCATTTAACTTCAGCTGCCGATATGCAGGTTTTTCACTTATTTCTTGTAGTTCTTTAAGACGTGCTAAATTGTTTTTATGTTGCTGGATGTATTGATAAGTAACTTTTAAATCATCTTGTTGTTTTTTTGCTTTGATAGCTTCAGAGGTTAGCTCGGTAAGCTCTGAAGAAACTAAGCCTGCCACCCCTTGGATATCAACAAGACCTTGCTCTTCTCGATATTGCTGTAATGCTAATTCCGAGGCTTCTAGCTTTTTCCCTAACTCTGCTAATTGGTCGACTAGCCATTGCGAAGTTGATTCTTTGGATGCGCTGTGTATTTCATCCTGATATTGCAGATAAGTAAAACCTATTTGGTTAGCCACTTCTTTTGCTAATTCAGGTGAGTAGGAAATAAAAGAGATTTTCACCAACTCTGTGCCTGCTATAGGCGTTATGATTAACCGCCGTTGAAACGCGGTGATCACTTGCCCAATACTAGGTGACGAATCTGACTTGCCCCAATTGCCTAATAACGGGATTTTGTTATTGAACTTCCCACTGTTGAACTCGTCATGCTCTATTAAGTTCAAACGTGTGATAACCCGCTCGGCAAACTTTCTAGATTTTAATAACTCGTATTGAGTTTGTATCTGTTCATGACTTGCACTTGCTTCATTAAATGCATCATTAATTGATAGCGTCTTTTTAGGTTTATTACTGCCAATTTGCAAAATTGCCGTTGCCTGATATGACGGTTTGAGCAAGGTAATATAAAAAGCGACAATAAAAGTGATCAACAAAGTGAAAAACAAAATTTTCCAACGACGAGTCCAAAGCGGCCTTAGTATTTCTTTTAATGCTACCTCTTCTTGGTTTATGGTCATTGGATTTACGTCACGTGTTGTCAAAAGAAACTTTGCTCTATTTTAATCATGTCATCGGGTAGCACTAACGTTGAGACATTCCCCTGAATAGTCGTCGTTTTACCATCAATAATTCTTATAATTTTCCAATCATTATTTGACGCTCTTGCGGCAAGTCCTCCTGCTAAGGCTATTGCCTTGTCTAAGGTTAAGTCCTCTTGATAAGGGTAGCCACCGGGCCTTTTGACTTGGCCATGTATAAAAAACGGACGATACTCAACAACAGACACCGCCACCTGAGGGTCAACCAAATAGTCTCCAAGCAACCCCTTGGTGATCACACCTTCAAGCTGTTTTGGTGTTAAACCTATTACTTGAAGGTCTTCCAAAAATGGGTAAGTGATCAGCCCAGTTTTATCTATTTTCACCCGTGTCGTTAAATCTGGCTCGCCATAAACCGTTATTTCAATTTTATCACCAGGTCCTAGATTATATTGGTCAGCCATAACAATATGAGGACAAGCAACTAACATAAATAAAACAACAATTCGAATCACGTTAAATTAACCTCACAAACTGACCTTTACACCAAAAGATATATTTTCTCGTTGATGCTCTAAATACTCTTGAGAGGCAGACAAGTCTCGATATTGATAACCTAAGTAAAAGCGCGTACGACTGTTTAATTGATACGCCAGTTTTGCATCAACATTGAGATAATCTTCCGAGGTTTGCTGTTGTTCAAAAAACACTTCTTGTTGCACAACACCTGCACTGGCTTCAACACTAAACCTATCATTAAATTGCTTTGATAAAGTAAATTGATGAGTGTCAACCAATCGGTAACTGTTTACTAAACGATTAGCTTCGGCGAAATCACGGCTAGAATTAAAGGAGAAGGATGCTGAAGATAACGGCTGCCAGCGCCAACTAATTCGCCATTTGGCACTGCTATCGTCGGCAAACAATGACTCTTGAAAAGAAACTTTTTGATACCCTACCAAAACATCAAACTGATTGATTGAAGATAATGCCCACTTCACCCCCAGTAACGCTGTACTTTTATCTTTGTCGTAAAAAGGTTGATGTTTAAATCGCACTTGCTCTAACGATAAATCTGTCGCTATGTAAGTAGTTGTCCCATATAAATAATCAAATGTTAGGCGAGCAGTGTTGCTTTTTTGATCTAATATTCTCGATTGAGAACGTCTCGTTTCATATTGTTGAGATTGATGACCCAGTTCAAATGACAGTTTAGCGATAGAGTCATCACTGCCATATCTATAACCAATAACACCACTATGAGTTTGTCTTTCGTCCAACTCATTTATAGCAAGCGAATTGCCAATGGACAGCCCGGTTCCTCGTTGCTCAAATTGTGTTTTCCAGTGTAAGTTAACATAAACACCCTGATTAACTGACCATTTGTATTGATATCTAGGTGATAGATCAATGTCAGTATGATCGTCTTGTGAATAGTCTTTAAAACTTACATGGCGAGCATTGGCAGTAAAAACAAGCTGTTGTTGCCGAGTTTGCATTTGGAAATGCATTGCTGGAGAAATTTGCCAAAACTGGTTGGTCTGCTCATTTGTTGGCGTAAGTAAATAGTTGTCGGTAACACCATAACTGGTATCAAGCGAAAAATTCAGCTCATTAGCTGCTCTTTCAACATCGCCTTGTTGTGCATGCACATTGAGCGATAGCACCAATATACTCATGGCGACCGCTTGCGTAAATTTGTTCATTATCTAGCTGCTTTTAAATTATTATTTTTTAGCTTAAATCGAATCGATTAATAACCATCGGGCGGTTATATCCTAAATCAAAAGGTAGAAATTTTAGTCCGACGGTATATGTAACGCACAAATGTTACACAAATTTTACACATTCGCCAACCAGCATAGCGATAAAAAAACCGCCAGATGGCGGTTTTTTACGTTAAATTAACTTGACAAAAACTTGGGATTTTCGCTGATAGTTATACATTTGCTTCTTACCTTCGGGCAGATTTTCCAAACCTTGCTCAGTAAATCCTTGCTCCCGAAACCAGTGGCCGCTTACGGTTGTTAGTACAAACAATGCATTAAGGCCAATGCTTTTAGCCTTCTCTGTCAGCTCATCCATTAGACGTTCACCACGATTTCCTTTTCGGTAATCCGGGTGAATCGCTACGCAGGCGATTTCTCCCATTTTGGCTTCTTCATATGGATATAAAGCTGCACAAGCAATAATTGCGTCTTCTTTTTTAAGTACGACAAAACGGTCAATTTCTACTTCCAACAGCTCTCTAGATCGTTTAACTAATATACCTTCTTGTTCAAGGGGCGCTATCAACTCCAAAATGCCACCAACATCATCTATGGTCGCAGTAGACAGTTGTTCTTTGTGATCTTTAGCGATTAGTGTCCCTGCACCATCACGGGTAAACAATTCTTGCAATAATGCGGTATCGCTTTGATAACTGATACAGTGACAACGCTCAACACCGTTTTCACCACATTGAATGATCGCTTTTAATAACTGCTGTCGAATATAGCAGTTGTTCTCATTGACCAACTCTTTTACTCGTCTAACACTGCAGCTTTTGATCAATTGCCCTTGTTGATCCGTTAACCCCTGCTCTTCCGTAAAAGTAATTAACTTATCTGCTTGCAATGCTATCGCTGTTTGCGTTGCAACGTCTTCTAACGCCAAATTAAATACTTCACCAGTAGGTGAATAACCGATAGGTGACAATAGTACGATAGAGCCATAATCAAGCTGACGTTTTATACTTTCGGCATCTATTCTTCGCACAGAGCCCGTATATTTAAAATCAACACCATCTCTAACACCTATTGGTTTAGCAATAACAAAATTGCCACTACTGACTCGAATTTGTGAACCATGCATAGGTGAATTCACTAATCCCATGGTGAGTAACGCTTCAATTTGCAAACGCATTGACCCTGTGGCGTCTTTAACTGCCACTAAGGTATCTGCGTCAGTAATCCTGACATGATTTTCGATTGCTTGCTCAATACCGCGCCTTGCCATACGGTCTTCAATTTGTGGTCTTGCGCCATGCACGACCACCAATTTCATGCCTAAGCTTCGCATTAAAGCAATATCGTGAATAATATTAGCAAAGTTAGGGTGAGCAACAGCTTCACCACCAAACATCAATACGATGGTTTTACCTCGATGAGCATTGATATAAGGTGCTGCATTTCTAAACCACTTTACGTAGTTTTGATCGTCAGTTGATTGCATCATCTGTTTATCTCTGCCCTACAATATATTCCATTGCCACTTCATCATCAGGGTTTTTGTGCGGACTTGGTTCACTGTCTTCAATAATGTTGTCCGCTAAAGAAGATTTATCAATGACCTTAAAACCTAACTTGTCAAAATACTTTGGAATATAAGTTAAAACAATGATGTGTTCTAATTCCATTTGGTGAGCAAATTCTAACAAATATTGTACAAGCGCTTTACCTTGTCCTTCACCATGTACTGACTGTTCAACCACAACCGACCTAATTTCAGCCAAACCTGTTTGGTAGATATACAAACAAGCAGTACCTACTAGCTGACCATCAATTTCAGCCACTACAAAGCTTTGAATATCATGAATAATATTGTCACGTGAACGAGGTAGAATCTCGCCTTTATCTGCCCAAAAGTTTACCAAGCGATCAATACCATCAACATCAGACATTTTAGCTCTACGTACCGACATTGCTGCAGCACGCTGAGCATTTAAGCGCTGTTTAACCTGCTTTAAAGCGACATTAATTTGCTGTTTACCTGGCGCACCAACCACTTGTTCATTGAGAATATCTGCTTTACCTAACTCTAAAGAAGCTAATGCTTTTTCGACTTGAGAGCGTGATGTACCACCCAATGCTTCACGCTTATCTAAGGTCGACTCTATCGATAAATGTTGATAAACATCTTGCTCAATCTGGTCACTAAAAGTTTGCAACTGCGCTAAGGTTAGATCTTCTAAAGGTACACCTTTATCTATGGCAGCGAGTACCACTTCACCAACAATGTGATGCGCCTCACGAAACGGGATATTTTTACCGACAAGATAATCGGCAAGCTCTGTTGCATTGGCGTAACCTTGCTGTGCTGCAGCTAAGGTTCGGGTGCGATTCACTTTCAGGCCGTCAGCAACTAAAGTTGCCATTTCCATGCACTCAAGCCAAGTATCCATAGCATCAAACAAGCCTTCTTTGTCTTCTTGCATATCTTTATTATAAGCAAGTGCCAAGGCTTTCATTGTAGTCAACATACCGGTTAATGAACCAAAAACACGGCCAGCTTTTCCACGGATCAATTCACATGCATCAGGGTTTTTCTTTTGTGGCATTAATGACGAACCAGAACTGACAAGGTCACTCATTTCAACAAAGCCGGCTTCACCCGAGTTATAGAAAATCAGATCTTCTGCAAAACGAGATAAATGCATCATAGAAATACTTGCTGCGGCCAACAGTTCTATTACATGGTCACGATCTGACACCGCATCTAAACTATTCATGGTTGCAGTACGAAAGCCTAAACGGTGGGCTAATGCATTGCGATCAATAGGATAAGCGGTACCGGCAAGCGCACCTGACCCTAACGGCGACACATCCAACCGATATAAAGCGTCTTTCAATCGTCCAATATCACGATTAAACATTTCAACGTAAGCTAAACACCAGTGACCAAAGGTCACTGGCTGTGCACGTTGCAGATGGGTATAGCCTGGCAACACGGTATTTTTTTCACGTTCCGCCAAGTTCATCATTGCCTGTTGCAAGTTGACCAAGGCAAACAATAAATCACCGCCCATTTCTTTACACCAAAGCTTAAGATCAGTGGCAACTTGATCATTACGAGAACGGCCTGTGTGTAATTTTTTACCTAGATCACCTGTTTTCTCAATTAATTGCAGCTCTACCCAACTATGAATATCTTCTGCGTCAGACGCTAGAATTTGTTTTGGGTTTTGTTCAACCGATTGTTTTAAATCATTCAACGCCGCTGTTAACTGTGTTACTTCTTGCTCAGTCAATACACCGACTTCGTGAATTGCCTGTGCCCAAGCAATTGAGCCAACGATATCTTGCACCGCCATACGATAATCAACCGGTAAAGAGTCGTTAAACTTTTTAAACTGTACACTTGCCTTTTCTTTAAAGCGGCCGCCCCATAATGCCATGTGAAATACCCTTATGACTTGTCTTGTTGTGAAAGTGCTGTGATTCTGCTTGATAAACTAAACAAGCGGATAAAGCCTTCTGCATGTTTTTGATCATAAACATCATCAGCACCAAAGGTAGCAAACGCTTCTGAGTATAAGCTATTAGGTGAACGACGTTGGGTAACTGTTGCTGTACCTTTATATAACTTAACTACAACATCTCCTGTCATCTTTTCAGCAAACGATGCAGCTGCAGCTAACTGCGCTTTGGCAAGTGGTGTAAACCAGCGGCCATCGTAGATAACATGAGAAAATTCTAGACCAACAGATTCACGGAATTTAAGTGACTCTTTATCTAAAATTAAACTTTCCAAGCCTTTATATGCAGCCATTAATACAGTGCCGCCTGGAGTTTCATAACAGCCTCTTGACTTCATACCTACTAGACGATTTTCCACGATATCAATACGACCAACACCATGTGCTGCTGCTTTATCATTGAGATACATTAACGATTGGTATGGTGAAAGCGCTTTACCATCTACGGCAACCAATTCACCATTTGCAAAGCTAAGCTCAACTGTTTGTGGTGTATCCGGCGCATCCATTGGGTCAACAGTCATCGTCCATACTTCTTTTGACGGCTCACACCAAGGATCTTCAAGTTCACCACCTTCATGTGAAATGTGCCACGCATTAGCATCACGTGAATAAATTTTTGTTAGTGATGCCGCACATGGAATATTGCGCTCTGCTAAGTAATCAAGTAGGTCTTCACGCGATACCATATCCCATTCACGCCACGGCGCAATAACCGTTAGTTGTGGAGCTAAAGCAGCAAAACAAGACTCAAAACGTACTTGATCGTTACCTTTGCCGGTACAGCCATGACATACGGCATCTGCCCCTACTTTTAATGCCACTTCAACATGCGCTTTGGCAATCACTGGACGTGCCATTGAGGTACCTAATAGGTATTGCCCCTCATAAACAGCACCAGTTTTTAAAATAGGGAAGATATACTCTTTAACAAATTCTTCCTTTAAATCGACGACATGGCATTCAGAAGCGCCAGAAGCAATGGCTTTTTCTTTTATGCCATTAAGTTCTTCTTCGCCTTGTCCAACGTCAGCGCAAAAAGCGACAACTTCACAGCCGTCATAATTTTCTTTTAACCATGGAATAATCGCTGATGTATCTAGACCACCTGAATATGCTAATACTACTTTTTTAATCTGTTTTTTTGCTGCTAAAGCCATTGTTTGTTACCTATAAATAATCTGTTTTAAAAGGGTTACGATGCTAATGCGTCAACTAAAACGGCACATTGCGCCCACATTCTGTTTTCTGCCTGTTTGAAGACTATTGACTTGCTTTCGTCATCAAACAAAGCGGTTGTAATTTCTTCCTCAAGATGAGCTGGTTGACAATGCATGACATAACTAGCCTGCGTTTTTTCCATCAATGAGTGGTTCACTTGAAATGGTGCAAATTTGGCAAGTAACTGAGCTTTATCTTGTTCACCTTCATTGCCCATTGACACCCAAGTATCAGTGTAAATAACGTCTTGTTGGCCAATTGCAGTAACATCTGAAGTTAAACTAAAGTTTGTACCTGTTTGCAGGGCAATTGTTTGCACTTTATCTATCATCTGTTGTGACGGGCCATGCCCCTCTGGACAAACTAACGTAAAATTAACACCTAGCGTTGCTGCGGTGATCATCAATGAATTCGACACATTATTGCCATCACCCACATAAGCTAGATTTAATCCATTAAGCACATCAAAATGCTCTGCTAATGTGACAAAATCAGCTAAGGATTGACATGGGTGATACAAATCACATAAGGCATTTACTACCGGTACTGAAGCATGTTCTGCCAATTGATCTATTGATTGGTGAGAAAAAACTCTAGCAACAATCGCATCGGCATAGCACGATAAGTTTTTTGCGTAATCTGACACGCGTTCACGCTCACCAAGTTTTCCGTTTTGTTGCCCTAAATATAGTGCATGTCCACCGAGTTTATTGATGCCCATATCAAAACTGACATGTGTTCTTAATGATGGTTTTTCAAAAATCATGGCTATCGACTTTCCAGATAAAGCGTTTGCATAATTTTCAGTATTTTTTTTAATATCGATTGCTTGAGCAATCAAATGTTCTATCTCTGATTTCGTTAATAAATCATCAGCAACAAAGTGTTTAGCTGTCATCATTCAATTCCTATCGTAAAGTATCTAAAGAGGTTTAATTCGCTTCAATGCGGGTACCGATTGCTTGGCCAGCCAGTAAATGCATTATTTGTTCTGGCTGTTGCCAACTGGCAACCGCGATACTTCGTCGTAATTGATTGGCAGCATGCAGAGCAGCTTTAACTTTAGCGGTCATTCCACCAGCAATAACCCCTTGTTCTATCAGTTGGTCGGCTTCATTTGCGTCAAGTGTTGATAAATAATCACCATTAGCACCTTTGACGCCATTAACGTCGGTTAAAAGTAAAAGTTCAGCATTTAACAACTGACAAATTGAAACTGCTGCGTCATCTGCATTTACGTTGACTAACTGCCCCGACTTAAGCGCTCCAATTGAAGAAATAATGGGTAAAAAGCCACCATTTAATAAGCCATCTAATAATTTGCTACAGTGCGGATAGGGTTCGCCAACACAACCGAGATCCAATTCAGATAAGCGACAGGCAACCATATCACCATCAGTTAATGACAAACCAACAGCAGGAATGTTAAGTGCGTTAGCACTAGCGACTATCGATTTGTTTACTTGACCCGCTAACACACCTGCAATGATCGGCATTTGTTCTTTCGGCGTGACACGTAATCCATGTTTTTTTTCTGTACTAAAACCCGCATTCGCCAACATATCGTCAACGACACAGCCTCCGCCATGAATCAACACCATATGGCGGTGTTTCACTTGCGCCATAACCGTCAGTAACTTTTGTAGTGCGCCGTGTGTTTCTAAAATAGCACCGCCAATTTTTATGACTAAGGGTTTTAATTTTGCTTTATCCATTACCTAACTCCGAAGCTGTGGTAGGTAATAAGGCATAATGACTCGGTAAACCTAAGCTGATGTTAGCGCATTGTATTGCCTGAGACGCCGCGCCTTTCAGTAGATTATCGATGGCACAACTGACTACAAGCACCTGTTTTTCTTCGTCAAACTGCCAATGAATATCAGCAAAAGGTGTATAGGCAACATTATCAATTTTTGGCCAATCCGCACTTATTCTAACTAGTGGCGTATCTTGATACGCAGTATTAAAAGCGTTATCTATATCTGCGACAGTTACGCCTGATTTTAACGTCAGAGTTACAGTACTTAGTAGCCCACGTTTATACGGTGCCAAATGTGGATTGAAAATCACTTGAGCTTGAGCTTCTTGACTAATTTCCGGTTGATGTCTGTGTTGCAAAATGTTGTAGGGTGTCAGGCTTACCTCATTAAAACTCGTGGCCATGCTCAGCTTTTTACCTGCACCACTAACACCACTAATACCATTAACAACGATCAAACTGTTTTCGGCATGTAGCTGATTATTAGTGATAGGTTTTAACGCTAGTAAACTCGCCGTTGGGTAACAACCTGGGACTGCAACTAGCTTAGCTGTTGCGATTTGCTGACGTTGCCATTCAGCTAACCCATAAACCGCTTGATTGATTAAGTCGTTGTTTGGATGTTCAAATCCATAATATTGTGGATAGTCTTGTGGCTGATTTAGACGAAAACCACCAGAGAGATCAAAAACCTTAATGCCATGCTGTAAAAAATGAGATGCCCACTGAGCACTATATTCATGTGGGGTCGCAAAAAAAACCGCATCTAGGCTATCTTTCACTTGCTCTAGCCAATGAGAAGAAAAAGCGATAAGCGGAAGGTCACAGATGCCTTGATATCTAGGATGAAGTTGCGAGAAGGATTTGCCAGCTGACGTTGAGCCTTCCGAAACAACAAGGTACTCGAGTGACAATTTATCATGGCGACTAAGTAAAAAAACTAACTCAGCCCCTACATAACCACTTGCACCAATAACCGCCACTTTCATAAACACCCACCATAAAATGCATTTTTATTCACAGCTAAATATTAAAACACTCATTTAATTCATTTAGCTTGCAAGAAATAATCAACAATAAAAATCTAGCACCAACAAACACAAGCAGCCATATAAAACAAAAGTTTTAAACAAAGTTTAAAAAAACCATAATTTTTATATAGCCAAGTGATTGACGCTTATTTAAACTAGAAGCGCATTCTATTTTAATATGGGTAGATATGCAACCATTATGAATTTCTACCCGCAAAAACACAATGAGATTAAATATATGGTAAACATTCCTAACTTTTCTCAAGTATTACAGGAACTTATTTCAACCCCCTCTATCAGTTCAACACTTGAAAGTTGGGATCAAGGTAATCTACCTATTATCGAAAAACTCGCTGCATGGTTTGAATCTTTAGGTTTTCATATAGAAATTCAATCCGTTCCACATGCCAGAAATAAATATAACCTATTGGCAACTTTGGGCTCTGGTACTGGTGGGTTACTACTTGCAGGACACAGTGATACCGTACCTTATGATGAAAATAAGTGGCAAACTGATCCCTTTAAAATACAAGAAAAAGACAACAAGTTTTTTGGACTTGGTACTTGTGATATGAAAGGATTTTTTGCTTTTGTTTTACATGCGTGCAAACAAATAGAGCGCGACAAAATAAAAAAACCGCTTTACGTATTAGCCACGGCGGATGAAGAAACCACTATGGCTGGTGCTCGTTTTTTTGCCGATGAAAACAAAATAACACCTGATGTTGCTATTATTGGCGAACCGACAAATTTAGTACCTGTGGTAATGCACAAAGGACATATGTCACATCGAATCACGGTTGAGGGGCAATCTGGCCATTCAAGTAAACCTGATTATGGGGTTAATGCCATAGAAATTATGCATGGTGTTATCGGCGCATTATTGGAACTAAAACAAAAGTTGTTTAGTCATTATCAAAATAATGCATTTGATGTAGCAGGACCAACGTTAAACTTAGGTGCGATTCAAGGTGGTGACAATGCAAATAGAATTTGTGGACACTGCCACTTAGATATAGATATGAGAGCACTGCCAGGTATGACTGATGCAGAGCTTATTTTATTACTTTCTGAAGCACTAAAACCTGTCGCAACCAAATACCCTGGCCGAGTCACTTTTGATGAACTTCACCCAAGCTCACCAAGTTTTGAGCAAGATGCTAAAGATGATTTTGTAGTGCTTGCAGAAAAAGTAAGTGGTCATGCATGTTGTGCGGTCAACTACGCAACAGAAGCCCCATTTATTCAACATTTAGGCTGTAAAACCATTGTCATGGGGCCGGGCTCCATTGCACAAGCACACCAACCTAATGAATATTTGGCACTTTCTGAAATAGATAAAACGAATAAGCTACTGCAAACCATGATCCAACATTATTGCTTTTAAGGTTTAGCTAATTCCAATAACCGATAAAAGCAAAAAGCCGCAGCAAAAGTAATTTGCAATGCGGCTTCCCACACAAAAACCATCAATAGGTTAAATGGCCACTAATCACTCATTTAGATATGCAGTTAGTATCATTTAAACAACCAATGGTTTTTGGGATTATTGTCACATTAGACAAATAAGTCTGGTAAAAATCGCAGCCAAAGTGTCGTAGAAACAAAGCCCCCACCTTGCTATAACACACCTGAAAAGCGATGTTTAGTACCCATTAAAACTTCCTAATGACACTTCAATCCGAAACACAATATAGGCAGGAGTTTGATTATTAAGGCTGGAAAAACATTAAATATATGTTGTATCTGAGTGTCTAGATAGGAAGATAGATCAGGTTAAGAAGTTTTATTCCAAAGCTTTTGGTGATTACGCATGCCAAAATAGTCATTAGCGTGCCAGCACCGAGGCAACAAATCTAACTTTTTACGCTCTTGGTAATTTGAGGCAAGTTTTTCTAAAATTTCGTTTAATCGATCTTTACTGATCGTAGCAAACTCCTTTGCGGTATCGGTATTATAAAGGTTTATACCATCTTTAATAACAATGTCCTGCCCATGAGCAATAAAGGTTAAACCGCGTGTCGCCATCCGGCAAACTGGGTGTTTAGGATTTTCAGGATACAACTGTGTAACAATGGCATACTCATAGTGCTCACCTTTTTTTCCGTCTGAATCTGTCGGAATGTAAGTAACACCATAGCCCTGTGGGAAATCTCCGGTAATTTGTCGAAGTGTATCTACAGCAACTTGGCAAATAGTACCTCGCTCAGCATTCTGATTCAGTGCCTGATACACCTTAGGTAATAATTTATAGTTGTAGCTTGATTTGGTTGATAGAATTATCGACGCATATATCTGCGGCACTTTTAAAACGTTACCTATCCCTTGCTTAGGCGAGATTGCATTTTTAAGCAGATGTTTGATAAACACTAATTTTCGATGTTCCGAAACATTAAACTTATCGCGATCCGCTTTGGAGTTGCCAATGTATAAGGGGACTCCAATACCATCAACTAAAAACTTAATAGTTTCTCGGTAATTAACTTGTAGTAGCGCTTTACGCTCCTCAACTTTCAGCGTTCTAAAAGGGTCTAATGTACCGTCAGGGCCACAGACAATTTTTTGCGCTTCGGGATGAAAATGCCCAATGTCTTGAATAAGCGATGCCATTAAAAAAGGAATTTTTATGTCTTCTATAAGAGACTTATATTTTTCTTTGTCTAACGATTTAAGATCTTGAAACTGTTCGCTATCAACACCTTCAAGCACCTGTTGTACGTATTGATCTTGAACACAAACCTCATTAGCTATGAAAAGCTGATCAAGTAATCTTAAGCTTAATACCGCTTTGTACAATGGTTTTGAACGTTCATTGGCTTCTGCTACTCGCTT
Source organism: Thalassotalea marina (assembly GCF_014656435.1). Lineage (GTDB taxonomy): Bacteria > Pseudomonadota > Gammaproteobacteria > Enterobacterales > Alteromonadaceae > Thalassotalea_C > Thalassotalea_C marina. Next base: position 48,498 of record NZ_BNCK01000003.1, read on the forward strand.
ACCCTCAGTTGGACTCAGTAGCTGAATAGTGCCTAATAGCTGCGCAGATTTGCGAACACTGTCTTTAAAAGTACTTCCTTCACATAAATCAATAATGTCTTTACACAATGTGTATAAAAACTTATGCCGCTCGTTACTTTCAAGTTTTAACTCTTGTTTAAAATCTCGATAATCGCGCTCAATCTTTTCTATGTGACGTTTTACGTTATCATCGTCTTTTTGTGTTTCAAGCTCAACGATACGCTGTTGTAATTTATCTAGTTTATTTTGATTAAAAGGCTGATTTTCATAAAAAGAAATTGCCCGTTCAAGCAATGAATCTTTTAAAACACTTCTTCCATAAACTTTATTTAGTATGGTTTTAACTTGGGAGGTGAAGTGCGAATCTATTTTTGCAGCCATATTTTGTTAATAAAAAGGTATGTAAAGGAGCTTCAATAGCCCGAGCCAATAATTGACATCGGGCCATCAGGTTAATTTAGTATTTAACGGTAAAATAGTTGCGAATTTTTCTAATAAATATTTAACGGTTAAACTACTCTAGTCCCTTTATTTTAACTACCGCTTGCTTATTTGCCAAATTTTGGCACACAGTAACGAGATCTGAGTGCAAGCCACCGGCTGTTACATCGCGTCCAGCACCTGGTCCTCTGATAATAAGTGGATTTTCTTGATACCAAAGACTTCGAATTTGGAAAATGTTGTCGCAAGGGGTAATCGTTGCAAATGCGTCATTTTTCGATAAACATTCCAACGATACTTTTGCTTTAATCTTACCGTCTTTTACGTTAAAACGGGCGATATAACGAATACAGGCTTGAGACGTTTTTGCCTCGTTCAACTGAGTTGCAAAAAAGTCATCTATTTGGCTAGCATTTGCTAAAAACTCTTCCGTCGTCATCGCTTGTAATTCGTTCGGTACTAAATCTTGCCTTTCAACATCTTCAAGTGATAATTCAAAACCAGCCGCTCTAGCTAAAATAAGCAACTTACGTTGAACATCACGCCCAGATAGATCTTCTCTTGGATCTGGCTCAGTAATGCCCTGTTCAAGCGCATCTAACAATAAGGTGGAAAACGGTACTGAACCATCGTAGGTTTCAAAAAGCCAAGACAATGTACCCGAGAATATGCCTGAGATCTCACAAATTTGGTCACCGCTTTTCAATAAGTCTTGAATTGCATAATTAATTGGTAAGCCAGCACCAACAGTAGTACTGCCTAACCACTGGCTGTTATTTGCTTTAGCTTCAGCTAATAATTCATTGTATTTTGGCGTCGGCGCTGATGCTGCCCACTTATTTGCACAAATTACGTGGATCCCTTCTTTAAAGAATTCCAGATACAACTGACTAAACTTCTCACTAGGCGTGATATCGACAACGATTAATTCATCATACGGATGGCTTTTTAGCCATGATGATAAAAGAGCTTTATCAAAAGATACTGCATGTTGCTCAAAGAGGGAAAGTGCGTGAGATGCATCAATGCCATCGGTGTTAATCAAGGCTTTTTTTGATGTCATCAACCCTACTAAGTGTAAGTTTTCAAGTGCCGGAATTCTTGCCAATTGTTTCGGTAACATTTCCAAGAACTTCACTCCAATGTTACCAAGACCAGCAACAACAAGACCTATATGTTTTGCGTCCTTAGTCATGTCATGATGCACGTTATTAAGCAATTCTACCGAACACGGCTCACTTAAAATGGCTATCACACTGTGACCGCTCCAAGCATCTACTACAGCCAACACCTTTTGATGTCTAAGAGTACGTTTAAACTTAGCTTTCACATTTCCTTGACGGGTCACTTTATGCCCTACGGTGGCCAAAATAGACACTGGGGTAAATGCGACTTCTGTATCATGAGCTGCAAGCCATTGGCTTACTGCTTTTTGCTGCTCTTGACGAATAACAATCAGGCCTTGTGTTTCATCAGCGCATAATGCAGCAAAAGTTTCTCCGGCTTCTCTACCTAAATCACCAATAAAACTTTGAGACTGAGCAAGGATTAAGTCATTCAAATAAGTAACTGAGAGTTCTTGTTTAGCCAATTGACCAAACCGCCCAATTTCGGTACCTGGTACAGAAGGATCAAAACTGCTTGCAACATGTAAATGAGTTTTGCCATCAGCCAATGGCTTTAAGGTATTTGCATGAAGTACAGGGTTGCCCAAACGGCCGAGTTCTTTAGCTACACCATTTGGTAGTCGGTGAAGTTTCCTTGATTGAGGGACAAACCTTGGATCGGCACTGTAAATGCCATCTACATCAGTCCATAAAGTGACTTGGTTGGCGTGACTTATTGCGGCCATAATAGTGGCAGAATAATCACTGCCATTTCGGCCCAGAGTGCGTGTTACACTTTGGCTGTCTCGACAAATATAGCCTGTTACAACAGTTAGATGGTTAGCATGAAGCTTGGCTTCAAAACCAGGACGACTAACAGAATAATCAACATTGTATTCTTGTTCATTGTCGATCACTAAAAAATCACGGGCGTCCATAAAGATTGCCGGACAAACTCGCTCATTAAGCACGGATGACAACAATCTAGCAGACCACAACTCACCAAAAGCTAAAATATCAGCATGATGCGTTTCAGGTTGGTCTGATAACCATGCCTTCATCTGCTTAATATCTTCCGTTAAATAGCTTTGTAAACGTGCAGCACTCGCCGCATTTAACAAACTATTAATTAACTCTGACTGCATGTTTTCTAACTGCGTAATTTTTTCTTCCAACTCAGGAGATTGCTCAATGGCACACTGGAAAATAGCAAACAAAGCGTCTGTTGTTTTACCATTTGCAGATACCACAATAATGTCATTGAGCTGGCAATGTTGGCGAATAATATCAACTACACGTTCAATACATTGAGTAGATGCAAGCGAGCTTCCACCAAATTTATGCACATTGGTAGCGTGTTTAGCTAGTTGGTTATGAGCAACCGTCAGCTGCTCAACTAAGTTATCTTGGGTCATATATTTCTCAATTACTGGCTTTCTACTGCTGACTTGCATTTAGTCCTGTATTTAAATCGGCGATGATATCGTCAATATCTTCAATACCAACGGAAACTCGAACAAGCGATTGGCTTATACCTGCTTCAATTTGGGCTTCAATTTCCATACCTGCATGTGTCATTGTTGATGGGTGGCTTATTAAGCTTTCAACACCACCTAATGACTGCGCCAAAGTAAACAATTGTAGATTATCAAACAATTTAATCACGGCAGCTTCACCGCCTTTTAATTCAAAGCTCATCATCGAACCAAAGTTTGCTTGTTGTTTTTTAGCTATGTCATGTCCTGGGTGATTTTCAAAACCAGGGTAATACACCTTTTCAATTGCTGGATGGGATTGTAAAAATTTCGCTAACTCATCTGCATTTTCTTGATGTTGCTTCATCCGAACAGGTAGGGTTTTAAGCCCCCGTAATGCTAAGTAGCTGTCAAACGCCGAGCCAGTAATGCCAATACAGTTGGCCCACCAAGCTAACTCTTCACCTAGTGCTTGCTCTTTTGTTACCAGAACACCACCAACAACATCACTGTGACCGTTGATAAACTTAGTCGTTGAATGAAAAACAATATCAGCACCAAGTGCTAATGGTTGCTGAAGTATTGGCGAAAGGAAAGTGTTATCGACCGCAACTAATGCACCGACTTGATGGCTGGCTTTAACCACTTTTTCAATATCAACTAAACGCATTAACGGATTGCTAGGCGTTTCAACAAGCACTAGTTTAGGATTTTGTTCTAAAGCTTTGGCAAGTGCTTGCTCGTCGTTTTGATCGACAACTGCCAACTTAAATTGGCCACGCTTTGCTAAATGTGTAAATAAACGATAGCTGCCACCATAACAATCGTGTGGAATAACCACCAAATCATCAGTTGATAACAATTGGCAAATTAAGTGTACCGCTGACATGCCCGTGCTAGTCACTATACCTAAAGCACCGCCTTCTAAGTCGGCAATAGCTTGGGCAAACGTAGCACGAGTTGGGTTACCCGTTCTGGAATAATCAAACTGACGTTTATTGTTAAAACCCTTTAATGCATAGGTACTCGATAAATGAATTGCGGGTATAACAGCACCATGATGTTCATCAGAATTAATCCCAGCTCTAACCGCTGTGGTGGCGAATTTGTTTTTTGTCATGGTACTCAATTTCCTCATCAGTAGGACGAAATCATCAAATAGATGTTTGGACGTCCAAAAGTCTATACGTTTTAAAAAAACGGATCAAGCGCTTTAGACATCTAAACTTCTACACATTCATTGTTGACTCATAGCAGACAAACAGTAAAATCTGACATATCAAGATTATAGGTAATTAGAGGTCTCTATGGCACAGTGGAATGGCGAGTATATTAACCCATATGCCGAACACGGTAAAAAGAGTGAACAGGTTAAAAAAATCACTGTATCTATTCCTTTGCGTGTGTTGAAGGTATTGACGGATGAACGCACTCGACGCCAAATAAACAACTTAAGGCATGCAACCAATAGTGAATTGCTGTGTGAAGCCTTTTTGCACGCATTTACTGGTCAACCATTACCTTGTGATGACGATCTTGCAAAAGATAATGAACATAAGCTACCCAAAAGTGTAAGGGATGCATTAGAAGCTAGAGGCATTACCGATTTTAGTCAGTTTGAAGATGATGAAGACTAAGGTGCATTACCGCCTTAGTATCACTTTTTGTTTTTTACTGTCATACCGTCAATTATAGCGACCAACCACACCGATAAAATAATTATCATTAATTGCTGCCCAAGCACTAAATCAAAATAAATTGGGTTTTTCGACATTTCATCGGCAATTGCTTGCTGAGTTAGCATCAGTTGTCCTGCCATTACTTTATCAACTAAAGGCTGAATTTTACTGACAATAGTTGAGAAGAAATAAACAACTGTGATTAAAAATATGGTGATAAAAAGTATTGCCCGTTTAAAACGCTTTAAAACGAGTTGTCCTGCTCCTGGACAAAGAAGCAAATTCAAAATTAGCGCTTTCTTTCTATTGTTCAACACTTAATCCGATCATCAATCTTGTTAAAATTGTAGATTTCCTCTACTAATGTTCACGGTTCTAATGAAAAAAGATCAGCGGCTTATTCAGAGCCGCTGAGCTATTTTATTTAACTAACTAGGTTAGTCTTGATATTTTTCTGGCAATTCTAACCCAGCAACTCCAGAATCAACCGCTGCTCTTGCTACTGCTTTGGCTACTCGATGACATAAACGAGGATCCATCGGCTTTGGAATGATATAGTTTTTACCAAAGTTTAACTCTACATCACCACTTGCAGCCAATACTTCTGCTGGAACTTCTTCTTTAGCAATTTCTCGGATGGCATGCACACATGCAACCTTCATTGCATCATTTATCGTTCGAGCGCGAACATCAAGAGCGCCTCTAAAAATAAAAGGAAAACATAGCACATTGTTAACTTGATTTGGATAATCAGAACGACCTGTTGCTATGATTAGGTCATTTCTAGCGGCCAAAGCAACCTCAGGTTTAATCTCAGGATCAGGGTTAGAACAAGCAAAAATAACAGGGTTTTCAGCCATCAGTTTTACGTGCTCAGCCGTTAATAAATCTGGTCCTGAAACACCAACAAAAACATCCGCGCCATCAATCACATCTTCCAATGTACGCTTGTCCGTATTATTGGCAAAAAGCTTCTTATATTCATTAAGGTCATCACGACGAGTATGAATAACACCCTTAGTATCTAACATATAGATTTTTTCACGTTGTGCGCCACAACTGATTAATAACTCCATACAAGCAATTGCAGCGGCACCAGCGCCCATACAAACGATATTAGCTTGTTTTATGTCCTTGCCTTGTATCTCTAGCGCATTAATCATACCTGCCGCTGTAACTATCGCTGTACCATGTTGATCGTCATGAAATACTGGGATTTTGCAACGTTCAATTAGGGCTTTTTCTATTTCAAAACATTCTGGTGCTTTAATATCTTCTAGGTTAATGCCACCAAAACTATCGGCAATGTTTGCAACCGTATTAACAAACTCTTCAACCGTTTTGTGTTTTACTTCAATATCAAAAGAATTAATATCAGCAAATCGCTTGAATAATAAGGCTTTACCTTCCATTACCGGCTTAGCTGCCATACCGCCCAAGTTACCTAAGCCAAGTATTGCTGTACCGTTTGTGATCACCGCAACTGTATTTCCTTTACCGGTATACTGATATACCGCATCAGGGTTCTCGGCGATTTCTCTTACAGGCTCTGCAACACCTGGGCTATAGGCCAGAGATAAATCTTGGCTTGTCTCTGCAGGTGTTGTTAATTCAATACCAATTTTTCCTGGACTAGGAAATTGGTGATAATCCAAAGCTTGTTGTCGAAAATCTTTCATGGGTGTGATCCTAATGCGTTAATCAAATTAATGTGGTGTTGTTATTTTTGCCCTATGTTATGGGAATGTTATAGCAAAATTCAACCCTGACCAGTTAAGCTAGAACACCCGTTTTATCTGGAAAATTTAGCTAATTTTGCAATAGAATTCACATAACAAATAATGATATTCGTTATTCATTCAACATTTTCCCTTAACAAACTTTAGTTATATCGACACCAATTGTTATAACATTTGGGAAATTAGCCGCAGATCGATGAGGTTTAACCATCTAAAAGATGATGCGAAATGTTTAGATTATTTGAATAGATATTCGTCAATTTTTCTTTGAAAATATTTGAGACCAATTGAATTGACGGTTAAATAAAATTGCAGACATAAAAAAACCACCTTCGCATGAGGTGGTTTTTATAACTCACTAGTTTAGTTATTCACTAAATGGATTAACTAAAATAATGGTTTCTACACGATCTGGACCAGTCGAAATAATATCAACAGGTACACCTGTCACTTCTTCAATACGCTTAATATAAGCGCGAGCGTTTTCAGGTAATTGTTCAACTGAAGTAACACCAACAGTAGACTCAGTCCAACCAGGTAATTCTTCATACACTGGTGTAACTTGTTCATAACCTTCAGCGGCAGTTGGTGGAACGGTAATCACGTCACCATTAGCTGTTTTATAGCCGGTACAGATTTTCAACGTTTCTAGTCCATCTAAAACATCTAGTTTAGTTAAACAGAAACCACTAATTGAATTAATTTGCACTGCACGATGCATAGCAACAGCATCAAACCAACCACAACGACGCTCACGTCCAGTTGTTGCACCAAATTCATGACCAACTGTACCTAAGTGGTTACCAATTTCGTCATTTAATTCAGTTGGGAACGGACCTGAACCTACGCGCGTTGTGTATGCTTTGGTAATACCTAACACGTAATCTAAGTAGCGAGGGCCAAAACCACAACCGGTTGCCACACCACCAACTGTCGTGTTTGATGACGTCACATAAGGGTAAGTTCCATGGTCAATATCAAGTAAAGTACCTTGAGCACCTTCAAACATGATAGAGTCACCACCCTTGCGAGCTTGGTCTAATAGCTCAGGAATATCAGCAATCATGCCTTTGATAATTTCGCCAACTTCTAGTGCATCAGCTAATACTTGATCATAGTCAACAGCTTCTGCTTTGTAATAATTTACTAAAGCAAAATTGTGATACTCAACGATTTCTTTAAGTTTAGCGGCAAAGGCTTCAGCATTTAATAAATCACCTACACGCAAACCACGACGAGCAACTTTGTCTTCGTATGCAGGACCAATACCGCGGCCTGTTGTACCGATTGCTTTGCTACCACGAGCTTTTTCACGCGCAGCGTCTAATGCATTGTGATAAGGAAGAATTAATGGACAAGCATCACTGATCAACAAACGCTCACGAACCGGAACACCGCGTTCTTCAAGCATTTTGATTTCAGTCATCAATGCTTTAGGGCAAAGTACTACACCATTACCGATTAAACATTTTACGTTTTCACGTAACACACCAGAAGGAATAAGGTGTAATACAGTTTTTTCACCATTAATCACCAAGGTATGACCAGCATTGTGACCACCTTGGTAGCGAACTACATATTTGGCTTTATCAGTAAGTAAGTCTACAACCTTACCTTTACCTTCGTCACCCCATTGGGTGCCGAGAACAACGACGTTTTTACCCATATTTACATATTGGAAAGAAAATTAGGCGGGGATTCTACCAAAATCCAGTATTGAGTCCAAGCAAATATTTGGTCGATTTTAAGACGATTTAAAAAATGAAAGAGGATGAAAGACTTAGCAAGTCAGAATATTCATTAAATTAACCACAAAATAAGCGCACCAAAACATACACCAGTTAAACCAATAGTACGAATGTTGTTGGGGCTTTCTTGGGCTATTTTTAATACGTAGCTTCGCCACTTATTTGGAAACAAAGCTGGGATTAGTCCTTCGATGATAAAGGCGATTGCAACAGCAGTTAATAACAACTCCATAGTCATATTTTATTTCTCATATAAAAAAGCCACGATTAATATAAATTAACCGTGGCTTTAACAAAATAGTATTTCGCCGTTATTTAGGCTTTGTACTTTCTTTCATATAATGAAAGAAGTCGTTATCAGGTTTAACTACCATGATATCATTCTTGCTATTAAAACTGTTCTCATAAGCCATTAGACTTCTATAGAAAGTAAAGAACTCAGCATCCTTCTTATAGGCATCTGCATAAACTTTTGCAGCTAGAGCATCTCCTTCACCACGAATTTCATGCGCTTGTTTTTGCGCATTAGCTAACATAACAGTCACCTTAGCATCAATTGTTGCTTTGATAATTTCAGACTGCTCTTGCCCCTTTGAACGGTGCTCTTTAGCTACTGCGGTGCGTTCTGCGCGCATGCGGTCGTAAATTGAATTACTGACTTCGGTAGGTAGATTAATTGCTTTTACGCGAACATCAATTACCTCTATTCCCAAATCTTCTTTACTGCTTTCAGCACTTTCTAATGCTTTAGCCATAATGGTATCACGATCGCCAGAAACAATTTCTTTTATGGTACGAGAACCAAATTCTGTTCTTAAACCATTATTGATTTTTTGTTTCAATAACGCTCTAGCATTTTCAATTGAGCCTGATGTTCTCAAGTAGTATGTTGAGAAATCAACGATACGCCATTTAGCATAAGAGTCGACCATCAAATCCTTTTTCTCAGACGTTACAAAGCGGTCAGGTGCTTCATCAAGTGTTTGAATACGAGCATCGATTTTACGAACGGTTTCAATAAAAGGTAACTTAAATTGTAATCCCGGCTCATATACGATCATTTCACCTGCGTCATCACGTTTAATTTTCGAGAACTGGAATACAATTCCTCTTTGTCCTTCAAAAACCACGAACACACTCGAAACAGTCAACACAAATAGTGCGGCAACAATAGCAATAATTAGGTTTTTCATCGCTTAGTCTCTCCCACTATTAAATCTATCTGAACGACCACTAATCGCCGGAGAAGAAGGCGGGTTAGTGTTTGTATTATTCAACGTCGAGTTTGGTATGGTTACCGAACGCTGTTGCGTTGAATGCTGCTGGATGATTTTATCAAGTGGTAAATACATCATGTTATTACCGCCATCAACATCAACCATCACTTTGCTGGTATTGCTATACACTTTTTCCATGGTGCCTATATATAAACGCTGACGAGTAACTTCTGGTGCAGCTTGATATTCTGGTAATATTTTTTCAAATCTAGCAACAGCACCTTGTGCGTCTAATACCGTTTGCTCTTTGTAAGCTAGAGCTTCTTGCTCCATACGTTTAACACGACCACGAGCTCTTGGCTCAATGCCTTTTGCATAAGCTTCTGCTTCACGAATAAAGCGAATTTCATCTTCTTGTGCAGCAATTGCATCATCAAATGAGTCTTTGACCTCTTCTGGAGGACGTGCATCTTTAAAGTTAACATCAACAATGATGATGCCTAAGCTGTAACGCTCAATAATACTTTCTAGCTCACTCCAAACCGCTTGTCTTACTTGTTCACGACCACTAGTTAACACATCATCCATTCTTGAATGACCAACAACGTAACGTAGTGCGCTGTCTAAAGATTGACTTAAACTGTCATCAGCATTTGTAACGCTAAATACATAGTCACGAGGTTCAACAACACGATACTGGATTTGCATTTCAACACGAACTACATTTTCGTCTTGGGTCAACATAAAACCCGAAGCAGGAAGATCACGTGTTGTTTGCACATCGACGGGAATAATACGGTCGATAAATGTCCACTTCCAACGAAGCCCCGGCTCCACAGTACCTGCAAATTGACCAAATCTTAATACGATGCCTTTTTCAGCCTCTTTAATGGTATAAAAACCACTAAAAGCATAAACAAGTACGGCAACAACTAAAGCTAAGCCAATACCAACAGATGAAAAACTCTTACCGCCACCGCCTGATGACTTTCCACCAAATACACCACCAAACTTATTACCTAAATCCTTTAGTAAATCGTCTAAATCTGGCGGCCCTTGATTATTTCCACCTTTATTTTTCCAGGGATCTTTATCGTCTTTCCCCGGTTCATTCCAAGCCATAACGCTCTCCGTTACTAATACTGAATGTCAATCATGACATATTAAGTCAATAATCGGCTTAATATATCAGTCTGTTAACTTTCGATAAAGCGCTCAATTGCATCTTCATCTTGTTTTATGAATTTATTCCATTGCTCAATAGGCATTTTTATCTTTAATAAGCAGTTACCTTGCTCGTCATACTGCTCATCAGAAATACAATTTAGTTGATACAACTTACCACGCAACCTACCGAATGCTGGTGGTATCTTCAAGTTATGCTTGACTATTTGCTTTGCCAAACGCTCTGTTAATGCAGCAAATAACAAATCCGCACCTGTACCTTGCTGTGCCGACAACCAAACTCGTGAAGGCAATTGGTTATCATCTCTGTCTATACGAGGTGAGAAGTCTTCTAGTTTATCTATTTTATTACAAACTAGGAGTTGCGGTACGTCACCGGCTTCAATTTCATTCAATACCGCTTGTACTTGCTCAATATTTTCAGCGCGCCTTTCATCTGCGATATCAATGACGTGAATAAGTAGGTCTGCTTCTCTAGTTTCGGTTAATGTCGCCTTAAACGCGGCAACTAAGTCGTGAGGTAAGTGACGAATAAACCCAACAGTGTCCGCTAGAATAACAGGCCCAACATTTTCAACCTCTATTCGACGCAATGTTGGATCTAAGGTAGCAAATAGTTGGTCGGCCGCATAAACGCCAGCCTCAGTTATCTGATTAAATAAGGTCGATTTGCCAGCATTGGTATAGCCAACAAGTGACACAGTAGGTATTTCTGCGCGATTACGTGCTCGTCTGCCTTGTTGACGCTGTTTTTCAACTTTCTCTAAACGTTTGCGAATATTAACCATCCGCTCTCGTAATAAACGTCTATCGGTTTCAAGCTGAGTTTCACCAGGACCACGAAGGCCAATACCACCTTTTTGGCGTTCAAGGTGAGTCCAACCTCTGATGAGGCGAGTGCTAATATGTTTGAGTTGCGCTAACTCTACTTGTAATTTACCTTCATGAGTGCGCGCTCGTTGCGCAAAAATATCAAGAATAAGTGTAGTCCTGTCGACGACTCGACATTGACACAAAGCTTCAATATTTTTTTCTTGAGAAGGCGATAGGCTATGATTAAACAGGATAACGTTAGCATCATATAGCTTTACCGCCTCGGCAATTTCCTCTGCTTTACCGCTACCAACAAAATACTTTGGGTGGGGGCTATTTCGTTTACCGGTAATCACACACAGGGAATCAATACCCGCAGAACCAACAAGCATTTCAAATTCTTGAAGGTCTTCGCGAGCATTTTCATCTGGAAAATCTACATGAACAAGTATCGCCTGCTCACCTGCTTGAAAACGATCAAACAAATGAGCAACTCCAAACAATACTTTGTTTAGTCATTAATCTTGACTTTCCATTGGTTGGTTAAAACCACCTTGTGGTGTTTGAGGTGCAGTATTCACTGCGCGAGCAGGAACAACTGTAGAAATGGCATGTTTGTAGACCATTTGACTAACGGTATTTTTAAGTAAAATAACGAATTGATCAAACGACTCTACTTGTCCTTGTAATTTAATACCATTTACTAAGTAAATTGCTACAGGTATGCGATCGCGACGTAACGCATTTAAAAATGGGTCTTGTAAAGATTGCCCCTTTGCCATTATTAGGCCCCTTTTGTTATTGTTGTCAAAATAAAATGTATGTCATTCTGGATAGTACAGCGAGCTTGAAGTAACTAACCATTAAACCTAATTATACATTAATGTTTATAGTTTGCTTAACGCTTGAACAATTTGTTGAAGATTGTCTTCACTTTCCATGTCAAGCCATTGCAAATTTGGCCAATTACGCAACCAGGTTAACTGACGTTTCGCTAGTTGGCGTGTAGCACAAATCCCTTTAAACACCATGTCTTCGTGACTATATTCACCATTTAAATATTGCCACATTTGTCGATAACCTACACAACGAATTGACGGTAAATTTTCATGTAAATCATTTCGTTGTTTAAGTTTAACAACCTCTTGTTCGAACCCCTGAGCGATCATTTGTTCATATCGCAATGCAATTCGAGCATGCAAATCCGCCCTTTCTTTTGGCGCAATTGCAAATTGTAGTACGTCCCCCTTTAAGGTTTCTCCTTTTATATCAGTTAACTGTGTTAGTGTTTTTCCAGTAAGTCGAAAAACTTCTAAAGCACGTGTTAACCGCTGAGGGTCGTTCGGGTGAATTCGCTTTGCCGATACAGGATCAACTAAACCCAATTCATCATGTAAAGCTTGCCATCCTCTATCTTGCGCTTGCTTCTCTATTTCAGCACGCACATTGGCATCTGCTTCAGGTAGTGGTGATATTCCCTCTACCAAACTTTTAAAGTACATCATTGTACCGCCAACAAGCAGCGGAATTCTGCCTTTTGCACGAATCTCAGCTATTTCAGCCAAAGCATCTTTACAAAATTCGGCAGCCGAGTAGCTCTCGCTAGGGTCTTTGATATCAATTAATCGGTGCGGGTAAGATGCCAACTCTTCCTGAGTGGGTTTTGCCGTACCAATATCCATATCTCGGTAAACCAAAGCAGAATCAACACTGACAATATCGCATGGCAGTTGATCATGCAACTGAAATGCTAAAGCCGTCTTGCCTGACGCTGTTGGCCCCATAAGGCAAATCACTGGCGGTAGTTTTTGTTCAGACGACGTTTTTGCCACTTTTATTTAACTATCTAACTGCTGTATTGACGATGTAAGGTCAATTATAGTTGAATTCAAGGTCAATTCTTCGTTTATTTGTTTTTTATCCAGCAATCTGCTCTCCTGATAAAGCATGAGCATATTTTGCTGAGTAAACTCTGATGTCGCTAATTGACTTGCCAGTGCTTGTTGTAAATAACTGTCGTTAAGCCCATCTATTTGTGTAAGTTGATACAAACACTCAACTACTGCAATAAAACTAGAGGTTACGTCTTTTTGTCTTAATATGGCAGGATATTGCCTGATGATTAGTTGGTTTTTTGCAACAACTTGTAAATGAATGCCAATCTTCTGCATTTCTAACTCATGTGTTTTAACAAAGTTAACTAGCTCAGCACTAAGGTTAAGTTTTACTGGCAGCAATAATGGTTGACTGGTAATGCCTGTTGGCCACATCTGTTCAATGCGTTTTATAGCTATAAATTGGCTCAACTTTTTTAGTGATAAAAGACGACAGTTCTCTTCATCTGAATATATGGCATAACAAGGTGGAAAAAGCACCCATGGGCAGCTTTGTGAATTGTCATTGTGATCACTTTCCCGCCCAAGTGTAAAATAAGGCGTGCTCATTAACGCACTATATGCTGTTTTCTCTTGCGAGGACGGCTTACTTGCATCAAAGTTGCCTCGATGCGAGCTCGCTGATGAATAGCCACTGGCAAAAGCAGCGTTACTTCTAAGCGGTTGAATATAATCTTGAACTTGTTCAGTTGCTTGTGCAACAGCTTGATATTCAGCAGAGGTTGACTCTTGCGCTAAATAATCACTAGTCGAGTGTTCAACCACTTCTGCAAAAGCAGGCATTGCTTGCTCAACTAAGGTTTTGTGACAAATAGAATAAATAAAGTCGTGAATATAGCGGCCATGATGAAACCTGACCTCATGTTTTGCCGGATGCACATTGACATCAACATCTTTAACATTTAGCTCCAAAAACAAGACAAAAGCAGGGTAATGGTCAGCCGGCAACATGTCTTGATAAGCTTGCCGTATAGCATGATTAATCAGCTTATCTCGCATCATTCGGCCATTTACGTAGCTATAACATAGATCATTTTGGCTGCGACTAAATTGTGGTGAAGCGATCCACCCAGACAAGGTTAACCCATCATGTTGACAATACACTTCATGTGCATGTTCGATAAAACCATTACCACATACTTGAGCCACTCTTTTTGCCTGCTTTTGAGGTGTATCAGCCAAGCGGAACTGTTTAACAACTTTACTGTTATGAACTAAGGTAAATGCGACATTGAACTTAGCAAGCGCGATGCGCTTAATCACTTCTTCAATATGAGAAAACTCGGTTTTTTCCGTCCGTAGAAACTTTCTTCTAGCAGGTGTATTAAAGAACAAATCGACCACATCAATTGTTGTTCCATTACCATGAGCTGCTGGCTGCACAGTTACTTCCATATCTCTGCCAAATGCTTGAGCCTGCCAAGCTTCCTCTTGCGCTTCAGGTTTTGATGTTAAAGTCAGTCGAGAAACCGAGCTAATACTGGCTAGTGCCTCACCACGAAACCCTAGCGATGAAATTCCCTCTAAGTCGTCTAAATCTTTTATTTTACTTGTAGCATGGCGACTTAGAGCAAGTGTTAATTCATCTTTAGCAATGCCTGAACCATTGTCTGAAATTCTTATTCGTTTTGCGCCGCCTTTTTCTATTTCTATTTTGATAATAGTTGCGCCAGCATCTAAGCTGTTTTCAACAAGCTCTTTTACTACAGATGCAGGACGCTCTACTACCTCGCCAGCGGCTATTTGGTTGGCGAGACGAGCAGGAAGAATTTGAATGGTCATAACTTAATCCGCGCGGGGAATTTTTAATGTTTGTCCGATGTGAACAACGTCAGATGATAAATTGTTTAGCGATTTAATTTTACCGACGGAAACATTATACCGATGAGCAACGACAGAAAGAGACTCACCACGACTAATTTTGTGCTGACGGTACCCTTGCGAAGCATAATAAGTACCACTTGGAGCGTTGGAGCTAAAGTAACTGTCGATTGAGTTAAAAATAGCTCTGGCAAGCTTTTGTTGATGAGCGCTTGAGTTTAATCGCTTTTCCTCGCCAGGATTTGAAATAAAACCTGTTTCGATCAACACGCTAGGAATATCAGAAGACTTCAAAACAGCTAAACTTAAACCTTCTGGCCTTTTTTTATGCAGTTTAGTCACTTTTTTCAGTTCTCGTAAAACATGCTCGGCAAAGGTGTAGCTACTTTCCATAGTGTATTCTTTTTTCATGTCTGCTAGTGTTAGCGCAAGGTTATGATCTTCTGTCATTTTGATAGTCTCACCTGCTCCACCTAACAATTCAGACTCTTCTTGTCTATTAGCGATCCAACGGGTAAATTCTGAGTGAGCTCTGCGACTCGACTGTACTAGCACAGAAGCACCACTAGGTTGAGGAGACGTAAAAGCATCGGCGTGTATTGAAACCAATAAATCAGCTTTATGCTTTCTTGCAATCACCGTTTTACGATTGTGGTTAACATAGTAGTCGCCCGTTCTCACCATTACAGCTTTTAAACCCGGTTGTTTATTAATAAGCGCAGTTAACTTTTTAGCGATCTTCAAGGTTACATGTTTTTCATATGTTCCACGAGGTCCAATGGAACCTGGATCTTCACCACCGTGCCCCGCAACAACTGCAATAACAATATCTCTTTTGTTGTTTATTGTTGGAGTATCTTTTTGAGCTACTCGATCTTTATCGTATAAATCGACTACTAATCGGTCACCGTACTGCCCTGCTGGCGCCAATGCAAACACGTTTAGTTGATATGCTTCTGTTAAGTCGAGCACCAAACGTGTTGAATTTTTCTCTTTAGGTGAAGACAAGCGAATATTTTTAATGCGTTTATCTTTTGCAAGTAAATTTCTTAGCGATGCAACATTTTGTGTATCTTTAAAATCAATCACCAACCGCTGAGGGTTGGTCAGCGAAAAATATGTAAACTCGGGGGTTGATTTTAGGTCAAATACCACACGGGTGTTTTCGGGTGAAGGCCAAACCCTCACACCATCAATTGAGTTCTTTGCAAACGCATACTGACTAATCGCTAACGCAATTACTGCGATAAAAATACGTAGATGCGCAACACACAACTGCATCGGTAACTAATCCTCGTTTTAATCTTGCTCTAATAGTGCCAAAAGACTTTGTCCTTTGGAAGTGTGGGCTAACATTTCAACAGCCCGGGCTTGTCCTTGGTAACTCAAGTTCAATGTAATATCAGCATTTGGCAATACGCCAGCACCTTTTTCAGGCCATTCAACAAAACACGAAGCTTGTGCTGAAAAATAATCGCGAATTCCCATGAATTCTAGTTCCTCAGGATCAGCTAGCCTGTACAAATCAAAATGATAAGCCTGCCATTGCCCTAGGTCGTATGGCTCTACTAATGTATAAGTTGGACTTTTAACCTTACCTGAATGCCCTAAGCCCTGTATAAAGCCGCGTGTCAGCGTGGTTTTTCCGGCCCCCAAATCACCATTTAAATAGACGACAATCCCCTGTTTTAGTTCATTTTTAATAGCATTAGCGATGCGATTACCCAAATTCACAGTAGCGTTTTCATCCGCCAATGATTGGTTAAATTCGGCTAGAATATCACTCATAGATTACATTTCATTTTCGTTTAAAAGTTGTTGAATATAAGGGTATAAATCACTGGCTAACATACCAATTTTCCCTTTTTCCTTTGCCACTTTGTCAGCAGCTTTACCATGCAAAAATACCGCGAGTCGAGTAGCATCAATAGCATGATCTAGCTGCATCATAAGCGCGGCAATTATACCTGACAATACATCGCCCATGCCACCTGTCGCCATGCCTGAATTACCAGATGTATTAATCCATAAGTTGTTAGCATCAGCTATCAAAGAGCCTGCTCCTTTAAGAACGCAGATACCACCGTACTGCTCAACAATACGATTTATCGCTGCAAATCGGTCAGATTCAATTTCTTGAACAGTACAGCCTAATAATCTTGCGGCTTCTCCTGGATGTGGTGTTAACACCCAGTCATCACGTTTATGAGGGTGTTGTGCTAAAAGTTGAAGTGCATCGGCATCAAGCACTAGTTGCTTGTTGCTGTTGATAACTAGATCAAATAAAGCTTTTGACCACGGAGATTGCCCTAAGCCCGGCCCAATTAGTAGTACTTTAGCCTTTTCAAAAAACGGACTGTCTAATAACTTATCTGCACTATCAGGTGCTAACATCAACTCAGGACGCCCGTTTAACACCAATTGTTGATTGTCTTGATGACAACTCACGGCAACCAAAGCCGCTCCTGAACGCAATGCAGATTCACTCGCCAAGCGAATTGCACCTGGCAAACCTTGGTTGCTACCAATGGCAAGTAATAAACCGATATGCCCCTTGTGACTTGCTTCATTGCGCTGAGGCTTTTTAGGAATAAATTCGCCACCTTGAATGGCGGCACTTTCAAGTATACTGTACTGAAAATCATCGTTGAGTGACAATGATGATAGGAATAGTTCACCAACATGTTTAGCGGCTTGTCCAGACAACAAACCTTGTTTAGCAACAATAAAAGTGACGGTTTGATCAGCTATTACAGCAGTTGTTGGTACGTGCCCGGTACTGGCTTCTAATCCTGATGGTACATCCACACTAAACACTGGAATATCAACGTGATTTAGTACATTAACCGCTGTCGCTAGCGGTTCAGCCATATCTCCTTGATAGCCAATACCAAACAGTGCGTCGACGACAAGATCAAAGTTGTTGTCGGATAAAAAGTGTGGCGTTAGCTGCATTTCACTTTGATAAAGCACGCTAATATTGGTTTTTTGCAATTTTTCAAAGGCCTTGAGCGCATCACCTTTTAATTCATCGGCTTCACTGCAGAAATAAACAGTCACTTTTATTCCAGCTTCATATGCTAAACGAGCAATCACAAAACCGTCGCCACCATTATTTCCTTTGCCACAAACAACTAATAAGTTAGTTAAACCTGGCATCATTTTTCGCACATGGTTAAAAAATGATGAGCCGGCTTTTTCCATAAGTCGGTAAAGCGAAATCCCTACTTTTTCGGCTATTTCACCTTCGTGTTCTAGCACTTGTGTCGCGCTGTAAGCGCTTTGTGGTAAACTGTCTAATAATTTACAAACTGGCATAATATTTTAACTTTTAGATGGCAGTATCAACTATCAACTATCAAGAATTAGCGGAAAAAATCAAGTGTTGGGGTCAAGAACTTGGCTTTGCCGATATTGGGATAAGCGATATCGATCTGTCTGAACATAAAGACGATTTTACCAGCTGGCTGAAAAATAACTACCATGGTGACATGGAATATATGTCTCGCCATGAAGAAATGCGTTTTCACCCAGAGCAACTTGTTCCGGGAACACTTCGCGTGATCAGTGTCAGAATGGATTATCTACCCACTGATGCTAAATTTGCAGCTACGTTAAAAAACAAAAATAAAGCCTATGTTAGTCGTTATGCTCTTGGACGCGACTACCATAAGTTAATGCGTAAACGACTAAAACAATTGGGCGAGAAAATAAAGCTACACTGCGATACTTTAGAGTACCGTCCGTTTGTTGACTCAGCACCAATCCTTGAACGCCCTTTGGCTGAAAAGGCAGGTTTAGGCTGGACAGGCAAACATTCGTTGATACTGAGTAAAGAGGCTGGCTCTTGGTTTTTTTTAGGTGAACTGTTAGTTAACATTCCTTTACCCGTTGACGCACCTGTTGCTCATCAATGTGGCTCATGTGTCGCGTGCATAAAAATTTGCCCAACCCAAGCCATTGTTGAACCTTATGTAGTTGATGCACGAAAGTGTATCTCTTACCTTACTATTGAAAATAGAGCATCAATTCCAGAGCAATATAGAGCACTCATAGGCAATCGAGTATATGGCTGTGATGATTGCCAACTGATCTGTCCATGGAATAAATTTGCCAAACTATCAGTAGAAAGTGACTTTCAAGCTCGACAACAACTCGACGATACCAGCTTGTTAACCCTGTTTCATTGGAGCGAAAAAGAGTTTTTATCAAAAACCGAAGGATCTCCGATCAGAAGAATTGGCTTTGAATGTTGGCAACGTAATATTGCTGTGGCGATTGGCAATGGTGATTACTCTGAGCAGGCCTTAACTAGCTTAACATCAGCACTAAATAAAGTAAGCCCTATGGTTGATGAACATATCCAATGGGCAATTGAGCAACTAAAAGCGAAGCAGCAACTGATTGATGTTTCATTAAATGAACGGCTCACCGCAAGACTTGTGCGCTCAATTGAAAAAGGATTGCCAAGAGACGCTTAGTTGCCCCCGAGTTATTTTTCATTTTGGTTATCTTGTGGGTTTCTAAAAAAAGCCAACCAAGCTTCTTTCAATGGCTTTATCACTTCCTCAGTTTTGCCATCAATCTTGGATTTATCAAACAGAGCAAGCGCCTTATCAGCATATTGGTAATCTTGCTCTGATAATACATCTTCTTCTTTAAGTGCGATCATAATTTTTAATAAACTGATCGAGAATCTGACACTGTTTGGCGCCAGCTGAATTGCTTGTAAAACCGTATCGAGTGCTGGTTTTGCACGTCCTTTTTGAAAATGCTCAAGCGCCATTTCGTGCAGCTGTTTTGGCGTGAAATGGATTTGACTGCGCTCGTCAATTTCCTGTTCAACATACCGACTAACCACCAAACTTGTCAACGAGTCACCCGAGATTTGATTCTTAATTGCCTCGAGCAAAAACATCGCCTCTTCACGCATACCCAACTCATGAAAAACCTTTACTTTATCTAAGTTATCTTCCAAATCAGGTGTCGGCCTGAGTGATACTTGATTTTCAACCAAGCGCAGTGCAAGCTTGGTTTGATTCCGAGCTTTAAGTAATCGCGCCTTTACTACCGTAATTTGTTCTTTAAATTCGCTGGCTTCTTTATAATCTTCACACAACTGTTGAATATAATGATCAGTTTGCTGAAGCAATTTGTCGGCACTTCCATCGGTAATAGTCAAAGCCAAATCAATACCAGCTCTTATCACATTAAGCACTAACATTGGCGATTCATGAATCGAGTTCTTAGCATTGCTCACAATGCTTTTTGTCGCCTGATATTGACCTATATGATCATGGTTTAGCCTAGCAAGATCCCAAGACTTTTTATTTCGGTCAATATTACGAGGAGAAAGTGCCGCCGCCTTTTTAATTTCTTCGTACGCTTGCTCAAATTCTTCATGTTCAATATGGTATTGAGCAAGCAGATCGTGCATAGCAAATCGAGTATCCGGTTTATCAGATAACGTCTTTATTAGGTCGTTTATTTCATCGATTCTGCCCTGTTTTAAAAGTGCACGAACATAACCCAAATAGACCCAACCAAACTTGAATTTTTTTAACAAACTTTGGTAAAACTTCTGCGCCTCTTCAAATTCTAAAAGGCTTTGTAAAGCTTCACCCCGCATTCTCAAAATATTTGGATGTAAACTTTTTATCGCTTTATTTTGCAAATGCCTGTCAGCAAAATAAATAACTTTCGAATACTCTTTACGGTCAATAGCTTGGTACATGTTGTACAGATGACTTTTAACTTTTAAGGTTTGTGCTAACCGCTCTTTAACGTACTTAGGTGTTAAAGGTTTCACCCAAAAGTCATCAGGTTGTAACTCAATAATTGAGTTAACGATTGCTTCACTCGTTTCCGTACTTAAGAAAATAACTACTGTTCGTTTAGTAACATGTCCTTTAAATTTAAGTTCTTCCAGCAGGTGAAAACCATCTTTGTCACTGTTGACATTAAACGCACAAATCACCACTTGAAACTGCATGTCATTGCAAAGCCTCAAACCATAATATGCATTTTGTGCACAACGAACTTCTCTTATTCCCACGTCATAAAAAGCTTTTTTCATGGTGTCATGAATCAATGTATTGTCATCAATCACCAATACCTGCAGATCTTCGTAGCTATCAAAAAAGTGTTTAACAGATGGTTCCATACTTTTTGCTTATATTATTAGACACATTAAGTGTAGTGTTATTTTTCTTTTTGCTCACGCAGATTACAATTTTCGATAATCTTACGTTTTTCTATTTCTGTCATTTTGCTCCAGCCGACAATTTCATCAATGTGGCGAAAGCATCCTAAACATATGTCGTTTTCATTTAAGCAACATTTACGCACACAAGGGCTGGGAGTTTCATTCTCTAAATTCATAACTTCTATATAGCCAAACTATAAGCTTGTATTAATCCTAACTCTGCACGCAGCTGCAGCGTGGCATGTTCAAATGCTGATTGATTTGCATCATTTAATGTTTGCTGACATTCATTTACTGCAAGTTTAAAATCTTCAGCGGTCAAAATGCGCGCAATGATGCGCAGTTCGTCAATATGTAATTGAGCTTGCTCTACCTGCTCAACACTAGTTTCTTCTAGCTGCGACAATGTCTGTTCTAACTGCAATAAATATTCATCTAACATAAAGGCCGCTAGTTCAGCTGAGCCTTGATTCTTAGCAAAGCCTGCTAAATTAAATGCTTTGTCGTTAGTTTCCTCATTATGCGCTGGATCTAGTTCTAACGCTGCTAATTGCTTTTCCGCAGGCTCATTTGTTGAAATGCTAGGCTGATGAACTTTGACTTTATTGTCAGTCAATACCGCTACTTGAGATAATTTAGTTAACCAAGGTTGTAATACATCGACTAGGCTGTCCACTTGATTAATACTTGGTAAGTGCTCAATCTTCCAGTGCGCTAGGTGCTTCGGTCGTTCTTTAATACTCAGTTCTTCATTGAGTAAAAACACACCTCGATAAAGCGGTTTACCCACATTCATATCAACAAACGGATCAAATTCAAGGTCGGTCACTAGTAGTTGATAACGGCCACTTTTCCACAATTGTTGCGCCATGTCAGTATCAACTTCAACATTAACTTGCAGTCCCAACCAATGTAACTGCGCAATAAGTTCACTATGTTTTGTAACGTTTTTGATGACCAATAACAGCTGAATGTTGGATTTTCTAAAATGATAATTTTGGTAACTTTGTTCAAAAATTACTTTGTTATTTATAACATCGCTTTGAATCAAATTATCGAGCGCTAACGCAAATTCGTGCAGATAAAAACATGAATCTGGAAAGCTAAAAACCCCCTGTCTCGAAATATGCTTTCCAAAGAGTGACTGAAGAACAAATAGTTTTGGTCTTATAGCGCTTGGCAGCCCTTCTAAATGCTGAACAATGCCATCTTGATCTGTTTTATAAATCTCGGGAGCAACAACAACGGCAGCTACCGGTTGAGCTTGCAGCGCTTTAATATGCAATGCCTTGAGCAAATGTTCAGCACTAAAAAACTTTTCAACTCGACCATTATTAGCGTTGATCTCATCACTAAGTGATTCTGCCAATTGCTCGTTGGGCGCAGCTAAGAATATTTGTCTATTGGAATAATCGACAGAGGGTAGCTGTTTATTATCTTTTTGCTCTGAAATTGCTATCGGTAATTGGCAAACGACTTCATAGCCATAGTCTTTAGTTTCTGTTGACTCTACTTCGCCATGGATAAGTTGCAGCCCAGTAAACAGAGATTTAATTAGCATTGGACTTTGAGCATATTGAGGCTTCAATAATAATTGAACTAATTCAGGAAGAGCGCCTTTGTTATATTTTTGCATTACTTGCAAAGACAACTTAACACGTTGTTGGCCTGGGTTGACATCAAGCAACTCTGCTTTAACCACTAGGGTTGCCGCCAGCTGCTCTTTCAACACAATATTCATCAAAGTGGCAATACAATAACTAAAATAAGGCTGAGCAACTTTTACATTTGTTTTTAAATCCTGCTCAATCTCAAATAAAATTCTTAACCGTTGAGATTTAAGTGCAGCTACCGTGTTGTATGAGCACACCTGTAACAAGTCCATCAGATTAGCATTTAATAAATTTGCCGCTGTTGGTTGTTTTGCTTTTGCCAATAAAAGTGCCTGTTCACTCCATTCAAGTAATTTTGCTTGCTGGCGATAAGATTGCTGACAAATATCTTCAAAACTCTTATTTGGATTTTGAGCTTGCACCATAGCTCTCGATATTGCTTGATTTATCTCTTCGAGTTGCATCAAGTTATCTTGGTATAAAGAAACTTGGTTTTCTCGTGCAACTTGCAGTTCTTGTCGTATTGGCTGAAATTCTTCAATCATTGATCTTTGATCAATAATCACACCATGGACCTGGTTGGCCTTTAATGTTAGCGATATTTGTAGGGGAGACGACCACACATTTTCAACAAAACAATGTACCTGTTTCTCGTTATTTAACGCACGACGCAAACATTGAAAAATTACATTTCGTGCATTTTTATCAAATGCTTTTCCCCAATTATCTTTAACTTGAGGGGCACCAGAAAAAAGTAATTTCTTTGCATTATCATTCAAAACTATCGGTAGGGAGGACGATGTAAATAAAGCTATATGAGCCAGTTCATACAAGTCTTGTGCTGATTGCTCAAATTTATCGGATAACGATTGATATTCAACTTCAGTATGTTCGGGTTGTTCGACAGTCTTTATGTTTTCTGCCAACTCATTTAAATCTCGATTCCACAATACACTGTCATCTAAAGCCTCTTTAGTCAAAAAGCTCCCTGTTACTTGTCTCATCGATTCACCATGACGTTTAATAGACAAGTAAATTCTATAAGCTAACAAACAACCTAAAAGGAAAAAGACACTCGCCAAGGCCAAAGTAGACATATAATACATTTCCCTTGAATGTCGGCCTGAGGTGTAAGGAATGTCGTTCAATATGCCTGGCAAGTTTTGCAGCTCAAAATCAGCTGCCTTCATCTTACCAATCACTTGGTTTATATCATGATAAATGCTTTGCATTTCTCCAAAATACTCGCTTGCGACGCGAATGTGTCCTCGCCATTTGGCTATAGTATGTTGTTCTTCAAACAATAAGCCTTGCAGTGTTGAAAATACCAATAACAATTTATTATCAGCGTCAGTTAACTGCTGATCATTTTGCCAATGTGCCATCCAATTTAAGAGCACTTGCTCAATTTGCTGGCTTTGATAGTTAAATTCATCGAGGTTAGTTTGTAGATTGAGGTTATCAAAAGTGACCAGCAAGTTATTTAAAGCTTCACGCGTGGATATTAGGTCGGTTAACTCTTTAGATAACACTAAATGTGCTTTTGCACGTGAAACTGTCACGCGGTCTGACACCTTATCAGTGATAATTTGTTGATATAACTTTTCGGCCTGAGGTTGTTTTTGTTTAATTGACAAGTCAATTTCGTTTAGTGACAAACGTAATTGCAACAAAACGCTTCTTTTAAGCAAAGCGTTGCGTTCAGAGTTTTCAGCTAATCCATTTACCGATAAATAAAGTTGTTCAAGACGATCATCGATTTGAAGGAGTTCAGACTTACCTATAGTAGATAAGTTTTTAATATCTAAGCTGTTCGCTTGTATTTTTTGGTGCAGCACTAAAACATCTGGAGCGCTAGTACTTGTAACAAGCTGCGAGTAATCTGCATTTATTTGCCATGCTCGTCGATTCAATTCACTATACGATCTAAGCTCAGGCTGGATCTGCATAATAAACTTGTCGACATCTAACTCTCGGGAATATAGCAGATAACATAAAAACGCGATAACTGAAGAAAACAGCACCAAAATAACGCCTATTTTGCTTGATAGCTGTTTATGTAAAGGAATAGAGGGATCCATATTTCTATTTATTGACCCATTATAAGTGGGCAATTTAGTGAGTGTTATTTTTAGCTTACAGTGTATGGAATTCTATTCGATTATCAAAGCCTTTTATCTGTTCACCTATATTTAACGGCGTTTTTCTATCCAAGCCCATTCCATGTGGCACTCTAACGGTTGCTCACCTGACTCATCATGAATTTCAACTTTAATGAGCATTTCCCCCTTAAGAGATGACGATAGCTGTTGTTGCTGTTCGCCTGTGATATGAGCTATTGCGGTTAGATCTCCTTGCATGCGACGCTTGTAATTGATAGTCATTGTTTTTAACAGCGGTAAACAATCATCTCGGACATTCATGCCAAAAACAACACCTGTCGCGGATTCAGCAAGTACAGCGGCAGCAATAGCGTGAACACCACCAATGTGGTTTTGTACTTTTTTTCTGTTCTTTAATAAAAGTATTGCCTCATTTACTGTCAATTTTTCAATGACGATACCCGTTGTTCCAGCATATTTAACTTTTGAACAAAAAGCTTTAGTTACTAGAAAGCGTCTTAGAGAAAACGGCAGTTTGTTGAGTCGATTAATTAACCTTGCAAGTTTATTAGTCATGATATTTTTTCTTTTTACTGGTCTGACCTCTAAACCCTATCAAATAAAAAAGCACTTGTCGTGCTTTTATTATCAAGTGCTATTAAAGCTACAGCTTAAAAAAGTGTTCTCTATATACTTTGAGCTCTTCGATAGATTCTCGAATATCATCTAGTGCTAAGTGCACACCTGATTTAGACACCCGATTCAAAACTTCGGGCTTCCAGCGTCTTGCTAACTCTTTAACAGTACTCACATCTAGATTTCTATAATGAAAAAACTTTTCAAAATCAGGCATGTATTTATTAATAAATCGCCTATCTTGGCCAATGCTATTACCGCACATCGGTGAAGCACCTGCAGGTACATGTTGCAATAAAAAAGCTAACGTTGCTTTTTCTGCCGCAGCTAAACTGACATCGCTTTCACGGCACCTTTGAGTTAAACCTGACTTACCATGAGTTTCAATACACCATGGGTTCATATTATCTAACACATCGTTGGACTGATGAATGGCAAACACTGGTCCTTCAGCAATGATATTTAAATGACTATCTGTCACTATGGTGGCAATTTCTAAAATAACATCGTCTTCGGGATCTAACCCTGTCATTTCCAGATCCAACCAGACCAAATTTGTCTCATTTGAAGACATACACTTCCCTTAACTTCTACACTGGTCAATTTATCAGTTGTCGACAAGTGATAGCTGAAATATAAAATTCTACGTATAATACGTGACAAACTGTTTTGATTGAAACACTTTGTTCTCTAATCAACTATATATTAACTGCAACCATAATGAAAAATTCTAGTGGCAAAAGCTAAAAAACTCACAAAAGGCCAACAGCGTCGAATTAAAGCCAATCAGGCCAAAAAAATCAGACAAAGAACAGAATCAGTACACTGGCAAGATGATGAGCTTGGCAGTGCACAGCCTGGCGTAGTGATCAGTCGGTTTGGCCAACACGCAGACGTAGAAGACGAAAGCGGGACTATTTTTCGTTGTAATATT
Organism: Thalassotalea marina; assembly: GCF_014656435.1. Lineage (GTDB taxonomy): Bacteria > Pseudomonadota > Gammaproteobacteria > Enterobacterales > Alteromonadaceae > Thalassotalea_C > Thalassotalea_C marina. Next base: position 75,128 of record NZ_BNCK01000003.1, read on the forward strand.
CGACGCTCTGTCGATTCCCTTGTTTGTGGTGATCGTGTGATATGGCGCCAAGGCAAAGAAACACAACACACAGTTTCAGGCGTTATTGAGGCCGTGGAAGAGAGACATTCAATGCTGTCTCGCCCAGATGTTTATGATGGCTTAAAACCTATCGCAGCTAATATCGATCAAATCATTATTGTTAGTTCTGTATTACCGGCATTTAATGCCGATATTATTGACCGCTACTTAGTTGCTGCCGAACAAACAGGCATAAAGCCATTAATATTATTAAATAAAATAGACTTACTTTCTGATGAGTTAGAAGAGCTAATTGAAGAACAGTTACAAATTTATCGCGATATAGGCTATCAAATACTGTATCTTTCAAATCAAACAAAGCAAGGTATTGAGCAACTAAAAGAAATTTTATCAAACAGTACCAGTATTTTTGTTGGTCAATCGGGCGTTGGTAAGTCAACACTTACAAACTCTTTACTACCAGAAGCACAAGTTATTACGCAAGAAGTATCTGAGAATTCAGGGTTAGGGCAGCATACAACAACGGTAGCTCGCTTGTATCATTTTGAAAATGGTGGAGATCTAATTGATTCTCCTGGTATTCGGGAGTTTGGTTTATGGCATTTAACCCCAGAACAAGTGTATCGAGGTTTTATCGAATTTGCCGATTATTTGGGCGGCTGTAAATTTCGCGATTGTAAACATCAAACAGATCCCGGTTGTGCACTTGTTGCAGCCGCAGAACAAGGGCAAATACACCCCGAGCGATTGGCAAGTTTTCAACGAATTCTCGACAGTCTCAACAGTAATACATTAACTTCACGATTTAATTAACCTAAGGAAAAAATGCGTGTCATTAGATAAAGTAAAAATTGCCTTGCAATACGCCATGCCAAAACATGCCTTATCTCGTTTAGTCGGCAAATTTGCCGCGGCAGAAGCTGGTTGGTTAACCACTAGAGCTATAGAGTGGTTTATTAAGGCTTACAATATTAATATGGCAGAAGCCAAGCTAAAAGAAGCAAAAGATTTTAAAACGTTTAATGACTTTTTCACTCGAGAGCTGGAAGAAGGCGCTCGAAGCATAAATCCAGATCCTAAAGAAGTGTGTTATCCAGTTGATGGTGCTATTAGCCAGCAAGGAGATATCGTTGACGGTCAGTTGATTCAAGCAAAGGGGTTTAATTATAGTCTAGCTGGCTTACTAGGCGGTGATGAACAAACAGCGAAACCTTACCAAAACGGTAAGTTTTCCTGTATTTATCTTGCTCCCAAAGATTATCACAGAATTCATATGCCTATTGACGCGACCTTACGTGAAATGATTTACGTACCAGGCGAGCTGTTTTCAGTAAATCCATTAACGGCGAAAAATGTACCTAATTTGTTTTCTCGCAATGAACGAGTTGTTGCTATATTTGACACAGCACATGGTGAAATGGCAATGGTGTTAGTTGGTGCTACTATTGTTGCTAGTATTGAAACAACTTGGGCTGGAACCATCACGCCACCAGCAGGTAAAGACATCTTTAAATGGCAATACCCTGCTGATGGGCCAACGGCTATTCACTTCAAAAAGGGAGATGAAATGGGTCGATTTAAACTGGGTTCAACTGTGATCACAACTTTTGCACCTGGAATGATTGATTTTGAGCCCAATGCTGGTCCTGAAACAGTAACTCGTCTAGGCGAAACTTATGGATACATTAAAGAGTAACGCTCTTTCTGTAAAAATAATTGCTCATCGTGGAGCAAGCGGTGAATTTCCTGAAAATTCATTGCTTGCTTTTGAGAACGCGATCTTACAACAAGCCGATGCCATAGAGCTGGACGTGCATTTTCATGAATCCAGTGGTCAATACGTTGTCATGCATGACCACTATCTACCTAATGAATCTAATAATAAGAGACCTATTCAATCTTGTACCATAGATGAAATATTAAACTACTCTTTAGGTCAAGAACAGTTCATTACAAACCTTCAACAGGTATTACAATGCATTGCAGGCAGAGTACCGGTAAACATTGAACTAAAATCATACAACGCTGATAGTCACGTTATTGATAGTGAACTGACCGCATTAAAATCGATTTTAGAAAAATATAGTAAGAATTTTAATTTACCGAGTCGTGACGTTATTATTTCTTCTTTTAATCATAAGCTGCTTGTCCATTGTAAACAGCTAATGCCTACCTATGAATACGGCGCCCTCATTGCTCACCTGCCAATCAATGTTATTGGCTTGCTAACCGCCTTACCCGTAAACTACTTGAATGTTGACATTAGTGCAGTAAATAGCGAGTTGGTGCAGTCGGCTCAAAACATAGGTATCAAGGTAAACGTGTATACTGTAGATGAAAACTACGATATTCAACGTTGTATTGAGTACGGCGTAGATGGGATTTTTACTAATTGGCCAGCCTCAATCCGACAGAAATTACAAACATTCAAATAAAAGTAGGTCATTGTAAATTATTAATTTTTTTACTTTGATTAACTGAACATGAAAAATTTATGAATATTTTTGCACATTTTAGGTTGCTCATTTATTCCACAAGAGATACGATTATATTCGTAATAAAATAAGATTTAATATATAAGTTTTCGTAAAAATAATACGTGTTAAGGACTATCAATGGCTCATGAAACTAATGGTGTTAAACCAACCGAAGCCGAATTAACGTTATTAAATATTTTGTGGAAAATAGGACCTGCGACAGTAAGGCAAGTGCATGCTGCCGTTAGTGAAACCCAAAAAACGGGTTATACTACTGTACTAAAAATTCTACAAATCATGCACGACAAATCTTTAGTTATTCGTGATGAAACAAACCGCGCACATGTTTATGCTGCGGCAAATAGTGAGACACATACACAGTCTTCCTTAATAAAAGATTTGATTACTCGCGCTTTTGGCGGTTCAACGTCAAAACTAGTTATGCGAGCATTGAATGAGAACACCAGTAAGCAAGAAATCGAAGATATTCGCAACTTACTAAATCGATTAGAAAAGCAGGACTAGTACCGCAAACTAAATTTGCCCAATGAGTACAGAGTTAATAGAAAACAGCGCAACGCTATACCATTTAGCCCTAACTTTGATCCATTTCATATGGCAAGGTGGCTTGATCGCGTTTGCTCTAAAGCTGACCTTGCTCTTTACATCTTTTAAACAAGTACAGTTTAGATATTTTGCCTCATGTACAGCAATGTTGGCTTGCCTTCTTGCCCCTATCGCTACTTTTACTTACATCTACCAGCCAGAGATTAATTCGTCTGCGTTGTTTTTAAGTAATAATCTTTTTGTCGATCTAGAAAATGCAGCATTACATTCAACCCAATCAGCTTGGTACGATGAATTTGTGATCACATTGCCTTATGTGTCGATAATTTGGCTAACCGTTGTTTTGTTACTGAGCAGCAAGTTGCTGACTGAGCTACATCAAATAAAACGTTTATCTCAAGTTGGTACAGTTCAACCTTCAGATCAATTACAACAGCGATTTGAACAACTCATTGAAAAAGTAGGCGCCAGCAAAAATACCCGTCTGTTCATCACACTAAAAACTAGTGTACCTATGGCTTTAGGTTGGTTAAGACCAGTTGTACTTATTCCAGCGAGTATGGTGACAGGCTTAACACCACAACAGCTCGACATGCTGCTGTTGCATGAACTTGCCCATGTTAGACGCCATGATTATCTAGTTAATTTTATTCAAACTTTGGTAGAAACCTTATTGTTTTTTCATCCAGCGGTACGCTGGATATCCAAACAAATAAGAAATGAACGTGAATATTGTAGTGATGATATTGCCGTTGAACATGCAGGGTGCGCAGTTGCTTATGCACATACCTTAGCTGATACCGCAAGCTTATGCCGTCAACATAGGCATAACGCAATACCATCAATGGCCATGGCAGCTTCTGGTGGCGACCTAAAACAACGAGTTGTTCGACTGGTTGACCAACATCACTGTTCTACAACAGACGATTCAGGCAAGTTTTTAGCTTCAAGTTTAATTATTATTTCAATGTTAGCTCTTGCAGCCAAACCATACATAAACTTACCATTTATCGACTTGTCATCAGGTTATATTTTCTTTTCAGATCAGTCTAAAGATCAGGTACTAGCGCCTAATTTTGACAAAGTATCTGTATCTGACAGTTCTTTAGCTAGCTTGCTGTTAAATCAGGAAAACCCCTTACAGCAAGAACAACATAAGCCTGAAAAAATAGAAGTTTCTGTGCTTAATCGACCGGAAAAAAATCCTTTTGAACTTCAAACAACGGCCCGTGCACAGCAAACAATATCCGAGAAAAAAGCGACCTTGTTGAAATCAAGCAACGTCGTAGAAAAACAATTGGAAGTTAAGGTTACAAGTAGAAAAAGCAATAGCGTTAATAAATTAGCTGCAACAAATAACACCGTTGTAGCAAATAACAAAGCACCACATATCGTATTGGACAAACCGATGTTGGAAAGAAGCAGTTCTGATATTGCTTTTGAAAAAACTGACTCAGCAAATTCAAATTCAGGTTTGAAAAACCCATATGCAAATGATATTGCTGCACTTATAGAAGAGCCACAAGCTCGTATAGTTGACGAATATAATACAGATTGGGGTCAACCTGCTAAGACTGCGGAACCAATAGCTATTAAATCTAAGGCCAATAACCAAGATCATGCGCTGATAAATGCTAAAGCTATTGTGTCGCCAGATCCTCGCTATCCATCAACTGCAAAACGCAGAGGATTAGAGCTAGATATCAAGGTACACTTCACTATTGATGAAAATGGCCGTGTTAAGAACTTAGAGTTCGAGAAAAAAAGTAAAGTAAACTATTTTAGAAGTGCAATTAGAGATGCCATGTCAAAATGGCGCTTCCTACCGGCTAAATTAAACGGCCAGCCGGTAGAGAGCCATATGTCGAAGATATTTTCATTTAACCTAATGCAATAAAGCTCTGCGCTTCCCTTTAGCGCTCTTCAGTTTTTCTCTTTGCTCTTCAGTTAACGTATGATATATCGCATGTTTTGTTTTTGCTCTGGATAGAGCAGCCTCACTAAATGTTACCGCATAAGTTTGACGCAATGATGCAAACGCTTCTTCATCAAAATCTTTTGCAGCCATGATTTGCTCCAATTGTGTTTTATAAGCTTGACGACTTTCTTTATAAACAACATTATCTTCACGTGCTTGCTGATAGATATCCTTAATCTTGGTTTTTTGTTCGTCACTCAACTCTAAATAGCGTGCCATCTTATGCATACTGCGATGTTTCTTATGTGACTTTTTCACCTCGCTTTTTCCAGCTTCATTTAGCAATGGATTGGCATTTACATTCATTACCTGCAAGGGTAATGATAAACCTAAAAGTATCACAAACGTTTTGGTAATTTCTCTCATGTCATTTCTCCATTTCTGATTGACAGCTTAATCTTAACCAACCCTACGCAAAGAAACGCAAAGCAATGTAAATGTTGTGTAAATAGTAAATTTTGCGCATTAGGCTAAGTTATGATAAATACCATGGGTACAGAAAAAACGACCAGTAACTTATGACAAATGCTCCTTCACCACACATTCTTATCATCGACGACGATAGAGAACTTACAAGTTTGCTAAAGGACTACCTTTCACTTGAAGGTTTTATCATTACTACGTGCCATGACGGCATGACAGGTCTTGAACAAGCAAAAGATAGTCGTTACAACCTTATCCTGCTTGACGTTATGATGCCCGGCTTAACTGGATTTGAGCTGTTAAAGTCACTAGGTGGAAAACATACAACTCCTATTTTAATGTTAACGGCTAAAGGTGATGCCGCTGACAAGATACTTGGCTTAGAACTAGGTGCAGATGACTATTTAGCCAAACCTTTCCAACACCGAGAGTTACTCGCTCGTATTAACGCTATTTTAAGGCGAATTGAAATCATCAAAGGAACTCAGCATCAAGGTCACCAAGACGAGATAAACCACATTCTCATTAATCACGCCATACGTGAAGTTCAGTGCCATGGTCAGCATGTTGAACTAACAGGCACAGAATTCCAAGTGTTAACACTATTAACGGCCAATGTAGGCAATATCGTCAGCAAAGAAGAAATCTCTGAACAAGTGCTTCAACGCAAACTCAGCCCTTTTGACCGCAGCATTGACATGCATGTCAGTAATATACGACGCAAATTTTCAGCGATTAATGACAGCGATAAAATTAAAACTGTTCGCGGCGCTGGTTACATTTTCTTATCGGGCGAGTAGCATGAAGTTGCAAGTTGCAAAACGTTTTTTTTCATCGGTTGGCGTAAAGCTATTTTTATCTTTTTGGCTGATCACTATCACCTCGATTGCGATCACTAGTGCAGTGACCTACCAACTTGCCCAAGAGAGCATTATCGTACCTCTAGATCACAAAGATATTAAACGATTAGAGTTTATTAAGAACAAGCTCATGTCTGATAATCCACAATCAATCAAACGCGTACTAAAACGCAGTGCAGAAAGAATGAACGCGGTGTTATTTATTAAGCACGTGGAGTCTGGTGAGGTTTTGTATCACCACAAACAGTTTTTTAATCCGTTTGGCACATTTTTGAAAAAAAATGACTTTTCGAATCAAACAACCATTCAATTTCCATACTTTAGAATTACAGGCCCTGCACATGCTGAAGTTGCAGGCCAAAATTATCAATTATTTATTGGCAATAAAACACACCATGTAAACTTCAGCTCGATCATTTTACAACTACCAAGGTGGGCACGGTTTATTATACCGATTATCGTCAGTATGCTGCTTTGTTGGTTATTGGCAAAATACTTAACAAAACCAGTGATGGCGATAAAGTTAGCCGCGCAAAAAATTGGTGATGGTGACTATAAAACCCGAGTAGATAAAGACGCTAATCGCGAAGATGAATTAGGTCAGTTAGCGCGAAGCTTTAACTTAATGGCCGAAAAACTTGAGAACAATATTCATGCCCACCAAAGGCTAATGGCAGATGTATCACACGAATTAAGATCTCCTCTAACGCGACTGCACATCACGCTTGGTTTAATGGAAAAAACATTACCAAGCGATGAAAAATCACAAGCCCTGTTAGAGCGATGTGAACGGGAAATTTCTCGCTTAGACGACATGATAAATAACGTGTTAACACTTTCAAAGCAAGAAAACAGTATTCAAACTTTATCGCTTCAACAGTGCAATTTATCAAAATTATTGGTAGATATCTGTGATGATGCCAAACTCATCGCTAATGACAAACGAGTCTCTATCAGCATAGAGATTGAAGAAGATGTGATAATCGACGCTGATGAAGCCCTATTAGCTGGCGCAGTAAACAACGTGTTAACCAATGCCATTAAATACAGTGAACAGGATAAAAACGTACTGTTAACTTTGACTAAGCAAAACCACAACCTGTTAGTTCAAGTCATTGATCAAGGCATAGGTGTTGAACCTGCACATTTAAGCAAACTTTTTGAACCCTTTTATCGTGTATCAGATGCAAGAGACAGAGAAAGCGGTGGAACGGGCCTAGGCTTAGCCATAGCCAAACAAGCTATCGATGCACATAAAGGTGAAATCAGTGCAATGAATAACAATTTAGGTGGCTTAACGGTTGAAATTAGGCTGCCTCTATAAAAGGTATGAACAAGACTGAATTTAAAAATGCAAGGTTTGTTCATGTGGCATAAAATAAAGCCGATGCTAGCAACTCGTAATTTACTTGATGACACAAAAAGGTAAAACAACTTTAGTAACTGCCCAAGCGATAAGTGAAATATGGCAGCATGGCGAATTCTCTACCCTAACCACACCTGATGGTGTGCATATAGCCTATTGCAGTTTTGTTCATGAAAAACCAAAGGCTGATATCGTTATTTCTTCTGGTCGATGTGAGAGTTATTTAAAATATCAAGAGCTCATTGTTGAGCTCTATCAGCGGGGATGTAATGTATTTGCGCTTGATCACAGAGGGCAAGGCTTATCTGAACGCCTATTGAACAATCCACACAAAGGCTATGTTAACCATTTCGATGACTATGCCAACGATCTAGGAATGTTTGTCTCACAGATAGTTAAACCTCGTTGTTATAACCAATCAAAGCTAATTGCACTAGGACACTCAATGGGCAGTGCTATTGCTATTAGGTTAATGCAGAAAAAGCCTTCGCTCTTTAAAGCCGCGTTATTGTCTTCACCAATGATAGCGATAAACACCGGAAAATTACCTTTTAAGATGGCCTTACCCATTGCAAAATCCATACGCTTTATCAATAACCTGTTAAGCAACACTCCGTGGTATTTTTTAGGCCAGAATAACTACCAAGCAAAACCCTTCGATAACAATCCATTGATGGCAGATCTGCACAGGTATGAGAATTTTATTCAGTTATATCAAGTTAAACCAGAGTTGCAACTAGGTGGAGTGACGGTTCACTGGCTTGTAGAGGCGCTCGAAAATACAGAACGCTTAATGAGAGATCTAACGAAATTAAAAACAAACATCGTGCTACTACAAGCAGAATTAGACACCATAGTAGAAAATAAGGCGCAAGACATTTTTTGCCAACAGCTGCACCGATTAAGCCCTCACCTAATCAACAAAAAACCTGTCGTTATGGCTAGAGCAAAACACGAGATATTGTTTGAAACTGACGATATTAGAAGCACTGCACTTTCGGCGTTAGATCAACTAATAAAGCAAACCACAGACGACAACATTTAATGTTTATGTACAACTCTACACCAAGGGTCAAGGTGCACCAGTACTTCACACGGCGATAAAGCCTCTTCAATTTGGTGCTTTATCTGCTCTCCTATGTCGTGAGCTTCAACCAAATTTAAATTATCATCGAGCTCTAGATGAAACTGAACAAACTTGACAGGCCCTGACTGACGAGTTCTTAAATCATGTAACCCTTTAACATCATTATGTGCATTAACAATATTTTCAACCAATCGTGTTTCAGCATCATCAAGCTCGTGATCCATCAACTGATCTACACTTTGTTTTAAAATTTTTACCGCGCCAGAAATTAAAATTACAGCCACTATGACAGTAAATACACCATCGGCTTGAGGAAACAAGTAAGTCGTTGCAGGTAAAGAAACTAATACGCCCAAATTAAGCAAGATGTCTGACTGATAGTGAAGTGAATCTGCCTCTATTGCGACAGACTTGGTTTTATGGACGACAATTCGTTGCAGTATCACCAATACAATAGTCAAGACTAACGAAATGATAGTGACATAAACCCCTAACTCCATTTGTTTAATTTCTTTGGGATTGATCATTTGCTCAACGCCTTGCATGACCAACAACATAGCTGCACCAAAAATAAAGGCAGATTGAAAAAGTGCAGCTAAACTTTCAGCTTTGCCATGACCAAATTTATGGTTGTCATCGGCGGGTAGCAGGGCAATAGATAACAAAATTAGATTGACGGATGAAGTTGCTAAATCAAGTAATGAGTCAGTAGCTGAGGCTAAGAGCGCACTTGCTCCGGTTTCACTCCAAGCAAAAAACTTTAAAACGATTTGTACTAAAGCAAAAGCAACAGCGCTATATGCTGCCGCTTTAACCAAAAAGCGATATTGATGTTCCGCCATAGTGGGAAAATTTAGAAAATAGTGACCAATTGCTGGCTATCATATCGATTTCAACGCTCGATTTCATCAATGTAGTTAGTATAAAATTACCTTCTTGTTAATAAAAAGGTGTTTCATCATGTTAGATGTTGTTTTATTCCAGCCGCAAATTCCCCCTAATACGGGTAACATTATCCGTTTATGTGCCAATACAGGCTTTCGATTGCATCTAATAGAGCCACTTGGCTTTGATCTTGATGATAAAAAGCTCAAACGAGCAGGCTTAGACTACCATGAGTTTGCTGCGATCAAACGTCACGCTAGTTACGAAGATTTTGTCGCGACAGAAAAGCCAAAGCGCGTTTTAGCCATTACAACTAAAGCAACAAACTATTATGGCGATGTGAGTTTTCAAAAAGGTGATTATATTTTGATGGGGTCAGAAACTGCGGGTTTAACTGAAGAAGTTAGGCAACAAATTCCAGACGAAGACAAAATAAGGATCCCTATGTTACCAGACAGCCGCAGCATGAATTTATCAAATGCTACGGCAGTAATTGTATTTGAAGCATGGCGTCAATTGGGTTTTCAGCACGCGATCTAAGTAAAACTCTTACTCGCCTTTTCGCTCGCGAGATAAGAGATCTGATGCAGCTAATTTAGCATCTTTACCGCAATAAAGTACTTGATATACTTGCTCGACGATAGGCATTTCTACACCAGTTCTTTGGGCAAGCATATACACTTCTTTGGTGTTGCGATAACCTTCAACAACTTGACCTATATCTTTCATCGCCTGCTCAACAGAGATACCTTGGCCCAATGCAAGGCCAAATCGACGATTTCTCGATTGATTATCGGTACAAGTCAGCACCAAATCGCCTAAACCAGCCATGCCCATAAACGTGGTTGGCTCTGCATTTAAGGCTGTTCCTAACCTAGTTAACTCAACTAACCCACGAGTGATCAAAGCCGTTCTAGCGTTGGCACCAAAGCCAATGCCGTCAGCCATTCCAGCACCTATTGCGATGACGTTTTTTACCGCACCACCGAGCTGAACCCCGATAAAATCGGAATTAGAGTAGACTCGAAAAGACCTTTCGCAGTGTAATAATGCTGATAAATCATTAACAAAATCATCATCAGTTGAGGATAACGAAATAGCCGTTGGCATACCCGCCGCCATTTCTTTAGCAAACGTTGGACCCGATAAAACCGCTAAAGAAAAACTATCGCCTAATATTTTTTTAGCAACGTCTTGCAGTAAACAGCCGGTATCAGGATCTAAACCTTTGGTTGCCCAAGCAATACGTTGCGAGCTGTTTAAATCAGACTTAATCGACTTTAGTAGGTCGCCAAATGCGTGACTTGGCACTACCACCAAGACATCTTTTGCGTTTTTAACTACCCAAGATAAATCGTCAGCTATTTCTAGAGTATCTGGAAACTTGGCACCAGGAAGATATTTTTCATTGGCACCTTGCTGCTTGAGTTGTGCCACATGCTCTTTATCGCGGCCCCAAAGAAGTACACGATGGCCATTACGTGCCAAACAAATAGCAAGGGCGGTGCCATAAGACCCCGCCCCTAATACTGCAATAGCTGCTTGCGCCGCACTAGTCATTAGTGAGTTTCTTGGCTCGCAGCCGCTTGTTGAGCTTCTGCAGCACGTTGTTGCATGTAAGAAGCAAATAACGCATCAAAATTAACTGGCGCTAAGTTTACTTGTGGGAATGAGCCTCGATTAACTAAACTTGCCACGGCTTCACGCGCATATGGGAACAATTGAGTCGGACAAAATGCTCCAACAGTGTGAGCAAGTTGTGCTTCTGGCAGGTTACCAATAGTAAAAATACCTGCTTGTTGAACTTCTGCTAAAAACGCAGTTTGGCCTTCAACTGTTGCTGTAACAGTTAGCGCAAGTACTACTTCATAAGTGTCTTCACCTAACTTAGAAGAACGAGTATCTAAGTCTAACTTTAACTCTGGTTGCCATTCTTTTTGAAAAATTGCTGGTGAATTTGGTGTTTCAAAAGATACGTCTTTTACATATACACGTTGAATTGCAAATTGTGGTGCCGCTTGTTGTTCACCGGCTTCTGTGCTGCTTTGATTTTCATCAGCCATAATATTTTTCCTTAGTTTTATGCGTTAAGCATGTATAGTAATCAATAAAATTAATTATTATTCAATAGATTGTCTAGTTTACCCTGCGCATGTAATGCAAACAAATCGTCACAACCGCCCACATGGTGATCATGAATGAATATTTGCGGCACAGTGTAACCACCGTTGGCGCGTTTTATCATTTCCTCACGCTTATCAGCATCACCATCAATTTTAATTTCATGGTAATCAACCTGCTTTTGATCTAACAACATTTTTGCACGCATGCAAAAACCACAGGTCATTTTGGTATAGATTTCAACTGCCATTACAATACCTTGATTGAGTTACAAGATTATTTCTTTGCTACTGGCAAACCTGCACCAGTCCATGAGTTCATGCCACCTTTAAGTATGCTAACTTTTTCAAAGCCTGCTTTTGATAACTTAGTAGCAACCCCAGATGCAGAAACGCCAGCAGCGCATACAACGATAATGGGTTTGTTTTTAAATTTTTCAAGGGTAGAAAACTCTCCCTTGTTGGCTTTATCGCTTGGTAAGTGTTTTGCGTCAAGAATTCGCGCCGTGCGATACTCTTTTTCTGTGCGAATATCTACCACAATCGCATCTTCTTTATTCATAGAAAATGTCACATCTTGTGGCGATAACTGTTTGATTGGAGATAGCTTAATGCGAACACTGATCACAATAATAGCGAAAAATATACCAAACCAAGCAGCCGTCAATAATGGGTTGTTGGCAAGAAACGCAGTAAATTGGTCCATAACTGTTTATATATCTAAATAAAAATTTTGCCGACAGTATACATATTACCAGTATTTTTTACAGAGTTTATTGGAGTGAATACACAAATCTATATGCAAAAATGGCAAGATTTTTTGTACAACTACTTATGAAATACAACTCAAATTATGTAGAAGGTAATAACCAAACCAAATCACAAGCAAACTTGCTATTTTGATAGAACGATTTTGTCTAGTTTGTTTGCAGCTTTTCTTATTCGCTATTGATATACTTGCGGTTATTATGAGCGCCACTAATGGCTGTTGTTAGATTAAGTTAGGACGTGATATGTCGAGCAAAAAACCTACTGTATTGATCATTTTGGATGGCTGGGGCTATCGAGAAAATGAAGAGTCTAATGCAATATTTCATGCTAATACCCCGGTGTTAGATAACTTAAAACAACAATACCCAAATATGTTAATTAATACTTCTGGTATGGCAGTTGGCCTACCAGATGGGCAAATGGGTAATTCAGAAGTAGGACATGTCAATATTGGTGCAGGACGTATTGTTTACCAAGACTTTACTCGCATTACTAAATCAATAGAAGATAAAGAGTTTTATAACATTTCGGCTTTTACTAAAGCAATCGATGCATCTGTTGCTGAAAATAAAGCGGTTCATATCTGCGGCCTTTTATCGCCTGGTGGTGTTCATAGCCATGAGGATCATATTTTCGCCATGATTGACTTAGCTCATCAACGTGGTGCTAAACATATTTATTTACATGCCTTTTTAGATGGCCGCGACACTCCACCTAGAAGTGCAGAAGCATCTTTAAAAAGGGCACAAGAAAAATTTGCTCAAATAGGTGTTGGTCAAATAGCGTCAGTTATTGGTCGTTATTATGCGATGGATAGAGACCAGCGCTGGGATCGTGTTGAACAAGCGTACAATTTGATGGTTGACGGAATAGCAAATTATCAAGCAAATGACGCCGTTAGTGCACTGCATGCAGCGTATGAACGTGATGAAAACGATGAGTTTGTAAAAGCCACAGCGATCGTCAATTCCGATGGTAATGCTATTACAATCAACGACGGCGACACTATGTTGTTCATGAACTTCAGGGCTGATAGAGCAAGACAATTTACCCGTGCTTTTGTTGATTCTGATTTCAAAGGATTTGCCAGGAAGCGTACGCCTGCATTAACAGATTTTGTCATGTTAACGGAATATGCTGCCGACATTAAAACAACCTGCGCTTATCCGCCAGTTGAGTTGCGCAATGTTTTAGGTGAATGGTTAGAAAAGCAAAACAAAACTCAATTGCGAATTTCTGAAACCGAAAAGTATGCCCATGTAACCTTCTTTTTTAGTGGTGGTCGTGAAGATACCTTTAAAGGTGAAGAGCGTGTTTTAATTCCTTCACCTCAAGTGGCAACTTACGATTTGCAGCCTGAAATGAACTCAACGCTATTAACCGACAAACTGGTTGATGCCATTGAAAAACAAGCATTTGATTTTATCGTTTGTAACTACCCTAATGGTGATATGGTCGGCCACACTGGTAAATATGATGCTGCTGTTAAAGCTTGTGAAGCTGTTGACAACTGTATAGGTAGAGTTATTGCTGCACTAGATAAAGTAGGCGGCGAATGTTTAATCACAGCAGATCATGGCAACGCGGAACAAATGGTCGATAACTCGACAGGCCAAGCGCATACCGCACATACCTGTGAACCCGTACCACTAATTTATTACGGCCGTTCAGCAACACCTGCTACGTCAGGATCTTTGCAAGATTTAGCTCCTACCATTCTTAATTTAATGGGGCTTGAACAACCTGCAGAAATGACCGGTTCAAATTTAATGGAGCTTACTTCATAATAGTCTCGATTGATTTATCAACGAGTTATAAAAATGAGTGGTCAAATAACAAGAACATTAACCCAAGGCATGGATGTTTTCTCCATGCCTATTGTTGGCATTGTTTTTCTGATCGCTTTTCTCTCTTTTGACTTACATGCACAAGAGCAAGCAACTGATAAAAAGTTAGATGATGTTAAAAAGGCGATTGTCTCGGAACAATCATCAATAAAACAAACTAATCAAAAGCGACAACAACTACTTGACCAGCTTAAACAAGACGAACTGGCGATAGCTTCAAATGCTAAAAAACTAAATCAATTGTCGGGCGATTTAACAGCAAGTGAACAAAAGCTCAATCAGTTAGCAAAAGAGAAAGTATTGCTTAATAAACAAAAAAAGCGTCAGGAAACCATCCTCGCTGATCAACTACGTGCAGCCTATAGTTCAGGCCATAATGATTACTTAAAACTTATACTCAACCAACAAAAGCCAAGTACAGTTCAGCGCACAATCAGTTATTATCAATATTTAAATACTGCACGAATTAAAGAGATAGAAAACTTTAAAGAAACTATCGCACAACTCACAGAAAATGAGCGTTTACAAGCTGTTGAAAATGAAAAGCTAACCGTTTTAAAGCAACAGCAACAACAACAATTAACCTCACTTGAGCAAAACAAAAATCAACGAGAAAAAACCGTTGCGGTATTGAGTAAAGAACTATTATCTTCGCAGCAATTGCTAGAAAAACTCCAGCAAGAAGAAGCAAATTTAAAAGAAGCCCTTGAACGCTTAGCGAGATTGCGTAAACAAGAATTTGATTTAACGGGTTTAAAAAACTATCGTAATAAACTGAATTGGCCAGTTAAAGGTAGAGTTTTACGTAATTTTGGCTCGGCAAAACAGGGCTACCTCAAATGGAAAGGCATGCTAATTGATGCGCCTATTGGTAAGACGGTTACTACGGTACACAATGGTGTTGTTTTATTTTCAGATTGGTTAAAAGGCTACGGCTTAGTTACCGTCATTGACCATGGAGAAGGTTATATGAGTTTATACGGACATAATCAGGCATTACTTAAATCAGTGGGGGAGCGAGTGGAAACCGGTGAGCCTATTGCTTTAGTTGGACAAAGTGGTGGGCAATCTAGACCTGCTTTATATTTTGAAATCCGCCATAATGGAAAAGCGGCTAACCCTAAACTATGGCTCAGATAGCCACATAATGTGTTAACTAACTTGTACTTTTCTATCAAACGCCGCTACGCTAAAACATTATCAATGCATGTTGTAACTAAAATTGCGACTGCGTTACTGACTTTATTGATTGCAACCACTTGTTTGGCCAATTCAGCCCAAGTTGCCATTATTATTGACGACATTGGTTATCGCAAAACAGACAGTGACGTATTAAACCTGCCAGGCGATATCACATTTGCCGTATTACCTCACACGCCATTTGGACAAACCATCGCGAATCAAGCACACCTCGCCAACAAAGATGTCATCATTCATATGCCGATGGAAGCGAGTTCAGGTAAAGCGCTTGGTCCTGGCGGGCTCACTAGTTCAATGGATGAAGGAGAAGTAAGACACGCCCTATTGCAGGCCTATCAAGAGTTACCTTTTGCCATAGGTTTAAATAACCATATGGGCAGTAAATTAACGGCACAATATTCCCCCATGGTTTGGACGATGCGTTTTTTAAAAGAAAAACAGTTAATGTTTATCGACAGCGTGACCACGGAACGTTCAAAAGCGAGACAATTAGCAGAGCGATTTGATGTACCAAGTTTAAGCAGACATTTGTTTCTTGATAATGAACTGAGTTCTGAATACATTGGTCAGCAATTTTCATTGTTAATTGCACAGGCCAAAAAAAACAGGCGTGTAGTAGCCATTGCACACCCTCACCCCGAAACCGTGAAGGCTTTGTTAGAGTTAATCCCGCTGCTAAAAGAACACGATATTGAATTAGTCAGCGTGTCTGATATGTTAGACGCTAAGAAGTCAGCATCAAACCTCCAACAACACGCCGTAGAGTAGTTCCATCAAGGGGTAAAGCTATTTGACTTTATTTTTTTTCAGCAATGCCAGTACATGTTTAACCGGAATTGCGTAAGTGATACCACTTGGTTTACTTATCACCCCTTCTTTAGTTTCTTGAACAAACACTTTATTAATAACGCCTATTACAACACCTGTGTCAGCTTCATATAGGGCGCTACCACTGTTACCAGGATAGGCAGTGGCGTCTAGTTGGTAAACTAAATAGGGATCTCGTAATCTTTTTAACATGGCTATGTTAATTTGTTTAGCAGCATCTACTGGCGTAATTGTTGGAGTTATTGCGGCGACAATACCCCTGTGTGTCGCGGGATAAAGACCAAGGGCAGCACCAATTGGAAAGCCAGTAAATGCGATTTCACTCCCTTCATCAATAAACTTTTCACTACCTAACTTCATTGCCGGTAAAGCTTTACCCTCAATTTTTAAGAGCGCTAGATCATATTTAGCTGACCAGTCAATCAAAGTAGCTTTGCGCACTATAGTCTCTTTACCAGCAACAACAAATACCGCAAGTTCCTGTAACAAATCACGCTTTAGCTCTTTAGGCACAACATGATGATTGGTAACAATAAACTGACCATTTCCTACAACAAATCCTGTGCCATGAAGGGTATTTTTAGGGCGCCCCGTTGGAGTATAAACACCTATGCCGACCACGGAAGGTTTTATTTTTTTTATTGTTTGAATCAATTCATTAGCAGAAAGATTACCAACAAAGAAAAAGCAGCAAAGTATGAGCAATTTTTTCATTATTTTTTCCAAAGACTATTGTTTGAGCAAAATCAAACTATAATTTGATAAAGGTATTATAGTGGGTATTATCCATAATTATACGGATAACAATAAGTTAGTTTTTGATTTAGCACTATGACAGCAAATAAAATAGTTCCAATATTAGCAGGCGGTGGCACTCGCTTACCTGCACACGTAGGCATATTACAAGCGCTAGACGAATACAACATTCCCTTCGACACTATAGTTGGTGTATCGGGAGGTAGTATTATAAGCAGCTTATTTGCTTCAGGCTTGTCATTAGCCGAAGTTAAACACATTGCCTTAAACACAGACTACTCTCAGTTTAGAGGGTTTTCTCTGGTCAAATTGATACGAAATGGCGGTTTAAGCTCTGGAGATGTGTTTGAACGATGGATAGATCGTTTATTAAATGGCAAAACCTTTAAAGAAATGAAATACGATTTACACGTCGTGGCAACTGACGTAGCACGAGGTAAACCTGTTATTTTTAACAAAGAAAAAACGCCAGACGTGAAAGTATCGCTTGCCGTTAGGTTTTCTATGTCTATTCCTTTAGTATTTAGCTTCAAAAAATTTGATGAACACCTGATGGTTGATGGCAGTATTTTGTCAGAAGATGCTTTACATCGAGACTGGGCAAATGATGGCACTCCTGTTATTTGTTTTCGCCTAAAAGGTGACTATGAATATGACGATATTAAAATTAAAGGCTTATTCCCTATAGTGCAATATGTGAGCCTATTGATCAGAACTTTTATGACAACGATTTCACGGGAATATATCAACGAAGCGTTTTGGCACAATACCGTGGTAGTTAACACTGGAACATCTTCAGCAGTAGACTTCAATATGACTACAGAACAAAAAGAAGCTCTGTACTTTAAAGGCTATCATACGGCATTAAAAATACTGCCCATTAAAGTTAAAGCGCTTAATATTGATAATTTAGCCGCTAAAACGATGTGAGCTTCCTTGCAAAGGTTTGCAAAAATAAACATTTATTAAACATTCTTGTTCTGGCAAACGATTGTTGTTTCATATTAACATGTGCAAATAAAACGTTACGCTACTTTCAGGATGAATAATGATCAACCTCGTGCATCAGCTTATCGAAGATAGTGTTAAACACTACCCGGATAAATTGGCGCTTATAACTAATAAAAAGTCCACTACCTACCAAGAACTCAACACAAATGTTGAGCAAATAAGCAGAGGTTTGCAGCGCTACACTACCGGCCGTCACGCTCGCATTGGTATTTATCTACACAAAACCGAAGAAGCTGTTATTTCTATGCTGGGAACAAGTCGCTGTCAGCGAATATTTGTGCCTATTAATCCGATATTAAAGTCAGCTCAGGTATCACACATTATTAATGACTGTGATATTGAATTATTAATCACTAATAAAGCACGGTTAATGGCGCTAGAGACAATGTTGACTCAACTACCATCATTAAAGTTTATTATTTTAATCGATGATTTTGATAGCAAAATAGCATTACCAGCAAGTATTCAAATAGTAACTTGGTCTTCGCTGCTAGTTGAACAAGGAAATAGTCCGTCAATCACATCAACAGGAAGTGATGTTGCTGCTATTTTTTATACCTCCGGTAGTACAGGAAAGCCTAAAGGTGTGGTGTTATCTCATCAAAACATCGTATTAGGTGCAAATTCTGTCGCAACCTACTTAAAAAATACAAGTGATGATACTATCCTCGCCGCACTGCCCTTTAGTTTTGATTATGGTTTTAGCCAACTGACTACCAGCTTACTTGTTGGCGCTACCTGTGTGTTATTAGATTACTTATTACCTCGAGATGTGCTTAAAGCTATTGATAGCTACAAAATTACGGGGTTAGCCGCTGTTCCGCCATTGTGGGCGCAGCTTTGCAGTATTGACTGGAACAAATACGATGTCAGTAGCGTAAGGTATTTTACAAACAGTGGGGGTGTGTTAGCTCAAGCCAATCTCAATACCTTAAGACAGCACTTACCAAATGCCAAGCCCTATTTGATGTATGGCTTAACTGAAGCATTTCGCTCTACTTACCTTTGCCCTGAGCAGATTGATCATCGCCCAACCTCCATAGGTAAAGCCATCCCCAATGCGGAAATTCTTGTACTCGATTCAAATGGCAACGAGTGCCCTGCAAATCAGCCTGGCGAATTAGTGCATTTGGGGCCATTGGTTTCTCTTGGTTATTGGAACGACATTAAACGCACAGAAATAAGATTCAAACCAAGTCCGCTGCAACCCAGCGGTATACCAATTAATCAAAAGGCGGTTTGGTCAGGTGACTCTGTGTACAGAGACGAAGAAGGCTATTTGTATTTTGTCGCTAGGCAAGATGAAATGATTAAAACGTCAGGTTACCGTGTCAGCCCTGCTGAAATCGAAGAGTGCATATATCAACATCCAAACATCGTCGAAGTAGCGGTAGTCGGCGCATACGATGCTGATTTAGGGCAGGCGATTTTGGTGTTAGTTTCAACAAATAATGAACAAAGCGTAGAATCGATTAGCAATAACATCACGCAGCTTTGTTTAAAAGAATTACCCAACTACATGAAGCCTAAACAAGTGCTTGTAGTTGATCAGCTTCCTAAAAATGCTAATGGGAAGATTGATCGTAGTTTGTTAAACAGCAAATATAAAAACCATTTTTTGGATAAAGAAACGCATGATTAATCATCACGAAAAACAAAATCACTTTGGCAGTCTCAACAACCAATTAATGGTGCAAGATAAAAACTTAACAGACATTGACGCGATCGTCGGGCAGACACCTTTTTACGTTTATGATTCCAGTATTGTTCAACAGCGCATAACAACACTGGTTGAGCAGTTGCCAAAACGCATCAATCTACATTATGCAATTAAAGCAAATCCTTATTTACCTTTGGTGCACTTTATAAAGCCTTTAGTTAAAGGGTTTGATGTTGCATCTAAAAAAGAAATGTTACTGGCATTAGAGTCAGGAATGCCAGCAAACCACATTAGCTTTGCGGGCCCTGGTAAATCTGATGGAGATTTAACAGCGGCAATATTAACAGGCGTTATTTTGCATGCAGAGTCGCTCAACGAAATAAAACGCGCTATCGCTATTGGCAAATCTGTCAACCGCAAGCCTAATATCGCTATTAGAGTCAATCCAGCATTTGAGTTAAAAGCTTCCGGCATGAAAATGGCGGGCGGTGCCAAGCCTTTTGGTGTTGATGAAGAGGTCGTGTTATCCGCTCTGCCTTCGCTCGACTATGAAAATATGACCTTCAAAGGTTTTCATATTTACGCAGGTTCACAAAATCTAGACGCAAACGCTATCATCGACATGCATAATCAAACTTTTGAACTTGCCCTGAAGCTTGTTGATGCAACACCTGTCCCAATTTCACACATTAATTTAGGTGGTGGCTTTGGTGTTCCTTATTTTGCCAAAGAAAAAGCACTAAACATTGATCCAATCGCAAATAACTTACATAAATTATGTAACAATAGCGATAAATTGGCAGGCATAGATTTAATTGTTGAATTAGGTAGATATTTGGTGGCAGAAGCTGGGCTTTATGTCTGCAAGGTCGTTGATAAGAAAGTCTCTCGTGACAAAACTTATTTAGTATGTGACGGAGGCCTACATCATCATTTGGCTAATTCAGGTAATTTTGGGCAGGTGATCAGAAAAAACTACCCTCTTGCCATAGGTAATAAGCTAGTAGATACAGCTGAATCTCCTATGGAAAAAGTAGATATTGTGGGCCCACTTTGCACACCTTTAGATATCATAGGGCAAGCGGTTGAGCTACCCAAAGCTGATGTTGGCGACTATATAGTAGTATTCCAATCAGGAGCTTATGGAGCTTCAGCTAGCCCAAAAGATTTTCTTAGCCAGCCACATTTAAGTGAAATATTATTTTAACGAAAAATTAACATTGAAATAAGTAATGAAATTTCACCATATGCTGTTATATTTAATGATAGGTTTTACAAGGCGCAAATAAAAAAAATGAGTGGATATTCAATAGCTAAGAATTTTGATCAATATTTTAGGATCAAATTCGCCAGTACCAAGGAGCTACAGCAGGAAGCTTACAAAATAAGGTACAGTGTTTATGCCGACGAACTCGGCTGGGAACCTAGCAACGACGATAAGATAGAAACCGACGAATGTGATGATTATGCGTATCACTGCTTGTTGGAGCATAGACGAACTGGTACCTATGCTGGCTGTATTCGTTTGATTATTCCACCTGGTGAAAACCCACAATATTTATTGCCATTTGAACAACACTGCATGGACAGCTTAAAGCGCGAAGTGTTAGATACCAATACCTTACCGCGAGGTGGCTTTGGTGAAATCTCGCGACTTGCCGTACTTTCTTCGTTTAGACGACGTGAACAAGAAAAAAACAAACCTTATATCTTGGCTAATGTAAATCCAGATACCATGTATTCAGAGGAAGAGCGCCGAAACTTTCCTAATATTGCCATCGGCTTGTATTTAGGCGGCTTAGCGCTAGCAGCCATGTGCAATCACGTGGGTATAATGGTGATGATGGAGACTCGCCTAAACCGGAGACTACAACGATTCGGTCTTCCCTTTGACCAAATTGGTGAAGAAACTGATTATCATGGGCGTCGTGCTATGTTTTATTTGCGCAAAGAAAATTTCTACCGAGAACTCAATGAACAAATGCGCGAACTTTATGACATCATAGAAAAAGAGCTACTCACGCAAATTTCACTGCATGATTATAGTGCAGATAACACATTTAAAATTCCTGAAATTTATCGAAACCCTAAATAATAAGGCTTATACATGTCACATCAATTTGATTACGACCTGGCGTTTTCTCGTAATATTGGGTGGTTTACAGAAGAAGAACAACATCAACTTAAAAACAAATGTATTGCTATTGCTGGAATGGGCGGAGTTGGCGGAGATCATTTTTTAACGCTAGTAAGAATTGGCATTGGCAAATTTCACGTATCAGATTTTGACGAATTTGGCTGTGAAAACACAAATCGCCAAGTTGGTGCCAATATCAATACTTACGGTGCACCTAAGTTAGATACTATGGTGAAAATGGCATTGGACATTAATCCAGAGCTAGAAATTAAAACGTTTGAACAAGGTATTAACGAAGATAACATTCACGACTTTTTAGACGGCGTTGATTGTTATGTTGATTCGTTAGACTTTTTCGCTGTAGATGCTAGAAGACTGGTTTTTGATCAGTGTGCTAAAAAACAAATTCCTGCCACTACAGCTGCACCTATTGGTATGGGCACGGCTTATCTAAACTTTCTCCCCGGACAAATGACCTTTGAAGAATACTTTAGGTTAGAAGGTCACACAGAAAATGAACAATACTTAAAGTTTTTCCTTGGCTTAACTCCTGCTGCTTTACAAAGTAGCTATTTAGTTGACCCAACAAGGTTAGATCTTGCCAATAAAAAAGGCCCATCAACGTTTGTTGGCTGCCAATTAGCTGCAGGTGTTGCCGCAGCTCAAGTGGTGAAAATTTTTCTCAATCGTGGTGATGTATTAAACGTGCCTTGGGGTTTACATTTTGACGCCTATCGTAATAAATTCAAAAAAACTTGGCGTCCGGGTGGCAATAACAACCCTATTCAAAAGTTGGCTTATCATATTGCTAAGCGCAAAATGGGAATTTGATTTAAATCTTTTAGTTAGGATGTTTAGCTATGCTAAGTCAACAAGACGTAAATGCCATTATTGAAGCGGCGATTTTTGCTCCATCAGCCGACAATAGTTTACCTTTTTTATTTGATTACGATGGTCAAAACACAATAAAGTTTTTTACCGATGAAACACGTTCGGGAAAAGCGACAGATCAAGGTTTTGCATTATCTGATATAGCACTCGGTGCAGTGCTTGAAAATGCGATTATTAAAGGTAGCTCGTTAGGTTATGACTGTGATATTCAATATTTTCCTGATATCGAACATCAACCTAGACATATAGCAAACGTCACTTTTACCAAAGCCGCAACACCCATTCAGCCAAACCCGCTTGTTCAAGCAATTACTGAGCGCTGTACCGATCGTAGGTTTCCTTTTAAAGGCCCAGTTCAACAAGAGGTAATAACTCGCTTACAACAAGCTGCCGAGTTTCATCAATGTGAGCTTGCCATTTATGACAACAAGGCAAGTAAACAAAAGGTGTTGCCTGTCATTCAAAAAGCGGAAACCATCCGCTTTGAGAGCCAGTTACTTCATCAAGAGCTATTTTCAACAGTCGACTTTGAAAATCCAACACCCGCCGAAGGTATGCCAGTATCAACCTTAGCCATTGAAGCGCCAGCCAGACCATTTTTTAAGTTAATGTCTAAATGGAAATATATGAACTTCTTTAATAAATTAGGCGGTTCAAAAATGTTAGGCTTGCGCTCGGTTAAAGTACCAATTGCATTCTCACCGTTACTTGTATTATTAAAAATTCCAAGTAATAGCCGTCGTGATGTAATTCGTGGTGGGCAAGCGCTTCAGCGTATTTGGTTACAAGCAGCTGCAGATAAGCTAGCGGTGCAACCTTATGCTGCTCCGGGCGTATTTTCATTAGGGCATTTACAAATTGAAGAGCCCTTGATGCCAAGATTAGCAGCGGTTCAACAGGAGATGGCAAACATTGTAGAAAACAAAGGTTATGGCTTAATGTTTTTGCGCATGGGCTATAATTCACCAGTGACTAATCGTACCTTACGCAGACCACTCGAAAGTTATCGAATGACGCAAAGTAACAGCTAACAATTGAATTACAACTTTATACTTCCAAAGAAAAAGGTAGCTTATGAGCTACCTTTTTTAATGCATCTGTCTTAGATTGTTATCTTATTAAGGTTTGCCCACAAAGCCTATTGCATCGTATACCGCTTTAAGAACTCCTGAAGCACGTTCTGAAGCTTTATCAGCGCCGTTACGCATCACTTCATTTAAATACGCCTGGTCATTACGGTATTGATTAAATCGCTCTTGGATAGGTTCTAACATTGAAACTACCGCGTCGGCAACATCACCTTTTAAGTGGCCATACATTTTATCTTCATATTGTGGTACTAATTCAGCGACAGATTGATTTGTCGTGCACGACAATAGCGATAATAGGTTTGACACACCTGGTTTTTCTGCGACGTCAAAGAAGATTCGCGCTTGCTCATCTGAATCAGTCACTGCACGTTTTATTTTCTTAGCGATCTTTTTCGGATCTTCTAACAAGCCAATAAAATTGCCAGGATTATCGTCTGATTTAGACATTTTCTTCAGCGGATCTTGTAGGCTCATAATACGAGCGCCAAATTCTGGAATATGTGGCTCAGGCACTACAAAAATGTCACCGTAAAGGTTATTAAAGCGAGTCGCCACATCTCGCGCTAATTCTAAGTGTTGCTTTTGATCATCGCCAACAGGCACATGGTTTGCTGCGTATAACAGTATATCTGCCGCCATCAAAACAGGATAAGTAAATAAACCAGCATTCATATTTGCTTCTGATTTTTGTGACTTATCCTTGTACTGCGTCATGCGGTTTAATTCACCCATTTGCGTATAGCAATTTAGTACCCAGCTCAATTGTGAGTGCTCAGGCACATGAGATTGAATGAAAATAGTACTTTTTTCAGGGTCCACACCACAAGCAAGGTACAAGGCTAAACCATCGAGTGTTGCTTTATGTAGTGCTGCAGGATCAGGGCGAACTGTAATTGCATGCTGATCAACCAGCATGTAATAACAATGATGGCTTTCTTGCATATTGACCCACTGTTTCAGAGCGCCTAAATAATTTCCTATCGTTAGTTCACCTGAAGGCTGACAGCCACTTAATACAACGGGTTTATTCATTATTAATCTACCTATAACTCTCTTTTTAAATGCTAGCTAACGCTTGACGCATTTCGTCAATCGCTACTTTGTAATCTGGTTTTGAGAAAATCGCAGAGCCGGCAACAAACATATCGGCGCCCGCCTTGGCAATTTCAGCAATGTTGTCTGCTTTGACACCACCATCAACTTCTAAACGAATATCGCGGCCACTCTCTACAATGCGCTGTTTTACTAATTTTATTTTATCGATAGTCCCCGGAATAAATGACTGGCCACCAAAACCTGGGTTTACCGACATTAATAAGATGACATCGACTTTATCCATGACAAAATCTAAGACAGACAACGGCGTTGCAGGGTTTAATACTAGCCCGGCTTTACAGCCACTATCTTTAATCAGCTGTATGCTGCGATCAACATGTTCACTTGCTTCCGGATGAAAGGTGATAATGTCAGCCCCTGCTTCGGC
The DNA here is from genome assembly GCF_014656435.1 of Thalassotalea marina. Taxonomy (GTDB): domain Bacteria; phylum Pseudomonadota; class Gammaproteobacteria; order Enterobacterales; family Alteromonadaceae; genus Thalassotalea_C; species Thalassotalea_C marina. The sequence continues at coordinate 100,587 of NZ_BNCK01000003.1, forward strand.
AAATGCAGGAATCAGTGTATCAACTGGCTTAATCATTAAATGAACGTCTATTGGAGCCGTAATACCGTAGTCACGCAACGACTTACATACCATAGGACCAAAGGTTAAGTTTGGTACATAGTGATTATCCATTACATCAAAATGAATAACATCTGCTCCTGCGGCAAGAACGTTATCAACGTCTTCCCCAAGTCGAGCGAAATCTGCGGATAAAATAGATGGTGCAATTAAAAATGATGACATGCTGATTTTCTCTTAAAAAAACAGCGCTACTTTATACTAAATGTTCAAAATAATCGACCACTACTAGCTGCACTTTTTTTGAACAACACAGTTTATTTTTGCACCAAACTTGTTCGTGTATTTAACTGCCGCCGCTTACCAATTAATCCACAACACCCTATCTAACTGTTTTATATAGCTTTAACAAGAAACACAGTGAATTGTCTATAACAGGCATTGGTTTTGCAACTGCCAATTGTACCCTCTGTAACTACACAACCAAGAAGAGTAATTATATGAAATACAATAAAAATACTTTAACTGTTTCCACGCTTATATGTTGTTCTGCTTTACATATGAACTCAGCCCTTGCCGGTGAGCTAAGTGCCAATGTAGCTGCGACCAGCAATTACCTATGGCGAGGCTTAGAGCAAACCCAAGGTAAAGCTGCTATTTCAGGAGGCTTAGACTTGTCCTATGATAGTGGTTTTTACATGGGCACATGGGCGTCGAATGCTGACTGGGCCGAAGGAATGACCTATGAGCTGGATTTATATGCCGGCTTTAGTGGTAGTTTAAACGATAGTATTGGGTATGATTTTGGATTTATTTATTTTGCATACCCAGATGAAGCTTCCGGCGATGCCGATTTTTCTGAAATTTATGCTAACTTTTCTATTCAAAGGCTCAGCGTCGGCGTCGCTGTATTAGCAGATGGCGAAGGTGGTGATTTTGGTGATTCATTGTATGTTTCAGCAGACTACAGTGTTCCTGTCGCTCATGATGCTGAATTGGGTTTCCATGTAGGATCGTACACTGGTGACTGGCTGGCCGAAGAAACAATGGATTTTGGCATAAATCTAAACAAAAATGGATTTACGTTTGGTTTATCAAAAACTGATGCCGATGGCTCAGCAGGTGATCTAAAAGTATATTTAACCTACGCAATTGATATTTCGCTATAGAATCCCTAGCAGGAGTTGGTTATTTTTTTACCAATTTCTACATTCTCATGTTAGGGTATAGGGAGTGTCATTGAAGGATTGATAACTATGTTTCTTGCGCTCCCTATTAAGGATACCATTAAAAGTGTTGCTTCGGCTTTACTTGGCGTTCAGAGCAACAAAAATAGGCAAAGAGATTTTTCGTCTGGAAAGTTTTCCCATTTTGTTATTATTGGGTTAATTTTTGTTGTGCTTTTTGTACTAACATTAATGGCAATTGTTTCGCTGGTTGTCAGCTAACTCAATTAGTAGTAGTTGTTTAACCTCAGGTTTATTTCAGAAATAGTACTACATCAAACAAAATAATAACTTAGCAAACTCTTATATTTCTAACTCGATATTGTTGTCTGAATTCGAGGCATTTTGGAGCTGGATTAATTAACTATTTCGCTGGCTTATACAAGGCTAATAGTTCACCAACTTTTTTTCGATTACTGCCTTTTTGGCTAATCGTGCGGGCAACTTGTATTGCTTTACGTTTGTTTGCGCCTTGATAAATCTTACGCGTCCATATGGTATTGTGGTTACTGATCAGCACGGTCGCTTTTTTATCGGCTACCGTTTCTTCCGCCGCATTTGCCAAGTCGGCTTGTTCATCTAAGCCAAAACCATTACCTGCATAGCTAGTAAAACTTGCCGTTTTGCTTAATGGTACATACGGTGGGTCACAATAAATAACATCATTATTTTGCACACGAGCAAAGGTCTGGCGATAGCCTTCACAAATGAAGATAGCTTTTTGTGCTTTTTCAGCGAAGAATTCAATTTCTGCTTCAGGGAAATATGGTTTTTTGTATTTACCAAAAGGTACATTATAACCACCTGACTTGTTATAGCGGCATAAGCCGTTATAACCGTGACGGTTCATATAAAGAAATAATAACGAGCGGTAGTAACTATCAACACTTGCATTAAATTCACTTCTTAAATGGTAGTATGCTTCTGCTTGATTACATTGCTCAGTAAAAAACGCTTTTGCGTCTTCGATAAAAGACTGTGGTTTCTTTTGTATAGCTTGATAAAGGTTAATTAAATCTTTATTGATGTCATTCAATAAATACTCATCATAATCGGTATTCAAAAACACTGAGCCAGCACCAACAAACGGTTCAATTAAACGATCGCCATCGGGCAATAGTTTATTGATTTCTTCAATTAGGCTGTACTTTCCTCCAGCCCATTTTAAAAATGCTCGTTGCTTTTTTACCATTTAGAAAAATAACCCTAACATGGCAATAAAGCCACCTGTGTTTAAGAGGTGGGGATTGTAACTTGATTTGCGTCAGATTGGGAGCGCTCAAAGGCACTGATTTCAGCTTTTATTGCGCTTAATGACTTAATAAAACCACCACCCGATGCAAATTCCTCAGGTAATGTTTGACGAAAGCTTTCCGCCTGTTGACGAGTCTCAAATACTGGAGAGGTGAATACCGTCATCGTTTTATTACCAACTAGCTTGTCATAAGTTAAAACACCATAAACCTTTAACCTAGAACGCAGTTGCTCAATTACTTTACTATCGCTCACTACGCTTAACTGTATAACAAGTCCTTCTTGATTAGCAAAAGCAGAAGGCTCTTTTACTTCTTTTTGTTCAGCTATTACTTCTTGTGAATTTTGACTAGGTGAAATTTGAACTTCACTTTCAGTGTCTAATGTCGTTTCAATTGGAGTAACAGCAGGTTCTGGTTGCGCAAAAGACACAGATAAGCTTTGAATTATGTCAATCGGAGCCGCTGGAAGCTCAACCTTTTCCGTAATAGTGTTATCCACACTTTTTTGCAATTCTTGGCCATTTACACCTGATAACGCTTGATAAATATCTATTGGGTTTGCTTTACTGCCTACAACATCGATTTGCTCTTCCTTTTTAGTAATAGCTTTATCGTCAGTGATAGTTAAAGCAGCTAAGTCGCTTATTTCTACAGATTTTGATTGCACTGTCGTTTCGGCAGCTACTGGAAGCTGACTAAATTTAAAGGTTTCCATTTGATAAAGCTGATAAATTACTACCGCTGAAATAACCACTAGTAACATAAACGCCGCAAGCCATTTCAACAGCACGGCGTAGCGCTCGCTAGACTTTTTATACTGGAAAGACTTGTCAGATAAAGGAATTAGTTGTCCAGATACTGCAGAAATAATAGACAACTTCTTATGAAACAGCAGTGTATGCTGGTTCATTTTGATTGCCACTTCAGGTTGAGCCAACATAACAACCTGAATATCCAAACTTGCCTTTTTACCTATTTCAGCAAGCTGACACAACTCATGAAGTAGCTGGAAAGATAAATGATGTGCGTGTTCTACAACAATGGTTAACGGTTGTTGATGTTGTTTGAGTAAATTTACTACACTAACCGCTAACGACTGTTCAGGGTCAAACAAAACTTGTCCAAACAATTGCTCAACTAAGCGACAACGAATTTGAACGTCGTCTAATTTAGTTGATACCGTCAAATAAGCGGCGTTTCGTTCAACTGATAAATTCGCTAGAAATTGGCTACCAACCGCAGAATACTCTGAATAATTTTCATCAACAACGACCACGGCATGTTTAGAAAACCTGAGAATGTAATCTACACGTGCTACAGAACTAATTGCTGTAACTTGTGAGTTGTCGGATTGTTTAGTTTGAAGAGATTGTGCCAATGCTGACATGTTTCACCTACTCTGCGATTTACAGAATTTGCTGAAGCATGTCCTCACTGATGTCATCATGCATAACCGCTTGGCCAATTGCATGAGGGACAATTAAACGTAATTTACCTGCTACGTTTTTCTTATCGCGACGCATATGTTTGATAAAACTATCAAAACCCATACTTTCCGGCGCTGATAATGGTAAATTGAACGAAGATAATAAATCTTCAATTCGTCGTAGTTCTGACACTTCCAGCAAATTCAACTGAACTGCAAGTTTAGCAGCAAGTACCATGCCAGTTGCTACTGCCTCACCATGGAGCCAGTTGCCATACCCCATTTCAGCTTCAATTGCATGGCCAAAGGTATGCCCCAAGTTGAGTAATGCTCGTATGCCAGCTTCGGTTTCATCGGCAGAAACAATGTCTGCTTTACATTGACAGCATCGCTCGATCATCGCAATTAATGTGTCTTTGTCAGCAGATTTTATTTGTTCTTGATTTTGCTCTAACCAATCAAAAAATGCAGCATCACCTAAAATGCCATATTTAATAACTTCTGCCATGCCTGCTGCAAATTCGCGAGCTGGTAAGGAAGACAGGCTATTAATATCTATGATAACCGCTTTAGGCTGATAAAAAGCGCCAATCATGTTTTTGCCCAACGGATGATTAACAGCAGTTTTTCCACCCACTGAAGAATCTACTTGTGAAAGCAAAGTTGTTGGTATTTGAATAAAATCAATACCACGTTGATAACATGCTGCTGCAAACCCTGTGATATCGCCAATAACACCACCACCTAGGGCAATAAGTGTTGAGTCTCTGCCATGAGTATTTGCAAGCAAGTGTGACATAATGCGCTCAAAATTAGCTAAGCTTTTTTGTGCTTCGCCATCGGGCAATATGATTACGTCAACGTCAAAATCAGTGAGTTGCAATTGCAACTGTTCAAGATACAGCGCTGCAACAACATCATTCGTGACAATACACACCCTTTTACCACGAATATGTTGAGACAATAAGTCACCTGAAGTTAGTAGGTGACTATCTATGTAGATGGGGTAGCTACGCTCTGCGAGGTCGAGCTGCAATGTAGCCATTTTAGAACTCTAAACGCTCAACGATTTTGTTAGCAACGATTTTAGCACTCTGATCATCTGTTTGAACGATCACGTCAGCAACCTCTTCATAAAGAGGGTTGCGCTCAACGGCTAATTTTTCCAATACGCTGCGTGGCTCTTCCGATGTTTGAAGTAATGGACGACGACGATCTCTCTGTGTGCGGGCGACTTGTTTGTCGATAGTTGTTTCTAGATAAACAACGATTCCGCGAGCAGATAAACGATTGCGTACATGGTTACTAATCACTGAACCACCACCTGTTGCTAATACAATACCTTGCAACTCGGTTAAATCATCAATAACTTGCTCTTCTCTTTTGCGGAAGCCTTCTTCACCTTCCAGATCGAAAACCCAAGAAATATCAGCACCTGTGCGACGCTCGATTTCCTGATCTGAATCATAAAAATCTAAATGAAGTTTATCAGCTAACTCTCTACCTATGGTGCTTTTACCGGCGCCCATAGGGCCAACCAAGAAAATGTTACGTTTTTCTGCCATGAGACTAACTTAATACTCGTTAATAAATAGGTTTACGGGTAAGAGGGAACCTCCCTCGAAAATTTTAAGGGCGTAATTATCGCAATTGTTAGCAGCAGATTGCAAGTAAGCAATGTACAAAAACATAGCTTACTCGCAAAAATCTTTTAAAATCTTTCAGTTACGATCCTAGGTGTAACGAAAATAAGCAGCTCTTTTTTCTCATTAAAGTTATTACTGTTACGGAACATCCAACCAAAATATGGAATATCACCTAAAACAGGCACTTTAGACACGCTGTTTATTACCGATTGTTGATAAATTCCACCTAGCACAATGGTCTCACCATTATTAACTAAAACTTGTGTACCGATGCGTTGCGTATCAATTGCGGGTGCAGAACCATTAGTAACTTCTGAAACTGTATCCTGCGTAACCACTAAATCTAAGATTATGCGATTATCTGGCGTAATTTGAGGCGTTACCTTTAAACTTAATACCGCCTTTTTAAACTGGGTTGACGTTGCACCACTTGATGCAGCCTCTTGGTATGGAATTTCCACACCCTGTTCAATATATGCTTCTTTTTGATTGGCTGTGGTAATACGCGGACTAGCAATAATTTCGCCTTTGTTTTCCTTTTCTAAAGCACTTAACTCTAGATCTAAGATAGTGCCATCAGCAAGTCTAGCTACTTGAAACGCTAAGCTACCTGCAGGACTAGCGACTGGTAAGTTTACATTCAATCTATCATTTAAATTAGGAACAACACCTGTTCTTGCCGTGTTACTCCCCGTTAAGTTTCCTGAGGTTGAATATTCGCCATCAGTATCGGTAACACCCCAACGTATACCTAACTCTTCGTTTAGGTTGTCCTTCACAGTGACCATTCTAGATTCTATGACCACTTGTCTGACTGGAATATCTAACACCGTTACCATGCGTTTAATGTCTTCAATACTCTGTGCGGTATCTCTCACTAAAAGCGTATTTGTGCGTTCATCAACACTGACACTGCCACGCGGCGACAAAATACTGTTGTCTTCATTTTTAACTAAATCAGCAAATTCAGACGCTTTGGCGTAGTTAACTTGAATATACTCTGAATATAAAGGCGCAAGTTCTGCAACTTGCTGCAAAGCTTGTAATTCCTTAGCTTCTCTGGCGGCCAATTCATCGCCAGGAGCAACCATCAAAATGTTACCTTCCATGCGTTTATCTAACCCTTTAACTTTCAGGATAATATCCAAAGCCTGATCCCATGGCACACCATCTAATCTAAGAGTTATATTACCGGTTACGGTATCACTGGTTACTAAGTTAAAACCATTAAGATCGGCGATAATTTGTAAAACCGTGCGCACCGAAATATCTTGGAAGTTTAAAGAGATAGCTCGACCAGAAAAATCTTCAGCGTCACCTAAATATCCCGGTGTCTTAACATCTTCGGTCACAGTCAAAACAAACACATTATTTCGTTGTTCATGATCAAAGGTAAAGTTACCTTCAATATCTATCACCAATCGCGCGTTATTGCCTTCTCGAAATGTTTCTATCGACTCCACTTTTGTTCCGAAGTCAGTAACATCAAGAGTGTACAGCATATCTTCATCAATCTTAGTATTATGAAATTCGATAAAAACTTTACCTAGCCTATCGCTAACATCAACGGCTACCATACTATCGTTCAAATCGACCAAAATCTGAGCTTCATCTTTGTTGTTACGACGAAAATCAATTTTCTCGATACTATTGATAAACTCACTATTGACTGGCATGAGGTTGCCAAGTGCCTTAGGTGTGTTGTTTTTATTTAGGATTAAAGAAAATGCATTATCTTTAGAGCGGACGTCAAATACAGCTAAACGATCTAAATGAACCGTAGCGACAACTTTTCCTGCAAGCTTCGTCACAGTAACTTTTTCAACACCAGCATGCGCTATGCTAGTTTCGGCGAGGCTTTGAGCAAACACCTCAGCGTCAAAGGTGATATCTATTTTTGCAGGGTTCATTGAAGTTTTCACTTCAGGTTGAGACGAAATTTGATCTTTCATCAGAAAAACCAGTTCTATTTCATCATTTTGAATAGTGTTGTACCGAATCGTCGTAAGTTCTTGAGCAAAAGAAACTAAAGATATTAATGATAAAACAATCCCAATGGTTGCCTTTGTCAAAACGTTCATACACTTCTTATTAATATATATAAATTGCAGCATTGTTTCCCTTACCCCTCACTATTTGCTTCGACCATAGTAACGGTGGTTTCTCGTTCAACCCAGCAGCCTGCGCCATCAGGAATTAGCTCGATTACTTTTACTTGGTTTTGATTCACTTCAGCCACTCGCCCGTTGTACAGCCCAACATAGTTGCCAACACCAACTCTATGTAGTGTAGCATCTGACGCCTCAACGAGCGCCCAGATAATGTCTAGTTCTCCGAGTGTTCCACGCATCGTTAGGTCACTCAGTGCATATTTCTCAAGTGGTTGTTTTCTACGCCTTGGGTCTGGGCTTAAGCACCCTGACATCTGTTGAATCTTTTCTTGGATCGCTTCCGGTTTAGGTGCGTCAAATGGGCTTCTTAACGAAGCTGCCTCATAATTTATGTGATTGAACACCGGAACCGCTGGCATTGGTTCAATGGTATTTGGTGTGTTTGCCTTTACTTTGTCAATATAGGCATTGAGATCACTTGTATCATCGAAGCAACCTGCTAAACAACACGCCAACGATACCGAAATGACTAACTTTTTCATTGTTCACTTGTCTCCCGGTATCGATAAGTTTTTGCTTGCAACTTCAAGTTTAACTCACCATTTAGCCCCTGGGCCATGTTGATATCAAAGTCATGTAGCGTCACAATTCTCGGTAGCCCCGCAATTTTACTGACAAAATTACCAAAATCGTGGTAGGTACCTATAACTTCAATATCGATAGGAAGTTCAATATAGATTTCTTGAACAATTTCTGGTTGCCAATTGAGTTTAACAAAGTTCAGCCCACTGGTGGTGCCAACAAAAGTAATATCATCAAGCAAGCCTGGTGTTTCGTGGCTTTCAGGTAAGCTCTTTAATTGTTTGGCAAATAATGATTCCGCTTCAATCATTTGTTGTTGAAACAGCTCCAAATTTGCTGCGACGTAATATTTACTTTGATATTGGGTTTTGAGCTCTGATTCCTGAGCAACAACTCGGTTTAATTTATCTATTTTATTGCTTACGATTAGCACGTAACCTAAACCTAACACAACAATAGACAGAAATATCGCAAAGACGGCTTTTGGTAGAAATGGCCAATTGCCAATGTCGTCAAGCTCAAGGTTATCAAATTGGGAAACGTCTATTTTCATTTATTTTCCCCTGACTCATTCGTTGGTTGCGCTACTAAACTTTTAATCGTGACACGCATTTTGAAATCACTTAATAGTTTACTTTGTGCATCGGTTGCAGTGATCGATTCCAGTATTGCATTAGAAAAAAAGTCAGAGTTTTCGATTTGTCTGATCATGTTTGCTAAATGGTTATTAGATTCACTTTTACCAATCAATTGAATAATGCCACCTTGCTTTTCCATTTTCACTAAGTAAACGCCTGAAGGGACAATTTTAGCAATTTCATCAAGAACTTGAGTTCCAACGTTACGTTGCAACTGTAGCTGTTCAATTACTGCGATTCTGGTTTTTAGCTCTTCTTTCTTTTCATTAAGTGTTTTAATTTCACTTATTCTAGCGTCAAGAATAGTGATCTCATTCTGCAAATATTGGTTTCGTGCAACTTGTCCATCAATACGTAATTGATAAAATTGCCCAACCAAAAAAACAACGGCAAATGTGGCTAATGCAACAAAAGCAAGCAAGGTAAAATATGCACGCTGTTTTGTTTTTTCGGCCTCTTCACGCCATGGAAGCAGGTTTATATGTGCCATGGTGTAAAACTCCTTAGTGCCAAGCCCGCGGCAACAACAAACTGAGGTGCAGTTTTAGCAAGTTTTTCACTATCCACACTTGGCGCGATTTGCATGTGCTTAAACGGATTAGCAATAACCGTATGAATACCGAGTTCTTCATTCAGCAGCTGTTCAATACCTTCAACTTGCGCACAACCGCCAGAAATCAATAAATAATCAATTCTTTCTTTGCCACTTGAAGTTAAAAACATTTGAATTGCTCGTCGTATTTGTTGAACAAATATCGTATGAAACGGCGCTAAAACTTCAAAGGTGTAATTAGGAGGGAGCTCATTAGCAACTTTTGCAATTTCTGCTTCTTCAAAGGATTGATTGTAATACGAGACAATCGAGCGAGTGTACTGTTCGCCACCAAACAATTGGTCACGACTATACAAGTGTGTACCTTTCTCTGTCACAGAAAAAAGCGTCATTGATGCTCCGACATCAACCATGGCAACCACTTTTTCACTTGCATCATCGGGTAATTGGGCAAGCAAAAGGTCATATGAGCGACTAATTGCGTAAGATTCAACGTCGATTACTTTTGTCGTAAAACCACCGGCTTCAAGAGCGGAGACTCTAGCTTCAACCGATTCAGTCCTCGCCGCACTGAGTAATACATTTATCTTAGAGGGATCAGATTCGTTCACTTCTAAGGGTTCAAAATCAAGACTAACTTCATCAAGAGGGTACGGAATCAAACTATCCGCTTCAATTTCAATCTGGCTAGCGAGTTCTTGCTCAGTGAGCGCTACGTCCATATAAATAACTTTAGTGATAACTGTTTGTCCTGAAACAGCTGCTGCAGCCAGAGAGGCAGAAGACGAAATATTGGTGCGAAGTTTCGCGATCACTTTACCCACCGCTTCAATATCTTGAATTTCTCGGTCAATAATAGCGCCACGAGGCATTGCTTCACTAGCAACTGCTTCTAGCAGATAACCATCAGCACCTTGACTGATTAATACAGCTTTCGCTGCATGTGAACCAATATCAATTCCGACGATCAGTGATGTTTTCTTTTTCCATAAGTTACTGAGCATAACTTCTCACTAAATCATTTTGTTATAATAATATAGATATAATTTCCACATAAATACATTTATTACATGCTTTTAAAGGATATACTAGTAGTATTATCTATTTTTGCTAATTTTTATTGGGTCTTGATCATTGTTGTCATTAAAGAAAACGTTTAAGTTCGTTACCGTTGCTTTTGTTGCAGGTGTTTTGCTATTGATTGGCCTATACCTTGCTCTACGCAGCGATTTACCAAGCGTTCAGTCGTTAAAAAATGTCCGTTGGCAAACGCCAATGATGATTTATAGCGCTGATGGAAGATTAATGAACCAATTTGGTGAAAAAAAACGTTTACCTCTTCCATTAAACGAAATGCCACAACAATTGATAGATGCAATTCTAGCCACGGAAGATGATCGCTTTTACCTTCATTTTGGTGTTGACCCTATCGGTATGAGTCGTGCTGTACTTGGCCAAATTATCGGTCAAAACAAAGGCGGCGCTAGTACAATCACCATGCAGGTTGCACGTAACTTTTTCCTTACCCGCGAGCAAACCTATATCCGTAAGCTTCGAGAAATTTTTACAGCCTTTCATATTGAATATCTGTTAACAAAAGACGAAATTTTAGAGCTGTATCTTAATAAAATTCCTTTAGGACATCGGTCCTTTGGTTTTGGTGCTGCCGCACAAGTGTATTACAACAAAGATCTCAAAGATTTGACCTTAGCACAAATTGCAGTTTTAGCAGGTTTACCTAAGGCACCTTCTACTCTTAATCCAATCAGTAATCCTGAGCGGGCTAAAGCAAGAAGAGCTGTTGTATTAGGTCGTATGTTAGCCACAGGTTACATAACACAAGAAGAATATCTAACAGCAAAAAATGCCCCTATTACTGCGCAAAAACATGGCGCAGAAATTGAGTTAGACGCGCCTTACGCTGCAGAAATTGCCCATCAAAAGCTAATTGAAAAGTACGGTTCAGAAGAAGCGTATACAGGTGGCTATAAAGTATTTACTACGGTTACTTCCACGCTACAAAATGCTGCCAAAGCCGCAGTTATTGATAATTTATTAGCATACGATCAGCGCCACGGTTATCGAGGGCCAATCCAGCAGTTACGTAAAATTACGGAAGACGAATCTGCAGAAGAGGTTGATCCACTCACCAGTGAAGAGATTAGTAACACACTTAAAACAGTCGAGCATTATGACCCTCTTATTCCGGCCGTGATCACAAAAGTAGATATGCAATCTGCAGAAGTCACTTTTGAAAATTTAGAAAAACAAACAATTGATTGGACTGGAATGTCTTGGGCCAGAGAATATTTTACCGACGATAAACAAGGTGCAGCTCCTGAAACCGCAGCAGATGTGGTTTCATATGGCGATGTGGTCTATGTGACGCTATCAGGTGAAGGCTATCGACTTGCACAACTTCCATCAGCTAGCTCTGCTCTTGTATCTCTGTCGCCAGATGACGGCGCTATGCTTGCAGTTGTTGGTGGCTTTAGCTATAAACAGTCGCAATTTAACCGTGTAACTCAAGCTAAACGCCAAGTCGGTTCAAATATAAAACCTTTTGTTTATTCTGCAGCGTTAGAAAATAATTTTACCTTGGCTTCTTTAGTTAATGACGTACCTATCAATCAGTGGGATAGAAGCACAGGCGTGGTTTGGCGCCCTAAAAACTCGCCCGAAGAATATAGCGGAGAAATTCGTGTAAAAAGAGCTTTAGCCCAATCGAAAAACGTAGTTGCTGTGCGTTTATTGCGCTCTGTTGGCTTAGACAAAGTAGTCAATCACTTGGCTAGTTTTGGTTTTGCGCCAAGCGACTTACCTAAAGATGAATCATTGGCGCTAGGTTCAGCCTCTTTAACCCCACTTGAAGTAGCGACTGGGTTCGCCGCTTTTGCAAATGGTGGTTTTCTTGTAGAGCCTTATATCGTAGAACGAATTGAAGATAGTTTTGGCAATATTGTTTACCAAGCTAATCCTAAGATGGCGTGCGACCCGTGTAACCAGTTTGAAAATGATCCAACACTTACTGCTGATACTCAACCGACAAACCAACTTATCAAACAATCCGATTTTAAAGAGGAAATTCCGCGCATAAAAGCAGAGCGAGTCATTAGCCCACAGAATGCTTTTTTAATAACACAGGCATTGAACGAAGCAATTTGGGGAGCAGACTGGTCGATTAAACCTGGTTGGCAAGGCACTGGCTTTAGAGGCCGAGTACTAGAACGTCGTGATATTGCAGGTAAAACAGGTACTACAAACGAAGCTAAAGATGCTTGGTTTTCAGGATACAGTAGGCGCTTAGTTACTACCTCATGGATAGGTTTTGATGACCCGTCTCGAAACCTAGGAAAAACAGCATGGAACAAAAATTTAGGCAAAGACCAGGTCATTGGTAAAGAGTTTGGTGCAAAATCAGCTCAGCCAGCTTGGATCTCGTTTATGGATGTTGCCCTAAAACAGTATCCTTATGAGCCGTTTATGCAACCAGAAGATGTTGTCTCAGTTCGTATAGACAAGGCAACCGGTAAGCTGACAACACGCACAGACAAAAGCAGTACTTTTGAGTTTTTTAAACTAGGTACAGCGCCAACAGAATATGTGACCAAAGACAATAGTCATGAAATTTTCGACAGTAAAACCTCTGAGTTAAGCGAAATTTTCTAATTTACCGTTTCAGTTATTCAAAATGTTTTTTGTCTGGTAAAAGTTTCTTTCGTTTCGACACTTTGATTAAAAGAAAAGCGATACATTAAACATAATGTATCGCTTTTTTTGTATGAATTCCTACATTTCCAATTACTTTTCTATATTGGCTGCCCTAATAAAATCAAGCTCTGCCAAGAATAAGCTATATTTTTCTCTTAAATCTTTAGCGCTTGGCACTTAAAAAATGAAAGTTATTATGAAAACTTTCAGATCGAAAGAAATAATCCTTTAGTTTTGTTTCAGAATCGCCTAAAATTGCGCCCGAATTCTACTTTTGAACACTTTTTGATTATAACGTCATACTTTCAGGAGCTAACTTGCTATGACTGCTTTGAACAAAACCATTGATTTAACTCAATATGGCATTACAGATACAACTGAAGTGGTTTATAACCCTTCATATGATGTGCTATTTGAAGAAGAAACTAAAGCAAGTCTAGAAGGCTATGACAAAGGTGTTGTAACGGAATTAGGTGCCGTTTCAGTAGATACTGGTATTTTTACAGGCCGCTCTCCAAAAGATAAATACATCGTTCGTGATAACACGACACGTGATACGGTGTGGTGGTCTGATCAAGGTAAAAATGATAACAAACCAATGTCCGAAGAAACTTGGGCACACCTTAAAGGTTTAGTTACTACACGTCTTTCAGGTCAACGTCTTTTTGTAGTTGATACTTTCTGTGGTGCCAATGAAGATACTCGTTTAAAAGTTCGCTTCATTACAGAGGTTGCTTGGCAGGCTCACTTTGTTAAAAACATGTTTATCCGCCCAACGGATGAAGAACTTGAAAGCTACGAGCCAGATTTTGTTGTAATGAACGGCGCTAAAACGACTAACGACAAGTGGCAAGAACAAGGTCTTAACTCTGAAAACTTTGTTGCATTTAACTTAACTGAAAAAATGCAGCTGATTGGCGGTACTTGGTACGGCGGTGAAATGAAAAAAGGTATGTTCTCAATGATGAACTACCTTTTACCATTGAAAGGCATAGCGTCAATGCATTGTAGCGCTAACGTTGGTAAAGAAGGCGATGTTGCTATTTTCTTTGGTCTTTCTGGTACAGGTAAAACCACTCTTTCAACAGATCCAAAACGTGAACTTATTGGTGATGATGAGCACGGCTGGGATGACAATGGTATTTTTAACTTCGAAGGTGGTTGTTATGCAAAAACCATCAATTTGAGCAAAGAGAACGAGCCTGATATTTACAATGCAATCCGTCGTGATGCCTTATTGGAAAACGTAACGGTTGACGAAAACGGCAAAATTGATTTTGACGACAACTCAAAAACTGAAAACACACGTGTTTCTTACCCAATTCATCATATTGACAACATTGTTAAGCCAATTTCACGTGCAGGTCATGCTAAAAAAGTGATTTTCTTAACAGCTGATGCATTTGGTGTTTTACCTCCTGTTGCCAAGTTAACACCTGAACAGACAGAGTATTATTTCCTATCTGGTTTTACAGCAAAACTAGCTGGTACAGAACGTGGAATTACTGAACCAACACCAACTTTCTCTAGCTGTTTTGGCGCAGCGTTTTTAAGTTTACATCCAACTCAGTATGCTGAAGTATTGCGCAAACGCATGCAAGCTGTTGGTGCAGAAGCTTACTTAGTCAATACAGGTTGGAATGGTAGCGGTAAGCGTATTTCAATTAAAGCGACACGAGCCATTATTGATGCAATATTGGATGGCTCTATTGATGATGCAGAAACTCACGTTTTACCTATGTTTAACTTAGATATTCCTAAGCACATCGAAGGCGTTGAAGACGGTATATTAGATCCTCGTGATACTTACCAAGAAGCTGCTGAGTGGCACACTAAAGCGGTAGATTTAGCCAATCGCTTTGTAAACAACTTTGATAAGTTTACAGATACTGATAACGGCAAAGCTTTAGTAAAAGCTGGCCCAATACTTTAACAAACAGTATTACTAAAAAACCGGACATTAGTCCGGTTTTTTTGTTTTTAACAATTAAATTCGAGTCACAGGAAGCCGAACCTTCGCCGACAAGCCCCCTTGCTCTCGGTTACTTAACAGAACTTGCCCACCATGTGTATCAACGATACGTTTGATAATTGCTAAGCCTAAACCGCTTCCTTCTGCCCCCCTCGCTTTATCACCTTGAACAAAGGGTTGAAACAACCTATCTATATCAGCTTCAGGAATACCGGGCCCAGAGTCGTCAACGGTTATTTCTACAAACTGCTTACTAGCATCTAATCCAGTACTAATAAGTATGTCTCCTTCAGAATAACGTACCGCATTTTCGATTAAATTAGCCATTACGCGTTTTATTGCTACATAGCGAATGGGAATTTCAGGTAACGTCCCTGCAGTAAAAGTAATAATGCGTTCATTAATTGACTCTGCATTGACCACTTCACTTACTAAAACATTTACATCTGCTGGTTCAGCTTTGTCTTTACCATCTTGTCGAATATAGTCGATGAATTGATCGATAATAGTATTCATATCGTCAATATCACCTTCTATGCCTTCTTTTAAAAATTCATCTTCATGAGACATCATTTCTGTCGCTAAACGAATTCTGGTTAATGGTGTTCGAAGGTCATGCGATATGCCAGCCATGAGCAGGTTTCTGTCTTCCTCAAGCTGCTTAATACCTTTAGACATATGATTAAACGCTTGGGTTACTGCTACTATTTCAGTGGTTCCACGTTCCCTAAGTGGCTCAGGAAACTCACCTCTTCCGACTTGATGTGCAGCAGATTGCAAAGCTCGTAATGGCCGATTTAACTGTCTGACGAATAGCCATCCACCAATTACACTTAATCCCCCAAGAATCATCAATACAATAATCAAAGGTGTATAATTGGCTTCTTCTAGGCTATTGAGTGGAATTTTTACCCAAAGATCTGGTGCTTGTGGAGGGCGAATCCAAAATAGAAACTCGTCACTTTGCGTAAAACGCACTTCGGCAGGTCCACCTAGCAACGCTGACATATTACGTGAACTCATTTCACGGTAAATAGCACCATCTAAGCCTTCTTGCATGGCATCTTTTTCTAGATAGACGCCAATTCCAGTTTCTTTCTGGAAAGCCTTGACCATTTTAGTGCTGACAGCAGGCTCCTCAACTTCAATGAACATGACGCGGATCTGCTTGGCGAGTAATTGTTCAACCTGATCTGAATTAGGTTGAACAATATAAATCATGATAGATATCAGTGATACAGCCTGATTGATCAGTAACAAGACACCAATCAATAAAATGGTTTGCCCAAATGCACTTCGTGGCAAAATTCTCATATAGATTTAAGCAACAGCCTTACCTTCAGGAACAAATACATAACCAAGCCCCCAAACAGTTTGAATATACCTTGGCTTAGCGGGATCTTCCTCAAGCATTCTACGTAAGCGAGATACTTGTACATCGATACTGCGTTCAAGCGCTGAATAATCCCTTCCTCTAGCTAAGTTCATTAGCTTATCACGTGAAAGAGGCTCTCTTGGATGAGTGATCAAAGCTTTTAATACAGCAAACTCACCACTCGTTAATGGCATATTAAGATCGCCCTTAGTCATTTCACGAGTTGCTAGGTTTAAGCGGTACTCGCCAAATTCAACAATATTTTCTTCTTGTGATGGAGCACCTGGCGCTTCTGTTACTCTTCTACGTAATACTGCTTTTATACGCGCTAATAACTCTCTTGGGTTAAACGGCTTAGGCATATAATCATCGGCACCTAACTCAAGGCCGATGATTCGGTCTACTTCATCACCTTTTGCCGTTAACATAACAATTGGAATATCGTTGTTTGTTTGACGTAACCGTCGGCAAATAGATAATCCATCTTCACCGGGCAACATGAGATCTAAGACCAACAAATGAAAATTTTCACGCTCAAGTAAACGATCCATTTGCTCTGAATTTGCAGCACTACGAACAACAAAACCTTGTTCAACAAGGTAACGCTCTAATAAAGCTCGTAAACGCATATCGTCGTCAACCACGAGCACTTTAGGTGTTTCTTGTCCCATACATCACCTTTAATTTATTTTTTGACTGATGACTACTATAAGCCAATATTGGCAAATTTCACAAAGGAAGTATGTGACATTTTTCCTCGTTTTGTTACAAATTATGATATTTCATCATTAGGACGCTTATTATTTAAACCATTGTTTTTAGTAAGTTACCCTCAGCTTATCTTCGATAGAATTAAATGACGATGAAGTAATTCAACATGTTATCGTTACTAGTGACTATTAAAATATGAATTTCAGCACGTCACATATACAAAGGTTTCATCTGTATAGCACCAATATTTTAATTTATGACAAAAGAGTAATATTTAACTGATAGTAAAACATACGAAAAACAGGGTAGAATGGCGACATGAAAATTTGGACCCATTTTTTTAAAGCCCCTATCAGGGTGCTTTCAATCTCTCGTCGCCAGCATCTCAGTAAGCTCAAGCGACAGTTAGTGCTGATTAAAAATGCGCTTGCCCAAGAAAAAAATGGCACGAAAGAAATGCTCGCCATTTATCGTAGATATACTTTACGCCAAGCAACGATTGAAGAGATGAAACAGGCGAACAAACAATTTGTTGATCTGTTAAAGGGATTAGGGCTAGGGGTATTTGTGGTGCTGCCTTTTGCACCAATTACCATACCTTTGGCGATAAAATTAGGAAAATGGGTTGGTGTAGATATTTTGCCTAAGTCTTTTAGTCAGCTGGGTAACAAAGCAGTAAAAGTTACTTTAGATAAGAAACTGCCTGATCAGTCACGCAATGAGTAAAGGATTTTTGTCTATCTTGTTTTGAAAGCTTAGCTATCGCTTGTACTACCAGCTTCTTTTTGACTTTTAACTCTTCAGCAGGTAACCCTTTTAACTGCTCATGGAAGCAACCTATTAATCCAAAGTTTAATGCCGTATCTGAGTTAGGTGGCTCGCCTTTTAAACATTCTCTAAGTTTGTCGGCTAATGCTTGTCGATCCATCACAGTTATCATCTGCTTAACCGACGGATTACTTGCATCAATTTTTCGCTCCAAATTACAACCATAAAACATATCAGCGACGGCGACTACGGGTAGAAGTTGTTCATGTTGCTTTTTGAACTTATCTTTTAGCCACTGATCGTAATCCACCCCTTGTTCTTGAGCAAAACTCGATAAAGATATGAAACCAATGAGTAGAGCAACAGCGCTTTTCATGTTTTAAAAATCTCTGTTTGAAAAATAAGCATTGAATAATTGTAATATTCTACACATTGTTGTCAGGCCAGTAACTATGTTTTGTTGTAAAACATCGTAATCAACTGTTTAGAATATTGTAAGAATACGTAAATTATATTTACTAGAGTTTAACTGAATATAGATAAAAGCCCCCGCTAAGGGGCTAGTGTTTATCAAAACTAAATTGACATTGGCTTAAATGGTAAGTCTCTGTAACGTTTTCCAGAAGCAGCATAAACAGCATTACCTAACGCGGGAGCAAAAGGTGCTACGCCAGGTTCTCCAAGTCCAGTAGGTTTATGGCCAGAGTTATGTATATGAACATTAACTTTAGGCATTTCGTTGATGCGAAGTACTGGGTAATCATGAAAGTTAGAGTTTACCACTGCACCATCTCTGAAGGTTATTTCTGTGCGTAGTGCTAAACCCATGCCCATCACAACAGCACCTTCCATCTGTGCCGTGGCACCATTGATATTAAGTACTTGACCACAATCAATCGCACAATCAACTTCCAGCACCTTGATGTCTTCACCATTCACTTCAACCTTTACAGCCATCGCCACATAAGTTGAAAAACTAAAATGAACCGCTAAACCTATACCTTGATTTTTAGGCAGCTTGTCACGATTGTGCCAATTGGCTTTTTCTGCGACTAGATTTAACACAGCCTTCGAACGTTTAGCTTGTTCCTGCTGATCCGGATTATTATTTGCGTCATAAAGCTGATTTAAATAGCTCAATGGATCTTTATTGGCAGCATAAGCCAATTCGTCAGAAAATGAACTAAAGCTAAAGCCATAAAAAATGGCATAAACCGCACGGTACCAACCGATACGGGTATGGGCTGGCGCCTCACCACTTTCGCTACGAAAATTTTCAATGCCGTACGGATAATTATCTACCGCACTGAGCTCTCCCTTGCCAGCGCGTTGCTGCGCTGGGTTAAACAAAGTACCAATCGCTGGAAACGCTACTCGATGTAACCACCCTTGAATAGCACCGTGTTCATCAATCCCCGCTTCAATGTGCTGAGCGCTAATCGAGTGGTAATAACCCGTGCGCATGTCTTCCTCACGCGTCCAAGTTAATTGAACAGGAGCATTGATGTGCTGTGATATAACGGCAGCTTCATGTACATAGTCACATTTAAACTTACGTCCAAAAGCACCACCGGCCATTGTGACATGAACAAGAATATCTTTTGCATCTCGTTTTAGATATGCAGCCAGCGTATCTTGAATTGCTTTTGGTGCTTGTGTAGCAGCCCAAACCTCACAGCTGTCTTTTTGCACCCATACAACACTGGCATTTGGCTCCATAGGGGAATGAGCGATGTGCCCTCCGGTATACGTGGCTTTAACCACCTTACTGGCATTTTTTAGGCCAGTAGTAACATCACCTCTCTCAGAAACAAGCTCTGCTGGCGATTCAACGTTCTTCACTAGCTGAGCTTTATATGACTTAGTGTCATAACTGCCATGAGGCCCTCTTTCCCACTCTATTTTTAGTAATTTAGCTGCCTTTTGTGCCGTCCATGAGTTGTCTGCGACGACTGCAACGCCACCAAGTGAGCCGAAAGGCATTTCCAAACGCTCAATCACGATAACATCAAGTACACCTTTAATAGCCAGTGCTTCACTTTTGTCTAATGATTTAAGTTTACCGCCATAAACAGGGCAATGGACAACACTCGCATATTTGAGCCCTGGCAATTTGGTATCAACACCGTATGTCAATTCGCCTTTGATTATTTGGTGAATATTTTGGTTAGGAATAAATTTACCGACATATTTAAAATCGTCTACTGACTTTAACGTTGGTTTAGTTGGAACTTCTAATGTAGCTGCTATATTCGCTAACTGTCCAAAGGACAATTTTTTGCCTGATGGTTGATGATAAACAAAGTGATTTTCAGCCTGGCACTCCTCAGGCGGTACCTTCCATACTTTAGCTGCTGCAGCAATCAACATTAATTTTGCCGAAGCTCCTGCCTTTCGCATCGGTTCAAACATAATGTTGATACTTCGGGAACCACCAGTGCCCTGTGGACCGTATTTCTCTTCATCGCCATCAGCTTGCCTAACAGTAACTCTTTGCCAATCAGCTTCCATCTCATCAGCAACCGCTGCTGGCAAAGCGGTATTGATCCCTTGTCCCATCTCACAGCGCCCACAATAGATCAGTAAATCACCGTTATCTTGTAAATGAACAAAGGCATTAGGATTAAATGTAGCATTGTCGACATGAGCGTCTGATGCGCTAGCCATTGGTGGTAAAGTGACACCAATGATTAAGCCACCTGTGGCGAGGCCGGAAGTTTTAATAAAATCTCTGCGCGATACATTGGCAATAGTCATTATGACACCTCCTTGGCAAGCTCATCTGCCGCCTCAGCAACCGCTTTTTTGATACGTTGATATGTCCCGCATCGGCAGATATTTCCTTGCATGGCGTTATCAATATCGTCAGCAGAAGGATTTGGATTTTGCTTTAAAAAGCTAGCCGCATTCATAATTTGGCCAGCTTGACAGTAACCACATTGTGGCACGTTGTTAGCGACCCACGCTTTTTGTAATGGGTGATCACCGTTTTCAGATAAGCCCTCTATTGTCGTAATAGCTCTGCCCGCTAAAGTGCCAACAGGTGTTATGCACGCTCTGGTAGCAACACCGTCTATGTGCACAGTGCAAGCTCCACACAGACCAGCACCACAGCCAAATTTAGTACCAGTCTTTTCTAAATGATCGCGTAAGAACCACAATAACGGCATGTCGCTCTCAACATCAATCGGATATTTTTCACCATTTATAATTATTGATTTATCCATAATAGCCACTTGATTGTTGTTTGAAATTTCAGCATATGTAATATAGCAAATGTAAGTGTTTTCGTTACGACTAACTGCTTAATTAATGCGATGAATACCAATATTTTTATATCTTGTTACACAGGGAAACAAGATATACGAATTTCATCGTATCAAATCCATAGTACATCAAAGATGTCTAACATCAAAATGCGCACACTTTTGTTAAACTATTTGATAAGCTATTCCAGTGTGCACAAACCTATATTGAGATTATGGAATATGTTAAAAAAGTTAATGGTAGGTACTTTATTGGTTTTTAGTCTCGTTACTAACGCGAATGAGACATTAACTGAGTTTGATGCACTGATTCAATCGAACAAAGGGAAAGTGATATACGTCGATTTTTGGGCCTCTTGGTGTATACCATGTAAAAAGTCATTTCCTTGGATGAACGAAATGCAGGCGAAGTATAAAAATACCGATTTTACCGTATTGAGCGTCAATCTTGATGCCAATAAAAGCCACGCGTTGACGTTTCTTGAAGAAATACCTGCGACATTCCCAGTATTTTATGATCCCAAAGGAAGAGTCGCAAAAGCGTTTAAATTAAAAGGCATGCCTAGTAGTTTTATCGTTGATAAAGCAGGAAACATTGTGAGCTCACATGTTGGTTTTAATGAGACAAAAAAAGTTAGCTATCAAACTGAAATAGAAGCGCTTATTAAACAATAATCAAAAGTTGATCAAAACAGATAAGCTTTAAAGTAACATCACAAAACCAAAAATGACAACCACCAACTGAAGTAAGTGATGTAGAACCAAAAACAAAAAGGCCCTGCTATTGCTAGCAGAGCCTTTTCTACGTATTTATTGTGACGTTAAATCAGCTATTAAGCTTTTTCAACTACGTCTACTAATGTCCAAGACTTAGTCTTAGAAATTGGAGCGCATTCACGAATAGTTACGATATCACCCAAGTTACATACGTTTTCTTCATCGTGTGCTTTCAACTTAGTTGAACGCGAAATGAATTTACCGTAGATAGGGTGCTTAACACGACGCTCGATCAGGACAGTGATAGACTTATCCATTTTGTCACTGACAACGCGACCTTGTAGAGTACGAATTTTATCGCTCATTACTTACCAGCCTTCTCAGTTATGATAGTCTTCACACGTGCAATATTGCGACGTACCGTTCTTAGCAAGTGAGTTTGTGCTAACTGACCTGTGCTTGCTTGCATGCGATAGTTAAACTGTTCGCGAAGAAGCTCAAGTAATTCAGCATTTAACTCTTCAATGCTCTTTTCTCTTAAATCGCTAGCTTTCATTACATCACCGTTCTAGTTACGAAGGTTGTTTTGAACGGAAGTTTAGCAGCAGCTAAAGCAAATGCTTCGCGAGCTAAATCTTCAGAAACACCTTCCATTTCATAAAGAACACGACCTGGTAGAATTTGACATACCCAATATTCTACAGAACCTTTACCTTTACCCATACGAACCTCAAGAGGTTTCTTAGTAATTGGCTTGTCTGGGAATACACGGATCCAAATTTTACCTTGACGCTTAACGTGACGTGTCATTGCACGACGAGCAGCTTCAATTTGACGCGCAGTCATACGACCACGTTCAACTGATTTTAAGCCGTAAGTACCGAAGCTTACAGTGCTACCAGTGTTCGCAAGACCACGGTTACGCAATTTAAATTGCTTACGGAATTTAGTACGTTTTGGTTGTAACATTACTTATCCCCTACTTGCTCTTACGGTTTGATCTTTTCTTAGGCTTAGCTGGTGCTTCAACCTGTGCAGGCATACCACCGATAACTTCACCTTTGAAGATCCACACTTTAATACCGATAACACCATAAGTAGTGTCAGCACGTGCAATTGCGTAATCGATATCAGCGCGCAATGTGTGAAGAGGTACACGACCTTCACGATACCACTCAGAACGAGCGATGTCTGCGCCGCCTAAACGACCGCTAACTTCTACTTTGATACCTTTAGCACCTAAACGCATAGCATTTTGTACTGCACGCTTCATTGCACGACGGAACATAACACGACGCTCTAATTGGCTCGCGATGCTGTCAGCAACTAATTGTGCATCCATTTCTGGCTTACGTACTTCTGCAATGTTAATTTGAGCAGGAACACCAGCAATTTTAGATACTTTTACACGTAATTTTTCTACGTCTTCGCCTTTCTTACCGATAACAACACCTGGACGAGCAGTGTGAATAGTTACACGGATAGATTTAGCAGGACGCTCAATCACGATTTTTGATAATGATGCACGCTTAAGCTTTTCAGATAAAAATGCACGAACTAAGTGATCGCCGTGTAAGTTATCTGCAAATTCTTTGCTACTTGCATACCAAGTAGACGCGAAAGGTTTAGTGATACCTAAGCGAATACCATTTGGATGGACTTTTTGACCCATTCTAATATCTCCTAGCTATCAGCTACAATCACAGTGATGTGACTTGTACGCTTAAGGATACGATCCGCGCGACCTTTCGCACGAGGCTTAATACGCTTCATTGTCGGACCATCGTCAACAAAAATTGTTTTAACGAATAATTCATCAATGTCTGCACCTTCGTTGTGCTCTGCGTTAGCAATAGCTGAGTTAAGTACTTTCTTAACTAAAACAGCAGCTGATTTGTTGCTGAATTCTAAGATTTCAAGTGCTTTCTCAACGTGTAAGCCGCGGATTTGATCCACAACTAAACGTGCTTTTTGAGCAGAACCACGGGCAAATTTATGTTTAGCAATAGCTTCCATTTAACTTCCCCTTACTTCTTCTTCGCTTTCTTATCAGCAGCGTGGCCGCGATAAGTACGAGTTGGTGCAAATTCACCTAATTTGTGACCGATCATTTCTTCAGTAACAAATACAGGAACGTGTTGACGACCATTATGGACAGCGATAGTCAATCCGATCATGTTAGGGATGATCATTGAACGACGGGACCAAGTTTTAATTGGCTTTTTCTCCCCGCTTTCTACCGCTTTCTCTACCTTCGTCAACAAGTGTAGGTCGATAAAAGGACCTTTCTTGAGAGAACGTGGCATGGTAATTCCTCTTAATTAATTAAGTACTAATTACTTAGTACGACGACGTACGATGAACTTGTCAGTACGCTTGTTCTTACGAGTCTTATAACCCTTAGTAGGTACACCCCAAGGTGTAACTGGGTGACGACCACCTGAAGTTCTACCTTCACCACCACCGTGCGGGTGATCAACTGGGTTCATGGCAACACCACGAACAGTTGGGCGAACACCTCTCCAACGCTGTGCACCAGCTTTACCCAATGAGCGAAGCATGTGTTCTGCGTTGCCAATTTCACCTAAAGTTGCACGACAGTCAGCTTCGATTTTACGCATTTCGCCTGAACGAAGACGTAAAGTTACATAAGCGCCATCTTTAGCAACTAGCTGAGCGTAAGTACCCGCTGCACGAGCGATTTGAGCACCTTTGCCTGGCTTAAGTTCGATTGCGTGAATAACACTACCTAATGGTGTGTTACGTAATGGTAACGTGTTACCTACTTTAATCGGTGCATCTACACCTGACTGGATTGAATCACCAGCGTTTAGGCCTTTCGGCGCTAAGATGTAGCGACGCTCGCCGTCTGCATATAATACTAACGCGATGTTAGCAGAACGGTTTGGATCATATTCCAAACGCTCAACTTTTGCAGGGATACCGTCTTTAGTACGCTTAAAGTCAATTACGCGATAGTGATGCTTGTGACCACCACCAACGTGACGAACAGTAATACGACCCGTGTTGTTACGACCACCTGACTTAGAGTTTTTCTCTAAAAGAGGTGCGTAAGGCTTACCTTTGTAAAGGTCCGGGTTAACCACTTTAACTACGTGGCGACGACCCGGAGAAGTTGGTTTACATTTAACAACTGCCATTTTGCTTCTCCTATGCTTCTGCGCCAACGAAGTCGATGTCGCTACCTTCCGCTAGAGTAACGTAAGCTTTTTTCCAGTCGCTACGACGACCCATACGCATACCAGTGCGCTTTTGCTTACCTTTAACGTTAAGAGTACGAACACCGTCAACTTTTACGTCGAAAAGTTTTTCAACTGCCGCTTTGATTTCAGCTTTCTTAGCGTTTGTTGCTACTTTGAAAACGATCGTGTTGTTCGCTTCAGCAGTCAACGTTGCTTTTTCAGAAATGTTTGGTGCTAAAAGCACCTTTAACAAACGTTCTTCGTTTATCATGCGAACATCTCCTCAATTTGCTTAACCGCGTCAGCAGTCATTAATACTTTTTCGAAACCAACTAAAGAAACTGGGTCGATACCTTGTACGTCACGCACGTCAACTTTGTATAAGTTGCGAGAAGACAAGAATAAGTTCTCATCAACTTCAGGTGTAACGATAAGTACATCTTTAAGTTCTAAACCTTTAAGCTTAGCAACTAATTCTTTAGTTTTTGGCGTTTCTACCGCAAATTCGTTAACAACCACTAGGCGGTCTTGACGAATTAATTCAGAAAGGATGCTTTTGATCGCACCACGATACATTTTACGGTTAACTTTTTGGCTGTGATCTTGAGGACGAGCAGCGAAAGTTACACCACCAGTTCTCCAAATTGGACCACGAGTTGTACCAGCACGTGCACGGCCAGTACCTTTTTGACGCCATGGCTTCTTGCCACCACCGCTAACTTCAGAGCGAGTCTTTTGCTTAACAGTACCTTGACGAGCACCTGCTGCATAAGCAACAACTACTTGGTGTACTAAAGCTTCGTTGAACTCACGTCCAAAAGTTGCTTCTGAAACTTCAAGAGCGCCTGACGCGTCTTTTAATGCTAATTCCATCAAAATTCTCCTCAGACGTTAGGCTTTTACAGCTGGCTTGATGATTACGTCAGCGTTAACGTGACCAGGAACTGCACCTTTAATAAGAAGCAAGTTACGCTCAGCATCAACACGAACTAACTCAAGGTTTTGCGTAGTAACTTTCGCAGCACCCATGTGACCAGACATTTTTTTGCCTTTGAAAACGCGACCTGGTGTTTGACATTGACCGATTGAACCGTTTGAACGGTGAGACAATGAGTTACCATGAGTCATATCTTGAGTACGGAAATTCCAGCGCTTGATACCGCCTTGGAAACCTTTACCCTTTGATGTGCCTGTCACGTCAACTAATTTAGTTTCGTTGAAAATTTCAACAGTAATTTCACTACCTGTAGCTAATTCAGCACCTTCACCGTCGTTAAGGCGGAATTCCCACAAACCGCGACCTGCTTCAACACCTGCTTTAGCAAAGTGGCCAGCTGCCGGCTTGTTTAAACGGTTAGCTTTTTTAGTACCAGTAGTAACTTGAATCGCTGAATAGCCGTCGTTGTCTACAGTTTTAACCTGAGCAACGCGGTTGGCTTCAACTTCTAGGACTGTAACTGGAGTAGAAACGCCGTCTTCAGAGAAGATACGAGTCATACCAACTTTACGTCCGACTAGACCGATAGTCATGTCTAAAACCCCCTATTAACCCAAGCTAATTTGAACGTCAACACCAGCTGCTAAGTCAAGACGCATAAGTGCATCAACAGTCTTATCAGTAGGTTCTACGATATCAATTAAACGCTTGTGTGTACGAATTTCGTACTGGTCACGCGCATCTTTGTTAACGTGTGGAGAAATCAAAACTGTGAAACGCTCTTTACGTGTAGGAAGTGGAATTGGACCACGAACCTGAGCACCAGTACGCTTTGCAGTGTCAACGATTTCTGCTGTAGATTGATCAATCAAACGATGATCAAACGCTTTCAAACGAATGCGAATTCTTTGATTTGACATTTATCAAATCCCCTAATAAAAGAACGAACAAAGTACAGCCCATCTCCTTTCTTTTTGGGAAAGGGGGGAGTACCGATTAATCATTCGACCCCCAATCGGGGCCGCTGTAATACTGCGCTTTAAACCATGTTAAAACGCCCTTTTAAGTAGGCTAGCTACAAAAAGGTTGGCGTATTATACATAAGCACAAAAAAAGAGCAACGATTAATTTACGTTACCCTTTTTTGTATTGGTCCAGTTTATTTACGATGCTTTTTCTTAATGACTTTCCTTAGTTTACTTTCCTATTGATATCTCGTTCTAGGTCTTTCTCTTGTTTGATGAAGCTATAATCGTTTTTTGTATATCGTCTTTGCATTTTACGGTAAGGGATATCAATAACCGTTTGCCCGTAGTTAATTCTTTGTAATGTTTTTTGCTCTGCTTTTTGTTGTGCCAAATAGATTTCTTGCTGCTGATTGTTTATAACAAGCTTTACTTCAGGTAGCTGTTTAATAGTAACAATATTAGCTAACCTCATCACCTTGCCTTGGCGATAAATACTTGCCTCTAGGTTTTGTTTACCCTGTTCAAAATGAAGATCTGTGTCAGCGCTATTTAAGGGTGTTCCATTTATTGACACCAATAAATCATTTGGCCTAAGCCCTAATTGTTCGCCAATACTTCCAACCCCAACAAAAGTCACTCGGATACCATTGGACTCTCTTACCCCTCCAATACCTATGTTATCGTCAGATTTCGTAGGGATATGTATCAACAAATTGCCGAATTCTTGTCTTTGAGTTTTATAATTGCTCAAAATGGACATCACCTTACGATCTAGTTGATAAAGTGCAGAACTAGATATATGTGTATATTTATATATGTTTTGACTATTCACCCTAGGGTTAATCACAAAGCTAAATCTTGGTACAAATATTGGTTCAATTGCAGTTTCTATTGTAAGCGGCTGCCCATGTCGAATTAACTTTAGAGTGGCATATTTAGCTTTTTCACTCGAGATGTTTACATTAAATAATTCTATTTGTTCGTCAAAAGTGCCAATTAACTGTTGATTGTTAATTGCCACAATGCGGTCTCCAGATAATACTCCCATTTTATGAGCATCAGAATTAGGTGTTACACTTAATACGGCAAGACTTTTGGTTTCCTTACTTAATGTTTTATCAAACCTAATCCCGATATCTGTCCTTAACCCCGCTGGCATCACTCCTCGAATTTCAGGATTTGGATGTCCACTTTCATGGGCGATTTGTGCAAAAACATGTTGAATGTCCGCTTGTTCTTTTTCTGAAATACTGATTGAAGTTATGCTAGGGTCTGTTGTTAAGTATTCAGCTACGTCTAACCCAGAAACATCTCTACAGCTTGAAATTGGTTGCTCTTCAATAAGAATATCGACAGGTTTGCCTTCATGTTCTTTAACCTTTAACTCAACACGTTGCAGATTTTTTAAATCCAAAGAAAAATATACAAGGTCACTCTTACTTTTATTATTTTCTGAATAGATAGAGCCTAAAATTTCGTAGCTGCCAGGGGGGAGCTTAAATGTTGAAGTTTCGCGCCAACGAGCAAGACTTTTCGCCCCCGAAAAAAGTAGATCACCATTTATTTTTTCTAATCTAACTTGGTAGTCCTTTGATTTATCGACGCTCAGTAATGCACACTTTTCAAATTGTTCTGCATATACATGACTAACCGTTAATAAAGAAAACCCAATTAACCCCAATAGCTCTCTATAAAAAGATAACTTCATTTTCTTTCTCCATTTGCTCAATTTCAAGGATTGCTTTCATTGCCACTTGCCTGTGTTTTAATAACTTCAATAACTCTTTTTTGTCGCTGGCATATTGCATCTGCTGCTCAGTAAATAGAATTTGCCTCAACATTTCTGACGTTACTTCTCTGTCTTGTTGTATGTTATTGAGTTCATATTCAAGTAACTGATTTGATAACCGCAAGTCTTCCAGCTCACGCTGGATACTGACGTTCTGGTAAGTGATAAAAGTTAAGAAGCACAGAAACAAACTTGCAGCCATCCCACCAAACCAAAGGAACAAAGGTGAACGGCGATTTTGACGATTAGCTATTGAAGTTTCGAGTTGTCGCCACACCTCAACAGGAGGAGACATTAATTCCACATGTTGTATCGATTGTGAAAGAATCTCTAACTTTTGTTGTTCCAGCGCAGTTGGAATTTCCTCTATCGCTACATCTTTTTTGTGATTTTCATTTTTTCGTCTATTAATAGGCATGTTTTTTTACTTCCGAAAATAATCGAATTCGCTTGAGGGTTCTCGACACTATTGATTTAGAAAAACTTGGAGATTTAGACGCCAACACAGCAATTTCCTCATGACTATATTGCTCGACAATAAATAGCCACAATATTAACCTTTCGACCTCAGTACACTTATCCAAGACACTGTCTAACAACCTGCAATCATGAACTGCGTCGCCATGATTAAAATCAATGTATTGCTCTTCAACGTTAGCATCCTCAATAAAAACAAATTTTTTATTTCGTTTAAGAAAATTAAACGTGTTGTTAAAGGCAATTCTTTTCACCCACCCCTGGAAACTACCCTGCTTTTTATAGCTATGTATGCTTTCATATACATCTATAAAAGTATCGTGTAGTAGCTCTCTAGCAGTATCTGAATTTTGACAAATTTTATAAATCGCTGTGTAAATTTGAGGAGATAGCTGCCGATAACATTGCTCAAAAGCATACTTATCACCACTTCTCATATTATCGATCAACTTATCTTCCCAGCTGTCCAAAAATTCCTTTCCTTATTTTGCTGTTATTTTTTTAGTTCAAATCACTTTGTTGTTAATCAAGTAAACAATTGGCACTTAGATTTCGTCGCAACAATTAATATTTATTTTAAAAACACACTGTACTCCCAGGTCAGCTAATCATGTTCTTTACCAAAATTGAAGGGCCAATTAAATTAACAATAGTTATTTTTGTTTGTTCTAACATCTGGTATACTCGCGCGGTTTTTATTCACTAACCCTTTAGAGCAAAGCAATGTCAGATTTAAGCAAATACAGAAATATTGGTATTTTCGCTCACGTTGATGCTGGTAAAACAACAACAACTGAACGAATTTTGAAACTTACAGGTAAAATCCATAAGTTGGGTGAGGTTCACGATGGTGAGTCTACTACTGACTTCATGGAACAAGAAGCTGAGCGCGGTATTACAATCCAGTCAGCTGCTGTTACTTGTGAGTGGAAAAAACACCGTTTTAACGTAATTGACACTCCGGGACACGTTGACTTCACAGTTGAAGTATACCGTTCATTAAAAGTTCTTGATGGTGGTATTGGTGTATTCTGTGGTTCTGGTGGTGTTGAGCCTCAGTCAGAAACTAACTGGCGTTACGCTAACGAATCAAAAGTAGCTCGTTTGATTTTCGTTAACAAGTTAGACCGTTTAGGTGCAAACTTCTTCCGTGTTAAAGATCAAGTTAAAAAAGTACTAGGTGCAAACCCACTTGTTATGACTTTACCAATTGGTGAAGAAGATGATTTCGTAGGTGTTATCGACGTACTAGATCAAAAAGCATACATCTGGGATGACTCAGGCCTTCCAGAAAACTACGAAGTACAAGATATTCCTGCTGATTTAGCAGATCAAGCTGCTGAGTACCGTGAGCAATTAATCGAAACTGCGTTAGAAGCAGACGAAGATATGCTAATGGAATATTTAGAAGGCGAATTAGACCCTACAATCGAGCAAATTAAAGCGTGTATCCGTAAAGGTACTAACGAGTTATTATTCTTCCCAACATTCTGTGGTTCTGCATTCAAAAACAAAGGTATGCAGTTACTTCTAGATGCTGTTGTTGATTACTTACCGTCTCCGACTGAAGTACCACCTCAGCCATTAACAGATGAAGAAGGTAACCCAACAGGTAAATTCGCTATTGTTGACGCTGATGAGCCATTCCGTGCATTAGCATTCAAAATTATGGATGACCGTTTCGGTGCGCTTACCTTTATCCGTATCTACTCTGGTCGTCTTAAGAAAGGTGACACAGTACTTAACTCATTCACAGGTAAAACTGAACGTATCGGCCGTATGGTTGAGATGCAAGCCGATGAACGTACTGAATTAACCGAAGCGCAAGCGGGTGACATCTTAGCTATCGTTGGTATGAAAAACGTTCAAACTGGTCACACATTATGTGATGTTAAGAACGAATGTACACTTGAAGCGATGGTATTCCCTGAGCCAGTAATCTCAATTGCTGTTGCACCAAAAGATAAAGGTTCAACAGAGAAAATGGGTATTGCTATCGGTAAAATGGTTGCAGAAGATCCAACGTTCCAAGTTGAGACTGATGAAGAATCAGGTGAAACTATCCTTAGAGGTATGGGTGAACTTCACTTAGACATCAAAGTAGATATCCTGAAGCGTACTTACGGTGTTGAACTTGAAGTTGGTAAGCCACAAGTGGCATACCGTGAAACAATCACTAAAGAAGTTGAAGATTCATACACGCATAAGAAACAATCTGGTGGTTCTGGTCAATTTGGTAAGATTGATTACCGTATCCGTCCAGGTGAAGTTAACACTGGCTTCAAGTTCAAATCAACTGTTGTTGGTGGTAACGTACCTAAGGAATTCTTCCCTGCTATCGAAAAAGGTTTTGCTAGCATGATGCAAGAAGGTCCAATTGCTGGCTTCCCGGTATTAGACGTTGAAGTTGAATTATTCGACGGTGGCTACCACGCAGTTGACTCGTCAGCTATTGCTTTCGAAATTGCTGCTAAAGGTGCATTCCGTCAATCAATGCCAAAAGCTGGTGCACAACTTCTTGAGCCAATCATGAAAGTTGACGTATTCACTCCAGAAGATCACGTTGGTGACGTAATCGGTGACCTTAACCGTCGTCGTGGTATGATCAAAGACCAAGAAGCTGGTACAACTGGCGTACGTATTAAAGCCGACGTACCATTATCAGAAATGTTTGGTTACATTGGTCACTTACGTACAATCACTTCTGGTCGTGGTCAATTCTCTATGGAATTCAGCCACTACTCTGCAGCACCACAAAACGTTGCTGAAGAAGTTATTGCAGAAGTTAAAGCACGTAAAGACGCTAAGTAATTTAGTTTTCTAAACACGCTTAAAAAGCCTTGGTTTTTCTGTTAAGAATGCCAAGGCTTTTTTGTATCTGCTAGTTTTTAAAGCTACTGATATGTTGCTAGCGCAATGGAATTCAGCCAGCACATATAACCCAAGCAGCACCACAAAACGTTGCTGAAGAAGTTATTGCAGAAGTTAAAGCACGTAAAGACGCTAAGTAAATTAGTTTTCTAAACACGCTTAAAAAGCCTTGGTTTTTCTGTTAAGAAAGCCAAGGCTTTTTTGTATCTACTAGTTTTTAAAAATACTGATATGTTGCTAGCGCAATGGAATTCAGCCAGCACCTATAACCCAAGCAGCACCACAAAACGTTGCTGAAGAAGTTATAGCGACGTAAAAGCACGTAAAGACGCTAAGTAAATTAGTTTTCTAAACACGCTTAAAAAGCCTTGGTTTTTCTGTTAAGAAAGCCAAGGCTTTTTTGTATCTACTAGTTTTTAAAGCTACTGATATGTTGCTAGCGCAATGGAATTCAGCCAGCACCTATAACCCAAGCAGCACCACAAAACGTTGCTGAAGAAGTTATAGCGACGTAAAAGCACGTAAAGACGCTAAGTAATTTAGTTTTCTAAACACGCTTAAAAAGCCTTGGTTTTTCTGTTAAGAATGCCAAGGCTTTTTTGTATCTGCTAGTTTTTAAAGCTACTGATATGTTGCTAGCGCAATGGAAATCGGTCAGCACACTAGATTTGCTACCAATCCACCAGAGTTATAAAACACTAAAATTAGAAAAATTAAAAACGCTGCTGTAAATAACGTAGTGAAAAAATCGACAATAAAATCGCAACATTAATACAACCGATAAAGTTTAAAAATAAAATCAACCCCTTAACACTAAAAATAGCGATTAACAGTTTAGCCTTACTTGTGTCTTACAGTTGCGCTGCTAGCTTTATTCAATCAATTTAATAGATTAGATAAAGGAAAGAAAACATATGGAGTTTGCATCATCAAAGCAAAGGTTAACAAATTCTTGTGCAAAATATTCACCCTACCGGCTTATATTGTGTTGTCAAAGCGCAGTCTTGTCTTGCTGCTTATTAATCTCTGCCAATAGTGTATTTCCAGTCTTTGTGGTCACTCTATCTTTATTAGTTTTTACGTTATTTTTTCACTCTCATATAACTCAGTCGAGGTTCACTTTTAACATCGGTGAAGTGTTGCTTTATTGCCTGTTATTTTTGCTTTATCCCGGCCTTAAGGCCTTGCACACTCTCCCTTTTTATATCGTTTACGGATTAATTTTCATCGGGTTTGTCACGTTATGCCATAAAGTTGTGACGATTGAGCACTTTAAGGAACAGTCATGAATATTAGTGTCACCTTTAGAATTAATCATTTAGTAAACAGCGTGCTCTTACTTTGTCTCGTTACTTTGTTGTCGCCAAACAACCCATTCTATTTCTTGGGTTTAGGTGCTTGGCTATCTATTACCATGCTCGATGTGCTACTTGTGTTATATAAACCAACGAGATTAATTTGCACTAGATTGGCACATAAAAAATACATAATTCACCTTAATTTTGGCAAAGTATCTTTGTTGGAGAATGCCCTAATAGAAGTGTCACAATTTCTTTGTATTTATCGACTAACGTTTAAAAGTGACGACAAAAGCTACCAATTTTATTTTTTAACAAAGCCCAAATTTACTTTTGATTATTCTCCTTGCAAGAGCGACTCCTTTTTACAGTTATTCAACAGTTAAAGTGTTGCACTGAACTTTGTACTTTGAAAAATATTGTGAACGCCATACAACATTTTAAAAGCTTAAAAACAATAATAGATTAATCCCTTATATTCATAATCTTAGAGAAAATACCACGTAAAAATAGAAACTCAGCATGGTTTCAAAAAATAGCTTTTGCTAAGTTTACTATTCATTCTTTACGACATGTTACAAGGAGGAACAAATGTCGATTGTAAATGTATTATGTGTACTGTTAGTCATTGCGCTATCTCAGTTGATGTTTGGGCAGAACAAGCTCATATTATCAACAACAAAATTGTCTGCTACCGATATTGCCTTAAATACATCAATAGACAATTTATCGCTAACTGATAGCTGCTTTTTAAAAGCACAGCCGCCGAAAATATCGTTGTCTCCGGCGGCATTACTTGAGCATCAATTAAGCGCTATCATGCCAAATAGATTAAACGACGTCGAACAACTCATGGCATTTTATTTGGATCATAAAAACACGCCGTTAGTGATAATCCCACAACAAGTTTTTAATTTTCCATTGACCGTTAAGTTTAACTAAGTGCAAATATTCAACCCAGTTGTCAGAAACCATTTTAACGGTAGCCATGTTACGGTGTTTATCTAACACTGTTACATCAATATTCATGGTCGGCGGAAAGCGAACGCCATTTAGGTTCCAACTTTTAGCGAATTCTAACATCTGCTCATAAGTCGTTGCCCGAACCTCATGTTCGCCATTAGGGCCAGGAAAAGGTGGTATCGTGTGTTTGGCTAAATTGGGATGTAAAACTTCTATCATCAATGCAGGGTTCCTATCTCGCAACGCTTGGATATACCCTTTGGACACTCTGGTAATTTCATTGTCATCTTCGGCAGTTGCCTTGATCATGTTAGGCGCCATAGAAGGAAGCTTTTTAGCTTGAGCATCAAAGATATCTCTACCTTTATAATAACCTTGCTCATCGTATTGTTTTACTCCATAGGCAAATTGCCATTGATTAAGCGTTAACTTTTCCTCGCTGTCATAATATGCATACTTTACATGTTGTCCTATACCGTCATAGGTGTCTTGATAAAATGCAATACCATGTTCATTTTCTACAACCTCAAATTCACTGTTAAGATTATAGTGACGATACGGTTCATTATTAGCGTTGTATTCAATGGCAGTATCATTAAAAGGAAAATAAGGAGATAGCGGTTGTTTCTCGCCCTTTAAATTAAAGCGTTGCTCTATCACCCAATCACCTTTTATATGCCAGCGATATTCATTGATATTCCAACGAGATTCTACTGGTTGATTTTCCTTATCATAAAAATTTAACTGGTAGACAAAACCACTTTCGTCGCGGTGGTATACCTCTTTCTGTACACCGCGTATATTGATCATCGGTTCACGATTGACATCATAGAACTCTCGAATTTGACGTCCATTTTCGTCGCTAAATTTGACATATTTAACGCCAAAATTTGTCAGCGGATGAAGCCGTTGGTTGTTATAAAAGTTGTTTTCTATTTCAACAAGCCTACCGTTTTCACCGTAAGTAAAAACATAATGGGGTTGTTTTGCAGCTTGTTGCTTGTCAATCGGGTGAATACCTTTTATCTCGCCATGTAAAGATACATGATTGTATCGTAAAGAAGAAAAGTACTTAGTACTCTCCTGTGCTGTTACTAGTGAGTTCATCATCATAGATAATCCCAATACGAACCAAGTTAATGTCCCAATTACTGTTAAATGCTTTTTCATTATTATTTTTCCGCCAAAGTAGTTTTGATTTTCCATAGAATCTAAAGTGCACTAAACACCTTAGTAAGTCGTGAAATACTGGGGAAAAAACATGAAAAAAAGGTGAATTCTCCACTAAATACCCCCTTTTTTTGCCTGTAATTAAGTGATTAGGTTTTAAACTACGAAGGTTTTCTGTCAAAATCTCAAACATTAATAATAAAAAAGAAAAACAATCGTATGTTACGTTTTGGTCCATTTCAGCTTGATACATCACAAAAAAGACTTTTTGAAAAAGGGATCGAGCTGCCTATCGAACCAAAACTGTTTGATTTACTGATGTTGTTAATCACCCACACTCATCAACTGGTTTCGCGAGAATTTATTGTTGAATCCCTTTGGTCAGGACGTTATGTCACTGACAATGCAATCAACAAACAAATAGCTAACCTACGTAAACTACTTAATGATGACCCTAAGCAATCTAAATACATTCAAACTGTTCCTAAGCTCGGATATCGCTTTATTTGCGACGTTAGTGAGGTTAATAACAAATCACGTAATAACGACAAAGCCGCAAGCTTTTCTTACAAATACGTGGGTTTAGTATTCCTCGGAATATTTAGTGTATGGCTTACAACTAACCTTGTTATCGGTCACAAAACTCAAGTTGCAGAACTTCGACAAACCACGGAAGTTACACGACTCAACGGTATTGAATGGTCCCCCGTCATCTCTTTGGACAACACCACCATGTTTTTTCTGCACCAACAAGCGGTTGATAGCAGCAACGAGCTTTGGCACAAAGATTTGATAACCAATCAACTTAACAAAGTAAAAACGACCAAAACTATAGGGCAGTTGCTTCAACTCATTGAAGATAAAGACGCCCCTGAAACATTTCATATTTATTACCGACAATTTGGCGGTGAAAGCTGCGGTATTTACCAAGGTAAAACTGACAAACAACAACTGCATAGTACAGAAACCGCACTTGTCAGTTGTAACGAACAAGAGATCATTGACGCTGTGGTCGATCCTAACCGAAAATTTATAATTTACAGCGCAAGGTCAATTTTCAATCAAGCTGGGCAACTATATTATTTAGATTTGACCACAAACAGCACCAGTGTATTAAAGCAGCCAGTTCCAGCGGGTAATGGTATTGTGTCGCTTGATCTGGCTAGTGATGGCAAATCACTGCTAATGATGCAGTCAAACAATAATCGACATTCAGATTTATATACATTAGCGTTAGATACCAACACCTTAACTCTACAAATGAGTTTCGATTATTATATGGCCAAGGCCAGTTTTGATCATGATGCAACAGGGGTTTACTTTTTTGCGCCGCTACCTTCCAATCATATTAAACACCAACCATTTGGCTCAAAACAAATATCTACTGTGGTAAGTGCCTCAGATTATTTGACAAGAGATATCAAGTTGGGCCCAGACAACACCTTATATTTTGCAACTCGAAATAGAAATTTTGACAACGTTTTGCTCGACAACAACCAAAAATTAAAACTTAATAACTCGTCTGTTTATGACATTGTGCCAACACTTTTACATCAGCAAAATAAGTACTTGTACGTTTCAAAGCGTACTGGACAATGCCAGATCTACCTAGCAGATTTAGACACGGGTGATAGCAAGATATTGTCTAATTTCAGTAATTATTTAGTCATTCGTCATTTACAAATATCTCCTGACGATAAGTCTCTGTTGTTCGCCGATCATAACAATGTTTGGCGCATAAATTTATCAACACAAGCAAGTGCTTCAATACCATTTTCCCTTAACAACGCCGAACTAGTACATAAGAGCAACGACATCGTCATCAATTTAGAGTGGCTCAATGAAAGTCATTATGTCATTTCAACTTTAAATAAAGAGAAGCGTAACGTTTTACATAGTGTATTGGATGCCCAAACTACCGTACTGCCCTCAACATGGCGTCACTATATTACTGACGACCAAGATAACCGGCAGCTGCTTGTTATTGATGCTGAAACTGGCAATGCTTATTTCACACAAACTCAACTGATTACGTCTGGCGCTTCCCTAGAGCCAGAACATTTACAGAAAGTAGCAATAAATTTACCCAATAAGCTGCTTCACCCTAAGTTAATAGGTAATAAGTTAAATTTTGTTACCCACGAATCGGGACAAACCATTTTTAACCAGCGTTCTTTAGACGACAACAACGATAAAATGAACAAGTCACTAAACGGCTACTATACCTATGATGCTAACCATAAAATGGTTGTGATAAGCGATTTGCATAGTATTAGCGGAGATATTCATAAAGCGAGTTTATCACTTGATTAATGTTGAAAATAACCAAGCGAGTAGGGAATTAAATGAGCTTGAGATAGGTGATAACGTTTTATATGAAGTGTTCAACAATTTAGCAAATAAACTTCAATAAATAGAAACTCGGCTAACTATACATATGATGTATAAGAATAGCCGAGTTTAATTAAGCGTTAGTTACAACTACTACAACTACAGTAGTTTTAGCGCTTTTACGCAGCGTTGAACACCTTGGTGTCTTGCTTTTACGGTTTTAAGTACTTGTGGCTTCATATCTTTATATTCTTCCACTAGTTTAGCTAATTCAGCTTCACTTTCTGCAGTACACTGTGATGGCAGCATGCTACCCGTAAATGAATCAAGTAAGCTCAGATCGTCACCTGCATTTAATTTTGGAATTTGAGCCAAAATACGATCTTTATAAGGCGCTTCTAAAGCCGATTGCTCTGCCGGGAACAGACCCCACATGATATAACGCAATGTAGAAAGCTTAAGCTTATCTGGGTTATTGATAACCACGTCAAACCACTTGGCTTTAACTTCAGCTTCCGGTCTTACAACTTCAGCATAAATGGCATTTTTAACACCAGTATCAGAGTTATCTTTTGCTTTTTCTGCCGTCAGTAATGCCGCGTAATTACCGTATTGATAACGATTTAATTGGCCGACAATACCCCAACGCTTGTCTTGATCAATAGTTAAACCTTCAAAGCTTTTTTCACCTTGTAAAATAGCTAAAAGATTTTTTAAGTGGACATCTGACTTGCTGAATGATGCATAACGACCGTACCACATTTTTTGTAAATCTGAACCCGCTGGCGCGTTTTCTAGTAGTCGTAAATAAAGATTTTCAACGTCTTGATATAGCGCAGAATAGTCTTTTTTACCTAAACGCGTCGCCGTTGATAAATACCCCATAGCTGAAGACAAGCTAGATGAAATCTTACGGATCACGTTATAGTCTTGCTCGCCCTCAAGGTTAGCAATAGCAAAATGCACAAATTTGTCCGCGGCTAAATTAGCATCACGCACACTATCTGCTAGGCTTTGCCACAGCATTAATCGCATAGTGACACTTTCAACTGCATTAATGTGTTTCTCTACTGACTGCAAAGATTTTTCATCTAGGTCAACTTTAACAAAGCCCCAATCTCCCTCATTTGGATACACAAGATCTGGACATTGTTGGCCAACAGCATCAGTTACTTGTGTAGACTCACCGTTATACATAACAGGAATTGCAGAAGATAAGGTCATTGCCTCGTCATTAAAGTTATATAAACCTACTTGGACACGCTGTTCACGTAAAGTTGGGTAATCAGCTGGAGCACTCTGCAAAATTTTCATTTCGCTGATTTTACCCGCTTCACATTGGTAGCTGACTTTAATGGTATTTAAACCAGCATGATACAACCAATCTTGTGTCCATTGGCTCATATCTTTACCCGCTGCTTTACCAAGCTCACCGATAAAGTCATTTAACTCAGTATTTTTATATGAAAACTTCTTCAAATAATTGCTAACACCAACTCTGAAGTTTTCCTCTCCTAAATAATACGGTAATTGTTTTAGTACTGAGGCGCCTTTACCATAGGTAATCCCATCAAAGTTTGTTAACGCATCACCGGTCGTTTCAACAGGAAGTTCAATCGCATGGGTATTTACCGAGTCATCACTACGATACGCCCATTGCTTTGTCCCTGAATAAAAAACATCCCAAGTATTTTCAAAATCACTGGCTTCAGCAACTTCCAAATTGGCCATGTAAGTTGCAAAGCTTTCATTTAGCCACAAGCCATTCCACCAACGCATAGTAACTAAGTTACCAAACCACATATGTGCCATTTCATGCGCAATTACATTGGCAAGGCTCATCTTAGATAACGTCGATTTTTCACCGCGTGAAATATAGTTTTCATTGAAAGTTACAGCCGCAACATTTTCCATCGCCCCCGCGTTGAAATCTGGCGCAACAACTTGGTCATACTTACCAAACGGATAGCGAACATCAAAGTATTCATTAAAGAACTTAAAACTTTGTTTTGTTGGTACAAACCACTCTTCTGTGTTGACATATTGCGCAAGGCTTTGACGGACAAATAGTCGTAGCGGAATATCTTCAAACTTGTCTTCCCACACAGCATATGGGCCAGCGTGAAGCGCAAAAATATACGACGAAAATTTAGCAGATTCAGGGAAGTGCCAAACTAAAAAGTCACCTTTTTGTTCTTTTTTGCTTTCAAGCGTTGAAGAAATAATTTGCCAATGTTTAGGGGCTGTTACCGTTGAAGCATACGTTGCTTTTAAGTCAGGCTGATCGAAATGCGGGAATAATCTATTGGCATCATATGGCTGGAAATCTGTGTATAAGTATACTTCGCCATTTTCTGGATCGACAAAACGGTGAAAACCAGAACCATCTGTTGAATACGGGCGCTCATAAGCGATGGTGACTGTTTGTCGACCTTGAGCTAATTGGTTTTTAGGGATAGTAATAAACCATTTTTGGTAATCAAATTCTACGTTTTGTCCATTAACCTGCACACTAATAATTGTGCCTTCATCAAAATCAATGGTCAGATCATTTTGATTATCTTTGCTTAAGTCAAAATGAATTTGAGTCACACCAGAAAATGACTCTGATTTATTATCTAAGTTAAAAGCTAAGTCATAATTAACATTACTGACCTGCTCCGCTCTCAATTTTGCATAATCTTCATGCAGTGATTCACTTTGCTGGCGAATCATTGACGATGCTTGTGGCGCTTCTTTTACCGTTTTTGTGGTGCTATTATCTACACTTTTTTCGCATGCACTAAGCAATACCAGCGATGCAGCTAGCGCCGCTGTCATCGCTTGATTTAAGCGAGTTTTCTTTAACTTCATGGGAATTTGACCTTTGTCGTTATTGTTATATTCCAACCAACATAGCACTGCCATGTTAATGATTTGTTATACCACAGGAGACAAACAAAAATCTTAACGATTTCGACAATAAATCAAAATATTGAGACAAAAGGAAAGTATTAAAAGGTGAGCTTCAGCAACTAGCACTTAAACTAGTTGCTGAAACGATAATCTTAAGGGTTTATCGACGATACGGTTGTTGCGCTATGATTTGCAGCTTTTGGCTGAACATCTTCACCGTAACCGAAGGTTACCGCGAGTACCAGCACGATCGATGCTGCTAACATAAGCTTTGCAATTAACGGTAAACAGAATCTAAACCATAAATGATAAGGCACACCAGCCATACCAATAATACCCATTAATACAGCATTGGTTGGTATGATCATATTCGAGAAGCCATCACCAAATTGGTAGGCTAATACCGCCACTTGACGATATACCCCGATAATATCTCCCACAGGCGCCATTAATGGCATAGTAACGTAGGCTTGACCACTACCAGAAGGGATGAACAAGTTCAGTAAGGTTTGCATCAAGAACATACCCACCGCAGCCATTTCCGCACCTAAATATGACAATGGTGTAGACATACCATAAACAAGCGTATGTAAGATTTGGCCATCTTCCATAATCAGGGCAATACCACGTGCAATACCAATTAATACACAAGTACTGGCAAGGTCTTTAACGCCCTCTATAAATTCATTTGCGGCACGGTCTGCACCAATTTGGCCAACGATAGTTGTGAAAATACCCCATGAGATGAAAACAGCTCCCAGCTCATACAAATACCAGCCATTTTGTGAAATACCCCATACCGCAGTGGCAATCGCAGCAACCAATCCAAATAAGATCATCTTATGACGAGCATTAAGTTTTGGATAATCTGCCTGCTCAGCACCAGCTAAAGGACAAGGCAAACCTTTAGTCATTGATTGCTCAGGATCTGCATGTACTTTTTTAGCGTAACTCCACACATGATGAAATCCGATTAAAACGAAAGGTACAAATATAGCTAACCTAAGTTCAATACCTGAATAAACAGGAATTTCAGCTACCTTCTGTGCCACCATAACAGTAAAAGGGTTAAACGCCGACACACCATAACCAATACCGTAACCGGCTACAACCATACCAACGGCAGTCATCGCATCTAATCTCATCGCCTTACAAAGGCCAACGAGAATGAGTACAAAAGGAATATATTCACCTGCTGTACCTATTGCGCCAGATGCCATAGCAAAACAAAAAACCACCATAAATATTAATAGGTTAGGTTTATGGCCAAAACGTTCTAATAAATTGCCAATTAAAGCGTCAATCGTGCCTGTGGCTCGAGCAATCGCTAAAACACCACCAACAATAAAAACAAAAAAGATAACATCTTGAGCGGCAGCAAAAGCACGAGGAATTGCGACAAGAAAATCCATTGGAGATAATCTGGTTTGTTCTTCAGCAAGAGCATATGTACCTGGAACAACAGCTTGTCTACCGTTATCGAGTGTAGTGGTTTCGAAAAAACCTTGTGGTACTAACCAAGTAGCAATGTAGGCGACTAACATCATACCTAACAGCAGTATGAGCGTATGTGGTACTTTGAATCCTTCTTTCATGGACCTTTACCTTGATAAAAATTTGGCGCAGTTTACTAAAAACTGGCTATGCAGGGCAATTGTTAAGCGATAGTTAGTTAAAGTTTTCAGATTAGTTAAAAGTTTCACCATCGCTAACCTTACAGATCAAATACATTCAACATTTGAATGTATTTAAAAAAATTTTTCCGTTACTTATTTTCTT
The DNA here is from genome assembly GCF_014656435.1 of Thalassotalea marina. Lineage (GTDB taxonomy): Bacteria > Pseudomonadota > Gammaproteobacteria > Enterobacterales > Alteromonadaceae > Thalassotalea_C > Thalassotalea_C marina. The sequence goes on from NZ_BNCK01000003.1 coordinate 143,244, forward strand.
CACTATTTTCTATAGTAAAGAAAAACAGTTAATTAACCGTTATGTACCGAAATTTTGATTTAGCAACGCTTGAAAAAGAATATTCACCTAGTAGCTGCGTGGAGGATATCAATGTTTACATTGAACAATACATTGAACAAAGCAAAAAACAAAAACAACAGGCTAAATTAACTAATAGTTTGCGTGAAAATCTATCGTATGGTGCAAGCCCTGAACAAACATTAGATTTGTTTATTCCAAATGCGAACGTCCAATCTCAACACAAATTAATGGTGTATATTCACGGCGGTTATTGGCAAGAACTAAGTAAAGAAGAGTCATGTTTTGCAGCAGGTAACTTTCAGCAACATGGCATACATTTCGCCGTAATTAACTACACCCTCGCTCCTAAGGCAACGCTTAGCGAAATTGTTGCAGAAAATCGTCGAGCGCTTGCTTGGTTATTTCATCATGCACACGAGTTTGGTTATCAAGCAGATGAAATTTACCTAGCGGGAAGTTCTGCAGGTGCACATCTTGTGACTTTAATGGCGCTCACCGACTGGCATCAACACTTTGGTATTGAGTCGCAATTTATCAAAGGCATTTGTGCCGTCAGCGGTATTTATGACTTAACTCCAATTCAGCAAACATACATCAATGAACCATTGCAGCTTTCTCAGCAAGACGTATCTGTTTTTAGCCCGCTGTTAACAAAGGAGTTTTTGACAAAGTTTACGCAATGTAAAACCATCATTGCTTTGGGTGAAAATGAAACTCAAGAGTTCAAACGACAATCTTTAGAGTTCTATCAAATGGTATGTACGCAGCAGAAAAACTGTGAATTTAAACAAATCGCTAGCCGAAATCATTTTGACGTTATTTTAGATTTGGCTGACAGTAAATCTTGGCTATTTCAACAAGTGCTAAAACAAATGCAATAACAAAAAGGCGCTTTTAACAGCGCCTTTTTACCAATTATATGCAACTAGTTTTAATTAAGCTTTTCTGCGTCTTAACGCTAAGCCAAGTACACCTAAACCTAATATTGCAATTGACGTAGGCTCTGGAACACTCACTGAATCTGCGCGAGTAAAAATAAAGTTGTCATACTTAGTTGAAGTATTAGCACCGCCATTGCCAGCATCATCATTAAACGTTACTGAACTAATTGGCCCAGTTGCAGTAAAACCAAAGAAGCCTGCGCTACCAGAAGTGCCAACATTGTATGAGTTACCATCAATTGTGATCACAGTAAAATCACTTGTTGGATCTTCATTTGAGAAGTCAAAACCAAATGCTGAAATACCAAAATCAAAGTTGATTTTCATCGTATCTGGAACGTTACAACATTCAGTGTAGAAGTCTAAATGATTTGAATTGAAATAAGATGACGAGTTGCTAATTGACGTTTCAATATCAAAGCCATCCGCTGTGATTGAAAAGTCACCAAAATCCATATCAGTAAAGTTGCTTGTTGCGTCACCATCAAAGTTGTAGCTGTTTGAGATAGATGTTGCTGCTAAAAAGTCAGCTTCATTGTCATAAACAGTGATGATACCTGCGTTTGCAGTTGCAGAAAGGCCTAATGCTAATAGTGGTAAAATAAGTTTTTTCATTGTGCTACTCCTCAAAAACACTTAAATCAGTTAATGCTAGATATATGCCAACATTAATTAAGCTCATGAATTCATAAACTTACAAAAGGAGGAGTTTATTGCTCAATATCTAGTGTAAAAAATATAGACAAAGCGCTGGTTAAATTAACACAGCGCTTTAATGCAACAATCTTTTGCTTAGCGACTCTGCTTCATACAGGTATCTAACAGTCGTTCAGTAAACAAATTAGTTGCGATAATAATTTCACTGACCTGATTATGCCACCCTCTAAGTTTAGTCTTGATGCGCCTTGCTTCAGCGCGAGACATCTTAACGTTTGCTTGACAAGCCTGTGCAATCGTCAATGCAATGGTGTTAATTTGACGGGCTTGACGTGCAACCGGTAAAACTTGCTGTAATTTTGGTGCCCCTTTGATCAGCTTTATCACCGGCTTGTAATTGAAGTGCCATGCTCTAAGGGTATTAATGATAGCCTGCATGCTCGCTTTATCACCCTGTTTAAATTTTGTTAGCAAATAATCTAGCTGTGTTATGGTCAAGCTTTCCGCAGGTAAAAAATCAACAAAATAATTCAACTTTGCTCTTTGATGATACAGATCTTGCTGATACTTGATGTGATGTCGTGTGTAATAATTTGCCGGTTCTAACTGCTCAACTAACGACAACAAAGGTTTAATATCTGAATTAGCAAACGCTAAGCTTTGTAAACCATCTCTTAATTGCGCTTTATGTTTCAGCCCTAATTGATCTGCGAATTTATCCATAATGACAAGGCGTCGAAACATTTCGGCTTCATTAGTCATCGCCTTTTTTGACCAGAAGCGCTCAGCAATAACAAATAACCTTGGCCACGCTCTTAAATCCGTATTTTGCTCAGTGAGCAACTCAGCCCAGAGTGTTGCTTCACCACCTAAAATATTTTTTTGTTCCGTTGGAGCTATATTTCGCAGTAATTCAACTTGCTGAAAATCAAACTCTGGCAATACATTAATCGTTAATGGGTAAAACGTATTACCAATCAGCACACGCCCTTCTACTATTTTGTTTTTATTGGTGTTTAACTCAAAACGAGTAGGGCCCATCCAGCTATCAATACTAAGATTAATATCTTCTTTATTAAGCGCCATACGTTTATCTAATGTCGCTTTTTTAAACTTATTGTTATTTAATTTAACATAAGCATGTAATACATAATCATTGCGCTTCACCATAACAAGTTGCCCCGTTACAGCGCTGCCTTTTAAGCGAGGAATTTTGACACTATATGCCGTGACTGTATCCGCTGAAGTTAGTGCAACTGGTGCATCTGCTAGATTGCTGATTAATTCGTTACGATAATGATAGCTACTGCTTTGAGGTTGGTCGATGTAAAAGCCTGTCGATAATAATCCTTGATAACCTGCACTGGCAATAGTATTTAAGCTTTCCATGCCTCGCCAAGACTGTACCATAATATCTTTGGGTAAATCAGGGTGGAAAATTTCATCCCAGCCCATCATTTTTCTATCGTATTTGTTTAAGATATTTTGTACTTTTTTATTGAAATACACATGTAAATCATGCTCATCTTTAAGCTGGTGCTCTTGCATATAAGCTTGAATTTTTTCACTTTCTTGCCAGTGTTTGGGGTTAACTTCATCACCACCAATATGCAAATACACATCTGGAAATAAGCTCGTTAATTCTTTAACAACTTCTTCTACAAATATATAGACATCAGGGTTACTTGGATCCAATAAAGGTTCAAATACTCCCCAGCCATCTTCCATTTCATAGTTAGTATTTTTGCTCATCAATTCAGGATACGCCACAGCAATAGCTGACGCATGGCCTGGCACATCAAATTCAGGTACCACACGAATGCCTAGTTTACTGGCGTAAGATACCACATCTTTAATTTCTGCTTGTGTATAGTACTGACCGTCTGAGGCTTTTTGATGTAGCTTAGGATAGCTATTCAGTTCAATTCGCCAACCTTGATCGTCTGTTAGGTGCCAATGAAAGACATTAAGTTTTGCTGCCGCCATACCATCTAATTGACGCTTTACCGTATTAATCGATAAAAAGTGACGCACACTGTCCAACATAAATCCACGCCAAGGAAAGCGCGGAAAATCATTGATATTTAGTTCAGGCAAACGCTTTGAAATATAAAAGCTGTATAGCAACTGATGTAAACTCGCAATCCCCTGCAGCGCACCAAAATCGGTTTGCGCATAAATTGTAATGCCTTGTTGCTCTACTTTTAACTGGTAACTTTCATCCTGATGTAATTTGGGTAATTGATAACGAGTACTATTGCCTTGATTAACATTTATTTTAATCAAGGTTGCATTATCTGTGTTGTCGCTGGAAGGCCAGCCCAACGATGAGAGTTGCTTTGAAAATCGCTGGTGCAACGCAAGTGCTCTTTGTTCACTCATCCCCTCAATTTGCAAATTAAAGTGGCTTTTAAGCACTACTTCATTAGCCGATGTTAAAACCGACTTGGGGTATGGCATCAAAGGCAACAAGTTATTTGATGAAGCTTTGACAAAAAAAGACAAAACACCAGACAACAATAAAATACAGGTTAATAAATGCTTATTCATATGTCTTCTCAGTTAAAATTGGGCATCAAATCTGACATCGACTGACGGTCAATGATGGCGCCGGGGAATTGTATCACTCTTGCAGCCAATTGATGACCTTGTTGTGCAGAAACCTCTATCGACTCGCCAAATAAGCGTTTACTCAAATATCCAGCAGCAAACGCATCACCTGCGGCACAAGTATCAACGATTTGTTCAGCTTTTAATAAAACCGTGGGGACTTCAAAACAATTATCGCCATCAAAAACAACACAAGCCTGTGCCCCCTGTTTGATAATAGTTTCCCTTGTACCATATTGAAGAGCACGCTCAATTATCCCTTGAAAACTGCTATCGTTATAAATGGAAAATTCATCTTCATCAGTTAAAAATGCAATGTCTGCTAACGACATCGCTTGTTTATATGCGGTTAGATAATCTTTGCCCTTCCAGAGTAAAGGTCTAAAGTTATTATCAAATATCACCTTACCACCATGCGATTTAAACTGCTCTAAAGCCGAAAACAACGAGGCTCTATCCTGCTCATTAGTAATGGCTAAACTAATACCGCTAAAATAAAAATAACTATCAACGGGATACTTTAGAAACTGCTCAAAAGCTCCTGGATATGCACCTAAATAATAGCGAGCGGCACTGTCATCTCGTTGATAAACAAAACTGCGTTCACCAAACCTGTCGGTTTTTATACGATATCGTCCTGGCATGCGATCGACAATTTGAGTGACATAACGGGTATCTATACCTTCTTTTTTCCATTGAGCAATTAACAAACTGCTGTCGTGATCGGAACCCAGTGCCGTGGCATATCCTACCGCTAATTGGTTCGACATAGTTAGGCGGGTTAAATAAAGTGCAGTATTTAGCGTATCACCGCCAAAGCGGAACAAGCCATCTGCATGATCCTCCATCATGCATTCACCAAAACATACTAAAGTTTTCATACTACTCCATTAACTCTCGCTCACGAGACAATTTTTCTAGCGCTTGTTGTTCAGACAATTCGTCGGCTGGTGTTAATAATGTGGCCATTACACCTGCAATAAATCCTGCCAGTAACGCCGGTAATACGGGGTTACCCCAAAAAGCTAACCAGCCACTATGTAAACTAATCGCCAATGCGGTCACAGCAGCACTGAATAAACTCGCTAAAGCGCCTTGCCAGTTATACCTTGGCCAAAAGCGACCCAGCAAACCACAAACACACATACCTGCCATTAAAATAGAAATCATTTTAGTGATGTATGAAATAATATCGTCTGACAACAGAGCAAAAACCAAGGCAATCGCGATAGTTAAAACCAATGATAATCGTGACAGCCAAATCACTTTATTTGGAGGTGGCATTTTTCCGGTAATCATGCGGTATAAATCTCGTAATGCGACACTAACGCCAGCGATAGCATCAGAGCTAGCACTAGAAAGTGTTGCAGATATTCCCGCAATAATAATGAGCACTCCTAGCGCCAAAGGCATAACATGCAAGGCAATATGCGGAAAGGCAAATGAAGCGTTATCAAGTTCAGGCGCAATCGCAAAAGCTGCCATACCAATGATCGCAGGAATTATCGAAAAGCCTAAATATAAGAGTCCCGAATATACAAACGAACGGCGAATTGAACTTACATCTTTGCCAGAATAAATACGTTGGCGAAATGAAGGCGTTGCCAAAATACCCACTAAAATTGCCATCGCTAGCGATACACCGTGTAACAATCCAATTTTATCAATGGCAAACCATGAAAGGTTAGCGCTTGGCTGCGCGGCCATCAGTGCTTGCCAACCACCGACGTATTCAACAGAAAAATACGCCATTAATATAAAACCGGTAAACAATATCAGCGCTTGAATTGAATCTGTCCAAACAACCGCAGTATAACCACCTATCACCACATAAATAGTAAAACTTATCGCAATAAGCATTTTGGCGTAGGTAATATCAATACCAGTAAGCCAAGACAAATACATACCACCACCAATAACATGGGCACCAAGCCAGCCAATACAGGCAATATAAATAATGATGGCAAGTAAGTTTTTAATTAGGGGATTTGCGCCAACGTAGAAGGAGATTTCTTCACTCATGGTCATAAATTGGTATCGTCTTACTGGTGCAAATATCCAGGCCAACAATAAAATACCAATTGAACCACCAATACCATACAGGGTACCAGCCCAGCCATTTAGATAAGCAAAACCAACCGCTCCCATCGAGGAGCCAGTGCCAACCATAGTCGCTACCGTAGTTCCTAATGTCAGCAATAAAGGTAAGCTTCGACCTCCTAGTAGAAAATCTTCACCAGACTTTTGTCGTCTTGAAACCCACCAACTGAGTGTGATCATGGCCAGCACATATAGTGCAAAAGCTAGAAAAAAAATGCCTTCCACTGCAAATCCCCCCAGCGTTTGTTACGGCGCTTTGTAACAGGTAACGTCAACTTCCACTTTTACATCAACCACTAAGTCAGCAACCGCACAAATACGTGCTGGTGGATGTTCACCAAAGTACTCTTTGAACACTTTGTTAAATGATTGGAAATATCTGGCATCGGTTAAAATAACCTTAACGTGTACAACATCTTCTAAGCCGTAACCCGCGTCTGTCATAATTTTAACGCAGTTATCGATGGCTAAACGAGACTGTTCAACAATGCCACCTTCAACGACTTCACCATCTGTCATCGGTGTTTGACCAGAAACATATAACCAACCGCCAGCTTCAACAGCGCTTGAAAAAGGTAAATGCTGACCGCCTGTGCCAACGCCACCGTCGGCGCCATAACGTGTAATAGACATAATAAAAATCCTCTAATTAGAATAAGAATGTGTTAAAAATTTTCCGGGTCTTTTTTCATTTGAAGTGAGTACCCCCAAACTTTCCAGGTAGGTCATTTTGCCATTCACCCAAACGGAGTTAATGCCATCGGCTGCTGCAATTGGGTTGATAAAATTCGCTTTATCAATGATACGATTTGCATCAAAAAGCACTAAATCAGCAAAATAACCAGGGGCTATTAGCCCACGATTTTCCAGCTTAAAGTTATGCGCAGAAAGGCCGGTCATTTTATGCACCGCTTGCTCAAGACTAAATAATTTTTGCTCTCTGGCGTAACGCCCTAACACGCGAGGGAAAGCTCCCCATAGTCTTGGGTGTGGGTGTGGATCACAAGGCAAACCATCAGAGCCAATCATGCTTTTATCAAAGGCTAAAAACTGTTTTACGTCGTCTTCATTCATACCGTGATAAACAGCACCGGCAGGCATTAAACGCTTGGCGGCATCCATTAAACTGACTTGCCACACCTTAGCAATTTGCGCTAATGTTTGCCCCGCCATATCAGGCTCAGGGTCAGACCAAGTAATAAAGATCTCAAAATCCTCAGTCACTTGCCCTAGATCTAAGGTGCTAGAACTGGCGTGATAGGGGTAACAGTCACAGGCAATGTTTTGTTTTTCGCTAGCGTGTTTCACATGTTCAATGACTTCTCTTGCACGGCCCCAGTTTTGTTTGCCTGCACATTTTAAGTGTGAAATCACTACAGGCGAGTTGACCTTTCGGCCAAGGGTAAACGCTTCATCAAGCGCACCAATAATGCCATCAAATTCTGTGCGTAAATGGGTTGTGTAGATTGCATCAAATTCAGATAACAATGCTGCTAAGGCTTCGGGTTCTTCACTTAGTGATGCATTGGCATTTTTATAAGCAAGGCCTGTACTTAATCCTTTTGCACCTTGTTGCAATGCTTTATGCAGCAAGGCTTTCATTTGTTCTATTTGTTCAGGCGTGGCAGGCAACGACAAATCATCCATGACTTGGGCACGCAATGCGGTGTGACCAACTAACGCAACAACATTGACGTTAGCAGGATACTCTCTTAAATAAGCAATATATTCGGCCAGCTCGGCAAACTTAAATTCATCCACTTTACCCAGTAAGTTTATCGGGTCAACCGGTGGTGCCTGATGCGTGTATGGACTTGCACTAATACCGCAGTTACCAACTACCACAGTCGTTACACCTTGCGATAATTTGGCCAACATATTTGGGTTACGAACAACTTCTAAATCGTCATGGGTATGAACGTCGATAAAGCCAGGTGCTAAAACCAAGCCTTTAGCATCAATCACTTGTGTTGCTGGCATCTGAGCTAAGCAACCCATTGCTGTGATATATTGCCCTTCAACACCAACATCACATTGTTGAGCAGGTTTGCCTGAACCATCAATCACTAAGGCATTTTTAATTATTAAATCAAACATCTAATTAATCACCCAATGGCATACGGCCATTACTCTGGCGATGTTCATCTAAATGCAATTTTAATCGGCGTAACTTTTCACGAGACTTACGTTGATTTAACACCGCAAGTTCACTGGCTAAAATATCGATAGCTGCTAACATGGCATAACGCGAGGCACTGGGTTTAAAAATATAGTCACTTTCATCGGTGCAAATCGGTAAATGAATATCAGCGCTCCTTGCTAAATCACCGTCTGGGCAGATAGCGATGACTTTAGCACCATATTCTTGAGCGATATTTGCTGAGGTCAGCACATCTGGACTAATACCTGACAGTGATAAACATAAAATCACATCTTGTTCATCAACATTGGCTGCGGTCATACGCATCAGCATAGGATCAGAATAAGCATTTGATCTGACAGACAAACGGAAAAAGCGATGTTGGCACTCTTGTGCAAATACTGTGCTACCGCCGCCAACACCAAATACTAAACAATGCGCAGCACCGCTAATTAATTGGGCTGCAGCTTGTGCCACTTCAGTGGAAATCAAGCCGGCATTAAGTTGCAAAATCTGATGAATGGACTGGTAAACTTCTGGAATATGCTGGGTCTCTGTTTGAGCATCTTGATTAAAGCGCTCCCCTACTGCCGCCGACTGCGCCAACTGCAGTTTTAAATCCCTTACATTTTGACAATCGAGTGTTTTAGCTAAACGGGTAATAGTGGCATTACTCACCATGGCCTGCTGTGCTAAATCTTGAATGGAAAGACGACTGGCTAAGTCAACATCCTGTTGGATGAACTGCGCCACTTGCTGCTCTGCGGGGCGCATATGTGGCAAGCGTTGTTCAATTCGAGCAAGTATATCCATTAGAAAAATGTCTCGATTTGTTGATGAATAACATAATTCTCATCGGCAATATTAATAAAACGCCACTTGTCCATGGTTAAACAAGGGTGAGAAGTGGAAAAGACAATGATATCACCCACTTTCACATCATCATCAGCATGGGTTTTCACCATTAAATGTTGATCCATAATTTTTACTGACTGCCAATGTGAAGGTACTGTTTTAGGCGCACTATCACCGGACCTGAAATGTAATTCAGGGGTAGGTAAACCGGCATCAAAAGCCGCATCTCGTTTACCAAAACCAATGATCATTAACCCCGGCTCTGGCACTGAATGCACATAGGCCCAAATGGTTAAACTTGACACTAAATCACCACCGATATCACAAGCCAGTTGACTGCGCGACATCACACTCTGCTGTGCATCTTGATAAATGCCAGTATCGTGAATTAAGTAACAGCCCGGACGGATAACAGGCACAAAATCTATCGACGTATCCGTTGTTAGCTCTTTAGCAACTACATCATACCAAGCCGAACCAGCGCCAGTGATCAGCACCTGCTCAGCATCAAACACCTTTTGACTAACAAGCTCCTGACAAAGCTGTTTTATCTCAGAAACAAATTCAACAATTTTTTGCTCAGCGTTATCGCCATGAATAACACCTTCATAAAAGCTAAGGCCAGCCAAGGAGATACTTGAATACTTTGTTATCACATCAACAAGCGCACTGACATCTTTGAGGTCTCGCCAGCCACAACGACCACCAGGCACACCTATTTCTAACAGTACATTTATCGTCACTTGGTGTTGCTGGAAAAATTCGCCAAGCCAACGCAGATTATCAACAGAATCAACAAAGCAATAAAACTCAAAACTAGGATCTCTTAGAAGCTCGACTAGTTGTTCACAGTGATATTTACCAACCAACTGATTGGCCATAATCACGCGTCTAACACCATGCTGATAAGCAGAAATCACTTGAGGAATAGTCGCCAAACTGATCGCCCAAGCGCCGGTATCTAATTGTTGTTTAAACAGCGATGGCGACATAGTCGTTTTACCATGTGGCGCAAGCTTAACACCCGCTTGTTGACTAAAACGCTGCATCCATTGTGCATTTTGTTCTAATGCCGACTCACGTAGTACTGCTGCAGGTAACCCGACATCTTCCGCCAATAAATTCCAACCTTTATCGGCCAGCAATGTTTTATTACCAGTACCTTTATGGCTGTTAAACGCTCTATTTGAAGACACTGTCACTATCCTTTCTAAAAAATGTTACTTTTTATCATTAGATATGATTTATATTTGGTAATTTATAACATTCTTTATTTAGCGCTGTCTAGTTAGTTAACTTAAGGTTAGCAATAGAAACAGAGACAAACCATATAAAACAATAACTTAGATTTTTCTACGCCAATAGAATTTGCGTTAACTGGTGAGTTGTGAGGTAAGTAATTTGGCAAACAAGTTTGCTGGCTGTTCGATATTAATATGATTGCTATAAACTAAGTGCCAATAAACTTTTAACCCTTGTTTACCCAACGGAATTTGCACCACATCATCAGCCTTTGATTGACTCAAAAAGCTAGATAATTGTCGTTTTGAAAAAATAGATAAACCCAAGTTTTCTTTTACCAAGGTTAAAATGGCGTCATTAAACCCCACTTGTAATACCTTTTTGGGCAATATAGCCGCTGGTTGAAAAAACAGCTCAAACTCTCGATCTTTTTCGGGCACCGTTGAATTAGTCACATATGTTTGATCAGCAAAGTCCTCTGCGACTAAAAACGCTTTGTTAGCATCCTTATGATGTTTAGAAACACAAGCAACCAACTCATCTTCAACAATTGCAACTGTGGTGAATTGCTGTCTGTCGACATCAAACTGTGGTTTTCCCGTTGATAGTATCGCCATATCAACTTCGTGTTCTGCCAATGCGGCCAATGGCCTAATTGAAGACTGAGAAGTAATTTCCACTTCAATATTCGGTAAGGTTTGATTGAAACCTTTTAGCACCCCAGGCAACCAAGAAAACGACGCATAATGAGGTACACTAACACGCAATACTTGCTCCACACCGTCGGTTAACCTAGAAATATCATGTTCAGCAATGGCGAGCTCTTTTAATATTTTTTTCGCCGACACTAACAAACGCTGCCCAGCATTAGTCATAAAAATACGACGACCACGTCGATAAAATAACTGGGTATTTAAGCGGCGCTCTGCCTCCCGAATACGATTAGTTAATGCGGGTTGGGTAATAAAAAGCGCTTGAGCGGCTTCCTTGACCGTTTCGTGTTTTTCTAGCTGACAAATCATCTTTAAATGACTAATTGAAAGCTGACTTCTTGATATATCCATGGCGCTCAAATTCATTCAAACATTGAATGAGTCTACCTTAAAAAAATAGTTTTTTATTATCTTTTTTTACGTAGATTATAAATGAGTACGCAGCTCAAATAACTCAGGAAAAAAGCTTATATCTAGCGCTTTTTTCAAGAAACTCACCCCACTTGAGCCACCGGTCCCCATTTTATTGCCAATGATCCGCTGCACTGTGTACATATGTTTAAAGCGCCACTGTTGAAAGGCATCTTCAATATCTATGAGCTTTTCAGCCAGTTCGTAGAGTTCAAAATGTGTATCGGCTTGACGATAAACCGTTAACCACGCTTGCAGCACTGATTCATTTTTTTGATAAGGCTTGGAAAAGTCACGCTTTAATACGCAGTCATCTATTTTCATACCTTGTTGTGCCAGCACGTTAATGACTTCTTCATATAAACTCGGCGCTTCTAGTACCGCTTTCAGTTCTTGATACACTGGCTCGTTTGACTGGTGTACTTTGAGTAGATCAGCATTTTTATTGCCCAGCAAAAACTCAAGTTTGCGATAACCATAAGATTGAAAACCCGATGAGTGACCCAAGTCATCACGAAATTGCAAATAATCAACCGGGGTTAATGTCGATAATATTTGCCAAGATTGTGTTAACTGGTTAAGGATCTGTTTTACCCGTGAAATCACCTTAAACGCATGACCAAAATCGGCTTGTTTGATGTTTTCAAGCGCCGCGGTTAATTCGTGCCCTGCGAGTTTTAACCAAAGTTCGCTAGTTTGATGAATAGTGATAAACAACATTTCATCATGTTGATTTGATAACGGTTTTTGTGCCGACAATATTTGGTCTAAATGTAAATAGTCGCCGTAAGACATGTCATTGTTAAAGTCAGTATGAATTGATTCTTCTAACTCGCGATAATTTTTATTGTGATGCGGACAAGACATGATGTTCTCCTAGTAGCTTAACTTAAGCGCTGATTGGCAAGGGCAAATAAATGTCGATATACACCGTCGTCTTGCCAACATTCATGGATGTTAGGCATCGCCATGATTTGATCCATAATGTCATTTTGTATATCACCAACAGAAAGTGCGGTTTTATAGGGTATATCAGGTGAGAAAGTCACCATAGAGTATAAAGGTACCCATAATTCGGGATGGCGACGTTGAAATTCCGCTTCAATTTTTTTACGTAATAAAAAGTTAGCATCACCCGCTTTATCACTCATCTCGGTAAAGTTACGTTTGGCTAATTCAATAATGGCATCACCATTTTCTTTGCGCTCAAGTTGATACGCCGCCAAAATCTCTGGCCAGTTATCTTCATATTGATCAACTAACTCAGCCAGTACACGGCAATCCTCAAAACCGCAATTCATGCCCTGACCATAAAAAGGCACCATGGCATGGGCTGCATCACCGATTAATGCTACGGCATCATTCACCACCCAAGGATAAATATGAACCAAACACAGTGGCGCTGCCGCTTTTGCCATAAACTGCTCAACAGGGTTTTCTAACAAACCCATAGCATCAGCAAAATACTGATGAAAAAAGTCACTCACTTGTGACTTGTCTTGTAATGAACTAAATGACAGCGGACCTTCTAAATCCATAAACAACGTACAAGTAAATGAACCATCAGGGTTAGACAGGGCTATTAACATAAAGTCTTTTCGCGGCCAGATATGCAGGGCATTTTTATCCAACTGATGCTCGCCATTCTCACCTGCGGGAATAGACAACTCGATGTAACTGGTTGGCATATATTGCAAACTATAACTGATACGTTGTTTTGGCAGCTCCTGCATCAACCGCCTAACTTTTGAAAATGCACCATCAGCACCAAACATAATATCGGTTTGATGATTGATCTGTTGATTTGCATCATTCAAATAAAGTGCAGTGTTGTTATCAAAATTGTACTGTGTCAAACGGTGTGAAAAATGCACACGCACCTTATCTTGTTGCTCTGCTAAGGTAATAAGTTGTTCATTGATACCAGAGCGAGATACCGACCAAATCGCTTGGCCTTCTTGGCCATATGGTTGTGTGGTTAAGTTACCTGCCAAGTCATGCATGACTCGGCGATACATAGGAATAGCGTTATCACGAATTTCTTGGTCAATACCAACCGCATTTAACGCTTTCCAGCCACGGTCAGACAAAGCCAAGTTGATCGACTTCCCCTGATAGATATTGGTTTGTCTAGAATCAGGACGAGATTCAAATAAGTCGATCGCATAACCTCGCTTAGCTAACATTAATGCTAACAGCGCACCAACAGGGCCTGCGCCATTGATAGCAATATTCGGTTTAGCGCTCATGTTGATACTCCCTCAGCAAGGTGTTTAAACGACAGCCAAATTGATAGACATCTTCAAACGAGTTATACAGAGGTACAGGCGCTAAACGCACCACATCTGGCTCACGAAAATCGGCAATAACGCCGGCATTGGTTAACGCTTGGAAAAATGACTTATCAGTGCCAATAAGTTTTACCGATAATTGACAGCCTCTTTGCATAGGCTCAATAGGTGTAATAATTTGCAGCTTAATATGCTCAAACTTTGCCACGACATCATTAAAAACAAATTCTAAAAAGGCAGTGAGTTTTAAACTTTTTGCCCGTAAGTTTTCAATGCCTGCTTGGGCAAAAATATCGAGTGAACTTTTTAACACCGCCATGCCCATAATCGGTACATTACTCAGTTGCCACCCCTCTGCCCCCGACATAGGTTCAAAGGTATTTTCCATTAAAAAGCGACGCTCTTTGTTGTGTCCCCACCAGCCGCCAAATCGAGGAATGCTTGTATCTTGTCCGTGCTTATCATGAACGAAAATACCGCCGACATTACCTGCGCTACCATTTAAATATTTGTAGGTACACCATGCAGCAAAATCTACCTGCCAATCATGTAAATGAAGTGGCACATTACCAACGGCGTGAGCTAAATCAAAACCAGCCAGCGCACCAACATCATGGGCTGCTTGTGTCAGTTTCTTCATATCAAACAGCTGACCGGTAAAATAATTCACCCCACCAAAAAACACTAAAGCCAACTCATCTTGGTGCTCAGCAATTGCATCTAAAATATCTTGTTCGTCAATTAGGTGCTGACCTTCACGTGGCGCGATTTCAATAATGGCATCATCAGGGTCAAAACCGTGGTGTCGTACTTGCGTTTCTAACAAATAACGATCTGATGGAAACATCTTTGCTTCGCTGATGATCTTGTATTTTTGTTTGGTCGGGCGATAAAAACTCACAAACAGCAAATGCAAATTGGTGGTCAGTGAATTCATACACACCACTTCGCTGTCATTAGCACCAACAAGCTGAGCGCTGGCTGGAGTTAATAATTCATGATAACTCACCCATGGGTTTGTACCATAAAAATGTCCTTCAACACCCCACTTTGCCCAATCATTTAATTCTATGTCGAGATAATCTCTAGCCGCTTTGGGCTGTAAACCTAACGAATTACCGGTGAAATACAACACTTGTTGATCATTGATGATCGGGTGCAAAAATTGTTCACGATAATCGGCTAAAGTATCTTCACGGTCGAGTTGTTGCGCAAAAGCCAAAGTATTTTCAAAGGTCATGATAAGTCTCGTATCAATTAGCTTGGGGAAGTGAAAAAAACTGCCTAGCATTGTCAGCCAGTAATTGCTGTTTTTGTTGCTTGGATAAATCTGGTGCGGTTTTAATTAACTGCCCCATTTGTTGTTCACCCAGTGGGAAAGGGTAATCTGTGCCAAACAATAACTTGTCTGTGGTCATTTTCTTAACCAATAGGGTTAATGCATCATGGTCGAACACAGCAGTATCTAGGTAAAAACGGTCAAGGTAATAACTGGGTGGATGCGCTGATTTACCCCGTGCAATATCACGATGTAACCAAGCATTTTCTAATCGCCCTAACAAAAAGGCAAACGCACCTCCGCCGTGGGCAAAACATATTTTCAAATCTCGGCTGACTCGGTCAAACCCGCCACCCAAGATCATAGACACAATAGACAATTGTGTTTCAGCTGGCATGCCAACCGTCCAGCCCATCATATAATCTTTGGTGCGCTCTGCTGCCATCATGTCCCAAGGGTGGACAAATACAGGAATATGCTCAGCGGCACAATGCTGCAAAAAAGTGAGCACTGCTTCATCATCCATGTTTTTATTACCGACATGGTTGCCAATTTGAATACCAACATGGCCAGATGCCATCGCTCTGCTCGCTTCTTTACATGCGGTATCGGCACATTGCAAGGGCACTTGTGCCATAGCGAATAGCCGCCCTTGCCCTTGTTGACATATTTCAAGCGCCGCGTCGTTAAATAACTGAGCGCAATAAAGTGCTTGTTCAACCGGTTTTTGGTAAGCAAATAAAATGGGCGTGGCAGAAATAATTTGTTGGCTGACACCTTGAGCATCCATTTCAGCTAATCGAACTTGTGGATCCCAGCAAGCAGCATAAATAGGACGAAAAGCTTTATCCCCTTTCATCAACATGGCTTTGCTGTAACCGCTTTCATTCTTATCATTGTCGCTGTGTTTTAGCCATGGCCAGTCGTCACCACCAAACTTGTCTTGCAGACTTGGCCAAGTTTTTGGAAAAAAATGAGAGTGAATATCTACCACTTGCATTATGCATTATCCTCAAGTGTTACCCAGCCCGCAGGCGGCTCTTTGCCAGGATGTAATCTGCCACAATCCGGGCAAGTTCTTGCAGCTTCATTTTGGTAAAACGCTTGATAGACTGGCGGTAAATCATCAACAATTGATTTTAATGTCACCTCAGTTCTATGTACTAACGCACCGCAATCAAAACAATACCATTCAAAAGCATCTTTAGCGCCATCTGGCCTTTTGGGTTCAATCACCAACCCAATACTGCCGGGCATTGGGCGCTGTGGTGAATGCCTGACATGTTTGGGTAAAAAGAAAATATCACCTTCGCGAATAAACACATCTTTGCACTGTCCGTCTTCAATCACTTTCAGCACCATGTCGCCTTTAAGTTGATAGAAGAACTCTTCAACGGGATCATCATGAAAATCCGTTCGTTGGTTTGGCCCACCAACGACAGTGACCATCATGTCGGTGTCTTGCCAAATTTGTACATTACCTACAGGTGGCTTAAGCAGGTGTTTATGCTCGTCAATCCACGCTTGAAAATTAAACGCTGCAAGATTCGCTTTCATTGGTGACTCCTGTTACTTTTCACTATTTAACGGCTTATAAGCCACCGCTTTGCACTCAATAAGTAAGTGTGGATGTGGTAATTGATGCACGGCAACGGTGGTTCGAGTCGGCCCATCAAAGTCAAAAAATTCAGCATAGACTTCGTTATAACCTTTAAAATCGTTCATGTTGACCAAGAAGGTACTGATTTCCACCAAGTCTGATAGCTTTGCATCAACTGATTGTAAAATGTCGCGAATGTTTTCGATCACCGCTTTGGTTTGTGCACGAATATCTAAATTAGTCGCGCCAAATTCATCCACTTCGACACCAGCAAAACTATTATCTGGCCTGCGCGAACTGGTACCAGAAATATAGATAAAATCACCCGCTCGTTTGACGTGAGGAAACTTGCCTCGTGGCACAGCTTTTTCTGTTAATACTTTACTTTCAATTGTCATAGATTATTCCTCATCAACCTTGATGCAGATATTGACTGGTTCGCTGTAAAAGCGCATCGAATGCATGCCACCTTCTCGACCAATGCCAGATAGTTTCACGCCACCAAAGGGCGTTCTTAAATCACGTAAAAACCAGGTGTTGACCCAAACAAGGCCAACGTCTATTTGTGGCGCAACTCGATGAGCGCGAGATAGGTTTTCTGTCCAAATGGCACACGCTAAGCCATAACGTGAGTTATTGGCACGTGTTATCACTTCTTGTTCGTCATCAAAAGGCGAAACGTGGCAAATCGGGCCAAAAATCTCCTCTTGGTTTATCGGGTCATCATCCGATAAACCACAGATAACGGTAGGTTCAATAAAACAACCGTTATCTCGTTCATCATCAAAGCGCGGCACACCTCCCCCGGTAATGACCTCTGCCCCTTTTTCTTTTGCTTGTTGGTAATAAGACAGAACCTTTTGTTGATGATGTTTAGAAACTAATGGCCCGATAAGCACGTTTGGCTCTTTGGGATAACCTATTTTTATATTTTCTGCGTGTTGTTTAAGTTGCTCAATAAAGCTTGTGTAAATAGAGCGATGAACAAACACTCGCTCAGTACACAAACATACTTGCCCACAGTTGGTAAACGTAGAACGGGCAACCCCAGCAACAGCTTTGTTTAAATCGGCGTCTTCAAAAACGATAGCGGCATTTTTGCCACCAAGTTCAAAAGAAATAGGCTTAACACTAGGCGCTACCGCTCGCATAATATGCTGCCCAGTGGCAGATGCGCCGGTAAAGGTAACGGCATCAACCCCTGCGTGTTGGGTTAACATATCGCCAATATTTTTGCCTCTGCCTAAAATTAAGTTAAATACCCCCGTTGGTATACCAACGTCATGCATGACTTGAGCAAGTAAAAAAGCAGTTGATGAGGTTTCTTCAGACGGTTTTAAAATGACACAATTGCCACAAGCTAATGCGGGAGCGACCTTCCATGTCGCTAATAACAAAGGTAAATTCCAAGGTGAGATCACAGCGATAACACCTAAAGGTTTATTCACTGAATAGTTGATCGCTTTCTCGCCTGTCGCCGTTTCTGTGACAAAGGTTTCACCGTGATCAAATTTCACCATGTCAGCAAAGGTTCTAAAATTTGCTGCTCCCCTTGGAATATCAATGGTTTGTACTTGGTGCATCGACTTACCGGTGTCGCTAATCTCTGCTTCAATAAATTCGTCAATTCGCGCTTCAATGCCATCGGCGACCTTATGCAATAACGCACTGCGTTGATTAACCGACATTTTTCCCCACTCGCCAGTTAGCGCTTGACGAGCGGCCGCAACCGCTTGGTCAATTTGATCTTGATCTGCTTCGGCAATATCAGCAATTTTTTCACCATTAACTGGGTTAATATTGTCAAAATAACAACGACTTGAGACAAATTGTCCAGCGATATAGCAATCAAGTTTATCCATATTAGGATCCCAAGCTCCCAGCAAGTGGCAGAATTAAGTGTAGTAGCTCAATGTAACCGCAACAAACAATCAATAAAAATAGGTAAAAATAAACATTTACATTCAATTAATGAATGCAAATGATACCCAAACACACCACTTTGATACCTTTACATACCTTTATGATACCTTAAGGTAACAAAAAGGTTTGACTTGATGATACCTTAGGGTTACATTGATACCCAGAGGTATCAAAAATCCATTTAAAGGAGTATTTATTATGTGGAATGCCAATTTACAGGAAAAACATATTGCGATGATTGCAAAATCAAATGTGTGTTTAGGAGTAGCCATACTGTACTACCCCTTTCGCCATTATGTTGAAGCAATGATTGTCCCTGCTATTTCATCACTGCTGCTATGTGCTTTGATCATCTTAGGGCTATTTTGGGCATGCAAGTCATCATCAAATCAGCCTTCAATGTGCGCACAATACACAGATGAGTATGTCAAAGGTGTACTGTTGCGATCATACTACTGGACACTAAATGCAATTATTCCCTACTTAGCCTTGTTATGGTTTTCCGAAGGCTGGACGTATTGGTTAGGTGAGCCTGATATTTCGTTGGCAGGACAAATTGGTTTTGGCTTAGTGTTATTGGTTCAAGGCAGCACTGCTTGTTGGTGGTTATTTAGAGATCAGCTGTCTACCAAAGAAGAATAAGGAGCGATTAAAATGTCATTTATTTCAAAACAAGAGAGAAACTTATTAATTACAGCAAAAACTTTTTTGGCCGTCGGATTATTTAATGCTGTAGATGCAATTTACACCAGTTTTGATCTGCCTGTTAATGCTTTTATGGGGCTTTTAGGCGCCGCTTTACTGTTACTGGCAATATACTGGACGTTTAAAAACCTACAAAACGTTACCGATAAATACAGTGATGAATACCTCAAACATATTTATCAACAATCATATAGTTATGCCGCTATTGGTGCTGCTATACCTTTATTTACTTTTATACTGTTTGACGATTGGTTGGCACACTACTTTACCATCAAATACTCCGCAAAATTATGTATCGGTACTATGTTATCTATGCAAGGCGGCTATATTTTATGGCGTAACTTTATCGATAATCGATCGCTAAACAAAGATGAGCTACAAGACGGGGCGTAACTATGAGTGAAGTCAATAATCGCATTGCCGTGCTTCGCGCTGAGTTAAAAATATCTCAACAAGAATTAGCCGATGCCATTGATGTATCAAGAAAAACCATCAGTACCATAGAAACTGGGCGCTTCACTCCCTCGGTTACCATTGCATTAAAACTCGCCGGTTACTTTAATGTTGCCGTTGAGGAGATTTTTAGCCTGAATTAACGATGTAGTTTAATAACAAAAGAGAAAGATTAAATAGCTTTCTCTATTTGTTATGCATAATTTCAACTTTTTGCCATACTTTGTTGAATTAGCATTAAAGGATTGTAGACAGCGGGATGCTTATGGATTCATCAAAGTTTAACTGGTTAAACGTACTTTTGATTGATGATAGTTCAACCATTTTGAATTATGTCACCACCGTATTAGAAAACGAATATCAAATTGAGCACATTTATCAAGCTTCCTCAGCTTCTGAAGCGCTTCAAGTACTGAAAAATAACAACTGTTTTAATTTGCTTTTTGTCGATCTCAATATGCCTAATGTTGACGGCATTCAGTTGTTAAAGCAGGTCAGTGATTTACATTTTAATGGCTACGTTGTGTTAATGACTGGGGTTTCCAGCCGCATCGTCGCTTCCGTTGAATCGCTAATTAGCAAATACCACTTAAACTTTGTTGGCTCCCTAGTAAAGCCCATTCACCTTGATGATTTTATTCCCATCTTTGAAAAAATCGGTAATTTCACGCCGCCGAAACCTAGGCCTGAACCTTTAAAAACCTATGAAATTATTCGGGCGATAAAAAACAATGATCTTAAAGTACATTACCAGCCTCAAGTTGAAATAAGTGAACGAAAGCTTGTTGGTGTCGAAGCATTATGCCGCCTAGAACACCCAAGGCTAGGCATGGTTTCTCCCGATCGTTTTATCGATAAAGCAGAAGGCAGCGAGTTAATATTACACATTACGATGGCCGTTATTAAACAGGCAATGAAAGATTGGGCCAAGTGGCACCAGCTTGGATTAACCATTAACCTATCGGTCAATGCTTCGCCTTCTAGCTTACAAAGTGATGACTTTGCTGACAGTATTTTAGCGCTTTTAATTGCCTACAATATGCCCGCTGAGAATCTTTGTATTGAAGTGACTGAAAATATCCTCGCACGCGATGATGCTCAAGAGCTAGCGACAATTAATCGATTGAATATGCGTGGAGTTAAAATTGCCTTAGATGATTTTGGTAAAGAGCACGCCACCATAGACAGAGTACAAAAACTGCCGCTAAATACGGTGAAATTTGATAAAAGTTACTTTTTGTCATTCGAAAAAGACAGACAATATCGCAGTGCTCTTAATACCAGTGTTGCCATTGCTCAACAATTAAATTTGCGCACTTGTGCTGAAGGTATCGAGTCAAGAGCATCACTTGAACTAGCGTCAGAATTGCGAATAGATATTGCCCAAGGTTTTTTTATTGCCCGGCCCATGCTGGCCAAAGAAATCATACCTTGGGCAAATAAATGGAAAAATAACAGCTAACTGGCCGCTTGCTCTAAGTCTATAACATTCGACTGTTTGGCTGACTCAACATATAAATAGGCAGCGCCCAATAAAGCGGCGTTGTCTAACTGACCTTGCATTATCGTTAAGCCATTGCGTACTTTTTTATACGGAAAATTGTCTAACGCTTTTTCTAATGGCGCTATAAAAACATCAAATGACTTGGCGACAGAGCCACCAATCACGATCACTTTAGGGTTGATAACAAACATTAAATAACTAATAGCTTTTGCTAAGTGTTGGGCAAAGTCATTAAAAATCGCCAAGGCTTTTTCATCACCTTGCCTAGCAAGTTCAGCCAACTGGCCTCCATCAACACCATGATGTTTTTTGAAAAACGACCCAGAACAATAGTCATCTAAGGTACCGTTTAAATAAGGAATCCCCCCTAGTTCACCTGCGCAACAGTCTTGGCCAGTGTAAAGGGTATTATTGAGCATCAAGCCAGTTCCAAAACCTGTACCTAGACAGATACCCGCAACATGTTGCCCAAGGTTTGCCGCGCCACCATAAGCGTATTCACCAGCCACAAAACAGTTAACATCATTGTTTAAATACACATCAATATTAAAAATTTGTTCTAGTTCAGCTTTTAAAGGGTAATCGCGCCAAACTGGGATATTAACAGCGTCACACACATGGCCCGTGTGTAAATCGACAATGGTTGGCACGCCAATCGCTATTGCCACGGTATCGTCTTGCAATTGCTCACGAATACCTTCAACAAGAAACGCTAAAATACTTGAAGCATCGGCATGGGCGTCAAACAACTTAACGCAGTTTTGTTCAATTTGACCTTGGCGAAAACGGCCAAAGTTAACTTTAGTGCCGCCAACATCTAGCGTCACGATAGAATTTGATTTCATTGAAAAACCTAAAACACCAACCGAGCAAAAACGCTCGGTTGGTTATTGCTATTTACTTAACCAGTAAACTTCGACCAGCACGGTCACCTGCGGCATTTCTAGCACGCACTTCAACTTCACCAGTCACTTCAACAGGTTCGTTGTAACGTTGCCAGTTACCGCCATCTACACGATATTCAAGAGGTAAACCCGGTAATGAATTATTGATATGTAATTTACCTTCAATAATTTTGGCGCCAACCGTAGGTACACGATAAAACACACCAAGTTTATCTAACTTGATTAATTCTTTATGACCGAGGGTATTAGCAAAAACTTGCCAAGCTTGATCACGTTGTGCTTTTAACTCGTCAGTAAATACACCAGTATCCTTGTTGTATTTTGCACCGTCATAGTTGTACGGTACTGCCCAATTAGCTTGATGCCAAGCGCGTTCGGCAAGTGCAATCATACGTGGGTAAAGCATGTATTCAGCTTGGTCTTCACTGCGAATGGTTTCACTCCAAATTTGCCCTTGAACACCAGCAACCTGGTAACCTTTTGGCAGTGGTTGATGCAGGATTTTACCGTCTTCATCTTTGTGTAACGTGTCATCTATTTCAAAGTGATGGCCTTTGGTATCTACCCTAAATTCTGCATGAATTGGTAAGTTACCCGGCATAAAGTTAAATACGTTGCGGCTGTCGATACGACGAGATGCCCAGTTGTAACCACGTTCTTTAGGGTCAACTTCATAGGGGAAGTCAAAGTAGAATACATCAGGAGTCGATAATACGACGTTCCAACCACGATGCGCTTGCTCACTTGCCATCGCTTGTGCACCAGAAGCAAAGTGACCACCTGCTGGTAACGGCCCCCAAATATACGAATAAACGTCTTTTGGCATATTCTCTTTGTGTGTTTGACCTAAACCATCATTCCAACCACCAACAGCTATGCCTTTAGCTGCGATCATGTTAGACACTCGCTCGATAAAGTGTGCGCCTAAATGTTTGTAGTCAGTTACATCGTTATCTGGATTTTCAACCAAGGCTTTACATTCTGGCGAGTCAACCCAAGCACCTGCCGTTTCATCAGCACCGATATGGTAAGTGGTTAATGGATGATTTGCCTCTTTGTGTAGCGTGATCAAATCTTCTAATACACGGTCAACAAAGGCGTAAGACGACTCTAAACAGACGTTAATGGTATTGTCATTGTAGTTTTGAATTGAGCGATATTCTGTTTTGTCATCTAAGTCTGATAACAAATAACGCTTGGCTTCCACTTCGTTTTCTTGCGCCATAAAACGACGGTATCTTGCTTCCATCGCTTTTACTGCAACACGTGAGTGACCCGGCATATCAAGTGATGGGATCACTTGGATATGATGTTTAGACGCATACGCTAAAATATCTTTGTAGTCTTGTTCACTGTAAAAGCCATCGCGATCTGATGAATCAGCGCCACCTAATTGTGGTTGCATACAGGCTGTGTCAGTTAAATCCATACAACGTACTGCACCTATTTCCGTCAGCTCAGGAAAGCTTGGCAATGCAATACGCCACCCTTCATCTTCCGCTAAATGCATATGAAGTTTATTTAATTTGTATGCGCCCATTTGTTCAATAAGACGGAAGATCATTTGCTTGTCATGAAAGTTACGTGCAACATCCATGTGCTGACCACGGTAGCCGTACAAAGGCGCATCTTCAATGGCAGCAAATGGCACGGTCAATGAATTCACCGATAGTAAACCCGCTAACGTTTGCACACCATAAAACGCACCAGCTGAATCAGCCGCTTTAATTACCACACCATTTTGATCAATATTAAGCGTGTAACTTTCTGCATCTTTTAGCGTTTCATCAAGACTGATTGCAAGATTTACGCCTTGCTCAGACTGCACCACACCCAATTTAGTTAAACGCTCAAATGCTGCACTGACATCGTCACTTACAACATTAGATAACGATACCTTGATACCATTTGAAAGATCTAACGTTTCACCGCCAGATGCTACTTTAATCGTGTTAGGTGTTGGGATAACCGTATTAGCCACTTGGCTGTTATCAACGGCTATATCTTGATTGTGCTCATACAACCAAGTAGTGCCTGCGTATTGGTTGATATCTTTTGGTGTCGCCTTAATTTGTTTTTCGATGTTAGTGTAAGGCGCAATCCAAGGGGTTAGCTCTAGCTTAGACTCAGCATCAATTTGTGTTCGTGTGCTGTCAATCACTGCTGGCTTTAAGTTATCCGCTGCGATCCAATAATTTGGCATCAGCTGAGAGTGAGTGAGCACCGTTGCCGCCATAAACACTTGAACCGTTTGTGTCTCACCCGCTTTAAAGCCTTTAAAGCCGTCAGTTGGTGATATTTGATGAATATCACCGTTATAAAAGTCTACCGACAAAGTGTCAGATTTGCTGGCATAAATAGGATATACCTGAGAGTAGTAGATGCTCCAATCATTAACGGCCATATCTTCTGGCATAGTGAAATCAATGTATGCACTAAAACAGTGTTTAACTTCTTTGCCGTCTTTATCTGGACAATCGGTTTCAATATTACTCAATACTCGATATTTAACATCTAAGTTTGAAGCAATGTTGTCTAAACCAGCTTGATCAAGTGCAACCAAAGGCGAAGCCAAATTTGCTGGCTTGCTAGGTTGTGGATCACTACAGCCTGACAGCGCTGTCATTGCGACGCCGCAAGCAAGGAACAATCTAGATAATTTCATGTAAGATACACCCTGTTATTATTATTGCCAGCATGACCATCATGCTAACGAGATTTTTTACGCCGGATTATTCGCCGACGCTTTATTGAAAAGCTTCACTGTTTTGTTTGTGACTAAAGGTTTAGCCCAGTAACCAATGGCGAAAATATAACCTAACGTTATATAAACTACGACCATACCAATTCTTAGGTCGCCTGTCATGTCTGCAATTAAGCCAATAATGGGAGATGCTAAACCACCACCCACAATTCCTGTACATAAAATACCGGCAAATGAACCATGATGTTGTGCCACAGAGTTGAGTGCAAGTGAAAATATCACCGACCACATAACAGACAAAAAGAAGCCTACCATAGGAAAGGCCATAACTGAAATATCTGCACTACCAAATAACGCAGCGGTGAGTGAAATCATCGCACCGGCTGAAAATAATTTAAGTACTAACCTTGAATCTAAAAGCTTGACCAATAACAGACCCAAGACACAACCTATGGTTAACATTAGCCAAAACTCACTGACGGTATTGGCGCCAACAGTAACGGGATCTAAACCGTGATATCTTTCTAAAAACAAAGAAATAGCATTGGCAACGCCTTGTTCAGTACCAACATACGCTGCTATGCCGATAAAGAATAAAATCACCGATTTATTTTGTAGTAACTGGCCATAAATACTCAACGCACCTGAAGTCTCATCTTCTTTTCGCTCAACTTTAGGCAGTTTGATCAACGCGATTAAAATAATCATCACGACTGACACTGCGGCAAAAATCCAATACATAGACAACCAAGTCATCTGCTCAGGCACATTTGCACTAAAGAAATTAATTAACGCCGACTGCTCACCTGCCGCCATCGATTGCACGACATGACTGTAGACAATTGGGCTGAGTGTTGCGGCACCGCCAAACAATAATTGTGCTAACACAGAATAAAACGCAAAATGCTCTTGCCCGCCCGAAACACGCAATAGTGGGTTTATTGCCACTTGCAACATCGCCATGCCTGAGCCAATTAAAAACAGTGAGCCCATCGCCATAAAAAAGCTCGGCTGCATGGCAAACAAAAATGAACCGCTAGCCGCCATAACAAACGCAACTAACATGACAAATTTTTCGCCGTATTTATCCACTAACATGCCTGATGGGATCGACATCACCCCATAAGCGGCAAAAAATGAAAAAGGTAAAAAGCCAGCAACAGCTAAGCTGATGTTAAAGTCTTCAACCAACGAGGGAAATAGCGGCCCCAAAATATTGGTTATAAATGAGATGGCGAAAAATGTGACTAGCACAAGTAATACCGCCGTGTAGTTTGTTTTCATTAAATTGTCCTTAGTGTTGTTGTTTTTTACTTCCGTTAAATAGCGCACAAAATTTACACAAATTTAAAGCGCACTCCTTTTTACTTGATCAATTACTTGTTCACCAGCAAAAAAGTTTTCACTGCATATTTCATAAATTCATTGGTGGTAAGTTAAGGCTTAAGTACAAAATGAGCGCAGTATGTATCGTTTAAACAACATCAATCTGCGCTCACTGAACTTTAATTGGCTAAATTTTGATGAAAATCTTTCTTTCGTATAGCCATTTTGAACACCACCAAAAGAAAGCGACATGAGCAAAGGCAAAGACAAAAGAGGCGAATTTTTCTGGCATCACACTAGCAAGGGAGGTAAACATGAAACTGTGTAGTCCTTGATCACCAACAGTGAAAAAGCCATAACTTGCCCCCCATACCCATGACAACACATAGATAAATAGTGGATTAGTTCCATAAACCAACAACGGCGTCACTTGCTTTTCTACTTTCTTGATATCAATCAGAAAAACAAAAAACGCTAAGGTTAAACAGGCATAACCCGCCGTATAAATAACATAAGAACTGGTCCACAACGCTTTGTTAATTGGAATGATAAAATCAAGAAGCAAACCAGCTACTAATCCTAAAACACCCAATTGGATTAATTTAACCATAGACTCTTTTTTATCAGCAATTTGACTGATAAAACGTGTTACTTCAAAGCCAAATAAAACACTGACAATCGACGGAATAGTACTTAGAAGGCCTTCAGGATCAAAAGGTACACCAAAACCACCATAAACATGATTAGCACCTAAAACGATTAAATCGACCTGGCGCACTAGGTTAGTTTCCAATGCATAAGCACCATCACCTACACTTATCATCATCAAGTGATAGCCAATTAAAATCGCAGCTGAAACCAACAAAACTCCCATTCGACTTAACGTCAATACAATAAAGGCAGCAAAAATATACGCTAAGCCAATGCGCTGTAATACCCCCATAATCCGCCAAGTATCAGGATCACCAGTAAATGGGTAAATATTCAGTAGAAAGCCTATTAAAAATATCAAAAAACCACGTTTGATCACTTTAAACGCTAAGGCGGCATCAAGTTGAAAGTTTTGCTTTTTAAAAGCAAAAAACATCGCTGAGCCAACAATAAACATAAAGAATGGAAACACTAAATCCGTAGGTGTTAGGCCATGCCAACTGGCATGCAGTAATGGTGGATATACATATGACCAAGAGCCCGGGGTATTCACTAAAATCATCAAGGCAATGGTTAATCCCCTCAACGCATCTAAAGCAATATAACGTTGCACTATTATTCTCCGTTGTTGTCATTATCTTGGATGATACCTATGCCAAAGGCATAACAGGAAATTCCTTAGTAACATTGCCAACAAGCAAACGTAAATATTTGCTCCATAAACTCACTTAATGGTAGCTGTTAACAACAGCTCAATAAGCAGCGTTCAGCCCGTCCTTAGAAAGATTAAAATATCGTTAGTAGAGGTTAGTAACTTTGTGTATCGTCATTATTTTTTATCACTAACCCAAGTGATTGCGCATTAGCCCATTTAGTGTGAAGTTAAGCGCAGCACCATTGATATACTTTTCTATCAACTTATAATACTTTTCTATCACTCCTTAACCGGTGACTGTCTGTTGAAGCTACTGTTTGAAAAAATTCTGCCCTCTGAAAACGCCTCTTGGCGGTACTGGCTTTATCAGTCAAAAAACATTGGGTTTAGCTGGCACTACCATCCAGAATATGAAATTGCTCTTACCTTAGACAGTGAAGGACAGCGCTACGTGGGAGATAGCATAGAAAACTATGATCAATTGGATTTAGCCTTACTCGGGCCACGCTTACCGCATACCTGGTGTTCAGCACCGAGTGTTGAAGGCAAACCACAGCAGGTTTATGTCGCGCAAATTCCCGCACCTTGGTTAGAGTCTTTAATTTTAGGTATGCCCGATTTAGCATCACTTAAATCACTTTTAACCATGGCCAAAAGAGGCATAACGTTTAGCCATACAACAAAAACTCAGGTAGCCACGCTATTTGCCGAGATGGAACAAGCGAATGCAACCGAGCGTTTTATCGGCTTATTGCAAATATTAACGATAATGGCTCAGGACAAAGACAAAAAAGCGCTTGCCACCAGTGATTATCAAGCGGTCATTCCTGCTGATCATATATCTAAAAAGCTTGATACTGCCATTCGTTACATTCACCAACATTACACTCAGCAATTAAAAGCACAAGATGTCGCCGAGTTGTTACATATGAGCACCAACCACTTTCACCGCTTTTTTAAAAGCGGTACCGAACAAACTTTTACTCAAGTGGTGAACCAAGTACGTATTAGTAAAGCCTGCTCATTGTTGGTTAACACTCGGATGCCAATCAATACCGTCAGCGATACCTGTGGTTTTAATAATATTGCTAATTTTAACCGCCGCTTTTTGCAGTTCAAAAACATAACGCCGAGTGACTTTCGTAAAATTTACGCCAGCTATGTGAGCTAATAAAATTTATTCTATTAGCGATTTAACAACGTTTGGTAAAAGGTCAGATATTGCTCAACACTAGATAGTTGCTGATGATATTGCACAGTTTCTAAGTGCAGCGCATC
Source organism: Thalassotalea marina (assembly GCF_014656435.1). Taxonomy (GTDB): domain Bacteria; phylum Pseudomonadota; class Gammaproteobacteria; order Enterobacterales; family Alteromonadaceae; genus Thalassotalea_C; species Thalassotalea_C marina. The sequence continues at coordinate 172,229 of NZ_BNCK01000003.1, forward strand.
ATCAATTTTTTGTAGAAAATCATTGCCATCTAAATAGCGATAAGTCATTACCCCATCAGCGCGCTCAACAACATCAGATGCTACAACAGGCACATTGAACATAGCTGCCTCACGTATCGCAACAGAGTCACCGTCTTTACTGGTGGGCCTTAAATACACATCAACTTCCGTTAACAGTTGCTTAAAATCAACAGCCGACGTTATATGGATTACCTCTGTGCTAGCAAACTGCGAAAATTCAGGGTAGGCATGACTCAAATCAACCACCACTAATTGATAACACTCTACTAACTGAGGTAACACGCTTAATACAAAGGGCACACCATAAATTGGTTGCCCTGAAAAGCTATTCCCATGTTGTGCGTACAGCAACAGCCTAGGTTTTTCTTTGACCTTGGGCAGCAAACAAGTATTACTGGTATTGTGATTAAGCCCTTCTTGAAGCAAGGAGCTTACTTTTAGCAACGGCAGTGTTTTTAAACTGGGAGCTTGAATTAAAATATTATCGTTTAATATCACAGCGCCATCAGATAGTTTTAACGTTTGACGATTAAACCAATTATTTTCATCAAAATGCATTCCGTGTATGGTAAAAACCACGCGTTTAGCAAATATTTTTGCCAACACTGCCAAAAGAAAACGTTTCTTGGCGTCGTAGGCATGAATGTGTGCAATATCGTAGCGCCGAGTTAAGCCAGAAAATAAAAAGCCCACCTCAACTTTTCTAGACACTAGGGCAAGAAAAAGATTTTCTACACTGATAGTCACCCCACCGATAGGTGGTGGTAAACGACCTAACATCAATAGCGCTAATTTACCTTGCTTCATCACCGCCCCTATGCAGCAATAATTGCAAATAACTGTCGGCCGCTTGGCTGATATCAAATAACTGCTCGCGCGCTTGTTTTGCACCTTGCTGCCACGCTACTTTTTGCTCGGTAGAAGCCTCAACAAAGCTTTTAATCGCGTTAGCTATTGAGACAGGCTCGTTGACATCAAATAACACGCCGGGCTTAAATTGTTCCATCACCCAAGGTTGGTCACCAATATTGCCAAGTAGCAATGGTAGCTGATATTCACAAGCTTCAATAACCACGTTAGAAAACCCTTCAATTTTTGACGGATGGATCAACGCATCAGCGTGTTGATAAAACGGTTCTACCGATTGGCTTTCACCGTGAAACACCAAGTGTTGTTGTAAATTGTGCTGTGTCAGTAATTGTTGCACCCGCTTAAACACCACATCATTGTTGCCATGTCGAAAAATTTTACCGACCCAATCAACACGTGGTGGTATTCCCCAAGTATTTTTATAATGCACTAAGGCTTTAGCTAAATTTTCATAGTTTTTATAATCCACCACCCGAGCTACCGTTAATAGGCGTGGAGGTGTTTCACTTTGCGACTTAGCCTGTTTAGCTTGTTTAACCCCCAAACCATTGTAGATAGTTTTCAGTTTAGGCTGCATCCAAGGAAAATATTGCAGCATTTCTTGGTGCTGGAAGTGATTATTGGTGACGATAAAATCACATATACGGTGATTTTGTTGGACTAACTTAAACACCAGCGATTGCTTTTCATGTTCAAAATAATTTAATCGTTCTGAAAATACTACTGTCGATTTTGGCGCACCTTTTAAACGAGCCAATAAGTAACCCCATTCCATATACACAGCAGGGTTACGTAAAAATGCTAATATTCCTGTATACCTGTGTTTACTTATTAAGGATGCCAACTGAAACACTGGTTTGATTGAAAAGCGATGCGTCTTTTTTGAATAGAACACGTTAACGCCAGCAGCTTTAACATCTTGCTCAAAATGATTCAGTTCAGGAAAATAGCTGAACAAATCCACTTGATGACCACGCTGCACCATCTGCTTGGCAATCGACACCAACTGACGTTGCGCACCACCGGATCCTAAACAATCAATTACGAGTAAAATTCTGGCCATTATTTTTTCCAATATTTCTCAACACACCAGTTCAGCAGCTGCAAATACACCCAAAGTTGGCCACTCCAGTCAAACTGTTGGTTTTGATGCTGATGCCAATAACGCAAATATTTTGCATGATCAACAAAGGGCAAAACCTGCTGGAGTTGTTTATTGGCAATAAGTTGCTGAGCCCATGGCTTGAGCTCTTGGGTTAGCCAATATTTCAGAGGTACCGCGAACCCCCGTTTTGGACGCTCAACAATTGCAGGGTCGATAAACTGATAAAGCAACTCACGCAAAGGCCATTTACCTAAGCCCTGTTGCACTAACTCGCCAGTTGATAACGATTGACTATAATGCACAATATCATTGGCTAAAAATGGCACCCTAATTTCCAAAGCATGTGCCATCGAAGCACGGTCGACCTTAGTTAATATTGCGTCGGGCAGATAACACAAGGCATCTGTTGTCATTAATTGCCTTAGCTCATCTGGTTGTTCAACATTATTTGCTAATAAATTTGCCTGCGTAATATCTTGCTGCCAATCGTAACTGGTGCTGTATCGATAAAGAGACGCTAGCGTTGAGCAAGAGTAATAACCCAGTGCCCGGCGAGCCTTTTCACACTGACTTACCGCCAAATTACTTGACCGTAAAACAGGCTCAAAAGCGCGATAAAGCCCAGCAGTTAATCCCTTGCTCATCTTTGGCCATTGCTTTATTTTGTGCCAACGTTTAAGTGTTGTGTGATAACGACTGTAACCGGCAAACAACTCGTCACCTGCATCCCCTGATAACGCCACCGTGACATGTTCACGTGTTTTTTGACACAACAAGTAAGTTGCCAACTGTGACGCATCAGCAAAAGGTTCGTCGTAGGTGTGCACCATATTGGGCAATACATCAAGCATGTCACGCTGGGTAAAGGTATGCACATGATGGTCAATCCCCAACACACTAGCGACTTCACAGGCATAAACTGATTCGTCGAACTCTTTTTCTTCAAAGCCAATGGTATGGGCTGACACGTTTTTGCCTAAGGCTTTTTTCGTGATGGCACAAATTAAACTTGAATCTATGCCGCCCGATAAAAATGCCCCTACCGGCACATCTGCATCTAAACGCTGCTCGACACTAGCCACTAACAAATCATGTATTGACCTGTCTGGCTGTTGTTCAGGCGGTAAATTTTGTTGGAAATTATAATACTCTGTGGTGCTCAGCTGGTAAGCATCTTCACCTAACGAAAGGGTTAAGTAATGGCCTGGTAGTAACTTAAATACTTGCTGATAAATGCAATATGGCGCGGGAATATAACTAAAGTTTAGATATAAATTTACTGCTAGCGGGTCAATATTCAGCGGCGCAGTGACGCCTTGTTCAACTCCTTTTAGTTCAGAGGCAAACACACATTCAACGCCATCATTAAAATAATATAACGGCTTTTCACCTAAACGATCACGAGCAATGATCAGTTGTTTATTTGATTTTTGCCAAAGAGCAAAGGCGAACATTCCATCAATACGCGTTAAGGTTTTATCAACACCCCAATTAACTAAACACGCCAATAATACTTCGGTATCACTGTGCCCAGTAAATTGTTGTCCTTGCTGCTCTAAACTGCTTCTTAGCGCTCGGTAATTGTAAATTTCACCATTAAAAACTAACACATATTGCCCACATGCAGATTGCATCGGCTGATGGCCATCTGCTGACAGATCATGAATGGCCAGACGATTATGCCCTAAGGTAATACCATGATCTTGCCATACACCTTGGCTGTCAGGACCACGCGATTTAGTTGCGGCTAACATCTGCTTTACTCGAGGTAAAACATGATCAAGTTGGCGATATGAAACAATGCCGGCTAAACCACACATATCAGACTAATCCTAATCGTTGTTTTCTTTGTGCCATACACAAAAAGCCTAAAGAAAGACCGAGTAAAAAGTTATGAAACCGCAATAACTCAACGTTATGGGTCACCATACAATCGAGGGAAAAAATAAAGAAATAGAAAAAACTAAATCTGGCATGAAGGTCTTTTTTTGCTAGTGCAAACGACTGGTAAAACACATAACAAACAAAGGCTAAAAACAACACAAAGGCAACAATACCCGCATCACCAAATTTCAACAAATAGCTATTATGCACACCTTGTGCATGACCGCCATTGACCGCCGCTGTCGCGCCTTGCATCGAATGTAATGCACCTAATCCGTTACCAATAACTGGACTATTGGCAATTTCATTTAACCCAAGCAACCATAAATCGCCACGTGACGATTTAACCGATTCTGTTTCCGGTACAAACGCCAAAATATTTAAAAATTGTTCAATCCTCTGTGCTTGTGTGCCATCAAACAAGGCAATAATGTCAGCTCTAAATATCACCAAGAGTAAAGAAACCGTCAGAAACAGTATTAACAGACGGACAAAACTGGTCGACAAACGCCCTTTAAATAGCTGATTTAACATAAAAATGACAAAAACCATAAACAGCACAGCTTTAGAAAATGTCAAAATCGCCATGACGATAAAAAATGTCGACAAAAGCAGTGCGGTGCTTTTTTGTCTTACGTACACTAATGTCACTGCTAACCCAATAGCGGCGATAATACCTGCTTCATTTGGGTTACCAAACAAACCAGCACCACGCTGATTATCGACAACTATTTGACCACTTACGTTAAGTACATGACCAAAGGGAATAAAAAAGCTCGCAACAAAAGCAAAAATTAACAGCCACTTTAGTGGCTCAATTTTTACGCTATAACAACAAGATACGGCATAATAACCGGCCAAGGTGATCAGCAGTCCCGTTGAATATCGAAACAACAAGCCAGGTACAGAGCTGGTAAGCGTGTTGTCAGTAAATAACACCGCAATACCACCGATAACTAAATAGGCGACAAGTGACATAAGGTAAAAAAGTAGCGCCCTAGACAGTGTAACGTTTTGCTGGAACCCAATGATTGCCAGTGCAAAGGCAGACAAAAGTAATAAGGGAGAAAACAGCTGATTGATGCCCAACAGCATCACACCAACACCATTTAGATTTAATAGACAAATGGCCATTAAAAGTAGCACTAAACCGCTAATAGCAAGGCGATCAATTGCCGACATCATGAAATACGACCCGCCTTTGATGACGACACTAAAATACCTTGTCGTTTGGCGATGAGATAAAACAGCACATTTTCTAATACCACAGCCACGGCGGTGGATATGGCCGCGCCTTCAATCCCCCAAATGGGCACTAACACATAGTTGCCTAGGGTATTTATCGCCAAAGTAACGGCTGACCAATACAGTACTTGTTTTTCTTTACCCACAATGGTGAGCATCACACCTATGGGCCCAAAGGCGACATTAATTAATTGAGCTGTTGCTAAAATTAAGGTTGCTTGATTTGCCGCGATAAACTCTTGCCCCCAAACCGCCATGATGTAGCCACCTGCCAAATACAACACCAACACCACAGGCACAGCCAAACTCAGCGCCAATAAACGAGTTTTAATAATTAACGTATTTAACTGCTCGACCTTACCTTGGCGATACAAAGTGGCAAATTGCGCCATAACCAAAGAGGTAGCAATCACTAAACCAAATTGCACTAACGAAGAAAGTTTCAGCGCAACGTTATAGTAAGCCAGTTGTTCAATAGGTAAAAATTGGTTCACCATAATACTGTCGATACTGGTATTTAGCGTGGTTGTACCAAAGATCAAAATAAAAGGGAGCCCGTGTTTAAATCGCTCAACTAACGACTTGATACTACATTGGGCATGATACAAAAAGTGTTGCCTTAATGTACTCACAGACAATAGGGTAACCAGTGTTGAAACCAATAAATACCACCATAAAACTTGTTCGGTGGTTTGCGTCAGTTGGCTTAATGCAATACCTAACAACACCAGTAAAAAAAGTAAGTTAAAAGGCACACTTTCCAAGAAATTGGCCAAGGTCACCCTTTCTTTTGCTCTAAGAGCTGTCACTACAATAGTTTGTACCGCACGGGTCAATAACACTGCCGTTAAACAGGCTAAAAACAGAGTACTAGAAACCGTTGATGGGATATTAATCAGGCCAAAATCGTAAAACAAAAGTAAAAATAGCCCGGCGATTATGCTTAAAACGGCACTTAATATTACTGCGTCAAATAAAGCTAAACCTTGGGCTTTAGCGGTAGATGACTCTTCACTTAATTCTTTGAGTAACACGCGATCTTGGCCACCACGCGTAAACAACAACAATAAGTTAAGCCAAGTAATAAAGAGGGTATAAATGCCCAGTGTTGCTGCACCATAAAAATTAGACAGCACAACGCTTATCACAAAACCAAAGATAAGTGATGATGATTTAACACTTGTATTGATGAAAAACAGCAGCTTCATAACACTGTTCTAATTGTTGTTATTCTTCATTGTAACGCAGCGAAAAAGCACTTAAATGAAAGTATTAGACATTGCCTGACCATGATTTGTATTCTTATTGTTAGTCATTTTGCATTAACCTCGGTACTATAGTTTTATATAACAACACCTAAACACCTATAATGCAAAGGTTATTCGCGCGGATCAAAACATACTACCAATTAGGGTTTTTCAACATACTTAACGTGGCGCTTTATCGGATAAAGCTTAAACGTAAGTTTTTTGTAAGCTCAATGCCGATTCAGTCTCCGCCATCACATGAGGTTCAATATTTTAATGCGCCTGAACATCAACAAATAAGCGATGTTCAAGTCCCTGAGCTAAAGGCATTTGGCTGGCTTCCAGTAAATACAGATACTCCACCCAACTGGCTTGCTTCAATTACCAATAAACAAGTCATTAAAAACAACCAACACCATTGGTCAACCCTCAGCGATTTTGACTTAGACATTGGCGATGTAAAAACGGTTTGGGAACATTCTCGATTTAATTGGTTATTCCCGTTTGTTCTCAAGTTTTTAAAAGATGGTGATAAATGCCAGCTTGATAAACTAAATCAATGGCTTAACAACTGGGCCAAGGTTAACCCTACTCATCAAGGTGTAAACTGGAAATGTGGCCAAGAAGCATCTATTCGTGTCATTCATTTAGTGGCGACACATCGTTTATTGTGGCGAGATTCCCCCGCCAGTGAAGCACTGGCAATACTTATTTATCAACATTTGCTGCGCATCGCGCCAACCATGAGTTATGCCATCGCCCAAGACAATAATCACGGCACGAGTGAAGCGGCAGCACTGTTTGTTGGCACCTTGTTGTTACAACAATCAGCCAACAAAAATAAATATCCAGCATTAGCTAATTGGTTAACATTAGCACGAGATACCATTGAAAACCGATGTACCAAGCTCATCGCATCAGATGGCTGTTTTAGTCAAAATTCAACTAATTATCATAGGTTGATGTTAGACACGCTAAGTTTTTGTGAATATATCCGGCAAGTTTATCAAAACCCGGCATTTAGTGATCATTGCTATAAAAAACTGCAACTTGCTACAACTTGGCTTGCCAAGGTCGCCAATCAAGCTGACGGACAAAGTGCCATGTTAGGGCTAAATGATGGCGCTCAGTTGTTACCGGTAACATGCTGTGACTACCTTGATGTTAGACCGAGTGTGCAGTGGGCCTGTCAGCTGTTTTTAGGTAAATTATTGTATCCCGCCGATGCTACTGTGGATCAACTAAGCACCTTGTTCCCTGCGCAAAATCATGCTCGGGCCGTTAAAGCAACTTTACCTTTAACGATGAACTCAGATTATCATAGTATTGAAGCACCCCCATGGCGTGTATATTTGCGCACTCCAACCAATAAATTTAGACCGTCACAATGTGATGCACTCCACCTCGATGTTTGGCACAACAATAACAATTTGCTGCTAAGTTCTGGCAGTTATAGCTATAACGATAAAAAGTGGCAGCACTATTTTCCTAGCACATTGGCACATAACACCGTTTGTTTTGACGACGATGAACAAATGAGCAAACTGTCGCGTTTTTTATATCGTGACTGGCTCAAAGTTCAAGTGCATCAACACACAGATCAGCGGTTATCTGCCAGCTACCTTGATAGCAAAAAGCGACAACACCTGAGAAAAATTGAAGTAAAAGACCAGTCATTGCTCATTCAAGATACCGTGAAAGGCTTTAAAAACAATGCTGTACTGCGTTTTCATTTACCAAAAGATGATTGGCAACTTACCGATAACAAACTGGTGTCTGCGCAGTATATGATTAACGTTAACGCTGATATTGCGCTCAAAAAAATAGCACTTGTTGAGGGCTGGCAGTCACGTTACTATCAAAATAAAACACCTATTTGGGTATTAGAGGTTACGGTAATTAAGCAGGGAACTATTTCTACTGAATTGACGGCAAGACTATGAAGTTTCTCTATTTTCATCAACACTTTTCAACACCTGAGGGCGCAACAGGCATTCGCTCATATGAAATGGCCAAAGCCATGGTGGCAAAAGGCCATAAGGTCACTATGGTTTGTGGCAGCTATCAAGGTGGAAATACCGGATTAAAACAGCCCTTTATTAACGGCCAGCGACGAGGTCATGTTGATGGTATTGAGGTGATAGAATTTGAACTCAATTACGCCAATGCTCAATCGTTTTCACAGCGCAGTTTAACATTTTTAAAATTTGCCTATCGCAGTGTAAAAATCAGTTTAACCCATGACTATGATGCAATTTTTGCCACCACAACCCCACTGACCGCAGCTATACCTGGCATTATCGCCCGTTGGTTTAAAGGCAAAACCTTTATTTTTGAAGTCCGTGACTTATGGCCCGAATTGCCCAAAGCAATGGGCGTAATTAAAAACCCGGTAGTGCTTTTAATGATGTCAGTATTGGAATGGTTAGCTTATAAATCTGCTCACGGACATATTGGCTTAGCACCTGGCATAGTCACGGGCATCACAAAACACCTAAGCCAGCAAAACAAGGTGGCGTTAATTCCCAATGGTTGCGATTTATCAATTTTTGCAAACACCAATGAAGCCATTAACATCAAAGGAATTAACGATGATGACTTTGTCGCCGTGTTTTCCGGTACTCACGGTAAAGCCAATGGTTTGCATGCACTGTTACCAGTTGCCCAATACTTGCAAAAGCACCAGTATCAGCAGATTAAAATATTATTGATTGGTCAAGGGCAATTAAAAGCAGAGTTAATTGAGCAAGCTAAGCAACTGTCGTTAAACAATATTATTTTCCATGATGCTGTTGATAAACATACCTTAGCCAAGATCTTGCAACGTGCCGACGTTGGCTTACAAATATTAGCGAACATTCCCGCATTTTATTACGGCACTTCACCCAATAAATTTTTTGATTATTTATCTGCCGGACTTCCTGTCGTCAACAATTACCCCGGTTGGGTCGCCGAGCTTATCGAACAGTATCAATGTGGTATTGCCGTTGCCCCCGAACACAGTGAAGCCCTGGCGTCAGCTTTAATTGAGTTAGCACAAAACCCGACACAAAAGCAGAAGTTCGGGCAAAATGCACAGCGTCTAGCGCAGCGTAAATTTAACCGTGAAGATCTCGCCAAACAGTGGGTTGAATACGTGGAACAGGTAGTGGCAACTCATGATTAAACGCCTTTTTGACTTTGTGGTCGCATTAGCCTTGTTGATTATGTTATCTCCCATTATCGCTTTTGTCGCATGGAAAGTGGCAAAAAACTTGGGAAAACCTGTGTTGTTTACTCAGCCCAGACCAGGGTTAAACGGCCAGGTGTTTAATATGTATAAGTTTCGCTCTATGCGTGATGCAATAGATGATTTAGGTAATCCTTTACCCGATAGCGAACGCTTAACACCATTTGGTAAAAAACTTAGAGCGTCCAGTTTGGATGAATTACCAGGTTTATGGAATGTATTAAAAGGAGATATGAGCTTGGTTGGCCCTAGGCCACTGTTAGTAGAATATTTGCCCTTATATTCCGACGAACAAGCCAAACGGCACAATGTCAGACCGGGCATCACAGGCTGGGCACAAATTAATGGCAGAAATGCTATCGACTGGCAAAGTAAATTCCGTTTAGATGTATGGTATGTCGAGCATCAATCATTTTACTTGGATTTAAAAATACTTTTTCTTACTGTCAAAAAAGTGTTTACTAAAGCTGATATAAACGCTAAAGATGAAGTAACAACAAGCAAATTTACAGGAAATCATCATGAGTAAATTATTAATTATCGGCGCAGGTGGTCACGGGAAAGTGATCGCTGATTGTGCAGAAGCAAGTTGCCAGTTTTCGGAAATAGCCTTTCTAGATGATAGCCACCCTGAACGCGACACAAATCTCGCTTGGCCAATTATTGATAAGTCATCTGCCTGGAAAATTTACAAAGAAGAATATGATTTTGCCTTGGCACTTGGCCACAACAAAAGTCGCTTAGCTATGTACAAAGCATTACAAGACTCGAATGCAAGAATGCCTAATATTGTGCATCCACGCGCGGTGGTCAGTAAACATGTATCACTTGGTGCTGCTAACGTTATATTTGCTGGCGCAGTAGTAAACCCAGGTGTTTCCATCGGTAATGCTTGCATCATTAATACCGGAGCAACGGTTGATCACGATTGTACTTTAGGTGACGCTATTCACATCTCACCTGGAGCGAACCTAGCAGGCACAGTATCTGTAGGCGATTTAACTTGGTTTGGTGTTGGCAGCTGCTCAGTACAAAGCATCGACATTGCATTTAACACACAAGTTGGCGCTGGCGCTGCTGTTACTAATTCTACGCAAGCAAGTGGCTTGTATGTTGGTGTTCCAGCGAAACGCATTAAAGATATCGATTAAACATTAAGGGTGGTGTGTGCTAAATACTGAATTTGCTCCTTGGCCAAGCTTTACTCAAGAAGAAGCTGATGCCGTATCACGAGTACTCCTGTCTAATAAAGTTAACTATTGGACAGGTCAAGAGGGCCGACAATTTGAACAGGAATTTGCCCAATTCAGTGACTGTAAGTATGCCATAGCGGTTGCTAATGGCACACTGGCGCTCGATTTAGCACTACATAGCTTGGGTATTTCGGCGGGGGACGAAGTGATCGTTACCTCTCGTACCTTTATCGCCTCAGCAAGCTGCATTATTAATGCTGGTGCAACCCCGGTTTTTGCCGATGTAGACTTAGACAGCCAAAATATTAGTGCGCAAACCATTGCGCCAAAAATCACAGCCAAAACAAAAGCGATTATTTGTGTACACCTCGCTGGATGGCCCTGTGATATGGACGATATTATGGCGTTAGCTAATAAACACAATTTGTTTGTTATTGAAGATTGCGCTCAAGCTCATGGCGCAACATACAAAGGCCGATCAGTTGGCAGCATAGGGCATGTTGGTGCATGGTCATTCTGCCAAGATAAAATCATGAGTACTGGTGGTGAAGGTGGCATGTTAACCACCAATGACGAAACCATTTGGCGTGATGCTTGGGCTTTTAAAGATCATGGTAAGTCATACGCTGCCGTTTATGAAAAGCAACACCCACCCGGCTACCGTTGGCTGCATGAATCGTTTGGTACTAACTGGCGTTTAACAGAAATGCAATCTTGCATTGGTCGCATCCAACTTAAACGTATGGCTGATTGGCAGGCAAAACGTAAACAACATGCACACGCTATTTTAAACGCTTGCAAGCCTTATCACTTTGTCTATGTGCCAGATACACCTGACGATATAGAACACGCTTATTACAAATGTTACGTTTTTATTAGGCCAGCGTTACTGCCTAAACAATGGCAAAGAGACGATATTATTAACTCTTTTAATGAAATGGGCGTACCTTGTTATTCCGGCAGTTGTTCAGAAGTTTATTTGGAAAAGGCCTTTGAAAATACGCCTTATAAGCCAAAAGCTGCGTTACCCAATGCCAAGTTGCTCGGCGACACTAGTTTGATGTTCCTTGTTCACCCAACATTAACTTCTCAAGATATATCAAAAACTTGTGACGTAATTACACAAATTTTTAACAAAATAGCAGACAGTGTCGAATAAACTGGTATGATAAATTCAATGTAACAAATTGTGTCAAATAATTCGGCGAGTTATCTGCACCCCATCGTGTGGTGGGTTGTTTTTATAGGGGGCTAGATGATCAGAAAAATAGACTTGATCCCAAGTTCAGCAAAATTGTTTTTTGCCCTTTGTTATGATTTTAGCGCTATTGGACTCGCCTTTTTCCTCGCTTATTTTTTGCGTCTTGGTGCAAGCCATCTAGACATTACGACAGCAGAATTGTCGGTATTTACTTTTGTGCTATTAGGCACCATGTTGATGTTTTATTGTCTTGGCACCTATCGCACCGTTGTCAGGTATTTTAGTGCCAAAGAAACGTTAAAGGTTGTTGGCATATTACTCGTCTCTTGCGTACTTTTTTATATCGCAGGCCATTTTTTCAACGCCTTTGTGCCCCGCTCTGTCCCTATCGTATTTTTTGCCATAGCTGCACTGTTAGTCGGTGGTGCTAGAGCGGCATTTGCACTCATCACCAATGATAAGTGGTTTGATGAACGAGAACCTGTTGTAATTTACGGAGCAGGTAATACCGGACGCCAGCTGGCACTTACCCTAATCAACGGTAATAAATATCAACCCATTGGCTTTGTTGATGAAAAAAGCCGTTATCATGGCCGTGAATTGATAGGCTTAAAAATCTATCCATTAACTCATGTCGAAAAGCTAGTCACACGTTATGGCCAGTTTAAAGTATTACTGGCTATCGAAAATGTCAGTAAAAAGCGCCTGCAAGAAATTTTAGCCACCATTGAACCACACGCTTTAGAACTGCTTGCCGTGCCAGATATGGCCGATATTGTTTCTGGCAAACGAAAAATTGACCAACTGAGGGAAGTGTCAGTTGATGAGTTATTAGGGCGTGAACCTGTTGCCCCTATACCCGAGTTACTCAGCAGCAATATTAAAGATAAAGTGGTTATGGTTTCAGGTGCGGGGGGCTCAATCGGCAAAGAACTTTGCCGACAAATTATCCTACAGCACCCTAGTAAACTGGTATTACTTGACGTTAGTGAAGCGTTTTTATACGAAATTCATCAAGAGCTGAGCCATTTTCTCAACGAACTTAACAGCGATATTCCACTCATTCCCTTAATTGGTAACGTGCAAAATGGCATATTGATGACCACAATTTTCCATACTCACCAAGTACAAACGATATACCATGCAGCGGCATACAAACACGTGCCCTTAGTGGAAAACAATGTGATTGCGGGTATTTCAAACAATGTACTTGGCACCTATGAAATAGCACAAGCAGCCATTTATTGTGATGTCGAAACGTTTGTGTTGATTTCGACCGACAAAGCCGTTAGACCAACCAATGTCATGGGCGCGACAAAACGATTGGCAGAGTTGGTATTACAATCACTGGCGCCGCGCGATCACAATACACGTTTTGTTATGGTGCGCTTTGGTAATGTACTTGGCTCCTCTGGCTCTGTTGTCCCCCTGTTTAAGCGCCAAATCAAAGCAGGTGGACCGATCACCATTACGCACCCAGATATTATTCGTTACTTTATGACCATCCCAGAAGCTGCACAATTGGTTATTCAAGCGGGGGCGATGGGCAAAGGTGGCGACGTATTTGTGCTGGATATGGGCAAACCAGTTAAAATCGTTGATTTGGCTTACAATATGACACATCTGATGGGGTTAACCATTAAAGATGATAATAACCCAGATGGCGACATTGAAATTCACTATACGGGTCTTAGGCCAGGTGAAAAATTATATGAAGAATTGCTGATTGACGATCACGCACAAGCTACCAAACATCAACGTATTATGACGGCCAATGAACGTGCATTAAGCTGGCCTGATGTCAGTAAAATCCTCAATGCGATTAATGACGCAATGCGCGCTGAAGATACCGTTACCCTGCGTAAAATACTAATGGAAGCGCCACTAGAATACCGCCCAGAGAATGAAACAACTAATCAAGCAACCAATCAAGCAAATAAGGTTGAACCGTCTACCAGTGACAACGAACAAGCCGCTTTAGTCAGTAGCTGTTAGCTTTATTTACTGTCGGCTTTTTTTAGTAACAGCCAAGCCTTTGCATAATCAGGGAAATGTTTATTGGCTTGAAAATAGTCTTTCCAGCCAAAGTAACTGCTTTTTAACCAATCAAGCTGGAACAAATTATTATCAAATGCACCACCTTGATCGGCTAATACACCCAAATGCACACTAGGTGTTTTACTTGTTTCAAACTGGATCAAAAATAGCTTACCCAAACCAAGCTGTTTAACATTGCCAGCAAACGCGACATCTGCAGCAATAGGAATTTTATTTTCAATATCAGTGCCATAACCTAAAACGCCTTCAACTTCAGCAAAATACCAATATCTGGCCTGCTCAGTTTTACCTAACGTATAGTCATAATTGATACCGTTATTGCGATGTACATTAAAGTATCGTCGTTTGCCGTTAACGTCTAATACTCCCGTACCTTGCAATAGTACGTCATGTAACGCCTGCTCACTGATCCACACCAGTGGTTTTGCTAGTTTTTGTTTATTTAATACGCCGCCAATTATTTGCTGGCGTGTATATTTAAATCGTGTCAGGTGATCTTTTTGTTGCAGCGCTTGTTCAATTGTTAAACCTTGCTCGTCAAACGGCAGTGCATACAAGGCTTGATTAAACTCTTTTGTTTGCACTTCACTGCCTTTTAACAGCTTTGAGTAGTACTTAGTTAAAAAGATTTGCTGTTCAGGGATTTGCGTTAACAAGCGTTTCTTTACTTGATTATCGCTAGCCTTAGCCAACTTATTGGCCTGTGTTTTGTCAGGTAGCCAATGATAAAAATCAAAATGTTGTTTTAAGCCATCAAGGGTCAATGACTGCAGAGGCATTTGGCAAACATAGCTTAAGGTTTTTTTCACTCGTGCCAGTGTCGCTTGTTCGATCACTTGATTGCCAGCATGCACGGCAAATGAATCTTCAGGGTATTGTTGCATATAGGCAACCGTATTTTTTGCGACTTGGCAAAGTGCTTGGCTATCTACTGAAAAACTACCGTGTAAATTAGGGGACTTATCAAGAACAAACTGTGCTTGAGTACTAAAGCTCAAGCACAGTAAAAGGTATAAATATTTCATTAAGTATTGTTGTTCATCAGTGCTTCAATAGCCTGAATAAACTCTTCAGAATCTGGGTCAACTTTTGGACTGAATACTTGCACATTTTGTCCGTCGCCGTCGACTAAATATTTATAAAAATTCCACTTTGGCGAAGAAGATTTTTCTGCCAAGTGTTTAAACACACTGTTGGCGTCACTGCCCCTTACCGCACTTGTTGATAACATGGTAAAGGTTACGCCGTAGTTAACGTAACACACCTTGGCTGTCTCTTTTTCATCATCCTCTTCTTGGAAAAAGTCATCTGATGGGAATCCAATAACCACCAAACCTTTGTCGCGATATTTCTTATGAATCGCTTCAAGTTGTTTAAAATGTGGGGTGAAGCCACAGTTACTGGCAGTGTTAACAATTAACACAGGTTTACCTTGAGTTAATTCACATAAATCTACTTGTTTTGACGAATGCAGCTTTTGTTTAGTGACTTGCAAATAACTAGGGCAAGCGCCTTGCTCTGTGGCATTGGCATTCGCCATAGATGATAGAGTAATGGTGGCACATAACGCCAGCCAAGATAAAAATTTCATCGTGTTAAATCCTCTTGAAATACTTAGTTAAAATTTACGCTGCTCAGCACGAAAAAGATCAAGTACAATGGGCTAAAATAACATCAATAAAGAGCGCTATTCATGAAGAAAAAACTTGCACTTGCTTTACTATCTGCCCTGAGCATAAATTACTCTGCTTATGCTGGCAACAATGAACCATCAGAGGTTTATCAATATCTACAACAGCTTGCGGTACCTGAAAAAGGCATTGGCGCTCGAGAAGCAGGCACAAAAGAGGAACAGCGCACCGCTGATTTTATTGCTAAGGAATTAGAAAAATTTGGCTTAGCTGTCACTTATCAACCTTTTGTTTTTGGTAAAAATTCACTTAAATCCACCAACATTATTGCCGATTCAAATCCAAAAGCGAGCAAGACAATTATATTGGGCGCTCACTACGACTCTACGGGGGCTGAAAAAGGGTCTTTAGGTGCCATAGATAACGGCGCAGGTGTAGCTGCAATGTTGGCGATTGCCAAGAAAATGGGCAGCACATCAAACCAAGATATCAACTTTCGCTACATTGCTTTTGGCGCAGAAGAAACCGGGTTAGAAGGCTCTCGTTATTATGTTAAACAACTAAAAGCGTCACCTGATGAGCTTGCCAATATTAAAGCGATGATCAATTTTGATACTATTGCTGGTGGCGATATTGTTTATGTTCATAGTGCACATACGAAACCTTATCGTTGTGCGAGCAAAGAGTTCCCGTACAACAGCGATACTAGCATCAGAAATGCGCTATTGAGTGCTTCAACTAAAGTGTTAGGTGAAAAAGACCAATACACAGTGCACCCTGCCTACCCAGGCTACCCTGAGGGAGTTACAGGTTCTTGGTCTGATCACGCACCGTTCGCTTGTGCTGGAATTCCAATTGCTTACGTTGAAGCAACTAACTTTACCATTAACGGTGAAGAAGGCTACGATGGCTATTCACAAACCACGAACCCGACCACATGGAGTTGTTTTGATAGTAAAAATCTTTCTGCCTGTGACCGCAAAGACGAAAAACACTGGGGCAAAATTTGGCACACTAAATTTGATAACCTAGAGACGTTAAACCAAATGTTTCCTGGCCGCATTGAACAGCAACTTGATCAAACCGTTGCGGTGTTTGATGAGCTGTTTAGCAACATTAATAAATACATGAAATAATTGACCATAAAAAATGGGATTCATATGCAAATTAGCCTGCAAGCAAGTTGTTAGTAATCCCGTTAACATTTTGTAAAATCAGTAATTTAACGTGCTTTCTAAGCGAGCTGACGAAAGCACGTTGCAACATCTCACACGCTAGTGCACTCTTTATTCTGGATAAAACTAACTCAGCAGTTTTATTGCATTGTTAAACCTTATCGTGTTTAAGTAATAAAACTCATTGTATGCAGGTCTACTCCAGCAAGAATAAACAGGAATTTTTGTTAAGTTAGCATACACTTTTGTTAACGGAATATAGAGTATCTCAATCATCATGAAAAATTTTCACCAGCAGTTCATTGCTACCGTCGCCGTTTGTTTATCGTTTGCTTTTTTTGTTCCGCACAGTGATGCAAGGCAAGGCTTTCCAGCCAATGTCAATGTGACTGAGGTGAAAGAAACTCAATTATCTCCTGTTGCTTGGGTAACGGGTACCGTGGTCAGCCGAAACAATTCGCAAATTGCCGCTGAAGTGTCAGGGCGACTGATCATGCTTGCCGATTTAGGCGCTCATGTTGAAAAGGGACAAGTCATTGCAAAACTAGACCCTCAACCGTTAACGCTGCAATTACATGAAGCTCAAGCCAATACAGAAAGCGCAAAAGCGACCGCAGCATTCCAAGAATCAGAAGTAAAAAGAAAAAAAGCACTCGTCGATAAAAAATTAATTGCCGAACAATCACTAGAAGAAACGATATCTTCTTACCAAAGAGCAAAAGCCAACTTAGCCGCTGAACAAGCAAAATTGGCACAAATTAAACAAGACCTTGCTTACACAGAATTAAAAGCCCCTTTTGAAGGTATTGTTGCTCAGCGCTTGCGTAACCAAGGGGAGTTTGTCAATAACGGCAATGCCATCATTCGTTTGGTAGAAACGGCCAATGTTGAAGCCTCTTTATTTGCACCATTAACCGCATACCGCTTTTTACAACAAAGCGACGACTTATTAATTAAATCACCACTTGGTGAAAACAGAGCTCCCATTAAAACCATTATTCCAGTTGCTGATACACGTTCACATTTAATGGAAGTCAGGCTGGACATGTCAGCAATTGACTGGCCAATTGGTTTAGATATTAAAGCCGCTGTAGCTAACGGCGCTAGCAAACAAGTAACCGCAGTGCCACGAGACGCCTTAGTGCTAAGACGCAATGCGACCAGTATTTTTATAATCGACGCAGAGAATAAAGCTAAACAGATCCCAGTGACGATTGGCATTAGCGAAGGACAATTAGTCGAAGTGCAAGGCGATGTTCGCCCTGGTCAATTAGTTGTTATTAGAGGCGCTGAGCGATTACAGCCTGGTCAGGCGGTCAACATCAAACAGAATAACCAAGCCTTGGTTTCTGGCAGCGACTCAGCAGGTAATCGATAATGACGCTAACTACCGCATCACTGAGAAATCCCACAGCCGTTGTCGTCGCGGTATTACTTATTGCCCTATTTGGTGCAATCAGTTTATTTAAGCTTCCCATACAATTAACACCTGACATCAGCCAGCCACAAATTGTTATCTCTACCAGCTGGCGTGCCGCCGCTCCTGAAGAAATAGAAGCAGAAATTATCGAACGTCAAGAAGATGTACTAAAGGGCTTACAAGGCTTAGAGCTACTTGAGTCTGCATCAAATCAAGGACGTGGTAGCATTACTTTACGTTACAAAACCGGCGTTAACCT
Source organism: Thalassotalea marina (assembly GCF_014656435.1). Lineage (GTDB taxonomy): Bacteria > Pseudomonadota > Gammaproteobacteria > Enterobacterales > Alteromonadaceae > Thalassotalea_C > Thalassotalea_C marina. Next base: position 190,767 of record NZ_BNCK01000003.1, read on the forward strand.
TGAACGTGCATTAATTGATGTCATGAATGCACTGAACCAAGTCCCCAATTACCCACCTGATGCCACTGAGCCAGTGATTGCTGTTGGTGGTGCCAGCACTTTTGAAGCGATTGCATGGTTTGCGTTAAAGCCGACTGAGGGCAATACCCGTGACATAGTGTCATACCAAGATTACGTGGAAGAAGTTATTCAAACCCGTTTAGAACGTGTTGAAGGCATTTCTCAAACCAATGCATTTGGTGGCCTACCAACAGAATTACGCATTACCTTTGATCCCTATAAAGCGGCAACACTGGGGTTAAACATTCCTTTTATCGCCAGTACCTTAGCGCAAAATAATGATACTTCCGGTGGCTTTAATGATATTGGTCGACGTAAATATACGCTTCGCTTTTCCGGTAAATACGGGGTTGAACAATTACAAAACATGGTATTGGATTGGCGAGATGGACAGCCAATTTTACTTAAAGATGTTGCCAATGTAGAACTAACCTTAGCCGATCGTGTTGGCATTCTCACCTTAGACGGCGAGCCAGCAATCGCAATGAACGCGCAAGTTGAGCAAGGTGTTAATGTGATGCAGGTGATGGAAGGTTTGCAAGCCGCCATGACCGAATTAAATGAAGGACCACTTAAACGCGCCAATTTAAAGCTTATTCAAATGTACGATGAAACCATCTACATTGGCCGCTCAATGAGTTTGGTACAAAACAACCTGATGTTGGGTATCTTCTTAGCGGTCATCGTACTTTGGTGGTTTTTAAGAAAATTCCGCGCAACTTTAATTGTTGGTTTATCAATTCCCATTTCATTGATTGTCACTTTAGTGGTGATGTACAGTACCGGTCGCACGTTAAATATTATTTCCATGGCAGGTTTAGCCTTTGCCGTAGGTATGGTGTTAGATGCCGCAATTGTGGTGCTTGAAAACATTGTTCGGCTGCGAGAAAAAGGCGAAAATTCACACGATGCATCACTAAAAGGTACAACCCAAGTTTGGGGTGCACTGATGTCATCAACTGCAACCACGGTTGCCATCTTTTTACCTATCGTTTTTCTGGAAGAAGTATCAGGACAATTGTTTGCGGATCTCGCCATCACCATAGCTGTTGCTATTGTGGCTTCGCTATTAATCGCAGTCACAGTATTACCAACAGCAGCGCGAAGATTATTAAAAGAAATCAACTCAGACGATCCACATGAACACTGGTGGAACAATATCACCAATGGTGTAATGCGTATTACCTCTACGCCGACCAAACGTTATGCATGGGTATTTGGATTAATGTTGTTTTCATTTGTTGGCAGTTATTTATTGTTTCCCAAAGTAGATTATTTACCTAAGGGCAATCAAAACTCTTTTAACGCCTTTTTACTGCCACCGCCTGGGCAAAGCTATCAAGCGGCACGCGTAGAAATGAGCGACGAAATCAACCGTCGATTAATGCCGTATTTGCAAGGTGAAAAACAGCCGAAAATAGAACATTCATGGTTGGGCTTTTTTGGCAATTTTGGTTTTATGGGTGGCCGTGCAGAAGACGCCGACCACATCAAAGATATTGTCAACGTCATTAATGGTGAAGTATTAGCTGGCTTCCCAGATACCATAGCTTTTGCTTCTCAAGAAGAGCTGTTTGGTAATTTAGGTGGTGGCCGACGCATCGATATTGACATCCAAGGTAATGAAGTTGACCAATTATTAATGGCCGCCAGAGTTGGCTTTGGTGCTGTTTCTCAGGCGCTGCCCGGTGCACAAGTTCAACCAACCCCAGGTTTATCTTTAGCAGAGCCTGAGCTTAGAATGATCCCAGATGAACGCAGTGTGGCAGAAGCGGGGTGGACTCGCCAGCAAATGTCCTCTATCTCTCGCGCTTTAGGACAAGGCCTATATGTGGGTGACTATTTTAATGGTCAAAAACGTTTAGATGTATTTTTACGCTCAACCGATTGGGACTCTCCCGAGGAGTTAGCATCAATTCCATTGTTTACACCACAAGCAGGTGTGCAACCTGTAGGTGAATTAGTTGATGTAGTCAGAACCGCAGGACCTAGTTCAATCCGACGTGTTGATCGCAAACGTACAATTACTTTGCAGGTGACTCCACCTGATGAAGTGAGTTTAGAAGAAGCTATCAATAGAATTAAAGAACAAGCAGAGCCCGCTATTATGGCGCAATTATCAGAAGATGGCTCGGTGAGTTATCGAGGCTCAGCTAAGGCGTTAACAACCGCACTGGCCAATATGAGTCAAAGTTTTATTCTCGCTTTGATCATCTTGTACTTGTTAATGTCAGCGTTATTCCGCTCATTCAAAGACAGCTTATTAGTTGTGTTAACCATTCCACTGGCAACCGTTGGTGGCTTTGCGTTATTACAAATGACTAACTTCGTTATATTCCAACCGCTAGATTTATTAACCATGATAGGTTTTGTTATCTTGCTAGGTTTAGTGGTTAACAATGCAATTTTATTGGTGTACCAAACGCGAATTGGTGAAAGTGAAGGCCTTTCTCGACATGATGCTGTTCAACAAGCCGTAAGATTAAGGTTACGTCCTATTTTAATGAGTACCTTAACCAGTATTTGTGGCATGTTGCCTCTGTTAGTGATCCCAGGTGCGGGTGCAGAGCTATACCGCGGTATTGCGGCTGTAATTGTTGGTGGTATGAGTGTTAGTACAGTATTTACCTTGATATTTTTACCGAGTTTATTGCAAATGGGTAAAACAAGATCTGTGCATAACAATGAATTTGCACCCGCGAAATAAGTGCATGTATAGAATAGGATAAAGAAAGCCTGCTGCTATCAGGCTTCTTTTACTGAGGTTTATTTATCTAGCAAAAGTTCGATCAAACGTTTAGCCACTGGCAAAGCCGATTTAGGGTTTTGCCCAGTTAAAATACCTTGATCAAAAACGACATATGGCTCATCGGGCGCAGCAAATGAAAAGTAAGCGCCTTGAGCTTTAAATTTATCTTCCAATAAAAACGGGTAGTTTTCTCTCGGCCAACTACCTTCCTCGGCATTTGATTTTGCCGTCATCTTAAGACCTTCAACCAAGTATTTACCTTGCTCATTTTTAATATCAACAAACGCGGCAGGACCGTGACAAACAGCGGAAATAATTTTGTTTTGTGCTAAAAAACTTAACGATAAACGTTTTAGCTCAGCATGTTGAGCTAAGTCGAACATTGGGCCTGATCCACCTGGCACGTAAAAGGCAACATAATCGTCAGCCCGCACGTCGACTAGCGGCTTTGGTGTTTTAATATTAGTTGTTGATAACATGCCTTGATAAATCGCTTTTTCTTGTTCGGAAAGTCGGTTTAGAGCAGCAGGAAATCCTTCACTCCCTCCTGGGCTAGCAAACTCAATATCAAAACCGTGCTTTTTAATATGCTCAAAGGGGGCGACGACTTCTGGTAAATAATAACCATGTTTATCGGCAGACAAAATGAATAACACTTTATCATTAGCCCAACTGGCATGAATAAAGCCAGTTGTGAATAAGAGTACGATAATAAAAAGTTTAATGGTGTGCATCTATAGCTCCTGTAATGTAACTGTCAGCAGCACTATCAGATGTTTTCACACCTTATTCATTACTCAATCATGAACATTTATGACTTTTTATGATTTCTCGTTAAAAATTGGTGCGGATCAAGTCACTCACATTGGAAGAAACATACCATGTCGCCCAATTACCGTTGGATACGCTAAAATGATAAGGCATTCCTTCAGTGTGTTGGTAAGTTGTGACGCTACCGTTTTGATCGATGCGTAAAATGGCACTTTCTTTTCGGCTGCGGCAATACACAACGCCATCAGACAATTGATAACTTAACCTATATCTCACTAACACATGTCCGCAGTGAGTATTTGTTAAAGGCTTTTCTCGCCAACTTGCTGATAATGTCTGATCAAACCAAACATAATCTAATTTTCCTTGATGATAATCAGCGGTTAAGAAGGCTTTTTGACGATCTAATCTTTGCGTTACTTTTCCATCAAGATCAACAACCACAACTTGCCATTGCTCATCTTCTTTTACACTGTAATGTATGTGATTAAAGTCATACCATCCCGCCCCAACAACGGTTGAAGGCATATCAAAAACTTGCTCGACTTTCTGTTGCTTTAAGTCATAAACAATAATGCCTTGATTAGTGTTAGCCAGTAACTTGTTATCATCAAATGACCATACCAGGTCATAAAACAGCCGCCCTTTATCTGGCAGCTCAATTGAAGTGAGTGACTGTTCACCAACTTGCATGATAAACACCTTACTGTAACCATCTCGCTTTGAAACAATAGCCAGTTTTGAACCATCGCGTGACAGTGACGGTAAATAGTCCATGACCGACGAGTTCGTTAACGGGTCGATATCGCCATTTAAACGAATATCCCGGTTATAGATGTAGGAGGTAAACAAATAATCCTTTTGATTTGCCATTCGATTAATATCAGCCACTCGCCTAGAATCCGTGACCAGCAATTTAGCTCTGCCAGTCGTTAAATCGGTTTCCATTAAGTGGTAAGAAGGGTGCTCACTAGGGTGCACAACCCCAGTTGCATTATGGTTCCATAACGCCGATGTAACGTTATAAGGTAAGGTGAGAATTTTTGTTGCTAAGCTTTTATCTAAATCAAGTTCAAATAGCGCAGTTTTACTGGGTATAGGGTCATGTAATAGCAACAATTTATTCGATTGACGGTCACGATCAATGTAATGGTTACCTATTCCAACTGCCTCGGGCTGAATTAGTTTTCGCTTTTGTTTGTCGTCTAACGACAAGCCAAACACTTGAAACGGTGTATACATTTTGTTGCGTTCAACAAGGATTAACTCGTTTGTTGGTGGATGATACAGCACATTTTTAATGTCATGCCAACCACAGTCATATATCACTTTAGGCAGATTAAAACTTGCTTGCTCCACCTCAACTAGATGAATTTCACAGCCTCGTTCAGAATAATAAAGATAATACAGTCCACTATTATCGTCGGTCCAATAGGGACTTGTGGCATCACCTTCACCAGGACTAACCGAATGAGTCACACCAGAAATAGTGTCTTTAACATGCAGTTGATAAGCGCCATGACTGCTCGGTGCAACAAAAGCTAAAAACCGTCCGTTAGTTGATACAGCACCTTCAGATTGTGTCATCGATAAACGTAACAATGGCGAAACTTTGGCTTGCTGCTCAGGTTGTTCAAGTTGCTGTTCGCCAAACGGGAAGAGAAAAAAAGCCAACAACACTAACATAGCAATTAGCAAAATAACGGGAAATATAACCAGTGGTGATTTTTTCTTATGTTCAGTCAAAACCGCCGCGTCTGTTAACGGCGTTTGTTCAATCACTGAGACACTGGCAGCAAAGCGATAACCTACTTTAGGCACGGTAACAATAAAATGTTTTATCTTGTCATTATCACCTAATGCTTTTCTTAGCTTAACGATAATTCGATTTATCGCACTGTCGCTGACAATATGGCCTTGCCAAACTTGTTCCATTAACTCATCACGACTGATATCTCGTTGTGGATTGAGGCAAAAAAAACGTAACAGATCCGCCACTTTAGGTTCAAGTATCGTTACCTGATCGTTAAGTGTTAATACATTGGTATTTGCATTGAAGCTGTATTCACCTATCTTCCAGTGCATAGGTCATTTATTCCGTGAACATAAGTTATTGATAAAAAAGGAAATCATAAAAAGTCACTTTTGGTCATGTCATGTTAACGACCTAGTATAGTTTCGCCATTAACATAAAAACCTGCATCACAATCTTTTTTCATTAGTAACACCGAACAAAGAGAAAATACAAGTTAAATTAGGAGAAAACATGAAGCGACTAACATTATTGATCACCCTACTTTTGTGCCAATTCAGTGTCATTGCCTCTGATGGCAAAAACGATGATGTTGCACAAATTAAACAAGTGATTCAGTGGTATTTTGATGGCACCTCGCAAGGTCAGCCTGAGTTAATTAAAAAGGCATTTATTCCGACGTTAGAACTGCAGTTTGTTAACGATCAAGGTGAATTTAAACGCTGGTTAGGGGTGAACTACATCAGCGGCTTCGAACCGGGTAAAACCAACGACCGCGTAGGAAAAATTCTCAGTATTGATATCACAGGAGATGCCGCTATCGCTAAAGCGACCATCACCACTAAAAACAGAGTATTTACTGACTACTTTTTGTTATTAAAACTCAACTCAGGCTGGAAAATAACCAATAAAATATTTACCAAAAAACAAAGCCCCCAGCAGAGCTTTTCGCAATAAATTCAACGTAATAGCATTTTCCTAAAGCAACAAAGGCTAACCATTTAATCACAATACTAGGCTGTTTATTTTTGCAGCCTAACAATTAAACGTGTGAACAAAAGAACGAATAAATATTTACAGTAGGTGTTACTTCCCAGTAGAACGAGCATGAATTGCACTGATAACAACTGCTGACTTTGCGTTTTTACAGCTGACTATTTTAGCTTTATTACAACGCCAACAAATAACCAACATTTCTTACCGTTTTTATAATATTAGGCTCTTTTGGATCGTCGCCTAACTTCTTGCGAATTCGGGATATTCGAAGATCAATGGAGCGGTCTAAACCATCATAAGGTAATCGGAATATTTGCTCATGTAACTCTTCGCGCTTAATGATTTCACCTACCTTTAACGCCAGTTGCCACAATAGATCAAACTCTGCACTAGATAAGTTAACCTGTTGTTCGTTTACCGTTACAACACGTTTGCTATTATCAATGACTATTTGCTCACCATAAAATTTAATGGACGGAGATTTATTGGTTGGCATCAACTTGGATTGTCTTCTAAGTTGAGCTCTTAAATGGGCCAAAAGTACTCGAGGTTTAACCGGCTTTGCTAAATAATCGTCGGCACCTACTTCTAGCCCTGTGACTTCATCAATTTCATCACCAAGAGCCGTCAACATGATGATGACACCAGCAAAACTATCTCGAATAGATTTACAAATAGTTAAGCCATCAACATCCGGCAACATCAAGTCTAATAAAATAACATCTGGATTAAACTCTTGAATTATAAGCTCTATATCACCGCCATGATGGAAGCAATGCACCTCAAAGCCATTAGTTGTCAGATACTGGCTAATAAGCTCCGTTAATTCAACATCATCATCGATGATGACTACTGTATTTGGCATTGGATAATTCCTAGTCGTTATAATTCGTAGCCTACAATTGGGTTTTGTAACACAAAAGGGAAAGTTGCATCTTTTAACTCAAATGTCAGCCAAACTAAGTGTGGCATGCGCCTGCAATTATCGGGCTTTTCTCTGACAATAATTAACTGCTGCGCTGACCACAGTAAGTTAAATTTGTCATTAGTAGAACAGCCATTAGATTTCACTTTAATAGCAACCTTATTATCGAGCAGTTTTACTCCATACAGAGATTCAATAACAGGTTGTTGCTCAGCCAATGCAGGCAGCGTAAATAAAACTAAGCACAATAAATACTTCATATTTCTCATTACCTTCATCTCCGATTAAAATCGATAATCAAAACTTGCTTCAATACGCTGCCAGTTATCTTCACCCATCATATTTTCAATGCGGTTATCACCAATATTGCCCGATAAAGAAAAAGACACTTTGCTGTTGTATTGATATTTAATACCTAAACTTAAACTGCGTTTTGTTTCATTTGACCAATTAACAATTTCAGGATCGTCGATTTCATAATGAAGCTTATAGTGATTATAGGAACTATAAAAAACCAGATCGGGGGATGGAAAATAATACAAGGCCAAATAGGCTTGTTTGTTTTGGTATGAAAGAAAGTTGTCTTGGGCATTTAGGCGATGAAATTTGCTGCCAATTTGCAAGCGAATTTCTGGAGAAAATATATAGGTATATTCTATCCAAGGAGCATGAATCGTTGCGTTGTAATCACTGAGAGTATTGCGATAGTATTTTTGCGTGACGTCGTAAGCGAATTTCAACTTAGAAGATGAAAATGGCAAGCTAAACGCAAGGCGGTAACGCATTTTATTAACCAGCTTTTCGTTGTTGGCATAATCCAACCGCGCCATGGTATTAAATTCCAACAGCCATCGATCTATTTGCAATAGGTAGATGGAACTATCTAAGTTGTAACTCAAATATCGATCATTATCTTTTCGGTCAAATTGTTTATATTTGAGCTCTGCATCCACATCAAAAACCAACTGTGTTGGTTGCTCAAACAAGGTAAGAAATTGCGCAGGACGATATCGATAATTCGCTTCTAGTGCTTGGCTAAAATAGCTAACTTCTGTACGTTCTGTGTCTTGATCACGCACATCAAATTGCTCATCTAAGCCATCATCCACATAGACAAATTCACTACTAAACCACACATCGTCTAATTCTTCATCTAAAGACCAAAACTCAGCTTCTTGGGCAGTATCATCAAAAATATAAACAGGATATTTATTTTGCATAATATCCAAACCAACAGCCGAAACTGCGTTTACCGTGAAGGAGTGGGTCGTTAGACTGCGCTTTAACTGAGCAGATAAAACCTGTTTTAACTTTGCAACCACGCTCTGCTCCGTTGTACTTAACGGTAAAGATTCAAGGTGCAATACTAGCTGTTCTGCTCGGTCAAATTGTCTTAATTTGATGTAATTTAACGTTAACTCTATGTTGATCCTTTTATGGTTTACATAGATTGCTCTAAGCGGTGTTAACAAACCAATCGCGTGGCTAAAATTGCCTGACTTTCGATTAACAATAGCCTGTTGTAGCTGCTCTTTTGCACTAGCGTGTGTGTTGGTTTGAGTATTGGCGTACAAAGCAGTACTAAACCCAAATGGCCAAGTGATAATAAGTGTTAACAAGTAACTTGCGGCTTTATTCTTCATCAATACGCGGCCCTTTTACTTTGGTTTTTAACTGTAATTTTTTCTCAAGCTTTTCTAGTTCCTTATCAACGTTGAGTAAATTGCTGCCATCAAGAGTGTTAATGATCGATTCTTCTTTGTTCTGGATGTTCCCTGGCTTTGTTTTAATATTCTTTTTGAGCAATGTTTGCCCTGATTGATTTGAAATATCATCAATATCATCTTCGGTAGCAAAGTTTTCCAATAACTTAAGCTCTGACGATAACGTTGTTTCTAAATCAAGTGCCTCTAGATTGTCCTCAAGCAGTAGCTCTTGATAACCCTTTTCTATAGGCTTTTTAGTATTTTTGAGTGTTTTGTCAAATTCAGTACGTTTTACTGGTTCAATTGGCAAGTCATCTAACTGTTTATCGAGCTGATCAATTAGCTGTAGTATTTCTGCATCACGCTTCTTATCCGTCAGCGATGTTACTGATTTTTCTTTTTGTTGTCGGTCAAATTCATCAGCACTTGCTGAGTAGCCAAACAACAACATAGCCATGAAAATGCAAACGTTATGAAATTTGGTCATTTTCACTCCACGGTATTGGCCAACTAAATAACATCAAGCTACCACCAAGAGCACTTTCTTGAATTTCGACTTCTCCTTGATGCCATACCGCCACTTGTTGAACAATAGAAAGGCCTAAGCCGTATCCCCCAGATTGACGAGCTCTACTTGCATCTAATCTCTTAAAAGGAGTAAACACTTCACTTCTTTGTTCAACAGGGATACCTGGGCCATCATCTGCTACCCATATTTGAAAGCGCTGACCTTGAATTCGGTAACCGACTTCTACATTCGCGTCGGCATATTTCAGTGCGTTGATCAATAAATTAGCGATTGCTCTATAAAGATATCGCCGATCAGCAACTAAAGGCTCTGCAGCCTTACATTTCATGGTGATATTGATATCGGGATTAATATTGGCATGCTGTTTTACTAAATAGGTAAGAAAAGTTTTGCCATCTGTGGCCTCTGCTTTTAGCTTTGGCTGACAACTCTTTAGTTTTAAAAAAGTTAAAACCTCGTCAATTAAATGCTCTAACTCGTCTAAGTTTTTTTCGATGCCATTGGCGTGTGATTCAGTATTTACTTCATCCTGCATCACCGCTAATTGAAACCTGATGCGAGTAATTGGCGCACGAAGTTCATGTGAAATAGCTCTAACCATATCGGTTTGAGCAATCAACAAACGTTGGATCCGATTTGCCATACTATCAACAGTATTGGACAGTTTAGTAATCGCATCAGGGGAGTTGCCAATGTTAGCAACAATTTCTTGGTCTTGTGCTATAGCGACAATTTTATCATCAACTTCGGCCAGTCGATTCTCCAATGGTTTTACAAGATAAAAAATAGCCGCAGCCATCATGGTTAAGGTAAATAAAATCACAGCGATAAGGTGTGAAAGCGGCAACCATTCAAACAGGGGGATTTCCCCTAACTGCAAGACATAACGGCTGTTACCAATAGGTGCATAAGCCATCATATTTGATTCAGTGGCACCAGAAATATTTAAAACAACCGTGACCTCACCTTTTTTGATACTGCGTAAATTGGCGGCACTAGTCTTTATTTCAGACTGTTCCATTAAGGCAATGGGGTAGCGATACAAAGATCTTAAATGACTCAGCGCACTCAGTTTAGCTTCGTTGCGGTGTCGCCCAAGTTCATTGAGCATTAAAAAAGCACTTATCCTGACCAAAGAAGTACCATAATCATCAACAAGAATAGATAAATATTGTTGCTCTTCTGGTAATAAAATATAGGCGCGACTCGTCACTAGCTGGTTATCAACTAGAAATAAGAATTTATCATTGATTAATTTACCTAGGTGTCCTTTGGATAATAACTGTTCGTCAAATCGATGGATCTCAATATCTAAACCACTTAAGCGCTCAATAGCCGATAGCCACTGTTCACGCTCTTGATTTTTATGACGAGCAACACCTTCACCAATTAACTTAAAGGTACCACTGTAATATTGATAAATGTGATCATTGATCCTGTATTTACTAACGGCATACCCAGAGACTGCAACCACCAAAGCGATACTGACAATGGCAAGTAACATTCCCATATAAATTCTAAAAAAAATGTTATGCATTAATCTAAACTTCGCTGAACTTCACTGAAAATAGTACGCCAAGGCTCAGCATGCCTTAGCTTTGTGGCGCAAACTAGCTGCGTTTTTTGTCGATTTGTATCTAATTGTAGCTGCTTGTAGAGAGCTTAGCGTCCTTAATAACAACCAATAAAACAGTTTTGCCTTTTACCTTAATCACCAGCACCAGTTTTTCATCGGTATTCGCCCAATTTACTCATTACACCTTGATACACGCTGAAGTAATTCACTACTACCAAGGCGCTAAGTTTGCTGTCGATAATGTCCTCGCTAGAAGGCAAATACCCAACACTCTCTATTGAGGAATAAATATGTTAAAACAATCAATAACTGCAATTGCCATTATGGTTAGCTGTTCTGTATTAGCTAATCCAGCGGGTACCAAGCTAAAGTCACAACAGTTTTCAGATACTATTCGTATTGTAGGTGGTTCTGAAACAAAACCCCATTCAAGACCTTATCAAGTGTCACTGCAAACATTAAGTGGCGGTCACTTTTGTGGCGGCTCTATCATCGCTGAAGACTTAATATTAACAGCAGCTCATTGTCTTGAAGACGTAGACGGAGAAAATCCAGGCTTTCAAGTCAGGGTTGGTGCACATAGCCTGTCTGATGGTTCAGGACAAGCGATTGAAGTAGATAAAACCTACACCAATCAAGAATACCCTGATCTATCAAAAGATATTGCGGTATTAAAACTAAAATCAAAAATTACAGACGAAAACTCAGCTGTCATAAAACTTGCTGATCAAAGCTTTTTCGACGCAACAATCGCACCTGGTACTCCGTTATATGTATCAGGTTGGGGAACATTAAGCTCGGATGGCGATAGCCCAGACAAACTGATGGAAGTTAAAGTTCCTTTTGTTTCAAATGAAGTATGTAACCAAGCAGAAGCCTACAATGGCATAATTCAAGACACCGAAATTTGTGCGGGTTTACAAAAGGGTGGTAAAGACTCTTGCCAAGGCGATAGTGGCGGACCACTTGTTTTTCAACGAGGCAATGAATTTGTTCAAGTGGGCGTAGTTAGCTGGGGCGACGGATGTGCATTGGAAGATAAATACGGTGTTTATGCTGATGTAGCGGCATTACGAGGTTGGATTGACAATGCGGTTGCCGGTAACGAACCAGCGTCTGGCATGGTCAGTAAACCAGATGATGGTGACCAAGATAACAGTGATGAAAACAACTCGGACAAAAGCTTTTTGGCGATTCAAGAAACTATTAGCTTCAACGAAAATGATCAACCTCTAGTGTTAGTGTTGGAAGTACCAGAAGGGGTTAATGTTTTATATATTGCAACGAGTGGTGGTACGGGTGAAGTTGATATTACAGCTGAACATGCTGATGCCGCCAATGAACCAGAAACAGATAACGGCAATTATTGGTCTTTTGACGATGACTATTGGACAGAGGAACCAGTTAATCTGTTTTTATCAGAAAACATAGGCACTAAAGAAATGATCATTATCAATACGCCAAAAGCAGGTGAATGGACAATTAAGCTTAGTGATTACAGCGCCTTTAACAACGTAGAGTTCACTGTTTTCTCCCATTAAAAAACATGAGCTTTATCTAGTTGAGCCTGCATTTGCAGGCTTTTTTTCGTTAGGGGCAAGTTAAACTTTCTATTTCGCTGTAAAGCTTTTCACTTTTAACGGGTTTAGGAATATAAGCATTCATCCCTGAATCGAAACATTTTTGTATGTCATCATCAAGTACACTTGCGGTTAGAGCGATTATGGGAGTTTGTTTTAAACCTAATTGTTGTTCAATTTCTCGAATCTCGTGACTAGCGGCAAAACCGTCTTTAACTGGCATCATTAAGTCCATTAATATCACGTCAAAATTTTGCGAGGTACGAAATAGATCCACTGCTTCTTGGCCATTATTCGCCTTTTGATATTGGTAACCCGCCCGCTCTAACAATAACAATGCAACTTTTTGATTAATCGGATTATCTTCTACTAATAATACGTTTAATCTGTCCACTTTTTCGTTGTTATAATCTGGCGAGGTTGTCTCTATCGTCGTTGCTTGAGCAAAATCGACAGTTAAGCGTTCCTGACATATCTCTAATGCTTTTAGTAACCGATTACCTAACAAAGGAAAAGTCACTAAACCGGCAATATCAATATTAAAACCTAGTTCAGAGGACAGATGTCGGACTAAACACACTGAATGATTGTCACGCCCTAAACGGATGAGGTCACGCTGTACAGATTTACTGTCTTGCTGTTCGTCAACGACATAAATCACTATCATTTTTTGATTAACTAAAGCCTTGTCGTCAACCAATTGCAAAAACTCATCAACACGTTCAACTAAATCGGTCACTTGCATACCAAAGTAATTGATTGTTTCAGTTAAACAGGTTGTTACATGCTCGTGTGGTGATATCACATAAAGAGCTGAAAAATCGGGCTTATTGATATAATGATAATCTTGTTCTATCGGCGAGAGCGGTAATGTAAAAGAAAAATAACTGCCTTGACCTTTTACCGAGCTAACAATTAATTCTCCGCCCATCAAACTTACTAATTGATGGCTAATTGCAAGCCCTAGACCTGTACCTTCAAATTTACGTGTAATTGAATCATCTTCTTGTTCAAACGGGAGAAAGATCTGTTTAAGCTGACTATTGTCTATGCCAATGCCTGTATCTGCGACTGAAAATGCAACTTTTGCATGTCCTTGATGTATGCCCTGATAATCAAGTGAAATAGTAATGCAACCTTGGTGAGTAAACTTAACGGCATTTGACATTAGATTCATCAACACTTGACGAATACGATGATCATCGGCCAACACTCTGGCAGGCAACCTTTGATCTATGTCTACACGCAAATTTAAACGCTTTTCTTTTATCTTTGGAGCAATAATCGCAGCGATATCATAAACCGTTTCTCTCAACGCTGTAGAGTGCACGTTGACCGTTAATTTACCTGATTCAATTTTAGAAAAGTCCAAAATATCATTGATCAAAGAAAGTAAAAGCTGAGATGAGGTTTCAATCGTATCTAGATAGTCTTTTTGCATCGCATTTAGTTGTGTATTGGCTAATACTTCAGACATCCCAATCACTCCATTAAGTGGGGTGCGAATTTCATGAGACATATTGGCCAAAAAGCTACTTTTAGCTCTGCTTGCACGGATGGCAGTTTCTTTGGCTTTTAACGCCTCATTTTTTGCCTCCAGTAAACGTTTTTTGCTCTGAGCTTGTTCGTCGGTTAGCCTTTCTACTTCATATGCAAATCGACTTAATTCATCATGACCGTCAATTTGCTCAGTTAACGATTGCTCATCATGTTCATCTTTGGACAGATAATCTAACACCAAGCGTAAATTCAAATTAATACGTTGTGCTAGGCTTACACCAGCAAACACAAGTAACAAAAAGGTTAATGTGATCATCAGATACATGGACAGTCTTTGCTGACTATAGCTTGCAGCTTCCATTTGAACTTGATTAATTAGTTGCTCAGCGATGACATTGGCAACCTGCTCAAACAATTGAGCCCGAGTAGCCATGGCCTTTAAGCCAGCGTCAATTTGGTCGGAAGAAATGGAGGCACGCGGTGAATTGTGTATAAGTTCTCGAAAATTTTGGCTTTGTTCAAAGGCTGGATTTGAAAACACATTTATCATTAATTGAACTTGCTTCGGCTCAGCATTCATCACAATAAAACGTTCAAAAATAAGTTGTTGTTTTTGATTTAACGCTCGCGCAAGTTCACCATGTAAATTCGAACTTTCGTCACTTGCTTCGAGATCTGTTAAATACAACTGTGTTTGCCACCTCTCTTCACTCGACCAGAACTGCACCCAATTTAACTGCAGTAGCGCATTTAAATGGCTGGTTACACTGGTTGAACTGCCATTGACCACCAGTTTTTCCACGACATACAACATTTCTTGATAGGTTTCGACTAACCAATCGACATACTCAACTCGGCTTTCATTATCAGTCTCTGCAATCAGTGATTCATGTGCATCCCGATATTGCTCAACCAAAGGGCCTATTGATGCATACATTTTTTGTTGATCAGCTAATGTTTTGGCGTTTTCTAATAACTTGATGAACTCAGCCTGAGCTTCTATGGAGTTTGCGTGACGAATATCAAAAGCATGTTGGTGCAATAAGGCTAATTGGCTCAACATATCGACATGCCAAGTTGCCAATTCCAGATCGGCAACTTGCTTATTTATAGAAACAATTTTTTGACTAGTAAAAAAAACAATGACAATTAAAGGCACGGTAACCAAAGCCCAAATTTTGTGTTTAATACTAAGGTTTTTCCATCGTTTCAATCTTAGCGTCCTTTCTACGGAAGAGCTTGCTGTTACTGACGTTCAGCATTCACATTTGAATAACCCAAATACTCTATTCGTCGTTACTCTATAAAAGTGATAGAGGATATCATGTTGGTATTTACGGTTTTCACTCGTTCAACAGCAATACAAATATGAATTGTTACTAACTAAGTATAGATAAAGATAGCATATTGCTAGTAACAGAATACAAATTCGTTAAAAATTGTTCAACTTGCCAATTTTGTAATTTCAGCTAGGCTACTTTGTAGTGCAATTTTATAAGCTCGAAAAGGATGCAACCAGCTTTGCCTTATCCATACACGGCAGTTAACAAAAACAATCTGTTTAAAACTTTTAGCCTACTCTTAATGCTAACAGTTGCTTTTGCCTTTTCTTCAATTACTTATGCCTTTGAAGGATACGCTATCATCTCCCTTAATCCTGATTTTAAAACCTTGTCAAAAGGCAAAGCTCGTATGTTGTACAGAGGAAAAATAAAAACATTGCAAGGACAAATCATCGAGCTCTCAGATTGGCCAAGTGAAAATGAGGTGAGAACAACTTTTTATCAAGAATTGCTAGGTAAAGATTTAGCACAGATGAATGCTCACTGGGCTGGCTTGTCTTTTTCAGGCAAAGCAAGAGTACCAAAAGAAATTGATAATGCTAATTTAGAAAGCTTATTACAATGGCTATCAGAAAAAGATTCTCGTATTGGTTACGCACCATTGGCTAATTTGCCAAAACACGTTAACGTATTGTATGTCGTTGAAAAGGAGAAACAACAATGAGCAGGAAGCTGATTTTTGTTTTGGCACTTGTCACTAGCCAATACGCATACGCATCGGTTGAATTGTCAGACAAGTTATCATTAAGTGGATTTGGCTCAAGTTCTGTGACTAAATCAGATAATGAAACACCGTTAATTATTAACAGAAGAATTGTTGATCAATGGTGTTGGGATTGTGACACCACCTTTGGCTTACAATTAGATTACTACAACGATGCATTTAAAGCCTCAGCTCAAGTTGTTAAAAGACCTCAAGACAAATGGTCCAACCCTGAACTAGAGTGGGCCTATTTGGGTTATACTCATGAAAACTTTGAATTTCGAGCCGGTAGACTAAGACTGCCCGCCTTTTTAGCCTCTGAATATTATTTTGTTGGTCACGCATATAAAACTGCACGTCCGCCAGAAGAACTTTACAACTCAATACTGGGTATTACGGCATACAATGGGATTAATTTAGTTTGGAACTTTGAACTTTTTGATACCTATCAAGTAAATGTTACGCCATTTATCGGGTTTGAAGATGAAAATACCTTAGAAATAAGTAAATCGTTCCATGTAGACGTTGATGTCAAAGATATACTGGGCTTTTCAACCGAGTTACACGGAGACTTTTTCAAGTGGAAATTTACCTATTTCGACGCCGAATATGACCAAGTGTTTATCTTCAACAATCCAGCCCCCGGCGTTGCTAAACGAGAAATCGATTTACCCGATAGACGTTTTGAACTCTATTCTTTAGGCGCTGAATATGAATTAAATAACTGGACATTAACCGCTGAACGCCAAATAGGTAATGTTCGCTCCACTTGGTATGCGAGCCTTGCTTATCGAATGCATAAATTTACCCCTTACATTCTATATGGCGAAACTAAAACGAAAAAAACAGATGTAACCCCTTTTGATGGTAAATCTGGCAGCAGTTCAGTAATAGGCATTCGCTACGATATTTTAAATAACTTGTCGGTCAATATGGAACTGCAAAGCTTTAAAAGCTTTGCAGGTGAACGAGGCTCATTTACCACAACCCCACAAGACAGGGATGCCGATTTAGCTACTGTCATGTTTAACTTTGTTTTTTAGACTGACTTAGCAAAACGATTAAGCTCCAAAGTTGGAGCTTTTTTATTTTTACAGCCTTCGTTGAATCAATCAGTTGTTCCATGAAGGTTAGTTATTCTATATCAGTATTAAAAAAGCTAAACATGCTAAAAAGTCAGCTAAAAAGTAGAGAAATGTTCACAAAACCATGCAATGTGAATGAAAAAACTATGCAAGGCAAGAAAAATAGCTATACTTGCCCGCTCAAATCTTAGGGGTGGATAAATGAGCAAACTTTACGTACCCTAAGTACATGCTTAACAACAAGCAAATTTTTGATTTCAGGCGCCAATGTCGCCTTGTTTTTGAAGGTTTTTACCACTATGACGCAAACTCAATTAACACCCAATACTGTCTACGTTATCGGCACAGGTGAAGTCGCTAAAGCTGCCCTGTATAAACTGGTAAAACTCTATCCAGAACAAGCCATTACGGTTGTTGCTTCAAACCGTTCAGGTGGATTGGATTTACTTAAAGAAAATGTCAACAGCGACCTTCATGCTGGTCACATTAATTTCCGTCAACTTGACGTATTTAATAAAACCGATGAATTAGCTGAGCTGATTCAATCAACGGCGACTGATACACCACAAGTATTATTTAATTTAGGTTCTCCTTACCTAGACATGAAACTAATGCAAGTGGCATTAGATACTCATAGCCATTATGTTGATACGGCATGTTATGAAGAATTAGATACAAAAGGCTTTAGCTACAAGCAACAATTAGCCTTAGCACCAGAATTTGAAAAGCGTGGCTTAAAAGCGCTTCTTGGTGGCGGTGGTTCTCCAGGCATCACTAACTTATTAACGCGTTTTCACGATGCTAAACGTGCATGTGAAAGTGTGAAAATTTTTGACTACAACGGTGGTTTACAAAATAAGTACCCTTGGGCAACTAACTTTGCTGCTGAAGATAACTTAAAAGAATTAGACAACCCGGCGAAGTTTTTACGCGATGGTGAATGGACTGAAGCGCCAGCATTTTCTGAGCGTTTTCATATCGTTGATCCATTAAACATTGGTGACGATGTTGAAGTGGGCTTTAATACCATTTATCACGAAGAGCAAGAAACCATTAATATGGTGTTTCCACACATTAGAAACATCTATAACTACATGAGTTTTGGTGAAGATTACATCAAATATTTCAAGTTATTCCGTGATTTAGGTTTACTAGGTGTTGAACCTGTGTCTGATGGTCAAGGTGGTGAAATCATTCCAATTCGTTTCTTGTCTTCACTGATGCCACACCCACGTGACGTTGCACCTTTAGTAACAGGTCCAGCGGGTATGCGTGTAGAATCTGCTGGTGAAAACTCAGCAGAGATGGATTTGATCAGTGTATGGCGCATGCGTCATGAAGATTGCTGGGCAGATACTCACACAGGTGCTGTTGCATGGAGTACAGGTGTTCCAGCGTGTTTGTTCCTTGACGCACTATTGCGTTTTGACGGCAACGGTATTTTTGTGCCAGAGAACTTACCGAACTTAAACAATACCTTGTTTACTGAGTTATCTGACACTTACGGTTTAGAGGTAGATTCATTCGACATTGCCGGTCAGAAGGTTGAGCTTTAATGGAGTTATCTGCACCACGCCGCCCAACCCATATTTTTGATGAAGGCAAGTTTGAAACAAACCTTGCTGAGTTAAAGCAGTTTAAAGAAAGCTGCGGACTAAAAATATTGTTAGCGTTGAAGGGGTATAACCCCCTTCATTCCGCTGACTTAGTTGGGCAATACCTCGATGGTGTTGCCGCTTCTTCGTTAAATGAAGCACGTTCATGTGCCGAGCATTACCAAGGTGAAATTCACACTTATTGTCCTGCTTATGACGAAGATACCTTTGACGAATTAATGAGCTACAGCAGCCATGTGGTGTTTAATTCACATCAAGATTTAGCGCGTTTTGCTGATCGTGTGCCTGCTAACGTGAAAATAGATATTCGATTAAACCTACAACACCAAGACATGGAAACAGAGGTTTTTGCCGGCTACAACCCAAATAAACCTCATTCTCGTTTTGGCATTACCATCGCTGAGTTTAAGCCAGAAGATATTAAGCGCTACAACGTCAGTGGCATTCATTTTCACGCTTTATGCTCTCAAGGTGCGGCCGATTTAAAAAGCTGTGTTGCCACACTAGAAAACAAGTTTCCTGAACTGTTAAACCAAGTTGATCGCATCAACATGGGCGGTGGACACATGGTGTGCCGTGAAGGTTATGACTATCAAACGTTGGCTGAGGTAGTAGGCCATTTACAAGCCAACTATTCACTTGATGTTTATATCGAGCCAAGTGAACATGTTTATGCCGATGTAGGCGTATTAAAAGCCAGAGTATTGTCGTTAATCAATAATGAAGTGCCAATTGCTATTTTAAATGTCAGTGCTAAAAACCATATGCCTGATATTTTAGAAAGCCCAGACTATAACGTGGATATCGCTGAAGGTCAGTTAGGCCGCAATGAAGAGAAACACAGTTATATTTTTGGTGGTAACACCTGTCTAACGGGTGACGTTATTGGTGAATATCACCTTGAACAACCACTACAACTTGACGATTGCATCACCTTTTTAGATCAATCGCCATATACCTTAGTGCAGTGTCATCATTTTAATGGTGTTAGCCAACCCGACTTTATCGTGGTTGATAAACACGGCGAAATTAAACGCCATCGTTTAGACGATTATGACCGCTACTTAACAACGGTTATTCGATAAATCTTGTTGGATTTAACCAAATTGATAAAAAAGGCGAATGGTAACATTCGCCTTTTTTAATGGTGTTACCACATGTAAGTTGCACTTAACGTGACACGTCTTCCGGAGGTGTAATAACACTTTTTACTGTTACATGTACTCAGCTCATTTTGATCAAATAAGTTTCTAACATTGAGTGCTAAACTCCACTGCGCAAGATCATATTTTAAGCTACTGTCAACCATAGTGTAACTCGGTACTTCTTTAGGTGACTTTTCACCCGTTCCGTTATTTTCACCAATAAAACGTGCACCGAATCCCACCTGTATACCGTTATCAAAATAATAATCGCCCCATACCGACAAGGTATGTTCAGAGACTGCGTTACTTTGTTTGCCAATTTCAGCCTCGTTAACGCTATTGACGACTTCTGCTTTAGGGATCCATGAATAGCTCGCCATTAAGTTGCTATTTTCAGTAGGTTGCAGCAATACCTCTAATTCAGCACCTTTTACATTTACTTCACCCTTTTGCTCAGGATGAGGTTGCTCATCCCACACCCACTGTGTGTAGTCTTTTCGGGTAATATCAAATACCGCAAAACTGTATCGACCGCTATCATCCTTTGGTGTGTATCGAATACCAGCTTCTACCTGTTGACCTCTCTCTGGTGAAAATGGTTTTAACTGTGCAGGGTCGATAGTACCTGATGGTGCAAAGGATTCTGAATAACTGATGTAAGGTGCTAAGCCATTATCAGCTTTATACACCACACCAACACGCGACGATTGGCCATAACTTTTTTGACGTTCAACAAAATCACCATTTAATTGATACGAATTGGTTTCAGTTTCGTCATATCGTGTTGCTAGGTTAACAATCCAGTGCTCACCAATAGTTATTTGATCCTGAACATACACACCAGTTTGTTTAACATCTGACAATCCAGTAATGTTGCTCGGCACATTGTTAAATGCCAGTTTGTTTTTTGGGTTTAATACATCAAGTGGTGCAAAGGTCGCGCCCCAAGCAGCATCAACTTCAAACTCGGTTTTTTGGTAATCCACACCAACTAAAATTTGGTGTTTAACATTGGAGAAATCAAACGTTTTACTGATATAGGTATCAATGTTTTTAGAGGTGACATCTTCTTTACTGGCTAACCCCGTTAATTTTACAAAACGGAAGTTATCTTTATGTTGCGGATCATCTTCATTTTTTGTGATCCAGCCTGATTTATAAACCGTTCGAAAGTCCATATCAAATTTGGCATAGCGCCCTTTTTGAGAGACCGTCCAACCATTATCAAATTGATGTTTAGCATCATAACCAATCAACCACTGCTCTTGTTCAATACCGTTAAAGTCGGTTGAGCCGCCAAACAGTGGTAGTTTTGTTTTACCATTGGGGTTAGGTAAAATTGAACCTTGGAGTAAAACTTCGTTGGTATCAGTACCTGAGTCAATATCAAACCATTGGCCGTAAACCGTTACATGTGTTTGTTTTGTTGGGCTCCAAGTAATAGAAGGGGCAAAATAATGCCTTTTATCATCCAGTGGTGTATTTTCTAATTCGCTGTCTTTGGTCATTGCTGTTAAGCGATATAACCATTCACCACGTTCATCGAGCGGACCAGAGAAGTCGACGGCAAGCTGTTTATGACTATTATTACCAACTTCTGCAACAATCTCTTTTTGGCTAAAGGTGGTTGGGCGTTTACTGACTAAGTTAATCACGCCGCCTGGACCGTTAACACCATACATCACCGATGATGGACCTTTTAATACTTCTAGACGTTCTAGACTATAGGCGTCTACCTGCCACATCCCCCAGTTGCCGTTATTACGCATTTGCAATCCGTCTAAATAAACGCCAGGTTTGTAAGCGTCAAAACCGCGAATATAGATCCAGTCCCACTGTGGTTGATCACCCCATGGCGCAGCGTTAACACCTGGTGAATAGGCTAATGCTTCAGTTATACGACTAGCGCCTTGAATCTCCATTTTGTCGGCGGTGATCACATTAATAGACTGAGGAATATCTTCAATGGCAGCGCCAAGTTTGGTTGCTGTACTAGAACGTTTCGCAATGTAACCTTCAACCGGCCCTTCGGCTAATTCAAGCCCAGATGCCAGCACATTAACTGACGGTAGTGCAATTGTGTTTGTTGGCACTAAAATATAGCCATTATTGGTATAGTCTGCGCGATATTGGGTATTTGCTAATAACTGTTTAAAACCTTGCTCAACCGTGTATTGGCCAGTTAAACCAGCAGAGGTCAAACCTTGTAAAGTGGCGCTTTTAAAAGACAATTTTACACCTGATATTGCTGCAAATTCGGTTAATACCTCAGTTAAACTACCCGCCGATATTTTGTAAGTTAACGGCTGGCGCTGTTTCGCGGCATAACTTGAGCTCAGTTTATCGGCGTGTATAGGCATACTCATGGTTGCCATAACAATGCCAAATGCAATCGGGGTTAAAATCAATTTTGTTTGAGATTTTAAATACATGTAATCATACTCATTTCGTCATTATTAACTTAATTACCGAGCCAAATGAAATTAAGTATCATTATTATTTGAATAATTTATTGCACCGCAGACACTGACGAAGATTTTTCCTGTTCAGTCACAAACCCTAGTTTAATGACACCTTGCTGCTGAGCCAGCGCCATAACTTTCACTACCGATTTATAGGCAAGGTCGCCATCAGCATATAGTTCAATGGTTGGCTGCGGCTCTGTTTGCGCGATGGTTTTAAACTTTTCCGTCAATTCTTGATAACTAAGTTGCTGTTTATTCCACCACAGTGAACCATCTAATTTTAAATCTAACGCAATAGCGTCTTGGGGTGTATTCTCGGTTACGGTTTGCACCTTAGGTAAATTGACCTCAATTGACTGAGTGATCACAGGTACTGCTATCATAAAAATAATTAACAGCACCAACATCACATCCACCAAGGGCGTCATATTGATTTCTGCCATCGCATCTTGTGAGTCGCGACCGCTATTAAACGCCATGTGACTTTCCTTTGATGTTAACCACCTCCGGCACGGAGCCTAATAACAAATAACCATTTAATTGCTGAGCAAAGCCATTCAGTCTGCTCGCCAATTTACGATTGCTTCTGGTTAAAGCGTTGTAAGCAAGCACAGCAGGAATCGCCACTAACAAACCAAACGCTGTCATGACTAACGCTTCGCCGACGGGGCCTGCCAATTGGTCGATACCTGCCTTACCGGTTGCACCAATTTTGATCAACGCATGATAAATCCCCCAAACGGTACCAAATAAACCGACAAAGGGCGCTGTCGCTCCGATTGATGCCAAGGTTGTTAAGCCTTTTTGCGCTTGTTCACTACTTTGCTCTAAAGACAATTGCAAACTTGCAGCTATCCAATCAGCAAGTGGCAAGCTATGTGTTAATGTTGCGCCATTGTCTTGATGTTGTGACTTAGCCATAACGCCGGCGTGCACTAAGCTAAAAAATGGGTCGTGTATTAGTTTGTTATCGAGTTTAGCTAAGCCTTGCTCAATATCTGACGCCGCCCAAAATGCCGGCAACTTAGTGGATAGTTTCAGTAGTTTTACTTGTGTTAACCATTTACTGATCAAGATTGACCAAGTGAGCACCGACATGATCAGCAGCACGCCTGCAACCGATTTGATCACAAAGTCACTTTGCTGCCACAGCGAGGCAATACCGTAAGGATTTTCCATAAAAGCGTTCCGTTTAAGTTTATGAGTTATTTTAGTTTTTTAGTTAAATGAGTTATTTAAGTGTCAGTTAAAGAGAAGTAAATTGGCTGCACATACCAAAAGCCGATTGATTGACCATTTTTAGTCGCCGGTTGATAACGCCATTTTGCCACCGCCGCACGAGCAGCTTGGTCAAGCCGATTGAAACCACTACTTTGTTTAATACGCATTTCACCTACTTGACCATTAGCCAGAATGTAGATTTCTAATAACACTGTGCCCTCTTCTTTTAACCGCCTTGAAATTCTGGGATAAGGTGGTGCAGGGTTTTGCCCAAGTGTCGCATCAACTCGTGGCGGTACAATATCCTGTTCGGCTTCAACCACCGCCTTGGCTGGTTGCGGCGTTGGTGTTGGTGTTTCAGTTGGTTTGGTGCTTTGTTTTGGCGCAATTGGCGCTATCGTTTTTTCGATAGGCTTGTCAGCTGGCTTTATCTTTTCTAGCAGCTTTTGCTCGGGGTTTGGCTGTGATAATTTAGCATCCGGCTTTATCGGCGTATCGTTTTTGTTAACCGGCGTTGGCACTGCTCTTTGAGCTTCCACTTGCACATTATCTACCTGACTCGATTCAAGCGGTTGCGTTATCGGCTTGACAGGTGCTTGCTCTTTAACCGGCGGCATTTCATTTTCAATTGCAGGCGGCGGCTCATTTACTGAGTGTGCTTGTTCAAAAACCACGGGCTGAGATCGCGTCACCAGCATGCCTTGCAATACTTTTTTCGGCGGCACTGGTTCTGGTGTTAACTCAACAAACATCAAACCAATAAACATTAAGTGAACGGCAAATACCATCGCAGGGATCTTTATCCCTGAGAAAACACTTTTCAATTGATTACCTTATTACTGCCGCGCAGCGTTGTTTCAAATAGCTTCTATACCTGTTTACCGCACCAAACCATAAAAAGTATCAGCTGTAGTGAATAGCAAATAAAAATATGCCCGTTTGAGCTCTATGAATGCGGCGCCTTTGGTACAATCGCCAGCCACCACTTGGTACGATAAACAACATCAATCGCCAATGATTCACATAAAAGTGCTAACGTACCGGTGAAATCATGTATATCAAAGGTACCTGACACTTGAATATTCCTTATCGAATTATCGATATTGACCAACCGATGATGATAACGCCCCAACTCTTCAATAAGTTGAAACAATGGCAAAGAAGCTGCGACAAAAAGCCCTTTGCGCCACATGGCAGATAACTGCAATTTGTTCACTTTAGGCTGTAACATATGTCGGCTAAATTTAAGTGACTCTCCCGCTTTTACCATTAACTCAGCATGCTCAGTGGTGACCAAAACCGCATGTTCACTCACTTCAACTTCTATCCCTTGTTCCGTTGCTTTGACATTAAAGGCAGTACCGAGTGCTTCGATGACACCATGATCCGTTATCACCCGAAAAGGCGGTAATAGCTCACCATGTTTTTTGCCTGTGGTGATAAATATTTCACCGGCGAGCAAATTCAAGCTGCGCTGTACTTGATTAAAGGTAGTGGTGATTTTAGTCTGGGTGTTTAATTCAATGACACTGCCATCGTTTAAAGTGACGGTCTTTGACTCACCGATAGCAGTTTGATGATCGGCGATCACGCTATGATGTAGCCCTGATTGCACCGTTAAGTAACCTGTTGTGGGAATGGCAAACAAAGCACTGAGCAGTTTTACTACACGGCGCCGACCTTGCTGATTAAGCGTTAACATCGTCTGGCTATTAACCGAGCAGGGTAAATGCTCGATGTTGGTTAAAAAATGATTTGCCTGCTGCCAAGCATCTCGATGTGCCTTATTTTGCGCTAACCACAAATTTAAACGCTTAATATCAAGCTCTGTCACGTCGTCAGATTGCAGCAATACCAGCCAATCAGCCACTTGTTCGATAACGGCGCTATCTTTGTGTGTGTTTAATTGCATTATTTAGTCCAACATCAGGCAGGCAATAAATGCCTTTTTCATGTGACGTTTTACCGTGATTTCGGCAATATCAAACTGCTGGGCAATATCCTTGTATTTGTATCCGTCTAGCTGCGCGAGTAGAAATATTTTTCGCGTTAATGTCGGTAGCTGAGATAACGCTTTGTCCAGTCGCATTAAAGTTTCAATCACAATATATTTGTGTTCTGGCCCAACAACTTCGTGCTCTGATGCATGAGAGATAGCCGATAAATAGGCTTGTTCAACATCTTTACGGCGCCAGTGATCAATAACTAAACCTTTAGCAATATGCGTTAATAATGCTCTAGGCTTGTTTTCAATTGCGCGGGCATTATTTTTATTGGTTAACAGCCGGATAAAAGTGTCTTGTGAAATATCGGCAGCCAGCTCAGCACAGCCGACTTTTTTACACAACCAAGAGGCAAGCCAAGACCGATTATCCAGATATATACCATCAAAATTTTGTTGAACTATCGACATCGCAACAACCGTAATGCAAATCATTTTCAATATCAGTTCGCATTATTGATCAAAGCTGTCGTTGTCATCAAGCTAAGTTGTGGCTTTTTCAACAAACAATTAGTGTCAGCGGTGCGCTAAAAACTTGTGTACACTTGTTGGTAAAGCCTACACAATGAAACTTGATGTAAAAACTGAAAGCCAAGTTTGCCAAGTTACAAATCCTATATCCCAATATTTTGGGTTTGTTGTAAGGTATGAAAGTTAAACTTTATCTACACATTACGCCTGTTGCGTAACGGAGCTGCTGTTATATGTTAGATTGGATTATTGCTCAGTTTACTATCCCGAGTGACAGTATTCTGATTTATGGCAACTACAACCCTTGGTTGGTTGCTCTTTCTATCTTTATTGCTATTTTTGCTTCTTTTATGGGGCTGCAAGTTGCCAGTCAAGCAACTGATAAAGTGTCTAGACTTCGACGTCATAGCATGCACGCCATTGGCAGTATCGCACTTGGTGGTGGCATTTGGAGCATGCACTTTATAGGTATGTTGGCATTTAACTTGTGCACCGTAGTTGAATACAACGCAACTATTACCCTAGTCTCCATGTTACCAGGCATTTTTGCTTCTTGGGTCGCACTGAACTACATCAACAGCCACCACAAGGGTTTCCTTTCTTTGTTAATTGGTGGTGTTTTAGTTGGAGCTGGCATTGGCACCATGCATTATACCGGCATGGCAGCCATGGAAATGGCGCCATTATTGCGCTACGAATTATGGGTATTTGCCTTATCAATCGTTGTTGCCGTCACTCTTGCCATGCTCTCGCTGTGGATCCATTTTGGCTTAGCAGTTTTTCGTAAAAAAGGCATGAAATGGTGGTATCCCCAGCTGTTGGCTAGCGTTGTTATGGGCTGCGCAATAACTGGCATGCATTACACAGGAATGGCAGCAGCTCGCTTTGTGCGTCCGCCTGGGCTTGAGTTAAGCAACCAAGATTCACAAATTTCAATTTATCTTGCCTTAGGTATTTCTATCACCACTGTCGTTATCATCTGCTTAGTTTTAGGTTTAAACATGATTTATCGCTACAAAGATATTTCACGTAAATCTATAGAAAATGAACGCCGGTTGCGCGCCATGATGGACACAGCCGTTGATGGTATTGTCAGTATCGACAGTAAAGGTAAGGTGCTTAATATCAACCAAGCAACAGAAAAACTGTTAGGTTGGTCATCGGCAGAATTATTAGGCAAAAACGTCAATGTTTTAGTACCAAACCCATACCATGACGGACATGATGACTACATAAAACGCTACCTTGACACAGGTGAGGCCAATATCATCGGCAAAGGTAGAGAAGTGGAAGCGGTTCACAAAGATGGTAACAGAGTCGCCATTCGGCTTGCCATTGGTCATGTAAAACTCAGTGACAGTGACTTTTTTGTCGCCTTTATCACCGACATTCGACCACGCATAAAAATGGAACAAGCACTGCGCGATAACGAAGAGAAGTTCCGCTCACTTATTACCAATATTCCAGGCATTGCTTACCGATGTAAAGAAAGTATTGATTGGCCTATGATCTATATCAGTGATGCGGTTGAATCAATAACTGGATATCCAGCTAAAGACTTTTTACTACCAAACCCTAAACGCAGTTTTGCTGATCTTATTCATCCAGACGATCAACAACGAGTGATCGATGGTGTCACCTTAGACGGCCCATTTAAAATTGAATATCGCCTAATTAGACACGATGGTGAGATACGCTGGATGATGGAACAAGGCATACATATTAAAGCTCATGGCCAAAAAGACGCTTGGCTTGACGGTTTTATTATGGACATTACCGAACGAAGGGAAATGGAGTTAGCGCTCAGAGAAGCAAAAGAAACCGCAGAACAAGCGGCCTTAGCCCGCGCCAGTTTTATGGCCAACATGAGTCATGAAATTCGCACACCGATGAACGCTATAATTGGTTTTAGTGATATTTTATTAGAAAGCCCTCTGCAGGAAGAGCAACAAAAGCAGCTGAAAACTATCAACAATTCAGCAAAATCATTACTGCATCTACTCAATGACGTATTAGATAGTGCCAAGCTTGATAAAGGCAAGCTAGAGTTAGAAATACGTGACTTTTCACTAATACAAGAAGTTGATGAAGTGGTTTCAACACTTTGGTTACAAGCGCGCAATAAAGGATTATTACTAACCGTTGATGTATCACCTAAATTAAAACAAAACTACAGTGGTTCACCAGAACGTATTCGTCAGGTGTTAACCAACTTACTGAATAACGCGATTAAATTTACGCAAGAAGGTTTTGTTAAAGTTAGCGTTACGCCAACTCAAAATAACCAGGTTGAATTTGTGATCCGTGATAGCGGTATTGGCATGAGCGAACCACAATTAGCCACTGTGTTTGACCCATTTACTCAGGCTGATGCCTCGATGAGTCGTCGTTTTGGCGGAACAGGACTTGGCACAACCATCAGTAAACAACTGGTAGAATTGATGGGCGGCACTATCACGGTAGAAAGTGAATTAAATAAGGGCACAACATTTACCGTGTCTTTGCCGCTGCAGTCAGGACAGCGTCCGGTTGTTGAACAAACACAACAACGCATAAGCTTGCCACCAATGAAAATATTAGTTGTTGATGATATTCAGCAAAATATTGACTTATTAACGGTATTGTTAGAGCGTGAAGGCCATACCGTGGTAACTGCTCGTGATGGTCAACAAGCATTAATTCGCATGGCCTCTGAAGAGGATCTCGACTTAGCTATAATGGATGTTCAAATGCCGATTATGGACGGATTAACCGCGGCTAAAGAACGTAGAAAAGTTGAACAAGAAATGGCGTTGCCGCACTTGCCAATTATCGCTTTTACTGCCAGTGTACTTGATGATGACCGTGTTGCCGCACAAAGTGCAGGCATGGATGGTTTTGCCAATAAACCTGTTGACCTTATTGCACTTTTTAATGAAGTGGCACGTGTACTTGAACTGGAGTCTTATGCAGCAGATGTATCAAGTAACGATCAGTCTTTAGGCAAACTGATCGATGAGAAAAAGGGCATTGCGCTTTGGGGTTCACACCAAGCGTACTATCAGGAATTAGCGCAATTTATCACTCAGCAGGCCGATGATTTTGACTGCATGCCAGCGCTAGCACAACAGCATAACTGGACAGATTTAAAAGCAGTTGCACATAAACTAAAAGGTACATGTGGTAACTTGTCTTTGATTAGTTTGATGCGCCATTTTGAAAAACTTGAAGCGGTGTTAAACAGCCATCCTGAACAAAGTGGTACTATCATTGAACATATACAGGCAATGTACAAAGAGGTGGAAAAAGAAGTTAATGCACAACATAATGATCAACAGTCAGCCGATTCACGTATTGAAAATGTTGACGTAATTATTGACGCATTAACCCAGCTAAAACTTGCTGCTGAACAAAACGAAATTGACGAAACAGCTTTAATGTTGATTGAGCAACAAGTGGCAAGCGCATACCGAGTGGAACTCGACGCAATATGCCAAGCAATAAATGATTTTGAATTCCCCCAAGGAGTGGCCTTAATAGATACTTTACTGAACGAAATAAACTAAGGTTGTAACATGCTAGACACTAGACCACTGATTTTAATTGTTGATGATGAGCCCGCTAACTTGCGAGTGCTTAAACAAATTTTACATCAGGATTATCGTTTAGCTTTTGCTAAAAGTGGCGAAGAAGCCATTCGCTTAGCAACAGATAATCAACCTCAGCTTATTTTGCTCGATATTATGATGCCCGATATGACAGGATTTGAAGCATGCAAGCAGTTAAAAGCTAAGGCTAGCACCAGAAAAATTCCGGTTATATTTGTCACTGCACTGAACCATGAAACCGACGAAGCACAAGGCTTTGAAATAGGCGCAGTCGACTACATCACCAAACCAGTGTCTTCACCTGTCGTGCGCGCGAGAGTTAAAACCCATTTATCTCTAGTTGATGCAGAAGAATTAAAAGCTACTCGTTTACAAATAATTCAGCGCCTTGGTCGCGCTTCTGAATTTAAAGACAATGAAACAGGGATGCATGTAGTACGCATGAGCCATTTTGCTCAAATACTCGCGCTTGCTTACGGCCTTGATCATGCACGAGCTGACATGTTGTTGCATACTGCACCTATGCATGACGTGGGTAAAATAGGCATTCCAGATCACATCATGCTAAAACCCGGCAAATTAACCGATGAAGAATTTGCCATTATGAAAACACATCCACAAATTGGCGTTGAAATTCTGGGTGATGATGATTCAGAGTTGATCACACTAGCTAAAGTGGTTGCCCTCACACACCACGAAAAATGGGATGGCAGCGGTTACCCTCAGGGTTTAAAAGGTGAAGAAATTCCCATTGAAGGCCGCATTGTAGCCGTTGCCGATGTTTTTGATGCATTAACCAGTGTTCGCCCTTACAAAGAAGCTTGGAGCATAGATAAAACTATGGCTTTTTTCCAAGAACAAAGTGGCAAACACTTTGAACCTAAGTTGGTTGATTTATTAGTTCAAGAACTTGATAAAATTTTAGCGATCAAACATCAATACCAAGATGAATAAGGCTTAGACTTTTGCGAAATAGTGCTGGCAAAACTAAACCAGCACCTGTTATTTTTAATTAAATTCTGAGACGGTGATCCCTTCACCAAAATGATGCAATATGTGCTGCTCAAAATAGTCTTGTTGTGCTTCTTTAAAAGCACCAGTCGCATCAGTTACCACATAAGTATTGTAGCCCTTATCATGAGCTTCCCTTAATGTTGATTCAACACACACATGCGTTGCAAAACCGGCTAAATACAACGTATCTATTTTATTGTTACGCAAATAGCTATCTAAACTACTACCCGCAAAGGCTGAGGCACCTGTTCGCTGGGTGATAACATACTCATTTGCTTGTGGCACAAAGTCAGGATGAATATCTTGCATCTTTCCTTGCCAGGTTTTTACTTTTGGAATGGCGGCTCGAAGGCCAAACTGCGCTTGTCCAAACACCTTGTAATTAACGTCTGGTGCTAAGGTAACATGGATAACTTGCATGCCCTGTTTTCTCGCTGCCGTAAGTAACTTTTTTGATTGCACAATAGCATGAGCAAACGCTTTGTCATCTTCAACTAAAAAGTTTCTAAGCTTACCTTGGGAAGACACCCATTCATTTTGATACTCAATCAACACAACAGCGCTGTGTTTTAAATTTTCGCCTTTCGCATAGGTTGGCGGTGATAGCGATATATTAACAATCAATAGTAAGGTTAAAAGCTGAATTAACTTCATAATTTCTCCGTTTATTACATTAAACCGAAGCTATTATTTAAGGCTTTTTAGCAACGCGCCTTAACATTTTATAAGGCGCTTTATGAATGACGAATTCGAGATAAGGTGACATCTGTCATCCCCAAATAAGAAGCAATATGACGAAGAGGAATTTGCTGACACAATTCAGGGTAATTTTGTTGAAATACTTGATAACGTTTACGAGCATCGAGCTGGAGGAACATTAGCTCACGATTGATTTTATCTTCTAACAGTTGCTCAGTGAGTTGCTGAAAAAACATCTGGCTTTGAGCAAAGGGCTGCAAGGCCGTTGTTAAAGCACAATATTTACATTGATAGGCGTTAACATCCGTTAACGCTTCGATGTAAAACTTCACTGGTTGCTCTATAGCAGAGCGCGCCATGGGTGCTAATATTTGCCCAGCACTAAAAAACCCCTTGTTAGATTCTTTACCATTTGAGTCCAAATAATAAAGCCGAAAAATGCCTTGTTTGATCGCCAATAAATTGTACCAACGTTCACCGGCAGACAATATAGTGCTACCCGCAGTAAAACTAACGGATTTAAACAAAGGCAGCACATTGGGCATGGCTAAGGCTTCCACCCCCTGTGTTTGTAAAATATCAGTTAAATTTAACGTCATATTAATATCAATCATCCTAACTTAAGAAAACCTCAATAAAACAAATCATTTCAATACCATTGGTGCAACATTTCGGCATCGAAGCGCAGCCTTAGTAGTAAAAGAATTGTAAATATACGTAAATTTTCTTCAATATTCGCCTATGCACCACTATTGTTTACACAAGGTTAACAAACTGTTTTGCTGCAGAATGCAACAGGGATTGAAGATAACAACATGAGTCATCTAAAACCAATTGCACTATTTTATCTTTTGGCATGTTTAATATCATGGCCATTTATGATCTGCATGCAGTTTTATCCAAGTATTTGGCAAACTATTCCACTGCCACCACCATTAAAAACTTCACTTTTCATGTGGGGACCAGGCTTAGCGGCACTTATTATTTGGCGTCTTACCAAAACTAAAAACGCAAAATCCTTTAGTAAACGTTATCAACTGTTTCGAGGGGGCAAACCACTAAATATTTTGGTGTATGTATTACCTAGTTTATTGTTTGTCGGTATGTTTTCTCCGTTATTAACCACACAACAAATTCTATTCTTTTTAGTTATCTTTAACGCTGTTGCATTTTTTAATTCTCTAGGCGAAGAACTTGGTTGGCGTGGTTATCTACAACCCAATTTGGATTGCTTACCGCCTGTGGGGCAATTTATTTTGATTGGATTAATGTGGGAGTTGTGGCATTTACCCATGCGTATTGGCGCCATAAAATACGGCGCACCGATTGAGAACATGTTGTTGCTGTCATTTGGCACTATCGTGCTCAGTTTTATTATCGGATTTGCAGTAAAACATACCCGCTCTGTCACCATTGCCGTTTGTTTACACGCCTATATGAATTCAATTATGTCGTTGTCTGAGGTATCGAACATTTCTCAGCAGGCATTAATTCCCTACTTTGTTATTGTCGCTTTATTTTTCATTGTTGTCATAAGCCTTTGGAACAACCCGAAACTAAAGTTTCTTACATCAAGAAAACGCCAAAAAGCGGCCTAGTTATTCAAACCAAAAGTTCCTGATATAAAGTGTTTTCCAGTAATTGTAATGTTCAACTATTGGGAATCACTTCAAAGTGGGGCTTAAAAGATTTGATAATAAGGCCTATTCAATATTTTGGATCTCAACGAAGAACAATATCCAGAGCGGGTCTGTAGCCCAATAAAATCAAGCCTTCCAGCAATGCCGTCTTGGCAAGATTAACACTGAACTACCACTCGCGCTACCATTTTAGTTAATAAAATCAAACCCTTCATTATATGCTCGACTTCTAATATTTAGAGCTTCTTTACTTTGCTTGTCTGACGGTAAGTCTCCACCTAAATACATATTTGCACATTTAGTCGGAAGAGAAATGTTCTTATGGTAATGAGGATAGCCTTGATCTTTATAGAAATTGCTTATTGCTAGCCATTCTTCTTTTTTGACATCCATTATTCCTGTTTGAGCATCAATTTGAGCTCCTGCTTCATTAAGGTTCTTATCGTCCTCTTTTTTCTCTTTCAATTCATTGGCATTTAGTAAATCTGAGTCGGTAAGAAGCTCTAGATCAAAGTTTACAGTTTTAAATATATCCCAGCCTTTTTGTGATTTGCAAAACTCTGACGGGTTTCCTTGTCCTTGCCTAAAAGAAGGATCTAAAATTTTTCCTCTCACAAATTTACCTAATACATCTATTTGAGCTGATAATGATTTAGAGATTGATTGGTTTTGAAATATTCGTAGTAAATTTAGATCTTTTCCTTGTGAAAGAAGCAAATGTCTTAGAAAAGACAATGTATATGTTACAGCTTCTGCTTTAAATCCCTTCTCCTCTTTATACCAATCCGATTTTGCAATTATTGAGTCTGCACTCTTGAATAGAATAGCTTTGGCAATAAGTTCTCTGTAAAAAGCATGTTTAAATTTAGATTCATCCTTCTCATATTCTTCTGCGATTACAGGACCCAATAATTTTAGATTTTCTTGTGCTCCTTTTTTGACTTCATGAGGCTTCATTCTCCATGTATTTTCATACTTCGCCATATCAGTCTTAACAAATTTCTGGCTTTTAGGGTATTCAAGCATAAAGCGATCTTTTTGAGCTTTACTAAGCCCCCTAACCCTAGTCGAGTATTGACCTCTTGCCCTTTCATAAAACCATTTAGTTGATAGACCAGAGTCTCCTGCTGGCATCGGAATAGAAAGTGCCAATTTCTCTATGTTTCGATGATAAGGATGATTTGATACTAAATCTGCTTTTTGGATGGAGTTTTGGGTGTTTGCATATTGGCTGATACGAGATTTAAGGTTCTCAATCTTATCTTCATCACGAATAACCGTAAGTTTCATCTGTACAAACACTTTTTCTAGATCTATGTCTTTGTAGAGCCTATTTCCAATACCACCTTTTTCTTTTGGCGAAAAATAAATTGATGCTGTTGTTTGCCCTCCGTTAACTATCTGTAAATTATCCATTTTTGAAATTACTTTTTGACCATTTATTTCTCTAAACTCTACATTAGTAGCTGTGCATGTAAGTCCATTATTGTATGCAAAAAAGTTTTCTGGTTCTGTTAACAAGGCTTTTCTTATACCTTTGTTAACTCCTGATCTAAAGTCTAGAAAGGTCCTCACATTTGCTTCGAGTAATCGTTGTCCAAACTCATCATAAATATCGCTTAATACCTTTCCTGGCATTACACAAAGGTACGTATGAGTATCTTCATCTTCAGTATTTGCAGGTAGATTATGAAGCCCATTACAAATATTCAGAAAATCTATGCTAAATGGTTCGTTTTCAGTGCCTGATTCAGATAAAGTTTTTAGCCTATCCAAATCCCAAATTTCTATAGATGTTGGTTTATTTCTTATTTCATCAATCGTAATTTTTTTTACTCGTTCACTTAGCTTCCTAGTACTAAGTACAACAACTCTAAATTTCAAAACTTCTGGAAGATAAAAGTTCATTGAATTAGCTATGACTCGGTCTGTAGATTCCTCTAATGAGTCTAGAAAGACTTCATCATCGATTTTTTCCAAGAACCTTGATACATTCTTTCCAAGCTTAACTAAGTCGGATTTGGTTATGGTTAAAATGTCTTCTATATCTTCATAGTCTGTAATAATACCGCTAAGTGTTTTTTCTAATGGATTCCAACTATATCCATCAATCTTCATGTACTTATTCGTATTTCTGTATGGGTGGTACTCTATATTGTCCAATATCCCTGCTTCTGAAATGGACTCGGAAACAAGTTCAAAGAATTTTTCTTCTTCAAAACAAAGGTCTTTTTCTGCAGAAAGTTTTACGCCATTTATAAGTTCATTTTTAAACTGAAGTAGCTGTTCCATTTTCGATAATCTCCCTTATTGTTTTTGAAGTTATATGTTTCTCAAGCGAATTTCCATCTATTGTGTATTTCACTTTTAGTATTTTTTCATGCGGCAAGTTGTCTGGGACTATTCGAGGAAAGTCTTCTGATATTTCATAAGTTACCATATTTATATCAATGAATTTTCGTACAATTTCAACATCATTGGCTTTACCATATTTTTCTGAGATCTT
The DNA here is from genome assembly GCF_014656435.1 of Thalassotalea marina. GTDB lineage: Bacteria > Pseudomonadota > Gammaproteobacteria > Enterobacterales > Alteromonadaceae > Thalassotalea_C > Thalassotalea_C marina. The sequence goes on from NZ_BNCK01000003.1 coordinate 226,409, forward strand.
ATGTTGAAACTCACTTTTCAATGCTTCGTTATTACCGATTAATGATAAGCATTTATCTACCAAATCTGTGACACTTAAACCTGAATATTCGAAACTCTCATTAATTCTAAAAGCTATTAGGTATAGATTGGTTGTAACCTTTTGAAGCTGTTCAATTGAAGAAATCTTAAGGTTATTATCATCACCTACAATGCTGGTTTTGATCTCGAAAGAAACATCATCAAAAGTAAAGTCCTGCTTTTTGTTTTCTGGTCCTATCCATGCCTTCAAAGCATTTTGAAATCCGCAATATTTAGCGAAGTATTCGTGAAATATAAATAATTCGCCCCAAAATCCAATTAGCTCACGAAACCCCAGACCTGACCTTGATGGTTTCAAAAATTCACTCCATGAATAAATTCTCAATATAACACTACGGAACATATTCAAACCGCCATACTCTGTCGAATATGCAGCAACATCCTTAGCAATTGTACGAAACTTATCAAACATTTCGGCGTCTGTAAGAATACATACAAATCGAGTTTTATCGTTAACTTGATCTAGCCTAATGTCTAGACAGTCCAATTTATTGGCTATATCAAATTCAAAACAACCTTCTTCTTCTGCAAAAAATAGAAAGTTTCCTTCTGCATTAACTGAAACCCAAAACCTAGAATCCTCTTTATACAACCTTCTAGCTGAAGACGGATAAGAACCCGATTCTATACCTTCCCAAGGGTTATCTTTAAAAAATTCTCGATAGTTATTCGTCATCATCTTCATACTCAAGTACAAGATCTTCATTGAGAGCTTTCCATATCTGATTGACTACATAGGAGACTTTTGTTTCTCTGCTCAGACGATCAATCTCTCTTTTTGACTTACCTTTTAAGTTTTCTAGTAAAGGAAAAGAGACTGAGTAGCTAATCGTTGGATCTTTGTGAGGAACTCCTAAAATTTCATCGCCACCCTTCTTAGCATTTTTAGGTAATGTGCCGATAGATAGCGTGTATATTATTAGCCCAGGCTGGTTGCGCTCTGGATTTGTAATATAATAAAAGGGGTTCGATTCTTCTGGTGCATTATCGGGGTCTTGCAAGAAATACCTTTCGTCATGCTTATCACCAATCTCTTGTCTCTCCCAGCAAACAGTATTTCCGCTGACAGATGCCAATAACTTCCGCTTGGACGGTTTTATTTGAGGTAATCTATGATCTAATGAAATAATACTTGGTAACTCAGGATCTCCATCCTGAACTTGCTTTTGAGACCACCATAAATTTTTCTCGTTTTTTATATTTTTGATACATACGGTAAATTTAGGTAAACCCGACTTTTCAAGTTTAGAAATATACTGTAGTAACAAATCATCGGTGACTTCTCCCTCCACATACTTCGTATCTGAAATAAAGTCTTTAATGACAGAGTGATCTACATCATAAAAGATAGTTGAGCCATCAGCGGCACTGTATTGATTTACACCTTCATCAAATAGACGATTTATCAGGTTTCTAGTAACATTTAGATTGTTTAAGTTATTTTCATCCGAAACGTAAAACTCATACTTTCTTAATCTCCTCCCAGCTAAGTCTAGCGAGCGTGTATGGCTGTGTGCCGCATTCATCTTCTGTTTCGCAGTAATCAACAACGCTCCTGGGTGCTCTCTAACCTTTAATCCAAATTCGCCAGGGGTTTTCTTTTGTTCTGACATCCTTTCAAGCTCAAGATAAAGTTCATCAATTGCATTGGAAATAAACTCGTACCATTCAAATGACTCCTCTGTTATGAATAGTTTGCACAAGTCTTTATATCCAGGTCTATATCCAAACCAGCGACACATTTGCATCAACGTATCATAGGTTTTAGAGTTTCTAGTGAAATAGGATATGGTGAGTCCTTCTAAAGTAAGTCCTCTAGACAGCTTATGCCCTCCAATAACAATTGCTGATAAACCGTTAGCTTTGTATGCTGAGTAGTCTAAACTTTCTCCTGACTTGCCGTGTACAGCGAATACCTTCGTTTTACCAATTGCTCTCTTTAAATGATTAAAAATTTCCTCAAAAGATTCATTTATTTCATAAAACTTATAGAAGCTGTCTTTTATATCTGAGATCACACGACTTTTTTTAACCGCTAATTCCATCGAGTAACCCATTGCAAAATCAGCGGCGCTGCGTATTTCATCCATGTATTCATCAACTACTTCTGCAATTTTATTTTGTAGAAGAGTTAAGTGAGTCATGTTAATTAGCATTGTGCTATGTGCCTTAGGCGTGCCCCTAAGTGACCTCACAGCAACAGTAATTAAATAACATCTGATTGCTTCCTTTAGCGATTCTGGCAATACACCTACCGGAGTCTCTTTGTTACTTTTTGCAGGCAAAAGAACCTCATTGTCGTCAATTATGACAACTGGATCGGCCTTACTGTCATCATTAGATTGAAAAAAGTGTTTTTGTCCAACGTAACTATCAGGAGTGGGAATTCGTATCATGAAGTCTTCGGGGAAAAGATCATCACCAATATCTACATGTTCCTCGTCAGGATCGATAAAAATGTTGGCAAATGGTGTTGCTGTATAACCAATATACGTGGAGCGATTAAATAGAGCTAAAAGCTTCCTTATATTGTTGTTTATAGCAGTAATATCACCTTTTTCATGTTTGGTATTAATTGAAGCATAGTCAGCTTCGTCATCGATTAATAGCAATTGGTGATCTAATTTCTGTCCTGCTTCAACATCTAAATCATGTTTTTCTGCTATCCACTCAGATAAGTTATTGAGGACAGATGCCCATTTTTTTATGACGAATATTATGGCGCCGTCAACGATTGAAAAATGAATGCCAAAACTATTTGCTACAGACTTTTTAAAATCTCCTTCTGTAGTTGTTAAAAAGGAAGCTCTTAGGTGCTCAGCTCTATATTTACCAACCCCGATTGGCTGTCCGCTTTCATATCTCTTTTTAGACTCTTTTCCTATAACTCCCTCATCTAAACGTTCTTGAGTCTGAGTTCTTAGTTCATTTAAGTGACCGCCTAAAACGATAATTACCTTGTATCCTGCATCTATAGCTTTGTTAAGCAAACCCAGGTAGTTTTGAGTTTTACCTGACTGGACATTTCCCATTACCAGCCCTCGACGATTCCACTTTCCTTCCTTCTGAGGATCTCCAGAGCAGTCTAAAATCTCATCAATAGTTTTCTCTGTTTCTTTGATAACTTCTAGGGAACGACCTTGATCAAGCAGAAACTCTTTGTAAGCCTTCCAATAATTCCAATCTATTTCTCCACGCTTATGATCTAACCATCTTTCAACCCTTGGGTTAGCTAAAATTATTGGGCCTTCATCAATTTCAACATTTATACTAGTTTCAATTTTAAACTTTATAGTTTTCCAGTCTTCATCACTGAAATCTTTATACTGAGGAAGCAATAGTTTAAGCTGCTCAATAGTAGTGTTTATGAACTCTGCATCAACTTTCTTTCCGGATGCTTTTGCTTCATTAAAAATTCTAAGGAGCGTATTAGTGCAATCTTCAATAGCTACTTGTTCCATAATTTCTTCAATCCTTCCAATAAGTCGGTATAGCTAATATCATTCTGATTAATCTGATTAGGCTCAGAGGACATTTTTTCGTATATATGATGAATAGGTATTTCTGCGGATAAATTTTTTAAATACTCAATTAGAGTGGAGGCTTGTTCATTATTTAGCGTCGATAAAAGGTGTTTTAGCAAGGTATTATCCTTTGCTATTTCGTAGCTAATACTCTTATCCCTTTCATTCTCATTAACTTTCCAGAATGCGTTAGCTTCTTCTAAACGGCCTCTATAACGATAAGTTTTTTGTGATCTTTTTATTGGTTCTCTGATCAATTGTTTAAGCTTAGCTTTAACTTTATGTGGTATTTCTAGTGATGATTTCTTTACGTCTGTTGACCATTCTTCATCGAGGCTTGTTGGCACATTAACTTCGACTCTAGCTAGTTTACCCAGTTGAGATAATCTAGTTAAACCAAACCATCCACCTGAGATAATGAGCCGATTTGCTCTATAAACGTATAGCCCTTGGTTAGCTGTTATCTGATCTGTGCCACCTAACTTCGCTAAGTCAGATTTTGTTAACTTTGATTCATGAGGAAGTATATGCACTCTGAGCTCAATGCTGCCACCTTTCTTAACCCTAAACTTTTGAGATGGTCCTTCTTGATAGCCGCTACGACTTCTTAAAAAGGGATCGAAATGTTCTAGCTTTTGATAGTTAAAATAGAAGTTTATTGCTCTTTTACCTTCCATAAACTTATGGAAGTGTAATCGAACATAGCTTTTTAAATTAGTCAGGTCTTGACCCAAGACAGCTTGAAGCTCTGAAACTGGATATCCATCATATTTTCCTATATTTTCCCATATGATGGCTGTCCCTTGCTTACCGAATTGGATATTGAATTTGGAACATAAATCATTTGTTTCTACTTCGGAGTGTTTGATAAGTTTCCAAGCATTTTCATGTTCAACTAAATCCAAATCCCAAGTTGCACTCTGGGGTTTCGAGCTTGAATCCTTACTTATTACGGTAAGCTTTCTCGCTTGAGAAAAACTAGCCATTTTCATTCCTGAACCAAATCGCCCCAGATCAAACTCGTTTCTAATATCAGCAGGGTCTTTACACCCAATTCGCATTGAATCTATAAGCGTCTCAGGGGTCATTCCGTAGCCATCATCTAGAATAATTAAAACGGCTTTCTCATCAATAATATCTATTTCAGTGTAGATGTTGTTTGATTCTGCTGTGACAGAATTATCAATGATATCGCTTATTGCAGAGTTAAGGTTGTACCCTATTCTTGCTAACGTTTTAATATGTGATTTAGGGTTTGGAGAAAGGTCTATATGTTCAGGCACCTGTTATCTCCTTCCAAGATATTTTCCAAAAATTCATTACCTTGTGGAGGGCTAAGTTTTCTTTTAGATCTAAACCGTCTGCTGAGGCAGTTTTAACCGCTAAGCTAAGTGCTAGTAGTTGACTTTCTTTATCGGTGATTTGTTCGCAGTAACTTTCTAATTGAAGGTCTTCTTCAAAGAATTCATCGATCCAAGAATCTAGTGACTGTCTGCTAATATTTGGAATGCTTTGGATTACTAGTCTTATTAATTCACTCTCTTCTTCTTGGGAAAATACACCGTCATTACTTGATATATATAGAACAACCTTAACTAGTGATTTTTCAAAATCCATTTGTGCAATATCCTTTATTATTTTAAAGTGAAACTGAGAGTATGTTTAACATAATTCTATATAAAAATCATTGATCTAGTTAAAATCCTAGATATCTAGTAAAAGAATTTCACGGTTTTTCTATAGGAAAGTTAGATGTCCTCTACTTGTTACGTATATATACTGAAAGATCATTGCTGCCGACCAGCTAATGTTTTTATATTGGAAAGGAACAGGCTGAAGAAAACCCAAGCGGAATTACAAATGCTGTTTGAGCATATTATTTGGGTCTTCAATCAGACAATCAAGGAAAGCAGCAAGATTACTTAACCTACGGTGCGCTAGGTCTTCTATTGAAAGAGGGAGTACTCACCACTGAAAAACAAGCTAATCGAAGAATATATAAGAAATCCTGACAATTACTCTAAATCTTTTAACTACTAAGTTGTAAGTAGCTCTAATACAACTTTGCCAATTTTTAAAGCCAAATATGGCGGAACAGCATTCCCAACTTGAACATACTGTTGTGTTCTATTTCCCTCAAAGAAGTAATTATCGGGGAAAGTTTGCAGTCGAGCAGCTTCTCGTACAGTAAGACTTCTACATTGCTGAGGGTCATAGTGAATAAAGTAATGACCATCTTTCGATATGTGGCTTGTAACTGTAGTAGCTGGTTTATTTGCGGCCTGCGTTCTAAACCTATCAGCATGAGAGCCTGAATTCCAATTATCGTGCTCAGGCGCGAGTTCAACAGGGAAGTCTCTAGACTTGGGCGAAACACCGTCATTTAGTTTGGTAAAAGCAGCACTATATCCATAACGCAGTAAATCAGAGGTCATGTGACCTCTTGTTTCATGATTAAGCACGTTGTTGGGGGCACAGTCTAAGTACCACTCTTTAATATGGCTTGGTATTTTAGGCTTAACATTTGTTTTCTTTGTGGAAAAGCGAGTTAGGCCTTTAATTGGGGTAAGAGGTAGAGTAGAAACAGATTCCTCTCCAAACCTTTTCGTAAGTAATTTCGTGATTACTTTTGAGTTATTTAAAATCTGTTTTTCCCAATCACATTGAATATCTTTTTGTTTGGAAAATCCACTTCTAAGAGGAGGCAGATCCGTAAGGACTTCTTCAACTGTTACTTGTTGCTGTAATTGTTCAATTGTTTGCGGTACGCGACCTAAATCCTCTCTCACTCCCAATAAAATTACTCTATGTCTAGCTTGGGGAATACCGTAATTTTCGGCTCTGATCAAAAAGTCAGAAGAGTTTTTATATTGAGGATTATTAGGGTTTTCTGCTGGTGCAACCAAAGAATAGATTTTATATCCTGGTACACCTTTAATCTTGGTAACTCTCCCTGGTTTTCTCAAGTCCTTGAGTATTTGAGGAAACATTACTTTGCCATTAATCTTTGCTGAAAGGATGCCTCTTACATTTTCCATTACGAAAACATCTGGTTGAGCAATTGATAGTACTTTTAAATATTCTAAATATAAGAAATTACGATGGTCTTTTTCAGCTTTATAATCTTCTATTCCTGCGTTGCGAGATCTTCCTGCAAGTGAGTAAGCTTGGCATGGAGGTCCACCAATGACTACTTTAGGTCCATTATGGTCGCTAATCAGCTTTTCAATACGGCTATGAATTAGTTTATTATCTTCACCAAGAGCTTTAGGGCCTTCTAATGTCTCATTTAGAGCAAGTTCAGATTGCTCAGGAAATTTTGCAAATAGCTCTTCGCGGGATAACTTTCCTTGTAAATATAGATTATAGTTTTCTATGCCTTTGGGCATCGTTCTGATTTTTCGAAAGAATGATCTGGTTGTTAAAGTTTTATGTGCCGAAGGTTCTTTTTCTACAGATATACGAATATCGAAAGGTTTTTTACCATTTTTATCTGTCGTAGCAGAAATACCTTCACCCAAGCCACCGGGGCCTGCAAATAGGTCTATTACCAGAACTTTATCTTTCTTATTCAATCTTATTTACCACTTTAAAATTCCGAAAGTGATGATACCAGGACGAAACATTTATAAAAAGCTAAACAGTAGAGTTTATATAACAAAAAATATTTAGGTTTTGTTACTTTATCTGTGTTTCTTTGTGTCGTGACAAGACAGTTAGTTGTTTTGAAAAGCTAAGCTCCTCACTATTCGCCTGTTTTTTGACAAGTTGTTGAACTAACTGAATATGGTGTTCAAGCTAATTAAAACGGAAAAACACCATGTTAAGCTTTAAGCAAGAATATTACTTACCGACTGCTGAGCAGCACCAACAAGCTTTAATTTCAAACCTTCAAGATGACTTAATGTCAGAACCAGAGTTCAAATCCCTGGTATCCAATCTCATGATCACCGATAGTGGCTTAGAAGCCGTTTTCGCTATGTCGTTAATTGACTTGAAGGTTAAGCAAATGAATCAGCATAACCAGAAGAACTATCAAGAACTAATTAATGACGCAGTGACTGCCATAACTGTCCTTAACGATGAAATTGATTACATTGTTGATGTTGCAGATGAAGAGCTAACTGTTCACGCAGTTATGCAGCCGATACTTGCTGTCACTACATTCCTATTGGGGAAGTCACCTATAGTTAGGTTTTGTGAGGAAAGGGAAGAAAAGGATCTTATGACTCGAGTTGAAGAACTCATCAATTCCTTTCATAACACGATCAGAAAATCCAAAGAGCATAACCGACGTCCTCATTAACTTGAATTAGCCCTGTTACTCAATTTTGCTTAACAGGGTTTTTTGTAGGTATAACAAAATTTACTTCTATCAATTCTAGGGAAGTTCTAAATTTCACTTATTTATGTCTTCACCGAGAAAATGGAGCTCGTAAAACTAAATCGAAGCAAACTAGGTTCCATCCCATAGTGCCTATGAGGATCCAAGTAAATTATGATTTTTGACAGGTTTACGGGCTGGGCGACACTAATTGCAACTTAATAAACAAGGCGCAATTATCATGACTTCAACTAATCCACTTTACCTTCTGCAATCTTTTTCTAAGCAAGCTCAGAAAGAAGCAAGCAGTAAACTGAGTCGGAAGACCACTATATCGACATTGCAGTCATCACTTAGACGACATGAATCTCTTATTGAAACAGTGAGCCAAGCGACCAATAAACAAGTAGCTTGTAAGGAAAGTTGCAGTTATTGCTGTTCGTATTGTCGGGTATTTGTTACGCCTGCCGAAGTTTTCTTATTAAATCAAAGCATTCAAAAAAGCCTTTCTACTACTCAGCTAACAGATTTCATACATAAGCTAACAGACAGAGTTAGGCACTTAACTACGCTTTCAAACGAAGATTTTTATAATTCAAATATCGACTGTATCTTCTTGGAAAATAATCTATGTAGTGTTTATGAAGTTCGTCCATTTAATTGCCGAAACTATCATGCAATCGATGTCGAAGGATGTATCGCAACATATAATGACGCCGAAGCTGATGTTGCCAACGCTTTCGTTGAAGAGCTATTTATCGCTGGGCAAGGCTTTAGCGAAGGTGTAATAAATTCTTACCAAGCTAAAGGATATGATGTTACTAGCTATGAGTTGCACAGCGCTTTGTTAGAAGCATTTACCAATACAAAGTCTGAGCAACGTTGGGCTAAGAAAAAGAAGGCCTTCTTAACAGCAATAGCACAAAGTTCTAGAGTGCCAACGGAGCCTTTGCAACTTGCTGTTTAACGTCGATGAGTACTTGGAGAGAAAAACCTACGCCGTAGGTTTTTCTTTGAGAATCATTCTATATCAATAATTCAGGTCGTATTTATTCTACTGTTTGAATATTATACACAATGCTGTTCAGATAAAGCTGAAACAGCCTTATAAAATTTATCTACCAAATCTTTTGCACAAGACATATCCCTAGAGAGAAAGTCAGGGCAATCAATGTTATCGAGCTTTAAGCTGTAAAAGTTATCTTCAAACTCGAAGTAGTCTTCAAGCTCTTCTAAGATCTCGTCTATCGACTCTTGAGTAGGCAAACTTTTTGACGCTAAGAGTTCATGGTACTCGTTTAATGCTTGTTCGAAAGTGTCGCTGATTGAGATTCCACTTTGAAGCGCTTCAATGGTGTCGTGAATATAGTCTGTCAAAATACTTGGTGTCATTTACACTGTTTCCTTTAATTATTAATTTAAAGCGAAAGCAGTTTAAATCGATGTCTCTTTTTTCTTGAGTGTGTATCGTTGACATTGATTATGAGTGTGTGAGCCGTTCAGTTAGTTAAGTGAAAATCAAAATGGCAGTTAACATTGCACTGCCAATACTAACTATCTTCAAGGTATATAAGTTCTCATCAAACCAAGTATTTGTGCGTAAATCTCGGTTCATTTCTATTGCAGTTTTGTAAGCAAATTCACGCCACTGAGCCACATCTTCAGGCTGATATTTATTTTTATATCTTTTAATTCGTTTTGCTCTTGCGAGTCTATGTTTGTTGTCCATTAGTAGGCCCCATAGTTTTGCTTTGTAGTCAATTATGGCGCCAAAAGAAAATAGAGAGAAGGCCCCTTAATTCTACTTTTCAATATTTGAGTACAACGGATATTTTTTGACGAATCTTCCTACGCAGGCAATCTACTAAGTCTAAATACAAACACGCAAACCGAAGATATTGCGCCTCTGTAATTGAGTACAACACTATGAATTTTATCGCTTACTATCGTGTTTCGACACAACGACAAGGTCAAAGTGGTCTTGGATTAGAATCTCAACAGTCTGTGGTGACTGATTATATAAATAGGCAAGAAGGCGCTTTGCTACATCAATACACTGAAGTGGAGTCAGGGAAAAATAACAACCGTCCAGAATTAGCCAAAGCACTTCAACATTGCCAGCTAACCAATTCAACATTAATCGTTTCAAAGCTGGATAGGTTGTCTCGTGATTTGCACTTTCTAAGTTCAGTGATGCAAAGCAATATTAAGTTCATTTGTTGTGACCAGCCCAACTCAGGCCCATTGGTGTTGCAAGTACTAGCAGCAGTGGCGGAAGAAGAAAGAAGAGCGATCTCCACAAGAACAAAATTAGCTTTAAAAGAAGCTAAAAAGAGAGGCGTGGAATTAGGTAACCCTAACTTTAATGAAGTCAGAAATACTTGTACCAGCAATGCTCATGCACAGTTTATGACAAACACAAAAAAATACCGAGAGGCTATTTTACCAGTTATTGAAAATGTGAAAGCCGCTGGCATAACAACTTTAAAAGGCATTGCTGACGAACTAAACCGGCTAGGCTTTAAAAGCCGAACAGGCAAGCAGTTTTACCCCTCTACAGTCAGAGGTTTGATAGGCCAGAATTAACGGCCTATTTGTAATATCTTGTCTTGGCAGGACCTTAAAATATGATTTTATATGTAAAGGTAGTCGTAGTTTTTTAATCATAGAACTAACTGCTGCAATTAATAATGCTCTTTAAAGGAGGGCTCTCGTGAGATATATGCTCTTCGATTGGATGCACGTCAGCAACTAGTCGATAACCTAATTTGCGTCTTGTTGCTATATATCGAGAATCCTTTGCAGTATCACCAAATATGGATCGTAGTTCTGATATCATTTTATTGATTGAGCTATCTGATACCTCGTGTTTCCACACCTTTAAAATTAACTCACGTTTATTCACTAAGCGATCATTGTTTTCGACCAAAAAGGTGAGAAGTGCAAATGGCGTAGATGTGAGCTCATAGCACTTTCCCATAGGGCACTCAATTTGTGCCAGCTTAGTGTTAAATATGTAATCACCGATTTTGTACAAAACTCACTCAGAAAACTAATCAATCCTATCTTCTATTATCCATGCCTTAGCACTTTGTCAAAAAACACAGAGGAGGCTACAGGCCCCAATTTTATTGGGGTGAAGTAAATGCAACGAAAATACAATCTACAGGTAAGGTTTAAGAAAGTTTTGTGCTGTGCATATGAAAGTGTCTACGTAAGAATGCGGTTGATTTTGGAATAAAATAAATAAAATGGAGAAGTCCCATGATCAAACGTATTGCGCCGATTGCTGTTTTAGCAGCTTCAATATCTGCTTGTGTTTCGGTTCAACCAGCTCGTGATATCCCGATCACTACAACTAACTCGAAAACATTCACTTTTGATAAAACACCTGCTCCTGGCGTTGAACTAACTCAATCACAAATATTATCAGGCTTAAAGAGTCAAATAGCTGAGGCTGCATCACATAAATACGGCTGTAATCCGATGTGTAATACCCCTAAAGGCTATAGCCCTGGCTACTTTTTCGAAGGGGCGATAATTGAGCGAAATGCTGATAGCTATGTTGTCACTTATCGTAAAGGTGACACTTATCGCTCAACAACAGGCACTATGATGGAAGCAAAGAAAGACATAACAGCTAAGTTACCTGTTAAGGTAGAGGAGATAGGAGACTCTTGGGTTGTACAATTATCATCACCTTCGATGCTACATAAAACCAAAGGGAATGATGATATGTTCTTGTTTAAAACTGATGCTAAAGCTATTAGTCAATACAATAAGTTACTATCAAAGTTAGACCCTGTCACCCTGGCAGAAAAAGTAGAAACGGGTGAGTTTAAAGTTAGTTATGATCCAGAATCAGTGGCTACTAGCTTAAATCGCAAATTACAAGCGCAGACAAGAACGACCACTAAAGGCGGTGCTTTACGTACTGTTTATAATCTAAAAAGTGGCGAGCATTCGGCTATAGCAGAAGTTAAAGTCTACCTTAACAAAGGTTCGTCACTTGTTGAATATTCTATCAAGCAGAAGTTTAATGTGGACGCAAATGGCGGCTCTTCTTTTGATGGCGATGCTTTTAAATCATTCAAGCAACAACTTGTTGATGCAGCAAATAGCTAGCCCAATTATTAAGTGAGTGCATTGCAGGTGCTAAGCTTTTATCGATACCTGCTCTGCCTCAATTTACACAATCAAAATCGGTTACCTCGCTATTATTTTATTGCTTAAGATTAAGCTCAATGAGCCCTCGAGTAGATTTGGGTGCCATGCAATAACTTAGGTACCTAGCAGTTAGCTAAACTGCCGCTCGATTCACACAAGAGCATTTACTGCTCATATCCGTTTTACATGTCAGCGAGCTGTTATTACAAATGCAGCCATCCTTTCCACAGGAAAAATGAATCATCCATTTTTTTAAAGTTCAAGGCAGGAAGCCTTTTGCACACATTTAAATTCGAAGTAGTTTTTTTGACAGATTAGAGAGTGCGCTCAAGCTAGTCATAACGTTTAATAGTAAGAGACAATTATGACTGATGAAATGAAACAAGAGCTTACTAGGCTTGCAGGTGTTTTGTCTGAGCCAGGAGTATTAACGAACTTTGGCTGCTTAGAATCACAAATCGAACTGATGAAACTAAAATGTGAGCACTTCTCCCCAAATAAACCAATATGCGTAGTTAAAGATTGGGCTATATGGGATATTGAGCCCCCGCAATCAGCACCTGATTGTGTAATATCGCTGATAAAGGCTGACTACATTATTTACGATGAGCTAGATAGGTTTCCTGTTGGTGGTTGGGTGCGTACAACAGCAATAATCAGTATCCACGAAAATTGCATATTTGCGACTAATAACACTAATTATATTTTGGTGGGAAGTGGCACTAGAAAAAATGTCGAATTCAAGGACATGATGAAGTTTTTCTGAGGTTGATAATAAAGCAGGTTACCCCTGCTTTTTTTGTTCACTTGGAACCTCCTCGCTCTCTTTAGTTTTTTTCGTAAAGTAGCGTTGATCAATACACAGCGCTAACAGATGGTTAATTGATGCGTCGGTATCCCCGTTTTGAAAGATGTCCATAGCATCTTGAAAGCTTATCTGTTTATCCAATAAATGTTTTGCCCAAGTATCCGCTTGTGCTTTCTTAATACCTAATGATTCTAAATCTTCGCTTTTCACTGCATCTGTAACTAATAGAATAGCAACTGCGATACGCTGCACTTTAGTAAAATTTTTCATAACCTATACCTCTGTTTTGGTTACAGAGGAGCGTAAGTAATAAATAGGTAGGCCTTCGGCTAAAACTCTAAGAAAGTTTGACGACTTTTAAATTTAAAACGGTAATAAAGTTCCGACTTGGAGGTTGTGTTTTATTAAAAGCGGTAGTTTGATACTGTTTTGTTGCTCTATTTTATAATGTAACGGTAGATTTCTACCGAAAAGTTGTTATTATCAGAGACTAAACAGTAATAAACTACTGGAGTAGCGATGCAAACTGTTACATTGCAGTTATTTAATCAAGGTCAATGGTGGGATGCTGCGATTTTGAACTTCTCTGAAGAGCAGTTTAGTGCCAGTTGTTCATTGTGCTATGAGCCTGAATACATTGCTGCAGTAGCAAGCTATGACATCAAAGACTGTTGGGCATGCACAGTTAATGCTCCCATTAGCATCATTCCGAAAGACTATTCCAAGTGGCCAGCATTACTAGATGACATTTTGCCAGTTGGTAAATCTCGAGATTGGTGGCTTAAATATCTTAATGTTAGCCGTTCTAACGAATTTCAGCAAAACTATGCGCTGCTCACAAATGCTTGTATGTCACCCGTTGGTAACTTACGAATAAAAGAGTCAGTAGCGACAGAGGGTAGTATAGATCCTCGCCGCTTTCCCATTGAAGATGTTATTTCATTGCAATACGACTTCTTAGAGTATGCCAATGAACAAGGTGCAGCGGTTGGGGGAGCTACTGGAGCTGGTGGTGTTGCTCCAAAACTTTTACTAATGCTCGAAGATGACAGTGTTTTTATTGACGGAGATTTTGCTGGAAAACCATTGGCTGCCACAGCCTACTTAACAAAGTTTGCTAGAAATAGGCGTACAACTCGAGACAACAATATTCTCAAAGCTGAAGGTGTTTTTTATCAGGCTCTTACAGAGCTTCTTCAAGGTACTAGTGTTAAAACCATCGAAGTCAACAAGTTAAAAATACTTGAAGATAAAGAAAGTGGACAAATCAGTTTATGGCTACCGCGCTTTGATATCGGATTTGAAAATGGCGTGGCTACAAGAATTGGTTTGGAGAGCATCTACTCAATCATTGATGCGGAGCCAGGCAGTTATCAAGAGCATTTTGATGTTATGGAGACAGTTTGGAGAAGGATTAATTCTGCAACTCAAATGACCAAAAGTGAATTTGCAAAGCAATATGTTGTTAGAGACTTTTTAAATCTTGTTTTTGGTAATTCAGATAATCACGGCCGTAACATTTCATTTTTAAAATTTGACGGCGACATTCGTTTTGCTCCTATCTATGACTTTGCTCCGATGAAAGCCGATGAAGAAGGAGTAACTCGTTTATTCAAATGGGGACGAAATTGTGAACTTGGTGGGCAAGTGAGTTTTTCAAAGATTGCTGAGCAACTTTCTGACTTTTGTGAACCGGACGAAATGATTTTATTTTTGAGTCAACTTGCTGAAAAATTAATCGACTTGCCAGAGCTGTTAGCAAGATTAAATTGCCCTGATGAAATATTAAATTTTCCTGCGATTGGGTTTAGCAACATAAAAAATAAATTAGTAGAGATGGGAGTTTATGATGGCTAGTTTGTCTGGTGAACAGCGAAAAGAAATTCTTGCGAAGCTAGAAAATGATGTTGCCAACAATGTAATCACCATTGGTGAATTAGTTAAGCAAGTTCGCACACAATTGTATGGTATGACACAAACTCAATATGCAAAGTTTATTAAGGTGTCTGACAAAACGCTTAGAGATATTGAAAAAGGCAATACAGATCCTAGAGTCTCAGTGCTGAATAAAATTTTAGCTCCAGGAGGCTTTCAACTATCAGTTCGTGCTCTTCGCCGTGAGATTTAATTTTTTGCAGAGTTTAGGTCAAACAACTTAAGGAGAGGAGATGCCAATTGTTACCATCTCAGTATTTCTGATAAGCGTATTAGTACTGACTATTACCTTCTTACTTTTATATAAACGTAAGTAAGTTCTAACCTTAATTGGCTCATCAGTCAGTTAGAACTTTTTTGTAAGTAATCAGAATCACCTCATTGATTTGTAGAATCCAACGACAAGATATTTTATCAATATAAAAATACTCGATATTGTTATTTCTTTATAGCGAGATAGTTCAAAACATAACCTTATGTTCCGCCCGTTGTTTAATCCTCATTATGTTGCAATGTCAAAGGGGTATTACCTCTGCATATTATTCCTCGCAGGAAAACAGTGTTCCTGCAATAGGGTACTGGTTTTAAGTTGAAGCGGTTTCTGCGAGGTATTGCAGGAAGTGTTGCACGCTCGAGCCACAAAGTTGGCTCTGTAGTCGAGCATATAGACAAAAGCCTGCAAGTAGTTGCAGACTTTAATCTTGAGTTTTAGGTTAGGTGCTTTTTTTATCAGATATGTCTGATTAGTTGGACGTGGCCCATTGCTGTACAGCTCTTAAGTTTATGTGTATAGACGCTTCTTTTTTGTTTATCTTTCGTTGGAAATCAAGGCGGATGTGCTTTCCTATTTTCCATTCGTTTTGAGCGAGTCTTGCTATGATTTGATGAACTGAGATGTCGACTATTTCAATGTACTTTTGCAAAGGTAAATGTTCCTTGTTGGAGTAATCGTCGACAAGCTTATCTTCTCTAAATCCAAGCTTAATTGGCTGTTCATCTACCTTAGTGTCACGTCGATTTTTTAGCAGTTCAGACATTGCTTCACTCT
This sequence comes from Thalassotalea marina, assembly GCF_014656435.1. Classification (GTDB taxonomy): domain Bacteria; phylum Pseudomonadota; class Gammaproteobacteria; order Enterobacterales; family Alteromonadaceae; genus Thalassotalea_C; species Thalassotalea_C marina. The sequence goes on from NZ_BNCK01000003.1 coordinate 242,295, forward strand.
TAATCTTTACCAGATTAAGCTTGAGGTTATGTTCAAAGTGATCATCTAGAATATAAAATTTAGATTGAAAACGTCGACGAAAAAGATCCACGTTGATACCTGCAATTTCTCCAAATGATTTGATTGAAACTGTTGACGGAAACTGAGATAACTCTGAAAAAGAGATGATATTTTCTTGTTCAGTTAACAAATCTAGCTTTATGTTTCGTTCGTTTAGGTCTGTATCAGGTTCATGAGTACAATTGTTCATAGTTCTTTCGAGCGTTGACTTGCGCCAGAAGATTTTCCGACCAGATTTACGATCTGGAGGAGGAAAATTTCCTAAACGAACTTGCTCAAATAGCCAAGAGTAGCTTTTGTTTTTCGCTTTCAAAACTTCGCTGAGCGATAGCGTAGGTTCAGCTTTCAGATATTGATTTAGCATTTTTATTTTCCTGCATTACTTCTTCTATCAAATTTAATAATCGCGCCTCTTCAATTAAATTTTCTATAGTGTCTGAGAGCTCTATTGAGGCCCGTTTCCTAGCTGGATATAAATGGTAGTCATCGTGCCTGTATCGCCTTGTTGAGTGCAAGATATAGCTATCAGCAACATGATCAGAGACTTCCAATTCACTCAATAACGTTCTACAAGTGTGCCTCAGCTCGTGAGGCACTTTGGTCAGTTTCGGAGCAATTTTCCTAATAAACTTGTTGGGTGTAGATGAGCTTATAAAGGGACTGTCAGAATTAGACTTCCTTGCTGGAAATAAGTAGTTTGAACCATTCTGAACCTCAACGATTTCCAAAAGTAAGCTTTGAACAAACTGCGTCAGGTAAACAGCACGCTGGATACCGTTTTTTTCAGCAGTAAGATTCCATACTAAGTCAGCTTCTTCATCATCGCTAAGATGTTTTGTTGTATGCCCAAAGTCTTTGTTGTGAGCTTTTATTAAGTCTCCTTTTCGAGTGCCAAGCACTAGCAAAATGTAAACAATATTTACGTTAATAGGGGCTGTATTTCGGACTTTCTCTAAACATTGAATAAGGTAAAGCAGTTCCTCAGGTGCCAATGCAGTTCTATCGGAGTCATCAACATAGCCAGTTTCTCTAGCTGTAAAGTAACTAGCAACATTGATGTCGATTAATCTATATCGTATGCCTCGCTTGAGTAGTTTTTCTGCAATTTCTCGTGCCATTTTAGCGGTTGCTTTGTAGGAAAAAGGTGTTCCTGCTGCTTTTGCTCTTATTTTTTTCACCATGACCTCGATGAGGCAACCATCAAAGTGAGAAATGGATGCGTTGCCGATGTATGGTTGCATGTGTTTGTGATATAGGCCTTGAATACGAGCCATATCTTTAAGAGGCTCAGGTTCTGTAATGTCAAACTCAGCTTCAGATGCTATGAACCAGTCATAAGCTAAGTCATCAATGGTTTTTATGTTACGACGATGCTCTTGAAGCTGATATGTGTAATCGTCGATATAACCGTTTGTGTTCAACTGTTTTTCGTAAACAAAGCTCTGCTCGACAGCCTCTTCTAATGATATCTGCTTATCAAGTATTCCCAATGTTTGGTAATGATATTTCCCATGTTTTTGCATCCGGAAAATGAGGGTTTTATTACCTTGTTTAGCAGAAGCATAAAGACGGTTTGCAATTTTTCTTGTCGGAAATGCCTCTCCGAAATTCGCAGTTAATGTCTTGAGCCTTGTTTCAGCATCTAGAAGGCGTTCGGTATATATCTCTTCAATCATTTATTACTTAGTTCAGTGTTGTTATTTAAGACTCGCTCAATATATTCTGTGAGCAGTTTTCCCTCCATTATGAGTCTGTTGAAGCTTTCAGGCCTTTATATACAGGGGATAGGAGGTTTTTTGCCTCTTTGATTGGATCGGAGTATTCAAAAAAGAGAAGAGTATTGTGGCTGCTATTCTCCCTCTCAAGATAAAGAGGTTGAAATCCTGTGAACCAAGCTTGTAAGGGGCTAGAGAGGGAGTACGATAAAAAAGTATCGGTTGTACTTACATTAAGAGTTGTGAAACTAAGCTATAAAAATTGCGCCACTTGATTCCTGTCAACTTATTCAAATTTTTTCGATGATTGCTTATGAAGTTTATTTGGAATTATCAAGGAGAACATTATGGCTTCAAAAGCAAATGCAAAACCACCAACACCTATGACGCCACAAGTGGCGCAACGAATTCAAAGTTCGACAGCTAAAACCAATGGTGGCAACGTACCAAAAGGTAGTTTTGCGGCTCGCGCAACTAGTAGCGCTGCTAAAAATAATAAATAATAGTGAGGGGGATCACCCCTCTTTCAAAAAGGAACTTTTTAAGGTCTTAATTTATGGTGCCTATCAATGAATCTTATCCAAACATTGGATATGTTTTAAATCGTCTAGCTGATATTGCCGACACCAAATCATTGGCGGCTAAGGGAAAGAGCCGTTATCGCAAGGAAGAAGACTTTGCATCTAGGAAGTCTTTAGATCCAACACTGATTTCAGAGTCAGTGCGACATTTATTTTATGAGCCAATCTCTCAGGTTGTTACAGGTAGTTTCGCTGAGTTTTTCTCTGACTGTATCTGGATGGGGTTAAACAACTTCATAGAAATCATGAAGCGTGTACCTATGGAAGGAGTAGCACAAAATAAGGTAGTTTATCAGCTTAATCAGCACCTGCTTGTAGAAACACTTGCGAGTATCATTTGGCAGGTAGGAATTAACCAAATGCCAAATAATACTGTTCCAAGTTTCTATTTGGATAGTCATCCAATCAAAGCACTTATTGATTTTTACAATAGCCAGCAAGATTTAGCTGAAAACGACATAAAAAAATTCTTTGAAAATACTGACAGAACAGTTAGAAAGTGGCGAAGTGGTGAAGAGCTCCCTAATATTGGTAACTTAACTCTACTTGCTCAATGGGCATCATTATCCAATCCAGAGGCGGTTAATGAAGAGATGGAAACTTTGTTTTTAGCAAGATTCATTGATTCATTTCATAGAAAAACCAAGCATCAGTTTGTTACTCATTTAAAAGAGGCTGTTTTGTGGCGGTTACAACACAACCAAGAGCCGTTTATAGATTTTGGTCGAATATTTTATCAGTTTTACATCAATGAAATAAGTTCAGCCAACTTACATATACTGTCAGCAGAAGGTAATGAACTTCATAAGCTCCTGAGACGCTCTACAACTAAACCTTCTGGCAGTTTTGCTGATTATTCAGCTAGATTAGCTTCACTTAAAAAATCAATTGAAGAGCATAATTTAAACGATGAGCTTAGCTATCACTATTACTGGCTACAGGGACGAATGCTAATACTTAGTGGCCAAATCGATACAGCGCTTGAGTGCTATCTCAATGCAGTTGAGTCATCATTGTATAAATCGGGTGATAATATTCGTAATTTGTTAAAGGAAGCTCTAGCGATTGCAGCTATTCAACAAAAACCTCATAAACCAACTTTGAAAAAAATAAAAAGTCGAGCATTAACATTTTGTCCCCAAATAATTGAACCTCAACTTAGAGAGTTACCTGTAAATATCACAAAAGAAGACGTTGATGAATGGTGCTTTTGGTTTGCAATACGTTTCCCTCAATCAGGCTGGTTTGAGGAAGGGAAAGAGATACTAATGGATCGTTTAAGACAGCTAGGTTTAGACGAAGTAGCAAAAAAGTGCCATTAGAAATCAAAGATTATCAAGCTTAAAAGTGTAAAAGCGTTTATGCCAGAAAACTTGCTAGTGGAGACTTCAAGAGCATCTGCTAGCAAGTTATATCTAGGGATATGTATACCAGTGGTTGCCTTGCTTTCTGATTTTGCCTCTCAGAGTCGCCCTAACTAAGGCCTGCTTAACTATTTGTTCGTCAAACATAGGGAGAGCTTGGATAATGTACTCAGTTGTGGGCGGATAACCGTCCCAGTGCTTCAAATCTCTAATTGTTTCAATTAGCTTATTATCTGTTACGCGTTTCATCTTACTGTTCTTCTTCAGGTAAACATGCGCAAAAAGCTTCAGCTAACATTAACAGGGCTTCTCTTTTTTCTGGCAAAAATGAGTACTTGTTATAGATATGCTGCATCTTAGGGAGTTTATGGTTTAAACATATTTCGGCGACTTGATCAGATATGCCGAGTTTTGCCAATAATGTTCTTGTTGTTCTGCGGATATCGTGTGGTGCTAAAGCAAACGGTAGATTTAGATTCTTGAATGCGTGGTTTAACGTATCATGATAAACATGGGGGACACGGCTTTGCTTTCTTGCCGGAAACACATAATCGCTGCCACAGGCTCTTATTTTTAGTTCATCAAGCCAAACGATGACTTGTGGTGAGAGTGGAACTAAGAACTCACGGCGCGGTTTTGTTCTCTCCGCTGGAATTGTCCACAACAACTCGTCAAAGTCGAATTCTTCCCACTTAGCCCCTAACAGTTCCATCTTTCTAGTTGCCGTACAAAACAGCAAGCAGGTTGCTAGGTAGTTATCTCTACTAAAGGCGGTGCCTGCTGCTTCGGCTATGTCGAAAAACTGTCTGATTTGTTTTTCATTTAAATAGGTATCTTTTGGCCTTTCTTCACCGCCTGCATCCATAGCTGTGAAGGATAGGGCTAGGTTATGACGAATTAAATCGAGCTTAACAGCATGTTTAAATAACGCCTTCAGTAAATAAAGCGATTTATTTGCTATCGAAGGTCTCGGTGCTTTTGTTCGTGTGCCTTTTTTGATTCTCTGCAGTACATCAGAAATCTCCAAACCGTTTATTTCTTTAATTGAGCGATTACCTAATGGCTGCTGTAAATTCATTTCATAAAGGCGCTTTAAACGACCTGCATGCGCATAACGAGATTCAATGATTGTTTCGAAATAATGTTCAAAGACTGCATTTAAGGTATTACGTGCTTGAAACTCTGCTTTACGTTTTTCCATTAAAGGGTCGATACCGTTTGCAAGCTGGTGGCGAAAAAATAAGACTTTCTGTCTTGCTTCTTTTAACGAAATAGTTGGATAGGGGCCAATAGCGATCACCGAACGTTTTCCGTTAATTTGATAACGGAAATTAAAACTCGCATATCCAGATTTAGTGAGTGAAAAAAATAGGCCATCTTTATCGGCAATTCCGCGAGTTGGCTCTGCCTTTTTGATGATAGATTTTAGTATGGTCTCAGTTAACATATATATCCTCCAAATTTGTAGGGTTATTTGGACGACATTGGTGACTTGAGAGAGCGAACTACCACTCGCACTACCACTTTTTTGTATTTTTGGCCTAAATTATTCAAAATAATCTGGACGCTAAAAACACAAAAGCCCAGTATGACTGGGCTATAGCGGAGGTGTTTGGACTCTAATGGATATTATTCTATATTCTGGATCTGCTCACGCATTTGCTCAATTAACACTTTTAGTTCAACGGCAGCGTTAGTAATGTCAGTATTGATTGATTTTGAGCCTAGGGTGTTAGCTTCACGGTTGAATTCTTGCATCATAAAGTCGAGGCGTCTGCCCTGTGCGCCACCTTTTTTCAAGATGCTGCGGGTTTCTTTTACATGTGAAAATAAACGGTCGGTTTCTTCGTCTACGTCCATTTTTTGTGCCAGCAATACTAGCTCTTGTTCAACGCGTTGTGAGTCTAGTTCTAGCTTTGCTTCTTCAAATTTTTCTAAAATACGATCGCGTTGCCATTGCACAATTTCAGGCATGCGTGCTTTTACCGTTTCTGCTTGAGTTACTATGCCATCTAAGCGCTGTTCTATCAGCACTTTCATGTTTTCGCCTTCGCGAGCACGGGCAGCAATAAAGTCTTCAAGCGCTCGGTCAAAGCCTTTTAATAGGTCTACCTGAATTGCGTCCATGTCGGTTTCTTCGGCTTCCATCACACCCGGCCAACGCATAATTTCAACAGGGTTTACTTGGCTGTTTAACGTTTGTTCGTTGATCCAACCTGCGTGCTCTAATAGTTGGCTCGCCAGTTCTTTGTTTAAACTTAACTTGCCTTTGGCCGATGGATTTGGGTTAAAACGTAAACCACATTCTACTTTACCGCGAGCTAATGCTTTGCGAAAACGCTCACGTAAAACGGGCTCTATACCGCGAAATTGTTCAGGTAACCGAAAGTAGTTTTCTAAAAAGCGTTGGTTAACGCTGCGAATTTCCCAAATCGCATTGCCCCAGTCTTCTTTAATTTCTACGCGGGCAAAGGCGGTCATGCTGTGGATCATATAAAACACCGAAGTCATTGAAGTAGTGCGATTATGCCAAAGGTAGGCAAGGGTCGCCACTATTACCAACGTTTATTTGTTTTTGATCAGTATTTTGGGTGTGGCGCAAAGCAAGTTTGCACTTACTAAGCACCACCAAGGGAAGTAGGTTGCCAGTTGGCCATCCAGTGAACCAACCAGCGGGGAGCTTATACAGCGTTTAATTGGTTATAAACCTCAATACAAGCACCTAATGTGTGATAGTCACATTTAGCACCCGCTGCGCTTTTCTCATTTGAGTATTTGGTATTGTTTAGTGTTAATACGCGATACCAAGCGCCGTGTTCATGGTCGATAAAGTTATCCCAGCAGTATTGCCACAAGGCGTTGTATTGCTGTAAATATTTTTCATCGTTTGTTTGTTGATACAACATGGCGGCCGCCGCTAAGCTTTCGGCTTGTACCCAAAAGTATTTGTCGGTATCACACCAATTGCCCTGTGGATCAAAGCCGTATATTAACCCGCCGTGTTCTTTGTCCCACGCTTGTTGGTAAGAGCGGTCAAAAAATTCAGCCGCCTTTTCCACTAACCAAGCTTCAGGCGCAAGTTCGTTAATTAATAACAGTAATTTTGCCCATTCAGTTTGGTGACCCGGTTGGAAACCCCACGGACGATATAAGTTTTTTGGATCGTCTTTGTTGTAATCCCAGTCAGGTTCGAAGTTATCGTGGTAGTGTTCCCACACTAAACCGCCTGTTTTTGCTGCTTGTACTTGGCAGATATTTTTGGCCACCGTTTGTGCACGCTGTAAAAACTTGTCATCACCTGTTGCTTGGTATGCCGCGATCATGGCTTCACAAATATGCATATTGGCATTTTGGCCACGATACGGCGATAACTCACCCGAAGTTGAAAGTTCATCGGCATACAAACCGTATTCCGCTTGCCAAAAGCGCTGTTCAAGTAACTCAAATACTTTATCGAGTTTTTCATTGCTTGTGATCACACCAGCTTTATAACTGGCCGCATAAGCTAACAACACAAAGGCATAGCCGTAGGCTTGTTGTGTCATATCACTTGGCGCATTGTTGGCTATTGTCCACGCATAACCTTGAGCTTCTTCTTGCCAATGCACGGTTTCTAAGTAGTTTAGGCCGTGTTTAATTTTGTCTAGGTGCTGTGTTTGCCCTAGGTATTTAACTGCAAGCGCATAGTTAACGATAATGCGCGTGCTGCTAACTAAATGTCTGACATCTTTGTCGAATAATGATCCATCATCATAAAAATTTTGAAAATACCCCCCAGCATTATCAATAATATTTGGCTCGTAGAAGGAATAGATAGACGCGCAGTGGTCTGCCAAGAAGGTACGACTGTAAAAATTCACACACTTTCCTTTATAACAATTCGATAAGATTAGTAAAATGTTGCGATACGTTGTGCTCTTGAGCCCCAAACGCATGCATTGCTTGCTCAAATTGAGCAAATGCCGGAAATGCCCCTTGCTGACTGACAGCAATACCGCCGCAGCAGCAGGCAAAATTGATGATATTACTTAGCAGCAATTCATCGCTTAACGCTGTGTCTATATCGTCAATTAATGACAACATAAACAATAAAGCGCCAATAAAACCATCACCACCGCCTGTGGTGTCAGCAACCGTGACACTTGGCGGCGCGCAGCGAAACTCTCCGTGTGCTGATATAACTCGAACCGCACTGCCACCGTCAGTAACAATTAGCAGTTTGCAGCCCTGTGCCATGCAGTTTTTGACATACTGAGGTTCGTTGCCTTCGGCAAGAAATTCTAGTTCTTCAGCAGAAAACTTAAGAACGTCGGCTTGCTCAACAAAGCGATTAACTCGAGCTTTGTCGGCATGGCCTGCTTGCCACAAATTGTGACGCAAATTAACGTCAAAACTCACCAACGCCTGATGTTCTTTTGCCACAGTAATTGCTTGTAAAGTGCAATCAGCTATCGCTTCATTGGTTAAGGTATTGCTGCAAAAGTGAAAAATTACAGGTTTTGCAAACCAGTTAGCATCAATTTGGCTGGGTGAAAAAATCACATCGGCGGTGTTGTCTCGATAAAAGGTAAAACTGCGGTCATTGTCTTTATCAAGCATAACAAACGCCAAAGCCGTTGGTGCAGTAGCATGTTGATAGGTAAAACTCACATCAACGCCATATTCTTGCATTGAGGCAATTAAAAAATCGCCAAAGGCATCTTTACCCACTTGGCCAACAAAAAATGCACTGCCGCCAAGTTTGGCAACCGACACCGCGGCATTGGCAGGAGCCCCCCCCGGAAACTGGCGATAGCCTTTAATATTAAGTTTGTCTTGCGGCTGTTCATCAACGTTTAAAAAGTCGATTAGCGCCTCGCCAAAACAAATTACGGGTTTCATGCAGATGCTCCCACACTCGGCGTTCTTTTTGCGCTATATAAGCCGTAGAACAGAATATAAATATAGGCCAACGCTGGTACGATAAAGCTCATTTGTACTGAACTTACATCAGCAACATAACCTTGAATTAATGGCAGAATTGCGCCACCAACAATACCTTGGCATAACAAGCCAGAGCCTTTAGAGGTTAAAGGCCCTAAGCCGCGAATCGCTAAGGTAAAAATCGTCGGGAACATAATCGAGTTAAAAAAGCCAACCGCTAACACACTGTACATCGCCACGTTACCTTCTGTGTTCATGGTAACGATTAATAGAAGCATCGCCATCACGCCATTAAACGCTAAGATCAAACTCGGTTTGATAAAACGTGTTAAATATGCGCCAACAAAACGGCCTATCATGGCAGCACCCCAGTAGTAAGCTACCATGTCGCCCGCTTGCTTTTCAGTCATGGCTGCAATGTTGTTTTGCATAAAGTAGTTCACTAAAAAGCTGCCAATTGACACTTCAGCGCCAACATATAAAAAGATCGCTAATGCGCCTAACAACAATGGTTTTTCTTGCCAAATGGAACGATTAGCATCGTCAGGCGCTGCATGTTCAGCACTAATGTGTTTGATGGTTGGTAAATGTAGAAATTTAAACGCTACTGCAACTAACACAGTGGCACCAGCAATTAATAAGTACGGTAATTTAACCGCACTGGCATCAGCACTTGACGCTGTAGTGGCTACCGCACCAAAAATAAGGGCACTACCAAAGACAGGGCCAGCGGTGTGGCCAAGAGAATTAATAGCTTGCGCTAGGTTTAGTCGGCTTGCCGCTGTTGCTTCTTTACCTAGTGAAGCCACATAAGGGTTTGCTGATACCTGCAAAATCGTAATGCCAGAGGCAAGTACAAATAAACCTGTTAAAAATACCCAATAAGCGCCCATATCAGCTGCTGGGTAAAAAATCACACACCCGGTTGCTATGGTAAGCAAACCAGTGATGATGCCTTTTAAGTAACCAATTTTACTGATCAATCTGCCGGCAAAGGGGGAAACAATAAAATACGCACCAAAGAAGCAAAATTGCACCAACATGGCTTGAGTATAATTTAAGTCAAACGCGCCCTTTAAATAAGGGATCAAAATATCATTTAACGCAGTGATAAAACCCCAAATAAAAAACAGGGTGGTCATGGCGCCAAAAGCAAAATGATAATGTTCGTTATCGTTGCTCACGACCGTTGTAGTTGCAGGTTGAATCGCCATGTCAGTTACTCCTTGTTAGCCGCAGTGCTGTACGACGGTGGACGATCGTCCTTAGCCGCGCCAAACGCTGTATTTGGTGTTGTTGATAAAGTGAAGTCTAAGCTAACGGGTTGTTTAACGTGTTCGCTGTTGATCCAACTTTGATTTGTCGATTTACCATTCACTTCCAATGATTGAATATAGCGGTTTTCGTCAGAAGCGCCCGGCGCATTAATGCTAATATTGCCAATTTGTGCTTGGCTAAACAGTGGGCTAGACAACACCATATCCGCCTTGCCAGGGAAAAGTGGGTACATACCTAACGCAGAAAATACGTACCACGACGACATTTGACCTAAGTCGTCTTGCCCTGGAATACCCTTAGTAGTGTTATTCCAAAGCTGAGCCATGGTTTCGCGCACAGTATCTTGTGTTTTGTATGCTTTTCCTGAAAACAGGTACATCCAAGGTGAGGCAATTGATGGCTGATTAGATACATCTGAAAATTCGGCACTGTCTCTGAACAATACCCAAGAGCCATCAGGTTTATGGAAATGGCTGTCTAGGCGATCCGCCATGATTTGGTCGCCACCTAATTTGTCGTTTAGGCCTTGACCATCAAACGGTAACATCCATAGGTATTGCGCGGGGCTGCCTTCAACAAATAAATGGCCACTGTTGGCATCAAAGTTTTCTTTCCAAGTACCGTCTAAGTTACGACCTTGAATGTAGCCCAATTCAGCGGTTGCTTTTGGGTTATATAAGTTTTTCCAATAACCAGAGCGCTCAAGCAAAATGTTGGCGTGTTTGTCATCTTGCATGTTTAACGCTAATTGCGATAAGGCAAAATCAGCTGATGCTTGTTCTAACGTTTCAGACGCTCCTTCCCAGCTATTTGATTGGTCAGAAATATAGTTAACCGACATCCACTGATCGAGTGACGGATGCTGACCACGACAAAACACTGGGCAGCCTTCATCACTTAAATCAAGTGGTGTTGGGTTCATTGCCGCAGTTATTAGTGATTGATATGCACCATCAACATCAAAATTATTGGCACCAAAAGCAACAAAGTTGGCAATAGCAATACTAGAAGGATCGCCACTCATTACCCCCGTTGGGCCTGAGTTATGTGTCCATCTATCCCACACACCATTGTATTGAGAAGCTTGGTTATATAAAGATTGCGCAATATCGCTACCACGCTGTTGGTCAAGCATAGTCACTAACTGCAGTTGAGAGCGGTAAACATCCCAACCAGAAAAGTTAGCATATTGCGCCGTTTGTTTGTCTGTGATTTGATGAACTTGTTGATCAAAACCTTGATACTCACCGTTTACGTCACTGAAAATATTTGGATGATAAAGCGAATGGAAAAGCGCTGTATAGAATGTGGTTAACTTGTTTTGGTTTTCAGAAACCACTTTAACTTTTGCTAATTCGTTATTCCACGCTTTGTATGCTTGATGTTTAACATCGGCCAAACTCGTGTTATTGGCTTGTTCTGCTGCTAAGTTTTTACGGGCGTTTTCTAAGCTAACGTAAGAGATACCAACACGCATGGTAACTGGCTGCTCTGCCGTTGCCGCGAGATTCACCCAAACACCTGAACCTTGGCCCAAAGTAGGAACGCCTTTTTCACCATACCCCATGCCACCTTTAGCTTCGGTTGCATCAGCATAAACTTTATCGTTAGTCCAACCACCCGAGCCGGTGATTTTAGTGTCTAACTTGGCAACAAAGTGTAAGGTGTAGTAGTCACGGCGATTGTATTCACCTAAGTAACCACAAAAATTACCACTGGTTACATAACCGGTAATTTCGCCTTTTTCAGCGTCCACTTTGGCATAAGCATCGCCACTGCCAATTTGAGAATACGATGAACGGAATAACAGCTTGGCATGTTCAGGTTGGCTAAAAGTAAATTCAGCAATACCAGTGCGCGCCGTAGCTGATAATTCAACATTAACGCCGTTATCTAAACCCACTTGGTAATAACCCGGCACAGCGGTTTCGTCATGATGAGAAAAGCCTGCACTATAGTATGCATTTAAAAAGTCAGCGTCAGGTGAATGGGTAATATCTTGGGTAAATGGCATCACCGGTATATCACCCGAAGCACCTAAACAACCAGTGCCCGATAATCGTGTAAATGAAAAACCTTTTACTCTGCTTGCCGCATAGTTATAACCCCCCGGAGAGACAGGAATACGACCTTTTTCAACACGCACACGTTTATCAATGCCAGCGCTTTCTTTCAGCAAGTCTTCGGTATAAGCGTGTTCGGGGCCAAAGTTAAACATACCAAACGGGATCAACGCCCCAGGTGTTACGTTAGACGCCTGTCTGTGGTTGTACACACCTTCAGTACCAATGAAAGGGTTTACATAAGACGCTGGGTCGGCTACCCAATTGGGCTCGGCTGGTGTTTGTGCAACTTGCGCTGCTGGCTCTTTAGGGGCTGACGCTTGTTCACATCCTAAGGTAGCAATACACGAGGTCAGTATCGCTAACGGGTAAATTATACGGTTTTTCATGATCTAGTCCTTGGCCTTGCACAATGGCAAGGCCTTGTCTATTTGTTGTTATCGACTATCGGCTCATTGATGGTGGTCTGTGCTCAAGTGCACTGCCCCATGTTTTGTTTGGCTTGTCAGACATTTCGAAGGTTAAAACGCCACCTTGTTGAATATCATCATGAGTGATGTAACTGCGTTGTAAGGTTTTGCCATTTAAGTTAACCGACTTTATGTATTTATTCGCTTTAGACAACCCTTTCGCTTCCACAGTAAAGGTTTTGTTTTTCGCTAAATTTAATGAAATTTTTGGCAATTGTGGTGCGCCAATGCTGTAGCTTAAGTTACCAGGAGCCACAGGATAAAAACCCATTGCAGAGAAGATATACCAAGCTGACATTTGACCAACATCATCATTACCGGCTAAGCCGTCTGGTTTGTCAGACGATAAGGTGTCCATGATTTGGCGAATACGCTCTTGTGTGCGCCAAGGTTTACCCGCATCGTTGTACATATAAGCAATATGATGACTTGGCTCATTGCCGTGAGCATATTGACCAATTAAGCCGGCGATATCTTCATGTTCTTTGATTTTTTCGTGGCTTAACTCTTTTTCAAATAAGGTATCAAGGCGCTGCTCAAATGCTTTGTCACCACCAATAAGCTTTATCAGCTCTTGTGCGTCATGCGGAACATAAAAGGTATATTGATAACTGTTACCTTCAGTAAATGGCCCCATCAGTTTTGCTTCTTCTGGATCAAACGCTGGGTTCCATCCACCTTTTGAGTCTTTACCGCGCATAAAACCTACCGACGGATCAAATACATTTTTGTACGATAAGGCGCGACGATAAAATTCATCAGCAATTTTCTGCTCACCTAACGCCTCGGCAAAACGAGCAATAGTGAAATCATCGTAGGCATATTCTAAAGTGATCGAAACCGACTCACTTAACTTGTCCATTGGCACATAACCGTATTTGATGTATTCAGGAATAGCATCATATTTAGGATTGTTTGCTGTATCTAACATGGCTTTAAGCGCCAGTTCATGATCAAAATCACGAATGCCTTTTAGGTACGCGTCAGCAATTACAGATACCGCGTGATAACCTATCATGGTCCATGTTTCGTGGGCATGGAATGACCAAATTGGCAACATGTCATCGTAGCTTTGTTGGTAATGCACTAACATCGATTGGATCATGTCAGACACTTTTTCAGGTGCTACATAAGTTAAAAGTGGGTGTAGCGCACGATAGGTATCCCACAATGAAAATAAGGTGTAGTGTTGGAAGTCTGTGGCTTTGTGAATTTCACCATCAACACCTCGGTATTCACCGTTCACATCTTGGTAAACAGAAGGTGCCTGTAGTGCGTGATAAAGTGAGGTGTACAACTGACGTTTTTCAGCTTTTGTACCCTCTGCATCAATTACATTGAGCTTATCACGCCATTGTTCTTTAGCCTCAGCGCGGACACGTTCAAAGTTCCAGTCAGGTAATTCAGTGGTTAAGTTCTCTAACGCATTACTTCTGCTCACAGCAGATAAACCAACTTTCACTAATAACGGCGCTTGTTTTGCGTCATCAAAATGTGCAACCACTTTAATGTCTTTGCCTGCTGTAAACTGAATGGCGTCATTTACTATGGTTGACGGCTTGTTGCTTTTACCAGCATCTAAACAGCCATTGCAACGATAGCGAGCATTATCTTCATTTATTAGTTCAATACGGTCAAACGGGCGAGAAAACTTAATGGCAAAATACATTTCACGGTGTTTTGCCCAACCATTTGTAGAGCGATACGCTAATAAAGTTTGATTATCGATTACACGCACATCACTCCACACCACTTTATTTTTAAAGTTGTAGATTGATGAGGTTAAGTCCATCACCACGTGGCCATCTTTTTCACCATTAAAGGTGTATTTATGTAAACCGGTACGTGTTGTTGTGGTTAACTCGGCTTTAATTTGGTAATCATCAAGCTCCACCATGTAATAGCCAGGTGACGCTTGTTCTCTGTCGTGACTAAAACGTGAGCGATAACCGGAATCAGGGTCTTCTTCAGTTCCAGGTTTTGTATGAACTTTACCTGTACCCGGCATAATCAATAAGTCACCTAAATCAGAATGACCTGTGCCACTAAAGTGAGTATGTGAAAAGCCAATAATGGTGTGATCGTCATAATGATAACCAGCACAGTGTTTGTATATTTCATGCTGAGGGTCAACACCACGGCTTAACGCGGCAGTATCTGGGCTTAGTTGCACCATACCAAACGGCACAACGGCACCAGGGAAAGTATGACCGTCACCACCAGTTCCGATAAATGGGTCAACCCATACGGTATTGTCTTTTTTAGCTTCTTTATTAGCGGCATTTGCCATGGTAGGTACACCTACCAAACAAACAACTGCTAACAAAGCGCCTAGAGAGCGCTTTTCAAATACGCTTGCTAATCGCTGCATTGTATAGCTTCCTTCACTGATTACACCTGAGTATTTTTTCATTGTATGCAACATAATGATTGCCAAATACTTATTATTTTATTTTTGGAACGTTCCAATTATTGTGATTCAATATATCTTGAGTTAAGTTATAATTCAACCATCAAAAAATATTTTGCTCGCAGTTTTACCTAAGGAATACCGTTTGAAGAAGCAAGAAACCATCACTGTAGTTGACGTAGCAAAAAAGGCCGGCGTATCGAAATCCACGGTTTCCTTAGTCTTGACCAATAGTAATAAGGTCAGTGAAAAGTCGAAACGAAAAGTGCTAAAAGCGATCGAAGAAACTGGTTATGTCTATAACCGAGACGCCGCCTCACTGCGCAGCAGACGATCAAATTTAGTTGCAATTGTTATTAACGATTTAACCAACCCCTATTCAACACAACTTACAGTTGCCCTAGAGCAGCAGATCCGCAGCATTGGCATGTTTGCTATTTTGGTGAGTAGTGGGGAAAGTGTTGAGCAGCAAAGCGAACTTATTCAGCGGTTAGAAGAATATAAGGTGTCGGCTTATGTCATTTGTCCTGCACCAGGAACCAGCCCTGACTTTTTAAATGGCTTAGTTGATAAAGGTCGCTTAGTGATCAACATCATGCGTGAGATTCAAGGCGCAAAAGTATCAACCATTATTCCAGACAACGTCTCAGGTACTTACATGAGTACTAACTTGCTGATCAAAAAAGGCTATAAAAATATCGCTTTTTTAGGCGGTAACGAAAGTATTTCGGATTACCACCAACGTTTAGCTGGTTATAACAATGCCATGCATGAACATTTTCAAGATGACGCATTAACGCAAGTAATTCAGTCAAATACGACACGAGATGGTGGTCGAAAAGGCATGAAAGAATTATTAAACCAATCACCAAATATTGAAGCGGTTGTCTGTTTTAGTGATGTTATCGCTTATGGCGCGATTGAATACATGAAAGAGCAGCAAATTAAACCCGGTGTTGATATAGGTATTATTGGCTTTGATGATTTAAAAGACTCTCAATTAATGTCACCAGCGTTAACCACGATACATATTGACGAAAACCAAATTGCTCGTGCCGTTTGTCAGGAATTGATGGACGCCAATAGCAATGCGCGCAATAAGGTGCTTGTTGGTGTTGATTTAATCGAACGTTCTTCCTGTTAATAAACTTAACGAGTAAGCTATTGATCATGGCTTACTCGTTTGTTTTGTCGATTTATTAGACAGAACGCAACTATCTTATTCCACCTTATTCCACAAAAATATTCTGGCTTATACTTGACATTAGATGGCTTTTGGCAGAATCTAAATTGGAACGTTCCAAGTCGTATTTTAATAATTATAAAATCAATTTCTGCGTTTCAGTTACACAAACCGCTGAGTTGATTGCACCTAAAAGTGAGAATATTCATGTTGCCAACAAAGGTAAAACTGGCCGGTGTGGCCGCGTCTCTTGTTGTTAGCTTTACTGCTCTTGGCGGTAAATATGTAGCTACGCCTGTTGCTAGTAGTCAGTTATCTATTATCAGTCAGCACAGTAACTCACCCAAACAAGAACCAGTAGATGCTTTAATCGACGGGAAACTCGATTCAAAATTTTTAGTCTTTGATAACAATAGCCAAATTATTTTCCAATTAGATCAAGCACAAAGCTTAACAGGCTATCGTTTTACTTCGGCAAACGACGCACCAAAACGCGATCCCGAGCAGTGGCGTCTTGAAGGCTCTAACAACGCTAAGCAGTGGCATGTTATCGATGAACAACAACAGCAAACTTTTACCGATCGTCAACAGTCACGTCAGTTTCAGCTTAACACTGCTACAGCCTATCGCTTTTATCGTTTAACACTATCTCATGATAATACCTCACAATATGGTGATAACTATTTACAGTTAGCTGAAGTTACTTTTTTTGCCGATGATCAGCGCCCTATCGCCCGCTTTGGCAGCAGCCATCAACAAGCATCGGTTAACGACGTTGTAGAATTTTGGGATCACAGTCAAAACCACCCTACAAGCTGGCAATGGCAATTTGAAGGTGGTATACCTGCGACCAGTAATAAACAAAATCCAAGAGTCACCTTTGACAAACCAGGCGCTTACAACGTCACTTTAACCAGTCGTAATGCTTTTGGTGAAGATTCAAAAACGCAATCACGTCGTATAAAAGTGCTTGATGTTAATCAGCCGTGGCAAGGTTTTGAATTTCCTCAGGTTGAATTTCAACATGAAGATACCACCAGTGAAGGCTACCAACGTTTAACACGATTAATGCCTGACATTGAAAAAATTATTCACAATATTTCATTAGAGGTCAATAAACGCCTTTATAAAAACTACACACAATCCCCCAACTTTGATCGCATTGTTGTTTCACTGCAATGGAGCGACGTTCTTGCATCACGCGGTGGCAGCGGCAAAACCATGTTACTGACTTTTTCAACAAAATATGTGGCAGAGCGACTAAAAGACAAGTCAGATGAAGAGGTGTTGTACGAGCTTGAAGGTGTCTTTTGGCATGAATTAACCCATGGTTATCAATATCACATAGGTGCAGGGAATTATCTTGGCGGCTCGGGATACCACGCTTTTATTGAAGGTATGGCAGATTTAATTCGCATTGACGCCGGTTACCACAAAACCAGAAAACCCGTTGCTTCAGACTCATGGTTAGGTGGATACACCAACACAGGTTTCTTTTTACATTGGTTAAGTGAAAACTATCAACCTGACTTTGCTTATCTATTTAATCAAAGTGCAAAAACCTTACCTAACTGGACATTTGAAAAGGCCGTTGAATCCATTATCGGTGAACCGATTGACTCACTTTGGCAACGCTATCAAGCCGAGCTTGCCCAACAAGGATAAAAATACCACGCGTTAAATAATAGTTGCATTAACACGTATTGAAACCCCTTTTAATTGGAACGTTCCAATTAAAAATAAAAAAAAGAACAATTAAAAAATAATGATAAACAGGAGAGACAATATGCAGACGAGAAACAAAGCAACAGGCTTTAAACTCAGCCCTTTGGCCTTGCTCATTGGATTGGGTTTACAGTTGCCTGCTAGTGCACAAGAGGCACAACAGCAAAAGGCAGAGGAAGAGACTATCGAACGAGTGATGGTCACTGGTTCACGCATCAAGCGCACCGAAATGGAAGGTGTGGTTAATGTGCAGAGCATTACCTCAGACGACATGATCAAAAGTGGCTTTTCAAGTGTTTACGATGCGCTGAGTAACCTACCTGCAGCTAACGGTGCAATTTTAGGTGAAGTGGAAACAGGCTCTTATACACCTGGTGCAAAAGAGCTTAATTTACGCGGCCTTGGCCCTGAATACACACTGATCTTAGTTAATGGTAAACGCCTTGCCTATTACCCTATGCCTTTTGGCGGTCATACCAACTTTGTAAATTTGGATATGATCCCACAAGCTATGGTAGAGCGCATTGATATTCAAACCGGCGGTGCTTCGGCTATTTATGGCTCAGATGCCATGGCAGGTGTTATTAACATTATCACTAAACGTGGTATTGAAGGTCATCACGTTGAAGCTAAATACGGCTTTGACAATTACGATTCAAACAAAACCAAATCGTTGTCCTTTGTTGGTGGCTTAAAAGAAGGCAATTTTTACTTAGACTACGCCTTAGAATACCGTCAAAACGATGGATTACATTCAGGTGATAGACCATTTCACGACAGCGTATGGGACAGCCCAGATCCCAATTCAAATCGTGAATTAAACCGCTCAATTACTGTCTATTCAAGAGACACAGAGTATTTAAATAACTACGTCACTGAATATTGTAATACTGACGCAAACCCACACTCAAAAGCGATTCAGCACTTTATTGCTCGTAACAACTATGGCCCAAGCTGTGGATGGGACGAAACAGGTGAAGCACATCTGATCAACAAAAATGAAACCGCCAGTGTTTATGTGAATGCTCAATATGACATTACAGACACCGACACCTTTTTTGCGACTGGTTATTACGTCACTCAAGAGAAAAAAGGTAACCGTGGCAGCTTATTCTTCTACGATAAAGCGTTTTGGGATCCTGATCTAACCAATAAAGATGGTAGTCAAGGTGGTGAAGTTACCTATATGTGGCGCAAGGTTCTTGACCAAGAATATACCAGTGACGGTTACGGCAGAACCTACGACGATGCGGCTTACACCATTAGCTTTGGCTTAGAAGGCACGTTAGGTGAATTTGATTATTCAATGGGCTTCACTCGCTCAGCCTATGACTTTAATGATCAATACGCCCATTCAACGGTAGCAGGTCGTGAAAAATTATTAGGTCCACAATTAGGTACATATAACAATTTACCCATTCACCGCCCTGACTACCAAACATGGTTTGGCGGTTTTGATAAAGACACCTTTTTTGGTTTAGCCGACTGGGTGGAATACAAAGGTGAATCTTTCACAGAAATTTTTAATACTCATATCTCTGGCGAGCTTTATGAATTAGACGCCGGCCCAATCGCGTTTTCATTTTTACTTGAAGCAATGAAAGAAGGTACAAAAGCGATTCCAGATAGCCGTGTGATTAACAAAGAATTTACCGGTTTAACCGGTGTAATAACTGATGGTGAGCGTAAACGATATGCCGCAGCACTTGAGTTATTAGTACCAGTGCACGAAACCTTCGATATTGAGGGTGCAATTCGTTATGACTACTACGACGACAAATCGAACGTTGGTGGCGCAATGTCTACCCAGTTAGGTTTTACCTATCGTCCATTTGAAGATTTTGTGTTTAGAAGTGCCGTTGGTACAACTTTTAGAGGCCCAGACATTTCTGCTGTTTACAAAGGTTTTAGTGGTAACTTTGGCAGTGGCGGTGATCGAGTATTAGGCCATGCCTGTTTAGATTTGGCCAATAATGGTGCTGTTCCAGGTTACGATACTGACGCATTAACATTAACCTGTGCTACCGCTGATCTTACGACCAACCCAGAGCAACCTTCGTTAAATGTAAACTTTGAAAGTGAATCTGTTGGTGATGCAACGTTAAAAGAAGAAACAGGTGATACTTTCACGGCTGGATTTGTCTATGAATTAAATGAACATTTTTCATTTAACATTGATTATTACCAAATCACTATTAACGACAAAGTCGCATTATTAGATGCTGGCACCATTTTAAATATTAACTATGAGTGTTTTGCTGGCATTCAAGATAGCGATTCTGAACTGTGTAAAACGACCGCTGATCGAATTAAGCGTTACGACGCACAAGGAAATGGGGTTGACCGTTTAGGCAACGCAATTACTGGCGATCCGTATACACCACACTCGATTACTGAAGGTTACATTAATGCCGCAGTAAGAAAACAATCAGGTATCGATTTTGGTATTAAAGGCGCTTGGGAAACAGAGTTTGGTGAGTTTTCTTACAAGTTTGATTTAACCAAAGCACTAAGCAAAAAAATCAAACTACGTCATGACGACCCACTGATCGAATACATCGATCGCCAAGACAACTTCGACTTTAAAACTATCGCCAATGCACAAGTGACGTGGCAAAAAGATGACTGGTCAGTGTCATTGTTAGCAAATCGCAAAGGAAAACTGTGGAACAACGCTAACTATGGTGAAAGGGATAAACTGCCTGCTTGGACACGTTACAACTTAACGATTGCTAAACAATATGATGACCTTCGTTTGTTAATGTCGGTAACTAACTTACTTAACGCTATGCCACCACAAGATGAAACATTTACCGGTTATCCGTTTTATCGCTCGGGCGCATACGACACGTTAGGACGCCAATTTTCATTCCAAGCGAAATATTCATTTTAGTCGAGGCAGAGGATTTTTATCATGATGAATTTAATACAAAAAAACAAAGTTAAAGTCACTCTGTTAGCGGTAACGATTAGCAGTGTTTTGTACGGTTGTAATGACGGCTCAGGCTTTACTTCAACACAAGCCGATAAAGAGCAACCCGTCGTAACGGATTCAAGCAGTGCAACGCGTAACATGGTATCTGATACCAATACCGCCATTGAAGCACCTGGTGCAGATTCACCGGGCGCGGAAGGTATTGCCAACTTAATTGATGGTGACATTAATTCTAAGTTTTTAACCTTTACTACTAGCGCAGAAGTGATTTTCACCGCTTCAAAACCCTATGTTTTGACCCACTATGTGCTGGGTGCCGCTAATGATGCACCTGAGCGAGATCCTAGTCAGTGGACTTTAGAAGGTTCGAACGACAAGGAAAACTGGACGTTAATCGATGAACAAAGTGGACAAAGTTTTGCCAATCGTTTTCAAAAACGTAATTTTGAATTGAACGAAGGGGATACTGAATACAAATATTTTCGCTTTAATTTTAATAATACCAGTGGCGATATTTTCCAATTAGCCGAGCTTGAATTATTCGTTAAAGCTGATGCTCCACTTACTGAGTTCACCGTTTCATCAACAACACCGGCACCTGGTGATTATGTTATTTTCAAAGATACCTCTCTTGCCAACCCTACCAGTTGGCAATGGACCTTTGAAGGTGGCGAACCAGCGACAAGTACCGAAAAAAGCCCTCTTGTTCACTACAATGAGCTCGGCCCTAAAACGGTAACTTTAGTAGCAAAAAATGACAAAGGTGAAACAAAGCTGGTCAAAGAAAATTTCATTCGCGTATGGGATGAAAACAATCCTTGGGATGGCTTTCCTCAACCGAGCATAAGTTTTGTTAAAAACAACCCAGATCATGCAGGCCAAGCATTACTAGAGCAGGTTGTTCCTGATCTAGAAGAGCAAATTCAGGCAATTAGCTTAGAGATTGCCAAGAAACTCTATAACAATGTTACTGAAATTAAAGTGTTTAAAAGTGTGCAATTTGAAACGGGATTATATGATTTTCCTGCCGCTAAATCTGGCACTGACGAACATATGATCTTGCTATTTGATTTACAGCATATCGCTAATGTCGCACAACAAGGTGATGCAGCTTTACGCAACGAGATCCTCGGCGTGTTATGGCACGAACTGACTCATGGGTACAACATGGTGCCCGATTCTGGCGTATACCAACCAGGGAATGAGTTACACAGCTACTTAGAAGGTTTAGCTAACTATATACGAGTTGATGCAGGTTATTTAAATTTAACTCCTGCTTGGATCGAGAGCTGGAATCAAGACGCTTACAATCAAACATCATTATTTTTGAAGTGGGTTGCAGAAAGCAATCGCAATACTGACTTTATCCGTCTGTTTAATGCATCTGCCAACACCATTGATAACTGGAGTTTTGATAAAGCATTTAAGTCAATTTTTGGTGAACAACGTGGTATTGAACAGGTATTTGGTGAATATCAATCTTATTTAAAAGATTTAGGCTTAGCACCTTTTCCAGAACCAGTTTCGGGTTATCGAAATATTGCTGTAGAAGAAGGTGTAGAAGTTACCACTAACGCTACTCATATTGGTGTTTGGGGTGAAGGCCCAGATAAAATCAACGATAACAATATTAACAAAAAGTTTAACGGCGTTATTGAAGCACCATGGTGGTTACCCCAGTATTTGCCAGATCTTATGCCAATCAACGAAATTGATGCGGTTGAACTGGTATTTGAGCTACCAACAGCTAAAACGGTAAGTAAGTATAGTTTAACTACTGGTAGTGATAACGTTCCTAGAGATCCAACAAGTTGGTCATTAAGTGGTTCAATCGATGGTACAACTTGGGTCGCATTAGATACAGCGAGCTATCCTCAAGCTCCTGCGCGATTAACCACTTTCCACTACGATGTTAGTGAAAACGTCGCGGCTTATAAGTACTACAAATTTACTTTAAGCAATGATCAAACAGAAGGTGTTGGCGGTGATAACGGTCGCTTGATCCAAATTGGTGAAATTGCACTGTTAGAGCAAGAATAATCATAGTTTAAATATGAAAACCAAGCCGACTTCATTTGAGGTCGGCTTTTTATTGTGTGTCAAATACTTACTCGTTATTTATATTGGCTTGTTTTTAACACGTTATCGTAATTTATCTACCAATCGTCACCATATCTCTACCAAGTTCTGCATAAATTTCATTTGAACAATTTGTAACAAGTATTTTTTGTAAAAATGTTCAAAAACCCCTTGTTGGAACGTTCCAATAATGATTTAATGATTTTGTCTTTATTTTAATCAAATCGATTATTACAAGGGCAAAAACCATTAACACATTGCTAAGTATTAATGGTTTATTTTGTGATTTTCGTTCCCGTAGCGTTTGTAAAGTAATGGTTTAATGGGTGTTAGCCATTACTTTACTTTTTTTAAAAGTATTTACTTCAAACCAAAAATGGAACGATCCAATTTTATAATAAATATAACGGCAATAAGGGATATCAAGATGAAAAACATGCCATTGGTCAAATGTACCTTAGCGCTTGCCATAGCAAGTGCTTGCACCACAACTTATGCATCTGCCTTTGATGAAGCAGAATCAGTTAAAAAAACCGAAAAAATTGTTGTAACTGGCTCACGTATCGCACGAACCAATTTGGTTTCTGCTGGCGCGGTAACAGTTATTGATAAATCAGCTATCGAAGCTAGCCCATATAAAAACATTGGTGATATTTTACAAACCATGACAGTGTCACAACCAGCAGAAAACTCACTTTCTGCCAATGGTAGTGGTGCGGTTCGTTTTGACCTTCGTGGTATCGGTGCTCGACGCACCCTTATTCTACTCAATGGCAAACGTTTACCAGCAGGTGGTAAGGGCGCTGACTCATCAGCAGATTTAGGCGCAATTCCTACTTCAATTATTGAGCGTGTTGAAATTTTAATGGATGGCGCTTCAGCAATTTATGGCTCTGACGCGATCGGCGGTGTGGTGAACATTATCACACGTAAAGATTTTGAAGGCTTTGAAATTAGCGCAAGCTATGGCGACACTTTAGATGGTGACGGCGCTAAAACGACGGTTGAGTTTATTGGTGGCGTATCAGGTGACAAGGGCAATGTTACCTTCTCAGCGAGTTATTCTGAAGATGACGCTATTTACTCTAGTCAAATACCGTTTTCAAAAAATGTAGTGCAACTACAAAACGATGGTTCAGTAAGCCCATGGGGTAGTTTTTGGGTTCCATGGACAGCGGTCACCGACGCTGATGGTAATCGATTAACTCAAGGCGCGGATTACGGTCCATTTAGAAAATTTACTGATGCCGATCGCTATAATCATCACGAGCAATCGTTCTTACAACAACCGACAGAAAAATACACTATGTCGGCTCTAGGTAATTACGAGTTTGGCAATATCATGGCTTCGCGTGATGTATTTTTAGATTTTGAAGTTTTGTATTCACATCGTAACAACGACTCAAACTCAGCTGCGCAGCCTCTTATTCCATGGATTGGTGGTTACGACGACATCCCAATTTCTAAAGACAACTATTACAATCAACAGTTTGGTCCAAAAGACGCCAATGGCAATGCCTATGACATCTTTAAATGGTCAAAGCGCATGAACGAATTTGGTCCAAGACAAAGCCGCTTTTCTTCAAATCAATATCACATTGCGCTTGGTTTAAGTGGTGACTTTAATGACGATTGGTCATGGCGTGCAGGTTATACTTTCGGCCGATATGAAAGCCAAGAAACTCGCGAAGGTGTATTTAACTGGGATAGAGTGCGTGACGCTGTGGGCCCAACACACTTTAACGCCGAAGGTGAGCTACGTTGTGGTGTTGGTCCTGAAGCGATTCAATTTAAACAATCAACCTGTGTTCCACTTAATGTATTTTTAAAGCCAGGGGAAGCTCAAGATCCTCGCGCTATGGCTTATGTTTCTGGCGATTGGTCAAACGTAAGTTATGGTCACTCTTCAATTAAAACAGCAACGTTTGATGTTACTGGTTCGCTACTAGAACTTGATGCTGGCCCAATTGGCATTGCCGCTGGTGCATCATATATGGAACTTGATGGCCGTATTCAAACTGACAGCAACGCGGTACACGCAACAACAACTGACGGTAATGGTCGCCCAACAGGTGGTGGTTATCACGTATCAGAAGCCTATGTTGAAGTGAATATTCCAGTATTTACTGACGCTAGTTTCGCTAAATCATTAGAAGTTAACTTAGCTAGCCGTTATTCAAACTACAGCACTGGCGCTGGCGCAACAACGAATTCAAAAGCGTCAATTTTCTGGGCGATTAATGATGATGTAAGTGTGAGAACAACATTTTCTCAAGCTTTTAGAGCGGCAAATATTCGTGAATTGTTTGCTGGTCAATTACCGTCTTTTGCCGATGGTATCGATCCATGTAAAACACTGGATGATGATGGTCCACTGCGCCCACTAACACAGGAAAATGACGCTGGTTGTTTAAAAACAGGTGCACCTGCATCGGGTTTTAGAGATGGCCTTCAACAGATCAGAACCAATACCGGTGGTAATCCAGATCTAGAGCCTGAAACCGCAAAAATCAAGACCTTTGGTGTGGTTTATACACCAACATGGTTAGAAGGTTTTTCCGTTAGTGCAGATTTTTACGACATCAAGCTTGAAGATACCATTTCGACCTTTAACGCCGTTCGTAAAATTGAGTTATGTAATGAAACAGGTGATTTCTGTGACGACATTCACCGTTACCAAAGTGGCCCACTACAAGGCGTATTATTAGGTGTTGATACCTACAATGAAAACTTAAATGCTTCACACTATCGTGGTGTAGATTCTGAAGTTCATTATCAATTAAATACCCAAGAATACGGTGACTTTACCTTTGGTTTAACTTGGCACCATACCATTAAACATGAAATCAGTATTTTTGACGGTGGTGTGACTGATTATGCCGGCACACATACGGCAAACGGTGGCTTCCAACCAGAAAACAAGTTTAACCTAACAGTTAATTGGATATTAGACGATTGGTCAGTCAATTGGGCGACTTATGTGATTGGTGAGTTAACCACCGATGGCCGTGCAGTTGATGGAGTAACGCCTGACTACACCCTTGACGCTTGGACCTATTCAAACATTAACGTTAATTACTACCAATCGAACAATCTAAGTTATTCATTTGGTATTACTAACCTATTTGACGAAGATCCAAGAAGAACCATGTTAACTAACGGTAATACTAACTCAGCGGGTGCTTATAGCCCTGCGTTCTTAGGCTCAACCTTCTTTTTAAGAACAAAATATTCATTCTAATCATTTGAATTTTTTGACTAAAAAAGCCATCGATTGATGGCTTTTTTTATAACGTCGATAATTAGATTATTTAATTTCTCCAACATTAAATTTATCGGTGGCATCTAGAAGTTGCTCTGATAACGCATGCAAAGTTGTGCCAACACTTTTCACTTCATTTAATGAGTCTAATGTTGAACGGAAAGATTCGTGCATGTTTGATACATTGTCGACAACCACAATGGCTACTGAAGTTTGTTCCTCTGTTGCAGTCGCAATTTGCGCGTTCATTGTGTTGATTGACAGTATTTGTTCGGCAATTTTTTCAATGGAGGTACCCGTTTTCTTAGCGGTATCCGCGTTGTTCCTTGCCATTTCCATCGCTTTTTTCATGGCTTGCACTGAGTCGTCAGCAGCAACTGTTAGTGCATTAAGTAATTCTCTGATTTCGTTAGTAGATTTTGCCGTTCTTGATGCTAATTCTCGAACTTCGTCTGCCACTACCGCAAAGCCTCTGCCTTGCTCGCCTGCCCTAGCGGCTTCAATCGCAGCGTTTAGTGCCAACAAATTAGTTTGCTCTGCAATGGAGGTAATAACATTTAGAATTTGACCAACATTTTGTGTATCACTGGCAAGTTTGTCTATGGTAACGGCTGCTGCGTCTATTTCTTCACTTAACAGGCTAGACTCTCTCACGGATGAACGAATTTGAGTTTGACTAACATCTACTTCTTTTTCAGCTTCTTGCGCGGCTTCTGCCGCTGATGCTGCGCTGTTTGATATATCTCCAACACTTAGTTTCATTTCTTCCATTGATTGTTTTACTACTTCAGCATCTTGCGACTGTTGATTTGTCGCTCTTTCTGCAGATTCCATACCTTGTAGCAATTGAGTGGATGAAAGAGTTAGAGGATCGACAACAGCGATAACGTTTTCGACAGTGCCTTTTAATAAAGCAATAAAATCATTAAAGTTTTTCGACACTAAACCGATTTCATCTTGCCCTCTGACCGTGAGTCGGGTGTTAAGACTTCCGCCCCCTTTTGCAAGTTGGTCAAGTGAATTGGCTACATCTTTTGCAGACTCGCTAATTGTTTTTGCAATATAAATAGCCAATCCAATAATAATAATTAACGAAACAACGGTTATCGACATACCCAAAGTTAACGCTGAGTTTGATCTATCTTTAGTTGTCTCTATCAGCTGAACAAAGCGTTTATCTGCTTGTTGTTGAATGCTTCCCAATGATTCCGTTAAGGTTTGAAACTTTTCCGTTTTGTCTTTTGCTACTTGCTGAATAGTACTAAAGTCTATTGTTTCATTGATCATACCGTTAGCTATGTTTGAAGCTATGGTGCGGTAATCTGATAACAAGCTAAGATATTTTTGCGTATTATAGGCGCTATCTAAGCTATTTAATCGATTTAAATTCTCTTCAATTTGTTTAGCAGTTTCTTCTGCTTTGCTGATCAGCTCCTCGTCTCCAAATGTCACCGCCTGCGTAAATTGTTCGTCTAGCTTTTCAATCAGGTACTTATTCGCGGTAGCTAACTGGACAACTTGATAACTCACTTCAGAAACTTCTTCCAGCGAAGCTTCATTTTCCACTAGCGTTGTATAGTTTTCTAATAACATGACCACCAATATAAGCGCGGTGATACTGGTTATAATGTGAATTTTTTTATTAATGCTTAAGTCTGCAAAAGAGAGCATATTTCCCCACCTTCACTTAGGTAAACGGTTTAGTTTTTATTCATTACTTTTCATCTAAAGTGTTATCTAAAATAAAAAAATTGCTAGTTTTTTGGACATATTTACATTTTGTCTATACTTGGTGTGGGAAACAATAAGAATAAGCTACGGCCACTCCCAATTGAAATTGCACCAAACTAGGAAACTGTGATATGAAAAAAACACTAAGTTTGATAGCGGTTGCGACGATGTTAAGTAGTCCTTGTTCAGCCGAAATAAATCTATCTGGATTTGCCAGCATAAACGCGGGTAAAGTACTAAGTGGAACAGGAGTGCCGCAATTTGGCATTGACGAACCGACCTTCTTAGCCGATTACCCAATAGTAAGTACCTATAATGATGAAATCACCTTTGAGCCTGAAACCTTATTTGGCCTTCAAATCTCAGCCAATGTTGGTCAAGGTTTAAGCATTATTGGACAAGTTGTTGCACGTGGTGCTGATGACTTTGATCCAACGTTTGAGTGGGCCTACTTGTCTTACGAGATCAACGAAAATTGGACAGTGCAAGCAGGTAAAAAACGTTTGCCACTGTTTTATTATTCGGATTTCTACGATGTAGGGTACGCCTATGTTTGGATGAGAGCACCGGCAGACAACTATACATGGCAAATATTCAATTACAGTGGTGCCAATGTTTTATACACAGGCGAATGGGGCGATTGGTCTATTTCTACCAATATTTATGCTGGTCGAGAAGATGACAAAGAAAATAAATTGTTATCTGAGTTTTTCTTTAGTGAACCTACTCGAGAAATATGGAAAGATATTGTTGGTGGTGTATTTCAAGCCAGTTATGATTGGTTTGAAATTCGCTTAACGCACATGCAATACACTAACCAACGCTACCAGTCGGGCGAACCTGTATTATGGGATGGTAAAGACGAACGAGATGGCAAATTTTATGGCATTGCCATGAATGCGGATTGGGGGAATATTTTTGTATTAACCGAGTTAAATCGGCTTGATTTAGGTGGTAACTTAGATACACAAATGATCACCCTTGGCTATCGATTTAACGATGTCACTCCCTACATTTCTTACGCCGCCTTTGAAGAGGACTCCGTAGGAGGTGAAGAACACAATACCACCTCTTTAGGTATTCGTTGGGACTTTCACCCGTCAGCTGCATTTAAAATCCAATACGACGACGTTCAAGATAAGTCTTTCGATTTAGCCGTCGCAGGGGATAGTAAATCACTTACTGTCGGCGTCGACATAGTATTTTAGCAGGAGGCCATTATGAAACATTTCATTTTAGGTGTAGCAATTTTTGCCATGGCAACCTCAGCAATCGCTGGTGTTGATGTGATCGTGCACCCATCAAATAATAACGAAATTGACGAAGGTACTATCAAAAAAATCTTTACCGGTAAGGCAAAATCATTTGCAGATGGCAGTAAAGCAATTCCGGTAACGCAGCAAGATGGCAGTGCGGTAACCGATGAATTTAATAGTAAAGTCGTGAAAAAATCGTCTAGTCAGTTAAAAGCATATTGGTCAAAACTAGTTTTTACTGGAAAAGGTACGCCACCAGAAGAAGCAGCAAGTGATGCAGAAATGCTTAAACTGGTTGCTAACAACCCTAATTTAATTGGCTTTGTTGAGACAGGCAAAGCGTCGGGGGATGTTAAAGTCATCAAGTCATTTTAACGCTTAAATAACATTTAATAAAACCTGCCTTAATAAAGCAGGTTTTTTCTTTTATGCAGACTCCTGATATCTGTTTAGTTATCGCAATAACATTGCATTGTGTTTCTAGAGCCTTTATGTCCATTTCTCATTTAAAGTTAACTGATTAATGAATATCTCAGAAGTGAACATACAAAACTTATCTAAAGTATCGATAAAACTATGAATGTCATCAAAACTAATATAAGTTCACTTTTTAAAACTCATATCTTAATCCAAATTGGAAATATCGTGGCAATCGTCTAACGTCAAAATAGCCGTCCGGCGCATATGTTGGATTATAGTGATTTTTATTGCCTAAATTTGATATTTTTAATATGAAAAACAAATTAGGTTGAAACACATTTTTTACGGTCAAATTTGCATCGGCAATTAAATAGCTGCCTTTATTGTCCTGCACTCTTTTGACGACATTGGTCACTCGATTATGGTACGTGTCGCTAGGATTTCTGCTTCCACTCCAGTTTAGGCTAAGAAACAGGTTAACATCTCTTTTTTCAAAATTAAGTGACACATTAACCGTGTCTCTTGCCACGTTAGGCTGGTCGGAGTTCAAATGAGTCAAATTAACGTTCATTGCCAAACTGTTCAAACAACATGACTGAAAAATCACTGCTTTTTCCCACTCAAGTTCAGCACCATATATCGTGGTCTTATCATCCGAATTTTGATAAGGTCCGCCATCAAATGAACGAATAAAGTCCTTTAACTCACTTTTAAAAGCTCTTGAGGTGAGTTTTTGATTTTCATCGATGAAATAACTCAACTCCCACTCTGTTGTCGATATACTCTCAGGTTTAACAGCAGGGTTTCCTGGAACATTATTGTCTGCTCTAATTTCATATTGTTGAATAAAGGTAGGTGGCCGAAAAGCAGAACCCCACAAAATTTTTGTAGACCAATAATCATTAGACTGCCATGTTAACCCTATGCGAGAAGATATTTGAGAGCCGAAAGTAGAGTGATAATCGTATCTTGCACCTACAATCAATTCGAGCATATTGTCCAAAAACGAAATATCTTGCTGCCAAAATGCGGCATAATTCTCTCGGCTTGGCTTATCATTCCCTTTTTGATCGAGTTTGGAGAGAATTATTTGCTGAGTGACATTATCTTTTTTATGAATAGTTTCATGATAGTTAGCTACAGACCATTTATCATAGAACAAACCAAAATTTGTCTTTAACTCATTTGAATGTTCATAAGATAGCTTGCTATTGATCCCTAGGACTGAGGAGTCTAGATCCGATGTTGAAAAAAACTCCAACTCATTTGTTAAAGGGTCAATCACTCGATGATCAAATATTCGAGACAACTTATTGTAGTAGGCAACCGTTTTTACAGAATACGACTGTGTTTCTTTATCATGTTTTAATGAAAAGTTGTTTGACTTATATCTTTGTTCCTTGTGCTCATTGCTGCGATACAAAGGATACTCTGTCATATAGTTAGTATGATTAAAATTAAACTGCCAGTCATTTAATTCGATCTTTAATTGGCCATATTTACTTTCTACATTATTTAAATGTGTTGAAGGTTGGCCACTTCTATCATACTGCTGCTCAAAACCATCAGTTTGATAAACTCGAGCGTTGAAAAATACATTCGCCGAACTTAACGCTAAATTTTTCTTTACACTCACTTCCTTGCTAGCAAAACTTCCAATCTTACCTTCAAACAATTGCGGAGAAGAAAACTGCTTGGTTGTGATTGACACAATACCGGAATAGGCACTGCCGCCATAAAGCGCTGACCCTGGCCCTCTTATCAATTCAATTTTTTCAATATTTTGAGCATTAAACTGTTCATCAGGAGACCAGCCCCCGAATACGGCATCATTTTGCGGCACACCATCAATAATCAACAATACTTTGGTATTTCTGCCACTAGTCACCCCACGGATCCAGACCATATCTCTGCCATTTCTTCTGTGGTTAATTTGAATGCCCGGAAATAATCTGAGTAACTCAGATAATGTACTTGCGCCTGAGAGCTCTATACGGTTTCGATCAATTACACTGACAACATTTGGTGCCCTAGCCAATGATTTGTTTGAAAGAGATGAGCTCTCAATTTGTAACTGAGATAATTCTCTTAAAGACAGTTCTAATAAGCCATCGTTATTCGTTTTACTGCTAAAAGCATTACATGGAAGCGATCCCATCATTAAAGCAAATGCCGCCACATTCATGGCTTTATGTAATTGAACTGAAGATCTCCAATACCACATCAAATTGTTAACCCCATCCTACTATTACTGTAATTTCAAGCCAATTTAGGCGTTTATAATCCCTTGGCACTATGAATTCACTATCAGAATTTTGTCTTTATGTGCATCATAAATAACAAAATCAAACAGCTTAAAAAATACATGCGTATAATATAGGAATCTCGACAGCACCAGAATTCGTATTTCTTATTTATAAGATATTAGTTCACCGCAATAGCAAGTCGACATTTTGTGTTTATTATCGTTTATTTACAGTCAAGTATGTATCAGAAAGGTTTTGAAACCTATTTATGTTTATAAATAGGCTTCAATATTAAATTATTAAACGTGTTCAGGTATTAAAAAACAAAATCAATACCAAAACTTATCGCTTTTGCATCACCATGATATGCCCAACCTGTTGGCTCGTCTCCTTGGTCGACAAAGTTGTCATACTGCAGCTTCAGAGCGATATTTGACATAATGTCATAACGAACCCCCACGCTTAACACATAGTGTTCTTCGAGAGCTTCTGTGGGCACTTTGCTACGTTCATGATCTGCCTTGGAATAAACAATATAAGGCTTTACATCACCCCAATTATACACAACAGAAGCAAGGTATGTCGGGAATTCAGTCCCTAAATCATCATCATACTCGACATAGTTCATATCAAATAAAAACGTAAAGTTTTCTAGCCAAATTGTGCCACCAAAACCAACAAACGACTGTGAGAATGGGGTGTATGGATCAATACTGCCGTCTTGCTGAATAGTTTCTCTGTCCCTATCATTTTGAAAATAAACAAAGCGTAAGTCGAAGTTATCACCTGAGATATTCCAGTTCATGCCCAAAATATCTGTCCAAAACTCATTAACGGTTTGAGCACTTCCGCCGTACAACCTGTCGTAATACAACATTTCTACGTTGTCGTTTGAGTATTCGTTACCATAAAAAGCGGTGATGGTACTGGATAGCTCTCCTATATCAAAGTTATACATTGCATTTATGCCATCAAACTGAGTCACTTGCCACCAATATAGATTTGATGGTGGCCGCATCCAAGGATAGGCGTAGCCGACCTCTGAATACTCTGAAAAGTAATACATAGGAATGTTTCGGCGACCGAACATAAAAGTCAGATCGTCTTTCGCTTTATAAGTTAAATAGTACCAATCAAACTCTGGTTCAAAATCATCTACCCCTTTTGCTACCAATTGTGCGGTAAATGAAAATTTCTCATTAAACTTATACGTGCCCTGCAAGGCCAATATTGACTCGGCCTTGATGGTTATATCATTATCATATTGACCAACATCATAAAAATCTGCCGTGAGAATCTCATCTCTTTTTTGACCAGGACTTAACGGATCATTAACAGTGCCAAATGTTTTACCAGCAATTAAAGAACCATAGCCACTTATCTGAAGAGCAGCATTAGCACCCAGCGATACAAAATACATACAAATTGAAATTGCAAATAAGATCTTATTCATCATGTTCTCCTAGAAAGTCGCAACAACTTTAACACTATCATCTACAACACTTGGATCTAGGTAACCTATAGCGTCTTGATTTGACGCGACCGCTTGCAGTACCAGAGCACTAGAATCTAACTCTTGAGGAGGGGTTCCCTTGCCAGTAAAGAGAATCTTTGACCAATAAGCTTTTACTTGGCTGCTCGATTTGCCAATAACCTTGCGGTTAAACTCTTGGGTAATATCATCAGTACTGCTAAGGCCAATTAATATGGTAGACTTGCCATTTGAAAAGCTCTTAGATTTTCCTAAAAAAGTCTTCTTAATTATTGTTTCATCAAATTCAGAGTTATTAGATGGATGAACGACTACTGCAACATCTGCCGAGACATTTCCCGTATACAACAAACTCAGTGAAATAAATAAAGGCATAACTTTCTGTAAGCTTTGCTTAAATCTTTTCATATAAAACCCTGTTGTTATCAATATTGAGGTTAGTTTCAAATTAATACTAGTAACGATTCTGTTTTGTGCAAACTTTGTATGGTAGTCTTTTTAATGAAAAAATTAAGTAAATAAACTTTTTACAACTAAACTTTAAAAAGGTTTGTGAGTTGTTAACCTCATTTTCCTATAAACTTTTGGTACAGAATTAATAGTCTATTCATCTTCATAGACTACTTTTATAGCATTGAAATTATTGTGGTTAGTTGCATGTCCTACACATTGAAACTCGTTTTTTGTTTGCTGTTTTTTTCTATTTCATCTCATGCAAAACAACAAAATCAAATCAGCGTTGTTACCGAGCATTTCCCTCCTTATCAAATAAACGCAGTTGATAGAATTGAAGGAATGGCCGTCGATATATTTTTTGCATTAAACAAACTGAATGGCGACACGTACGAGATAAATTTATTTCCATGGGCTAGGGCCTACGAGAAAGCCATAACTACCCCAAACACACTAATTTTTACTATTGCAAGAACAAAAAGTAGACAACCTTTATTTAAATGGATTGGCGATTTACCTTTTGAAGATCAACTAGGTATTTGGACAGTAGCCGATTTACATTTAAGCTCCAATATAAGTAGTATGGATCTCAGTAATTTAACAACGGCCATACCAAGATACGATTCCAATATTGCTTTATTGAGAGAAATAGGCATCGAAGAAGGTAAACAGCTTATATATGTAAACCAATTTGAACAAGCAATAGAAATGCTTTTGCACAGGCGAATAGATTATATAGCAGCAGGAAAAATATCGATGTGCTTTCAATTAAACAAACTTAATAAAAAACTAGCTGCTTTCAAATTTACACCTCTAAACGTCAGAAAGTCCGCACCTCTGTCTTTTGCATTCAATGCACAAAGCAATAAAGAATTAGTATCAAAATATCGCTTGGCATTTAGAGAAATTAAAGACAATGGCACGCTCGATAAAATAACAAATAACTGGCTTAAATTGATAAGTAATCAATGCAAGTTTTGACAAGCTGTATTTAAATAGGCGCTTACATGGCTAAATGACTAATGGTTTGCGCTTGTGACTATTTTAATACTCTTAATATAGTAGCCTGAACTTAGCTTAAGCCCGTAATCAAAGACTCAACCTATCCAAGACGAATACTTAAACATGTTAATCGCCTTGCCATTTTTGTTTAATATGTTCAGCGACCCGAAACGCATTGGCATAAATCGTATAGGTATGGGGAACACTACCACCTGTTGGCATAAAAGAGCCGTCAGTGACATATAAGTTGTTAGACTCATGAGCTCGACAATATTTATTCAACACAGAGGTTTTAGGATCGTTGCCAAATCGGCAACCGCCCGCCATTAAATTAGTTGGCGGGTACTGACTAACGGACGTGGAAATATTTTTTGCGCCCATTTTTTCGAGTAACTGTGCGCCTTTTTCAGCGAGGTATTCACCAACCAATACGTCTTGCTCATGTGCGCCAATTCGAATTTTAGCAACTGGATCACCCCATTTGTCTGTTACTTCATCGTCAAGTTCAACAAAACAATCGTCAGTAGGTAGCCAATCGTTAAACACTTCAAATCTAAGTGTTTTATAAGAAGTAAATTCTTCAAACAGATTTTTCTTGAGCGCTTCGCCCCAAACTAATGCGCCGTCTTCATCATATTGGCTGCCAGATGCTCGTGAAATTGGGTTTCGGAAAAATAAAAAATCGATAGTGCCGCCTTTCGCTTTACCTGCTTTATTGGCACCGTTAAATGTTTTATCGTCAATTTGATACCAATCTTGCAGTGCTCTATTAAGAAACGGCCCATCCGATTTTAGTGCTTGCTGTTGCTCTGGTGTTAAATCGGAAAAGATAAAGTCCCCACGGCCAGTACCACCACCACTAAACACCAGATTTTTGCCTACTTGGCCATTGTTGTTGGCTAAACCGTTTGGAAAAAACTTACTTTTTGACTGCAATAATAAACGGCTGGTTTCCACTGCCTGACAAGCAACAACAAAAGTACGGGCATTTACCAACTGCTTTCGACCCGCTTGGTCATAATAATGCGCCGCAGTTACAGCACCTGAATCATCACTGGCTAAATGAAACACTTTGGCATTGGGGATAATGGTTAAGTTACCTGTTGCCACCGCATGATTTAATAGCGCAGCTCTGCCACTACCTTTTGCGCCAGAGGAACACCCATAACGACTGCAATAACCTGAATATTCGCAGCTTTGTCGTCCCATATCGGGGCGTGACAAAATAGCTCTGGGTACTGGAATTGAGTGAAAGCCGAGCTTTTCTGCGGCGGTATCAATCCACTGTGCAACAGGGTGATCAATCAATGGCGGATAAGGGAAGTCGGCCGATCTAGGCTCTTGATATGGGTGTTCAACTACTTTACCTGACACCCCCACTTGTTTATCAACTTGAGCATAAAATGGCTCTAACTCGTCATAGCTAATCGGCCAATCAACAATGTTAGCCCCTTCAATGTCACCAAAGGTAGATTTAAGTTTAAAGTCGACGGGTTTTAACCGGTGAAAGTAGCCGCTCATAAAATTAGAAGAGCCACCCACAACATTGCCATTCCAAAAACTCCAGTCTGACTCACTGGTCGCTTCTTTATGCCAATGTGTTTGCCCATCGTCTTCAACATGCCCTTCTTCAATCACATGTTGTTCATCAGAGAGTTTTGGGTTGTAGCTATCACGAATATTTGCTGCAAGTTCGTCTTTGTAAAAATCATCCTCAGTCAGCCAAGGGCCCTTTTCAAGTACAACAACTTTGGCGCCAGCTTTTGCAAGAATATAAGCAATAGGCGATGCGCCAGCACCGCTACCAACAACACAAATATCATATGTCATGCTTTTTGAAACCTTTTACTTTGTTCTAATGGTGCTACTTGTTTAATAGCGATTGTTTGTGTTTTTGGCGCAGTTGAATTGCTACGAGCGGGTAATTCGAAATAGCGCTTACCTTCGGGAGGTAGTGGAAAACCCATTGGATGTTGAAGCCATTGCCAGCCTATACCGTCAGGATTGCCTCCATAAGACGGAGGTGCCAGCATGGCTTCGTACATATTAACAATCAACATATTTAACCAGTTAGTACCTGCCTGCGAACGGCTAATACCGACAAGTACTTGCTCTTTATCTTCATTGGCTAATTGATAAAAGGCTTTATTAAAACGCTTTTGAGTAAAGCCCTCTAACCAAGTGACACCTTGATAGATAAAATCAATTTCTTGTTGTGCGCTAGGTTGAATGTGAACTAGCTGATACAAATAAAACGTCGCTTGTATTTCTTTGGCGCCAGGCCCAGAAGGAGAACTAGGTAACAAATGATTTAAAACCGCATCTAATGTTTGCCATTTGTCTTGTGTTAAGGCTTGTTGAAATTGACTAACAACGTTAGGTGTCACTTGAGCGAAAGTAGGGGTAGCCGCAACAACAGTAGCGCCCGCAGCCGCTTTGAGTACATGACGCCTCGTTAATTTATTTTTTAACCAAGCTGGGGTTTGTTGGTACTTTTGTTCAAAATCCATGATTATTCCGCCGAAACTTGTTTGATATTGGCTGTATTGTTGCTAACCTGCCATTTATCCAAAAAGCTTAACCAAGCTTTTCTTGAGTGTTCACCATCTTTATCTAAAAATTCCCCAGTATCTTTTGACAGCAGCATCTTGCCCTTGCCGGTTGATACATACATATGAGGATAGCCCAGTACCGGAGGTAAAGATTTCATAAAATCGGCGTTGTCATTGGTATCGCTAACATTAATTTTTAATAACACGTATTTACTGTGTAACGCGTGATAAACATCTGGATTCTTTTCTAAAAACACATCCATTTTTTGACACCAAACACACCAATTTCCGCCAATTTCAATCAAAATATTGCGATTGGTACTCGACGCTAGCTTTATCGCATCACGTGCATCAACAAAAGGGTCGCGAGCTTCATCGTATATTTTGCTATACAAAGGCAAAGTTAACGTCTCAGCCTTACTACTCATCGCCAGCAAAGAAGTAAAAACTAAAGCAAGTGTGAGTATGTAGGATTTTTTCATTTTAAAGCTACCCTGTTGTTGTAATAAAGAGCCTATTTGTTAAAACAAGACCTTTATACACCTAACTTTCTTTCATGTTCAATAACCTACAATACAAGGTTTATACCCACTCAGTAAAATTGTTGTCAAAAGCCATTAAGCGGTGTCAAAATTTATCACAAGCGCTTATAATTGCCGCGTCTATCGAACACAAAGGAAAAACACCATGCGTCCTAGCGGAAGAACCACTGGCCAGATTCGCCCGGTCACCATTACTCGTCAATTTACAGCCCATGCTGAAGGGTCTGTTTTAATTGAGTTTGGCGAAACAAAAGTTATTTGTACAGCGTCAGTTGAAGAAGGTGTACCTCGCTTTTTAAAAGGTGAAGGCAAAGGTTGGATTACCGCAGAGTATGGCATGCTGCCACGTTCAACTCATACACGTATGCGCCGCGAAGCAAGTGCTGGTAAACAAAGCGGTCGTACACAAGAAATTTCTCGTTTAATTGCTCGTGCACTTCGCGCGGCAGTTGACTTAAAAGCCCTAGGTGAAAACACTATCACCATTGATTGTGATGTTATTCAAGCCGACGGTGGTACACGTACAGCGTCAATTACGGGTGCTTGTGTTGCGTTAGTTGACGCTCTTAATTACATGCGCGCAAAAGACATTATTCAAACAAATCCACTTAAGCACATGATTGCTGCTATTTCTGTTGGTATCTACAAAGGTGAACCGGTTGCTGATTTGGATTACCCAGAAGATTCAGCCGCAGAAACCGACATGAACGTTGTAATGACAGATACTGGCAAGCTGATTGAAGTACAAGGTACTGCTGAAGAAGAGCCGTTTTCTTTTGACGAAATGCAACAAATGATGACCATGGCAAAACATGCTATTAATGAATTATTTGATGCGCAAAAAGCCGCTTTAAACTAGGAGTAACCATGAAAGATTATCAACGCGAATTTATTGAGTTTGCTCTTGAAAAACAAGTATTACGCTTTGGTGAGTTTACCTTAAAGTCAGGCCGTACAAGTCCTTACTTTTTTAATGCAGGGTTATTTAACACCGGTAAAGATTTAGCACGTTTGGGCCGCTTTTACGCAGCAGCCCTGGCAGATGCAGGTTTAGCATTTGATTTACTGTTTGGCCCAGCCTACAAAGGCATTCCTATTGCAACAACAACGGCGGTGGCTCTAGCTGATCATCACGACCAAGACGTACCTTATTGTTTTAACCGAAAAGAAGCTAAAACGCATGGCGAAGGTGGTAACTTAGTTGGCTCTGAACTTAAAGGTCGTGTGATGTTGGTAGACGACGTGATCACTGCTGGTACAGCAATTCGTGAGTCGATGGAAATTATCCAAGCAAACGGCGCAGAATTAACAGGTGTATTAATCGCCCTAGATCGACAAGAAAAAGGTAAAGGTGAGTTGTCAGCGATTCAAGAAGTTGAACGCGACTTTAACACCCAAGTCATTTCTATTGTTACTTTGTCAGACTTGATCAGTTATTTAGCCGAAAAAGACGCTGACAGCGAAAGCTTAAAGGCCATTCGCGCTTACCGTGAGCAATTTGGTATTTAATCGCTAAGCATTAAATATTTGAAATATAAAAGCAGTCAGTTTCTCTGACTGCTTTTTTTAATGGCTTTTTCCTTGAAAGGTCAACAACACTTGGCCAGATGCATCTTTCAGTGTCATTACTTTTCCGTTTACCTCCATGGCTGCCGTTTGTTTCAATGCCTCAGCAAATGCCATCTCCAGCGCCATACTCTGCATGCAATAACGTTTAGAGCTCATCACAGGGCCAAATACTGCGCTGCCTGCCTGCAAAGAAATTGCACTTTGAAAACGATTGCACCCTAAATAACCTGACACCTTGTTTTCTGGCAAAAAGTCTAAATAAGGCACTAACTCCGCTTTTTCTGGAATTTCTTGTGCTGAAGAAATAGCGATTAGCTGCCAGCGATAAGCACTAAGCGTATCTATATCTAATGATTGCGTGTTAGACGAAGATTGAGGCTGGCACGCACTAATTAACAATAACAATAATAAAGAAAAATATTTAGACACACATCACCCTGAATAAAAATGCCTCCAAAACCAATATTGTAATGCTTTTAACCAATATGTCTGTTACAAAGTGTCAAAATTAGACTAAAGTTTAGGGGCTGTTGATCTTTGCTGTTTGAATTTTGTTCAAGGTAAACGCCTTCTGATCGCGACACTTGGATTCTTGCATAGTCAT
Source organism: Thalassotalea marina (assembly GCF_014656435.1). Taxonomy (GTDB): domain Bacteria; phylum Pseudomonadota; class Gammaproteobacteria; order Enterobacterales; family Alteromonadaceae; genus Thalassotalea_C; species Thalassotalea_C marina. The sequence continues at coordinate 282,210 of NZ_BNCK01000003.1, forward strand.
TCTATGGTTAATTCAAGTAACAAAGAGCAGGAGGCGTTTAGTTGAACCCTTTGGGCAGCATCTGGTCGACATTTCTACTGTGTTACCGCTTGACTTGGGTAGAGTAAACACAAGGCGCAAGCGCTATCTTGTATAAATACCAAACAAATAGCTGCAAAAACAAACTTGAAAGATCAATAGCCCCTAATCTTGATAGACCTTTGCAGCGGCCAATAGAAGTTCACTACTTAAACGCACACGAAAGTTTGGGTTAACATAGTTAAACTGTACACGTCCTGTTTCATCCACTAAATATACCGCAGGCGCAGGCAATACTAAACGCTCTTCACCGGCAGCATTTTTTTGCAGCGGATTTTGTAAATTCATACCAGCTAAATAACGCTCAGTTGTTTTTGCTGAGGTAAAAAATGCTAAACCAAATGCCTGGCTAAGTTTTGAGTCAAAATCAGAAAACAGTTGATAATCCAACTTCATTGACTTGGTACTGTCTTTTAACATATCCACTGAATCAGTAGAAATACCAACAAGTTGATATCCCATTGCGACTAATTTAGGTTCAATTTCCTTTAATTGGCCTAGTTGGGTATTACAAAATGGGCACCAACCACCTCGGTAAAAAAAGACAATCGATTTTTTACCTTTGATCAGCTCCGAAAACTTACCTTGTTGGCCTGTGCTAGTGGTTATTAGTGTATCGGGAACCATCTGACCATTGAGTAGTGGTGAAACGGCTTCTGCATGTTCAGCAATGTCTTTAGCCTGTGTTACAAAAGACAAAACTAGCAGAGTTAGCGAAATAATTTTTTTCATTTTATGGTCCTAATTTAAACTTCGCCAACAAAGACCGTGACAAAGCAAAATAGCTTTCATCATTAAACGGCTTGATATTTAATAGGGTAAAGTGTTTACTTTTTATAGCCCTATCATTTTATTTGGAACAATATGAGTACTGACATGCAAAATCGATCAGCAACTTCTTGTCAGTCCTTAAAAAAACGCCTATTCAAGCTGTTAACTGTTTGTTTACTGGTAATCCAAGTACCCATTTTTGCTCAGGTATTTACGCCATCTGAAAGTGCTAAACCTGTTCGAAAGATCCGCATCGCACTGCCTGATCAACAAAGTATTACCGCTTCATCCCCAGAAAGATTTCAATTATTGGTTAACTTTTTAAAAGAGTATTGGCAAATTTGGGGCATAGATAATCATGCCGCAGTGGAGTTTGTTTATTTAAGTACAGCTAAAGCCGAACAGGAGTTGCGAGCCAATAATATCGATGTTATCTCTATTATCAATTTGCAACTGGCGCCCGCTGATTTTCTCTACAGCATGCCCTTTGCAAGCTACAAACAGAGCATTTTTCGGCATCAAGATAAAACGTCCAGACAAAAATTAAAAATCGCCGTACTTGATGAAAATAAACGAGCGCTTAATTTTTTACCCAATAACGTTGAACGCATCTACTTTGAAGATTTAGCCTCATTACTCGCCCAACATCATCAATTTGACGCGCTTTATTCGGTGCGTCCTTGGTTACTTAAAAGTGCTTTGGAAGAGTATGGTATTGCTCAGCAATATTACGTCAATCAAGAAGAAGTACCTGAAGTCACTTTGCACTTTGCAACCCGTAAAGCTAACAGAGCACTAATGTTAGAACTCAACGAGTACATCAGACAAATTAACCCTGCGCAAGCTAAGTTGTGGCAAGATAAATATTTAAATTACGAGGGCAGTAATTTTACCTTATCGCTAGGTAAGTATTTAACCAATATTAGTTTGGCTGAGAAACGCTACCTTATCGACAATAACACGATACATTTCGCCATCGATGCACTTGGTTCGCCACCGTTTGTTATTACACGCACCAGTAATTATCTTAATGACCGTGGCTTTTCCATTGATCTGTTAAAAATCATGAGTGAACGTACTGGCTTGGTATTTAAGCCAGTACGTTTTACCGATTACCAATCGGTATTAGAAAGTATTGATCAAAATACCGCACAACTATTGCCTATTGTTGAGATAAGCAACGACATCTACGATGATCATTTATTTACTATTCCTTTTCTAGATGCACACTACAGCGGCTTTTATAACCCGAATATATCTGATTTCACTAAACTAAGTGATGCCAATCAGCAAACCATCGCTTTGGTCAAAATGTTTCCCGTCAGCCAAGAGATAAAACAAGCGTTTCCAAAGGCAAAATTTATTGAGTTTGATACCATCGAACAAGCAATATCTTCTGTTGCTATTGGTAACTCTACCTTGTTTATTGGCCGCTCTTTACTGGCCGCTTCTATTGTTAAACAGCGGGGATACGCCAACTTAACATCGATTCCGTTAACTAACTTTCGACCTAATGCCAAGTTTGCGTTTGCAGCAAACAAGTCACATCAAGAACTTGTATCGCTGCTGAACAAAGCACTTAACAATGTTAGCGCGGATCAGTTTGATTCTCTATATGCCAAATGGAGCCAAAGCGCTTTTCCTGTTGCCGATGTTCAGGCTAAGGTTGCTGATGCTTATCGACATGCAAGTTACGTTTTTTTCGCCATTTTGTTTGTCGCGTTAATTCTCTTTTGGATTTATTACCGACAACTCAGGGTAAGAAAAGCCGCGCAACAAAAAGTTGAACAAGCCTTAGCAATTGCTGAAGTCGCCCGCAAAGACGCGGAAAAGTCAGCACAAGCTAAAATTAACTTTCTTGCAAGAATGAGTCATGAAATCCGAACACCAATGAACGGTGTTTTAGGTATGGCGGAAGCGCTTTCATATAGTCAATTAAACCAAGAACAATCTGAACTTTTGGAGACATTAGAGGGCTCTGCAAGGCATTTAATGGCACTGCTTAATGACGTATTAGACTTTTCTAAAATGGATGCAGGCAAGATGACATTAGAATCTGTGCCGGTGAATTTACACCTGTTGGCAAAAAACTTATTAAAAAGTTTTCACCACATTCAAGTCGAGAGAAATTTAGATCTGCAGCTTAACATTGATGATCAAATTACTCACAGCTACTTCACTGACCCAACGCGACTTAATCAAGTACTGAATAATTTGATCAGCAACGCAATAAAATTTACCGCAAAGGGTTCAATTACGCTTAGCATTCAAAGGGTTTCTCAACGTGCTGATAAGTTAGATATTTTTGACACGATACGCATATCAGTTAAAGACACCGGCATTGGCATTTCACCCGACAAACAAAAGCTGTTGTTTTCACCGTTTACTCAAGCCGACACAGATATTACACGTAAGTTTGGCGGTACGGGATTAGGGCTAAGTATTTGTCACGAAATAGTTTCAGCCATGGGCAGTCAAATTCAGGTCAAATCAGCACCAGAACAAGGTAGTGAGTTTTATTTTGAACTTACACTAAAAGAAGCTGAATTTGAGCGCGAAACAGAAGATAGAAGAAAAAATAGCAGAGCCGTTAACAGCCCATATGATGATCGCTTTAACGCCGTTCGTGTGTTAGTTGCTGAAGATAATATAGTTAACGTTAAAGTATTAACCGCGCAGTTGGCGAGATTGGGCATAAACGCTGATGTTGCTGAAGATGGTGTGCAGGCGTTGGTTAAACATGAAGAACATCCTTACGACATTATCATTTCCGATTGTCATATGCCTAATATGGATGGTTTTGAATTAGCTAAACATATCTCTAGCACCTACACCGCGCCCATTTGGTTGATTGCGGTTACAGCTGACGCATTGAGCGGTGCAGCTGAAAAATGTTTAGCCGCTGGCTTTGACGACTATATGGCTAAGCCTTGCCCTCAAGAGGAAATTACTGACAAGTTAAATCATGCTTACCGCGCCTTGCAAAAGAAAAAGCAATATCGCTCGTCAACGGTTGAATCAGTAAATCAGAACTACCTTGTTTTTCGCCCACAGGACATTGAAAGGGCTTACCCGAATGACTTCACCAAAATCAATGTGGTACTGACTGAATTTATGGCTAAATGGCCAAATGAAAAAGACAAATTATTAATCCACTTAGATTTAAAAGACAGATTAAAACTAAAAAATGATGTAATGCACTTAACAGATATTCTCAATGTGTTCCATCATGAGTATTTAACACAACTTTTAAATGATTGTTTACAAGAGCTTTCTTCAGAACAAAGTGACGTTCACCAATCAATATTGAAGTTATGCAGTAATTTAGACCTGTTGTTTGTTGAAATTGAGCAGTGGCTAACTGCAAGTTCTTAAGCATTTATGCATTCAATCTTGACCATTCATCTTGTGATATTTTAAACAAAACGTGTTCAGCTAATGGACTATCTTTCGAAACATCTGGATGTGTAAAATTTCCAGCGTGACACATACCAAGGTTACGCATTACTTGTTGAGATGGGGTGTTTATGATCGAGGTAAAAGAGACAACTTGGACTATATCTAGCTCAGAAAAGGCAAATTTGAGTGCTGCGTTGGCCGCTTCTGTAGCATATCCTTTTCCCCAATGCTTTGCTGCCAACCGCCAGCCAATTTCAACACAAGGACTAAAAGGCAAGTTACTTTTGGGTACGTGTAAGCCCACAAAACCAATAAAACTTTCTTGCTCTAGCAACTCCACAGCCCAAAAACCCCAACCGCGCTCATGAATGAGAGATTGAATCTTTAAAGCCATGGCATTGCTTTCTTTTTCGGTCAATTTTGCTGGAAAATACCGCATAACATCAGCATCCTTTCCCATCTCGACAAATTTCGGGAAGTCTCCTTCCTGCCACTGGCGTAGTAATAAGCGCTCGGTTTTCAAAGCGCTAGGTATAGTCATTAATAAAAATGTTTATACTTTAAACTTGCTGACCAATTCATTTAAGCCAGAAAATTCATCCTGCAAGCTATCACACGCTTGATCGGTTTGTTGTAAGTTATTGACACTTTGCTGGTTTAATTCCATCAATTGCATAATGTCTTCATCTATTGATTTAATCACATCACTTTGCTGACGAGTTGCTTCGGCAACAGCATGGTTTTCATTATCAACATCTTGCAACGACATCACAATCGCTTGCATTCTCTCATCAGCAATATTGGCTTTCTCAACACTTTCCGTGCTGTTTGATTGGCTTTGCTCCATAGAATCAACCACGGACACTGTACCTTGCTGCAAGTTCTCTATCATGGTTTCAATTTCAGTGGCAGCTTCTTGAGTTCGTTGTGCCAGTTGTCTAACTTCATCAGCTACTACCGCAAAGCCTCTGCCTGCTTCGCCAGCACGAGCAGCTTCAATCGCTGCGTTTAACGCAAGTAAGTTGGTTTGTGAGCTAACCCCCATGATTACATCTAATATACTGGCAATGTTTTGCGCATTGGCTCTAAGCTTTTCAATGTCACCACTGGAGCTTTGCATGGTACTTGAAAGCTGTTTAATTGAATCGATATTAGCATTAAGCGCTGCCATCCCTTCTTGCGATTGAGCACGAATGGCTGAAGTTAATTCGGAAGCATTGTTAGCATTAGATGATATTTCAGTCGACGAACTATTTAATTCAGTAATAGCGCTAGAGACGTTAGTACCACGGCTTAGTTGTTGCTCCGCCATCTGAATACCTGAATAAGCGCTTTGTCTTACTTGCTCAATATGCTGCTCGAGCGCTTGGGCTGATAACTTCACTTGTTTCATTGAGTTATGTACGGTTTCAATAAAGCCATTGAAGTTTGCTGACAACTGACCAATTTCATCTTGGCTGTCTATGGTGAGTCGTTGGGTTAGGTCGCCATCACCTTCAGAGATATCTTTAATAGCGGCATTTAAACGGTAAATAGGTTTCATTAAGTGATTAAACAACACTTGTAACAACACGACAGTCACTAGCAAACTAATAATGCCCACTACAATCGCGGTATTTCGTGCGGACACTAACGGCTGGTATGCTTTTTCACGATCTAAAATAACACCTACATACCAGTTAACCGACTCGATTCCTTTGATAGGAATAAAAGAGACAATGTTGTCATCTAGCTCTTTTAATTGAGAATTAAAAGAAACATTTGCACCTAAAACTTCACTAATATTTTTATTGACCATCTCGATATTTGGGTGGCTTAAAATTTTACCTTCAGCGGTCACCAAATAAGCATACCCTAAGTCAAGAAAGTCAATTTCATTAAGTATTTCTGCAATGGCATCAAGAAAAATATCGCCACCAGCAACGCCCAAGAAACGGCCGTTATCATATACAGGCGCAACAACAGAAATAACTTGCTGATTTATCGTGGCGTCTAAATAAGTTTCAGTGAATGAAGGGGCGTTGTTATTTTTACCCAACAAATACCAAGGGCGCTGACGTGCATCGAATCCCGCAGGGAGCTGTATAGTCAGGTCATCGAGAATAAACTGACCTGTACTTTCCACCCCAATGTAGGTGTTTTTAAGCTTGCCTGATTTAACCGCTTGTTGAACAGCATCTAACATAGTTTCAGTATCATCATCAGACTTAGTGTTTTGTGCAATGGCTTGTACAATCTGCAGTTTTCCACCTAACCAGTTGGCAATGTTACCCGCAACCGAATGACCAATTTCGTCAATGGCTCGATTTAGGTTAGTTTGAGTACCTTGTTTGAGAGAAATGTAGTTAATGGTAGTAGAAGCCGTAAGTGCCAAAATCAATAAAACGACACTGACCAAGATAATTTTATGGGCAAATTTAAGCTGTAACACGGGGACATCACTCTTGTAATTATTAGATTTAGTGATCTATTACATTACCACTGTGTTAAGTTTTAGCCAACAGACATGACCAGCAATTTTTACCAGAATCAAATCTTTGTTTTATAAAGATTAATGCAAATGTAAATTAAACTCTCCAAACAGTAAGGCACCGGTTATTCCAAGCGTTTCTAACTGAACAACAAAATGTTCTGATACATCAGCTCAAAAAGCTGGCACACTCATTATGCTAACAGGAGGAAGTGCGATGACAGACATTAATCACTATATTTTAACTTGGCAATGCCCAGACAATACTGGTGTACTCGCAAAAGTTTCACAGAATTTATATGAACACGGAGCGTTTATAACGGAAACAGCTCAATATAGTGATCCATACACAGAAACCTTTTTTTCTCGCATCGCTTTTGATGACCGGAATATGACAGTAGGCATTGACGAATTTCGTTTGGGTATTGAGGAACTTGCATCACCTTTGAACTTACAGTTTCGCTTACGCCAACAAGAAAGTGTGCCTAATGTCGTTATTGCAGTGTCTAAATATGAACATTGCTTAGTTAATTTATTAACAAAATGGCGAGCTGGTGCATTGCCAGTCAATATCGTTGCCGTAGTTTCCAACCATGAAGATTGCCGTTCTCTTGTTGAGTGGCACGGTGTTGACTATCATTTCCTTCCAATGGAAAACGGCAACAAACCTGCCCAAGAAACAGCACTAATGAAGGTGTTTCAAGACTACCAAGCTGACTTACTCATTTTAGCCCGTTATATGCAAATTCTGTCTGATGATTTATGTGAACAGCTAAAAGGCCGCGCCATTAATATACACCATTCCTTTTTACCTAGCTTTAAAGGCGCTCGTCCTTATCATCAAGCGCATCAACGTGGGGTTAAAGTCATCGGTGCAACAGCACATTACGTTACTGCAGATTTAGACGAAGGCCCTATCATTGTGCAAGAAGTAAAACCCATCAATCATACCTTTACCATCGAACAAATGGTGCATATGGGACACGATCTTGAAGCAACGGCATTGAGCCACGCTGTAAAAATGCATGCCGAGCAACGCGTTTGTCTAAATGGCGATAAAACCGTCATTCTCGTTTAACTACTTCTTGCAGCTATTGATCTTTTGAAGGTTTGAGGTATAACCAAGTTATCACCTTAAAACCTTCAATATTATGACCATCAAGTATCAAATTTCTCCCAACCAAGTTAATGAACATCTTTTTGATGTTTCAATCATATTTACCGCAAAACATTCCAGTGAAAAGCTGAGCTTACCTGCTTGGCTACCGGGCAGCTATATGATCCGTGACTTTGCGAAAAATGTTGTCAATTTTAAGGCCATCAACGAGGGTAAACCTGTTGAAATAGAGTTAATTGATAAACAAACTTGGCAACTGAACAACGTAACGGGTGAAGTTAAAGTTAGCTATCAAGTATATGCTTTTGACCTATCGGTAAGAACTGCTTATCTAGACCAAGAAAGAGGCTTTTTTAATGGCAGCTCTACGTTTATTTGTGTTGAATCTCAACAAGATTCGCCTTGTGAACTGGAAATTACTGCTCCTATACATGCATCAAACTGGCGAGTAGCAACAGGTATGCGTCGAGCCAAGTCCACAGAATGTTTTACTTTTGGCCAATATGTCGCCGATGATTATGCCGAATTAATTGACTGCCCAGTTGCAATTGGCGATTTCAGCCATATAGATTTTCAAGTAGAAGGCGTCACTCACCATTTGGTATTCACCAGTAAACATTATGGTGACATGCAACGCATGGCAAGTGATATAGCCAAATTGTGTCAACATCATATTTCGTTATTTGGAGAAGCGCCATTTAAGGAATACTGGTTTATCACACACTTGCTGGAATCCGGTTTTGGCGGCTTAGAACATAAAAATTCAACTATTTTACAAGCCAGTCGTTTTGACTTACCCAACCCTCAAAAACCGCAGGAACTCACCGATGATTACAAAACCTTTTTATCGTTGTGTTCACATGAATATTTTCACGCTTGGAATGTTTGCCGTATAAAGCCTAAAGCATTTGTGCCATACGATTTGTCAGCGCCATCATACACGACTCAATTATGGGCTTATGAAGGTATCACATCTTATTACGATGATTTTTCATTGTACCGAGCCGGCATCATATCGTTTGAAGATTATCTTACGATTTTAGCAAAAACGGCAACGCGTGTTTTTCGAGGCGAAGGCGAGTTAAAACAATCCGTTACCGAATCAAGCTTTTATGCTTGGACTAAGTTTTATCAGCAAGGACCTGATGCACTAAACCATATTGTCAGTTATTACACAAAAGGCAGTTTAATTGCTCTATGGCTTGATTTAACCATCAGAGAAAAGTCAAATGGACAATATAGCTTAGACCAATTAATGCGTGAATTGTGGATCCATTTTGGTCGACCACAACAAGGCACCAGCGAAGAAGATTTTATTAACATTGCCAACATCCTGTGTGGCGAAGATATAAGTGAAGCATTTAATGATATTTTGCATAGCGCCAAGCGCTTGCCAGTAGCAGATATTTTAAAACGCTTTGGCACAGACTTTACTGCGGCAAAATTTGAGAAGTTAAACGATTTAGCAACAAAATCCACCCAAGATTACCATGCATTTTTAGGCGCACATTTTAAAGCTCAACCATTGGGATTAAAAATTACGCAAGTGGTTGAACAATCACCTGCCGCCAAAGCTGGACTTGCGGTAGACGATATACTTGTTGCTGTTGATAATTTAAAAATGACTGAAAAAAACATAGCTGCACTGGCTAATCATTTACCTGAAGGGCAAAAGGTCAACTGTCATTTTTTTAGAGACGACCAATTATTGCAGTCAGAGCTAGGCTTTATCGATTCACCACTATCTGGAATAACGATAAAAGAGTTCGATCAATCCTTGAGTGCTAAATGGCGTAACATCATATAAACCCAGAGCTATACAATCACTGTAAAGAATAGACAACACTCAGTAATTAACCTATTGAGTAAGCAACTAGTAACATTTGTTACTTTTAGCTTAGTATAGTGTCAATCAACTTAATGAGAGCCTGATCATGATTAAAATTGAAAAAGTACATCATGTAGCGTATCGCTGCAAAGACGCCAAAGAAACAGTTGAATGGTACAAAGATAAACTGAATATGGACTTGGTTTTAGCCATTGCAGAAAATGAAGTTCCTTCTACTAAAGCGCCAGATCCATATATGCATATCTTTTTAGATGCAGGCATGGGTAATGTATTGGCTTTCTTTGAGTTACCAAACAGTGAAGAAATGGGTCGAGATCAAAATACGCCAGCTTGGGTACAACATTTAGCATTAAAAGTAGCCGACGTTGATGCACTAGTTGCTGCTAAAGAATCATTACAATCAAAAGGCGTAGATGTTCTAGGCCCAGTACACCACGGTGTTTTTAAATCAATCTACTTTTTTGATCCAAGTGGTCACCGTTTAGAGCTAGCTGCAGATATTGGTACACCTGAGCAATACAAGCAACTTAATGAAGTTGCACACGACATGATTGAAGAGTGGTCACAGACTAAACGAGCACCAAAACATGCCGCTTGGTTACATGAACACGACTAATACCAATTGAATTAAAGCAATCAATCGCAAGTTTAACGATAAAAAGGCACCTTTAGGTGCCTTTTTAACTCTTTGACACTATAGATTTCAAGTTGCTTGTGAGTTTTTGACGTTTACTTTTGTAAGACATTGACCATTACTAAAAGGTGTTAACGATTAAAGTGATATTTGTAAAAATATTTTTCTGTTTGTAAAACATTGTGTTAACCAAAATTTAACCAATTCGGGTAATTTTCAATCACTTTATTACTTGCCTTCACTTCTAAGTGCTGTAAAGTAAGGGCAGCTACTGGAGAGTAGCAGACAACAAGGATAATGAGCTAAGGAAGCAAAACATACCTCTGCGTATGTCATATTCGAATATGGATGGTTTACTCTGCATCAGGAAGATGACTTTGAGTCCAGGTGGGCGTAAGGAAAGCCGTAAAAAAGTGTCAGGATTGACCGAGAAAAAGAAACATTAAGGGAAGCTAAATAACAACATTCAGGACATTGTCAGACTACAGGGACTGTACTAGTTAGGTAAGGAAAACCTGTACGATATTTGAGGTTTAATTGTCATAGCACATTGATAAACCCTCCAAAAACGATGGCATTGCCATCGTTTTCTTTATTTGTCTAAAAAAATACCAAGCTAGTTGTACCAATTAGCCCCTATTCTACGTAAAATATATACCATTAATGTCTATTCCATAGAGCGCGATCATGACTCGTCACAAGAAAACCAGAAAGCCACCACAAGAGGCGGCAAAGACAAGATTGTCTAAAAAAGAAAAGCAGCAAATTGCTGAGTTAAGAGATAAAAAGCCGAAAAAACAAACCGGTAATAAACCAGGTAACCGCCAACAAGAAGCCGTAGCCAACAAGCGCAATCAACATGGCGCCAAGGATAATAAAGATCCTAGATTGGGTAGTAAAAAGCCGATTGATTTAGGCGTACCTGCAGTAATGTCTCAACTTAAGCCGAACAAGAAATCTACAAAGTCAGCAGCAACTGCTGGTATTGCAGCTATTCGAGTGTTAGATGAAACAAAATCTATCTCTGCTCAAATTGCTGAAATAGAGCAAGACGAAGCTTTATTGGCCATCATTGCAAAACAAGAAGATGACATTGAGTTAACAGAGCAAGAAGTTGATTATTACAATGAGTTAATGGAACGCCACGAAACGCTTTCTGCACAGCTACCAGTAGAGGAAGATACCGAATCAAGCGAAGAAGAGCTTGATGAAGATAGCTTATGGGACAAATTGGATAAAACTGATTTTTCCGAGTATCAATAATCTAGAGTAAAGTATGACTGATTTTTGGCTTTATTTATCTATTGCTGGTGCTTTGATTATTGCTGGTTTGGCGTTTTATGCTGGCATGTTGCTAAAACAAGTTAAACGACAGCAACAGCAGCAACAAGAGGCGGAAGTCGCACATCAACAGCGTTTAAAACAGCACGACAAAAAAGTGCTAGACAGTGTCATCATTATTGTTCGCGCGATGAAAGAAGAACAGTGTGATCTCTCTGAAGGGTGCTGGCGATTAAGCGTATTGTTAGACTCATTAAAAACCTCAAGTGAGTTATCGCAACAGTTTCCTAATATTTTTGAGCTGTATAACGAAATTAAACACATGCCAATTTTGGAAGAGCGTAAAAAATTAGAGAAAAAAGCACGCATGAAGCTCGATCTTGAGCGAATGAAACAAGAAAGTCGTTTAGCGCCAGCCATTCACAACGACTTGGAACAATTGCATCAATATGCCAATGAAAGAGTGAGTGTTTTACAACAAGCGCATTAAAACTTTGCGCCTGATCAAATAACGCGGACGCGCTTTTCGATATAATTGCTTGGTGATTAACCATTGGACACCTTGATGAAAACCGAGCAATTTTTTGACCCTTCACTGTTAAAAAAATACAACACCAGCGGACCAAGATATACGTCTTACCCAACCGCGCTCGAATTCAACGACAGTTTCAATGCAACAGCTGTTGAAACAGCTGTTAACGCGTCAGAAAATAACGAGTTATCTCTATATATTCATATCCCATTTTGCCATTCATTGTGCTACTACTGCGGCTGTAACAAGGTAGTGACCAGACATAGAGGTAAAGCAGATACTTACTTAGAATATTTGTTTAAAGAAATTCAGCAAAAAGCTAAGTTATTTTCACGCTACAAAATAAAGCAATTACATTTAGGTGGTGGCACACCAAGCTTTTTAACAAAAGCTCAACTATCACTATTAATTAATACGCTTAAACAAGCGTTCAATTTTGCTTGCACATTAGAGATGAGCATTGAAATTGACCCTCGAGAAATCACCTTAGATTATGCCGACCATTTAAGAACACTTGGGTTTAATCGCATCAGTATTGGTGTACAAGATATTGATGAGAAAGTACAGCAAGCCATTAACCGTACCCAATCAACTGAGTTTATTGCTGACTTTATTGCTCATGCAAAAAATATTGGTTTTCGTTCGGTCAACGTTGATTTGATTTACGGCTTGCCACACCAAACACCTGAAACTTTTGCACGTACTTTGAAACAAGCAAAAGACATGGACGTCGACCGCATTTCGCTGTTTAGTTATGCACACTTACCTAGCCGCTTCGCCGCACAACGTAAATTGCGTGACGAGTGGTTGCCAAATGCTAGCGAAAAATTTGCCTTAATGAAGCAGGCGATAGAAACCTTAACCGATTATGGCTACGAGTTTGTTGGTATGGACCATTTTGCCAAACCGGATGACGAGCTAGCAGTTGCTCAACGCTATGGTACATTGCACCGTAACTTTCAAGGGTATACCACACACGGTAATTACGATTTACTCGGTTTGGGTGTGTCTTCTATCAGTGCTATTGGTAACTGTTACAGCCAAAATGAAAAAGATTTAAAAGCGTATTATCAACAAATTGACCAACAGGGTCACGCCATTGTTAAAGGCTTAACCTTAAGTCAAGATGATAGCTTACGTGGTGAGGTGATTCGTGAACTCATGTGTAATATGTATCTAGATATTGAACACATTAATCAAAAATATCAGATCGACTTTTTTCAATACTTTGAACAAGACATTAACATGTTATCGTGTTTTATCGATGATGACTTAATTGAAATTTCAGACAAAGATATCAAAGTGCATCAACGCGCGCGCCTGCTGATCCGAATTATATGTATGACCTTTGACTCATACATGAAACAGCACATTAATCAGCAACGATTTTCACGCGTCATTTAGCGTTGCCATTGAACCAATCCCCAACCTAGCCGGCAGCAATTAGTCGTAACGTTGTCGGCTTACTCCAAAAAACCTATATTTATTTGACAATTTTGGCTGGTAAATGCCAGTGCTTTTTGGCCGTCAATCATGGTTTCTTTAGCAAGGTCAATCCACTGATAATAGACATTTCGATGCACCTTTGCCATCAGATTACGTCTTACGATAACAGTTAACAAACCATCATCAGTGATGGTAACAGGATGTTCGTTATCCAAAATGAATTTATCGTCAAGGTTAGTGGTTAACTGCATTACTGTTTGTTCGCTATCCAACCATTGCCACTGTGTAATTAGAAAGGGATAGTCTTCAACTTGAATTTTTACTTTTTCTACCGGCGTGACTAAAAAATAATCGTTGTTTTCTCGTTTTAATACAGAGGCAAACAACTTCACTAATGACATACGTTTAAATATCGTGCCGTTGTAAAACCAACTGCCGTCTTGTTTAATTTCTAAGTCAATTTCACCACAATAATCGGGGTTCCATTGCTCAACTGGCGGTATTTTGTTTTGTGACGCTTTTAACGCCTCAGCGATCTTTTCAAGTGACATGATTAATCCCTTTGTGTAATAACAAAAGCGTAGCAAATTATTACTTACTTTAGGTTCAGTTGGCCTTTATTTACAGTGTAACAAATTTTTAGAAAATTCAGCCAAAACACTTGTCATCATACGGGCTTTACTATAGAATTCGCGCACTTTTCGGAAATGCCCAATTTTCGAAACATATCAGTGGTGGCATTAGCTCAGTTGGTAGAGCCCTGGATTGTGATTCCAGTTGTCGTGGGTTCAAGTCCCATATGCCACCCCACTCTTTTCTTCTTAGCTTTCATCAATTAATCTACTACGATACAGTTTCCACGACCGAATCACTGGTGATTCCGCTATTGCCATTTTTGCGTGGGTGATTGAAATCCCATATGCCACCCCACTCTTCTTTTCTAGATTCTTTACATTACATCCAACAAAGAAAATATAGCCACGACCGAATCACTGGTGATTCCGCTATTTCTAGCTACTGATAAATTATGTTAATCGATCGAGCCGTTTTCTTTCTTCAATTATCATATTTAACATATTAAGCTTTAGTTCCGCTTCTTGACGTTCATATTCGCTTAATTGTTGCTCTAAGGCTTCTACTTCACTTTTTGATGATTCATCATGATAGGCTTTAATACCTGCTGCAACCCTTGAATTTCCAGAACTTTCAATGGGGTGGTCACTTTTAATATTTACCGTTGGATTTTTTAGTTTGTTGATTTTCTCTCGCAAACGTAGCGCTAACGCTCTGACTATCTCGATAGCTTTTTCTAACGATTCATAATCATCTTTAAAGGTTGCATTACCTTCTTTATACGCAGCAGCTTCGTTATCGAGTTGTTTTGAAAAAATGTATTCTGGCTCTTTTTGTTTATCTTTTTCTTGTACATTTTCTGAGTTTGCTGAATTGTCATTAGTAACCTCAGCGCTGTGCCTAGCCCTCTCGCGAAGGGGCTGGGAGATTGACAAGTTTTCCTTTCTAATTTCCATTCGACGTCCATGTAAAAAGCGTTTATTGATTTATCGGCTGAGAAAACAATAACTAAAGCTATACCAATTGAATTAACTTTATTTTGAGTTCTCTAGTTGATCATCACGCAAGTTTTACATTTATACCATGTAAACTTTTCATTAAATGAAAATAGTTTTCTTTTGAAACGCTCATGAAAAATCAATAACCATTTGTTTAAATTGGATTTTTAACTTTTGGCATAATAACCGCTATATCCATATCGAAGACAAACAATTCACTAAATGGAGGTTTATTATGCTTGGTTGGGCACTAACATTTTTTGTCATCGCTATTGTTGCAGCAATTTTTGGTTTTTCTGGTATCGCAGGCGCAGCAGCAGGTATAGCAAAAATAATCTTTTTTATCTTTGTTGTGTTATTGGCAATTTCTTTGGTTGCCAACGCCATTCGGGGCAAAGCGCCAAGGGCTTAAACAAAAGTTTTAACGATTTAATCATTTTAACAATTTAAGGAGAAACACATGTTAAACAAAAAGACACTTTCAGCCACACTATTAGCACTATTTGTTACTGCAGGTTTAGGTGCATGTTCAGATGATTCAGCAGAAGAAGCTGGCGAGCACATTGATGAAATGGTCGATGATGCGGGTAACGCAGTAGAAGATGCCTGCGAAAAAGTTAAAGAAGGCGTCGATGCAAAAGATAAAGACTGTTAATCAGCATTTGAGCGACAAAAAAGCTCTCGGTTGTCATCGTTACACCGTGAGCTTTTTTATTACTTTCATCAACAAGCCAGCTTATTAAATCTTTAGAGGACTATATGCGCTGTAAACCTAATCACACTAAAGTACACACCATGGCAAACTTTAATTGGTATGCCCGTCATAACATCACACCAATTTCTAGAATTTATAGTTTATCACGGTTAAAAAACACATCATCAAACAACAAAGAAAAACATTTGGCGACCAATGTTGGCTAAATGTTCTAAGGTTTAAACAAAATCTCAGTCACCACCTCTGTTTTAACTGAGTTTGCAATAAAACATTCATCATGTGATTGATGATGCATAATTTTCAGATCTTCGATGGTTGGTTGTTTATCTCCCGAAAAAAGAATATCTGGGCGAAGCATCACTTTGGTTATACTGATTTTGCCTTGCTCATTTTTCTTCATCTCGCCAATAGCATCATCAATATAACTTTCTACAACAAACCCTTTCTGTGCAGCGATATGTAAAAATAACAACATATGGCAGCTTGATAACGAAGCAACAAATGCCTCTTCAGGGTCAACATTTTCCTCTACAGAATACGGTTTAGGGACAATATGGGGAGACGCTGAGGCTGCTACCTTGGCGCCGCCATCAAATTCCCACCAATGCGCCCTGTTGTATTTACAATCGACAAAAGTTTCATCATATTGCCTTTGCCACACGATCTTAGCAGTGTAACTTGCCATAAATTCTCCAGTCACTATGAGTATTTTTAATGACACTATTATGGCTTGATAGTTTTACTTTGAAGAAGCGATAATATTTCAATCTCACATGAGGATTACTCACACCACAATGACGAACAACATTTCATATTCAGCAATACACACTTTTACCGTCGTGGCCAAAGAGCTTAGTTTTACACGAGCTGCAGAAGTGCTGCACATTACGCCAAGTGCCGTTAGCCACCAAATGAAACTGTTAGAAGGCCAGATGGGTGTCACGCTATTTATTCGACAATCAAAGGGAGTGAGCTTGTCATTAGCTGGGCAATCTTTATTTAGACATGCTTTGTCTGGCATAAGAAATATTCAACACGGTATTATGCAGAGTCAATTTGCCAGTCAAAATGAAAAGTTGGTCATTGCGGTTATTCCTTCGTTATGCCAGCTGTGGCTCATACCACGCTTAAAAGATTTTTCCGATAAATTTCCTCATATAGAGTTAGAGATAACGGCTGTTGATCAACTCGTAGATTTCACCACTGGTCAGTTTGACGGGCATATTCATTTTGGCGCAGGAGATTATCGTGTCAATCAGGCTTTGTATTTGAGTTCAGAAAAAGTCTACCCGGTTTGTCACCCTGATCTCGCAGCTAACAATGACCATAGTGCTTTAGATAACTTATTAAAAAGTAATAAGTTACTCAGTTACAAAGCAGGTATTGAAGATGAACCTGGCGGTGTCACGTGGTTAGACTGGTTTAAGCATTTTGCTATTGAAAAACCAAACCATTTAAGCCAAATGTCATTTAGTCACGTTTCAATGGCTACCTTGGCAGCCAAATTGAAACAGGGAATTGCGTTAGGCTGGCATAAAATGGTGCAAGATGATATTGCTCAAGGGCAGTTGATTAGATTGACAGAAAACGAGATTACAACAAGTTATAACTATTATTTAGTCGCACCACATCGCTCATGGCAGAAGGCAACGTTCAGTACTTTTTCAACTTGGTTGTTGCAACAAATGACAGACGAGAAAGATTAAGGTTATTGATATGATAAAAGCCGTAAATCGAATGACTTATTCGACAGCTCAAACGTCTACTTATTTAAACTAACATGCCTAAGTAGAGCCGTTTTAATAATACCAGTTGTCGAAGTGCACCAAATCTTCCATATCGGGCTGTTAACGCACCAAGTAAAAAGCTAACGGCCAATCCTTGTGGAGAGCTGAGCACTGACTTAGCAGTCTGCTCACCGCGATCCTGATAATATTGTTTAAGCTGCTGCGCTAACACCAAATCTTTTTTAGCAGGTCTTAGCTCTTGTTGAAGCTTACTGGTAATGTATTTTGCTAATCTTGTCATCATTTCTCCAAGTCACGATTATTGAATATCAAATACTGACGTTAGCTGGCTTAAGCTCTGATTGAACAATACCACACCTGTTTTAAGTAAATACCGTATACCAACAATGTTAAGGCTAAGTACCAACACAGTGGACAGTAGCCAGTGCATACCTATTTGGATCAAGCCGTATGACAACATCACATTTAAGCTCACCCAAACACAGGTCGCCAGAATGAGAGAAAACCAGATGATAGCGAGTGATATAAATAAAGTTTTAAGATTCACTCTTAGTCGATTACCCATTAACTTTAAGTGAGATTTAATTAAATTTTTATAAGCCGCTATCAACACAGTGCCATCACGGCGAAGCTCGGTGAGCGAAGGGGATCGCTCACCGGCTTGTGTGTGGTTCTCATGATGATGAGAATTTTTTTCCATGTTATTTCTTCCTTAATAACATTGAAGCAAGCATACCAATACCAAAAGCGATACCCGCTGTTTTTACTGGGTTTTCAACCGCATACTTTTTCACACCTGAGGTATTCCAGCTCTTTTCAAATGCTTTGCGCTTCTGGTCAAACGCTTTACCCGAAGCTACCTGTTTATCACGTAGTGAAGATTCTGTAGTCGCTGCTGATTGGTGTAGTGAATCCACTGACGCATGAAGTGTGCTAGCAATTTGGTCTGCAACAGGATGTGATGAATCGCGACCATTCGCTTTAGGCGCAGGATTATTTTCTGACTTTGATGGGCTAGTTTGATTACTCATACATATCTCCTTTTTGATAAGTCATTAAAATCACTTATAGACAATGCAACGTGTTTGCCAACTTTTTATCCCTTTAAATACAACAACTTAAAATATCTTCAATATTTTGTACTTGTAGGGTTTATACGCTAGTTGTAAAAGTTACAACCTTGGGAAATAACGAAAATGACACATCGCCTATGATTGGATTTTATCGATTTTTATGTGAGCGCCAGCAGATAAAAAAATCGGGAAATATCTTGTTTACACTTATTGTTTATTTGGCCCAAAAGTAGGTCATTCTCCGGCAATATTTTTAAGTCTAGAAATAAAAAACCCTCTGCTGGGGAAGCAGAGGGAACAACAACAGGAAGGAAGTGTTGTTAAAAAGCGAGCATTAAAATACGTATTCAACAGAAATAGATGCTACATCCATGTCTGGGTTGATATGCTGATCTATCTCATAACGTTCGTATTCAAGACGCACGTTAATATCTTGGGTAAGCGCTAAGCCAGCACCTACACCGTAAAACCAATCTCCACCACTGTCACTGCCAGTGATTGCCCCAACTTCAGGAATACGGGTTTTATAGTCAGTATCCCATTCCATCCAGCCGCCCTTAGCGTATAAAGCAACAGTTTCGTTTAGCGGCGCAGAAAAACGTAAAGCAAGAGAATAACCATCGAACTCGGCTGTGTTGTCAAAATCACTCACTTCATCAAAATTTAAGTAAGCAAGTTCGGTACTAATATATGGGTTAAATGCCGCACCGATATAAGCCTTGATCATCGCTGCGTCATCGTCGAAGCTGGTATCATTTGATCTGTCTTTCCATTGAAAAGAATACTGACCGTAACCTACACCTGTATAAACTTTAGTGTCGTTCATAAACTCAAAATAATTGTCGTCAGCGAGCACTGCAGTGCTTGATAAACCTAGTAATAATCCTAATGAAATAGCGGGAAATGATTTAATTGAAGGCATAACTTCTCCTTAGTGATATATATTCTTTTTTGCGGTCTAACGGAAGGAAGGAGTAGTGCTGTTACCAGCACTACTCCTTATTTTTTAAGATTGCTTAACAATTTTTAGCTTGTCTTCAACGTCTTTAACGTCATCGGCATTTTTTGCGATGTTAAGGACAAGTTGTTTTTCAGAAGAAGAATCGACTTTACCTGTTAAGGTTACTTTAGCGTTTTTAACGTCTACATCGATATCTGTACCTGTGATATCCGAATCGAATAACAAGCGTGTTTTAATCACAGTTGCGATTTTTGCGTCAGTTAACGCTGATGTTTCCATACCACGCTCTTTTTCTACTTCTTTACTGTCTTTCTCTTTATAAACAGTAATTTTGTTATCAACTGATTTTACACCGTCAATGCCAGCGACTAATTCATAGGCAAGCTTTTTATCAACACTGTGCTCAACTTTACCTGTTAGCGTCACTACACCGTTTTTAACATCAGTATTAATGTCAAAAGAGTTCAAGTTAGTGTTGAACAGTAAAGTCGCTTCTGCTTTACCATCTATCCATGCATCTTGTGCACCTTTTTCCCAACTATTGTCTTTCGCTTGTACTGCTGTCGTTGCTAATACTGAACACATTGCTAGTGAAATAATTGTGCGTTTCATCATTTTTCTCCTTAAATTGAATGTCCGACCTTCACGTTACAGAATGCATGCCAAAACAATATTTCTTTTATATTTCAACATTTTAATCATACTCCTTTGTTAGAAATGTATCTGTTAATGTGAATTATTTTCAGTAGCGTTGTAGTTTTTACAGGAAGCTAAAATGAGATAAAAAGAACTAAGTAAAGTTTATAAATGACCAAGTAACTATTACATGCCTTAAAAACAAAAGATAAATAACACATTGTTTTTATTGATTATAATTTGTGGCATATCATCTGCAACCTCTAGGTTGAGAGTCATTCTCATGAAATAGAATCACTTAAAACACGGAGGATAAAATGAATAACTCAAACTATGACTTAAGCCATGTTGAGCATTTAATTAAAGTATTAAACAGTGGTATCGACTTTTACGGTGAAGCTAAAAGTAAATTAGACAACCATGAATTGATTCGCATATTTGATCAAAATTTAACGGAGAAACATAAAGCGGTAACCGAGTTACAAAATTATGTGATGGCAGACAAAGGGGAGCCAGAACAAGATAGTGCGTTATCTGTAGAATTACGCGCAGCGTACACGAAAGTATTGGCTTTGGTCAGCTCAGACACTGAACATACTTATATTTCACAATTGGAAGAAGTGGAAGATAAAGTCCTTGAGGCTATTGATAAATCGCTGAAAAACGTAATGCCTCCACAATTAAAAGAAACCTTACTGCGCATTCAAATTCGTATGCAAGTTTGTCACGACGACATGAAACACCTTCAAGAGGTGACTGCATAACAAAAGCTAATTCTTGTTATGTTATAGCCGCTTACTTAACTCAGTAAGCGGCATACCTAAACTCTTCAATTAAATTTCAAAACACACGATTTTAATAAGGAGCAATCCATGGATTTTATACGCATACTTTTTTCAGTTTTATTACCGCCGTTAGGTGTATTTTTACAAGTTGGAATTAAAGGAGCATTTTGGCTGAATTTGCTTTTTACCTTACTAGGTTACATTCCTGGCATTATCCATGCGGTGTGGGTTATCGCTAAAAACTAACCAGTTGAAGTTTGTTAGGGGCGGCATGCAAATGAAAATCTTAAGTAAAAAAATCAATACCACTTGGCTTAAAACCTTATTAATTTTATGTTTGGTTTTACTGATTTTGCGTGCGATTGCCCCATACGCGGTTAAATATACCGTTAACAGAGCACTAGCAAATCAATCCAGTGTTACTGGCTATATCGGTGATGTTGATTTACACCTGTACCGCGGCGCCTATGAAATAGAAGACATCGCGCTTTATTCTGTCGATGTTAATGATAATAAGCAGCCGTTTTTATCCATGAAAGAGCTAGATATCTCCATTTTGTGGTCGGCGTTATTTCAAGGTCGAGTTGTTTCGTCAATGACCATGTACCAATTAGACCTATCAATATATGACCAAGAACCCGAAACTGTCGCCGACTCAACGGATGTTGCTAAAAGCAAAACTTGGGTAGAGCTTGCCAACGATATTACCCCCTTCTCTATTGATGCTATCGTTTTAGTTGATAGTAAAATGACTCTAAAAACAGATAATGAAAGCGCCATCAAAACCACATACATTGATGGTATCTACGGTCTGATCACAAACATCAATAATGATAAACACACTGAAAATTCTCTAAGTGGTGCATTAAAACTCACCGGAGATTTAATGGGCCAATCAAACATTACCATTGAAGCAGGTTTTGATCCTTTCGCTGAAAAGCCTAATTTTGATCTTGATGTTACAGTAGAAAAATTTCCTATTAATCATTTAGATAATCTTATTAAGTTTTATACAGTTTTTGATATCGAAGGCGGTATTGTGGACGGCGCCATGGAGCTAGCTGCCGTAGACGGCGATGTTGATGGCTACATAAAGCTAGGAGTGTATCAGCTTGATGTATTCACTTGGCAAGAAGATGTTATTCAAGATGGCGACAACCCCTTTGTTATACTTGCTGAAAATATTACCGAGCTTCTGGGTAATATTTTAGAAAACGACGAAAAGAAAACGGTAGCCGCTCAAGTGCCAATTGAAGGCACACTTAACCAAACGGAAATATCAACCTCAGCCGCCATTTATTCTATGGTTGAAAATGCCTTTATTGAAGCAATTGAACTTAATCTCGATCAAGTGGTTTCATATGAAGCATTAACACAAGAAAGCAAATAACTGGCCTTTAGTCATTGAAGTGTCAAAGATAACTCGCTATAAGATAAATTAATTAAAAGCCATTCGATGTCTGTAGAGGCTTGTTTTGCCATTTAAACATTTGTCCATTATCGCCGTTTGCCTCAGCTTAATGAGTTGTCAAAGCACTCCCCATGTTGAACAACTCGTTAAACAGGTTAAAAATAATCCTAAGCGTATTGATAAAGTCATTATCCAAGCAGAACGCACCCACAAAGCGATAAACGCAGACATTAAACAAATTCAGCAAGCTTATGCCGCTTTAGAGCAACTTGTTGAAAGTGTCTGGGGTAAAAAACATGTGCAATTACCCAGTAGTAAAAAATACGTTAAATACAGCAATGATTACAAAGCCAGGGCCATTGTTGATTTTGCTACGGGAAAAGTCACCGTTGAAACCATCGCTAAGAAACAAGCGGTTCATTTCTTAAAAAAGGCGATAGTGACAACCGTTTTAACGCCTGCTGACCCTAGAGCTAATGATATTTTTTCAAGCCAAGCGCCCCAGTTAGGCGCACAGCCTTTTTTATTTAACCAAGTGTTAGATCAAGACCAACGTGCAATACGCTATCAATGGCGAGCCAATCGATTTGCCAATCATATAGTTGCCAAGAATCTGGTAAAACGATCCAATATTCACCAAGTAACTTTTGACTTAGTGGATAACCATCAACATCTGCGCCAGCAGTTGTATAGTGATTATGTGTTAGCAGCAGCTAAACGTTACCGAGTAAAACCTGATTTGATTTATGCCATTATTGAAACGGAAAGTAGCTTTAACCCTTATGCGGTAAGCCGAGCGAATGCCTATGGTTTGATGCAAGTAGTACCGGCTACTGCTGGCAGAGATGTTTATCAAAAAGTGAAAAATAAAAGCGGTCAGCCAACTAAACAATTGTTGTTTACTCCTTCAGCCAATATTGATATTGGCACCGCTTATTTGCATCTTTTACAAACGCGATATTTAAAGGCAATACAAAACCATACCAGTAAAGAATACAGTGTGATCTCTGCGTACAATGGTGGTGCAGGTAACGTGTTAAAAACCTTTGATAACAATAGAGCGCGCGCGATGAAAGATATCAACCAATTAAAACCCAAATCGGTTTTTTGGGCGTTAACCAACAAGCACCCAAAAGCCGAATCTCGACGTTATCTAAAAAAAGTGACGCAGTTTAAGAAAAACTATCAGTAGCTGATAAAGCATTTGCTTAGTGTGCTTTTAAGAAAAATCTGACTAACACTAAACATTATTCTCGCTTTTCAGTATGCTTAACAAAAAGGTCAGACAATCTCCCCATGAAAGTGTTAGAACTAAAAGTGCCCCCCGTTTTATTAATGCTAATATTTGCCATTGCCATTTGGTTTAGCCAGCCATTGTTGCCACAAGTGATCCAACCCAGCACGGCAACGTTGATAGTGGCGTTGGTATTAATGTTTGCAGGTATTTTAATCGCGTTGTTGGGTGTTTACGCTTTCAAAAAAGCACAAACCACTGTTGATCCAACCAAGCCGGACGCTAGCTCAAGTTTGGTCAGTTCGGGAATTTATCAGCTTACGCGCAACCCTATGTATGTTGGTTTTAGCTTATGTTTAGCGGCATTTTCTGTGTATTTAGCTAGCCCTTTTTCATTATTTTTAGTGGTGTTATTTGGCTGGTATTTAAAACGTTTTCAAATTATGCCAGAAGAGCGCATTTTACAAGGTAAATTTGGTCAACCTTATCAAGATTATTGTCAGCAAGTAAGGCGTTGGTTATGAGAACTTATTTACAGCGACTAGCCATTGTTACCGCGCTTATGGTGTTAGCAGCTTGTAGTAAACAAGTAGTTTATACCTCAGAAGCTGAAGTTACCCAGCGCTATACAGACAATATTATCAAGGCAGCTGACATCAGTGACGATGGGCAATTTACCCTTTGGAGCGATAACCAGATTGTTTGTCTTTGGGATAACATCAACAATAAAAAGCAATATTGTTTAGAAGGATTAGAAGCACAACTGATTGAGCTACTTGGGATCTCAGCGTCTAAACAATTTTTTTATACATCAAATCGCGTAAATGTTCATTTGTACGATCTCAAAACCGGGCGCTTAATGGCCGTGTGGTCAGCCGGAGACAACATTATTAACGATATCGCCATGGCGAAAAACGACAGCACTTTAGTCTTTGGATTTCGCAACGGTCAAGCCAGTGTAGTATCAGTAAAAAGTAATAAAGTCAGTACCTTTACACCACATCGTCTCGACATTAACAGTGTAAGCATTTCAGCTGATGGCAGTAAAGCATTCACTGGCTCAAGTGATAAACAAGCAGCTTTATGGAATACCGCAAATGGTGAAATTCTAAAAAGTTTTAATCATCAAACGCGAGTCAACCACGTGACCTTAAGCGATGATGCAAACATTGCCTATACCCTAGATGCCATTCGTGACCGATTTTTCTGGCAAGTAGAGCAACAAACTCAGCTGGCAGAGCTTGGTACGCCAATAAAGTTTATTGAATTCAATGATGCCTGTTTTGATAAACAAAACAAATGGTTATTAAGTGGTTCACCTAAACAAAAACTGATATTGTGGCAAGTCAAAGACGGCTTAAAACTGGCAGAGTGGCAAACGTTTAAAATAGAAAATAGAGACCGCGCATCAGTCATTGCTGTGGCCATTGTTAACGATAAACTCGTGGCGTCATTTACCAGTGACGGGGTTTACCAAACATGGCCAGTACATTTAGTTAAAAACTAATACTGCGTTATCTTTTAGCAAGTCTAAAGTTTGCAACGGTACGTTGCGGCGTGAACTCAACTAAACAATTTGCTTTTTTGGGCATACAAGTGAAGCTGTGCTCGGTTAGACGTTGAAAGTAGCTAACAAAATGAGCCACGTCTGCGTCTGACATCACTTTGTCTTGCTGCAAACTGTTACGTTTTAATTGATGTTCTTGCTGTAAGCGCCATTGATAAACACAATCAAACGATGGTGCTTTTAAATAAATCCAATAATCCATTAGTTCAAATAAAGGCGAATAAGCTTGCGCTAATTGGCGATTGACGTAGCTGCGCCATTGAGCCTTTTGATCTTGTTGACGTTCCAAATCATTAACAGGTGTTGATAATTCACCAGCTGTTTGTGGCTCAGTTCCCCAACACCAACCTTCTATTAGCACAATATCGGCACTTTGTTGCACGTAACTCCAGTTGTTGGGTAGTTCTGGTTCATCCGTTGCCTTGTTAAAGCGGGGAATCACAACGTCTTGTTCGCCTTTAGCCAATTTTGATAAAACGACAGTTAACTGATTAATATCGTGAGTGCCTGGCACACCGCGTGTTGCCAATAATGGGTGCTCTTGTTTGGCCAACTTGCGACGCTGTTCACCAGGATAATAAAAGTCATCCAAAGACATCACTACAACATGCAATTGGCTAGTGTTGATAACGATATGTTCAATAAATGCCGCTAACGTTGACTTACCACTGCCTTGGCAACCATTGATACCGACAAAAAATGGCTTATATTGCTTAGAGCTAAGTTCAATCAGTTGTTTGGCAATTGGCAAGTACACTTGCTTTGCCAATGTTAGAAAACCTTGGGGCAACTGGTGTTGTTGGGCAAAACGGGTCAACAAGTTCATCAATAATTAAAAAGGGCCAGCCTAGAAAAACAAAAAAGGAGCATCGATATATTCAGCTCCTTTTAACATAACTCATCTTGGCCGTTTTAATCCATTAAACACTTATGGTGGAACGCTAAATGCTGGTCGATAAACGTTGAGATAAAGTAATAGCTGTGATCGTAACCTGGCTGCATTCTCAATTCTAACGCCGACCCGTGCTCATTAGCTGCACGTACTAAATTAGTAGGCTTTAACTGCTCTTTTAAAAAGTTATCGGCATCACCTTGGTCAACCAACATTGGTAATACCGCGTGTTTGTCGCTAAGCAACTCACAAGCGTCGTATTGTTTCCATGTTTGTTTATCTTCTCCCAAATAGGCGCTGAATGCCTTTTGCCCCCAAGGACAGTTAATGGGGTTGGTAATGGGACTAAATGCCGAAATTGAACAATAGCGTTCAGCATTGCGCAGACCTATCACCAAAGCACCATGACCGCCCATGCTATGCCCAGCGATACTTCGGCGATCACTGACGGGAAAGTTTGCTTCAATCAACTTTGGTAACTCTTTGACAATGTAGTCATACATTTGAAAATGTTCTGCCCACGGCGCTTGTGTGGCGTTAACATAAAAACCTGCACCTTGCCCTAAGTCATAAGCATCATCATTGGCAACCGAATCACCTCTGGGGCTAGTATCTGGCGCTACTATCGCAATACCAAGTTCCGCCGCCTTACGAAATGCTCCCGCTTTTTGCACAAAGTTTTCGTCAGTACAGGTTAAACCTGATAGCCAGTAAAGCACAGGAACCGGCTTTTTATCACTTGCTGCTTCAGGCAAAAATACCGAAAAGCGCATATCACCTTTCACCGTTGACGACTGGTGACTATATTGCAAATAGCGGCCACCAAAGGTTTTTGATTCATTCAATAACTTCATGGTAAATCCTGTTACATCGACATATGCACAACTGATCGAATGCTCTTACCCTCATGCATTAAGTCGAACGCTTGGTTAATGTCACTTAATGGCATGGTATGGGTAATAAACTCTTGTAAGCCAAACTCACCTGCCAAATATTGTTCAACAATGCCTGGTAATTCTGAACGCCCCTTCACGCCACCAAATGCCGTGCCACGCCATACGCGGCCAGTTACTAGCTGAAAAGGTCTAGTTGAAATTTCTTGGCCAGCACCAGCAACACCAATAATGACCGATTCCCCCCAGCCTTTGTGGCAACACTCTAATGCTTGACGCATAACATTCACGTTACCAATACATTCAAACGAATAATCAACGCCGCCGTCCGTTAGTTCCACAATATATTCTTGAATTGGCTTATCAATTTCAGTTGGGTTAATGACATCTGTGGCGCCTAACTGTTTAGCTAAGTCAAATTTGCTGTCGTTAATATCAACACCAATAATACGACTTGCACCTGCCATGCGAGCACCAATAATCGCTGACAAACCAATTCCACCTAAGCCAAAAATTGCGACGGTATCACCCGCCTTAACTTTGGCCGTATTTAATACTGCACCCATGCCAGTAGTAACACCACAGCCTAATAGACAGACTTCTTCTAATGGCGCAGTTTCATTTACTTTTGCTAGGCTAATTTCAGGTAAAACCGTGTACTCGGAAAAGGTTGAGCACCCCATGTAGTGATAAATAGTTTTACCATCTTTTGAAAATCGTGACGTGCCATCAGGCATTAAACCTTTACCTTGAGTTTCTCGGACGGCTTGGCATAAGTTGGTTTTTCCCGACTTACAAAACTTACACTCGCGACACTCAGCGGTATACAGTGGAATAACGTGATCGCCAACTGATACACTGGTGACACCTTCGCCCACCATTTCAACAATGCCACCACCTTCATGGCCTAAAATAGCAGGAAATACACCTTCAGGATCATCACCTGACAAGGTGAAAGCATCCGTATGACAGACACCTGAGGCAACAATTCTGACCAACACTTCGCCAGCTTTTGGCAATTCTACATCCACTTCTTCCATTACCAGTGGTTCGCCAGCTGCCCAAGCTACAGCGGCTTTTGATTTAATTGAGGTTTGTCCGGGTGCAATAGTTAATGACATGAGATGTCCTTGTTAGCTTTTATTTATTTTAAGTACGACAAAGTATAGAGCCCTTGATCAATTGCCTAAAGCAAAAATCATATTTATTTCTCTTTTGCGGCAAATCGCTCGACCACTTTCAGTAATTGCTGGAAAGACGGGCAAGCTAAGTGATCTTCATTTGGACACGTTACCACATGTTGCATAGTGTCTTTTACCAGAGAGAGCTTTTTTATTGTCTGCGCTAATTCATCAACTTTGTTTTGTAGCATGTCACGGTCAATCGCTAAATCTCGTTTATTGGTAAACATGGTGGCGATTTCGTCAAGCGTAAGCCCAGCCATACGCCCTAAATTAATCAAGGTTAAGGTTTGTAGAACTTGCGGTTCGTATTGCCGCCTTAAACCATGACGCGACACCGATCTAATCAAACCCTTTTGTTCGTAAAAACGCAGTGCTGACGCTTTCACGCCACTGGCTTTAACAACTTTTCCAATATCTAATAATTTCATCTTGACCTAAAGTTAACTTCAAGTTGCATGCTAATAGCCAATCTATCAAGCCACTATTTTTCAAACAAGGGGATTGGCACATGAATTATGAAACTATTTATTTCGCGGTATTAATTGGCATTGGCGCTACCATCACTATGGATATTTGGGCTTGGCTTAAACGCGTACTGTTTAATCAAGCATCTCTAGATTATCGCTTGGTTGGCCGTTGGGTTTTACATTGGTTTTGTTTAACCTTTTCCCATCAGAGTATTCAACAAGCACAAGTTAAATCAGGTGAACTTGCCGTAGGTTGGTTAGTTCATTATTTAACAGGTATTGTATTTGCCTTTGGATTTGTTGCTGTTTGGGGTGATCAATGGACATCGCCAGAATTTATTCCCGCAATTATCACTGGGGTTGCCACTATTGTTTTTCCGCTATTTGTCATGCAACCCTCTTTTGGTATGGGAATAGCAGCCCGTAAAACACCAAAGCCTTGGTTAGCTCGCAAAAATGCGCTGATCACTCATAGTATTTTTGGTTTAGGCTTATATTTCAGCTCCTTGCTAATTTATTGGATTCTTTAAAATCATGATGAAAGGTTAGCCACTTACACCTTGCAAGTGGCTAACAATTTTTGATTTTTTAGCTTAGTAGTAACGTAAGTCTTGTACTTTTCCCCAAAATACTCGATACGAATAGGCGGTATAACACAAGATAGTTGGCACCACGACAATAGCACCGTAGAGGATAAAGTTAAGTGCTTCCGGCGCTGCAACCGATTCCCATATGGTCAGTTGGTTTGGCACTATGTATGGAAAGAAGCTAAACGCTAACCCAAAAAAGCTTAAGCTAAAAATAAATACCACGATAAAAAATGGTAATCCAGAGCCCGGTTCAGATTGTTTAGCCAAGTGATTTAAAACCAGTCGACAAATAACAAATAACACACAACACACCATAGGTAAGGGCAATAAAAACATAGCATACGGCCAAGAGAACCACTTTTGATACACTTCAGGGTTTACCCATAAGTTAACCGCAGATACCAGTAAAATACCAACAAAGGTGATCACGACACTGCGTTGAGCAATTTTAATTGCTTTTTGCTGTAGCTCACCCTCAGTTTTCATCACCAGCCAAGTTGCACCAATTAACATATAAGCGCTAGCAACTCCCACGGCACTTAAAATGGCAAAGATAGTGGCACTAAATGAGTCTTCAAATCCTGTAACATATAGCCCCAACATGTAGCCTTGTGCTAAAGAAGCGATATATGAGCCAAGCTTAAAAAGTTTGTTCCACGTACGGCGATATGAAACGGCAGCTTTAGCGCGAAAATCAAACGCTACGCCCCGTAAAATAAGCCCAATGAGCATAACAGCAGAAGGCAAATACAAGGCTTTTAGCACTAAGCTATGCGCCATTGGAAAAGCAATGAGCAATAAACCAACCGCCAAGACCAGCCAGGTTTCATTGGCGTCCCAAAATGGTCCAATGGAAGCAATCATAGTATCTGCTTCTTTTGGCGCATCTTTGGGAATAAGCATACCTACCCCCAAGTCATAGCCATCTAATACCACGTACATGAGTGTGGCTAGCCCCATCAAGCCAACAAAAATTACCGCTAAGGTTTCTTGATCAAACATGGTTTGCCTCCACTTTTCTGTCTTCCAGTACATCGTTCAGCATATTTGGCTCTCTCATTTCATATTCTTCCACTTCAACACTGCGGCGTGCCATTAAAAATACCGTATGTAAATACGCTACCAATAAGCCACAATACACCAATGCATACATAGTCAAACTCAATACCACATTACTAGGCGCTATATCGGTTACAGCTTCTTTCACGGTCAGTACACCACTAACCAAATATGGCTGACGACCAATTTCAGTGACATACCAGCCAGCCAAGGTGGCAATCCAACCTGAAAAGCTCATTGCCACGAGTATTTTTAGCAACAAAGGTGAGGGAGTTTTTTTACGGTGAACCACAAAACTGCCCCACCACGACATAATGATCATTAATAATCCCAAGCCCACCATAACGCGGAAGCCAAAAAATACTGGTTTTACTGGCGGGTGTTCACCAACAAACTCATTTAGCCCTTTAAGTTCACCATCAAGTTCATGTGTTAAAATCAAACTCGCTAAGTTAGGAATGCCTATTTCAAAATGGTTTGTTCGATTTTCCTCGTCTGGGATAGCAAAAAGTAGTAGCGGCACACCTTTTTCTGTTTCCCATGCTCCTTCCATGGCTGCAACTTTTTGTGGTTGATGTTTGAGTGTGTTTAAGCCATGCAAATCTCCGACAAATGCTTGCAGTGGCGCTAACACAGCAGCGACAGTAATCGCTATTTTTAACGTCAATCGAGGCGCTTTTTTATCATCACCTTTGATGATTCGATAGGCACTGATACCTGCTATTAAAAACGCTGCCGTTAAGCCAGACGCTATCAACATATGGAAAAATCGATAAGGAAAAGACGGGTTAAAAATCACGGCAAACCAATCCACCGGGTATACCACACCATCTCTTAGCTCAAAGCCGGTTGGCGTTTGCATCCAAGAGTTTAAACTGAGGATCCAAAAAGCAGACATAGTTGTACCAACGGCAACAACAATTGTGGCTAAGGTATGCACTTTTGGTGGTACCCGATTCATGCCAAATAACATAATGCCTAAAAACGTTGCCTCTAAAAAGAAGGCGGTTAATACTTCGTAACCTAGTAAAGGCCCAGCAATATTACCGACACGTTCCATAAAACCAGGCCAGTTAGTACCAAACTGGAAAGACATGGTAATTCCACTTACCACACCTAACGCAAAAGATAAGGCAAAAATTTTCACCCAGAATCGATAGGCGCGCATCCAGACAGGATGACCCGTTTGATCAAATCGCACCTTAAAAAACACTAAAAACCAACACATGGCAATGGTGATCGTTGGGAAAAGAATATGAAAACTAATGTTCACGGCAAATTGGATCCGTGAGAGCATTTCAGTATCTAACATGCGTTACCTCCGCAAAAATTAGGCACAAGTGTGCCCGCAGCAAAACCTTAGCCCTGCTGTAACTAGATAAAATAACAAATGAAAAAAAGGTTTAGTCGGCGCTACCCGTTTTCACGATCCTGTCTTTCAGGTCAAGAATACGCACCACGCCAGAGCCCAACTTCATCAAAGTCGTTAACTTTTCCGGACTGATGCTTTGTAACTCAGCAGTCCATTTGGTTAACGTTTCCAATAACTGGTGGATTTCATCCATGCGTTGATGAGCATACGCTTCTTGCGCGTTGGCTGGATCATCAAGCAAAGCGTCACGAAGTAATGATAAGGTGGGATCAACTTCACGTTTACTGCGCTCTTCAAATACCCGATTAGCTAACTCCCAAATACTGCCAGCAGGAAGATAGTAATCTTTGCGATCGCCCGCTATATGTTGAGTTGACACTAAACGCCAAGATTGGAGCTCTTTTATGCCCATGCTGACATTGCCGCGAGAAATGCTCAAAGTCTCACCGATCTCATTGGCAGATAACGGTTTTTCACTCATCACGAGTAAACCCATAATTTGCCCTATCGTTCGGTTAAACCCCCAGCGACTGCCCATTTCGCCACAATGCATCACAAAGCTTTCGATTTTTGGTGACAAGTTCATCTTTCTAAAGTTTCAATAATTTCTGAACGTTTAAAATATTAGTGTATTTATTGATCTAGATCAATAGATAAAGTTAGCTGTTTTTACCTTAATCAGCAAAAAGTTGCGTTAAATACATCTAATAACAAATAAGCTGTAATGCCATTATATTAAGTACAGTTTCTCCAGTAATTAGAATAGGCAAACTATCTATGCTTAACCCACTGGCCTTTGAAGAGTTAAACACTTATTTACAACATGTGTTTGGTTAAGCGACTTTTTGTTGTGTTTTTAAACGACAAATTGCGCTAAATGTTGTAGTATTCGCGCCTCAATGAGGAAATATCTATTACGATGAAATATAGCGATTTAAGAGACTTTATCAGCCAGTTAGAAAAGTTAGGTGAGTTAAAACGCATTAGCATGCCAGTTTCAACTGACTTAATGATGACCGAAATTAGTGATCGAACATTGAGAGCTGGCGGTCCTGCCTTACTTTTTGAAAACCCTGAAGGCTATGATATTCCTGTTTTAACCAATTTATTTGGTACCCCAAAACGTGTCGCCCTTGCTATGGGGCAAACCGACGTTGAAGCATTGCGTGACGTAGGCAAACTATTGGCCATGTTGAAAGAGCCAGAGCCACCTAAAGGCTTTAAAGATGCGCTGGATAAACTCCCCATCTTTAAGCAAGTGCTCAATATGCCAGCTAAAGTGCTAAAAAAAGCACCCTGTCAGGAAGTTGTGTTATCAGGTGAGCAAGTTGATTTAACTAAGTTACCTATTCAGAAATGTTGGCCTGGCGACGTTGCACCTTTGATCACTTGGGGCTTAACCGTCACTAGAGGTCCACACAAAGAGCGACAAAATTTAGGTATTTACCGACAGCAATTGTTGGGACCAAACAAAGTGATTATGCGCTGGTTATCACATCGTGGTGGCGCACTTGACTTTTTAGAGTGGAAAAAGGCACATCCAGGTGAAAAGTACCCTGTTTCTGTGGCTTTAGGTGCAGATCCTGCCACCATTTTAGGCGCGGTAACGCCTGTACCGGATTCTTTATCTGAATATGCCTTTGCCGGTTTGCTACGTGGTAGCAAAACAGAAGTGGTCAACTGTATAAGTAATGACTTACAAGTACCAGCTTCTGCAGAAATTGTGTTGGAAGGTTATATTGATCCAGAGGAAATGGCTCCTGAAGGCCCGTATGGCGACCACACTGGCTATTACAACGAAGTAGATGACTTTCCAGTATTTACCGTAACGCATATCACGCAGCGTAAAGAGCCTATTTACCATAGTACATACACCGGACGTCCGCCTGATGAACCAGCTATTTTAGGTGTTGCATTAAACGAAGTGTTTGTGCCTATTTTACAGAAGCAGTTCCCTGAAATTGTTGATTTTTATTTACCGCCTGAGGGTTGTTCATACCGTTTAGCGGTGGTCACCATGAAGAAGCAATACCCAGGACACGCTAAACGCGTTATGATGGGCGTTTGGTCGTTCCTGCGCCAATTTATGTACACTAAATTTGTCATTGTGTGTGACGACGACGTTAACGCCAGAGATTGGCAAGACGTTATCTGGGCAATGACAACTCGTATGGATCCTGCGCGTGATACTACCCTGGTAGAAAATACGCCAATTGACTATTTAGATTTTGCATCACCTGTTTCAGGTTTAGGCTCAAAAATGGGCATGGATGCAACCAACAAGTGGCCTGGTGAAACCGACCGAGAATGGGGTGAACCCATAGTGATGGATGACAGCATCAAACAGGCCGTAGATGAAATTTGGGATGAACTTGGTATTGAAGATTCACTCAAAAAAGATAATGACAGTAAATAATGTGCATTTAGCACATTAGTAATAGGTTGATAAATGAAACAAATACAGTGTCATGTTGAGTCAATGACGTCGTTGACCGAACACGTATACAAAGTGCTTTTAAAGCCAGCAACACCAGTAGATTTTATTCCAGGGCAATATTTAAATTTTGTCATGAGTGATGAAGACAAACGCCCATTTTCGATTGCTAGTTCACCAAATAATGAGCTAATTGAGTTACAAATTGGTGCTTTTGGTGCTGACAGTTATCCAATGCAAGTCATCGATCGTATAAAAGAATGCGATACAGTAACCATTGAAATTCCACTAGGTAATGCACAATTGCGTACCGAAAGTGATCGTCCACTACTTTTATTAGCCGGTGGTACAGGGTTTTCTTACATCAAATCCATGTTTGAATATTTAGCTCAAACCAAGAGCCAACGCCAAGTGGTTGTTTACTGGGGCTTAAGAGAAGAATCAGCTTGTTATGAGTTAGATAAAACCGCTAACACTATTGCTGAGCTTACTCATGGTCAATTTCATCCAGTCATTGAAACAGCACAAGAAAGCTGGACTGGCAAAGTTGGCATGGTGCATAAAGTGGTTATGAACGATATTGAAAACCTAGCAGATTTTGATATTTACATCGCGGGTCGTTTTGACATGGTAGGGGCTGTTAGAACAGACTTCTTAGCAAAAGGCGCATTAAAAGAGCATATGTTTGCTGACGCTTTTGCTTTTATCTAACCAGCAAAATTTTTCGTAATACAAAAGGGCGTTCTAAACGCCCTCTTGTTGATAACTGACACTCGCCGCTTTACAGTCTCTTAGTAATACCGCAAAGTCATTTAATGGCCTATCTATCGTGCCATTCGCAATAAACAAATGTGCACCTAGCGCTTGTTTAAGTATTTGGCATTGATGTAAAAAGCCGGCTAAAGGTCCTTTAATTTCTTCACCGTCGCTACATTTATACACTTCAAAATTTACGATTGCTTGCTCTGGTTTGATTAATTCATGGCTAACACAATACACCATCAGTGGCTGCTGCTCATGAATTAGATGGTTCGCTAGGCGAAGCGAAATATGATCTTTCAAGTCTTCCAAGGAATTAAGTGTTAAACCGATGTAATTTAATTCTTCCCTCACTATTCCGTGGGTATTGGTGACCGGATGAATAGCACGTATGTTTTGCCAATTCAGTTGCCACTGACCTTTACGGTGCTGAAATAGCAATTTTTCTGGAGAAATATAAAAACTGGTTTCTGGCTCTAACATTTTCAGAATACCCAGTACCGTAATAGCCAACGATAAACCTATCATTAACATTAAAAAAAACTTAGCACTTTGCCAGTAATATTGGCTCATTAAAGCCGCTAATAACAAGGAACTAAAGCCAATAAGAGTAATAAATAAGCTGTTGCATTTAGCCTGTGGTTTAATACGAATTTCTGGCTGATTCATAGTTAAAAATTCTCCTAGGAAAAAGCATCGTAATATCTATATAATAGCGCGGAAATTAACCAAAGGAGAATTTTGTGTCAAAAGGTAAATGTCAAACCTCTAAAGTAGAGCACCAACGAGGTCATATTAAAGATAATGCGTTAGCTGCATTGGTTACATCTAAGATTTTTCGCAGCCAAGTAATGAAAGCGAAAAAAGGCAAGGGGGCTTATGCTAGAAAAGCAAAACATCAAGGTAAAGAGCCTTATTTAATGGTCGCTTAATTAAGCGATTATCAAATAAGGTTCTTATGAACCACAAAGCACATGACAGTAAGCACTATCATGTGCTTTTTTTTGCCTAGTTTGTAATAAACCACAGGCGATATGTACTAATACGACTATTAAAAGTTTTAAAGTTTGCATTGAAGGAAATTATGAAGAAAAACTCAGTCGCTTATTATGTTGTTTTATGTGGTTCATTAGTGCTGACAATTTATCTTTTTGAGCTTTTATTAGGAAAAGTAGAACTAGGCGTTTTACCGCTAATTCCGTACGCGGCATCAGCAGCTATCGGAACCGTTTCTGGCTTGTTATATTTTAAACTTTTCGGTTACCGTGTTACCCGCTTGCAATTTTTATCCGTGATCATTCCAACTTTAATTATTACTGTTCTGTTTGCAAGATCAGGCATCATTCCTCAAGCAGTTTTTCATGATACCTCGATGCTAGTGGCATTAATATTGGTCATCTCTAAAAGCTATGAAAACAACAAGGATAAGTTACAACAAAAAGTGGCCTAACTGTAGGAGGTAATGGTTACCTCCTTTAAACAATATTGACAAAGGAATGTGTTATGAACCATTGTATTTGCCCCAACTGCCAGCAAAAAATTGAGCAAAATAGCTACGCTATGCTGTTTTTTCCTTTTACATGGCACTGCTCACATTGCAAAGCAAGATTAACGCTTAAATCATATAAATTACTGAACATTGCCTTTTTTGCGTATTTATTGCTAGTGATAGCAGCTGTCATTTTTGTCCCTATCATTAGGCAATATGGCATCAGTGTCATATTAAGCGTTCTAGGCTGGCTGTTGTTTTACCAGAAACTAACACCCAAAGTTTTCGATAAGCGTAATATCTCATTGAAATAAAAAATGCCAAGAACAAGCTACTGTTTTTGGCATTTTTCTAGATAAACATTTGTCTATTCTGGGTTTTAGCTCAAATCTACATTTGAGATTGTAAATAATTTTCCAATCCAATTCTTTTGATTAAACCAAGCTGTTGCTCTAACCAGAACGCGTGGTCTACTTCAGTGTCATTGATCAGTGTTTGCAACATATCGCGAGTGACATAATCACGTTTGCTTTCACACAATGCCATCACTTCTTTTAATTTTGCGTCTACCGCGTATTCAACACGTAAATCACTTTCTAGCATGTCAGGCACCTCTCTACCAATTTTTAAACCATCACGCGTGGTCATATCTGGTGTGCCTTCTAAAAACAAAATACGCTCTATTAGTGCTGACGCATGGCCTTTTTCATCATCAAACTCGTGGTCGATACGCTCAAACAACTTGTTAAAGCCCCAATCATGGTACATACGAGAATGAATAAAGTATTGATCCATTGCGGCTAATTCAAACGCGAGTAATTGATTAAGGTTGTCGATAATTTCTTTGTCGCCTTGCATGATATGCTCCTATAACTGCGCTTGCAGGTATTTTTCAATTTTCATTTGTTCAATTTGATACTGCTGTGTTTCGAGCCAATCAATATGCTCTTCTTCACCTTCAAGAATGTCAGTTAACATGTCGCGAGATACATAATCTTGCTGCTGTTCACACAACTCAATTGCCGTTTTAATAATACCAATTTGATTCAATTCAAATTTCATGTCACAAGCCAACATTTCTTCCGTATGTTCGCCGATAGAAAGTGCGCCTAATTGCTGTAAATTAGGTAATCCTTCTAAAAATAAAATGCGTTCAATTAGTTTATCGGCTTGCTTCATATCTAAAATCGATTTTTTGTAGCAAGCATCATTTAATTGACTAAAGCCCCAATTTTTATAAATTCGAGCATGCAAAAAATATTGATTGATGGAAGTCAATTCTGAGGTAAGTACCTTATTTAATTGACTAATAATTTCCGTATTACTTTTCATGACTGGTTACCTGTGGTTTTAGGTTGCGTTCAGTATAGATTAACAAACAAATATTTCAAATTTATTTAATAAAAACAACAGCTTAATACTGATAATGGTTTTCAATACCATTATTACTCCCAATAAAAAAGCCGGCTAAACATAGCCGGCTTTTTTACGAGAGAATTCAGTTATTTTAGGTTTAGCCTACATCTTGGAATAGGCTTTCATCAATGATCGTATCATTAATAATTTGTGCGGCAACTTTACTGCAGCTACCACATTGCGAGGAGATATCTAAGTGCTTTTTCAGCTCTCGCATCGAGCCAACACCAGCATCTAAAACAGCTTGTTTAATCTGTGAATCTGTTATGCCTTTGCACAAACAAACGTACATAGGAACCTCATGAATAATATGAACGCAAGTGATAATAGTTCTTATTATACATACCTGCAAGTACAAATTTTGACTAATTTGCTAATACCTTGATACATCGAGTAATTTAATTTTCACCTAATTATCGTATGATAATTACCTAACTTTATTTTAATGGGAAAACTGCAGCGACATGTGGCAAATTTTTCAATCATTTTTCATTTTAGGGTGCATGTCTTTTGGTGGTCCAGCAGCCCACATTGGATATTTTCATCGAGCTTTTGTTAAAGAAAAACAATGGCTAAATGAACAAGAGTACGCAAGCATGGTGGCACTCAGCCAAATGTTACCAGGGCCCGGTTCAAGCCAAGTATGTTTTGCTTTAGGTCACAAACGAGCTGGAATTACGGGGGCAATTACTGCCTTTATCGCTTTCACTTTACCCTCTTTTTTACTGATGTTAGCTTTTGCGTATTCACACGCCCAGTTAAGTGAAGTGGTTTTTGTTGAGTCTTTGGTTAAAGCACTGAAAGTTGTTGCCGTCATTGTAGTAGCTGATGCAGTAATGAGTATGTTTAACAGTTTTTGCTTAACAAAGGCCACACGAAGTATTGCGTTGATAACAGCGATCGTTTTATTAGTCATACCATCAACTCTTGCGCAAATACTCATGTTAGTCACTGCTGCTATTTACGGCTTTTATTATCTAGGTTCAAAAACATCGACCAAAGAACCTACGCCACATACTAAAATACATAATCGCTGGTTAATCACCTTTATCATTTTCTTTGGTGTCAGTTTTTACTCCATTAATTATCCACCTCTGGATTTGTTTAATCAGTATTTTCAAGCAGGCAGTTTAGTGTTTGGCGGCGGGCATGTTGTTTTGCCTGTCTTGCAATCGATGACCACAGATACCATTAACAGCGATACTTTTTTAGCTGGTTATGCAGCAGCACAAGGTATTCCTGGCC
Organism: Thalassotalea marina; assembly: GCF_014656435.1. Classification (GTDB taxonomy): domain Bacteria; phylum Pseudomonadota; class Gammaproteobacteria; order Enterobacterales; family Alteromonadaceae; genus Thalassotalea_C; species Thalassotalea_C marina. The sequence goes on from NZ_BNCK01000003.1 coordinate 321,288, forward strand.
CTATGTTTACCTTGGCCACCTTCTTGGGTTTTATAGAATATTCAACCAACCCTTGGCTGGGTGCCAGCATAGCAACGCTTGCGATATTTTTGCCTGGCTTTTTGTTGATGTTGGCGTTTTTATCTCATTGGCAGGCATTATCACAAAACGTCAAAGTGTCTGGCGTGATCAATGGTGTCAATGCTTGTGTGGTGGGTTTATTGCTTGCTGCCTTGTATCAACCGATTTTTGTCAGCGCAGTGACAAATACAACTGAATTGGCTTTAGTCGTTGCTGGCATCTTATTAATCAGAATATGGCGCTGCTCGATTATCTGGTTGTTGGGTGCCGCTGTGGTAGTTGCTGTAACTACCACTTGGCTAATTTAGCTACGAGTTCAAGCCATAGTGGCGGCTTTACGCAGCGCTGCAATGGCTTGCTCAGGTTTATTTAACGTTTCCAACACTTGGGCAAACGTTAATAAATCCAATTTATCCGCCGGCTCACCTTCAAGATGCATTAAAGCGTTAAATGCTTTTTCAGCTTTGTCCCACTGTTTGTTTTTAGTCGCCAAATGCGCCAATGTACGCAGCCAAGTAGCACTATGCTGATTATGGTGTAAGTGTTTTTGTGTAGCAACGATAAGTTCATCTACCGCAGTAAGCGGTAATAAACACAGTTTTTTCAATTGATATTCATTGCTACCTTTTTTCACCAGCGGCAGCAGTATTTTGCTTAGTGGTTCATTAATGCCGTGTTTTGCCAATACATGACAATAAGCCATAACAACTTCATCTCGTTGTTTTAACTTACGTGATAAGGTATTCCAATAATCATATAGCGCTTGTTGGTCATGCTCTATAATTTTCTGCTCAAAAGCGCCGAGAAATGCCTGCTGCTCCCACTGGCTTATTTGCTGCGCTGAAATAGCGTGCTGTTTACGTGCATTATTGAGTTTTTCAACCACATGAAAATAGCGTTTTTCTAGCAAGCTTAACTCTATTTCTAACGCCAGCATTCGATGGTCATGGCCAATATATTTGTGATATTTGTCTAATAAAGCTCGTGCCTGCTCTTTGTCGTTGTGGTTTAACAACAAACGTAATGTAATTAATACCGACTCTAAACCAGTTTCTTTGACTGCAAGTTGGCCATCACTGATCTGCTTTAAGTAATGTTGTGTATTGTCTTTCAACCCTTGTTTATCTGCAGCACTAGCGGCTAACAAATACGCCGTTTGAGTAAATTCTGTCGGCTCTGCGCTTTTTACTAACAAGTGTTCGGCTTGTTGATTATCACCTAGCACGTAGGATGCAATACCTTGCTGAAATTGACGATAAGCTTTACGTTTACTGGCATAACGTACTTTGTGCCACGCCGATACACTAAAATGTAGACCGCCCTTAAAGACTTTTAAGGTTATTAACAGCACCATAAATGTCACAAACAATAACATGCCAGCAGTGACTACTGTTGACTCAACGGTGTAATCACCCATAGCAATTAAAATATAGCCTTTTTCACCGATTAACATTGGGCTAATAGCAATTGCTGCAATAAAGATAAGGGCTAATAAAGCAATACGTTTCATATCACTTCCTTAGCTGTATCAGTAGCTTCAGCTTCTTGGTTGTTTTTTTCTAGGTTAGTGTCTTGCTGGTTTAACTGTTCAACTTTTTCTGGCAAGCGCTCTAGTTTAGCTTCATTGATCGCTCTGATAGCAGGCAAGGCTTTTAAACTGGTTGGATATTGCACTTCAATAATTTCATTTTTTAGCTTAGCTAGGCTGTCAAAAAAGTTGCCCGTTTGAACATGCTCAAGAGAAAAGTATTGTGACAACCATGCTTGCGCATCGTCGAGTGTAGCAATATAAAGTGCACTGTTACCTTTGGCTGCTGCCCACTGTGCTTGTTGTAATTTAAGCGCTAAATTTTCGCGTAAGTTTTGTTGATGCTCAGGCGACATCAGCGGTTCTACATTGCCCGCACGTCGTCTAACAGTGATAAAGTTTTCAGCAAATTGCTGCCAAGTTTTCTGTAAATTTTCGCGCCAATCAGCAATATCATTACTTAGCGTTAAGTCGGCTTCAGGTTCATTAGTGTCTGGCAACTGCACCATAGACAGTTGTAATTGACTGATTTGCTTAGATAACGCCATTAACGTTAAGGTGATTTCTTCCGTCGCTAAGCTAGGTAAAAGCTCAAGTTCAGCAATATCATCACGGATCAGTTGCCTAACGGGCAATACGTCAGGGCTGTTGAGTTCTTGCAGTCGTTGGTCTGCGTCACGCAGCAATCCCATTGCAGCAGTGGTGTCTTTTTCTAACCACAAGGTTCGTCCGGCAATTCTTATCAAATATTCAGCTTCATGTAACAGCCAATCTGTCGGTTTATTTTGTTGTAATTGCTGAATTTGCCCTTGCAGCCTCGTCAGTTCATTTTGGCTTACTTTTTCCAGCTCAGCTTTAGCTTGATTCAGCTCTGCCACCAATGCCTTTTGTTGTGCAACAAGTTGCTGATTAACTGATGCGTTAGTTTGCTGCTTTAACGCAGCAATTTCCGATAATAATTGCTGACTTTGCTCATTATCTTGCATTTGCTGCCAGTAGTATAAACCAGCAGTACCAGCCATACTTAGCAGCGAAACAAATAACGCTGTTGCTGCTAATCCTGACTTAGATGATTGAGCTTTTACCGGTTGTGGCGCAGCATTGTGAGCACTTGGTTTCGCTTTAACATTCACTTTCGCGGTATCTTCAACAGTTGCTGCTTGGCTTGTTTCTGCTGGTGACTCTGACGTTGATGTACTTAATTTTTTATTGTCAGTCATGATTTAATTCCATATGTTGCAAGGCAGATATAATGGCACGATCGCTTGCACCTTCACTGATGATAATGTTCTGTATACCTTTTGCTGCACCCGCTGCAGCGACACGCTGACTTGGCACAATCCAAAGACAGCTAGAGAACCAGAATTGTTTGTTTGCGGGCAATAGTTCACACATTCTGTTCAACATGGCTTCACTGGTTATGACCATAACGTTAATTTGCTCTTTTTTCCATATTTTGTGTTGATCTTGAGCAATTTCAAGCCAATTTCGTCGGTAACTTTCTAGATATTGAGTTTTAGCACCAGCCGCGCAAAGCTGTTGAGCTAACCATTCACGGCCACCATCACCACGAACAATGAGTACACGGGCTTGATCAATACGATCAGCAAAAAAGCAAGGGAGCGAAAACATACCTTCACTGTCATGACGCTCTGGACATAAACTTGGTATTTGATATTGCGCCAGCGTCGCTTGGGTTTTTCTACCCACCGCCACCACAGTAACCTCTTCGCTTATCCATTGCGTTAATGGCCAAGCATTGTGAGCACACTCAACCGCAGCCTGACTAATAAAAACGATAATGTTAGGACAAAACGATTGTGTAATCGACACAATCGCTTCACGGTTAATATTCTGCTGGTAGTTTAATAGTGGTTGGCAACTGGCGGTAAATCCATGATCAACCAAGGCCTGCTGAAGTTGCCAACAGGCAGGTTCTGGACGGGTTATTAGAACGTGAGTATTACTGGCCATAAACCTGTTTTAAGATACTGTCAGCACCTTGACTCAACAGCGATTCAGCTAAACGCACACCTAAGTTTTCGGCATCATTCACTGAACCAGAAATATCATCAGAAATGATCTTGCTACCATCAATAGCACCCACTAAACCGCGCAAATAAACGGTATCGTTTTCGATAGTTGCATAACTGCCAATTGGCACCTGACAACCGCCCTCTAATTTGCGGTTCATCGCTCGCTCTGCCAGCACGCGAACTTTGGTTGTTTGGCAAGCCAATGGCGCCAATAACGCTTTTACCGTGTCATCATCAGTGCGACATTCTATACCCACGGCACCTTGACCATTGGCCGGTAATAACACTTCAGGTTCGATAAACTGTGCAATACGGTCAGGCATTTCTAAGCGAATTAGGCCAGCAGCCGCTAAAATAATGGCGTCATATTCACCAGCATCAAGCTTAGCTAAACGTGTATTTACGTTACCGCGCAAATCACGAATATCTAAATCAGGACGCATGGCTTTTAATTGACATTGACGACGCAAACTCGACGTGCCAACAATGGCGCCTTGCGGTAATTCATCTAGTGATTTAATGGTATTTGATACAAAAGCATCACGAGGATCTTCGCGAGGACAAATCACTTCTAAACCTAAACCTTCTGGAAATTCTACGGGCACATCTTTCATTGAATGAACTGCAATATCAGCACGCTTTTCTAACATCGCGACTTCCAGTTCTTTAACAAACAACCCTTTACCACCTACTTTTGCCAGTGGTGTGTCCAAAATAACGTCGCCTTTGGTCACCATAGGCACAAGTTCTACGTTAAGCTCAGGATGAAAATGCTCTAAACGCTCTTTTACATACTCTGCCTGCCATAATGCCAGTGCACTTTTACGCGTTGCGATTCGAATAGTTGTCATAAAAATTCCTGTTTAGTCTGCTTGTAGTGATACTTGGCTATCTGCCTGAATGGAAACAGCATTTGAAATAAACTGCCAAAATTCACCACCACCGCGCTTATCTTGCCATTGGCCGTCTTCAAAATGAAAGTGATGGCCATTAAATTTAGTCGCGACCCAAATTTCATGTAACGGCGCTTGTTTATTGACGATAATTTTACTCGCGTTTTTGAAGGTTAACGTTAACATGCCGCCAACTCCCTCATAATCGATATCAATACCACAATCTTCAATGGCTTCTTCTAATGCCAGTATTAGTTCGTCGGCCATTAGATTATATTGCGTATCATTCATTTACTGATCCTTTTACAAAAACGACAAAATAGTTTTTGATTCATTGGTATTTGATGGTCTTCGGATTATAAAACGTCTATCATGTGAAAAAAATCGAATTAATCAAAAATGCGTAAACAAAAGTTAATTATTCTTGCTTGTGTAGTAAATATTTTGCTTATTGGCGGTTGTGGCATGCCCGGACCGTTATATCAAGAAACTGACGAAAAAGCAGAACAAAGTCAAAACTCATCACCACAAGACACTAAACAACAGGAACAGTAATAGTGGATTATTTTAATCGTCGCCAACAGCATTTGTTTGCAGAAGAGTGTGCTGTAGAAGAACTTGCCAAAACTTATGGTACACCTCTATACGTATATTCACGTGCGACCATTGAAAGACATTGGCACGCTTTTGACCAAGCAGCAGGCGAACAACCACATTTAGTGTGTTATGCAGTAAAAGCCAACAGCAACTTGGCAGTGCTTAATGTTATGGCACGTTTAGGTTCAGGTTTTGATATTGTTTCGCAAGGCGAACTAGCCAGAGTGCTTAAAGCCGGTGGCGATGCAAAAAAAGTCGTGTTTTCAGGTGTAGGTAAAAAAGCCTCTGAAATTGCATTTGCCTTAGAGCAAGGTATTTATTGTTTTAATGTTGAATCTGAAGCTGAATTAGACCGTATTCAAGCGGTTGCAGAATCAATGGATAAAACAGCGCCGGTTTCATTGCGCGTAAATCCAGACGTGGACGCTGGAACACACCCATACATTTCAACAGGATTAAAAGAAAATAAGTTTGGTATCAACATTGATGATGCAGTGCGTATATATCAAAAAGCCAGCACTATGCCAAATCTGGCCATTAAAGGTGTCGATTGCCACATTGGCTCACAATTAACGGAAATCCGACCATTTTTAGATGCACTTGACCGTGTGTTGATTTTAGTCGATAACCTAGCGGAACAAGGCATTGTACTCTCGCATATCGACGTTGGTGGTGGTTTAGGCGTTTGTTATGACAAAGAGCAGCCACCGCATCCAAAAGAATATGCCAAAGCCATTGCCGAAAAACTTGATGGCCGCAATATCACTTTAGTTTATGAACCGGGCCGAGCGATTATGGCCAATGCTGGTATCTTGGTCACTGAAGTAGAGTTTCTAAAAACCAATGAAGGGCGCAACTTTGCTATTGTTGACGCCGCAATGAATGATTTGATTCGCCCTTCTTTATATCAAGCGTGGCAAAACATTATTCCAGTATCATTGCGCGAAGATACCGCATCTGCGTATTATGACGTTGTGGGTCCTGTGTGTGAAACTGGTGACTTTCTTGGCAAAGATCGAGAACTGGCGATAAAAGCTGGTGATTTGTTAGCAGTTAGGTCTTCTGGCGCTTATGGTTTTACCATGAGCTCAAATTATAACAGTCGCCCACGCGCTGCTGAAGTGATGGTTGACGGTGACAAATCAGTACTAGTTCGAGCAAGAGAAACCATTGAAAGTTTATGGCAAGGTGAAAACTTATTACCGTAAGAGACGTAAATGTTAGTTAATTTTTCTAAAATGCATGGATTGGGCAATGACTTTTTAGTGCTCGATAATGTGACACAAAATGTGTATTTACCTAATGAGCAAATTCGTCAGTTAGCGGACCGAAACTTTGGCATTGGTTTCGATCAACTGCTGGTTGTTGAGCCACCTTATGATCCTGATCTCGATTTTCACTATCGCATTTTTAACGCCGACGGCAGTGAAGTAAACCAATGTGGCAATGGCGCGCGATGTTTTGCACGTTTTGTTAAAAACAAAGGCTTAATTGGCAAAAATAAAATTCGCGTTTCAACCCATGCTGGAAAAATGACGTTATACATTGAGCGTGATGGTAACGTCACTGTGACTATGCCAGTACCACAAATGGAGCCCAATCGTATCCCTTTTAATGCCCAAAAGGCTGAAGGTACTTATATCCTGCGTAGCGAGGAAGATACCGTGCTGTGTGGTGCGGTTTCTATGGGTAATCCTCATTGTGTTATTACTGTCGATGATATCAATCAAGCACCAGTTGATACCTTAGGTGCTAGATTGGCAGTACATGATAGGTTTCCTAAAGGTGCTAACATTGGCTTTATGGAAGTAGTTTCACCTGAATATATCAAACTGCGTGTTTATGAGCGTGGTGCTGCTGAAACTCTGGCATGTGGCAGTGGCGCGTGCGCTGCAGTTGTTGTTGGACAAATTCAACAAAAATTAGCAAAACAAGTCACCGTGGAATTACCCGGTGGCACATTAAAAATATATTGGAAAGGACCGGGCAATCCAGTCAAGATGACTGGGCCTGCGGTCCATGTCTTTGATGGACAAATACATTTATGAGCAAACAAGAAAACCCATCCTCTACCTTATTGACTGATGCACCGTTATCAGAGCTGGATGTAGAATTAACCGATCAAATCATTTTGGATTATCTGGCCGACAATCCTGAGTTTTTTGATCGCAACAATGACATAATTACCTCGCTGCGACTCAACGATATGCATCGCGGTACAGTATCTTTAGTCGAGCGACAACAGCAGCTATTACGCAGTAAAGTACACAGCCTAGAAGAAGAAATTACCCAGTTATTAGCCGTTGCCAACCAAAATGAACAGTTATTTGCCCTTTATAGTGACTTGTACCTGCGTTTGATCGACAGTCAATCGTTAAGCGAGTTATTAGATTGTTTATACAGGGCAACTACTGAGTTGCTGTCATTAAAAGACTTGAAAGTGTGGTTGTTTGACCATCAAAATGTTGAGCACAGTAGCGTAGTAACAGAAGACTGTAGTGCTCTTTTTACTGCACGTTTAACTGACCAAAATTACTATTTTGGCCGTATACAACAAAGTGAACAAACACTAGTGTTTGGTCAACATTGCGAAGGTTCAGTAGTGCTTATTAAGCTTGAACACAACGATCAAAATCTAGGCTTCATTGCGATTAGCAGCCAAGATGCTGATCATTTTGACCCTCGTATGGACACTTTACTCCTTGAGCAATTTCGTAAACTGATTGCCAAACTTATTGTCAGGATTTCTCCCGCCTAGTTATGCAATATTATCGTCGATTGGCGCCATTTAAGGCGATTAGCTTTGACCTTGACGATACCTTGTACAGCAATTATCCAGTGATGATTGCTGTCGACGCTAAAATGCAGCAATATTTTCAAGCGTTACTCCCTGCAGGTCAGGAGTATGGCTATCATTTTTGGTTACCCTATAAAAAACAAGCACTAACACTAAACCCTCTGTTACAACATGACGTGGGTAAGCTACGACGTCATAGCTATAGTTTGGGCTTTACAGCGCTAGGTTACTCAACCGATGACGCACAGCAAATGGCGGCAGAAGCGTTAAGCTACTTTGTCAGTCAGCGAAGCAACTTCGAAGTGCCAAACGCTGTGCACCAACTTTTAGAAGCGCTAAAACAGCGCTGGCCTTTGGTAGCGATCTCCAATGGCAACGTGGATACTAAAGCGATTAATATTGCCCAGTACTTTGATTTAATTTATCACGCAGGTGGCGCTTTTAAACAAAAGCCTGAGCCAGATATGTTTGCCCATACTTGCCAAACGCTTGCCATCAAGCCCCAGGAGTTACTGCATGTTGGTGATTGTGGTGCCAATGATGTGATAGGTGCCATTCGATATGGTTGCCAAGCTGCATGGATTTCGACTTACGATGTCGGCGAACCATTGCGAGTATTACCCACCTTAGCACTCAATGATGTTAATGAACTAAAACGACTGTTATAATATACAGTAAATTTTTATTGGACCACTTCTAATGGATGTATCTGAACTTCTTGATGCCTTAAATGATAAACAACGTGAAGCGGTTGGTGCTCCGCTACAAAACATGCTGGTACTAGCTGGTGCAGGTAGTGGAAAAACCCGTGTTTTGGTACAGCGCATTGCTTGGTTGATGCAAGTAGAACAAGTGTCACCTCACAGTATTTTAGCAGTAACCTTTACCAATAAAGCGGCTGCCGAAATGCGTGGCCGTGTTGAACAAATGACCGCAGGCAACGTTCATGGCATGTGGATTGGTACCTTCCATGGTTTAGCCCATCGTTTATTGCGCATGCATTTTCAAGAAGCAAAATTACCACAAAGCTTCCAAGTGCTTGATTCAGATGACCAGTTAAGACTGGTTAAACGAGTCTTGAGATCCTTAAACCTCGACGAAAAACGCTGGCCACCAAAACAAATGCAGTGGTACATCAACGGCAAGAAAGATGAGGGCTTAAGACCACAGCATATAGACACATTCAACGATCAAACTGAAGCCACCTTTGTAAAAGTGTATCAAGCTTATCAAGATGCATGTGACTTAGCCGGTTTAGTTGATTTTGCAGAACTGTTGTTACGTGCTCACGAACTTTGGTTAAACAATCCAGTATTGTTGCGTCACTATCAACAACGTTTTTCGCATATTCTGGTTGATGAATTTCAAGATACCAATGCCATTCAATATGCTTGGCTAAATCTACTTGGCCGCGAGCAAAGTAAAGTAATGATTGTTGGTGACGACGATCAATCTATTTACGGGTGGCGTGGTGCAAAAATAGAAAATATTCAACGTTTTCTTGATGACTTTGACGACGCCAAAACAATTCGCTTAGAGCAAAACTATCGCTCTACCGCCAACATATTAAATGCCGCCAACAAGCTCATTGGCAATAATAATAATCGCTTAGGTAAAGACCTTTGGACACAAGACGATGCCGGTGAAAAAATATCGGTTTATACGGCATTTAATGAAATTGATGAAGCCCGTTTTATTGCTGGCAGAATAGAAGACTGGCGTTCGAATAATGGTGATTTAAACGATGTTGCCATTTTGTATCGTAGCAATGCGCAATCTCGTATTTTAGAAGAAGCCCTGTTACAAGCCGGCTTACCTTATCGTATTTATGGTGGTTTGCGTTTTTTCGAGCGTCAGGAAATCAAAGACGCCTTAGCCTACATGCGTTTAATTAATAATCGTGACGATGATGCAGCGTTTGAACGTATTATCAATACTCCAACACGCGGCATTGGCAACCAAACTTTATCATTGGTGCGAGATGCCGCTAGAAGTTTAGGTGTTACCTTATGGCAAGCTTGTCAGGTAATGTTAGACAATGACGAGCTAAAAGGTCGGAGCGCTAAAGTTATTCATCATTTTGTCGATTTAATTAATCAACTAGAAGATGATTCTTGTAACTTAGATTTAGATCAGCAAGTTAACTTTGTCATCCAAAGTAGTGGCTTGAAAGCCATGTATCAAGCGGAAAAAGGTGAACGAGCTGAAGCTCGCATAGAAAACTTAAACGAACTGGTCACTGCATGCCAAACTTATGAAGTAGATCCTGAATTAGAACAAGAGCAAAGCAAGTTAACCGCGTTTTTAACACATGCTGCGCTGGAGTCAGGCGAAAGCCAAGCAGATGAATTTGAAAGTGCCGTTCAGTTAATGACCATGCACTCAGCTAAAGGCTTAGAGTTTAAGCTGGTATTTATCGCTGGACTTGAAGAAGGTATGTTTCCATCACAGCAATCAATGGAAGAAATTGGCCGCTTGGAGGAAGAACGTCGCTTATGCTACGTGGGTATGACACGTGCGATGGAGAAATTATATCTCTGCCATGCTGAGAGCAGACGATTATACGGACAAGAGAAATATCACCCAGCGAGTCGCTTTTTACGAGAAATTCCGCCTGAGTGTGTTGAAGAAATTCGTATGCAAAATCAAGTCAGTAGGCCAGCAACTACTGGAAGATTTTCCAATACAATATCACTGGAAACTTTTGAAGGTACAGGTTTTAAGTTAGGGCAATCAGTTTACCACCAGAAGTTTGGCGAAGGTGTGGTGTTAAATTATGAAGGTAGCGGTGCACAAAGTCGTGTTCAGGTTAATTTTGCTGATGCGGGTAGCAAATGGCTGGTAGTAGCCTATGCTAATTTACAAGCCCTTTAAATAGAGTGTCGTATGTCAATAATTATAAATAGTTCGTTACATGTAACTGTAGCTAACCTTATGTTTTATATAACTTTGTTTAAGGTTACACTTTTGGATGTTTTTAACTATCTCAAAAGTAACCTTAATTTGAAATTATTACCATTAAATTCAGGCAATTAGCTGTATATTAGTTGCGTTACATTGTTATTGTCCGCACGAGCATTGCTCAGAGCCATGTTTTTTCGTATTAACGTAGCATTTTGTGATTGAACTTTAGCGAGCATAGCTTTCAATTCTGCCACCTCAGACCGCAACTCTCGATTGCGGTCTTTGTATTTATTAAGTTCAGTTTGTTTGGCATCACGTTGCTGTCGAATGTCTTTGTTTACACCGCCTTTAATACGCTCTAATAGTTCAGGGCAATCACGGTGAATCAATGCTCGACTTACACCTGCTTCTTCGGCAACGGCAGCGACACTCATTTTACGTTTATGAGAAACAGTATTTGGACGACCTTTTTCGATTCGAACAATGGCAAGTCGAACCGCTTTATGTGTCGCTTTTTCTTTCTGGTTAGACATTTATCACCTCGATATCCTTTCTCTCGTTAATCTCTTGCTTCATAGCTTCAACATCAATACCCAATGCCACTAGAACCTTTTCACAGCGTTCCATGCCTTTTTTTACCGCCGCTCTACCAGCTTCACCAATATCATCCAATTGCATCAGTTTCATTTGCTGCACTAGCATTCCCTCCCAATAAGGCAGGTGTCGCTTATCTACAATGCCGCTTTCACAGCTATCAGGCTTACCACACTTACACTCATCATCATTGGTGCACCACCCAATACCTGTTGAGCGAATTGGTATGGAGCTAGAGTATGCCTTTGCCATAGCACTAAGAGAGCCAAAAGATTTAATTAACTCTTTATCCTCACGGACCTTCATGATGTTTTGAGCTATGTCGCCACCAGTGATAGGCGTGTCTAGTTCAAACCAATCTTGCTTAATTTCTTCTTCAACCAGATATTTCTCTCGAAGCATTTCTTCAAACAATTCAGCATCCAAAGCATCATTAAAGGCATACAAAGTGGTCATGGTAATTGACCAATGTTTAAAGTGATCTTTTAATGCTCTCAAGTCACCTAATTCAGAGTGAACCGCATAATTAGCAAAGGTACGTCTGAATTGGTGCGCTGATAGGTTCCAATTACTCCCTATCTGTTCACATAAGTTTGGCAACCTAGCGTTAGTCATTGCCACCCCTGACAATAGGTAAATTGCGTTTCCTTTTCCCAGGTTTTTCGATAGGCAGATGTGGTTTGATATTTCCTCAAGTCGATGTGCTTCCACATGATCGTTGCTTGCTTTCGCTTTTAGTAAATCACACTCAAGTTGATCTTGAAGTGGAGCGCTCAAACGGCCAAGAATATCAATCGCTTCCGTGGCTATCCTTGGCGCAATCCACTCAGCTAACCCTGTATGTGTTTTCTCAGAGACAGTTTCGATGTGGTAGTAAGTGGTGTCACCTTTCGTTTCAGAGCGATACGCATCACGCTTAATGCCTAATATTTCATGGATACGCATACCCGTTGTGAGTAACAGCCAGAAGATACAGCTATCTCGCAGTAGCAATGTTTCTCTCTTTTTTGACGATTTCAGAATTTCATCAGCTTTATCTAGGTATGATTTAGTAAACTGGCACAGCGGAATTAGCACTTTATTTGGAATAATGGGGGTCTTACCTTTGGTAATGGCTTCCCGATACGCTTCACCAACATACCCTGCTTGCTCATTAGCGGTTGATTGAGGCCAAGGATGCTCTTTGACAAAATCAAACTCTTTGCAGTGGTAATAAAGGTCTTCTAGAATGCGGAATCTATCCACCTTGGTGACTGCTGTCAGTGGTTTAGTCTCGCCTTTTCGTTTTGAGTGCAGGGTATTTACATGCCTAACGTAGGCATTTGAGGTAAAAGCTGTCAGCCCATGTGTAACTGTAGTATCTGAACTTAAAACCCACTGAAAATAACTTTTCAACTTGTCCAATGTTTTCACAAGAGTATTAAGAGCTAACCCCTTTTTGAATTTGCTCCAGATTACCCACTTTGCCATGCGCTTCATTTGAGTATCATCAATCGTAGAAAAAGTAAGGTTTAATGCACTTGCTATAGTTGCTTTCGTACCTTTACTAGCAGGAAACACCCATACATCTTCCTCAAATCGAGATAGCGTTTGGTATTCACCATTGGCGAGTTTAATGTAGGTCACGATACCCGTTAGAGAGCCATCAATGACTTGCTCAAGCGCACTGGTGCTTGGCTTTGGACATTGCTGAATTGCAAACTCAGCTTGTGTGAGTATTAACTCAATTGAACTCATTGCGTCACCTTCAACATATCAAGGTTTTGCCAGTACGGATGTGGATTAGATCTTGCCCGTTCTTTTTCAGTCTCTACACGCTGTAGCTGGCCAAGCTTAGCAAATTCAGGGACAACTTCTTCATCTACGATTCTTAGAACATTTTTTAAATGACGCTTCCAGTCTTTACGACCAAACTCGTCACGGCTTCGAATAATCGCCCAATAAAAACTAAAGAGTTTATACAAATCATCACCTGTAATAACGAAGCTTTTACAGCGGAAGCAGCCTAAAAAGTCATTACAGAACGAGCCATTTTTCGGTGCTTTATCGCCATTCTTAGGGTCTTTACAATGCCCTACAGGGACGCTTGGCTCTGCGCACGTTAGCTCTTTAACTCGTATCTCACCCATTAAGCCCAAGTTGCGCTTTGATTGCTCGGGAGCTTGCAGGTAGTGGTCAAGCGTTCCTGTCCCACTGTGTTTGGCTTGCCGCGCAGCAATTAACAAACTCTCACCACTCAGCTCATAAATACCATTGATGAACGTCTTGCGAAAACGGCTTACATTAAGTTTCATCGTTCGACCATCTTCATCTCTTAAGTCGTACTCTTTGATGAATTTTTTGATGTTATATCTAAGCAGCCTTTCTGCTAGAGAGGAGGCCGTACCTCTCTCGGCACCTATGTGGGCAACTCTAGACTCATAGACAAATAACAAGTCGGAATCGATAGACTTTCTCACTTGGCTATTACGCTCAATGATAGCCTCAATAAGATAAGCCACATCAAGCTTTATTCCTTGCACTACTTCAAGTTCCTGTGATTTTCGTAAATTGTGCAATTGCGTGGAGTTGCCTCTTTTTTTGAATACGGTTAAGAGCTTGCGGCAATCTTTAAGTGGGTGGTCGGTCAATGAGTCGGTAGTCATATTGAGAAGCGGAGATGTGTTGATGCCTGTCTGAATCGCCACAGCTAACAAACACAGTGTTAACTGATAACCTGTTAGTGGTTCGGTCTTTTGATAAATCGGCTTAATTGCTTGTTTTAGCGCAACCACCACCTGCCTTTTTTCATGGGGAGTCAGTGGTTTCTCGCCCTTTGCACGTTTACTTGAATTTGGAAATGGGCTCTTAGGAAAGAAATCACTGTTTAGGTTTATGTCATCAATGACTGACCAATAGCCCTTGTCCCTCATGTGTATCAGCATTGACTTGAGATGAGTGTAGTAACCTTTTAGGGTGTTATACCCTAACTCACAACCTCTAAGGTGCAGTAAATATTGCTCGATCAACTCTGGCGTAATGTCATCTTGTGTTAAGTCCTCACCCGCTGAATACCTAAATAATGTAAGGTATTCAGCGAAATGGAAAAAACCATTTTTAAAATAACCTTTTTGAGTTTCCTCGCTAAGAGCATCGGTATTTTTCAGCAGAGCTTTTGCGGTGTAGTACACTCGATTTGTAATGTCGTCATAACCTTTGCCATAGAAACGAGTAAAATTGACGTTAGAACCATTGCCACCTTTTGAACCGATATTCGGGTAATTCACTACAGGGTTGATTGGTCGGACTATTTCTCGATTTTGAGCAGTGTCAGTTGTTGACTCTACTGCCGATGTTTTCTTTAGCTTGTCTTTGTTAATAGACAGTTTTTTTCTTTGTCTCGCCATATTTCACCTACACAATCGCATCAATCTGTTGTTGATACTCAATCGACAAGTCATCGACCAAATCATTAACCAAATGTAAATATTTCATCGTGGTTGTGATACTTGAATGTCCAAGCCGAGCTTGTAGGTACATCAACGGTTCAAATTTACTGCTTTTATGCTCTAACATTCCTTTCAGCATGTGCGTTGCATAAGTATGCCTTAACATATGCGGTGATACGTGAAAGGGTAATTTAAGCGACTTGAGAGCCTTACCAAAAGCAGAACCTTGAGAAGCCCACCCTTGACCATCAGGCGTTAAAAACAAGCAATTTGACTCCACTTCCGACTCTTGTTGCTTCTGAAAACGAGCCTCATTGACATAACGCCACAAGTCCTCCATCAATCGTGTCGGGATGTGTATTTTGCGCTCTTTCTCACCTTTGGTTCGTGAAATATTGACCTCATAGTAAGCTCTGTTTCCAGTAGGCTTTCTTATTATATTCAAGGGAAACAGCAACAGTTCTTTTCGTCTAATTCCTGTCTGTAGACATAAGCGAACCATCAGCTTTAAGGTTGAATTTTCAATCGCAGATAAAAGATCTCGCACTTCAATTACCGATAAAAATTGAGCTTTTTTCTCAAAGGTTTTCATCATCAAATCAGAGCTGTATTTCTTACCACCATTTCTTTCTGTATGAGCTAAAAACTGCTGGCCTTTATTCACTGAAACGGATTCTAGAGAGTAAGGTAATGACTTAAACCACTTACCGACGCCATAAGAATAGAAACGCACTATCGTTCTTAAATGCTGATTGGTTGAATTTACCGACATGCCAAACTCACCAACACAAAGGTCACGATAAGCACTGACTAACATTTCATCTTCACTGCTTTCTGAAATGTCTCGCCAATCCAAACTGTTCTGCTCACAGAATGTCAGGAATTGAGCTAGGTGATTGCCATACGTCCACCAAGTGTTCTCACTATTCACTCGACCTCGTTTTAAGCACTCATATACCAAGAACTGCAACGCCTCTACACAAAGCATTCCTGATTCAATCCCTAGATCTGAATTATCAACTTCCCACGTTAAGAGGGGAAAGTTAGGGTACTTCACACTTTCAATTTCAAAGTCAGATGTGGATTTAATGCAAAGCATAATCGCCCTAATTCACTGTATATTAACACAGTATAATTGTACGCATTATGCTTTGCTACAAAAATAAACGATTTTTTATGTGGACATTGGTATGTAACACGTTTCTGGACAAGAATGAGCTAGAAGTATTGATCTAGCTCTGGTGATTTGAATTAGAAAATGTATTAATGTTGTGTATAGTTTATCAGCAGGTATTCGTAAGCATCTAGTCAGGAAAAACAACAATACCCAACGCTTCGAGAAGCTGTTCTTGTTGCCAGCTGGCAATTTTGATACCTGATGTATCGACTTTTCGAGGATCTAAACCGTCGAGTTCGGCGTGACATAAATTAGCACCCTGTAGGCTAAACTGTCCCCAGACATCTTCAGAAAAAACACCTCGACTTAAGTCTGACTCTTTCAGTGATGCGCCCGCGAGGTGAGTCCCTATCCAGCGATTTTCAAACAGCTCACATTTTTCTAAACAGACCCGCTCCATATTGGCATAAGACAGGTTACATCCAGTAATAAAGGCTGAGCAAAAGTACATACGATTACTCACTTGATTGGCAAAGTTTGCTCGGGAAAAGTTGGCCCCTTTTAAATCACACTCACGTAACTCAATACCGTAGCAATTGGCGTTACTAAAGTTTGCCATCGCAAGCTGGCATTGTTGGAAACTTGCATCGCGAAGGTCTGCGACATCAAAATGGCAACCTTCGATATCACCCTGTTCAATGAACTTGCAGTTAATAAATGTCGCATCACGCAAGTTAGCACGTCGAAAATCGCATCGGATAAAGGTGCAAGCAGTGAAAGTAATATCACTTAGATCTTGATGTGAAAAACTGTGGTGTCGATATGTGTGACGGTAGGTTTCCATGTTGACTCCTATGATGAACTGGACGCAACACTACCATCAAAGCCACATCACATCAACAAAATAAAAACACTAAAAATCAAGATCTTAAAAACCCTCATTTTGCCTATTTTAAGGGGGTAAAATAGCGCCCTGAGCCTCTATGTTAACGTTCAAAGTACGCGGCACCATTGAAAAAAGTTATCCGCTTAAAAAGCCACAGAGAAAAGGAACCCAATAGATTACTGATGTCCGCCATTAGGTAAAGTAACCTTAAACGGAAGCCTGCAATTTGAAGTAGATACAAGGTCTAAGAAGGAATGGGGCAGAAATGAGTTTGGCAACATCGCCTCTGTTAGATTCCAATCAGCACAGAAAGTACTACCTCTATAAGAACTATGCTTTAGTTCAGTTCACCCTTACAACCGCAGATATTAACCATTAAAGGAGATGTTACACTTTTAAGTATGCATAACAAAAAAGTTGTTAGTTGTAGAAGATAGTCTCGCCATTTCAAAAATAATTCAGCAAATTGCAGAATCATTAAATTATGACGTCACTGTCGCTGCCAGTTTAACTGAGGTTAAAGGCATCCTTGAACATAAGAATGACTTTTATGCTGCAACATTGGATTATTCTTTACCTGATGCACAAGACGGTGAAGTGATAGAACATGTATTATCGCATGGTATTCCCAGTGTTGTTATGACCGGCCGCATGGATGAAAAAACTCGCAACAAGATACTTTCTTTACCTGTTATTGACTACATCCCCAAAGAAAACAGCCAAGCATTTATGTATCTAAAACGTATATTGTTTTGGCAAAAAAGAAATAAAGGCACTGCTGTTTTAGTGGTAGACGATTCAAAGGCAGCACGCAACCATATCGTCGAGCTGCTAAAGCGACGAAACTTTACCGTTTTTGTCACAGACACAGGTAAAAAAGCGTTAGATCTGCTAACGCGCAACCCAACAATTAAACTGGTGGTTACCGACTTAGAAATGCCTGAAATGGATGGTATTGAGCTCACTAACGAAATACGTAAACACTATAGTCGAGATAAACTAGCGGTTATTGGCATTTCTGGTGTTAGTAACTCTATGTTATCAGCACGCTTTATTAAAAATGGCGCAGATGATTTTCTTCGAAAACCATTTTGCCCAGAAGAGTTTTATTGTCGATTAATGCAAAACATTGAAAACCTTTACAACATAGAGCAAATCCAAAAGGCCGCTAATACAGATTACCTGACAGAACTACATAACAGACGTTCATTTTTCACTAATGGTCAAGGTTACATTAATAAATACCTTAGCAATGAAGTGCATTATGCACTAGCCATGTTAGATATTGATTTTTTTAAAAAAATTAATGATGAGTATGGACATGATGCTGGCGATCATATCCTTAAAGTACTGTCTTCATTTATGCGTAAGCATTTGACATCAGCGCTCTTAGCTCGTTTGGGTGGTGAGGAATTTGCGGTGTTGATTCCTGGGATTGAACAAGAGCAAATTGTGAATCGTTTGGATGATTTTAGGCGTGCGTTAGCAGCTGCTCCAATTCATTTTGAACAACACCAAATACACTGTAGTATCAGTATTGGCATAGTTTTAAATAGTCGAGCGCCATTGAGTGAACAATTAACCGCTGCTGATGTTGCACTTTATCAAGCTAAAGAGAATGGCCGTAATCAAATTTGTATTTCAAATAAAACTATCGATTAAAAATCGTAAGTTAATTGCGCCGTTAACCAGCGACCTTTTTTAGGGTATGGATGCAAAGTAGAGCCGCCCAGCTGGTACTCTTTATTCAACAAATTATCAGCTCTGACACTCAAGTTTAACTGCTCATTAAGCTGAATATTAATATTGGTGTTAACTAACCATAGAGCAGGTTGATAATTGTTTGGTTTAAAATAATCAACTCCTGTTCTTGGAAAAGGATCTACCACACGATTGCCATCACGTTGAATATCAATAGGCGAGTATTGTTTACCAACATAACGCAGAGCAATATGCACATTTAGATGATCGGTGACTTTGTAATCCAAGATCATATTGGCGTTAATTTTGGGAACATTATTGATATACCCATGATCTATAGCGATTTTTTCACTACTTTTTGCATGTCGATAACTGGCATTTAATCTGACATTAAATTGAGGTTGAATATAATGTAGCTCTTGTTCAACCCCTACCGTTTCTAACCGACCCGCATTACTGTAGTTATTCTCCATTGCACTGTTGTCGCGGAAAATAACGTCGATCGCCTGATCATAAAAAAAGCTAGTTGTTAGCTGTAGGTCATGATTTGGAAAGTTAAATGTAGGGCTAACTTGCCAAGTTTTAAGTTTTTCAGGTTTAAGAGTTTTGGCGCCTTTAAATGACGCTAAATTAGAAAAACGATTCCAATAGGTCGCGTCAACAAATGCTTCAGAGTAACTTAACTTAACGCTAGTATCTTGATTTTGATAAACAAGACCTAACCGTGGACTTAACTGGGTTAAATTATCGGTCACTCGACGATTTTTAATATCGTACCTTAATCCTAAGTTAGCTTGCCAATGCTCATTTAATGTCTTTTTATATTGTGCAAAAAGTGAGTAGTTACTTTCACTACCACTAGGCAATAAATTAGAATCTACCGTGTTTACACGAAAACTTCTTATGCCAATAGGAAAAGTCGCACCGTATACAGAGTAATGCTCTAACTGGCCACCTAGTAACAATTCGCTATCACCAAACCTTCGACTAAATTTACTCAATAAGCCCCAAGATTTTTCACTCCAAGTTGGACCACCATAACTGGGTAAGCTGGGATCAATAACAATCACCGCTTCCACTTTATGTTTATCAAAATAAATTGCGTGTTCATGTGACCACTGAGCTAGGTTTAATTGTGGTGTTTGATAATTTGCATGCACAGCTTGATAACCAAAACCCGGGCTATTGCCGTTAATTCTATCAAAGGCATTATATTTATAGGTTTCCCCGCTGAGCCCACCAGCACTGAATGGCTCAATATAATGACTTGCTCTAGCATTTAGTAAAACGCTACCTTGAGCCGTTTCAAGTGACATGCCAATATCATACGGGGCTTTATCCCTTACTCCGCCAACAATAACTTTATTTTCTTCACTGGGAACTGCGTTATAGGTATCTTGTGGTTGCAGTGTTTTAATTTCACCATCAGCTTTATAGGTTGCCGCCCAGATCAGTAAAGCTTTATCTGTTTCATTAAGTGTATAGTTAATCGATAATCCACGCTGGCCAAACTGGCCGATAGTCGCTTTAACCAAGCTATCACTGCTATTGGCAGATTTGAGTACAATATTAACGGTTGCTGTTAAAGAAACGTTGCCATAAAGCGAAGAAGCTGGCCCCCTTAACACTTCAATTTGCTTTATTTTGTCCAGTGAAATACTTGGATCTGGGGTTGCCATAGCATAACTTCGACTATTAAGTCTGTGGCCATTAATTAAGAATAAAATCTTTTGCTGTGCCGAAGTAAAAATACCGCGCGCTGCAATATTAATTTCATTTTGATCTTCTACATCAGTAAACCCAGGTACATAGGTAAGTAATAATTCTTTAAGATCTAGTGCTCCGCTCTGTTTTATCATTTGTTCAGTAATCACAGTAACGGGAACAGGCGCCTGTGCAACAGTCTCCTCTGATAACGAAGCAACGGTAACTTTAGTCTCAATTAATTGTTGAAGTGAAAAATCAAGCAGACGGTTGTGTTTAATACAATCGACTTCCGATTGATTATCAGCAAACGCTAGGCTAGGAATAGCAAGCAACAACAAGACAAAAGTGGTAAACCAGTTGAACATTAACTTCTATGTTTAAAGAGCGTATTTTTCTGAGACTATAATACCCTGTCAATTGGGTCAAATTTTAGCGTGCGTTGTTCATTAAAAATCAGTAAAGTATTTAACAAACAAAGGGGAATGTTGCTTAATGTCGTTTACTTGGTTTAAATCACCTAAAGTCATTTTGACACTTGTTGTGCTGCTGTTGTGTTCGCTGTTTAGTGTCAATGCCCAACAGTTAGATGGCGAACAAGTGAAAACGGCATATTTGTATAATTTCCTCAAACACGTTAATTGGCCTAATGATTCCGACAAAAAACGTTATGTTATCGCCATTTATCAAAACGATGCATTTTTTCAAATCGTCAAATCACAACTTTCCGGCCGCCAGGTTAAAAACACCGATATTGAAGTTATTTCTGCTGATTCATTAACTCAAGCGGCACAAGCAGATTTAGTCTACGTAGAAGTTTCCCCTGCTATTGATATTACTTTACTAGCGTCTGATTTAAGAAAAACCAACACATTATTAGTCACTTACAATAGTGAAGATAAACACAACATTATGATCAACCTGTTCCTTAATGTTGAAACTTCAGCAATTGGTTTTGAAATTAATAAATCAAATATCGTTTATGAAGGCTTATCTATATCAAACGAGTTGTTACTACTTGGTGGTACTGAAATAGATGTTGCGCAGCTTTATCGAGAAACCGAAGTGGCAATGCAAAAAATGCGTCTGCGCGAAGCAGAGTTAAAAGCTGACTTAGCACAGCAAAGTGCTTCTTTAAAAAATACCTCCGTGAAACTTAGGCAACTGAATGAAGAACTTGAGCAACGCCAACATATTGCAGAACAACGTCAAATTGAGCTGTTGGCACTAAAAAAAGACATCAATCAACAACAGCAATCGCTAAGTATTAAGGAAAAGCAACTCAGTGATGTAATTGTGCAGTTGACCGCGATGAAACAAGACTTAGAAAAACAGCAAAGTGAAGTCTCAGCAAAAGAGCTCAAAAACATTGAAATGGAAGAACGTATTGCAAAAAATAGAAATATCATTTCTAAGCAACGATCACAAATCAACCAACAAGGTCTTCAACTTGATCAGAAAAATGTTGAGCTAGAACAGCGTTCCGCGCTAATTGAACAACAGCAGTTTTATTTGATGATCCTTGCGATATTTATTAGTGCCGTCATCTTCATCAGTATTTTGTTGGTGATGTTGTTTATTAAAAATAAAAAAACAACACGAAAATTAAGCCAAACACTCACCAATTTAAAAGAAATGCAAGATCAACTAGTACAGTCAGAAAAACTCGCTTCACTGGGTAAACTAACCGCAGGTATCGCCCATGAAATTAATACACCACTAGGCATCGCAGTTACCTCAACCAGCTCATCTTTAGAGTCCACAAAAGAGATTAAAACACTCTTTGAAGATAGTCGTTTAACCAAATCAGCAATGAAACGCTACGTGACAGATATGGAACACGCAGCACAACTCAACACTTCATCGTTAAATCGAGTTATTGAATTGCTCAATAACTTTAAACAAGTTGCTGCCGATCAAGTTGTCGGTGAAGTCAGAAGTATAAATTTGCCAGCCTATATTAACGAAGTGATGCAAACATTATCCGCAGAATTAAAGCGTTTTCATGTCAGCTATCAATACAGCGGTGAACACCAAGTAGAAATTACCACGATCCCTGGCGCATTGGCTCAAGTGCTGACAAATTTAGTCACCAATTCATTAAAACATGGTTTTGAAAATAGAGACCAAGGCAATATTACAATTGATGTCAACAAAGCCGATGATATGGTAGAAGTCGTATACACCGACGATGGTGTAGGGATGAATCAAGAAGTTTTGCAGAATATCTTCGAACCATTTTTTACCACGAAACGTCACAGTGGTGGCACGGGTTTAGGAATGAATATTGTGCACAATATTATTCGTCAAAAATTGCAAGGTAACATCAGTATCGAGAGTAAACCGAATGAAGGGGCAATATTCACCTTGCAATTACCCCTTGAAATCAGTCATTAAACCTTAAGTTTACGATAGGTTTTCATACTATCAGCACTATAAATAACCAGTGCTAACCAAATAAAACCAAAAGTAACGAGTTTAGAAGGCTCTAAAGGTTCATCATAATAAAAGGTAGCTAAAACAAACATTATACTTGGGCCTATGTACTGAAAGAAACCTACCGTAGATAGAGTCAATCGTTTTGCTGCAGCGGTAAAGCACAACAAAGGAGCTGTTGTTACTATGCCAGCAAATACAAAAAGTAGATTTAAACTCAGGCTATTTTCAGCCATATTGCTGGTCGAGGAATTCACAAACCATAACCAATAAAGTAACGCTATTGGCAGCATAACGCTCGATTCGATAAGCAAACCAGCAATAGAGTTGACTTGCAGTTTTTTCCTAATCAAACCATAAATAGCAAAAGAACCCGCTAATGCAAGGGAGATAATAGGCAACTCTCCAAGGGTAACAACTTGAATCAATACCCCGATAACGGCCAATAACACAGCCACAAGCTGCCACTTTCTTAAGCGTTCATTTAGAAACACCATACCAAGTGCTACATTAAAAAGCGGATTGATGTAATAACCTAAACTGGCATCGAGAATGTGATCATTATTTACCGCCCAAATAAACAAAAACCAATTAAAACCTAAAAAACAGGCACTGATAGTAAGCTTAATCAAGACACCTGGCTGTACTAGAGTACTGATAACGGCTCGTATCCGCGCGGTAGCGAAGACAAACAAAAGTAACAACACACTAGACCAAACCACACGATGCACCATGATTTCATCAGCATTCACCGACTCTAATGTTTTGAAATAGATAGGGGCTAAGCCCCACATGAGGTAAGCGGCGATGGCATTTACAACACCAAGTTTTTGTTCGTTATTTTGCACAATGTTCGTTTCAGGGGTGATAAATGTAAATGTTAACACGCAGCAAGCAAAATTGAGATATTGTGATGATAAATCAATTTCAATTAGTCTCAATTCTTTCTTATAGCAAAGCTTAACCTACCATATAGGTACCTGTGCCAAACGCAATGTGGACATTCTCTTCATTGTGTAATTCCATTCGAGCGACCGCAACTTTACTGCCACTGCGAATAATTCGCGCAGTTACAACAAAATGTTGTCCACGCCCTGGTCTTAAAAAGTCTGTACGCAGGTCAATGGTGCTGAGCTTTCGCATATTGCGTTCAATGTTTTCAATTGACAAGTCATCTAATTGTTCAATGATATTGGCAGCAGCAACAACACCTCCCGCCAAGTCTAATGCTGAGGCAGTCACACCACCGTGTAGAATTTTTTGTACTGGATTACCAATTAATTTATCTTGCCAATCAAATCGAACTTCGGCTTCTTGTGCATTAAATTGCACAATCGTTAAACCAAGTAATTGGTTAAATGGCATTCCGGTATTCCAAAAATGTGCCATTTGCTGAAAAATTTGTTCTTGTTGCATAACTTATCTGGTCGGACTTGTTTTATTCATGCAATTTAGCAGTAAAAATGCCAAAAATGCAAATTCAAAGGTCAACACCTTTGATGCTTTAGGGTAGAATAAGCCGCCTTAAAATTTTACGAAGAACCACATTGATCGCCAGCCCAATACCAGCCGTTTCACTTATTGACAGCTTACAACAATATTTTGGATATTCTGCGTTTCGTAGCGGACAAGAAGCTGTTATAGAGCAAGCTCTTTCGGGCAGAGACTCTCTAGTTTTGATGCCAACTGGCGGCGGAAAATCTTTGTGTTATCAATTACCGGCAGCCATGCTCGATGGCATCACCATCGTCATTTCGCCATTAATTGCATTGATGAAAGATCAAGTTGATGGCCTAACACGACAAGGCATAAAAAGCGCATACGTTAATTCAACACTGCCACAAACAGAGATCAACGATATTTTTAAGCGTTTAGCCGCAGGTGATCTCAAGCTATTGTATGTTGCGCCAGAAAGGCTGACACAAGCATATTTTTTAGAAGGCTTATCATCATTACCCATTAGGTTATTTGCCATTGATGAAGCACATTGTATTTCACAGTGGGGCCACGATTTTAGGCCGGCCTATACTCGATTGGCGCAAATTAAACACTGGTTCCCACATATTCCTGTCATGGCACTCACTGCAACAGCAGATGTTACAACCAGAAAAGATATTCTCTCTCAGCTACAGCTTAATGATCCTTATATTCATTTAGACAGTTTTGATCGGCCAAATATTCGACTAACAATGGCTGATAAATACAAAGGCACCGAGCAAGTAACAGCCTATATCAAAAAGCGTAGCCAAGATTGTGGCATCGTTTATTGTAGTAGCCGATGGCAGGTAGAAAATCTCAGTAAAGCCTTAGCATCTGCTGGCATTAACTGCGCTGCTTACCATGGTGGGATGGAAAACGAAATTCGCTCGATAGTGCAAGACAATTTCGCCAAGGATAAAATCCAAGTGGTTGTCGCAACGGTCGCCTTTGGTTTAGGGATTAACAAACTTAATATACGTTATGTAATTCATTTTGAACCACCTAGAACACTTGAAGCTTATTACCAAGAAATAGGTCGTGCTGGGCGAGATGGTCTCGCGGCTGAGGCTCTTTATTTACATAGCGATAGCGACGCAGAGAAAATTCTCAAGCGCATCGAAAGCAACGAAAACGAACATAAGCGAGAAGTTGAAAAACAACGCTTTAACTCCGTCAGCGACTTTATCCAAGCACAAACCTGTCGTCGACAAGTAGTACTGAATTACTTTGCCGAGTACACACAGAGCGCTTGTGGCAATTGTGATATCTGTATTGACCCACCAACAACATTTGATGGCCTGACAGTGGCACAGATGGCACTTTCTTGTGTGTTTAGAACCGAACAAAAAGCTAACGCTGATTATCTAGTTGCCGTGTTACGTGGCCAAACATCTGAGAAAATTTCTCGTAATGGCCACGATAAATTATCAACATTTGGTATTGGGCAAAATAAAACACCTGGGTATTGGCATGCAATAATTCGACAGTTGATACATCTAGGTTTTTTACAACAGGATATTAGTCAACAATCTGCCTTAGTATTAACCGAAGCTTCACGTAGTATATTAAAAGGCGAACAACCTTTACTCTTAGCCGCACCTCGATTACAAAAAGCCAGCTACTGGCGCCAATCAAACAGTTCAGCGAGTTACGATCGTGGGTTATACGCCAAACTTAGGGTATTAAGAAAAACCATTGCTGATGCTGAAGATATTCCGCCGTATATTGTTTTTAACGACGCAACACTGTCTGAGCTAGCTAAATATAAACCAACAACGGATAGAGAAATGCTTAATATCAGTGGTATTGGGCCCACCAAACTTGACCGATATGGATCAGCTTTTATCAGTTTAATTAAAGAACATCAGGTATAAAAAAACGCTCTTTAAGAGCGTTTTTTTAAGCAAATCTCACTGCGAGCTTATTTTAAGCTTGCGTAGTAAGCCGCTAAATTCTTCATATCTTCTTCAGATAATGGAGCAGCCATAGGCGCCATTACAGGATCTTTACGAGCGCCAGATTTGAAGTCTTTAAGTTGCTTCAAAATATACTGCTCTTTTTGTCCTGCTAAGTTTGGATACATTGGAATAGCAGAAACACCGTTAGCGCCATGACACGCCGTACAAGTTACAGATTTTGCTTTGCCCGCAGCAATATCAGCTGCAAAAACTGGAGAAGCTAGCGCCACTGTAGCAGCTACGGTTAAAATAATTTTTTTCATACCGTTATCTCTCTTACTTATTGATTAGAAAATTTAAATAGCCTTTATCGATTATATGAAAAAAGATCAAAGCTGTCTTAGTTTTTTTTGTATTATAGGGCTCTAGAATGCACTTTCTTGGGTTTAGATCAATTGATTGTTAATTTTACCGTTAAAGTTAAAGAAAATTTCCAGCAGGTAATTGTATTTTCCTGTGAGCCACAGTGGCAACAAGAAGATATTACAGTTATCGCTAAAATCATTACAGAGCAGCATGCCGGCTTATCGGTAAAAGAAGCTAATCGTGGACTAGATAGAGAATCTTACCTTGTTACTGATGGTAACGCTGATTACTGGCTACATTTTGAATATTATAGCCAATCAATATGGATAGAGTCGCTAAGCGAACACACAGTCCTTCATATTGAGTCGCTATTTAAGACTTTAATCAAAACACAAAATGCCGATGGATAAAATTTTAGTTAGTGCATGTTTAATGGGGCATTGTGTGCGCTATGATGGCGGCCACCAAAAGTTGCTCAGTCAAACAATTGATTTGTGGCAAAAGCAACAACGTTTAGTTGTATTATGCCCTGAGGTTGCGGGTGGGTTACTAACTCCCCGTCCACCAGCAGAAATTCAATCCGCAACCGGCCAGGTGATGGATATTGAAGGAAATGATGTATCTGATGCTTTTAATAGAGGGGCGCAGATGGCGTTAAGCATATGTCAACAACATCAAATTCGCTATGCATTGCTGAAAGAATCAAGCCCATCATGTGGCGGTAAATTTATCTATAACGGGGAATTTTCGGGTAGCAAAATACCCGGTAGTGGCATAACAGCAAAATTACTTAAACAACATGGGGTGCGCGTGTATGGCGAACAGGATCTGAACGATTTAATAAAAATGGTTAACCAAAATTAACTAGCAACCGTTATTTGATTGGTACCACTTCGCTGAATATCAGTAACTAGGCTACGAGTGTAATTGATTATAGAATCGACATTCTGTGAAAGTCTAAAGTCGTTAACACCAATAGAGATGGTCATTTGCGGAAGTCGAACACCCGATTTGCTGCTGACAAATCGTAGTTTTTCTACACCTTGACGAATTTTTTCTGCAATTTCCCCTGCAATAGTACGCTCAACATCAGGTAATAGAATTAAAAATTCATCGTGTCCGGCTCTAACAGGAAGGCCACTTTCTCCAACGTAACTTCCAACTTTATTGGCTATTTTTGACAACAAAACATCACCAATTAAGCTACCAAATTTGTCATTAACCAATTTTAATTGATCAACATTCACCACAATTGCCGCAACTCGTTTATTCGGATCTTCTTTTGTCCAAAGATCTAAATGTTTATTAAGTGCCTTACGATTGTAAAGTCCAGTTAAAGCATCGAGATAGACTTCTTTTTTGACTTGTTCCAGTTCTATTTTGAGCGCTTGTGATTGCTGTTTTGTGATTTGTAATTGTTTTGACAATTGTTGTTGTTTTTGTCTAAAAGATCGTGATGCTTTTTCAATTTTTTCAATTGCAGCTGTCACTTCTGATCTATTGTTAGATTTAAGCGCAACAACATTCTGATCTATTTTCGAGATCAGGCCATCGGCATAGTGCACAGATTGCTGACTATTAGCTTGTATATCACCGATTAGGTCATCGATATCTGTGATGATCTCATCTCTAAATTTACTTTGTCCTAATACAAACTCTGCATAGAGCTGTTCACAAAAGAAATTATCGAGTTTTCGACCTAGCGAAATTTGTTGTTGGATTTTGTTATTTAGTTCAGGTTGTTTACCAGAAACAAACTCATAACTAATAGCATAATTGATCGGGGTAGCAGGAAGCTGCCAAAGATGCAATTGCTTGACTGCAAGTGCTAGTTTTTGTTCAGCTTGTTTGATGGAATCATGATACTTCACAATCTCCACCCCCCTAAAAATACTGTCGTGTTTTTTATTATTGTTCTGACCTTATTCTCTAGCAAAATTAGACAAAGTGCTAGCTTTATTATGTAACTACGGGAAATATTTTACGAAAAATACCGTAATTGTTAGAACAAAAGAAAAATAGGAATATTTAAAAGAGAATATTTGAAGAAAGAGCAGTTACTAGGGGACAAGGGAGCACGCAAAGTCAGTGCCTAAATCGAAGCCGTTAATAGGGAAGCCTAAAAAAGACAAGCCCCCACTATGTCTAAATTCGGTAGTTCCGCTATCGTAGGTTTCCCCTTAGACCGGTAACTTTGCGTCTCTGGCTTTCACCAGATTTGCCCTTATCGAGCTTTAGCTGCTCAATAGTTATTATATGCATTCAAAGTCGGTTGTAAACCCTTTAATTTGTTTATAAGCTATATCGAGTAAAATTTGACGTTAACTATCTGAATTAAAAAGTGAAGGGAAACTAGCAATGATAAGAAGAACAGCGCTGTTTTGTCTTCTAATAACATTTTTAATTGGGTTTTCCACCGCCGTATTTGCACAAAAAAGCGAACGTATCTCTGCGAATATTGAAGCCGTTAATCAATTATTTGAGCAAGATGCAGAATTATTGAATGATAATGAAGTCATCGCTTTATCACAAAAAATCATTTCAGAAAGAGAACTATATAGTAATAACATTTTAGCTAAAGTTTTTTCTCTACTTTCCGATTCTGCAAGCAACTCAGGCGATCTTGCTCGAGCAATGCAATTTGCACAGGACGGTGTAGAACTTATTGGTGTTGACCGCTCACTCAACCTTAAACTTAAGCTTAAGGTAACCTCAGGTTTCTACTATAAAGGAAAGTTTCAACAAGCCAAAAAACATGCTCAAGCTGCCGTTTTATTGGCTGAACAACTTAATCATATTGAATTTCATATTTTGGCATTATGCTACCGTGCCATGGCCAATGCCTTAATCAATGAACACAATTTAGCATTAGAAGATCTCGATCAGGTACAACGTTTATTGGCAACACATACCCATTTTAAAGAGCGTATTGAGCTTTTAAGTGTCTCGGCAAATGCGCGGTATTATATTGGCGATAACGACACAGCAATTGAGTTATACCACAAAATTCTCAAACTGCGTTTTAGCATGGAAAGAACCAGTAACATAGATCAGACTTATGTTAATTTAGCGCGTTCCTATTTAACCTCAGGTTTACTTGATGATGCCTATAACGCATTTTTGGAAGCTCATCAGCATGCCTCCGATAAAAAAGCCCCTATTAGAATTGCTCATGCGGCTTCGGGCCTAGGTCAAGTCTTCTTTCAACAAGCTGATTACAAAAACGCCTTACAATATTTTGTTTACGCCAATGAGGGTTTTAAAGGTTACAACTTACCTCACCCTTATTTAACGAGCTTACTCAATTTAGCAAAGGTTTTAGAAAAATTAGAACAACAAAAAGAGTCTTTTTATTATTTGAAAAAAGCTGAAACCTTAATGGTAACTACCGAGCTTACCGAGGATCAAATAGAGCTACATTTACTGCTAGCAAATATGTATAAGGTGTTAAATCAACCAGAAAAAGCAATTGAACACTACTTACTTTATGCCAACCTAGAGCAGCAGTTTTCTCATAAACACCACCTGTCGAGCCATATGTTACATTCTTCCAATGAGGCAAATAATAAAAGTAGAGACATATTGATCAACGTAGCTACCGAGGCGACCTTGTCTAACGAGTACCAAGTTAAATTCCAACAACAAGGTAAGTTAATCGTTATATTGTCTTCTATTATCGCCATTTTGCTACTGGTTATATTATGGTTTGGCTTTAAATTTCGAGCACATAGACTAAATACGGCATACGATGAGGTTGAGCGACCTGTTGACTATATTTTAGGGCCAACTGAAACCAAAAAGATGTATCAGTACCACTTTAAAATGGCAAGGAAATTTGAAGTTCCTGTCGCTGTTGGTTATTTCACTATTGAAAATTGGGATGAGTTGTCGTTCCAATTTAGTCAAAGAGTATTAAATGAAGTATCTTCTGCTATTGCCACGATTATCAATGAAACCAACGATGAGTTTATTCAAGTCGGCTTAATAAATCAGGGAGAATATCTATTTTTAGCGCCATATCATTCACCGGAAAATTTGCTGCAAAATCTTGATAAAATTGCTAAGTCTATCGAAATGCATTTTTTTGCAAATTTAGGTGAGTTTTCATTGAAAGTTAGTTACGATTGTCAAACTCCAAATATTCAAGATATAGACCCCTATATCTTTTTATCTCGTTTGAGTGACTCAACGAAAGCTGACCATTCAGGTTATAAATTATAGGTTTTTTATGATCGTTATACTCTGTATTGCGGGGATTTTTATCGCAGCAAGCATTTATTTTTACTTCAAAGCAGAAGGTTTACACCAACAACTTTTAACTACGCGCAAAGAATTAAAAAACAATAAAAAAGAATCTAAAATCTTAGTTGAATCATTTGCAATTATTGCCAGAAAAAGCGAAGAAAGCTTAAAACATCGTTTAAAGGTGGCAAAAGACGCTGGTGCCAGTAGTGAAGTGATTGAAGTGTTTGGCCCCTTTGTAAATAACTACAGCTCTATTTTTGCGGCTAGCGTCAAAGGCAACGGTGAGATGCACAAAGTTACGCAAAAGTGTTATGAGACTTACCAAAAAGGCAGCTTTCGTAGATTTACCGGTTATGTGGGCACACTCGACTCTCATATCAAACGAGCATGGAGCACCAACAGTTTATCTGGGCTTATCGCGTTTAGCGAAGCAATGGTATTTCACATAGAATCTACCTTAGAAAAAGCAAGTTAACACTAAACCTCTATAAATAAAGTGCAGTCTTGGTTGTCTTAGTCTGATGTTATATCAAAGGTTGCACTCCTCCGCATAAACAAAAATAAGTGAATAAAAAATCACCACACTGTGTTGAATGATTTAGCTCAACCGCATTAATAAAACTTACCTAAAATCATAAGCATCACAATAAATTGGCATGCTAAATTAAACTCAATTTCTTCAGCTTTACTGAGTATTTTATAAACAAAAGAAATTTGTTGCTGACTACTCAATATTCAATAATAATTGCGCGGCTCTGTAGTGGAGCAAGACGAGGGCTAACGCCCCGTCGACATTATAATTTGGAGTAATTTATGAGTGACGTATTAGGCATTACCCTCTTGATATTGTTAGGTGCATTGTTTGCTATGTCAGAGATCTCCATCGCTGCCTCTCGAAAAATCAAATTAAGAGTCATGGCCGATGAAGGAAATGAAAAGGCTAAAGCTGTTATTCGTCTGCAAGAACAGCCCGGTAGCTTTTTCGCCATGATACAAATATCGCTCAATGCCATCGCAATATTAGGTGGAATAATTGGTGAACAAACACTAACACCATATACCTCTGTACTTGTTGCGCTAGTATATTCTGGCCCAATGGCTGAACAAATCAGCTTTGTATTGTCTTTCTTGGCAATTACATCTTTATTTATCTTATTTGCTGATTTGTTGCCCAAGCGAATAGCCATGATCATGCCTGAAGCGGTTGCAGCTAAAGTGGTTACTTTGATGAACGGTATCACCTATGCTTTAACGCCATTTGTATTGTTTTTTAACAGTACAACTAACCTAGTACTACGCATATTTAACGTACCTACAGTGCGAGAAGAAGTGGTGACTACGGAAGATATCGTCGCCATGATGGACGCAGGTGCAGAGCATGGCTCATTACAGCAACAGGAATATCAACTTATTGGCAATGTTTTAGAACTAGAGGGTCGTACTTTATCTAGTGCAATGACAACTCGAGACGCCATTGTTTATTTTGATATTAAAGATGATAGCGCAACAATCAGTTCCAAAATCTTAGAACAACCACACAATCACTTTTTAGTATGTGACGGGCACTTAGATCGGCTTGTTGGCTCAGTTGAATCGAAACAAATGTTACGCCAGCTGCTGATGGGAGAATCTACCCATTTAACTGAGAGCATGATCCAAAAAGAGCTGTTTTATTTACCAGAAACGCTAACACTATCAGAAGCCCTTAATGAGTTTAAATCGACCATGCAGCCTTTTGCCATTGTCGTTAACGAATACGCTATGGTGGTTGGTCTTGTTACATTAAAAGACTTAATGAGCAGCTTTATGGGTGATTTGGTCACCATTCACGGTGAAGAGCAAATCGTTCAGCGCGACAGCAATTCTTGGTTAGTGGATGGTACTACTCCCATAGTAGATGTAATGAAGTTGCTAGAGGTCAACGAATTTCCAAATGATAGCCAGTACGAAACCTTGGCTGGATTTTTGATTTTTGCCCTAAAACGCATTCCCAAACGCACCGATTTTGTCATTCACGATGGATTTAAATTTGAAGCCATCGACGTTGACGGTATAAAAGTGGAACAGCTATTAGTCACTCGCTTAACCGACTCAGAAGATGCTATACAAGATGAGGGCAAAATATCCTCTTAATCGCTTGAGGTTGTCGCTAATTTTGAACAAGAAGCGAATTAAAAGGATACGACGATAAAGTGAAGCCTAGTGCTTCACTTTATCGATATGTTTTCACCAGATAAGCTGCAGCTTTTATTGCTGATCCTCGCGTTTTAACACATAAATTTCACCGTCAAAACTGCCTTGAATGGTCAAGCCTTGCCCAGCTAACTCTTTTAGATATTCAATATGCTCTTGTGTGATTTTCTGTCCAGGCACCAACAAAGGGATGCCCGGAGGATAAGGCGTGACTAACCCCGCACAAATACGGTTGTTACACTTGTCGATAGGTAACGATTCTCTATCACCATAAAAGGCATCACTTGGAATACAGGCTAAATCAATAGCAGGTAAATTTTCAGGTAAACGAGAGCGTCGAGTCGATTTTGCGAGTTTGACCTTGCCACTATCCAGTTTCTTCAGAGCATTGTACAAACGGATAATTTTTGAACGTGTACCGCCTAGGGTAAGTAAAACCAAGATAGTACTGTGGGTGTATTTTTCTATCTCCAAACCGATTTCGTCTAACAAGAACTTGTGAATGTCCTTTAACGAGTAGGGCAGTTCACTGATATCAATCAGGATCTTTAATGGGTCATGCCCCATGTTATCGCCAGTAAAATGTGGGAAGATTTTCATAAAGTCATTCTTTTCCAAGACTTTAATATGACTGAGCGAAGACATATGTTGTTTAAACTCTTGCACATGATTCAATAGCGCATTCAGTAATTTGTAGCCCTCCATCTCCAGCTGTTTTTGGCAAACATCCAGTGACGCAATCAGCTGATATTTAGGCGATGTACTGGCATAAATGCTATATATTTCCCTGAAGAAATCGGCATCAAAATCAGGGTCATTAATGTGAATATATGACGCTTGAGAAAACGCTGAAACCACTTTATGTGCTGAGTGAGTAACGTAGTCTGCACCTGCATGAATTGCTGAATAGTAACGAAAGCTCGGATGAAACAAAGAATAAGCAAACCAAGCTTCATCAATAAACACTTTAACACCATGTTGATGGGCAAAATCTACCACTTGTTTTAAATCGCTAAGCAAGCCATCATAGGTACACCCCGTTAGTACCAGCAGTTTTGCATCGGTATTTTGTTCAATGGCTTGCTTGATGTCGGCCAACGATGGTGGCGCAAATATCCCGTATTTGGGATTTAAAATACTTGATAAATAAACGGGAAAACTGCCTGATTGCAAAATGCCATAATGCACTGATTTATGGCAGTTGCGATCAATGATCACTTTGTCGCCCTTACGCAACAAGGTTTGTAAAATAATCTTGTTAGAAGTGGACGAGCCATTGGTGACAAAATAGGTATGTTTGACTTCAAACGTTGCAGCGGCAGACTCTTGCGCACGGCCAATGGTATTTGTGCTGTCTGACAATGATCCTAACGAATCTACTGATACTGAAAGATCACCAACAAAAACATTGCGCCCATAAAACTGATAAAAATCTTTAATATATGGCGAATTTCTAAAGCTAGAGCCACCACTATGACCCGGAGTGTGCCATGAATCGTTAGCCTCACCAACATATTGGCGATACGCTGTCCAGAATGGGGTTTCAGATCGGTCATCAAAATCGTTAATCATATAACCTAAAATGGCTTCTGGATCGGAAATCACTTCATCTTTAAAGAAAAAAGATTCAATCTCTTCCGATTCATTAACAATCTCCAAACCTTTGGTATCGTCACCGATGACATAAACCGGTAATTCAAGGCGAATCTGTTTAAGTTGTTCGATAAAACGACTATAAATGCGCTCTTCACTCTTATTGTGAATATCCCAACTTAATACCACCGCCTGAATATCGCCATCTTCCTTGATACATTCCAATGCCTTTACTAGGTCTAGACATTCAATAATATCGATATCAATATCTTGTCGTTCAAAGTTAGGCACTATCTTAGATAGGTTCACTGAAAGCTCTTGCAAAACACTAGGATCTTGCTCAATCAGTAAGATTCGAAGGAGAGGCAACATAACAATATCCGCAGTTAATTTGGGAAAATATTCCCTAGAATAAACAAAGCGTTGAAGCTTGTGAAATGATTATCGGTTATTTGTTAAATAAATCGTCAATGTGCGTTAACTTTTCCATTGTTACATAGGTACATTTGCGGGTTGCAAACTGATCTACGGCCAAGCTCTAACCGCTACTATCCTGAGTATGAAACCAAAGCTAGTGTTAACACCAATAGGAATAACACTAGCATGTTCAATCAAACAAGTAGGCGTTACTTTTCGCCTCTTGTTACCCATAAATGCAATAAATCAACACCTATAGTGGCTGCTGCTAGCGCAGTCGTTTCACTTTGATCGTACGCTGGAGCCACTTCAACAACATCCATACCAACCAAGTTTATACCACGTAAAGCATTGAGGATTTTCAACACTTTATCAGTTGTTAAACCACCACATACAGGTGTACCTGTACCAGGCGCAAACGCCGGATCTAAACAATCGATATCAAAAGTTAAATATACCGGCAAATCACCTATGGTTTGTTTAATTTGCTCAACTATCTCAGTTGCTGACATATCATTGGCTTGCATCGCATTAATTACATGAAAGCCATGGTCTTTTTGCTTATAATTGGTACGAATACCTATTTGCACAGACTTTTCTTTATCAATTAGCCCTTCGTTTGGCGCATGATAAAACATAGTGCCATGGTCAAATCGGCTGCCGTTATCGTAGGTATCGGTATGAGCATCAAAATGCACCAGCGCCATTTTGCCAAATTTTTTCGCGTGAGAGCGTAACAAAGGCAAGGTCACAAAGTGGTCACCACCAAAACTTAACAGGCTTTTGCCTGATGCTAAAATTTCATCAGCGGCCATTTCAACCCGTGCACAAAATTCTTCACTGTCGCCAGCTGAAAACACTAAATCACCCGCATCCGAGATCTTACATTGCGCGGATAATTTAAAGTCCCAAGGAAAACGTTGACCTTCCCAAGCTAAGTTAATAGAGGCTTGACGAATAGCGTCAGGCCCCATCCTTGCGCCAGAGCGACCAGAGGTTGCCATATCAAATGGCAAGCCTAAAATCACCACATCAGCATCGCCCTTTGTTGGATCTTGTATCAGCGGCGAACGCAAAAATGTCATGGCGTTAGAATAGATAGAGTTATCAACTTGATTAAAGACACTGCTCGTTAAAATGGACATTAAAAGTCCTCCAAATAAGTATAACCATTTAGCCCTGAAACCAACTCGTTAAATATTGCTTCACGCTCTGCTTTAGGTAACTTATTGTTGACCAATTCGCTATACGTTTGCTTAAATTTACTCGCCTCTAAATGAACATACGTTAACATCTCTTCTACGGTGTCACCTTCATTGATTTCCGTGATTTCTATATCGCCTTGATGATCTAAATGAACAACAACACTGTGTGTATCACCAAACAGATTGTGCATATCACCTAAAATCTCTTGATAAGCACCCACTAGGAAAAAGCCCAGCAAATACTCTTCTCCTTCTTTCCAGCTTGGCACGGGTAACGTTTTTTCTATGCCTTGTCCATCAACATAATGATCGATCGCACCATCAGAGTCACAGGTAATGTCGAGTAAAACGGCTCTTGTCTCTTCACAGCGATCTAAATCAGTCAATGGTAATACTGGAAATACTTGGTCAATTCCCCATGCATCAGGTAAAGACTGAAACAGCGAAAAGTTAACAAAAAATTTGTCTGCCAGTTTTTCAGTTAAATCATCAATAATAGGACGATGGAATCGATTTTTAGTATCCATTAACTTATTGAGTTCATAACAAACTCTCAAGTTAACCTGCTCAGCCCAAGCTCGTTGAGCTAAACTTAATAACCCCAAAGCAAACTGATGATGCACTTCTTGAATATCAGCTTGGCTATCATGATAAATTTCAATCAAAGCTCTATCGTCGTTACGTTTGCTTAACTGCTGCCATGACAACCACATATTGTTTAAGATAAGTGGCGCATCTTCATCTGGCGCTTCTATGTTTTCAGGTGTATAAGACTCAGCACCGATAACATTAGAAATTAACACTGCATGATGAGCAGTCAGAGCACGCCCAGATTCCGAAATAATTAACGGCATAGGCTCTTCGTAGCTACGACAAGTATCACCAATGGTGTGCACAATATTATTGGCGTACTCTGCTAGGCTATAATTCATCGAGTTATGAGATTGACTGCGTGTACCGTCATAGTCCACGGCTAAGCCACCCCCTACATCCATACAATCAATTGCTGCGCCAAGCTTTCTTAATTCACAATAAAAACGCGCAGCTTCACTAACACCTAAACGCACGTCACGAATATTTGCCATTTGTGAGCCGAGATGAAAATGAACAAGCTTCAACGCGTCCATCATGTTTTCATTTTGCAGTGTATTAATCACTTTCAATACTTGTGATGCCGATAACCCAAATTTCGACTTTTCACCTCCGCTTGCTTGCCACTTTCCTTTTCCTTGTGAAGCTAAGCGAATACGAATACCTAACCTTGGTGTTACACCTAAGGTTTTAGCTTCAGCCAAAATCATTTCTAACTCAGACATCTTTTCCAATACAAGATGTACTTTATGACCAAGTTTTTCGCCGATTAACGCTAAGCGCACATATTCTTTGTCTTTGTAGCCATTACACACAATCACCGACGATGCTTTTTGCGCAAGCGCCAATACCGCTAAAAGCTCCGCTTTACTACCAGCTTCCAAGCCCAATTGACTCACTTGTTTATCCGTTTGACTGGCAAGAATACTGTCTACCACTTCTCGTTGTTGATTTACTTTAATCGGGTAGACAAGCAAGTATTTGTTTTCATAACCGTAATCAGAAATTGCTTGATTAAAAGCACCACATAAGTTCTCAACTCGATGATGGATAATTTGAGGAAAACGAACTAATGCGGGTAATGATAAACCCTTCGCTTTGATCAGCTTGGCAATGTCAGTAATATCTGCCGTATGCTCTTGCATACTTTGATTTGGCGCGACATAAACATTACCTTGATCATTAATACCGAAGTAACCTTGACTCCAATGCTTAACATTATAAGTAGCGCGGATTGCATCAAGGGTTGATTTATTCATTGAGTTTCCTTTACTGAGTTTTAAAGGGCGCAAGTAGAGCTCAATTGTTAATCTTAGTCCAACAAAAACATTTACTCTTGATAACCATTTTTTTTTATCGATGTTTAGCTAAGAATAAAAGCATCAATACCATTGCGCCGAGATATTTTTACCAGTATTAACTCAATAAAGTTAATGAGCAAATAATGAGATGATTGAGTAAAACCAGTTAGTGAAATTGCTGGTTTAAAGATGTATGTGAAGAAAGGTTATGTAAAAGTGAGTAAACAGATATTGATTAATTTATTTATCTTTCGGCCTTCTTTGCTCGAAATTAAAAGAAGGCCTAAAGATATACAAAAAACAATTAATCCTGCCCTTTATTAAGCAGCGCTCTCAAGTTTGCCACACCAACTTTTGCTGTCGCCTGTTTTTCTTCTTGAGTTTTTTTAGGCTGATGGTTTTCCCAATTTAAATCGTCTTGTGGCATTTCATACATAAAACGACTCACTTCGGTACGTGACAACTCTCCAAACTGGCGGCGCTCTCGAGCGTAAGTAAACGTGAGTTCTCGCTGCGCTCTAGTTACCCCTACGTATGCAAGACGACGTTCTTCTTCAACGTTGTTTTCATCGATACTGGTTTGATGTGGCAATAAACCTTCTTCCATACCAATAAGGTAAACATAAGGAAATTCCAGTCCTTTTGAAGCATGCAGTGTCATGAGTTGAACTTGATCGGCAAATTCTTCTTCTTCATTACGTTCCATCATGTCTCTAAGGGTTAAACGAGTGACCACCTGCGCAAGCGTCATCGGTTCGTCGTCTTCATCACCCTCTAGCATTTGAGTTACCCAACTAAAGAGTTCAGTTACGTTTTTCATCCGCATTTCAGCCGCTTTGGCACTAGGTGATGAATCATAGAGCCAGTCTTCGTAGTTAATTTCACGGATCATGCTTCGAAGCACGGCAGCAGTATCACCACGTTCTGCATTATCGGCTGTTTCCACTAACCAACGAGTAAACGCTTGGAGTTTTGCTAAGCCACGGCCTGTTAAATACTCTTCTAAACCATACTCAAAACTTGCGGCAAACATACTAATTTGGCGCATATTCGCGTAACTACCCAACTTTTCTAACGTCGCAGGCCCTAATTCACGTTTAGGTACATTCACAATACGCAAAAAAGCATTATCGTCATCTGGGTTAACAAGTACACGCAGGTACGCCATGACATCTTTTATTTCTGACCGAGAAAAGAAGGAGGTACCACCACTGATTTTGTAAGGAATACGGTTGGTCATTAACGCCTTTTCTAATAGGCGTGATTGATGGTTGCCACGGTATAAAATCGCATAATCTTTATAATGTGAACGATTCATAAATCGATGACCGATCAAGTCACCAACCACTCGTTCTACTTCATGTTCTTCATTTTTAGTTTGCAACACCCTAAGTTCAACACCGTAGTCGAGTTCACTAAATAGCGCTTTGTCGTATACGTGTGGGTTATTGGCAATAAGAATATTGGCGCATTTTAAAATACGGCCACTAGAGCGATAATTTTGCTCCAGTTTGATGAGTTTTAATGAAGGGTAATCTTCACCTAAAAGCACTAAGTTTTGTGGCTTTGCGCCTCGCCACGAGTAAATTGATTGATCGTCATCACCTACCACAGTTAAACGACCGCGCTCACCGGTGATCAGTTTTACCAATTCATATTGGCTGGTATTAGTGTCTTGATATTCATCAACTAACATGTAGCGAATTTTCTTACGCCAGCGCTCGCGCACTTCAGGGTAATTCCGTAATAACAGCGTAGGGATTAAGATCAAGTCATCAAAATCTAGCGCGTTGTATGCTTTCATGTGTTTATGATATCTGGCATAAAACTCACCATATAAACGAGTGTCAGCATCAACTGCATGTTTTAGCACCGCATCTGGCAGTAACAAGTCATTCTTCCAGTTAGAAATCATGGTTTGTAACTTGTTAAGTAATTCTTTATCGTTATCTAACTCGTCTGCTGTCAATTCTTTTAGCAATGCCAAAGTGTCTTGATCATCAAACAAAGTAAATCCCGGTTTATAACCCAGTGTTTTCAGTTCACGACGTACTATATCTAAACCGAGCGAATGGAAAGTAGATACCGTTAATCCACGAGTTAAATCACGCCCCAGCATTTTGGTGACACGTTCTTTCATTTCACGCGCGGCTTTATTGGTAAAGGTTACCGCAGCAATATTACGCGCACTGTAATCACATTTTTGAATCAGGTAGGCAATCTTTTGACAAATAACACCAGTTTTACCACTACCCGCACCGGCTAAAACCAGACAGGGTCCACTGACATATTTTACCGCTTCATCTTGTCTTGGATTGAGTTTCATCTTCGTCATTACATTTTCAAAAAAGGGCGTGGATTTTACCCTGTTTTTACCATTGGAAAAACTGTTAAATCGATTACAATACAGCAATACGAGCAAGATATGCAGATCAAGCGAGATACTAAAATGATTAACGCTAAAAAAATTGAAGATATTGCCAAACAAGTAACGGATGCCATTCCACCAGGCTTGAAAAACTTCGCCAATGAATTTGAAGACAAAACCAAAACAGTTATTCAGCGTAAACTCTCTGAGTTAGACGTAGTTACGCGTGAAGAATTTGACGTGCAAACACAAGTTTTACTTAAAACACGTGAAAAGCTTGCAGAACTGGAAGCTAAAGTTGAGCAGTTAGAGCAACGTTTAAACGACAAATAAAAAAAAGCCCAACGAACATTCATTGGGCGAGGGCACGGCTTGATACTGGGGGAGATAAGCCGTGTGCGGTTGGAACCAAGTTGCATGAGTTGGTTTACCTACAAGTACAATTGTTGCTAGGTCAACAGCGAACAAACTTGTTTGTTAATCAAACATTAACGAGACATAATATGTCACTTTTCGACATTTTATGTCAAGCATTAAATATAAAAAAACCACCTTTGATTAAGGTGGCTTTGTAACTAAGTATTACTGGGCGTATTACGAAAGAAAAGATTGATAGGCCTGATTGTCTGTCTCTTCTTGCCACTCATACCCTAATGCTTCTAAATGACCAAAAAATTCCTGTTGTTGATCGCTACTCACGTCAAAGCCCGCTAATACTTGGCCAAAGGCCGCACCGTGATTGCGGTAGTGAAACAAACTGATGTTCCATCTTTCACCAAGGGTGTCTAAAAACTTTTCTAATGCACCTGGGTATTCAGGAAATTGAAAACGAAAAATACGCTCTTCAGCTTGATTGGTTTTTTGGCCACCAATCATGTACCTGATATGCAACTTCGCCAGCTCATTGTCGGTAAAATCTTTTACTTGATAGTCCTGATCGTTTAATAACTGAATAAGCTGCTCTCGTTCATCAACACCAGAAAGTCGCACGCCAACAAATATATTAGCGTTAGCTTGTTCACTTGCCTGTCGATAGTTAAACTCAGTAATTACACGGCCCTGTAAAGCGTGACAAAAGCGTCTAAAGCTGCCTTTAACCTCAGGAATGGTTACCGCTAATACTGCTTCTTTTTGCTCGCCCAGCTCACATCGCTCTGATACATATCGCAAGGTATGAAAATTCATGTTAGCACCAGATAAAACAGCCGATAAGGTTTCGTTGCCTTTACTGGTTTTACAGTATTTTTGTAACCCCGCCAGCGATAGTGCACCTGCAGGTTCGGCGATAACACGCGTATGTTCAAAGATATCTTTAATTGATGCACAAATCTCATCAGTGTTTAC
Organism: Thalassotalea marina; assembly: GCF_014656435.1. GTDB lineage: Bacteria > Pseudomonadota > Gammaproteobacteria > Enterobacterales > Alteromonadaceae > Thalassotalea_C > Thalassotalea_C marina. The sequence continues at coordinate 362,969 of NZ_BNCK01000003.1, forward strand.
CGTGATCACGTCATCACAATATTTATGAATGAGCGAAAACGTCGTTTCACCAATACGTTTTACAGCAACACCATCAGCAAACAAACCAACTTGTTCTAAATCAGTTGGTTCGCCCATTTCCATCGCCTTTTTTAAGCACGCTGAATCTTCAGCTTCTACACCAATCACCTTAATATTTGGCTTTAATTGCTTTAAATACACCGCCATACCAGCCAATAAACCACCGCCACCGACAGGGATAAACACAGCATCACAGTGAGGCAACTGTTGCAATAACTCCTTTGCTACTGTGCCTTGGCCTGCAATGACATCTTCATCATCAAAAGGGTGAATAAAGGTCTTGTTATGTTCATTGGCAAATTCTAATGAAGCAGATGCAGCTTCATTGTAGCTTTTACCAACTAATTTAACTGACGCACCATAGCGCTTCACATTATCAACTTTGATATCCGGTGTGGTAATTGGCATAAATATCGTCGCTTTAATCGCCAACTTTTTTGCCGCCAAGGCTAAACCCTGAGCATGGTTCCCTGCGGAAGCCGCAACCACACCCAGATGTTTTTGAGCCTCGGTTAAATGAGCTAATTTATTGTATGCACCACGTAATTTAAACGAGTGTACTGGTTGCTGATCTTCGCGCTTTAAATAAATATTATTGCCTAATCGAGAAGACATTTTATGTAACGGCGACAACTGTGTTTCAACCGCAACATCATAAACCGGTGCCATTAAAATTCGACGTAAATAATGTAGTGCCTGGTCTTGCTCTGCTTGTGCGCTCAGTAGTGCCTGGTGTTCAGACTCAGTCATCTGCGGCCACCCCATCTAATAAATCGCGATTACGTACGGCGCCTTTGTCAGCACTTGTGGCTAACATGGCATAATTTTTAAGGGCGTAACTAATAGGGCGAATACGATCCACTGGCTGCCACTTATTGCTTTTTGCCTGCATTGCCGCACGTCGATTTGCTAATTCTTGCTCACAAACTTGTAATTCAATTGCACGATTGGGGATATCAATATGAATAATATCGCCATTTTCAACTAAACCAATTGCGCCGCCACTGGCCGCTTCAGGAGAAACATGTCCGATAGACAAACCAGAGGTACCACCCGAGAATCTACCATCGGTGATCAAAGCACATTCTTTACCTAATCCCATGGATTTTAAATAGGTGGTTGGGTACAACATTTCTTGCATACCTGGGCCTCCTTTTGGCCCCTCGTAACGAATAACAACCACTTCGCCGGCAACCACTTTACCACCTAAAATACCTTCAACAGCGTCATCTTGGCTTTCAAAAACATGTGCAGGGCCGGTAAAAGTTAAATTATCTTCCGCGACGCCTGCCGTTTTTACCACACAACCGTCAAGCGCAATATTGCCAGAAAGTACTGCCAGGCCACCCTCTGTTGAAAAAGCGTGTTCTAATGAGCGAATACAACCATTTTCACGATCATCATCTAAACTGTCCCATCGACAATCTTGGCTAAACGCTTTTGTTGTGCGAATTCCCGCAGGGCCTGCGCGATAAAAGGTTTTCACCTGTTCATCTTCAGTCACTTTAATATCGTATTGTGCAAGATGCTCTGCCATGGAAGTCCCTAATACATTGGTCACATCCATCTTCAGTAATTTGGCTCGTGCTAGTTCACCTAAAATACCAATAACGCCACCTGCTCGGTGTACATCTTCCATATGATATTTTTGCGTCGATGGTGCCACTTTACACAGCTGGGGAACCTCACGAGATAACTTATCCATGTCGGCCATGGTGTAGTCGATTTCAGCTTCTTGCGCTACCGCCAATAAGTGCAAAATAGTGTTAGTTGAACCACCCATGGCAATATCTAGACACATGGCATTATGCATAGCGTCACGATTAGCAATATTACGAGGTAAAGCGCTTTCATCGTTATCTTGATAATAACGTTTAGTTAACTCAACTATTTGTTTACCCGCTTGTAAAAATAGCTGCTTACGGTCGGCGTGAGTCGCCAACATTGAACCGTTACCCGGTAAAGCCAAACCTAAAGCTTCGGCTAAGCAGTTCATTGAGTTAGCGGTAAACATACCAGAACACGAACCACATGTTGGGCATGCCGAACGTTCAACTTGGGCACTTTGTTCATCAGACACTTTGGGATCAGCACCTTGAATCATGGCGTCAACTAGATCGAGCTTGATGATTTGATCAGATAGTTTAGTTTTGCCCGCTTCCATTGGGCCACCAGAGACAAAGATCACAGGAATATTTAAGCGCATAGCCGCCATTAACATGCCAGGGGTAATTTTATCGCAGTTTGATATACAGACCATAGCATCAGCACAATGTGCATTAACCATATATTCAACAGAGTCGGCAATTAAGTCACGCGATGGCAAGCTATAAAGCATTCCGCTGTGTCCCATGGCGATGCCATCATCAACTGCAATAGTATTAAACTCTTTTGCTACACCACCTGCTTCTTCAATGGCTCCTGCAACCAGTTGCCCCATATCTTTTAAATGTACATGACCTGGTACAAATTGAGTAAATGAATTAACAACTGCAATAATTGGCTTGCCAAAATCATTATCGGTCATTCCTGTCGCGCGCCATAAAGCACGAGCGCCGGCCATATTGCGGCCTTGAGTCGAAGTAGCAGATCTTAATTTAGGCATAGCATGTTTTCCGTTTCTAACATTAAATTTTATTATCAAAACATAATGATGTTGCGCTTTGATAATAAAACTTGAACAAGATGGCCTAAGTGAATAGGCCACCTTAACAACTAATTACTCAACAGCATCTAACCAGTTATCTGGGATCTCTGTTGCACCATTAAAGATGCCAAAAAATGCATCTTGAATAGCTTTAGTGATAGGTCCACGAGAACCTGTACCAACAGGTAAACCATCTACCGATTTAACTGGCACAACTTCTGTTGCCGTTCCTGTCATAAAGAACTCATCAGCAAGGTATAGTGACTCGCGAGAAATAGGCTCTTCACGCACTTCATAACCTAAATTACGTGCTAGCTTAATCACTGTATCGCGTGTTAAACCAGGTAAAATAGATGCAGTACTAAATGGTGTGTAAATAACACCCTTACGTACTAAAAATAAGTTCTGGCCCGCGCCTTCACTGACCATATTATTGACATCTAAGGCGATACCTTCGGTGTAACCGTGACGCCCAGCTTCCATTGAGATAAGTTGTGAAGATAAATAGTTACCGCCAGCTTTAGCTGCTGTTGGCATAGTATTCGGCGCTAGGCGATTCCAGCTAGAAACACCAACTTGTACGCCATTTTCAATTGCGTCTGCACCTAAATAAGCTTCCCAGCTAAATGCTGCAACCATTAAGTCAGCTTTTGCATCGGCTGGTGGACGAAGCCCCATACCAACATCACCAAGAAAAGCCAGTGGTCTTAAATAAGCAGATTCTAAGCCATTTTTCGCTACCGCATCTTTACACGCTTGCATCACTTCTTCGCGTGTAAAAGGAATATTCATGCGATACACTTTTGCTGAATCAAATAATCTGTCGATGTGTTCTTCCAAACGGAAGATACAAGTACCTTTGTGAGTTTTATAAGCTCTGATGCCTTCAAATACTGATGAACCGTAATGAAGAGCATGACTCATGACATGGACAGTAGCATTTTGCCAAGGGATGAGTTCGCCATTAAACCAAATGAGTTCTGCACTTACTTTTGCCATTTTCGTTTCCTAAATTTTTTAAACTTTCGCTAGTAATATTAGCATTTTATTAGTTTTGGGTGCTTAATTTTAAAAGGGTTGCGCTATTTTCAAACGCTACACTATTGTCCACGCTGACGCTCTTAATGTCGATGAGTTTGTTCACTTGATCGACAAGTAACTCAATAGGGCGCTCACTGCTAACTTGCATAATAATTGTCGCCACTTTTGTCCCAGTATTGACTTCGGCACTGATGCCATTTATTAAAAAGCCACGGTATCGAGTCACCTGTAAAATGCGCTCTAACACCACTTGTTTATCATCAGCCATGATGATCAATTGATACTGATTCATTAGGTGCTCTCCATCATTTTATCGTTTGCCGTTTCTGGGGGGACAAGTGGCCATACGTTATCTAGTGCATCAATACATACTTGCAATACATAAGGACCATCGTGATCTATCATTTCAGCAATTGCATCTGAAACTTCTGCTTTAGTGGTAATTTGTTTAGCTTTAATACCAAAAGCATTCGCTAACATGACAAAATCAGGATTATCGGATAAATCCGTTTCGCTTAATCGACCTTGGAAAAATAGATCCTGCCACTGCCTTACCATGCCAAGTTTTTCGTTATCAATTAACACAACTTTTACGGGTAAATTAAAGCGTTTAATTGTGCCAAGTTCTTGGATATTCATCATAAATGAACCATCACCTGTCACTGCAATTACCATGTCATTAGGACGACTGACTTGCGCTCCAATTGCGGCAGGCAATCCAAAGCCCATAGTGCCCATACCACCACTGGTTAAAAAGTTGTGAGGGTCATCAAAATTCATGTGTTGTGCGGCCCACATTTGATGTTGACCTACGTCGGTAGTAACACAAGTATTTTTGGGGGCTTTTTCACTGACTTCTTTTAAAACCGACGGAGCAAAAATACCTTGACCAGGATGATCATATTGCCAGCCAAAATCCTGTTTCATTTCTACAATCTTGTTTTGCCATTCTTCGATTTCCAGCTGACAAGAAAGCAGTGGAACATTAGCTTTTAAATCGCCTAAAATCGGTGCATCAGCAAAGCGGCGTTTATTAATTTCTGCAGTATCAATATCAAAATGAATGATACGAGCATTAGGTGCAAATTCCGTTAGCTTACCCGTTACACGGTCATCAAAACGGGCGCCAACCGCCACTAACAAGTCACATTCTTGTACCGCAATATTCGCGGCTTTAGTACCGTGCATTCCTAACATACCAAGGTAGTATGGGTTATCATCAGAAGATAAAGCACCCAAACCTTTCAGTGTTGAGACTGACGGCATACCCGTTTCTTTGGCAAAACTGCGAACTTCATCAATGGCATTGGCCATGCCGACACCACCACCAACATACAAGATGGGCTTACGGGCGGTCGTTAGCAACGATAAAGCTTTAGTTACGTCTGCTGGTGGCAATTTTACTTTGTTTGGAATAGTTGAAACCTTTAGACATTGTTTCTGCACTGCAGCAAGTTGCACATCTTTTGGAATATCCACTAAAACAGGGCCTTGACGACCTTCTAAAGCAATAGCAAATGCTTGATGTAACACGCTTTCCAAGTCGTTAACATCTCTGACTTGGAAAGAGTGCTTAGTGCAGGCGAGTGATAAACCAAAAACATCAATTTCCTGAAACGCATCGGATCCCATCGCCGTGGTAGCCACTTGTCCCGTAATTGCCACAATTGGAATGGAGTCTGCAAGTGCATCTGCAAGGCCAGTGATCAAATTAGTGGCACCAGGGCCTGATGTTGCTAAGCAAACACCCACTTTCCCTGTAGCCCTTGCATAGCCTATAGCGGAAAATGCAGCACCTTGTTCATGACGCACCAAATAATGTTTTACATCGCTATCATATAGCGCGTCATAGATTGGCATGATGGCACCACCTGGATAGCCAAACACTTCATTGACACCATGCTGTTGCAATACATCAAATAAAAGTGACCCACCTGTAAACTGATTTTCTGTTGTCATTGTGTGATTAAACTATTCAAAACCTATTCAGTTTTGTTTAGTTGACTCCTTCAGTCGTTGTTAACTTTACGTGTACGTAAAGTAAGTTCCATATACGAAAAACCCCCCGGTCCTTATGGAGCGGGGGGTTTGTGATTCGTGCTTAAATAAAATTTAGCTCAACAAACGGCCCCGCGGAGATCTAATAATCACCACGACGAGAATGTTAATAATCACTGAGCTAAAGTTGTGCATAAATATTCAATTAATCCGAAAATAAATAATTTTTATTGGCTAATTGCCTGTCTTTTTAAATTAGTATCATAGCTCTAATTCAAAGTGCAAGCTTTTTTCTTAGAGTTTTTTACCCGCAAGTTTATCCAGACCGTTATAACGTGGTTTTAGCAATTCGAATAATTTTCGATCAGGGTATACACTGTAAATTCAAGGACGAATAACGAAACGGATTTTCTATGTCTTTAGCTTGTGTATTTAGCCGAGCCAGAATTGGCTTGGAGTCACCATTGGTGACAGTTGAGGTTGATCTTGCCAATGGATTACCTGCGTTTAACATTGTTGGTTTACCAGAGACCAGTGTTAGGGAATCGAAAGATAGAGTGCGCAGTGCTTTGCTCAATTGCGGTTTTGAATTTCCAGCCAAGCGTATCACTATCAATTTAGCGCCAGCGGACTTGCCAAAAGAAGGCGGGCGTTTTGATTTACCTATCGCAGTCGGAATTTTAGCAGCCTCAGATCAAATCCCAACTCAGACGTTGAAAGATTACGAATTTGTCGGGGAACTTGCATTATCTGGTGAGCTTCGCCCAATTATCGGAGAAATTCCCGTTGCCATGGCCTGTGCAACGGATGAAAGAAAACTCGTATTGCCCGTGCACAACGCTGAGCAAGCGACCTGGGTTAGCCACGCTGAAATCATCCCTCTGCATCACCTTCAAGATTTGTTTGCCCACTTTACTGGGCAAAAAACACTCGATTTTGCTCAGTTCAGTCCACCTCAAGATTGTCGATTACTCGAAGATATGGATTTGAGCGACGTCATAGGCCAGCCTTTAGCAAAGCGCGCCTTAGAGATTTCTGCATCCGGCGGGCACAATCTGTTGTTTATCGGCCCTCCTGGTACAGGAAAAACCATGTTAGCCAGCCGTTTACCGCATATTTTGCCACAAATGACTGAATCTGAAGCGATAGAAGTAGCCGCGATTCAATCGATAAGCGGCCACAATGTATCGACAAGTTCTTGGCTAACAAGACCTTTTCGCACTCCACATCACACCGCCTCTGCCGCCGCTTTAATTGGCGGTGGCAGCCAACCTAAACCCGGTGAAATTTCATTGGCGCACCACGGAGTATTGTTTCTTGATGAACTACCGGAATTTGATCGCAAAGTGCTGGATGTATTGCGTGAGCCACTTGAATCTGGCGAAGTTACAATCTCTCGCGCCTTACACAAACAAACTTATCCAGCCCAGTTTCAACTGGTTGCCGCAATGAACCCTTCGCCGACTGGGTTTTTCAACGATAACCGCAGCACACCTGAACAAGTATTGAAATATTTAAATCGACTTTCTGGCCCATTTCTCGATCGAATTGATATTCAAATTGAAGTTGCTCGGTTACCAAAGGGTACTTGGAAAGATGGTCAACCACAAAGTGAATCAAGTGCTACTGTCAGAGAACGTGTTCAGCAGTGTCGTAACATTCAGCAACAGCGACAAGGTAAGCCAAATGCCCAGCTAACTAGCGCTGATTTACGCCAGCATTGTCAGTTGACAGCAGACGATCATGATTTTCTCGAACTGGCGGTGGAAAAACTTGGTATGTCAACGCGTGCCCATCACAAGATCATCAAGATTGCCCGCACGTTAGCCGATATGGAAAGTTCTGCCAACATTGGACATCAACACTTGCTGGAAGCGTTATCGTATCGAGCCATGGATAGAATTTTGCGTCACTTAACCGAAGCAGTATGCGCTTAGCGCATACTGTGTTATTCGATCGCCTGCAAAAATGCACTCACCAAAGGATTTGATTTTTGTTGGTTTAAACAGCAAATCCCTAGCTCAAAAGGCTCAATATCACCTACGTTACTGAGGTATTGCACTCGTTCTTTCACCGGGCTGTTATCAACAACTACTTGAGGGGCAATGCCAACACCACAGCCAACAGCCACCATACTCACCAACGCCTCATGACCAGATACGGTAGCGTAAACATTAGGCTTTCCTTGCTGCTTTCGTCGATACCAATAATCAAACCGTTTTCTAGCGACACCGTGCTCCGGTAATATCATCGGAATCTCCCGCCAAGGAATAACGTTTTGATCCACCAACTGCTGTACTTGGCAAGGTCGGTTGGGAGCAATAACCGCAAGCGGTATTTGCGCTAAAGGCTTAAAGTAAAACTGCCGCGAGAGATGCTCAGGCTCTACCGCAATCGCTAGATCGGCCTTTTTGTCAGCTACCTGGTCAAACGCACTTGCGGCATCCCCCGTCACTAGCATGATTTCAACCATGGGATGACGCTGCCTGAATTTATCTAACAACGTTGGCAAATGGCTGTATGCCGCAGTTACTGTACAAAATATGTGAAGCTTGCCCTGCAGCTGCTGTTGCTTTTCATGCAATGACATTTGCAACATCTGCCAATGTTCAAGTTGCTGAAGGGCAAACTTTAAAAATTTATTACCAGCTTCGGTCAATACTACAGAGCGATTATCACGCAGCAATAATTCACAGCCAACTTCGCTTTCCATGCGTTGAATAATACGGCTAAGTGTTGACGTACTGACATGATTTGCCGTGGCGGTTTTACCAAAATGTAAGGTTTGCGCTAAATCGACAAAGATTTTTAGTGATTTTTGCTCCATATCACCTCTCGCTTTTGTGGTGGTCAAAATAGATACGTTGCACTTTATGCAATGTAACGATGCGAATATATCATTTTAAGCAACACAAATCTTGCGCTATTATCAAAACATCAGAAAAAACCGACTCGTTAAATCCATTTATTAACGAACTTTGCCAAGGAAATATTATGAGTAACTATTTCAATACCCTAAGCCTGCGTGAAAAATTATCGCAACTGGGTAAATGTCGCTTCATGAAACGTGAAGAATTCAATGATGGCTGTAACTTCATTAAGGATTGGAATATCGTTATTGTCGGTTGTGGCGCACAAGGCCTTAACCAAGGTTTAAACATGCGTGATTCTGGTTTGAATATCTCTTACGCATTGCGTGATTCAGCCATTGCAGAAAAGCGTCAGTCTTGGCAATGGGCAACAGAAAATGGCTTTACCGTTGGTAACTACCAAGAACTTATTCCAAATGCGGACTTAGTGTTAAACCTTACCCCTGACAAGCAACATACCTCAGTGGTCAACGCAGTAATGCCATTGATGAAACAGGGCGCTACGTTAGCCTATTCTCACGGTTTTAATATCGTTGAAGAAGGCATGCAAGTTCGTTCCGATCTTACCGTTATCATGGTTGCGCCGAAATGCCCAGGCACTGAAGTTCGTGAAGAATATAAGCGTGGTTTTGGTGTACCAACCTTAATTGCTGTTCATCCTGAAAATGATCCACAAGGCAACGGTTTAGCAATTGCCAAAGCATACGCGTCGGCGACAGGTGGTGACCGTGCGGGCGTTCTAGAATCGTCATTTATTGCCGAAGTTAAATCTGACTTAATGGGTGAACAAACCATTTTATGTGGCATGTTACAAACTGCTGCTGTGTTAGGCCATGAACATATGGTGGCACAAGGAATGAACCCAGGTTACGCACGTAAGCTGTTACAATATGGTATTGAAGTAGTAACTGAAGGCTTAAAACATGGTGGTATTACCAACATGATGGATCGCCTATCAAATCCTGCAAAAATTCGTGCTTTTGACATGTCTGAGCAACTAAAAGGTATTCTTCGCCCATTATTTGAAAAACACATGGACGACATCATTGAAGGTGTATTTTCATCTACCATGATGGAAGATTGGGCCAATGACGATGCCAACTTATTAAAATGGCGTGAACAAACTGCCGAAACAAGTTTTGAACAAGCACCAGATTGTGAAGAAGAAATTAGTGAACAAGAATACTACGATAAAGGCATTTTTGTTGTTGCTATGGTCAAAGCAGGTGTTGAGCTGGCGTTTGAATCTATGGTTGCTGCTGGCATTATTGAAGAATCGGCTTATTACGAGTCACTGCATGAAACGCCACTTATTGCTAACTGTATCGCTCGCAACAAGTTATATGAAATGAACGTTGTTATTTCTGATACTGCAGAATACGGTAACTATTTATTTACTCAAGCAGCACAACCTATGCTGAAGGAATTTGTCAGCCAATTATCACTGGAAGATTTAGGCAAGGGCTTAGCTGATACATCAAATGGTGTTGATAATATTCGCCTAATCGAAGTAAATGAAGCGATTCGCAATCACGGTGTTGAAACCATAGGTAAAGAACTACGTGGTTACATGACTGATATGAAGCGTATCGTAGAAGCGAGTTTATAAAACTCAATCAGTAATTTGTTTACTAAAAACTAAAAGTTTTTAGTGTAAAACCGATATGAGCAATGTGACTGATATCGGTTTTTTATTGCCTAAAACCCAAATGATAGAGGACTTTCTGGTGACAACTTTTGAAAATGTTAGTGTTGAAAAACAGGCCAATGTTTACTTTGACGGTAAAGTCACAAGTCGCACCATAAACTTTGCAGATGGCAGTCATAAAACCCTAGGTATTATGCAAATAGGTTTGTACCAATTTAGTACACATAAAGCAGAACTTATGGAAATTTTATCCGGACAAGTTGAAGTAAAAATTAATGGAGAAAATCAGTGGCACCTTTTTCAGGCTGGGGAATGCTTTAACATTCCAGCAAATTCAGGCTTTGAAATTCATGCGATTGCATTAACAGATTACTGCTGTACTTTTATTGATTAACATAAATTAACCTCAGCTTCGCACAAGCAATGCGTTTATAGGTGCTATTTTTACTGACTTCTGCGTTATTTTGAAGCGAAATAGCTAGCTATTCCTGCTGCAAAATGCCTTGAATTCAGACAAAAATATCGACCTAGAAATTTAAGAGACTGCTAACTTATTGTTTTCTTTGATTTAGCACTACTTCTTAAACAAACCTGAGGTTAAATTAATCTCAGATTAGTTTATTGCTGCAAAGAACAAAAATGATAACTAATCTGTGATACACCCAGCGCAATTTCATAAAGTTTTATACCCACTTTAGTCAATTTCATATTTTTTAATTGGTGATCAACTCAAAAGTAGCACAAGATGGCACCTCTACCACCAAATCGAAGTGCTGCTGTTGATAAAGCCTAAAGACATTAAAAGTTATCCATATCACATTGGTAACTCACACCACCTAATGCATTTCGTAATAGTGGCGCTCTGCTAACCATGCGGAAATTCTAGCTTGCCATAAGGCATTGTTAGCCTGTTTTGCGATGGCCATAGCTTGTTGGGCATATTTGGTTGACTCATCGACTTTCCCCAACTGTTTATCCCGATAAGCTTTGGCCATCAAAATCGCCACTTTATTTGTGGCTGCACCGTGCTGATCAGCAATTTTTTCAGCGCTTTCAAAATACTGCTGACTCAATTTTTCCTTTTGTTCAGCACTCGCTACTAACGCCAATTCAATTAAAGCGGTTGTTTGGCTATAGTTATTCACTATCGTTTGATGGTAAGTTAATGCATCGTTTAAGTACGACTTTGCCTCTTGATATTGTTGTTGCAATCGCTTTATTTTACCTAACTCTTCATACGCATAAGCCAAAAATAATAACTCATCGTGCGCTTTGGTTAATGCGACCACTTGCAATAAATGCTGCTCTGCTTCTAAAAAGTTTGGTTGTGGTTGACCATTAATAATCAATGCCGCCAATAATAGCTGGCTGCGTATTTGCTCTTTATAATTTTGCTGCTCAACAGCTTTAACAACATTTTCTTCAAGCAAGGTTTTACCTAAAGTTTGCTGATTGGCATTTACTTTACTTGCCGCCAACATGCGTCTAGCAATTAGAAAATCTTCATTATCATGTAAGGCGGACTTGAAAAGTGACGCTGCGGCTTCGTACTCTCGATAATAATACAGCTCTATGCCACGCGATAACGCTTCATACTTAAAGTTGCTTTTAATACTGGCAGTGCCATTTTCTTGAGTATTTATGTCAAATCGGTTGGCGAGTTGTTCGGTAAATCGTATAAAAATATCATCAATAGAAGAGCCAAATTCAACACCACGTTCTTCACCATGAGGCAAAAACAGGGTGTAATCTAATTGAAAGTCTTCAGGATAACCATGCAGGCGAGTATACACTAAGACATCGACGTCTTTTTTTGCTTTATAGTCATCACGCTGCTCAGCTGAAATAACCTTCACTTGTTTATAACTTGCCATTAAGTCGTGTAATTGCTGGCTGCCTTTAGTTGGTAGCCAGTCGTGAACAGCATCAGGAATAGCATTTTCTACCGGCAAAAATGCCATGGTCAAATGTGGTGAGGGTGCATCGCTTTGACGAATCATCAGATAACTGACGCATAATATAGCCACCAGTATACTTACTGCAGCAAACAATAATCGATTTCTACGCTGCTTGCTTTTGATTATCTCGATGTCGGCAACCCATTGATAACCTTTTTTAGGGTAGGTTTTTATGCAATCACTACCCAGTAAAGCGCGAATCTCTTTGATCGATTGCACCAAAACTTGTTCTTGAACAACCACATCAGACCAAACAGTATTTAATAAGGCCTCTTTGGTGACAATTTGCTCTTGATGGTTAATCAAATACTGTAAAACCTGTAACGTTTTTGCGCGAATATTTATTTTTTCGCCCGCCTTAACCGCATATCCAGCTGTTAAATTTAAAGCAACCCGATTAACCGTAAACTGCATGATTCTCTGTTTAATCTCTTATTTGTCCGTCTCCTATCACAATAAACTTTTCCGTGGTTAGAGACTGCAGCCCCATGGGGCCGTAAGCGTGTAATTTGCTAGTTGATATGCCAATTTCAGAGCCTAACCCTAATTGCCCACCATCAGAAAAACGTGATGAGGCATTGGCCATGACCACCGAAGAGTTTATGTTGCGAATAAATCTTTGGCAACGACTTGTATCTTGACTAACGATAACTTCCGTATGATCTGATGTAAATTCATTAATATGATCAATCGCTTGTTCAAAGCCATCTACCACACGAATAGCGATTTCTGGCGCTAAGTATTCAGCGTGGTAATCAGCCGCCGACGCCAATAGTGCCCCATTAAAAAAATGTAAGCTTTTGTCGCAAGCATGCACTTTCACCTGATGTTGCGCTAACGTTTGGCTCACCATAGGCAAAAACGTGTCGGCAATATTTTGGTGAACCAATAAGGTTTCAAACGCATTACAGGCACTTGGCTTTTGAACTTTACCATTAACTAATATATTCAGCGCTTTGGTCAAATCGGCAAACTTGTCGACATAAAGATGACAAACACCTTTAAAATGTTGAATGACTGGGATTTGGCTGTTTTCAGTTACGTAACGAATTAGCCCCTCACCACCTCGCGGTATGACGAGATCAATTGATTCTCTGAGTGTAATCAATTGTTCAATCACTTCGCGGCTTGTGTCCGGTACAATAGAAACAACATTTTTATCAATACCCAGCTGTTCAAGTGCTTGATGTAAACATTGAGCAATAGCAAGGTTACTATAAATAGCTTCAGAGCCGCCTCGTAAAATAGTGGCATTTCCAGACTTTATCGATAAAGCCGCCGCTTCGGCCGTTACATTAGGGCGAGCTTCATAGATCATAGCAATAACCCCCAATGGGATACGCATTTTACCTACTTGAATACCATTGGGTCTAAGCGCCATGTTGGCAATATTTCCTATGGGATCAGGTAGTGCAACAATCTCCCGAATCGCCTTTGCAATATCTGCGATTCGCTCAGGTGTAAGTAACAAGCGATCTAACATCGCATCACTTAAGCCTTTGTCTCTTCCTGCACTAATATCTTTGGCGTTTTCAGCTAAAATAGCTTGTTCATTGGTTTCAATAAGTTCGGCCATTCGTTCTAACAAATGGTTCTTTTGTTCACTGGTTTGTTGTGCAATATTGCGTGATGCAATTTTTACAGCTTTGGCATTTTTAGCGATATCAAATGACATAAAATTACTCGTTATTATTTGCTGTTTAACGTTTAAATTAAGTTGATAAAACGACGAGATCATCGCGATGTACAACCACCTTACTAGGGCAATACCCTAAAACGTCGGTGATTTTTTCACTATTAACCCCTTTGATCTGCACCAGTTCTTGCGCGCTATATTGACAAATACCTTTGGCAATAACTTGCTCAGATTGATGATCAATAAGATCAATAGAATCGCCATTGGCAAACTGGCCTCGACAATTGATCACCCCCGATGCCAATAATGACGCTCCTTTGTTTAACACAGCATCAACCGCCCCAGTATCTAACACGATTTGCCCACTACTTTTTAACGTATGTTTTAACCAATGCTTTCTTGCTCGTGTTGCACCGTGTTTGGCCAAAAACCAAGTACCAGGATTCAGCCCCTTGAGTAACTGATCAAAATTTTCACTATTGCTGCCATTGATGATGTAAGTCTCAATACCATTTTCTACCGCCTTTTCAGCCGCTTGAATTTTGGTTTTCATACCGCCAGTGGCAATATGATTATTGGTGCTACCCGCCATCGCATATATCGCAGGTGTAATTTCATCAATTTGAGGAATTAATGTTGCATCACTGTTAGTTCTGGGGTCTTTATCAAAAACGCCATCAACATCACTTAAAATAAACAGTGCATCTGCTTCACTTACCAAAGCCACCAGCGCTGCTAAATTGTCGTTGTCACCGACCTTCAGCTCTTCAGTGGCAACGGTATCATTTTCATTGACGATAGGAATACTACCGTTTTCCAGTAAAATTCTGATGGTATTTTTAATATTGATATAACGTTGACGATCTTTCAGATCACCATGAGTAATGAGTAACTGGGCACATGGCACATCAAAAAAACGTTGCCAGTTAGCCATCATTTGCATTTGGCCAACAGCCGCCATTGCTTGTTTAGTGGGGATAGAGGGTACGGGAGAGCCGTGGCGAATGAGCTGTCTTCCAGCAGCTACACTACCTGATGAAACGATAATAATCTCTTTGCCTGCCTGCTGACATTGGGTAATAAAGCGAGCAATCGATAATAAATGTTTACCGCTGCAGCCATTTTTGTCTGGTGCCACCAAGGCACTGCCAATCTTGATGACAGCCCGTTTAAACTTCATGTTTTCTCCCCCTTTATAATCACTATGAGCATCTGCTATCTAAGCAAAAGTTGCAACGGATAATTGTAGTTTTATTAGACAAGTTCGGTCTTTTTACTGATTTAAAGCAATAACGCGATAAAGAGCTATGTTTTTGACGATAAAGTGATGGATTTTAGTCAAACAACAAATAGCTTAATTAAAAAAGGTGATTATTTGTTCAATCAATAAAATTTAGCTGAAAGGTAATTGGATTAGCTTTATCATAAGCCCATAAGAAACTCTCAAGAAATGGCAAGATGTTAAACTTTTTACCTAGCCCGATAACTGGATTGTTATCCTTTCTTTTTTACACAATAAATACCTTGTTTTGGTTAGTTCCAATTATCATTTTTTCTATTTTAAAGGCTTTGTTACCATTTGATGCTTGGCGAACTTTTTTCAGTTATTTACTCGATCGTATGGCAAGCAACTGGGTTGCATTAAACACAGTTAACCAAAAAATCTTTATACCTACCAAAATAAAAATCTCTGGTTTAGAAAAGCTAGAAAAAAAACAATGGTATTTAGTGATTGCTAACCATCAGTCTTGGGTCGATATTTTAATTCTTCAGCGAGTACTGCGGGGTAAAGTGCCGTTTTTAAAGTTCTTTTTAAAGAAAGAATTGCTATACGTACCTTTTTTAGGCATTGCTTGGTGGGCACTAGATTTCCCTTTTATGAAGCGTTACAGCCAAAGCTTTGTGAAAAAAAATCCACATCTTAAAGGTAAAGATATGGAAACTACCCGAAAAGCATGTGAAAAGTTCAAATACAAACCGGTAAGTGTAATGAGCTTTATTGAAGGTACTCGTTTTACCGAAGGAAAACATAAAAAGCAGCAATCACCTTATAAACATTTATTAAAACCTAAGGCAGGTGGCATAGGTTTTGTTATGACAGCAATGGGTGAGCAATTAAATAAAGTATTAGATGTTACCATCTATTACCCTGACAAAATTCCATCGTTTTTAGACTTCTTATGTGGAAAGGTAAATAACGTTGAAGTAAACATAGACATCAGAGATATTGATCAAGCGCTGGTTGGCGATTATGTTAACGACAGAGCTTATAAAATCCATTTTCAAAAATGGGTTAATACCGTTTGGCAGGAAAAAGATGACAAACTCGAACGGTTGAATAACCAATATCATCAGGAGTAAAGGATGAACAGTTATCTATCACAATGGTTATCTCAATATGGGGTACAAAAAGCGTATTTATCAATAACCGTTGATTTGGTCGGTAGCTTAGCGATATTTTTGCTGGCAAGTATCAGCTATTACATTGCCAAATATAAAATTCTTAACGGCATGGAAAAATGGGTAAAACTCTCAAAAAATAAATGGGATGATTTACTGTATGAACATGCCGTTTTCTCTAGAGCTTTTGTACTTGTTCCTCTTATTATCACATGGGTTGCTATTCCTCACACCATTAACCAAGACACCTTGTACGCACATTTTATTATTGTGCTGATTAAAATTGCCATAACCTTTCAGGTTGCACGAACCTTTAGTGCTTTGTTAACTGTGGTCAAGGGCATTTATCAACAGTTAGCTAAATCTAAATATGTACCACTGAATGCCGCAATTCAGGTGATTAAGTTAGTTTTTTATTTAGTCGCTTTAATTTTATCTATTTCTTATGTTTTGGATAAATCACCACTATATTTGTTAAGTGGTTTGGGTGCATTAACCGCCGTTTTATTATTAGTATTTCAAGATACCATTAAAGGGCTAGTTGCCAGTATTCAAATTTCAGCTAACAAAATGGTAGCCCCCGGCGATTGGATAGAAATGCCACAATATGGCGCCGACGGTGACGTGATTGAAATTGGCTTAAATACGGTAAAAGTACAAAATTTTGATCGCACAATTACCACCA
Source organism: Thalassotalea marina (assembly GCF_014656435.1). Classification (GTDB taxonomy): domain Bacteria; phylum Pseudomonadota; class Gammaproteobacteria; order Enterobacterales; family Alteromonadaceae; genus Thalassotalea_C; species Thalassotalea_C marina. The sequence goes on from NZ_BNCK01000003.1 coordinate 379,912, forward strand.
TTCCAACCTATTCGCTGATCAGCAGTTCTTTTAGAAACTGGCGCGGAATGATTGCCTCAGGTGGACGCAGAATAAAACGCTGCGTATTTGTTGATGTTGCTAGTATTCGTTTCTATAACGCCGAGGAAATTGAAGATCTAGAATCTATTCATTTAATCTCCGATTATTTAAAAGCGAAAAAGCAAGAAATAACCGCATCAAACCAAGCATTAGGGCTTGATGTTGATGATCGATATAACCAGCGTAAATTAACGAATGTTGGTACTTTTCGAGCCTATATACAAGCGTATTTAAAGCATCATCCAAAGGTGCATTCTGAAATGACTTGCATGGTAAGGCAACTGCCAACACAAGGCTCTGGTTTACCGATAGAGTTATACTTTTTCAGTAATGATCAAGATTGGATTAATTACGAAGGCATACAAGCAGATGTTTTTGATCACATTTATGCGATCGCGCCAGTGTTTAAACTAAGAATTTTCCAACATCCAAGTGGTACTGACTGGCGAGAACGAATTAATAGCTAAGTATTTGCATCAGGCAACGCATTTTAGCGTTGCCTAATCACACCTTCTTGCATGGTTGTTGCCACTAAATGACCTTGTTGATTGAAGATCTGCCCTCTCACCAAGCCTCTACCGCCAACGGTTGTTGGACTTTCCATCACATAAAGTAGCCAATCGTCAAATCGAAACGGGCGATGAAACCACATCGCATGGTCGATGGTGGCAATTTGAAAATTTGGTTGCCAGTGGCTCACACCGTGTTTAAACAGTGCTGTTGGTAGAAAATGAAAGTCAGAAGTATAGGCTAACATATATTTGTGAATACGAGGGTCTTCCGGCAAATTGCCATTGGCTTTTATCCACATATGGCAAATGGGTTCAGCACTTTCAGGTTTTATCCAGTTGTATTGCTCAACGGGACGCAATTCAATTGGCTTTTCAGAGAGAAACTTTGCTCTAGATTCTTCTGGAATAAAGGCCTGATGATCAAAAATGAAATCACTAAAAGATGGTACCTCGTCAGGTGATGGTACCTCAGGCATGGATGGTTGATGATCAAAACCTTGCTCTTCTTGTTGAAAAGAGGCTGTCATGTAAAAGATATTTTGGCCATTTTGAATAGCCTTCACACGACGTGTGTTAAAGCTTTTTCCATCGCGGATATTTTCGACTTCATAAACAACCGGCTTTTTGGCATCACCTGGACGTAAAAAATAAGAATGTAGTGAATGAATGTGGCGAGATGTTTCAACGGTCTCTTGCGCAGCCGATAACGCTTGTCCCATAACTTGCCCACCAAATAATGCTCTAAAACCAAGATCTTGGCTTTGCCCCCTAAATAGACCCTGCTCAATAGGCTCTAACGTTAACAGGTTTAATAAATCGTTTAATACTTGACTCATAATGGAAAAATTATCTGACCAGTTTGTGACAATTATATGTAAGCATTAACCCAAATGAAACCAACAGGTAAAACCAGTTAATCTATCAATCAGCGGCATGTAAATATTTACGGTGAATTGTTGAAATTTTAATCTTTTTCATATATTGTCGAAAATACCGTTCGATATAGGACTTACTTGGTTAAGAGGCACTTGTGCAAGCAGCAATAGATAGAGAAGTATTATTGGAGAGAAGGCATTATCAAGCCGATTATTCCGTGTTATGGGATAAGCTTTCACTCGCACAGAAATTTGCAGCAAGTAGCTTAACTCAATTTGGATACGACCTAGCGTTTATCCGAAATAGTAGCATGGGAAGCTTGGCTGTTTTAATGTGTGACGGTAACGTGGCAACAATTTCTGATGAAGGTGAGATTGATACCTCTCCAACAATCACCATACGCCCGTAGGCAAAATTAGCAAAACAAGGTCGCATTTAGCGGCCTTTTTTATTGCCTAAATTTATTCTTATTTTCAGCTTATTAACACACATTCAAATATGTAAATAAATGTGTATTTTACTTTCTTTTAACAAAACTCTTCTGATAGGATCGGTACGTTATAACATAACATTACGTACTCAGCCTGTCATAAAGATATCAAGAGCAGATCTGCTAAAGTATTCGCAAGCAGATTTATTGCTCAAAATTCTCTACACAGCTAATTACGCATACAAACAATATTTTTCTTTTTACTAGTTGTTTTAACTGGTCAACTTTTACTGGATAACCACATGAAAATTTCTGCAGTTCGCTTAGCCGTGATCAGCTGTTTAACCATCCAATCGTCGGCGCTTTTAGCTGAACAGAATTTAGAACATATAGAAGTCACTGGTAAACGCACACCTTTATACGATACACGTGACGTCAATGCAGCAGCACTTGGTATTAAAGATGTTCTGATGCTACCTATTTCTATTCAGTCCTTTTCTGATGCGCTGATCGTCAATCAACGCTCAAAAACCCTAGGTGATATTCTTGCCAATGACGCTTCTGTACAAAATACCTCAATTGGTGCTGTTTTTGATTTTGTCAGTTTAAGAGGCTTTCAACTAGACTGGACTAACGGATTACGCCGAGATGGCCTAGCTCTAGCACCATTTCAAGATGTACCACTAGAAAACATACAACGCATCGATGTATTAAAAGGCCCGTCTGGCATCATTGCTGGCTTTAACAACCCTGGTGGTACCATAAACTATGTCACCAAAAGACCAACGGCTAAACCATTTGCAGAAATCACTGCAGAAGTGAAAAGTCGAGACGGTAAATACCTTCACCTAGACTTAAGTAATACCCTTAAAAATAATGCTAACTTAGGTTACAGGGTTAACTTAGCTGTTGAAGACAATGGTGATTTTACCGGTGGCGATGATTTAACACGATATTTTGCCAGTGCTGCAATAGACATCGCGCCATCAGACAACTCAATTTTAAGACTTGACGCGGATTTTCAAGATAAAAAAATTGCGGCACAACCGATACTTGGCTTGGCTTACGTTGACGATAAACCCGTTTTACCACCTTATGTTGATATGAGTGATGTATTATTAGGGCAGCCTTGGGCCAAATATGAAACCCAGACCACAAACCTTGGCTTACGTTATGATTATTGGCTAAATGACAATTGGCAATGGATTAATCAAATCGCTTATTCAAAAAATGATCGATTTACAATCTTTCCCGACATTTACCAAGTTGACCTTGAAGGTAAGGTTTTATCTTCTGATATTTTAGTAACTCCGGATGAAAGCTATCGTTCAGTATCAGCACACAGTTTTGTTAGTGGAACCGTTTTTCTTGGTGAACTCGAAAATGAACTGGTTGTTGGCGCAAGCATTCGTGATTATCAATCAGAAGATGGGCGTTGGTTTAATGTAAACAACCCTGTTGGCCATATATTTCATCCAATACACACCAAAAAGCCCAAGTATCCACAATACCCACAAGCGACTAAAACAGACACGCGAGAAATTTCCTACTTTGTGACAAATACAATGCAATTTTCAGAGGAATTTTTTGCCACATTAGGCCTGAGACACATCCGATATGAAAAGCAGCAACAGCAACCAAATGCCAATTGGCAAACATTAGACGACCGCAGCTTTAACACTCCAATTATAGGGTTTAATTACAAACTTGATGACAGCTCTGCGTTTTATCTCAGTTATTCAGAAGGCGCGGGTGAAGGGGGAGTCGCCGTTATCGGTAGTGGTGCAATTAATGAAGGTGACTCACTTGGTCCTCAAGAAAGTGAACAATTAGAGCTTGGCTTTAAAATGCAGCTCGACGGCGCCAGTGTATCACTCGCAGTGTTTGAAATTGAAAAAATGCTTGAATATCACAATCACCAAACTAACTACTTCACACAAGACGGTAAGCAGGTTCATCAAGGTATTGAAGCTAACATTAACGGCCAAGTGCACGATAACTTATCCATTGTAGCATCAGCAACTTACATGGATGCCAAGCTCGAAGACTTAGTCGGTGATGCAACACTAAATGGCAATCGACCAGCCAATGTAGCCAAATATCAAGGTAACGTATTCTTAGATTATCAACTATCTGCCATAGAAGGTTTAAGTGCAAATTTAGGTTTGTATTATGTTGGCAACCGTGAACAAAACATCAATAACACGCTAAGCTTACCTTCGTATTCAAAAGTGGATTTAGGTGCAAAATATGAAATACCGCAACACGGAGGCACGGTGCGAGTTAAAGTAGAAAACCTATTTGATAAAGAATATTGGAGTTCTGCTGGCGCTAAAGGTATTGATTGGGGTGTCATGCCAGGTCGCGGCCGTACGGTGATAGCGTCTTATACTTATAGTTTTTAGTCATTCTTAACAATGTTAAGACACCAATAATAAAAAACCCGACGAATGCCGGGTTTTTATAACTTGGAAACAAGAATTACTTAATTTTCGCTTCTTTGTAAATTACGTGCTTACGAATTTTTGGATCAAACTTTTTGATTTCCATCTTCTCAGGCATAGTCTTTTTATTCTTGTCTGTAGTATAAAAATGACCTGTGCCAGCACTAGATACTAAACGAATTTTATCACGCATGATTTATTCCTTAGATTTTTTCGCCACGGGCACGAATATCAGCTAATACTGCATCAATGCCTTTCTTGTCGATAATACGCATTCCTTTCGGAGTTAAACGTAATTTAACGAAACGGTTTTCACTCTCAACCCAAAAACGGTGAGATTGAAGGTTAGGTAAGAAACGACGACGAGTTGCGTTTCTTGCGTGAGAACGGTTGTTCCCAACTACTGGTTTTTTGCCGGTTACTTGGCAAACTCTAGACATGTGAGTCACTCCAAAATTAATTTCAGCTCGAGCTATATTTCCCCATGGCCGTCGCCTCGGGATCCTGAAAAAGGTGGCATATTATAGTGAAACTGATTATTGAAATCTAGTTTTAATCACCCTTAAGTGATCATTTTGTACAAATAAACTTTATAAACAACGAGTTAAAGATGGTTTTTGTGCAATAAATAGCAAATTGTAAGCCCATAGAGCGTTTATTTGCTACCCGCTTTGGGCTAATAATGAACAAATTTAGTTTACATTAGAGTCTAAAAGTTTACTCAATTTCTCTTGCTGTTCTTTATTGCACAATTCATTTATTAAGATGCGAATAATGTGTGATTTTGCTAAATTCGTTTCCAATGATAAAGAGTGCAATTGCTTTATCGCTTCTTCACTAAGCGTAAATGTAGCATGTCGATACGGCTTTTTATTTTCTTCTTCTCTTTGTTTTAATTGGCTAGCCGCTGCTAAGGCTTCTTTTAAATCAGCAGGATGGTTCACACCTTCACTCACCAGTTGCGGATTACCTTTGGCATAGTTTTCCGCATCAGCAATAAATTCATCTACTGTGAAGGTTCTTTTCTTTTTATTATCTTTGCCATCCGTGCTTTTTTTTAAATCAGTTAAACTCATGTGAGTTGTCCGGTTTCATCGCTAAAAGCTCCTCTGCAATGGCAATAATTTCACTCGCAGCTTTGCCATCAGGATCAATTTCCAATACAGATGACCCTTTTTCTTCACTGTCATCATATATATTTCGGTTGTATGTAACAGAATCTAACACATTTATGCCATATGAACTACACACCTCTTTAGCTTCAAGTATTCTATTGGCTTGAGTAGGCAATGCGGGGCACTGGGTAATAACAAATGAGGCTAACATTTTTGGATTGACCATTTTACAGGTGCTAAGCATATCTTCCATATGCGGCACCGTTTTTAGATCTCGACGTTTAGGGCGTAGCGGAATAACGACATGCTCAGCAACCGACATAGCCGCTCGAAGCGCAAGGTTATCTTGACCACCGCAATCAACAATAACATAGTCGTAGTGCTGTTTAAGGCTAAGTAAATCATTGCGAATTTTACCGTACAACTGAATACAGTTTATCGCAGGTAAAGTGGGATCGGTATTTCGTGCTTGAATCCAATCTGACGTGGTGCGTTGAGGGTCACAATCCACCATTAACACAATCGCATTTTTATGCTTTGCAAAATAAACGGCTAAGTTTTGGGCCATACAGCTTTTGCCGCTGCCACCTTTTTCGCCGCCAACTAAGATCATCATATCGCCGAATCCTTCTACTACTACAAATTTTTAATGAAGTTTATTCAGTATAGACTAATTATTAAGGGTTATTCGTCCAGCCTAAGTGCAATTTCAAACCAGCCATTATCTTGTTGAATACAACGAATGACTTTTCCTTTAAGTTGTTGCGAATTTTTCGCTGCAGCCTGGAAAACAACCGTTGTTTCTGTATCCAAAGGAATCGCCTGATCACAATCGAGTTTTAAGCCGCCTTTAGAGAAGTCTAAACATGCAATTTTTTTATTGATTACTTGCCCTTGTTCATTGGTCCAGTGAATGTCTATCAGTTCTTTTTCCATATCAAGACGCATGGCTTGTCTGCGTTCAGATTGCTGATCATCTTGCTCGTTCATAAACCCCCCCTTACTTTTCCAATTACTTTAAAATTAACGGTGAAATAAAATATGTGCAAGCTATTTGATTATTATTTATCCGCGAGAAAACGTCACAGTAACCGATTGTCAGCAAAGGAGTAGCTTTTGTGACCAGCTACAATGATGTGATCTAGCACTTTAATATCAATGAGGTCTAACGCTTGTACAAGCTGTGTAGTTAAGCGAATGTCAGCATTACTTGGTGACGACAACCCTGAAGGATGGTTATGCGACAAAATCACGCTCGCAGCTCGATGTTTAAGTGCTTGTTCAGCAACAACTCTTGGATATACCGCCGCAGCATTAATGGTGCCGTAAAACAGTTTGTCAAAGCTGATGACCTGATGCTGTGTATTTAAAAACAAAACCGCAAAAACTTCTCGCGTTTCATCTCGCAACTGTGCCACCAAAAACTGTTTTGAATCTTGTGAGCTGGTTAACGCTGTTTTTTGCTGTAATTCTTCTGTTAAATATCGTTTTGACATTTCAAGACAGGCTTGAAGCTGCACAAATTTCGCCACTCCTAAACCCCTAATATGGCAAAATTCTTCTTTATTGGCCTGAAATATTGCCGAGATACTGCCAAAGGTATTGAGCAGTTGTCGAGCAAGGCTGACCACGTCGGTTCCTTTCACTCCTGTCCTAAGAAATATCGCCAACAGCTCTGCATCTGACAGGCTTGGCGCGCCAAAGTGTAAGAGCTTTTCTCTTGGCTGCTCCTGAATAGGCCATTCTTTAATCATAATTGCTTCCTTGCATCTTAACCTTTAAAACGCTAACTGCTTTGTTTCCATCCATAGAAAAGTGCTTAATCACAGTTAATTTATTCGGTGTAAATTTGTTGTACAGCTACCTATTGGGTAGCAATGTTAAATTTCATCGTTTGATGATATTCTTTACAAAACCTTTAAAAACATAGCTCGAAATCAACCATATGCAAAAGCTTGCAGGCAAAAACATTCTTCTTGGTATTACTGGCGGTATTGCTGCTTACAAAACCCCTGAACTTGTCAGGCGCATTAAAGATCATGGTGCAAATGTTCGAGTTGTAATGACAGATAGCGCTAAAGCCTTTGTTTCACCTTTATCCCTGCAAGCAGTATCAGCCAATGCGGTTTCAGATAGTTTGCTCGATAAAGAAGCAGAATTAGCCATGGGACATATAGAACTAGCCAAGTGGGCTGACCAAATTGTCATTGCACCTGCAAGTGCAAATACCATGGCCAATATTGCACATGGTATGGCCAGCGATTTGTTAACCACTATCGTGCTCGCCACCACAGCGCCTATTGCAATAGTTCCAGCAATGAACCAACAAATGTGGCACACTGCAGTCACCCAACAAAACGTTGAGCGACTACAAGCCCTCGGATTTAGTCTTTGGGGCCCTGGGCAAGGTGAGCAAGCATGTGGCGATGTTGGTTTTGGTCGCATGATCGAAGTTGAAGACATTGTTGAGCGTTTATGTGCAACACAAGAGCAACCATTACTCGGTCAACATTGGGTAATAACCGCTGGCCCAACGCGAGAAGCAATAGACCCTGTTCGTTACATCTCAAACCATAGCTCGGGCAAAATGGGCTATGCCATCGCGGCTCAAGCAGTCGCGGCTGGAGCATCCGTTTCGTTAATCTCTGGTCCAGTAAATTTAGCACCACCACAAGGCTGTGAATTAATTGCCGTGGAAAGTGCACAACAGATGCATCAAGCAGCGCTGACTTTAGCCCCTAAAGCCAATGTTTTTGTAGCCTGTGCTGCAGTAGCTGACTATCGTTTGGCTAAAGTTGCTGATCAAAAAATGAAAAAAACACCAGGTCAAGATGAGCTAACATTAACCCTGGTAAAAAACCCAGATATAGTGGCAGACGTCGCTAAACTTGCCGATAAACCTTTTACCGTAGGTTTTGCGGCTGAAACGCAAGATGTTGAGCAATATGCAAAAGACAAACTAGCTCGTAAAGGTTTAGATTTAATCGCCGCCAATAACGTCGCTATTGAAGGTCAGGGGTTTAACAGCGATCAAAATGCACTGACCGTTTATAGTGCAAACAATGCCTTTGATTTACCCTTGGGCAATAAGTCAGCTGTTGCAAAACAATTGATTGAGATAATTGCGCGTCATTTTGATGAAAGTTAAAACATAAATCGTTACAATCAGCAACACTAGACGCTATTAACAAGAATAACTTAGAGAATTATTTATGTCGGTTTCTCAAAAACCTAACCGTAAACAGCAAATCTTAGAATGTTTAGCATTAATGTTACAATCTAGCCCTGGCCAACGTATCACTACAGCAAAATTAGCTGAACAGGTTGGCGTATCAGAAGCGGCACTTTATCGTCACTTCCCTTCAAAAGCTCGGATGTTTGAAGGCTTGATTGAGTTTATTGAAGAATCGATTTTTTCGCGCGTTAACCTTATTTTATCTGATCACAAAGAGGCGCTTGTTCGCTGTCATCACATCTTACATGTGTTGCTTATTTTTGCTGAGCGTAATCCAGGAATGTGTCGTATTTTATCTGGTGATGCACTGATGGGAGAAAACGAACGTTTACGCACTCGTGTTAACCAGTTTTTTGAAAAACTAGAATCCCAATTTAAACAAATTTTGCGTGAACGTAAGCTAAGAGAAGGCAAAGGTTTTGAAATTAATGAATTGGCACTAGCCAATATTCTTGTCGCTTTTGCTGAAGGAAAAATTAGCCAGTATGTACGTTCTGGATTTGATAAAAAGCCAAGCGACAACTTTAACGATCAATGGCTATTTTTAATGGCAAGCAAATAGCGTCCAATCTAAATTTTATCCAAAAAAACGCTGAATTATCGGCGTTTCTTTTTATATATTCGACATTAAAACAACTAATATTTTTAACGCACCCAATGAGGAATCAACGTGAGTCAACTGTCTTCTCTAGCACCTAATGGTTTATGGCAACTATTTGAACAACTTTGTGCCATTCCACGACCTTCGAAACACGAGCAAAAAGTGTCGCTTTGGATCCAGGAATGGGCCAAAGATTTAGACCTAAACGTATCAGAAGACGATGTTGGTAACTTATTGATCAAAAAGCCTGCTACTGCCGGCATGGAAAACCGTCGTGGCGTAATATTGCAAGCACACATGGACATGGTACCGCAAAAAAATAGTGATAAGGTTCACGACTTCTTAAATGACCCAATTGAAGCTTATATTGATGGCGATTGGGTTACGGCAAACGGTACTACACTAGGTGCTGACAACGGAGTTGGCCTTGCTTCAGCACTGGCAGTATTAGCCAGTAACGATATTGCCCATGGCCCTTTGGAAGTGCTAATTACCATAGATGAAGAAGCGGGAATGACCGGGGCATTTGGTTTAAAAGCCAATTGGCTTGAAGGCGACATCCTGATCAACACGGATTCTGAACAAGAAGGTGAAGTGTATATGGGCTGTGCGGGAGGCATAGATGGTACGATTCGTTTTCCACTAAATATAGAGCCTGTGCAAGCCGACACCACAGCGTTTAACTTATCTATTTCTGGATTAAAAGGCGGTCACTCCGGTGTTGATATTCACACTGGTCGCGCCAATGCATGTAAACTATTGGTTCGCTTTTTACTGAATGCTAGCGAACAGTTTAATCTTCGATTAACAGAACTAAACGGCGGTAGTTTACGCAATGCTATTCCACGTGAAGCTGATGCAAGCTTCGTCATTGCTAACGCTGATATTGACGCATTTAAAGCGTCACTAGATGAATATTTAGCCACCATTAAGCACAATCTTGCAGCGATTGAAACTGATATTAGTATGTTGCTAATTTCGCCTGAAGATTTTGACGAATGTTGGACTGCAGAAACTCAGCGCACTATTTTAAAAGCTTTAAACGCTTGTCCTAACGGCGTATTGCGTATGAGCGACGATATAGAAGGTATTGTTGAAAGCTCATTAAATCTTGGTGTTATGCGCACTAAAGGACCACGTTTTGAAGCCATGACTCTCATTAGAAGTTTACACGATGATGGCCGATTAGATGCTCAAACTATGGTCCAGTCAGTATTTGACTTAGCAGGAGCGCAAGTCGAGTTCTCTGGCGCATACCCAGGTTGGAAACCAGATACCAACTCAGCGGCAATGAAAACAGTGCGCGACACCTATCAAGAGTTGTTTGGTAATATTCCCGAAATTATGGTGATTCACGCTGGTTTAGAGTGTGGTTTATTTAAAACAGCATACCCAAATTGGGACATGGTTTCTTTTGGCCCAACCATTAAATTCCCACATTCACCTGATGAAAAGGTTGAAATTGCTTCAGTTAACAAATATTGGCAATTACTGGTCGGGGTACTTTCGCGTATTCCAGAAAAGGGTTAATATCAATGAAGTAGAAGGGATACTTTGATACGCTAGCAAGCACTAGGGCATTGTGTATAGCTAGCGTATATCGCAACTTAAGAGAGGTTTTGGGCACACACTATGATCCAGCCACAACAAGTAATAATAGCTGATGATCACCCATTATTTAGACAAGCACTGCTAGATACGTTAAAAGTCCAGCTGACACAAACTCAATGGGTAGAAGCACAAACGATTGATGAATTAGAGCATCAATTAGTGACACATCAAGAGGCAGATCTACTGCTACTCGATTTAAACATTCCCGGTGCTCACGGGTTCAATACCTTGATTCATGTTCGCAATCATTACCCACAAATTCCTGTTGTGGTGGTATCTGCTTACGAAGATCACGACACTATATCTAAAGCAATGGAATACGGCGCGGCAGGGTTTGTGCCTAAATCAACACCTGTTAATACCATATTGGATGCTATTCAAAAGGTATTACTCGGAGATGTTTGGTTACCTAACTCATTTCAAGCTTCAAACAATGGTGAACAAGATGGCGATATCGCTGAACGTGTTGCCAGTTTAACCCAGCAGCAGTATCGTATTTTGATGATGTTTGCCCAAGGCTTGTTAAACAAACAAATCGCCTACGAGCTGAATGTATCAGAGGCGACAATTAAAGCCCATGCCACCGCTATCTTTCGCAAACTAAACGTTAGAAATAGAACTCAAGCTGTCATCGCTATTGGTCAGCTAGATATTACTGACAACAGCTTTACCGAATAGTCGCTAGTTGTTTACCCTATACTAGGGAGCATTATTTGCTCCCATGTATTTGTCTTGCAACTTTTTCGCTAACATAGCGCTCATCATAGCTCTTAAAGCCGCTGGTTTTACCATCTTACGCATATAGCCTACATCCGCTTGTTGTGTCTTTTGCTCTATATCTTCATCTGTAGTCGCAGTAATGAGAATCGCAGGTAAATAGTGGTTACATTGCTGTCGTATCTTAGCGATAAGCGTCAACCCGTTATGATCATTATTAAGTTGATAATCAACTAATAATATTTCTATATCATTGCCATGTTCACCAAACATGGTTAACGCTTGCTCATAGGAATCCGCTGCTAACACCGTACATTGCCAGGTTGAGAGTAACTCCACCATACCACTTAATACGTCTGGGTCGTTGTCGATGCACATCACGGTAATATCGCTAAAACCTACCTTGATCATAGGTTTTTCAATTACAGGTTTTAAATTAGCTTTCACTTGCTCCATTTCAAGCGTAAATTTACAACCCTGCATGTGCTCTGATTTAAGTCCCAACTTATGTCCCAATAATTGGCTTAAACTCTGTGTAATGTTCAAACCTAAACCTAGACCTCGGCCTGAGTTTGATGCTTGTGGAGTATTGAGCTGAGTAAACTGTTCAAACACTAGGCTTTGCTTTTCTATTGGAATACCTGGGCCATTGTCCAATACTTGAATAACAACTTTACCTTGATAGCACCTTGCTCCAAGTAACACCTTGCCGGGGCTTGCGTAGCGAAAAGCGTTGCCAATTAAATTTTGTAATATACGCCTTAGTAGATAACGATCAGATTTTATCCAAGCAGAACTTGGAATAACCCGAAATTCAACACCCTGCTCTTTAGCTGACGCAGAAAACTCCCGATACAACTCATTAAACAGTGGCTGCAGCGCAATATGCTCTAGCTGAGGTTTAATATTCCCACTTTCAATACGTGCTATTTCCGCTAGATCAGCAAGTAAATCATTGGCCACCTTTAACGAATTATCTATGTTTTTTACCTGTCTTCTTTGCGTTTCATTGAGGCTTTCTTGGTCCGCCAGCGCAGAGGTAAACAAACGAGCCGCTTCTAATGGTTGCATCAAATCGTGACTACATGCTTTTAAATACAAACTCTTTTTAATATGTGCCTGTTCTGCTTTTTGTTTTGCGACCTCTAACGCTTCATTTGTTTGCGCAAGTTTTTGAGTTCTTTCTCTAATAATGGCTTCTAAGTCGACATTTTCAGCTTTTAATACTTGTTCTGCTTGTCGATATGCAGTGATATCCGAAAACATCATAACAAAGCCTCCATCAGGTAGGGGATTGCCTTCAATGCGTATCACTTGGCCATTGTCTTTTTGTCGCTCAGAACTATGAGAGCTACCCGAACGAAGAAAGTCGAGACGCTTTTTCACTTGTAGCTCGGTATCACCTTCACCAACAAGACCATTAGAAATGTTATACCTGATCAATTTTTCAATCGGTACGCCTTTGTAAATAAGCTCTTGAGGATATTTAAATAGATCTAAGTATTTTTTATTCCACGCAACTAGGTTTAACTCGTTATCAACAATAGAAATCCCTTCACTAGCATTTTCAATCGCGCTTTGTAGTAAGGTTTGAATATGTAGTTGTTTCTGATTAGACGCATCTTCAACCAATACCGCTATTTCATCTAACGCGATATCACGACCATCTAGCGCCGAGGACAGTACCAGCTGTGCAGAAGATGACCCCATGACACTGGCCAGTGTATTTTCGGTATGTTGCAATAACAACTGATTGTAATTAACTGCGCCCAATGATTTTTTATCATGTTGATTATTAAACAGTTGGAAACTGTCCGCGGCTTTTTCAATGCCGACAAAACGTGACACCAACAGCTCTAACTCATGGCAATTAATTTTGCGTGTTTTTTTCGAGTTTGCTTGAAGGTTTGGTGTTTGCCACTCCATGAAAAGTGACGCCTGCATTCGCTCTTGCACACTTTGTCGGCTAATTTTAGATAGCGCCCACATAACAAAAACATTCATTGCTAAACTCAATAAACTTGCCGTGGTATTGGCAGGTAAAATGCCGTCACTAAAAGGTGGGTGATATAAACCAAACTGCGGTAAAAAGTTCAACATAAACCACATCAAAAAACCCACCATAATGCCACCGTAAACCCCAGTTAAACTAGCTCTTCGCCAGTAAAATGTTGCAATAAGTGCAGGGGTTAATTGAGCAATAGCGCCAAAAGCAATTTCGCCCAAAGAGCTTAGTGTATCGGGCGAGGCCATTAGAAATACGCCATAACCCAATAAACTGACAATCAGTACCAAATACTTACGTATTGTTAACAACCGGTGCCTAAAATGCTCATAGTCGGTATGACGGGTTTTATTGGAACGAAATAAAAATGGAAACACAATTTCATTACTCAACATGGTGCTTAAAGCGATTGTCGAGATAATAATCATTGAACTAGCGGCTGAAATGGCACCAAGAAACGCCACTAAGGTCAACCAAGTTTGCTCTTGAATCCAAGGTAAAAACAGCACATAAGTATCGGCAGGTACAGAGTCCCCTAATAAAATATGCCCAGCTAAGCCCAAAGGCGCTGCAAATAGAGCAAACACTAACAAATACAGAGGAAATACTCGGCGGCTTAACCAAGTATCTCTTTCATCTTTTAACTCTACAACCATCACCTGAAATTGTCTTGGCAAGGATAAAAATGCCGCCATCACTATCACTAACATTGCCAGCATCGACAATAAATTAGGTGTATTAAAGTTTTGATAAAGCTGCTTATTAGCTTCGGATTGATGCCAAATATCGCTTGGCGAATCAAATAAAAAGAAGGTAACAAATACACCAACGGCTAAAAAAGCAATCAGCTTAACCAAACTTTCAAATGCAATTGCTAATACAACACCTGGGTGACGCTCTGTTACATCAATGTTTCGAATACCAAAAACAATCGTAAAACCTGCAATGACTAAGCTTACGATCAACCCAAAACCCCAAGTACTGACCACATTGCTTGCTTGCAATTGCTGGAAAGAATAAACAATGGCTTTAAGCTGCAACGCGATATAAGGCATAGTGCCAATTAGCGCCACAATAGTGACTAAAATGGCGAGGTTGTGAGACTTACCAAAGCGCGCCGCTAACAAATCGGCTATCGAGGTTAAATTCAGTTTGATACTTATTCGAATAATGCGTTTGATAAACGGCCAGAAAAAAACAAATAAGATGATCGGGCCTAAATAAATGGGCAAATGAGAAAGAAAATTGGTTGCTGCTTGTCCTGTAGTTCCTAAAAAACTCCAAGAGGTACAGTAAACCCCAAGCGATAACGCATAAATAACACTTTGACGCTGTTTTACAAGCTTGTGGCGATACTTATCCCCTAAAAAAGCGATCAGAAACAGTAACCCGATATAACTAATACTGATCAGGGTTAATTGCCAATTAGGAAACATAGTGAACTCAAGGTAAATCTACTGTTAGTGTAACTTTCCAAAATTCGCCATCAAAATCAATTAGATTTTGGTCTAATGTGATTAATCTAGATAAATATGGGTTATAGTCGAACCGTTGCATCAACTAAAACAATAAGAATTTAACTATGAAAACGTTACTTACTGTCGCGGCACTCGGCATTATCAGTGCATTTTCGGCCAATGCCGAACAAGAAACCCGCCTATTGAGACAACCCACCATTAGCGAAGATCATATTAGCTTCATTTATGGTGGCGATGTGTGGTTGGCCGATTTAAAGGGTAATAATGTAAAACGTATGACCAGTACGGCAGCGGTCGAAACAGAACCACATTTTTCACCTGACGGAAAAACGCTAGCTTTTAGCTCGAATCGGCAGGGCCAATATTCTGTTTATACTGTACCAATTAATGGTGGAGAACCAACACGCTTAACCTGGCATGCCAGTGACGCCATGGTAAAAGGTTGGACGCCGGACGGCAAAAGTATTCTATTTTCATCGACACGAGACACCGCACCTAAATCTTACCATCGCCTTTGGACAGTTCCTGTATCAGGCGGTGCAACTTCTTTAGTTTCGTCGCAATGGGGCTTTAATGGCGCTTATGCCGATAATGGCAAACAACTGATCATCGACCGTATGTCGCGTTGGGATACCGAGTGGCGAAACTACCGCGGTGGGCAAAATACGCCGCTTGTATTATTAGATACACAAACTCAAGAAGAAGTGCTTTTACCCAATGAAAAAAGTGTCGATATCGAGCCTGTTTGGCTAAAAGGTAAAGTGTACTTTTTATCTGATCGCGATTGGGTATCTAACGTTTGGTCATATGATCCAAAATCAAAAAAGTTGGAACAACTCACCGAATTTAAAAATGCCGATATTAAGCAGTTAGCCAGCAATGGTAAAAAGTTAGCGTTTGAACAAAATGGCGACTTGTATACTTTTGACGTAAAAAAACGCAAAGCCAGTAAATTAAAAATCAACATAAATGCCGATTTTCCTTGGGCAGAAACAAAGTGGCAAAATGTTTCTAGAAACGCAACCAATGGTTCACTTTCACCTTCGGGCAAAAGAGCCTTGTTTGAGGCCCGAGGTGAAATTTTTACCGTGCCAACAGAACATGGCACAACGCGCAATTTAACCCAAGATCAAACCTCAGCTGATCGAGCGCCGATTTGGTCTCCCAATGGTGACAAAATTGCTTGGTTTTCCGATCAAGGCGAGCAAGGTTATCAATTGCTTATTCAATCGCAGGACGGCTTAGGTGACATCGAAACTATCAGCATTGGCGAATCAAAAATGGCATGGGAGCCTCAATGGTCACCCGATGGCAAATACATCGCTTTTGTTGACGATGATGTGCGATACAGATTAATTGATTTATCTTCAAAAACCATCACAACTTTAGATGTAGGTGGCAATAATTTAGAACGTGGTCGCACAGGCTTGACCTGGTCTCCAGACTCTAAATGGCTATCCTATGGTAAACAAGCAGCCAATGGCTTCAGCCAAATTTATGTTTGGTCACTTGAACAAAATAAAACACAAGCAATCACCAATCCTATGGCCAACTCTATTTCACCTGCTTGGGATCGAGATGGCAAACACTTTTATTTCCTAGCCAGCACAGATTATGGCTTAGACAGCGGTTGGGCTAATACTAGCTCTATGTCTGCTGATCACGAATATGCGCCATATATTATCAACCTGACGGAAAAGCAAGACTCTCCTTTTGCACTGCGTAGTGACGAAGAAAAAGTTAAAGCAACGCCAGAGTCAAAAGATGAAGCAAATTCTGCAGAGGGTAAAGACGATGCAGATAATGACCAAGCCGAAAATAAACCGAAAAAGAAAGGGAAAAAGGACAAAGAAGTAAAAGTTGTCATCGACTTTGACAATATTGAACGACGTATTATGCCACTCCCGATGCCAGAAGGTAATTATCGCTTTGTTATGCACGGGCCCAAAGGTCACGCTTTTTTTGCTAAACGCGCTGATGGTAGCCGAGGGCTTTCGCTGGAAAAATACAGTATTAAAGATAGAAAAGCCAAGTCTTTTATTAGTGGTGTAAGTTCTGCTGTTATTTCCGCTGACAATAAAAAGCTCTTGGTTAATGCTAAAAATAATTGGCATGTTGTCGATGCAACCAAGGCAAATGCAAAACTTAAAAAGCCATTGAAACTTGCATTAGAAACAAAACTTAATCGTCAGCAAGAGTGGCGACAAATGTTTGTCGAAGCATGGCGTTATCAAAGAGACTACTTCTACGATCCAAACATGCATGGTCGAGACTGGAATGAAGTTTTTTCTCGCTATGAGCCATTAGTTAAACATGTAAAACACCGCGCAGATCTGACCTATTTACTCGATATGGTCAATGGTGAATTATCTGTTGGACACAGTTTTGTCTATGGCGGCGACCACCCAAAAGTAGAACAACGACGTGCTGGTCTGCTTGGCGCTGACTTAGCGCCAGATCAGGGTTTTTGGCAAATTCAACGTATTTATACCGCCGAAAGTTGGAATCCAAAACTTAAAGGCCCTTTAGATCAGCCCAATGTAAAAGTCGCCAATAACCACTATATTGTCGCCATTAATGGCGAGCAGTTAACGGCAAAAGACAATCCGTTTAAACTCTTAGACGGTACCAAAGGTAAACAAATTACTTTAACAATAAACGATAAGCCGTCCACTGACGATACATGGACTGTCATTGTCGAGCCGATCGGCAGTGAAAACAGCTTAAGACAACGTACCTGGGTTGAAGACAACCGCCGCTTAGTTGATAAACTGTCTGATGGAAAATTGGCTTATGTCTGGGTACCGAACACCTCATCACCTGGGTTTACCTCTTTTAACCGTTACTACTTTGCCCAACAAGACAAAATGGGCGCAGTCATTGATGAGCGTTTTAACGGCGGCGGACTTTTAGACGACTATATGGTCGATTTAATGAATCGAGAATTGCGTGCCGCTATCACCAATGAGGTTCCTAATGGCAAACCTATGTTGTTACCTGCGGGCATTAAAGGTCCAAAAGTACTACTCATTAATGAGCTTGCAGGCTCCGGTGGTGACTACTTCCCTTGGGCATTTCGCCAACAAAAAGTAGGCAAGCTAATTGGCGCAACAACATGGGGAGGCGTAGTGAAATCTTCAGTTCATTATCCGCTGGTTGACGGTGGCCGATTAACGGCACCTGACAACGCGGTATTTGATCCAATCAACAACGAGTGGGTCGGTGAAAACATTGGTATTGCCCCTGATATATTTGTTTACCAAGATGCTAAGTCTTTATCGCAAGGTAAAGATCCTCAGTTAGAGCGAGCAGTACAAGAATTAATGAAGCAACTTGCAGGTAAAGAAGCTAAAACAGTCAAGCCACCGCGCTTTTCTACTCCAGCAATCAAACCATAGTTGAATTCTTTTCAATTGCGCATCATGGCGTCTAGTTTATGCTAGGCGTCATGCTTTATTTCACTAAAATCATTCGATGGTAACCGTAAGATCAGTAAAACACTCTGACGCACAAGCAATTAGCGATATTTACAATCATTATATTGTTGATTCAGTTGCAACATTTGAAGAACAAAAGGTTTCCGCGCAAACCATTCAACAGCGGATAGAAACCACTAAAGCGCAGCAGCTTCCCTGGCTGGTATTATCGGATCATAATAGAATTTTAGGCTACGCATATGCAGCCCAATGGAAACATCGTTCGGCCTATCGTTTTTCAGTTGAAACCACTATTTACCTTGCTCCTGATGCAAAAGCTAAAGGTTATGGTTCAACACTTTATTCAACACTGTTTGAACTATTAAAAAGTTTACCCGTGAATAGCATCATTGCCGGTATCACTTTGCCCAATGAAAGTAGCGTCAAACTCCATGAAAAAATGGGCATGAGACAGGTAGCCCATTTTGAGGAAGTTGGTTTTAAATTTGGTCGTTGGCTCGATACAGGTTATTGGCAAATAATATTGAATCATGCCATTAACTAATGCTTGAAGCTGTCGATGGTTGCTGTACAAACAGAGAGTTTGCCGCTTGCTCCACCTGCCTTAACATTAAAAAATGGTTATTGCTCTCTGTCTCCAACGTTGAATAATGGGCATAAAAATGTCCTCGAAACTGCATATCAAAGTAATCCATGGTCAATTTAAATGGTTCAATAAAACATTCAGGAGCAAGCGGTTGAGCCCCAGTTGACAACACAGCATAGTGTTTGTCTTTAAAGCGTCGTCCAAGGTCTTTGCGCACGGTTAATAAATCAGATAACCGATCAAAAAAAACTTTCATCTGTGCTGACATGGCGTACCAATAGACCGGACTGGCAAAAATGATCAGCTCATAATCGAGAATATCTTCAATAATTCGAATAAAATCATCGTGTCGATTTCTATGTTCGTAGTCATAAAAGAAGATATCAAAATCGCTGATATCGATCACATCAGCACCCTGTTTATTGGCTAGTTCATCAGCAAATCGTCGGGTATTGCCTTGGGCATTAGAAGTACCAACTAGGATTACGGTATTCACGCTCATTCCCTCTAAATGTGTTAGTTTGTTGTTGATTGTCATATTGATTTCTTTGTGAAGGTATATCAGTTAAATACTCAACAAATTCAATTTCATAACCGTTAGGATCTATGTAATAAACATTTTTTCGATATTTATTTTCCGCGCCAATTTTGTCAGGTGGAAAACCCGCAAGCTTCAACCGTTCAATAAGCGACTCTATATCTGACGTTACAAATGCAAAGTGCGATAATCCCAAGGTATTACTGGTTAAATCGCGATTTTCTCCCTGACCTTGATCATTAAACGTCAGATAGTTGTAATCATCGCCAAAATGTACCCAATTTCTGGCTACTCCGTACCAAGTTGCAGCCTCACCACCACGTACTTTCCAATGTGGAAAAGCGGCTTGATAAAACGCTAAAGTCTCAGAAATATCTCGAACGACTAAATTTAAGTGCTCCAATCTAATCACTTAAAACCTCCATTACTTGTTTTGCATTGCGCAATTGAAATAGGTGAAATACAGCTGATAAAAGCGTGTAAGATCGATAACTTGTTCATGTGAATCTTTCATGTTGATGCCTCTTTTGTTATTGTTGTTGGCAAGTCTAAAACCTCAAGTCAAGTTGAGGTAAAGCACTTTTTTCACAAAATTAAAATTTATTTTCATTGGAGTTTATGATGCAAGAAGCAAATCTATCGGTGGGGCATGTCGCCAAGCGCGCTGGAGTAAAAGTATCAACACTGCATTTTTATGAGGATAAAGGTTTAATTAAAAGCTGGCGAAATACTGGCAATCAACGACGCTACAAACCCGAAGTACTTAGACGAGTTTCGGTGATCAAAGCGGCACAAAAAATGGGGGTTTCATTAGAAGAAATTAAGCAAGCTTTTGCCAATTTACCTAATAATCGCACGCCAACAAAAGAAGATTGGGACAAGCTTGCTAGTCAATGGCGAGAATCTCTCAATGAGCGAATTAATTACATGCAAAGGCTTAGAGATTTGTTATCTGGTTGTATTGGCTGTGGCTGTTTATCATTGAATAGCTGCCCTATTTACAACCCCGAAGATGAATTAGCGAATAAAGGTAGTGGCCCAGTTATTTTAGATAAAAAATAAAAACTGTATGCTAGGTTATACGTTAAGAATGACAGGCAAATTGACTTAAATAATGCTTTAGTGATTTAGTTTCCAGTTTTTCGAACTGAATATCTAAACATGTCAAAGACACGATGCGATCAATACGAAACTCTCGATAATCTTGACGTAATAAACAAAAGGCAATCAAGGTCCACTTACCTCCCCAGTATACTAATCCTAATGGTTCGATATTTCGGCTGGAAAAACGCTTTTGTTCATCTTGATATTCAATGTTAATGGTTAAACAGCTCTCTACCGCGGCTCTCAGATCACTGGCCAATTGCGCAAGGTTTTTATTTTGTAAAAACTCAGGTACCAGTAACAATTCGCTTTGATCTTGTTGTTTAAGGCGCTCAGGTAAAATAGCGGTAATTTTATCTAAGGCCGATACGGCTCCCCTTGCCGCCACACTGTCGCCCCAAGTTTTTACCATTTTTGACCCTAAAATTAGAGCCAATAATTCTTCACTGGTAAACATTAATGGTGGTAACTCAAAGTGCCGATCGAGTCGATATCCTATGCCCGCTTCACCTTCAATAGGCACTCCTGATAACATCAAGGCTTGAATATCTCGATAAATAGTGCGTTCCGAAACCTCAAGTGTTTCTGACAACTGCTTTGCCGTAATTGCCAAGCGCCTGCCTCTGAGCAAGGTAACTAATTGAAAAAGACGTTCAGCCTTACGCATAGGTTGTCCTTTAGTTAATGCCTAGTGTAGAGCATACGCTAGTGTGTTCAATGGTAACAGACTCAATGTTTATAAGCTGACCAATCAACTTGCACACATCTGAAGCATAAAAAGATTGCTGGGCGCTCGTTGCAGCTTCCATATTTTGCCAATAAATAATATCAAGAAAACTGCCATCATCCCTTTTGGATAATGAGCGGTGGATCAAGCCTGCTTGCTGAGACAAAAACTGTTTCATTTGTTCATCTGTTCGCAAAAAGTCATCCTCTGTGCAATCAGAATCTAAGGAAAAGTGCACAACTTCAACTACGTTCGACATGAGTTATTCCCCTCATTATAAAAGTCGAGCCTAGTTTAATAGATCACTACTGACAGTTAATGTCAGTAGTGTTTATTTGATTAACTCTTTGATTTAGCAGTAAGTGTTTTAAGTAACTCGATTGCTTGTGTTTTGTCATCAAAGCTTTCAGCACTGTTAACAGCTTCCGCTAAAAATGAAACCGCTTCCTTTTCACGATTTAAAGCAATCAGTGTTTTGGCAATATGGTATTTAATGTCAGCTCGATTGTTATCAATGGCCAAGGCTTTTCTAAAATGTGGTAGCGCCGTTTGATATTCTTTTAAAAAATACAGTGCCTGACCTAGAGTATCTAGCGCATTAGGCGACTGGCCATTAGCATCAACCGCCTGTTGAGCCAACTCTCTAGCCTTTGCATATTCTTCCAACTGTAATGCGATGTAAGCGGCATTATTGAGTACTGTTGGCGTTGGCTGAGCACTGATCAATTGCTGATAAATACTTTGTGCAGGTGCCCAATCTTGTTGCTTGATATACACTTCAGCTAAAGACATATTAAGCACAGGATTGTTTGGAGTTAGCGCTAGTGCAGTTTCAATTCGCTCTTTAGCCAACGTCAGCTTATTTTGAGTGATATAGATATGTGCAATCGCCACTTGAGCATTGACCTGTTGTTTTGGCAAGGTATCGAGTACGTCGATTGCTTGTTGATACATGGCGTTTTCGATTAACACTTGTCCATGCAACATCACCATATCATCGTCTTTTAGTAACTTTTGATGTGCGATAAATGTATCTAACGCCTGTTTAAATTTGCCATTTCGACGATACAAATTAATCAATGCTGAAATCGCGTTGGCATTTCTATCCCAAGCAATGGCTCTTTTGTAATAAACCACGGCATTGGCATTATCATTATTGTCACTGTAGCTTTGAGCAATTTTTAGATAATTTGCTGATTTTTGTTTATCCGTTAGCGACAGCTTAAAAGCTTGTTGCAGTGTATCGATTGCCTTTTGTGGTGAACGATTAAATCGATACAACTCTCCTAATAACGCATAAACGGCATAGGTTTTCTCATTGGCGTCAGCAAACTTAGTGACAATATCTATGGCGACATTTGCTTGGTTTAGAAAAACGTTTAACAAGGCAAATGATTCAACCAACTCAAAATTATTGGTATCTGTTAAATAGGCTTTTTCTGCCCAAGTATAACTTTGTTGGTAAGCGCCAACTTTTCGATACTTAGTAGATAAAGCCAACAACAGCTCAGCATTATGAGGGTGCTGTTCTGCTAACGACACCAGCAGCTCTACCGCTTGTTTTTCTTGATGATTAGCAAACAATAACTGAGCTTTTTCTATATGAGCGTGCATATCTTGCGGGTCTAAAGTGGCTGCTCGTTCTAGGTAGGACAATGCTTGCTTTTGATCCCCTTTAAGTCGCCACAACATTCCAGCTTGCTTAATGTATTCCGCATTATCTGGCTGTTGTTCAATCTGCTGCTCAACTATTGAAATAGCGCTATCAATGTCATTTCGCCTTAAATAGGAATAAACCAACAGGTTTTGCAACTCAGTTTGCACTTCGGCATTTAACGACTGAGTCGGCGTTTCTTGCAAGGTTGCAATAGCAAGCTCTAGTTGTTTATCGGCCACTAGCGCTTTGGCAAATTCAAGATTAAGTTCAGCATTATCAGGTGCAAGTTGATGTGCTTCTTTAAAATAAAGTAATGCCTTTTGCTGATTATTCTGCGCCAAATAAGCAGAACCCAACATGGTT
This sequence comes from Thalassotalea marina, assembly GCF_014656435.1. Lineage (GTDB taxonomy): Bacteria > Pseudomonadota > Gammaproteobacteria > Enterobacterales > Alteromonadaceae > Thalassotalea_C > Thalassotalea_C marina. The sequence goes on from NZ_BNCK01000003.1 coordinate 403,408, forward strand.
AAAACAATGACATCATCAGACTTAACAAGATAGGCTTTATTTAATGCGCTAATAGCCGACGTATAATCTTTTAACTTCAAACTAATAGCAGCTGATAATCGCATCGCTCGAACGCTTTTTGCATCAATGTCTAGATAAGAAGTGATGTAACGCTGAGCCAGCTCTAAATTATTTTGTAAAAAGTAAGTAAAGCTTGCCAGATAATAATAACTTGGGTGTTGATTGAGGTAGCTAGTAGGGAAATGTTCTATCAAAGAGTTAATTTCTTTTAGCGCTTGTTCAGCTGCACGTTTATTGCCGCCACGAGAAGCAACGACAGCTTTCAAGAAAATGAATCTGGGCTCAAATTCATTAACGTTAAGCCCAGTCTCTATATCTTGGTCTGCTAGTTCGAGTTTATCTTGTTGAATGTATACACTAGCTCTAATGGCTAAACTATTAATATCATTTTCGTTTTCATTTAATGCAGCGTTTGCCGCTGCAAGAGCTCGATCGAGTTCTCCACGATTGATATAGACTGTTGCCAACATTGCCCACGCTTTAAGAGGTGGTAAAAAGGCCGCGGTGACTTCATTTAAAACTCGCTCAGCTTGAACATAATTATGTTCAATTAAGTGCAGCTGCGCCACACCCAGTTTTGCGTCTAAATTGCCACTATTTAATGTCACCGCATCATTAAAATCGGCCTTGGCTAATTTATAGTGTCCTAAACCTATTTTTGCTAGGCCTTGCATTACCAACACTTGATCGCGAGGTAAGTTAGGCAGTCTTTCTGACGCCAATAATGACAAAGTTTCGTTATATTTACTTTGTAAAATATACGCTTGAGCTAAATGTAAAATTAAGCGACTTTTATCTATATCACTCGACATCATTTGCTTTATTTCAGTTTCAGCTAAATGACCATTGCCTTGAGCAATCAATAACTGCGCCATTAACAGTTTTGCTGATAAGTTATTGGGCTCTTCACTTAACAACTGTTTTAAATACACTTTGGCGTCATTGTATTGATGGTTTTGAAAGGCAATCTGCGCCTTTTCAAAAGTTTGGTTAGCATGTACTACATTGACTTGACTAACAAACAGGCAACATAGTGCAAGATAAAACGTCCGCATATTGAACATATAGTTCCTTCTTGTGATTGTTATGTACAACTATAAGTGATCTTTAAATATCATACCTCACTATGAGGATGAATCTAATAAGTGTCTATATTTTTTACAACTTGCCATATTTATCGGAAACGTTTCACCATAACTATATGTTTTTTATCTTATATAACTTTTAGGTGCGAATCTTGCAGAGTAAGTTATAATTACACAAGCCTGTTTTACTACGGTTGGTTTCGATGAAAAAATTGATGAAATGGTTAACACTTGGGTGTTTAACTACATTACCTCTAATGGCAAGCGCGTCATATACAACAGTGCATGCAACGGTAAATGTTAAATCTGCCTGTGAAAAAAATGCAGAACAAAATATGCTAGGTGATATTGGCATAGGCAAGACAGATAAAGGCTTTAGCAGTTGCAATATTTTTACCTATGAAAATAACCAATATGTAGAAATTTCTCCTGTGGTTGCTAAGTTTAATCAAGGTGAAAGTGCTGAGATAAACACTGATTATGTCGGTAATGCTCCAGTTGACAGCAGCGATTGGCGTTTCAGTAGTCAAAATGATACTAATTGGAACTTTGCAGACGGTCAAACAACTGCTGCTGCAACAACAAGCGGATCATGGCGCTACAGTGACGACAATGGTATTCATATTCGTTACTGGGCTATCAAAGCAGGTGCACAAGAGTTTAATCTTTTCTGGAAGGTCAGTAATGATGACTATGCCGCTTATTGCTCGGCTAGCGGTACCTTTAACTTAGCTTGTTTAACGGCGGCAATTACTACAGACAATGGTACTTGGCATTCACCAAGTAACGGTAATAATACCGCTCAGCTGTCAAACATTACTTTCTTCAACAGCAAAAACCCAGTCAACGTAACAACTAGCATACCTGAGCCTAGTATGTTGATGATGTTTTTACTTGGTTTGTTAGGTTTGACGTTAAGACGCAAAGCCTAATTGCTCCGAAAAAAGCTTATAAAAAAGCTCGGTAATACCGAGCTTTTTTTATTGGTAAAATTGCGCAAACTTACTTCACGGTTTGTGTATAAAATTCTGCGATATATTTGCCACCTTTAATTTCACCGATAAAGCGCAATTTATATTTTTCACCTTTGTTGGCGATTAGCTCACCCAGTGGTGTTTCACGTTTCCAGTAATAAGGGCTGTCTTTCATTCCTAATTGATAAGGTGTTGCTTCCCCTTGAGTATCTACTAAAAACAAGGTTGCAGTGTCTAATGGATAAGTTGAATTAACGGTTGTGACTATTCCTTGATGCATCACATTAATTTCAAATTCGCCAGATTTTAAAATACAGTTATCGTTAAATACGTCACAATGCCCCATCGGTTTAAGTTCAAACAGCTTTAATTCATTGGCCTGATCTTCTAAATATAGATCTGATAATACATAGCCACCAATAATTAAAAATGGCGCTAAAAACATCGCAAGCTTGGAGTGACGCGTCATAAAATATGCCTTTTCATTGTTTTTATAAATTTTTGCTTAACTGACTAATTAACTGTTAAAGAGCAAACTAAGCAAACGTTTATATCGATTATCATTATCAAAATAAAGGCCCCAATTCAATGAATTAGAGCCTTTGTTAGCTAATTATAATTAATCAATTAATGATCGTGAGCTGCCGCTATTTCACCATGTGGTGTACGGAAGTTAGTGACCAAATCTTGAATTTCTTGTGGCGCTGGCTTGGTTAACTTAAGTACGGTAAAGGCAACAACAAAGTTAACTAACGCACCAACTGAGCCAAAGGCATTTGGTGAAATATCAAAGAACCAATTAGGTTTCATGTCACCTAAGAAAGACGTACCAGGAATAAACATGATGCCTTTATGCTGGAATACATAAAGCATAGTAACACCAATACCCGCACACATACCTGCAATCGCAGCTTGTGAGTTCATCTTCTTAGAGAATATACCCATCATCAATACCGGGAAGATACTTGATGCCGCTAAACCAAAGGCAAGAGCAACCGTCCCTGCGGCAAAACCAGGCGGATTAAGCCCCAAATATCCAGCTCCCAAAATCGATATGGTCATGACAATTCGACTGGCCAGCAGTTCACTTTTCTCAGACATGTCCGGCATTAACACCCCTTTCATTAAGTCATGAGATACTGCTGAGGAGATTGCCAACAATAAACCTGCCGCAGTGGATAATGCAGCTGCAAGACCACCAGCAGCTACCAAAGCAATGACCCAGTTTGGTAAGTTAGCGATTGAAGGGTTAGCAAGTACCATAATGTCACGGTCAACTTTTACCATTTCATTGGTAGTAGCATCTGCAGTATATTGGATTTTGCCATCGCCATTTTTGTCTTCAAATTGAAGTAAACCCGTTTTTTCCCAGTCTTTAAACCATTGTGGACGCTCAGCATACTCAAGGTTTTGACCTGCCGCAGGCTCAATGGTATTCATCAAGTTAAAGCGAGCCATAGCACCAACAGCAGGAGCAACAGTGTAAAGTAAAGCAATAAACACTAAAGCGTAACCAGCAGATTGACGGGCAGCTTTTACTGAAGGCACGGTGAAGAAACGCATAATAACGTGTGGCAAACCAGCTGTACCTATCATCAATGATAAGGTATAAGCAAACATTTCGACGTCACCCAAGCTAGAAGTAGTATATTCTTTAAAGCCCAGTTCTGTGACGACTTGGTCAATCTTATCAAGCAAGTAAACACCGCTGCCGTCGGCTAACGTTGAGCCTAAACCAAGTTGTGGAATTGGGTTACCTGTTAACTGTAATGAAATGAATATTGCAGGAATGGTATAAGCTGTGATCAGTACTACATATTGTGCAATTTGTGTATAAGTAATGCCTTTCATACCACCTAATGTGGCATAGACAAACACAACAAACATGCCAATGTATAAACCCATTTCGTATTCAACTTCTAAGAAGCGCGAGAATGCAACACCTACACCTTTCATTTGGCCGATGATATACGTTACCGAAGCAATAATTAAACAAACTACCGCAACAATACGCGCTGTTCTTGAGTAAAAACGATCACCAATAAATTCGGGTACAGTAAACTTGCCATGTTTACGCATATAAGGCGCTAAACACATTGCTAGTAATACATAACCACCGGTCCAGCCCATTAAAAATACCGAGCCACCATAACCTAAGAAAGCAATCAGACCAGCCATTGAGATGAAAGACGCAGCACTCATCCAGTCGGCACCAATCGCCATACCGTTTTGCAGTGGTGTAATACCACCACCTGCTGCGTAAAATTCGCTAGTAGAGCCTGCTCGTGCCCACCAAGCTAAGAAAAAATATAAACCGAAAGTGCCACCAACGGCAATCCAAGTATAGAGTTTTAACTCATCCATTACGCGTCCTCCACGTTATATTTCTTGTCGAGGTCGTTCATTTTCTTGCCATACCAGAAAATGAGTGCAACGAATGTATAAATTGAGCCTTGTTGTGCAAACCAGAAACCTAGTTTGTAACCACCTAGACGAATTTCATTTAGTGGCTCGACGAATAAAACGCCACAGCCAAATGAAACCACGAACCAGATAACAAGACAGATGAAAATTAGGCGCAGATTTTCTGACCAATAATTTTGCTTGTCTTCCATTGTTTTCTCCTAGCATAGAGCGTTTTAGCGCTCATTATCACGCGTTTGTTTTTGTTGTACGCGTTGTTGTACCTGTTGTTTTTGTAGTTAGGTTCACTATAGATTCGAATCTAGTTTCTCTGAAAGCAGACTAAAACCCATAGTGAAACCTAACTACATTAAACAGTAACAAGGAATTATTAGCCGAGGTATTACACTTTAGTCTAGGTGGCGGTAAAACAAGGTTGACCAACCCCTAAAGAATGCTCTAAAACAGTAAATGTCGACGCCTTTGAGAAGAACACCATGGAAGCTGAGTTAGCAGAAATAAGCAGATTTGTTCAAGAAGTCCCGCCTTTTGAGCACTTACCAGAACACAAATTGCAGGCCATTATTAAACTGATTAGCATCTGCTATGTTCCTAAAGGTGAAGCACTGCCACCGGCGCAATGCCAAGGCGATAAATTGTTTATTATCCGTAAAGGGGCTTTGGTCTACCGAGATCAAATGGGAGAATTGCTTGGCAAATTTGGTGAGGGGGATTTATGTACCATTTTTTGCAGCGCAAATCAGATTGGGAATATTGAAATTGTCACCGAAGAAGATACTTTGCTGTATTGCCTTGACTACCCAACTCTAGCGGAAATTGTTGAAGATTACCCCACGGTTCTTAACTTTTTTAAATGCAGTGCAGCACAACGATTAAATAACAAAATGTCTGAGCTTAATGAAGAAGCCGTTGTTTCAGCCTCTCTTATGAATACTGACATTAGCCAATTTTATCACACCCCTGTTGCCACACTCAGTGAAAATGCCAGTATTCGGGATGCTGCGATTCAAATGAGCGAACTTGGACACTCATGTTTAGTCATTACCACTCAAGATAACCAACGCCAGCCTGTAGGTATTGTCACCGATAAAGATTTGCGGCGACGCTGTATTGCTCAAGGGTTAGACTACAACTTACCTGTTAGCACTATCATGACTACCGATATGCTTAGTATCGAAGAGGGTAGTCAAGCCTATGATGCCTTGATGTTAATGACAGCAAAACGTGTTCATCATTTACCTGTGATGAAAAACAATAAGTTACTTGCCATGGTGACAATTACTGACTTGATGAACCATGAAAGTCAAAACGCAACTAACTTGACTCATCTTGTCCGAAAAGCAAAAACAGTAGAAGAAATAGCGCAAATAAGCCAAATGATCGGCAAATTGCAAATGCGCATGGCACGATTAGGTACTACCGCTGATCATGTTGGTAAAAGTATTAGCGCCATTACCAGTGCCATTACTATTCGGCTGATCGAATTGGCTGAATCACAATTTGGCCAAGCGCCTGTTCCTTATGCATGGCTCGCCGCAGGCTCACAAGCAAGACAAGAGCAATTTGCCCATTCCGATCAAGATAACGCTTTGATCATCAGCGATGACATGTTACCTGAACATGATGCTTGGTTTTTGAAATTGGCGACTTTTGTTTCTGATGGTTTAGCACAGTGTGGTTTTATTTATTGTCCAGGCGATATTATGGCGACCAACAAACAATGGCGCCAACCACAAAAAGTGTGGCATCAATACTTTGAGCGCTGGATCAAAAACCCAAACCCTCAGGCGCTTTTAAATGGCACTGTATTTTTTGACGTCGCTACTATCCATGGGGATGCTAGTTTATTAAACGCAGTAAAAGATAAGTTGTTAAAAACCACCAAGGGCAATACATTATTTTTGGCACATCTTTCTCGCAATGCCCTACAAAACAAACCTCCGTTGGGATTTTTTCGAGATTTTGTATTGAGTAAAAACGGCGAAAATGAAGCAGTATTAAATCTAAAACTTAATGGTATTGCTCCCATTGTCGACTTAGCACGTATTTATGCATTAAGCCAAGGCATAGCACAATGTAACACCATAGAGCGTTTAAAGCGCGTCGCCGGTACGCCGGCACTAACAGAAGCTTCTGCAAAAAACCTTATAGATGCCTATGAGTTTTTGTCGTTACTACGCATGGAACATCAAGCCTCAAAATTAGCGGCAGGTTTATCCGCAGATAATTTTTTAGCGCCAAAAGACATTTCAAAACTTGAACGTGAACATTTAAAAGACGCATTTAAGGTGATTAAAACCCTCCAAGATGCTAGACAATCGGCCTATTAATTATGATGTGGCAAAATCAATTACCTTTTCGCTGGTGGTTAGGCTTTGAGGCCAAACGAAAACGTGCTCTAGCCTTGGCACCTGAAGGGCCGTTAAAAGACTTTCTTGCAACACCATTCCCCGATCTATCGTGTCCAGTTAACGAGCTCCCCTTGGTGGCGGTCGATTTTGAAACCACAGGTTTAGACGCCGTGGCTGATAAACTGCTCAGTGTTGGCTTTTGCCAACTCGAAAGCGGGTTAATTAACTTAGGGTCAAGTTTCCACCAAATCATTAATACTAAACAAAAACTCAAACCAGAAAACGTCGTGGTACATCACATAACGGATGAGCAACAGCAACAAGGTTTGCCATTGGAAGAGGTGGTTGAAGATTTATTAAAAGCCTTAGCTGGTAAGGTGATGCTGGTACACTTTAATCAAATTGAGCGACACTTTCTGCAGCAAGCATGCTTAGAACTTTACGGCGTAAAACCACCATTATTGATGATTGATACCTTATTGATCGCCAAACGCCGATTAGACCAGCGGGATGTTGCTTACGACCCTTCAGAGCTGCGATTAACCAATCAACGAAGCTATTATCAACTACCACACTATGCAGCACATAATGCACTTAGTGATGCTGTAGCTACCGCAGAACTCTTTTTAGCACAGACAACTCATTTATCTAAAGACACAACGTTGTCTAGTTTACTTGCTTAATAGCAACTCAATTAAATATTTAACCGAGTTGGTATTACACCTGTATTGATTAATCCTGGTTTTTAACCAGCTTGAGTGTTTGGTTAATATCACGAACTTGCTCAGCAACGTCATGAGAAATATTTTCCGCCAATTGACGTGAATGCTGCACTTCGTGTTTAACGCTCTCCATTGCACTTTCTAACTCTGAAAAGTGTTGTCGCTGCTGGTTGATTTGCATTAACGTATCTTGCGCTACATTTGCCGAAGAATCAGCTTGTTGCGCAACATTTTCGGCATTATCTTTTAACAGTGCCGCTATGTCTTTTTGCTTGCCAGAGGCACTTTCAATGCCATAAATATTTTGCTCTAAGGTACTACTTGCCTGGTTGAGTTGCTCTAAACGTTGGCTTACCTGTTTTAGTGATTCTTGAGTTTTACCCGCTAACTGCCTTACTTCATCAGCAACAACAGAAAAGCCTCGACCATGGGCACCAGCTCTCGCAGCCTCAATGGCCGCATTGAGCGCTAATAAGTTAGTTTGATCAGCAATAGAGCTGATAACATCAACAATCGAACCAACACTTTCCACTGATTGAGATAACGATAAAATGGCATCGCGTCCTGCACTGGCAGCAGTATTCGTTTGTTCACTGGCGTTTAATACTTCAGCTACTTTTTGTTGGCTATCTTCCATCGCTAACTGTGTTGCTTGTGCGTTATCTACTACCTGCTGAGAAAGAGTATTTACAGTATCAGTTACCGATGACAACGCGGTCATGATATCGCTAACCACAATTAAATGAGTATTAGTGCTAGATGAAGATTCTAAAATGTTACCGGCTTGGTTCTCCATAGTTTGCATGGCGTTAGAAACTAAATTTAGTTGGTTAGCTTTTTGTTTATCTTCTTCTGCAAGTTGAGACACCATCTGATTAAAACTATGTGAAATTTCACCCAGTTCAGTTTTTAAAGGGATACCCGTAATGTTATCAACTCGCCCTTCATTGACTAAAGTAACAAAACTATCACGCAGTTTACGCAATGGATTTAAAACGACACTTCGAGTTAACCAATAATTTGCCGCTAAAAAGGCAATCAAAAACGTTAACAATACAATAACGATAGTGGTTAATTGTTGATTAACTTCAGCTTGCGCATTTGCTATTGCAGTTTCACCATCGATGATAATATCTTCCAACATACCCACTTGTTTAGTTAACAATGCCAAGCCCTGTTGTCGCTGATATTGTAATTGAATGGTTTTGTTTACTTCACCTTGATAACGACCTAACACAGACCTTAATTCATTTAACGCTTCAGCACTGATATCTTCTTTGTCATCTGCATCGTCAAAAAAATCATCTTCATCGTCATCTGATGTCGGGTAAATTTCCAACGCGGGCATCGCGGCCATAGATTGTGCTAACGCTAAAAGGTTCTCTAACACTATTTTTAATGAATCGGCATTTTGCTGTTGTGAAGCAAACATCATTTCTCGACTATCAACCAATTCAAATAAACTTTTTGCAAATTCAGTACTATGAGTTAAAAACTGCTTTTGTTGCGCAGAACTTAACGCGCTAGATTGCAGGGCATATTTTGCTAAATCTTTGTTTATAGCCGCAAGGTCACGTTCACCATTTTTAATTAACGCCAATGGATCACCGCTTAATTTCCCCATTGCGCGGTACTTAGTGGTTATGTCTTGCTGAAGCGATTTTGCGTTTGCCTGAATGGCCAAAGTTAACTGTTCAATATCGAGTAAATCGGCATGCTCAATAATCTGTGTCAACTGACTTTCAGCATCATTTAACAAACTAGCATCACCAGACGAAAGGTATTTAGCGACTGTGCGATTAAACTCAACCGTTATTAATGATTTAAGTTGCTGGTATTCATCATACTGTTGCCGACTCTCGGTCAGAGAATTTCCTACCTGAAACATAGTGGCAAGAAAGATCCCCGCAAATGCGCTGATGGCGATGACGGAACCACGCGAAAAGCTAGAAACGCGCATGAATAAACCCTACTTTAGTTAAAAATTAGCCTGCTGCTGTAGTCATAGGTTATGACTATAAGGTTACAAAAATATGACAACAGGCAGACATAGACTAAGTTAAGCGTTAGTGTTTAACGCTATTTTGTGGGGTCAGGTGCAGGGTAATACATGTTACCTTGGTAAGCATAGTGCCTCATCATGACACTTTAATGAACATAATGTGACAGGTATGTTTCTGTTTCTAATACAAGATTTTTCTTTAAGAAACGATACAAGGCTTTATGTTCCATCACTTTTATGGGTTCAACCGCTTGTTGTAAATAGTGTCCTAATGTCGCTTCCATTAAAAATAGATAGGCACTAAATGACACTCGACTACTAGGAGAGTGTGCTGAATTAGGATCGACAAATAACTGGATCGATTTTTCCTTTGCCTGCGCGGTTAAGGCGTAGTTCTTTACATCCGTGATAAAAACTCGACCATCATTTTTTCCAGCCCATAACAATAGTGGTGCTTGTATACGTTCAATATGAGACTCTGGTTGAATTGCAGTTAACGCTTTATATGCCTTGTCATCATGCCAATCGACCACTAGCTGTTGCATAAAATATTTTCTTGATTGACCAAACTTCTTTTTTTGATATCGATAATAATATTTAGCAGAGCGGCCAATATGGCTAGGTGGTGCTCCAGCAAAGCCGACTTTAAATAGTTCTGGTTCGAAAGTCAGAGCAGTTAACACACTCAGGCCACCAAAAGAATGGCCAGCCATTGCCAATTTGTCTTTATCACCTATGTTGTTTTTTAATAAATAGTTTACGCCATCAATAATATCAAAATGCGTTCGACCATAGCCAAAATCCCCGCTAACGCCACTATGATGTTGCTTACCAAACCCTGTTGATGCCCGAAAATTAGGTTGAAAAACAATATACCCTCTGTTTGCTAAAAACTGCGCCATCATATCAAAGCTACCATCATCTCTAGACCATGGCCCACCATGAGGGAATGCGACCAATGGCGTATTTGCGATAGTTTTTCCTCTAGGCAAAGTGAGGTAACCCTGAATGTGTTGCCCATCTCTATTAGCATAATGAAAACTGATTCGAGGTGCTAGATATTCATCTTTGATCAGTTGACGTCCTTGATTTGCGGCTTTAACCACTTGTAATAATATGGGTTCTAGTTTTTGTTGTTTTAAGTGATACAAAAAATGTTGTTCCTGCACACTATTGCTCACAGCCGATATTAACCATACTCCGTCATTAAGCTGTCTATCTAAAGAGATGTTATGAGGTAGTTGCAAATAAAAATCTTGCTGGGAAAATTGCTTATTTAAAAAATCGGTATGTTTTAATAAGCGATCATCGATTGCACTATACTGGTCGTATTCGCCAAAATACTGAGTCACTACGGGTTGATTTTTAGCCCAATGTACATTGTTGAGATCGCCATACAAATTAGGGTCTTGCTGTATAACGGTTAGTTGCCCTTGCGAAGATAAACGCGCCAAGTACGTAAAATTACTGTTTGCATTTGTTTTTAAAAGGAACGCTTCTTGTTGGCGATCAAACTTTACCACGCCACACGGGTCATCCCACTGACAAGTAAAGCGCAGCACTTTTTTATCTTTGTTTAGCTGGTAGATAAAGTGTTCACCTTTATTGTCATCTGCTTGGTTGAATACTCGAAGAAAAGCTGGCTGACCATATTCATCGACGTTAAAACCATTAAACAAAACGTCTGAGCGGAATATATCGGTTCGACTTCCTGAAAAACTTACCCGCTCAACATAATAATATTTGTCCGTAGGTTGCCATTTTCGCATCAATAAACTGTGATCATTATCAGCGGCAAACCCCAACCAATCTTCATATTTTGTTTGATCAAATCGTGTTAGTACAATGGGCGAACTGGCGGCTTTACTCTCAGCAATAGCGATACTATCACCGGTATTGAGGATTAATTTATCACCACTTTTTGATAGATAAATATATTGCAATGACTGATAGATAAACAGCCTCTTTTGCGTCTTTAGTTTAATGTCATAACGCCACACTGAAACTAATTTGTCGTCCTGATGACCTTCCTCCTTTTGATAAATCAAGAAATCACCCGAAGGGGATAACAGCACTTGCTTAATTGCTGATTTATTTAACATTATCTCCCTATCAATTAAAGGAGCACTAGGTAATGTTTGTGCTAACTTAACGTATTCTGCGAGATAATTATCCGCTGTAACTTTTGCTAAGCAGGTTGAAACATTCGCAATAATTAGGATGCAAAACGCCATCCTTAATAAAAAGGCGTAATTGTTCATCATGATTCCTATTAAAAGCGGGACGACATTCCCGCTACGATTGTAAGAGTTTTTATACTTATGGCTTAAGCTTTGACCAGCTCATGAGGCACTGAGCCTGTTGTTCGTTCCTTTTGCCTTTTAATTTTCCAAAATTCCCGCCAATGGTTCATTAATAAGAAACTAAGAAAGCCAGGTAAACCAAATAGCAATACCACGAACAGCCAGAAGGCAATATCTAACTTTTTCTTTTTGAATGCTATCCCAAGAGCAAGCGTTAATAAGCTAGTAATCAATAGATTTAATGCAACTAACCAATACACAGATGATGGATATTGCTTGTCCCAAACACTCTCAAATGTTTGTTTACTCGGGTCATCTTGATGTTTAAACACATCTTCAGTCACTTCAAACAGCACCGAATAAACCAGTGGTGACATCCAATAAGCCTGATACCCCACCCAACGAGGCAATGGACGATATTGCTCAAATGCCTTTTCAGCAACAAGTATGCGTTCTCCATCTAACTTGGCATAAAGTAACCCTACACCTGGCTGATCAAAGCCAAAATAATGCCTATCAGCGAACTTCAGAAGGTAACCGTCAATTAGGTTAAACACTTCCACATACTTCATTGATTGATTTGGCCTCACCAGCTCAATGACAATTTTAGGTAGAATCGCTTCACTCTGTTGGCTAAACTTTTTGAAATCAAAGGCATAAATCGCTTTGTTAGAAACCAATACTGCACTGTTAGCACCTTGAGGAAGTTGTAACGCATTCACGTAATATTCTCCCTCAGGTAATTGGTGTTTTACGTCAATATATCGACCGACAAAATCAACCTGATAAATGCGATCACTTTCTTGAATAAATTGATTTTCGATGATCCTTGGTACAGTAAAGAATTTTTCTTTTTCAGTAATAGTATCTATGTTAGTTGACGCTGGTAAAAAGCCTGTTCGCGTTAAATACCCAACCAATTCATTGTTTCTATGACTTTTACCAATAAATATTTGCTGCTGATGTGAAAATATCCATTGCTGCTTGTTTTTGGTATCAACCAAAGCATATTCAAAACCATCTTGATGAAAAATTTGTCCTAGATGTTTTTGCGCTCGAAAATCTAACCGTAACCTGATGCTATCAGCATGTTTTATCTGTTGCTGTAACGTGCTTTTTTGAGGATATGTGGCTTCGTCAACAGCGAAATCGATCAATTCCTCTGGTGTAAGTTGCCACAGCAAAGCAAAAGAGTCTTGCAACTGCTGTTTTGAGTAATTATCAGGGTGTTTATCTAACATACTCATCGGTAGATGATAAAAAATCATCTGCCCTAACATTAATACCGCCATTAAACCCATATGCAGTGCGGTAATAGCGACTAATCGACTGGTCATTGACTGATGATGCTCACTCAAATTCACCTTAAATGCATTTTTACCCAATAGAAACATGATAAGAACAGCAATCAGATCGACCGTTAAAGTAAAAATCGCACTGTTAGGGTCCGACGACCAGACAAAATAGAGCAGAGCAATGCACAGAAAACTGGCTTTATTTGGGCTCAATACAATGTATACGCCAACCAAGTAAACAAACACAGCGGCTAATAAAACATGAAGTGTAAAAAGATAATGGCGTAACTCAACAACATCGACACCCAGCAAATCTAAGCCAAGAAAAACCAATAACAATGGTAAGGCAAGCGCTATAACCAAGTTAAATATGCCGGCACACACTAAGCTGAAAAATATATTTTTAGGCGGTATTGGACGGTGAATTAAATATGCCCAATTGCCTTTTCTTTTATGTAATAAAATCTGCGTACAACCCAGTGCAAACGCTAAAACGATTGCGCTACCTTGATACACTAACACTTCTAAACCGTTCTTCATTATTGGCTCAATAGCCGACAGTGTCACCATAATGGCAGACAATAGCAGTGCAGTGATGCTAGATACTAAGCGAAATCTTCTAAATTCTTGAATAAATAGGCTATACATATCTTTGCTCCTTGAATGAGGTATTTAATCGCGCTTTGGGCGAGTTATTCCTATTGGTACGCCATAACCTAAAAAGTGGTAAAGAATATAAAAACAGCAGTGCAATAAACCCAGGTAGTGAAAATATCAACATCAAACCCAGCCAAAACATACAGGTTTGTTTAGACCATGCTAAATACTTGGCAAGCACTAATGTGCCCAGTATTGCCGTCAATACACCAGCGATAATCCAAAGCAATAAAGATAGAGACAGCTCGCGTTGCCATACGTATTGATAAGGGTGATAAGGCTCATTAGCAAAAAACAACTGAGAAGGCACCAAACCATTAACAATATTCATCACGAACGGCGACATGACAAATGTTTGCCCTGCTATCACGGTTGGCACATGCGACTCAGTAAAGGCATAACTAACCAAGGTGTCAATTTCACCATCGTGATGAACATATTTAAGCTGTGCACCTGGCTGTAGATAACCATAAAAATGCGGATCTAAATATCGGATCAAAAAGCCATCTTGCATTTCACTTAATATCACTTCCTGATAGCTTGGTAAGTTATTTGGGTGCGTAACTCGATGTTGTGGCGTTAATTGTTTTGAGGCGAAGTAAAAATCAACTTGCTCAAATAAATACGTCGCTTTATTTGATTGAATCACAGTACGCTCAAACATGTTTTTGATGGGTTTTGTGTAATATTCCCCTGCTGGTAATTGGTGCTTTAATACCAGCTTACGGTCAGCAAAATTAACCTGGTAAATTTGTCTGCCAGATTGCAAAAACTGATTGTCCGTGACGATCACCGCTTGCTCAAATTTATCGCTTTCAGTTAGTTGTTCTAAAGTGTCGTAAAACCCTGTAGTGCCCATATAACCAACGATGTTATCGGTTTTATTGTGTCGGCCAATAAATACTCGTTTATCGTGTGATAGCACCCATTGTATTTCTTGGTTTGCTTCTACAAGTATCACGTCTTTAGCGACCGTAAATAGTTGCTGAAATCTGGGGGAGGCCAAGCTTTTATAACTAATAAATTGAAATTCTGACAGACTTAATTGACGATACAGTGTTTGCTTATCAGGATGATCAGACAAACTCACTAATTGCTGAAAAGACTGATCTCTATCTTTAGAGATGAAATTTTGATAACTGTTTAACGATTCATTGTTATTGGGATGATCGCCCATTACCGCTAGTGGAAGGTGGTAATAAAGCCCACTAGCTGCCATCAATATAATCAGTACAAAAGGCTGTAAAACTAAAACGCTAGCCAGAACAAACCCTTTGTTTTTAAGCAAGGAATCCGTATTTATTTGAAAACTTTTGTGTGCCAAATAAAAACTAAGCGCTATAAAAGACATGTCAATGATGGCGATTTGCCATAGTGGCAATGACACTCCACCTTGCACTAACAACAGCGTCCATAGCGCCATAAAGCTTGCTTTAGCTGGTGATAAAAGGGCATAACTGGCAAAAAAGTAGCTACATATCGCCAAAGCGAATAAATGCAGCACAGTTAAATAGTGACGTATATCGACCACTTGATTACTTGATAGGTCAACAAAGCCAAAGACCAATAAAATAGGTAAACATACAACACAAAATAAAAAGCAAATATTTGCCAAGCTAATCGCCAGATGGATGCGTGCAATAGATACTGGGCGGTGCACGAGGAAGGTCCAGTGATTTTTTCGCCTATGTAACCCCATTGAAATCAATCCAAAAGCGATACCGCCAACACAAGGTAACGCGAGTAGAAATAGCTGCTTCATTGGGTGCATCATCATTGTTGGAACAAAATTAGACATGATGGTCCACAAAAACAGATGTAACAGCACCAATAAACCCGCAAGGCGCTGATAGCGTCTCCATTCAGTAAGAAAAAGAAGTTTCATCGCTGACTCCTTAAGCCGAAAGCTCATGGCCACGATGATTTTGTGCTAAAACAGCTCCAATCGCCTTATCAAGACTTACCGGTACAGCTACCACAGATGCCGCGCCATTAGCCAGTAAATAGGCTTCAAAGTGCTCCGCTGGCTGATCTATGGTCACAATATGAATCTGTCCTTCAATATTTTTTAAAGACAATACACATTGCAAGTTTTTTACTTTATCAGGCTTAGTTTCAAAATCACAAATCCAATAATTAACTCGCTGGCAAAAATCATCGGGAGCAGCCATGTACTTCACTTCCCCAGCTTCAACGATGATCAAGTTATCGGCAACTCGCTCTACTTCTTCCATCTGGTGTGAGCAATAGATGATGGTGCAATTTGCATCCATTTCCGTATGCATTAAGGCTGTTAAAAATGCCTGTTTTGCAACAACATCTAAGCCTAATGTTGGCTCATCAAGAATTAGCACCTCAGGCGATTGTGCTAAGGCCATTGACAAGTTTAGCCCAGCCCTTTCTCCTCGAGAAAGTTGACCAACATTTTGTTTTAGCCCAACGTCAAAGTTGGCGATTACCTTGTCAAAGGTGTCTTGTTGCCACTTAGGGTATAAACTGCGTTGCATCTCGATCACTGCATCAACTGTCATCCAAGAGGGCAAGGTATGCTCTTCATTAACGTAACCAATTTTTCCTCGATGTTCAGGGCTTAATTCTTGGCTATTAATACCTAGGACTGAGCAGCTACCTTGCGTTGGTGACTCAAGCCCAAGTAGCAAACGGAAAAATGTCGATTTACCTGCGCCATTTGCCCCAATAAAGGCGTGGATCCCGCCTCTAGGAATAGCTAAGTTAAAATCAAATAGTGCGGTTTTTGTGCCAAAGCACTTCGTCAGCCCTTGGCTTTCAATGATATAATCTGTCATGATTTATTCTCATCTTTTTGTTGCAACTGCAAAAGCTGTTTCAACAAGTACTGGGTCATGTGTTCTGGTGAAAAATCGAGATACATTACATCGTTTACAAATCGCTCACTGGCCTCTTGTAATCGAAGTTGCTGCTCCTCTTCACTCAGCATTTGTTTAGGCTCTGCTACAAATATTCCCAGCCCTTTTCTCGATTCCAGCAAACCTTGAGCTGTAAGCTCTCCATAGGCCTTAGCCACGGTATTTGCATTGATCATCAGTTGCAAAGCCAAAGCTCTGACACTGGGTAACTTGGCGCCGGATTGTAAGTTGCCGGTGGCGATTTCTTTACGAATGCCATCAACAATTTGGCGAAAAATAGGCCGAGCGTCCCCGGTCGCTATTTGGATCGCAATAGCAGATGTTTTTGCCATGTTGTCATATCACTAGTGTACTATCTGTACTAGTACACTAGATACAGTTGAAGAATATGTCAATGAAAAATGATCGTCGAACGTAAGTACATTCGCCTATACCATTGAAATATATCGATTTTAATATTAGGTAAATTATTAAAATGTGTACTAGTGATGACTAGTACACGGGTGAATCTTGAGGATTATTGCTTAGGGATGGCTTGTTTGACGTAGACGTCAAAACGATTTTTTTTCATCTTAATGCTGGTAGAAGGTTTTTGGTTAGCCAGTGGTTCAGCGTAACTTGGTCGTTTCACTACAACACGATAATTGGCCAAGGCGATTGCTGGTGTTAGTAAGTCATCACTATCTAAATCTTCACCCACCAATGACTGAAAAACTCGCATTTCTTTTTTAACTGCTGCCGATTTTTCTCGATGTGGATACATAGGATCTAAATAGACAACATCAATATCAGTTACCGTTGGCATATTATCGATAGACGAGGCATGAACCAAGGACATGCGCTGGGCGATCTCTGCAGTATCGGGAGATAATTTAGCTCGTTCTAAACCATTGTCTAACAGCGCGGCAACTACTGGGTTTCTTTCCATCAAGCTGACGGTGCAACCTAAAGACGCTAAAACAAAAGCATCTCGTCCCAAACCTGCTGTAGCATCAAGCACGTGTGGTGTAAAACCATGTTTTAAACCAACGGCTTTGGCAATATCTTGCCCTCGACCACCACCAAATTTGCGTCGATGTGCTGACGCACCTTCAACAAAATCTACTTTGATTGCGCCAAGTTTAGGTTCATCAACTTTGATCAATTCTAAATGCTGCAAATTCACTTGCAAAACATAATCAATATCACTGTGTTGTGTCAGCGCAGCAATATCACCTAGGTATTGAAATTGCCATTTATTGGCGATTTTTTTCGCCAATTCAACATCCGTTTTATCAACATAAGCGACAGCACAGTTTACCGGAATATTCATCTAGTTATGCCGCCTGCACTGCGTTATCACCCGTGGCATAAGCAACAAGCCGACTCAGTTGAGCTAAAGATAAACCTGACTCTTGTTGCCATTGGTTAAAACTTGCTTGAATGGTGTTTAAACTCGCTTTGGTATTTATACCCCCACTGATCAAATCATGGGCTCTAAAATATCCTTCAACATCTCGTGAAAGCAAAAATGTGTCTTTACCTAAAGCTCTTAAGGCATAGGGCCCAGTATTTCCACCAAGACGCTGACCATGTTTTTTCAAGTAAGCCCATAATCCAATGATGTTGTCACTTGGCCATTTAGCAACAAACTCTGCAAAGCTATGACCATTTTGCTGTTCTTCAAAAATCATTTGTGCATTGGCTTTAATGGTTTTGACCTTATTAAAGTTGCGAATAATTTTTGGATCGCTTGCTTTAACCTCCAGCATTTCTTCTGGCATCATCAATATTTTTTCAATATCAAACTGAAAAAACACTTGCTCAAAATCGGGCCACTTTTGCTCGACAACTCGCCAAACAAACCCAGATTGAAATACCTTTTTAGTAAACGCCGAAAGCAACCTATCATCAGACAGTTGCTTTACTTGTTGGTCATCGGCGCCATCGCCCAACAGAAAACGTAAGGCAGTTTCGCCTCCTTTACGCTCTGCTGCTCGCTGATAAATACTGTTAAATGATTCTAACGACATAATCTTGCTGACTGCTCCAAAAACCTAGCTGTTATGCTGCGATGCCACTATGACGTAACAAAGCGTCAATTTCAGGCTCTCTACCTCTAAAGGCTTTAAACAGTTCACTTGGCTCTTCTGAGCCACCTTTTTCAAGTATATTTTTCAGGAAGTCTTGACCGACTTGACGATTGAATACACCTTCTTCTTCAAAGCGAGAGAAAGCATCAGCAGATAAAACTTCAGCCCATTTGTAGCTGTAATAACCTGCTGCATAACCACCACCAAAAATATGGCCAAAACTATGTTGGAAGCGGTTAAAAGGTGTCGCTTTGATGACTGAATATTGCTCTCTAACTTGGTCCAACACTTGCTGAATATAACTCTCAGAAGCTACTTCTGGCGTGTATTGCGCATGCATTTTAAAATCGAACAAACTAAATTCTAGCTGACGCAACATTTGCATCGCTGACTGATAGTTTCTTGCCGCTAGCATTTTATCTAACAAATCTTGCGGTAATGACTCACCCGTTTCATAGTGACCAGAAATAAACGCAAGCGCTTCAGGTTGCCAGCACCAGTTCTCTAAAAACTGACTTGGTAGTTCTACTGCATCCCATGGCACACCATCAATACCCGATACACCGCTGGCATTAATTTGAGTCAACATGTGGTGGATACCGTGACCAAATTCATGGAATAAAGTCACGACTTCATCATGAGTAAATAGCGCAGGTTTATCGCCCACTGGGCCATTGAAGTTACAGGTTAAATAAGCAACTGGGAATTGAATATCGCCATTTTTAAGCTGTCTTCTGCCAACACAGTCGTCCATCCAGGCACCACCACGTTTTTTCGCTCGGGCATACAAATCTAGGTAAAAACTACCGCGGTATTGGTTATCAGCATCATGAATATCGTAAAACTTCACGTCTTTATGCCAAGTATCTACACCTTCTTTTTGCGTAATTGTGATACCAAATAGGCGATTAACAACTTCAAATAAACCTGCAACAACCGTTTGTTCTGGGAAATAAGGACGTAATTCTTCATCCGAGATCGCATAACGACTTTGTTTTAACTTTTCACTGTAATAAGGTAAGTCCCACGCGGCTATATCATCCACGCCAAACTCTTGTTTGGCAAAAGCATGTACTTCATCTAAGTCTTGTTGACCTTGCTGTTTTGATTTAACCGCTAAGTCTTCTAGAAACTCCAGCACTTCATTTGTTGAGTTGGCCATTTTTGTTGCTAATGAATGTTCTGCATAATTTTTAAAATCTAATAGCTGCGAGAGTTCATGACGCAGAGCTAAAATTTCATTCATGATAGCGCTGTTATCAAATTCACCAGCATTTGGGCCTTGATCGGACGCACGTGTTACATATGCAACATACATCTTCTCTCTAAGCTCTCGATTATCACAGTACATCATCACAGGTAAGTAACTTGGAATATCTAAAGTAAATAACCAGCCTGATTTTTCTTGTGCTTGCGCTGCAGCCGCTGCCGCATCTTTTGCCGATTCAGGTAAACCGCTAAGCTCACTTTCGTCAGTGATCAACACCGTATAGGCGTGAGTGGCATCAAGTAAATTATTACTAAAGCCTGAGCTTAACTCTGAGAGGCGAGTCACAATTTCACCATAACGCTGTTTCTTGTCATCGGGCAGAGCGATACCCGATAATTTAAAATCTCTTAATGCATTATCAACTACTTTTTTCTGTGCTGTATCTAGTGATTGATATTCATCACTATCGGCAAGCGATTGATAAGCTTCATATAGTGGCTGGTGTTGTCCAACAAAGGTGCCGTATTCTGACAATAAAGGTAAACAAGCATCATGTGCTTCACGCAGTTCGTCACTATTGACCACTGAATTCATATGCGACACGGGAGACCACAACTTACCAAGTACTTCATCCGTTTCATTAATGGCTTCAACCAAATTTTGCCATGTAAAGTGTTGAGTTTCTGACAATACTTTTTCGATGTTTTCTTTACAGTCTGCAATCGCTTTTTCTACAGCAGGCTTGATATGTTCAGGTTTAATTTTAGAAAACTGAGGTAAAGTTGTTTGTTGTAATAATGGATTTGTCATAATGAAGTACGCTATTTATCGGGTCCTTTAATGATAGTAGATGTAATGGCTTCTTTGCGCATATTCAAGAGTGATTGCCTACAATAGTTGAAAGGATGAAAGATAAACCTCATATTGACTGTCATATTAGAAAAATTTTTTAGGGTATCGCACATGACTCAACATTTTGACTTTCTTGCCATTGGCGCTGGCAGTGGTGGCATCGCTTCAGCAAATAGAGCGGCAAAACACGGTAAAAAAGCCGCAGTAATTGAAGCAAAACAAATTGGTGGCACCTGCGTAAATGTTGGTTGTGTACCCAAAAAAGCCATGTGGTATGCAGGGCAGATAGCTGACGCGTTTAATTACAGCCACGATTACGGCTTTAATTTATCTGCTGGCCAATTTGATTGGTCAAGATTAGTTAAAAATCGAGAAGCTTATATTGAGCGTATTCACGCCGCATACGGCAGAGGATTTGACGCCAATGGTGTGACCGTCATTAACGGTTTTGCCAAATTTGTTAATAAAAATACCGTAGAAGTTAACGGTGAAAAAATTACCGCCGATCATATCGTTATCGCTACAGGCGGTCGCCCAAGTATTCCTGATATTCCGGGCGCAGAGTATGGTATCGACTCTGACGGCTTTTTTGCACTCACCGAACGTCCAGAATCGGTTGCTGTTATTGGTGCTGGTTATATCGCCGTTGAACTTGCTGGGGTACTGCATGCACTAGGCAGTGACTCACATTTATTAGTGCGCAAAGAAAAGCCGCTTAGAGGCTTTGATGAAATGTTATCTGATACCTTGGTTGAACAAATGGCAAAACATGGTCCTACTTTGCACACCAACAGCGTGCCTACCGCAGTGACCAAAAATGCTGATGGCAAACTCACGATTGAACTGGAAAACGGTCAATCAGTTGGTCCTGTAGAGCAAGTTATTTGGGCGATTGGCCGTGAACCTGCCACCGACAATATCAATATAGAATCCACAGGTATTGTGCTAGATGAAAAAGGCTACATTCCAACCGATAAATATCAAAATACCGACGTAAAGGGCATATATGCAGTTGGTGACAATACTGGTCGTGTACAACTAACACCAGTAGCGGTTGCCGCGGGTAGGCGTTTAGCCGAAAGGTTATTTAACAACAAACCTTATGAACATTTAGATTACACAAATGTCGCCACTGTCGTCTTTAGTCACCCTGTTATCGGCACTGTGGGCTTAACTGAAAAAGAAGCGATAGCAGAATACGGAAAAGATCAGGTTAAGGTATACAACTCACAATTTACTGCACTCTATCAAGCAATGACTGAAGATCACCGAGACCCAACGCGGATGAAACTGGTTTGTGTCGGGAAAGAAGAAAAGATCGTCGGCATTCATTCAATTGGTTTTGGTAGCGACGAGTTATTGCAAGGCTTTGCGGTGGCAATGAAAATGGGCGCAACCAAAGCAGACTTTGACAATACAGTGGCCATTCACCCCACATCGGCTGAAGAATTTGTCACGATGTAAGCTTTCCATTGGAATGGTATAACATTCAATTTGTTCACTTTGAACAATTCAATAAGCTGACGAATTTATTCACAGTAATTCGTCAGCTTTTTTGTTTAATTAAGCCATGATTAAACGTAGAAAAAATTCGAGGATTGAACATCTAACACAATACAAGTACATTCAAAATCAAATGAACCTTATAACTTCACCGTTTATTAATACTTATAAGAGCTCTATCTATGTCTTTTGCATCAAAGTTTGTCGTCTTTACTTTAATGTTTGTAAGTTATACAACTTGGGCCGATACAACAGATATTAACATCGCAGCGATTGATTGGTGTCCCCAAATTTGCCCCGAAGAAAGCAAGCCAGGTTACGTTATAGATATAATAAACAGCATTTATGGTGAGCAAAAAATTAAAATAGTCATTGATTACTATCCTTGGTCAAGGGCAATTAACTATGTGCGTGATGGTAAATATGATGCGCTATTATCTCCAGCTAAACCCGAAGCGCCCGATCTGATTTATCCTCACCAAGCCATTGGTAGCCAGCAAATGTGCTTTTTTACTAAAAAAGATGATACTTGGCGATATACAGGCTTACCCTCCTTGGCAAATAAACAAATTGGTATTGCGAGTGATACGTCCATTGAAGAGCTCAATCAATTTGTAAAAGACAATCCGCAGCAATTCCAGTTTCAGCCATACCTAGAGCGATACGTTGAGCAAAACTTCAATAAGCTAAAAAAATCCCGAATGGATACTTTTTTATTCACCAAAAACACTACCTTGTGGGAATTAAATAAAATGGGTGTATTGGATCAAGTTAACCAAGCTGGCTGTGTTAATCGCGCTCCAATATATATCGCATTTAGCCCTAAAATAGCAGCAAATAAAGTGGCCAAACTCATAAAAACGTTCGACTCAGGCATAGTAACCTTGCATAAAAGTGGTGCTCTCGATGAAATTTTTCAGCGCTATGGGCTCTCGAGCGAAACTTGGCTGCCCGCGCAAAAACATCAATAACTTAAACACTTGTTTATTTGTTTTATGTAAGCAAATAATTGAACGCTCTTGTTGCGTAAAAGTCCAAATTGCATAATATAAAATTCAGCTAGGCAAAAATTGCGGTGTAATTACACCCAAATTTAGTGGTTTATATATGACAGAAGTGCGGACGTTTTTAATTAGCAATGATATTGGAGATGAAGTTAGCATCACCAATTATGGCGCTAGGATCATGCAATGGTATACCAAGGTAGAAGATGAAGAGCGCAATATCGTATTAGGGTATTCATCCGTTGCTGACTATCAACAAGATCCTTTTTATCACGGTGCCATCGTGGGGCCGTACGCCAATCGCATTGCTAACGCATCAATAAAAATAGGTGGGCAGACAGTTGAGTTGGCGGCAAATGAAGGCGCACATCACCTACATGGCGGGCCAAATAGTATTAGCGATACCTTATGGTCTTTAGTTGAACAACAAGACAATTCGATTACGCTTTCTTGTGTACTTGATGACAACCACAATGGTTACCCTGGGCCGATACATTTTAATGTCACGTATTTATTGTCTAATGATAGCGAACTACAAATCCACATAAGCGCTAACGTCTCTCAAAAAACCATTTTAGGACCAACATCACACCCTTATTTTAACCTCGCAGGCGATGAACAACCGGCAGAAAAACATTTGCTGCATATTAATGCTGATCAATACACAGAAGTAGACGAAAAGTTATTGCCGACAGGAAATATTTTGCCCGTTGACGAGACACGTTTTGATTTTAGAAAGCCTAGAGCATTAAGTAACGACAATAGAGATAACATAGATAACAATTTTGTGCTTAATCAACGTGATGATTGGCAGGGAGTTTTAATTAGCCCAGACAAAAAGTTGCAGTTGCACGTATCAAGTAATTACCCAGGTTTGCAAGTGTATACCGGTCACCATTTAGCTGGAAAATTTTATCCTAAACAAGGAATTTGCTTGGAGCCTCAATTTTACCCCGATAGCCCCAACCAAGACGCTTTTCCATTTGAATTTACTACACCTGAACAGCCATTTTCAGCGCGTATACACTACCGATTGGTTAAACCAACCTTAAATACAGAGGTTAGCGAAGAAGCTGTTAATTTAGCCGATATCGAAAGTAGCCCAGACTCAACAGCGTCAAGTTCAAGTCACGAATAATCTCAAAAAGTGCTGAATTTATTGCAGCGCCAAATCGCCTGCGTTAAGGTAGCTTCACTTTGATAGCTACCTTTACATCACGCTTTGTTACCACTTGTTTATCACCCTAATTATTCTTGTCCATTTCCTGAAGATCATCGCTTTGTTATGTCAAAGTTTATCCGCTTATACCAATATTTAGTGGACCAAGGCGTTGCAAAGAGCAATATCGTTAGACCCAAAATGGCATCGACAGATGATCTCACCATTGCACATGAACATCACTACTTAACACAAATGTTCGATAACCAACTTGATGATAAAGCATGGCGACGCGTGGGTTTACCCTGGAGCCAAGGCTTAATTGATCGGACTAAAACAGCTCCCAATGGTACTTTGTTAACTGCGCGTATTGCTCTGGAAAAAGGTCTAGCTTGCCATCTCGCAGGTGGAACCCACCACGCACACTACGATTTTGGCTCAGGGTTTTGTATGGTGAATGACCTTGCTTACACCGCACTATCTTTGCTTGAGTTAAACTTGGTCAAAAAGGTCGTTATTTTTGATTTGGATGTGCACCAAGGTGATGGCACCGCAAGCATTCTTGCTAAAGTTCCACAAGCTTATACCTGTTCAATTCATTGTGAAAAGAACTTCCCATTTCGAAAATTTTCCAGTGACCTAGATATAGGGTTAGATATTGGTTTATCAGATGAGCCTTATTTAAACTGCGTACAACAAACACTTGAGCGCGTGTTAGATGAACAACAACCAGACATTGTATTGTACGATGCAGGTGTTGATGTTTGGCAAGATGATGCCTTGGGCAGACTCGATATTACTTGGCAAGGGATCAAGAAGCGCGATACCCAAGTCATATCGACATGTCTACAGCGAGGCATACCCGTAGCAACTGTTATAGGTGGCGGATACGACAAAAATCACCAACGTTTAGCTGAGCGTCATGCCATTGTGGTAGAGTCTGCTGCTCAACTGTATCAGAGTCGTTTTTTGTAATATTTTGAATGACCTACAGGTCAACCAGTTAAGGTTTATTTAAAGATAAACTTTGATGAAAAAAATCACTTAGAGTAAAAATTCGAAAGTCGCTTATACCTCTTAAAAGACAAGGCTTATGTTTTTTTGTTATTTAGATAATTAATATTTCTTTAAAAATAATTTAATAATGCGCTGGTATTAGAGTAAAAAACTGTTATTCTCTTTAACCCGATTTGTGAAGTTTGAGCAAAAATTAAACGCCGCATGAAGCACTGTTTTAATTTTATTCACATTTGGAAAAACAACAATAAAAACAAGTATAAAGGATTTTTCTTTACCTTTTTCTTTATATATCAATGACGTACAACGTAACTTAACCGCAATGGAATCTATTCATTGTGGCATTTCGTGTTGTTTTCAACAAAGTTATCCACAAGCTAAACGTTATAAATTAGAGAAAATTTTATTAACTCTAGAGAGTCATGCCTTTATATGGCATGCTTAGCCCACTTTTTGTCTATCGAGCCAAAAAAACCATGAATAATTCTTCGCTGTCACCGTTAATTTTAGTCGACGGTTCTTCCTATTTATTTAGGGCTTTTCACGTACCTTATTTACAAGCACTTTCTACTGCCGATGGCCAACCAACAGGCGCTATCACTGGGGTACTGAACATGATACGTAGTCTTAAAAAAGACTACCCTAATGGTAATGTCGTTGTTGTCTTTGATGCCAAAGGTAAAACTTTTAGAAACGATCTTTATCCTGAATACAAAGCTAACCGTCCACCTATGCCTGATGAACTGCGCAGCCAAATTGCGCCACTACATCAGATCATTGAAGCGATGGGGCTTCCTTTACTTGTCATCGAAGGTGTTGAAGCCGATGACGTTATTGGAACTTTATCTGATCAAGCGGCAAAGCTTGGTATTGAAACAGTCATATCAACTGGTGATAAAGATATGGCGCAGTTAGTCAATGAACATGTGCGTTTAATCAACACCATGACAAATGTCGAAATGGACGTGGCAGGTGTTGTTGAAAAGTTCGGTATTCGCCCAGACCAAATCATCGATTATTTAGCCTTAATGGGAGATAAAGTTGATAACATCCCTGGGGTAGAAAAATGTGGCCCAAAAACCGCAGTAAAATGGTTACTAGAGCATGAAAATTTAGATAACGTCATTAAAAATGCAGACAAAGTAAAAGGCAAAATTGGTGAGAACTTACGTAACGCGCTTGAGCAACTACCGTTATCTTACGAATTGGCCACGATAAAGCTTGATGTTGAATTAGCTAAATCAGTTGAGGAGTTAGCCCCGGTTGCTCCTGATGTTGAAAAACTTACTGAGCTTTATAAAACCTATGAATTACGTCGTTTATTAGCCGAACTTACCGCAGGTAGTGAATTGCAAAGTGCTGATACCGAAACAAAGGCTGCAGCACCAGTAGAGGTAATTGAAAGCCAATACCAAAACATTCTGACAAAAGCAGACTTTAATGAATGGCTAGGCGCACTAAAAGCTGCCCAATATTTTGCTTTTGACACAGAAACCACCAGTATTAATTACATGGCGGCGGAGCTTGTTGGTTTATCTTTTTCAATTGAAGTAGGTAAAGCTGCCTATGTTCCGTTAACTCACAACTATGTTGGTGCTCCAGAACAACTCGATCGCGATTGGGTACTTGAACAGCTTAAACCTATTTTAGAAGCTAAAGACATTATTAAAGTAGGTCAAAACCTAAAATATGATGCAAATGTACTAGCCCATTACGGTATTACTTTAAATGGTATCGCCTTTGATACCATGATCGAATCATACTGTTTAAACAGTGTAGCTACCAGACACAACATGGATGCCCTAGCAGAGAAGTACTTAGATTATAAAACCGTACATTTTGAAGATATCGCTGGTAAAGGGGCAAAACAGTTAACTTTCAATCAAATTGATATTGAAAAAGCTGGGCATTATGCGGCAGAAGATGCCGATATTACCTTAAGATTGCATCAGGCTATTTTCCCGCAACTAGAGCAGTTAAAAGGCCAGCTATCGGTATTTCACGATATTGAAATGCCACTGCTGCCAGTGTTAGCCAAAATGGAACAGCACGGTGTGTTGATTGATGCTGATTTGCTAGCTGAGCAAAGCCAAGCAATTGGCACTAGGCTGCAAGAGTTGGAAGTTGAAGCGCACAATATTGCAGGTAAAAGTTTTAATTTAAGTTCAACTAAACAACTTCAAGAAATTTTGTTTGATGAACTTAAAATCCCTGTGATCAAAAAGACACCAAAAGGCGCTCCTTCGACCGCAGAAGAAGTATTACAAGAGCTTGCCTTAGATTACCCGTTGCCAAAAATTATTTTGCAGCACCGTAGTTTAAGTAAATTAAAGTCTACCTATACCGATAAGTTACCTTTAATGGTTTCCAGTAAAACGGGTCGAGTACATACGTCGTACAACCAAACGGTTGCAGCAACAGGTCGCTTATCATCAACTGATCCAAACTTGCAAAACATCCCAATTCGCAGTGAAGAGGGTCGTAAAATCCGTAACGCTTTCATCGCCCCTGAAAATCACAAAATTGTCGCCATAGATTATTCACAAATTGAATTGCGAATTATGGCGCATTTATCTGATGATCCTGGATTAGTCAAAGCGTTTTCCGAAGGGCGAGATGTACACCAAGCAACAGCGGCAGAAATTTTTGGTGTTGAATTAGAACAAGTTACCGCAGATCAGCGCCGCAGCGCTAAGGCGATTAACTTTGGTTTAATTTACGGTATGTCAGCTTTTGGATTATCAAAGCAACTTGGTATCGCCCGTAATCAAGCACAAGCATATATGGATAAATACTTCGAGCGCTATCCAGGTGTTTTAACCTATATGGAAGAAACTCGCCAAGACGCAACTGAGCACGGTTTTGTTGAAACTTTGTTTGGTCGTCGCTTGTATTTACCTGATATTAAGTCTAAAAACGCCATGCGTCGCAAAGGTGCAGAACGTGCAGCCATTAACGCTCCAATGCAGGGTACTGCAGCGGATATCATCAAAAAGGCCATGTTAGCGGTTGATCAATGGATTGTTGAAAACAACGACCCACGTGTTTGCATGACCATGCAGGTACACGATGAATTAATTTTTGAAATTCATCAGGATATTGTTGAACAAACAACTCAACAACTTGTAAACATAATGAACGACGCAGTAGAACTGAAAGTACCATTAATTGCCGAAGCAGGTATTGGTGAAAACTGGGAACAGGCGCATTAACTAATCTGAGGTTAACGACGAAAGAAGCCTTATTGTTTATAGGGCTTCTATAGTAAAAACTCAGAAAAAACCGTAAGTAAACAACATAAATGTAATTAAATTACATTTTTTATTGCCTATTCAGAGTTTTTACTCTATTATACACCTACGTTCTTAGCAGAACGCTTGTTGTAATAATTTGTATATTCTAGCTTTCCTCATAGCTATAAGCCGATGACTCAGGTCATCGGCTTTTTTTATGTTATTCACACCATGTAACAAAGCAACAATTTTATGACGACCATAACAAATGGTGATTGCTATGATCTCGGATAAAAACAACAGGCTATTGGGCGTGTTGATCACGAACATAATCTAAACAGCAAAGATCAAAACGCCCTAGTCATCCTCAGGATCAATGATTGGCTCTATTGGCCTTGGCTTACTTCTGCCTGTTTTGCGTAATGCATCTCGTAATACGTATTCAATTTGAGCATTTAAACTTCTCAATTCATCATCAGCCCAATGTTGCATGGCAGTGAGAATTTCTTCATTTATTCTGAGCGGATATGCTTTTTTTGCCACAATTACCTCATGCAAAGAGCAACCAAAGTTGCTCTGTTTAATTAATATAAACTACCTGTGTTAACAACGGGTTGAGCTGCTTCGTCACTACATAGTACTACCAGTAAGTTACTGACCATCGCGGCTTTACGTTCACTGTCTAACTCAACAATGTCGCGTTCCGACAAACTATTTAGCGCCATTTCCACCATACCTACGGCACCTTCTACAACCTTTTGGCGAGCCGCGATAATTGCCATGGCTTGTTGTCTTCTCAGCATCGCATTAGCAATTTCTGGCGCGTAAGCAAGATGGCTAATGCGTGCCTCAATCACTCGAACACCTGCTTTGTCTAAACGCTCTTGAACTTCTTGTTTTAGTGCTTCAGAAATTTCAATAGGATCACTGCGTAATGAGATTTCATGTTCTTCGTGATTGTCATAAGGGTAACTTGTCGCTAGGTTTCTTAACGCTGATTCACTTTGAATCGAAACAAAATCTTCATAGTCATCTACTTGGAAAATAGCTTCAGCGGTGTCGGTAACTTCCCATACAATAACCGCAGCAATTTCTATTGGATTACCATTTTTTTCGTTAACTTTAAGTTTACCACTTTCAAAGTTTCTAACCCGCATAGAAACGCGTGCTTTTGTGTAAAATGGGTTAGCCCAACGCAAACCTGAATCATGCACGGTACCAACATACTTACCAAAAAGCTGCAGTACTCTTGCTTCTTTTGGGTTGACCATAAAAAAGCCGAACCAACAAATAAAAGCAACAATTGCCAACACAATTCCTAAAATAGCCTGACCTATTTCTCCGTTTTTAGCACCATTGATAAATACCGCGATAGTTGCGATTTGTATCGCTAACAAAACAACGATAAACATTATGCCATTGGGTGCTTTTACTTCTTTTTCTGTAAACATGCTGGCTCCTTAATAAGTTAGCATCTGATATCATAATGATATCACTTTTACACATTGTCAAGCGGTGTTTGTATTTTGAACAATTATTCAACGACCAATGCGCACATATTTACGATGAAAAACGCCAAGCAAAAGCGTAATATCTGCTAATCTAAATTAGTTAAATTCCTGTTAAATAGAGGGTACCATGCAAAAAGGTTACACTGCGTTAACCGCAGCTGTGTTCGCCTTAACTTCACTATGTAGTTATGCCGACACAAACTCCAATACATCAAACATTTCTGAGCTCAATCAAACTAAAGTGACATATCCAACAACAGACAAAGGCCAAGTTATAGACATTTATTTTGGGCAAAAAGTTGAAGACCCATATAGATGGCTTGAAGATGATCGAAGTAAAGAAACTGGCGACTGGGTTAAACGCCAAAACGAAGTAACCTTTGATTATTTAAGTAAAATTCCTTATCGCGACAAACTTAAAAAACGCTTAGAAGAAATGTGGAACTATGAAAAAATCAGTTCTCCTTTTAAACGCGGAAACTATAGCTACTTCTATCGTAACGACGGCCTACAAAATCAAAGTGTTGTATATCGCCAAGACAAAAACGGTAAGGTTGAAGAGTTTTTAGATCCAAATAAGTTTAGTAAAGATGGTACTACGTCTTTATCTTCTTTAAGTTTTTCAAAAGATGGCTCTATCGCAGCATATTCAATCTCTGAGGGTGGCAGTGACTGGCGTAAGATCATTGTCATTGACGTAGAGAGCAAAAAGGTTTTAGAAGAGCCATTAGTTGATGTTAAGTTTTCTGGTATCTCTTGGTATGGCAACGAAGGTTTTTATTATTCAAGCTACGACAAACCAAAAGGTAGCGAGTTATCAGCCAAAACCGACCAACACAAATTGTATTATCACAAACTAGGCACCAAACAATCACAAGATAAATTGATTTTTGGCGGTACCGCGGCTCAAAAACATCGTTATGTTGGCGGCTCTGTTACTGAAGATGATAGATATTTATTGATTAGCGGCTCAGTGTCTACCTCAGGTAACCGTTTATTTCTTAAAGATCTAACTCAGCCAAATAGTAAACTTATCACTATTTTGGATCATACAAATTCTGATACATATGTTATCGACAATGTAGGCTCTACTTTATATTTAGTAACTAACTTAGATGCACCAAACAAAAAAGTTGTTACCGTAGACGCGAGTGATCCTCGTGCAGAAAAGTGGCAAGACTTTATTCCTGAAACTCAACATGTACTGACCGCAACAACAGGCGGTGGATACTTCTTTGCTGAATATATGGTTGATGCTATTTCTAAAGTCAGCCAATACGATTATCAAGGTAACAAAGTGCGTGATGTTGAACTACCTGGTATTGGTAGTTCTGGCGGCTTTAGTGGTAAACGTGAAGACAAGACCTTGTATTACACCTTTACCAATTACAAAACGCCCAGCACAATTTATGCGTTTGACGTAGAGCAAGGTAAAACCGAACTTTATCGTAAATCTGGTGCTAAGTTTGATAGCGAAAACTATGAATCAAAACAGGTATTTTACCGCTCAAAAGATGGCACTAAAGTACCGATGATCATTACTTACAAAAAAGGCACAAAATTAAACGGCAAAAACCCTACAATTTTATATGGATACGGTGGGTTCAATGTGAGTTTAACACCTAGCTTTAGTTCATCTCGTGCAGTATGGCTGGAACAAGGTGGCATATACGCAGTTGCCAACTTACGTGGCGGCGGTGAATACGGTAAAGCGTGGCATAAAGCAGGTACTCAAATGCAAAAACAAAACGTATTTGACGACTTTATTGCTGCAGCAGAGTTTTTAATTGATCAAAAATACACTTCTAGTGACTTCTTGGCGATCAATGGTGGCTCAAATGGCGGTTTGTTAGTAGGCGCGGTAATGACCCAACGCCCAGATCTGATCAAGGTTGCTTTGCCTGCTGTTGGTGTATTAGACATGTTGCGATATCACACCTTTACCGCTGGCGCTGGATGGGCTTACGACTACGGCACAGCAGAAGACAGCAAAGAAATGTTTGAATACCTAAAAGGTTATTCGCCAATACACAATGTGAAAAAAGGCGTTAAATATCCGGCAACTATGGTAACAACTGGTGACCATGACGACCGAGTAGTGCCTGCTCATTCATTTAAATTTGCTGCTGAACTGCAAGAAAAACAAGCTGGTAAAGCGCCAGTATTAGTGCGTATTGAAACCAATGCCGGTCATGGTGCGGGCAAACCTGTTTCAAAAACCATTCAAGAATATGCTGATATGTTTGGCTTCACGCTATATAACATGGGGTTTGAGTCACTACCAAACCAATAATTGTTTATCAGGATAATAGACAACAAGCCCACTTTAAATATCGTGGGCTTTTTTATGTATTGTTAACGCAGTTTTTTGATTTGATATCCCTTGTTTTTGAGCAATTCAAGAACGCTATCTTCGCCCACTAAATGGCCAACACCCACTAAGACCATTTCGGTATCTTTGTCTAAAAACATCTGTTCAATAAGCGGCAACCATTGTTTGTTTCTTGAGGTTAATACAGCATGATAATTTACTGGGTCTTCTTGTTTTATCGGCTCTACCACAAGAGAATTTAACAGCTCAGTATCACCAAAGCGCCAAGCTGGTATCAGCTTTGAAAACATCTCTGCAAACTCGTGCATTTGAGAAAGAGTTGCTTTAATAAATACTTCTTCATGTCCGATGCCCATATTAGCGATTAGCGCTAACTGAAACGCCTGCGATTCTAAAAACTCCATAGGCTTACCATCAGATTTGGCTTGCCCCTCAAAATAGGCATCAACGCCAGTGCCAGCTAACTTAGCTTTTTTTGCTGCTAACATTGTCATGACAGTCGCAACATAACCCGGTTTAAATTGTTGAAATTGAGTTAAAGACAATTGAAAGTTGGCAAAGTAATCATTGAGTTTTTGTTGAGTTTCTTCCGTTAAATAATGTGTAAGCTTTTGCCCTTGCTGATAACTAACTGCGTTTAATAGTTTTTGCTGAAATGCTATGTCGCTAGCGTCAGGTAAAGGTGTTTCTAATACAATTGCATCACTTGCTTGGTAAGCTTTTTTAAAAGCATCAGGCAAGGGAAATTGTTCTGCCGGTAAAATATGCACGGTACCGGCTAAATAAACTGTGTGTTCGCCTTTAGATACTTGCCAAACAGAGCTGCCTGCTATTGCGCTAAAGCTAAGGATAAAGGATAAATAAATAGCAACTTTCCCCAACAATTTAGCAGAGCATTTAGCGATAAGATAACAAGGTGAAAAGCTGAACATATTAATAGACTGTAATTTTTTATTGAATGTAGACACTATTGTAATCACCAAAAATAAGTTAGGCGAGTTTGCTAACGGGCAAACAATAAAATGCTAACAATGGAAGTTGCTTGTTAATAAAGGCCTAACACGTTTTTAATGGTGAGGTGCAACTTACCCCAAAATTCAAACCATTGACGGAATACTGCGCCCAAATTGAAATAACTTATGTTAACTTTTTGTAAAATGCATTATTTTATTGTGTGTTTAAAATCATCATCAAGCGACAAATCATGTTGGTGATTAAGTTTACGCCACCTTTAACTATTAAAGTGAAAAATAAGCAAATAATAAATGCAATTATGCAACTTAACGAACAAATACGTTTTAATACGTTTTCATGGAGTTTAAATATGAAGTCTATAAAGACCTTTGCTCTGCTGTGTGGACTCTTGTTACCTGGGCTAAGTTCAGCAACAAAAGTTGAGGATATTCACAGCTTTGAGTTAGCAAATGGTATGAAGATTATGGTACTAGAGGACCATTCTATTCCAAATGCAAATATGTACTTATTCTGGGAAGTGGGTTCCCGCAACGAATATCCAGGTATAACAGGCCTTGCACATTTTTTTGAACATATGATGTTCAACGGTTCTAAAAAATATGGCCCAAAAATGTTTGACCGCACCATGGAAGCGGCAGGTGGTAGTAACAATGCTTACACCACAGAAAACCTTACCGTTTACACCGACTGGTTTCCTAGCTCAGCGCTAGAAACTATTTTTGATTTAGAAGCTGATCGTATTGCCAACTTAGCCATTGATAAAGACGTGGTTGAAAGTGAACGCGGCGTAGTAACATCAGAGCGCAGCACGGGTTTAGAAAACTCAAACTACCGTGCTATTTCTGAAGAAGTTAAAAACGCAGCCTTTAGAGCTCATCCATATAGCTGGTCAGTGATCGGACATCAATCAGATATTGAAAACTGGAGCCTGCAAGACTTAAAAGACTTCCACAAAACTTACTACGCACCTAATAATGCTGTGGTCGTTATCGCGGGTAATGTTAAAGTTGCAGAAGTGAAAAAGCTGGCGAAAAAATACTTCGAGCCTATTCCAGCTCAAGCCCCACCTCGTGAAGTTCACACGGTTGAACCAGAGCAAAAGGGTGAGCGCCGTGTCTATTTACAAAAAGCTTCGGTAACTACCCCTAATATTTTAATGGGTTTCCATATCCCAGAAACACAACACCAAGATTACTACGCACTTGATATTTTAAGTGATGTACTTTCAACAGGTGATAGTTCACGTTTGCAAAAATCGTTAATCAATGAACAGCAGCTAGCCAGCAGTGTTTTTTCTTATGTACCACAATCAATCGACCCTAATCTATTTTACGTCTATGCAGTGGCTGCAGACGGTGTGACAGCTGAAACACTAGAAAAAGCGATCATTAAAGAAATTAACCAAGTTGTGCTTGAGGGGATCACCGAGCAAGAGTTACAGAAAGTAAAAAATACTAAACTTGTTAATTTTTACCGCCAAATGTCCACTATCAACGGCAAGGCAGATACTATTGGTAGTTACCAAATGTATTTTGGTGATTACAAAAAACTATTCACCGCTCCTGAAGACTACAACAAAGTCACCGTTGCTGACGTTCAAAGAGCAGCTAAAACTTATTTAAGAAAAGCCAACCGCACAGTAGGCGTTTTGTCATCACAAGAGGATTCAAATGATGCGGATCTTTAATACTTTTTTAACTTTATGTTTGTTAACCGCTTCAAAAGTTGCGCTGGCAAGTTACACCTTACCAGAGTATGAAAAATTCACTCTAAAAAATGGCTTAACCGTTTATTTAATGGAACAAAATGAAGTTCCTTTAATCGATGCTCGTGTGGTCATAAACGTAGGTGCTATTCATGATGGCAAACAAGCTGGTTTATCTTACTTAACATCAGAAAACCTAGTGTTAGGTACAACATCATTAGCAAAAGCTAAATTAGATGAAACTGTTGATTTTGTTGGTGCTAACTTGTTTAGCTCAACTAATTTGGAGTTCTCAACGGTTGGTGCCTCATTTGCGAAAAAAGACAGCGAGAAAATTTTAACAATTTTACGAGATACTGTTTTAACTCCTCGCTTTGATCAAACAGAATTTGATAAATTTAAGACGCGTCATGCTTTAAATTTAACTCAACAAAAAGAAAGCCCACGCGCGGTTATTGATAATTATTTTAATCGTTTAGTGTTTGGTGAAAATGGTTATGGCTCTATCGTTGCTGGCGACAAAGAATCTGTAGACAAGCTGACTGTAGCTGATATCAAAATGCATCACCAAAAATGGTATACCGCGAACAATGCCGCCGTTGTTATTGTTGGTGATTTTGATGTTAAACAGATGAAACGCGATGTTAACAAATTGTTTGGCGACTGGGAAAAAGGCTCACAAAAAGCATCAGACCCTATTAGTGTTGCTGCTAAACCTGCAAAAGCACAGGTATTGTTGGTCAACAAGGGCGACGCGCGTGAATCAACATTCTTAATTGGTGGCAAAGGTATTGCCATGAATAATAAAGATCGTGTTGGTATTTCAGTGGTTAATACTATTTTAGGTGGTCGATTCACTTCTTGGTTAAATGACGAACTACGTGTAAATACGGGCTTAACGTACGGTGCGAGAAGTCGCTTTGCTTCATATAGTCAAGACGGCAGTTTTGCCATTTCAACATTTACCAAAACAGAAACAACCATTGACGCCATTGACTTAGCACTAAAAACTTATGCGCGTTTATGGGAAAAAGGTATTGATGAAAAAACATTAGCCTCAGCCAAAGCTTACGTGAAGGGACAATTTCCTCCACGTTTTGAAACATCAGGCCAATTGGCCGGATTATTGGCAAATATGTATGGTTATGGTTTTGGTGAAAGCTATATTAATACATTCGAAGAGCAAGTTGATTCTTTAACAGCTAAAAAAGCCGCTTCGTTAATAAAACAATATTTCCCTAAAGAAAATCTACAGTTTGTTGTCGTTGGTAAAGCTGAAGCAATTAGAGATTCTTTAACAAAATATGGTCAAGTTTCACAAGTTGATATCCAAGATATCGGTTTTGAAATTAAATAAACTTTAGGAGAATGACTTTGAAAAAATGGACTATGCCTTTGCTATTGTCTTGTTTGGCGGCGTGCCAACAAACAACTGACAATGGCAATACCCAAAATAACCTTAACATCGCTGGTGTTAATTTTGTTGAACAAGTAAAAGCACAAACAGGCAAAACCGTTATACCTTATCAAAAGTTTACTTTAGATAATGGATTAACCGTTATTTTGCACCAAGATGCTTCTGATCCTTTAGTGCACGTTGACGTTACTTATCATGTTGGCTCAGGTCGAGAAGAACTTGGTAAATCAGGTTTTGCACACTTTTTTGAACATATGATGTTCCAAGGTTCAGAAAACGTTGGTGACGAGCAACATTTTAAACTAGTAACAGAAGCTGGGGGTACCATGAATGGTACAACTAACTCTGACCGCACTAACTACTTCCAAACAGTACCAGCAAATCAGCTGGAAAAAATGTTGTGGTTAGAAGCTGATCGCATGGGCTTCTTACTTGATGCTGTTACACAAGAAAAATTTGAAGTACAACGAGAAACCGTTAAAAACGAACGCGGGCAACGCATTGATAACCGCCCATATGGACGTTTAAACGAACGTGTCTCGCAAGCGCTTTATCCAGCAGGACATCCTTATTCTTGGCCAGTTATTGGTTATATGGAAGACTTAAACCGTGTAAACGTAAATGACTTAAAAGCGTTCTTCTTACGTTGGTATGGCCCTAACAATGCCACTATCACTATTGGCGGCGACATCGACGTTAAACAAACGATGGCTTTAGTGAAAAAATACTTCGGCAGTATTCCTCGTGGTCCAGAAGTCGACATGCCAGAGAAAAAGCCTGCAACGTTAACTGCTGATCGTTATATTTCAATGGAAGACAATGTACACCTTCCGTTAATTTATATGTCTTATCCAACGGTTTCTGTACGACATGAAGATGAAGCTCCACTTGACGTACTGTCTAGCATTTTAGGTGGTGGTAAAACTTCTCTGTTATACAAAAACTTAGTTAAAAACCAAATCGCAGTTCAAGCTTCTGTAAGTCACCCATGTGCTGAATTAGCATGTACCTTTAATTTACTTGCTTTACCTCACCCAGTATCAGGCAAAAACTTGGCGGATATTGAAACTATCATTCGCGATACGCTAAAAGAGTTTGAGCAACGTGGTGTGCAAGACGATGACTTAATTAAAGTTAAAGCCGATATGGAAGCAAACTTTATTTATGGCCTACAAAGTGTTGCTGGCAAAGTTAGCCAGTTAGCAGCCAATGAAACCTTTACCGGTAATCCAAATTATATCGAGCAAGACATTGCCCGTTATGCCAATGTAACTAAAGAAGATGTTATGCGCGTTTTCAACACTTACATTAAAGGTCAGCATGCTGTGATCATGAGTGTTGTGCCTAAAGGAAAACGAGACCTTATTGCTCGTGTTGATAACTTCACACCACCAAAAAGAGCTATCACAGGAGCAAGTCAAACTTCTGCTGACGATCTTGTTTTAAGAAAAGCGACTGACAACTTTGATCGTAGTGTTATCCCTGCAGCAGGAGCTAACAAAGCGGTTGATGTTCCTTCTATGTGGCAAAAAACCCTAGGAAATGGCATCAAAGTGTTAGCCACTCAAAGCACGGAAACACCAACAACTTCTATGTTGTTAAGAATCCCTGCTGGTCATTATTACACAGATAAAGACAAGGCTGGCTTAGTTGCACTATTGGCAAGTATGTTGAATGAGTCAACGACAAAACGTTCAGCAGAACAAATGAGCAACGAGCTAGATAAACTTGGAGCCTCTGTATATATTTCACCAAGTGATCAATACCTAAATGTGAACATTAACGCATTAACAAAAAATATTGATGCAACTTTAGCCTTGGTTAACGAAAAATTATTAGCGCCAGCGTTTATTGAAAGTGAATTTGCCCGCAATAAAAGTAATGCTATTCAAGGTGCTATTAACAATAAAAAAGATGCAGGTTATTTAGCATCTACGGCATATAGCCAATTGTTACACAGCGATAACATCGCGGCACTACCGATTAGTGGAACAGAAACTACCTTAGCTAACATTTCATTAAATGACGTTAAAGCGTTTTATCAACAACAGGTAAAACCATACAACGCACAGCTAATTGTTGTGTCAAACTTAGAGAAAAAAGCAGTCGAAAATACGTTAAATGTATTTAATGATTGGCAAGGTAAAGGCAAAGAGTTAGCAATAACATTACCTAAACCTGACACCAAAATGGGTGTTATCTATTTAGTCAATAAAGACCAGGCAGCACAGTCTGCTATCCGCATTGGTAAACGTTCTTTAACCCAAGACATTACTGGCGAATACTATCAATCGTACTTAATGAACTTTCCGTTAGGTGGCGCGTTTAATAGCCGTATTAACTTAAATCTTCGTGAAGATAAAGGTTATACCTACGGTGCACGTTCAGGATTTAGTGCCGATAAATTTGCCGGTTTCTTCACTGCATCAGCTGAAGTAAGAGCAGATGCCACGGACAAGTCAATTGTCGAGTTTGTTAAAGAAATCGACCGTTATGCTACATCTGGTATTAGCCGTGAAGAATTAACATTCATGCGTAATGCCATTAACCAAAAAGATGCACTAAAATATGAAACACCAAGTGCAAAATTAGGTTTCTTGGCACAGATTTTAGAACATGATCTATCACCAGATTTTGTCAAAGAACGTGCTGCTATCGTGGAAAACATTTCTGCAGAACAGATCAACAAGTTAGCCAAAAAGCACTTACAGTTGAGTGAAATGTTAATGGTAGTTGTCGGCGACGAGAAAACACTTAAGCCGCAATTAGAAGCTTTAGGTTACGATGTAATTAACTATTCAATCTAATTGTCATTAAATTAGTATGTAAAAAGCCGGTTTTTCACCGGCTTTTTTTATTGGACAAATGGCATATAAAAATCAATTTTTGAGCGAAGTAATTCAGCGTCTATTGGTTTAGTAATATACTCACTCGCCCCGACATTTTGTGCTCTTTTCATATCTTTGACATCGTTAGAACCAGACATAAATAACACGGGAATATCTTTTCTTTGAGCTGACTGCTTAATACGTCGACAACATTCAAAACCGTCCATGTTAGGCATCTTAGCATCCATGATAATGACGGTTGGTTTGATACTGGTGAGTAACTTTAGTGCTTGTACTCCGTCTTTAGCAATATGAATTCTGTGACCTAAGTCACGAATAAAATTACAAACAACTTTGATGTTAGTTGAACTATCGTCAACGATAAGCACACTGGTTTCCGTTAAGGTTTCCATGACACTCTCTCCTTGCATCATCTATTTCTAAGCCTAGTCAACAATTATTCAGATGTAAATAATACGTTAGTATCAATGGCTATTTTTTTGATTTGACGCAAATTCGCTAATCAATGAACAACGAGTTGAACAAAAGTGCAAAGTGTCAGATTTTTTTACGTATCTAATGACGAAATTTAACCAAAATTTAATAAAAAAACAGTACTATCCAACCAGAACCCCCATAAAACGTTACATCAAGTTACAAATGTTAATGCACATGTTAATCTTATGTTTGCTGTCGGAAAATTTTACACGCCTTGAAAACATCAATTCAAGCAATTGAAACTTAAACATATTTTTTATGGCTTCATTTTTGCTAGCAAAACTGTTGTAAGCATAATGTTAATAATAAAGCTATAAAGAGAAACAACATGTCAAATATAAAAACAATCACGCGTAGTTTGTTTGGGGCGGTATCATTTGCATCGTTAGCTGTATCAGGCCAAGCAAGTGCAGATTTACTTACTCCAAATATCGATAATTCAAATGCTCAAGCCTATATCGCTGTAGGTAATGGTGATAACGGTTTATCTCGTGCAGACAACCTAGCCCGTATTACAGATCCTAATACAGCTGACTCTCCGTTTAATGGTGTTGTTAGCTTGTTTATGAGTATTCAGGGTCAAGGCTTCATTTGTACGGGTACAGCGCTAAACAAACGTCACATTTTAAGTGCCGCACACTGTGTTGATGAAAATGGCGAAGGTCAAGTAATGAACCTTAGCGATCCTAACAACAATCTATTAGTTGTATTTAACAGCAACGGTACAAGAAACGATGTAATTCCTGCTAAGAAAGTAGATATTCACCCTGATTACACTGGTTTTAACGTTTGTGCTGACGGCACTCCAGGTTGTATTCAAGACGATATCGCGATTATTGAATTAGAGCGCGATATCCCAGAAGGTACAACAACTTACGATTTATTCAGCCCACATGTAAACGATACTTACAACAACATGTTAAATGGTACTGGTGGCGATGGTGATATTTTCACTATGGTAGGTTACGGTACACGTGGTGATGGTCATTCAGGTTTCTATACTAATGACGGTGACCCTTTAGGCTCTCCTGACTTTTTCTCAAAATTAGTTGGTTACAATGTTGTTGATGCATTTGGTAGCGACGACGAAGGCAGCGGTGAAATGGAATTATGGTACGCTGACTTTGACGGTACTTATACAGATGTTGACGGTAACTTCGGCACACCTGGTGAAGAATATGATCTAGACTATTTCTGTGCGAAC
Organism: Thalassotalea marina; assembly: GCF_014656435.1. GTDB lineage: Bacteria > Pseudomonadota > Gammaproteobacteria > Enterobacterales > Alteromonadaceae > Thalassotalea_C > Thalassotalea_C marina. The sequence continues at coordinate 444,689 of NZ_BNCK01000003.1, forward strand.
TTTGGTATTTGCGGTTCTTGGTTAGACGAAGACAAAGAAGCAAATATCGGTGGTGGTGATTCAGGTGGTCCATCATTTATTTTCAACGCTGTAACGGGTAACTATGAAATTGCGGGTATCAACACGTTTGGTGCAAACACATCTCCTGTTGCTCCAGGTGCATTTGGTTCTCGTTTAGGTGGTATCTTGATGAATCCATACACACAGTGGATTACATCACAAATTCCAACACCTACAACGTTGGCATTGTTTGGTTTAGCTATGCTTGGTTTAACAACTCGACGCAAGAAAGTTTAATCAACTAAATAAAAGTTAATATCAATAAAGCCAGCAATTGCTGGCTTTATTTTTATGTGAGGAAACTCAATGCAATATCTTGTATATCTACTAATGGTAGTATCTACGCTGACAGTAGCTGCTGACTCGGTACCTTTACCCAAAAATCCAAAAACCTTTGCCAAAACCTACCACTCAAATGTACTTGTTAATGTATTTGTTAATAAACAAGGGAAGGCTAAACAAGTTGTTTTAGTCAACCCAAACACAGGAAACCCTCACAAAGAGTTGGCCTTACTCAGTGCTAAACGTAAAACCTATGCAGTAAAAAGAGATAATGGAAAACCAGTAGAATACTGGATGAATAACATTAAGATAACGTTTGAAGTATCTTCAATGCCTGCAAGCATCAATAAGCCTGCAAGCATTGAATCAAAAGCCGTACCAGTAAATTAATACTTAGCTGGTGTAGTTTCAGAAGGCATAGTCGCCTTTAAGAACGCACGAATGTCCTGATTTGCGTCACGTAAGTCGTCGTGACGTAAATACATCATATGACCACTGCGATAACCTTTAAATGACAATCTATGTTTCATCTTGCCACTTGGATCTAATTGCCACATTGTGTACTTAGCATCAAAGTAGTTGGTAGCACCATCGTAATAGCCTGCTTGCACCATAACATTTAAAAATGGGTTTTGAGCCATTGCCTGACGCAGATTTTCACCTGTTCTATTGTTGCTTCTATCCCAGGGATGCACGCTACCAAACATATTGTATTTAACATCTGTTTTGTATTCTAACTCTTCACGCAAATAGTAATTAATGGCTGGCGTGAAGCTATGTAACCATGAGGTTAGCTCCGCAGAATAATCAGGACGAGTGCCTGACACAGTTTTATCAATACCTAAATAGCGCGAATCTAATCGACCAAGAGTTACTTCGCGATCACGCAATAAAGACTTCCAAAAATAAGCGGGGCTAATGTCCATGTTATTTTGCAATACTTCGGTTACCGGCAAACCTGAATATCGAGCAACTTGCTCAGCAATTCGCTGTTTTTCGTCATCCGCTATAAAAGCACCTTTAGCTAAAGCAGGTAAATATTCATTAACAGTAAAATCTTCAGCTTGCTTTAACACTTCCATCAAATCTTTTGACTGCAAGTTTTGCTCTAACGCATTATGGTGCCATGCTGTGGCGGCAAAATACGGTAGTCTGTTGGCTGCTTTTACTGGACCATCACGCTTGATACCTATATCTGTTGGAGAAACTAAAATTACACCATTTAGATACATCCATTGGCTATTTTGTAACTCTAATGCCAAGCCAGAAACTCGTGTCGTGCCATAACTTTCACCAATTAGATACTTTGGTGAGCGCCAGCGATTGTTGCGGCTAACAAAAGTGTTAATCCACTCTGCTAAATACTTAACATCGGCATTAACACCAAAAAACATATTCTTTTGTTGCTCTCTAGATGGCATTTTGCCATCTTTATTTGGCAATACTCTTGAATATCCAGTATTAACTGGGTTTACAAAGACAATATCAGCTACGTCTAACACTGAATATGGGTTCGTTTTAACGCCATACGGCTGCAACGGGTAACCTTCATCATCAACATTTAAAACTTTAGGACCTGTGTAGGCAACGTGCATCCAAACCGATGCAGAGCCTGGACCGCCATTAAATGAAATTAACAGAGGACGTTTTTCCGTGTTTTTCACGTCAGTTCGCTGGTAATACGTGTAAAATAATGTCGCTGTAGGTGTTCCTTCGCTATTCCAAACTGGCTGAGTACCCGTTGTTGCGGAATATGACACCTTAGCACCATTGATTTTTGTCGTGTGTTTAGTGGTATGTTTACTATCAACTTCTATTTTGCGCTCGGTCGCAAATGCCATTTGTGATAGCAACACCAAAGACACGGTAATTAACCGTAAAGTTTTTGTTTTCATGAGCTTATCCCTATTGTTTTAGCTACCTTAACGCGTCCTTTAATGCTTAGCAGCAAACAATCGGTGAACGACAAAGAAAAGTCGACAAAATGTCGAGTTAATTAGTGCAGGGAGCATTCGTCTGCTATGAATTTAACCTAAATTAATCTCAGCATTCAGCGGTTAAATGATAATTAAAGCTCTTGTTGCAACTGATTAAATTCTGGATGGTCAACAAATGGTAAATCTTCAATATCTACCTGCTGCATATAATCTTTTGCTTGTTGAAGCTTACCAAGCTTGAACAAGCACTGAGCTATTCTAAAGTTTGCTTGATTTAGCTTTGCAAGATCTTGCGCTTCTTTGGCTAGTTGATGAGCTTGCCCGTATGCTTCTATCGCTTCTACATACAAATGTTTTAACTGATAAACATAACCTTGATTAAAAAATATCACCGCTTGCTGCTGTTTATTACCATAAATCTCGGCCCAATAACTAGCGGATTCCCAGTAGCCCAGAGACTTATCGTACAATTCCAGCTCCCGGGTAATATGGCCTAAATTGCCATGTAATTCCATTTGGAAATAGGCATTTTTACTGTTAATAAACTTCTGCTCCAAGTTTGTTAACAGTGTTAATGCCTCATCAACCTGACCATACTGCATCTTTAAATTAGCCAGTTCTATTAAACGGATAGGAGACGGGAATGCTTGCTGCATATCCTTTAGTAGCGCGATAGCCTTATCAGCATACTTTTGACTGATACTTTCATCTTCCAACACCATCGCCGACTTAGCAAAATAGATATAAACGGTAATGGTAAAGGCAACGGGTAAATTAGGGCGTTCTAGCCATTGTGAGGTTTCTTTGTGCAATTGTTCAATACGTTGCAAGTTAAACAGTGCAACATACCGATATTGCAACAGATCAAATTTTATTCTGTTACTGCTGGGACTTGATGCCAAAGCTGCATCAATTCGCTCTAAACAAGCGGTGGGAGAAAAGGAACAGGTGTCTTCAATGTTTTTGTTTTCAAAAGAAAATGCGGCAAAGGCCTTGCTTGATAGCAAGCTTATTAAGCTGACAACAATAACAGGTATTGTTAATTTAAACCTTTGCCCCATCTACATACTAATTTTAATGCCCTAATATACTCATAGTATTGACATAAAAGTTAGGATCAACAACAAATTCAGGATTTGCCTGATTTATTTCCACTTTGCTCCAGCGAGTTGTCGGCTTTAACCACTGCTCTTTGCCAGCGATAGTGACACGAATTGGCATGGTAAATTTAGGATTTACATTTGACCAACGAACTTGTAATAGCTTGTCTTTTAAGAAGTATTCTAGTGTTGGCACTCTATGATCACGTAAGTACTGATCAAATACTAAAGAAAAGTCGATACCCGTTTTTTGGTTAATGTAACCTTCGATTTGTTCTGTTGTTACCGTTTGGTGGTAGAAAGTAGTACCTAAGCCACGTAATGTTTCACGCCACAGTTCATCATTGTTTAAAATCTGACGCATGGTATGCAACATGTTGCCACCTTTATCATACATGTCACTTGAGCCTTCACTGTGAACATTGTACTTACCTATAATAGGTTTTTGGTTGGCTATATTGATTCGTTGACCACGGATATATTCAAACGCCTGCTCTTTGCCAAAGTGATATTCAAGGAATAAGCTCTCTGAATAATTGGTAAAGCTCTCATGGATCCACATATCTGCAATATCTTTTGCGGTAATATTATTGGCAAACCACTCATGACCGGTTTCATGCACAATAATAAAATCGAATAACATACCAGGGCCTGCTAAGCTGCGATCGCGACCTAAATAACCGTTTTGATATTTATTGCCGTAAGTAACCGAACTTTGGTGCTCCATACCTAAATACGGGGCTTCTACAATTTTGTAGCTGTCTTCATAAAAAGGATACGGGCCAAACCAATATTCAAGCGCTTCAATGGTACGTTTACCTTCTTTAAATTGTTTCTTTGCTTTATCAAGATTTTCACGTAACACCCAATAATCCATATCTAAGGTGCCTTTTTCACCCTGATATTGCTCATCAAAGTGCACATAATCACCAATATTGATATTTACACCGTAATTATTGATCGGGTTAACCACTTTCCAATGGTAAGTTTTAGTTTTCTTTTGTTTGTTGTGATCAACTGAAGTTAAACGACCATTTGACACATTCACTAAGTGCTCAGGTACTTCAACACTCATCGTTAAGCCATTGTCTGGCTCATCGTAACCATGATCTTTGTTAGGCCACCAAATACTTGCACCAATCCCTTGGTTACTTGAGGCAATAAAATCATTACCGTTACTGTCTTTTGTAAAGGTAATGCCGCCATCCCAAGGTGCTCTTACCGCCACTTTAGGATTACCAGAAAAATGTAAAACAACTTCTTGTTCTGTGCCAACTTCCTGACCTTCTAGTGCGGTAATAAAATAGCTATAACCATCCTTTTCAATCTTTAACGTTTTACCTGATTGCGTTGCTTTATCTAGGTTTAACGGTGATTGCAACTCAACTTGTAAACGTTGTTGAGGGCCAATCACTCTATATTTCATCGTGTTGGTCCCTTTAATTTCACGGCTTTTTGGATCAACACTAATATCTAAATGGTAGTGACTTAAATCCCACCAAGCACGTTCTGGTGTAATTGAACCACGTAAAACGTCTTGGCGGCTGCCGTGGTTTTCAGTACCAAATAAATTATCTGCGTGACTAGCTGCAGGCGTAAGGCCAATTGCAGCGCCTAGAAGAAGAGAAAGAGAAGTAGCTTTGATCATGATAAATATTTTATTTTCGTATGTTTTGTATACATTATACGTTAAAAGATGATAGTTCAATGCAAACATTATTTTAGCTTGCAGGCTATTATGACATTATCTAGAATAATCGCACTATCACCAAGGTTGTTAATCGCAGTTTTGGTGTGACTTGTCGGAGTGCCATAGGGCTGAGATCGCGCAAGCGGGATCCGTAGAACCTGATCTGAGTAATATCAGCGAAGGGAACAAGCAAAAAGATACCATCTCTTTCTGTTGATCTACCCCAAACTCCGCCTTATTAACACAAAAATAATGGCGACAGCAGGTATTAAGGGCAATTTACCACGCTGGCGCTACAAATAAGGTGAATATTTATGAGTTCTTTATCTAGACGTGAACGCCGCCAACAAGCGGAAGAGTTTCTTAAAAATGTATCAGGGCAAAGCTACCCTAATTCAGAAAAAATTTATGTCCAAGGACAAATTCATGACATCAAAGTCGGCATGCGTGAAATTACCGTTGGCGACACTTTTGTTGGTGGCACTGAAGAAAATCCGGTCTTTGAGCCTAACGAACCGGTACGTGTATACGATACCTCTGGTGTTTATACCGACCCTTCAATCACCGTTGATGTGCATAAAGGCTTACCTAAACTAAGAGCCGATTGGATTGAAGCTCGCGGTGATGTTGAAGAACTACAAGGCGCGTCTTCAGGTTACAGTCAACAACGTTTAGCTGACGAAGGTTTAGATCACATTCGTTTTGAAAATTTGCCAAAAGTACTACGTGCAAAACCAGGGAAAAATGTTACCCAAATGCACTACGCTCGCAAAGGTATTATCACGCCAGAAATGGAATATATTGCGATTCGTGAAAATACTAAGCGTGCTGAAATGAAAGATGAAATTCTTAAACAACAGCACAAAGGCCAAAGCTTCGGCGCCAATATTCCTGAGCAAATTACGCCAGAGTTTGTCCGTAAAGAAGTCGCTGAAGGTCGCGCGATCATTCCGTCCAACATTAACCACCCTGAATCAGAGCCAATGATCATCGGTCGTAACTTTTTAATTAAAGTTAATTCAAATATTGGTAATTCAGCGGTGACTTCATCTATCGAAGAAGAAGTAGAAAAGTTGGTATGGTCTACCAAATGGGGCGCTGATACTGTGATGGATTTATCAACTGGCCGCTATATTCACGAAACCCGCGAATGGATCATTCGTAACTCACCGGTACCAATTGGCACAGTACCTATTTATCAAGCGCTTGAAAAAGTAAACGGCGTTGCTGAAGACTTAACATGGGAAGTTTTCCGTGACACATTAATTGAACAAGCTGAGCAAGGTGTTGATTATTTCACTATTCATGCAGGTGTATTGTTACGTTATGTGCCAATGACAGCCAAACGTTTGACAGGTATTGTCTCACGCGGCGGCTCTATCATGGCCAAATGGTGTTTATCACATCACAAAGAAAATTTCTTATACACGCACTTTGAAGACATTTGTCAAATTTGTAAGCAATACGACGTTGCCTTTTCATTAGGTGATGGCTTACGCCCTGGTTCAATCGCTGATGCCAACGACGAAGCTCAGTTTAGCGAGTTACATACCTTAGGTGAGTTAACTAAAATTGCTTGGCAACACGATGTGCAAGTAATGATCGAAGGCCCAGGTCACGTACCGCTTCATATGGTGAAAGAAAACATGGAAGAGCAGTTAAAGCACTGCCACGAAGCACCGTTTTATACTTTGGGCCCATTAACAACGGATATTGCACCAGGTTATGACCATATTACTTCAGGTATTGGTGCGGCAAATATCGGTTGGTACGGCTGTGCGATGTTATGTTACGTAACACCAAAAGAGCACTTAGGTTTACCAAATAAAGAAGATGTAAAAGAAGGTTTAATTACCTACAAAATTGCCGCACATGCAGGTGATTTGGCAAAAGGTCATCCAGGCGCTCAAATTCGGGACAATGCATTGTCAAAAGCACGTTTTGAATTTAGGTGGCACGACCAATTTAACTTAGGTTTAGACCCAGAAAGAGCACGTGAATATCACGACGAAACCTTACCACAAGAGTCAGGCAAAATTGCTCACTTCTGTTCGATGTGTGGTCCTAAATTCTGCTCGATGAAAATTACTCAAGACGTGCGTGATTACGCGGCAAAACTGGAAGCAGAAGGTATCGACCAAATCAATATTAAACTGCTAGATGAAACCGTAACTGTTGACCAAGTTGCTCTAGAAAAAGGCATGGCGGAAAAGTCAGCCGAATTCAAAGAGTCGGGTAGCGAAATTTATCACGTGGCTAAATAAGCGCTAACAAGGTTGCATAAATGAAGTCACAACCACCCAGCATCGCTATTGTCGGTGCTGGTCTTATCGGGCGTTTAGCTGCCGTTTATCTAGCTCGAAAAGGGTATAACATTACCCTGCTTGATAAAGACGATCAACTCGCGCACCACAGTGCGGCATATGCTGCTGCAGGTTTGTTAACGCCTTTAGGTGAAGCCATGCACAGCGAGCCAAACATCGTTGAAATGGGGTTTGAATCACTTAAACTTTGGCCAGAAATATTAGCCAGTTTAAATGGTTATACCTACTTTCAACAACAAGGTGCGTTAATGGTCTGCCATGATCAAGATCAAAGTGAATTTGTTCGTTTTACTCGCTACATTCAAAACTATTATCCGCAGCATCAAGTTGAGCACCTCAACCGCCAGCAAATGCTGACATTAGAGCCTGAGCTTGGTCGTAGCTTTCATCAAGGAATTTATTTACCAGCAGAAGGGCAAATAGGTAACCGAAAGTTACTCGTGGCATTAACCGAAGAGTTAAACAGCCTAAAGGTAAATTGGCTAACAAACACTAACGTAACGGCTATTTATCAAAGTGAGTCTAGCGCAACTGTCACTTATAACTCGGTTAAATTAGACGCTGATTTGGTTATAGACTGTCGTGGTGCTGGCGCAAGAAGAGCAGAAGCGCCGTTAGACGCCAAACCACTAAATGATTTACGTGGCGTGCGTGGTGAAGTGTTTCAGTTGTTTGCACCTGATGTGCATTTAAATAGGCCAGTACGTTTGATGCACCCTCGTTATCAATTATACATAGCACCAAAAACCAAAGGATTTTATGTGGTTGGTGCTACAGAAATTGAAAGTGATGATGACTCCCCCATGACAGTGCGTTCGGCCATGGAGTTACTCAGCGCGGCTTACAGCGTGCACCCTGGTTTTGCTGAAGCCAATATCAGGCAACACTTAAGTCATCTTCGCCCAGCATTTAGCGATAATCAACCTAAGATAATTAAAGACACTAACCTAATTCAGGTTAATGGGCTTTATCGTCATGGCTTTTTAATTGCCCCAGTGGTGTTACAACAACTGTTGAGTACGGTTGAACAACAACTGGGCAATCATGCTTTAGCCCCATATCAACACTTATTACCGGTCTAGCTTTAACATGAATATATTCATTAACGGTCATCAATTTGATCTTAATAATCAAGCCACTGTCGCCGACGCGCTAAGCGCTTTTTTGTCAAAAGAACAACAAAAACTGAGCTTTGCCGTGGCATTAAACAGTGACTTTATTGGCAAGGATAACTACAGCGACACAGCGTTGTCTGCTGGTGACTCACTCGACGTTTTGTTCCCAATTCAAGGAGGATAACAATGTCATTGACTATTTACGGACAACAGCTCAATAACCGCATGTTGATCGGTTCGGCGTTATATCCGTCTCCTGAAATTATGAAAAACGCCATTTTAGCCAGCGGCTCACAAGTGGTGACATTATCGCTAAAAAGACAAAATCCTCAGTCACAAGGCGGTCAACAAATTTGGCAATATATACAAGATATTGTTCAGCAGCACCAAGGTTATTTGTTGCCGAATACCGCGGGCTGCAAAACCGCCAAAGAAGCTGTCACTCTGGCTAAAATGAGTCGTGAAATATTTAACACCGATTGGATAAAACTAGAAGTGATTGGTGACGATTATAACCTTCAACCCGATCCGATTGAGCTACTAGTTGCAACAGAACAGTTGATCGCTGATGGCTTTAAAGTATTGCCTTATTGTACAGATGACTTGGTATTGTGTCAGCGCCTGTACGATTTAGGCTGCCAAGTGATCATGCCTTGGGCGTCGCCCATTGGCACAGGTAAAGGTTTAATGAATCCATATAACCTTGAAACAATCCGACTTAGATTACCTAATGCAACGTTAATTTTAGACGCTGGCATCGGTAAACCTTCAGACGCTTGTTTAGCAATGGAAATGGGTTACGACGGTATTTTATTAAATTCTGCGATTGCCTTAGCTGACAATCCAGTCAATATGGCAAAAGCCTTTGCGCTGGCACTCGAAGCAGGTGAACAGGGATACGTTTCCGGGGTTATGCAGGAAAGGCAAACCGCACACCCAAGCACGCCCACTTTAGACACTCCATTTTGGCATCACCCTGGAGCTTAATGTGAAAACAAAACCTATTGTGTGGAGTATCGCCGGAGCTGATTGCTCTGGTGGTGCAGGTATTGCAGCCGATATTAAAACCGCTCAAAGCTTAAAAGTAGAGCTGTGCCACTTAATCACGGCGAATACGGTACAAAACAGTAAATCCTTGGTTTCAGTAAATCCAACAGACGTTGAAATACTGAAGCAACAAGTCGCCACACTAATCACAGATAAACAACCGGACATCATAAAAATAGGTTTGATCGCTTCTAGTGAGCAATTAACTTGGTTATGTACTCTTTTGCCGGACATCAAAAATCAATACACCAAGGTTAACGTGGTATTTGATCCTGTTGGCAGCGCCAGCGTTGGAGGCAAATTTTCCAATATCACCGCAAATGACTTAATAAAAATACTTCCGCTTGTTGACGTAATAACGCCAAATATCATTGAGGCGCAACAACTAACCGGTATCAACACAAGTGATACCGATCAGCTTGCCCAAGCAATCTGTGCATTAGGCGTGAAGTACGCCATCGTTAAAGGCGGTCATCAAATTGGCAAAAGCGCTCAAGACGTCGCTTTCGATAGCACACTAAATTTATTCTATCGTGTAACAAGCGCTCGTATCGATAGCTCATTTAGCCATGGTGGCGGCTGTAGTTTTTCCTCAGCTATCAGCGCCTTTTTAGCGCACGGTTACTTACTGCGAGACGCATTAGCTCAAGCGAAAGCTTTTATGCAACAGGGCTTCGCTAAAAACGGTGATTTCAATGAATATTACGGGGCTTTTGAGCAAACACACTGGCCGCAAGATAAACAGTTCTTCCCAGCAATCGATGCTGATATTCACCGTAAATACCCAACTCTTAGCGCATTTGCTGATATTGGTACAACACGCGGTGAACAAAAGTTAGGTTTGTACCCTGTTGTTGACTCAATTGAATGGCTTGAAACCCTAATGCCTTTGGGCATTGAGATCATCCAGCTAAGAGTCAAAAACAAATCTCAAGCTGAATTAGATAACCTAATCGAAAAAGCCGTCGCCTTAGCTAAAAACTATCATACACGTCTTTTTATTAATGATTATTGGCAGCTAGCCATTAAACACGGTGCATACGGTGTACATATTGGCCAAGAAGATTTACTTGATGCTGATTTACATGCCATTCAACAAGCAGGTTTACGTTTAGGTATCAGTACACATGGCTGTTATGAATTTTTATTAGCGCAACAGCTAAAACCATCTTACTTGGCCATGGGGGCGATTTTCCCAACCAAAACTAAAGACATGACGGGGCAAATTCAAGGTATTGATAACCTAAAACAGGTTTTAAACCTCAGTGAAGATATCCCAGTTGTCGCCATTGGCGGAATCAATGAAGAGCGTGCACCCGATGTTTGGGCAACAGGCACAGACTCAATTGCCGTTGTTACTGCGATTACCGAGGCCAGTAATCCAAGTGAGGCGGTAAAGCGCTTTCAACGTTTATTGTTTTAAAGAAATAACGGGCGACCAGTTATGCCAAGCCTCTTGTGGCTTGGCGTTTAAATTAAATCGCTGACCTTGCACAACGGTTTGTGTTTCTGTTGTTTCTGGTGTCGCAAATGCTATACCGCCAGATAATAAACTTTCCATTGATTCAGACTCGATATTGATGCCAGAAAACAAACCTGCTTCTAACTGAAAACCACTGGTATTCCAAAACTGACTTTGAGCAGTCACTAATGGCGCAAACTTATCGGCAATATTGACATAAATCACGACTTGGTCAGCACTGTTGGTTAAGCCAACACCAATAACCTCACCCACTGGCACTTGTTTATATAACACTGGGTTACCAACGCGAACAGAACCCAAGCTGCTTGCCGTTAATTCTATATTCAAACCATAAGGTAAGGTTTTAATCGCGGGAGCAACGGTTTGGGCAACAAAGCGACTACTCGGTTGACCATTTCCAGGTTGAACAGCGATATAACCACCTTCAACTATGGCGTCTAGATCTTTATTACCAACCAAGCCTAAAACTGGTTTTGCTAGCCAAAAGTCACTGTTTTGTCTTGCAAACTTTTGTGCTGTATCCGATAAATAACCAAACGCTGTAGCACCAAACCCTTGTTGGTCATAAACAATATGCGAAATCAAACCAACCACTTGGTCTTGATATTTGATTTTTAAATTATCATGTAAGCCTTTAGTATTTTTGAAATAAATTTCAATACTCATGCCTGCTAACTGGGCATGATCACCATTGCTAAATAAAGTGAAACTGGCACCTTCATCAATAGGCTTGGTTACCTCAATATCATCAGGGTTGTAAAAACTAATCCCGCCTTGCAACAAGGCATCGGCAGATGCAGTATTAATTCTCAGATTACCAAGACTGCCAGAAATAGATAATCCACTGGCGTTGTAAAAACGACTATGTGGGGTAACAAAGTGTCGATATTGCTCATCAATAGTCATATTAATATCAACTTGTTGTTTTTGTTGATCGAAGGCGACACTATCAACTTGCCCGACTAATATCCCCTTGTATAACACCGGACTGCCGGCATCTACAATATTGCCTTTTTCAGCGGTCACTTTAAGTTGTAAGCCTTCGTGGCTTATATGTTTAGCTGGCGCGTTTAATAGCAGTGGAAATTGATTTTTATATTCTCCAGAACCGGCGCTAATCGCAATATAACTGCCACCAAATAAAGCGTCAGTATCTTTAAGTCCTGCAAATGATACTTGAGGCTCTGCCAACCAAAACAGTGAATTTTCTTTTAGTAAATATTCAAATTCAGGCAACAATCCCACTTGAATAAAGTGGTTATCATTGCGATGTGTAATATTGTGTACCGACCCAACATGTTCTCCGCGATAAATTAAACGCGATGCTGCCTTGATGCCACTGACTTTCTTGGCAATGAGTGTCGCAGCTACCTTTTGTGAAGCTTCGTCATGAGTGTTAAACAGACTATATACATCACCATTATTGGCTTTAGCTTCACTAGAGTTGTTATCAACGTCAAATTCTATACCGCCAGCTAAGATTGACTGAATAGAGTTAGCGTCAAATTTAAAACCTTGCAGGTTGCCAGAAAACTTGATGCCACTGTTGTTCCAAAAGCGTGTGCCTTGGTCAATATAATCTTGATATTTTGACTCAATGTGAATGTGAACCAATACTTCATTTGAGGCTTTGTCTTCAATTGCTTGTACCGAACCCACTCTTTGTTTTTTATAAAATATCCCTGTCCCCACTTTGATTGATTCAATGTTAGAAGCCTTAAGGATCAAATGCAGGCCAGGTTCGCTGTAGTCATATGCAGGTTTTTGGCTGAATACATTAAAAACAGAGCGAGGTTCCCCCGTTAGTGAAGGACGTAAGCTGATGTGTGGCCCTTTTAATAAGGTATTTAAGTTCGTCACGCCGCCTAAATCCAATTGAGCCGCCACGACAAAAAATTGAGAGTCGGAGGTCAAATAAGGGATAACTCTAGGGTTCACCATTGCCACGGCAGTAACTTTGCGTTTTTGTGGATCAATTTTATCTATAGCGTCGATCACACCCAATGTAAGACCTTGATATTCAATCAAGGAACCTTTATCAATACCAGCATCCCAATCCAAGTTTAGTGTAATTTCATGACCCATTTCAGCGGTTTGAAAGTCGGGGTGCAAGTTGTAAGTCGCGCCACTTTCAGCCGCTGGCAACGCTGATTCAAATTTAGGATCATCAAATGCAATACCACCTGACATAATGGCGCCCAAAGAATCCGTTTTAACTTTTAGCCCTGTCGCCAATGAGCCGGTCATTTCAAAGCCACTTGAATTCCAAAATATCGAGTTTTGTTTTACTAGGTGTGCAAATTCAGGTTTGATAAACACCATGACGTTCACTTTGCCAGTATTTTCGTCAAATCGATATCCTGATACATGGCCAACATTTATTTGTTTAAAGTTAACGGGCGAATTTTTATCTAGCGATCCTAAAGTGTCTGTTTGCAGTGAAATATGTAAGCCTGGTGTTGTTTTGTCTATAATAGGCGCATCGCTAAGAGCAACAAACTGACGTGTTGATTCACCCTGATTTTTCAGATCAGGCTGCACACTAATATAACCACCTGAAAATAGTGTATCTAGGCCTGAAATCCCTTGAAAAGATACATCGGCCGTGACAAACCAAAACTTGGTTTTATCAGTAAGTAAAGGCTTGGTTGCCGCAACCATTTCAATTTCAACATCAACGTGTTTTAAATCATCAGAAACGTCTATACCAACCACTTTGCCAACAGGTAAGCCTTTGTAACGCACTTCTGTTTTACCTTCGACCATACCCGTCGCATTTTCAAACTGCACTGTGATATAAAAACCCTGTTCAACAATGGTTTTTACCATTAACCAGATACCAAAAATCAAGGCAATTGCCGGAATTAACCAAACAGCTGATATTCCTTCTTTTTCTTTTACTAAAGCATCAGGATGATCTTGCAAAATTTACTCACTCAAAATTATTGTCTGTTTTGTCCCATAACAAGCGAACATCAAAACTTGCCGAAGCAAACATAGTAAATATAACGGTTAAGCCAAAAAATGTTATACCTCCTGCCGCTTCAACTGAACTAATAAAGCCTAAATTAACTACCGCAGCCATAATGGCAACGACAAAAACATCTAACATGGACCAAGGCCCTAGCACTTCAACAATGGAATACAGCTTAGTCATCAGCTTTAAGTTTTTAGGCTTGGCACTTCTCGCCTGGGTAACCAGTATCAGCAAACACAAAATTTTGCCAACAGGAATAACGAAGCTGGCTATAAAGATAACAAAAGCAACAGGATACATGCCAGACTGCATAAAAATGGTCACCCCTTCCATAATGGTAGAACGGGTGTCATTGCCCATAGTGTATACCACCATCATAGGTAACATATTGGCAGGTATAAACATGATTAGCGCAGCCAAAGTCCACGCCAAGGTGTATTGTAAGGTATAAGGTTTTCTAATCGAGAAAGTTGCGCCACAACGTTCACATTGCTCTTTGTCACTCCACATGTTGTTTATTTTTTTACAACATGGACAAATGCCTAACCCGATAGATTTTGCGCTAACGTACAAGTTTGTCCTCCATGGTTTGCCAAATAAAATGTTCATCCATGGTGACTGAAATTAGCGTAGTACAGAGCAACAACAAGGCAAAACTCACCAAGCCAATACCAATGGAAACCTGCGCTAACGAAAGCAATTTGTATAGGCTAACCACAACGCCTAAAAAGAACACATGCAGCATTGCCCAGTTGTCTAGCACTTTGTAAGATCTGAAAAACATTAATAAATTGGGTGTTACTTTGTTGTACTTAAGGCTGATACTCAGATACCCCGCAGCCGACAACTTAATAAAAGGCACGATCAAGGTAAACATAAACAACAGAGTGGCGCTAACGGGAAAACCATCGTCGATTAAAATGCTGATACAGGCGAGAAGTGAGGCATCACTATATTGACCAGCAACGCTAATACCAACCAACGGCATAGTGATAGCAGGAATAAAAAACAATAATCCCGCTAAAGCAATCGCTAAAGTACGTTCAATAGAATTTACTTTTCGATACAAGAGCACACTGCCGCAATTAGGGCAAATCGCTTTTTGTCCGGGAGATAAATGTTGATACTTACACAAGTTGTCGCAATGTAAACAGGCGATCAAATCTTGGTAAGGTGATACAGAACTCATTTACTAAACAACCGCTTAGGCCACATAACAATCAGTGTATGTGAATACGGGGCGAACGCAAAGGAATTTTGCTGATAAAAAAAGCAGCTATCAAGCTGCTTTTTAAGATTTAAATACTTGCTTTTACGTTACTTAAGCGTCGACATATAGTTAGCAAGCGCTTCAATATCAGCATCACTTAATTTAGCGGCGATATTTTGCATCATGGCATTTTTGTCATTGGCACGAACGCCAGAGCGGAACTGTTCAAGTTGTGCTTTTAGATAAGTTGGATGTTGACCACCTATTGCAGGGAAACCAGCGTTATCCATACCTTTACCACTTACACCATGACAAGCAATACATGCCGTAATACCACGCTCTGCATCACCACCGATGTATAATTTATGACCAGCTGCATTTTCTTCACCAACAACTGGTTTCAGTGTTTGTGAGGCAAAGTAAGCTGCAAGGTTTTGCATATCGTCTTCACTTAAACCTGCTACCATACCCGCCATGATCGCGTTATCACGGGCACCTGATTTAAACTCTTTTAATTGCTTCAATAGGTAAGCTTCACCTTGACCGGCAATTGAAGGATACATCGCAACCGTTGAGTTACCATCTGCGTTATGACACGCCACACATGTTGCAGACTTAGCTTTACCTAATTCAACATCACCAGCCAAAGTTTTAACTGCTACTTTACCTGTTGAAGCTTTTACTTCACCTACAGCAGAAGTATCTTTGAAGTAAGCGCCTATGTTTGCGATATCTTCAGTTGTTAAGTTTGCAGCAACAGCATTCATCGACGCGTTATGACGTGTATTCGCTTTAAATGCCGCTAATTGTTTTTCAAGGTACTCTGGATGTTGATCAGCTAGGTTAGGGTTGATCAGTACATCACTGTTACCGTCTTGACCATGACAACCTACACAAGACGCAATACCACGATCGGCATCACCATGTTCATATAGCGCTTTACCAGCTTCTGCACTCGGAATAAATTTAGGTGCAGGGGCAGCTGTTGCAGCCGTTTGACCACCTTCTGATGCGGAACCACCGGCCGTAGAACCATCACGATTAAAAGATGAGAAATAAGCCGCTAAATCAGCCATATCTTGGTCAGACAAATTGGCAGCCATAGGCGACATCAATGGGTCTTTACGATCACCGGCTTTAAAAGCTTTCAATTGCTTAGCAATATAGTCAGCATGTTGACCAGCTAAGTTTGGGTAAGTGTCTGTAGTGCCGATACCATTACTACCATGACAAGCAGCACAAACAGCCGCTTTAGATTTACCCGCTTGGGCGTCACCCGCGAAGGCATTGGCTTGAGAAACCATACCCAATCCGATGACCATTGAAAATAACACTTTTTTCATGGATTGCTCTCTGTTTAATTGCACTTGATTCATAGCCAATCAAGCATCGTAACTTAAATTATATAATTAACGCGGCATTTTACACGAAAGCTAACACTTTTTAAGTAGACGAAACAAAAAAACAGCAAAAAAAGTAAGGTTTTCGTTAAATTTAATTAAAAAGCTATATAATAGGGCATCAACCAAGATTCAAGTGAGAAATCAATTGTCTACTTTTGCCGTAAATTTGAACAAAGCAAAATTTGTTATTAGTGCACCAGACATTCGTCAACTACCTGAAGATGCAGGAATAGAAGTTGCCTTTGCTGGCCGCTCAAATGCTGGAAAGTCGAGTGCTTTAAATACCTTAACACTCCAAAAAAGCTTAGCTCGCACCAGTAAAACTCCAGGCCGAACACAATTAATCAACGTGTTTGAAGTGGAAGAAGGTATGAGACTTGTAGATCTACCCGGTTATGGCTTTGCTAAAGTACCACTTGAGATGAAGAAAAAGTGGCAAAAAGCACTTGGAGAATACCTAGAGAAGCGAGAGTCGCTAAAAGGTTTAGTTGTGTTAATGGATATTCGCCACCCGTTAAAAGACCTAGACCACAACCTTATTGAGTGGGCTGTAGATAGCAACCTACCTGTATTAGCCTTGTTAACTAAATCCGACAAATTATCGCAAGGTAAAGCCAGTGCCGAAGTACTGAAAGTTAAAAAAGCACTTCAAGTGCTTGGTGGTGATATTAAAGTCGTCGCATTTTCTTCATTGAAGAAAACCGGTGCAAATCAAGCGACCCAAATCATTTGTGATTGGCTAACGGCAGAAACCGATCAAGCTGACTCAATTGCATTGGATGAAGAAGACGCATAAGTAGCCAATATCGAGCTGAACAGGAATTAAAATGAAGTATATTTTACTCGCTATTATTATTGCCTTTGCGATCTTTTGGTTTAAACGACTAGCTGATAACAAGGCAATTGCCGAAGAAAACAATAAAATCGCTCAGCAATTTTTAGCAGAAAACAAGTTAAAAGATGGTGTTGTTGAAACAGAATCTGGATTGCAATATCAAGTACTTCGTCGTGGTGAAGGCACAGAGCATCCAAGTGCAACCTCTAAGGTTACTGTGCATTATCACGGCACACTCATCGATGGTACCGTATTTGATAGTTCACTAGTACGCAAACAGTCGATTAGTTTTGGTTTGAATCAAGTAATAAAAGGGTGGACTGAAGGTGTCCAGCTGATGCGCGTAGGCGATAAGTTTAAATTCTTCATTCCTTCCAATCTCGCTTATGGTAACAATTCGACTGGCAAGATTACTGCTGGGTCTTTGTTAATTTTCGAAGTAGAACTACTAGCGATCAACTGATCTTCGTGAATTTGTTTTCAGCGTACGGTTTAATGAGTAACAACAGTGCGCTGAGACAACACTTTTTGTAACGCCTTTTTTACCCGCTCTACCATAGTTTTAGGTGTGTCATTGCTAAACGCCATGCAACCAACTTGACCACCTTCCGGCACGATTGAAAAAACTTTTTTAACTGCCGATTCAGCAAAACCAAGCTCTTTCAAACGTAACTTTAACGGTTCAACTTCCTGTAGTATTAAGTCAACACGTTGTTTAAACAGCTTACGAATATTGGCATATTCGTCTGTCGCGATATCTAAGTTTTCACCCACAATAAAGCCTGCATGTTTCAACACATCGTACCCTCCACCAGATCGTAAAGTACCTATACGATACTTTTTAGCTTCTCCAAGGTTAGAAAATGCTACATCATTTCGGTTTGATAACGCATATACGGCAAAACCTTCATTTTTAATCAGTGGGCAAATCCATTGAAATTTATCTAGTCTGTCACCCACACGATAAACCGTATACAACAGAGTATTTTTATTGTCGCGGGCCATGCTAAATGCGCGGCTCCAAGGATACACTTCAATATGATAATTGAGCTTAGCTTCCGCTAATACTGCTTTAACAATTTCTGTAGATATACCGGTGAATTCACCTTGTTCATTAGTGTAATTATATGGAGGCCACTCTTCTGAAACGACGGTAATTGAGTCTTGTTGCGCGTGGAGTTGATTAGAAATTGCAACTAACAATAATAAAAAACTCAATACAAATTTATTCGGCATTCTTCTCTAGGCTTACATCAACACAGAAACATCATAATCTTATTTAATACTAGTAATCGAAAAATTACCAATAGGATTTTTAATGATCTCGACAAGAAAGCAGCTAAATTGAGAAATTTAAGCGAAAAAAAACCGAAGATGAAAGCATCTTCGGTTCGATAGCTTTGGGGAAAGCTAGAATATAAAATTATTACAACAGGCGTTCGCTAGGAACAAAATTGATTATAGAGTAACCACTCTATAAAAGTAAAGTAGTTACTCTAAAAAATTTACGTTTTTATTCTAATTTCCGTATTCTGCGCATTTAAAAACCGTCTTTATGATCTAACATCAGACTTTTTAGATGGTGGTTAATTGTTGAACCTTTACTTATAATCACTTTAAATCAAGCTTTTTACTCTTCTCTAGGTTCATGACACGTATGTATTTGCTTTCATTAGAAATAAAAACATCTGATGTTTGTCTTGTTGGAGATAAATAAACCCGATCTGATGGAAAAGCTCCATTGGCATTAGAATCATAAACCTCGATGATACAAGGTAAAACATTGTCACACATAGAAGAGTCTACTTGCTCAGTTTTCCTATTTAATCGAGCCCATACTGGCCTATTACCCTTGAATTGTGTTCTTGGCCAAACAACATTGACATCATATTTGCCTTTATTGGCTGACCAGAAATCATTTTCACTTTTGAGAATAAAAGGAAAATCAACATCAAATCTTTCAACTATTGTTTTATAAATGTCAGGCTCTTTATCCAGATTCGCGGTTTCAATAAAGTCTGTTTGATTAATGGTTAAAGGATCTATTCCTGTTTTTATTTTTAGAATTTCAGCTAACCAGCCATCTTGTTCCTTAATATGTGAATACCCTACATGTATTAAAACCTTGGCTGTTTTATCGTGGTTAAATATTTTCTGAATTATGTTTTGAGCTGCAGATAATTCCCTTTGCTTTCTTGTTGATTGATCTCCGTAATCATATGAAACCAGCTTAAACCCAATGTTTTTAGCAAGCAATAACATTTGTCCAAAAGTCGTTTCTTTTACATAAATGCTTCCTGCATTTTTCTCAACATAAGTATTTGTGATGAACTTCTCTCCGTTTTCAGCTAAAGCTTCAGCAGCAAAATACCTAAACCCTTGTTGCCATAGCTTAGATAACAAGTCATATGTTAGGACTCTATGTTGTGCCGAATGGTGAGCTTCATTAATCATCACAATTTGTGTATTTTTAGCCAAACCTGATATTGCTGTACTTGCCTCAATTGGTGAATATTTATCAAAATTAACAAGTGAAAGTTCATCGATTTTCGACTTGTATTCGAATTCGCTTAGTGCCGCTGAATAATCTCCTGCAACAGACTTATCTGTTGCTAGTATTTGTTTTAAAGTGTCATACGCTATTGGATTAGTGCTATGCTTTTCTACTTTACCTTCCATTAGCACGATTTTTTCTAATAAGCTTTTACCTTGTAGCTCTTTTTGAATACTAAAATATAATTTGTTGAATTCTTTCAGCAGTTCTTCTTTCGTTTGAGCGGCATAAGAAGGGAAAATGAAAACTAAGGTAATTAATAGCAATATCCATCTATACATAAAAATCCTTTTCTAGTTTATTAATTTCACCGTAGTGAAATTGAACATGTCATTCAAACTATTAACTATAAGGGAGGCGGAATAAAAAACTCAATAAAATTCTACTGGGAATGATTTTTTCATTTTCTTTTGTAGGCAATTTTCAAATCGTACTTCTTGTTGGTAAAAACCCGCTACTGAGTTTGTTCAAAAGAATGATAAGTTTTTAATTGTTCACGTAGCTTAATGTTTTCTTGATTTACAATTTCAAAATCTGCGGATACTTCGTCTAGCTTTTGTTGGGTGGTATGCAGGTGTGCCACTACTTCTTTGGCACTTAGCTTGGCTAGTTTCTCGTTTTCTTGCGCTTGTTTAAGTTGCTCTTTTAAATCTTGTAGTACTGAAATTAACTGCTGCATGTCATTACTGGTATCGACATCAACTAAGGTCGTTTTCTTTTTTTGCTCTTCCAAGTTAATACGATCGCGTGAAACTTTTACTGTGTAATTGAAGACAAGTTTTAACGTGAAAAATAACAGCGTTAAACTCAAAACCCACAAATATTCAAAGCTACCTAACGCGTCTAAACCTGAATTAAGCCTTGTGGTAAATCCTCCTTGTGTTGTTGCAAAAGTTAACAAGAATTGATTGTGCCAAAGAATACTTATCAACACATATAACCAAATAAAGCTGGTGATATTTTTGGGGTTTTCTGCCACGTATAAAAAAGACTTAAGTAGTTTATTCACTTCAACTTCCTTGTGCTTAACAAAAATTATACCTGAGCAGAATATCACTTATTTTTTTCAATATGTAATCTATTTTAAAAATAGATTGAATTGGAAAAAATCCGTACTTAAGCAAAGGTAAACTTGCAGATTAAAGATCATCAAGAGAGTGTTTTTAACTTAACCAGCACTTGCCAATCTCTATGCTAAAATCTAATTTATCGAGACGACTAAAAAGTTTATGGTTTAAACAAAATATTGCTCTTTATTTGCTCAATGTTTTCAGGCAATATGCGCGCCTGCTAAAACCTTAATTAAGCAATGTGTTAACCTACCAGTAAGGACCTGTATTGGATCAAATAATCTCACTACTTGACGTGTCACCGTTTAAATGGTCAGCCATTTTAACAACGATTTTATGTGGCACATTAATCGGAGTAGAACGCCAAATTCGTGGCAAACCTGTGGGTATAAGAACCTCCTCTTTAATTACCTTAGGTACTTATTTAGTTATTGCTGTAGCAGGAACTTTATCTGATGAACAAGGCCAGCTGATCAGGTTAACAGGGCAAGTCATCACTGGTATTGGCTTTTTGGGTGCAGGAGTTATGCTGGCCAAAGATGGCGCCGTAGTTGGTGTTACCTCAGCAGCTACTATTTGGGTATTAGCGGCTATCGGTATTCTAATCGGTTTTAATTACTTATCTCAGGCAATTGTATTGGCTGTACTTGTGGTGGTGATTCTATACGGCGTAGATTTGCTCGAAGATAGAGTTGTAAGCTTAACCAAAGGTGTGCATCGCAGAGTAAAAAGTCGCATCAACGGTCGAAAGCTACCTTAACAAAACTTTTTTAAACTGCGATAACGGCACTCGCCGTTATCTTGGTGGATCAACACAGTTTTCATGTGACGTGTTAATACGAAACCAACCAGCTATAGAAAATCTATCGCGTGTTGCTGGTAACACTTCATGAGGAAATTCTTCACTTAAAAAGATGACCGATGTTCCTAACATAGGTAAAACGCTAGTCGCGTTAGTGTTATCGCTACTTTCTTCTGGGTATAGCACCAATTCACCGCCATCTGACGCTAACCAATCCTCATTTAAATACAAAACCAATGACAAAACGCGGTTCTTTTCACCTTTAAACGCATCCAAGTGTTTGTGATAAAACGCTCCAGGCGGGTAGTGAGCAAAGTGACTCTCAAAAGAAAATAAGCCTAAGAATAGCTGCTGATTTAAGTAACGTTGTAAATTACCACACCAATCAAGCCACTGCTGCCCAACAAATGACTCACCTGAAATCCAACAGATCTCATCACCTCTTACCGCTTTATTTTGCGTAAAATTGCTTTCACGGCCAATACCAGCTTTGTGAAACTGCTTATTTGACATTTGTTGTGCATAAAGCGCTAACGACTGGGCTAAATCAAACGGAATACTGTGTTGATTAATACTGTAACCCTGCTGACGTAAATCATCTGCAATTTTACGATAAGTAACGTTGGTATAACTTTGTTCAGGTACAAGTTTTTCAGCAATAGACATGGAGGAACTCAGTAAATAAAAAAGAAGGGCAAGCCCTTCTTTTTAGGGATAAAGACAATTTATTTGTCTTTAATGAAGTCTTTAATTTCTTTTAACGACTTAAAGGTTTTGTAACCAGACTCAGCCAATTCTTCATTAACACAAGTCAATATCAGCTTATCAGCGTCTTCTTCGCCTTGTGCATAATCTGTGCAGTATTCAAATGAGTCTTTAACTAATTCAACACTTGGCGCTTTTTCGTTAGCCATAGCAAATGTACTTAGAACACCTAAAGCCAATAAAATGTATTTCATATATTTAACCTTCCACAAGTTAAAAAGTAGGTTATGTGCTTATCGAAGCGAGTGAAAAGTAACGAGAAATACGAAAGGTGTACAACTAAATATAATTGTCGATAGGAAAAATTTTAGAAAGGAACCTTTATGCAAAATTATCAATGAGTTATGGACTGTCCCACTGATAAATTAACGAAGTGTACTATTGCCAAGCTGTTTAAGTGACTCGTCGGTTAACGATATCAGTAATAATTCTCCATCTTCGCCCACTTTAAATTCACCAAATTGTGCCTCGGCTAAAATATTACCTGTACCTTCTTCAAAAAAGTATGCGTTAGTCGCGAACTTAATTTGGCCGTTACGTAAACGAAACTGAAGTGATAAATCAGTCTTTTCATTTAAAGCACTTTCAATACTGATAAACCTTGCAATACGCTGGTCATTTAACTGAACCTGCACTTGCCCATCTAGTGTGTCTTGTTGCTTCTCTAAAGCCTTTGCAGTTAATGCCGCCTCAATTTCATCTGCTAATTCAAAACGCAGCGCCATATAATCACCCTGCATTATTGATCGTGGATCTAACGGCGCCAATTTCAAATATACTGTGTCGCCATGCTGCAGTAATTGCTCTTTTTGAAAAATAGCAAAGTTCACTAATCCTAGTGCAGCTATTAAGGTCAATAACACTACCCAGTTCTTCATTTTACCTTTCCCTAGATGCTGGTGCGAAGTGGTTTAATAGCCATCGACATATAAAAGCAAAGATGGCTATTGCCATTAGAATCGCAGATTTTACTAACAAGGTTTCCTGCATCTGATAATAATACGCAGAGCAATAAAGCATTAATGCCAAAATACCTAAAGTAATGAGAATACGATTACTACGGGCAAAACCTAGCATCAACATAACAATGCCTAAGCCAATACCTTGTGCGTTTAACGACAACAGTGTAAATATTCCCGTAACAGCAAAAACTAGCCGAAACCATTTGTCGTGTTGGTTTAATGGCACCACCTGCAATAATTTCCATACGCTATAAAACATAGCAATAACGTAGAGTAATCGACTATCCCACGGAGAAATACTCCACGGTCTCACGTCTTTGTATATACCCAGAGCTTGAGAGCTAACAAAAACGTCGGCAAGTTGCAGAAAAAGAATAGAAAGCGACAAGCCATAAACTAACCCTGAGATCAGTGAATACTTACTTTGGTAACGAAATTCATTTAAACATAACCAAACCAAAGGAATCGCCAGCATACTAGTGACAACCTGACTAGCACCCAAATCGAGTAGGTAAAAAGACACACACAGGGAAGCAACTAGTGTTGAAAAAATACGATGTAAAAGGTTAGGCATTAACAGCACCAAAACCCCTTGTAATATGGCAAATAAAATCAAAAAAGTACTGTTTGATAGCCACTCGTACAAAGCAAATAAGACCAGCCCTTGTGCAGCAAAGCTGATCGCCAAAGCAACATGTTCAAAGAAATCATTATTGGGCTTGGTTAAAATAAAATACGACAACAAAAATAATGGCACGCTCAAAATGAAACATATTTTGGGGTTATCAATTAATGAAGGAAATGCGCTAAAGACAAACAGCATGATAAATAACGCACCTAACCAACCTACAAACGCCAACATCGATTTAACAAACCATGGTGAAGTAGCCTCTAAGATTGGAGCTTCTCCTTGCACAAGGTGCTGAGCTTTGAGTTGCTGCCATAATGTGTGATGACTAGCACTCATGTTTTATCTCCCGCTGTACTTTTTTCAGCCAAACAGCTGAAGCGATACCGAGGCCAAGTACAAAAAAGGCTAAGATGATGTAATTAAGTATGTTGTCAAAAGAGCCCAATTGTTTTTCCATCCAAACAATAAACACGGCGATAATAGACAAACAGCCACCAGCCAACATGAACAAATCAACCTTTTTAATTCGATAGCAGTAATACATTGAAACCAATGAAATTAACCACAAAACTAAAGCAAGTAAATTGATCACATCCAGCTTATAAACAGCCTCTATTGCTAGACCCGTTATACTGACACCAGCCAATGTCGCTAGCATTCGCATAAGCCAACTTTTTTGCATCCATGACTGCGAAGCGCTGAAAAATTGCCAAACACTAAAGCTTGCTAAATTAAAGGCGAAAGTCAGCCACAAAGTATTAACTTTTGTATTAAACATTATAAAAAAAGGATTACGGTGAACATCACAATATAAAACTAAAGTGATGTTTAAAAGAACAAACCAAAGCAACCAAATGATGCTATTGCGCGCGACCAATGCCCAAGGAGTAATAATCAGCGCCCAGTTAAAAAACAATTGCCAAGGGTCTGCACCAGTTTGATACGTTTGACCAAAAAGTGCCATTAGCGCGCCAACTAACAGACAAGATAGGGTAAGAGTGGCAACTCGAACTAGGTTATTAGCTGGTGTTTTAAGATAAATCAGAGTTGTAGAAATAAGGGAAAATTCAACTAAAGCGAATTTTAAAAATCGCCCCATTTGTGACCAATTGTAGGCAAAGAAAAAAACAATCGCGCAACTTAACGAAATACAAGCAATCCATAACAAAACAGTATTTACAAATTGTTGCCATTGTTCCTTATTGGGCGCTACATTTGCTAGCTGCTCTGCGTCTGCAACATGTTCAGGTGAAATTACCCCTTGTTGCAACAGCTCAACCAATTGTTGTCTTGACGACGCCATGTAAAAAATCCCTTTTATTGGTGTGCCGATAAAAAGTGTACTGAGTGTATGTTGTTAAACATGAACCTCAGATTAATAACTTATTTTTCAGGCTCTAATATAACTACACGTATAATGGTAATCATCTCTTTAGGTACTGTTGGGTAACCAAGTTTATCGCTGTAATCTACTTCTACTTGCGACATAGCTTCTAACACATCATAACCTTCGATAACTTTACCAAAAACTGCATATCCCCATGTGTTTCCTGGGTTTAAGTTATCATTATCATTTAAATTAATAAAAAACTGATTTGTTGCAGAATGTGCATCACTGAGTTGTTTGGCCATGGCTATAGTACCTTCGCTATTTTTTAAACCATTACCAGACTCATTAAAAATTGGGGTGTCATGCTCTACTTCAGAATAGTCAGTGCGAAAACCTCCGCCCTGAATTAAATACCCTTCTTCAACACGATGGATCAAAGTTTTGTCGTATTGACCACGAACTACATAGCCTAAAAAGTTATCCACGGTTATTTTTGCGCGAAAGCGATTTAACTCAACAACAAAATTGCCCATGGACGTTTCAACACGCACTTTGGGTGATAAATTATCAGGCTGAATATATTGCCCTTTAGTGTTTGCGGCTAACAACTGAACTGAGAAAAAAATAGCGACACTTAGCACCAAAATCTTAAACACAACAATACCTTTATATGAGTTAATCAATTAATCATAGTAACAGCTCATATTGTCAACCTAAAGTCATGATCATCGCGGTCTAATCGACTGCCGCTATTACTTAATGTAAAGATACAGCAGCAGTCATTGATGGTAAATGTTAAAATTGATACTCAACAATAACACGTGCACTTCTTGTTGCCCCAAGCAATAGCTGGTTAGCATAAATAAAGCTTGGATCGTCCTGATGTAGATAAAACACGCTTGACCACGGCACATAATCTTCGTCTAAAGCGTTATCAATTCTTGCCGTAATGCGATAATTTTCACCTTTGTACGCAGCAAAAAGATTGGTTAACGTATAGGCATTTAACGTGACCGTGTTAGGGTTGTCACCGTACCTATCACCAATGTAGTGTACAGATGCTCCAAGCTCTAATGGCAAATTAGCGACGTTATCAACGCTGGTCCATAAGCTTGATGTCCATTTTGGTACGTTAGGTGGCGTATTGCCAGCAAGCGTTTGAAAATTCGCCGAACGCTGAAATTTCGCATTGGTATATGCAGCATTAAAACCTAAGCGCCAATTTTGATTTAGTTTAAACGCGCTAGAGAGTTCAACACCATTTGAAGTTCTCCCTCCTACATTAGTCACACTATCCAACGCAAATCGTTCCAATATATCGTCTCGCTCAATATCGTAATATGCCACTGTAGTTTCGGCTGCGCCGTCTAACCAGCTACTTTTAACACCAACCTCCCATTGGATAGCATCCGTTAAATCAAAATTCTGATTATTGTTAACTAACATGATATTTGAGTTGATAGGATCTTTAGCATTACTATATTGGCCGTACAAAGCTGTCGTATCAGCCAATTGATATGTCGCTCCAACACGCCAGCTTAGCCAGCTATAGTCGCGCTCAAAACCGTTTCCTTCAGCTACACCTTCAGCATTAAAATTTTCGCGCACTAACGATAATTCTTCGAATCTCAAACCAGAAACAAAATTCAACTTAGGCGTTAGTTGCAAGGCATTTTCTAAAAAAATTGCCCGCGTACTAATTTCAGTTGGGCTAACACCTCGAAGCTCTCTTTGACCATATAGCCCAACTTCTGGGTTAAAAGGATCAACACCATCACCTGCAACCTGTGCAACTTTACGCCTAAAACCCCGTGCCCGCTTAAAGTCTAATTCTATAAGTTCAGCACCAACGACAGAGCGGCTTTCTATTCCACTAAATTCATTGTTTATTTTCAGTGTCACTCGATTTCCGAGCGTGTCTTGATCATGGTCCAATATAAAATAACCATAGTAACGCTGTATTTCACCATATTGAGTGCAGGTACCTGCTACCTGTGTACAATAAACATAACCTTCAGCATTTTGCCAATGGCGATCAGCGGTAAAGTGATAAAATGTATTGCTAAGTTCAAGGTTATCACTCAGTTGCCATTGAGTGTCCCACCTCAGAAACAGTTGATCCGATTTAGCATACGCATCTTTCACGTTAAAGTTAGTAGTTTTTAAAGCGCTGTCAATTGCTTCACCTCGGTCAGTTTTGATAACACCAAGAGGCTTTTTTGCGTCAGCAATCGGCATTAACGGTGTGCCTAAATAGCTTCCAACATCATCTTTGAGGTAATCGAGCATCACTTTAAAAGATAAGTTATCCGTTACTTGCCACAAGGTACTTGCAGTGACATTACTTGACTTAGCACCAGTACGTTCAATATGCCCATCAGAATCATATTTACTTGCATCAAAGGTATACCATAAATTGTCTTCTAACCCACCTTGACTACTAAACCCCAAGTGCTTTGAATGATGACTACCATATCCAAATAGCACATTGTTACTTTTCGCCATACCTCGATGTGCAGATTTGGTAATAGCATTTACCGTACCGCCAACTGTTCCCACACCGTTAACAACAGAAGCAGGGCCTCGTAGCACTTCAATTCTTTCTAAGTTAAACGTATTTTGTGGACGCATCACCATTGTTCCGGGGCCAATCCACAACCCATCACGTAACACGGTAATTTGTCCTCGTGTAAAGCCGCGCATAGAAAAGGTAGAAGGGGCTGTTGGGTGCTCACCTGTCACCACCCCTGGTAAATTGGCTAATGAATCTGACAATTTAATGTAACCTCTCGCACGCATAACGTCTGCGTCGACTATCTCAATTGAAGCGGGAGTTTCAAAGGATGATAATCCTAGCCGGCTAGCGGTTGATGACTCATCATGTAAACTTAAAGAGCCAACTGGACTGGCGATAATACTTATTCGTTCAATTTGTTTTTCATTTTCAGTTGAGTCCGTTTGACTCGCTAAAACCGTTTCAGATGTAATTACACCAACCATAGCCACCGCAACATGCGATAACTTAGTACTTATACGACCCACAGAATAGTTCCTTATCCGCAAAAAATTATGTTATAACATAACACTTGTTGAGAGATAAAATCTATTGTTAGTCGATATAAATGTAAGGCATACGGAGTAAAAAATCAGATGAACAATTTTGGCGGCGTTACCCATCACCGTGAGAGAATTGAGCTGTTAGATATAGTTAGAGGCTTTGCTTTATGCGGTATTATCTTTGCTAATTTGATGAGTTTCACAGGTTTCTATTCTCTGGATAATACACAAATTCAATTATTACCAATGTCAGATCGCATCGTTCTCTCCCTTATTGACTGGTTGATAGAAGGTAAATTTTACAGTGTTTTTGCAATGCTCTTTGGTGCTGGATTTGCCATCATTTATCAAAAAAAATCAGACAAAACAAAAAACTTTAATCACTACTGGCTAAAACGGATGTCCATACTGTTACTCATTGGTATTTTGCATATGAGCTTCATTTGGCATGGCGATATTTTAATATTATATAGTCTACTTGGGATGAGCTTACTGGTATTTATTCGATGCACAAATACTCAGCTAATAAGTATTGGGGTAGCATTGCTGTTAACACCAATGGCAATCCACGTTATCGCATTTTTGACGGCAGATAATCCAATTTGGTCTTCCTTTAAAACCCTAGCTTTAACATTTAAAAGCTATGCAGGATTTGCTGACGTTGAATTACTTGCTATGCGCACCTCAGACGACCCTTTTCAAGTATTTGTTGCAAACATTTATAGTGCGATACCAAGGCCAATGTCATACTTAATCACAGGGCGACCTTTTCAAGTATTGGGACAGTTTTTGATCGGAATTTACCTTATTCGTTTGTTTTTTCTTTCTGATAAACCGTTTGTAGCGCCAACTCAACGCACTACAATATGGTTGCTTGTTATTGGCGCCTTGTTAAACATTCAGTATGCATTTATCAAGTACCTTACAGGCAGTCCCTTTTCTCTTAATTTACTCGGTCTTTATCAAGGGCTTGTTTATCATTTGGGCGCCATCGTAATGGCACTTGGGTATATGGCAGGTCTTTATCATTTGTTTCATTCCAACGCTAAACCTAAAATTAATTGGTTGGCAAGCCTTGGACGCATGTCATTAACTGTGTACCTAATGCAAACGTCATTGTGTGTAATGCTGTTTTATGGCTATGGCTTAGCGCTTATGGGTACAGTTCCGCAAGTTAGTATTATTGCCTTTGGTTGCACTATATTGTTATGCCAAACAGTATTTGCCACTTGGTGGTTTTCGGTAAAACAACAGGGCCCAATTGAATATTTATGGCGAAAAAGCATAGGAAACTAATGTCGAATTATTAGGTCGAAATAAGTAAAAGCAACTTGTGGAGGATTTATGAGTATTCAAGGCTCGAAAACCGACATCAAAGGAAAGCTGATTAAAGGTACGGGTAGCATTCTGGCCAATTTAGATGCCAGAGCAAGACGTGCGTTTGCCAAACGTGCAAATAAAGCCGACGACATCAAGCGAGAAAAGGAACAACAACTTGCTTTTGATAAAGAGTTAGAAGAAATTCATCAGAAAATTGTCGAGCGCGATAACTCAAAGCAGCAAAAAAATACTAAACCTCTTAGTTACTGGCTTCTTAGCGCAAGCCTGAGTGAGATCTGGCAACATCTATTTGGTTCAAACAATCAAGGTAATAACATTTAACACCAGTTCAAAATGCCATTAGTTCTTGTCATTCATCATTTATTTACAATTCGTCATGAAACTTTCACTTTAGTCTCTCCTTAGTGTTATACAAAACAACTAACGTTTTTGTTCTTCTATTGAAAGGAAAGCGTTATGAGATTGAGTTCTTTTATAAAAACAACATTAAGTATCAGTATTATCTCCCTTTTATCTGCCTGTAATGGCGATGATGGTAAAGATGGAATATCCGGTTTCAATGGTGCCAATGCAGTCACCTCGTTGATCAACCAAACACCATTGTCGTTAGGTAATGAAAATTGTAATTACGGCGGTGTACAAATTGATTCTGGTTTGGACAGCAATGCAAATAACCTATTAGACACGACAGAAATTACCTCTACGCAATACGTGTGTGCAGCAATGCCCCCTATCAGTAACGTTAACCTACGTATTATGGAAACAACTGATATTCATATGTATCTGGCTAACTATGATTACTTTAGCCAATCAACATCTGAAACTTTAGGTTTTGCCAACACAGCAACTTTAATTAAACAAGCTCGCGCCGAAGTAAAAAATAGCGTACTCGTTGATAATGGCGATTTAATTCAAAACAGCCCACTTGGAGATTACGAAGCGTTAATTCGTAAAGACGACATTATGACTGGTGGTACACACGTAGTATTTAAAGCATTAAACCTGTTGGAATATGATGTTGGCAACTTGGGTAACCATGAGTTTAACTTCGGCTTAGACTTTTTAGACGCTACCTTAGCAGGGGCAAACTTTCCTTACATCAATGCCAATGTTTATAAAAAAGACGCGGATAATGATCCAACAAATGATGAAAATCGATATACACCTTATTACATTCAAGAAAAAGTAGTAACCGACGAAAACGGTAATCAACACATACTCAATATTGGTTACTTAGGTTTAACCCCTCCGCAAATTATGCAATGGGATAAAGCCCATTTAGACGAACATGTTATCGCCAAAGATATCGTTGAAACCGCTCAATATTTTGTTCCTAAAATGAAAGAAGAGGGGGCAGATATTATAATTGCCATTCCTCATTCTGGCTTAACTTCTAGTGCACGCGAAGACATGGCGGAAAATACCGCTTTATATTTATCTAAGATTGATGGTATAGACGCAATTTTATTTGGTCACAATCATCGTTTATTCCCTGGTGATGCATCGTACAACGGCCATGAAGCAGCAGGCATAGATAATGTAAACGGTAAATTAAACGGCATTCCTGCGGTGATGCCAGGCTTTTTTGGTAATCATTTGGGAGTTATCGATCTTGTAATGCGTCCTTCTACTGATGGCAATTGGACTGTGACCTCATCAAGTGTACAAAACAGGGCGATTTCAAGCGGCAGTGCTCGTAATGGAGACTTTGTTGATTTAGCACAAGCGGATCAACAAGTGTTAGACGCAATTGATGTTGAACACAAAGCCACGATTCAATGGGTTAGCGATCCATTTGCAAAAATTTCAGCTCCAATATTCTCATTTTTTGCCTTGGTTCAAGACGACCCTTCTATTCAAGTGGTTTCTGATGCGCAAATAGCCTGGGGCGAAGCATTTATTCAAGGCACTGAACTAGACGGTTTACCGGTACTTTCAGCAGCAGCACCATTTAGAGCTGGCCGTAACGGCATTGACGATTATACAAATGTTTCAGCCGGTGATATCGCCTTACTCGATACCGTAAGTTTATATATTTATCCAAACACCATTCGCATGGTCCGATTAACTGGTGCCGATGTGAAGGAGTGGTTAGAAAGAAGTGCAGGTCAATTTAATCAAATAGACCCCAATAGCACAGCTCAACAGCACTTACTCAATAACGCATTTCCATCGTACAACTATGATGTTATTGACGGTGTTACTTATGAAATTGATGTAACACAGCCAGCTAAATATAGTGTTGACGGTGCATTAGTAAACGCCAATAGCCAACGCATAGTTAATCTACGATACAACGGGCAACCCATTGAATTAAGTGCCGAGTTCTTGGTTGTTACCAACAATTACCGAGCATCTGGTGGTGGAAGCTTTCCAAATATTGATGGCACCAGTCGTGAAACATTTGAAGGCCCTGATGAAAACCGCGGTGTTTTGCGAAATTACATTATTTCTCAATCAGCACAAGCTGGTGATACTGGTTTTGATCCCTCTGCTGATAACAACTGGTCGTTTAAAGCCATTGAAACTAATGTTGATTTGAATGTGGTATTTAGAACATCACCTTTAAATGAAGTTACTACATTAGCGGAAGCTTTGCCTGCAGTAAGCCCTACGTCACCACTACAAACAGACGAAAATGGTTTTGCCTTGTATCAAATCAATTTAAAGCAATAAGTATTTACTGTATGCGGCGTATCTTATGCGCCGCTATTTTTATTTTGATAAGACAATATTTTATCTCAACTTATACATCCAACATTGTCCAGTACATAAATGTCTTACCTTCAACCTTGTAAGAAACAAAACAAAGCGTTATTTTTCCACAAAACATCTGATTTCAAACTTGAAAATGTAAGGCTTTACGTTGGCAATTAATCGTTCAAATCACAATATTAATATTCAATTAAAACAGACAATGCCGACTGTACTAGAGTACAAACAACTTCGTGCACTTGTTGGTTGGACTGATGTCGATTCAAACATGGTTAATATAGCGCTGAAAAACTCGTTGTTCCATGTAACCGCCCGATATGATGCAACACTAATAGGCATGGCAAGAGTAATTGGAGATGGTGCCATGTTTTTCTACGTGCAAGACCTTGTTGTGCATCCTGACTTTCAAAATCTAGGAATTGGACATAAATTAATGGAACACATTGAACAATATCTCGCGCAAAACACAAAACAAGGGGCGACAATTGGGCTTTTATCTGCGCAAGGCAAAGAATCGTTTTACTTGCGTTATGGTTATATGAAAAGATCAGGCGACCCATGGGGGTTAGGAATGTGTAAATTTATCTAACTTTATACCCAGATAATCTCATACATGGATATTTACCCAGAGATTTAACACGATGAATTTTAGTAATTAGTTGTGCAAGTAGTCGCGGTTTCTGGCGTACAATGATGAAAACCAAGGTAATAGTGTG
This sequence comes from Thalassotalea marina, assembly GCF_014656435.1. Taxonomy (GTDB): domain Bacteria; phylum Pseudomonadota; class Gammaproteobacteria; order Enterobacterales; family Alteromonadaceae; genus Thalassotalea_C; species Thalassotalea_C marina. Next base: position 478,095 of record NZ_BNCK01000003.1, read on the forward strand.
ATTTATCTGGCAGCTGTTGTTTTGTTATATAGTCGATTAATAAACTTGCTCCTAGCTTCCCCATTTCAAAGGGTTTCTGACCTATATTAATACTGGAAAGTCCCTGCGCTAACGCTTGCAACTGCATTGGCTCTGTATCAGCAGAAACAACGATCAACTCCCCAGAATCGATTTGTTTTTTGTAAGGTTCAATCACTGCCATATAATTTTCGTTAAACTGTGCAAACCCCGCAACAGCAATAAATATCGGCGGAACTCGAAAATTTAACACACTTTCCAACTGTTCTAATGCTAAATCACGTTTACCCAAACTAAACATCGGACAGCTTGGGTGCTCACGCCAGCCTTGTTTACCTTTCATTTTATTTGCCTTTTGCTGTGACAAAGCAAATCGAATACCGGCGATTCTTTCATTTAAATTTGGAGTGGTGGGGTGACCAGATTGAATACATATCGATTGTTCTGCACGTAGTACAAAGTTGTTCTTTACGTACTTGCCTAGCGCTTGGCCAAAGGCAAAATTGTCAGTGCCGACATATGCGAGACGATATTCGGCATGTTCAGGTAATAAATCTGAATCAAAAGTAATTACAGGAATATTTTCTTCTTTCAGTGAGGCTAATACTTCTTTCACCAAAAAATGCGAATCAGTTGTTGCAATCAATAAGCCGTCAATGCCTTGTTTCACTAATTTTTTTACGACACTAACTTGAGCTCTAATATTTTGAAAATCCATGCCACCATCATAAATACATCGAACATTTTTATACTTTACGGCATAAGCCTGACACCCTTTGAAGGATTGTTGGTAAAAGCTGTCATTCTTAGTTTTACCAACAACTCCAAGCACAATTTCCGCAAAGGCAACTTTTGATGATAAAACCAATAAAAACAAAACAATAGAAAATGTAGTTAATGAATTTATAAATGATCGCAATTTATTCAACAACCTTATAATTTACGACTGATGTATGACCAAAAGTTTAGCTATTGAGATCAAATTATTCAAAATTTCTGTTTTTGAAAGCCCGATCAAATCGATTTGTAAGTTATAAGAACCAGACGACCATTTATTGGAGTTACAGCAGTGCTCACATAAAAAGCTTGAGCACTGCACTGTTTTTATAAACGGATAATGCTGTATCCGTGCTGCTCAATTTGAAGTTGCACCTCAGGGTTAGCAGATTCACTGTGACAAAAATTACAGTGTCCTTGTTTTATACGATCAACTGAAACACCAAGACTATTTAGATACGTTTCAGCAAATTGCTGTACTTTGTCTTTGTTATGATCATCAACAAGCACGTCAAAATGAATATATTCGCCGGCGATCGTATAAACGTGGGTGTCGTAAACATGAACATTCATCTTCGTCTCCTTTACTTCACTTTGCCCGGTAAACTTAAATCTCCCGAGGCAACATCAAACACTTTAGCGACACATAACAGTGGCGCATGAACCTGTTGATTAACCCTTAAACCCGCAGTAACACCATCAAAGGAAAAATTTTGTGCAAAACCTACCGAAGACAGTGGTACTTTTACCAACACTTCGCTGTTTTCTATGGAAAAATCAAACCCTGGACTGTCAATAAATAACGGTAGCTCAGGCCAAGTTGCCGGCAACTTAGGTGATGTATTAGCTGCAATATCTTTCACTTTCAGTGCTCCTTTGCCGCAACTGTCATCAGGTACCAAAACCACCCAATGACTGTGCCAATTGTCACCATCATTGGTTTTGTTACCATCATTATCTTCATCATAAAGTGGCGTATCATCAAAATCAGGATGAATCGTTAATGCCAGTGCCAGAATGCCTTGATCGGCATCAAAGCCAACCGATGCACTGTTTAACGTAGTTGGCCACACATAACTATAAACTTCTGCGCCTGCCAATTGGCCATTTGCTTTTGGCTTATCAATACCTGCTTTTCCATTAACAGCTTGCTGAAATACCAAATGAGCACCTTGTGTGGTTACTTTTGCATGCACAATATCAAAGCTTGCTAAGGTTTCTGGACTTTTTGACGCCAAGATATGCCCTTGGTGTTTATCATGTGCAGCAGTTGAGCTGCTATAAGCCAATGAAATACAGGCTAAAGCTGTGATTGTTGCTGTAAGTTTCATATTATCTCCTAATACATAAACATAGTTTCGACTCGATACATTATTTATTAAGCACAATATTTTTCTACTTGTCAAACAAGTTTTGACTCGATACTATCAACTTATGAAAGAAAATATATTTAATGTAATAGAACGTTTGGCAAACCTGACCCGACAAGAAGCACGTGTCGCAGGTTCGGCTGAGGGATTGCAACCGGTGCAGCAAGAAGCACTGCATTTTTTGTCCATTTGTAATAAATATTCCGATACGCCGATCGCCGTCACAGAATATTTAGGTTTAACCAAAGGCACGGTGTCCCAATCACTGAAGGTGCTGGAAAGTAAAGGACTGATCGAAAAAGTTAAAGACGAAGTAGATAAACGCATTACTCACTTAAAAGTCACTAGTACTGGCCTAGCGTTTATTGCGTCTACCTCGCCACCAGAAAAATTCACTCAGGCAATAAGTGAGATGCCAGAGCAAGATCAGCAAACAATGTTAACACTGCTTAAATCAACGTTGCGCCATTATCAATTAGCGTCTGGACGCAAAGGTTTTGGTGTGTGTAAGCAGTGTAAATTTAATCAATCAGTGAAAGACAATTTTGTCTGTGGCTTAACTGAAGAGCCTCTGTCGATCAAAGATGTTGAGTTAATTTGTCGAGAGTATGCTTAAGCGCTTTAATTTTACGTCAAACACTTAATTCAAACTGACACCGAACATCGTCGATATATGTTTTCCTGGAGCTACCTTGTCGTTCATGTGGCGCAAAAAGCGCACTTGCCTGATCGAGCATTGTTACCGCTGTATTTAACAAGTTAGATTCATGTTCGTTTAATGCTTGTTTTGCCAACAAGGTTTTTATTACACCGATACAACTTTCTTTTACCGCTATATCGTGTGCCAATCCAGATTTAGTGCATAGCCCATAGGTACCATTAAGAAAGTGCTGCCACTCTGATGTTATGTGATCATCACCCAGGTTTATTGTGTCGAAAAATTCATGACCAAACACATTTTTTAGCTTATCTAACACTTGTTGGTATTCACTTTTAAATATCGCGTAGGCCTGTTCAGCATCACTCAACTTAGCAACTTGTTGCAACCAATCTATTGTACCTTTTGCGTAAAAACTGAGTGATTGTTGCTCTTGATACTCACCAAAAAACGACTCGCAACTCACCTTACACATCACGCGATAAGCAGGTAATGGCACCAAGGCTTGTGACTGCCACAATTGCAGCTGCTTTTGACTAATACCAGCACGCTGCACTAATTGTTCTTCGCTATAAAAATGTTCAAATAAATAAGTTAACAAACTCATTTCCACTCCTACTCTATAGTTGAATGCATTGCATACTGACGAGTAATAGAGGCAACCTTAATGCTGAAATCAGCAAAGAGAGCGCTTTTCCCTTTGTATTGTGCTTCTTGATGCAATACGTTATTGCGCCAGTGCTCAATAGCCGCTTCGTCTTGCCAGTATGATAACGACAGTAACTTGTTATCGTCATTTAAGCTTTGAAACCGCTCTATCGAAATAAAACCCTCAATATCGTTTAGCAATGGACGTAGCTCTCTTGCGAGCTCTAAATACTGTGCTTTAGTATCAGCCTTAGGGGATACTTCAAAAATCACCGCTATCATAGTGGTTTAACCTCATTGCACTTTAGATAAGTGCTAATAACAGGTTTTAAAAATTGACGCGTTTCTTCAACAATAAATTGATGGCTTTGGGCAAAAGCAAAATTGTCACGGCCTAGTTCATCTGATTTTAACCTGGCTCGGTATACCTCATAATCGGCTAAGCTAGCAAAACTTATCAAGCCATATGCCGTATCATTGGTACCTTCATGAGGTAAAAAATATCCAATGAGCTGCCCACCACAAGCAGGAATGGCTTGTGCCCATTGATCAGCATACTGTTCAAACTCTGCCAATTGATAGGGGTTAATTTTGTATTGGATAAAACAGGTAATGCTCATTAATATAGTCTCCTTCAAGTTTGGAGCCACTTTAATGTGCCATAAAATCTGATGCTTCGAGCGCTATCGAACTATGCTAAAAAGGAACAAGCCGTTGCAACCCGACATTTCCATTGTAGCCAATCTAATAGGTGAGCCTGCCAGGGCCAAAATGCTAACCGCTTTAATGACAGGTAAAGCATTAACCGCTACAGAGTTGGCGTTGGAAGCAGACGTTACCGCGCAAACGGCGAGTAGTCATTTGGCAAAATTGCTAAAAGGCGAGTTACTGGTTGTTAGAAAACAAGGAAGGCATAAGTATTTTCAGCTTCGCAGTGTCGATGTTGCTGAACTTGTAGAGAAAATGCTTAACTTATCGGCTAGTATTCAACAAAATTCGATTAAAACAGGCCCGGTAGACCAAGCATTGCGCCATGCTCGCGTATGTTACGACCATTTAGCAGGGGAGCAAGGAGTAGCCTTATTTGACGCTTTGTTAAATCACGGATTTATCGCAGAAGAAACAAACCAAGCGACTTTAACGGATAAAGGGCTGCTATTTTTTAGTGAACTAGGCGTTGATTTTAAAAAGGTAAATCAATCTAAACGCCCAGTATGCAAAGCCTGCCTAGACTGGAGCGAAAGAAGAAACCACCTCGCAGGGCAACTAGGTGCTTGGATGCTCAATTATGCCTTTGAGAAAAATTGGGCAAAACGTGATCTAACAACCAGAGCCGTTCATTTTAGTACCCAAGGGAAAACAAAATTTGCTAGCTGTTTTGGCATTAAACAAACACGCGGTAACTAAGCTCTATCGCTCGACTTGGTGGCAAGCCAAAATAACGTTTAAATTCACGACTAAATTGTGAAATGCTTTCATAACCTACCTGCAAAGCGGCTTCACTTGCTGATACACCATCTTTGACCAACATATTTTTTGCACGGTTAAGCCGTACTTTTTTAATGTACTGCAATGGCGAATCGGTAATACTTAGTTTAAACGCTCGATGAAAAGCCGATGTGCTCATACCAGCAATATCAGCCAACTGCTCTACACTTATTTTTTCATCAAAGTGTTCATTGACAAAGTTTACCGCCTTAGTCACTTTGTAATAGGTGCCATCTTGAGTTGCAAAGTTGACTAATATCTGGCCTTGAGGGCTAGTTAAAATAAGAAAATACAACTCTTCTAAAATACCTTCTATCAAAGCTTCGGCTTCCAATTTATTATGTAAAGCTTGCAATAACCTAGAGATACAGTCGGCGAGTCGTGGAGTTTTGCTAGTGACGTCAAATCCTAGAGGATAGTTTTCACTGTCTTCCGCCACCTTAAAGCCATTGAGCTTTAGTAGCTCCATGGTTTTAAATACCATATCTTGCTCTAAACGAATGTAAAAGCCTGACAACGCTCCTTCATCAGTGATAAATGCTTCACATTCCATTGGGTAAGCCGAGGTGACAATCAATAAGTTATCACTTCCGTATTCCAGAGGGTGTTGATTAATATGGGCAATTTTACGACCTGAAAGCACGACAAAAATACCTGGTTCATAAAGCACAGGACATTGATGTTGATATTCACAAGTATTGAACAAGGTGATTTGTTGACAATAAGTTGAACGAAACCCTTCAAAGCCAGCGCAATCTAGCGCTTCAAGCAAAGAGTGAAACATCGTTAAATTTGTTTTCATAACAACTAGCTACATTAATACACTGAATACATATTACAACGGCTGATCGCTAACTCAAGATAAAGGCTAGAACTTTGCAGCATTAGGTAAACTAAAAGTAGCATTAGGCAATTATTCGCCAGCTACCACTATTTATTGGGTAGTAGCTGGCTTTGGATTTAATACCAAGTGGTTCAAGTATTTATCGATTTTGCAAACGGCAATCTTGTTATTTGCTGGCCAGTAAGGCGACGCCAAGCATTAGCGACAGCAGGACCTATTGGCGGAACACCTACTTCACCAACACCCGTAGGCGCATGCGCTGATTTAATGATCTCCACCTCAATTTCAGGCATTTCATTAATCCGTAATACTGGATAATTATGGAAGTTACTTTGGTTAACATCACCTCCATCAGCCAAGGTAATTTCACCATGTAAAATAGCATCTAGCCCATACCCAATGCCGCCCTCAATTTGTGCTCGGATCACATTAGGGTTAACAGCCACGCCACAATCTACCGCACACCAAACTCGATGTACTTTTGGCATACCATCACTTCCCTTAGAAACCTCAGCGATTTGTGCAACATAACTACCAAAAGATTTAACCATAGCGACACCACGCATACGCCCAACCGCCGGCTTGCCAGCCTGTTCAGCCATTTTTTTCACTGATACTAACACCTGGGCTTCTCTTGGGTACTCAGCCAGTAATGCTACTCGTCCATCCACCGGATCGGCATTGGTTTTTTCTAGCAATGTATCAATCAGTGTTTCGACAACGTAACCAGTATGTGTGTGTCCAACGGAACGCCACCATAAAACAGGGACTCCAGTATGCATATCCGTCAGATTAACCTGAAAATGCGGAACAGCATAAGGTTGGTTGTGTGCACCTTCAACTGAAGTTGGATCAATACCGTTTTGTATCATTCCTGCAAAGGGACTATTCGCAACAATAGATTGCGTTGCGACCTCTTGTTGCCACCCAAGAATATTGTTGTCCTCATACGTGGCTTTAACTTTATGAACCGCCATGGGGCGATATCGACCACCTTGAATGTCATCTTCTCTAGTCCAAACCAATTTCACCGGCACAGGTTTTTCGAACGCTTTGGTCACCAAAGCCGCTTCTAATGCTAACCCAGAATCTGGCGTTGTCCTGCGCCCAAAACTGCCGCCGGCAAGCAAGGTATTGATTTGTACTTTTTCAGGTTTTACGCCAAATACTTGCGCTATTGTCGCTTGATCAATGGTGGGGATTTGACTGCCAAACCATGTCGTCACTGCGCCATTTTTATGTTGCACGACAACGTCTAATGGCTCCATAGGCGCATGAGCTAAATAAGGAAATTCATAACTCAGTTCTATGGTATTTTCTGACTGCGATAAAACATCTTTTATTTGCCCGCGTTCACCAGCGACTTTGCCAGATGATGCTAATGACTGATGAAAGTCATTAAACAACACCTTGCTTGAGCGCCGTTCAGCCTTGCTATTATCCCATTGTATCTTAAGCTCACGTCGTCCCTTAATCGCCGCAAATGTTGACGTTGCATAGACGGCTACACCCGTAGCAATTTGCTTAACGTCTATCACACCTTTTACTTTCAAGGTGTTAGTGGCATCAAAAGAAGCAACTGTACCACCAAATTTTGGAGAATGAGCAACGGTAGCAACAACCATGTCATCTAAATGAACATCCATTGTGTATTGCGCATTGCCGCTAGATTTGTCTGCAGTATCGAGTTTCGGTAAGTCTCTACCAATTAACTTAAACTGCTCTGGTGTTTTTAACATAACCTCCGCGGTGGGGGAATCCATACCTGCAGCGGTTGAAACCAAGTCTCCAAATGTCGCTTTTTTTCCTGTCGTTTTATCAAAAATAATGCCGCGATTAACCTCAAGCCGCTCCACAGGTACTTGCCATAATTTAGCGGCAGCTTGTTTTAGCCACTGTTTTGCATGCGCACCTGCTTTTCGCATTGTTAGATAACTACTAGCTATTGCTGTAGATCCACCTGTACCTTGAATACCAAACAAGGAATTAACATATAATTTGACATCTGCAGGTGCATGTTCAGCTCGAATTTGACTCCAATCTGCATCTAACTCTTCTGCTGCTAAAGTCGCAAGGCCAGTAAAGGTTCCTTGGCCAAATTCAATATGTTTACTTAAAACTGTCACCGTGTTGTTGGCATGAATCTTAATAAAAGCATTTGCCGTTGCAGATGAAACGGGTTGAGCTGCTGTCGCCGACTTGCTCGCTAACATAGGTAAATACATACCTATCACTAAACTTGTCGATGTTCCCTTTAAAAAAGTGCGACGTGAAACTGGCTTATCAATGAGTTTGTCGTTCATCACTTACTCCTTCAACTTATCTGCAGCTAAGTGGATGGCTTTTCTAATACGGCTATAAGTAGCACATCGACAAACATTTCCCGCCATACTGGCATCAATATCACTATCAGTTGGAGTCGAGTTTTTAGTGAGAAGATCCACTGCGCTCATGATTTGACCTGACTGGCAATAGCCACACTGCGGAACATCTAATTCATTCCAAGCGGCTTTGATTGCATTAGCGGTTTTGCTGGATACCGCCTCTATGGTGGTAATTTCTCTGTTTGCTACTCCAGCTATTGGCATAGTACATGAGCGTTGCGCACTACCATCTATGTGCACGGTACAAGCGCCACACATTGCCATGCCACAACCAAATTTGGTGCCTGTTAATTTAAGCTCGTCACGGAGCACCCACAATAGCGGCGTATCTTCGGTGACATCAACCTCTTTATTTACACCATTAACTTTTATATTTATCGTCATATAGCCCCCTTTATCACTGTTTATACTCATCAGTGCGACGATGTATCAGTCAATCGAGTTGTTTATTGAATAGGCATGGCAATACAAAAAAACCGCTAGCTATGACGTCAATAAAAATAAAACTCGCTCTAAATTTAGTGTAAATAAAGCGCTTTTGCTTAGTCATGCTTAAAATTATTTTATTCTTGCCTATTTCTCCTCATTTAACTATTCAGGCAGCTTTAGGCATAAATGAAGTTGGATCAGGTAACATAATTTGTAACCAATTTGCGACAATGCTTTTTGAGTAAACATGTATTTAACATCAAAGTTATGGTAACTATGGTGGTCATGTGTGATTCGCTTCACAGCCGAAGGAAGTAGATAACGTATTATGTCGACGTCGTTAAAAGATATTTTAGCTAGCTGGTACCCATTAAAAGATCAAACAGATTGGGTACTCTGTACTCTGTATAAAACGCAAGGTTCAAGTTATCGAAAATCTGGCGCCATGATGATGTTTTCAGGTGATGGCAGGCAATTAGGTTTATTGTCTGGCGGTTGTTTGGAGGGGGATATTCAGCGTCGAGCCAAACAAGTGATGTCAACTCAGTTAGCAACAACTGTCACATATGACGCGACTGACGAAGACGACTTAACGTTTCAATTGGGCATTGGTTGTGGCGGTATAGTGCATATTTTGATGCAGCCGGTATCACACAATAATCACTACTTAGCGCTAGATGTTTTATTCGATACTTTACAAAATGAAGGCTGTGGCTTGTATCAGCAGGAAATTCCAGACACACAACGCCCCGCAGTAGGAAAATTTGAAGCAATAGATCATGATGGTCGTTGGTCTGTCGACAGAAAAACCACTTTATTCTCTGAAAACGACACCACCTGGTTACATACTTATATTTATCCTGATCCGCACTTGTTAATTGTTGGTGGTGGTTACGATGCCAGACCGCTCTCTTCACTTGCTAAGCAATTAGGCTGGGTTGTATCTGTCTGGGATTCCAGACCAGCAAATGCCAGAAAAGCCTATTTTAAAGAGGCTGATCACATATTAAACGGTACAGTAGAAGCCTTGGCCGACTTTGCAAAGCAGCATAAGATCGCTGCTATCGTTTTTATGTGTCACAGCGTGAGTTTAGATGCCAAAGCATTAGCAACGCTGCACCAAATCCCTGCAAGCTACCTCGGCTTATTAGGACCTAATCACCGCAAGCAACAAGTTATTGAAGCTAGCGCAATAGATGTAAAAAACCTAAGTACACCACTAGCAGGCCCTATAGGTTTAAATATTGGCGGGGAAACACCAGAGAGCATTGCTTTAGCTGTTTTAGCCGAGATTCACGCCATCCTGTGCCAACGCCAGGCATCGTCATTGAGTCTTTAATAGCAACCGAAAAGTACAAACAAAAACGCCGGCTAAAGCCGGCGTTTTTCTCGTATATCTTTTATTATTTACGTTTCATTGAATCAAAGAATTCATCGTTGGTTTTGGTCATCGCCAATTTATCAATTAAGAATTCCATTGCGTCAATTTCACCCATTTCGTGAACGATTTTACGTAAAATCCACATTTTTTGTAGCTCGTCAGGCTTAGTTAATAGCTCTTCACGACGAGTACCACTGCGGTTAAAGTGAATAGCAGGGAATACACGTTTCTCGGCAATTTTACGAGACAGGTGTAATTCCATATTACCTGTACCTTTAAACTCTTCGTAGATAACTTCATCCATTTTAGAGCCAGTTTCAATTAACGCTGTAGCGATAATTGTTAAGCTACCACCTTCTTCGATATTACGAGCAGCACCAAAAAAGCGCTTAGGACGATGTAATGCGTTAGCATCAACACCACCTGTTAATATCTTACCTGACGAAGGAATAACCGTGTTATAGGCACGAGCTAAACGGGTAATTGAATCGAGAAGAATAACTACATCTTTTTTGTGCTCAACTAAACGCTTAGCTTTTTCAATCACCATTTCTGCTACTTGCACGTGGCGGCTAGCTGGTTCATCGAAAGTTGAAGCTACTACTTCACCTTTAACCAAGCGTTGCATTTCAGTAACTTCTTCTGGACGCTCATCAATTAGCAATACCATAACTTCACATTCAGGATGATTGTAAGTAATGCTCTGCGCGATATTTTGTAGTAATAATGTTTTACCTGCTTTTGGCGGAGCAACAATCAAACCACGCTGACCTTTACCAATTGGTGCGGCAAGATCAAGAACACGAGCAGTGATATCTTCCGTAGAGCCATTACCACGCTCCATACCTAAACGGTGATTTGCATGGATTGGTGTTAAGTTTTCAAATAACACTTTATTGCGTGAGTTCTCTGGCTTGTCAGAGTTAACTTCATTCACCTTTAACAGTGCAAAATAACGCTCACCATCTTTTGGTGGGCGAATTTTACCTTGTATGGTGTCACCTGTACGCATGCTAAAGCGGCGAATTTGACTAGGTGATACGTAAATGTCGTCAGGGCCAGCTAGGTAAGATGAGTCTGCCGAACGCAAGAAGCCGAAGCCATCTTGTAATATTTCTAATACGCCGCCGCCGAAGATGTCTTCACCACTTTTTGCGTGTGCTTTTAAGATCGCAAAAATAATATCTTGCTTTCTGTTACGCGCTAAGTGCTCTAGTTGCATTGACTCGGCTAAGGCGAGTAGTTCTTTGATAGATTTTTGTTTGAGTTCGGTAAGATTCATAATGAGGTTCTTAAACTTTTAAACGTTTTTAATGTGCCTGCTGGCTTTGTTTATTGAATAGATGTTGAGTTAAAGAAGAAATGTTCTTTTCAGTTGAAATATAAAGTTAGCATTAAAATATAAATGCGTAAAGCCTGAACATATCAGAAATTAAAAAGGCTCGTATTTTACGAGCCTTTCTTTAAGAAATTATAGATTTGCGTCAATAAATTCTTTTAATTGTGTTTTTGATAAAGCGCCAACTTTAGTATCAACAACGCTACCACCTTTAAACAGTAGTAAAGTTGGAATGCCACGAATACCAAATTTTGGTGGCGTGTCAGCGTTTTGGTCAATATTCAGCTTGCTTACAACAAGTTTGCCGTCATATTCTTCAGCAATGTCATTTAGCAGCGGGGCAATCATTTTACAAGGACCACACCATTCTGCCCAAAAATCAACTAATACTAAGCCTTCTGCATTTAATACATCAGATTCAAAGCTATCGTCGCTCAGTTGAATAATTTTATCGCTCATTTCTTTCTCCGTTCTTTTTGGCTAGTTGCCAATTGTTCGAGATTATACCCGTATCTAAGTGAATTGCTATAAATAAAAATTTATAGAATATATTCGTTTACTTCGCCAAAATAGCGTTAAATGTTGAATAACCGTCTTGATTCAAGCCCAATTTAAAGCAAATCTAACGAATTATTCAATTGGCAGTATTTATTAAATCAACAACCTGTTAAGCTTAGCGGCTATGAATAAGACACATTTATCAGACAAAAAATTCTCTGACCTTAATTTAGCACCCAAGGTTATTGAGGGACTACATGCCATGGGATTTGAGCAATGCACCAATATCCAAGCAAAGTCCTTACCCGTGCTTATAGAAGGTCGAGATATCGCTGGCCAAGCACAAACTGGCGAAGGTAAAACAATTGCCTTCCTTGCAGCTACATTCCACCAACTTCTAAAAAACACTTCTGTTGATCATAACCAACCTAGAGCTCTTATTATGGCACCAACTCGTGAGTTGGCAGTTCAAATCCATAAAGATGCTTTGGCTATGGCAAAATCAACTGGCTTACGCCTTGGTATTGTATATGGGGGCGAGGGTTACGAATCACAACGTCAAGTATTGGAACAAGGTGTAGATATTTTGATCGGCACTTGTGGCCGACTCATTGATTATTTTAAACAAGGTGTGTTTCAGCTCGATAAAATAGAGGCCGTGGTCCTAGATGAAGCTGACCGTATGTTTGATTTGGGTTTTATCAAAGACATTCGATATTTATTCCGTCGTATGCCTGCGCCGAATCAACGATTGAACATGTTGTTCTCTGCTACTCTCTCTTTCAGAGTTAAAGAATTAGCGTTTGAACACATGAATGAGCCGGTTAGCGTAGAAATTGAACCGGAACAAAAGACCAATATTCGCATCTCTGAAGAGTTATTTTATCCATCTAACGAAGATAAAATGAACTTACTGCAAACGTTAATTGAAGAAGAGTGGCCAGAAAAAGCCATCATCTTTGCCAACACCAAACACAGTTGTGAAAACGTTTATAACTATTTAGTTGCCGATAAAATTCGTGTTGGATTGTTAACTGGCGACGTAATTCAAAAGAAACGTTTAAAAATTCTTGAGCAATTTAGCCAAGGGCATCTTGATGTTTTAGTTGCAACAGATGTAGCGGCTCGTGGTTTACACATTCCACAAGTAACTCATGTTTTTAACTATGATTTACCTGATGATTGTGAAGATTACGTTCATCGTATAGGTCGAACAGGACGCGCCGGTGCTACTGGTCACGCCATCAGTTTTGCCTGTGAAGAATATGTCTTTAACTTACCGGCGATTGAGGAGTATATTGAACATACTCTACCAGTCAGTAAATATGATCCTGACGCCTTGATCACTGATTTTCCAACACCTAAACCAAGGTATAGGCGCCATAAACCCCATAATGGTGGTTTAAATCGTGGAAAAACAGGCGGCAATAGACGCAAAAACTAGCACGTAGTACAACATATGGATAGCTGTAAACAACCTTCTCCTCTTTATGCTGTTATCGACCTCGGTTCAAACAGCTTTCATATGTTAATTACACGACAGTTAGCCGACAGCGTACAAATTGTCGATAAAGTAAAACGTAAAGTACGCTTAGCATCAGGTTTAGATAGCAATAATCACTTATCACAAGCGGCTATTGCCAGAGGCCTAGAGTGTTTAAGCTTTTTTGCTGAACGTTTACAAGATATTCCCAAAGAAAATGTCAAAATAGTTGCCACCGCAACTGTTAGGCTCGCAGCCAACAAAGATGAATTTCTTCAACAAGCCAATAAAGTTCTTGGGCAAAATATTCAACTGCTTACTGGCGAAGAAGAAGCACAATACATATACCAAGGTGTTGCATTTACCAGTTGCGGTCCAGAAAATCGATTAGTGTTTGATATTGGCGGTGCCAGTACAGAAATCATCGTTGGCCAAGGGACGACACCGCTCAATGTGGTCAGTTTAAATATTGGCTGCGTAACCTTTTTAACGCAGTTTTTCCCCGAGCAAAAAATCACCGCCAACGCTTTTGAGCAAGCCATTCAACACGCTGCCCAATTAATTTCACCTTATGTACAAAGTTATCAAAATATCGGTTGGCAAGTAACGTTAGGTGGTTCTGGTACTATGCAAGCCTTAGCTGAAATGCTGTTGTTTTCCGGTAAAGCGCCGATCATTACTCGTGATTATTTAACCCAAGTTAAACAAGAGCTTATTAATCAACAACATATTTCAGCAATAAACATAGCAGGATTAACTACCGAACGTGCGGTCGTAATTCCTAGCGGCTTAGCTATTCTTATCGCATTGTTTGACCAATTTGCCGTCGACAAACTGCAAATATCTAGTGGCGCGCTGCGTGAAGGGCTGCTCTATCAAATGCTACCAGCACATCGAGAAACCGATATCAGACAACACGCGGTCAACTCCTTAATGGAGCGTTTCCATGTTGATAAACAGCACGCTAATACAGTGTTAACACAAGCATTCAGCTTATATGGCAGCGTAAAGGATGAGTGGCAACTGCAAAATGCTAATAACCTAAGTTTATTAAAAGCTTCATGCCAGCTACATGAAATTGGCTTGCTGATCGACTTTAAACATCATCAAAAACATAATGCCTATATCATCAATCACTCGGATTTGCCTGGTTTTGACGTAGCAGAAAAGCAACTTTTGTCTTGTTTGGTCCAACAATACAAAGGTGATATCGATACTCATGCTTTGCAGCAACAAGCCTGCTGTGATCTAGAAGAAGCTTATAAGCTATTAGCAATTTTGCGACTTTCAGTGATATTGTGCCGTCGACGTAAAGATGATGTTTTACCTCATTACAGCTGTTATGCCAAAAACAACAAAATATTTTTGTGTTTACCCGAACCTTGGCTTGTAAAGCACCCGCTTATTGCCGATGAATTGCTTCAAGAAGCCGATCATATTGCAGCTTTAGGGCTAGCCTTAACGATTCAGTGCTAGTGACTTTTTAATACCCAATAGTTACTCAGTAAAATTACACTTCCACCAAAAATAAAAGCACCTGTTAAAGGTTCAGCCAACAAGATATATGCAGCAATTGCGCCGTAAATCGGCTCTAAACTCACCGCAACCGATGCAGTATGGCCAGATAGCTTTTTCAACGAAAAATTAAACAATGAATGCGACAGTGCGGTAAAAATAACACCCAACACTAAAAGCCCCAGCATGGTATTGCCTGACGGTAAGATATCAAAAAAAGAAATGAAAGGGAGTAAAAGTAGGGCTGCTACAGCATTTTGATAACAAGCGACAATTTTGGCGGACTGACTGACAACAAATTTTCGATTAACCAACGTTAAAATGGCAAAGGTAAACGCAGAGAATAATCCCCATAAACATCCTTGCACTTGCTCTTCACTAATACCTACCTGAGGTATAACCCAATAAACACCAAATACAGTTAAAGCAGCTTGAGCAAGCCGAATCATTTTAAATGATTCTTTAAAACAAAGTGGCTCTAACAAACTGACCATCACAGGGAACGTGGCAAAAGTGATCAACCCTAATGACACATTTGCTAGCTGAATAGCATGGAAAAAGCTCGTCCAGTGAGCAGCCAATAGTGCACCACTTAACGTTAATGCCAATAGCAATTTTTGAGAAACATAAAACCCGGTATTTCTTGAACATTTAATAAAAAGAAATAGCGCAAGTGCTGCAAAAAATGCTCTTCCAAAGACAATATCTATCGCAGATATTGATAGCCACTTGGCAAATAAACCAGATAAGGCAAATAACAATACCGCACCATGTAGTGCGGCATAGTGAATTTTGCCTTCATTATTCAACTTATTTGTCTTCTTTTAGCCAGTAGGCCACTTTTTTTGCAAAATAAGTCAAAATACCATCGGCACCTGCACGCTTAAAAGCCAACAAACCTTCCATCACACAAGGCTTTTCAGCTAACCAGCCATTTTCAATTGCAGCCATATGCATGGCGTATTCACCACTGACTTGATAAGCATAGGTCGGTACTTTAAATTCATGTTTTACTCGACGTACGATATCTAAATAAGGCATACCAGGTTTTACCATTACCATATCTGCACCTTCATCTAGGTCTTGTGCAATTTCATGCATGGCTTCATCGCTATTTGCAGGGTCCATTTGGTAAGAGTACTTGTTACCACCTTTGATATTACCTGCAGAGCCTACTGCGTCTCTAAATGGTCCGTAGTAGTTAGAGGCATATTTAGCAGAATAAGCCAAAATACGTGTATTTACATGTCCGGCACTCTCTAATGCTTCGCGAATAGCACCAATGCGCCCGTCCATCATGTCAGAAGGTGCAACGACGTCAGCACCAGCTTGGGCGTGAGATAACGCTTGTTTGACTAAAACTTCGGTCGTGATGTCGTTTAACACATAACCTTCATCTTTACCTTGCTCACCTAAAATACCGTCTTGACCATGTACCGTAAACGGGTCTAACGCGACATCGGTAATAACACCTAATTCAGGGAATTTTGCTTTCAACGCTCGAACCGTGCGTTGGGCTAAACCTTCTGGATTATAGGCTTCTTCTGCCATCAATGACTTTTTATCATCGGGTGTCACAGGGAAAATAGCTATTGCAGGAATTCCTAAGTCAACTAGCTCTTGAGCTTCTTCTAGCAACAGATCGATACTTTTGCGTTCAACACCTGGCATTGACGCAACGGCTTCTCGTTGGTTTTCACCTTCAAGGACAAATACTGGGTAAATTAAATCATTCACCGTTAACTGATGTTCAGCCATTAAACGTCTAGAAAAGTCATCGCGGCGCATTCTGCGCATACGACGTGCTGGAAATTGACCAAAATGGGCACTCATAAAAATCTCCTCAAAACTTAAAAGTCATTACGTGGCAGTAATTGCGAATTCTTTAACTTGATTTCGACCGTTTTCTTTCGCTTGATACAAGGCTTTATCTGCCGCATTAAAAATATCGATTGGATTAACATCCGACTGTTGTTTGTAAGTACTAACACCACATGAAATGGTTAACGATATTGAATGTTGTTCTATAGAAAATGAAGTTGTTACCACTTGTCTGCGCAATTCTTCTGCAATTGATATTGCCCCATCAGTATCGGTTTCAGGCAATATTAAACAAAACTCTTCCCCACCATATCGGCAACCAATATCAGAACTGCGACGTAGGCATTGTTTAATAAGTTTTGCCAACTTAATCAAACAAGTATCACCGCCAGTATGACCAAACTGATCATTGATGGTTTTAAAATGGTCTATGTCTATCACCACTAAACTTAGTGGTGTTAAGTTTCTTCGGCTGCGGCGAAACTCAGCCAGTAGCTTTTGATCGTAATAACGACGGTTAAATAAGCCGGTAAGTTCGTCGATGGTATTTTTTTGTTCTAGTTCTCGATTAGCCTCTTCAAGCTCTTGCAAAGCGATGTTTAACTCTAAGGTACGTTCCTGAACACGTTGCTCGAGCTGCTCCTGAGTTTCTTCTTGTAAAGACAGTAATTCATCTTGCGCCTGACGAGACATTAGTGCATTTTTCAATGCTGCTTTTTGGGCAACTTGTTTTGCATTAATTTCCAAACTAGCCTGTCGTGCCATGATAAAGATGATCAGTAAACCTGTTAGCCAATAACCTATGGTAAAAAGCTCTGCATTAAGCTCAAATATTCCATAAAACAATACATTAAGCACACTCGCTGAAGCTTGTAACAACACAAAAACAGTAAATAGGTGCGCCAGCGAGTGTTTAATGCGCCATAAATGTATGACCAACGGCAACAAAAGAATGGTGACAATGTGATAAATAACATTGCATAACATTACGTTGGTATCAAAAGACAAAAAGTAACTCAAAGCGACATTTACCAGCATGCTCAAACCAAATGCGTAGTAAACGAGATAAAGTTTTTTATTTGTCGTTTTGAGCGTAAACAACTCACTGCTAAACCATAAAATGGCTAAAGCACTCAACGAAGTAAATATTGGAAACTCAACCCCCTGAACATTTTGATATTCAGGGTAAAAGCTATATAAGTTAATTCCGTGCATTACCGCTAAATTGATTGCCAACAAACAAAAGTAACCGGTTAACAACAAAATGGTTTTATTCGCTGTGGCGAAAAAAACGAAAACTAATACAATGGCAATAGCTCCAATGCCACCAATGGCTATTCCTGAGGTAAAATAGTCAGTCGTTAATCGCGCTTCAAACGCACTTTCCTCTAATAAGGTAAGATTAACTTTATTCTCAGCCCTTGAGTGCACTTGTATGTAATACGTAACAGTTTCATTAGGTGACAAGGTTAAGTGGCTATAAATTAGATTATTTATACGATGCTCACTAGGATGTGAGTTAAGCTGGGTATCGCCAGTTAACCGATAAATCGCTTCATTGAATACAAACTGCCTACCATCAATAACTAGCACTCTCTCCAGTGACTGAGCTGAGTTATTGTGTAATCGAACAGCAAGCCAATTTTTTCCTTCCGCTAATTGAATTGCAGAAGATTGGTAGCCAATCCAGCGTTCTGGACTAATCGAGCTGATATTTTTGTCAGTTAGTTGCTGTGAAATAGCTGATGGCAGTACGAAATACTCTTGGTTGATCTCATTGGTTGTTGTACTGGCATTACTTTTAAATACTGAAAAACACAGTACAAAACACCAAACCAATGTGCGAGTATAAAAATCCATAACTACTCCAAAGCAAATACTCGTGCACTATTACGCGTGCTGTACTCAATGATATCTTGTTCACTACAAGACATGGCTTCGGCCAACTTTGTTACAACATAGGGTAAAAAAGCCGGTTCATTTCTACTGCTTTTGGGTTTTGGTCTAATATTCCTTGGTGTTAAATAAGGCGCGTCTGTTTCAATCATTAAACGGTCAAGCGGAATATGTTTAACAATATCAAACAATGGTTTTCCACGTCGTTCATCACATACCCAGCCAGTAATTCCAATATACATACCAGCTTCTAAACATTGTTTTAACTCTGCCTCATTGCCAGTAAAACAATGCGCAACCATAGCAGGAATAGATGATAAATAAGGTTCGAGAATAGCAAACCAAGCTTGAAAAGCGTCCCTTTGGTGCAAAAATAAAGGCATAGACAAACGTTGAGCTAACGCGACTTGCTCGGCAAAAACACGTTGCTGGTTTTCTGGTGTTGAAAAATTTCGGTTAAAGTCTAATCCACATTCACCAATGGCTTTTACTTGAGGTAACAAAGCAAGTTGCTCAAGGTCAGCTAAATAGCCATTGCTAACATTATCTGCATCATGAGGATGTACACCTGCGGTGCTAAACATAAATTGAGGGTTCATCGAACAAAGCTCTGCAGCGTGCTTACTCTCACTAACATTAGTGCCAGTAAGCAGGATCGCCGATAAACCAGCTTCCTGTGCTCTGGTGATCACTTGTTCCCGATCTTTATCAAATCGGTTACTGGTTAGATTAACCCCAATATCAATCAATGTTATTTTTGTCGCCTAACTTTAATTCTACGATTTGAACCATCTTTTTTAAGATGAATAGCGCCAAACAAGCCCTTAGATAAAATCACCGTATCACCTGCTGATAATTTGAGGTACTCCGAATCATTTTGCTGCCACACTTGTCCATTTTCAAAGGTGATCACCCAGCGTTTTTTTATATTTTTATCAAGCGACTTAACAATATAAATTACGTCTTGATCTTCAATTTCTTCAACAGCTTGCTTCTGTTTATTTTGAACATGTTCAATGCCAAATTGCTCTTTTTTATCAACAGGCATTGGTGTTTTTTCACTCGTTATATCAGGCTGTTTTTTTACTGAAGGTTTGGTTTTTTCTGGTTTTATATCAGTTTTCTTTTGAGAGATTTGCGCTTGCTTGGCGATAAGCGTATTCACCGACTCATCGTAACAAACTAGCCTTTTTAAACTGTCTTCAATCTGTGCACACGCTTTAATGGCAACTAAATCATCAGCCCAAGTTTTTCCCGTGATTAACAATAAAACAATAAATGCTACGCTTGTTAATTTTTTACTCATGTTTGGCTTCCTCGGAACAGTCTTCCTCGTTCTCTTTTTTTTGATAGATGCCAGCTAAAAATACTCCAAGTTCAAACAACAACAGCATGGGAACTGCCAGCAAGGTTTGTGATATTACATCAGGGGGAGTTAGTAGCATTCCTATTACAAATGCCCCCACTATCATATAAGGTCTTTTCGCTCTTAAACTTTGTGGATCAGTAAAACCTGTCCAGCACAATAACAATATGATGACCGGAATTTCAAAAGCCAAACCAAAAGCAAAAAACAGTTTTAAAACAAAATTTAAGTAACTGCTAATATCTGTTGCGATATTGACACCCTCTGGCGCTACAGAAGTAAAAAAAGCAAAAGCGAGTGGGAATACGACAAAGTAGACAAAAGTAATGCCGGCATAAAATAAAAAGCTACTACCAAAAAGCAGCGGTGCAACAAAACGTTTTTCATTTTGATACAAACCAGGCGCAATAAACGCCCATACTTGATAGAGAATATATGGCATGGCGACAAATAAAGATAACACCATAGTTAATTTAAATGGCGCAAAGAACGACGAAGCAACATCAGTTGCAATCATTTGTCCACCTTCTGGCATTACTGCAAGTAGAGGTTTTGATACATATTCATAAATATCATTGGCGAAATACACCATTGAGCAGAATACGATTAAAACTGCGAGCACCATACGTAAAATACGGTCACGCAACTCAAGCAGATGATCAAAAAGTGTATGTTGAGGTGAGTTATCCATCGAGGGCCAATTTTAACTTATTTTTTATCGTTATCACTGAGTTGCGTTTGCTCTGAATTGCTCGCGTTATCAGTATTTTTTTCATATGGTTTTTGTACAGAAGCGGCAGCATCTTTTAGTGCTTGCACAGATTCTGCGACATCAGGACTCATTGACTCAAACTGAGATTGCTCCGCCTTTTTTAGATCGGCGTGTAGCTCCTGAATTCTGAGCTCTTGTGTAATTTCATTTTGTACATGACTACTGAAATTTTTGACACTTTTGATCCAGCCACTAACGGTACGAATAGCAACTGGCAAGCGTTCAGGCCCGAGTACCACTAAACCAATGACGGAAATTAGCAGTAACTCCCAAAAACCGATATCAAACATAGTTATGCTTTTTCTTTGTCTTTGTTTTCAGCTTTAGTCTCTTGTGCAGAGCGATCAGCGATTGCTTCCGTTGGTTTATCTTCTTTATCTTCATCGGTAACGGCTTTCTTAAAACCTTTAACCGCAGATCCCAAATCTGATCCTAAGCCACGTAACTTTTTGGTGCCAAACAATAAAACGATGATCAAGGCGACAATTAATAATTGCCAAATACTTATTCCGCCCATGAAAAAAACTCCTATAATTCAATTAAGGTCATTATAAAGTTATATTTAAAAAAAGCACCTGTTTGCATCAGCTAATTTACGAGGGATTTAGGACATTGTATTCATCCATTTCAAGGACTGTGGTTAAGCGTTTGTTATTGCTGTCGCTTTTATTTTTCTCACAGGGTATTTATGCCCAGGAAAACACTCAAGTTAACGATAAAAATCAACGTACTACCAAATTACCTGCTGATAGTGATTGCGTCAAAGCTAACAACGCTAACAAAGTAAAGACAGATGATATTGGATGGATGGAAAAGTTGCACAGCACGGTGTCAGATTCAGTATTTCAATCGGCGGTTTGGTTTGACAACTTTTTTATCGATGAAAATTCGGAGCAAGAATCCCCTAAAACCACGGCACGTATTCGACTAGGCTGGGAGCCGAAGGCAAGAGATTTGGGAGAGTTTGACACCCGCTTTCGTATTAAAGTTAAACTGCCTCATTTAAAAGATAAAGTGGATTTAATCTTATCTGATGACGACGATCTTGATCAAAGCTATTTACCGCTAGAATCGGTGAACGCCAAGCCAAACAATGAAAATGATCACTTTTCGGCCGCTGTACGAATCACCCACAGCAAATCATCTAATCGCAGAATTGAATCTAGAATTGGTATTTCAGGTGGCGATATTTTTGTTCGAGCCAAACACGAAAGACGACTTAATTGGTCTGAAAATCACAGCTTCAAAATCGAGCCTTCAGTTTATTATTTCCTTGATGATGGCTTAGGCGCCAAGTTATTGATGGAATACGACTATCAAATCGATAAAACGTCACAACTTAGAGTTAATTACAGTGTGCGAGGCTCAAATTCGTTTAGCGGTATTCGCTGGAAACATGGCTTTTATCGTTTAAAGCAGCTTCAACAAAATGCTGCATCTATCATGGCATTGCAAGTTGAAGGTGAACGAAATGGCGAAAACGGCTTTGTTATTGATAAGTATACCTTGAGCTATCGCTATCGTTTTAGCGCTGTTAAAGAATGGCTATTTTTTGAAATAGAGCCCTTTGTTGAATGGCCAGAGGAAGAAAACTACACCACGACACCAGGGCTTGCTTTACGTGTAGAAGGTTATTTCTCTAAAGGCTATTAATCCTTTGTTTTATCAGTAAAGCTATGCGCGCGCTTTTGGTAAATCAGTGTCTACATCGTCATGATTAAACTTGGTCGGTCTAGCAATATGATACCCTTGACCAAACTCACAGCCGACATCATGTAACTTGTCTAGCATCTCCTGAGATTCTATTCCTTCTGCCACTAAGCGATAGCCAAACTTTCCACCTAACTCATGTAAGGCTTTAACTAGCGAAATATTTTCGGCGTTGTGACTAATCGAACGAATTAAACTGCGATCTAGTTTAATGAATTCGAAAGGGTAGCTGTGTAGGAAGTTAAACGATGAAAGACCTGCGCCATAATCGTCTAAAGCAAGTTTAACTCCAAAGGCTTTCAGTTTCTTTAAGCCTTTTAGCGCTAACTCTGTATGTTGTGAAAATGCGCTTTCATTAAATTCTAAAATTAAACGCTCAGGTTCAACCGTGTTGGCCTTTATTGCCTCTATTAACTGATTTAACTGATTGGTTTGTGTCAGATGTCTTCCCGATAAGTTAATACCAATGAATGCCGTAGCGTATTCAGGATGTTCACGCCACATTCGAAGTTGCTGACAAACCTCTTCAATCACCCATGATTCTATTTCTAGAATCATGCCCGACTCTTCCGCCATAAACAGAAACTCGCTCGGAGTTAACAAGCCTTTTTCTGGATGTTGCCAGCGCAAGAGTGCTTCAAACCCAATAGCATTAGTTGAATGGAGATCAGATATTTGTTGGTAGTGCAGCTCAAACTGCTTTTCTTTTATCGCGATGCGTAACTCTTGTTCTAAAGTTAAACTCGCCATTAATTGCTCACGCATGCTTTCATCAAAAAACACATATCGGCCACGGCCCATGCCTTTTGCTTGATACATAGCAGCATCGGCATCGCGTAATATTTCATTGGCGTCTTGATAATGATGGTTACATAGCGCAATACCAATACTGGCATTGGAATATAGAGTATGCCCTTCAATATCAAACGGTTTTTCTATCGCGGTAATAATACGAGAAGCAACTTCTTCAACATCATCTTGAGATTGCAATGAGTCAAGTAACACAACAAATTCATCACCACCTAATCGTGCAAGAATGTCATTATCTCTAACACATTTGGTCAAACGCCTAGCAATTTCTTTTAAAAATTCATCCCCGGCGTGATGTCCAATGGTGTCATTGATTAATTTGAAGCGATCTAAGTCGATAAATAACACCGCAAATCGATGATTTGGATGACGTTTTACATGACGCAGTGCGTAGGTAAGTCGGTCAGAAAACATCGCTCGGTTGGGCAGACGTGTTAAAGCATCATGGTGCGCTTCAAAATACAACTGCTGCTCTGCTTTTCTGCGCTCTTCCATCTGCATGCGTAAATTTAAATTACTTGCCTGTAACTCTTGAGTGCGTTTATTTACCATACGTTCAAGCTCATCGTGGCTTCGCTGTATGGCCTCTTGCGCTTTGATACGAGTTACCGCTGCCGCAATATGCTGGCTAACAAAACGTACAAGCTCTAAATCGCTGTAACAATAAGCATGAATATTTTGATAGTGCTGAATCGCTAACACACCAACAATACGGTCTTGTTCAATTAACGGGGCACCTAACCAAGCTTTTGGTAAATTTTCCAACGGATACTGTAAACTGAAAACCTTCTGCTCTATATCACCTTGTTCAGAAAGCGTATAAATACTGCCATTGGTGATCATTAATGGCACACCAGTATTAATCGCTAATTCAGTTAAGCCATTAGCCAGTAATCGTGTTTTAGGTGGTTGCAGCTTTTCGTCGTGATAATAGGGGAAACTTAACTCCGTTGCATCATCAGACAACTGGGCAATATATAAGTTTTCTGCCGGTAATAAGGTTTTAATTTCATCGTGAATGGCGCGATAAAAGTGCTCTATCGGCTGATTGTTAGCTGAGATTTCAGAAATAGCTAACATAGCTTTATAAATTTTTACCGCTTTTTGTCGCTCGGCAATTTCTTGCTGTAATTTACGATTAGTATCAGTCAGCTTTTGCGTTCTTTGACGAATATTTTGCTCTAGTAGTTCTCTGCTACGAACACGATCAATAGCAGTTACAAGGTGTTCAGCGATAAATTGTAAAAGCTGGCTGTCTCGGTCATCAAAATATAACTTACTATCATAGCTTTGTAAGGCAATTACACCGATTACTTGATGACCCCGCTTAAGTGGTACTCCAAGCCAGTCAACACATGATGATCCATAGAGGGCAATTTTTTCAGCCTTGGCCAATGCCATACGCTCTGCAGCACTACAATGAAATGCTTCACATTCATCAAATACCATATGTGTTAGGCTTTTATGCCAATGGTTTTGTTCTAAATGTGATAATAAACGTTCCTCTTTACTATTATGAGAATAAGCTAGAGAAAGCTGACGAGATTGGTTCAATAATACAATATGAAAGCTGTCAGTGATCAGTAAACTTTTTATCACAGACTCAAGAGCACAATAAAAGGAGGACATGTCGGTTACAGTGCTTGCCAACTCAGACAAACGCAACAATCCCGATTGCATAGTTTTTACTTGACGATATTTTTTCAGTAACGACTTTAATTTAGGTAATTGTCGTATTGCCTGTATATCCGAACTAGCCTTTACGTCCATCTAAGGCGTAACCTTACATTATTAGTATTATTATTGGTCGGATAGTCTAACAAACTTGACAACTTTTTCCAGAGCGGTGTGTAAAAAACCATCAATTATTTGCATAAATAATGTAAAACCTTTTAAAAAGGTACAAAAAAACCGGCTTAGCCGGTTTTTTATTAGATAACTATTTAGCTAAATTTACGCTGCCATACCATTTTTAAGTTTGTTAAGCGCATTTTTTTCTAACTGTCTAACACGCTCCGCTGAAATTTGATATTTATCAGCCAACTCTTGCAATGTTGCTTTGTCTTCGTCTAACCAACGAGTTTTGATAATGTCCTGACTACGATCATCAAGTGCAACTAACGCATTGGCTAATCGCTTGTTAGCATGTTGTTCCCAGTTATTTTCTTCAACTTGAACAGCAATATCAGAGTCTGCATCTTCTAAGTATTGAGCAGGTGCAAAATTACTGCCCGCAGCGTTGTCATCATCATCGTTTGACATTTCAAACGTCTGATCTTGGCTTGTCATGCGTGATTCCATTTCCATCACGTCTTTTTCACTAACACCTAGCGATTCAGCTACATGACTAACTTCAGCATTACTAAACCAACCTAAACGCTTTTTGTTTTTACGTAGGTTAAAAAATAATTTACGTTGTGCTTTAGTCGTTGCAACTTTAACAATTCGCCAATTGCGTAATACAAATTCATGTATTTCCGCTTTGATCCAGTGAACGGCAAAAGAAACTAAGCGAACACCCATTTCAGGGTTAAAACGCTTAACTGCCTTCATTAAACCTACATTACCTTCTTGGATCAGGTCAGCTTGCGCTAAGCCATAACCAGCATATCCTTTTGCAACGTGAATAACAAAACGCAAATGAGACATGATCAGCTCTTGAGCTGCTTGCAAATCGTTATCATCGTGTAAACGAGTTGCTAGCTCATGCTCGCGCTCAGCCGTTAGCATTGGAATGCCGTACGCCGACTGCACATAGGCTTCAATGCTGCCGCTTTGTGGCACCGTTAGTGCCATGGATTGCATTGTTTCACTCATTTATAAAACCCTTTTTCTTACGTCTGTTCGCGATAGTAGCACACACAACCACAATGATCGATAGCAAAAATGCCAATGTGCGTCAATTCGCAGAATAACTTATTTCTTGTAATAGACACGAGCTTACACTAATAAGTTTCAATCCTCTTTGACGTTTTTGTGACATTATGTGATAGAATCCCGACTAATTGTTGTATAACAATAGATTAGGGCAGTAGCAATCTTACTTTTAATTCAGTCCAATTAAAGATATTCCCTAGTATTGTTAGGTTTTAATGAAGTTTGGATAACAATAAAATATGTATTCTTATGTCGCTCGACAGCCTATTTTAGACAGCAAACAAAAAGTCGTTGCCTATGAATTACTTTTTCGAGATGGTCAAAGTAACAGCTTCCCAAATATCGATCCTGATAAAGCAACATCAAATATTCTCACTAACAATCATTTGACGCTTGGGCTAGATAAAATCACCAATGGCTTACCTGCTTATGTTAACTTTCACTCTGATGCCTTAGTTCAACATTTCCCCAGTTTCTTAAGCCCCGACAATATTGTTATTGAAATTTTAGAAGATGTGCAGCTGACACCAGAGTTAATTGACGCTTTAACGGAGCTAAAACGAAAAGGCTACAAGCTAGCACTTGACGATCATGACTTTGATGCCAGATGGCAGCCAATTTTGCCTTTAATTGATATTATTAAAGTCGACGTTTTAGCC
The DNA here is from genome assembly GCF_014656435.1 of Thalassotalea marina. Taxonomy (GTDB): domain Bacteria; phylum Pseudomonadota; class Gammaproteobacteria; order Enterobacterales; family Alteromonadaceae; genus Thalassotalea_C; species Thalassotalea_C marina. The sequence continues at coordinate 504,838 of NZ_BNCK01000003.1, forward strand.
TTATCTATTGCCGATATTCAATGTGCACTTGCCACAATAGAAGCTAAAAATATCACCTTACTTGCTGAGAAAGTGGAAGATAGAGAGCAATTTGAGCAGTTAAAACAACTGGGCTTTACACTGTTTCAAGGATACTTTTTTGCGAAGCCCGAAATGGTTAAACAACGAAAAGTTCTCACCGATAAACGTAATTTGATCAGTTTAATTGGTGAAACCACCCAGCAGAAACTAAACCTACCTCGCATAACAGAAATATTTGCTAGCGATCCTGGCTTAACCTATAAATTATTAAGATTTATTAATAGTGCTTACTACGGGCTGACCCAAGAAATATCTTCACTTAAACATGCGCTGGTTTATATCGGTGAGGCGGATCTTAAACGTTTTATTTCTTTGTTAGCATTGTCCAATTTGTCACAAAACAAGTGCACCGAAATAACAAGGCTATCACTGGTGCGTGCGAAGTTTTGTGAATTACTCTCTGAAAAACAAGCCTTGCAAGAAGAGCATCAACCTAAAGCGTTTTTAACAGGGTTGCTATCGTTAGTGGATGGCATTTTGGACCATGATCTTGAGCATGTTTTAGAAGTGTTACCACTGCATGTTGATATCAAATCTGCGCTGCTCAACCAGGATAACTACTTGCATCAATATTTGCATCTGAGTCAATTGGTAGAGCGTGGTGATTGGGAAAATGCCAGCCGGTTTAATATCGAGCGAGGGTTACCTGATGAGTGTTGCTTCCAAAGTCATCAAACCGCATTAAACTGGGCAGACAGTGTGCTTAACCGGTCATCTATTCTGCTGTAGGCTCAATCGCGCGAATGTGCTTTCTAACAGAGATATAACTGCCAGACAAACCAAGTAAAATGGCAAATCCGATAAGCGAAAGCATATCTGAGCTGCTTAAACCAATCAGTGTATAGTCACTTTGGTATAAGTCGGTAAGTTCGATTAATGACATTGAAAAATATTCGACTAAGCCGGCGACACATAAAACAGCTACCATTCCTCCCAATATGCCATACCAAGCACCTGAATAAAGGAAAGGTCGTTGAATAAAACTGTCAGTTGCTCCAACCAGTTTCATAACTGCAATCGCTTCTCGCTCGTTTAAAATGGCCAATCGAATGGTGTTACCTATGATCAAGACAATAGATGAACACAGTAATACTGCGATGCCTATCACGACGTTTTCAATTAACGTAGCCATAGCTTGTAAACGTGTTAGCCACTCTAGGTCTAGTTTACCTTGTTCAACTTCTCGTTCGCTTTGCAGCTTTTGTAACAGTTCTGTCGCCGCCTCAACTTGGCTAGCTCGGTTTGTCGGAGTCACTAACACTGTTGCAGGTAATGGGTTAGCCGACAAATAGTCCAGAGCCTGACCAAAACCGGAGTTATGCTTAAAATCATCTAAAGCTTGTGTTGCTGAAATATACTCTACCGATGCGACTTCTGGATAGAGCGAAATTCGCTGAACAAATTGTTGTGCATTACTTTCACTCACTGAAAGTTTCAAAAATAAAGTGATTTCCGATGCTGATTTCCATTGTTGCGAAATGGCATTAGCATTTTTGACAAACACGTGCAGAGTAGCAGGTAACGTTAAACTAATACCTAGCACCAGAATTGTCATCACTGACGTGAACGGGTTGCGCCACAGATCTCCCAAACTACCAACCGCTTGTTGTGCATGTCTAACTAGGTAGGCAATAAAGCGGCCTAAAAAGCCGGCGGCGTGCTTGTTGTCTTGCTTAGCCCCATTATTTGCCTTACGCGTCATCGTGCACTCCTTGCAAACCTTCCATTAACCCGTCGTTGATCATTGCGCCTTGTTTTAATGTTAGGGTACGGTACTTCAATCGAGCGATAAGCCCAAGATCATGTGTTGCAATCAAAACAGCAACACCTAGATCATTAAACTCTTCAAAAAGCTTTATAATTTCTAACGAAAGTTTGGGATCAAGGTTTCCAGTTGGCTCATCTGCCAATAAAATAGGAGGCTTATTAACAAGTGCACGAGCAATACCGACTCGCTGCTGCTCACCGCCAGAAAGCATGTGAGGAAAACATCTAAGTTTGCTCGACAAATGTACCTTCTCTAGAGCAGCTTCAACACGTTTTTTGGTTTCTTTATGGCTAAAACCTTCAATCACCAAAGGTAACGCAACATTGTCAAATACTGTTCTATCCATCAATAAGTTATGATTCTGAAAAATCATTCCTATACCGCGGCGAATAAAAGGTATTTGCTTGTACGTTACTTTCGATAAATCAACACCATTGATGTGCACAGTGCCACTTGTTGGCTTTTCCATCAACGACATTAGCTTTAATAAAGTACTTTTCCCGGCACCTGAGTGTCCGGTCAAAAAAGCCATTTCTCCAGCAGCAAGGCTAAAATTGACATTATTTAACGCAACAAAGCCGCCTGGATAAGTTTTATTTACTTGATTAAAGCGTATCATTAATTTTTATTATTTTTCTTGGCTAAATAATGCGTCGATAAAGTCATCACCATTAAATGGACGTAAATCGTCGATACCTTCACCAACACCTAAGTAACGAATAGGGATACCATACTTATCCGCAACAGCAAATACAACACCACCTTTTGCTGTTCCATCAAGTTTTGTTAATGTTAACCCTGTTAAACCTACAGCGTCGTCAAACAATTGCGTTTGGCTTAAAGCATTTTGTCCAGTGCCAGCATCAATAGTTAGCATAACTTCGTGTGGGGCATTTTCGTCTAGTTTTTTCATCACACGAACCACTTTTTTCAGCTCTTCCATTAAATGCGCTTTATTTTGTAGTCGGCCTGCGGTATCAGCAATTAAGACGTCAGCTCCTCGTGCTTTGGCTGCACTGATCGCGTCAAAAATAACAGAGGCACTGTCAGCACCAGTGTGCTGAGCAATCACAGGGATGTCATTACGTTCACCCCAAACTTGTAATTGTTCTACGGCTGCCGCTCGGAAAGTATCACCTGCGGCTAACATAACAGACTTACCTTGAGCCTGGAATTGCTTTGCTAATTTACCGATAGTGGTTGTTTTACCCACACCATTAACACCAACCATTAAAATCACGTAAGGAGAGTCACTCTTTGGGATCTCAAGAGGTTGGTTTACTGGTTCTATCACTTTCTTTAATTCAAGCTTTAGCAAATCGTAGAGTGCTTCTGCATCTTTTAATTGGCTTCTTGATGCTGACTCCGTAAGTGATTTAATAATTTTCATTGTGGTTTCAACGCCGATATCGGCCATTAATAGATGAGTTTCTAACTCTTCAAATAAGTCATCATCTATCTTTTTACCACGGAATAAATCAAATAAACCGCCACCTAAATTTTGGCGTGTTTTACTTAGCCCCTGCTTGAGTCGAGCAAAAAAACCTTGTTTTTTCTCTGGCTCTGGCTCTGGCTCTGGCTCTGGCTCTGGCTCTGGCTCTGGCTCTGGCTCTGGCTCTGGCTCTGGCTCTGGCTCTGGCTCTGGCTCTGGCTCTGGCTCTGGCTCTGGCTCTGGCTCTGGCTTATCAGTATGTGAAACAGCTTCTGTTTCAGGCAAGGTATTTTCCTGATTTTCTGCTACTTTTTCGCCTAAATCTTGTTGCTCAACATCGTTAAGCTCTTCTTCTTTCGGCTCTTGTTTTGATTTTTTGCTACCAAAACCTAACCAAGAAAACATACCTTTCTTTTCTGACATGTCTAAACTTCTTTTCTTTCTCTGAACAATAACAGGTGTTATTGCATACTAAACAAGGATAAAATTGCCGCTAGTTTAACATCATAAATGCAGACACAAAACAAAAGCTTGATCCTATGTCCAAAGCACGAAAAAATTCAGCCAATACAAATAAATCATCGGGCAACATTCGCATTATTGCAGGCAAACATCGCGGTAGAAAATTACCGGTAATCGATGCAGAAGGACTACGCCCAACAACCGATAGAGTTAAAGAGACAGTATTTAATTGGTTGATGCCATACGTGCAAGGGAGTCATTGTTTAGATTGTTTTGCTGGCGCGGGTAGTTTGGGCTTTGAAGCATTATCTCGTCACGCAGAGCATGTCACCTTTCTAGAACTTAATAAACAAGCAGCTAAACAGCTCATTGCCAATAAACAACTGCTTGGCGCGACCAATTGTGAAGTGTTTCAAACAAACACTTTAGAGTTTCTTAGTACACCCGCATCCAAACAGTACGATCTAATATTTATCGACCCACCTTTCAGACAAGGCTTAGTTGAAAAGGTTAGTAATTTATTGGCCTCTGGCTGGTTAGCGCCACAAGCCATTGTATATTTAGAGCAAGAAGCGGAAGCGACTTCAACGGTGTTACCTGATAATTGGCAACTCTTAAAAAATAAAACCATGGGGCAGGTTAGTTACCAACTATACCAACTGAAATAGATATTTGGTCACTTAGCGAGAGTTAAAAGAGTTAGAGGCCAGGCATTGATCTGCTCGAAGGGCTAACACGTATAGCATTCTAACAATGTATATGATGAATTAGCGTTAGAGGTTTGGTCATGACAAAAATTAAAACACGGTTGATATATTTGGGCGTGATACCTTTTTTAATTTTTGCTGGTTTATCTTTAACGGAAATTAAACTTTTTAATCTAAGCCCAAATACGCTATTTATTGGCTACAGCGTTATTATTTTAAACTTTGTTATAGGTACTCTTTGGCATAACACATCAAGTTGGGCAAATATACCGACCAGTGTTTGGACCAATGCAATTGCACTATTGAGCTTTGTATTTCTTTTTTCTGCGCCAAAGATGTCACTTATTGGCTTGGCTGGTTGTTTTATTTTTGCTTACTTTTTAGAGCTAAAAAGCGCCACTGTATTGAAAAGCAGCAGCCAACGCTACTACCTTAGCGCCCGTTTATATATCACGTCTGTTGTAGTGCTGTGCCATTTAACGCTATTAGTTCCCCATTTTATTGAGTGATAAGCAGCGTTAATGAACGCGGGCCATTTTATCAATTAATTCTTCAAACGCTTCGAGCGAACGTTCATTTGGTGCTTCTACATGGTATTTGTTGTGGAAATAAATGGTAATTTTAATGTCTTTATATTCCATGAAGCAGGTATAGCCGTCAAAATCTGTCCAAGCAACTATTTGATTTAATACATAGCGATCTTCTTTTTTGACACCTTCGCGGGTCACTTTATTAAAAACATTTAACAATTGCTTAATGTCGATACTATTTTTCACACATACTCCTTTCGTGTTTTTAGCAAACTACAAATGGCCAAACGTTAGCCACTGTTTTACCTTACTTGGTTCATTAATTCCAACCATTTCATCGTAAGCTGTTTGCATTTCAAATTCTGCCTGGTAAATACCCATATCTATAAACCATTGCTTAGCTTGCTCTAATGAACCTAACCGAACGTTCGTCGCATTTTCTTCAGTGATGGAAAAGAAATTTCCATCGGCGTCTTTTGCCCCTACTAGGTAGTGTGGTGAGTCTGCAGTATTGATGATCATAGGTGTTAGATGGTTTAACTTGCATAAATTGATTAATGTATCTTGTTGCATCGTATTACCCTCCAGTCGTATCTATTTAGCTATACGCTTGCTTATTGCCTTTAGATCATGATCTCAATACATAGCTAATACGTAACTTTATTTGGACCAAGGCGGCGCAGAATAAATGTGTTTTTAGTTGGTTATTTGAATTGGAGGAAGTAGTTGATGAAGTTTGCAGTGTTTATATTTAGTCTGGTGTTTTTACTTGGCTGTTCGACAAAATACCCTAATAAAAATATAACAGGGCAAGCCTTCCCGAGCGTCAACGGCAACAGCTTATCCGATGAAAACGTTACAATGCCACAAGCTTTTTCTGGTAAACCGGCTTTGCTGCTTATCGGTTATAAGCAAGATAGTCAGTTTGATATTGATCGCTGGTTAATAGGTTTAGATATGAAAGGCTTTAGCGCTGACATCTATGAGATCCCAACCATCGCAGGGCTAATGCCCAGAATGATCCGCTCAACCATTGATAATGGAATGAAAAAAGGCATTCCTTCATCACTTTGGGCAAACGTTATTACTGTGTACCAAGACGCAGAGCAAATTCAACGACTTACTGGTAATACAAACCCCAACAACGCTAGAGTTATATTGTTAGATCAACAAGGAGTGATTCGATACTTCTATGACCAAGGATTTTCTGTAGCAGCGCTGAACGCGCTACTTACTGAGACTCAAAACCTTGCTAAAACACAAGGTTAGTGTATTTCTAGCCCTAAGTTAGAAAGGCCTTGCTCAAGTACCATAGACTTCAATTCTTTTATGGTTTTCACGTTTTCTGGAGACTCTTGCAATAAATCAAAAACTGCATTTTGCATTTCTTTTTCCCAAATCATTAGGGGATCTGCTGCAATATCTTTTTCCGTTATAACAGCGTCATCTTCGTCAGCCATTTCTTCAAGCAACATCAATTCTATGTAAGCGCTAACACTGTTTGCAGATAAGCGTGATACTTGTTCTATACACTCTTCATCATTTGTTTGAAGATATTGAAGTAAGGCGTGAACAGCCATACAGGTATCTAATGCAGGGAAAACACCAAAAAATTCAAATAGCTCAGGATTGGGCACTTGCTCTTCCAACTTTTCAAGTTGCACATCATAATTAATTTTAACTTTTTGGTTTTTGTCTAATCGCTGCCATACCAAGTTTAATTGGTTGCGCAGTAACGCCACATCGCCAAAATCAGTTGCCTGGCTAAACATAGCGTAATTAGGGAGCATTCGTTCGATTAATGCAGCACAAAAAGCAGTCTGTTGCCATGCACTAAGCTTTTTAAAGGGTAAACGGATCATAACGTTAGATAGTCTATTTTCATTGTCAGCTAGCAGTATACGTTGCTCACTTTAAAATCACGACTTTTTTGATAATTCTTTTTGTGCGTATTCAAAACGTAAGCGATACTCAGTAACTTGCTGCTCTAATTCTGCCACTTCTTGACTACGTTGTAGCTCAAGCTCTTGGTTTTCATCTCGCAAGTATTTAATGGTTTCTCTCGCTTTTTCGTACTCCGCTTCTTGTTGATGCCGCTTATTTTTGTAACTTTCAAAGCGCTGCTGTGTTTGTATTAACTCGTTGTTTTTCCCTGAAACATCTAGTTGTAGTTCATTAATTTTTTGTTCTAAAGTTTGTGCCTTGTCATTAATATTTTGCAGCTCATTTTCCAATTCAGTCTTCTCAGCAATAAAGCGTTGTTCATTGCTTTGCAGCCGTTCTATTTCTTGTGAAAGCGTTTGATGTTGCTCTTCTCTTTGTTTCAATTCTTTTTCGAGTTTTTGCGCTTGTTCTTGCTGCGCGATTAGTTGTGTTTGATATTGTGAATATTCTGCAAGCTGCTGTTCAAGCTTTTCTATTACCGTATTAGCTTGGCCTATTTCAATTTCTCGCTCAGCATTTTGCTGTTCAAGCCTTGTCTTTTCCGCTGTAAGATGTTCAATAGTTGAAAGCTGTTGTGCATTTATTTGGTTAGACTGTTTATTGTTAGCTTCAAGCTCCTGCAGTTTATTTGTCAGTTGCTCACATTGTTGCTGTTTTTGCTTAATATCTAGTTTTAGTAAATTAATAGCACTATCTTTTTTACTGATGGCCTGTTCGAGTGCTTCGGCATTAGATTTACTTGCACCTAATGCCTCAACATTTTCTTTGTAAACGTCAAATGCTGATGTTATTTGGTTAATTTCATTGGTTAATTCAGAAATTTTTTTATTTTGAATATCAAGTGTTGCGTTCTGTGCTGAGATGTTTTTTTTAAGGTTGTCACTGGCTTGAGTTATCTGATCAAGTTGTTGTTGCAGTAAAGCTTGCTCTTCAAGTGCTTGTTGTAATGCCTTTTCTTTTTCGCTAAATAGCTGCTCAAACGATTGCTTTTGTGAAATATAATCAGGATGGTTTTCGATATCTTTTTCAACTGGCTCAGCGGCTTCCAACAAGGTAAAGATGTTTTTTGCTACTTGTTCGCTGATGTCACTGGCAATAACTTGTACTTTTTTGCGTACGTCTGCTGAAATATTTTCTTTATCTGCCATACCATTCCCAGAAATATTCACTTCACGTAGGTTTAGCATAGCAAGTTTCAATAAAAAAGGGAGCTAATGCTCCCTTTGTTTCAATAGGTTCTATTGATTATTTAGCTTCTTCAGTTTTTACGCTGTACTGAATGTTAGCAATCTTTTGTGGGTTGCTACCAGTATTGCGAAGCTGTGCTAAGCGGTTAACTTGGCCTGCAGACGTTAACATAGCGTGAATTGGCATGAAAGTGCCGGCTTTGTTGAACTCTAATACAGTTTCATCTTTTAAGTTTTGTAGGTTTTTCTCATTGATACCGTAAATACCTACTAATTTTTTGCTCTGACCATCAGCAAAAGTAACGATCAATTCAAGTTCTTGGATCAAATCGTTGTCAGTTAGCACTTGCATGAACTTTTGGTTTGTTAATTCATTTTCATATAAACGACCTAATTGATCGTGAATATTTTTGAAAAAGTCAGTTTCATTACCTTGCTCGTCAAATAAAGCATGCTCTTTATCTTCACCAACAAAAGGACTGTCTAAATCAACACAAGATGTTAATGTGTTTTCTTTTTCAGGGTCTAAACCTAAAGAAAAAGGCACCATAGATAAAGCTTGAGGAACATAAATAGCTTGCCATTTTTCATCTGAAAGATATAAGTTCTCGCCAGCTTCTAAACCAAGCATAACTACAGTACGGAATTGATTTGACTCAGGCTCTTTAACCAAAACGATTGGGTAACTTGTCGCAGCTTGTGCAAACTCGCGAACGGTAACTGGTGCAATATGTTGACCAGCAAATTGGCTTAAATCACGTTGTGCGGCAACTTTAACATTTTGATGTTGCTCTTTTTTAATAGCTACGATATTTGTCATTTTTAATCCACTTCTAAGCATTTGTGTAACTGCAATTCACGAAAAGTTGTTTTTGCAGAATTTTTATTTGTGAAGTAGTTATATAGACACTAGCGATAGCTTTCAATGGTTAAACGGTAAAAATATAGTAATATATTTAGACAACAGCTAAATAATGTACTAAGGCACGGTCAACAAATTTGGCTAAGCATATAAAAGTTATGTATTTTATTTTTAATCGTATAAGTTTTATGCAAAATTTAAAAACATCAATAGCCGGTGTTTTTATCGTATTGATGTGTTTTGTTTTTGCTGACAAAGCTTTCGCCAAACCTAAATACAAGTCATTCTTTGGCCACAGTTTAGAAGGCTTTGCCCGAGTGCAAGTCAAAAACGAAACCTCTAAAGATCTCGCCTGTTGGGTAGCCATTGACGGGCATAAAATAAAATTTCGTTTGCCCGCCTTGAATATGTCGCAATGGTACACAACTAATGACAAAAGATTTAATTATCAAAATTTTAGTACTTGGTGCGACTATATAGACTTACACCCTGAATACCAAAAATATAATCGTGGTTAGATATAGTGTCATGTTCTAGGTGCTAAAAACCTAAATACATACCCTAGATAAAACCCACCAGAGGTTAAAAAGATAAAACCAAACACTATACACAGTGATTTCATGCCCGATTCCTGAGTACGTTGGTCTACTAACTTAAAATAACGACGGTCTTGACCATAATATTCAACAAAGCCTTCACCGCGATAAGTTGTGACCATTAACAGTTGCTCATCTAAACGTGGTTTGTTGGCGCGAATACGCTCATGTCTTTGATCAGCATTCTCTTGATATTCTGTGACGGTTCCTGTACTAAAATGCGCATTAACTTCACTCGGCTTTATTAACCCCCTCGATTCATATTGATAAACCATTTCTGAGAAGATGCCATGCGAGTTGCCCAAGATCACCAAAGCAATACCGATTACAATAGCAAACGCGCCGGCAATATACCCTTTACGCATACGTTCTAGTTGTTCTCGTTGTTTTGAGGCAACATTAACTGCAACTTCGGGAAGGTGGCTTAAGTGTTCTTGCAAATAGCCATTATCTAATGACTCAATAATTGACATAGCGTCAGTGTTTAATGCTTGGGCCACTTTACTGATCACATCAAACGACGGAGCGGCTTTGTCGTTTTCCAATTTAGATAAATATGACTGTTCAATACCTGCTTTTTGCGCTAATTCTGGTTGGGTAAGATCAGCCTGTTGTCGCAGCTGTTTTATTTTTTCGCCAAGTTTCATTTTTATTCCTTTTCACTGAATTTATTGAAGTTTCAGCGCTATTCTTGGTTATCATATTAGGAATAGAAAGATGAATATCAAACCATAACCAAGAATATTTGACATATTTAACTGTCGTAACAAAAAAGCAGCATCTCAGCTGCTTTTTTTAATAACCAACAGCTTTCGCTAAGTTTAGTTAACTTTAAATTGTGCCAACGTTTGTTTTAGTTCGTGAGTGATAGATTCTTGTTCTCTACTTTTAGTCGCCATCTGCTGGGTTTGTGAAACGGTATCATCAGCTAAATTATTTACCGTGACGGTTTGCAATGAAATTTCATCAGCTGCGGCTACTTGTTCTTTGGTCGCCGACGCCGTTTCGTTTGATTGTTGTTCGATTACTTTTATCGCATCACTAATTTGAAACAGTTTGTCGTTCACCTGGTTAATAATCACTACGCCTTGGTCAGTTTGCTCCTTGCCTTCATTCATTGCTGCCACTGCTGCTTCGGCCGATTGATGCAACTTGGCAATGATTTGTTCAATATCTCCAGCAGATTCTTGTGTTCGGCTTGCCAAAGTCCTTACTTCGTCTGCCACAACAGCAAAGCCTCGACCTTGTTCACCCGCACGTGCAGCTTCAATAGCAGCGTTTAGTGCTAACAAGTTGGTTTGTTCAGCAATTCCTTTGATCACTTCTAACATGGCGGTGATTGATTCTGAGTTTTTGTGTAGTGTACTTACCACATCCGTTGTTTCTGATACTTGTTTGGAAAGGCCAGCCATTAGGTTAGTTGCATCAGTGACCAATTCACGTCCCTCGGATGATTCGCTACTCGCTTGAGTTGCACAATCCAAAACACTTTGCGCATTTTCAGAAATACCGTGAATGGTCTGAGTCATCTCAGTAGTCGCAGCCGCTATTTGCTCAATATATCCCTTTTGCTCCAATACATTACTTGAAAATTCACTCGTCAGGTAATTGACCTGTGAAGATTCAGCCAGCACTTTGTCAGTAACGTCGTCACATTGTTTGATGATCTGCTGAATATTGGAAACGAATAAATCAAATGAATCACTTAACCTGCCCAATTCATCATTTCTATTCATTGCGATCCGTTGGGTAAGGTCACCATCACCAGTGGCAATTCGGTCCATTGCATTCACTATGGTTAACAAGGGATTAGTTAACAATTTTTTGATTGCAAAAACAGTAACAACGGATGTTAAAGCCACCACCAACATCACTAAAAGAATAGAATTTATGATAGTGGTGTTGACTGGTTCAGTGATAATAGATTTAGGTACCATGAAACCGATACGCCAATCTAAGTTCAGGGTAGTATCAACAATAGGGCTAACCACAACGAGATACGATTCATCTTGCCACGTTACTTCGCTGATCACGTCTTGTGGGCGAGTGGCTAAACTTGTTAACTCAGCAAAACCTTGGCTATTAGAAAATATCCCTTCAACATCAGCTAACTTAGGTAACTTGCTCATATCTATTTTGTTCGCTTGATCAGGAAAAGCAATCAACTGGCCATCACTGGTGAACAAAAAACCATGTCCTTGTCCTTGGTAACTCATGGTATCAACTAATTTACTTCTTACTTCTGACGCTAAAACATCTATACCGGCTACGCCAAGCAGTTGGTTGTTGTTGTCATAAATAGTGGTTTTAATGGAGGTTACAATTGAGCCGTCATTAATATCAATTTCTGGACGTGTAATAAATAGCCTGTCTAAGGCTAAAGCCTCTCCCCACCAAGGACGTTTACTGGTCGAATAGTCAGGGTCGTTGTAACGACCGTTAATATCAAAATACTCATGAGTTTTGGCTGGCGCATAAAAAGCTGATTTAATGAGCGGATCTTGTGCAGAAATTTGCTTAAACATTCTGACAATTGATTGATAAGTTGGGTCGCTATCAATCTCAGCGCCTCTTTGTGTGTAGCTTGAAAACCAATCATTGAGAAAAGGATTGCCTTTTAAACCGATAACAACCCTAGAACGTTCACGAAAAAATTCATGAATGCCTGCCGCCGAATCGTGTGTTGCTATTTTTAAGTCTCGTAACACGGACTGTTCAACCGATTCAGAACGTTCGGAAATAACTGATGTTGCTACAAAGACAGCAATAATGGTGATGATACTGGCAACAGCTAAAAGCACCTGTCGCACAACTGAACTGTATTTACGATGTGAATTTGTCATGGTATACCACTGATAATCTTATTATTATTTTTAGTTTCCAGTGTCAAGGTAACACATTTTTTAACCAGTTACAGGTGGTTATCGAGAACTTTTTATTATTAGGCGGTACTCACCTTTAAATAATGTTTTCTTTGTGATTGTGGCAATTTTTCAATCGCATAACGCAGCATAGTTTTTGGCATGCATTGATAATGTAAGTCTAAGAATCTTAGTTCTGCTGCTAAGTCTATCTTGCCAACTTCACGTAACATCCAGCCAGCAACTTTATGAATTAGATCTTCATTATCATCCAGTAAAAGCTCTGCAAGCGCGAAGGTTTGCTCAAATTGCTGATGTTTTATCAAGGTATATGTTGCCATCATGGCAATGCGCCTTTCCCACAGACTATTTGAAACCGCTAGCTGAAAGAGAACTTCTCTATTTTTATCCAATAAGTAGTGGCCTAATATTTTATGTGCAGAACAATCCACCAGATCCCAGTTATTGATCCATTTAGTATTGGCGAGGTAGCTATCAAAAATAGCTTTCTGTTGTTCAATTTGTTTTGAAGATTGATAAAGTGCCACCATTAACAACAAAGCAAACAATCGAATTTCGTGGTATTCGTTATGCAGTAGTTTTATTGCGTCAGCTAACTCAGCATTTTTATACTGTTTGACAAGATTTCTAAGTACAGGTACTCGAATACCTAAAAATTTGTCTCCGGCGCCATACTCGCCAGGGCATGTTTTAAAAAACCGTTGTGAATGTTCAGCAATATCGGCATTAGCTATACTTTGTAAATGCGCAACGATATCATCGGTCATCATATTTAAAACCATTTGAATTAAAGGCAATAAATCTAAACTACAACGCTGTGGTTAACGCGTCAAATCATTAAATATTGACTATAAAAAAGCACTGCAATTGCAGTGCTTTCAAGTATTTTATGCAGCGTTAGCTTATTGATGGCGTTGTCTAAACATCTCAATTAACGCATTGGTTGAACCATCCATTGTCAGTGGCTCGTCGTGATTTGCTAATTTAGATAACACCTGATTACCTAGCGCTTTACCTAACTCAACACCCCATTGATCAAAAGAGTTAATTTGCCAAATAACACCTTGGACAAATACTTTGTGCTCGTATAAAGCAATTAAGCTACCAAGAGTTTTAGGATCTAGTTTATCAAAAATCAATGTATTGCTTGGTTTATTGCCTTTCATTACTTTGTGACTAGATAGGTTTTTAATTTCATCAGTGCTGCACTTAGCTTTTGTCATAGCGGCAATAACTTGTGCTTCTGATTGACCTTCCATTAACGCTTGCGCCTGACCAAAGCAGTTTGACGCCAACATGTCATGATGATTTTCCACATCATGATGAGGATGCAACGGCAACATAAAATCAACCGGAATAGGAGTTTTACTTTGGTGAATTAACTGATGGAACGAGTGTTGGCCATTTGTTCCTTCACTACCCCAAATAATAGGGCCAGTATCATAATCAACTTCTTTGTTGGTTAATGACACAGACTTACCATTACTCTCCATATCTAACTGTTGCACGTAAGCAGGTAAACCACGTAAATAATGATAATACGGAAGCAATACTTGTGATTGAGCACCGTGAAAATTGCGATACCAAATACCCAAAAGAGCAAGAATAACCGGCAAGTTTTGATCTAGCGGCGCACTGGTAAAGTGCTGATCCATCTCAAATGCACCTTCAAGGAACGCTTGATAGTTATCAAAACCTATGGCTAAAGCTAATGGTAAACCAATAGCAGACCATACCGAATAGCGACCACCAACCCAGTCCCACATAGGAAAAATGTTATCTAGGTCAATGCCAAACTTTTCCGCGGCAGCGATGTTGGTAGATACACAAGCAAAATTGTATTTAACATCGTCTTGACTAGCCGTTTGTAAGAACCAGTTTTTTGCTGATTCAGTGTTACGCAATGTTTCTTGAGTAGTAAGCGTTTTAGATGAAGTGATCACCATAGTTGTTTCAGGATCTAACTTCGCGAGTACGTCCTGCAAATGACAACCATCTACGTTAGCAACAAAATGAACATTTAAATGTTTTTGTCTGTAAGGCTTTAATGCCTCTGACATGATTTTAGGACCAAGGAATGAGCCTCCAATACCAATACTCACTACATCGGTAAATGCCTTACCACTGTATCCTTTCTTTTCACCCGACGACACAGCGTCAACAAAACGCTTCACCTTAGCCAAAGTCGCTTTAACTTGTGGCATCACGTCATCGCCATCAACATATACAGCTTGGTCTGAAAAGTTGCGCAATGCAGTATGCAATACTGCTCGATTTTCTGTAATGTTAATGGGTTCACCAGCAAACATTTTACTGCGATGCTTTTCTAAGTCAGCACTTCTAGCCAGATCAAATAACAAATTAAGCGTTTTTTCAGTGATCTGATTTTTAGAATAATCAAGCGTAATTCCCGCAGCCACGGCAGACAGTTTATTAAAACGCTGTTGATCAGCCACAAACAAATCTCGCATATGCGTATCTTTGATCTCGTTGTAATGTGCAGCCAATGCCTGCCATTGTGGTGAACTTGTTAACATATCCTAATTGCTCCTGACGTGAATTGAGACGCGATAAATCTTGGCGCTTCTACTTTTTAAAATGGTTATTATTTATTCTAGCGACCAAGCATGAAAGTTTGGTGAAATTTAATACCATTTCATTTTAAATGCGCGCAATATTAGCATAATTTTTTGGTGATTTTCTATAGCACAACCAAAAATGTAGTTTTTTTACAACAACAATTTTATTAGCTGCGATTATCGATCCATTCACTCATAACAACATGTGTTTTTATCTTCACTATATCTGCTTGATTATCAATGAATTCTCTAATCTCATGGATACGTTGCATGCTCTCAGCTTTGACATAAATAAGTAAATCCATGTCGCCGGTAATGCCATGACAAGTTTCAATTTCCGGAAATTTTCGCAACATAGGAACAACATCAGCACAGCGAGATCGGCAATGCTGGATTTCCAAATAAGCCTGCACGCCTGATTTTTGTGCTTCTGAAATAGACACGTGATAGCCCTTGATAGTGCCATTGTTTTCCATTTTCTTAATGCGTTCGGTCACAGAAGAACGTGACAAGTTTACTTGCTGCGCAATGCTAGACACGCTCGCTCTCGCATTATTTCTAAGTTGCGCCAAAATGGCTTGATCAAATTTATCCATATGTTGCCCGTACCAAAAAATCAAAATGACGTTATAACCGTCATTTTGACGGAATTTTCCGTCAGATTATTTTTCTATTCTACTTTACTATCTTCACCCTGTATCTATACAAATCACATATATAAAGACAATGAACAAATTAAGCCGTTGGCAAGGTGCGGGACTACTCGCCACCACATTGTTGGGCACAAGTGTATTTATTCTACCGCAAAGTTCACTAAATATTGCAGGAGAAAATGCTATATGGGCTTGGGTTTTACTGACCTTGGCAATCATTCCGGTCACCATAATTTTTGGCCAACTGTCTGCTAATTTTCCGCATGCGGCAGGGCCTGCACATTTTGTTGAGCAAGCTTTTGGTCGAGTGATAGGTCGTGCAATCGGTTTATCTTTTTTATTTGCGGTTCCTTTAGGTGTGCCAGCAGCAATCTTAATGACATACCAATTTATCGATGGCTTAGTGTCATTATCGTCAACCCAACAATGGCTGGTTCAACTTGCGATGTTAACCAGCATTTACATCGTTAATTTTCGTGGTATCCGAGTATCAGCGCAAATACAACTAGTATTAACATTGGTGATCGTTATGGTTGTGGCGGCGATGTTATTCGCGGCTTTATTTTCGCTTGAACATGCCGGTATTCCAGTGCCGAATCAGGATGATATTAACCCGTTGTTGATTGCCGCAGGCTTGGCATTTTGGAGTTTTTTGGGTGTAGAAGCCATGTCACACCTATCGGATGATTTTGCGCAGCCAGCGAAAGATTTAATCCCAGCGATGTTAATTGGTATTTTATTAGTCGGCATGGTTTACGTCGTATGCACCTTGATTTTATATTGGTTACCGAATGATCAACCACTCTCTATGGCTGTTGTGTTTGATCAGTTGTTTGGTGGGTTAGGTCATTGGATTATTGGTTTGTTAGGTATTGCCGGAGGATTAGCCACAGTTAACGTTTACACTGCTAGTGCAGCAAAATTATTAGCAAGCTTTGCTCAGCAACAAATTTTACCCCGTGTATTTGCCAAACAAAATAAACATAACGTCGCTAATCGGGCGTTACTCTTCATTCTGACCATTATGGCAATCGTCATTACTTATACCTATATAGCCGATAAACAATTGGAAGATTTAATATTTTGGGTCAATGGTGTGTTTATTTTAATTTATCTAAGCGCGATGTTAGCTGCTTACAAGCTGTTGGCAAATAAGTATCGTTGGCTGATCCATTGCAGTGTTTTATTTTGCTTGGTTATTATCTATGGCTTAGGCTGGAACATGAGCTATGCGTTTTGTATTTTATCTATTCTTGTTCCCATAGTTTGGTATCAGCAAAAACATTTAACCTCAAAAGTTCAAAACGCGCTAATTAGCAATAAAATATAATCAAAACAGTAGGGTAAGTTATCATAAATCATTACTCTACACTTTGTTTTTCGCCCCTGTTATAACTTTAGCTCGTCATCGCATTTTAAAATTTGTGACATATTTATGTCACAAATTGCTCTTACACTATTCCTCAAAATCTGGTCTAGACCAACAAAATTAAACACACTTTCTTGGGGATAACATGTACAAACTAACACCGATAGCAGCCGGCATTTTAGCTATGTCTAGCTTTTCCGCTTTAGCTGATGGTTCAATTACAGGTTTAGTAACTGATGCTTCTGGCACCTTGTCTGGTGCTAAAATTTCAGTTGTTGGCACTAAATCAAAAACTTCATCAAATTATCAAGGGCAGTTCAATTTATCTCGTCTACCTGCAGGTAAACATACCTTACGCGTAGAGTATCTAGGCTACCCTTCTTCAGATTTTGACATTACCGTTGTTGACGGAAAAGTTGTCGATCTAGGCAGTTTGAGCCTTAACCTTAATCAAAACACCATGGAAGAAGTGGTTGCCGTTGGTTATATGCGTCGTGGTGCCATGATGGCCACTAACATGCAAAAAGAATCTGACAATATTAAAAACGTGATGTCGGCCGACGGTATCGGCAAATTGCCAGATCGTAACGCAGCAGAAGCCGTGCAGCGTATGCCGGGTGTCTCTATTGAACGAGACCAAGGTGAAGGTCGATTTGTTGCCGTTCGCGGTTTACCATCGCAGTGGAACTCTACTTCCATGAATGGCGATCGTTTACCAACTGCTGAAGAAGAAACAACTAGTCGTGCTGTTGCCTTTGATTTCTTCCCCACAGATATGATTGAGTTGGTAGAAGTATCTAAAGCGATTACACCGGACATGGAAGGTGACGCGATTGGTGGCAACATTAACTTTGTTACGCGCAGAGCACCAGATGAACGCATGTTTTCGGTGAATGTTGGTGTTGGCGATTCAGAAAAAGCAGAAGGCGGTAGTTATTCACTTAACATGCTTTACGGTGATCGATCAGCGGATAACAAGTTTGGTTTCTTGATCAATGCCACCGCTTGGGAACGTGATTGGGCAACCGATAATTACGAGCCAAGAAGAGAGATTGATGACGACGGTTTTGCTGGTGTTCATCGCTTAGAGTTACGTGATTATACTGGTACACGTAAAACCTACGGTCTTAACATGTCGGGTGAATACTTGCTCGATCATGGCTTAGTATATGCCAAAGCTATGTACGGTACTTTGTCTGACGAAGAAACCCATTACAAACACCGTGTACGCTACAACAAGAACCGTGTAGAGCTTCAACATATCTACAATGAATTAATCACCGAAATGAAAGGGTTCGAATTTGGTGGTGAATATGATGTCGACTTTAACACACGCTTAGAATGGAAGCTCAGCACCTACGACAATAAATTTGAATATGGCGATATTCCCAACGGTGAAGATAACGCTTACTACGTAGTTAAATTTAAACAAGGTGTTGAATTTGATAGTGATGTGGGCATGCGAGATGGCCAAGATGTTGGCAGCGGCCTTATTTACAACACCATAGATGGTGGTACTGACTCAGCCCGAGGTATCGGTATGCATTTACCCAGTGATTGGGTAATGGATCCAACAAAGGCCGTGTTAGCAGACGTTGAACTTTATGGCATTGATGTTCGAGAAAAAGACAAAATCGTCGCCCAACTTGATTTAATTCATACCTATTCAGAACAACTTGAACTGAAAACCGGATTTAAATACCGCGACAAAGAACGTAATGCTGATTTCTATGACAAGTTTTATGGCTGGAATGAAGAAAAGTTTGGTCCGACTCCAACACTGGCACAAGTAGCTAATGATTTAGGGGTTAACTTAGTTGATCAGCCAAGCCGTGGTGATTTTCTTGATAACTTCTCTATTGATTATCAAAAACACTTTTCACAAGTGATCCCGGTTAACGATTTAAAGCGTTGGTGGGACGACAACAAACATAAACTTAGCTTTATAGATGGTGACTCAGAGGTTGTTGAAAATGGTGGAGGCCTGAGCCGTAACTTTGACCTAGAAGAAAGTCATTTATCCTTCTACGGTATGGCGACTTACAAACCGTCAGCACTATGGACTATTTTAGGTGGTGTACGTGCGACACAAACCAAAACCGACGTTTATGGTTACGTTGCGGTTGAAAGTGACCAAGGTACCAAAGTAGAACCAGAAGCAGGCGGTAAAGATTATTGGTCAGTATTGCCATCATTACATGTTACATATCATCAAGATGATATGACCAATATTCGACTTGCATTAACTCGCACCTTTGCCCGTCCGGATTTTGGTCAATTATCACCTGGCGCGACCTATTTAGAAATGGAAAACCAATTGCGCTCTGGTAACCCAGAACTTGACCCAACTTACTCAAACAACTTCGATTTAATGTATGAACATTATTTTGATGACGCTGGTGTAATTTCGGTCGGCTATTTCTACAAACAAATTATCGATCCAGTATTTTCACAAAGCTACCAAGGCAGCTATCGCGGTAACTCTGTGACAGTTAAAAGCCCATTAAATGGTGATGATGCTTGGTTACATGGCATAGAGTTTACAGCTAACTCAAGCCTTGCTTTTATCAATGAATCGCTTGATAACTTTGGCATGAGCTTTAACTTCACTTTAATGGATTCTGAAATGGAAATTCCAGGCCGTGAAGACAAAGTGAAAATATCTCGCCAAGCAGATGAGCTATATAACTTTGCACTTTATTACGATGATGGCAATTTCGCAGCGCGTATTGCAGTTAATCACAAGGGTGAATATATCGAAGATCACGGTAGCAATGACATGTTAGACACCTACTACGGTGACTATACAAGTGTTGACGCAACTGCTTCTTATTACATCAATGATAACTCCATGATCTATATGGAGTTAAACAACCTAACTGATGAGCCACTGCAATACTTTACTGGCTCAGAAAGTCGTCCAAATCAACTTGAGTACTACGGGATCCGTGGTCAAATTGGCTTTAAATACGACTTCTTTTAATCAAGCTGTCAACTGGGAAGGCTAACCTTCCCAGTTCTCCTCTTTTTAGGTAAGTGATCAATGTCGGTAATCAGCAACTTTCTTCAGCGTAGCAACACTTTTGTGTTTGTAATTTATGCCTCGTCAGCGGCATTTATGACTTACTTCTGCATGTATGCATTTCGTAAACCTTTTTCCGTAGGAAAATTTGAACAAGTCGACGCCTTTATGGGCGTGTTAGATTTCAAAATTGCTTTGGTATTAGCACAAGTTTTTGGCTACTTATTGTCAAAATTTATCGGCATCAAAGTTGTTTCCGAGTTAACGGCAAATCGCAGGGCGTTAGCTCTGTTATCTTTGGTTATGGCGGCGCAGTTGGCTTTAATTTTATTTGCCTTAGTGCCTGAATCGCTAAAGCCTCTGATGATGTTCTTAAACGGTATTCCGCTGGGCATGATTTGGGGCATCGTTTTTAGCTTTCTCGAAGGCAGGAAAACCTCGGAAATTTTGGGTGCTTTTTTAAGTGTTACTTTTATCGTGGCATCAGGGTTAGTGCGCACTGTTGGCCAATGGTTAATTTTAGACTTAAACGTTTCAGAATATTGGATGCCAGCAACAACAGGGGCTATTTTTATTTTACCGCTGTTTTTATCCGTGTATTTTTTAGCACAAACACCTGCTCCTTCGCCTAGTGATAAACTGGCCCGTCAAGCACGAGCACCGATGAACGGCCAGCAACGATTAGCTTTCTTTTTGCGTTTTGCTCCCGGTATTTTATTGCTGATCTCAAGCTTTTTACTTTTTACCGGCTTAAGAGATTTTCGCGATAACTTTTCCGCCGAAATTTGGCAAGCACTTGGCCATGGTGAGGAGCCAGCAATTTTTGCCTATGCCGGGATTCGCATTGCGGGTGTGGTGTTGTTTGTTTTAGCTGCCATGGTGGTTATCAAAAACAATACCACGGCATTTTTAAGCAACCACGGCTTTATCTTACTCGGCTGTGCTCTGTTAGGCGGCACCACTTACGCCTTTGAACAACAATGGATTGATGGCAAAAGCTGGATGGTTTGGTTAGGTGCTGGGTTATATATTGCCTACATTCCCTACAACTGTTTTTTGTTTGACCGCATGATTTCAGCTGTTGGCTCAACAGCTAACGCTGGTTTTTTAATTTACCTCGCCGATTCAGCAGGCTATTTGGGTAGTGTCAGCATTTTGCTTTATCGCACATTTGCTTCACCCGACATCAGCTGGCTCGAATTTTTTATTCAACTTTGTTACTTGGTGGCAACCCTTGGGGGAGCTTTGGTGATTGGTTCTATGTTGTATTTTAGCGTTCGGCTGCTTCGCGCCAGCCATGCATCTCACGTTAAACATCAAGATAGTGATGAGAGACTCACTAAAGCTCCCCAACTTTTTTATAAGGAAAACACATGAATCACATCGAAGCCGTAATTTTAGATTGGGCAGGCACAGTCGTCGACTATGGCTCAGTCGCACCTACCACTATTTTTGTTGAAGCATTTAAGCAGGCTTACAACTTTGATATTTCTCTCGCTGAAGCTCGAGTGCCAATGGGCATGGGCAAGTGGGATCATATAAAAACGTTAGGGCAGTTACCGTCGGTAGATCAACGCTGGCAAGCGCAATTTGGCCAGTCAATGACAGACGACACGGTTGATGAGATTTATCGCACCTTTATGCCATTGCAAAAAGCCAAAGTAGCACAACATGCAACACCAATTGCAGGGGCATTAGACACCATAGCGTGGTTAAAAGCACAAGATATCAAAATAGGTTCTTGCTCTGGTTACCCTAGAGAAGTCATGGAAATCTTAGTGCCAGCCGCCGCAGAACATGGCTATAACCCAGATTGCTGGGTCGCAAGCGATGACACTGTTGGTTCAAGACCAGGCCCATGGATGGCACTTGAAAACGTGCAAAAACTTGGCATCAAGGATGTCGCTAATTGTATTAAGTTTGATGATTCTGCACCTGGTATCACAGAAGGCTTACGTGCAGGTATGTGGACTGTAGGTCTAGCTGTTACTGGCAATGCCATCGGTTTAACAGAGTCAGAGTGGCGCGACTTATCATCAGAAGAGCAAAACGCGTTAAAAACTAAAGCTTATACTGAGCTTTATCAAGCAGGTGCTCATTTTGTTGTCGACTCATTGGCAGACGCAATTCCGGTGATCCAACACATCATGGCCAATAGAGCGAGACAGCTACGCCCATGAGTAATACTCAGCCTTTTTGGTTTAAACAAGCATTAACCTTAACGGGCGATCAACCTGGTAGACCATTAACCAGCAACATCAGCACTGATGTGTGTATTGTTGGTGGTGGTTTTACCGGCCTGTGGACGGCAATCAAAATTAAACAACAATCACCTAATACCGATGTCACCATTGTCGAAAAAGGACGATGTGGAGAAGGCGCTTCAGGGCGTAATGGTGGCTGTATGTTAACATTTGCCACTAAACTCAATACCTTGGTCAGATTATTTGGCATTAAAGAAGCAATTCGACTAGTTCAGGCTTCTGAGCAAGCAGTCTTTGATATTGAGCAGTTTTGTCAAACACATCAGATCGATGCCGATATACGAGTTGATGGCGCTATTTACACCGCCAATAATGCTGCTCAAGCTAAAAACCTATATCAACCACTTAGTTTACTTGAGCAATATGGCATTAATCGTTGGCAAAAATTAAAAGCACATGAAGCCATAAAGTTCTCTGGCAGCCCGTTAACTCAAGCAGCTATATCAACCGATGCAGCTGGTAGTTTGCATCCAGGAAAGTTAGTACTTGGGCTAAAAAAAGCAGCGCTTTCACTTGGCGTGAATATTTATGAACATTCGCCGATGACAGCACTACAACAAACGACGACTCCCGAGGTTAATACCAAGCAGGGCAGTATAAAAGCCAAAAAAGTGGTGATGGCAGTTAATGGTTGGATGGGGCAAATGTTCCCTCGCTTTAATCGGCATTATGTATTGGTGTCATCTGACATGGTCATCACTAAACCTCAGGCAGATGCATTAACTGATATAGGTTTATCACACGGCAAAGCCGTGGCGGATTCGCGTATTTTTGTTCATTACTATAGAACAAGTGCTGACGGTAGACTCATGTTAGGCAAAGGTGGGAATCTATTTGCTTATGGCAACAAGATGTTGCCAGCTTTTGATCAAAAAAGTGGTTTTGAAGGCATGTTAAGCAACAGTTTTAACAAACTTTTCCCCACTTTATCACTCAACTTTGAAACCAGTTGGACGGGCGCTTCTGATCGCTCTGTTACCGGACTTCCGTTTTTTGGACGACTAAACGACAACCCCAATATCTTTTATGGGTTAGGTTATTCTGGCAACGGCGTTGTACAAAGCTATCTTGGTGGTGAAATACTGTCTTCTTTAGCGTTAGACCTTAATAACACATGGTCAAATTGTGGTTTAGCAAAAGGGCCATTAGGTTCGTTTCCACCTGAGCCAATTCGTTACCTTGGTGCACAAATCGTTAAAAACTGTGTGCAACGTAAAGAACAGTTTGAAGATGCCAACAAAACTCCTTGGTGGTTTGACCAACACATGGCCAAATTTGCCGCAGCGGCAGGAAAAGCAGACAAATGATCAACGATGTGATGGCAGATATTGAACAACTTTTTCAGCACTTTGGCGACAAAACTTACGGAGAAGCCTGCAGTCAACTCACGCACGCCATCAGTAGTGCTTGGCATGCGCAACAACAGCAGGCACCGCAATCTCTAGTTTGTGCGGCTTTTCTGCATGATATTGGTCACTTTATTGCTGACCAACGTCAAATGGCAGGTTTAGACCAATGGGGTCACGTTAATCACGATGTGATTGCTAGTGATTGGCTGCAACAACAAGGCTTTCCCGCTAGCGTTTATCTGCCAATTCGTTATCATGTACAAGCAAAACGTTATGTAGCGCGCACCATGGAGCCTAGTACGTTATCAAAGGCCAGTTTTCAAACCTTGCAACAGCAAGGCGGCCCAATGACTGATGACGAAGCGTTAGCTTTTGAACGGCTTAGCGGTTTTGCCGAAGCAATAGAGCTCAGACGCTACGATGATTTAGGAAAACCATGCCATACAATCGATGTATCAATTACGCCATGGTTAGCTCTGACAAAACAGGTGTTAATAGGAAACTAGGGACTTATGCTGCTCTACCAAGAAATTAGGCAATACTTATTTGCATTGATCGCTAAACATCCCGAGTTAAAAAAGCTACCCTCTGAACGTGAATTATTAGAAAAGTTCCAATCAACTCGCATCACCGTGAGAGAAGCATTAACCCGATTAGAAGCCGAAGGTGTAATTTATCGACAAAACCGCAAGGGCTGGTTTATCTGTCCTCCCAGATTAAAATGGGATCCAGTGCAAAAAGTGAACTTTGGCCAATTAGCCCAAGATCAAAACTTTACCGCATTAACTCAATTAGTTTCTTTTGAAACAGCCGTAGCACAAGAATGGCTAGCCCAAACCTTTGAGCTAAATACAGCAAGTAAATTTCACAATGTATGCCGAGTACGCTCGTTAGATGAACGACCGGTAATGGTAGAGGAAATATACTGTTTAGCGTCACAGTTTCACGATTTACAACACAAGCCATTAGAAGATTCTATCACCACCATATTTGCGCAAGATTATGGGGTTAATATCACCCATGAACGCAGCAGTTTAGTGGTAACGGCGATACCTGATGATAAAGCAGATGTTTTAAATGTAAATAGTGGTGCTCTGTGCTTAAAAATTATTCGTAAACGCTTTAATCAACACGATGAACTGGTTGACTACAACATTGAATATTGGGTACATAGTGCGATAGAGATTGAAGTAGATAGTAAATAAATTTAACTATCATAACGTTGACAAAAAGGCCGCGAAGCGGCCTTTTGTATTTACCAATATTTTGCTTGAGCAATTGCCGCAATAAGGCGTTTAATATCTTCCGGATACACTTCACCAATATTTCCGATACGAAAACAATCGGCATCTGACACTTTTCCTGGATAAATAACAAAACCCAACGCCTTCAGCCCTTGATAAAAGCGATTAAAATCATATTCAGGTGCACTTGGCGAGTAGAATGACGTAATAATAGGCGAGTGCATTTCAACAGGTAATAAAGGTTCAAAACCAAGCTCTTTCATACCATGACATAATAATTGCTGGTTTTGCTGATAGCGTGCTTGCCTAGCAGCTACACCACCTTCTTGTTCAAGTTCTAAGAGCGCTTGACCAAATGCTCTCACCACATGCGTCGGTGACGTAAAACGCCATTTGCCATTAGCATGTTCCATGGTATGCCATTGGTCGTATAGATCTAGGCTTAATGATTTTGCATTGCCTTTACAACGTTCTATAGCTGCTAGTTTTCCGATAACAAATCCAAACCCTGGCACACCCTGAATGCATTTATTAGCGGAGCTAATCAAAAATTCGATATTTAGTTGAGCGACATCCATAGTTATGCCACCAAAGCTCGACATTGCATCTAAAATAAAACGTACTTTATGCTCATCACAAAGTGCAGCTATCGCCTCAACAGGATTTAACATCCCTGTGGTTGTTTCACAATGCACCATAGCTAAGTGACTAAAATCACCTGAAGTTAAGGTGTTTGCAATCAATGCTATATCGGGTGCCTGTGTTTCTTTAAAGGTTAAGACTTGATGGTTAAGTCCAAGCACTTGGCAGATCTCAGCCATACGTTTGCCATAAGCGCCATTGTTAATCACTAACAACTTATCATTGGGTAAGATAGCGCTGCCAAGCACAGACTCAACCGACGACGTGCCACTACCTTGCATCAATACACTAGAATAGTCGTTTGAACTGGTTGCCAAACTCACTAAGGTTTGGCGAATTTTTTGAACAACATCAATGTTGTAATCATCATCCCAAGTACACCAATCTTTGAGCATAGCTTGCTTGACGGTGTCTGACGTCGTTAACGGCCCCGGCGTTAATAATAAATAATGGTTCATGATTTGATCCTAATCAACTGGTCTAGACCAGATTGTATGTGTGCCTTACTAAAATGACAATCGACTGAGTTTAATCTTCATCAAATTGTCATATTAGGCGGCACAATATTGGATCGTGTATTTGCTTAACTGGCTTTAATGCACCATGTAAACCGTTAACCAATAACCGACAGAATAGGAGAGTAACAACGAGGCAAAAACACGCAAGTAGCTAATAAAGGTTAACTCTTTAATTTTGCTCATCGCGATAATTCCCGCAGCAGAACCGATAATCAACAACGAACCACCAACACCAACGGCATAAGTAAGTGGTAACCATTGTGAATTAGGCATTTCTATATTGGCTTTTAATACCGCAGCAGTAAGCGGCACATTATCAATTAACGATGAACTGATACCCAAAATAAAATTGGCCACAGATACCGGTAGGTGTTCATAAATCAAATGGATGTTATCTAGTACTTCTAGCTTTTTCAACCCGCCAACAATTAACAAGATTCCTAAGAAAAACAGTAAAGTATCAAACTCTATCTCACGAATATAGTTAAGAACATTGGTATTGGTTTTTGGCCAATGCATAAAGTGACCACACAACAGCATAATGCTTAAACCAAACATAAACGTAAGAACCGGTGGTACATCAAAAATGACGTTAAACGCCAAAGTAGAAAATATCGTTAACATAAAAATGATAGCGATAACTTTATCAACTAACAGTAACGGTTTGGTTTCTACGTTAAGTTCAATGGTATCTTTCATACTTATTGATAGTAAAAACGCCAGACAAACAACGCCTGCTAGAGCTGGAGCAATTAATTGCAACAAGGATACAATACTGACTTTTCCAGCGAGAAATATCATTAGTGTGGTGACATCACCGGTGATCAGAGAAACACCACCGCTATTAACGGCAAAGATGATCAATGCCGCATATTTAAGGCGCTTTTTCGCCGCTATTTTTAACTGCGCTATAACGGCAACCGAAACCAGCGTCGCGGTGACATTATCGGCAAGAGATGAAAATAAAAAGGCGATGATACCCAAATAAATTAAAAGCTTACGCTCCGACATTTGAGCTGGTAACGTTCGTTGAACTAGTCCAGAAATAAAACCTCGGCTATTTAAGTAAGCAACAAAAGTCATCGCTGACATTAAAAATAACCATAAAGTGGCAATTTCTAATAGGTTTTCATTCAAACTTTCTGTCACATTTTCATGGCTATACGGTGAGCCAGGAAACATATATAAAACTAGCCAAGTTAGACAGCCAAAAAATAGGGTACTTTTGGCTTTATTGATGTGAACAACTTCTTCAAAAATAACAAATAACAATGCCAATACGGCAAAAACAATAATAAGGGAGTGCATAAATAAACGCGCTTAATCAAACGTAAAAACAACGGGCAGATTTCAAAGCCCAACAACGACCTATTTTTAATGTTTGAAGTTCGGAGGCGCGCGAATGGCATGTAGTTTAAACGTTGGCTTGCTATTAAAGTGTGAATTGGAAAAAACCTTTTCAACAAAAATAATCGCTATGCTAGTGGCTGGTGTCGGAGGTAATTCGTCAGTATCTTGTGGATCACTGCTGCTATTTTCGAATTGCAAACCATGATCGGCAAATTGCTTACTCTTTACTTCAGGTGATTCTGAAAACGCATGTACGGTTAGCTGATGCCCAACAATTGGCATTAGCACCAACAACAACGCAAAAAAGCGTAATAAAGGAATATGCGCCGTAAACAATGAACTACTCTTAAATGACAGATATTTCACGCTGAGCAAGCCCTCAGCTAAAGGCGGCGCAATTATCCGCCTTGAGTGTGGTTGGTGCAAGCCTAAATTAAACAATTTAGACTAAAGTATCGCCATTAAATTTTACTAGCTTATAGCTAAGTGGAATTTAGCTATTACATAGCTGCTTTAATACTTCAATTAGCGCGTTATCAGTCCAATCATCTAATGCATCGCCCACTTGAATTTCAATACGAGAGGTAGTTGCTTGTGGAAAAATTCTATCGCAAATCCAAATACCTTCATTTTGCGCCAAGTTTAACACGCGCTCTTCTAGCCGCTCTGCCGAGATAGGCAGTTCAACTAAAAAGCCATTACACTGCACAGGTAACGGAATCGAGGCATCACCAAATTCATTTTTCAGCTTTTGAGCTAAACCACTAGCTCTTTCGTTAAATTCATTAATTCTTGGTAGATAATGTTCAATTCCCCAAAAAGCAGATAGCACATAAGGAAATGCAGTAAATAAATCTCCACCTTGACGACTGCGCCAAGTGACTAAATCATCAATAAACTCAGATTCACCAGCAATTATACCGCCAGCCATAGCGCCTAACGATTTGTACAAAGATATATAAACAGAATCGCCATATTGTGCTAATTCTGCGGTTGAAAGTTGATAATAAGCCGCAGCTTCCAACAAACGTGCCCCATCAATATGTAGAGGTATTTTTTGGTTTGATGCAAAACTTCTGACCTGATCTAACAATTCAAGTGAAGGCAACTGAAAACCAGCTCTTCTCACTGGCAACTCTAGAACTATTGCGGCCAGTTTTTCCGGTAGCTGGGCAATGTCACTGGCGGTAATCGCAGCGTTAGGTTGCCCAAATACATGAGCCTCTAAATTAAATAACGCTTGGTATGCATCACTTTCATCACAAATAATATGAGATTGAGGATGCACAGCAATTACAGATTCACCTTGTAGTACCGACCATTGTTTTAACGCAGCGTTTTGTCCAACCATTCCCTTGTGAACAAATAAAGCTCGTTCTTTGCCCAACATTTCTGCAACCACAACTTCCAGCTTTTCAATTGTAGGACCTGTATTAAAACAATCGATTGTTAGGTCAATATCACTTACCGAAGATAAACGATCTAACCACTGTTTGTGCGTTAAAGGTTTATGTCGTGTAACAAATTTAGTGCATTTAAACGACAAAGGATGAGCAAATAAATTTCCGTTATACATGATGAATAATTAAACTGAATTTTTAATGAGCAACACAATAACCAAACACTGTATTTTTAACCAGCTAATTTTGTAATGTTTTGTGTCGTTGATTTAAGATGCATTGCGGCAGCAATAAAGATTTTATTACTGCCGTTAAGAATTCACATGACAACTAATATAACGTGTTGTGATTTACATAAGGCTCGGTATTAGTAAAACGTCGCTCTGGCATTAAATTACCTGGTACCATCATAAGATTACCCGCCGTTGATTTAGTTAATTTAAAGGCGTCGTAAAGCTCTCCTGTTAAGGCATAGGCAGCAAACTTCAACGATTGATTATCGATTATCAAGGTTTGATAAGTCGGCGTATTTTCACCTACACGCTGCAAACTTACTTGATATGACTGATATTCCTGCCAGAGCATGCTTTTTACTGGATAAGCTTTAGGGCTGCTTGTAGCCGTTACAAAAACACTGTTTACTGTATCGTTATTTTTACCAGCAATACTGCCGCGCGAATAAGCGTGATCATGACCCTGAAGTACTAAATCAATTTGGTATTTTTTGATGATAGGTAATAACACCTCACGTATTTGTGGTTCGTCTTGCCCTTTAGTCCCTAATGGCATACCACAATTTGAAAATATCGGATGATGGAAGGCCAACACTTTCCACTTTGCATGGCTGTTGCTCAGCAGTTTAGTTAACCATTGAGCTTGTTGGTTAAATACCTTTTTGTCATGCCTAGCTTCGGTATTTAGCACAAAAACGTCGACATTAGGGTAATGTAAAACATAAGTAGTTTCTTGTAAGGATTCTGGCAGTTCTTTATTTTCTGGTAAGGCAAATTGTGCTCGCCAAAAATCAGATAACAGCCATTGTTTGTTATTTGCAGCATATTGTTTGTGTGCAAATTCATGATTTCCCACTACAGGTACAACAGGTGTTTCAGCATAAACAGCTTTGCCAGCCGAATACCATTGTGCCCATTCTTGATCTCGTTCACCGTGATCGACTAAGTCGCCAGCATACAAGGCAAAGTCAGCATCTGGCATATGTTTTGTTCCTTTACGCAACATAGCTGGCCAAAAGTCTCGCATACCATTTTGGGCATCACCAAAATAAAGAAATTTAGTTGTAGCTGATGTTAAACCACTTGCCGTTTTTGCATGAAACCATTGTGACCATTTTCCTTCACTGCCTCGTACTCGATACAAATAAGCTGTATCAGGTTTAAGCTGGTCAAAGGTAACCTGATGATAACGCACAGCAGGCAGTGATTGGTTAAACTGATAACGATAACTGTCTGCGCCTAACTTGTTGGTAGATGGATTAAAATATTGGCTTTTAGCTTTGACCGTGGTGGCATTTAGATCAAATCTGGCAGCAGCAGAGGCCTGAACAATTTGCGCAACCGCTAGCTCTACCTGTTCAGATGTTCTCCAATTGACAGAAAAACCACGACTGGGATCAGCTGTGGGATGCAAAGTAACACGATCGGGATATTCACTGGCTTGTTGCCACAATGGTGTATTAGCCATAGTGGGAAGCGATAAAACCAAAAAGAAAAGTAATATAACTTTCATTGGGTAATCTCTTTAAATTAGGCACAAACTCGTCCTTGGTTTGTGCCTTGTAAATTAGAAGTTTGCGCGCAAGCCAACACCATAAGTGGCGGGTGCACCAACTAACCTAGCACCACCATTTAGCTCAAGAAAATACACCTCATCGGTGATATTTCGGCCGTAAGCAAACGCAGTAAATCCGTTGCCTAGTTCAAGATCCATGTTAATGTTTAGCAAGCTATAATCTGGTACCGTGTTACCAGGGCCTGCATTTAATCGGTTGGTTTCTTCATCGTGATATGAATAACTGATCCGGGTAGATAAAACACGATCGGTCATCACATTGATACTATGATTTAACGCGATTGAATAAGATAACTCAGGTGAGCCTGGTAATGGATCACCTATGGTGTTTTCAATATCAACAACACGGTTTGAACTAAACGCGGTGATTTCCGTATCTAAATACGTTGCTGACGCTGTAAAAGAAAGTTGATGACGATCTTGGTTTAACAACACACTTGTTAAAGACGCCTCCACGCCTCGCACTTCTGCAGCGCCAACATTGGTACGGCCATTGGTATCATTTGACAGTCGTGTCGTCGCTTGCATCTCTTCAAAATCATAAGCAAACAAATCAAGGCTAGCACTTATTGCATCTGTGGTATAACGCACACCAAACTCAAACGAGTCAACTGTTTCAGAATCAAATGGTTCGGTTTCTTCTAGAGAAAAGATAGAGGTACCATCAAACCCTCCCGCGCGATATCCATTACCAATAGAAGCAAATATGTTTAAGCTTTCAGATAAGTAGTATTGCGCTGTTAACTTGCCTGATAAGTTACTATCGTCAAAATCTTTATCCCAAGAAAAATAACCAGGGGAGTTAAACACATCTTCATATATTGATGTTCCCCAAGGATTGATATCTTGGTTGTAGCCTGAAAATTTTGTTGTATCTTGTGTATATCGGACACCGGCCGATAATTTAAAGTCATTGGTAACAAACCAATCAACATTGGCAAATGTCGCAAAACTGTTGCGAGTTTGGCTGTATGGCGACGTATATTGTGATCGGACAGCAAAACTTGTCCAGTTACTGACAAAATCAACGGAGTCACTGACATAAAAAACACCCGCTATCCAATCAAATTCACCACCTTGATTATCACTGAAACGAATTTCTAATGATGATTGATCAAGGCTTTCGTCAAACGCATATTTGTAGCGAGGGTATGATGTGCCATCACCATTACCCCCCATTTGACGCTCACTTTCTTGATAACCAAATAACACATTTACATTGAGATCGGCGTTAATTTGATGGGCTAACTCACCATTAACCCCTTCAATATCGATAGTGTGTTGATAATACTCGTCAGCATAAAAAGAATAAGGATCGCTGTTTTCACCCGCATTGCGCCCAGTACCAGAGCCCGTTTCGTCAGTTAAAGCGATACGATCGTACTGTAAAGTATCGCCGTTATCTGAGCTCATAAAATAGCGCAAGGTTAATTCAGTATTGGTTTGAAACGAATAAACCCCGGTTGCCCTTAAAGCAAATACGTCTTTATCACCAAAGCCATCTCTCACACCTGGGTTATTAACGGCAGGAATAACACCTTCAAACCCTTCTGGAATAAAGCCTGCAAATTTTCCTGCACCTTTACCGTCCATGTAACCACCACCTTGCTCAAATTTAGTGGCAATTCGTACTTTGAAGTTATCTGAGACACTGCCACCAAAAGCAGCTTCACCTTGGGTATAGTCATAGCTGCCATATTCAACACTGGCATAACCTTCAAAAGCTTCGGTAGGACGTTTTGTGATAGCGTTGATCACGCCAGCTGTTGTATTGCGGCCATACAAGGTACCTTGCGGCCCTTTTAAGACTTCAATACGTTCAAGATCAAACAATGGCATACCTAAGTAAGCATTTGACGTTTGATAAATACCATCAACATGTAAAGCGACCGAAGGATTACCGTTTGGTTTGTAATCGTCAGCCCCACCTATGCCTCGAATGGTAATAAAACTGTTATTAGCACCGCCAAATGCCGAATTAATCGATATGCCCGGTAATGTATCAACAAGCCCTTTAAAGTCAGTGACGCCAGCATCTTGAATTTGTTGATTATTAACTACCGAAATAGCAGCGGAAACATCCATTAAACTGGTGTCACGTTTAGTTACCGAGACAACAATTTCATCTATCGGGGCACTGTTTTCTTTAACGAGCGTTTGAGAGTTGGTGGTATTGGCTGACGTTTTCTTAATTATAAATGCACCATTGCTTTGTTTTACTGCTTCTAATCCAGTGTTTTTAAGCAGCTTGTTTAATGCATCATCAATAGCAAAATCACCATTTAAAGCAGGGGCATCTATACCGTTAACTAGTCTTCCAGGTGCAATGATCATCACCCCCGACTGAAAAGATAATTGATTTAAAGCCTGAGCAAGAGGCGCTTGTTGAAGTTTTAAAGAAAGCGCTTGTTCAGTCATTGCTAGCGTGGGAAAAGTGATGGCAAGTGCAGAAGTGATAGAAGCAGCAAGTACAGTTTTTTTGATACTACGCGACGAGGTCATGTTTACATCTCCAATATGGCAAGCTAATAGCTGCCAGTAAAATTTTAAAAAGTGTGTTTCAGTCGACTGTCGTCATTAAAGAGGTAAAACATGAAAAATTTTTTCAATAAAGGATGATTTTTAACGAAACCTTCATAAAACTTTTGACCCAAAAAACGCCTTGCATAGGTGCACAAGGCGTTTGGCAGCAATATTAATTTGAATAAGAAATAATGATCGCGTTTTCTTGTTTTTCAATGTGTAAGGGATAAGCAGCGGGAAGTGAATCAATCAGCATCGCCACTTTATCTGTAGTTATTAGCGTATTAATGGTGAGTTGAGCTATTTGCTCGTCTTTTACCACTATGGTTTTATCGATATAAGGTTGAATTCGATAAACAAATTCATCTAGTGGTGTATTTGAAAACACCAGTTTATTGTCCATCCATGCTAATGCATCTTCGGTAGAAAAGGGGGAGATAGCTGAAACATCGTTGCCACTAACCGACGCCACCACTTGTTCACCCTGAATGATATCAACGCTATAACCGGTTTCATCGGCAGAGCTAACTCGAACACTGCCTTCAACCACGGACACTTGTGTTGCATTGTGTAACTGGTTAACTTCAAATTCAGTGCCCGTAACCTCAACCTTATTGTTACCATGAATAACGATAAACGGCAGATCAGGTTTAGATTGCACATCAAAATAGGCTCGACCACTGATCAAGGTGGCAGCTCTAACATCTGTCATTTCTCGATAAACCACTTTACTGCTGGGCCCAAGCGTTAACACACTGCCATCTGCAAGCGTATATTTTGATGTTTGCGCAATTGCTGTTGTGTATGTGTTCGACCTGCTGTCGTCAATTGGCTTTTCCACTGTGCCGTTGATTTGCAGTAAAAACACCATCACTAAAGATGCAGCGATGGCGAACCCTCCAGTTAGGGTATAGCTCTTTGTTTTTTGGTGATGTAGATTTGCTACATCATTTTTTTCATTTACCTTAAAGGCGATGGCGTTATCGGTAAATCCTGCTTTATCCCAGACCTTAAGTAACTCGTCATAAGCCGCACGATGAGAAGCACTACTGGTATACCAGTGTTCAAACTGTGTCTGATATTTTGAAGACAACATATGGTCATTCATTACTGTAAACCAATGAATTGCTTGTTCTTGTACGCTGTCGCCTTTACTTATTGCCTCAGATTGTTGTTCATTATTCATATGTATTCACTTTGCCCCAAATAGCCATAGCGTTATTTATGGTGTTCAGAAGTGCCAGCCAAAATGCTAAGCGCGCTGTTAAGTTGACGACAGATATCTGCAACACTCCACCCTGTTTCTTTTGCTATTTGTTGGTATGTTTTGCCATCTAAACGACTGGCAGTAACAATATGTTTTTGTTTAATAGAAAGAGAGCTAAACAGCTGATCAACTTTTTTCAGCTCTTGCTGCGAACTAATGATTTTGTCAGGGTCACCATAACAAAGAAGCTCACTATCGATACCTTCGTCTGCGCACGGAAGATGTTCAGTAAGCCAACGCTCAGACTTAAGTGAGCGCAGCGCAATATTCATCGACACCTTATAGAGAAAAGCCTTAGGGTTGGTAATATGTGCACGCGATTTCATTTTCGATAACTGGAAAAAAGCATCTTGCGCGACATCTTCAGGATCGGGTGGTCCTGAACCATAGGTTTTACGCAAAAATGCACATAATCCGCGCCAATGTTCCTGATAAAAGTTTTTTAAGTCTGACTCAGCAGCCTTTTGTAA
The DNA here is from genome assembly GCF_014656435.1 of Thalassotalea marina. Lineage (GTDB taxonomy): Bacteria > Pseudomonadota > Gammaproteobacteria > Enterobacterales > Alteromonadaceae > Thalassotalea_C > Thalassotalea_C marina. Next base: position 539,748 of record NZ_BNCK01000003.1, read on the forward strand.
TTTAGTGTGCTTTCCTTGGCGACACGATAAAGCCATATCCTTTGGCTTTTTGGTAAAGTTAACCGTAGAGACTTTCGATAATGTGTTCACGATAACAACCACACAAACGTCAATATACACCGAAAAGCGGCATTAAAGAGTTAATGTTAAAGTCATTGTGTTACAGAAATTAGAGGTTGAAGCTGATCAGTTAGCAGAAGTAGTTGTATCAACGTATGAATAATTATTTAGTTAATTTTTCCTTAGTTATCTAATGGTATAAGCTCAAAATCGACGAACTCTTCCCATTTTGCAAACCACTGTTCAAACAATTTAATATCATTGGATTCCATCAGCTGAAAACAAATATTTTTTTCTGCATTTACCCAAGAATTTAAATAGTGCAATCCTGCAGGAAATTGACGACCTTTTTCATTATAAACCTGATAGTTTTTTTCCATCAATCCAGGTTTAAATTTTTCCACTACCATAAATTTTTGCACACTTTCACCTTATAAAAAAACACCTTAGTGCAAAGCAATAAGGTGTTTTGTAGCTAATTTGACATCATTCAACGGTAACGGATTTTGCCAAGTTACGTGGTTGGTCTACGTCAGTTCCTTTGATGATCGCTACATAGTAAGAAAGTAGCTGCAGCGGTAAGGTGTACACCACTGGCGCGATAATATCGTCACAGTGTGGCACGTTAATCACTGTCATGGTGTCATCGCTTTCAAACTTAGCTTCTGTATCGGCAAATACATACATCAAGCCACCGCGAGCACGTACTTCTTCTACATTGGATTTCAGTTTTTCAATTAAGTCATTTTTTGGCGCAACAACTATAACCGGCATTTCTGCGTCGATAAGTGCCAGAGGCCCATGTTTTAACTCACCAGCAGCATAAGCTTCAGCGTGAATATAAGAAATTTCTTTAAGCTTTAATGCACCTTCCATCGCGATTGGATATTGGTCACCACGGCCAAGGAATAGTGCATGATGCTTATCAGCAAAATCTTCAGCTAGATCTTCAATTGAGCTAGCTAGCGCTAATACTTCATCTAATTTATTTGGCAAACTCATTAGTGAATGGGCAATGTCTTGCTGCACATTTTCAGGCATGCCATGATGTTGTCCGATCGCTAATGTCATCATTAACAGACCAACCAATTGTGTGGTGAAGGCTTTTGTTGATGCTACGCCAATTTCAGCGCCAGCTTTGGTCATAAAGGCCAAATCAGATTCTCGTACCAACGATGAACCTGGGACGTTACAAATCGTCATACTCGCGCGATAGCCTAGTTCTTTGGCTAAACGCAAAGCAGCTAGTGTATCTGCTGTTTCACCTGACTGTGAAATTGTGACTAACAAGGCATTTCTAGGTACATGAGACTGACGGTAGCGGAATTCACTGGCAATTTCTACATTACAAGATACACCAGCTAAGCTTTCTAACCAGTAGCGCGCCACCATGCCTGAATGATAACTGGTACCACATGCAATGATTTGTACATGTTCAATTTCTTTAAAAATATCGTCTGCACCTTCACCAAATGCGTTGATATCAATTGCATTACCAATTAAACGACCTTCAAGGGTATTGCGAATAGCGGTAGGCTGTTCATAGGTTTCTTTTAACATGTAATGGCGATATTCACCTTTGTCACCACTGTCTTGCGCAACTTCACGCTCTTTGGCTTCACGTTCAACTGCATTGCCATTAACGTCAAAAATACTCACGTTATGACGTGTCACTTCTGCAACATCACCTTCTTCTAAAAAGGCGAATTTACGCGTTACAGGCAACAAAGCTAACATATCAGAAGCAATGAAATTTTCACCTAAACCATAACCAATAACCAGTGGGCTACCTGAACGAGCAACGACGATGCGATCTTTGTCATTGCTGTCCATCACCACAGTGCCATACGCACCTTCTAACTGAGATGCTGCTTTTTGCATTGCCGCAAGCAATGAGCTGGCTGTTTTCATCTCATGATGTACTAAATGAGCGATAACTTCAGTGTCTGTTTCCGAACTAAACACATAACCTAACGCTTGTAATTGCTCTTTCAGCTCTTTGTGGTTTTCTATGATGCCGTTATGAACCACGGCAATGTTATCACTTGAAATATGTGGATGAGCGTTAATTTCGCTTGGTGCACCATGTGTTGCCCAGCGAGTGTGGGCAATACCTGTACCGCCCACTAAAGGTTGATCAGTTAATGCATCAGCTAGCTCTTGTACTTTACCTAGTCTTCGAGCGCGATTTAATTGTTTATCGTTATCTATAATGGCGACGCCAGCAGAGTCGTAACCTCGGTACTCCAACCTTTTTAAACCTTCTACGAGAATTTCTGCTACATCTCGTTGCGCTACTGCACCTACAATACCACACATATTTTATTTCCTTTTTAACGAGTTGCGTTAAGCGATTATTACGTTTATGCCATGTGAAACAAGTTGTTGTTTAATTTCCGGCGACAGTTCATCGTCAGTAATTAATACATGTATTTGTTGCCATGGAATTTCTAAATTAGGAATTTTTCGATTAAATTTTTCAGATTCAACCATCACAATAACTTCTCTCGATACTTCGGCCATCACTTGGCTTAGGCCTAAAAGTTCGTTGAACGTTGTTGTGCCGCGCTCAATATCTATACCATCGGCGCCAATAAATAATTGGTCAAAGTCATATGATCGTAGAACACTTTCAGCCACTTTGCCTTGAAATGATTCAGAGTGAGGATCCCAAGTACCGCCGGTCATCAATAATGTTGGTTCATTTTCCAGTGCGTGGATGTCCGACGCGATCGCCAATGAATTTGTCATCACCACTAAGCCTTGCTTTTTGCTTAGCTCTTTAACTAACGCACTAGTGGTGCTGCCACTATCAAGAATAATGCGGTTATGGTCTCGGATCAGTGTCGCCGCTTTCTCTGCAATACTGATCTTTCGCTTTGAAACTTTTTCACTTTTAGGCTCGATAAGTTCAGAGGGCAGGGGAACAGCACCACCATAACGTCTAAGTAAAAGACCGCTATTTTCTAGTGCCGCCAAATCTTTTCTTATAGTTACTTCTGAGGTATCAAACTTTTTAGCAAGTTGTTCAACGCTAACTTCACCATGTTCATTAAGTTCAGTGATGATGATATGTCGGCGTTGTTTAGTATTTCTTTTTGTCATAAGTTTCGATTAAAACCAATTAAGTTTCGTTTTAAAACTTAGCTATTTAATCAAAAGCCGATAAAAATGACAACTAAATTGTTTGATAGCAGATACTATCACCATAGCATTAAGGGCTATGCGCTCAATTGTTAATTAAAAAGTGGTATGACGGCAGGTCTTTAATTCGTTGGTGCGCTAGTAATAATACTTCTAGGATTTCAACATCACTTTCTTTGTTTAACGCAATATAGCTACTTCTACTGGTTTCCGGAAAGACAGTAAAGTTGACCATTTCAGCAGCTCTGAGCTTTTGTTTTTCAAAGTAATGTTCAATTACTTCAGGATCTGTGTATAACAGCTCAACCTTATTGTTCAATAATAAGTCAATTGCTAATTCTATGTTCGACACAACATACAAATGCTGTTGTGCACTAAAACCTTGCTTTAATAACGAGCGATGACTGTAACTGTCACGCACAACAACTGTTAATTTAGATTTTGCTTGTTCAAACGTGGTAATAGTTGCCGTTTTATTGGATTTTAACGAGATAAATGCTCGTTCTAAATTGCTCACTTTAGTGATCCAATGAAAAAAAGGTTCTCTTTCTTTGGTTCTCACTATGCTTAACACTAATGTGTTAGGTTGAGTTTTGGCCACAAGCAAAGCACGAGCCCAAGGAAGAAAGCGTGTTTTATCGACCAATTGCTGGTTTTGCAAAAGCAGTTTCAGAATTTCAATGGTTGGCCCTTTAAGTACGCCATTGTCGCGATATTGCAGCAGTTCATGCTCTGCTGCAACTATATCAAGCGATGCAAGAGGGGGGTCATTAGCATTAGCTGTTGCACTAAAGCTAATGACGATTGTTGCTAAAAATAAAGCGAACTTCATTAAGTTTATTTTTTAGTAGGGCGTTGCCAGCCTTCGATGTTTCTTTGTTTTCCGCGAGCTACTGCAAGCTGTTCTTTTTCGACATCTTTAGCTATGACCGAGCCGGCACCAATGGTAGCGTTTTCACCAACATAAACAGGGGCTACAAGCGAAGAATTCGAACCAATAAACGCTTCGTCTGCAATAATGGTTTGTGATTTATTTGCGCCATCATAGTTACAAGTAATGGTACCCGCACCAATGTTAACGTTTTTACCAATATTGGCATCACCTAAGTAAGTTAAATGACCCGATTTACTACCTTCACCTAATGTGGATTTTTTCATTTCCACGAAGTTACCAACATGTGAGTTTCTGTTCATCACTGAGTCTGGGCGAATACGAGCAAATGGACCAACTGAACATTGATCGCCAATAACAGCACCATCAATAATTGTATTAGGTTTAATTTCAGCGAATTCACCAATAGTGCAGTCTTTTAAAATACAGTTAGCACCAACTTTAACACCATCAGCTAAAACCACTTCACCTTCAAAAATACAGTTAATGTCAATTTTAACTTCTTGGCCGATCACTAGCTTTCCACGAATATCGATTCGGTGCGGATCTCGTAAGCTAGCACCTTGGATCATCAAATGCTCCGCTTCACGTAATTGGAATGCACGTTCTAACGTTGCAAGCTGCACCCTGTCATTTGCGCCTTCAGTTTCAATAGCAATATCAGGGTGTGCGGTTTCGATAAGCTTACCTTCAGCATGGCAAGCGGCAATAATATCAGTTAAATAGTACTCACCTTGTGCATTGTCATTAGACAGATTAGACAACCAGCGTTTTAAATCAGCGCCGTTGGCATACAGAATACCTGAGTTTATTTCTTGAATGAGTAGTTGTTCTTGTGATGCATCTTTTTGTTCAACAATACCAACAACTTGGCCATAATCTCGAACAATTCGGCCATAACCTGTTGGATTATCAACGGTTACCGTCAAAAGTGACATACCGTTGTCTGGCTTAGCAGCAATTAATCGTTCAAGTGTAGATACACGAGTTAGTGGCACATCGCCATACAATACCAGTACGTTTTCGTCGTCTTTAAGATGTGGTGACGCCATATCTACCGCATGGCCAGTACCTAACTGCTCTTTTTGTTCAACAAACGTAAGGTCATCACCTGTGACTTTGGCTTTTAAAATGTCACCACCAAAGCCATACACTAGATAGATATTCTCGGCATCCAAAAAACGAGCAGCATCAATAACATGCTCTACCATCGGCTTATCCGCAATGGTATGTAATACTTTAGGAAGGGAAGATTTCATACGGGTACCTTTACCCGCGGCTAAAATTACAACTGAGAGTGACATAAGCGTTCCATGTGTTATTTTTTAACTATTCTAACGCTGAAAGCTCAGCGGATTCCAATGATAATTAAATTAATCTTCGACCAATCCAACTTCAAGTTTATCGAACCAATCTAGAAAGCGCTTTACATCATCTCCTCTAAAGATTCGTCCATGTTGTGGGCATAGTTGCTCTATCTCCAGTTTAGAAACTCTCTCAATCCAACGAGATTTAGCTTTATTTGAAGGCATCCAGCGCTGATGAAAAAATCGCATTTTGTCGCAGTGGGAGTCAAAGTCTTCGACATACATAGGGGCATCATGAGGCTCAAGCGCAGCACCTATATCCCCTGACATAAGGATTTTGGCTTCTTCATCGTAAACATTGAAGTTTCCCGAAGAATGCAAATAGTGTGCGGGAATAAAAGTCAGTTGCACACCATCAATTTTTATACTTTCACCACCGTCAGGGATTGCAGAGTAGGATATATTACTCATACCAAAATGGCGTATAAATCCTTCCCATAACCATGGCGAATGTAAAGTGGCATTAGGTAATGCTTGATCCCACAAGCCTAACGATGAAATTATGTCGGGATCTTGGTGCGAAGCAAAAAGGTGCGTCACTTGTTCAATAGGGCAGATCTTAACAACAGCGGCTAGCATTGAAGAAAAAATCTCGATTCCACCAGGATCCATTATTAATGCTTTATTTGCTGTTACCACCAAATATTGATTAGTATCTATAATGGCTTGTGGCTTTTCTGGGTCACGACCCAATACATACCAATGATAACTTTTGTCTTTATTAATTTTTGTAAGTTTCATCTTCTGTCCAATTTAATGCTATTAACATGTTCAATTGCCGATAAGATATGGGCTTTTATTTTTGTCGCAGCCTCTTCTACATTATCAGCCACACTATAGAGGGTATCCTGAAAATCAGTATCAGCCTGTGAGGCTTCTACTCGTGAAAGCGTGGCTAATACCACAGCCGTTCGTAACTCATCAGACAGCAGTATTAACTCTTCACTTAGCTTTTCTAAAAGCGATCTGTGTGTAAAAGACAAAGCCTGCTGTTGCTTTACGATCATAGATATAGGTTGATGTAATGACTGGTTAAACTGTGCCTGATTATTACTTTGTAATACGCCATTAAACTTATTGAATGCGTTATCAATTCGGTATTTGTTTGCTGAATTACGGCTTAATTTGTTGGCTAGCTCATTAATATTTTTAGAAGAGGAGATAGTGGTATTAGCTAATTGATCGATAAAATCTGTCAATGGCTTAAAGCCAGCAGCATTTTGCCCAGCCCGAAGTGCAACTGCTCTGGCATTACTCGCCGTAATAGACAATTGTTTCGCAATATTATTTGCTTGCTCTAAGCTGGCGGCTACTTGAGCTGCCCCTACGAAGTACTGATATTCCCTGTCCAATTGTTCCACGAGTTAAACACTATTTAATACCTTTAAACTATAGTATTGATTGCTTAGCCAATTATTCAAATTTTATTAACTGATCTAAGATTAAATATTGCACTTTTTATCAAAATAAATCTGAGTTACAACATCATCAATAATAAAAGTAAAGTTGACTATTGACTTCTAACTGTTCAATAAATAATCTGAAAAAAGGTGAAGGGAATCACTAGTTGTTGTTTGGCTTAAGTTGCCTTCATCGTGAAACAACAATAAACAAAAGGATTAGACAATGAAAAATAAAATAAAGTTAGCAACCCTAATGGTTGTAGGAAGTTTAGCGTTAACCTCAGCTTTTGCAGCATTTTACCCTACACACTCTATTGAACGAGAATATTATGCGGGCCCTAATTCCACACAAATAGTTGGCAGTATGTTCCAAAATTGTTCTGGTAGAACTATTCAAATTGGTCAAGTTACTCCATATTACGATGAAGGTAAAATACCTTGCCCGAAATCTCCAATTGAAGAGTAAAACCCTAAATTAAACGTTTACTAGTATCTGCAAAAGCGGCAGATAAGCGGCTTTTATCTAGCGAACAAAATTAAATAAGGAAATACCATGTTAAAACTAGTCAAAAAGCTAATACTTACGTCTTCAATATGTGCTATGGCGATATCAGCTTCTGCAGTGGGTGCTGGAAGTGAAATTGAAAAAATATTTTATGAAACCGCCGCTAAACAAAATGTTGTTGGAGGCATATTAACACCATGTGAAGGACGACCACTAGCTTGGGGAAAAAGAACTGCTTTTTACACTGTGGATGTTTCACCTTGTCACTCAAATTTTTGACAATTAGTAATCTAAAAACACCTAATAGCTAAATAAGAACAAGGAATAACAAAATGAAAAAAAAGATTATCATTGGTAGTGCATTAGCTGTATTGACCACTTTAGCGGCAGTCGCTGGACCAATGTATTGGCATGAAAAGCACTACTATGCTACCTCTGCTAAGCAACAAATAGTTGGTGAAGAGTCACTTACTTGTACAGGCCTAAAAGTAGTCTCTGGAGAAGTAACACCATATTGGAGTTATTGGCAGAGAGGAAGATGTTAGTTCTTTTGAAAATTTAAAATACAAAAAAGGTGGCATTAGCCACCTTTTTTAATTCACTAAAACTAAGTGTTTTTCAGCTTATTTTTTCTTAGACGCTTGGATGACACGTAATTGTGCAACCGCACGAGCTAATTCAGCAGCAGCTTCAGCGTAGTTCACGTCATCGCCATGATCATTCATGTGCGTTTCAGCGCGCTGTTTAGCTTCTAGAGCTGCTTGCTCATCAAGGTCGTCTACACGTGTTGCAACGTCAGCTAGCACAGTAACGTGATTAGGCTGAACTTCTAGCATACCGCCAGAAAGGTAAAGAACTTCTTCTTCTCCACCATACTTAACGATTCGAGCCATACCAGGTTTTAGTGAGGTCAGTAAAGGTGCGTGACCAGGCATAATACCTAATTCACCTTCACTACCTGTGATCTGTAATGATTCAATGCGACCAGAGAATAACTCTTCTTCAGCACTTACTACATTAAGATTTACAGTTGTTAATGCCATTGTGACCTCCTAATTGGTGACCAAACTAATATTGATCACCAGCCCTAATTACATGCCTTTTGCTTTTTCTACAGCTTCTTCGATTGAACCAACCATGTAGAACGCTTGTTCTGGTAGTTCATCGTATTCACCAGCAAGGATACCTTTAAAGCCAGAAATTGTGTCTTTAAGAGATACATACTTACCAGGAGAACCTGTAAATACTTCAGCAACGAAGAACGGTTGAGATAAGAAACGTTGGATCTTACGAGCGCGAGATACTGTTTGTTTATCTTCTTCAGATAATTCATCCATACCTAAGATAGCGATGATATCTTTAAGTTCTTTATAACGTTGAAGTACTGATTGTACACCACGAGCAACTTCATAATGCTCAGAACCAACAACTAGTGGGTCAAGCTGACGTGAAGTTGAATCTAGTGGATCGATTGCAGGGTAGATACCTAATTCTGCAATTGAACGTGAAAGTACAACTGTTGCATCTAAGTGAGCAAACGTTGTTGCTGGAGATGGGTCAGTTAAGTCATCCGCAGGTACATATACCGCTTGAATTGACGTAATTGAACCTTTCTTCGTTGACGTAATACGCTCTTGAAGGATACCCATTTCTTCAGCAAGAGTAGGTTGGTAACCTACCGCAGAAGGCATACGACCTAGAAGTGCAGATACCTCAGTACCAGCTAGCGTGTAACGGTAGATGTTATCTACGAAGAAAAGAACGTCACGACCTTCGTCACGGAATTTCTCAGCGATAGTAAGACCGGTCATCGCAACACGTAAACGGTTGCCCGGTGGCTCGTTCATCTGACCGTAAACAAGCGCTACTTTATCAAGTACGTTTGAATCGTTCATTTCATGATAGAAATCGTTACCCTCACGAGTACGCTCACCAACACCAGCGAATACAGAGTAACCACTGTGCTCGATCGCGATGTTACGGATAAGTTCCATCATGTTAACGGTTTTACCAACACCAGCACCACCGAATAGACCAACTTTACCACCCTTAGCGAATGGACATACTAAGTCGATTACTTTGATACCAGTTTCTAATAATTCATTTGATGCCGCTTGCTCTTCATATGAAGGCGCTTCACGGTGGATAGACCAACGCTCTTGTTCGCCAACAGGACCAGCTTCATCAATTGGTTCACCCAAAACGTTCATGATACGACCTAAAGTCTCAGTACCAACAGGAACTTGGATTGGGTTACCACTGTTTTCTACATTCAGACCACGACGCAAACCGTCAGAAGAACCCATAGCGATAGTACGTACAACACCACCACCTAGTTGTTGTTGAACTTCTAAAGTTAGGCCTTCTAAGTTACCTTCAGTAACTTTTAATGCGTCATATACCTGAGGTACAGCATTTTGTGGGAATTCTACATCCACAACTGCGCCAATGATTTGGACGACTTTACCTGCACTCATGTTTATTCCTCTTTAAATTAATCTTTGCCTACACCGCTGCCGCACCAGCAACAATCTCACTTAATTCTTGAGTGATGCTTGCTTGACGAGCTTTGTTGTATACCAATTTCAGACTGTCGATTAAGTCGCCTGCATTATCTGTTGCAGCCTTCATCGCAATCATTCGAGCAGCTTGCTCACATGCGAGGTTTTCAACCACGCCCTGGTACACTTGAGACTCAATGTAACGAACTAATAATTGATCAAGTAGTACTTGAGCATCTGGTTCGTATAAGTAGTCCCAACGATGTTGAATTGCGTCATCGTCTGACTTAGGCAAAGGTAAAAGTTGATCGATTGTCGGCTTTTGCGTCATGGTATTAACAAACTTGTTATAAACCACGAACAATCTGTCGATTTCGCCGTTGTCATAGGCATCTAACATCACGCGAACTGAACCTACTAGGTCAGTTACTGATGGGTTATCACCTAAACCTGAAACTTGTGCCGTTACGTTAGCGCCCATATTGTTAAAGAATGCAGTAGCTTTAGAACCCACTACAGCAAACTCAACTTCAGCACCTTCTGACTGACGCTTTGCAGCGTCAGCTAACACTGACTTAAACAAGTTAATGTTTAAGCCACCACATAGTCCACGGTCGGTAGAGACAACGATATAGCCTACACGCTTGATTTCACGCTCTTCCAAATATGGATGGCGATACTCAAGGTTACCAAGCGCGATGTGACCGATCACATTTCGCATATTTTCAGCGTATGGACGAGATGCAGCCATAGCATCTTGCGCGCGGCGCATTTTACTGGCTGCTACCATTTCCATTGCGCTGGTGATTTTCTGCGTATTTTGTACGCTTCCAATCTTCGATTTTATCTCTTTAGCGCCGGACATGACTATTCTCTCCGAAAAGGTTAACTAATTACCAAGTTTGCGTAGACTTGAATGTATCAAGTGCTTTCGCTAAACCTGCTTCGATGTCTTTATCGTAGTTACCGCTTTCATTGATCGTAGCCATCAACTCAGCTTGCTCACTATTTACGTAGCTGTGAAGAGCGGCTTCGAAATCACCGATTTTCGCTAATTCTACGTCATTTAAGTAACCTTTTTCAGCAGCGAATAAAGATACTGCTGTTTCAGCTACAGATAGTGGGCTGTATTGCTTCTGCTTCATTAATTCAGTAACGCGTTGACCGTGCTCTAATTGTTCACGAGTTGCGTCATCTAAGTCAGAAGCAAACTGAGCGAATGCCGCTAGTTCACGATATTGTGCTAGTGCTAGACGAATACCACCACCAAGTTTCTTGATGATCTTAGTTTGTGCTGCACCACCAACACGAGATACCGAAAGACCAGCGTTAACTGCAGGACGAATACCTGAGTTAAATAAATCTGTCTCAAGGAAGATTTGACCATCAGTAATTGAAATTACGTTGGTCGGTACGAATGCTGATACATCACCCGCTTGCGTTTCAATAATAGGTAATGCTGTTAATGAACCAGTTTGGCCCTTAACTTCACCGTTAGTGAAACGCTCAACGTACTCTTCACTTACACGTGCTGCACGCTCAAGTAAGCGTGAGTGAAGATAGAATACGTCACCTGGGTATGCTTCACGTCCTGGTGGACGACGTAATAGCAATGAAATTTGACGATATGCTACCGCTTGCTTAGAAAGATCATCGTATACGATTAACGCATCTTCACCGCGATCACGGAAGTATTCACCCATAGCACAACCTGAGTATGGTGCTAGGTATTGAAGTGCTGCCGCTTCAGAAGCAGATGCTACCACAACGATAGTGTTGCTTAATGCACCGTGCTCTTCAAGGCTACGTACTACGTTAGCTACAGTTGAAGCTTTTTGACCAATCGCTACATAGATAGATTTAATACCAGTGTTTTTCTGGTTGATAATCGCATCTAATGCAATAGCAGATTTACCGATCTGACGGTCACCAATGATAAGCTCACGTTGACCACGACCGATTGGAATCATAGCATCAATTGACTTGATACCAGTTTGAACTGGTTGGTCAACTGATTTACGATCGATAACACCCGGTGCTACAACTTCTACTGGAGAGAAGCCGTCATTGTCAATCGGACCTTTACCGTCGATTGGCTCACCAAGAGTGTTTACTACACGACCTAAAAGGCCGCGACCTACTGGTACTTCCAAAATACGGCCAGTACCTTTAACTTTTACGCCTTCAGCTAGGTCCGCATATGGACCCATAACTACCGCACCTACCGAATCACGGTCAAGGTTTAACGCGATAGCATAGCGGTTACCAGGAAGTTCGATCATCTCACCTTGCATTACTTCTGCAAGACCGTGGATGCGAATGATACCGTCAGTTACTGATACGATAGTACCTTCGTTACGAGCTTCGCTGACAACGTCAAACTTCTCAATTCTATTTTTGATCAGTTCAGCGATTTCAGTGGAATTCAGTTGCATGCTCTGTTCCCCGTTAAGATTGCATTGTTGTTGCTAAGCGATCCAGTTTACCTCTAACTGAACCATCTATTACCATGTCACCAGCTTTAATTACTAAGCCAGAAACCACGCTAGCATCTACAACACAATTGAGCTTTACTTTTCGAGCCAAGCGCTTTTCAAGCGCGGCACTAATATTTGCTTGTTGGTCAGCTGTTAATTCAACAGCAGACGTAACGTCCACAGTGATTTCTTTATCGTATTCAGCTTTTAATAAAGTGAATTCTGTCACCACGTGTGGTAGCACCAACAAACGTTCGTTTTCAGCCATTACTTTGATAAAGTTTTGACCGTGTGTGTTCAGTTGTTCGTCACAAACTTTGATGAACAAGTCTTGTGCTTGTTCAACAGACGCACCACCTGATAAAAAGCTGGTGATCGTTTCATTTTTTGAAACTTCCGCTGCAAACACTAACATTTCCTGCCAAGCGTCTACCGCACCAGCTTCCACAGCATATTCGAACGCTGCTTTAGCATAGGGACGAGCGATAGTTGTCAATTCAGACATGCCCTATACCCTCTTAAAGTTCAGCTACAAGTTTATCTAAGATGTCGCTATGAGCAGCGGCATCAATTGAACGCTCAAGAATTTTCTCGGCACCTGCTACAGCAAGAACAGCTACTTGTTTGCGTAACTCTTCTTTTGCACGGTTGCGTTCAGACTCAATTTCTGCATGACCAGCGGCTAAGATCTTGTCTTTTTCCGCTTGTGCTTTTTCTGCAGCTTCTTCAATTAATTGTGCTTCACGCTTTTTAGCAGCTTCAACGATTTCTGCTGCTTGCGCTTTAGCTTCTTTTAATTGTGCCGTTGCTTTCTCTTGCGCTAACGCAAGGTCTTTAGCTGCACGGTCAGAAGCGGCTAAGCCGTCTGCAATAGTTTTCTGACGAGCTTCGATAGCACCAATTAGTGGTGGCCATACAAACTTCATACAGAAAAGAACGAATACGACAAATGCGATCATTTCACTGATAAAAGTGACATTTACGTTCATTTGTGTACCTCCTATTTAATTACGTTAATAAAAAGACTTATAAAATTTAATTAGCCAATTTTAACGAATAGGATGTAAAGACCCATTGCAACACCGATGATTGCGATCGCATCGATTAGACCAGCTACGATGAACATTTTAACTTGTAACTGAGGTGCTAGTTCTGGTTGACGAGCAGCAGATTCTAAGAATTTACCACCTAATAGACCGAAACCGATCGCTGTACCTAATGCACCTAAGCCGATAAGTAACGCAGCTGCTACATATAGTAAACCTAAGTTTTCCATTTTTATCTCCGATTATTTAAGTAAAATTAAAAGTTAAAAAATTAAATTTATTTTTTTGGGGCTTCCTGCCCACAGTCTCTTGGCTGAACTAGCCTCGTCCTATAATCACCAAGAGACTAGTGATCTTCGTGCGCTAAGCTCAAGTAAACTATCGTTAGCGTCATAAAAATAAATGCCTGTAATGGGATAACTAGCAAGTGGAACGCAGCCCATAAGAAATGCGGACCAAAGATTTGCCAAACGCCCATTGTTGCGATCAAGATGAAAATCAACTCACCTGCATACAAGTTACCAAATAGACGTAGTGCTAATGAAAGCGGACGTGCAAGTAAAGTAACTACTTCAAGTACGAAGTTTACAGGGTAAAGCGTCCAGTGACCGAACGGCTGAACACTAAGTTCTTTAATGAAGCCGCCAACACCTTTCACCTTGATGGAGTAGTAAATAATTAACCAGAACACACCAAGCGCCAACGCTAACGTCATATTGATGTCAGTAGTAGGAACTGACTTGATGTAGTTAATACCAATTAGACCCGCTAATGTAGGGATCAAGTCAACCGGTACCCAGTCCATCGCGTTCATTAACAATACCCATACAAAGATGGTTAAAGCTAAAGGCGCTATAACAGGATTGTTTCCGTGAAATGAGCTTTTAACGCTGTCGTTAACAAATTCAACGACCATTTCAATTGCACATTGAAGCTTACCAGGAACACCTGCTTGAGCTTTTTTCGCCACAGAACGGAAGATATATAAGAACACCATACCTAAGAATACTGACCATCCTAATGTATCAATGTGTAGTGTCCAAAAACCAGCATCCGCACAAGCATAATTAAATGCTACGCCGCCGTCGGCCATACACATTTTCGCATTAGTTAAATGGTGGCTAATATATTCTTGGCTGGTAATTTCAGCACTTGAAGCCATATTATTGTCCTAATGATTAAAGTTTAAATTTTAATATTTCAAAAACATTGGTGTCAGCAGTGCACTTACCACTGCCAAACTATAAATTCCAAAAAAGGGTGCCGGTAATATCACTAAAAACTTGAAGGCTAGTGCAAAAAGAACCGCTGTTAATCCCAGTTTTAATTTTGCGCCACTATAGAATGATTTCATTACTTGTTGTGACGCGCGTGCTCCTGCAAAACGAAACGCTTTATAGGCAAACACACAATTAGGGATGACTGCCACACAGCCACCAGCTAAAGCTGATGTTGCATATTCGCCACCCCAAACTAAATAAACGACTGTGGTACAAAACAGAACCGTGGCAATCATGATTAAAATTTGCATCAAAGCTAGTTTGCGACCAGTCTTAGTCAATGCATTTTGTTGCCGGTTAAACACGCGGTTCCTTAAACGAATTTTTTCGTAAATCTTGTACACTTTCCAAGCTGTTTTTTGAACTCAGAAAAAGTCTGCGCAAGTATACTTAATTACACCATATTTGCAACAAAAGAGGGCATTAGTTGCCCTCTATTTGCGCGTTTGATCGCCGTTAATCGAATAATTACTCAAACGAAAGATTAAAACGAACCAAAATGTGACACTATGCCATCAAGTTCTTCTAAATCACTATAGGATATAACTAACTTACCTTTACCTTTTTTGTTATGAGAAATGGTCACTTGAGAGCCTAACTTTTCAGAAAGATTTTGCTCAAGAGATAGGGTATTGGTGTCTTTTTCATTTACCACTTTTTCAACAGGTGGCTCTTGTACTTTTTTTATTAACGCTTCGGTTTCACGTACAGTTAACTCTTTGGCAACAACAGTCCTTGCCGTTGTAGTTTGAAGATCTCCTTCAAGAGCTAATAAAGCTCTAGCATGGCCCATTTCGATATCGCCATGTTCAAGTAAGGTTTTTACTTCATCATTTAAGTTATTTAGACGTAATAAATTTGTTACTGTCGTACGAGATTTGCCAACTGCGTCAGCAACTTCTTGATGTGTTAATTCAAATTCAGTTAACAGGCGGTCCAATGCAATCGCTTCTTCCATCGCATTGAGATCTTCACGCTGAATGTTTTCGATCAGTGCCATTGCAACGGCAGCTTCATCAGCTACGTCTTTAACTAAACAAGGAATGATATCGACGCTAACTAATTGAGCAGCACGCCAACGGCGTTCACCAGCGATGATCTCATATTGATCTTTTGCAATGGTACGGACAACAATTGGTTGAATGATACCCTGTGCTTTAATTGACTGGCTAAGCTCTTCTAGGGCGTCAGGAGACATATCTTTACGTGGTTGATATTTACCCGGTTGAAGCTGTTCTATAGGGAGCTTACGTAATTCGTTGTCGTTTGTATTTGAAGACTCAACTACACTTTCAACACTCTCTTCAGTAGATTCTTTATTTTTTCTTGGTGCATTGGTCAAAAGGGCATCAAGGCCACGACCTAAGCCTCTACGTTTAGAAGGACTCATAGTTTTCCTTGCAAAAATTCACGACTAGCTTGCGTGCTTAACAGGTTCTTTTTTTCTTAACATTTCACCAGCGAGCGCTAAATAAGCTTTAGCGCCAGTAGATGATTTATCATAATACATTACGGGTGCACCAAAACTAGGTGCCTCTGCCAATCTAACGTTTCTTGGAATGACCGTTCGATAAACTTTATCACCAAAGTGGCGCTTTAACTGCTCAGAAACATCGTTCGCTAAACGATTTCTAGGATCATACATAGTACGAAGAATACCTTCGATGGCTAGATCGCCGTTAACAACAGCTTGCAATTGCGAAATGGTATCCATCAATGCTGTTAGCCCTTCTAATGCATAATATTCGCATTGCATAGGTACCAATACCGAATCGGCCGCGGTCATGGCATTAACCGTTAGCATGTTTAATGATGGTGGGCAGTCAATAATAATGTAATCGTAATTAGCTCTGATAGGAGCCAATGCATTTTTCAATCGTTGTTCACGAGCAAAAAATTCCATCAACTTGATCTCAGCAGCAGTTACATCGGTATTAGCAGCGATTAAATGATAAATACCTGAAGTATCTTTACAGACCACATCTTCAAATGGTTTTTCTTCGACCAATAATTCATAGCAGGTTGCATGAACGTCATACTTATCGATACCACTCCCCATGGTAGCGTTACCCTGAGGATCCAAATCAATCAATAATACTTGGCGTTTTGTCGCCGCGAGGGAAGCTGCCAAGTTGACGGCTGTTGTTGTTTTTCCAACACCACCTTTTTGGTTAGCTATAGCGATAATTTTTCCCACTGAAACCTCAATAATATTGTTATTGTTAGACTTTTTTCAATTCAATCAGATGTCTTTCACCGTCTAGGCGTGGAACAACGATTTGGTGACATTTTTCTAATATAACATTTTCTGGTAACTGCGTTAATTCCTCTTGAGGAATTTGTCCTTTTAAGGCAAAAAATCGCCCTTTGCCTGGTTCAATCAAGTGTTCACACCACTCGATCATATCCAACAGTGAAGCAAAAGCACGACTTAACACGCCATCATATAAGTGTTCCGGCTGATGTTCTTCAACTCGAGATAACACAGGGGATACATTAGCAAGTTTTAGCTGAAATACAACTTGTTTCAAAAAGGTCACTCGCTTTCCTAAACTATCGAGTAACACAAATTGTTTCTCAGGATATAAAATCGCAAGTGGGATACCGGGTAAGCCCGGTCCAGTGCCAACATCAATAAAGGTTTCACCTTTAAGCACAGGGCCAACAACTAAACTATCCAAAATATGTTTGATTAACATATCACTAGGATTTCGAACAGATGTTAAGTTATATGCTTTGTTCCACTTGTTTAATAATTCAACGTATTCAACAAGTTGTGATATTTGAAGGTCAGACACTTCAAGGTTAGTTTCACTAACAAGTGAAACTAACTCGTGATGTAAAGACATGAATTTTCCTTAAATTAAGCAGATTTACGTAACAAGCCGTGTTTTTTCAAATAAACAAGTAACAGGGAAATTGCCGCAGGAGTGATCCCTGAAATTCGAGAGGCTTTACCAATGGTTTCAGGTTTTGCATCCGATAGCTTTGCCACGACTTCATTCGATAAGCCAGATATTTGGCCATAATCAAAATCTACAGGGATCAAAGTATCTTCATGACGTTTCTTTTTGGCGATATCGTCTAGCTGACGATCAATATATCCAGCATATTTTATTTGGATTTCTACTTGTTCAGAGGCTTGTTTATCAGCAAGTGGCTCACCTAAACCTTCAATGCTCATTAAGTCATCGTAACGAACTTCAGGACGACGAAGTAAATCTTCTAAACTATTTTCCCTGCTTATAGGATTCTTCACTAACTTGTTGATCTCTGCTGTTGCTTGGTGATCTTTTTGGATCCAAGTTGTTTTTAAGCGCTGACGCTCAAGCTCGATATTTTCCATTTTTTCATTAAATCGAGCCCAACGAAGATCATCAACTAAACCAAGTTTACGACCTGTTTCAGTTAAACGGATATCTGCGTTATCTTCGCGCAGTAATAAGCGATATTCTGCACGCGATGTAAACATACGGTATGGTTCTTTTGTGCCCAACGTAGCAAGATCATCAACAAGCACGCCCATGTACGCTTGATCACGGCCAAGGATTAACTCTTCTTTACCAAGAACTCTCGCGGCAGCGTTAGTTGCAGCTAACAATCCTTGAGCACCCGCTTCTTCATAACCTGTTGTACCATTGATTTGACCGGCAAAATAAAGATTAGTAATAAATTTACTTTCTAAGGTTTGTTTAAGATCGCGTGGGTCGAAAAAGTCATATTCAATTGCATAACCAGGTCTAGTGATATGGGCATTTTCAAAACCACGGATAGATCGAACTAATTCCATTTGTACGTCAAACGGCAAACTCGTAGAAATACCATTTGGGTATACTTCGTGTGTAGTTAAGCCTTCAGGTTCAACAAAGATCTGATGTGTTTCTTTGTCGGCAAATCGCATAATTTTATCTTCGATTGAAGGGCAGTATCTAGGACCAACACCTTCAATAACTCCCGTATACATCGGAGAGCGATCTAGTCCAGATCGAATAACATCGTGGGTTTTGTTGTTAGTATGGGTAATGTAACAAGAGATTTGCTTAGGATGATCGTCACGAGATCCCATAAATGAAAATACAGGTCTAGGATCATCACCAGGTTGCTCTTCCATCACTGAGAAATCAAGTGTTCTCGCATCTAAACGTGGAGGCGTACCTGTTTTTAAACGATCCATTCTAAATGGCATATCACGCAGTTTAGCAGCTAAGTTTACACTAGCGGGATCACCTGCTCGACCACCTTGGTAATTGTTTAAACCAATATGGATCTGCCCTGCGAGGAATGTACCAACCGTCAATACAACCGCTTTGCCCTTAAACTTCAACCCCATTTGGGTAGAAACACCAACAACTTGATCGTTTTCTAAAATAAGATCATCACACGGCTGTTGGAAAATCGTTAAGTTTTCTTGGTTTTCTAGGAAATTACGAACAAAATTTCTATACAAAACGCGGTCTGCTTGAGCACGAGTAGCTCTAACAGCTGGGCCTTTACTGGCGTTTAATGTTCTAAATTGGATCGCTGCATGATCAATGGCTGTAGCCATTAATCCACCTAGCGCGTCAATTTCTTTTACTAGGTGACCTTTACCAATACCACCTATGGCTGGATTACAAGACATTTGACCTAGCGTATCAATGTTATGCGTTAATAATAATGTTTTAGCGCCCATTCTCGCTGAGGCTAATGCTGCTTCAGTTCCAGCATGACCACCACCAACAACAATGACATCATATAAATCTTGATACCACATAACACTCTTGACCTTAGCTAAACCAATTTAAAAAGGGCGCATATTTTAGCGTGTTTTGTACTTGAGGGGAATGATCATTTTAGTAAAAAAGATCGCACAGGATCACACTTTAAATATAAAGATCTATTTAAAGATCTTATTATTGATCTTTATTAGTATTTACGTTTTCTGTTGATAACTCAATTTTATCTATATAAAACATATAAATACTTAAGATCACTTGTTGTGATCAAACTTTGATCTAACGTTTGAAATGCTTTGATCAAATGGCTTGTTTATCCACAGGTGGTTTGTTTAATAATTTTATAAACTGGAAAATAAAGGGTAATACAGCTTTTATTTTTTATTTATCCACATTATGGTTTTTATCATATGGAAAATGTGGATAAATAAGTTATAACATCTTTATAATTGATCTAAATGTTTCTCGATCCATAGTTGTGATTCATCTTCTGGATCCATATCGTCTTGTACATCAAACGTTTTTAATTCTATTGTTTGTTTACAACCTTTTGATATTAATAAGTTATTTATGTTTTTTGCTGCATAGCAAAATGTATCATAACTTGAGTCACCTAAACCGATCACAAAATGTTGGGTTGTTGAAAGATCTAGATCTGAAGCTGTTAATTGATCTACAAAAGGTTGGATATTATCTGGATAGTCTCCTGCACCATGAGTAGAGGTACAGACTAACCAAATTTGATTTTCATGCGGTATTTCAGTTAAAACTGGTTGAAAATGTAGTGTAACTTCGTGGTCATTAGCTTCTAAAGTTTGTTGACATGCTTCTGCAATATATTCACTTCCACCCAACATACTGCCGACGATTATTTGAATTGATGACATCGTTGATCCTTTATTTACCAATACAAAATGAAGAAAAGATCTGACCAAGCAGATCGTCGTTTGTAAACTCACCTGTAATATGATTTAGCTGTTCTTGACACAATCTAAGCTCTTCCGCCAGAATTTCGCCAGCAACATAAGCTTCTAATTGTTCTAAGCCTGTAATAAGGTGTTGATGAGCATTATACAGCGCGGCAAGGTGTCGTCGTCTTGCCATAAACCCACCTTCTGTACTGCCTTGATAGCCCATGATGTCTTTTAGATGGCTTGTTAATAGCTCTATTCCTTGTTGTGTTTTTGCTGATAAGGTTACCGTTGGGAATTCGCTTGTTTGATCTATTGCAGGTGGGATATCGGCGATATCTGCTTTGTTTTTAACAATAGTGAGCCCTATATTATCAGGCAACTGTTGAAAAAACTCTGGCCAAAATGCTCTAGGATCTTGTTCTTGATTACCGGCGTCAACCATCAGTAATACTCGATCTGCTTGGTTTATTTCTTGCCAAGCTCGTTCAATACCTATTTGTTCTACTTGATCTGTCGCGTCTCTTAAGCCTGCTGTGTCGATAATGTGTAATGGCATTCCGTCGATATGGATTTGCTCTGATAGTACATCTCGAGTCGTTCCCGCTATGTCAGTTACAATAGCGCTCTCTTTACCGCTCAGCGCATTAAGTAGACTCGACTTTCCAGCATTTGGTCTGCCTGCTATTACCACGCGCATGCCTTCGCGCAGAATGCTACCTTGTTGAGCTTTATCTTGTACTTGTTCAACTTGCTCAATGATTGCTTTTAAATTGTTTGTCACTTTCTCGTCAGCGAGAAAATCGATCTCTTCTTCAGGAAAATCAATTGCTGCTTCAACATACATTCTTAGATGAATAGTTTCGTCGACTATTTTGTGGATCAATTTAGAAAAGTCACCTTGTAGCGAGTGCAGAGCACTTCGAGCCGCTTGTTCTGAAGTTGCATTGATCAAGTCAGCAATGGCTTCTGCTTGTGTTAAATCAAGTTTATCGTTTAAGAACGCCTGTTCACTGAACTCGCCTGGCTTTGCCATTCTAACATTTGGCTGAGCTACGATATTTGTTAATAACATATCGAGAATGACAGGACCGCCGTGCCCTTGCAGTTCAAGAACGTCTTCACCGGTGAAAGAGTTAGGGCCTTTGAAATAAAGAGCTATACCTTGATCGATGATTTGTTGGTTTTGATCGTAAAAAGGGAGATATTCGGCTTTTCTTATTTCTGGGCATTTTCCCAATACTTTTTCGGCAACGTCTTTTGCTGCAGGGCCTGAAACGCGGATGATACCTACACCACCGCGACCAGGTGGTGTGGCTTGTGCAGCTATTGTTTCTTTATTTGATATAGAAGGCGTCATGGTAAATACAACACTTGATAATAAGTGGCGATATTATAAACGTATTCGATTTGAGAAGGTAAAAAAAAGCGGCCCTTAGGCCGCTATTTCTATTTATTCTTTTGTTTTTCCATGGCGGAAAATATCATTTTCATTTGAATAATTGAAATGATGTTACTGACCAACCAGTACAATACTAAGCCAGAAGGGAAGAAGAAGAAGAACACAGTAAATGCAACCGGCATATATTGCATGATCTTCTGCTGCATTGGGTCTTGTATGGTCATCGGTTGCATTTTCTGCATTACAAACATACTGATACCCATCAAAATAGGTAAGATGTAGTATGGGTCTTTTGATGACAAGTCGGTTAACCAAAGGCCAAATGTTGCGTGTCTAAGTTCAACACTTTCTAAGAATACCCAGTAAAGTGCTAAGAAAATAGGCATTTGAATTAGCAATGGTAAACAACCACCAGCTGGGTTTACTTTTTCTTTACGGTAAAGCTCCATCATGGCTTGAGACATTTTTTGTCTGTCGTCGCCGTAACGTTCTTTTAATTGCGTCATTTTCGGTTGTAAATCACGCATCTTAGCCATTGAAGTATATTGGGCTTTCGTCAATGGATACATTAACACTTTCACTAGTACTGTGATGATGATGATAGCTACACCCCAGTTAACCACTAATGCTTGAATTTGTAACAGTAACCAGTGTAGTGGTTGGCTGATCATAAATAAGAAGCCAAAATCTACCGTTAGCTCTAATCCTTCAGCGATATTTTCAAGGGTTTCTTGAACTTTAGGGCCAACATAAAACTGCGCTGAAGTTGTTGCTTGTTGGCCGGGTTCGATAATAACCGCAGGAGCTTTAAAACCAATAACAGCTTCGTTATTTGATGAATAATTAGTATAAAGTTGGTTTACTTGTTCTTGCTCTGGTACCCATGCTGAGACAAAGTAATGTTGAAGCATTGCAACCCAGCCACCTTGGGTAGAAACATTTAAGTTTGCATCTGCGATATCTTCAAAATCATATTTTTCGTAAAGCTCTTCCTGTGTTGAATAAGCTGCACCGCGGTATGTAGGAATTAAAGCACTTGTTTTATCTACAGTAGCTGATTGTCTGAGTTGTGCGTATAACTCAACGCTTGCAGCGGTATCACTGTTATTTTGAATAACATAATCGACAGCTACTTGGTAACTACCTGCAGTAAAGGTGAAGTTTTTTGTAACGACTAAGTTATTCTCTGCTGAATATGTTAATGAAACAACTAAAGGCTGCTCGCCGGTTAACTGGTAGTTTGTCGCTGACACTTCATAGATTGGTCTGCCTTTAACGATGCGATCAATACCTTGTGCGCCAGTTAAGCCACTTTGTGCAATGTAGCGGAAGTTATCATTACGCATGATGGTGAAAGGTTGATTGCTGCCTTGTTCTGTTTCATAGTCAAGTAAAGTCGCTTCTACTATGTCACCACCTTGAGTATTGATTTTTACTTTCAATACATCTGTTGTGATCTCTACTTGTTTCGCTGTTGAAACTGTTTTAGCGACTGCAGGTGCTGTACTAGTGCTTGGCGCTGGTACAAAGTCACCATCGTTTGCTTGTGTAACTTGTCCATCAACTTGTGTTATTGGTGTGGTTGACGTTTTTACCGGAGCGTTATCTAGCTCCCATTGCTGGTATAACAGAAAACTGACAACCATTAGCGCAATAAACAAAAAACTGCGTTGAGATTCCATAGTGTGTTATTTCTCTTTCTTTACTGGTGGCACGGGATCATCGCCTCCCGCGTTTAGTGGGTGGCATTTTAGTATACGTTTGCCTGCTAACCAACTACCTTTTACGACTCCAAAGCGATTAATTGCTTCAATAGCATAAAAAGAGCAGGTTGGATTAAAGCGACAATTGTTTCCTAACAGTGGGCTAAGCCAGCGCTGGTAAGCTTTGATGAATAAAACAGCTACTTTTTGTGGCGTTGAATTATTTTTCGCCATATTTTTTCTAGTTGCTTGTTAATTTGCTGGTTGTCCAGCTCATCAATACCTGATTTCACCATCACTACCATTTCTATATGGGGTAATTGGTGCTGATTCAAGCGGAAACTTTCTCGAACGAGGCGTTTTATTCTGTTTCTTTGCACAGCAAGTTTGACACGTTTTTTAGCAATAGCTAAACCTAAACGATTGTTATCGTCGTTACTTTGCGTGATTAGAATAGTAAAGTGGCTAGAGCCAAATCTGGAAGGATTAGAAAATACAGATTGGAATTGACTGGGAGTCAATAATCTTGACTCCCGAGTGAATTCGTTAGTAACCATATTGGTTACCTATCTCTTAATTAAAAGTTAACTAAGAAATTAAGCGCTAAGGCGTGCACGGCCTTTAGCACGACGACGAGCTAATACAGCACGACCGTTTTTAGTAGCCATACGAGCACGGAATCCGTGGTTACGCTTACGCTTTAATACGCTAGGTTGAAATGTTCTTTTCATTACGCTATCCGTCGGTTGTTGTTGCCCTGGCAAACCGCCGATTGAGCACACTTGGTCAAAAAAAGAGGCAGAATTCTAAGTTTTCTATTCGCCGTTGTCAACGTTTATTATACGTTCAATTTTATAAAGATCTAAATTGATCCTCTGTGATCGGAAGCTATCCACAATTTGATCTTATGATCTGAAGTTTTCATGGAACATTCTGTGAATATTCTTGTATTAAGAGCGATTAAGTCTATCGAAAGTTTTTTAGCATTAATTCAATATATATAGCAAAAATACTTACTTAGCGTTGAAATTTCATAACTAATTTGCACAAAATTATTTTAATTGAAAAGTCAATATTGATGTTGTGGATAAGTAGAGAGATAATGGCGGCTTACTCTATAAAAATAACTGAAAATTGACTCGCCGATTCTGAATATCGAGAGGAATTAAAAACTAGGAGTTTTTCCTTGGATCATACTTTGTGGCAACGATGCCTTTCCATCTTACAAGAAGAGTTGCCAGCACAGCAATTTAGTATGTGGATTCGTCCTCTACAATGTGTTGTAGAAAATAACGTAATGACCTTATATGCACCAAACCGTTTTGTTTTGGATTGGGTACGGGATAAGTATGTTAATAGAATCAATGAGTTAGTTGCTCTAGAAGAAAGTAACAATCCGCCATTATTACGATTTGATGTTGGTGTTATGCCAAAGCAGCCAACTATTACACCTACAACACAAACAGTTGTTGCAAACGAAAATAAAGGTGTGAAGGTTGATAACGAAGGGATCCCAGAGGCAAACCTACCTAAAAAATCCAATGTTAGAGTTAATTATACTTTCGATAACTTCGTAGAAGGTAAGTCCAACCAACTAGCAAGAGCTGCTGCATCACAAGTAGCTGATAACCCAGGAACTGCATACAACCCGCTGTTTATATATGGCGGTACAGGCCTTGGTAAAACCCACTTATTACATGCTGTTGGTAATGGAATTTTATTAAATAAGCCTGATGCAAAGATTGCTTACATGCATTCAGAGCGTTTTGTACAAGATATGGTAAGAGCGTTACAAAACAACGCTATAGAAAAATTTAAACAATACTACCGTTCAGTTGATGCTTTATTGATAGATGATATTCAATTTTTTGCCAACAAAGAACGAACGCAAGAAGAGTTTTTTCATACATTTAATGCGTTACTTGAAGGCAACCAACAAATAATTTTGACTAGTGATCGATACCCAAAAGAAATTGACGGTGTTGAGGATCGTTTAAAGTCTCGATTTGGTTGGGGACTAACAATAGCTATCGAGCCACCAGAGCTAGAAACTCGCGTAGCGATCCTAAAAAGAAAGGCGCAAGAAAGTCATGTTAACTTAGCTGATGAAGTCGCGTTTTTTATCGCTAAACGATTACGTTCTAACGTACGTGAATTAGAAGGGGCTTTAAACAGAGTTATTGCAAATGCTAATTTTACCGGTAGAGCAATAAATATCGATTTTGTTAAAGAAGCACTGAGAGATTTACTTGCACTACAGGATAAGTTAGTTACTATCGATAACATTCAAAAAACGGTCGCTGAATATTATAAAATTAAAGTTGCTGATTTATTATCTAAACGTAGAAATAGATCGGTAGCGAGACCGAGACAAATTGCCATGGCGCTATCGAAGGATTTAACTAATCATAGTTTACCTGAAATAGGTGATGCGTTTGGTGGTAAGGATCATACGACAGTTTTGCATGCCTGTAGAAAGGTAAAAGAACTTAGGGAAGAGTCGCATGATATTAAGGAAGATTATTCTAATTTAACTAGAACCCTTTCATCCTAATAATAAGGTATAAAAAGAGTAGGTAAAGAATGAAATTTTCATTAAATAGAGAGTTATTGTTAAAGCCATTGTTATTAGTGTCTGGCGCTGTTGAACGTAAAAGTACTTTACCTATCTTGGGTAATATTTTACTTGATGTAAGTGGGCAATCACTTACTTTGACGGCAACGGATTTAGAACTTGAAATGGTTGCCTACGCTGAAATTGATAATCATGGTCAAGATGGGAAGCTTACCGTACCTGCACGAAAACTATTAGACATATGTAAAAGCTTACCTGACGGTGCATCTATCTCTTTCGAAGCACAAGAAGACAACGTTATTATCTCATCTGGACGTAGTCGCTATTCATTATCTACTTTACCAGCAACGGATTTTCCTAATATAGAAGAGTGGAAAGGTGATGTTGAGTTTAAGCTTTGTAAATCACAGTTGTTACGTTTAATTGAAAGTACTCACTTTTCTATGGCAAACCAAGATGTACGTTATTACCTTAATGGTATGTCTATTGAAACTGAAGGAAATGAAATTCGTTCTGTTGCCACAGATGGACACCGTTTAGCTATTTGTAAAATAGCGTTAGAAAATCTTCAGCTACCAAATCGACAAGTTATAGTTCCTAGAAAAGGGATATTAGAAATTATTCGATTACTTGATCCTGTTGAAGAAGACGTACAAGTGTTTTTAGGCTCAAACCACATTCGTATAATCGATACCGAATATTCATTTACCAGTAAATTGGTTGATGGCCGTTTTCCAGATTATCGCAGAGTATTACCTAGAAATGGTGACAAGATCCTTAATGCAGATAAAGGTGAGTTAAAGCAAGTACTTTCTAGGGCTTCAATTTTATCTAATGAAAAGTTTAAAGGGGTTAGATTAAATTTTTCACCTTCGGAATTAAAAATTACCGCGAATAATCCAGAGCAAGAACAGGCAGAAGAAATTATTGAAATCGACTTTCCGTATGAAGAGGTCGAGATCGGTTTTAACGTAAACTACGTGCTTGATGTATTAAATGCTATTCGTGATACTGGCGTTAAATTTACCTTAGCTGATGCTAACAGCAGTGTTGTTATAGAAGGTGGAGAATCTAACGAAGCGCTTTATGTTGTTATGCCAATGCGACTGTAATGAGTGTTGTTGATTTAACGACCTCCCAGTTTAGAAATCTCGCGAGCGAAAAAACATTATTTCATACCAATTTGAATTTTTTGGTGGGGGATAATGGTTCCGGCAAAAGTAGTTTTCTTGAGGCTCTATTTTATATTGCACATGGAAAGTCGTTCCGAACATCTAACGTTAGTAATCTTATTGTTAACGGCGCTGATAAATTTGTTGTCAGCGTTTATACCAGTAATAAAACAAGGTTAGGTATAGAATTCAGTTTATTGGGAAACAACGTGATTAAAATTGACGGCGTTTCTCAAAACAAGATGTCAGAATTAGCAAAGAATATTGTTGTTCAAATTGTTACGCCAGAAAGCTTTAAGATGTTTTTTGGTGGTCCTAAAGAGAGACGAAAATTTGTCGATTTAGGAATGTTTCACGTGGAACATAACTTTTCTGAGTTATGGAAGGTATTCAGCAAAACATTAAAACAGAGAAACGCTTGCTTAAAACGTAAAATAGTTGATCAGCAATTAGCGTATTGGACTGAAGAGTTTTGTCGGTTATCTGAAGCTATCGCGTCAATACGAAAAAGCTATGTGGATAATCTTAAAATTGAGGTAAACTCATGGTTAGCTATTTTGCTTCCTGATGTTACTGAAGATATAACCGTTCAATATCAGCAAGGTTGGAATAGCAAAAAAGAGCTATCAGAAGTATTGGCACAAAATATCGAAAAAGAACGTGAACGAGGCTTTTCATTATTTGGTGCTCAGAAGTTCGATATACGTTTTTTGATCGGTGGAGTAGCCATCGAAAACAAACTGTCGAGAGGGCAACAAAAGTTGTTTTTACTGGCGTTAACTTTTGCTCAAACAAAATTAATCGAGCAAGTTAATCGAGTAAAACCAATTTTATTAATTGATGATATAGGAGCTGAGCTTGACGAAACTTCGCGAAAAGCGATGTCCGTGGCTCTAACAAAGGTAGATTGTCAAACGTTTATAACTGCAATTGAACTGCAAGCGTTACATCCTTTGATACCTAACAATAATAACGAATTTAAAATGTTCCACGTGGAACATGGCAAAATATCTATAAAAAGTGAGTAGGCTAAAGCTATGAGTGTAGAAAACGAATATGGCTCAGATAGTATCAAAGTACTGAAAGGTCTTGATGCTGTAAGAAAACGTCCTGGCATGTACATCGGTGATACCGATGACGGTACAGGCTTACACCACATGGTGTTTGAAGTATTGGATAATTCCATAGATGAAGCTTTGGCTGGTCACTGTACTGATATCGTGGTGACAATTCATCTTGATGGTTCAGTTTCTGTTCGAGATGACGGTCGAGGTATTCCTACAGATATTCATCCAGAAGAAGGTGTATCTGCTGCAGAAGTTATCATGACAGTGTTACACGCTGGTGGTAAGTTTGGTGGTGAAGATTCAGGTTACAAAGTATCTGGTGGTCTACATGGTGTAGGTATATCAGTTGTTAATGCTTTAAGTGATAAACTAAAGTTAACTATTCGTCGCGCTGGAAAGTTACATGAGCAAGAATATCATTTAGGTGAGCCTCAAGCTCCTCTTGCTGTTGTTGGTGACAGTGATCAAACTGGAACCGAAGTGAGATTCTGGCCAAGTGCTGATACGTTTTCAGATATTGAGTTTCACTACGACATTTTGGTGAAACGTATCAGAGAGCTTTCTTTCCTTAACTCTGGTGTATCTATTCGTTTAACGGATGAACGTGAAGAAGGTAAAGAAGAGCACTTTTTTTACGAAGGTGGTATTCAAGCGTTTGTTAACTATTTAAATACAAATAAAACACCTGTTAATGAAGAAATATTCTATTTCGATCTTGCGCGCGAAGACGGCATTGTTGTTGAAGTAGCAATGCAGTGGAACGATGGCTTCCAAGAGAGTATTCATTGTTTCACTAATAACATTCCACAGCGTGATGGTGGTACTCACTTAAGTGGTTTTAGAGCAGCGTTAACCAGAACAATAAACACTTATATGGTTAAAGAAGGTTTGAACAAAACCAAAAAAGGTGAAACTAATCCATCTGGCGATGATGCCCGTGAAGGTTTAACAGCTGTTATTTCTGTAAAAGTACCAGACCCTAAATTTTCTTCTCAAACGAAAGATAAACTTGTTTCTTCAGAAGTTAAAACCGCTGTAGAGCAAGCTATGGGTGAAAAACTTAGCGATTATCTTCTAGAAAATCCAGGTACAGCTAGAACAGTAATCATGAAAATAGTTGATGCTGCTCGTGCTAGGGAAGCTGCTCGTAAAGCTCGAGAAATGACCCGTCGTAAAGGCGCGTTAGATATTGCGGGTTTACCTGGCAAACTTGCAGATTGTCAGGAAAAAGACCCAGCATTATCTGAACTATATATTGTGGAGGGTGACTCTGCGGGTGGTTCAGCTAAGCAAGGTAGAAATCGTAAAAACCAAGCTATCTTACCTTTAAAAGGTAAAATTTTAAACGTTGAGAAAGCACGTTTTGATAAAATGATAGCCTCAGCAGAAGTAGGTACTTTGATTACGGCCTTAGGCACGGGAATAGGTCGAGATGAATATGATCCTGATAAATTGAGATATCACTCGATCATTATCATGACCGATGCTGATGTTGATGGTTCACACATTCGTACCTTATTACTTACTTTCTTCTACAGACAAATGCCTGAAATAATGGAACGTGGCCATATTTATATTGCTCAACCACCGTTATATAAAGTGAAAAAAGGTAAGCAAGAAAGATACATTAAAGATGATGAAGCATTAACCGAGTACTTAACGACATTAGCTTTAGAAGGTGCAGAAATACACGTTAATGAATCAGCCCCAGCTATATCTGATGTTGCACTTGAGTCGTTAGTTAAGCAGTATCGTAATACTATGGCGACGATTAAGCGTATCTCACATCATGTACCTGAAGATATTTTAAGTAAGATGGTTTACGGTAAAGTTATTCATGCAGACGATTTCAAAAATAAAGAACACGTTGATGCATGGACTGCAAGTATATTAGAGCTGTTGGAAAGCCAAGATGGAAATGGTTCTATTTACTCAGCAGAGGTTGTTGAAGATGTAGAGCGCCATATTTTCTACCCTAAGTTTAATATCAGACAACATGGTATTGATAAGGTTTATAACTGTGGTTATGAGTTTGCCAACTCTAAAGGTTTTGCTGAAATCATTAAACTAAATGAAGCCATTAATGACCTTATCGAGGAAGGTGGATTCGTTAAACGTGGTGAAAAAGTTAAGCCAGTTAAATCGTTTGAAGAGGCATTAACATGGCTAATGGCTGAATCTAAACGTGGCCAATACATTCAACGTTATAAAGGGTTAGGTGAGATGAACCCTGATCAATTGTGGGAAACTACAATGGATCCAGAAACACGTAGAATGCTTAAAGTTACCATTGAAGACGCAATTGCTGCTGACCAGTTATTCAATACGTTAATGGGTGATCACGTAGAACCTAGACGTAACTTCATCGAAGATAACGCTCTTAAAGTTGCTAACTTAGACGTTTAGTCAATTAGGTTACTCATTTTAATTAAAAACCATGCTTTAAAGCATGGTTTTTTTATTTTAAATCAATGGATTGAATCAAAAATGAACTAGGATAAATAGCTAAAAGTAACAAGTCTTATGTTACAAAAGAAACTAGATATTTAATTGAACCTGATATTACGGGTACAATTAATCCAAAATTGAGCTTTTACTCAATATAATGTGTTAGTTAACTAGGCTATTAAACCTACAAACGTTATACTAGCGCGAGCAAAGTGAAACTAACCAAAAATACAGGCACGTATGAGTACGTTTAACATAAAAACATTCCAAGGGTTAATCCTACAACTACAAGATTATTGGTCGCGCCAAGGTTGCGTGATCGTACAGCCATTAGATTTAGAAGTGGGGGCTGGTACTTTCCATCCTATGACGTTTCTACGTGCTGTTGGGCCAGAACCTATAAGCAGTGCCTATGTACAGCCATGTCGTCGTCCTACTGATGGCCGTTATGGTGAAAACCCTAATCGACTACAGCATTACTATCAATTTCAAGTCATGCTTAAGCCGTCTCCTAAAAATATCCAACAGCTATATTTAAATTCTCTTGAAGAGTTAGGTATTGATCCACTAGTACACGACATTCGTTTCGTGGAAGATAACTGGGAATCTCCAACTCTTGGCGCTTGGGGTTTAGGCTGGGAAGTTTGGCTTGATGGTATGGAAATAACTCAGTTTACTTACTTCCAACAAGTAGGTGGTTTAGAGTGTGCTCCTGTAACAGGCGAAATTACCTATGGTTTAGAGCGCTTGGCTATGTACATTCAAAATGTTGATAGTATCTATGATCTAGTTTGGACAGATGGTCCAATGGGCAAAGTATTATACGGTGATGTTTTCCATCAAAATGAAGTTGAGCAATCAGCGTATAATTTTGAACACGCTGATGTTGATGCTTTGTTTGCACAGTTTGACCAATGTGAAAAAGACAGCCAAAAGCTTATTGAAAAGGGCTTAGCACTGCCAGCTTATGAACAAGTGATGAAAGCCTCACATGCATTTAACTTGTTAGACGCACGTCACGCCATTTCAGTTACAGAAAGACAACGTTATATTTTAAGAGTTAGGGCTTTATCGAAAGCTTGTGCTGAAGCTTATTATGCTACACGTGAACAACTTGGTTTCCCGCTATGTAAGCAACAAGAAAAAGCGGGAGAATAATGAAAATGAATAAAAACACGCTACTAATTGAACTAGGTACTGAAGAGCTACCTCCAAAAGCTCTTAAAAAGTTAGCTACTACGTTTTATCAACAAATTACTGAACAGTTAAACCAAGCTGATTTGTCTTTTGAATCAGCACAATGGTTTGCATCACCAAGACGTTTGGCAATAAAAGTTAATGCCTTAGATGAAAAGCAAAGTGATAAAGAAGTTGAAAAGCGCGGACCTGCAGTTAACGTTGCATTTGATGCAGAAGGTAACCCAAGCAAAGCTGCGGAAGGTTGGGCAAGATCAAATGGTATTACCATTGACCAAGCACAGCGTTTAACAACAGATAAGGGTGAATGGCTTTTACATAAAGCGATTCAACCAGGCAAAAATACGGCTGAATTAATACCTGATATGGTAAATATTGCTTTGTCGAAATTGCCTATTCCAAAACCAATGCGTTGGGGCAGTTCTCGTACCCAGTTTATTCGTCCAGTACATACATTAACTTTAATGTATGGTGAGCAAATTATTGCTGGTGAAGCGTTAGGCGTTAGTTCAAATAATTTACTGCAAGGCCATCGTTTTCATCACCAAGGTTTAGTGACATTAAATCATGCTGATCAATATGAAGATACGCTAAAAGAAGCGTTTGTTATTGCTGATTACGACACAAGACGTCAAATAATCATTGAGCAAATCAAAAAGCAAGAAGCAAGTCTTAATGCAACAGCGCTAATAGATGATGATTTATTGGAAGAGGTTACGTCACTGGTTGAGTGGCCTGTGACATTGGTGGGTACGTTTGATGAAGAGTTTTTGCAGGTTCCACCTGAACCGTTAATTTACTCGATGAAAGACCACCAAAAGTATTTTCCTGTAAATGATGCCAACGGTAACTTGCTTAACAAGTTTATTTTCGTGGCAAATATCGAATCTAAAGACCCAGAAAAAGTTATTTTTGGTAATGAAAAGGTAATTCGTCCACGTTTATCTGATGCAGAGTTCTTCTTCAAAACAGACAAAAAGCAATCATTAGAATCTCGTCTTGCAAGCTTAGAAAGTGTTTTATTCCAAAAACAACTAGGCACACTCAAAGCAAAATCTGAACGTATTGCGATGTTAAGTGAGTTTACGGCAAAAGAGATAAATGAAGACGGTTTATTAGCTTACCGTGCAGGTTTATTAAGTAAAACTGACTTGATGTCAGACATGGTATTAGAGTTCCCTCAAGTACAAGGTACTATGGGTAAATACTATGCGCAAAACGACGGTGAAGATGCGGCAGTAGCTCAAGCGTTAGAAGATCAGTATCGTCCACGTTTTGCTGGTGATACTTTGCCTGAAGCAAATATTGGTTGTGCAGTAGCGATCGCAGATAAAATTGATACATTGGTCGGCATTTTTGGTATTAACCAACCTCCAAAAGGTGATAAAGATCCGTTTGCATTACGTCGTGCTGCTATTGGTTTGATTCGTATCATCATTGAAAAGCAACTTGATTTAGATATTGCAAGTTTAGTGGCAAAAAGTGTTGAGCTATACGGTGACAAGCTTATCAATGAAAATACTCAAGCACAGGTCATTGATTTTGTTTTAGGTCGTTTCAAATCACATTATCAAGAGCAAGGCGTTAGCGTTGATGTTATTCAAGCCGTATTGGCAAATTCGCCGACAGCACCACTTGATTTTGAAAAGCGCATCCTAGCGGTACAACATTTTAAAGCGATGGAAGCTGCTCAAACATTAGCTGCTGCCAATAAACGTGTTGGTAATATTCTGGCTAAGTTTGATGGCGAATTGTCAACGTCATTCAGTCAAAAGGTTGCTACGGAAAGTGAAGAAATCGCACTTGCTGAAACTTTTGCGACGTTACAAGAAAAAGTACAACCGCTACTTGCTGATAAAAACTATCAAGATGCCTTAACGGTATTGGCCGAAATCAAACAACCTATCGATATCTTTTTTGATAGCGTGATGGTTATGGCGGATGATGAAGCGGTAAAAATTAATCGTTTAACTTTGCTAAACGAAATACGTAATAGCTTCTTGGCTATCGCAGATATTTCAGTGCTTCAAAACTAAGATTATCGTTGTAGAACATGTATAAAAGGGTGACTGAGGTCACCCTTTTTTGATCAAATATTTATAAGGTAATTCGTCAACCTGTTTGGCGACTAACTCGTGCTCCATAAACTGGCAAAAGCTGGGAATATCTCGAGTTGTAGAAGGGTCATCCGCCACAACTAACAAAGTTTCCCCTGACGTTATTTTTCTGATGTTTAGTCGAACCATCATTACTGGTTCAGGACA
The DNA here is from genome assembly GCF_014656435.1 of Thalassotalea marina. Classification (GTDB taxonomy): domain Bacteria; phylum Pseudomonadota; class Gammaproteobacteria; order Enterobacterales; family Alteromonadaceae; genus Thalassotalea_C; species Thalassotalea_C marina. Next base: position 573,877 of record NZ_BNCK01000003.1, read on the forward strand.
ACGTAAGCCAATGGCATCTAATTGATGATCGGCATGATTAAATACTTCGGTCATGGTTAGCGGCTTTGTATCTAGGTTTGCACTTTAATTAACGGGAATTGTAGCACAAGCAATTTTTTGCTCCTATGGTATAAATTACCTGTAGAACGTGGTTCATCTTGCTGAACCAAACTTTTATCAATAAATACTTGCTTTGTTTTCTGAGCATGAATACCCTTAATTTGAACTGACAGATAAGGCTTGTTTATGTTTCGATTATTTCTGATTGTCGCCTTGTTCGTCTCGCTATCTAATGACTCGGTGGCAAGAGAGAGCAGTACTCAAAGGGATCTATTTTTAAAAGCTGAAAAGCAACTGTGGAAGCATCGATCTTCTGCGTATCAAGAATTGTATCAGCAACTTCACTTTTATCCTCTACAGCCTTATTTAGACCAAAAAAGGCTGATGCATAAAATGCGTCTATCTTCAGCAAAGGAAATTGCCACCTTTCTTGAAAAATATAAAGGTACTCCATTAGATTGGCCGCTAAGAAAAAAGTGGCTGCAGTACTTAGCAAAACGTAATAGGCAAACGCTGTTTCTAGAGTTTTTCTCGCCGACATCTGATGTTGAGCTAAATTGTCGTCACTACTTGTATCAACTAAATAAAGGTGAGCCTGCAAATAAGGTATTAAAACAGGTGGCCAGTTTGTGGGTAGTAGGAAAATCACAACCTAAAGCTTGTGATCCTTTGTTCAATAAATGGCAAGAAGCGGGGCTGCGCACTGAACAACATGTTTGGCAGCGCTTATCAAAAGCTGCAGATGGTGGCAACCATACGCTAATACCTTATATAACTAGTTTACTTCCAGAGAAAGAACAATATTTAGGGCAATTATGGCATAAGGTCAGACGTGACCCAGCTGCTGTTACAGTACTTTCTCGGTTTAAGACAAAAAGCGCAAAAGAAAGCGAAATTTTTGTTTACGGAATAAAAAGGCTTATATGGCGTGCTCCTGATAACGCACTTGCTACATACAAAAAAGCTGAAACTGTATTTACCTTATCTGACCAGCAAAAACAAAGTATTGCGCTAAGGTTTGCTTTAGCGCTTGCGAGTAAAAAGCATGAAGCGGCTAAAGATTGGCTTGCCAAAGTTAATGATGAGAATTTAACAAACAAATTGGTGCAGTGGATTATTGCCGACGCATTAAGAGAGCAGAATTGGCCTAAAGTTAAACAGTCGTTATTGGCATTACCTCGATCAAAACAAAATTCGAATCAGTGGCAGTATTGGTATGGAAGAAGTTTACTGGAAACAGGTGAACAAGAAAAAGGCCGACAGCAGTTACAAAGTTTAGCAGGCAAACGTCATTATTACGGGTTTCTTTCCGCTAGTTTACTTAATATCCCTGTAAACTATCAACATAAGCCCATTACTGTTACAGAAGAAGAAAAAGCTAACTTATTTAAAGATAGCGCAGGAAAAAGAGCCTTTGAGCTTTTTCATTTAGGCCGTTTTCATGCTGCACGAAAAGAGTGGAATTATTGGTTTAATCGGCTAGATCAACGCCAAAAACTAGTTGCCGCCAAATTAGCCAATGGCATTGGTTGGTATGATAGGCCAATATTTGCGTTATCTCAGGTAGGTTACTTAGATGACATTGACATGCGCTTTCCTTTGGCATTTAGTGAGCAAATTACCGAGTATTCAAACAAACACGCAATAGATCCTGCATGGGCATTTGCCATAGCTCGCCGTGAAAGCTCCTTTATGTTAGATGCACACTCTGCTGTTGGGGCAAAAGGCTTAATGCAAGTGATGCCAAGTACGGCAAAACACTTAACAAAACGCAAAAGGGTTTCAACCAAGTATTTAATCGATAGTGATAATAATATCAATTTGGGCACACGCTATTTACGTGACCTGTTAAAGCGTCATAAGGGGAATCAAATACTTGCAACGGCTGCATATAATGCAGGACCATACAGAGTTAAAGCCTGGCTTAACAAAATTGATAGTTTGCCAGCGGATATTTGGATTGAAACTATTCCTTTTCAGGAAACTCGTGATTACGTGAAAAGTGTTTTAGCCTACCAACAAATTTATCGACATAAAGTTGGTGAACAAAGCACTTTGTTTAATGAGCTGCATCAAATGAATATTACACCTTTGTAAGCGAGTATAAAGTTAATAAAACACAGCACTGCCAAGCGATTCTGTGCTGTGTTATGATCGTATCAAATTGACAATCGGACCTTTATAATGAGCAAATTAGCCAGTCTTTATCCTGCACATGTCACTGAATTACAACATAGAGCCAAACAAGCGCTTTCTCGTGAAAACTTAGATGGCATGATCATTCATTCCGGCCAAGAATTACGAGTTTTTCTTGATGACACGACATACCCGTTCAAAGTAAATCCACACTTTAAACACTGGTTGCCGCTAACTAACGTGCCGAATTCATGGTTAATTATTAATGGTTCTGATAAACCAACACTGATCTATTATCAGCCAGTTGACTTTTGGCACAAGGTATTGCCATTAACAGACAGTTATTGGAATGATTTTTTTGACATCAAAGTGTTGACTAAAGCAAGTGATGTCGAAAAGCTCTTGCCATATGACAAAAAGGGGTTTGCCTATATAGGTGCACATATTGAAGTGGCGCAGGCTCTGGGGTTTGAAACTATTAATCCAGAGGGGCTGCTCAACTGTATTCACTACCATCGTGCTTATAAAACAGCGTATGAACAAGAATGTATGCGAGAGTCTAATCGCTTAGCTGTATTAGGGCATCAGGCGGCAAAAAATGCATTTCTTGCCGGGCTAAGTGAGTACGAGATTCAGCGTGCTTATTTAAAAGCAATGCAATACGGAGAAAATGATACGCCTTACGGTAGCATTATTGCACTTAATGAAAACGCCGCGATATTGCATTACACCATGCTTGAGCAAAAAGCGCCTAGCGAACATCGTTCATTTCTCATTGATGCTGGTGCTAATTTTCATGGTTATGCTGCAGATATTACCCGCACATATGCCCGAGGCAACAGTGAATTTGCTGATTTAATTACTCGTATGGACCAACTGATGGTTAATGCTGTTGATGGGTTAAAGCCTGGCAAAAGTTATGCGGAATTACATGTGGAAACATTTGCTCAAATCGCACAAGTCATGCAAGAGTTTAATTTAATTAACGTTAGCGCTGACAGTGCAGTTGAGTCAGGTATCGTTTCGGCATTCTTTCCGCATGGTCTTGGTCATCACTTGGGTTTACAAACACATGATGTTGGTGGTTTTATGGCGGATGAGCGTGGTACACATGTTAACGCCCCAGAGCAGCACCCATTTTTACGAGCGACACGTACGGTAGAAGCTAACCAAGTATTTACTATTGAACCGGGTTTGTATTTTATTGATTCACTACTGTCAGACATTAAACAATCTGATAAAGCTGACATGGTTAACTGGTCAAAAGTTGAAATTATGCGCCCTTATGGTGGTATTCGTATTGAAGATAATATTATCGTGCATCAATCTCATAACGAAAATATGACTCGAGATTTAGGTTTAGCTTAAAACTGTGAGAGCACCTTACCAAGTAGCCAAAGGTGAAGTTATTGACGAAACCGATGTAAGTCGCAGTCGTTTTATATGTTACCTACAAGCATGTAGTTCTGCAGAAGCGTTTAAAACGTTTCTGCAAGATATTCGTCAACTTCATCCTCAGGCTAATCATCACTGTTATGCGTTTATCCTTGATCACCCTCAAGAAAGCCGAAGTTACGGCTTCTCTGATGATGGTGAACCCTCTGGAACCGCTGGTCGTCCTATGCTAATGGCACTGCAAGGCGCTAATATTGGCGAAGTTGCGGCAATTGTTGTTCGTTACTTTGGCGGCACTAAACTAGGGACCGGGGGGTTACAAAGGGCTTATGGGGCATCAGTGCGCGGTGCGCTAGAGTTTCTAGAAACTAAAACAAAAATTCCCATGGTTCACAAAAGCTTATCTTGTCAATATACACAGGTAAATGACATACTGAGGCTAATGGAACAAGTTCAGGGACAAGTGGTAGAGCAAAGCTATCAAGAGCATGTAGAGTTAGTTTTGGCGATCCCTGAGCAAAAACTTAATAATGTCGGTGAGCAATTAAAAACTTTATCGGCAGGGCAACTAACACTGAAAAGCATTCAGTAAAAAAATAAGCATCAAATAACGTGCAATATAAAAATATCATCAGAATACTTGGGTTATTGGTTTCTTTGCTAAGTGTTACCATGTTACCGCCAGCTTTTATCTCATTGGTGTATCGTGATGGCGGTGGTGTCTCGTTTTTAATGGCTTTTATTTTTTGTTTGGTTGCAGGTATTACAGCTTGGTACCCTCAACGAAACGAAAAAGGGGATCTAAGAGCCAGAGAAGGCTTTCTTATTGTTGTGTTGTTCTGGACCGTTCTGGCCAGCTTCTCAGCTATTCCGTTGATGTTGCTTGAAACACCAAATCTATCGATAACTGATGCTTTTTTTGAATCCTTTTCAGGGTTAACAACCACAGGGGCAACCATACTGACACAAATTGACGGTCTGCCTCATGCTGTGCTTTGGTATCGACAGCAACTGCAGTGGCTTGGTGGTATGGGGATTATCGTACTTGCTGTGGCTATTTTACCCATGTTAGGCATAGGTGGTATGCAGTTATACCGTGCAGAGACGCCAGGCCCGGTTAAAGATTCCAAAATGACCCCCAGAATAGCGGATACTGCCAAACATTTGTGGTTTATTTATGTTGGTTTAACTGTTGCATGTACGCTTTCCTACTGGGGAGCTGGCATGACGATGTTTGACGCTATTTGTCACGCCTTTTCAACCATTGCCATTGGTGGGTTTTCAACACATGATTTAAGTATGGGGTATTTCCAAAGCCCATTAATTAACTTTATTTGTGTCTTTTTTCTTATCATTGCAGGCGTTAACTTTGCATTGCACTTTGCCGTTTTGAACAGTAAATCATTACGAGCCTATTTTTATGACCCTGAATTTAAGGTATTTATTCTTATTCAATTGGTACTTACTTTAATCTGTTTTGCAGTGCTGATGAGTTATGGTATTTATCAAACGGGCTTTGAAGCTTTTGATCAGGCCTTGTTTCAAGCGGTTTCTATTAGTACTACAGCAGGCTTTGCAACCACTTCGTTTGCTGATTGGCCAACGATGCTTCCTATTTTGTTAATCTTCGCCAGCTTTATTGGTGGCTGTGCAGGAAGTACCGGTGGCGGTATGAAAGTCGTGCGTGTCTTATTGTTATACTTACAAGGCGTACGAGAGCTCAATAAACTAGTGCATCCGAAAGCAATATTTACTATTAAACTCGGTAAAAAAGCGCTACCTAATCGAGTTGTTGAGGCCATATGGGGCTTTTTTGCTGCCTATGCTGCGGTGTTTGTTATATGTATGTTATTGCTACTCGCTAGCGGTGTTGACGACATTACCGCCTTCACGGCAGTCGCAGCTTGTTTAAATAACTTAGGCCCAGGACTAGGAGAGGTAGCTGCTAATTTTGCACCGCTAGGTGATTTTAGTAAATGGGTATTGATAGTGGCAATGTTGTTTGGCCGACTCGAAATATTTACACTTCTAGTTTTATTCTTGCCGGCGTTTTGGCGTGCTTAATTCAGTTAAACCTAGTTAGAAGAACTGCAAAGGGTCAACATAGAAGAGTTTCTCTACGTCGTTGATATATTTCTTATTCACTAAGAATAAAATCACATGATCATCACTTTCAATCAAGGTAGTTGAATGCGCGATGATCACCTCGTCTTCTCTTACTATCGCTCCGATAGTAGTACCCGGGGGGAGTTTTAATTCAGCCACCGTGCGGCCTACAACCTTAGATGATTTTTCATTACCCATAGCAACAATTTCAATCGCTTCTGCCGCGCCACCACGTAAACTATATACGTTATCGATACTTCCTTTACGTACATGGGTTAACAGCGCTGAAATAGTTGCGTGTTGAGGTGAGACAGCGATATCTATGTTACTGCCATGAACCAAATCAATATAAGCGCTGCGCTGAATTAGCACCATAGCTTTTCGACAACCTAAGCGTTTTGCTAGCAATGATGACATAATGTTTGCTTCATCATCGTTTGTTACCGCAATAAAAACGTCGAACTGATCAATATGTTCTTCAATAAGCAATTCTTGATCAGATGAATCACCAACAAATACTAACGTGCCATCTAATTCTGATGCTAAGTAAGCTGCGCGTTTAGGTGAATGCTCAATCAGTTTTACTTGATGGTTCTTTTCAAGCATGCGAGCTAAACCCGCGCCAATATTACCACCACCAGCGATCATGACACGTTTATAGGCTGGCTCTAGCTTTTGTAGCTCATTCATTACTGCGCGAATATGTTTCGTTGCAGCGATAAAAAATACTTCATCGTCAGCTTCAATAACTGTTGTACCTAGCGGGCGAATAGGGCGTCCGTTACGATAAATAGCAGCAACGCGGGTATCTATATTTGGAATATGCTCTCGTAAAGTTGACAGTGCATGACCCACTAATAAACCACCATAGTAGGCTTTAACCGCGACTAAACTTACTTTTCCTTGAGCAAATTCTAAAACCTGCAATGCGCCAGGATAATCAATTAATCGGGCAATATCGCGTGTCACTAGTTGCTCTGGTGCAATAACATGATCAACAGGGATATTTTCATGTTGGAACAATTGGTCTTGATAACGCAGTATTTTTGCAGAGCGAATGCGCGCTATTTTTGTTGCCGTGTTAAAAAGGGAATAACAAATTTGGCAGGCGATCATATTAGTAGCGTCATCACTGGTCACAGCAATAACCATTTCAGCATCTTCTGCGCCTGCCTGTTTTAATACATCTGGGTGAGAGCCTTGGCCAACTACAACTTGAAGATCCATTTTATCTTGCAACTCGCGTAGCACTTCATTGTTGGTATCAATCAAAGTGATATCATTGTTTTCACCAACTAAGTTTTCTGCTAGTGTTCCACCAACTTGGCCTGCGCCAATAATGACAATTTTCATGTGTTATCAACCAGATTTTCGTTGTTATTTTTTTATTAGCTTGGCGTAATAAAAACCATCCATACCTTGTTCATCAGGTAAAATTTGCCAACCTATTTCTTGTTGCGATTGAGCTATATTGACCAAAGACGCATCTTGCTGGTCTAACAAAAAGCGTTGAATTTGTTCTTTATTTTCTTGTGGCAAAATACTGCACGTCGCATAAAGCAAAGTACCACCGGGCTTTAGCAATGACCATACATTTTTCAGTATTTGTTGCTGTAATATGACTAGCGTGTCTATGTCGCTAGCTTTTCTTAGCCATTTGATATCGGGGTGACGACGGATAACACCGGTTCCAGAACAAGGTGCATCAAGTAAAATGCGATCGAACTGTTGTCCATCCCACCAGCTATCTGAGCCAGCATCACCTGCAATTGTTTTGGCAGATAACCCTAAGCGAGAAAGGTTATCTTCAACTCTGGCAAGTCGCTCTTCATCGACATCTATTGCTGTCATTGCTTTCAGTTTTGGCTGCAATTCGAGGATGTGACAAGTTTTCCCACCTGGTGCCGCGCAGCAATCTAGAATATTTTCACCTGCTTGGCTATTTAACAGCACTGCAGCTTGTTGTGCAGCCCCATCTTGAATAGATACTTCACCGTCGAAAAAGCCTGGCAGCTTATTAACATCGACAGCTCGTGTTAATAGTAATGCCTTAGAGAACTCATCTTGTTTGCTTACAGCAATTTCTGCCGCTGCTAGCTTTTCTTGATAAGCGTCAACCGTGTTTTTATGTTGATTTACCCTAAGCCACATTGGTGGCTTTTGCATATTAGCCGTTAAAATCTTTTGCCAGTCTTCTGGATAGCCGTGTTGAATTTTTTTAATGAACCAGCTTGGGTGATTAAATTTTATCGCATCAGGCAAAGGTTTATCAGAAACTTTATCTTTGTTTCTTAAAAAGTTACGTAAAACACCGTTGATCATGGCTTTTAAATGTAACTGTTTTAGCGGTTTTGCACCATTGACGGTTTCACCCACAGCCGCATGGTCAGGGATGCGGGTATACTTTAATTGATATATACCAACAAGAATAAGAAAGTGTGCAACGCGCTGTTTGCCTGTTAAGGGTTTTGCGATGAGCTCTCGGACATCATATTCCAATTCGGGTAAATAACGGATTACTCCGTAACATAGTTCTTGCAGTAGACCTTTATCTTTACCTTCAACTTTTTCTTGTTGTTTTGGCAACTCGTCGGCCAGACTGCGACCTTTTTCTACCACTTGAAAGCAACATTTTGCTGCTAAAGCACGAATATTAGAGCTCATGGACTAGTTACTTGTACCATTAATCAATTGGCCAACCTGGAACCATGTAGCTCTGGCATTTAAAACATCGCTAACGGGCATGGCTTTTTTACCGGGTAATTGTATATTAGTTAACCGCAATGCACCGTCGCCTGTGGCGACAACTATACCGTTTTTATCTGCTGTTAATATCGTACCAGCTGGCTCAGCAGTGTTATGGTTAACTACGTCGGCACACCATATACGAATTCGGTGAGCATTTTCATTTGTTTCGTTAAAGGTAAATTGAGCCACCGGCCAAGGGATGTAAGCACGTATTTTTTGATGCAACACTTTAGCAGGTAGTTTCCAGTCTAGTTCTGCTTCAGCTTTGTCTAATTTTGCTGCATATGTAGCTTGGTCATTATCTTGTGGCGTTGCCTGATGTGTTTCATTTGCCATTTGCTCTAGCGTGGTTAGTAGGGCGTTTGGACCAAGATCAGCTAGTTTTTCATAGATGCTGGCGCTCGTATCTTGAGCGGTAATGTCACAAGTTTCGACGAGTAACATATCACCAGTGTCTAAACCAACATCCATTTGCATAATAGTAACGCCAGTTTTTGCATCGCCTTGTTCAACGGCACGTTGAATTGGAGCCGCACCACGCCATTTGGGTAATATAGAGCCGTGTACATTAATACAACCAAGCCTAGGTGTATCAAGAATTACTTTTGGCAATAGCAAACCATACGCTACTACTACCATGACATCAGCATTATAACTTGCTAACTGTTGTTGATCTGCGACGTCTTTAAAATTAACGGGTTGTTCTACCGAAATATTGTGCTCGAGTGCTAGTTGCTTGGTCGCGCAAGCGGTTAACTTTTTACCTCGACCAGCAGGCTTGTCTGGTGGGCAATACACGGCAACTACTTCATGGTTTGAATCAATTAAAGCGGCCAAATGTTTAGCTGCAAAATCAGGTGTGCCTGCAAAAATAATTTTAAGAGGGGTTGTCATAACATATGTCTTTTTATGAAACCGCTTAGCTTCGTGATGCTAAGCGGGCTTCTTTTTCTAGTTTGGCTTGGATACGCTTGCGTTTTAGTGGTGATAAATAATCAACAAACAAAACACCATTTAAATGGTCTAGTTCATGTTGAATACAAATCGCTAGTAATTCTTCACCATCTAATTCAAACGAATTGCCATCTCGGTCAAGTGCTTTTACTGTAACTTCAGTGTGTCTATCAACTTTGGCATAACAAGTAGGTACTGATAAACAACCTTCTTCGTTAACCATTATATTGTCGCTTTTACGAATGATCTCTGGATTGATCAATACATACGACTGCTCTTTGTTGTCAGAAACATCAATTACCACAATGCGTTTGTGAATGTTAACTTGTGTAGCAGCCAAGCCTACGCCGTTTTCTGCGTACATAGTTTCAAACATGTCATCGACAATTTTTCGAATATCGTCGTTAACTTCAGTTACTGGTTCTGCTTTGGTTCTGAGCCTTTCATCAGGAAAGGTTAATACGTCTAATACCGCCATAATTTACTAAAAGAATTCGCGAAATCTATAATAGAGTGTTATGTTTCAATTTTAGCCATTAAATAAAATTAATTCGAGTGCTTTACAACAATTCGAAGATAATAGGCGGGTATTTATGTTCAAATGGATAATTTTAGCCCTAGTTTTAGCTGTTACATCCAAAAATTTGCACGCTGATGAATTGCGTTTAGTCGAAAATGCACCCACGTCTTATGTTGTGGTCAAAGGGGATACCCTTTGGGATATTTCAGCAAAGTTTTTAAAAGACCCTTGGCTGTGGCCAAAACTTTGGCGAATCAACCCTGAGGTAGAAAATCCACATCTAATTTATCCGGGCGATCAATTAAAGCTGGTATATGACGCCTCCGGCCAACCTATGTTGGTCAAGGGGAAGCCAAATTTCAAACTTTCACCACATATTCGCACGACATTGAAAGATAAAATGCCAATCGAGACGATTTCTTTGGAAACGCTGGCGCCGTTTTTAAACTATGATGCGGTGCTTTCATCGTTAGAAGTTGAAGCCAGCCCATATGTATTGGGTGGTGATAAAGGGCATAAAAACTCCATGGAGGGTGGAAAAATTTATGTCACTGGCGATTTAGAGGTTGGTCGCTCTTACGCGGTTTATCAAAAGCAAGAGGAAATAATTTCACCCGATAGTGAAGAAGTACTCGGCTACCATGCAAGGCTGGTTGCAACAGGCAAAGCTATTCACCAAGGAGACATGGCACAACAGCAGCCTTCGACAATTTACGTCGACAATGCCATTAGAGAAATAAAAGCTGGCTATATTGTAAAAAAATTAGATAGTGAACAAATGCTTCCTGCGTTTTTTACCATGCAAGCTGCGAACGACAACATTGCTGGTCAAATTATTAAATCGACTAACGATGTTAGGGAATTTGGCAAGTTTGAAGTTGTTTTTATCGATAAGGGTCATAGTGCTGGTGTTAAGCAAGGGGATATTTTTTCGATTAGCCGTAAAAGCCCTGGGGTAGTTGAAACTGCTGATGGTCCAGTTTATACCGCCGATGCGTCTCGTTGGCACCGAATGGCGACAGTAACTGAATCTGATTACGACATGCCGTCAGAACCTATTGGTAAACTCATGGTATTTAATGTCTTTGAACAAGTCAGTATGGCGCTGGTGTTAAAAACACATCAGCCGCTAAGAGTGCTAGATACGGTAGCTTCACCATAAAATCACAACATAGGTAAAAAGCATTGGCTCAAGGACGAGAAAATGATGCATCAGTACAAAATGTGAGGCACTGGCTTGCGCTAAAGTTAGTGCCTCGATTATCAACACCTAAAAAGATAGCTCTGGTTGAAAAATATTCTCTATCTGGCCTTCTCACTAGCGCACATAATCGTGATGTCTTAGGGCTAAGTGAAAAACAATACCATAGTTTGCTCACTCCAGATGAACGAAAAATATCGAAAATAATCAGTCAAGTGCAAGAGGCAGGGGCACACATTATTTGTTTTGATGACCCTCTTTACCCTCAGCTATTAAAACAAATATATGATCCACCTTTAGTGTTGTTTGTTCGGGGAGATTGTCGTGTACTTTCTCGACATCAAATTGCTATTGTCGGTAGTCGAAATGTTACCGCTTATGGCATTGAAACCACTAAAAGCTTTTCAAAAGCATTAACGCAACATGGGCTTGTTGTTACCAGTGGACTTGCACTAGGAGTAGATGCATACGCTCATCGAATGGCAACAAATGAGGCCTGCGCAACTATAGCTGTCACGGCAACAGGAATCGACATTGATTATCCCTCGCGAAATAAAGCTTTAGCGCGAGAAATCGTCGAACAAGGTGGCGCAATAGTTACTGAGTTTTTGCCGGGAACCCTGCCTAAGCCAGGACATTTTCCGAGAAGAAATCGCATTATTAGTGGGCTTGCACATGCTGTGTTGGTCATTGAAGCAGCAGTTAAAAGTGGTTCGCTGATAACGGCTAAAAGCGCACTAGAACAAAATAGAGAAGTGTTTGCTCTGCCTGGCAGTATATATAACACCCAGTCAGCGGGGTGTCATTGGTTAATTAAACAAGGTGCTAAGCTTGTTGAAAATGTTGCCGATATCATAGATGAGTTAGGAGAAATTGTTAAAACTGAACTAAACTTAAATAAAAACAACAACAAGGAGCTTACTAACAAAAAAAGTTATTCCAAAAGCTTGTTTAACGATCCATTGTTAGCTAGTGTGGGACATGAAATCACCCCCGTAGATAAGGTGGTTTCTCGGAGTAAACTACCCACAGATGTAGTGTTAACCCGATTAACAATGCTCGAGCTCAGAGGTCTGGTAACTGCGGTGCCGGGTGGCTACCTTAAAATAAAATAGGGGCTGGTTATGTTTGATATATTGATGTACCTTTTTGAGAATTATATCCATAGTGAGTCAGAAGTGTTGGTTGATCATGACACACTCACCGATGAATTAACCCGTGCTGGCTTCCATCAAGATGAAATATATAAAGCAATCACTTGGCTGGAAAAACTTGCTGCTTTGCACGATACCGATATTTACCCTTACTTTAAACGTGACGCTAAACCGTCATTTCGCATTTATACTGACGAAGAAAAGCTAATTTTGGACAGAGAGTGCCAAGGCTTTTTGATGTTTTTAGAACACGTCAATGTATTGGATTTTACCACTAGAGAAATGGTTATCGATCGTGTTATGGAACTCGATACTAAATATTTTTCGATTGATGACTTAAAATGTGTTGTGCTGATGGTGCTGTTTAACGTACCTGGCAAAGAATCTGCGTACACACAGATGGAAAATCTCGTCTTTGATGAACCACCAGAAGGGCCGCTACACTAGAGCGGCCTTTTATTATTCTAATAGTTTAAATTGGTTGGTAGAGCTACTTGATACCAATTAAATTTTTCTACGCTGGCTAACAAGTCAGGGTAGGCTTGTTTAAACTTTTCGCTTTCAGGGTACAAAGCAATATTCTTTTCGTTTGGCCACTCGATTAGCAATACATAGGTCGGGGCTGCTGCTCCTTTTTGCATACTTGAATATTCAGTAGGTGAATGTTTAAACAAAATTTTAGCGCCCAATTCATCTCTCAAAGCTTGTGTCGCGTGGAAATAAGCTTGGTACTTATGTTCATCTTTTATCCATAATTCACTCATGGTGTAAAACTTATCGTGAGATAATCGGTAGCTTTCACCGCTATTTATCTCAACATCACTATAAGCCAACTCAGTCCAACCTTGTTTTTGTAATGGCAGCAATGTGTTTTTATACGCAGCATCAGTGCGGAGTTTGTTGGCTGCCTCTGCGTTGCTCCATCCGTACAGGGCAAAAAGTTCAGCAGGGTGTTCACCTGCAAGTTTTTTTACAATAGGCATAGTAATCAAGTGTTTTAAATCAGTTGGAGAAGTCAATGTGGTCATTGCTTCAAGGTATTGCCTTTGTGCTTGTTCACCGCCTTCTCGTTTGTTGAGCAATAAAAAGGTTAGGCGCTCGATGTTATTTAGTGACACTAGAACATCTTTGTTGTTTGAGTTATTTGCGTGGCTTGAGGACGTAAACGCTAGCAACAGTAAAGTGATTAAAATAATAGGTTTTTTCATGTTTAATTCTCCGCTTAATTGAGGAGATAATCATGGTGTAAATTGTTAATTAAAGAGTCATTTTAGATAATAAATGACTCTTTATTATTCGCTTTTATTAATTTTTCGATAGTTAGTAGGAGTCATCCCTGTATCTTGTTTAAAAAAGCGATAAAAACTATTTTTGTTGTTAAAGCCTGATTGGTAAGCAATGTCACTTACCGTTAAGTGTAAAAAAGAATCTTCGCTTAACATGCGTTTGGCTTGTTGCAGCCGAAAATGGTTGATGTACTCATAAAAGTTTTTTTCCAGTTGTGAGTTTAATAGCTCGGATAGTTGATGGGCACTGATCCCCATTTTGTTTGCAAGTGATGGCATGGTTAGATCTTCTTCAAGGTACCACTTTTCGGTCAGCATTTTTTGCTCAAGCTCGAGGGATAATTGGTTAGCTAAACCTTGATCGAGCGTTTTCATCACTTTTTTAGCAAAAGGTACTTTATGTATCAGTTGTTTGTATTCTTGGTAAAAAACATTTGGTTTAAAGAGTGAGCAAAACACAATACCGTGCAAAAACATCGAAATAACCATAATAAAAACAAACCAGTCGCTATAGTTCATCGTACTGTGAAAATTGGCTTTAAGCATAAAAAAAGCATCAACGATGAATATAAGAGCGATTCCGATAATTAAATATATTAACCAAACTAAATGTGGCTTATTGTCCGAGTGAAAAATATTTGCAACAACAGCTTTGTTTTTGCGAAAGTGCAAACATGAAATTCCAATATAAACAATAGCATGTGCGACTAAGGGAATAGTCAAATACAGTGGAATGTGCTCAGGCGCAAAAGGTGAATATCGAAAGGCTAGTGATAAAATAAACGGAATACTGTGTAAAACAAGTTGTTTTGTTGAGTATTTGGTCTGGGTAATAGTCAGAGTAAAAAAGAATATAAAGGGTCCGTATAACCATGCTAGGTTGGTTGCAATTAGCCAACACCATTCATTGGTACCGTATTGAATTTTGCTGTAGACATTTGCTAAAGGCATAACTTGTATTAGCAAAAAAATACCAAGCAGGCGGTTCCCTTTAGTATTACCTTTGTTGCCAATAACTAAACTTATACTAAGCCAAATTGATATAGCGATAAAAAAAATGAGTACCAGTGGAAACCATAGTGGTAAGGTTGGCGTCACAGTTTAATCCCAACAAACTGAAAATAAACGTAATCATACCTAGGGCATGTAGATCTTTCGAGGACGTTTTGCCAGCAGTTTATAATGTTTTGATACAAGACAGAGCTGAATTAAAGTGTTTATTGTGCATAAATTGATTGCAAGGTATTCAAAGCCTACATTTCGAAAGAAATAAATTGTTAAAGATAAATAACTTCGTGTCGTTATCTGGGGTTTATAGGGATTCACACTCATTAAGATCATATGCAGTTAAGCATTGACTAAATAAATGCTTGTGAACACTAAACTAAATAGTTAATGTTCGGTCTGTTATTAAGACATTTTATTTTTTATTTGTAGTAGATAGTGTATGAAAAATTTAGCCTTAGTTTTAGCTTTAAGTGTATTTGCCGCTGGTTGTTCTTCTAGTAGAGCTGTAAACGAATACGAAGAAATATATTCTGATCGTCATCAATGTAATGGTGATTTAGAAATTTCGCAAACATTGGTGGTTATAGATACTGATAACCCACAGGTTAAAGGGCCGGAAGTAAAAGCAAAATGTACACCTAAAGTGTATGATCCAAGAACTGACTTTGAGAAAGAAAACAGAAGATAAATTTTTATTAGTAAATTATCTGATCTTTTTTCATTGATCTTTTTTGGAGATTATAGGGGTTGATTCCAACGGAATTAATAACAAAGTGCCGTGTTTTAATCCCTTTGCTGTGCCGATTGCAGCAACAAACCAAGCAACAATAAGTACAACAAACAGTAAAATAGCGGCATATTCAAAAAATACTAATTGTGTATGTAGTGCAAGCTGAGATGTTCCTGTGACACAAGTACCGATTGGGAAGGTAAACGCCCACCAAGTTAGTGCAAAAGGCATTTTCTTTTTAAGTGCATTAATGGTTAATAAGGTAGCAACCCAAGACCAAAGCAGAGCAAACCCCCATACCGGCATTCCATAAACCAATGCCATAGCATTAAATGCCTGCGCTATGCCATTATCCAGCACTAAAAGAGCAACTGCGCCTAATGCCCCAGCAGCAGTAATAGATTGACCAAGTGGCCCTAATACAATCCATAACGTTGGTACTCTGGCACTACCAGAGGTGCCCGCATGTGCTAATCTACTCCAAATCAGCGTTATGATGATAAATCCAGCCATTAAACTCATACCAAACATGGCATAACACAAATATAAAAATGTTTGCTGCATCGCGACGTCTTTAATGTGGGGAATAAACATTGCCCCAATAGCAGCAGATACCATAGGTGGAACGACTGGCATTAACCAGCCACCAAAAGCACCATCATCCCGAACCACTAGCCGAGTAAACAAGCGATAGGGTATAAATACCGCAGATAATAGGCCTGTTAATGTGCCAACAATCCATAGGCTCCAAGCGAGGATTAACATGATGTTATTTGGCATAAATTGATGACCAAATAATAAAGTACCACCAGCGACAGTTAATAAAGCCATAGGCGGTGCACCAAAAAATTGTGCCATAACTGGATCGTTGAGCTGTCGCCTAATAATGTGAGGTTTAGTGATCGTTTGCCAACATTTAGTGCAGCATAAAATAACAAGAAAAAAAGACGCTAATAACCACACTATGGTGGCGCCTAGGGTAAGTTGGTTACCTATAATGGGTAAACCTACTGCGGCATTGGCGATAATACCTGTGCCCATAACACTCGCAAACCAGTTAGGACCAATTTCTTTTTGCATTTGCAGTGTCATATAAAGCTTCTTTAACTATTGTGAGGCGAGCACTATAGCGTATATATGTGACTTTTTCACTAGTGGATAAGACCAGACGAATAACGACAATTTGGTTTTAATATGGCATACTTTTAACTCGCTCGTGATTTGATTCAACTTAAGTAAAATTGTATGCCAACAAAGGATGATAGTTTATTTTCGCGCCATGAACATGCTTTAGAAAAAGCGTATGAGGTGTGTCCCCAATGTGGTAGTGAATTATCAATTAAACACAGTAAAGCTGGTGCTTTTTGGGGCTGTGCCTCTTACCCTAATTGCAAATATACACGACCAGTACACGAACAAGAAAAAATGGAAGCGCAAGTACTACCTGGAAGTGAATGCCCTGAGTGTGGTGCTGAGCTTGCGGTAAAACAAGGCCGCTACGGAATGTTCATTGGCTGTACCAACTTTCCAACTTGTCATCATATTGAGCATGAAGAGCACGAACAAGTGGCAGACGTTGTTTGTCCTCTTTGTAAAAAAGAGCACCTTATTGAACGTCAAAGCCGCCATGGCAAGACTTTTTATGCTTGTGATGGTTATCCTAAATGTAAGTTTGCTGTCAACCATCAGCCAGTAGCAGGGCAATGCTCTAGTTGCTCTTTTCCTTTGTTGTTAAAAAGACAAATGGCGTCTGGTGAAAAATTGCAGTGTGCCAATAAAAAATGTAATGCCTTCCAAAATTAAAAAAAGAGCTTAAAAGCTCTTTTTTATTTTGAAACTCGAGACAAATATTTCTTAGCAAATTGTGCAAGGTCGGGGAAAGCTTGGTCATCAAGAATGTTGGCTAATGCAACTAAGCGCTGCGCTAATTCTAACTCATCATGACCACTTATATTGATATGACCCATCTTGCGGCCGGCACGCTTTTCCTTGTCATACCAATGCATGGTTAAACTTGGTATTGCTAATACCTCGTTTGGCACTGTATCTTCACCTAAAATATTTACCATAGCTGTTGGACGAACTAAGTGAGTACTTCCTAATGGTAAGCCCGCTATTGCTCTTATGTGGTTTTCGAATTGACAAGTATCAGCACCTTGTTGAGTCCAATGACCAGAGTTGTGCACTCGAGGAGCAATTTCGTTCACCAATAATTGTTCACCTACTTGGAAAAACTCGATAGCGAGTACACCAACATAATTGAGTTTTTCGGTCAATTTAGCAAATACGTCTGCCGCTTGTTGTTGCAGGTTTTCTTGAATAGGAGCAGCAACAGATACACTCAATACACCGCTAGTATGATGATTTTCAGTAAGTGGATACACAGCTACTTCGCCATGAGTATTGCGTGCACCAACTAGAGAAACTTCACGGCTAAACGGTACCATCTGTTCAGCTACAATACCTTGAGGTACTAAAGATTTAGATTGAGCGATAAAGTCAGACATTTCTTGCCAAATGTTCTCAGCCTGATCTACTGACTTCATACGCCACTGGCCTTTACCATCATATCCTTCAAGCGCACTTTTAAAAATGATAGGTAACTCTAATTGTTCTATGGCTTGCTCGAAATCTTCTTTACTCTCGATCACCACATGTTTGGCGTTAGGCACTTGGCAAGATTCTAAAAGCTGTTTTTCAAGGCGTCTGTCACCACCAATTTTTATGGATTGGCTGCTTGGCAATAATTTGCCTGACGCTTCACATGTCGCAAGCGTATCATGTGCAACATGTTCAAACTCAGCGGTGATCACGTCAGCTTCTGCTATACCATGCGCTAAGTCACCATATACGTGAATTGGAGCAACAGGGTGAACAACAGTATTGCTGCGTACATCATATGCTTTTACGTCCATGTTAAGGGGAGAGCCAGCTAAGTCCATCATGCGAGCTAATTGGCCTGCGCCTAAAACCAAAACTTTTTTCATCGCCAGTATTTGCCTATTCTGCTGGGTTTGGGTTATTCAAAATATTGTCGGTTTGCTCTGTTCTGAACTTCTCGATGTTTGCCATGATAGTTTCGTCATGAGTGGCAAGAATTTGTGCTGCTAACAAACCTGCGTTTGCAGCTCCAGCGGTACCAATAGCTAATGTACCTACTGCAATACCTTTAGGCATTTGCACAATTGATAATAAAGAATCTTGGCCGCTAAGCGCTTTTGATTGAACTGGAACACCTAAAACCGGGAGAGGGGTGAAAGCAGCAGTCATGCCTGGTAGGTGAGCCGCTCCGCCAGCACCAGCGATGATAACTTTTAAACCACGTTCTTTTGCTGATTCTGCATATTCAGCCAATAAGTGTGGCGTTCTGTGGGCTGAAACAACTTTTGTTTCATATGGAACATTCAATAAATCCAGCATTTCTGCTGCATGCTGCATCGTAGGCCAATCTGATTTTGACCCCATGATAATACCCACTTTCATGATATATCACCCTGATAAATTAAATTAATAAATAATGGCAAACCGCCACCGTGAAAATAAGGCGCGCATTATACCTATGTTTAGCCCAATACGGAAATGCTACCAGTTAAATATTGCTCAAAAACACATCAATTTCATAAAGCAAAGCAGGCCACTAGACTAAAGCCGTATTTTGCTATTGAGTAAAATGTATACACTTATAGTGACTAAAAAAGGTAAAACCCAAATAAAAACATTACAAATATCATGTTATAGGATGAGATGAACTGATGGTCAAAATTTGAAGTCAAAGTTCAATAAAGCCTAGTATTGAGGAACGCACCATGCACAACATTTATCAACAAGGGCTAGATAAAGTCGCTGCTAACAGCCAACCTTTGTCTCCTTTGAATTTTTTAAACCGTACCGCAGATGTATATCCCGACAAAGTAGCGATTATTCATCAAGATCAAAACATTTCGTATCAAACATTTAGAGAAAATGTTCGCAGGCTAGCCTCTGCGCTTATAAAGCAAGGTGTAAAAACAGGAGACACTGTCAGTATCATCGCACCCAACATTCCTGCCTTTATTGATGCACATTTTGCCGTGCCTTTAACCGGTGCCGTATTAAATTCGATAAATATTCGCCTAGATGCGCAAGCGATTGCCTTTATTTTAGATCACAGCGAATGTGATGTTTTGTTAGTTGATACGGCATTTTCTCAAGTGGCTCGTCAAGCGCTGGCGCTATGTACCAGATCGCCTCTAGTAATTGACATTGATGATGAAAAGCTAGGCCAAGAGGCTTGTATAGGTCAGGTAGAATATCAGCAACTATTAACTCAAGGTGATGCAAACTTTGATGGCAACTTGATTCACGATGAGTGGCAAGCTCTCGCTCTTAATTATACTTCAGGAACAACAGGTAACCCCAAAGGAGTGGTGTATTCTCATCGTGGAGCTTATCTCAATGCCATGGGAAACAATATGATTTGGCCATTAAGTAATGAAGCTGTTTACCTGTGGACATTACCACTATTTCATTGCAATGGCTGGTGTTTTCCGTGGACCATAGTCGCTATGGCGGGCACTCAAGTTTGTTTACGACAAGTTGAAGTGAATGCCATGTTAACTGCGATGAAAACACATAACGTAAGCCATTTTTGTGGTGCGCCTATTGTGCTGAATATGATTTTAAACGCCGATGAAAATTTACACCAGGGGTTACCGAGAGGGATTAAAGTGATGACGGCTGGAGCGCCGCCACCTGCTGCAGTAATTAAAGGTATGGAAACGCTTGGTTTTGATATTACTCAAGGGTACGGTTTAACGGAAGTTTATGGTCCTTGTGTGGTTAGTGAATGGAAAAGTGATTGGGATAACCTTGATGACGACACTAGAGCAGCATTAAAAGCCAGACAAGGCGTACGTTATCCAACACAAGAAGAAGTTGATGTATTAGATCCAGACACTATGCAGCCAGTACCAGCTGACGCAGAAACTATTGGCGAAATAATGTTTCGCGGTAATACCACCATGAAAGGTTATTTGAAAAATGAAACCGCCACAGAGCAAGCTTTTAAACATGGTTGGTTCCACTCTGGCGATTTAGCGGTGAAACATCCTGATGGCTTTATTGAAATACGAGATCGCTCCAAAGATATTATTATTTCTGGTGGTGAAAACATTTCATCGGTAGAGGTAGAAAGTGTGCTTTATCGCCATCCAGCGGTGATGGAAGCGGCTGTTGTCGCTCGTCCTGATGAAAAGTGGGGTGAATCACCATGTGCCTTTGTTGGCTTAAAAGCGGGAAAACAAGCAACGGAGCAAGAACTCATTGCATTTTGTCGTGAACATATGGCCAACTTTAAAGCGCCAAAAACAATAGTATTTAGTGAGTTACCAAAAACCTCAACCGGTAAAGTACAGAAGTTTGTTTTACGCGAGAAAGTTAAACAACTGTCGACAGAATAGTTATTAGAGTTGGTATTAGTTTAACTATTTACAGATGATTGACTGTAAAGTTAGTTGAAACCCTTTATAATCGCTGCAGTTTGTTTTGTAACCATTAAAGTTTATGACCACTGCAGTATCTGTATTTGAACAAGGCGGGGTTATTGCGTATCCAACCGAGGCAGTATTTGGCTTAGGTTGTGATCCTGATAACCAAGCCGCTGTTGAAAAAATCCTCAAAATAAAAAACCGCCCGGTAGAAAAAGGCTTAATATTGTTAGCTGGCGACTACCAGCAATTAAAACCTTACGTCGACGAAAGCAAATTACCTGCTGATGTTAAGCAACAAATGTTAAGTCGTTGGCCGAATGGAGTAACACAAGTTGTGCCTGCTAGCAGTAAAGCTAAGCCGTTTTTAACTGGCCAGTTTTCTACTATTGCCATTCGTGTTACTACTCAAGCCGATGTTGTCGCACTTTGCCAACAAACAGGTAAACCTATCGTTTCTACCAGTGCCAACTATTCGGGTGAAGAGCCGGGTAAGAGCTGGCAAACAGTTGAGCAAGACTTGGGGAGTGCGGTTGATTTCATTATAAAAGGTGACACATTAGGATTTACAAAGCCTTCGACCATTATTGATGCATTGACAGGAGAAACATTCCGCTCATGAGCCAAGCTAATTTAGAACAAGTAATTGCTTTTTTTCAGCAACTTCAAGACAACATTTGTCATGCGTTAGAGCAAGCAGATGGAGGCGCTAAGTTTGTAGAAGACACCTGGACTCGTGAAGAAGGCGGCGGTGGCCGAACTCGGGTATTAACGAATGGACATGTAATTGAGCAAGGTGGCGTAAACTTTTCTCTTGTATCAGGCAATAAATTACCACCATCGGCTACAGCGCATCGCCCTGAGTTAGCGGGGCGCAGTTGGCAAGCTTGTGGTGTGTCTTTGGTTATTCATCCTAAAAATCCTTTTATTCCTACATCTCATGCAAATGTTCGCTTTTTTATCGCTGAAAAAGAAGGTGAAGAGCCTGTTTGGTGGTTTGGAGGTGGATTTGATTTAACACCATTTTATCCTATTGATGAAGACGTTATTCACTGGCATCAAACAGCAAAAGACTTGTGCCAACCGTTTGGAGATAATGTATATCAAGATTATAAAAAGTGGTGTGACGAATACTTTTATCTAAAACACCGTGATGAAACTCGTGGTGTGGGTGGCTTGTTTTTTGACGACCTTAATCATTGGGAGTTTGATCGATGTTTTGACTTTGTTAAGGCGGTCGGACAAGGATACATAGATGCATATGTGCCTATTATTAACAAACGTAAATCACATGCATTTGAAGAAAAGCACCGTCAATTCCAATTGTACCGCCGCGGTCGTTATGTCGAGTTTAACTTAGTGTTTGACAGAGGCACATTATTTGGCTTGCAATCAGGTGGTCGCACAGAGTCCATTTTAATGTCAATGCCACCTTTAGCGAGATGGGAATACAATTATCAGCCTGAACAAGATAGTGAAGAAGCACAATTACAAAACTATTTAGTTCCGCGAGATTGGTTAGCGTAAGGTAAAATATCCATGACAGAGAAAAATAAAAAAGGGCACTTGGAGCGTTTGCTACCCGCTACTAAAAATAGTTGGCTTGGTTTAAAGGCTGCCTACAAATATGAAATTGCTTTTAGGCAGGAAGTGTTTTTGTTTTTGGTACTGTTTCCTGTGGCAATATATATTGCAGATAGTTTTGTTGAATTTGCCATTTTAATATCAGCAATAATGGCAATTATGATCACAGAATTATTAAACTCGGCCGTTGAAGCTGCAATTGATCGCATTGGATTAGAAAGGCATCAACTAAGTGGCAGAGCCAAAGATCTAGGCTCCGCCGCAGTGTTTGTTGCCATTACATATTTTGTAATCGTTTGGGGTTATAAAATATTCACCCTTTTGGCTAATTAGCCGTTTTAGCGATAAAAGCGGGACATGTGATGTAACGCTTTTTGCATTTCTACCATATTGGGGGCGGCCAACTCTTGTTCTTGGTACTCTTGATTGTATATGGTGAAATTGCCGTATCTATCTAATTCATATAAATATCGATTGTCGTTGATAGCGTAATATCCTTTGCGACCTAATATAACACTTTCACGTTGAGGCTTTTGGTCAAACAAAGAGTGACCAATACCCATTTGTTCCAATGGCGTTTCATCTTTAAATAACGTCTGCATAAACGTCGGCACAAGATCAACATGGCTAGTTAGCCGATCAACTTTAGCTGGTTGTTTACCAGGCCAATATACAATCATGGGTACTTGGGTTTGAAAGCGTGAAAAGTTGCTGTTGTGTCCCCAAAATCCCTGTTTGCTGTCATTAAACTCTTCACTGTGATCGCCAGTGATCACGACTATAGTGTTGTCTAAGTCCTGCTCAATAACATCAAATACTTTAGCCAGTTGAGTATCAATAAAATGTACTGCGTTGCGATATAGATTGAAAAATGGCTCCCGATTATACTCTGGGCTTAACGCCATAAAGTTAGGTTCTTCAAGTGCTGGCTCAAATATTTTGGGGTAATCAGCAGGGTGTGAAAATCCATGTGCTGCATCTAAAAACAGTATATTAAAAAAAGCTTTTTCAGGTTGATAGTCGTCAATAAGACTATTAACAGCATCAATATCTCGTTGCCACGCCGTTTTGCCTTTTGAATGTGTCCTTAAGCCTTTAACTGATGAAAATAGCGTTTGATCAAATTCTGGCATGGTTAGTTTAGCACTGGCATAAACTTGGGTTTGGTAATCATTTGCTTGAAAGCTTTGATAAATAGCAGGCACAGTATTGTCACTAAGCACATCATCCCAGTAGCTACCTGGTAAACCGTAAAACAACGAGAACATCCCATGCCTAGTGTTATTACTACCACTATAATGGTTGGTAAACTGTATGCCCTGTTGACTAAATTTATAGGTATTAGGCATGTTTTGTGGGGTTAGGGTATCGGGACGCCACGCATCAATAATAATCCACAACACATTAGGTTTTTGTTGTAGCTTGTGTTGACTGTCAATAACGTTTGGATAGGACAAGCTTCCACGTTGATTACGCATCTTTAACATGGCTTGCTGTTTATGTGCTTCTATATCTAATAGGCCGTATTTAGCCATTAAACGTTTGGCTGTTGCGGGGTAGGCAAGCGGTAAGTATTTAGCCTGCTGAGTAACATCTTTAATAAAAAGACCATCTGCCCATACATGTATAATATTGGCACTGAAGTAACAGCTAAATATAGTAATGGCGATTGGCTTTGTGATTGGGTTAAATCGCTGAGCAAGTTGAGTGGCCGCATAAATTAAACTTAGCTGCAAACAAAACACCCCAATAATTGTGGCTGCTATTTTTGCCCACATTGTTATGGGAAAGCTTATTACTTCATTACCTCCTGCAACAAAAAGCTCTACCACCATAAAATTAATATGAAATCGGTATTGTTGGTAAACAAACGTATCGGCAATTAACAAGGTTATACCCAGTGTTGCATAAATAGCGACAACAAAACGCTGTGCCAGTACTGCTTGTTGGATAAATGCTAAAAATATTAAAGGCAGCATGGCTAAAGAGAGCAATAACCCGTTATGACCAATACTATGGGTCAGTGAAAATAATGCGCCAAGGGTTGTTTCTGGCCAGCCGTGAATCTGGTAATACTGAGTCGAAATCGTAACGACTAAAACAAGGTTAAATACAAAATATAAGGAAAACCAACGGAGGAAACTAACTTGCGAATAAATCTGTTGCACGAGAAATCAGACACATTGTTATGATTAAAGGTGTTGTATTGTAAGAAGTTAATTTACAAGAGGGTTAGACGAAAAATGTTAACAACTATTTAATATTGTAATAATTCTGTGTGAAAGTGTCAGAACCTTGCGTCAGGTCAAATAAATGCTCAATGAACAGCGATAAGATAGCGTCATTAAAATTAATCATGCAAATGAAACACTAGGAAATGCTCATGAAAAAAACACTTATTGGCGCGGTATTATGTTCTTTGTTATCTCCATTAGCTTTAGCTGGTAATGCTGGCGATATTTATGTTCGCGGCGGTTTAACTAATGTAACTCCGGATAGCGATAAAGCTGGCGTTTATGTTGAAGCGTTAGGTGGAAACACTCCTCTTTCAATTTCAGTTGACGACAACACACAACTTGGTTTGAACTTTGTTTACTTCTTAGATAAGAACTGGGCTGTAGAAGTACTCGCAGCAACTCCGTTCTCACATGACGTAACAATCCATGATCCAAAAGGTATTTCACCAGGTGTATTTAACACTAATGTTAACGGTGCAACTTTAGGTGAGGTGACTCACTTACCACCAACAGTAAGTGCTTTATACTACTTTGACACTAGCTCAGCGTTTAAACCTTATGTTGGTGTTGGTTTGAACTACACAATCTTCTTCGACGAAGAATTTTCTAAAGCACCTAAATCATTAGGCTTTAACGACTTAGAATTAGACAGCTCTTTTGGCTACGCTTTGCAAGTTGGCGCAGACTATCACCTTGATGACAACTGGCACATCAATGCTTCTGTTCGTTACATTGATATTGACACTGAAGCTAACTTCAAAATTGGTGATGCAATCAAAGGCTCTGCAGATGTTGATGTAGATCCTATGGTTTATTCACTAATGATAGGTTACAAATTCTAAAATAACCTCCCGTGAAAGTTAAAACCACCTAAGCTGAATAAGCAAAGGTGGTTTTTTTATGGATGATTAACCATATGCAACGCAAGTTGACCAAAGGCTTGTCGTAAATGATCTTTTAATTGTTTATCTTCTACGGTTTTATTCATTGCATTGTTCATGCATAACATCCAAAGTTCAGCTTGTTTCTTTGTGACCTTTACATGCATGTGCCTTTGTCTTAGTCGGGGATGACCATACTTTTCTTCAAATAATGGTGGGCCGCCCATCCATCCAGAAAGGTACTGAAAAAACTTCTCTCTAATATTGTCTAGAGGAAGTTGATGAATGGCTAACAATTCTTGTAAGTGGGGGTTGGTTTCCATTTCGTCATAAAAAGCATTGGCTAATGCTTTGACACCAACTTCACCACCTATCATCATATAAGGAGTATTACTAGGAGATAACATTTTAGACTTGTTTGTTTTCTGTAAAAGCTTTTTAATGCCAAACAAAACGACAACCTTCATTCAATTATGGATAAATACGCTGTTTTTGGAAACCCAATCCAACACTCAAAATCGCCGCAAATACACAGCATGTTTGCTCAGCAAACTGAACAAGCGCTAGAGTATACTGCAATACAGGCAGAGCTAAATGATTTTTCAGGCGCAATTGCCAAATTTATTGCCCAAGGTGGTAAAGGTTGCAATGTAACAGTACCTTTTAAAGAGCAAGCATTTAAAATTGCAGATCAAGTATCTGAGCGCGCTCAGTTGGCGCAAGCGGTCAATACCTTTGTATTTAATGACGATGGAACCATCATTGCCGATAATACCGACGGTGCGGGGTTGGTTGAAGATCTTAAAGCAAATAAAGCACCTCTAACAGGAACTGTATTGTTGATTGGGGCTGGTGGTGCAGCGCGCGGCGTAATAAAACCTCTGCTAGACAGCGGGGTTTCGTCGTTAGTGATTTGCAACAGAACTCATGAAAAAGCTATTGAGTTGGCAAATCATTTTGCACCTTATGGAAAGGTTGAAGCATTAGCGATTGAGCAGTTAGATAATATGGTGTTTGATTTGGTGATCAATTCTACCTCAGCTAGCTTAACGGATGAACTACCTCCAGTACCAGCTAGTATTTTTTCTACAAAAACCTTTGCATACGATATGGTATATAAAAACCAGCTGACCTCTTTTTGTCAGTGGGCATTAAAAAACAACTGCTTAAAAGCCGTAGATGGATTGGGTATGTTAGTGGGGCAGGCAGCAGTCGCTTTTGAACTGTGGCGTGGCGTTATGCCAGAAACTATTAATGTGTTAGCGCAACTAAGAAATGGATCAGAATAAAAATGAACCAAGCTATTTTATTTAATGACGACTTAGTATTTGATGAAGAAGCACAGGCATGGAAGATGTCTGGCATATTGTCAGGTGAGTTAATACAAGTTTATTTTCACTCACCGACACTAAAACATACGACAAGTATTGATAACTGTACCAAATATGATTTGGAAGAGATCACCGAACTTTGGTTGGAAGATAACGAACCTGAGCACGGTGAAATACATATTTACCAGCCGTAGCTATAGATTCTCTTCTAAATACTCATTTTTAGTGACAATGTAATTTAACGCTGACTCTTTTAAGAAAGCTAGTTCTGCATCTTTAAGGGGTCTAGCTTCTTTCATTGGATTACCTACATAAAGATAACCGCTGCGCAATGTTTTATTAGGTGGTACGACGGTACCTGCACCGATAAAAACATCATCCTCGATAACAGCGCCATCTAAAATTATCGAACCCATTCCAACCAACACTCGATTGCCAATAGTACATCCATGCAACATACATTTATGACCAATAGTGACATCTTCGCCTATTGTTAATGGAAAGCCATCAGCATGCGTGTTGGAAGACCGGGTTACATGTAAAACCGTACCATCTTGGACGTTGGTTCTATCGCCAATGGTTATTTTATTAACGTCGCCTCTTGCGGCGACTAGTGGCCAAACACTAACTTCTTCGCCCATAGTAATATCGCCAACGAGTACCGCACTCTCGTCGATGTAACTTTTTGGCCCAACTGTGGGCACAATGCCTTTATAAGGTCTTAATGGATTATTAGCCATTTTCGATCTCTCATTTAATTTGTTTAGGTTCTTTATTAAAAAGACTACGTTGAAAACACATTTAATGCCAACAGCAATTATATAAAGCTAAATTTTGTAAAATGCATTTAGAAGTAGTAAATGAGCATTAAAAACCCAATTTATGCCTAATTATTACCAGAAATGCTGAGGTTTGTATGAAAATCCATCGAACAGTTAGTTGATTGAAAAAAGGTGTTGACGGCGAGATAAAAATCCCTAAAATGCGCATCCACTTCTCGGGGACAAGCCAAGAAGCAGTTTTGATAAGTTTAGTTAAGTAAATACCTGACAAAACAATCAACCAAACTTGAAAAAATAAAATAAAGTTTTTTAAGAAAAGTGTTGACATCAAAACTGAGATGCGTAAAATGCGCATCCTCGCTTGAGGCAACGGCCACAAGCAACATTGATAAGCGAATGTGACTTATCAATTTATTCGAAAGAATAAGTTCTTTAACAATTAGTTATCATGCAATTTGTGTGGACACTCACAGTGATGATGTTTTACCAGTAGCTTAGGCTATCAAAAACTAACTCAGTGAGGTTCATGCAAAAACTACTTTTATAAGTTTTATTTGTACAGAATTCATTGAGTCGCACTTAGGTGCACAAACGATTTTAATTGAAGAGTTTGATCATGGCTCAGATTGAACGCTGGCGGCAGG
>NZ_BNCK01000004.1:0-508963 GCF_014656435.1 Thalassotalea marina
ACACAGATTTGGCTAAATCGATGCCAATTGCTTTAATTAGTGACATATGGACTCTCCTCAATTGAAGCTCTTTATCAACTTCACTATGGCACATTGATGCCGAGTGGGGAGTCCATATCATTCGTTATGTGACTATTGTGAAAATCAACATTCGGAAGTACGAAACAGATGGTCGGTTGCTAGCCGTAATCATTGAAGATAAAAATAATGATTACGATGGCTGGATGGCATTTGAGAGTCTGAAAAGTGCTGCAAACGAGATTGCATCACATAAAGCCAGCTCCAAATTATTACCGTTTGCAGAGTTTATTGAAGTTTATAATTACGGTGACACTGAAGTAACACTGCAATACTGCGCTGATACTGGTGATATAGATATTGTCAGTGACTCGAGAAATGGGATAAGCACTTTTCTTGAGCAGTTAGTTATCAGTTATGACTTTGAGCTAGTCACATAACAATGCAAATTAAAAAGTGCGGACAAAAAACAGTTGGCTTTGTTCGTTCCTCACAAATTTTAGCCAACTATTTTTAGCCGTTTATTTGCGGCGTTATATTGCCCAAATCAGCACTGTCGGCATATTGTCAGGTTCATTTCGTAGCCGTCAGTATAGTTTTTTGACATTATTATCATTCAGAGTAACGAGGATTAATCATGTTAGTTAAAAAATTAAGAGCTGAAAAAAAATGGTCACAAGAACAGCTAGCAATGTTGAGTGGACTTAGCATAAGAACCATCCAGCGTGTTGAAAGTGGTCAAAGTGCCAGTATAGAAACCCTAAAATCTCTCGCCTCTGTATTTGAGATTGATATCAATAGACTTACGGAGGAAATAACAATGATTGATAAAAAATTGGAAAACTGGGCAATGCAACCTTTGTGGTTTAGGTTTTTGTTTTTCGGTATTACATCAAGACGAAACCAGTTGTTTGCTGAATTTTCCATACTTATCTTTGGATTAATAGCTTTGTTTTATTTTGAAAATAAATTTGCGGTTGCTGGCTTATTTATAGCTTCTTATATAACAGGTTGTGCTATCAGGTACGGAGATAGTCATAATCTTTGGTAAGTGCAATATATCAAGCGCATAAAGTAACGGGACACGTAAAGCTTGCTCGATTCCTCTTTGTTTCACATGTTAGCCAACTATTACTTAGCCCTATAACGCGGCGTTACATCGACCAGTTGAACTCAAAGCACAAATGAGACTGTCAAATAGAATAAGATCTGCTAGTTGGATCTGACAGTTCAAGTTAAGATTTATTTAATTTATTCGTTGATTGTCTAATTATTTAATACAGGTGAGCGTTTAACTGACGTGACACTAATTAAGCATATCAACCATAGTAGCGGGAAACAGCGGGGCAAAGTATGCCCCGATAACGATGTTATTGATAACCAAACTGATTCACCAATTCTTGGTACTGATATTCTTGAACGGCCAGCTCATGTTTCAATTGTTCTATTTGAACTTTCCATTTAGTGATGCGTTTTTGCGCTTTTTTAAAATCTTTTAAGTAGGCTTTAGTAGCTGCGACAACATCTTCTTGCTGGTCTAATTGTTTTTCTTGTTTTTCCAATGCTTTATTCTTGTCTTTTATAGTATCATTTAATGACCAAATTTCCGATTCGATATTAGATATCTCTCGGCTAATCGCAGCGTATTTAAGGCCAATACCATAACCTTGATTAAATGCTGACTGAAGTGGTGCAGGACAAACATTATTGTTTTGGTTTTGTTGTCGACCTTCGCTAAAGCCTCTATCTTTTGTACAGAACGTGGTTAAACCGTAATCTCTGCCTTTTTCATATAATTGACGGTTTGCGTTAACACCAAATTCATTACATTGTTGAGAATACTCGCCAAACGTTGAAAGCAACTTTCCATTCTCACCGTCTTTCATTCCGATCATTTCCCAGTTTGCAGATTGGCAATCTTGAGCATCCATTGTTGAGCAACCGGTTAATAAAATGGCGGAGCTAATAAAAGCTAACGTTATCTTATTCAATTTGTTATTCCTTGTTTTTATAAAATAGTCTGACTACGTTATTTTTTCGGAGATTTTATCTTTTAATGAGATCAAATACAGTAGGGCGTGTTGATCTTTACTGTTATTTCTACTGTGTTGGTGCTTTATCATGTGGGATAGCCACACATCAAAAGAACCGCCTAGCACAAATATCCAACAAACTGCTGCAACATCAAATTTGAAAGACCAACTCGCCCTTATAAACACACATCACAGTTTGTTGAGTATAAGCAAGATGATGTGTGGTTTATTTGGACCTTACAAATTAACGTTGTGAGTTTTTTTGCTTGTCAATTGATAGCATTTTTGCCCAGTTAAAATGAACGTGCCCTTAATTAGTAAAAATAAAAAAGCAACAATTAGCCCGGTTGAAAGTGCTTCAACCGTTAATGGAATGTTTAAGGTAAACTCAGTAAGGGTTTGCTGCGCAATTTCTATATCTATTTGCTGAACGAGGAATTTAATTTGCTCTAAGTAACTTTCCTGTTTTAATCCGGTAATTTGCTCGGATAAATAATCTACGCGTTGAATAAGTTGTTCAATAATACTCGCTGAATGAACAACGGCTTGCTCAGAGTTTTGTTTAAAGCTTTCAACTAGCAAGCTTAAGTCGCCTTGGAAGTGTATATCTGCCACTGCTTGATAATGCGATAGCTGCAGTTTAGCTTCGTTGAAATGCCCGTATACCCGTTGAAAATAGTGTTGAATAAAAGCCGGTAGTTGAACACCACATATAAACATTAGTGTGAATATACAACGATCTATTAAATTACCTAAGATTGAAAGCACAAAACCTCTTTAGTGTTTGTCGATTAGAAATTAACTTATCACTTCAACTTGTATAGGTTAAGGTATGCAGTTAAAGTGCGCACCTCATCATTATAGTACTCTTACCATGAGAAGATTTAAACACGATAATCAAGATGTAGAAGGTTTTAACTGGCAAGTTGTTAAAATGTTAGTGCCTTACCTACTAGAATTTAAAGTGCGCATAGCATTAGCAATGCTGTGTTTGATTCTCACTAAAATTGCTAGCGTCTATTTGCCATTTATCTTGAAAGATATTGTAGATACCTTAGATACGCAAAAAGAAAATCAAATTTATTTAGTGCCTTTAGGGCTAGTTGCGGCATATGGTTTGGTACGTTTAACCATCGTATTGTTTGCTGAAATTCGAGATACCTTGTTTGGACGAGTCACTGAAAGGGCGATTCGACGAATTGGTTTAAAAGTGTTTAAACATTTACACCAAATGGATTTGGATTTTCACTTAAATCGACAAACTGGTGGGATTTCGCGTGATATTGACAGGGGTACTTCTGGCATTAGTTTTTTAATGCGTTTTATGGTGTTTAATATCGTACCAACCTTAATAGAAATTACCATGGTGATAGGTATCTTACTTTACAACTATGGTGTTTGGTTTGCGCTCATTACTTTATTAGCGATTGTGAGTTATATCACATATTCCGTTTATGCAACGGAATGGCGAACACGCTTTGTCCGCGCAGCAAACAAAGCCGATTCATCGAGCAATACTCGAGCCATCGACAGTTTATTAAATTATGAAACGGTAAAATATTTTACTAATGAGCAGCATGAAGCCAATGCTTATGATCAACAATTGGCGAGTTGGGAGAAGGCCAAAATTCAAAATAGGCTATCACTGTTTGCATTAAATGGTGGTCAAGCCGTTATTATTGCAATTTCAATGACTTGTATGCTTGGGCTTGCTGCATATCAGGTAACGCATAACCAAATGACGCTAGGTGATTTTGTTTTAATCAATGCCTTTATGATGCAATTGTTTATGCCATTAAACTTCTTAGGTTTTGTTTATCGTGAAATTAAGGGGTCGTTGGCCAACATAGAACAAATGTTTAGTTTGTTGGGTAAAACACCAAAGGTTGTTGACCAAGATGATGCCAAAGAACTGAATTTGCAACGAGGCGAAATTAAGTTTTCTAATGTCAGTTTTAATTACCACCCTGACAGGCCTATTCTAAAAAATGTGAGTTTAACCGTAGCCTCAGGCAACAAAGTGGCTATTGTTGGTGAAAGTGGCTCTGGTAAGTCTACGCTGGTTAAGGTTTTGTTTCGTTTTTATGATGCTCAGCAAGGGGAAATTTTAATTGACGATCAAAACATTCAATCAGTTACCCAGCACAGTTTGCGATCTCACATAGGTGTCGTACCACAAGATACTGTGTTATTTAATGACTCTTTACTTGAAAACGTTCGCTACGGCAATGTGCTTGCAAGCGATGAGCAAGTAATGAAAGCCATTGAGTTAGCGCACCTTACTGATTTTGTCGCGTCAATTCCTGATGGCATTGAGACAAAAGTAGGAGAGCGAGGATTAAAATTATCGGGCGGGGAAAAACAGCGAGTTGCGATAGCTAGGGCTATTTTAAAAAATCCAAAAATCTTAATTTTTGACGAAGCAACATCATCGCTTGATAGCCAATCTGAAAAGGCAGTGTTGTCAGCTTTTGCCGATATCGCCAAGGGTCATACAAGTATTGTAATTGCACATCGATTGTCTACCATCGTCGATGCTAACCTTATTGTCGTGATGGATAAAGGGCAAATAATTGAACAAGGCACACATAAGTCACTTTTAGAGCGCAATGGAAAATATGCGCAAATGTGGACAATTCAACAAAGTAGTCACCATGAATAAATTAAATGAACAACAAGCCATAGAGGCAACAAAGTTATGGCTAGAGAAAATCATAATTGATTTAAACTTTTGCCCATTTGCTAAAAAAGAGTTTGTAAATAATACCGTGCACTACCATGTGCATAGCTCACAAGACCTTAAAAGAGCAATAGAGGACTTTGCTAAACAGTGTCTTTATCTGTCAAATCATGCAGAAATTGAAACTACATTGTTTATTTGTAATCAAGGGTTTGACGACTTTGAAGATTATTTAGATTTACTCGATATCGCAAATGAAATGGTGTTTAGTTTAGGGTTTGAAGGCATTTTTCAACTTGCTAGCTTCCATCCTGATTATGTATTTGAGGGAGAAGATAAAAATGATGCGTCAAACTCAACTAATAGATCACCATTGCCAACCATACATATTATTCGCGAAGAGAGTATGGAGAAGGTGCTCGCTGTATATAAAAATCCAGAAAACATTCCGACAAATAATATCGCACTTGCTAGAGAAAAAGGGTCGGATTTTTTTAAAAATGTAATGAATGAGATCCTGTCTAAAGTATAAATGTTACCAAATTAGTTTTTAATAACCTGTGCTATTTCGGTATAATCGGCCCTGTTTGGCGTTATTTTAGTAGATAACGCTAAAGAGAATTTTAAAAAATTGAAAGGGCATTACGTGGAAGAACACTCTGTTATACAAGTAGGTGGTACTGTTGAAAAAGCGGTAAAGGGAGAATATCGTATTGATGTGAAAGCTGTATTGTCAGAAGGGTGGCAACTCACAAAAGCATCACGTATTTCAATCAACTTAGGTTTGATGTTTTGTATAGCACTAGGCATGTTGATCACCTTTACGGTCAGTCAATATTTTGGTGGTATCGAAGCAATTTTTAAAGATCAACAAGCTTTTACTCTGCTCAATATTGTCGTTACTTTAATCATTTATCCATTTCTCGTTGGTGTTGAAATGATGGGGGTATTTCACTCTGTAGGCATTAAAACACACCCTAAATTAGTATTTGGCTTTTTAAAAAGGGGCAGTTGGGTAGCGATTTGTGCTTTATTTGCTTCGACTCTAACCAGCATTGGGCTAAGTTTGCTAATTTTGCCAGGCGTATACCTAATTGTCGCGCTTTCGCTGGTTTTACCATTAGTTGCTGAAAAGCGCATGTCGCCAGTAAAAGCCATCATGGTTTCTCTTCAGGCGACCAGACATCAATGGTTTAGCTTGTTTGCTATTTATTTAGCGTTATTTTTCATCTTTGTGTTATGTTTTGTGCCAGTGCAGCTATTTGCTAGCAGTGGTGTGCCAATGGTTGGTGGTGTGATCACCATATTGATCTTAAGTTTTCTGGCTCCAATGTTTTACAACGTAAAAGGAATTTTATATCGCGAAATATTTGGAATGCAGCTAGCCTTAAGTAAAGGGACGTCAGGGTCGGTAGACTCGACATTTTCAGCTTAACCAGCCGTACGGAATTTTTATGAAATATATCAATAACATTGTTTTATTAATGTTGGCAGTGATATTTGCATACGCATTGATTAAGCCACTATCAGACCAATCATCATATAAACCTAAAGGAATGGAAAAGGTAGTTGATGACGGACAAGAATTACCCGAGGAAGAACAGCCTTTACATGACGTTGATCTTCCCGATTTTGCTGCGATTAGCGATATCGAACAAAAAAAGCTCGCGTTTTTTTCGTTTCTAAAACCTTCAGTTGATGCTGAAAATGCTCGTATCAAAGAAAATCGCGATACTTTGCTGTTGTGGCGTCAACAAATCAATGATGGCAAAAAGCTATCTAACAGTGATAAAAAACAGCTAGATAAACTAGCAAAAAAATACAAAGTTAAAACCTCATCAAGCGATAAAAGCAAAATTGCTGCTTTGTTAATGCGCGTAGATCAAATTCCAACGTCACTTGTGCTTGTTCAAGCTGCAAATGAATCTGCTTGGGGGACATCTCGCTTTGCTCGTATTGGCTTAAACTTTTTTGGTGTGTGGTGTTACAAAAAAGGCTGTGGCATGGTACCAAACAGCAGAACTGAAGGATTAAAACATGAAGTAGCCGCGTTTACTTCGGTTGAAAAAGCCATTGCACATTATATTAAAAATATAAATACCAACTCGGCTTATCAAGTATTTAGGCAGATTAGAAGCCAACTTAGAGAAAACGATCAACCATTAGCAGCTGACCTGCTGGCAACGGGGTTGTTACCATATTCTGAAAGAGGCACAGACTATGTGTTAGAAATATCAGAAATGCTGAGGCACAATCAAGAGTACATAAGAAAAAGCGCTGAATAAATCAGCGCTTTTTTTTTTGCAAAACTTTTATTTGCTATTGGTGGGTAACGTTAATGATTAACGACTCGTCAATATTGGTGGAAGAGACAGTTTCTTTTGAGAAGTCATATACTTGCCTAGGTTGTTCCCTATCAATTGGCAAGTTAACGAAATCAAATAAATTCACATCAGCTAATTGGCTTGGACTAACATTCATTAATGATTTAAAAATGTTATCAACACGACCAGGTGTTTGGTTATCCCATGCATTTAACATCGCTTTAATGTTTTGACGTTGCAAGTTTTCTTGAGAGCCACAAAGGTTACAAGGAATAATTGGGTATTCGCGTATTTCAGCAAAACGCTCTAAGTCTTTTTCGCGACAATAGCTCATCGGACGAATGACAATGTTGCGATTATCGTCAGCACGTAGCTTTGGTGGCATAGCTTTAAGTTTCGAACCAAAAAACATATTGAGGAACAAGGTTTCAACAATATCATCCATGTGATGGCCTAAGGCGATTTTAGTTGCGCCAATTTTTTCAGCAAACGAGTAAAGTGTGCCACGTCTTAACCTAGAGCAAAGACCACAGGTTGTTTTGCCTTCAGGAACCTTTTCTTTAACGATTGAGTACGTGTCTTTATCAACGATATAGTAGGGGATATCTAAGGATTCAAAATAAGCGGGTAAAATATGCTCAGGGAAGCCCGGCTGTTTTTGATCTAAGTTAACTGCTATCACTTCAAAATTGACTGGTGCAGATTTTTTTAAACTTAACAATATATCGAGCATGGCAAATGAATCTTTACCACCACTGATCGCCGCCATCACAACGTCACCTTCTTCAATCATATTGAAGTCAGCTATGGCTTTACCAACTTTACTGCGTAGGCGTTTTTGAAGTTTATTGGCTTCGTATAAAGCCTTGCGGTTATCTTCGCTCGTCATGTTTAATACTGCGTATGAGAAAAATGGGGCGTATTATAATGCGAAGTTTGTTGAATTGAAATAAAGCAGATAATTATTGAACTCAGTTTTTGATGCTTAACCTACCCGATGGTAATACCGGTTTGTATAAATGTTTAATTCAGTCGTGTAAGAAACAGGTGTAGCCATCTAATCTGTCTAAATGGCTTTGTTAAGTTTGAACAGTTGAGTAAAATAACTGAATTGAAAATTAGTGTTAAGGCCAACCATGAAGCGCGTTGTTTTATATGTAACCGATAAATGTCCACATTGCCGTGAAGCCAAAAAATATTTAGATGATAAAGGCATTCAATACCGACTAACCAATGCAAAAATGCAACGTGGGCGCAAAGAGCTTGACGCTATAGGCGCTCGTTCAGTACCAGTTTTAAAAATTGGTAATGAAGTCATGATTGGATGGAACGTAAAGAACTTTAACAAACTTTATAGCGCTTAAAAGTAAGTTTGTATGTTGAGTTTAGATAAAAAATAACCAGCAAAAGCTGGTTATTTTTTTTGTGTAAATGTCGCTTATTCTTGCAGTGGCGATTGGTAGCCATCTGGTTTTAACGCTAAAACATCACAATTTAGCTTATCAATAACATGTTCCGCAGTATTGCCGATTAAAGCTGCCGACAATCCTGTACGGCCAATAGTTCCTAATATGACCAGCTCAGCGTCTAACTCAGTAGATACTTGTTCGATAACATCTTCAGGTAAACCTTCCATTACATGGGTATTTTCGGGGCTGATACCAAATTTTACCGCATGTTCTTGCATCGCTTGATGATGATATTGTCGCATAGAGTCATTATATTCATTGGCGTTAAACTCTGGAATTTCTATTGCTATGTTTACCGGCGTACCAGGGTATGAATTAACTAGATGCACATTACCGTTGATTAAATTACCTAAATTAACAGCTTCTTCAGTAATGATATTGTTTAATGATTGATGTTCAGACTCATCACTGCCAACGTTAAGTGATGCTAATATATTGCCATGTGCTGGCCACTGATGATCTTTAACCAAAAGCACAGGGCAAGGGCATTTGCGTAGAATATGCCAGTCGGTAGGGGTAAATATTACAGCTTTGAGTTTGTCGTGCTCATGTGTACCTTTAATCACAATATCGTAACCATTGTGAAGTACTTGCTCTATGATGGGCTCAAAGGGTCTATTGTGCCAAACAACCTCACTGTTAATCACGATATCTGGGTGATTAATGTCGTTAATCAGTTCTTTCAACCATTCGTGTCTATCGTTAATCAAAGATTGGCGCATAGCTTCACGCTCTTCACTAGACAACATAGTGGTCATTTCATATGAAAAGTCATAAATAGACAAAAAGGCAGTTATGGTTGCTTTAGTTTTTTGAGCTAATTCAACAGCACGTTTTAGCGCCTTTTGGTTGTCGGTAGTAGGATCTATAACGGCTAGAATTTTTTGATATTTCTCCATCATTGACTCCGATTCAACTAAGGTTCAATTTTCATTATAGCGAGTATGACATTTGCCGCACTCAAAATAATTGTTTTAAATCAATGATGACATTAAATAAAAAAAAGATATTGGTCAAATTTTGTTTACAAGTACTTGGAGAATATGCAGAAAAGAACAGGGATGGGGGGAGTGTGCTATAGCGCAGCACACTCACGTAATTTTTCTAGATCTAAAATAGTGATCAGTTTACCTTCAACTTTAATTAAATCATTTTTATGAAAACGATTTAATAATCGGCTAATGGTTTCAACCGTTAGGCCAATATAGTTACCGATATCACCACGAGTCATCGACAATCTGAATTCTGTAGATGAAAGACCTCGTTCTTGATAACGCTTACTTAAGGTTGCTAAAAAGGTTGCTAAACGCTGCTCAGCGTTTTTTCTGTTTAACAGCGTAAGCATTTCTTGATCTGTTTTAATTTCAGAGCTCATCATGCGCAAAATTTGTTTCTTTAATTTTGGCATCTCGTTAGAAAGTGAATCTAATGTATTGTATGGAATTTCACAAACCATAGACGTTTCTAGGGCTTTAGCAAAACTTGGGTGCTCTGAACTGGCGATGGCATCAAACCCTAATAAGTCGCCTGGTAAGTGAAAGCCAGTAATCTGTTCTTCACCATTTTCATTCACGGTAAAGGTTTTGAAAGTGCCTGAACGAATGGCATACAGAGCTTTCATAGATTCGCCATCTTGGAAAATTTGCTCACCTTTATGGATAGGGCGTTTTCGATCAATAATTTGATCAAGAGTTTCAAGCTCCTGCTCATTTAATGAAAACGGTAAACACAATTCGCTGATACTGCAGTTTTGGCAATGTATGTGCTGCTGGGTATTGCATTGACTCTTATACATAATATCCCTGATTCCAATATGGGGTTAACAGTGGTGAATATTATTAAATCAGGAGCTGATATGCAAATTTTAGTGTAATTATTCCATAAATGATTAAGGCCATGCCAATAAGCTGGCGAACCCAGTTAATGCTTAGAATTGACTTAACTTTTGTTGCGCCAAAGGAAACGGTCAATAGGGCTGGTAAAGTACCTAAGCCGAAGGCAAACATGATCAAAAAGCCTTGTAAGGCACTACCACTGGCAATAGACCATGTTAATGTTGAATAAATTAATCCACAGGGTAGCCAGCCCCAAAGTACACCTAACCCCAAAGCTTTGTTTGCTGTATTGACAGGAATAAGATGTTTGCTTAAAGGTTGTATTTTTTGCCAAAGTGCTTTGCCAGTTGCTTCAATATAGTTAAGTAATAACAACCAGCGAGCAATATAAAGACCTAAGAGAATTAAAAAAATTCCGGCAAGTATTTTCAGTACAATAACAGGTAAACCCATTTGTTTAACAGCAAGTGAGCCGGTAAACCCCGCGATTGCACCTAGTACACTATAAGAGAAGATTCGACCAACATTATATAAAACAATAAACTTGGTTTTTTTTGTGTTGTTGGCACCAATGGCAGTTGTTAGCATGGTGGTAATACCACCACACATGCCAATACAGTGCCCAGCGCCTAGCAGACCAATAACAAAAGCTGATATAAGATCTAGCTGCATGAATAAATCAGTCTATTTTACTTTGTGATGTTTCTTTAGAGTCTTTAGCGGTTTTATTTGTTTCTTTTTCTTCAAATAAAATACTAAGTCCTTGTTTTTCTAAATCGTCAAATTGGTTGGATTTAACCGCCCAGAAAAAAAGGTAAATACCCAATGCGGTTAGTAAAATTGCGATCGGGATCAAAATATAAATTATGCTCATCAGCTTAACCCTTTTTAACTTTTAACAGTCGTAATGAGTTGGTAATAACCAATATTGAACTTAGTGACATGCCAATTACCGCCATATAAGGAGTAATGTAACCACATACAGCTAATGGTAACACAATAGCATTGTATCCAAATGCCCAACCATAATTTTGCCAAACAATTCTTTGTGTTTTCTTGGCAACATTTCTCAATAGCGAAATGGTGTTTAGGTGGTTATTAAGCAATATAACATCAGCACCATTTTTTGCGATGTCTGTACCACTTCCCATTGCAATTGATACGTGTGCAGCACCAAATACTGGCGCGTCATTGATACCATCGCCAACCATGGCGACTTTATGGTTTTGTTGCATTTGCTGAATTATCTTCATTTTTTCTTCAGCACTTAACTGACTGTGCATCACATCGAGTTGTAGTTGCTTTTGTACTTTTGTACAGCCCGCTTCATTATCACCTGATAACATCGCGGTATAAATATTTTGAGATTTTAACTCTGCAAGTAACTCGCTTGCATCTTCTCTTATGTGATCACTCAACGAAAACAGTGCACTGATTTTTCCATTGATAGTCATGACACAAGGATAGCTTGCAAATTTAGCCAAATCACTTTCTGCTACAAGCCATTTGGCGCTACCAATTTTTACTTCTTGTTGATTAATATTTCCGGTAATACCTTTGCCTGGCGTGACGACGATATTCGAGCATTTCACTGTGAAATCTCTAAAACTTGCAAATGCTTTAGCAATAGGGTGCTCAGAATGTGTTTCTAATGCTGCCGCATAAGCGAGAGCGGACTCTTTAGAAAGAGATTGCTCAAGAATTTCCACCTGATCAATCACAAAATCGCCTGTCGTTAACGTTCCCGTTTTATCAAATGCAAAAGCATTAATTTCAGGTAGTGTTTCAATTACATGACCAGACTTAACCATGATCCCAGCACGATTTAAGCGAGTAGTTCCACAGGTTAAAGCTGTTGGTGTCGCTAAAGACAGGGCACATGGACAGGTGGCAACTAGTACAGAAAGCGTGATCCAAAATGCTTCGTGTGGCAGGTGTTGCTGCCAATAAAGCGCGGTAAAAATGGAAGTTAATAAAATTAACGCGACAAAAAACTGTGCTATTTTATCAGATAATTCCGCAATTTTTGGCTTGTGAGCCTGTGACGCTTCACTGACTCTAATTAACTGACTTAAAAACGAAGCGCTTCCTGCATTTTTAACTTCAACTAATAAATTACCGTCACCGTTTACCGTCCCGGCAAATACTGTATCCCCAATTGTTTTGCTAACAGGTAATTGCTCTCCTGATAACATCGCTTCATTAATAGGGCTTTCACCTTGCGTAATAACGCCGTCAGCTGGGATGGTTTCACCTGGTTTTACGATAACGATATCGTTTGCTACTAACTTTCGAGCAACTACAAATTCTTCTTGGTCATTATCGCCAATTTTAGTTGCTGTTAACGGCATGAGTTTTAACAGGTTAGCCGAAACTTCTGCAGCGCGGTTTCTCGCTCTAAACTCAAGAAACTTGCCTATTAACAATAAGAAGGTAAACATGGAAACTGATTCAAAATACACTTCACCAGTTTGCATTATCGTTGCCCAACAGCTTGCAATAGAGGCGAGAATAATAGCGATAGATACGGGTACATCCATCGACAGTCTTCTGGCTTTAATTGCTCTAAAAGCACCAGTATAAAAAGGGAAGGCACCGTAGGTCACAATAGGCAGGGTTAACAACATACTTGTCCAACGCAGGTATACGTGTATGGTGTCGGACATATAAGTAAAGGCACCAAAATATAGGCCTACAGCAATCATCATGACTTGCATCATTAATATGCCGGATACACCTAGTCTTTTGATGAAAGTTTTACTTTGTTTTTGATTGGCTTCTTCTACATCGCTCGCTTTGAATGGCAACGCATGATATCCCACTTTATCTATAGCGATGAGGATTTCACTTAGTTTGATTTCACTATCAACCCACTTAACCGTAGCTCGCTGCGTAGTGGCATTTACATTAATTCTGACAACACCTTTTAGCTTATTAATTTGCATTTCAATAAGCCAAGCACAGGCAG
The DNA here is from genome assembly GCF_014656435.1 of Thalassotalea marina. Lineage (GTDB taxonomy): Bacteria > Pseudomonadota > Gammaproteobacteria > Enterobacterales > Alteromonadaceae > Thalassotalea_C > Thalassotalea_C marina. The sequence continues at coordinate 13,328 of NZ_BNCK01000004.1, forward strand.
CGCAGCTAATACCTTCTACCGTTAAAATAGCTTCTTTAAAATCACCTTCATGATAAGTAAATTCACTTTGTAAACTTTCTTCGTCTAACAAAGCTTGCTTCTTTAGTTGCTCTGGAACTAGCTCAACACCTTTAGGTGCGTTTTCTGTTCGATAGCGATAATAATCAGTCAGTTGATTTTCAACGATAGTCGTGGCAACGGCATGACATCCAACACAACACATAGGTTGTTCTTGTTCGTCAATTGCAACAAATAGTGAGAAGCCTTTAGGAATAGGCTCCCCACAATGGAAACATGGTTGATTCATAGCGTTTAGTTTGCTTCGATAGGTCTAGGCTTAATGTCGATAAATTCTGTTTGTGGCAAGGTGATCACATTTTGGATCTTCCAGTTGTTTTCAAATGGCGTAATCGTCATGCGCCACTTACCGTCAACATTCTGCTCAATAGTATGGCGAAAGTTACCTGAACCATCCTGGGTAAGCGCGAGATAAAAATCTTTTTCTTCAAGCGTAGGGTGGTAGAAATTAACGTTCAACAAAGGAAACTTTTTCTCAATTCCTGTTGGTTTAATCACTAATTCGCCGTCAACAAATTTAAGGCCAAATGAAATACCTAACTTTTGTGCTTGTTTAATTTTAGTGATTTCTAAATTGATGGCCTTACCTTTTTTATAGTAATCGCCAACAACTAGGTCATCTGGATCTGACAAAGCGATGAATAACGTTGTTATACCTGCAATGACGGCAGACAGAGGAAGAAAAAAAACTAGCCAAGCCCACGGCTCTTTATACCAAGGTGTTTTCATTGATTAAAACTGTAGTAGGAATTTTGCCGCGTATTATACTGTGTTATTTAACAACACTCTACGGAAAACGAATGATTTGTTACGTTAGATCAAAGTCAATCAAAACAAGATGATTCTATTAGCTTGATCTAATGATTAGCTGGTGTTATCAAAAGCGCAGCATCGCATTAAAGTTTTATTAAATAGAATTATGCCTGTTGGTTTCAGTTACTATTTTTCAGACATAAAAAAAGCCAACATAACGTTGGCTTTTTCTTTAGAAGTACTTAAGGTTTCACAGGACCTGATTGACTTCTATTTTTAACGTCTGATATTACCGCACTTCTACCTGATGCAATGACCGAAAAACGTTCTTCGTTACTTGCAAATAGCGTTGGAATATCTTTTATAGCGTCAACAGCGGCTGCTTTAGTCATCGCACTGTAGGCATGACCTTTAACCTGTTGCTTTTTAGCCGTTTTCTTTACTGCCGCTTCGGTTTTATCTTGAATTGGCGCAAGTTCACTCGGCGAATCTGTTGCTTCATCTGATACTTGTTCAGTTTCAACATCAGATTCAGCTTCCTGAGATTTTTCAGCTTGCTGTTCTTCCTCAACCACTACCAGTGACTCATTTTCAACGTGTTCGGATTCAACAGTTTCTTTTTGTTGCTCGCTAGCAATTTCAGCTGTTTCTGGCAACTCAGTTGTGCTTGGTGTCAATGTTGCTTCAGCGTCAGTATCTTGCACTTGTGCATTTTCATTGTCAGCTTTTTTCGACGGTGTTTCAGCGTCATTTTGTTCAATGTTGATGCTGTTCTGTTCTTCAGCTTTTACGTCTGTTTCTGAAACGTTGGTTTCTTGGATAGACGCATCGCTAACTTCAGTTGGCTGCGCAGGTTCAACAGGCATCGGCGTTTCTAAAGGTAAGTCTTGCTGAATTTCTTTGCGCTCAACTGCATCGTTAACTGGCTGTGCTACAACTTCAGGGTAGCGCGCTTCGACAGGATCTGATGTCAGCTCTGCTACTACTTGTTCCTCATTACCAGCTTGTTGACGTTTACGTTGACCATGAGAGCGAAGGTGACGTGGTGAACGTCTGTTACGAGGTTTCTCTTGACGAGGCTTACCTTCGACAGGCGTGTCTTGTTGAATCGCATCGTTTTCTTTAGCTTCAACCACCTTTGCTGAATTGTTTGCTGATTCAACTTTTTTAACAGAAGTTGGTTGCGTAACTTTTTCTTCAACTGGTGTTGTTGTAGCATCAGTAACTGCTTGTTGCTTGTCGTCGGTTATTCTAACTTTTTTACGGTTATTGCGGCGCTGCCTTTTTTCAGCTACTTTCTCTTCCTGTGGCTTTTGCTGTCTATTTTGAGGCTTCTTAGCCTGCTTGTTTTGATTTTCTCTTTCTTTAGTGTCGTTTGCCTCTACAGGTTTACGTTTGTCTTGACGTTTGTCATTACGCTTTTCACCTGAACGATCTTGTCTGCTTTTGTTTCTTTGATTATTGCGGTTTCTTGGACCACGACGATCAGAGTCTTTACGGCCAGATTGTTGTTGTGTGTTTTTCTTCGTTTGTTGATCTTTATCTTCAGAAGAGAATAACGAAGATATCCATCCTAGCAATGAAGCAATAAGGCCTGGTGATTTTTCTTCTTGTTTAGTTTGTTGCTTCTTAACAGCTGGTGCTTGTTTAGGTGAAGACATACCTTGCAAGAATGGCTCATCTTTTTTAGTCGCTGATTTATCAAACTTAGGCATTACTGCAATTTCTGGTGCAGATTCAGTCAATGGTGTTTGATAGCTAGCATCAGCGACACTTTCGTCTTTACGTATACGCTGAACTTCATATTGCGGCGTATCCATATTTGGATTAGGAATAATTAACACACGTACGTTGTGATGTTTTTCGATATGCATCACTGAACGGCGCTTCTCATTCAACAAATAAGTAGCAACTGGCACAGGTACTTGTGTTTGAACGTACTCAGTGTTTTCTTTAATGGCTTCTTCTTCCATTAAACGTAAAACAGAAAGCGCTAGTGATTCGATACCGCGAACATGTCCTGTACCGTTACATCTTGGACAAACATTTTGGCTAGTTTCACCAATTGAAGGGCGCAAGCGTTGGCGTGACATCTCTAATAAACCAAATCGTGAGATACGACCTAGTTGAATTCGAGCGCGGTCAGACTTCACTGCTTCACGCATGCGATTTTCTACTTCTCGCTGATGTCTTACTGGCGTCATATCGATAAAGTCGATAACCACTAAACCGCCTAAGTCGCGAAGTCTTAATTGACGCGCAATTTCATCTGCAGCTTCTAAGTTTGTATTAAAAGCGGTCTCTTCAATATCACCACCTTTAGTTGCACGAGCAGAGTTGATATCAATAGATGTCATCGCTTCCGTTGGATCGATAACAATAGAGCCGCCCGAAGGTAATCGTACTTCGCGCTGGAACGCTGATTCTATTTGAGTTTCTATCTGATAATGTGTGAATAAAGGCACATCATTGGTGTACAGTTTAACTTTGCTAGCGAAATCAGGACGCATCACTTCAATGCGCTCTTTAACACTTTGATAAGTTTTAGGGCGATCGATTAGCACTTCACCAATATCACGACGTAGGTAGTCGCGAATTGCACGTACAATAACGTTACTTTCTTGATGAATTAAGAAAGGAGCTGCTTTACTTTCTGCCGCTTCTGAAATGCGCTTCCAGTAATCAAGCAATAAGCTTAAATCCCACTCTAATTCGTCGTAATCTTTACCAACACCAGCTGTACGTACAATAAGACCCATGCCTTTTGGCAGGTCTAACTTGCTTAAAGACGCTTTTAATTCAGTGCGCTCGTCACCTTCAATACGGCGAGAAATACCACCAGCTCTTGGATTATTTGGCATTAACACTAAATAACTACCAGCTAAACTAATAAAAGTTGTTAATGCTGCACCTTTTTGGCCACGTTCTTCTTTATCAATCTGAACAATGACTTCTTGGCCTTCAGTTAACACATCTTTGATGTTAGGGCGGCCTTGAAAGGTGTAATCTTTTGGAAAGTATTCGCGAGCAATTTCTTTCATCGGTAGGAAACCGTGGCGTTCTGCACCGTAGTCGACGAAAGCTGCTTCTAATGAAGGTTCTATGCGGGTGATTTTTGCTTTGTAAATATTAGCCTTTTTTTGTTCATGACCTGGACTTTCAATATCCAAATCATAAAGTTGTTGGCCGTCAACTAGTGCTACTCTTAGCTCTTCTGACTGAGTAGCATTGATTAACATACGTTTCATAGTTTCTGTGACTCATAAAAATTTTAGTCACAGCACACCATTTGCTTAGTACATAAAGCAATCTGTCGCTATGTTAACAGCGTTTTGTCAGCCTCTCGGGTGTCAATCTTACTGCGCCATTTTTACGCAGTAAGCTGTTATTTTCATCTGATTGTTTAGCCGTAACGGCTAGTAGCCGTTACGAAAATTCATTATGTGCTCAGCAAGTGCGCTGTGCTTATTATTTTGTTTGCCCGTTAATAGCCTAAAATTATAGGTTTTTATTTAAATGATAATCGAGCAAACAAAACGTTAACTTAATATTGCTTTTTCGCGCTGGACAATTTGTTAATGTTACTGCTGACAGGTTTTTCAAGTCATTCTTAACATTAGGCCTTTCATTTTTAAGTCATTTTTTCTTTACTTAAAGTGGCCGCAAACTGCCTCTTACGATTCGCTAACAGCATGTTTTTGCGTGTTGCATGTTCAAATATAGCGCAACTTTTCTATTATCCCACTTTTTGTGAGAAAAAGGCAATTAAATCGTTATCTTATTTAGGCGATATTTACAAAAACTATGTTAAAATCTTTCGTTATGAACGATACGACAAAACCTCAAGTTCGATTCTTCACTGTTACACAAGATGATGACGGGCAAAGAATCGACAATTATTTATTAAAAACCCTAAAAGGGGTTCCGAAAAGTATGATTTATCGTCTTTTACGAAAAGGCGAAATTCGTGTTAATAAAAAACGTACTAAACCAGAATATAAGTTAGTTGCAGAAGATGTTATTCGTGTTGCACCTATTCGTGTTTCTGAAAAACAAACAACAGTGTCTACTCAATTAAACGTTGTTGCTAATCTTGAAAAACAAATTTTATTTGAAGACGACAGATTACTGGTGATCAACAAACCATCTGGCATGGCAGTTCACGGTGGCAGTGGCGTAAACTTTGGCGTCATCGAAGCGTTGCGTGCTTTAAGACCTCAAGCAACCATGCTGGAATTAGTCCATCGACTTGATCGGGATACTTCCGGTTGTTTAGTGGTGGCTAAAAAGCGCTCTGCACTGAGAAATCTGCACGAACAGTTACGTGAAAAGAAAGTTCAGAAATTCTACCACGCACTGGTTAAAGGTCGTTGGTCAAATAAACTTACGCGTGTAACGGAAGGTTTAAAAAAGAACGATCTTAAATCAGGTGAACGTATTGTTGTAGTTGACAATATCAACGGTAAGGAATCTGAAACGCGTTATAAAGTACTGCAATATTATAAAGGTGCAACTTTAGTTCGAGCTTTTCCTGTTACGGGTAGAACACATCAAATCCGGGTGCATTGCCAAACTAAGGGACATCCTATTGCCTGTGATCCAAAATATGGACATCCAGAATTTGATGCACAAATGAAAGAGCAGGGGCTTAGTCGCTTATTTTTACATGCCGCAAGCATTGAGTTTAATCACCCATTAACAAACAATCGCATAATGGTTGAAGCGCCACTTGAGCCAAGTTTACAAAAGCTATTGAACAAACTTACGCAAGAAAAGCCTTAATGAAGCATTATAAATTAGTTATTTTTGACTGGGACGGCACGGTGATGGACTCGATAGACCGTATTGTCTCAGCCATGCGAAGCGCCGCACTTGATGTAGGATGTGATGTTCCAGCAAAAGATGCGGTTCGAAATATCATTGGGCTCAGTTTACCGGTCGCCATTGAAACCTTGTTTCCCAAAAGTGATCAGGCACAGGTATTAGCACTTAAAGAAAGCTACAAACATCATTATGTGAATGTTGACCAAACGCCAACTCCCATTTTTGATTATGCAATTGAGCTTTTTCAATCACTAAAGCAGCAGGGCAAAGAGCTCGCTGTTGCTACAGGAAAAGCGCGAGATGGTTTAGAACGTGTATGGCAAGAGACAAATACGGGGGTTTACTTTACCAGTTCAAGATGCGCTTACGAATGCGAATCTAAGCCGCATCCACAAATGCTAGAGCAGATAATGACAGAGTTAAATGTATTACCTGCAGACACTTTGATGATAGGTGACACGACTTACGATCTCGAAATGGCACAGCAAGCTGGAGTCGACAGCATTGGGGTTACCTTCGGTGTTCACAACGAAGTGCAGCTAAAAGCCTTTTCACCTAAAGCCATTATTAGTTGTTATACCGAATTGATTAAGTTATTGGTTTAACTTGAGTTTAATAGTTAAAAAAAGCACCCTAGGGTGCTTTTTTTATATGGCGTTAGTCACGTCTACAGTAAGTTTGAGCAACTGGCCAGGTTGTAGATATTTTGAACGACTGATGTTATTCCAGCGCTCAATTTGTGCGATGCTGACATTAAATTTACTGGCGATACGGGCAAATGAGTCACCACGCCTTACCTTATAGGTAATATTACGAACAATACTTTGCTGTGCACTGCTGGTTTGGGTTGGGGCGGTTGTTTTCGATTTTCGCCAAATCACTAATTTCTGACCAAGTTTTAAAGTATCTCTTGGCGCCATGCCATTCCATTTGGCTAACTGTTTGTAATTTACACCATAAGCACGGCTTATATCCCAGAAAGTGTCACCAGATTTAACTATATGGGTTAGCTTTTCTGCGCCTCGCTCTTTATTTTGGGTTTTAGCTAAACGTTGTTCACTCGATAAAATATATTGATCGAGTGATCTAGCTGCAACAGGGATCAACAAGTGTTTGCCTGCTCGGATACGAGTTCCTGTTATGTTGTTAACTTGTTTTATCACGCCAATATCAGTATTAAATTTTTTCGCGATTTTACCTAAACTGTCGCCGTTTTTAATTTGATACCTTTGCCATGCAAGTCGATCTTTATCACTTAGTTGGCTTAAACCAGTTTTAAACTGTTCAATTTTGTGATTAGGTAAAACTAAATAATGAGGCCCTTTGGGATCAGTTGCCCAGCGGTTAAAACCAGGGTTTAAGTGCTGTAGTTCTTTTAAGGATAACCCTGCAAGTTCAGCCGCTTTTGCTAAATCAAGTTGTGATCCTATATCTACTGCAGATATAACAGGCTTATCTTTGATTTGAAATAGTTTAATGTTGAAGTCGTCAGGACGTTTCACAATATCAGCGATGGCTAATAATTTAGGCACGTATGCTCGGGTTTCTTTAGGTAAATCTAACGACCAAAAGTCAGTGGGAATATTGCGCTTTTTATTATTTCGAACCGCACGTTGAACCCTACCTTCTCCGGAGTTGTAAGCTGCTAGCGCTAACAACCAATCACCGTCAAAAAACTTATGTAAGTATTGTAAATACTTAATTGCACCTTGGGTTGATGCAATGACATCTCTGCGCCCGTCATACCACCAGTTTTGTTTCATGCCAAAACGGGTACCAGTACCTGGAACAAACTGCCACATACCAGATGCTCGACCATGTGAGTAAGCAAATGGATCAAAGGCGCTTTCTACGATAGGTAGTAAGGCGATATCCATTGGGATACCAGCTTTTTCAATCTCTTGCACTATATAGTGTAAAAAAGGCTCTGCGCGTTTTGCGACGCGATCTAAGTAAGCCTGATGATTGGCATACCAGTTACGTTGCACTACCACGCGTCGATTCTCTGGCACTTCAAACACCAGTTGGTCGCGTATGCGTTGCCAAACATCTTCACTAATATTAGTGTCATCAGTCAAAGGGATAGAGACATCGTTGACAGGATGGATGATGTCAGCGGTTTCATCAGCATATAGTGCTGAGCTTATGTCAACAGGAGAGGCGACGTGTGAACAGTCAATATGTTCATCTATATTGGTTTGCAAGTTTGCGTCATTTGACGAGCTTGTTGTTTGACAACCAGCCAGTAGGGCGAGCAAACTTAAAGAAAAAGGCAAATATCTCATGAAATCTCTTCTATAAAATTCGTTAACAACAGCTAAAAGTTATCTTTCCATAATCGGATAGCAGTAAATACTTCCAGCTCGGTTAATAATTGTTGGCCAACATATTCTTGGGCACTTTGTTTTATTTCATTTTCGCCACATCGTAAAAATGGGTTAATTTTTAGTTCTTGTGCAATGTTAGTTGGTATTGTTGATTTATTTTGTTGTCGTAAGGTAACTACTTGATTGTAATAATCGACCATAGCCCTGTTATTTGGTTCAACACTCAGCGCAAAATTTAAGTTTGCCAAGGTATATTCGTGAGTGCAATACACTTTTGTTGTGCCTGGCAGCTGTTTGAGTTTATTTAATGACTGATGCATTTGCTTTAAAGTACCATCGAACAAACGCCCACATCCAGCTGAAAATAGTGTGTCACCGCAAAAAAGAAGGTCATCAGTTAAGTAACCAATGTGGTCTAGTGTATGTCCGGGTAACGATAACACTTGAAGTGAAACATCTAGGTGGCTTAACTCAACAATGTCATCTTGAGTAACAGGATGTGTAACCGTTGGAATTTTTGGCGTATTTGGCCCATAAACGGTTAAAGCATGACCTAATTTAGCACAATGCTGAGAAAGTACCGGGATGCCCTCAGTATGATCCCAATGATTGTGGGTTATTAATAAACTAACTAATGAAAGCTGGTTGTCCGCTAAAAATTTTAAACAAACCTCGGCATCGCCAGGATCAACTAAAGTAACGGTTTTATTAGATTCGTTTATCAGTGCCCATATATAGTTGTCGTTAAAGGCTTTTATCGCTTTTATTTTCATATGACTTTTACTTATGCACCCTGTGACATACGTGTACCTAAATGCTAATATCCTTGCATAGTTTAACCTTAACGTTTTTTTTTATAAACGTTTGCCTTAATTAATGACAAATTAGCAACAGTGTAGGGTATATGAAACCAGCTTTAGCGTTTAGACAGCCTCATGCGCCAGCTTCATGGGATAGATTACCCAATGGCGAGCTAATTGCTCAGGAAATTAGCAGTATTCTCGCGCCTTGGTGGCCCAAGTTTTTTGGTTATTATTTACTAAAAATAGGTGCTCTTAGTGGGGCATTAGATACGTCTATTTCGACGATAACCAACCATGTCACCATTGCTGATCATAAACATAACACCAATATATATGCAGAAATTGACGACTTACCCATTTTAGAACATAGTGTTGACGTTTGTTTATTAAGCCATGTATTGGAATTCAGTCTTGATCCTCATCATGTGATCCGTGAAGCGAATCGTGTGTTAATTCCGAATGGATATCTAGTTATTACCGGTTATAACCCAATAAGTTTAGCAGGCTTAAATAGTTTTATTCCTTATCGAAAAAATCAGGCACCATGGAATGAGCGCTTTTTTTCGCCCATGCGTGTGAAAGATTGGTTAGATTTAATGGGGTATGAAATATTAGCTGACGAAAGGTGTATGCATTCCAGCCTTGCAAAGCCTATTAGTCAAAACAGCATTGCGCGTCACACTCGTCAATACATGCAACGATTGTTTCCAAGCTTAGGTTCAATCTACGTGATTATCGCAAAAAAACGGGTATTGCCACTAACACCAATTAAGCCACGATGGAAATTAAAACCTAAATTGGCACCAATTAATGTGTCTTCGATACATTCTTCTCGTCGACCTAAATAATAGAGCTACAATGAAAACTTTAGAATTTGAACGCTATTTAAACGAATTATTAAAACCAGAATTAATTAAAGATTACTGCCCAAATGGCTTGCAAGTGCAAGGCACAGATGAAATAAAGCATATAGTGACTGGCGTTACCGCTACACAGGCATTGATTGAACAAGCTATCGTGGAAAAAGCTGATGCTATTGTGGTGCACCATGGCTATTTTTGGAAAAACGAGTCGTATGTACTTCGTGGAATGAAATATAAAAGAATTAAAGCGTTGATGGATAACAACATCAATTTATTCGCTTATCATCTGCCGATTGATATTCATCCTGTACTTGGAAATAATGCACAACTGGCCAAAATGTGGCAAATAAATGATGTACAGCCATTAGAAGTGGGTAATGCTTTAAGTGTTTCTATGCGGGGGCAGTTTGAGCAAGCTTTATCAGCTGCAGAGTTAAAAGCCAGAATCGACCAATCTCTAGGCCGAGAAAGCTTACACATTGCCCCTGCAAGTAACAAAGAGATAAAAACTGTTGCTTGGTGCAGTGGTGGTGGCCAAAACTATATCGAATTGGCAGCAGAACATGGGATTGACGCTTTTATCTCTGGAGAGGTGTCTGAGCAAACTACCCATATCGCACACGAGATGGACATCCACTTTTATGCGGCAGGCCATCACGCGACAGAAAGATATGGCGTAAAGGCACTAGCTGAGTATTTGCAAAACGAGTTACCAATAACCACTAAGTTTATTGATATCGATAACCCGGTATAGTAACTAAACCAACCTAATACTATAAGTGGGTAAAATGGTTAAAGCTAAAAGCTTTTTACCCACTGAATAATTTGTCCTAGCGTTTCATACCAAGCATTTGTCGTTTGCTGCAGTTCCTGCACAGTTGGTACGTAATATCCCCAATCTTTATTATTGTTAATGCCTTTTACCCATGGGCTTGCGGGAGCTGCGATAACATTTGCCCCTTCACGTTTAAAATAGGCTACGCTTCTTGGCATATGATCTGCATTTGTCACCAGTGCAACCTTTTTACCACTGACTCTTGGCGCAATTAACTGGGCTTCCTCTTCTGTATCTTTAGGAAAACTCTCTACAAATATTTTTCTCTCTGGCACGCCTAAGCTTGTTAAAGCTTGCTTAACTTTGATGGCATTTGATTCTTCGTTATTAAACGCTGAGCCTGATGTGATAATTTGAGCTTCTGGGTGTAAATGATAAATACGAAGCCCTTCTACCATGCGTTGTAAAGAGCATGGCTTTAACTGAGAAGTCGCAGGCCAAGCGGTGTCAGTGGTATGCCCACATCCTAAAATTACAATATAGTCTAACTGGTTTTGTTTGGTAAATGCTGGATAGTCATTTTCATGAGGTAACATCAGATGATCACTTACCCAGGGAATACTGGAAACAACAAGTATTAAGGTGGCTAATAATAAGGATTTAAAACTTTTTGCCTCATGTTTTTTAAAGGTTAATAGGGAAAAAATGAGCAATACGATCACAATACTCATTGGCATCAGTAACAAGCCAATAATCTTTTTTAAGATAAATAAATCCATTAAGTCACACTCGTTATTTATTTCTATTAATAATATCAACTAAGTCTATGAAAGTGGATGAGAAAAAATAATTTTATCGCAACGCTTGTATTTTTAATTGATATAACGTTAAATACGCTTTCATCAAGATTAGACTAAATACTCAATTTTGATGTACCAGAAGAGGTGCGGTAGCCAGGTAGTTGACAAGAGGAACCACAATTCCTACGACTGTTAATGAGGGGGACTACCGCCGAGGACAATTTGTGTGTGGCACAAGTTTGTTCGGTCACTAAGGTTGAATCCTTAGGGCTGTCACCTCTGCTTACTTGTGTTGAGCAGATATGGTGGAGAGCTTCTGGCTGGAAATAATTGTTGTCAATTCAAACTATTGCTTTTCAGTCATGCTCTTCCTTGTGTTTTGTTTGTCGTAGAATCGACAATTAGGGAGAACTTTTCAATGTTTTCAATTAAGCTTTTGCCAAGCGATTTCTATCAACGTGAGGCGTTAATATGACTTTACCAACTTTAACTGTTTCAAAGTTTGGTGGCACTAGTGTTGCCGACCATCCTGCAATGCTGCGTTGTGCTCAGATTATTAAAAATGATTCAAGCAACCGAGTGGTTGTTGTTTCTGCAAGTGCAGGTGTGACTAACTTTTTAGTACGTTTGGCACAAGCTGATGTATCAGCAACAGAGCAAGCAGAAATTATCGAGCAAATTCGTCAAATCCAGTATCGAATTACTGCACAGCTTGAACAGGAAAGTGAGTTAAATGCTACGGTAGAGCAGTTACTTGAAGAGCTTGCTGCATATGCAGAAGCTCAGGCATTAAACCATAGTTCACGTATTGCAGATTCAATTCTTGCATTTGGTGAACAGTTAAGTTCAAGATTATTTGTGCAGGTACTTAACTCTATTGGGGTTAACGCGCAGTATTTTGATGTAAGACAAGTCATGAAAACAAACGACTTGTTTGGCAAAGCGGTTGTTAATATTGAAAAATTGAAAGTGCAATGTAACACCTTGTTAAAAGATAAACTGGCTGATTGTGTTATCGTGACACAAGGCTTCATTGGACAGAACGACGCTGAACAAACAACAACGTTAGGTCGTGGTGGTTCTGATTACAGTGCAGCTTTATTAGCTGAAGCGCTTGATGCTAATAGTTTAGCGATTTGGACAGATGTTGTTGGCATTTTTACCACAGATCCTCGTATTACTGATCAGGCTCGTTCGATTAAAGAAATTAGCTTTGGTGAAGCTGCGGAAATGGCAACCTTTGGTGCGAAGATCCTGCACCCCGCAACGTTAATTCCAGCGATGAGACAAAATATTCCAGTGTTTGTTGGTTCAAGCAAGGAGCCTGAAAAGGGCGGTACTCTGATCCAAAAATCGGTGGAATCAGCGCCAACTTATCGTGCAATTGCATTAAGAAGAGAGCAAACCTTAGTAACGGTTAGAAGCCCTGCAATGTTGCACGCTAGTGGCTTTTTAGCGAAAGTATTTGCTGTACTGGCTAAACATGAATTGAGTGTTGATTTAATTACCACCAGTGAAATCAGTGTCGCAATGACGTTTGATAATCCAACCGGATCAACTCAAGCCTTGTTAAACTCAACGGTAGTACAGGAGCTTGAACAGCTTTGTGAAGTATCTGTTGAACACGGTTTATCGTTAGTTGCTGTGGTTGGCAACAAAATCCATAAAACTAATGGTGTTGGAACAAGTATTTTTGACGCGCTATCTGGCGTTAATGTTCGCATGATTTGTCATGGTGCCAGCGAACATAACTTATGTTTCTTAGTGAATGAAAATCAAGCTAATGAAGCGGTAGAGAAATTACATACCAGCTTATTTGCCTAGTAATAATAGTAGCAATGGCCAAATTAGCGGTCATTGCTATACATCTTGTCATCGTAAATTTTATCGATATACCACTTATCAGCCACATTAACTAAGTGTACTTTTCTTATTTCTTTAACACGCTTATCGTTATAAAAACCGTCAAATAAAACTGTGAGAGTGCCACTTGAATAAAACTCTGAGCGCATAACTTTATCGCCTAGTGCAGAGTTAATGGTGACTTTGTCGAATGATAAGAATAAGTATTGACGAGCAAAATGCTTGGCACTTTTGTACTTTGCAAGCTCTTTCTTTAGATCATCTGAAGCGAAGCTACGCGCTTTTTCTATATTTTTATCGTTATAAATAGCAGAAAAAAAGTTAATCGCTGCGTCTTCTGGTTTTACTTTATCTTGCTTACCGCAGGCAGAAACTATTAACACTATCCCAACAATGAATAATACGTTTTTGAGCATAATATAAAAACTAACTGTGACTTTATTTTAAAAAGTATATCAGTTAGTTTTTATTTTTCCGTGAAGTTGATAAATAACCTCAACTTTTTATAAATTGTTGAGACTAGAAACCTAATGGATATGTCTAGCTGTGGTTCATAGATTATTCGTAATCAAGCGGGTCGGTTGCATTATTGTCACGAAAAGCTTCGAGTCTCTCGTCACACGCACCACATTTACCACAGGCTTTTTCTCTGCCGTTGTAACATGTCCAAGTTTGGCTGTAATCTAAACCCATTTTAAGGCCGTCGGTTAAAATATCAGTTTTAGTTACCGTTAAGTAGGGGCTAAAAATTTCCACGGGTTGGTAGTTGGCGATTTGGCAAACATCATTCATTTTTTCAACAAACTCAGGGCGACAGTCTGGATAAATTGCATGATCACCTGAGTGAGCGCCATAATAAACTTGGCTTGCCTCCACTGAAACTGCATAGCCAACAGCAAGTGATAACAAAATCATATTACGGTTAGGAACAACCGTCGATTTCATGCTCTCTTCTTCATAATGGCCTTCTGGAATGTCGATATCGTCAGTCAGAGATGAACCCGCTAATAATTGATTAATTGCTGTAATATCAATAATTTTATGCGGTATGTTCAAACTTTTGCATACGGCTGCTGCGCAGTCGAGTTCTTTAACGTGGCGCTGACCATAATCGAAAGATAGCGCGTACACTTGTTTGCCATCTTTTACTGCTCGATTTAGCACGGTAAATGAATCCATGCCGCCAGAGTAAATAACAACGACTTTATTGCTCATATTTTTTGCTCACTGGGGTATAATAGAAAACTTTGGCATTTTACTTTAATTCCAGCACTGGATAAATAGGCAGTTTCTAGCAGGTTTATGAACGTTTCCTACAAAATTAATGAGTTATTTGAAACTATTCAAGGTGAAGGCAGTTTTACTGGCCAGCCTTCAATATTTTTACGTTTGCAAGGGTGTCCTGTGGGTTGTTCTTGGTGTGATACTAAACACACGTGGGAAATTGATGTGAAAGATCAAGTGCCTACGCCTGATATGGTCAATAAACCACAAGAATCTACAACATGGGCGACCATGTCTATTGACGATATCTTGTCGACTTTTAATAACGAAGGCTATAAAGCAAAACACGTAGTGATCACTGGTGGTGAGCCTTGTATGGAAGATTTAACGCCACTTTGCCAAGCATTAGAAGCGAGTGGTTTTAGTTGCCAAATTGAGACATCAGGCACTTTTGAGATCAGAACTACAGACGCTTGTTGGGTTACCGTGTCGCCAAAAGTTAATATGAAGGGCGGTTACGACATTTTAAGTTCTGCAATGCAAAGAGCCGATGAAATTAAACATCCGGTAGCGACAGAGGCTCATGTTGACGATCTGAAAAGACTGTTAAAACAGCATCAAGTGGAACATAAGCCAGTATATTTACAACCGATCAGCCAAAAAACGCGTGCTACCGAGCTCGCAATCGCCACCTGTATAGAAAATAACTGGCGTTTATCTGTACAAGTTCACAAATACTTAGGTATTGAGTAAATGAGTATTACAGTAACGGTAATTTAACCGTTACTGTAACACCTTTTGGGTTATGGTGGTTTGCAGCTGAAATAGCACCTTTATGAAACTCGCAAATCAGCCTAGCGATATACAAACCTAATCCCAAGTGTGGACGTTTATCTTCAGGGTTATCGTGATAACTATCGCGAATGGAAACCATTGAATCAAACAAACGCTCGTGCATTTCCTCTGGCAAATAAATTCCATTGTTACTAACGTGCAGAAACAACGTTTGTTGCTTCTTCTCCAATGAAACACTGATGTGTTTATCTTGACTAAATTCCACTGCATTGGAAATCACCTTGTCCAATAGCTGTGCTATGTGTTCAGGTGAGCCCTTCAATTTTATGCTTTCGTCACTACAAGCAAACTTTAAAATAAAATCAGGGTATATTTGTCGGTAGCCTTGCAAACAACCCGATACCACTTTAACCATGTCAAATTCTACTTTGTCTGTACTTTTTAACATTTGCTCTAAACGAGTCGCTTCTGACATATTGGTTAAAATTAAATTTAATCGATGTAAACCACTTTGCGCGCGCTCAACTGTGGTGGTGGTAGATTCAGGCAATGGTTGTAAAGATAGGTTTTCTAACGATGTTCTTACAACAGCAATAGGCGTTCTAAGTTCGTGAGATAATCGTGAAGACATATTTTCTAAATAATGGTTGTACTGACTTAACCGACTAACAGCAGTAGAAAAGCTTCGTGATAAATCGCCAATTTCGTCGTTAGTTGTTGACGCTGGCATCAGTTCATTAATTCTGCCGTGTTCGTCAATAGCGTGTTCTGCTTGGTTTCGCAGTGTTCGAATACGAGTAGAGATACGGCTGGCGAAGAAGAAAAACGCTAATATACCAAACAACATAATGGCAAGTATGCTGGTAAACAGTTTCTCTAATGCTTGGTTACGCACAGTGCGAATACCATTATTAGTCTCTTCTACGATCACGGCACCTTTAACTTGGTTGTCGATGTAAATCGGGTAGGCTGCGGTCAATATGACGGCTTTATTGTCAGAGGTTAGTCGCCATTGTGACATGGGATTTCCAGCCAACGCTGATTCAATATGTGCGCCTGTTAAATTTTGTGCATCGTATAAATGATCAACAAAGTCTTTAGGTGGCTGTGTTAGTAAGTTATCAAACAGCGGTTTTAACCATTTTTTAAGTTGGCTATGCCAAGTGTTTTCTTCTTGTTTAAGGTTTTTATCCCACATGCCATTGGCTTTTTTAATATCTCCTGCGCGTGCTAACATGCGATTGTGTTGATCGACAACCCAAATACTAGAATTGGTGTAGCTCATGCCTTTAACGATGCGTTCAATTTCAGGTGAAGGGACTAAAATAGTCCCCAAGGTTTCTTGTGTACTAGGATCTGCACTTGCGATGGTCGTTAATGTTTCGCCTAGTGGTTGGTCAACATCGTGCACCGCAAAGGCGAGGTTATCGCTAATACGAGACAATGGAATTCTAAATTCAACATTATAGCCTTGGTTGTTAGCTAGCCATCGTCCTTGAATAAAAGGCGATACTTTTGGTTGCAACGACGCGGTATTTATTTGAAACGCATCTAGCCAACCATCTGCTTTGTTACTAAGCATAAACCTAAGAAATTCACCATTTGGACTGGTAAAAGCAAGTTCTAAACGGTCATTGTTAACAATGCTTAGTGCATTGGCATCACGATAAATTAGTTTGTCATCAACTACACTGATGAAAAAATAAAGGAACTTGTCGTATTTGCCAACTGCGGCGGTAAAGTTTACAGATAAAGAGTCACGATCAGTGACTATCGAAGGTAATACATTTTGAATGCCGTAATAGTGTGCTTTGGTTAAAAAGTCTGGCCAATCTTGATATTTACCATCAAGATTAATTGGTTGCGAAAGTTGATAACCGTATAGGTCTTTGCCTTTTTCAACACTGGGTAAAAAACTTGCCTGATTATTAAATAAGTTAGGGCGTTCATGTAATGCCGTCGCTAAGGCTCTAGCAGTACCAATGATTGTTTGCTCTTGACCAAATCTAAGGTACTTTTCCATTTCCCAAACGTATTGATAGCCGAACCATGGAATGGTGACTAAAAAGCTCGACAGTAATAGCAGCTTGCTGCGAAGGCCAAATCGAAATGCCATTGAATTAATTTTCCTGCTGACTCGGATTCCAGCGATATCCCATGCCGTAGACAGTTTCAATGCAGTCAAAACTTGGGTCTATTTGGCAAAACTTTTTTCTGATCCTTTTAACATGCGAGGTAATGGTACTGTCATCGACATAGATTTTAGAGTCTTGCATTAATTGTTGGCGATTTTTTACATGGCCAGGGTTCTTTGCAAGTGCATATACCATCCAAAATTCAGTAATGGTCAGTTCAACCGTTTTTTGTTGCCAGTTAATGGTCATGCGCTGGCTGTCAATAGCAAGAGGTCCCGCAGACAAAATATGGTCTTCTTGCTGGGGCTTTTTCATGGCATCTTGACGTCTAAACAACGCGGCAATTCTAGCGGTTAAGTGAGGCAGGCTAATGTCTTTTGTTAAATAATCATCAGCGCCTATACGTAAACCCGATACTGTATCTACGTCGTTATCTCTAGCGGTCAAAAATATGATAGGTAAGGTTGGCGAAAGATTTCTCAGCCACTGACACAAGGTAAAGCCCCCGTCATATTCCTGCTCTAAGCCTATATCTAATATCACTAAATGTGGCAAACGAATGTCGAATGCCTGTGTGGCAGAGGCGCGATTGGCGTATGTTTGTACGTGATATCCTTGAGCACGGAGTACTTCTGCGTAATTTTCTCGGATAGCCGCTTCGTCCTCAACAATGGCAATATGCTTCACCAGTTTATTTTCCATCATGTTCTTAATTACTGGGCACTATATACAACTTTTTTATGAAATGCGCGAAATTGTGCAAATTGCCATATTGTTGCCACATTTGCTCAGCACATTGCCTTTTTTGTTCCCAAATACTGCCAGATTAACTTGTTTTAATAAGCTCAACAAAACGAACAAGACACTCCAAACAAGGACAATTTCATGAAACAAGTTAAAAGCACTAAATCAACTACTTTGTTAACAGCTAGCATCATCGCTGCCACTTTAGCTACTGCGCCTGTTATCGCCAAAGATTATGCAGATATGACACCAGAAGAAGTTAAAGCTGCACAAAAGAAAAGTGAAAACATAGGTTTTGGTACAGGGGCTGTTATAGGCGCCATTGTTGCCGGACCTCTTGGCGCTATCGTGACAAGCGCAGTTGGGGTACTGGTGGGTAACCAACACAGTGTTAACCAACAAAAGACCAGTTTAGCGGCGAAATTAGTTGAAGAACAAAATAGCTACCAAACAGCATTAGCAACTTACCAACAAAAATTACAGGATGCAGAGCAAGCTTATCAACAAGAATTGTTAGCTTTGCAACAAACTCAAGATAGCACTTCGCAAATGCAAGCGGAGAACTTATTAATGAGTTTACAGTTTTCAACCGGTTCAAGTGAAATTAAGCCACATTACAGTGACCAAATTGACGCTTTAGCCAAAATGCTCGCCATGTCGCCCAAACTGAATATTAACTTATCAGGCTATACAGATTTGCAAGGAAGCGAAGAGCTTAACCAAGCACTTTCATTAGCTAGAGTAAATTCAGTGAAAAGCGAACTTATTAACCGTGGGATTGATGCAGACAGAATTAATTTGAATGCATACGGTGAAAATGCTCCCGTTGTAGCAAACAACGAACATCAAGCGAGTTTCTATGACCGCCGTGTGGTGATTAAACTCGAGCAAAACAAAGGTTTTCAATCCAACCAACAAACTGTTAGCAACTACTAGTCATAGTAAATAATTTAAAACGCAGGAGGTGATTTATAACAAAAACCAAGCACGCGGATACGCGTAAATAAGCCAATTCCTTTCAAGCGCGAAACCAGAGCTATGCTCTGGTTTTTTTCGTTATTAAAAACGTTAATTTGTTTAGTCTGTGGATGTTTAGGTTAAAACTATTTAAGTGATATCAAGGTAGCTAAAATTTTTAAGTCTATACTGGCTATATGGGCTTTAAAATTAAGGATAATTTTCTGTGAAACGTTGTATGTTTATCGTGTTTGCCATGCTGATTAATCAAGCCGGTGCTGAGCAAGCAACTCAAAGGAATGAAACATTGTTATTCAGTGTGGCAGATGAAGGGCAAATTATTGCTTGGTACAAGCACTATATTGTTAGAACCTATGAGAAAATTGGCTTTGATGTTGATTTTGAGCTTATTCCAACAGGTAGAGAAGGGGTGGAAGCTGAAAAAGGGTATGTTGATGGTTTAACCATTAGAGTATCGTTAGCCGAATTGTCATTTCCTCATTTTAAGCGCGTGCCAGTGCCATTATCTCGAGGCGAGTTATCAATGTATTGCCAACATGGTGTTAAATGTACTCGAGAAGTTTTGATGACGCGTAATGTTACGGTTGGTGTAGTCAGTGGTTCAAACGCAAGTACCTATTATATGAAAGATAAAGCTGCTCGTTTATACCACGTGAAAAATGGTGAGGTATTAGCGGAGCTACTTCATAAAAAGCGTATTGATTACATCATTTCTATTGATAGTCCTGATTTTGGAAATTACTCTTTCATTGAGCAAAACACCTATCCAAAGGTAGAGCTACTAAAAATTGAAGCCTATCATTATCTGCACCAAAAACATCAAGACTTACTACCCAAAGTAACGCTAGCGTTAGAAGAAGCAATAAAAGAAATAGGCCCTTTACCTATCGAGCAGCTTCGGCAAAATTCAAATTAACGCACACGTTTATATGGCGGTAATGAATCTAATAATTCTTGCCCATAACGTTTGGTTTTTAAACGTTTATCTAAAATGGTAATTTTGCCAGTATCTTTTTCATTGCGTAGTAAACGACCTGTAGCTTGCACCAATTTTTTGGATGCTTCCGGCACACTGATCGACATAAAGGGGTTACCACCTTTTGCGGTGATATATTCTGCTTGAGCTTCTTCAACAGGGCTGGTAGGCACAGAAAAAGGTAATTTTGTGATCAGCAAATTGGTTAAATACTTACCAGGTAAATCTAAACCCTCTGAAAAACTTTGAGTACCAAACAACACACTAGCTACGCCGTTATCACAACGTTTTTTATGATTTTCAATTATATGCTGGCGCGATTGTTCACCTTGTACCTGAATCGACATCTTGTGTTTTTCGCGCAATGCTTGTGCAACTGTTTCCATTTGCCAATAGGATGAAAATAGCACCAAAGTCGCTTTATCTCGTTTAATAAGTGCAGGCAATACTTTAATAAGTTCGTCAGTAAAACGTTGGTCACTTGGCTCAAATTGCGCGTCAAATATTTCAAGCTCAGCATTTTCCCGATAATTAAAAGGGGATGTTACATGTTGGTATTGCGTGCCGTCATTATTGCTTAAGCCAACTTGACGTCGAAAATGATCAAAGGAATTTAATGCCATAATTGTTGCTGAGCACAAAACCGCACCTTCACATTTTGACCATAAGTTATCTTCTAAAGTGAAACCTACTTCTATAGGTGAAGCTGACAATAAATAATCTTGACGTTTACCTTGTAATAGCTCCATCCAACGCGCCAGTGGTGCGCCTTTTTCGCTATCTGTTTTGTCATACATGGCCCATAAATTATGAAAATTTTCCAAACGTTGGTGTAAAAAACCATATTCGGCCAGCACAGGCTCTGCTAAATAATTAGCCACTTCACCGTCTTTAACGGCTTCCATCAGCAGCATATATAGCTTATTGCCGTGGTTTAAACACTTTTTACTTAATTCAGTTAAATCTTCAGCAGGAAATTTTATTTCCTTAGGCAGTACTCCATGTTCAAAACGAAAAATAGCACTGTCGTCATTTTTTTTACCAAATGAAGCGTTGTCAGGCGCTTTAAAATATACGTTTTTATTTGCTTCGATAAAGCCTAAAACTTTGTTTAAATCTGTGATCAAGTCAGTGGCATCATCGGCAAGTTTTAACGCAGGTGATATCGCACTATTGGACTTAATGAGCTTAGACATTTTATCACCAACAGCTTTTAGCGTTTCTAGCCATTCTAGTGCGCCTTTCACTGTTACTGCGGCACTCGCGTGGTCACGCGTTACTTTTGGAAGGTGATGTGCTTCATCAATTACGTAGAAAGTATCATCTGGTTCGGGCAATATTTTACCACCGCCCATTTCCAAATCGGCCAATAACAAACTGTGGTTGATTACCAACACATCAGCTTTGTCCATGGTTTCTCTAGCTTTATGAAAAGGGCAATGCGTATGATCGGCTAAATGCTTTAAACAGCTGTGTTTATCCGATTGAATCATTTGCCAAATATGATTGGGAATGGGGTCAGCCCAAGAGTCTCTATCGCCTTGCCAACGGTTTTCTTTTAACGCTTCATGCAGGTGCTTTAATAATTTTAAATCATAATCACTTGGTTTTTCGGCAAAAGTAAAACCTGCCTGTGGAGTATCTTGTGCGTTTACCGCTGTCGCTAGCTTATAGGCACAAACATATCGCTGACGACCTTTTACTAAGGTAAATTCAAAATTAAGGCCACTGTACTTTTTTAAAAAAGGTAAGTCTTTGTCGACCAATTGTTCTTGTAATGCAACTGTTGCCGTTGAAATACACACTTTCTTTTGTTTGGCGACAGCCAATGGAATGGTGCCTAGTGAATAGGCTAATGATTTACCCGTGCCAGTGCCTGCTTCAATAGCAATGATTTTACGCGTTTTGTCATAATCACCGGCCAAGGTTTTCGCTATTTCGGCAATTAAAAACGTTTGCTGTTTACGGGGATTAAAGTTTTCTAGGTTTTCGCCAATAGCACGGTAAGCGGTGCGAATAGCTTGTTTTAGTTTTTCAGAAAGCATGGGCAAGGCTAATTGGCGGTTTCTAATCACCGCTTTTTCTTTTACAATGCTGTATATATTACCAGTTTGTATTGGTTTTTGTTATTTATTTTTTAATGAGGTTAAGTAAATAGTCGTGCATAGCATTACCGGGTTTATATTAACGCGCCAAGCCATTGATACCAGAAAAGGTATTGTGCTGCATTATTGGTTGAAAACCCCTGACGGTGCCAAACAAATCACAGTGTACGACGAAAAGGCGGTGTTTTTTGTTGAGTCTAATGACAGTGAGCAGGCGATAGCCCTGATAGAAAATGAAGGTATACGTCTGGCTAAAGTCAATGCGCTTAACTTAAAAACCTTCGCTCAACAGCCTGTTACAGCGCTTTATTTTGATTTATTGCGTGATTATTATCGAGCTCGTGAGTGTTTAAAAGATCATAAAATTAAATGCTACGAAGATGATTTTCGACCTGAAGATCGTTTTTTAATGGAACGCTTTGTCACGGCAAGTGCTGAATTTAGTATTGAATACGTGATAGACGAAGATGCAATTCATCCACATTATGTCGCGAAGAAGTGCCGCAGTGTTGACAAAGATGTTCACCAGGTTTCCTTGTCTATGGTGTCATTGGATCTTGAATGTTCACTGCAAGGAGAGCTGTTTTCTGTTGGCTTATATTCACATGAACTTAAAGGGCAACAGGTCAAAACTGTCTTTATGATAGGTGATGAAAGTGTCACTAGCTCTGAAAAATTAAAACAAGACGAAATAGATATTACCCTTGAACAAGTGATTTGGTGTCGCGATGAAAAACACTTGTTACATTCTTTAATTGATTGGCTCAATGTCTACGATCCCGATGTCATCATCGGGTGGAATGTGGTGCAGTTTGACTTTAATTTATTGCAAAAACGCTGTCAGTTACACCATATCGAATTTGTCATTGGTCGAGACAAACGTCCACCAAGGTGGCGTAAACAACGTACCAGTGAACAGCACTTTATTGATATTAGTGGTCGTGTGGTAATAGATGGTATTGATGTGTTAAAAACGGCCACTTATAACTTTGATAGCTTTTCATTGGAGAATGTCTCGAGTGAATTATTAGGGTTACATAAAAAAGTTGATGATGCTGACAATCGAATAAAAGAGATCCTCGATAACTTTACCCATGACAAATTAGCGCTTGCAGCCTATAACCTGCAAGATTGTCGCTTAGTCACATTAATTTTTGAAAAAACACAAATGTTAGAGTTTGCCATGTTACGAGCTGAACTCACAGGGCTGAGCCTTGATAGAGTCGGCGGTTCAGTAGCGGCGTTTACTAATCTTTATTTACCCAAATTACACCGTGCAGGTTATGTCGCTCCAAACTTGGGTGACGGTATGAAAGGCTTAGTATCACCTGGCGGCTTTGTAATGGAATCAATTCCAGGTTTATACAAAAACGTACTAGTACTGGATTTTAAAAGCCTATATCCCAGTATTATTCGCTCGTTCAATATTGATCCAATGGGTATGGTTGAAGGGCTGCGTGATAAAAGTAATGCAATTGAAGGTTTTGATGGTGCTTATTTTTCAAGAGATAAACACTTTCTTCCCGATATTATCAACCAGTTGTGGCGTGAACGTGATAAAGCCAAAATAGACAATAATGCTGCATTGTCGCAAGCAATTAAAATTATCATGAATTCTTTTTATGGTGTATTAGGCTCTACCGGCTGTCGTTTCTTTGACCCACGTTTATCAGGTTCAATTACGAAAAGGGGGCACGAGTTACTTAATACCACCAAAGATTGGATAGAAGATAAGGGTTATCAAGTCATTTATGGTGATACTGACTCTATTTTTGTGCACGTTGGTGATGATTTATCTGAAAAAGAGTGCAACGCTTTAGGTAAAACTCTGGCTAGCTATATCAATGAAAAATGGCAGCAAACGTTAAAAGCTCGCTTTGCCATAGAAAGTGAATTAGAGCTCGAATTTGAAACCCACTTTTTACAGTTCTTTATGCCAACCATACGTGGTGCTGATGTTGGAACAAAAAAGCGCTACGCAGGCTTAGTCAATAAAAATGGTCAGCAGCAGCTGGTGTTTAAGGGGCTGGAAAGTGTCAGAACAGATTGGACACAACTAGCAAAAAACTTTCAACGTGAGCTTTATCAAAAAGTATTTGCACAGCAACCCGTTGAAGAATACATCCAACAAGTGGTTAAACAAACTCGCAATGGGGAGCTTGACGACCAATTAGTGTACCGCAAACGTATTCGAAGAAAACTAGAGCAATATGTAAAAAACGTGCCTCCACACATTAAAGCGGCTCGCTTAGCGGATGAACAAAATAAAAAAGCCGGTAAACCTTTAAAGTTTCAAAACAGAGGTACTGTTGAATACTATTTAACAACGTCTGGGCCTCAAGCCAAAGGCTATGTCAACGCACCATTAGATTACGATTTATATGTTGAACGTCAGCTTAAATCAGTTGCTGATGCTATCCTACCGTTTATCGACACCAACTTTGACAAAATTGTTGATGTGCAGATGCAGTTGTTTTAATCGAGTTGTCGTTAAAAACTCCAAAAGACCTAACAGGGCAATTAAAATTACCAGCAATGCAGTCCATTGGATAAACAACCATTGTTCTTTAAACATGGCCGTTAACATTAACAGTAGTATGGAGTTAAACAGGACAAATTTTTTCATACCTAAGCGCTTGCGATCGATGGATAACGATTGGCTATAGTGCGCCACCATAAAATCTAACGAATTAACAACAAACAGCAGCGCCAGTAATACCATGGTTATAGCAATAACCGGCGACATAACTGCTTGAATGATAAAGTGATGATATAAAACGCTAAACCAAATAGCTGTTGGTATCAAAGGTATTAATACCATGGTTAAAAGTAGTTTGAAGGGCGACATTTGATTAACAAATTTAGCGACAAATTGCCCTAATAAAATAGTCCAGGTTAACCACCATGCTAAATAAAATTCATGATAGTCATTAAAGGGCAAAATAAACTGATGAAAGTTTGCTAAGTAACCTCTGGTTGCTGCCAAACTTGTGACTAGATCTTGGCTTGAAAAGTCATTTGTTATCCCGATCACCAATATTAGTGCGCAGAATAACAATACACTAACTTGACTTAATCGGGTCATAAAGCGGACTTTAGTACTGACTAATAAAGCAAATATGATCATGAAAAAGAGCAAAGCAAATAAAACTAACTCGCTAATTTCAGTCAAGAAATAATCTGTGTACTGTGGAATTAGTTGTAAAAATAACGACAGGGTAAATGCACAGGTCATCAACACAACTAAGCTGTTGACTAAACGAATAGAAGGGCGTTTAAACAATTGTAACTTTGGCTCTAAGGTTAAAAAATATAGCGTAGAAACAAAATATAAAAACCAGGCGGTTAATCCCCAAAAGCCAAGCTCGATGGCAAGTGGATTGACAAACCCATAGCTGGGGTCGCTTTGATAGCTAGGAAATTCGACTAATGGCATCAGAATAAAGCCACTGTCCAATCCCGAAGTAAACAAAATTGCAACGAGTACCGCAGATGAGCTGGGCGTATCTCCTGACAATTTTACTTTTCTATATCGCCAACATAAAAAAATACCAACAACGATAAACAGTAAAATTCCAACAGATATCAACAACCGCATCTTAAAATATGTACTTTTTTAAAAACACGACATTTTAGCTTCAAATTAAGACAGTTAAATGACACTTATTACCAATGACATAAATCTTAGTACTTGTAGCGCTCAATTAGGTCGTCTGCCAATTGTTGGCAATATATGCCAGCCTGTTTAAATTTTTCTTCTGAAGAATGCGCAAGTGCGCAACGCAACCATTGACCGTCAATTTGGGCTGCGAGAATTTGAGTCACCATATCAAGATGTTCATATTTAATTAACTGCTTGAGGGAAAACTTTAAATTGCTAGCCAAACGAGCATGATTTAATTTTTGTAGTTTTCTAAATTCATCACTGTGCATTGACTGTACCCAAAAGGACAGCCAAGCCACTGCCGCCTTATTGCTGCTTTGTGTACTGGTAAAATTTGCGTTGATAATATAACTGATACGTTGGTTAGCACTGGGTTTTTTGTCTTTAAACTGCGCGAGGAAATCTATTTTTAACTGCGCCAACAAATACAGGGTAGTTTCTTTAAGTAAGCCAGTTTTACCACCAAAATAGTGAGAAATAATACCTGTAGAAACACCGGCGAGCTTTGCAATGCTAACGATGGTTGTTCCTTGCAAGCCATGCTCTTCGATTGAGGCTAGCGTTGCTTCTATCAGTTGTTGTTTTCTAATTTTTTCCATACCAACTTTGGGCATCTAACTATCCTTTTTGCACTTAATAGCACTTGTACATATTAATGTCATAAGACGTTTATCTTACCGTCATGTTCAAGTAAAACTTAATTGATAGTATGGTAAGTCTTTATAAATACAAGTTAAATTTTTATTAATTGAACGTTCAATTAAAAATAACAAATCTGTAACAAACACACTTTACACTGCTCGCCGATTCAAAACGATAACACTAAAAACACAATATTTAGGTGGGTAAACCATGTCTCTCAAAACAACAACAAAATCAACGTTAGCTATTGCTATTTCATTAGCATTAACGCCATTGGCTTATGCTGACGATACAACAAAAGAAGAAAAGCAAATTGAAGAAGTCGCCGTTATTGCAAAGAAACTTTCTTATGCAAATAACACGGTAGATCAAAACATGATCGACCAACAAGCACCAATGACTAGCGTGTTAGCCATTATGGATAACTTACCTGGCATTAACATTAATGAAGGTGACGCATTTGGTGGTGACGATTGGTCTACATCAATAACCATGCGTGGTTTTGCTATTGACGGTCAGCAACAACAATTAGGTATGACGGTCGATGGTATTCCAAACGGTGGTTCAAACTACGGTGGTGGAGCAAAAGCTAACCGTTATTTAGATACTGACAATGTGCAAACAATAGAAGTTGGCCAAGGTACATCAGACATTTCATCTGCTTCGTTAGATGCTCTAGGTGGTACGTTTAACTTTGTGAGTAAAGATCCTGAAATGCAGGAAAGCACTACAATTTCATATACGACAGGTTCACATGACGCTCAGCGCTATTTTGCACGTTACGAAACTGGTGAAATATTAAAAAATACCTTTGCTTACATTAGCTATTCTGATTCATCAAATAGCCGTTGGGTAGGTAAAGGCTCTAATGGTGGTGCGAAAAAGCAACACGCTGAAATGAAGTTTGTGTCTACTCAAGGTGATTTAAATATTACTGGTCGTATTTCATACGATGACGTAGCAGAAGATAACTACAACAGCGTAACGGTTGAACAATTTAACGCAACGTCTGATTGGGATCATTTAACATGGAACTGGACTGGTATTCCTCATTTTGACCAAATGTTTGCTGAAGGCTGGTCAACACTTCGCGAAAATACCTTAGGTTATTTGAAATTTGAATATGCGATGTCTGACGTGACAACGTTTGAAGTTACACCTTATTACCACAAAAACAAAGGCCGTGGTGACTGGATCCCTCCTTACATCATGCACCCAGTAGATGCTAACGGCAACTTAACCGATAAAGGCGGCGAAGCGGAATTCAGATATGGTTTTACCGATCAAAATGGTAACCCATTAATGCCTGCTGAAGGTTGTACCGCAAATTACAGCTGGCCTTGGAATTCAGGTCCAGGTTTACATGCTGCATGTTATGACCGTGATGCCATTCCAGTGATGTCATACCGCCATACACACTATGCCAAAGAGCGCACAGGTTTTACTGCTAAAGCACAAACAACGTTCGATAACCACGACTTGGTAGCTGGTATTTGGATGGAAACATCAGAGCGTGATGAACACCGTGATTGGCATAAAGTAATAGATGCACGTGTCTATCACCATTTTGATGCAAAACCATACTGGACACAGTACGAACTAACTTTTGACCAAGAAACAGTTAAATGGTACTTACAAGACACCATTACATTTGACGATCTAACGGTTAATTTAGGTGTTCAGCAATACCTAGTTGATGTTGAAAAAGATGACCACTACGACTCGTCTAAAGACGTGAAAGTAGACAGTGATTCTGACGTATTGTTTAGCGGTGGTGTGCAATATCAGCTATCGCCATCAACTGAAATATTTGCTGGTTACAGTGAAAACTTCTCGGCAATTAAAGATGGTGTTTTAGAGCGTGACGCGTCTACAGTGACTGAGATAGAGCCAGAAACTGCTGACAACATCGACTTTGGTGTACGTTATTTTGGTGAAGACTTAAGCTTAACAGCAACCTTCTATAAGATTGAATTTAACAACCGTCTTCGCTTTGTTTCACCAGGCAGCAGTGATGCTGACGGTATCGATTATGCAATTGGTACTAACGGTTCATACATTAACGAAGGTGGCATTGACTCTGATGGTCTTGAAATAGGCGCCACTTACAAAGTTAATAACAACTGGGAGCTGTACGCTTCTTTCACTAAAAACAACTCTGAATACAACGATAATATTGGCGACATTAAAAAAGGCCAAACTGTTATCGACTCTGTAGAAGATATGTGGGTTGTTTCAGCTAATTATTTTGACGGTGGATTACGCTTTGGTGCATCAACTAAATATACAGGTGAGCGCGGCGAAGCTGATGATTTTATTGTGACTGACATGAACTTAGGTTATACCGTGGAGTTTACTGGTAATGGCGTTAAGTCTGTCGATTTAGCTTTAGTTGTAAATAACTTGTTTGACGAAGAGTATTTATCTTCAGGTGATGGTCGTGGTAATACGTATTACATTGGCGCACCTCGCACAACAACGTTTACTGTTAACGTAAACTTTTAATGTTAATGGAAGGTGGCAGTTGCTGCCTTCCGTTTGTTTTCCTTGCAGTATTTAAAAAGGTAATAAATAACAATGAAAAAACTCACCTTAACCACTTTATTATTAACCTCAACGTTTAGCATGGCACAAGAACGTAATTTAGTTTTAGTGACCATAGATGGCTTACGTTGGCAGGAAGTATTCCAAGGAAAACAACAAGATTTATTAGACGATAAAAATTTCACCCATCATAAAAATGGCTTACTAAAAACCATTGAATCGCAAACAACAAATCAAGCAAAAGAAACGTTAATGCCATTTGTTTGGTCAACGATTGCAAAAAATGGCACCTTAGTGGGTGATAGAAACCAAGCATCAAATATGTCAGTGGCTAATCAATGGCATTTTTCTTACCCAGGTTACAGCGAAATTTTTACTGGTGTAACCAACCCAACTCTTGATTCAAATGCCAAAAAACTCAACCCTGAAACCAGTTTTTTAGAGTGGCTTAAAAACAACAAAGGTTATAAAAATACCGCAGCCTTTGGCAGTTGGGATGTATTTCCCTATATTTTAAATGCCCAGCGCAGTGGCTTATATGTAAACGCTGGTTTTGATTCAGCACCGGCAAAATACCACAGTGACGCGGTTACCTTGTTAAATGAATTACAGCAGGAAATTCCAAGTCCGTGGCACAACGTTCGTTTAGACAGTTTTACCCACCGATTTGCTATTGATTACATCAAAGAAAACAAACCACGTGTTGTGTCGATCTCCTAT
Organism: Thalassotalea marina; assembly: GCF_014656435.1. GTDB lineage: Bacteria > Pseudomonadota > Gammaproteobacteria > Enterobacterales > Alteromonadaceae > Thalassotalea_C > Thalassotalea_C marina. Next base: position 42,941 of record NZ_BNCK01000004.1, read on the forward strand.
GGTGAAACTGATGACTTTGCCCATGATGGACGCTACGACAACTATCTTAATGCCGCTCACCGAACCGACGCCTTTATCGCAGATTTATGGCAAACCTTGCAATCGATGGAGCAGTACAAAAACAATACAAACTTACTTATAGTGACCGATCACGGCCGAGGTCAAACGGCAAAAGACTGGCAGCATCATGCGTCTAAACAAGCGGTGCAAGCCTATATGAAAGGTTTAAAAGAACATAAAGAAGGTGTTATTGGCTCTGCACATATTTGGTTTGCTGCCCTTGGACCTGACATTAAACCACAGGGCGTACTTAAAACATCTCAAGAGCTCTATCAAAAACAAGTGGCGGCCACTGCTTTAACTTTATTAGATGAAAACGTATCTGAATTTAACCCTAAAGCTGGCAAGCCAATGTTAGAGGTGATCAAATAATGAAAAAAACATTACTTGCTGGTTTAGTTGCCACCTTAAGCTTTAATACCTTGGCCATAGACAAAATTTATTTTGGCTCTTGTGGCAAACAATACAAAGAGATGCCAATTTTTAATGCGATAGCTAAAGATAACCCTGATTTATTTATCTTTTTAGGTGATAACATTTACGGTGACACCGAAGACATGCAAGAGTTAGCCGATAAATATCAAACATTGGCCAACCACTCAGGCTTTAAAAAGCTAAAAGCAACCGCTGAATTGATCGCTATTTGGGACGACCATGATTACGGTGAAAACGATGCGGGTAAAGAATATCCACAAAAAGAAGCTTCTAAAAAAATCATGTTAGATTTTTGGCAAGAGCCAAAAGACTCACCGCGTTATCAACGTGATGGCATTTATACCAGCTATATGTACGGCAACAAAAATCAAGAAGTGCAAGTAATTCTGCCTGATCTTCGTTGGAATAGAGATGAGCTGCATCAAGTTTCGAAGCTCGATTATGTTGCTAAACGAGCACCTATTAATATGGGGCCATACAAGGTATCACCCGATGCTAAGGCGTCCATGTTAGGTGAAAAACAATGGCAATGGTTGGAACAAGAGCTGCTTAAACCTGCAAAAATAAAAATTATTGGTTCAAGTTTACAATTGCTACCAGAGTTTACCGGTTGGGAGTCTTGGGCAAACTTTCCAAATGACAGAAAGCGCTTACTTAACTTTATTGAAAAGCACGCTATCTCAGGCGTTATCATCATTAGTGGAGATACCCATTGGGGAGAAACCTCATACGTTAAAAATGGTAAAGGTTATGGCCTTTGGGAAATTACCAGTTCAGGGTTAAGTGAAAAATGGAAAGATGTTAGCCCTAATGAACATAGAGTAGGTGCATTTACGCATGACGTTAACTATGGCTTTATTGAAATAGACTGGCAACAGGCAGATCCACTTATTGAAATTGGCTTAAAAGACGTTAACGGAACGGTATTTAGTCAACAATCCTTTCGACTTTCCTCCTTACAACCGTAAGCGCAGGGTTTTGCCTGAGTTGTTATAACTCAGGCTTTTTTTATTCACTTATTAACAATTTAACCTGAGCAAACGCGCTTTTTTTATGTTATAACCTGTTTCATATTGGTTTTGGATGGCTAGACAGCCAAAATAGGTTAGGGTGAGTATGAAAAAACAAACCAAAATTGTAAACGCAGGGCGCGATAGTAAATGGACACGAGGCGTTGTTAACCCACCAGTTGAGCGAGCATCAACGGTTGTATTCAATTCTGTTAAAGAAATGAAACACGCGACAGCAAATCGTGGTAATCAAGTATTGTTTTACGGTCGTCGTGGTACCTCTACATCGTTCGCCTTTCAAGATGCAATGACCGATCTAGAGGGGGGAGCAGGTTGCGCACTTTATCCTTCTGGAACCGCCGCTATAACTAATGCCATATTGGCTTTTGTTGAAACAGGTGACCATTTATTGATGGTGGATACCGCCTATGAGCCAACACGTGATTTTTGCGACAAAGTATTAACGCGCATTGGTGTAGAAACTACCTATTACGATCCTTTGATCGGCAAAGACATTAAATCACTGATCAAACCTAATACTAAGGTTATTTTTCTAGAATCTCCCGGTTCAAATTCAATGGAAGTGCAAGATGTGCCGGGTATAGCTGAGGTTGCTCATCAACATAACTGTATTGTGATGTTAGATAACACATGGGCTGCGGGCGTTTTGTTTGACCCGTTTAAACATGGCGTTGATATTTCAATTCAAGCGGCAACCAAATACATTGTTGGCCACTCAGACGTTATGTTAGGTACGGCTGTAGCAAATGAAAAGTATTGGGAACAACTGCGTGAAAACAGTTACTTAATGGGGCAATGTACGTCACCTGACGACTTATACTTGGCTATGCGTGGTATTAGGACACTTGGTGTTAGATTAAAACAGCATGAAGAAAATGCGCTCAAAGTAGCAAACTGGTTGAAAACACGTGAAGAAGTTGACGTGATTTTACATCCCGCGTTTGAGTCTTGCCCGGGGCATGAGATCTTTAAACGTGATTTTACTGGCTCAAACGGATTATTTTCCTTTGTGCTTAACCGTGGAGATCAAGCGTCACTAAATGCCTTACTAGATGGTATGCACCATTTTAAAATGGGTTATTCATGGGGCGGATTTGAAAGCTTAATTTTAGGTAATACCAATACTGGCAGGTTGCGCACCGCCACCAAGTGGCCTTATGAAAATCCACTTATTCGTTTGCATATTGGATTAGAAGATGCTGATGATTTAATTGAAGATTTAGCCAACGGCTTAGATCGATTAAACACACATTTACAAAATAGATAACCCTGAATATTAAAACTTTGCATACAAGGGCGCACAATGCGCCTTTGTCATTTATACTTGCCAACGAATAATAAATATAAACACCCGGCTTAGGGCAATTCATTAACCAAATAAAATGATAAGAAGACTATGATCAAAAAATCAATAATAGCGACAGCCGTGGTTTCGGCTTTACTGTTCACCGCGTGTAGCTCAACGTCAAATACTCAAAGCAATGCAGAGCGACAAGCACAAACAACGGTTACCCAATCAAGTGTTGTTGAAGCGTCAAAACAAGCCAATGCTTTTTTTGATGAGATTTATAAAGCAGGGGTCATGCGAAACCCTGTGTTTCAAACATACTTAGGTATTAAAACCGACTACGACAAGTGGAATGATTTATCGGAAGAAAATACCGCCAAAGAACTTGCTATTTCAAAAGCAAATTTAGCAAAACTTAAAGCAATCGACCCAAATACACTAGATGCTCAAACGCGTATTAGTCGCACTTTATATATTCAAAGCATTGAAAATAGTATCGCCGATCATAAATGGCGTTTTCACAGCTACCCAGTTAATCAAATGTTTGGTACTCACTCTCAAATACCAGCATTTTTAATTAACCAACATGCAATAACTAACGAAAAAGAAGCGCGCGATTACATTAGCCGTGTAAAAGGGGCTGAAAAGCTACTAAACCAATTGGTTGAGCAGTTAAAACTACGCGAACAGCGCGGCATTATTGCACCAAAATTTGTATTCCCGCATGTTATTCGCGACTCAAAAAACATCATTACTGGCGCACCGTTTGACCAAGGTGAAGACAGCACCATTTTAGCTGACTTCACCCGCAAAGTTTCAGCATTAGAAATTGATCAAGCGGCCAAAACAGCGTTAATTAATGAAGTAAAAGTGGCGTTAAACAATCACCTAAAACCGGGTTATGAATCGTTGGTTACTTACTTAACGGCATTAGAAACTAAGGCCGATACTAAAGATGGTGCATGGAAGTTCCCTGAAGGTGAAGCATTCTTCAACAATGCATTAAAACGCACAACAACCACTGATTTAACTGCAGATCAAATTCACGACATTGGCCTAAAAGAAGTTGCCCGTATTCACGATGAGATGCGAGTGATCAAAGAAAAGGTTGGGTTTAAAGGTGATTTACCTGCTTTTATGCAATTTATGCGCAGCGACAAGCAGTTTTATTACCCGAATACCCCAGAAGGAAAGCAACGCTACTTAGACGAAGCAGTCGCCTTAATTAACGATATGGAAGGGCGTTTAGACAGCTTGTTTATTACTAAACCTAAAGCGCGTTTAAAAGTAAAAGCGGTAGAAGCGTTCCGTGAAAAGTCAGCAGGTAAAGCGTTTTATCAACAACCAGCGCCAGATGGTTCACGCCCAGGCATTTACTACGCCAACCTTTATGACATGGAAGCAATGCCAACTTATCAAATGGCTGCACTTGCCTATCACGAAGGTATTCCAGGTCATCATATGCAAATTGCCATTAAACAAGAGCTTGAAAATATGCCAATGTTCCGCAAATTTGGCGGTTATACGGCCTATTCTGAAGGTTGGGGCTTATATTCAGAACTTATTCCTAAAGAAATTGGCTTGTACCAAGACCCATATTCTGACTTTGGTCGTTTAGCAATGGAGTTATGGCGAGCGTGTCGATTAGTTGTTGATACTGGTATTCACGCGAAAAAGTGGACTCGCCAACAAGGAATCGATTACTACGTGAACAACACGCCAAATGCAAAATCGGACGCGGTTAAAATGGTTGAACGCCATGTTGTAATGCCGTCACAAGCAACCGCATATAAAATTGGTATGTTAAAAATTGTTGAACTGCGCGAACAAGCTAAACAAGCGCTTGGTGACAAATATGATATTCGTGAATTCCATGACGTGGTGCTAAAAAATGGTGCCGTGCCACTTAATGTATTGGAAGACTTCGTTAACGAATACATTGCTAGTAAAAAAGCTTAATTAGCCTTTAAGTAATAGAAAAGCCGTGAAAATTCGCGGCTTTTTTTATGGCTTTTATTTAGCGTGTTTTTTATTAACTAAGATCTGACAACGGGCTTCTTACACCATTGGCACCATGTTCTATCACATGTGTGTAAATCTGCGTTGTGCGCACATCGGTGTGGCCAAGTTGTTCTTGTACGGTACGAATATCTGCGCCGCGTTGTAATAAGTGAGTTGCAAACGAATGACGTAAAGTGTGGCAGGTAATACGCTTATTCAGTTGTAATGAGTTACTCGCTTTGTGAATGGCTTTACGCAAAACAGTTTCATGTAAATGATGCCGTCTCACCTTATTCACCTCAGGGTCAATACTTAAACGCGTAGCAGGAAACAAATAATGCCAGTTAAATTCTTTAGGGGCATTTGGGTATTTACGAGCTAAGGCAAAAGGTAGATAAACGCCATGATAACTAGGATTTCTAATATCTCGCTGAAATAAACAATTAGCCAATTTAATTTGTTCTTTTAATGAATAAAACAACTCTTTAGCTAATGTAGTTCTGCGATGTTTACCGCCTTTACCATGCCAAACTTGTATACTGCAATAATTAAAATCAATGTCTTGAATACGTAATCTAACTACTTCCATTAACCGCAACCCACTAGCATACATGAGTTGGCATGCTAATCTGTTTTGTACAGGAATTGCTTCAAGTAATAGCTTAACCTCACTTTTAGTTAACACAGTTGGTAGGTTAGGCTGAACTCTACATTTGTTAAACTGTAAATCACAAGACAGAGGTTGATTAAAGTAGTCCTTATACAGATAGGAAAGTGCATTTAAAGCTAACGATTGAGTTCTTGGCGCTACATTTTTAACATTTGATAAATAGTTTAAGAAAAACTCGACCTCTGCATTATGACAGCTTAGCGGGTGGCGCTTGTTGTTAAAGTTTATAAAATACTTGATCCAATACAAGTAGCTTTCAATAGTTCTTTTGGCATAACGCCTAGTCCACATATGTTCTTTTAGTGAAGATAAAAATGGGGAGTTCATTGTGACCAAATTCCTTTTTGGTTGTGCTGTATAGATATACAGTTTAGCATTTGTCTCGCTTTCTACAAGAAATAGAGACTAGATCTCGCTTTCTCCGTGGAAAGCGAGACACAAAAGAAATAAGTCGTTGAAAATTATAAATATCAGGGATACTATTTAAACAAATGTTTTAAGGTTTAAATCTGGTGAAAGAGAGACTTAAGCCTACTAATAAGCTGTTATAAGGATTGGAAGTGTTTTTAAGTCGACCGACTAAATTCGAAATCAAACACTCAGGAAGAGGTGGTGTCATTAATTGTCAGTTTAAAAAATTATCATGTAAATTTAATATAGAAATGGCTGCCGAAGGTAATTTTATTATATTTACGGGTAACGACTCTAAATATGCTGATTTAAGAATTGAGCTGCGCAAATACCTAGATTCTAGCGGCAGAAGTGGCTGGTGGATTGCCGAGTAATATCCTTATAACAAGCGCATTAATGAATGGACGTCTTACGCTTGGCTGACGCTCATTCTTCGCTAATTTTTGCCAAGCTAATCCGCCCATTATGCGGGCGTTAGGTGAATCATGGAATCGGTTAAGCTCGAATTTAAAAGTCGAAAGCAGAAAAGAGTAGTTTGTACTGTTTTGTTTATGTTTTTTTGGCTTCCAGCGCTTGTAATTCAGCTTTATTCTGATCAAACGTATTTACTTGGAATTCGAGCTGATATTGTGGCACTAGCACTACAAACAGTCGGTTTTATATTTATTTTGCTTAGCCTTAAGTACTCTAAATGTCCATCTTGTAATGAAAATGCAGGCAATGGCTGGAATGTTACAGAGTGCAATAAGTGTGGTGTAAAATTCACCTAACAAGGCAAATCAAAAAGTGCGGACAAAAAACAGTTGGCTTTGTTCGTGCCTCACAAATTTTAGCCAACTATTTTTAGCCGTTTATTTGCGGCGTTATATTTTCCTCGAGATGAACGTAGCCTTGAATAAATCCATATGAAACAACAGTTAGACTCCAAATTATTTAATGGTGATAAAGTTGAAATTTCTTTTGAATCATTTCTATTTGATACTAATGTAAATATTTACCATGAAGATAAGTGGATTAGAGAAGTCGCTAGTAATTCCCTTGTGTATGACTTTAAATTGACAAATGGAACTCCTATCAAGCTCATAATCGATGAAGTACACGATGGTAAAGTAAAAATTATAGTGAATGACTCCATTACCCATATATCGAGACACACTAAAGAAGAAAAACAAAAATTTAAAACCTATTCGATTTTTGGGGGTAGCCTTCTATTTTTTTATTTCTTTCTTAACGCTGTATTTATCGGCTTTCCGGAAACCAATGAGTTGAGGGTAAGAGAAGGCCAAGTGATAGGCTTTGACGCAGAAGGAGGAGGTAAACATAAGACTGATTTAGTATTACTATCCAACAAACTATATAAGACAAAGCTTATTGCACCATCAAGTAATCTTAAAATAGGAGATCAAATTAAAGTTAAAGGAAAATATAATGCTAATTATGGGGCGTATAAAGTTTATGAATTACATTTAAATGGCAAAACCAAGAAGACGTTAGCAGCTAGTTTTGTATCGTATTATGTTTTCGATGTGTTCGGTTCACTCTTATTGTCTATTGTTCTATTATGCTGGGGAGTTGAGCGAAAAAGAAAATATAACAAGCCATTGCAGTGATAGGACTTTTAACAGTTGGCTTAACCTCACTGCGTTCGTTATTTTAGCCAACGATTAAAAGCCCCTGAATGGGGCGTTATACACCTAAGGAAAGTTTGGCATGAAGCTAACCATTATTTCATTAATCACATTGTTTTTACTCGGCTGTGCTGCGGCAGGTGTTCCATATACAAACGATCCTATGACTAAACTAAATTATGCATATCAATTAATGGGAACGCAGGGGCGAGGATTAGCGGCTGAAAAGCTTGGATTAGAGGCTCTGTCTGATTTTGAAAAATCAAAAAATGTTTATGGTGTGGCTGAAGCCCATACTTTCTTGGGGTTATTTTATAAAAATAAAAGTTATCGCGAGCACAAAGACTTTTATATAAAACACAATGAATATGATCCTACTGCATCAAAATAATAAATAAACTGGACACCCAAAGTTAATTTGTAAAATACCAAAGATTGTCTAGTCTTTGAGTCATTGTAAAATTATCGCAAGGACGCGAGATGACCATAGCCAGAAACCGCCAAGTTTGTTTGGCAGCCACGCCTTATTATCATTGTATATCCCGTTGTGTTCGCCGTGCCTTTTTATGTGGTAAAGACGCCTATACGGGAAAAAGCTATGAACACCGACGGCAATGGGTGGAGAAGAAGCTATTTCAGCTTGCAGAAGTTTTTGCTATTGAAGTTTGTGCATATACCGTGATGAGCAACCACGTACATTTGGTGCTATTTGTAAATGAAGAGCAAGCAAAAAATTGGTCAATGGATGACGTGTTAACGCGTTGGCATCAATTGTTTAAAGGCACATTGTTAACCCAAAATACATGCGTGGAGAGACCTTACTCGAATCGATGTTAGATATTGTAAAAGCAACCACTGAAGTATACCGGAAACGATTAATGGATATCAGTTGGCTTATTAGGTTGTTAAATGAAACCATTGCACGGCAAGCGAATCGAGAAGATAACTGCAAAGGACGCTTTTGGGAAGGGCGCTTTAGCTCTCAAGCGTTATTGGATGAAAAAGCGCTTGCTGCATGTATGGCTTATGTTGACTTAAACCCTGTAAGAGCCAAAGTAGCGAAAACGCCAGAAACCTCAGACTTCACCAGTATAAAACAACGTATTAAAGCGGCTTTAACAGGCAGACAGCCTAAACAGTTGAAACCTTTTGTCGGTAATCCAAGAAGGAACATGCCCTTGGGGTTACCTTTTGTTTTGACCGAATATATTGAATTGGTTGAACTGACTGGCCGCTGTATGAGAGAAGATAAAAAAGGCCACATTTCACAGAATCAACCAACATTGCTGACACGACTCAATATCAGTGCACAGAACTGGGCAATACTCACGCAACAGTTTACTCGATGTTTTAAAGGGGCTGTAGGTGATGTGGATAGCTTGACTGATTATTGTCATCATCAACATCGTAAACGAAGGGGCAATTTTGCTAATTGTGAAAAGTTGTTAGCGTAAACGTATTTGGTGGTCCTAACGATTTTCATTTTCTTTTTATATGGTGAGCCTAGCGATATTAATTATCCTGAAGGACATCATATATATTTCTCTTTATAAAGCTAAACTACACCCGACAGGAGTCGATTGAATACATTTGCACATAGACGCCTTTAGAAAGGTTCGATTAAGCTAAGTAAATTTGTACCAAAAATGCTATGCAACATATATTCTTTCTCATGTATTTAAAGTGGGTGTCCAGATACTACCGTTACTAAACTTAGCTCGTTTTTATTTAAGTAAAACATGATATAAAGATACAAAAATTACCTTGGGTAGAATTTTAATGTCGATAACAATGCGGCTTTTATGTTGTTTATCTATTTTATTGTTTCAAAGTACTGCCATTGCAAACACTGCGGATAACTTGCAACTTATTCAACTGCTAAAGGACGATAGCAATAATATTGATGGTTTAGGAAATCCAAGAAGGATAGAAGTCTCATCTGATAATCAAAAAGTATATATCACTAGTGGTGATGATAATGCTTTTGCCGTTTTTAATGCAGATAACAACTTTCGATTAACCTTGGGCAAGGTATTTAAAAATTCGACTGGGGGTATCTCTGGTCTAGAAGGGGCGTCTGGCGTTGTTGTACTAGAAAAAACTAAGCAAGTTGTGGTAACAGGTTTTTATGATGGGGCGTTAACTCGATTTACTGATAAACATAACGGATTCAATTTTACAGAAGTGGTAAGCGACGGCTTGAGTTATGAAGAAGTATTTGATAGTGACAAGTCGGTAGCCAAATTAGACCATTTAGGAATACTAGGAGCATGGGATGTTGTTAAAACTAATGACGAACAACAACTCTTTGTTGCCGGTTATATGAGTAATGCGGTTGCCATCTTTGACATCCAAAAAGATGGCTCCATGGTCTTTAATAAAAAACTAACAGTAGCCAATCCTTTAAAAAGCAATTTAGGGAAGCCTATTAGTTTAGCTTTATCGCCTGATCAAACAGCATTGTATGTGCTAGGATTTGACGAAAATCAACTAACCGTTTTTGCTCGAGATAACAAAGGAAGTTTAACGGCAAAACAAGTGATAATTGACGACGTTAACGGCGTTAAGCAATTTGTTAATCCTCAAAGTATTGTTGTATCTCCGGATGGAAAATTTTTGTATATTGCTTGCGCGGGAACTAGCTCCTTGGTTGTTTTTCAAAAGCTAGCTAACGGCACACTAGAATTTTTACAATCAATTACTAATAAAAGCATTGATGACATCGGCTTAGCGGGTGCCAGTACTCTAGCAATTGATCCGCTTGGTACGACAATTTATGCCGCTGGAGAGTCGGGTCACGGCCTATATATATTTGATGTTGGTGCAGATGGAAAGCTTAGTTTTGACAGTAAAATGACACATGTAGCGGGAACTGAGTTAAAAACAATATCTTCAATTACTATTACTCCTAATAACAAACACTTATTGGTAGCAACTGGTAAAGAAAATTCTCTATTCGTTTTTAAAATTAATCAATAGTCTATGTAATAGGTAAATAACCTGGACACCCACAGTTAATTTTTTAAAGGGTGTCCAGATAAAGTTCAGATCAAGATAAGGACTCTTATTAAGGGTGTCCAGATAAAGTCAATTTAAGGGTGTCCAGATAAAGTCAATAATTTTAGGTTTTTTTGATGTTAATCAATGTGATGAAGCTAGGAATTATTGTGTGTTTTGCTCAATTACGGTATCGTCGTAGCTCACTAATTGTTATATAACGCATAGCTAATCATAGGTTTGTTGGTAGTTTTTATTAATGAAAAATTTAGCCGGATATTGGTACAGTTTTGTTGTCCTTATTGTTGTCATTTTTGCTTTATGTGATGCGTTTGTTGACTACACATATACTGGTTGGAATAACGCACAGTTAATAGAAAAAATTGGCATACCGTTAGTTTTTATCACTTTTGTCGGTTTTTGGTTAATGATGTTAGAAGACTTTATGACCCATGACGACACCAAACCTCGTTTTGTTATCGGCCTAAGTTTGTTTTTTTTACATTGGATCGCCATTTTGATTTACTTTTGGGCGGTTGTGCATCCACGAAAAACTGCAAAAAGTGTGCTCTAGTTAAATAAACTACACCCTCGCAAGTTCATGCTGTTCTATTTTTTTGTGTAAAGTTGATGCCGAGTTAATTGTTAAGGCAATTGGTTGACTATACTCAATTTAAAGCAAGTACTTTTGTTGGAGTTTTAAGACAAAATGCTAATTGGGAACCTGTGTTTTGGTTAGTACTGTGTATAGAATGATCAGTTCATTTAAGCACATTTTAGTGAATGCGATTGTTCGCGCTAGCTATTTGTATATCCTAGTTAGTTTTTTCGTTTTTTACTCAACAGATGCTTTTGCCAATATCGTTATCGAAAGAAGTGGCTACAAAAGCTATGTCGCATTTTTAAAAGATCGCGACCCTCTCACTATTACCGAATTTTCCGGTTCAAACACGCCAAGATCTGTTATTGAACTCATACTGTTACAGCAAGCATTACATCTAGGTGGTTACGACAAACCGTTAAAATTTGAATTTGCGCCAAACTACGCGAGAATACTAAGACATGTTGCTCAAGGTACCTATGCTTTGTCGGGCAGCACAGCATGGAAACATGACTTAGAAAATGACGCCAAATCTTATTACATTTCGCAAGAAATAATTAAGTCCGGTATGTTTGAAGCTGGCTTATACACCACGTTTGACAAAGCTAATCAATTAACAGAAGAGGATTTACCAAATTTAACTGCTGTAAGCAGCCGGTTTTGGGTCGCAGACTGGAGAGCATTGAGCCAGCTGCCTTTAAAGGCTTTGTACGACGTGCCTTCATGGTCGTCTATGTTAGACATGGTACTGTCAAATCGTATTGACTTTCTACTACAGCCATTTAACGGCTCAGAAGATTTAACCGTCGTTTCTAAGGGGACTAGATTAGCGCCAATTAAAAATATTAAATTGATATTAGTTGGCACACGCCATTTTTATGTATCGAAAAATCATCCGGAGGGCGAAGCGATTTATAAAGCACTAGAAAAAGGCTTAACTCAATTAAAACAACAAAATAGAATTGAAAAAGCGTTTAAACAATCTGGATTTATTAATGAGAAAGTCGCAGATTGGAAGACGCTAAATCCGCAGTAATAACGTCAAACATCGCTTTTATTTGCAATTTGTTACTTTTGACTTTTGTTTAACAACTAAAAAGTATTTGAAAAACCTTGGAACTGCTCATACATTTAAAGTAAGCAGTTGAAGAGTTGATCGTATGCAGGTAGTTCGGTTTTTACTAGTAACAATTATTTTTAGTTTATTGACGGTGTCTACCGCCAGTACAGCTAATGATAACCTGGCGATTTCTCTTTCTCCTATTGCAGTCGATCAAGATAACAGCAATACAAACCTTGATTTAGATGACTGTATCATCACTACACATAGTACTGGCATAGAAGGCCAGTCAAGTGAGCCTATTGAATTAACGCTCACCACGCGTCTAACTTTTAAATTAACTACATCTATTAGAGCACCTCCTTCAATCAGTTAATTCGTTTAAAACCGTTTTTAACAATTTGAAACTAGAGGTGATTTATGAACACTAATGCAACTTTAAATACACAGCCTTTGAAGGCTTTTATACGCGATGAAAATCGTTTAGATGTATCTGAATACAAAAACTTAGACCAAGCTCCAGCTCACCAAATGATGCACAATCTTTTATTGTTCCCTATGCAAAATATCGATGAAAGCAGCAGTATAGATGAAGCTAACTTAGTGTTGAGCAAAACCTTAAGACGAGCCAGTTTTGTTGTTGATAAAAAAAGCCAAATTATTGGCATGATTTCAACCGCACGATTAGGTAGCCGCTACATGATTAGTATCGCAGAAAAACGAGGTTGTGCTAGAGCCGATCTTAGTGTTACCGATGTAATGATCCCAATTAAAGACATGTTACAGGTTTCTTTAAAACAAGTAATGCAAAGTGACGTGGGCACCGTAGTGCGAACAATGGAGAAAACTGGCGCTGAATTCTTGATTGTTGTTGATGACATAACAAGTATGCAAGTGGGTTATTTTGATCTAATCGATTTAGCCAAAGTATATGGCAAGCCATTAAATACAATAAAACCAGCAAATAATTTTAGAGATATAGTTGGCACGCTGTTACATCATAACGAAATGTAATACCGGGTGAAAAGTAGAGAGGTTATAAAAAAGAAGCGTCTTGATGACGCTTTTTTTGTTAGAGCAATTGCAACTTTATAGATAGACCAAACGCTAATTCAATACGGTTTTGATCGAACTGTTGCCGTTTTTATCTTTAAACCTAAATACAAAGTCTTGTTTTCCATCATTATTAACATCAACTAACTTAATGTCGTTGGCGCTTTCTGGTAGCGTATGTTTAATTTTCTTAGCCTTTTTCTCTAACAGGGTTGTCTCGTTACCATAGTATATTTTTAATGTTTTACTGCCTGTTTTAAAAATGGCGTCTTGTTTGCCATCACCATTTACATCGCCGGTGTAGTAAGTTAATGCCATATCTTCACCATCCATATTTAATTCCATTTCAACTTCTTGCTCAGAATCTGGAGCACTGTTAAAAGTGCCATCAGCAAGTTGTCTATGGAAAGAAATTTCAACATCTACTTCTGCACTTCCATTGCCTAAAGCCATTGACGTTAATGTGCCAAAACCAAAATCGATAAAAGACTTTTGCAGATCTTTTTTACCGTCTCCGTTGAAGTCATGCTTAAACGCTAATTGAGTAGCACCACTTGCTTTAGGTAAGTTTTGAGGTGATTGAGAAAACTTACCACCTGGCTCTCCCCAATAAATCTGATAAGTAATTTCTGCATCTAAAGCGTCAAAGCCGCTAAGAATAGGCGAGTACTGCGTAACTAAATCGAGCATTCCGTCGTCATTGATATCTTGTAGTAAGGCAATTTTACGTTTTGCCTTTTCTTGTTCAAACTTACCTAACTTTACTGGGATATCTAGCGAAGTAGGGCTTGGTGAAAACCCTTGTTTAGTGGCGTAAAGAATATTGATTTCTTCATTATTTTGAAAGATTAAGTCGTACAGACCGTCTTGGTTAACATCAAAAACCTCAGGTACAAGCGTTAAATCAATGTTAATGGTTAAATTACCGTCATTAAAACTACCAGAGTAATTTGGAGAGGTATCAAACTTGTGTTCGGTGAATGTCTTATCTGGATTTTGTAGATAGATTGAAGAATGAGTGAGATCCGGCAATAGGATATCACTCAAACCATCTTTATTAATATCGCTAACAAACTTTATCTTTTGAAACTTACTTGGTTCTATTTTTGATAACAACGAATTGATCGGAAGAAGTTTTTCTGAAGTTGTTTTGCCAACGGCAAAAATGCCGTCTTTAGTCATAACAATGGCTGTGACTGATTCACTGTTAGCCAATTTCCCATAATCAAAGCCATAAGCTTCTTCTGGTACTACTAAGGAAGCAAATTGGTTGGTCGCTAAATTGAGTTCAGCTAAGGTTCGATCTTTATCATGATAGGCAAACATAATAGGGCTGTCTGTTTCTACCAATGGAGAGTTTGTTTTAATAGGGATATCGGTTGACGCTAATACAGTGAATGACACACTTGTAGCTAATAATGTTAAGACTGGAGCCTTCATTTTAATCCTTTAATTGTAGTTTTTTGAATTATGAGTATGACAAGCCTAGTCTGAAGCAATTCAATATTATTACTAAAATTTTCTTTATCTAACAAAGGCCAAGTTAATTAGATTAAAAAGCCATTCAAGTTGGCTTTTACCGTAATAAATTGATAACTATTTTAGCTTGTTTAAATTGCTGCAATAAGGTTACATTTCAGATATTAATTAGTCTTGAAAAAGGAGCTTTTATGCACTTTTCTACATTGGAGAAGGAGCAGCTTTTGTCGGTAAAAGGCGTTGGACCTACGGTGGTAAAACGTTTTGAAGAAATTGGTATTTGCTCGTTTCGCGATTTAGCCAAATACGAAGTTAACGATATTGCTGAAATGGTTGCCTCTATGCTGAGAACAACATGTTGGAAGAACAGTCCTCAAGCAAAAGCAGCGATAAAAGCGGCAATAGATTGTGCAAAAACCAATAGTTGAGTGAAGTTACACAAATAAAAGTCAGTTTAAAAAAAGCTAAAAGTAGCAGTTCAATGCTCTGTACCTTTTATTTTTAGTACACCATTGTCTTTAGTAAATAGTTTATAAATTTAAAATTACTTTATCTGATACTGTTCAGGTTATAGAGGTAGAATGATAGATTTTCTGGCGGTGTTTATCGTCTTTTTTGCAGTAATTGATCCTATCGGAACTGTGCCCGTTTTTATTGCGGTTACCAGAGGATATGATGTTAAAGCTAAACGTAAAATCGCACTAATTTCTAGCGGTGTCGCTGCGCTTATTTTACTGTTTTTTGTCATCGCAGGTGAATTGATATTAACGCATCTCGCTATACCTTTGTCTGCGTTTCAAATTTCTGGCGGTATCATTTTATTCTTGTTTGCATTATCGATGATTTTTGGTGAGAGTAAACCAGAAGAGGAAACCAAGCTGGTTGAGAAATACCATGAAACTGCAATTTTTCCGCTTGCTGTGCCCTCAATTGCTGGGCCTGGTGCGATGTTAGCTGCGGTGCTAATGACAGAAAACGCCAAACTGGATTTATGGCAACAGGCTCAAACGGCAGGGGTGATGTTAGGTGTTGTGTTTTTAGCCTTTTTGTTGATGTTAATGGCTGGAGGTATTCATCGTATTATCGGTAATGCAGGTGCCAGCGTGATAAGCCGCGTTATGGGGTTAATTTTAGCGGCAGCTGCTACTTCGAATACATTGGCAGGCATTACCGCATATTTTAATTTGTAATGGTGTAATACTTTTCAAATAAACAAAACAGTTATTCTGACCTAGCATATGATAATACTTGCTAAGTATACATACTCAATAGATACTCAAGGTCGAACTAGGTTTTATCTCGGCCTTAGTTTCTAAAGGGATTAGAACGACTATCTGCTGGTAATATTTAGTATAACCTCAATGCATAATTAGCTGTAAATTGCACAGTAGCTAACGTTTATTCCATATCCATTGTTGTTTTTTCTTTTTTCAAGGATCTTATAAATGACAACAGACTATGACAAAGAAACATCAGAGCATTTACTTAATCTTAGAAATTTAACCGTCAATGATTATGACGATCTCAAACATGTCATGGATACTTTATATCCTGACATGGGCGGAGCTTGGCCAAAAGATAAATTTTTAGCGCAACTACAAGTGTTTCCTGAAGGTCAGATATGTATAGAAGATCACGGTAAAGTGGTCGCAGCGGCATTTTCATTGGTTGTTGATTACGATAAATTTGGCGATCAACACACTTATGATGAAATATCTGGTAATGCCTATTTAACAACGCATGACCCCAGTGGTGACGTGTTATACGGGATTGAAGTTGTGGTTCTGCCTGATTACCAAGGAATGCGCTTAGGGCGACGTTTGTATGAAGCAAGAAAAGAGCTGTGCCGAAACCTTAATTTAAAGTCGATAGTAGCTGGTGGCAGGATCCCAAACTATCAAAATTATGCCAACACCATGTCGCCAC
Source organism: Thalassotalea marina (assembly GCF_014656435.1). Taxonomy (GTDB): domain Bacteria; phylum Pseudomonadota; class Gammaproteobacteria; order Enterobacterales; family Alteromonadaceae; genus Thalassotalea_C; species Thalassotalea_C marina. The sequence goes on from NZ_BNCK01000004.1 coordinate 59,581, forward strand.
AACAGTATATTGAACAGGTACGAAAAAGGCTTATTTTTGATCCTATATTAACTTTCCAATTGTCGAACGACTTTGAAGTAAAGCGTGTTTTAAAAGACTATTTACCGGAAGACCAAGAATCTAAAGGTTATGCTACTTTGTTAGAGTGGACAAACCTGTATTATGAGAAAAAGCAATCACCACTTTTTGGCGCAGTAAAAACCCATGCTCGTATTGGCTGTGTTCAGTGGCAAATGAGGCGCTTAAAATCGGTAGAAGAGTTGATCCAACAAGTAGAGTTCTTTATCGATGCATTATCTGACTATCAATGTGATTTAGCACTGTTACCCGAGTTTTTTAACGCACCTTTGATGGGGCTGGAAGATCATAAAACGTCATTAGATGCGATAAAAGCACTCGCGCTTTTTTCCGACGAAATTATCGAAAATATTTCCAAACTAGCGGTTAGCTATAACATTAATATCATTGCGGGATCACTCCCAGTGATTAAAGAAGGGCAGCTTTATAATGTGTCTTATTTATGTCGTCGCGACGGTACAATGGAGACACAATTTAAAATCCATCCAACGCCACATGAAAAACGAGCTTGGATAATGCAAGGTGGTGATCAGGTACAAGTATTTGATACTGACTTTGGCAAAATTGGCATTTTGATTTGTTATGATGTGGAGTTTCCAGAATTGTCACGTTTGCAAAATGAAAAGGGCATGCAAATGTTACTAGTGCCATTTTGGACAGATACAAAAAATGCTTATTTACGTGTTAGATGTTGTGCACAAGCTCGAGCCATTGAAAATGAATGTTATGTGGTAATCGCCGGAAGTGTAGGTAATCTGCCAAAGGTTGAGTCAGCAGATATTCAGTATGCACAGTCAGCGGTGTTTTCACCCTCCGATTTTTCATTTCCACATGACGCTATCATGGCGGAGTCAACACCCAATACCGAAATGACCATCATAGTTGATTTAGATTTAACTAAGTTGGAAAAACTGCGCTATGAAGGTTCGGTGCAAAATTATGTTGATAGGCGCAGAGATCTTTACCAAATTAATTGGCTTAAAAAGTCGTAATTTATTTTTACTGGGGTGAAGCGCTATGCGTTCACCCCAGTAAATGTTAAAACTGATAGCCAATAGTGGCGTAAAGATTAGTGATGCTTTTATCAATAAGCTCGTACGAGCCAACTTGAGCACCAAAAATCCAGTTATTGCTTAAGGACATTTGCCAGCCAGCTTTTAAATGATAACTGCCTTCGTTTTTATTGTTGGTTTGTCTAAAAATTCCTGACTCATCAATAAAATCAACGTCAGCGTTTAGATAACCTGCGGCGATAAATAATTCATGACGTTTGTTTATTGGATAAAAATATCCAATAGTTAAACTATAAGCATCATGATCTTCAATACTTACTTTGTCATCTTCCGAATTGATGTTGAATACATTGAGTGACCCCGATGCCATATAGCTTAAATCAACTTTGATATTATTTGTGACAGTGTACCTAGCACCAATTAATGAGGCTAAGCCATCTGAGTCGCTACTAGAGCCTAAATAAATACCGGCTCCTCCATACAATTCAATTGTTTTATTGGTGTATTCAGTCGCCAATGTGTTTGCCGTTACTCCTAGGCTTAACATGACACCAGTAATCCATACTTTCATTCGTTCATTTGCTCCGTGTTATAAAGTCCATAAATTTTATATCTTGGATATGAATTTTTCGTTATCGCATTTATTAATAAGTGTAAGATTTTGTTGAATATAGCTCTGTTGATAGCTGTCAGAATTTTGTCGTAAATGTTGGCACTCATCTTGATTGGGCATAGTGACTTTATTTTATGGATGTTTACTATGTACAAAAAAGCGCTTGTATCACTCATGTTATTTCCCAGCTTAGCTTTTGCGGATGTTGCCGAGTACAAAGGGAAGGTAACCGATATTCTCCTTGGCAAATCTCAAGTTATTAAAGTAGGTGTTGCAGTTGATGAAGCAAACCCGCTACTTTGTCAAAAAAATGAAAATGAACCTTGGTTGTTATCATTCGAACGTGGTCAAGACTATTCCACCGAATGGTTCGATTTATTGAATTTAGTAAGACGTACTCAAGAAACGGTTCGCATTGGTTATGTAGAAAATAGTAATAGCATTTGTAGTATCGAATATTTGGCGTTATTAAAGGGTGATGGTAACGCTGACGATGACGATCAAATTAGTGACTCTTTAGTACGTACTGGTCAATACGGTAACGTTGCTCAAATTTATACCAATGGTTTAACCGAGTCGAATTATCACGCGAGCAGCTATTACAGTGGTGATGTGCCAGCAGCAGCTTTTGATGGTTATGTATTTAATGACCAAATTGTTGACGGTGAAGGTGCACAAATTAGTCGCGGAATATGGTTAGTTAAGAAAGACTTAGACAACAAAGAAACCGAATACTGGTTGCAAGTAGAATTTGAACAAGCAATTGATATTTCGGGCTTTAGAGTTATGGTTAATGCAAAATCTGCTGAATTAGGGCGTGGTCCTCGTCATGTCACTGTACTTACGTCAATGGATGGTGAAGACTTTGAAGATGTAGGGCAATATTCATTGAGTCAATCTATTGACCAAAGAGCTAACTTGCCAACTAAAATAGAAGCCAAAGTGTTTAGACTGAAAGTCAATTCGAACCATGGTGATAAATACATTGAGATTGATGAGTTAGAAGTTTACTCAGACTAAATCAATGTAATAAGATTTAGAAGGTGAACATTTATAAAGAGTGTTCACCTTTTTTGTTGCTAGATTTTAGGTATGTTTGATTAAACAGATAAAGACGTATGTTATTAACCATTGAAAAAGATGATTTGCTAGATGGCCAAATCATTGAGTTATTAAAAGATCATTTAAAAGACATGTATGCAACCTCACCAGCTGAGAGTGTGCATGCACTAAAAATTGACGAGTTAAAACAGCCTGATATTCAATTTTGGGCAGCAAAAGTTAATCATCAAGTGGTTGGCTGTATTGCGTTAAAATATCAAAACAAACACTATGCTGAAATTAAATCAATGCGCACAGTGCCGGCTAAACGTGGTTTTGGTGTAGCACAAAAACTGCTCAATACGGTTATTGAACATGCTAAAGAAAACCATTTACAACATTTAAAACTTGAAACCGGCACACAAGATTTTTTCTTGCCTGCTCGAACCCTGTATTTCAAAAATGGTTTTGTCGAGACGCAGCCATTTGCTCAGTATAAATTAGATAAACACAGTACTTTTATGACTCTTGCGCTAGATTGAGTCAGTTGACGGCATATTGACGACAAAAAATAAGCAATCTTTTGTCGCAATCTCAATATTGGTTGTCGCCATAAATATACGTAAATGTGTGGCACAAACTAACTGATTTTCTCTGGTTGTGAAAAAGTCGTTTATGACATTTGCGCCCGCCTCGTTAATAAGTTCAAGGTTATCTAGTCCTTGTTCATCTAACCAGCCAAACATTTGGCCTTTTCTTGCACTGCCAAAATTAAATTGTTCGATCTTATTTGACAGGGTAACACCACTGTTGCCTTCATCTTGGTCAGCGTATGTTAGTTCGACATGACTTTTTAGTTTCATGCGCAGTGGTTTATAGACAATATCTACAGGATTTTTCTGCTGATATAAATCTAAATCCGGACAGTCTGCTAACGCTTTAATGCCTTGAAAAGCAACAGTATGCGCTTGTTCATCTTTTGCGCCACCACATTCGATTGTTACTGTCGGACAATCAAAGTTTTGCTCTGTTAACGTACCTAAAGACAGGCTAGATAAAATAATAGTATCGCAAAAGAAGGAGGCTAAGCTTAAACACCTAGTTGAAATTAATGTTGATACGGCAAAGGCTGGAGCAGAGCCTGACGCATTGTGTAGGTCGACAACAGCTTCAGGTTTCACATCGGCAATTGCTTTAGCAATTAAATTTGCTCGCTTAAAGTAACCGTGATCAAGGTGACTGCCAAAACAACGATTTATATCTAAGCCATTGGTAAGATATCGACGGCTTAGTCTCGGACTTGCGTTTGCAGCCTCTACAGAAACAATAATGATCCTTATATTGGTTTCTGGTGTTGGCAGTTCACTGTCTTGTGTCAACCAACGGTGAATAGCGATTAACCCGGAAGGTTCGTTTCCATGCAACAACGTGGTAATTACACGAGTTTTATGTGTGTTTATTCCGGTGATATCAATGATTGTTGGTACATCTAAAGACAACAAAAATTGTTGAAAATCAGCTTTTAAGGTTATCGAATCTGGATTTTTTAAATATTCAATATCTGTAAAATCAATGTCCATTTTTTAAGTCCGATGTTTAGATTAACAAATGCAGTTGTGAACAACCGAGGACATGATAAAAGAAACTTCTTGTTAAAATATTGAGGTTAATCAAGTGTCGAATAACTTTGTCAATAAAACTTGATCAATACAATGAGGAAAAAACAGCCAAATAATGGCTGTTTTGCTATGTATCAGCAATTAAAAAGGAAAATTATCGTTGCAGCTCAATAACATCCTCATCTATGCTGTAGATATCTCATCTAAAAAACGAGTAACAAATGCAGCAAGTTACTGAGAAAATAATTGAACAAATTGAACAGGTCGTTATTGGAAAACACCAGCAAGTCAAACTGGCGTTAGCTTGTATATTAGCAAAAGGGCATTTACTTATTGAAGATTTGCCTGGCATGGGAAAAACAACTTTAGCACATGTACTCGCCAGCACGTTGGGCCTTTCTTATCAACGTGTGCAATTTACCAGTGATTTATTGCCAGCTGATGTTATAGGTGTGTCTATTTTTAATCAAAATGAGCATTCATTTACTTTTCACCAAGGTCCTCTGTTTAATCAAGTTGTTTTAGCGGATGAAATCAACAGGGCAAGCCCTAAAACGCAAAGTGCATTATTAGAAGCGATGGAAGAGCATAGAGTGAGTGTTGATGGGCAAACTTATTCGTTACCCGACCCATTTTTTGTTATTGCAACCCAAAACCCTATGTTTCATGCCGGTACTTATCCTTTGCCAGAGTCGCAACTTGACCGTTTTATGATGAAAATTTCACTTGGTTTTCCCGATAGAGTGGCGGAACGCAAGATATTACAAAACGATAGCAATAACGCGATGTTTGAACGCATTTCTGCTTGTATTGATACTGATACGTTAAAAAGTATGCAACAGCAGAGTTCGCAGGTTTTTGTTTCAGACTCCTTACTCGATTACGTTATTGCTTTATGCGAAAAATCTCGTCTTGGGGAGTTACAAGTTAACCCATTATCACCAAGAGCAGGTAAAGCTATTGTGGCAGCTGCTAAATCGTGGGCTTTTATTCATCAGCGCGATCATGTACAACCTGACGATGTTAAATCGGTCTTTAGCGCTGTTTGTGAGCATCGATTGCTCGGCTCTAGACATGTTGGCGCAGTGGATTATCAACACGCGGGGCTTTCTAGCAAAATATTAGAACAAGTCGTTAGTCACGATCCGTTTAATTAATGTGATGATTGTGTGTCGTGTTTAAATCAATCGTACAGCGTTTCAAAACAAAGTTTAATGCCTTTATTGATCGTCGAATGCCAACCACAGGTATTCACAAGCTCAGTCATAAAAACATCTTTATTTTCCCTACTTGGTTTGGCTTTGCTTTTTTAAGCTTTGCTGTTTTGCTATTTGTATTGGGAACAAATTATCAAAACAATCTGATCATTTTGGTGAGCTTTTTTATTGTAGGTTTGTTTACCGTAGTGATGTTACACAGTTACAGTAATTTAGCCGGTTTAGAAATTCGCTCAAACGGCACATTAACAGGCTTTGTCGCAGAGCCTATTGATGTTTCAATAGCGCTTTACAATACTGAAAAAAGACGTTCTTTTGTTTTCACCCTAAAGCAGCCTGTTTCCAGCAAAACTGTGATTGACATTGTCGCTGATAAGGCAAAATTATCGGTTACTTTACCACGCCGAGGTGTATTTACCATCGAGCGTTTACAGTTACTGTCAGAGTTTCCGTTAGGGATTTTTCGTACTTGGACGTATTTAAAGTTCCCGATCACCTTTATTGTTTACCCTGAACCTAAACCTTGTAAAGTTGCACAAATTCAACACACCTTAATTGACGAAGAAGGGGATACAGAGCCCAATGATAAAAGGGTTAAAGGAGACGACTTTTACGAATTAGCTCAATACCAGCTAGGTGAACCATTATCGCAAGTTGCTTGGAAGCAAGTGGCTAAAGGACAGGCATGGCAGGTTAAACGCTATGCAAATCACGTTAAACCTAATCATAACGTATTAAAACTTTACGATATGCCAGGTAATAACATAGAAAACAAACTCAGCCATTTGTGTTTCCTTGTTTTGGAATATCACCAAGCTCAAATACCATTTGGTTTGGACTTAGCCGAGCAAATAATTGACAGCAACATAGGCGAGCAACATTTAACAACTTGTTTAGAGGCGTTAGCACGCTGGGGAAGCGATTGTGAGGCGAGAAATGAATAAACAACTGTTTCTTTTGCCAAAATCCACGCAAGTGTTAATACTCACAGTATTGTCGGTTAATTTATTACCTTTACTGTCTACCTTATCTTTATGGTTTTTAGCTATTTGTGCCATTGTTGTTTTGTGGCAATGGGCCATCTTCAAACAATTAGTTGGTGCGCCTAGAGCTTGGATGAAGGCGCTAATCGCGCTTTGTGGCTGTGTTTTGCTAATAGCATTTGGAAAGTCACTTGGCCTTTTGGCGGGTATGATCCACCTGTTATGTTTGTCTTTTATATTAAAACCACTTGAATTGCGTCGCAGGGCTGATTTTTATCAATTTGTGGTATTAAGTTTTTTAGTAACGACAACGGCGTTTATTTTTGAGCAGTCCATCTATTTTGCAATGTTGGTTGGTGCTATTTTACTGCTTAATATCATGTTGTTACTTAGCTACTTTTATCGTGAAAGTCGTTTGCAGCCTTTGGCAACGTATTCGACAAAACTGCTGCTGCAAAGTATGCCAATCGCCATCGCATTGTTTGTATTGTTTCCCAAAATTTCACCATTTTGGCAGGTACCTCAAGCTAAGAGTTCTCAAACGGGATTGTCTGATAGTTTAACCATAGGCGATTTATCAAAACTCGCGTTATCTAATGAGTTAGCATTTCGTGTTGAATTTGAAGGCACAACGCCTAGCTACCAACAACTTTATTGGCGCGCTATGGTGTTAGAAAAATTTGATGGCAAAACTTGGCAGCGTAAAAGAGCTCGTATCGATGATGTTATAAACTATGCGCAAGTACCTGCAAATAGACACAACATATCCACTAGCGCAGAAAAACTTGTGCGATATCAGATAATCCAGGAGACGAGTTTTAAGCCTTGGCTTTTGGTTTTAGATTTGGGTCAGCCAGATAGAGACAATCCGCTAAAAGACGTAATAGTGTTAAATGATTACAGTTTGGTGTTAAAAGACGGTGTCAATAAGCCGGTAGCATACAAATTGGCTAGCGATTTAAATGCAAGGTTAAATTTATACGAATCAAATGTAGATTTGCGTTTTAACACATCAATTGATGCGAGCAGCAACCCTAGATTGTACGAATATGGTCAAACGCTCAAAGAAAACTTTAAAGGACAAAGCGAATTAATTGCGCAAGTGTTGCAAACCATTCGCCGACAAAACTATAGGTATACACTAGAGCCGCCGCCTATCCCTGATCATTCATTAGACAGCTTCTTCTTTGATACCAAAGCAGGATTTTGTGAACATTATGCTAGTAGTTTTACTTACTTAATGCGCGCTGCTGGGATCCCTGCACGGGTTGTACTTGGTTATATGGGGGGCAGTTACAACAGCCAAGGACAATATTTTAGGGTATTACAGCGCGAGGCTCATGCTTGGGTAGAAGTTTGGTTTGATCAGCGAGGTTGGGTGCGTGTAGACCCTACAGCTGCGGTTGACCCAAGTAGGGTATCACAAGGGTTTTCTTCACAGTTACTGCAAGAACAAACGGCATTAGCTAGTTTTAGCTTTAGTCAGTGGATGTCTGGTCAAATGTTTGATCAATTAAGGTATTACGTTGATATGCTTGATTACCAATGGACAAAAGCCGTTATTAATTATTCGAGTCTTGCTCAGTTTAACTTGTTAACAAGCTGGTTTGGTCAGCAATTTAAGTTAATGGCTACCTTGAGTATTTTTGTAACTTTACTCGTGGTTGTCTTTTTATATTTTGCTGTTAAGTGGCTGCAAAGTGTTAAAACAAGAGAGAGTAATCCTCATGTCAAATATTATGAGTTGATGTTAAAAGGGTTAGCCAAAAAAGGTATTTATAAAACCAACGAAGAGACTGATGCTGAGTTTATTCGTAAACTTAAAGAGATAGATACAAATATAGCTATGCATGTGGCGTTAGTGATACGCTGTTTTAACAAGGCGTTTTATCAACACATGAAGGTCAGTAAACAGGATATTATTAAAATGCGTCAAGCAGTAAGGCAAATAAACAAAACACCCTAACTTTCTCGCAAAAAAATAAAGCTCCTTACTAGGAGCTTTATTTACAAATAACTGTTTAAATTATCTTGCACGGAAAATAATACGGCCTTTTGATAAGTCGTAAGGTGTAAGCTCAACCGTTACTTTATCGCCAGTTAAAATACGAATGTAGTTTTTACGCATTTTGCCTGAAATGTGTGCTGTAACTACGTGCCCATTTTCTAATTCAACACGGAACATAGTGTTTGGTAGGGTGTCTAATACCGTACCTTGCATTTCAATATTTTCTTCTTTCGCCATTGGGCGTTAAACCTCTAATTTGTGCAGTGATAAAAAAGCTGCGCAGATCATGCCCAAATGATCGACTAAAGTAAAGCTATAGTGTTATTTATTTACTGCTTGCCATCGATTTTCTTTTAAAATCTGGTGTGGGTAGTACCGATTTTTGTAATTCATCTTCTGACAAGCGTCAATTTGGTAACCTAAATACAGGTATGGTTTGTGTAACTGCGCAGCCATTTGTATTTGGTTCAAAATTGAATAAACGCCAATTCCACGCTCTCGATAGTCAGGATCATAAAACGTATACACTGCCGATAAGCCATCTAATAATTGGTCAGTAACTGCTACTGATACTAATTTATCTTCATCCCATAATTCGATAAAAAGCTGCTGGCATAAACGGGACGAAAGAAAGTTACGGTATTGTTCATAGCTTGGTGGAAACATAGAGCCGTCGCTATGGACTTGGTTGATATACTTTTCGTATAGCGGGTAATAGTAGTCTTGCAACTTATAGTTTGATGCAATAACCAAGTGTTTATTTTTACTGATAATACGCTTTTGGCTTTTCGACGGTTTAAAAAGTTGTGCCATGACACGCAACGATTGGCAGGCTTGGCAGTTTTCACAATACGGTCGATAGATTTGGTCGCCACTGCGACGAAAACCCTGATGCATCAACCAAGAATAACTATCAGGGTTTTGTAAGCGTTCGTCGACGGCAATAAGCAACCGTTCTTGCTGCGAAGGCAAGTAATTACATGGAAAAGTTTGGCTGACACCAAGCTGAAAACTGTTGTTCATAAACTAAAGTATAGCTAAATCAAGCGGTCTTGGAAGCCAGAATTGTTCAGGTAGCTGTTTATTAACAAGCAATGACTGTTGATCGATAAACGCTTGCCTAGAAACTTCGATACAGCCCATATCCACCAAAAATGGGTTGGCTATCTGACAATCGATAAATTTAATGCCTTGTGTTTGTAACAGGTTAGCAAGTGCCACCAGTGCAACTTTTGACGCATTTTTTTGAGAGTAAAACATTGACTCGCCAGAGAAAAAACCGCCCACAGCAATGCCGTATAAACCGCCAACAAGCGTGTTTTCTTGCCATACTTCAACAGAATGAGCATAACCTTGCTTATGCAGCTCTTTGTATGCGTCAATCATCTCGTCGATGATCCAAGTACCTTCTCGACGAAACGGGGCATCTGCACAATATTCTATGACTTCTTCAAAAGCATGATTTAAGGTGACATGATAAGGACAACTTTTTAAGAATTTACGCAAAGTACGGTTAATTCTTAATTGGTCTGTTGGAATAATTGCGCGGGGATTTGGACTCCACCACAGTACTGGCTCGCCTTGGTTATACCATGGGAAAATACCGTTGCTGTAAGCGGAAACGAGGCGTTCGACGCTAAGATCTCCTCCCAGTGCAAGTAAGCCGTTAGGCTCTTTTAATGCACTATTAAGAGGAGGAAAAGCGAGACTTTCCGTGTCTAACCATTGGAGAGTCTCGGTCATAGATTATTTCGCGTCTAAGTATTTTTCTGCATCTAATGCAGCCATACAGCCAGCACCAGCTGATGTGATTGCTTGACGATAAATATGGTCAGCTACGTCACCAGCGGCAAAAACACCTTCAATGCTAGTTTGAGTCGCATTACCTTCAGTTCCACTTTGGATTTTCAAGTAACCGTCTTTCATCTCAAGCTGGCCTTTGAAAATATCAGTATTTGGTTTATGACCAATGGCAATAAACACACCTGCAACGTCAAATTCTTCTGTGGCATCTGAGTTAGTATCTTTAACACGTACACCTGTTACACCCATGTTGTCACCCAACACTTCGTCTAAAGTGCGGTCTAAGTGCAATACGATATTACCGTTAGCCACTTTATCCATTAAACGATCTGTTAAGATTTTTTCAGAACGGAATGTGTCACGGCGGTGAATCAAATGAACTTCTGAAGCAATGTTAGAGAGATATAGTGCTTCTTCAACTGCTGTGTTACCACCACCAACTACGGCAACTTTTTGATTGCGATAGAAAAAGCCGTCACATGTTGCACAAGCAGAAACACCTTTACCCATGAAGGCTTCTTCTGAAGGTAAACCTAAGTATTGTGCTGATGCACCAGTACAAATGATTAGCGCATCACAAGTATATTCACTATTACCTTTTAGTTTAAAAGGACGAGTGTTTAAGTCTACAGATTCGATATGATCAAAAATAATCTCAGTATCAAATTTTTCTGCATGCTTTTGCATACGTTCCATAAGCGCTGGACCTGTTAGGTCATCAGCATCACCTGGCCAGTTTTCAACTTCAGTTGTAGTGGTTAATTGACCACCTTGTTGCATACCTGTGATCATGACAGGGTTTAAATTTGCACGTGCAGCATATACAGCAGCAGTATAACCGGCAGGGCCTGAGCCCAAGATGAGTAGAGGGCAATGTCTTGCTTCGCTCATGAATAACTCCAATTTGATATTATCTAATGGTTTCTTTTATTGGGATTCTATGGAAAGAACTCAAGCGGGTAAAATAACTTTTCGATTATTTATTTTTGAATTTTTCCTAAATCGCACGTTTTTCTGTACAAAGTTCAATAATAGAACAAATGTTGCCTAATTAGAGGGCATAAAACAAAAAACCAGCATTTTTACGTGCTGGCTTTTTTTAATTCGCTTATAGCACTAGGCTAAGTGCGCTTTACTGATGGTTAAAATTTTAACCGTATTGGTAGCACCAACCGTCTCCATTAAATCACCATGAGTGAAAATGACTTTATCACCTTCAACAAGTTGTGATTTGGCGATCACTGCTTTTAATACATCCATCGAAAGACTGTCATTGCTGCTATGAGTTGAATCAAACTCTACCGGGTAAACACCGCGATATATAGCACATTTATTTAATGTCTTTTGGTGACGAGATAGCGCGTAAATCGGCAGACCAGAAGTAATACGAGACATTAATTTGGCTGTTTTACCTGATTCTGTTAAAGCGATAATTGCTTTAGTGCCATTTAAATGGTTTGCAGCGTACATAGCAGATAGAGCGATGGTTTCTGATACTTCGTTAAACATTAGCTCTAAACGATGTTTTGACGTATTGACTGAGCGATGTTGCTCAGCACCTAAACATACATTAGACATTGCAGTAACAGTTTCAACAGGGTATTTACCTGCCGCTGTTTCAGCTGACAACATTACCGCGTCAGTACCATCTAATACGGCATTAGAAACGTCCATGACTTCAGCGCGTGTCGGCATAGGCTGAGAAATCATAGTTTCCATCATTTGAGTTGCTGTGATCACTACACGGTTTAATTGGCGAGATCTGGCAATAATATGTTTTTGTTTGCCAACTAGGGCAGGGTCACCGATTTCAACACCTAAATCACCACGAGCAACCATAACAACGTCAGAGGCTAAAATAATGTCATCAAGCACTTTGTCGTCATTTACAGCTTCCGCTCGTTCGATTTTAGCAACTAAACGTGCGTTACAGTTTGCTTCTTGAGCCAACAAACGTGCTTCACGCATATCTGCTGCATCTCTTGGGAAGGATACCGCAAGAAAATCAACATCAATTTTAGCTGCTGTTTTAATATCTTCTTTATCTTTATCTGTTAACGCAGGTGCTGTTAATCCACCGCCTTGGCGGTTAATACCTTTGTTATTTGACAGCGGACCACCAACAGTCACTTCAGTATGTACAGAAGTGCCATTTGTACTTAACACTTTAAGTTGAACGCGGCCATCGTCAAGTAGCAAGATATCGCCGGCTTTAACGTCATTAGGTAAGTTTTTATAGTCAATACCGACTTTTTCTTGGCAACCTTCACCTTTAGGTAATGAAGCATCAAGTTCAAAGTGATCGCCTACAATTAACTGAATAGGGCCATCTTTAAACGTAGAAACACGAATTTTTGGTCCTTGCAAATCACCTAAAATGCCGACGTAAATGCCAAGTTCTGCAGCAAGTTCTCTAACTAAATTTGCGCGCTGAATATGATCTTCGGCGCTACCATGTGAAAAATTTAAGCGAACAACGTTAACACCAGCCGCTAACACTTTTTTCAACATTTCTCTGTCTTCTGTTGCCGGCCCTAACGTGGCAACAATTTTAGTTCGTCTAGGCATTTTTATCCTTCTTTAAAATCGGGTATATATAGTGAAAAAGGCAACGTGTTACGTTACCTTTGTTATTATTCTTTGCGCTCGAAACGTGAGCTTCTTAGGCTGTCTTTAACCTTTTTAAGGTTATCTCTAAATTTCGTTCCGCGTCGTAATGTAAAGCCAGTTGCTAAAATATCAATGAGCGCAAGTTGTGCGATCCTTGATGACATAGGCATATACAAATCTGTGTCTTCGGCAACATCAACTGAAAGGACAATATTACATTCCTTTGCCAAAGGCGTACCTTCTGTAGTGATACCAATAACCGTTGCATCATTTTCTTTAGCCAGACTTGCAACTTCAACTAATGATTTTGTTCTGCCGGTATGTGAAATCAGTACAACGACATCACCTTGTTGACTATTAATGGCACTCATTCGTTGCATTAATATGTCATCGAAGTAAACAACGGGTACGTTAAATCTGAAAAACTTATTTAGTGCGTCATGTGCGACAACAGCAGATGCGCCTAAACCAAAAAATGAAATTTTGTGCGCTTGAGTTAATAAATCAACTGCGCGATTAATAGTGCCAGTATTTAAACTTTTACGTGCTAATTCTAAACTAGCCATGGTTGATTCAAATATCTTAGCAGTGTATTCATCCGCCGTATCATTTTCATCAACGTGTCGGTTGACATAAGGAGTGCCGTTAGCCAAACTTTGCGCTAAATGCAGTTTGAAGTCAGGGTATCCTTTAGTATCTAATCGACGGCAAAACCTGTTTACTGTGGGTTCGCTTATATTAGCTTGCTTAGCAAGTGCTGCGATACTTGCATGGATAACTGTATTGGGTGAAGACAAAATAACTTCAGCAACTTTACGCTCTGATTTGCTAAAACTGTCTAGTTCATTCGCAATTTTTTCTAAAATATTCATGCATTAGTATCCTAGATCTTTTTATTCACTGTAATTAAATTTCTGCGCAAAGAACAGAAATAATGAAAATTTATTTCATTTTGCCACTCAATATAAATCAAAATGGCAAAAATTTGCAAATGTTTAATAATATAAAGCAGCTAAAATTGCTTCCTATGTTAAAATACCTAAACCTTTACTAAATATGTAGTAAAATTACAAAAAGTTCTTTACTGAGCGCTCAACAAGCGCTAAATTATGAATAAATGTAGTTTAGTTACAAAGAAAACGATAAATCGAGAGAACTCTCCATATGAAAAATACTGAACAACAGTCGGCTAGTGAAATTGTCCTCTTTGGTGCCCTTGGCGACTTGTCGCGCCGCAAACTTTTACCTGCACTGTATCAACTAGATAACGTTGGTTTGTTAAATGACGAAAGTCGTATCCTTGGTGTTGCTCGTCAAGAACAATCCCTAGAAGAATTTACCGCATTTGTTGTTGAGAATTTAGAATCTTTTGTCAAAGAAGGATTAAACAAGGAAACGTTAGATCGATTTACCGCTCGTTTGGTTTACCAACAACTAGACTTTAAAGAAACAGATAGCTACAGCGCGCTTGCTGACACGTTAGCAGGTGGGCATGAAACTCGTATTTATTACTTCTCTACGCCACCAGCTATTTACGGTGATATTACTGATGGTCTTAAAAATGCCGGCTTAGTAACTGATGCTGACCGCGTAGTGATGGAAAAGCCAATTGGCCACTGCCTAGAATCGTCTAAAGTAATTAACGACCAAGTATCTCGTTATTTCAAAGAAAATCAGATTTACCGTATCGATCATTATTTAGGTAAAGAAACTGTATTAAACCTATTAGTGTTACGTTTTGCTAATTCGTTATTCACGACTAACTGGGACAGAAACTGTATCGATCATGTGCAAATTACTGTAGCAGAAAGTGTGGGTATAGAAGGGCGCTGGGGTTTTTACGATGAAGCAGGTCAAATGCGAGACATGGTTCAAAACCACTTATTGCAAATACTTTCGCTGCTTGCAATGGAACCACCGGCAGATTTAAGTGCAGATAGCATTCGTGATGAAAAGCTTAAAGTAATTAAAGCACTTGTGCCAATTAATCGCCATAACATTAAAGATACGACCGTGCGTGGTCAGTACACTGATGGCTTTTTAAATGGTGGCCCAGTACCTGGTTATTTAAATGAGGAAGGCGCTAACAAAGCGAGTAATACTGAAACCTTTGTTGCTATTAAAGCTGAAATTGACAACTGGCGTTGGTCAGGCGTGCCATTTTACTTGCGTACGGGTAAACGTATGCCAGCAAAACACAGTGAAATTGTTGTGCACTTTAAGCCACAGCCTCACAACATTTTTAAAGAAAGCTTTGCTGAATTACCGTGCAATAAGCTAACGATACGCTTACAACCAGATGAAGGTGTTGAGTTACAAATGATGAATAAGATCCCAGGGATCGCGTCGCAACTTAACATTCATGAAAACAAATTGGATTTAAGTTTCTCTGACATTTATCAAGATCAACGTGTTATTGATGCTTACGAGCGTTTAATGCTTGAAGTGATCAACGGTAATCAATCTCTGTTTGTTCGTCGCGATGAAGTTGAAGCCGCATGGACATGGGCAGACGGTATTATTGAAGCATGGCAATCAACAAACGAAGCACCTAAGCCATATGCGGCAGGGTCATGGGGACCTGTCTCCTCTATTTCTTTAATTGCACGTGACGATAGACAGTGGGTGGAGTAAAACATGTACGAAATTAATGAATTTACGACGAGAGCTGAACTAGACAATACACTTGCAGATAAAGTTGCCGATATTCTTGCAAAAGCAGTTGCACAACATGGTAGAGCTAGTATTGCCGTGTCGGGTGGTTCTACGCCAAAAGGCTTTTTTCAAGCGCTTTCAAATAAAGATCTACCGTGGAGTGAAATCACGGTAACACTTGCAGACGAGCGTTGGGTCAATATTGATAGTGATGCCAGTAATACTAAACTGGTCTACGAAAATCTTATTCAAAATAAGGCAACTAACGCGAAGTTTTTTCATCTAAAACAAGGTGAACAGTTAACGCATGAGACTTTGGCAGACCTTAATTTAGCAGCAAAGTCTTCCATACTACCTTTGGATGTTTTAATTCTAGGTATGGGTGAAGACGGCCATACAGCCTCATTATTCCCGTGCAGTGACCAGATCGATGAATGTTTATCAGCAACGACAGCACCACTTTTAAAAGTAGTGCCAAAAACTGCGCCGCACGACAGAATTTCATTCAGTTATTCGTACCTAAAACCAAGTAAAAACGTGATATTGCACATTAGCGGGCAAGCTAAAATGGATGTGTTAAATAAAGCGTTGGCCAATGACGATAAAAGAGAAATGCCAATAAGAGCATTCCTACACGACCCAGAAATCAATACGCAAGTATTTTGGGCGGAGTAAATTATGAATCAGCAAATAGTTGAAATTACTGAACGCATCATTGCGAGAAGTAAAGATACACGTCAAGCATACCTTGACAAGATCGAAAGAGCTAAAACAGGAACAGTGCATCGTGCAAGTTTATCTTGCGGTAATCTTGCACACGGATTTGCTGCTTGTAGCAAACAAGACAAAGACATTTTGCGTGGCATTAATCACTCTGATATTGCCATTGTATCTGCATACAACGATATGCTTTCGGCACATCAGCCTTACGAAACGTATCCAGTAATCATTAAAGAAGCTGTTCGTGAAACTGGAGGCGTTGCCCAGTTTGCTGGCGGCGTGCCTGCAATGTGTGATGGTGTTACTCAAGGTCAACCAGGTATGGATTTGAGTTTGATGAGCCGTGACGTCATTGCTATGTCAACAGCTGTAGCTTTGTCACACAATATGTTTGATGGCGCTTTAATGCTTGGAATCTGTGACAAAATTGTTCCTGGACTACTGATAGCGTCAATGACATTTGGCCATTTACCAACTGTTTTTGTGCCGGCTGGCCCTATGCCTTCAGGTATTCCAAACAAGGAAAAGGCGCGAGTTAGACAACAATTTGCTAAAGGTGAAATTGGCGAAGATAAGCTATTAGAAGCTGAGTCAGCTTCTTATCACTCAGCAGGTACTTGTACGTTTTATGGTACAGCTAACTCTAACCAGTTAGTGGTAGAAGTGATGGGCTTGCATTTGCCGGGAGCATCATTTGTGCCACCAAACACTCAGTTACGTGATGAATTAACTAAAGCGGCGGCTAGACAAGTTACACGTCTAACGTTGCAATCAGGTAACTATCAGCCAGTTGGACGAATGATCAATGAAAAGTCGATTGTTAATGCAATAGTTGCACTTTTAGCGACGGGGGGTTCAACAAACTTAACCATGCACATTATTGCTTTTGCAAAAGCGGCTGGCATCATCATTAATTTCCAAGACTTTAATGATTTATCAGATGCAGTACCTCTGTTAACACGTATTTATCCAAACGGTCACGCCGATGTAAACCATTTCCACCAAGCAGGTGGTATGGCGTTGTTAATCAAAGAATTACTGAACGCTGGTTTATTACATCCAGATGTTGAAACTATTTGTGGTTCTGGCCTTGAGCGTTATACCAAAACGCCAGAGTTAATAGACGGTAAGCTTGAATGGGTTGACTGTGTTGAAGTTTCTGGCGATCCAGAAGTCATTGCAACACCAGCAGCTCCATTTAAACCAGATGGTGGCTTAAAAGTATTAAAAGGTAACTTAGGTACCTCGGTATTAAAAACGTCTTCTTTAAGAGATGGCAGTTTTGTTATTAAAGCACCAGCCGTTGTTTTTGAAGATCAACATGAATTAGAAGCTGCGTTTAAAGCAGGTGAGCTAGAAAAAGATTTTGTTGCTGTTGTTAGGTTTCAAGGTCCAAAAGCTCGAGGCATGCCAGAACTTCATAAACTGACACCACCATTAGGCGTGTTACAAGACAAGGGCTACAAAGTTGCGCTAGTTACAGACGGTCGTATGTCTGGAGCTTCAGGTAAAGTGCCAGCGGCTATTCACCTTTGCCCAGAAGCGCTAGACGGTGGCTTAATCGCAAAAGTACGAAATGGCGATGAAATATTAGTTGATGGTGAAACAGGTGAATTAACCTTATTAGTTGATGAAGCTGAATTAGCGCAACGTGAAAACTCCATGTTCCAAGTAAATGGTCATCATGAAGGAATGGGGCGTGAAATATTTGGTTTTATGCGCAGAAACCTAAGCACTGCTGATACAGGAGCTTGTTCATTGTTTGATGAAGGGCTTGAAGCATGAGTCAATCAGTATTTAATTTAGTTGCTGATATTGGTGGTACAAATATCCGTTTGGGTATCGCTAGAGCCAATGGTGAAGTAAATGAAATCACGGTTTATCAATGCAGAGACTTTGACAGTTTACAAGCGGTAGTAGAGCACTATTTGGCTGATAACCATATTAGTGACAGCAAAATAAACGCATGTTTTGCAATTGCTTGTCCTGTTGAGAATGACTTGATCCAAATGACTAATTTGCCTTGGCAGTTTTCCAAAAGCGAATTAAAAGAACAGCTTAATCTCAATAAACTGCTTGTTATTAATGACTACACCGCAATTGCTTATGCGGTGCCGTTTTTAACTGAACAACAAAAAGTACAAATTGGTGCTGGCGAAGCACAATCGGGCAAACCAATTTCTATTTGTGGCCCAGGTACTGGGTTAGGTGTTGCCAACGTTGTTTCTGTTGCTGGTAAATGGATTGCCTTGAGCGGTGAAGGTGGTCATGTCGATTTTGCTCCTATTGATGAAACTGAAGTAAAAATATTTGAATATTTAAGTCAAAAATATGCACATGTTTCTTATGAACAGTTACTTTCTGGCTTAGGGATTGAACAAATTTACCAAGCTTTAGTGTCGATTAAAGGCGTTGACTTGCCTGAACTTTCAGCAAGTGAAATTTCTGAAAAAGCATTAAGCAATGAATGCTCTGTTTGCCTTGAGACACTCGAACAATTTTGCAAAATATTGGGCAGTTTCGCTGGTAATTTAGCGCTAACTTTAGCAAGTTTTGGTGGCGTTTATATTGCTGGTGGCATAGTGCCAAGATTTATTGAATTTTTTAATCAAAGTGAATTTAGAAGTCGGTTTGAGAGCAAAGGTCGCCTTGCTCAATTTAACCAAAATATTCCAACGTTTGTGATCACAGAATCGCAACCAGGCATCTTGGGTGCATCGGCCTATCTTCGACAACATAATAAAGAGGAATTATGACGTTAGCTAATACATGGCAGATCCAGCCAAAAGAACTGTTTGCACTAGGACCAATCGTTCCTGTGTTAGTGATTAAAGATGTTGAAGATGCTTTACCTATTGCAGAAGCGTTATTAGCAGCAGATATCAAAGTCTTGGAAGTGACGCTTCGTACTCCTGCGGCATTAGATGTCATTGCAAAAATAGCCAAAGAATTACCAGAAGCTGTTGTTGGGGCAGGTACAGTGACAAATCGTGATTTGTTGCAACGTGCAGCTGATGCAGGTTCAAAATTTGCTATTAGCCCAGGCTTAACAAAAGATCTATTGCAAGCAGGTAAAGAAGGTGATGTCGCTTTAATCCCTGGTATATCATCTATTTCAGAACTGATGGACGGAATAGATTGTGGCTATGATCATTTTAAGTTTTTTCCGGCAGAAGCATCTGGTGGTGTAAAAGCGATACAATCTATTGGTGGTCCATTCCCTGATATTCGCTTTTGTCCAACGGGTGGTATTAACCTTGACAATATTAACAACTACTTAGCATTAAAAAATGTTTTATGTTGTGGTGGTTCTTGGTTGGTTTCTGACGAGATTATTGCTCAGAAAAACTGGTCCAAAATAACTGATTTAGCAGTACAAGCCCTAAAGCATGTAAATAGCTAATTTAGACAAAATATAGAAAAACCCAGCATGAGCTGGGTTTTTTTATGGTTTAATAAAACATAGGCTTAACTGATAAAAAGAGAAATATGCAATCTCAATCTACTTCTGTCATTAATATGCTTAATGCTTTTCGATTAGAAAATCCTGAGGTCGTTCAAGACATACCTGTTTGGCATTTTTGTGATAATGAAATCGATGCAAATGATTGTGGTGAATTGGTGTTATCTGGCGATAAACAAGCAACTTCACCTTCTTTGTGGGGTATTGAGCGACGAAAAGAACCGATGCCGCAAGTTGGCGATCTTGATTTGATCACTAATTGGCAGGGTGAAGCCTTAGCAATTATTCAAACAAAGTCGGTAAAGCTAGTTGCGTTTAACAAGATTAGTCAGGCCTATGCATTTAAAGAAGGTGAAGGTGACAAATCTTTAACGTATTGGAAAGAAGTGCATTGGCTTTATTATCAAAGGGAGTTAGCCCCCTTTGATATGGAACCTACAACCGAAATGCCAATAGTGTGTATTGAGTTTGAAGTAATATTCAAACTCTAGTGAAAAAAGTAACGTTAATGCTTTAGACTTTAACAAAGATCACGGCATAATAGCTAAAAGTAGGGCATAAACAAATATCTGTTTAACCCATGTTAGGTCAAATGGACAACGTGTGGATATGGAAAATAACAAACAGTCGGTCGGATTAACGGTGATTATTCAACTAGGCGGGCCAAATGATGAGCAAGGCAACTTGTCAGACATTGCCATCGCAAGGTGTGAAAAAACGACACAATTAGCTGAACAGTTTCCAACGGCAAAAATCCTCTGTACTGGTGGCCATAGTGAACACTTTAATCAGTCTGCTTTTAATCACAGCGAATTAACACAATCTTACTTACAGCGTAAAGGAATTAGTAAAGAACGCTTTTTACCTTCTGCTCTTAGCCGATTCACCATAGAAGATGCCACTTTATCTGCTCCTATACTTAGTAACCTAAAGGTTGATAACTTGCTATTGGTCACTTCTGGTTTTCATATGAACCGTGCTTTAGCCATTTTTAACCATATATTTCCAACCTATACAATAACACCTGAGCCAGCGATTAATGCGGTTTCAGCTATTCGGCTTATTGAGCTTGAACAGCATGAAAGCAAAGCTATAACTAGAGACAAACAGACGTTAGCGTCAATGTAACAACATGATGAACTTTGAAAAAACAAACAAAAATTTATTCTTATCATTTTGGCCAGAATTTAAAGAAATAGTTTCAGCTCAAGAAACCTATGCGTTTGATCCCGATATGAGTCAACAACAAGCATATTCAATTTGGGTAGAACAACCATTGGAAAGTTACGTCTTAGTTGAAAATGATATTGTATTAGGCAGTTATTATTTAAAAGCCAATGCCATGGGACCAAGTAATCACATTGCTAATTGTGGATATATGGTTTCCAAACATGCACGTGGTCAAGGTGTTGCTCGTCAACTATGTTTACATTCGCAGCAAAGGGCTTTAACACTTGGTTTTAAGGCGATGCAGTTTAATTCTGTTGTTTCAACAAATGAGGTCGCCATTAGATTATGGCAAAAGTTAGGTTTTGACATTATTGGTACAATCCCCAAAGCATATCAACATAAAACCAAGGGATTAGTAGACAGTTATATCATGTATAAATGGTTGGCAGAAAAGGACCTTTAGCCCCATACTACCAACCAAGGCGTACTATAAAATAATGTTTTAAGCCATCATGTTATAGGTTTATAGGACTGTTAAAAATCAACAGTTGTGACTTGATTAGCCGTTACGTCAACTGTTGTTTGATTGCCATCTGGAGTTGGGATTGTTAGACCATCAAACTGAATGTTGTCGTCTGTCGCTTGGTCACAAAATAACGCAACGGTGTAACTTCCGACAGGAACAAATCCAATTTCATAAGTACCATCAGCAAGAACACTAGCAGCAGCAAAAGGCGCTGTTGCGTCAGGTCCTTCACCTTCAAACTCTTCATCATCGGTGTCGTACAGGTCACCTAAGAGTGTTGGCTGACCTTCATAAGCATATACTGCACATTGACCAAGGTTTGTATTATCAGCGGAAATAGTGCCAGAAATAGTACCAGCATCACTTACCACACGAACGCCGTGAGGCTTAATAATAAAACCATTTTTGGCAGGATCTTTACCACGTTGAACTAACGATTTTTTTAGGTCGAATTCTAAGGTATATGCTGGAATTTCTCCCGATTGCTCAGCACCTTCAATGACAACAAACTCGCCTAATCTCAATCTAGAGCTAGGAACTTTTATTGCATATTCGTTTGTATCATTATCTAACATGACATAAGAGCCTTCGTCTATTACGGTAAGCTCCATAGTGTAATCACCTGGCATAACCTCAATGTTTTGTAGCTCGTCAATAATTTTGAGCTGGCTTGCGCCTTGGTAGTCTAGCAAGTTAACTTTGATGGTATCCACTGTTTGGTCAGACTCATCAGTAAACTGGTCAATTACAACTTCTGTCGTACCTTGAGATGAATCTACAGGCTTTAAAGTAATGCTATCTATCTCAATTGAGACGACAATGGCGTCGTCAACAGCGTCATCACTGACACCTAAAGAGAAAACTACAGCATTAGATGGTTGTTCTAACACTGGAGAAGAACTATCTCCTGAAGAAGAGCCGCCACCGCAGCCGTATAGCGCAATGCTTGCAAGAACAAGAGGAGTGAGTTTCGTGAATTTTAAGGGGGTGTTGTTTCAACATATTACTCTCTTAGTTTTTTAAGTTATACAAAAAAGGCACTTAAAGTGCCTTTTTGATTATAGCGTATCATCAGAATGTTACGAATGTTGTCGTAGAGCAGTTTTGCGTCGCTTGATAACAAACTAAATATTCGTAAGAATTTGAACCTTTTGCTATTTGTTCATCAGTAAATTGGCTATTTGTTGTCGTGAATATGATTTGCCCGTTGCGATAAATATCAACGGCTCCGGGTAAACCTGACCAGGAAAGGTCAACATACTGCCACCCTTTAATTTTATAGCCATTTGCGGTTAGCTGTAATTCGCTAGAACTTCCTGTTGTGACATTAACTGTGTTTGAATATGGCGAATTACCGCCAAAATTATATGCTCTAACTCTATATTGATATTGTGTGGTCGGTGATAGAGCAGAGTCTTGATAGCTGTTGCTATCAGTAGGTAAGTTTGCTATTTCAAGCCAATTGTTTTCACCGTTTAGAGTACGTTCAACAGAAAAGCCTGTTTCATCAAGGGCATTGTCAGTCCAAATTAGATCAATGTTTGTCCCTTCAATACTGCTAACCTGTAAATTAGAGGGCGCGACTGGCGGGGTGCCTTGGTTAGTTTCAATTAAAACATACATATGATCAATGACTAATTCGTCAAGTGACTTGTTACCGGGAGAGCGGTTAGTATCTTCTACTCGTATCCAAAGTTGGCTACTAGTGCTAGGTGAAAATGCGTAACTAAATTGGCCGCTATCCCCAGAGTTTAATGTCAGCATGTCGGTAAATTCATTACCATCAAATGAATAACTAAAGACGAAGTTGTCATTATCAAGTGAGTTACTCGTTGCTGCGTTTACGATGAAGGTCATTAAACCTGGCGCAGTTGAAAACGTCCAAGTATGTTGCAAGTGACTATATCGATTGGCAGGTTTACCACCAGACTCTCTTTCAGTGAGCGTTTGAGTCGAGTTATCCAGTTGCCATGTGTTGATATAAGTTCCATTGATTGTGCCAAAAGTAAAAATTTCTCCACTTGCTAACGCAGTGATATTTGTTGGCATTATGTCCGTTGTGGCACTGGTTTCATTTGAATATGGTGAGTTGTCAGCGCTATTGCTTGCAAAAACTCTGTAATCGTAGCGCGTATCCGCTGCTAGCCCTAAGTCGCTATGATTGGTAGTGTTCGCAGGTAAGGATACCAGTGTTGACCAAGTTGCACCTGAATTGATGCTTCGCTCTATGGTATAGCTGGCTTCATTATCAGCGTTATCCAACCAACTAAGCTGTATCTCTTCATGGCTAACGGTTTGAGCCTGTAAATTAGTGGGGGCAACAGGTGGTAATACTTGTTGATTTAACGCATTAAAGGCATTCACTAACTTACCTGTTAATGTTTTATTTGTTAACGATGGAATACTAACGCCGGTGCTAAGTATATGATCACGAATTTCTCCATAAGACCAAGTAGGATGTTGACTTAATAGCAGAGCGGCAAGCCCAGACACGTGAGGCGCAGCCATAGAAGTGCCGCTACTCCAGTAATAGCTGTTTAACATAGTGCTTGCAATGTTAACGCCTGGAGCACCAACATCCACACTGTTAATACCATAGTTTGAAAAGCCAGCCAGTTGATTTTTATTATCAGTCGCAGCAACAGATATAATGTTGTCAAGTGAGTAACTTGAAGGGTAATGTGGCGCACTGTCTGTGTTAACCCCGTCGTTACCTGCAGCAGCGATAAAAAGGTGGCCTTGATTTGCGGCATTTTGAATGGCGGCTACTAAACTTTGAGAATATCCACCACCACCCCAGCTATTATTGGAAATTTTTGCGCCCATCATTACTGCATAATTGAGCGCTTCAATAGCATCGCTTGTATAACCGCCATTAGGGCCGATAAAACGTAGCGCCATTATTTGACAGTTTCGTGCAACACCAACAACACCTTGAGCATTTTCAGCTTCAGCACAAATGGTTCCTGACACATGGGTACCATGGCCATCTTCATCCATCGGATCTCCGTCATTGGCAAAAAAGTCGACCCCGTGTACATCGTCAATATAACCGTTGTTATCATCATCAATGTTATTGTTGGGAATTTCATTTGCGTTAACCCAAATATTGTTATCAAGATCTGGATGCAAATAGTTAACCCCTGTGTCTATCACTGCAACTATTACCGTGCCGTTGTTTGAATAGATACCCCAGGCAAGGTCGGCATCAATATCCGCATTGGGTGTACCCACACTTCCTTGTATTGTTTGGCCGATGTTTTCTAGCCCCCAAAGTAAACTGTAGTGAGAGTCGTTGGTTGTAGTGCTAACTTTATAATCTGGCTCTGCATATTCAATAAAAGGTAAATGCTGAAGTTTTTCTATCGCTTGTTCAACCGAGCTGTTTGAGCTGAGCGTTAGTTTTTCTAGCACTTTGACTACGCCATAAGCCTTGGCCTTACTAGCGTTAACTAGTTGGTGTGCTCTGGTCTTATCTTGCACATTGGCATGAGGTTTATATTTAACCAATACGGTATTAGAGGAATATTCAACCTTGCTAACATGTAATGACATGCTGCGAGTAGGTAAAAGAGTATTGTCATTTGCTGTCGCCTTAATCAACAAACTGAAGTTGAGGACAAAAGTGACAGCCAAAGCTAACTTAATTAACAGATGCATCGCTTACGCTCCTAAAAACGTCAAACAGGTGGCGTAATCTAAAATATAGTACTGGAAATTGGGTTAGTACAGTAACGTTATAAGAAGAAAGTCTTGTTTGGCAATGCTTGCAGCGAGATTTTATCTTTAAAATCTGTATAAGTTATTTTGTTTAAAGGTACTTATCATAAAAGGATTGTTTATCTATTTTTGATAAATTTTTCCAGAGTATATCGATTTTTTCTTTTTCAGCAGCGTAGAATTGTTTGCTAAACACTAAATAACCATAACTACTATTAATTGGTAGTGGGTTGAGTGTAATGTGCTTAGGAAAATCTTTACGACCACAATGGGCTATTGAAGCGTCAACTTTGTCGTTAAGCAACAACTCCTGAGCTTTTTGTAACGAATCAACAGTGTATACGTCAAAGCCCATGTTTTTGTATCGCTCAATACTGCTGTAACCTCGTGGTAGCGCCATAGTCAGTAATTTTGGCAGTGTAATGGTTGTGCCATCCCACTTTATATTATGGCTATTGTTATATACCAAACATCCTGAGGCGACAGAAAATGCACGCTTAGGATCAGGCTGTTCGTCTGCAATAGGAAATACCGAAAACTTTTGCCTTTCAGGGGTGAATCGGCCAATAACAGCGTCAACTTTACCTTGTTTAATTTCTTTCAAACAGCGTTTCCACGGCATTCGAACGTAGGTAAATGTTACCGAAGGCGTATCTTTGTCTAACAGCTGTAATATTTCGATGGCGGCGCCGGGTTTTACTGCAGGCACAACATCAGATTGTAGGGCAGGTTTGGCATAATGCGGCAACAACTCTCTGTTTTCATAACAGAAAGTTACCGGTGTTATGGTGTGTGCAGTATTTAACGCTGAACTTACTAACAATGTGGCAAAAAACGACATAAATATTACCCGTTAGTTCTTTTAAAGAATTGTAGAACACAATTGCTAATAGAACGTAAAAAGTACCGTTTAATTTCAATTTAATTATTGGCTATGCTTGTTCACAAGCTCGAATTTTTTAAAGCGAAAGTGTAAGAAAGCTCGTGGTGCATTTTATATGAATAAGGCAGGGGGACTTAACCTTTGTTCGTCATTTAAGATTAATCTCAACTGAGAAACAATTTGCTATTCTTTCTGTGCTAAAACATCGCTTCAATTGTCGAACGATAAGTTTTTCCAATCGTTAAGTCGATGTTACCAATCATTAAATGATCTTTGTCTATCGCATCTACTTTGGCAATATTTACAATGATAGAACGGTGAATTCGAATGAATTCTTGCGAAGGTAAACTTTGTTCAAAAGATGATAAATTTCCAAGTAGGAACAACTTGCCAGAGTTTAGGAATATCTCGGTGTAGTCTCCTTGTGCGTGTAAATAAAGAATGTCATCTAACAAAATACGCTTTTTGATACCTGAATCTTTTACAAAGATATATCGGGGTTGGTTAACAGTATTTTGTGTTGGAGTTTGTGCATTAAGGGCTTGTTGTACTTTACCAATAGCTTTTACAAACCTTGGTAACAAAACAGGTTTAACAATGTAGTCAACAACATCTACTTCGTAAGCGTCAACAGCATATTCACTGTGGGCTGTGATAAAAATAACTTTTATTTGTTTAGTTAAAGATTTAACGACATCAAGCCCTGAAATAAGCGGCATGTTGATGTCGGAAACAAGTAAATCGATATCATGTGTATTAATGTAATGTAACGCGTCAGCTGGATTAGAAAAACATGCCTTTAGCTCAATGGCTTCAATACTATTACAGTATTGGGTTAATAATTCGGTGACGTGTGATTCGTCGTCTAGCAATACAACTTTTATTGGCATGGTATGGTTAAACTCGCGTTAAATAGACCTGTGTCTTTATGTGTTTTAAACGTGTAATTATCATCAAAAAGTAATGACAAACGTCGAGTTAGCGTTGTTAAACCCGTTCCGCTTTGAATAAACGCCGTACTCGCTTTTATTTGCTCACTAAAATCGACATTGGTCACGTTTAGAGTTAATAAATTGTCAGCAAAATTTAATGAGATATCGATCGAGGATTTATCTTGGTTGTTAACACCATATTTGAAGGCATTTTCAATTATTGGATTTAATAACATAGGTGGAATTTTAATATCGCACGCTAAAGGACCATAGTGGAAACTTACGTCAACTTTGCCATTTAATCGTAGTTTCTGCATTGCTATAAATGCTTCGATATGATCGATTTCATCTTCTAGCTGTACTAATGGTTTTTGAGTTTGAGTAAAACTGTAGTGCATTAGTGCAGACAGTTGACCAATATCGGTAGCCAATTCATGCTGCTGTGTTTTATAAGCTTTTGCGTATAGCGCGTTTAAGGTGTTAAAAAGAAAATGAGGATTGGTTTGACTCGTTAGCAAACTCATTTGTGTTTGAAGGGTGTTTAGTTGCAACTCATCAAAATTTAGTTTTTGACGGATCAAGTTGATAATCATCCAAGCAAATAAAGCCGCTAAACCAAATACACTTTTTACTACGGTATTTACCAATAAAAAATAAAACACATGGTGTGATAACAAAGGTTCGTTATATTGCTTTAGTTGAACGGTATCTAGCCAAACGGTAAAGCTGACAGCAACTAACCAACTAAATGTAATTAATAAAGTTTTTAACCATCGCTTGGAATTGTTTAAGTTAACTAGGAAATAAACTAGGCTATAACTAGCCATATTGATAGCCAACCCTTGCCAAACTTGGTTAGCAAAAAAGTTAGCAGGAACCATTTTTCCAGATATGGCGTGACTTACAAATAAAGATAAAACAGTTAACAACAATAATACCGA
Source organism: Thalassotalea marina (assembly GCF_014656435.1). Taxonomy (GTDB): domain Bacteria; phylum Pseudomonadota; class Gammaproteobacteria; order Enterobacterales; family Alteromonadaceae; genus Thalassotalea_C; species Thalassotalea_C marina. Next base: position 87,576 of record NZ_BNCK01000004.1, read on the forward strand.
CACATGTATAAGCAAAGCATAATGCTGATTAAGTACTGTATTTGGGGTTTTCATTGCAATCCATTTGTCGACTCGTTGCCATGCCTTCATCGAGTATTTATTTACTTTGGTAGATTTGTTCAACCATAAACGATTAAATATTTTTATGATGAATACATAAATCGGCACATAAGATTAGGAATTATATAATGAAAACTTTATTAAATGGAATGTTGTTATCATCATTACTTGTTGCAACAGCATCATCAGCTGAATCTAACAATATTGCGCAGTCGCTGGCTGAAAACGGCAATGTTAAAAGTGTTAAATCATGCTTTGATGATCATCGTAGTACCTACCAAGGATTTTTAGATTCTATCGTTGTTGAGCAAAAACAAAATTATGGGCGTATGGCAAATCATCTAACCGTAGAAAAACTGTCGCGCATGTTCCCTGAAAAAAAATATCAAGCAACTAAAAAGAATGTGACTTGTTTACTTATCACTTACCAATCATTTGACGCACAAGTCGAAGGGTTTTTAGTCGCAGCGAAAAACATCAAAGAACCTCAACCATTGGTTGTTTTTAATCGTGGGGGAAATGGTGACTTTGGTAAACAGTCTATTTTACAAATGCTACGACAAATGCCTTTAGTAAAGCAGGGGGCAATCGTGGTGGGTAGCCAATACAGAAAGCAAGATGAATTTGGTGGCAAAGATATTCAAGACGTACATCAACTGATAGATATTGCCAAAACATTACCTCAAGTCAAACCAGGCAACATAGATATGATAGGTGTTAGTCGTGGTGGCATGACAAGTTATATGGTAGCAAAAGAAAGAAACGATATTGATTCTTTGGTTATATGGGCGGGAAATTCAGACCTAGAAAAAGGACTAACTATTCGCCCTGAGATGGAAAACGTTTATCAACAACGCATTCCCAATTATGAAAATGACAAAGCGCAGCAATTGTTTAATCGCTCTGCGATAAAGTGGGTCGATTCGCTTGATAAAAATATTCGAATTCTATTGTTGCACGGTGATAAAGATAAAAGGGTAAATGTAGTTCATGCAACAGACATGGATAAAAAACTTACCCAATTAGACCGTGAGCATAAATTAGTGGTGTATAAAGGTGGCGATCACGGCTTGAGAAAGTATCAAAAACAAGTCAATCAAGAGATCTCAAACTGGATTTTTACCCCAAGCGTTGACTAGCGACAGATTTTTCCTAAGCTTAATAGATGTTGTTGTTTACTTAGTTAGCTTAAATTAAAGAGCATCAGGTAAATAACAACATAATGTTTGGCCTATAGGAAGCATTAGTTATGAAGCGTTGTTTATTACTTGTCCTATTGACGATGTTATGTAATCAAGTAACAGCAAATGCGCTTCCAGATCAAAATAGCAAATCTTTAAGCATTGGATGGAACATGTGGTATCCATACCAGTATTTTGACAAAGATAAAGGCGTCGTTGGTCTAGACGTTGATATTACTAAAGCCGTTGCTAAAGCCGCAGGCTATGACATTCAATTTTCAAAAATACCATGGAAGCGCCATTTAAAGTTGCTCAAAACGGGCGGCATTGATTTATCTGCCGGTTCATCGTTCACCAAAGAGCGGGCTAACTATGTATTGTACTCAAAACCTTACCGTAAAGAAGTTGCAGCTTTGTTTGTTCAAACCGGACGTTATCAAGAAATAAACCAGCAGATAATTGATTTAACAGACTTTACGAAAAACCAATACAAAATCGCCATTGAGGAAGGTTATTTTTATGGTGAAAAGTTTGAAAGCCTTACTCGTCATCCTGCTGTTAAAAAACGCCTCTATAAAACGTTGTCTTTAGAAACGAACATAGAGAAATTAATGAATAGGCAAATTGATGTCATTGTTGCAGATCCCGTCACCGTTAAAGCGTTTGAAAAAAAGTACAATTTACAAGGGCAACTAGCTCGTTTAAGCACGCCAGTTTATGAGAGCGAAATTTATTTTATGCTAAGTAAAAATAGTCAATCTAAAGAAACGTTAAAAAAAATTAACTTAGCTATTGTAGAACTTGAAAAAAGTGGTGTGCTAAACTGTCTTATTAATCAATGGGGCGGTTTAGCCCTTGATTAAATTGAATAAGATGAATAAGTCTTAACTTTATTTGTCAGATTTGATTTTTAGAGTTTAATCAAATCTGACGGTGAAGAGCTGTTTTGTGCCATAAACGGAAGGTGCTAACGTAACCAATAAACGGCGCGAGGAACGAGCGTCCGGCACCCGCAGAGATAGAATTCAATTGTTTTGTTAGTTTATTCTCGGCGAGCAAGCAAAAGCCCAACTCCTGCACTACCAAGCAGTCCAGCACAAACTCTATTAAAAAGCCGGCGCATAGATGGTCGGGAGAACCAATGGCGCAATGCTTTACCAAAGAATGCGTACCCAGCTATTGCCACCCACTCAAGCATTAAAAATAGCACGCCAAGAATCAAAAACTGATATCCAACAGACCCCGCTGGATCAACAAACTGAGGCAGAAAAGCCGTAAAAATCAAAATGGCTTTGGGGTTTCCTGCAGCAAGTAAAAACTCCTGTCTCGCAAGTTGAAAGAAGCTTTTTCCTCCCTGTGCCTCGCTATCGCCCTCAGTTGGAGCTGCACTCCACAGCTGGTAGGCAAGCCAAAGTAGATAGACTCCTCCGGCTACTTTAATGACAAGAAACAATATTTCTGACGTAAACAGCACTGTTGCCAGCCCTGTAGCAGCCAGCGTGATCATACCTGCAAATGCAACCAGTCGACCAATACCAGCATAGCAAGCAGTCCTGATGCCATAACGTTTTGCATTTGCCATCGAAAGAAGGTTATTGGGACCAGGCGCCATATTCAAAGCAAAGCATGCTGGTATGAATAGCAAAATAGTCATTAGTGACAAGGTTGACTTTCCTTATTGAACTAACGCTTCAAACACCGGTGCAGCAACGCTACGTCCGCGTGATTTGATTTGTTATAACCCGTTGCACTAGTTTAGAAAACAAGCCATTGTTGTAAACCACTCTTTCACTTCGCCATTAGGGTCTCTCTCATGAATCATATCCGCAGTCATAAGTGGAAAAGCTCTTTCAGCGAGGCGTATTTTGGCATTGTTGTCTTTCATAACACCATCATATCCCTGTGCAACAGAATATACTTCTGCGAAAACCTTAGGCGTTGCTTTTCCATCTTCATTAGGGTGATCTGTTACAACAACGTCCACATCAAAAGCCGCTTTTATTACATCCGAGTGCAGGTAACTCTCGATTTCATGTTTTTGCGTAATGAAACCAATTGAACCATCGCCACGAGCATTAACTTGCTCAATCACACCAACATAGCTAGGCACATCAGCATCGTAGATGTGCAATTCAGGGCGTCCAAAACCTTTTAGATAATTATCGTTCACCCAATGTTTTAAATTACCACCACCTAGAACAACGAAAGCGACTCTATCATCATTAGTTAAATCAGGAATCGAATTGTCTTCCAGATGTAATGCACGGCTTAGAGCTTTTAATGCTTTGACGTCTGTTGGACCTTCAACACAACAAATTAGCTTAACTCGACTATCTGGCGTCACGCCAAGAGCTTCAGCTACTTTTCCGAGTACATCTACACCACTTTCAATGCAAGGTTTTTCATTTTCATCTCGTGTAACGAAACGAATACCCTCTATTGGAAGATCACTAGCAAACCCAGGGCTATGAGTCGTAAGTATTACCTGACAATTATGTTCACTCGCAAGATCTGAAAATGCTTGTTGAAGTATCTTTTGATTGTTGGGATGCTGTGCGGTTTCAGGTTCCTCTACAGCGTATATAATTCCTTTTTTGCTACCTTGTGTGAGGAGCCTTTCTGCTTCAGCTTTAAAGAAACTAACTAAGACCAATCGGCGCACACCGCTTCCACGCTTATTTAATGGTATACCATCTGTACTAAGGCTTACGGAAAATAAGCCTGTCCATTTCGCTGGAGTCGGCGGAATAAAATCTGGCACTAGTTCTGATGCAAGAGTTTTATCAATGGTTTCAAGTGCTTTATGAGTATTATTCGCAATCTCCTCCGTCCTTGCTTTTACTCTTTGCTGAATCCGTTCGATATCATCCTTAACTTCAGCTATTGCAGTAGCAACAGCAGCCTTCATAGGATCTTGAACCTCTCCATCTGAATCTTTGCTACTTCTGTCACTTTGAAACAGAGCAAACAAAGGCAAATACTTATCAAGTTGTTCCCAGATCCTTTTGCTATCTTCCTTGGGTTTTGTTACCGGTATTTCTATTTCTTGAAGTTCGAGGTTTTTAGCATTATCCCATATAGCTTTTCGCATTAGAGGGTTGCCTTTCAGGGCGCTATCAATGCCTTGATCTTTTATTATTTTCTGAAGATCTTTTTCTTTAAGTTCAAGTAAGTTACTTACACCAGCAGCTGTCGGGTGGTGGGCAATAATAAAAACATCACAACTTGGTGTTTTCTTTCCACAATCAAAAGTCTTTTTAATTTTTAAGGTTGACTCAGACGTCAATAAATATTCATTTCCTAGGGTGGTTTCATGCCCACTATCAAGAATTATTCTGTCTGGCAGATTCGTGAATTCACAGGTGATACAAACCACTTTATTCTCGTTAGAGATGTTTGCATCATCTTGGCTAATCTTCACTGTATCATTGTTGAAGAAGATCTCTAACGCTTCTAATACTGTAGACTTTCCTATATCGTTTTTGCCAATAAACGTAGTAAGGTCATCAATCTGAACCTTAACACGGTCTTTGTAGCAGCGTATGTTTTCGATTTCTACAGATACAAGCTTCATGAAAATTCCTTTTTAGGGTTATAACGCCAGTTTTTGCGGTCGGTTGCAGCCACTTGTTAGCCCTTCCCGGCTAAATTGCATTACTGGCTATAGTTGACGGACAGCCATTCTAATAAAATCAGCTACTTGAATATCTGCAACCCAAGTATCTTTATTACGTTTACCATGAAGCTCGACGGAGCCATTTAGGCATTTCATTTTCCCTGGCATTTCTTTCATACCAAAAGAAATATGTTCTGCATGGATTATTTTGTTACATGCCTGCCTAAAAGTTAGTACCTTTTCATTTTTTGAGCCTTTTCGTACTACACCAACATTAATCTCAGGCCTCCGCTCGACTCGTATTTCATGTATCGGATCCATTGGCCATGAATCACTATCAATTAAATTTCTAAGAACAACTGCAACTTCAATGAGCAACTTGCTTGCTTGTGCAATTTCATGACGCACACGCAATTTATCAAACTCATCCTTATCATCTCCTGTAGAGAGCTTAGCTAAGCCTTCACTACCGAATACAATTGTTGAAAGCTCGTATATCGACGCATATATGAGCGGCCTCTCTATCAACAGTGCTGTAGGAAATGCATTCATAAAAAGAAAATTCTCTAATTTTTAAACTTGGCCTAACAACTTAATATCGACCCCACGGGGCGTTTTTCTACCATTGGTTGAGTCGTTTATCTGATTGAACCAGTTTTATCATAAATTATAAGGTGTTGCTACATATCGTATATTTATAACTGTGGTGTTTTCCACAAGACATAAAAACAACCCAATGGGTCGTTTCCATGACTATAGGGGCAAGTTGCTAGTTATGATAAGAAATAAAAAAGAATTTATAAAACTTAAACGTTCGTTTTTCGCTCATAGCTGCCTGTCAGATAAAGTCCAAACTTATCCATTGAAACGGTAAGATCAGATATGAGCAACTACCAATAAGATTAAAGTAGGTTTAGTTTAGTTAGCTCTTCATCAAGTTTAGCTTTGTTAAAGCCATTAATGGCAATGTTGCCAATAACTATTTTAGGGATGCCTTTAGCACCAATAGAATCATATAAAGCAACAATGTTGTCATCACCACTTTCAATATCTCTTTCTACATAGGCAATGTTGTTTTGATTTAAGTACGATTTGAGCTCTTTACAGTAAGGGCACCATTGTGTCACATAAATGACGACTTTTTCGTTGGTGTTGACGAAATGTTTTGCACTATCAATTTGAATGATTTGTGGCGGCGCTGTTAACCATAAATAGGCCATATGGCTACCGGAGCCAACTGCTAAGCCACCTATAATACATAACAAACCAACAGCGACAGACTTTAAAATGGACGTTCCCTGACTAGACATAACACATTCCTTTTGTATTTTTATCAAACATAACATATTAATACGCGACTGTAGCAAACAGTTATCAATAATTATTTGTTATAAATAACAATTTACTTGGTTATTTCAATTGGTATTAGTTTGCTAAATTCATGTTTAATCCATTGTGTAGCGCGTTTTACCCTTAAACTTTCTTGATGCTCGCGGCTTATTCGCAACCAATAACTGTATCCCTTAAAAGAATTTGTATTATCTACTTTAGTAATCCAGCCATGTTCAACAGCACTTGTTGCTAATACATCGCTTAATAAACCAACGCCTTGGCCTGTCATAACAGCTTGCAATACAAAAAATTCCTGAGGAAAGGTTTTAACTGTATAGGCACTTGCATCAAAATGCTGCTGCCACGGAATATTGTTAAGCATTTCATTTTCTGGCCAATAGGTCACGAAAAGTTGTTGATTCGTTTTCTTCAGGCTTGAGTTAACAACAGGGTGTTGCACACTTTGATATAAACTAATGGTTTCTGTGTATAAAAAATCTTCGTTATTGTCATGTTCCGTGCTTCCATATCGAATAGCAATATCGAGATGTTTTTCTTTATCGATATCTACTAGCGAATCGCTGGCAAATATATTTAAGCTATATTCGGGCATGTTAACGTTAAATTGGCTAGATTTTGGCGTGAGCCAAAGGGCGGCAAAAGAATGACAACAGGAAATGCTTACCTCATTTTTATCTTGTGTTAAATGCTTAACTACATAATCAATCTCAGCTAAGTTGACGTGACAAGCATCTGCTAGTTTTTGTCCTGCTAATGTTAAAGTGATAGACCTAACTTGTCGCTCAAAAAGTGTAACGCGTAACTGTTCTTCGAGCGCTTTTATTTGGTGAGAAACTGCTGTAGGACTTATATTTAAGATGGTTGCGGCTGTTTTGAAACTTAAGTGTTTTGCCGCTAGCGTAAAAGTTCTTAAATAATTTAAGGAAGAAATGTGAAAGAGCACTTGTGCACCAATGAATAAGTTTAAGTTATCTATGAAAGGTAATATCTCAATTGTCGAACTGATAAGCAAGCACTGATAATAAGTGCCTTTACTTCATCGGGAAAAACACATGAAAACCATTTTATACATAACGTCGAGTGTTCGAAGCTTCAAAGAAGAGGAAACACAACATCAATCAATCACACGTTTATTAGGGGAGCGCTTTCTTGAACAATTCAGGTCGCGCTATCACGACGTAGAGATTATTCATCGCAATTTATCAATTGATCCGCCAAGTTTCCTTACTCAGGAGTTTATTGCCGCTGCATTTGAAAAAGCAGAGCTGACACCTGAACAAAAAGCAGTACTAAAAATGTCAGACCAATACATCGAAGAAATTAAACAAGCTAACATCATTGTGATTGCCAGCCCTATGTACAACTATGGTATGCCAGCTGTTCTAAAAGCATGGTTTGATAAAGTGATCCGAGTTAATAAAACTTTCAGTTTTGACTTAGCCCGTGGTGACGAGCCACTAGAGCCGATATTATCTGGAAAGTCTTTAGTTTTACTGGCTTCTTGGGGAGAGTTTAACTTTAGAAAAGGTGAAAACAAATACCACTTAAATCATTTGTCGAGTCATATCGAACAACTTGCGCCTTATCTAGGGGCTGAACAATTTTTTGAAATAGCGTCTGAATATCAGGAATTTTCAGATGATCGTCATAGAGCGTCAAAATTGTCCGCGCTAACTCAAGTAAAGGAATTGGCAAATAACTTAGCGTCGATTTAACTTGGCATAACATAAGTTGGTATTACAATACGCGTATTTATTAACACCAAAATTCTTACAGTGCTCAGCAATATGATTTGCTGGGCATTAATATCGTTATGAACCAAACAAATTCACCTAACGTTATTGTGAGAAGAATTGTCATTGATGATGCAACAAAACTCTCGCAATTTTATTTTAAAAATCAAACGCACTTTAAACCTTGGGAACCTAGCCGAAGTGATGATTATCATACTATTGCAGCTTGGCAAAAACGCCTTGTCGAATATGATAAAGAACATCAACTTAAAACAAGTGCACATTTTGCCGCTTTTAATGCGACCGATCACAATATTATTGCATGTTGTTCATTAACTAACGTCATTCAAGGGCCATTTAAAGCTTGCTATCTCGGATTTGGAGTAGACGAAGATCATGAAGGGCAAGGCGTAATGACAAGTTTATGCCGTTATGTAGTAGACATAGCGTTTAACAACTTATGTTTAAATCGTGTGATGGCAAATTATATGCCGGAAAATACTCGTTCTAAGAAGTTGTTAACATCTCTTGGCTTTGAAGAAGAAGGGTATGCAAAACGTTATTTGAAAATAAATGGCCAATGGCGAGATCATGTTTTAACGGCAATGCATAATCCTAAAGAAGTTGATTAAAAACTAAAACAATAAGTAACTCGGTGTTGGCCGATAACAATGACGAAAGATTACAATTTAAAAATTGATTTTATTGCTCAACCAACTAGCCTTAACTATAAAGAATGTTGTTGTTTATAGGTCAAGGATTGAACATGTTTGAGCAATATCTAAAAAAACGATTAATAAAAAAGTACGCTAGAAAGTTACCTCAAGACTTAAAAGCCAATTACGGTTTACACCAATACTATTCTAAAGAGCAAGTTGATGCAGGCATTGAAAGAATGCGCCTTAGCAGCTCAACACCTAAAGCAATAAATGCTGTTGTATACGCTTATGCCATGTACTGTTCAGAAACCGAATTTAACGAAATACATCAATTTGCAGATGTTAATAGTGAATATGCTGAACTGAGAGCGGAAATAGCCCTTATTTTAGCCATTCCTAGTACCTTTTTTGAATTTGATCTTTTGTTAACTGAATCAGGCTATTCAGGCGGGATCATTGCAACCAATAGCTTAGTCAAAATAAATGCCGCTAAACCAGATCAACTTTAAAAACGTGAGCTGTTTTAACTGAAATCGCTATAAATCAGATATTTGTATTTTTAGCCGTAATGGCGGGAGTGTATTTATAAATAGGGCATTTAGCTATCGCTCGGTTTAAATACTTGTTATCTGAATCTGAACTCGGTGAAAAATATTGAAAAAGTAAGCCTAACCGAACTGTCGCAGCTAAATCTAATCGCTCACTTTGAGACAGCTGTTCAATTGTTTTAAGTTTATTCGCGGGCTTGATTTGTTCTGATGCCGTTAATAGCTCAATCCTTGATGTGTAGTAAAACCGAAACGCATGATCTATTTCCGATTGATTACCTCGAGCATAATCACGGTCTAACACTGCCAATGCTTGTTGGTAGGTATTAATTGCTTGTTGTTGCTGCTCATTGGTAGCGTACATATCTGCTAAAACGCCCCACATTTGGTGAATACCAGCATCACCAGCGAGCTCAATGGCTTTTTCCCGCAATTCGATCGCTTTGTTGTAGTTTTCAGAGAAGTAATAAAGTGTGCTTAATTGCTCAACGGGCAAATATGAATTTGGATTGTAGTTAATTATCGTTTGATAATGTTGCTTTGCTTGTTCAATGTTACCTGCACAATAATGAAGGGTGCCCAAATTTGTTAAAACAATATCATTTACATCCAAGGTGTTTGCCTTTTCAGTTGCTGCAATGGCTAAGTCTCTCTTGCCATCATTCCATTCGATAACGCCCAAGAAAAAGTGATATTTCCAGTTTGATGTGTCTAACGCTATCGCTTTTTTTATATTCTCTTTGGCAACGTTCAAAGAGGTTAATTGTGGGACGTTTTTTTGATAACCCTCTAATTGTGCATAAGATAACTGATAATAAATAGCAGCATTTTTATTGGCGAAAGAGTCAAGTAGGCTAATCGCTTGTTCTGTATTACCGGTTCGGCGCATTAATAAAGCATTTGAGGCCACCACAAAGGGTTTTGATGGCGCAAGTTGTTTCGCTGCTAAACAGTGTTTTGTGGCTTGTTCTAGTAAATAACGTTCATCTGATGACCAACTCTCATAAATATAAGCCTGACACAAACCAGCATGCGCATCCGCAAACTTGGGTGCTATTTGCAGAGCATTTAAAAAGCGGCTTTGTGCTGTTTTTACGTATTCTAAATTGTATGATTTCTCTAATAAATCCAACCCTTCAACATAAAACTTTGCCGCTGTTAAACCAATAAAGTTATGACGACGAGATGGTAGGTTGGCAACAAAAATGCTTTTTATATCATTGGTGATAACTGCCGATATTTCATTTACGTTATTTTTTAGCTCTTTGGTAAGATAAATATCTTGGGTGACTAATAAACTTAATTTTTTTCCATAGACATGGCCATGTTGCAAAGTATGCCTGCCGTATCCTCTAGAATTTAATACATAGATAAAATCTATCTGTTTTCGGGCAATTTCTTGTGAAAATAAAATACTTTCAGGTGTATTGGTTAGCGTGTTGGGTACTACATTAAATTGGTTTTTTAAGCTCTCTCGTACTTCAGCTAGTATATGTCGCTGATCTTTAGCTCCATACAATGCAATGGCAGGTTTAATTCCTTTTGATATTACATTTTGATATTGCTGATTCAATAGTTCATCGCTGGATAATGCTGTATTAGGCGTATTACGAATATTAGTTGAATCGATTGTATCGGCGGTTGTTAAGGCTAAAACCAATAAAATGACAATGAGACTGAGTAATAACAAATATTTTAGCTTTTTGTTGTTATTTGGCGGGGAAAATTCAGCAGGTTGCGGTTGAATATTGGGGCGTGTATCGCTGGTAAGATATAGGGTGTAAGCTTCAACGCCCAACACGGCAGCGATGCGCTCAATTGATGAAGGTGATACAGCGATCTCTCGAAAAACTCGATTGACCATATCCTTGGGCGCGCTTTCTAGATTTTCAGCAGTTGCAATTTCTTCAGCTAACGCAGCTTGAGTTCTAAAGCCAGCTTCAAAAAGTGCGTGTTCAAGTTTTTTTCTGTCAGCCCTAACGCCTCTTTTGCGTTGTGCTTTTTTATCCATATGCCGATCATCCAAATCTTAAATTGTATCCAAAGTTCAATGCATAAGAAGTTTACAGAATCAAAAACAGCTATAACCGAGTGGTTAAATAATGATCGATTGGTGTTGGGGCAATTTACCTTAAATAGCGTTAATTGTCGATAAACTACGCTAACTAAAGATGTAAGTTTTTAAAGCCAGTGCTAGGTTGTGCAGGCGACTTAGCGACCTGGAATAAAAGCAAAGAATTTACCGTTTTACTTTGTTGCTCCAGTGAACAGAAGTTTATTAATTGACCAATTAACGGAATGGAGAAGTGTCATGTTACTTAATCAGAAAGCTAAAAAAACTAACTATGCAAAGTGGGGAAAGATCACACTGTTTCCAGCTATTCTCACGATGTTAACCGCGTGCATGTCTACTAGTCCTACAATGGGCGGTTCAAGCGGTAATGTTGTTACTGGTGGAGCGGGTGGCAGCAATACCGCTAACCATAACAGTGGTCTAGAAAAATGTACTACACCGCTTGGCACTTTATCTGTTTTTGAAGATACATCGCTCACTTGGTGGGTCGACTATCGCAAACGCTATCCTAACTTAGGCAGTACAATTCCAGTGATCCGCTTAATGTTGCAGCAATCTAACTGTTTTGTTGTGGTAGAAAGGGGTCAGGCAATGAATGCAATGAATAGGGAAAGACAGCTGATGCAGTCAGGTCAGCTTCGCCAAGGCAGTAATTTAGGAGGTGCTCAAATGGTGGCAGCAGATTACACCATTAGTCCTGAAATTCAGTTTGCAGCAAAAGGAACTCAAGGATTAAAAGCAGTCGGGGCATCATTATTAGGATCTTTTGGTTCCATTATTGGTGGTGGTCTAAGCAAAAATGAAGCATCTACTACCTTGTTGCTAATTGATAACCGCTCTGGCGTACAAGTGTCAGCAGCGATTGGTAGTGCGGGCAATTATGACTTTAGCTTATTTGGCGGTTTATTTTCAGGTGGTTTTGCTGGAGCAAGTGGTTTTAGTAATTCACCAGAAGGAAAAATTATTACTGCAGCTTTTGCAGATTCTTACAATCAAATGGTGAAAGCATTACGCCAATACAAAGCTCAGGAAGTTGAAGGAGGACTTGGTAAAGGAGGGCAACTTACTGTAGGCGGTGCTTCTGATCAAACTCCAATTGCAACGAATACCGCACACATTGTTGCAGCTCCAAAACCAGTGCCAGTTGTCGTACATAAAACCAGTATCAAAACCAACAATGTGGTTAGAAATCGAAGCTATGAGTTTGAGGTCGATGAGTATGATGAAGATGCAATGAATGATTATTATCGCTCACTTAAAAGTGTAAATGAGATGGCTAGTGGTTTGGCAACCATTTCTATGTCAAATTCTAACCAACAGTATAAAGATATGGCTGCTACAGGCATGCAGATGTTTTTTGATAAACTCGCTACCAGCAAAATTGAGTTAGAGTCATGGCCGCTAAGCGCTAAACAACAAGCGTGGCAAGTACTTGGTAAAAAAATTGAAAAGTACAACAAAATGTTCGAAAAACATCGTAAGTCATTGCTGCTAAACAAGTCTTTAGACAGCCGTGTGGCGGATATTTTAAACTCAATAGAGTTGATCACTAAAGAAACCTTGTTTGGTGCTTAAACCAATAGTGCTTTATCCCTTTTACCTTAAAAAATGACTGCACCTAATAGTATCGGGTATAGCACTCGGTACTATTAGATCGGTACTATTAGATAAGACAGCAATATAACTTTATCTTAAGATTTAACTGGTGGCTTTTATCTGTGTGAACCACCAAGTTAGTTATTTTTTCTTTTGAGTGTAATTTTTTAAACGCTATTGAGACTTGGTGTGCATTAAATGTTGGAAAGTAGCTAACTACAATGAAAGTACACGAGTTGAAATCTATTTTAACAGTCTTGGCCCCAAACAAACGCAGAGGTTTAGGCGTTTTTACTCTTGCTGAGCAAACTGACCTTGAACCAGCGACATTAAGAAAATATTTAAATAAACACCAAAACTATTTTGTGAAAATTCCTAATAGTCAGTTATACACTATTAACCGTCATGGTGACGGTAAAGGTGACATTACCCAAATATCTGCACACTATAATGCACGTCTAAATAAACAAAAACGCGATCAGTATTTATGTCTATTTACCGTGTTTATTAGCCTATTATCAATACTTATTACGACTAACCAATAATGGATTAAAACTCCAATTGGTTGTGTTTTACGTCCTAACGTTGAGGAAAAAATATGACTTCAAAATGGAAGTGCCCAAAATGCGAATCCACAAAATTTGATACTGACACTATTGCAACTACAGGTAGTGGCTGGTCGAAGATATTTGATATGCAAAATAGAAAATTTACAGCTGTTATCTGCAAAAACTGTACTTATACAGAATTTTACCGAGGATCAACAAGTACTCTAGGAAACGTGTTTGATCTGTTTACGTGATAATTGACTTTAATTTTGTCTGAGTAATAGCGCTTTTATCTGATGTTGAAGTTGTGTTTAGTTAACCTAGCAGGCGTTTTGGAACACAACTAACTATTTTTTAAAAACCAATAAGTAGTAATCAATAAATAAAGCTATGGCATTATTGTGTTGAATAAAAACGTTTGTTGTTATTCAAAATTTCTTCAAGTAAAGAGCGTAATCGCCAGCACGAAAATAAAATAAAATAAAAATTAAGTTGATAAAAAACAATAGCTAGTAGAATGAAAATTAATCGATATATGCTGTTTGAAAAAAATAATTTATCAACTTAATAAAATTTTTTACTGATCAGCCCCGAATAAACGGGAACAACATTAATGCATCTTTTATCAAAGATGTTTTATCACTTTTATTTAAATATATTGCGTATATATCTCGATGATATTCAGGTGCGTTTTCAACTAAATAAAGTTTTTTCTTGCGCACATGCTGAAAACACATTTGCTTAGGTAAATATGCGCAACCCGTCGCTTCCATAATAAAATTAAGTGCTATCCTAGGTTGGCTCATGTTATGCCTAATAGCAGTATTGTCTCCAAAATCACGCATAAACTGGCTATTCACCGACTCACCATAATCCACCATGACCATGTTTTCTATGGTATCTAATGAAGCTTCTGCATCTGTACTCACTAATTGTAAGGGAACAGACGCCACTTTTTCGGCAACTATGTCCTCCACATGCGGCGGTTCAAATAAAAACGCGATATCGATAAGGCGAGTAAGTAACTGTTTTCTCAATTCTAACGGCGAGAATGTGTGGGTAAATAAGTGTACGTCATCAAGGTTACGGTGAATTTTTTGCAGCCACTCTTGTAAAACAATATCCCAAATAGACATCATGGCACCAACAAACAACTGATGTGAACTACCTTGTGCAATACCAACATCCTGTTTTACTTTTTGCCACATCATCAACATTTCATTGGCATGTTTTACCAACTTATACCCCTCAGCGGTTAGTTTTAATCGTTTTTGTGAACGATCAAAAAGTAAAACACCTAATTCGTCTTCTAATTGTTTTATTCTGCTACTTACGGCTGCTTGTGTCAGGTACAGGTTGTCAGCTGCTATTCTTACATGTAGTGTTTGACTTACTTCGATAAAAGTAGAGAGTAGTTCTATCTTCATTTTAATAAATAAAATCTATTAACTAGTGGCATTTATTTTGATTTTGTTTTTTAAAATTTTCAACTAAATTTGCAATTGTTAAACAGGAGCCAAAAATGAAAATTGCTATTTTATCTAGAAACGAAAATTTATATTCAACAAAACGATTAAAGGAAGCGTGTTTATTGCGCGGACATGAGGTTGATATTATTGATACCTTACATTGTTACATGGACATCACTAGTGCGCGTCCAGCCGTACGATATCACGGTAAAGAATTACCTAAATATGATGCAATCATTCCAAGAATTGGAGCATCTGTAACTTTTTATGGCACAGCGGTAGCACGTCAATTTGAAATGATGGGAACCTTTAACGTAAACGAGTCGGTTGCGATCAGCCGTTCACGCGATAAATTACGTTCGTTGCAGTTGTTATCTCGCAAAGGCATAGGTTTGCCACGCACTGGTTTTGCCAGTAAGCCAGACAACATTAAAGATTTGATTAAAAACGTTGGTGGTGCGCCAGTGGTAATTAAGTTACTTGAAGGCACGCAAGGCATAGGTGTGGTATTAGCTGATACAGCAAAAGCCGCTGAAAGTATTATTGAAGCTTTTATGGGTTTAAAGGCTAATATTTTAGTACAAGAGTTTATCAAAGAAGCTGGTGGTGCTGACATTAGATGTTTAGTGATCGGTGGACGAGTAGTTGCTGCGATGAAACGTCAAGGTGCTGAAGGTGAATTTCGTTCTAACTTACACCGTGGTGGCAGTGCTGAAGTTGTTAGACTAAGCAAAGAAGAACGAGCAACGGCAATCGCTGCGGCAAAAGCAATGGGCTTAAATTGTTGTGGTGTTGATTTATTGCGTTCGCATAACGGCCCTATGGTAATGGAAGTTAACTCTTCACCAGGTTTAGAAGGTATCGAAAAGGCAACTGGTTTGGATGTAGCAGGTAAATTAATCGAATTTATCGAAAAAAATGCAAAAGAAAACGCGAACAAAACTCGTGGTAAAGGTTAACTATTAGTTCAGGGAACAGGTGAATGAAGAAAAGTAATTCAATGGATGCTCTAAAAATTGGCGAACATGCTATTTACCCGGGAGAAACACGAAAGGTTGATCTCCCAGTTGCAAGGCTATACACAGATTCAGAGGTCAATTTACCGGTTTATATCATTAGAGGTAAAAAACCAGGCCCAACTATCTTTGTTAGTGCGGCAGTGCATGGTGATGAATTAAATGGCATTGAGATTATTAGAAGACTGATAAACTTAAAAAAAATGCGCATTTCTTCTGGTACACTTATCGCGGTGCCTATGGTAAATGTTTATGGTGTTGTCAACCAAACGCGTTATATGCCAGACCGAAGAGATTTGAACCGAAGTTTTCCAGGTTCAGCCAAAGGTTCACTAGCTGCGCGTGTTGCCAATATCTTTTTAAAAGAAATTGTCAGCCATTGTGATTATGGTATTGATTTACACACAGGTGCTATTCATCGCTCAAACTTACCGCAAATTAGAGCGCAACTGTCTGATGAAGGCACACTTGAGTTGGCCAAAGCATTTGGTGTTCCTGTAATTTTGAACTCTAGTATTATCGAAGGATCATTAAGAGATGCCGCAGTAGAGGGTAATACCAAGGTATTACTTTACGAAGCGGGAGAAGCATTACGCTTTGATGAGTTTTCGATTCGTGCTGGCATCAAGGGCATTATCAACGTATTGCGTTATTTAAAAATGATGCCAAAAGGACGAACGGCAAAAAGCCAAGTGAATTATTTTATTGCCAATAATAGTGGCTGGGTTAGGGCAACCAGCAGTGGTATTGTGACACATCATTTTAAATTGGGTGACCAAGTTAAAAAGGGCGAAGTATTAGCTGATATTGGCAGTCCGTATGGCGAATCTTTAGGAACGGTTGTAGCTAATAAAGGCGGCGTGATTATTGGTAAACAAAACATTCCGCTAGTGCAGGAAGGTGAAGCCATGTATCACATTGCGTATTTTAAAGAAGATGATGAGCAAATAGCAGAACACATTGAAAGTGTCGAGACCGCATTAGTCCACGAGACTAAAACTAATGAGGAATTGTTATGAACGATAGAACGATCATAGGTCACGTAGAAAATATTGATTTACCTGAATTAGGTATATTTCAGTTAACCGTGAGGGTAGATACTGGCGCACAAACGTCTTCGTTGCATGTTGATAATATTCAACGTATTGCCGTTAAAGGGAAACCAGCAGTTTCGTTTGATATACACCCAGAAATTCACAACGTGGATAAAACGGTACGCTGCCAAGCTATGTTGCATGACGTTAGAAACATAAAGTCTTCAAACGGACAAACTGAGCAACGTTATGTCATAAAAACCGCAGCGCTGTTAGGCGATCACGCTTGGGATATTGAGATAACGTTAACCGATCGTTCTGATATGACATATCTAATGCTACTAGGACGTCAAGCGATGTCAGATCGTTTTTACATCGATGCCGCGAATGCCTTTGTCGCATCATTAAGTCAGTAACTTAAAGGTAAAATAATGTTAGAAAAAATCACTTATTGGCTGAACTACACGCTGTTTACCGTAAATGATACAAAAATCACACTTTTAGAAGTACTCACGGTACCCGCTTGGATCCTGTTGAGTTTTTATATCGCACATTTGCTGATTAAATTTATCGGTAAAAAGCTAAAAGCTAGAAACAAAGATCCTAATATCATTCATTTAGTGCAACGTATTTTATATGTTATTGCACTGGCGATAATCTTTTTAACAACGTTGTCGTTATTGAATGTTCCTATTACTGCATTTGCGTTTTTATCGGGTGCCATAGCGATTGGTTTTGGTTTTGGTGCTCAAAATATTATTAACAACTTTATCAGTGGCTGGATTTTAATGGGTGAAAAACCTATTCGAATTGGTGACTTCCTTGAAGTTGAAGGGGTTAAAGGCGTAGTAGAAGAAATTAACACCCGATCGACTCGTGTTAGGCGTGTTGATGGCGTTCATATGTTGATCCCAAACAGCAAGCTTTTAGAAAATACTGTTATTAACTGGACGTTACGTGACAAGTTAATTCGTGGTGTTGTTGGTGTAGGTGTTGCTTATGGCAGTGATTGCCAAAAAGTGAGAGACATTATGCTTAAAGTGGCTAAGGAACAAAGCGAAGTACTAGTAGACGGTCTGCGCGATCCTATAGTGTTTTTTCAAGACTTTGGTGATAACGCACTGGTATTTGAGTTGTATTTTTGGATCAATTCGCAGGTAGAAGGTGGCTTACGTTTGGTTGCTAGTAATATACGTTTTGATTTAGACGCTGAGTTTAATAGAGCCGGCATCGTTGTCGCATTCCCACAGCGAGATGTTCATATTGATGGTGAAGTGAAAATCGTTAGAGCAAAGCGCGAAGATTAAACGCAATAGCTAACTAGCAAAAGGGGTAAACATGGAATCTTTAACAGTAAAAAATGCAATATGGTTAGTTGACTGTAAACATGAAACTAACAAGCTGGTACTGCAAAAAGTCGTTCGGTTTGTAAAAACCTATCAGAGTGATTTAACCATAGTGTTTGATCAAAGACTAAGAGCGATTGAAAAAAAGTATTGGTTTAATTTTGCAGAATCAGAAGCCCTAGAAAA
Source organism: Thalassotalea marina (assembly GCF_014656435.1). Taxonomy (GTDB): domain Bacteria; phylum Pseudomonadota; class Gammaproteobacteria; order Enterobacterales; family Alteromonadaceae; genus Thalassotalea_C; species Thalassotalea_C marina. The sequence goes on from NZ_BNCK01000004.1 coordinate 105,995, forward strand.
AGAATGGCATAATAGCGTTGAGAAAAGCAAAAACAACATTGTTAAGCTGTTAGCAAAAAGTAATATTGACTATCAAACAAAATGTTTGGATAAAGGCAATTATCGCGAGCTATTTAAAATACTAAATGAAGATAGCCTGTTGATTTTACAAGATGAAACTACCGAGCAGCGCCATCCTATTTTTCAACAGCTAGCCAGTATTCCTTGCCATGTTTACATTGCTAAAAAAGATAAGTGGAACGAGCAACCTAAAGTGATGGGGGCAATTGACCCACTACATGAGAATGCCAGACCTTTTGATCTCGACCATTTAATTGTTAATCATGTTCGAGCATTAGCAAAACACTTGGAAGCTCAGTGGTATTTGGGCCACGCAAGCTATGTACAAGCAGCATTTTTAAAATATAAAAAAGAGTTTGATAAAGTTCACCATGACGGAGTTAATGCTTTTGTCGACAGTATTGGTGTTAATAGAAGGCGTGTTGTTTTTTTAAATGGTTTGCCTGAAGATGCAATCAATAAATGGGTAAAAACCAATGAGGTTGATATTACTGTCATGGGTATTGTGGCAAGAAATAATTGGATTTCTCATTTGGTTGGCAGTACAACCGTTGCATTATTGCAAAATCCACCATCAGATATGCTGTTAATTAAAAGTATGGCAGAGGATGAATAGTTACCTCTTGGGTAATTATGCGTTAGGAATAAAGACATGAACTATGAATTTTTAATTGATGCTTGGCAAATTAACGAACAAGGCCAAGGAACTCAGGTCAATCCCGCCGAATTAGACAACTACGACGGTGTGTGGATGCACTGTAATCGCTCGTCGGCTGAATTTGAACAATGGCTGGGTAACGAAGGCTTTTCAGAAGCGATTGTTAAATCGTTGTTGGCGACGGATACACGCCCTAGATTCCAGCAAATAGACGAAGAAAGCTTTTTCCTAATACTGCGCGGTGTGAACTTAAACTCAGGTAAACAACCTGATGACATGTTAACGATTCGCTTGTTGTATACACCCAATAGGTTGATCTCTTGTAATTTACAACGTTCTCGAGCGATTCAATCGGTTATAAGTGATTTTAAAAACGGACAAGGTCCTAAAAGCATTGAAATGCTAATTGTCGCAATATTGACTCAAGTTAATCTAAAAATTGAATCTGTTCTTGAGCCAATTGAAGAGTTTATAGATGCGCAGGATGTTGAATCTTACGATGTTAACCAAGTGAATGAAATTAACGCGATGCACAAAAAGCTATTACGTTTAAATCGTTTTCTTAAACCACAAACGCATGCATTGACCGCGTTGTCTAAGATCGAAATGCCAGTTTTTGAACAACATTTAGTCGGGCTAGCAAACCAGTTGGACAACCTTCAGCGTATTGTTGACACCATAGATTTTGACATCGCACAAATTGACGTTATTAACAGTCGCATTGTGCAAATCCATAATGAAGTGATTAATCGTAATACGTATTTATTATCAATTATTGCAGGTATCTTTTTACCTTTAGGCTTTTTAACAGGGCTTTTTGGTATAAATATTGGTGGTATGCCTGGTGTAGAAAACAGTGATGCGTTTTATTGGTTTTGTGGCATCTTAACGGGTATTGGAGTATTTGAGGTTGTCTTGTTTAGACGACTTAAATTTTTGTAAAGTGGATTTTTAATGTACGATTCTGACAATAAATTAATAGCTAGACTACAATCAACTATTTATGTATCGGTTAAGGTTCTTGCCGTATTGATGACCTTTGTTATTTTTATGGGGGTGGTTGATGTAGCTTGGACTATTTATCAAAAGTTAGGCAATAAGCCGCTATTTATCTTAACGGTAAATGATATGTTGGCCACTTTTGGCTCGTTTATGGCAGTATTGATCGCCATCGAGATATTTGTGAATATCACTATTTATTTAAAAGAGGAGATCATTCACGTAAAAATAGTGATTGCAACTGCGCTTATGGCAGTATCGCGTAAAGTGATTATTTTAGATTTAAAAGTGGTAACAGCAGAACAGATTTACGGCCTAGGTATTTTAATCGTTGCGTTAAGTATCGGTTATTGGGTGGTACTGCAACTGCCCAGTGTGAAAATTAACAAGCCTAACGAACCAGCCAAGTTAACTAACCCACTTAAACAGCAAAGTGAACAAAAAGCGGATCAATAACGATCCGCTATAAAACACTTATTTCAAACTATCGACCACAAACTTCAATACTGGGTCGGTTTCCATTGGGCGTCTAATGGCAGGGCTAATAAAGTTAGGCGCTATAAACACGCCTTGATCAACAAGCTTGTTAATCAATGGCAATTGCTCCATTGATATTTTTCCGCACAATAAGTTATTGATATTGGTTTTGCTGTTGTATGCGGTAATAATTTGTTTAAACCCTTTAAGGTACAAGTAGTCTTTAGTAAAGCCACCACCACGATAGACTCTAGAGCACATGGCAAATGCTTTTTCTTCTGAGAGTTTAAATTCTTCAACTAACATTGAAAAAGTCCGGCGAAAATCTTTTTCTTTTATCATAGAATCAACCGACACGACTCGAAGCGCCAACATGCGTAATCGATCTAACGACATAAAGCCTGCTAAGTATTCACATAACATAGCTAAACCTTCTTGACTGGTTGTGTTTACTGGCGAGCCTAAAGCCAATATTTTTAATGGTTGTGCTTTTGCGTTCAACGAAGTCGCTAAATGCACACCAAGTTCATGGTGAGCTAATGCTTTTAGCTGCTGACGGTTAATTTTTGCTTTGCGATTGATTTTAACTACGTCACCTGAAACAAGCGCGTTAGCAATCATGCTATCAACTATTTCAAGTTTTAAAGGGTAGTGGTTTGCTTGTGCAAAGTTCTCAAAAAAGTGCTGTATTTCTTCAATAGAAACGGTGTCAGTTTCCGTCTTTTCTAAATCTGACGTTACATGCAATAAATAATGAGCGTTTTTAAGTTCACTATTGGCAGGCTCACCGTAGTAACGGAGAGAGTCATACAAAAACTCAGGGCTGCCGATGTGTTGAAACTGGTCGAGTTTATCAACATAAGACTGAATGACTTCACTGTATAGTGTATAAAGCGCTTTATTGTTTAACTGCTCAATAGGCAAGTTAAATAACTGACGTTTCTTTTCAAACAAAGCAATATTGTTTTGGTTATAAGTAAATTGGGGCGCTTTACTAAAGTTACTTTCAAAAAACTGTTTTTTTTGGTCTAAGTAATTAGTAGGTGCAATTGCCGTTAAAATATCAATGTGTTGTACGCTAACATACAATTGTTCATCAATTTGTTGTAACGTGGGATCAACACCACGATGTTTTGTTGCCTTAGTCATTTCGACACATTTCTCTCTTTGCGTAATACACTGAAATACTGTGATATTTTAATCATGCTGATATCAATAATATAACTAAAATTTATTGTTGATAGGACAACTATTTTGTCGTGAAAATTCCAATTTCTATCATCAAAGTTTTTTTATCTTAAAGATAATAATTATTAGTTTTTCTTTTTTAAAACTTCATCCTAAATTTGCACCAATTACACCAAGTTAAGGTAATGGGATGAAAAAGGTTAGTTTGTTGTTCGTTACTTTGTTTACTTCTGGGTACTTGTACGCAGATGAAAGTGAAAAGTTAGGAATGGCAGAACCAGAAGTTGTTAAGAATTACTATGAATACTGTATTGAAATTAAAGCTGAAGAAGACGAACTAGAGCCGCATATTTTAGGCTGCGTAAATACTCAGTTAAAAGAATCAGGTTTCGATTTGTTTAAAACATATCGAGATATTATCGCTCATATTAAAACAGGAGACGAGTAATGGAAACTGCAATCAGACAAGGTAAAGTGCCTTTTCATGCAATTGACATATTTCCATATGGGCTTTCAAGAAGTAGTTATTTTAATAAACGAGAATCTGAAGAGCTAACTAAATATGGTCATACTTTCCTTCAACTTCAAAATGGCATTATTTCGCCAGAAAACGAAGAAGAGCAGATGTTTATCGACCAGCTCAATAGTGAAGAAGAAAGTACACTTTACAGCGTAAAATTGTGGAAAAAGTTCCTATACGCGGTAAATAAACGACGCACGTTTCATGGGTTTTCTATGAGCAGTAGGTTTATTCAAGACTATATTCCTAGTGCCGCTAATGATGACGAAGACGACGTGTTAGAAGACGATATAGAATTTGCCAGTTAGAACTTAAGTAAATTGATGGTGTTTAACTAATAAACACCGTTGAATACCGAGTTCAAAGGTAAAAGTAAGTTCTACGTTGGACAGTCAAACCAATGTAGAACATGTTGTCACCACCAAAATGACTGGTGACGTATATAGATGTGGACATTGAAAATGAACATTGAAACATTTGACGATAACTATGCTGAAGAATGGGAAATGGGTTATCAAGTGGCTTATACCTCAGGAAAACCTGCGCCGATGAAATCAAAACGTCGTAAGCCTTTAACAGCAAGACAAAAAATAGAAAGATTTATGGATAAAGCAAAGTTAGATAAAGACATTGGAGACTTTGCAGAGTACAACTAGATCTTAAAGATGAGTAACTCGTGCAACGCGAGTTACTCGATAAAAGTAAAGTCTACAACCTCGTTTTTGTTAAGATTGGCGTGTAGTAGAAAAGAAATATTGTAAAAGCGATTACCCAACATAAAGCACTGATTGTCCATCCCCAAGTCACCATACCCAAAGCAGGCAAAACAACGCGCGTTAATGTTGCGGCAATCATCAAGATAAAAGCGATAACAACAATACGTGGAATTTTTAACATTCTTCCTGTGTGGCCCAATGATACTCGGCTCATCATTGACAAGATCATAAAACCTATGGAACCAATGGTTATTAAATGAAACCCGTAAGTTGTTGGCAATTCATTAAATACAGATATAAAACTTAACCCCATACCAATTAAGCCAGCGGCCATAAACAAGTAGGCAAGATGTAACGACCATAGAAGAGGCACATGAAATGTGTTTAGGCTTCGCCATTTCGACACTCTTAACAATTGACAAGCTCCAGAGATCAACAAAGTCGCTGACAAAACAGTGTTTAAGTTAAACCAAGCATTTAAAAAGTATAAAATGGCACTACCTATGGCTAAAACAAAAACTAAGTTTTCAAGCCAGCTAATGGGTGGAATAGGAGGGGTTTTTGCGCCATTGACGGTAAAAAACGGAATAACACGGCCGCCTAAAATGGTAATTAAAACCACAAAAACTAACACCATAGTTTTTGCTAAATGCAGCGCTAGTGATGAACTGTCAGCTAAATCTAAAATTACTATTGATAAGTTTAATGTCGCCATAACGGTCAACAGCGGAATAAATATAAAGTTTCGTCTATTGTTCGTGCTAATGACAATTTCTGCATAAAAGCCGATGACAGCTAACCACCAAAATGCTTTTAATACTAGCGCTATGGTAACTGTCATTTGGGTATTTGCCCAAAATAACGTGTGGCTAAACACCCACATAACAACAAGTAGAAACGCCTTTAAGCCTTTAATACTCGATTTGCCCGTCCAGGTTTGTACGGCAGTTAAAATAAAACCGACCGCAACAGTTGAAGCAAAAGTAAATATCATTTCATGGATATGCCAAACTAACGGTGACAATCCGCCATGGGAAAGTGCTAAGCCGTGAGTCATGTAACTAAGCCAAATAGTTAAACTAATGATGCTAGCCAAAGAAGCAAGTATAAAATGGCTGCGAAAAAGTAAATCAAAAACTGGATGTTGCCAAACGTATTGATGTTTGTTCTGGCTGGCAGATTGTTGCGGTTCATTAATTGTTAACATGCTAAAACACCTTATAACCTAATCCGTGTACGCCAACACAGCGAATAACATAGCCTATTTTAAACAAGCTGGCTGATAAAATAGTACCAACATGGCCAGCTATCTGAGTTGAAAGGCTAACATATTGGTCTAGCGCAAAATTCATCGTAATAAGGGCCGCGGTTATAAGGCCACAAGTGATCAATAGCCAATTCCCCGCAATAATACAAAGTTGAAAATTTAGCTGGCTATCATTAACAAAGGGTGAGTTCTTTAAAAATAACTGCGTGTACATAATTTGATTACTATCAATAAAGGATACAATGACTAATCAAATTTAGTGCCAATAGAATAAAATGATAAATATCAATAAAATGGAAAAATTCGCTTGAGTATTGAGTCAATATGACACACAATCGAATGTAGTCATAATGACACGTGTGAGTCTTACTGGTATGTCGATATCTAACACTTCTTTAATAGAATTAGCCATAAACCTTGCGAATGCAACAAATAGTAATACGCGCTTTGATGCTATGGTCAGTGCAATTAGAACTGCAATTAACTGTGAATCTGTTGCCTTACTTGTTCATCAGCAGGGCACATTAGTTCCACTAGCGCTGCAAGGGCTCAGCAAAGATACGTTAGGGCGACGGTTTGTTATCAAAGAGCACCCAAGGCTGCTAAAAATATGTGGCACTGAGAAAGTAGTTAAATTCAGTAAAGATTGCACCTTACCTGATCCTTACGATGGCCTTTTAATTAATAGCAATGAAAACCTACCGGTACACGCCTGTATGGGAATGCCAATAATTAGCGAGGGAATACTTCTTGGGGTTGTTACCTTTGATAGTTTAGAGCCTGATGCGTTTGATCATTACGATGATAGAAGTTTACAGTTGGTTAATAGCATTATTGGACCTGTTTTTCATAACATGTTGCTAATGCGGCAACTAGAATCGGATATTTCTCACAATCAACAAGTTGTATTTGCTTTAAGTCATCAGCAGGCAGAGTCTGGACGTTTTGAAATTATTGGTGAAAGTCCGGCAATTAAAAAGCTTAAACAAGAAATTAGCTTAATTGCACCAGCAAATTTTAACGTGTTGATCCAAGGTGAAAGTGGCGTAGGGAAAGAGCTTGTTGCACATCAACTACATTTGGCCTCACAACGCAGTCATAACGCATTAGTTTATGTTAATTGTGCTGCTTTACCAGATAACTTAATTGAAAGTGAGCTGTTTGGCCACGTAAAAGGCGCGTTTACTGGCGCTGATAAAAGCCGTTCAGGTAAGTTTTTGCTGGCTGACAAAGGTACGATATTTTTAGACGAAATAGGTGAATTACCCCTAGCTGTTCAAAGTAAACTATTACGCGTAATACAAAGCAATGAAATACAAGTATTGGGTAGCGATCAAACACTAACGGTTGATGTTAGAGTGATTGCTGCTACTAACCGAGAACTTGCAACAGAAGTAGAACAAGGCACTTTTCGATCCGATTTATATCACCGCCTACATGTGATGCAAATTACCATTCCACCTTTAAGAGACAGAGTAGACGACGTTTCGCTATTGTGTGGTTATTTTGTTGAGAAACTTAAACGTAAATTGGGAATACCGCAGTTAACCATAAGCAAAGCGGCGCTTAAGTATTTTAATCAATATCAATGGCCTGGCAACGTTAGAGAATTGGAACACAGTATTAGCCGTGCCGCATTAAAAGCGAGCCATCGAGCTAAAACACAAGGAAAGTTAAATATTGTGTCAATCGAGATAAACGATTGCGACTCCCTCGATAACGCGACACAAGTTAAAGTTAATCAGGATGCTCCAGAGGTTGAACCTCTATTAAATGCCAGTTTAAAAGAGCAAGTTGAACACTTTCAAAAACAAATATTGCTTGCAACGTTAGAAGAAGAACAAGGGAATATTAGCGCTGCTGCAAAACGTTTACAGCTTGACCGAGCAAACTTAAACCGCTTATTAAAACGTTTGGGTGTTACCGTTAAAAAAGTAGTAACTCATTTAAGTTAAGTGCTGAATTACAAATAGCATCATCTTCTTACATATTGAACATAAATTAATATGTTTTACTTGTTGATTTTCAAATAAATTTAGTTAGTTTATCTACTCCTAATAACGCCAGCACTAAAACTAGACGGCAAGGCAGTGATAAAGCTGACGACAGGGCGCTGTTAACCTTAAAAAAATCGTTACCACTTAAATAAACACCATCAATATAAAACAGGAGTATATATGGACATCACCACCAAAGAGCGATTAATAAACCAATACCTTAATGCCTATAACGATTTCGATATTCAAGGCATGTTAGATGTGCTAACACAAGAAGTATTGTTTAAAAACTTTTCTGGTGATGAGCAAACGTTTGCAACTAAAGGAAAAGACGAATTTAAAATATTAGCAGAACAAGGCGCGCAGTATTTTACTCAGCGCCAGCAGATCATTACAGATATTGAACATTTTGATGATAAATCTATTATTGAACTCGACTACTATGCCATTGTTGGTACCGATTTACCCAATGGCTTAAAAGCGGGTGAAGAGCTAAAGCTAAAAGGCCGTTCCATTTTTAAATTTGGTAAAGATAAAATATCGTCCATCACCGACGTAAGTTAAGCAAAAAGGGTACAGTGCAAAGCTGTACCCCAATTAAAATTGATGTCAGAAGATACTCCTATTAAACAAATCTGGTAAACGATTTCTCCAAGCCCAAAGTTCGACTTGCCCCCCCCAATAATAATTGTCTATAGCTATTGTTCGAATTTGTTCTCGCTTTCTACAAGAAATAGAGACTTGATCTCGCTATCCCCTTAGAAAGCGAGACTCAACAGAAATAAGTCATTGAAAGTTATAAGTTTCAGGGATAGTATTAAAACAAATGTTTGAAGACTTAAGTCTGGTGATAGAGAGACTTAGGCCTTTTAATTACGCTGTTAGCTTTCACATGGAGTATCAATGAGCAATCAAACATATAGAATTTTACTTGATGGTAAATGGTCATTAGAGGATTTAATGAACTTCTCAAGGATCTATTTTCAAAATTATTCGTTTTTGTATTGCTTAGAGTCTGACGCAGTTCCAGTTGCAAATGACCATGTCGAAAATGTTTTAAGGCAGTATGAATTAAGGCACGGCCTTAGTTACGTAAATATTTATGATGTTTTCAGAAGCAATATAGCCAAAGATGACTTCCCACAAATTAAATCAATTCATTACGCATCACCCGGTTGGCTAGACTTAGCATTGAATGTTGATGTGGCATTACAGTTTGCAAAGGTTTTAGGTATATATTTGGGAGCTCCTCTGGCCGTAGCTCAAACATATAAAAAACTATATGCAATATTCTCTGATTTAGCTGAAAAACGGAAAAAGTTAAAATTAAGCACTCTCAAACTTGATAAAGCACAGGCTGTTGAAGCGCAAAAGTTGAGTAATGAATTAGCTAAAGGTTTAGGCTTTCAAAGCATACAAAAACTAGACGAACATACCAAAGACACCGAAGAGAGTTCAAAGTTACTAATGGCTCATTATCGTAGGGTTAAAAAAATCGCAAAATTTGTAGAGTCAGGTAAAGCTTCATTTCCCGCGGACGGTGAAAGCTAACAAGCGCCTCAACAAAGGACGCAAAAAGCTTGGCTTGCGTCACTTCGTTCCTAATTTTAGCCAAGCCTTTTACGCCTGTTAGGCGGGCGTTATAAATACTAAGGAAGGCTTTGTGAAAGTTTTTAAATTGTTTTTATTGCTCTTTGCATTTAATGCTTCTGCAAAAGAAAAAGGGGTTGTCGTAAAAATCCTTCCAGATAAATTGATCTTGCCATTAAACTGCGTAGCTCATGCAAATTTGCAAAATGAAAAGTTCTCCGTTTTATACACTTGTTTAAATCAATTTAACCAAAAGTATTATTTTGATTTTCGTATAAATAGTGGAGATGTTGTAAGTGAATTAAATCGATCACTAAATGTAATTGACGTTAACCAAACAGAAATTGGCAAATATACTGCGTATGAAATAACAGTCAAAGATTTGCATAACAATGAATCAAAGATTACATCATTCTGCACAAGGGATATTTGTCTTGATTTATTTGGCAACTATGATGAATTAATAAGAGAATCAACCCTCAAGCAATTGAGATAATAGTATTTAAAACAAGGCAACATAAAATTAAACTGGAAAAACAATATAAATATAAAACGGAAGATGTTTTGCAAAGGAAATGTAGTTATGAATCAACAGGCAGTTAAATATAAAAATATCCCCAAAGCGAGCACTGAATTTTGTCGAATTGCGTTAAATTCAAGGCCAATGGTAATTGCTAGTCAATTGGTACTGTTTTCTTTGTTGTTGATATGCGCTGGATTAAGTGAATATAACGTTATAGGGCAGACTGCACTGATATCCTGTATTGTATTCAATACTGGTTTAATGCTTGTTCTTTTATCATTGTCTTCATTGGCATCCAATCAGTTAAAATTTATTTTGGCTGTTATGGTGATGGTCTTTGTTTACATGGTTATTATTTGATTAAAAACCGCTTCAGCCTTTACTAAGCTTCTTCAAAGACGTTTTTTATAAATTTGTGACCTTAGTGCCCAATAGTTCACACAGTTTATTGTTTTACATATATAAGTTTTAAAAAAACCATGCCAACAAAAATAACCATTTTAAATGCGTCTGGAAAGTTTTCTCGCGTTTTAGACTTATTGGAATCTAGAGCACAAAGATCACTTGCTGACATTAAAGCTCACATTGAGTTGCCAAATATAGATATAGTCATTAGTCCGTGTAGCGATGAATATAAAACGGAAAGTGGTATTTTAGGGTGTGTTAGCAGTCAATATGTGATTGACATATTGTTAGATGCTGATCATGCAAACCTAGTTGATATTATTAATCGAGAACTGACTGCGGTAATAGCGCATGAATTACATCACGTAATCAGGCAGTCTGCGGGAATTAAAAACAAAAATTTAATAGAAAACCTTATTACAGAAGGGCTTGCTTGCCATTTTGAAACTAAGTTTAATGGCAATACCACGCCGAGATTTTTTGATGAGATTAAACAATATGATTGGCGTGATTTATTTCATCAAATGAAACCTCACTTACAAGATATCGATTTTGATTATCCCGTCTATTTTGCTGGAAAGGATACTAAACAGTTCCCTAATCGAGCGGGTTATTGGGTTGGTTTTAATTTAGTTTCACAATACATTAGTAAACATGGTGGATGTGCTGTTTCACTGGTTGCCAGTACTGCTGAAGAGTTACGCATTTAATTGTTGTTCTATTATCGCTAATCAAAGTCTTTGTTTTTTTGAACCATAAAAGTGACTATTGAGTTTAAGGATTTAAATGAAGCCAAATTTTTATGGTAAAAGAGTTCTTTTAAGATCCATTTGTTCAGAAGATACAAATGATCTGTTTGAAATTTACGGTGATGTTCGAACTATGGAATTTGCTTCAGACCCTGTTTTCAAGTCAAAAGATACGATAAATGTGATGTTAAAAAGCATCGACAGACTCGAAATTTTAGGCAAAGGATTGGAATGGGCGATCGTGGCAAAAGCAACACTAAAAGTTATTGGAACTTGTGGTTTACATAGTTTTTGTAATAAAGGTCGTTCGTGTGAGGTTGGATGTTTATTAAACTCATTATATTGGCGCCAAGGATATATGTCAGAAGCGCTTTGTCTACTTTTTTCCCATGCTAAACTATTGGGTATTGAAACTTTGTATGCAGACATTGACGAAGACAATTTTCGTTCACAAGCGTTTTTTTCAAAATTAGGTTTTATAAAACGAAATGGATACTTCCTGCGCGTATTATAGTTTTTGACGAAGTTGATTCTTGTTAATGGATTTGCTTGCTCATAGTAAGCTTTTACATAGTTTAAAGGTGAAATTTGTCATAAGCTATTTGCATTTAAACGACTTAGGCTTACTATCAATAGAATATAAAACACTGAATAACACTTAGTTTTGATATAGTGAGCAGTTTTAATGCGGGCATTCATTTCTCTCTACCTAACAAACTTATTTTTAGTAGGTGGAACAGGTTTACTCACTACTTACTTAGCACTGTATTTAACCCAACATCAAATCTCTACCTTTTGGGTGGGTTTGATGACCTCTGCGTATTATTTTGGTTTGTTATTTGGCGCCAAAATTGGTTATTACTTTATTAAAAGCGTTGGTCATATTCGAACATTCTCTGCCAGCACCGCCGTGGTAATAGCCTGTGTAGCTATGCATGGTTTAACTGATAATATTTATTTTTGGTTAGTACTGCGTATTACCGTTGGTATTGGCATGATGTGTAATTACATGGTGCTTGAAAGTTGGCTTAACGAACAAGCGGCACCCGAAAATAGGGGTAGAGTGTTTTCCATGTATATGATCACTTCTTACCTTGGCATGATTGGCGGTCAATACGCTTTATCACAATTTCCGGAGCTTGGGCTTGCACCACTTTTACTTGTTTGCATTGCTGTATCATTTGGCATTGTTCCTATTGCAACAACACGTAGAATTCACCCTAAGCCGCTAAAACCTGTAACAATTGGCTTTTTTAGTTATTTCAAAGAAGTGCCACAATCACTCACGGCTGTGCTATGTGCAGGGATCATCAACGGTAGCTTTTATGGTTTGGCACCGGTATTTGCAAAAGAGAGTGGGTTTAGTACTAACGATATTGCTTTATTTATGTCGTTAACTATCGGTGCGGGTCTATTAGCACAATGGCCTATGGGGATATTGTCTGATAAGTTCAAACGCAGTGTGTTAATTCGTATAAACACGGTGTTTATTGGCGCTATTTCTTTGTTTATGGCGTTAAACTCCTCGGCACATCCGATGTTATTAGTTGCTACATTCACCTTTGGTTTGTTTGCTTTTACCTTGTATCCACTTTCTTCGGCGTTAGCAAACTCACGTATTACCGATGAATATCGAGTGGGTGTTTCTTCGGCGTTATTAATGGCTTTTGGTATCGGCGCAGCTATAGGATTATCCGTTATTGCACAGCTGATGGAAATGGTAGGGCACCAAGCACTTTATGGCGCCATATCGGCATTAACGGTATTCATGTTTGCATTGCTTACTGGCATAAACTCAATTCAAAAACGAGAAAAACCAAAAGAAAGTGACTATGTGGTAACGCCTTCAGACATTACGGCTTCGCCACTTGCCGCTTCCATGGACCCGCGAATTGAAGAATCAACTGCGCAAGAACAACTTCTTGTATCAGACGATGAAGAAATTAAAGAGGACATTAAACATTAACATCTACTCGCTTTGCCAAGAGGTGTTAATGGGAAAGTTGACTATAAGTAGACATAGTCATAATTGACGTTAAAACAGCATATTAATAATCAGAGATAGGTGGATAAAACATGTGTCGATTTGTCATTTACAAAGGAGAAGCCATCACCATGAATAAATTGGTGATTGCCCCGGCGAATTCACTCATTGTACAAAGTAAAGAGTCTAAAAAACGCCTGCTACCAGTAAATGGTGATGGTTTTGGCGTTGGTTGGTATCCGCTGCATGATGATCCAGAACCTGCTCGTATCGTCAGTATTGAACCTGCTTGGAGTAACCAAAACTTAATTCAATTAACGTCAAAAGTGAGCAGTGAACATTTTTTTGCTCATGTTCGTGACGCTTCCAAAGGTATGCCTGTGTCGCAAAGCAATTGTCATCCGTTTACTTCTGGTCGATACATGTTTATGCACAATGGTCGGTTAGATCAGTTCACTAAATTTAAACGAAATATTTTAAATGGCTTATCAGATAAAGCATTTAACCTGATCAAAGGCAATACGGATTCAGAATATGCATTTGCTTTGTTTATGGATGTAATTAATTTTGCAGAAAATTTATCACCCGAACAACTCAAACAAGGATTATACGAAACGATAAAACGCATTGTTGCTTATAGAGTAGAGGTAGGTGCAAATACTAATGCATTTATTAACTTTGCTGTGAGCGACGGTTCAACGATTGTAGCGACACGATTTGCCACAGATCAACATAAACAACCCGCTTCACTTTTTTATTGCAAAGGGTGTTTTGAATACGACCATAACAAAGATGATATTTTGGTCGAGCATGGTATTGGAAATAACGTAATCATTTGTTCAGAGCCATTATCAGAAACTTCTCATGGTTGGCAAAAAGTAGAGCGAAATCATGCCGTCATTGTTCATGAAAACAATAATGTTAGTGTAGAAAAAATTCCTATTCCGTATCAAAGTTAATGATAGCCACTGACTGGATTTAAATTCTTATCAATATTTATTATTACTTCCAACAAAGGTTTCTAAATTAATCCAAGACTATTTGCCTTAAAACAAGGATAATTACCAGCAAGTTTTTATATCGATTAATTGGCATAAACATGTAAATGTTGAATTATGCTGATTAACGCGCCAAAGTTGGAATCCACCATGGAAATTAAAGTAAATTTTCTCGATAACTTGCGAATTGAAGCCAAGTTTGATGACTTTTCCGTCATTGCAGATCAACCCATTCGTTATAAAGGTGATGGTTCAGCGCCAAGCCCATTCGACTATTTCCTTGCTTCATCAGCGTTATGTGCTGCGTATTTTATTAAGGTTTACTGTAATTCTCGGGATATTTCGACTGAAGGTATTAGGCTTTCTCAAAATAATATTGTTGATCCTGAAGACAGGTATAACCAAATCTTCCAAATTCAGGTGGAAATACCAGAACATATTTCTGACAAAGACCGCCAAGGTATTTTGCGTTCTGTTGAGCGTTGTACGGTTAAAAAAGTCATTCAAACCGGCCCTGAATTTAAAATAGAAACGGTCGAAAATTTAGATCAAGACGCACAAGCCATGTTAATGGTTGATGCAGACGAAGATCACAGCACGTTTATTCTTGGAAAGGACTTACCACTTGAGCAAACCATCGCCAATATGACTGAAATTTTGGCCGGTTTGGGCATGAAAATTGAAATTGCTTCATGGCGTAATATAGTGCCACACGTATGGTCTCTGCACATTCGAGATGCAGCCTCACCAATGTGTTTCACGAATGGTAAAGGAGCAACAAAAGAAAGTGCACTTTGCTCAGCGCTAGGCGAGTTTATCGAGCGTTTAAACTGTAACTTCTTTTATAATGATCAATATTTAGGTCAAGAGATCGCCAATAGCGACTTTGTGCATTACCCTAATGAAAAATGGTTTAAACCAGGTCCTAACGATGAATTGCCAACTGAAATTTTAGATGAGTACTGTTTAGATATTTACGATCCAGAAGGAGAGTTGCGCGGTTCGCATCTAATTGATACCAATTCAGGTAATGTTGAACGTGGTATTGTTTCTATTCCTTACACGCGCCATTCTGACGGCGAAACCGTATATTTCCCGTCAAACTTAGTGGAAAACTTATTTTTAAGTAACGGCATGAGTGCGGGCAACAACTTCGAAGAAGCAAAAGTTCAATGTTTGTCAGAGATTTTTGAACGTGCTGTTAAGCGTGAAATTATCGAACAAGAATTAGTATTGCCTGACGTACCTGAGTCTGTTTTAGCCAAATACCCAAGTATTGTTGAAGGTATCAAAGGGCTGGAAGAGCAAGGATTTCCGGTCGTTGTTAAAGATGCATCTCTTGGCGGTCGATTCCCAGTGATGTGTGTTACCTTGATGAACCCAAAAACTGGTGGTGTGTTTGCGTCGTTTGGTGCTCACCCAAGTCTAGAGGTGGCATTAGAGCGAAGTTTAACTGAGCTTTTACAAGGGAGAAGTTTTGAAGGCTTAAACGATGTACAAAAACCAACTTTTAATAGTATGGCGGTTTCAGAGCCTGAAAATTTTGTTGAACACTTTATTGATTCGACAGGTGTGATTTCTTGGCGATTTTTTAGCGCTAAACATGACTTTGAATTTGTAGAATGGGATTTTTCAGGCAGCAACGAACAAGAATGTGCAACCTTATTTGGCATACTAGAAACATTAGGTAAAGAAGCTTATGTTGCTGAATTCACTGGTTTAGGCACTGCTTGTCGAATTTTGGTTCCTGATTATTCAGAAGTGTACCCAGTTGAAGATCTTATTTGGGACAATACCAACAAAGCGCTGAACTATCGAGAAGATATTCTAAACATTCATAAACTTAGCGATGAACAGTTAGCAGATTTGGTTGAACGTTTAGAGGAAAGCCAACTTGATAACTATATCGATATAATCACGCTAATTGGTATCGAATTTGATGAAAATACGGTGTGGGGCCAGTTAACCATCCTGGAATTAAAGATCTTAATTTACTTAGCTCTTGGTGAAATTGAAGAAGCAATTGAGTTGGTTGGTGAGTTTTTACAATACAACGACAATACTGTTGAACGAGGTCTGTTCTATCAAGCTATGCACGCCACATTGGAAGTTGCACTAAATGACGATCTAGAAATTGAAGATTATCTTACTGCGTTTACCCGCATGTATGGCGAAGAAGTCATCAATAATGTTATAGGCTCAATAAACGGTGATGTAAAATTCTATGGTTTAACGCCAACTAGTATGGCGCTTGAAGGATTAGATAAACATCAGCGATTAATAGAAAGCTACAAAAAACTTCACAAAATGCGAGCTTCTCTAGCAAGTTAATTAAATAGGGCGCTAATAAGCGCTCTTTTTATTGCTTGTTTTAGTAAGCAGTATTGGCTTAGATAACAATGCTTGATAAGCTTGCCCGACAATTTAGTTTTTTTATCAATAGCTGTAAGTACTTATAACTATTGGTAAAACAGAATTAACTAGGAAACATATGGAATTAAATGGATTGCAACAAGAATGGCGCGTTTTGCAATCAGCCAATGATAATTTTGAGTCATTATCGCTACTAATTAAACTAGTTGCTGTGGCTTTATTATTTATTGGTGTGATCAATGGCGTTTACGGTTTACCTGTTGCCTTGATTTTATCTTGTTTATGGTTGCAAGATGCAATTTGGAAAACTTTTCAGTCTCGGCATGAAGTTAGATTAATCGAAATTGAACAAGCTATTATCAATGGTGAAGCGGACAAGGCTTTTCAATTTAATGTAACTTTTACTAAGTCACGACCAGGTACTTTTGGTTTAATTAAAGCTTATTTAACTAATGCATTAAGGCCAACAGTCGCATTTCCACATATCGTACTGATTATGTTGAGCTTTGCATTGCCACTTATGTAGAATTTTATCTAAAGGTATTTAGTATAAAAAAAGCCAAGCGTAAAAGCTTGGCTTTTTTATAAATCACTATGAAAATTACGCGTTTAACGCTACTTCTGGTGCAACGTATTCAAAACCTAAGTTTTCAGCAACTTCTTTAACTGTTACTTTACCAGCAATAACGTTTAAGCCGTTTAATAGGTGCTTGTTATCGTTAAGTGCTTGCTTGTAACCTTTATTCGCTAGTTGAATAATGTAAGGTAAAGTCGCGTTGTTTAATGCAAACGTTGAAGTACGTGGTACCGCACCTGGCATGTTTGCAACACAGTAGTGAACAACGTCATCAACAATGAACGTAGGCTCAGCGTGAGTAGTTGGAGTAGAAGTTTCAATACAACCACCTTGGTCGATTGCAACGTCAACGATTGCAGAACCAGGCTTCATGTTTTTGATGTGCTCTTTAGTCACTAACTTAGGAGCAGCTGCGCCTGGGATTAAAACACCACCAATAACTAAGTCAGCTTCTAATACGTGTTTTTCTAACGCGTCAGCTGTTGAATAAACCGCTTTAATACGGTTACCAAATTGGTCGTCTAACTTACGTAAAACATTCACGTTGCGGTCAAGTACAACAACTTCAGCACCCATGCCTACAGCCATTTTCGCTGCGTTAGCACCAACCATACCGCCACCGATAATGACAACTTTAGCTGGTTCAACACCAGGAACACCACCTAGTAACATACCGCGACCAGCATTTGATTTTTCTAATGCTTGAGCGCCTGCTTGAATTGACATACGGCCAGCAACTTCTGACATTGGAGCTAATAGCGGTAAACCACCGTTATTATCAGTTACTGTTTCGTATGCGATACAAATAGCGTTACTTTTCACTAAGTCTTGTGTTTGAGGTAAATCAGGTGCTAAGTGAAGGTAAGTAAATAGGATTTGACCTTCGCGTAACATTGCACGCTCAACAGCTTGTGGTTCTTTTACTTTAACAATCATGTCAGCTTGAGCAAACACGTCGCTTGCAGCTGGCAAAATTGACGCACCTGCGTCGATATAATCTTGGTCACTAAAACCGATACCACTGCCAGCTTCTGTTTCTACAACAACTTGATGGCCATGCGCGATCAATTCTCTAACGCTGCCAGGCACCATGCCAACACGGTATTCATGGTTTTTAATTTCTTTAGGTACACCAATTATCATAATTTAATGCTCTTAGCTTTTTCTCTGTTGAAATATGGTGCTAGTATAGTAGGGTCTTATCAGAATAACCTGTGGTATTATCGATTTTAATAGAATAAAAAACTATAAAAGTGCGAAGTAAAAGAGAATTATAAACCTATGAGTGAAAATGAGCGTAAACTTGACCGTATCGATAAAAATATTTTATTTGAATTACAACGTGATGGACGACTATCTAATGTAGAACTATCAAAACGTGTAGGTCTCAGCCCAACTCCCTGTTTAGAAAGAGTAAAGAGGCTAGAATCTGAAAACTATATCACGGGATACAAAGCTGAATTGAACCCGATGAAATTAGAAGCTGCACTGTTAGTATTTGTGGAGATTACGTTAATGCGTACTAGTCCTGACGTGTTTGACGAGTTTTCGCGGTCAGTACAAAATTTGGAAGTGATCCAAGAATGCCATCTAGTGTCAGGTGATTTTGATTTTCTGTTAAAAACGCGGGTAACAGATATGGCAGCCTATCGAGAATTATTAGGTGATACCTTATTAAAGCTTCCTTCTGTAAGTGAAAGTAGAACCTATGTGGTTATGGAAGAGGTAAAATCGTCTAATATCCTACCAATTAAACGCTAAGGCATTTATTCTGCACAGATAGTTTGATATTTTACATACATTACATATTTAGTTAGTCATTGAGAAACAGATTGTCCGACCAAGCGATGCAAACCCCAAAACTTAACGGTGTTCAACGCCTATTAGAAGCAGGCTTATTAACAACGTGCATTTTTGCTATGTACTTGATGATGGCGCTGTACAGTTTTAACCCGGCCGATCCTGGCTGGTCTCAAACTGGATATCAAACTCCAATACTTAATCTAGGTGGAGCTGTAGGTGCGTTTATCTCAGATTTGCTATTAAATCTATTTGGCCTCGTTGCGTATAGCTTACCATTTGTTATCGCATTAACTGGTTGGTTAATGTTTCAAAAGTACTATCGTTTAATGCAAATAGACTATTTGACGCTTGGTCTTAAATTTATCGGCTTCATCATGATGTTTATTGGCATAACAGCGATCGCTAGTATGAATTTTGACGATGTGTTTTATTTCTCAGCCGGTGGAATTGTTGGTGATGTGATCAGCCAAGGCGCTTTGCCTTATTTGTCATTTGTTGGTAGTACTTTATTGTTTTTAATGTGCTTAGGCACAGGGTTTGTGTTACTGACCGGCATTTCGTTACTAAAGGTAATTGACAAAGTAGGGGAGTACGCTATCGCAGGTGCGATGTCGCTTACACACTTCCCAGCATGGGTAACAGAAAAATTTGGTACCAGTGAACAACGCGAAAAACCAATTAAAGAAGATAAATTACAAAATAAATTGGTACCCGATCACCAAATTGATCAAATATCACACAGCGTTGACGATGCTCCTGCAATAGAACAAGAATCAGAGTTCCATGCAGACTTAGATGAAATAACCACGCCAGAAGATGAATCTGCTTTTGCTGAAAGTAAAGACGATATTTCATACCACCTTGACGACGATGTAGAGCCTTTTGTGCCAATTGATGATCTGATTGGTGAACCAATGGCATTTAATGTTCAAGAACATGTCAGTGCCGACGAAATTGCCGCAGCATTTGAGCCTGTAGATAAGTTAGATGTAGCAGAAGACGAACCGGTTGTTAAAAATCAGCCTGCTAAATCTAACTCAGTAGAGGAAATGGGCCTGCCATCGTTATCTTTATTAGATAAACCAAACAAAAAGCAACATCCTATTTCTCAAGAAGAGTTAGATCAAGTTAGTCGCTTAGTAGAAGCTAAATTACAAGAGTTTGGTGTTAAAGCTGATGTAGTCGATGTATTCCCAGGCCCTGTAATCACAAGGTTTGAGCTAGATTTAGCTCCTGGCGTTAAAGTGAGTAAAATTACCAATTTATCTAAAGATATCGCGCGTTCTTTATCGGCTAAAAGTGTGCGTGTAGTTGAAGTCATCGAAGGTAAGTCTGTTATTGGTATTGAATTGCCAAACAAATACCGAGAAACAGTCTATTTTGCTGATGTGTTGCGTTGCAAAGCGTTTGAAGAGTCTAAATCATCGCTTGCTATGGGCATTGGTAGTGATATTTCTGGTCAGCCTGTTGTTGCGAATTTAGCAAAAATGCCACACTTGCTTGTTGCTGGTACAACAGGTGCTGGTAAGTCAGTTGCCGTTAATACAATGATTGTTAGTATCTTGTACAAGTCTACGCCACAAGATGTACGAATGATCATGATAGATCCAAAACAAGTTGAATTATCGGTATACGATGGCATTCCTCATTTATTGTCAGAAGTTGTCACTGACATGAAAGAAGCTGCTAACGCGCTGCGTTGGTGTGTTGGGGAAATGGAGCGCCGCTATCAGTTAATGTCTAAATTGGGTGTTAGAAACTTAAAAGGCTATAACGAGAAGGTGTTAGCGGCTATTGATGCTGGTGAGCCAATTATTGATCCACTTTGGCAACCAACAGACGCATTTACACAGACACCACCAACGTTAGAAAAGCTACCATCCATTGTTATTGTTGTTGATGAGTTTGCCGACATGATGATGATTGTGGGTAAAAAGGTAGAAGAGTTAATTGCCCGTATTGCACAAAAAGCGCGTGCTGCTGGCATACATTTAATATTGGCGACACAGCGTCCGTCTGCCGATGTTATTACCGGTTTAATCAAAGCTAACATTCCAACGCGTATGGCACTGCGTGTTCAATCACGAATTGAATCTCGCATTATATTGGATCAACAAGGGGCAGAGCAGTTGTTAGGTATGGGGGATATGTTCTATCTACCACCTGGTGAAGCCATTCCAATTCGAGTACACGGTGCTTTTGTTGATGACCATGAAGTACATGCTGTGGTATCAGATTGGAAATCGCGTGCTGAGCCAAACTATATTGAAGATATTTTATCAGGCGATAGTGAGCAAGACGTGTTACTACCAAGCGAAATGGCGGAAGCAAGTGAAGACGCAGAGCTTGATCCTCTATACGACGAAGCGCTAGCTTTTGTAACAGAAACACGTCGTGTGTCGATTTCAAGTATCCAGCGTAAATTTAGAATTGGTTATAACCGTGCAGCTCGTATCGTAGAAGATATGGAGTCTCAAGGTGTAGTGAGCGCGCCAGGCCACAACGGCGCAAGAGAAGTATTGGCTCCGCCGCCAGTTAGGAACTAAAAAATGAACAAAATTTTCACTACTGTAGCTGTAAGTATCATGTCAGCTACAGCTTGTTATTCTTTGCCTTTGTTAGCCGCAGACACGGTTGAAAAGGTGAAAAGCGAAAACCAAGCGATTACTATTTCCCAAGATAAACAACGCCTCATCGAAAAGTTGGCATTAATCAGCCAATTTTCTGCAGATTTTAATCAACAAGTAATCGCTGAAGACGGCACAAATTTAAAGCCAAGCTCAGGAACTTTAGCGGTTAAAAAACCTAATTTGGTGTTCTGGCAAACGCAATCTCCAGACGAAACCACGATTGTTTCTGATGGTGACACATTATGGTTTTACGATCCTTTTGTCGAGCAAGCTACTGCTTATTCGGTTAACGACTCTATCGCCAATACACCGATTTTGCTGTTAACATCAACAGATATGTCGCAGTGGCAAAATTATCAGGTATCTCAAACATCGAGTGATTCTTTTGCGATTACTAGTTTACTTCCTGATAGCCGAATTACGTCTTTAGACTTAACTTTTACGCCTAATAGAGCAAAGCTTTCAAGCTTTGCATTTACTGACGCTACCGGTCAAAAAAGCGTGATCACACTGAGCAATTTTGACAGTAAAACTTCCATACCGGCAAGCCAGTTTGTCTTTACGGTTCCTGAAGGTATAGATGTAGATGACCAACGCTAACGGTGAATTGGATTTGCACTTTGAACAAAACCAAGAGTTTTTGCCTCTGGCTGCACAGCTTAGGCCCAATACACTTGACCAGTATGTTGGCCAAAGCCATATTTTGGCCGAGGGCAAACCGTTAAACCTCGCCATTAAAAGTGGTAAGTGCCATTCTGTCATCTTTTGGGGGCCACCTGGTACTGGTAAAACAACGCTAGCAGAGTTAATCGCGACTCACGCTAATGCTGAAATAGAACGAATTTCTGCCGTCACATCGGGTATTAAAGATATTCGAGAGGCAATTGCTCGAGCTAAAGACAGAGCCATACATCGTCAGCAACGCACAGTGTTATTTGTTGATGAAGTACATCGTTTTAATAAAAGTCAGCAAGACGCTTTTTTGCCTTTTATTGAAGATGGCACCATTGTTTTTATAGGTGCAACTACGGAAAACCCAGCATTTGAATTAAATCAGGCAATACTTTCACGCGCACGCGTTTATACGTTAAAAAAACTAACCAAAGACGATTTAGCGCAGGTAATTAATCGAGCCATTAACTATCTGGCACAAAATAGACAATTAACATTACAGCTAAACGAACAAGCGCACAGTTTATTAATTAATTTGGCCGATGGTGATGCGAGACGCTTACTGAATCTGATTGACAATTGTTTAGATTTGGCAAATATCGCCAACAACGTGTGTATGCTCGATGCTGACATTGTTAAACAGGTCGCAGGAGATAAAATTCCTCTTTATGACAAAGGTGGTGATGCTTTTTACGACTTGATCAGTGCTTTTCATAAATCGGTTAGAGGCTCCGATCCCGACGCAGCGTTATACTGGTATGCCAGAATCTTAACTGGTGGTGGTGATCCACTCTACGTGGCAAGAAGGTTATTGGCTATTGCGAGCGAGGATATTGGCAATGCTGATCCTAGGGCAATGCAACTGGCAATTAACGCTTGGGATACTTTTCATCGAGTAGGCCCAGCAGAAGGTGAAAGGGCAATAGCACAAGCAACGGTTTACATGGCTTTAGCGCCGAAAAGTAATGCCGTGTATGCAGCATTTAAAGCAGCACTGGCGTTGGCCAAAGAAACGAGTGATTTGGACGTGCCTTTTCATTTAAAAAATTCAACCAGTCAAATTACCAAAGAATTAGGCCATGGTGATGGTTATCGTTATGCACACAATGAAGAACATGCATTTGCTGCAGGGGAATGTTATTTCCCACCAGCATTGCAATCGACTTCACTTTATCAACCGACTGATCGTGGGTTAGAAAAACAACTCACCGAAAAGCTTAACTTTTTACGCCAACTAAACGAGCAATCTGATGAGCATCGCTATTAGTAACGTAACTTTATATACATTAGTTGCCTTAGGTGGAGCGTTTGGCGCAAGCTTTCGCTTTTTTATTTACCAATTAATGCTAAATTGGCTAGGAAAGGGATTCCCTTTTGCGACGTTGGCGGTTAATATTTCCGGTTCACTGATCATGGGTGTTTTATACGGATTAATTGAACAAGGCATTATTGAAGTGCATGTTTATAGAACACTAATTGGAATTGGTTTTTTAGGCGCGTTTACGACGTTTTCAACGTTTTCGGTCGATACTTTATTGCTACTTCAGCAAGGGTATTTAGTCAAAGCCGCGCTTAACATTTTACTTAATGTATGTTTGTGTATTGGCGCAGCAGCGTTAGGTATGTATTTAGTAACATTTTTCAACAAATAACTTAAAAGACGTGATAACAAATGCTTGATGCAAAATTTTTCAGAACAGATATAGAAGCGACAGCAACGCAATTAGCTAAACGTGGTTTTGTTTTAGACACTGCTTTATTAACGCAATTAGAAGAACAACGTAAAGCGATACAAGTTAAAACTCAAGAATTACAAAACCAACGCAACACCCGCTCTAAATCCATTGGTCAAGCTAAAGCACGCGGTGAAGACATCCAGCCTTTACTTGCTGAAGTTGGTAAGTTAGGTGATGAGCTAGAAGCTGCAAAAGAAGAACAAGATAAAGTACTTGCTCAAATTCAAGATATCGCAGCAAGTGTACCAAACTTAACTCACGAGTCAGTGCCTGACGGTGAAAGTGAAGATGATAACGTAGAAGTTAAACGTTGGGGTACACCACGTGAATTCAATTTTGACGTAAAAGACCATGTTGATTTAGCGACAGCGCTAGATAAAGGTTTAGACTTTGAAAGTGGTGCAAAATTAGCGGGTACTCGATTTGCCGTTATGCGTGGTGGTATTGCCAAACTTCACCGTGCATTAGCGCAGTTTATGCTTGATGTACATACAGAAGAAAATGGTTACGAAGAAATGTATGTCCCTTACTTGGTTAACCATGATTCACTATACGGTACCGGCCAGTTACCAAAATTTGGCGAAGACCTTTTTCATACGGATCTAGCAAATCGTCAGTTTTCTTTAATTCCAACTGCCGAAGTG
Source organism: Thalassotalea marina (assembly GCF_014656435.1). Taxonomy (GTDB): domain Bacteria; phylum Pseudomonadota; class Gammaproteobacteria; order Enterobacterales; family Alteromonadaceae; genus Thalassotalea_C; species Thalassotalea_C marina. Next base: position 130,561 of record NZ_BNCK01000004.1, read on the forward strand.
CCATTAACCAATTTAGTGCGTGACGAAATTGTTGACGAAGCGCTATTACCAATAAAAATGTGTGCACATACGCCATGTTTTCGAAGTGAAGCGGGCTCATCAGGCCGTGACATACGTGGTTTAATACGTCAGCATCAGTTTGACAAAGTTGAAATGGTACAACTGGTTAAGCCAGAAGAATCAATGGATGCTTTAGAAGCATTAACTGGTCACGCCGAGAAAATCTTAGAGAAACTTGGCTTGCCATACCGTACAGTCGTGTTATGTACTGGTGACATCGGTTTTAGTGCAACAAAAACATTTGATATTGAAGTTTGGTTGCCTGCACAAAATACCTATCGCGAAATATCATCTTGTTCAAACATGGGTGATTTCCAAGCCAGAAGAATGCAGGCTAGATACCGTAACAGCGAAACGAACAAACCAGAATTGTTACATACATTAAATGGTTCAGGTTTAGCTGTGGGTCGTACACTTGTTGCTGTATTAGAAAACTACCAGCAAGAAGATGGCAGCATAGAAATACCAGAAGTATTGCAGCCATATATGAAAGGCTTAACCAAAATAGGTTAATTAACGAAGTCCGGCAATATCGCCGGACTTTTTTTATTATATAGAAATTAATTAGATCAAGCGCAGGTCTTTTAAAGCAGGACATTGTTGTTATATAGGAATTCCTCTTGCGTAGCTTTGTTATTCAAATCGTCATCTTTGTTGTTATTTTTCAAGTGATCTCAATGATCAGAGAAACCAGTATGTTATCGACTGACACTCAAGTGGTCGAAAACCAATATGTGTTAGATTCTACCGTGGGTGACAAGGTAAATTTGGCAACAAATAAAAGAACCATATTGTACTTTTTTGCTCCCTGGTGTTCAGTTTGTCATGTCAGCATTGCCAATTTGCAGCAAACTTATCAAAAAAATCCGAACATTAACGTTATTGCTATCGGATTAGATTTCATGGAAAAAGAGGAAATTGACAACTTTGTTGCACGCCATGAGTTAACATTTCCCGTTGTTTACGGAAATGAAAAAGTTAAGCATGACTTTCAAATCACAGGCTATCCAAGCTATTACGTGTTAAACGAAGAAAATACGATTGTGAATAAATCTATGGGATATTCTACTGAAATAGGTCTTTATTTAAGATCACTTTAGCCCTTCTGATCTTGAGCTTGATTGTGTACACTTAGTCTTTCATCAAATTTTTATATAAAGCTGCTATGCAAATTTCTTCACAATTCGACAGTGGTAATATTGAGGTTATCGAAGCTTCTAGTGCTGATAATATTCAGCTTGCCATTCGCAAGGATAATCAATCAGACTTTTACCAATGGTTTCACTTTAAACTGCATAACAATGAACGCAGTGAACATGTTTTAACAATAACAAATGCTGGGCAATCAGCTTATTTGGAAGGATGGACTGAGTATCAAGCAGTAGCATCATACGACAGAGAGCATTGGTTTAGAGTACCAACTTCATTTGATGGTCAAAACCTTACTATTCGATTTACCCCAGAATACGACAGCGTATATTTTGCTTATTTTGCTCCTTATAGCTACGAAAGACACCAAAACTTACTTCACAATGCACAACTAAGTGACGAATGCCAGTTACAGGTTGTTGGCCAAACAATTGATGGCAATGACATTTCGGTATTAAAAATAGGCCAAGAAGCTGAAGGTAAGCCAGTAATTTGGTTGACAGCCCGTCAACATCCAGGCGAAACCATGGCTGAGTGGTTTATGGAAGGTTTTATCGAAAGGCTGCTAGATCCGGATGACGGAGTAGCTAGAAGTTTATTATCTCGTGCTGTTTTTTATTTAGTGCCAAACATGAATCCCGATGGTTCTATTCGTGGTCATTTACGTACCAACGCTGTAGGTGTTAACTTAAACCGTGAATGGCAAGACCCTTCAATAGAACAGAGTCCAGAAGTATATTTTGTCAGGGAAAAAATGCTAGAAACCGGTGTTGATATGCATTTAGATATTCACGGCGATGAAGCATTGCCTTATAACTTCGTTGCTGGTTGCGAAGGTATTCCTTCTTACGATGAGCGACATAAGTTACTTGAAGAAAGCTTTAAAGAAGTTTTATTGGCAATTACACCAGAGTTTCAAGACGAAAAAGGTTACGACAAAGATGAGCCTGGTAAAGCTAATTTAACTGTTGGTTCTAACTGGGTTGGCGAAACGTTTAAGTGTTTAGCTTATACCGTAGAAATGCCATTTAAAGATAACGACTTATTACCTGACGAAGAAACTGGTTGGTCTGGTGCGCGCAGCCACTTGTTTGGACGTGATGTATTAACTGCAATTTTTCATGTTGTAGACGATCTTCGATAAAAAATAGAAAACTTAAAATAACAACTTAATAATTATAATAATTTCAGGAGCCCATAGTGGAACAACTTGTCAATACGCTGAACGCGTACATATGGAGCCCATATCTAATCTATTTATGTTTAGGTGCGGGCATTTTCTTTTCAGTATTAACTCGCTTTGCACAGGTCAGGCATTTTAAAGAAATGTGGCGCCTGTTGATGTCCGGGAAAAGTTCAGAGCAGGGGATCTCTTCTTTTCAGGCATTAGCCGTTTCTTTGTCCGGTCGAGTTGGTACCGGTAATATCGCCGGTGTTGCTGCCGCTATCGGTTTTGGTGGCCCAGGTGCAGTATTTTGGATGTGGGTTGTTGCCTTTTTAGGTGCTGCAACAGCTTACGTAGAATCAACCAATGCTCAGATCTATAAAGAAGAAGAATTAGGCGTTTATCGTGGTGGTCCAGCTTACTACATTGAAAAAGCAATGGGACAAAAATGGTATGCGTGGATATTCGCGTTAGCTACAATTTTAGCCTGTGGTGTGTTATTGCCGGTTGTACAGTCAAATGGTATCGGTGATTCTTTAGTTAACGTATTTGGGCAAGGTGGCACAGTAGACTCTTTTATGGGTGAACTGGCATTAACCAAAGTATATGCAGCAACTTTTGTTGTGTTATTACTAGGTTTCATCATTTTTGGTGGTGTTAAGCGTATTGCAAGCTTTACCCAAATCGTTGTTCCATTTATGGCACTTGCTTACATCATCATTGCTTGTTCAATCATTGCGTTAAATATTGACATGCTGCCAGGTATTTTTAGTTTGATTATTAGTGATGCCTTTACGCCAATGGCTGGTGTTGGTGCTGCGATTGGCTGGGGTGTTAAGCGTGGTGTTTACTCCAATGAAGCAGGTCAAGGTACTGGTCCTCATGCCGCAGCTGCTGCTGAAGTAGATCATCCAGCTCAACAAGGTTTAGTTCAAGCATTCTCTGTTTATATTGATACCTTGTTTGTATGTTCTGCAACGGCTTTTATGATTCTAATCACTCAGCAATACAATGTGATGCCAGAAGGTAGCACAACCTTCTTAGTACAAAATGTTGCCGCTGAAACAGTGATCAACGGTCCAGGATTTACACAACTTGCAGTTGATAGTGTACTACAAGGTGTAGGTAAGCCATTTATCGCTATTGCATTATTTTTCTTTGCATTTACTACGGTACTTGCCTACTACTTTATTGCAGAAAATAATGTTTCTTACATCAACCGTACTATCAAAATGCCAGCACTACGCTTTTTATTAAAAGTGTGTATTATGTGTGCAGTGTTTTATGGCACCGTTGCACAACCTAATGCAGCTTGGGGTATGGGCGACGTTGGTGTTGGTATTATGGCATGGCTTAACATTGTGGGTATCATCATCATTTTCATCATGTCGAAACCTGCGTTAAAAGCACTGAACGATTATGAAAGACAACAAAAAGAAGGTGTAGAGAAATTTACCTTCGATCCTAAAGCTCTAGGCATAAAGAATGCTGATTTTTGGGAAAATAGAAAGCCGTAAAATAATTCGGTTTTAAATAAGAAAAAAGCGCCCTTAGTGGCGTTTTTTTTGTAGAATATCTGGGAAAAATTTTTGGAGAGTATAAATGGCAGTAATTAGTTGTCCGCAATGTAATAGTAAAATTTCTGATAAAGCAAAAACCTGTTCTAACTGTAACTTAGTGTTAGGTGAATTGGACACTGAACAGTTGTCAACAATTAGACGTGTGAACACTATCCAAAAATCACAACGTATCATGACTTTTTCGTTTATTGCTATGTTGTTTTTCTGCGGTGGCTTTTTGTATTACTATGCGAAAAACGTACAGCCAAATACTCTAGAATACTATATTTCAACAGGCGCTATTCTAATTGGCTTTGTGTCATATATTATTACAAGAATTCAATTACTTATTTTAAAGCGAAAGTTAAAATCTTCATGAACATATTGCAAGTTGTAGAAAACATGTCGCACGACATGTATTTGCGTTTAAAACATGCAGCTGAAACGGGTAAATGGCCAGAAGGCACACCCGTTGATCCTGCACAAAGAGACTCAGCTCTTCAGTTATCTATGGCTTATCAAGCTAAGCATTTAAACTCCTCTGAAATGTTGTCTATTGGTTCAGACGGCAATATTGTGCAAAAAACAAAGCGACAGTTAAAGGAAGAGTTTACAGGGCAAGAGCCTGACACTATTACACCGTGCAACAAAAATGAAAATGATATCGCAAGGTTCAAAGACATATGATCTTTTCTAAATTTTTTAAACCTACATGGCAACATAAAGATAGTGCTGTTCGAATAGAAGCTATCAACAATGAGCTCTCTTTAAAAGTTGATGAACATTACAATGTCTTGATGGAACTTGCTAAAAATGATGAAAGTGAACTAGTTAGACGTTCTGCATTATTAAAAATTAACAGTTTGTCTGTTTGGTACGAAGCGAGCCAAAGTAATTCAATGAATGCGGTTAAAGCTTTTTCTGAAAAACAAGTAGAAAAAGTGCTGCTAGGTCATCATGACATTAGGCTAACGACCAAAGACAAAAAACAATTTATTAATGAAAAACTAAAAGCGAGCCTGTTAGAAAACTGGCTAAAAGCTGAAACTGATGCTGACGTTGTTGTTGCGCTATATCACCGAGTCAATAAACCACAATTATTGCATTCGGTGTTTAAGCAACATCAAGATGAAGCAGTACAATTAGCATTAATTGAACATTGTACTACCAGTGAAGGTTTAGACAAGTTATTAAAAGTAGCTGTTAACCCAGCAGTTAAACAGACAATAGAAAATATATTAAATAAAGAAAAAGAACTTCAAGAAAAACCATTAAAGGTTACTAAAGCTGCGCAATTAGTGCTATCGAAATATTTAGCATTAAAAGATGCAAAGGACTATCAACTAGCCCTTGAGAATAAATCGCAGCTTATTGAAGAGTGGCGGACATTAACCAACGAATTTTCTTGCTTATCAGATGAACAACGTGACACTTTGCTTAATCGTTTTCAAGAAATTGAAAATACGGTTCAAAAAGTGCTCGCGCCACAAGCCGAAGCATACGAGCAAGAAAAAATAGCGCAAGAGTTAACATTAAAGCGCCAAGAAACCTTATCTAGCTTCAAAAAGCAACAAAAGGAAATCGACCAAAAAATTACACAAGCTATTTTTGACACTAATACGGTTGATGAGACAAGCACAAACCAAGAAATCGATAACCTGATTGAGCAAGTTCAGGCGTCAGTTATTCATAACAAAGATAAAACCGACCTAGTTAATAAGCTTACATCTATAAGACAAAAGCTTAATAAATTGCCTCAAGTAGCAGAAGCGGTATCTTCTGCAACACACTTAATTTCCAAAATGTCACAGGTGTCATTCCCTGAAACCATAGAACAGTTAGACGAAAAAGAGGGTGACTATAAGCGTTGGAAAAACGATTGGCGTGAAGTCAATAAAGCCGCATCTGGTGTATTGCCAGAATCTATTCATAACGCTTATTTAGAAATAAAAAATAATTGGGATAAAGCATTAGCGCCATTAATACAAGAACAAAAGAAACAGTTTCATATTACCCAACGTAAGATCAAAGACGTAGCTCGTTTGATCAACTCAGGAAAATATAACGCAGCTTTTGGCGTGTTTAAGAAAGCCAACACCTTATATGAAAATTTAAGTGATATTCAAAAGAACAAGTTGCAACGCGAATTTCAAACGGTATCTGAAAAAATTGCTGATCTTAGTGATTGGGAGCACTATATTGCCACGCCGCGCAAACAAGAAATTTTAACTCAGATAACTGAACTTGCAGAATCTCCATTAACAGATCCAAACCAGCAAGCATCAAAAGTAAAATCATTCAGAAAACTTTGGAATACCTTAGGGCACGCAGATGATGACATCGAACGTGACCTTAATGAACAGTTTAATTCTTTAAGTGAAAAAGCATTTGCGCCGTGTCGCTTGTATTATGCAGAACAAGAAAAGTTGCGTGAAAGTCATTTAGTTGAAAGACAAAAAACATTGGCAGAAGCACAAACGTTAGCCGCTTTACCGATAGATGAGAATCTAGATTGGAAACAATACGAGTCACAATTTAATCGATTAAAGCAAAAATGGCGTGATGCCGGAGAAGTTGACCGAGTAGCTTATCGCGAGTTAAATAGAGCATTTAAATCAGCTATTGAAACGGTAAAACAAGCAATAGATGTTAAACATCAACAAAGTATTGATGCTAAAAAACTTTTGATTGCTCAAGCTAACGAACTGTTACAAGCAGAAGATCTTAGTTATGCGGTAAATGAAGTTAAAGCACTACAAAGCAAATGGAAAGCACTTGGCTATAGTGGACCTAAACATGAAAACTCACTTTGGAAAGAATTCAGAAAAATAAATGATGAGATTTTTGCCAAACGTAGTGAAGAATTTGTAGCCAATAAACAACTAGCACAGCAAGTAGAAGAAAGTTATCAGGAAAAGATAAAAGACATCACTAAAGAACTTAAAAACAATGAGTTAGAAAGTGTGTTGGTTGTAACGCGTAACCTGAAAGACTTAGAAAAACAAGTGGATGTAAATGACAAGAACAATCGTGTCATTGAAAAATTGTTTAGAAATGAATTCAGTAAGCTTGAAAAGTTAGAACAAAATTTAAAAGCCAAGGCATTAACTGAAAATTGGAAATTGGTATTTGATGCACTTCATTTTGGTGCTGAAAATGACATAGCAAATTTCAAACAGTTTAATGATATTTCTTCTGTTTGGCAAAAACGTTTGCTTGATAATCAAGCTAAAGCGGTAGGTGATTTGCAAAAAAGAATTGATAAAACGTTAGCTCTGGAAATTCTAGCAGGAAAGGAATCGCCAAAAGCTCAACAAGACAGACGTTTAGCACTTCAATTAGAGATGATGCAAGAGCAGATGAATTCCGGTCGGTTAAATTCCTTAGAGCAAGGGCTTAACGAGTGGTTAACTATTGGCAAAATCAATGTGCAAGACATACCTTTAATTGATAGAGCACAGGCTATATTCACAAACTAGTAAACCTTAATTAAATACAAAGCCACAGCAGAAATGTTGTGGCTTTTTTTTTGGCTTAGAAAATTGCTGCTATAGTTTTAATAACTGTAGGAGTACTGATATGAAAGTTGTGTTATTGCTCGTGTTATGTTTCGTGCATAACTACTGCCTCGCTATCAATGTTGTATTTGTTAATCCTTCTGTCCCTGGTACTCCCTTTTGGGATCGTGTTACGGCGGTAGCAAAAGCAGCAGCTCAAGATTTATCCATAAACCTTGAAGTCGTTTATGGTGAAGATAATCGTATTTCTAATCTCGAAGTTATTGAAGAACTTGCTGCGCGTAAAAACAAACCTGCCTATGTAATTTTTATGCCTTTTGATGGAACAGCTGAGCGAATGTTTGGTAGCTTAAACGCGTCTAAAATTCCTTTTATAACGGTCGAACGTACACTGCAAATTAGTGAACAACAAAAAATCGGCTTCCCTGGTGAAATTTTTGAGTATTGGATTGGCGAAGTTTTTCACGATAACGAATACGCAGGTAATTTACTTGCTGAAAGGCTAATTGCGGAAGCGAAGAAACATAACCCAGAGCAAAACTTAGTTGCTATTGGTATTTCTGGAAGTTTTAGTGGTGAATCCTCAGATAGAACTCGTGGACTAGAACGGGCAATTGCAGATCATAAAGAAGTGCAATTGGCGCAAGTAGTTCCTGCCATATGGAGTCGAGAAAGAAGCAGGCACATCATTCATCAGCTAACTTCACGTTTTGGCAAAATAGATGTGGCATGGGCAGCATCTGATGGTATGGCATTAGGTATTTTAGATTCGGTAAAAAGTGGCCACGGCACAAATATTAATAAAGACATGAAAATTGGTGGTATTGATTGGACGGGCGAGGGAATTGACAGAATTCGTGCTGGGGAGCTGACTGCAAGTGTTGGTGGTCACTTTATGCAAACAGCTTGGGCGTTAGTGAAGATTTATGATCAGGAGCATGGCAAAACAATTTTCAAAGGCGGTGACATGGGACGCACCTACGATTTAGAAATAATAGACAGGTCAAATATCCATCTGTATGGAATTTTATCGAAGAAAGTAGATTGGACTAAAGTGGATTTTAAAAATTTCACCTTAACCCACACAAAATCACCGCAGTATAACTTTTCCTTTGAAAAAATGATCAGAGCGCTTTATTAAGCACTCAATTCACCACGTAAGTTTTCTAGCAGTTTCGATTTAATCTCTGCATTAGATAAAGGCTGGCTTAGCAAATAATGCAATTTGGTTAAGGTAGCTTCTAATGTCATATCTTGACCACTTACTACACCACAGTTACTCAATGAAGTGCCAGTGGCGTAACCTCCCATATTAACTTTGCCTTTAATACATTGGCTACAGTTGACAATAATAATGCCGTTTTTATTTGCTTGTTCCAAACATGCTAACAATGCTTCATCTTGTGGTGCATTACCAACACCATAACTTTTAATAATCAAAGCCTTAACAGGCTGTTTAATAACATTTGCAACCAACTCACTACTTATACCTGGGTATAAATGTACAACACCAATAGGCTGTGGCGTGATTTTTGTTAGTGTCAGTGGTAATTGCTCAGGCTCGGATAAAGCACCACTAATCAACTTAATATTAATACCAGCTTCCAGTAAGGGTGGCATATTGGGTGATTCAAATGCGTTAAAGCCATCTGCATAGGCCTTAATTGCTCTATTTCCCCTAAATAGCTGATTATTAAAAAACAATCCAACTTCATTGATAGGGTAGTTTGCGGCAATAAACAATGAATTTAGCAAATTAACTTGCCCGTCTGAGCGCAGTTGACTAAAGGGGATCTGCGATCCAGTGACAATGACAGGCTTGGATAAGTTTTCAAACATAAACGAGAGTGCTGAACTGGTATATGCCATGGTATCGGTGCCGTGTAGTACGACAAATCCATCATACTCATCATAATGAGAAGCAATGTCGTCTGCTATGCGCTGCCATTCTGAAGGCGTCATGTTCGACGAGTCAATAAGCGGGTGGTACTCTTTGATAGTAAATTCAGGCATCTCTTCACGATAGAAATCAGGCATCTTTTGAATGGATTCAGTTAAGTGACCTTTAACTGGAATATAACCCTTATCACTTGATTTCATCCCGATTGTACCGCCTGTATAGGCGACATAGATTTTTTTCTTCATACTAGCCTTACCATCATTAATTGAATGCGAGAGTTTTTATTTATCGGTGCTTAATTATTTTACGAATAAAAAACCCCGCATTAAGCGGGGCAGATGATACCAAAAGATAGTAAATTAGTAATTAATTTATCTCACACGCTAAACACTTAGCGTAGATCCCTTGTGGGTCATTTAATTCATTAATCGCTTTAAATTCAGTCTTCAATGTTTTAATGAAAGAATCTAGTGGCGTTGCTGTGGTAACAGTGTTACTAACAGGTAAAAACTGAGCAGTTTCTGAAAAGAAGTTTTTCCAAAATATGTCTTCTGGAGATAATTCTTTTTCTATTAAAATTTCTTGGTAATCATCAAGTTTTGCTAAATCAGCCGCGAGGCTTACTGCATCATCTAAATCGCCAAGTTCATCAACTAAACCTAATTGATGCGCTTGAGTACCTGACCAAACTCTACCTTGTGCAATTTTATCAACTTGAGCAAGTGTCATGTTACGATTGTTGGCAACAAGCTCAATAAAGTCTTGATAGCCACGTTCAATGCTTAACTGAAATATTTGTGACACACCTTTACTTAAACCTTGGGTAATGCCTGCTCCTGCAAGATCTGTAGTTCCTACACCATCAGTAAAGATACCAACTTTTTCTAACGTATTTTCAAAGGTCATTAAAAAGCCGTAAATACCAATAGAGCCCGTGATCGTTGTAGGTGAAGCGATAATTTTGTCTGCTGGCGCTGAAATCCAATAACCACCAGAAGCGGCATAAGTTCCCATCGATGCAACAACCGGTTTACCGGCTTCTTTTATTAGCTCAATTTCTTGTCGAATAACATCTGAAGCAAAAGCACTGCCGCCTGGGCTATCAACACGTAAAACAACGGCTTTAACACTGTCATCTAGTCGTGCCTGGCGTAAATAACTTGCAGTACTATCGCCACCAATTGAACCTGGTCCACGTGTTCCATCTAAGATAACACCTTTTGCAACAATAACTGCTACTGAATCTTTATTTGGATTAACGAGAGGGACAATTGGCGCTGTTGCTTTTAAGTACTTTCTAAAACCAATGGCATGATAAACATCGTCTTCATCGCTACCAACAATTTCACTAATGGCGCTGTTCATTTCATGACGATTTTTCAATTCATCAACCCAGTGGTTGTTCAGCGCATATTGCGCTATTTTACCATCAGCTTTTTCGAGCTTATCAATTAAGGTGGTGATAGATTCATCGAAATTATCTACTTTAAATTGGCGACGAGCAGCAACGTCAGTTTTATATTGTGTCCACAAGTCGTTTAACCATGCTTGGTTGGCTTCTTTAGCTTCTGGAGACATATCATCTCGCATGTATGGCTCAACAGCAGATTTATAAGTGCCAACGCGAAACACATGTTGTGAAATTGCTAGTTTGTCTAATGCAGATTTAAAATAAAGTTGATATCTACCGTAACCGTCTAACAACAACCATCCATTAGGATCCAACCAAATTTCATCAGCCAAAGTGGCAATGTAATACTGTGCTTGGGTATATCCATCACCAATGGCAATAACTCTTTTACCTGAAGATTTAAATCGCTCAATTGCTTTTGCGATCATTTTCACTTTAGTAATACTAGCGCTGGAAATACCTTGAGGTTTTAACACTAGTAGCTTAATTCTGTTGTCGTTTTTAGCGCGTTCAATAACATCGATTACGTCTTGAACTAAAACTTCTGGACTTTCTTGTGGCTGGTCTAATGCTTCATTAACAAAAACTTCCATTGGATCAACTTCAACTTTTTGCTCAACCAAGTCGCCATGCAAATCCAACACTAATGCTGCAGAAGGGGGAATTTTTATTTGCTCTTCATCACTTGCAAGTGCAACTAGAAAGATCAAAATGATAGTAAAGAAAATTAAATTAATAATAATTTTACGTGTGGTATTAAGTAAATGAAAAATACTTCGGCTTATCCTTGAAAAAGCGCCTGGTTGATTATCGCTCATATATTCTCTAACTCGTTAACTTTGTTGTATATGCTATATAAAACTCGATCACTAATGTAGTCGAAAATGTAATAAATTAAATTAATTAGTCCTTTAAGCTTAATGAATTCATCACAAATATTGAAATTTAATTACTAGACTTAAGTTCTAATGGGTATTGTTAATAAAAAAGTTAGTCTATGAAAATCATTCAATATTACCAAAGTGCTGTTAAAAATTTAGTGTATCTCGACGGTATACCTGCCTTGCTACTCAGGCTAGTGCTAGCACCAACCATGATAATTGCTGGCTATGGCAAACTAAATTTATCAAACCCTGATGTTTCTGGTATATCTTCTCTTACTGCTAGTAGCAGTGTTGTTGAGTGGTTTGGTAATAATGAATGGGGATTAGGATTACCATTTCCAGAGCTGTTAGCAAACTTAGCCGCTTGGACCGAGTTCTTGGGTGGTTGGATGTTAGTTATTGGTTTATTTACACGACTGATAAGTATTCCGTTAATGGTCACTATGTTTATTGCCGCTACAACAGTGCATTGGCAACATGGTTGGTTTGCTGTTGCCCCAAGTAATCCTGACTTTAGTCCAGCTAAAGTTGTTGCTTGGTTTGGTGTTGAAAAAGCGCAAGAAAGCTTAAATAATAGTGAACAAGTGTCCATTCGTTTAAATAAAATGAAAGATATTTTAGAAGAAAATGGCAACACAGATTGGTTGTATGCCAAGGGGAATATCGCCGTGTTAAATAACGGTATTGAGCATGCTGCAACATACTTTATCATGTTGTTAGCACTAATTTTTATTGGCGGTGGGCGATTTACTAGTGCCGACTATTACCTATATACTTATTGGCTGAAACAAAAAAAATTTGCCAATAATCATTTATGAACGCCATAGAACTACTTTTATCTAGACAATCAGATCCACTATTAACTGTACCCGCACCGAGCCAAGGTGATCTAAAAACCATTTTAACCGCTGGTATGCGGGTGCCAGATCATGCGGCTTTAGCACCTTTTCATTTTACTGTCGTTCAAGATGAAGCGCTTCAGAAGTTAAGTGATATTTATGTTGAAGCCGTTAAAAAGCAGGGTGTTGACCAAGCAAAGTTAGATAAAACCGCAAAAATGCCATTTCGTGCGCCACTCATCATTGTGGTAAGTACCAAGTACCAAGAGCACGACAAAGTTCCTCATCAGGAACAGTTGATCACCGCAGGTTGTTGTACACATGCGATGCAAATGGCCGCTTTTGCACTAGGTTATGGAGCAATGTGGCGCACAGGTGACTTAGCGTTTAATAACGATGTAAAGGTGGCGTTGAACATAGATGAAAAAGACGATATTGCTGGGTTTTTATATATAGGAACTAAAGCCAAAACCTTACCGACTAAACCTGAACGATATTTTGAAGCTAACGTTACGTACTTGTAATTAACACAGGAAAATATACAGTCACTAAATAAGAAAAAAGCCGCAAATCAGCGGCTTTTTGTTAGGCTTTTACAAATTGTTTGCAATTAATAGGCAGCATTTTTTGGTGTACGAGGGAATGGGATCACGTCTCTAACGTTTTGCATACCTGTAGCGTAAGCAACTAAACGTTCAAAACCTAAACCGAAGCCAGAATGCGGCACAGTACCATAACGACGTAAGTCACGATACCAGCTGTAATCTGCAGGATCTAAGTCCATTTCCTTCATTCGTGCGTCTAACACGTCTAAACGCTCTTCACGTTGGCTACCACCAACAATTTCACCAATGCCTGGTGCTAAAATGTCCATTGCGGCAACAGTTTTACCGTCGTCATTTAAACGCATGTAGAACGATTTAATATCTTTCGGGTAGTTTTGTAAAACTACTGGACCACCAACGTGCTCTTCCGCTAAATAACGTTCATGCTCAGAATTTAAATCTACACCCCAAGACACTGGATTTTCAAACGTCTTGCCACAGTTTTCAAGAATCTCTATGGCATCAGTGTAATCCATGCGGACAAAATCACTGTTGATCACAGCATTTAAACGATCGATAACGGTTTTATCAACACGTTGTTGGAAAAACGCCATATCATCAGCACGTTCTTCTAATAATGCACTAAATACGTACTTTAACATTTCTTCTGCTAACGTTGCTGCATCACCTAAATCAGCAAATGCGATTTCTGGCTCTACCATCCAAAACTCAGCTAAATGGCGGCTGGTGTTAGAGTTTTCTGCACGGAACGTTGGACCAAAAGTATAAACTTTTGATAAGGCTGAACAATATGTTTCAACGTTTAATTGGCCAGAAACCGTTAAGAACGTCTCTTTACCAAAAAAGTCTTCACTGTAGTCAATATCGCCTTTCTCAGTGCGTGGTAAGTTTTCCATGTCTAACGTACTAACACGGAACATTTCACCAGCGCCTTCACAGTCACTACCTGTGATCAGTGGTGTGCTGATCCAGTAATAACCTTTGCTATGCATAAAACGGTGAACCGCTTGTGCTAAACAGTTACGTACACGTGTTACTGCACCACCAATGTTAGTGCGAGGACGTAAGTGTGCATGCTCACGCAAAAACTCAATAGAGTGACGTTTGGCAGCCATCGGGTAAGTATCTGGATCTTCTACAAAGCCCAATACTTCAACAGCAGTTGCTTGGATTTCAAACGACTGACCATCACCCGGAGATTCAACTAAAATCCCTGTTACTTTTACTGAAGCACCAGCAGTTAACTTTAAAATTTCAGTTTGATAATTATTTAGCTCATTAGGCGCGATCGCCTGAATAGTATCGAAACATGATCCATCATGGATCGCTAAGAAAGAAATACCGGCTTTTGAATCGCGACGAGTACGGATCCAACCATGCACAGTGATTTCTTCGTTAACAGGGTACTTGCCTGCTAACACATCAGTAATAGCAATAACTGACATTTATCAAACCTCTTGTATGCGTTGTTATAAACTTGTTCTTCAATTTAAGGGCTGATATGTTACCGTGATGACGCTGTTAAACAAGTAAAAGTTTCAAATAAACCTAGATAAATTGGCAATAGTGTAATAATTGATGGAATAACCGACTTGAATAAAGAGTTTAGTGGCGAAGAACGCCGTAAAGAAGACGATGTTTGGTTAAAAGCTTTACGAGTGACCACCATACTAGCGTGGCTTGTATTTGCTATTGCGCTGATTATTTCATATTACGCGGCGCCCGAAGCAAATTACGGCGTACTTAGGTATAAAGGCATTGAGGTGAGGCAGTTTTGGCTAACGCCGATGACAGGTTACTTATATGTATTACTTTGGATAAGTGCGTTATTTAGTTACGTAACCTTATTAATACATAAATATAGAAGCCGACGAAAAACAGATGATAAGCGCTTTAATATCTGGCTGTTATTCGTCGTCAGCGTCTCTTGGGTTATCTATATTGTTATTCAGTTGATGAAATAAAACATTCGTCAAATTTAATGGCGTATTCTATCGCATCAATAAGTGTATCAATTTGCTGCTCTTCAATAACAAGCGGTGGCATCATATAAATAAGTTTACCAAAAGGGCGGATCCAAACACCTTTTTGAACAAAATGTTTTTGAATTTCAGCAACATTTACTGAATCAGTCATTTCTACAACGGCAATCGATCCTAATACTCTTACCTGTGCAACACGTTTGGCACCAGTTAAACGCTTGATTTTTTCAATAAACCAACTTTCAATTTGATTCACTTTAGCTTGCCAATCTGACGAAATAAGCAAGTCAATACTGGCATTGGCAACAGCACAGGCTAACGGGTTCCCCATAAAGGTTGGACCATGCATAAAACAACTGGCTTCACCGTTACTGATAGTGGTTGCGACATGCTCCGTACATAATGTAGCAGCTAAAGATAAATAACCACCGGTTAAGGTTTTGCCTAAACACATAATATCGGGGCTAATATCGGCCCATTCACAAGCAAACAGTTTTCCTGTGCGCCCTAAACCTGTGGCGATTTCATCAGCGATAAATAGCACCTTGTATTTATCACAAAGCTCTCTGACCGTTTTTAAATAATTAGGGTGATAAAAACGCATGCCGCCAGTACCTTGAACGATCGGCTCAATAATAAAAGCGGCTAACTCCTGATGGTGCTGTGCAAATAGTTCAGCTAATGCTTGTGTTGAGTTTTCATCCCAATGCTCATCAATAGCAATACTTGGTGCTGGAGCAAATAGGTTTTTCATTAGCACCTTATCAAATATCTGGTGCATGCCTGTAACTGGATCACAAACTGACATCGCAGCAAACGTATCACCATGATAGCCATTTCTAACAGTTAACAATTTACTTTTGTTTGATAAACCTTGGCTCTGCCAATATTGGATAGACATTTTAATGGCGACTTCTACTGAGACTGAGCCACTATCAGATAAAAATACACGTTCTAAACCAGCAGGACTTAATTCAATCAGCTTTTTACAAAGAGTGATCGCAGGTTCATGCGTCAAACCACCAAACATTACATGAGACACTTTATCAATTTGCTGGTGAAGTGCCTGGTTAAGTGCAGGGTGGTTGTACCCATGTAAAACAGACCACCAAGATGACATGCCGTCGATTAATTTCTCGCCACTAGCCAACTTAATATGCACACCCTGTGCACTATCAACTAAATACGAAGGAAGAGGATTGCTCATTGATGTGTAGGGGTGCCACACGTAATTTTTGTCAAAATCGATTAAATCAGTATATAAATTGGTCATATGTTAACTTTGAGGCTTTAATTTTGTTGACATGTTTAAGGCGATGCATAGACTACCCGTTAAGATTTGACGATGCAATTATTAATAGAAAAGGCTTAAACCATGTCACAAGAGCAATCAGCGATTAACTTTAATATGGGCGAACTGCGCCACAATTGGACACACGACGAGGTTAAGGCGCTGTTTGATTTACCTTTTAACGATTTGATGTTCTACGCACAAAGTGTACATCGTCAACATTTCAATCCTAACGAAGTACAAGTAAGTACGCTTTTATCAATCAAAACAGGTGCATGTCCTGAAGATTGTAAATATTGTTCACAAAGTGCACGGTATAAGACTGACATCGAAAAAGAAAAATTGATGGAAGTCGAAAAGGTACTAGAAGCGGCCAAACAAGCTAAAGCACAAGGTTCAACACGGTTTTGTATGGGGGCTGCTTGGCGCAATCCTAAAGAACGTGACATGCCATATGTAGTTGAAATGGTAAAAGGTGTAAAAGCACTAGGTATGGAAACCTGTATGACGCTGGGTATGTTATCAGCTGATCAAGCAACTGAACTGAGTGAAGCGGGCCTAGATTACTACAACCATAATCTAGATACTTCAAAAGAACATTATAATCAGATTATTACCACTCGTAGCTTCCAAGATAGATTAGACACCTTAGACAATGTGCGTTCGGCCGGTATGAAAGTATGTAGCGGCGGTATTGTTGGTTTAGGTGAAAAGGCGACAGACCGTGCTTCATTGTTAGCGCAGCTTGCTAACTTATCACCACAGCCAGAAAGTGTACCAATTAACATGTTGGTGAAAATTGACGGTACACCGTTAGCTGACGTTGCCGATTTAGACAATTTCGATTTTATCCGTTGTATTGCAGTAGCTCGTATCATGATGCCAAATAGCCATGTACGATTATCAGCAGGTCGTGATGCAATGAACGAACAAATGCAATCTATGTGTTTCTTAGCCGGTGCAAACTCAATTTTCTACGGCTGCAAACTATTAACTGCCAATAACCCTGAAACAAATGCAGATGTTATGTTATTTAAAAAGCTGGGCATTAACACAGAAACCATTGCTAATAATTTAGATGAAGAAATAGAAGAGCAAGTATTGCATGCCAAAGTGGCTGAGCAACAAAGCAGTGACTTGTTCTACGACGCCACTAAATAGTCAGTTTTTGCAGAATGTCTTTTGATTTTCTCCGTACTCGGGTTGAGCAACAAGATTTGCTCAACCTAAAACGCCGTCGTGTATTAGTTGAACAGCAAAACGCAAGACATTTAGTGGTTGATGGTAAGCAGTATTTAAATTTTTCATCTAACGATTATCTAGGATTAAATCATCATCCTGAAATTAACAAAGCGCTAGCGCAGGGTGTTGAAAAGTTTGGTAGCTGTTCGAGTGCATCGAGTCTTATCTCGGGTTATCAATACGCACATCAGCATTTAGAAGAAAAAGTTTGCCAATGGCTCAACAAACCCAAATGTTTATTGTTTAACAGCGGTTTTTCAGCCAATCAAGCCGTATTAAGTTCACTTGCAAACGAAAATGTAGCGTTTTATTTAGATAAGCTGTCACACGCTTCATTAATTGATGGTGCATTTGGCCAAAATGGCTATGCCAAACGCTTTAAACATAATGACTACGCCCATTTAGACCAATTACTCACAACGAGTAAATATAGTAATAAGTTAGTGGTGTCTGAAGGTGTATTTAGTATGGACGGTGACGCTGCTGATACAGCAATACTTGGAAATATTTGCCAAACAAATCACGCCAAGCTTTATATCGATGATGCCCATGCCATTGGCATTAAAGGCACACATGGTGAAGGCAGCGTAGCAGATAATGCCGATATCGATATTATCATGGCAACCTGTGGTAAAGCGATCGCCACCAGTGGAGCATTTATCGCATGCGATAATGACTTACATGATTATTTAGTAAATTTTGCACGACATTATATTTATTCCACCGCGATGTCACCAGCAAACGCATGGGCAACGGCGGTGAGTATTGAACTGATTGAAAAAGAACATTGGCGTCGAGAAAAAATAAATCACTTGAGTCAGCTATTTTCTACTAAACTAGATCAGCACGTCAATTTGCTACCAACATCTTCGTCTATTCATGCCATAGTGTTGGGTAGTGAACAGCAGGCAATTGAAGCAGCAAATAAATTAAAAGCACAAGGAATTTGGTTAACCGCCATTCGACCACCCACAGTTGCCAAAGGCACCTCAAGGTTACGCGTTACCATGTGTTCATCTCATAAAGAGCAGGATATCAATTACTTAGCTGAAAGCATAAATAAGGTTATTCAATAAATGCTTGAAATTAAAAAGCGCATTAACATTGCAAAATCATTTGGTTCTGCAACGGAGTCTTACGACGTATCAGCGCGCTTACAACGATTTAGTGGCAAACATTTAATGCCATGGTTACCCAACAGAAACGATCTCAGTGTGATTGATTTGGGTTGTGGTACGGGATTTTTTACTGAGATTTTATCAGGTCGATATCAACAAGTGTTTGGCGTTGATATTTCGACAAACATGCTCAATTACGCAAAAGATAACCGTAGTACTGATATTTGCTGGTTAGAAGGCGACGCATTTTCTCTACCATTTGCCAGTAAAAGTATCGATTTGGTTTATTCTAACTTAATGATCCAGTGGTGCGACCCCATCGAAAAGGTGATCTCGGAAGTTTTAAGAGTGTTAAAGCCTGGTGGATTATTCATTTTTACCACGCTAACCGACGGTACCTTGCTTGAATTAAGATCGTCGTGGAGTAAAGTAGACAGCGATAAACACGTTATAGACTTTAAAACGCTCGATCACTTAACTGATGCTTGTAATACCGCGGAAAGTAAATTGCTTGAAAGCCGTGAACAAGACGTCGTGCTTGAATATGAAAACGTGTTGCACTTAGCACACGAACTTAAGGGTTTAGGCGCTAGTCACGTGCCAAGTAAAACTAACAAAGGTTTAGCAGGCAAAGATAAATGGAAACAAATGATCCATGCCTATCAAGAATTTCAGGAGCCAAGTGGCGTATATCCGGCAACGTATAAAGTCTTCTCAGGCATGGTTGTAAAGTTAACGAGTTAAAAATGAAAAAAATATTTATCACCGCAACTGATACTGATGCGGGGAAAACCCATATCGCCTGTGCAATTGTCAATAAGCTAGTAAACCAACAAAACACGGTATTGGTATTTAAACCAATTTCTGCTGGTTGTGAGGTTATTGGTGGTGAACTAGTCAATGAAGATGCACAACGATTGCAACAACAAGCAAACGGGCAACAAAGCTTATCGCAAGTTAATCCAATTGCCTATCAAGAGCCAATCGCTCCTCATATTGCCGCTTTAACTTTGGGTGAAGCGATTACCGTTAAGCAAGTAACAGGACATTTTAATACACTAACCACGTTATCAGCTGATGTAATTTTAACAGAAGGCGCAGGCGGTTGGCGTCTACCTTTAGGTAATGGCCAGTTTTTGTCAGACTTTGTAAAAGACACAGAACAAGATGTTGTATTGGTGGTTAATATGAAGCTTGGCTGCTTAAACCATGCGGTGTTAACTTATCAATCGATAATTTCAGATGGCTTAAACTGTATTGGCTGGGTAGCTAATTGCCAACAAGAAATGCCATATTTGCAGGAAAACATCGATGAGTTAAAGACTTTGCTTGATACGCAATTTCTTGGTCAAGTTGGCTTTGAACCTGATATTAACAAAGTGGCTGAACTCATCGATATATCACCATTATTAGTTGAATAATGGTGATAGTGATTACATTAGATAGATAAGTCTGCTGGAAACGACGTCACTGCCGTTTTGTTTTGATTATTGAAAAGAAATAGCGGTTCGTTAACGTCATTTCCCTGAACATAGTTGACTGTGTCACCCTCAACAGAAATTCCTGAACCTTCGACTAAACCAATAATGTGACTTTCTGGGTTTAATACCATAAATTCACTTAACCGCTGCTCGCGTGTTTCACCATTAAAACCTGCCGGTTTATACTCAGTGTAATGGGGATTAAGTTGGCATTTAACTAAGCCAATTGCGTCGAAGCTTTCTGGTTCAACAATTGGCATATCGTTAGTGGTTTTAATTGAAAGGCCCGCAATATTAGATCCGGCACTCCAACCAATATAACGCAATTTACCAAGGTCTACTTGCTCCTTGATAACCTTTATTAAACTAAACTCATATAGTTTTGCTAATAAATGGAAAGTATTGCCGCCTCCAACAATGACAGCATCTGCTTGAGTGAGAGCATCTTGCTTGTCTTCAAATTCATGTAGACCTTTAACTCTGACATCGATACTTGATAGGGCGTTATTCACCTTAGTTGTATATTCATCATAAGATAATGTTACGCCAGCAAATGGCACAAAGATTACATTGGAACAACCAGTCAGTTTTTCTTTAATTAACGGCAGGGCATGAGACAAGTATTCAGTACTTCCTACACGAGATGCACTTAACAATAATAAATTTCTGTTATTCATAAAAACTACTTATTTAATTCAACGATACAGGCGTTGGCAATAAAACCAGAACGCGTTTTATATTTTTCAGATTTACTTACCCGATCATCAATTTTTTTAATCAATAACTCGGGTAAGGTTACGTTAATTTTGTGACTTTTTCCTAAGTAGGGAACTATATCAAAATCTACCACTGCCCACACAACATTTACTTGTGGTTGTCCATTAATAAAACCATCAATCGCTGAAGCATGCGGAATGCTTTCCCCATACTCAGACAAGATTGCTAAATGATCTGCAATCGAATCTTGTGCTCTAATCAATACATCGTCAATTGACTTACCACTTGTTGTGCAACCAGGTAGATCAGGCACTGTTAATTGCCACTCACTAGTCGCTACTTGCTGTGCGATTTTTACTGGATATTTCATGTTGCTTCTCTGACAAAAATTTAAAAACATGATAACCCCAACAACCCCGTGCTGTCCACACATTAATAACCCTTATAACTCTGCAGTATTTTTACATAATAACCCAGGTAACCCTAAAAAGGTGGCTCGGTATAACCCTAATAACTCTTTCGTGGTAAGAAGTAAGTATTCACATGTTGTCTAAGTATTTTTAAACAGCGGTTCGTCTGTTTGGGTAATTAGCAGTTAGAGTCTGTTTTATTTGGAGGTAGTAGAGTTGTATTTTTGTAACTTTATAAAAACTCGCAAAAGCAATAAAAAACGCTATAAATAAAAGAGGGCTTAATTAGGATGCAAAATGAATCTAAATGTAGCGAGTAAAATAATCGTTGGCTTTAGTACAATTTTAGTTTTTTACATTGTAGCTAGTGCGGTTTCAGTTAACATTTTGTGGGGGATAGATGACGCCGCTAAGCAGGTAAAAAACTTTGCGTCTCCTGCCCAAGATAGAAGTATTGCCATAGAAATATTGTTATTAAAACAATCAAATATTTCGTCTAATATTCCAAATCTACATGATAAAAATACTTTGAATCTAGAACAGCAATCGTTCGCAGACATCACACAATCTCTAAAAAACGAGCGCGATATTCTTCCGCAGTTATTGCACACTAAACAAACATTATCTCAGTTAGCCTTGTTCGATGTTAGCTATGACAACTATCGGCAGCAGGTAGAAAGGATGTTTGCTTTAAAAACTCAAAACATTGATTCTACATACCGAGCAACCAATCAGTTAGCTGAGCTTGATAAGGCTTTAGATAATTTAGAAGAAGCATTAATAGAGTTTTCTTATGTAGAAGATGATAAAAATCCAGCACTAATCGAACAAATATCTTCCTCCTCCGTGCAAATTGAGGGATATGTAATTAATCTAAGAGATACTTTATCTGAAACGTTATTGCTAGAAGAAAAGGGCAAAGTCGTTGAACTACAGGAAACAATCTCTCTTGCACTTACAAATACCGAACAGCTGTTTGTTTTTGTGTCTCGTTTAGTGCAGGGTCATCACAGTGAAGCTTTGCTTGTTGATATTCGTAAACAATATAGCAAAATTACAGAAAAGTTATCTAATGAAGGTAACCTGTTCCAACTGCAGCTTGAGGTGATCTTATCAAATGAAAACTTAGCTTTAGCTGCAAAAGAGCAAAAGGCACTGCTGTCTCAATCTATTGAAGCTATTGAATTGCTTTATGAGAGGGTGCAAGCGGTTTACCAAACTCAGCAAGAGTCAATTATTGAAAATGTAGCACAAGGTACTAACACCACTGTTGTTGTTGTCTTTATCATCATTTTATTAGGTGGCATTATCGCTTTTTATACTATTCGTGAAATGGTGCTGCCACTTGCTCGTATTAATAGTACGTTATCACGCATTGCAACTGGAGATTTGACCAAAGAAGTCACAATCAAAACGGAAGACGAATATGGTCGACTAGCAAAAAATGTAAACCTTGTTGTTAATCAGTTAAAAGCACTTATTGGTGAAATAAGCCAAAATGCTCATCAACTCAACGTAAATGCAGCACAATCAAATAGTGCCATTTCTGATGTTGCCTCGTCACTTTCACTACAAAAAGAACAAGTTTCTAATGTTGCCATGATAACAACTCATTTGAGTGAAACAGCGGACAATGTTTTGTTTAAAGCTAATAATGCTGAACAAGAAACGTCTAACGCACAACAACAAAGCGGTGAACTTGAATCGTTGGCTAATGTATCAAGTGATCACATCGAGCAATTGGCACATAAGCTTGATAATACCAATGGTTTAATGGGCGCATTAAAAGATGAAGCACAAAACATCGGCGGTATATTAGACACCATACAGGCAATTGCCGATCAAACCAATTTGTTAGCATTAAATGCAGCAATTGAAGCTGCAAGAGCAGGTGAAGCAGGTCGTGGATTTGCGGTGGTTGCAGATGAAGTACGAATGCTGGCCAGTAGAACACAAGAATCTATCGCAGAAATTCATCGTATGATTAGCTCTTTACAAGACAAAACACAACTGGCAGTTACTGATATCGAACACAGTAAAAATGAAGCTGACGTTTGCCAGCAATATACTGAACAGTTGTTGACAACATTATCGTTGATCAATAGAGCAATAGAAAAAATACATACCAATAGCAGTGAAATTGCACAAGAAGCGACGCAGCAAAATCAGCTAAGTGCAGATATCAGCGGAAGTATGGTTGAAGTTGAACGCTTAAGTCTAGAATCATCAAACAAATCACAATCCACCATTGCTCATAGTGAACAAGTTTCCCAGTTAGCAAAAAAATTGGAAAAGTCGGTTGATCAATTTACGCTCTAGGTGCTTTTATTTTGAATATGCAACCTTAAGCAATTTAAATTCTCATTTCCCTGCCTACGGGAATTCACCTATAATTCGCGCATTCTAAATTTAAAGACGTTAAGCGCTATTCGTTATGCTGAGCTATCAACACCATTATCATGCTGGTAACCATGCTGATGTGATCAAACATTGGATCTTAGTCGAGTGTATTACTTATTTTCAGTTAAAAGATAAACCCTTTGATTACATTGACACACACGCAGGTGCAGGCCTTTACGATTTAAAATCTAAAGAAGCCTTAAAAACTGGTGAAAGTATCAATGGTATTTTAAAACTTGAACAGCTAAGTTTACCGGGTTTAGAAAACTTACAAGAGGTGATCAGACCATTTTTAGCGCACGATCAATATCCTGGCTCTCCTTTGATCACTAAGCAAATGCTTAGATATGGCGATCATGCCTGGCTTTATGAAATGCATCCGCAAACCATTGTAGAGCTGAAAGAGCACTGTGAACAACGTAAAGTATGTTACGTCAAGTTTGAAGATGGTTTTAAAGGATTAACTACCGTTTTGCCGACACAAAGTAAAAGGGCAATGGTGTTAATTGATCCAAGTTATGAAATAAAATCTGACTACCAAACCGTAGTCGATGTGATCGTCAAAGCCCACAAGAAAGCACCTAATACTACGTTTATGCTTTGGTATCCTGTAGTAAAAAGAGAACAAATTGATGAACTAGAACATAATTTTAAACAGTCAGGAATGAAAAATATTCAACTGTTTGAAATGGGTGTTGCTGATGATGAAGAAAAGGGGATGACCGCCTCTGGGATGATAATCGTTAATCCGCCTTGGACGTTAGCTAAAAAATATAATGAAATAATGCCAGCTGTTTCTAAAGCTTTATCTGAAGATAATGTGGAACGTTGTCGTTTTGAACAATTAGTTGAAGAGTAATTAAGAAAAGTGGTCGGGATAGCAGGACTTGAACCTGCGACCTCACGTCCCCCAGACGCACGCGCTACCAGACTGCGCTATATCCCGATAGCGCAGTATAATAGCGTGTAAATTCATGAATGCAATGAATTATCACACAATACTGCGCTAATTGAGCTTTTATTAATCAGTTTTCGCCGTTCAAGGTAAATTGTTTAATAAAATGAACCCCATCAATCATTAACGGAAAATCTTTACTGACCATAATTGGTGATTCCAATTGTCTAGAGTAACTTTGGAAGTTACCGTGTTGATCTATAAATACAGATTTGTCTTTATTAAACACCATAATGCCTTTATCTACCGTGTTGGCGATAACACGATTTTTATTTAACGTCGTAATATTTTCACCCACACTGTAACGTTTCACATCTGATGAACATGCCAACCAGTTATTCATTAACGTTGGTACTAAGTCAAAATGACTGGTTAATGCGTTTACAGGTTTAGATTCGCCATTGGGAGCGATTAATAGTGCTGGTTTAATATTTAAACCACTATCAATGTTTTCATTACCAATCGAGCTAATCCAAATAAGATCTTTTGTTTTAGCTTCTCGTTGAGAAAGTAATAGGGCATCAATAAACAATTCAAACTGATATTGGTTATCACCTGAAAAATAAAAGATATGCAAACCGTTTGTTTGCTCTTTAAACTTTTTACCTATGATATAAGTAGAAATATTGTCAAAGCTTTCAACTTGGTTAAACATGGGTTCAAACGATTTAACAGTCGTGTGCTCTTCAACTTCGCCAAAATAAGTGAGTGTTGCCTCGATATTCTTATTCTCTAGCACCTGAAATAAAACAGGCTTTTTACCACTTGCTAAAACCGGCGCCTTATAGATAGACGGCAGGCTATACAAGAGGTTGAACCAAGAATCATTTGGTAACGCGTTATCAATGTGTTTGATTAATTTTAGGTGTTTAACACTTGAACGTTGAGCGAACTGGTCAATTTGACGTTCAGTTAAATCTTTGTCGGTTAGCACTAAAATGGCACTACGTTGTAACTTAGTTTTACTGTCACAATCTTCATTAAAGGTCGGATAAGTAGGTATTGATTCAAACGACAAAGTGCTCGTTCGTCTCGCGATATAGTCTTGCTTATCAAACAAACCGTATTTAGTTAATAAGGTTTTAGCGGTAGAAGGATATGACAGAGGGAACATAGTGTCCTGCCGTAAAATATCGTACTCAAGGTTTGCATCAGCCCAAATGTGCGTAATGTGGCTAAAAAAGAAAGAGAGGACTAATCCAGAGACGATAAATTTAGGGTAAACGGTTTTTTGCAATTCTCTTAAGTGTTTCCAAGCGTAGTTACTTACTAGTAGTTGAAAACTTAATATGGCAAAAAACAACACTAAACTGATAAACCAGAAAGCGCGATGATTTCTATCAATTTGTGTTTTTATCAGTTCTATAATTTGTTCGCTGGATGAAGCATTTAAATGATAACCCAACCTAGCATAGATAAAAGCATCAAGTAGCAGTAACAACAAACCTAAAGTAAACACAATTGAGGCTGTGCCTCGGATAAGCCGAGTTTTAGGGTAAATAAGTGTTAATGGAAATATGATCAGTACAAAACCGATAAAGGTTAAAAAGCCCATATGACTAAACCAGGTAGTAACTAAATACAGTTTTCCTAGTAAAGTTTCAGGGCTTGATTCACTGAACAAATAAAAAGAAGACAACACAATGGCTGCCAGAATATTAAAAAAGGTAAACCAATGGCTCCAACTTACTAGGTGAAGCAATCGTTTACTGTACGTAGATGATCCAATTGAAACCATTGAAATTATTTTTCTCTAATATTTTATTGCAGAACTTATTATTTTATTTTTCAACCGATTGCTTTAATGCTTTCGCAAAGTTGTCTGCAATTGCTTGTCTTTGTTCAGGTTTTATATCATTTTGCAAAATGCTGGTCACGACATTTCCCAAGCACATTAAGGCTAAATCAGCCGTTGCTTTTTCGTCAACCAAGACTTTTTGTAAATCTTCAATAATTTTTTCTACACGTTCATTCGAATACTTAGATACAATAGGCATAAATTTTCATAAAAATAACTTTGATAATTGCGTTAAGTTTATCAAAAGCTTATTCAATATCATACAGACCATTAACTATGAGTTTAATTATTTCTAATATTGCACTGCATTATGTCACTAAAAATCAGGAATCTGGCGAAGTTCAAGTTAAATTTGGACCAGAGACTATTGATATCACTTCTCGTATCGAAAACTTTGTTGATGCGCTCCATAACATTTATAACGCCAAGGGTAGCAAGGCTTACGGGCATTTTTTAGCTGAGCCAGAGCCAGTTGAGCACAAAAACTTTATCGAGTTAATGACAGATTATTTAGATGAAAGTTTAAATTTTAATCTCTTTAGTCAGCAAGCCACTAGTTTATTAAAACTAGAACTAGAAAAATATGACATTGAAGAAAATGGTTATTTAGTATTCTGTCATTATGAATATATGGGCGGTCGTTATTTGTTGGTAACGATTATTCCTGTATCTGAGCATTACTCAGTAGATGGCGACTTAAATATCTCTGCGGATAAACATTTAGACACACCTAAACTGCAACTAGCTGCAAGAATTGATTTATTTGAATATCAACAAAACGCCCAAGGCAATCGTTACATTTCTTTTATAAAGGGCAGAGCCGGTCGTAAGATTTCAGACTTCTTTTTAGACTTTTTAAGTTGTGAAGAAGGCTTAGATGTAAAAGAACAAACACAAACACTAGTAAAAGCTGTTGAAGATTACGTAGCAGTAAACCAACTTGATGCAAATGAAAAACAAGAAGCGCGTAAAGAGTTGTTGTCTTACTGTAAAGAACAAAAGGAATCGGCACAGGAAGTGTCAATAAAAGAGCTGGGCTCGGTATTATCAAGCGAAGGTGCTGAAAAAGATTTTTACGCATTTTGTAAAGAAAACGATTATCCGATGGAAGACTCATTTCCTCATGATCAAGCGATCGTTAACAAAGTAACTAAGTATTCAGGTTACGGTGCAGGGATCAGTATTAGCTTTGAAAGAAGCCACTTGGGTCAAGATGTCGTGTATAATGCGGCAAATGACAGTTTAACTATCTATAAAGTTCCACCTAACTTAAAGGATCAGTTATTAAAACTGTTACAAGATCAAGACCGCCAAGAGCAGTCGTCTTCATCTTTTGAATAACAATTAGGCATTAACAAATTAAAAGGTAAATTATGAATCAACTTACTATTACTCGCCCTGATGATTGGCACGTTCACTTAAGAGATGGTGAAGCGTTATCGACAACTGTTGCCGATATCAGCCGTTATTTTGGCCGAGCGATTGTCATGCCTAATCTTGTGCCACCAGTAACAAATGCTGATATGGCGCGTGAATATTACGATCGCATCATGGCTGAAAACCCAGCACCACACTTTACGCCATTAATGGTGTTATACCTAACAGACAATACGACGGCTGAAGATATAAAAGCAGCAAAAAACAGTGGTATTGTTTATGCGTGTAAATTATACCCAGCGGGTGCAACAACAAACTCTTCATCTGGCGTAACTGATGTCGCTAATATCGCCAAGGTTATTGCAGCGATGGAAGCCGTTGATATGCCATTGCTTATACACGGTGAAGTAACAACTGCTGATATAGATATTTTTGACCGTGAAGCGGTATTTATCGATACCATATTAAAGCCACTTGTTGCTAAACATCCTAATCTTAAAGTGGTGTTAGAACATATCACCACTAAAAATGCGGTAGATTTTGTTAATCAAGCAGGCGATAACATCGCAGCGACTATTACAGCACATCACTTGTTATATAACCGTAACCATATGTTAGTCGGTGGCATTCGTCCTCACTTTTTCTGTTTACCTGTGTTGAAACGTAATATTCATCAACAAGCCTTAATTGAAGCGGCTACAAGCGGTAGTGAAAAGTTCTTTTTAGGTACGGATTCTGCGCCACATGCAAAAGAAGCAAAAGAATCAGCTTGTGGTTGTGCAGGCTCTTATACAGCACATGCTGCCATTGAACTTTATGCCGAAGTATTCGAACAAGAAAACGCTTTGGATAAGTTAGAAGGTTTTGCTAGCCTAAATGGTCCTAAGTTTTACAACTTACCAACCAACCCAGATAAAATCACCTTAGAAAAAAGTGCTTGGGATGTACCTGCAACTATGGCCTTTGGTAACAACGAAGTGGTGCCAATTCGTGCTAACGAACAAATTCAATGGCGTGTAGTAAGCGAATAGGGTGAATCATGCAATTATTTGTTAATGACTTAACGGTAATCGACTTTTCTTATTGCTGTGAACATCGTGGCATCGTTGGTGAAAGCTGGATCGTTGATGTGATGCTTGATGGTTCACTTAATGAAATGAAAATGGTTTTAGATTTTGCAGTAGTTAAAAAGCAAATTAAAGCCATAATTGATGATGCAGTAGATCACAAGTTGCTTATTCCTATGGAAAATGCCCGTGTCAGTGTGTCAAATTCAACGCATCATGATGATCATGAATATGTCGATCTGCAATCAAAACGCGCAAGTTACTTTTTACAGTCTCCAAGTTGTGCATTTGCAAAAATTCCAGCGCAAGAAGTTACAATTTCGTCGGTAGTTGAATACTTAACGGATATTATTCTGCAACAACTACCAAGTAACGTCGCCGGATTAAAGTTAACACTACGACCTGAAGTGATAGACAGTGATTATTATCATTATACACATGGCTTAAAACTGCACGATGGCAACTGTCAACGTATCGCACACGGTCATCGTTCAAAAATCACCTTATATCGCAACGAAATGCGCAATGAAGATTTAGAACATTTTTGGTGTCAACGCTGGCAAGATATCTATATTGCATCAGAAGATGATCGGGTATCTAAAAACCAATGCCAACTATCCCAACATGCTGTTTCACAACTTAACGACTCACATCAGTTTTTTGCTTATCAAGCGCCACAAGGGCGTTTTGATATTGCTGTTGAAACACATGTTTTAGAAGTTGTTGATTGTGATTCTACCGTTGAGCTTTTAGCCGACTTTATTGCTAGACAGTTAAAGGCTCAACAACCTAGTGACAAATTTACTGTTATTGCCTATGAAGGTGTAGGCAAAGGTGCCATTGCCCATGCTTAAGTTTGCGGCATTAAGCAAGGTTGCAACTGCGCTTGTTATAAGCGTAGTCGCTTCAAATCAGGCTTTAGCCGGCAGTTTGACCCTATTTGGCGAAATTAAACAAGGCAGTTTAATTATCGGGAAAACAGAAAAGGGCGCAACAGTTACTTTAAACGATGAAGCTATCTTAGTTTCAGAACAGGGTAACTTTGCTTTTGGCTTTGGTCGTGATGAGAAAAAAGCACAAACCTTAGAAGTTACTTTTAAAGATGGCAGTAAAACCACACGTCAGCTAACACCAGCAGCACAGAAATATAACATCCAACGTGTTGAAGGCATTGCCAAGAAAATCATGCAGCCAAGCAAGGAAAACGCGGCCCGTGCAAAAAAAGACGCAGCGCTTGTTTGGAACACTCGTAACATAACCAGTAATAGAAGCGATTTTGCTACAGGTTTTATTGCGCCAGCAAAAGGACGCATTACGGGCGTTTACGGCAGTCAACGTTTTTACAATGGTAAAGCCGGACGTCCTCACTATGGATTGGACTATGCTGGCAAAACGGGAACGCCGGTTGTTGCTCCAGCGTCAGGCAAAGTTGTGATGTATGTGCCTGATATGTTTTATTCTGGCGGCACCATGATCATCGACCATGGTCATGGTGTCACTTCAACCTTTTTGCATTTAAGTGCAAGCTTTGTTAAACAAGGTGATGAAGTGAAAAAAGGCCAAAAAGTTGCTGCTATTGGTTCAACTGGGCGTTCAACTGGTCCACACTTAGATTGGCGCGTTAACTGGAAACACGTCAAACTCGATCCTGCACTTGCGTTAGAAGCATTTACCCACAAGCAATAAGTGTAATTATCTGGCTATCGTTATTATCTTAAAGTTTATTTGCTAAAAGTAGTAACGAAAGCCTATTTGAACCTGTTTTTCTGTTTGTTCTATCGGTTTATTAACATACCAACGTGATGGGCGTTTGCTGTCTATCCAACTTTGTTCTACCAAAACAAAACTCTGCTTATTTAATTTGTACCGATATGCCAATGAAATTGCTCGGCCTGTTTCGTTGTTGTTATCACCTTCAAGGTTATCTAAATCGTCAACGGTGAAATATTCGCCGCGAAGCGCAAAATGATGGTCATTCCAAAAGTGGCGCAACATAACAAAACTAGAATCAAAATCTACATCAACAACCTTTACCAGCTCAGGTGAACGCATAAACGTAGAACCTTGCATATGTTGAGTAATGATTTCCCATTGTTGAGCCAGACGATATTTAATGCCTAAATGATAAAAATCTGTTTTCCAAGTGTACTGACCACGCTCAACTAATCCTTCATCAGTGTTATTGTTGTAATAGCCAAAGCTTGCTTTGATTTTATTACTGTATTTCCAACCCAAAGTACTATGAATACCAAACTTGTGATCTATTTCTTTAAATGGATCAGACAATGGCGCTTGTGCACTTAAGCTATTTTGACGAGCGGGGAATGGCTGAATTGCTATTTTTTCATGCAACAGTGTTTGCCGACTACCAATGGTCCATCCGTGCCAGGCTAACAAAGTGCCAGCAGTATCATTGTTTTGAAACAGCGAAATGTCGGCGCTGAATGTATGTTTGGAGTTAGTGAACTTGCCGAGCTTGTCAACAGCAAAATTTAATCCTGTATGTCGAAGCTCTTCACCCACCCAGTTATTTATTGTGCTGGAGGTTAACATATAAGGTGACGACCAAGCCGTTGCAATATTTTCTAAGCTTATGTTGGGATAAAAAATGCCTATTTTAGATGAGACACGCCAACCATTAGAGGTAGGTAAACCTTTGTATTTAAAATAGGCTTCTGTATAACCTATCGAAGAGTGCCCTTTGTCAGCAAAGGCATTTAATACAAGCGTTGAAGACCATGTTTTGTTTATTTCAAGTTCGGCTTGTAAAGCCAATTGACCTATAGATAAACCACTATCGTTATATCGAAATTTACCGTAACCACCAGTCAAATAACTGTTATCGCTAGAATTTTTGGTCTGGTGAACTCGTAAATCTACTAAACCTTTGACGCTAATATCAGCTGCATAAGTATTATTGAGAGAGCATAGAATACTGAGT
The DNA here is from genome assembly GCF_014656435.1 of Thalassotalea marina. Classification (GTDB taxonomy): domain Bacteria; phylum Pseudomonadota; class Gammaproteobacteria; order Enterobacterales; family Alteromonadaceae; genus Thalassotalea_C; species Thalassotalea_C marina. The sequence continues at coordinate 162,391 of NZ_BNCK01000004.1, forward strand.
GAACTTAACAGGGGTATTTTTATTTTCATTTATTATAGTTAACCCGTTTTACTTGATAATGAGTAGTTTCAAGCCATTGTGTAAATTGAGCAGATGGCAAAGGGCGACTGATAAAATACCCTTGAGCCAATTGACAGTTATGCTCTTTAAGCCAGTTTAGCGTATATTCATCTTCAATGCCTTCCGCTACCACAGATAGTGACATGTTGTGCGCTAATTCAATTGTTGATTTAACAATGATTTTATCGTTTTCGTCATTTTCCAATTGTTGCACAAAAGAGCGATCAATTTTTAACTCTTGCACTGGTAATTGTTTTAATTGAGCTAATGATGAGTATCCGGTGCCATAATCATCTACAGAAAGTTTAAAGCCGTTATCCCTCAAGTAAGACAACATTTTAGTCGCTTGTTTTGGGTCGTCCACTACAGCGTCTTCCGTTACTTCTAAGGTAATAGCATTGTCGTCTAACTGGTATTGTTTCTTAAGGTTAATAACAAAATCAGGATAAGATTCATCTAAAATATTTTCAGCAGATATATTGATTGCGATGTTTATTACGATGCCTTGTTGTTGCCAAGTAAGGTATTGATCAAACGCAGCTTTTGTTACCCAACGTGTCAGCGCTGCCATTTGACCAGTTTTTTCTGCAATACTAACAAATTCATCAGGAGGAATAAGACCTTTTTCCGGGTGTTGCCAACGTACCAGTGCTTCGGCATGACTCACCGTCATGGTTGCTAAGCAAAGTTTAGGTTGGTAGTGAAGCGTAAGCTGATCTTCTTCAATTGCCTGTTTTAAACTGTTGGTTAAAAACAATCTTTCTAAGGTGTTTTCATCAAAAACGGGATTGTAAATTTCAAAGCTTTTTTTGGCTGATTTTGCCCGTTGAATTGCCACGCTCGACTTTTTTAAAAGTTCAGAAGCTGAGCTATTTTCGTATTGGGTCGAATCAACAATGCCAAAGGCATATTGTAAGTGAAGGGCAATGCGCTCAAAATGGCAACTAACGTTTAAAATCGCTAGCAATTTGTCAATGAGTTGCTCAGCCTGCTCAGGTTTTACTATTAAAACAAAATATTCAGCACCTAAGTGAAAGGCATTTATGTCTAATTGTGAAGATTCAAGTCGTCGAGCTACGGTCATCGTTACTTCATCACCCACTTGATACCCTAATGTATCAGTAATTTCATCAGCCCTTAGGTAGCATAACTGAATCAGTAAAAATGGTTGTTGTTTGTCAGCTAATGTTTCTAATGTATTGATCAGCGAATTTCTATTTGGAAGGTGAGTCAGCGGATCATGAAAAGCGTGAAAACTAATCGTTTCTTCTCGAGAGACAATCGCTTTGGTCATGTGGTTAAATTCTTCTGATAACTGTTGTAATTCTTTGCTATTGGAAACATCAACACTTTGATCATAGTTACCTTGTGTTATCGACTGTGCTTGTTTAACTAATTTTGTGATTGGTTTTGTAATACTGCGAGCAATCGCTACGGCACCCAAAGTAGATAGGATCAAACTAAGCGACAATAATATTGCTAAGCTCGCCCATTGAATGTCGATATGCTTGAGTAAATCTGCCCGAGATTCAAACAAAATAGCGGATACATAACCATCACCGATATTGCCTAATTCAACTCGTCTATAAAGATATTTTTGTTCGGTATTAGCAATTATTCCTTTATACACCTCACCATCCGTTGGGTAATTTGTATTATCTGAACTGGCGATAACGTGATAACTATCACCATCATGGTTTACAAAACCAATATGCACGCCAGTGAGTTTTGCGAGATCCAAAGCAAGTTCAGCATCAATTAAATATCCGAAGCCAATCCAGCCAATTGTTCTTGCACCTTCTTTGACCGGTGCAAAATTTAATTGATACAACTTACCATTAAGCGTTACTAACTGAGCAAGCTTGTCTTGACCTAATAATGTTTGGCTATGCTCAAAAACTAGACCGTCATTTGTTCCCCTTTGTATTTTATCGGTGCCGTCAGCTTGTTTGTTAGTGAAAAGGTGGCCAAGTACCTTACCTTTAACATCTAATACTAGGGCTAAATTGCTATCGATTCTTTTGCGGTGATTATTAAGTGCAACGAGTAGGGTACGGGTATCTTCTTTTAATACCGATTTCAGGCCATAGTCTTTGGCAACTGTTTCAGCAAACGCAGATAGGTAATAACGACGGTTGTTAAATTGCGTGTTAAATACATCGGCTGCATTGTTTAATCGATTGTTTAATTGAATACTTTCAAGCTTAACGTTGGCTTGATAGGTATAGAAAAAACCGCCCAATTGAGCGATAAAGAGTAAAAATAAAAACAGTACAAGTATTTTACTTTGTAAACTTCTCACTTTAATAAAAGTCATCTTTTTTAATACTCTTCTAAAAAGTCAAACTCGTCTTGCCCTTGCTGTGTGGGGATAGGTAATAACGCTTTTTTTAATACAAAGTCTAGCGTATTTAATCCTTGGGTTATTTCAAAATATTGGGATTGAATGTGTTGTTCTGCATCTAACTGAGGATGCCAAACGCTAATTTCATAGTTTCCAGGCTTTAAATTGTTAAAGCTTAAATTCCCCTTGTCGTCTGTTTTGCCAAAATAAGGCGTGTCGACAACTAAAGTAAAACCACTCATCCAGTCATGAACATTGCAACCCATTGCAATTTCTTCTACGCCAATTAACGCTTGAGTTTGTTTGGTTTCGCCAGTTTTGAGTTTAAATTCGAAACGGTTTTCTCCTGAAACTGAGTAGATATGATGGGTAATATCATCCTTGTTTTCAAACGTTAACTTTTGGCCCTTTTGTATAACGGTCATATAGGGAGCAAATTTTTTATCTTTTTGATCAATGACTACTTGAGACGTATTAGAGGGTAAAGAATCTATTGCGAATTTAGGAATAGCAAACGCGACTATGTCTTTAATCGGTTTATTTGTCTGGTCAAAAACTTGAACAACCAATGTTTCTGCTTTTAAAGAAGAGATGCACGCCAAAAGAACTAAGGGTAAATATTTTTTCAAAAGAAGACTCGCTAATTTGTTCATATATAATTTAACCTCAGCTTCACATAAGCAATGTGTTTCTAGGTGCTATTTTTTACTGACTTCTGCGTTATTTTAAAGCGAAATAGCTAGCTATTCCTGCTGTAAAACACCTTGAATTCAGACAAAAATATCAACATAAAAAAATAATAGACTGCTAATTTATTCTTTTCTTTAATTTAGCACTATTTCTTATGCAAGCCTGAGATTAATTTAGTAAATTCTTCTATTAGAACTAGTTTCTTTTAAAAAAATTGCTGAAAAAGTAGAAATTAACTAACACATTATTCATAAAGATAAAAAAACCAACACACTAAGGTGTTGGCTTATTGATAAACAAGATAAAGACGTTGGTTTTATTTTTTATACTTTTCAAACCAAGCAATTGTATGTTCAATTTTTGTCACCATACGAGATGGCTTGCCAGCAATACCATGATAAGCACCTGGGATTTTAACTAATACCGTATCAACTTTTCTAAGTTTTAACGCCTGATAAAACTGCTCTGTTTCAGACATAGGCGTGCGAAGATCTTCTTCACCTGTCATCAGTAGCGTAGGAGTTTTAACATTTCCTACCAACGACATAGGTGAACGCTGCCAGTAATGTTCAACATGGTCCCATGGCATCCCAGGAAACTGTGTTGGAATTTGACTTAAACCGCTATCCGCTGTTAATACTTTACTCAACCAATTAATGACAGGTTTTACGACTGCAGCAGCAGAAAAACGGTCTGTTAGACCAATCGCGTATGCACTGGCAATACCGCCAGCAGAGCCACCGGCAACAAACAAGTTGTTTTCGTCAATAAAACCTTGGCCAATCATGGCATCAACACCAGAGTTGTGATCGGCAAAGTCTTCTTTAGATGAATACTTGTATTTTAATAACATCGCAAAACGCTCGCCGTAAGAACTACTGCCTCGGTGATTATCATAAAATACTACATAACCTTGAGCGGCATAACGTTGCATTTCTGCTGAAAAGTGTGGGCCATAAGCTAAATGTGGGCCACCGTGAATTTCTAGGATTAGCGGATATTTTTTCTTTGGATCAAAATTAGGTGGCGTAATATACCAGCCTTGGATGTTTTCCCCATCAAAAGACGACTTATAGTTGATCTCGTGTACTTCACCCAAAGATTTATGAGCGAGTAAATCTTCATTTAATTGAGTTAGTGGTTTAACTACACCTTTAGGGCTTACGATAGCCACATCAGCAGGGCGGTTGGCTGAACCATAGGTAAAAGTAATATTGCCTGAAAGATTAGCGTGAAACTCACCACTAATGTACGGACGCCCCAATGAAGTACCTGATACAGCATCGGTCAGATCTTTAATTTTGCCTTTTGTACTGATGGTCGCTACTTTTCGTTTACCAAAGTCATCGTAAGAAATTGCTAGACTTCTATCTGAAATCCACTGAGGATTACTAATAGAACGATCGAAATCTTTTGCGATCATTTCTACTTTTTTGTTATCCCAATCCATTAAGTTCAACTTAGCGTTGCGATATGGATTTAATTCACCTGATGTTGAAAGGAACGCTAAGGTTTCACCATCGTTTGAAAAACTTGGCGAGAATTCGTTGCCAGGCGTCTTGGTTAGTTGCGTTAAATTCCCGTCTTTAACTGCGACAGAATACAAATCACCTTCTAATGTTTTATATTCCCAATCTTCAAATCTTTTAGCTGAAAAAACGATATGTTTGCTGTCTTTTGTCCACGCTAATGTGCCTCGGTGATGATAGTCACCCGAGGTAATTTGTCGTTCAGTACCACCGTCTGTTGGTATGACAAATATATGGCTATAACCAGGTTTCACTAAACCGCTACCGTCGGCTTGATAATAGGCCTTGTCAATCACAATGGCAGGTTTTGACCATTTTGCGCCTTTAGGCTTTTTCGGCATACTGGCAAGCGTTGGAGATTTTGCTTCTACTTTTTTGCTAAACGCAAGCCATTTTCCATCGGGAGACCAAGTCAGACTGCTAACCCCAGACTGTAATTGGCTGAGCATTGCGGTGCGATTTTCAGCAACATAATGTACATGAATTTGCCAGCTACCACTTAAATTACTGACAAAGGCAATTTTACTGCCATCAGGCGACCACCGTGGTTGCGAGTACTGTTTTTCATCTGAAAAAAGTGGCATGTGCTGGCCTGTTTTAACATTAAGCATCCACAGATCTCGATTATTACCATCTGTCATAATGTCATTGCTATTACGCACATAAACTATTGATTGACCATCAGGAGAAAGTCTAGGTTGTGACGCGTATTCTAAAGAGAAAATATCTTCAGGTTGAAAGGTGTCAGCCGCTAAAACATTGTAACTAGACAATGCTGTAGTGGCGACTAGTAGCGCTTTAAGGTGGTTTTTCATCGCAACTCACTTGCTGTTATTTTGATAATTAGCACAAATTTTATGTGATTTTTTTAGTAAAGGATAAATGTTTAACGTAAAAAATAGGGCATTTAGCTTTTTTGTTACAAAGGAACATGAAATTTACCTATGTGATCATTTACACTCTTGCGCTTACAACAAAAACGAGTAAATCGACAATGAAAATAAATATAATAAAAGCTGAGATAAATGACGCTAAACGCATTGCCCCTTTATTTGACCAGTACCGTCAGTTTTATAGACAGCCATCTGATTTAAGTGCCGCAGAAAACTTCCTGACAGAAAGGCTTAGCAATAACGAATCTATTGTTTATTTTGCCGAAGATGACCAAAATAACATATTGGGCTTTACACAACTTTATCCCTGTTTTTCTTCCGTTTCTGTGTGTTCTAAATTGATCTTAAATGATCTATTTGTCGAAGAAAGCGCTAGAGGCTTAGGCATCGCTAAGTTACTAATAGAAGCAGCAAAAGGTTGTGCGTTAGAAAGAGGCGATAAAAGGCTTTCATTGCAAACAGCAACAGATAATTTAATCGCGCAAAAATTTTACAGCAAGATGGATTTCCATTTAGTGGAAGACTTCGTGCAATATTCACTTACCATAATAGAGTAGTTATTAAACTCTCACGATAAAGCGTGTTGTTTTTTCAGGTTAAAATTCAATGATTGTAATCGCGGCGCTTGTCATAGACTTAGTATCTGCCGCCAAAACAACCTCGAAAAATCAGCACGCCCTCATATATAATGGCGTTTTTCCTAATAGTTTGCTTATAACCATGAATAAAATTTCCATTACTTACTGTGCACAATGCCGCTGGTTACTGAGAAGTACTTGGATGGCTCAAGAAATTTTAACCACATTTGATGGTGAAATAGATGAGCTAACATTAATACCAAGTACTGGAGGCATTTTTCAGATACAGGCCAATAACACCCTAATTTGGTGCCGCAAAGAAATGGGCGGATTTCCAGAAATAACAGAACTAAAACAACGAGTACGTGACGTGATAGCACCAGAAATGAGCTTAGGCTGTATCGACCGAAAAGTTAAAAAAAGTTAAATTATAAAGCGTGACAATGATCTAATTGTTTTGCTGATTCATGGCTTTTGCAAAATTTGAAATAGTAAACTCTGGCGCTTTTTGATTACGTTGTGTAGCAAGGTGTTTTGAAAAAAGACTAAAGTCTATGTTCTCTGCATTAAAGGGGGTTAACAGAGAACTAAATTCGTTTAAATTATCTTGGTGAATTATCGAAAGCGGTACGCGATATGCCATTGAACTTTTTCTATATGGCGATATCCCATGAAAATGATCATACAGATCAACAATCGCTTTACTAGCAAGAATATAGTGTCCGCCCATACTTGCGGTAAATTCGTTATTTTTAATAGCCGTTAATGTTTCAGGGAACCAATCAAACCCGCCGATAAAAAGCGATTTGTTAATTGACAACTTCAACTCTTTGGCTGCTTCAACTACACCCAAAGCCATTTGATCTGACGCACAAAATACAATATTGGTGTTTCCGTATTTTCGGTTAAGCTCGATAAAGAGTTTCTTCGCTTTTTCTCTTTGCCAACTCGCAGGTAATACGTGATTTAATTCGACATTAGGATTGGCGTGTGCAACGATACTAAAGCCGTTCATACGCAAAATAGATGATTGATAGAAATCGCCACCAATGCCTATTGCATAAAGACTTTCGTCAACTTTAGGTTTAATTGAATTGTTTGCGCGCTCTACTAAATAGCTCATTAACTCTATAGCGGCGCGTTGGTTATCGTAATTATATTCTCCCAGCCAAAATTTATACGTTTCCATCGCGCGTCCTAACGAGGGAAACATCTGGCGGTTAAACACTTGCTCCAGCGTAACAAAAGGAATTTTTGCCTGTTCTAATGTTGTAAAACTGCGCATGATGCTGCCGTCATAGGGCAAAAATATTACGGCGTCAGGCTTTTCACTGCGCTCGGCAATATCTTTTATCAGATCTGATTGATGAATACGGTTAGCACCAGAGTAGGCTACTTCTAGTCGTACATTTAGATCTTCTGCTGTCGCCACAGCAAGATCGGTGATGTAATTCCAAAAAGGATCGGCTTTATTAGACGGATTAACAAAAACAAAATAATTCGCGTAACTTGTGGATGCAAACAAAGAGATTGCAAGAATTAACGGGACAATTTTGTACATCAACGACACAGTCCAATAAACCTTAATTGCTTAAGTTTAACACAGATAATAAGCCTTATTTTTAAACATGCGTGCACTAGATTTAACTCATCGTTTTGTAACGACAAAAACTTTTTGTTTATTTGAAAACAAACCAACTATCTCAAACCTGATAGCATGTCATCATGCTCGTTTGGTTTGCTGCAACAACTCCATCTCACTAAAGATCTCTGCCCGTTGAGCTTGGTTGATGTTATTGTCTATCATAGGGTAAAGCACATTTTCTTCTTTTAAATTGTGCGCAGCTAAAATAGTCGTTAATTGAGTTATTTCTAGTATTTCACCGTTAAATTGACTGGCAAGTTTATGGTCAATTATTTCCAGCAACACCTTGATTTGACCATGTTCTTCACACATTACAGACGTGGGTCCTTGGCTCATCGGAACTAAGTTCTCAATAAAAGGAAATAGAATTTTTTCTTCCCATTCAATATGCTGAATAAGACCTTTATGAAACAGTTGAAAGTAGTTATACCCATTGTCATCTCCTTTGGTTCTATGAGAAATAAATGCTTCAAACAAACAATCAAGCTTTTGATGATCTACTGAAAAGTAATTATTAATTAATGACATGTAGCTAATCCAATACAATATTTTGTTCATATTAACTAGCTTGAATAACAACGTCTATTGCCCTTTTGGGGTAAAAAGTACGCCTTTGGTGATACCTATTGATGAGCATTTTACTTAGTAGACATCTGTGTAAACTAACAAACAGATAAAACTTGAGAATTAATTATGAGTAAAATTTTTGATGAATTGTTAGTGATGGCTGCCAATCAAGATCAGCCTCAACGTTTGTTGTTTTTATTTGCAAAGCCTGAAGGGCACAATCCCAAAAAAAGTAAAAAGTTTCAAAAAGGCCATATCAACCCAATGATGTGCGTTGATAAACTACCTGACGCGCTAACTACTTTTGAAGCCTTAGTAAAAGAAGCTGATAGTATAGATAGTACTTGGCATTTTATCTTTATTTCTGGACTTTCAGGGGAAAACAATAAAGCTCCAACATCTGAAGATGCTGAGCCTTATTTAAACAAAATGACCAATGATCTAGTTACTGGGCAAAATATTAACCGTTATTTAGTGGTGGATCGAATCGGGCAACCAATAGAAATGATGGCCAACTAACATCTGAAGAAAAATTAACTCTTAAAAAGCACAATAACTAGTAAAAACATCAACACCCAAATTGCAGACAAGACTAACCAAAACCTTGCTCTGCTTTTTTCTTGGGTTGTTTCTGGTACATCAAGTAAAAATCTAGGGTTGGGTTTGGTCAAATCCGTCAACAATGCAGCCAGAGTTTTGTAGCGTTTTTCAGGGTTAATTTGCACACCTTTTTCTAGGGCTTTATCAAACCAAATAGGGATCACCGGGTTATGATACGAAGCCTGAATGTATCGCAACCTGTCGTAGTCAAACACATTTTTACATTCTTCAACACTGTCACCATAGGGCAAATGGCCAGTAAATATTTCATAGGCAATAGTTGTTAGTGCATACAAATCACCTTGAACACCAGTATTTTTACCCAATAAACATTGAGGATCAGAATAAGTTGCCGTGCCTAGTGCTCCTTCATGCTCTATGGGGTTAAATATTTCTGCAGTTCCCGCAACAAAGGTAGAGCCAAAATCGACAATTTTAATATTATGTCTATCGTCAATAATGATATTTGCCGGTTTTAGATCTTGATGAATTGTTTCTTTTTCATGAAAATCTGCTAACCCTTGTGCGATTTGTTTTACAATTTCAATAGCTGTTTTGGGTGAAGGAAGTGGATTTTTTTTCATCCATACATCTAGGCCAACACCTTCTACATGTTCCATTAGGTAATAAAGACAAGTACGAGGTCGATTTTGAGAGTACACTTTAACAATTCTGTCGCTTGCTAGACGTTTACCAATCCATTCTTCTTGAATAAATCTATCAATATAATGGTTGTCGTCGATAAAATTTACTGACGGTGTTTTCATCACTAATTGTTCACCCGAACTTAAATCCTCCACTAAATAAAGTTGAGAGCGACTACTGGCAAACAATTCTTTTAAAATTCTAAAACCGTCAAGCTTCATGCCTTTTTCTAATGGCGGTGGGAAAGGGAGCCGTGTAAGTTTTGCATTAAAATCGTCAATACTTTCATTTGCAACACTTTCTATTTCAATCACAATACAAGATAAATTATCATCACTGCCTTGTGCGAGGGCAAGTTTAACCAAATTTTCTGCTTTTTGTTGACAGCTTATTGGTTGCTCTAAGACAGATAACATAAGTTCACTACTGATAAAATCATGTACACCATCGCTGGATAATAAATATAGCTCTCCAGGGGATAAATTGATTTTACCGTAATCAACATGCAAGTTATTATCCATACCAAGTGCTCTGGTGAGGTAGCTTTTACCTTCGCCAACAAATGCATTGTGATCTCGGGTTAATTGCGTTAACTCATTGTTTACCAATCGATATATCCGGCTATCACCGATGTGAAAAAAATGCCCTAATTGAGATTTGAGCACCAAGCCAACAAAAGTACACAAAAACCCTTTTTGTTCTGACGTATACGCATGGCTTTTTTTAAACAAAGATAAGTTTGTTGCAGAAAGTATTTTCTCACCGCAATGCGCTACAGACCAAGTGTCAGGGGACAGATAATAGTCATCAACAAATCGCTTTACTGCTGTTTCACTTGCTTGTTTGCCAGCTTCAGCGGTACTAACGCCATCGGCAAGCGCACAGCAAATGCCTTTATTGGCTAGAACACAGTCACTTTGTGGAATACGATACAATGTCGCATCTTCATTAATAGCTTTTTTACCTGCAACAGATTGCTTGCCAATGTTTACTTTTAGCTGAGTAGAAGCATTTCCCATGTTTTCTCCTTAGGTAAACAGTGAAAAAAGCGAGCAAATTTCACTCGCTTTACTTGGTAAAATATTTAATCCGTTAAGAAACATCAATCATATGGACACTGCCATCTTCATTTACCTCAGCTATTTGGCCTCTTGGCTCATCTAAGAAAAGGGCAAAGAAGAAAATTATCACCGCGGAGCCAGCGATAACCATAAAAAAGGTGCTGTAATCGACAAAAGATAACACGGTTAGATACGTTACAGCACCAACGTTGCCATACGCTCCTGCCATACCAGCAATTTGTCCAGTCATTCTTCGTTTTACTAGGGGTACAATGGCAAATACTGCACCTTCACCCGCTTGTACAAAGAAAGAACAACACATTGTTGCGATAACAGCTAAAGGTATATACCAAGCTCCTGTTATTTGGCTTAATACAAAATATCCAATTGCCAAACCACCTATTAAGAGCATCAACGTTTTACGTCGGCCTATTTTATCAGATAAGTGTCCGCCGGTTGGTCGTGCAACTAAGTTCATAAAAGCAAAGCCTGAGGCTAACAAACCAGCTTTTACCGGATCTAGACCATCAAACGTTTCCAAGAAAAATAATGGAAGCATTGATACAACAGCGATTTCTGACCCGAATGTTACGAAGTAGGAGATATCAAGTATGGCTACATTCTTAAATTTATATTTTTCTAACTCTGGTACACCTTTAGTTAAGTTTTCTTTATTCACGGACCAAATCTGGCTGAATTGAAATACCATAAGTACGGCAAGAACACCCCATGCAATATACATAGTTTGCTCAGTAAACAGGTTAACGCCCGCAGGAGACAATTTCCAAGCCAAAACACCAAGCGCGATGTACATAGGGATATTCATCGCTAAATAAAAGTAAAAATCCTTCCAGCTGGTTACTTCTAAACCTCCAGCTTTTTTCGGCTTGAAATAAGTTGAACCTTTAGGGGTGTTTCGAGCTTGTGAATAATACACAAAGCTATATAGGCCTATAATAATGCCTGTAGTGCCGATAGCGTAACGCCAACCATCTTCACCACCATATGCCATGGCCAAAGCCGGCAGTGTCATGGCAGCCGCGGCCGAGCCAAAATTTCCCCAGCCGCCGTAAATACCTTCGGCTACACCGACTTGTTTTGCAGGGAACCATTCTCCTACCATTCTAATTCCAATAACAAAGCCTGCCCCAGTAAACCCTAGCAAAAACCGAAAAAGCGCAAGTCTTTCATAAGTGTCAGCAAATGCAAATCCCAAACAAGTGAATGCAGATATAAACAATAAGCAAGAATAGGTGACCCTTGGCCCGTATTTATCCACCAAAATACCAATAATTATTCGGGCGGGGATAGTTAAGGCAACGTTTAAAATCATTAATGCTTTAATTTGAGGCGTAGTTAAATCAAACGCTTCTTTAATAAAAGCTAGCATAGGGGCATGGCTAAACCACACAACAAAGGTTAGAAAAAATGCAAACCACGTGATGTGCAAAGTTTTTATTTTAGCATCGGCAAAATTTAGCAACCGTAATTTATCGCTGGTTCCAGACATATATCGTCTCCCAAGGTTAGATACACATTATTTAATGCCATCATTCCTGATTTACGGATGTAAAAATTGACCTAAATCAACTTTGTTAATTTTGAAAAAACTCGTTGATTGTCTGGGTACCCCAATGGAGGTAGAGTGCAGTGGCGCACTAAAAACAAGCAAATAAAGGCGTAATTACCACTTTAGGAGTGTATCGTTTAGCTAAGTAGCACTGCACAACTACAAAGGGGTATTGCATTTGATTGTTGCTCAATAGAACATGGTGGCGTAAACAAATATTGTTTTTATCACACACGAGTAAAGTGTTATGCAAACACATCGTAGTAAAGCCCAAATAGCCTTAACAGTCGCAACGTTAACATTTGCTGCTAATTTCTCTATTTGGGTGCTATATGCAGTTGTTGGTATTCAACTTAAGGATGATTTGGCACTAAATGCAACACAGTTTGGGCTACTCTTGGCTGCTCCTATGTTTACTGGTGCCATTTTTCGACTGCCGGTAGGATTGATATTAGAAAAATATTCACCTAAGCGTGTTTTTTTGATTCAAATGGCGTGTACTTTACCTCCCTTAGTGTTGTTAAAAACGGCAACTACTTATAGCGATTATTTGATATTTGGCGCGATGATAGGAATATCTGGTGTCTCATTTACCATAGGAATTCGTTATGTTGTTGATTGGTTTGAATCAAAGTACCAAGGAACAGCAATGGGTATATTTGGCGCGGGTAATGCTGGTGCAGCTATTACTTTAATTATCGCCCCGTTAATTATTGATCATATAGGGCTTTCGATGATCGGTCCTCTTTATGCCGGGGGATTATTGTTTGTCATCCTGCTCTTTGCCTTTATTGCCCCTGATACGCCGGAATACATTGCTTCAACAACAGAAAAGTCTTGGCAAAGCTTATTGTTACCTTTATCAGAGCTAAAGGTGTGGCGATTTGGCTTGTATTATTTTTTTGTTTTTGGAAGTTTCTTAGCTCTAACGTTATGGCTTCCACAATATTATGTCGCCGCATTTGGGTTATCTTTGTCTCAAGCAATGGCACTTACCTTACTGTTTGTCGCGAGTTCAAGTTTAGTAAGAGCTGCGGGCGGTTGGTTTGCTGACAAATATGGTGCGAGTAAAGTGAGTTGGAGTGTCTTTTGGGTATGTTTAGTGTGCTTATTTTTTCTTAGTTACCCACCTACAACTATGGTAATACAAGGCGTCAGTAAAGAAGTGAATCTCAATATAGAAATCAATGTCTGGCTGTTTACTTTGTTAATCCTCATTATCGGCATTGCGCAGGGCTTTGGCCGCGCAAGTATCTATAAGATTATTTACCAACATTACCCTAAACAAATGGGTACTGTTGGTGGTGCAGTATCCATGGTTGGTGCATTGGGTGGTTGTACACTGCCTATTCTTTTTGGCCTAGCAGTCGATTTTATTGGCGTATACACCGCCTGTTTTATGTTGCTATACGGTGTATTAGCAGTTTGCATGTTTTTAATGTATTACGCCCACAAACAAGAGCAGTATCAAAAGCGACTATCTCACGCAATCAAAATGAACTTTTTAGAAAGGGAATAATAAATTTCACATGTTAAATATTACCGACGTTGCCCAAGAACAAAAAATCCCTGCATTTTTTCGCCTAGGTTTTCGACCATTTTTCCTTTCTTCGGTGCTTTTTTCGATATTAGCCATAACCGTTTGGATTTTATTCCTTACGTTTCATGTAGATTTCACCCCTTTTGGTGGCACTTTCTGGTGGCACGCTCATGAAATGTTGTTTGGCTTTGTAGTGCCTATTGTTGTCGGCTTTCTACTAACAGCCGTGCAAACTTGGACTGGTATTCCGGGTGTTAGAGGAACTAAACTCGCGATATTATTTTTAATGTGGTTGTTAGCGAGAATATTGTTATTGGCTACGCCCAGTTTTATCCCTTTACTGTTAATTACGATCTTAGATGTCGCCTTTTTACCCTTGTCAGCCATAATGTTGGCTTCTTCGATACTAAGGGTAAAGCAATGGAGAAACCTATTTTTTGTACCTGTGCTTGTGTTGTTAGCGGCGATGAATATCTTATATCACTTGCAAGTCATTCCTCTTATTGATTATGCAAATGCAATGCAACATGGCAGCTACGGCGCAATTATGTTAATCACACTTATTATGGTAGTGATGGGTGGTAGAGTCATTCCGTTTTTTACCGCCAATGCTACTAAAATAGTTAAACAACCAGTGATAGTCCCGCTAGAGTTTGTTTGTTTGGGGAGCACTTGGCTTATTGCTTTAGTTTACGTTTTGGGTATTAACCAACTATCAAATAGCAGTTATTTAATTGGTTTTTTATCACTAATAGCAGGGGTGAGTAATCTTATCCGATGTGCAAGGTGGCATATTGGAGCCGCATTACCAACTCCTTTGTTGTGGTCTTTACATCTTGCTTATTGGTTTATTCCTGTCAGTTTTATTTTGTTATCTGCCCATTTACTTTTGGGTTGGTTTTCTTTTAGCAATGTGCTTCATGGTTTTACTGTAGGTGCGATGGCAAATCTTATTTTGGCGATGATATCGAGAGTATCATTAGGGCATACTGGGCGTATACTCCAAGTTAACGCTGCAATTAAATGGGCATTCATGCTAATGGCATTAGCCGCGTGTTCTAGAGTGTTTTTGGTGATGATCGTACCACAATATAGTATTTTACTGTGGTGGATTTCCGCAACACTTTGGTGTGGTGCTTTTGGTATTTTTACGTGGGCTTATTGGCCAATCTTAACTCAACCAAGAGTTGATGGACGCCCAGGCTAGATAGGAAATGGGGCGGCTATCAAGTTTATTAAGCCCTGTAGTATAGCAAAAGATCAATTAAAAGCAGCCTTCCTTTATGCTAAAACCTTCGATATTTAAGTATTTTAATTTTTCGATTGCTTGAATCGAATAGACATACAAAGGCTTGTGAAAAATCTCTATTGTTAACGGATACCACCGCTTGTCCACTAAGGCGACAAAGTACTGAGCAACCCCACCGCAAATTATAGGTAATTTCGCTTTACCTATTTAACAATTAACAAAGTAAGTATTGATGTAACTCATTGTAGGTATTGATAAAAAGCATGGTAAGTAGCTACTCTGTAAAATTGATTTGAATCAATAAAAACAGAGCTGTAAGGGGTATTGTTTATGACAAGATCAATAGGACATGTAGATCTTTCGAAATTGCTTGTGAAGTAGTTAACACTGTGTGGTTATGCCACACAATCAATTGATAACACGTCCTAAAGTTTACATAAAAAAATACTCTATTAGGAGAAGCGATATGAAAACATCAAATACCCTGAAACTAAAAATGTGCTTACTGGCTACTGCAATAGCCTCCTCGTTACCAGTAAACGCAGAACTTTTATCTGATGTCGCAAATGCAGTTAACCAAGGTAAAACAAAACTTAACTTTCGTTATCGAATAGAAAGTGTTGATCAACAAGGAATTGAAAAAGACGCATTAGCTTCTACTTTAAGAAGTAGGTTGTCCTGGCAGTCTGGTGTTATCAACAACTTAAGTGTGCAGTTAGAAGTAGACCATGTAACGTCAATAGTTGCCGATGACTATAACTCTACGACAAATGGTAAAACTAAGTACCCTGTAATTGCCGATCCTGAAGGTACAGACCTTAATCAAGTTAATATTAAATATACTAAAGATAAGCTAGACGTGATTTTTGGCAGACAACGAATTGTACTAGGAGACCAACGCTTTATTGGTGGTGTTGCTTGGCGTCAAAATGAGCAAACGTTTGACGCTGCAAGGTTTAAGTATCAAGCCACAGACAATTTAAGTGTCGATTATAGTTATGTATTTAACGTGAATCGAATTTTTGGCCCGCAAGATGGTGTTCAGCCAGCAGATTGGCACGGTAATTTTCATTTAAGTAACATCAATTGGTCTGTGAGTAAGCAGCATTCTATAACAGCCTTTGCTTATCTGTTTGATAACGATGTTGCCAATGCCATGTCTACAAATACTTTTGGCGTAATGTATACGGGGAAGTTTTCGGGGGTAAAAACAACCTTAAGCTATGCAACACAATCTGACGCAGCAGATAATAAAAACAACTTTACCGCGAACTACTATAAAGCTGAATTAGCTACTAAGGTAAACAATATCAACCTTAGCGCAGGTATAGAAGTACTGGGTAGTGATAATGGCGTTGGTTTTAGTACACCGTTGGCAACATTACACAAGTTTCAGGGCTTTGCTGACAAGTTTCTTGGGACACCTAGCCAAGGAATTGAAGATATTTATGTTTCAGCTAATAGCACCTTTGGCAAATTAACCTTGGCTGCAACGTACCATGACTTTAGTTCAAACAGAGGCGGCGTGGATTACGGCAAGGAACTCAACCTACAAGCCGTTTATAAGTTTAGTAAACATGCTAGTGGTTTGGTTAAATATGCTTCTTACAATGCTGACGACTTTGCCACTGATACGGATAAAGTTTGGGCAATGATCAACTTTGCTTTTTAGCGCATTACAGGTCTACCACCAAAGAGGTAGGCCTGTAACCCTTTAGCTCAATAGTTATCAGTTTCGCTATTGAATAAGCTACCACTATAAACTCCTAGCATAATCACCTAAGCAAAAGTATGGCGATTATGCCGTAATCAACTCGTTTGGTTACCGGGTAATACGAGAAATCGTTTTACTTCCCGTGTTTGGAAAGGTGTTTAAACATAATCGACATCGCTCGAGATTAAACCTAGCCAATCACTTATACAACCATCAACGTTGGGCGCAGTTATGCTTATTGATACTTTTGGCAGGAAATTTAATTATCTTCGATTGTCTATTACAGACGTATGTAATTTCCGTTGTAATTATTGCTTACCTGATGGCTATGACTGTGATCAAGAAAGGAACTTTCTAACGCTCAATGAAATAGAAACGCTTGTAACTGCGTTTGCTCAACTAGGCATTAAAAAAATTCGAATAACAGGTGGAGAGCCGGGTTTACGAAAAGATTTAACCGATATCATTTCCTTATGCAGCCAAACACCTGGTATTGAAAAAGTAGCACTTACGACAAACGGCTTTAATTTGGCTCGTAATGCAACTGCTTGGAAGGCGGCGGGATTAAACGCAATAAATGTAAGTGCTGATAGTTTAGATCCAAGAATGTTTAGTGCAATTACTGGTAATCAAAACTTAACAGATATTCTTCATGGTGTTGATGTCGCTCAAGAGGCGGGCATAGAATCATTAAAGCTAAATGCAGTGTTGCTAAAACAGTTTAACTATTCTCAGCTACAAGATTACCTCGATTGGATTAAAGATCGAAATCTTACTATTCGATTTATTGAACTAATGAAAACAGGCGATAACCAATCATTTTTCAGACAAAACCATGTCAGTGGACAAGAAATAAAGTCCTTGTTGTTGCAACAAGGGTGGCAACAAAAGTTAAAACATAAACTTGATGGCCCTGCGCAAGAGTTTTTCCACCCAAATTCAACAGGTCGTATTGGTTTGATTATGCCTTACGGAAAAGACTTTTGTGATACTTGCAATAGATTGCGTATGTCAGCAATAGGCAAATTACATCTCTGCCTTTTTGCAGAAGCTGGCAATAACATCCGTCCTTGGCTAACGGCTTCTGATGTAGAAGGTTGCAAACAAATCATCATAGACACGCTTTTTGATAAAAAAGTAGCACATCAACTCCAACAAGGCTTTGTTGGTGGCACTAAACATCTTGCAATGTTAGGAGGATAAAATGACTGAAAATTGCTCATGTGAAATTTTTGGCATCGTACTCGCTGGAGGTAGGTCTTCGCGAATGGGACAAGACAAAGCGGAACTAGAAATTAACGGCAAAACTCTACTAAGACGAAACCAAAACTTGTTGAAACGTGTAGGTGTATCAAAAGTGTTTGTTTCAGGTGGTAAATACAGTGATATCGATGATTTGTTACCCGGCATAGGACCAATGGCGGGAATTTATAGTGCCTTAGCCCATTTTAAACGTTACCACTATCAGCAGGATAAAACACAATTCAAAGCGCTGTTAATCATTCCAATAGATATGCCACTTCTTGATGAAAAAACCCTTAAAGACTTATTGTTATGCGGCGCATCAATGCGTAGTGCATTGCACTATAAAAACACCCCTATGCCATTGCTTTTACCCATAACAGAAGAAAATTTTAAAAGTTCGCAGAAGGTTATAAACGATGAGGGTAAAAGGTCAATTAACCGTTATTTAAACTTCATCAATTGCACAAGCATTACAACAGATAACCTACAAGCTTTTATTAATACCAATGACTATCAAACATGGATAAAAGCACAACAACTCATTAAACAAGGACAATGTAACTATGGCACACTATAAACTTCCATTTACCCCGTTAAACATTGCCGTTTTAACTGTTTCAGACACAAGAGATGAGAACACAGATAGTTCTGGCGCTTACTTTGTTGAAGCATTAACTAAATTTGAACATCACCTAGCTGAAAAGCAGATAGTAAAAGATGATGTTTATCAAATACGTGCTGTTGTTTCCAAGTGGATTGCTAGCGACACCGTACAAGCAATTCTAGTAACTGGTGGCACTGGTTTTACCGCGCGTGATACAACGCCAGAAGCAGTTGCACCATTATTTGACAAAAGTGTTGAAGGATTTGGTGAATTATTCCGTTATGCGTCAGCAAAAGAGATCGGTACATCAACAATTCAATCAAGAGCACTTGCTGGTGTTGCTAACGGAACAGTCATATTTTGCGTACCAGGCTCACCTGGCGCATGTAAAACAGCGTGGGAAAATATTATTGCCTCGCAGTTAGATGCTAGCCACAAACCATGTAACTTTGTGCCACACCTAAAAAATGCCACAATCTCTTGTAATACACGAGGGTAACAGCATGTTGACGCACATAAATGAACAAGGCCAAGCGAATATGGTTGATGTAACAGACAAACGTGTCTCTATCCGAGAAGCAGTTGCACAAGGTTGTATTACCATGTTGCCAGATACTCTAAGCGCAGTTATCAACAATCAACATAAAAAGGGCGATGTTATTGCTACCGCTAGAATAGCTGGAATACAAGGTGCTAAAAAATGCGCCGACTTAATTCCATTATGTCACCCATTGGCATTAACAAAAGTTGATTTATCGTTTGATATTGACGAACCAAACAACCAAATTATTGTATCAAGCTTATGCAAACTTTCAGGTCAAACAGGCGTTGAAATGGAAGCACTAACCGCGGTTTCTATTGCATTATTAACCTTATTTGACATGTGTAAAGCGATGGATCCTATGATGGAAATTTCAGCAGTTAAAGTGCTTCATAAAATAGGTGGGGAATCGGGATTTTGGACTAGAGACGTTAGAGGTTAATAGAAATGATTAAAGTATTATTTTTTGGACAACTTAAAGAAGTATTAGCATGTGACCGTTTAGATTTAGAAGTAACAGAACAAATGAAAGTCTCTGATGTTCACGCACTTCTTTTAACACGTTACCAACAAAGTACTAGTTATCTAAAACCAGGCCGAATCTTAGTCGCTGTTAATCAAGATTTAGCTTCAATGGAACATCAAATTTCGGACGGCGATGAGTTAGCATTTTTCCCTCCTGTTACGGGAGGCTAATACATGATCAGTGTTCAAACCCATGACTTTGATATAGCAAGTGAATACAACGCGCTAAAGAGCAGTAGTGCCAGCGATGGTGCAATCGTAACGTTTACAGGGTTAGTCAGAGATATTAATCAAGGGAATCAAGTAACAGGCTTAACTTTAGAACACTATCCAGGGATGACAGAAAAATCGTTGGCGAACATTGTACAGCAAGCAAAACTACGTTGGCCATTAGGCAAAGTGCATGTCATTCATAGAGTGGGGCGCTTGTTACTTTTAGACCAAATCGTGTTTGTTGGTGTCACCAGTAAACACAGAGAAGCCGCTTTTGAAGCGTGTCAATTTATAATGGATTATTTAAAGAATAACGCGCCTTTTTGGAAAAAGGAAACCACGCTAGATGGAGAAAAGTGGGTAGAATTTAACGAAAAAGACCGCGAGGCTGCCAGTCGGTGGAAAAAGAGAAAATACGGTGTTTAATTTAACACCGTAAAATATGATCGAACATTTGAATAGAAACATCACTTCCCGCGACGCAACCCTGATGATCTTGTGCAAGTACAATGTAGCAATTTGCCTTGCTCATCGAAGACAATATGCCAGAGCCTTGTGCTGGTAGAGGTTCAACCACAAGTTGTCCTGATTCGTTAATTTGCGCAATACCGCGTTGAAAATCCATTCGACCAGCACGTTTTTGAATATCTATTGTTGTTGTAGCCGGTAACAGTAGCGGTTCAGTATAGTTCGTCCCCATCATTTTAATTAACGCAGGTACAGCTAACAAATGAAAGGTTACTGTTGATGAAACTGGGTTTCCGGGCAGTCCAAAAAATACGCTGTTAGGTAATGTGCCAAAAGCGAACGGTTTTCCAGGTTTAATTGCTATTTTCCAAAACTCTATTTGACCTAACTCTTCAAGTACGTCTTTAGTGTAGTCAGCATCACCCACGGATACTCCACCAGAACTTATCACCGCATCAGCTTGCTGATCTGCCTGTTCAAAAGCTTGTTTTATTTGCGCGTAATCATCTGGAATAATGCCCAGATCAAGTACATCAATATTCATATTGTTCAACATAGCCATTAATACGTGCCGGTTACTTTCATAAATTTCACCTGTTTGCAGCACTTGCCCAGCTGATTTAAGCTCATCACCAGTTGAAAAAACAGCAACGCGTAATTTACGGTTAACGGCTATTTCGTCAATACCTAAAGAGGCTAATAGACCTATATCGGGCGCGCTAAATTGATGGCCTGGTAAAAATATCTGTTGGTCTTTTTGGATATCTTCACCTGCTAATCTTATGTGGTTGTTCAACTTAAGTGGCTGATTAAGTGTAACAAGCCCATCGTTGACACTAACATTTTCCTGCATTTCAACGCTATTAGCGCTGTCTGGGACTACGGCACCCGTCATGATCCTGATACATTGCCCTGGAGCTAATTCACCAATATAAGGGCGCCCAGCCATCGCTGTACCAACCAATTGGTAAGAGTGAGGAGGTTGAGCAGGTGTTTCTGCAAAATCAACGTTAAATGCATAGCCGTCCATCGCTGAATTATTATGAGCAGGTACATTAATCGGAGAAACTATAATTGCGGCGTTGACACGCTTCGCACAATCTTCAATACCAATAATTTCTTGTTTCTCTACAGCAGTTATTTTATTCAATAGGTTAGATTTAGCTTGTGCATAAGGCATTAAACCTGGCGCACTACAACAATCAATCATTTTGGTCACCTTTAAGTAGATTATTTAGTCTGGTAATTCACCATCCAGACGGCAGCCTCAACACGAGATTTTAAGTTGAGCTTTTTTAAAAGATGTTTGACGTGTACCTTAACGGTACCATCAGATATGTCTAGTTCACGTGCAATTAGTTTGTTACTCAAACCTTTTGCAATCAATTTTAAAATTTCATATTCTCGACTAGTTAGGGAAGAGATAACATTCGCTCCCTTTTTTTCTGGTCTTCGCAGAGCCGTAGCTAATATTTCAGTGAGTTTATCACTCATCACCATTTTGCCTAAGGTTGCCTCTTTAATTTTTTCCAATAACTCATCTGGATCCATATCTTTAAGTAAGTAACCATCAGCGCCACTTCGAATAGCCTCAATCACATCTTCATCATTGTCTGAAACTGTAAGCATTAAAATTCGGGCGGTTACGCCTTGCATTCTTAACGCTCTTAGCGTCTCTAAGCCATCCATTCCTTGCATGTTTAAATCCAAAGTAATTAGGTCAGGATCACAACTTTCAACAATGGCCAATGCCTCTGCACCAGAACTCGCTTCGCCGACAACAGTAAGTTCATCCTCTAGCTCTATCAGTTGCCTCAGTCCTTTTCGCAACAAGGGGTGATCATCTACCATCATGATTGAAACATTAGGGGTATCGGTCATTTTGCTCTCCAGTTGGCTGACATGTGTTTATTAGTGACTCTTTATTTCTATTTGTCGCCACAACTTTTTTAATTTTGATATGTGTCAATTTTAACGAGTTGAGTGCTTTTACACATCCTTTTATTAAGAGGTAGACAAAACTAACACTTTATGGGTAATTAAAAGAAACGTTTTAAAGCTGAATTAGCATTAAATATCAATAAAATACAGAAAACTACTTACACATTAGACTTTACTATTTGTTCAAAATGCATTGATTTCGTTAAAAAACATACCTCTTTTTATCAATTGTTGTTCGCCATCTGATTTTACATAGTGATGCTGTTATTAATCATTTAATTGGAGAAAACCATGGCAGATCTACAAAAGTGGGATCCAGAAGACGAAGGTTTTTGGGAGTCACAAGGTAAAAAAATTGCCAACCGAAATCTCTGGATTTCAATTCCTAGCTTACTTTGCGGCTTCGCAGTATGGCTTTATTGGGGCATTATAACGGTTCAGATGCTCAATTTAGGCTTTCCATTTGCTAAATCAGAGTTATTTACCTTAATGGCGATATCTGGTTTAACCGGAGCCACTTTGCGCATACCGAGCAGCTTTTTTATTAGATTATGCGGCGGCAGAAATACTATATTTTTCACTACTGCCTTACTTATGTTACCTGCGTTTGGCACTGGTGTTGCTCTTCAAGACCAAAATACACCTTTATGGGTGTTTCAAGTATTAGCCTTTTTATCTGGCTTTGGTGGTGGCAACTTTGCGTCTTCAATGTCTAATATCAGTTTCTTTTTTCCTAAAAAACAACAAGGTTATGCATTAGGTATGAATGCGGGTTTAGGTAACTTTGGTGTGACTACCATGCAAATTTTAGTGCCTCTGTTTATGACGTTTGGCATTTTTGGTGGTGAGCCAATGACCTTAGTAAATACCAGTGGTACCTTGATAGGTAAAATACCAGCTGGGGCTGATACTTGGATACATAATGCCGGTTATTTATGGCTGATATTCTTAATCCCACTAGCCTTTGCAGGCTGGTTCGGCATGAATAACATTAAAACTGAAGAAGTATCTCCTGACATAGGTAACCCTATCACTTCATGGCTGTTAATCACTGTTATGCTATTGATTGGCTTTTTAACGGCTGGTGTCGGTTTATGGTTGTTATTACCAGAAGCCGCCAATGGTTCAGGTTTTGGTGTACCAAAAGAAATTGTGCTTGTGCTGGTTATTGTTGCGACCGTGTTTTTGCTTAAACAATTGCCAGGACAAATTAAACAAAGTTTAGATCGTCAATACAAAATCTTTGATAACAAACATACTTGGGTGATGAGTATCATCTATACCATGACTTTTGGATCATTTATCGGGTTTGCCGCATCTTTTCCACTATCAATTAAAGTGATATTTGGCTATCAACATGTTCTAGTTGACGGGGTAATGACCCATAATACAGTCAATCCAAATGGTCCTAGTGCATTAATGTTTGCGTGGATGGGGCCTTTTATTGGTGCGCTTATTCGCCCTGTTGGTGGTTGGATATCTGATAAGGTCGGTGGTGCATTAGTTACGCAAATATGCGCAGTGATTATGGTTGCAAGTGCTTTAGGTGTTGCTTATTTTATGCAAGCAGCCTATCAATCAGCTACGCCAGAGCAGTATTTTATCCCGTTCTTCGTGCTATTTTTAATTCTTTTTGCCGCTACAGGTATAGGTAATGGCTCAACGTTTCGTACCATTGCCATGGTGTTTCCAAAAGAGCAAGCTGGCCCAGTATTGGGCTGGACATCTGCAGTTGCAGCTTATGGTGCTTTTTATATCCCTAAAGTACTTGGTGAACAAATTAAGGCAACCACACCGGAGGTTGCTCTAATTGGCTTTGCTATTTTTTACGCCATTTGTTTATTTATTAATTATTGGTTCTACTTACGTAAAAATGGTGAGTTTTATAATCCATAATAAAGTAGGGGATTTATAAATAGTAAAAACCAGAGCTTTAGACTCTGGTTTTTATGCTCTACTTATGCCCTAAGAAGCCTTTTCAATTAGGTAGGTAGGCCTAAATATCAACTTAACCATTGCGCCTCCGTCAGCGTTGTTTTCAATATTTACCATGCCTTTTAAATGTTGACTTCTTTCTTTTATTATCGCCAATCCATAATGGTTAAGCTTTGATGGGTCACCTGGAATACCAACGCCATTATCTATGATGTGCAAATGTATATTTTTGTCTTGGTCTGCAAACACTGCAACTAAGGTATTATCAGCTTTAGAATGATGTAATGCATTTTGTGTTGCCTCACGAGCAATCTGCATAAGGTGTATTTCTTCATTAGGCGTTAAAGGTATCCCCTCGATTTGATAGTCTAAAGTAAACACCATTTTCCCATTGGCTCTGTCATTAAGCGAGTCAACCATTTCGATGAAGGTTTGCTGTAAGCCCGCAACATCAATTTTTAGTCTAAATGTGGTTAGTAACTCCCTTAGTTGCAGGTATGCTGAACTCAGGCCTGTTTTAAGCTCATCAACAACGTCATCAATTTGTTCTTCAGTTGCGTTTTTATCACGAAGTTTTTGTAAACGTGTAACTTGAAACTTTAGATAAGACAATGCTTGTGCCAACGAATCATGTAACTCCCTAGCAATAACATTACGTTCTTTTAAGATAGTAATACGTCTAGTTTGTTCATTTTGTTGGCGAATATGTAAGCCATTGGCAATTAACGTAGTTATTGATGAAAATAACTGATGCTGCCAAGATTCGAGGGGAAAATCATCTTCAATCGTACATACTAACACGCCGTAGTTAATATCCCCCTTGTTGATAGGGTAGCGCATTTCGGTGGTTTGATTTTGATAAACACTTTGATTGACATTGCTAGATAAACAGCTACCACAGTCTTTTTGGATACATTTTTCCGGCAAATCTTTTTCTTTGGTGATGATGTGTTCGTAGGGTTGTCCACTATTAATTGTGGTTAAGCATAAGTCTAAATCAGGTTTTCCCGTAATTTTCGATAACTCCTTAGTGATCGGACTAAGGTCAAGTGTTTCACTAGGCTCGTTAATGAGTTGTGAAGTTCTATATAGAAGCTCCAGCGTGTCATTACTTTGCCTAAGTTCTACTGTTTTTTGTTTGACGCGGCGTTCAAGTTGACCATAAGACTGTGATACTGCACGAGACATTTTATTCATCGTCTCTGCGAGCAACCCTAATTCGTCATTTTGCTGTATAGTCGTTTTAGCTGTGTAGTCTCCTGCCATGATTTGTCTTGCGGACGCTGTCAATTCAGTAAGTGGCTTCTCGATCCTGCGGCTTATTTGCAACATAGTGAAAGTCACCATAAGGATAGTCACCAGTAAAGATATACCTAATATCATTCTGATCAAAGATACTCGGTTTTCTGCCCGCTGTTGATAAAGGCTGACCAGTACATTGAGCTTTTGCACAAAATCTTCGATTGCACTATTCATGTTGAGTAATTCAGTATCGCTCAATAAATGCGGGGTGTGTATCGCATTTGCTAGCATAGGTTTAAGCTCGTCACGCCAAGCGGTATTAATATCATTTAACGTTTTACTTAATGATACTTCGTTTAGTTTTCCCTTAGGGGTTTTCATTAACGGAGCATTTATGGTTTTATCAAATGTTTCAATAGCATCGATAATTTTGTCTTTTTGTATGTCGTGCATCGACGGTGCTAATTGTGGCAGTAACATAATATTGGTTAATATTTTGTAACTTTGTTTCCTTAACGATCCTGCTTCATTAATGATTAATGCGTCATGATCTGCCATATCGCTGATAAACATCGAGCTAAACATACTTAAAATTGCAATGGCACTGATAATAAACATCATGGAACCAATGCGAAAAACGATTGAATTAAACAGACGATCGAGCATTTTGCTTCTCATTTGAACCTTCTTAAGTAATACCTACAAAAACAAGCTAAGCCATAGCAAGCTCGATAAAAACGAATCTTATCGGTTGCCTGCCTTTATTTTAGCGAAGTTCACTGTTTAAACCGTATACCCATTAAGAGGTAGATGCAATTTTACTGATTTTTACACCTTGATCTGGATCAAATATTTCTAGCTTGCCTTCACTAAGATGAGAGCATACTCAACGTAAAGCTGGAGATTAATATGAGTCGTTTTTTAGATAGATTACGCTTTTTCAAGCCAAAGTCTGAAAGCTTCTCAGGTGAACATGGCGTCACTACAGAAGAAGATCGTAGCTGGGAAGATGGCTACCGCCGTCGTTGGCAGCATGACAAAATTGTACGTTCAACTCATGGTGTAAATTGTACTGGTTCGTGTAGTTGGAAGATCTACGTAAAAGACGGATTAGTTACTTGGGAAACTCAGCAAACCGATTATCCAAGAACTAGACCCGATTTACCCAACCATGAGCCTAGAGGCTGCCCACGTGGAGCATCGTACTCATGGTATATCTACAGTGCAAACCGACTAAAATATCCAAAAGTACGAAAAAAACTGATCAAGCTATGGCGGGAAGCACGTGCTCAATATGCTGATCCTGTTGACGCTTGGCAATCTATTGTTGAAGACAAAGATAAAGCCAATGCTTATAAACAACAGCGTGGGCTCGGTGGCTTTGTTCGAGCAGATTGGAAAGAAGTAAACGAAATAATTGCTTCAGCCAATATTTACACAACAAAAACTTATGGACCTGATCGAGTTACTGGTTTTTCGCCAATCCCTGCAATGTCTATGGTCTCTTATGCTGCAGGTGCACGCTATTTGTCGTTAATCGGTGGCAACTGTTTAAGTTTTTATGACTGGTATTGTGATTTACCACCAGCATCACCTCAAATTTGGGGCGAACAAACCGACGTACCTGAATCTGCAGATTGGTATAATTCAAATTACATCATTGCTTGGGGTTCAAACGTACCGCAAACTCGTACACCAGATGCACACTTTTTAACTGAGGTTCGCTATAAAGGAACAAAAGTTGTTTCTATAACCTCAGATTATTCTGAGCTTTCTAAATTAACCGATCAGTGGCTTGCACCAAAACAAGGTACAGACGCAGCATTAGCCATGGCTTTTGGCCACGTTATATTGAAGGAATACCATACAACGGGTAAAAGTGAATATTTTACCAATTATGTGCGCAGTACGACTGACTTCCCAATGCTGGTTATGTTAGATGAAAAAGATGGTCATTTGGTACAAGGACGCTTTTTACGTGCTTCTGATTTGGCAAACAACCTGGGACAAAACAACAACCCTGAATGGAAAACTATTGCATTAGACCAAAACACAAATGAACTCATTTCACCTAATGGCTCTGTTGGTTATCGTTGGGGTGAAGATGGACGCAAACGTGGTAAATGGAATATTGAACAGCGCGACGGCCATAGTGGAGATGAAGTAACGTTAAAGTTAAGTTTAAAAGAGGGTCACGACGATATTGTAAACGTTGCGTTTCCTTATTTTGCAACTAAAGCAAATGCGCACGAACATAACTATTTTGATCACACTGAGCATAGCGACATTATCAATCGAAAAGTGCCGGTTAAAAAAATCACTTTGGCCGATGGCAGTCATATCGTAGTTGCTACTGTTTTTGATTTAACGTTGGCAAATTATGGTGTTGATAACGGCTATCAGTGTGAAAACTCAGCTACTTCATACGAGCAAGACTTACCTTATACGCCTAAATGGCAAGAAAAAATCACTGGTTGTCGAGCTCAAGACGTAATCAAAGTAGCAAAAGAATTTGCCGATAACGCCGCAAAGACCAGAGGTCGCTCAATGGTGATTGTAGGTGCCGCGCTAAACCATTGGTATCACATGGATATGAATTACCGTGGTCTGATCAATATGTTGATGATGTGTGGCTGTATTGGGCAATCTGGCGGTGGCTGGGCACACTATGTAGGTCAAGAAAAACTGCGTCCTCAAACAGGATGGCAACCACTGGCATTTGGTTTAGATTGGCAACGACCACCTCGTCATATGAATGGTACATCGTTTTTCTACAACCACTCTAGCCAATGGCGTTACGAAAAACTGTCAATGGATGAAGTGATTTCACCGTTAGCTGATAAATCAAAGTGGTCTGGGTCTATTGTAGACTTTAACTCACGTGCTGAACGCATGGGTTGGTTACCATCAGCACCGCAATTAGGTACTAATCCTTTAACACTTTGCAAAGAAGCAGAGAAAGCGGGCATGTCAGTCAAAGACTATACCGTAGGGCAACTTAAATCAGGACAACTTAAATTTGCCTGTGAAGAGCCTGATAACCCACAAAACTTTCCTCGTAATATGTTTGTATGGCGCTCCAACTTACTTGGCTCCTCTGGTAAAGGTCACGAGTACATGCTTAAACATTTATTAGGTACAAAACATGGCCTAATGGGTAAGGATCTAGGCGAATCTGGTGACAAAAAGCCTGAAGATGTCCAATTTGAAGAAAAGGGCGCAGAAGGCAAGGTTGATTTGTTTGTTACATTAGATTTTCGTATGTCAACAACATGTTTGTACTCCGATATCGTGTTACCAACAGCTACTTGGTATGAAAAGGACGACATGAATACCTCGGATATGCATCCGTTTATTCATCCGCTTTCCAAAGCCGTTGATCCAGTGTGGGAAGCGCGATCTGATTGGGATATTTTCAAAGGTATCGCAAAAAAATTCTCAGAGCTTACACCTGGGCACTTAGGTAAAGAAAAAGACTTAGTTACTGTGCCAATATTACATGATACACCAGCTGAAATTGCGCAACCATTTGGTGTAAAAGCCTGGTGGAAGGGGGAGTGTGATTTAATTCCTGGTCAAACAGCGCCTAATTTAGTTGAGGTTGAGCGAGATTACCCCAATATTTACGCGCGCTTTACCTCACTTGGGCCTCTAATGGACAAGTTAGGAAATGGTGGTAAAGGTATAAGTTGGAATACTCAAGAGGAAGTTGATTTTCTTGGAAAACTTAACAAAGTACATCACGAAGGCGCAAACGAAGGCCGTCCAAAAATTGATTCAGCCATTGACGCCTGTGAGGTTATTTTATCACTAGCTCCTGAAACAAACGGCCATGTGGCCGTAAAGGCTTGGGATGCCTTAGGTAAAATTACTGGCCGTGATCACACTCATTTAGCTAAACCCAAAGAAGAAGAAAAAATTCGTTTTCGTGATATCCAAGCGCAACCAAGAAAAATTATATCTTCTCCAACCTGGTCAGGGTTAGAAGATGAACATGTTTCATACAATGCTGGATATACCAACGTTCATGAATTAATCCCTTGGCGCACCATTACAGGTAGACAGCAGTTTTACCAAGATCATGAATGGATGAGAGATTTTGGTGAAACAATGTGTGTTTATAAGCCCCCAATCAACCTAAAAACTGTACAGCCATTAATGAATAAAAAACCTAATGGCAATAAAGAAATTGCTTTGAACTGGATCACACCACATCAAAAATGGGGTATTCATTCAACATACTCGGATAACTTGTTAATGCTGACATTGTCGCGAGGTGGCCCAATTGTTTGGATCTCAGAAGTGGATGCTAAAGCTGCCGGCATAGTTGATAACGATTGGATTGAAGTGTTTAACGTTAACGGTGCAATTGCAGCAAGAGCAGTTGTTTCACAACGTGTGCCAGAGGGTATGAGCATGATGTACCACGCTCAAGAACGCATTGTTAACGTTCCTGGCGCAGAAACCACACAAACACGCGGAGGTATCCATAACTCAGTTACCCGTGCTGTGATGAAACCTACACACATGATTGGCGGTTACGCTCAACAATCATACGGGTTTAACTATTACGGCACCGTAGGTTGTAACAGGGACGAGTTCGTTATTGTTCGAAAAATGTCAAAAGTGGATTGGTTAGATGAAGAATCAAATGACCAAACTGAAGCACAGCTGAATGAGTACAGAGGTTAGTCACTATGAAAGTTAGAGCGCAAATAGGTATGGTGCTGAACTTAGACAAATGTATAGGTTGTCATACTTGTTCAGTTACTTGTAAAAATGTTTGGACATCTCGTGAAGGTGTTGAGTACGCTTGGTTTAACAATGTTGAAAGTAAACCAGGTGTAGGTTATCCAAAAGAGTGGGAAAACCAAGAAAAATGGAATGGCGGCTGGGTACGTAATTCAGCAGGTAAACTTGAACCCAAACAAGGGGGTAAACGTCGAATTTTAGCTAATATCTTCGCAAACCCAGATTTACCTGAAATAGATGATTATTACGAACCATTTGATTTTGATTATCAGCACCTGCATAAAGCGGGCGAATCAAAACATCAACCTGTTGCCCGTCCAAGATCCTTGATCTCTGGTCAGCGTATGGAAAAAATTAACTGGGGACCTAACTGGGAAGAAATTTTAGGTACTGAGTTTAAACATCGGAAAGCAGATAAAAACTTTGATCATGTTCAAGCCGACATTTATGGTCAGTTTGAAAAGACCTTTATGATGTATCTGCCACGTTTATGTGAACACTGTTTAAACCCAGCGTGTGTCGCAAGTTGTCCAAGTGGTGCAATCTATAAACGTGAAGAAGACGGTATTGTATTAATTGATCAAGACAAATGTCGTGGATGGCGTATGTGTGTTTCTGGATGCCCATACAAAAAGATCTACTACAACTGGAAAACGGGTAAATCAGAAAAATGTATTTTTTGTTATCCACGCATTGAAGCGGGACAACCAACAGTTTGTTCAGAAACTTGTGTAGGTAGAATTCGTTATCTAGGTGTAATGCTTTATGATGCAGATCGCATTGAAGAAGCGGCGTCAGTGCCTAACGAAGAAGATTTATATCAAGCCCAATGCGATATTTTCTTAGACCCTAATGATGAAGCTGTTCAGGCGGCTGCGCTTAAAGAAGGCATTCCGCAGGCCTGGTTAGACGCCGCTGTGCAGTCGCCTGTTTATAAAATGGCAATGGAATGGAAAGTGGCATTACCACTTCATCCAGAATACCGCACCTTACCCATGGTGTGGTATGTGCCTCCTCTAAGTCCTGTTCAAACAGCGATTGAATCAGGCCATGTAGGTCAAAATGGTGTTATCCCTGACTTAAAATCACTTCGTATACCAATGAAGTATTTAGCTAACTTGTTAACAGCAGGTGATGAAAAGCCCGTTATCCATGCTCTTGAACGTATGTTAGCAATGCGCGCATATAAACGTTCACAACAGGTTGATCAGGTAGAAGATAGCAAAGTGCTGGAGCAAGTTGGTTTATCTAAAATGCAAATTGAAGACATGTATCACACCATGGCCATTGCTAACTACGAAGATCGTTTTGTTATTCCAACTAGCCATAAAGTACAAACAGATAACGCTTTTAATGATAAATCAGGTTGTGGTTTTAGCTTTGGCAATGGTTGTGCAACGGGGTCGACAGGGACAAACTTGTTTGGTGGTAAATCACAAACACAACGTCAAGTGATCCCTGTTAGCATGATAGATCCGATGGAGTAGGAGGTTTTTAATATGCAAATTTTAATGACACTATCTCGATTAATTGATTACCCCAATCAAGCACTTGTTGCTGTTGCAGAAGATGTAGTTCAAGCGATAGCTAACGATAATTCGCTGTGTAGCGATGATAAGCATAACTTGATCAAGTTTTTTGATGATAGATGTGCCATGGATATCTTAGATTGGCAATCTGAATACGATGCGCTTTTTGAACGAGGACGTTCACTGTCTTTATTATTATTTGAACACATTCACGGCGAAAGCCGTGATCGTGGGCAGGCAAT
Source organism: Thalassotalea marina (assembly GCF_014656435.1). Classification (GTDB taxonomy): domain Bacteria; phylum Pseudomonadota; class Gammaproteobacteria; order Enterobacterales; family Alteromonadaceae; genus Thalassotalea_C; species Thalassotalea_C marina. The sequence continues at coordinate 194,313 of NZ_BNCK01000004.1, forward strand.
GATCGACCTATTAAATCAATACAAAGCGGCCGGTTTAGATATTGGTGTGCGTGAGTTACCAGACTACATTCCGCTATTCTTAGAGTTCGTTTCTACCCAAGGGACTGACAATGCGATCAGTTGGTTACAAGATGTAGCCCATATTTTTGCTTTATTAAAAGTCAGGCTAGAACAGCGTGATAGCGACTATGCAGTGCTCTTTAGTGCGCTAGTTAACTTAGCGCAAGCTGACATAGATTACGCGGATCTTGCACAACAAGTCCAAGGTGAAAAACGCGATGACACCAAGGAAGCAATTGATAAAGTCTGGGAAGAAGAAATGGTTAAATTTGGGCCAGATCAAAACAACGATACCTGCCCAAGTACTGTTAATCGCCCATCAGCGTCACAAAGTCGAACACAAGAAGTTCCTATTCAAATGATGGATGCAGTTATCGCAGAAACCATAGCTAAAGAGGCTAGCCAAGCGACAACTATTCCTGGAGGTAAATAATCATGGACTACTTAAATACCCTGTTATTTGGTTTATATCCATATATTGCATTAACTATATTTATTTTCGGTAGCATGTTGCGCTATGACCGAGAGCAATACACTTGGAAAACAGGTTCAAGCCAAATGTTGGAAAGCAAAGGCATCCAAAAAGGCTCCATGGCATTTCATATCGGCATTATTGCGGTATTAGCTGGTCATTTTGTTGGCTTACTAACACCTCATCAAGTTTGGGATGTACTTGGCGTAACACCAGCAACCAAGCAACTGATTGCTATGGGAGCAGGCGGCTTTTTTGGGTTAATTTGTTTATATGGCATAGTTATCTTGCTAAATCGCCGATTAAACAATCCTCGTGTACGTGCAACTAGCTCTACCATGGATATTCTTATTTTAGTATTAATTTTCATACAGTTGGTGCTAGGACTTATTAGCATTCTATTTTCATTCAGTCACTTAGATGGTAGCGAAATGCTTAAAATGATGAGTTGGGCGCAAAATATCGTCACCTTTGACATGACACACGCTGCTCAATCGCTAAGTACAGTAGGATTTATCTACAAACTACATATCTTTTTAGGTATGACATTATTTGTACTATTTCCGTTTAGCCGATTAGTGCATATTTGGAGCGTGCCAGTTAAGTATATGCGCCGAAATTACCAAGTAGTACGAGCTAAATAATGCCTAAGTAGAGCTTTGTTATAGTCGCTATTAACTGTCGAAAGAATTAATAGCGACTTTTATATCGCTTAATTCATCGCTTTATTTTCGAGGAAAAATCATGGAAATAATCAATGCAGCCCCACAATTTGACGCCAGTATAGCTCACCAATGTGGAGAAGAAGATTTAGTAGTAAATAACCCAGCTGTTAATCATGGTGATTTTACTGAAGTAGAAGACGAACTTAAAGAAGCTCAACGCAAACTTAACTTCCCCCCAGAAGTTCCAGAAATTAAGGTTAACGGCGTAGAAATAAGTGAACAGCAAGTACTAGCCGAAATGCAGTACCATAGCGCACAAAGCAAACGTGAAAGTATGGTAAAGGCTGCCCAATACTTGATTGTTAATGAACTTGTTAAACAGCAAGCATTAGCTAAAGGTGTTTACAAAAAAACTGAAATAGAAAATGTTAATGAACACGAAATGGTGCAGCGTCTAGTCAGTTTTGAACATCAAACACCGGCAGCATCTGAGAATGAATGTTTAAGATTTTATCAACAAAACAAAATTAAATTTCGCACCTCTCCATTGCTTGAAGTCAGGCATATACTGCTTGCATCACCGCCGGAGAATGTTTCAGAACGAATACAAATAAAAGAAATCGCTCAACAACTGGTTATTCAACTTAAAAAAGGTGAAATTTCTTTTGATGATGCAGTTCAACGTCATTCAGCTTGCCCATCAAAAAGTACGAAGGGTAGTTTGGGACAAGTAAGTCAAGGACAAACAGCGCCTGAGTTTGAGCGCCAACTATTTAAAGCTAATACTGGGTTAATCAACTATCCGATAGAGTCACGTTATGGCTTTCACATCGTTTACGTCGACAGAAAAATAGCAGGCTCAGATTTACCGTTTGACTATGTAAAACAAAGGATTTGTGACTATTTAAATGAAAAGGTTGAGCGTAAAACAATCGCGCAGTACATCCAAAATTTAATAAATGACGCTGAAATAGTGGGTTTTAATTTTGATTTTGACCGTTCGCCGTTGATGCAATAATTCAGCGGAACAGGAGTTAATAGTAGTATGTGTGATATCAATCAGTTATTGACCAATAATGAATTTTGGTCGAACCGTAACATTACAAATGATCCCGAATTTTTTCACCGTTTAGCTGCACAGCAACACCCAGATTACTTATGGATTGGCTGCTCTGACTCAAGAGTACCTGCTAATGATATTGTAGGTTTAGCACCTGGCGAGTTATTTGTACATCGTAACATTGCCAACGTTATTCAAATGACCGACTTTAATTGTTTGTCAGTTTTACAATTTGCAGTAGAGGTTTTAAAAGTTAAACACATTATTGTTTGTGGTCATTATGGTTGTGGAGGGGTTCAAGCAGCACTAGGTAATGAGGAACATGGTTTTGTGGATCATTGGTTGGGCCATATAAAAGAAGTGTATTTAAAACACCAAGACGAAATTGACCAACTGCGCTTTCGCCAACAAAAAGTTAATCGACTTTGTGAGCTAAACGTCATTGAACAGGTTAAAAATTTAACAAAAATCAAAACCATTCAGCATGCGTGGCAACGTAGTCAATCACTATCTATACATGGATGGATATATTCCATATGTGATGGATTAATTAAAAACCTTGAAGTTACCGTTAGCGCTATCGATGCAGTTGAAGTGCCATTTAGGCTTACACCGACCAATCGCCATACAAGGCCCGTTATTGATACGTCTTTAGTAGGGTCAACTGTTTGACAATATGGACCGTAATCCTTTCACAGCAAAGTGGTCAGCACAAGGGCACACGTTATGCTTAGGTCATTGGGAAATAACGTATTTAGATTTACCGCTTGTTATACCAAGACCTTATGTAGAAAAGGATATGGGAACAAGGGGCAACTTTAGTTATTTATTTGAAGATGATGATGATTTTATTGAAGGAGAGCCATTTGAATCATGGTTAGACATTAATATTGAATGGCTGGTCGAGGTATTTGAGCAGCACCAAATTCCCACTGAACCTTTATATTTTGAGTATTTCTATTTAGCGGTAAATGCTCAAGATTGGCGTTGCAGTAGCTGCGGTGGCTGTATGTAACTTACTTAAACACCGAATTACAACCTCTTTATTATTCCATTTCATAAACAATCGGTAGTCAAAACCGAGGGCTCATTAGCTCGGTTATAAAAAACTGAATATCTTAAAGCTACTTCAAGTACCAAAAATTAACCGTTTAACAAATAGGACTATTGCATATATTGCGTACTCTTTAAGTGGTATATAAAAAACATCAAAACCACTATATATTGTGTCTTAACCATACCTAAAACACAATATATAGATTTTATGTTTAATACCTTACCTCCAAAAATCGTTTTTCAAGAAGTACCAGATCATGTATCACTGGCTTTTTTAATTACAGGCTGCCCACTTCGTTGCAAAGGATGTCACAGCACTGATTCTTGGAACAAACTAAAAGGTAAACCACTAACAAAAAGCTCATATATAAGCTATCTAAATAGATACCATTCCTTCATCAATTGTGTTGTGTTTTTTGGCGGTGAATGGGCCAGCCCAGCACTTATTGAAAAGCTGTTAATTGCCAAAGATTTTAAACTCAAAACTTGTCTATATTCTGGGTTAGAACAAGTTCCAGTACAAATCTTAACCTTATTAGATTTTGTAAAAGTCGGCCCTTGGCAACGCAAAAGGGGCGGCTTAACAGATAAAAATACCAATCAACGTTTTTACGATCTTAACAGTGGCAAATGTTTAAATTTTAAGTTTCAAAGTCCAAACCAACAATAAGAGGCAATATTATGCAACGATTAACAACTGAACAACTTACATCAAAAAAGCTCTTTATAAGGCATTATATGAAAGCAAGTAATGCTGCAGATGGCTCAAGGATGGATGCAAACGCCAATGTTACTCATAAAAACATTGCAACTTTAGAAGCTGAATTAATGAAGGATTACTTTATACAGGTAAATAGGGCACAAGTATGTGAAAAGATCAGCGAGTTATTTTCAGCTGAATTAGCAGACGAATATATAAGACAAATTGAAACTCACGAGATATATGTTCATGACGAAACTAGTCTAAAGCCCTATTGTGCATCTATTTCTTTGTATCCATTTTTGCTTGAAGGCTTAACTTCGCTTGGCGGGGAGTCAAAAGCGCCTAAACATTTAGCTTCTTTTTGTGGTAGTTTTGTAAATTTGGTTTTTGCTATCAGTGCTCAGTTTGCTGGAGCAATAGCCACTGTCGAGTTTCTTACCTATTTCGACTATTTTGCACGCAACGAATTGGGAGACGATTATCTAACCTGTCACTCGGCCGAAGTTGACAACCATTTACAGCATGTTGTTTACGCCCTTAATCAACCTGCGGCGGCAAGGGGTTATCAAAGTGTTTTTTGGAATATTTCCATTTACGACCAATTTTACTTTGAATCTTTGTTTGAACACTTTGTTTTTCCAGATACTACTAGACCTAACTGGCAAAGTGTTAGTCGTTTACAACAGTATTTTTTATCGTGGTTTAATAAAGAAAGGGAAAAATCAATTTTAACTTTTCCTGTTGTAACAGCAGCCATGTTAACAAAAGAAGATTTAGTTAAAGATACGCAATTTGCACAAATGTGTGCAAAACAAATGAGCGAAGGTAATTCTTTTTTTGTTTATCAATCTGAGCGGGCTGATTCACTCGCTTCGTGTTGTCGGCTAAGAAATGAAATAAGCGATAACACCTTTTCCTATACGCTTGGCGCAGGTGGTGTTTCAACTGGCTCTATCAATGTGATCACCCTTAATATGAATCGTTTAGTACAAGACGGTAGAGACTTATTATCTGAAGTAGAAAAAATTCAAAAATATCAAGTAGCGTATCGACTCATCATGGAAGATTATCAAGCCAGCGGTATGTTACCAGTATATGATGCTGGCTTTATCCACCTAGATAAACAATTTTTAACTTTAGGTATAAATGGCATGGTTGAAGCTGCTGAGTATTTGGGGATAAAGGTTGGCAATAACGAAGACTATAGAGCATTTGTTGATCAACATTTAAAAGTTATTTTTGACGCAAATAAGCATGCAAAGGCGTTATTTGGTTTTCAGTTTAACACTGAATTTGTACCTGCTGAAAATCTAGGGATAAAAAATGCTGCCTGGGATAAAAAGGACGGATATCTTGTTGCTAGGGATTGTTATAACTCGTATTTTTATATAGTCGAAGATGAAGATATTAATCATGTCGATAAGTTTGTGTTACACGGTAAAGGTTTTAACCGTTATTTAGATGGCGGTTCAGCTTTGCACCTAAATTTGGAAGAGTCTCTAACTGAAGCTAATGCACTTAACTTGTTAAACATAGCAGCAAAAACGGGCTGCAACTACTTTTGTATCAATGTAAAGATCACGTTATGTAACGATTGTCAGCATATAGATAAACGTACTTTACATAGGTGCTCAGCATGCCATTCTAACAATATAGATTATGGCACACGTGTAATAGGGTACTTAAAGAGAGTATCGGCTTATAGTCAAGGAAGAAGAGCAGAGCACGGTCGTCGCTACTACCACCTGAACCCTTAATAAAAAAACAAGTTTTTAAGTCTTAATGCAAATAAAGTAATATCGAGTTTAATAGGCCGAAATTGCTTTATTTGGTTTAGTACTCTTGTTTAAATTATTAAGCATTTATTTGGGACCATTGTTTTTGAAACCTCTTTATAATCCTTTGCACAGGTTCTGAAAATGCATCAAAAACCTGATAGTCATCAATAAAATTTTTGATTGCTAGTCCAAGCTCAGTATTCCCGGTAACTAGTAGCTTACGCTTGAAAAATAACGTATCAGGATCAACCTTTTTACTTGCTAATAACAGTAAGCTTTGGCTGTCGGCATGAAATACTACGTCAGCTTTATTAATCGCCTTAGGCAATTCGATTTCTACTTGTAAATATGAATCGTCGATACCTTCAACAAGTGTAATGTAACAACAAAAATCGGCATCTGTGATGGTTAACTCAAGCCAGTTACCCGCTACAAAGCTTAGCTCATCTTCATTTATCGCTGGTAAAAATATTTTGTTAAGCATTACGCTTATCAGATGTTCAGTCAAAGAGGCTGGTAAAAGGTCAAATGGTTTGAATAGGTGAGGTGTCAACATGAGCAACTTTTCATGTACCTTTTTTCCTAGGTGTTGATTGTAAAACGTTGTTACTCGATTCATTTATAGTCCTTAAAATCTAAAAGAGTGTACTTTTTAGATTTAATGTAAATGGTTGCTTAGCGCATAGCATCAGTGGTCAACTCTCAGCGTTAAACTCAGCTTTGACTTTCAATTTAAGCTTTTAATAAATAAGTATATTGTCGGCGTTTGCTTACAGGGAAGCTTTGCGTTAGATCAACAAACTGTTTTTGATGCTCCGTACAATAGGGGTACTCCGTTAGAGGGATTGTTAAGAAAATAATTCCAGCCAAAATAAAGAAAAACCAAGGAGAGTTATCAATGGAATTATTATGTCCGGCAGGTAATTTGTCATCTTTAAAAACCGCCATAGACAGCGGTGCTGATGCTGTATACATCGGCCTTAAAAATGACACAAATGCTCGCCATTTTGCTGGTTTAAATTTTTCAAAATCAAAACTTGAGCAAGCAGTAAGCTACGTTAAACAACACAACAAAAAACTACACTTGGCGATTAACACATTTGCAAACAGTGAAAATTGGCAGGTTTGGAAAGAATCCGTTGATTTGGCAGCAGATATTGGCGTAAATGTTTTAATCGCAGCAGATATTTCTGTATTAAATTACGCTCGTACACATTATCCAGATCTTGAGCTTCATTTATCAGTACAAGCGTCAGCTACTAACGCTGAAGCAATCAATTATTATGCTAAAAATTTCAACATTCAGCGCGTGGTATTACCAAGAGTCTTGTCTATTCATCAAGTAAAGCAATTGGCTCGCAGTACTGAAGTTGAGTTAGAGGTGTTTGCTTACGGTAGTTTGTGCATCATGGCAGAAGGGCGTTGCCATTTATCATCTTATTTAACAGGCGAATCTCCAAATATGAATGGCGTGTGTTCTCCGGCAAAGTTTGTTAGTTGGCAAGATACAGAGCAAGGGCTTGAATCTCGATTAAACAACATTTTAATTGACCGATATAGCGCAAATGAATCTGCAGGTTACCCGACATTGTGTAAAGGCCGCTTTAATGTTGACGATACCTTGTATCACACACTTGAAGAGCCAACGAGCTTAAACTCAATGGAGCTTTTACCTCAGCTTATTAATATGGGGGTTTCGTCGATAAAGATTGAAGGACGACAACGAAGCTCTGCTTATGTTAGGGAAGTAACTCAAACCTGGCGCCAAGCGATAGATGCATGTTTAAAAAAGAAGCAAGAATTTACCGTTAATCCCCAATGGCAACATACCTTAGCTTCACTTTCAGAGGGTAATCAAACAACTTTGGGTGCTTACCATAAACAATGGCAATAGAGGTTAAGATGAAATATTCACTGGGTAACATCCAATATTTTTGGCCAAAACAAACTGTTGAATCCTTTTATCAATCTGCGATAGATTCTGACGTAGATATTGTTTATCTCGGCGAGTCCGTATGCAGTAAAAGGAGAGAAATGCGGTTAAAAGACTATTTATACATTGCAAACGAGTTAACTAAAGCCAACAAACAAGTAGTACTTTCTACCATGGTGTTGTTGGAGGCTCCTTCTGAATTAAACGAATTAAAAAAGTATTGTGATAACGGCGACTTTTTAGTTGAAGCCAATGATATCTCAGCAATTCAATTGTTAACTGAGCGAAAGCTACCTTTTGTTGCTGGCAGTGCGTTGAATTTATACAACCATCACGCACTTAAACTGTTGACGGAGCAAGGAATGGTAAGGTGGTGTATTCCCGTGGAACTATCGCGTGATCGTCTCAAGAATATCGTTTATCAGTGTGAAAAGACTAACATTAGGCATAAATTTGAAATAGAAGTAACAAGTTTTGGCCATTTACCTTTAGCTTTTTCAGCTCGTTGTTTTACAGCACGCTCAGAAAATCGCCCCAAGGACGACTGCCAATTATGCTGTATTAATTACCCAAATGGTCGGCTGACACAGAGTCAAGAAGGAGAGTCTTTATTTGTGTTAAATGGCATACAAACAATGTCGGGTTATTGTTACAACTTAAGTGGCGAACAACAAAACATGCAAGGTTTAGTCGATATTATGAGGGTATTACCTGAAAGTGAAGAAGCATTTCACATTATTTCTCAGCTAAAACAGGGAAATTCGCTATATAGCGAAACTCATCATTCCAATGGTTATTGGCATCAAATTCCAGGCCTTTCAACAGCTCTTTAGCACCACAAAAAACATATAAAAAAAACAGCATTAGCTATAGAAATAGACAAATGCTGTTTTTATTACAATAAATTACGCGATTAAACGTTATTAAGCTTTATATGCAAATTCCGTTAGCCCCAATTCGGCTAGAATGTTATCTAAATGCTGTTGTGCTGGTTTATCTGGCCCTGGGTAATCACCTGCAATTGGCACATTCCCCATATAACCTATATCTTTCATGCCCGCAGGTGAACAGAAAAATGCCGCCATAACTAGATTTCTAAAACGAGCAAATGCTTTAGCTATTTGTTGAAACTCTTCTGGAGTGGTAGGCGTTCGATACGCAATATCATCAATAATGGCTATTTGTTCATTTGTGTTTAATTTCGCAAAAATTTTGTTAAATCTTTGTGTTGCTTCGTCGTCAATCCAAGCAAGAGCATGTAAAATAGTACTACGATCTCGTTGTTGACCAGAATAGGGCGCGCTGACCCATTCATTAATAACCGCTGGAACATCAACTTCCGTTGCTGAGGGCACATCACCTTCACGAGGCACAATGATATCAGACAATATAGCAACTAGTGTTAATTGCTCTGTAGTCAAAGTTAGCGGCCATGGAGACTCAGGAGGAATGATCAAGTTGGGATCGGTACCGTAACCTTTACCCGTAATAGGCTTTAGTTTTAAGTCTGGCCAGTGGCCAACAGTGGATTTGTCAGCATATGCGTCGCTTGAAAAACCCACTGAAGCTACAGCAGCTGAACTGACGGCTAAGGCACTTAACCACTTTAATGAGTCGCGTCGGCTCATGCCGGAACGGTACATGTATTTGTCATTAATTGTCGACATGTTAAATTTCTCCCTTATCCAATTGCTCTGCTAGCCAAGTAGAATTACGCATTGCCAAGGTCATGATGGTTAAGGTACAGTTTTTGTGAGGGTTAGATGCAAAAACACCTGCATCCATCACAAATAGGTTGTTGCAATCCCATGTTTGACCCCATTGGTTTGTCACGGAGTCTTTTGGTGAACTACCCATACGCGTGGTGCCAACTTCATGGATAATTTCACCGCCTCTGGAAATTGCTTTTTCAGCAGGTGGCAACTCGCCAACTTCAGCGCCCATGGTTTCAAGTATTTGCTTGGCTGTTTTTAACCCGTGTTCAATTTGCTTTAATTCATGTTCAGACCATTTAAAGTGAAACTTGGCAACAGGAATACCCCATTGGTCTGTCACTTTATCGTCTATTTCCATGTAAGAATGTTTGTTAGGTAGCATTTCACCACGCAATGCAAAACCCACATATGCACCATAATGCTCCTTAACAATTTGTTTTGCTTTTGTGCCGTAGCCTTGCACATTGCCTGAAACACCTGCACCAGGCTGGCCAAAGCCACTACTAATTTCAAAATGATAGCCTCTGGGGAAATCAAGTTCACCGTTCGCGTGGGCTTTATGTCCCCACCAAGGAATAAATAAATGATTGCCAGTATGACCGTCTTCATTATAGCGAGGACGACCTTTTAGGGCAGGCACCAAACCGCTTAGCCATGCACCAGTTGTGTCCATTAGGTTTCGACCAACTTGACCACTTGAGTTGGCAAGGCCGTTAGGGTGATGTTTACCTTTGGAGTTAAGTAATAAGCGAGCTGACTCACATGCACTTGCTGCTAAAATTACTACTCTTGCGGTTAAGTTATGTTCTTGTTTTGATTTTTTATCAACATACGTTACGCCCGTAACCTTGCCATTATCATCAGTGGCTACCGATTTAACCATCGCATTCGTAATGACTTTAAGGTTACCTGTAGCTTTAGCCATTGGAATAAGCGAAGTAGTTGTTTGGAATGCAGCACCTATAGAACAGCCATGACCACATGGTGTCGCATAAAAACAAGCAGCACGATCATCTTTCGGACGAGTTAAAACGGCTCGGTGCATTGGCACAACTGGAATATTGTGTTTTTTCGCGGCTGCTGCAACTAAAAGCTCAGGTACACGTGGAGTAGGGGGCGGCTGTAAAATGCCTTCAGATGAAGGAGGCATGTCGTCTAGACCGGTATTGGTGCCACAGATTCCGACTATTTCTTCTGTTTTATCATACCAGGGCGCTAGATCTTTATATTCAAAAGGCCAATCAGCACCCAATCCATCGCGTGTTTTACCTTTAAAGTCATGTTCACTAAAACGTAAAGAATAGCGTCCCCAGTGATTTGTACGGCCACCAAGCATACGAGCTCGCCACCAATAGAAAGTTGAATCTTTACCAGTCGTATACGGCTCATTGGGTACTTGCCAGCCACCATCAACGGTAGCATCATAAAAACCAAAGTTTTTATCACTGGTACTCGTGCCCATCAAAGGTGCTTCACTATTACTTTTGAACATTGAAGATTCAGTTTTAGGATCATAGTCACGGCCAGCTTCTAACATAAGTACTTTATGACCTGCTTTGGCAAGTGTATACGCTGCCATACCGCCACCCGCGCCAGAGCCAACTATTAATACCTGATGTTTAAAGTTACTCATGATCATAGCTCTCTTATTTTTATATTTTTAAACCAGACTTTATCGCCATGGTCTTGCAAGCCAATATGGCCCGATTTTCCTTGCGCAAAGCCTTGCCAAGTCGCAAACTTACTACTCTTAACTAAATTGTTCCAAGTAGTGCTGCCAATAACAATACTCGCAGTGGATACGCCGTTTTGCCAAACTTGTAAATGACCATCAACAAGTTTAATTGTCACTTGATTCCACTGCTCTGCAGGTTTATGAGAGGCTTTAGGAGAGGAGACTAAATCATACAAAGAGCCCGATAAATGAGAGTCTACTTTATTATCAGAATGACGTTCGTTATCCAAAATTTGTACTTCTGGTGCGTGGGAATAAATGGCTTGCCCTAGCTCATCTACAAGCACAAAAATACCACTATTACCCGCAGAGGAAATTTTCCATTCAAGTTGTAATTCAAAATTTTTATAGGCTTTTTTAGTAAGAATATCACCACCGCCACGCGCGGTTAGTGACATGGTATTATTATCTATTTGCCATTTCTTATTTAATTGCTCACTTTTATAATTTCGCCATTGAGACATGTCTTTGCCGTTAAACAGCAATTCCCAACCGGCTTGTTGCTCTTGTTCACTTAGCTGGTTATCCGCAGCGTTTGAGGTATTGGTCATAATAGCCAATGACAGTGCTGCTAGTTTTATTGTTTTAAGCATAATGTTGATTCTTTCTAATTGTTGTAATTTGATTAACTTTAAAATTTTTCACAGCTTTTATAATAACTTACAAACAGTTTATGCCTGTTAATTAACTGTGATGCAAGGTCAAATTATGTTCTAGCCAGTAATGATAATAAGGTTTGAGCAAACAAAATCGTTAGTATTTTTTCGGTTGATAATGATACAAAATCGGCGTTTACGTGTAGAAACAAGGACGTTTAATAGTAATAAAAGTAATGTGTAGCCTTTTAAATACAAAGACCAACCAATAAAGCCCAATGTTTAAAAATCTGCTTTTTGTAAAATTCGACACACGATGTATGTTTAGTTTTATTAATTGAACTTATTGCTTTAATTAGTAAAAAATAGGGCACTTGTATTTACTGTTAAAACAATTAAAAAAGATAACTGATACCAGTTAATAATATATAGCGCGATACGGGGTTTGTTATTAGTAATTCTCAGTTGTTCACATAAATAGGCAATAAAATATATTTTTTCGTGGATTGTGGCCAATCTTACCGAAACCAGCAAAGCTTGCAGACGACAACGCAAAATTGTACTGTGCTTAAAGTCTATTTTAAGAAGGATTTTAAAGTGATTGAGTTAAACTATTTAAAAGTGGGTTTAACTATATTCATTTCTATATTTTTGTCGCTACTTAGCTATCATTTTTTTGAAAAGTATTTACTGGTAACTAAACAAGAAAAAGTAACTCCGGTCATCTATCAGCAACCAAATGATTTCAGTAAAACAGCCTTGCAGATACAAAAACAAAGTCTAGAGCAAATAAAACAAATTAGAGAACTAAATAAAGAAGAGCGAAACAGAATTAATTCAATTAGAAGAACTAACGATGAAACTTGCCAGTATTGGCGCTCACAGTATCAAAAGAACTATAACGACTACAACAGATCCCAAATGCAAAGTGCTTGTTCGAGGGCTGCTAATGATTAGCAGCTTTTACAAGTGGGCAAATACAATTCGTTTCAAGCATAGAAAAACAACGTTTTACAAACATTAAGGCAACTTAAACCAACAGCCTTACTAGTTTAGCTATATTTATTACTTATTAAAATCACGATTTTAAAAGATTATGTGTACAAGTAATTAGATATCATGCTACATTTGGCCTTATTACGTTTAATTTTGGTGTTTTAGCGCACTTGCTAGTATTTAAGTCGATTTAACTAGTATCATTTAAAATACAGTAAAACACCCTGAAAGCACTATTATATATGGCTTTCAATGATTTAAAGCTATTATTTTACGTGACGCTACGCGAATTCTACCTGTCATGGTAGCCAAAGTGCTTCTATTTTTCACGTAGCGTTACCACTTTTAGCTGTTGTTTTAAGGCCAAGGATTTTAGTTTTTTAAAGTAATATTAATTTAGCCATTCTTCGCTATTACGTTTTGTATTTATAAATTGGTGATCGGGTTTCGTTATTATTTCTTACATTTGATTGTGCCACTTAAGTAGATTTTACGTAGCGTTAAAAACACAAAGGTAAATTTAAAAATTATGTTTTCCAACAAATGTGCTTCAGACATTTATTTGTTATCACTGCAATCTGAACAAAGCCGTGTCACTATGGAGTCGTTGCTTAACGTTGTTGCTTATAAACTTCAAAAAAAGAAATCACATCGCGACGTTGATTGGTCTAAGTTGCATTACGAACAAATTCTCATGTTGGTATCGGACTTACAGAAAGAAAAAAAATCTCCAGCGACAATCAATGTTTATCTCAGTGCACTTAAAGGTGTTGCTAAAGAAGCTTGGCGCAAAAAGAACATTGACGTAGAAGCATATCAGCACATTAAAGAAATTAAACGCATTAAAGGTTCGCGCAGTGTTAAAGGCCGAGCTTTAGAGTTAAGTGAACTCAATCAATTGATTGACTATTGCATGATGCAAGACGGTGTTATTGCAATGCGTGACGCAGCCGTTATTGCACTGGTATATGGTGCAGGTTTACGCCGACATGAAGCTGCAAATTTATTGTTATCAGATCTCGATTTAGAAGATGCAACGTTGCGTGTTTTAGGTAAAGGTAACAAAGAACGTGTAAACGCCCTTCACAACAGGATCCTTGAGATCCTCGACGTATGGTTATTAGAGCGTGGTGTCGAGCCAGGTCCTTTATTTCAAAGGGCTCGCAAAGGAAATAGATTGATCAATGAACCAATTTCTGGGCAAACTGTATATGACATTATCATTAGACGTTACCAAGAAGCCGGGCTAAAACGTTTAACGCCGCACGATTTAAGGCGAACATTTGCGACAAAGCTGTTAGAAAACGGCGAAGATGTTTTTGTTGTACAAGATCTTATGGGTCATTCATCGGTAGAAACAACTAAAAACTACGATCGCCGTGCTGATATTGCTAAAAAGAAAGCGGCAAGAGCATTACCTTTTTAGTTATTCGATATAATTTGTTTTAATTGTTCAATGCTTTTAATTGCTCGCTGTTGAATATCTGTACTGAGCGTGTTTATCAGATTTGTTTCAGAGGATAAGTCAACGTTTCTTGAAAAATAGCTTAATTCAAACAATACGTCGTCGCCCTGCTCTGTAAACTCCATTTTCATCATAGGCAAAATGGGCGCTAAGTCTCCGTGAGTAATGAACAATTTATTCTTTTCATAGCGAACGACTTTAATTAACAAATCAGTCGAAATTCCATTTAGTTTTAATTTTTCAACATAGGACTTTCCTACAGAATTTTTAATAGCTTTATCTGTTGCTTCAACTCGATAAACATCAGGAAACCAATTGGCGTAGTTCTCCATATCTGTAACGTAGTTAAAAAAATACTCTATGTTTGTTTGAAATCTGTGTTCTATTTTTGCAAGTGTGATCAAAATAAGTTTCTCGCTGATTTAAAAATTAATATTTTGAATAATGCTTAACTTAACGTACAGTTACTTATAGTTTATCTTTGATTAACTAATAATTAATTAACTAATGTAAAATTAGTGACTCATTTGAATTAAAATTTAAACATGACAGATTTAATTAATTACAAAGCATTTGTGTTAGTTGTTGAAACTGGCAGTGTAAAAACAGCGTCTCTACAACTCAATATTTCGGCTCCAGCAATAAGCAAAAGATTGTTTAAACTTGAACAGGAATTGCAAGTCGCATTATTTAACCGCACTAGTAAACAGCTTGTTTTAACAGAGACAGGCGAATCTTTTTACCCTGAATGTAAAAGAATTTTAGCGGACATTGCAAATGTAGAAGCTGATTTAAAATCGACTAAAAATAAGGTATGCGGGGTTATTACGATTAGTTTGTCTAAAGCACTGCTCCGATCGTCAATTTTTAACGCTCTATCTGATTTTTCTAATATTCATCCAAATATTTCTTTTAATATTCAAACTACTGATGAAGTCATTGACTTAGTCGACAATCAGGTAGATTTTGCTTTTTGTCTAGGTGAATTGAAAAACTCACCCCATATTATTGCTCATCATTTAACAAATACGAGACTGCTTGCTGTTACAAGCAAACCATATTTTGATAAATATAACCCCCCTGCTTACTTTGACAAACTTGAACATTCTAAACTGCTTTTAATGAATACTTTTAAAAGTTCAATTGCATTAAAAACGTTTTTTAGCGAACGAACTATTAATCCCGAAAAGCTACCTGCTCATAAATTTGATGATATTGAAGCGGTATATCAAGGTGTAACTCAACACTTGGGGATTGGATTACTTCTAGATATTTCGATACAAGATGAACTTGAACAGCAAACCTTTGTACAAGTATGCCAGCAAGAAAAGTTACCGACTAAACCACTTTATTTGGTGCATTATAAAAGTAACTTTAATTTGCAGAAAAACGTTCTGTTTAAAAACTTTATTAAAGATTATTTCGCTTAAACGGAAGTACTACTTATTGTAACACCCAGTTTACTTTGAATTTTTTCAATACAAATGGCTTTATCAATCTTCCATAATCCATAACTTATTGGTAACACATCGATACCAGCCCGTTTAAATAATTTGTAGGTATTCAATTCAAAAAAATCTTGCCAAGGACCAGGATAGCCGATTAAATCAATGGCTAAATACCTATGTTCAACTCGGCAAAGAATATCTATCTCTGTACCCGCTATGGTATAACCAGGCCAGGTCTGTATCCCAATTTCATTTAATGATGACATAACATTTTGCTGAAATTCGGTAATTTCTGATGTTATGGCATGTGATGCTTCAAACTCGCTAATTGACGCTAAATATCTGCGCAGCAAATTGTGCTCTGGTAGTTCAGCTTCATTAATTGAGACAAACAAAATTTGTTTTTGCCTAGCTCGCGTAATCGTAACGTTAAATACATCTTCTTTGTTAAGATAAACGGCAGCGCGTTTTGCCTGGTCATCAATTGAAAATGAAATTAACATTATGTCTCTTTCTTCACCTTGAAAGCCAAATGGCGTTGAAACGCGAATGTTATGGTGTGCAATTTCTGATTCAGTAAAATTTAACTCTACTTCTTTTGCTATATGTTCAGCTTGGTGACGAAATGGTGAGATCACTCCAATGCTATGACATATTCCTGACATTTGGTCGTCTTTAATTTGTGTTTTTATCGCCTCTATAACTTGTGTTGCTTCTTCGTGGTTTATGCCCACCTTGTCTCGCTCACCATTTACACGTTCTACAAATAAATGCCCGCTACTTGTACAGGGCCTATGCTGCATTATTTTAAGTTTGTTTTGATAAAAACGGTTGTTACTAAAATGAATAAGTTCTGGCTTACTGCGAAAATGTTCATCAAGTAGTGCTAGTTGCTCATTACTAGTTAAAGCATTTAACGTTAGATCTAAAATAGAATTATCGCGATAACTAACAACTCCCTTCGCATCTGCAGAAAGATCATATTGACTCATGATCTTCGCTTCTTTGCTTTTAGCTAAAAATGAGTAATGTTTTAGTTGCTTAGTATCACCAACAACCATTGCGCGTTTGGCTCGATAAAAAGCTGGAATACAACTGGTAATATTGCATTGAGTTGCTTCATCAATAATGAGCAAATCAAACATTTCCGCATTCAGTGGTAACACTCGATGTAGAGTATTTAAACTTACAAGCCAAACAGGAAAAGCAGATAAAAGTGCTGAATATTCTATGTTATCAAATAACTCAAATTGTCTTTTTGATGTTCGACTACGAATGGCTTGATTAAATGCTTGCAGCGAACTTCGTTGATTTTTAACTAAGGTTGTTAGATTTTTATTTTTCAGTGCACTGAGGTAATTACTGGCAAGCTTTTCTCTTTCCAAATGTCGAGTATTGACCTCATTTAATGCAGTCCATTGATGACTAAGTTGCTGTATACCTCTGCCTACTAGCGCAAGGTATATTCGTCGCACCCATTTTGATTGCCTGTCCTCGAGTGACTTAAGTTTTTGTCCCCTTACAATGGCTTTTTGGCAAAATTTGGTGAATCGTTTTTCTAATTGAGTAAGAATGTGGTTGAGCTTTTGCAACTCAGATTCACACAATTTAGGATCAGGTGACTGCCCTTCAGTTAAATACCCCGCGAGCAAATCAGCAATGTATGTTTTTAGCTTGCGAAGAAATTCCTTTTGGCCGGCACGAATAGATATTTCACCCAAGTTAAAATTGTCTTCTAACTTACTTGCAATAACATCTAACGCAGCATCAGTATGCGCGACAATAAGTACTGATTGTCCTCTAGACATATGCTCAGCAGCCATTGCAGCTATAGTATAGCTTTTTCCCGTTCCTGGAGGACCAGAAGCACATCCTAAACTTGCATTAGCAGCAATTGAAATAAGTTTTTTTTGTGGCGTAGACAATAAGCCAGGCAAATAATCATATTTTAATTCACTATTTGCACTCGTAATCTGCTCTGTTCCAAATAAACCACTTAAAGGTGGCGATAAATGATTAGATTTAATAATTTCATCTAACTCATGCAGTACCCCCCTGCTACTCGTGGAACGCTCAATAAAAGCCAGCATTGATGCAGGAAGTAACGATGGTACTTTTTTACGTAAAGCTTTAGATATTTCTTCGCTTTGCACTAATTCGGGATAATTGAGCAAATCTAACAAGTTAAGCTCTAACGGACTATTTTTAAGCCAAGATGTCCAAAAGGAAGGTGAATTTATTTCCGTATGAGTTAATTGATCTGGTAAGTTGTTTTCTTCAGGCATTAACACTTGAAGTAAAGACTCGTTTATCTCTGGAGCTTGCTCAGCTACAGAAAAATAATAATTATCATCGTCTTGTTCGAGCACTGCCTCATTAAAAAGAATGGGTGAAACCACTTGCTTGACTTCACCTTTAATTTCTAATTTTCCAACGATAATAAACCTAGCGTAAATTAAGACACGTTCTCGTTGATACATTTCAACACGTTTTGCTATTTGCTCGGCAAACTCTAAAGGGATGGGTAAACGCGGGAGAAAACCGGAGCCAAGTTCATCTTTACCTTGCAACACTAGGCGATCTTCTTTTTTAAGCTTATTAATATTCCATAAATTAAGATCTGCGCAGTCTTGTTTGTAGCAGTCTTTATAATAAGAAAGAGTGTTTTCCTGACTCAAGGGCAACGTCCAAAATGTAATGAGTAATGTACTGAATTTAGTAACGTATTTAACTATTTATATTTATGTTTCTCATTAAGACAAATGTAAAAACAAATTGCAAACTAAACGTTGTACCGACAACAAGCATCAAAATTTATAGCAAGTACGTTTAGTTGTTTTGAAGGGAGAAGTGCTCATTCAGTTGTTGATTGAGCACGATTTACAATGAAAGTTTACGTTTCTTAGTTAAATACTGTGTTTTAACGCTTTTTAAGTTTTTCCAATTGATCTATCGCATTTTTATTTTGAGGATTAAGTTTTAAACTATGTTGATAGTTTTTTATCGCTAAATCTATTTGACCTGCTTCCATATAGGCTTCAGCTAACGAGTCATAGGCATCAAACGAATCGCTAAAATACATGACCTGAAAGTTAAACATCTCAATCGCAAGTTGAAACTTTTTCTGGCTTAGCAATTGATAACCTTTATAGTTAATAGTGCTTTCAAATAGTTTGATATCACCTTTATTGACCAACTCTTTTGCACTTGAAAAGCCTTTATTCAACGCAACATCGATAACTTCATTTGTAAACAAATAGCTTTCTATAAATGGTGTACTACCTGTGAGTTGTTTACGAATAAAATAGCGCACATCGTAAAAACCTTGCTCGGCATCTCGATTGGTTAAGAGAAACACTTTATAACCTAAATCTTTATATACACTCCACTCTGTTCCAACGCCAAAATGCCCTCCACTGTGACCAAAGATTTGATGGCCATTAGATTCAAAAAATTGCATACCATTGCCATATGACGCTTCGGGACTTGTTCGATTTAGTAATATCGGTAAGGTGTCTTTGCTTAACAATTTGTGGCTTAACAGTGCTTTAACAAATGCATTTAAATCATCTACTGTTGTAAAACCACCACCTGCCGGACCACCTTTAACTGAACCGAGTAAGGTGTTAATTCTCCAATTATTTGGCTTGATATCTGATAATGTATAGCCTTGCGCCGCGTCGGCCACAGGATGGTCGCGGTCAAAATTTCCTGTATTAACTATTCCTGCCACGTCAAATATATGGGATTTAATATAATCATCATACTGTTCACCCGATAGTTTTTCGATGATTAAACCTAAGATAACATAACCAGAATTTGTGTAGGAAAACTTAGCGCCTGGGGTAAAATTTAATGGCTCATTTTGATAAAGCGAAGCTAAATCGTCGATATTTCGATAGAGATCTTTAGAAGATTCATAATACTTGGCGGTCATATAGTTAGGGATACCGCTAGTGTGATTTAACAATTGTTGAATCGTAACTGAGTTTCTCACCACCTCATTTGGATAATTTGGCAGAAATTTTCCAACCGTATCACTCAAGGATAACTTTTTTTGTTCCAAAAGTTGCAATATCGCGATGGCAGTAAAGGTTTTACCTATTGATGCAAATGAAAACTTGGTCGATGGTTTATTGGCGACACTTAAACCTATGTGTGCATATCCGTAGGACTCTTTTAAAACAATGTTATCGTCTTTGGTGATTAATACCACGCCACTGAATTTATCTTGTTGATGCAATGTTTCTATATAGCTTTTAATGGCTTTTATATTTTCATCTACAGAAACCTGATTTGCATAACAGTTAAAAGTTAGGATCGATAAAACTAAAATAAATAGATTTTTCATAGTACAAGTGTCCTTATTAAAGCTTTTCAAAGCGTGTTAACAAACTTTCATTATTGAGAGCGTCAATGGCTGACTCTAATAAAGCATGAATATCAACTCCTAACTCTGTAGATAATCCACAAAATAGTTCTCGTATTTTTTCACTTTGTTCTGTTAACAATTGAACTTGTTTTTCCCCCTGCTCTGTTAATGAAAAAACTTTGCATCTTTTGTCATTTGGATCACTTTCTTTGGTAATGAGATTAAGTTGGTGAAGCTTAGGAAGCTTTTGATTAACCAGTTGGTGAGACTGATGTAATGCTTTTGATAAATCGGCTAATGATATTATTTTGTGTTTTTTAATCATCGCCATTATTGAGCTTGATTTTACGGGAATTATAATGCCCAAAGACTCATATACTGGCGTCATTTGTACACTGATCAGATTGCCAAAATCGGTGGACACTTTACCAGTAAAAAGCATGTTTTGTAGCAACAAATTATTAGTCAAACTATCGTTCATTTAAGTACCTCAGAAATATCCGCAATATGTTGCGGATATTTGCACGCTTTTTCTAAGTTGTCAAATAATGAACAGAAAAATGAATTAAAAGCAGATAATAGTTAGATCTTCTAACCTATCGATATGTTGATTAACTATTTGTTATTATTTAAAAAAATAGATGTGTAAAATAACTGGTATGGACTTAATTAAATTGACAAAGCTTTGAAAACAGCAAAGTAGTCAAAAAGTTTTATCTCTAATAGCCTATCTGGAGCAAACATAAACATAAAATCGCAATCATAAAGAATTTTGACTAGTGTCGTCTTATAAAGTCTTATCTTTCAAAAACCTATTTTCATTCTGCTTATTAGGTAACATACATGTCTCGTATTTGCCAAACAACGAATATCTATTGAGGGCGATACGGTCGTATAGCCAATTTCTTAAACTTTTTGGTATAAGCTTAAAAACATATAACAGCCGCCATGGCAAACCGAGTTTATGCACAACTTCTAAAAAGGCATCACTTTTATCAAATGGCTTACATCCTTGAACATACAACATGGTGTCAAATTGTTCTGTTGGCATATTAAAGTGTTTTAAAATGGCCTGACCTTCTGATGATTGAACACTACAAAGCTTAAAACGGTGTTGCGTATCATACTTAATGATAAAGTGGCTCCATGCGTTACAAAGCTTGCAAACGCCATCAAACAATATAACGCAATCATTTTCCCGCATGTGTGGTGGATATTCGTTTTGATTGTACTTGCCCGATTGCATAATTTTCCTTTTTTACGCAGTAACTACTTCATTTTTGTCTTTAAACTCGTTTAACAAAATCAAACTAAAGCCAATTAGCGTAATGTTGGTAGTAACTGGGTTAAATGCTTCAATGAGAATGTGAGGCTGTAATACGGCGACAAAAACTAATAAACCAGCAAGCCCAACAATATTTAACACATTAAATACTTTTGTTTTATAAAAAACAAAAAACATCAGGCCAAAGATAACCTCACCAACTCCAGCAGCTTTAGTGACAAAATAAGATAAATCATCTGACAAGCCAATACTTGCCGTCATCAGTTTTTCTAACGGTGCTATGTGCACGAGTTTGGGAAAAATGCCATGATAAAGCCAGCTAAATGAAATAATGAATCTGGCAATTTGAATCGTTGATAGGTTTAATTTCATAAGGTTTTCTATATCTCATCTGCTTTGCTGTTATACAGATAAATGATTAGGACGATAATTGGCAAATTCTTAGTAACTGGCCCAAATGGATGTAGCCAATAACTTGGATCTATTATCGTTAACAGTAAGGTATAAACAACTATAACTGCAACTTGTAATGCGCAACATAGTTTGATTCGAAATGAAGTTAAAAGCCATACCCCAAGCATGATATCTAAAGTACCACCGCCAATTAACACTATATCAGCTAAAGTGCCGGTGATGTTGGCACTACCTAAAATCTGATAACCAATTTCTGGCAAGAAGAATATTGATGTTAGTCCAGTAAAAATCCACAAAAAAGCCAATGAATATATTGCTGCCTTATTTAATGTTTCTTGGCTAATTGGTTTCATTGATATCCCCTCAAGCGACAGGAAATGGTTTGAAGACCATTAACCAGAAGATCGCCAAGATAGCAATAAACGCAGGTATACCAAGTAATGTCCAAGTTCTCATCAAAGATTTGAATTCAGGTACCACTTTATTCGAGTCGACAGAAACTTTAGCTAATGCTCGCAGTCGATACTGAATACAAAGTACAGGTAGCCAACAAACACCTATAAAAGCGAATAAGCCAATCACCCAGTAGAACCACGGAGAGTTAAATGAATAGCCTTGCAGGTTCATCAATAAAACTCCTGTTGTTACTTGAGTGATCACCGCCGGAGTGGTGAAAAGCCAATCTCCAAGAATAACATGTTGTGCGGTTATATAAATCGCCTGAGGGTTGTTGGATCTATTAACCATAAACATAAAAAAGGCAATACCCGCGCCAGTGCCTGTCACTACTACGGCAGCCAATATATGGATGAGTTTTAACGTTAGATAATACTCCAATGTGTCACCTATAATTGCTCTTCAAAATGGATATCTAGTGCTTCGAAAAATGGTGCAAAATCATTTAGCTCAAATAAGCCGACACAAGGCTTAGCGCCAGTTTCAGTATTACTACCCTCTAGTAGTTTTTGAGCAAGAATGATTGTCGATAATGTTGGAATATATGGCCCATTTCCTTTGGGTGCATACAAGGTCCATTTGATGGTCTTTTCTTTTCCATTTTGATCAATCCCTTTCAGTAAAACTTCCATTGCGCCTTTGTCTGTGCCAAAGGGCAAAAACAAGTTACTTGTGGCGACAATTGATTTAGCCAGAGGTGCCCAGTTTTTTACTAAACCTCTTTTGGCTAAGGCTGCCATGCCAACCATGGTTTGATGCAAAACGGATAGCTCTAGACCCGCTTGAAAGCTAACTCGCTCAAGAACACCATAGCGCTCTGGGAATAGTTCTAAATCCGGCACATCAACGTTAGCTAACCGTCGGTTGCCAACAAAGCCACCAAAATCATTAACTTTTGAGTCCATCCAACCAAAAACATCCTGCCACCGACCGTCTTTAAATACATTTATTGGGTGACCAGTGTACGAGAGTATTGCTTCTACTGTCGCTAAACCGCGTTCCGCTTTGTTTCCAGGAGCTATGGCTAAATCAATGGATGTTAATTCTGTGAATTGCTCTTGATAGTGATCGATAACGGTTGAAGAGAGCCCAGGAACAGAGCTCGCACCGCTAACGGCCAAGACACCTTTTTCTTTAGCTGATGTGTTAAGCTCAGCAATATCGCAAACAAAACGGCGATCATCTGCCAAGTCAATGTAATGAGCACCTGCTGCAATACATGCTTTGGGTACTCGGTAATCTTGCCCCTGAAATGGTCCACTGGTGTGGATCACTAGGAAAGGTGATAGCGCTTTTAATCGCTCTTCGAAATCAGCAGCAAAAATATCGACTACCAGAAGCTCCAATGTTGCTACTGAATTGACTTTTAATTGATTAATACAGTCAACTGCCTTGTTTTGATTTCTGCCCGCAACATAAATGGTTATGCCATCGGTGCTGGCAAGGTTTTCAACGATACGCTTACCAAAATTTCCATATCCACCAAGAACGACTACTTTTTTCATTTAATTTTTCCTTTTAAATGCCAAGCGATGCCAAAATAAATGGCTGCACCAATTAAACCACTGTATAGACAAACTTTGTGTAACATCGACACAGAGACGATTTCTAAAAACTGATTGTCAAACATAAAGGGAAAAAAAGGTTCAACGTCTGCATGCATAATACTGTCTAACAATACATGACTATAGCTACCGATAACTGCACTTAAATACACAACCCACCAACTAATTGATATTGGTGCACCGTTTTCCGTGATTCTTAGTATTTTTAGGCCAAGTTCTGATAAATACTTTCCAGACAGTGCTGCAAAAATCGCAATCAATGTTGCACCAACATAGGTATGGGTAAAGCCATGCAAATGTCCCTCACCCGTAATCAGCACTATTAACGGTTGAATGTCCATTACAATTTGTGTCCAGCCAAATACCATTAAACTGAAACTACCTTTTAACAGTGACTTTATTAGTATTCCTGGGCCCATATGAAATGGCGTAAATGGCATCTCGTAAATATCCTATTTATTTTGGTCAAATGGAGCTTTTTAAAGATTTGTTTTTGCTCTTAGGCACATCAAGTTAAAGTTACAAGGTAACCCATTTGATGTCTAGCAAAGTGTGGGAAGTTCATTGCACTATTTAATATCAAAACAAAGACATAAGACAAAACTGAGGTGTTTCACTCAATCTGTAAATTAAAGTATTAAGAATTGTGGATTACGAAGTGTTTGAAAGCAAAAAGCCCGCTATAAAGCGGGCTTTTCTTATATGGCGGTGAGATAGGGATTTGAACCCTAGAAGGGCTACAAACCCTTGCCGGTTTTCAAGACCGGTGCTTTCGACCACTCAGCCATCTCACCTGAAAACATGTCTTGCTTGAAGACGGTGCGAATATTAAAGTGTCAGTTATCGCTTGTAAAGCATTTATTTTAAAGAATTGGTTCGTTTGCTAATAAAATAAACACTTTGCGCATTCAAACAACAAAAAGAGTTTTAAATGGACAAAGAACAACCATGTCGATGCCATTGGGTTGACCTTTCTAAGCCTGACTATGTCGCATATCACGATAATGAATGGGGTGTCCCTGTTCACGATGACGATAAATTATTTGAGTTTTTAACACTTGAATCTGCTCAAGCGGGTTTAAGTTGGTACACCATATTAAAAAGAAGAGACGAATATCGAAAAGCGTTTGCTAATTTTGACGTAAACAAAGTTGCAACTTTCAACGAACAGGATGTAGAGAAGTTGATCCAAAACTCAGGCATTATTCGTAACAGAAAGAAGATAGAAGCGGCAATTAACAATGCCGTAAAGTTTATTGAAATACAGCAAGAGTTTGGCAGCTTCAGTAAATATATGTGGTCGTTTGTTGATCATAAAACGTTAGTGCGAGACATCAACTCTCCTGATGACTATTTAGCAACCAACAACATTTCAGATAATTTTAGTAAAGATTTGAAAAAGCGTGGGTTTAAATTTGTTGGTTCTACAATCTGTTACGCTCACTTACAAGCATGTGGTGTGATAAACGATCACGCTAATAACTGTTATAGAAAATTACAAATTATTAACCAGTTTAATCAATAAAGACGTAGATATTTGCATTAGCTGTGTCATAATATGTCGCCGAGGCACTTGAACTTTTTGATTTGTGCCTCATCTATACAAATATAACTAAAGTTCTTAGAGGAATGTTTTATGCAACCTAACACGAGTTTTCAAACGGCGAGCCATAGCTCAGCGATTGAAATTAATAAGGTATTAAAAAACACCTATATGTTATTGTCTATGACATTAGCGTTTAGTGCGGTAACAGCAGGTGTGGCTATGGCAATGAATTTGTCACATATGGCCGGATTAGTAATGACACTAATTGCTTTTGGTTTATTATTTGTGGTTAACAAACAAGCCGACAAAGCAAGCGGTATCTTCTGGATCTTCGCCTTCACTGGTTTAATGGGCGCTTCATTGGGTCCTATTCTTAACCATTACTTAGCAATGGCTAATGGTGGTTCGTTAATCATGCAAGCTTTAGGCGGTACTGCATTAATTTTCTTTGCTTTATCTGGCTATGCACTAACAACTAAAAAAGACTTCTCGTTTATGGGCGGTTTCTTGATGGTTGGTTTGATTGTTGTATTAGTAGCAGGTATTGCCAATATCTTCTTCCAAGTACCAGCTCTTTCATTAGCGTTAAGTGCAGCAATCATCATGATCATGTCTGGTTTGATTCTTTTCGATACCAGCCGCATCATTCACGGTGGTGAGCGTAACTACATTAGAGCAACTGTGGGCCTATACTTAAATATTTACAACATCTTCACTAGTTTGTTGCATTTATTAGGCGCACTTAACAGTGACGATTAATATTCTGTAAAAAATCGAATATAATAAAAAGCCTCGTTTTTAACGGGGCTTTTTTTATTGTTGAGGTCTATGTGAAAAACATTGCATTATTAGTGACAACGCCACCAAACAGCCATTTAACAAAAACAGCGTATCAATTTGCCCTAGATGTATTGGCAAGCGAACACCACTTAATTGGGGTTTTCTTTTACCAACAAGGCGTAATAAACGGTGGTAAATATATCAGCTTTCCATCAGATGAAGTCAACGTGCAACACTTGTGGCAAGAGTTAAACAAAGATCATCAATTATCATTACATTTGTGTAGCACTGCCGCTGAGAAATTTGGTTTATTTCCAGCAGAGCTTGTAAACCCAGAAACCGAGCTTGCCGAAGGTTTTTCTCTATCTGGGCTTGGAGAGCTGGCAGCCCTTATCAATAAAGCAGATAAATTGGTACAACTTTAATGACAAACACAATTGCAATTTTAAACACACGTGCGCCCTTTTCTCACACTAACGCAAAAGAAGCATTAGATGTTGCATTAATTACCGGAACGTACGAAATCCCAACATCACTTTATTTTTCAGGCGATGGTGTTTGGCAACTCATAAACAACCAAAAGCCAAGTGAATTAGCCGTTAAAGATTTCTTAAAAACTTTTGCTGCGCTGGAGTTTTATGACATTGAAGAAATCTACGTGGATAAACCCAGTTTAGAACAAAGAGGTTTAGCTGCTAATTTCCATATAGACAATGTCACCGTATTAGATGAATTATCTTTCGCAAATTCATTAAAACAACATTCTATTATACTTAGTTTCTAATATGACAACTTTACATTTGATCAGAGAATCATCGTCTCAAAAAGATTTTTCAACTTATATTAGTTTAGTCAGTACCAATGACAGTATCGTATTACTAGATGACGGCTGTTACAACGCTAACAGTCACTGGCTAACTAAGCTCAATTTTAAAAATTTATACGTAATCGAGCGCCATGCTAGCGCACGAGCCATCCCACTGGGTGATAATGCGAAGTCCATAACAAGCGACACACTTGTAGATTTAATTTGCCAACATAACAACTCTATTACCTGGAATTAAACATGGCCATAGAATTTAACCAACAAATAATTGAAACAGACGGACAAGGTTATTTATTAGATCACACACAGTGGTCTGAAGAATTAGCGCCAATTTTAGCGCAAACTGACGATTTAACATTAACAGAATCACACTGGGAAGTGATTCGTTTTGTTAGAGAGTTTTATTTAACTTACAACACTTCACCAGCAATTAGAGCGTTAACCAAAGCGATGAAAGCTGAGTTTGGTGAAGAGAAAGCAAGTAGTAGATATTTGTATCGATTATTTCCAGAGGGGCCTGCAAAACAGGCAACTAAATACGCAGGCTTACCAAAGCCTGCACGCTGTATTTAGATTACTTTTGTCTTACATTAGGCTGTAATGTTAATGTTATGGCCACTATTACCAACAGGCGCTTGCGTGTTGATACTAGCAGACTGAATTAAATTTAACGCCATTTGCCCTTCAATTTCTTGCTGATCCTTCGCTTTTTTAGCCGTTAGAACACCATGAGCAGAGCTTGTATTTGATTGCACTGCATCAGCAGCACTAGACAATGTGATAGACATAAAACCTCTCTTTAAATAAGTACAACGTTTTCCTATCCAACCTTGTATCGACTAAAATTTAGTAGACTTTAATAATACTAGCAAAATAATCTCATTTTTGTTGGTACAAGTTACCTTCTAAAAGAATAAAGTAGAAATCCCCACCAGCGTTAGCGCTGCCAGCCATATAAACATTGTACTTGATTACAAAAACGTATGAGAAAAACAACATACCCTAGCTAGATAGCGACTATCCCTGTAAACTGCTTGTAAACTTTGCTATAACAAGGAGGTTAAAATAACAATAAAGAATACATGATAAAAAATACTTTTCCGCTCTCTCAACTCATTATTAAACGCTTTGCTCAAGTTTTTGTTTTTCTTTTTTTTCTTGCAGCTATAAGTGCAGCATTGTTTCCCACTCCTAAGTTAACTGGTGCCATATCACTTGTTGCATTGGTTATTAGTTTAATGAGTTGCCATTATGTTTTTAAAGCAAACCATTCCAACAGAATGGCCTTGTTTCTACGATATGTTTCTATAGCAATCGTAATGTCACTTATTTTGGGAATAAATGAATTGTTGGCTTTTCAAGCAATACCTCACTTGATCAATGGATTTATAGCTTTATTAACATTCATTTTTCTATTTATCGCGGTTGAAAGTTTTCCTCACATAAGTGACGAACTACCTAATGATATGTCACTATCATCCTTACCCACACTTACCAGTGTGGTACTTTTGTTTTCATACTTAGTTATTGTTCCATCATTTGCTAACGGCACATTAAATTTAAATAATAATATTGCCTATTTTCAGTTAACTGCTGCAATACTGTTATTTATACGTGTACTGCTAATCGCATTAAGTACCAATAGTAGCGAATGGAAAAAACTGTATGTGATTCTTGTTATTGCTTGTATTGGACTATTTATTGAAGGAGCCTCTAGCGCTAAGCTTTTTAGTTTACAAAGTGCTACTAACACACATTTAACAGCAACCGGTACACTGTTAGCGGTAGCCGCTTTATTGTGCGCTTTAAGTCGATTAAGTGACAAGAACACATTACCCGAAACAAAATTCTTATCCAGTTTAGAAGGTGTATATACTGCAATTTGTACAGCAATCTTTGTTATTTGCCATATTGCTTCATTTGCACTTTCAAGTAGCGTTTTATCGTCAGAACTTTCCAATCACGTTATCGTTGTGTTGTGGGTAGTTCTCGCTATTTGCTATTTGATTTATAGCCTATTCATCAATAATCGTCGTATTAAAACGCAGAGCATGTCGCTTGAGCGATATCAGCAAACTTATTTTCGCCAACGAAATGAGTTGCAAGACTTATCTGAGCAGTTTATCAATAGTGAAGAAAAAGCAATTGTCAGTGCGTCCAATAATGCCATATTAACTTGCTCTGTTACGGGTAACATACTGTCGGCAAACCCTGCGGCAATTCAAATGTTTCAATCGCTTGAACAAGACTTGTTAGATACAAAGGTATCTAGATTGTTTGATCAGGAAGATGAATTACATTTTTTCTTTGATTATCAAAACAACCTAAATAAGCTCGAACGAGAAGATATCGGTATAACTAAAGAATCAATTGCAGTTCGAACCGACGGAAGCAAATTGCCAGTACAGGTAGAATTACAATGGGCACAACGAAAATTAGCACCTGTTATTGTTATTACCATTATTAACCTAACAGACAGAAAACTTGCAGAAAGAAAAGCACTTGACCAAAAAGATCAGTTCTTAGCTAACATTTCTCACGAATTTAGAACTCCACTGACCATTATTAATGGCTTACTTGACCAATACTTACTTAAGTCTTCTTCAGAGGAAGAACGACAAGATCTCACCACAGCCAAGAAAAATGGCTTAAGGTTGGTCAGAATGGTTGAGCAATTATTAGATCTTTCTCGCGTTACCGATAATCCGAGACTACATAAAGGCAATTTTAAGTTAACCACCCTACTCAAATTGCCTATCGACTCTTTTAATAAACTAGCTTCACAAAACGAGCAGACATTTGTACACGATATTGCCCCCAACCTTTGGCTTACTTGTGACGCACAGGCTTTTGAAAAAATTGTTTTTAACTTGTTATCAAACGCCTTTAAATACACACCAAAAGGTGGAACGGTGTCCATCATCGCAAACCAAATTAACGACAACATTATGCTAGAGGTTATAGATACTGGCATTGGTATCAGCGACCAAGCTCAGGCGACCATATTTGAGCGTTTTCAACGTGACGACAGTAACAAAGAGATAGCAACCTTTGGTGTTGGTATTGGTTTGTCATTAGTAAGCGAATTGGTAAAAGCGCACCAATGGGATATCAATCTAACGAGTGCTGAAGGACACGGCAGTAAATTTAGCGTGGTCATGCCATTAGCGTCTCCCTCAAGTGAGGAAGACAATGCACCAGCAAGTTTATTAGCCCAAGATGTGTCTAGTTTATTGTCAAATAGTGCTGACAACATTAGCGATAAAAAGAAAGAAAACAATTTAGTCGCGTTAGTTATTGAAGATAACAAAGACATGCAGACACATATTAAGCAGATCGTCGAACAAGAGTTCCATTGTATTGTTGCCGATGACGGAGAAACCGGTATCGATTTAGCCGTTAATTATTTACCCGATATCATAGTTTGTGACTTGATGTTGACCGGTATCGACGGGTTTGAAGTACTACAATATCTAAAACAACATGAAATGACTTCTCACATCCCAATCGTCATGTTAACTGCTCGTTCTGATCTTGATACTCGATTAACTGGCTTGTCATTGCATGCTGACGACTATATGAGTAAACCATTTAACTACCGAGAGTTGCTTACTCGTATGAATAACTTGCTCGTTAATAGAGAAGTGTTAAAACAAGCTTTTTATAGTGAATTTAAAGAAAAGATAAAAGCAAACCGTAAAACAGAAAGTCAAAGTAACACCCAACAGTTGGCAGAGTCGCCAGTAATCGATAAAACACCTGATGAAAAGTTTTTAGAAAGATTAGAAATCATTATTGCTCAACATTACGTAGACCCTGCTTTAGACATCACTTCTTTATCACGCTTAATGGCAACGAGTGAACGACAATTGCAGCGAAAAATGAAAATGTTGTTAGGCGTTTCACCTAGTAGCTACATTAAAGAATTTAGACTGGTTAAAGCAAAAGAATTGTTAGTTAGTGGTAATCAAGTTGGTAGAATTGCTCTTGATGTTGGATTTTCATCACAAACATACTTTGGTCGCTGCTTTAAAGAAGCTTTCCAATGTACGCCTAAACAATTCCAGCAAGAACATCTTAAACAATTGTAAAACTGGACGGTTTAACTATTTTAAGCTCTTGCTCTAATGCTTCTAAGGTTTGACATTGTAATATTTTGACCAGTGAAAATTTATCGCTTTTGTAACCTGTTACGCCAAGCCAATAGTTTTTTGAACGTTTCGATAATAGTTTTAACGCATGTTCTAAAATGACATTAACCTCGTCCCAAGCTAAAACGGTTGGGTTTTCTATATCAAACGGGAAAAAGCCAAAAGCCAAATTAATGGTTAAGTCCTGTGCTATTTCACTACTTCTATTAGCAATACGTTCACAAAGTTCGATGGCCTTTTGCTCATTTTCACTACCAATTAACGCAAAAGAATGGTCAGACAGCCTAACCACGACATCATCTTTATTGCGTGTATATTTTAAAAGCTCTACACAATCTAACAGATGATGCGCTTTAATTTCTTTTTCTGAAGATAACTGTACCATCACGACATATAGTCTTGGTAAAACAGTACGGTGAATTGGCAACAGGTTGTTATGTATTTGTGTCAGCAATTGCGACGCTTGTTCCATATAAATATCAAGATAACGTCGGCTTTTTGCATTAGTTAGGTTGTCTTTAATTGCCAGCTCTTCAAGCTGAGCATTGGCCAATTCTAACTGCTCGTTTTTTTCGACAAACTCTTGTGTTTTTTCTTCAACTTGACGAGCGAGTTCCTGCTGCCTTTGTTGTTCTATGGCGATTTTTCTATTAACTGTTCTTATGTATGAGAGTATCGCGATGACAATAAAAACAGCATAAAGTGTATAAGCCCACCAGGTATTCCAAGGTGCAGGAGCAATATAAACTTCAATTAATTGGGTTGGTTCACTCCAAACATTATCGCTGTTTTTGGCCTTAACAAATAATTGGTAACTGCCCGAAGGTAAATTTGTGTAGTTTGCTTTTCGTAAAGAGCCAGCATCAATCCAAGCCTTGTCAAAACCATTAAGTCGATACCGATACTGGGTTGATGCAGGATCATTGTAATTGAGACCAACAAATTCAAACGAAATTAATTGATCAGAATAATCAAAATTAACCTGCTTAATTTGTTCAATGGGTTGGTCAAAAGATAACGTCTGGTTTAACCGAGAAATACTAATAAGTTTAATCGTTGGCGCAGCATGATTTTTATTAATTTTATCTGGATCAACACGTGTAACACCATTGGCGCTACCAAAATACAATGTGTTGTCAGCATCGGTAAAATAGGCACCATGGTTATACTCAAGCTCGGTTAAGCCGTGGCTTATGCCAAAGTGCTTAAAGCTTCTTTCCATGGTGTCATAACGTGAGATCCCTTTATTGGTACTGATCCAAATGCCTGACTCTTTATCTTCAGCAATACCATAAACCGTCCGGCTTTTCATACCATCAACAGCGTTAAAACGAATAAATTCATAATGTTCATCTTTTATCGCTTGTGCCGATAACATATTTAACCCTGCGGCTTGTGTACCCACCCACAAGTTTTGTTTACTGTCTTTAAACACTAACCAAGCTAAATCACTACTGATACTCGTCGCAATATTTTCGTTATGTTGTAGATGGATAAAACTGTTATCTTTTGGTGAAAATCGATTTAACCCACCGCCATAAGTTCCGAGCCACAAGAAACCTTGATTATCTTCAACAATTCGCATGACATGATTTGAACTTGGCCCAGATAACACATTTTGGTCATTTTTATTATATCGTTTAAAGCCACCATCAGCTTCTAACCGATTAATGCCATTGTGGAATGTAGACACCCAAATGTCACCTGAACTTGTTTTAATAATATCGGTAATACTATTGGCGGAAATTGAACGGTTGTTTTTAGCATCATGCTGAAAGTGTTTAATTTCTGACGTTTGTAAATCTAGATAATACAATCCCGACGAGCGAGTCCCTATCCATAAGTGTTGTTTTTCATACAAGATAGTCATCACCCGTAAATCAGATAATTGCTCAGGTAAATCAATTGTAGAAATCGTATTGCTATGTTTACCTAATTGATAAATGCCACCACTATATGTGCTAAACAATACTGCATCCTCATTTCTCGACGTAAAATCTGTGACCGTACTATTGGTGAGTTCAGGATATTTCTGTGCATTAAACTGAGAAAACGTCGTTTGTTTAGGATCCCATCGATTAACCCCTGCTAACGTACCTATCCACATTAATTCTTCACTGTCTTCAAACAAGGTCAGTATAAAATCGTTTTTTAAACTGTAAGGATTAGATGGGGAATGATGGTATTGCCAAAAGTTGTCGTTTTGATGATCGTATATCATTAACCCTTTATCAGAAGCTATCCAGATTTGACCACGTTTATCTTGGATAATCGCTTCGATCGTATTACTCGATACACTTTTTGCATCTTCTGCATTAAACGCATAATGCACAATGTCATTTGTCGCCAAGTTAATTTTATGAAGTCCTAGATCAACAGTGCCTATCCACACACTGTTCTCGCTATCTTTGTATAACACGTTAATTAGTTTTAACTCGGTATCGCCAAAATGCAGCGGTATGTGTTTTACAAATTGACCATCCAGAGTGAAAGCACTGACACCACCACCCAGTGTTCCAACCCAAATTTCATTTGAATTGACTTGAACTATCGAATGAACCACTTTATGGCGTAGGCCGTTAGATTGGCCCAATCGAAATTTGATATGTTGAATTTGCCAGCTTTGGCTTGTACCAGACAAAATAGATATTCCATCTTCAGTACCCGCCCAAATTTTACCTTCGCTGTCTTCAAACAAGGCATTAACGTTATTATGTGCAATGCTTGTTTGGCTACTTTGGTTAAATCGGTAAAAGTTACTTTGACTTGCGTTAAATAGATTAAGCCCACCTCCGCGCGTCGCTACCCATAGCCGCCCTATTTTATCAACCAAAACTCGGCTTACAACGTCAGCACCAATTGAGGTCGGATCTTCAGTTCTGTGGTGGTAACTTACAAACTGATAGCCATCATAGCGATGTAATCCTTCTTGGGTGCCAAACCACATAAATCCATGTTGGTCTTGGGCAATACTGCGGACAAATTGATAAGACAGTGGGTTATCGTTACTAAAATTAGGTAATAGATTAAGATCTTTAGACAGCAGCGAAAATGAAACAAACCACAAAACCAACAAAAACCTACACTTTGTCATTTATTTCATTTCGCCTTTTATCAATACAACGAGACGATGTCTTCGTTTTTAAAATTATTGTTGTTCAACCCAATGATTGACGGCTATGCCTTCACTTTGTGAAAAATCGACGCTGTTTTTCCAAATGAAGCCATCTACATCGACATTGTTTTTCCAAATAAAACCATCGGAAGCAAGTGAATTTTTCCAGATGAAGCCATCGGTAAACACCGCGTTTTTCCAGATAAAACCATCTGTTACTACCGAGTTTTTCCAGATAAAGCCATCAACATCAACACTATTCTTCCAAATGAATCCTGTACCATTTACCTGAGACTGGTCAACGTGCCAAACAAATGCATCACCTAACCCTTCAATGTAGTAATTGCCTTGTTCATCAATATTAGCAGGGCCATAGAAGTGTTGCTCACCAGCTAAGTCATGTGCAATGTTTAACTCTTGGTTAGCACAATCTGTTTTGCTGGATGTTAATGCCTGATAGGCATTGACCACGCCTGCTCCCTGCTGAAATACACTATAAGCTAGCGAACCATCCGCATTAAAAGCCATTTTGGCCGAGTCCATAAGGCGACATTTAACTTGATCAGGTGATAGATTTGGTTCATTTTTTAGCAACAAAGCGACTACGCCAGAAACCACAGCGGCTGCTTGAGAAGTACCTGACATTTCAAAGTATCGTCCACCATCGTGGAATTCTGGGTGTTCAGTTACAATTTGGCTGTCAAACGACATTAAGCCTGCAATATGCCCACCCGGCGCTAAAATTTCTGGTTTAACAAAACCTTCAACAGTTGGCCCAGCAGAACTAAAAGTAGCGACAACATCATCATTAGAGCTGGTTGTATAAGCGTCTGTCATGGCGCCAACGGTTATGATGTAAGGAACGTTACCAGGAACACCAATGGTCATTGGCTCTGGGCCACTATTACCCGCAGAAGCGACAACGACAATGCCGGCTTGCCAAGCTTTCATTACCGCAATATTTAATGGATCATCCCAATAAAATGATCGCACAGGGCCAGAAAAAGACATATTAAGTACGCGAAGATTGATTGCATCTTTGTACTCAACAGCCCAATCAATACCGCGGATCACATCTGCGTAAGTTGCTTTGCCTTCTTCGTCAAACGCTTTAATGCCAACAATGGCAGCATTTGGAGCTACACCATAGACATTACCTTGAATGTCGTAATCACTATTATTTGCAACACTCGCTACGTGTGTACCATGACCATTGGACTCATCGTCATAATTATGAACGCTATTGTTCACCGCATCATAAGTGCCCCACGCTTTATCGTTACCATAAAGATCTACCGATAAACCTGATAATTGGTCTAAACCAGTATCTAAAAAACCAATGGTGACATCATCGCCAAAATTATAGCTGGCATGCACATAATGAGCGTCTATCACTTTATTAACATCTGCAAGCGGTTGCCAACGCCTTTGTCCTTTGCGCCATCCTGGATTTCTAGCAATTTCAACTTCAAAGTTTGGTGTTACTTTTATCGGGAGTGCTTGTTTTAGTTTAGATAGTTCATTGTCGGTGAGATTGACCGCTAATGAACTAATAATAGGTAATTGATGTGTTGGCTCGACGGCTAATTCTTTTAAAGCCTTATTAAGTTGAGCTATTTCTGGTGTCGACACAATATATGACTTTTGTTCAGCCACTTTTATGGTTGTGTCATTAAGAATGAAAATCGACGTGCTTAAAACCGCACAAGCAGTTAATACAGTTGCTTTATTTGATTTTATAATTTTTACTAGAGACATGGCCTCCCCCTGTTCTTTTAAACGATTGAGCAACTTAGATTTTTAATAGTATTTAGTAGGCTCTGCGCAATCGAACACCTTGTCGAACAAGTGTTTGAATTCCTTACACCTTGGATTTTATGCCTAAAAATGTCAATTAAAAATTTACGATTTTGTTACAGTTTTTTACATACAGAAAAAGGTATCCAGCGTTAAATAACTGGATACCTTAGTTTTTTACTTATTTATAAAGAAACACTAACTTCTGGCGAACAATTATTTGTGCCATTGTCACAAACCTTATAAGTAAATGTGCCACTGGTTCTCATTTTATCTGTGTATGCACCATCATTAGATGTTGAAATGAGTAAGCTACCGTTTTTATAAATATCAACAGTTGACGTGCTCGCTCCTGCCCAAGATAAATCAACGTTATATTTTCCTTTCGAAAAGTAGCCATTAGCTGACATAGTAATGTCACCTTCTACTGGTGGCTCAGTTGTACCACCACAGCCATTTTGTGTTAAATAAGCATCTGCTGCTGCCGCTTTAACAATACCATGACCAAAATACACATCTTTTCCGACAGCACCTGCATCTTCTGCTGTTGCTTTTAATGCATTTCGAATTTCTGTACCCGAACACTGTGTATGGTTTGACCAAACTAATGCCGCAATACCTGAAACAGCCGGCGTTGCCATCGACGTTCCACTCATGTAGCCGTAGTCACTTGTACCAATATTGATTGAAGCACTTGATGCAGCCAAAATGCTCGCGCGATCTTCAAACGCTGCACCAACAGCTGGGATAGATGTGCTGTTAGTATCACCAAGTGTGCCGTATAACATACCTGCTTCGTTATTAATAATAATTGCGCCTAAACCGCCTGAATTTTCGCAATTTAACACTTTGTCATGGAATGAAATGTTGCCGCGGTCAATCACACAAACTCTGCCATTAGCTCCGCCATCAACAGCTTCACCAGTTCCCATAAAATAAATGCTACCTGTTGCATTGCCAGCGTTTTCCATTGATGAAACAGCTAGTCCAGTACCATCAATAGAACCACTTGCTGCTATTGCCATACCTGCAGGATATGTAGATAAGGTATCTACACCACCAGCGGTAACTTCTACACAAACAGTTTCATCCGTTGTTGTCGTCGCATTTTTACCGCGACCAGAAGTGATAGTACAGCTAGGGAATTGAGAGAAATCTGCGATATTGTTATCAGAATCGTTAGCGCCAATCATCATTACTGAAGGGTAACCTGCTGGATAGGATCTAACACTGTTTCCGTCGTTACCTGCTGCTGCGACCACTAAACCACCAGACTCAGTAAATGCTTTAAACGCATTTTCTTCAGTGCTGTTTGCACCGCCGCCACCAAGACTCATGCTAATGATATTAGCCCCTGCATCAGTACATTTTTGTGCTGCATGTGCAAGATCAGACGAATATCCCCAACCGCTTGCGTTAAATACCTTGATGATATGCATGTCGACACCAGGTGCCATACCGATAACACCGATATTATTATCTGCAGCGCCAATAGTACCCGCTACATGTGTACCGTGAGGACCACCATGTTCGAACCAGTTACCTGTACCTGAATCGTTATCACCGGTAATACGGTTCCATTCAAAATCAGGGTTACTTTGATCTAAACCAGAATCGATAACACATACTTTCATTCCAGCATTTGCGTTGAAATTAACTTGATCTGCTTGAGATTGGTAATAAGCATATGGGTTTAATTGCTGGGTCATCGGATTACCTAGATCATCACTGTAGGCAGACGATGGTTTACGAATAAAGTCTTCTTCAATGAGTTGAATGTGTGGATTATTTAACAACCCTTTCACTTGCGCCAAGTCTTTACCACTAAACGTAGCGGCAATAAAACCATTGGCATCGACATTAATCTCGCCACCTAACTTTTTAGTCAAAGCTTTTACGATACCTTTTTTTGAATCGTCCACTTTAATGATATATCTATCGTTTTCAGCGTGAACAGCAGCTGCTGATAATAAAGAAACTGTCGCTAATACTGTTGTAATCTTATTTAATTTCATATGTTGATTCCTGGAATAATGTTGTCATCAATCCTTAACTTTTTTTAGTTATAAATGTATTTGTTAACCAACTTCCTATCGGGTTAACTTTGATATTAGTGAATAATCAAATCCCACCTAGTACAAATCCGCCAACTTTTCGCACACAAGCGACACAATCAGGTATATTTCATAATAAACAACAACTTAACTTGTAACATATTTTATTTACATCGGCGTAAACTCAACAAATGATGACGGTAATTTGCTATTGAACAATAAGGAAATTTTGCATGATGAAGTTGGGCATTAAATGCCAATAAAAAGAACTTGAGCTATCAAGCATCATTAATTTTTGGGAGAGAAGTAAATGAAATTTACTATGACAGCAGTAGCAAGCGCGCTTTTAGCAAGCTTGTTATCACCAAGCACCATCGCAAACCAAATTAAAGAAGAAACAGTTGTTCAAAAACAAGGTTCAACAGATGAAAGTTTTGCCCAATGGATGGCAACTAAACATGAATCTTTAGAGTACACCGATCGTCTTATTATTGAATTTGCCGACAAAAACCAAGGTGCCTTCATACCACCTGGACTTGCTAAAAAACTAGGCATAGATTTAACCCACGTTAAAGTACTTAGCAACGGCAAACACATCGTCAAAATGGCTAAACCTCAACACCTTAAAACTATTGAAAAATTTTTAGCTAAGGCAAAAAATGACCAATCAATTAAGTTTATTGAGCCTGACCTAAAACGCCGCTTATTTTCACAAATTCAACCTTGGGGTATTGCACAAACACAATCAGATCAACTGTCAGATGCTGACGCATCAAACATGACAGTTTGTATTATCGATTCTGGTTATCAACAATCTAACCCTGACTTAACGGCTAACAACGCCTCTGGTACGAATAATTCTGGCACAGGTAACTGGTATCAAGCAGGTGGCTCACATGGTACACACGTTGCTGGTACCATTGCAGGTATTAATAATAGCGAAGGTGTTGTTGGCGTAATGCCAAATGCTAATGTTAATTTACATATTATCAAAGTGTTTAACGAAAGCGGCTGGGGTTACTCAGGTGATTTAGTCGACGCTGTTAATGCCTGTGCTAACAATGGCGCAAAAGTTATCAACATGAGCTTAGGTGGTTCAGGCTCAAGTGTTACTGAGCGCAATGCTCTGCAATCTGCCGCTGACAGTGGCATTTTACTGGTTGCCGCTTCAGGTAATGATGGCAACAATACACTTTCCTACCCTGCCTCATATGATTCAGTAATGGCTGTTGGCGCATTAGATTCAAACAACCAACACGCTGAATTTTCTCAATATACCAGCCAAGTTGAAATTTCAGCACCGGGCGAAGCAATTTTATCTACGGTAGCTGGCGATGGTAGATTAGGAAACATCACCATTGGTGGTACATCATACAGTAATGACCAAGTTGCACCTCAAACCCGTTTTGTGCAAAGTGGTTCTAGTTACGTCGTTAGTGATATCAATGGCTCTGTTTCTGGTGTTTTATCAAGCTGTTCTATTAGCGGCAGTGGTTATTCATGTTCTTCAAACGTTGCAGGTAATATTTGTTTAGTTGAGCGTAATGCCAACCAAGCAGGAAGTTCTTATCCTGAAATTAATGGCGTTAAAGCCTGTGCCGATGCAGGAGCAGCGGGCATTATCGTATTCAGTAATACAGAGCGCCCAGGTCTTCAAAACCCGTTTTTAGTAGATGGCCCTTCAGATATCACTGTACCAACCGTATCTGTTGACCGCACTTTGGGTAACAGCTTGGCTTCTATGTTAGGCAATAACGTAAACCTTACAGTCACTGGCAATGAAGATTATGCCTATTACAACGGTACATCTATGGCGACACCACATGTAGCCGGTATTGCGGCATTAGTGTGGAGCAATAATCCAACTTGTAGCGCATCAGAAGTACGAAATGGTTTAAAAGCAACAGCTATGGATATTGATGTTGCTGGCAGAGATGATCGAACTGGCTACGGTATTATTCAAGCAAAAGCTGCGTCGGATTATCTAGCTGCAAACTGTGGTGGAACAACACCTCCTCCAACAGGTGGCAATGTACTAGACAAAGGTGTTGCTAAAACAAACTTAAGTGCCAATACAGGTGATACGTTGTCTTTCACCATTGATGTACCAGCAGGAGCAAGCAACCTAACCTTTAATGTGTCTGGCGGTACGGGCGACGCTGATCTTTATGTGCGATACGCCGCTGCGCCTACTTCATCAACGTATGATTGTCGTCCATATGAAAGTGGTAACAATGAAAGTTGTAGCTTTAATACACCACAAACAGGTACCTACTACGTAAACCTAGTCGCTTATAATGGATTTAGCGGTGTATCCTTAGTTGCTAACTACGATGAAAACACTGGCGGTGGTGCAACTGGTGGTAGTTCTACTGTCACCGATATTAGTGTTAATCGCCGTGAATGGAAATACTACTCAATTGACGTACCAGCTGGCATGTCGACTTTAGCATTTGCTTTAAGTGGCGGCACTGGTGATGCTGACATGTATATTAGACGAGGCGCGCAACCAACTTCATCCACTTATGATTGCAGACCATACGAAAGTGGTAACAACGAAACATGTAGCTTCAACACCCCTGCTGCAGGCACATGGCATATCGGTATTTACGGCTATAGAGCATCATCTGGTATGCAGTTAGATGTTTCTTACAATCCATAAATAACGTGATCTGCATAAATGTTAAAGGGACTTAGGTCCCTTTTTTCATTGGCAAAACACAAGTTATTTCAACATCACTGATGTTTAAGCATCAATATAGCGGTAATGGATAATTTGCCGATAACAACTTTAAGAGCAAATATTTTTTGACAGTAGTTAGAAAACGTTCAATAGTACTGTAACAAGGCTTTTGCTATTTAAGTTTGCATAGAATACAAGGAAGGAAAATGCGAGCAATCAAACAAATACTAGTTTTCATTCTTGCCATTATTAATGCCAACTCAGCAACTGCGAAGCAATACGAGTCTTTGGATAAATATAATCTTAAAATAACTTCTCTAAAATATGAGTTTAAAGTTGGTAATGATTTAAACAATTTGTTTGAAAAATATGAATCTAAAGAATTGTATCATAAGCTCCAACAATACGTAGTCGAACAAAATAGTAAAGTGGTCATTGATTACATTAGTACACCTATCCACGAGAAAGCGCTATATATGATAGTCAGGCGAAGCGAAAGTGGTTACAGCCTTATAAATTTAACTCGTGAAGAAGAGAGGTCAGAGTTAATTAAGTTCTTTAAAAGTCATGTTAAGAAATAAATACTTTCTTTTCAAAGCAGATCATCCTAATACCCTAACCATAACTGCAATCTACATTTAAGCTTCTGAATTAGTATCATCTAATAATCCCTAACATAAACGCTTGTTCAAAATCGTTAAGATTAAACACTAAATTATTAGCGTGACAATTTCGTTAATAAGCGCACTAGTGTATTATCAGGCACTTAAACTTATAAAAACGCAATTGGCTAACTACACTGAATAACGTTAAGCAAAAATTCAAACGTTAATACAGTCACGATTAAAATAATGAATGTTGATACTTCTACCAATAACGCAGTAAACCAAGCAACGATTTTCTGGCACGATTATGAGACTTGGGGCGTAAACCCAAAATTCGATAAACCTTCTCAGTTTGCCGGCATTAGAACCGATCTGGATTTAAACATTATCGGCGAGCCAGAAATGTTTTATTGCAAACCACCTGCTGATTATTTACCTCACCCAGAAGCCTGTTTAGTCACGGGAATTACCCCACAAAAAGCGATGCAAGAAGGTCTGACTGAAGCAGAATTTGCCCAGCGAATACATGCACTATTTTCCCAGCCAAACACTTGTGTCGCGGGTTACAACAACATTCGCTTTGACGACGAGGTTACGCGTTACCTTTTATATCGTAATTTTTATGACCCTTATGCCAGAGAATGGCAACATGGCAATAGTCGTTGGGACATAATCGATATGGTCCGTGCATGTTATGCATTAAGACCTGAAGGCATAGAATGGCCAACCGTTGAAGATCCTGAAACTGGTGAACAGCGCGTAAGCTTCAGATTAGAATTACTAACCGCCGCTAACGGTATTAGCCATGAAGCAGCACATGATGCCATGAGTGACGTTTATGCAACAATCGCCATGGCTAAACTCATTAAAGAAAAACAGCCTAAACTTTATCAATTTTTATTTAGTCTTCGAAACAAAAAGCAAGTCAGTGAACTATTAGATGTTTACAATATGACGCCGGTTGTGCACACCACGAGTAAAATACCGTCAACTCAAGGATGCACAAGTTGGTTTGCCCCGGTTGCATATCATCCAACCAATAAAAATGCGGTAATTGCGGTTGATTTAGCAAAGGATCCTGCGCCTTTATTAACATTGACCAGTGAGCAAATCAAAGAAAGGCTATATACCCGTTATGATGAGTTAGCACCTGATGAACAGCCTATTCCAGTAAAACTTATTCATATCAATAAATGCCCTGTGGTTGCGCCCGCAAAAACTTTACTACCGGAAAATGCCCAAAGGTTAAATATTCCACGTGAACAATGTTTAGCGAACTTAGCCATCTTAAAGCAGAATTTGGACATTCGAGAAAAGTTAGCTGAGGTGTTTGCACCAGACTTTGATGACGACGAGCAAATCGACCCAGAGCACGCCTTGTATGGCGGTGCATTTTTCAGTGAAAGTGATAAAGCGCAGATGGATGTGTTACATCAGTTACCGGTTGACCAGTTGGCAAACCACACTTTCCAGTTTCAAGACCAGCG
Source organism: Thalassotalea marina (assembly GCF_014656435.1). Taxonomy (GTDB): domain Bacteria; phylum Pseudomonadota; class Gammaproteobacteria; order Enterobacterales; family Alteromonadaceae; genus Thalassotalea_C; species Thalassotalea_C marina. Next base: position 237,131 of record NZ_BNCK01000004.1, read on the forward strand.
ATTACCGACGTTATTGTTTAGATACAAAGCTCGTAACTTCCCTTACTTGTTAAATAATGAAGAACAGCAAAAATGGCAAAACTACTGTCAAACTAAACTGCAGTATGGTGGCAAGGGGATTTTATCAGCCGATGAGTTTATGATGAAAATAGAAAACCTTGCCCATGAACATGAATCTGAACAACATAAGATGGATGTATTAAAAGCGTTGTACCAATATTTGCAAGGCAACATTTAACTGCAAAACGAAGAAAAAAAAAGGCGCTAATAAGCGCCTTTTTTTAACAATATCGCTAGCTACAACTGATAGCAGCAAACAAAGAAATACTTCTAATGTATCTCTTAGTTGCAGGACATCCAATGAGATATGTAAACCGACGGAGAGTTTTCTTTTAAACCTTTAATATCTTCACATGTTAAGTCATTGTTTCCATAAACAGATATACGATGTAGATTGCTATTATAAAACACATTGAGCGACGATAATTTGTTGTAACTAATATAAACAGTATTTAAAACTGGTAAATTATCAATCCCTGTTACGGTTTTTATATCATTGTATTCAAAGTTGATATAGGTAACTTTCGGCAGATATTTGTTGAAATCTAATTGAGTTAAAACACCATCGACTGCAATTGATGAAATTGAGCTTGGTAATCTGCTAGCATTAAAAGTCTCTAAACTATTGCCTGATACATTTAAATACATCAAATTACTCAATTCTCTAAAATCGGGAAACGTTTTTAAGCCAAACTGTCTAAAGGTTATATTTGTAAGCAAGGAAAGTTCAGATAACGGTGTTAAGTCCATTTCGACTTTTATCCCGTAAAGGTCCATAGTTTCTAATTTAGTAAACTGTTCTAACCCTGCCAATGTCGAGGTTTTATCAACAGTGCACGAGAAATAGCGTACTTCGTTAATCTCTCTACTGCCATTTTTAATACACTGTTTAAGTTGTTCAGATTCTATGATGTCCCAATTTATTGGGTTTGATACACAAAAAGAACCGTAAGAAACAGATGTGTTAGGACGACTGTCTATGAGACTATTAACAGAATCACAAAGTAATGATGCAAAGTTGTGTAATTCGACATGGTATAAGTTATTTAAATTATTTAAAGCAGATACATCGTCTATTTCACTTAAATAACTTAGCTTTAACACTTCAAGTTTTATGGTATTTTCAAGCGCATTTAAATCAGTGATCAATCCGTTATGACTGATTTCTAGCTCTTTTAATTCAGAAAGTGCAGATACCCCTTCGACATTGCTTAATGCAGGCGAATTAAGTAGGTAAAGTCTTTCCAACTTCGTTAACTTCTCTAAGTCATCCAAATTTTCAAGTTTATTGACACTTACATCAATAGATTTCAGGTTTAAATTGTCTTTAATAAAAGACAAATCTTTAAGCTCTGAACGTTGAACGACAATCGACTCAAGATTTACAAGCTTTTCCAAGCTTCTAATCGTATCGATTTTATAGGTATTGTCGATAACAATAGACTCTAGAGAAGTTACGTCAGCTAAAACATCTAAACTACTATGATAGCTGTTTGTTAACACAATATTTTTTAAGCTGGTCAAATTGGCTAAAACATCAAGCGTAATATTTGAGCTGACATTGGTTAAGACAAGTGATTCTAACTGTGTCATATTTTTTAAAGACGACAGTTCAGTAATTTGGCGGTTGTCAGAAAGGTTTAAATAGCTCAAGCTATGCAAATCTATTAAAGGTGAAATATCATTTAATTGATGATTACCGGCTATTTCTAAGCGTTTTAAGCTTTGTAGTTTACTGATTTGAAATACCGAAGTAATACCAGCATTAGATAAAGTAAGTTCCTCCAAACTTACAAACTCAGGCAAGCTTTCCAACCCTTCTACAGCTATGTTTGTTGTTTTTAATGTTTTGATAGTTTCTTTAGAAGACGTTTGATCTAAAGAAAAACCACCACCATGTTGATAGCGTTTTGATAATTCAAGCGACTCTAAATTTTCTAACGTATAAATCGCTGAGTAATCTGGCGTTGAGCTCGTAGTATGTATTGTTAACTCTTTTAGGTTACTTAAAGTACCAAGTGCTGAAAAATCTGATACAGGAATTTCCTTTAAAATTAACGTTGTAATATTGTTTTTATTCAATAAAAAACTTAATGAATTAGAATCATTAAAACTACTTTCAAGAGCTAATGACGTTAAATTATCCAATTTACTTAAATGCTCTGAATTGACCATAAAAACGGATTTCAATTCTAGTGACGAAAGTCCAACCGCTTTTATTAGTTTTTCTGTATCAAATTGAGTGCGGTGATAGTTATTAGAATTCGATAAAACAAGTTTTTTTAACCCAGTCTGGTTTTCAAAATTTAGTCCTGACAAACTGTTAGAGCGCCACTCTCTTAACCAAGCATCATAGAGCTCCAAAGATTCTAACTGAACCAGAGTGTTAATAGGTGTTAAGTCTTCAACAGATGATCCTTTTAGTTTTAAATGAGTAATAGTTGCTTTATCTGTAAGTGCATCGATATCAGTAAGCTGCGCACTTTCAATAGTTAGTTGTTTTAAATTCTCAAAGTGGCTTAAATCACTTAGTGACATTAATGAGTTATTACTACAAGTAATAATTTCATAACCCACGTCACTTATGCCATTGGCGTCTAAACATTGTTTTAAAGCATTATCATCAAATGTTAATTCACTAAGGTTTTGATAAGCACCAATACTTACACTTACCTCTTGTGTTGCTGAGCCACCATTATTGTCTGTTACCGTTACACTTAACGTTATCGTTTCATCTTCGTCAACAGAAGGAGCGACAAATTCCGCTGTAGCACCATCAGAAACGGTTAATTCTAACGTTGTGCCACTTACTTGTTTCCATGAATAACTTGAAATACTACCATCGCTATCCGAAGCATTCGCCGTAATGGTAAAAACATCTCTTTCTTTTACATCTAGTGGGGAAATTTGCGCTAAGGTTGGTGCTTGGTTTTTAGATGAAGATTTAGATGAGTTTCCACCTGAACCACCTCCACCACATGCCGCTAATATGCTGAGGGTTATTAACGCAAGACTTGATTTGAAAATTCGACTAGCCATAAGCTCGACACTTCCTTTAATTGTTATAGGAACAAAGGAAATGTTGAGCAATTCCCTTTGCTTAAATCGAGCGCTATTATTAACCAATGTTAAATTAATGTAAATGTTTAAAACGAGGTAACTATTTGATTCTAGCTATTAAACTTGAGGTATCCCAACGACCTCCACCCAACTTTTGCACCTCTTCGTAATAACCATCCAATTGTTTAGTCACCGTTAAGTCGGCGCCGATTTTTTCAGCTTCGTCAAATGCCATGCCTAAGTCTTTACGAACCCAGTCAACGGCAAAACCAAAGTCAAATTCACGTGCGCACATGGTAGTTCCACGGTTGTCCATCTGCCATGAACCAGCTGCACCTTTTGAGATTGTTTCAATCAATTTTTCTGTATCTAATCCAGCTTTTTGCGCAAAATTTAAACCTTCAGCCAAACCTTGTACTACATTGACAAAACAAATTTGATTAACCATTTTTGCTAATTGACCAGAGCCGATATCACCCACTAATTGGCTAAACCTTGCGTATGCATCCATTACCGGTTTAGCTTTTTCATATGCCGTAACATCGCCGCCACACATAATTGTTAAAACACCGTTTTCAGCGCCTGCTTGACCACCTGAGACTGGCGCATCAATAAAATCAACACCTTGAGATTTTGCCAACACTTGCATTTCTTTGGCTAGCGTAGCCGACGCCGTTGTATGGTCAACGATTAAGCTGTTTGGTTTAATGCCCGCTAAGATGCCCTGCTCACCAGTTATCACCTCTCTAACATCATCATCATTTCCAACACAAACAAAAACAATATCGCAATCGGTTGATGCTTCTTTGGGCGTTAACGCATAGTTACCACGGTATTCTTCTTGCCATAACTTAGCTTTATTTGTAGTACGATTATAAACAGTTACTTCATGGCCAGACTTTACTAAATGCCCTGCCATCGGAAAACCCATTACCCCTAAACCAATAAACGCAACTTTCATTGAACACCCCCTAAATTTAAATTGTCGCCAGTTTAACGCAACTATTACTAGGAACAAGCACCTTGCGGTATTTATTGCTTTGTTTTAAGGTTAGTTAATAAGACATCCGACCAGAAATCATTAATATGGCAAACTCTTTTTACCAATATCAGGTACAGACAAATAGACACCAAGCATTCGACTTAAACAATTTAAAGAATAAAGTTGTACTCATTGTAAACACTGCGAGTGCATGTGGATTTACCCCACAATACGCTGGTTTAGAAACTCTTTATAAAAAATATAAAGATCAGGGCTTCGAAATTTTAGCCTTCCCCTGCAATCAATTTGGTAAGCAAGAAAAAGGAAATAACGAGGAAATTAAAAACTTTTGTGATTTACAATTTAATATCAGCTTTCAATTAATGGATAAAGTTGAAGTGAATGGTGAGCATACAGCCCCGCTTTTTGATTTTCTAAAAAATCAGGCGCCGGGAATTCTGGGAACAAAATCAATAAAGTGGAATTTCACTAAGTTTTTAGTTGATGGAAATGGTAACGTATATAAACGTTATTCTCCTAAAACCAAACCAGAAGCTATAGAAGAAGATATTATCTCACTATTAAAAGCTTAAAAAAACCACTGGCTTTATACCAGTGGTAAGGGATCAAACGCGAACACGTGATTTTATCTTTTAGCGTCCAGAGCTTGTTGAATTTTATCGAGCTCTTCCGGCGTAAAGCTACCATGTTCTAACAAACGCATTACAGTGTTAGCTGTTGCTTTTTTACCATGTTTGAATTCAAAAACCTTATGTTTACCATCTCCAACGGTAAATTGCTGAACCATCTCTTTCGCAATAGTGTGTGCATCACCTTCGCCAATTGATTTAAGCACGATGACTTTTTCACCATCACCTTCCACCCAAGTATTTGCATCAGCCGTGTTTAGTTTAATTACTTTGCCGTCCATATGAATATTGGATAGCTGTGCAACCAGTTTTTCTCTCAAATCACTTGGTAATTCAGCAAGCGCATTTTCTAGGTAAGCTTTATCAGTTAATGATGCTTTGGGCACTTCTAGTTCTGTAATATTGCCATTGTTACTGACGAACACTTGAACATCTTTAGTATCATCTGCAACGATCTCAATTTTTTGTTCAATTCGACGTTCAGCTTTTGACATGGCAATAGCAGACATACTACTAATCGCTCCAATGAGTGACAATGAAATGGCTAATGCTGTTTTATTTAGTACTTTCATTTTTATATCCTTTAACGGTTGATTACACATTCAGCGATATCATTGCTAATGTCGTGCCAATCGAATAAAGCTTTAAATAACAAAGCGATAGAAAGCAAGTGCCTGAGGGGTATCAATGATACTCTCCCGATATCAGAATATTCATTTCCTGATATCGGGAAAAATTTAACTAATCTGTATATTTACAACTAACCTTTAAGTTAACCCCCTGTTTTTTCTACTGTAAATAATGCTCTTTTATTGGCATTATAATTGAATTACCTATGACTTCATGTGTCGGTATAAAAGCACGTCGCTAAAAGAGGAAGTATGTCACTACGCGGTTACTTATTTTATTTAATTGGTGGGTTAATTGTTCTGTTAACATTAGTTCAATTGGCACTCGTTTATTGGATCGAAAACACAGTTGCTAAAGAAGTTGATGTTAAGGCTCGCCAATACAGTAAACAGATTGTTGAGTTGGCCGTTGATAATTTAAACCAATCACATGCAACTCAATACGCCTTTAAGCAAGTGGCTCCAAACAATACCCCCGTTACAGTTAGAGAACAACGAGTCGTTAAATCACCTGATGGTAATGTACAGATATTCACCTTTGAACAGAAAAACATTGATGGTGAACCTCAAGTTTCTGCTACAGTTAGATCTCAAGTAAAGCAAAACGATAACCAAACTAAGGTTGATAAAAGTGAATTAAAAAAAGAGTTTAAAGCGATTGTAGATAAACTACATCAAGAGCGTACCCCACAAATTATAAAGGAAGACTCACAATTAAAAACCTTTGTTTTACAATCACCAAATATCAAAAATCATTGGTTTACCCAGTCATTTAGTACTAGCCAAGGACAATCACTTTTTCAGAAAATTCAGCTAATGCTAATTGGTGTCGGACTAATCGGGATTGGTTTTGCCTTCTGGCTAAGCGCAAAATTTAATAAACCACTAAAACAGTTAACCGCAGGATTTGAACAGGTAGCCAAAGGATCGTTTGATCAGCCAGTTCCAGAGCAAGGTATAAAAGAAATTCGTAAAACAATTTTTCACTTTAATCAAATGGTAACTCGATTAAATCAGTTGACTGAAGCAGAGAAACACCACAAAGAAATAGCCCATTTAGCTGAGCTTGGAGAAGTTAGCCGAGGCTTAGCACACGCCCTTAGAAATCCCATTCATACAATTGGCTTGTCGCTTGAACAATTATCTGACAATGATTTGTCTGAAGAAGCTAAACAGCAATTATTAAGTACGGTGCAAAATAAGATTTCGCACTTGGACAAAAGCATAAAGGCGCTATTAACTTTAACGTCAAATGGCGTTCAACGTGACGACAAGATTCCTATTTTGGCGGTAGTGCAAGATATAATCTTAGAATACAAAGCTAGCGTAAATAAACAACTAGCCTTTGAGGTTAACATTGACAGCAAGCTAAAAATAACTGGCGCTGAATCAGAAATTAGAAGCATTTTACATACGTTAATTAATAACGCATGCGAAGCTTGTGAACACCAAGGTACAGTTAAAATAGACGCAAAAGAAACAGAACAAGGGATAGAGTTTACCGTTCTTGATAACGGTAAAGGTTTAGATGACAGTATCGCCAAGCAGCTGTTTCAACCGCATGTAAGCACCAAACCAGATGGCGCAGGCATGGGGCTTTATATCGCAAATCGATTAATCACGTTGCATTACCATGGACACATTACAATTACCAATAACAACGACACTGGTTGCTTAGCCAAAGCATCATTTGGAGCCATTAAATGAAAGACACACAAATCAAAATACTGGTTGTAGAAGATGACCCTGAGCAACGCCAATTAATCTGTAACATATTGAAGGCTAGTGAATTTTTAGTAGATGATGCCGATTGTGTTGAACAAGCGATTTTAAAAACAAAAACGAGTGAGTTCGATGTAATTTTCTCAGATTGGAAATTGGGTGAACTATCCGGCATCGAATTACTGCAATATGTAAGAAAGCACTGCGCCTATGACGTTGGCTTTATCATTGCTACTGCCTACGGCACCATTAATCACGCTGTTGAGGCATTGCAAAAAGGAGCTGATGATTATCTTCCTAAACCTTTTAAGCGACAAGAACTGTTACTTACCATAGATAAGGCATTAAAAGCCAAAACGCTGCGCGGAGAAAATAAAAATTTAAGTGACCAACTAAGTGAACAAAAACAGCTTGTTGGATTAGTCGGTAAAACCCCAAAAATGCAGGCTGTTTATCAACGAATTGATAAAGTTTCTAGTACCAATGCAACAGTGTTGATATTAGGTGAAAGTGGTACCGGTAAAGAATTAGCAGCCAGAGCATTGCACGATAGTAGTGCAAGAAAGAATGAAAAGTTCATCGCTATTAACTGCGGCGCCATCGCTGAATCTATTGCAGAGGCAGAGTTGTTCGGTGCAGAAAAAGGAGCATATACAGGAGCAATTGCGACTAAGATAGGACGTTTTGAAGCAGCAAACAATGGCACAATTTTTCTAGATGAGATAGGTGAGCTAACTCCTAGCCTGCAAGCACATCTACTTAGGTTTTTACAAGAAGGAACCATTACTCGCTTAGGCAGTAATGATGAGCTCAAACTTAATGTTCGAGTTATTGCCGCGACTCACCGAGATTTAGACAAAGAGGTACAACGAGGAAATTTTCGTGAAGATTTATTTTATCGATTAAACGTCGTGCCTATTTTTATGCCTCCATTAAGAGAAAGACAGCAAGACATTCCCCTATTAGCAGATCACTTTATACAAACCCATGCCAAACAACATCACTGTGAATTACCTAAATTAACAGCAGATCACTATCGACAGTTGTTAGAGTATCATTGGCCAGGTAATGTCAGAGAGTTATCAAATAGAATAGAGCGATTTGTTTTATTATCAGATGACTCAGAATTAACGGCATCCGCTACCTCTGTACAGACTGGCCCAACAGACACACCGGACTTTACCCTGCCAAACAAGGCATTCAGTTGGGATAATTTTGAGCGATATTGCTTGTCTGAGGCGTTAAAAATGCACCAAGGAAACAGAACAAAAGCCGCAAAATACCTAAAAATGTCATATAAAGCATTTTTATATCGTTTGGAAAAATTCCAAATAACAACAGATTAAAATTGTTTAGAATTTCTTTACTACGAAAGTCTTCTTTTAATAACAACTCTGTATAATAAATAAGCACACCTAATCTACACTTAAATAATACAGCGTTTGCGTGCAAGCCATGTATATTGGGCATATGCGAGATACAAGGTTCATCTCGCTTTTAAAGAGAGGGTGTTATCGATGAGCGCAATTTGGAGAAACCATGCTAATAAACTAGCAGAATTGATCAGCAACAATAATGAAACTCAAGCACATTTGTACCTTGAGCAATTAATGCTCTTCCCGGTCGATATTCAAGATAAAATAATCGAGGATATCAGTCATTTATCTAACTGTAATAGTGAGTCTATTTCAAATATTATTAATCAATATATGATGTTTGAACTGAAATAAACTCCACGTTACTAAGTTATTCACCAATTTATTAAGCGCTCAGTTGCTGCTGGCGTAATTTGGTAATTTCGTCCCTTATTGCTGCGGCTTGCTCAAACTCCAGGTTTTGAGCATGCTCCAGCATTTGTTTTTCTAGTGATTTAACTTTATCGTCAATTTCGTCGACCGACATCACCTTGTATAAACCTTGTGGCTCAGCAGCCCTAGCCTTTTGTTTGTATAATGCTTCTTCAGGGGTATCGCCAACATCCATAACGTCTGTAATTTTACGAATGACACCCTTAGGTACTATGCCATGCTCTTTGTTATAATTTTCTTGTTTTTCACGGCGGCGATTCGTCTCATCAATCGCGCGGCGCATTGAACCGGTGATTACATCGGCATATAAAATTGCTCTGCCATTAATGTTACGAGCAGCTCGCCCTATTGTTTGGATCAATGAACGCTCTGAGCGCAAAAAGCCCTCTTTGTCGGCATCAAGAATGGCTACTAATGACACTTCTGGCATGTCGAGCCCTTCACGCAACAAGTTAATACCTACAAGTACATCAAAATGCCCTAAACGAAAATCTCTTATGATCTCAACACGTTCAACCGTATCAATATCAGAGTGCAAGTAACGCGTTTTAACATTATGCTCGTCTAGATATTCCGTTAAATCTTCTGCCATACGTTTTGTTAATGTTGTAGCAAGTACCCTTTCTCCTATCTGCACACGTAGTCTAATTTCTGACAACAGATCATCTACTTGGCTGTCAACTGGGCGTACTTCAATTTGTGGATCTAATAGGCCGGTTGGACGAACAACCTGCTCGGCAATTTCGCCACTCGATTTTTCAAGCTCATAGTTGCTAGGCGTTGCCGACACATAAATAGTTTGCGGAGCAAGCGCTTCAAATTCGTCAAATTTCATCGGGCGATTATCTAATGCAGACGGTAAACGAAAGCCATATTCGACTAAATTTTCTTTACGTGATCGGTCACCTTTATACATGGCCCCTATTTGCGGCACGGTCACATGTGATTCATCAATGATAAGTAAACCATCATCCGGAAGGTAATCAAATAAGGTTGGCGGCGCTTCTCCAGCTTCACGACCAGATAAGTATCTTGAGTAATTTTCAATACCAGAGCAATAACCCAGTTCTGTCATCATTTCTATGTCAAACTGTGTTCGTTGCACGATTCGCTGCTCTTCAACTAATTTGTTATTTTCTTTTAGTTGGGTTGCACGGTCTTTTAACTCAATTTTAATATTTTCAACTGCAGCAAGTATTTTTTCTCTTGGTGTAGCATAGTGAGTTTTAGGATAAACAGTCACACGAGCTAAGTTTCGCTCTACTTGACCTGTTAATGGATCAAACTCGCTGATTTTTTCTATTTCTTCGTCAAACAGCTCTACTCTAAGCGCTAATTTGTCAGATTCAGCAGGAAAAATATCTATCACATCACCACGCACTCGATATGTTGCACGTTGAAAGGCGACATCGTTGCGCGTGTATTGTAATTCAGCTAGTCGCCTTAAAATATCACGCTGGTTAATTATGTCGCCTTGACGTAAATGCAGCATCATTTTTAAATATGAATCAGGATCACCTAAACCATAGATAGCAGATACCGACGCTACTATGATGACATCGCGTCTTTCTAATAAGGCTTTGGTTGCCGATAAACGCATTTGTTCAATATGGTCGTTTATTGAAGCGTCTTTTTCGATAAAGGTATCAGTGGTTGGCACATATGCTTCAGGTTGATAGTAGTCATAGTAAGAAACAAAGTACTCAACTGCATTGTTTGGAAAAAATTCCTTCATTTCTCCATATAACTGTGCCGCCAGTGTTTTGTTTGGCGCCAACATCATGGTTGGACGATTTAGCTTTTCAATCACATTAGCAATGGTAAAAGTTTTACCTGAGCCTGTTACACCTAACAATGTTTGATGTGCAAGACCTGCCTCAATCCCATCAATAAGTTGACCTATGGCCTTAGGCTGATCGCCATTTGGCGTATAATCTGAAACAATCGAAAAATCTTTCATTATGGTGCAACCTTTGGCTCTAGAGAATTTGAATCAAATTGCTTAGTAAAAGCGCGGTACGAGATCAGCGACATTAACACGTTTCCTAACAGTCCGCCGAGAAAGAAGCCTTCTATGCCATACAGTAGGCTCCCTAAATATGATATTGGTACGTAACAAACAAATAAACGGATGACACTTAGCGTTAAAGCCGCCATAGGTTTATGCAACGCATTAAACGAAGAATTAGTTAATATGATGATGCCCTGTAATCCATATCCGAGAGGTAATACGTAAATAAACAGCTTAATTATTTGAGCAACTTCTTTTTCGTCGGTAAAAATGTCTGCTATTACAGGAGCTAACAGTACTAACAACAGGTAAATTGCAATTTGCCAAACCAAAACAAATTTGACTGACGCTTTATAGCCCTCTTCAACCCTAGTCATATTCCCAGCACCAAAGTTTTGGCTAATAAAAGGTGGTAACGTCATCGAAAGTGCCAGAACGACCAAACAAGCGATCGATTCTATTCGCGTACCCACACCAAACGCTGCAACTACAGGCTCTCCATAGGTTGCAGCTATAGCAGTTAAAATAGCAGCGGCAATCGGCGTTAACATGTTTGCACCAGCTGCAGGTAAACCAATTTGTAATATACCTTTTGCAGAGGTAACAAAATTTGTTAAAAATGCTCGTGATACATGAATTAATTGGCGTTGATAGCCAACGATATAAAGCACATAACAAAGACCAACAACCCAAGAAACCATGGTAGCAATTGCAGCCCCTTTTATTCCCATTGCTGGTACAGGACCCCAGCCGAAAATAAACAGAGGATCTAAAATAGCATTAATTACGCCACCTACACCCATAATGATACTCGGGGTTTTGGTATCGCCACTGGCGCGTAATATTGAATTTCCTATCATAGGGCCGATTAAAAACACGCTACCTAGAAACCAATAGTCCATATAATTTCTAATTTCAGGCAATAATTCTTGGTTAGCACCTAATAAAGTAAAAATTTCTTCAGTAAAAACAAAACCAGTAAAAGATAATAACCCGACAACAGCGGCAGACATGATCAGCGCTGAAGTTGCTGAGCATTTTGCAAATCCTTGCTCTCCTTTGCCCAATGACTTGGCAATAACTGCCGAAGTACCTATGCCTAACCCTATCGTTAAACTGATCACAGTAAAGGTTATTGGGAAGGTAAAACTAATAGCAGCAAGTGGTTGTGTCCCTAATAAGCTGACAAAAAATGTATCTACTAAGTTAAAAGTCATCAGCAAAATCATTCCGTAAATCATTGGAATAGTCATCTGCTTTAATGTTTGTCCAACGGGATCAGCCAATAAATCCAATTGTCGCTTATTTTTTTGTTCTGTCATTTTTTACTACTAAAAACTTAGCTATAGGAAAGGCGAAAACAGCTATTGTAAAAGATAGTAATTAGAGTCGCTATGTAAATATTAAATTTCACTCCTTGTTATACCAATTGAATTAAATATTTGATCAACTTAGAACTTCATTTGCGTGCTGAGAACAAGCTAAATAATTTAAGCATAGTCATTCTATGGTTAGATTATTTAGAGATGTTATCAGGGCGATAATGAGTTCCCAAAGGGCGAGTTTAACAGGCTCATAGCCTGCGTTATTGATTTTAACAATGACGCTACACGGATGTAGCTTATTAGAGAACGCAGGAGCACGTTCTCCTGAATAACCATTCTTTGCAATCAATGCCTTGCCTCTGAAACTGTTAACTCTCGCTAAGTGGTCAAATATTTATTTCAATTGGTATGAAATGTTAAACAATTTTTCATTGACCGTAACGTTAGCGATTAAATACACAAATAAAGCACATAAAATCATTTTGAGCAAAAAAGACTCAAACTTGTTAAACAAACCAAACAATTCACGCTATCCAACTGTTATATAAAGACTATTCTCTTTTATTTCCAATATGTTGTAGATATCAAATAGCTGCTGCATGCGGCTAATTACGTTTTATTACAGTTTAATCCACTCAGTTATCCACAGAATTGGTGGATAACTATTATTAATTGTTAACTGTTTTGGTAACTGCTGATTTGCACAACAATTTTTGCTGCTTTATGCTACTAGCTGTGCGCAAATTAAGCATACGATTCAGTATTTGAGATTTTTCTGAATTTTGTGTTGACAGTCCAACACAGTATCATTAATATTCCGCCCCGTTGACGAGATAAGCCTCGACAACAATATGATTCCCCTGTAGCTCAGTTGGTTAGAGCGGTGGACTGTTAATCCATGTGTCGTCTGTTCAAATCAGACCAGGGGAGCCACTAAATTTTAGTAATGGCTCTTTGAGCGGTTGCTTGGCAATAGGCCAAAATTATTCCCCTGTAGCTCAGTTGGTTAGAGCGGTGGACTGTTAATCCATGTGTCGTCTGTTCAAATCAGACCAGGGGAGCCACTTTAAAGTCGATAATAAGACTCAAAATTATTCCCCTGTAGCTCAGTTGGTTAGAGCGGTGGACTGTTAATCCATGTGTCGTCTGTTCAAATCAGACCAGGGGAGCCACTTTAAAGTCGATGATAAGACTCAAAATTATTCCCCTGTAGCTCAGTTGGTTAGAGCGGTGGACTGTTAATCCATGTGTCGTCTGTTCAAATCAGACCAGGGGAGCCAATTAGAAAAGCCGCTTTTTAGCGGCTTTTTTACTTTTAAGAAACAAAAACTGAATTCCATTAAATCGATCCTATACTCTACTTAACCGTGCAGTTAATTGATGTTATTCAAAAGGAATTTACATGAAGCAGTTTTTGTTTTCAGTATCCCTACTGGTCATTACCCTTCCCACTTTAGCCAATGATTTATTCATTTGGGCAACTAAAGTCCATAACCCTAATACATCGACATCTAATGAAAATCTTAACGGCCTTGAATCTAGCTATTCACAAGGACGATTCTTTAATTTTGACAAAGATCATTATGAAAATTTGTCGGTCGGTGACTCTTTTAACGTAAATCTTCCACAGCAAACGAGTAAAACAGCAGTTATTACACAGGCTCGTGTTATTGGTGGGACAAAACAACTATTAGCGTATATCAAACATCCACAACAAAAACTGCCTATTGTCATCACTTTGGGACCAAATCAGTTTTTTATGAGAGTAGTAACACCTGAACATATCTATGTTGCCCAAGGCAACAATAATACAGGCTCGTTAATTAACGAAAATCAGTTATTGGCACAACACAATAAACAGCAAGATGATGTAAAATTGCCTCCAAGTAAAGCTAAAGCACCCAGCGATTTAGCTAACAGCGCCACTTTTAAATTGCCTGACTCTGCTAAAAACCTTTCTAGCTCAAACAATAACCGTGATATAGCGCCAATCAAAATTCTATTTGTACACGGTTTAAGCCAATCTCAAATTGACGACAATTATTCTGGTGATATTAATACCCGTATTCAGCATATTATTGGTGTCACCAATCAAATCTATCTTGACAGCAACGTTGATATTGAAATTGCAGCAACAAGCATTTTATCTGTTGACTACCCTGTAGAGAATCATTCAGACGTTGCATTGGATGACATTACCTACGCCCAACATAGTGCGTTTACAAATATAGAAGACATCCGTTATCAACAAGGTGCTGACATGGTGGTATTGTTACGAATGTTTGTTGATGGTGATGATTCATGCGGCCTCGCTTGGGCAAACTCTTCTATTTCTTCTTCAATAAACTTTATGTATAGCCATACCAGTATTGACTGTGGCGATTACGTTAATGCCCACGAACTAGGCCACAATATGGGATTAGCCCATTCTCAAGCACAAGGAGATACTGGGTATACTTTTCCTTTCGCTCGTGGATATAGAATCGAAGATGCTGTAAACGGGTTCTCAACGGTTATGGCTTATTCGCTTGCCAATGCACCTAAAATTTACAAATTTTCTAACCCTGATATTTTGTGTACTGAACTTGCGTGCGGTATTGATAGAGCCGACACCAATAACGGTGCAGACGCGAGTTACGCATTAAATCAAATCAGATTTCAAGTAGCTGACTTATTTGAAGATCAAACCAATGACACTTTGATCACTAATGCAGCCAATAACATTACCGATAACAATTTAAGGCAATGTGTAGAACAAACCAGTAATTCACAAAATATTAAATATGTAGGTCAACTGAAAGAGCTTTATTGTAACCGAGCAAATGTAAACAATTTAGAAGGGATAAGTAGCTTTACCAGCCTAACTAGATTAGACATTAATGGCAATAACATCACTAATTTAAACAATCTTTCTGAGCTTGATAAACTATCGATACTCAGTGTTAACGATAACCCTATCAATGACTTTTCAGGACTTGCTAACTTAACTAGCATCACCGAGCTTTCATTAGCAAATACTGGTTTAAACGACTTGTCTGTTATAGCTAATTTAACTGCATTAAAGTTTCTCTGGGTGCCTGACAATAACATCTCAAATTTAACTACACTTTCAAACTTAACAAATTTGAGTTACCTCTATGCCATTAGAAACAATATTGAAGATATAACACCGCTAGCTCAACTTAAGCAACTTGAAACATTACATTTAACCAGTAATCAAGTGTCACAGGTTTCGCCTATTAGGCAACTAACGGCGCTTGCAACTTTGTATATTGATAGTAATAACGTCTCAAGTTTGAACAGCTTGTCAGGACATGTATCTTTAACAAACATTTCATCCAACTTTAATGCCATTTCATCACTAGAAAATGTTGGAGAGTTTCCTAAACTCAGCTCATTGTCTTTGACCGGAAATCAATTAACAAATGTGCCTAGTTTAGACATGCCAGCCCTTACAAAACTAGAACTAAGCCAAAACAGCATCACGCATATTGCAACGATTAAGTCACTTACAAAACTGCAAGAACTTAATTTATACGATAACCCAATAAGTGAGCTATCTGTTGAAAATCTACCCGCTAGTTTGTCCAGTTTAAATATCGGAAATACACAAATTTCAAGTTTGGCTTTCGTAGAACAATTGCCTAACATTGGTGAATTAAACATACAAAATACAACCATAGATGACGTTAGTTCTTTAAATCGGTTATTAAGACTTATGTCTCTAAATCTGGCAGATACAAACATTTCAGATGTTAGTTCTCTCTTTAACTTACATAACTTTTGGAGCGACTTAGATTTTGCAGGGGCAGAAAATGTTTATTGTTGGCAGTTAGATCACATAGAGCGTTATTTTGTTTTTGAAAGTATTAGCCGCCCTATTTCATGTAACGCTAGCCAAGATAGTTTTGACTTTGATCAAGATGGTATAACTAACCGTCTTGAACTCACCAATGGTACAAATCCCGTTTTTAGTAGCAGCTTACCCGGCGAGTTATCTTTTCAGCTAGCTCAATTAAGCTTACATGAAGAGTCTGGAAACGCATCATTAAAAATTGTTAGAACTGGTGGTGAATTGGGTGAAATAAACGTAGACATATTTACTGAAAATGGAACTGGTACAGTAAACAACGACTTTGAAGCGATTAATGAACAACTCACATTTGGTAACGCAGAACATGTTAAACAAATCACACTGACCTTAGTGCAAGACGATGATGCCGACTATGGAAAGCAGTTTACTATTCGCTTAGCGAATCCTTTGGGCACAACCTTAGGAACTTTTAGTTCCATGACGATTACCCTAACCGATGACGATTCAGGCGTATTTGCTTGGCAAACTTCAAAGGTACAAGTAGCAGAAGATACTACAAATTTTGTCGTAAACATTGAACGAACAGGCACTGCATCAAGTCAGGCGCAAATTGGTGTTTCTGCGATAAATGGTACTGCAACACTTGGTAGTGATTTTCAGTTTGATGCTCAAACCATCACATTTAACTCAGGTGAAACACTTAAACAAGTCAATGTAAGCTTGTTAAATGATGAGATTGCAGAGCCAAGTGAAAATTTTTATCTAGAGCTAAATAACGCGGTAAACGCTAAAATTGATGACCAAAACAAGCTGGTCAATATAGAAGTTAGTGACGATGATATATCAGCAGTCGGCACGATAAGCTTTGAACAAAGTGCGCTAACAATAAATGAATCAGCAGGCACTGTTACGGTCAATGTAAGACGTGAAAATGGCGATTTTGGCGAAGTAGCGGTCAATTATGAATTTATTAATGGTACAGCAACTAATGGCAATGACTATTCTGCATCAAATGGCACCATTTCATTTGCTAATGGCGAAATAGAAAAATCAATTACCTTTAACGTAACCGAAGATACATCAGTAGAAAGCTCAGAAAACTTTACCATTAAGCTCTCGAGTTCGAATCCTGCACTCTTGGGGACTAACACTGAATTGGTCATTACAATTAGTGATAATGATACCAGCGTAACGCCTCCTAATAACGCCTCTAGTGGTGGCGGTGGAGGTTCATTTGCATGGCTTTTGGTACTACTACTGTTAATTCCTTGTTTTAAAGTAACTTTAAAACAAGCTTAACATGTAAAACTGCCAGCAATTGCTGGCATTTTATCAGTTATCAACTTTGATTTATTTCATCATGGCGTCACGTGCTGCTTTAAACTCGGTTCCTTGTCGCCAGTTTGGCCATTGACCTGATTCTGACAATAGATACCCTGTTTCAAAAAACAATTGTAACTCAGCGACTAAACCATCCCATCCCCAGTTTTCATCATACACGTCACATGCTTGGTGATAACATTTGGCGACACTTGCACTAACTCTCTCGCCAATAGCTTTTTCATTAGCGTTTAGCCACTGAGTACCTCCGCCGGCACTTAAGGCAGGTACACCTTTTTTCGCTAAGCTAAAGTGATCTGAGCGATAGTAATATCCTCGCTCTGGCGTTTCCTCGGCCACTAGTGTTCTATTTTGACGTTTAGCGGCTTCAGCTAAATAAGTCTCTAGTTCTGACTTGCCATAACCTGTAACAGTAACATCAGTTTTTAGGCCAGTGATGTCTAGGCTGTCCATATTGATCAAACCTACAATTTTGTTCAATGGCACACTTGGGTGGTTTGCAAAATACCTTGAGCCTAATCTTCCTTGCTCTTCAGCTGTCACTGCAGCAAACGTGATCGAACGTTTAGGCTTTTTACCTAAAGCTTGAAACGCCTTTGCGATATGTAATAAACCAGCTGTACCTGTAGCGTTATCATGAGCACCGTTGTAAATTACTTTTTCACCATTAACCATAGGTGCACCTAGATGGTCCCAATGGCCCATAAAAACAACGTGTTCATCAGGTTTTTCACTGCCTTGAATGGTAGCTAACACATTGTTTGACGTTGATGATTTGATTTCATTTTTTAAGCTAATATTTGCAGTTAAACCGAGTGATTTTGCTTTAAATGATTTGTTTAGAGCCTGCTTTTTCATGTCCTGAAACGATAAACCGGCCTTCTTAAACAAGGTTTCAGCTTTATCGGTGGTGATCCACATTTCAACGTCGATTGCCGGCTCATTAACTTCTTTTGCAGGAAGATGATATTGTGCTCCCGACCAACTGCTTTCTATTACGTTCCAGCCATAACTAGCTGGAGCAGTTTCATGAACAATTATTGCTCCTGCCGCACCTTGTCTAGCAGCTTCTTCATACTTATAAATCCAGCGACCATAGTAAGTCATGGTATTGCCTTCAAATAACTTAGGATCTTGTGTCGCATATCCAGGATCGTTGACTAACACAACTACCGTTTTACCTTTTACATCCAAGCCTTTGTAATCATTCCAACCATATTCTGGCGCATGAATTCCATAACCGACAAACACTAACTCTGAGTCTTTTAAACCAATAGTTTCCTGCGTTTTACGTGAGTTAGCGACATAGTTTTTTAAAAAACCGAACTCCATATCAGCAATTTGCAACCCTTTTGTTGGGGTACTAACGATACTGACCATAGGAACTGCTTGGGTAAAACTGTTGCCATTACCAGGCGTCAAGCCAAGCGCCTTAAAACGCTCAATTAACATATCAGTTGTCATTTTTTCACCCACACCTGAAGGCTCTCTCCCTTCAAATGCGTCAGACGATAAGGTTTTAATATCTTGTTTAATTTTTGCTTTATTAAACGAATTATATGCAGTGTCAAAATCATTGGCCTGTGCTGCAAACGCGCTACATAAGGCCAAGGCTGACAAAATAGTTTTTGTTTTAATCATCAGTTTTCCTTGCATTAAATTACAGGCAATAGACTATCGATATTTGTCATTAAACGCTACTGACAATTTAGTCTGATAAAAATACCTGTGGCAGAATAACAATAAACTTTTACAATGAATGTTGAGTTGCTTTGCAAATCTAGCTTACCGAATTTGGTTAGAACAAAGCTCACCATATGCTATAGGATGCAATATGTATAAAGTTACTGTGTTTAGTGCCAAACGCTATGACAAGGAATATCTTATCAAATCAAACCGCGGCAACATGTTACAATTTGATTTTGTTCACGCTCATCTCAGTGCTGAAACCGTTATGCTAGCACAACATTCAGACGCTATTTGTATTTTCGTGAACGATATTGCTGATAACGAGGTGCTACAACAACTAGCTCAATTTAACATTAAAATAATTGCGCTTCGTTGTGCTGGTTTTAATAACGTCGATATCAACAAAGCAAAATCACTTGGCATAAAAATTTGCCGTGTTCCAGAATACTCACCAGAAGCTGTAGCAGAACATACAGTCGGATTAATTCTTACCTTAAGTCGCAAATTTCACAAAGCATATAATCGAGTAAAAGAAGGAAACTTTTCTTTAGATGGGCTAATGGGCTTTAATTTACACAATCGAACTGTAGGTCTTGTCGGTACAGGACATATTGGCTTAGCTACTTTAAAAATATTAGCTGGTTTTGGTTGTAAATTGCTATGTAGTGATCCAACTGTAAATAAAGATGCGCTTGCTTTGGGCGCCACATACCTGAGTTTAGACGAGCTTTTTCAGCGTTCTGATATTATTAGCTTACATTGTCCATTGACTAATGAAACTAAACACATGGTTGACACTCACGCAATTAATCAAATGAAACCTGGGGTGGTTTTGATTAACACGAGCCGAGGAGGATTAATCGATACAACAGCATTAATTGATGGATTGAAGCAGAAAAAAATAGCTCAATTAGGTCTAGATGTTTATGAACTAGAAAGTGACTTGTTTTTTGAGGACTTGTCCGACACCATTATTGATGATGACATATTCCAACGCTTAGTAACGTTTCCCAATGTATTAATCACTGGGCATCAAGGTTTTTTTACAGAAGAAGCATTAACAACAATTGCTGAAACTACAGTAGAAAACCTAATAACTTTGCTTGCCGGGCAACACTCCGAAAATCAATTAGTTTAGGTGTTTATATGTGTGGTCGATTAAATATAACTGATGACCCTTTTGTTTCTGCCCTAGTTGAATTACTGGGTGTTGTTAACCCAACACAAAAGCTTAATTTTGGTCGCTTTAAGCGTGCAACAGATAACATATCAATCATCAGGCAAGTTAATGGTCAAAACCAAATAGATGACGCCACATGGTGGCTATTGCTAGAACAAACGGATACTGGCTTTAAACCATCACGCTATACGTCGTTTAATACACGATATGACAAACTAAACGTATATAGAAGCGCAGGATATCAGCCATTTAGACAAAGTCGCTGTATCGTACCAGCCAAAGGATTTGGTGAAACCGAGTTTGTGAATAAAAAACCAATACATTATTACGACTTTGAAAGCGACACGGGTGAAGCTATGGCTTTTGCAGGACTATACAAAGAGTGGATTCACCCAATCACTGGCGAATATAAATTATCTTGTTCGATAGTTACCTTACCACCACATCCTAAACTCAAGCATATACACAGCAAAGCCATGCCGCTAATTTTACCGCTACATGACAACGCGACTCAAAGATGGTTGGATCAATCAAACAACCAAGCCATTGGCCTTGAGGATTTATTGATCCCTAACATCCCAGTTAACTTAAAAGCGACCCCTATTAAAAAACCAAGTGAACCTGTTGCCATAGATCAATCACAACTGATTTTTGCTGATTAAGAAGTTTTAAGCTTTGATAGCAATGCCTCTAAATGTTTTACAGAATCATTAATTTCCATAGCGCTCTGCTCTGACGATTCTGAAAGTTGTGCAACTTCTTTTGTTGCATCACCAACAATTACCATATTTCTACTTAACTCTTCCGACACTTGGCTTTGTTCTTCAGCAGCAGCAGCGATTTGTAAGATATGCTCGGTTACAGCTTCTATTTGAATAACTGTTTGTTTCATTTTTTCAAAAACTTCTCTAGAACGATCTGCCGCATCACTTGCTTTTCCACTACCGGTTTCAATTAAGTTCACTGTTTGTGATACTTCCGATTGGAGTGCATTTATCACCTGAGATATTTCTCCAACTGAGTCGGCGGTTTTCGATGCTAATGCTCTAACTTCATCTGCCACCACGCTAAATCCGCGGCCATGGTCGCCAGCTCTGGCAGCTTCAATCGCAGCATTTAGCGCTAATAAATTTGTCTGTTCAGCGATTGCTGCAATTACATCAAGGATCTTTTTAATATCTTCACTGCGCGCTGAAACTGCTTTTACAGCGACAGTGGCAGCCGACATTTCTTCAGATAATTCAGATACCTCTTGTGTTGCTTTTGAAACATCAACTTCTGTTTCTTTAACATAAGTTGTCGCAGTTTCTGCGTTATTAGCAGCACTAGATGCAGTGCTTGCCACTTCATGCGCTGTTGCCGACATTTCAGTTATCGCAGTGACAATGCTGTCAATTTCTTTTTGTTGCAGCATTATCTGGTAATTAGTCTGCACTGCACTCTCTTTACTGACCTCGCTGCTTTCCATCACAGATCTTCCAGATTGTTTGGCCTGTTCTAACAATTCACAAACTTTAATTCGAAATTGATTAAACGCATTAGCTAAACGAATGAGCTCTTCATGAGAGCTCACTTCAAGAGATTGTGTTAAATCGCCACCTTTACCTGCCAGTTCTTGCATCCTGCTAGCCACTAAATCAACAGGCTTAACAATAGAGCGACTGAACCATTGGAACAGTAGTAACGCAATCACGGTTAAAATGATACCCAACATAAAAAACGTGGTTAAGATACTGGCTATTTCACTTTTAACGCCGTTCGAAATATTGGCAACAGGCTGCATCGCAACGTTTTCATCAATTCCTACTATCAATAGCCAATTTTCGTTAGCTATAGAGATAGGAATTTGACGAACAAAAATAAGCTGTCCATCTAAGCTCAACCCTTGTTGTTTACCCATATGAGCTAAAATCGCTTCACTGTTTTTTGTTGCCTCTTTAAATGGGCGCGCTAGGCTTTTTAGCTGATCGGATGCCGCGGCTACAAAAAAGTCTTGGCTTACAATAAAAACACTGGAATTGCCTTGATAAAGTGACTGCTTTAATTTAGTAGCTTTTTCTTGTAGTAATGGCAAATTTAAATCTGCTCCAACAACCCCTCTAAAACTTCCGTTTGCGATTACAGGAGCTACAAGGCTTGTCATTAACTCAGTGTAGCCAGGGCGGATTTCATATTTATAGGGATTTATGATACAGGGTTTTAGTTTTTCTTTAGAGCAAAGAAACCACTCCGCAGCCCTATTTCCGAACTCATCCAATGTTTCGTCGTACTTTTCTGCACCTAGTTCTATCGGCTCTTGAGATATTACTCCGCTTTCTTCTTTGACAAAATACACCTCAAAGCTTCCCTCACCTTTAACTGAGTGAGAAAAACCAGATACAAAATCTTTGTCTTTACCATCAAATTTGTTTTGTTCAAACTGAGCATAAGCAGATGAAACTGGGGCAAACGTTAAAGTATTAGATACCAATGCTTCAGTTTGTTCGCGCGACAAACTTCCCGCTAGTTTTCCCTCGATGCTTGCGCCAATTTGTTTTGATAATGTGGCCGGATACTGAAAAGCCTTTTCAATAATAGAAGAAACTTCACTGGCTATGGCTGATGATTTTGCAGCGACCGTTTGTTCTATTTGAAGTTTAATTTCGCTATTTACTTGTTCTGCAATTTCTTTTTCTGCTTTATGCAAATAGATATAACCGACAATCAAGTAGCCAGCTGAAATTAAAATTAATATCGAGCCAACAAAGCCGAGAAGCTTAATTGCCAGACTTTTCTCTGATAGCGTCATGTTTTAGCCTTAGATTAGAAGTTAAAGGTATAGCTCACCGTTGCGATGACTCTTGTTTCACCGTAAGTGTCGAGATCAGTCCCTTCAACCCCTAAACCAAAATTTACATCATTCCATGAATATTGCCCTATTGCTTTCCAATGAAAGTAACTATCGTCATTACCTTCCCAAGTAAATTTGTCGTCATTTAGACTTTTTGAACGATCGATTTGAAAATCTATAGACAAGTTATCTCTGATTGGTAAGGTATGCATCAAGGCGATAACGTAATGCTTGGCATCTGTGCCAGCATAATCATCGGCATACCAAACTTTTACGCTGGTATCTTGATAGCCTAATTGAAAATAAATTTCACTGTAGTTGATATCACTGCTATCGTCGTCACCAAGATAGCTATAGTAAACAAAACCAACGTCATACCAGGTTGCAGACGAGATATTGCCTGCATAGCCTACATAATAATCTACCTCCATGTCGGTACCGTCATTAAAGTCTACATTGGAGCCCCATACACCAGCATATACTCCATATTTATTTGACCAATCTAAACTACCTTGTAACGCAGGTTTTTCATCTGTCTGGGTTACACCGTTAAATAAATAATCTGACACCAAAGTTACTGTCCCTGACACATCGGCATAGGCTTGGCTTGAAGCAGTCAAACATAAAGCAACTGCAGTATAACGTAAAAGTGAAGGATTTTTCATAGATTCCCCAGAGCAAAGCAATTTCTCGTTTAGTCTGAGTTAACTATAGTGAAGAATTATGATAACCACATAATTTGTTGCGATTTTTTTTAAAAGTTTTGCAAACTCTAATAAAACTAAAGAAGTTCCGACGTGATAAATTCATAGAATAGTCAAATTCTATATTCTGCACAATAAACGCCAAAGCAAATATAATGACAAAAGATGCCAAATTGAATTGGCGTTACCCTTGCTTTGTTAACCTAAATTTTTAAGAGTAAAAAAGGCGACTTAATGTTATTAAGACGCCTTCAAAGATACGAGTTAATTGTTGAACTCTTTAAATGCCTAACTCTTGGCACCAGCGACAAGCTTCAACGAATTCTTTATGCATGTAATCACTGCTGAGGCCATAAACCTCTGCAACATTTTCCATATTTTCGCCTTTACCAACAATATAGTCAGTAACAAATGATAGCAATTCACCTAAGACACCTTCTCGATGTACTAACGCTTTTTCAATTGGTTCTGCTAAAGGCATGGTTTCTATAATTTCGCTCATTGGCATACTAAGCACAACTTCAATTGCACTTAATAGACCAGTAATAAACGCGTATTCTCTAGCTTTCTCGAATGCATCAGCAGTAGCTAGTGAAGTCATCAACTTAGCCGTAATAAGCGCTTGTTTTGATACTTCATCTGTTTTATCTGTTGTTAATTTAGAAAGTGCTAAAATAGTGACAAACTGTTTAAGTTTTTCTTCACCCAAATAAGCTGTTGCTTGTTTTAACGAAGTAATTTCCACTCGAGTGCTTGTAGCGACATTGTTGACCATTTTCAGTAGGCCAACACTTAAATTTACATCGCGACTGATAATTTCAGCAATCACCTCAAAATCTAATGGTGTATTGAAGGTTTCACTGATCAAGTGCAGCATTTGTGCTTTAATTGGCGCGAGTGTTTGCCCTTCAATAATTTCCGGCTCGTGATAAAAATAACCTTGGTAAAAGTTAAAACCTACTTCTGCTAAAGACTGAAGTTGAAAACGAGTTTCGACCTTCTCAGCTGCTAATTTAATGTTGAAAGGCTTTATGCGCTTTACAATAGATTGTAAACGTTTTGGGTTATTTTTTTCGATATCGACTTTGATAATAGATATGAATGGGAATAGAACATCCCACTTTTCATCTAAGTCGTATTCTGTAAGGGCAATTCGATAACCCTTTTCAAAATAATACTTAACGATTTTAAGTAATCTTTCTGTCGGGGAAGTATGACCGACAAGCTCAATAACGATAGATTTACGATCAAAAAATAATGGATATTTATTGATAAGACACTTTTCAGTAAAATTGATAAAAGACAGCTTTCCCAAACTGATAGCTTTTATATCGCCTTGAAGGTGGTTTTGAATAATTAACTTAGAACTGGCAATATCCTGATCAATTTCAGGAAATCTATTGTCTGGGCTTTCACGAAACAACAATTCATAACCAATCGTCCTTGAATTGCGATCTAAAATGGCTTGGCGAGCAATATATGTACTGTACATCTATGTTTTCAACGTTTTTATTATATTGATTTAACATACCCATTTCTCTGTTAAAAATAAAGAGCTAACTATTAATTTTGCTCGCTTTTAGTTTTGATTATCTGTTGAAACAAAACTATTTCTTTATCATGCAAGCCTGGCGTTATTTCTCGCTCTAATTCCAACAAGGTTACCATTAAATCAAACACTAAAATGTTTTGAAATTTTGGCAATACAATGCCTTTGTTAATATTAGGGCCTTTGGCGATAAAAATTGCATCTAAATCATTATTACCTAGTGCATCAAATCCATGTGTTCCTTTATGAAGTTTTCCCTTGCCAACTTGAAAATCTGGTTTGACAAAAACACTGGGCGGAATAGCTTCAACTATCATATCGGGTATGCCAGCTTTTTTGTCACCAAACTGCCAATGTTTGGGAAAGTCTTTAGCTAGATATACTTTGTAATGATTAGAATTTTCAACCGAGGTTAAATGTGTTTTAACTTGTTCTAACGTATTTTTATTAGATTCATATATGTAAAGTTGAGTTTCGCCATTAACAATTCGTAATTGAGGAAACGGCTGTAACAAAGTTTTTGTGAGTATTGATACATTACTATCAATATCAACCATACCATGATCTGACACTAGTAGGATATTGGGTGTTAAATCTGTTTCTTGTTCAATTCTATGAAAAAAACTAGCGAGCAATGCGTCGAGTTCTTTAATTGCATTTTGTAGTTCAACTGATGTTGTTCCATATTTATGGCCAGCGCTATCAACCGTGGAAAAATAGGTAATCACTAAATTTGGTCGTTCAGGCTCAGGTAGTTTAAGCCATTCTACCAATTTATCTAACCGGTCCTTATTAGGCGTATTATGTTTATATTGAAAATAATAACTAGGATAAATACCAGAAACTTTTGCTTCTGACTCTGGCCAAAAATACACCCCGGTTTTAATACCGTGTTTTTCCGCTATAGTCCAAATAGGCTCAGCTGTAAGCCAGCGATTGTCATTTGCCCCCGCACCTAATTTATAGTTTTCTTGAAGTTTACGATGATAAAACTTGTTGTGAACGATGCCATGCTCAGCAGGATACTTTCCAGTAACAATTGAAATATGGTTAGGAAAAGTTTTACTAGGATAAACCGGTTTAAGGCCATCAGATATCACACCATCTTTACTTAAAGACGATATAAATGGCGGTTTATACATAGTTAAATATTTATGAGCAAAACCATCAATAGAAATTAAAATAATAGGATTTTTAGCAAACGTAGAAAATGACGTTAGAATGCACGCGGCGATGATATAGAATTTGAACATATATGGTTTGACTAACAAGTGCATAAAGTGACGACCACTTTACGCACTTTTCATGGCTAATTAATGAAATTTAGACAAATAAATGTTTTATATTGGCTAAATCCGTTTTACCTTCAATGATTTCTTCTGGTGTTAGACCAGATATTTCATGAGGAAAAACTAACCATTCTTCTGACTCGTGAACAAAATAGTCTGGAACAAGGTCAACTTTACTATTTTTTGGCTTATACCAAGGGCACGCAATACGAATATCATTTGGCAAATTGTTTCGCATAAGAAGTTTCAATTGCTTAATTAGTGCCTCGATACTTCTACCTGAATCAAAAACATCGTCAACAATTAACAAGCTATCGCCTGCATTTGCATTTTCAATAATGTAGTGCAGTCCATGAACTTTGATTTCTTTACTTTGCTGGTTGATGCCATAATATGAAGACGTTCTAACCGCAATATGATCGGTATCGATTTTTTTATAGTCAAAATACTCTTGAACTGCGATACCAATTGGCGCACCACCGCGCCAGATGCCAACGATATAATCAGGTCTAAAACCATCTTCAAAAACTTTTGCTGCCACTCTAAACGAGTCTTCTAATAATTCTTGAGCAGTTATAAATTTCTTTTCCATAACTTAATACTTTTTTAGGTGTTGATAACGCCATTATACGACGATACGAAGTCAAATCATAACTATATGGTCAGGTTTTGTTAAAAACCTTTGCTAAATACAATATATGTTCAAGGATAATATTAGTATTTTTTAAGAAAAAAGATGGGTTAATATTTTCAAACGTATCATTTGTGGTGTGATAGTTTTTATGAATACCATTACAGAAAAATAGCACCGGAATCTTCTTTTTATTAAATGAACTATGATCGCTAGCTTTAAGCCATTTTATAGCAGTATTCTCACCTGTCAGCGTGTTTCTAAATCGTGTGTATACTCGTTGCCCCATCAAGTCGTCTACACGATAAAGTGCATCAATTTCTTGTTGAGACAACACTTTATTTAACCCCTTAGCCAGCATAAAAAGCTTATTGGTATTTATTGTCCCGGCGACCATATCAATGTTGATGTTTATTAGCGTTTCTTTTATTAGCGCAGGATTTGATTCAACAAAGGCCTTGCTTCCTTTTAGCCCCTGCTCTTCTGCATCTGTAAACAAGAAGACAAAATTCGCAGGAACATCCCTTTCTTTTATTGACGCAGCGATAGACAGTAATGCACTAGTTCCCGATGCATTGTCGTCTGCTCCATTGTATATACCAAACTTACCTTTACCTTTGTGATCATAATGTGCAGACAAAATAATCCAGTTGCCACTTTTATTGGGCCTGCCAAGATGCGTACCAATGATATTAGTACCTTGTTTAGTTTCACTAATATGCCGATAAAAGAATTTTTGCTGAAAGTTATTATTCAGAGGTGATATGCCAATTTCAGTCAACTGACTAATAATATATTGTTGACTTAGCAAACTGCCATTAGTTTGTGGCGCCCTACCAGCGAACTCGTCAGACGCTAACAATTTTAAATGCCCTAATAATTTACTGTTATCTATCTTATTGAATAACGCTGCTTGGACATTTAAACAACAAAAAATATAAACCAGAAGCCATTTCACTGAGTTAATGCCTTTGACGAATAAAATTTAGTTTTGCAGTATATTCTTGGTTACTGGGCCCTTGGCCAATTAACCTAACCGCTTTTTCAATTGATTGTTCAGCCCTATGAACGTCCCCTAATGCATAATACGCCTTAGTTAAACCAAAATAACTTTCATGTAATCTAGGCTCCATTTTTAAAGCCCGTCGATAATACGAAACTGCATTTTCGAATTTACTTTCATAAAAAGCTTCATTGCCAAGCATGACTAAATAATAGGGATTTTTTAATCTTTTTTGGTGTATTGACGTCATAATATTTTTAGCCTCACCTATATCACCTAACGCTGCTAAAGTTATCGCTAAATTACGAAAAACAGTATAGTTTTCTTCATCAAGAAATAGCGCATAATTGTAGACACCTTTTGCTTGATTCAACATATTATTGAATTTATATAAAATTCCCAAATTCCCCCAAGCCGATGAAAAGCTGGGGTTAATTTTTACTGCCGCTTTAAAATAAGCGTAGGCTAAATCATATTGCCCATTTACCATCGCATTGGCACCTTTATTGTTATAAAACATGGCTAAAATAGCTGCTTTATCTATATCAAATGAATCAAAATTTTGAGCATTAATAGATGGATCAAAGTCAATTATTCTTGCTTGGGTTAGAAATAAAATGGGAGTATTGGGCGCTTTCTTAACTTTTACTTGGATATTTACATGACCAGCTAACGTATTGTAATTGCCATTTCGCATCCAATACTCTGGTACGTCTACATGTTTAAATTCGACATCCATTTCGGCGTACTGCGCCAAGCTATAAGCCATTATTGTTAACGAAAGGCAATTTGCCGATTTACTGTGAAACGCTTGTGAGGCTGTAAGGTTAGCATTCGAGTGGTAACTTAAATCAATATAGTCACGAGAAAACAGATACTTGACCAATTTATTGATACGCCTGTTTGGCTCTTGAATATTGCGCAGTTTTGTCTGCACAAACTCTTTCATCTCTTCGTCTAATGCAAAAACTTCATCTTCAGTTTCAATAATATAAGTTTGGTGTTTAGGAAAAGCACTATCGACAAACAAAGTTTCGTAATTAGTAACAGTACTTTTTGCTTTACCGTTTGAAGAACACCCTATTAAGCTTATAGTGAGCGAAACAACTAACAATGATATTGCTATCTTCATAACAACCTCGCGTATATGGCTAGCTTATCACTTAAATATAGTACTAAATAATTCGTAGCGAAAATGACGTTCCACTTTGTTAACAAATTTTTACAACAAAACGTTTACATTGCTGATAAAGATGAAAAAGGCACAATAAAACAAAGTTACACCAACCACAAAATTATCAACAAAACAGTATATATCCTTACTTGAAATAAGGTTTTACTGTTTGATCTAGTTTGGAAAATTATCAGTTTATCTGCTATTACTTAAGTACAGTCAAAACAGGTATTACTTAATGGATGCAACCAGTTTTAGCTAAATCATAATTTAGTTAATACACGAGCTTTAAGGATAGAACTTTGCACAATAATATCGTGTTTGTAAGTAATTATGACTTATATAAAGACCTGATTAGCAACCTATTAAATGAGGATTCTAGGTTTTTAGATTATTATTTTAGCTGCTCAGATGCAGCAAATTTGTTGCTTTCAGGCTCGATAGAATTGTTTATTATCGGCCATGAGTTTATTGAAGACTCAATTGAAGATTATCAAAATTACACCAAATTATATAAAGCCCAATCTACAATAAAACCAATTCTGCTTTGTGATGAGTTTGATCTTGAGCTCGCTAATAAATATTTAGAAGAAAAGTTGGTGGACGGAGTGTTTGTTGCACGGCCTTTTATCGATAAAGAACGATTACAGATACGGTTAAAACAAGCCATTTCTAAATGTCAAACTACCTCAACAGCTTATGTTATAGAACATGATTTAACTAATTTGATTCAAAATGAAAGACCCAGCATATTAATAATTGAAGATGATGATTTTTTTTCTGAAGTGTATAAAACATCTTTAACTGACTTTGAACTCGATATTATCGTGGTTGCAGACTGCCAAGCGGCGAGCGATGCAATTTACCTCAACAAGCCATGTTTAATTTTTCTAGACTATAACCTTCCTGATTTCAACGGCTTTGAATTCCTTCAATCAATAAAGTCAGATCCAGGACTAAGCGATATTCCGGTGATTGTGGTAACGGGAGACACTGATCCCGAGCTAAATAAACGTAGCCATCAAATTGGCGCAACAAAGTTTCTAAAAAAACCGCTAAATACAAAAGATATTTCGACAATTGCAAATGCAATATTAAGAGAACAACACTTGGCACGCTCATAATATGGATAATACTTCTTTAATAAATAAAACAACGACTTGTTTTGATATAAAAGTACTCATATCTTCACCAAACACAAATTTACGAGCGCAATTTATATCAATGTTAAAGCTATTGGGGTGTAACACTACCGAAGTCGTTAACGGGTTCGATGCTATAGATCGATTGGCGACAGCTAGTTTTGACCTGTTAATTGCAGACGTTGACATGCAACCGATTGGTGGCCTTAGCATCGCACAAAAGATCAGGTGTGGTTTGCCAAATATTGAAAGAAAAGTAGTAATTTGGGGGTTATTAGGCCTTTGTGATCCTGAAGCTGTTGAACGATGTTTAGCAGCAGGTATGAATGAAACGCTATCTCATCATGAAGAAGTAAAAGCAATCAAAGTAAAATTAGCTAAGTATTTTAATCCATATCGACAAAGCCAAGAGCCAAAAACACTCAACATAAAAGGTCAGAGTTTAAATAACCAGCTTGCAGCAAATTACATGGGAACAGACATAGAATCGGCATTAAGATATAGAACTAAATATTTACTAAAAACGAAACCGTTAGTTGATGAGCTTAGTAGCGCTATTTCTAACAACGATCACGACAGTATTTTTCATACAACACACAAACTAAAGTCATCCTCTCTCTTTATTGGTGCTGAACGTTTACACCTCTTATGTAAAGAGGCTGAATCATTAAGTAAAGATAACAGTAATTTTTCTCCATACGCTCTTGAGGTGTATAAAGAAATCATTCAAGAGTTCAACCATGTATCATCAATTATCAACGAAGAAAACAATAGGATATAGGATGCCAACACATGATGCCGACTACAACACAAATTCAACTGGCATTAATAACACTAGCATTAGTTGCCATTGTTGCTATATGCCGCTTTGTTATTTTACGCTCGCTGAAGAAGTTAAAAAAACAAATAGAAGTGCTAGAAAGAGAGAACCAAGATTTAGCACAAGACTTCCTTCAAAAAACCAAACATATACTTAATTTTTTAAATAAGCATAAAGACTTATCTAAAGAGCATTACAAGCAAATTTCTGGTAAAGACCAATTTCAATTTTGCCTAGAAGAGCCAATCGAACAACAAGCTATTTTACTAAGAGCCTACTACCTTAAAACTGAAATACTTGCAATAAAGTGGTTAGATGACGAAGACAAATACTGGTCTTCATTATCAAAAAATTTAAGCCAAATTTTTGCTAATTTAGGGATAAATCAGCTACAAAAAAGCATCGAACAAAAAGTAAAAACAATTAAAGTTCTAGAGAAAAAACTAGAAATATCTAAACAAAATGGTTTCCAAACTACAACGTCAAGCCAACAATTAATTTCTGATACCTTCGCAAATATTTCTGAAATTAACCAATCACTTCAATCTGCCGCAAATGCTAATAAAAACAAAAGCTCTATAATCAACCAACTATCTAATTTAGTTTCGAATTCCAATGACTACGAGCAAAATATAAGCAATTTAAAAACAGCAGTAAACTCTTCAGAAGGTGAGCTAGAAATCTTAAGAGAAAAAGTGAAGGCACTAACAAATGAAATAGAATTTCTAAAAAACCTTCGTTCAGAATGCGAGACAAATGGGTTATCAATAGACACTGATTTTATTAGGTCAAATGCGCATAAGTTAACTGACGAGGCATCACGTCAAAGTGTCATGCGACAAATAAATCAATTGAGAGAAAACAATGAGCAACAGCGACACTTTATCGTTAAATTAAGAAATAATATGACGACATTGGAGCAAGAGGTGTCCTCAAGAACCGATTTAAGTCAGGAGGATATTGAATTAAAACTTATGGAGATTGAACATTTAGAAAGTATTATTGCCGAGTTTGAACATTGTGTTTATGCTTTAGAGAGTGAAGTTGATTTACTTCATCAACAACTAAAGTTACTCGAAAATTCGTCAAACTCCCCTCTCATAGAAGAAAGCTCCTCAAACTCTGTTGAACAAGAGTTAAAACAACTAAAAGAGCTCTTTGAAAATTCGATGCAAATGTACAGCGAGCAAAGTGCATTAACAGAATTTGCCATGGAGGCAGCAAAATGCAACAAGATAATAGAGTTATTGGTTGTACTTAATAATTGTTTTAATGCTTTAGAGGTAATAGCTGCTTTTCATATACGAACCGAAATAACTCATGATAAAAGTATTCCCTCTGGTTTTCTATCAAGCAAAGAAGAGAAATTGTTGGTTCAAGAAACTCGCCCAACAAGCGGCTCTACAGTCAAAATAGGAAATAAAATGTACTTTTGGGACAATCATATTTCCTTCATTGTTGGCGAACTTCCTAGTAACGATGAAAGGCGCGCCCAACTTATAGAAAGTATCGTTGTATTAAAAAACATCATTGTTAGCGAAATAAAGAGAATAGAGTCAACGCTGGCTAATGACCGCCAACATAAAACTATATTGCGTTTATTGAGTGCGACCCAGAAGGAATTGTCAGATATAGACATTCAGCAACAATATCAAAGTATGGAATACAAAAACATTATTCAGTCTATGTGTGTTCAAGTTGATCAAATAAAAGAGCTGCCAAATACAACGGAAGAAACTATCTTATTAATAGAAAACTTAAAAAGCGAATCTAAAGTGAGAACTGATATACTTGATAACACAGGAACATTGGTTTCATCAGGTTTTACAAATTTAATTGATAGTCTGAACAAAAAACTTACTAAAGAAAACATCAATTAACCACTGTTCATTCAGTTTTAAATGAACGAATTCATTTTAATAATTAACATATCTCAATTTAATCGCCTTCAAGTTTTACAAGTAAGCACTTTCTTATACAAAGGTTTCATTTCTGAACTGTTTTAAGTTCGAATTCGGACGCCATGCTAGACACTTCGCCAAGTAAACACTATAACTAATTGAAAAAAATTACTTTATTATTTGGCATAATATTAGCTTAGCTTAGACGAGATGATAACTGCCTGTTATTAAATCTAATTTAATAATGAAAGTCTTCGCTTTATAAAGGCCATAGAAATGCAGTAAAAAATTCTCAGCAACTAGAATAAAAATATAGGGACATTAGATGTATGCATTAAAAAGAGCATTTGAGGAGTTAAAACTAGCGCCAGGATTTAGTTTTATTGTTGTTGTTACCCTTGGGCTTTCAATAGGTATCCTCTTATGGGGAGTTACCCTTTCCTATTTGTTACTAGTTAAGCCCTTGCCATACGAAAAACAAGAAAGTTTATTCGTTGCAAAACATGCACTTTTTAATGAAAAAGGGACTAATAACCTTACTGCTTTCACTTACCCTGGATTGGTACACGCTTATTCAAATCAATCTGTTTTTGAAACGACAGCTCTTATTAATGTTGAAGATAATTTTATTACATCTATTGAAAGCCACCCAATACTGAGAACAGCGTTTGTTACACCTGAGTGGTTTAGTCTTTTTCAAGGTAAATTTGAATTAGGCCGAGGGTTTAATGAAGAGGAAGGAATAAACACACACAAACCCGTTGCTGTTTTAAGTTATAACATATGGAAAGAAACATTCGATTTGGATGAAAACATCCTAAATAAAACCGTCACTATAAATGACATTAACTTTGCAATTATCGGCGTTTTAAAACAATCTTTCATAGAGCCAAAAGTGCTGGGCTCTTCAAGTAACACTAAAATTTGGCTACCTTGGGACTTTAACGCTAACAGGCAATTACATAACGATTGGGGGCAAATAAGACCCAATCTACACTTAGTCGGATTGTTAAAAAATGACGTATCACCGAATCAAGCAGAGCAAAAACTAACAAAGCTCATTAATGAGTCTTGGAAAGAAAATGTTGCTCAAATTGAGTTTTTTAATGAATGGCAAATTAAAATTCACCTTACCAGCTTCAATCAGGTCATTTTTGGTAATAACCAAATAAAGATCTATCTTTTATTATTAGCCACCTTTGGGCTTTTACTTATTGCCTGTACCAATATCGCTAACTTATTTATAGCGAGAACTGCAAAAAAACAAAGAGCGCTTGCCATACAGGCCGCCATTGGCGCTAGGCAACATCATTTATATCGATATTTTTTTGTTGAGTCTTTTATTCTATTGCTTTGTTCCAGTATTTTAGCGCTAGTCATTGTCTACATTGGCATTTTTGTCATTCAACAATATTTTGCTGTTGTAGTCCCCCGAACTGAAGAACTAAGTGTAAACGGAATCACTTTGATAACGCTATTTTTAGCAATCATTATGTTAAGCACCATATTTGCTTTTGTTGGAAGTAAAAGCATTAATTATCAACGGCTAAGTCAATCCCTCAATTCAAGTGGAAAAGGCACCGGAATTCAAGTATCAAAACGGATAAGAAACGGTTTAATAACAATACAAGTCGCATTAGCAAGTTTTATCGTGTTTTTGAGCTCTGTATTGCTTCATGAGTCTATTAACATT
Organism: Thalassotalea marina; assembly: GCF_014656435.1. Taxonomy (GTDB): domain Bacteria; phylum Pseudomonadota; class Gammaproteobacteria; order Enterobacterales; family Alteromonadaceae; genus Thalassotalea_C; species Thalassotalea_C marina. Next base: position 272,138 of record NZ_BNCK01000004.1, read on the forward strand.
ATCAAAGAGCCTCTGGGTTACAATTTAGAAAACTTGTACCACTTTAGTATTTCTCCTTCTAATCCTGAATTGACGGAACAAGAAGTTATAAATATCACAACCAATTTGACCGAAAGGCTAACTCAACACCCCTCTATAAAGTCGGTTTCACGCTCTTGGTCGCCAATCATTCAAGCGCGCAATGCAGGGTTTACTACATCTGATGGAAAGGAAGATTATTCAAATGAAAATAGATATGTTGATGCCAATTATTTTGATGTGATTGAACAGCCTATTTTACAAGGACGAACATTTTCTCCAGACGATATTAAACTTCAAAATAACGTAATAGTTATTAACGATATCTTTGCACAGCAGTTAAATCCCAAAGATAACGTTGTTGGCGAAAAACTTTTCAACCCAGCTGGTACGCCCTTTTCTATCATTGGTGTGGTTAAAAGTATTAAGTTGCCAGCAAACGCTAAACCCCAAATGCGAACTTATCGACCTAGAACACGATCAACAACAAATTTTATAGTAAAAGTTAAAAATCATCAGTCCCTTGAGCGCGATGAAATTGTTTCTATCCTAAATGAAGGACACTCACAATGGCGAGTATCTTCTTTTGAGAATATTCACCAAGTGAAAACTAAACGTTTGTTTATACCCATTAGTACAACCGTAATCACAAGCCTTTTGTCAATTGTTACTGTTTTTATATCTGGTATTGGTTTGTATGGCGTTTTGAGCTACAGCATAAAAATAAGAAAGTTTGAAATCGGGACTCGCCTTGCAGTAGGCGCCAAAAGAAGTTCTATTATTTGGTTAATGTTTTCGAACAACCTAATACCAGTTTTATTAGGCATGATTGCATGTTTAATAGGTATAACTTTAATTTACTACATAAATTTTAATAGCATTCAACAATACTTAACTTCGAACGCTTTAACACTTTTAGTCTTTTCATTATGTCTAATATTTGCGTTAGCATTTGTTGCTTGTTATGTGCCATTAAGGAAAATATTAAATAATCCCCCTATGTTTAGTTTACAAACGATAGATTAAGTGGAATACAAAAATTAGTTTAGTCGCTACTATCAAAAATTATAAGTTTAAAATTGCGTGAAAGTGAAATGCTTCAAAGTATAAAAATTTAATTAAGAAAATTGAGTTGTAGAACAGCAAATGAAAAGCAAAAAGCCCGCTATAAAGCGGGCTTTTCTTATATGGCGGTGAGATAGGGATTTGAACCCTAGAAGGGCTACAAACCCTTGCCGGTTTTCAAGACCGGTGCTTTCGACCACTCAGCCATCTCACCTGAAAACATGTCTTGCTTGAAGACGGTGCGAATATTAATGTTTGTATTCGCTGTTGTAAAGCACTTATTTAAAAAAATATTTTAAGTGCTGAATTTCTATACATTAGAGTACAAACATAAGCCATATTGCATTAAATACATGCAATTAAAAGAAAACTTACGGTTAATGCATTAACTCATTTTGTTCAAAATAATCGTTAGTAAAATGTGACGCATAACCTAAAGTCGCTAAAACGAAATAAAGTGCAATCGTTCCATATATAAGATTAAAAAATAAACTCGATGATGTAGCTATTGAATGGTAAGTCAGTGCAACAAAAAGAATAGCTAAAGGCAAACACATGAATGTTTTTGCTAAGTTTTTATTTTTAAAGATGGTATCGGCTCTACCCTCATAACGATCGTTTGTGTAAAGCGCAGCATAACCCAAAGCGCTCAATGCAAAATATAGCGTTAACAAAATCAAAAATAAGTTTAATAATCCAAACCCATTTGAATTAATTGTCTTTATGGTTAACCCAGCAAAAGCAATCGCAGCAGGGGCGCATATCATTGCTCTAAATAGGCTTTCATTTTCTATTGCTAGTGAATTTGATTGTTTTGACATTTTAGCTCCCTCTTTATTAATTATTATTTAGCCCACCTAAACGGTGCTCACTTATTAACCATGTATGACACATTTTTCGAACTAAATCTAGGTTAGTCTATAAAAATAAAGCGATTTTTAATTTCAAAATATGAGGATAGCTAGTCAGCAGCTATAGGTGCCGAAAATGATTTACTATAAAAACCAGAAGAATCAAAACAACAAACCCGTTTTTTACCCTCAGATAACATATCTACAGCTTGATTAATTCTTTTTATCTGTGTTGTTTCCTGTTTCGCTGAGGAAATCCAGTGTAACCAATCAATTTTTGCGGTATTTGAGGTTAATTCCCATGTAGCAAGCGCTTTAGGTGCAGAATCTAGTGCCGCTTTTAAATTTGGAGATAGTTCTGGTTCAGGTTCAACTAGCACAGGAGACAAGGTTAAAGTGACTTGTTCACCATAATGAATTGATGCGGCATTTAAATTGTATTCCGTTAACTTAAGCCAATGACTTTTATTGCCGTCAGGTTCAAGTAATTGTTGAAATTGATGTTTATTAACCAAAACGTTTGCACTTGTTCTTCCCCTTCTCGGGAACACATTACTTATTTCAATTGGCAAAACAACAAACCCCCAGCTATCTCCTTCTGATGATTGTTTTGGTTTTAATACTTTTGCTTCAAACTGTACAACCTTATTACTTGCCATATTAACCTCCCTTTTATTTCTGCAATAAATAACTTATCGCTTAAACAGAAATGATTAAAGTTAAATTTTCATTCACTTTCAACGGTAAATAAAATACATAAAAAAAGCGCCAATAAGGCGCTTTTTAAACTTATTTAATAGGATATTAGTTCACAGGCAATGTTGGCACGTGAATTCCTGCCATTTCGTACATAACGCGCACTACCTGACAGCTATAACCAAATTCATTATCGTACCATACGTAAAGTACTGCTCTGTCTTCATCAACAATAGTAGCTTGTGAATCAACAACACCAGCGTAACGTGAACCTACTAAGTCAGTTGATACAATTTCGCTAGACGCTGTGTAATCAACTTGGTTTTGCAAATCTGAATTTAACGAGATGTTTCTTAAATAATCATTTAATGCATCGCGATCAGTTTTCTCTTTAAGGTTTAAGTTCATGATTGCCATTGAAACATTTGGCGTTGGTACACGAATAGCGTTACCTGTTAATAAACCTTTTAATTCTGGCAATGCTTTAGCTACCGCTTTTGCTGCACCAGTAGAAGTAATTACCATGTTTAACGGTGCACTACGACCACGACGAGGTGACTTATGATAGTTATCAATTAGGTTTTGATCGTTTGTATAAGAGTGAACTGTTTCCACATGGCCATTTTTAATACCAAACTTATCGTTGATAGCTTTCAACACTGGCGTAATAGCGTTTGTAGTACAACTTGCCGCTGACACAATTTTATCTTCCGCTAGGATCATGTCATGGTTTACGCCATAAACAATATTTTTAATGTCGCCTTTAGCAGGAGCGGTCAATAAGACTTTGGCTACACCATTAGATTGTAAATGCTGACCTAAACCTTCTTCATCACTCCAAATACCAGTGTTATCAACTACTAACGCATTGTTGATGCCGTATTGAGTGTAATCGATATCTGAAGGTGATTTTGCATAAATCACTTGGATAAAAGCACCGTTGGCTTTGATTACATTGTGCTCTTCATCAATAGTGATACTACCATTGAACGCACCATGTACTGAATCACGACGTAAAAGGCTAGCACGCTTAGCTAGATCACCTTCTTTACCAGGACGAATAACAATTGCGCGTAAACGTAGTGTTGAGCTTGGTCCTGTGCGTTCAATTAGCAAGCGTGCTAATAAACGACCAATTCGACCAAAACCGTAAAGAACAACATCACGTGGTTCTTGTCCTTGAACATTTTTACCAATTACAGTCAGTTCTTTTTCTAAAAACTGCTCAATTGAAAGGCCGTTTGCTTCACCTTTGAAAAGGTATCTGTATGCTAGCTTACCAACATCAATGCGTGCTGGGGCTAAATCCATTTTTGTTAAGGCTTCAACAAACGGGTAGCTTTCACGTAAACGTAATTTACTTTCTTCATGCAAAGAAACTGACTTATGTGCTTTAATAATGTCAATAGCAGACGCATTGACTAATGGACGACCATAAACAGAAATTTCGATACCTTTATTTCTGAATAACTGTCCGATCATAGGGTGCATGTTTTCAGCAAACGTTTGACGCTCTTGCCAACTAGATTGGTATTGTTCCTCTAAGTGAGAAGTCATTGCATAAACCTTTTTATTTCAGTCAATTGAACCACGTACTATTATTAATTATAGTGAAGATTAACAATAGTGAATTTCGGTGCGCATTGTAATTCATTATGAAAGTTTACGCTATAGGTTACATGTTTTTTTGTTTTATATGAGATTAATTAAATGAATACGCGAATTATCGCCGTGGTAATTACCTTCTTTACCGTATCTGCTTGTAATAAGGGACCCAATTTTTCGCAGTTGTGTAAAGACCACCCAGAGATATGTGCTGAATTTTCAGAGGATTCATGGTGTAAAAAAGAAAGAATTGCTGTTGGAGCGGCAAATTTAGAAAACAAATTGGCACCGAATGAAGATATCACTTTGTTCAATCAACTCATAGCGTATGAAAAATATGAAAAGTGTATTTCACATGCGGCAAAAATTGAACATATTAAGCTCAAAGAAAAGAAAACACGCCGTATTGATAACATGATGAAAGCAAGAGCTCGATTAGAAGAGCTTTCTGAACTTTCCAAAAACTCTAACCACCCTCGCCTAACTTACTATCATTGGACTAGACATTTGGACGAAGATGCATTGAATAGATTTTTAGCACTTGAAGGTACTAAGGAGCTAGAAACTTCAGAGTCTCAGTTCGAATTAGCTACTTACTATATTAAAGTTGATCCTGATAAAACATTACAACTGTTATTTCATTCTTTAGAGTTGTCAAAAGAAGGCGACAAGATCAACCTTGATATATTTAAATCCTTATCTTCAATATTTTCTAAAAAACGTCAACAGCAACAGGCGTATATTTGGCTTAAAGTGTTAAGTTTGTATGAGCCAGAGGACCCGGCGTTGTCGCCCAATACATTAACAAATTTCCAAGCAACACATGAACTAGATTATGAGTTTTTAGATAAGGTAGCGAATGCTACCGTAGAAAAAATAAATGCGGGCAGTTTTAAACCGCCTAAATTTTAATTGCTAGGTGTAAAAGATAAACTAAGAGAGTTTACACAATACCTTTTACCTGTTGGTTCTGGCCCGTCATCAAATACATGACCTAAATGTGACTGACAATTTAAACACTGTATTTCTGTGCGAACCATATTATGAGAGTTATCGGGTAAATAACAAATTTTACCCTCTATGCTTTGTAAAAAGCTAGGCCAGCCACAACCCGCATTAAACTTTGTATCCGAATTAAATAATGGCGCATCACAACAAGCACATGTGTATACGCCATGCTCCCAATGATCATTATATTTACCGGAAAATGGCATTTCTGTCGCGCCTAGGCGACAAACTTTAAACGCATCTTCCGATAATTTTTCTTTATAATGGTCATCGTTTTTCATCATTAAATTTTCACTATTTCTCTATCTTGAGTTGCCCATTGAACGTGGTATTTTTTACCTTTCGCTTTGTCAACACGTTCAAACGTGTGAGCGCCAAAAAAGTCGCGCTGTCCTTGTAAAAGGTTAGCAGGTAATACTGCAGTTCTCATAGAATCATAATATGACAAAGATGAAGAAAGCGCTCCAGCTGGAATACCCATTAGGGTAATATTAGCGATAGCTTTTCTCCATGGCTGTTGATAGTCACTTAATTGTTTGGCAAAAAATTCATCTAAGATCAGATTTTCCAATTCATCATCACGTTCAAATGCTTCCGTAATTGACTGTAGGAAAACTGCACGAATAATACAACCTGCTCGCCAAATTTTAGCGATACTTGCAAAGTCTAACTTCCAACCATGTTCTTTTTCTGCCAATTTCATTAACTGAAAACCTTGTGCATAAGCACAAATTTTTGCACAGTAAATTGCATCGTGTAGATCACTAATAAAAGCAGTCTTTTCTTCTTCTGAATAAGCTTTAATGGCTGGGCCTTGTAAAGCTACTGATGCTTGCTCTCGTAATGACTTAAATGATGAAATTGATCTAGCATAAACTGCTTGAGCAATTGTCGGTGCTGGAGCGCCAACTTCTAAACTACTGACAGCTGTCCAAAGTCCTGTACCTTTTTGACCAGCTTTATCTAGAATTAAATCAACTAATGGAACTTCTTCAGTTTTATGTCTTAAAACTTCAACGGAAATTTCCATTAAATAGCTATCTAATGGGCCTTTATTCCATTTTTCAAAGATGTCAGCAATTTCGTCTGTAGATAAACCTAATCCAGAACGTAATACATGGTAGGCTTCACAAATGATTTGCATGTCAGCATATTCAATACCATTGTGAACCATTTTCACATAGTGGCCTGCACCAGCTGGACCAATATAAGCAGCACATGGATCACCACCTTCAATCACTTGGCCAGGCTGAGTTCTTTCTAGAGGTTTGCCTGTTTTTGGATCCACTTTAGCAGCAATCGCTTCCCAAATTGGTTTGATTCGTGTCCAAGCATAAGGAGAGCCACTTGGCATTAACGAAGGGCCAAATCGAGCGCCTTCTTCTCCACCTGAAACAGCCGAAGAAAACAAAATAAAATTGTTTTTGTATTTTTCTTCCCTTGCTACTGTATCTACCCATAAACTATTGCCAGTATCAATTACGATGTCATCAGGTTGAATACCTGCACCAATTAAGCTTGCAGACACCTGGTCAACTGGATCTCCCGCTGGAACAGAAAGTACGATTAAATGCGGGGCTTTTAATTTAGATAATAGCTCAGTGTATGAAAAGCATCCTACAACGCGCTGCGCGTCTGATTTATTTTCAAGTTGATCTTGTGCAATTGCTTCTTTGACTTTTTCGTGGTCTAGATCGAACGCGGCAATCGTATATCCGTTATCTGCCAAGTTTAAGACAAGGTTTTTCCCCATCACACCAAGTCCAATAAAACCGATATCACAAAGCTGTTTTTCTTGTGTCATGTAAATTCCAGAGGGTTGCAAAGTTGATTGTTTAAATCGTTTTTGATATGTCGTTATTTCTGTATATTTTATCACGGTATACCGCTATCTTCATACTCTAATATGACATTAAATTTAAAAATGTAATATTTTTTTAATTTACTGTAATAATGTTCACTATTTATCATATTATTTCTTTCATAAGGCATCTTTTACTTGTATTTTTCCCATAATGATGTAATTTTACTACATTATCACTGATTAGGATTAATTATGACTATTAAAGTAGGAATTAACGGCTTTGGTCGAATTGGCCGTTTCGTGTTTAGAGCAGCTGCCGAAAGAAATGATATTGAAGTTGTTGGCATTAATGACTTAATTGATGTTGAATATATGGCTTACATGCTTAAGTATGATTCAACACATGGTCGTTTTAACGGAACAGTTGAAGTAAAGGACGGACAATTAGTTGTAAATGGTAAAACAATTCGAGTCAGTGCAGAGCGTAACCCTGCAGATTTAAAATGGGATGAAATTGGTGCAGAGGTTGTCGTTGAGTCAACAGGCCTTTTCTTAACTGACGAAACTGCTCGCAAACATATCGAAGCTGGTGCTAAAAAAGTTGTCATGTCTGCCCCTTCTAAAGATACAACGCCAATGTTTGTAATGGGTGTAAACCACAATGCTTACGATGGTGAGGATATCGTTTCCAACGCTTCATGTACTACAAACTGTTTAGCGCCAATAGCTAAAGTATTAAATGATAAATGGGGAATTACTGACGGTTTAATGACGACAGTACACGCGACCACTGCAACGCAAAAAACAGTTGACGGTCCTTCAGCAAAAGATTGGCGCGGTGGCCGTGGAGCCGGTCAAAACATCATTCCATCGTCGACAGGTGCAGCCAAAGCTGTTGGTAAAGTTATTCCGGAACTAAATGGTAAACTAACGGGCATGTCTTTCCGCGTACCGACTCCAAATGTATCGGTTGTTGACCTAACGGTTAATCTTGCAAATCCTGCTACTTATGAAGAAATTTGCCAAGCAATGAAAGAAGCGGCTTACGGTGAATTAGAAGGTATATTAGGTTATACAGAAGACCAAGTAGTATCAAATGACTTTATCGGTGAAACTTGTACTTCAGTATTTGATGCTGGTGCGGGTATTGCCTTAACAGATACTTTTGTAAAAGTTGTTTCTTGGTATGACAATGAAATTGGTTACTCAAACAAAGTTCTTGATTTAGTCGCTTACATCAGTAAATAAATCAATAAGCTAATATTTAAGCTGATGGTTTGACATCAGCTTTTTAATTATCTTTAACAATAAAAAATGCCACATTAGTGGCATTTTTTTTGGACAAGTATTAGTTGTTCTAGATTACTTTTTTAATTTGAATCTACGTGTAAATCCAAACAGAGTAAGAATAGACAATGAGAATAAGCCTAAACTAGCTCCCTTGCGCTCTACCTTATCAACAACCTCGGAACAATCTTCTGGCTCACCCGAACCAAGTGGTGACATTTTAATTGCTCGAACCACGTCTTCTGTTAATGCTTTACCGTCGGCATCTTTCATTATCTGACCTTTGGCATCTCTACGTTCAACTTTTAAAACCGCAGTGCCTGAGATTTCATTATTTTCGTTGATGTCTCGAACTTCTATTACTGTGTATTTTGAATCACATGGTAATAGGTCATTGAGATCTGTAAAGGTATCTGTATTTATGTCATACATAAAGCCATGGGTACGACGAGGGCTAGAGTTGTCATTATGTGTTTCAACTTCACCTTGACCAACAATAATACCATGTTCATTAATTGCCCGAGCAGAGCTTGATGAACCAACGAAGAAGTCTGTAGGTAATACCATTTGTGGGTTTTCAGCATTGGTATCTACATAATAGAATTTTTTTCTGACGCTGCCGTTACTGACAGTTTCTGCGTGACCAACTGCAATACCTTTATCGTTGATATCATAGGCACGAGATCTGAAATGTTTGGAATGATCTTCAGTAAAATCTTTTACTTCACCATCTTTAAACACTACAGCATAAGTACTACTTCGTTCATTTCTAGATGGCTCAGTTTCTGTTTCATCCCACCAGCCTGTTGCATAACCTACAACAACCCCATGATTGTTAACTGCCTGTGCAACACTTACATGTTGTCGTTTATCGTCAACATTTGGTGTAACCAAAAAGCCCAATGCTTCAGTTGAAATCACGCCGTTTTCGTCGATAATCCATTTAAATGCCTCATTGTTATACATGCCATTAGCACGTAACTGGACACAGGCTTCAAATGGCAGGTCTTCTAAAACTTTAGGGTCTCTACAGCCACCAGTTTCATCTTCAATGACTTCTTTGATCTCTTCAACGATGCTAGTACTTGCATAACCAACTGCAACACCATTTTCATTTATATCGAGTACGGCCGACTCGCCACCGTAAGTCGCTTCAGGAGGCATAATAGGTACAATTGTTTCGCCTCTATCAACCGTCAAAAAACCGCGTGTAGTAAATTCACTTAACCATAAAGTAACTTCGTCACCACCACTTGGCGTGAATTTTACCGGTAAAAATGGTGCAGAACCGTTGCCATAAACCCAACCTTGATCGTTAATACCATTGATGTAATCAACCGTCGAACGAGTATAGGTATCAGTCCCTTCAAACTTTTGGTCATACACTGTAAACTCAGTCGACTCGTCGCCAAAATTGGTCATTGCAACAATATCACCATACTTTTGGTAATAAATACTCGAACTTCTTACGTCTCGAATATAATAAACTGCCCAAAACAAATCATTGGCAGTAGGGTTTCCAGCTCTTAGCGCTTCTTCGTCTTCAATATCGTTGATACCGTTAACTAACTCATGGTTACGACCAGCAGCTAGCACAATTGCATCAAAGTCAGCTTCGTCAAAATACTGAAACTGGAGAGGGAAATTATAAGAATCTGTTCCTGAGACAGCCATTTGCCCCAAGTTATTTTCCTGTTGTGCATAAGTAAACTTAAATTTATCTGCTGCACCTTTGTCAATAATTTTATACGTCGCAGCCTGTGCTGCTGAAATGGCCAACGCACTACTAATACTTAATGTTAAGACCGATTTAACCAAATTTTTCATGAAACTACGTAACTCTTAGTTATTCTATATTTCGTCCAACTCTTGCCACCTTGAATAGGCAACTTCGAGTTTCGACTCTTTTTCTTTTAGCTGGTTCAATATTTTCTGAGTTTGTTCTTGTGGCTGAGTAAAAAAATCTGCCTGATTTACTAATTCTTGCAGCTCAGAAATACTTTCTTCAAGTTCATCAATTAAGTCGGGTAATGCTTCTAACTCCCTTGCCTCTTTATAAGACAGTTTTTTCTTATCCTTAACTGACGTTTTGTCCTTTTGTTTTTTTGTTGGTTGTTCTTTTGCTTCAACGGCTACCTGATGTTGCTTTCTTATTTCATCACGTCGAGAAACGTATTGTTCAACATCATCATAACCACCAACAATTTGTGTTATTTCACCACTTCCATCGAAGTAAAGGCAAGTGTTTACACAATTATTAACAAAATCTCGATCGTGGCTGACTAAAATAACTGTTCCAGCATAATTTGCAACGACTTCTTCTAATAATTCGAGCGTTTCAATATCAAGATCATTAGTAGGCTCATCGAGAATTAGTAAATTACTTGGCCTTAGGAACAGCCTAGCGAGTAAAAGTCTGTTTTTTTCACCACCTGATAATGCACGCACTGGTGTTCGTGCTCTTTTAGGGCTAAACAAAAAGTCTTGTAAATACCCAAGAACATGACGAGTACGTCCGTTTACCGTAATATCTTGTTTACCATCTGCAACAGTATCTTGTACTGTTTTATCTGGATCTAATGCTTCACGGTGTTGGTCAAAATAGGCAATCTCTAAGTTAACGCCAACACGCATTTTGCCTGTTGTTGGGGAAAGCTGTTCCATCAAACACTTTATCAGCGTAGATTTACCCGTACCATTGGCACCTATTAGCGCTAGCCTGTCACCACGAGTGATCAATAAATCTAAATTATTAATGACCTTTTTGTCACCGAAAGCAACCGTTAATTCATTTGATTCAAACACTAGTTTGCCTGAACGCTCACCTGTTGATATTTTCATATCGCTTTGGTGCTGCAGATCGCGACGCTGAGAGCGTTCTACGCGCAATTTTTCTAATGCTCTAACTCGCCCTTCGTTGCGAGTTCTTCTCGCTTTAATTCCTTGCCTGATCCAAGTTTCTTCTTCTGCAAGCTTTTTATCAAAAAGTGCATTTTGCTGTGCTTCTACTTGCAGATCATGCTGCTTTTGTTCAACGTAAACATCATAGTCGCCAGGATAGCTAGTCAGCTTGCCTCGGTCTAAATCTACAATGCGACTGGCCAATCGACGTATAAAGGCACGGTCGTGACTGATAAAAATAATGGTACCGTTAAAATCTTTTAAGAAGTTTTCTAACCAAAGTACGCTATTAATATCTAAGTGGTTAGTTGGTTCATCTAATAGTAATACGTCGGGATTTGTTACCAAGGCTTTAGCCAAAGCCAATTTTCGTAACCAACCACCCGACAATGCACTAACCTTTGTATTGGCATCAAGTGAAAGCTTAGTCAGCACTTGTTCAATGCGCTGTTCATCTTGCCAAGCATTCGCTTGCTCGAGTTGTTGTTGCACTTGTGCAAGTTTATCTATGTTTTGTTCACTAGGATCTTCAGCAATGAGTGAGATAAGTGAGTGGTAGTTCTGCAACAATTCAGCATTTTTAGCGACACCAAGTGCTACATAGTCAAATACCTTAAGATCACATGATTCAGGTGGATCTTGCTCTAACATAGCTAAACGAACATTGTTTGAAATAACAAGTTCACCGTCATCAAGCAATTGCACACCACTTAACACTTTAAGCAATGAGGATTTACCAGCACCATTACGACCAACCAAACATACACGTTCGCCCTGTTTGATTCTTAATTCTGCATTGTCGAGAATATGATCAGTGCCAAAAGCAAGCTCACCTTGCGTTATTCTAATTAGTTCCATATTGATAAAATTCGTTTACGTCTTCTTGGTTAAATGGCCAATAAAGCTCTTTATTGTCTTGAGTTCGTTTTAAAACCGGAATGTGGACACCATATTGTGCAACTAAATGTTCTTCATCAACAATGTCAACAACTGTCAGTTGTTGTTCAGCAATTAACTCTTCACACAAAGCCAAAGCAAGTTCACACAGATGGCAACCTTCACTGCCATATAAAACAAATGGTTTTTGCTGCATAATTAAACCTTAGTAATATGCCAGCTATTATGGATATGGATGTTACGCTGAAAATCCATATCTCTTGTTTGATCTGAGATGTTTACCGCTTTCAAACCCAGCGCAGTGATTTCTTCGTGATTCATTTTAAAGTTTCGCTTATTGTTAGTGAAAATAATTTCCCCCTGATCACTAAGCGATTTTGCGGCATCGGTTAATACCGCAATATGGTCTCGTTGCACGTCAAAACTATCTTCCATGCGTTTTGAATTTGAAAACGTCGGTGGATCGATAAAAATTAAATCAAACTTCTCTTCATTTGATTTAAGCCATTTTAAACAATCAGCTTGTACAAATTGATACTGTGAACCTGTTAAATCATTTAATGCAAAGTTGTCCTTCGCCCATGTTAAATAGGTATTTGACATATCAACAGTTGTGATTTTAGTTGCGCCATGTAGTGCTGCTTGTACTGACACAGAACCCGTGTAAGCAAACAAGTTAAGTACACTTTTACCTTTCGCCATTTTGGCAACGATTTGACGAGTTTTACGGTGATCTAAAAACAAACCTGTATCTAAATAATCCCACAAGTTGACTTTAAATAGCGCACCATGTTCATTAACAGTAATCGATTGTTTCTTTTGAGCTAACTTTTGATACTGATTAGTGCCTTTTTGTTTGGCGCGTGTTTTTAACACCACACGTTCTGTTGGCACTCCCAATACTTGTGGAGCGAAAAAGATGACTTCCTGTAAACGTTTGGCCACTTTTTCGGGCTCAATATTCGCGGGAGCAGCATATTCTTGAATAACGACATAATCACCATAAACATCAACTGCTACGTTATATTCTGGAATATCAGCATCATAAATACGATAACATTCAACATTCTGATTTTTCAGCCAGCTTTTTAACTTTTTCTTGTTTTTAGTCAATCGATTAGCAAAAGCAGAGTTTTCAACTTCAAGCGTATTTTGCGGTAGTGCAGCGTCTTTTTGTCGCTGTTTTTCATCTAAATGATATAAAGCAAACACGCAATCTAGCGGACCATTTTTAAATTTGTATTTTTTAGCACTCGATAGTTTTAAAAGCGAAAGTAGCTCTTTGTTTGCCGTTAAAATACTCACTGTCCAATCGGCAAATTCTTGTTTGAATGTATGACCTAACAAGGTGAACGTTTCAACAAGCTCTGGCAGTTCACCAATTCGCTCTCCATAAGGCGGGTTAAACACTAAAGTACCTGGTGTTGAAAATTTGTTTGTAAGATCGTTTGCACTTTCACAAGTAAATTCAATAAAATCAGCAAACCCTGCTTTTTTGGCATTTTGTTTTGCTGTTTTTATTACTCTAGGGTCAAGGTCACTGCCATATACTTTTAAATCAAGTGCCGAAAGCCCCTCATTTGACTTTACAGTAGCCTGTTCTAATTGTTGTTGCCATATATCTTCTTGATGTGACAACCAGTTCTCAAATCCCCACACACTTTTATCAATTCCAGGTGCATAACCGGCTGCCATAGAGATAGCTTCAATTAATAAAGTCCCTGAACCACACATAGGGTCAACTAAAGGTGTATTTGTTCTACTAAGCCAACCACTTCTTAAAACAATTGCCGCCGCTAAATTTTCTTTTAAAGGAGCAGCGCCAGAGTCTTGTCTATAACCACGTTGAAACAAAGAGCGGCCAGAAAAGTCTAAATAAAATTTTACTTCACCTTTTAATAAACGAGCTTGAAAGCGAATTTCTGGTTCGTATTTATCAACGTTAGGTCTGGCAAAACCCTTATCACGAAAATGGTCAACTATTGCATCTTTTACTGTTAAACCACCAAACTGACTATTGCGTATTTCTTTTGACTTGCCGACAAAGTCAACGGCAAAACTGGTACTATCGGAAAACAATTCAGACCAATTTACTTCGCTAGCGGCGAGAAAGAGTGATTCTTTGTTATCGGCGGGTGCTGCGCCTATTTGCAATAGAATGCGAGATGCTAAACGAGTCCATAAACAAATGTTATAAGCTGTTTCAATTGAAGCGTTAAAATATACACCTTCAGGTTTTTGAGAGATGTTGTCAGCACCGAGTGCACTTAGTTCATCGGCTAAAAGTATTTCGATTCCTGGAGACGTCAGAGCCAAGAACTGTGGTAAATTGTTGATTTGCGTTTCTGATTGCATGAATAATCGCGTGATTGCTTCTAAATTGAATTGAACGAGATTATAAACAAAGTGGCCTTGTACTTATAGAGCTTTTCTTCATTACACTGCGCATTAAGTTTAATTTAACAGCTATTTGTCCAAGTATTGAGCGAACCGTTAAAAAACATGAAAAACGCCTTGCAATCTTCAGCAAGTATCCTTAACATACGCCTCGCTTTCAACATGGTGTGAAACAAAACAGGCGCGGGATGGAGCAGCCTGGTAGCTCGTCGGGCTCATAACCCGAAGGTCGTCGGTTCAAATCCGGCTCCCGCAACCAACATTTGGTTAAAGCTAGATAAGTTAAGTGTAAAAAGCCCTCGGGCTCAGTTCTCTTATAAACCCTAGCGAAGGTCATCGGTCTAAATCCGATTCCAATAGCCAACATTTGGTTAAAGCTAGAAAAGTTAAGTGAAAAAAGCCCTCGGGCTCAGTTCTCTTATAAACCCTAGCGAAGGTCATCGGTTTAAATCCGATTTCAGTAACCAAGGTTTTCACTAAGACAGAAAGCAATCGAAAGTATCTTCTTTCAAGGCTTACTTGATAACATCAAGTCATTCGGACGCGGGATGGAGCAGCCTGGTAGCTCGTCGGGCTCATAACCCGAAGGTCGTCGGTTCAAATCCGGCTCCCGCAACCAACATTTGGTTAAAGCTAGATAAGTTAAGTGTAAAAGCCCTCGGGCTCAGTTCTCTTATAAACTCTAGCAAGGGTCGTCGGTTCAAATTCGGCTCCCGCAACCAATTTAGGTCTTAAAAGATACCTTCAAGGCTTACTTGATAATATCAAGTCATTCGGACGCGGGATGGAGCAGCCTGGTAGCTCGTCGGGCTCATAACCCGAAGGTCGTCGGTTCAAATCCGGCTCCCGCAACCAACATTTTGGTTAAAGCTAGAATAATAGAGTGTAAAAGCCCTCGTGCTCAGTTCTCTTATAAATCCTAGCGAAGGTCGTCGGTTTAAAACCCGCTCCCGCAACCAAGTTAGTTAGAATTTTTTCACTAACACATAAAGAAATCAAAAGTATTTCTTTAAAGGCTTACTTGATAATATCAAGTCATTCGGACGCGGGATGGAGCAGCCTGGTAGCTCGTCGGGCTCATAACCCGAAGGTCGTCGGTTCAAATCCGGCTCCCGCAACCAATCTCCTACAATTAAATTCAAATTAAACATAAAATAAAACCCTCGGGCTCAGCTCTCTTATAAACCCAGCGAAGTTCATCGGTTTAAATCTGGCTCCCGCAACCAATCTCTATGATATCCATTTCATAATTCTCATAAAGAAAGCCCTCAGGCTCAGCTCTCTTATAAACCCTGCGAAGGTCATTGGTTTAAATCTGGCTCCCGCAACCAATCTCCTACAATTAAATTCAAATTAAACATCAAAGAAAGCCCTCAGGCTCAGCTCTCTTATAAACCCAGCGAAGTTCATCGGTTTAAATCTGGCTCCCGCAACCAATCTCCAACAATTAAATACACTTTACGTAGTAATTTCCCTTTTTTAGTCTCTATTATTTAATACACAATCATTTTAAAATTATTAAATCTAAATATTTGTGGATCTATCAATGAAATTGGGACGCTATCAACATTTTAAAGGCAATTACTATCAGGTATTACATATCGCAAAACACAGTGAAACCGAAGAAGAGTTTGTCGTTTATCAACCAGAATATGGAGAAAGGGATATTTGGATCCGCCCTATTTCCATGTTTAATGAAATCATTGAACGTGAAGGTAAACAGATAAAGCGCTTTACTTATATCGAGTAAAGTCAGATTTATAACTTGTATATATTTAATCATAAGCAAACAGACTCTAACCATTGAATTTAAGTTAGATCCTGTTTGCGTATTAACTAAGTTTAACCAATTGAAAAGTGATTATGATTTTGCCAGGGCACCTGCTTAGTTTCGACATTGGTGACTTCTGCTTGCGGCGGTCCCTCATTTAGCCACAACAGCATTTTGCTAACACTTTCTTCTTCCCCACATAAAAGTAATTCGACATCTCCATCTGCGAGGTTGTGTGCATAGCCACTTAAGCCATATTCAATAGCCATTTGTTGACTTGAGGCACGAAAATACACGCCTTGAACTTTCCCACTTACATGAGCGATATAGCTAACATTCATAGGTCAAACTCTCTTATTCTCAAATTTATAACAAAACGTGATTGCACCTTGTTTTACGATTGACTAAACTCGGCGCAATTTTTATCGCTATCGTTAAGTATAGGCAAATGTCAGCAAGAATTTATTTAAAAGAAGGTAGAGAAAAGTCTTTACGTCGCAAACATCCATGGGTTTTTTCCAAAGCAGTAAATAAAATCAAAGGAAATCCGATGGTTGGAGATACCGTCGATATTTTTGATAGCAAAGAAAAATGGCTAGCTGTTGGTGCATATTCTCCTGATTCACAAATTAGAGTTAGAGTTTGGTCCTTTACGCCAAACACATCAATTGATACTGAATTCTTCAAGGCACGTTTGCGCTCAGCACAACAAAGGCGTGACTGGTTTATCGAGCGTGATCAATTAACCGGATATCGATTAATTGCGGGTGAGTCCGACGGACTTCCTGGCATTACAATAGATAGATACGACGATATTATCGTTTGTCAGTTACTAAGTGCGGGGGCAGATTTTCATCGTCACTCTTTGGTCGCTGCGCTAAATGAGTTATACCCTGAATGTTATTTATATGAACGTTCTGATGTCGACGTACGTAAAAAAGAAGGCCTACCGTTAATCACAGGTTGGTTAGGTAAAGAAAGAGAATCAACTGAAGTTATAATTAAAGAACACGGGATTAACATTCATGTTGATGTAGCTACAGGCCATAAGACAGGCTTTTACCTAGATCAACGAGACTCTCGTAAAGCTGCTGGCATTTATGCAAAAGGTAAAAGCGTTTTAAACTGCTTTTCTTATACCGGTACTTTTTCTCTGCACTGTGTTGCCAATGGCGCTAAACACGTAACTAATGTCGATGTTTCTCAGCAAGCATTAGATCTGGCTAAGCGAAATCATGAACTTAATGATTTATCAACTGACAATGTCGACTTTGTTAAAGAAGATGTATTTAAACTATTGCGTCAGTATAAAGCCGAAGGTAAAAAGTTTGACATGATCATTCTTGACCCGCCGAAGTTTGTTGACTCAAAAGCACAATTAACTAGCGCATGTAGGGGTTACAAAGACATTAATATGATTGCAATGCAAATATTAAACCCTGGCGGAACATTATTAACTTTCTCATGTTCAGGGTTACTAGAGGCAGGTTTATTTCAAAAAGTAGTCGCTGATGCGGCACTAGATGCTTACAAAAATGTATATTTTGTAGAACGCCTACAACAAGCAGCAGATCACCCGATATCAAGTAATTATCCAGAAGGCTATTACTTAAAAGGCTTAATTTGTCAGGTGGAGTAACTTCGTTACTCCCTTTAGTTAACTTTAACGTTAATCTATCTCGGCAATATTAATTCCAATAAGGTAGTTATCTGGCGTTTCTTCGGTAACACGAACAACCTTCCCCTTTACATCAAGCGGTTGAATTGTGTTGCCAGAAGAGTCCATACAAACTCTAACATTGGTATTAATCTCAATGGGATGTGTCATCTCAATGGCCATTCCAGTTGCACTTAAATCTCTGCATGTCGCGACTAAAGTACTGTTAATTTCATCGTCTATAATTGTTACGGTAACATCACTGTTTAACATCATACGATAAAAGTTGCGCTTATCGTCATAACTTACAACCATCACCACTCCAATATACTTGATTATTAATCCCTCTACTTTTATACGGGAGCGAATATGTCATGTCAATTAGGATTTACATTGTAAGCGCTTAACCCGTCAGTTCTTTAATCCTTTGTTTAATGCGCTTAGCCGAGATTGGGTAAGGTGTTTTTAGGTTTTGAGCAAACAAAGAAACACGTAACTCCTCTATCATCCACTTTATTTCTACTAGCTGATTTTCTTCAACTTTGTTTCGTTTTGATGCCGCAAGTGCTTGCTTGTATTGCTCAGCTACTTTGTCTATTTCTAAGAGTTTCAATCTATCTTGATTCGGGTCGATAGCGAGCTTTTCTAAACGACGAACAATAGCCTTTAAATAGCGTTCAATATCTTGGACACGCTCATAGCCAGATTCTGTTACAAAGCCCTTAAAAACAAGGGTTGATAGATGCTGTTTTATATCACCTTGCGCTTGGATTAGATTTAACGAGACTTTACCCTTTAGTTTTTTGTTAATGTCATGACTTAACGACAAAACACGTTCTACTTTAATCGCTAACGCCAACACGGCATCGGCTAGTTCAGCTCGAACAAATTCTTTAGCAGCAATAAACTCGGCTTTGTCGCGTGGCTGTTCACCTTGTTGTTTTACTAAATAATGACAAGAAGCCAAAATACAGTCGTTTAATAAATCCTGTATTGAGCCAAACGGATTGAAGTACAAACCAAGCTTTGCTTTATTTGGCAACTTTTCTTGTAAATATTTAATTGGTGAAGGAATGTTTAGCAAGATCAAACGTGCAATACCACTTTGCATCGCTTGCTCAGCTACAAGTTCATCTTCAAACAATTCTATAGCAACTGATTTTTTATGATCAACTACTGCAGGAAATGCTTTTATCGTAAGATTGGCCACCTTTTTTTCATAGTGTTTGGGCAGCGCATTAAAATCCCAAGTTTGAATATCAGCTCGTTCAATACCTTTGTCAGCCACTTTTTGAATGGATGCTTTTACTTTACCTTGTAAGGTTTCTTTTAGCTTAATTAAGTCACGACCTTGTGCTATTAACTTCCCTTTTTCATCGACGACCTTAAAATTCATCTTCAAATGTGCAGGGATTTCAGCGTCAAACCAAGCATCTTCTTCCAACCTAACACCCGTCATACGCAACAGTTGCTTAGCAACAGCCTGCTTAAGCGACACACTACTCATTTCAATGGCATCTACACATGCTTGTGCATAATTTGGTGCGGGAACAAAGTTACGGCGTAACGTTTTAGGTAGTGCTTTGATCAGAGCCATTATTAATTCATAACGCAATGCCGGAATTTGCCAATCAAACCCTTCATCTTCAACTTGGTTAAGAATACCTATTGGAATATGAACACTGACGCCATCATCGTCTTCACCAGGTTTAAAATGATAAGTTAGTGGTAAGGTTAGATTATCTTGAGTCCAAAAATCTGGATATTCATGTTTAGTAACCGATTGTGTTGACTCGTTGAGTAAAAACTCTCGAGTAAAGTCGAGTAATTTAGGCACTCGTTTTTGTTCTTTTTTCCACCAAGATAAAAAGCTGCGTTGGCAAATTACATTACTCGGTAGCTTTGACTCATAAAAGTTGAACAACAGTTCTTCATCCACAAGAAAGTCTTTACGTCTGGCTTTTTGCTCTAACTTTTCGACCTCTTTAATTAGATCACGATTACGATTAAAGAAAGCTTCATTGATATTAGCATCTTGGTTGACAAGTGCTTCGCGAATAAAAATATCACGACACGTGGACGGTTCAATTTGGTTAAAATTAACTTTTCGTTTACCAACGACGATTAGGCCATAAAGCGATACTTGCTCATAAGCCATTACAGCACCCTGCTTTTTCTCCCAGTGAGGTTCGCTGTAGCTTCGTTTTAATAGGTGCTCAGCCATTGGCTCAATCCAAGTCGCATCTATTTTAGCAACATAACGAGCGAACAAACGGCTAGTTTCAACTAACTCCGCTGCCATTAACCATTTAGGTGATTTTTTAGCGACCCCAGAACCAGGGAAGATATAAAAGCGAGAATTTCTCGCTCCTTTATATTCACGGTTTTCATCAAGTTGACCAATATGGCTCAATAGCCCAGATAAAATAGCTTGATGTACAGGATCGAAATTAACCTCATCTTTGCTCAAGTCTAAAGAAGTTAACTTTATTTTTTGCTCTTTGAGCGTCATACAAAGTTGAGCATATATATCTTGCCATTCTCGAATACGAATATACGACAAGTACTCTTTTTGACAGAGTTTCCTAAATTGATTGTTACTTAAACTTTTTTGCTGCTCTTTGATATATTGCCAAAGATTCAAGAAACTGATGAAGTCAGATTCTTTATCTTTAAAACGGCTATGTTTTTCATCTGCTGCCTGTTGTTTTTCGTGCGGTCGTTCTCTTGGATCTTGAATACTTATTGCACTGACAATGACACAAACTTGCTCTAAACAGCCTAAGTCAGTAGCAGTAATGATCATTTTAGCTAAGCGAGGATCTACCGGATAAGCGGCAAGCAACCGGCCACTTGGTGAAAGTTTCATTCGCCCTTTATTTGAGGTAACTGCAGCTAACTCTTCAAGAAGACGAACACCGTCCTTGATATTACGATTATCAGGAGACTGCACAAAAGGAAACTGCTCAATTGAGCCCAAATCTAATGACAACATTTGCAATATTACTGTAGCAAGATTGGTCCTTAAAATTTCCGGATCAGTAAATTCAGGACGAGACAGATAATCTTCTTCTGAATACAAACGAATACACACACCTTCTGAGACGCGACCACATCGACCTGCACGTTGATTTGCACTTGCTTGAGATATAGGTTCAATGGGCAAACGCTGAACTTTAGTGCGATAACTGTAGCGAGATATCCGAGCGGTACCTGGATCTATAACGTATTTTATGCCTGGTACAGTTAAAGAAGTTTCTGCAACGTTAGTAGCTAAAACAATATTTCTACCTGTATGTGGTTGAAATATCTTGTTTTGCTCTTGTACGGTTAACCTAGAGTACAAAGGTAATATATGCGTATGAGCGAAATTTTGTTTTTCTAGTGCTGTTGCTGTATCCCGTATTTCCCGTTCGCCATTAAGAAACACTAAAATATCACCCATGGGCAGATCTGATAAATCTTCTACCGCATTAATAATACCTGAGATGACATCACTATCTTCTTCCTGTTCAGATAGTGGTTGATAAATAATATCAACAGGATAGGTACGGCCAGAGACCTCAATAATCGGGATCTCTTTTTCTTGAGTCGGTTGAAAGTGTTTAGCAAAACGCTGAGGATCAATAGTCGCTGAGGTAATAATGACCTTTAAGTCTGGACGCTTAGGTAAGATTTGTCTTAAGTAACCTAAAATAAAATCGATATTTAGACTGCGCTCATGAGCTTCATCAATAATGATGGTATCGTAGCGTCGCAACAATCTATCGTGTTGCATTTCAGCTAGTAACACACCATCAGTCATAAGTTTAATATAACTGTTGTCACTCACTTGATCAGTAAACCTAACTTTATAACCGACAAGGTTACCCAATTCACTATCAAGCTCTTCTGCAATTCTGGCAGCTACTGTACGAGCTGCAATACGTCTTGGTTGTGTATGGCCAATTAAACCATCAATACCACGACCCAGCTGTAAACAAATTTTTGGGATTTGCGTCGTTTTACCAGAGCCAGTTTCGCCGGCAATAATAACAACTTGATGTTCGTCGATGGCTTTAGCTATGGTGTCTACATTTTCAGAGACAGGCAAACCGTCTGGGTAAGTAACTTTAACCGTTTGACTGATTTTTGCTTGTTTAATAGCAATTGATGCATTGATTTGTTTTTCGATGTCAGTTAACACTTTTTGTCTTTTGACATCATTTTTGATTTTTTCGAGACCATTTAACCGACTTTTAAACAACGCTTTATCGGCCAGACGCACGTTATTTAGCATGCTAAACAATGCTTTTGAAGTTGTAACCTTATTAGAATTTTCAGGGGAAAGTTGATCTGCTGACAAAATAAGCTCTAGGAAAAACCAAAAAGCTTATTTTATCAATTAACTAATTTAATACCAAGTGAGTATTAACGCTTAACGAGAAATCCTGCTACGTTGGTGTATATCAATTGCCCTTAAAACGTCGTTACGGCAAATTGTTCCTAACAAATGTCCGTCGTCATCAACTACAGGATAAACTTTAGGTTTATTGCCAAGCATTTGTTGCGCTAACTCAACAATACTATCGTAGGGTTTTACTGACAGTACATCTGGGCGCATTAGATCAGAAACATCAGACATATGTTCGCCATAGTAACTCGTTTTAAGCATAGTCGCTAACACGTCACTTTCTGATAAAAAACCAACCAATTGCTTTTTATCATTAATAACGGGACCACCAATTTGTTTGGTTTTTAAAAACCTCAATGACGCCTCTTCAATTACCATTTCGGGGGCAAAGGTCACAGGATAATGGTTCATATAGTCGGAAACTTTCAACGATTCCATAAGTTAGCCCTTTTTAACTATTCTTGTACTTTCTCTCTAAGCTTAGTCACAAAGTAAAATTTATTCCCATAAATATCATCTTATTATGCAAAAAATTTTATCCTTGCTGATATATGAGTTGCAGCGCATGTCCTTGGCTTTGGTTTAGCGTTTTACTTACATCTTTATGCATCGCTTTAAACACAGAACGTAAATGTGCTTTCAAATGAGTCGTTACCTCTGACACCGGGACTTGCTTTAATACACAAAATATCGCTAAGGCGTATAGCATGTCATTCTCCGGCAAAATAGCTTGCCTGTTGGCATGCGGGTTGTAACAAGATCCACACCCGCCCCTAAATTGATAAGCTGTATTGGCAAACATTACGCCAAAGCCCATGATGCAGCTTAGTACGTCAATCGCTGCTGGGATCATATTTTGCCCCCCAGGCGGTGTACTTTGACTTGCGCGGATCAATACACTTGCCAGCTGCTGTACCAAAGTTGCAATCATGTCCTGAGGTTGATTAACCTGCGAAGGGTTGTAACCAATTTGAATAATATTAAGGTGATCGGGCAACAAAATCTGACTGTTATTGTCACGAAGTTGACCAGAACATCGAATAGTTGGTACTTGATGCCCTTGCCACTGCTGAGGGTTCACTAAAAGAAGCGGCCAGTGTTGCATGTTGCTATATTCAACGGTTTTAGCAAATATATTTTGTGCCATCCCTTCAATGCTATCAACCCGACCAGGGTAATATTTATTATTTGGTAAAACTAAACAAGTGTGTTGCTGAAATGTTTGATGTCCAAATTCAGTAATAGCCCATGCGACACAATCAAATAACCAAGCTTTGGTATCGGCATCAATTACAGGTTTTGGGGTAAATAGCGACTTAATTAACTTCATCTTATCTAATTTGCCTCAATTGGCGTTGATAATGCACTCGTGCCATATAGTGGCACCGTTGACAATGAGTGATGGTGACTACCTGAAGATTCTTTTGTCGAATAAGACAAATAGATCAAAGTTTGATTTTCAGCATCATAGATTCGTCTAACTTTCAAACTCTTAAACAAAATACTTTTAGACTCTTTGAATACGACCTCACCATTTTTAGACTTATCAATCGACATGATTTGACTTGCAGTGATGTCTCCTGTTTGACGACAAGCAATGCTCATGTCTGAAGGATCTGCAAAATCAAGATCTGCTTCAATGTGGCTTATATGGCATGTTACGCCGGGTATCTTTGGGTCTTTTTTAGCGACTACAACAACGTCTTTTGTAGTAAATAGCCCAAGACTGACTTTGCCTACATCATCAGAACATGCAGATATTAACGTGAAAGTAACTAGCAAAATTGCAGATTTTGTTAAAAATTTCATGTTGAGTTTTTCTATCAAAATAATTCTTTAGACTTATAACAGAAGAATAATTACCAAGTAAAATTTTTTAGTCATTTAGTTTCTCGTAATATTCAACAAAAATCGAGCGTGAAGCAAACTAACACCTTAAGCCAAAAGACGCTTTAATTCTTCCCCAAACAATAATGTAATTTGTTTTTTAGATCTGCACGTAAATATAATGAGTAACTTAAACAAAAAAGCACACAAGAAGCGGCTCTATATGTGCACTTTAGAGTTTGTTTAAGCAAATAAGAATTAAAAGATCATTCCGATTCTAGTGCTCGAATAAATAAACGGGCGAGTTCATAAGATACTTTGTTAAAATCTCGAAAATTTTGAGTTTTGAAATTAGCATTGATTGCTATCGACATATGGTATTTAGGTAGTACCATCAAAAAGCTTTGTGACCCAGCACTTACCCCACCATGGTGCATATATAACTGTTTTTCAAAACCTTGCCCTAAGTCTAGTTCATGTATACGCCAGCCTATTCCATACCCTTGATGATTTTCAATACCACTATTTAGTCTTTGCACTGTCCAAAATTCATCACGCACTTTTGCTGGAATAAAATCATCATTAAGAAATGCTTGCCCCAATTTAACTAAATCTTGCGAAGTTGAAACCCAGCCTCCAGCGGCCAAACGATGACTTAAGTCAACACTCATCCACGTTTTATACAGTTCAGGGGCTTTTTCATCTCTCCAGTAAAAACTAGCTAATTGTTTAGGCTGATTATGCGGCGCTTCAAACGTTGTACTTTTCAATCCAAGTGGTTCTAAAACATTCTCTTGCATATAAATTTGATAATTTTTGTTAGCAGCCTCTTGCATAACAGCACTTAGAAGTACTGTACCTAAACTCGAATATTCAAATTTCTCGCCCGGCTCAAACAACAATTCGCTATCATCAAACAGAGTTAATGCATCTTGAACATTGGTGAAATGTTCATCAGCTTTTAAAGTTGTTAACTTGCCAAAAAATTCTGTATTTTGGCCATAATGAGGCAAGCCTGCAGTATGTGAGGCAAGCTGTCTAGGTGTAATCTTGTCCCATTTAATGTTCGGTAAATCTTTTAAATAAGTTTTGATCGGGGTATCTAAATTTAGTTTCCCCTGCTTGATTAACTTCGCTAAACCAACAGAAGTAAGCAGTTTAGAAGTGCTACCGACTCTTAATTGTGTTGTAGGTGTCATAGCTATTTGTTTTTCTATATTCGCCCAACCTACACTACCAGCCCATACCTTTTCACCATTTATTGATACCGCAGCCGTATATCCTGGAGATGAAACAGCAATGTTATGTGATAGCAATGCTTGAATTGCTTCATCTGCTGTTTTTTCATATCTGCTATTAAAAACTAAGCTTTGTTGTGGTTGGTTTTGTGGTTGGATTAAATTTGGTTTGCCTATCATCGGCACTTTGCCTTTGTACATTAAGGCAGAATATACAGGCCAAACAAAATAGCCGCTTACAATAAGTAAACACAGGCTACTCAATATAATTCTATTTTTCATATTAACTTCCAAGTATTAGAGAGGAAGTTATAGTGCTGAAAAACCAGATTATTTTCTTATCGATATTAAAAACATCTGATCAATTTTAAAATTGATTACGATATTGAGTTGGTGTGACCCCTTTTAGCTGTTTAAACGCACGATTAAATGGAGCTATCGAACCATACCCACACTCTAAGGCTAGAGTAAGTACCGGAATTTGTTTTTTATTTGGATCTTTTAGTTGTTCGCAAATATAAGGAATTCTATAACTGTTTAAGTAGTGTGAAAAATTACTAAATCCTAATTCTTGATTAATCACTACTCTAAGTTGATGAGAAGGTAAACTTAATTGTTTAGCCAGCTCACCAATGGTCAGGTTAGACTGCAAAAATCCACCATTAGCCATCCATTCATTAAGTTTTTGGACACACGCACTTTCATCCTTAACGGGTTTAGCTGAATCGAACGGAACAAATTGGAACTCTTTTACAATTTTTAGCAAATACATTCCAACAAGCACAAAGTTAATCAAACTATTCCCGAAACTAAACTGCCAAGAATTACGAAAATCTTTGAGAACAAACTCGAATACGACAAGTGCAATCATATAACAAACACACATTACTACGAGCAAAAGTCTGTTATTACGACGTTGATTATTTAAGTCGTCAAAGTATTCGTTTAAACATAAATAGATAACAACAATAAATGTAACAATACCAATTGCATGATTAACGTCATGCATGATGCCGTAGCCACCTATAACTAAAAAGAAATAAACTAACCAAAGTAAATAAGTAACAATTGGCACTAGCACCAAAATGTTTGTATTTGACAGGCTAAATTTAGGATTTAACAAACTTAGTGCAAGCCATAATATGACAAACGGTGTGACATCGGTTAACAGTAAAAGAACGTGTCGAATACCGCCATAGTGTTCATTGTCTATAGGTAACGTTAATAGGATATACCCGATAATACATATCAAAAAGCCAATAAGTGGGTATGTAATATTTGAATTAATACCCTTAGCTCTTCGTACAACGAGGATAAGTGTGCAAATCAGAATGCCTATCGATGAAAAACGAAAAAACAGATCAAAAACTTGGATGCCAGACAAAGTAATCATTAAAAATTAACACCTAAATAAAACAACAGATGCGTTGAATAACATCCACTAAACACAAAAATACAAATTACTTTTAACAAGATTGAAGTTTTTGGTGGTTTTGAGTTTAACGATAGACTAAATCAAAACGACTATGCTTTGCTGTCAGCAGCTATGCTGACAGCATTAAAAAATTAGTCGTTTTTGAATATACCAACTTTAAACTCACCTGTTGAAGTGCGACTAGCTCTATACATGCCTTTGGTATTAAATGGCATAGAAACATTACCTTTTGTATCAACGATAATAACGCCACCAGTACCACCAACGGGTAATAACACGTCGTGAATAACTTCATTCCCTGCTTGTTCGATGGTTTTCCCTTGATATTGCACACGTGCACAAATATCAGCAGCAACGTTATAGCGTATAAAATACTCGCCATGACCAGTTGCTGATACCGCACAAGAATTATTATCAGCAAAAGTACCTGCACCAATTATTGGTGAATCGCCGACTCTGCCATAGCGTTTCATTGTCATACCGCCTGTACTGGTTGCAGCACTAATATTACCAGCTTTATCTAGTGCAACAGCGCCAACAGTGCCAACTTTATACTCGGTATCTAGGCTTTGATGAGCAGCTTGGTAGTCTTTGTTTTCTCGCTCTTTTTTGAACTTTTCTTTTGCTCGTTGTAACGCTTTATAGCGACTTTCTGTATCAAATAGCTTGTTGTCAACTAAAGGCACACCATGTGAAACAGCGAACTCTTCAGCGCCAGCCCCACTTAACATGACATGCACAGACTCTTCCATCACCAATCGAGCCAAATTAATTGGATTTTCAATATGTTTTACACCCGACACTGCACCAGCTTGGCGATTTTTACCGTACATGATTGAGGCATCCATTTCATGAGTTTCATCATAGGTATAAACCGCGCCTTTTCCAGCATTAAAAAACGGCGAATTTTCTAATATATTTACGGCTTTTGTTACTGCATCTAAACTACTTCCACCTTGTTCTAACACCTTATAACCAGCGTCTACCGCTTCTTGCAGTTTTGCACGATAAGCCTTTTCTTTTTCTGGGGTAAATTTGCTTTTACTGATGGTACCAGCACCGCCATGAATAGCGATAGAAAAGGGAGTATTGTCCTTGGCTAATAGTTGAGGTGAAAAAATAAGCGACAATGCCACGAGTGCGCTATTAAATGATGTAGATTTATCCATATTTTTCTTCTTTTTAATTAATACTGGTATACCAGTCTACCGATATTTTAACTAATGTAAAAAAGGAGTACTCGAAAGTACTCCTTAGTGTCGTTAACTTTGTGTTACAGCAAAATTAAAGACATTTAGTTTATTTCCATCTAAGTCTCTAAAATAAGCCGCATATACGCCAGCTAATTGACGAGGACCTGGCTCTCCTTCGCACGTAGCGCCTAACGAAAGTGCTTTTTGATAAAGTGCATCCACTTTATCAGGCGAATCTACAGATAAGGCTATCATGACACCATTGCCTACAGATGCACTTTCACCATCATAAGGTTTTACAACACAAAACGCCGGTTGTTCAGGAGAAACTGCCCAGGCGATCAAACGATCTGACTCCATAAACCGAGTAGCGCCCAGAGAAGCAAGTAACTGATCATAAAATTGCGCCGCTTTTTCGATATTGTTTGTTCCTAACGTTACGTAGCCAATCATGCTTTATCTCCTTGTCAAAATTGAGCTAATTGTGCCTTATCAAATTCATAGTTTTCAAATGAAATATGGTGACTCTCAGCAAGTTCTACTACCTTTTGATGATCATTATTCACCTTGGTCATCGTTAATGTATTATCGTCTAGCTGATAAACTTGCTTTAAGCTTTCATAATAATAATTAAGTATTCTCATCGCATCAGCATCATGTTGTTCAAATGCTGCTTTGTTAATCTTACTTAGTTTTCGATAAATTAAGTTCTGAACCTGTTTGACCTGCCAAACATAATAAACCTCAGTAAAATAGGTCGTTTCTCTTAAACGGTGTAAAACTGCGCCGCTAACAACTAAACCGACGATTACACCAGCTAAGTTAAATTTAAAATTACTGCGCGGCTCTTCTCCTTCAGCAAGGGTTTGGGGAATATCACCGAAAGTAAATAGCTCAATAAACAAGGTACCAAATAAAATTGATTGCGCAGCAAAACCTAAAACAAAGCCGACAATAATGCGATTCAGTTTATGGCGGTAAGTAGATTTATCGATAGATTGAAGTTTCATATTAATTTATATCTTTGATTCCAGAAAAACGTTTAACTTGTGCCTCAACGGCCTGATTCCAAACTGAGCGATTACTCATTAATGAAAAGTTCTTTTTAGCTCGGGTAATACCTGTATAAATCAATTCACGAGTTAATAACTGACTGTCACTCGTTTGAGGTAAAACCATAACAACGTGTGAAAACTCACTGCCCTGTGTTTTATGGATAGTCATCGCATAAACAGTTTCAAACGCAGGTAACCTAGAAGGCAATAACGCTCGGAAGCTACCATCAGGTTGTTCAAAATACGCCATAAGTTGATCTTCTTCATTGCGCCAAATCAAACCTATGTCGCCATTGTACAGATCTAATCCATAGTCATTTGTTGTGATCATTATTGGCTTACCGTGATACAAGCGCGCATTAAATGGTGACATGCGCTGCTCTAACGCTGCGTTGATTTGCTCAACACCCGCTTCTCCCACACGCATTGCGCATAATACGCGAAATTCAACTAACAATGAAAACGCTTGAGGTAAGTTTTCTGCTGTACACACTGCACTGTACCGCTGATATGCCAATTCAAGCATGCCTTCTTGATCATCGGGTGAAATAAAGTTTAACTCGTGCTCAACGTTTAATTGGCCATGCTGAACAAGTTGCCAGCTTTGTTCGCTTTGGCCTGCAATGACTAACTTTGACAATTGACCAATACCGCCGTCCCCGGCAAAACGTCGGCTAAAAGTTAAATACGTTAAATAATCAAGCGGCTCTTTCTTTGACACAGGAAATGATTGAAACGAAGTAGTTTTAGCCAAATAATTAGCATTTTGTTGGCTAAATTTAGCCGTGGTAGAAGGCGTTAAATCAGCTAAAACACTACCCGCTGCCACCGATGGTAATTGCTGGGCATCGCCTAACATAATAATTTTACAATGCGGAGGGAGTGCTCTAAACAGTCGCGCCATCATGGGCAAATCTACCATAGACACTTCATCAACTAATAACACATCAAGTTTTAATAAATTGTGTTGATCATGTTTAAAGTTTACTTGGTTGGGTATTACACCTAATAAACGATGTAATGTTTGTGCTGTGGTTGGAATTTTATCTAAAATATTTTGATCAATAATGCCTTTAAAACCAAGTAAAGCATTAGCGATAGATTCTGATAACCGTTGTGCCGCCTTACCAGTTGGTGCTACTAATTTAATGATCAAGTTATCATCAGCTAACATAGCCAGTGCAGCCAACAACTTTGTAACAGTGTAGGTTTTACCTGTTCCTGGACCACCGGCAATAACAGTGAAGGTTTTATTTATCGCATTAGCTACAGCAACTTGTTGCCAGTCTATATCAGCTTGTGTTGATGAGTGCTCAGATGCAGTTTCAGGAAACAGTGTTGAAACGATGTTTTGATAACAAGCTAGCTCCTGCCCTGAAGGTAAAGTAAATTGCTGGTTTTTTGCTTTTAAAAAACCAATCACTTCTTGTTCAAAAGTATAATAACGCCTTAAATACAAACTGCCGTTTGATAGTACTAAAGGCAATTTTGCTTGTTCAATTTGTGCTACTTGCAACAGTAATGCGTTTAATCTTTCCGCATTGTCAAAATAAAACCCTTGATGAGTGATATTGCCAAATACATCGTTTTTTCGGCATACACATTGTGATGCTATTTCACTGATCGGTAAACAGGTGTGCCCAGCTCGAAGTAAACGATTTAGCTCAACGATTAAATGAAACAATTGCGCTTGGTCTGCATCGTTGATCACATTGTTTGCATCAAAACGTTTAACTACAGTTGGCAATAGACTTTTAGCCAAGAAAAAATCAATTGCTTCGATGCCAAATAGTTTTGCTTGAGCTTCAGCAAAAGTTGAATACGGCAAATATACTTGCGCTGATTTATTAGGCTCTACTACAACATCTACTGCATTAGTCATACTTGTTCTCCCAATAAATCTGCACCAGACGCTTCACCTAGAAATATTTTATCCAAGGCTTCCACATCTAGTAGATTACTTGGACAAAAATACATACCACCATTTTGATCTGCAGTCTCTTTTGATACACCACGTAAATACAAGTAAATCACGCCACCAAAATGCTGATGAGCTTGATAATTAGGCAAAGCATGTTTTAGATAGCGGTGCAGAGCAAGTGCATAGATGCAGTATTGCAAATCGTAATGGTGTTGTTGAATATCATTGGCTAGTTCTTTAGCAAGGTAATCTTGATACTGCCCTCCTAAATGCGTCGATTTGTAATCACACACGTAATATTTACCATTGTGCTCAAATACCAAATCAATAAAACCGTGCATCATGCCTTTTAACGTTGAAAACGAAGGTAACGCAATTTGGCTGCCCAAACGTGACAACTGAAAATGCTGTTGCATATCGCGGCGATGAGACGATAAAAAGTCACTTATCTTTGCGGTAGAGACTTTATTTAAAGGAAAATAAAACTCTACTTCCTTTAAACAACTAGCATTAGATAATTGAGCCAAGCAAAACGAATCATCATTTAGTTTAAAACGGCAGGTAACAATTTGCTCTAGCCACTGATATAAATCTTCCACTTGGTACGGTTTAGGTAACTCACCATATTTTTTCAACGACCATTCACTACTTGTTGGCCAGTCTATGTGTTCAAAGTCTGTATGCTCTAAAATATCGTGAAGCAGATTACCAGAACGCGCTCCCTTCTCTAAATCAAAGCTTAAAGTTGCAATATCACTTTGATTCATAATCGAAGAATCTATTTCATTAACCATATCATCATTTCGAACTGGCAATGAAACACCAATATCACGAATATTCCTGCTTAATGCGGTAAATGAGCTTAACCACCAATCTCGCTCAATTTTTGCGTTAAACTCGCTAACTACTGGCGTTATCTCGTTACACGTTGATGAATGTTGTTGAACCGTCGCAATTGGTTGCGCTATGGTAACTTTTATATCATGTGGGAGTTCACTCGCTAACTGCTGTAAACTCTGTTCAATATCTTCATCCGCTTGCCAGGCCAAGGTTTTACCTAATGGCGACGCGTGATACTTGTCAAATGCTGTAGTCAACAAATAACATTTTTGCTCGGCTCGAGTTATTGCGACATACAACAAACGAATGGTCTCGGCATATTGCTCATCAGCCATTGCTTGATACGCTTTAGCATCACCCGACAAGCTAACTCTTTCTATACCTTGTTCGTCATGGTACTTGATCAACTGACGTGTTTGATTGCCAAAACGAATAGGATCCTTGTGCCGTGTAGCAAAAGGAATAAATACATAAGGATATTCAAGACCTTTACTACCATGCTGAGTTATGATCCTGATCAGATCGGATTCACTTTCTAACCTAAGCTCTACCTCGTTATCACCGCTCTCTGTCAATATTTGTTGTTCGAACCAATGTAATAGTTCCTCTGGCTGCTTTTTTTGCTGGCTCGCGTGTTGTAAAAGTTCAAATAGATGCAATAAGTTAGTCAAAGTACGTTCTTGGTTTTCACCACTTACCACAAAAGATTCATGCATCAGTTTGAGCGCCATAGTAATAAAACCTTGCTGCTGCCAAACCTGCTTTAACTGCTCAAAAGTGATTTTAAGTGCTTGCCATTGATTATCATCATGCAAAAGAGCAGCAAACTCTTGCGGCGTGTAGCCAAATAAATGATTGGCTATGGCGGCGCTGAACAATCTTTCATTTTCGACATGAAAAATCCCTCTAAGCACGTTAAGTAAATCGTTTGCATGTTCGCTTTGCCACAAATTAGCCCGATCACTTAAATATACGGATGACAAACCTGCTTGCTGAAGTGCCAATTTAACATCGGCAGCTTCTGTACCATCTCTAACTAACAAAGCGATATCTTTAGCGCGAACACTTCGTTGAGTATCCGCTAATATTTCTGCTATTTCATTGGCACACCAATTGGCCATCACAGAACGAAATGTTTGAGCAACAGCCTTAGAGCTCTCATTAGGAAAAACAATAAATTCTAAGGCAGGTTCGTCCAGTGTATTATGCGCTTTAGGTGAAGCATTAACTGGCTGATAATCAATGCCATAGCCAAAAACAGGTTTAGCATCAAGATGTAATGAAGCACCATAAAACAAGCGGTTGTAACTGGTGATCATAGACGCACTTGAGCGCCAGTTAGTATCCATATTCCAGCAATACGTAGCTTGTGCTCTTGCCGCTAAGTAGGTAAAGATATCCCCACCTCTAAAGCCATAAATCGCTTGTTTAGGATCCCCAATCATCATCAGGCCAACGTTGGGCTGTTGATAATAAAGAGACTTTAAAATCGCATATTGATAGGGATCGGTATCTTGAAACTCATCAACAAGTGCAAATGGGTATTGTGCTCTTAGTGTTTGGTTTAACGCCTTGCCTGTATCCGTGCCCAGTTTATCGGCTAAACACGTGATCAAATCATCAAAATCTAGTGCATTTTTTAGCTGCTTAGCTTTTTCAACAAGTTCATTAATTTGTGGCAAACTTTGCTTAATGAAAGCAAAAACTCGGCTTTGTTCGATGTTTTTTAGCAACTTATCTTTGTCTACTTTGATTTCGCTAACTTCAGTAAAAATCGCTTTTATTTCATCTTTCACCTTTGAGCGGGAAAATCGTTTGCCATCGATAAAAGCAACAGGCATGGCTTGTTGACAATGTTGATAATCGTCCCGGCACGCTACCAACCAATCGATTAACTGCTCATACTCTTCAATGCGTTTTGCTTTTTCTTCGCCCTTTTTTGTGTCAACAAGGTGCTCAAACAAAAATGCTTGATGAAGATGTAATTGATTAATTGCACTCGCTGCTTGTTGAGTGAACTTGTCGATAATCGACACTTCATCCACTAACTCAATCTCACCATTAAAGCCAATCAATTGCCCAAAGGTTTGATTGAAGTGGTTTGGTGTTGGGTAAAACGCCATTAAACGTTCGGCTTTATCTAGCGAAACCAAGGCAATTTGTCGATACCAATCTTGAATAGCTTGTAAGTTAACATTAGCTTGATCACCTTCTAAATTGGCTTGAAAAGACATTCCTGTGCTAAAAGCATGTTGGCTAAGTACTGTTTTACAAAAGCCATGAATGGTGTATATCGCCGCCTCATCAAGAAATAACAGGGCTTTTTTTAACAGCACTGCTGCATCTTGTTCGCTGATTTTAGTTGATAATGCTAGGAAGAAAGGATCGTTTTGCGTCAATGACGACCAATTAACTAAAGTATCGCGTATCGCTAGGTCAATTCGACCTTTCAACTCTTCTGTTGCATCCTTGGTGAACGTCATCACTAGGATTTGTTGCACCGTCAGTTTTTTTTCTAGTAAAAGTCGTAAATAAATGCGCGTAATATTGAACGTTTTACCTGTACCAGCACTAGCTTCAATTAAATGAATGTTCTCTAGTGGCATGTCTTGTACAACAAGTTGTTGTGCTTTTTTATCTTGCATTACTGCTTCTCCACAACAACTGCATTGAAAATATCGAGGTAAATATCGTCAAACACACAAGCGATATCGTCCAATTTTGGTGGATTTGGGAAAAAATACTGCATGTAAGGATCGTTAACATAGCCAGCCGCTTGATTGGCGTCTAACCAAAACTTATCCAAATGACTTTGTTCAAATTTTTTCTTGCTAAACTTTTCATATGCCAAATTTGCGTTAATCAAAAGTGGCTGAGATTGACCCTTTAAATACCATTTAACGATATTATTTAATGTAGTGCTATCAGTATGCTGGCATTTAGCTACGACATTTTGCTGTGCCTTGCTATTAAAATAAAACCCTGTAGCACCATTTAAGTCATGACGATCTTTTAATATC
This sequence comes from Thalassotalea marina, assembly GCF_014656435.1. Classification (GTDB taxonomy): domain Bacteria; phylum Pseudomonadota; class Gammaproteobacteria; order Enterobacterales; family Alteromonadaceae; genus Thalassotalea_C; species Thalassotalea_C marina. Next base: position 307,017 of record NZ_BNCK01000004.1, read on the forward strand.
AGTAGTGATAAGTACATGGATAACACATCAGATGCCTTTGGTGTGCTGCTGCGATACACAATTAATTGGTCATCTCGCTGAACACCTTTAGCGCTAACTTCAACTTCAATGGTTGCTCCACTATCCAGTGTTATTTTTAACTGAATTGTGTGCTCAATTTCAATTAAATCGTTTGTTGATTGCTGCTCGATATGATCAAATAAAATGTGAGAATCGGTTAGCAGCTTATCTAATTCTGCTTCAGTTGATGGTAGCTCAGGAAAATGCCCTGTTAGTCTTGCATAATGTTGCCAATACGCTAATCGAGAAGAAACATCGCCTGATTGCTTATTCATCACTAAATCATTAAGCGACACTTGCTTTAGTAAATATTTACTGAGGTGATCAGCAGCAAAAGGCTCTTCATCACTAAGCTCAATAGCCGATGTATCTAAAAATAGAGATAGCTGTTTGTTTGCAAAGTGTTTTGCTGGATGATTGAAAAACCTGACTAATTGTTCAACGGTTAAACTAATTTTATCGCCTACTTGTTCAGGCAATATCTCTGAAAAGCCAATAGTGCCTTTTTCACTTGCCGTTTCGTTTTGTATTTGTGGCGATATTCGAAGCCAATTTTTGTCAAAACTTGCGTACTTTCCTTGATAATTGGCCAAGCTGTAAGGCTGCATTGCTAACTGCCTAATGTTGGCTGTTTTTCCATTGAAACATTGCCAGCCATAACCAGAAGCTAAGTATTCCATTAATTCAGTCAGTACAATTGACGCTTGTTTATCTTTGTTATTTTTTATGTTTTTACCTTGGTAACTAAGATAAAGCGCTTGTCTGGCTGAAATAATAGCTTCTAAAAATAAATATCTGTCGTCACCGCGACGCGATCTATCCCCTAAGCGCCCTGCACTTTGGCTCATTAAGTCAAAGCTATAGGGTTGTCTTACACGCGGAAACTCACCGTCATTTAAACCTAATACTGCAATAATTTTAAAAGGAATACTGCGCATAGGAACCATAGAGCAAAATGTTACTTGGCCAACCATGAACTGCCTTCCGGGATCTGGCTGGCTGAAATGATTAGTTAAAAACTCGCGTACTATCGCAAGTTCGATTGGTTGGTCAAACTCCCCATCGTGACAATACGTTAATAAATCTTCTAGAGCTTTATCGATTAAGTCGACACTGTCGTATTTATCGTCATAAAAGCTAGATACCATACTCTTCAAGTAAAGATGCCACTCTGTTGGCGTGCGAGGCGACGTTAACGCTTGACTGAAAAGTTGCAGCCTTTCTAATACCTCTAGTAACTTACCTAACAATAATGTGTCTGAGCTTTCTACATTGGGACATAAAAGTACATCATCAAAAATAACTTCTTCATCGCTGTAAGCAATACCTTGTATTAGGCGCTCAATACCGTATTGCCAAGTAAACGTATTGCTAGCCTGCTCTAGTCCAAGTATCTCTGCTTTGTGCGCTTGATCACGCCCCCAGTGGATATGCACCTTGTCCAGCCAATAGACGATTTTATTTAGATCTTCGTCACATAATTGGTGTTTTTCTTGAATTGATGCAATACGAAGCCAAGAAATAATTTGGCTAACTTGAAAACGACTATCTGGTAAGGTAAGTAACTCGGCAAACGAGGCGATAATCGGATCGGCATCTATTAATACTCGGTCTGCGATAGAGCATGGTAATGGTGGCACATCATCAGCAATATTTTGCCAGCCTCGCGTAAACACCGCATTTACGTATGGCGCATATTCTTCAATGTGTGGACACATGACCAATATATCTTTAGGAGTTAACGTTTTATCTTTATTGAACTGATGCAATAACCAATCATGTAAACCTTGAACTTCTCGCAAAGCGCTATGTGAACTGGTTAACACGATAGAATCATCTTGCTTATCTATTGGCTGACTACGTTTATCAATCAATTGCAAAATATCTTGTTGTATCATCCCTAGAACAGATAACTCAGTATCACAACGGTCATCAACTGTGCTAAATGCTTCAATATTCATGGTCGCATGTCCTTGCACCATAGATAGAAACTCACGGCCTTGCTGGCCTAAATTGGCTAACAAAGGATTACCAACCGATTCATTCATTTGGGCTAAGTTATCTGTCCAAGCACTGATACTTCTCATTGCTTGCTTTTCAGTGATAAGGTCACCCCAATAGGAAAAACAAGGGTTAAGATGGAAAAAATGTACTTGAGTATGTTCACTGAGAGCTTCTATAAACTCTAACCACATAGGCGCCATGGCATTAATACCAAAAAAGCTAATGCGCTTAGGCAAAACCTCGCTATTATCCGCTAAATGCTCTATCGCACGTTTAACCAATGATTCAGGATTGTATGCTTGTTCTCGCGTTAACATTTGCCACAATTTACGCTGCCACGGCTCTTGTGCAACAAAACTTTCGCTCATCATTTTTTCTGACACGGCTTGTTGATCATGCCAGGCGTTTATCCAATCTGGGCGGAAAACCAAATACTGCTCGAACAAGTCTGCCAGTTCACAAGACAGTTGATAACGTTTTAATGGGTCTTCGGTGCCATCTTTTAACCAATATTGTGTCACTTCGGTAAACACTTGGTCTTCTTTGGCTTCATCTGTACCAAGTAAGGCAAATATCCGCCATGATAGCGCTTCTCTAGAAAAAGGATCTTGCTCTGCGACAACCTGTTCAGGTGTTAATTCATGTACTAAATTCCATAAAAATTGTGCAGGTAATTTATAGCTAAAGTTAAAGCTAATACCCTGACAATTTGCCAGCGACATACTAAGCCAATGCTGCATACCAGCATTTTGAACAACCATAACTTCTTTAGCAAAGATAGGCAGTGGTGAGATAGTCTGAATTTTGCTGGCAAGTTCAACCAGCGTTTCCATTTTATTGGCTGGATAGAGGTAGATCACAGTGAAATATCTTTGTTATATTTTTACTGTAAATTTAAACATATCCCCTAGCTAAACGCCAGAAATTACCTTGCTGTAAATTTCAATTGGCTTATCGATAAACAAATTAATTTTACCAAAGGCAAATAAACTGTTTTACGCTTTTGAAAGGTTCAACAAAGCTCAACGAATAAAATCTAAGTGTTTTTGATAAAAGTCGCCTACCAAAGATAAGTGTGTTCTTTTTCCAGAAATCGCATGGTAAAAACCTTGGCACCATAACAAAGCAACGCCTAAACTCAGTACCCAACCAATAAAAGGAATTAACAGAAAAAGTGCCGCGGTCAAAATTAACCCTAAGGAATCTCTCAAATGAAAGCGTGCAAAAGAAGATTTATGGTTGCCATAAATAAACGCGGCTACTACCCAGCCAATAACAGTTACATAAGCCAATACTGAAACCAGCTTGGCATCTCCATAACATAAACGTGAATTAGAATTGATATTCATAAGCAGCTCCAAGTTTATTACTACAACATAAAGGTAACGCGTTACCTAAAAACATATCCATTGTTTACTATTTTAAATTTAGAGAATTTTTAAACTGTAAACAAATGTTAAGCTGTTACTTTAATGTTAAAACTTGATAGAAATGAAGCTATACAACTGTATTCATTAGTTAATATTTAATTAGAATTTTTATTTATAGTTTTTGAAGTTTGTATAATTAAAAAGGCATTGCCTAAGCAATGCCTTAATCAATCACCAAAAAACCTTACTAAAACTACTGATGTTCAATTAGCTCTTTTTTAGCTTCATAGCTCAAGAAAATTTCGTCCTTTTTAACACAGACTTTAGCGACGCCACCATTAACTAATTCACCAAAAAGTAACTCATTAGCTAGTGGCTTTTTCAGCTGTTCTTGAATTAGTCTTGCCATAGGTCTAGCCCCCATCGCTTTATCATAACCATGAACTGCTAACCATTTTTTAGCTTCTTTTGTTAATTCCAGAGATACACCTTTATCATCTAATTGCGCTTGCAACTCTACGATAAATTTATCAACAACTTGCTGAATGACTTCATCAGATAGGTGATTAAACCAAATAATATTATCTAAGCGATTTCTAAATTCTGGTGAAAACACCTTGTTGATTTCATTCATTGCATCGAAGCTATGATCTTGTTGTTTAAAACCAATTGATTGGCGCGTCGTTTCCGTCACACCAGCATTGGTTGTTAACACAAGAGTAATATTTCTGAAATCTGCTTTACGGCCGTTATTATCTGTTAAGGTACCGTGGTCCATTACTTGTAGCAAAATGTTGTATACGTCTGGATGCGCTTTCTCAATTTCATCAAGTAAAACCACCGCATGAGGGTGTTTTATTACAGCATCAGTAAGTAATCCACCTTGCTCGTATCCAACATATCCAGGAGGAGCACCAATTAACCGGCTAACAGCATGTTTTTCCATATACTCAGACATGTCATATCTTAGCAACTCGACCCCTAATACTTTAGCTAATTGCTGTGTAATTTCGGTTTTACCTACACCTGTAGGGCCGGCAAATAAGAAGGAACCAACCGGTTTATTTTCTTGACCTAAGCCAGCTCTTGATAAACGAATAACAGACGTTAATTCATCTATCGCATGATCTTGACCAAATACCACCAGTTTTAAGTTTCTATCTAATGTATGTAGATTATCTTTCTCGCTACTTGAAACCGATTTTTCCGGAATTCTAGCCATTTTCGCTACGATTGACTCAATATCGATGTCATTGATCACTTTTTTGCGTTTATCAGCATTAACGAGCTGTTGTTTTGCTCCAGCTTCATCAATTACATCAATGGCTTTGTCGGGTAAAAATCGCTCATTTATATATTTAGCTGACAACTGCGCAGCAGCTCTTAGCGCTTTGTTGGTATAACGAATACCATGATGAGCTTCGTATTTTTCTTTCAAACCTTGCAGTATTTTGGTTGTATCATCAACACTTGGCTCGACTACATCGATCTTTTGGAAACGTCTCGCCAATGCGCGGTCTTTTTCAAAAATACTTTGGTACTCTTGATATGTTGTAGAGCCTAAACAACGCAGTTTTCCAGATGACAACAAGGGTTTGATTAAGTTTGAAGCGTCCATCATGCCGCCAGACGCAGCACCAGCTCCAATGATGGTGTGTATTTCATCAACGAATAAAATAGCGTTGCCTTCTTGCTCTAATTCTTTAAGTAAAGACTTAAAGCGTTTTTCAAAATCACCACGGTATTTAGTTCCCGCTAATAATGCACCTAAATCAAGTGAATAAATGGTGGTGTCAGCAAGAAATTCTGGTACCTTTTCAGACACAATAAGTGACGCTAAGCCCTCAGCAATGGCTGTTTTACCTACGCCTGCTTCACCAACAAACAATGGATTGTTTTTTCGGCGTCTACCCAATACTTGTAATGTCCGCTCTAACTCACTTTCACGACCGATAAGCGGATCAATTTTGCCACTTTTAGCAACTTCGTTAAGGTTAGTTGCAAAGTTTTCGACGGTGCGCGGTTCTTCCTCATGGTGTGAGGTAGCATCTTCCAATGCTTTATCCGAAGGATGCATATCCACTTTAGCAATACCGTGTGAAATAAAGTTAACAATATCTAAACGGCTAATATCAGATTTTTTCAGAAAATATGCCGCTTGTGATTCTTGCTCGCTAAAAATAGCGACAAGTACGTTAGAGCCATTAACTTCGTTTTTACCCGACGATTGGACATGAAACACTGCCCGCTGTAAAACGCGTTGAAAACCTAAAGTCGGCTGAGTTTCTCTCTCCTCTTCTCCCTCAGGAATTACAGGAGTCGTTTCAGTAATGAAATCTAACAGCTCTTTTTTAAGTTTTGCCATATCTGCGCCACAAGCTTTCAACGCTTCAATAGATGAAGGGTTGTCTAATAACGCCAACAACAAATGTTCGACGGTCATAAACTCATGACGGGATTCCTTCGCTTGACGGAAGGCCATATTTAAGGAAATTTCTAAGTCTTTGTTTAACATAGGCTACTCCACTCAACATCTCGCAAAAATCAGGCTTGTTCCATGGTACATAACAATGGGTGTTGATTCTCCATTGCATAATCACATACCAGGCTCACTTTAGTTTCTGCTACTTCTGCAGTATATGTGCCACAACGGCCCTTCCCTTTATAGTGAACTTCGAGCATAACATCCGTCGCTTTCTCGTCGTTCATCCCAAAAAACTTCTTTAATACCTCTATTACGAAATCCATTGGCGTATAGTCGTCGTTTAACAGTATTACGTTGTACATTGGCGGTTTTTGATGCTGCTCAGTAACGTCTTCTTCAAGCAGTTCCTGAGAATCAAACATTTCTTTCCAATTACTCATTCTTTTATATTAGACTCTGTGTGAAAAATTTGCTTCAACAATTTTATGAAATTAACCATTTCAAACGTTAATTATTTGTGAAATGGACTTGACTATTTAATTTAATTATCTACATTTATGGATGTGACTAAATTTTAGTCACTGGACAATATGTAGTGTGTTTTTGGGGAAGCATACCTAATTACCGATGAATTTAGAAGGAAGTTGATGTATGGCTCACGGTAAAGTGAAATGGTTTAATAACGCAAAAGGTTTTGGTTTTATTCGTCCGGATGACGGTGGTGAAGACATTTTCGCTCATTACTCGACAATTCAAATGGATGGATACCGTACGTTAAAAGCCGGTCAAGACGTGGATTATGAGCTAAATGCAGGTCCAAAAGGACATCACGCATCTAGTATCACACCGATTGATTTAGAAGAATCAAACGAATAATTTTGATTCAAAAAAACACAGCCTTTGAGCTGTGTTTTTTTATGCCTGAAATTTAATAAAACGCTTATACCAATTTATTTGCGTATATGTTGTTACGTTCTATTCGTATCTTAAAGCATCAATTGGATCAAGGTTTGCTGCTTTAGCTGCGGGTATTATGCCAAAAAGTAACCCTACACCAGCACTGAAACCAAACGACAACATCACCGCCCACATTGGAACTTGTGCATCGGGTAAGTCAATGGCACTACTAACTAATGCGCCAGCGCCGTATCCTAATGCCAAACCAATCAAGCCGCCCAATAGACACAATACAACCGCTTCAACAAGAAACTGTAGCAATATATCAACCCTTGTCGCACCTAATGCTTTTTGAATACCAATTTCACGAGTACGTTCAGTCACTGATACCAACATGATGTTCATGATACCAATACCACCTACAAGCAAAGAAATACCAACAACACCACTTAACACCATAGTAGTATTTGATGTGATTTTATTTACCGTATCTAACATTTGCTCAGCGGTACTTATTTTAAAATCATCACTATCATCTTCAGATAGCGTATGCGAGCGACGAAGCAAGTTAGTAATATGTTGCTTAACCTTATCTATGTCATCAGCATTTACTACTTGTAATGAAATACTGATATCAGGCTCTTGTGCTCCACCAAGCAAAGCTTGTGTTGTTGAATAAGGTAAAAGCACGTAGTCGTCTTGGTCAAAGCCAAACATTTTGCCCAATTTTTCAAGCACACCTATGACTTTAAACCACTCACCACCAATTTTGATGTATTGGCCTACAACCTCACCTTTCATCTCTAATTTGTCGACAATCGATGGACCAAGCACAGCAACACGTCGGCGCGTTTTATCGTCACTTGAATTAAAGAAGCGCCCTTGTTCAGGGTAAATACCATATAAAGCTTGATATGATGCCCCTGTACCGATAACCCGTGTAGTGGTTGACTCGCTTTTATACTGAACTAATCCATTAGGTCCAACCGCAGCAACGGTAGGCGTAATATTTTTTATACCTTGTACTTTATATTTGATTTCCAAGAAATCTCTATAAGTTAACTTAGCAATTTTTCCCTGCAGTCTCTCCTCGAGTGGCGTATGAGAATTAATTGACACTACGTTGGTGCCCATGCCGTCAAACTGTGCGGTGATGCTACTACTTAACCCTTGCACAACGGATACAACAGCAATAACGGATGCTACACCAATAATAATGCCCAAGGTGGTAAGAAAACTTCTAAAACCATGCGCTTTTACCGACAATACAGCGGAGCGGCAACTTTCTATCAGCTTAAATGAAAAACTAGACAACTCGAGCCTCCTCGCCATGTTCATTAGTCAAAGTATCAGAGACTAACTGCCCATCCATTAGCCTGATCACCCGTTTACAACGATCTGCAATATCTTGTTCATGGGTAACAATGATCAAGGTTTGTCCCTCGTTATAAAGCTGATCAAACAGTGTCATAATTTCAGCCGTGGTCGATGAGTCAAGATTACCTGTTGGTTCATCGGCTAACAAAATTGCAGGTTTAGTTACAAGTGCACGCGCAATAGCTACACGTTGGCGCTGGCCACCAGACAACTGATTTGGCAAGTGATTTACTCTTTCAGCCAACCCAACACGGGTTAACGCCTCAATCGCCATGGCTTTTCGCTCTTTTACGTTTAGACCACGATAAATCAAAGGCTGCATTACATTTTGTAATGCAGTAGCTCTAGGCAATAGGTTAAAACTTTGAAATATAAAACCAATTTCTAAATTTCTAACCGCGGCCAACTCAGCTTCACTCAACGCAGCGACATTTTGTGACTTCAATATATAGGCACCACGCGAAGGTGAATCTAAACACCCTAAGATATTCATTAAGGTTGATTTACCTGATCCTGATGGACCTATGATGGCAAGGTAGTCATTTTGAAAGATATCTAGCGAAAAGTTATTTAAAGCAAAAAACTCTTCACCGGCCATGTTATAGCTCTTTGCAATATCTTCTAATCGAATAACGGTTTGTTTGTTATCCATATTATGCCTCTTGCTCTGATACCTTAACGGCTTGGTCATCCTTTAACTTATCTAGTGCTCGTGCTGGGCCAATGATCACTTTGTCTCCAACATTTATGCCTTTAGTTACTTCCTGTAACCTATCATTTGAGATACCTAATTCAACAATGCGCTTGTGCGCTTTACCATCAACTAGCACAAACACGTGGCTTTCATGGTTGTCTTGTTTAGTGGCATCTTTTTCGTTTTCACTAGAAATAACAGACTCTGTTGGTACCGCTACCGTCTCTGATTTTTGTTGAGTATAAATTTCTGCCCGGCAACTCATACCTGGTCGAACAGCGACGTCTGCAGCATCCTCTAACAATATTTTAACGGTAAAACTTAAACCTTGACGCCCCAACGCCCTCTTCGCCGATGTTGCTATATTTTGTACTGTTCCTGTTAACGGTGTATCAGGAAATGCCACAGCAAAAATATCTGCGCTTTGGCCGACACTCACATTGGCAATATCAGCTTCATCAACTTCAACTTCAATAAGGATGTTTGACGGATCCGCTAAAGTGATCAGATCAGAGCCAACTATATTTGTTGTGCCACTGATTGCCGTTTCACCTTCTTTAATATCAACAGAAGTGGCGATACCATCAATTGGCGATCTAAATACCGTTTTTGATAACCTTTCTTCTGCTTTATCAAGTGCCGCTCGAGCTTGAGCTAAAGATTCTTGGCGAGATCTTAAGTCAATTTTTGCCAAAGCGTATTGGTTGTCTATTTGCTCGTAAGCATCTTGATCTAAGATTTTACGTTTAAATAGATCATGTTTTCTCTGCCATTGAGCCTTTAAGTTTTCTAACTGTTTCTTTTGACGTTCAATGGCAATAGTCTGAATTCTAACAAATGCCGCTTGTTGTTCTACGTCAGCTTTAAAGGCTTTTGGCTCAAGTCGCATTAACACTTGGCCTTTTGATACCGGATCACCCTCTTCGATTAACATTTCGCTTACGCGACCTATCACTTCAGAGCGTAATTGCACTTGTTCTTTGTAAACCAAGGTACCAGAGGCCAAGATTGAGCTTTTTATTTCTTCAAGTTGAACTTCTGCCACCTTTACTTCAACATCAGATGACTGGCCTGTTTTTTTGAAGTAAGCAGTGGCTACAAGAGCCACTGCCACTAAAGTGATAATTATCGCTTTTTTCATAATATCACCGCTTAACCAGCAAAGGTGATATAAATCGCCCAACAGCTAAAGATGACTGCAGAAGGAATAACAGCAATGGTAAACGATTTATTAGTTTCAATGTTTAAATAGGCTTTAATACCAACAGTCGTCAGGAAGATACTCCAGAAAGTAAAAACATTGATCGCTTCAGCAAAACCATACCAAGCATTTCCCATGTCTAAACCTAGTAATAAACTATTTAACGAAGCTGGCTGTAAATCTTGCATTGCAATTTTGCCGTCAGGTGCAAAAACGATAACTAATATCGACACTAAACTAGCTACTACTAATGGCATATTAGCCCACCAAGTGAAACCATACCATTGAGTGAAGGTGTATTCGCTCTTAGTTGAAATTTTGCTAGCAATGTTTAAATACACAGCGAAAATTAAGCTAACCACAATCAAAGTTAGCGGCCCACCGATTAAAGTACCGTATTTAAGAACATCGATACTCATCGTTTCACGCATGGCTTTGATTTCGTCATCACTCATAGCGTTGTTTTTGGTTATTTGCTCAATGTTTTGATTTTGTAACCATTCAGCATCTACCACTGAGAAATAGTATGAGTAAGTAGCCAGCATTGCGACTACTACAAAAATGAATGGCACCCAAGACCAACCTTTTTTCTCTTTGACGGTATTAAATGCTTGTTCTGGCGAAATTAGCGCATCAATGCTTGCTGCAAATGCATTAGAAGATTCTTTCATAGTGTTGCCTCTATTATTATTAATTAAATTCCATTCGGACACATTGAGATTATCAATATGACATATTATGTCAATTGAAAATTTACAATGTTCTGTTTGACGAGGTTAGTCTATGGTGAGTTTTTTTTATTACATTAAATTTACAAATTAAAAAATAAATTCAAAATGTGCTTTAACTGAACGCCCTAAAATTGGACGAGCAAAATAATAGCTACTTTCCTTTGATTCGTTGTTATTTCTTGGGTTTCCCTCAGTTAACCCAACAGTATTGTTGATATTTTTTGCCACAAGCTGAAATGTGATTTCTGGTGAAAAAGACCAAGTTATGCCTAGGTTCAATGTTGAATAACTTGGAAGTAAAAACGAATTCTCAATATCAGAATACCTTGTTCCGACATAATGAACACTGGCAAAACTAGAAAGTTCTTGCCAATCATATTGTAGTTTTAGTGAAAGCTGCTTTTCTGGTGTACGCGTAAGTTGATTACCATTTAATCGGCTTTCTGTGTAACTGTTAGGTATGCCAGTAAAATGAGCGTTTTGCCATACGCCATGCCCCTCTATAGTTACATTTGTACCTAGATTAGCGTTAAACTCAAGCTCCAACCCTTTAGTTTTTGTATCGATTAAAATGGATGTATGACTATTTTGACCTTGATAAACACTAAATAACAAAGGATCAAAGCGTGTTTCAAACAAAGTCGCTGTCACTGCAAAATTTTCAGTCGCATAACGTAAACCTAATTCATGAAACTTCAACCTTACTGATTGTTCAAAAGACACTTCTTGTGGCACAGAATCGGTATAATCGCCCCAACCTATTGCATTAGCATAACTAGACAATCTTGGCATTTCAAAAGCGTTTGCAAAGTGACCATAAAGAGTTAAATCATCGTTAACCTTCCAGTTAAACCCGATACTCCAGGCAAGTTCATCAAAATTTTTTTCTTCCGTAAAGGTATAACCAGATAAATAATTTATGGCTCCTTGATAGTGTTCATTTTGATAAATGGCATCCGTTTGTGAGCTAGATTGCAGAGAAAGCCATTCTTGTCGGATCCCTAGATCCAACAACAGTTGCTCTGAAAGTGCGACATTAACTGTTGAATACAATGACATTGATTTAAATGAGCCTTCACCCGATAAATAAGCTGGACCTTGGTAATCTAAAGCACTTTGCTCTGTTAACCATTGCTGTGTGCCACTAGCGATATCGGTAAGCTTGATATCAAAACGGCGAGGTTGGTGAGCAACATCGATTAAAAAAGTACCTAACCATTTGTCTAGCGGCAATTCATCATACTGCCCTTGAACATAAGAGCCGCCAAAGTTAACACTGAGATCTTGGTATTGCCAATCGAGTTCAAGCTTATTAACCCAAAGCTGCTGTCGATATTGTGAATAAAGTGGATAAGTAAGCATCAGTAGCCCGTTTCCATTGATATTTTCAAGATCTTGAATGGCTTCACCAGAGCTACTGGCGATTAATTCTGCTTTCATCGTCGAACTCGAAAGACTATTGAGATAATCTTTTGCATTCAAAATACTATTGTCACCTAAATTTAATAACGCCAGCATGCTGTTGCTCATGTCTGAATAGCGAGTTTTCAGTGTAAGTAACCAACTTGGCGTTATATGAAGGTCATAGAAGAAGCCCGCAGAAATAAGATTGGTTTGTTGTCCATCACGAATATCAAATGTCTTGGTTGTAGAATGATGCGCTCCCTTGGGATAGCGATAAAGAAAGTTGCCAAACTCTTCACTTAACAATGTACCAGTACTCGCCGGTAGCCCTGAAACTCCCTTAGGGTTATTTCTCCCTTGCATAACGACTGGTGAATAAAATATTGTGGTATCGTTTAGGTATTTTAAAACCACCTTAGCTTGGCTTATCGCATCTTTTTTTTCTGCTACTACCTTTAATTGCCCACCGTGGTCACCGGTATAACCTGGATCTTTTAAGCCACTACTGTGCCGATAAAAACCGCCGACAACATACTGCCAATCAGTGTCTAGTTTAGGTGAATATGAAAAATCTAAGCGGTTGTAATGATAGTTCAAGCCGAGTGAATAACTCAGTCGATTCTCATTATGCGTTGAGGGTAACATTGAAATAAAATTAATTGCGGCAGCGGGTCCGTTGACACTAATAATGCCACTATTGCCGCCTCTAATAGTTTCTACTTTATCTATCATTAAATCTTGGCGGATAAAAAAGTCAGCCCAAATACCATCATATGTAACGGGTAAGCCATCTTCCATTAAACTGATAAATCGATATCCTTCTCCACCGCGCAATCCTCGAGGAGACACATTATTGTTTACTTCACCGCCTGAATCTTCTACCCAAAATCCAGGAACATGTTTAAGCATTTGAGCAGTGGTAGGTTTACCTTCATTGGTAAAATCAAATCGATCAAAAACAGTTACCGCACTAGAACTTCTTAAGATACTACGGTTGGGGTTGGCATAACCTGTGACTAAAATATGCTCATAATTTTCATGAGCCTCCCTGGTTACTGGGTTTGTGTTCTTTTTCTTTTGTTCAAATATTAGAAGACTGCCACTTAGTGGTAACTCAAATGTAAATTGACTGTTTGTTAGCAGCTGTGTCAAAACCTGTTCAAGAGTACAGTGGCACTTAAACGTAATTTTTGCATTGAGTTGCTTATGGCTTTGCATTATCAATTGACGATTATTTGTTTTTGCCACATCAATCAATATATTGGCAAGCGACATGTCAATAAACTGATAATGTCTTTTATTTACCGTGGTATTGGCGTAAGCGTAAAAAGAACAAAACCACAAAATGGCCAACACATACAAACACGTATTAGCCATTATTTTTTGCCTGTTAACAATTAATCTTTTGTCCTGTTTATTTATCATTATTTTTTAGGACATGATGATTATTCTCGTTGCACGATTACTCGGGTATCACCATGTTTTTGAATAGTTAATGGAAATATTCTGGGCAGATCATCTAACCATACTTCAAGGTTATCAACCACAATATTTCCGGTATATTTCATTTCACTTACACTTTGGTGTTGAATGTAAATGGCTAAATTAGAGTGGCGTTTTAGATCATAAATAACGTCAGATAGTGGCGCATCAATATAAACTAAATTACCTTGTTGCCAATCCATTTTTGCATGGTAATTGTGTGCCATTACCTGAGACATACTGCCATTTTTAGCAATTCTTATGGCCTCACCTGCAACTAACGTTTTACTGGGTAGTAGATTTTGTGTTTCCGAATCTACTTTTACTTTCCCTTCAAGAACATGCACTAATAATTTTCCAGCTGATTCCTTTACATTAAATACAGTTCCAAGGGCCTGTGCAATACGACCTTGGTAATACACAGTAAATGGTCTATTAGCGTCTTTTGCAACTTCAAATAATGCTTCACCTTTAACTAAATGGATGTTTCGTTGTTGAGAGTTATAGTCAACAGTTACTTCAGAATTAGCCCCTAAATACAATTGGCTGCCATCTATCAAACTAACTGTCATATCTTGTGCGATACCACTTTGATAGAAATCGCCTTGTGATCTATTTTCTGTAGACGCTACTTCATTAGTGAAGCTATGTTGAGGTGCAATACTACCGCCAAAGATAACTAACCAAAGTCCGACAAGTGCACAACACGCAATAGCAATGGATGGTATCCATTTATGCTCAAAGGCCATGGTTAACCGAGATAACAACGAGTTTTTCTTTTGGTGTACTTCTGAAGGTTCTGTTCCTTCAAGCAGTGCGTCGATATTCACTGCATTAGCCAAATGCCAAGCATGTGACATCATGTGAAAAATCTTTTCATGCTGTTCACTTTGTTGTAACCAAAGTTTAAATTCATCACTCTCACTTACCTTTGAATTTTCTTCAAGTGTGAGTAGCCATTCAGCGGCCTGTAACTCTATTTCTTCACTATCGATAGTTTTCATATCAAGGTTTTTCATAAATTACTCAAAAGGTTGTTCATCATTGGCTACTTTGCCATCCCTTGATAACAAGCTCTCACAGCTTGTAATACATATTTTCTGACCATGCTTTCTGTAATACACATTAACTGTGCGATATCGCCATACCCCATACCTTTAAATTTATACAATACAAAAGCTTGTCTGCATTTTAAGGGTAATTTCATTAAGCGCCGTTCAATATCTTCTACTTGTTGGCGTGATTGATTAATTTTTTCAGGTGTTCTTGTGTCAGTCAGGTCGCTATATTGTTCATTAGCATAAGAAATAGGACTTCTTGCCTGTCTTCGTAGTTTGTCTATCGAGAGGTTTGTGGCAATTTTGTACAAATACGCCTGAATGTAGCTTTCTATACTCGGCTGATCTAACCCTAGTAACTTAACAAAAGCCTCTTGAGCGATGTCTTCAGCTTCCCTCGACGTTAGCCCTTTATTCATAATATGTCTTAACAGTTTTTGATAATGTTCCTTATAAAGCGTTTTAATCCTCGCTTTATATTGTTTGTCAAAATCTGATTGTTCTATTTTTTCTAATGTATTTGACATCAACTCGACAACTTTTTTACAAAAAACGCTCTCTTCTAAATACATCCAACGAATAAAGGGCTCAAATTGGGAATAAAAATTTAAAAAAAACTAAAAAACGGCAATCTCGTCGATATATAAAGGTAATAACGGGATCTGCTTATCAAAAGATTGTTTTTTGTTTTTGGCAATAACCTTAACATAACGAGCTGAAATCGTATCAAAATTTAAGCGAATTACCGGTTGTTCAACTTCAACGCCATTTATATATTTTACTTGTTGCCACTGTTGACCATCATTTGAATAATAAACAGCAATAGAATCTGGTGGTACTAACTGACGGTGGCGCCCCGCATTTACTCCCATAATGATCTGAGAAACCGATTCGTTGTGTTCAAAATCAATGATGGCTTCCATATCTTCACCATAAAATACCGCAAACTGATTTACATCATAGTATTGGTCGTAAGCAAACACACCATCGTTGATCTTAACTTTTGAGTCACCACTTGGTTGGTTTGTGAAGATGATATTTTTTCCAATAGCTTTATGCGGCGTTACGGTCAGTGTTAGTGGTAAAGACAGCATATCTTGATATTGCGCTTGCACCTTTATCGTTTTCATTTCATTTAATGCAACATTTCCGTTGTTGTCGATATTAAGGCTTTTTATTTGTTCTGTATCACTCATAGCATCATAGGCTAATACGTTTAATTTAGACTGGCTTAAACCGGACGTAATGTTGAGCAGCATCCTTGTAGGTGTCGCCTCTTCAATACGAATGTTTGGCGTTAAGAACGAGTAACTAGCATTGATGTTCATCGCTTGATATCGACGAATAATGTTTGGTAAGTTTTGTTGAAATCTCGACCAATTATCGTTGTTGCCCCATGCAACATTAGCTAAAGCTGATAAGCGAGGAAACACCATGTACTCGGCGTGTCGGGCTGTTTTTATATATTCAGTCCACAATGCTCCTTGCACCCCAATAATTAATTGTTGTTGCTCAGTTGTTAGATCATCTGGCACAACCTGATAACCATATACCTTGTCAATTGGCAAAAAGCCATGAATTGCTTTGGGCTCTTCAACTGAGCGAGATTGGTAGGCATCAAAATAAGTAAATTCATACGGTGTCATTATTGCTTTGTGACCACGTTTGCTAGCGTTAATGCCCCCCTCAATACCTTGCCAAGATGTGATCATTGCATCACTTGGGGCGCCACTGGCCAAAATTTCATCCCAGCCCACTAGCGTTTTATCATACTTATTCAACAATTTCGCTACTTGCTGAATAAAGTAACTTTGCACATCATCACCGCTAGTTAAGTTTTCTTTCACCATTAACTGTTGAACAAAGGGACTTTCAAGCCACTGCTCTTTAATAACCTCATCACCACCTATGTGTAAAAGTTTTGATGGAAACAACGCAGAAACTTCAGCAAATACTTTATCTAAAAAGCTAAAAGTTTCTGCTGTTGGACACAGTACTTGAGGAAAAATACCAAATTGCCCTTCTACGTGAACGCTTTGTTTGTGACAAGAAAGTTCTGGGTATGCTGCTAAAATTGCACTTGAGTGTCCAGGAACATCAATTTCAGGTAATACTTCAATATGACGAGCATTAGCATATTCAATTACGTCTCTAATTTGCTCTTGTGTATAAAAACCTTTGTGCACTTTTCCGTCAAACAAGGTTTTATAGTCATAGGTATGACCAACAACGGTATGAGCTCGCTTACCGCCAATTGAGGTTAACTTGGGAAAGGCTTTAATTTCTATTCGCCAACCTTGATCGTCAGTTAAGTGCCATTGAAACTTGTTAAATTTGTGAAACGCTAGCCAGTCAATATACTGTTTAACAAAAGAAACAGGATAAAAATGCCGGCTTACGTCTAAATGCATTCCTCTGTAGGTGAATTTAGGCTGGTCGCTGATATTTACCTGAGGTATAGACCAATAAACCTTGTTAATTGGCATACGACTCTCTATATCTTTAGGCATTAATTGCCTTAATGTTTGCACACCATAAAACATCCCTTCTTCACTTGAAGACTCTATGACGATTTTGTTTTCACCGACATGTAATCGATATGCCTCATTTTCCATCCCTTGTACATATTGAAATCGAACTTGGTTTTGAGCTAGGGATTGTGTTTGTTCAAACAAATAGCCAGTGGGAGGTTGTAAAAAAGAAGACAGCTCTTGGGCAGCATGTTTTCCAATATTAGATGATAGATAAATTTTTGTTTGGCTGTCGAGCTTGAATTGACCTTGTTGCCATTCAACTTGCGTTGGGTAGGGAAACAAAGGTGGATAATGAGTTTTAGCGAAGGCACTAGTAAAAATAGTCACACCAAAAATCATCAATAGTAATAAATAGAACTTCACTGGCTTTTCCTTTAAAAAACCCGCAGATAAGCTGCGGGGGCAATAATAAAAGTGCGCTGCGCAAGCAGCGCTAATATGCCTTAAACGTGTGTTTCGTTAAAAATTAACAGTTACTGACGCATTAATGGTTCGACCTAAAATTGGTCTCGCATAATAGTACTGGTACCCTGCTTGTTGATCATTGATCGCTCGAGGGTTACCTTCGGTTAATCCAATTTCGTCTGTAATATTAGTCCCTTTAACATGAAGATTAATATTGTTACTAAGTTGATAGTTCACACCCGCATCAATGGTTGTGTATGCCGGTAATTCAAACTGGTTTTGTCCGTCAGAAAAACGATCGCCAATATGGTGTACAGTTAAATAAAGATTACCTTGGTCAAAGTAGTAAGTGGGCGTTACCCTCAATTGTACTTTTGGCGTGCGTTTAACTTGGTTTCCTTCCCATGCCGAAAAGTTACCATCAAACCCTTCCATTTCAGGGTTTTGAATAACACCAGCTACTTCAACATCTACACTGTCCATAGGTCGCCAACTTGCTTCAAACTCAAGCCCCTGAGTCACAGTATCAATAGTTTGATTCGACAATGAGCCGTCTGCGCCAGTAAAGTTGCGCTCAGTAAGATCTTTAAACTTGGTATTAAAAAGTGTTAAAGACGTTCCAAATGATTGGCCTGAATAACGCATACCCACTTCGTTAAACGTTAAGTTTATGGTGTCATTAAAACTTGCATTTTCACCTGCATGAATAGTTTGTCCATGGCTCATTAAACGTGGCATTTCAAAAGCGTCAGCATAACGACCAAACACCGAAAAGTTGTCGTTTATTTTATAGTTAAAACCAATAGTCCAAGCTGTCTCGGTTTCGTCTTTTGACTTTTTAAAATATTGGCTTGATGGCATATCGGCGTAATTATTTGCCAAATTGTTGTCAACATCATTGCCAAATTCGTCAAAAGCACCAGCCACAGGCTGAGCAAAAGCCGTTCCCGAAGCAGTGCTATCTAACGATAACCATTCGATTCGAAAACCCGCATCAAGTCGCAACTTATCTGTTGCTTGAAATTCTTCGTTGACGATAATCGAATGTGAGCTAGACTTACCGTAAGCCGTTGCTTGCCCCCAACCTGGCGCATAACCTGTAGAACCACCATCGGTTAACTGACCAATCACTTGTTGCTGCTCATTGACGGCGACAACATCTAATAACCGTACATTTTCAGCGACTTCTGTTAAGAAAAACGACTCCCACTTATCAACAGGTAAATCGTCGGCGTCTACGTGCGCATATAACCAACCAACCGTTAAACTATGCTGCTCATTTTCATAAGTTAAACTGAGTTTAGAAACAAATTGATCTGCTTCATATCGAGAATATAAGGGATAGCTTGTGGTGACTAAGCCATTGCCGTTTAGTTGGCTAGGATCTGCAATTAACTCGCCGGTATCAACATATTGATACATCGCAGCAACAGCACCTTGATCAGCAAACATATCAACCATTTGTTGTGCATCGGCGGCGAGTAGTCGTTGCTCTGCTTCAACCAATGTAGAGTTGTCAAAGTTAAGTAAAATGTACATGTCATTTTCAAACTGTGAATAACGAGCAGCAGCGGTTAAAAACAAGTTATCATTAAAATCCCATTCTAAATTTGCGCCCAAATGGCTGTATTTAGTGTGCTGTCCATCTTTTAAGTCACGTGTAAGATAACTGCCATCTTGCTTGAGGTATTTTAAATGTTGCTGTCCTTTGCCTATCATAGTGCCAGTTTGAGGGTCTAAACCAGGTATACCTTTTGGATCTTTTTGATCCTGCAATGGAATTGGTACAAAAAACGTCGTGTGATCGTCTAAATGTTTAGCAGAAAGTGTCAATTGGCCTTGGCTAAGGTCGCGTACTAAGTTAACCCTTAGTTGCCCACCTTTATCGGCAGTAAATTGTGTATCCCTTACGCCATCAGATTGTCGATAGAAACCACCAACGAGCATTTTCCAATCATCATTAAGCGGTGTGCTATAGTAGCCGTCCATTCGATACATGCCATAATCCGCGGCGCTGAGTTTAATAGCCCCCTCTTTGATATCATCAGGCTTTTTAGTGATAAAGTTCACAAGCGCCGCTGGGCCATTTGTTGTCAATAAACCACTAGTTCCGCCACGAACAGCTTCCATCGACTGTGTAGTAATGTCTTGTCGTTGATAGAAATCAACCCAAATACCGTCATATACTACAGGTAAACCATCTTCTTGAACTCCAATATATCTAAACCCTTCACCTCCTCTTAACCCTCGAGGTGCCACATTGTTGTTTGTTTCACCACCTGAATCTTCTACCCAAAATCCTGGGATGACTTCTAACAAATCGGCAGTACCCAACGGCATTTCGCGAGCCAATTGATCTTCATTTAATGTGGTAATTGATACAGAAGATTCTAATTTAGTTACTCCGCGCCCTGTTGCTCCTGTAACAACGATACGTTCGAGGTCTAACAATTCTTTTTCTGCTTGTTTTTGCTCAGCATAAGCAGTATTGCTTGTTGTAATTAAAGCAGCTAAAGCGATTGATACTTTAGTTCTTGATAATGTTTTATTCACAATCTATCCCTTATATTTCTTTTTTTTTTAACAACACATTTTTTGTGCCTGTCTTTACAACGAAATCACAATGAAATTTGGGAATATTTATTTTTATTAACAAAAGGTGATACTAGAAATTAAGCCTGCAATACTCACGTCAACGTTTAGCTTTTGGTATTAATTGCAACCGAGTAAATTAGTTTAATACTTTTTTACCTTTTAAGTATTTTTATCGCAGTACAATGTTGACTAAAATGCAGTGTAATATGATGCATAAAAACAAGAGTCTGATCGTCATTAATGATGATTAATTCGATGAGATAATAAAATCAACAAGGTCTAATTTTGACTACAACAATTTATACTTTTAGTCACTGGCAATTTGATCCACACAATGGTACTTTGCGAAATGGTGACGATGTTATAGCGATTGAGCCACAACAAGCCAACCTACTGTTACTATTAATAAATAACAAAAACAAAGTGGTAACGCGTGACCAAATCACATCAAGTATTTGGCACAATATCATTGTTGAAGACAACACAATAAGCAAAGCAATTACACGTTTACGCCAGCTATTAAATGACAATGCAAAATCTCCTATTTTTATCAAAACTGTGCCAAAACGTGGCTACCAATTTATAGCGCATGTAACTAACGTCCAAGCTTCTGTGGAAAGTTCTTCCAATGTTACTGCAAAGTTATTCACTCGATTGAGTTTCATCTTTGCTATTTGTCTGTTAGTTGTTTTGATCTTGGTATTTCTCCCTGTTCAACTTTCTCATAATCAAGGTTTAACGACGTTAAACACTATTGGCACACCGGTAACTTTTCGTGAAGGGCGAGATCAAAATGCCAACTTTCATCCATTTGAACAGCGCATTGTATTTAATGGTCGTGTTGAAAATCGCTTTGCCATTTTTGAAAAGCAACTCAACGACGCAAGCGCAAGAGAAGTCATTGAAGTTAACTCGCCGTTAATTTCACCAATATGGCTACCTGATGGTAAACATGTTGTTTTTTCTAGTGTTGACCAACAAGGAAACTGTAAGCTTTTTAAAACCACATTAACGAATCCGCAGGCCAAAGAAATTACACAATGTTTATCAGATAAGCCGCTGACGGTATCACTTATATCAAAAATTAACGCACTATTTTGGCAGGATAATGCCGGCTTGTGGCTCTATTATTGGCACGAGAAACGAAAAGAGCCCTTAAATATAGGCATTGATAATTCGTCACATACAAGGCTTTCACCTGACGGAAACTTATTCGCCACTTTATACAAACAAGGCGCTCACTCCAAAATCAGTATCTTTGATAGAAATGGTAATGAGCTTTCTAGTAAAACGCTTAACCACAGCATTGACTCTTTGTTATGGGATCAAACCTCCAAGTCAATTTATTTTCTTGGCCAACATCCAGCCAAAGAGATTCTTCAGTGGGATTTATCAGATACAACACAAGTTATTACTACGACAGCGTACGGGACAATTTCTCAGATTGATGACATTAACCATCAAGGACAACTGCTCTTTACATTGAGCGCTATAGATATTGATATCGCTCTGTTTAATCACGATAAGTCCACTACGATAGTAAATTCAGCATTTGCCGATTACAACGCTGCAATGTCACCAGATTCCAACACAATTGCTTTTGCTTCAAAACGTTCTGGTTTAGCTCAAATATTGTTAAAGAAAGGCGAAAGCACGGTTCAACTATCTAATTACAAAAAGGCCAGTTACATTTATGACCTGACTTGGAGTCCCGACGGTAAAAAGCTCCTAGTTAAACGTAATAATCAGATATATCTTTATGATCTTATTGAAAACACCGAAACCACACTTCCCTTTGATGCAGAACAAACTAAACAGTGGCAATGGCTATCAAATACGCAAATCGCCTATGTTAATAAAGAAACCAATACATTGTTTTTGCACGATTTAACATCAGATAATACTGAGCTTTTAAAAACCCATGTATCAAATGCGCAGCTGGTAGATAAAAGTTGGTATATTTCAGATGAACAAGGCTCAAGTGTATTTAGCACTGATTCAAATTTTCAAGCACAAACGCTGATAGCAGATAATTTAGCGGGTCGAGATTGGCTAGTTTATCAAAACGAACTTTATGTTTTTAATATAAATCCATCTCGCGTATCAAAACTCACTTCGAACGGCGAACTAGACATTTTGTTTGGACGACTCAATCCGTTATCCTTTAAAGCGACTTCTGACTTTGGGTTTGTATTTAATCAAATCAATAGTAATGAAGCGAATATCTATATGATTGATCTTAATATGAATTAGGCCAATTATAGGCCTAATTCATCATGGGCAGTTGCTAGAATAACCAGTTCAATTTCGCAGTTAATGATTTTTGTTGAGGATTAGCGATTGCGTTAGATAACATATCTAAACCATTATTCCCCAACTCTGTATCTATTCCATTATGAGCGTACACTAAGTAAAACCGAGCACGTTGTGCAAATTTATAACGATATCTCGCTTGTAGCGCAAACTGACTGTGAGAAAAATCTTCAATTTTGCTTAACCCTGTTGCAGCGGGTTTAAAAATAGCTTCAGCTTTGGCTTTCAGTCCAAACCATTGAGTCGTCAAAGTAAAATCTGATTGTTGATTAATTTTGGCTACAAATTTTGCGTAAATCTTATTAAATTGTCTTCGATATTGATTAACCCCACCTTCATTATTACCAATGAGCCAATCTCTACTGTCTAAATATTGGTAATTAAGGTCTAATCTTAATTCATCGCTAAAGTACTGGCGGTACGTCAGTAATATGCTATCAGCCCAATCGTTTTTACCTTCTTGAAAATAGTTGTATTTGGCGGTGAATGAAATGTCAGCGGGCGTTGGAGAGGCATAATAAAGGTGAACATCTTTTCTTGGTGACAAATATACATTACCAAAACCTCGTGATATTCGATCATCAAATCCTGCCGAAGTAAATTTGGCACCTATTCGAAATTTATGTTGTGACTTTAAGCGAGCAAAAGCACTTAGGTATATAGAATCTCTTAAAGCTTGACCTTGCGTATTTCGTTCAACTTGATACTCGCCATAATAACGTGTGTTAAGTATTGGGCTAGCAGAGGAAAACTGATATTGGTCATATTCACTAGATAATTTAACACTCGATAAATCATTGCGTTGCATGTAGCCAAAGTCATTGATGTTAACTTTATCATCGAGTAACGACCACTCAATGTAATTTTTCCAATGACGCACAGGCAAGTAGTTGGCAGCAAGTGTTATCCCCTTACCAGATTGAGCACCATTATCAGATTGAACATCACTGTAAATTAGATTAGCGAATACCCTAGAGTTGGCACTAAGTTGAACTTGGCCATCATGATTTACCACTAGCGCTTGGCGATTGCCAATAGGATCGTCGACCCAGTTAATCAGTTGACCGAATGAATGATTGGCAACATTTTTATACCACCGAGTGCTAGCAAAAAATTTACCGTCATCACTTTTAGCATCATTTTCTTGAGCAACTAATACACCTGCATTAATTTCTTCACTGTTTAGAATATATTTAGTCGCAAAGTCGATGTCATGTACTTTTGTCGTGTCTAAGCGCGTATTGGAACCTATTCGCCGTGTGTGAACAAGTTTGAGATTTTGTGGTCCTCTTACATCAAAAAGAGACTGATTTTCAGTAAAAAACGGGCGTTTATCTGTTTGCAACGTCTCAACCGCACTATAGTTGATCACCAGTTCATCTGATTCCACTTGACCAAAGTCAGGGTTGATAGTTGCAATGACTTGTTGATTACCAGTTGGTTTAAATACTACATCTAAGCCAATATCGGCATTGTCTTTTTTATTGATAAAATCATACTTTTCGACAGCATAAATATTACCTCGATTGCTTAGTTTATCGATATTAGTCACTTCAATTGGGGCAAATTCGTAGGTAAACGCCTTTCTACCTCGATGAGTATCTGGAAATGAATAAGCTTGATTATCGATGACATTCTGTCGTTGAAAATAAACACTGACCTTTCTTATGTCACCTGATACCTGTTTAAATGTTGCCGTTGTCCAAGGAATAAAAAATTCGCTGTACCAGTAGTCGCCTGTTTCGCTAACTTGTACTTGCCACAATCCATCCCAATCACGATTGGATTGATTTCCGCGGCTGTAGGTACCGTCCATAGTACCACCACCTAATGTTGCAACAAATTCATATGCGGTGTTGCCATCATTATTAAAATCAACAAACACCATATTAAAATCAGCACTTGTATACTGGTCGTGTCCACTATATCGCCTTGAACGCTCTGGTTGGTAATTTTCAAACGCAAAGTACAGACCTTTATCATCACTTTTTATATAAGTTTTAGTTGAATATTTAGGGCGTTCACCGGTATTTGGCCAGCTCTGTGTAAATTCATTGATTTCTTGGGCGCCTGCCCATTCAGCTTTGTTAATCACACCATCAATGACTATCTGATCTGCATAAACACAAAATGTAAACGTTAAATAAAGTACTAATAATTTATTGGTAAAAGTTTTTATTATCATAAAACAACATCCTCAAAATAAGAGGTTGTAGCATGATAAATTTACTCGAAATAAAGGTGACCAAAAGGTGACAAAGCCCTGAAATTAAGTGACACAGGGCTTTTAGATTGAATGATGGTAAAAATTAAACTTTAGGCAAAGAGATGCTAACTACCAAGCCGCCTTGATAATGATTGGCTAATTGGATGTTACCCTTATGCACTTCAACAATATCTCGACAAATGGTTAAGCCAACACCACTACCGTTTTCCTTAGTCGAAAAATAAGGCAAAAATGCTTGAGTCATTACTTTCTCAGGCATGCCAGGACCAAAATCACGTACTTTTATATAAACGTTTTCTAAGTCTTCATTGACCTGAATTTGCACGGGTTGCTCACTTTGCTCACTTGCTTGCTGTGCATTTTTTAATAAGTTGATAAAAAGCTGTTCCAGTTGGCTAATATCCGCCTGGATACTAACCACATTATTTTCACTATGTAATGAAAAGTCATACAAGTTTTTTAAGCCCTCTAAACACTGGATCAGGTTTAATGGTGTTTTTTGTGGTGTCGATATTTTTGCTAGCTGACTGTAGCTAGTTATGAAGTCTGATAGCTTGCTAATTCGTGTAGACACTGTATCAAAGATCATACTCAGTCGGGGATCTTGATGTTTTTCGGCGAGCATTAAGCCACTGTGACACATACTGCTGATCGGCGCAATTGAGTTGTTCAATTCATGATTAATCACGCGAATAACCTTTTTCCACGTTTGCAGCTCTTGGCGATATAAAGCTTCCGTTATCGGTTTAACTAGGTATAACCGGTGATTAACACCATGTAGTTTAAGTCGGTGCTGTGAAAAGTGAAAACTTTGCTCTTCACCACTTTCACTGTTTTTTTGCACGATAGCGTGTTCTGTTGATACGTGTTGCAATAAAAACTCGCCATGGTGTTGCAACATATGCGTTAAATCATTGCCAATAAGATCCGTCGTATCAAAAAGCTGCTTGGCAGCCAAATTGGCAAAGACGATGGTATTTCTATGGTTTACTAATAAAGTGACAACGTTTGATGCATTTACGACTTTGTCTAACATTAACTCCCGTTGATACAAAGATTGGCGTTCAACCCTAAGCTTGTCAGCAACCTCATTAAACAGCTGTAAAATATGTAAATTTTTAGCTTCAATATCTTCAGGCAAACTGATAGAAAAGTCATTATCCTGAAGGCTTAATAGACCATCATAAATTAAGACCTGTAGCCTTTCTTGCTTTCGGTATGTATATACTGCTAAATAAATCACTGCAGCCATGACCAAAATGCAACTGATATAAAAATAGACTGGGTTCGTGGGAAAGATCCAATAAAAACTAGCCCAAATCGCTACATGACTTAGTAGCAACATCAAAATAAACTTGGCCATATTATTCACTTATTTGGTACTTTTCTATACGGCGATAAAGGGCTTGGCGACTTAAACCGAGTTCTTGTGCAGCATGTTTTATCACGCCATTGTGTTTCTTTAACGTTTCAACAATTATTGACTTTTCATCACGGTTTATTGGCTGTGCTTCACTTAAATTAAAGTCTATTGCCTGTAGTTCGTTGCTTTCAGCAAACACTAACGCCCTTTTACAAGCATTTTCCAATTCTCGGACATTGCCCGGCCATTGATGTGCTAACAAAGACGCTGTCGCTTGTGATGATAATAGATACTCTGAACCTATAAAGTGTTTGGCAAGAGGAATGATGTCATCTATACGTTGTTTCAACGGCAATAAATCAAGATTCACGACGTTGAGCCGATAGAATAAATCTTCTCGAAAACTCCCCTGTTGAACAGCAAGTTGCAAATTTTCATTAGTGGCACTGACAACGCGGACATTTACTTTTATCGTCTCATTTGAACCTAATCGTTCAAACTCTCCAGTTTGTAACACCCTAAGCAATTTCATCTGACCTGATAATGGTAAATTACCTATTTCATCTAAAAATAAAGTGCCACCGTCTGCGGCTTCAAATCTACCGATGCGTTTTTGGTTTGCCCCGGTAAATGCTCCTTTTTCAGCCCCGAAAAGCTCAGCTTCCATTAATTGTGCGGGTAAAGCCCCCATATTAACTTTAACAAATGGCATTGCTTTACGTTTACTATGTTGATGAATGTGATCTGCAATTTTTTCTTTACCTGAACCGTTAGGCCCTGTGATCAAGACATTAACATCTGAGTCAGCAACTTTTTCAGCCAATTGACAAAGATTTTTCATTGCTGCGCTTTCTGCTACTAAGGTTACAGGTTCTGGTTTTTGCAAAGTTGAACCGACATGAGCTGAGATTAACTCAAGCAGTTTTCCATCATTCCAAGGTTTAGGGAGGTAATCAACAGCACCTTGTTTTACTAATTCAATTGCAGTTTCAAGTTGTGTCCAAGCAGTGATTAAAATGATGGGTAAATCAGGTTTCACCTGCCTTAATTGATAAAAAAGGGTTTTACCTTCATTGCCAGAGGTTAGACCCTGACTAAAGTTCATATCTTGAATAACGAGTGATATTTGTAGACGCTCCACTGCAAATAAAGCGTCTTTATAGGTGTTTGCCGTAATGACCTCATACTCATGTAATGAAAGCAGTAGTTCAAGTGCTGCAAGTATATCAGGGTTATCATCAACAATGAGTATTTTGGTCATAACAGTTGGGTTTTCCTTAAACAGTTTTAGTTGCAATTACCGGTGGGATATTGCTGGTTTTTATCGCTGGTAACCAAGTCGCCAGTGTGCCTATGACAGCTAGAACACAAATCGCGATTATTGTAGGTAATATTTCTGGTTTGGCAATTTCTAAGTGATTGCTTAACATAATATTAATTCCCATAATTGCTAAGATACCAAAAAACGACCCCATAAGACATACAAGCCAGTTCTCTGCTAAAACATAAATTAACACATCTTTTTTTCTAGCACCTAGCGCTCGACGAATACCAATAATCTTGCGTTGTTTAGATACATGAAACTGAGCATTGGCATAACTACTTATAATAGTAACCAGAACCATTAACACACATAACATAATAAACAAGTTAGCTAATCCTTGATCTTGTTGATAAAACTTTTCTAAATGATCAGCCATCGAATATACACGTCGAATGTCACGCTCTGGTTGAACAGACAAAATAACGTCTGAAATTTGATTCTTGATTGTATTAAATTGTCCAGGTTCAACTTTAACTAAATAGTGATATGAGTTAGGGATGATATAAGGTTTAAATACGGCGTATTGTTTATCATCTGGTTTTAATGGGCTAATGTTAAAATCTTTAACCACACCAACGATGATACCGTTATTAGTTTCACGGCCAATAGCTGAGTCTTCTCCATATAGATCATGTTTCAACGATTGAGTGATGACGATGTTCATTTTTTCATCACCATCTTTGAACATATCACTTGATGACAATAAACGACCTTCAATTAACTCTAAATCAAAGACTTGTTGAATTTTTTCTGTTGCGAAGAAAAAAGGTACATAAGACAAATACTTATTTGTTAATTCAATATCAGGATTGTCAATATCATGCATATTTCCATTGGTTCCACCGCTTTGGATTGGTAACTGAATTGATGGAGTAGCGGCGATTACACCTGGTAAGGCTTCTATTTTAGCCATGTCCTCAAGTGTAATAGCATTGGCATAATCATCGTCGCGATAAGCACCTGAAGTAGCGACTAAATCCACTATCAAAATGTTGTCTATATCGATACCCATAGGCTCTTCAAGCTTTTTGATAGTATCTAAGGCAAGAATAGAACTGTTTACAATCAGGCCTAGAGTCAATGCTAATTGTATTACAAGTAATCCCACTGCAAATTTTCGCAGCATCAAAGATTTTAATAACGCTTTAAAGTTCATGTGCTGCTCCTATTTTAATTCTGCAGAAATAGTGTATCGATTTGCACGTATAAGTGGGTATATAACGCTGATATTTGAAGCGATAATTGCAATACCTACTCCCCATGCCAACACTTCAATATCAAGTACAGCGATATTAGTTAACATAGGTAAAAATTCGATAGACGCTTTTAAAAATAACCAGCTGAATACTAACGCAATGGCGCTCGCTATCACTCCAACAATAGTGCTTTCTACTAGGCCTTGGACTAACATCTGTTGATTACTTGCTCCAATAGCGCGTCTTAATCCAATTTCAAACTTAGCAGCATGAAATTTTGACAGTAATAAACTGCTTGCATTAAACACACATACACATAAAAACAGTAAAGTAGCGATGGTAAAGGCAATAATACGTTGATCTACTACATTATTTTTTTCCATCCACTCATTAACATCATGTAAATCGTTAATGATTTCATTAGGGTGTTCACCACTTTCTTTAAGAGATTGGCTGTAGTTTTTTAAATAATTTTCAAAAGCACTTTTGTCACTTGGTTTTTCAAGTTCAACCCACGCTTGCATGTAAAACACGTTGCGCTCACGAGTATCACTCGATACGCGCCAGTTGTCAGTTGAAGAAGAGCGTGCGCCAATACTCATGTCGTTATCTAACGCAGTTTCCAGCGGAAGAAATACATCTTCAGTCGGGTTAAATGCGTTATTTTCTGTTACATGATAAAAAAGAGGTCTTAAGTCCCATGGCTTTAATATTCCTACTACAGTGAATATTTCACCCGCCAATTCGATAGACTTACCTACGTTATTACCGCCCCCAAATACTTTATTATTCAAGTCATCACCAATAACTACTTCTTTAGCGTTAATGTGTGTAAAGGCATTTCCATAAGCAAAAGGCGCGTCAGTTAACTTAAAAAAGCCAGGATTAGTAGCCCTGATCACTGCTCTACTTCTTGATAGATCCGCTGCATTTGCATCTCTCGCATAAGCATTACTAACAAAAAATATCGCGGTATTGACTGGAATGTCTGACTTTAAAATCTGCATCGCATCTCGATAACGAATAATATGTAGTGGCTGTACATGTGGATTTTCATTAACCCAAGTATTCATACTTACGTGAAATAAACGATCACTTTTATGCGGAATTGGATCGCTGGCCATAGAATTGACTAACGCCAAGTTTGCACATAATAATCCAACACCTAGTGATAAAGTTAAAATAACAAGTAGATATAAAGTTGGTGCCCTTTTGATATTCTCAAAAGCCAATTGAACGTAATATTTAAGCATCAACCAACTCCTTTTTTTCATTTTCTGTTAATGTCGTTTGAATTGCACTTTCAGGTGCATAAACTTTTGCGTCAGTGATCTGTCCATCAATAATTTGCACACTACGTTTAACTTCACGCGCTTGATCCGGATCATGAGTAACCATAATGATGGTTGCGCCATCTTCGTTTAGTGAATGTAAAAGTTCCATGACTTGGCGAGCCATTAAGGAATCTAGGTTTCCTGTTGGTTCGTCAGCTAGCAAAATCTTAGGCTCTCCAGCAAGTGCTCTGGCAATTGCCACACGTTGTTGTTGACCACCAGATAATTGGCTTGGCAAGTATCCATGCCTAGAGGCAAGCCCTACTTTTTCTAGTGCGTGTTCAATACGACGTTTACGCTCTGCGGCATTAAAGCCTCGATATCTCAGTGGCATATCAACATTATCGTAAATACTGTAATCAGGAATTAAGTTGTAGTTTTGAAAAATAAAACCAATTTTTTCATTTCGAAGCTTAGAAAGATCGTTATCATTCAGTCCGCTAACATTGACACCATCTAATTGATATTCACCTTGGCTAAAGTTATCTAACAAACCAGCTACGTTTAAGAAGGTCGACTTACCTGAGCCTGAAGGGCCTGTTACTGCGACAAATTCACCTGATTCAACTGTTAAAGAAAAATCTCTTAATGCATGTGTTTGAATTGTTTCACTTTTAAAGATTTTTGAAATGTTCGTCATTTTTAACATAGTGCCACCCTCTTTATTGTGTAATTTCTATTTGTTGAGCTGAGTTAAATGTTTCATAGTCAGAGATGATTATCGTGTCTCCTTCTTGAACACCTGAGATTAGTTCAATGTAATCAACACTGTATAATCCTGTGCTAATTGGTATTTGTACTGCTGAGTTAAGATCATTTAGTTTGTAGGCAATGGTTCCATTTGAACTACTTAGAAACTGACCACGTTTTACCATTAAGACATTGTCTTTTTTCTCAAACTCTATGCGTGCGTTTAAACGCTGGTTTTGTCTAAGCGATAATGCATCCATATTTTTTACATTCGCTCTTACTTGAACCTGGCCACCTTTAATTTCTGGGGAAATTGCGATGATACTGCCTTCAACATTCTGCCCAGCAATAGTCATCGCTACTTGTAAGCCAATGCCTAAGTCATCTGCGTAGAATTCTGGTACATTTAATTCGGCTTCATATTCGGACAAATCAACAACAGTCATAATTGGTGTGCTAGGAGATACTTTGTCTTTTTGGGCAATTAACCAGTTTCCGACAATGCCAGATACAGGAGCCGCAATTTCAAGTGCTTGTTGTCTTCGTTTTAGTTCATTAACAACAAGCAATTGTTTTTCAACGACGTATTCGCGATTTCGATTTTCAAAAACTAATCTTTCTTTTGCTAAAGCAACTCGCTTTTTAGCCGTAGTCAGCAACATTTCGGCCTCTAGTAGGTTATCCTGACTTTGCGCCCACTCCTTCTCGCTAATAACTTGTTTTTCAATTGACTCATCAGCACGCTGTTTTTCTCTGGTTGCAACATTCATCCTAATTTGCGCAGAGTTTAATTCACTTTCTAAATTTAACAGCGCCTCTTTGTTTGACCATTCACCGCGGCTTGCTTCAATTTTTAACTGCTCTAAAGTGGATTCTTGTTGTTCAATTAGTGCTGACAACTCAGGGCTTTGAACCTGAGCAACAATTTGTCCTTTTTCAACACTTTCACCTGGTTTTGCAAACATAGTTACTTGGCCAGGCTCAGTGCTATATAGCTGAGGAGCGTTCGCTGCTACTATTTTTCCGTTAACAGCAACATCTCGAATCAAATCACCTCGGGTGACTTGAGCCATTCTTAATGATTCTTTATCAATGCTTGGAATAGATTTATACCAACGTTCTATTGTTGGCAGTAACAAAGCTGAGACTGCGACTGCTCCAGCTATTGCAATTACAGCTTTAAGCGATACTTTTTTCTTAGTTGTTACAATCGCTTCGTCTTGTCCTTGAGTTCCTATAATCATGCATATTCTCACTTTAAAACATCTTACTAATGTAAAAGCGAATTAAATGCCAACTTTAAAATAAAAGATATACCTTTGTATTTATTAGATTTTATTAAATTAAAAACATTAAAACCCAATGCTAAAGTGTCCGAACGGACACATTGCGTGTCCACGACTGTCCGTTATGGACTAAGCGGACACAACATAAAGAGTGTTATATTTTTATGCTAAAAAAGGAAATACAGACTTAAACTGACAAGCTGCTGCCAGCGAGGGATTTTAAATTTTATCTTGTATGTGCGTCTACCAAAGGTAGACCGAGATTTAAAATTCTAAAACCATCTTAAATTTATTGTTTAACGTGTTTAGTTTTTAAAAGCCAGAAACAAAAAAACTAGCCTTAAGCTAGTTAATGTTTATTTCCTAAATAAGGAAATGGTACCCGGGGCCGGACTTGAACCGGCACGCTGTTACCAGCGAAGGATGTTAAATCTTATCTTGTATGTGCGTCTACCAAAGGTAGACCGAGATTTAAAATTCTAAAACCATCTTAAATTTATTGTTTAACGTGTTTAGTTTTTAAAAGCCAGAAACAAAAAAACTAGCCTTAAGCTAGTTAATGTTTATTTCCTAAATAAGGAAATGGTACCCGGGGCCGGACTTGAACCGGCACGCTGTTACCAGCGAGGGATTTTAAATCCCTTGTGTCTACCAATTCCACCACCCGGGCATTTCAGGGGTTTTTTATCGTAGATATTGGTAACCTACGCTCTCACATAGTGAGAATTTGGAGCGGCTAACGAGACTCGAACTCGTGACATTCACGTTGGCAACGTGATGCTCTACCAACTGAGCTACAGCCGCTTTATATTAATTAGTTTTACATCTTAATTTAGATGGCGTGAGCAAATCACGAGACTCACTCTCTGTACCTAAGTGACATTCACATCGAAAACAATGCTCTACCAACTGAGCTACAGCCCCTTTATACTAATTAGTTTTACATCTTAATTTAGATGGTACCCGGGGCCGGACTTGAACCGGCACGCTGTTACCAGCGAGGGATTTTAAATCCCTTGTGTCTACCAATTCCACCACCCGGGCATTTCAGGGGTTTTTTATCGTAGGTATTGGTAACCTACGCTCTCACATAGTGAGAATTTGGAGCGGCTAACGAGACTCGAACTCGTGACATTCACGTTGGCAACGTGATGCTCTACCAACTGAGCTACAGCCGCTTTATATCAATTAGTTTTACATCCTAATTTAGATGGCGTAAGCAAATCACGAGACTCACTCTCTGTACCTAAGTGACATTCACATCGAAAACAATGCTCTACCAACTGAGCTACAGCCGCTTTATTTACTTTTATTAAGTTAACTTGGAATTTGGAGCGGCTAACGAGACTCGAACTCGTGACATTCACGTTGGCAACGTGATGCTCTACCAACTGAGCTACAGCCGCTTTAATTACTTCTATGAAGTTAACTTGAAATTTGGAGCGGCTAACGAGACTCGAACTCGTGACATTCACGTTGGCAACGTGATGCTCTACCAACTGAGCTACAGCCGCTTTATATAATATTCAACTACTACGTAGGATGAAATGGTACCCGGGGCCGGACTTGAACCGGCACGCTGTTACCAGCGAGGGATTTTAAATCCCTTGTGTCTACCAATTCCACCACCCGGGCAAAGTGGAGGCGGGTCCCGGAGTCGAACCGAGGTCCACGGATTTGCAATCCGCTGCATAGCCACTCTGCCAACCCGCCGTTTCATCAACCACGTTGGGTAGTCAAATTATTAATCCTTTAAAGTTTGGAGCGGCTAACGAGACTCGAACTCGTGACATTCACGTTGGCAACGTGATGCTCTACCAACTGAGCTACAGCCGCTTTCCTGCGTTGACTCCCTGTCAACTGGTGGTGCATTCTACATTGAAATTATTGGGAGTCAACACTTTAATTTCAAATTTATTTCAAGTGGTTAAAAACCGACTAATCTGACGAATATTTATAAAAAAAATGCTTATTTTGTGTTTTTACTTAGCTTTTTAATTCTGGCCAAGCCGCTTTAAAGTACATCAACATAGTCACAACGGTCAAAATTGTCGCAACAAAATAGAAGCCATATGCAGCAAACATTAAAATTTCATGAGGGAAATTAAATAAAATAAGAGGAATATCATAAGTTGGTTGCCAAATTAGCCCCATAATCCCTAACATTTGAGTTGCTGTTTTGTATTTGCCTAAAGTTGAAACAGCGACTAAGTCCCTTTTTCCTTTAGACGACATAAATTCTCTTAATGCACTTATAAAGATTTCTCGAGCGATCATGATCATCGCAGGCACTGCGATGTACCAAACTTGAAAATCTGCTGCGATCATAATTAATGCTGCAGCCACCATTAGTTTATCTGCAACGGGATCAATAAAAGCACCAAACGCTGACGACTGATTTAATTTTCTTGCTAAATAACCGTCAAGAGCATCGCTGATCGAAGCTAACCAAAACACGGCAAATGCACCAAAGTGGTTCCAACTGATAGGTAAATAGAAAACAATAATGAAAACGGGGATTAAAATAATTCTAAAAAGAGTAATTTGATTTGGGATTGTCCACATATACTTCAAGGCTCGTTATTATAACGGCTTACTACAGTGATGTGATTGCAGTAAACGCGGTTTGACTCATTGTACACAACTTCTACTAATTGTCATGTAAAGCATCATAAATTGTTTGCGCTAAAGCGTCACTGATGCCGGGTACTTTAGCTAGGGTATCTTTGTCAGCAGCATGCACTTCTTGTAAGCCCCCTAAGTACTTAAGTAAGCCTTGCCTTTTTTTAGCTCCAATGCCGGGTATTGACTCGAGTGTCGACTTTTTACTGACCTTTTGACGTTTAGCCCTGTGTCCAGCAATAGCAAACCGATGTGATTCGTCTCTAATATGTTGAACTAAGTGTAATGCTGGTGAAGTGGCTGGCAAATTAATTAGCTGGTGTGAACCTGCTAAAATTAACGTTTCAAGACCAGGCTTTCTCGACTCACCCTTTGCAACACCAACTAATAAAGGTGTCTTAACATTTTCTAACTCGGCGAAAAACGCTTCTGCCTTTGCTAACTGCCCTTTTCCACCGTCAATAAAAACAATATCAGGCATGTTTTCATTATTACTAACCTTGCCATAACGCTTGTTTAGAGCAAATGCC
This sequence comes from Thalassotalea marina, assembly GCF_014656435.1. Taxonomy (GTDB): domain Bacteria; phylum Pseudomonadota; class Gammaproteobacteria; order Enterobacterales; family Alteromonadaceae; genus Thalassotalea_C; species Thalassotalea_C marina. The sequence goes on from NZ_BNCK01000004.1 coordinate 342,139, forward strand.
ATAGCAGCATAATCGTCACCAGGTGTAATACCAACAACGTTGTACCGCCTGTAATCGCTTTTCAGTGGGCCTTCTCGATTAAAAACAACGTTAGAGGCTATAGTTTGCTGCCCCATCGTATGACTGATATCAAAACATTCAATGCGATTAATACCGTTTGAAAGTTCAAACACCTCATTTAAGGCTTCAAAACGATTTAACATCGATTCTTTATGACTATTTTTACTGGCCAAAGCATGTTCAGCATTGGTATTGGCTAACTTTATATATTTCGCTCGCTCTGTTTTAACCTTGTGTGAAAGCTTTACATCAAATCCTGCTTGCTCTGACAGTAAGCCCGCTATGTGCTCAACATCGGGCAAAGCAAAAGGCAAAACTAATTCTTTAGGTGTGTTACCCGTTTGCAAATCATGACCAAAATAATGTTGCTCTATAAAAGCTTGTACAATTTCTTCGTCACTAGTATCTGCCGGCACGGTGGGAAAATAACTTTTACTACCAAGCACTTTATGATCACGGATAAACAACAAGTGCAAACATACTTGAGATTTTTGTCGGTAAAACCCAACAACATCTAATTCAGCGACAACACCACTGACGTACTGCTGTTGCTGTACCTTTCGTAGAGTTGCTATTTGATCGCGCAGCTTTGCCGCTTTCTCAAATTCAAGCGCCATACTGGCGGCTTCCATCTTAGTGACTAGGCCAGCAATAACATCAGAACTTTTTCCGCGTAAAAACAACTTCGCTAAAGACACTTGTTCGTTATATTCTTCATCAGACACTTTATTAACACAGGGTGCCGAGCAGCGTCCAAGTTGATACTGCAAACAAGGGCGACTTCTGGCTCGATAATAACTGTCTTCACATTGTCTGATGGGAAACAACTTTTGCATTAAACGCAAACTTTCCCAAACAGCACCCGCACTAGGATATGGGCCAAAATATTCGCCTTTTACTTTTCTGCCGCCACGATGCAACCCCAATTTTGGGTGGCGATGATCGGTAATCAGTAAATATGGATATGATTTATCATCTCGTAACAGAATATTGTATTTTGGCAGGTATTTTTTTATATAGTTGTTTTCGAGAATTAACGCCTCACCTTCAGTGTGAGTCACAGTAACATCAATGGCCAGTATTTGTTTTACCAGCGCACGTGTTTTGTTACTACCGACGTCTTTTCTAAAATAACTAGCGAGGCGTTTTTTAAGATGTTTAGCTTTTCCAACATAGATAACGGTCTGGTGCTCATCGTACATACGGTAAACACCAGGTTGTTCAGTAACAGATGCTAAAAAAGCTTTATGATCAAATTCAGACAAAATTACACATTTAACAGATTAGAGTTTTTCTGTTTTTAGCATACCATGTCGAATTGCAAGATGGGTAAGTTCCACATCGTTACTCACATTTAATTTTTCAAACATTCGGTAACGATAACTGTTGATGGTTTTTGTACTTAGCATCAACTGCTCAGAAATATCAGGTACTTTTTCTCCACGAGTGATCATCAACATAATTTGCAATTCACGCTCAGACAACACATTAAAAGGGTTTTCTTCTGGAGACTTAAATTGGTTTAGTGCCATTTGCTGCGCTATTTCAGGAGTCAAATAACGTTGACCACTGTTTACCGCTCTGATGGCATTAATCATTTCATCTGGGCCAGCACCTTTTGTTAGGTAACCAGCAGCACCAATTTGCATGACTTTAGTTGGAATAGGATCTTCGCAATAGACAGTTAATACAATGACTTTAACATCAGGCGAATATCTGATAATTTTTTTAGTCGCCTCTAAACCACCTATGCCCGGCATGTTCATGTCCATTAAAACAACATCAGGCTCATTTTTACGACAAAATGCGACGGCCTCTTCCCCTGTTTGACATTCACCAACAACCTTAAGCCCTTTAACGTCGTCTAGTATCTTCCTAATACCAGTACGAACTAACTCATGATCATCTACTAACAAAACATTTATCAACGGAAATTACCTTCAACTTATTTTTATCGTTTATTTGAATAGAAACTACCACTTAGGAAGTCACGTAAGAATATAGCTAATTGTTCTTCAACACAATCAGAAAACATACCCAAAGAATATTTTTATCACCAGAATCGATGCAACTAGGTTAATTTACCTGCAATCAGAACAAGATATCTTCATATTGGCACGATGAAAAACCCAATAACCTTTGATAAAGAATAGTTTTCTATAGCGAATATGCAACATTGGTAAATAAAAAACTACAAGAAAGCGCTCCCACTGAGCAACAAAGTTTTCATTTACAATTTATTCTTGGTAAGCCAGCTGTTTAATAAAGCTATTTGACCATTTTTGTACGCAGCATAAGTTAACCTAATAGCATTACTCATAATAACACTATCACTCCATCCTGTTTGTTCGGCGATTAATCGATAACATTCTTTTGCTTCTGGCGTCATATAACCACGAAGTTCTTGTTTACCTCGCTCTTTTTGACGCTCTCGGTATCTTTTTTGTTTCTCTGCATTACTTAATGCTTGCTTTTTCTTATCTGACAATGTGTTACTCCAATACTTACCTACAAAAGCCTTGGTTACGTGTTACCAAATATAGTGGTTTCATGAATGTTTAACAATCAATAATTACAATTATTTAACTGTTCAGAGTTGTTTAGTGTACAAGTGTTAGCTAAAGTAGCGCCTTTAAATTTATGTCTTAGAGTTTTATTTACCCAATGACAATACAAAATTCCTATTCAAAAGAAGAATTAATTTTAGCAGGTACCACAGACTTTTTCGGTGAAGGAAACAGTAAGCTTCCTGCTGATAACATGTTAATGATGGATCGTATCAACTTAATCACTGAAGAAGGTGGTTTATACGGCAAAGGTGAGATCATTGCTGAACTTGATATCACACCTGATCTGTGGTTCTTTGATTGCCACTTTAAAGGTGACCCGGTAATGCCTGGTTGTTTAGGTCTTGACGCTATGTGGCAACTAGTAGGTTTTTACTTAGCATGGTCTGGTGGCCCAGGTAGAGGTCGAGCGTTGGGTGTAGGTGAAGTTAAATTTACTGGTCAAATTTTGCCAACGGCCAAAAAAGTAACATACAAAATTAATTTGAAACGTGTAATTAAGCGCAAGTTATTTATGGGTATTGCTGATGGCAGCGTATTGGTAGATGGCAAAGAAATTTACACAGCGAAAGATTTAAAAGTAGGTTTATTCACAGACACTTCAGCGTTCTAACCCCTACTTTCTTATCTGTAAAAGGTCAGCTTCGCTGGCCTTTTTCATTTTAATGTCATAATTTACCAGCAAAATAACGCGCTATTGTACGTAATCCTTTCATTAATATGATCTTTAAGTCTATTTTAGCGCTAATGGTATTGTTACCGCCTTTTACATTTGCAAACCAGCCTCTAGTTATTGCTCATCGAGGCGCTAGCGGTTATTTGCCAGATCACACACTTGCCGGTAAAGCTATGGCACATCAAATGTCGCCCGACTTTATTGAACAAGATGTTGTCATGACCAAAGATGACCAATTGGTTGTTCTACATGATCTGTATTTAAACCATAATTCGGATGTCGCTGAAAAGTTCCCCAACAGAGCAAGAGCTGATGGCAAGTTTTATGTCATAGATTTCACTTTTGATGAGTTAAAAACGCTGCGCATTTCCTCAGCATTTTATAATGATGCGAATCAAATTAAAGCTAAATACCCTCGCCGATTCCCCTTATTTAGTAGCGTTTTTTCAGTACACACTTTTGCACAGGAAATAGAATTAATACAAGGCCTGAATCAAGTAACTGGTAAACAAATTGGCATATATCCAGAAATTAAAGCACCTTGGTTTCATCAACAACAGGGGAAAGATATTACAAAAGCCGTGTTAATGGAGTTAAAAAAGTACGGTTATCAATCAAAACAAGACAACATCTATTTACAGAGTTTTGATCCCGTCGCGCTTAAAAGAATAAAAACTACGTTGTTTGCAGAATTAAACATGCAGGTAAAACTAGTTCAACTTGTAGCTGAAACTAACTGGCAAGAAACTCAGGTGCTAAATAACAACACATGGACAAATTATAACTACGATACCATGTTAACCAAACAAGGTTTACAGCAAGTAGCGCAATACGCTGACGGCATTGGCCCTTGGCATGGCAGTTTAATCATTGAAGGACGTGACAAAACGCAAGCCATCAAACAAGCTAAAAAGATCGTTAGCAACGCCCAAACATTGGGGTTAGTGGTGCATCCTTATACCTTTCGAAAAGACGACTTACCTTGGTATGTTAACTCATATAAAGATTGGGTGATCATGTATAAAGAAAAAATCCATATTGATGGTATTTTTACTGATTTCACTGCCGAAACTATCGATATTTTAAAGGCTAGTTCCGATCAATAAACTGTTTATTTGTTTTTATGGCTTGGATAACCAAATACAACCTTAAATCTTCCACGCCATGATGGCTGTTTACTTACCTCAGTGATCATATGCTGCCATTGGTGAAAGTTCGTACTTATTGGGTTTGCTTTTGGTAACTGGCCAACAATGCCGAACTTAGTAGTAAGGTCGGCACGCTCAGCTACAAAAGTGCCAAAAAGCTTATCCCAAATAATCAAAACACCTGCGAAGTTTTTGTCGATATATTCACTATTTGTGGCGTGGTGCACTCTATGATGGGAAGGCGTGTTAAAAATATAATCTAAAATACCTAGGCTTTTAACCCAACGAGTGTGAACAAAAAACTGAAAGGCCAAATTTATTGCCACAATAGCAAACACTAATTGCGGCTCAAAGCCAATCAAAACAAGTGGCAACCAAAACAACCACATACCAACTATTGGGTACATTACACTTTGCCTAAATGCGGTTGAAAAGTTCATATACGTTGAACTGTGATGTACAACATGAGCAGCCCAAAGCCAATGCACTGTATGTGAAGCGCGGTGAAACCAATAATAAAGAAAATCTTGGGCGATAAAAGCAAATGCTAACGTTAACCAATTTAGCTTAATATCCAGCAGAGCAAACTGATGTAACCAATTAAAAAATGGCATTAAAAGTAATAGAGCAACAGCATCACTCGCCTGATGTAATAGCGCTAACAAGGCATTGTTTAATGTATCTTTAATTCGATATGCCGCGCTATTGAAATAGTATTCAATGACGACAAACAAAAGAAATATAGGACTTAACACCAACAAGATTAATTCAACAGGTATCATTTTATTGCCTCTATTGATGTATATTTTTCGTTAAGTTAAGTGTGCTGATTTAAGCAAAATGTTTTGATAGCTTAGTGCTGATTTTTCTGGCAATCTTGCTTAGAAACGTCAACTTTTTGTTTAAATGCGACAATAATGAAAACAACCTCTGCGTTATACGCACAAAGCGTCATTTACTATTTACGACACATTGCTCAAATTGCGCCAAAAGCCATCTATTGCATTGAGCAAAGATATTCGCTTACAAAACAACAGAGAATTACCATTGATAATTACGCCGCCTTATTGCGAGAAGGAGCAAAGGCGACACAAGACACGTTATTTGGCTTTTCTTTAGGACAGCATATCCAAACTACGGATTATGGGGTTTTAGGATATCTCATAGAGAGCTGTGAAAACTTGCAGCAAGCTGTCACAAGTTTGCTAGCTTTTGATTCGTTAGTTGCTGAACTTGGCAATGCACAATTTGAAACTGATGGTGACACTGCCAAAATCTTATGGTTTCCGTTTCAACCGCTTGAAAAACAAGTTATTTTGCGTAATATGACTGCATGGGTAACAACAACACGAAAGCTGCTTAATTCTGCTTTAACAGCTAATCAGGTTTCGTTTACTTTTGCGCTTTGCAAAAAAGAGCAGTTGGCTTTAGAGCAATGGTTTAATTGCCCTGTTGAATCGAACCATAAATTGAACTGCATTAGTTTTCCCAGTGAATTTTTAACACTACCGTTTCGCTCTAATGATCAAAGCCTATTTCAAGCGCTAACCCTTGAATCTAAAAAACAACTTGTACAATTTAGTACCCACAAAAACAATCTTAAACAGCAAGTTGAAAGCTTGTTATCAGCAAAGCCTAATTTAATACAGTGCGATCAACTACGTGTCGCAAGTGCTCTAAACATGAGCGTGAGAACAATGCAAAGAAACCTAAAACAAGATAATGTAACGTTTATGACATTGCTTAATAACGAGCGGAAAAAGCGAGTCAAATCACTCATCATTCAGCACAATCTGATCCAGGTTACTAGTTTATTGGGTTATATAGAGCAAGCGACACTAAGCAAAGCATTTAAAACATGGTTTGGCATTACGCCAAGCCAATTTAAAGCTTCTGTCAAACAAGTTCCTGAGGATGAGTTTTAATAAATTTGCGTACTTTTGTCCGCATATTTTTCATTGGTGCTGATGAATTAAATTGGATCATACGACCCAAAGTGTATGTCTTATACCAAGGTTGTCCATACAACGCTTCATTTTCCAATGAGTTGACTAGCGTAATTAATCTCTCAGTGGTTGCTTTAAATTCGCTAAATAGCGCATCATACGTCCAGTCTTGATACTGTTGATAAAAATGTTGTGCTAACTCACCTAATTGTTGCCAATTAAATCCTTCTTCAGGAAAATTTACAGGTAAAGAATGTTCTGTGTGGTAATGCCATTTTAATACCAAATTTTGCCAGCCAATAAGGTAAGCCAAAGTATCACAAACGGAAATTTGACTTCCCTTTTTATTTCCTTCTACCCCAAGTACTCGAGTAGCATTAGGGGCTATTTTGTTGTAGTCAATACATAACTTTTCAAACGCACTGTGAATTGCTAAAAGTAATTCAACTTTGTTTTTCGAAATTGTTGACATGCTTACCCTTTTTATTGGCTGCTAATCCATTAAATCCAACGCCTAACCTGCATACAATAGTGTTGATAATCAGATCCAAACGTTTCCAACATTATTTTTTCTTCGAAGGCAATATACCAATAACGAACGATGAGAATAAACAAAAATTGCATTGCTAAATGTTCAATTGCTAATCCATTTAATATGCACACACCCAATAATGCAATGACAAACCCTAAGTACATTGGATTTCTTGAATAATTAAACATACCTGTGGTGACCAATTTATTTGGTTGTCCAAATGTGTGTATATTGCTGTTGTTTTCAGCAAAATAGCGCTTCCCTTTTGCCGCTATTGCAATACCGAATATCAAGACAAAAAAGCCAACACCTGAATAGGGTAATGAAATATAAAGTGTTGGACTATTTGCGTATGAATAAAACGTCATCATCAAGGCAAACAAAACAAACAAATATGGAGGTAAAATATAATTCATGTAGTTTTCTCAGTAAGTTAAAGACTATACACTACTGAGAAATCAATAAGCTGACATTATCCTATGTTAAGCCGAGCTGTTTTCTGATCCTAGACAAGCTCACATCCGTTACGCCTATATACATAGCCACATGTTTTAAGGGAATTTTCTGACTTTCTTCACCAAACTCTTTGATAAACTCTTGATATCGTTGCGTTGCATCAAGTAATAAAAAATCTGCTTCTCGCTTTTCTTTTTTTAACACTAACACTTCATAAGCGCTACGAACAAACCTTGCCCAACCAACAAATTGCTCCGACAACTCAATAAGTGATTGATAATCAACATTTAAGGTAACACATGAAGTCAATGTTTGAGCATAAAATGGACTTTTATGATGGTGAATCAACGAACTTAGACTGGTAAATGCGCCACCAGCTTTTACCAAAGATTTATTTTTTTCATTGCCATTTTCGTCAATGTAGTAATAACGCCCAACACCTTGAACGAGGAAATTTACTTTTTTTACCTCATCACCCGCTTTAAAAATTGTTTGGTGACCTGGGATATTTTCAACTGTAAATACCGCTTTACCTGCAGCCAGTTCCTTTGGGTTTAATTGTACCATTGCAGAGGTAAACTGCTTAAGAAGGTTATCTGTTTCCATTAATGCTTCCATTTATAGTATGAAATGAAAAAACAAGCACAGTAATTCTACTCAAAACTTTAATCAAAACAGCACGGAAGTCGCAAATAACAGACATTTTAACGGATCAAATAGTGACTAAATATTTCAATTGCAACATTTGTCAAAGTTCCGTTAGGTTAATAGTTCAAAAAAAAGGCACTTTCGAAAAAGTGCCTTTAACTAACCTAAAATTTTTCACTTATAGTAAAGTTCTACGCCTCGACCTTGAAAAGAAAACAGCTACCAACGTTAAGGCAAATAATAAACCAACATGTGGCTCGTCAACTGTTACAACAGAAAAGTTTGTGCTCATCTGTGAAAAGCTCTCTATTGTTGCGTTATCGAAGCTAATCAACTCTAAGCCATTTAACAAACTAACACTGTGTACACCTAAAGTCACTGCGGTAAACGTAAAGCTCGCTAAAACAAAACTTGTACCTTGTTTGCTTGCAATCACCACTTCATCAGCAAAAAAATCCGCATAATCTTCTAATGATAACCTGCCTGAAATGCTGTCATCAGCAAACGAATAACTACCAAAGCCATCATCAAAACCGGATCCAAATTGCCAAGTTTCAAGCGCCAATTGATTATGGTCAAAAGCTATTTCACCAGCAAAGCCGCCTAAAGTATCATTTAAGTCATGCGCAATAAGTTGCCCTTGAATTAGTTCTCCTTGCTGATATTGAGCTTTATCAAAAGTTAATGTGATTAATGTAGCTTGACTGCAAAAGCTTATAAACAATACCAACATGCCTATTAGTTTTTTCATTTTATTCTCCTAATTATATTTATTGTGAGATCACACAACGTGGTAAATCACATGTCGCCATCATTGCTCTTACGTCACGTCTATCAACGAGCCCGTCTTGATTAAAATCATATTGCAGATCAATATCTGATGAGGTTTTTAATAAAGAAATGAACAGGTTAATATCTCGTATATCAACCTGATTGTTACCGTCTAAATCGGCTGGGTTTGGCTCGATGCCAGAACAAATGCCTTCGCCTTCAACCAGACACACCAACCATTGTGTAAATTCATTGTCAAATGACGTACCCCAAGATTCTAGAATTTCACTATAAGGGGTAAAACTTGGAACCTCAGTATCTTCAGGCTCTGGTTGACCGCACGTCCATACCCAACTTCCTGACGACCATTCACTATCGTCATACGCCCAATACCAACTATTTTCAATGGCTTCTTGTTTTAACTTCCAACTCCATTCAAATTGACATTCCCCTGTCGCAACAACATATTTAGGAGCACGAAAGTTGGCTAGTAAGTCACCTTCCACAGCAGACGCTTTGTTTTCCATCATAAAGCGCGTAGCTAAATACCCCCAATAATAGGTTCTGCTGGTATCGCTATTTTCGTAAGTTGTTTGGAATAACTCACTTAGAGAATATGTGCCTTGAGTTGCTACTGCTAACGCGTTTGGATTGTTGTTGGGCTGAGACAAATATTCAGCTAGCCCCTCGCCCCACCAAACGGTATTCGCTGGTTGGTCATTAAATCCGCCCCATTTGTTAAATCGGCCATCTAAATAGTGAATATATTCATGTTCTAGATTCCAAACTTTAAAATCAGGCAGCCAAGTCGCTTGATGTGCAATAAAACGAGCCTGATTACCGTTAGCCCATGGAGTTCCTTCTAAATACATGCCTCCGTTGTCAGTATTTATGCCAAAAAAGCTCCCTGCATAATTATCATAATCGGAATATGAACTAAAAATAACTACTTCTAGGTCTTCATTGTTATCATTGGCAACTGGCGCATTGGATTGTGTATTAAAGAGTTGGTGAAATTCTTGTTCTTGACCCGCTAAACTCGCACAGATTCCAATAAGATTCTCGTTACTAATTGGTTTTTGGAATCGCAACTTTAACGTCGTACTACAAACGTGATTACCAGATAAAATTGCAGCCTCTAAATCAAAGCTGCATGCATCTCCATACAGTTCACAGTTTTGGGCATCATAGTGAGTGACAGCTGCTTGGGCCTTCAACCAGCCTGAACTTCCAGCTCCCTGATAGGAATAGCTCTCTAATACACCTTGAATTGTGGGTCTTACAGATTGTGCAATTGTTCCACCGTATCTTAAGAAACGACTTAACTCATTAACCGCGTCTCCCCATTGATATTCTCGGGTATGGCCAACTAACCACAATCCTTTATTACTCACAAAATCAACAAGATTTTGAATGATTTTTGGGTTAGCCAATACAGCTTGCTCTAATGCCTGAGTTTGTTGTTCTGAAGCATTAAACAAGTGTGTTAAAACTTGCGTCAGTCCATTTTCTTCATAATACACACCCCAATCATTATTTGTTGACACGGTTTCCGCGTAGCCAATCAAAGCATCCGTTAGACGAGGCAAAAATTCAATATTGTTCGTTCCTGAGCTTCTTAACAGAATGAGCATTTCGTAACGAACCATAAAATTTCTGGATGCCTGGCCTTTAAAATTAGTAAAATGCGTTCCGGCAAAATACAAGTTAAAGGCTTGCTTTAAAGTGTCTTTATATTCCTGAGTAAATTGCCTGTTATTGCCCCACTCTGCCCAATGCATTGCTCTAAGGTAAATCACCAACTTTTCTAACTCAGCTGCCCCTGTTTGTTCAGTACCATCATATTCAGCAAGGTGATCTACGATTCCTTGGGCAATAGATTGAATACTAGCGTCAGAAAATAATGACGTACCAACAAAGTTCGAGTTAAATAAACCATATAAACAAGTAGTTAAGTTTCCTGACTTCACAGCTGTAATCAGTGCCTGACCAGTTAAGCCTTCAAGTTCATTGGGCGAGCTACAACCTATCGATACCGCTGTTAAGCTATCACTCGTCTTAGATTCTAGTGCTGTTTTTGTATGCTTCGTCAGATAAACATCGTCAATAGAATGATTATTTTGCAAAAGTAATTCGAATTGTTTTGGTGAAACTTGTCTTGGCGGGTTAAATCCAACGGTATCATTTTTACTTAAGCGATGCATATGATCAGCAGATAATTTTTGTCCTGTCGCTTTCGTGATTATGTCTACGCTATCCTGCATTGCATATGCGTTGCCGTAAGTAACAGCGCTTAGAATAATCGATGGCAACAACAAACGGTTTTTATTTTTCATTACGTATCCTTTCTGTTTTTATCGTTGTTTTTTGTTGAGCGAGCAATTTGATTATATTGTATACAATATATTGATCAACATTTATTTGTGTGATTTTTGTTCATGATAAAAAATGAATGGTTTCTTGAACGCAACTAGTGACGCTGCAGTGAAGAAATGCATTGAGTTCCAGCCAAAAGTTAACTAAAACTCATGTCTGTCTTAAAGATGACGTTGCAAAGGATAAAGTAGCAGGTAACTGTGAACTGGTTTAGCTATCAAGTACAACTTGAAAGCCACCAAAAATAATACGTTTGGTATCAAAAGGCATTTCCATCACTTTCATCAGAGGGTCTGCAACAACGGCTTCCATTCCGCGATCTCTAACATCCTTTGATGGCCAAACAACCCATGAAAAAACCACAGTTTCTTCAGGTTTACATTTTACTGCCATTGGAAAGGATGTTAACTTGCCTTCTGGAACATCATCTCCCCAACATTCCACCAGTTTAAGCGCACCATATTTTTTTAATAAATCAGATGCCTCTTTTGCGTGGGCGATATATTTTTCTTTATTTTCAGTAGGAACCGCTGTAACAAAACCGTCAATATATTGCATGATAGTAACCTAGCTATACCGTGTTTAATGGCTACTAATTGTAGACTAACATTTATTTAATAGCTTTATAGTCGGTTCATATCTAGTAACAGGTTTAGCGCAATTACACATAAAGTGAACCCACCTAAGGCATTAATTACTCGGCTTACTTGATGAAGTTGTAACTTATCTTGCAGTTTAATTAACAACATTGCGATGAGTGCTAACCAAGCAGATAAGATGCCAACGTGAATGGTTGAAAGTATTAAAAAGTTACCAATACTCGCGCCAGCAAAAAGTGGAATTACCGTCATATAAAGAATAATGGCACGTACATTGACAAGATTTAAAGTTAACGCAGATCGAATACCAATAACGTCTTGTTGAAGCGCTTTTTGAGCGTCCTTTTTAATATAACTGGCGAATATTAGCTTTACTCCTAAATACGTTAAAAACAGAATTCCCATAAGCTGTAACAATCGGAAAATAAAAGGGTGATGGTTCAACAGCGTTGAAACCCCTACTCCCGCTAACATACTGTGAATACTAATTCCGATACCTGAACCAATTACAACAGGCCAAATACCTTTAAAACCAACTTTAGATACATTGGACATTGCAAGAATAAAACTCGTACCGGGCGACAAAGCAATGGGCAAAACCGTGGCAATAAAGCCGCTAAATTCAATCATAAGGCGATTATTTTTATCAATTGCTTTGCACGTTTTTACAAAGCATTTATAAGTTTATAAATCATATCTACACAATTGTTTTTTTTAAATAATCAATTGTAAGCTCATGTTATCCCATGGCCTAGGTTTACAAATCTCATATTGTCGACATTAATGCGCCAGATAATAACAAACGAGATAAAACCTATATGTTTTTGTTCTGTGGAAGGGTTAATTATCTTCAAGGTTTCCTTTAATAATTTTATATTGAACAAGTGCACTCTCTAACATGCGAATATCGAATGAATCCTCTAAATTTTTCAACAAAACATTGGCTTGATCTTGCTTGTTGTTCGCCGCTATTTTTACCCAAGCAAATGCTTTTAAATATGACTCGCTATCATTTTCTGACTGAGCCTTTTTAATAAAGGCCAAACCTAAGTCAAGTTGTGCAACTGGAAGATCTAACATTGCTGCCTGCTCCAAATAAGGGATTGCTTGTTGATACTTACCCTTTTGAAAGTGTTCCCAGCCCTTTTTATGTAATTCGACCGCTTCCACAGACGTTGTAAACACGACGACTTCACCTTGCTCTGACTGGTTTAAACCGATAATACCTGAGTTTTCATCGCTCGTTTGAGCATACAACTTTTGCCAATAAACAAGTTGTTGTTCATTTTTCTCGATCAGTTTGCCTTCTTGATATATGGCAATTAATTTTTGTGCTGCAGAACGAGAGCCTTGTTCCGCGATATCACTCAGCACATCAATCCCTTTTTTGACTTCCTCATGATTGACAGAATCAAGCAAAATGCCGGCGTAATTTTCGCCTGCATCCAAGTTACCTCCACGATAACTTTCTTTAAACCAGTGGCTTGCTTTAGCAAAATCAACTTTGTGTTCTAGTCCTAACTTATAGATCAGCCCTAAATTGGCTTGTGCATCACTATTTCCCTGCTCCGCCGCTTTTAATAAATAAGTAAACGCCCTTTTATAATCTTGATAAACATGGTCGCCTTTAAAATACATCCGCCCAAGTAATGCTTGTGCTGGCACGTGGTCATTATCGGCAGCCATTCTTAACCACCTGATCATAGCATTTACATTGCCTTTAATTCGCTCCTTCTTCATATGTGCATTTGCTAGTTCAAGCATGGCCGGCACATAACCAAGAAATGCAGACTTTTCTAATGATTTAATATATTCACTGTCATCGTGAGTGAGCATTGCATAGTGGTAGGGAGCATCTGGATACAGAGCTTCGGTAGAAGATTTACTGGCAATGAAAAAATATTTTTCTGATTTTTTAAGGTTAGTCTCGTGCCCATATTTGCCCATGTTCAAAACCGCCAAAATATAGGCAGACTTGGCACTAAATTCACTAAAACCCAACTCATGCACCAATCGTTCAAACAACTTAACAGCTTCATTAAGATCCTTATTTACACCATCTTTTCCATGTAAATAAGCTAGCCCTAATTTATATGCAGAATGTGCACTATATTCCGCTTGTTTGGCAAAGTTTTTCTGATCTTCTTGATTGGTATTAAGTGCAAAAGTTATTGGTGTGTATGCGATATAACATCCAGTTACTAATAGTGAATATATGAGCTTTTTCAAACTTTACTTCCTCACATCCCTTGTCAAAACATGGTTTACCCAGTTTTGTTTATTATTGTTATGTAAATCGCCAATTTACATTGGTTTAACAAAATCATTATAAATAATAATGTGAATCATTAAAGTGTTAAATTAACGTTTTTTTCAAGTAGTGGCAGCGATTACTTTCAATGGTCAAAAATCACACTTCACTTGTCAATGAATGTGTTTCGTTCTACTATTTTAGATTACAAGCGTAATACTAGATAACAAGATCATGCTAAAAATACTGATAGTCAGTTTTTTATATTTCAGCACTCATGCAATGGCAAATATACCTTTAGTCATTGGCGAACAAATACAACTGTACTCAAAGGTATTAAATGAATCCCGCCGAATTGATATATACCTACCTAGAACCTACCAAGTTAACACCAATAAAAAATATGACGTTTTATATGTACTGGATGGCAATGCACATCTGCTGCACGCAGCCGGTAGTCAGTTAGTCTTAGCAGGTTACCAGCAAATGCCAGAATTGCTCATTGTCGGCATCCATAACACCAATAGAAATCGTGATTTAACGCCTTCAGTAGTAAGTTCTGTTGCCAACTCAGGAGGAGCAAGTCATTTTAGGAGATTCATTGCCGAAGAGCTCATCCCACATGTCGCCCAAACATATAGAACAAACGACAAACGATATTTGTCAGGTCATTCATATGGTGGGTTATTTGCTATTGATACGTTAGTAGAGCAACCAGATTTATTTGATGCCTATTTTACTTTTAGCCCGAGTTTACGGTGGGACAATGACTTAGTTCTAAATAAACTATTAGTACAAATTCAGAAAACTCAATTAACTAAATTTTTATACGTAAATATCGGAGACGAAGGATTTAAGTTAAAAAGACCAATTCTACAACTGCATGAATCATTTAAAGCCAGCACACTTGATGAAAAATTATGGCACTTTGATTGGCTTGCTCAAGAAAGTCATGTTACGACACCTGTTATAGGTCAGTTTCTCGCATTTAGAGCATACTTTTCAACCAATCTAATGAACAATAATGCCCGCTAATCAACATACTTAAATGAATAATAAATTTGTAACTTAAACTTTTAACTAATTATCTTGTGGTTTAATCAGTTATCAAGTCAGTAAGATCTTCAATCAAATTTTCAATTTCACGATTAAATTTACGCTTTTGTTTAGATGAGAGGTTGGTTAACTGGTACAGCATGATGGACTGAGCAACCTTATTGTTAGCATTTGAAATTTCTAGGTACTCGTCAGTTCGGTATTTATCTCTACCATTGATCATTAAGTCAGAAAGTGCCAATACATAGTTTTTGCTGAGTTGCTCATTGTCAATTAAATCGAAAAAGACACCTTGCCATTGTTCTCTATACTCCATCCAGTGAATAAAAGTACGTTGGTAACCTAATGAAAGTTCGTTAATTTTTGCTTTTTGCTTGTCATCTAGTTTACCTACCCACTCTTTTAAGTCTTGTATTTGTTCATCTTGACGCTCTTTTCGCCATTCTTTCATGGATAAAGCTTCAAACTCACGCCACTTCTTTTGGTTGTCTTTTTCAATGTTGCCTTTAAGATCTTTGATTTGTTCTTTGGTCAACATTTTTGAAAGCTTAGCAATTTCGGGGGCAGCTTTTGTCATTAATGTTTTCCAATGCACTCTCACTGCTTCTTGATGTTCAACAAGCTCTTGCTCAGTGATGCCACGGTTTACTTGTTCTTTTAGTGATATCAACTGATTCACGTATTCAGGCAATTGCGTTTCTCTATGCCAATCATGCAGTTCAGTTAATGCAGCATCAAACGCTTTTTGTTGTTGTTTACTTAACTCAACATAATCGTCAACATACCAATCAATCCACCAATCTATGTTGTTGTACACAAAAGTAGTACTGCAGCCTGTTAGCAATAAAATTAAAGAGATTGTAATTATTATTTTTTTCATGAAAACCAACCAGATCAAAAAAGGCTACTGTTGTACAGATTAGCCTATTGTAAAACTAAAAAAAGGCTTTTAATGTTACAGTTGTTTTCTTATTTGTTACAAGGATTTATCCATGGGCAAACGAATTGCTTTATTAACCAGTGGTGGTGACGCTCCCGGCATGAATGCAGCTATTCGAGCTGTTGTATTAGCCGCACATAAATTTGATTGTGAAGTCATTGGCTTTATACACGGATTTAACGGTTTAATGCTCAATGAATTTCAGTCACTTTCAATAGCATCGGTCACTAATATCATTCACCAAGGTGGGACTATACTTAAAAGTGCCCGTTGTAAAGAAATGCATCTACCATCAGGGATCATAAAGGCAACTGAAACGTTAACTAAACATCAAATTGATGCGCTGATTGTTATCGGGGGTGACGGCTCTTTTACTGGAATGTTGGCATTGAGCAATACGTGGAAAGGTCAACTGATCGGTATTCCAGGTACTATTGATAACGATGTAGATGGTACAGATTTTACCATTGGCTTTTCAACAGCCATTAATACCGCAATTCGTGCGATTGATAAAATCAGGGACACGGCTAATGCCTTTGATCGCGTGTTTATCGTTGAGTTAATGGGAAGGCACAGCGGACATATTACCTTTAACGTTGGGATAGCTTGTGCTGCTGAACAAGTGATTTCATTTGAAAATTTCAACTCGGATGAAGAAGAAGCTACTTTAGCGCAATTAACTGACGGCATTGAACAATCGGCTAAGATTAAGCACAGCAGCCATTTAATTGTTATCGCTGAAAATTTATGGCCAGGTGGAGCACAAAAGCTCGCCGAGCAATTAACACAGCGTTCAGGAGTTGATTGTACTTTATGTACTTTAGGATATATTCAACGCGGCGGCTCACCAGTTGCAAAAGATAGGATATTAGCAACTAAAATGGGGGTCAGTGCAGTCCAAGCAGTAATAGACAATCAGCATTTAGTCATGACGGCTGAATTAAATAATACCATGAACTTAGTACCGCTCAACATTGCCATTTTACATAAAAAACGGGTTAACCCTGCACTTGTTGATGCTCAAGCCAATATTTTAGCCCTTACGGCACAAACCGAAAATTAAGCCGTTAACTGGTAACGGCTTGTTTAACTCTTTCTTTGTAACTTCTGCTGACTTTTAGCTCTTTGCCATTACTCATGACCAGAAAGTATTCACCATTGAGTTGGCTGCAAAATTTATCGACGAAGTTTTTATTGACTATCGTCGAGCGATGACTACGAATAAACATTCGAGGATCTAGTGACTCTTCAAGTTGTTTCATCGTTTTACGTAAGATGTGTGTATTGCTATCGGTATGAACACACATGTAGTCACCTGCTGCATCAATCCACAAAATATCTTTAACTGGCACTCGACTAACTTCGCCGGCATCTTTTATGGCAAGTACATCAGAATAATGCGATAAACTTACCGGTTTATTGTTTTGTAAGTCATCCAAAATATTTTCGTAATTGTTGCCAGTTACATCACTGACTAACTTAACTAACTTTTCTTTATGCTCTGCATTTTCACTGTTAAGTATATTATCTCTTACTTTATTTAACGCCTTTTGCAGCCTTTCTTCATCAACAGGCTTCATCAAATAATCTAATGCATGTACTTCAAAAGCTTTGAGTGCGTATTGGTCGTAGGCAGTCACAAAAATAACAGCGGGTAATTTCATTCCCTGTTCAACAATAGCGTTCATTACTTCAAAGCCATCTAAACCCGGCATTTGAATGTCTAAAAATACGAGATCAGGCTCATACGCCCTAACGGCTTCTATTGCTTCTCTGCCATTACTGCATTCTGTAATGATGTTGATGTCAGAATGGGCTTTTAGCCGAATAGCTAAACCTTTGCGCGCTAGTGCTTCATCGTCGACTAAAATCGTACGTAATTCTTTACTCATACATTCGTTCCAACTTCAAAAGGCATTCTGATGTTAACTTTAACACCTTTCGGCGTATTATTGGAAACAACTAGTGAAAAATCATTACCATAAAGCGCTAGTAGCCTTTCTCTAGTATTGGCTAAACCAACCCCATTTTCGCGATATAGGTTTCCATTTTTTATTTCCGCACCTGGGCCATCATCTGAAAGTTCGATTAACAAATCATTGCCAAATTTAGAGACATTAACATTAATACTGCCACCTTCCTCTTGAACAGCAATCGCATATTTAATTGCGTTTTCAGCAAGAGGTTGCAAAATCATGCTCGGCACTCGTGCGTTTTCACAGTGTTCACCGACATTAAAATTAACTTGAAGTCGCTCTTCAAACCGCACTTTTTCAATATCTAAATACAACTTTAATGCTTGAAGTTCACTTTCTAATGTCACTTTTTTCATCGGATCTTTATCCAATGAATAGCGTAAAAACTCACTGAGTTTTGTCACCATGCCATTAGCCGTTTTGTTATCTTCAATTAAGATCAGTGTCGAAATAGCATTTAGCGTATTAAATAAAAAGTGTGGATTCAGCTGGTATCGCAGCATTTTTAACTGTGCTTGATGAGCAACAGTATTCGCTTTTAATACGTTTTGTTTTTCTTTTTGCAGCATTTGGTAGTAGTTAGTACCAAAGTACAACAAACTCCAACTGAGAATAATAGAAAACGAAAACATGGTGTTTCTAGCGTAATAAATTAACTCATCGGGACGATAACCGTGTTTATAAATTTCCCAATAGTTAATGTTTTTAATTACTTGCCAAAACAAAGCCGTGATAAAAGAACATAATATGACCCAAAGTGCTATACGAATGGGTGGTAAATTCCATATTTTTCGATAGATGTATCGAAGTGGAATACTACAAAGCCAGCCGGCATAAGCATTCAAAATAAGGATCACAGTAAAGATATCACGCAAGTCGTGAAGTAAGGATCCTAAATAGTGTACTAAAGCAAAACCGCACCAGCCTGCTGTATGCATAAACCAGAATAAGCGATTTTTATCTTCTAATGATTTCGTCCAACGCACCACTAATACCAATTCGATTAAATGTTTGACCAACTTAGAACTTCATTAGCGCGTTGAGAACAAGCTAAATAATTTAAGCATAGTCACTCTATGGTTCGATTATTTAGGGAAGTTATCAGGGCGCTAAGAGTTCCCAAGGGCGAGTTTAAAAGACTCGTAGACTGTGTTATTGATTTTAACAAAGACGCTACACGGATGTAGCTTATTAGAGAACGCAGGAGCATGTTCTCCTGAATAACCAGTCTTTGCAATTAATGCCTTGTCTCTAACCCTTTTAATTCTCGCTAAGTGGCCAAATATTTATTCGAGTTGGTATAACAACCGAGTTTGGCCTCATTAACAATAATTATGAATTACCCATTGCAACAACGCATTACAGCTAGTCGTAGCTATTAGTCGCTTTATCTCATTTAAGCGTAATGGTAGAGGTTTAAAATTAGAGAAAGGAATAAGGCAAGCATAAATGCTTGCCTTTTAAGCAGATTTTTAACTTTTTGACAGCATTTTACCTAGTGGCTCCCCACCTACTAAATGCATATGGATGTGATAAACCTCCTGACCACCGTGTCGATTACAATTCATAATCAAACGAAAGCCATCTTCAGCAATCCCCTCTTGGGCTGCCAATGTTTTTGCTACGGTAAATAATCTGCCCATCGCTAATTCATCGTCAGCCTCAATGTCATTAACAGTTGGGATCAATTTATTAGGAATAATCAAAATATGTGTATTGGCTTGTGGTGAAATATCACGAAAAGCCGTTACTAATTCATCTTGATACAAGAGTTCTGTTGGAATTTCTTGTCTAATAATTTTTGAAAATATTGTTTCTTCTGCCATAACCTTCCCTATGCAGGTAACATTTTAGTTTTTGCTAGTTTAACAAAACCTTTGGCATCTTCTACCAATAAATAGTTTACCGGCACTAAAACCAAAGTGATAAAGGTCGCAAAAATGATACCAAAGCCTAAGGATACCGCCATGGGGATCAAAAACTGTGCTTGAGTCGCTTTTTCAAATAATAGCGGCATTAACCCAATAAACGTTGTTAAAGACGTTAACATGACCGGCCTAAATCGAGATTGTCCTGCAGTTAACACCGCTTCCATTAACTCGGCTCCTTCAGCGCGGCGTTTATTAATAAAATCAACTAAAACTAAGCTGTCATTTACTACGACACCAATAAGCGCCATCATGCCCAGGAAACTCATGATAGTAAGATCCATGCCCATAATCCAATGGCCGGCTACAGCGCCAATCGCACCAAATGGGATCACAGACATCACAATCAACGGCTGAATATAAGACTTAAATGGAATTGCCAATAAACAATAGATTATAAAAAATACAAAGATCAAACCATAGGCCAAACTGCCAAACGATTCACTTTGCTCTCTCGCCTCACCTTCAAGTGTGTAACTTACACCCGGATATTTAGCAACAAGCTCATCTAAAAACTCAGCCAACTCACTGTTAATCACCGTCATGTTAGTATTTTGTTTATCAACGTCGGCCGTGACGTTAACTGTTCTAAAACGATCAATTCGATTGATTGCTGAAGGGCTCTTTCCTGGCTTAAGAGTGGCAACATGAGACAAAGGAACTTGGCCACCTGTTGGTGTATTGATCAACATATCACTTAAATTGGCCAATGATTTACGTTCCGCCAATGGGAATTTAATGATGACTCGCACATCATCGCGACCACGCTGAATTCGTTGAATTTGCGCGCCAAAAAAGGCATCCCTAACTTGGCGAGTAATTAACGTACGAGATATGCCCATGGCATAACCTTGCTCAGTTAATTCAATTTCAATTTCTTCTTTACCGTTAGATAAACTATCTGAAATTTCAAAAGCCGTTGGGTAGGTTCTTAAATGATCTTTAACTTGCTCTGATACCACTTTAAGTGTTGAAAGTTCATTAGCAGCCAATTGGATATCAATGGGGTTACCACCACGGCCAATTTCAGCTCTAAAAGTAAGGCTTTCAGCACCCGGCACTCTGCCAATTAGTTCGCGCCACTCTTGAACCAATTGAGGTGTACCGATACCAGAATCATTTTTATCTGCTGGGGTAATTTCAAATCGTACACGCCCGGTTTCATTTCTCGTGATGGCTAAAATATTAATAATAACGCTGTTGCCATCTTCGTTACGGTATTTATCTTGTAATTGCGCGGCAGCATTGGCCATTTTTTCTACGTAGCTATCAACGACTTCATAACTTGTACCAACGGGCATTTCTAAATTAGCTCTCGCGGTTTCACTTGCGATGCGAGGGAAAAATACAAAACGCGTCCAGCCACTCATAATGAAAGATAGAATTAAAATAAATACCCCAATAAACAACATCACGGTCATCAAACGGTTTTTTGTCGCCACGGCTAATACAGGTTTGTAGTATTTAATAATTGCCCCTTCAAACCCATCGGCGAAGCGTTGTTGCCACTGGCTTAACTTAGACGATTTTTTTTCACCCCTGAGCTTCAAACCTTTTAAATGTGAAGGCAAAACAAACTTAGATTCAATTAATGAAAACAGCAATACAGGTATAACAATTACAGGGATTTGACTGAATATTGCGCCACGCATGCCCTCAATAAAACCTAACGGAATAAATGCTGCCACTGTGGTTAAAATACCAAAGGTAACCGGTGTCGCGACTTCCTCTGTTCCTTTAATCGCCGCTTCTATCCCAGAAGATGCCGTTTGACTGTGCCGATAGATATTCTCCCCCGTGACTATCGCGTCATCAACAACGATACCTAACACTAATATAAAGCCAAACAAGCTCATTATATTGATAGATATATCAAACAGTGGCATCACAATAAATGCCCCCATGAAACTCACTGGAATACCAATAAATACCCAAAAGGCAATGGATGGACGAAGGAATAAAGTCAGTAGCAATAAAACTAAGAAACCACCTTGTAATGCATTAGTAATAAGCGTGTTTAAACGGCTTTTTACTATTTCAGAGTCATCATCCCAATAGCTTAGTTCAAAGCCTTGCGGTAAATAAGGTTGTTTATCTTCAATGTAAGCTTTAACCGCATCGGCAACATCAATTGCACTTTGGTTACCGATACGATAAACCTCTATCAATGCGCCTTGTTTACCATTAAAACGTGCTCTTAGCGGTGTTTCTTCAAAACCATCATTAACAATGGCAATATCTCTAAGTGTAATGATTGAGCCATCTGGATTAGTTTTTACGACAATCTTTTCAAACTCGTCTTTTCGATATGCTTGTCCCTTACTTCGCACTAATACATCACCGCCATCAGTACGCACGTTGCCCGCAGAAATATCTAGTGAGCTCGATTTCACCGCGTCAGCAATGTTAGATAAGGTTATTTGATATTGACGTAGTTTTTCTTGGCTTACTTCTATGTTAATTTCATAGTTACGCACGGCATCAAGTGATACTTGAGTTATTTCGGGTAACGTTAACAAATCATCACGAACATTCTCTGCAAACTCACGAATTTCTTTTTCGCCATAAATTGAAGCAACCGTTACTGCAATTACTTCCCGCTTGCGTTGCAAAACCGAGATAACGGGTTTTTCAGCGTCAGCTGGAAACGTATTAACTGCATCGACGCGACTTTTTACATCATTAAGTAACTCTCTTGCATCGTAGCCATTATCAGCTTCAATGCGAACCCGAGCAGAACCTTCAACTGACGTACTGGAGATCTTCTTTACGCCCTCTAAATCTTGCACTGCTTCTTCGATACGAATAGCAACACCTTGTTCTACGTCTTCCGGAGTTGCCCCACGTAAGCTAACTTGAACGTTAACCACATCAGACTCAAACGAAGGGAATACTTCAAGAGGAATGTTACTATTGATGGAAAATACACCCGCTAACAAAATTGAAATCATTAACAAGTTTGCAGCTACGTGATTTTTAGCAAACCATGCGATCATGATTGACCTCCGTTAGCAGCGATAGACTGAGGTTGTGTTTTGTCTGCTTTATCTTTGCCTCGTCTCTCTTTTCCTTCTTTTCCTTGTTTATTCATTCCTCTTTTTTTGAGGTTTTGCGTCACAATCGTGCCATCTTTCTCATTAATCGCTACTGGGGTGCCCGATGTTACTTGACCTAGTGGTGTTAATACTAAAAGTTGCCCTGCTTCTAAACCTTGTTCAATAATAGCAACTTGTTCATTTTGCCAAGCTATATCGATGTTTTTACGCATCAACAAGTCATTTTCTACAATGTAGACATAACTGCCCTGATATATGGCTTTGTTTGGCACGGTGATCACTTGATCTACCGTTTTGCCGTTTATTTTGGCGCTAACATATTGTCCAATTTTTAATGGCATGCCTTTAGTTGTTTTAACACCGTATGGATCGTCTATTTGTGCAACAACATAAAGCTGCTGAGAATTTTCATCATAAGCCCCTTCAGTTCGAACCAGTCGACCCGTCCAGTACTGTCCTTTAATCAAACCCGACTCAAACGTCACTAATGGTTTATTTTGCTCAGACGCATCGTTGAGCCTTGTGCTTTCAGGCAAAGCCATATAAGGCAAATCTTTATTTTTCAGCGGAAGGCGGATCTCTACATAATCAACAGCATAGATTTCAGCCAATCGCGTACTTGGCGAGACTAATTGCCCAATATCCACCTGCTTGTTAAGGACTCGTCCAGAAAAAGGCGCTAATATTTTAGTGCGCTCAACAGCTAGCTTGGCTTTATCTAAACTTGCTTGGGCTGAAAATACTTTAGCTTCTGCTGCCATTAGTTGAGGCTTTCTTAACACCAAATCAGGTGCTGTTGCGCTATTTCCTAATCGCTGCCAGTCTTGTTTTGCTTGTTCTACACGCGCTTGCTCTTCACTGTAGGCTTGTTTGGCACTTAACAAATTAGCTTGTGCAATTTTCACTTCTGCTTTTAAGTCTCTGTCATCGAGCGTGACTAAGACTTCACCTTTTTCAAAAAAACCACCGTCTCGAAAGTCTTTTGAAATATCAATAATTTGGCCAGAGACTTGTGGCAGTAATGCGCTTTGTGTTCTGGGTTTTACTGTGCCATAGCTATCGACAACAATAGAAAAGTTTTTACGTACTATGGTTTGTACATCAACATTTAATTGCGGTGCTTGGCTAGGTCGACCTCGTTTAGACTCTGGAGGGTTTTTCATCACTATCATTGCCAGCACAATAAATCCCGCTAATACCGCAATCGGCAATATTAATTTTTTCATCGTATTTTTCATGGTATTAACTCTTCACTTCATACTGGGTTTGGTTTGTGGAAAACAAAGGGGTATTTGAACCACCCAATGAAACATATAAATTGATTCTGTTTTGTAATAGCTGATTGGTTAGCTGAATGAGTTGTGTTTGTGCATCAAATGCTCGGCGCTGCGACTCTAATACTGATGTATAGGACACTAGCCCCTTCATATATTGATCAAAAGCCAATTTTTCTGCTGCCTCAGCATTTTCTTTAGCTTGTAGAAAATGTTGATAGCGTTGTTTTAGCGCTTGACGATTACCAATTGCATTTTCTACATCTGCAAACGCTTGATAAACTTGTTCTAAATATCGTTGTTCTTTTTGTCTAAGCGTCAACTCTGCTTGATTTTCAGCGGCTTCTAAACGACCACTATTAAATATTGGCGCGGTAATGTTGCCGAGTAGCGACCAAGCTAAGGCATTACCGTCGAGCAAGTTACTTAATTTATCAGCGCTATCACCTGTGCTAGCTGTTAAAGTAAAACTAGGAAAACGTTTTTTATGTGCAATAGCGAGTGAAGCATCACTAGCCAATAAGTCATACCAACTGCTCGCAATATCAAATCGCTGCGTTAGTAACTGAGAAGGTTCACTTAACGCAATATCCTTAGTAATTAACGGTAAACGGTTTGGCGCAGATAATACGCCTTTTGGATATTCGCCAATTAAAAGTTCGAGTTGTCGTTGTAACTTTTGAACTTGATGCTGTTGATCAATAACTCGCGCTTTTTCACTGTTTACGTTGTTTTGCGTTAAATACACATCAAGTGCTTGGTTTAACCCTAACCGATAAGATGATTGAATAATATCGAGATTACGCGTTTGGTTGTTTGCTCTTTGCTGATAAAGTGCTAACAGTTGATTAGCTGAAACTAAATCAAACCAGGTACGCGCAACTGTTGCAACAAGGTTCAATTCTTGATGTTTGAGTTTGTGTTTTGCTGAAGCGAGAGCCAAGTTTGCTCTACGTTGTTCGTCAGAGAGCTTGCCCCATAAATCAACTTCATAACTGAGCTTTGCTGAGATATCAGCACTATTACTAATTTTCGTTCCTGTTTCAGTTACTGACTTTTTTCGAGACTGTGTCGCGTTTAAAGAAAGCTCAGGCAATAAACTTGCGCCGGAAATCACTACTTGTTGTTGAGCCAACTGCATCGCAAATTGATTTGCCTTAAAATCATAGTTATTCGACAAGGCATTTTGAATAAGCGCATTTAAGGTGTTGTCATTAAACGCCAAAAACCAATCGTTCAGAATTGGCCCATTATCTTTGGCGTTACTACCTTGCCATTGTTTAGGCGTTTCGACATTGACCAAACTCATGTCTAGAGCATTATTGCTGGTACATCCGACTAAACTCGCCACAAGCAAACTAATGACGGTAGGTTTTACTCTATTTCTCATCATGTTTTATTTGTCATTCCAATCTTAAACCTCATGACATAAACCTTGAGGGTTTTCTATTCAATATAATAGTACGTTAGCTGAATTTTCCCTTACAATGTCATTTACATAGCTTTACGCTATAGATTTAACTGTAAGACCAAACAGCAAATAATTAAGACAAACTGCTTTTCGCTTTAATATAAGTTATTTATTATTAGCTCAATTTTTTACAGTACGTGTTGCAGTTGATGATAGATCTAACCTTGATAAGCCTCTTTATCCCGACATTTTTTTTGGTCAGCCTCACTCCTGGCATGTGCATGACACTCGCGATGACATTAGGCATGTCAATTGGTGTTAGAAAAACATTGTGGATGATGTATGGAGAGCTAATTGGTGTGGCGATTGTTGCCACAGCTTCTGTGCTTGGCGTAGCAACAGTATTGTTAAATTTTCCGAAGTTGTTTTTTGCGCTAAAACTTTTTGGCGCATGTTACTTGGCTTATCTCGGTCTGCAAATGTGGCAAAGCCGAGGTAAACTAGCATTAAGCGAGCAACAAAATACAAACAATATCCGTCAGCCGTTAACCTTATTTACTCAAGGACTAGTCACGGCCATAGCTAACCCTAAAGGCTGGGCATTTATGGTTTCTTTATTACCACCTTTTATCAATCAAAGTAACGCGTTACTACCACAACTTACTGTATTGATTGCAATAATATTAATATCTGAGTTTGTTTGTATGATGATTTACGCAACGGGGGGTAAGACAATTGCTAGAACGCTGACAAGTGTCGACAATGTAAAGCGCTTGAATAAAGTATCTGGCAGCTTAATGTTGTTAGTTGCATTGTGGTTATTGATTGGTTAACGCAAATAGCTAGGCACGGTAAATGAAAGTGATTGCTGTTTATTACCATTAATAAATATCCAAACACGCCACGTCATTTCAGGCTGGCCACAACTACCAAACAAGCCATCGGCAATAAATTGGTTTTTGCCTGACTTTTCAAATAACAAGGGGATTTTCCCCATATACATATCTTCGCCTTCCATATAAGCAGAGATTGAAGTAATCGCTTTTGGAGACTTTACATTGATAAGTAGTTGAAAACCTTGCTCAGCAACCAGTTTTTCGCGATTAAATGTAATGCTCACTTCTGCATCATCTATAGTAATTTGGCAATGACTTTGCCCTTCTATACAGCGCGGTGAAACAGGCGCAGTTTGCTCAGCTTTATTACAGCCTCCCAAGAGCATTAATATTAGGAATAATTGGCAGAATTTAGTAAACATTGAATTGGCTGGTAAGTCATTAAAAACGTGGAATTTACACCTATTTGCCGAGAAATTAAACACTTCTCTGGTTTTTTTTGATTTAAAACAAATTTTACCTTTATCAGGGGTGACTTTACCCCCCAAAAATTCTATCATTCGCGCGAGTTTAAGACGCATCGTGTGATTGTTTAGTTTTTAGACTATAACTATTACACTAGAGCACTTAATACTCAAAACTTGAAACTATTTAAATAATTATAACTGCGGAAAACCAACCATGACTCAAAATGATACGTCAGCAGTAGACTATAACTTCGATGTTGTACGTCAATTTACTGTAATGACCGTAATATGGGGTATTGTAGGTACGTTAGTTGGTGTTATTATTGCCGCGCAGCTTATTTGGCCTGCGTTAAACTTTGATACACCTTGGTTAACCTACTCCCGATTACGTCCTCTCCACACCAATGCGGTAATTTTTGCATTCGGTACAAGTGCGTTGTTTGCTACTTCCTACTACGTTGTACAAAGAACGTGTAAAACAACTCTATTTGGTGGCTCACTAGCTTCTTTCACGTTCTGGGGCTGGCAAGCCGTTATCGTGTTAGCAGCGATTACATTGCCTCTAGGTTATACGTCAAGTAAAGAATATGCAGAATTGGAATGGCCAATTGATATTCTTATTGCTGTCGTTTGGGTTGCATATGCTATTGTGTTTTTCGGCACGTTAGTTAAACGTAAAACGTCTCATATTTACGTAGCTAACTGGTTCTTTGGTGGTTTCATTATCACTGTTGCCGTACTTCACATTGGTAACAGCATGGCAATTCCAGTTTCAATGATGAAATCATACTCATTATACTCTGGTGCTATCGATGCGATGATGCAGTGGTGGTACGGTCATAATGCGGTAGGTTTCTTATTAACTGCTGGTTTCCTTGGCATGATGTACTACTTTGTTCCTAAGCAAGCTGAACGTCCGGTTTATTCTTACCGTTTATCGATTGTTCACTTCTGGGCATTAGTTTCATTATATATTTGGGCAGGTCCTCACCACTTACACTACACAGCACTTCCAGACTGGGCACAAAGTGTTGGTATGGTAATGTCAGTTGTATTATTCCTTCCTTCTTGGGGTGGTATGATTAACGGTATCATGACGTTATCTGGTGCTTGGCATAAACTTCGTCATGACCCAATTTTACGATTCCTAATCGTTTCATTATCTTTCTACGGTATGTCTACGTTTGAAGGTCCAATGATGGCGATTAAATCAGTTAACGCATTATCTCACTACACTGACTGGACAATTGGTCACGTTCACTCTGGTGCACTAGGTTGGGTAGCAATGGTTTCAATTGGTGCTATGTACCACTTAATTCCAGTATTATTCGGTCAAGGCCGCATGTACAGCGTAAAACTGATCAATGTTCACTTCTGGATGCACACTGCGGGTATCGTTCTTTACATCGTAGCAATGTGGATTTCAGGTGTAATGCAAGGCTTAATGTGGCGCGCGGTTAACACTGACGGTACATTAACATACAGTTTCGTTGAAAGCTTAACAGCCTCTTACCCGTTCTACTTCATGCGCTTCTTAGGTGGTGTATTAGTAGTAGCTGGTTTCTTGTTAATGGCTTACAACATGTTTAAAACAATCGCAGCTGAAGACGGTAGTCTTAAGCGTGTAGAACAAGCATAAGGAGACGAAACATGACTAATAAACATGAAAAAGTCGAAAAAAATGTAGGCTTGTTCTTTATCATCACTATTTTAGCGATCAGTGTTGGTGGTTTAGTAGAAATTACGCCGCTATTCTTCCAAAAAGAAACAACACAGCCAGTTGAAAACTTACGCCCTTATACTGCTCTAGAAATGGAAGGTCGTGACATCTACATTCGTGAAGGATGTAACGTTTGT
Source organism: Thalassotalea marina (assembly GCF_014656435.1). Taxonomy (GTDB): domain Bacteria; phylum Pseudomonadota; class Gammaproteobacteria; order Enterobacterales; family Alteromonadaceae; genus Thalassotalea_C; species Thalassotalea_C marina. The sequence continues at coordinate 370,970 of NZ_BNCK01000004.1, forward strand.
CACAGTCAAATGATCCGTCCATTCCGTGCAGAAACAGAGCGTTACGGTCACTACTCGGTTGCCGGTGAACATGTATGGGAACATCCATTCCTATGGGGTTCTAAACGTACTGGTCCAGATCTAGCTCGCGTTGGTGGTCGTTACAGTGATGACTGGCACCGTGCTCACCTTATTGATCCTCGTTCAGTTGTACCAGAGTCGAACATGCCTGGCTTCCCTTGGTTGGAAGAAAACAAGCTAGACGGCAACTTAACAGCGAAGAAGTTAGAAACGTTTAATTTCTTAACGAGAAATCGAAGCCACAAAGATGAAAATGGCAATCCGATCCCACTTTACTCAGCTGAAGACATCAAGAATGCGAAGTCAGAAGTGAAAGGCAAAACAGAAATGCAAGCCTTGATCGCTTACTTACAGTCTTTAGGTCACGCATTGAAGTAACACTATGGATTACGGAACGCTTAGAGGCATCATTGCCGTAATAATTTTGGCTTTATTTATCATCATTGTGGTGTGGGCCTATAGTAAAAATCGTAAGTCTGACTTTGATAAAGCAGCAAATTCGATTTTAGAGGACAACCACAAGGAAGAAATTAACAAACAGGAGACTAATAATAATGTCTAGTTTCTGGAGTATATGGATTACAGTTCTAACACTGGGTACATTGATAGGTTGTTACCTATTATTGCGCTGGTGCTTAAAGAACTTCGCAGGTGTTGAAGAAGGTGCTTCTATGGGGCACGAATTCGACGGCATTGAAGAATTAAATAATCCACTACCAAAATGGTGGAGTACGTTCTTCTTAATTACTATCATCTGGGGATTTGGTTATTTACTAATGTACCCAGGTTTAGGTAGCTGGCAAGGTCTATTCGGCTGGAGTAGTTCTAACCAAGACGTAACAAGTCTTGAAGACTCTCGCGCAAAAGCTGAATATGCAAAAGCTAACGGCCTTATCGTTGAATACGATATGGAAGTTAAAGCAGCAGACGAAAAATTTGGTCCAATTTTTAATAACTTCGCTTCTTTTTCAGTAGAAGATATTGCTGCGGCAAAAAATGAAGAAATCGATTTTGAGATCAATGACAACCTAACAGCAGCGCAAAAAAATCTAGTTGATAGAAAAGAAGCGTTAAAAGTAGGTCAGCGTCTATTCTTGCAAAACTGTGCACAATGTCACGGCTCTGATGCACGCGGTACAACTGGCTTCCCTAACCTAGCTGACAAAGACTGGTTATATGGCGGTACACCTGAAGATATCAAGCACACCTTACTATACGGTCGCGTTGCTAACGGTATGATCGCATGGGAAACCATGGTAGGCGGCGACCAAGGTGTTAAAGATGTGGCTGCATATGTATTGAGCTTAAGTGGACGTGAAGCTAAAGACGGTAACGTTGAAGCTGGCCAAGCTAAATTTGCAATGTGTGCGGCATGTCACGGTGCTGAAGGTCAAGGTAGTGTTGAAATGGGTATTGCACTTGGTGCGCCTCGCCTTAACGACAATATCTGGCTATATGGCGGCTCTGAACGTGCTGTTCAAGACTCTATCCGCTATGGTCGTGCTGGTGTAATGCCTGCTTGGAAAGACATTTTAGGTGAGCAAAAAATCCACGTGATCAGCGCTTACGTTTACAGTCTTTCTCAAGACTAACAAACAATAGTTTCAAGCAAATAAAAAGCCCTTCTATATGAAGGGCTTTTTTATATCTCTAAATACAATCTCAAGCTTATGCTTAATCTAAAAACAATTAAATTACTTCAAATCCAGCCATGTCTATTGCTTTAGTAAGCGGCATGTCTGCAAAACCATGTTCTCTCAAGTGATGGATAAATTTTAGTGTCCGAAAGGCATCAAACCATACGGTAAATTGTCGTTCAAATTGTTCTTGGTTGCAGGCTTGGTGCGCGTAAACAAACTTCTCTATATCTAAACTTAACAACGCATTACACGATGCAGTGCTTAACCCATTTAGCCAAGAAGTTAATTGCTCTCGTTGTTGATATAACGCCTTTACATGTACCAGCGTACTTTTTAACTCTTCAAAAACACCAGGATGATAGTAATAATACAATTCACCAAGCGCTTTACTTGCAAGTATTTTTTCAACTGCTGGCCCTGTACCAAAGGGGACTCTATCGGATGTTCTCGCTTGCAGCTTTATTGCCACTTTGTCGAAGGTGACTACCCTACCGAGCTTGGCTAACTTATTGAGCAAATAGAAGTCTTCACCGGCACTACGTTTAGGAAACCCTCTTACATTAGCATATGCTTGTGCACTAAAGCTTAATACACTACCAATAGTGAAAAAGCTGTAAGGCGAGTTTGCATATTTCAGCCCTGCTACATAATAACGTAAGCTGAGCTCATATTGCGCATTTGCTTGATGAACTGATTCATCATCACTGTGATGATAAAAATTGTAACAGCCAGCAACGTCTCCCTTGTCCATGGACTTTGTCGCTTCAAAGTAATCTTTGGGTAAGGTTGCATCGGCGTCCGTTGAATGGATCCAAGAGGAAGTTATGTTACCCTGCTTGATCAGCTGACAAGCACAATCAGCGCCAATTTTTCTTGCAAGGCCTACTCCTTTTTTTCTGGGTAAACCTTGATTAAATTTATCAATAACTAGAATGTCACAAACACTGTTTTTGATATTAACTAGCGTAAATGCTTGCCTATTCCAACGAATATCGCCCAAAGAAAGACAATGATTATATAAGTCTTGTTGTTTAGTCGTTTCAGTTAAATCATCGGGTTGATTAATGACTAAAATAACAAGCGTAGGCGAGGTAAATGTAGATTGTTCCGCAAACTGTGATAAAAAAGCCACATGCTCTTTATAAGCTGGAATTACTACAACATTTGGGTAACAAAGAGCCTGAGGAAACTCCGTTAAAATGGCTGTTTCAGGCTCTGCGTATTGGTTTAAATATTTGCTAAGGTGGCGACTAATGGCCATTAGTGAAGAGCTGCTCTAAAAGGTAGTTTTTCACAAATTTCTGCTTCAGCAATTAGTATTTCTTCAAGTCTGGTATCTACTTCTGCTTTATCAAAGTATTCATAGGCTAATTCAACAAAAAGATTTTTATGCTTTTCTTCTGATTTAGCAATTGAAACGTAAAAGTCCTTTTCTTTGCCCTCAGGTAGCGCTTGCGCTACTAAAGAAAAACGCTCGTGACCACGGGCTTCGATAACACCAGCTACAAGTAATCTATCTAAGAAAAAAACATCTTTACCATTTCTAAATACCTTGCGTATATTTTTGATGTACATGTCTTTTTCATCATTAGCTAGCAGAACTTCTCTCGCTTGTAGCAACTTAAGCACTTGTTTAAAGTGAATTAGTTCTTCAATCGCTAAATCGGTCATTGCCCGCACTAAATTTTTGCGATCTGGATAATGCGATAACATAGATACCGCCATACCAGAGGCTTTTTTCTCTGCCGCAGCGTGGTCTTGTAAAAATGCATCGAAGTCAGCAAGCACTGCCTCTGTCCATTCAAAGGGAGTTTTATATTTTAATTCAAACATAGTCATTACAACTTAAGACAAAAATTGCGCGCTATTTTACCTTGCTGACGGGGAACAACAAGGTCAAATATCACTAATTGTTAAAGTTAACATTTGCTTTATTTGTTTTACTATTTCTCTCGTTCGCTCAGGTTCAAAACCTTTGATCCGTGGCGTATGTATGTGACCCACCGGCAAAGTTGGCTTGTGTGCATCCCTTAAAACGATACTGCGATAAGATATTTCATTAGATAAATAACCACCGCCACTGCCCTCAACTGAGGTTTGTGTCGTCAGTGCTTGTAGCGAATCAGCTATTTTTATTCCCTCTAACGTCGTGACTTTTCTATTATCATTAACAGTAAATGGTCCTTTTGCCTTTTGCATTGCAGCGACAGGCAAACTAAATTCGACAAATTCTGGTCCGACAAAGGCACTTTCAAATAACAGCGGTAGTACAGGTAGTTCTTTTGTTCCACCTGTGTAGACATTTAAATTGTCGGGCGCATTTGCACTTCGCCTTAGACTAGGAAAACGTTCAAGATCAAAGTTTTCACGTCCCATACTTATGGTAACTATCATATCTACTTGGCGAAAATAGGGAGTTAATAGCTCTTCTATCATGCCTTGGTCAAAATCAGCAAACCGTACAGGAATGATCAAGGATTCTATTTCTGCGCTTTGACCCAAGTGATTAACGACTAAATTATCTAGCGCTAATGCCGCAACACCAGAAGGGTTACTTTGTCCGATATTTCGATCTAAGAAAAATGGATCAAAACCTGTCACCAGTATTTTCTTTTTACTACCTCGGTCAAATTTTATATCAAGTTGGCCTCTACTGATTAATTCGAACTTCCATAATAATTGCTGCTGTTGTAACGCTAACAAACCTTGAAAAGTTTTATTTTGGCGCAGCTCTTTCGTCATCTGCAGTCTAGCCCAATAAAGTGCACGATCATCATAGTTTTCTTGATTTTTGAAAGCGATTACTGCGTCTTGCCACAGTTTTTGACCATGACGAATAACTAGCTGAGTTAAAGTGGTAAGATTTTTCGCTTGAGAAACCTGTTCAGTAAACTGTTTTGTATTATTGCCAAGTAATTGAAAAACCTGTGGCATTTCTTTTTGCGCATTTTCGATACGTAGCTCTTCTACGGTAAAATTAGTTATTTGGCTTTCCTTGGCTGTCGTTGTTAACGACAAAGACACTAATAGCCCAAGGAGCAATAAATTACGCATAAAAAATCCTATCAACAAAATGTAATGTGTTGACTATAAACGATAACCGCGTGTTATTCAGTAGATTCAATCATTAAAATAATTTTTGATTTAATATGAATTAACAGTTGATTTTTCTTGATATCGTGGCAAAGTAAAGCCCGCAGTTGCACAACAAGTTGTCGTTTAAATAAGTAATAACTCTCCTTTAACACTTCTCATTTTTCAACTGTACTCACAATTTGGATTCATCATATACAAGAGGTAGCGCTTCAATGTGTTCGATATTTGGTATATTAGATATAAAAACTGGGGCTGATGCCCTTCGCCCTAAAGCAATTGAAAGTTCTCGTTTATTACGTCATCGCGGTCCTGACTGGTCTGGTGTTTATAGTAATGACAACGCCATATTAGTTCATGAGAGACTTGCCATTGTTGACACCGAACATGGTGCTCAACCTTTATACAACGAAGATAAAACCCATGTTTTAGCCGTAAATGGCGAAATTTACAACCATAAAGCGCTAGAAGAAAAGCTAACGGTTGATTATCAATTTAAAACCCACTCAGATTGCGAAGTTATTTTACCTCTTTACCAAGAGTTTGGTACGGGCTTTGTCGATAAGCTTCAGGGCATGTTTGCCTTTTGTTTATACGATGAAACAACAAATAGCTATGTTATCGCTCGCGATCATATCGGTATTATTCCGCTTTACACAGGTAGAGACGAAGAAGGTAATTTCTATGTAGCTTCAGAAATGAAAGCCTTGATGCCTATGTGTAAAACCGTAGAAGAGTTTCCTCCTGGCCACGTATTAGATAGCCGCACAGGTGAGTTAGTAAAATATTACAAACGCAACTGGATGGAATTTTCAGCCATTAAAGACAACTTCACTAGTAAGCAAAAGCTTCGTGAAGCCTTAGAAGAATCGGTAAAGAGCCATCTAATGACTGATGTACCATACGGCGTTTTGCTCTCCGGTGGTTTGGATTCTTCACTTGTGTCATCTATCACTCAAAAGTTTGCTGCACGTCGTATTGAAGAAAACGATTTATCAGAAGCTTGGTGGCCAAAAGTACACTCTTTTGCTTGTGGCCTAGAAGGCTCACCTGATTTAGTTGCAGCACAAAAAGTTGCTGATAGCATTGGTACAATTCATCACAGTGTGATTTTTACCGAACAAGAAGGTATAGACGCGTTAAAAGAAGTTATTTATCACCTTGAGACCTACGATGTAACAACAATTCGTGCATCGACTCCTATGTATTTAATGGCCAGAAAAATTAAAGCCATGGGAATAAAAATGGTGTTATCAGGTGAAGGTGCTGACGAAATCTTTGGTGGTTATTTATACTTCCACAAAGCGCCTAACGCTCAGGAATTTCATGAAGAGTTATTACGTAAATTAGACAAACTACATATGTTTGACTGTTTGCGCGCTAACAAATCAATGTCAGCTTGGGGTGTTGAAGCTCGAGTACCGTTTCTAGATAAAAGCTTTATGGATGTGGCAATGCGTATTAATCCAGAAGATAAGATGTGTGGTAACGGTAAAATTGAAAAAGGTATTTTACGTTCTTCATTTGAAGGCTATTTACCTGAAGAAATTTTATGGCGTCAAAAAGAGCAGTTCTCTGACGGCGTAGGTTATTCGTGGATTGACGGGTTAAAAGCCCATGTAGAAGAGCAAGTAACTGATCAGCAGTTAGAAAATGCTAAGTTTAGGTTTCCGCATAACACGCCAGATACCAAAGAAGCTTACTTCTATCGAGCAATTTTTGAAGAGCACTTCCCTCTTCCTTCTGCCGCTGAATGTGTACCTGGGGGTAAATCTGTTGCCTGTAGTACACCTCAAGCATTAGCTTGGGATGAAGCATTTAGCAAGATGGCAGATCCGAGTGGTCGCGCTGTACAAAACGTTCATAATGATAGTTATTAAACGTTAACAACCGCTGTGAATTCAAAGCCGAGCTAAAATGCTCGGCTTTTTTGTACTTTTCGTAAAAAAATGTCAATAAACTATTAATTATTCCAACGATTTGTTTTAAAGTTGCCTTTATTGAGTTAACAATATCAAAGGCTATATTTTGTCAAATCGTGTAGAACCTGAAATTCCTAACATTAGTCTTGATGACGATATGGTAAAGCCTGCGCAAAAGGCGAGCAAACCTACTTCTTCACAAAGCCCAGCACCACAGAGCAAAGCACCAACTAAAGCTTCCGGAGCGCTTGTTTTTTTCACTGTCGCTATTTATGCCGCATTAGCCGGTACAGGTTACTTTTTCTATCAGGAAAACTTAAAGTTACAAGCCACTATTAATGACTCTCAAGATCGTATTCAACAGTTAGAAGATCAACTATCTGCAACTGGCGAAGAAATGGGCGAGTCAACTGTTGCGCTAAAAGCAAAACTACAGGCAATATCTGAAAAAACAGAAAAACTGTGGGAAGAAATGGATAAACTTTGGGCGTCAGCTTGGCGAAGAAACCAAAGTGAGATCAAAGATCTAACAGCGCAAAATAAAAAGCTAGTCGCCCAAGACAAAAACATGACGGGTTCAATAGATACATTAGCCAAATCAGTAAAGGATGTTAAAGACAAACAAACAGCAACGGATTTCAACGTTGAAGCCTTGTCGGAGCAACTACAATCAGCTGGCAATATTCAATCTGAGCTAAACAAAGTGAAAGATGATTTAGCAACGTTAAAACAACGTATTCAAGGCAGAGATAGCCAGCAAATGGAAGTCGCAACCAGCGTGAACTCTCTTGATATGCAATTAAAATTATTATTAGAGCGTATCGAATCATTAGAAAAAAAGCCAGCTTCGGTAACACCGGCGACTAAGCAAGCTGCCGGGCAGTAGCAGTTCAATTATTGTAGGTAATACCATAGGGTATTACCTACATCCTTTATTTGTATGTGATTAAAACTAACATCGACAACAAGATAGTAATATCACTACCAATGCAATCATCAACTATATGTCTAATAACTATCGATACCGTTAATTAGGTAATCGATTCCAAAAGTATTTCTGAATCATGCCAACTAACACGAGTTGGTCCATGTTCACGTTTGAATGTTGATACGTGTCCTTGTATTTCAACAAAAACCCCATGAAACACTTTGATAGAAGCAACAAGTTCAAGTGTGTCAGGGTGTGATTTAACTTGATCACAGTAGCTGTAGTAGTCAGTGTAACTAACACCAAGGGCATTAAGGTGTTGACTTAGCGATTTATTCACTCTCGTAACCTTTGCAATATCAATCGGCTCTGCACTAGTCAGCTTAACTAAAAAGTCACTGATCTTTTTACATCGCTCTGTTAACTTTTCTAAACGATGTTGCAAATTTCCATCAAGCTCTTGAAACTTAACCAACCAATAATCAAAACTGATGTTGGTATGACTACCACTTGGTGAACCAAGAGTTCCAGCAAACAAAGAGCCACCACAATCAGCGTATCCTCCAAGCAATCTTCCATCAGGTTTTTCTTTGTTTTTATCACCTAACCATATGTTTCTGCCCGCTTGCAACTGACTATGTGTTCCGTGCTGTACTAAGTTAATATCACTTTCTGCAATGATGTCTGCATACTGAGCAAACAACGCTGTTACAGAGCCATTGGCTTGCAAAAAAACGGTTCGTTTGCCAAAACCTTTCTCATCTTCGATTTTGTGACCAATTACCCCCTGAGCTATATTAATATCGCCACCGGCGACAACTTCGCAGGACTCAACCAATCCACCAATAACCACATCTTCGCTAGCTAATACTCTCATCGCTTCACCAACATTGCCTTTGACAAACACTGAGCCGTCAAAATTAATGTTTCCGGTTCCTACATCAATATTTTCTAATTCGAGAACTTTGTTAACTGCAACACTGTCGTCCAAATGCTTGGGCATACCATCCATATCGGCAATTAATATTGTTTGTGTCTCGTCACTGAACACTGAACCGTCTGAAACTTTTAGTATCGCAGGCTCGCCAGCAATCGGCTCAATAACCTCCCCTTTTACAGTAAACCCAGGTTGTCCTGAAGTCGGTGGCATCAGTTGTGCTAACTCAGTACCTTTTTTTACGTGAATAAAGTCACCTAGTTCACGCATATCAACTTTGCCATTGTCTAATTTTTTAGGCTTTAATATCCGCTGCTTAATATCGTCAACTAAATATTTAATATAACCATTTTTCCCATCGATACTTGCTGTACCACTGGCTATCTCAACACTGTGTTTACCACCACTTGCCAGTTGACTGGATCTTTCGATGAGCTCTTGAATTGCTGATTTAAAAATCCCTTTAGTGACGCCATGTTGTTCTAAACATAATAAAATATCGCGTTGACTAAGTGCGTTGCCGCCATAAGGAGCAGTGACTTCCATCGTGGCAGACATGTTTTCAGGGCCGAAAGTCACTTCTAAACTGGCATTAATCGCTTTTGCTATTTCTTTACTATAAATAGACTCAAGTTGAAGATTTTGGCTTTGTTGCTCACCTTCTTTTTGCTCTTCATTGTGTTGTTCATCGATAAGTGCATTGATTTCAAGCACGACTAGAGCGATGGTATCTTCTAACACCATATATTCTTTATAAGGAGAGGCTTTAAAGGCTCGCTCTATTTGATCGGCAGTTACCGTGGCCAAACTGCTATTTAGTTTTATGTTGACGGAAACTAACTGAGTTTCGTCATCAAGTGTAAAGGCAAATTTATCCATTAAGACTTATTAGCAAAACCATTAATTATCAATTAGTAAGCTAATTATGCACCAATAAACCAACATTTTCCTTGTTTATTTATTGAGCACATAAAAGTTAAGGCGAAAAAAAAGCTGCTTTATGCAGCTTTTTAGTACTATAAACTTTTCACTATATCTTTTATCAGCTCAGGTCCCTGATAAATAAAGCCAGTATACACTTGCACTAACTTGGCACCTGCCGCTATTTTTTCCTTGGCGTCTTGACCACTAGCAATACCGCCGACACCAATAATCGGCAGTTTGTCGTTTAATGCATTTGCTAATAAACGAATGACTTCCGTGCTTTTATCTTTTACTGGTTGCCCACTTAAACCGCCCATTTCATTGCCATGCTCCAATTGTTCAACACCTTCTCTGGATAAGGTGGTATTTGTCGCAATGACGCCATCAATATCATTATCAATTAAACACTGAGCAATAGACTCTACTTCTTCTGCTGTTAAATCTGGGGCAATTTTTACCGCAATTGGTACGTACTTGTCGTATTTTTTCGCTAAATTAGTTTGTTCTTCTTTAAGAGCTGCAAGTAAGGTATTTAATGCATCACCATATTGCAATGCTCTTAACCCTGGAGTGTTTGGTGAAGAGATGTTAACGGTAATATAACTAGCAATGTTATAGACCTTTTGCATACAGTGAATGTAGTCGTCTTTCGCGTTTTCTTCAGGAGTATCTTTATTTTTACCGATATTAATCCCTAAAACACCAGTAAATTTAGCTTTTCTTACTTGATCAACTAAGTAGTCAACACCTTTGTTATTAAAGCCCATACGATTAATAATAGCGTCGGCCTCTGGTAACCTGAATAGTCTAGGTTTATCGTTACCCGGTTGTGGTCTAGGTGTGACAGTACCGACTTCTACAAAACCAAAACCCATGGCATCAAAAGCACGAATACACTCACCGTTTTTATCCAAGCCAGCAGCTAAACCACATGGATTTGGAAAGTGGATCCCCATAACTTGTACAGGCTTTTGTGGCACACGTTGTTTGTAGGCAATATTGAGAGGTGTAGCTCCGGTATTTTTTAACGCTTTGATAGTGAAATCATGAGCTGATTCACCATCCATTTGAAATAGCATTTTACGAATAGCAGAATAAAACATAACACCTCTTTGTCTTTTTTATTTGCGTGAATACACGAATAAACAATAACGAAATTAATAGCCGCTAATTCTAATATAAAAATCCCCGTAAGTACGGGGATTTTTTTATTTTTTTACGCTTTATTTTTAATTAAGCGGGTCACTATTTAAGCTAAGTAACATTAACTCTCTTAATGCTACAGAGAACTTAGCAAACTCGTGAGTTTGACCAATTCTAAAGTCAGCTAAAATATGCTTCCAACGCTCAAGCGGTTGTTCATTTGCTTCAAACCAACAATCTAATAGCTCTTCAACATCTTTACTATCTTCGTTATTACGTAAGATAACGCCTGTTAATGAACGTTGTTGCCAATCAAGCTCTTCTCTAAATGATGCACGAGCAAGCGCTTGCCAATGGTTTGACACTGGTTGCTTGGTAATTTGGTCTAAGAACCAGTGAAGATCTAAACGAGCACCTAACTTGAAGTACAAATTAGAAACTAAGTCTACTGAACGTTTATCACCTTCTGCTAACTCAGCTAAGTCCATTGAAGAGAATAATGTACTTAATTGAGAAATTCTTGTTGCAATCGTTTCTGGCACACCAGCTTTAGTTAAATCAGTTTCAACACGCTTAAGCATTTGCACTTCGTCTTCAATCATGAACTTGTGTAAGTTCTCAGACATAGTCTTAAATATTGGGCCATAAAACTCAATAGCTTGCTCAATAGACATTGCTTTGTTTCTATGTCTCAAGAACCAGCGTGTTGCACGTCTAACTGTACGACGGTATTGGAACAACATTTCAGTTTGAACCATAGTCGAGATCTTGTTATCTAGCTGGCTAATTTGCTCCCAGAAATCAGCAAGTTCAAACACAGCACTTGCCATCGCATAACAGTTAGCTACTTCAGCAACAGTTGCACCTGTTTCATCTTGCATACGGTGCACAAAATTAAAGCCCATATCGTTACCGATATCATTCGCTAATTGTGTAGCAATGATTTCTGCACGCAATGGATGATCTTGCATTTGAGCACTGAATTTTTCTTGCAGCTGCTTAGGAAACGCTTGTCTTAATAGTCGACCATGATATGGGTTATCTGTAATTTCTGGACAAACCAAATCTTCTTTTAACACCATTTTGCTATAAGCTAACAATACTGAAAGCTCTGGACGAGTTAAACCTTTCCCTTTTGCTAATCGGTCGGCAATTTCTTCATCAGTAGGGATAAATTCAAGTGTTCTATCTAATTTACCCGAACGTTCCATTGCATTAATAAAACGCGTTTGCTCTTTCAATTGTGTTGAGCCACGTAGCTCAGTAATTGAAATTGAATGCGTTTGGCGGTAGCAGTCTTCTAATACAATATCTGCTACTTCATCTGTCATATCATAAAGTAACTGATTACGTTGTTTGATGGTTAAATCGCCATTTTGTACTAATACGTTTAGTAAAATTTTGATATTTACTTCGTTATCAGAACAATCTACACCACCAACGTTATCTACCGAGTCAGTATTGATACGACCACCAGTTGATGCATATTCAATACGGCCTAACTGGGTAAAGCCTAAGTTACCACCTTCACCAATGATCTTAGCTTTAAGCTCATTACCATTGATCCTCAATGAGTCATTGGCACGGTCACCAACTTCAGCATGTGACTCTTTGCTACTTTTCACATACGTGCCGATACCACCATTCCAGAACAAGTCTACTTTCATTTTTAAAATAGACTGGATCAATTCATTAGGTGACATTGCTTGTTTTTGTGTGCCAAGCATTCGTTTAATTTGTGGAGTCAACTTAATAGATTTAGCCGCACGAGAGAATATACCACCACCTTCAGAAATTAGGTCAGTGTTGTAATCTTCCCATGTACAACCTGGTAGATTAAATAAACGCTCACGCTCTTTATAAGTTGATGCTGAATCAGGCTCAGGATCAATAAAGATATGCATGTGGTTAAACGCTGCTTGTAAACGAATATGCTTAGATAACAACATACCGTTACCAAATACGTCACCTGCCATGTCACCAACACCGATACATGTGAAATCAGTAGTTTGACAGTCAATATCCATTTCACGGAAATGACGTTTCACTGACTCCCATGCACCACGAGCGGTAATACCCATACCTTTATGGTCATAACCAACACTGCCGCCAGAAGCAAAGGCATCACCCATCCAGAAGTTATATTCTTCAGAAATGGCATTGGCAATATCTGAGAACGTTGCTGTACCTTTATCAGCGGCAACAACTAAGTACGGATCATCTTCATCGTGACGTACAACATTTTCTGGATGAACAATATCACCTTTGACAATGTTATCTGTAATGTCTAATAAACCACGAATAAAGGTACGATAGCACTCTTTACCCGCTTCAAATATTGCATTGCGATCGCCATTAGGCAATTGCTTACAAACAAAACCACCTTTTGCACCCACAGGTACAATAACGGTATTTTTAACTTGTTGTGCTTTAACGAGGCCTAATACTTCTGTACGGAAGTCTTCTCGGCGATCTGACCAACGTAAACCACCACGCGCAACTTTACCACCACGTAAATGAACACCTTCTACTTGAGGTGAATAAACAAATATCTCAAACGCAGGGATCGGCTGAGGAATATCTGAGATTGCTTTTGGCGTCAGTTTAAATGAAATATATGACTTCTCGCCGTATTCTGGGTGATGTTGGAAATAGTTAGTACGAATTGTCGCATTAATCATTTCAACAAAACGACGAATAATACGGTCATCATCAAGGTTTGCTACGTTATCTAAAGACGCTTCGATGTCTTCAAGTAACTTGGCAATTGTTTTAGGATTTTGTTTGCCCTTAGGATCAAAGCGTAAGTTAAACAACTTGATCAATTGTTCAGCAATATTTGGGTAACGCGCAAAGGTATCTTCAATGTAGTTTTGACTGAAAGTACCACCAATTTGGCGCTCATATTTAGCGTAAGCACGTAAAATTGATACTTCACGACCAGCTAGTTGTGCACCAAGAATTAAACGGTTAAAACCGTCGTCTTCTAATTTGCCTTTCCAAACTTTAGCAAAAGCATCTTGGAACAATGCCTGCACTTTTTCTAAGCTAAATTTGCCATCACCGGTTAATAACATAGAAAAGTCTAGGATCCAGCACATTTCGCCGTCAGCAGTACGAACTGCATATGGGCTTTCTCCGATGATACGTAAACCAAAGTTTTCTAACATAGGTAATACATCAGAAAGGTGTAGAGGTTCACCGGTGTGGAATAATTTCAATTTAACGAAATTGCTACCCGCCTTTTCTTCTTGCGGCTGGTAAAATAACATTTCTAATTCATTTGTACCTGAAACTGATTCCAGTTTTTCAATATCAACAATTGCAGTACCAGGTAAAACTTCATCTTTGTATGCTTGTGGGAAGCTAACATATTTGCGACTTAACGCTTTACCAGCCTCTTCACCTTTATGGCTATTAAGAGCGTCAGCGAGTTTATCATCCCAGCTTCTAGCAGCTTGGTTTAAATTATTTTCGAGTTCTTTCACGTTAATGTCTGCTTTAGTTGATTTGACGCGCACAATGTAATGAGTTCTTGCTTGTGCTGATTCAGAAAAGAAAGTGGTAAATTCAACTTCCTGATCACTGCCAAATGCGTTTGCCAATAACTTCTGAGTTTGGATACGTAACGCAGTGTTATAACGTTCTCTACGCACATAAACCATACAAGAGTAAAAACGATTAAACGCATCTTTACGTACAAATAAGCCCGAGTAATCACGCTCTTGCATTTGGAAGATACCAAGCACGTTTTTCAATAACTCTTCAGGACGAGATTGTAAAATTTCATCTCGTGGATATGTCTCAAGAATATTGATCAATGTTTTGTATGCATGTGTACCTTTGGCGTATCCAGACTCTTCACAAAGCGCCTGCACCTTAGATTTAATTAACGGTAAATCTAAAGCACTATTAGTGTAGTAAGCCGAACCAAATAAACCGACAAAGCGCTCTTCACCGACTACTTTGCCATTTTCATCAAAACGTTTAACGCCAATGTAATCTAGGTGTGCAGGACGATGCACACGTGAACGAGAGTTCGTTTTGGTTAAAATTAGCAAGTTATCGCCAAGTGCAATTTCACGAGCCGATTCGGTTAAAGACGAAAGAAGACGCTCTTTGGTACCTTTAGATTGTTTCATTAAACCTAAACTTGATTCTACGTCAGCACATAGCGCCATATCACCTTTAAGTGTTTTGACGTTATAAGAGCGGTAACCTAGTAGCGTAAAGTTGTTGTTTAAGATCCAGTTTAGGAAATCTAGGCTATCTGCTTTTTCTTTATCACTACATGGTAATTTAGATTTTTCAGTAGATTTAATAACTTCTGTTAACTTCTTGGTCATTGATTGCCAGTCGTTAACAGTAATAGAAATATCACTTACAACAGATTCTAATTCTTTGGTGATTTTATCCAATGTCTTTTGTTCACTTTGACGATCTATTTCAACAAAAAATACAGTTTCTGTAGATGTCGCTTTGAACTTTTTATCTGATGCACGTGAAAGCTTAGTAATACTGCCTTTTTCGTCACGCACAAGCTTGATTGGACTATTGAGCATTAAATGAGGAGAAATGCCTAAACGACTTAATGCGATTCGAACTGAATCAACTAAAAATGGCATATCACTGACGATAATTTCAATAATGGTATGACTAGACTTCCAACCATGCTTTGAAACCTGTGGATTGAACACCTTGATAACAGGTGTATTATCCTTGTGGTCATTTAATGAATTCCACAAACTCAGCGTAGCACCGTACATGTCACTATCATTACGGTGAGCCAAGTCCATATGAGAAACATTTTTATATAATAATTCTGCAAATTGCTCGATCAAAGGAGCAGTATCAGAGGGTGCTTTTTGCTTAATAAGCTGTGCTACATTTGAAAGTATCACTGATGGTAAGCCGTCAACTAACGCCATGCCGTTGTCCTTTTTGGATAAAACGATTGAAATAATTCGTATAATAATTTTTATACATGTCTAACAGGATAGACTATCAGTGGAATTTTATTAGTAAATTTAAGCTATTGCGAGCGATTTTTGAAAGTTTTCAAATCAAACTACAACAGGTTAACCTCTAAAGAGAATAAAAAGGTGTTGTTTATTCAACTCTTGTAGATAGAAAATGGCCAAACGGCCATTTTCTTGTTTAATTATGCAGTATTTTTTTGAAACATTATTTTTGATTTTTCCATAAAAAACATGCGATCGCAGGTAAGACTGTTAAAGCGGCAAGCATATTAACTAAAAACATAAAGGTTAATAAAATTCCCATATCAACTTGGAACTTCAAATCAGAGAAAAACCAAGTTGAAACACCAATGGCTAACGTTATGCCAGTAAACAGCACTGCACTACCGCGCTCATAAAGTGCTTGTTTGTATGCCTCGTGTAATTGGTAGCCTTCTCTAAGCTTCACGCTCATTGTTGAAAGAATATAAATACCATAATCAACACCAATACCGACACCTAAAGCGATAACAGGCAGAGTTGAAACCGTTAAACCAATATCTAAAACAGTCATTAACCACTGTGCTAATGTTGACACGACATATAATGGCACTACAACGGATATAGTAGCGCGAACACTTCTAAAGCTAATTAAACACAGCAAAATCACCGCACCATAAACATAAAGCATCATAGGTAACTGTGCTTCTTCAACCGCTTCATTAGTGGCCGCCATTACACCAATAGGACCAGATGCTAGTTTAAATGTCACCACGTCATTGTTTAACTCAGCAATAGCTTGTTTAGCCTTTGACACAACACGTTCAATGGTTTCTGCTTTGTGATCAGCCAAGAATAAGATAACTGGCATGACTGAGCACTCGTTGTTTAATAGACCAGTTGAACTAGGAATATTAGAAAGTGCTTGCGCTAGCGCATATTGATTTGGAGAAATAATGCGCCACTTTAAGTTGCCTTCATAGTAGCCGGCATTGATAACTTTCATCACCGATGCCAAACTCACCGCTGATTGCACACCTTGAACATTTTCCATCTGCCACTGAAATGCATCCATAGTTTCTAAAACACGAGCGTCCGTACAAGCATTGTCTGTGGTTTCAACGATAACAGACATGTAGTCAACACTGATGGCGTATCTATCGGTAATTAAGAAAGTGTCTTGGTTGTATCTTGAATGTTCATGAAGAGCTGGTGCACCGGCATGTAATTCACCTATTTTCAGGTTTTGTGATTGATAAAAGCCTAAAGTAAATAAAATGACAGTCACTAGTAATATTAGCTTTGCAGGACCAGGTTTACTGAAATTAGCCATCACTGACCAGTTATCAGTCGTTTTTTGCTTGTCTTGATTGTGTTTACTGACATCAAGATAAGAAATCACTACAGGCAATAATAACAAGTTAGTAAAGATAATAACCGCAACACCTAACGAAGCCGTGATAGCAAGCTCTCGTATAATGCCGATATCGATAGACAATAAGGTAATAAAACCTACGGTGTCTGACAGTAACGCAGCAACACCAGGAATGATCAGTGTTCTAAAACTAAACTGCGCGGCAGCTTTAGTTGAGTGCCCTTCCGCTACTCGTTTTCCTATAGCGTTGATCATTTGCACGCCGTGGCTAACACCAATTGCAAACACTAGGAATGGCACCAAAATTGACATGGGATCTAAGCCAAAGCCCAAACTTGATAATAAGCCCATCTGCCAAACAACAGCGACCAGTGAGCAAGCAATTGGTAACACTGTTAACGCAATAGAACGGCTAAACAAAAAAACCATGATAGAGGTAATCACTATAGCTACAACGAAGAAAGTAACAACGCCTTTTGCACCATCAGCCACATCGCCAACCATCTTGGTAAAGCCGATAATGTGAACAGTGATATTGCCTTTTTCAAATGGTTTTCTTACATCTTGTTCAAGTGTCTGAGCTAATGCTAATGAATCAAGCTTTTCACCTGTTTGAGGATGGTTTTCTAATAGAGTGGCTTTTACCATAGCGCAGCTATAGTCATCAGCAACGATACGGCCAACAATACCAGCTTTCTCGATATTAGATTTAACCGTCGCTAAACCTTTTTCATTTGCTTGAAAATCAGCTGGTACTACAGGGCCGCCCGCAAAACCGTCTTCAACGACTTCAACAAAGCGTGTGCTAGGTGAGAACAGTGATTGGACTTGTGTTCGATTTACACCGGGTATGAAAAATAACTGATCATGAACGCCTTTTAACGCCGTAAAAAATTCCTCATTAAATATATCGCCTTCTTGGTGACATACCGAAATTAAAACATTGTTTGCTCCACCAAACTGTTCCCTATGTTTTAAATAGGTCTTCATGTATTCATGATTAAGAGGAATATTTTTCGTAAAAGCGGCGTCTAAACGAATTTGTGATGCTTGAAATACTAAGAAGCACGTTAATAATGCAAACAGAGCGACCACAAAACCTCTGTGACGAAATACGCTAACTTCAATGCGATCTATAGCCGAATTAACACTCATATTATTTAATTACCTGCAATACTTTTAACCCAACTTCTGAAGCGACAAATAACTGGCCTTTAAATTCTGTTCCTGAGAGCAACGCCTTACCATCTTCTTGTGAAACCAACTGATATGTTTGACCATCATCGTCGCTAATCAGTAAAGTACCATTATTACCAAGGACAAAAATCTGCTCGGTTGAAGACTGGATAATGTTATTTAACAAAGCGGTAACGCCTGTTTCTACTGGTTGCCAAGGTGCACCATTTTCAACGCTTCTAAAACTATTTCCTCTTAAACCCACTGCAATTAAGTTTCCTTGCTTTGTCCGAGCTAAGTCATAAAATGAGCCATGATAGATTTCTTCAAAACGCTGCCAACTTTTGCCAAAATCATTACTCTTAGCAATAAGACCCAATTCCCCCACCATATAAGTGGTTACACCGTCGAGAATAATACGATTAAAGTGAGGTAAAATACTTGCTCGTTCTTCTAAGTATGCTTGCTCATCTTCACGCTTTAATTCTTCCAAATATTGTTTATCTTCTTCTAAAAGAAGCGAAGTATGATATTCACGTTGCCAAGTATTACCGCCATCAGTGGTACGATAAAATAAACCATATGCACCAATAGCTATGCCCTCTTCTTTATTCTTAAAAGCAACATCCATAAGTGGTTTTTGTTGCTCTGGAAGGTATTGTTGAATCTGCCATGTAATGCCCCCGTCGGAAGTATGAAGAATCACGCTATCATGCCCGACAGCCCAACCGTGTGTTGCGCTTACAAAATCAACAGCAGTCAATGTTGATTGCACTGGCGATTGCATTTGCTGCCATTGCTCTTTGCTATTAATTTTTAAAATATGACCACGCGAACCCACTGCTATAACAAACTCATCATTGACATTTTCAATATCAAGTAACATTGATTTAATAGAAAGTTTTGATGAAATTGAAGGTTTAGGCGCCTCATTTGCTTGGCTACTTAACGAAAAAAACAGTAGCACTAATAAAATTATTCTCATGAATAACCTTTTGTAATGGTGAATACAAAAATGGCTGGCGTCTAGCCAGCCATTTGTCGGTTAACGCTTTTATTAACTATCGATTGTCACGTTGTAATGCGCGAGAAGTAAAATCGACATCTCTCAGTTTAGCTGAAAAATCATACATTTTGTTTTCGTTGTCTAAACCAATGGCAATATAACGTTTTGACTGTAAATCGTGATAAACATCTAACGTTGACCAATGTGTAGGAACTTCATAGTAGTTTATACCATGTGCCATACCTACACGATATAACTCATCACGGTCATCGTATATGTCAGTTACTGCAATTTGCCAGCTATCTTCATCAATGAAAAATACACGTTTTTTATAAATGTGACGCATATTATCTTTTAAGTTAGCTTCTACCACCCAAACACGATGTTTTTCATAGCGGACAAGATCAGTATTGATATGACCTGGTTTTACAATATCTGCATACTTGAGTTTATCACTGTGAAGTTTGTAATCATTGTAAGGAATAAGTAACTCTTGTTTTCCTTTTAGCGTCCAGTTGTAACGGTTAGGTGCACCATTAAACATATCAAAGTCATCAGTTGTTCTTAAACCATCTGACGCTGTACCCGGGGCATCATAAGCAACAGTTGGTGCTTTTTGAGCTCGGCGAATACCTTTGTTGTATATCCAAGCTTGACGTTCTGTTTTAATTTGATCCATTGTTTCATGAACAAGTAACGCGGTTCCAACAAGCTTAGAAGGCTCTGTAACCTTTTGTTTAAACTTAAACAAAATATTAGTTTCTTGTAATTCTTCCGGAGACGCACCTTTCACGCCATAAGGGATCATAAGTTGCTCATCAAACCCTATATAAGTAAAGTCACCCGAAGCCGTTGGTGTAACTTGTCCACCTTCACGAGTTAGTGCTTCACCACGGTAGCGTAAAATGTGGTTCCAAATTGCTTCAAGACCATTTTGAGGAATTGGAAATGGAATACCTACTGCAGCTTGTGTAATACCGTTACCCTCTTCAATTAGTTCAGAGCGGGCTGCATTTTTTAATGTTTCATCATAAACATGTTGTGGATATGATGCTGAACGGCGTGTTTGATAAACATTCATTTTGAATGTTTCTGGGTAAGCTTCAAACATTGCCATTTGACCAGGTGTTAATACATCTTTGTATTGAGCAACATTTGCTGCTGTGATTGTGTATAACACTTTGTCTTGTGGGAATGGATCAGGATGGTGCATTCCTACCTTATAACCTGCAGGAGGAGCAGTGATCCCACCTGTCCAAGCTGGAATACTTCCATCTGCGTTGGCACCACGCACTGCACCAAATGGCGTTAATTCATTTGATAATTTTTTAACTTGTTGCTCATCTACTTTTGCTTGAGTACCCGCAGCAAAGGCAAGACCAACGGCTAGTGATAATAATGTTATTTTTTTCATGTTGTGCCAACCTTATAAAGCATACTTAACGTTAAATGAGATAAAATCTCTATCTTCCATTTTGTTGGTTGTACCAACACCACCCCAGAATCCATTATATGAAATGTCTGCTGACCAACGACTTTGATAGTCAAAAGTGATACCAGCCGAAATAGATTGGCGATCTTCAACAAACAAGAAAAGAGGATCTGGCGTTACACCACTAACATCGTGTGAAAATACGATACGTGGCGACATATTAATGCCTGAAAATACGTTGTTGTAATCTAATTTAGCAACAAAACGATAGCCCCAAGCAAAGTCATCAGGGAATGGGTTAGTTTCAACGCCGTTTTGTAAAGCGACTTCTAGACCTTCTTTCCCATAAATACCACCGTTTCTAGCAGTACCTGGGCCATTTAATCGAAGTTCATCTTCGCTAGGCATATCGCTAATTTTAATACCACCAACTTCTAACAAACTGGTAAATTGATCGGCACCTAATGAAGGACCCCAAAGCTTAGTCAGTGTTACTTGAGCTTGAGTAGTATCTGCTAAAATATAACCATTTGCTGTTTCTCCTGGGCCAAATACAGGCATTTGAGAGACACCATCTAAGTCTGGACGATAATTCACTGAATCAGGATGTGCTAATTGTTGAGGCATAGCCGCAAACAACAACTCTACATCGTCAATCTGTAAAGGTTCATCTTGACGGTAACTTACCTCGCCGGCTACAGCAAACCCAGCCAATGTTGTATTAAAGCTCATCGCATACAATTTTATATCTTCAGGATATGCAATAAGTACTTTTGAGAAAGCATTTAAATCTGCATAGTTTTCTTCAGTAATTGTAGTTGACGCTAACATAGCAATATCTTGAGCAACTGATGCTTTAGTGAAATCAGCTGTTATACCCGAGAATAGCGGTCGACGGCTGTGGTAGTTAATGTGATATAAGCTAACTTCCGTTTCGTTAAAGTCAGGTAAGAACCAAGATAAACGAATACCGTATTGGCCACCATCATCTGGCTCTACAACGCTATCTGAGCCAGGTGCTCGCAATGTTACTTTTGTTGGTAAAGCCATATAGCCAGCACTAGCAGTTGCCGCCATAACTGGATTACCAGAACGCAGCATATCGCCTAACCCATTAAGACTAGAGATAACAAAATCTAAGTCCATATCAGGGTTACCAGTAAAGCCTAACTGCACATTATTGTAATAACCGCCGTCACCAGCAAAGTCATTGGTTGAAAAATAACTACCAGGCGCTGGAAGTATTGTTTCTTCCCACTGATATTGATAGAACATTTCAACGTTAAAGTTTTCTGTTACACCCAGTGATGCCCAAACGGCGCCAAAAGGAATAAACGCTTCAGTTAATTCAGCACCAGGTGCTCTTAGGCGAGAAATATCAATTGGATTAATTTCACTGATACCGTGAGAGATAAGAGAGCTTTCACCCCAGCCAATAACTTGCTGACCAATACGAACCGAAAATGGCATTTCGCCTATGTCGTAATCACCGTAGAAATATGCATCTAGCAATCGAATGTCACGACATAACTGCTCTTTTGCTTTGCTATCACGACATGGATCATTGACTTGCCCTGTTATTGGATTACGCCAAGCTCTATCGTTATCTGACATTTCAAAATCGTAAAAATACATGCCGCGAATAAACACGCCCATGTTATCTTTACGAATATCTAATTCGTGTGTGCCTTTAAACAACTGAGAAAAAGTTTCACCTGCGTCGTAGTTAAGGTTACCTAAGTCACCATTGTTTGAATAACTACCAGCTCCTTGCCAAATAGTGCCACTGCTCGGTAATGGATTAAATGCAGGATGATAAGTTGAAAAATCAAATCCATTTTTTAGATTGTTTGATTTACCAACATTGTCACTCCAATTTCTATTTTCTACACGCCAACTTGCCCCTAACGAAAAAGTAGAGTCAAAGCGAATATCGAAATCGCCGACTTGAAAATTCGATGCGTAAGACTGGCTTGCAGAGGCGGCTAGCAAAGCAGTTGCTATTCCTACCACTAACGGCTTTTTACCAAAGCGTTGTAATGGGTTACGTT
This sequence comes from Thalassotalea marina, assembly GCF_014656435.1. Taxonomy (GTDB): domain Bacteria; phylum Pseudomonadota; class Gammaproteobacteria; order Enterobacterales; family Alteromonadaceae; genus Thalassotalea_C; species Thalassotalea_C marina. Next base: position 393,615 of record NZ_BNCK01000004.1, read on the forward strand.
TCATTATTTTCTCCCCAGACCCGAAACGGCATTTTATTATTGTTCTTACAATTTTTGTTCTTAGAGTGTCGATCTAATAACCAGATCCGTCAACTCATTTGAGCCACTTACCCTATAACAGGTGTAATTGTACTGAAATATGAAACAATAATTGCATCATTTTACCTAAGTGGCAAGTCAAAAAAACAAGTTTAAACCCCCTTATTTTTAAAGACTTGCGCACAGAACAACCATAAAACACGACCACCGTTTTAAACACTTGTTTAAAACGACAAAAATTCGCACTTATGTTTTGCTTGAGTATGCAATACGACGTGTTCTAAACATTTTGCTTTAACAAAAGTAATTAACATCCGATGGTCAGACCACTGTTTAAAGCTTTAGCTCTATTTATGATATTTTTGCTATAGAAACGAACTTTCCTTGTTCAGTTTGCAAACAAAAACGCCCTGAAATACCTGATCTTGTTAAAAAAGGTCTTAAGTGCATCGCTGGAAACTGAACGCGTAATCCTTGATCTGACGTAACTACAATGTCTTTTACCCTACCTTGGTAGTAGGGTAAAAAGTCGTAGCTGGTAATATTAATAGAAAAATAAAAATGCCTCATATGTTTAAAGCGGCATCCAATTTTTCTTTTAAATCATTTGATAAATTGGCTAGCGATGAAAGTTCCTGCAGCTGTATTTTTATCAACTGCTGATGATGAGCATTTAATCGCTTAAATTGAATTAAAGGTGTAATTAATCTCGATGCAACCTGAGGATTAATGGTGTTTAGCTTTTTAATGTGTTTAGTTAAAAATTGATATCCTTTCCCACTAGGGCAATAAAAATATTTAGGATTGCTGTTAGCAAATACCCCAATAAGCGAACGTGCTCTGTTAGGGTTTTCAATATCAAACAAAGCGTGTTGCTCGAGAGACTCAAGTTTAGCGAACATATCTGAACGCTGAGCCATCGCTTGTAAACTGAACCATTTATCCATAACCAAACGAGTACCGGACCATACTTGTTCAAATTCAAGCATTAATTCATCAAAAATATCGAGTTGATTTTTTGCCGCACTCGCTAAGACAGCTAAGGTGTCAGTCATATTATCAGCTTGTTGATATTGTTGTTTTAATAACTCGTTGGCCTGCTCTGTTTCACTTAAATAATCTAAACAAACGTTTTTAAGCGCTCTTTGACCAATCGAAGGACCATCATTTTTGTAGGTATCTGTACTCATTTGTTGATATACAGTCATAAACGTTTCTGCTAACCCTTTTGCGATAAACGTTTTGATTGCCGATATAGCGTTAACCACTTCAATAGGCTCTACATCGGTCAGGTGTTCAACAACTTCATCAAAGGACGGCAACGTTAACTGCTCAGCACGTAACGCAGGATCTTCGTCAGCAGTTAATATATGTTTAACACTGTCCAACAAAGACGATGGCAAGACAAAATCTTTATCTGCCAATAATTGTTTCACTTGTCTAACGACTAAGGTTTGACCACAGTCCCAGCGGATAAAAGCATCATTAGCTTTTGCCATCAATAATTGCAGTTCTTCGTCTGTTTGTTCAAATTCAACTTTTACTGGTGCAGAGAAGTTAGTCAAAAAGCCCAGTACAGGTTTTTCTTTATAGCCTTCAAACGTCCAACTACCCTCTTCCGCTTTTAATTCTAATAGATGGGATGCTGAGTCATTTTCACTGATGATCTCAATCCCTACGGGAATATGAAGATAATGTTTCTCAGGTTGCACGTCACTAGGTTCATTAATTTGTTGAATATGAAGCCTGTATTGTCCTGTTGCAGCATCAAATTGTTCACGCACCATTAACTTTGGCGTGCCGGACTGGCTGTACCAGCGTTTGAACATCGTCAGGTCAATATGTGATGCATCAGCCATGGCGTCGACAAAATCATCACAAGTTACCGCCATGCCATCAAAACGCTCAAAATACAAATCCATGCCTTTACGGAAGTTTTCTTTACCCAACAAGGTATAGATCATTCGTATAACTTCTGAGCCTTTTTCATAAACAGTCATGGTGTAGAAATTGTTCATTTCCAGCACTTTTTCAGGCCTAATTGGATGTGCCATAGGGCTATCATCCTCAGGAAATTGCATAGCACGTAAGGTGCTGACGTTTTCAATGCGGGTTACAGCAGCTGAATGCATGTCAGCACTGAATTGCTGATCCCGAAATACGGTTAATCCTTCTTTTAAACTCAACTGAAACCAATCACGACAGGTCACTCTGTTTCCTGTCCAATTGTGGAAGTATTCATGAGCTATAACAGCTTCAATGTTAAAATAGTCTTTATCTGTCGCGCTCTGCTGATCTGCCAAAACAAACTTACTGTTAAAAATATTTAACCCTTTATTTTCCATTGCTCCCATATTGAAGAAATCTACGGCAACGATCATATAAATATCTAGGTCATATTCTAAGCCAAAAACATCTTCGTCCCATTTCATTGAACGTTTTAAAGAGTCCATGGCGTGGTTGGCTTTCGGAGCATTTCCTTTATCGACATAAATTTCTAAGTCAACTTGTCGGCCAGAACATGTCGTAAACACATCACTAACCAAGTCAAAATCTCCAGCAACTAATGCAAATAAGTAACTTGGTTTTGGAAAAGGGTCATGCCAAGTAACAAAATGTTTACCTTGCTCTAAGTCACCTGAATCTATCTTATTGCCATTTGATAACAAAAATGGGTATTGAGATTTGTCGGCGATCACTTTTGTCGTGAAGGTTGCCATCACATCAGGACGATCAAGGTAATAGGTGATTCGTCTAAACCCTTCAGCCTCACATTGAGTACAAAAAGCTCCGCCAGATTTATACAATCCCTCCAGCGCTTTGTTTCCTTGAGGATCGATATGAGTCGTAATGGTTAGCTCAAATTCATCTTGGTTAACCTTAATATGTAGCGAGTTTTCGTCCTGCTGAAATTGTGAGTCATCAAGACCTTGCGCATTCAAGCTAACGGCTAATAGTTCTAATTGCTCACCGTCTAAACTTAATATTTTTGCCTCTTTGTCAATACGCTTGATTGACATCCTATTTGTCACTAAAGTTTTGTTATCTTCTAACTCAAAGATAAGATCTGTGGTAATAATTTGAAATTGACTCGGTTGATAATCTGCTAGTACTCGAGCTGTTGTCGCGGCCATAGAATGTCCTATTCAGAAAAAGAAAAAATAAAAAAGCCTGTCAACGTGTGCGCGTTAACAGGCTTTTATCAGCATAGTATTACGCTATTGTTCGTTAATCATTTTAATTTTAAATCCTACATAACCATAAATTATAGCCAAAATTGGATTTATCAAGTTAAAGAAACAATACATGATAAATTCGTAGTTTGTTAACGCTAGAGCACCAAACATAAATGCACCACAAGTATTCCAAGGAATAAGCGGTGAAGTAATTGTACCTGAATCTTCAAGCGTTCTACTTAATACAACAGGAGCCAACCCTCTTCGTTGATATTCTTCTTTATACATACGACCCGGCATAACAATTGCCATATATTGGTCGGCAGTAATCAAGTTTGTACCAATACAAGTTGCAATCGTACTGGCAATTAAACTGCCTGTAGATTTTGCTGCAGCAAGAATTGATTGCACAAATTTGCGCAACATACCTAAATGTTCAAGTACAGCACCAAAGCTTAACGCGCACATAACCAGCCAAATGGTATTTAGCATGCTAGACATACCACCGCGGCTTAACAGTGAATCTATTTCCTTGTTTCCGGTTTGTACAACTACGCCATCAAAAAGTGCAGTCCAAATAATCTTAACATTCCCAGTAACCGAATCTACACCTTCTCCCGCTAACTTGATGATTAACTCTTGCTGAAATAATCCAGCCCAAAGAGCACCGATAATAGCGCCGATTGCAACAGCTGGAAACGCAGGCATGCGCTTATAAGCTAAGAACAATAATACAAACAAAGGAATTAGGTTGACGATAGATAAGTTATAGGTTGATTCAAGCGTAGTAACTAACGTAGTGATACTTTCTGTACTACCTGCATTGGTTGAAGAATGATTAAACCCTATGATCAAAAATAAAACCAAAGCGATACTAATTGATGGAATGGTTGTCCACAACATGTAGCGAATATGTGCAAACAACTCGCTACCTGCTACTGCCGGTGCCAAATTGGTAGTTTCTGACAACGGTGATAACTTATCACCAAAATAAGCCCCTGAAATTACAGCACCAGCGGTAACCGCAGTAGACATTTCAAAGCCATTGGCAATGCCAATGAAAGCAACACCAACAGTGGCTGCAGTTGTCCACGAGCTACCAATACTCATAGCAACAATGCCACAAACTATGCAGGCAGCGGCGTAAAACCAGCTAGGATCAATAATCTTTAAACCATAAAATATCAATGTTGGTACGGTACCAGATAACAACCATGTTCCAATTAAAGCCCCAACAGCAAACAAAATTAAAATGGCCCCCATAGAAAGAGAAATACCATTAATGATCGCCTTTTCAATGGATTCCCATGTATAGCCGTTTTTAAGACCAATTAAAATAGCAATCCCCATACTGAGCATCAAAGCGATTTGGTTTGGCCCATAAGACGAATTATCTGCAAAATAAGTAACAGCTAAAGATAACAAAGCGATTAACGCTATGATGGGCACAAAAGCATCCAGAGTTGAGGGGTGTTTAGGTTGTTGTAAACTTGTCATGGTTAGTTTCTTTTATTTCTATGTTTCTATGTTTTAATTTTTGTTTTAATTATTTTTTAGGCGTAGACAACCTGTCTTATGTTAAGACTAGGTGCATGTAATATATTCGCTGCAGTTTTTTAAGCAAGTATAAAAAGACTGTACGGTGTTTTATTAAACACTTTTATTATTATTAAGCATAAAAAAACCGCCCAATGGCGGTTTTTCTACTATGAATTGCTATTTTTTAGCAACTTGTCCATAAGACAACATGTCAAACGTTATCCTTGCAGTCTCTTCTAAAAATGGATCGATCTCTTCCAGCGCTTCAGGTAAGTCTTCTAAATCGTCCACTTTTGCCAAACCAAGCTTTTCAAGTCGCTCATTTGTGCGAGCTAAACGTTTTGCTTTACGCTCATCACGTGTTGCTTTTCTCTCTTTATAATTAAGAGAGATTTCCTTTTTATCTTTCTCTAACTTGTATTCTTCAATATCTTCAAACAAATAACCAAATTCTGGATTAGTTTTAATACGTTCTTGATATAAAGAATTTAAATAGCTAATTTCACTATTAAGATCAGTTAAACGTGCATAATTTGCTTTAGGAACCTGATCCCAAGGCAATGCGTTTTCTTCTTTACTCTCGCCCCATTCTTCGGGTGCAACTGCCGTTGGGAAAGCAATATCTGGGGTTACCCCTTTATGCTGTGTACTGCCACCATTTATACGATAAAACTTAGCAATAGTGTATTGTATGCTGCCAAATGGCTTGTCGTATAAATCATAAACTCGCCCTAAAGGCCTATGTTGTTGAACTGTGCCTTTACCAAACGTTTGTTCACCAACAATAACGCCACGGCCATAATCTTGTATTGCGGCAGAAAAAATTTCTGACGCCGAGGCGCTATATCGATCGACCATAACTGTTAATGGTCCATCATAATAACTTAATCCGTCTTTATCTCGATTGATGGCAATTCTATTAGCACCATCACGAACTTGAACGACTGGCCCCTTGTCTATAAATAAACCCGTCAACAACGTAGCTTCACTCAGTGAACCACCGCCATTACCGCGTAAATCAACAATGATGCCTTCTACATTTTGATCTTGTAGTTTTTGCAGTTCTTTTTTAACATCACGGGACAAGTTATTGTAAAAACTTGGGATATTAATAACCCCTAATTTTTTGCTATTTTCGTCGCCTGGTTTTTCAAAAATAACTTCAGATTTCGCTGCACGATCTTCTAAAACAATTTTATCTCGCACTATTGAGACGACTTTGATACTAGAATCATCAACCGCATCTTTAGGCAACACTTGCAGCCTAACTTTAGTACCTTTAGGTCCTTTAATTAAGTCAACAACGTCATCTAAGCGCCAGCCTATCACATCTTTGAACTTCTCATCACCTTGAGAAACACCAACAATTTTGTCTTTGGGTTTTAACTGCTTTGATTTGTCCGCTGGACCACCTTTAATAATACTTTGTATTACCGTGTAGTCTTCTTCGGCTCGCAATTGAGCACCGATACCTTCAAGAGACAAGTTCATGTCCATTTGAAAACGTTCGGCATTTCTTGGCGATAAATATGAAGTGTGAGGTTCAACAACACGCGCAAAACTGTTCATCACTATTTGAAAAACATCTTCACTTTCGCTCTGTTTTAATCGTTTAATCGCGTTTTTGTAGCGTTTACTTAAAATCTCTGTTGTTTTTTCCCAATCTTTTCCGGCTAATTTAAGATTTAGCGCGTCGTATTTGACCTTTGAAAACCAAAGACTGTCTAATTCTTCTTTATTTTTTGGCCAAGCCGCTTCTTCACGGTCAAAGTGATAAACATCATCTTTGTCAAAATCAAATGAAGGTAAAGCAAGTAACGATAACGCATACTCATAACGCTCTAAACGGCGTTGCAGATTTAAATTAAAAATATCGTAGGCGACGTCTAATTTTCCACGAGCAACAAAACTATCAAATTCAGTTCTGTATTTGCTAAACGCTTCGATATCACTCGCTAAAAAAACGTTACGGTTATAATCGAGTTGCTTTAAATAACGATCGAACACTTGCTCTGATAACGCATCATTAATTTGTACAGCTTTATAATGAGCACGGGTAAATTGAGCGGTAATTCGTTTGCTGGAGGTAGCATGCTGACTCTCAGGTGCCAAGATGGGCAGAGGGACATCTTTGTCTGTTTCAAATGCTGATACTATGCTGACGCTTGATAGCGACAATGATATTGCAAGAGCTATACGACAAATTTTTTGCATGCTTGCTACTCCAATTTATTCAGTAAAAATATGCTTAACTTGAGTTTTGACAACCATTCCCGAACTAAGTTGCACACTGATATCATCACCAGACACTTCTGTAATTACAGCATCCATCGGTGCATTGCCTAATTGAACTTTCACTGCTTTGCCTACTGACACTGAATCTGCGGCTACAGGTTTAAGTTTAGCGGCTACTTTTGTTTGTGCACGTTTAGTTGATGATACAGACTTAAATTTGGACTTATCTTTTGGTTTGCCTTTGTGCTGCGCGCCTTTATTTTCAGCGACCTTACCCTTATACGGCTTTTGTCCTTTATTGTCTTTGGTATTTTTGTTACCAAATTTTTCTTTGCTCTCTTTTAACGACTTTTCAGCGAAATCAGCTTGCTCTTGGTCAATCTCTTCCACTTCTTTGCCATCAACATCAACACGGAAAGTGCCTTGCTTAATTGCTTTCAAGTAACGCCAACTGCTTGTGTAATGACGTAATGCTTGACGTAATCTGGTCTTGCTTACCGTTTCATCACCTTCCAAACGCTCAGCTAACTCTTGGAAAATACCAATCTTAAGCGGTTTAGCAGGTCCATCTAGCGATAAACATTCAGGGAACTTCTCTACTAAATACGCAATAATTTCTTTTGCGCTTGGACGTTTTGCTTCAGGGGTAGTTGCTTCGTTAGTTGCAACATCTTTTTCAGTTTTAGTTTCCATAATAACTACTTTAATAATTTATTCGTTTAAATACTGCTCACGATTGATAAGTACGTGTTGACACCAGTCACTGATATCTTCAGAGGTTATATCCATTAATGCCTCTTGGCCAATCCAATGGTCCCACACTTGCTCTAATAAATTTATTAGCTCATCAGGTGAGATATCATCTTCGGCATAATCATACAGTGTATGGTAAATCTCGTTTAGATTCTCGGCAACTTGTTCTTCGTTTCCATCCCAATCTCCAACTACAGCTTCAGAGACAAGATAGTCATGAATAATAACTAATTCCTTCATTGCCTACCTCAACGAAGACTCTAACAAGCCTACGATGCGTTCCAGACCATCCTGATCACATTGGTCAAAACGGTTAAAAGCGATACTGTCGATATCCAACACGGCAATCACCTTTTCGTTTTGTCTAACAGGAATAACAATTTCTGCGTTACTGGCCGCGTCACAAGCGATATGACCCGAAAACTGGTGCACATCATCGATGCGTTGTGTTTTGTTTTCAGCAACTGCAGTACCACATACTCCTTTACCTACAGGAATACGAATACAGGCTACTTTACCTTGGAAAGGTCCCAAAATCAGCTCATTGTCGATTAAACGATAAAAACCTGCCCAATTTACATCGGACAAGTTTTCAAATAACAATGCGCTAATATTTGCCATGTTGGCAATGACATCAGACTCATCACCAATGATCGCCTCTACTTGACGATACAATTGATCATAAAATTCTGCTTTTGACATTTTAGTTTATGCCCTAGTTTCAAAATGGGCATAACATACCTTGATAGCGCCTTAAATTAAAGCATTAAAGCTGAAATGACGGCAATTAATTGCAATTTCTAAGGCTTTATTTGATATATCACCATAACTTGAGCAGAAATTGCTCTTTCTGTCGCTTGTGATTTAAATCCTACGTCAGACTCCATTGCTGCCATTCTATAGGCAACAGGTGCGTGGTACCCCACTTCTTTTACCGATAACACTTGCCCTACACCAACGCCTAGTTGCTTCGCCATTTTGTTAGCTTTATCACTGGCATTGGCAATGGCTTGATTTAATGCTTGTTCATACAAACTTTCAGGGTTGCTAAAGCCTAATTCAATCGGTGAAATATGACTGACACCAATTTTAACTAGCTTATCTAGTACTCGATCATATTGCTCTAAAGAAGATAATTTAACTGAAATTGTACGACCAACATCAAACATACGAATTTTTTCAATGGCCTGCTGGTTATTATTTACCGAAGTAATGACCTTTGTATCATCATCTAGCTTACTCCTTACTTTTGTATGAGGCATGTCTGTAGGTACTTTTTCATAATACGGGTACATGGTCATCATGGATGTATCAATATGTTTAGCATCTACTCCTTGCTTTTTGAACATGTTAACCACTTGTTGACTTTTATCATCTACCAGTGATTTTAGTTTAGAAGATACTCGCCCTCTTTCGTTAATACTAATAGTTAGGGAAAACTGATCTGGCAACGCCTTCATACTGGCTTTACCGATAACTTCAATCCCCTCTTGGGCCATACTTGAAGCCATAGGTACTAAAGTCATCGTGAATAATAAAATACCCTGTCGGATCATCTTCATCATAAATTCCTCGTTTCAGTGTTACTGTTGAATTCGTTTAAGAAAAATAGCTCGTTGCTCTTTATTTGCTTGTTGCCACCAATAATTCAACATATCGAGCGCCATGGTTGCATCTGTTTGCTGAATGCTTTCTGAATGTTGCTTTTTCGACAGTGTAGTTGTTGTATTTTGTTCTAGTGCTTTAATTTGTTCCTTTGCTATCAAATCAACCATTTTATTTTGCTTGGTAAGCAGTTGTTCACCTGTTGTTGTCTCAATAGTCACGTTAGGATTTTTAGCAAATTTTCTAGCAACCGTTTCATCCAGCATACGAGGAACGATAAGTTTAAGGCTGGTATTGCCTTTTACCTCAAACGCTATCATAAAAGGCTTTGATTTGATGGTGACATGATCGTCATTTTCAATATCCTCAAATAACTCTTCATAACGCACTTGCATCACATTGGCGCCAACATTAATCGCAAATTTGGTTTGACGATTGAATAAATTAAAACCTTGCTCTTCACCATTAATAGAAATAACTGTGATATTTTCAGGAATTAGAATTTCATTGGCAAAAGAGTAAAGTGAACTAAGGAAAGTTGCACAAACAAACAACACACTTTTATACATAAATATCCTTTTAAATAAAAAAGGCTTGGCAGATGAATCTATTGGTACATCAGCCAAGCCCTAAATGCAAATGAGGAAATGTTAAAAACTGTCAGCAGGAATTCTAACCCAACCTTCCATTAAGATACGTGCACTGCGGCTCATACTGGCTTTTTCAACAACCCATGAACCGCTGGCATCACTTGCCTTGGCACCCACTTTCAATGTGCCAGATGGATGGCCAAATGTAACAGACTCCTTCACGCCTTCACCTGCTACGCTATTCACTACAGTTCCAGGAATTGCTGCTGCTGCACCAATAGCAACAGCTGCTGTCCCCATCATGGCATGATGCAATTTACCCATAGATAAGGCACGAACATTTAAGTCAATTGCTGTCGCATCAATTTCTTTGCCACTTGATGCGGTATAAGATTGTGCAGCACCTACGATAGCAATTTTTGGCGTATGTTGACGTGATTGCGCTTGCGTAACGTCACTGATTAAGCCCATTTTAATCGCGCCATACGCTCTAATCGTTTCAAAACGAGTTAAGGCTGAACTGTCATTATTAATGTCATCTTGTAATTCGGTGCCTGAATAACCTAAATCTTTTGCATGCATAAAAATGGTAGGAATGCCTGCACTTATCATAGTCACTTCAAATGAGCCTATCTCAGGCACCTCCAGCGTATCTACCACGTTGCCAGTAGGAAACATTGCTTCGCTAGGATCTACCGGTGCGATAAATTCAACGGGAACTTCAGCCGCGGGAAAGGTAACACCGTCTAGTTCAAAATCACCCGTTTCTTGTACCTCTCCGTTTGTGATTGGTACATGGGAAACGATGGTTTTATTGATGTTTTTTTGCCATATTTTTACTGTGCAAACACCGTTTTCAGGTATTTTGTCAGCATCTACTAAACCTGACTGAATGGCGAAAGCCCCAACAGCAGCGGTTAAATTGCCACAATTGCCAGACCAATCAACAAAAGCTTTATCAATCGCGACTTGGCCAAAAAGATAATCTACGTCGTGATCTGTTTGTTGTGACTTACTAATGATCACCGTTTTGCTGGTACTTGACGTCGCTCCACCCATACCATCGGTTTGTTTGCCATAAGGATCTGGGCTTCCGATAACACGAAGCAACATGTTATCTCGCGCCTCGCCGGGAACTTGGCATGAAATAGGCAAGTCAGTTAAGTTAAAAAACACGCCTTTTGACGTGCCACCTCGCATATAGGTCGCCGGTATTTTAATTTGTTGTGCACTAGGCATAAAATGCTCCTTGGATTTGCCTTTATTTTGTTATTAGCAAACTAGCTTATTAATCAGTGACGGTTTTACTTAATAAACCGCCACCGTTTGTTTTAGTTAAGCATTAGACTCTAAAAAATCTTGGGCGAAACGTTGTAATACCCCGCCGGCTTGATAAACAGAACACTCTTCTGCGGTATCTAATCGACACTTCACTGAAAATGTCACCTGTTCACCATCACGACGTGTCATGTCGACTTGTAACATTGCACCGGGTGTTTTATCACCTAAAACCGTAAAGGTTTCTGTACCGTCAATTTGGAATGTGTGGCGTGTTTCACCGTTAACAAATTCCAGTGGCAACACCCCCATACCCACAAGGTTAGTGCGGTGTATACGTTCAAAACCTTCAGCGATAATGGCTTCTACACCAGCTAATCGCACTCCTTTGGCTGCCCAGTCACGAGATGAACCTTGACCATAGTCTGCACCGGCAACAATGATTAATGGCTGCGCTCTGTCCATATAGGTTTCAATCGCTTCCCACATACGTGTTTGCTGACCTTCAGGCTCTATGCGAGCTAATGATCCTTGAATCACCTCACCATGCTCATCACGGCACATTTCATTAAGCAATTTAGGGTTGGCAAATGTCGCGCGCTGCGCCGTTAGATGATCGCCTCGATGTGTAGCATACGAGTTAAAATCTTCTTCAGGCAAGCCCATTTTAGCGAGATATTCGCCAGCAGCACTTGAGGCCAAAATAGCATTTGACGGTGATAAATGGTCAGTTGTGATGTTATCGCCAAGCACTGCCAAAGGTCGCATATCTTTTAGTAACCTTTCACCGGCTAACGCCCCCTCCCAATAAGGAGGACGCCTAATATAAGTAGACATTTCTCGCCATTGATACAGAGGGCTGATTTTTGCCGCACCAGCATCACCATAATCTACTTTCAGGTCAAACATAGGTTCATAGACTTTTTTAAATTGCTCAGGTTTAACCGCCTTGGCAACAATGGCATCTATCTCTTCATCACTTGGCCATAAATCTTTTAAAGTAATTGCGTTGCCTTGTTGGTCGACACCTAATACATCTTGCTCAATATCAAACCTAACCGTTCCGGCAATGGCGTAAGCAACAACAAGTGGAGGTGAAGCAAGAAACGCTTGTTTAGCATATGGGTGAATACGACCATCAAAGTTACGATTACCAGAAAGTACGGCAGTGGCGTAGAGATCTCGGTCGATAATTTCCTGCTGAATTTGTGGGTCTAAAGCACCAGACATGCCGTTACAGGTCGTACAGGCGTAGGCGACAATACCAAAGCCTAATTTTTCTAATTCAGTTAATAAACCAGCTTCTTCAAGGTACAATTTGGCCACTTTTGAGCCAGGAGCAAAAGAGGTTTTAACCCAAGGCTTACGGACAAGTCCTAATTCATTGGCTTTTTTCGCAACCAAACCAGCCGCTACTACATTGCGAGGGTTAGAGGTATTGGTACAAGAGGTGATCGCGGCAATAATACACGCGCCATCTGGCATTTGCCCTTGCCAGTTATCTTGTGCAGGCTCTTGCCATTTACCCGCTACTTCACGCGCCGCTAGCTCTGCGGTTGGCAAACGACGGTGTGGATTCGATGGGCCAGCCATATTGCGGCACACTGTTGATAAATCAAAGGTCAATACTCGCTCGTATTGAGCCGCTGTCATTTGGCTTGCCCAAAGCCCAGTTTGCTTTGCATATTGCTCAACTAGGGCTACTTGTTCAGGCTCACGACCAGTGATTTTCAAATAATCAATGGTTTGTTCATCAATGTAGAACATACCAGCCGATGCACCATATTCCGGTGTCATGTTTGAAATAGTCGCTCTATCACCTATTGTTAGACCAGCTGCGCCTTCACCAAAAAACTCTAAGTAACTTGAAACTACACGCTCTTGACGCAAAAATTCAGTGATCGCTAATACTATATCTGTCGCGGTAATACCCGGTTGGCGCTTACCAATAAGCTCAACACCAATAATGTCTGGCAAACGCATCATTGAAGCGCGGCCTAACATGACATTTTCAGCTTCTAAGCCACCAACACCAATGGCTATAACGCCCAAGGCATCAACATGGGGCGTATGAGAGTCAGTGCCAACACAAGTATCAGGAAAAGCCACACCATCACGCGCTTGAATAACTGGCGACATCTTCTCTAAGTTAATTTGATGCATGATACCGTTACCGGCAGGAATAACGTCTACATTTTCAAACGCTGTTTTAGTCCATTCGATAAAATGAAATCTATCTTCATTTCGTCTGTCTTCAATGGCGCGGTTTTTTTCAAAGGCATCTGCTTCAAAGCCTGCGTGTTCAACCGCTAAAGAGTGATCAACAATTAGCTGCGTAGGAACAACGGGGTTAACTTTAGCTGGATCTCCGCCTTTTTCAGCGATGGCATCTCTTAAACCAGCCAAATCAACTAAAGCGGTTTGCCCTAAAATATCGTGACAAACCACACGTGCTGGATACCAAGGGAAGTCTAAATCCCTTTTTCTGTCGATGATCTGAGTTAAACTCTCGGTTAATGTATTTGGATCACAGCGTCTAACTAACTGCTCCGCTAATACTTTAGAGGTGTATGGTAAACCGTCGTAGCTGCCGGGTTTAATATCTTCAATAGCTTGACGGGTATCAAAATAGTCTAGTTTTGTGCCGTCAAGACGTTTGCGGTAATTAGTATTCATCTCGTTACCTAAATAGATGATTGATTAGAAAAGAAACTTAGTTCGCGATTATGACGCTGCAAGAACAAGTATATACACAGCTTTGATTAACGCTTACGTTGTAGTGAAAACGCCTGTTTAGCACTCAGCATTATTTTAATACCTGAGCGCTAAACAAACATTTATTACACTGTTCAAAGGCTATCGCTGCCTTTAATTAACGCTGTGAAATATCAACCCAAGTTGCAGGCTCTGGACCAATATAATCAGCAGAAGGACGAATAATACGGTTATTCGCTCGCTGCTCCATGGCATGAGCCGTCCAACCCGAAACACGAGAACAAACAAATATTGGTGTAAATAACTTGGTCGGTATACCCATAAAGTTGTACGCAGAGGCATGGAAAAAGTCAGCATTACAGAATAATTTTTTCTCACGCCACATCACAGCTTCACAGCGCTCTGACACCGCATAAAGATGTGTATCGCCAACCTGTTCCGATAGCTTCTTAGACCATTCCTTGATAATAGCATTTCGAGGATCTGACTCACGATAAACAGCATGACCAAAGCCCATGATCTTCTCTTTGCGTTCTAACATACCCATGATGGCAGCTTCCGCTTCATCAGCACTTTGCCATTGCTCAATCATATCCATAGCGGCTTCGTTAGCACCACCGTGTAATGGCCCTCGAAGTGAACCAATCGCGCCAGTAACGACTGAATGAATGTCAGATAATGTGGATGCACATACACGGCCAGTAAAGGTAGATGCGTTAAACTCATGTTCAGCATATAAAATTAGCGATGCGTGCATTACCTGAACATGTAAAGGCTCTGGCTTTTTATCATGCAATGTCCACAGAAATTGCTCTGCGATTGAATCGGCATCAGTGTTAACCTCGACACGAATACCTTTATGACTATAGTTGTACCAATAATTAATCATGCCAGGGAAAATCGCTAACATACGGTCAATATGGTCAAGCTGATCTGAAAAATCGCTCGCTTCGGTTTCAAGGTTACCCAACATGGAACAACCGGTACGCATAACATCCATCGGATGTGCGTCTTTTGGAATGTTTTCTAACACGATTTTTAACGCATCTGGTAAATTGCGCATCGATTTTAATCGTGTTTTATACGAGTCTAGTTCTGCTTGATTCGGTAATTTGCCATATAATAACAAATACGCCACTTCTTCAAATTGTGCATTAGCCGCTAAATCTTTTACGTCATAACCGCGGTATGTTAACCCTGAGCCTGTTTTACCTACAGTACACAGTGCAGTTTCCCCTGCACTTTGTCCACGAAGCCCTGCTCCACCTAGTTTCTTGTCTACCATGTCCTTTCCTCATTCTAATTGTAAAGTGCTTACTTTTTATTATTGTTATTTAAGCTTATTTGTTTTTGCCTTCAGCAAATAATGCATCGAGCTTTTGTTCATAGGCGTGATAACCTAAATAATCATATAACTCCATGCGCGTTTGCATATTGTCAATTTCAGCTTTTTGGTCGCCGTCTGTAAGTAGTGTTTTATAAACGGATTCGGCAGCTTTGTTCATGGCACGAAACGCTGACAATGGATAAAGCACCATAGCGCAGCCCCATTCACCTAACTGCTGTTTATTCCAAAGTTCAGTTTGACCAAATTCGGTAATATTGGCCAAAATTGGTACATCTAACGCCTCGGCAAAAGCTCGATAGTGCTCTTCGGTTTTTACCGCTTCAGCAAAAATGCCATCAGCACCTGCTGCAACGTATGCTTTAGCGCGCTCAAGTGCCTTTTCTAACCCTTCTTGAGCAAATGAATCGGTTCTCGCCATTATAAAAAAGTCTGGGTCTGTTCGAGCATCAACGGCTGCTTTAATGCGATCAACCATTTCTTCTGTTGAAACAATTTCTTTATTTGGCCTATGACCACAGCGTTTTTGCGCAACTTGGTCTTCTAAATGCACGGCAGCCGCACCAGCCTTTTCCATATCTTTAATGGTTTTAGCAATGTTAAATGCGCCACCCCAACCAGTATCAATATCTACCAGTAGCGGTAAACTTGAGGCCGAGGTAATACGTTGCACATCAACGATAACATCGTTAAGCGACGTCATACCTAGATCTGGCAAACCATAAGATGCATTGGCAACGCCACCGCCTGATAAATAAATAGCTTGATGACCTAACTGCTCGGCCATCATAGCGCAATACGCATTAATGGTACCGACGACTTGCAACGGCTTGTTGTTTTTTAGCGCAAGGCGAAACTTAGCACCTGGCGACATAACTGCTGACATACGCTTGTCCTCTTTTAATAAAGATTAATTAGTTTCCTGCTGCTTCATGGCAGCTATTTTGTTTTCAATATTTTTGCGCGACGCTGCAATATGGCGTCGCATTAATATCTCTGCTAGTTCTCCATCTCGATCAACAATGGCTTGTAAAATATTAGAATGCTCATTAAATGCCCTTGTAGCTCTTGGGCTATTCATGCCAAATTGAATACGATACATACGGACTAGATGATACAGTTGCTCACATAACAAATTGATTAACTGCTGATTATGACTGCCTAAGATGACTTTATAATGAAAGTCGAGATCGCCCTCCTCTTGATAATAGGCGATACCATCTTTTAAATCTTGAGAATTTGCATGCTTATTAAGCATAGCCTTCATGTCGACAATTTCATCTTCTGACATATTTTCGGCCGCCAAACGACAAGCCATGCCTTCAAGCGCTTCACGTACTTGATAAATCTCAAGTAAACCTTCAATGGTACATTCAACCACTCGCGAGCCTATATTAGGTTTACGTTCTATAAGGTGACATTTCTCTAAGCGGTTTAATGCCTCACGCAGTGTCGCGCGGCTAACATCGTATTGTTTTGATAGACCAGGTTCACTGATCTTAATGCCTGCTGGTATATCACCTTCTACAATAGCAAATTGAAGCTGTTGAAAAACTTTATCTGCTGTGGTGACTGCAAGTTTTTGAGTAGGATTTCCAGACATCAAATTGTCGACACTTTTAAAATAATTAACTCAATACTAGTGGATTAAATGCTAACGTCAAGTATCCATCGAAAATATTGTCGACATTTATAGTTATTTTCACTTGCAATGACTTAAATTGAAAAATTAAAACCGCTGTGCCATTAAAAAACAAATGCTAGTAATTTTATCTACCAATGCTAATCAGCAGGCAAATCATTTTGTTTTAACTAACTTTAACAATTTTCGATTACATAGCCTAAATTAAAGGTACATGCCATGTTAAAAAGGCTGTGAATAAGCTGTACATTTCCAGTGATAAAACAGTGAAAACAACTCAAAGCCTTTCACAATTAACCCATTAATTACAAAGAGTTAAAATAATTTAAAAATAAATTTAGCAATAGTCGTTTATTGCACTACAATTAGGTTAACAGTTCAAATATTAACCAATGATGCTCGCGAATATTTTCATTGATAGTGGGAAGAATTGTTAATTAGCGCACGGCTCATCTCCTTTATGAGCCATCCCCTGAGCCCGATACTCCACCAGTATCGGGCTGTTTTTTATGCAAGATTAAAAAGACGATTAAAATTGTTCGACGTTATTTCAGCGATTTGTTCGACCGATTGTCCTCTAATACTGGCCAAATGCTTGGCAACTTCAACTACATAGGCAGGTTGATTTTGTTTACCACGATAAGGCACAGGCGCTAGATATGGCGCATCTGTTTCAATTAGTATTCGATCATCAGGCACTTGTTTCGCAACTTCACGTAGCGCTGAAGCATTTTTAAAAGTCACAATACCCGAAAATGAAATGTAAAAGCCTAGGTCTATCGCTTGTTTTGCCATATCCCAAGTTTCTGTAAAACAATGTAGGATGCCACCGACATCTGCGGCTTTTTCACCATTAAGGATATCTAATGTGTCTTTTTGAGCATCGCGCGTATGAATAATCAAAGGTTTCTTTAACTTTCTAGCTACCGATACATGTTTTACGAAAGAATCTAATTGTAATGCCTTGGTCTCGGGGGCATAAAAGTAATCTAAGCCAGTTTCACCTATGGCAACAACTCGATTATCTTGAGCTAACTGGTATAACTCCTGTTCTTCTACCGCATCTTCTTGATTTAACGGGTGCGCTCCACAAGTTAAATATACATTTGGATACTTTGCGGTTTGCGCTGCCATTGCAGGAAAGTCAGCAAGCTTTACACTGACACACAATAATTTATCAACCTTTGCCTGACTGGCTTTATCTACAACAGCATCTAACTGGTTATCAAACTCGTCGAGCTTAAGTCTGTCTAGATGACAGTGGGAATCAATATACAACGTAAATTCCTTTAATTAATTACATGGTGAGCGTAGGCTCGGAAGAATTTAAAAAGCGACCAATTGATTTTTCAATTTGGTTACGAATATTTTCGGGATCATCTTGAAAGCTAATACCAATACCAGCCGGAGTACCATTTTGTGCCCCCAATGGCGTCAACCAACATACAATACCTTTGATAGTAGATGATTCTAAAGAGTCAGGTAAAACGACTTCTAGTTCTATTTCAGTGCCCAGTTCAAATTGTTCAGTGGTTCGCACAAAAAGCCCTCCCGTTTTCACAAACGGCATATAGGACTGGTACAAGTCTTTGTCATTTACAAATTCAAGGTAGAGTGATTCCATACCAACTCCTGTTAACTTATTAACTGTTGCATTTGGGAAAACAATTTTTCAATACCAAATGCCTGATTAAACTGCGCTAAGGTACGAGACTTTTGATTAAAGGCTTTAAGCAAAAGATAGCACTTCCACATCGGTTCTGTAGTATTAAATAATTTTTCGTTTTTTAACTGGGTATCAGAGGATATATGACCGTTGTGCCAACCCGCTTTCTGCCTAAGTTCATCAACGAGTATTTTTTCCAACCAACGCAGACTATGTTCTTGGTTTTGACATATGGCGATTAACTGCATTCTCCCTGTGCTAGAAGATAAAAAGTTAATAAAAAACGCTCTTAAGTCATTAAACTGCTGCATTAAAAGAGGATCAGAAAGTTCTGGCAAATGTGATAAATTGCTATATGGATCTTGGCTGTTGAGCTGTAACGTTGACGATAGCTCTGCTCCTACAGGAGGACGTATTGCATAAGTTTGACATCGACTGACAATAGTAGGAAGAAGATGTTCTGCATCAATTGTCTGGAGAATGATATAACTATGTGCAGTTGGCTCTTCAAGCGTTTTTAATAGTGCATTTGCTGCCGACTCTGTTAACTTATCCGCATTTTCAATTGTCACCACTTGGGCTTGTGCTAATTGCGCTTTTTGCTCTAAGAACTTGCTCACTTGACGAACTTGCTCAACTGAAATACTTGCACCTTGTAATTCAATTTTTCGTGCGTCCGGATGAGACTCTTGAGTATACAGATGACAGTTTTTACATTGATTACACGGTTGTTCTGCGCCTAGTGGCTTTTTTTCACATAGTAAAAACTGGCTTAACCAACTCGCAAGTTCACTTTTACCACTACCTTGTACTCCTGTAATTAACAGCGCATGCGGTAGCGTTTGTTGTTCAACTAATTGGGCAAAATGTTGCTGATGTTTTACAAGCCACTCGTTACTCATCATTATCAATCAGCCTACTTAATCTGCTGAGAAACAAAAGCTTCTATGGTTTTAACAATTGACGCTCGAACAGATGATAGCGGTTGACTAGCGTCTATTTTTACAATCGAGTTGTCTGACGCCGCCATTTGGAGATATTTGTCACGCGTTCTGTTAAAGAAGTCAATTTGTTCTAATTCAATCCGATCTAACTCACCACGCGCTTGTGCTCTAGACAAGCCGAGTTCTGGAGTTATATCTAAATAAATTGTTAAATCAGGTTTGAGCCCTTTTAAAGTAATGTCTGCAAGAGTATTTAAAATACTATCACTGATTTGGCGTCCACCACCTTGGTAAGCGATAGATGATAGGTTATGTCGGTCACCAATAACCCATGTTCCTTGTTCAAGTGCGGGTAAAATTTTATTAGCCAATAGCTGACTTCTACTTGCATACATCAATAATAACTCAGTTTCCTGAGTAATTGTTTCTTGATGATCTGCAGATTTCACTAAAGTTCTTAGTTGCTCAGCTAAAGGTGTACCACCGGGCTCTCTGGTGGTTACATAACTGATATTAAATTTTTCTATTGTCTCTTTTATCGTTGCAATGGCGGTAGATTTACCTGCTCCCTCGATACCTTCTACAACAATAAACTTACCGTGATTCATTATGTCGTTTTAACCTTAGTTTGATAACAGATACTGACGAACTGCTTTATTGTGATCTTGTAAATTGGTAGAAAATATATGTTGGCCACTACCATTACTGACAAAATAATAATAATCAGTATCTTCCGGTTGAAGTGCCGCTATGATAGCGGATTTTCCCGGCATAGCAATTGGTGTTGGTGGCAAGCCATTTATTCTGTAGGTGTTATAAGCGGTTTTTTCTTTCAAATGCACGCGTTTAATATCACCTTGATACCTCTCACCCAACCCATATATTACTGTTGGATCTGTCTGCAAACGCATGCCTTTGTGCAATCGATTAACAAACACAGAAGCAATAGTTTGATGCTCAGCAAGCAAACCACTCTCTTTCTCAATTATTGACGCCATAATGAGTGCTTGATATGGCGTTTGATATGGCAAATTTCCCAACCTATTTTGCCAAGCATCATTGAGTTCCTGAGTCATTTTTCGCTGTGCACGTTTTAATATTTCTACGTCTTTCGTGCCATGTACAAATGAATAAGTTTCTGGAAAAAAAAGTCCTTCAGGGTGTGGATTTTCGATTGCTAGCGCTTGACCAACCTGTAGGTACAGAGTGTTTTTGTTGGCGTAATCAAGTGTTTGTACTACAGCTTCATGTTGTGACAGTTGGCTTAACCACTGCTTTAACGTACTCCCTTCAACAAAGGTAATCGAATATTGAAACTCTTTACCCGACACTACGTCATTTAAAACATCGATAATTCGTTGTTCAGGTAGCAATTGATAAGTACCAGCTTTTATCTTGCTGTATGTAGGGTTTAATTTAGCGTAGCCTCTAAGCCAAAATCTAGAATCTATAACACCAAGCGTAACTAATTGCTTAGAGAAACGATTGAAGCTTGTACCTGGCTTTATGGTAACGAGCAATGGCGCATCAAGTGCGACAGGTTGTTGGATATTTTGTTTTAACAACACATAGAAAGTAATGCTACATCCTAATACCAAGGCCAATAATAAAATAAGAATCGTTCGAAATTTTTTGAGCATACTCTAACTACTGATTAATTAGGCGTTGTAACGCCTTTGCTTGTTCCATGTTTAGTGGCCGACCAACAAAATTTTTAACCGGAACAATACCCATTAATGAATTACACAGCCAAATTTCTTCAGCCTCTTCCAATACTTTTGCGTCCATAGTGACCAAATTGACCTCAGGTAACAGCTTGAGTAATTTGTCCCTCATAATGCCAGCGACACCTGCTTGGTCAAGCTTAGGGGTATAAATAATACCTTTGCTTAACCAAAATACATTAGCACAGGAAGTTTCGATAATCTTATTATTTATATCACAAACAAGTACATCGTCAGCTTCTATGTTATCTAATTCCTTTCTCACTAAAACTTGCTCAAGCCTGTTTAAATGTTTGATCCCTGCCAATAAAGGCTGTATGCCTAATTTTGTTTCAGCTTTAGCAAGTACGACACCTTTATTTTGCCATTCTTGATAATGTTCAGGGTAAGGAAAAACCGATATCACTACCGTCGGTTTACCTGCGCCATTTCGTGAATAGCCCCGTCCTCCAACGCCTGCAGTGATTACAACTTTTAAAACATTGAGCTCATACCTTAGTGCAATCTGCTCTATCTGTTGAATCAGTTTCTCAACATCATTTAAAACAATACCCAACTGCTGACAACCAGTAATTAAACGTTCAATATGTTGCTCCAGATATTGTATTTTGCCAGCAACAATTAACGCTGTGGTAAATAATCCGTCGCCATAAGAGAGCCCGCGATCAAATACCGAAAGTGTTGTTGACTCAGAACCGTTGATCCAGCATTCAATCATGTAAATTTCCAGAAAAAAGAAAGCCTGAATACTAAGTATTCAGGCTTAACATATGAAGTTCAACTATTTTAAGTTAAATCTTTTTCAGCACCAAAGACCCGTTGGTACCACCAAACCCAAATGAATTACACAACGCGTACTCAAAAGATAAGTCTCTTGCTGCACCTCGAATGTAATCTAAGTCACAACCTTCACCCGGATTTTCAAGGTTAATTGTTGGTGCAACTTGTTGATGATACAAAGATTGAACAGTAAATATTGTTTCTACTGCTCCAGCCGCCCCTAAAAGGTGACCTGTCATTGATTTAGTAGAGCCAACCATAGTCTTGTAGGCAGCATCGCCAAATACCGACTTAACAGCATTGGTTTCAGCAATATCACCGGCGGGCGTAGAGGTACCATGGGCATTGATATATGCGATTTGCTCAGGGTTTACTTTGGCATCATTTAACGCATTGGTCATCGCTAATGCTGCACCAGCGCCATCTTCAGGAGGTGACGTCATGTGATACGCATCACCACTCATACCAAAACCGATAATTTCGGCGTACATAGTGGCACCACGTGCTTTAGCATGTTCGTATTCTTCGATGACGACCATACCAGCACCATCACTTAATACAAAACCATCTCGGTCTTTATCCCAAGGACGACTAGCACCTTGTGGGTCATCGTTGCGGGTTGAAAGTGCTCTAGCCGAGTTAAAGCCACCAATACCTAATTCGGTTGATGCCTTTTCAGTACCACCAGCAATCATTGCATCCGCGTCGCCATACGCAACCATTCGTGCTGCATGACCAATGTTGTGGACACCAGATGTACACGCGGTAACAATTGAAATATTAGGGCCTTTTAAACCTAGTCGAATAGATAGGTTTCCGGCAGCCATATTTAAAATGGTAGACGGACAGAAAAAAGGTGAAAGTTTTCTGACACCGCCTTGAAGGTATTTTTCATGGTTTTCTTCGATTAAGGTTAAACCACCTATACCTGAGCCGACCGCTACACCAATTCGATGAGCATTAGTGTCGTTAACTTCTAATCCTGAATGGTTTAGTGCTTGAATACCTGCCGCAACGCCATATTGGATAAATATATCCATTTTACGGCCATCTTTTTTGGCGATACCAAAATCTTCAGGATTAAAATCTTTAATTAGTCCAGCAAATTTTGTTGGAAATGAACTAGTATCAAAATGTTCGATAATACCTATACCGCTCTTGCCCGCAAGCAAGTTTTGCCAAGTTTGATCAGCGGTATTCCCAAGGGGAGAAAGCATACCAAAACCGGTTACTACAACACGACGCATTGGAAGAGTTGCCTCCGATAGAGTTGAAACTTAGAGTGGGATCAATATCTATTGATTTCAAAAAAAGCACATTAAGTGCTGGAAAGAAAACAGGCGGTATCTTACCGCCTGATTCATTACAATTACTGATTAGCAGTAATGTAATCGATCGCTGCTTGAACAGTTGTAATTTTTTCTGCTTCTTCGTCAGGGATCTCAGTATCAAATTCTTCTTCCAACGCCATTACTAATTCTACTGTGTCTAGTGAATCAGCGCCTAAGTCGTCAACGAAAGAAGCTTCAACTTTTACTTCATCTTCGCTTACACCTAATTGCTCAACAGTAATTTTTTTTACGCGTTCTTCGATAGTACTCATTTTTTTTCCTTTAGTAGAAAATACAATTTTTACAAAATTGCGTGTAGTGTATTCGCCAACAGGCAGGCTTGCAAGCTAATCATCTTGCTTTTAGTTCTGGTCTAACCTGTTGACAGTTGTTCTATTATCCTTATTTAACTCAATTTATCAATAATTTAATAAACTGAACTAAACCATATACATGCCACCATTAACATGCAATGTTTCACCAGTAATGTAGCCTGCGGCATCAGAAGCTAAAAATGCTACTGATTTTGCAATCTCTTCTGGCTTACCTAAACGGTTTGCTGGTACTTGTGAAAAAATACCTTCTTTTTGCTCATCTGTTAATGACTGTGTCATATCAGTGTCAATAAAACCTGGAGCTACAGTATTTACCGTAATACCACGAGATGCAACTTCGCGTGCTAGCGATTTAGTAAAACCTATTAAACCAGCTTTTGCTGTCGCATAGTTGACTTGACCCGCATTGCCCATTGTACCAACAACAGAGCCAATGTTAATAATACGACCATGGCGCTTTTTCATCATGCTACGCATCACTGCTTTACTGATTTTGTATACTGATGATAAGTTGGTATCAATGATGTCGTTCCACTCGTCATCTTTCATACGCATAAATAGATTGTCACGCGTGATGCCAGCGTTGTTAATAAGAATATCAACGGCACCATGATTATCTTTAATGTATGCAAACAACGCTTCAATTGAGGCATCGTCAGTTACGTTTAGTACTTGTCCTTGGCCTTGGCCTAAATATTCGCTTATTTTTTCAGCGCCGTGTTCTGATGTTGCAGTCCCAATAACTGTAGCGCCTAATTCTTTGAGTTGCTCTGCAATTGCTCTACCGATACCTCGGCTGGCGCCAGTAACTAACGCGACTTGACCTTCTAAAGAGAACATAAATATTCCTATTTAACTAATGAGATTGCTTGTTCTAACGACGCATTGTCATTAACTGAAGTACAAGCAATTGATTTATTAATTCTTTTAACTAGCCCTTGCAATACTTTACCAGGACCTACTTCTAATGCTGTGTCTACACCATCAGCTGCAAGCTTTTCGATGGTTTCTGTCCAACGTACTGGACTATATAATTGTCTTATTAATGCATTTTTGATTGCTGTAACGTCTGATTCTATAGCTACGTCTACATTATTTACCACTGAGATACTTGGTGAATTAAACGTTACGTTGTTAAACTCCTCAGCTAATTTATCTGCAGCATCTTTCATCAAAGCGCAATGTGACGGCACACTTACCGGCAAAGGTAATACTCGTTTAGCACCAGCTTCTTTACATAACTCCCCTGCGCGTTCAACCGCTTCTTTGTTACCAGCGATAACCACTTGACCTGGAGAGTTAAAGTTTACAGCAGATACTACCTGCTCACCTTTTGCTTGTGCACATGCTTGAATAATTTTGTCATCTTCTAAGCCGATTACCGCTGCCATAGCACCCACACCTTCTGGTACCGAGGCTTGCATAAATTCACCACGTTTTTCTACGAGCTTCACACCGTCAGCTAATGATAATACTCCAGCGCAAACCAATGCAGAGTATTCACCTAAGCTATGTCCAGCAATGACACTTGGGATAGCCGAAGAGTTTTCATTCAATAAACGCCACAGTGCAACGCTGGCCGTTAACAAAGCAGGTTGAGTGTGATTTGTTTGGTTAAGCTTCTCTGCTGGCCCTTCAGAGACTAGTTGCCATAGGTCATAGCCTAATGCGTCTGAAGCTTCCTTAAAGGTTGATTGTACAACGTCGTTATCAGCGAAGTCGTTTAACATACCAACAGCTTGAGAACCTTGGCCTGGAAAAATAAAAGCGAGATTATTTTGCATAGAGTTACCTATTTTAAGTGTTTTATACTCTTGTATAACACTGTCTATTGTTTTTAACTTAAGTGGGTGCCACTTAACCCTTGTTCAAGTTTTTTTGTTATTTTTTCTGGTACTTGACGTTCAACTTCTTTTGCTGCTTCAAAAATTGCATTGGTAAAAGCGCTAATGCCAGCATTACCGTGACTCTTGATCACAATACCGCGCAATCCTATCAAACTTGCGCCGTTATACTGGTCGGGGTTCAAGGGTTTAAATAGCTTTTTTAAAGAAGGATACAAAATTCTGCCGAATATTCGGGCAAAAAAGTGTCGAGACAGCACTTCTTTCATTCGTTTGTATACTAAGCGTGCAACGCCTTCGCAGGTTTTTAACGCGACATTACCAACAAAGCCATCACAAACAATCACATCTGCTTTATTGGTAAAAATATCATTCCCTTCAATAAACCCTATGTAATTAACCTCCGGGTTTTCTGCAAGATGTGTTGCCGCCATCTTAATATGATCACTTCCTTTTATGTCTTCTTCACCCATGTTCAATAAAGCCACTCTGGGGCGTTCTATTGCGTCGACCTGTTCAGCCATTACCGATCCCATCACACCAAACTGGTACAAGACATTTGAGTCACAAAAAACATTGGCCCCCAAGTCCAGCATAAATACGTGTTTGTTTTTATCGTGTGTAGGTAAAGAAGAAATCAGCGCAGGACGTTCAACACCGGGAAGTGTTTTAAGTACAAAATGTGCAGTCGCAAACAGTGCGCCTGTATTTCCAGCGCTAACGCATGCGTCGGCTTGTCCAGCCTGCACAAGATCTAATGCTCGACGCATAGATGAATTTTTCTTGTTTCTTAAAGCGACACTTGGTTTTTCATCCATAGAAACCACATCAGTTGTAGGTTCGATAGAAATACGAGGATGGTCAAGCTGTTGCTTGTCTTGAAGAAATTTTGATATAGAAGATTGGTCACCACATAAAATCAGCTTGAGGCTAGCAGATTTGTTTATGGCGCGAAGTGCTGCAGGTAATGTTACAAGGGGGCCTAAATCGCCCCCCATAACATCTATCGCGATGGTAATATCGCTCAAAGGAAGTTCTCGCTTATTTAGCGATTACTTTTTCACCTTTGTAGAAACCATCAGCTGTCACATGGTGACGACGATGCGTTTCACCTGATACTGGATCTACTGATAAGTTCTCTGCTGTCAATGCGTCATGTGAACGGCGCATGCCACGTCTAGCGCGAGACTTTTTGCTCTTTTGAACTGCCATTGCCTAACTCCTAAAATCGGTTGTTTACTTAAGTTTTTTCAATACGTCAAATGGATTCGGTTTTTCATGCTCTTCAGGCAATTGACCCCAAACGCTGTCAGCTGGCGACTGACATTGTTCAAGTTCGTGCCTTGGGATTAACGGAATAGCAAGCAAAAGCTCGTTCTCCACTAATTCACGCAAGTCGACTTCACCATTTTCATCTAATTCAATTGCGTCATAATATGACGGCAAATCTTCAGCAGCATCCTGATTTTTCACTGGGCTAAACGAAAATTCAAAATCCAGTGTGGTTTCAAAAGGCTCAGTACACCGCTGACATGCTAGTGAAACGTTTAACGACCCCTGCCCGTTTATTACAACTAAGCCTAGCTCGTCAACACCAAAATTGACACTAACATTAACCTGCTGAGCGCAGCTTTCGCATGCCTCGAGCAACCTATTCATTTCCGACACCTCAAAAAACCCGTCACAGACCAAGCGGCGCTGTGCACTTTTATATGGATCAATTGTTATCGGAAGTTTCAGATTCTGCATAAGGCGCGCATGATATAGTCGTTCAGCCCCTGTGTCAAAAGAAAATTATCGAAAATGATTTAAAAAACCTATATCGACCTTATATTAGCAGAAACCGTTTATTTTTTGAGTCATTTAAATGAAATCTCTTGTCTTGGGTTCTACCTCTCCTTTTCGCCGATCTATATTGGAAAAACTACAATTACCTTTTCTGTGTGATAAGCCTGATGTTGACGAAACGCCAAAAGAAGGTGAAACCGCCATTGAACTGGTAGAACGTTTAGCGATTGAAAAAGCAAAAAGTGTCGCAGCTAAACATCAAAATGCGCTGGTAATAGGTTCAGACCAAGTTGCTTTATGTGAAAACAAAATTCTAGGCAAACCACACACACAGGAAAATGCTATCAAGCAATTAATGAGTTTTAGTGGCAAATGCGTCACTTTTTATACGGGCCTATGTGTTATCGATGCAGATTCTTCAGAGCATTACTCTTTAGTTGAACCTTTTCACGTACATTTTAAAACACTAGATGTAGACGATGTAAAACAATACGTGGAGATTGAACAACCTCTAAACTGCGCTGGTAGCTTTAAAAGTGAGGGATTAGGTATATGTTTATTCGAAAAGCTCGAAGGTGATGACCCTAACGCGCTTATTGGTCTTCCATTAATCAAATTGATTCATTTACTAGAAAAACATCACCTACATGTTTTATCAGCATTAAAACATCTATAAGCAAAAAGGAGCCAATGGCTCCTTTTTTTAGGCGATTGATGAGTTAATAGCTTTTAGCACATCAATTGGTGATCGGGCTTTAGTAATTGGCCTACCAATAACTAAGTAATCAACACCATCGGCAACTGCCTGCTCTGGAGTGACAATACGCTGTTGATCATCAGAGGCACTACCAGCTGGTCTAATTCCAGGAGTAATTAACTTAAAGTCTTGCCCTAGTCTCTCTTTTAGCAACTTAGCTTCTTGTGCAGAACATACCACGCCATCCAACCCAGCTTGTTTTGTTAAGTTAGCTAGATAATTAACTTGTTCTGCTGGTGTTTTATCAATACCGAGTGTTTGTAAATCTTGTTCACTCATACTAGTTAACACCGTTACCGCGATAAGTAGAGGAGCTTTATCACCATAGGGCAATAATGCTTCTTTCGCTTTTTGCATCATAGCTAAACCACCTGACGCATGTACATTAACCATCCAAACACCTAATTCAGCCGCAGCTGTAACAGCTTTTGCCACCGTATTTGGGATATCATGAAATTTAAGATCTAAGAATACGTCAAAGCCTTTTGCAACGAGTTCTTTAACAAACTCTGGTCCAAAATAGGTAAACATTTCCTTTCCTACTTTTAGACGACATTCTTTTGGGTCTATGCTATCAACAAACGCTAAGGCATCTGCTTTATTATCAAAATCTAGTGCAACAACAACTTTTGCATCGCTCATAGAATTATCCTTTAAGTAAACTTGCGCGCTATTTTACAGCAAAAGCACAAATATAAAAAACCGCTTTAGTAAACAATGCTGTATTAATTGATAAATGAAGCTAACAGAAAGAAACAAGCTCATTGTTAGCAACGAAATTTAGAAAAGTGTTAAAAGAGAGGTCAAGCAGGAGGTTACTCCCCTTCTAAACCTCTTACAGGTTTAAGCTGTTCCCAATCATGACAGGATGGGCAAGACCAATAATGTGTACTGGAATTAAAACCACAAGTTCTGCAGTTATAACGTTGTTTCACATTGATGTATGCAGATACAAGCTGTTTTATCATCTCCAACGTTTCATGTTCTTTGTTATCTGGCTGGTTAGCCATTTGCATTTTAATAAAGTGTTTAAAGCCTTTAATAGTGGGCCTTCTTTTCAGTGCAGATAACATGTAGTCATGCGCTTTTATTGGCCCGTGTTTTTTAGCTAAATACTCTAAATATTTAATCAAAGCACTGGCTCCGCCCGTTTCGTCATAAACTTTTTTAATAAAGCTAGCAAACTCATCTTGTGCATCTAACGCTAAATAACACTTCTCCATCTGATCAATAACATCAGGGAAAAACTCTGAGTCTTGGCCATAAATCGCCTTATAACATTGACAAGCTTCGTTATACTGCTGATGATTTTCATAAATTTTGGCTAGTAACCAATTAGAGCGACAAGAATTAGGGTCGCATTTCAATGCTTCTTCAAGTAACTCCACAACTTCGATAAACTCATCCTTCTCAAGCGCAATAGTGGCGAGTTCACAATAAAAATTAGCCAATATATGCAGCAGTTTTTTATCTTTACTTTTTACGATGACTTTTTTAAGCGCAATGCCTTGCTGCCAATCATTAGTTGATTGGTATATCTGCAAAAGGAATGTTAACGATTTTAACCCAAATACCTTTGACTTTAGCAAGCTATCAAACATTGACTCCGCTCTATCGTACAAACCTGCACTTAAAAAGTCTTTTCCAAGTTCAAAGGCTGCTTGTTGTTTAGCTTTAGTCGGTAAATGTTTTTGACGGACTAAGTGTTCATGCACTTTTAATGCACGGTCTAACTCACCACGTTTTCTGAAAAGATTAGCCATAGCAAAATGCGCTTCAACAGTATCATCTTCCAGTGTTAAGGTTTCAAGCAGGTAATCAATGGCTTTATCTTGTTGATTAGATAATAGATAGTTTAAGCCAGTCGAGTACTTAATCGATAAATCTTGTTTGGCTGAGTGCTGGCTTTGTTTAACGCTATTGCGCCCCATAAACCAACCATATCCCATGGCAACAGGTAACAATAGAAAAAGAAGTTCTAGCATAAAATCGTTATTATTTTACATCTTCAGGCAACTGCTTGCGTTTTTTGAACGACGCTCTCAGTTTCCACAATAATGCAAATAATAACCCTAATATTACCCCTAAGCTAGTAAATAAACTGACGGCTGCCGCTACGGTCAGTTCAGTTTTAGCCACCATATAGTTAAGCGTAATAACCTGATTATTTTGACTTCCAAAAATAAACGCTATTGCGATCAAAATGAAAATTGTCACTAATGTTAAATATGCGCGCACTGAAAATTAACCCTTTTAAAAACAATAAGCACATTAAAACAAAAACGGCATGCCAAAGCATGCCGTTTTTAAAAATATTTTTTATTACGCGATTGCCGCATTGACACGTTCACGTAATTCCTTACCAGGCTTGAAGTGTGGAACATATTTACCAGCAAGTTCTACTGAGTCGCCAGTTTTAGGGTTCCTACCAACGCGTGGTGCGCGATAATGCAATGAGAAACTACCAAAGCCTCTAATTTCTATACGTTCACCTTTTGACAAGGTTTGCGCCATCATTTCAAGTATTTCTTTAATAGCAAATTCAACATCTTTTGCAGACAAGTGATCTAATTTATCTGCTAATCTTTCAATGAGTTCTGATTTGGTCATCCGACCCTCCAGTGTTCATCCAGCATCACGACAATGGTTTAAGTAAGGAGAGTTAAACTCTCCCTACCACCTCTAATTAGCTTTTAGCGTTTTTAAACGCTTCAGCCATAGCACTTAAACCAGTATCTTCTGTTTGGTTAAGGCTTTCAATTGCTTCACGCTCGTCTGCTTGGTCTTTAGCTTTGATTGATAAGCTGATAGTACGGTTCTTACGGTCAACACCCATGAACTTAGTTTCAACATCATCACCAACAGACAATTCAGTAGTTGCATCTTCGATACGGTCACGTGAAATGTCAGAAACGCGTAAGTAACCTTCTACGCCTTCTGCTAATTCAACTTTAGCACCTTTCGCGTCAACTTCAACTACTTTACCTGTAACAATAGCACCTTTTTTGTTATCTGTCAGATACATATTGAAAGGATCGTCTTCAGTTTGCTTAACACCTAAAGAGATACGCTCGCGCTCTGGGTCAACTTGTAATACAACAGCTGAGATCTCATCGCCTTTCTTGTATTCACGAACAGCTTCTTCACCGCCATTCCAAGAAATGTCAGATAAGTGAACAAGACCGTCAATGCCACCGTCAAGACCGATGAAGATACCGAAGTCAGTGATTGACTTGATCTTACCAGAAACTTTGTCGCCTTTGCTGAAGTTCTTAGCAAACTCTTCCCATGGATTTGGAACGCATTGCTTAAGGCCAAGAGAAATACGACGACGTTCTTCGTCAATTTCAAGAACCATAACTTCAACAGTATCACCTAAGTTAACAACTTTAGATGGGTGGATGTTTTTGTTTGTCCAATCCATTTCAGAAACGTGAACAAGACCTTCAACGCCTTCTTGGATCTCAACAAAACAACCGTAGTCAGTTAAGTTTGT
This sequence comes from Thalassotalea marina, assembly GCF_014656435.1. Lineage (GTDB taxonomy): Bacteria > Pseudomonadota > Gammaproteobacteria > Enterobacterales > Alteromonadaceae > Thalassotalea_C > Thalassotalea_C marina. Next base: position 425,197 of record NZ_BNCK01000004.1, read on the forward strand.
AACCCGACCAGAAAGCTTAGAACCTTCTGGGTAACGGTTAGCGATAGCTACCCATGGATCTTCGCCTAACTGCTTCATACCTAATGAAACACGAGTGCGTTCACGGTCAAACTTCAATACTTTAACTTGGATCTCGTCACCAACATTTACGATTTCACTTGGGTGTTTAACACGCTTCCAAGCCATATCTGTGATGTGTAGAAGACCATCGATACCACCTAAGTCTACGAATGCACCGTAGTCAGTAAGGTTCTTAACGATACCTTTAACTTCCATGCCTTCAGCTAGAGACTCAAGAAGTGCATCACGTTCTACGCTGCTTTCTGATTCGATAACAGCACGACGAGAAACAACAACGTTATTACGCTTTTGATCAAGCTTAATAACTTTGAATTCTAAATCTTTACCTTCAAGGTGAGCAGTGTCGCGAACTGGGCGAACGTCTACTAATGAACCCGGTAAGAAAGCACGAATGTTGCTAACTTCAACCGTGAAACCACCTTTAACTTTACCGTTAATAACACCGATAACAGTTTCTTTTTCTTCGTAAGCTTTTTCAAGAACTTGCCAAGCTTCGTGACGTTTTGCTTTTTCACGAGAAAGTACAGTTTCACCGAAACCGTCATCTGTTGCATCTAGTGCTACATCAATTTCGTCACCAACATTGATTTCAACTTCACCAGCTGAGTTTTTGAATTGGTCAATTGAGATAACAGATTCAGATTTAAGGCCAGCATCAACTAAAACGTTGTCTTTGCTGATTGCTACGACAGTACCCTTGATGATTGAACCAGGGCGTGTTTCGATTTCTTTTAAACTTTCTTCAAAAAGTTGTGCAAAATTTTCAGTCATGTTATGTATATGAACTCTAAAGTTATCCAATCCACTTGCATGTGTCATGGGGTTATTAATAAAGCCTCCAGCATCCGTACTTCAAGGCATCTAAGTTTTTAGGTACTAAATACTATTTAGCACCTGAGGCATTTGTTATTTTTTCATTGGCAAATGCAAGAATCTGACTGACCACTTCATCAATAGAAAGTTCAGTAGAATCAATAGTTAACGCACCTTCTGCAGGCACAAGCGGAGCAACTGTTCTGTTTTGATCTCGCTCATCTCTTTGACGTATGTCGTCCAAAAGGCGCCCGATTTTAACATCATAGCCCTTCGCTTTCAACTGATTATATCGGCGATGTGCACGTTCTTCAGCTGTCGCGGTTAAAAATACTTTCACTGGTGCATCAACAAACACAACGGTGCCCATGTCTCGGCCATCTGCGACAAGTCCAGGTGCAAGCCTAAATGCTCGCTGGCGTCTCAACAGTGCTTCACGAACTCGAGGAAAGGCCGCAACTTGTGATGCAATAGCGCCAATCTCTTCTGTACGTATAGTATCGGTGACGTCTTCACCTTCTAAGATGACTTTACTGTTGCCTTCACTGCTAATATTAAACTGTACATCTAAATGTGCCGCGATAGGGATTAACGCTTCTTCATCGTCAGTAGCAATGTGGTGATATTCAGTGGCCACAGCCAATACTCGGTATATCGCACCACTATCTAATAAATGCCACCCTAAGCGCTCAGCTACTAAACGCGCTGCAGTTCCTTTACCAGCACCACTGGGACCGTCAATCGTGATCACTGGAGCGTTTTGCTGCATACATTTATCTCCTTTAGTCGAAAATCGGCGGCATTATAAGGGATTTGTCTGGCAAAATCGCGTAAAAATTTATTTTGTTCACGTATTAGCATGAAACTTGTTCAAGTTTGTCAAAGTAATCCGGGAACGTTTTTGCTGTGCATTTAGGGTCGTTAATGGTAACTGGAGTGTCACTTAGAGCCACTAACGAAAAACACATAGCTACACGATGATCGTTATAAGTATCGATTTCTGCATGTACTATTTCACTTGGTGGTGTAACTGTGATGAAGTCTTCACCCTCAATAACTTCCGCGCCTACTTTTCTTAGCTCAGTTGCCATTGCTGCTAATCTGTCTGTTTCTTTAACACGCCAGTTATAGATATTTCTGATACTAGTCGTACCTTTAGCAAACAACGCTGTAGTGGCTATCGTCATCGCTGCATCTGGAATATGGTTCATGTCCATATCTACGGCAGTTAACGGTTTACCAATCACTGTTATTGACTCATCATGCCATATAACCTCTGCACCCATTTTTTCTAGAACATCTGCAAAATGTTTATCACCTTGAACACTGAGCTTACCTACACCGTGAACAGTTATCTCACCGCCTTTAATAGCACCTGCGGCTAAAAAATAAGACGCAGATGAAGCATCACCTTCAACCATGTAACGTTCAACGGCTTGATATGATTGACCGCCTTTAACGTTAAACGATTGGTAATTATTGTTTTCAACGTAAACACCAAAACGTTCCATGATATTTAAAGTAATATCTATGTATGGCTTAGACACTAACTCACCGTCGATATGAATTTCAGTATCGTTGCCAAGTAGCGGTGTGATCATCAAAATGGCCGTCAAGAACTGACTAGAAATAGAACCATCAATAGACACTTTGTCACCAGCTAAAGCTTTACCAGTTATTTTTACTGGCGGATATTCTGGAGTTTCTAAGTATTGAATATCAGCACTCAATTGAGCTAATGCATCGACTAAATGACCAATTGGTCTTTCTTTCATTCGAGGTTCGCCCGTTAGAACAAATTCGCCATCACTAGCGGCCAAAGCAGCACATAAAGGTCTCATCGCGGTGCCAGCATTACCAAGGTATAGTTCTACCGGTTCTTTTGTTGAAAAAAATCCATTAACGCCAGTAACTTCACATTCTGTACCACACTCACTTAAACGGTATTCTACCCCTAAAAGTTTAAGTGCATTTAACATGTGTTTAATATCATCACTGACCAACAAGTTTGTTATTTTGGTTGTACCATGAGCAAGTGCTGCGATTAACAACGCTCTATTTGACAAACTTTTAGATCCCGGCAAAAAAACTTCACCGTTGATTTTTTTAATTGGATTAAGCGTAAGTTGCTCCATTTAGCGATTACCTTCTTCAAATTTTTTCATAAATGCGACCAGTTTTTGAACACCTTCAAAAGGCATCGCATTGTAAATGCTAGCGCGCATACCACCTACAATACGGTGGCCTTTTAACGCTACCAACCCTTCAGCTTCAGCTTGCTCTAAAAAGGCGTCATTGAGTGATTCATCCGCCAACCAAAAAGGCACGTTCATTCGGCTTCTAAATTGCGAGTCGATGTTGTTAAGATAAAACGAGCTGTTATCGACATATTGGTAAATTAATGCCGCTTTATCAGCATTGACTTTTTCAACTGCAGATACACCGCCAATTGATTCTAACCACTCAAACACTAAACCTGCTAAATACCAAGCATATGTTGGCGGCGTGTTGTACATAGAATCGTTATCTGCAGCGGTCTTATAGTTCATGATACACGGGGTATCAACTCGGGCTTTACCTAGCAAGTCTTCCCGAACAATTACGATTGTTAAGCCTGAAGGACCAATGTTTTTTTGTGCGCCCGCGTATATTAAGCCAAATTTTGTCACATCAATATGATGAGATAAGATAGTTGAAGACATATCAGCGACTATCGGCACTCCATCAAACTCGGGAATATCAAAAATTTCGATACCATCAACAGTTTCATTAGGGCAATAATGCACATAGGCTGCATCACTTGAGACCTGCCATTCATTAAAAGGCTTGACCGATTTTATTCCTTCGCTTTCATCAATAGCATTGATAACATTAATTTTACCAAAATTAGCTGCTTCCTTAGCGGCTGCCTCAGACCAAGAGCCTGTAACAACATAATCGGCATGCTGACCTTGCGGTAATAAATTCAATGGTACTGCTGAAAACTGCCCTCTTCCGCCACCATGGCAAAATAAAACTTTATAGTTGTCAGGAATGTGCATCAATTGACGAAGCCTCTCTTCAGCCTTGGCAGTTAAGGCCATAAACTCTTTACTTCTATGGCTTAGCTCCATAACCGAACAGCCGGTATTTTGCCAATTAATAAACTCTTGCTGCGCTTTTGCCATTACAGGAGTTGGCAACATGGCAGGGCCAGCACAAAAATTATAAACAACAGACATGCTAAAATTACCCTCAAATTTAATCAAAAAAAATAGGCGGTAAATACCGCCTATTTTGCTAAACACTTGCGGTGATTATTCTTCATCACCGGTGCTGAGTTCACTTTCATCTTCACTTGACTCAACACTTTGCTCTGCTATCGCAGCGGGTTCAGTAGGCTCGCCCTCTTCACCTTCGATGAATTCTTCGGTTTCTTCAACCTCGTCAATGCGTTGTAACGCAACAACATGCTCATCGTCAGCGGTTCGAATAATTCGAACACCTTGAGTATTACGACCAATGACACTTACTTCATTAACACGCGTACGAACTAACGTACCGTTATCAGTAATAAGCATTATTTCGTCGTTATCCTCAACTTGCACCGCTCCAACAACTTTACCGTTACGCTCGCTCACTTTGATCGACACAACACCTTTAGTTGCACGGCTCTTCGCTGGATATTCTGCTAGTGCAGTTCGCTTACCGTAACCGTTTTCAGTAACTGTTAATACCGCACCATCGTTCTTAGGTACGATTAATGAAACTACACGTTGATCGCCTTCTAGCTTAATACCACGTACACCCGTAGCAGTACGTCCCATAGGACGAAGCGCTTGCATTGGCTCTCCCGTTTCAGGGTCTATTTTTACTTCGCCAGTTTCGCTATCGCGTTGCAATTCATTAAAGCGAACAACTTTACCTTCGTCAGAGAACAACATGATGTCGTTAGTGCCATCGGTAATATCAACACCAATTAGCGTATCATCATCACGTAGGTTTAACGCAATAATACCGTTAGCACGTTGGTTAGAGTATGCTGTTAATGGCGTTTTCTTAACCGTACCAGAAGCCGTTGCCATGACAATATACTTGCCTTCTTCGTATTCTCGTACTGGTAAAATTGCCGTAATGCGCTCTTCACTTTCCAATGGCAACAAGTTAACAATTGGACGACCTCTTGCCGTTCTACTAGCTAGTGGTAATTGATACACTTTCAGCCAATAAAGTTTACCGCGGTTTGAGAAACACAATATCGTATCGTGAGTGTTAGCAACTAATAAACGTTCAATGAAGTCTTCTTCCTTCATCTTAGTTGCAGCTTTACCTTTACCACCACGTCGTTGTGCTTGATAATCAGTTAACGCTTGGTACTTAACGTAACCCTCGTTAGACAAGGTCACAACAACATCTTCTTCATTAATTAAATCTTCAAGATTTAAATCATGAGATGCATTGGTAATTTCCGTGCGGCGTTCATCGCCAAAGTCATTGCGAATCGCTTCAAGTTCTTCTTTAATCACTTCCATCAATCGCGCAGGACTTTCAAGAATGTGCAATAACTCTGCAATGATGTCTAATAACTCTTTGTACTCGTTTAGAATTTTTTCGTGTTCTAAACCAGATAACTTATAAAGTTGTAAATCTACAATCGCTTTAGCTTGTTCAGGCGTAAGGTAGTATAAACCGTCGCGGATACCATACTCAGGCTCTAGCCATTCTGGACGTGCTGCGTCAGTACCTGCTGTTTCCAACATGGCAGCAACATTACCAAGCGCCCAACCTTGAGCAACAAGCTTCTCTTCTGCTTCTTTACGGTTAGCAGAGCTTTTCACTAGCTCGATAACAGGATCGATATTAGCTAAGGCAATAGATAAACCTTCTAAGATATGAGCTCTATCTCTCGCTTTACGTAATTCATAGATGGTTCTGCGTGTCACTACTTCACGGCGGTGAAGTACAAAGGCTTCAAGCATTTCTTTTAAGTTAAATAGCTTAGGTTGACCGTTAGTCAACGCAACCATATTCAATCCAAAAGACACTTGCATTTGAGTTAACTTGTACAAGTTGTTTAATACAACTTCACCAACTTCACCACGCTTGATTTCAATAACCATGCGCATACCGTCTTTGTCAGACTCATCACGCAGTGCAGAAATACCTTCAAGACGTTTTTCTTTGACCAATTCGGCCATTTTTTCAATCAGGCGAGCTTTGTTAACTTGGTAAGGTAGTTCATGAACAATAATGGTTTCTTTACCAGATTTTTCATCAACTTCAATTTCAGCTCTTGCACGAATATTGATTTTACCACGACCGGTTTTGTAGGCTTCTAATATACCTGCTCGGCCACTAATAATACCGGCCGTTGGAAAGTCTGGACCCGGAATATATTCAATCAGTTCGTCGATTGTAATATCGTCGTTATCAATTAACGCTAAACAACCATCAATAACTTCCGTTAAGTTATGTGGTGGAATGTTAGTTGCCATACCAACAGCAATACCTGAAGTACCATTAACTAACAGGTTTGGAATACGTGTAGGCATTACCGATGGAATATGTTCTGTGCCGTCATAGTTAGGCACAAAATCAACGGTTTCTTTATCCAGATCAGCTAGAATTGAATGCGAAATTTTTGCCATACGGATTTCCGTATAACGCATCGCAGCTGCAGAGTCACCGTCAACTGAACCGAAGTTACCTTGCCCATCAACTAGCATATATCGCATAGAGAATGGTTGAGCCAAACGTACAATAGTATCGTAAACAGCCGTGTCACCATGTGGGTGATATTTACCGATTACGTCACCAACAACACGTGCTGACTTTTTGTAAGGCTTGTTATAGTCGTTGCCCAATACATTCATTGCATATAGTACGCGGCGATGTACAGGCTTTAGTCCGTCTCTTACATCAGGAAGTGCACGCCCTACGATTACACTCATCGCGTAATCTAAATAGGAACTTTTCAGCTCGTCCTCAATATTGACAGGAAGTATTTCTTTTGCCAGATCGGTCATAAATCGACAGTATCCCTAAATGTATATCTTGGAAATTATTATTTTAAGGCGAAATGATAATTGGAAATTCGATATTACTATCTCACCGTTTGACCTGCCATTTTGCGCGGGTTGCAGATTTATTTCAAGGAATTATTACATGATAATAAAATTTTAACTAAACCAATGAAAAGTCGGGCTTTATTCTTGATGCAAAAATAGACGATTGGCGTGCCTTAAATGATAAAGCCCAAATTGAGTGATATTTAAACGTTGGGTTTTTATGGTTTAAATTTTTATACTTTTTTGTCTTTTAAGATAAAGCACGACATTCGTTTTTATTGATTTTTTTCAAAAGCACGGCGCTTTTCAATCGCTAGCTGGTGCACTTGTTGTTCTAATGTTTTGTTTCCACCAAACTTAAAATAGATTTCTGCCAACAAAAATAATGGCCCGATAAATAGCTGATTAAGATCGTCAATAAAAGCCGGCTTTGCTTTTTCATACGCATGACCAATAAATTGAAATATCCACCCCGTAATAAATGCTATTAATGCTATTACCATGGGCCATTCAGTTGCAGGCACCCAAGTTGCACTGTAGACAATAGGACCAAAAATTAAAATAGCCATCAAAGCTAAAGGCCTTGATAACACTACATAATATAGCAAGACACAATAGGCCACTATCGACATTAAGGTTATGCCTACAGTGAAGTGCTTTGTTGACAGTTCAAAGCCTACCATAGACAAAACAATAGCGATTGACCAAATAATGAGAGGAATGCCAACAAAATGTGTTTTAACGTTTGATTTATTTAAGTGAACACTTTTGTAGGTAGATAATTGTTCTAATAAAGATTTCATTGTGTCTCGACAAAAACACTAATACATAGGTATTAAGTTATTGTTTAACGCGCTCTTCGTCAACCAAAGTACTTAAAATGACTAACGAAATAGATCCTTTTCGTTTACAATGCGGCTTTTGTTTTATTTAGCCTCGAATACTATGACCGATTCATTAAATGTAAATCCCGAAGAAATAGCTAAATTCGAAAAAATCGCGCAAACATGGTGGGATCTCGAAGGTGACTTTAAACCTTTGCATCAAATTAATCCGATCAGAAGACAATTTATCATTCAGCACTGTCATGATTTATTTGACAAAAATATCATTGATGTGGGCTGTGGCGGTGGCATTCTAGCTGAAAGCCTAGCAAAGTTAGGCGCCAATGTAACCGGTATTGATATGGGTGAAGAGCCGCTTAATGTTGCAAAACTTCATGCATTAGAAGCGGGTGTAAAATTGGACTACCAACAAATAACCGCTGAACAGCAAGCGTTAAAGAACCCCGAAAAATACGATATTGTTACCTGTATGGAAATGTTAGAACACGTGCCAGAACCTGCATCAGTTGTTCAAGCATGTGCCAGCATGGTAAAGCCTGGTGGCTATGTATTTTTCTCTACGTTGAACAAAACAACCAAAGCCTACTTGCTGGCAATACTTGCAGCTGAAAAGATTTTCAAACTTGTACCAGACGGTACCCATGAACATGATAAATTCATCCGCCCATCAACACTTATCGGCTGGGCTGAGCAATATGGATTGAAATGTATCGATGCAGCAGGCATTCACTATAATCCTCTGACTGAAAACCATAAGTTAATTGAGTCACTTGATGTTAACTACATTCTTTGTTGTCAAAAAGTGGAATAGCCAATGCAGTCTAAAAGTATTAAAGCCGTTTTGTTTGATTTAGATGGTACCTTGCTTGATACCGCTGACGATTTAGGATCAGCATTAAATCATGTACTTGAGCAGCATAACCTGCCAACAGTTACACCAGAGGCATACCGCCCTATTGCCTCTAACGGCGCAAAAGGTTTGCTAGAGCTTGGTTTTGCGGAACAACTCTCAAAGTTTAACTTTGATCAATTGCGAGAACAGTTTCTTGATTATTATCAAAACAATATCGCACAAAAAACCTCGCTCTATGGCGGTGTTCCTGCATTACTTGAAACCTTGAACTCAAATAATATTGCATGGGGTGTTGTAACCAACAAGCCAGAATACCTCACGACACTTTTGTTACCATATTTCGACGAGTTTACCGCTTCACAAATCATGGTTGGTGGCGATACGCTAACACAGCGTAAACCTCATCCTGCACCACTTTTATACGCAGCGCAGGCAATATCCATTGCACCTGAGCAATGCTTATATGTCGGAGATGCGCTCAGAGATATAGAAGCCGGTAACGCTGCCAATATGACAACTGTAATTGCAGAATGGGGTTATATAAAAGAAGACGAAAATTTATCACTCTGGCAGGCTGATTTTAGTTGTAAAAAACCACAGGAAATACTGTCGTTTATTTAACGAACAAGGTGTTCACAAATAAAACAACATAGCTATACCATTGTTTTTATTAGTTTATATTTTTCATATTACTTTTAGTAATATGAAACTAACAATAAAAACTAAAATAATTCTATTAGGAAAAAAAAAGACAAAATAATGATTGCGTTTTGAATAATTCAATTTCGAAAATAGTTACTCAGTTAGTCACTACTAACAAAAAAATTTTGGTATTTATCCTTAAATTTTTAATGGCTTTTTTAGGGGTTGCATTGCATTCTAAACCTCATTATCTTGTGATTAGATTTGAACTTACCCCCTAGATATTGTGTATTGACCATTTGTTAAGCACTAGGGAGTATTAAAGTCAAAGAACTAAAATAAGCAAAAATAAATATACAGGTTTTTCATGAACAACAACCTTTTTGTAACCAAGCGTAACGGCGAAAAAGAACCCATCGATTTAGAGAAAATTCATAAAGTTATCGCGTGGGCCGCAGAAGAATTAGATAATGTATCGGTTTCTCAAGTAGAGCTAAAGTCGCACATCCAATTTTATGATGGTATTAAAACATCTGATATTCATGAAACCATTATTAAAGCTGCTGCTGATCTTATTTCTGAGGAAACTCCAGATTATCAGTATTTAGCAGCCCGACTTGCGATATTCCACTTAAGAAAAAAAGCTTACGGCCAATTTGAGCCACCTAAACTATATCAACATGTTGTTAAGTTGGTTGAGTCTGGGCGCTATGATCAGCACTTACTAGCGGATTACAGTGAAGCAGAATTCGAACAAATGGATCAATTTATTGATCATAGACGCGATTTAAACTTCAGCTACGCTGCTGTAAAACAACTAGAAGGTAAATATCTAGTTCAAAATCGTGTCACTGGTGAAATTTATGAGAGCGCGCAATTTTTGTATATTTTGGTAGCGGCATGTTTGTTTGCTAAATATCCAAAAGATGAACGTTTAAGTTATATTGAAGGTTTTTACAATGCAATTTCTACCTTCAAAATCTCACTACCAACACCGATAATGGCTGGTGTAAGAACACCTACACGCCAGTTTTCTTCATGTGTGTTAATTGAATGTGACGACAGCTTAGACTCTATCAACGCCTCTTCTAGTGCCATTGTTAAATACGTATCTCAACGTGCAGGTATTGGCATTAACGCTGGTAATATCCGTGCACTAGGCAGCGCGATTAGAAATGGTGAAGCATTCCACACAGGATGTATTCCGTTTTACAAGCACTTCCAAACAGCGGTAAAAAGCTGTTCACAAGGTGGTGTGCGTGGTGGCGCGGCTACCCTATTCTATCCATTATGGCACTTGGAAGTTGAAAGCTTATTAGTACTAAAAAACAACCGTGGTGTTGAAGAAAACCGCGTTCGCCATTTAGATTATGGTGTGCAATTTAACAAACTGATGTATCAGCGCTTGATTAAAGGTGAACACATTACCTTGTTTAGCCCAAGTGACGTACCTGGTTTATACAATGCGTTCTTTGAAGATCAGCAAAAGTTTGAGCAACTTTACCTTCAATACGAAGCAGATGAAAACATTCGTAAAAAGCGTATCCAAGCGATTGAGTTATTCAGCTTGTTTGCTCAAGAACGTGCTAGTACTGGCCGTATTTATTTACAAAACGTTGATCACTGCAACACGCACAGCCCGTTCAACCCTGAATATGCACCGATCAGACAAAGTAATTTATGTTTAGAAATTGCGTTACCTACTAAGCCATTAAACGATATTAATGATCCAAATGGTGAAATCGCTTTATGTACCTTATCTGCATTTAACTTAGGTGCGATTGAAAGCTTAGATGAATTAGAAGGTTTAGCTGATTTAGCGGTAAGAGCTTTAGATAGTTTATTAGACTATCAAGATTACCCAGTGCCCGCGGCATACAATGCAACCATGGGTCGCCGCACTTTAGGTATTGGAGTAATCAACTATGCTTACTACTTAGCCAAAAATGGCGTTTATTATTCGAACGGTAGTGCAAACAACCTGACACACAGAACTTTTGAAGCCATCCAGTATTATTTATTGAAGGCGTCTAACTTGTTAGCAAAAGAACAAGGCGCATGCCCTAAATTTAATGAAACTCGTTTGTCTCAAGGTATTTTACCGATCGACACTTATAAGAAAGATGTTGACAACATTACAGGTGAACCTCTTCATTTAGATTGGGAAGCGCTTCGTGAGAGCATCAAAAAATATGGTGTGAGAAACTCTACAGTTTCAGCATTAATGCCATCAGAAACGTCTTCACAAATTTCAAATGCCACTAATGGTATTGAGCCTCCACGAGGACTCATTAGCATTAAAGCGAGTAAAGACGGTATTCTTAAGCAGGTTGTGCCTGAATACGCAACACTAAAAGATAATTATGAGCTGTTATGGAACATTCCAGATAATGAAGGTTATCTTCAGCTTGTTGGTATTATGCAGAAGTTTATCGACCAAACAATTTCTGCAAACACAAATTATGATCCGTCTAAATACGAAGGTGGTAAAGTACCAGTTAAACAAATCATCAAAGATATGTTAACCGCGTATAAGCTAGGTGTGAAAACCTTGTATTACCACAATACACGCGACGGTGCTGATGACAGTCAAATTAAAGAAGATGATGATTGTGCAGGCGGAGCTTGTAAGATTTAAACTATTAAACGCCTTGTCGATGTAACAAGGCGTTAATTTACCCTATTTGTTAAACCTTCATAAAAAGATAAAGATCGAATTAGTCTAATTGTTTCGTATATACATTAGCGCTAATTCAAGGAGCATTACATGACCTATAGTACATTTAACCAAGTTCCTAATAACCCTCTTCTTGAGCCTATGTTTTTAGGAAATAGTGTTAATGTCGCTCGTTATGATCAACAACGTTACACTGCGTTCGAAAAGTTAATTGAAAAGCAACTTTCGTTTTTCTGGCGCCCAGAAGAAATTGACGTGTCGCGTGACCGTGCTGACTGGCAAGGTTTGACTGATTCAGAAAAGCATATTTTTATTTCAAACTTAAAATATCAAACACTATTAGATAGTGTTGCTGCACGATCAGTGAATGCAGTTTTACTACCTATTGTCTCATTACCTGAATTAGAAACTTGGATAGAAACTTGGGCTTTTAGTGAAACGATTCACTCACGCTCGTACACTCATATTCTTCGCAACTTGTTCACCGATCCAAGTGAAGTATTTGACGATATCGTTGTTAACCCTGCTATATTAAAAAGAGCATCTAGTATTTCTAAATATTTTGATGATGTGATTTTGACAACACAACTAATGCAGTCACAAGGTGAAGGCACATATGAAGTTGAAGGTAGAACGTTTGAAGTTACACAGCGTAAACTTAAAGAGCGTTTATTCTTATCAATTTGTTCTACCAACGCATTAGAAGCCATCCGCTTCTACGTTAGTTTCGCTTGCTCTTTTGCATTTGCAGAACGAGAATTACTTGAAGGTAACGCAAAAATTATCAAGCTTATTGCTCGTGACGAGGCATTGCACTTAACTGGCACTCAACATATTTTAAACAACTGGTTTTCTGGTAAAGATGACCCTGAAATGAAAGAAATAGCAGAAGAACTTAAAGGTGAAGGTCTGCAAATATTCTTAGACGTTGTTGAGCAAGAAAAAGAATGGGCACAGTATTTGTTTAAAGACGGCTCAATGATTGGCTTGAATGCTCAAATATTAAATCAGTATATTGAGTACATAAGTAATCAACGTTTACATGCTATAGGCTACGATATGCCGTTTTCAATCAAGAGTAACCCTCTTCCTTGGATGAATGCATATTTAGTGAGTGACAACGTACAAGTGGCTCCACAAGAAACTGAAATTTCTAGCTATCTTGTGGGTCAAGTTGACTCTTCAGTCTCAAGTGATGATTTTGGTGGTTTTGACTTATAAATCATGACTACGTTAAAAGCGCATCAATCAGAGTAACTTATGGTTGATGCAACCTCTCCCTCAGCTGATAAAAACAGCCCCGAAGTCACAGCAAACGGTAAAACGGTTTGTTTCCAACAGCAAGACAAAACACTGTTAAACTGCTTAGAAAAAAACGATATAGAAGTCCATTATCATTGCCGAGATGGCTTTTGTGGTGCATGCCGAGTGAAATTAAATAAAGGCCAAGTACTCTACCCTCAAGGTGAACCTTTAGCCTTTGTAGGTGATGATGAAATATTGCCTTGCTGCTGTATTCCAATTACCAATATTGATATTACAGTAGAATAACTGTTTATGGAGTTAGTTAATTAATCTCTCTTTGATTCCGGCGATAACTTCTGATAACGCCACATCAACAGGTTGAAATAAACCCTCATACATTGCGCTATTGGATTCATTGATAGCAATATCTAATGCTTTACAATGTTCAAACAACGTCATAGCGCCAATTGAACAAGCAACACCTTTAAGTGTATGAATCAAATTTTTTAAATCGTTATAGGAGCCGTTTGATATGGCCAGAGCTATTTTGCGACCATCGTCACCGTGATCTTGATAAAACATTATCAATATTTCTTGAAATAAGTTGTCATCACCCAAAACGTTATTAACACCAATTTGGTAATCAATACCAGGATAACTGTTCGTTTCAACCATTGTTTTTTCCATATTTTGAGATTCAACGATCATTACATCAGCTGTGTCTAATTCATCAGACGGTTCAACGGTGCCATCTAACATCGTTTGGTTTCGTCCGTTGCGTTTAGCTTGATACAAGGCGCTGTCAGCATTTTTTACTAATTCGTCATAATGGATACTTTTACCGACACTTGACGTAATACCAATACTTGCGGTTATATTAAACTCAATCGTTTTATCGTCCTTATCAACTTGAATTATACGAGACTCAACAGTTGCTCTGCAGCGCTCACAAGCTAAATAAGCTTCATCAATGGTGGTGTTGGGCATACACACGGCAAACTCTTCCCCACCGACACGACCAATCACATCATAACAGCGGAATGTTTTTTTCAGTATTGCTGCAAACTCAACGAGAGCTTTGTCTCCTACATCATGACCATATTTATCATTAACATTCTTGAAAAAATCAATATCGAGCATGGCAAATGAAATAACATTGTTTTCTCTTTGCGCTTGATTAATACATGCGTTAGAAAGCTCTTGAAAAGCGCCTCGGTTATTTAAACCTGTTAAGCTGTCTGTTTTGGCAAGCAGTTCCAAAAGTTTGGTTTTTTCCATATAACGCAAGGCATTGTTTATACGCGCTAGCAATACTTTGGGAATATAGGGTTTTGTAATGTAATCATCCGCGCCAAGCTCTAAGGCAGTTACAATAGCGTCTTCTTCACCGGACGCTGACAACATAATTACAGGAACATTTTGCATAGCCTGTTCTTGTTGCATTCGTTTTAGTGTATCGATACCCGAGATACCAGGCATATGAATATCAAGTAATACCAAACTTACGTCAGTTTCTTTTATGATCTCAAGTGCAAGCTCTCCAGATTCTGCCGTAATAACACGATAGCCCGACTCTGCTAAATCAAACTCAAGTAACATTAAACTGTCTTTTGCGTCATCAACCGCTAATATGGTGTAATTTGCTGCTTTATCTAAACCGTGTCCTTTCATCATCACGCCTTATTTTACTATGTCGCATGTTAAAGGTTGCCTCATTTATTGATTAATTCCATTAGGCCCCTTACTAATGAGTATTACACATTTTATGTAATTCATTGATTTATTTTTAGTATACGCTGTTTTTGCTAAGTTCATCTTTCGCAACACCAAATGACTCTTCTATTTGGCTATACACTTTTAACAAAGCCGTTTTATCTAAATTCATGACATTTTGTTCAATCTCTTCAGCGTAAAGTGCAACAGTATTAACGGCTATGTTTCTGCTACTTCCTTTAATTCGATGTGCCAAATCTTTAATTAACATATGGTCAACTTGTTCAATGGCAAGCTCAAGTTGCTCAAAGAGTTCTGGCATATCTGCTAAATAAATATCGATTAATCGATTTGCTAATGCATCATTTTGTCGGATCCGTTGATAAAAAGCTGATTTGTCCCAATGCTGTTTGCTTAATTGTATTGGTTGGCTATTCGATGCAAGTGTATCTTTTGTTTCTAACGCTGCTGTATCTTTATTGCCGTTAAAATCTCGCACACCTAACCAGTGACATAATTTATCTTGCAATATATCTGGATTAATAGGCTTAGTCGCGTAATCACTCATGCCAGCTTTGAGACACTTATCTTCGTCACCTTTCATGGCATTTGCCGTCATCGCGATGATCGGGATATCGACAAATTGATCACCCGCTTGTCCTGCACGTATTGCTTTGGTTGCTTCATAGCCATCCATTTCAGGCATTTGACAATCCATAATAAGAAGTTGGTATTTTGCATCTAGAGGACAATTTGCCAACAACTCTATCGCTTCCTTGCCATTTCCTGCTACGTCTGCCGTTAAACCGAGGTTTTGTAAAATGCCAAGTAATACCACCTGATTAATGCGGTTATCCTCTACTACCATGATCCTTGCAATATTGGGCATCTGTGAAACAACCTTGTTATTATGCACTCCCATTAATTTTGAGTGTGTAATGATTGAAGACTGAGAAGAATGCATGTTATTAGTATCTAATACAAGCGACAGTGTATCAAACAAATCAGAGGTCGTTGCTGGTTTTGAAAAATAGGCAGCAAAGCCTAGCTTTTCAAAATATTCTGTATCACCTTTAACACTAATAGAAGTCATTAAAATCAGCGGTAAGTAATGAGTTTCTTGATTAGATTTTATTTTCTGTCCTAAGGTTGCGCCATTCATGTTAGGCATTTGCATATCTAAAATCGCAGCATCGAAAAACCTTTCTTTCTTTTGCTTTAATGTTTCTAACGCTTGTTCGGCATTAGTCGCCGTATAAACTTTTGCCCCCCACATTTTTAATTGGCAACTCAGCACCGTAAGATTGGTATCATTGTCATCAACAATTAGAATATTGCTACCAGATATGTCTATATTCGGTATAGACAGTGGTTTACTGTCACTTTGTTCAAACACTAAATTAAAGGAGAATCTACTTCCCTTTCCTTCTTCACTGGATACAGAAATATCACCATTCATTAACTCGCATAACTGTTTAACAATGGCAAGACCCAGCCCAGTACCGCCATACTTTCTAGTGGTTGAGGCATCAACTTGGGTAAAAGAATCAAATAAAGTGTTTATTTTATGCTGGGGGATCCCAATTCCTGTATCACTGATAGAACATTTAAAAATCACTTGATTATTTTTATGATCAACGCCTGCTTTTATGACTATTTCACCCGCTTCAGTAAATTTAATTGCATTACCCACTAAGTTGGTCATTATCTGCCTAAGCCGTCCAGGATCGCCTAACACCATTACATGCTTTAATTCAGTTACATCTAGCACAAGTTCAACCTTTTTCTGTTGAGCTTTTAGCGCAATTGATTCAGCAAATTCACTCAGTTGATTTCGTAAATCAAATTCAACTGTTTCTAAGTCAAGTTTGCCGGCCTCAATTTTAGAAAAATCTAAAATATCGTTAATTAATGACAATAAAGAATTAGCACTTGAAGAAGCTAGAAAAACGTGGTGCTGTTGCTGCTTGGTTAACTTACTTTGTTCCAGCAATCCTAACATCCCAATAACACCGTTCATTGGTGTTCTAATTTCATGGCTCATGCTTGCCAAAAAATCAGATTTAAGTTTCAGTGATGCTTCTGCCATATCTAAAGCTTGTTGCTTTAATTCTTGTACCTGCACTTGTTCCGTAATATCTCTATAAGTACCCACGATTCGTGTTTTTACGCCCTCGTCTGAATAAATAATTTGGGCATGAGCCTCTAAATGTCTTATTTCTCCAGTAGGTAAATAGATGCGATGTTGAAATTGTGATTCTCGTCTATGTTTAATTAAGTTGTTAAATTCTTTCTCTATTCCCGGTAAATCATCGGGATGCACCAAATTACGCCATTGAGTTCTTGGAGGTAAACCGCTGATTGGTTCAGTGCCAAATAGTTTATATATTCTCTCATCACACTTAATTTCATTAGTGACTAAGTCAATATCCCATACACCTATATTGGGTGCAGACAACGCAAAATTAAGCCGCCATGCAGCGGTTTTGGCATCTTGTAACACACGCTTTTTTTCTTCTTCTATCGCTTTTAAAGGAGTAATATCTCTGATCAACCCTGTATATAACTTACCTTCTTCCGTATCTACTTGACTTATATTAATTAGGATTGGAAAAGACTGCCCTCCTTTTCTAACTGCGTAAAGTTCTCGTGGAGCGCCAAACAACTCCTTTACAATTCGATTCGACGATTTCATGTTCTTAACTTCTGATAAGTTTAGGTGGGAGGCCGGGATCAGTACTTGTATATCTTTACCTATTATCTCCGTTTCGTCGTAGCAAAATATATCAACTGCTGCTTTGTTAAAGGCTTGAATAACACCATTATCATCAATTGTTATCACTGCATCTGCGATTGAATCTAAAATAGATTCAAGTTTTGCCGACAAACTAGTCGCTGAAATTTTAGCCTTACGTTCTTCTAAATAAGACGTTGAAAGGTTATCCAATAATGATTTAAAACTGCGAGCTAAGATGCCAATTTCATCATTTAGCTGAGTAGGTAATTGACCTAATCGTTGTGTTTTATCAAAAGAAATAATGCTTTTTGTAATTTGTTTTATCGGTTTAACAAATCGCCTTGCAATTAGAACAAACACTAATATGCTGAATAAAGAGACAAACATACTCAACATAGCAGTTCTCAATTGCATTTTTTTTATTGCGTTCAAAAACTGCTGATTTTGGTTTTCTATCATCAGATAAAGGCTAGGAAGCTCAGGGAATGCTTCAACACTTAAAGCACTGTAATAAGCAAAGCTAGCGTTATTCTTCACAGATGAATAGTCATCAATTATTCTCGCTTCGCCTTGGCTAATCGTACTTTCAGATACTTCTTTTGAAAGTAACAATTGTAATGGCGTACCAGTTTGTTTTTCTGGAAAAAATATTTCACCTGCTGGCGTTGCTAAATAGAAGGCGATATTTTTTAAAACACTCGATTTTATGGCGCTTAAATAGGCGGTTAAATTGATTTCCACAGCGATAATTGCCGAAAGTACATTCTGCCGATCGTACAAAGGTAATGCAGCAAAAAAGCTCGCTTGCTCATTACCAGCTAAATTAATCTGTCCAAACTCAATATTAGAGAAAAATACGGCTTGTTTGCTGTTTGCACTTAACAGTGGTTTAAGAGCTTCTAACTCAATATGTTGGGGTAAGTCTTGTTTTGAAACTATTTTGATATGTTCGTTGTTTCGCACGACACTCACTTGAACATTTACATCGTCTTTAATCTCTAAAAAGCTAATTTTATTATAATAGTGGTGATTTTTAATAAGCTCGTACATTAAATTAGCGAGTGAGTTTTCATTAACAATCACTTGTTCATGATTTTGATTTTGTTCTTGATACAAAGACTTGGCTGACTGACTTGCAGCTAGAAATGAAATATCTTTAGCAGACTGTTGATAAAAGTCAGTTACTAATGGTTTGATGATATCGGCTTCAAGTTTAAGTTTTTGAATTTCTTGATCTACAACGGCATCTTTACTTTCAATATAAAAAATCAGTCCAAAAAGTACGGATGAAACCATCACATAGGCAAACCCAAAAATTGCCATCTTTAACGCTAAAGGCCGAGTCACAAGCTTCATAGGTAAAGCCCTAGTTGTTCTTCAAAAAATCGGTGAGTTCTAGTGAGTTAAATGGCTTTTGCAAGACAGGGTAATGCCAAGCTGTATTTTCTTCTCCTATATAGCCACTCATTGAAAAAATCTTAATATTGGGATGCTTTTCCTTTACTAAATTGACGATTTCCCGTCCTGAAGTATCTGGTAGGATCATATCGGTAATAAGCATATCAAAATGGTTATTTTCTGCGAGTAATTGCAGTAGCTCTATTTTGTTCGTTGCATAGCGAGCCACAGCGCCTTCTGCAGTTAAAAACAAAGATACAAATTCAGCGATGCTAACTTCATCATCTACCACTAAAATCGACTTATTTCGAAAACAACATTCTCTATTACTTGATGAGCTTGTTAATGGGCTTGGTTCAATCAGTTTACATTTAAAGCGCAACGTAAATTTAGCCCCTCCGAGTTCACTTGAGCCATCTACTTCTATTTCACCATTGTGTTTATGCATTGTGCTATAGACATTAGCTAATCCAATACCATTGCCTTTGTTAACAGATTTACTACTAAAAAAAGGGTCAAATATTTTCACTAAACTGTCAGAATCTATGCCAATACCACTGTCGGTAACCGTAATTTCTATATAACTTTTTTGCACCAGTTTTGCAGATACTTCAATCGTGCCAACTAGGCCTTGTTCCCTAATGGCATCCTGTGCATTCAACACAATATTAAGCAAAATGTTAGTAAATTCGCCTTGAGGGAAACGTATGAGGCAATTGAAGTCTTCTTTGACAAAAGTAAAGTTTATGGTGCTAAGTAATAATTGTTTAAATAAGTATAAATTTTCTTCAATTTCCTGAATGGGGTTAAATTCGACGACCTTAACAGTAGGTTTACGGGTAAAAGCTAACAGCCGTTCTGTCACTGACTTGCCTTTATCTATCGCATTTTTAACCCGTTCAATATATTTTGCGATATTTTGTTCACCCTGAGCGACTTTTAGCTCCAACATTTCAGTGGCTCCTAAGGCAACCCCTAAAACGTTGTTAATATCATGTGATACCGTACCAAATGTATTTCCAAGTAAAGCCAATCTATTACTGATTATTTGTTGCTGTTCTTTTCTAAACCTCTCTGTGACATCTTCTACCACCCAAATATAAACTTCACATTTAGCTTCGTAGATAACATGAAGATCAAAAACAGCGTTATAGTTATCAAAACTTATATCTTGTTGTTTGATTTCACCAAACTTCTTTGCCTGTTGTTTTAACTTTAAATACTCTTGAACAGAAAAATTAATGTATCCAAAAAGAGAAGCACTTTTTTCGTCAAATGATGGACATAACTCCGTAAAAATAACGTTATCTTGTTCATTAATAAAATATACCGGTGTTGCTTTAGATGTGTTGACAGACGACAAAAGTTTTAACTTTTTTAAATTTTCAAACGATTCAGAAATGTTTCTATAGATACAGAGCAGTGTTTTGGGGTTTCCTGTAGCATCGTGTTCAACTTTACCAATCACTTCTACCTTAATCTCTGATTCTTGCGCATATAACAAACTCACTTGTTGGCGAAAATTAACACCTCCAACTTTGGCTTTAGTTATGTTGTCTTTTAAAAGTGCCTGGTCTTTATTGGCGATATAAGAGAGCATAATGTCAGGCGTAACTTGGTGTTCGCCTTGCTGTAAATGATGTAAGTTGTACATGCCCTTAGACCAAGTCATTTCATCACTTTGAAGGTCAATGGAACAACATCCGATAGTTAAATAGTTTTCAATTAGATTAAAGCTCTTAGTTATCAAGTCATTATCGTCATTGAATTTAAGTTCGAGGCAAGTCCTCGACACGCTTTGCTCGTTCGTTTCAAATAATGAGATAAAAATATAGTAGCCAAAGTCTTTTTTAACTAAATGAAAACCAGAGCGTGTTCCGTCAGAAAACTCTATGTACGGGAAATTTTGTATAACGTTGTTAATGTCGTCTTGTGTTCTGTCGGTCAATAAAAATAAAGCTTCAAAGTCAACTTTGCATTGTTGACTAAGGTAAGAGCTAAATGACTGGCCAATGGGGTTAACTGCAATTTGTGTTAAAAATGACAAAGCGTTTAAGTTGCAGTAGGTTATGTCCCCATGATGGTCAATGTTTATCAATGCGCAAGGCAGTATCTCGCCATCAATACACTCCATTGGCATCAAAATAAAACATCCTCGTCATCGGGACTTGGGGCGCTGGTGGGCTCACGTTCTTCAGAGGAACTAATAGATTTTAGCTCTTCGACTTTTTCAAGAGCTTTATCTAATAATTTCATCACTTCAAAATAATTCATGTCGTTTTGAGAATGTTTTTTCAGGGCATCGTGGACTAACTTAGTGAGATATTCCTCCTGCTCTAACGTTAAATCAATAACGTGAAAGCTCATGCCAATGTTTTGCACAATATCTTTCATTACATCTTGATTATGGTTAGTTGATACCTCGATCATTTTGCGCGTTGTTACAACAGCCTTTTGAATCTGCTCTTGAACTTTATGCATGGACTCTTGATAAGTGATAAACTCCATTCTTGCCCCAAGGCATTCTATAACTGATGCCAAAGCGTCAATGTATATATCGGTATCTATTGTTCCCTCTTCCATATTCAGTATCAAAATAGACGCTAATGGGTGATTAAATATCGTTCTACTACCAAACCTATACAACCTAGGCTTTACTTTTAATAACTCCATAACACTTTTTTCTACTGGCGAACAAAAGCCATTAGCTGAAGAGTAATACAAAGCTTTTTGGTTAAGTGGATAAAGAGCAAGACAGCCAACTAAGTTCATACTGTATAAATAAGTAAATACCTCGTCACGAATGCTCTCATAGCTAAAACAATTATTCAGTTTTGAGGTTAACTGCATGCAAGCACCATATTTTGACGCTTGTGCCATAGAGATATTAATAACACGCTCTTTTGAAGATATTTCGGTTTCAAACTGTGAAATTTGCTTTTGATAGGCAATGAGCTTTTCTAGTTTATTACTTAAAGCAAGTAGTGAAATAGGTTTAGCGAGGAAATCATCTGCGCCGCATTCCAACCCTTTTAAAATAGCATCCTCTGTTGCTAAACCAGAGTAGAGTACAAAAGACGTTGCCACTTGTTTAGCCGATGACTTTTCTTTAATCCATTCAGAGCCTTTGTCTTGACCAATGTTTTCATCAACCAGTGCAATATCAAAACGCTGAACATCTGCCGCGATCTGCTCTGCTCTTTCTATTGAGTTAGCAGTATATGCCGTAAAATTAGACTCTAATGCCTCGGCTAAAAGTTCTAAGTAAACTTCATCATCATCAATAATTAAAATCGTAGGTTTCGACATAAAAACTAGTTTCCCTTTAATTTTATCTTTAAGTGTAGACCCGTATTCCCTCAAATGCCTATTCGGTTATGGTTATTCATCCTGCCAAGAATAACTTGCCGTTACTGCGGCACCATTGTTGAAATACTCGAGGCTTTCGCACAATTGATAAACCAATTTGATTCCACGTCCACAAAGCTTTTGACACGCTTCGTCTGCCTCATCTTCTTCTTGATTAAGAATGCTTTGGTAGCTATCAAAATCAAATCCCTGACCGCTATCTGAAATACGGATCACTAAGCGACCACTGTTTGGCATCAGATAGCACTGTAGCTCTATATCTACAAAGCCTTTATCAATGCTTTTCAAGCGTTTCTCACGTTCTTTAAAGTACTGTAGAAAGCCTTGAGGCGATGATTTCATCTCAGAATCAAGCTTCAAAACCCCATGATCCAAAGCATTAACAAATAGCTCAGTTAACACTGTAAAAACGTTTTGCCAGTGCTCAGCGCGACCTTCTAGTTCCTGAATTTGGCTCATCGCGATGGGTACTGGGTTTATTGCGGCTAGCCGGCTTCCCGTTAAGTATAAACGCCACTGCCAACTTACATTTTCTTCTGAGCCAGGATGATTTGTTTGCTTGCTCTCAAACCGAGGAGTATTAGAGCGTTGTTTTTGTTCCCAGCCACTACAGGGAATATCAATTAGCGAAATGTCGTCTTCCTGAGGCACATGCTGACAAAACTCAGTCACCTTATGTAATATGTGTTCGGTTAAATTATTACGCTCTTGCACTAGGGCTTCCCTTGCATCACGTTCAAACCGATTAAAACCATACATATCGCCGGCAATATTTCTCGCCTCTACAATACCATCGCTTATCAAAACTACTCTGTCTGTTGGCTCTACCGGCACTATAGTGAGCCCAACGTCTTTGATAAGATTTGGAAGTACTCCAATTGGCGGGTGACAAGATTCAATTTGAAATTTGGTTTCACCGTATTGGTCAAATACATAAGTTGCAGGTAATCCTGCATTAAAAATGTACGCTGACTTATCATGATTTGAAATGGTGACAAATGTCGCAGCTAAAAATAAATCTGTAGGTAACAGCTTATACATTCGCTGATTAATTTGGTGAATAATTTCATTTAAGGAAAAGCCTTTTTTGGTCATTGCACTAAATGTTTCAGCAAGCGGAATGGCACCAATGGAGGAGCGTAAACCGTGACCAGTAAAGTCACCCAATAATACATTGAGATTACCGTTTGGACTTAACGCTGTTAATTGGATATCGCCACTAAATAAAGCTGCTGCTTTTTTCAAAATGCCTATTTTATCTCGCGCAAAATTGCGCGACTCTATGACACCAGACATAAGTTGTTCAGCAAGTTCAGCATCTTTTTGTTGCTCTTGCTGTAAAGATTTAACTTGCGAATATAGGTCACTAACTCGCTGAATAGATTTGATTTTCGCCTTAATAAGTTCAGGTGTAAACGGTCTAACTAATATGCCGTCCCCCCCAGCTTGTATACATTCTAGATATACTTGCTCTGAGTCTAGGCTGGTAATAAAAAGTAGTGGACATAGGTTATCTTTTTTATCCAGCGCCTTAATTCGTTTAGCCGCTTCGTAACCGTTCATAATTGGCATGTTCACGTCCATCAACACTAAATCTGGCTGATATTTAATGTACATCACCACGGCCCTTGCACCATCGTTTGCCGTTACAACACGATATCCCTGTTGTTTTAACAAAACGCTAAGCAGTTTACACTGCATGGCGGAATCATCGACTACTAGCGCCAGTTTAGAGCTTAACCCTGCCGTCACGCCGGTCATAGACTACCTCTCAATAGTCATTAATCGGTGAAACTGTGCAATTTCTAGCACTTTATTAACAGTGTCGTTTGGTTTAGAAATTTTTAGACTACTTGACGATTTCTCAACATGATCTTTTAGCAATAAAATCATCCCTAAAGCCGAACTGTCCATATAGGTTGTTTTTGACAAATCCAATATAAATTCACTGCCTATAGTGTCTGCATCAATGTAGGCATCTCTAAAACTTTGATGAACAGAGAAATCAAAGCGCTCGTCTACGGAAATAGTAATTTTTTTACCATCATCTGAAACAAATTTTTTTAAAGCCATGTTATTTCCTTTTAATCAATTAAAATAAATCCACTTCACCTTCGTCCATTGAGACTTGGGACACTGTTCTATGTTCATTTTTATCTTTTGTCGTCTGACTAATGGCACTGCATTCCGCTACAATTGCTTGTAATTGAGCTGCAGGGTTTACCGCGTTTTTATCAAATGTGGACAAGGAATGAGATAATTGTGAAAGTTGCTTAAAATTAAAATCTAATGATCCCAGTGTTTGGTAAATCATATCTTCAAACTGTAGAGAGCGAACACCTATCGAGACAGTCTCCGACATTCTGGGCGCTAAGTTGGCAAGTTCATCAACAATTTTTGTACTCATTTGATTCATTTCTTGCACCTGATTCATCATTTCACTGACATTACTTTTAGACTCCAAAGTACTGGTCATATCCGCCGAGGCCATTTTCTCAACAGCTTCTCTTAAACTGGTGATAATTTCCCTAGCGCCTAAAATTTGTTCACGAATATCATTATTTAACTCAGTTGAGTTAACTGATAACGATCTAACTTCGTTAGCAACAACGGCAAAGCCACGCCCCGCATCCCCTGCTCGGGCAGCTTCAATAGCTGCGTTTAACGCTAACAAGTTAGTCTGACTTGCTAAATTTTCAACCTGACTTATCAAATTAAAAATACCGTCAAATTGTTTCACCATATCATCAGTATAGGCCATGGTTTTTAAACTTTGCTTACTAGTCGAGACAATCACCTCAACAAAGTTTTCTAGCGTATTGTCTGAGTCACGCACAAAGTCCTCCATGGTTTTACTGTGATCATCACCAAGTCCATTGATGTTTTCTAACACTTGCGCTATTAATTGCTGCTGCGTTGCACTAAGCCCTTGTAATTCTTTAAAACTGTCTGAAATACCACTTACCGCATCCCTTAACAGGTTTTTAGAACGCTCTATTTCTTGCGCAACCATCGCCATCTGTTCATTGAGGGTTTCATTGATGCCAATTAGCATGCTTTCAACTATTGCTTCATCAAAATTTGGTGAAGAAGTTAGTTGTTCACCAGGTATTGAATAAACCGCTTTAATCTCTTTGAATAACATTAATAAACATATCAATCCGACTAAACTCGTTACAAAAGCAAAGCTTGCAGGAAGTTCAAAAACTATCCCTACTAGCGTAATAACAGCAGTAACAATACCACCAGTTAATAGATACTGTACTTTATTCAATATGGCATTCCTTTCTCATATGTCTTTTATCAAGACCTGCGTGATTAAGAATCGTTTTTGCTATGTCCTGCAGCGGCATTTCATCAGTGTGTGCGTTTAGTTGAAATGCTTGGCCTGGCATGCCCCAAATCAAACTAGTTTGTTTGTCTTGGATAATAGTGCGAGCCCCATGTTGCTTTAGTTTCAGCATGCCTTTAGCTCCGTCATTTCCCATACCTGTGAGCAGAACTGCCTGAACATTATCTGCCAAAGGTTCAAGGGAGTTAAATAGCACATCTACCGAGGGTTTATGACGATTTACTGGCTCTGAGTCCTCAATCACACAAAATAGTGAACCTCCTTTACTAGCTACCGTTAAATGTCTATCACCAGGGGCAATGTAAGCATTTCCGGCTTTTATCTTTTGTCCATGTTTAGCTTCTTGTACTGTAATTTCACATTGGGAATTTAAACGTTGTGCAAATCTATCGCTAAATGTTGGAGGAATATGCTGAGTAATTAAAATTGCAGGGCTATTACTGGGTAACGCAGTCAATATGTGTTTTACTGCTTCTGTTCCACCTGTTGAGGAACCAATCGCTACGACATGGTTTGCCCTTTGACAACCGTTAAAAGGAAGCACTTTATGAGGCGCTGTTGCTGAACGTCTAGCTAGCGCGTAACTTTTCTGGTCAATGCCAACGGCAGACTTTATTTTATCTAACAAGGTATCTTTAAAGGTTAACTTTGAGGCAATTAGCTCTTCAAAACTTGGTTTTGCAATAAAATCTACCGCGCCTATTTCCAAAGCTTGTAAAGTAATATCTGCGCCCTTTGTAGTTAGGGTAGATAACATGACCACAGGCATTGGCCTTAATCGCATCAAATTTTTTAAAAACGTAATACCGTCCATTTTCGGCATTTCGACATCTAGGGTAATAATGTCTGGATTTAGTGCCTTTATTTTTTCGCGCGCATCAAACGGATCTTTAGCTTCGCCAACAACGTCTATCATGCTGTCCTGATTTAATATTTCCGAGACAATATTTCTGATAACCGAAGAGTCATCAACAACTAATACCTTTATTTTATTCATAATCATCCTTGGCGCTAAAATAACTCTATATCGCCATCAACTTGCTCACTATCAATGCTTGAACGGTAATCTTTTTCTCGTTTAACAATAGTGTCGTTATGCAAGTTATCTAGCCTTTTAACCAATGCTTTTCCCGAAAAAGGTTCAAATATCACTTTCCGTGGATAAACTGAACCTAAATCACTACTAACAATTTCAATGTTTTCTTCTTCTAAGTAATGTAAACAAAACTTGATATTTCGCTCACCCACGTCAGACATATTTTTCAACACTTTACCGCCGCCAAATACCTTTGCTTTAAGGTTTATGCGTCGGCCGCCATTTTTAAGAATAGTGTTTATTAGGTGTTCCATAGCAAAATTGCCATATCGAGTTGCATCAGTAGCCAAACCTCTTTGTCCCCAATCAACTAAATGCGCTTCTTTATCTGTGATCGGTAACATGAAATGGTTCATGCCACCAATGCCAATTCGATCATCCCAGATGCAAGCAGAAATGCATGATCCTAAAGTCGTCGCTATCAATACGTGTTCTCTGGTAGCGTAAAACTCACCTGGGAGTATTTTTGCCACAACAATATTTCTGTGGCGATCCCAGTAGTGATTTATATGATTAAATTCAGGAAGACACGTGGTTAAACAGTCTTGGACGTTTTGATGCTTGCTATTAATTGCTAAAACCATAAATGACTGCCCTACACCTTAACGATTGGCTTTCTGAAAATCGTTCTACCAATGTTTTCAAAGTATTTCTGAAAAGGACCTAAGTTCTCACTGTGTCCTAAAAATAAAAGCCCACCAGGAGATAAAAGTTCATAGTATCTAGCAAACAAATCTTGCTGAGTTGCCTTATCAAAGTAAATAATGACATTACGACAAAAGATTAAGTCAAAAGGTCCTTTCATCGGCCATTCATGTAATAAATTCAATTGCTTAAAGGTGATTAAATTTTGCAATTGAGAGCTAGCTTTGACTTGATTGGCATTTTGGCCAATGCCTCGCTTGAAATAAGTGCTCTTGTAAGTCTCTGGAATATCTTCAATACGATGCATGTCATAAATCCCTGCTTTTGCTTTTGCCAATACATCACTGTCAATATCGGTAGCTAAAATTTTTATATCCCAACTTGATAAATAGCTTTTTAACGCTTCACAGACCGAAATAGCTATACTGTATGGCTCTTCACCTGTTGAGCTAGCTGAACACCATATACGGATTCGCTTTTGAGCTTGATTTTTTTGAATTAGCCGCTGTAATTCTTCATCAATTAAAAAATCAAAATGATGTTTTTCTCGAAAAAAACTCGTCAGGTTAGTCGTGATCGCGTTAATAAAATAAGGTCGTTCACGTTCGTCATTTTGCTTAAGGATCTGACAATATTCACTAAATGAAGACAACTTGCGCTCACGTACAATACGAGTCAGTCGACGATAAACCATCTCTCGCTTACTGTCATTGAGTACAATTCCAGCAATATCGTATACGTACTGACAGATGAATCTAAACTCATCATCTGTCAGTCGATAAGCAGGCTCTCTGATCTCGTTCATCGTTTAGAACTAAAACTCTTCCCACTCTTGATCTGTGACTGTTTTTTCGCGAGCCCGGCTAATGGTCGGTGGCGGTTCAACAGCCTTTTTTACTTGTGAAGCACTAGGTTTGGGCGCACTCTTATTACCTTTATCATTATTAAAGAATGCAACTTGTTGAAGTAGGCTTTGTGCTTGGTCTTCCATCGCTTTGCTAGATGCAGCAGCCTCTTCAACCAGTGCAGCATTTTGCTGAGTCATTTCATCCATTTGACTTACTGCAGCACTTACTTCTCCTATGCCTGCGGACTGTTCTTTACCCGCACTATCAATATCGCGGATCATTTTGCCAACTTCTTCTATCGAAGTTACTAGCTCAGAGAAGGTTTGACCCGTTTCGTCAACTAACTTGGTTCCTTGACCAACGGCTTCTACACTAGCATTAATCAAACCCTTGATTTCTTTGGCAGCACCAGCTGAACGTTGAGCTAAACTCCTTACTTCCGCTGCCACCACTGCAAAGCCCCTACCTTGCTCACCCGCTCTAGCAGCTTCAACTGCCGCGTTTAACGCTAACAGATTCGTTTGGAAGGCAATCTCATCAATAACACTGATAATATCGGCAATCTTGTTACTTGATTTATTAATGTCACTCATCGCTGTTATGGCGCTTTTTACTACATCACCACCGTTGGTCGCTTTTTCCATAACCACAGTAGATAACCTACTTGCTTCCGTGGCATTTTCGGCATTTTGTTGTACAGTGCTAGTCAACTCTTCCATAGCCGATGCTGTTTCTTCTAAACTAGAAGCTTGCGATTCAGTTCTGTGACTTAGTTCGTTATTTCCCTCGGCAATTTCTCTCGCTGAATCAAATACGTTAGTTGACACATTGCGAATATCATCGACCATGCTACTAAGCTTTTCAATTGAACCATTCATGGCTTCTGCTAACGCTAAGAATTCGCCTGAGAACTTACCATCCATAGTTTTACTTAAATCGCCAACAGACAGTGCTTGCGCAACGTTTATCGCTTCAGTTATTGGATTAACAACCGCGTTCATAAGGTTATTGATGTTGTCACCTAAGACTTTCATAAAACCTTCGTATTTAGATGTTTCTATGCGGCTGTCTAATTGACCTGAAATAGCATCATTGATTAAGTTTTCTATTTGATTTTGTGCATCTTTAATTTCTGTTAAATCAACCCATTCAACAGAAGAGCCTAAGTGGTTGCCTTGTTCATCTTTTAACGCTACAGCAATCAATTCAAAGGTTAAACCCGCTACAGTTATTTCCGTTCTATAAGGCATATTGGCGGGGTTGCCCAACAAGTTACGTTGATGAGCAGGATTTTTATGAAATGAATCAAAATTGGCACCAACAACGTTATCAACACTAAACGAAGAGAAGACTGTACGTAATTGATCTTCTCGCTTTCTAAGCATGTTGACTACAGCAGAGTTAGCGTAAACGATATTACCATCAATATCAGCCATCATTATATTAGTGGTGCTACCATCAACTGCAGAAGTTAAACGACCTACTTCTGCTTGTTTGTCTTTTAACGTTTGTTGCATGGAGTCGATAGCGGTTAATAACTGGCCAAACTCATCGGTATTATCTGTTGAAATTTTATTATCAAGTTGGCCCTCTGCAATTTTTCCAAAGGTTGTAATGGCAAAATCCATCGAATTTATTGCGGTTTTGATGATAACAAAGGCAATAAAACACGCAGCGGCAACAACGATAAGTATGAAGGTTGTTTCTGTATACAACCGGGTTTCTGCAGCATTTGCTCTGTCAGTTAGGATGTCAGTTAATACAGCCATAACGGAGATATTTAAATTGTTCACTGCATCAATAGTCGACGACAATTCTGAAAAATATTTATCGGAATCATAAATAAAAGAATTAGTTTGAAT
Organism: Thalassotalea marina; assembly: GCF_014656435.1. Lineage (GTDB taxonomy): Bacteria > Pseudomonadota > Gammaproteobacteria > Enterobacterales > Alteromonadaceae > Thalassotalea_C > Thalassotalea_C marina. The sequence continues at coordinate 455,420 of NZ_BNCK01000004.1, forward strand.
TACCTGTCCATTAATTAATTCAATAGATTTTTTAGCTTCTGCAAGAGTGTCATTAAATTGAGAGCGGAGTTTTTGCGCCGCTTCTGGATTGGTTTCGAAAATTCTTGCTCCGCCAGCTTCTAACGAAGATATGACTCTTGAAGCATTAGTTACTCGATCATAAATGGCCAGTTTGGTTTGTTCATCCATTGTTTGCAGTGCAAGTACTTTGGTTCCTTGAGATCTAGCAATTCCAAGGTAATTAGCTAAATTCGGTAGTTCGTTTGTAGATGCAACAACCATATTATAAGAGTCTAAATAAGCATCTAATGATAAGCCCGATTTGTCAGCTACTAACTGAATTAGCGCTAAAACGTCGCGAATCAATCGATTGTGCCTGTTAACTGATTCGGCTAAGGATAAGTTAGTTGTCTCGCTAGCCAAGTCATTCCAGCTTCTGCGTACGTTGTTCACTTCACTTTCAACAGAAAAATAGCTGGTTTCTTCTAATGCTTTGTTGACGGCAGAGAAATAGCGATTTACATCTTGTTGAATTGAAGTCAGTTTATTTCCCTGAGTATTGTCTCCACTTAATAATGCCGTTGATGCACCTCGGTGCTGCGCAATATTTTTCGCTACGTCTTTTAATGGAGAAATAACGACAATACCTTCTCTTCCACTTTGGGCTACGTCAATATTGTCCATTGCATTGGTTATTAAATAAAACGTCGTAATAACTAATGGAATTAATATCATGATAAAAGCTAGGCTTAACTTATAGGCTAGTTTCACATTGCCGAGTAACTTATTTAACATTGTTCTCTCCGTTAGTTTACTTTGATAAAAACGACTACTTAAACCTTTAACAAAGCGTACTTCCTTAAAACATTATCTTTTTCAATTGGCTTTAAATCCTTACCAACCATCATTGCATTACATCTATGGCTAAACTGAACAAAACTTTAGGGTACTCCATGGGCAGGCTCTAACCATTTTTCTTTATCTTCAACGTGATACAACTCTTCTTGATCCAGTAACTTTTCGGTATCTAATAGAATGATTAACTTGTCATCAATTGACGCCAAACCATTAACAAAACAACTGTCAATGTGATGTCCAAAAGCAGGTGCTGGCTTAATATCTTTTTTACTAACTTTGTACACTTCAGAAACTGAGTCTACGACAATACTGATAGCATGGACTGGCTCTGAGCCTTGGCACCTTAAAATAATCGTCACAGTTTGTGCATCATATTCAAGTGGCTCCATGTCAAACCGCTGCCTCAGATCAATGACAGGAATAATGACACCACGAAGATTGATGATTCCTTTGAAGTAATCTGGCTTATTGGGTAATTCTGTGACAGAACTCCATACACGAATTTCCTGAACGTATAAAATATCAACGCCAAACTCTTCGCCTTTGACTTTAAATGTTAAGTACTCACGTTCTTCGATCATCGTACTTGTTTCTCCATGGTTTACTTAACCTTTAAACATCCACATGCTGCAGAGCTGGTACATTAAGTAATGTCACCACTCTTTCATTTACATTAACTAAGCCTTGAACATTCTCTTGTGGAATACTGCCGACAAAGCCAGCGTCAGCCCTAATATCATCATCCTGAACATCGATTACATCAGACACAGCATCGACAACAAACCCCATAGTTTTTGTCGCCTCGTCAGTTTCTATGGTCAACACCATCACTACAGTAGAGTCGATGTACTCGGCTGCACAAACATCAAACTTCAGTCTAAAATCAATAATTGGCACGATAAGCCCACGAATATTTATCACACCTTTAACATAACTCGGCGCATTAGGTATTTTTGTTGGCTCTTCCCAGCTTCTTATTTCTTCAACGCATAATATGTCGACGGCATAAAGCTCTTTGCCCAAGTTAAACATTAAAAATTGTTTACCATTTGAGATGAAATCGATTTCTTCAATGACGGTTTGGTCGGCATCGGGTATTTCAGCCGCTAAGGTTTGAATGTCCATTTAAGCCTCTACTCCTTCAATTGAAGACATCATTTGACGTACACCGATTTGCATCTTCCGACCTATTGCCATTTGAATAATGCCAGGGACATCTAAGATCATGGCAACCGAGCCATCACCGAGAATTGTTGCACCTGATATACCGTCAACATCATGATAATTATCTTTTAAACTTTTGATCACAACCTGCTGCTGTGCTAATAAATCATCAACCATTAAGCCTACTTTAAGGCCCTCAGCTTCCACGACAACGAGTAAAGAGTTCTCAACAGATTCATGCTCTGCAGATAAACTAAAAAGTTTAAAAATAGGAATAACAGGCACATTGTCTTCACGTAAGCGATACAACACCATGTCACCTGAAACGCGATTAATAAGCTCAGGTTTTACTTGTAAAGATTCAACAATGGTGATCAAAGGGATAATGTAAGTTTCGTTACCAACACGAACTAATTGTCCGTCAAGAATGGCTAAAGTTAGCGGCAGATTAACTCTAAATGTACTACCAACATTGGGTTCGGACTCTACTTGGATCCGGCCACCTAGTGCCTGAATGTTTCGTTTAACAACATCCATCCCTACACCACGTCCAGAGATATCGCTAATTTCTTTGGCTGTTGAAAAACCTGGTTCAAAAATTAATTCAAATACTTGGCTATCAGATAATGTTGTCGATTCGTCAATAATGCCCTTTTCTACCGCCTTTCTATATACAGCCTCACGGTTAATACCACCACCATCATCTCTGATCTCTATTACTATGCTGCCGCCTTGATGATACGCATCAAGAATAATAGTGCCCTTTTTGGGTTTACCGTTGGCTACTCGAACATCTGATGGTTCAATGCCATGGTCAACAGCATTTCGAACGAGATGAACTAATGGATCACTAATTTGCTCCATCACGGTTTTATCTAATTCTGTTTGTTCTCCTTTGAGTACCAGTTCAATGTCCTTGCCGGTTTTTTTAGATAAATCATGGATCAAGCGAGGAAAACGATTAAATGCAAAGCTTATCGGTAACATGCGGATTCGCATGACACTTTCTTGTAATTCTTTAGTATTTTGTAACAGTTGCTCTAAACCAGAAGTTAAGCGCTCAAGTTTGGAGATATTAAAGTCGTTACCCAATTCAGACAGCATTGACTGTGTAATAACCAATTCACCTACTAGGTTGATTAAACTATCGACTTTATCAACTCCAACTCTTATTGAACCACCTTCGGATTTGGCTTTACTAGATTTTGCAGACGCTGGCTCTTTGTCAGCTTCATTGACGTCAATTGATGGTGTTTTATTTTCCTCAAAAGAAGTGGCAACTGTGCTCACCTCTTCCCTTTGTTGTTCGACTTCTTGTTTTACTTCACCATCTTGGGCTAATTTACTGTCTTGTCGAATAATTAATTGGCACTCGTCTTCAACCCACTCAAATACTTCTTTAATGTCTTGTTCTGTTGCCCAGGATGATTTAAGTGTTAGCTCCCAACTAAGATAAAGTTCTTCGGGATCAATATCGGTAATTGCAGGTAATTCTTTGCAGTTAGCATTAGCTGTAACCTCACCTAAATCTGCCAGCGCATTAAATAATAAAATGGGGTCATTGCCGGTTTGCACTAAGTGGTGTTCAGGAATAAACTCTATTATCCAAGTTGCATTAGAACTCTGTTTATCTTTTGAATCATCAGGGCTTTCTGTTGGTGTGCTGGTGTCGTTATTTTGATTCAGTGCAATTTCTAACAACTTATACGTATCATCGATTTTTGACTGTTCATAGTCTCCTTCATCGCGAATTGCTTCTATCATCATGCGCATACAATCGACAGAGACAAGCAACAATTCAACGTCATTCGGTTGAATTTCTCGCCTACCATCACGCATCTCATCTAACAAGGTTTCAACTAGATGAGTAAACTCGGTCACATGCTCAAAACCAAATGTTCCTGCACCACCTTTAATAGAATGCGCTGCTCGAAAGATTGAATTAATGGTTTCGTCATCGCCTTGCTCTAAATTTAGCAAGCTAGACTCCATAAGTTCTAACCCTTCAAAGCTTTCTTCAAGAAAACTGGGAATAAACTGAGATAGATCAACGCTCATAATGAAGTACCGTTATCAAATTCCGTTTGTTAGGGAACTACTCGTTTAATAGTCGCTAATAACTTCTCTGGATTAAATGGTTTAACAAGCCAGCCCGTAGCGCCGGCAGACTTACCACGCATTTTCATGTCTCCAGAGCTTTCTGTTGTTAACATGAGAATCGGTGTAAATTTAAAAGCGGGTAACTTTCTTAATTCCTGACACAACGTTATGCCATCCATGTTAGGCATATTTACGTCGGAGATCACCAAATCAAAAGTACCGGTTTGGGCAGTATTAAGCCCCTCTTTACCGTCTTTTGCTTCTACAGTTTCATACCCTGCCCCTTTCAGGGTAAAACTGACCATATCCCGAATTGAGTTTGAATCATCGACAACCAATATTTTGGTCATAGTTCTTTCCTTCTTATTATAAATGACAACCTTTGCCTACCTCTGGTTAAGGCAAGTACTGATTTAAAATGGGTTCATTAATACCAAGCTGCGAAATGCTCTGACCGATAATTGAAGAGGATACCTGCCAGTTAAGTTGCTTTTTGAGAGATGCAATATGGATAACCATAGAGAGAATCAGTTGCATTCCGACGGTATCGATGCGTGTTAATTCGCTGTCATCAAAAGCTAATTCATCATTGGTTTCAACATAGGCGAGAAAGTTGGTTTTACACTCGTCTACTTGAACAATCGTTAACTCTGAAGGTAATTTAAACATCAAGCCTAATCCTAAGGTCTTCTAGCTCACTACTTTGAAAGATATAACAAAATTGCGCTATCGCAAGTTTATTAACTAAAAAATCAAAGTCGTTAATTTTTCGATGGCACGACTATGCTACCGAGCGATGTTTTTCGCTCAAATAATAAGTAAAAATCAATTTATGGACATTTATCAAACACGATTTTGTGAAGTAACACCCTGTTCAGTATTGATTTAACCGCCCTCACTAATTAAGGTTAGTACATAAATAACTAGACGCAATATTCTCTAATGACAAACGAAAAATTGAGCATCCCGAGTCAAGTATTCAAGTGGTTTGAAAAAATGAAATCAAACTACGAACGTAATATTGTATCCGTGTTAGACAGATTTGAACGCACGACTAAAGAGCAACAAAAACGCGTTGATGATTTGCATTTAAGCGCAATGGAAAATCTATCAGATTCACATGAAGCCCTGGTTAACAGCCAACAACAACAAATAGAACAGTTAAAAAAAGACATACATTTTTATCAAACTCAAGTATCGCAGCAACAGCAAATGATTGATCAACTTAATCAGCGATACGATACCGTGATAGCAAAACTGTTTATTGACTCGAATTCATCCAACACACTTAAAGATATTGAAGACGTTGTCACTAAACCCACTTTTGATGATAAAGATAACGAACAAAGCTTTATTACCAAACTATTAAACGAAGCCACAGAACCTGTCCCCCAAAACCAAAACAGTAGGGAAAACAAATCAAATATCGAAGATTATTTTCAACAAGCAATGCTACATCGAGAGCAAAAAGAATATACCCAAGCTGTTGAGTATTTTGAAAAAGCTGCTGAGTTGAAGCATGCTAAGGCGATGGGCGCGCTTGGCCGAGCTTACTTTCTTGCAGAAGGAGTCGATGAAAACCCGGTCATGGGTTTACATTGGTTAATTAAAGCTGCAGAGCATGGCTTACCACAAGCTCAAGCAAGGGTAGATTTTTATAAAGAAAATGAACCAGATCTTTATTATCTAGCCACATCAACATAATATACTGTATACAAATTATAGTTTGTGCCATACTGCACGACTAAAAATGATAAAACCAAAACGAGTTGATAAATGACTATAGGTGTAGGTGGTTCAGACCACGCAACAGAACTTTCAAAGTTATCTAATATGACGATCAACGTATCGCCAATTGAAGTCGAGGAATTTCAAGCCCGCATTACTAAAGCCACCAGTTTAATGAGAGAGCAAAACCTCGATGCCATTTATTTAAATGCCGGAAGCAATTTGTATTACTTTACAGGAACAAAGTGGTACGCCAGTGAACGATTAGTGGGTGCAATTATTACCGCTAACGGTCATGTGGAGTACTTTGCGCCACATTTTGAAGTAGACACCTTGTCTCAGTTCATTAAAGTCCCATCAGAGATAAATAGTTGGCAAGAACATGAATCACCTTACTTGTTGGTAGCGCAAGTACTAAAAAAACTTGGCCTTAGTCAAGGCGTTTTGGGTATAGATGAATCAACGCCGTTTTTTATCAGCAATGGCTTAAACAGTTTACTACCTTCGTTTGACTTGGTCGAAGCAAAGGCCGTTACAGCGGGTTGCCGACAACAGAAGTCGCAAAACGAAATTGCACTGATGCAAACCGCTAAAGACATGACGTTAACCGTGCACAAAGCAGCGGCTAGAATTCTTCGTCCTGGCATCACAACAAAAGAAGTTGAGCAATTTATTAACGAGGCACATAAAAAAGTTGGTGCACCAAACGGCTCTTATTTTTGTATCGTATTATTTGGTAAAGACACATCATTTCCTCATGGAGTCAAACAACCTAAAGCTCTTGAGCAAGATGATATTGTGTTGATTGATACCGGCTGCCAAATAGAAGGATACAATTCAGATATTACGCGAACTTACGTGTTTGGAGAGCCAACAGCTAAGCATCGCCAAATGTGGCAAGTAGAGAAGAACGCTCAACTTGCCGCGTTTAACGCTGCACAACTTGGTTCTTCATGTGGATCAGTTGATGAAGCGGCGCGCGAGTATATTGCTAATATGGGATTAGGACCAGATTACGAAACGCCAGGTTGCCCGCACAGAACAGGACATGGCATAGGATTAGATATCCACGAATGGCCTTATTTAGTGCGAAGCGATTCAACAGCGCTAGATATTGGCATGTGCTTTTCAAATGAGCCAATGCTAGTTTTTCCAGATGAATTTGGTATCCGTCTTGAAGATCATTTTTACATGACAGAACAGGGACCTGTTTGGTTTACTGAGCCATCTTTTTCAATCGATGACCCATTTGGTTATCATAAATAGCCAAAGAACTCGAATCATATAAACAAGTAAAGCAGCTATGAGTTATTTTATAGTTCTGCTTTGCTTGCCCATAATATTTCTCATTTTCATTTGAAAAAGTGAAACTCTCCTCAATGCCAGTAATAAAATTTTTAACAAATCTGGCACTTTTACTATATTCAAAAGTAACATGTGCCTATAATTAGAGCTTGAATTTATTAACACCCACTTGCGTTTAACCTTGCTTATCCAAAGAAAGCAATGAAACACGTTTTAATTAAATATTTGAAGTGTTTAGCATAAAAAAGAGAATAAGTAGTCTAGTATGTATTATGTAATTTATAGTGAAGATGTAAAAGACAGTTTGCCTTTAAGAATGTCAGTTCGTGACAAGCATTTAGAACGCCTCAAAGAATTACAAAATGAAGGCCGCTTGCTCGTTGCAGGCCCCTGCCCTGCGATTGATAACGAAAACCCAGGTGATGAAGGCTTTACAGGTTCATTAATTATTGCTCAGTTCAACAACCTTGAGCAGGCTAAGCTTTGGGCAGATCAAGACCCTTATATTGAGGCAGGTGTTTATGAAAAGGTTACTGTGAAACCCTACAAAAAGGTATTGCCTGCATAATGACTAGAATATTATTTGGATTAGTAACTTATATAATTTTTGTCAGTGCAACTAATGCAATGAACAGTAAAACAGTTGAAAGTTGCGAGTCACAGCACAAAAGCATAACTGAACTTTCAAGTTGTCTTGACATAGTAAAAGAGGCGACAGATCGAGAATTGCAAACATGGATAAATAATCAAACGTTTATCTTAGAAGAGTTTGCATTAAATACTGGTCGTCGCACAGCATTGGACATGTTTAAGCGCTCACAACGTAATTTTAATACCTACAGAGAAAATAATTGTCGTTGGCAATATTTGTATTTGTCGCCAGACGTTAAGGCAGCGCCAGCCTATAAAAAGTGTTATATATTAATAACTAAGTCAAGAATTGATGAATTAAGTCAAATCAATTAACTGATATTAATATTTATAAACGAGCTAACTAGCTCGTTTTTTTATGCCTAATGATTGACACACTGTATATTTTTACATTACTGTATATGTATACATTTTGAGGGTGTAATTATGAACAGTATATTTAACGAAAAAACTGCTAACTGGTTAGACATTAGAACAATTAATCATGCTACTAATTTGTCAGATCATTATCTCTCTATTTGCAGCCAACATACCTTGTCTAGAAAGTGGGTGCTTTTAATCAACCCTGAAGAGAAATCTCTTGCAGCTCTTTGTGAGCGTGAAGGAATAGATGTCAGTAGAATTCTAACAGTGACGCCAAAACGACAAGATATAAAGTTACAGAGTATTAAGGCAGCGCTTGGTAGAGGAAATTGCTCGGCAATTGTTATATGTAACGCTTGTCTTGCCGCTGAAGAATTAGCCGAGTTACAAGCATATGCGCAATTGGGGCAAACCAGTTGTGTGGTAATTAATAAGACAAGTTTACATTAAAGAAAATCGCTAATTGTTGCTTGGCATAAATGAACTAGCTAATTAAAATTACCTAGATTGAATATGCACTTAAATAAGTGAATATTCCTATGAACACAATATTTAACATTAGAAGAATAATTTATGCTCTGTATTTGTGGCTCCAAAATCGAGTCAAAAAATTGTTGCAGCCAATTTGTTAGCAACGATGCTATTGCGCAAACACCAGTGGCTTTAATGCGCTCTAGGTATTTTGCTTTTGCTCACTCAGCAACCGATTACTTAGTATCAAGTCACGCACAGTCAACAAGAACATCTGCGTTAGCGCAAGAGCTTGTAGATTGGTGTGCAGTAACACATTGGGCAAAATTAGTTGTTCACTCTTTTGATGAACAGAATTTATCTGATAGCTTAGAAAAGAACTGTTTTACGGATACTCAAGAGCAACTTCCTACGGTCTGTTTTTCTGCATATTACTTTTATCAAAACGAGTTTTATGTGATGAAAGAGTTATCTCGTTTTATCGTTGAACAAGGTCAATGGCGATATTTAGACGGAGAATCTCTAGAGCATATAAACTTTGGTAAAATTGGTCTGAATAAGCCCTGCCCTTGTAAAAGTGGCAATAAATTTAAACGGTGCTGTTATAAAGCTCGCTAGTTAGAAGCCATCACGTTTAAACTTTGTTCAACGAACAATAGTGATACCGGAAATATTGTTAATCTGGATATTGATCGCGAATAGCTAAAAACTCATCGAATTTTTTTAGCAGTATATCAACTAACTCCGGTTGAAACTTCTTACTACGCTGTTCTAATAAATAGCTTTTGATCTGTTCATCTTCCCACTTAGGTTTGTAAGGGCTGTCGACACCAAGAGAATCAAATACGTCGGCAATAGACATTATTCGAGCTTCAAGCGGTATTTTTTCAGCAACCAAACCTTCTGGGTAACCAGAACCATCCCAGTTCTCATGATGATATCTAGCCATCTTAGCACCTAATTTAGATATTTTTGCTTTAGATTGACCTAATAGCTCAGCACCTATTTCAGCGTGTGCTTGCATAACTCGCCATTCTTCCTCGTTAAGTTCTCCAGGTTTGTGTAGGATTTTTTCTGGAACTGCAACTTTACCTAAGTCATGAAGTGGTGCTGCAAGTTTGATCGCCTGCACAAATATATCATCGGCTCCTAGTTCTTGCGCTATCTTCTCACAAATCAACGCCACTCTTTTAACATGTGAACCAGCCTCTTTACCCCTTTTTTCAATTGCTTCACCAACAATAAATAACAATTCCTTTTGTGTCCGCTCCACCTCATGTTGCTTGGTCAAACTCTCTAAAATTAACGCGACATTAGTCGCAAATAACTCTGCTAAGCCTGATCTAAAATGTTCAGCATCATCTTCAAATTCTATGTATAACACCGACGATGCATCTGCTGACGTTTCATAATATCCGACAAAATAATCTTTATCGGTGAAATGTTTTTTTTCATCGAATGCCTGTTGAATAACTAGTTTTACTTCTTCACTTATATCTGAATTTTCAAGGCAATCTGATTCACTCACATATTTTCCAGTGCAAGCAATGATCAAATTAGAACGCTCTTCGTCAAAGTCTCTTTGACTTCTTGCAATGTAAAGCGCAGAGCTGTCAACATCCATTAAGGTTAATAAATGGTTAAGCGCCGCGGAGCCAAAAGGACGAAACTGACTAATTTTTAATAGGTCATGTGTAGATTTTATGAGTTGCTTAAACGCATCTAAACTGCGTTGAATGGTCATAATATCTCGATACGCTCGAATGCTGGCATAGACAGTAGTTGTCATTTTTCCAGCGGTGAAATCGGTTTTTTCTTTGTAATCATTAATATCAAATTCTTTAATAACTTTAGCTTCGGGAGCGTTGCCCGCTTGGCCTGTCCTTAAAATTAACCGAATCGATTGATTACGTTTTTCTTTTCTTATCCACTCGACAAGCTCTAGTCCAGCATGGTCTGTTTCCATCACAACATCAACAAAAGCCATGCAAAAATCATCATCTTTTTCGAGTAAGTCCTTTGCTTCTTGCTTTGAATAAACAGAAACAATTTCTAACTTTCTATTTTCAATAATCGCATCGCTCAAAACTAAATTGGTAATTTGATGCACCGACTCGTCATCATCAACCACAAGGATACGCCACACCTTGTCCGCCTTAAACGACGTACTTATTACCTCTTCAGATTCACTCTCTTCCTTAAAAATAAATTTTGACATTCGAGTTCCGAGCAACTATTGCGATTTATTTGAGTTTAGAAGAAATTAACTGAAAATGCATGAAAAGTGATACTTATTATTAGTTTATCGATAAAAAAATTGATCAATCACAAAACAATCAAGGCTACACGGCTATTTTTTTGGAAAAAACTTTAATCTAATTCCTTAAACTTAGCTCGATAGAACAAGCGAGACTAACACCCAAGCATTTTGTTCTATTAATATGCAATAAAAGGTTGACAGCATTACTCAGTCACCTAATATAAATAGCGCGTTTACAAAATCAGCAATTATTTAGAAAAACAAATGAAATTAGTTACTTTACTCAACGTCGTCCTCACAGTCGTAGTGGTTGTCAAACCAGTGCGGGGTTGGTGTTGTGTGTAAAAAAGTAATTACGTAAAGAACACCCAAAAAACCCCCGCTCTGAAAAGATCGGGGGTTTTTTAATGTTTAATTTTAATCAAAGAGTAAAAAGGTAACTCTTATGGCGAATGAAACTTTTACTGGTGCGGAGATGGTAGTTAAAGCGCTTTCTGCGCTTGATGTTAAATATGTATTTGGCTACCCCGGTGGCTCGGTACTCGATATATATGATGCAATTTTTCAACAACAGGATGTGGCGCATATACTCGTTCGTCATGAGCAAGCAGCTACCCATATGGCCGATGGATATTCGCGTGCAACAGGAGAAGTTGGCGTTGTTCTAGCCACTTCTGGTCCAGGTGCAACTAACTGTGTAACCGGGATTGCTACGGCATACATGGATTCTATTCCTATGGTTGTTCTGGCAGGTCAAGTACCAACAAATTTAATTGGTGATGATGCCTTTCAGGAAACTGACATTGTTGGTTGTTCCAGACCGATAGTAAAACATAGTTTTAATTGCCGTAGCCTTGAAGATATTCCTAACGTTATTGCTAAGGCATTTTACATCGCTAAATCAGGCCGCCCTGGCCCTGTTGTAGTCGAGTTACCTAAAGATATATTAATACCGCAACATAAAGCGGAATTTCATATCGAAAAACAAATTAAGATGCGTTCTTACAACCCAACCAAAAAAGGTCACCCTAAACAAATTAGAAAAGCCGTCAATGCTATAACTCAGGCAAAACGACTTGTCGTTTATTCTGGTGGTGGTGTTATTTTAGCTGACGCAGCCGATCTTCTAACTGAACTTGTTGAACAGTTAAACGCTCCGTGCACCAACACTTTAATGGGCTTGGGTGGAATCCCTGGTACTCATAAAAACTTTATAGGTATGTTGGGCATGCACGGCAGCTTAGAAGCTAACAAAGCTATGGCCAATGCCGATGTCATCTTAGCCTTGGGTGCCCGATTTGATGACCGCGTTACAAATAATGTGAAAAAATTCTGCCCTAACGCAACTATTGTTCACGTAGATATAGATCCAACTTCTATATCAAAAACAATTAATGCTCATATACCTGTCGTTGGTCTGATTGATGTTGTTTTAAAACAATTACTCACTGAACTAAAAGAGAAGCAGTATCAACCAGACGAACAAGCTAATAGCAGTTGGTGGCAGCAAATTAACGAGTGGCGCTCAATGAAAAGCATTAGTTACGAACAAGGCGAAGGAAAAATAAAACCTCAACGCGTTGTAGAAGCCATGTACAAAATCACTAACGGCGAAGCATATGTTTGTTCAGATGTAGGTCAACATCAAATGTTTGCAGCCCAATATTATCCTTTTGACAAACCTCGCCAATGGATAAATTCAGGTGGTCTTGGCACCATGGGCTTTGGTTTACCAGCTGCAATGGGTGTGAAGTTGGCTTTTCCTGACAGTCACGTTATTTGTATTACCGGTGACGGTTCAATCCAAATGAATATTCAAGAGCTATCAACCTGTTTACAGTATCAATTACCAGTTGTCATTATCTCCTTAAATAACCGTTCTTTAGGTATGGTTAGGCAATGGCAAGACATGATTTATGATGGTAGACATTCTTCATCATACATGGAGTCCTTACCTGATTTCGTCGCATTAGCAGAGGCATATGGTCATGTGGGTATTCAAATTAACGATTTAAATGAGTTGGATAGCAAACTTGAACAGGCCTTTTCCATAAAAAATCGTCTTGTGTTTGTAGACGTATTAGTTGATGAGTTAGAGCACGTTTATCCGATGCAGATCAGACATGGTGCCGTAGATGACATGTGGTTAGGAAAAGGAGTAAAAGCATAATGAGACGCATTTTATCAATTTTATTGGAAAATGAACCAGGTTCATTATCACGTATTGTCGGTTTGTTTTCTCAGCGCGCTTTTAACATTGAAAGTTTAACCGTAGCACCGACAGAAGATAATAGTCTTTCACGTATAACTATTGCTACCTCAGGTGATGACCGCGTATTAGAGCAAATTGTTAAGCAAGTAAACAAACTCATCGACGTGATTAAAATTACCGACTTAACCGAAAGAGACCATGTTGAACGTGAGATTATTTTGATCAAAGTGTTGGCAATGAATGATAAAGCGCGAACCGAAATTAAGCGAATCACTGATATTTTCAGAGGCTCTATTGTTGATATTGGCAAGCAAGTTTATACCGTAGAATTAACTGGTAACGCTGAAAAGATAAATGCTTTTATTAAAACATTGGCATACGAAACTGAAATTATTGAATCAGTGCGTTCTGGCTCCGTAGGCATAGCTCGCGGTGAAAAAGCCCTACGTATATAAATAAAGAGGCCTGTAGTATTTGTACTGCAGGCCTCTACGATTAAACTTTAAGATACTACTTTTTTAGTTTTTCAATCAAGCCATCACTAGCGTCTTCGACGAGATCCAGCACATACTGAAAGCCTTTTGCGCCACCATAATAAGGATCCGGCACTTCCGTATCAGAAAAGCTATTGGCAAACTCAAGAAATAAATGGACTTTGTGTAGATGTTCTTTAGGCGCAACTTTTTTTAAGTCTTTAATATTTTGTTCGTCCATGGCAAGGATCAAATCAAATTGACTAAAGTCCTGTTCGGTCACTTTTCTCGCTTTAATTTTGTCAAAGTTATAACCACGAGCTACACCGGCCTTTTGCGCTCGATGATCTGGTTTTTCACGAGCATGCGAACCAATTGTTCCTGCAGAATCTATATGTAAATCAAGCCCCTTCTTTTCTGATTTTTGTCTAAACACAGCCTCTGCTGTAGGAGACCGACATATATTGCCCATACAAATAAATAAAATACTAGAAACTTGACTTAAGTTAGATTCAGCAGACATTTTTTACCTTTCTTATACTTTTATACACACTCTACAGGCTGTGTTTAGGATTCCATTAATTGATTAACCCTAGTGTCATGTATAACAGGGGGTAACGTCAACAATTGAACACATTAGATTGGCCTATTACAAATAATAAAACTCTGATCTTGAGCGAAAACTACCAATGCTAAGTTAATTTGCTAAAATAAAAAGACTTTTCTTACACCTTTGTAAAAGGCATGAAGCATTTAAGTCAAGTTACCGCCACAACTTTTAGAACAATAGTTTTAGCTTTGATCAGTATCGCTATAGCCGCAATTGGCTATGCTCTGATAAAGAATATTATTGCGATCACTTCATCAAGTGATAGTCAGCTTTGGAAGCTTGAATCAGCATATTTTATCGATACAACCAATGATAAAAATCCTGATGATATATTTGATTTACTGGGCACCTTCTCCCCTATAGCTATTCATAAAGTGCCTTATGCATTAGAAGATCAAACATATTGGCTTAAATTAAAAATTACTAACAGCAAGGATTACTCTCACCAGCTCATATTACAAGCAGATAATAGCTTGATTGATGTTTTTAATATTTATGATGTTAGCGATACACTCAATATCACACCTATTGCTGTAGCCACCAATAAATTAGCAAAAGTTTATCCTCATATTTTGTTTAAACTCGATGCAAATCAATCTAAGCAATTTTTAATACAAATTCGTACTCAAGGACCACCCAATGTCCCTATTATTGTAAAAACAGAAAAGCAGTTCACCCAGCATATTTTATTTTCTCAAATCATTTTTGGTGCATTTATTGGCATTATCTTGTTAATGACAATATATAACTTGATTCTTTATTACGCTGTGCATGACAAAGTTTATGTTATCTACATTGGCTATCTACTTTGCTCTTTTTGGGTATTATCGAGTGTTAATGGATTTGGTTATTTAATATTTCCCACGGAGATATCTGGTTACTTATATCAATATTTAATTTTTGGGCACTATTTATTGGTCACTAGCTTATTAGCTTTCACCCTCTACTTCCTGCGTTATGATCAAGAGAATAACAAAACCTTTAAGTTTGGCTTAATGTTGTGTTGTAGTTTAATAATATTGGGAACGGCTTTAACAAGGTTATCGCTGATTGAACAAGCAAAAATATTTTTTGCTCTCCAACCCTTAGTATATTTATTTGCATTATTTGCGGTCGTAAGAAAAATAAAAACCAACTTCTCATGGGCAAAATTTTATGTTTTGTCTTGGTTTCCGTTGCTAGCGGGTGCCACTATACAACCTTTGGTTTTGCTCAATATCATTGAGTACTCTTTTGTTACCAAAAATGCTTTTTTGTTAGCTATTTTATTAGAGTTGGCATTAATGGCATTTGCACTAGCTGAGCGTATGCGCCGACATGAACAAGACAGGCTGCTAAGCATCGCCTATCACATGTCTAGCGGCTTACCTAGAAAGTCAAATATTGAAGATAAAATCAATCACCTGATTCAGAATAAATCTAATGATTTTTCAGTGTTAGTTATTAAACCAGAACATATAGATAAAGTCATATTACACATAGATGACGACTTAAATACGCAGCTATTTAAACGCTTACATAACAAACTAACATCACTTTTTAAATATAACGATGCAATACTTACCTTAACGGATAAGCAAGATAAGCTGTGTTTTATTAACAACAACGCTTTTGCAGCCATTATTGACAATAAACGCACTCAGCAACCCTTATCAACGCTTGTGAACTCGATACAACAAATTGTCCAAGACAACTTCCAGTTGAACGAATTAAGCCTCCCCATTAAAGCCGTTGTTGGAGTCGCTACATTCCCACAACATGGCGAAAAAACACACCAGTTAATTAATAATGCTATGTTATCCGTGGTCGCAGGTGAACTAACACAAGAAAAATGGGCAATATACGAGCCATTGGTTTCTCAGCAAAAAAATGAAGTTCTTACCTTGGCTAGCGAACTCAAACAAGCTATGGCTAACAATGACTTAACCATTCACCACCAGCCTCAGGTTGATTTACGCACTCTTAGAGTATGCAGCAGCGAGTGTTTGTTGCGCTGGCACCATCCAGAAAAAGGACTAATTCCTCCTACAATTTTTATCCCAATTGCTGAAGACATGGGCTTGATTAACGAACTAACGTTGTGGGTAATCAAAACCGCTTTGGCACAACAGAACGTGATTATGCATGAACAAGGCTTTAATCATATGGTGTCAATAAACATCAGTGGTAAAGACTTAGCGTCAAACCATTTTCTTGTTAACGTTTTGGATATTATTGAGGCATCAGACGTACCTACCGATAAAATTATATTTGAGCTTACCGAATCGGCAAGTTTCACTGATAACAAACAAGCGTTACACGTGATTAGTCAACTCTCCGAATTAGGTATCACCATTAGCATTGATGATTTTGGTACAGGCTATTCCTCGATGTCGCAGGTCGGTCATTTACCATTCCAAGAACTTAAAGTTGATAGAGAGTTTGTCGAAAATATTAATGATAACCCCAAACAAAAAGTAATTGCTAAAGCGACAGTATCAATGGCAAAAGGCTTGGGGTTAGAGGTAGTAGCTGAAGGCATTAATAGCAAACAGGATGAACAAACGCTTCGAGAATTTGGTTGTGATATTGGTCAAGGCTACTATTATGCAAAACCTATGGCTTTTGAATATTACCTAGATTGGTTATCAAGATTAGATCAAGGCAGAGTAGCTCAGCCGATAGAAGGAGAGTTTCTACCTGCCTCCAAATAAAGGTTTTACGGCACTAATTACCCGTGCTTAAGACTTATGATAAACGTTGATATATAGCTTCTATGAATTCAGCTTTATTGTATGGTTTTTTTAATGTGTGGACGTCTTCGACCTCTTCATTAGTAAAACCACTAACATACAAATATTTCATATTGGGTTTTACATCTTTTATCGCTTTGATTAATTCAACACCCGACATTTCAGGCATAATAATGTCGGATACAATAAAGTCGAATTCATAGTTTTTCGCTTGTACTAACGCTTCATTTGCGCTGGTACATATCACGACGTCAACGCCTTCTTGTTCTAAAATAGAGGCGTTCACGTTAGCTATCTCTGGCTCATCGTCTACTACTAGCACATTCTTTATTAGAGCACCCAATTTAATGTTTTGTGTATGCCCAGATTCTTTGATATGTCTCGTTAAACAGTGATCGGATACTGGAAAATAAACAATAAATTTAGTGCCAACATTTACAGTAGACAACACATCGATACTACCTCCTGACGCCTTAACAAAACCATAACACTGGGACAAACCTAAACCATTACCCATTTCTGCTTTAGTGGTATAAAACGGCTCAAATATTTTATTTAGATTTTCCTTGGCGATACCGCAACCGTTATCTTCAATCCACAATTTAACATAATCACCTTCTGGTAAGTCCAACATAGTCGCTTTATGTTGGTTAAGTCTTGTTTGCTCGGTGCCAATTTTTAGTGTGCCAACGTCTTTCATTGCATGCTTAGCATTAATTGACATATTAAGTAGCAGATCTTCTAACTGACTTTTTTCTACACAAATTACTGGTAACGATCTCTCTAACTCAAGTGACAATTCAATTCTTGATGTTAGGGCTGTACGCAGTAAATCTTCATTTTCAGCAATGATTTTATTGATGTCGCATTGCTCTTGACTGTTAGTGCGCTGTTTGGCAAATGTAAGTAAACTTTTAGTGAGTTTACTACCTCTTTTACAGGCTTTTTCAATCGCGTTAGCATATTTTTCTGTCTTGTCATTACCTAGGCTCAGCAAACTGGCATATCCCATGATAATGCCTAATATATTATTGAAATCATGAGCAACCCCACCAGCCACTTTACCTAAAGACTCCATTTTTAAACTTCTATTTAACAATGATTTTTGTGCTTCTATTTCGGTTAAATCTTGGCAACTCGCAATAAAGTGGGTTTCTCCGTTTTCCGTTTTGGGCAATTCATCAATAGATAGCTTAATAGGAAAGTGTCGACCAGTTTTATGTTTGGCCGTCACCATTTGTCCTAACTTGTTACCGATAAAGTGTGATGTACGTTTAACCAAATAACGTTCTAGTTTTTGATCATGCCCTTTAGCATCCTCAACTGGCATTAACATTTTGACACTTTGACCTAAAACTTCACTCTCTTTGTATCCAAAAATAAGCTCGGCTTGCGCATTAAAAGACAAGATTTTCCCTTGTGCATCTGACGTCATAACCCCCTCGAGCATAGAGGATAATATATGTGATTGCTGCTCATCTTTTATTTGCAACAGCTGCTCTTTCACCGTTAACTCAGTAATATCTTCACCTCTGAAGATAAAACCAATAATTTGATCACTATCATCTAAATACGGCGTGTAAGTTACATGTAAAATCATTTCGCCAGTGTTTGGGAAGTTGAATTTTTCATTAAAGGTGATGACCTGCCCCAATAATGCTTTATCTACTTTCGGTTTGAGTTTTTCGTAAAATACTTTTTCACCCAATATTTCATACACATAATGGCCAATGACGTTTTCTCTTGTCAGACCATGAAGTTCTAAGTATTTTTGATTAACCGCTTTAAATCGGTAACTTTGATCAACAAATGCAAACAAATCATTCGAGTTTTCAATAATACCTCGATATTGATCTAGCTCTTCAAGTTGTTGATATTTCTCAGTTAAGTCTATAACAAACAAAATTAATTCTTGAGAGTCGTGCTGAAAAATTGAACCGCCAATAAGAATCGGTACAAAGTGACCCGATTTATGCTGTAGCTGTTTTTCAAAGGGAGTCCAATACCCTTTGACTTGAGCCTCATTTAAAGCTTTTTCATCTAGTTGCTTAAATTTTTCTGGCGTAAGATTTGACCAATTAACTTGACCTTGTGTGACCTCTAACTCACTGTACCCTATCATATTAAGAAAAGTTGAATTTGCCGTTAATACATCACCTTGAGCATTAGATTGCACTATGCCAATAAAATTGGACTCTCTCCAGCGTTTAAACCTTTCAGCGGAAGAGAATAACTCCATATTTAAGCGCGTTAGCTCTTTAATTGATTCATGTAAATGTGATTCTGTTTCGTATAGGTTTTCGGCTAAACGATTGAATTCCTGCCCTATCTTATCGACTTCTTCGATTTTTATTCTTGGAATAACCGTCGATTTGTCCCGCTTGGACAAGTTTAAAATAGCTTGATGCAGTAAATTAAAGGGGTTAGAAAGTGATCTAGCCAAAATGTGACTAATAAGATAAATACCTAAAAGACAAAACGCTAATACATACAAGCTCTGCTCTTTATACATATTGATCAGTTGGTATGCTTCATCTTTATCTAATTTGACAATCATGCCCCAGCCAGTTTCTGGAATATGACGAGCAATCGCAATAACGGGCACTTTTCTATAATCTAAATAGTCTAATTGGTGAGACGATTGTCCGTCTAATGTATCGATAAGTAGCTTGTTTTCGCTATCTTTAACTGACAGTTTTTGTAACGCCAATTTACTGTTGTGCCGCGTCGGCATCAAATACAGGTGATTGCCATTGGGATCTGTACCTGCTAATACGATCTCACCTGACTTTCCTAAACCTGTATGGTCACTCAAAATCTTAAATAATTCGTCGGTACTGAACTTAACAGAAATAAAACCAACGACTTTGTTTTGCATATCAATACGATCAAACACATCAATAATGAGTGAGCCGTCAATTGACAAAATTTGAATGTCGGGGCTAGTCAGTGTTGTGTCACTTACTATGTCAAAACCATGTAAATGGCTGTGCTCTAAGGTTTGATTTGTCGTTAATATCAATCGACCACTTTGGTTAAACAAACTGATAGCTTTGATTGAGGGATCTGCTTGTAAAACATCACTCAACAGATGTTTAACTTGAGTATGTTCGTATTCGAAGAAATAATCTTTGGTTATTAATTCTTCAAGTTTGTTACTGTTTTTTATCAGACTAATCTCATTACTTTTAGCATCTATGTATTGTTTTATACGCTGATGTTGAATGGTTGCTATGTCATTAAGTTGCTGGAGCAATTGCTGCTCTCTAAACCCAGTATCTTGTTTTACAAAAAAACTAAATGCCAAAAGGATGGGTACAATACAGCCTGTAAAAATAGAAACGAGTAATACCGTTTTAAGCTTCATTGTTTGTGGCTACCTAACCTGGTCAGCTCCCTTGTATTACCGGTTTGTGTTAATGCAAACCGATAAGCCAGCATAGGCAAAATAAACTGAATAGAAATAGAGCAAAGTTCTAGCAGAGTGTTATTGTCAGGTGTATTTCCCAAAAGAGTGTGTAAGGTAAAGCGGTGGTGAGTACTTAGCTTCTGCATAAGTGAGTTAACAGCCATTTCCATGTACTACATTTATTTTTTAATTATCTGTAGATTCAGTATAGCAGTTCAGTTGTATTTGCAAGTTTCGCCGAAGTATTAACTAGATAATTAAAGATTTAACAAGTAAGTGAAGATTAAAAAAGGCCGGTTGACCGGCCTTAGTTTGATTATTTATTTTTACGTGCTGCGACTGCACTGTTTAACTGTGCTAATAGTCTTTCGGTGTCTTGCCAACCGATACATGCATCAGTGATTGATTGGCCATAGGTATTAGCCTTACCGTCAATTAAATCTTGACGACCTTCTACGAGATGACTCTCAACCATCACACCAAAAATATTGTCATTGCCTTGAGCGATTTGGTTGCTGACATCTTCACAAACCAACATTTGATTCTCAAACTTCTTGCTTGAATTACCATGACTAAAATCGATCATAATTTTGGTGTTAAGTGAAGCGGCAGCCAACTGCTCCGTTATTTCTTTCACACTTTCAGCGTCATAGTTTGGCTTTTTACCACCACGTAAAATGATATGGCAATCTTTGTTTCCTGTCGTTTGCACTATGGCAGAATGTCCATATTTAGTAACCGATAGAAAGTGATGTGAAGCACTCGCTGAGCCAATGGCATCTATGGCTATTTTAATGGTACCGTCAGTCCCGTTTTTAAAACCTACAGGGCAAGACAAACCTGATGCTAACTCACGGTGTACTTGGCTTTCTGTAGTTCGAGCTCCTATGGCTCCCCAACACATCAAATCTGCCATGTATTGTGGCGTGATCATATCTAAAAACTCACCCGCGGTTGGTAAACCCAAATCATTTAAATCGGCTAATAACTTGCGCCCTTTTCTAAGGCCGTCATTTATTTTAAAGCTATTGTCTAAATCTGGATCATTAATAAGACCTTTCCAGCCGACAGTTGTACGAGGCTTTTCAAAATAAACTCTCATGACAATTTCTAAATTGTCAGCATATTTTTCTCTCAATTGAACAAGACGATTGCCATATTCGATTGCTGCATCAGTGTCATGGATAGAACAAGGACCGATGACAACTAATAACCTATCATCTTCATGATTAAATATTTTGCTAATTGCTGTTCTACCACTAAACACGGTTTCAGAGGCTTTTTCTGAAGCTGGAAATCGTTCCAGTAATGCTACTGGCGGTAATAATTCTTTGATTTTTTCGATACGAACGTCGTCGGTTTGGTAGAACATAATTTTTCTCTATATACTTCTTTGTTTGTGTTTTATATACGTCTAGACACCTAGATAATTGGCCCGTCGGCTAATCTATCTTACTTGGCCCAACAATACCAACATAAAGTACGAAAAAGACGATATAATTACACAATAGCTAAAATTTTAAATGCAAATAACACATAAAGTGTTTAGGACAAGACAAATATATGATTGATGCAAATTTACCCTTGGTAGATATTCACCGCCATTTAGATGGCAACATTCGCCCATCAACCATTTGGCAACTAGCCCAACAAAACGGTATTGAATTACCAAGTACATCATTTGAAAGTTTTTTACCTCATGTACAAATTCAAAAAAGCGAACCAGATCTACTAGCCTTTTTATCAAAACTCGATTGGGGCGTAAAAGTGCTAACCTCATTAGATGATGTCAAACGTATTGCTTTTGAAAACGTAGAAGATGTGTATAACGCAAAAATTGACTATGCTGAACTGCGCTTTTCACCTTATTACATGGCAATGACCCACCAACTACCAATTGAAGGTGTGGTTGAAGCCGTCATCGATGGTATTCAACAAGGTATAAAAACCTTTAACGTCGATATCAATTTGATTGGCATCATGAGTCGCACTTTTGGTGTAGAAGCATGTGCTCGTGAGTTAGACGCCATATTAACCGGGAAAGATAACATCGTTGCCGTAGACCTAGCCGGAGACGAATTTAACAAGCCTGGTTCTATGTTTTTAGAACATTTTAAGCGGGCAAGAAACGCAGAGATGCAAATTACCGTTCATGCTGGAGAAGCCGCAGGAAGTGAAAGCGTAAAGCAAGCAATAACTGAACTAGGTGCAACACGCATTGGACATGGCGTTGCTTGTCAACATGACGAAGCACTGATGGACTTTATGAAAAACAACAACATAGCAATAGAGTCGTGTTTAACATCAAATTATCAAACAGGAACCATCACCAACCTAGCTGACCATCCGGTCAAGATATTTCTTGAGAAAGAGCTATTAGTTTGCTTAAATACTGACGATCCTGCAGTAGAGAATATTGAATTACTGCATGAATTTGAATTAGCTAAAAACATTGTATCGCTCACGCCAGAGCAAATTTCTAGGCTACAGCGAAATGCGGTTAGCGCGAGCTTTTTATCTGACAGTGAAAAGCAAGCACTACTTAATAAAACAAGGTTCAACCACCAACTATAATAGAGAGTGTTTTATGTCTGAAATTTTACTCGCGTTGTTTGCTGGCACACTTGTAGGCATCATATTTTCCGCAGTTAAACTGCCTTTACCTGCACCACCTGTACTTTCGGGGATCATGGGTATCGTGGGCATTTATATTGGCGGAATGGCATATCAGTGGATTATGGAAAAATTCTTCAGCTAAAATATTTAACGAAAATGTAACCCTGTTTCAGTAAAAAATCCTTGATAGCAGTGTCGATGGCACTGGCTTGAAACTTACTGAGGTAAATTTTTATATAAAAGGTATATCTCAATGACAACACCACACATTGAAGCCAATGTAGGCGATTTTGCAAAAACAGTTCTAATGCCAGGCGACCCATTGCGCGCTAAATTTATTGCAGAAAATTTTTTAGAAGACGCTAAATGTGTTACCCGTGTACGTAACATGCTTGGTTTTACCGGTACTTACAAAGGCCAACCCGTATCGGTAATGGGCTCAGGTATGGGCATTCCATCAATTTCTATTTATGCCACCGAGTTATATAAAGATTACGGTGTGGAAAATATTATCCGCATTGGCTCATGTGGCGCAGTTCGTGACGATATTAAAATCAGAGATGTAATTGTTGGTATGAGTGCTAGCACTGATTCAAACGTCAATCGTCAACGCTTTAATCAATGTGACTTTGCCGCATCAGCTGACTTTGGTTTATTACACAATGTGGTGAAAACGGCAGAAAGATTGGGCAAAAAAGTTCATGTGGGTAACGTATTTACCGCTGATTTATTTTATACACCACAGCCTGAAATGTTTGCAACAATGGAAAACATGGGTGTACTAGCGGTAGAAATGGAAGCAGCTGGTTTATATGGTGTTGCTGCAGAATATGGTAAAAAAGCGTTGGCGGTATTTACTGTCAGTGACCATATCAAAACAGGCGAACAAACAACCGCGCAAGAGCGAGAGCTAACTTTTAAAGATATGATGGAGCTAACACTGGAAAGTGTGCTTTAATCATCAAAATTTGATGAAATAAAAAACCGGTGCAAGCACCGGTTTTTTTTTGTTTTACAGAATATTACTATTCAAAACGATAGCTAACTTCTACACCCCAAAAGCGTGGTTCGTTAACAAACGCCGTTAAGTTTAAGAAGTCTAACGCGCCATCAACAACGACTTTATCAGTAATGTTACGTCCAACTAATGCAACTTCCCATTCATCATCGCTTTGATAGGCTAATCTTACACCACCAATCCAACGTGATTCGGCAACAAACTCTTTTGCTTCATATAAAAAGATATTTGAGTCACTACGATAGTTCCAGTCTGTTTGAGCAATGAATACACCATTTTCCATTGGGTATTCATAGTTCAACGCAATGTTAGCTAACCACTCAGGTGCTCTCGGTAACGGGTTACCGTTAACAAAAACACGAGTGATAGGGCCAAATGGACCATCAACAACTTCTGCAACAGTATCAGGAGAACTACAAGTTGGTGTAGAACCACAACGCTCAACACGTAATTCTTTATCTTCAATTTCAGTTTTGTTGTAACTTAAGTTCAAATTAAAACTTAAGTTATCAGTGACAATCGCTTCTAATGTGGTTTCAATACCTGAACCTTTAGTATTATCCGCATTGTAAAGCGCATTGGTATTAGCGTCGCCACCCGTGCCTGTTAACTGATGATCTTCGATATCATAACTGTATGCCGTGATATTAAATCTAGCGTTACCATCCCAAATAAAACCTTTTAAACCGGTTTCAAATGAGGTTAATGTTTCAGTTTCAGCTTCACTTGGAGAGCCAAATCGACCAATAGTTACCGGTCCACGTGATGCATTACCAATACGAGCAAACGCTGTCCAGTCATCATTGATTGTGTAACGAGCTGCAACATCCCAGTTGCCATAACTGTCGTCTTTATCGATAGTAGTTAATACGTTTTTAGTACCACCTTCACGAATATCTAACTCTTTGTCATCCGCGGTGTAACGTAAGCCCAATGTAAATGCCCATTTATCATCTGGCTTGTACTCTACCTGTCCAAAGATTGCCTTTGATTCGGTAAGTTGGTCTACCTGGATAAAGTTAGTCGTATTGCCATCAAGGTCTAAATCTTTGTTATCAACCGTGAAGTCTTCTTTGAAGTAAAATACTCCTACTTGATAGAAGATATTTTCTAATTCACCTGAAATACGAAGCTCTTGAGTAAATTGATAATGATCTGAAAGGCCATCACCAGAGGCAACATTAAACCAAAGCTGTTTGCCTAATTGGTTAGGTATGCCAGAAAAATCAGTAACACCACCATCGATGTCAGCGTAGCTAAAGCTCTCTACCGAATCGTAACCTGTGATTGAAGTGAAAGTTACATCGGAAAAATCATGTTCAATTTTTAATGAACCACCTGAGTGCTCCATATCAAAACCTGATTGGCTATCATGATAAATTTTGCTCTCATCAAAGCCCTTACGTAAACCTTCTTTGCCTGCTTCTAGCGCATTGCCGTAGAAAATTTGTGGCATATCACCATCTTGGTCAAAGCCGTGAAGCTTTAACAAAGCACGTGTGTCGCTACCATTGTCGTATAAAAACTGTAAGCGATAGGCAAGCTCATCATACCCGCCGTATTCTTTACCCGTAGTTAGATTATCTACCCACGGATCACGTTCTTGATACTTAATTGAAGCGCGAGCCGCAAAAGTATCTGAAAGTTCAAAGTTTTTTGCTCCTTCAATAAACATAGTGCCGCGGCTACCATAGCCCGCTTTGGCGTAACCAGAATTATCAAAATCAGGGGTGATTGTATCAATTTTGACAATACCTGCGGTGGTGTTTCGTCCAAATAATGTACCTTGAGGACCATTTAACACTTCAACACGTGCCACATCAAACAATGGCACACCCTTCAGTACAGAGTTTTCCAAAGTGATTTCATCCAACACCATTGACACAGGTTGGTTAGCATTAACATCGAAGTCAGTATTACCTAAACCACGAATATAAAAACGTGGAGATTGGCGACCATTAGATGATTCAATTTGTAAACTTGGCACTCGGCCAGCTAACGCACGAATATTTTCACCGGCGCCCAAATAATCATTGATGTTTTCTGATGACATGGCGGTAACTGTAGCAGGGACATCTTTAACCGTTTCAACACGTTTACGTGAAGTAACTTCGATGACTTCTAATCCAGATGCTTTTTCTTGATCGGCTTCTTCGGCTAGTGCAGTTGCGGAATAATTAACTGAAGATGCTAGTAAGGCCACCTGCACAGCACGCGCAAGTGTCGAACGTCCGAACACTTTCATTTAGTTCTCTCCCAAGGACTTTTAATGTTTTTACAGAATTTTCG
Source organism: Thalassotalea marina (assembly GCF_014656435.1). Taxonomy (GTDB): domain Bacteria; phylum Pseudomonadota; class Gammaproteobacteria; order Enterobacterales; family Alteromonadaceae; genus Thalassotalea_C; species Thalassotalea_C marina. Next base: position 481,679 of record NZ_BNCK01000004.1, read on the forward strand.
CAGCAATTATAGCCGAGATTTATCCTATTTACCGCTTTTAAAGTTTAAGTCATTGAAAAAACTGACACCATAATCGAGTTTTTCTAAATTAAACATCTGTGCAATGGTTTGCCCTAAATCTGCAAATGTACTGCGTTCACCTAAATTAACTTGTGAAATATTATGATGATAGGCCAACATTGGTACATATTCTCTAGTGTGGTCATTGCCATGCCACGTAGGGTCGCAACCGTGATCGGCAATTAAAAATAAAATATCTTCGTCTGCCATTGCAGCGTATATTTCAGGCAATCTTGCATCAAATAACTCTAAAGCTTGAGCATAACCAACCGGATCACGTCGATGACCAAAGTCTTGATCAAAGTTGACTAGGTTAGTAAAAATAATCGATTGTTGTGGTTCTTTATTCAGGTGTTCAATTGTTGCGTCGACAAGGGCGTCAATACCGGTTGCTTTCGTTTTACTGGTGATCCCTTGATGAGCATAAATATCGGAAATTTTACCAATACTGATGACGTTACCACCACTTTCAACCATTCGATCTAATACGGTAGGTGCTGGTGGTAATACCGAATAATCGCGACGATTACCGGTTCTGACAAAATCAGATGCATCATTTCCAACAAAAGGACGTGCGATTACTCGACCAATATTGTAGTCATCTAAAAGCGCCCTGACCTGCTCACAATATTGATATAAGTTTTCTAATCCAAAGTGTTCCTCATGCGCCGCTACCTGAAAAACACTATCTGCTGATGTATAGCAAATTGGTAACCCGGTGCGAATATGTTCTTCACCGAGACGCGCAATGATGTCAGTTCCAGAGGCATGACAATTACCTAAAAAGCCCTCAATACCTGTTGCCTTATTAATTTCATCCATTAAAGCCTGAGGAAAACTATTTTCTTTGTCTGTAAAGTAGCCCCAATCAAACAGGACAGGCACGCCAGCCATTTCCCAATGTCCACTTGGTGTATCTTTACCGCTGCTTAATTCGCCAGCATAGCCGTATGCCCCTTTGGTAACAGCATAGTCTTGATGAGGAAAGCTTTTTTTGCCTGCAGACTCAGCTGCTTTAATCAACCCCATTTGACTTAAGTTAGGTAAATCTATCAGCTTTTCAGTTTGTTCAAAGTATACTTTTGACAGATGAGCAAAGGTATTCGCTCCTTGATCACCAAATTTGTCTGCATCTGGCGCTTCACCAATACCAAAACTATCTAAAACTAAAATTATTGCGCGTGCCATAATACAATCCTGCGTTAATTGATGAAAATTCATGACCATTTAGTCAAGTTATGTTAATTTATCACTTTTGACCTTTTAGTTATAGTAAAAGAAATAAATTGCTCTAATGAATTCTGCAGAAATTCGTTCATAATAACGACTAATTAGCGCATTTATTTAAATAAATAGAAATAGGCTTCCGCGATTGTTAACCAATAAACCCACGATTATTGCAATAACCGGTGCATCAGCATCTGGTAAAAGTTTGTTTGCACAAACTATCTATGACGAGCTTTTCCCTGAATTGGGAGAAAATGGCATCTCTATCATCAAAGAAGATGCTTATTACAAAGCGCAAGACCACATCCCTTTAGCGATAAGAGAACAAACCAATTATGACCACCCTGATGCTTTTGAACATGAACTGTTAACAGAGCAACTGCATCAACTAACCGAAAATAAAACTATTAAAAGTCCAGTGTACTGTTACAAAACACACACAAGAACAACAAATACAATCGATATTGCACCAACACCAATCATTTTAGTGGAAGGTATTTTGTTATTTTCAAATAAAGCGCTACGTGACAGCTTTAATATGAAAATTTATATCGATACTCCGTTAGACATTTGCCTCATTCGCAGGATCAAGCGCGATATGGTAGAGCGCGGAAGAAGTTTAGATTCAATTACACAACAATATGAAAAAACGGTTCGTCCTATGTATTATCAACATATAGAACCATCAAAATCATGGGCTGATATTATTGTAACCCGTGGTGGAAAAAACCGAATGGCTATTGAAGTTATCAAAGCCAAAATACGTCAACTGATAAATAAATAATAATAAGGAATGACTTCATGGGAGCATTACACGGCGTAATAGGTATCGCATTACTGTTAGGTGTCGCCTATTTCCTCAGTTCAAATCGCAAAGCTATTAATTTTCGAACCGTAGGTTTTGCATTTTTACTCCAATTGATTTTAGGCGCCTTTGTACTCTACGTACCATTTGGTAAAGATGTACTTGAGTCAGTCACTAATGGGGTACAAAGTGTTATTGATAGCGCCAAAGCTGGTATCAATTTTATCTTTGGTGGCTTAGGCACCGACGCCATGTTTAATAACGGCGTTGGATTTGTTTTTGCCGTTCGTGTCCTCCCTGTCATTATCTTCTTTTCATCTCTTATCGCCGTTTTGTACTACTTAGGCATTATGCAATGGGTTGTCCGCATCATAGGTGGCGGATTACAAAAATTATTAAAAACCAGCAAACCAGAGTCTCTTTCTGCAACTGCTAATATTTTTGTCGGTCAAACCGAAGCTCCACTTGTAGTAAGACCTTATATTTCAAGAATGACCAACTCAGAGCTATTTGCCATTATGGTTGGTGGCTTAGCGTCTGTGGCAGGCTCAATACTTGCTGGCTACGCTGGTTTAGGTGTTGAGTTAAAATACCTCATTGCCGCTTCATTTATGGCAGCCCCAGGCGGTTTACTTATGGCTAAAATGATCATGCCTGAAACTGAACACGATAAAATTCAAACAGATGAATTGGGCATGGATGACGGCGACGATAAACCCATTAACGTGATTGATGCAGCAGCAGCTGGTGCAGCATCAGGTGTAAAGCTTGCCGTTAATGTTGGTGCTATGCTACTTGCCTTTATTGCATTAATTGCATTGTTAAATATGTTAGTTGGTGGTCTTGGTGGTTTATTTGGCTATGACCACATCACCATTGAGTGGATGTTAGGGTATTTATTTGCACCGTTTGCTTTTGTTATTGGTGTTCCAGCCAACGAAATGTTGCAAGCCGGTAGCTTTATTGGTCAAAAAATTGTTATCAATGAATTTTTTGCCTATGTGAATTTTGTTGAAATCAAAGACACGTTAAGCCCTACCACACAAGCCATTGTTACTTTTGCGTTATGTGGTTTTGCCAACCTTTCTTCAATAGCAATTTTATTGGGTGGTATAGGTTCTATGGCTCCTTCTCGTCGTCATGATATAGCGCGTCTTGGCCTTAAGGCTATGATAGCTGCAACACTTGCTAATTTAATGAGCGCCGCTATTGCTGGTGTGTTTTTAAGTCTCTAGGAGTTTTCAAATGAGTGATAAACAACAAATCGCTACTTTAGCACTAACATTGATGGACTTAACAAGCTTGACGGATCAAGAAACAGACCAAGACATTATTGACTTATGCCAACAAGCTGCCTCTGCGTATGGCCACACCGCTGCCATTTGTATTTTTCCTCGTTTTATTCCTGTGGCAAAAAAAGCATTTGAAGACTTAGGTGTTGCCGATGTAAAAATTGCGACTGTGACTAATTTTCCTCATGGCAATGATGATGTTAATCAAGCCGTTAAAGAAACAGCTGAAGCTGTCGCATTAGGCGCCGATGAAGTTGATGTTGTATTCCCCTATAAAGCACTAATGGCTGGCAATGAAAATATAGGTTTTGAACTTGTGCAAGCATGTAAACGCGCTTGTGGAAGATCGGTAGCACTAAAAGTCATTATTGAGTCAGGCGAATTAAAAACGCCTGAATTAATTAAAAAAGCGAGCGAAATTTCTATCGATGCTGGTGCTGATTTTATTAAAACTTCTACTGGTAAAGTACCAGTAAACGCTACACCAGAAGCTGCAAAGGTTATGTTATCTGTGATAAACGATAAAAACCCGAACATAGGATTTAAAGCTGCTGGTGGTGTTAGAACCGTTGAAGATGCTGAAGTTTACTTGGCACTGGTTATGGACCTTCTTGGCGCATCATGGCTTGATGCTATTCACTTTAGGTTTGGTGCTAGTGGCCTGTTAGGTAGCTTAAAAGCAACTATTTCTGGTCAACAATTAGACGCTAATAGTCAATCGAGCTACTAACATGGCGCAGCTTTATTTTTATTATTCAACCATGAATGCAGGTAAATCGACGCACTTGTTGCAATCGTCATACAACTACCGCGAACGTGGCATGAATACGCTGTTGTTTACTGCAGCCATTGATGACAGATATGCTGTTGGTAAAATTTCCTCGCGTTTAGGCATTGATGCTCAAGCGAGTTTATTTGATGAAAACACTAACATCTATCAACAAGTCTCTGAGCTTACCGCAAAACATCATGTCGATTGTGTGCTCATTGATGAAGCCCAGTTTTTAACTAAAGTACAAGTTAAACAGTTAACTGATATTGTAGATGAATTTAATATTCCAGTGTTAGCTTATGGCATTCGTACAGATTTTATGGGAGAGACATTCGGCGGCAGTGCAGCCCTGCTCGCTTGGGCAGATAAACTCATTGAATTAAAAACCATTTGTCACTGTGGTAAAAAAGCCAACTTTGTCGTACGCCGTGATCAACAAGGCAAGGTGGCCACGACAGGCGCTCAAATTGAAGTCGGTGGTAATGAAAGATATGAGTCGTTATGTCGCGCTCACTTCAAACAGCTAGTTTGGTAACGTAAACGCAGATTAAAGAGGACACCGTGATGGCCGTACATATCAGTGATCACCCTTTGGTAAAACACAAGGTATCGTTATTGCGAGAGCATAATATTTCGGTAAAAAGCTTTCGCGAATTAACCAATGAAGTATCGGCATTATTAATGACCGACGCAACCCGTTCTATGACAATAAGTAATAAGCCTATCAAGTGTTGGTCTGGTGATATTATGGCGCCTATGTTGAACGAAAAATCCCCAACATTGGTACCTATTTTAAGAGCTGGCATGGGTATGTTAAACGGGGCGTTGAGCTTACTACCAAATGCTAAAATCAGCCTAGTTGGCCTAAAACGTAATGATGACGATATAACTAGATCTGAAAATGGTGCGGTATCTATTGGCATCGAAACATACTACGAAAACCTAGTTAATGACATCGACCAACGTAGAGCATTTGTACTCGATCCAATGTTAGCAACTGGTGGTTCTGCCATCGCTTCAATTACTATGTTGAAGAATTCTGGCTGTAAAAACATCAGCGCTATATTTCTAGTCGCAGCGCCTGAAGGCTTAGAAGCCTTAACTACAGCACACCCTGATATTAGCGTCTACATTGCCTCATTAGATGAGAAAATAAACGAGCATGGTTACATCTTGCCAGGCCTTGGAGATGCAGGCGATAAAATATTTGGCACATTGGCTTAAACGAATTAGCGCGATTTAAAAATACTTCTATACTCAAAACAATCGATTAGCTTTTATTTCAAAAGTAACCACGACTGTAAAGGAGTATAGAATGACGACTTTTGCTGGTTCTAGCGCCGCCCAACCTGATCTAGATTGGAGCCAACTGCGTGAAACTATTTTAATGTTAAATTTGGCGGTAGCACAAATTGACCAATCAATGAATGAAGGTCACTCCTCCGTTTCAGTTTTATCCCAATCATTTACTGCACTGGCAACTAATCTTAGAGATATTCAAACTTCTATTGAAAAGCTACCAAAACAAAGCGAAAAACAAATTCCGGATAAACTTAAGTCAATCATTGAAGGCTCAACTAATACCGCGATGGACAAAGTTCAGGCGTCTATAATTGCCTTTCAGTTTTATGACAAACTAACGCAACGGCTTGATCACGTCAGTTTAAGTTTAACGGCATTGGCAGAGCTTATTGCAGATCCTAGCAGCTTGTACTCACCGCCTAAATGGCAAGAATTGCAACAATCAATTCGTTCAAAATACACCATGGAAGAAGAAAGAATCATGTTTGATAATGTGCTTTCAGGTATGTCCGTTGAGCAGGCATTGAGTGAGTTTAGACAAGCCATGGCAAACAAACACGCCAATGACCAAGACGATGAAGACATCGAGTTTTTTTAAAGTACTTGTCAACAACCTTAACTTTTAGCACGAAAAATCGGGTAAATTATCCAAATATTTATCTTTATTGGTATTAGTTTAGCTGGTGAACTGTGTTAACATTTCGCCTTTAAAATCAGTAATAACAAGATCATCATGAAAGTCATCTCTTTTAATATAAATGGCTTAAGAGCCAGACTACATCAACTTCAAGCAGTTATTGATAAACATCAGCCAGACATTATTGGATTGCAAGAAATCAAAGTACATGATGAAGCTTTTCCATTAGCAGATGTTGAAGCAATGGGCTATCACGTATACTTTCATGGCCAAAAAGCACATTACGGCGTAGCTATGTTATGTAAAAAGCCTGCAGACGTTGTTGTTAAAGGCTTCCCTACTGATACAGAAGAATCACAAAAACGTATGATCATGGTAACAACCACCAATGATCACGGTGATAAAGTAACCGTTTTAAATGGTTATTTCCCACAAGGCGACAATATCGCGCACGAAACTAAGTTCCCATACAAGCGCCAGTTTTATAAAGATTTAATGACCTACTTAAACGATCATCACACGCCAGATGAAAATATTATTGTCATGGGAGATATTAATATTTCTCCCATTGACTTAGATATTGGCATTGGTGAAGTTAACCGTAAACGCTGGTTAAAAACAGGAAAATGTAGTTTCCAGCCTGAAGAGCGCCAATGGTTAGCTACTTTACTTAACTGGGGGTTTAAAGACACCTTCAGAGAACTTAGCCCAGAAGCAACTGATCGTTATTCATGGTTTGATTATCGCTCTCGTGGATTTGATGATAATCGAGGCCTGAGAATTGATGTTGTTTTGGCAACAGAAAATTTAGCAAAAAGCTGCATTGAATCAGATATCGATTATGAACTTCGAGGCATCGAAAAACCGTCCGACCATGCACCAATTTGGTCAACATTTAAATAAATTGATACATGGGGTGTGTAACACCCCTACTTACTATGACACTTAAACACCCTGATTATCAGTGCCCTATTTGCCAAACGTCACTAACATTAAAAGATAAGGTTTTTTGCTGTGGTAATAACCATAGCTTTGATTTGGCCAAAGAAGGTTATGTAAATTTACTGCCAGTACAACTCAAACAATCCAAACAACCTGGCGATAATAAAGCCATGGTCAATGCACGCCGTGCTTTTCTTGAAAAGGGTTATTACCAACCTTTGGTGTCAAAACTCGCCTCTTTGCTTGCACAATATAAAAAAGACCAAGGTAACATTTTAGATGCTGGTTGCGGCGAAGGATATTACACTCATCAATTGGCTCAAACTAAAGCGAATATATATGGTGTAGACATCGCTAAAGAAGCTATTAAAAAGGCAGCAAAAAAATACAAAGATAATCACTTTTGTGTTGCTACTCTTTCACACTTACCTTTCGCTGATCAAACGTTTAATGCACTAGTTTCAGTATATGCGCCAATTTTGGAAGCTGAGTTTACTCGTGTATTAGCATTTGACGGTATTTTGATTACCGTAACACCAGCCAAAAACCATTTGCATGCTTTAAAAGAAAAAATATATATCAATGCACAACAACATGATGAAAATAAATCTCCTATTTCGCACTTAACTTTGTTGCATCAAGAACAGCTTAGTTATGAAATGGAGCTATCTTCAGGGGATGATATTTTGAATTTACTGTCAATGACACCTTTCGCTTTTAAAGCAAGTGAACAAGTCAAAAAAGAGTTAGCGCAATTAGAGCAATTTAATTGCCAAGCTGACTTTATGATCCGCACATATCAAAAAAGCCGCTAATAGCGGCTTTTTTGATATGAAATGTTTTTTTAATTAGACGCAGTATAACTGAGCTTTAACAGCTCCGCTAAATTAACATAGCGAGGCTTTTGCATCGATAATTTAATACTGCCGCCTCGTTGATTATACTTTGCGACCCCCTCTTTGTACCACGCGGCTAGCGAAGGAGGTAAAAACTTATCCGCTTTAACACCCAACATAATCAAAGCTTGAATTGGAATACTTAAAATAAATACGGCATAAACAATTGACTGAGGCAATACCTGAATACCACCGAGATAAAGTTGCATAACAAATATAAACAACGCAACGCCAGGCAAGTAACGACAGGCTAAACGAGCAACTTGAATTGCACGATATTCTGAAAAGTACTGCGCCAATTCTGACCTTTCGGGCCATAGGTTCATGTACTTTCGACCTAACTTAATAATTTCAACAACACTCATATTCATAGGCCACACACTATAACAACTCTATTTTAAAAAGATAGCACAAAGTCATCTGTCGGTCGAAATTTAAGCAATAAATATAAAACTTTGAACAGCATCAAACATTACAGTAGTGTTGTTGTCGTATAATGTGTTCAATCTCAAAGAAAAAGTGATTTATATGCAAAGTCAAATACTCGTTATAAATTGTGGCAGCTCTTCATTAAAATTTTCCGTTATTAACCCTGCCGACAAATCCGTAATGCTCGAAGGCATAGCAGAACAATTGCAAAGCCCTCAAGGTTCTATCACACTAAAGTACCAACAGACAAAACAGTCATTGCCCTTAAAATCTCCATACGATCATCAAGCAGCATTGGATTCAATTGTTAAGTTTTTAACTGAACAAAGTCTTATGGCACTCATACAGGCCATTGGACACCGAGTTGTGCACGGCGGTGAAAAGTTTAATCAACCGACATTGCTAGATACGCAAGTCATCGACAATATAAAAACCTTGTCGCCCCTTGCCCCTTTGCACAATCCTGCCAATGTGATTGGTATAGAGGCCTGTTTAAAAGCATTTCCCGACCTACCACAAGTGGCCGTTTTTGATACAGCTTTTCACCAAACGTTGCCGCAACATGCTTATTTATATGGTATTCCTCTTGAGCTCTACCAAGAGCACAGTATTCGTAAATATGGATTTCACGGTACAAGTCACTACTATGTGGTTAATAAAGCTGCAGAATACTTAAACAAGCCTATTAATCAATGTAACTTTATCAGTGCGCATTTAGGTAATGGCTGCAGTGTCACCGCAGTGAAACAGGGTCAAAGTGTTGATACTAGCTTAGGTATGACACCGCTTGAAGGTTTGATCATGGGCACTCGTAGCGGTGATATTGACGCCGGCATCATCTTTGATTTAGCTGAGCGATTAGGCTATCAGCTAGAGGAAATAAAAACCTTACTTAACAAACAAAGTGGTTTATTAGGTTTATCTGGCCTTAGCAATGATTGTCGAGAATTAGAACAAGCAGCAAATGAAGGCAATGCCCGAGCTTCACTTGCTCTTGATATATTTGCATATAAAGCAGCAAAAACCATCGCCTCATTTGCAGTATGCTTTAATCAGCTTGATGGTATTATTTTTACGGGTGGCATCGGAGAAAATTCCAGCCTAATTCGAGAAAAAATTACTCAACACTTAGCTCTACTTCATATCAACATCAACAGTGATACCAACAATAATTTAGAACGTGGAACAATCTGCAATATCGCTTCGGCAGCTAGCATCCCTTGTCTTATTATTCCTACCAACGAAGAATTAGTGATCGCCAATCAAACTAACCAATTGTTATCCGAGGAAAAACGCAATGTCTAAACGATTAATGTTAGTACCTGCGGGTTTTGGTGTCGGCTTAACAAGCGTTACGCTAGGGCTTTACCACGCGTGCCAACAATTGGGGATCAGCGTTGGTCATTTTAAACCTATCAGCCAGCCATCTCGCAACTACCTTAAAAATGTTAAGCAATTTCAACATGAACACACAGGAGCTTTAACGCTTTCATTAAACCACGTCGAGCAACAAATAGCTGATGGTAATCATGAGGTGGTGCTAGAGCAGATTGTCGCTAATTTTAACCAATATGCCAAAGAATATGACTTGGTGATCATTGAAGGATTGTTGCCAACAACACGACAACCTTACGCTGCAAGAATTAATCGTGACGTTGCACGTGCACTATCTGCAGATATTGTATTGGTTGCATCTCCAGATGAAGATTCACCTGAAGACTTTGAAGACAGACTCGATGTAACCGCGCAAACATATGGCGGATTGAAAGCTAAAAACCTGCTTGGCTGTATTATTAATAAACTTAATTCACCAGACAAAGACGAAGTAGGCTTATTGCCTCGGGAACATGAAAATGAGCAAAAATATGCGCTGGAAGACTGGCAAAACTTAAATTTATTTAACAAAAATTTTGCGTTATTGGGCACAGTCCCATGGTCGATAGATCTGATCGCACCACGTGTAATTGACATCAGTAACTATTTACAAGCAACAGTAATTAACGAGGGCGATATATCTCATCGACGGATCAGAAGTATTAGTTTCTGTGCTCGCAGCGTTGGCAACTTAGTGAGCCATTTACAGGCCAATCGTTTAATTGTCACCCCCGGTGATCGAACAGATATAATCATTGCGACATGTTTGTCAGCGCTAAATGGTACAAAAGTAGGCGCCCTGCTGTTAACCAACGGTTACCTGCCAGAGCCACAAGTGATGGAGCTTTGTAAACAAGCGCTTGATGCTGGATTACCAATACTTTCCGTACCTTGGGATACATGGCAAACATCGCGCTATTTGATGAATTATAATCCCGAGATCCCACTAGATGACGAACAAAGGCTTGATCGTGTTAAACAATATGTCACCGATCATTTAGATCAAGAGTGGTTAGCGCATTTAATGGATCAAGCTGGTGAGCATCTAAAATATTCACCACCAGCGTTTAGGCATTTATTAACAGAGCGTGCAAAATCAGCTGATAAGCTTATCATTTTACCTGAAGGTACTGATGCAAGAACCATTAAAGCAGCAGCAATTTGTGTCGAACGAGGTATTGCACGTTGCCAAATTTTAGGTGAACGCGAAGCTATTGAAACAATTGCACAGCAACAGGGTTTTGAGCTGCCAGATACTCTTATCATTACAGATCCAAGTGCGATAAGAGAGCAATATGTTGATGTACTCGTTGAACATAGAAAGCACAAAGGCATGACTGAACTTATGGCACAGCAAGCACTGGAAGATAACACATTATTGGCCACCTTAATGTTAGCGCAAAACGAAGTAGATGGTTTAGTGTCAGGAGCAGTAAACACCACAGCCAATACCATTCGCCCAGCACTGCAATTAATTAAAACTAGCCCAGGCAATAATTTGGTGTCATCAGTCTTTTTTATGTTGTTACCTGATCAAGTGTTGGTTTACGGAGATTGTGCAATTAACCCAGATCCTAATGCTGAGCAACTGGCCGATATCGCTATTCAATCTGCTGATTCTGCTAAACGCTTTGGTATATTTCCAAAAGTCGCGATGATCAGTTACAGCACGGGTAAATCTGGCAGAGGTGCTGATGTAGAAAAAGTGGTTAAAGCAACCGAGATCGTTAAACAATTAAGGCCAGATATTATCATCGATGGGCCATTGCAATATGATGCAGCGATTATGGAAAACGTCGCTAAACAAAAGGCACCCAATAGCCCTGTTGCTGGTCAAGCTACGGTATTTGTTTTCCCAGATCTTAATACGGGAAATACCACTTATAAGGCGGTTCAACGATCTGCTGACGTGGTCAGTATTGGTCCAATGTTACAGGGCTTAAACAAACCTGTTAACGATCTATCACGTGGCGCTTTAGTTGACGACATCGTCTATACCATTGCACTGACTGCAATTCAAGCAACTTAATACAAAATACACGCTAAAATACTAAATTTTTGAATTTTAACAGGCAAAATTACCAATAAAAGTTAATTTTGCCTGTTAAATGTATATTTTGACAATTTAATGACACTGTTGTGAATAAAAACGAACTAATCAAAAAACAACCAACAATATTTATCCTTTTATTACAATACCTTAAGACATTCCCAATAGGTTAATCACAATGATATCCACAGGTTTTGTGGATATTAGTTAATAAACGATTGTCATTAAATTGGCAGCAACTAGCCATTGCATGACGATCAAAGTTATTTATTTTAACCAATATGACGTAAAAGGATCCTTAACTGTCAAAAACTACAACATATCTAAAATGTCTTAGCTAGTTAGCTGATGGCTACTAGAGTTAAGTTCAGCTAAAGGTTATAGTAATAAGCTAAATTTATAAGCGAATAAGCAGATGAAAAACTTAACGTTAAAGTTACTTGATAAAGTATTTACCATACACAGTTTGCCTGTTGACAGCGCAATACCCACAGCCGTTTTTAGCGCAGATATTTATTTTATCGCTAAAACATTCGAAGAAGTGTCTATCGTGCTTCCCAGCAGTGTAAATATAGTGAGTGATGATAGTGAGCCAGATTGGCAGGCACTCGAAGTGGTAGGGCCTTTAGATTTTACCCTGACAGGTATTTTATCGAGTATTTCATCAGTTTTAGCTAATAACAACATCAGTATATTTGCGATATCTACCTTTGATACTGATTATATTTTGGTAAAAACCAATAAAATAGAAGCTGCCATTGCAGCATTGCGTAACAATAATTATCAAGTGATCTAACATGACAACTCTATACGGCATCAAGAACTGCGACACCATCAAAAAAGCACGCAAGTGGTTAGAAGAAAACAACATTAGTTACCAATTTCACGATTACCGCCAAGACGGTTTAAGCGAAGAACTATTAACAAGTTTTGTAGAACGTTCTAATTGGGACAACCTGCTTAACAAACGCAGTACCACCTACCGTAACCTGCCTGATGACATAAAAAACAACCTTTCAGACGAGGTCGCTTATACTCAAGTATTGGAGCAACCCACTTTGTTAAAGCGCCCTATCCTTGTATCAAAAGATACTTTTGCCATTGGCTTTAAAGCGGCGCAATACCAAGAGATTTTTTGTTAATGATATTATCTCCTACCATTACTTTGACCAAAGCGCTGGTAGAGCGCATTTCTGTAACTCCGGAAGATGCTGGTTGCCAGCCATTAATGACAAGCCGTCTCGAGCCTTTAGGGTTTAATACTGAAACTATGGTGTTTGACGATACCACTAATATGTGGTGTCGCAAGGGTACAGAGGCACCGGTGTTTTGTTTTGCCGGTCATACCGATGTTGTGCCTGCTGGTAACCTAGAGCGTTGGCATACTCCACCTTTTGAAGCAATCATCAAAGACGGTATGTTATACGGCCGAGGCGCTGCCGACATGAAAGGCAGTTTAGCTGCAATGGTGGTAGCGACAGAAAGGTTTGTTAACGATTATCCCGACCACAAGGGATCAATTGCCTTTTTAATTACCAGTGATGAAGAAGGACCATTTATCAATGGTACTACCCGAGTCATTGATACATTAGAAGCTCGCAATGAAAAAATTGATTATTGTATTGTCGGTGAGCCTTCAAGCACCCATTTGGTTGGAGATATCGTTAAAAATGGCCGTCGCGGTTCAATTTCGGGTGAGTTAGAAATTTTTGGTGTTCAAGGTCATGTTGCTTATCCACAGCATGTAAAAAATCCAATTCATTTAGCCATGCCAGCATTAGCTGAGCTCAGTCAGCTGCACTGGGACAATGGTAATGAATACTTCCCCGAAACCAGCTTTCAATTATCTAATATCCAATCAGGAACAGGCGCAACTAATGTTGTTCCCGGCCATTTAACGGCTTGGTTTAATTTGAGGTATAGCACAGAGTTAACGGCTGAAAAAATCGTTGATAAAGTTAACGCTGTATTACAGTCACACCAACTTGACTACGAAATAAAATGGACCTACAACGGTGTTCCATTTATTACAGAGCCCGGTGTTTTAGTAGATGCGACCAAAAAGGCGATAAAAACAGTTACTGATAGAGAAACTGAATTATCAACATCCGGCGGTACATCAGACGGTCGATTTATTGCGCCTACAGGCGCACAAGTTGTTGAACTAGGCCCTTGCAATGCCACCATTCATCAAGTGAATGAATGTGTAAAATGCGACGATCTTGATCAATTAACCGATATTTATTATCAAACGTTAAAAAACGTTTTGTTGTAATGAAAATAACTAACAGTATTTTAACTGGATCATGTGATCAACACATATACTATATAACCAAAAATTTAGGGCTACATAAAGATGTACTAAATGCCTGGCAACAGCTGCATACAGCAGCAAAAGATGCTGGATTTGACCTTGCAATAGCCAGTGGTTTTCGTGGTTTTGATCGCCAATTGTCTATTTGGAACCGCAAGTTTACTGGTGAACTGCCTGTAAAAACCATAGATAACCTACAAATAGATATCATTGGTCTTGAAGAGCGGCAGCAAGTAGCAGCCGTAATGTTGTTTTCTGCGCTGCCTGCTACTAGCCGGCATCATTGGGGAACTGATTTAGATTTTTATAGCCCAAGTGCACTGACAGATCAGCAAAAATTACAGCTTGAACCATGGGAATATCAAGGCAATGGGCCATTTGGGCAGTTAACCCAATGGCTTGCCCAAAATGCTCACGACTTTGGCTTTTACTTCCCTTACGATCAATTTCGGGGTGGTGTTGCCGCTGAACCTTGGCATTTATCTTATTTTCCATTGGCAAGCGAAATGCAACAACGGTTAACAAGTGGAGTCGTTTTTGATCAACTCAAACAGTGCGATATTGCGGCTAAATCTTATATACTAGAAAACATAACTGAGTTAATGACTCAATATGTTTATAACGTAGGTAAAGCCCCTCATGGATAACTGGATAATCATTTTAGTTTTTGTCGTATTTGCTTTAGTTATCATAGGTAATATGAGTACTGTAAGAAGAAATGCTAAAACGCCAATGCGAAAGCAAAGCTTAAACGATCTTAAAGAAACCTTACCAAGAAGTAACAAACAACCCCATAAAATGGACACCGTTAAAAAGAAATAAAGCGCCAAATTGGCGCTTTATTTCTTTTTAATTACACATCACAACGCTATACACTTACACCCAACTCGGCCAACACTTCGTCAATCTCTACCGTAGAAAAACTAGAGCGTCGCCATTGTGGCAGCTTGCTTTGATCTAAATAGGCGATGGTTAACTTTCTATCTTTAAACGAATTACCAAAATTGTTCTCAGCAAACATCAAGTGAGTAGAAATATTGATCAAGTTATCGACAAAAGAATGCACTTCAAAAGGATCGGTTAGCACCACCTCACCTTGCTCAATCCGATATTTGGTCGTGCGAATCAAACCGTATTTGGGTGAACTATATTCCAAAACCCCTTCGTGTTCACCAAACTTAGAAAATTTGTCTAAAATTAGCCTGACGGCAACAACCTTACCTTCAGCCACTTCAAGGCGTAATTGGCTATCACCATCACGAGTTTGTGCGTAGCTTTGGTTATTAGCTGACGACAAATACCACTGCCCAATGTACGTTTCAGCTTTAGTTTGAATCGCCACAATGGCAAATATTATTAATAACAAGCGAGACATATATCCCCCGATAACAAACTTGTGGTTTCAACATAATCAATCTATAAAGCGAGTATATCTCGATTATTCAGCTCGCACTTAGCGTGCGAATGTGGCTCTAAGTTGATCAACTAGTTAATGCAATTGGTATTACTATTACGTTTATTAAAGCTAAACGCAAACGTTACATTTAACCATTTTGTAAGTATATTTTTTAACCTAAAGCTATCGAATTGATTAACCCCCTCTTGATTCACTTTTAGCACGGTATTTATCTAGCAAAATATTTGCGATAAATACAATAAAACCCAAGGCAATAAAACATACCGCCCCTATCAAAACAGCTTTAGGTACTGCAATTGAAAATAAAGGTGCAAGTAACACCGCAATGTTAAAAATAATAGCACTGACAAACAAGACAACAGGTTTACTATACAGTTTCGTTACATCATGAATTGCTAACTGAAGTGCAACAACACCGACTATTAACCAATGATTATTATGTAAAAACTGCTCTTTGAATACTAAATAATAAATTGACGCAATAATAAAACTAAATAACGGCGCGACTGAGATAATTCGTAAAAAGAAAGTTGATATATTCATTTTTATTGATCCATTAAATAGACGCGTTGTCAGTTGGCCATGCACCAAGTAAAGGTAAATGCTTAATGTTTTGATAGGTTAACGCCAGCGAAATACACTCTGCTATTGGCGTTTCAGCGAGATTAACCGTCAAGGGAATTAACAAGGCTCGGTTACCCTCGTATTCAAATGCTTTAGGGTAAACTTCTCTAAACGTTGAAACCAAAGACGTTTGACAATGAAAAAGGACTTTCACAACGTCTGGTTGCTTTGACTTCCAATCGATGCGAATAGCACTACCACCTTCTACAAGGTAACTAGCCTCCCCCCATTTAAGTGACGCCTTAACTTTTCCTGCGTTAAGATTCGCAGCGACTACCATAATAGTGTTTTCGATGCGCTTCAATTGCGCCGTTACGTTATCAGGGTAGTCGGCAAACTTTGTCCATATGTCTTGGTTCATACTGCTTATTTCATTACATATGGCGTGAAAACGCCATAAAAATTAAGCCAAGGTATATTCGCTGATAACACGATTGAATTGTACAATATCGAATGAGCCTCTTATTTCAAACCTTGCTCGTCCAACTTCACTAATGTACAGCTCAATTTCACAGTCTAAATCTAAGGTACCAGAAGTTTCGATAGAAAAAGCATTTATTTTGCTATAAGGCAGCGAAGTGTAATCAACCTTTGAGCCTGTTAGCCCCTGCACATTGGCGGCAATTACACGTTTATTGGTAAAAACGACTTGGTCGCGAATCGTTTTAAAAGCCGCTATGATTTCTTCACCATCAATAATGAATTTGTGAAAGTCTTCTCGTGCGTCTTCAATGGCGATAGGCTTTAATTTAAATACCGACGAATTTTTAAAATCAATCATAACTATCCTTAATGTTATTTTTCTTAATTTGTCTGCACAGTCTTAGACAGGCTGTTTTTATTACTTGGGGTATAACATTTTTATTTAATTTAAATCTCCACCTGCAAAAGCTCTTGTTTTAGTCGATGCAAGTCATAAAACATACTTTGATGCATACTTAAATCAAATGCATGATTTTAAGCTAATACCCGTTAACTCAGTATTGAAGTAATTTATAAGAAAAAGCCGAACTTAGTTCGGCTTTTTACCCGATATATCGCAACCGTTAGTTAATGGTTGAAAAACTAATCGCGCTTGGGTGTTTGTTAGTGTGGTGAATCTTATGAAAAGCCTTTACAAAATCTTCTTCTTTAGCTTCAAAAATATTATCTACATACTTTTGAGGGTTCATGTCGATAAACGGGAACATGCTACTTTGGATTTGGATTTGTACTTTATGACCACGTTTAAAGGTGTGTAACACATCGTATAGATCAAACTTCACCTGCGTTGGCTTATTTGGAGTGAAAGGTTTTGGCTCACTCATGCTGTCACGAAAACGACCACGGATCACTCCCCATCGAACTAACTCATGTCTATTACCAGTTTTGCTGTCTACTCTATCGTTATTTTCATCTTTACCAGGAAATACATCAACTAGCTTAACGACGATATCAGCTGAACTTTGTGTCGTAGAAAACCATAAGTCTAGATCTATTGCTCCTGCGATGGTCATATCTTGATCTAACACATCGGTTTCAAACACCAAAACGTCTGGTCGACGAGCAGCAAAACGTTGATCTTCAACCATATAAGGTCTATCCCAACCACGACTTACTTTCGCCGAATGCGGAACGGGTTTGTTTGGATCACTAATATATTCACTAGCTCCTGTGTTAACTTTATCAGAGCTAAAAGACTCGTTTTTATTTAAGTACCAAGTCGTTTTGTTGCCATTTTTAGGTGGCCATACATCAAATTTACGCCAGCGATTACTACCCGTTTCAAACATTGTCGCGGTTGCTAATTTTGCGTCTTTAGCATCTTTTAAGTGCTGTTTGAAAAATGGTAATTGAATTTCTTCTTGAAACCACTTACTGGTATCAAATCCGAAATTCGCTTCACCCAAACTTTGACCACCCGCTGAGCTATTCCATTGACCATGAGACCAAGGTCCCATGACCATTTTGATATGCTCTTTTTTGTTTTTATTTGACATGGTTTGATAGGTATAAAGTGGTCCATACAAGTCTTCAGTGTCATACCAGCCACCAACTACCAAAGTAGCAGGTTTAGTATCTTTTAAATGTTGCAAAACATCTCTTGCTTGCCAGTACTCGTCATAGTTTGGATGTTGAGTTAACTCATTCCAAAATTGACGATCGCCTTTAAAGTACTTTTCATTAACATTAGATAGAGGCCCCAAATTTTTAAAAAATTCGTAACCATCAGGTGTTTCCGAATTCATTCGGCTAAACGAGTGTGCGTGAGTTCCTTCGCGCTTTTTATCAAAGCTGTCGAAGAAAATAAATGCCATTGGTGTGACAAAAGCACCGTTACGATGAAAGTCATCAAAAAACCAGTCTGCAATTGGAGCTTGTGGTGAGATCGCCTTTAACGCCGGATGACTGTTAATGGCGCCAACAGAAGTGTAATAACCAGGATAAGATGTACCCCACATGCCCACTTTGCCATTATTGCTTGGAAGATTTTTAACTAACCAATCAATCGTGTCGTAAGTGTCTGTCGCGTCATCTGTCGCCTTTTTACCGCGCTTGTATGCGTCTTGTGGACGCATATTAACAAAGGTACCTTCAGACATGTATTTTCCACGCACATCTTGGAAAACAAAGATAAAGCCATCTTTTTCAAACGATGCGCTTGGTCCAAGGCGTGTTTTATATTTACTCACACCATAAGGTGCCACACGATAAGGTGTGCGTTGCATCATTATCGGGTACGACTTACTGTCATCATTTGGAATATATACTGATGTAAATAGCTTTACGCCATCTCGCATGGGTATTTGATATTCAAATTTAGTGTAATTTGCTCGGATGTAATCCGCTCTAGGGTTGGTTTTCTTCTCGGCCGCCAAGGCCGTTGCACTGCTTAAAAACAGGCAGATTATGATCAAGTATGAAGATATGGCTCGCATAAATATCCTAGTTTTGTTGTGATTATTATTGGGTAAACCACTAGCTTTACCCTGATGAGGGCTTCTAGCAGTGTATAAATCACATACATGTTTTGCGAGTTTTTTCGACTATATGTCAGATAATTACGTTAAGCTGTAAACTACAAGATGGCTCAACAGTTCAAAATACCGTTAAGCCATCAAACTAAGCTTACAAAAGTTGATTAGGCTTTTTGTTCATGTTCGCTAAGGTCATCACCTGAAAGCATAACCGCAACCCAGCGCCCTTCTTTGGTACTCTCTAAAGCAATCTTAATCACCATGGTCAATGGTACAGACAATAACATGCCAACTGTGCCTAACAACCACCCCCAAAATACTAACGAAACAAATACAACCAATGTTGATAAACCCAAACCTCGCCCTAAATAGCGAGGTTCGACGACATTACCCATCACGGTATTTATCACAACATAACCCAAACCAATTAAACCTGCCTGTGCAGCGCCTAACTGCAATACCGCTAAAGACATCGCGGGAACAGCTGCAATGATAGATCCTATGTTTGGAATGTAATTAAGCAAAAATGCTAATACACCCCACAATAGTGGGAAATCTAAACCAAAGGCCCAGAGCATCAAGGAAACGGTAGCGCCTGTGGCAATACTGACTAGTGTTTTGATAGCTAAATAGTTGTTTACCGAAGATAAAAACCTGTCAATTTGCTGCAAGCGCATTTGTGGGTCGTCCATCGCTAAATGTAATTTTTTTGATAGCGATGGTGCTTCAAATAACATAAAAACCACGGTTAAAATGATTAAAAACAAGTTGGCCATCACGTTACCTAAGCCGCTAAGCATGTCGGCGGCTAAGCCCATTGCCGCAGCCGGGTCTACATGTTCTTTCAACAAATTAGCAGAAAGCGTGATATTAAAACTTTCCAGCTGAGTAACCACCCATGCTAATTGCACACTGAGTTGCTCTCTATATTCGGGCATTTGGCCTGACAATTCACCTAAGCTACGACCGACTAAGCCAGCAAGAGACAGTACAATTGAAACAAAAAACACGATGACTAAAGTCACAGCAACGGCTTTTGGAATACGAACATTTTCCATTTTTACCACTAGAGGGTTGCAAATGATGGCAATAAACGTTGCTAATAAAAATGGAACAAGAATGTGTGCAGCAGTTTTAACGCCTGCCAATACAATAAACAGCGATGCCGTCACCACTAAGGCTTTTAATACGCCGGTTGTATTTTGTGAAATTCCCATAAATAAATTCATTGTTGTTATTAATGTTATCTAGGATAACAAGATCAAAAAAAAAGTACCGCGCTTTTTTAGCTAACGGTACTTTTTGCTGGTTTATTATTCAGTATATGCTTTACATTGTTCGCCGTATTAAGGTGACACTGGTTAAGTTTAATAAACGCCAACAACTTAACATACCAATTGTGCCAACAAAGGCGGCACCTGAAAGTATACCCACCAACCAATAACTAAAGTGAAAGCTGCCTTTCATGTCGAAGGTTTGGGTTTGTAAAATATAAACGCCTATTTCCATACCGATACTGGCCATTAAACCTGCAATTGCGCCTAAAGCAACAAATTCAAACAATACGCTATTGCGCAGTAGTGACCCCTTAGCGCCAAGTGTTCTTAATATTGCAAGTTCTCGCTCTCGTTCTTCCATGCTTGCTTGTACTTGTGCCACTAACACTAAACTCCCTGCAAGTACCACCAGTACTAAAATAAGCTCGATAGCGATAGTAACTTGATCAATCATTTCATTAAGCTGTTTCATGATAGCGTCAAAATCAATCATCGATACCGTCGGATGCTCGGCTAACAATCGATAAAACGCATCTTTCTTCTCAGGTGCTACATTCCACGCTGATATAGACGTTGAAGGAAAGTCAGCAAGTACTGCTTGATTAAAAATCATAATGAAATTTAGCTGGCGAGACTTCCAATTAACTTCACGAATGCTGGTTACTGGTACGGTAAATTCCCTACCGCCTAGCGTGAAGGTAAGTTGGTCACCCATTTTTATGTCTAGGCGCTCTGCAACGCCAGACTCAATAGACACTTGCGGTGTCGTATCATCACCAGACCACCATTGACCTTTTAAAATTTTATTCTGTTCGGGTAACACTTCCATCCAGGTTAAGCCAAGTTCACGGCCCATACCACGACGCCCTTCTTGTTGCTCACCTTCATTTTCCGATTCAGCGCTCTTTTCACCATCGTTATTTTCATCTTGAACACGTACTGTTTTCTCGCCATTAATTGCAGACAAACGACCACGATATACAGCAAAAAAACCACGATGCGGAATGTCATTTTCAACAGTAAATTGTTTTAGTGGTTCAATTTGATCTTGGCTAATGTTGACCAAGTATTGATTTGGCGTGTCTTCAGGAAACTGCGCCTGCCACTCTTCCATAATTGAGCTTTTCATCACAGTGATCAGCAATAACAACTTAATCGCGATAGTAAAGCTAACCAATTGCACGCTGTTTTCATTTGCACGGCGTTTCAAGTTGGCAAGCGCTAGGTGCCAAGATTTACCCGCTTTGCTGCCAACACTTCGGCCAGCACTCATTACAACCTTTCCTAATACCAGTAAAACAACTGACACTAACAAGCCACCAACCAATAAAGACACACTCATGATTAAGTCGCCGCTAAAAATTAATAGCAAGGCAAGCAAAGCAACAAAAGGAGGTAAATGGTACCAACCTAGTTTAGGACGTTTAAGTTGATCGAAACCGCGAATAACCGACAGTGGCGATGTATTTATCAATTCTTTAAGCGGATGAATCGCAAAGGCAATGGCACACAATAAACCGGTGACAATAGCAGTAATAAACGGTGTTAACGTTAATGGCGTATCATCAAGTGATAAATAACTTTCGATGGCATTAGCACCTAACAACAACAAGATATAACCAACTACTAGGCCAGCAATAATACTAATGATGCTTAACAACGCCCAATGTAAACAATAAAGTTTTCTTACATGCGAAAGTGTCGCGCCTAATGCTCTAAATACGGCAACCACGGATTGATGACGTTGACCATATCGTCTACTGGCAACAGCAACAGCAACAGCAGCTAAAACAATACCCAACATACTTGCCAGTGATAAAAAGCGTTCTGCGCTGTCTAAGGTTGAAGACAATCTATTTTGAGCGCGCTTAGCATCATACCAACGCTGAGAATCAAGTACTTGTGGCTTTATCCACGCTTCAAAGTCGTCAATATCATCAGCTTCACCGGTAAACATATAGCGATACCACATGCGACTACCTGGTTGCACTAACTCTGTCGCTTCCATGTCGTCGATATTCATCAATACCGTAGGGCCTGCAATCAAAAAGCGATAGCTTCTGTCAGGAATATTAGTAACGATTCCAGCTATTTTGAGCGGTGCAACACCTACCTCGATAACGTCTCCAATATTGACACCTAAACGGCTTAGCAAGCTGCGCTCTACCCATACTGTGCCTTTAGATGGACCGTTTACAATTTCTTCTTCACCTTCAATGCTGCGCTTAACTCTTAATTCACCACGAAGTGGATAGTTAGTCGAAACAGCGTCTATTTCACTAAGCAGCATATTGTCACCAAAAAACACCATAGAATCAGTCGACATTTTCTTAGCTACTGCAAGTTGGTGCTCTTGGCTTTTTACGATAATTGATGGCTCGATAGGGCCTGGGGCTCCTAAGACACGATCAGCGGCAATAGTATTGGTACTATTAGCCACAATGGCATGTTTTATTTGCCCACTAAAACCAGTCAGCGAAAATACCGTTGCTACAGCTAGTACAATGGCCAAAAATATAATAGTCAATTCGCCGCGGCGTAATTCGTGATCGAGCAGCCTGAGTGATTGCTTGTACCATGCGTTATTTGATAAAGACATAATTACCCTACGTTTGCCACAGCTGAAGATTCACGCTCTACAAAAGCGCTATCGTCAGCTGCTTCTGATAAAACGCCGCTGTCCATTTCTACCTGGCGCTGACAACGTGCGGCTAATTTTGGATCATGAGTTACCAATACTAAGGTGGTACCAGATTGTTTATTTAATTCAAATAATAAATCGGTAATGTGTAATCCCGTTTTAGTATCTAAGTTTCCTGTCGGCTCATCTGCAAATAAAATATCAGGTTGTGTTATGAAGGCTCTAGCAATAGCAACACGTTGTTGCTCACCACCAGAAAGCTGTGACGGATAATGTTCCATACGATCACCAAGCCCAACTTTTTGCAATAAACTTTTACCGCGTTCTAGCGCATCAGGTGTGTTTGCAAGTTCAGCAGGCAACATCACATTTTCTAAGGCTGTTAAGCTGTTAACTAGCAGAAATTGTTGGAAAATAAAGCCAACATGTTGTGCTCTTACTTGGCTGCGTTGCTCTTCATTTAACTGGTGTAAAGCATGGTTTTTGAGATACACTTCACCTGACGTAGGCAGGTCAAGCCCAGCTAAAATAGACAACAAAGTCGTTTTACCTGAGCCTGATGAGCCAACAATGGCTAATGTTTCGCCAGATTGTACAGCCAAGTTGGTTGGCTGTAACAAATCGAGTGACTTGTCCTCTAACTTTACGGACTTAGTTAAATCACTAACCTTGAGAATAGTATCGGAATTTATCTTCATGAAGAAATACTCACTTATTGCATTCTTAATTCTGTTTTCTGTCACATCAATGACGAAAGCTTGGGCATCTCGCTCCATTTTACTACTAGGTGATAGCGTTAGTGCAAGCTATGGTATGCAAGAGCACCAAGGCTGGGTTCACCTTCTAAACCAACAACTCTCGGCAGAAAAAGCACCATACACTATCGTTAATGCTAGCATAAGTGGTGAGACTACAAGCGGCGGTTTATCTCGCTTACCCAACATTTTAGCTGACAAAGAAGTTGATCATTTAATTATCGAACTAGGCGGTAATGATGGATTAAGAGGCTATAATCCTAAAGCAATTAAAAATAATTTGTTACAAATGATCGCTATTGCCAATAAACACGAAATCCCTGTTTCACTTATGCAAATTAAAATAACGCCAAATTACGGCCCACGCTACAACAAAATGTTTGAGAAAGTATTTGCCGATGTTGCAAGCGAAACTAATGCCACACTTTTACCCTTTTTTATGGAGCAAGTTGCACTCGACCCAAAACTGATGCAAGCCGACGGCATACACCCAAACGTAAAAGCACAACCAATAATTGCTGACTATGTTGGCGAACAACTTAAACAATTGATGAACTAACTGACGATATTACATACGACCATGGAATTTATTTGGATCTTATTTGCATTTTTGTGTGGTTTAGCAGCAAAAGTGGCAACCCTTCCCCCTTCTATCGGCTACCTAGTAGCTGGTTTTGTTTTAAACTTTTTAGGTTTTCAAGCTGACAACACGGTAATGGAGCTAGCAAACCTTGGTATCACACTTATGCTTTTTACTATTGGTCTTAAACTTAATGTTAAAGACTTAGTAAAAACTGAAGTTTGGCTAGGTAGCTTAAGTCATACCTTTGTATGGATGATTATCGGTATTGTCGCATTAAAAGCATTTGCCATTATTTCCGTGCCACATATGACAGGTTTAGATTTGACAACAAGTACTTTAATCGTGTTTGCGATGAGTTTCTCCAGTACCGTGTGTGTTGTTAAGTTACTTGAAGAACATGGTGAAATGAAAACCCGCCACGGCAAATTAGCGGTGGGTATTTTAGTCATGCAAGATATTGTCGCCGTTGTTTTCTTGGTTGCTGCAACCGGTAAACTCCCTTCCCCTTATGCATTATTATTGTTATTGGCGATACCATTAAAACCAATAATCAATAAGATGTTAGATAAAGTTGGTCATGGTGAATTGCTACCGTTAACTGGTTTTTTCCTAGCATTTGGCGCTTATGAGTTGTTTGAACTGGTTAATATAAAAGGCGATTTGGGAGCATTATTAGCCGGGATGTATTTGGCAAGTCATACCAAAGCAACCGAGATAACCAAATCATTAATGAGCTTTAAGGATCTATTCTTAATTGGCTTTTTCCTTTCTATTGGCTTTACCGCGTTACCAACATGGGAAATGGTTGGCACAGCCCTATTACTTACCTTATTGCTACCTATTAAATTTGCCTTGTTTTTCTTTATATTTATCAAGATCAAGCTGCGCGCTCGCACCGCTTTTCTTGCTTCATTGGCACTAGCTAACTTTAGTGAATTTGGTTTAATTGTTGCTTCATTGAGTGCAAAATACGAATGGCTATCAAAAGAATGGCTAGTTATTTTATCTATTGCGGTGTCTGTATCTTTTGTTATTACCAATATTTTGTATAATTTTGCGCATGAGTATTACGCTAAAAATAAAGAAAAAATTAGCAAACATCAGCACCCCAATAAACTACCTGAAGACAGTTTTATTCAGCCGTGCAGTGCACCCATTGTAATAATCGGCATGGGTCGTGTGGGTATGGGTGCTTACCGTGCCATTGACAGTCAAACACCCAAGCAAGCTTGGGGTCTTGATACTGATAAAACCAAAATTAACTGGCTTGTTGAGCAAGGCATAC
Organism: Thalassotalea marina; assembly: GCF_014656435.1. Classification (GTDB taxonomy): domain Bacteria; phylum Pseudomonadota; class Gammaproteobacteria; order Enterobacterales; family Alteromonadaceae; genus Thalassotalea_C; species Thalassotalea_C marina. The sequence continues at coordinate 507,318 of NZ_BNCK01000004.1, forward strand.
AGGCCTATTCTGGAGATGCAGAAGACGCTGACTTTTGGGAAAACATCGATTTAACTCGTATCAAATTGGTACTTTTAGCACTACCATCAGTGCAAGATATCATGAATATAACAACACAGTTAAAACATGCTAACTATCAAGGAAAAATAGCTGCGATTGCACGTTTTGATGATGAACGCGAAGAGCTTGAAAAGTTTGGTGTTGATAAAGTATTTAACTTTTACAGCGAAGCGGGTGTTGGTTTTGCCGAAGAAAGTATTTCACTCTTGCAAACAGCAAATCCGTAATTTCAATTAAAACGAAAAAAGCCACCGTCATCAAGGTGGCTTTTTTGTATATAAAGAATAGATACTTTATTCATTGGCGTGCTTATCAAATGGAAAAAACAACCTTTGGTAAGCAATTTCAAGCCTATTTATCATTTCAGGGCTAACGCTCACTTTACTGAAGGCATAGTGCACTTCCGTTTGGTGTAAAACAACGGGTTGGTACCAAATATCTTGGTATCTTGGTTTTAATTTAGGCCCTTGGGTTAAGTTTCTTTTAGCTTCCAAAAAACCCGATATTCGGCCACTGTTCATTAAAGCCATTTTAGTTTCATTGTCTGTTACTTCTATAAATTGTTTCTTATTTTTTGGAGAAGCAATAAGTTTAGTGAGCAGTTCTCCATAATACGCACCACGTTGCACAGCTACAGGCTGTTTTAAAGCGAGTAAATCATGAGCACTATTTAATTTAAGCTTGGCATCATTTTTAGTTGCCAAAACAATAACTTCATAACTTACTGGACCAATAAAGTGATAATCCTCAGATCGCGTATCAGTTTTGGTGACATTAATCATCATATCAATATCACCAGACTTTAATAAATTTAAGCCTCTAGCCCAAGGTAACTCCACAAAATCAAATTGACAGTTAGCCAAGGTTAAAAATTGACGAATAATCTCAATATCGCGCCCTTGCCAACTCGAATCAGATACTTTTTTTGATTGAGGTGAAAAGTCTTCTAGACCTACGGTAATTTGACATGCAAATGCCTTTGCACAAATAAAAAAGGAAAGTAAAAAAATAATGGTTTTATGCATGCACTAACTCAACATTTTAACAAAATAAGCATAATCCACAGTTCATAACGCTATTAGTTTGAACCTTGGTTTTCAATCATAACGAGGTATGAGCAGGATAAAAAGCGAAAATGCTTAAGGTTATAAATTCAACTCAACCCTCTAAAGAATTTTGGGCATAAAAAAAGCCGACATAAAGTCGGCTTTTTGTAAAGTGGCATCCCGTAGGGGATTCGAACCCCTGTTACCGCCGTGAAAGGGCGGTGTCCTAGGCCTCTAGACGAACGGGACACTAAAACTGTTAGTAAGTAAACTTACTGTTTTAGTGCAAAGGCTTACGCCCTACACTCGCTGAAAGTAAACACCAGTTACTCTCATCTAAAGATTTTTAGCTTTCGCTCAGGAAATAACATGACCTAGACTGCTATACCCTGCTCACGTTGCCGTGATAAATGTGGCATCCCGTAGGGGATTCGAACCCCTGTTACCGCCGTGAAAGGGCGGTGTCCTAGGCCTCTAGACGAACGGGACACTAAAACTGTTAGTAAGTAAACTTACTGTTTTAGTGCAAAGGCTTACGCC
>NZ_BNCK01000004.1:509060-528339 GCF_014656435.1 Thalassotalea marina
AACATGACCTAGACTGCTATACCCTGCTCACGTTGCCGTGATAAATGTGGCATCCCGTAGGGGATTCGAACCCCTGTTACCGCCGTGAAAGGGCGGTGTCCTAGGCCTCTAGACGAACGGGACACTAAATCGTTCTATGTAAATGTGTTTAACACACTCACACCTAAATTCTTGGTGGAGCTATGCGGGATCGAACCGCAGACCTCTTCGCTGCCAGCGAAGCGCTCTCCCAGCTGAGCTATAGCCCCTTGCTTATTACTACAATACAAACGGCCTAGTGTTTATATTATAGTCTCCGAGTTGTTGTTAGCTACTCGTTGAAAGCGAGGCGCATTTTAGGCACCCCCCTATGAACTGTCAACCTTTTATTTAGCGAAAATGTCATATTTTTTAATAAAATGATTTAAATGCTTAGATAACAAACAAATCGATTATTTTTTAGAAAAATAACGTGGTTCAAGAATATACAAAGGCTAAATTTAGCAGCATTCATGGCTTCAATAACAGTGTTGACCGACTGGTTAAAAGATTCATAGCTATACTTTATTTTTACCTAGAAAGCGGCTATTGTAACTTTTCAAATACAAAAAGTGTGTTTCACATGCAATTATCAAATGCTAAAGTCGTCGCGATTGGTGGAGGACACGGTTTAGGTCGTGTACTTGCAAGCTTATCGTTTTTGGAAAAGAATCTTACCGGTATTGTTGCTACAACAGACAATGGTGGATCAACGGGACGACTGAGAAAAAGAAGTAGCTCTATTGCATGGGGCGATTTGCGCAATTGTTTAACACAACTTGTCGATAAAGATTCTGTTGGAAGCCAACTGTTTAATTTTCGATTTGATGGGTTAGATGAATTAGGAGGCCACAACCTCGGCAATCTTATTCTTTTTGGACTCGGTCAAATTCAATCTCGCCCTCTTGATTCAATAAAACTCGTTAGACGTTTATTAAGAGTCAAAACATCTGTATTGCCTATGTCTGAAACGCCAACCGATTTAATGGCTTTTTATCCAGAAGGTCGGTGTAAGGTTGGCGAGCTATCAGTTGATGAAATGCCAATCATGCCAAAAAATCTAATGTTGGCACCACTAGTCAAAACCTTAGATAGCGCAAAAGCTGCATTGGTAGACGCTGACCTTATCATCTTAGGTCCAGGAAGTTTTTTAACTAGCGTTATTCCACCATTATTGGTGAGAGATATTGCCAACGGTATTATAGAAAGTAAGGCACATTGTGTGTTTATTGATAATATCGTTAAAGAGAACAGCCCCGCAGGTAAACTCTCAATCGATGAAAAGTTACAGTGGATAGAGCACAATCTTAGTTGTCAGCCAATAGACAGTATCATTGCACCGCATAACGTAACCTCCTCTATATTACCCGTTGATAATTTTGATTTATCATCGGCAAAAGTAGCCCACTATCATGACAAGCAAAAGCTAATTGCAGCGTTAGAACATTGCCTTACTGATACAGCAAAACAACCGAGAAAAAAGACGGTTAACTGTTAGCGTTGTTTTCGACAGATGACATAATATAAAAAAGGCAAACACTCTGGTTTGCCTTTTTTATTTGTATTTGCGCTTGTATTAATTGCTGCTGTCGTCTTGGCTAATACGGCTTGCTACCGCGCCAACCTGATCTTTATATTTAGCATCAATGCGCTTGTTATATGGTTTTAAAGCATTGCCTGACATAGTTTCAAAATTTAACGCGGCAATCTTCATTTTAGGGCGCAGCGCTAATGGTAATTTACCACTATTATAAAACTCTAATACGATCTGACCTGACCAACCGGGATCAATACGGTGTGCTGTTACATGTACCATTAAACCGAGTCTAGCCAGTGATGAACGCCCATCTAACCAGCCAACGATATCGTCGGGTAAAGTAACTGATTCATAAGTCACAGCAAGTGCTAATTCACCAGGATGTAAAAAGAATGCTTCACCGTCTGGAATAACGATTTCGTCACTCATTACCGAATTCATTGCTTTTTCCACTTGCTCTCGTGGACCACTCAGATCGATATATGGCGCTGTATGATCTTGGAAAACTCGAAATTCATTTCCTAGACGAATATCAACACTGACACCAGATATCATGCTTTCATCTGGCGTTGGGCTAATAGTAATTTTTTGTTGGTTGATTAGTTCTTGAATATCTTTGTCACACAGTCTCATAGCGATTTCTTTTTGTAAAAGTGACGATTAGTCTACTTGTTTTATAAATATTTCATTGCTTTGGGGACTCAGCGTATCACGCTGAACATATAATTTGGCAGCAATTTTCGCTGCTATTTTACGGTATTGCATGGCGATATCACCAGCGCTATTTTCAATAAGGCTAGATTTTCCTTGATCTGCCTGTTGGCAAATGGAAATATCAAGCGGCAATTGCCCTAACAACTCAGTATTATATTCCTTGCTCAATAGCTCCCCGCCTCCTTGACCAAATAAATGTGCTTTTTCACCGCAATTATTGCAAACGTGATAACTCATGTTTTCAACGACACCAAGCACTGGCACATTAACTTTGTTGAACATAGCAATACCTTTTGTCGCATCAACTAATGCAATATCTTGTGGTGTGGTCACAATTACTGCTGCTGCTACTGGTACTTGCTGAGCGAGCGTTAATTGAATATCACCGGTACCTGGTGGCATATCTACTAATAAATAGTCTATATCTTGCCAAGCTGTTTCATTAAGCATTTGATTAAACGCCCTACTCGCCATTGGTCCACGCCAAACCGTTGCATCGCCCTCATCGACCATAAAGCCAATCGACATAGCCGATAAATCGTTAACTTCCATCGGTAACATAGTTTTGCCGTCAGCTGATGTAACCCGTTGTTTCTCTAAACCCAACATTTTAGGTATTGAAGGACCATAGATATCGGCATCTAAAATAGCAACTGTCGCACCTTCCGCCTGTAAAGCATAAGCTAAATTAACCGTCGTGGTTGATTTACCAACCCCACCTTTGCCTGAAGAAATCGCAATAATATTTTTAACACCGGCAACTTTATGCCTTTTTATCGGCGCTATATTTAATTGGCAATCAACCAATACTGATATATTGGTGTCGGTTAATAAATCTTGTGCAAATTGGTCGAGAGCTCCGTCACATGCAAATGGCGCACTAATGGAAAGCACTATCGATTTTTTTTCAGCAGAAATGGATAACAACTGACAAACGTTTGCTATCCCTTGAGAAAATATTTCATTGCTATATTGACTAAAAAACGTCTTTATTTTTTCTTGAATTTCCTCAGGTACTGAGGATTTAAAAAACTTGGAGAACATAAGCGCATCTATAATTTTGCAATAATTTCTACATCTAGTAGTAAATGTCGATATTATTTAATGAAAAATACCAATAAATTCTGTACCATTCTCCCTTCATTTACCACCATAATTTACAAACGTTTAAATTCAGTCAGAAAACTTTATGCAATCATCTAATCAACGTAAAATTCTCGTTACCTGTGCCCTGCCATATGCCAATGGCTCCATTCACCTTGGACACTTGTTAGAACATATCCAAACTGACATTTGGGTTCGTTTCCAACGAATGCGTGGTCATGAAACATATTTTGTTTGTGCCGACGACGCGCACGGTACGCCTATCATGTTAAAGGCGCAAGAATTAGGTGTAACACCTGAACAAATGATTGCAGGTGTGCGTGAAGAGCACATGGCAGATTTTAGCGACTTTTTTATTAGCTTTGATAATTACCACACAACGCATAGCGACGAAAACCGCGCTTTTGCAAGTGAGATATACAATAAGCTAAAAGAAAAAGGCCATATAAAAACACGCACTATTTCTCAGCTATTCGACCCTGAAAAAGGCATGTTTCTACCTGACCGTTTCGTAAAAGGTACTTGCCCTAAGTGTAAGAGCGAAGATGAGAATGGCGACAGCTGTGACAACTGCGGTGCCACTTATTCACCAACAGAAGTTATTAACCCTCGTTCTGTTATTTCTGGCGCAACACCTGTACTTCGTGATTCTGAGCACTATTTCTTTGACTTACCAGCATTTGAACAAATGCTTAAAGACTGGACCACAGGTGGTTCATTACAAGAAGAAATGGCCAACAAATTAAATGAATGGTTTGAACAGGGATTACAGCAATGGGACATCAGCCGTGATGCACCATATTTTGGCTTTGAAATTCCAGGAGCACCTGGGAAGTTCTTCTACGTATGGCTAGACGCACCAATTGGTTACATGGGCGCATTCAAGAATTTATGTGACCGTGAAAATATTGATTTTGATACTTACTGGAATGAAAATTCAGATGCAGAGCTTTATCACTTTATTGGTAAAGATATCATTTATTTCCACAGTTTATTTTGGCCAGCGATGTTAGAAGGTGCAAATTACCGTAAACCAACTTCCGTATACGCTCATGGTTTTGTTACGGTTAACGGCGCTAAAATGTCTAAATCAAAAGGTACTTTTATTAAAGGCCGTACTTATTTAGATCATTTAAATCCAGAGTATTTACGCTATTACTATGCTGCTAAATTAACAAACCGTATCGATGATTTAGATTTAAACTTGGAAGACTTTGCTCAACGTGTGAACTCAGATCTCGTTGGAAAAGTAGTTAACATCGCCTCTCGTTGTGCAAGCTTTATCAGCAAACGTTTTGACGGCATGTTATCAGCTAACGTGGAAAACCAAGCGTTAGCTGACGAAGTAACTGCAGCAGGCGACAAACTAGCTGAGCTTTACGAGAATCGTGAATTTGGTAAAGCAATGCGTGAAATAATGGCACTCGCCGACAAGGTAAACGAATACATCGCTATCAAAGAGCCTTGGGTGTTAGTGAAAGATGAAACTAAGCAGCAAGAAGTACAAGACGTCTGTTCGTTAGGCATTAACTTGTTCCGTACGTTAATGATTTATTTGAAGCCTGTATTACCTAAACTTGCTGAAAGCACTGAAGCTTTCTTAAACGATGAGCTAGTCTGGCAGGGTCATAAAACTTTATTAGCTAACCACAAAATCAACAAGTTTAAAGCGCTAATGCAACGTGTTGAAATGGATAAAATTGAAGCAATGGTTGAAGCGTCTAAAGAGTCTTTAGCTGCCGATAAAGCAAAAGCTAAACCTTTAACTGGACCATTAGCAGACGACCCAATTGCACCTGAAATTGAGTTTGATGATTTTGCCAAAATCGATTTACGTGTTGCCAAAATAGTTAAAGCTGATCACGTTGAAAAAGCCGATAAGCTATTACGTTTAGAGTTAGACTTAGGCGGAGAAACTCGCCAAGTATTTGCGGGTATCAAATCAGCTTATCAGCCAGAAGACTTAGAAGGTAAGTTAACTGTGATGGTTGCTAACTTAGCACCTCGTAAAATGCGCTTTGGTATGTCAGAAGGCATGGTATTAGCGGCGGGGCCTGGTGGTAAAGACCTTTGGATATTAAATCCAGAGGAAGGCGCACAGCCGGGCATGAAAGTTAAGTAACATTGATGGCGAATGTATCGTTATTGCAATGATACATTCGCTTATGAAGCCTTTGCACTGTAATGCACTACATTCTCTAAAAGGCTTTCCGATCAAAAAAGGCTCGTTAATACGAGCCTTTTTTTTCATTTGTTTTGACTACTTAGTCGCCGATCTTGGCCCAAGTATCACGTAAACCTACAGTACGATTAAATACCAACTTACCGTTAACTGCATCTTTATTGTCTAAACAGAAGTAACCTTGGCGCTCAAATTGATATGCCTTTTCTGCTTTTGCTTCAGCTAATGCTGGTTCAACTTTAGCATTTTCAATAACAACTAACGATTCTGGGTTGATCACTGATTTAAAATCTTCAGCTGCCGCTGGGTTAGGCACAGTAAATAAACGGTCGTAAAGACGAACGGTTGCATTTAATGCATGCTCAGCAGAGACCCAATGAATAACACCTTTTGGTTTTGTGCCATCTTCTGGGTTCTTACCCAATGTTTTATCATCGTAGGTACAATAAACCGTTGTTACCTTACCATCAGCATCTTTATCACAACCTGTCGCTGTTACAACGTATGCACCACGTAAACGCACAGCCTTACCAGTAACTAAACGTTTGTACTTTTTGTTGGCTTCTTCGCGGAAGTCTTCTGCTTCGATTAAGATTTCTTTGCTAAATGGTACAACACGAGTCCCTTGTGATTCGTCACTTGGGTGGTTACTTAGCGTTAATTGCTCAACTTGCCCTTGTGGGTAGTTTTCAATAACCAATTTAATAGGATCTAACACTGCCATCGCTCGAGGTGCATTGTCGTTAAGATCTTCGCGAATACAGGCTTCAAGCACGCCCATTTCAATGGTGTTATCCATTTTTGTAACACCAATGCGTTTAGCAAACTCACGAATAGACGCTGGTGTAAAACCACGACGACGTAAAGCTGAGATAGTTGGCATTCTAGGGTCATCCCAACCTTCAACTAAGTTTTCTTCCACAAGCATATTCAGCTTTCGCTTACTCATTACTGTATATTCAAGGTTTAAACGAGAAAACTCATACTGATGAGGCTCTGACTCTATCGAGATGTTTTGAATGACCCAATCATACAAACGACGATTATCTTGGAATTCTAATGTACATAATGAGTGCGTGATGTTCTCTATCGCATCAGAAATACAGTGCGTGAAGTCATACATAGGATAAATGCACCACTTATCACCCGTTTGATGGTGATGTGCAAATTTCACACGATAAATAACCGGATCACGCATACACATGAAACTAGAGCTCATGTCAATTTTTGCTCTTAAAGAACATTCACCTTCTTTAAACTCACCGTTTTTCATTTTTTCAAATAACGCTAAGTTTTCTTCAACCGAAGTATCTCGGTATGGGCTATTTTTGCCTGGAGCGTTTAACGTACCACGGTATTCTCGAGTTTGTTCACCATTAAGGAAACACACATAGGCGAGTCCTTTTTCGATTAACTCGACTGCATATCCATATAAACGATCGAAGTAGTCTGAAGAATAACGAACATCACCAGCCCACTCGTAACCCAACCAGCTAACATCTTGCTTAATTGAGTTAACGTAATCTATATCTTCTTTTTCTGGGTTAGTGTCATCAAATCGTAAGTTACACAACCCTTGATAATCTTGAGCGATCCCAAAGTTCAAGCAAATTGATTTTGCATGGCCAATATGTAGATAGCCATTTGGCTCAGGCGGAAAACGTGTTTGCACACTAGTGTGTTTACCACTAGCCAGATCAGCATCAATAATTTGACGAATAAAATTGGTTGGACGGTTTTCAACTTCCGACATGAACGGTGAATCCTCAAAAACTATAGTTTACTTATAATACAGCCGCATTATGTCAAAATCTTTTGGCAACTAACAGCGTAAAATGCTTCGCTGGTTAAGTTTTTGGAGTTTATCTTGAGAAGTGATACTAAGGTGGTTGTTTTTAGAGCAAATAGCCTTTGCACTCATACAGTTCTTTCGAGGTAAGCTTAACTTTATACTTACCTCGAAAGGTGTTAAAAGCACTACAATTGCAGTGCTTGAAATACTTCTTGATTTGGAAAGCCATCGGCTACCAGTTCATTTTCTAACTGAAATGCTCTGATTGCCTTACGACTATTTGGCCCCCAAACACCATCAGGTTTACCACTTTTAAAGCCCATGTCGTTTAGTTTTGCCTGTAATTGCTCCATTTTTGTTCTGCTAAAAGGAAGCGGTTGTGCTTGTGCGACTGAACCTACACCTGGCGCACCAATAAGTTTGTCGGCTAAAATCCCCACCGCTAGTGCATAATTTTTTGACAGGTTCCACTTCATGGTGACGTCAAAGTTGTTATAAACCAAAAATGCATGCCCATTGTGGCCATTGGGTAACACTAGTTCTGCCTGCATCGATGACTGCGGTAATGCCTTATGTTGTGCGGTTTGCACACCGGCTTGTGCAAATTTAGATAATGGATATTTTTTGTCGAACTCAAAAGATGCAAAGTCAAATTCAGGTGGTAGTTTTACTTCCCTTCCCCATCGTTCACCACGTTGCCATCCGATTTGACTTAAATAGTTCGCCGCACTTGTTAACGCGTCAACTTCACTTTGCCAAACATTAATTTTGTTATCTTTATCACCATCAATAGCATATTTTTTCAGCGCTGAAGGCATAAATTGCATATGGCCCATAGCGCCAGCCCAAGAGCCCTGTAACTGATCAACATCAACGGTTTTATTTTCGATTAAATAAAATAGATCAAACAGTTCGTCTGTAAAATAGCTGCTACGACGCTGATCACATGCTAACGTTGCGAGTGAATTTAATGTCGACATTTTACCTTTATGACGGCCAAAAACTGTTTCTAAGCCCCAAAATGACACTATATATTGTGGAGCTACGCCGTATTGCTTTTGTAAGTCAGACAACAAAGTTTTATGTGTTTTTAACATCTTACGGCCATGATTTACATGATAATCACTAACACGTTTTTTGACGTACTGAGCAAAACTTTGTGCAAACTCAGGTTGGTTTTTATCTAAGGAAATAACACGCTCAATCGGTGTTAAATTGTCGATAATTTTAAGAATGTCTTCTGAATAGTTTTGCTTTTGAGCTCTTTGGTGAAATCTATCTTTACACTGCTCAAAACTGGGTTGTTCAGTATTTGCCAAAGCTGGGGCGATCATTAAGGCGCTAATAGCCCCCAGAAAACAGGAGTTAATAAGAGAACGTTGCTTAAACTGCATGGAGAAAACTCTTTCGGAAATTGATACTCGTTCACGTTATACAATTCCCTTTACTTAGTCAAAAAGCTTTCGCTTAGTTTACCGTTTAAAACGTTAAACAACGTTAACCTTTTCTTTGAGTTCAAGCATTAACTGGTGAGCACTTTCCCCGGTCATTTCATAAGGAGTGAATTCTATAGAGTCTGAAAACATTAAGTTAATTTCAGCCGTTAATGCTGTGTCTGGCACATAACCCATGCTCCAGTTAGAAAAGGCTCTTTGAACAATAGGTTGGTAATAGAGCATCACCTTATCTTGATGCCTATTATCGTTTAGTATGAGGTTATAAATGTAATTAACGGTATTACGGTTGCCTTCTAAACATTGTAAGAAAAATTTACGATTAAAGCACAACAGGCCAGTGACGCCATGTTTGTGATTATTACTTCGGGCGGTTTCTAAAATATTAACGATATCTGCTTCATTAAATGTATCGGAAATTTTGCTTACGTACACCAAACGCACTAGTTCCATGGCTTCATTTCCTTGTAAAAATTTGCCGTTAACCGGAGAGCTTAGTCACTCACAAGTTGATCAAACATGCGTTTAACTTGTAGATCTCCAAAACTGTATATACCCATTGTAGAATAAAACTTAGAAAACACAGCGCCAAAAGTCACTTTTTCACCATCAGCCTTTAATTGTTCAATAATACCTATCAATTCTCTTTCAGGTCTTCCATGCCCTTTAGCATCTGGCCGCCTATCTAGCTCTGCAGCAATCGCTTTTGAAACAAATGTAAGTTTCGCTGGTGGCGCTTGCATTAATTGAGTAAATAACTCATCGTCTTTTTGCACATAAGCTTGCCAACACATTGAAAAGTATTTTAATTCATTTTCTTTAAGCTCTATTGAATCTTGATAAGCGATGGTTAATTCATCATTAGTCATATGACCAAAGCTAAACTCACAGCCTGTTTTGGGACGTACAAGCCGACAGGTTTCAACCTTTGAACTACGTAATAAATAGCATATATACCAAAGATTTACTTGGCAGAACAAATCTTCTTCAAACCACAAAACGACACTATCTAGAGTGTTAAGTGCCTTAATTTTGTCATACTCAACTTTACTTTTTTGAAAATAATCTTGTTCAGTTACACCATCATAGGATGCAATATGTTTGGCTCTAGTTGCCATAAAAGCATCAAAAGTTTCACCAGAGACATCCCCGTCAACTAGACATTCTCGAGCAACAATACGTTCTCCCACAATAGTTGCAGGAAAGCGCTCTAATAACGCATCGCCATTTAATATGTGAACATTAGACATAATAATTCGTCTTTTTCTGATATTTCCAACAGTGTAATAACAAGCGTTAATAATTGAAAACAATAAATGATCGACACACTCTAGAATTAAACCTTAGTATTTATGTTTTGCCCTCTTCTATCATCAGTTGCTGGTGGTGAAGATTGTTGGTCTACCTTTTGTTGTTCAATACGTTGCTGGTCAGCGCGTTCTCGTTCTAGTCGCTGCTGCTGTTCTTGTTGCTGTTTTAGCTGTGTTTGACGCTGCTGCTCTTGTTTTAATACATCGGCTACAGCGCTATTTGAATTTGAAGATGAGACAGAAGAAACCATGAGCATTCTCCTCTAGTTTGACTAAACTTCAGTATAGCAAAACAACTTCGCAGCATGGTTAGCGCAAACAGTTATTCACTTTTAATAAGATAAAATTGCTCGTCTCTTTTTACCACATCAAAACCAAAGTTATACTCACTAAATATACAAATCGGTCTTTTGTGTAAATGGCAATAAACGTTACCGTCTTCTTTTAATACATCATCAACTAAATCAACACCTTGATGCGGACATTTAGCAGGAACCGCACGATATTTCGTTTCTCCCTGTTCCGTTGTTGCTTGATAAATAAGAATATCCTTTTCTAAATTTGCCGGAGGTAAAATTGCACGACCGCGCCAAACATTGTTTTGGTTTGTATCTTGTATTTGCATTACTTGTTGCTCTGCACTTATGCGCCCGCCAGCGGAGAAATACTGCTTGATAATCATTTTATGTCTAGTGATAAATATTGGGTAGGTAGATTTTAACAAGATTTAAATGTGAGATACCATGAGTAAACTTAAGTAATAACCCCAGCTTATCCTATTAGAACCAAAAGATGTCAGACGATACAACATTTCTACTAAGACAAATTAGGCAATGCAGTTTATGCCAACAAAACTTACCACGTGCGGCTAACCCTATTTTACAAGCAAGTAACCACAGTAAAATATTGATTGCAGGCCAAGCGCCTGGAGCTGTTACAGATGAAAAGAATATTCCTTTTGACGATCTAAGTGGACAGCGTTTGAGGCATTGGTTAGGTGTAACACGAGAACAGTTCTATCATGCCGATAATTTTGCCATATTGCCTATGGGTTTTTGTTTCCCAGGCAAAGGAAAAAATGGTGATTTACCTCCGCTGACCTTATGCGCTGAAACTTGGCGCAAGCAATTACTTAATTCAATGCACAACATTGAGCTAACGCTTATTTTAGGAAAGTACGCCATTGAGTGGCACTTGAATACAAAAGAATCGATTACGGTTTTAACAAAGCAATGGCAACAACAAATATTACAAGGTTATTTAGTGTTGCCTCATCCCAGCCCTAGAAATAATCGATGGTTAGCTAAAAACACATGGTTTGAACAAGACGTAATTCCACAATTACGCCTTAAAGTTCAATCAGTTCTCTACGCAGAGGTTAACGTTTAAGTGGTTGTAACTTACGATAGGTTAAACTGCGCCATAACCATTCAAATGGGCCAAATTTAAAGTGATTCATCCAAAACGTAGATAATGTTAGTTGGAAAACCCATACACCAATTACGACCATAAGTTGGTCAATTCTCTCTGCAGAACCGTAATAACCAAGGCCCCAGCCATAAAATATAAAGCCACAGATCATCGACTGCATCAAATAATTTGTTAATGCCATGCGCCCAACATTGGCAAGTAACTTTTTAATGCCACTCAAAAGTTGCGAACGGCAAAAAACAACTAAAAATGCCATATAGCTATACGCAACAATTAAACTGCCCCAGTAGTTGTATTGGACTCCTGACGTCATTGACTCTAATGGCCAACCTTCAGCAAAGTTAAGCTGGTTTCCGTAGGCGATTAGTGCAATACCAGCAATAAAAGCTAAAAATCCTGATATTAACAATGCTTTTTTTGAATACCTTTCACCAAAAAAGTCCATTTTATATAGCGCCATGCCAATGGCCATTAAGCCAACAATACGGAACAAATAAAAGATAACGTTTCCTTGCATCATTGCGGCCATCTTATTACGCATATCTGTTTGGCCAACCCAAGAAGATAAATTCGCTGCCAGATTATCTTGCACTGTTTGTGCATCAGGAGACCACATCATTTGCATTTCTTGTAACTCATGCGGTTGCATATATGGAAGGGCAAATGTCACAGACCACATGATTAGAGAGCAAATAGAAATCAAACAAAAAGCTAAAATGAATAAAAATCTAGGCGATTTATTCCGCGCGCCGTATATCAACATGCCACCGATGGCGTACGCAAATAAAATATCTCCAAACCATAAAAGATAGGCATGTGCGATGCCAAAAATGGCGAGGAAAAACATTCGGGTGAAATGAATTTTTTTCGGACTTTGACCTTTGCGTTCAATATTATCCGCCATCAGCACAATACCGACACCAAAAAGCAATGAAAAAATAGTCATAAACTTTTGGTCAGCAAACAGATGTGAAAAATAATAAACGTAAAAATTTATTCCGTTTAAATCGCCATAAGCTGTTGGATTACTATAGGCGGCAAATACCATTGAAAATGCTTGTATATTCATTAATAAAATACCAAGCAATGCAACGCCTCTAATAATATCGATGTTAACCAGTCGATTAGAAGCTTCTACAGGTGAGCTTATTGATCCAGACATGTATCCCTCTTATTGTAATTATTAATTTTCATTGGCCATGTTAGTGCCAATGAACAACTGTGGGATTTTAGTCTTGTAAGATAAAAAATTATTACACGATATTTTGAATTAAGGTGAAAAATTGAGATCCCATTGATAACTTGTGGGATCTCTTGTAGCTATTCTTTAAACTTAATTATTCGCCAATAATAACATTTGCTCTGTTGATTCAAGCGAAACAACAGTGATCAAATTTTCCTTTGGATAAAAAGTTAACTTGGCAAAAGCATCTTGCTTTGGCTCATACTTTTTATTGGCTAACTGATCAAAAAACTTATTGTCGACCGTATGCTTTTCTAATGTTTTTGCCACACACTGTTGTTCAAAGGTCATTGTCGACTTATCTACGCAATTAAAAATTTCAGACTTTTCAGCCACAGCTGCTTGACTAAAACTTAATACGGCTACTGCTGCTAGTATACTTTTATACATATTGATCCCCATTAAGTGTTGTTAAATAAATACTAGCAAACAACTTCACCAGACCCCTAGCATATTTTTATTACAAGTTTATGACAGTAAAAAATATTTCAACCAAGTGTAACAAACAACCTTTAACACACTGTTTTATCAGCAATTATTTTTAACAGTTTTTTAACGGCTTTTGAAAAGTAGCGCTTAATTTTAATATTGAACAAGAGAAATGACTAAATAGAAGAGAGGTTTGCCCCAAACCGCTTTAAGGTTTGAGGCAACACATTTATCAACTTTGCTGATCTTTAATCGTTTGTTTAGCCTTTTCTACGGCAGAAAAATCTAAACCAAGCTCAGCAACAGCATCTTTAATTAACTCTGGATTAGCCATAACCTGCATCATTACTGATTGTAGTTTATCTTGAGGTAAACCTAGGCTAGCTATGGTATTCATTGCCATTAAAGGATTTTGCGTTAACGCGGTAAATATTTCAGCAATTTTTTCATCACTGATATCTTCTTCTTTAAGTAATTGAATTATTGGATTCATAAACAAAAATTTTTAGCCTTTAAAAGTGGCATTATAAAGTCAAATAAAAAACTATGTAGTTTTTTAACGCTCGCTTGCCCAAGCTTAGAATAAATTTTTATTAGTTCAAACTGTTCAACTAAACACCAACCCAGCAAGTCAACATAAATTTCACAATGTAATCAGTTAATTAAATGAATTTCTCACTTCTTAAAATTTTGACTACACTTTGATTAAATCACCTATATGGATGTTAGGTGCATCAATAATAAAATGGAATTTAACAATGGAAATAGTGTTAATCCGGCACGGACAGCCTACTGTTGATAAAAATGTAAAATTAAGTGCAACACAGTTTGCAAACTGGTTAGACGAATATAACAACAGTTCAATCGTTCAAGCCAACAAACCCCCTACTTCGTTAACAGAAAAGATCTCAAGCCATTTTGTTATATCAAGTGATTTACCAAGGGCAATTAACTCAGCCAAAGTATGTGTTGGAAAAAAGCCGGATTTAATCATCAAACATTTAAAAGAAATGCCCATTCCTCATTGGTCATTACCGCTAATTACAAATGCTTATGCATGGATAATCATCAACGGGTTGATGTGGGCTATTGGCCTGCATGGGCAGGTCGATAGTTTGTGGTGCTGCAGAAAAAGGGGAAAGTTGGCGGCACGCACTTTATCGTCTATGGCGGAGCAAAAACAAAATATTGCGGTTTTTGGGCATGTAATAATGAACTACTACATTGCTCTGCAACTTGTCAGGCAAGGATGGCGAGCCAATTTTACCGGCAAGAAATTTTGGAGTTCACTTACCTTAACTCGCCAATAAAATTGGACTTTAAATTTTTATTCCACTTCTAATGGGCACACTTCAATTGCTTTAGGCGTATTGTCTTTATCTACTTGCCAGCATTCATCGTATACCGAGCAATAACATACCGTTAAATTTAGATTCTTCATGTCTTTACGAAATTTATCGACAGCAAACTTATTTGAATCATTAAGTTGAAAAACTAAAACGTTGCTATTTGCTGGAATTACCCTAGGTTTTATGATTGTTTGTGACCAGTTTTGATCTTTAAATTCCTTCATATAAGGCTTTTTAAGTTCAATGTAATCATTTATTACCTTTCCATTATGAATCATGGAAGCGTGCTTAATAATTGCCGGCCCAATTCCATTACTTTCTAACTTTACAGAATATGACGCATTAGAGTCTTGGATCACACTAATCTGATCAATCAAAATATTAGGCCAAACAGAGGCTCTGGCGTAAGTTCTATCTGTATATGCCGAATATGCTCCAACAAAAACCGCAAATACACTAACAATTAGTGCAGCAAACGCCACAATCATTTCTGGTGCTTGCCACCAAGCTCTTTTATCCATAATTAAATATCTTATTGTTTTGGCAAAAGTATATTGTTTACCTATGTTGGATTCAACTGCAGAATTCCTAATTGATATTGCCATCTTAATTGACTCAGGTGGTGGCAAGTATTTGTCTTAATAGCGGCAACTATGTGCCTAATAACATGGTGTTAGGTACAACAAGTCGCAATACAAAGAGTAATATTAAAGGGCTTAGCTTATGGCAGGATTATTGCTGTGACACAAAATATTTAATTAAATTACCTCTTGTCATTGAGTTGAAGGAAACAAGCAATGATGATATCAACCAACTATAGCGAAATCGTTACTAAAGCTAGAGCTAATGGACAAACAGTTGCTCACTTTGATCAGCCTGATTACAAAGTGCAAGCGATTCCAGGAAGTTCTGACAGTTTCACCTTATCTGACAGAGCTAAAGCAAAAATGCACGGCGAGGCGTATTCAGAAAGCGCCCCAACATATGTTAAACCTCAAATAGCTGCTGATCTGTTAAACCAAGAAGAGCCAACAAAAGCTGTAGAAAAAAATTCCTATTTTGACGAAATGCTGCAAAGTATTTTAGACAAACGCTTAGGTATAGATCGTGAAAAACTAGAAGAAATTGAAGCAATGATGGAAGAAGTTGCTAAAAATGAAAATTTAAGTGAAGAAGAAAAGCAAAAACAACTCGAATTATTACAGCAAATGAAAGAAGAAGTTATTAAAGAAAGTAGAGATAATAAACAGCAAGTTAGTATGGATGTGAGTCAACACCAAAATACCTAACTTAAAATAAAAGCTATTTAAAATTAGCATCATCTTGTTCATGTATTTGAGCTGTTAAAAACATATTTAGTTTCAAAACCAGCGCTACTTTTTCTTTGTTGGGCATGTTAGTTTAACCCCACATTAGCCACAGTTAAATTTCAGCATTTTAGTAATTTTTATGAATTTAGATTTTTCAAAATTTAATCCCTTGCAACGTTATCATTTGATGACACAAACTATTATTCCTCGCCCTATCGCTTGGGCATTAACAAGTAATAATATCAATCAAAACGAAGTCGAAAACTTAAATTTAGCGCCGTTTTCATATTTTACTGCGGTTTCAAGTTCACCCGCTTTGCTAATGATTTCAGTCGGTAAAAAGCCAAACGGTGATTTGAAAGATACCTTAGTTAACATACGTGAAAACAAAAAAATGGTAATACATATCGCTAACGAACAACAAGCTGATATTGTTACAGAAACTGCGGCTAGCCTTGCTCATGGTGAGTCTGAGTTAATTGGAGTTAATACAGATGATATTGAAATGGTGCCGTTTGATGGATTTGAGCTACCTCGTATTAAACAATGTGATATTGCCTACGGATGTGAGCTTTTTGAGATCAAAGAGCTAGGTGACGTACCTCAGTCCTTGATTTTTGTTGAGATCAAGTCACTTTATGTTAACCCAGACGTTATCACTGAAAATAATAATAGAATCAAAATTCATGCTGATCGTATATCACCATTAGCGAGGTTAGGTGCTAGTGAATATTCTGGAATTACCTCCCCTTTTACAAAAGTTAGACCAGAATAAAACGTTGAAATCGTGCGAAATGTTCAAATACGTCTCGCACAATTCCGATTTTATTATTTGTGCAAATTATATTTAAAGAACAATGTTATCTTGCCGATAACTTAATCAATTAAATCAAACAATAAAGGGATGTTAAAGTGAAACCATTAAGCTCGATGTCTTTTCAAATTGGAAGCCATGCTTCAAAGGCTGTGGCTAATTTAAACAAGCCAGATGAACAGCCCAAAGCAGTTGCTGAACATTCACCAGTCGTATCTAGAATTACAAAAGTGGATATTTCTGAAGAAGGTTTAGAAAAATTGGCGCAAGAACAAAAAGATTTAGGCAGAAGTCTTGCCAGCCAGCTTAACCCAGAAGACGAAAAACAAGAAGGTGTATCTGAGCCTAGTAACGTAGAAAAATTGAATCAACTAATTGAAGAAGTTCAACAAAAGATCAAAGATTTACAACAAAAAATTAGCGAATTAGACAACGATAAAAGTGAACAGGCGGAAACTCAACGCAAAGCTCTTGAGGCTGAGTTGATGGCGCTTAACGCTACTCTAATTGGTTTAATTAGTAAGAAAATGGAAGCCATTGAAGAAGGAAACTCGTAAAAGATAAATAATCGGTATTATCTTTTACGACAAGCAATTTAAATATATTGAATGCACTTTAACGTTAAAAATTAATTAAACACTTATATCAACTGAATTATTAGGTTATTGCCCAAACACGTTGCAATGCCGCCTTTCATAACCAATATTAACCAACAATAACTCTTATTAACTGGTCAGTTTATCCCGATTGCGTAAAGCTCATGTTGTCTAACCAAGCAACGGGATAAAAAAATGAATTTAAGAAAAACATTTTTCTTTGCACTAGTAACATTGCCACCTTTTCAACTAATGGCAGATGAAATGAACATCATCGATACTTATCAAAAGCGATACAGTCAATTGCCATTTAGAGAAACTCCTTTTGCCGATATAAAAGGAATTTTCCCTATCAGTGATAAACTTGCACAAGGAAGAAAACACTATCTTTTAACTTACGATAACCTAGACAGAGTTGTCGAAATGCAGTTTTTACAAGATGGTAAAACAGTACCACTCAATATTAATAAAAATGTTGTAACAAATGCACCACATATAAAAATTACTTTTAGCGATAACAAAGAAGTAAGAACATTCTTCGACCAATTTGGCCAAGCCACACAAAGCAATGGTGCATTTAAAGAAGTATATTCCCTAAACAATAAGGGAGAGCGAGTTGCCCTTCAATTTGAGGACAAAGCTGGTAATAAAATCACTAATAATTGGGGCATCTACCAATATACATGGGACATTGATGCTAAAGGTACCGTAACCGAACAACGGATTGATAAAAATGGTCAGGCTGCAAAAATTAGACCTGGCTTCCCCTTCTTTTGTCTTAAACTCCATTATGATCAAAGGGGCTTTTTGGCCATGATGGAAAACTTCGGAAAAGACTGCAAAACACTGACACAAAACAACGTAAATGCAGCACAAGACAAACTAACCTATAACAAACATGGCTTTATGTATTCATGGAACGTATACGACGCACAAGAAAATCGCGCAAAAGGTAATGGGCCAAATGTCGCAACGGGCATGATGGAACATGATAGTTATGGCAATACCACCAGAGAATATTATCTAGATGAATTTGGAAATCAAATTCATAACGCATATGGCTGGTTCGATAGCATTGCCACCTATGACAATCATGGAAATATGAGCGCGAGATTTAATTATGACCCAGACGGTAATAAGGCAAGAATAGAAAGCCTAGGCTATTCTGGCTATAAATTGACTTACGATAAACAAGGTATAAACAGAACATCGTTGTCATACTACGACCAACATGATAAACCAACTATGCACTTACAAAGAGGATATCACTCCGTCCAACATTTTTATAACGCTCAGAACCAAGTTATAAAAATTCAGTTTTTAGACTTACAAGGAAAATTGACCAATAGACTAGATAACGGTATCGCTTATATCGAATATGAATACACAGCTGCTGGGCTAAAGCGCATAAATTATGATAAAAAAAGTAAACAAATAAACAAAAAAAGCGATGCTCAACCTACATAAATAAACGCTGGTACATGACAACTCAATAAGTTTTAAATACCAACTCTAAATTAAACTTACGTCCCCAAACATATGAGGTCAGTAAGTTTAATTTATATGCAGTATCTCATACTTTATCTGACACCTTACGTTGACAGAATTTGACTAAACCCGACAGACTGTGTTGAGCGAGTAGCTAACGTAGAATTTATTTCAGAAACTTAGTTTGTTGCATTATAACTAGCTACTTGCCCCCATAGTCATGGAAACGACCCAATGGGTCGTTTTAATTTATTTTGAGAACACCATAGTCATAAAAATGTTATATGTAGCAACAAATTACCATTTATGTTAAAACTGGTTCAATCAGATAAACGACCCAATCAATGGTAGAAAAACGACCCGTTGGGTCGATATTAAATTGTTAGGTGAATCATGGAATCGGTTAAGCTCGAATTTAAAAGTCGAAAGCAGAAAAGAGTAGTTTGTACTGTTTTGTTTATGTTTTTTTGGCTTCCAGCGCTTGTAATTCAGCTTTATTCTGATCAAA
>NZ_BNCK01000005.1 GCF_014656435.1 Thalassotalea marina
TAGGTCGATCCCACAATAAAAATCATGTAATTTGGTATAGAATTTCATTGAGCTTTCTCCTTTTGGTTTGGTCGCCTAGAAGTTTAGCCAATGGTTAAACTTCGGGGAGAAGGTTCAATAAGTATCAAGGCAATTATGGATGGGACGTCTAAAGCTTGGATGGCGCTCATTCTTCGCTAATTTTAGCCAAGCTTAATACGCCCCATATTGCGAGCGTTATATTTACAGGGAGTTCAAGAGTTGAATTGGGAAGATGTGTTTAAAATTATAACCGCTGTAATTACTTCTGTTGGTGCAGCTGGTGTAATAATCTTTGGATTATCTAATTGGTTAGGCAAAGTTTGGGCTAACAGGATTTTAGAGAGAGAAAAAATGCTCTAAATAAGGAACTTGAAGCAACCAAAAGAGAACTAGATGTTTACAAAGAAACTTATATGCGTAGTCATAATGATAAAATAGTTATTTATCGCGCAGTAGTAGACGTAGTTTCTAAACTTTTATCTACCTTTGATTCAGTACAATCTGGCAGAACACCTATTGAGCAAGCTGCTCAAGCGTTTGATTTATTTAATGAACAACGAATGCAAACTTATGGTTATTTAGCCATGTTAGCACCGCAATCGGCTATGGACGCTCATGATGATTTTATAGACCATTTAATGAAAATATCAGGGAATGAAGTGGGCTATGAATGGGCTGAAGTAAGAGAGCTAGCTATCAAGTTTATAAATGAAGTTCGAATTGACATTGGTATTGATAAAACACCTATTTCATACAATGGAGATATGTAAATATAACAAGGCCATTATGGTACTCAAAAGCCTGTCAGATAAAATTAAGTTAAGCTTTTTTCAATTTACAACAGTGTTTTGATGTTGTTTAGGTGTTACTCCCATCAAGGCTTTAAAGTCTTTAATAAAATGTGCTTGATCGTAATAGTCTAAATCGACTGCAAGTTTTGTCCAATCAACGTGTTTATTGTTTTCAACTTGAGTTAACGCGTCATGTATACGAAATCGGTTAATGACCCACTTAGCACTAACACCAACATATTGGCTAAATAAACGTTGCAGCGCCCTATTATCTATCTGATAAAAATCACATAAGTCATTAACCGACATAATACTTTTATTTGTCTCTATCCTATGCACCATCGGATTGACCAAGTTTACTTTGTCGTTAACAGACAACTGCCCAGATAATACATCGGTAAACATCACAGACTCTAATTCACTCAATCTTTCTTCATCGATTGTCGAGTGTAAAAATGTCGTTTCTATTTGCTTTAAGGCACTACAGGTAGGGAAAAACTTAGCGATATCTTCTACCTGATTAACCAATGCTGACATAGCAACACCAGCTTTATAAGCAAACGGATAAAAACCAGCAGGTTTAAATTTTATCCCCAACACCTGCCCTTTTCCTGTCATCTTATGACTGTATTTTGTTTGGCAAATCCCTTGAATATGTGAAGCATTTTCAATAAATGTTAGGTGAGTGTTAGGGTGCGGAATCACCGATTGTGTATAGCTCTCGCCATCGGGTAATTGCCACTTCACTATCCAGTAATGCTCAACAATAGCTTCTAATGGCGATGAAGGATAAAATCTTTGAAGTGAAAAGTGTTGATGAAAATAAGCACTGTTAACAATGCCAACAGGTTGATCAGTTTTTATAGTTGTCATTAAGATGTTGTCGCTTTTTTACAATATTTGCGTTAGCGCTTTATTTATCATACTCCCCAACTAACCCAAAACGGAAACTAAAAATGTCGAAAACACGCCTAACAAAAAAATTTAATACCAGTGCATCAACATTGTGGTCAATTTTGACCGAAGCTAAATACAGCCCAGACTATATGTTTAACTGCACGTTAAAAACAAGTTGGGAAGTTGGGGAAGACATCACTTGGCAAGGCGAATACCAAGGATACAAAGCGTTTCAACAAGGTAAAGTTTTGGCTTTTGAACCGATAAAAACCCTTAGCTATAGTACATTTGATCCAAATACTGGCTTAAACGATGAAGCAATAAATTACATTCATGTGACCTATATTTTGTCCGAAACAGATGGCCATACAGAATTAGTGATTGAAAACGAAACCTTCGATGGTAACGAACAACGTATGGAACATATTCAACAAGGCTGGCTAATGGTTTTAGATAATTTGGAACAATTGATTAGGCTAAAGTAACGTTACTTAGCCTAATTGATCAACTAGGGGCTCGTATTAGCTACTTGCCCCTAACTTAGCGTTACTGCCTAACACCTTCAATGTGAATGGCTAATTCAACATGTGTAGATGCTGGGCCTAGGTTCGCATCAATGCCAAAATCGGCTAAGCCAATTTTAGTTGTACCACTAAAGCCGACACGGTAACCACCCCAAGGATCTTTCCCTTCACCAATTTTTTCAGCATTAATGGTGATTGTTTTAGTAACACCGTGCAAAGTTAAAGCGCCAATTACGTCTAACTTACCATCGCCTTTATCTACCACTTTACTGCTAACAAAACGAGCCGAACCAAACTTGCTGACGTCTAAATAATCATCGCTACGTAAATGTTTATCTCGTTCTACATGGTTTGAATTAATGCTTGTAGTGTCTACCGTCATTTCAATTTTAGACGCTGCAACATTGGCTGCATCATAGCTAAATTTTCCAGAGAACTTGTCGAAGCGGCCTGTAAGCCAGCTGTAACCTAAGTGCTGAATTTTGAAGTTAACAGAAGCATGAGCACCGTCATAATCAACAACGTAATCGGCTGCACTTGCCATGGTTGACAACAAGGCTGAGCCAGCAATAGCTGACGATAACAACGCAGATTTCAAGAATTTATTCATAAATTTTCCTCGGTTTCCTTTTTAAAGGTTGTGTCTTTGTTACGACCGAGCATTCGATTTAAGGTTTGGTCTTTGTCAATGAAGTGGTGTTTTAGTGCTGCGCCTGCATGTAATAGCACTAATACCATCAAACCATAAGCAAAATACTCGTGAATTTCCCCTGCTATATCTTCTTGATTTTCAACAAATGAACCCAGTGCTGGTACTTCAATTAAGCCAAATACTTCTATTGGGCGACCATCTGCTGTTGAAATTAAGTATCCGCTGAGCATGATAATAAACAAACCGACATACATTAGGTAATGTGCTGTATGCGCAAGTTTTTTTTCTAACGCAGAATGTTGCTCCAACGGAACAGGTTTTTGCTGAAAAACTCTAGCCAACACTCTAACTAACATCACGGTAAACAGCAAAATGCCCACACTTTTATGAATGTTAGGCGCCGTTTGATACCAAGTAGAATAATAATTTAAATCTACCATCCAGTAGCCCAGCGCAAACAAACCTACCACTGCAAGGGCAACTAACCAATGAATAATAATCGTCAATAAGCCGTAGCGAGTAGTAGTGTTTTTAATCATTCAAATATACTTGTGTTGTTAAATTCTGATAAGCAATGACTCAATATACTAATCAATTCATTGTTAACGATTAATACGTTAATTGGATAAATTTAGTTTCCAAACTGCCACTAATAATTTAACGGCTTGATCTACTAAAAGACATATCTATTCGGTGAAACTGGTATATTTTAGGTTAAAGTTGCCCTTTTGAATTAACTCAACGATTGCGCGATTACGATAATTGAAAAGCAAAGCAACGCTTGAGTGCTGATTTTCACATCACTTTTCACTGACAAAGTTTGTAAACACAAAAGAAACGTTATTTTTCAAATTGGTCTATACTTCTGAAAAATATCGAAGATTGATGAAAATACGATATTAACCAGTGTATTTTTTATTTTTAAAGTGGTCAGTTTGTTCAAAACAACCTGAATAACGGCATTGCCCTTACTGGACATCTATAGTTTTTAAAACAGAGTGGTCAACATATTGAAGTTTGCTTTCACTGCCGTGTTATTGTGTATTTCAATAATAACTAAAGCACAAGAGCCCTATATTGTAGAGATATTGGCTGATGAACAATATCCCCCCTATAGCTATGTTGAAGATGGAAAGCTAAAGGGTGTTTATATCAATTTAGTGACAAAAGCTGCACAACTACTGGCACCAACCTACCAAGTAAAGCTAGTAGCAATGCCTTGGAAAAGAGCTTTGGCACAAATAGAAAATGGCAAAGCCTTTGCTATTCTACCCCCATATAAACATCCTGAGCTACGCCCTTTTATTTTCCCTTACTCCACCCCTTTACATGAAGAAAATGTTGCGGTTTATTGTCATAGAAATTTTAATTTATCAATATTTTTTGAAGCAGAGTCTAAAAAACGGCCAGCAAATTTAGGTATCAATTCCGGTTATATCATTTTAGATGACAAATACGTTGATGCTGTAGAAAACAACCGTATTGTGATCCGAGAAAACAAAAGTACACAGTCCAACATTAAAAAATTGCTTAAAGGTCGTATCGATTGTTACGCAAATGACGAGCTCACTATTACATTTAGTTTAAAAGCGGAAAGTGCCAACACCTCAATTTACAAGCTTTATGAAAAAAAAGACACTATTGGTGCCCATACTGCACATATTGGCTATAGCAACGTATTGCCAGAACAATTTCCATACAAGGCAGACTTTATAGAAAAAATGAATAGCGCTATTATGAATATTAAGGACGAGCATTCTATTGACAGTTTAATGGAGTAAAACAACTTAAATTATCCCAAAATTACGGTAGCTATGTTTTATGAAAAAAGTGTTAGCGATTCTTTTCATGATGATCTCTTTAATCACTTACGGACAAGAAAAACTAAAAATAGTTACTGAACAATACCCGCCTTTTCAAACGGTTCTAGAAAACAATCAGGTATCAGGCAGCGCAACCAGCTTGGTTAAAGCACTGATGGCTCAAGCTGACATACCATATGACATTTTTGTTTATCCATGGCCAAGAGCTTTAAAAGAATTAGAAAACACGCCGTCAGTGCTTTTATTTTCAATGATGAGACTTCCAGCCCGAGAAGCTAAATATCAGTGGATTGCGCCACTTTGTTCTGTGACTACATCTTTTTATCGCCTAGCCGATAGAAGTGACATAAAAATAGCTAGTTTAATTGACGCAAAATCCTATCGAATAGGCGTAGAGCTAGCCCAAGGTAAAAATGATTTTTTAGTTTCTCATGGCTTTATTGATAATTTAGTGCAAGCAAGTACCAATCATCAATTACGTAAAATGATGCAATTTAATCGAATCGATCTGATTTTAATTTCAGACGACTATGCCCAATCCTTACCACCAGAAGAAAAAAGTGTAATCACTAAGATATTTACCATAGATGATTTAACGCGAACACTATATTTGGTGGGTCACCTGAACATGGAACAAATGCTAAAGACTAAGCTCATTCATGCGTATCAAACGTTAAAAACAAATAATGCTTTTGAGTGCGATAAATAAAAAGAGCTGCCAAAGCAGCCCTTAACGATTAAGTGATTAAGCACTCATTAAAAACGGTAATTCACGTAAACACCGGCGGTACGTTCATATCCATCATCTAAATCGTAGCCATTTTGCTTAGCGTCAAAGTTTGAATATCCGGCAAATACACCTAAATCCATACGTTTACTAAACGTGTAGTTCAATGCTAAATTGACTTCATCGGCATGACTTTGTTTAAAATCTTTCAAATCACGATAGGTATAGTTTGCTGCGAAAGTAACATCTTTAAATAAGTTTCGTTGCAGTCCAACAGAATAGCGGTATTCGTCTTTGTTTTTCAGGTGCTCTTCATCCCATTTTACATAACCTGCAGAAAACGTTGCTGCAAAGTCACGATTAAAGACATATTTACCTGTGATATCTGCACCTAAAGCTAATGCATCACCATTTAGTTTAGACTCATGATATCCACGGATACCAAAACCAGCAGTTAGCTCTAAACCTGTTCCGTTATCCAATCTATCCCAAAATCTGTAGCGAATATCACCTAAGCTCAATGTTAAGTCATCTGTAAAACCGTACGCAGCATGAAAATTGATATTACCTCTATCGTCATCTCCCTCTTCAACATATGCCACTGCGCCACCAACAGCAATAGTACCTTCAGTTAAAGTTATAGGTCTCAATACTGGATTTTTTGGATAAACTGTTTCAGCTAAAACAGCAGATGAACTTAGAATAAGTGCGATTGTTAATAAAGTGCGTTTCATAATATGTTTTCCTAATCATTATTAAAATGTCTAGGTGTATATTAAGCGCCTTGTACGTTTGAATCTTTTAGCTTTGTGTCGAGTAAATGTTTGCCGTTTGTCAGAATTTGTAAGCGCCTTTATAAAAATTGATAAAAGCGCTGATTTACTGAGCTACATTCAGGTTAGGTTCAGTGTTTTGTCAGTTATTTTTGACTATTTTGGCTCTAAAATTGAAGAATTAAACGACACTCCATTCCAACCATAAATCATGAAGTTTCTAATATTTTGATGATCATCACCTGTTGGGTTTTGCATTACATCATTTCTGTAATATTGACCAAAACACGCTAAGGTTTGTTGCTCAGTTAAATCGTTAAGCTTGGCAAACGCAAAAATTTTACAAGAACCCTCATTAGTACCTGCAGCATTAACTAACTGACCATTGTTAAATTCAGCAGGTTGATACTGGTAGTTATCAGCAATAACTTGCATCACCTCGTTAAATTCTATTGACTCAGGCGACGATTTGATTTTGCTGACTAATTGCTCAATTGACAACATAGTATTTCTCTTTCCAAAATTTGACGGCTATTTTGCCGTGTTGCAGGGTAAATTACCAAGGCTAAATTTCTTCATCTAAACCGCAAATTCGATCTCTCACTTCTATACTCATATCTTTTGTAATCACGTATACTATCGCTAACGTAATCACTTCGAATAAACTTGACTCTCTATGACCCAAGAAAACCCTTATTTAAATAATCCACTTCACGGTACTAGCCTTTCAACTGTGTTAAATGAAATAGTTGACCACTATGGTTTTGCGCTACTTTATGCTTATTTAAATATTAATTGTTTCAATAAAAACCCAAGCATTGCTGCTAGCATCAAGTTTCTTAAGAAAACCCAATGGGCGAGAGAAAAAGTTGAAGCTTTTTATTTGTATCAATACAAAAACCTACCTCGCGCTAGCGATAGCGAATTTGAAAAGCCACCAAGAGAACGTATCATTCCTGAAGGCATTGTCCCTAAAGAGCCAGCTGAACTAAGCTTTGAAGACGCGGAGCAGCTTCGTGTTAAGAAGGCAAAAAAAGCATTAGCTCATCAGACAAAAAAATCAGGTGGCAAAGCTAACCCTTGGGGTAATTACTAATTCAATAACATACAGCGTAAATCAACTAAGCGCTGTATGTTTTATTCCTTTGGAAATGACACCAGAGATTGATAATTTTCTGCCCAAGTGTGGTGTGTTGTTTCTTTTTGCTGAGCTAACCAATTCGTTAAAAAATCAATAAATACACGTACTTTACTTGGTAAATATTCTCGTTTAGGGTAAATCGCAAAAACACCATTTTCGTGCTCTGGTGGACGAAAACTGGGAAATAATGACACCAACTCGCCACTTTCTAAGCCATTTTTCGCTAAAAAATGGGGAAGTTGGGCAAAACCAAACCCATCAATACACATGTTTGCCATTGATTCTCCATCGTCGGTCACGTGATCACGCTTTAATTCGACATATTGATAATCACCATTGGCATCTGGCAGAAAAACAGGCTGTAATTGTTGAGTTTCTTTAATGCGAAAGCCGATCCATTGATGGTGCTCGAATTCAGCTGCACAACTTGGCGTGCCATGTTGTTGCAAATAACTTGGCGAGGCACAGATCATAAAGTCCATAGGGCTCAACCTTCGCGCCACTAAACGACTATCTTTGACATATCCTGTGCGCAGCGCCACATCAATTTCCTGCTCAATAATATCAACGTGTAAATCATTAATATCGAGCGATATTTGAATATCAGGGTATTGCTGACAAAATGCTTTTAACATTGGACGTAAATACAAGTGACCGTAACAAACCGCGGCACTAATTTTTAATTGTCCTGAAGGAAAATCGTTTAGCTGCTTTAACTCCCCTTCACAGTGGTTAATGTCTAACATAGCCTTGCGCACCGTTTCAGCGTAACGCTGGCCAGCTTGCGTTATACGTAGCTGACGAGTTGAGCGTTGGAACAAGGTTAACTGCAATTGCGACTCTAACCGAGCGATGGCTTTACTAATGGTTGAAGGATCAGTCTTACATAACCTAGCAGCTGCAGCAAAACTGCCACTATCACACGTTGCTAGAAACATTTCTAATGAGCGTAGCTTATCCATAATTTGTCTATTTCATCTCATAAAGTGTTTTTACTATAACAGCTAGCATTCATGAATAGTATTCATGGCACTTTGGAATTTCAGGATATTTTTCTTGCATTAAACCCAACCTAAAATATTACCGATCATTTAATTGTTAGTCATTTAGAGGACACATGGATAAATCTATTCACCAAACAAATACTCTGTCGTATTTTTTCTTTGCCTTTGTTGCCATGGTGGGTACGTCATACATCAACTTTTTACCTGGTGTAGTTAACGCACTCGCGGGAGATATTGGTTTTAGTGAGGCGCAAGCTGGGCAAATCGTCGCCCTAAATATTTATGGTGCCTTGGCAGGTAGCATCGCTGCCATTTTTTTTGTACGTAAAATTCAGTGGAAGCCTGCTTTGATGGTGTTACTCGTCATACTCGCTACCCTTGACGCTAGTTCAGCCTTAATCGGTGACTATAGCGCAATGCTTGTTTGGCGCTTTATTAGCGGATTTATTGGTGGATTATGTATGGGCATTTCATTTTCAATATTAGCCCGCCTTGCAAGTCCTGATCGTGCCTTTGGCGCTTTATTGTTTACACAATTTGCTATCTGCTTTGTGGTACTCGCGATACTACCTTCGCTTGAAAGCACCATTAGTTCGTATGCTGTTTTTTATGTAATGGCCTTGTTAAGTATTATTGGTGTTGCTTTGGTGTTTAAGCTACCGAGCCAACAGGTAAAGAGCCCCTCAATACTTAAACAGTTTAATCATTCAGTGGGGATAACCAATATTGTTTTATTGATGTTCTCTTTAATGCTTTATTTGTGTGCCGCTAATGCCATTTGGACATATGTGGGGCTAATTGGTTTAAACGCAGGCATGCAGGAACAAGCAGTCAATAACTACATCGCTATCACTAGCCTATTAGGATTAATTGGCGCGTTATTACCCGTCATTGTTGGCAAACATTTGGGGCGCTTATTTTGCATTATTTCAGGTGTGACTTTGTCAATAGTAGCGGCCTTGCTACTCAGTATGGCCCACCTAACAATTAACTATTATGTACTAGCGATGTGCCTTATCTTTTTCGCTTGGCCGGCAGTAAATTCTTATCTATTAGCCATTACCGCAGATATTGATTCAACAGGCAGACTTTCTAGTATTGCAGCGTTAGTTTCCCTTTTTGGTGCTGCGTCTGGTCCAATGATGGCTTCAGGTATCCTTAGTCAAGGTGATTATACAGCGATGTTGTATAGCTGTGTCGCCATCTTCTTTTTAAGTGCAGTTGTTGCCATTTGGCCTAGTCGACGAAAAATAGCAAACGTTCAACTGACACAAGCGAAACAAGCATAACGCTCTGGTCAAACTTATCTATCAAACGAAATAATAATTAGTGGAGAATAAACATGATTAAGTATCTGTTTAACAAGATGTTGACGTCAATGAGTAAACGTTACGATTACGATGTACGCTACCAACAGGATATTCTAAACAATGACTTAGGTGCATTTTTAAAATTTATGGGCTTTCAAATGATGGCGACTCATGCATCACAAGTGCCGATAACACCTCTGTTTGCTGCCAGAATAAGAGCCATAATAGCTGAAGATTGTGGTCCTTGTGCACAACTTGTCGTTAACATGGCTTTAGAAGCAAAAATTGCTCCTGAGATAGTCGGTGCCATTGTTAATAAACAATTAGTTAATTTACCCGATGACGTAGCTCTAGTAGTAACGTTTACCGATCATGTATTAACTCACAACGTTGAAGCCGATGACTTACGCAGCCAAATTATTGAACTTTGGGGTGAAAAAGGGCTAGTCACCTTAGGGTTTGCGATTAGTTCGTATCGAGTATACCCAACGTTTAAATACGCCATGGGGTATGGAAAAGCCTGTCAAAAACTGCAAATTTCCGAGTCACCTTTTGCATTAAATCAAATCTCAGCAAAGGTTCAAGGTTAATAAAAATGAATAATCGGTTACTCACTTTTGTTGCCCTTTGTCTTGCTTTGCCTTCAATGGCAAACGGAATTTTAATGATTGTTAATCCAGAATACTGGTATTGGCTAGTGCCTGGCGTGCCTGATCGGGGTCCATTTAACCAACATTTTTTGCGTGACATAGGTTTTATCTATTTGCTGATCGGGTGTGCTTTTTTGTACGGTGCTTTTTACGCCAAACACAGACTAATGCTGTGGATTTTCCCAGCAGCGTGGCTTGTTGCTCACGCCTTTTTCCATCTCTGGGAAATAGCAGTTGGGCTATGTGGTATTGAATTCTTTTTAATCGACTTCCCTGGCGTTACCTTACCAGCCATTTTGGCTATTTGGCTCACTTATCAAAGCAAACCAAGTAAAAGCAATTCGAATAAAAGCCATGACTAAAAAACTCATTATATTGGGGTTAAGCTTAGCATTATTGCTAAGCATTCCCTTGTTAACTAACTATTCAACGTCAAATAAACGTATAAATTCATCCAGTGCAATTGAATGGTTACAGCACCCAAAATCAATCGATGCTTTTGAGTTAAAAAGTACCAACGGTGATTTTACCAAAGTAAATTTGCTCAATCATTGGACCATCATGGTATTTGGCTATACCCGTTGTCCTGATGTATGCCCCACTAGTTTAAATGATCTTACACATTTAGCGGATGAGTTAGAACAGCATGAGATTGGGGCTAAGTTTAACTATGTTTTTGTCTCAGTTGACCCTGAACAAGATTCTCTTGAAAACATAGCGCTTTACCTTAATTACTTTCGTGCTGATTTCATCGGAGTCACAGGTAACATAAGCTCACTGAAAACGTTTAGCCAAAGTGTTGGTGTGCGGTTTGCTTCAATCGACATAGCCGGTAGTAATAATATTTCTCATTCGGTATATTTTTTACTTATTGGCCCAGATGGTAAATTGCATGCGCGCTTTGAGCCGAACTTTGATACGCAAAAAACCGCCAATGAGCTGATAAAATTACCTTAATCAAAGATCAACTTTCTACACACGGTAATTTTGCAAGTTGTACTCAAAGCACTATAAATCTGTCGGTCGATAATTATCACCTAAAGTAAAGTCACAGACACCATTAGGAAAAATGAGCTGAAGTTTTTCAAGGTGTTGGCTCATATCAACGGGGTGATAAACCCCTTTTGCTATTGCCTGATCAATGGGAATCAGCTGACAGGAAAACATACTCCCCTGCCAAGGGCCTCCAGCTGCAATTCGGCTATTAGTAAATGGTGTGTACGCTTGATGGCATTTACCTTCTGCTTGTTTATTCCATTCTCCATCCCAAACGTGATTTCCCGAGGCAATAATATCGCCATTATCATCAAAGCAAGCATCATTTAAGTCTTCGGGTTTATTTTGCCAACTAAAATATTGCGGGTTACTTTTAATATTCGCTAACCACTGATCCATCATTTTAAAAGCATCATTAATAGGTGAATAAGCTTTGTCAGCTACCCAAATCACATGGTTTTTATGATGGCCTTGAGCCTGCTCAATTCTCAGCCGAGAAACAAAACTAGCTGAACTATGATGCATATCTAAATCTTCTTCGAGGTAGTGGCGAACGTCGAGGATCGGAATGGTAATATCACCAATAAAAACTTGCCCACTACGATAAGCCATTTCCACCGCTTGTGGATTGGCTAATATTCTTGCAGCTGGCTTGTTTTTGCTCGCTTCCGTCACATTGTGATTACTCCATAAACTCATCCACAACATTTTCTTTTTCGACGCTTGAGTGCCAAGTAATTTTTCTGGTCGCATTTGTTCAGCCGGTTTCCAGCTGCCTATATGCCAGTTCAAATGCAAAAACTTTTCTGCACTCAACTTTCCTTGTTTAAGCGCTGCAAGTCCATATTGAATACCTTCATTTGACCACGTTTGATTGGCAAAACCGTATTTATCGCGACCAAAAACGCCCGCCATGTCTTCCCAATAATTCCATTTGGTATGGTCAACCACATGATCGGCAAAAAACTCTCTTAAAAACCCTTGGGCAGGATTGTGAATATACGCGGTTAAACCAAACCAGCCATTAATACATTCACTATTTCCTCTTGGATATATTGGCATTCTGCCTTGCAATGCTTGATTCAATGGCTCTAAAAAAGCGCTCGGATGAGGTTCACCGTTTTTAGCATTTAGTCCTTCAAGTAAGATACGATTTGGCCAATCTTGCCAGTATTCACCGTCATCCGTTCTAAATGCATAATAATTGTTAAACAAATCACAATCTAACGCATACAAGGTTTGACTGATCATATCGGGATATGAATATAGCGGTATTGCAGCATCAAGAATGCCTGTACTGTTTTGGCCAATTAAATATTGAGCTAAGCCACCACCAGAGCCGCCAATACCAACGGTATATTCTGGTTGTCCATACGTTGCGATAAACTGTTGTTTAACTCGACGAGCGGTATCTTCAGCAAGTAACATATTGTAGGTGTAACTGGTTCTATTCCCCGTTGAAGTGATCACCGCATAACCTTGATGCAGCTGTTCTATTCGACGTTCAATGTTGCGCTGCACACGCATTTTTCCCTGACGAAAACCAATACCTGAGCCACCTAAAAATTGATAAATAAGCTTTTGGTTCCAAACTGAGCTTTTGTTAGGCAACCCAACGTCTGCCAAGGTAATAGGCATGATCATTAAATAGATAAAACGGTTTATGGTGCCCTGCTCAAGTCGATAATAATGAGCAAAACCTTGAGCCGGTTTATCATTGAAAAAATGAAGTTTACCTTGAGCATCTTCGCCAGCGTATGTCACCTGCATCGGCAAGCTGCAATCTTTACTATAACCAATGACGTGTTTCTCATTGCCGAGGTTATCTAATGAATCGTAAACTGGCACCCCAAGAGCTGCTTGGTTATCCACTAAAGGCTGCCCGAGTTTACTGTCGAGTGTCATGCAATAAAAAGGATACTGTAAACTGCCTGCATAAAGCGGAGTCACTGGCCCCAGTTGACCTTGTTTAATAGGAAAATTAAAGGTTTCGGTTGGCCGAGCACTAAACCTTACATGGCGGGTTAAATCTAGTAATGGCGCTTCATATTCACTTAGTGGTGAGTTCTTTACTTGCCGTGCAACAAAAGGCGATGGTGTATCTAACCACCATACTGCTAGAGCACAAGCAACAACTAACATAATGGTTAAACGGCGTAACATTATTTGACCTCTACTACTAACAAGTCATAACTTAAGTGTAGTCAAAAAATATCAAGCAAGTATAAGATGAACGAGTTATGATCATGGCTATTTCAAGTCAAATTTCATAGTTAATACATTGTTTTTATTAAAAATCAAAGGAAATTACATTTTTTATAACACATTGATTTTATGAAGATTAAAAAATTTGTTTTTCAATGAAAATTGCTATGTGTACTCAAGGCAAATTAAAAAGATTCAAGCAATATGAAGTATTTGTGCGTGAGCTACTGACTAGCAGTTTGTTTGGATTTGTTGAAATTGCAGATTTTGTTTGGGATAACAAAGCCACGATTATAGTTGATCCTAGCCATGAAAAACTAAAAGACGAATTTGGTCATGTTGAGCGTACTTATCTACCTATGCACAGCATTTTAAGAGTTGACCAAGTCGCTCAACACGGTGTGGCAAAAATTATCGAATTAGGCGATAAGGTTTCTCTATTTCCAAACCCTATTTAAGAAAAAGCATGCGTTAAAATTATATAACACAAGCTGTTGCCGCTTTAGCCTTGTCTACGCCACGTTCAATTAACGTTAATACATCTTCATCATTAATAGATGCTTTAATTTTATTGATCAACTGCTCGGCCGTAGACTCTGAAGTGGCATCTACGACACAACTGTAAGCTTGAGAAATATGCTGTTTTGCGTCTTCGATTGCTTTTTCATTATCAAAGTCAACATTAATGGCTTCTTCTACCGATTCAACAAGTGCCTTAGCTGAGTTGGCAGCTTGCCCAAACTGCTCTAAATTGAGCGCGTTAAGATCAAGTGTTTCCATTTTTTCTTGTAATGAGTCTACCGCTTTATTTGCTGAAGCCTGAGCTTTATCAATTGCTTTTGATGCATCTTCACAGGCTGTTAAACTAAGCAAAATTAACATGGAGAGAATAGATTTTTTCATCATTGTCCTTGGTATATGTTTATATAGTAGGGCTATATTTTGCAGGAATAGTAAAGCTAGCCTACAAAAAAGTAAATTAACGCTCGCTTAATTTACTTTTCTATAGGCAGTGCAGAGATATTGGTTAACACTGATTACATTTGAGCTGCCGTCAATATAATCAAGATTTTTAATGTCCGGTTGCAGCACTAGATATTACGGCTATGTTTTAATGCAATTCCACAAGAGATAAACAGAATAAAAGCCTTACTAAACTTCATTAATAAGGCTTTTAACCGCTAAACGGTTTGTGATTTATCTTTAATTGTCGCAGCTAACAAGGCGGGTAAAAAGGTTAAACTAAGCACCGTAGACACTAAAATACCACTTAATACGATGACTCCCACGCCTCGATATAATTCAGTTCCTTCACCAGGAATGATCACCAGTGGTGCCAAGCCAAACAATGTGGTTGCCGTTGACATTAAAATAGGTTTTAGTCGTTTTTCAACCGATTTGATCACCGCCTCTCGCACTTGCAAACCCTGCTGCATCACATATTTGCGAGTTTGATCAACAATTAAAATGGGGTTGTTCACCACAGTGCCTAGCAAAATTAAGAAACCCAACATAGTGATCATGTCAAATGGTTGGTGATAGCTGGTAAGCCCTATTTTGGCGAGCCCTGCATTTATCGCATTAACAGTGATTAACCCAAGCAGTCCGCCTGCCATACCAAGTGGGACCGTCGCTAAAATAAAAACAGGGTAACGCCAATGATTAAAAATGGCGACTAGCAGCAAATAACATAAAGCAATTGCGATAATAAAATTGCTCGACAAAGATGCTTTGGTGGCTTCAAGTTGATCGGCAGCACCACTAATGCTCACTTTTATGCCCTGATCAATTTTGCCACTCGCCCATAACGAAGGCAGCAATTGCTCACGAACAATTTGTTCAGCTGTTTCCAGAGCAATATCTCTTGGTGGGATAATATAAACAGTCACTGTACGTTTGCCATCAACACGCCTAACGGAATTACTGTTTTTACTTTCCTCAAGATCTGCCAATGCATTAAGTGGCAAAACGATACCTGAAGGTGTAACTACCGGCGCATTAGCTAACTGAGTTAAACTTTGTTCATTGCCGGCTTCACTGAACATAAAGATGTCCACCTTATCGTCACCTAGAATAAACTCATCAACATAGGCACCATCGCTCATTGCCGAAACGGTATAGCCAAATTCACTATTACTAATCCCCACTTCCGCCAGTCTTTGCCACCTTGGTTTTATTTCAATTAACGGCTGATCTAGGGTCAGTGAACTTGGATCTGAATTGATTTGTGGGTTATCAAAATGCACTTGTGCTTGTTGATAAACTGCTTCCGCCGCTTGATACAAGCTTGTCACCTCTACCCCTGAAATATCAACCGCAACCGCTCGTGTACCGCCGTCATTACTCGAGATAATTGAACCTCGCGCAGAAAAGGCTCGCATTTCAGGGTAGCTTTTAAATTTCTCAGTAATAGCTTGCATCATGTCGTTTATGTGCGCGGGATCTACTGGTGCACTGAGTAGCCAAATTCTACCTGCCGACACTGACATTGAATAGTACTCTAGCGGCGGCATGTTAGTGTTACCATCGGCAAAATCAGTATTATCAACTTCAACAAAAGCATCTAGGTAATCTCTCACCTCAACACCAATTCGCTTCATTTCTGAAAGGTTGTAACTCGGCGGTGCTATCATCATAGAAAACGCTTTTGGCTCTTCACCTTCAGGTAGATATTCTGCCGGTGGCATTAACACATAAGCCGCCCCCAAAATACCGATGATAAAAGCCAAAGTCGTAACGCTTGCCACTTGTTTACTTTGTGTCAATTTTTTCGCAGGAGCTAACCAGCTCTCGGATAAAATAAAAGCTTTGCTGGTCGTCAGATCAGACTTTTTACCAAAATGAGCGAGTGCTACCGGCACAACAAAAATAGCTACGATCATCGATGCGATAATCGCCCCAGAAATAGCAATTGCGATATCTGAGTACAATTGCCCAGCCTCTTGCTCAACAAACAAAATGGGCGCAAACACTAAAACAGTAGTCGCCGTTGAGGCAAGTACCGCTGGCCAAACATCTTTTACACCTTCAATGGCCGCTTGTATTTTACTTACACCTTGACGTTTGGCTTGCACAATAGCTTCTAACACCACAATAGTATTATCCACTGTCATACCAATGGCAAAGGCAACACCAGCAAGTGAAATAACATTAATGGTTCGACCAAAAGCCATTAGCGCTAGAAATGCCGCTATCGTACAGAACGGGATCCCCATTACGCCGACCAACGTTGCTTTTCCTGAGCGCAGGAAAAAGTACATAACTAACGTGGCAAGTAATGCCCCCAGTACTAGGTTAAACCAAACATTCTCAAGCGAACTTTTGACATATTTCACATCGTCACTTAATAAAATCAACTCAAGGCCATTTTGTGCGAGCAGCTCTTGGTTTATGTCTTCAACAATAGGTAACATCGCTTCTTTGATGGCTAATACATTTGAACCACTTTCACGCCGCACAGATAAACTAAGAGAACGCTCACCATCTTTGTAAGACAAACTCCGTGACTCAAAATGATCCAGTGATACTGTGGCCACATCTTTAAGCAATACATTTGCGCCGTTTTTGCGGCTGATGATCAAATTATTAATATCTTCTAGCTGCTCAAAACGCCCCATGACTCGAAGTAAATAACGACTTTTACCACTTTCAATATCACCAGCTGAAGCGTCTTTATTTCGAGCACGTATCGCGCTGCGTAGCTCGGGTAAACTAATTCCGCGTTTGGCGAGTTTTGTCGCGTCTACTTTGATTTGAATTTGACGCTGTGCACCACCGTTAACACCAATTTCAGAAACACCAGCAACGGTTTCCATTCTTGGTCTAATATAATCTTCTGCGTAGTCTCGCAATAAGTCGACGTCTAAACTTAGCGGGTTTCCCTTTATTGGCTTTAAAATAAAATACATAAAGGCATTACCAGAAAATGAGCTCGAAAATAGTCGCGGTTGGTCGACATTCTCTGGATAAGCAGGTACTTGACTCAAAGCATTGTTGACACGAATTAAGGCGTCGTTGGCATCAACACCAAAAGGAAATTCAAGCTCAATATTGGCCTGTCCCATTTCAGCAAAAGACACCATGCGTTTTAAATTAGGCAAACTTCTTAAAAAACGTTCTTGCTCTATTAAAATTTCTTTTTCAACATCTTGCGGGGTCGCTCCTGGCCAGCCTGTTTGTACCGTGATAGTTCTGACTTCTAGATCTGGGATCATTTGCACAGGTATATTAAACACTGCAACTAGCCCCAAAAGCGTGGTAATAAATAAGGTTACGGCAACCAAAATGCCTTTGTTTACTACACTGGCTATCATTGTATATTGCCTATGTTGACACTCTCACCATCACGTAACAAAGCGATACCAGTTTCAATAATCGGTAAATCACTTGGAACGCCGCGCACAGCTAATTGCTCCAAGCCTTTTTCCACTATTTCTACTAAATAACGTTTCGCTTTATTATCTTGCACGACAAAAACACTTTTCCCACCATCAGGGTGTTGTTTAATCGCTGTTTTAGGTAACCAAATAATCGCTTGCTCAGTTTGTGGTAACACGACACTGGCATTGACCGACATGCCAGCAACCAAAGTCGAAGGCACCGACAAGTTGACATATGCGGTAAATGTGCGGCTTTGCTCGTTAGCAACAGCTACAATACGATCTAATGTCGCAACAATAACTTGCGCATTTTTAATATTGGGTAAAATGTTAACCTGTGTTTTGCTATTTGCTAATAAAGCAAAATATTCTTGAGGAATTTCAAGCTTAACGCGCAACTGTTCTTCGCTCACTAAGCTAAATACAGCGGTTTGTGGAATTGCCCACTCGCCAATATCGATATCTCTCTTTGCAATAACACCAGCAAACGGCGCTATTAATTGATGACGAGCAACTAACTCCTTTTGATACTCAAATTGTGATTGTGCTTGCTCTAAAGCCGCCAATGCTATGTCAATGCTAGCTTTGCGCTCTTCAATTAATGTTTTAGCAACAAGCTGCTTAGTGGATAGAGCCAATACTTCTTGGTGTAATCGCTTAGCTTCCGCTAGCCGTGTCTTTTTTTCTAGGTTAAAGGCAGCTAATTCGTTGAGTTTCAGTTGTGCTAATTTATCATCAAGTTGCACTAGTACTTGGCCCTTTTGCACTCTATCACCAACATCGGCTGATAGTGTAGCAACAACACCTGACTCCAATACGGCCAATCTGGCATTTTTCACTGCTTCAACCGTGCCTGCCAGTGCAATTTTTTGGCTATGATTGCTTTGTTGTGGATATATCACACTAACCGTTGTTTGCTTGTCAGCAGCATTGGCGTTATTAGATATAAGAAATAGAAAACAACAAACTATTGATAATATATTTTTCAAAAGTTCCATCTCACACTTGTAAATGATTATTATTTAGCTTTAATTTACTGATTTATTAAAATCCTGTCATTACCTTTACGACAGTTGACCTATTTATACGATAATACGGTCGACAATCGTTTAATTTACAATCAAATGGTTTTAATATTCGGCAAACGGATTTGATTGTAACAAGTACATTTTATTTCTTAGCTAGTTGCCTTTACACTCAGCTGAACAACAAAGATATGTCTGAATCCACACAAAGAAGATAAATAAATTGAAATCATTAAAAACTTGGCAACTAGAGTTTAGCTTGTTAAGAGCTAAACATTCGTTTTGGGGAACCTTTTCTTTATTTTTTATGTTACTTGGATTAAATATAGCGGTTTGTCAGCTAATCGTCGTAGTTCTTGGTGTCGACGAGCCTTATTTTAGCCAGTTTCACTATCAGCTTATCTTGCCTACTGTGCTGACATTGTTACAACCAATAAAACGTAAGAAATAAAGGTAAAGCAGAATACCAGTGACAATAACGAAAACGGCTAACTTTATTTCACTTCACGTTGCCAATAACGTGAATTTTCTCCTGAAAACTGGGGGGAAAACGCCGATAGATGTTCTATTAAAAAATCTTTCGCCACTTTCACTTTTGCTGTGGTTTTGAGATCAGAGTGATACAACAGCCATAAGCTCCAAATAGAAGGTACTACGGGTAAGTTAAGGCGAAACAAACCATTATTTTTTTGAGCTTCAACCAATCCGCAAGGTAACTTAGCAATACCTAAACCATTTTTGGTTGCTGTTACTAAAGGGCCTAGTTGATCAAACTTTGCAATAGGCTGGGCATTATCAAAATGTGTTTGATACCAGAGAGGATCGGCTTCTAACTGCCATAATAAAATACGGTGATTGTTAACCTCTTGCGTTAAATATTGCTCACTTGCATATATACCCCATTGTGAAGGGAAAAGTTTTTTGCCAATCAAGTCGCCTTGACTTGGCGCTGGTGTAAACCTCAATGCGATATCTGCTTCGCGAGCATATAAGTCTTTATGGTTAGATCCAATAATCAAATTTAATTGAATATTGGGGTATCGACGATTAAATTCAGTTAATGCAGGTACAACATAATCATTAGCTAATTCAGGTGTTAAGGTTAAATTGACTTCACCACTTAGCAGCTGATCTTGCCCCACTAATTTACGCTCAATATTTAATTGCTGCTCTCTCAGTTGAGCAATATCAGGCAAGATACTGTGCCCAATACTAGTAAGCTGATACCCCTTGGGCACTCGCTCAAATAGTCTCACATTAAACTTTTGCTCAAACGCTTGAATACGGCGAGCAACGGTAGTGTGATTAACGTTTAAGCGTCGAGAAGCCCCTGACAAACTGCCAGTTTCACTTAAAGCTAATATATATTGAAAATCGTCTTCTATGCTCATCTGTGCATTATTGCACAGTTAAACTGCAAACTTCACTAATTTAATCAAATCGATATTCACGTAAAGTTCAATCAATCTTTATTTTAAACAGGACACTCACTATGTATACCCTATATCACTTCCAAATCTCATGTTCATCGGCAGTAAAAATAGCATTAGAAGTTATTGGTGCAGAACACGACACAGTAACGGTTAACCTATTTGAAGGTGAACAACATAAACCTGAGTTCTTAGCCGTCAACCCGCTGGGCAAGGTGCCTGTGTTAGTTGAAGGCGATCAAGTGATGACACAAGGTGAAGCAATTCTTATTTACTTATCTCAAAAACACAAAGACGCCAATTTAATGCCAGATTTATCCACTAAAGAAGGCATGAACGCTTTAAAATGGCTGAATTTAGTGGCAAGTAGTTTACACGGTCATTTTACCAAGATATTCCATCCAGAATCAGTCGCAACTGACCAGTTATCGGTAAAACAAAATGCTGAAGAAGAAATCATTAAATTGCTTAATACTATAGAGGCTCAACTTAACGAAAGCGCAATGTTTGTAGGAGAACAACCAACGTTAGCAGACTTCTATTTTGCTGTTGTTTTGGGTTGGGGCCAGGTTTTAAGTTTTGATCTATTTGAACGTTACCCTAGTTTTGCACAATACAAAAAAGAGTTGCAGCAGCATTTACCTCAATCTAAAACACTACAAATGATTTAATCATAACTTAGCGATACAAAAGTAAAACAAGAAAAATAGCTTTTACTTTTGTTTCGCCTACTAGGTTATACAATTGAATTAAATAAAATCTTTGTGCATAAAAACTGTTTTTATTTTAGTTTCTTTCCTATGCTTTTAAACAGGAATAACTGACTTAAAATCACACATTTATGCATAAGGATTATTCAGATAAATCTGCCTTACTGACTATATATGCTATTTCAGCAGTACCTTTATTTTTAGTAGTTTACTTATTATTTACCCAAATAAACGATGTAAATTCGATAAAAATGGAGGCAGTCTCTTTAAGCAACCCCAACATAGCTAATGCCAATGAACTGGCAAAACTTGAACGAAGTTTAGGTTATGTCGGCTTTATCCATCACTTTAAAAATTACGTTATTCGTGGCGACATCAATTATTACGCCCAAGCACAAAAGTCTTTTGCGTCAGCTGAACAAGCGTTATTAAAACTACAAGAGAATCTGACTAGCGCTGACGATATTAAATCGTTAAATATCATCCAAGAAACACTAGAAAAATACAGTGATATGCTTACTTACGCTAGAGACAATATGGGTTTAGAAAATGTCAGAGCATTGGACCAACAAATAAAAGTAAGTGATCTCGAAGCAGAACAAGCGCTCATTGTATTGCGTAAAAACA
The DNA here is from genome assembly GCF_014656435.1 of Thalassotalea marina. Taxonomy (GTDB): domain Bacteria; phylum Pseudomonadota; class Gammaproteobacteria; order Enterobacterales; family Alteromonadaceae; genus Thalassotalea_C; species Thalassotalea_C marina. The sequence continues at coordinate 21,686 of NZ_BNCK01000005.1, forward strand.
TACAAAGCCGTGCAACGAGTTATCAAGCTGACGCAGACAAACGTATAGAAAGTATTTATCACAATACACTCTATATTGGCCTAGTTATTATTCCGTTTTTGTTATTCTCTACTTGGTTAATTGTGCGCGCGGTTAAAAAGCTATCAACATCAACCAGCGAATTAACCACCATATTTAACGCCTCACCCGATGCCATTTTATATGTCGAGCAAGACGGCACTATTCTTAAAGCTAATTCTGTGGCTTACAGTATTTTTGGCTATCAAAGTACGGAACTCAAAGGGCTAAAAGTTGAAATGTTAATTGCCCCTGAAATACGTAGTAAACATATAAAATATCGCGACAGTTTTAGCGAAAAAGAGCAGTCTCGTGAAATGGCTGATCGCACGACACAAATTTTTGGACTAAAAAAAGATGGCACTAAGGTTGAGCTAAAAATTGCCATTGCATCAAAAGTTATTGATGGTAAAAAGCGTAGTGTTTGTGTAGTAAAAGACATAACCCAGCATAAAAAACTGGAGCGTAAAGCTTACAATGATCATTTAACAGCGATCAGTAATCGAAGACACTTTGATACCCTTTTAGCACAAGAACTTAAACGTTTGGATCGTGAACGTAATCCTCTATCACTTTTAATGATTGATATAGATAACTTTAAAACACTTAATGATCATTTAGGACACACTGCCGGTGATGAAGCCCTGGTTAATATTGCCCAGTTCTTACAACATCACACGCGGGAATACGATCATTTAGCGAGATGGGGCGGCGATGAATTTGTACTACTTTGTCCAAATCTAAGTGCTGAAGATGCACTTAAACAAGCAGAACGAATTCGCCAGCAATTTGCTTCAGTCAATTTTCCGTGGGACTTTGACATTACCTTAAGTATTGGTGTCGCAACAAATTCACCAGATAACCCAATGTCGGACAAGGTGTTTTTAGAAGCCGCCGATAAAGCTGTGTACATGGCAAAAGATGCAGGTAAAAACCAATGTATTCACATTAACAGCGAAAGCAAAGTAGAAGTAACCTAACCTCTCCTCACCCCAGTTAGTAATGATAACTATTTTTATTTGTTGACTTTTAAGTCGCAAATTATTAACGTTACATTATAACATCACAAACAAATTGCATAATGAAACCAAACATTCACCCAGATTATCAAAACGTGGTATTCCACGACACTGCTGCCGATGCTTATTTTGTTATCGGTTCAACCTTAAAATCGGATAGAACCATTGAATATCAAGGTAAAACATACCCTTATGTACCTATTGATGTGTCTAGCGCTTCTCATCCTCAATATACAGGTAAGCAACGTATATCGAAAAACGAAGGTCGCATCGCTAAGTTTAAAAACCGCTTTGGTCAGTTAGGAGGAAAATAATGCAAGTATTAAGTTCGTTAAAAAGCGCCAAATCACGCCATCCGGATTGTCAAATTGTCAAAAGACGTGGACGCGTTTATGTTATTTGTAAATCAAACCCAAGGTTTAAAGCGGTACAAGGAAAAAAGAAAAAAATATAAAATTTAATCGGGCAGTTATTTGTTTTTACGGCTGCCCTACTTTTAAGTTTTTACCAGACAACAGGATCGACACGATATAGCAGTTTTAACTGCTCATACAACGCTGGATAGTGCCGGTGTAATAAAGCCGACTGCTCAAAAAACACTTCACTGGCCACAGCAAAAAATTCAGCAGGATTAGTTGCACCATAATAATCAAATAATGAAGGAATACCATGATGGGCCTGTTGCTGTAATCGCTCAAATTGTTGGCTAAACACGTTAGACCAAGTCTTATAATTTTGCCCTTTGTTTAAAATAGGCGCGCCATTTGCCAAGCCATTTTCTTGATCTAGTTGATGAGCAAATTCATGAATAACGACATTGTGACCATCGTCAGGCACTTCCGCACCATCAACGGTATCTTGCCACGATAAAATCACGCGACCAGTTTGCCAAGATTCACCTGCTAAGGTATTTCTTGCGGTAAACTGCACACCGTCGGCATTCATACTTTGTTGCTGCTTAATAAAGGCACTTGGATAAACTAATATCGTTGTTAAATTAGGGTAAAATCCTGTCTCGCGGTTCAATAATAATAAACATGCTTGTGCTGCAATGGTTACCCTAATTTCGTCATTAATTACCACACCATTACAACCAACAAACCTTTTTTCAGCGATAAACACCTGAATATGCTGTTTTAGTTGTAACTGCAGATCGGCAGGCATACCTCTAAAATAAGGCATACGTTGCTGAAGTATTTTACGCCACTCTCGACTAAAGGGTTGTCCTCTAATTTTATCGCGTTGGTATTCTCGCCACCTCGGTTTACCGACAGAATAACCTATCAACACAATGGCAATAACTATTGGCAACAGCAGAGCAAACATAAATAAAACACTCGAAAGACTTTATTAGTAAATTGGTCTTGTTTAGTTAACTTTCAATATTTAATTCTTCTCTGGCTTTTAAATTAATAAATCGTAGTAGGTCAAACAGACAATAAGCCTCGAAAGAAAAAGCTAGTGTGTTTTTATCAATTATGTTCGATACAAGGAAGGTTTAATCGCTAACTAAGTGATTAAATACAAAGGGTTAAAATAAAACAATTTACGTAGATGGATCAACATATGTATAGCAACAATAAACTGATTAAAGCACTTTCTACAATTACAGTTTCCATTTGGCTTTCAGCATGCGGTGGAGGTGGCGGCGGAGGTAGCTCGTCTACTCCTACCACAATAAAAACACCTCCAGCCAATAAAGCACCTATCATTGAAAGCATGGATGAACAAACGGTTGAAGAAAGGCAACATTTTACTTTTACGGCTTCAGCTAAAGACACCGATGGCACCATTACCAATCAAAGTTGGGTACAAAAAAGTGGTATTGAAATTTACAATACCAATATTAATGAAAATACACTTTCATTTTTAGCGCCTAATATAGCGCAAGATCAAACAGTTGTTTTCACATTTATGGCAACTGATGATGACGGTACAGAAAGCCAGCAAGATTTAACCATTAATATTACTGCGCTAAAAAATATTACTGATGTTGAATTTGCCGATCCTAACTTGCAAGCTTGTGTAATAGAAGCCGCAGAGCAATTGGGTGAGAATGCAGATATCACATCATTTGATGGTGACACAGCCTTGTGGTGTCAAAACAAAGAAATTAGTTCATTGGAAGGCATAAACGAATTTAAACATATCAAACATATTGACTTAGCATTTAACAATATTACAGATTTGTCGCCTTTAGCTGAATTACAAAGTCTAGAATCATTAGACTTACAACACAATCACATTGAGAACTTAGCTCCGCTCACCAAGCTAACAAACCTTGAACAATTGTCACTAAATAACAACAAGATTAGCGATATATCCGCGATAAATTCGCTAGAGCAGCTTCTGTCACTCAATTTAGCTCACAATAAGCTAACCAGTATTGAGGCAATGCCGCAATCAAGTGATTTAAAGTTTTTATCTATAGCGCACAATCAAATATCAACGTTACAAGGGATCAATAATCTTACGGCACTTGAGCACCTGCAACTTGAGGCAAATCCAATCGCCGATATTACTGATTTACCCGTCGCGCACAGCGTCAAATCACTTCGTTTGGTCAGTACTAACCAAGATACCTTAGCTGAAGAGCTTCCGTTGATCGACTTATCACCAATAAGCAAATTATCTGGACTGACAGAATTAGTTATTAAAGGTGACAACATAAAAGATATTAATGCACTGGCCTCATTAACCCAATTAAAAGAGCTAGAGCTTATCGCCTATCAGGTATCCGATATTCAAGCATTAGATCAATTAAAACAGTTGGAAAAACTAAACATAGGTTCCTACACCACACCATTTTCCTTCATACCAAAAATGAATGTTTCTACAATTGCTTCACTGAGCCAATTGACCTCATTAACTGACTTGAAAATAAAAAGAACAAAAGTTGTTGATTTTTCGCCTATCTCCCAGCTAACTTTGCTTAAATCACTGTGGGTATTGAACAATGAAAATACTTCCTTTGCTCCTTTTGCAAATTTAACCCAATTAGAAACATTGGTTTTTTATCCCAATGGGCTAATTACAGAAAATAACATTGACCAGCTACACCAATTAACAAAGTTAAAAACATTTTGGACAGTTTGGCCAGAAGCTGCTGATAGTTTAGCGATATTAGACAATATGCCACTGATAACAGACCTATACATTGGCGGTTCAGCCAATCAACAGTTATCTGACTTTTCTTCGCTTGCAAACCGTCAGTTAACTAACTTTCAGGTATCTGGGACTCAATTAGCCAACGTGGAATTTTTAAGTTCGATGAGCTCTTTAAAAACATTGCAATTTCAATCGACCAAGGCTTTATCAGATATCAGCGCACTATCAACATTAACTCAACTAGAAAAAATTAATCTTTGGTTTAACGAGCACTTATCGTGCGAGCAGCTAGATGCACTGCAAAATGCACTGTCATCTACCCTAATTGAAAGACCAAACAGCTGCGTTTTAAATTAAATAACCTCAGGTTTGTATAAGAAATAGTGCTACATAAAAGAAAACAATAAGTTCGCAGGCTCTTGTATTTCTGGGTTGATATTTTCATCTAAATTCAAGGCATTTTGCAGCAGGAATAGCTAGCTATTTCGCTTCAAAATAACGCAGAAGTCAGTAAAAATAGCACCTAGAAACGCATTATTTATGCGAAGCTGAGGTTAAATAGTCAGCAATTGTTAAACTGGGCGCCACAGTAAATAATGATATCGTGGCGCCATTTCACGCTAATCATCGAACGTTGAATCACCACTTGTTATTAATCACAAAGATTTTTTATCACCGGATTCTAATAACCGAAAATACTGCCCATTTTTGATCAATAAACCTTCAGAACTTCTAGGAGGAAAAAAGGTTTCATAATCTGCAGGATGTTTTACATCAATAGCTAATACTTTACCTTGGTACTGTTTGTTGACGTTCCACTGGATAGTATGACCAACAACGGCGGCTGTTGCACCAAAAGCCTTCAACCCAGATTCAACCTGTTCCTGTGTAAGGTCCTCTTTAAAATACCCTCGATACCAAGCAGGTCCAGTATTATTGGAAATAAGAAATGACTCGTTAGTTTGTGCTGATGGTGTGTAATATGGCTTGCGATAACTTTGTCGAATAATCTGATTTACTTGCTCAATACTATAGTTAAATTCTGCCAATTTGGGATGTAAACCACCGTGAACAAACAAGTGACCATTTATGCGCTCCATGGCATTTTTACTCATTAACCATCGACCAATAAAAGCATTGTCACCGTATAACTGCGACTGTGTTTTACCTAATACAGAGGCAATATAAAGATACTTCTCTGATGCACTGTAAAAGTTTGCTTGCAGGTTTTTAATTTCATGGTTGCCAATAATATAGTGCACATGGCCACCTTGTGCTTTTGCTGCTTGTTCAAGCTTGTAGATAAACCAAAGAACTTGGGTGACTGACTTCCCCCTGTCAACAAAGTCTCCTACCAACACTAAATGGCCTTTGCCAAAAGTCCAATTCAACTCTGTATCAATGACTTGATGGTTGATTAAAAAGTCACGAAACGCTTTAAAGTTACCTTCAATATCCGACAACGCCAAAATGGGTTGATTATCTTCATATACCGCTGGTGGAATTTCTATTGTCGGATTGATCTTTATATTAAAATTAGTGTCTTCCAGTGGAAAATAGACCTTTGCGTTAACAGTTTCATCTAATGAGTACCGTTGATTTTTTGCTTTAAAGCCAGTATCGCGGTCACCTTCAACATAGCTAACGACAAGTTGATCGTTTTGGTAGAAAGCATGTGGGCCCTCGCCTCCCAGCTTATAAGCCAAGTGAATTTCATTAAAATGGGCTTCTGCGCCATGATAAATACCAAAAGAAACAAGGGCAGCAAATAACAGTAAAAATGTAATAAAAAAATGCTTTAGATTAGTTTTCAATAGAGCAAACATTGTTTAGTTCCTTCACTAGTTTATCCGTGTATCAACACCGGCTGATTAAAGGTGGTGTTTCAATACTCTTAATACTGATTTAGTCAGCTTGGCTACGCCTAAACCAAGTAAAACCGCGATGGGCGCTAGCCAATATCCCAACAACTCTTCAGCGTTGGGCTGTGTATCAGCAGCAAATGCCAAAATAACACTGTTGCCATGTGTGCTAGACCATAGGCCTATTTGATCAGGTAGAAAAAACTTAGCCAAACCAACTAATATCAACAGGGTTGAAACGCTTACACCAAAAGCAAACATGCCGTAGTAAGCACCTCGCGTAATACCTTTTTTAACCGTTTGAATTGCGTTAAAGCCAACGGGAGGAGGAGTACCTTCTAACATATGCGCTACGTATTGTTCTGCTAGTTCTCGTGGTGAGCCAAATCCCGCCAAAATAGCGTTAGCATCAACCTTTTCGCCTGCCTGTTCTTTTGCTTCAACTACATCAAGGATGTGGCTTTCTATTTCCTTAATCACTTCAGTCGCCTCTTCTTTATTTAGGCGAGACAAATAAGTTGATAGATTTTTCAGATATTGATGGATCACTTCTCTATTAGACATAATGTTCCCTTAAAAAATTAGTTATTTACTGCGACAGGATGCTTTCAATATCAAGCACTGAACGACGCCAGCGTTCGACTAGCACTTGCTGCTTATGTCGCCCTGTTTCTGTGAGTAGATAGTACTTTCTTGGTCGACTATCCCCTTCTTGATTCCAATAAGCATCGATTAATCCATCGCGTTTTAAACGGTCCATCAAAGGGTAAAGTGTTCCCTCGGTGATCTGCATTGTTTCAAACGAATGTAAATATTTAAGCAGCTCTAATCCGTAGCGCTCTTTCTGGTGCAGCGCTGCTAAGATGACCAGTTCTAACGTACCTTTACGTAGCTGTACGTCCCATTTCTCATTAAAATTGTCTTGTTTAGCCATATTGCAAAACCTATGTTATGCATCATACCTTGTATTACATAGTAACCAGGTATAACACACAAAATTGAAACAGCAAAGATAAAATTTAATATGATCTTGATGAAGGGGTGACTGAATAAGTTCGTTACATCTGAGCGTGTTTACTCAACACAAATTATCTTTTAGCATAACAAGTCACGAATCAAATTTGGTAAAAGCATATGAATAGCAAAGGAAAATTATTTTTCTATTGCGGTAAGATGGGGGCGGGAAAGTCAACGTTATCGACACAACACGCACAAGCTGAAAACGCAGTGCTTATCTCTGAAGATACCTGGCTTGCAACACACTACCCTGACTGTATTCAAACCTTTGAAGACTATTTAACGTTTTCATCACGTATCAAACCTTTCATCAAACATCATGTGATGAATATACTTGCCACTGGCACTAATGTAGTCATGGACTTTCCGGCAAATACAGTGAAACAAAGGCTCTGGTTTAAAGCCCTTTGCCAACAAGCTAATTGTTCACATAAGCTATATTATATTGAACGAACAAATGAACAGTGTTTAGCGCAATTAGCAAAACGTCGCCAACAATATCCGGAACGAGCGCACTTTGATAACGAACAAGTGTTCCATCAGGTGACAGCCTACTTTGAAGCACCACAAAACGACGAAGGTTTTGAGATAACGATTATTTAACACGGTATTTTAGTGAGTCACAACATGAACAAAAGATGTCAGTTTTTGTCTGATTACCTCGAGCGAATCGATGGCGCTAAACCTCAGCAACGCATCGCTAAACACGTAAAGATGGCTTCAGATGCATTCTTGTTTTTTCGTGGCTCTTCCCAGTTATTTTACGCCGATATCGCAAGTGGCAAGTTAACATTTCCTAAAGCCCTAAAACAGCTACCAAACACCGCGATAATGGGAGACTGTCACGTATCTAATTTTGGTTTTTTCACCGAAGAAGGTTCACATGGCGACAATGTTATTTTTGCGCCAAATGATTTTGATGATGCTTGTATAGGCCCAGCAGTGTGGGATATCGCTCGGTTTATTGTCAGTTTAAAGTTAGCAGCAAATTTTGGTGCAAAAGTGACTCAAGGTCAACTACATACGGAAGCAAAATATGTTTATAAATCAGTGGTTAATCAACAGCAAACCACGGATGCAATCCATAGCTTTCTAGCCGCTTACATACAAGCATGCCAATCCAGCGCACAAGATCCAAAAGTACTGTCAAAGGCCCAAGAACTCGTCGATGAAAATCATATTTTGTATAAACCTTATCTAAAAGCACAAAAACGCAGTGCTGGCGGAATAGAATTCGACATTAAAAGTAGCTTAGCCAAAGCAACACATTGGCAAAATGAAAAGTTAACATTTAAACATCGTCCAGATAAATTTATCCGTATAGAAGACACGCTATATCAAGAAATAGTAGAGAACTTTTCACCTTATGTTGATGACACTATTTTAGACGTAGTTGCTCGTCAAGGTGCAGGAACTGGCTCGCTTAATTTAGCACGCTATTACCTGCTGGTGGGGCCAACCAAAGTCGTGGATAAATCAGACTTGGCGTTATGCCATATCGTAGAAGTTAAACAGCAACGACCAGCGGCACCGCTTTATCACTTTAATGATCTTTCAGCGATTAACCGACTTAATCCAGCACATTTAACCGTACAATGTCAGCGCAGAATGCAAGTTAACCCTGATTTAGTGCTTGATGAAGTAGAATGGCAAAATCAATTTTGGTTAGTGCGTTCAAGGCATCACGCTAAAGTTGGTATATCACCAGAGCAGATTGTGTTAGGTAAAAAGGCAACTGAACGACAGGGGTTTTCTCAATATGCATCAGCTTGCGGCCAAGCGTTAGCCTTATCACATTGCCGAAATGACAGGCGTTCAACGCGATTTGAACAAAGCATATGGCCAGCAATAGAAGAATATAAACAAGAGTTAATTGATACTTGCTTAGCTTATGTCGAGCAAGTTGAATTGGATAAAAAAAGTCTTGCTGGGTTGGTCAATTCGTAAGGTGGTAACAATCGCCACCTTACGACTAATTAGCATGTGGTAGTTTAGGCTTTTTTTACAAATTTAGCCGTTACCATCATTTCACCCACACCATCCACTTTACAGTCTAATTCGTGGTCTTTTTTGTCAAGTACACGTCTTACCAAAGCTTTAGTGCCAATTTTAATTACTTGTGAACTGCCTTTAATTTTTAAGTCTTTAATTACAGTAACTTTGTCGCCATCGGCCAATAAAGCACCATTGGCATCTTTAACATTAATCGCTTCAGCTTCTGCCACTTCTTTTGGGTTCCACTCATAGCCACATTCAGGGCAAATCAACATCGCTTGATCTTGATAGACATATTCAGAACTACATTTCAAACAATTAGGGATCACATCACTCATAAAAACCACTTCGACCAGCAAAAAAGAGGCGGCATTCTATCAGTTATTACCGATAAAATGAATCGAGAATTTCGATAGATTAATGTAACCATCGAGATTTCCTTTTTTTGATTACTTAGTTTTGCGACAAACACACGTAAGCAATTCATGCTTTTACGTTAGAGATGATAAAAAGTAATGGTTTAATCGATAGATCTGCTTAGGTCGCTGCTCCTTAACATGCAACCAATAGAACACCGTAAAAAGCAAACACAAGTGACATCTGCAAGCAGACGAAAAAACATGCATTTATCGTTTATTTCAAGCCCAATCAAACGTTATCTTCCCTCGATATTTGGGCATTTCAGCCCAACTATGTATAATGCGCCCTTTTTAAATTTTACATAAACCAATAACCCTGTTTGGTTCGTATACCATATCGCTATTTGTTTTTTGCTAACGCATTAATTTTGTCCAAATTTGATAGCACATTGTATTGTTGAGCATTTCGATGTTAGTTTATGTAGTTGTATAAACCCCATAAAAATTAGAAATAGTCACATAACTATTCGTTACATAAAGGTAATTCTATGAGTACAAGCATTGATCAACCGATGCAAAAAAACGGTATGTTTAACCGTTTTCTCGCCACGGTTGAATATTTAGGAAATCTACTTCCACACCCTATTACACTTTTTGCCATGTTCTGTTTATTTATTATCGTATTTAGCGGTATTGCAGACTTTTTTGGTTTAAGTGCCATTGATCCAAGACCCATTGGCTCTCCTGGCAGATCCCCTGACGGCGTAATCGAAGTAGTAAGTTTATTAAGTGCGGAAGGTTTACAGAAAATCTTTGGCGGTCTTGTGACAAACTTCACAGGTTTTGCGCCACTGGGTACAGTATTAGTCGCCCTATTAGGGGTAAGTGTTGCAGAACATTCTGGTTTATTATCTGCTGGTCTTAGAGGCATGGTAATGGGCGCCTCTAAACGTTTTGTGACCTTTATTGTTGTCTTTGCCGCTATAATTTCCAACACGGCTTCAGAGCTGGGTTATATTGTAATCATTCCACTAGCTGCTATGATTTTCCACAGTTTAGGACGCCACCCTCTTGCTGGTTTAGCAGCAGCGTTTGCAGGTGTTTCTGGTGGTTATAGCGCTAACTTATTTTTAGGCACCATTGACCCATTGTTGTCAGGTTTAACTACTGCCGCGGCGCAGTTAATTGACCCTACCTACAATGTTAGCCCAGAAGCTAACTGGTTCTTCATGATTATCTCGACGTTCCTAATTGCTATTATCGGCACCGTTATTACAGAAAAGATAGTAGAGCCTAGACTTGGTAAATACGATGAATCACAAGCAAGTGAAGCATTAAACTCAAACATTGAGTACTTAACACCAGTTGAGAAAAAAGGCCTCATGTGGGCTGGTGTCAGTTTACTAGTCGTTGTTGGCTTGTTGCTACTTACCATATTGCCAGAAAACGGGATTTTACTGCACCCTGAAACAGGCAAAGTTACTGGTTCTCCTTTCCTCAAGGGCATTGTTGTCATCATATTCATCACGTTTGCTATTCCTGGTTTTGTTTACGGTAAAGTTGTTGGCACCATGAAAAACGATGTTGATGTGATCAATGCTATGAGCAAGAGCATGAGTTCATTAAGTTTATACATTGTATTGGTGTTTTTTGCGTCTCAGTTTGTTGCCTTTTTCAAATGGACTAACTTGGGCACTATCATGGCAATTAATGGAGCAGAGTTGTTACAAGCTGTCGGTTTAACGGGCCCTGAAGTATTTGTACTATTTATTTTCATGTGTGCACTGATCAACTTAAGTTTAGGTTCGTCTTCAGCGCAATGGGCGGCAACAGCACCAATTTTTGTACCAATGTTAATGCTTATTGGTTATGCGCCTGAAACAATTCAAGCGGCTTACCGTATTGGTGACTCAGTAACTAACCTAATAACACCAATGATGAGTTACTTTGGTTTGATCTTAGCGGTAGCCACTAAATACAAAAAAGACATGGGTATTGGCACACTAGTGGCTACTATGTTGCCTTACAGTATCGCCTTCTTTATCGGTTGGGTAGCGCTGTTTTATGTTTGGGTATTTGCCTTTGGTTTACCTGTAGGCCCAGGTGCACCAACTTATTACACACCTTAACGAAATCTTTCATTGATTTATCTAAATGCCGACCTTATACAGTGTCGGCATTTTTTTCGTCTTTTTTAATGTTCCTTCGCCACAAACACTGTATATTAAAACAGTGGCACAATAAAATTAGGTACTCTCATATGTTAATGAAGGACGGACTTGACCTTAGAGCAGCGAAACGAATAGCTAAAGCTATGGCAGCGGTTTATCTTAAATTTAACTCAGCTGAATTTATTCAACAGATTGAGCAAAAGTATCAGCCATTGGAGTTAAAAGAACGTGTAGAGCTTTTTATTGAAAGCTTGTCGCAGTCATTACCTGAAGACTTCACCAAATGTTATGACATTTTTATGCAGCTCAAGCCACATTGGGATCATGGTGACCCAAACGATGCAACACGCTCTTTTGCTGCATGGCCAGTTATAGACTTTGTTGCCGCGTATGGTCTTAAACATCCTGAGCAATCCTACCCTATGATGAAATCTTTAACTGAATTATTTTCAGCTGAATTTGCCATTCGACACTTTATTGTTAGCGATACACAAACCGCGTTGAAATATCTTAATCAATGGGTTGATGATGAAAATCATCATGTTAGGCGTTTGGTCTCAGAAGGAACTAGGCCAAGGCTTCCCTGGGGTATTCGCCTCAAACAATTTTGTCTTGATCCAAGTCCGTGTTTACCATTGTTAGAAAAACTTAAAGATGATCCAAGCGAATATGTGCGGCGCTCTGTGGCAAATCATTTAAATGATATCGCCAAAGACAACCCACAGATTGTGATTGATTTGTGCAAAACTTGGCATAAAAATGCCAGTAAAAACACGCAATGGGTTATTAAACATGCCTGTAGAAGCTTGATAAAAAGTGGCCACAATGAGGTGTTTTCATTATTAGGTTTTACAGAAAATCCAAAAATTAATGTTGAAGAACTTAGATTATCAACCGAAGTGGTTAATTTAGGTGAAGTTCTGGAATTTACCTTTTTAGTGACCTCCTTGGCTAATATTAACCAGCACTTAGCGATTGATTTTGTTGTGCATCATGTTAAAGCAAACGGAAAACTAGCGCCTAAAGTATTTAAGTTAAAAGAGTTAACCTTAGCTGCGGGTCAATCGATTGAATTAAACAAAAAGCATCCGATTAAAGCGATAACGACACGAAAGTATTATGCTGGTGAACATCAACTTGATATACAAATTAACGGACAAGTAATTACAAGCACCAAGTTTGTGCTAAATGTTTAATCACTATATAGTTGATCTATGGAACGCAAGACGAATTTAGCGCTAGTTTGTGGCTTTTATTTAGGTATTGAATGTTTAAAAAATCGATAATCACCCTAGTTTCTCTCTGTTTTGTCAGCATTAGTTTACCTAGCATCGCTTGCGAAAAAGTCCCTTATAAAGTGGGCGTTCAATCGATAGATTACAGCCCACATTACAATGGCGAACATCCAAATAAAGAAACATTTTTTAAATTATTCATTGCATGGGTTTCAAATAAAACAGGATGTAAATTTGAAGTAATCAACTTACCCATTAAGCGGCTTTATCTTGAATTTGAATCCGATTCATTTGACTTGATGTATCCCGACAACCCAGCTTGGCACAGTAACAGCAGTAGTGACGAACAAACTGCCCCCCTTGATACACGCCTCTACAGTCCAAAGATCGCCACCGCTTTAGGAGGCACCATGGTAAAACCAGAACATGAAAACATTAAACTAGAATCCTTTCGCGTTTTGGTTTTCCCAAGAGGCTTCTCGCCCATTGCTTGGTATCCTTTGCAAGAGTCTCATGCAATAGAGTTTAAAGAAGTTACCGATGCGGCAGCCGCTTTAATGATGGTTGATGCAGGTCGGGCAACCGGCGCTGATATTGAGTACAATGTCGCTCGACATTTGGCGAAAGAACACCACTATACTGCGCTGGTGTTAGCTAAAAACTTACCTTTTACCCCTACAGGTTTTCACCTTTCGACGATTAAACACCCCAAACTAATGGCAACAATTTCTCAGCTTATTGACGAACACCCACAAGAGCTATCAGCCATGAGAAAAAAGGCAGGATTGATTGAAAACCTGCCTGAATAATACAATTGGTATAAAGGTTGGTTATTGCAATCTTGTTGTTATTTCTAGCTGCTGATTGTTTCTCAGTATGCCAACAGTTACTTGATCACCAACTCGATAGTTATCTAGAGTAGACATCAGTGATTTTACATTACTTATTCTATTGCCATCAATTGACTGTATGACGTCACCCAGTTTGATACCAAAACGTGTCATTTGTGCTGGTTGTAACCCTGCCTTTGCTGCTGAAGAATTAGGCGAAATATCTAAAATAGCTATGCCTTCAATACCTAATTGCTGGATAATTTGAGCGTTTAAGTCTTGATCAATCGATATACCTAGTGAAGGCTGTGTGTACTTACCTGACTGAATAAGTTGCGGCACGACACGGTTTACCGTATCAACAGGCACGGCAAAGCCAATACCTGCGTATGCACCCGATGGGCTATAAATTGCGGTATTGATACCAACGAGACGCCCTGCACTATCTAACAATGGACCACCAGAGTTACCTGGATTAATCGCAGCATCTGTTTGAATTAAGTTATTGATGATTAACTCTGAGTCGTCAGATAAAGAGCGGTTTAAAGCAGAGACAATACCACTGGTTAAGGTATGATCTAAACCAAACGGATTACCAATAGCAAACACCGATTGCCCTACTTGTAAATCTTCACTCGTACCCAGAGGAACAGCTGGGGGTAAATCAAGGTCAACGTTAATTTTTAATACCGCCAAATCATGATTGGGGCTAACACCGACCAAACTTGCTTGGTAGGTTCTACCATCGTTTAAGCGAATATTTGCTTCCGAAGCCCCTTCAATCACATGGTAATTGGTCACTACATGACCAAATTCATCCCAGATAAAACCTGAGCCACTACCGCGAGGCACTTTGCGAACATCGCGTGACCAGTAACTTCTGACAATATTACTGGTAGAAATAAAAACCACCGATGGACTGGCCTGATTAAAAATATCAATTGTCGTTTTCTCTTGTGCAGCCAATTCACCACGTGCTGTTACCATGCGCGGTTCAGCGTGTTTTGTGGCAAACCACCTATCCATCATAGGAACAAGTAATGAAATAACATAAGAGATGGCTAGTAACCAAATGCCCAGTCGCAATAGTTTTATAAAGTTAGTTTCTTGGTTCACAAATTCACCCGTTTGTTTTTATTGATACTAGCCATCAGCAGCGATTACCAAAAATAAGTTAATCACTAAACTCCAGAAGGCTTCTTTTAAGTTTTAATAAGGTTTTTTCTTCAATTTGCCTGATCCGCTCATGTGATACATGATATTTTTCAGCTAAGGCTTTATGTGTCACCTTGTCGTCTGTTAACCAACGTTGCGTAATAATATCTCTACTTCGATCATCAAGACGAGCCAAAAGTTGTGTAAATTTATGTTTTACCTTCTGTTCAAATTCCCTTTTGGACACAGAGTTTTCAACATTAGACTTTTGATCAGCAAGCAGAAATTCACCTACCTCTAGAGTATTATCGTTATCTGTCGAACACGGGGCATCTAAAAACACATCACTTTGTGCCAATTGTACTTCAATCTCAGTGACATCTTGTTCAGTAACACCTAGCTGTTGAGCAATACCCTTTTTCTCTTCTAGTGTTAACCAGTTAGTCGTCGGTTTTAGGCGCCTCAAGTTAAAAAATAGTTTTCTTTTCGCTTTAGTCGTTGTCGCCTTCACTAAACGCCAGTTTTTCACAATGTATTCATGAATTTCTGACTTGATATGATGCACTGCATAACTTGCCAGCCTCACGCCGTAGTCAAGACTAAACTTTTTCACAGACTTCATTAGCCCAACCGTGCCTTCTTGCACTAAGTCTTCCAATGGCAAACCATAACCTTTATAACTACGTGCAATAAATGCAACAAACCTAAGATGTGATACAACAATTTCTTGCACAGCATTTAGGTCATTTTGTTGATGAAAGCGTTGAAAAAGCAGCTTTTCTCTCTCTTCATCAAGCACGGGTAAACTGGTGACATAAGCCATATAGCCTTCAAAACTGTCGGATTTTGCTATTGCACTCGGAAAATGAATGTTCATGATCTATCTCCTACTAATAAATCAACTTTTCCATTTGGCATGTTATTATTTTTCACCAATAACGCCTTAACAAATTCTTGATCATAGTCTCGGTGGCCTGGTGTTAACCTATTAATATCTTTTTCAATTTGTTGCTGCAACGTTGGACTTTCTGCGCCATTATTTAGCGCTTTAGCAAAAGGTGTAGCATGTGCAACAACAGGTGTATTAGCCTGGCTTTCTTTGGTGATGATACTCACAGAAAGTATTACTCCAAAAGCAAGACTCAATACTAAAAGTGCTAATTTAATGAGTGGACTAAATATTGAATTCATCGTATATCCCCTTTAAAGCAATATAAAACAAGTTCAAAAACGATTAGTTGTGGGAGTAGTATAAACCACTCCCTGAACAACTATTCTGTTGTCACTGTGTTATGTTGTTTATCGCCATTCTTTTTAGATACGAACTGATCAAACGAAAGCTCTGCAATCGCCTCATATTGATTTTTTGCGATAGAAAACCAATGGCTTACATCATTTCTCTTAACATAATATTGAGTATCACTTTTCGAGAACTCATAAGTAAAACTGTCGTGTTCACTATTAAAAACCGTTAACTTATGCAAAGGTTTAAATGAACCATTAGTAGCAATCCCGATGACATGAAGATTTGCAATTTTATCGACAAATTGTGCAATATCATCTTCATTCAATCCCTCGTTTTCCGACAAAACCATTGGCTCCGACAATCGCCATCGTTCTTCGTACTTTTCTATACTAATGTTGGCATGTTCAACTTTCATCACATCTTCAACTGAAAGCAGTGACTTTTTAAGCCAATCATTGGCATCTGCACTTAATTGATAAGCATTAAAGTTAATCAGGTAAACCTCGTCTTCATTAGCATTTCGTACGTAGAGTTGTTTAAAACTGGGTGACTTACCAATATTTAATAGCTGAAGATCACCTTCGCGACTGTATATAGTCAGTTGTTTTTCAAAGTTATCATCGGATACATGAAAGCGCTCATGACTTGCTTTAGAGTGCGCAACAGGCCATGACATGTGAACTGACGACAGCTCATTGATAAGCGATTCTAATTTAATATCGGCAACTGGTAAGTCAGGGTGTTCTGTAAACTGCCACTGACCTTTTTCCATTGACAGGCTGAGTGTGTCATCTTTACTTTTAATCTCAATTTTATTAAGTAAGCTACTATCAAACGCTAACAGAGGTTGACGTTCAGCTTGCTGTGTCATATCTGAGTCAACTGTCCACAGTGTGCCAGCGACAACTAACTGAACAATCAGTAAACATGCTAACGTTGCGACTAGTTTATTCATCGTTATCTCCTCTTATTGCGCCAACCAAGTCATATAGTATCGCTGTTTGCTCCGCAAACGCTGACGCTGCCAAATAGCCACACCTGCTAACAAACAAAAAGCTAAAATATAGTTAGCATATTCCCAGAACATTTGAGCATTTTGTTCCATCGGTGGTAGCGTTCGATTAAAATTGCCCCTTGAACGAATACTCATTAGTGCGCGATCTTCTAATGACCAATCAACTGCATTGATCAATAGCTCTACGTTTGCAAGATTAACACTTTGGCTAACGCCACTAGTTAGCTGTAACACTCGATCCTGCACTAAGTCGTTAGAACTAAATAAGATAATACGAGCACTTTCTGAAGCATGTTTGATCACACTAGAAACATCAAACGCTTCTGTTGTATCGGCAATGTTGTCAGTCTCAACTGATTCATCCCGTGTTTTAACCTCATCAGCCTTACTCAACAAGGGAGACTCCTTGTCTGCGAAATAGGATAAAAACTTTCCTTGTGCCATTACTGCCATCAATTGCTGTCCTGTTTCTCCATCTGTAGAGTATGTTGATTCGCCTTGTGCATTAATTTTAGGCATAACGTCTAACGATGATGATGTCCACGCTTGTTCTGAGCTATTGATCAACTCAGTAAAGGAGATCTGGCCTTTGTCTGCGTCAACACTAATAGGTGACGCCCAGGGAACAGTTAACTGGGGAAGTTGTGAAGTGATTAAGTTTTCTTGATTAAGCCCTTGGCGTACATCAATAAAATAAGGGTAATCTACCATACGCATTTCTTGTAACTGTAATCCCCCGACATTACGAGTTATAGGAATTGGAAATGCAGCATTTGTAGCATCCATGATAAGTTTATTTTCCACCGTTAAACCGTGATGAGCTAACCAGTCACTTAAGCCTGATTTTACAGAAGACATTGACAATCTACCGCCAGTAAAGTCAACACTAAATGGTGAGGTTGCTGCAATAACGGTCCCACCTTTCATCAAAAACTGGTCAACAGCAAACACGGCTTTTTCATCAAGAGATTCTGGGGAAATCAACATCAATAAATCAGCCTGGCCTGAAACCTTACCATCTGATAAGTCTTCATTAATTACATTAAGTTCAGCATTTAACATTTGTTTTAGTTGCTCAAAGCTGGCACTAGGTAATCCATATGCACCATAAGGGGAGCTTTGCGGTGTGACTAAAGCAACATTTTTGGTAAATCCCGAAGCAAAACGTTTTATGGCAGCATCAAAATTTCGTTCAAAACTACTGACGCTGAAGTCATCCAAAGGAATTTGCACAACCTGATCTCCTGAAGATAACGTCAAATAAAAATAAAACGCGTTATCAGAAAATAAGCTGGTCGCCATTGGCTGAAAGCCATAATCTTCAGCGATTTGTAGTGCTAAGCGACCACCATTAGCTTCAGGTTCAATAAAATTAACTTCTAACTTATTGCCTGCGTCTACTTTTATTTGTTTTAGTTGTTGCTCAATATCCGATTTAAATTCAACTAACTGCTTAGGAAGTTTGTCAGTAGCAGACACATATCCTGTAAAAGTTAATGGTTGTTGCACCGCATCAAACAAGTTACCGGCACTTTGATAGTTTTGTAACACCGTTTTTATCGCACGAGTGATGTCGTGTTCTGGGTTTCTTAGCAATACATCTACATCAGATTCCGCTCTAGCATTAACTTCGATAAGATCTCTAAAACCTAACACTTGATGTTCATCACCATATTGCACTAGCACATTAAAGTATGAACTAACAATAGAAGCTTGGTACCGATCTGCTACTTGGAAAGGCATAGGTTTAATACCAAATTTACTGTTAGCTTCTTCCTCTAGTTCAGGAGACTGTTGCGGGTCGACAAATTCAACACGAACACGGTTGTCTCCAACCACTTCATATTCTTTTAATAAGTCTTTAACCTGCGGCACTAACGGCGCTAACAATGGATGTGTTTTTTGACTGAAGTAGCCCCTAATCAACAACGGTTCCTGCAATTGTGCTAGGTATCCCTCAGTCGCCTCAGAAATAGAATACTGTTTTCCTTCAGTAGTATCCCAACGGAGTTGTGGCAACTGGCCTAACCACAAATTAGCGCTCAGTAAATTTATTGAAAGTAGCCCGGTCACCCATTGCCAATATACGTGGCGTTTTAGTCTACTAGAATTTTGCGACCCGGTATTTGCCCATCGCTCTTGTTCAAGAAAATAAGTGTTAATCACTAAAAACACCAAAGTAAGGGATAGGTAATAATATAGGTCACGTAGATCAATAACTCCGCGAGTGATGTCTTCAAAACGAGCACCTGTGCCAAAAGAACGCAAAAGCTCAGCACTTTGATGACCAAAAAAATCTGTCAATACTGGAGTACCAATAAAATAAAATCCCCCGCAAAGTACTGAGGTTGCAATTAAACTAACAATTTGATTTTCATTTCTAGCAGATATCGCTAAACCTATCGCAATGTATGCGCTACCTAATAATAAAACTGCTAAGTAACCTGATATGACGGGCCCCCAATCAAGTGAGGCAAAAAAGTTAACAGATATCGGTAATGGCAATGTGATAAACAAAGCAATAGCTAACAAAACTAGACACCCAAGGTATTTACCAATAACAAAGTGCCACAGTGGGATTGATTGAGTATGCACATATTCAATAGTTCCACTTCGCCGCTCTTCACTCCAGAGCTTCATGGTTAGCGTAGCGCACAGAAAAATGAGTAATAGAGGCATCCATTCAAACATAGGGCGCACATCAGCAATATTTCTGGCAAAAAACGCTTCACCCCAAAAAAAGATGAATAGCGTTATCGCAACAAAAGCACCTATAAATAAGTAGGCGATCGGGGAAGTGAAGAACAGAGATATTTCTTTTTTTGCAATTCTTATGATGCTTTCTTTTTTAAAAAGATTAGGCTGCATTACATACCTCCTGCCCAAAACCTTTTTGGCCATCTGAATTTACCATAACATCTTGATTTATTTGATTGAATATGACTTCGAGGTCACGTTTTTCTTGATGTATCGCATAAAGATTACTGCCTGATTCAACAATTAATTTACTGATTTGGCTACTAACCTCGGGGACTGACGCTGAAGGTCTCAAGGCTATCAATAGCCGTTCATCTGTTATTTGTTCAACGGTGACTACATTCACAATTTGCTGCAGCTGTTCAAGCAATTGATAATCAGTTTCCAACACGATATTTTTACTATGTTTCAACGTCTCAAGCTTTTCGTCCAAAGCAATCTTGCCTGCTTTAAGAATAATAACGCGATCACATAAGGCATCAACTTCTTGCATTATGTGAGTCGATAAAATGACAGTAGCATTTTTTGAGATTTCTTTGATCAATCGACGCATGTGTTGCGTTTGTTCGGGATCTAAGCCATTGGTTGGTTCATCAAGGATCAACAATTTAGGTTGACCAAGTATCGCTTGAGCGACACCAACTCGCTGCTTATAGCCGCGCGACAATGTATGTATAGGAGCAAGTAATTTTGCCGCCAAGTCGGTCGCCTTGATTGCTCGCTTGATTTCATCCACTTTAACTAAGTCAGAGAGCCCCTTTAAATCAGCAGCATAATCTAAATATTCAGCTACTGTCATTTCTGGATATACAGGTAAGTTTTCAGGTAGGTATCCGAGTTCCCGTTGGATGGCTTTTGCATTGTCAGTAATAGACATACCATCAAGTAAAACATCACCAGCATTGGCTTCTAAATAACCACTGATCATTTTCATCATTGTTGTTTTGCCTGCACCATTATGGCCAAGCAACCCAAGAATTTCGCCCTTGTTGATAGAAAAGCTCACATCATCTACAGCAACAAAACTGCCATAGCTGCGAGTTAAATGACTCACGTTTAGCATGGTAGTCTCCAATAATTATTGTTTGATGTTGTCTGTTTTTGAGCCCGATAACATTGAGTTAGCCAAAGGTTGGCCAATAGAAAGGTTCGAAAAATACATTGTTAATTTCTCCTAAATAGCTGGGAACATTCCCAAAAACAAAGTACAGAACGAGTTTGCTGTTTTGATATGGGCGAAAATTTAAAGTTCAAGCCATTGAACAAAAATTTTCAAAATAAGTTAGGTTATGCAGAGACTTAGCGAAAAAATAGCTATACGACCACGCAGATAAATCTGGCTCATCCACGTGGTCTACAGCTTCAATAAATCATAGCTAAGCAACTGATAACACGACACTAAGCCGCTTTTTCAGACTTAGTATCTTTTTGCTCATCTATTTTGTGCTCTATTGCATTGGCACCTTTGTTAATCGCAATGGTTCTTGGTTTCATCGCCTCTGGAATTTCTTTCACCAGATCTACAGTCAATAAACCATTGGCCAATTCAGCATTGGTTACTTCAACATAATCAGCTAAGTTAAATTTGCGTTCAAACGTGCGATTGGCAATACCATGGTACAAGTATTTGCCTTCATCTTTTTTGGTTTTGTTACCACGTACGGTCAAAACACCATTCTCAACTTGAATGTCGAGTTCTTCTTGAGAAAACCCAGCAACAGCAATGGTGATGGCATATTTGTTTTCTTCAAGCATTTCTATATTGTATGGCGGATAAACTCCCGCGGTGTTGTCTGATGCAAGCGCACTGTCAATTATTGACGCTAAGCGATCAAAACCAATAGTACTGCGATATAGTGGGGTTAAATCAACTGAGTTCATCGTATATCCTCCGATAGAAGCAACATAAAATAAAAACAATCTAGGTGATTCACTTTCTACAATAGACAAGTTAACCACGTTTTTTTAAATAGGGACGCTGATAAAAAATCCAAGTGTTTAGTAAAAAAAATTTTTGTTTTTCACAAAAAAGCGCCGAGTAAAACTCGGCGCTTAATTTTTGCATTGTGATTAAATTTTTATTCTAACGTTAATACAATTCGGCCATTAATTTCACTGTTTAACATATCGTCAAATATGTCATTAATATGCTCAAGCGGTTTAGTTTCAATAATAGCCTTTACTTTACCTTCGGCGGCAAACTGTAAACACTCAACTAAATCTTGTCTTGTACCAACAATACTGCCAACAACACTTATGCCTTTTAGTACAGTATCAAAAATCGGAATAGGCATCTCGTCAGGTGGTAAGCCAACTAACACACAAACGCCACCACGTTTAACGCTGTTAAATGAAGTGGTAAATGCTGCCTTTGAAACTGCAGTGCAAACCACAGCTTGTACACCACCTAATTGTTCTTGCATCACTTGTGCAGGATCTTGCTGTTTAAAGTCGATACAAACTTCTGCACCTAGCGATTTGGCCAGTTGCATTTTCTCATCACCGGTATCAACCGCAACAACATTGAGCCCCATGGCTTTGGCATATTGAACAGCTAAGTGCCCCAATCCGCCAACACCAACAATAGCAACCCACTCGCCAGGTTTTGCTTTTGAAACTTTTAATGCTTTATATGTGGTAACGCCAGCGCAAAATAGTGGCGCAGCATCTACAAAACTAATATCTTCAGGTATTTTAACCACATAGTTGGCATCAGCCTTACAAAACTGAGCATAACCACCATCAACTGAATAACCACTATTTAGCTGCTGAGGACATAGATTTTCATTACCTTTTAAACAATGTTCACAGTGACCACACGCGCTGTGTAACCATGGAATACCGACACGATCACCAATTTCAATGTGTTTCACATCGTCGGCCTTTGCCACTACCGTACCAACACCTTCATGACCAGGAATTAATGGCAATTTAGGTTTTACTGGCCAATCACCGTGACACGCGTGCAAGTCGGTATGACAAACTCCACAAGCTGCTATTTCGACAATAACTGCGCCTTGAGTTAACTCTGGCTTATCTACCTGTTGAATTTCTAGAGGTTGTTTAAATTGGTGAACTAATGCCGCTTTCATTGGTGATCTCCTTGCATAAATCGACTGATATCCATCAGCTGGGTTAAATCAATTTTAATTAATTTTTTAATAGGTTCTGTTAATCTTTCAAGTTTGTTTTTGCAGCTATTTGTTTGGTATTTATACAAGGCAGCGCTTACGCCGTGTAGTTACTCTACTCAAGTCAAGCGGTAACACAGTAGAAATGCCCAACAGATGCTGCCCAAAGGGTTCAACTAAACGCCTCCTGCTCTTTGTTACTTGAATTAACCATAGAATGACTATGCAAGAATCCAAGTGTCGTGATCAGAAGGCGTTTACCTTGAACAAAATTCAAACAGCAAAGATCAACAGCCCCTAGGGTAACAAACTAAAACATACGTTGTTTTGATTAAGCACAAATTATTTTATTTTCATTGTTAAAATTTGTTTTCTTTTAGCCAATTTATGCTATAAAAAGCTACCCTAATTATTGGGGTAGCCAACCCCGTCAGTCGCTCTGTCCCCTTGATGTGCTAAAGCATCCCAAGCAAATGAGTATATTATTTTGTTATCGACAATTTTTGTGACCGACGACCCAGAAATCCTTGAACAAACAGGGATTAATGCCATTAGCTTTAACCAGTATTTATCACAGTATCCAAAATTAAACGAAGCTAAACTTCGCATTGTGAATTTATGTGATACCAGCCGCTATTTGAGCCATGGCTACTACTGTTCACTGTTAGCAGAAGCAAGAAAACATCCGGTTTTACCTAGTGTAAGAGTGATCAACTCACTTAGAGACACCGGCTCAAATATCTTGCTAAGTTCTACACCGTTAAGCCAAATCGAAATACAAGACAATCCGAGTGAATTTATTGTCTGTATGGGGCTATGCCTTGACGATGCAAATAAAAAATTAGCAGACTGGGTTTATCAGCAGTTTCCGGCACCATTATTAATGGCGCGTATTCAAAACACTAACGATGAAAAAAAGGTACATATAAGCCGCTGTAACTTAGATCAACTTAATCAAGATCAACGCCAAAAATGTATTGAAATTTTGCAAGCGCATTCTCGTAAAGCGTGGCGTACTAAAGCCGACAAAAAGAAATATCGTTGGGATCTTGCCATACTTACCAATCCACAAGAACATGTTCCTCCAAGTAATAAGGGGGCAATCAGTCGTTTTATTCGCGCAGCTGAAAAACATGGTATTCGTGCTGTAGAAGTTCATGCTGATGCCTTAAGTGCTTTACCTCAATATGACGCTTTGTTTATTCGGGAAACAACAGCTATTGATCACCACACTTACCGATTTGCTCATGAAGCAGAGAAGCACGGTTTAGTGGTTATTGATGACCCTAATTCTATCTTACGTTGTTGCAATAAAGTGTACTTACATGACGCTTTCAGCTATCACGATGTACCAAGCTTAAAAACGTATGTTTTGGCTGATAACAGTGAAGCGACTATTGAACAATTAGAGCAGAATTTAGCATACCCTATGGTATTAAAGATCCCTGAAAGCGCTTTTTCTAAAGGCGTATTCAAGGTAAAAAATCGTCAAGAGCTTATTAAGGAAACAGGTAAATTACTGGAAGATTCCGCGCTTTATATCGCGCAAGAGTACATGTTTACCGACTATGATTGGCGTATAGGCGTATTAAACGGTCGTGCACTTTATGCCTGTCGTTATTACATGGCGAAAAATCACTGGCAAATCTACAACCATGATTCAAAGCGCAATTTTAGTGGCGGGTTTGATGCCCTACCCACATTTGAAGTGCCTACACATGTATTGCGTGCCGCGTTAAAAGCTGCTGGTGCTGTGGGCAATGGTTTATATGGCATTGACGTAAAAGAAGTTGCCGGCAAAGCCTATGTTTTAGAAGTTAACGACAACCCAAGTTTAGAGTTTGGCGTTGAAGATAAATATTTAGGTGAAGAGTTATACATGCAAATCATGGCAGAATTTTTAAGACGACTTGAAGCAAGGGGCATTAAATAGTGCCTAGTTTACTTGTTGTTATTAATGGTTTTTGGGTGAATTACTAAAATGTCGATTACCATTCGATTTGCCGAGCAAAGTGACCTAGCGCAGTTGCTAAACATTGAAGCTCAGTGTTTTTCAACTGACCAACTTAGCCGAAGAAGTTTTAAACATCATTTGGTGTCAAACCACAGCGTGTTGCTCGTTGCTCATGAACAAAATCAACAAACGCTACTGGGTTATGCTTTGGTATTGCTGCTAAAAGGCACACGCCTGGCTAGGCTTTATTCTATTGCAGTAACCCCAGATGCGAGAGGCATGAAACTGGGTCAACTGCTATTAATTGCCAGTGAACAAGCAGCGGTTGATTCTGGCCGAACCTTTATGCGGCTGGAAGTTGCTACATCTAACGCACATGCAATTGCACTCTATCAAGCGCAAGGTTACAGAACGTTTGGGCAATATCTAGATTATTACGATGATCACCAAGATGCCTTGCGCATGCAAAAAACCATTCGAAACAAATCTGTGGTGATTCAACATGCTAAAGCCCCTTGGTATCAACAAAGTACAGACTTTACCTGTGGTCCTGCCGCATTAATGATGGCTATGGCAAGCCTAGATCAACAGATAAAATGTGAACAAGGTTTAGAGTTAACCCTGTGGCGAGAATCCACCACTATTTTTATGACGTCAGGTTTGGGTGGCACTCACCCATTTGGCTTAGCATTAGCAGCTAACCGTCGGCAATTTAATGCACAAGTGTACGTCAATAGCGAACAACCGCTATTTATAGACGGCGTAAGAAAAAGTAACAAAAAAGAAATTATGACGCTGGTACATCAGCAATTTGCACAAGAATGCGCTGAGCAAAACATCGACATTCATTATTGCGATGTTAACCAAGAGTCAATTGTTCAGTGGCTAGAGCAAGGCAAAGCGGTATTAATGTTAATCAGTACCTATCGACTCGATGGGGCAAAAGCCCCCCATTGGGTATTAATCACGGGGATTGATAATCACAGCATGTATGTACACGACTCACATGTTGACAGCAAATGGCAGCAAGCCATAGATTGTCAACATACCCCTATTTCACGCGCTGATTTTGACAAAATGTCGACCTTTGGTGCCAGTCGCCTAAGGTGTGCCATATTATTATCACCTGCGGGCTAAGGTACTCACCATTGTTAGTTTAATGGCTATTGGTTTATCTTGCATATCTGGTTTGTAGATAAAAAACCAACAAAACGAGCCAAATACTCATACTATTTAGCTATCTATAGTTCTGCTTTACACTGCGCTAAAGCAGAACTTATTACTATAAATCTTTACGGCTTTTTGATCACTTTTGCGGTTTTACGATTTGGGTAACAGGTTGTGCATATTGGGCAAACTAAGCCATGACAAGCACGAGCCTGACAATGCTCTCGGCCATAATAAATAATTTGCAAATGAAGGTCGTTCCAGCGTTCTTTAGGAAACAATCGCTTGAGATCCAATTCAGTTTGCGCCACGTTTTTACCGCTGGTTAAGCCCCAGCGCTGGGCTAAACGGTGAATATGCGTATCTACAGGAAATGCGGGAACACCAAATGCTTGCGCCATCACAACACCTGCAGTCTTGTGTCCTACCCCTGGTAAAGTCTCTAATGCTTGCATGTCATTAGGTACAATGCCTTGGTATTGTTCGACCAATATTTCAGACAGCCTTTTAATTGCTTTAGACTTTTGTGGTGATAAACCACAAGGCCGAATAATTGCCTGAATATCATCAACCGATTGTTTGGCCATATTAAACGGGTTATCTGCCAATTGCCAAAGTGAAGGAGTCACTTGATTTACCCTTTCATCAGTGCACTGCGCCGACAACAACACAGCCACTAACAAAGTATAAGGATCTTTGTGATCAAGAGGAATCGGTGGATTTGGATAGCGTTTTTGCAGCTCAGCTAGAATAAAAGCGACACGTTCTTGTTTTAATAAATTTTTCTCTGGCATAACCCTTTCTCATTGCCCCAAATCGCTGCGTATCATATAAAAGTCAGCATATATTTCACAGACTTAATCACACAAATCTCCTTAATCTACCGTGAAAAATTTACAATTTAACCTAAAAGTTTTATATAAACATCTAGGATTTTCACTTATCACCCGAGTGATAACTCACCATATTATTAAATATATTCAGTAACTTAAACAAAAAGCTCATACTTGGCATTGGCGTTGCTCCTGTTAAATCAAAAGATATTTTATTTACATCAACGATGAATAAACTTCACAAAGGAGAAATAATGAGTACTAACAAAGTAGCTGAATTTACTGCCCCTGGGATGAGCAACGACAAAGCCTCAGATGCTATTAGTATTTTAGAAAACCGCATGGTAGCACTGCTTGATTTACAACTAACCCTTAAACATATCCACTGGAACGTGGTAGGCCCTAATTTTATTGGGGTGCACGAAATGTTAGATCCACAAGTAGAAGTGGTTCGTGAAATGACAGATACCATCGCAGAGAGAATTGCTACTTTAGGTGGCGTGCCAGTAGGCACACCAGCTGCGATTGTTGAGCGAAGAACATGGGATGATTATGGTGTGGGTAAAGCGCTTGTTTCAGACCATTTAGGTGCTCTGAACCGTGTTTATGACGGCGTAAATGCTGATCATAGACAGGCGATTGAAAAACTTTCTGACATAGACCCAGTATCTGAAGATATGATCGTTAGCCAACTTGCAGATCTGGAGCAATTTCAGTGGTTTGTGCGAGCACACATTGAATCATCGGATGGTGCATTGACCAAATAACACCGTGTTTAAACTTCGAACTTAATTGTAAAATCATCGAAGTCGTGTTGGTGGCGTATTACGCCACCTTTTTTATATCTGTATTAATGGATTTTACCAGAGCCTGTTCTTACCAAGTCTTTGCCATTTTCAAATACATGCTGAGTTACCCAACGACCTAACAAAAGTTGATGGCTATCATCTAACACTGCAATAAACGGACGACCATCACTGTTATTAGTCGCCAATGCAATACCCGCTACATTTTCTAAACCCAAGCCGCCCTGCTCTACTAAGGTTATAAAGGCCGCCAACTCTTCTAACGTTTCAATTTCTTTATCATCGATAATCATAAAAATACTCAATTACATCATGTATTAGGCATATGTTAACAAGCTTACTCCATTGTTAAAACTTACAAAGCTCAAATTTAACAGGCAGCAAAATGACGTTTCGGTTTACCACACAATGCAGAAAAGCGCTGATAAAAGCGTGAAATTTTAATCTGACATAGCACTTTGCTCGCTTGCTACAAGCAATAAAGTCTTGATCTTGCTTTCCCTTTAAAAAGAGAGAAAAAACAGAAATAACTCATTGAAAGTCTTAAGTTTCAGAGCTAGTATCAAAATAATAATTTGCAGAATTAAGTCTGTTGTTAAAGAGATTTAAGCCTTTTAAAAAGTTGTTAGTAATATAAATCATGAAACGAGTACTTTTAGTAGCAGTAATTTATTTCCTTATTTCGATTGCGATGTTATATGCAAATCTTCCTCACCTTTTATCTGGAAATTTCTGGGTTGATGGGAGCGTATTTCTTTTTCTTTCTGGCATATGTTTTTTGATTGGTGCTGTTATTTCATATAGAAAACTCACTATATCAAAGTATCTGATACTGACTGGTTTTATAATGTGGTTTAGCACTGTGCTAGTTGGTGCAATAAATAAGCATGGCACTGATTTTATTGTAAGTATGTATGATGTATTTTGGGTTATATGCATCATACATATAGTGTTAATATCTGTACTATTTTGGGTAGATATTACTAACAACAAGATCAAGTCGAAAGCCGCATAAAAAGCGACTCCCCTTTATTAGACTTTATGATTTTTTATCGAAATGAGGAGGTTGTATGGCAATATCATTCAAAAGTCAGAGGCTGACAGTAATTGAAATTACTGAAGCGTTTGATTTGTCTAATCACACATATTTGCTAGAGCGAATTCCTCAAATCCTCTCGCCAGCAGTTGTAGAAAATCTTCCTCCATATTTCCACAGAATAGATTCTAGTGAACAAGCCCAAACATGGCTTAAGCGTATGTTGTTGGAAAGCCGCTTACTTCAAGTACTAGCCGAGGATCACGAACTAATAGGTTTCTTGTTCGCTTATGTAGAAAATGACATGTATGCTCATATCGGTTATTTGCTTGCTGAAGAATACTGGAGACGAGGGTTAGCTAGCGAACTACTTCAAGGTTTCATCGATGAAGTCGAGAAATCCGAATCTTGGCTAAAGCTCATAGGTGGTGTTGATCAATCTAATATTGCTTCAGCAAAGTTACTCAAAAAGCTGGGTTTTATAGAGCGGCCCTCTTTGGATCGCAACGTAGTTTTCTATGAATATACTATCCTCCATCCACAATAACAACAAGGCGTTTAAGGCGAATTCACCACGTTTGGTGATTTTGAATCAAGTTAGCTTAAGTGTTTAAGGTACAATGGTTTAGGTTTGGTGATTTTGAATCAAGTTAGCTTAAGTGTTTAAGGTACAATGGTTTAGGTTTGGTGATTTTGAATCAAGTTAGCTTAAGTGTTTAAGGTACAATGGTTTAGGTTTGGTGATAGGCGTTTTCCAAGATTTAACGCGGTGTTAGGTTCTCAGTAGGATTAGTTGTGAAATTAACAATTGTTTATATGTTAATCGGTTTTCTTTTCACAGTTTTAACTTTCGTGACAACTAAAGAGAGTGACTCTTGTTTTCACTGTGCGGTTGATTATTCATTTAATTTTTGGTCTATTCCCGTAGCTATATTAGCGTTTATATTTCTTGCATTAAGTTTTAGGCGTTTATTTATATCTTCTCTGAGTAATCAAGTGAATGAATAAGGTGCAAGAAATTTAATCAATAATACAGATGGGCTAGATGAATAGTTTTACCTACCAACTCAATCAATAAAAAATGATTCAATGGACATCCTTTTTTAGTTTTACAAAGCTCAAATTTAACAGGCAGCAAAATTATGTTTCGGTTTACCACACAATGCAGAAAAGCGCTGAAAAAAGCGTGAAATTTTAACCTGACATAGCACTTTGCTCGCCTGCTTCAAGCAAAATAGACTTGATCTTGCTTTCCCTTTAAAAAGAGAGAACAAACAGAAATAACTCATTGAAAGTCTTAAGTTTCAGAGCTAGTATCAAAAAAGAATTTGCAGAATTAAGTCTGTTGTTAAAGAGATTTAAGCCTTTTAATTATGCTATTAGGGTTAAAATAGTGTAGCGGAAGACATGGTAAAAATTGAACACAGGGAGTTTAAAATGGCTGATTCTACCGAAGAGCTGGCAATTGCAGAAAAATACTTAAAAGAAATGCTAGAGGCTGATAACACAGGAAACTTTGATTTATATACAAAACGTTATGAAGAAAAATACCTTGTTAATTTTTCAAGAGAAGTCTTTTTAAATGACATTAAATGTATGAATGAAAGAAACGGCTTGAATATTGGTTACGAATTTCTAGGCACGCTGAGGAATTATAATTTTAAAGGGTTAGACATTTTCAGGTTTGTTTGGAAAGGCATCTATGAAAAGCGAGATGCAGTGATCGAAATTGCCATTTATAAGAAAGAAGGAAACTGGCATGTAATTGAGTCGGTTGTTCATTAATCTGTACAATTTAAACTTTGCTAGATCAGACTTAATCTGACCTCCACACTAAAACAATTATTTATTAACCTTCACGGTAGAGCGCCCGTCTAAAATATACGATTATCTGTAATATCCCATCAATTTTTATCTATTTTTGTAATAAAAAACATAAGCCCAATACTATTATGGCTGAACTAATAATTGAGCTGAAATAGCAATATGGCTTCCAAAATGCTCAGAACATTTATACGGGAAAACGAGTATGCACAATTTATTTTTATGGAACCATCCTTCCTTAGCTAGCTTGAACGCCTCAGAAAAGCGAATTCGTATCGCTCAAGCCGTCAAAGCGAGTCGAGTCATCCAACCGGTGAATCAAAACAAAGCGATTATGTATCTTGTAATTTTGATTGTTCTACCCGTCGCTTTGCTTACCTATTACTTTTCTTTTGACGTAGCGATTATCTGGGCGCTAGTCAGTACATGTATTTTGAATTTCATCTCTACTAAAAAAGAACTAAAACAAGTCGAACCGTACCTTTCTCGACAAAATCAAACACCTCAATAATGAACGTAAATTATTATTAACGTTAAAATTAACGGTAAAGCTCACCAAGGATAAGCACCTGTCGCACGGTAGAAGCCACCTTCCATCGTATCTTGATGTTCAGTATCGTCATATATTAACTATTCAAACAGCTTAGCTCAAAGCTTAGACAAGTGTTTATCTTTGAGTATTTATCTGGGCATTGGCAATTTCGTTAACGTTTTTGGCGAAATTATTATACGATATCTCCAATCTTTTAATTACCCAAATGATTCAATGGACATCCTTTTTTAATTCAAACTGTTCTTTTGCCTTAGATCTGCAGTTTACCACCAGCCTACCTTCAAGTGTTGCGACTTAAGAAAATTCTTTGTGGGTATCTAAGCCTATGAAAATTATGTTATGTTTAGCTAGGCTGGCCTTTGCAATTTAGTTAATTAACAAACAAATTTTCGCAATGGCTTATTAAGCTAACCCTCGACAATGCAAAGTTCAGCACCGTGTGATGGGTATTTTTTCTATGTGCCAGGGAGTGCCATGAATATTCTAAAAATTTATTTTCCAATTAAAATATTAGCTTTATTGTCTTTTGTTTCTATCGGCATAAAGTATTGGGAACCAACTGAGGTGGGCTTTTATTTATTGCTATCACCTTATGCAGTGTTAATTTTTTTATCGAATGCTAATAATTACCGAAATACCAAACTTAGTGCCTTAAGAAGCATTCCTGCAGTCCTCACTTTTCTTTTGGTACCTATTTTGTTGTTTGGTATACAGTCCGATGCTCAAGCTGGCATAGGGGTTATGTTCGGACTTATGATTCAACTAGCATCAATTAGTCTAGCCGAGTTAATCATTTTGTTGTTTGTTAAAGATAAAAACAGTACATAACAAGCAGTCAAAAAAGGGGATTTTTTGTAGATTAAATAATACTGATAGGACATGACTGAAAATTAACTGTAAATTAATTTTAGCAGACTAAAGCCTTGTCATAGGCTTCTCGTATAGTATTCAAAGAGTTATGTATTTATTTAAATTCAAATTAAATTTTAAGATTTAAGGGATATTATGAATTGTACAAGTTGTAAAAATGGGACGTTATTTCCGAGTTTTATTGAGGGTCAATTTCGTGCACATACGTGCTCTAATTGCGGTGGTAATTGGATTTTAATTGAGGATTACGTTTCTTGGAAAGAGAGAAACCAAGACTACGAATTTTCTGAAGAAATTTCTGTTGAAGAATCTGAAATAACGGAAAGCAAAAAAGCAATGTTGTGTCCTTCATCAGGAACAATAATGAGAAAATTTAGAATTTCTTCTCAAAATGAACATAAAGTCGATTATAGCTCTGTTGTTGGCGGGTTGTGGTTAGATAAAGGTGAATGGGAGTTATTAAAAAGCGAGGGACTAGCTGGTTGTTTAAACTCAGTAGTAACACAAAGTTGGCAGCGTAATATCCGCCAAGATAGCGCAAAACAAAATTTTGCAGATATTTACAAAGCTAAATTTGGTGATGATACTTATTCTAAAGTAAAAGAAATGCGAGCATGGTTAATGTCACAAGAACATAAATCAGATTTAAGAGCCTATCTTTTAGCAGAAGACCCTTATTCTGCAGAGAAGTAGTATAAAAATGAACAATAAGCGTGACGGACATCAACTAAGTCGAAACAATTTTATCTACATCCTTCATGCTTATTACCAAACGTTTCCCAAGTATTATTTAAAGGATAAACGATGGCACCTCCATGGCATGGTGAAAAAGTTAACTTATTTATTCGCCTTTTAGCAATTGTATTTATTCTTTGTGCCTTAATTGCATTTAGATCTCTAGTTGAACATCGTGATGACATTTTTATTGATGCTGATTGGCGAGATTACATCGGACTTATGTTTGCCCCATATGTTTTTCTTTTATTTTTAAAAGTAGCCGTTACTGGTTATGCCCCTAAAACATGGCTACCTTGGAAGTAAATAATATCGGAAAGCAACATAACATATTAGCTGAGCTAATCTTCGAGATTGTGGGCTAACGCCTCAAGGGTAATCAAATATTTATATTACCTTGCATTTACACGATGGAATTGAATGGTAAATCGCTACGAAAGTAAAGTTGTTAGTTTAAGGGCACACAACAAACCCAACCACATTAAATAACAATCACTCTCATAATCATTTACAAAACTTCCCCTTTTCTGTAACCTCTTTCTACCTGTTTAAAACGGGCGTTCTTTAGCGATGAGATATCTCTGTCGCATATCACTTAATTAAATTATTAAATGGATTTCCTAATGATTTGTTCAGCTTTAAAAGCAACCTCTCCTTTTGTTTACAGTGCGATAACAGCCGTAATATTATTCCCCTTTTCAAAAACAGCTTTTGCAAATACAAACGAAAATATTGAAAGAGTCACGATTATCGGCGAGAAAACTTCTGGTTATAAAGTCGATTTAATGAACTCAGCGACAGGCTTAGACCTGTCACATTTACAAACTCCACAATCTGCCATTGCTATTACCAGCCAATCTATGACTGATCAACAACTCACCAGCGCAATTGCTGCCATAACGAGTGTAACAGGCGTTAATGCGAGGGAAGCTGACAACGGTAAATTCTCTATCACAGCGCGTGGTATTGGCGTTACCAGCATTCTTTACGATGGCATAGCAACAACTTACGATACCCGCTTTAACTACGGCGATAACCTCACTGATACCGCTATTTACGAACGTATTGAAGTTGTTCGCGGTGCAACAGGTTTAATGCTAGGCGCAGGTAACCCTTCCGCAGCAATTAACTTAGTTCGTAAACGCCCCACAGCCAAATCGCAATTTAACGTGTCAGCATCTATCGGTTCTTGGCAAGATTATCGTAGTGTTATCGATGCATCAAGCAGCTTAAATAATAATTCATCACTGCGTGGTAGAGCCGTTGTTGCTTATCAAGATAAACAATCATACCAAGATAGGTTTACGCAAAAAACAGCCACATTATACGGTATTGTTGAAGCCGATTTAACGGATCGCACTTTGCTTACCTTTGCAGTAGATTCTCAAAAAACAACGCCAGAAGGAACCATGTCAGGCGGCTTGCCAATATTCTACAGTGATGGTTCTCGCACAAATTACGCAAGAGAAACATCTACGGCGCCTGATTGGTCTTCGTCAAAAACAAACGCGCTAAATAGCTTTATCAGCCTAGATCATTACTTCAACTCTAATTGGCAGCTAAGTGCCAGCTACATTTATGGTAACAATGATTTAGAATATGATGTGTTTTGGGCGACCGGCCATCCCGACCCTGAAACCAACACAGGTATGTCTCCAGGCTCTATAAACTTTATTGATGCTAAGCGTATCCAGAGAACCTATGAGTTAGAATTGACTGGCCAATTCAATTGGTTAAATAAAAATCATCAAATAATGTTTGGCTATAACAACCAAAACCAAGACTTTTCAACGCCCTATTTTCCTGCACAAGAACAAGCAAAAATCATTGGCGACTTTACTGCCTCAAATTATAACTACCCCAGACCAACCTGGAAAACAACTGCGGCTTACGGCTCGTATGGCACCACAGAACAAAGCGCATTGTATTTTGCTTCTCAACTTAATTTTACTGATGCATTATCTGTCATTTTAGGTAGTCGGTTGAACCAATGGAAAACTGATCATGATAACTTTGGCAGGAAGCACAATTACGAGTTAGATAATGAACTAACAACTTACCTCGGTACCACTTATGCTCTAACCGATAATTGGTCTCTGTACGCAAACTATACAGATATTTTTACCCCACAGAATCGCGTTGATAAAAATGGCCACTACCTTGACCCTATTCAAGGGGAAAATTATGAATTAGGTATTAAAGCAACGTTATTAGATGGCCTGCTAGACTTAGCTTTCTCTGGGTTTAAAATTTACCAAGACAACCTTGGCGAATATACTGGCGAAACCATTGCAGGCACTTCCCAATCGATTTATCGACCAGTTGACGGCACACGCACACAGGGGTTTGAATTTGAATTAAACGGGGCATTGAGTGAAAATTGGAATAGTTATTTTGGCTACACCTATAGTAAAGGTGAAGCGCCAAAAGGAGACCCAATAAATACAACCAACCCAAAAAATCAATTCAAGTTGTTTACCACTTATAAGCTAGATAGCCTGTTAGCTGGCTTAAAAGTTGGTGCAGGATACCGCTGGCAAAGCCGTACTTACGATGATGTTAACAACCCTGTTAAGGGCAAGGTTGAAGTTGAACAGTCAAGTTATGGGGTTGCAAGCCTTATGGCAAATTATCAAGTTAACTCACGATTATCAGTAAGCTTAAACCTTGATAATCTGTTTGATAAAACCTACTACAGTCAAATTGGCTTTTATAACCAATACCGATACGCCAGCCCACGTAAATTTGCCCTTCAACTAACTTATAGTTTATAACGAAAAAAGCGGCTTAAAAGGCCGCTTTAACTCATGAACTAATAGTTTGCAGATTAAAACTCAGCAAAAATCATTAGGTTAAATGTGGTATTTATCTTCAATTTGTGTAACGTAATTAGTTTAAATCTCAGCTAACAGTTGCTAGGGTGTTTGCTTACAGGTTAACGTTTAGCTTTGTTTAATAAGAACAATAACTAAACCATGGGTTAAACTTTTCGCTAGTTGCAACAAGGAGAAAATACGATGTCGAAATCTGCAATTAATTTGCTCGAAAAATTTTCCAAATTTTCAGAACACTGGTCGCCAAAGGTTGTGGCTGAAATGAACGACTATCAGTTTAAGCTGGCAAAAATACAAGGTGACTTTGTATGGCATGATCATAAAGACACGGATGAGGTTTTCTTCGTTATTGAAGGCTCAATGCGTATTGATTTCAGAGACGGAAAGGTTGAACTTAACGAAGGCGAAATGTTTGTCGTGCCTAAAGGTGTTGAACATAAACCATTTGCAGAAAATGAATGCAAAGTTATGTTTGTTGAAACTCGTGGAGTGACAAATACGGGGGATGCCAGCGGTGAACTCACCGCAGAAAAAGATGTTTGGGTTTAAAGCGACTTAGCTCGATATATTATTATTTACAGTTTTAATACACTTCTAAACAACATAAACTACCCCCTCTTTTAGTTAATATTTTCAGACATTTACTAAAAGTTACGGTAATTAGTAGAAAACAAATATTATTTTAATTTACGACAAGGAGTTTTCATGAGTTGTTCAAAGTATTTTTTCGCTATAGTGTTAGCAAGTTTAATTTCATTTTCAGCCTATGCTAACGAGCAAACGTGTCAACAATTAGCTGATAGATTCAACAAAGACAATGCGAGTCCAAACTCCGCTTATAACATGGCTTGTTGCGCAGCATTAAAAGGCGACATAGAAAACGCTTTTTCATACCTAGAATTGTCCATTGAAAAAGGTTTTAAAGATCACCAATGGATGATAAAGGATAGCGATCTCACCTCTCTTCATCAAGACAGTCGTTGGGCTGAGCTGGTACAACAAGCTACTGATGCTGAAACGCTTTATCTTTCAAAAATTAATGTTGAGTTGTACGAGCTTTATCAAGCTGATCAATCAGATAGACAGTCTGAAACAATTGATTGGAATATTGTGGGTAAAAGAGATGAAATGAGGCAAGCACGAGTGCATGAACTGCTCAGCGCCAACAAACTTAGCCATGGTGATGATTTTTTCCACGCGGCGATGGTTATGCAACATGGTGGCTCTTCTAAAGACTACAAACTGGCCAATGAACTTTCGCTAAAGGCGGCTGAGCTTAATCCTTCAAATAAAACTGCAAAATGGCTTGCTTGTGCTGCTGAAGATAGATATTTGCAAAGTATCGGAAAACCTCAGATCTGGGGAACACAATACAAAAAACAAAATAAAGATGCGCCTTGGACATTAGAGCCGTTTGATCAAACGGTAAAAACGGATAAACAACGAGTTGAAATGGGCGTTCGAACGATAAAAGAGTCTTTGGCTAGAGTTGAGCAAATGAATGGTAAAAAGTAGTGTTCATTAGAAAACAACACTTATTATTTTTATCATAATAGCTAGATATAAAGGAGTAAAAATGGCCCATTCAACGCACATATTTGATCGTTTTATGCAGGCGATAAAGAGCTTTGGCATCGCTTCATATAGTTTAATTTTAGTTTTCATCGCAAGAAGCATGTTTTTTAGTTCCCCAGAACAGCAACATATTACAGCACAAGGTTTGATGCTCGGTGGCGCGATTATTTTTGGACTAGCGCTGACTAAGGTGATATTTGAAATTGTTCCTACTCAAGAAACATAATAATTTGCTTATGTTTTAGAAAAACAAAAAGAAAGCCCCTTAAGTTTGCCTATATCACTTATATTTGGGATAGTTAGCAAAAATTTTTAGCTTGATAGTTTGATGAGTGCCACAGCTTATTTATTGTTTTTCTTTTCCTCTCTTGGTGTATTTAACGGCTTCATATTAGCCTCATGGATACTCACGCGCTCAAATAAACAGCCTGGAGATAACTGGTTAGCAGTACTTTTGTTACTAATAAGCATCAGAATTGGCAAATCCGTCGCTTTTTATTTTACACCTGATTTAAGCAAGAACATTTTACAACTAGGCTTGACCGCTTGTGTTCTAATCGGGCCATGTTTGATAACATACCTTGTTTACAAAGAAAAAATCAGCTCACTTGAACACGCAGTAAAGTGGTTTTTTATCGGTTTAACTGTCGCTATTGTTATTTTAGGTATTGTATTCCCCTACAACACCTACTTAGATTTATGGCAGAACTGGGTTTTTCGTGGTTCAAGTTTACTATGGCTCTTGTGTTTGTTTACGGGTTGCTATTTGTACCGCGAAAGAATACAAAGTTTATCTGGCCAATGGCACAAACTATTAACTGACAAAGCCTTTATTACCATTATTGGTAGTTCGTTAATTTGGCTCGCCTATTTTACAGCGAGTTACACCTCTTACATTATGGGGGCGTTGAGTTTTACGCTGATCCTTTATTTATCTGTTTTGATATTGTTAAAGCCATTATCAAAACATCAAGTAGAGCCATTAGCTGCGCCACGAGTCGAAGCTGATAAATACGCAAATAATAAACTAACTGATTCACAAACCGAGCAATATTCTGCAACCTTGAATCTACTGATGGCTAACGAACAGCTCTTTATTGATCCACAGCTGTCGTTACCTCGACTAGCCAAACGATTAGGTATGTCTCACACAACATTATCACAGCTGCTTAATGATCATTATCAAATGAATTTTAAACAATACATCAATAGTCAACGCGTGTTACTGGCACAAAAGCTTTTAGTGGAACAACCTAATGCCAGTATTGATCACATAGCTGAACAAAGTGGTTTTAGCGCGTCCTCTACATTTTACAGTGCATTTAAGCAGCAAACTGGTGTTACACCCAACCGTTTTCGCACTGCGAAATTATAATTTCGGACTCCTGTAATATAACTTAGCTATCTGTTTTTATTGAAATTAATTTAAATTGAACTCCAACAACATTTAAGGAGTTCAATAAAATGAAAATACTACACAACACCTTTGTACTGTTGATCTTGATGGTACAATTTTCTGCAATTGCATACGACGATGCTCAAGAGCAACTTGCGGTTAAAGCGGTCATTCAACAGTATATTGATGGTACCAGTAACGGTAAGCCCAACTTAATTGAAGATGCATTTCACCCACAAGCATCATTGATGCTTAGCCACCCTAAAAAACCTTTTTGGCAAGTGAGTGCAAAAGAATATGCTAGCTGGTTTAAATCACCAAAATCTAGCCGTTCTGGATTTATATTATCGGTAACGCTTGATGGTGATATTGCGTCAGCACGAGCATTAATAACCACGGCAAAACCTGTTAACCAATACACTGACCAGTTTTTACTAAAGCGTTTTGCCAAAGGTTGGCAAATTGTCAGTAAAACAGCAACGCAACTAGATAGCCAAGCAAAACCTGAGCAGTTAGCTAATGCGATGAATAAACGCGTGTTATTTATCACGTCAAGTGCAGATCATCACGGTGATTCAACACTGGCAACAGGTACCAGTTTTTCTGAACTTGTTGAAGCATATGAGGTATTTATTAATGCAGGCTATCAAGTGGATGTGGTCAGTACCCAAGGCGGAAAATTGCCACTCGCTTATATCAATACCTCAGATAACAAACACAAGCACTACCTTTATAACCAAAACTTTATGTACCTACTGGCAAATACCTTATCGCCTGAGCAAGTAGATGCTAGCCAATATCTAGCTGTACATTATGTTGGAGGTGGTAATGCCATGTATCAAGTGGCCGAAAACAAAACGCTGCAAGCCATTTCAATGCAGGTTTATGAACAAAATAATGGCATTGTTTCCTCTGTTTGCCACGGTACAGCTGGTATCGTTAATTTAAAACTCAGTAATGGAGAATATTTAGTGGCAGGTCGAAAAATTAGTGGCTATCCAACAGCGTTTGAAAAAACAGATGCCGCTTATTATCAGCAATTTCCATTTGATATCGAACAAACCATTAAAAAGCGCGGTGGCAGTTTCTCTTATGGCGAACGTAATCAGTCATTTGTGCAAGTTGATGGTCGCGTGGTCACTGGTACTAACTATCAATCATCAAAAGACGTCGCATTAGCTATGGTTAATTTACTCAATAAAATGTAAACGCCAATCATGTGGTAGAAATATTTTGCCTTCCATATTTTTGCCACAATTGCTCGTCATATTGCCATGTTTGCACCAAAAGTTAGCCACATAAATAGCGTTTAATAACGCCATATTATGCGGAGAAACTTCATGAACAAACACTTATTGTGGGCTATCGTCGCCATCTGTGCCATCGGCGGTACACTTGGCATAGCCCCGTTATTAAATTCATCACAAACGACTGATACTTCGAGTTTTACTTTTGATATGTCTTATCAGTCAGTATCAAGCAAACAAACACCAACACGCGTTGCCAGTTATGGACAAGTTGAACAAGGCAGCTTTTTCCTTCAAGAAGATCCCTCTGCTGATTTTGTGATGTCACCATTACTTGATACCGCAGTCGATATCAAAGTAACTGGCCTAATCGCAAGGGCAAAAGTAACACAAACTTTCACTAACCCAACCGACCAATGGTTAAACGGCACCTATGTTTTTCCCTTGCCAGAAAATGCTGCCGTTGATCAATTAACCATGCACATTGGCGAACGAGTTATTAAAGCGACCATTGAGCCAAAGCAAAAAGCCAAAAAAATGTTTCAACAAGCAAAACTGGCTGGTAAAAAAGCGAGCTTATTGCAACAAAGTCGCCCTAACCTATTCACTAATGAAGTGGCTAATATTGGCCCCAATGAAACAATTAAAGTAACCATTGAATACCAACAGCTCGTGCACTTTGAACAAGATAAATTTACGCTTAGATTTCCAACAACCATTACCGAACGTTATTTACCGCTTAAACCTCTACCCGAGCAACACATTGAATTAAATGACAGCGGCTGGGCTGTTAGTCAACCTAGCTATAGCCA
This sequence comes from Thalassotalea marina, assembly GCF_014656435.1. GTDB lineage: Bacteria > Pseudomonadota > Gammaproteobacteria > Enterobacterales > Alteromonadaceae > Thalassotalea_C > Thalassotalea_C marina. The sequence goes on from NZ_BNCK01000005.1 coordinate 62,285, forward strand.
AACTAACAATAATCAACAGCCCGAGTCCGCCAAAGAAGAAATAACAGCGCCTAAACATAAAGTGGCACTTAACATCAGCTTAAACCCAGGGTTTAAATTGCAACAGATCAGTAGTGACGTACACCCGATCACACAATCAGAACACGCTAAAAATCAATACCTAGTGCGTTTAACCGAGTCGATGATTGCCAATCAAGATTTTGTACTAACTTTGCAAGCTGCACCAAGCAGTGCCCCCAGTGCTGCACACTTTAGCGAAGTAACTGAACACGGGCATTATGGCTTAATCATGTTAATGCCACCAACACAGGATATGGCTAACAATACCTTGCCAAGAGAAGTTATTTTTGTCATCGACACCTCAGGCTCAATGGCGGGTGGCTCAATGGAACAAGCGAAACAGGCATTACAGTTAGCCATTAACGACCTAAGTGAAAACGATAGCTTTAACATTGTGCAGTTTGATTCTAGCGCTACAAAAATGTCACTGATGCCTTTAATGGCAACGGTGAACAACAAACAAATGGCGGCACGTTATATTGAGCAGCTTGAAGCCGATGGTGGTACGGAAATGTTAGCCGCGCTCAAGTTAGCGCTTGCCACACCAAGTGCAGATCTTAGTAAACTTCGACAGGTTATTTTTATCACTGATGGCGCCGTGGGCAATGAATTACAGTTATTTGATTTTATCGATAAAAACCTCAAGCAAAGCCGATTGTTTACCGTTGGCATAGGTGCAGCACCCAATAGCTATTTTATGACGGAAGCGGCTTTGATGGGTAAAGGCACCTACACCTACGTTAATAGCCTGCAAACGGTACAAAATAAAATGCAGCAGCTGTTTAGCAAATTAAACTCGCCTGTATTAGCCAACCTAAAAATTAACCTGCCACAAAGTGCTGATATTTATCCTCGTAACCTGCCCGATTTATATCAAGGTGAGCCGTTACTAATCAGCTATTTTTCAGATGAACCATTAACAGAACTGCAAGCGACAGGTGAACTTAACACACACTTTTGGCAGCAGCCTTTAAAGCTAACATCAAGTGCAGCACAATCAGGGCTTGCGACCTTATGGGCAAGAAGAAAAATAGCGCAATTAGAACGAGATAAAAATCTAGGACGTTTGGCTGAAGGTGCAGAACAATTAAATGAAAATATTGATCAGCTTATTTTATCCATTGCGATACAACACCATATTGTTAGTTCAATGACCAGCTTAGTAGCAATTGATGTGACGCCAACGGCCAAACAAAAAAGCCTCGAAAGTAAGGTTCACAACTTAAGGCCCAAGGGGCAGTTAAGCGGCAATCTACCGCAAACGGCGACGCCGGCTAAGTTACAGATGTTATTTGCTATCTTGTTATTGAGTTTTGCGCTGTGTATCAAGCTATTAAGAAAACAACGTTAAGTTTTAGCCGGGATAACTGGCAAAACGCTCTCATACTGGCCTGTCTTTTGGCCAGTAGCTACTTGGTGCTTTCCAGCGGTTATATTTATGCCAAAGCAAAATTAGCTCAGCATTTAATTGCCAACGCTTGGCACCAAACATTACAAACTGGCAAGCACTCAAAACCTTGGTCATGGGCTGATACTTTTCCCGTGGCCAAATTATCGATAACAGACAAACGCTATTATGTACTAGCAGGCGCTACTGGCCGCACCTTAGCATTTGGTCCTGGCCATATGAGTAGTACAGCCTTGCCCGGCCACTTAGGTAATACAGTGATCACTGGCCATCGTGATACACATTTTAGTGTGTTACAAGACTTAAGCTTGCAAGATGAGATCGCCATTGAGACGCAAACAGGAAAATATCACTATAGTGTTTACTCTATCGATGTTGTGCATCAACAAGATTTATCTGTGATAGAGAACAACGGCTTTGATGAGTTAACTCTGATCACTTGTTATCCATTTAACGCGATTAACCCAAACACACCTTGGCGTTATGTTATAAAAGCAAAGAGCTTCACACCATAAAACATGTATTAGTTTCTCAATCAATTAACACCTTAAGTTTATTTTAAGGTTTTATTTTTACACTCATCCTAAAGGTTATTTACTGTTAGAGTGTAATGCGTCGTTCATTTATTGATTTAATGCAACCGCTTATTGTGTTTGCGATTTTATTATTGTTTATTTTTACTGGCTTTCGACTAGGTTTTATTCTTTGGCAAGGTCAACACATCAATCAAATAAATGATCTTTACCAAATAATGTTAAATGGCTTAAGAATTGATTTAAGCAGTATTGGGTATTTGTTATTAATTCCGGCATTGTTGCACCCTATATTATTTGGCAGACGTCAAACTCATTTGTTCTGTCGGTTGTTTTTTTGCGTCTATTTCACACTAGTGATCACTAGTGTGTTGTTACTAGAGCTTTCAACGCCACCCTTTATTCAGGAATATGGCTTACGACCAAATAGGCTTTTTATTGAGTATCTTATTTATCCAACAGAAGTGTTTAATATGCTACTCAACGGTCACTTGCTTGCCATTATCGTAACGCTTTTGGTGCTTGCATTAGTGATTAAGGCAGTATGCTTACCTCTTAGTAAAAAGCTAGTACAGCCAATCAATGATCAAATTGTTTATTCATACAAAACCATAAGTTGCACAACTTTACTATTAGTCATATTGTGTGCTTTAGCCGCACGAGGAACACTTGGTCATCGGCCAATCAATCCTGCTTTTGTTTACTTTTCTACCGACCCACTAATTAATTCATTAACACTAAATTCAGCTTACAGTGTCGCGCATGCTTACAAAGAAATGCAGAACGAACAAGACGCGGCAAAAATTTATGGCAACTTGGCGAATGAAGATATTATTCGATTGGTAAAAAAAGAAACGGGATTACCTACCACAACTTTCACTGACTCTACGCGCCCGAGTTTTTCACAGCGCAAACCGAGTTACCAAGGCAAACCTAAAAATTTGGTGATAATTTTGCAAGAAAGTTTAGGTGCGCAATATGTTTCAGCTTTGGGAGGGTTGCCGTTAACACCAAACATTGACCAACTATACGATGAAGGCTGGGGATTTAAACAACTCTATGCAACAGGTACTCGCTCGGTACGCGGCATAGAAGCGGTAATTACTGGGTTTACACCAACCCCTGCTCGCGCTGTAGTTAAGCTTGATAAGTCTCAAAAAAACTTCTTTACCATTGCTGGATTATTAAAAAATCAAGGCTATCACACCCAGTTTATCTATGGTGGTGAAAGTCACTTTGACAACATGAAAAGCTTTTTCTTGGGTAATGGATTTAATGAAATTATTGACTTTGATGATATTAAGCAGCCAGATTTTGTTGCCACTTGGGGCGCAAGTGACGAAGACTTGTTTAATCAAGCTAATCGAGAATTAAATAAACTGAGTGCGCAAAACCAACCGTTTTTTAGTTTTATATTTACCTCAAGTAATCACGACCCGTTTGAAATTCCTGATAATAAGATCACCCCTATTCAATACAGTGAGCAACAGCTAAAACAATTTGAGGGGTCAGAGTTAAAACGTCATCAAGCCATACAATATGCCGACTACGCATTAGGTAAGTTTATCAAACAAGCTAAAACCCAAGCTTATTGGCAAGATACCGTCTTTTTAATTGTTGCCGATCATGATGCCAGAGCCTTGGGAAAAAACTTGGTGCCAATTAATAACTTTCATATTCCAGCCGTCATTCTAAATAGCTCACATGCCAGACAAAAAGATAACAACATTAGCTCGCAAATTGACTTAGCACCAACATTGTTATCATTAATTGGTGTTGAAAATGATTCACCTATGCTTGGTAGAGATTTAACGCAGTCGACTATGAAGGGTCGTGCTTTAATGCAATACGCGGAAAACTTCGCTTATTTAACCGATAATGGTGCCACCATTTTACGCCCGAATAAATCAGCATTAGCCTTTGGTTATGATCCTATATCTAAGTCACTTACGCCAAAAACATTGGAAGATGAGGAAGCCAACGTTGCACTGGCTCATGCACTTTGGGGCAGTTTAGCATTTCAACAAGATTGGTATCGTTATGTGTTAGAGTGATGTTTTTTATATCGCCCTAACCGCCAATTTTGATAAATGGCGTGTATTCCCGTTACAACTAATAACAGTGCCAGTGCAGCAAAGCTCCATGAAAAAATATTGTTGAAACTGCCTCGATTTAAGTAATCCATAAAATGCAGTCTAAACACCCAATCGCTGATACTGGTGTATCGGTTTTTATGCCCGATCACCAAGCCGCTATTAGCTTGAATGTACACCCGAGTATTTAACTTATCATTAAAATCAACGCGCCATAAATCGTTGCATTCTTTACCCCATTCCCAGTGCGCGGCTAACATTTTTGTTGCTGCTATTATTTCACCAGCTCCGGAGTAACTTTGCATTGCAATAGCTTTTGCTAGCTCGATATTTACATCCGTTTTATCACTAGAGCCTAGTTTAATAAGTGATTGCTGCTGGCATTGGTGTGAATAGCGCATCTGCTGATGAGTTAACAGCACAAAGGCTTGATTGGCCAACATCACCAGTTCAATTTTTTCAGTATTAGGAAAGCGTGTTAATAACTTAGCGCTATCAAAAGGCTTAATATCCACAACATCGGTTAACGGCGCTTTTACTCTTGTTAGGTAGCTAGTGCCTTTTAAATATTCGGACGGCACAAGGTTAAAATAAAGCCCGGTGATCAACCAGATAAATAATTGCAGCCCCACTATAGAGCCTAATATGCGGTGCCATTGTCGCCAGCGGGCAAGATTTTTTTTTACCTGTTGTTTGGTATCTTGTTTTGTCATTATAGTCGACCTCGTCGCCACCACTTTGACTGCCACAATATGCCCGATATCACAGCCACTAAAGCGAGAATGGTTGCTACAAATAACAACCAGTTGCCTACATTGGCCCCGTCGTCATAATCCATAATGTGAATGCGCCAGAATATATCAAAGGTACGCCAAAAATCATGGCGTCTGGCAACAATGTCACCGCTTGAAGCAGAGACATAAATACTGGTATTGACCCTATCGTTAAAGCTAACTTGCCAAACGGGTAAATGCCTTGCTGATAATTCACTAGGTGCGTTATCTAGCAATTTTTTAACGGTAAATGGCATATCGTTTGGCATAACGGATGTTGCGATATCAGTGGCTTGTTGCTGAGTTATTGTTTGAGTTTCTGCGCCAGTATTGGCATCAACCAACACTGTGCCTTTTTTTAGGTAAACACGATAATACGGCTGTTGTGCGATCATGGTTAAGTCGAGCTTTTGTGCATCGGGATAACGCGATGCCAACTCAGCAAATGATACATGTTGCTCATTAACGGTTATGTAAGTTGTCGGCTGTTGGTAATGATCACCGCGAATATAGCCTAGATCTAACCAGACAAAATAACAGCCACTGACGATCCACAAGGTCATTGGCAAGGCCAAAACCAGCATTAATCGGTGATGAAGTGTTTGCCTGCGCCACCCTTTGAGAAATGTTGATGTCACTTTGTTTCCTGTTGAACGTGGCCAAGCATTTATTGTGCTTGGCCTTTATTATTATAAAGTGATGTTTACGCCGACATAAAAGCGACGACCCTGCAAATCATACGTCATGGTATTGGTGTTACCATCGGTATAACTTTGATGATACGGCGCTGGTTTATCAAACAAATTATCAACACCAGCAAACAGCGAAATATCAGTAGTTAAACCATAACGATATTGCATATTGTGATAAATCACTGATCCAACGGCGTCACCTAAAGTGCCAACTGTTGCAAATTCATCATCAGCCTTGCCAATATACTGAGCATTGTAACTCAACTGCCAGTTATTCTTACCGGCACTAAAATAGAGGTTTGCGCGCCATTGGCTATAACTGCCATCATAACCAATCGTGCCCTCTTTATCGCTAATCGGCGCATCTTTAAAGGTTTGAATACTGTATTCATTTAAATAACTTAACTCTAACTGACTCGTCGTTTCAAGACCATTGAACGATGCTTGGTAAAACGCACCAAAATCAAACCCTGACAGTTTTTCTGCTGACGCGTTGCCCAGTTGAGTTTGTAAATAAGTAATTTTACCTGTGTTGCTATCACGCTTAAATTCACTTGGACGGCAAAATGGATGGCTTAAATCAACACTGTCATAACAAGCGGCGAGTTTATTAGAGCCATTAACAGAATTAATCGCGTTGTCTATTTCAATATCATAATAATCCAAAGTAAAACTTAAACCGGCAATACTATCTAATTGCCAAACAAGACCAGCTGCCAAAGTTTGTGCCTGCTCAGGCTCAAGTGCGGGATTACCACCTCGGTCAGTTAACACTGTACCTTCTAACACATAGCTTTCTGGAATACCTGATGCCTGACAATTTTTGTAGCGGTTAGTGTTAACATCAAGTGCTGTCCAATTTGAACAGGGATCTGTGGTGTTCATCGAGCCTTGTCTGATGCCACCAAAAAGCTCTGGCACATTGGGCACACGAAAAGCACTTGAACGTGTCGCTCTTATCATCCAATTGCTGTTAACTTGCCACTGCAAACCCAATTTATAGTTTACATCGTCACCAAAGGTATCAAAATCTGAGTAACGTAATGCACCAGTCAATTCTAATTTTTTAGCAAAATCTTGCTCGGCAAAAACAGGCACAACCACTTCTAGATAAGCCTCTTTGGCTGAATATTGCCCTTTAATGGGGTCTTGTTGATTTGTCATGGCTTGACCGCTAACTTTTCTCGCATCTGGGTTATACCAACCTTTTTCTTTGCGATATTCAAAGCCTGCAGCCATAGCCAATGCACCTGCTGGTAAACTCAAAAGTTCACCCGAGAGATTGGCGGTTACGCTAAATTGTTCGTTGCCACCTTTATCAAAGGTATCAATCAAAAACGTTTTTAACATGTCATCGGTCAGTGAGTTTTCGCCCCAAAGGTTTGCACACTTAATATCAGGGTTGGCATCACAATGCACATAATCTGTTGCCTGTGCTAAACGCGGTTTATCGATAACATTGGTCACTAAAAAGTCACCGGTATTTCGGCCATGATTTAAGGAAAAGTCGACATACCAATCATCAAACAATGAGCCTTGAACGCCTGTGACAATTCGCCAAGTCTCGCTGTTCACTTCAAAATCACGCGGCGCTTCACCAATACGCCTGCTTTCTAGGTAAAAGTCTTGATTGGTTGGGTTAAAGGCATGTTGTGCAGGAATGGTTACTTTACTGATGGTTTGAGGCGTGGCTGGTAAATGAGAGGTGCGAGTGGTAAACATGGCTTCAGCAAACAGTTTTATCTCTGGCGTAACATCATATTCAAGCGCAGAAAAAGCATTAAAACGCTCAACTGGTTGAACCGCATTAAAATACTTAAAATAATTAAGTGCATCAGCGCTGGTGTAACCAATCGTTCCACCTGGCACTAACATTAAGGTATCACCAAACGGCTGACCTTGTTCATTGATAAACTGGCCTCGACCTTGAGTAATACTGGTGCTGCCGCCACATGTTTTTTCGTTGTTAACCACCTTAATTGGGCATTTTGCACGAGACGTCATTGGCACACGTTGGGTTTTGTCATAACTTAATGCTAAATATGCACTAGCATCAGACCAAACCTGACCAGCAGTAACACTCATGGTGTATTGCTCACCATCACCTTGTTCGGTTTGCCCGACTCTCGCAGACAATTGAATACCGTCTAGTTGCTGATGAGTAATAATATTAACCACACCCGCCACCGCATCGGCACCATAAATAGCAGAGGCGCCATCTTTTAATACTTCAATTTTTTTAATAATGCTAACTGGAATAGTATTTAAATCGACAGATGCGTTAGCCCCCGTACCACTGTTTAACATGCGTCTACCATTGAGTAACACTAACGTGCGATTGATACCTAAACCACGTAAATTAACCTGTGTGCTGCCATAACCGCCAGAAGTCCAATAGGCGCTTGTTTGATTACCAGCAAAGCCGGCTGAGGCCGAAATTCGCTGCAACAACGTATCTACAGAGGTAATACCCAACTGGGCAATTGCTTGTTCGTCAAATACGGTAATTGGCGCATACGACACCACTTCTTCACGAGCAATGCGACTGCCAGTAATTTCTATCCGTTCAACAGGCTCAGCGCCATGCGCTACTGGTAAGATGAAAAGCGGTGTTGCGCATAATCCAAGTGCAACCACCAAAGGGGAAAGCTTAGGTAAACGTGTCATACAACAACCTTGATTTTACTAATATTTTTAACAGCTTAATGTCAACTGCGCGAAAAATATCAGGGGTTGTTATTAACAACAATGACTAAGTGAAAAACTGCGACATTATGTCGCAGCTTTAGTAATAAAATGATGAAACCCAACCAAGTAGCGATGTTTTTTTGAGCACAAAAATTGCTATCAACTATTACTAACTAGTAATTAAACTTTACCTGAGCGTTTCGTCGCAACTGTGATGCGATATTTTCAGGAAATTTAAACATATCAAAGTACTCTGCGAAAATACCTGAATCATTTCGCTCGGTGTACGTTACATCTAATACTTCTTTTATATCAATAATATCTTGGAAGTTATCAATGTTAACGTCATATTTACCCCAAGCTTCAGCTTTACCATCTGTTCCTCGATCGTATGATAATCCTTTTATCAAAACATCAGGAATTTGTTGAGCTAAACCTAACAGTTCGAGATTACTATTTAATTTGTGCTCTAGATAAGATTTTTCATCTTCTGTTATATCACCATTGACAACAAAACTACCTTTTTCATCGATAGAAAATCCCCAATTCTTATTGGTTAACTGCGGATCTGTATTGTTTAGCTGAGTGTTGAAGTCTTGATAATGAGACTGCATTTGCCGAAACAAACTGGGCAACTCACCGAAATAAAGAGTTTGTGATACCTTCTGAAATCTTTGTGGCTCATAAACCGTTACCACGATATCGTTAATCTCACGGATGTTTTGATTGTTGCTTAGTGAATCATCAGATTTAGTGTTATGTTGCGCAGCAACTGCTTTAACAGCATCTTCGATACCTTGTTTACTCTCAATTTTAGCACTATCAGAATGACTATTTAGGGTATTTATCAATGTAGCGGCAGGTGTATTCGCTATCTTCATGATCAAAGTCCTTTTATTATATATCTTAACTACTTATGGTTATCGACATCACTACCTTAATGTTTAGGGTTTTAAACACGATATGTGTAAACAAAATACGTTAACTTCATTTATTTTTTTGTCGGTAAAAGTTTAGAAGTTGTTGATATGAATGATGTTGCTCAATTCTTTTCATAAATAGCGCTGAGTAAGCCCATTCATCGAAGAAGTGAGTTAAATCTATACCCGCATTTAGTTTTACGTAATGAATAAATGTTTGGGTTGTTGCCCCTGTTTGGTAATGGGTTTGATAAAAGCCACCAATAATTTTATTAAAAGTATTTTGCCCCATTAAATCATACAAAAGTTGATAAAAAACCATACCCACCGAATAGGAATTTAACCCGGCTTTGCCATAATCAATAAACGACGTTTCACCATATAGTGGCTGTTTTTCCGGTAATTGACGAATTTGCTGCAAAACTTGCTTTGTTTTACCTGCAAGCTGCCCCTCGCCAGCCATTTGATCCAAAGTTAGGTATTCTAAAAATGTCGCTAAGCCTTCGTCCCATCGCGGAGAGAATACATCAAGGGATTTTACATTCCACTGATGGCTAATTTCATGGTAAACGCGATTTAACTCGTTAAAACCGCTAGCATCTTGGATAACTGCCGTTACATCAGCTTGTGCACCATAGTTTTTAGGCACTTCAATAAAGGTATAACCTAGATTTTGCTGCAACGGTCCAAACCAACTTTGGTACAGAGCAAACGTTTTGCTAATCTGCGCTAATAAAGCGTTAGATTTTTGCTCTGATTCCCAACTAAAAACCTGATAGTTACCATTGCTATACTGTTGATATTTAGCAATTGCAAAGTCCATTCGCCAAGCGGGAAGCTTATTGGTGTAACGAAAAGCTTGTTTGTCGCTCTGTATGTCAGATGTTATAAGTTGCCCTCCGTTTGCGACAACATAACCTATAGGTACTTGTACCGTAACGTCATAATCATAGCGGTGTAACCAAAACTTAGCTTGGCGATTTACTGTATCATTGGGGTAAGTGACAATTGGATACGCAAAAGCGTCCATTCTTATGATGGAAAAATTGTCAGTAATGCCGTCTTTAACATATTCCATTCCCGTTTCGGTATACCCTTTTAAGTAGCCACTATATTCAATGTTAAAAGAGAAGCTTTCATTTGGTTTTAATGGCCGTTGCAATGCAATTTCAATGTAGTTGGTTTGCAATAGCGGCCAATCGTCATTGTTCAGTATTTGTTGATCAAATGGCAAACCTACGCCATTCAAATCTGTAATAGCAGTTACGGTAAGTAAACGATATAAACGCAGTGGTATATGATCAGCTGGTTCATTAGAGATATTTTTTACTCGGATAACCCCTGAGGCTAGTAACGACTGCCCTGAAACGTCCAACTCATAATTGAGTTGATAGTGATTTGCCACCAACTGCAGTTGAAATTCATTAAATGAAGCGTGAGCCATTACTGAGTTCAGCAATGACAATAAAATAAACAAGATCACCCTTTTCACAACAACTCCCAAAGTTACCTAATCATGTGACCATGCTCAGTAGAGCATACCATTTGGCTTAGCAGAGTTAGTAACTCAAAGTGACTTTATGGTTTAAAACAATCCCCTTAAAACACAAAAAAGCCAATAACACCGTTAGGAATTATTGGCTTTTGGGGTTTAGTTTAAACGATTTAAATATCGTTTAATTAATCGGTGTTTAATTATGCGTCACTTGACGAAATTAATGTACAAGCGTCAACTTCACGATTGAAATCTGCTAAGAATTGCGGGCGCTTTTGCAAAAACTCTTTAGCAAAATAAACCCCCATAGGATGCTCTTCTAGAGCAACTATTAAAAAATCACTTGGTTTGAACGTGGTGCCTTTAATGTCATTTAGCAAAACCAATTCGTTATCTAAAATAGCGTCAGCGCGATGGTGTTTTAACACTTCGATTAACGAAGCTGTATCCCTAGTTTTCACTGCTATATTGTAGCCATGGTTTTCAAGGCTATGTAAAGCGTTAGAGCCTTGTCGACCAGCAGTTAACAGGTGTTGTTTTATGTATTCAGGTGTATAAGTTTCCAACGGTTTTGTTAAGCGACTTTTTAACAAGAAGAAACTGCGCTTTTGTGGCAAAAATACTTTACTTTGCACGGCAAATATATCTCTGTCATCACTTTTAGAAGCTGAGAAAAAGCCATCTAATTGACCAACTTTAGTCATTACTTGTGCACGTTTCCAAGGTAGTTTATCAATAGTGTACGGCTGATTTATACGCGCCATAATGCAGGCAACTGCACGAACCGACATACCATCAGCCCCTTTTGCAGTACTTACATGATAGGGAGCCCATTCAACTTCTGAACCTAAACGCACAATATAGTCACGTTCAAAAGCAAACAAATTGACAGAATAAGCCAATAAAAGCAGGCAAAACAGTACGCGCATAGCAGTAATAAACTCCTTTAAAGTAACGTCAGGCTCATGAAAGCGCGCTATCATACAGGTATTTATCACAGGTTGCGATAGTTTAATAAATAAACAATTCTTTTGACTCTAACAACTGTATAGATTTAAAAACACTATAGTACACAGTTGAAGCTAAGCTATTGTGCTGCTATCTTTTTTAAGAGATTCTTTTTTATCTTCATTCTATGGCGCTACGCAAAAACATACTGAGTTTCTGGCTTTCAATTTCCTTTGTATCATGCACTGTAAACGCCGATGGCGGTGACATGGCACTCATTGATATGTCGCTAGAAGACCTTTTAAAAATCCCTGTGACCACGGCGACTAAACAAAAAGAATCCTTTCGTGATACCAATGCCAGTATCACAGTAATCACCCGCCAACAAATAGAATTATTTGGTGGGCAAAACCTGTTTGAAATACTTGAACGAATTGTTTCAGTTAATAGCAATTATGGTGTTTTAACTGCAATATCAACCCGCGGTAGTAAACCTTGGACCGGATTGTTACAGCATTTAGGATTAATTAATGGCCGCCCTTTTGGCAACTTATCGGGGGCGCATAATTTATATACTTCAATACCGCTATCATCTATTGAACGCATTGAGTACATTCGAGGACCTGGCTCTGTTTTATATGGCACCAATGCTTATCAAGGGGTTTTTAATGTCATCACTCGTCAGGCTAGCGCCAATGGCTGGGATGTTAATCAATCGCTCACCCTTGGTAGCTTTGATACTAAAACCTTAGATGGCAGTTATTTGTTTAAACAAGAAAACTTTATCGCCAAACTCCACATGCTTTATACCGATGTTGGAGGGTGGGATGCTAAAACAAATGATCCGCTATCCAATAACAAGTTCAGTAGAAAAGCATTTCAGCAAGATAAAACATTACACATTGAACTAGCATACCAAAATGTTTCATTGTCACATTACCGAAGTGTGCAACAACGATTTGCTAACTTTTGGGACGGGCCGGAGGCTAACTATATCCCCTGGTCAAAACAACATCCGTCAAGTCAAACTAATTTAAGTTATCAGCACAACTTCAATGACAATTGGCAATTAGATAGCCACTTTACCAACATTAAAAAAGTGATGGAATGGAGCAGTAATGGTATCGCTGACAGTTTTGTTCGTATCAAATCACCTCTTAACATTAGGCTCTTGGAGTTCAACCTAACAGGCAAACTAAATGATCAAACTAGCTTGTTAGTTGGGCTTAATCATGAATCAAGGCGGGTATATCAAGCCACCACTATTCCCGATACAAAAGAACAATATGCCAGCGCCTATGGACAAATTAAACACTACTTTAGTCCGAAATTTTCGTTGGAATTTGGGGGGCAATACGTTACGTCAATTGATTTAATCAACAACATTAAAAATCAATCTGATTTTATTCCAAGATTGGGAATTAGTTACGATTTAACATCTGACTGGGTAGTTAAACTTCGTCATGCTAAAGCTTACCGCCACCCCACTTCTGGTGAACGGACGATAGAAACGCCGGGTATCCAAAAAGGCACCCCAAACTTAAACGCTGAAACTATTAAAACAACTGAAGCGCAGCTTTTATACCAAAAAACGGATCAATTGTTTTCACTAATCCTCTACAACAATAAAGAAAGTGATTTAATTTTGTTAACACCTTCAAGTGATCCCAATTTTGCTTTAGAAAACAAAAATAGCGGTGAAATTTCATCTTATGGCGTTGAGTTGGAATACAAACAACAATTTAATAAATACTGGTATGGCGAGGCGTCTCTTGCGCACCAACACAATGAAGATAAACAAGGTACGCATAATACCAACCTTGCACCTAATAATACCGTTAAGGTTGGTTTGGCATATGACAACCTTAATTGGCAACTTGGGCTCTATTGGCTCAGTTACTCTAAGTATCACGACAATATTTTATTCGACCCAAATAGAGAGTTAGTAAACCCTGCAGCTAATGGTTACGATTGGCTAACATTTAAAGCCAGCAGAAAGTTTGAAATTAATGGAAATGACAGGCTTACTGTATCACTTGAATTAAAAAACTTATTGGATGAAGAAGTATATCAACCAAATGATACGCCGGTATTTTATCCTTTAAATACCCTGCCAGCTCGCGAAGGTTTTGGTGCGTTTTTATCGATAAATTACAAGTTTCAAAGCAAGTAAAAATATCGGCAGCATTGAAACTTGTAATAATTAGAGGTGCTTAACGGGCAATAGCAGCAGCTTTAACTCCATCCTTTAAAGTAAAGCTATCACCAACAGCGCCAACCACCATGTGTTGTCGATCTGACTTTAACAAACTGCGTAACGTGTAAAGTGAATTAATGCCAGTGCAATGAGCACCCATCATATTTTTAAGACCAAACTGTTTCAATTTGTCAGCAGTCCATGCTAAATGGCTGTCATCTGCATTCATTAAATGAAATCCACCGATTGCTGTTGAAATAACATTTGAGTGAATGTTGTTAACGATATGCTCCATCGTATTAATAATGCCCGCATGCCCACAACCAGCTATCAGAACAAAACCATCTTCAGTGTTGATGACCAACGACATATCTTCGGGAATATTATCTTCAATATGGCCGTGATCTGTGACAATTTTGCCGTTTCCACTCCAGTTTCTCTCTGAATGGATGCGCTTTACATTGCCTGTTAACCAAACACCCGGAAATATCTCAGTTACCTTGCTATATTCAGAAAATGTCACACCTTGCTGTTCCAGCGACTTTTTCATCGCTAACATACTGTTTTCACGCCCTGCGCGCTTTTCAAAAATTCCTTTACCGACGTGAATATTGGATAACGCCTTTGGGTTTAGTTGCGCAAAGTGCTCTCTAAGTGTCACTAAACCACCGGTGTGATCACCATGATTATGACTTAGGATTACGTCGTAAACATCGGATAAATCTATTTTTAAATCGTTAACATTTTGAAGAACGGTTTGAGGACGATTTCCCGTATCAAACAGGATCTTTCTACCATCTACTTCAACTAGTGCGGAATAACCCCATTCACCAATTCCACGATTGGCCAACATAGTTGATAAAGTAGTAATTTTTAACGATTTCACTTGATAGAGATTCGCCGTTGACGCTTCTACTTTTGGCGTAATCGCGAATAGTGCCCATAGGCTAGCAATGACGAGCTTAAACACATTCATCCTATGTCCTTATTATTAATTTTGTGGTGTTTGGATTGTTGCACATAAAAAGCACTAAAAGTTTATGTTTTTCATACGGCCTGCGATGTAATAGCGATAATATCCAATGGCACTACTGCCAACAAAAACCAACTCGACCAATACGCCAACGGGTGTTCCCAACAAAACATTGTGTATTAACCACAACAAACCACCAAACACCATCATCAAACGCAAGAATTTATCATTTTTGCTAAACGACCCTGTAGTGATTAACACAGTAGCCATAAACCCTAAAATACTCAACAGGCCATTGTATGTGTAATAAGTGATAATCAAACTTACACAAAGTGCTGCCGCTGCCATCCATTGACGTTTCCATTTGATCGAAATTAAAAAGCGAATGCTAGAAAATAAAAATATAAACCCCGCAGTTTGCTGACCAAGCAGTAAATAATGCGCTCCATTAAACAAACAACTCAAAGATAACAACGCCAATAGACGGTTTTTATCTTTGAGCTGCATCGCATAACATTCAATTGCTAATGTAAACGTAACCAAAATTTGGGAAAGTAAAAAATCTGGCATAAAACACCAATGTTAAGAAATGATCGAAAGCGTTTAGAAATAATCGCTGATTATCTATCAGAGTATACTGATTAACGTAAGGTAATTTCTAGAGTAATTACTTTTATTTACATGTTTTAATAACAAATTCATACCGATAAACGCTAAACAACCTGACCAAACTATGTGTTACTTAGGATTATAAAGCGATATCAAATTAAAAAATTTCCGTTAATTAATAAATTTAAGCTTAATTTAAGGTTGCTCTTCTAGATTGAAAAAAACGGCAAAAGATTTATTCATATGCAGCAAGCTTTTTCTCGTACAAATATTATTTTCAATAAAGAATCCAAGTTAACGTGGCTAAACATCCTATCCAATAAAACAATCATTCGAGTATTAACAGCCATTTGGCTAACTTTTACTGCAAATACGGTATTTTTTTCTCACTTAGATAACTTTGCCCAAATACCTAGTGCTATTTTGTTACTGATGCTTAACCTTGTCGTTGTTATGGTTTTAACAGCAGGTTTTTTATTTAAGCCGATGATTGTATTACTGTTACTTGTTAGTGCTTCGACAAACTATTTTAGCCAACAGTTTGGCATTATGATCGATAGCAGCATGTTGCAAAATATGTTTGAAACCAACATTGATGAAGCTAGCGATTTAATCACTTTGGCCTTCTTCAAACACTTAATGGTTTTTGCCTTTTTACCGTGTTTTTTATTGTTAATGACAAAACCGAAAACAATATCTCCACTGGTAAAACGAGCAGCAACTTACGTCATCACTTTGTTGCTATCAATTACTATGCTTGTTGGTTATGCGTTAACGCAATACCAGTCTTTGTCTGGTTATTATCGAATGCACAAAGAGTTGCGCTACTATGTCACGCCAATCAACTCAATATCTTCACTAAAAAGCTATATAAAATCTCAGTTGCATAACGAGCAAAGCCCTTTTGTCCAAATTGCAGATCGAGTTGAATTTCAACCATTTTCAAATAAACCAACTGTGTTTATCTTGGTGCTTGGTGAAACGGTCAGAGCAGATCATTTCTCCTTAAACGGTTATTCTCGGCAAACTAATCCGCAGTTAACTCAACTAGCATTAATCAATTTTAATCAAGTTACTTCATGTGGCACTGCAACAGCCCACTCTGTACCTTGTATGTTTTCTTGGATGAATCATAACAATTATGACGAATTCCAAGCAAAACATAGTGAAAATGTCATTGATATTATTGCTAGAGCTGGCTTTGAAGTTGTTTGGCTTGAAAATGATGGTGGCTGTAAAGGCGTGTGCAACAGAGTAAAAACGGTAAATGTTGCCGAACAAGCACACTGTATTGATGGCTGCCCAGATAAACTGCTGTTTTCTTCTATGAAGGAGCTGACCAATACCACCCAAAACAGGCTGATTGTTTTGCATCAACAAGGCAGTCACGGACCAGCATATTTCCGACGCAGCCAACCCGAGCACAAATCATTTTTACCTGAATGTCAGGATGAAACCTTCGCCAGCTGCTCAGCACAGGAAATAGTAAACGCCTATGACAACAGTTTGGTGGAAACAGATGCTCTAGTTGCTCAATTGATAAAGCAGGTAGAGCAGCAAAAAGAGGTTAATGCCGGTGTACTTTACGTTGCCGATCACGGTGAATCTCTCGGTGAAAACGGCGTGTTTTTACATGGCTTGCCGTACGCTTTTGCACCATCTGCACAAACACACGTACCGATGTTTTTATGGTTTTCCAAATCATATCAAAAAGATGCAAATTTTAATGTTAACTGCTTAACTAAAATAGCGAGCTTGCCAACTTCACACGATGCATTGTTTGGTAGTTTATTAGGTTTGCTTTCTATTGATATTCAAACACAAAAGCCTTTAACCAATGATATTGCTCAATGTAGGAGGAAACATGCGGTGTAGTACATTAATTACCTTTATGCTGCTTTCCTTGAGCTTTCCTTTGATGGCTCAACAAAGCTTATCTATTGATAAGTTATGCCAAGCAAAAAAAAGTAAAAACGCAGAGCAACAGGAAAATACTGGTAGTTTGGAGAAAAACATCACCATAGAAGATATTGCTATTGAAGCAAATACCATTTTTGATCCTGCTCAGCCAGACTTCACCGCCGTCCATGATTTTGCCAACTGGTTACATGTTGAAACTCGTGATGGTGTTATCATCTCACAACTTCCGTTTAAAAAAGGTGATAAAGTCAGTGAACATGACATTCTAGAAGCCGAGCGAATTTTACGCAGTAAAAAGTACCTTCGCGACGCCCAAATTACCTATGACAAAAACTGCGATCCCGATAAACCACAAACAATCAAGGTTGCTACTTGGGATACTTGGAGTTTGATCCCCAGCGTTAATGCTGGGCGAAGCAGTGGAAATAACGAATTTAGTTTAGGCTTTAAAGAAGAAAATTTATTAGGTTACGGGGTACGAGCTTCGGTGAAATACAAGTCGGATCATGAACGCTCCGGCTACCATACCGTAGTACAAATGCCCGCGCCATGGCAACCTCATGCACTACTCACCATGCAAGCCGATGATTACGATGACGGACAGGTTTTAGCCTTCGACTATTATTTGCCTTTTTATCAGTACAATAGCCAACACCTATATCGCTTTTTTGTTAAGTCACAGGAACAAACTGACTATATCTACCACAATGGTAAAACAGAAACTTCCTATCGCTCTAAACGTGATATTGCTCAATTAGCCTATGGCAAATTATGGCAACAAACCAGTGACTACACATTAAGGTGGCTGGCAGGAGTAAACCACACAAAAGTTGTTTACGATGAACAAACTAACATTATCAGACCTAGTTTAATGGATTACACCATCACTAGCCCTTGGGTTGGTGTGCATTACATTGAAGATAAATTTAAAGTGCTCCAAAATGTCGATCTAATTAACCACAATGAAGACATTAATTTAGGATGGGATATTTCGGCGAAACTTGGGGTAGATACCGCCAACTCAGAAAGCGGTACTGGCGTTATCAGTGAACTAAACGTTGAAAAAGCTTGGCTGCCTAATGACAACTTACTCTATCGCTTTAAAGCAAGTGCAAACAGTATTACCGGAACAGAGTTAGAAGACAGAACAACGCTAGCATTAGATGGAAAGATCAATTATCGCTTAAGTGATTTTTATCGCTTATATGGCAATTTACATGGTCGCTGGCAAAATGCTGAATTTTCTGACCATGTTTTAGCGCTAGGTGGTGAAGAAGGCATTCGCGGCTTTCCTCAAAGCTATCAACACGGTACATCTTTAATTCGCTCCACCATGGAACTAAGAATGTACCCTAACATTAATATCTACCAAGTGTTTGATGTAGGTTTTGTTGGCTTTATTGATGTGGGAAAAACCTTTGGTGATACGCTACAAGCGAACATCTCCAACAAGATGTTGGGCAGTATTGGATTAGGTACGCGGCTATATTCGGCAAAATCGAGCAATGAAAATGTCATTCATATTAATTTAACTAAGCCTATAGGGCAGTTTGCCGAAGTTAGCAGCTGGGAGATAGGTTTATCTGTTCAAACAAGCTTTTAATCGCGGTTACATTGCATCGCTAAGCACAAAAAGCTTATATACGTAGATTCGAATATCGCAGTAAAAATAAGGTTCTTGATACAAGCCAAGAGAACATTTTTCTATTGTTTGGCAAAAACCTTTCATCGCTTCTTTTGCCCCGTGCTATTGAGTATTGAAGCTGACAAAATAAATACAATACCTTAAGTTAGCTAACAACATGCGCCCGATAAAGGCAATTGATATTGGGCTCGCTGTTTTTGTTCAGCAAATAAAAAGCACCTCGTTTTAGGTCATTAACTGGTGCTAACGTCATGGTTTCAATACGTTCATTGGCTTGAGTTTCTATGCTGATTTTTTTAATGAAATCTAGCGAAGTAGACCAACTATTTGAGCTTAAGGTGACTTGATTTTTGGCACTTTCGTGCCAAGTTCCTTTAACGACCTCTTCACGATAATCACTTATCTGTTCATCCCAAATATCAAATAACACTTGAAAGCTCGCATCTGCATTCAAGGTTAATTGGCTACCACACTCAACACTACCGAAGTCGTTTAATTGCGCTAATGTGCTTGTTTGTTGTTGTGCTTTAAATTCATCTGAAAATAAATAAACGCCAATGTTATTAGCAGTAAAACTATGATTTTCGACTTTAAATATGGTTGTCCATGAAATATCAAAGCCTGAAATTTTTAGTACTTCAATAATGTGATAGATATCTTTATTACCATTAACAGTAGGCGTATACAAAATGGAGTTGTTGGTAATTGCCGTTGGAAATCGCGCCACAGAACGCGAATACTTGATGTTCGACTGGCTTAGCTTTGTTTCAATTTTTAAAAGGTCAGCGTCAGACAAATTATCCGTAAATAAACGAACATGAGGTTTACTTGTACAGGCACTAATTGATACTACTATCAGCAAAACAATTAAGCGCCTTATTAAATTGATGTTTACTTCCTTTTGCAAAATAATTCCTTTTGAAAGTATGAGTTATTGTTTTTCAATAATCTCTTCTCGTTCTCGTTGGTAATCTCGGTACGACTGACGTTTTTCATTAAGACAAGCCTGGTGTTGCTCAGCCGTGGCGGCATTTTTCATGCACTCATTTTTTTGATAGTTTTGCCCGGTTTCATACAAACTTTTGCTTGAACAAGCAGACAACACAATCAACGCGATACCTAAGGCTATAATCTTTTTCATGGTAAAAACCTTTATCGTATTTTTAATCAATGGAGGAAACTCCTAACCTTGATTAGTGGATTACAAAGTGGTTAATAAGTCAACTCAACAACAATAACGCTTACAATTTACCAACAAAAATGCTTACAATTTACCAACAAAATGCCCTTCCCGATGCTAATCTTCTGACGTTAACATGATTTAACAATGACGTTTTGCTGATGATTAAAAAACGCTTATTTTCATCAACTTACTTATTTGAATTTAACCGATTGCAACGGTATGCTTAGCAAACTTCAAGCGCATATTTATTGTTAATGCGACACATTTATTTTAGAGTTTTATGGCACAGCAATATTGGATTGGTGATTTTTTTGTCGACTTAACAAGAAATCAAATCACCCAAAATCAACAACCACAAGTGATAGCGCCTAAGGCGTTAGCCGTGTTAACGTTTTTGGCTAAAAATCAAGGGAAAGTGGTTAGTCAACAACAATTGTTAGATGCTGTCTGGCCCAATATCGTAGTGTCACCCAATACCTTGCAACGTAGCATTGCCCAATTGCGCAAAGCTCTAGGTGATGATGGTAAAACACAAGATTTTATTAAAACGCATGCAAAACAAGGATACAGCCTTGAATGTCAGGTCACATGGAGCAATGACAATATTGCAAGTACCAACCGTACCATTGAAATAGCAGAAAATAACGCCCCCGTATCAGACGTTATAACCAATGAGGCTCACGCCTCACCCAAAGAAGAGCAAGTAAAACCTCAAAGTAAAAAGCACTTCATAACAATAGTAATTTCATTTTTTATTGTTGTGCTGTTAACTGTTGCCGCTAAGTTTTATTTGAATGACACTCACTCAGATAACTTAACCCTTGGTAATATTCGTGCATTAACAGCAACCGATGGTAAAGAGCTTGCTAGTATTTATTCACCCGATGGAAAGTACGTTATTTTTCATCGTTTTTCCGAAAAAGAATGTGTGAATGATATTTGGGCTAAAAACCTTGCGACACAAGAAGAGCACAAACTAACCGAAAAAATTGATGCTTATGGCAGGCACAGTTTTTCACCTGATGGTAAACAGTTAGTATTTATTCGAACCCTCAATTGCGAAACACCTATTACGCAAAAACAATGTTATCAATTACTTAGTTTAGACTTTGATAAAGCGCTTCATGCGCCACAGCCAACCAAGTTAATGTTAGAGTGCAAAAATTCAGAAATTCGCCGACCTCACTGGCTAACTAATCAGCGTATTACCCTACTGCAAAAACAGACAGAACGTTGGCAGTTGATCAGCTATTCAAGTCATGACGATTCCAGCGAGTTATTGCACGAAGTCAAAGATGGTAACATTATCTATTATGATTATTCAGCCAAAAGAAACCTAATTGCCGTAACCAGCATACAAGGTGATAACAATTACTATATTGAAATACTAACACCACAAGGTGCGGTTATATCAAAAAAACAAATAAGGCTGCCTGACGACATCGTTCGCTTTAGGTATATTGCCGCTAATTTTTCTCCAATAGATGATCAGCTTATTTTTAGTACCGGCAGACAGCTTTATACGTTGCACTTTGATGGTTCAGTTAGCCCGCTAGGTATTGTGCTTGACCAACCAGTGGGTTCACCAAATTTTCATCCTAAAGATACTCGTGCCCTAGTGATTAAGGGAAATTATGACAGTGATATATTGTCGATAGCTGTTACCGATTTTAACGAGAGCGACAGCCAAATGGCCGTTACCGCAAATGCTAGCGTGCTTGAGCGTTCAACGGTTGCTGACGACAACGCTGTTATCCAGCCCAATGGCAATTTAATTGCTTTTGTTTCCGAACGTTCAGGTGAAGAGCAAATTTGGTTGACCGATGGTCAAAAAGCCCGACAGCTTAGCCAGTTGCCTATTGATTCATACATAGCAGGTATGCAGTGGTCGTCAAGTGGCGAAAGTTTGTTGTTCAGTGCTAATGATGAGCTGTATCAAATAGAGCTCAATGGTAAAAGTCACCTCATAACAACCAATAACCCTATTACAGAGCTACTGCAATGGGACAGTACTCAAAACAAAGCGCTGTTGTTATCACGTATAAAAGGTATAAATAAGTTGGTTGAATTTGATTTAGCCAAAGCAAGCAGTCACATCATTAGTGAGCAACAAGTAAAATGGGCTAAGTACAGCGACAATGGCCAGTTAATTTTTACCGATCAATTAGATCGTTTTTGGCAACAAGATGTAATTGAAGCCCAATTAATCGAAGCCCTTGTTGAGCAAGGTGGCGACAACCAAGGCTTTCTGATAAAAGACAATGTAATTTATGGGGTAAACAAACAATTTCAATTATGGTCGTTTAATTTAAGCAACCAGTCATTTAACATTTTGGCGGAACTACCTAAAACACTTGTTCAACTTAGTGATATCGACGATCAACAACTACTGTTTACTATTCACGCCTCAGGTAAAAAAGAGGTGGTTGAATTGCAAATGCACATGACCCCCCAGTAGTTACATTAATTGGATTAATTGGAGCTACATAAGCGTTGTTAGCGGTTTCTTGATAAATTAAATACACGTAATAAATTAAATACACGGGCTTAGACGTGTTTATTTGGCGAAGTTATTTTGATCATCTAAAGATGGGGTTAATCAGTTTGATTTGGGTTTTGATTCAAATAACTTAAACCAAAATGCACCTTCAAATACTAAACCTAATACAATAAACACAAAAAAACCTGACGCGCTGCCATAGCTGTAACAGCTTATTGCTGCACAAATCAGCGCTATTAAAATCAGCCATCGATATACACTTTTCATCCTTCATCCTTTATGTAAAAACGTATTGCCCATTCTGGTTATAAAACAGGCATGGCTTTAATGCAATTTTAAAATGTTACGTTTTTTAACTTCAGCAATTTGATTACTAGTGATAAGTAAAATCTTATTTACCAAATTACCGCCAACAGCTAGGCACATTCTAATTCTGCGACAAAGCCATATATAAAATCTAAGCCGATAAAACCAATAGTTACGGCAACTGCACCCAATAACATCAAGCCACGGTTATTTTTCTTGTAGCCAACAATAGTTGCTATCGCAAATACCAAAAACAATACAAGTTTAATCATTTCCATCGCTAAATCATTCCTTATTAATATAAATTTTTCTCACAAAATTTTTACATAAGTTTAACAAGCAAACTAGTTCATTATCTGCGTTTTTGCCACTTTGTTATTCGGTAAGCGAAGCAATAGAGCAAAGGTTTTGAGTGCTCTAATAACGAAAAGGCCAGCGTTTGAGCTGGCCTGATTTACAACCATATGATTACCTAACTCAAAGATTGACGATTGATAAAGGTAAAAATTTGTTTGAGGATTTGTTGCTGTATAACCTTTCGTTCAACACCTGGCCTATCGATACACAATGCGACGCCTTTTACTTTTGTCGCGCGTTTACATTCATCAAGGTAGATAAAGTGCCCTGCTCCTTGCTCTATGCCTACTAGTGTCGCTCTTTCGATGTGTTCTGCATAATATTTTGCATGGAATTCGTAAGGTAAAAAATCATTTTCTACGGAGCCTACAATTAAGGTTGGTATCTTTACCTCTGCTAAACTCTTTTGCTTTGCTGCATGGCCCAAAGCCGGATCAAGCGCAACAACAGCGGCAATTCGCTCGTCATGCATTTGCCTTTGTAAATTGTCGATGTTGTGAAGCATTTTTTTACTATACGTTGGTTTTTGTGCCTGTTTTCCGTAATCACAGCCTTTATCATGTTTGGCTTTGTCCGATAAACAATAGTTTTTAGATTGTGCTAAATCTAAGGTTGCTCCAGCCATGGCCAATGAGGTAAAACCACCCGAAGAGTGCCCCAACATCAATACTTGCTTGTTTTCAAGTTCAATATTAAAAAGCCCTTCACTAGATAAACTGCTAATGGCAAAGCTAATATCTTGAGGTCGCTGCCAAAAACGCATGACTGAACTTGGGTCTATTTTTTCTGCGCCATAAACCCACGATTCACCATAGTGTGCCACACCCGCAACAACCCATCCTTGTGCTGCTAACGCATAACCCAACCAGTTCATTTCTCGCGGTGAACCAAAAGCACCATGAGAAATTACTGCAACACGTTTAGGGCTTTGGCTAGCAGACAAACAAATTTTTGCATCGCAAGGTTTTGTATCACCTTGGTACCAAAATTTAATTTTAACAGGTCGATTATTTTGCTGATTAAAAAAATCTACTTCTTTACTTTGAAGCGCAGCTGGCTCATTGGCAAAAAGCGTACAAGAGGTAAATAACATAGTGCAAAGTAGTACAAATTTTGACTTCATAATGTGCTCTTTCAATTAACTGATCTCCATTGAAATTAATTGATAATTCTGTGGATGATAAAACCTGTTAATTAATTTAATCGCTTTCATCATTATTTGCTGTGCAGAAAGTGCGATCTTATCCTAGTTTTATTAACCAAATACTGTACCTAGTGTTCCCCCTGCTCAACAGCAAAATACAATTCTGTTTTTAACTCTTCAGGCTTTGCAGAAAATGGGCTATTTAAGTACAACTGCACAATTTGTTGATCTTTAAGTTTAATGTTATTGGGCAGAACCCATTGTGAATACACCAATGCTATGGTTTGCCACATACAATCATGTGAGCCAAAGTGGGTAAAGCTTACCCATTGCCCACCTTGCCATACAAAAGTATCTAGTTTTGAGTGATGGGCTTGCAAGCCATGAAGAAAACTTGCAAAAAAACGGCTTTGTTCTTGCGCTTGCGCCCATGGGTTATCAACTGAAACACCTATAGGCTGCAATGCTTGATAGGTTAAAGGTTCCGCCATTTCGCTAAGACGTGTAAACAATTGTCCCGCCTTAACACTAAAAGATTGTTCACTAAAACCTTCACCATATAATCCATACAAAGTTTGATCGGGTAATACATGCCAGGTCGGGTTTAATGTATGTTCGCTCAGCAGCTTTTTAGGTTTTAACGAGCCCGCTCGCTCATTAATTGGCAACTTTCCTTGAACAACGTCACTTGGCGTGACAGAAAAGTTTTTTTTAAACGCTCGTGTAAAAGACGAAGGCGAATCGTAGCCAACACTTAGCCCCACTTCGATAATATTATGATTGCCTTCTTTAATAAGGTGCATGGCTTTATCAAGTTTATGCCGCTGGATAAACTCCCCCAACTGATAACCTGTTGCAGCAAAAAACAACCGATTAAAGTGGAATTTAGAAAAACCAGTATATTGTGCTAATTCATCTAATGTGATCGCTTTGTCGCTGTGCTCATAAATGTACTGCGCTACTTGGCTAATTATTTTTGCATTTTTGTTATTTAAGGTATCTACCACGTATTTAGCCTTTTGTTACAACGAACCTTATTTAACCTCATGTTTGTAAAAGAAATAGTGCTAAATCAAAGAAAACAATAAATTAGCAGTCTCTTAAACTTCTAGGTCGATATGTTTGTCTGAATTCAAGGCATTTTGCAGCATGAATAGCTAGCTATTTCGCTTCAAAATAACGCAGAAGTCAGTAAAAATAACACCTAGAAACGCATTACTTATACGAAGCTGTGGTTATTAAGGGCATATTCAAAATAGCAAGTGCGCCTCATAGTACGCACTTGTTTTTCATTGCCGATAGTTTATTCGCTAGGCCTTAAACTCTCAATGACCTTAGCATCGACCCAATACCTTTTACCGACATAATTTTTTGTTCCATCATCATTCACTTCCCAATTTCCTCGGGTAAAAAATAGATATTTTCCGTCGTATGAGACCCATGGCGAACTTTCTTGCGCCGCTGTATTTATGTTATTGCCCATATTAATAGGACTCGACCAAACACCATTTTTCAATTTAAAACTTAGATAAATATCTGCTTGGCCAAAGCCGTCCTCTCGCTCGACATCCCACATCAAATAAGACTCGTCAGGCGCAATATAAGGATGTGCTATGTATTGACCCATGTTAATATCGGCATTAAGTTTTACCGGTTGTTCATACTTTCCATTCACTAGGCGAGAAAAACCTAAGTTGCCATGTCCGTTGTCTTCTTTTTTAAAAAACGGAAAATATAAGGTGCCATTAGCAGCTACTGACAAACCATGAGCCTGCTCATCTATAAACTCACCGAGGTTTTTTATAGCAGACCAACCTGTGCTGGTTTTTTCTCTGTACTGTTTGCCTAAAAACATAGTGTTTCCATCTACTGAAAACATTGGCCATCTTATGTTGGTTTCTTGCTCTTCTCCCCAACGACCATCTTCATAGCGAATAACAAAAAAAGTACGCTGCTTGTATTTACCATTTTTACGTGTGAAGTAGTACTCGCTCATATCAGGGTTAAAATTGCCACCTTCAAAGCGCCCGTCAGGTGACAAAATTTTGGGGCTAAAAAGTTTTGGGTTCAACCCTGGAGGTTGCTCACCAAAATAGCGTTGTGGATTATTGCCATGAATACTGTTTGCATAACTTTCACCAATGATGACAACACTGGCACTAAGTATTGTTAACGCGACATATACACTTTTCATCGTTTTCCTTTATCGTAGATAGCCTCAACATGTAAGGCGACATTACAAGGTAAAATTTAGAAATACCTGACGTGGAAGTGATTTTTACCTGATTTATTTGTTAGCACAATTGGCATTACCAAGTTGGGTTTTCAGAGTTACTTTGCGTTTATGTCGCGATAACATTGCATCTAACATTGCCGTAACACTTGATGCAGTATGTTAATTGCACGTGTTAGTTCTGTTTCATTTGGTTGAGAAAACCCCAAGATAAAGCCATAACGCTTATCGGATGTGATGTAGTGGCTCGACAAACTATTAATACTTACCCCTTGCTCATGTAACTTTGTGCAAATAAGGTGCTCAAGCTTTTCATATGGTAGCTTTAAGTAAGCCACTAAATGCATACCACCATGAGGAAGTTGCCAATCAAGAAATTGGCTTAGTTTTGCCAACTGTTCTGCCATAACGTCGCGTTTTTGTAGGTAATTACGCCGCATTTTTCGAATATGGGTGGCAAATTTTCCTGACTGCATAAAATCAGCTAACGCGGGTTGAACAGCCAATGCGCCGGCAAAGCCAAGTTGTTGCTGGCTATCAATTAACTGGGTAACTTGTGACAATGGGCTAACAATAAAACCCAGCCGTAATCCACGAAACATTACCTTAGAAAAACTACCAACAAAAAATGTTGATTGTGTGCTGTCTTGTTGCATTAATGGCACAGGACTACGCCCTTGATAAACAAACTCATTGTCGTAATCATCTTCAATTAGCCAAAGTTTTTGCTCAGCATCTGTCGATTGTTTTAATAAATTTAACCACAGTTGACGACGTTCTGAACTCATAGCCAAGCCCAGTGGGTATTGTCGACATGGTGTTAACAGTGCAAGGCCAGTTGCACGTTTGGGAGGAATAGCGCCTTCCTCGTCTAACGCCAGTGGCTTAATATCTTTTCCTAACCAACGAAACAGTGACGGTACTTGCGGATAACAAGGATTTTCAAGCCAAACTCGGTCGCTCTTTTGTTGTAATAACGCATGGCTTAAAATTGTTAATGCATCACGATTACCAGCCGTGACGATAATTTGCTCGGCGCAACACTGTAAGCCTCGTAACTGTTTTACGTAGTCAACAATTTGTTGTTTCAATGCCGGCAGTCCATCAGCAAATCGACCTTGCAATACAGCGTCATCAGGATTTAACCAAGCATTTCGCATACTTTGCGCCCACAAACGATGTGGGAATTTAGCGGTATCAGCACCAGAGTTAAACCCTGTAACAAACTCCCGCGCTTTTGTTTTTGTTTGCTTTGATACCGGCATTGGTTTATCAAAATTTGGTGGCGTGTTACTAACAAACACGCCCTGTTTTACCCTACTGATCAACACACCTTCTGCAATTAAATTGTCTATGGCTTTTAAACTGCTGGTGCGTGAAATGCCCAATGCAATTGCCAATTCACGCGAAGACGGCAACTTGTCACCTGATTTTAAACGATGTTGCGACACTAAATTTTCTATTTGTTGCTGTAATTGCTGATAAATAGGGACACGACTTTGATGATCAATGGTTAAAGAAAGTGAAGCTGACGACATTATCTGGTATCTATTTTATTTTCATTTGTGGTTATTTTCATTGTATCCAGTGATATCTATCATGCAATCAAATTTAACAAGGAATTTAACGCGATATGACCACAGAACACGCCACAGACAAGACTCAAATTAAACGGGGTAGAAAACGCGCGAGTTACGACATTGAACTTGCCAAAGCCATAATCGACGATAGTTTGTTATGCCACATTGGCCAACACCTTAATGGACAAACCATAGTCACGCCAACCTGTCATTGGCGTGATGGCGATCGCCTGTATTGGCATGGCCATATCAAAGCCAGAAACGTTGTCGGCAGTGATGAGCAAGAAGTGTGTATCAACATTAGCCAACTCGATGGTTTAGTGTTGGCACGCAGTGCATTTCATCACTCGGTTAACTACCGCTCAGTCACCCTGTTTGGTAAAGTGCAACTAGTGACAGACCCCGAAGAAAAGTTAATACAACTTAAAAAGTTTATCGATAAAGTCAGCCCACATCGCTGGGAAACTTTACGCCCTATTCACGATAAAGAGTTGATGATAACTTCGGTTGCTTGGATAGCGATTGATGAGTTTTCCGTAAAAATGCGTAATGCAGGCGTTAATGACGATGAAGAAGATCTTAACTGGCCAGTTTGGGCGGGTGTGATGCCAATCGAAAGTCAATTTTTAGCACCTGTTGTCGAAAAAGATTGCACTAATCAAACAATTCCCCCTACTCGCCCACAAGCATTAATTGGTGGAAAATATAAAAAAGAGTCATAAGCGACTTAAACTAATTATGCTTGGCAGTGCACATTACCTTATAAAGCTGCCAGGCATAACAACTAACTTTTATTGTCATCTACGTTTTTAAAACAGGTATTAAGTCGATCTAGTAAACTGACTAGTTGTTTTAACTCGCTTGGATCTAATCCATTAAATTTACATAACATTTGACTGGGTATAGAGGTTGCCGATTTTTTTAACCCTTGCCCATCAGCCGTTAAATACACATTTTTAACACGTTTATCTTGTTCATCTTTACGAATACCAACGATACCTTTGGACACAAGCTTTTTTAAAATTTGTGTCATCGCTCCCGCATCAATGCCTGTTTTATCTGTTACCGATGCTATTGTTGTTTCTCCAACTTCCCATAGCGCCATAAGCACAAGATATTGTGGATATGTAATATCGAGCTCATCCAATAACGGACGATATGCTCTAGTAAATGCATTAGATAACAAATAAAAACGATGACACAGCTGGTTCTCAAGCTTTAGTGAATCAGACATATAGACAATTAACAAAGAATTTAACCACTATTTTGCATGCAAATTATTAATCCATCAACTGCATAATAACTTTACTTTGCACACAAAGTATTTGACAAGGCAACTTCCGATTAAATATACTTTGCATGCAAACTACATTGTTAAGGAGAGAATCTATGCACACTTTACAGCAAACTATTTACACAGGTATTGCCACATCAACAGGTGGAAGAGAAGGTACAGCGACATCTAATGATGGTAAATTAAAATTAACGCTTTCTACACCGAAAGAGCTCGGCGGTACTGGTGGTGAAGGCACAAACCCAGAACAGCTATTTGCAGCGGGTTATTCAGCGTGTTTTATCGGTGCACTAAAACATGTTGCGGCGGCAGAAAAAGTAAAACTTGGTAATGACATTAGTATTACTGCTGAAGTGGCAATTGGCCCTATTGAGGTAGGCTTTGCTATAGCGGTCAAACTAATCGTTTCATTAGGAAGTTTAGATAAAGCTGTCGCACAAAGCTTGGTTGATAAAGCCCACATGGTATGTCCTTATTCAAATGCAACTCGCGGCAACATTGAAGTAGAAATTACACTAGCTGATTAATTGTTTCGATACATTGCACGTTAAATATAACGTGCAATGATACCAATTCGTATCGCATGATGATTACGTTTGTGGTCTCAAGTTTTCAATCACTTTTGCATCGACCCAAAAAATCTCTGCCTTATTTCCATCAGTAGTATAAGTGCGATGAAAGAAAAAATACTTTCCATCGGGTGTCACACTGCCAAATTGATCAGAAAATTTTGAATTGATTTTATCGCCTAAATTAATGGCTTTACCCCATGAACCGTCTGACTGTTTAAAAGAAACATATAAGTCACTATCACCATAGCCATCATCTCTTTCACTATCCCAAATAATGTACGATTCGTCTGCAGCAATAAAAGGGTGAGCAGTCCACATGCCTGAATTTATCGGTTCACTCACTGACTGGGGTGCTTGGCGCTTACCGTCAACAAGTTGAGAATAGCGAATATGACCACGTTCAGTTGGTTCATCAAAAACATATGTACCTTTAGCAGATGCAGTTAAACGCATAATGGGCATATCGCCAATCGGTGCTGCTAAACTTTTCACTTCAGACCAGCCAATTGGTGTTCGTTCTCTGTATTTATTGCCTAAATGTAAAATATTGCCATCGGGAGACACAAATGGCTGCCCTGCTCTTGGCGGTAAGGCAGACTCTCGCCACTTACCCTCTTTGAATTGAATTACAAACAATGTGTTTTTTTCAAACTCACCACCTCTTCGCCTAAAGTAAAACTCTTTTAGATCAGGGCTAAAAGAAGTACTCGCCGCTCTAAAACCTCTATCAATCATATCGTGTGCAAAACGCTCAGGTATCAGTCCTGGCGGTTTTTGCCCTAAATAAATTTCTGCGTTAACAGCAGTATTTTCATTAGCAACACTTGCTGAGCAAATCGCTAACATAGCGCATAAAAAAATCGTTAAGTTCGTTTTCATAAAATCTATCTTATTTTAAATAAACCAGCTTCTACACTATGTATTCGCGTTAAAAAATACCTGACGTGTGTATGACTTTTTAATGATTTTGTACTGCTGATAGCAATAGCAATTGAAAAAATAAAGAAAAAGCGAGCTACTTAGCTCGCTTCATTTATAAAACAAAACTACCAACAAAGGTGCAAAATTGGCCTGCTGGTGACTATTCAGTTACACAACTTTCAGCATGCCCTGGTACATTTTCATTTGACAGTGAAATGCATATTCCCCGGCTTTTAACGCAGGTAACGTTATCGTTGTTTGTGTGTTTAATAACAATTGTTCGCTAATATCTAGCGTTGGAATAACCAGCATTTCTGCACAAGGTGACGGGTCTTTGCGAACAAAAGTCAGTTTAATGGCTTTGTTGGCAGATGTTTGGATCACCGAAGGTGTGTACACGCCATCTTCTACTTCAATTACCACCTCATTTTCAAAAGCAGCGCTAGCACTAGGATGGTAAAGCCAAAACCACCAAATAATTAATCCAATAGCGACTAAACCCAATAAATTAGCGATTAACATATCTACTCCTAATGCTCTTGTGCTTTGAACAAACGCAATCTGTTGGCATTAGATACCACAGTCAGTGACGAAAATGCCATAGCAGCACCGGCAATGACAGGACTAAGTAAAATGCCAAATATAGGATAAAGCACCCCTGCAGCCACTGGCACACCGGCAACATTGTATATAAAGGCACCAAACAAGTTTTGTTTGATATTACGCAATGTCGCTTTACTGATGGCAATGGCATCAGCAAGGCCATGAAGCGAGCCACGCATTAGCGTAATATCTGCACTTTCTATAGCAACATCGGTACCTGTACCAATGGCAAAGCCAACATTGGCTAAAGCAAGTGCCGGAGCATCATTAATGCCATCCCCCGTCATACCAACAATTTCACCATGGTTTTGTAGATCCTTTACCTTATTAGCTTTATCTTCTGGAAGCACTTCAGCGAAAAACTCAGAAATACCCGCTTGTAAGGCAACGGCAGCGGCTGTTTCTTTATTGTCGCCAGTTAACATAATCACGCGAATATCGTTGGCTTGTAACCTTTTAATTGCTGAGATGGAATCGGCTTTGATCGGATCTGCTACCGCGATAATCGCCGCGAGTTCACCATCAACGGCAAAATACATAGGTGTTTTAGCTTGTTTTGCTAATGCCTGAGCTTGGTCAGTAAAACCTGTCACCTCAATGCCTTTATCTTGCATGAGCTTTACGTTACCAAATAACAGTGTTTTACCCTGACATTGTGCTTGGACACCAAAACCTGTGATGGCTTCAAAGGCGGAAATCTTTAGCAGTTCGAGTTGTTTTTCTTTGGCACTTTCAACAATAGCTTCTGCTAAAGGATGTTCTGAGCCACTTTCTAAACTGGCTGCTAGTTGTAACACCTCGGCTTCGTTAGTAGCGCCCGCTAATATAATATCGGTCACTTTTGGCGCACCTTCGGTAATAGTGCCAGTTTTATCTAAGATCATAGCGGTAATTTTAGAGGCTGTTTGTAGTGCTTCGCCATTTCTAATAAGTACCCCAGCTTCTGCGGCTTTTCCTACACCAACCATCACTGACATTGGCGTGGCCAAACCGAGCGCACATGGACAGGCTATGATAAGAACAGTGGTAGCAGAAACAATGGCTAGCGCCAGCGCAGGCTGTGGACCAAAGTTAAGCCACGCCAGTGCACTAATAATGGCGATTATCATAATAACCGGGACAAAATAAGCAGAAATGACATCCGCCAAACGACCAATTGGCGGTTTTGAATTTTGCGCACGCTTTACCATATTAATAATGTGAGCGAGCGCCGTATCTTTGCCAACTTTGGTAGCTTTAAATAAAAACATGCCCGATTTGTTTAACGTACCGGCAACCACTTCATCGTTTTCACCCTTTTCAACTGGCATAGGTTCACCTGTTAACATTGACTCATCAATGGTAGTGCGCCCTTCGACAACAATGCCATCTACAGGGATGTTTTGCCCAGGTTTTACTTTAACGACATCATTTTTCAAAACTTGCTCAATGGCAATTTCCACTTCTTTTTCATCTCTAATTACGATAGCTGTTTTGGCCTGTAAACCAATCAGTCGTTTAATCGCTTCAGACGTTTTACCACGCGCTTTAAGCTCTAACGCTAAACCTAAATTAATCAAACCTATGATCATCGCCGTTGCTTCAAAGTAAACATGGCGTGCCATGCTCGGTACTACATCAGGAGCAAAAACAACCACCATCGAATAAAGCCACGCAGTTCCTGTACCTAGAGCGATGAGGGTATCCATATTTGCCGAATGATTTTTAAAACTTTTCCATGCGCCAGCATAAAAATGTTTACCCGAAAAATACATAACGCCAAAGGTTAAAATACCAACCACTAACCAAGAAATACGTTCAGTGGTTGTCTCAACCGTCATTTCACCGATAAAAAGCCCATAAACCATTAATGGCACACCTAATCCTAAGGCAATAACGGTATCTCGAATAAGCTTTTTGTAATAAAGCCTGTCTGCCGCCTCTTTTTCATCCATGATGTCATCGGCTTGTTGATTGTCTAACACCTTGGCATTGTAGCCGATTGATTCAACTGCTTTTATTAGCTCATCAGCTAGCGCAGTGCCAGATACCATGACGGTTCTATCAGCAAAATTCATTTCCGCTGAACTAACCCCATGAGTCGATTTTAATGCTGACTCAATTTTTCCCACACAACTAGCACAGCCAGCGCCTTCGATGATCAGTTGTTGGGTTGATGATTTACTTGTCACTTAACTGCTCCTCAATATTGATAGCCTTAATGCTATCGATAAGGTGACAAAGCGTAGTGATGTCAATGCTTTGTCTTCTTTAGATTCCCACTGTGCTAATGCACTCATCATATTGTTACGAAACGCTAACATGGCCTGAAATAACTTATGTGGGTCAGTTAGGTTTTTACTATTCCAAACCTAGACATAACGCCCATAACATAATTAACAATTCGTTGATTACATTAAGCATAAACCTGTGAGCAAGACACAGGTCAAGCAAATAATGTTGTTAACCAGTAAAGTTACAAAACGCTGGCGTAACTAAAATTGTTGGTCGTAGCTAGTTACCGTTGCATAAACCTTGTTAGTGCCATCTTTAAAAAGCAATAACACCTTGTAAGGCATAAATCGGTCTTCTACTTCCATCCCCGGTGAACCAATTGGCATCGCAGGCACTGAAAGACCAATGGCATTTGGGTGTTGCTCTGATAAAAACTGCAGAATATATTTAGCAGGCACATGGCCTTCAAATGCAAAACCGTTTTTGGTAACCGCAGTATGACAAGAGCGGTAATTGGGTTTAATACCTATTTTCGCTTTAATACCACCAATATTCGACAAGTCTTTTGAATGAGCAATAATACCTTGCTCTTCGATATGGTTTATCCAGTCCTTGCAGCAACCACAGGTTGGCGTTTTAAATACCATAAGCTCTAACGGTTTAGCTTGCGGTTCATTTTTATTTGCTTGAACAAATACGGGAATTAGCAGCAACATAACTGCTAGTATTAAAAATTGTTTATTCATTTTTGCCTCCAGACAATGCTGGTTTAATGCTTGGCGTCAAACGCCAAATTCAAGAAAACTAAAAATCTGCGCTATTTTGCGCACACTGATCCTAGGTTAGGCAAAAATCGGTGGTCTAAATAAAGAAGAGTAAATGGTATTGGGTTGCTCGGTCGGCAACGATATTGGAGTTTCACTTTCGAAATAAATAGCAGTCGTTAATACCGACGAAAATAACGCTGTTGTTGTCGTACAAGCATTAGTAGGACATACACAATCATTATCACAACAATCTTGTGTATGTTTATTCACAGCCTTTGAGGTATCAATTGCAAGGCTACTGGAATAATGTTTAACGGGTATATGATCTGTTTGTGCTAGTTGTTCTATTGGCGACATCTTCATCGACATTTCACAAGACATAGCTGAAAACGCCAATGTTTGCCCGATAAAAGCAATTAGCATCAGTGTTATTAACATCACTTGTGCAGGCGATTTACACATAACATTCCCATAGTTCATCACGGCTTATGCTAAAACATTAATAAAACGATGTAAATGCTGCCCCTCAACAGAATAGGATTTAGCTTTTATCAACTTAATTAACTCTCCATGGTGGATTTAATCTATTGTCGCCAGCCCAAAATAATTTGATTTTGTTACCTGACGGATCAAGTAAAATCGCTTCTCTCCATAAATATCTCTGATCTTGCGGGTCCTGTTTAAATTCAATCCCCTTTAATTTTAACTGCTCAACCCAGCCATCAAGGTCTTCGTGTTCAAAATAAATAGTTGCTCCATTGGTAAAACTTTCCTCGGTTAAACTTAATGAAAACGTGGAATCACCATCTGGGCATGAAAAGCGCGCGTAATGAGGTGTATCAACTATTAATGTCATACCTAACGTTTGATAAAACTCTACGGCGACTTGCATATGTTTAACTGGCAATGTTATTTGGTTTAGTTTCATAACTTGTCCTTTTTATTATTTAAACCTTTGGTTTGTATTTGATGCACCTTAAAACATGGCAAATCATCAACAAATAGCTGAAATTTTTTTACTTAATGTCTTTGTTTTCCATCTTGATTTAAAAAAATTCATTTAAGCTATTGGCGATACCATAACCTAATTTGACGCAAGACTCATGTGTCCAACTCTCATTTGTAGGCTTGTTTTTTAACTGCTTAAACGATGCTTCCATTAACAGCGAAGTTACACCAAATACTTCAGCGACGTAACTAGTGGCAGTTTGTCCAGCGTTACAAGTTGATGTACCACAGGTACTCCCACAGGAAATGTCGTATGGCTTATCGTCGTATTTCAGTTAAGAGGTTTGCTCATTTTTAGCAAGTAACTGTTTAAAATAATCCCCTGAGTCGTCTTGACTAAACGACATCACTACAACCTTTTAAATTACATTTCCAAAATCATGGAAATATCAAAGTTATGTTGTTAATAATTTGAAGTTAAAAATCACCACTAAGTAGCTTTAAATAACTATATTTCAATTACTTAATGGTGATTGACAATGTGTGTTGTTATCTGACTTATTTATTCACGTGTTGTGTTATCCATTGATTAAAATACGATACTCGCGTTAATACCCCAGTTGTGCCATATTTGCCCGGTACATGTTGCTCTAATGGACCATGTATTTCTGTCCAAGCAGCAAAACCTACTAATATAGGCACATCATTTTGATACATAATGACTGCGCCTCCACTGTCGCCAGAGCCAAACATGCCCTCTAACGGTAAAGCACTAGCGCCTTGCTCAAAGGTAAATCTAAGCCATTGCTCATTTGCTTCACTGATCACATTGTTATAGCTGCGCATGGGATAATTATCTTGGGTAAATACCCAATCGGTAAAATATTTTGTCACTTGATACCAACCATAGGTGATTAAACTTGGCCCTTGTGAATCTTCAATTTCGCCTGTTTTACCATTGCCAATAGCGCCACGGCCATAACCAGTAATAACTTGTCCCTGTTCGTCATTGCCCTGATATAGTGCTATGGGTTTGATATGAGTAACGGGGTTGCTTAAACGTATCAATGCGATATCTTTTGAGCGATTCATTTGTTGCATTAACGGTTTGGGGTCACCTTGGCTCCAATCACCTTCTACCCGTTTAAATCCATCGTGAATAATCACCTGTGCAATTTTGTTTTCTACACCATGTATCATGATGGGTTTATCTTGGTAATCATACATAAAGGTATAGATAACGTGTGCGGGAGCTAACAACCAGTGCTCATCAATTAACACTGAGCCGCCTTGAAAAGGCATATCAACATAAAACTCGGGCACTTGATTTACTTGATATAAATCGGCATTAACATCATGCCTGATCACCACGGCATTGACTGACATTGTTATTAAAAGCACTAATAACGTAGATAATTGTTTTAACATTGTTTGTTGATCCTATTTTCATCTTTAACAATCATTGGCTATGGCCAGCATGGTGGCCTTTATTTAAAAACAAAGAATGATAATTTAAGGAAAAAAGGTGATGAAAAGGTGACGAGCCAGAAAAATGGGCGGTTTAAAAGTAAAGCCTGATAATTTACGTCAGGCTTGTTTATCAATTTAGCAGCTCACTTTTAGCGTGTTAGCTATGCTCTTTTTCTATCAAATAGTTTTTAGGCCAATTCCATGCGTACCAGATAGTCGCTAATGAAAGTAAAATTTCTAACGCCGTTAAGTAAAGATAATAAATCCAGGTGGTTTTTAAGTTCAGCAAAACCAACATAACAATAAATAGCGCAGGTATGATGATGTTTAACCATCGATTAAGTGTTGGCTTTAACACTAAAGAAAAAAATATCATTACACTAGGAATAGACATTAAAAATGCCACGGCAAAAAACTCCGCTTGAATGCCCTCTTTCGCTGACGTTACCGTCATCGCTTTTGCCAACACCTCGGGCACATAAATTTGAATATAATCGCCATAGATATAACAACACATGACTGCGGCCCAAAGCGCTGATAGCTTTAGCTTCACATTAATTTGAAACTCGATAAATTGACTGGGTAATTGTTTAGTTAGACTCATTTAAACTCCATTAATTGATAAATTAGCCTGTTTTTTGGCAAGAGGTTGACGGAGATAAACAATATAATTTATAAAGAGTTAAGTCGTCCGAGACTAAAAGCGCGGACACCTATTTTTATACGCATGAAGCAAATAACGTCAAAAAGGAAGGACACTTGATAGACCCAATTGTAATGATCGTGACCATGTTAATTGTGGGGCAAATCGCGGTCAGTGTACCTATCCTTTTTGCTAAGGCGAACAAAAGCGCTTTGAATTTGCCTCTGGCCATTTTTTTAGTCGCGATTGGTGCATTAGCATTAAATCCAATTATTGCATCTATGGCCCCAAATTGGTATGCACTTTATACCGCTTTAGCTTTTCCCGCCCTATTTATGCTTTGCCCGTCGTTATGGTTTTATGTTGAAGGTTTAACAGCTGATACAAAGTGGCAATTGCAGAAAAAACAAGCTTGGCATTTTATCTTAGTTGCACCGGCTCTTATCATTTCTGTCATGATATTAATGCTACCAAAAGAAACACATACCGCGATATTTATTGATGATACTGAAGTTTCAGGTTGGTTTGTTTCTTTAATACTCGTCAGCATGTTAATAATGATGCTGCTTTGGCTTTCCCAATGTGTATATACATTAATTAAAATCGTTCGCAGATTAAGCCACTACAGAAAAAGGTTAAAAGATCTGTTTTCAAATAATGAAAACAAAGAGCTGAAATGGATAAACTGGCTTTTGTTTATTGCCGTTTGTACCTGGATCATTTCTTTAATTACGGTGTTTTCATCAAGCTTACTTGACCAGTTTTTATTTAATGGCACTACAGAAGCGTTATTTTCATTGATACTAATTTGGAGCCTTATTCACTTTGGCATGCAACAACAACCTGCCCTGGTAACTGATGAAATTAGTCCAAAGGTTAAAAATGAGCTAATTGAAACCTTAGACAACAATAAAAACGAGCAAAGCAAAGCTAGCAAAACAGCATTGCCGACTAAAAAGTATCAACGCTCAGCCCTCAGTAAAGAACAATCAAAGCGTATTGCTGACAAAATAAATACCGTTATGCAAAGTGAACATCTTTATTTAGACGCGAGTCTTTCGTTACACAAACTCGCCCAACACTTGGACATATCGCCAAACTATATTTCACAAACGTTAAACCAAACCCTGACGACTAACTTTTTTGACTTTGTTAACCAATGGCGCATTGAAGCGGCCAAGCCCAAAATTTTAGCCAATGAAGCCACAATACTTGATATCGCGTTAGACGTTGGTTTTAATGCCCGCTCTTCATTTTACAAAGCATTTAAACAGGTGACAGGTCAAACACCGAGCGATTTTCGCAAGGCTCACCAGACATAACTAAAAATGATTAACTTTAGTTACTCATTAAAGACATAATGAACAAACTAGCTATTTCATCTGATAAAATTACGGTTTATTATTAATCACTTATCTTTCAATGGATCACTTCAAAGAGAGTTACACGTTAATTTAGGGATAAATTT
Organism: Thalassotalea marina; assembly: GCF_014656435.1. Taxonomy (GTDB): domain Bacteria; phylum Pseudomonadota; class Gammaproteobacteria; order Enterobacterales; family Alteromonadaceae; genus Thalassotalea_C; species Thalassotalea_C marina. The sequence continues at coordinate 101,442 of NZ_BNCK01000005.1, forward strand.
GTAATGTATAAAGCTTTTGCAACGCTCGTTTTATTATCAATACTTTTATTGTCATCACCCGTTTTAGCAACACTCAATTTTCAACTGGATATTATCCCTAATCCGTATCAGGCTCACAAAGGTACAAGAGCAATTTTAGTCGACGCAGACGGCTCGCACCTTGTCTTATATGGTGTAAATAAAGATAACAAAAATAACAAAATACCCATGGTGTTTCACTGGAATGAACGTGATGGACACTCTCACCTTGGATTATTAAATAACCGCAACACCCTGTTACCAATGGACATTTCTGATGATGGCAAAGTTATTGTTGGCCATAACGGAGGAGATAGCTTTATTTGGACAAAGCAAGATAAAATGCGCACTGTGCCTAAACTTAAAAGTCACTACCTTACTACTGCTATTTCAATTTCTGCAGACGGTAAAACCGTGGTTGGGTACACAGGGTGGCAATCAGATGTTAGTGCCTTTCGCTGGGAAATTGGCGCCAAACCTACAGAAATTGGTACAGGCTTAAACAAAGTAAAATGGCGTAATGCAACCCATGTTTCAGCAGATGCCAGCGTTATCGTTGGTAGTGCGCAAAAACATGTATACCGATGGAATAATAATGTTATTTCATCCATCACTTCGCCAAGTGGGTGCTACTTTATTCCTGAAGATGTATCACATGATGGTAAAACCATTGGTGGGCGCTGCAGTGTTGATACGCCTATAATCTGGCACGAAAGTAATGGCTTTACGACTTTGCCAATTCCACAAGGTGCCGCCAGTGCCATAGTAAAAGGTATGTCAGGTGATGGAAAAAAGCTATTTGGTACCGCCAAGTATAAAGGTGAAAACTACACTTACAGCTACCGTCCGATATTATGGTATCAAGAACAAATTTACTTTCTTGATGACATTGTGAAAAAACATATTCCCAATCAAGCGATAAAACAAATTAGAGTCAACAATATTTCATCTAATGGCAAGGTACTTGTCGGTGGATACAAAGACAGCATTGATCATTATTACCCATTTAAACTGACACTAAAGGAATAAGCGTTTAACTATGAATATTAAACAGTTACTCGAATCTCAACACCAAGTATGTTTGGCACATGTGCGACGCATACCTTACACCAGTTTAAAGGCGTTTATTGCCATGACCCTTAGTGCCCTCATTATTGCATTTTTTATTGATACTGCACCTCGCTACACCACACACGACTCTCAAACAGCAGTCATCTTAGCTGCCACACCATTTGTATTTATACCGCTAGTATTATTACAATCATTCTTTCAACGCAGTGTACGTTATAATTCCGATGTTTTTATCACGCGTAAAGGCGTCAGTTTTCCTGATCTAACAGCTGAAAAAGACGCCTTTGTAGCTTATGAAAACCTAAAACAAATAACAGTTTATTATTTACCGTTAACCCCACTGTTCAAGTTCGGCCCTAAAATTAAAACCCACATTTGTATAACCGATCAGCAAAATAATTCAAACGGGCTTCATGTCATTAATATGGACAACGTCGGCTCACTTATCACCTTTTTACAAGCTAGAGGCGTTACTATTCAATATCGTCTAGCTAGATGGCCTTTAGTTTATATACTGATGTTCCCTGTTTTCTTTTCACTTGCTTGGTTTTTATAGATTAGGTTGCAGTTATCTTCTTTTTAGTGATGTACTTTGCCGTTAAATTAAAGCGTAGCGTGTTTTATTATTGATTAAGAAATCAATAAAATACCTAATTCTCTTTGCCATAAATTGGCGATTTGCATAGACCAAATAAACCGAAAGGCTTGCTTCTAAAGGTTTGATCTGCAACTTAATTAAACGACCTTGCTGCACAGCATCCTTACAAAACGGAACAGGTAAACAGACCACACCTTGATCAAAACAAGCCATTTCAAAGGCCATTTCAAAATCTTGGGTAAGAAACTTATAACGACTAGCACCGTTTACCGGGGCAAAAATTAAATGCTGCTCCAACGTGGCTAAACTAGCTGTGTGACCAAGCGCCTTGACAACTTTTGGAGAGGCAAAATAAGCAAGTTCCGTTTGGTAAAATTCGCGAGCTATTAAATCTAAATCGCCAGCGTCTCTACCTCTAATCGCTAAATCAATGTTATTGGCTACTAGATTGAGCTTTTCGTCTGACACCACTACTTCAATCTCAATATTGGGATGCAGCAGTCTAAAGTCAGCAATGATCTGGGCTAACACATGTTTAGACGTGGCGACGGGTACAGACAACCTAATTTTACCCGATAACATATCATGGCTTATCAATTCATCTTCAGCATGGCTTAATAACGCGAGTGCTTGTTGGCAGGTGTTTAAATACGTTTGCCCTTCACTTGTTAAACTAACATTACGTGTGTTGCGATTAAACAATCGAGTATTTAAGCGCTTTTCCAAGCCTTTTACTCGCGCACTTACTGTTGAGCGAGGCAAAGATAATCGCCTGCTAGCCTCAGCAAAACTGCCCCCATTAACCACTTCTATAAAGGTTTGAATCTGTACCAAGTCACTCATTGTACAACTTTATCGTTCAATCTATGCAATATTGGCGATCTAGATTAGCCGAAATTAAGCCTCTACACTAAGTTTTTTTTAGAGGTAAACCTAATGCAAATTCAAAAATTACTCATTTTAATAGTCACCTTTTCATTAACCAAAATAGCGGCTGCAGCACCAGCAGTGCATATTAAATGGCTTGGCGGCCCTACAATGCAAATTACATTTAATGGCACAACTTTAATCACCGATCCTATGTTTGGCGAAGGAGAGCAAGCGTTTATTATGGGGGATCCAAATGAAGTTTTTGACTTAAACAAAGGCCCAAACATAAAACATCATGCGAGAATAACGCCGTTACCTAAATATGATTTAAATCACACACATTATGTTTTGTTAAGCCATGCGCATGAGGATCATTTTGATCAAAAAGCACAACAAATATTAGATAAAAACTTAAAAACTATTCTACCAATTGCTGACAAAGAGAAAGTAAGTCAACTAGGTTTTCAGCAACTTACGCCATTACAAGCTGGGCAATCGCTTGAACTTAAAGCGGGTAAAGGCAAAATACTTATTACGGCGATTCCAGCCGATCACTCAACTAATATGTCGCTGACGCCACTTTTAGGTGAAGGATTGGGTTACGTTTTAACCTTTACCTTAGGTAACTGGCAACAGTCAATGTATTGGACAGGCGACAGCATGCCAACGGATCGCGTTATTAATGCGGTAAAACAACTTGGTCAAATGGATGTGTTAATTCCTAATATGGGAGCCGTTGGAACAACAGGTCCTTTAGGGCAAATTAGCATGGGTGCAGATGATGTTATAAAGCTTGCAAAAACACTTAAAATAGAAAAAGTACTGCCTATTCATCACAGTACCTTCAAACTTTACCTTGAACCTATCACTAAGCTCCAACAAGCAAGTAAAGCGCAACCGATTCAACTACTGTTGTTAAACGAAGGGGAAACTTTGAGTTTTAAATAATCTTGTATTGAAAAAAGGGGCTATGCCCCTTTCTTGCGGACTAATTGCGTCAAACTTACAGTGTTGTTATTCCCCACAACAACAAGACAAAACCTGTTAGCACTATAATACTTTTGGTTTTATGCTTTTTAATAACGCGTTCTGCTTTGTTACCCGCATAGTACACAACAACGGCTAGACCAAAATATCGAATGGAGCGTGCAATAGCAGTCGCTAAAATAAACATCAATATTGAATATTGAGTTGCACCGGCAGCAAGCATTGCAATTTGAAAAGGTATAGGCACTATGCCTAACGTAAGAACAAACCAAAAACCTTGGTCTTGCATTTGTTGTTTAACAGTATCAAACTGCTCTTGACTGAAAAATGTAGTTATCATCCAATCTCCAACAGCATCAAATAAGTAATAGCCCAATGCATAACCTACCAGTGCACCTAGCATGCATCCAAGTGTCGCCATTAAAGCAATAAGCCATAACTTATCTCGACGCGCTTGCATCATAGGCACCAACACAGCTTCAAGTGGGATGGGCACAATGGTAGATTCTAAAAATGACGCTACCGTAACACCACTCAGCATATGCTTAGAATTAACTAGCTTATCTGTTTTGCGTTTTAGCTTTTTTAACATTGCCGAATATATCCATTTTAGAAAAATAGTAAAAGCAGCTTATAAAACAAAAGCCTTAAGTGCCCCATTCGAGAAAATAGCGCAGATAAACATTACAATGTTGCGGTAAAACATTTCCGTAAACATTGCACACAAACTCACTTTATCTATTTATATCAACAAATTAAAGTTTAAATTTTGATATAAATAATATTACCAACAGATACTCTACCGACTACAAAAATTAGCATTTAAACCATGGGTTAAATACGAGGCGTTGTAAAAAGACCAGCAAGTAATCGATATTTAGACGTAATTAACACAAACTTTAGTAGTTAGCCTCAGCTTCGCATAAGCAATGCGTTTCTAGGTACTATTTTTACGGACTTTTGCGTTATTTTGAAGCGAAATAGCTAGCTATTCCTACTGCAAAATGCCTTGAATTCAGACAAAAATATCGAACTAGAAAAATAAGAGACTGCTAACTTATTGTTTTCTTTGATTTAACACTGTTTCTTATGCAAAACTGAGGTTAGTTAAACAAATAGGCAGCTTAAGGTTTATGATAACCTGCTAAACAATAAAGGAGTCAAAGACTCCTTTAATCAAAGATAAATGTATTCACTAATTTCAACATTTACTGCCAACACAAACAACATCATTGTCATACCATACATCAGTTAACTGAGTATTTGCCGTTAAATCAAGAGTAGTTAGCGAGTTAATACGCAAATCTAGCCATCGAAGTTTTGGTAGGAAGGTCAAATCTATCGAACTTAATTGATTATTTCTCATATCTAATTCCCGCAACTCGGTATTGTGAGATAAATCAAGTTGCTGGATGGACTGATGTTCCGCCCATATACGCCATAATTTTAGATTTTGGCTTAAATCTAAATGGCTAATATTTCCTATATTAGTTATGTTAGAACTGATCATCAACTGCTCCAAATGAGTTAACATTGACACATCAAGATCAGTCATTGCAGGGTTCCCACCGATAGTTAAGGTATCAATTGCTAAATTATTAGACAAATCTATACGGCTTAATTGGTTAAACTCAGCATTTAAATCTTCTAGCAAGGGGTTATGAGATAAATCCAGTTCAGTAAGCAACATGACACTGACATTCAAACTTTCTAAATCGCTTTGCTGGCTTAAATCAATGGCTTTAATTTCTCTATTTGCGCCGATATTTAGCTGAATTAACTTGGAGTTTTGACTTAAGTCGATCGAACTCAACTGATTAGAGTATAAATATAAATAATTAAGATGTTGGTTGTTTGAAATATCTAACTCACCAATATCATTAAAGTCTGCATCAATCTTTGTTAACCATGGGTTTTTCGATACATCTAACTGAGTTAACTGGTTTTCCCTTACACTCAAATTTAATAATCGCTTATTGTTAGTAACATTGAGCTGTAAGATGCCTGTGCGATCCAACCTTAGTACTTCAAGTTTAACTAAATGCTCAATGCCAGAGGTGTCAGCAATATCTTTGTCGTAACAACTAACAATAACCACTTCATCGGCATACACTTTGTCATTTTCACCCTCAGTAAAATTGTTGTTGATTGCACACGCTCTAAGTTCGTTACTGACAAAGATATCCGCCAATTTCACGCGTTCAGTAAATGTTGCAGACAACTCGCAGCTTTTTTCGAAAGGAGATGAATCAATTGTAAAGCTTGATGGTGAAAATTCATGGTCATAATCAAGCGTAACCCCACACCCAGTTAATGATGTCAATATATGCCCTTCATTTGGTGTAACGGTAAAAGTAGCAGTCTCACCATTAAGGTAACTCTGTTGATTTGCAGTTACTGTTCCACTGCCTGAAACCTTAATTGTTGTCGAAAACTTTGCTGGCTCGGGAGAAACACTTGGTGACTTAGTACTACCACCACCTCCGCCACCGCACCCTAATAAAAAGATACTTAAAAGTGATACAGAAAAGATACCTTGCTTATTCACTATGCTCATAAAATTTAGCCAATTGTTGTTGTTTTTTATTATTAAAAAAGAAAGCAGTATTTCATGTCTACTTTTATTTAACAAGAATATAACAAATCAGCGATATGTATAGTGAATGAAAGATACAACTATCTAAACATATAAATGATCACCCTTTTATTTAGAAATCATGCGTTAGATTGATATTTGAACTATCAAATTGCCGCTAAGGCCTAACCTGATCATTTACTGTTAAATTCCCCTACCTTTTTAGTTTTATAAAACTTTCGTTTTGACGATTTTCTCTTGTTTGAATAGGCGCTTTTAGGGCTAGCCATATTTGCCATGTTGGGCATTTGTGTTTGTTCGGCTGTTGTTAATAGCCCTTTTAAGTTTTCTAACATTGGCGCCATAAACGTTTGGTAGCTCATGGCTTTTTGACTAATTTGCCCCAAATTAGCTTCCCATAATGCTGTCATATCTGGTGTGGTTGCCTGGCTAGGTAAACTGGCAATTAACTGCGTGCCAGCTGGTGTTGCCAAAATATTCTTGTTTTGCCGAGTAATAAAACCACGTTTAATTAACAGCTCTATCATGCCAGCACGTGTTGCTTCTGTACCTAATCCGTCGGTTTCTTTGAGTATTTTTTTAATTGCTTGGTCTTTTACATAACGAGCAATACCGGTCATAGCGCTCAATAAGCTGGCATCGGTAAAATGTTTAGGTGGCTCAGTTTGTTTCTCTTCCAAAATCCCCTGAAGACAAGTGAGCTCTTGCCCTACTTTTAACGGCGGTAAAGTATGCGTGGATTGTTGATCTGCCTTGCCCAAAACCTTCTTCCAGCCCAATGCTTTAGTTTGTTTGCTCGATGCACTAAAAAGACCGGTTTCTATTCGAATTTCAGCTTTGATATCTTCAAATTCGTGTGCAGGATAAAACTGCGCCAAATACTGTTTGGCAATTAGGTTATATACTTTCGCCTCATATGCCGTCAGTTTGCTGATATCCGCTTTTTTAACGGTAGGAATAATCGCATGGTGGGCTTCTACTTTTGCATTGTTCCACGCTTTACTTTTTATGCTGGTATCTGCACTTTGGCAAAACGTTGAAAGCTCTTGATTAGTACTGGCAATAGCGGCAATAACATCTTTCGCCTGATAAAAATGATCCACAGGAAGGTATTGGCAATCTGACCGTGGATAAGTAATTAACTTATGCTTTTCGTACAACGCTTGGCAGGTATCCAAACATGCTTTGGCATTAATACCAAAGGCTTTATTTGCTGTCATTTGTAGTTGCGACAGGTTAAAAGGCAGCGGCGCATTTTGCTTTTTAAGTTTGTTGTCGATCGTTTCTACTTTGGCCGCTTTGCCACTGATGCGATTAACAATGTTTTCAGCCAATGCTTTGTTTAATAGTCGCCCGTCTTCGTCAAGGTAATCTTGGCATGCTTCACTAGGTAGCCACTTAGCTTTAAAGTGCTCGTTTTTTGCCGTCATCAATTTAGCAAACACTTGGTAAAAAGGTTTACTGATAAAGTCTTTAATGGTGTTGTCACGTTCAACCACTAAGCCTAATAAAGGTGTTTGCACTCGGCCAACCGATAAAACACCTTTATACCCTGCCTTTTGCCCTTGTAAGGTATAAGCTCTGGTCATATTCATGCCATAAAGCCAGTCAGCTCTGGCGCGTGCTAACGCTGAGGTAGCAAGCGGAATAAATTCACTATTGGATTTTAAGTTCGCTAGCGCTTTGCTTACGGCTTGCGGGTTTAAGTCGTTAATTAACAAACGCTTGGCATGTTTAATTTTGCTGGCACTCGGTTTAGCATGATTGATCACTTCATCAACTAGAATTTGCCCTTCTCGATCAGGGTCGCCAGCATTAATAATTTCACTGGCTTTTTTCACCAGTTTTTTAATTACGGTTAATTGACTGCGAGTTTTAGGTTTAGCTTTTAACTGCCATTGTTTAGGCACGATGGGTAAATGCTCAAATTGCCATTTTTTGTATTTGGTGTCGTAGTCATCGGGTGCAGCTTGCTCAAGCAAATGCCCGACACACCAAGTCACACAATCACCATTAGCAAGCTGAATATAGCCTTGCTCATTTTTATGTGGTTTGGGAAGCACCTGTGCAATAGCACGGCCTAAACTGGGTTTCTCTGCAATATATAACTTCACGAACGAACTTAAAAACATGTTTATATATACAGTATTTTGGCTAACTTATTAGATATCTGCAAGCAACAATTAAGATTTATGACAATAAATCAAATACGTTGGAGGTTTAATGCGGGGAATACGAATGCGAGCACACTCGTTTTAGTACAACATTTATTCGGGAAATAAAGCTAAGCCAGACGGTAATTAACCGCCGACTGGCTTAGTTATTTTGGCATGCTTAAAACACTATTCTAACTTTCCAGTAATATCGTAGTAATGTGTTTGCACCATTCTGTCGGTCGTTATAAATGCCCAATTCCATTTATCATGATATTTTGCCAACGGCTGCATTTGGGTAATTTCAGCAAGTGATAAGTTTTGCTGAACTAATTTATTAATAATCTCATGCGTTTCATTGAGCATTTTAATCGACGCTTGTAAGTCACTAATTGTCGATGTCGGGCCATGGCCAGCAATGATTTTGGTTTTTTCATCAGCCACTGCCAATATTTTTTCTACACCGGCAATAAAGCCTGCAACTGTGCCGCCATTGTCGATATCAATAAACGGGAAACGCCCGGCAAACAGTAAATCGCCAGCGTGTATTACGTTTGCGTCTTTAAAATAGACAAAAAGATCACCATCGGTATGCGCACGTGGCGTATGAAACAGCTGAATATTTTGATTATTCATGGTTATTGTTGTTTCATCGGTAATATTAACGGTAGGAAGATATTCTTTGGATACCGAAGGCGCTTCTCGGCCTAGCGCTTTTATAGCGCGTGGTGAAACTAGGTATTTCCTAACGTTTGGGTGCGCCATAATTGTTGCGCCTTTACTTTTAAAGTAAGCATTTCCCATAACGTGATCGCGGTGCAAATGCGTATTTAATACTAGGTTGACTTCCCTATTATTGGATAGTTTTTTTTGTGCACTATCAATCAGATCAACTAAGTGTTCCATTTGAGTGTCAACCATAAACACGCCGTCGTCACCAATTAACACGGCAACGTTACCAGAACGATCTGTTCTAAGTTCATAAATTCCCTGTCCAAGGTCACTGACTTTAATATCAAAACCTTTGTATCCGTCGTGTTTTTCCGCCATTGCTAAATTACTTAAAAATAAACTAGCAACTGCAAAAAATGAAAAAGTGAGTTTTGTCATAGCTTTATTTAACTGTGGAATATTATGCTTCATCATAATGACACCATTGCAAACATAGAATTTTGTATTTGTTACAGTATGTAAAGTTTAACAATACACTCGATAGCAAGCGCTGTATAGGATGACGTGAATAGTAAGTTTTAATCTACTAGCTTCTAAATAATTACGATTGAATATGACTAGATTTTCGCGCTATTGGGCTTTGTTTTGCTGGCTAAAGTAAATTTAAGCATTATTGTACCCAAATAAAATAGCCCCCCAAAAACACCTAAATCGACCAATAGCTTTTCAATGTGAAAGCCATCTGAAAAAAGAGAATACTCAAAAGAGAAGTAATAAAAAATAGCTTTTGATCCAAAGTATGCGACGATAAATGGTACAAAAAACTTTAAGAAAGAGTGATTTGATTGAACATTATCCATAATGAAATTTCCTTATAAAGGAATCAGCTTATCACCATAAATACGAGATGAATTTACAAAAAACGCCTAATAAAACGATGGTTACGGACTAAACTCATCATTATTTTTTACCCATCGATAAATTGGGTATGCACATAGCAATGGAATAAAAGTCAGAATAATAGCCTTAACAAAGTCCACTTGTCGTAGTTCACCAATGTTATAGAAAAAACAAACTATTCCAACGGTAAGAGCCAACCACACCGACCAAAACGCTTCTTTTTTAGTCATCATTTTAAATCCATTTAGTTATTGAGAAACGGTATAAATTATGAACAACAGTTGACCACGATAAGTGAACAAAGCGCAGCTGTCAATTTTATGATTTCGTCGAAAGCTTTCCGTAAAAAGCTCCTTTATTAATAAAAAAGAACGGTTCATAAGCAAACAATGTTTTCAATACATAAAGCATGAAAAACTAAACAAACTATTGAAACGGGTTAGGCATTTTAGACAAAGTAAATATGATAGCGTTACCAAACGCCGCTAACGAAAATCCACGAATAAGTAAAACAAAGATAACCTGCATACCACCAGAAGCACTGCGAATATACTGCAGCGGATAGTCAAAGAATATCAATAAATAAAGCAGGTTATAGTAGGCAATGCGCATACCGTCTAACACATAGTGTTGCCCATCGGCAGTGACTACTTCCATACACATGAGCCGTGCGCCATTTCTACTAATATGAATCAGATCACGCGTATGTCGATGGCGTTTATCTCGGTAGGTGTAACTAACAATAACTTCTTTGATATCGTTTCGAATTATCGTTACTGAGCCTTTTTGTGTTTTCCTAAGCCCAGTTCCAGCTATCGTTATACTATCTTTTGAAATGACAATTTCATTGGATTTTCGGCGGCCATATTTGGCAAATATTAGAAAACGTTTAGTAAAAAATATAATTGAAAAACAAGATAACAACCCAAAAAGCGCAATTAATGGTTTTACTTCATACGGGTAATACAGTGCCCAAGCCGCTAACATAAGAACAAGCAAGGCAAACAGCAATTCCATGCCAAACGATAGCGTGCTAAGCCCCCATAAAGTTTTTAAAGAAACACAAGATTGCTCAGTCAGGCTGTCGCGCTCCTTAAAACTTGCATATTTAAACCATTTTTTATTGTCTAATGACAGCGATAACGAATGTTTAGCGATAGACATAGTTCCCTTTACTTCTTCTTGTTTACTTTACTAAATAATTATAATTATTAACTACTTAAACCAAATTCATATAATTGAATTACATAACAAAATCTCTCGTTTATTTTGTAACATCAACAGTAATGAACAAGTAATTGTTGGCTTCAGTGTGAAGATAAACTTAGCCAACAATTACAATTCCATTTTCCTTAGCCTTGTTTGGCACTTTGATGTAGGCCAATATACTTTCTTTTAGAAATAAAACCCTGATAATTCACTGAACGATGAAAATACCTTGTACTTTCAACTACTTTTAATTGTGGTGCATGGTAAATCGGCCCCCCCCTTTTATTTATTTCTTGTGTAATATTCTCTTATATGGCTATTACCACTTGCTCCAGCAGCCCCCATATATACCCAATAGGTATCTTCACCTTCAAAGTGCAGTTGAGATATTTCTTTCTTACCATACCTTTCATACTGTATCGCGATACTGTTACTTGTACATCCTAACACGTTGAAAGCAATACGTTCTTCTGAAGCTGGGCGTTTCATTGTTTTCTTGCCCATCTTGAGCTCAATTTCAGGGGAATTAACGCTCATCTCATTTTTGCCGTTAAATTTGATGACTTCAATTCCTTGCGTTTGAATCATAAAAGACCAAGCTTTGTCTTCTATATTTGCCCATTGTTTATTGAACAACTCAAATTTCTCTTTGGAAGAAGTCCATGTTCCATCTAATGATGGGCAACAATAGCCAACACTTGGGATCATGATTGATAAACACATTAATACTCTTTTCATAAATAAATTTAGTAATCCTTGCTCAAAAATATCGTTAAATAGCTATACATAATGACTCCTACACAATGCCAACCGCCACATCTTCATGAGTTAACTTAATTAGGCAGAGTCATAAATAGTTTATCAATTAAATAAACTGCTGAAGCGGGCAGCGCTAAACATAGCATAATTTTCAGAGACTTAGTTACCGATAAAGAGTTTTAAATGTAACCATTTTGAAGAAAACCGTAGCGCTTAATTTCCTCATTTGAAAATTAGCGTTTCACCTTTTGTTTAAAACGCTTATTTCGCTGATAAAATCATTAAAACTTGCACTGTTTCACCGCATCAAACCAAGTCCTATTAAACCTAGTATTGTTAACTTTCGGTATAGGTAGCTCTTCCGATATTTGTAACGGTTTGGCTAAATACTTAACCACAAGGCTTCTATCCCCATCATTAAAATGTTTTAGTAACGCTAGAAGCATTTGTTTTTGATTAATTGTGGGGGGATTACCCAATAAGTCCTGATATCCAGCATCTATCCACTGAAGTAATGCCATATATGCTTCACTCGAGAGTGAGCTCGCCAACCTTTTGGTCGTTGGATACAACCTTGTATAACTAAGCTCATCTTTTTGTAAGACAAAAATAAGTAACAGTATAGTCCCTGAGCGCACTTTACCTACTCGTTTATTGATTGACTGGTAAAGTTTAAGTGCCCCTTTAAAATATTGCTCAGCCAGCGGAATGTTTTTCTCTTGCAACGCAATCAAGCCCGAATTGTGATGTGCATTCGCCAACATATTTTTATCATTGAGCGAGCGCGCTTTCTCAATGACAGATGCGTACAATGACTTTGCTTTATCTAAATCATTTGCTTGGCGAGCAAGTAAAGCTTGGCTATTAATGACAAGTAACTTGCGTTTGTCGTTCGGTGCATGTTGATAAGCACAATTAAGGCTGTATCTTGCGTCTTCAATATACCCATTTAAACGCAGCCAAATACCCAACGCGCTTGTGATACTGGTAATATTCTGCTGAAAATAAGCATGTTTTTGATACTTAAATAGCTCGTCTAGCGAATCTATCAAATTATCTAGTTTAGAAAGTGGCAGCGACGCACGCATATGTAGAATATGCCATTCAATTAATTGTTGTTCGGTTAATACCAACTCAGACTTTATTGCTTGCAGCAAATCAAAGCTGTGACTTGGTTTAACCGTTAAATAGTCCTGCGCTTCTTTTAGCCTTGCTGCAACGGATTCGTTGCCAACAGCTGGAAAACAAACAACAATGATTAAAAAAAATATAGAACGTAGCACCACGTATTAAAGCCCATAGAAAAACTAACTTAATTATAGCCATGATGAATGGTAATGTTGATTTTAATCGTTGGCTTTGTCTAAACACTGGTTCTATTTAATCGTGTGTGCTCAGTTAACCACCGCCGTTTGAAAGCTATCTGTATAATCAACGACTCTGACCGCATTGATTCATTGATTCACTGTTTTTATCTGGTTTGTCAGTGTTTTGACGATATAATAGTTTAAATGCAGTGTAGTATGTAAAGTAGTAACCACCTTGTATCAAAATATTAATGTTGATCATTTACCGGTGATCTCAACAACAGTAGAAGTGACCGGATTTAATTACGCTCCAGATATTATTTGGATATTTGATTTGGACCGTCATGGTTTTTGGTGGGGAAACCAGCGAGCGCTTGAATTTTGGGGGCTCGAAAATGTTGAACAACTGATCAATAAAGACTTGTCAGATGATACTGAAGGGGCTCGCAAGCGCACGGAACAAACGTTTGTAAAAGCGGTCGTTGAGGGGCAAACACAAGACCCATGGACGACCTACCCAAATGGCAAACCCAAGTTAATGTTCATGCGTCATGTCGCTGTACTCTTAGGCGAAGAAAAACATCGCGGCATTATTGCCTTCATCAGCGAGCAACTAGACCATAATGTACAACCTGAAAATTTGTTATTTGCCGAAGCTGTGCGCTATACGTCAGCGATGGTAAGTTGTTATGACTTAAGTGGAAAACGACTTTTTGAAAACCCAGCTTTTACTTTATGTTATGACACAGCAACTTCGACACAACCAGTCAGTGACTTTGTTATGCGCTTTTGTGATAAGACGCAAGGAGAGCAAAGGCTAAAGCAGGCACAGCAACAACAAGATTGCCAACATGAGCATTTAATGCAGACAAAACAAGGCCTTAAACGCCATAATGTTGATGTGAGATCGAGTCGCCATCCCATAACGGGAGACTACGTTTTCTTAGTGACAGAATACGATGTTACAGAGCTTCACGATATAATTTCAGAGCTAAAAAAAACCAAAGCTACACTTAAACAATTAGCACATTATGACCCATTAACATCGTTACCAACGGTATGGTTGTCGCGTGAACGAGTACAAAATGCTTTGGTAAAAGCAAAGCGTGATAAAACAATCGTGGCGGTTATGTTTATTGATTTAGATGGCTTTAAACAAGTGAATGACAACTACGGCCACGCAACGGGCGACAAACTGCTCACGCTTGTAGGAAAAAGGCTTGCGAGTATATTTAGGGAATCTGATACTGTAGGCCGTATTGGCGGCGATGAATTTCTTGTTTGTCTTCCAGAACTCTCGACAAAAAATAATGCATACAATTTAGCTGAAAAAACCATTGAAGAGTTATCACGTGAATTTGATATTTTTGACGATAACGGGCGAACGCAACACGCCAATATTAGCGCAAGTATCGGCATTGCTTTTTATCCAGATGAAGGGCGAGAAGTTGACTCGTTAATTAAAGTGGCTGACAAAAAAATGTATCAAGCGAAAAATAGTGGCAAAAATAAATTCGTTGTTTGAAGCCAAATTAACCAGACACCTACCAAAAAGAGCTCGGTGACAATTGATAGTTCTTATCATTTATCTTCGGCAATCGCATTTTCACCTTGCAGTTTAGTATGATGATCACAGTTTACTTTGAATATCCTAGCGCTGGCCTACGCATTACCGTTATGAAATTCAAATACGAATCAGAGGTATGTGTCACTAATTTAACTAGACACCCAAAGTTATATTATTTTGAAGCAAAAAAAGCGAGCCGTTAAGCTCGCTTCTATATTTTTGGGATACAACTTGGGCATGTGTAATTAAGTTGGTTAATTTAATCCTTAAATGAAAAATGCCTAAAACCCCAGTTGCAATTTAATTGGTTAAAAATTACATTTTTTACTCTATGCAGAAACGAATAGATACTTTGATCGTTGTGTAAAAAGCTCCCAACAATACCCAAAGTAAAATCACGGTTTCATCATTATATAATTTTGTCCAAAAACTATTCTTTAAACCTATGCTCTCAGTCTTGTATCGATCAACTACACCAATTGTTCCCTTACTGGCATAGGTAATTTTCATCCCCGGAGATTCATTTACTAAGACAAAGCCAGAGCTTTGAACTGTCTGATCCTTTATTGAAAACATATCTCCAACAGTTAGTTCGTATGGTTCAGATAAGTAATACTCCTGCGACAATACCGCCTTATCTGCAATAGAAATCTTTCCATCTAGTAATATTGGAGTTCTCGTCACAGACTCTTTTATTTCTCCACCAATTTTCACTACTCCATCAATAGCCATAGTAAAAGATTCATGAGACTTGACCTCATATTCTACAACAACACAATCTGACAATTGCTCCGAATATCCCTCAACTTCCCCAACAGAATCATTATCTTCAGTAGTCAGCGTAATTTGTAGATTTCCAGTACCTAACCTCAGGAATTCAATAGATGTATCATTGTAAATTTTTAATAAGCCAGAGACCTTAGATGACGATTCATCACAATCATTGTATAACGTAGCTTCTTTTAACAACCAATTTGGGTAGTGGATTTGATTAAATGAGCTAACGTTGATTTTTTCTGTAGTGGCAACAACATTAAACAATGTATTAGAGTTACTAAAAAATAAAAAGGATATAAAAAAAATTCCAGCTAAAAACGCCCAAAAAAGTATTGCTAAAGCCCAAATAGCTTTATGTTTAGCGCTTTCATTTGCTTCTCTAACAAATTGATTTGCCGTGTAGGGCATTTCTTCTGTTGCTACAAATATACCTAAAAGGAATTTTTGCCATCCCTTTGCCTTCGAATCTACATTCACACGTTTATTGTTGTTATTTTTTACTGTCATAAACTAATTCAATAATTTCATCTGGGATACTTTGTAAATTTTTGCGTTTTATTTTTATCGAACCAACCTCTGTTATATCAATTCCTTTTAATTCACAATATTTATCATAAGTGACTTTATATTCATTTTTAAATTTCTTACATTTAAAGCTCTTAGAAATATTTGGGACAAAGACAACATCTTTTCTAGCGTCACTTCGAATTAGTAGGACAGGATGTTCACCTTCAATGTTTCCGCTCCATGACGCTAAAAGCGATTTTCTATTCCGGTCACTACAACTTTTACCTAATGTCGCCTTAACTGCTAGCTCGTTGGGCTTGTAACTAGTCAGCTCTGTTTGGTATTGAGTTGGAAATTCTAGTTGATTCAACTTTGACACGGCTTGAGTAAGCTCGTGCTCTAAACTTGCTTTGTACCGCCCATCAATACTTGATATATCAATGCACAATGTTCCTGTAGATTTACTTGGAAACAGAACATTCAACTTATCGATATTGCTCTTCTGACTAAATTGAAACCCGAGAAAAAATGAGCCTGAAACTTTTACTGTTTTGCTATATGACTCGTTAATATTTTTACTTAATATAGAAATAGTATTGCCATAACTACTTAGTGATAATAACGTCAACCCTACAAATAGAAGCTGTTTTCTCATTACACTATTCTCCCGCATGTAATATTATATGGTAAGAAGAATGACCTCGCTTGCCTTTTAAACGAACGGTATAAGTTCCACTCTTAGGCGGTGTAAAAGTAAAGCGATACTCTCTATTGGAAAAAAACTCACCATCTGAAAATAATTCTTTACCGCGACTATCTAATATATAAAAGTCATAACGAACTTCACCATCTGTTGGCAACATCTCAAACTCTACAGCACTATTAGCTTCGCCCTGAAACTTATATTCAGCAACGCTATCTTTAGCAAATCGATTTGATATTTCATCATCTATCTCAATAACGTTACCTTCACCTCGCAAATCTGCATCTAATGACCATTGAGACATTTTTATATGGTAAGAAGAGTGACCTCGCTTGCCTTTTAAACGAACGGTATAAGTTCCACTCTTAGGCGGTGTAAAAGTAAAGCGATACTCTCTATTGGAAAAAAACTCGCCATCTGAAAATAATTTTTTACCGCGACTATCTAATATGTAAAAGTCATAACGAACTTCACCATCTGTTGGCAACATCTCAAACTCTACAGCACTATTAGCTTCGCCCTGAAACTTGTATTCGACAGTCTGATCCTTTGCTAATTTCCCTTCAATTTTTTCATTTATAGTCTGAGTTTCCTTTTGGGAATTATTAGGTTTTCCATTTGGATAAAAATGCTTTTCTAACCTTTTGTTTAAAGCATCAGCTCTGTATACATATCCACTACCATCATCAACTTCTAACAAAATTCCAGAAGGTTGATTAGCGATAAATAAAATACTTCCACTATATCCTTGCTTTAGAATGGTTTTAACTTTTTGTGGCTTAACCTGTAAAAACTCAGATTCATCAACTCCCACAATATTGACTTTAGTTTGTAGCGTACTACCATCAGCCAATTTACTCTTTAATACGCCCTCTTCATAAATTTTAAGGAGTGACGAAAGCTTAGTAGGTTGACTAAACTCGGCTCCTCTACACACTTTCTTTTCAGCTTTAAGCTCTAACAACGCCAGATCAATATCAAAATTTTTCACCAATTTGGCTTTGTAAGATTTACGACTAGCTGTTAAAGCTTTTATCTCTTTTGCGTCTTCAATAACGTGTGAAGGAGTAACAACAAAACATTTTCCTTCATTCGAATAAAAGAACCCTTGCCCTTTTGCAACATCTGTTACTATTTGAACATCTGCTGCAAACGAACAAAAAGAAAAAAATAATAAGCAAATTGTTAAATTAAAACGAGATACGAAATTTTTATTCCAATTGAGCATAGGTAGTTTCATCACTTTGTTTATGTATTTCGCGATTAAGATCATTATTCAAGCTCACCTTAATGATTAAAATCATTCATTAAAAAGGCAAATGAACCATTACCTTTACGACCTGTTACTTTAAAGGTAAAAGTGCCGCTTTTTTTAGGGGTAAATGCGTAGCTTTCTTGCTTGTCGGAATAGCTGGTACCACTTGAACGACCATTTTTCTTAAACTGCGTGATACCATTGCCATCTATTATCTCAACCCGATATGAAACACTTTCATCGGATGGAACCTTAATAAATTCTATGGGACTATTTTTTTCTCCATAAAATTTATATTTTGCAATTGAACCTTTTGCTAAACGTCCTGAGAATTCATCACCCAATTCAATAACATTACCTTCACCACTCAACTCTGAGTCATGCGCAATTAGATTCATTCGAAAGCCAAATGAACCATTACCTTTTCGACCTATTACTTTAAAGGTAAAGGTGCCGCTTTTTTTGGGGGTAAATGCGTAGCTTTCTTGCTTGCCGGAAAAGCTGGTTCCACTTGAACGACCATTTTTCTTAAACTGCGTAATACCATTGCTGTCTATTATCTCAACCCGATATGAAACACTTTCATCGGATGGAACCTTAATAAACTCTATGGGACTATTTTTTTCTCCATAAAATTTATATTTTGCAATTGAACCTTTTGCTAAACGTCCTGAGAATTCATCACCCAATTCAATAACATTGCCTTCACCGCTCAACTCTGAGTCATGCGCAATTAGATTCATTCGAAAGCCAAATGAACCATTACCTTTTCGACCTATTACTTTAAAGGTAAAGGTGCCGCTTTTTTTAGGGGTAAATGCGTAGCTTTCTTGCTTGCCGGAAAAGCTGGTCCCACTTGAACGACCATTTTTCTTAAACTGCGTGATACCATTGCCGTCTATTATCTCAACCCGAAATAAAACACTTTCTTCGGACGGAACCTTAATAAACTCTATGGGACTATTTTTTTCACCAAAAAATTTAAATTCTATAGTTTGCCCTTGTGCTAATTTTCCTTCAATTTTCTCATTTATAGCCGGAGTTTCTTTTGGAGAATTATTGATTTTCCCATTTGGGTAGAAATGCTCTTCTAACCTTTTGTTTAAAGCGTCAGCTCTGTATACATACCCATTGCCATCATCAACTTCTAACAAAATTCCAGAAGGTTGATTAGCAATGAATAAAATACTTCCACTATAGCCTTGCTTTAGAGTGGTTTTAATTTTTTGTGGCTTAATCTGTAAAAACTCAGTTTCATCAACTCCTACGATATTGACTTTAGTTTGTAGCGTACTACCATCAGCCAATTTACTTTTTAAAACGCCCTCTTCATAAATTTTAAGCAGTGACGAAAGCTTAGTAGGTTGACTGAATACAGCTCCTTTACACACTTTCTTTTCAGCTTTAAGCTCTAGCAACGCCAGATCAATTTCAAAGTTCTTAACCAATTTAGCATCGTATGATTTGCGGCTGGCTGTTAATGCTTTTATCTGTTTTGCGTCTTCAATAACGTGCGAAGGAGTTACAACAAAACATTTTCCTTCATTCGTATAAAAAAACCCTTGCCCTTTTGCAACATCTGTTACTATTTGAACATCTGCTGCATGTACAACATAAGAAAAAGAAAAAAAATAAAGAAATAGAATTATGAAACGCACTAGTTTTGCACCAATCCTTTGATTAATTTTAGGATTTATAATGCCAAATTTTGTTCAATTAATAAACTGATTTCAATTTTCCTTTATAATCCAATAAAAGTGCTTTTTACTTCCCCTATAAATTGCTTCTAACAACTTTTATAGTGGTGATATTAAAACATAATTACAAGCGCCAATTAAGAGTACGTAAAAGTTCAAATATAGTCAGCACTAATAAACTAACAAACAAAAAGCGGATCATTAAGATCCGCTTTTCAATTTTGCCCTATAGCTGAATTAACCAACTTAATTACATGAACGCAAAATAGTGTGCCTCGACATCTAAATTACTGACAAACTACCTTTCCAAGACTGTTTTTAGCCCCTAAAAATGAACATGTTTAGACATTTAAATTTTATACAAACAACCTTGGCTTTACATCATAAAGATTAGAACCGCAAAAAAAACTCATAACAAACTGTTTTAATTAACTTTAAAGGTCACACCTTTTACGTCAATAAGCTAAATACTTATTATCTCAAAGTGTGGTGTTGCAATATATCCGTATGAACTTAGGCATTGCTCTATTCACGAATTCACTCTATGAGAATGGTAAATAACTTTACCCTATAAAACACAATCAATTGAAATATATAAATTACTTAAAAGTACCTACAAGGGAATACAAGCGTAAAATCTTCCGAAATTTTCCAAAGTATGGCTCAAATAATTCTGGTTCTCTTTACCAGGCTTAACCAGCAATACTTTATTGCCATTCGCTTGTCGATTAACCTCCCATAAGTGATTACAGCTAGAGTTTCGAATTGCAAAGCAATTGTCATCTCTAGAAATCCATTGGTCTTCATCAGCTTTTGCGCCACAACAAGGGCAATACAACAACTCTTCAAATCTTTCTGCGGCTTCAGTAACTGCATCAACTGCCTGAGCGATAGAAACATCCTGCTTATGCTCTTTCTTAAACTCCAGTAGCTTGGGTTTAGCAGCTAGACATGGCTTTATTATGGTGATGCTATTATTCTCAAGCTTCCAATAGCCATTTGCATTCATTCGGTTTAACGTTTTTAAAAGCAGTGATGGAGCTTTAGATACTGTAATTCCAATAGTTCTCAATGTTTGACTGATTAACCACTTCGAAATCAAAACAGCTAGCTGTTCTAATGAATAAAAATTGGTTGGTGCAGTACAAAGATGTTTTTCATTCATTTCTACAGCAGAACCTAAAGAAAGCAATATCCTTTGACTGTTTTCCATCAACTCTGTGTCTGAGAGGTCAATACTATTGGTGAAACACGGAATAAAGAACAAACTATGTTCAGGTGTTTTTAATACGATTTCAGAGCCAGTTGTTACCTCAAGATAAATGGCCTGGTTTCCGTTTCTTTTAAAGCAGTTTGGTGTCAATTCATTAAAACCAAGTTCATGCAATGTTCGTTTCACTAAGTCACGACAATATTGTGAATATGCGACTGCAAGCTTCTTATTTCGTTGAAAGATTTGTTCAGGATCGAGGTTATTAGCTTGCTGGGTATCCAACCAACTATTCCATAGCCTTGCTACATGACGATAATGCTGGTCATGTGACAAAACGTTGGTCATATTTAACTTAAGCGGAACATGAATATTATGAGTTAACGTTAGGTACAAACCTGAATGTTGTAATGTTCTTACTTTTTTCAACATCTTCGTTAACAGTTCAAGTGTTGCTATTCCGTGTACTGCGGCATCATCCGCCTGTTCATCATCAGAAAAGCCTTCTCCCCATAAGGTAAAGATACTGTCCCGCAACTCGAAATAAATACCTTCCGCATTTTGAAAGCTCACTGCTTGCTTGAATATTTCTTCTAATTTTTTAACTTCTAAAATGCGCTTAACTAAATGTTGCTCAATATTACCCAGTAGTTTCACATACACTCGATTTTCATAAATATTGAGCTGGTCTTCACTTTCTAAAGCGAGGATTTGTTTAGGGATCACACCAGTTAATGTCCTGGTTTGCCAACACTCTGAATGAGAAGCTAGGTAAGCATTGGCAGAGCCTGCTACTTTTTTAGCTCTAGATACTGGAACAAGATGCTCTTCATAAATTAACTCCATTCTAGGCCGTCTGGCAATTTCTTGGAGATGCCCTTTTTTTAGGACATCAACTAGTAACTCCTCAAATTTAGTCAATTCAAAGCGAGCAAGTAATTTATCTGGTATAAGAAAAGAGCTATCTTTCCCGAAGTCAACCGCTTCTTGATATGCGAGTATTGCACTCTCGATAATTTCTAATTCGGTCTCAAGTTGTTCCGACTTTTCATTATGAATAAATGAGCCTACTTGAGATCCAATGTGAAACTTTTCAGTTCCATCACTAATAAGAAAATCATCTGGCTGAATATTTGAATGTCCATTAAAAATGCACGGTGCCTGAGCCGCATATCTTCCAGACACAATTTTTTCAGGAAGCTGTTTTACTAACTTCCCGTTAAATCTGTCATACCAAGTAATCATTAAAGACTACTCTTTTTCTTCAATTCATTGTTTAAGAGTTTCAAGCTCGCTTCAGGTTTGGAATTAAAGCCTTGAGTACGCCAAAAATCATTTAATGCATCAATAAGGTTTGAAATATCTTCATGCTCAGTGTCATAGCGGCCAGTCGCTTTACCCGCCCTTAGCACCTTAGTTGCTAACATATGATCCAAGGCAAAACCCAAATCACTACCACACTCAAGCATCACTGGTATAAATCTAATCAGGTGCCTTTCTAGTCGATTGCCCCAACTAACATTGAATTCATCCTCTAAAATCATTGAAAGCTCAGAACTATCTAATGCTTTAATAAGCTTAGTAACTTGAGAGTTATGTTTGTTAGCTGCCGCTTCAAAGGCTGCCTCAAGTGAATCAAAACTGTAAGTCACTTGCTCAAGATCTTTGTTGATTTCAAACGAATTCTTATGCCTTGGAAGCTCCATTACATGGGCGCGGTCATAAGTTTTATCAGCGAACTCAAACGTTGTTTCATCGTGGTTAGCTGTGCCAATAAACCAAAGGTTTTCGGGTATTTTAATTTTTCTTCCGTCAATTAACTTTTCAGGCCCATTAGGTTGTCCTGTTGTCATCAACGTAAGAATACGGTCTTTGGGATCTAACTCTAAAGCAGAAAGAAATTCTGCAAAATATTGTTCTGGTCTGGAAAGGTTCATTTCATCTAGTAAAACGATGTATGGACGATCACTGTATGCCGGTGATTGTGCTTCATATAAAGCTTGTAAAGTTTCTTGCTCGTAAAACTTCTTCTCGAACGCATTAAAGTGACCAATTAAATCTCCTTTATCACGCCAGCCAGCTTGAACAGATATGGTTTTCACACCACCACCAACAGCTCTTGCAAATGCTTTTGCTAAGCTTGTTTTACCTGTGCCGCTGATCCCTTGTAGGATATGTAAACGGCTCATAGCAAGGCCAGCAATAAACAGCCAAATATCTTCAAGGCGATAGTACAATTCTTTCTGTTCATGAGAGTCCCAAGCAATACGATGCTGAAGCTCTTCTGCAAAGTTTCTTAATGAAGGAATAGACTCTGTTATCCCTTTAGCTCTAAGTTTGCTATCAAGCTCTAAAAGAGCTGGGAATGCGGTTTTAGCCTGTTGCTTATTAACTAGATCATCAACATCAGCGCTCAACTGATCAACTGCGGCCTTAAGTAATTGATTGTGTTTTTCCAAAGTTTGTTTCTGCTTTTGAACTTGCTCTAACTCAATAACGGACATTCTACTTTTTGTAAGCTGCACTTTGTTTTGCTGTAGCTCTGCATGAGCATTATTGTATTCTTGCTCTAATGCTTCGTAGGTCTTTTTAAGCTCTTTGTAATTTTGTTCAAGCTGTTCGCTAGGCTTCTCATCTAACTGCAAACGCAGTTTGTTTACCGCTTGTTTGTAATGATTAAGTTGCTCTAAAACCTCTTGCGGCGTAGCGTCACCAAATTGTCTCTCTATGTCCTTAAATGAACTCAACTTTTCAAGTAACTGCTTTTCACCTTGGTCATACTGAGCAATTTGCTTTTCAAGGTTAGACTTCTGATTTTCAAGTGAAGATATCTGATAGGTGAATTCTTTTTCAATTTCATCTTTTAGTGAAATTTTAAAACTACTCGCTTCTTCATTGGTTAGTTGTGCTTGCTTACGCTTTCTCTCAATTAGTATTTTCTCTTGGTTTAATTGGAACTCTTTTTCGTCTAACTCAGCTTCTTTAGAAGATAACTTTTGTAGCTTTTCTTCGAGCAAGGCTTTTTCCGTTTCATTCAACGACTGTTTTGCTTTAGTTAGCTCAGCTACTTCTTTTTCAAGATTTAATTTTTTCTGCTCCAATGATTCGCGAAGCTTATTTTGCTTTTCCTCAAACGAATCCAGCATTTCCATGTGTTTTGCGGCAAACCCATTTTCAGCATCAAGTTCTTGCTCTTTTAGCTCTTCGAGTTTGTTGGCTATTTCAGCCGTATCTTCTGCATTCTTCTTTTTGTTCGCTAATAGCTCTTTAGATTGCTTATCTAATTCTTTTTTTTCTAACTCGATTTTCTTTTTAAGTTCTTCAACCGAGTCTTCTAATTGCTTTGATCTTGATAAACTCTGTTTATTATCCGCTTCAATCTTCTTGTTTTGCTCTACTAGTTTTTTAAGTTCGCCAACCAAAGTTTGAATATCGTTGCCATAAGATTCTGATGCTTCTTTTTTTTGCTCTTCACTTGCAGCATCATGAGAAGCTTTTACTTGTCTAAATTGGTCTGCAATTGCCCCTAAAACTGAATCGCTATCGCTTGCTGCAAAATTGCCAACGGCAGCTAATGCACTACCTATTTTATCTGTTGTAGGGTTTGGGGTATTTGTTACATTTGCAGCTACAGGCTGCTTCCGTGCTTTGTTTCGTTTTGCCATTATTTACTTCCTAAAAAACTTTCTAAAACTATCAATAATTCATCTACAGCATTTAAATGCTCTAAAACACTACCCTTAGAAATATTTTCACCTCCAGCGTGAGAAGCGAATTGATTTCTATCGTTAGCTAGCGGAATAATTAGATCTAACCATTCAGAATAGCGTTGGTTTATTGATTCAATTACATCTGGATACTTTAGTAACATTGCTGCAACTAAAGGCTTTAAAGACTGATTACCATGAGTCAAAGCACTTCTAATGCTTTTTGGTGGAACAGTAGCTAATTGATATCCCACTTCATGGCTTACCCCATCAATGCGACAATACATTTCTCTAAGTCGATTTCTGTTTTGTTGGTATTTAGGCCATTTTCCATCCCATTCAACAACCAACCTTTCCCATTCTGAGTTTGCTTCTTGAGGCTGGATAAATGTTTTCAACCAAGCCTCTAAAACACGTTGTAATTCACTTAGCAAACTATCTAGCAACTCAAATCGAGGGGATGACTCATAATTTACTTGCATCTTAACTCTCAGCATTCCAAGTAAATGTTTTTCAATTAACGGGTACTTTTGAACCCAAGGGTACTTTGACAGCAACTCAACTTTTGCTGACTCTTCAAATTGAAGAATTTGTTCTTGGTAACTGGATACATACCCTTCTTCAGCGATACCCATAACCTCATTAACTCTGGAAGCAAAGTGCTTATTTGAATCCAACAACTGTTCAGCAACATCATTAAGCTCAGGAAGGGTTTCCGTTAGTCCCGTTGGGTCAGATAAATACCACGAGCGCTCACCAGAAATTGTTGAAAATAGCTTGGTGTGGATAAACGCTGCGATAGGTTCAGGCTCAATAAACTCAATTGAGTAGGTAACTTCCAACGCATCGTCAGATATATAAAAATCAGCTTGCTTTAACTGGTTCAATACTCTGCGATAGGCTCTTAAGCTGGTGTTCATTTGCTCTGACGTTGGCGCTTCTGGCTTAACGCTATTACTTATTAACAAGGGCTTTACTAACTTCCCAGAGCCTTTACTTCGAACAAATTGAGGGAAACGCTCACTGAAATCCATGCCTTCAATGTGCGGTAGTGTAGAAAGTACCCTCGGCATCAACTTTCCCGTTGTTGCATCTTGAAGTATGTAATAACTTGTTTTCTCGTTTGTAGATTCTTCTACACCTAAAAGTAACTGCTTGGCTTTGTCTGTATGGCTCCAACCGTCAAGGTAACCGTCATTAGTTAACTGAGCTAATATGTGCCTGATAAGCTCTTTATCTAAATTGCTATATCGGCATAATTTTTCGTTGTCACGGCACCCTGCCAAAATTAGCTTTAACACCAACATCTGAAAAATATTTAAACTTGGTTTACTTTTGGGCGCAGCTACCCGCCATAGATAAAACGGCCAAAAGATATCTTTTTCATTCTGGTATCGATTCAGCTTACTTTTCAAGTAGCAAGCATCTTGAATATCTCTATGTGTAATCATGATTTCACCCCACAGAGTTCGTGAATAAATGCCCATACTTGAGGAATGGCTTTTTCAGCTGACTCGCCAGAAAACATCGCTTTATCACCAACAACTTTAATTAAACTCTTAGCTCGACTAAACGCCACATTTAAACGGTTTGGTGTGCGAATGAAGCCATATTTTTTTCGGTATGCATTCTCATCTGATGCCGAAAAGTCATTAGAGCGAACCGTTGATAGAATCACCACATCAAACTCTTTCCCCTGAAAAGCATCAACAGAGCCAACTCGAATTTTTTCTTCTCCTTCTTCAGTTGTTTTAAAGCCAGGCAGATACTCCCAACCATCTTTTGATTTTTGGCAAATGCCTGCTTGCGCAAGCTTATTTAAAATTAACTCTCGCTGAGCTGCAAAGAAGGTAATCACACCCACACTTAAATTAGGATTTTCTGCAAACAACTCTTGCACTTCACTAACAACTTTTTGTGCTTCGCAATCGCGTTGCCAACTAGTACCTGAACGCTGCTCTTTGCCTGACTGTAATGGCAGGTCAATCCACTCGGCTACTTTACCCTTATACTTAGCAATACCGAGATCGAAATGATCTTTACTTAAGCCTGCTTCAAGTTTTGGCTCTCCTTCAGCTTCATAAAACGAACGACTAACAAATCCGCCGATATCTGGATGCATCCTAAACTGGGTATCTAGCATCACAGTTCGTTGAATACCGTCCTTGGCTTGGCGAGCTTTCAATTGCGTATATAATCGCTCGAAAAGACTCATTTTGATTGCTTTGGCAGTCTCTTGTTGCAAGTCACCTGCTTCAATCATTTCTTTTTCAATATCGGGTTCTAACATTTGCGGTAGCTGGAAGTGATCTCCAACCAATACGATCCGCTTCGCTGCCAGTGCCATTGGAATAAACAAATCAAGCGGGTTTGCTCTGGCAGCTTCATCCACAATGACCGTATCGAAGGTAAAGTCTTCGCCAACTTCATCTAAAGAAGCATTAATTTGCTCTTTATACTTTACAACCTGTTGACCCGCAGAGCGCTGGCACGATGCACCAATTGACGTTGTGTAGTCTCTTACACTTTTTGCAAGGTAATCCGGTTGATACTTGATTAAGTCTAAATACTCCTCGATAACATCAGGTATTCCCGCTGCACAATTCATTGCGTGTTTAGCGATAACTTCATTCAATTGATGAAGCGTTGATATTTCTTCTTTTGAAAGCTCAACTTGTAACGACTTAGGTCGGTAATCGGGGATTAAATCATCGAGTAACTTATTTTTGATTTCTTTAATTTTTTCAAAATCTTCAGCACTGAGAGTCAGCTTTTCGATAATTTCATCAAGAACTTCAACTTCTTCTTCGTATCGCCCCGTTCTGCGTAAAGCGGATAGACACTTGAAAGACTGTTCATAGCCATCATCGTCATACGCTCGTTCAGAGGTTCGTAAACCTCTAACTTGGCTCAGCAACAAAGAATTAGAAGTTGGGTTGTTCTCATCGACTTGAGTGTCAAACTGTTGCTCAAGTTTTGCTTTCAAGGACTGAGGTATATCAAAACCGTGATTTATCCTAAGATTATCAATATCCTCAAGAAGACTTTTTATCCGCTCGTGTTTTTGTTTTTTATCTACACGAGAAGCTAGAATTGTCGCTATATCCTTGCGAATGTTTTTTATAATTTTATAACTGCCGTCATTTTGAGCTAACTCATTCGCAACTTCAGTTAAACTACTTGTTTGTTTCTGACTCCACTGCTCCAATAAATAAGGGGCGCGGGTATTGTCATCCGCTCTAATCGCCGGAATACCAAATGCCTCAGATCTAGCGATGACATTATCCACCGCATCATTTTGATAGCTAGTAAGTAGTATTTGCCCCGTTAAATTGCTTTTATGCTCTTCTGCCAACCTATTTTGCAGCGCACTAATAACTTGGGTTTTCCCCGTACCTGGAGGGCCGAGAATTAAGGCAATATCAGGTGTATTAAGAGCGACATCTAATGCTTCTATCTGCTTTGCCGTTGGCTCACCTTTGAATGATCTTCTCGCCGCAGCGGTTAACGGCTTCAATTTATTTTTGGCTTGTTTTTGCCTAGAAATACTAAAATCTTGATCTTCAATTAAAAGACGTAGGTCTTTCATTGGATTCAAAAAGCCTGTTATTGAATCCCTTGCTTGCTCACGTCGTTGCATTTGTACAATTGAGCCACTAATTGACAAATAAATAACACCTTTATCTTCAGGCTTTCCGTAAGAGTTTAAATTGAGAGTTATATACTGATTAGTATGACCCGAAAATTGAGCAGCAATACTCTCTACCTTTTCATCCTTTTCAAGCCCTATATCACCAATATTATTCTCTAACCAGCTAGGCAAGCGCTTGTTGATCTCTAACGTATGGTTAGGCTCTTCTCTTAAAATTGCGGCAAGCTGTTTAACTTTCTCAATATCTTTTTCTTGGAAGTAAAACTTCCATTTCACACCATCAACCGAGTCTTCTTTATCGATTTTGATATAACGAACAAAGCCAGCGTTATTGGCAAGTTCCACCGCTTTTTCTTTAACTTTTTGGTTGTATTGATTCCATAAGTTTATGTATGTTGAATTATCTCGATTTAACTCCTCAAGCTTTTGCTTCACTAAAGGGTCTTGAATTCGAGCTGCAACCGTATAGTCAACAAACGATAATTCACAATCTATAGAACTCAAA
Source organism: Thalassotalea marina (assembly GCF_014656435.1). GTDB lineage: Bacteria > Pseudomonadota > Gammaproteobacteria > Enterobacterales > Alteromonadaceae > Thalassotalea_C > Thalassotalea_C marina. The sequence continues at coordinate 130,162 of NZ_BNCK01000005.1, forward strand.
TCGAACTTAACCTTACGGCGCAATTTCTTAACCGATTTCGCCCACATCCTTTGCTCTGGAGTATATTGCACTTCTAGCAAACTCGTTTTCCCTACAATCGTTAGCCCTCTATTTTCAGCAACGCTAGCATTACTGATTGCTATGAGCACTTTCGATTGGTTATTTACATCAAGTACAAACTCGTTTTTTAGCCAATCTGTTACGCTATCAATGTCTTTGTTTTTTAGCTTTGCGAGTTTAGCAACTTGCTCAATAGTGTTTTCATCTACAGAAACTTGCAGCTCATGAAAATCCAAATTATTCGAAAAGCAGGGGATCGCTTGAATAAGCACCTTGTTTTCTTGTTTAGAAATCGGTATCCAAATAAAGTGCTCAATGTCACCATAGCTATCAAATACTTCAGCGTTAGTAACCTGTGCCAAAAGCTCATTTTGTTTCATAAACAGCTCATCGTGGATAATGTGAAAAGAGATGTCTTGTTCACAATCAAAAGCCGAAATAGCATCCTCTTCTATAGCAACTTCAATTATCTTTTCTTGAGTTAAATGTTTAAGATCTTGTGTATTCATCAGCCTACCACCTCAACCTAAACAAGTTAGCTATTTGCGGTTCAGGGGTCTCGACGATTGGCTTAATGAGTAGCCATTGATTAGCTCTTGTCGAAGCCGGTATTGGTGTTTTCGAGTTGAACGTTTGAAGTTTGTTTTTACCCATCCCCATCTCAAAAGATTTAGCACCTATTGGAGTGATCTCTAAACCCTCTTTGGAAAAGTGTATCGACAGTAGCTCTTGTGATTCAGACCAGTACATAGAACCAGGGCAAGAGTTTTTAATTACGATGGTTTCGCCAATATTAAGCGTTTGGTTATATCCAGTATCAACGTATGTATCGTAAATGGTTGTGTTAGGTAGCTCTAAAATGGATAAATCTTGGAGGTTATTACGAATATACAAGACTTGGCTATTGTTCATTGAAGTGCCACAGAAAGGACACTCTAAATGGCCGTCACTCACCAAGAAGTTAAAAGAAGCATTACATTCGTTGTTTTGGCACTTCACTAGCATATGCGCAAGCTGTTCAAAGACTTCCGCCCATTCACTTAAACTCGGTCTGGCTAGCGGATCGTTTTTACCCGCGTTAAAGCATTGCTCAAATAAATTTGAAAGAGGCTTAAGCGCTACCAGCTCTAATGGAATGCCTTTGGGGTAATCTTCATCTAGCGCATTTGCATGATCAGTTGGGTGGTATATCCAAGGTAACTCCCCCTTAAACGCTCGCTCTTCGTCTTCAAGTGTACCATTTTCAACACCTTCACCGATAAATGGATGATTAGTTGTTAATAGCTTCATCGCGACGATTGCAAAGCTCCATGCATCCGTTAACGAGGAAACAAAGCTATCGCCATTAACAACTTCTGGTGCACCAAAACCAGGACTAAAAATACGACCTGGCTTGCCTTCATCTACTAATGAATCGAAACTTTCACGTTGATTAACACAAATGTTGTCACAGTCAATCAACCACACTTCTGAGTAATCTGGGTTTTCTGAAACAAAAATATTAGCCGGAGATAAGTCACCGTACGCTAAACCTCTTGCATGAAGATCTGACAGTGTTCTGGCGAGCTTTGCCAGAATAGTCATTCGACGTTTTAAGCCACCCGTTGATAAGTAATGCTCTGGTGAACCCTCCGCAGCAATTAACTCTTCAGTTTCATTCATTAACGATTCTAGAGGAATTAATCCGTCCATCAGCTCCATTGCATAACCAAAGTTATTCCCTTTCATAGCTATGCGCGAGAATGGTTTAGCAATGTTTAATTGCTCTAAAGGTTGTCTCATTAACCAATGAACATGCTCAAGCCAATTTCTCTTTTTATCTTTATCTCGCTGCGTGCTCATTTTAACCAGCACGTTATCAACCTGAGTTGTACAAACAACTCCCTGACCACCTTGACCTATCTTTTTGACTAACTCAAACTCTTGACCAAAAGTGTCGGTTACAATGCGCTTTTTTGTTTGTTCACTTGTCATTTTTTTATAACCTTTATTTTGCACAGTCAGCTCAAAACCAATAGTGCGAGGGTTTTATCATCTGTGTGATTCGGTGTACCCCAGTTCCTAAATTCGTTTTTTAACCAAGTCTTAGCTTGTCTAATACTCTTGCCCTTAGTGCTTTGAACAATCGAATTTGCAAAATCCAGCTCCATGCCTTGGTTTAAGTCTTCACTAATGCCATCGGTCATTAGCGCAATCACATCGCCTAAACTCAATTGCTGCTGCGTTACCTGCCAGTCAGAAAACTGTTTAGATTTACCTAAGCCTGTAGTGATGTTGCCAAAATCATTTGTATCCGAATGCTCAGTTATCTGTTGCGAAGTTAAAATTAAACCGTCACCTAACTGAAAAGTTCTTAGCTTTCCGCTATCAGAAACCCAGGCAATCAAACACGTTGTCACTGCATCGCTAGCTTTAATATCGCCAAGCGAGTTCAACCACTTTTGATAAACCCGCTTGATAAGTGCTTTACTTTCAATGCTGAAATCAACTGCCCTAATCACATCAAATGCAGCTCGACATGCTTGTTTTGACCCCACATCCGAATGAGGCTTAGACCCCATACCATCACAAACAACAGCGAGCCAACCACTTGGCACCCTTTTTACAAGCGCTGAATCTTGATTGGGCTGACCATTGAGTAAATGACCAGGCCCAATGACAGAAACACTTAGATAGCGAATACTTACCATTGGCCTTCTAGATCTAAGCCTAAATCGTCGTCATCGTTGCCTAACTCATCAAAGTTAATCGGTACGAGTTCGTTAGGGGTTCTACTCTGAGAGCGTGCTGTTACGCTCATGGTTACCGCTCTAAAGAAACGGTGAATATCTCTGGCTTCATTGGCTTTAAATACTGGCGCTTCTAAGTCATTGTTAAATGCTTCAAGTACATCGATATTCGCTTCAGCCCCTATCGCCATTGCAAAGCGACTGGCTTTTTGACCGCGTTCACTCGTGGTTAAACGTTCTAAACCTGCTTGCCAACTGTCGGTTGGAATACCGTCAGAAAGTAAAATTAGTACAGGACGATAATCGCGGGATGTGATCAGTTCTTTATCTTCAAGCACCTCAGTCGCTAATTCGAACGCATGACCCATCGGTGTGCGACCAATCGCATCAAGTGGCTGCATAGCTTCTATTTCAGATGCTTTAGCAAGTGGTAGATGCATTTCAGCCTTATCACCGCCAAAGGTGATTAAGCCCACTTGAATTTCAGCTTGTCGAGCTGACTCTTGTCTAAAGGTCGAAACCATGTTTTGAACGGCTTCATTTAGGGCTGCGATCTTACCGTCTACCGACATACTGCCACTGGTATCCGCTAGAATAATAACAGGGAGTGCTCTAGCTTTTGCTACTGCGAATTTCTTTAAACTCATTTTCTATCCTTTTAATTTTGATTAACTGTATGGCAATCAAACTTCAATTAATGTAAATGTTTGTGGCTATGCTTGAATGGACGGATCTTTCTTAGATCTTTATTTCGGAAGGCTGTCAATACTGTTCCATTCGAGGACATAACAAGCTGGATTCCATTCATAGCTTTTAGCTCAGGTTTAATTGAGCCATATTTTTCAATTTCTTTATTCCCAATCACATAGTAGGTTGCACGTCTTGCGTGAATAACACGACCATATTGATAAGCCAGCATCACCTGCTTTTTAGATATCCCTCTTTGTCCTTCTCTTATTTGCGCGTGTTGGCTATTTGTTAGGTCTGGTATAACAAATAATCGATCTTGCTCTTTAACAATAAAGGCCATAACGTTTTCCTCACATGATTAGATAATCTTGTAATGCGAGAACCAGACCAAAATAAAAAAACCTATAATTACAATTAGTTAAAAGAAAACACCAACATCGAAAACTAAAAAAAGTAACATTTATTACATTTTGGTATTTATCTGTACAATACGTATCAAAGGGAAGTTAAAAAATACATATCAGATATTACTCATACTTAATTGCAATATATGAATCATGATTTGCAGCTTCTAACTTAAACGACCATTTTCTGACTGCATCAGCTTGACCAAATTCATCTTTAGTAAAATCAAAAGTGTTAAACCGGTATGGGTAACGTGTAGCCCAATAGCCCATCCCTTGATCAAATATGATCTTGACTTCACTTCCATCTTTCAGTTTTAAGAGTAAAAATCGACCATGTGGGAGATCCTTTGGCTCTGAAACTTCGGGATATACCGTTATTCCAAAGTTTTTACTAACCTGTGTATAAAAGTAAGGCTGATCAGAATGATTTTGCCAATTATCAGCAACACACACAGGTGTTCTATTATCACGATCTCTTTTCGGGTATGCAGAGTAAAGCTCCAAATCAAATTCATTTGTTTTTTCTTTGATTGCAGCAACAAAGTTAATTATTAAGAATGAGCTTAAGGGAGAGACTAAGAACTTATCATAATAATAAGCACTCTCTATACCACATAATAATTTTCCTAAAAGACTATCGTCATGCTCTGATATAAATGCTAATAGGTTGCTGCCAAAAGATTGGACATTGCAATTTAATCTTGCGCCTACGTTATCTATAACGGTTGCAGAGGTTAAAGATGACTGGCTTGATATATTGTCAAGGTTGACCAGTTCAGCAACTAGTTCATTGCTACTTGAAAGGGTTGATTTAACAATAAGTGTATCTAACGGCTCACCCCAAGTTTCATTTGGGAAACAAGCATTTTTATCTAGCGTTCCCCAGGATTGAACGCTTTCACCTTTAATGACATCAAATAACATATGTCCACTTTCGATAGGTAGAACATCATACTCACTCGCATACCACTTAATACCCGGAACAAGATCTTTTTGAATGCTCCAAGCGATATCTGGCTGAAAGTTTTCAAGGTATTTTCTTTCGATATAAATAGAGACATCTAAATTAGATACTGCAAGTTGATTAATCCAATTCCTATACTTCCACTCAGGCCAATCCCAGTCCTGTATGTCTCCACCAAGATATATTCGTACACCTGTAACATCTGTATCTATAACTTTCGATATTAATAAGGACATTCTGTCCATTTCTGCTAAGGTGTCATTACCAAACAACCTCAGTTCATTAGGCAACCTTAACTTTTCAGTAAATTGAGAAGTTACCAAGAAATCATTAGCATAAACTCGATCTAAGTTATCAATTTCATGTTGTGTATCATAATCCAAAAGGCATGCGTGACACGCTCCTTCACACCCTTTGTTGGTGCATGTCTCTAGGTAAGTCTTCGCTTCTTCTATTACTTCGGTAAAGTTATTTAATATTGATGTTGAAAAACCAGCTCCTTGTGAAGCCATATCATATAGAAATAAGCTTGTAGCTTTTAAACCACCACTTTGAGTTACATCACGAACAGCAACCCCTAACTCATTAGTTGTAATGCCAGCATGTTGAGCAAGTATTGTTCTTATCGCGACTCCAAGGGTATACATTAATTTAGAGTCAAATATAGCATTACCTGTACTTGGGTCATTAATTTGTATTTCGAAAATACTAGTTTGAACATCATGCCCCAACATAAATGGATGCGTCACTTTATTATCGATACCAAATTTACTTTGTTTGATGGCCCAAGAGTTGTCAGAGCCTTGGCAGTAAATACTGTTATCTACACTAGTACCCTGCAACCTTTTATGCTGTTTAGTTAATTTAGAAACACCCCCGTTGTTATCCAAAGCTTCAGCTCTACCGCAACACAAGCAAAGCGCATAACCTGCACCATTACCCGCATTATAATGAAACAGCTTTCCATTATCATTTGTCCGATATCGACCAAGCTCAGGGTTAGGTAGATGTTGCCAAGTAGCGTCTTCTAAGGATATTTTGGGCTCTTTGAATGGCAAATATTTGGGCTGCGTATAATCATTATGTAATGGCGTACTATAATCGACAGTAAACCCTGACGGAACAATATATTCCTGCCATGTAATATCACTTGAACAACACTCAGGATTTGTACAATATTCAGGCTTAGTTAAAGAAGTACTTGTAGTGTGGCACTCATTACACTCCCAAGAAACTCGGAATAGCTGCTGTTCAGTAATTTCATTTTCACTAAACGGCATTTTCCAATTTAATTGCAAGCCTTGTGATTGATAGACAACGCTGTCCAATACAATTTCCGCACCTGGTGCATATTCCCTTAAAGCTACATCCAAACTTCGACTTGGATAGCCTCTTCGCTGGAATTTATTTTGTTTACTACCAACTGAATTCCGATTTTCTTTACTATCTTTACTGTTCGTTACAAGCGCAACAACGCCTGTAGGGAAACCATACCCAGGTAAAAAACCACTTCCCGATAGTTCAGCTAACAAGTAATTTTCTTTTAAACGTTTTAATTGACCTGATAGTTTCCTTAGAGCTGCCTCACCAGCACCCGTGCTATCACAACGGCTCAATTGAAAACTTAAGGATTCATATTCTTTCATCCACTTATCACAAGATTCGAGCATTTCTTCCTGAACCATTGAAACTAATCGTTTACATTCATAAAGGGAAAATACGGTTTCAAATCGCAGTTGAGATATACCTCCAAGTAACCTTTTATCAGTGAGCGCATCTGTTGAGCACCAATCTTGGAATTGTTGAATGACTGATTTTCCACCAGCTTCAGGCTCAAGAAAAAATGTACCTGCATGCATTTTCAAAATACTCTCATCTCTTTGATAAATGGACATTAAAAAAGTTGAAAGTACTAGTGAATTGATATGCCTTAATACTAGAGGTTTACTATTTAGTGAGACAATAGGTACATTGATTGGTGTTTCAAATGGCCATTTTGGGTAGGAGAATACACGTTCACCGTGTGGGGTAGATTTACAAAACGTTAATGCCATAGCAGTTGACTCTTGCCTACGACCAGCACGACCAGCTCTTTGTAAATAGTTCGCGGGACCAGGAGGAACATTATTCATAACAACCATTGAAAGGGAGCCTATATCAACCCCCATCTCCATCGTTGTTGAACAACTTAAAATTTGTATATTTCCAGATTTAAAGGCATTTTCTAATCCAGCTAAACGCGAACTTTGTTGTTGGGCAGAGTGCTCTGCCGCACGTATTAAGCTAACCCCCTCAAGAATACGGTCATTCAAATCACTCCAGTAACCTTGCTCCCTACCTTTTTCAATAAACTCTTCTGAAGTTAAATCATCTATCTTTGTACAGTACTCAAATCGTTCATCTTCATTTGGCAAATAAGGAGAGATACCTTTTAATGTAGTATCTAAAATTCGGCTAGTGTAGGGACACAACCAACCTTTAGTCATTAATTGAGGAGCGGCTACCTTTTCAAAATTTAAGCGATAACCTCTATCTTTATAATCTTTAATTAATATATGTGTTTCTAGAAGTTTTTTCCAGGCATCCTCCAGCACATCATTGAATACTATACAGTTTTCTTTTGGGTTTAATCCTGTCGCTTTTGCCAACATTCGAACCAATCGATGCAGACTTCCTATTGGCTTAGCTATAGGCCAATTACGTAGTGCTTTCTTTTCTATTTCATCTTTTGGTGAGTCATCAGAGCTAATTAGACTTCGAGGCATGATTCGTGCCCCCATCCAGTTCAAATAATACTTGGGTATATCAACAAAGGTATTCTCACGAATCCAAAAATCTACACATATTTTTAGGAAGTCTTTCCAATCATCTAGGTTATTCAACCCTATACTTCGCCATGACTGAGGCTCTTCGTTGATAGCATCAATAGCAGGATATGTTAATGCTACAAGCCCCATTGTTTCCAAACTATTTTGCGTCTTTGGTCTACGAGCAAACTCTCGATATAAGAATAGTCTTGCTAAATTTTTTGGATCTGAAAGCAGTGATTCTTTATCTGCATATTCGCCTGTTTGTAACTGACCTTTTTTATCATCTGTTAGTTCAGCTTCTATCGCACCAGAAAGTAACTGAACTTCATCAGTACTTGATAACTGCTCTACTAAATCAAACCACGAAACTGATGAGGTATTTGATATTGAATCACGGTACTTAGGGACAGCATTCATGATCTCTTCGTCTGTTTTCCCCATAGACTTCAGAGCATCTATGATCCCCTGTGTCGATTCATCCAACTCATTTTGTTCACTCAAATTTGCCAAACGGTGATAAACATAACTACGGACAAAGTTTCTCTCTGAGTCAAGTTGCATTTTTGCTGAAAAACGAGCCGTACCTTGTCGGCTATCAGTAAAAGTTATCATTCGTTTACCACGAAGATCTTTTACATCATCACTTTTTCCTGGGGCGTGTTCTAACATAGTAGGTACAACAGTCCCCATCAAAAATGGTGCGCCAAGTATTGCTCGCTTAAAGTTCGTACCTGTTTGTTTTTCAACTTTCTCACAACAAGCACAACGTAAACCATCATGATCATCGTTTGTAATAATGCTAATCGCGTGGCTACCATCTTCATAAGCAGATGAAAGTGCCATTGTTTTGAAGTTTAAATACCTAATTCCCTTTTCTGATTTTAACGCAGAAAAGATTTGAGCATGCTTAGTCATTAGAACTTCACTTTCTGGCTCTTCTTGCTCTGAATCATCTAGTTGCATCTCGACTTCATCAGCATAATCATCAAGTAACTCACCAATTCTTACACTTAATTGTCTCTTACCTCCAGATACAACTAATTCTTCAGCATTTAGAGAACTTGTTCCACATCCAGAGCAATGAGCCAACTCAAATACTGGTGCACCACAATCACAATGCCGCATCTCTTCAAGGTAAACTTTGCCAAATTCCCAACCACTTTCTAGCAAAGTGCCTTTTTTCTCAGGACACTGGTTATCAATACAGCTCCAAATCCCCTTTTGTGCTCGATGGAAAAAATGTGCTCTAACAGGTAAAAATGCCTGGGGATCACCATACTGCCTCGAATATGCTTTCGCCATTAAATCAATCAGTAACAGCGCTTTTCTCTTATGATTAGTGGTTAACTTATTTTCCATCGGCCAAAGGACTTTAGCTATATCAACTAAATTCATGGGCCTTTTCGTTAACTTTATTCTTAAACTTTTAGCTACTGGTGAGCTAGATAAGTAACTAAATAACTCTCCGCTATCTAATGAAGATGCATATTCAATATCTAGCTTCGCGGTAGAATCATTATCTTTTATAGCAGGGATTAACCTATCGCCATTAACTACATGAATTTGTGTTGTCTCAATACCAGCTAGCTTCGCTAAGTAAGCCTTTAACTGCTTATTTGTTTCTTTTTGATTATTTTTATCACCAATTGTGGCTGATGTTGCCACGAAACGAACATCTCTAGGGTTTACTTTAAACGCGTGCATCACACGCGTTAACAATAAGGAAATCTCTGCTGCTTGCGACCCTACATAAGTATGTGCTTCATCTAATACTATCCATTTGAGCTTACCTTCAGATTGCTGAATTATTGGTTGGTCTTCCTGTCTAACCAGCATGTATTCAAGCATTGTTGCGTTGGTTAACAGTATTGGTGGGGGAGTATTTCTAATAATCTCTCTATATCTAACCCTCTCAGGCGTATCTGCTTGCTCTTTCCTTAATATGTCTTTTTTAGGAGGCTTAGTATCAGTATCGCCATTGTATAAACTATATTTAATTTTACCTTCAAATCCTCTTGTCCAAGAACTTAAACGCTCTCGTTGAGAATTTATTAGTGCATTTAATGGGTATAGAAAAAGTGCCTGTACCCCAACTAAATCATCTTCAGACTCTTCAGCTTGTTTTGCTAAATCGTTTAATAGTGGCACAAGGAAACACTCCGTTTTACCAGAACCGGTACCACTTGTCACAACTACCGACTTAACATCATCATCCATTAAATAATCCCAAGCTTCTAATTGATGTTGATATGGTGGTCTAGCTTCTGGCCATGAATAGTCTTCCTTAATATCATTACAATACCGAGAAGCATGCTCCTCTTTGTAATCCTCTTTTTCAGCTGGTTTTGGCAATGGTGGGGTTGTTAAGTTATTAAAAAAAGAAGTGGATAATTTTTTCTTTTCAACTAAGTCTAACAGCGATGACTTTGATGGATTCCAACCAAACATTGCCTCAAAAATAGGATCTGCCAAAAGACTATTCCCTTCTCCAAATCTTGCTGATAACTCTTGGTGAATATAGTTACGCAGAGATGAGTTTCGTAACCTCATTTTGCTCAATATTGCTTGAGAGCTTCGCTCACAAATATCTTCGTATAACTCAGTAAACGGAATATTCTTAGTCATTGACCTAATCCTTGGAAATTAAAAAACTAGCTTGAAGAGCCAAGCTATACGCTTTATGAACCCACTCTCTATCCTCAGATAGTAACCTGGAAATTGCGACTTGTAAGAAACGACCAAACGGTTTATAACTCACAGGAAAGTCATCTTCTGAATCTAAATGCCCTGCGGCCCAGTAAGCGGTCAGTACTGGTAATTCCAACATGAAAAATTGATTTTTATATACATGCTCTGGAAGAGTTTGACTTATCAACAAGCAAAATAGCTTTTGAGGCAATACGGCTCTCATCAAATTTGGTTTTAGTTCGTGCCTGAATTCTTCATCTTTTCTAGCAGATTGAATTCTACAAATAAACTTGCCATTTTGGCGTTCGAACAATTCTTTTTTTGCCATATGAAAGGAATCAAATTGGTTTAATTTCCAATCATCATTGTGATTTTTAATCCAGTCACATGTTTTACCAGTTTTCTTGTATCTCAGAATATCAGCGATCGTTGCAAAGCCTTCACCTTTAGAGGATAGCTTTTCCAAAAAGTCTTCTATCTGCATCATCATTAGTTGTTGCGACAAAACAACATCGAGCCCTAAAGAAGAAACGTCACGTTCTATCCTAGCTATAAGACTATCCATAGCTGAGTACCAATGCTCTAAATCTAAACAAAACCAACTAAAAGGAAGCTGATTTTGTAGTTTCCAAACATCTTCAAACCATTCTTGCTCTGACTTTCTAAACAGTAACAATGCAAAAAGCTTGGGGTAATTAACCATATGAATAAATACATTAAATGTATTAGCTCTAACCAAGCTCAAAGCATCAATAAATATTTCTAATTCATTCCAAGCTTTGTGAGTCGGGTCTTGTTCCATTAGTCTTAAAACATCGTGAAACCATTTCAAATCATTACTTTTAATCGCACAAGATAATGTTTCATCGAAATCAACATTTTCACCAAAAACCGTCACTACAGTAGGTTGAACTTTATGTTCAGGATCTGCAAAAACAAGCCAAGGACCAGTCTGTAAATCCTTAGGAACGACAAAAGACTTTCTGTTCTGTTCGTCATATTCAACATCCATAACAACTTCACTTTCATTGAGTTTCCACATTGGGCGAAGCTTTAAATTGATAGAATCTGGGTGTTTATGAGCATGGATATTGCTGATGAAGAACTTTTCCTTGCTCCTTCTTTCATTAGAAACAGGAATAGCCAAATGTCTATCAGGGAATATTTTTGCTAAGTTACTACTGTACCCCAAAGCCTTATTTTCCACACGAAAACTAATAAAGTCCCATGTATCATCAGACTGTGCATACAAGGTATTAGCTAGTTTAATTAGTACCTGACAATCGATAAGCATTACAGGAGATATTTCAACATTTCCAAAACGTAAATGCTCATTTAAAGAAACTTTGATTTCATCACGCTGTTCTCCTCTGTTTTCCTTAATCAATACAGCATTAATCTTAAACCCCCAAATCGCACTTTCATTGTCACAAACAACTTTTAATGAGCATCGGTATAAATCATCAATACATGTTCGTTGATACTTTGTAACAGGGCGTCCCGTATGTGAAATAAGGCAGAGGCCATTTTGGCCTGTGGGAATTTCAAAAGATAATGACCCCGAATTGGGCCAGCGTAAGTCAGCACTGACAGAAGCGGCAATACCATTAGGCAACTGAATATCGAGTCTTTGTCCTAAAATAGCTGGCTCAACACTCCTTAGCCAACGTTCCTGAGATTGGCATAAAGCAACACCATCATTTTTAAAATTAATGACATTGACTTCAAGTCTACCTGTGGCATTTAGGTGATGAGTAAAACTAGATTTTTCCGGAATAACATTCAAGTTTGACTGCCAAAGTATGTCACCATCTTTACTCCAGATAACATTACCTCGACCAAATACATTATCAGCCTGCCATGCGCTAACTTTATCTTGCTCTTTGCTTTTCCAAAATAACTCTTCTACTGGAATCTCAGCAATATTACCGTCTAGGTTGGATAAAAGTGTTGGAAGTCCTTTATAAACTTTGTCATCGACAGCTAATGGTTCTAAAGAACCTTTTACCTGACACAAAACTACATTAGTACTAACGCAATCAGTAATAACTTTAAATGAACCATGAATAGTTGATACTTTCGCACTTCCATATACTTCATAAATCGATCGTTCAGAACCTGCAATAGTACCAACATGCTCGACTGTCGATAATGCATTTGAAGCCACAGGCTCTGCTGTAGAAACTATGTATACTTTTTCATTATGACTTTTTACTGAACCCTGCCCAACGAACATCAAGCCTTTAGAAGCTGAAGCGAAAATCCAAGGCATTTCATTTGATAATGCCTCACCTCGGTAGTAGATATTTGACGTTAGCTTTTTATCTTCACTCCATAACTCAAAACTTAGTTCATTTTGTGCTGGTTCTCCAAAGTAATTGACAGTTTTTCGAGATACTTGCCAACGTTCTGCTCCATCCGTTTTTAAATTAAAGGAAGCTGATAATTTTCTTTCGAGTGTCGAGCTTATGGAGTACATGTCAAAAAACTTAGGTAGCTCTGTATTTTCCAGTTGCTCATTAAGATCATCAGGATTTATGGTTGCATTTAAATGTATCAGCGCTTCTATATGCCACCCTTCTTGTCCCTCACGTAAAAAGCGTGTAACTCTAATAGGATGCTTTTCTCTTTTTACAATGCTAGAAGCTCTTCTAAGTAATACTCGCATTAACTCCGTTGCTTCATCATCATCCAAGAGAAACTTTAAATCGTTCTTCCATTTAGGTTTTTTAGCATCCAATTCCAACACAGGATCTTTTACAGCATAAAGGTGGTGTTCATCCCTTAACAAAATAAGATCGTCTAATAAGGATGCAGCTAGTTTAGCCAAGGAATCTTGCTGTAAGCTTTTCGGTAAGTTATGCAGGGATTCGGCCGCTAGTTCATACGATGATTTACTAAGGTGAAAACGGCTATATTCTTCAATTAAGTTGATAAGATATTGTCTTAAATGAGTTTCATTTTCTCCTGTTAATATTGCTCTTGGAAACCCCCCTTGACAAAATAAAGTAGCGAAATACTCATCTCTAGTGGTATCAAAAATAGTCTGTTTCCAGGAATCTAAACCTCTTTCCACAGCTCCTCGAACGGATGACTGATAATAAGGGCGGTAATCCCTAATACCTAAACTATCGAAAAGTGGTTGCCACTTATCTCTTCCACCACCGTAATTTCTTTGTAGCCATGTTGCTGAATACAGAACAAACAATTTATCAAATATAATTGAAGCGTTAAAAACGACGCTAGGTGACTTCCCCCCCAGCATATTCTTTAGTTTTAATCGAAGAGAAGTAAGCTCTTCATCCGTTACTTTATAGGCCCAAATTGGTTTACCTAAAAGGCTTTGGCGTGGTGAAACATCTAGGAATTCTCTTTCCCATTGTTGCAAATCGCAAATACCAGTTAACGGTTGGGTTGAACTAGAAATATTCATAAACACACACCTCCTTTTATGCATTTATCAAATGCAGCAAGCAGATGTAACTCAGGCCATTTGGTTTGGATGTGCTCAAAATTCATTGATTGCTTCATTCCTTATTATTCCTTGTGTCGCTTCCTATATGGCAAGCACAATGCCAAATTCTAAATTATTGCTCTTTTTCATTTTGAATCCCCAATCGCTTCATCCAATTTGTTAGCGTTTGATGGTCTTTTAAGCCCAACATTTGGGTAGCGTGTTTCTTAACATTACCGCTTGCTTTCAATGCTGCTTCAACATACTTTTTTTGATAATTTTCAGTTAGTTGAACTATATCCACTTTATCGTTAAAAGACAGCCTAACATCATTATTTTGCTCATCAAGTCTTCTATTTATGATCGCGTCTGACAGTTCCTTTTCACCTACCAATTTTGCATCTGTCCAGAGAAAAGCTCTGTTCAATGTGCTCCATAATTCACGAATGTTACCTAACCAAGACTGAGATAAAATAAATTTAATTCCATTTTCGGAAACTTTTTTACTTACATAGTCTGGATGTTTGGACCCCGACTCATTAATTTGGTCTGTCAGCTGTTCAACTATGACTGGAATATCTTCAAGTCGATCTCTAAGTGGTGGCATATTGATAATGCCCACCGCTAATCGATAAAAAAGATCTTCACGAAAATCTCCTTGTTCAATCAAAGAGGTCAAATCTTGGTGAGTAGCAGCAATAACGCGCACATCGACATTAATGGTTTTTATATCACCAAGTCTGGTAATTTCACCTTGCTGTAATGCTCTTAGAAGCTTAACTTGTATATCAGGCTTTAATTCTCCAACTTCATCTAAAAATAAGGTTCCACCGTTAGCTTGCTCAAATAGACCTGCATAATCTTTATCTGCGCCAGTAAACGCCCCTTTTTTATGTCCAAACAGTGTTGAATCAACTAGATTTTCAGCAAGCGCACCACAGTTTACGACTCTTATAGGCTTGTCGCCTCTCAGGCTACCTTTATGGATAGCATTTGCCATTAGCTCTTTACCAGTACCTGTTTCACCTAAAATAAGGGCAGGAACTTCAGAAGCGGCTATTCTCTTTGCCTTTTCAACCACATCAGTCATTGTTTTTGACTTGGCAGTTAAATCTGAAAACGCCTTTTGTACCTGTGGTAATGAGGTCGCCGTATGTGCAATGTTCTTCGAGGCAGACCTAACGTATTCTTTACCGAAATCCAGTGGTATTTCGACTTCTTCAATAACGTTATTCGGGGACGATTGCACAAAGCGTGTATTGGACTTTCCCTTTCCATGAAGCACTGAAAGCGTTGTCATGGCAGGTGTGCCAGAAGTTAGGTTAATTGAGAGCCTGTCTGACTCTTCAGATAACTTTGTGATCCATTTTTCTGTTTCGATTGAAATAGACTGGTAGTCAATCGGACTTTGGATTTGCGCTAAGTGGATTTTGATATCATTAGAAGGACGGCTAATCATCGCCATCCGCTTTTTCAGGAAGCGCTCAAACGAATCCCACTTAGCTTCATCTTTGTTGGAAAGAATAACTATTTTATCAAATGGAACTTCAGATTTTGTCGCAAGTGAAACAATAGCAGCGTTCTGCTCCTGTTCCATGTTTTCAATATCGCGATTACCAAGCCACGTAAAAAGTGTATGCACTGTCCAATTGCTTATTTTTATTCATTTGTAAATAACTTTACATTAAATAAAATAATTTACTAGATTAAAAATCTTCTTATCCCTTTAAATTATTTAAGTTCTGATATGCCTTCTTTGTCTTAATATAGCCTTAGGCAATACCTTATTTAACAAGCTCTTCTCATGTTTAAACAACCACATATAAGCTGCATTCTCAGCTTGCTTAATCTGATTTCGCGTAAAGCTTGGGTTGTCTCTGATACACTTTTCCAATACTGCCAGCATTTCATCTCGTTTGGCTTTATACCTAATCCTAGCTCTCAACTCTTTGACTTCTGGGTAGCACTTGAGTACTTGTTCCACAGCTCCCTGAGAAATCCCCAAATCCGTTGCAATATCTTCAGTTGGTTTACCTATGAGTAGCTTCCGCCAAATAATTCGTCGCTCTTTGTCGAAAACCTTACTAGGACGAGTAGCTATAGGGACTTGATATTGAATCGCCCTTGCTTTTAATGTTGCGATAGATACACCTGCTGACGCAGCTACCTTTCGAAGGCTTTGACCATTGATAAGCTGGTTAATAAAATAGGACCAATCCAGCTCTACTTTTACCGATTGATTGTTAGGCAAGGCATCACAAGTGTGTTCCGAAACTATGAATTTTTTTAAATGCTCCCAACTGTCAAATAAAGAGAAGATAAATGCAAAATGCTGCATAGGGTGATGCTGAACACTTCTTTGATAAAGTAAACACTGAGGAAAATAATCCTTCTGGACTTGGTGATAGAGTGTTCGAAAATGCTGAGTTTTATCACTTAGCCTCTCTAAGCATTTTTGAACTAGCTTGTGTAGCGTTGCCTGCCTAACACGCCCACACTGCGTGAGCAAACCAAGCTCTCTCAAACGATCCCAATACGCATTATATAATTCAGGTAAATGGATATCGCAATTGAGGTCGTGTAGTTCAGATGCCAGTAAAGACGAAAATCGATATTCTTCACCGTCAAATACTTCTACATTTAGATTTTTATTTAGCTTAGGTAAAAGCAATTTTATTGGAGAGCACACTTCGCTGTTCAAAATGCACTTATGCTTTGGACACGATAATACCCCTGTAATTTGATGCTCCAAATGCCAATATGTGGTCCCGTAAGTATCAATATTTTCCTTCATACATAAGGGGCAAGATTTCAACTCCTTTCCATACGTGAATCTACTTGCCACTATTCCTAATTGACTCTGTAAACTTTCTGTTTTACCCGTTCTGAGTGAGTCATAAAGCCTTAAGCACATGTCAGGCGATAAAAATGGTTCGTAATAATGAAAACTCGTCATCTGGTTAATAAGAGTGGGCATATCAATCCCACTTAATCCTTCAAACTCATTCAAAAATGATGGGAATTCGTTATTGGGGCGAGAACCATTTATTTTAAACAACTTCAATGTATTGCCTTTAAATGAAGCTTGAGCAGAAGCCAGGTGAAATCGGCAAAGCAGGCTATAAACAGTTTCATCGGGTAAAGGCTTTGGGAAAAAAGAATACACAGGACCGTGCTCTAGCGATTTTCTAACCAGTAATAAAGAGCCAACCAGTACACATAATTTCTAACACCATGACTTTTATGCTGGCCCGCAAACATCGTTCTCAGTATATTGATACTTCCTCTCTCTGTTGGTCTGGCAAAATCCCTAAAAAGGTATCTTAATAACTTATCGCCCAATACTTTTTCGAAATCCACATTCAATTCCTGACATACCTTCAATCTCCCCGCACGCTTTGAGACAGGCAAATTTAGCCTGGATACAATGTTATCTTTTAAATCCCATAGCGGTATTTGTAACGATGCATCAGCTTCTAAATATGAATCAATAAAATCCTGCCATGATATGATCGTACTAGAAGGCTCTATCACTAAAGGCGACCAATTCATATTCTGATGAGGCAACTGTTCATAATACAAATTTTTGATTGATGGGTTTGCAGTCTGAAGCACACACCTGTGTTTGTAACATCTAAAACTACTGGTTATTTGATGCTTCGCATGCCAAAAACTAGTCCCATAGTGGTTTAAATCTTCTTCTCTGCAATCTGCGCAGCTATGCCAGTCTGTTGAAAATGAGAACATCTGTTGCTCATTCATATGCGTGTAAAAGGATATTAATTTTTCTAATTCAGATACGGGCTTTCCAGTCGATATTTGCCAAGGTACTAGTGATAGATTATTGGAATAAACACCATGATTAGTTTCTAATAATTTATAGAGTTGAGATGTTGTGTCGCAAAATATTTTGTTGGCCGTTATGCCTCGATCAAAAATGCCTCGCCGCTTTTGAAAAGATAGAAAATCGTCTTCTCCTGATGCTAAATAACTCCGTAACATCCATGAAAAAGTATGTTCACCAGGCAATATCTTACAATGAGGCATACTCATATTGGCAAATCCTCGTAACCATCGTCTTCTTTCGGTAAATTTGATGGTACTGATGCAACCTGCTTCTCTAGCCGTTTAAAAGTAGCTAACTCTTTTTTAGTAAAGCTGTACTCCATCATGTAAGGTTCAATCTGTTCGATAATTGCTTTTGATTCTTGGCCTGTAAATTTATTCTCATCAGCAATTTTCAATAACTTTTTAATGAGCTTTGTAGTTTCGACATCTAAATCTGAATTTGTCGTCATCAGGTCGTCGAAAGCATCAATTTTCCCATGTTTTAATGCTAAAATTGCAGGCTTCATAATCGAAAATTTCAAATTAAAAACAGTGGCTAACACTTCCTTTGAAAATTTATCGATTCCGTTTCTCAAACAATATTTGTTCGCCTGCTCAATAAGAAAAAATAAACAATGAGGTACACCACAAGTGTACTCGTAAACTCTTTGAGCTAACTCTTGAGTTAACTCTTGATATTCGTTAGTTAGTTGATAACTCCATGCATACTCTACCAGCATTTTCCAGTCTTCAGATTCAGCAGAAAAATTAGCCCAATCTACAGGCATTCCTAGGCGACGAGCATTAGTAAAAACTTTGTTAGACAGTCGGTTTGCTTTAAACGTACCTATTTTGATAGTTGGTATTCTTGCCTCATGAGAAAAACGGTCAAATAAAGTAAAAATCAATGCTCGCTCATTGGGTGATGAAAAGCAGATGTTGTGAATCTCATCAAAAATGATCATTCCTATTAATAGTGTTGTACATAAAGTAATAATCTTATCTATACACACTGATCTTTTCAGTGCCCCATACTGCGTTTCATAGTCAGTCCCATACACGGCATCTATTTTTGAAGCTATAGCCAAACATATGGACTTGCTGTCTGCCTCTCCGGGAATATTGACTTTTATATAGTTAATATGAGTCGTCTCAACGCCAAAAGGACCATCATGTGGGTGAATCAAAACAGGTGGAATAAGCGCAAGAATGCTATCAACAACGGTCGTTTTTCCCATTCCAGATATGCCGGTAAATTTAATATTAGGGGCCGTTGTTCTTGTTCGTTGATACGTTTTCGTTGCTATATTGTTCTTCCACTTTTCAGTGTTAGAATCTAAAGGGTTTCGACTAATAAACCCTTCTTTTAAGGTATTAAGGAGATCACAATAAATATCAAAATATTCTGAAGTTGGACAAACAGATTTCATAATCTCTGACGCCAATAACTCCCTCGTTTCCACATCGAAACTATCCAGTTTCTCTGGAACTTCAACCAAGTCAACGACAGCATCCCAGAAAGCTTCCTGAGACAAACGTAATGGTAGGCATTCAATCAAAGGATTACCGCTGAGAAGAGGTGAGTTTAACTTGTAATATTGCGCAACTTGAAACCCCATTAACTTTTACCTCGACGATTGTTTTTTAGCCGCTCTTTCATTTTCTGTGCGAACGGATGTGCTGCTTCTGATGAAGCTTGTTCCACTGATGGGTCTGTGCTCTCAATCTCGCTATCACTATTTAGAGCCTGATCGATCCCGACTCCTGTCATTTGTTTAAATTGATTTGAAGAAGCTTCAATTTCACGTTTGATTGCTTCATCTCTATTTGCTGATAAATCTTGAGAGTTTGCTGCATTAGCACTAATCTGCTGCTTTTCAAGTAGTGCATTCGCAACAATATTTTCAGCATTAATTCGGACAGCACTTAAATTTTCTTGATAAGATGTTGATAGTTTATTATTTTCAATTTTCTCTTCTTTTTTATAATTAGCAACTAACTCTGCTGGCATGTTTTCATACAATCGGTCAACTGATTGTAAATAAGCAGGCTTCAAACCATCTGGCGTATCTATATAGATAACGCCTAATGAGTAACGCATAAAGCGACAAGGATACTTCGGCAGTTCTTTTCCTCTTTTAACGTCTTGTACTCCGTTTTCCAATATCCATTGGCAGTTGTATTTCAATCCCTTAGATGATTTGCCAGCGGACTTAAAATACCGACCAGGTAGCAGTATATATTCTCGATGTACTGTGACCTGCCCAACCTCTAAAAGTGAAAAATATAACTCAGTCTCATTAACAGGTTTTAAATAGCCGGGTCTATGCTTAAGTCCCCATTCAAATTTAGACATTGGAACCTTCTGTACCCCATCTTGCTTCATTTCCTTTGTTAAAGTCAGGCTCTCAACAGGCGCAAAGTTATTATAGGTAGTGATAAAGTCAATAAGTAGCTGATACAACTCACGAATATTTAAAAGAGCATCTTTTCGCAAATTTCGTTTTAAATAATCAGCTATATTTTTCCTTCCCACCCCAGGAACAAGCCCAAACAAGAAGTCCTCTAGAGACTTATGTTTTCGCTCTACAGCACCTTTTTGGTTTGACCGACCTTCGGTATTATAAATCTGTTCGATATGTGCATCTTGGCTTAAGGATCTCTCTAATTCAGCTTTAAACTCATGATTATCGACCATAATGCATCTGCATTTACCAGAGATATTAAAAGGATGATTAAGCTTTATACCGATTTCTTCACAGAACTTTGTTTTATCTCGAAAGGCTATAAAAATAATTTCACGCGCTGTGTGAGCAGACGCTTTTGCAAATGTTAACAATAATGCAACCCACACTGAGCTGAATAAATCTACAACAGAGTAACAAGTTGGCCGCCCAACTCGTTTCTGGCGAGTTGGATCGAATTCATCCACTAATTCAATTGCTAAAGGTGTCTCATCAATTTGATATACATGCCCAGGACCTTCAGCATAAAACTCTTCTAGATTTCCTTTTAAACCTGCCACATCTTTGTAGTGCTGATCAGATGTTCCTTGCGCCTCTTGCTCCTTAGCTTTATTTTTGTTCCTAAACTTGGACGCATAGTTTTCAAACTGCTTTAGAGATAATAGTAACTCGTCATCCCAGCGTTTTAACTTTGAGATCTCACCGGTATGAATATTAATGACAGGGTCACTTGCATAAGTGTCGAGATAAACTTGATAAGCTTCAGCATAGCTAAGTGGTGCCCTTGTGAATATTTTCTTTCTAATAATTGTTTCAATATGCCGCTTATCGTTATCATTAATCATTCGCCCAATAGTGCCATCGCCTCTTTCTGGCCCAGTTTTTTTGAGGTATGTTTTATTTTTTCCATGCCCACTGCCGGGTTTTCTTAGGAATGCATTTTTATTTGAGCCTGCTTTCAAAAAACGATTAACCCATTGATACAATTGCGTTCTATTCACTGTAACGCCTAATGATTTAGCTATCAGTAAACAATTTTTTACCGTATTTTTCCCATAAGTATTGGAAAGTGAATACTCCTCTATGTTTCGTATGATTGGCTCAATAACTCGGAACTTAGCGTCTCTTAACTCTCTTTGCTCAGCCGTTAAGCTCTCATCACTTACAAGTAAATGAGCAGGTGTATCTAAAATAGCCTTCCTCAAAATCAAACTATCTAATTCGTCATAAATAGCCTTTAAACTAAACAGACTCGGTTTTTGCTCCTTAGTCATATTTACCATAAGCACCCGATCTGTGGTGCCGTCAATAAACACAACAATGTGAGGCTCAACAATTAAAGCTGACTCATTCTCAACGCCTGGAGTTAAAAGATCGTCAAGTTGTAGTTCATCAGCCACGATTAACCTCACAACCTAATTGCTCAAGAGATAACTCATACCTTAATTTAATAGAAGATAGGTTTGCTTTAATATGCTTATTCCAGATACAAAACTGGCAAATCTCAACAGACTCTTGATAACTGATACCGAGCTCTAAAGCGATTGCTGTGACTAGCTCGCTCAAACGTTGCTTTTTATAACTTAAACCGTTGCTAAACAGTTGTAGCCATCTCGGATGAAATATTTGTAACTTTACGGTAAGAGAGCATGAAGGAAAAAGTTGCTCTAAATTTTGGGCAAAAATTGTTTTTATTTGCTCACTCAATATAAGATACCAAGTTGCCCCTTTCGATTCCCAAAACGCCTTTTCTATTTTTAATTTATTGTCTAAATTTTTTCGCTGAGCTTCTGATAGATTTTTAAAAGCCTTTGTGTCTTTTATCGAGTATACAACTAACTTCCCAGACAAAGTTTTACACACAAAGTCGCTTGTCATTACGACTTCTACACTTCGTGAATATGGATATGTTGGATAACGAACCCCTAATTGCTTAGCGACACCGATGACTCGCTCAAGCGGCAGCAAAGGATACTGTTCTTTAATCGATACAAACTTCTTTGAAAAACGTAAGCGGTAAAAAAACATTCTCTCATTAGTAGATAATAAGTCTCGATCTTGCCCTCGCTCTTCAAAGTCGGGGGTTCGCGATTTGCTACCCATTGATTTTATATCTTGAGTGGTAATAAAGGAGTAATAAAGACGACTCTGTTTATTTAATTTTTCAAACTTACGAACCCAGCCATCGCGCACCTCTCTGGTAATATTTTGACGTCTCTTCATCGTAAAACTTAATCAATAAATCAATTATTGATTAAAAGAGTAAATCACATTTGCAAAAATATCAAATTTTCGATCAAAATCAATAACTTATAATAATATAGCGATAATTAAATGCCTGTCAAAACTCTCCTCATGCACAAACGTAAGCACTTAAAATGCCAATGAATTATCATCTTGGGAAGTTATATAAAAACCACAGAAAATAGACATCTAGAGATCCAAATTTAAAATCTACTTGAATAAGTAAATCGGAACTTTCAAATGAGAAATTGATCAAAATACGTTCGAATTTGAAGTAGGTATTAAAGCCATTAATCAAAGGAGGTGGCTTCCAAAACTCCCTTCCGCTATTCCTTGACTGATAGGAACTTCATGCATCATTAATGCGTTACTTCATTCCTTTTGATAGAGCTCAGCGTAGGTCTCTGAATAAATAAGCTCTGGAATATTCATTAAAACCACTACTTTTTAAGATTGCTTTTCGGTTAAACTCGGTTTAAAAGTTACGGCCAGCTCTTCACTCCCAGATTGATAAGTTTCAGCAAGCTCAGTAGCACTTACCTCAAATAAACGGAGTGCAGCGCGAGCTGAAGATTGCGATTCAATACGAGCAAACAACTCTTCAAATTGCATTGCCTGTCTGCGCTTTTCAAGTTGCTCTATCAAAGCAGACTCACCGTACTGATAAACATCAGGAATATTGAGGTTGATGACTTTGTCTAAGAAGCGCTGACCAGTGTATTGCTCGATACGGCGCACATGTTCGTCTTCCATAACAAACACAACATCTGCCCATTCGAGCAGCTCTTCACTGCATAATGTTGTACTGTTTCGCTTGCACTCTTTCTCGCTCAAACCTGCTGAGCGATAGACGCGTAGTGGGTCTTTCACAGCAAAGTGGTCTTCAGCTGTCTTGCAGCGATTTAAATTCGAGGTGCATAAAAATAAGATATTCATTACAGCTTCTCCTCAGTTGACTGCCGCTTCCACTCTTGAGCAGCTGCTTGATGCAATAGTCTCTGCGTATCATCAAATAATGAGCCAAAGTCTTTCTCATTAAGCTGGGGTGGTAGCATCAGCTGAACGGTTGGAATGTGTGTCTTAGGGCAAACCGCAACATGCAATACCTCAACAATCCCATCTCCCACCATTTCGGATAACGTTCGGAACAACCGATGTAAAACAAACACAAAAGCGTCATCAACCTGCAAAGGGCTGTAGAAGAATACATTAGGTGAGTAATCTATAAGATGCTGTTCAAGTACAGTCGCATACATATCGGGAGCTCCTAAACCGATCAAAAACTATCGTTTAAGAATGAACTAGAATTAGGAAAAAATCTCGGAAGTGTCACTTATATCTCGGAAGTGTCACTTATATCTCGGAAGTGTCACTAAAATTTCGCTAGACAAGAAGATTTCCACGACTGCTTCGAGCAAACTGTGTTGCCATTACAACACTTCTCAAATCAGTCAAACAGTAATAAATGACCTTGAGTTGACCCCCAATCGTCATCATTGGACTTTTTAATAAGGATGAAAAGGCAAAAAAATAGACAAACCGGAGTTTGTCTATTTTTTTATAGGTTTGTCTAAATTTTAGATGTCGCTACACAATAGCTAATTAGTCTTTATACGTATCCGTTGCTGGACATGAACAAACTAAGTTACGGTCGCCGTATACGTCGTCGATACGGTTTACTGTTGGCCAGAATTTGTTGTTAGCCGCTGCTGGTACTGGAAATACTGCTTCTGCAATTGAGTAGCCACGGTTCCATTCGCCAGTAATGTCAGCTAATGTGTGTGGTGCGTTGTGAAGAGGGTTGTCTTCTAACGTCCACTCGCCCTGCTCTACTTTACGAATTTCATCACGAATAGTCACCATCGCTTCAATGAAACGGTCGATTTCAACTTTGCTTTCTGACTCAGTTGGTTCGATCATTAACGTACCCGCTACTGGGAACGACATTGTTGGAGCGTGGAAACCGTAGTCCATTAAACGCTTAGCTACGTCCATTTCTGTAATGCCTGACGCTTCTTTTAATGGGCGTAAGTCAACGATACATTCGTGAGCTACACGGCCATTAGCACCAGTGTAAAGAATTGGGAAGTGCTCGCTTAATTTCTTCGCTAAGTAGTTAGCGTTGGTGATCGCGTATTTAGTTGAGTCAGTTACACCTTTTTTACCTAACATAGCGATGTATAGGTAAGAAATACATAAAATGCCTGCACTACCAAATGGAGCCGCTGATACCGCGCCGTTACCTTTAGTGGTTTCGTTTACTGTCACTAATGCGTGATCTGGTAAAAACGGAGCAAGGTGAGATTTAACACCAATTGGACCCATACCTGGGCCACCACCACCGTGTGGAATAGCGAATGTTTTGTGTAAGTTTAAGTGAGATACGTCAGCACCAATAAAGCCTGGTGATGTTAAGCCCACTTGTGCGTTCATGTTAGCACCGTCAAGGTAAACTTGACCGCCGTTGTCATGAACGATGTTACAAATTTCACGAATTGTTGTTTCATATACACCGTGAGTAGACGGGTATGTGATCATGATACAAGATAGGTTATCACGCAGTTCTTCAGCTTTTGCTTTCAGATCTGCCATGTCAACGTTACCTTCTTTATCACAGTCAACAACCACTACTTTCATACCAACCATTTGTGCTGACGCTGGGTTAGTACCGTGTGCTGATGAAGGGATCAAACAGATGTTACGATGTGATTCGCCGCGGCTCTCGTGGTACTTGTGAATCGCGATAAGACCAGCGTATTCACCTTGAGCACCTGAGTTTGGCTGCATTGAAATGTTGTCGTAACCTGTTAACTCAACTAACCATTTGCCAAGCTCGTCGATCATAGCTTTGTAGCCTTGTGCTTGGTCAATTGGTGCAAATGGATGCATGTTGGCAAATTCAGGCCAAGATACCGGGATCATTTGCGCCGTTGCGTTAAGTTTCATGGTACAAGAACCCAATGAAATCATTGAATGGTTCAAGGCCAAGTCTTTATTTTCTAGTTTTTTAATGTAGCGAAGCATTTCTGTTTCGCTGTGGTACGAGTTGAAGACAGGGTGCGTTAAAATGTCTGATTCACGTACAAGTGTCGCTGGGATCGATGAGTGTCCACAGTCGATAATTTGTTGGTCAAGTGCCGCAACGTCTAAACCGTGGCCTTCACCTAATAATACGTCAAATAATACCGCTACGTCTTGGCGTGTTGTAGTTTCATCAAGTGAAACACTGATTTGGCCGTCAACGTCTGTGCGGAAGTTGCAGTCTGCTGCTAATGCGCGAGCAACTACTTCATCTTTGTTGTCTAGGTTAAATGTTAAAGTGTCAAAGTAGTTAGCGTGAACTGCTTGTAAACCTTTAGATGCTGTACCTAAACATAAAATGTCAGCTAAACGGTGAATACGGTTAGCAATTGTTTTTAAGCCTTGTGGGCCGTGGTACACCGCGTAGAACGCCGCCATGTTAGCTAGCAATACTTGCGCTGTACAAATGTTTGAGTTGGCTTTTTCACGACGAATGTGTTGTTCACGTGTTTGCATTGCCATACGTAATGCGTTGTTACCGCGCGTATCTTTTGATACACCAATAATACGGCCAGGCATTGAACGCTTGTATTTGTCACTAGTTGTGAAAAATGCAGCATGTGGGCCACCGTAACCCATTGGCACACCAAAACGTTGGCTTGAGCCGATCACTACGTCAGCACCTAATTCACCTGGCGCTTTAAGTAATACTAAACTCATGATGTCAGCAGCTACAGCAACAATACCTTTGTTGGCTTGAACTTTAGCAATTAACTCGCTGATGTCACGTACTTCCCCTGTAGCACTTGGATATTGTAAAAGTGCACCAAATACGTCGTGCTCACCTACTGTGTCAGCCGCTGCAACAACGATGTCGAAACCGAACATTTCAGCACGTTGTTTTACTACGTCAATTGTTTGTGGGTAAACTTCTTCAGCGATGAAAAACAGGTTTGATTTTTTGTTTTTCGATACACGCTTAGCCAATGCCATTGCTTCAGCTGCCGCAGTACCTTCGTCAAGTAATGAGGCAGATGCTAGGTCTAAACCTGTTAGGTCTAAACACATTTGCTGATAGTTCAATAATGACTCTAAACGGCCTTGAGCAATCTCTGGCTGGTAAGGTGTGTACGCTGTGTACCAACCTGGATTTTCCAACACGTTACGTAAAATAACGTTTGGTGTTAGCGTGCCGTAGTAACCTAAACCAATGTAGCTTTTGTTTACTTTGTTTTGGCTAGCAACTGCTTTTAAGTCAGCTAATGCTTTAACTTCTGTTTTACTTTCCTCAATCGCAGGAAGGTCTGCTAAACGAATGTCGCTTGGAACAATTTCGTTAATTAATGCATCAACAGATTCAGCACCAATTTCATTTAACATGGCCTGAGTTTGTGCTTCATCCGGACCAATGTGGCGACGAATAAAGTCTTGTGTTTGTTCTAAATCTTCCAACTTAACGTTGTTAATTGATTGAGTAGTCATAAAACTGCTTACCTAAGAAGTGACAGTAAGTAAAAAATAAAAAGAAAGCCCTGAAATACACTTCAGGGCTTTACACTATTTGTCCCGCGACGATTAGTCTTCGTCGATTGAGTTTTCGTAGCCTTCTGCGTCTAGTAGGCTGTCTAACTCACCTTCGTCTTCTAACTTAATTTTGAACATCCAGCCGTCGCCAAATGCGTCAGAGTTTACTAACTCAGGAGAGTCTTCTAAATCTTCGTTAACTTCTACAATTTCACCTGACACTGGAGCATAAATGTCTGAAGCTGCTTTTACAGACTCAGCTACAGCTACGTCATCACCAGTACTAACACTTTCGCCAACTTCTGGTAACTCAACAAATACCATGTCACCTAAAAGCTCTTGTGCATGCTCTGTGATACCCACAGTAACGATGCCGTTACCTTCATTGCGTACCCACTCATGTGATGTTGCATATTTTAATTCTGAAGGAATGTTGCTCATGTTATTCTTCCTAATTGTGTCTGTAATTGTTATTAAATTTAAAAACTGTTTATGCTCTACTCGAATTCACTATAGAGCATGTTGAAAATTAGTCCAATTGACTTTTGCCGTTACGTACGAAGCTCGGCTTAACCACTTTAACTTTAACTAATTTTTTACGCATTTCAACTTCAACTTCATCACCAATTTTTACGCTACGTGGTACACGAGCCATGGCAATAGAATGTTGTAAAGTTGGTGAGAAAGTACCTGATGTGATCACGCCTTCACCTGCTTCAGCGATAACTTTTAAACCTGTACGTAATACGCCTTTTTCTGTCATCACTAAACCAACAAGTTTAGCTTGGTCACCAGCTTCACGCTGTGCTGTTAATACTTCACGACCGATAAAGTCACGATCTGCAGGTTCCCATGCAATGGTCCAAGCCATGTTTGCCGCTAATGGAGAAATCGCTTCATCCATGTCTAAACCATAAAGGTTCATGCCCGCTTCTAAACGTAGCGTGTCACGTGCACCTAAACCACAAGGTTTAACACCTGCGTCAACTAGTTGTTGCCATAAATCAGCAGCTTGTGCTTCTGGTACAACAATTTCGTAACCGTTTTCACCCGTGTAACCCGTTGTTGCGATAAATAAGTCGCCAGCTTGAACACCAAAAAATGGCTTCATGCCTTCAACAGCTGCATTTTGCTCAGCAGTTAAAATAGTGGCTACTTTTGCTTTTGCTTCTGGGCCTTGAACCGCAATCATACCGAACTCAGGACGCTCAGTAATGGTGATGTCAAAACCTTCTGCTTGTTTGTTCATCCACGCTAAGTCTTTTTCACGTGTTGCTGAGTTAACAACTAAACGGTAGTCAGTGTCAGTGAAGAAATAAATGATAAGGTCGTCGATTACACCGCCCGCTTCATTACACATCCCCGTGTAAAGTGCTTTGCCTGCTACTTCTAATTTAGCAACATCGTTAATCATTAAGCGGCGAAGATATGCTTTTGCATCGTTACCTTTAATATCAACAATGGTCATGTGTGAAACGTCAAACATACCTGCGTCTTGACGAACTGCATGATGCTCTTCTATTTGTGAGCCATAGTTAATTGGCATTTCCCAGCCATGAAAATCAACCATTTTTGCGCCAGCTTCAAGGTGCTTGGCATGTAATACAGTTTTATTGGTCATGTAATTATCCACTGTTGCTTGTTGTTGAAAAACGCCCTGCTTTGATGCTACTAGCTTAGCTTAGGCGGTTTACAAAAATGTGCGCGCAATTATAACGATGTAAGTTCGTGTATTCAACAAATATACATGAGTATTTCAAATATAAAACCGCATATTTTTTGATATCAAAATTATATTTTCAAAAAAGGGCTTTTCAAAAATATAATTAGTTTTGATTTTGATTGATGTAACGTGATTAGATATTTATTCGACGAGGGTTTCATTTCCTGACTAAGTAGTCAAATTCTGATAGATATTAGCGTGTTAAATAAGGCAGTTCCTTAAAACTAAAAAAGAGTAGAACAAGCTATGCACCTGCTCTACTCCTTCTATTGGTTATGTTTGCTTTTTTGCTGAACTAGTTTGCTGAATTAGTGATCAGCAGCACCACCAACTATGCCTAACCACACCATGCGATCAGGGACAAAACTCAACTCTATTTCGTCAACAGCTTGACCTGTGGCTAAGTCGTATTTCACCACCTGTTTGCTGATTGGATCGCTCACATAAACCACGTTTTCATAGTGTGAAACCGCTAAACGATAACTGTGTTTTGCTGGCATTTCGCTGATGTCGTGCTCGCTAGTTTCGATGCTGTGTATCACTTCCCAGTGCGCGTGACCACCATCTACATAAGCTTCAAATATGGTTAATGTACCTGTTGCTTCAAGCGTAATACCATATTTGCCATCAAAGCTAAATTCACCGCCCGATAAGTATGTTTCGCTAGCGTTATACCACTGTACTTTTTCAATTTCACCGTGCTCTGGGTCAACAATGAACATTTCATTACCCGCAATACCGATAAATTGCTCAGTATCATGATGGCCTTTTAATGTGCCGATACGTTGGTCAGCAGCAAAGTCTTCCGTGTTGGCAATTTTACTGGCGGTAAAGGTTTCACCTTCTTGTTTGATCACCACTACACCGTCAGTACAGGCAAATGCGACATAATCATGGTTTTGAGCGCTGCCGTGTAAGCCTGGGCAAGATACATCAAACACTTGCTCTTGATGAAAATGATCGCCATGCGCTTCATACAAAGCAATTTTATCAGGCAATGACGTTGCACTATTCGCGTCTCTTAACGTACTGATAAGAAATTCACCACGTGCTTGCGCCGCACCGTGCATATAAGTGTCGTAATTTAATACAGGTGCTTCGCTACTGTTTTCAGCAACGTGTGTTTCGTTAAACATAACAACTTGTGCATTGTCGCCAGTTTCGTCATTACCATCAAAAAATAAGGCAACCGCATCATCACTTGTCGTTACATGAGCAGGTTTAACACCGTCGATATGAAAATCCATCAACTTAGGATCTTCTTGATATGGATGTAAATGATTGCCGTGATCTTCTTGCCAAATACCACCATCTAAAAACTGTACTTGGCTATCATCTACTTGAGCTAACACAGCGTAACGCTTGTTTTCCGTGGCATAAATGTATTTTGCGTAACCTTGTGTACTAATCGTGGCAATATTTTCTTTGTGCTCTAAATCAATAATATTAATTTCATTAGCGCCGTACGTGGTAAATGCCAAACGACCTTCTGAGCTTACTTCGTCATGGCTATGGTCATCACCACCAGGGTTAGGAATAACCACAGGCTCTTTTTCTGTGATGTTTGTTTTTGAATCGCCACAAGCGATCAACGTTGTGCTTAACATGGCACATAAAATTAAATTGAGTTTTGTTTTCATCATAATCACTTATTATTTTTTAAATTAGAAATATCCACGAATACCTAAAGCGAATGAACGCCCAGGAACAGGTGTAATGTCTTTAATAAAGGAAGTGTGCACCGTTGCTTTTTCGTCAGTTAGATTGCTAGCTTTTAAGTACAACTCAAGATCAAGCGCTGTCACTGGCATTTGCCAACTCACGTTAGCGTCAACTAAGGTGTAACCGTCGGTACTGGTCTCTAAACCGGCAACTTTGTCTTGTTTGAAGTAACGCATAGCACTGATATGTGCAGTAAAATCACTTAACTCGTAAGCAAGCTCAGCGCCCAATCTGCTTGGCGATGTGCGAGGTAAATTACCGCCGTCTTTTAAACGCGCACGCACATGGTCGCCTTGTAGTGTTAGCTTGAAGGCGTCATCAATTTGCCAAAACACTTGTGCTTCAAAACCATGCAGAACAGCGTCAGCTTGTTTAAATAAATAAACTGGTAATTCACCGCCATGGTCGTGATCGTCGTGCGCGTCATGACCATGTGTATCGTGATCGTGGTCACCGTGGTCGTGGTTATGACCGTTTTCAGCAAACAATCCTGTGTTTTCTTGGTAGTAATAGTTATCTACGTGGTTGTAAAACGCATTGAAGATAAAACCGACATCACCCGTGAATTTTCTCAAGGTTAAATCGATATTATTAGACGTTTCCATCTCAATGGTTTTGTCCGTCAAACCTAAGTGACTTTCACCGTGATCTTGATGTAACGCAAACACAGCTCCCACTTCATATGAGCGAGTACCAATATGCGGACCAAACGACATTAACTCAGCAGCAGAAGGCGCACGCTCAGCATGAGATACCGAGATACCTAAGTTGTAACCTTCGGTAAATTGCCAAACAGCACCAGCGGATAAACTAAAGGGTTCAAATTCAAATTTGCTGTCAAAAACACGTGTCACGTCCATCTCGTCATGTGCATGGTCATCATGAGATCCATGGTCGTGGTCGTGGTCGTGGTCGTGGTCGTGGTCGTGGTCGTGGTCGTGGTCGTGGTCGTCATCATCGTGACCGTGCACTGCCGCACTTGGAAGTAACATGTTGTTAGCGTCAATGGTCACTCGTTCAACACGCGCACCCAATTGCCATAACCAGTCGCCAACATGGCGCTCTTCAATTAGTGCTAATGCAAAGGTTTCTGTCACTGATGGTGGTGAAAATGCTTCGGCGCCAACCGCGGCAAAATCTGACTTCTTGTAGTGGCCACTAATGCCACCGCGCCACCCCGCTAATTCGTGATGTAAAAATTCAATTCGCGCTTCGTAATTTTCATTGGTAAATTGCGTTCCTACAACACCAAACTCAATTTCACCATGTTCATAGTCGGTGTAACCTAAATTGATGTTAATTGCACTTAAAATGGCATGGTCAAAGGCAAGCTCGGAGACTAGTTGATAACGATCTTGAGTTAACTCTGCCGTTACAGGTACACTTTCATCGCCGTGTGAATGGCCTGGAATGCCGTAGTCTTTTTCTAATCGACCGTAAGAAACACCAACAAAACCGTTATCTAAAATATAGCTAGTACCAAGCGTAAAACCTTGGCTGTCACTTTGGCTGTTTTCAATTTTGCCACTTTGAGTTTGGCCTGATGCCACTTTAGTTGGCGTTTCATAATTGTCACTTTCAGTGGTAAAACCGTCTAAATGCAGCGCCCAATTGTCACCACCAGTGTTAAATTGTCCTGCTGCTAACTTTTGATCATTAATAGAGTTGTGCTCTAAAGTAAATTCACCGTATTGGCTGTTGTCTCGCGGCACGCGGTTATCAACGACGTTAACGACACCACCAATTGCACCACTGCCGTAAAACAGAGTTGCAGGACCACGTAAAACTTCAATTTGTGAAGCGGTACTGGCATTACTGGCGATATCATGATCAGGGCCAACACGTGAAGCATCGGTAACATCCATGCCATTTTGTGTGATCAATACCCGTGGTCCGTCTAAACCACGAATAATCGGTGTACTGGCAACAGAGCCATGGAAGTTGCTATGCACACCAACCACTTTGTTTAACGTGTCACCAATTGTCGTTGCTTGTTGACGGCGCAGTGCTTCGCCAGATAGCACTGAAACCGGTTGTGCAGATTCTATATTTGATAAGTGAAATGGTGTAGCCGTCACATCGATCACTTCAATACTCGAAGGTGTAAGTTGCACCTTCATCACCTTTTCGTCTTGCGGCTTAACAACTAATCTTTCACTGAAATGGATAAAACCTTTACGTGAAAAGTGAATTTCTACGTCACCTGTGCGCACATCGTTAACTACGAAGTTACCTTGTTCATCAGTAAAAATATTCTTTTTACTGCCGACAACTTGTACTTTGGCATTGGCAACTGGCTGACCTTGTTGGTCTATCACCTTGCCTTTAATAATTTCTGCATTGAGCGAAGGCGATAATGTACCTATTGCCACAGCCACCGCTAAAGACAGCGATTTAATTTTCATTATAATTCCTTGATTTTAATGCAGAGCCTTTTGAATTTTTAGTGGGGTTGGCTCCTTAGGATACAATTACAAACCCACAAAGCATTTGTTATAATATAACAAATGCCAAATGTTACGTTATAACAATTCACTTTGCTACAATTTTTTTACATATAAAGTTTTTAGTGATTTAGAAAAATGTAAGAATTTTTTACTGAGAGAATGCCCTGACAAGCTATCGCTTAACAGGGCTTTTAGAAAGGGTATTAACGTATAATTTGTGATAGTTCAGGTAAGTTATTGCGATAGCCTAATGCTTGTTTTATCAATAGCTTTTTCGCAGGTGATAATTTATTAATCAGGCTCATGCCAATGCCACGAACAAATTTAAATGGCTCGTTTTGTGGTGTAAACGCTTGCTTGATAGATTCCATCGCAGCGATCATTTCCATCGCATCGGCTTTGCGCCAGCGCTGGTAGTAAGCTAGTGCATTGCTTGCTGACATTGATTTATCCGTTAACATTTGTGCTAACGCTGAGGCATCTAAAAACCCTAAATTAACGCCCTGACCTGCCAGTGGATGTATCGTATGGGCAGCATCACCTACTAAAATAATGCGATCATGCACAAATTCTCGAGCATAACGCATGGTCAGAGGATGACTTTGTCTAATTCCTTGTACTTCACATCGCCCCAGTTTGCCATCGCTGGCGGCGGTTAGCGCTTTATTGAAGTCACTTTCACTCATTGCTTGTAGTTGCTGTGCTTGCTCAGGTGATGTTGACCAAACGATAGAGCACAGATCATTATTTGTTGACGCTAATGGTAAAAAAGCTAATGGCCCAGTGGGTAAAAATACTTGCCATGCGGTGTTGTTGTGCCCTGCTTGACACTTAACCGTTGCCACTAAAGCGTGATGATCATAATCGCGAAACGTTAAAGCAATTTTGCATTGCTCTCTCACCCATGAACGCGCACCGTCTGCACCAACCACATAATTTGCAACGATTGGCGCCTGTGTGGCAAATGTGGCAAACACTTCACTTTCACCCATCGCCAAATTGGTTAGTTTTTCCTGCGTAAAAAAAACAATATTGTTGTCTTGTTGAGCGCGTTGCCACAAGGCACGTCGAATAATGCTATTTTCAATGATCCAGCCTAGTTGGCCACAGTGATCTTTGGCTGAAATATCGTCGATGTTAAAGTCTAAATGACCATAACCTTGGCTGTCCCACACATGCATGTGTTGATACGCCTGATGTCGTTCTTCGGTAATGGCTTGCCACACATCGAGCCTTTTTAAAAATTGCTGACTGGCTTCATTAAGTGCACTAACACGAACGTCGTGATCGTCAGTAATATCACTAAGTGGCTGAGTATCGACGATGGCAACTCTAACATCATCTTTTAATCGTAATGCTAATGCGGTTGCTAAACCTACCATGCCGCCACCAACAATTAACACGTCAAATTTTTGCATTTTTGTACTCTAATTTTTATTGGGCCGTATTACTTAGTAGCCCATGGTTTTATTCACAAAAGCATTTTTCAAACTGGGGCAATAATTCATCACTTTTAAACCAATATTTCGCCCAATCACCAATGGCGGTAGGGTATTTGAAAACAAAGTGACTAAAGAATCAGTAATGCCAATCACCGTATTGTGATCTTTTGCTCGCTGTTCGCTGTATGCCATCAGGCTGGCTAAGGTGCCATAATCTTGTTGCGCTTTAATTTGCCGTGCTATCTGTTCAACTAACACTTTGACATCACGCAAACCCAAGTTAAACCCCTGCCCGGCAATTGGATGTATGGTGTGCGAGGCATTGCCCACTAGCACAGTGCGATGAAATATTTGCTCTTTTGCTCTGAGTAAAATTAACGGATAAGCAGCCCGTTGCCCTACAATATCCACCTTACCTAACCAAGAACCAAACGACTGGGTAATCGCTTGTTTAAATGCATCGTCAGATAGCGCCATGACTTCGGCTGCTTTGTCAGGTGGTAAGGTCCAAACCATTGAACATTTAGTGCTTGAGGTTTTGTTTTCAGGCAAAGGTAACATGGCAAACGGCCCATGCTGGGTAAAACGTTCGTAAGCAATATTTTGGTGAGGCGTTTGCATCGACAAATTAGCGATAACCGCCGTTTGTTGGTAGTCTTTGCTGTCGCTGGCAATATTTGCCAGTTCACGACATTTGGATTGCCCACCGTCACATGCTACAAGCAAGTTTGCTGAAATAGTTTGCGCCGACGCCAGTGTTACATTGACATGGTCTTTGTGCCAATCAATTGTTGAAATGGTATCTGGTGTAAACCAAGTCACATTGTTTTGCTGTTTAACCTGTTCAACTAATGCATCACCCAAAACCGACATTTCAATCACATGACCAAGGGCATCAACGCCGTGATCTTTAGCGTAAACACGTGCCTTACCGTAAAAGCCTTTATCGGAAATATGAATAGTTTCAATGGGCGCGGCTTTAGTAGCAATACCTTGCCACACTTGTAAATTTTTTAAATAATCTACACTGCCGTGTGATAGTGCCAATACCCTTGAATCAAAAGTTAAAGCGGTGTTGCTCAGCACTTCATTTGCTTCAATGATAGCGATGTTTAACTTGCTTGCTTGCGGCAATGTTAATTTTGATAGCGCCAGAGCGGTCAGACAACCTGATAAGCCACCGCCAGCGATGATCACATCAAAATGATTGGTTTGTTTTGTCACACAAAACTCTCTTTGATTTAACCTTGTTGTTAATTAGACGCCATGAGCGCTTCGATATCTGCCACGGATTTTGGCACGTTTTGCGTTAGGTTTTCATGACCTTGATCAGTAACTAACACGTTATCTTCAATTCGCACACCTATACCGCGCCATTTAGCATCTATTTCATGGTTATCTGCTGGAAAGTATAAGCCCGGCTCTATAGTCATTACCATGCCAGGTTCAAATGCACGTGTTTGACGTTTATTTTCAATATGATAATCACCAACATCGTGAACATCTAGGCCTAACCAATGCCCCAAACCATGAATAAAATACTTTTTGCATGCTTTTTCTTCTATCAGCTGATTAACATCACCCGATAACAAACCCAGCTCAACAAGTTTTGGGGTAAAAACCTCAATACAAATATCGTTAAGCTCAGCAAGGCTAACACCGGGTTTTACTGCAGCAATACAGGCATTTTGTGCATCTAACACTAACTGGTAAATGGTTTTTTGAGCATCGCTAAATTTACCGTTAACAGGAAAAGTGCGGGTAATATCTGCGGCATAACCAGCTAGCTCTCCTCCAGCATCAATTAACAATAAATCACCGCTGTTTAGCCGTGCACTGTTGTCGTTGTAATGTAAAATATTGGCGTTATTACCACCGGCAACAATAGAGTTGTAAGCTGCAAATCGAGCGCCATGCATGGCAAATTCATGCAATATTTCTGCTTCAATCTGATATTCAAATACACCATCAGCACAAGCTTTCATGGCTCTTTGATGAGCGCCACCACTGATATGATTAATTTGTTTCATCACTTCAATTTCTGCAGCACTTTTAAATAGGCGCATTTCATCAATAATTGGTTGGCAATCAATAAACGATGTTGGCGCTTTAATGCCTTGTCGAGCACAAGCTTTTACATCAGCGAGCCAATGCATCACTTGCTCGTCATGCATTTCGTTGTGCCCTTGGCGATACAAAATCACTGACTTATCACAGATCAGCTCAAGCGCCACAGCATCAATTTCTTCGATATCGTATGCTTCATCAACACAGTACTGTTTAACTGCATTGTCTTTGCCGATACGTTTGCCGTGCCATACCTCTTGCAAAGGATCTTTGGGCAAGCAAAACAAGATAGATTTTACCTGATTATTGACCTTCTCAATGGCTAATACCGCATCTTGCTCGTTAAACCCAGTTAAATACAAAAACGATTTGTCTTGGCAAAACAAATATTCTGTATCGTTGCTGCGAGTTGCTTGGCTACTGGCAAAAATAAAGGCTACGACGTTGTTTGGCATTTGCTTAGCAAACGCCTGGCGTCGTGCAATAAACTCAGATGAATGTAATGAAGCAAGGGTCATAGTTAGTGCAATGATTCCGATTTGTTTTTTTGCTCAGGCGGTGTGCCTAATTCTGTAAAACATAACAATGATGAGATGCGTACATATTCAGATACTTCAAAATAAGCTTGCTCAACCTCTTCATTTTCTTCAGTTTCAGAAATTAAATTGGCAATTTCTGCGAAATCTTGCAGCACTTCTTTAACATCGTCTGACAAACTAGAAGTTTTCTTTTGCTCAAGGCCAAAGCCTAAATTAAAACCTTGTACCCAAACGCCCAATGCATGGCTGCGCTCAATAATAGATTCATCATCGTCAGGCAATAATAAGGCAAAAGAATATGAGTCATCTAAAATGGATTGCCACACTTGGCTAAACATCAATTTAATGTTGATGCGAACTTCTGGCGATAAAGATTCACCATTGTTAAACATATCTTCAATTAATGTGGTGTAGTTATTACTCTCAAAAGAAAAGCCAGCACAAATAAGGCCTGTTAACATGCCGTGAACTTCGGCGGCGTGTAATTCTGCGCTATGCGCTGTGAAAGTCGCCTGTACTGAGGCGAAATCTAATAGGTTATTTGACATAAAAAGAACTGTAATAAAAGCTATTATTTATATCCTAACACTGCCTAAAGCTCTAAGCCAGCAACATAAAGCAACGATAACTGCTTGCATCTATGATCTGAGCTGGTTATAGTTGCGCTACTATGTGCTAATATTTTGTTTATTTTACAAACAAGTAGCTAATTTATATAAGAGTTTCAAATTCAAATGAACCAACACACGGTGACCATTGAAGTAGCAGGAAGACGACTGAAGATTGCTTGTCCGCAGGGGCAGGAATCGGCATTGCTTCTAGCCGCCAAAGAACTCGATAAACGATTAGGCGCTTGTCAAAGCCAAGGCAAAGTATTCAAAACTGCCGAACAAACCATGTTGATGGTGTCGTTGAACTTAGCGAATGATTTGCTAACGCAACAGCAAAGTTTTGAGCAAGAAAAACAGCAATTGCAAAGTAAAATTGACTTATTGCAACAAACAATTGGCCAAGCCGTTCAAAATCAAGAAAAAAGCGCCTAAATCCAAAAAAAACTAATAACTTACTATGGACAGTAAAACCAAATTTTTAGCAGGATTAATAATCACCTGCTCGTTTGTTTATTTTTGTTTGTACCCATTATCTAAAGAAAGTACTTCCCTCTCTACAGCAAGTGTAAACGAGTCCGCAGAAAACCCAAATTCTCTTTATCAACAGAACAACGTCAAATCAGCAACCTCTGTCCCTAAGCCGCTATTTACAGAAAGCAAATCGAGTACGGTTACAAATAAAATAGACAGTTTGGAAAAGATACCTGAATGTACAATTGACCCCGATAGCTTTTACGGACAACAACTGCAAGAAGAATTAGCACAAGCAAAAGAGAACATTGAAGCAAATTGGCAAGATATAAGAGCCAAAAATCAGGTTAACCCTAAACAGCAAGTTGAATATATGCTTTACGGAGTAAAGGATTCGTTAAGTGCTAGTGATAAGCTAAACATCTTTGAACAATACTTAACTCAACAACCCAATGACGTTTTTGCATTAAGCGCAGCTATTCACTATTGTGGCTTAGTTAAGAATAATACTGCTTGTGATGGAACGGTGACCCGTGCTGTAGAACACCAGAAAAACGGTTATTTATATCTAGCGTTAGCGGCAAGTAAACTAAAACAAAAAGATTACCAAACGGCTGACGATCTAATAATGAAAGCAATAAAGCAGCCTGCCTATAATAATCCCTATCTCAGCAACAGTCGAAATGAAGATCAGTTTTTGGCTTCAAATACTAATTTACCTGCCAATAAACGCTTGATGCTTCTGGGTAACAGTAGGCATACAGGTGACGGTTTGTTTGAAATTCACCGTAGTTGTGTGATGCCTCAAAAACAACATTTGTCCTCAGAATCTTGCTACCAAGTAGGACAATATCTCTCGCACAGTGGTAACATTGTCATCGATAAAATGTTCGGCTTAGGTATTCTGGAAAGCTATCATCAAGATTTCAACCTAGAAATGAGTGCAGATGAAACTAAATCTTCCATTGATGCTTATTTATCAAAATCGGCTGAATACAGTAAGCTCTTTAATTATGTCATTGCAGATGAACGGTTGCTCCCGACCTTTTTCAGCGAAAACTATGATCACAGTGAACAAGCTCGCATGAGAGCACTCACAGAACAGTTATTAGATTACTACCAAGATCCAGACTACCAGCCTTGCCAAAAGTTTAACCAGTAATTCGAGGTCCAAAGAAATTTTTGCCCAAAGATAAAACAGTTAGCTTAATCCTTGGACAAACAGTCTTATTGATAACAAAAAAGACTTAATGCGATCGATTTCATTCGCTATACTTCAGTTAAGTCTTCTGGGGTATTGGTGTGTTAACTATGTCCCTGAGCCGATAAGTTTTACCTAAGGGAATTACGTAGCCTCTATTGTGCAGGCCTGGCATGTACCGGGAAGCCTACGGAAGTTGCACAATTTCCGCCTTGAACCACACGTGTTCTTGGGTCTGACGTTGGCATACTAGCTCCAGAAGCGTTTTATCATCTTTCTACCCGATAAAGCTTTTCTACATACTCCTGCACTGATTTGTTCCAAGTAAAACGTCTTTTTTCTGCTTGCTTTGCAATTTCCCGATAGCTGTTTGGCTCGTCAGTAAACAACGTAATAGCTCGTTGAAAGCTTAATAACAAATTACCGACCTTTTGTGCATTG
This sequence comes from Thalassotalea marina, assembly GCF_014656435.1. Classification (GTDB taxonomy): domain Bacteria; phylum Pseudomonadota; class Gammaproteobacteria; order Enterobacterales; family Alteromonadaceae; genus Thalassotalea_C; species Thalassotalea_C marina. The sequence continues at coordinate 169,710 of NZ_BNCK01000005.1, forward strand.
TTATCGCCACTAAAAACAAAACCCGTTTCGTTGTTCGATACCGTATCCGCCAAACCGCCAACAGCGTTTACCAAACAAGGCTGGCCTGCGCGCATGGCTAATAACTGGCTAATACCACAGGGTTCATAAGCACTTGGCATTAAAAACAAATCACCCAAAGTGTATAAACTATCAGAGAGTTGTTGATCGTAGGCATTGATAAACAGAAAGTTATCGTGTTTGGCCATTAGCTTGGTCATGATATGAGCCAATTGTTGATCACCACAACCGAGTAAAATCATTCGCCCATCACGATTTGCTAACATGTCTAATAAAGCAGATAGCGCTGGTTGATGTTCAAATGGTTCAACTAATAAGCTCACTTTTTGTGGTGTTAACCTTCCAACACTCGTCACCAATGGACCTTTTGCTTTTGCTTCATTTTGCCATTGATTAACCTTTTCGTTTGCCAAATAAAAATCACTTGGCACATGTAACTGCTCAGCAATTAAGTGTATTAATTTTGCCTTGGCAGCAGACAAAAAGGCCTTAGTACTTTTCAGTACTTCAGGTTGCTCATCATAATCACAGCCATTGAGTATACCCAATAAGTCACCTGACTGGTGTTTACGCATTAAATCTTGTTCTAAGCCCTCGCCTGCAATTAATCCCGTTGCCGCATCGCTTGGTTTTAAAACCTCTAACGCATATGTGGGTGAAACTACATGCACTTTATCAGACAAATTAATGCCTGCGCGCATCGGGTTAAAACAATCTGGATAACGTGGGTCTGTTAATAAGCCTTGTTCAAAACTCACCTCAGGAAACCAATCACTAAAACTTGAGTCTACCCCTACGATTGGACGAATTCCTTGAATGGCTAAATTGTGAATGGTAAACACTCGCCAAACATCTTTTAAACATTGATAGTCGTGGTGATAATTGACTAAAACAGGTAAAAAAGCTGCGTGCCAATCGTGTAAATGTAATACATCGGGACGTGTTAATAACCCGTCTTTAATGCACTGAGCAACGCCTAAGTTAAATAGTGCAAATTTATTAGCATCACTGGCAAATGCGCCATAAGGATCATCGTAACAATACACGTTGCCGTTATTAGCACTAAAACTGGCGTGCGACAAAACAAACTGTCGTTCAACTTGCTCAGCTCTTAGTTGATACACTTCATAAAGGTAAAGTGTTTCATGCCAAGCTTTAAAGTACACCTTCACTTCACCAATTAACGCCGACGGATAATGCTGTTGATAGTTGTTATGGCTGGGGATCACGACTTCTATCTGATGACCTAGCTCCGATAGCGCAATGGGTACATCGCGGATCACATCAGCGATGCCACCAACTTTAGCCCCTTTTATTGCAGCATTTTCCGCTGCAACCATTAAAATTTGCATCAATTACTACCCTATTGTTCTTTAATGGTTTGCTTAATTGCTGGAATTTTTGCTTCTTCAGATATTGCTTCCATCATCTTGTGTTGCAACTTGACCAACATAGGGCGAGTTACTAAAACAATGCCCTTGGAAGATATTCTAAAACCATTTTCTTTGTCGACTTGATGATCGATACCGATAGATAAGCCTTCCGGAATTTCACAACCTCGATCTATGATTGCCCCTTTGATCACACAACTTCGACCAATTTTAACATTTGGTAATACCACTGAATTTTCCACGCTGCTGTATGACTGAACATGCACGTTAGAAAATAACAGTGAATGTTTTATTTTTGCGCCCGAAATAATACAGCCAGCTGAGATGGTTGAGTCAACCGCCATGCCTCGTCTATCATCATCATCAAAGACAAATTTAGCCGGAGGTAACTGTTCTTGATAGGTCCAAATTGGCCAATTGGCGTCATATAAATCTAACATTGGTGAAGGTGAAACTAGATCCATATTGGCTTCCCAAAACGAGTCGAGTGTTCCAACATCTCGCCAATAAGGCTCTTCCTTGTCATGGAGATCTTGTAGCGGATAAGCAAAAACTTTATGGCTTTTGATCAAAGCAGGAATGATATCGTGACCAAAGTCTCGGCCAGAGAAAGAGTTTTGTGCATCTTTTTCTAACTGTTCAAACAAAAATTGGGTATTAAAAATATAGTTGCCCATAGACGCTAAACAGCGCCCAGGCTTTCCGGGAATTTCTTCCGGTTGCGCCGGTTTTTCTTTAAAGGCATTAACTCTATTATTGCCATCCACACTCATAACACCAAACGTGCTGGCCGCTTCTTCACAATCAAGCTCTACACAGCACACCGTCATATCTGCACCGGTTTCAACGTGTTTGGCAATTAACGGGCCGTAGTCCATGCGATATACGTGATCACCAGATAAAATCATGACAAATTTAGGTAATTCATGACGAATAATATCGATATTTTGAAATACTGCATCAGCGGTGCCGCTATACCATTCTTCACCACAGCGCTGTGATGCAGGAAGAATTTCAACAGACTCACCCAACTCCTTTTTAAAATGCCCCCAACTACGATTAACATGACGAATTAATGAGTGAGACTTGTATTGCGTGGCAATACCAATACGACGAATACCAGAATTAACACAATTTGACAGCGGAAAATCGATAAGACGAAATTTACCACCAAAATGCACCGCAGGTTTTGCCCGCCAATTGGTCAGTTCATGTAATCTAGTGCCTTTGCCACCAGCGAGGATCAAAGCATAGGTGTCTTTAGTTAAATTACTAATATAGCGATCTTGTGTACCAGTCATTTCGATATCTCCTTATACGTCGGTTTTGGGTGTTGGATTTTGTGGGCGAACCTGCCAAATATCTTGATTGTATTCCGCTATGGTTCTATCGCTGGAAAAATGGCCACTGGCCGCAGTGTTTAAAATACTTTTGCTGACCCAGTCTTGTTGATTTTGATAAGCAAGTCCTGCCTGATGCTGTGCATCAACGTAAGAATCAAAATCGTAAGCCGTTAACCAAGGGTCATTTGGATCTTTGATAGCGTTGATGATGGGGTCAAAAATACCGGGCTCAAATAAATTGAAATGACCACTTTCTAACATCGACATGACACGTGACAACGCTGGTGACTCCTCAATAATACGAGAAGGATTATAGTTTGCGCGAATTGATGCTACTTCATCCGCCTTGGCACCAAATACAAAGTAATTTCCTTCGCCAACAGCATCAAAAATTTCAATGTTTGCACCATCTAATGTGCCAATGGTCAGTGCGCCATTCATCATAAATTTCATATTCCCTGTGCCTGATGCTTCCTTACCCGCGGTAGAAATTTGCTCTGACAGATCTGCTGCCGGGCAAATAACTTCCATGGCACTCACATTGTAGTTGGGATAAAAAGCAACTCGCAGGTATGGGTTGGCGGTTACGTCGTGATTGATCACGTTTGCAACGTTATTGATTAACTTGATCACCAATTTAGCCATGGCGTAACCCGGAGCAGCTTTGCCACCAAATAACACACATCTTGGCGTAAGGTTATCTACTTCGTTATGACGAATACGTTCATACAAATGAATTAAATGCAGCACATTAAGCAACTGTCGTTTGTATTCATGAATACGTTTTACTTGAATATCAAACATCATGTTTGGATCGAATTCGACACCACAGTGTGCTTTTACTTCTGCGCTTAACGTTTGTTTGTTATCGAACTTTATGCGTGCCCATTGATTAGTAAATTCTTTGTCTTTGATAAAAGGCTTAATTTGATTAATTTGCGCAAAATCTAACACCCATTGATCAGCTATTTTGCCAGTGATCAAGGTGGCAAGTTCTGGATTACAATGAGATAACCAACGTCTGGGGGAAACACCATTGGTTTTATTATTAAACTTGTTAGGCCATAACTGATAAAACGATTTAAACAATTGCCCCGTTAACAACGAGCTATGCAGTTCGGCAACGCCATTGACGGAGAAAGACCCAACGATGGCCAAATACGCCATACGGATCATTGGGCTATCACCTTCTTCAATTAATGATAATTCGCGCTGTTTATCGACGTTTGCAGGCCACAAATAAGAGACTTGCGTTAAAAACCTAGCATTAATTTCGTAAATGATTTCCAAAATCCGTGGCAACAGGCGCCCTACTAACGCCACCGACCATTTTTCTAAGGCTTCTGGTAGCAAGGTGTGATTGGTGTAAGCCATTGATTGAGATGTGATCTGCCATGCTTGTTCCCAACCAAGTTTGTGCTCATCAATCAATAGGCGCATTAATTCTGGAATGGCAATACTTGGATGGGTATCGTTAAGCTGAAACACCTGCTGCTCAGCAAACTGGCTAAAATTATCGCCATGTTCGCTCACCCAGTGACTAAGCACATCTTGCAAGGTTGCAGACACTAAAAAATACTGTTGTTTAAGTCTCAGCTCTTTACCACTTTCGCTTGAGTCATTTGGGTATAACACCATGGTAATTTGTTCAGCCAAATTTTTTGTGGCAACGGCTTCTGAGTAGCCGCCAGCATTAAACTCAGCTAAGTTAAATTCATCCGTAGCTTCTGATTTCCATAGCCTTAACGTATTCACCGTGTCATTTTTATAACCGGGCACCGGAACGTCATAAGGGATGGCTAAAACGTCTTGTGTCTCTTGCCAAACACGGTGTTCACGCCCTAAATGGTCTTTTTGTAACGTTACATGGCCATAAAATTTTACCCGCTGCACTTGCTCAGGCGCTGCAACTTCCCACGGATGGCCTTTACGCAACCAATTATCGGGGTGTTCTACTTGGTAACCATTGTTGACGCTTTGATTAAACATGCCGTATTCGTAGCGAATTCCATAACCTGTAACCGGAAGCGCCATCGTTGCACAGCTATCGAGAAAACATGCTGCTAGTCGGCCTAAGCCACCATTACCTAAGCCAGCGTCACGTTCGGTTTGTACAAGATCTTCAAGTTCAACTCCGTAGTGACGCAACGCATGAGCTACTTCATCAGACAAATCAAGATTTAACACTGCGTTATTTAACGCCCTGCCCATGAGAAATTCGAGCGACAAATAGGCTACTTGCTTGGTGTTTGAGTCTTGACGCTGTTGTAATGTATGGCGACAACGAGCAACAAGGCGATCTTTCACTGTGTAAGCTAATGCTTGAAACAGGTAATAATGTGAGCTGCTTACTTCATCTCGCCCAAGGGTATAGTGAAAATGGTGCGATAAGTCCTCTTCAAAGCTGTGCTCTTTAAAAACACTTTTCGCTTTACTGGTTTGTCTGGCCTTATCTATATCAATCTGCTTTTTCATCAAACATCCTCTTTAATTGGTAAACACCTTGCAAGATTGTGCATAAATGTGAACGGGGGAATGTGTCATAAACAGCTCGACACTATTGGTGTTAACATGGGTATCAACAAGCTGTTTCCATAAAGAAACATTGCCGATAATCGGTAAACGGCCTTTAACGTCTATTGAGGCAGCATTGAAGTACAGCAATAACGCTTTATGTTCAGTGTTGTCATATAAGGCGTAACCTAAAAATAAGTTGTCTTCGTCATGCCATTGATTTGCGCTCATCGCCTCACCATTTGCACTGAGCCAATAGACATCAAACCTGGGGTCATCATCGTGAATAAATGCTGTTTGATTAAAAACAGCAAAACGCTTTCTGATGTTTATCAAGGTTTGAATACAACAAAACAAGGGGTGTTGCTGCGGTGATTTTGGCCAGTTAATCCAACCAATTTCGTTGTCTTGGCAATAGGCGTTGTTATTGCCTTGTTGGCTATTAGCCACTTCCGTACCGCCCGCTAACATTGGTGTACCATGGGAAAGTAACAGCGTGACTAAAAAGTTTTTTTGCTGCGTTAAACGCTTAGCTAAAATACCCTCATCTGACGTTGTCCCTTCAACACCAAAGTTTTGTGAATAATTATGGTTATGACCATCGGCATTGTTTTCTTTGTTTTGTTCGTTGTGTTTAAACTGAAAGCTCACTAAGTCTGCTAAGGTAAAGCCGTCATGAGAAGTAATGTAGTTAATGCCAGACGAAACTGGTCTGCCTTGGCGTTCGAATAAATAATTAGAGCCATGTAAGTGTTTGGCAAAACCCGATAGCGTGCCACGTTCACCTAACCAGAAACGGCGAACACTGTCTCGATATTGATCGTTCCATTCTCGCCACGGCGAGGGAAATGCCCCCAGTTGATAGCCACCAGGACCAATATCCCACGGCTCAGCGATAAGTTTCACTTGGTTTAATACAGGGTCTTGGCTCAATGCTTGGAAAAATGTATGGTTTTCTTTAAACCGCTTGTGACTACGACCTAAAATGGTCGCTAAATCAAACCGAAAGCCATCTACTCCCATGTATTGCACCCAATACCGTAGGCTGTCTAATACCATGCGAACAGCAACTGCAGAATTGGTATTTAAGGTGTTACCGCAGCCGGTATCATTAATATAAACGCTCAAATCTGTCGTTAATAAACGATAATAACTTGGATTGTCGATGCCGCGATAACACAAGGTAGGCCCTTGCTCGTTGCCCTCAGCGGTGTGGTTAAACACAACGTCAATGATGACTTCTATGTCTGCTTGATGAAACATCGACACCATTTTGGCAAATTCACTGATGTCGCCATCGAGCAAATAGCCATGATGAGGAATAAAAAAGTTTAATGTGTTGTAACCCCAATAATTAGATAACTGTGCATCAATTAGAAACTCTTCATCGATAAAAAAGTGTACGGGTAAAAGCTGAACTGCAGTTACACCTAACGCCTTTAAATGATTGATAAAAGCAGGTTGTGCTAAGCCTAAAAAACTCCCGCGCCGGCTGTGCTCTATATCAGGAAATTCTTGTGTTGCGCCTTTAACATGACATTCGTAAATAACCGTTTTTTGCCATGAAATATTGGGTTTTGTGCCTTTGTATTTAGCAATACTCGACACCTGATTCTTTGGAATTTGTACTGGTGCATTTAGATGTTTAAAAGACACTTGTGCACTATTCTTCCATGAAAACTCGCCAGAAAACTGCCGAGCATATGGGTCTAGTAAGGCTAAATTTTTGTTATGCCAATTGCCTTTTTCAGGATTGTACTGACCGTCGATAAAATACCAATAACAATCACCTGGCTGAACTCCTTTAAAGTAGCTATGCCAAATATGATTTTCCCCTTTAACCAAGGGGTAACGCCCCATTGATTGATGACTGGGATCAAACAGCTCAATATCAACATGAGAAGCAGTTGATGAGTACAGCGCAAAATTAGTACCTAGACCGTCCCAAACTGCACCTAAGATATTGTGATAGCCCTTGTGTTTTTCGATGATTTTCATTGCTGGGCTAGGTGTTTTAAATAATAAGTAGCTAAAGGCGCAACGTTAATTTTGATGTAACAAGGAAAGCCATTAAACGGCGTATCGATAGCTTTTAGCACATCGCCGGGCGTTACATTACTTCCACCAAATCTTTTATCATCAGTATTCAGTATTAATTGATATTCACCGGCAAAGGGAACGCCTATGCAAACGTCGTGATGCACCACAGGCGTAAAGTGGCTGATACAAACAATGGTTTGCTGCAATGCTTTGGAAAATCGAGCGAAAGCTAAAATGCTCTGATCGGCATTATGGCTATCTAACCATTGAAAACCTTTGTCTTTTAATCCATCTTGATAAAGTGCTTCGTGCTGGTGATAAACACCATTTAACGTTTTGACCAATGATTGAATCTGTTGATGGTCGTCATATTGCAACAAGTGCCAATCTAGCGATTGTTGATGATTCCACTCAGACCACTGGGCAAATTCACTGCCCATAAATAACAACTTTTTACCCGGATGCGCCCACATAAAAGCGTAATAAGCCCTTAAATTAGCGTGTTTTTGCCAGTTATCACCAGGCATTTTGCCAATCATAGAGCCTTTGCCATGCACCACTTCGTCATGGCTGAGCGGTAAGATAAAGTTCTCGCTAAAGGCATAAACCATGGCAAACGTCATATTGTGATGGTGGTATTTCCGATGAACGGGATCTTTTGTCATATAAGCTAGCGTGTCATTCATCCAGCCCATGTTCCATTTGTAGCCAAAGCCTAAGCCACCCGTGGTTGTCATTTGAGTCACGCCAGGCCACGCCGTTGATTCTTCAGCCACCATAACCAACGGCTTTACCTCATGGTATAGGTGCTGATTTATATGCTGCAATAAGCTAATAGCGCCCAAGTTTTCTCTGCCGCCATAACAATTGGGGACCCATTCGCCATCTTCACGACTGTAATCTAGATACAACATGGAAGCCACGGCATCTACTCTAAGGCCATCTAGTTGAAAGTGTTGTACCCAAAACATGGCATTTGACAGTAAAAAGCTTCTAACTTCAGCGCGGTCATAATTGTATATGTGCGTTTGCCAATCAGGATGAAAACCTTGTCTGCGATCGGCGTGTTCATATAGGTGACTACCATCAAAATAGGCTAAGCCGTAGCTATCTGAAGGAAAATGCGCAGGCACCCAGTCGGCTATAACACCAAGCCCAGCAGATTTGATCGCATCAATGAAATCTGCAAAATCTTGTGCACTACCAAAGCGACTTGACGGTGAAAACATTCCCACAGGCTGATAGCCCCAAGAGCCATCAAATGGATATTCGCTGACTGGCATTAATTGAACATGAGTAAAACCCAATGACTGCACATAGGGAATAAGCTGTTGGGCAATTTCTTGATAGCTTAAATAGCTGCCGTCTTGATGACGTCGCCAAGATCCCAAATGAACTTCATATATACTTATCGGTTGATTAATATCATGTAACAACGGTGCTGTTTGATGCGGTAACGACGGCTCTTTTAAGCCATTAACTACGGATGCTGTATGGGGTGGAAGTTGCATTTGAAAAGCATAAGGATCCGCTTTTTCCACACGCTCATTTGTTTGAGTTAATATACTGTATTTATAACAGTTGCCCTGCTGAACGTTAGGTATAAATAACTCCCACACGCCACATGCTGGGTGTTTACGCATGACATGGCATTGCGCATTCCAATAGTTAAAATCACCAACGACTGATACCGTTTTAGCATTGGGTGCCCAAACACAAAAACGAGTGCCAAGTGTGTTTTCTATTTCCATTGGGTGGGCGCCCAAATGGCGATGGGCATGCGCTAATGTTCCTTCACAAAACAAATACATAGCGTTGACATCAAGAGTTGAGGGGAAACGATAACAGTCTAAATAGGCAACGCAATTATCGGCATACTGAACAACCAGCTGTTGATTAGCTGGCAAGCTGTTGTCATCAAGCCACAAATGAAACAATGCACTTTGCTCAAATCGCTGAAAATCCAAACTTGAACCGCTAGCCTCAAGTTTTACGGCTAATGCGTTTGGCAAAAATACACGATATAGAAACCGCTGCTGCTTTTCGCAGAAATGAATACCTAGCTGAGCAAAAACATCTTCACAGCTTGCTTGCTGCAAATTATCTAATAACTTAAGTTCCGCTTGTTCAAACGGAGATAACACCACTTCTGATTCCAACATGACAATTCTCAAAATAGCTGGAAATAACTTGAACACACTCAAAGCGTGATCAAGTGTTGAATTCACTGCTTAAAAAGAAAATAGCACTGCATCACTCCAAATATGGGTGATAGCTAACATCAGCAGTGTGTAATTTACTTATCTGTTACTTAATGACAGTGTGTAGAAACAACAGAGTTATCTGTGCCATAAGGGTTCATTAAGTAACGATCCGCCTGATGATCGTTTTGCCAATCTTGTTCATTGACCAAGTAACGGAACTGGAAATCATTATCTTTTGGCAGTCGAATTGCGGTTCTAAATACTTTATGCTTTTTGCTGTAGGTCATGGCTAACGGTTGCCAATTATTAAATTCGGCAACGAGTTGCACCATGTCTTGAGGTTCACTTGAATGTTCAAAAGTAATTTCTACTTCATTTTTCGTTTTGAATACGCGCTTTTTTAACATTGCTAAGTCCTTTAGTTCCTTGTTTACAGGCTCAAAAATCAAACAAATAAAAACTTCTTAAATTAAAAGCTAGATGGTATTTTTCAGTTAGCCAGTTTTAACGCAGTTTTGTTTATACTTTATTTGTATAGCGCTATTGCTAATGATTATAGTGCAATATATACCTTCAGCTTTAAGTCATTATTCATATAAAAATCAACGCCATAAAACAAAGCTACAGCGATAATAATTTACGGTAATTTTTCAAAGCATATTGCAAAAGTTATGTGACAACTCCATGAATAAAATTCTACATTTAAAAGAAACTTGGTCTCGTGGGTCACCAAGCTGTGTTCCAAAGCGAGTATTTGCTTTTGCGTTCATCATGTATTGCCCTTATGATCCGCCTGATAACAAGTACCTTGTGCAACCAAATGAACATAGAAAATAAGGCAAATAAGAAAAGTAGCAATAATCAACCCATCGGTATTTTTGATTCCGGCGTCGGAGGTTTATCCATCACTTCTTGCATCAAAGACACTTTAGCCAATGAATCGCTGATTTATGTCGCAGATAGCCAATTCGCCCCTTATGGAGAATTAAGCAAACAAGCGATTGTTGAGCGCGTGAATAAAATTGCCGATTATTTTTCGGCCCAGCAATGTAAAGCACTTGTGGTCGCTTGTAACACCGCGACCGTTAATGCCGTTGAAAGCTTAAGACAAAGGCTAACGATACCCGTTATAGGTGTTGAACCGGCCATTAAACCCGCGGCTCTTGCAAGTAAAACCAAACACATAGCTGTGCTAGCCACCAGAGCTACCGCACAAAACAGCAACTTTTTGCGCTTAGTAGATCAATTCAAAGGCGATTGTCAGATTCACATACAAGCCTGTCCAGGACTGGTTGACCTTATTGAACAAGGTTTACATAACTCGCCGCAAATGTTGGATTTATTATATCAATATATCAGACCACTTAACGCTTTTAACATTGACCATTTAGTATTAGGTTGTACACATTACCCATTTGTTGCAGCACATATTCAAGCGATAGCCGGCAACCACGTGACCTTGATGGAAACTGCTACCCCTGTCACTTTGCAACTAAAAAGGCAACTTGATGCTTTTCAAATTAACGCCTCAATCGGCAATACAGCACGTTATCAATTTTTAAGTTCTTCGCCAAATCATCAACAAAATCAATTTTTATCGACAATATGGCGATCTGATCTAATATTTAATTCGTTTAATTGACGCTAGCATCATCATTTTCGCAAAATAAATTTAAGCCATTTAGACGTCTAGGCGTAAAAAGGTAGAAAATAAATTTTACAGCGGGTACAATGCGCGCAATTCGTCATAAAAATCGTAACTTGATTATTGCTGAGGGTATATGTCAAAGCATTACTTTACTTCTGAATCTGTATCTGAGGGTCACCCGGATAAAATCGCTGACCAAATTTCTGACGCGGTATTAGACGCTATCATTGCACAAGATAAACACGCTCGTGTCGCCTGTGAAACTATGGTTAAAACCGGTGTTGCTATTATCTCAGGTGAAGTTTCAACAAGTGCTTGGGTTGATTTAGAAGCGCTAACTCGTAAAGTTATCTGCGATATCGGTTACACATCATCAGATGTTGGTTTTGATGGTGAAACTTGTGGCATCATGAATTTAATCGGTCAACAGTCAACAGAAATTGCACAAGGTGTTGACCGTGCAAAGCCTGAAGATCAAGGCGCTGGTGACCAAGGTTTAATGTTTGGTTATGCTACAAACGAAACTGAGACCTTAATGCCTGCTCCACTTTACTACTCTCACCGTTTAGTAGAGCGTCAAGCTGAAGCACGTAAGTCAGGTGTGTTACCTTGGTTACGTCCAGATGCTAAGTCTCAAGTAACTTTTGTATATGAAGACGGTAAACCAGTTGCAATTGATGCCATTGTTTTATCAACGCAGCACAACCCTGATATCTCTCAAGACGATTTACATGAAGCAGTGATGGAAAACATCATCAAGCATGTTATCCCGGCAGAGTTGTTAACAGCAGAAACTAAGTACTTTATTAACCCAACAGGCAGTTTTGTTATTGGTGGTCCTGTAGGTGACTGTGGTTTAACTGGTCGTAAAATTATCGTAGATACATATGGCGGTATGGCGCGTCACGGTGGTGGTGCATTCTCTGGTAAAGATCCTTCTAAAGTAGATAGAAGTGCTGCTTATGCTGGTCGTTACGTAGCAAAAAACATCGTAGCTGCAGGTTTAGCGGATCGCTGTGAAATCCAAGTGTCTTACGCTATTGGTGTGGCTGAGCCAACATCAATTTCAATTGAAACATTCGGTACAGGCAAAGTATCAGAAGATAAATTGATTGAGTTAGTGCGTGAACATTTTGACTTACGCCCATATGGCATTACTAAAATGTTAGACCTATTGCACCCTATGTACCAACAAACTGCGGCATACGGTCACTTTGGTCGTGAACCTTATGAAATGACAGTTGACGGTGAAACCTTCACGGCATTTTCATGGGAAAAAACAGACAAAGCAGACGCATTAAAAGCATCAGCTGGTCTATAAGCGACAGATAAATGATAAAACCATCAGCTAGCTGATGGTTTTAAACTTAAAAAAATAGCGGCTATTGCCGCTATTTTTTTATTTAAAATTCGGTTACTTGCCAGCTTGTGCTTTTTTCGCTGCAACTTTATCTTCACGACGCTTTTTAATTACGTCTTGAATTTCGCCGCCAATATGTTGCTCACCACGCGCTTTTGCTAAGTTTATTTGCTTTTCGCGCTCAGCAAAACGTTCACGCTGCTCAGTTGAATATTTATCAATACAACGAGGACAGCTCACACCTTTTACATAGTGTTCACTTTGCTTTTCTTCTTCGGTAATTGGGTAACGACAAGCAAAACACTGATCATATTGACCTTGCTCTAAACCGTGAGTCACCGCAACACGACCATCAAAAACAAAACAATCGCCTTTCCACATTGAGTTTGCTTCTGGTACTTCTTCCAAGTATTTCAAGATGCCACCTTCTAAGTGATACACTTCTTCAAACCCTTGCTCTTTCAAGTAAGCTGTTGATTTTTCACAGCGAATACCACCAGTACAAAACATAGCTACTTTTTTGTGTTTTTCTTTATCCAAGTTCTTTTCTACGTACTCTGGAAATTCACGGAAAGTTTCAGTAACTGGGTTAACCGCATTTTCAAAAGTACCAATTTCAAATTCGTAATCGTTACGAGTATCAATTAACAGTACTTCTGGATCTGAAATTAAAGCATTCCAATCTTGAGGCTTAACATAAGTGCCAACAACTAACGTTGGATCAATACCTTCAACACCCATAGTCACAATTTCTTTTTTCAATTTAACTTTGGTGCGTTGGAAAGGATTTTCGTCTGCATAAGAAAACTTATGATCAACTCGGCCTAGGCGTTCGTCTTTAGCTAAGAAGTCTAACACAGCATCGATACCTGCTTGAGGACCAGCGATGGTGCCGTTAATACCTTCATTTGCTAATAACAAAGTCCCTTTAACATCTTGGCTAACCATGAAGTCAAAAAGCGGTTGTTTGATTTGTTCGAAGTTTTCTAGGCGCACAAATTTGTACAGTGCACACACAGTGATATTTTGCATTTTACTACCTTTAAAGTTGTCCAGAACGTAAATCTGGTACCTAAAACGAGCGTATAATTTGCAACTATACCAACTCTATTAAATATTTAATAGAATTGGTATTAGATACGCGAGGCCGCGCATTTTAGCAAAAAATAATACAAAAGAAAAAGCGATGTTTAAACATCGCCTTTATTAGTTAACTTGATTGGGCTGTCCCCTTTATTCGCTCTCGCATTCGTTGTATTAACATATAGAAGTAAGGCACTAACAAAGTACCAAATATAGTTGCCGCCAACATGCCTGAAAGCACAGTAATACCTAAGAAAATACGACTACTTGCCCCCGCCCCACTTGAGAAAACGAGTGGCAATACCCCTAATATAAACGATAGCGCCGTCATTAATACCGCTCGAAATCGCAAACGCGCCGCATTAATAGCTGCCTCAAAAATGGTGCGCCCTGCTGCGCGCTCTTCCATGGCAAATTCAACAATCAGTATGGCTGTTTTGGTGGATAAACCAATCAATAAGATCAAGCCAACTTGCGCATATATATTGTTTTCCATACCAAGCGTATAAAGAGTTAACATCGAACCAAATAGTGCAAGCGGTACGGCAGCAATAACGGAAAATGGAATACTCCAGCTTTCATATTGTGCAACTAAAAACAAATAAACAAATAAGATAGCCAAACCAAATAGTACAGGTGCTAAATTACCCGCTTCAATTTCCTGTTTCGATTGTCCCGCCCATTCAAACACAAAGCCTTGAGGCAAATTAGCCGATAATTCTTGCATCACTTTGATGGCATCGCCAGATGAATACCCTTGAGCAGCTTGCCCAGTGATACTGGCACTGCGATATAGGTTAAAATGGTTTATGCTCGTTGGCCCCAATATAGGCTCAAGTTTAGCCAGTGTTGTCAGAGGTACCATTTCACCATCTTTATTGCGTACATAAAAATGCCTCAGATCAGAAGGGTCTTGACGAAACTCAGCTTCAGCTTGCAGTTTTACCTGATAGGTGCGGCCAAACTGGCTAAAGTCATTAACATACATGGCACCAAGCTGTGCTTGTAAGGTGACAAAAATATCTGACAGCGCAACCCCTTGGGCTTTTGCTTTGTTTCTATCTACTTCCAATCGATATTGAGGTACATTGGCTCGATAAGTACTAAAAACACGGTTTAGCTCTGGTCGTTGATTTGCTTCGTAGATCAAGCCATTCATCACTTGTGCTAACTCTGCAGGTGTTTTGCCTTCGCTATCTTGGAGTCGATATTCAAAGCCCGAGCTATTGCCCAACCCAGGAATCGGCGGCGGGTTAAACATCATGATCTGTGCATCAGGAATCGCCCACAATTGCCCCATTAGCCTCCCAATAGTTGCCCGTAAGCCAAGCTCAGGCGTTGTTCTTTCCTCCCAGTCTTTAAGCATGACAATACCAAAACCGTTATTAGAGCCAGCGCCACCTAACATGGAAAACCCTGCCACAGTAATAACATCTGTGACCGCAGGGTCATCTTTTAACATTGGGGTAATTTTATCGATAAGTGCTTGTGTCCTTTGGGAAGCCGCCGCATCTGGTAACTGAATGTCAACAAACACATAACCTTGATCTTCCCCTGGAACAAAGCCGGTTGGTGTTTGATTAGTTAGCCACCCGGTTGCAGCAAACATGACTAAGACTACAATACCAATGCGAGCAACTCGCTTTAAAATAAATTGCACACCACTGGTATATTTGTCGGTAAATTTGCCTATACCGCGTTCAAAAGAGGATAACCACGAAATGGCTTTCATTTTTTCCGCGCTTAACAACACAGTACATAGCGCAGGGCTTAAGGTTAATGCATTGATGGATGAGATAATAACAGCGAAAGATATAGTCACTGAAAACTGTTTATAAAGCTCACCGGTAATGCCAGGCATAAAACCAACAGGAACAAATACGGCGAGTAACACAAGCGTTGTTGCAATGATAGGACCGGAAACTTGTGACATAGCTTTGCTCACCGCTTCCTTAATTTCCAAACCCTCTTCTTTTAATATCCGTTCAACGTTTTCAATCACAATAATGGCATCATCAACCACAATACCAATCGCCAGCACTAAGCCAAATAAAGTAATGGTATTAATGGAATATCCCATTAAGTTCATAAAGGCAAAAGTCCCGATCAGCGACACAGGGATCGCCAATGATGGAATAATAGTGGCGCGTAAATTTTGTAAAAATAAAAATACCACTAAAATAACCAAAGCGACGGCTTGATATAAGGTGACGATTACTTCGTCTATTGAGCGCTCGATAAACTTAGTTGTGTCATAAGGAATAACGTATTCCAAGCCATCAGGAAAACGTTGTGAAAGCTTTTCCATTTCCTTTTTAACTGCTTGCGCAACAGCAGTGGCATTCGCATCAGGCAGTTGATAAATAACGAGAAACGCTGTTTCATTGCCATTTAAGCGCGCTTGAATACCATAGTTTTGAGACCCTAGCTCAATTCGTCCGACATCTTTTAGCCTGACAAAGTTACCATTACCTTGAGCTCTAATAATCGTTTGACCAAACTCGTCAACGGTTTTTAATCGACCTCTTGCTTGAATAGAGTATTCAAATTGTTGGCTCTGAGGGGCGGGACTTGCGCCAAGTTTACCTGCGGCAACAATTAAATTTTGTTCTTGCAGAGCAGCCTTAATTTCAGCAACAGTCACCCCCAGAGAAGTCATACGATCAGGGTTTAACCAAATACGCATGCTGTAACTCATTTCACCCATCACCGTGGCCGCAGCTACACCAGGAATTCGCCCTAACGGCTCAGCCAATGAGTTAGTGGCGTAATTGCTCAAAAAGATTTGATCTAAACCCTGTTGCGTAGAATATAAATTGATCGCCATTAACATGGAGCTAGATTTTTTCTTAACACTCACACCTTGACGTGCTACTTCTTGTGGTAGTGACGAGTTGGCCAACGCAACGCGGTTTTGCACGTTAACTTGCGCCATGTCACCATCAGTGCCCACTTTAAAATAAACGTTAATGGTAGCCGTGCCGTTATTCGACGCCGTTGATTCAACATACATCATGTCTTCAACGCCATTAACTTGCTCCTCTATTGGGCGAATAACGGATTCTTCAACTACTTGCGCACTTGCGCCAGGATACACTGCGGTAATTTCAACTTGAGGCGGTGTAATTTGTGGATACATGTTAACGGGCAATAGCCCCATAGAAATAAGACCAGCAAGCGAGATAACAATAGAAATTACAAACGCAAACTTGGGTCTATGAATAAAGGTTTTACTGATCATGTTAGCTCCTTACTGTTCGCTAAGATCAGTGACTACACCCGTACTGTGGTTCACCGTTTTTTCAATTGGCTGAACTTTCACGCCCGCTCGAACTTTCTGCAAACCCTCTATAATAACTTGTTCACCAGCCTGCAAACCAGATTCTACTACCCACATAGCATTCATACGGCGGCCAAGTTTAACAATGCGTTGAGCAACCGTGTTATCGCTGTCTACCACTAAAACAAATTTACCTTGCTGACTTTCCTGCACCGCCGCTTGTGGTACCAATGCAAGGCTTTGTTTATCTTGTCCTTCGATAATTAAAGTGACAAATAACCCAGGTAAAATAATGCCATCGGGATTACTAAACTCAGCACGCATTTCAACGGTGCCCATGCCAGATTCTATTTTTGTATCGGTATAAGTTAATTTACCTTTTTCGCTATATTGGGAGTTATTAGGTAAACGTAACGAGATATCAATCGGCACGTCTTGTGGATTTTTAATCGACTTATTTTGCTGCAGATAGGAAATGAACTCGCTTTCCTCAACTTGAAAGCTAACGTACATTGGATCCATTGCGGTTAAGGTTGCCAATGCGTTACTGCCAGGGCTTACTACGTTACCAACACTGTAATTGACCTTACCAATTCTGCCGCTAAATGGTGCGGTTATCTGAGTATAACTTAAATTAAGTTCCGCCTTTTCAAGTGCAGCTTTTGCGACGTCTACTGCTGCTTTAGCTTGAGATTCATTGGTGACTAGCTTGTCGAGATCTGCTTGAGAAATATAACCATCACCCGCCACTTCACGGCCACGCTTTAAATCTTTTGCAGCTGATTCTGCTCCTGCCAATTTACTTGCCAAATCAGCTTTTGCTGAGTCAAGTGACGCTTTATAAGCTGCAGGATCAATGACCAGTAACAACTGCCCTTTTTCAACAACTGAGCCTTCATCAAAGTGACGCTCAATCAGCTCACCTTCAACCCTAGCCTTTAAATTCACTTCTTTCGAGGCAACCGTTCGAGCAACAAACTCACGATAAGCCCCTACAGGCTGAGCTTTAACTTTATAAACTGAAACAGCAGGCGCTGGTGATTGGGTGTTTTCTGTCGATGATTTTTCACAGGCGGTGATGAGAGTAAATGTCAGCCCCACCAATGCGCACATGGTTAGCTGTCGAGTCCAGCTTAGTTGTTTGTTAGACAAATTCATTCAGAAGGCTCCTTGAATGTAATACTTAGCAAGCAGTAAGTAGTTATTGTAGAAACAAATAATAGGATAAATTGCTTCATTGTGTTAACCGTACTAGGGTTTAGGTGATACGACAAGCACACAGCTGTATGGTTTCATGATTTTAATCAATATTTAATGCCTTCTATTGAAAAGCGACATGCTAACCCTTATTTTCTGTTTAACATCAATCAAAGCGTTTATACATGCGAAACCCTAGAATTTATCAAGACTTAAGCTGGCAAATCGGTGACATTATCACCCTTAATGACGATGCATTTGGCCATATAATACGAGTGCTTCGATTGCAGCAAGGAGATGCTATCACCTTGTTTAACGGCAGATTGTTTGACCAATGTTATGGTGAGTTTGACGCTGAGCTAGTGAATGTAAGTAAAAAACAAGCTCAGGCTAAAATTGTTGGATTTACGCAAGTTAATAACGAATCTCCGGTCAATATACACTTGGGCCAAGGTATATCTCGTGGTGATAGAATGGATTTTACTCTGCAAAAGTCGGTGGAGCTTGGGGTAAATACAATAACCCCACTTTTTACAGAGCGTTGTGGTGTAAAGCTTCAAGGTGATCGATTACAAAAGAAAGTTGATCAATGGCAAAAAATTGTTATTAGTGCTTGTGAACAAAGTGGTCGATGCACTGTGCCAACCGTCAACGATGCTGTTTCACTCAATGACTGGTTAAAACAACCCACTCAATCATTAAAGTTAAACTTACACCCGCGAGCGGAACATTCTATTATGACCATCCCAGCAGAAAACCAACGTGTTAGGCTGTTAATTGGTCCAGAAGGTGGTTTAAGTGACGATGAAATCCAACAGGCGAGTACTGATGGCTTTCAAGATGTATTGTTAGGCCCTCGAGTGTTAAGAACCGAAACGGCTGCATTAACTGCAATTACCGCATTGCAGTGCCGATTTGGCGATATTAAATAAATAATTAAAGGACAGCAAATGACTATTAAAATTGGCGTCGTCATGGACCCTATCTCACAAGTAAAAGTCAAAAAAGACTCTTCCATGGCCATGATGTTAGAAGCACAATCGCGCGGCTATGAAATCCATTATATGGAAATGTCTGATCTGTATTTAATTCAAGGTGAATGTCGCGCAACCACACAAAAAGTCAAAGTGTTTGACGACGAAAATCATTGGTATGAACTGGGCGACAAACAAGATATCGCATTATCGGAACTAGATGCTGTTTTAATGCGCAAAGACCCACCATTTGATACTGAATATATTTATGCAACCTATATGTTAGAGCGCGCAGAACAAGCGGGCACCTTGATTGTTAACAAGCCACAAAGTTTGCGTGATTGTAATGAAAAACTGTTTACCGCGTGGTTCCCTGAGCTAACGGCAAAAACCTTAGTAACGAGAAACAGTCAACAAATTAGAGATTTTCATCAACAAGAGAAAGACGTTATTGTTAAACCTCTTGATGGTATGGGCGGGTCTTCAATCTTTCGCATCAAAGAAAATGATGCCAATGTTGGTGTGATCATAGAAACCTTAACCAATCACGGCAACCAATATGCCATGGTGCAAGAATATATGCCGGAAATTAAAGACGGCGATAAGCGCATTTTGATCGTAAATGGTGAGCCTATGCCTTATTGCTTGGCACGCATTCCAGCGCAAGGTGAAACTCGCGGTAACTTGGCAGCAGGCGGTCGAGGTGAACCTAGACCACTGAGTGCAAGCGACAAACTTATCGCTGAAACAATTGCTCCTGAACTTAAAAAACGTGGACTATACTTTGTAGGATTAGACGTCATTGGTGACAAGGTTACTGAGATCAACGTCACCAGCCCAACCTGTATCAGGGAAATTGAGGCAGAATACCCAATTAATATCGGTGGTAAATTAATGGATGCAATCGAAACATTAGTCACCAACAAGTCGTAAGAAGGTTTAATTGTGGAGAGTTTAGAGAATCATTTACTCATTGCTATGCCAGCTTTGGAAGACCCGTATTTTAACAAAACGGTCACTTATATCTGTGAGCACAACGATGATGGTGCCATGGGTTTAATTGTAAATCTTCCAATTAATATCACGTTAAGTGAACTATTATCCCAGTTGGAAGAAAAAGGTGACGATGGTTTACCAGAACTCGCTCAACAAGTATTAACGGGCGGCCCTGTGTCGCCAGATAGAGGCTTCGTATTGCACAGCCCACAATCAGGTTGGAGCAGTTCATTGGCATTAAGTGATGAATTGATGATCACCACCTCGAAAGATATTCTACTTGCACTTGGCAGTGAAGATGCCCCTGAAAAGTATATGGTGACCCTTGGTTATGCTGGCTGGGGGCCTGGTCAGTTGGAAAAAGAAATTCAAGAAAACTCTTGGTTAACTATTCCGTCAGACAATGAAATTTTATTTGATACTCCGGTTGAACTTCGCTGGAAAAAGGCGACAGAAAAGCTGGGTATTAGCCTTGCACATTTATCAAATGATGTAGGGCATGCTTAATGAGTGATATAGGCAAACGAACTATCTTAGGTTTTGATTTTGGTAAAAAGTTTATTGGTGTCGCCGTTGGCCAAGAGCTCACAGGAACCGCCACGCCATTAGGCTCTGTTAAAGCAAAAGACGGCATTCCAAACCAAGAACAATTAAAAAAGTACTTTAGTGAGTGGCAGCCTGATTTAATTGTCGTGGGGTTACCATTAAACATGGATGGCACACCGCAACAGGTAACACATGACGCTAAAAAATTTGGTAATCGCTTAGCTAATGACTACCGTATTCCCGTTGAGTTTCAAGACGAACGATTAACCACAGCAGATGCTAAACAACATTTGTTTGACCAAGGTGGTTATCGCAACCTTAAAAAAGATAATATCGATGCAGAGTCAGCTAGACTGATAATCGAAAGTTATTTTGAAAGCCAATACGGTGAATAATTAGTAATCATAAAAATGAATCAATTTAAACACCTAAGTGTTTTAACATCTGCTATTGCCGCCTTGCTAGCCATTCTACTTTTATTTTTGCCAGAAGTTGTATTCTGGCTGTTTGCTATTGTAGAACATGATTCAGCAACCTTTATTGGCCGTAGAGCTGCCATGTTATTTTTGGGTATCGCATTTATTTGCTGGTTAGCTAGAAACGCAAAACACTCACAAGCTAGACAAGCCATATGCTTAGGGTTAGCTGTTTCCATGCTGTCGCTGGCGACACTTGGGCTTTATGAGTTAATACGAGGTGCAGCCGGATTAGGTATTATTTTAGCCATTACAACCGAAGTAGTATTAGCGCTATGGTATGTTCAAATATGGTTTAAACACAAAAATCTAGCTAGTGAATAGCAAATAAGAAAAGAGGCCTTTGTTCTATTGTTCAAAGGCCTCTTTGTCATTAATTCTTCGGTTCAAGTCCATCAATGGTAACGCCAGAAAGTGAGCCTGAGCCCCCTTGGTCATTACTGCGCAGTTTTATCATCAAGCGTAAATCATTTGGTGAATCAGCATGATGAATGGCGTCAGCATAGTTTATCAAGCCACCTTGGTATAGATTAAACAACGCTTGGTCGAAGGTCTGCATGCCCTGCTCTTTTGATTTTTCCATCACCTCTTTAATATCACCAACTTCTCCTTTTTTGATAAGCTCAGCGATGTAAGGCGAATTCAACAAAATTTCAATTGCAGCGACACGACCATTACCGTCGCGTGTAGGAATTAATTGTTGGGCAATTATGCCCCTTAAGTTTAATGCTAAATCAAACAATAACTTGCCATGTTGTTCGGCAGGCACTAAATGCATGATACGGTCAATTGCTTGGTTGGCATTGTTCGCATGCAGTGTTGCAATACATAAGTGACCCGTTTCAGCAAACGCCAACGCGTGTTCCATGATCTCTTGACTTCGGATCTCACCAATTAAGATAACATCAGGCGCTTGTCGTAAAGAGCTTTTAAGCGCTGCATCAAAACTTTCTGTATCAAGCCCTACTTCACGTTGGGTGATCATAGATTTGCCATGTTCATGGACAAATTCCACCGGATCTTCAATGGTAAGAATATGGCCTCGGGCATTTTTATTTCGATAGCCGATTAGAGCAGCCATTGAGGTTGATTTACCTGTACCTGTACCACCAACAAACAGTACTAAACCACGCTTAGACATGACTACGTCTTTAAGCACAGAAGGTAAACCCAAATCGTCAGCATCTGGAATATCTGTCACGATTCGACGAATAACCATACCTGCCATATCACGCTGCCAAAAAGCAGAAACACGAAATCGGCCAATGCCATCAATAGATATGGCGAAGTTACATTCCTTTTCTTCATCAAATTGCGCTTTTTGCTTGTCGTTCATGGCATTATGCACAAGGTCAAGTGCTTGTTCTGCTGTAAGCACTTGGTCATCAATGGGGGTTAATTCGCCATTGATTTTTGCACTGACTGGCATTTTTGCAGTAACAAATAAGTCAGATGCTTGATGCGTTACCATTTTTTCTAGATAGTGATGAAAACTTAACATATCAGCTCCTTAAAATGCTTTAAACTGATTTTTATCTGCTGCTTTTTCCATCGCATCTTGTCGGGTAATCATGCCTCTGTTGACCAAGTTCTGTAAACATTGATCCATGGTCTGCATACCGTGTTGCATCCCTGTTTGAATGGCCGAATACATTTGTGCCACTTTATCCTCACGAATCAAGTTACGAATGGCTGGAACACCAATCATGATTTCATGAGCAGCCACACGGCCACCGCCGACTTTTTTCACTAAGGTTTGTGAAATAACCGCACGCAGTGATTCAGATAACATCGAACGTACCATAGACTTTTCTTCCGCTGGGAATACGTCAATGATACGGTCAATAGTTTTTGGTGCTGAGGTGGTATGCAAGGTACCAAATACTAAGTGACCTGTTTCCGCCGCCGTCATGGCAAGACGAATGGTTTCAAGGTCACGCATCTCACCAACAAGAATTACATCAGGGTCTTCACGCAATGCCGAGCGTAGTGCGTTATTAAAACTTAATGTATCGCGGTGCACTTCACGTTGGTTGATCAAACACATTTTATTTTCATGCACAAATTCGATAGGATCTTCTATCGTTAAAATATGGTCGTGCTTCATGTTGTTGATATAATCAATCATGGCTGCCAAAGTAGTTGATTTACCAGAGCCTGTTGGCCCTGTTACCAACACTAAACCGCGAGGGTTTTCAGAAATTGTTCTGAAAATATCGGGACAGCCTAAATCATCAAGTGATAATACTTTACTTGGGATGGTACGAAATACCGCGGCAGGGCCTCGGTTTTGATTGAAGGCATTTACCCTGAATCGGGCTAAATTCGGTACTTCAAATGAAAAATCCACTTCCATGTTTTCTTCGTATTCTTTACGCTGACGATCGTTCATTATGTCATAGACTAGTGCATTTACGTCTTTGGCTTCGAACGCAGGTATGTTAAGTTTACGTACATCGCCATCCACTCGAATTAACGGTGGAACACCGGTAGAAAGATGTAAATCCGAAGCATTATTTTCTACGCTAAACGCGAGTAATTCGGTAATATCCATACAAACCTCTTTGGTAGTTTTAAATCGGCATTTATGTGGCAACACATAGATAGCAATAAAAATAAGTGATGAATCATATTAAAGATAATCTTGCACAGGTAGAACTGCAAATAAATCAAGCTTGCGAACAAGCAGGACGAGAGCAAACCACAGTGCAGCTGTTGGCGGTCAGTAAAACTAAACCGGCAGAACAAGTTGAACAAGCGTACCACGCGGGTCAACGAGCTTTTGGAGAAAACTATTTGCAAGAAGCGGTTGAAAAAATTCAACAACTTACGCATTTGGATGACCTCATTTGGCATTTTATTGGCCCCATTCAGTCAAACAAAACTCGTCAAATTGCTCAGCATTTTGACTGGGTACAAAGTGTAGATAGAGCAAAAATTATTACTCGTCTCAACGAACAACGTGCCGAACACAATAACCCGCTAAATATTTGTTTACAAGTAAATATTAGTGGCGAAGAGTCTAAATCTGGCATTCAAGTCAACGAGTTAGCTCAACTTGCACAACTAGTACACGAATCACCTCACCTAACCTTACGTGGCTTGATGGCGATCCCAGAAAAAGGTAATGCTGAACAAAGTTTTTCTCAAATGCAGCAGCTGTTTGAGCAATTACAAGCTCAATATTCCAGCGTTGATACGTTATCTATGGGGATGTCTGATGATTTAGCCCAAGCCATTAACAATGGCTCTACTATGGTGCGAATTGGCACCGCCATTTTTGGTGCTCGACAATAATTTATACAGGAAATTTATGTTAATGAATAAAATTGCCTTTATTGGCGCAGGCAATATGAATAGCGCGATTATTACTGGCTTAGTGAGCAATGGCTTCACCCCAAGTGACGTAATGGTATCCAACCCTTCGCCAGAAAAACGCGAAAAACTTGCTGATAACTACAACGTTTTGCATACCGCCAGTAATATTGAAGCAGCTAACTTTGCCGATACAATCGTGCTAGGGGTAAAACCATACCTTATTGCCGATGTGTTAAAAGAAATTAGTGACCAAGTTGACGTTGAAAATAAGTGTTTTATTTCAGTTGCTGCGGGTTGTTCAATGGCTACGATGGAAAAAGCCCTAGGTAAAACGTGTGCGCTTATTCGCACTATGCCTAATACACCTTCGCAAATTGGCTTAGGCGTCACAGGGCTTTATGCTTCAGATAAAGTAACGGATGAGCAAAAAGCACAAGCCGATGCATTAATGTCTTCAGTTGGCATTACAAAATGGCTAGACAAAGAATCTGACATTGACAACATTATTGCGGTATCAGGCTCTGCACCTGCTTACTTTTTCCTTTTTATGGAAGCTATGGAGCACAAAGCGCAATCATTGGGATTTACCGCTGAAGAAAGCCGAAAGCTTGTTCAGCAAACTGCACTGGGCGCTGCCGAAATGGTGGTAAAAAATGCCGATTTATCCATTGCTCAATTACGTGAAAATGTCACCTCAAAAGGTGGTACAACCGCTGCAGCACTAAATACATTTGTTGAAGGAGGTATAGATACCTTAGTCGACAATGCGATGGATGCCGCACTGCACCGAGCTAAAGAAATGGCACAAAGTAACGTTTAACGTTGAAAATGTGCTTAACTGTTACCATCTTATAGATGTTCGCTAATTATTGGAGTACTGCATGGCTGCTATAAATTACTTACTAGGGTTCTTTTTCGACGCGCTACTGATGTTGCTGGTCGTTAGAGTTTGGTTACAACTAGTAAGAGCAGATTTTTATAATCCACTGAGTCAATTTGTCGTTAAAATAACTAACCCTATCGTCATCCCTGTTAGACGCATCATTCCGGGATTAGGAGGCATAGATCTCGCTACCCTACTGTTGGCTTATTTTGTTGGCGTATTAAAGTTTATTGTCATTCCAATGTTAAATGGCGGGCCATTTGACCCTCTTCCTGCAATGTTTATTGGTTTACTGTACCTGATTAAACAAACTGGCTTTTTGCTTTTTGTTTTGATGTTAGTGATGGCGATAATGAGCTGGGTAGTGCAAGGTTACAACCCAACACAAGTTATTCTTCATCAGTTGACTGACCCATTTTTAAAGCCGATCAGAAAAATCATTCCACCGATTGGCGGGTTAGATTTATCGATTTTAGCTGCGTTTTTATTGTTAAACGTGATCAACATCATGCTGTCGAGCTCTATTCCTTACTGGCAGATGCTCTAATTATTGTTAAAGGCGAAATCACAGGCAGTACATTATACTTACAGTGGTACTGCCAAAATATTTTGGAGGGCTCCGTGAAATTTATATCAAAGATTGTTTTAGTTGCTTCATTAGTGTTAGGTTTTAGCGCTAACCTAGCAGCAGAAAACATGAAAAAACTGGGTAACATGAATGTTCACTATATGGCAATAGGTGCAACATTCTTAACGCCTGAAGTTGCAAAAGCGTATGGTATAGAGCGCAGTAAATATAATGGTTTAATTAATATTTCAGTCCTTGATAATACGCAAAAAGATACACCAGCTAAAACTGTTACTATCACTGGCACAGCGCGTAATTTGCTTGGGCGCGAAAAACCACTCAATTTCGTTGAAGTAAAAGAAGGTGACGCTATTTATTATCTAGCGCAAGTTCAATACCGTAATGAAGAAATGATCCGGTTTGACCTCACCATAGATGATGGTAACGAAAAACAAAATCTGAAGTTTCAACAAACCTTTTACACCGATTAAGGTAAATGAAACGACTAAAAACGCCGCTATCATGCGGCGTTTTTTATATCCCAAGCAGATTAACCTCCCTATCTAGATGTGATTAGGGTATGATCGCGGCCATTAATTCTTCAATAACTGTTCACATGAAAAAAATCGTTTTAGCAACCGGAAACCAAGGAAAAGTAAAAGAGCTTGCAGCTCTATTAGCCGAGCAAGAATTTGACGTTGTTGCCCAAAGTGAATTTAACGTTCCAGATGTGCCTGAAACCGGTACCACCTTTGTTGAAAACGCCATTATTAAAGCCCGTCACGCAGCAAAAGTGACCGGTTTACCCGCTATTGCAGACGATTCAGGTTTAGAAGTTGATGCGCTAAACGGTGCACCTGGTGTTTATTCTGCTCGCTTTGCAGGACCAGATGCTAGTGACGCTGACAACAATAAAAAACTGTTGGCTGAATTAGCGGGTATCGATGCCAGTAAAAGAACAGCTAGATTTCACTGTGTTTTGGTATATATGAAACATGCTCAAGATCCTACACCTATTATTTGTCATGGGGTTTGGGAAGGCACTATTTTACAAGCACCTAGCGGCGAACACGGTTTTGGCTACGACCCATTATTTTGGCAAGAACAATTACAAAAAACCTCTGCACAATTAGAAAAATCTGAAAAGAACAAACTAAGCCATCGTGGCAAGGCACTAACGCTACTAGTTGAAAAGCTAAAACAGCAAAACGCCTAAACCAAACACTAAATAGAGAATATCTGCATCCATGTTATCTTTGCCACCTCTTTCACTTTATATCCATATTCCATGGTGTGTGGAAAAATGCCCCTATTGCGACTTTAATTCTCATGCCCTTAAGCATGATATCCCTGAAGTTGAATATGTAGAGCAACTGATACAAGATTTAGACGCAGACATAAAACGTTTTAACTTGTCACAACGCCCGCTACATTCCATATTTATTGGCGGTGGCACGCCTAGCCTCTTTTCACCCGATGCTATTGCAAGCTTGCTCAAGCAAGTTTTATCACGCTTTGAACATAAAAAAGACATTGAGATCACCCTAGAAGCAAATCCAGGTACAGTGGAAGCAGATAAGTTTATTGGTTTTTATCAAGCAGGTGTTTCGCGTTTGTCTATCGGCGTTCAAAGTTTTGAGTCAGATAAGCTTATAAAACTTGGTCGAATTCACGATAGCAACCAAGCAAAAAGGGCCGGCCAATTGGCTCATGAATGTGGTATTAAAACCTTCAATTTAGATTTAATGCATGGTTTACCTTCGCAGCAATTAACTCACGCGTTAGATGACTTACGCACGGCGATCACTATTGCCCCTACTCATTTATCTTGGTATCAACTCACCATTGAACCTAACACTGCTTTTTATTCTAAACCGCCAACTCTGCCAGAAGATGAAACCTTATGGCTCATTCAAGATCAAGGTTTTGAGTTACTCAACAACGCTGGATATCAACAATATGAAATTTCAGCCTTTGCTAAACCCGGTTTTGAATGTCAGCACAATCTAAATTATTGGCGCTTTGGCGACTATTTAGGCATAGGCTGTGGCGCACACGGGAAAATAACCGACCTCGACACCCAGCAAATTATTAGAACGGTAAAAGTTAAACACCCAAAAGGTTATCTTGATACCAATCGTGAACATTTAGATCACATTAACAGCGTTGAAAAAGACGATATTCCTTTTGAGTTTATGATGAACCAACTACGTTTAGTTGAGCCGTTTTCTATTCAGTCTTATCAAGCATATACAGGTTTGCACCCTTCGACTGTTTTGCCTGCTTTAAAAGCGGCACAAGATAAACATTTGATGAGTAACCAAGGCGATAATTGGCAAGTCACTAAACTTGGCCACAGATATTTAAACAATTTGCTAGAGTCGTTTTTGTAAGCGGCTATAGCATTTCATATTTCATCTGGGCTAGCAGGTGCATTAGGAAAGCAGGCTTTTACCCCCAAAACAAAAGCGGTTGAATCGACAGAATCAGGCATAAAGGTTTGTGTTTGTGTCAGTGATATCGTGAGCTTATCATCAATAATGTTAATGTCAGCAGGGCTAGACATTAACATTTGCCGTCCTATAAAGGTTAACGCAATTTTCTGAGCCTGTTCAAACGCTTTTTTAATTTGCAGCGCTTTACTTGAAGTAATTTGTAAACGTACTCCAGGATGTTTGCTAATAGCCACTGAGGTTAAAAAACCATATTTTCCATTAGCGCTAAAATCAATGTTTGGCATAGGGCTAAATTGAAACCCAGTAACATCCTTATTTTTATTAGCAATTGCTTGGGCAATTGCTACGTTCCAATACCAATATTTACCTTCGCTTTTATCAAAAGCTTGCGGTGAAAACTCCACAATAGACACACCAGTAAACGCCATGGTTGCATTAATTGTATCGTTTACATCTAGCAATTGACTGAAACACGCTTCACCATCTAATGTAATATCTAATACATTTACCAAATTGGTTTGTTCACTTAGCTCGCCATCAATCACTGCTTTACATTGGTTATTTGCCAAACATTCAAGTGTTACATTGATAGAAAAACTTCCCGCATTTGGGCTATTAAGCGACGTTAAAATATCAGAGAGCGCGGTGGCGACGGCAAATTTTGGACGAAATGTACTGGTTGTTTGCATGCCACCATTGTCAAAGGTTGGCGTTTGTACACCGGCCAATGCTTTAGCCAGATATCCATTATGCATTGGTGAAGCATTTTTAAGCGAAACACTACGGTTAATAGCGCTTAAATAGGCAGATAATGGCAACAAAATTGCCTGACCGCTTGCTGGTGTTTGATTAAGTAAGCTATGCAAATCTTGCGCGGTTAACATCTGATGGAGTGTTGTTGAGGGCTGTGCCCAACTATTTGCAATAGTTTCTATGATTGCGTCGATTTGAATGTTGTTTTGACTCGGATATGTTTGACGCCAACAGCTAATCAGGTTCATTTGTTTTGTACTAATATCAGCATTGTATTGCGCAAATAAACTTTGATCAGCGGCGCTAAGTTGAAAACTTATTGACGATAAAGCCTCAATAAAAATATTGGTAAACGGCGCGTGCAACTCAATGCTCGTGCCATTAAATGAACACGACGAGCAGATCCATTGATAAGTTTTATCATTAAACAACAAGGTACTGGGGTTAGAGTAATAATAAGGAAAGCCCCCTAACCCATTATCTTGATATGGCATAAACTGGACAAAGCCGGCTGATTCAGTACTTGTTCGAGCAACCTTTTGTTGCTTTTTTGATAACGCAGCAGACGCTTTCGCGGCTAGCTTTTTGGCAATTTGCTCCATAAAGAAAAAATACCGCTATCGCAGAAATCGATAACGGTATTCACCTGACAAAGAAAAATTAATCTTCAAGACCTGCAAGCGGATAAACCGTTTGCACGCCCAATACCCAACCTACAGAATCAGTAGCTGCACCAGCAACTAACTCTTTGGGTGGTTCAAGTGTGATAGTCACTGTCGAATTTGACTGATCCACTTGTACACTATTTGAATAAGATGATTCTTTACCTCCAATACCCAAAGGTATACCTAAAAAGCTAATACCTGTTGATGCAGACTGTTCAAAGGTTTTTTGGATACGTTGGTAGTCGGCACTTTTCACCGTGATTTTAACCGTAGGATAGTTACTAATTGCGGCACCTTGAGTAAAACTGAATGGGCCGTTAGAAGAAAAATCGATATTAGGGTCTGGATGGAATTGGAATCCACTCACGTCCTTATTACGGTTTTGAATCGCGTCTTGAATTGGCTGAGTCCAATACCAATTTTTTCGTGTTGCCTGATCATAAGCCACAGGGCCATATTGCACTAAAGTGACACCAGGGAACGATAACTCAACCGTTGTTTCATTCTGGCTAGTTGCCACATCACTTTGAAAATAACTAGCATTGCCGCCAACATTAACTGATAAGAAACCAAGTACAGGGAAGCTAGCAGAAGCACCACCAGATACTTTAACCTGAAATTCGTTTTGTGAAGAGCGATCAACTGTCATGCTCAGTTTTACCGCTTGGTTTTCATTTTTCAGGCTATTTTGAATACTCGATAAGCTGGTCGCTACTTGATATGCCGGATGATATTGTGTTGTGCTGTCGTTAAGTAACATACCTCCGTTGTTTTCTGCAGAAAATTGAGCTGCTCTCAACGCTGCTGATAAATAACCAGTATTCATGGTTACTGCATTTTTCAGCGAAAGAACACTAGATAAAGCGTTTAAGTAATTAACAAACACTGGTACTACAGATTGGCCACTTGCTGGTGTGTTGTTAAGCGTTTGATTTAAATTAATCGACTCTTGAATATCCATTAATGTTGTCGGTGGGTTAGCCCACTTGGTGGTGATTTCACTGACGATGTTATCTAGAGGTTGGCCGTCTCCCGCAGGAAACGTACCAAATGCTGAACGCCAAGCCGTCAACACCGCGGTTTTTTGATCAACAGCGTTAGCATCAGCTTGATTTAACCTTTCTTGGTCGTCCGTTGACAACGAATAGCTAATCGCACTAAGTGCTTTAATAAATTGATTGGTAAATGGTTGTCCTAACTGAACAGGATGGGTATTGGCTTTTAAACTAGCATCTATCCAGTTATAGGTTTTTGCATTAAAAACAAGATTATTTGGGTCCTCGTAATAATAGGGAAAATTGCCTAAAGCATTTGTGTTAAAACTTTCCAGCGGAACACTACCAGTTGCTGAAGACAAGATGTCATTAGCCTGCTGTCTTAGCGCATCAATAATCACGCTAGCAGAAGTTGAATTACTCATTTTCGTTTCCTTGTAAGATAAACTATTAAACGCGATGTAAAATCATCGAACTCTTACTACTCAACTACATGAACAACCTAGTGCTGATTTGCACTTGGGGAGAGTTAGAGGGACAAAAAGCGGATGGACAACTAGAACAGAATACCCCCATCCTTGGGCTTAACTCTACAGGCATTAAAGTTAGTTGAAGTTAGAATGAATGCAACTAGCGAAGCGGCGTTTTTGTCGATAAATTTTTAATTTTTCTCTACTAGCGATGCAAGGAGTTGTTTATCAAAAGAATTTAAATAACAAATAAAATCAAAAAATTTTTTGTTCCCATTAATTGGTTTCTCGTTAAAATAGCCCACCTATTTTCACCACCACATTGCTTTTTATGAACGACTCAATCAACTCTAATTTGCTTACTGATGAATATTATATGCAGCACGCAATGTCGTTAGCCCATAAAGCACAAGCAATAGGCGAAATTCCGGTAGGTGCAGTTGTTGTTGCTAATGGTGAAATAATAGGCGAAGGCTACAACCAATCAATTACCTTAAATGACCCTTCTGCACACGCTGAAATGCTTGCCATTCGCCAAGCTGGTAAAGTGTTAAATAACTATCGAATGCTCGAATGTACCTTGTACGTGACATTAGAGCCCTGTCCTATGTGTGCAGGATTACTCGTACACAGTAGAATTAACCGCTTGGTTTTTGCCGCTAGTGATGAAAAAACCGGTAGCGCAGGCAGCGTGTTTAACCTAGTAAACCATGAACAACTTAACCACCAAGTAGAGGTTACTCGCGGTGTACTAGCCAATGAGTGCAGTGATATGCTGTCGAGCTTTTTCAAACAACGCAGAAAAGAAATAAAAGCTGCCAAACTCGCCAAACGTCAACAAAATCAAACTGAAGAATAATCTTAATCCCCCTTAGTCTCGTATTAGTATTTAAACCTGCTAAACGAGATTAAGCTAGTTGGCTGATCAACATAAAAACTATTCAAAAGGCATTTATTGCTTTACCGATGATTTAAGATTTCAAGACAATATTGCCTTGGCCAACACTATTGCACAGTGTGATGAAATCGCTTTCATTTATATACTCGATCCCCGTTGGTTTCAAAAAACCAACTACCAGCACACATGGATAGGCCAAGCTAAATGGCAGTTTATTAAACAGTCTCTTAGTTGTTTAAATCAGCAACTGGCTGAGCATGGTCATCAATTAACCTTGCTCCATGGCAACGTTGAACACGTACTCTGTGAGCTAATTCGCGAAAATAACGTAAACTTTGTTGGCTTTGCAACACTAGTTGGCAGTAATGAACAAGTGTTATGGGCTGAACTTGCAACAAAATGTGCTGATACGCATTTTGCTTCTGCAAATAATAGCATTATGTATTTGGGTGAGCGATTAAACTTAAAGCACGAATACCTTACCAGTTTTTCCCGTTTTAGGCGTTTTGTCGAAAAACAGCAAATCAAGATAGAACAACCAAGAAAGATCCACCTTGATGCATTACCCAGTAGACTGACACTTCAAAATCAACCGTCATTTAGTAAAGCGCTAACAGCACTCCCCTATTTCATTTCTGGCGATGTACAGGACGTTCAAACGCATGATTCTTTTTTCGGAGGAGAAAAAAGCGCTGTACAGCACTGTAAACAATATTTTGCTTCATCCGCTGCGTCTAATTATAAAACAACACGTAATGCGCTAGACGGTTGGCAAAACTCAACAAAATTCAGCCCTTATTTAGCCAATGGTAATGTGTCTGCAAGGCAAATTATGCAATGGCTTAAGCAATTTGAACTAGCGCATGGCGCGAGTGAATCAACCTATTGGATTTACTTTGAACTACTGTGGCGTGAATATTTCCATCATTTAGCGAACTCGCTAGGTAATACACTTTACCGATTTTCTGGCTTAGCCCCCTGCGCGCCCAGCACCAGCTTTTATGCAGAACGGTTTAATAAATGGTGCAATGGTAACACCCCTTACCCCATAGTTAATGCCTGTATGAAGCAACTTAACCAAACGGGTTTTATGTCAAACCGCGGCAGACAACTTGTTGCCAGCTACCTAGTGAATGAGCTGGGTATTGATTGGCGTTATGGCGCCGCTTATTTCCAGCAGCAACTGATCGATCATGATATTGCCAGCAATTGGGGCAACTGGCAGTACATTGCGGGCGTAGGCGTCGATCCCAGAGGCGGCCGACATTTTAACTTGCAAAAACAAACCTCACTTTACGACCCTGAACACACCTTTATCAACAAATGGCATGGGCAATTATGTGACGCAAGACTCGACTCAACAGACATGGTCGATTGGCCTATTGATTGGTCAAAGAAGGAAGATTAAACATGGCAATCAACCTTGTTTGGCCAAAACGTGATCTGCGCCAGCAAGATCATAAGCCACTCTTAGAGGCCTCTAAGAGTGGGCACCCGGTATTGTTAGTCTATAACTTTGAGCCAATGTTGTTTGAAGATCAGCACTTCAGTGACCGACACTGGCGTTTTGTATGGCAGTCTTTAATAGACATTAAAAGCAAGATACCTCAAGGTGCCTTACATATAGTTTCTAAGGACGCTAAACAAGCTTTCAATGATATCCACCAAAAGTGGCATATAAATGCTTTATATTCCTATCAGGAAATAGGATTAAACAATACATTTAAAAGAGACATTGCCATTCAAAATTGGTGCCTAAAACGAGGTATTCAATGGACCGAATATCCAATCGGTGCGGTGATCAGAGCATTAAACTCGCGGCAAAATTGGGATACTCATTGGCAACAGGTAATGCGCTCATCACAAGACAATTTAAACCTAAGCCAAATTAACTGGGGACAAATTGGAACAACTGAATTATCAACTTTCTTAGTTAATAAATTAAATGAGCAATACAGCACCTTTCAACAAGGCGGTGAAAGTATGACGCATAAAGTTCTTGACTCATTTTTTCAACAAAGGGGAAAAAGCTATGCTTTTTCTCTTTCCAGCCCGTCACTTAGTGTTGAACATTGCAGTCGCCTTTCAGCTTACTTAGCCTGGGGCAACATTAGCCTTAAACAAGTCTATCAAAAGCTATTGTCTTACTGGCATAAACCTAGTTGGCGAAGATCGCTGGTCGCCTTTAGTTCGCGATTACATTGGCATTGTCATTTTATTCAAAAGTTTGAAAGTGAATGCCAAATGGAGTTTTACTGCATTAACAAAGGGTATGAAGCATTACCTAGAGTAACCGGTGATGAAGCCTTTGAAAAACTTCAAGCGTGGAAAACAGGTCAAACAGGTATTCCCATGGTAGACGCATGCATGCGCTCTCTTATTAACACCGGATATTTAAATTTTCGCATGCGCGCTATGTTAGTGAGCTTTTTAACTCACCATCTAGCGTTAGATTGGCGTTTAGGTGTTAAACATTTAGCAAGCGTCTTTTTAGATTTTGAGCCTGGAATTCATTACAGCCAGTTTCAAATGCAAGCCAGCGTCACTGGCATTAACACCATCAGAATTTACAATCCGATAAAACAAGGTGAGGAAAAGGATCCTGATGGTGAATTTATTAAAACATGGCTACCTGAACTCAATGAATTGCCAGCACCATTTTTTCACACACCGTGGGAAATGACTCCTATGGAACAGCTTATGTACAACGTTGAACTTGGTAGCGACTACCCAATGCAGATCGTCGATATAAAACAAAGCTACAAAGCCGCACAATCGTTACTTTGGCAATGGAAAAGTAAACCACAAGTAAAAATAGAAGCACAACGCATTTTAGCCAAACATGTTAGGCCGAGTACAAGCTAATGCGCAAACAGCATTTACCCACTAAGGTCTGTATAACCTGCAAACGCCCATTTACATGGCGTAAAAAGTGGCAACGTGATTGGAATAACGTCAAGTATTGCTCACGACGATGTAGCAGCGGTAAAAAAGGTAATTAAAGAGAAACAAAATGAAGCAGCAATATAAAACCATACGATTAGTATTGGGCGATCAACTCAATGCTAGTCACTCTTGGTTTCAAGAAAAGAATAACGACACCTTGTATGTAATAGCCGAACTGCATCAGGAAACTGACTATGTTGTTCATCATATTCAAAAAGTTGTTGCCTTTTTTGCCGCGATGAAAGCGCTTTCTAGTGCATTAAACAAAGCAGGTCATCAGGTTTTACACTTAACGCTTGACGATACAAAAGATTTCCAAGACCTGCCTAGCCTGTTAGCACATTTACTAAAAAAATATTCGGCAACCGCTTTTGAATACCAGTTACCAGACGAATACCGCCTACGTGAGCAGTTATCAAAGTATACTCGCCAACTTGAAATTGATAGTTGTGCTTATGAAACACAGCACTTTTATCTTTCGGACAGTGAGCTTAGCGACTATTTTAAACAAGATACTAAACATCGAATGGAGCATTTTTACCGTAAAATGCGCAGCCGTTTTAACCTTTTAATGGAAGGTTCATCCCCTCAGGGTGGGCAATGGAATTATGACGCTGACAATCGCAATAAAATTAAAGCGGATGACTTTGACAAAATTCCCGAGCCACTAATTTTTGAAAATGATTGTGACGACATCATTGAGCGCATTAAAGCGCACAAAATAAAAACCATGGGCATGATGACAAACAACTTGTATTGGCCTATAAACCGAAGCCAATCTTTGGCGCTGTTAAGGTTCTTTTGTCAGCACTGCTTAAAATATTTTGGCCGTTTTCAAGATGCAATGCTAGATCAACAAGAGATGACTGTTCAAGAAAAATACTGGAGCTTACTGCACTCTCGTTTGTCTTTTTCATTAAATAGCAAAATGATCAGCCCACACCATGTAGTAAAGCAAGCTATCGAAGCTTATCAACAAAGTGATGGCGAGATAACTATTGCGCAAATTGAAGGATTTGTTAGACAAATCATCGGTTGGCGTGAATTTATCCGTGGTATTTACTGGTTGAATATGCCGCAATATAGCCAGCTCAACTACCTCAACGCTAGCAACAAAATGCCGAGTTGGTTTTGGACAGGAAAAACTAAAATGAACTGTTTAAAGCATGCTATCTCACAATCGCTAGATTATGCCTACGCCCATCACATTCAACGTTTAATGATCACCGGTAACTTTTGTTTAATAAGCGGCATTGACCCGACTGAAGTTGATGCTTGGTATTTAGGCATTTATATCGATGCCATCGAGTGGGTTGAAATGCCCAATACCCGGGGCATGAGTCAGTTCGCAGATGGCGGTATTGTTGGCTCAAAAGCGTATGCCGCCAGTGGAAACTACGTAAACAAAATGAGTAACTATTGCTCCAATTGTCACTACAAGGTCAACAAAACGTTGGAAGATAACGCCTGCCCACTAAATTCACTATACTGGCACTTTATGGACAAACACCAAGACAAGTTTGCCAATAACCCAAGAAGCAGAATGGTATACGCTAACTGGAATAAAAAAACTGACGCTCAACGCCAGCAAGTCCTAGATAAAGCAACCTCGCTGCTCATAGATATTGAAAATTTGTAATATCTAGATATAGATAATTTATCAACATAAAGAAAAAAGGGCCCGTTCAATGAACTAGCCCTTTCTAATAATTGGTGCGGAAAGCGGGACTTGAACCCGCACGGCCGAAGCCACCACCCCCTCAAGATGGCGTGTCTACCAATTCCACCACTTCCGCAAATTTCTTAGTTTGGTATTTCGCTATCTTTTTTAGCGCCTGACGTTGGAACTTCGTCATTTTTAACTGGCTCTACAGCAGGTACAGATTGTTCTGTTGCTGGAGCACCTAAGTCGTTCCATTCGTCAGTTGCTTTAACGCGGTTAGCTGTTAAGTTACCTAATACTAAACTGATAGCAAAAAATGCAATTGCCAACCAAGTTGTAGCACGTGTTAAGAAGTTACCTGAACCGCTAGAACCAAAAATTGTTGCAGATGAACCAGCACCAAAAGATGCGCCCATATCTGCGCCTTTACCTTGTTGTAATAAAACCAAGCCAATTAAACAAATGGCAACGATTAGATAAACAACAATTAAAACCTGATACAACATCGTTAATTCCTTAAACCGCCGAACAAATATGACTAAATTCGTCGACTTTTAAACTAGCCCCACCGATAAGACCACCGTCTATATCTTGTTGAGCGAATAATTCTTTGCAATTAGCAGCGTTAACGCTACCACCATACAATATTGAGACTTTTTTTGCGACTTCAAGGTCTACATCAGCGATAAACTGACGGATGAATTGGTGAGTCTCTTGAGCCAATTCTGGAGATGCTGTTTTACCCGTACCTATTGCCCATACAGGCTCATACGCAACAACGATCTTCGAAAAATTTTCAATACCGATTTCATCGATAACTGGCTGAATTTGTGACGCTAAAACAGTATTTGTTTGACCCGTTTCGCGTTCTTGTTCACTTTCACCAATACAAAATATTGGTGTCATGCCAGCATTTAGTACTTTAGCCACTTTATGAGCAACCAAAGAGCTAGTTTCTTTATAGAGCGAGCGACGCTCTGAATGACCAACAATCACATACTTTACACCAACTTCATTCAACATTTCTGTTGATACTTCGCCTGTGTAAGCACCTTTTTCATGCTCACTTACATTTTGACTACCCAAGGCAATATTTGCATTGAGATTACAATCAATTTGCTTACTGGCAAATGAAGCTAAATAAGGAAAGCTAGGACAGATAATAACACGAGTGTTTTCTGATAGCTCTACCTTTGCCAAACTGGCTGTCATCTCATCGACTAAAGATAAACAGCCGTTCATCTTCCAGTTTGCTGCTACGATTACAGGTCTGGTCATGTGTCATTCCTAATTTAAAGCGGCGAGATATTAACTAACAAAAGAACAAGATACAAGTAGAAAACTTAATATCTTGTTCAAATGGTCACTTTTTCAACCGACTAGCAAGCTTTTTTAACCGCGTCGGCAATTTTGTTGGCTAAGGCTGTCACTTCTTCATGATCAGGACCTTCAACCATGACTCGAATTAATGGCTCAGTACCCGATTTGCGCAATAGTACACGGCCTCGCCCACTGAGCTTTTCATTTACATGGTGTACAGCGGAAATAACATTGTCTGATGTAATTGGATCATTATCCCCAGCAAACCTAACGTTAACGAGTACTTGTGGTAATTTAGTCATGCCTTGTCTTAAATCATAAAGACTTTTGCCTGATGAGCAAATTGCCGTAAGAACATTCAAAGCAGCAATGATACCATCGCCAGTTGACGTGTGTTTTAAATTAATGATGTGCCCTGAATTTTCAGCGCCTAACTGCCAGCCTTTTTCCTTAAGCATTTCCATGACGTAGCGGTCACCTACTTTACTGCGAGCAAAAGGTACGCCCATCTCTGTTAAGGCTATTTCTAGGCCCATATTACTCATGAGAGTACCAACAACACCTCCGGTGATATTGCCTGACTTTAAGTCGTTACAAGCGATAACAAAAACACACTCATCACCATCGACCACATAGCCTGTGTGATCAACCATCATAAGTCGATCGCCGTCTCCATCAAGCGCGATACCTAAATCAGCTTGGTGCTCTACAACCGCTTTACTGATAGCATCCATTGATGTCGCGCCACAGCCATCATTGATATTTGTACCATTCGGCGCTGCACCAATACTAATCACTTCAGCACCCAATTCTTTAAATACATTAGGTGCAATATGATAGGTAGCACCATGTGCACAATCTACCACTATCTTTATATTTTTAAGTGAATAATGGCTTGGGAAGTTACTTTTACAAAATTCAATATATCGACCAGCCGCATCTTCAATACGGTTGGCTTTGCCTAGTTTGTCAGAAGCAACACAGGCTATTTCTTTATCAAGCTCAGCTTCTATCTCAAGCTCAACTTCATCCGGTAATTTTTGACCGTCTTGCGAGAAAAACTTAATACCGTTATCAAAATATGGATTATGAGAAGCACTGATCACTATGCCGGCTTCTGCTCTAAATGTTTTGGTTAAATAAGCAATGCCTGGTGTAGGCATTGGACCTAACAAGCCAATATCAACACCAGCAGCTGAGAAACCAGCTTCCAATGCAGATTCCAACATATACCCTGAAATTCGAGTATCTTTACCAATAAGGACTTTTTTTGTACCTTGCGCAGCTAACACTTTGCCAGCTGCAAACCCTAACTTCATCACAAATTCTGGCGTAATCGGGTATTTACCCACTAAGCCACGAACGCCATCTGTGCCAAAGTATCTTCTTTCAGTCATGAAGTTTTCCCTGTTAATGTTTTTATTAATTTGTTAATTGGTGCGTTATTTGTAATATTTTTATCGCGTCCATTGTTTCTTGTACATCATGGACACGTATTATAGAGGCGCCTCGTTCAACAGCCAGTAATGCGGTTGTTAAGCTACCTGCTAATCTTTGTTCAATATCTCGTTCGAGTAGTTTACCTATCATCGATTTTCTTGATGTCCCAGATAAAATGGGCATATTAAAATCATCAAAGCAGGTTAAGTTTGCCAATAAACGGTAGTTCTGTTCAACTGTTTTTCCAAAACCAAAACCCGGATCTAAAATAATTCTTTCTTTTTCAATGCCATGCTCGTGACAGTCTTCAATACGTTGCTCAAAGAATTGTTTAATATCACCAATTAAATCTTGATATTGAGGATTATGCTGCATGGTTCTGGGCTGCCCTTGCATATGCATTAAACAAACAGGCAATGAACTTTGTCCAACAATTTCAAGACAGCCTGGCTCTTGCAATGCTCTGACATCATTAATTAAATCAGCCCCTGCGGCAATGGCTTCTGCCATCACTTGGGCTTTACTGGTATCTATTGAAACATTGATATTAAAGCGTTGTTTAATCGCTTTTATCACAGGAATGGTTCTAGAGAGTTCTTCTTCAACTAAAACGTCAGCGGCACCTGGGCGAGTGGATTCTCCACCGATGTCAATAATACTAGCGCCCTGCTCTATCATTTGCTCAGCTTGTTTTAACGCATTATCTATTGATGCAAATTGACCACCATCAGAAAATGAATCTGGCGTGACATTTAATATTCCCATGACTTGAATGTCTTGGCGGTTTAACGATAAAGGGGTGCCTGGAGATAATATGTTC
This sequence comes from Thalassotalea marina, assembly GCF_014656435.1. Classification (GTDB taxonomy): domain Bacteria; phylum Pseudomonadota; class Gammaproteobacteria; order Enterobacterales; family Alteromonadaceae; genus Thalassotalea_C; species Thalassotalea_C marina. Next base: position 209,996 of record NZ_BNCK01000005.1, read on the forward strand.
AAGGGGGAGATCTCAGAAATTAATGTTCACAGATAAAAGAAAGCCTCGATTATCGAGGCTTATCTAACGTTATTTGGCTGGCATATCACCAGGACTGTTTAAATCCGGTTCAACCTTCTTTTCAGATTTTGCTTTAGGTGGCTCATTTGAACCTGAGTTATCACCATGAAAATCTGATGGTGGACGCACTTCACGACGCGCCATTAAATCATCAATCTGATTAGCATCAATTGTTTCGTACAACATAAGAGCATCTTTCATCGCATGAAGAATATCCATGTTGTCTTTTAAAATTTGCTCAGCACGTTGGTAGTTACGATCAACAAAGTCTTTGATTTCATCGTCGATCATTTTTGCTGTTTCGTCAGACATATGCATAGATTTAGCCGATGTACGACCTAAAAATACTTCGCCTTCTTCTTCAGCAAATAACATAGGACCCATTTTTTCAGATAGACCCCATTGTGTCACCATCTTGCGAGCTAAGTTTGTTGCACGCTCAATGTCGTTTGATGCACCAGTTGATACTTTATCTGGACCATAAATGATCTCTTCAGCAATACGACCACCATATAATGACGAAATATTACTTTCTAAATGCTGTTTGCTATGGCTAAATCTATCTTGCTCAGGCAAGTACATGGTAACACCTAGTGCACGTCCACGAGGAATAATAGATACCTTGTACACTGGATCATGTTCCGGTACTAATCGACCAACAATCGCATGGCCCGCTTCGTGGTAAGCTGTCATTTCTTTTTCAGACTCGCTCATCACCATAGACTTACGTTCTGCGCCCATTAAGATTTTATCTTTGGCTTTTTCAAACTCTTCCATCGACACAAGGCGACGAGAGGCGCGTGCAGCAAATAGTGCCGCTTCGTTAACTAGGTTGGCTAAATCTGCACCCGAGAAGCCCGGCGTACCACGTGCAATGACTGACGCTTTCACGTCATCACCGATTGGTACTTTGCGCATGTGCACTTTAAGAATTTGTTCACGGCCACGGATATCTGGTAAACCAACGGTCACTTGACGGTCAAAACGACCAGGACGTAATAATGCTGGATCTAATACATCTGGGCGGTTAGTTGCGGCAATAACAATGACACCTTCATTACCTTCAAAACCATCCATTTCAACTAGCATTTGGTTTAACGTTTGTTCACGTTCGTCGTGACCACCACCTAAACCAGCACCACGCTGACGGCCTACCGCATCAATTTCATCGATGAAAATAATACATGGAGCAGATTTCTTCGCTTGTTCGAACATGTCACGTACACGAGATGCACCAACACCAACAAACATTTCAACGAAATCTGAGCCTGAAATAGTGAAAAACGGTACTTTAGCTTCACCAGCAATTGCTTTTGCTAATAAAGTTTTACCAGTACCTGGTTGACCAACCATTAATACACCTGATGGAATGCGACCACCAAGTTTTTGGAATTTAGAAGGGTCTCTTAAGTAGTCAACTAATTCAGCAACTTCTTCTTTTGCTTCATCACAACCAGCAACGTCAGCAAACGTTGTTTTGATTTGGTCTTCGCTAAGTAAGCGCGCCTTTGATTTACCAAAAGACATTGCGCCCTTACCGCCACCACCTTGCATTTGACGCATGAAGAAAATCCACACACCAATTAACAAAATGAACGGGAACCATGAAATAAAGATAGTTGTCAGGAAGCTTGTCTCTTCTGGCATATCACCAGATGCAGTTACACCTTGCTTAACTAGGTCGTTAATAAGATCGCGGTCATATCCACCAGGGATCACTGCAACAAATTGCTCACCACTTCGCTTTACACCTTTAATTACACCATTGCGGTCAACATTTACTTCACGGATTTGTCCTTGACGCACATCCTGAATAAAGCGTGTGTAATTCATTTGCTGTTCTGCGCCACCGCCCGGAGTAAAACTCTGGAACACTGACATAAGTACTACAGCTATTACTAGCCATAAAATCAGATTTTTTGCCATATCGCTCAACTTAACGACCTCTTACTTGAAAATCACACGCCATTTTTACGAGTAAAACACCGTGTTTTGATAATTCTATTTAATTTACTACAATTTGAACCCTGTCGCCACCAGATATACTTCTCTTGATCTGGCTCTTGATGACATAGGTTTACGTACTTTAACCACTTTAAAGACGTTTTTTACTTCTTGCATATATTGATCAAATCCCGCTCCTTGAAATACTTTGACCACAAAAGCGCCGTTTTTCTTCAATACTTGGTGACACATATCTAATGCTAGTTCGACCAAATACATACTTCGTGCTGAATCTGCGGCTTCATTTCCGGTAAAGTTGGCCGCCATATCTGACATAACAACATCAATATTTTTACCGTCTATTCTAGATAATAACGCTTCAAGCACGGCGTCTTCTCTAAAGTCACCTTGCAGAAAATCAACTCCTGCAATTGGATCCATAGGCAAAATGTCACAAGCAACTACTTGTCCATTTTGCCCTACCGCTTTAACCGCATATTCAGACCAGCCTCCTGGAGCTGCTCCTAAATCTACGACTTTCATGCCCGGTTTGATCAATTTATCTTTGTCATTGATCTCTTCGATTTTGAATACGGCACGAGATCTCAACCCAAGTTTTTGGGCTTTTTTCACATATTCGTCGTCGAAATGCTCTTGCATCCAACGCTGGCTACTATTTGTTCTCTTTTTATTACTCATTTTTAACCAATGCTGTTCTGGAAACTTAGATTTCCATACAGGTTTTATTAGTATTACAAACAAGATGGAGTTAAAATAGCGATAATTCAAGCCAACATGTAACGAAATTTTTTAATGAGCTTAAATAAAAAACAAATTCAGTATTTAAAAGGTGTAGCACACTCGCTCAAACCTATCGTTTTATTAGGTAGCAATGGCTTAACCGAAGCTGTAATTGCCGAAATAGATTACGCACTTAATCATCATGAACTTATCAAAGTTAAAATCCCAACTGATGATCGTGAAGTAAAAGGGTTAATTGTTGATGCTATCTGTAGAGAAACAGAAGCAACTAAAGTGCAGTTGATTGGTAAAACATTAGTTATTTACCGTCAAAGTGAAGAGAAGAAAATTCATATTCCTAAACTGTAACTCCAAATACAAAAAAGCCGCTCAAATAAAAGAGCGGCTTTTTTTATGCAATTTTAATGACCAGTATTTCTTGAAAAATCTCCACCACGGCCAGTTTGTCTTAGTTCTCCGTTGACGAAATATAAGTAAGTACATTCATCACGAGTCGTTAAATCATCTTTGTGCACGCGTTGTGTGCGGTAAAATAGTACTTTGACCATTTCACCATCTTTTTCATAGGTTTCGGTAAAGTCAGCTACACCCATAGTCGTTTCAACACTATTAAAACTTGCACCTAATTCAATTCTAGCGATTTTTTTGCGATTGCTATATTCACGATCTTTAAAGTCGTCTGCAATTGAGTAGCTATAGCCATCATCGTCGCCTGCAACAACGATACAACCTGTTAATGATAAAGTTAGTGGAGCGGTAACCAAAAGTGCTAACAAAGATTTTTTCATAATATTCTCTTACTTAATTATTGTATTTTCCATGAGTCAAACGTTAGCAAATCTTAAACCAAAGATTATAAACCTTTGTAAAATATAATTTTTATTAAAAAACATTAATTTTCAACTAGCGTTTCATTCGTTTTATTCGCTAAAATCTAGTTAATTATACAAGGTAGAGTTAATCAATATGACCATCAATGACGAGATATTAGCCATCGCAAATCAAATTGCTAACCAAGGTAATAAGCCTACCGTCGCTCGCGTAAAAACAAAACTTACTCAGCCAGTGGCATTACCTAAAATAATATCTGTGCTTAAAACTTGGCAACATGATCCTGATTTTACTGCGGTTAAATTAACAAACACTGAACAAAATCAAGAACACGTTGGCAAAAATGAAGAAATTATGGCGCTGATAGATAAAGCTATTCAACCACTAAAAGAAGAAATACAAGAGTTAAAAAATATGCTGAAAGAAATGCAAAAATAGCTATTTCTCTACATAAATATCAGGTGATAGTTGCAATATAAATTCTTCTAAGGTGTTAGCCAGTTTTTTATGCGGTTTACGTCCCACTTTTTCCACCCAAACTTCACCTGTTGCATTATCTAACGTCACTACATGATCGTCTTGATCTGTTACAGCAAAAAAAAGCGTCACATCTTGTTTCAGCTTTTGCTTCATTAAAATATGACCTATCAAGTTTTGTTGCAGCCTGTCAAAATCATCTTTAGACCAAGCAAATAACAATTGAAGATGGCCGTGTTCACAGGTGGCAGGAATTGATTCGCTGTAAATCGTCGAGAAGTAGGCTTTGATTGAGGGATGAAGCTTAATTTCCAACGCATTTTCAACATTGTTAAAGCTTAATTGCTCCGTTATTTTTATCGGTTGCCAATGCACTAAATCATCGTTAAATTTACTAAGTTCACAAGGCGACGCCCACTGTTCGTCAGCTTCTACAACCGGGAAGTGACCGAGTTTGTCACGGTATTGTTCAAGGTATGATTGTGAAAAATTTATCAATGCATCGTGCAAGTTTGGGCTGGTTGATTCCATCTAGTGACTTATTCTTTTAAAATACGAGAAATTGAATCAAGTTTACTGTATCTAGACGCCATGAGCCAATATAAAAACGCATCCGAATTGAACAACTTAACCTTAGGTAAAGCTACTGAATACACCAGTCAATATCAGCCTTCACTTTTGCAAGCTGTTCCAAGAAGCCTTAACAGGGATGAACTTAATTTAAATCAAACTAACTTACCATTTTTCGGCGAGGATGTTTGGTATGGCTTCGAAGTATCTTGGTTAAATACAAAGGGCAAACCCATAGTGAGAATTGCGGAATTTAGATTCCCTTGCACGAGTCCTAATATTGTCGAGTCAAAATCATTTAAACTTTATCTAAATAGCTTTAACCAAACAAAATTTGAATCGGAGCAGGAAGTTGTCGATTTAATGACAAAAGATTTGAGTCAAACTTGTGGAACCAAGGCAGAAGTAAATTTATTTCCAGTAGATAATTGCCCTGCATTAACCATAAAGTCACTAGAAGCAGTTTGTATCGATGAATTAGATGTCGAAATGGACAACTATCAACTAAACCCAGACTTTTTAAAATTAACTGAAAATGCAGAAACCGTTGATGAATCTTTAGTGTCACACTTGTTAAAATCTAATTGTCTAATAACCAACCAACCCGATTGGGCAAGTGTCTATATTCAATATTCCGGCAATAAAATTTGTCACAAATCATTACTTCAATATCTCATATCATTCAGAGAACATAACGAATTTCACGAGCAATGTGTGGAGAGAATTTACTTTGATTTAATGGAACATTGTCAACCTAACAGCTTAACCGTTTATGCGCGTTACACACGTAGAGGTGGTTTAGACATCAACCCGCTACGCTCAAGTAAAGACATTAAAGCTTCTGATGCAAGAACACCTCGGCAGTAAATTAATAAAAACTCGCCTAATTACATCAATCTATACTGACTTTTTAAGCAACTACGTATATTATTAAAAGAATTGCAAAAGGTATTCTTCTCGTTCGAATACCTTTTAGTTTCAATAGCATATTATAGTTTTTCCGCTACTATTATGTGTAGATTTTAGAAGGACGTTGAACTTTCATGACTAGCAACTCCGCTGTCGATAAAGAATTAGCTGCTTTAAAGCGTAAACTTGACTCTGCTGTTTCATCCCGAGCTAACATAGAAAGCGATTTATCTCATCAGTCGTCGCTATTTTCCGAGTTTATAATCAAATTAAGTCAAGTTGCCAAAGGAACTGATACCGCCTTAGACAACAAACTAGCCAAGCTTAGAACTCTTTTTACCAAGTCGGCATCTATAGAAAGTATCGAGGAATTAATAAACGACATTTCACAAATTTTACATCAATACACCACCAAAAATGATGTCGAAATGAGAGCGCTGCAAGATAAATTTATGCAAGGTGGGCAATCACTTCAAAAAATTAAAGGGTTACCTGACGATTTAAGACGTCAATTACGAGCGCTTATTAATGAAAACCAAGAAGTAAAATCCACATTACCTCAATACGTTCCAATTTTGAGTCAATTGCTGACGTTTTATCAGCATGCTTTAAAACAAGGTAATGTTTCTACTCTCAGTAACGGTGTTTTACAATCGGCTGTTACAAAAGCTCCAGTTATAACCGAAACTAGCCAAAGCCTTGATAAAGTAAAAATAGTTAAGCGCTTCGAAGAGTATTTAGCCAAAATCACCATCTCTCGTCAGTACCAAGAGCAACTTAAGAAAATTCGTTCTGAACTGAGCGAAGACATACCTAGACAAAAGCTACTAGCGTCTTTCCTTGCAGCTTTTGACGTTATCAGTTTAGATTTACAACGTGAGAGAAATACTGCAAAAATCTTTTTATCGACATTAAGCGAAACCTTAGCAACCGTTCAATCAGCAGTGACAACAACGGTAAAAAGTCAGGAATCTGCTCAAGCTAAGCTGCAACAGCTCAACGATAAAATGCAAAGCCAAATTTGTGAAATGGCGAACGATTTAGATAAAGCAAACTCATTGGTCGATATTAAAGTTGATATCAATGCAAAACTTCAAGCAATCGCCAAAACCTTAGAAGAAAAAACCTCATTTGAGCACTCACAACAAGCATTGTTTACTGAACAATTGATAACCATGCAAGAACGTGTGGCACGACTTGAAGAGCAAAGTAAAACTTTTGAAAAACGCATTCAAGAACAACAGGAAAAAAGCTTACAAGACGCGCTTACCAAACTTAACAATCGCGCCGCATTTGACGAACATTTTGCGAAAGAAACCGCAAGATGTCAGCACAAACGAATTCCATTGGCTATTGTTGTGGCTGATTTAGATAATTTTAAACGTATAAATGACACATATGGGCATACTGCTGGAGATAAAACCTTGCAAGTATTAGCAAATACGTTTAAAAAACATTTAGAAAAGCATGCATTTGTAGCACGGTACGGTGGAGAAGAGTTTGTTTTTGTGTTCACCGACATAAATAAGGATGAACTACTGCACATTCTGAACCTGCTCCGTAAAACAGTAGCTAAGCTGCCCTTTAAATTTAAAAATAACAAAGTCAGTATGACCTTATCTATTGGCGCAACACACGTAACACAAGAAGACAACGTACATATTGCATTTGAGCGTGCTGACACCGCTCTTTACCAAGCCAAAGAAAACGGCAAAAATCAGGTTGTTTATCTCGAACAGTAGTCAAGGAGTTGTCTATGCATATCCAGTTAAACCCGTTAGGGAATATGAAACTATTGTCGCCATTAGAAGTGGGACAATTACAGCAATCAGCTAGCAGCGAGTTATATAACCTTTATAGAAATTGTTCTTTAGCGGTATTAAACTCAGGCAGCCATACTGATGATGCAGAGGCTATTTACCAACAGTTTCAAGACTTTAACATCCAAGTACTCAGAGTGGAACGCGGGGTAAAAATCGCGCTCGAAAACCCTCCAACTCACGCCTTTGTTGATGGAAAGATTATCCGTGGTATACAAGAACATTTGTCTGCAGTTTTACGAGACATTTTATTCACTCATACCCGTTACGATCACAATCTAGAAGGTGGTGCAAACATTACGCATACCACGTTTGATATTTTACGAAATGCTAATGCGATTTTACCTGACACTGAGCCTAACCTAGTAACCTGTTGGGGTGGTCATTCTATTAATGACATTGAATACCAGTACACTAAAGAAGTAGGTTATCAATTAGGCTTAAGAGGGTTTAATATCTGTACCGGTTGTGGTCCTGGTGCAATGAAAGGCCCGATGAAAGGTGCCACCATTGGTCACGCTAAGCAACGCCATAAAGATGGTCGATACATTGGCTTAACAGAGCCTAGCATTATCGCCGCAGAACCACCTAACCCGATCGTGTCTGAGCTAGTGATCATGCCTGATATCGAAAAACGCTTAGAAGCGTTTGTACGAATGTCACATGGCATCATCATTTTCCCTGGCGGTGCGGGAACAGCAGAAGAGTTGCTATATATTTTGGGCATTATGTTACACCCGAAAAACCAAGCCCAAAAATTACCAATAATATTGACTGGGCCCGCTGAAAGCATGGCCTACTTTGAACAAATAGATAAGTTTATCGGTGCTACTCTTGGTGAAAAAGCACAAAGCTTATACACCATAATTGTTAATGATGCTGAAAGTGTCGCTAAAACCATGAAAGCAGGGTTGGAAGAAGTACTAACTTATCGCAAGCAAATTGGTGACAGTTATCACTTTAACTGGGCATTAACTATTGACGAAGCTTTTCAACATCCGTTTAACCCTACTCACGAAAACATGGCTAAAACTGAAATCACATTTGATATGGACGTTGCATCTTTAGCCGCGAATTTAAGACGCGTATTTTCAGGTATTGTCGCCGGCAATGTTAAATCAGAAGGCATTAAAGAAATTCGCAAACATGGGCCCTTTAACGTTACCGGTGATGATAAAATCATGGAATTAATGGATGCCTTATTACAGTCATTTGTCGCTCAGCAACGCATGAAATTGCCTGGAAGTGAATATGTGCCTTGTTACAAAGTAGTAAGGAATGGCTAAATGACGGCACATGTAGTACTCATTGATGCGATGAATTTAATTCGTCGCATTTATGCCGTTCAAGAGCGCCCTTTTCTTTTAAATAATGAACTTGCTGAAAACACAAAGCAGCAAGTGTTGCACAATACCCAAAAAGCTTGTTTGCAGGCTGTAAACAACATCATTGAATATACACAACCAACACATGCGCTTGCGGTATTTGACAGCAAAGAGCCAGGTTGGCGCTACTCTTTGTATCCTGACTACAAAAAAGGCCGTAAAAAAATGCCGCTTCATCTCGAACAAAGCTTACCTGCGATTCAAGATGGTTTTATGGCATCACATATTGACTCATTAATTTCAGAGCAAGATGAAGCAGATGATCTGATTGCAACACTGTCTATCAAGGTAGCTTTGCGCAGTCAAAACGTCACGATTATTTCAACGGACAAATGCTTTTTATCACTACTTAATCAACATATTCGGGTTTATGACTACTTTAACCGCAGAGAGTTAGATAACCACTATGTTCAACAAAAGTTTGATGTAAAACCTGGTCAGTTAATGGATTTGTGGTCGCTGACAGGCGACAGCACTAACAAAATTCCCGGCGTTGCTGGTATTGGCCAAGTCACTGCTGCTCAACTGCTCAATGAATATGGTTCATTACACGGTATTTTAAAAGCGGACAATTTGAAAAGTAGCATCAAGGATAAACTGGAACAACAAAAACAAGAGCTAGAACTAGCAAGACAGCTTTTGCAGCTAAAGCAAGATATACCTTTGGGGTTTAACTTAAAAGATATTCGCTTGCCAAATTCGCAATCAGCATAAAGCACTTTTAATATGCGGTAGAACGAAGATTAATTACGTTCAGTCGCAAATTACTTTCAATAAAATTCACTTATAGTTATCCTATACAAAAATGTAACAATTAAAGATTTCTTAAAATATAAATATGAGCAAGAAAGTCTTATTTAGAATTTTTCTAGCATTAGCCGCATATGGTATTTTCGTTTTACTCGTCATTAACTTTTATGATGACAGCCCCGCCAATATGAAGTGGGAAGATAGAGAAGCCTATAATCGTCAATTTATCAGTAAACTAAAGCTTGGCGAGTTTACTTTTGATGATGCACTAGAGCATTTAGGTAACCCTGACATTACCGAAGCCAAAAAAGCGTTTGATAAAAACTATCAGGTATTATTTTATCGCACACAACATGTTAAGTCTGATGGTATAACTACCCAAGACGAGTGTTCTTATTTGCTTTTTGTTGACAACATCTTAACTGAGTTTGCTGTTGCTGATCATTATAAAGGCTTGGATTACGCGATTAACGAGCACAGCGGTATTAATATGCAAGCTCATACAACCGAAGTGCCCTTCCCTAATAACGATTAATCGTTATTTCTTAGCTACTGCATTAATTTATAAAATTATTAACTTTTAACTTAATGCGGTGGCTTTCTTTAATACCAATGTCGAATGGTGCTAATACACCAGTTCGTTACTATAATTGTGACATATTGTAGCAATGACAATAATCGCAGATTTATGTTGTCGCAGACGAGTGACGCTAAGAAATTTAAAATCAATGTTGAATGAGCCTCTAGGTAGGTTGAACGGTTCATTTTAGAGTTTTAGTTAAGTATGTTTAAAAGTTTTCATGCTAGCTTACAGCGAGTCAACGTGATATAAACCTGCGCAATTTCGCGGCGACTATCAACAAAAGTGCAGCGAAAATTCTAGATTTAACAATTTAAAGGACAAAAACATGGCAAAACAAACCATCACAGTAATTAAAGGCGACGGTATTGGTCCTGATATTATCGACGCAACTATCAAAGTATTAGACAAAGCTGGCTGTGATTTTGACTATGAATACGCAGATGCAGGTTTAGCCGCGTTAGAAAAGCACGGTGAACTTGTACCTCAAGAAACCCTCGACAAAATTAAGAAAAATAAAATTACGTTAAAAGGCCCTTTAACAACTCCTGTTGGTGAAGGCTTCACTTCAATTAACGTGACATTACGTAAGCAGTTTCAATTGTACGCTAACGTTAGACCTGTTCTATCATTTAAAGGCACTAAAGCTCGTTACGAAAACATCGATATCATCACTATTCGTGAAAATACTGAAGGTATGTATTCAGGGTTAGGTCAAACGGTTGCTGAAGACGGCTCACAAGCGGAAGCAATGAGTTTAATCACTCGTGAAGGTGCTGAGCGCATTGTTGAGTTTGCTTACGAGACAGCTCGAAAAGAAGGCCGTAAAAAGGTGACTGCAGTTCACAAAGCTAACATTTTAAAATCAACATCAGGTTTGTTCTTAAAAGTAGCTAGAGAAGTTGGTGAACGTTATCCTGATATCGAGTCAGCAGAGATGATTGTCGACAACTGTTGTATGCAGTTAGTGATGAATCCAGAGCAATTTGACGTTATCGTTACTACTAACCTATTTGGTGATATTTTATCTGACTTATGTGCAGGTTTAGTTGGCGGTTTAGGTATGGCACCAGGCGCAAATATCGGTAGAGACTGTGCTATTTTCGAAGCGGTACATGGCAGCGCACCAGATATTGCTGGTAAAAACTTAGCCAACCCTACTTCTGTTATTCTTGCTGCGATTCAAATGCTTGAATACCTAGAGATGGGCGACAAAGCTGACGCTATTCGTAAAGCTATCACAGAAGTAATAGAAACGGGTGACAGAACAACTCGTGATTTAGGTGGTACGCACGGTACAACTGATTTCACTGATGCTGTTCTTGAAAGATTGTAATCTACAACTTTTAAAAACATAAAAAAATGCTCACATAATGCGAGCATTTTTTTGTTTACCACTTTTAATTTAATGTTGCGGTAATAACATTTTTTACACCACGTTTTAAAATCACGTCACCAGATGCAAAAAACTTTTGATGTGAAGCGACTTTTAAATAGTATCTGCCACTGTTTACTGGCTCTACTACGTCGTGTCTTAAGTAATCAGGCTCATCGGCCAGATTACCACTTGAATTTACCTTAAATAGCGTTGCATGTGCTTTTTTAAGTGCTACGCCTGATTCAGCATGTTTAGCAATTACTTCAATTTCTGTCATACCGCTTTCACTGTCAGTATGTGAAATAGCAAATTTACCACGCTCGTTTTCTTCACGCATAGGCATCAACAAAAAGTCATTATCATCAACACGTGCATACTCTTCATCACTGGTTTTTTCCGCACCAACAAACGCATTTGCGATCATGCTGAAAGCGCCACCAACCGTGTTGTTCATACAACCAGTATCCGCTAATGCATTATTCGTTGTTTTATTTAATTCACCGTTAACAGTTAAGCCAGAGTCCTTTTGGAATTTCTTTAAAGCTTTTACTGTATTAGGGGTAAGCTTGCCTTCTTTTTCTTGATCAGATAGATAACCAAGACAATTTAACTGCGCCTGTGCCATAGCAATTTTTACTGAGTCTAATGACATTGCGCTGGTTGATCCAGAATCGACTACATCGTCATCAACATTACTTGTTAATGTTGATGAACTAGGCGCATTCGACTTTACCTTAGCAACAAACTTTGGCGCGGTTTTACCAGCGGCTAATGTATTGTTGGCGTTGTAACGATAAAAGTCTTCCGGTACCTTAGTTAAAATAAACTGTACCGCCTTCTCAATTACTTCGCGTAGCGCTTTTTCTTTTGGTGTATTAGACCAGCCACTTAAAGCACCTGAACTAAAAGAATCACCAATATTGTAAAGTGCACCGGTTAAATCGAAATCTTTAGTGCCGCTTTCCACGGAGGTTGCCGCTAGAATTCTTGATGTTGTTGTATCAATTAGACGTATATCAATCGCCATATGAGAGCTCGAAAATCCAGCTTTTACTGAACTAAATACACTGCCCAACATACCTGAACCGCCAATGCTACCGCCAGAATTACCATCATCAAACTCAGTAACAGAAGCAACAATAACGATTTCTGCACCTTCAATTGCACCGTAGCCAGCACCTGTGTCAGCGTTAACACGGCCAGATGTCACTAAATCTTGTTCCGATAGAACCGTATCCAGTGCACTACGCTCTAACACGATAAAGCGATTGGTGTTGACCAATGATGTTGTCAGTTGATCAGACATACCATTACCAATTTCTTTACTGTACCAATGATGGTTATTTGATTTATCAGTAAAGCGAGCAACGGCAATTCGAGCTTTAGGGCCATTATATGCCTGTTGTTTTACTTGGTTAATGTCAGGAGAGTTTTGTCCTGACGTTACCGTCGTTGAAGTACTTTGACAGGCCATTAAGCCCACCATTGTTGCGCCCAAAACCAAGGTTTTTGCTTTGAAAGTCACGTTACTCTCCTTATTAGAACTGGCTACTGCATTGGGTTTACAAATATAAATCCAACTATTCAAAAGCAATTTAAAATTAACATAATCATAAAGTTACCTTTATAACTAAAACGAAATTTTTTAATAAAAATACGAAAAAAATTACACCGCGATTTGTTCCTTGCGGTAAACATTAGGTGTTACATCATATTTATCTTTAAAACACTTACTAAAATAACTTTGCGAGTTAAAGCCATTCAATTGTGCAATTTCTCCAATACTTAAAGCAGACTGTGTTAACTGAACAGTTGCATTGTGCAACCGTACATCTTTAATTAAATCAACAGGAGAAACCCCAAACAGCGCTTTAGTCTTAATTTGTAGATTTCGCTCGCTCATAAACATAGCTTTAGCGAGATCAGATAAAGTAAAATCGACATCTGCATAATGACGTTGTAATAATACATTGATTTGCTCAACAAACTTTTGATCTTTAGCACTAAATTCTGATTTTGCTTCTGGCACATTCTCAATCAAAGGAACAGCTTCTACCTCTCCATATTGAATAGATTGCAATGCTTTTTGCTGTGACATTGCACGTATCGACAAAATGTTGTTTAAAGTTGCCAACACTTCTTGTTTTGTAAATGGTTTTGGCAAAAAATCATCTGCTAGTAGCGTAAGCGTTTTTAGTTTTAACGCCTTTGATGGATATGCACTTAACATCAACACAGGTATATGGCTAATATCTTCACTTGTCCTCAATGTGTGCAACAGTTCTAAACCATTCATTTTTGGCATCATTACGTCTGAAATAATGACATCAGGCTGCCACTCTTGTGCTACTTGAATACCAGAAGCGCCATCAACTGAAGACTTACAACAAAAGTGAACCGATAATATTTCGTTTAAATAACGACGAATTTCATCATTATCATCAATGATGAGTAGTTTTTTGTTGGTCGTATTTTCTTCAAAAGGATTTTTTTGCGCGACATCTGCCATTTTCAATTCATACGCTATCGGCAGTTCAACGGTAAAAGTTGCTCCATGCCTATAGTTTGATTGCAAACGGATTGATCCGCCTGCTTGATCAACTAAGCCTTTTACTATGGCCAATCCAAGACCATGCCCTGAACCATTGACATTCGCCGCTCTAAAATTACGCTCGAATATCTTTTCTTGCTCATTGGGTAATATACCAAGCCCATTATCATTAACACTGAGAACACACTTCCCTTCTATTTCTTGGATTTTAACCTGTATTTTTGTGTTTTTCCCAGCATATTTAATCGCATTTGATACAAGGTTCCCTAAAATAAGTTCAGCTTTTTCAGGTGATAGTTCTACAAATAGCGTGACATTTTCAACTAAATTTAACTGCAGTTGTTGGTTGTTTGCGTGAGCTAATGACTGCATGTCCTCAACAAGTCGGCTAGCAATATCTGAAATATTACAACTTCCTCCTAACTCACTTGAGCTGATCTGTTTCTCATTGAGAATATTATCAACAAGTACATTGAGCTTCTGAGCATTTCGTTTTATACCCTGCAATTGTTGTTGTACTTTTCCTTGTGAAGTTTGTAATAACTCATTAGTAGGACCCAAAATAAGGGTTAATGGTGTTTTAAACTCGTGTGATACATTCGCTAGCAATTCATCTTTTGCACTGTTCATCATATTGGCTAGCTGCTTATCTTGTTCTGCTCGTTGCTTTTTACGGTATAACTGGACAAACCCTAAGATAATCGCAATTACCACAGCCAAATAAGCTGAAATTGCCCATTTGGTTAACCAAGGAGCGGCATTCACCTCTATCTTTATCGAACTAATTTCTCCCCATTCTGTATCGGGATATTTCGCTTTAACCTGAAGTTGATAACTGCCCGCTGGGATATTAGTAAAGGTCGCCACTCGGTTTTTAACATCTGTGGTCAGCCATTTATTATCGAAGCCGACTAATCGGTAGGCATATTCAACTTTCTCTTGATAAAAAGCACGCGGAGTAGAAAACTCTATACCGAACACAGAGTCTTGATGACCAAGGGATATTGCATCATCATCTGTTGTTCTATGATTAAGATCACCAAAATCGACTTTGCTGTTAAATATATAGAAGGATTCTAAAACTGTGGTTGGTGGCGTTTGTATGCGAGTAAGTTTACTCGGTTTAAAATAATTAAATCCATTGACGCCACCAAAATATAGCGCCCCTTGTGCATCTGCAAAGTGTGCACCTAAAATAAATGATCTATCTTGAACACCGTCATTGATATTAAAATGTTTAAAAGTTTCTGAATCGTAGTTATATGCAGCAAGGCCATTATTAGTGCTAAGCCATAGCTGATTGTCATCTCCCTGATAAATACCAAATACATTTGCATTTGGCAGTCCGTGCTCAACACCGTATTGTTTGATCTTACCATTGGCTTGTAACCGGTTGAGTCCATTCATGGTGCCTATCCATAGGTTTCCTCTATCATCTTTATAGAGCGCGGTAACCATATTGTCGGATAAACCTTCAGGCCCTTTTTGAACCTGAGTAAAAGTTTGATTTTGTTTATTGAAACGATTTAATCCTAAAAATGTCGCTACCCAGAGCGTATCTTTCCCATCATCTAGCAGTGCGACTACAGTATTTTGACTGAGGCTATTTTTATTATTAGCCTGATGCGAAAAGTGCCTTATATGTTCAGTTTTAGGATCAAAATGTACCAAACCTTTATTTGTCCCTAACCACAAAGTGTTATCACTGCTGCTTGTAATTGAAAATATGTAGTTAGTCGGTAGACCCGATGCTTCGGTAAAGCGTTCGAAGTTATCCTGCTCAGCATTATATTTTGCCAACCCTCCGCCATAAGTACCGACCCACACGCTGTTATCTGTGCTAGTGTGAATGGCAAATACATTATCGTTAGGCAAGCTATCAATATTTGATTTTTGATGTTGATAAGTTAGAAATTGCTTTTGGTTAGCTGGTCTCTTGTTTAACCCACCTCGGGTTCCTACCCACAAATTCCCGTTTTTATCTTTTGAAATTGCTCTTACAAAGGCATGACTGAGTGAGGCGCTATTATCTGGTATGTGTGTCGTATGGTTGAACTCACTTCTTCTTACTGAATATCGATGAAGCCCTTTACCATCTGTACCGAGCCAAATATCTTGATCACTTTCTAAAAACAAAGATAGCAAGTAGTTATTTTTAATACTGTTTTCATTATTTTTATTAACGGTGAATTGCTGAAAGTCACCGCTGATTGTGTCGTAAACGTAAAGCCCGCTGCCATAAGTATTTATCCATAACTCACCCGGGATTCTCTCGGTTATTGCCGTTACCCAACCAGTGTTTAAGGAGGATTTTTCCAACACGAGTTGTTCATTTACTTTAGATAGCTTATACAAACCAGTTTTAGCGCCTATCCAAAGCTGGCCGTTTTGGTCAGTGCTTAACGTCCATATTTCTGACTGTATTTTTGTTGCATCATCTATCTGCAAATCAGCTGAAAACAAACGGCCTTTATCTAGATCTAGGTAAAACAAGCCTGTAGATGTGGCCAACCATATTTGGTGATTAACACTCGAAATAATGGCATTTATTTTTCCAACACTTTTAGCATCGTTAACAAAACGATCAATGTGAGCTGTTGTTGGATTTATACGATATAAAACCCCGTCGGCACTTCCAGCCCATAGAAACTGTTTTTGATCAAAATACAGGCTGTTAAATCTATCATCCGTTATCGTTGAAGTGCTTTGTTTGTTAAAGAATTTGAAAGTATCAGTGTGAGTATTGTAGCGAGTAATACCAGCGGACTTGGTTGCAAACCACAAATAACCTTGCTCGTCTTGAGCACATCCAGTGATCCAATTGCCAGGAGGGTTTTTCGTGCTGCCATCTGCTAAGTAAGATTGAAATTCAATGCCATTAAAACGATTGAGGCCGCCCTGTGTACCAACCCAAAGATACCCTTTCAGCCCTCTCATCATACAATTAGCACTGCCTTGGCTTAGGTTTTGCTCAAAACCAAAATGCTCAAAGTAATCAACAAAGCTAGTTTTGACCTGTGCACTAACAGAGAGTGGCAAACAACTAGTAACTGTAAATATCACTGCAATGGCAGTAATAAAAAATC
This sequence comes from Thalassotalea marina, assembly GCF_014656435.1. Lineage (GTDB taxonomy): Bacteria > Pseudomonadota > Gammaproteobacteria > Enterobacterales > Alteromonadaceae > Thalassotalea_C > Thalassotalea_C marina. The sequence continues at coordinate 227,099 of NZ_BNCK01000005.1, forward strand.
CTTGTTTAGGCATGACACATACAACGTTTATCTATCTATTAAAAAATTAAATTTTTCAATACGATATACTGGACATTGCGATAAATAGTATCCTATCGTAAGACCACTTGCCAAGCCTAATGTAAAAAAGGCCAGATTAATATCTGGCCTTTCGCTTCATATTTAAATTGTTTACAGCTCGAAATATGGTGCTGGTGTCAGCAATCGCGCGTGTACGGTAACTTCCTCACGATCGTAATAAAGATGTTTTGCATACAGCTCATATTTAACATCATATTCGGCAAACATATCTTTTATCATTTGCAAATCTTCTTGAACTTGCTGATATCGACCTTTCATGGGTAACTTCAAGTTAAACATCGCTTCTTTGCAATCACCTCTGAGTAACCAAGTTGCCATTAATTTAGCAACTCTCTGAGGCTTTTCAATCATGTCACACACCAACCAGTAGACGTTTTTCTTGGCGGGGACATATTTAAAACCGTCTACCATTTTGTGTTTAACCTGCCCAGTGTCCATCAGTGATTCAGCCATGGGGCCATTGTCGATTGACGTCACCATCATTCCACGGCGTACCAATTGATACGTCCATCCTCCTGGTGAAGCACCAAGATCAACTGCGTGTAACCCTGAGGTTAGTCTAGTATCCCATTCGTCTCTGGGAATAAAATACAAAAACGCTTCATCGAGTTTTAATGTAGAACGACTTGGAGCCTGTGATGGAAATTTTAAGCGAGGGATCCCCATAACATGTTCAGATGAATTGGTACCTAATGAATACCCTAGAATAACTTCTGAGCCGGAGAAAAATAACGCATGCAATATTGCACCATCGTTATCCCCTTTAGCAGATAAAATTTTCTTTTGCCTCAATGCTTGTCTTAATGGTACAGCCAGTTTACGACAAAACTTCGACAATGATTTTCCATCATTTGTATCGGGCGTTTCCATTCGTAAATCACTGTATTGCCACTCTTGCCCAAGCGCCTCTGTAATTGCTTCAACACGATTGTATTCAGGCAGTTCAATTTTGTCTGTTAAGGTTAAAAACCACTGTCTTGCAAATATAAGCCGTTTCAAAGGAATTTTAGCTAAAAGCACTTCCCCTTCATCTGGATTATTTAAATGAAAAAAAACGATGCCTGAATTTTTACTCAGCTGTAGATAACCATACACCTGATTCCAAGCGGCTTTCTCTTGGATTTCTGCCCCGCAGTCTTTCTCAAATCCTGGGCGACAATATAAAACAATAGCTGCCATTGTTACTCTTGCTTTCTCTTTGCATAAAAAATAAGGCTCAGCCATGCTAAAGCCATCGACATACCACCGTATGGAGCTAATTTCCCAACGGTTTGCCAACCTACCAAATATTTAATATAGATACTGCCGCTAAAAGCGCATATACCAATAACCAATAAAATGGCGGTAATGGTCAATACTCGCGACCACGCGTGTTTTAATACAAATAAAACAGCCAATAGCGCAAGGGTGTGTGTTAATTGATAAAATTGGGCGGTTTGCAATTTCTCTACAACATCTGGCGACAGATGTTGACCAGCATGCGCCAACCAAGCGCCGAATAATACAGAAAAAGCGCCGCTGACACCAATAAAGATAAAAAGCAATCGTTGAAATATACTTTTATTCACCAATAAATACCTCTATTTCTCTAACAGCTTGACGTAAGTTTTGCTCATGTGTTTTGCCTGATTTAACGCGTGGTTTTAAATCATGATCACCATCTGGCAAAAATACGACCTGACACAACTTAGGTATATCTAGAGTGGCAATCATTTCCTTGTCTCCTAATTTATCCCTTTCACCCTGTAAAATCAGTGCAGTTTTTTTAAGCGTTTCAATGGGCGTCATCCTAAGTTTTTCAGGTTTTCCTATCGGATGAAATGGATAACCTAAGCAAATTACGCCTTTGATTTTAGTTAAGTGCGCACTATTAATTTCACTATCACCAGATAAAGTAGCTGCAACCCGTCCGCCCATTGATTTACCTATCAAGTACAAAGGCAAATCTTGTTCACAATCTGTCAACACTTGTTCAAAACAATCAAGCAATTTAGGCATTCTATCGGGTGGAAACTTTTTATCCTCTGCTATTCTCCTGTCCATATAAGGAAAATTAAAGCGAGTAACACTATATGCTGCATCATTGAGTAATTGTGTAAACCTTGTCATAAATTCCGATGACTTATCGGCTCCTGCACCATGTGCAAATATTAAATGTGCTTTGGCTTGTTCAACATGTGATTCAATCTTACTAATAGACATCTAAAATCTCTTCTACATCATCTGTTTCTTCTGAGGCTACTGTTTCAAGGACCCAATCTCTAAATGCCGCAATTTTACCTAACTCTAATTGATGTTTACGACAAACCAAATAAAACGCATTTTTGCTGACTAATGTATGATCAAGTGGCATCACCAACCTGCCAGCTTTCAAATCTGGCATTGCTAAAATTCGTTGCGTCAAAGCAACACCTTGACCATGCACGGCTGCTTGCACCACCATGGCAGAGTGACTAAATATTGGACCATGATTAACATTGGTACCACGCACGTTTGCTTCTTTAAACCAGCGCTTCCAATCGCGTCGAGAGGTATCATGCAATAATGTGTGCTGTGTTAAATCTTGAATCGTTTTAAGTGGCTTAGGGCCCTCTAATAACAATGGAGAACAAACCGGGATCAAATATTCAGTGTGTAGTTGGTCAGCATGTAAATTTGACCAGCGACCTCGCCCGTAATAAATCGCAACATCAACATCTTCGGTTAAAGAGTTATCAGCCTGATCAACCGCTTTAATCCGAACATCTACATCTGGGTTTAGCAAATTAAATGCATTTAATCTTGGCACTAACCATTGAATAGCAAAACTTGGCTGCAAGCTGACAGTGATCGACCCTTTGGCTCCCCTAGCCAATAACCTTTCGGTGGCATCATGCAAGGAGGTAAAAACTTCTTTGATGTCTTGATAATAAGCTTGACCTTCTTCAGTTAATAACAGCGCCCTATTTTTTCGCATGAATAATTTTAGCCCCAAATGCTCTTCCAAAGCTTTAATTTGATGACTAATTGCAGCCTGAGTGACGAATAATTCCTCAGCTGCCCTTGTAAAACTCAATTGTCTCGCAGACACCTCAAAGGCACGTAAAGCATTGAGTGGCGGTAACCTTATTGCCATTTAGTTTGAATTTCCATTAAATGATTATGTAAATAAATTGAATAAATACTCTACAAATTTAAAAAAACAGCTTCGGATTAGTTTTTCTAATCTAAAACATTATAATTTGTCATTTTTAAAAAGGCGAGGATTACCTTAATATTCGCACCGTAGATGAAGGACGACATCTTTTTTTACTACAACGACACAAAATTGTAGCAAGGCAATGGGCGAATAACTAACGCTCACCAAAACGAGACCAAGTCCCTAACATCTATTTTGGATGATTAAATATACTTTAGGTGACAAACAATGAAACTAGTTAAATTACTAATTAATGCTCTCGTTATTACTGGCATAGGTTCTACTAGCGTAGCTTTTGCTAAAACTACGCCAATTTTAAAGGCTGAACCAGTAAAAGTAACTGAAATTAAAGCGAGCATTAAAGCTGAAATCAGCACGACATTACAACAAATGGTGTCTGAAATTGCGCCTTTACAACCAGTTAATTCAGAAATGATGACGATTAACTTAACCAAGAAAGATAATTCACAATTAATTGCTAAAAACACACTAATTGCTGAATAACATGAATTTCTCGGTAAAGCTACTCCCCAACCAGGCTTTACTGATTATAGCTTGCTAAACGAGTCTCTAGCCGTTTAGCAAGCATCGGGGTTGACCTCCCGATAAATGCTCGCAATAAAACATTTTGGGTGCCTATGGCACCCTTTTTTTATCTGCTAAGTTAAGCTTTTTTATTCCAATCAAATGCAAGCTCAATAGCACTTTGCAACAGTGGCCATTGGATTAACGATGTTTGATACTCACCAGCCTTACCTTTTAATTGAATACCATAACTTTCTAACCTGTAAGCTAATATTGCGTAAAATGCATCAACAGCACTTGCTTCATGAAACATAAAGGGTAATTGAGCGCTTTCAAATATTGCTTCCAAGCGTTTCAGCTCGGTCTCAATCGCACTAAAATCTGTAACTTTTTGCACAGGTTGAGTTGAAAATGGGCAGCACATTCTAATTTGCATAAATCCCGAGTGTAGCTCAGCACACAAACTCCTTGCTAATGCTCTCTGCGCAGCTAATGCTGGCAAAATAGCCTTTGAAGAGCATTCATTTAAATACTCCATGATGGCAAGTGAATCATGCACATACACGTCATCGTGCGTAAGTGCTGGAACTAACCCCGTTTTAGAGTGTTTGTAAATTTCCGCTTTATAGTTAGGTGCTGATAAATCTATTACTTCAATATTTACCTTTTGCTTGGCCAACTGACTGCATATCCAAGCTCTTAGAGACCAAGTAGATTCTGTACCAACGATAAGCTTCACAATGATTTACCCTTTTTCAAAAAATTCCATTAACCTTAAGTTTTATCATTAAAATTCGAACATTAATATACCCTTCATCGCTATCGCGAAGAATATCCCAATAATGTGTAAACCTTGAATTGCTAACAAACAAATGTTGGCAATAAAAAAGGAAGCCTAGGCTTCCTTCTATCTCACTTTTAAGTGTGTTGTTATTCAGTGATTAACGCGGGAAAGCTTTTAACTACATCATCAACTGCCTTCATTTGCGCTAAATACGGCTCTAGTTTATCTAATGGTAATGCACATGGCCCATCACATTTAGCTTCATTTGGATTTGGATGAGCTTCGATAAATAGACCTGCAATTCCTAAAGCCATTCCACTACGTGCTAACTGTGCAGCTTGTTCACGGCGCCCGTCAGCAGAGCTTTCTCTGCCGCCCGGTTTTTGCAGTGCGTGGGTCGCATCAAAGATTACCGGCGCAAAGCTTTTCATTTCATCCATGGCTAGCATGTCGACAATTAAATTGTTGTAACCATAACAACTACCGCGCTCGCACAAGATCACATTTTCATTACCCGCTTCAGCAAACTTTTTAATGATATGACGCATTTCGTGTGCCGCTAAAAACTGAGGCTTTTTCACGTTGATTGCTGCGCCCGTTTTTGCCATAGCAACAACGAGATCAGTTTGGCGAGCTAAAAATGCTGGCAACTGAATAATATCAACTACGTCAGCAACCGGTTGTGCTTGATAAGGTTCATGCACATCGGTAATGACCGGAACATTAAATGTAGATTTAATTTCTTCAAAGATCTTTAAACCTTCTTCCATACCAGGGCCACGATATGAATGCACTGACGAGCGATTTGCTTTATCAAAAGACGCTTTAAATACATATGGAATTTGAAGTTTTTGCGTTACTTGTACATAGTGTTCAGCAATACGCATTGCTAAATCACGAGACTCGAGCACATTCATACCACCAAATAAGGTAAATGGCTTATCGTTGGCAACATCTATTGCACCAACGCTAACTTGTTTAATCGTCATAAATAATTCCTAAATCATCCTACAGCTTGCAGTAATTGACCACATAGCCAAGCCATGTAGGTACCTAAGGTATAACCAAACACGGCAAGTAAAACGCCAACTGGTGCTAGTGATGGATGGAATGCCGAAGCAACAATCGGCGCAGAGGCCGCACCGCCAACGTTTGCTTGGCTACCAACTGCCATATAAAACAATGGTGCTTTTATCATTCTAGCTACAATTAACATTAATGAAGCGTGAACTAACATCCAAACCACACCAATAAAGAAGAACTTTGGAGCGTCCATGATCATGCGTACGTCCATCTTCATACCAACAGTCGCAATAAGTATGTATAAAAATGCACTACCTATTTTAGAAGCACCTGCTCCCTCTAAGTTTCTCACTTTGGTAAATGACAAAATCACGCCACAAGTACTGGCAAAAATAACCATCCAAAAGAATTTACTATGGAAACTAAATTTTGCTAGATCAGGGTGATTTTCGACAAAATAAGGCGTGACCACATCTGCAAATAAATGAGCAAATCCTGTTACACCTAAACCAATCGCAACAATAATCATCAAATCTGCTAACGTTGGTATACGAGCATGCTTAGCGTGAAACTGTTCCACTTTCTCTTTCAGCTCTTCAATAGCAGAAACATCGGCGCCAGTTTTTGCATCAATTTGTGCCGCACGGCCTGACATGACCAAAAGGACAGCCATCCAAAGGTTAGCAACGATAACGTCAACGGTAACCATAACTGAAAATATTGCATCACCTGCGCCATAAATTTCTTTCATCGCGGCTTGGTTTGCACTACCGCCTATCCAACTACCAGCGACAGTTGTCATGCCACGCCATGCAGCTTCTGGCCCTGACACCCCGATTATTTCTGGGAAAACGCTCGCGACAACCAAAATAGCTATAGGCCCGCCAATAACAATGCCCAAAGTACCTGTTAAAAATAAAATAATGGCCTTACCACCCAGTTTTTTAATCGCAGGAAAGTCGATACTTAATGTTAATAACACTAAACAGGCAGGCAATAAGTAGCGAGAAGCAACATAGTAAAGCTGAGAATCTTCGCCGCGAATAATATCAAAGGTATTTAGTAGTGAAGGTAGGAAATAACACAGCAAAACTGCAGGCACTACGCCGTAAAACTTCTTCCAAAAAGGTGATTTACTGCTAGAGGTATAAAAAACCCAACCTAGCATCAAAGCAAAAATACCAAGAATAGTGGCATCATTGGTAATTAGAGGCGCGTGTACAGCAACATCGCCAGCAGTAGACTCTGCAGACATGAATTCTCCCAATTATAGATGGTTTATTATTATACTAAAGCACCAAAATTGGTGCTTTTAATACTAGCGTCAACTAATGAAGAACCGTTTCAGCGACGCTAATATTGTCGAGTTGTAATTTTAAAAGTTGCGCTGCTGGGTCCTTTGGGCAGGCATCAACAAAATACTGATAATCGTCGTAAGCTACTTTAAAACAATCCAGCTGATGAAGCAAAAATCCACGATCTCGACGTTCAAATGGATCGTCAGGTCTAATTGATAAAATTAAATCCACACATACAAGTGCATAATCAAAGCGCTTTTCAATAATTAATACATTCTTAAGTAAAGTTAAATGCTCAAGCACGATACTTTTGCATTCCATGGGTGGTAAGTGTGGTTGTAACGACTCATTATTTATACCTTCTAGGCGTCGATCTAACTCTTCCCAGTTTATCGACTCGCCTGTTATTGGATCAAAAATAATTGAATAAAGATCATCACAAATAATACGCACCATCACTTTTTCAGGTACATAGACAACTTCCGCTTCAAGATCACATTGATTAGCAATATGCTGGATAATAACAGCCTTTAACACCGGCGAAATTACACGTTGACCAATAGAGGATTCAATTAAACAAGCAGACAAAGGCCAGCGATTTCGTTCTTGATCGATAAACAGCTCATCAACATAAAGCGCGTTGATCAGACATTCAGCTTGTGCCATTGGCTCGTCGATACCTTCTATCGAATCTCGACAAGTTTCTATAATAGTCGACAAAGCTTGTTGAATATTTTCGCTAACATTTTTCTGAAAGATATGTTCTTCAATCAGTGCTAGTGATGCCAATAAATTATTTTGTTCTGAGTCAATTTCAGACAACAACAAATCATTCATTAAATTAAATTACTACTCTGGTTTGCCCATTGCACTGTTAGCATATGGGCAAACTTAAAAATTTAAAGACTAGGTTTATAAAAGAAAATTTTGTTTAGTCATGGCTATTTTGGCAATAAGCAAAAACCAACCTACCGCACCGACATAACCTAATACTTGCATTACACGATTTCTAGCTAATTTCAACGCATAGAAAGCGGTAAAAATATAAGCAAATAGTGCTAAGAGTTTTTCTGCCAACCATTTATGTTCAAGCGGATTCCAACCAAACTGAATCATTAATGCGATACCCGCACACAATAACAAAGTATCAATAATATGTGGGGTGATCTTTACCCATTTTTTATCTAGTTGTTTTGAACCAACTAACGTCCAAAAAAAGCGAATGGTGAATAACGAAATACTCAATACCGCCAATGTCATATGTAAATGCTTAAACATGTTAATACCTTGCTCTTATTTATTGGTTAAATCGCGCATAAGTGACGCGATCATTATTATTGTAATCTTGTATTGTGGCGGCGTTATCATAACCTAGCGAAGTTAAAATATCTCTCACTAGTTGCCCTTGTTCAAAGCCATGCTCAAAATACAAACTGCCACCTGGCGTCAGGTAACTTCTAGCCTTTGACGCAATATGCTCGATATCAGCTAAGCCATTATTTTTTGCCACCAATGCTGAAACAGGCTCAAACGTCACATCACCTTGCGCCAAATGAGGATCATTGGCATCAATGTAGGGAGGGTTACTGACAATAACGTCAAAGCGCAATGATTTATCAATGTTTTCAAACCAACTGCTTTGGTAAATATTAACGTTATTAATATTTAGTTTCTTGGCATTTTTCTTTGCAAGCGTTACTGCTTCTGGCATCAAATCGACAGCGTCAAATTGCCACTTTTTGTTTTCACTGGCCAGCGCTAACGCTATGGCGCCCGTTCCCGTCCCTAAATCTAAACAGCGAGCTTGCTCTGAGGTAATGTCTTGTAAAACCTGTTCCACCAACACTTCAGTATCAGGTCTAGGTATCAAAGTTGAAGGAGCTACGTCTAACTCCAGCGACCAAAACTCTTTATGACCAACCAAATAAGCAACAGGCTCATGTTGAGCACGTCTTTTTAGCAAATTGATAAAAAGACTCTGTACTTCGTCTGCCAGTAATTTTTCTGGCCAACTTAATAAATAGCTGCGATCTTTTCCTAGAGAAAATGCCAGTAATATTTGACTATCTAGCAGTGCAGAATCAGAAACGGCAGCGAGTAAATCGCTGCCGTATTTTATAGCCTGCTTTATCGTGAAAGCTGATGTAATCATTAAACCTTAGCTTTGCTCAGCTAATGCCGCTAATAAGTCGGCCTGATTTTCTTGTAAAATTGGCTCAAGAACCAAATGTAGATTACCTTCCATCACTTCAGCTAAGCGATACAAAGTCAGGTTAATACGATGATCAGTCATACGGCTTTGTGGATAGTTGTAAGTTCTAATACGTTCTGAACGATCACCACTGGCCACTAAGCTTCGACGAGAGCTTTCTTCTTCACTACGACGCTTTTCATCTTCTGCCGCTTGTAATCTCGCTTGCAATACTGACATCGCTTGTGCACGGTTTTTGTGTTGCGAACGTTGATCCTGACATTCCACCACAATACCTGTTGGAATATGGGTAATACGAATGGCAGAATCGGTTTTGTTAACGTGCTGTCCACCCGCACCTGACGCACGGAAAGTATCAACTTTCAAATCAGCTTTATTGATTTCGATAGCTTCTGATTCAGGAATTTCAGGCAATACCACCACAGTACAGGCAGACGTATGTACACGGCCTTGAGATTCTGTTTCTGGTACACGTTGAACACGATGACCACCAGATTCAAATTTCATTTGACCATATACGCCTTCGCCTGACACTTTAAAGATAATTTCTTTAAAGCCGCCCTGCTCACTTTCACTTTCGTTCATGATTTCGATGCGCCAACCTTTAGTTTCGGCAAATCGGCTATACATGCGGTACAAGTCACCCGCAAAAATTGCCGCTTCATCACCACCAGCACCAGCACGAATTTCAACAAAGCAGTTATTGTCATCTTTTGGGTCACGAGGTAACAATAATATTTGCAACTCGTCAGCCAAAGTTTCTACCGCATGTTTTGCGTCTTTGTATTCTTCTTGCGCCATTTCACGTAAGTCAGGATCATCATCTTTAAGCATTTCTTCGGCAGTTGCAAAGTCATCTTCAGCGCTTCTATAATTATTAAACACGCTTGTCACTTCTTCTAACTGCTTGAACTCTTTAGATAAAGCCTGGAACTTTTCTTGGTCTGCAATAATACCAGGATCAGATAATAACGCCTGCACTTCTTCGAAGCGTTCTACCAATCCTTCTAATTTTTGATAAACAGATTTTTTCATGAATGTTTCTATTTGATACGTTAAGCAGACGTTTATTCTGCTTATGGAATTATTTCTGAACTCGTTGCGCGCAGTGTAATAACTTCACTGACTACTTGCAACAAACACTTAATGAGTAAAGCTAGTTATCGATATTGAAAATATCGCGTAAATAGACGATTTTATCCAGTTCTCCGCCTTGTGCAGCAGATTGAATAGCGCTGGTGGGAGCATGCATAAACTTGTTGGTGAGTTTTGTCGCCAGTTCAGCAACTACCGCTTCGGGATTTTTATTGGCTTTTAATTGTAATAACGCTTTTTCTAATAAGGCATCACGTTCTTCTAAACATTGGTTTCGGTAGCTAACCACAGTATCTTGTGTGTTTAAGCCACGCATCCACGCCATAAAGACATCCGATTGCTCAGACACAATCGACTCAGCTTCAACCGCAGCTTTACGTCTGTTTTCGATATTTTTAGCGATAATGCCTTGTAAGTCATCAACCGTATATAAAAATACATCTTCTAAGTCAGCAACTTGTTCCTCAATATCACGAGGTACCGCTAAATCGACCATAAACACAGGGCGGTGTTTACGCTTAGTTAATGCTTTTTCCACCATACCTTTACCAATGATAGGTAAAGTACTACCGGTTGAACTAATCACTATGTCAGCATCGGCAATATGTTCAGGAATTTGCGCTAAGGTTATTACGTCTGCGCCAATTTGACTTGCCATTTGCTCTGCACGAGACAAGGTTCGGTTAGCAACTGTAATTTTACCCACTTTGTTTTCGTACAAGTGTTTAGCAACCAACTCGATAGTTTCACCTGCACCAACCAATAACACTTTTGCTTTTTCTAAACTGGCAAAAATATGCTTGGCTAGGTTTACGGCAGCAAAAGCAACTGAAACAGCACTGGCACCAATTTCAGTTTCCGTACGCACTTGTTTGGCAACACCAAATGTACGTTGAAACAACCTGTCCATAACAAGCGCAAGTGAGCCTGCCGCCTTAGCTTGGCTATAGGCTTGCTTCATTTGACCCAGAATTTGCGGTTCACCAAGTACTAAAGAATCAAGGCCACAAGCAACACGCATCATGTGATTTACTGCTTGTTTATCGCTGTGCCAATATAAGCTAGGAATGATAGATGACGCTGGAACACCATGGTGCTGCTCCAACCAAGAAATAATTTTAGCTTGCGTTTGATCAATAGATTCATTTTGCACTAAATATAATTCAGTGCGGTTGCAGGTTGATAAAATCGCTGCTTCTTTACATGAAACTTCGTCGAGCATTTCCTGTAACGCCGACGATAAATTATCGGGATTAAAAGAAATTTTCTCTCGAACAGCAACAGGAGCAGTTTTATGATTAATTCCAACAGCGACAATGGGCATAATGCGTAAATATTGACCTAGTAATTGACTTTGCAAATAACCAACCAAGGCTGGCATAATTTTGCACTGATAATTTTTAATTCTAGTGTATTATGAGCGCCTGCACACAGCATTCGACTGAAAGGACACTAAAATCCGGCTAATTTTACGAAATAAACGGGTTAAATGAAAGCAAAAAACCATGATAAAACTAAGACTATTCTTGATATCGATCATCCTTTTAGGATTAAACGCTTGCTCTTCAAGGCCTAATTTAGAACAAGATACACCAACAATTGCCGATACTGTTGAACAGAGAACCCAAAAAATTAACGCACTTGAAAACTGGAAGATACAAGGACGAATCGCTTTTATTCAAGGAAAAGAACGTGAAAGTGCCTCTTTGTATTGGCAAAATAATTTAGTCGAGCAAAAGCAAGAACTAAATCTTAATACTTTCCTCGGTATCAATATATTTTCTTTAAAATCAAAGCAAGGAATACATCAACTAGAAGTTGATGGCGAAGAATATCAAAGTGACGACTTAGCAGCTTTATTATATTCATTAACAGGTTTACAACTACCCGTTGAACAATTACATTTTTGGCTGTTTGGTCTACCCGCATATACAAGTGATCAACTGACTTTTGATCCAATTACATCATTACCCACAAACCTGCACTCGAGCCATAACAGTAAACTTTGGACAATTAGCTACGCTGGCTATGTGCGTAAAAATAATTTAGATGTATCAACAAAACTGACCATTCGCCAAGGCGACTTATTAATTAAAATGCAAATATCTGACTGGACGTTTTAATGACCGCTACGCAATTTTTAACTTTTCCTGCTCCTGCAAAACTCAACTTATTTTTACATATCATAGGTAGAAGAGCTGATGGCTACCACGAACTAGAAACCGCGTTTCAGTTTTTAGATCACGGTGACAATATAAATATTCGACCAACCGACAATGGACAAATTGAATTGTTAACACCCATTGAAGGTGTACCCGATGAAGAAAACTTAATCATTAAAGCAGCTAAAGCCCTCCAACTGGCGTCACAAACAAACAAAGGTGCTCAGATAAAATTAGAAAAGTATCTCCCTATGGGGGGAGGTTTAGGTGGTGGTTCATCTGATGCGGCAACTATATTAGTCGCTTTAAATTGGTTATGGCAGACCAACTTTACATTGCAACAACTTGCTGATATTGGACTTAAACTAGGTGCAGATGTCCCAGTATTTGTTCACGGATTTGCCGCATTTGCAAAAGGTGTTGGTGAAGAATTAACTCCGATAACACCAAGCACCTATTACTACTTAGTCAGTAAACCTAATGTCAGTATTTCTACGCAAGCAGTATTCACCTCGCCAGACCTGACTCGCAATACTCCTGCGCTAAAACTTGACCAATTGGACATAGATTCTTGCCACAATGATTGTCAAAAATTAGTAATAAAACAGTATCCCGAGGTTGCCAATCTACTGGCTTGGTTGGTAGAATACGCGCCGTCTCAAATGACGGGAACGGGGGCATGTATTTTCAGTCGTTTTGATACGAAAGAGCAAGCTGAAAGTATCCAAAAAATGTTACCTGAGCAAATTTCTTCATTTGTTGCTAAAGGTGTAAATGTATCGCCACTTCATCAAACCCTTGAGAAGTATCAACGAGAGTTTACACGTTAATGAAAAATGAAATGGCCATAAACTGGCTTTTTTCGCATAATGTGCTGATATTAACTGCAACCGTTGATGCAGCATGAAATACAATCAAATGTCAAAAGTTTCTGAGGAACTGCTTGTGCCTGACATGAAAATCTTTGCGGGTAATGCCACCCCTGAACTGGCCAAACAAATTGCAAACCGCTTATACATCACCTTAGGTGAAGCCAAAGTTGGCAGTTTTAGCGACGGCGAAGTGAGCGTAGAAATCACTGAGAACGTTCGTGGCGCGGATGTGTTCATTATTCAATCTACTTGCGCACCTACCAACGATAACCTAATGGAACTAATTGTGATGATCGACGCCTTACGTCGTGCGTCAGCTGGTCGAATTACAGCGGTAATGCCTTATTTTGGTTATGCCCGCCAAGACCGACGTGTACGTAGTGCGCGTGTTCCAATTACCGCAAAAGTTGTTGCAGACTTTTTATCTAGTGTAGGTGTTGATCGTGTTCTTACCGTTGACCTTCACGCTGAACAAATTCAAGGCTTCTTCGATGTACCTGTAGATAACGTATTTGGTACGCCAATCTTATTAGAAGATATGCAAGAAAAAGCGTTAGAAAACCCAGTTGTCGTTTCACCAGATATCGGTGGTGTAGTTAGAGCGCGTGCTGTAGCTAAATTACTTGACGACGCTGACCTAGCCATTATCGACAAACGTCGCCCTAAAGCAAATGTAGCACAAGTCATGCATATTATCGGTGATGTTCAAGGTCGTGATTGTATTATCGTTGACGATATGATCGATACAGGTGGCACGTTAGCAAAAGCAGCTGAAGCGTTAAAAGCTCACGGTGCAAAAAATGTTTATGCTTATGCTACTCATCCTGTATTTTCAGGTAACGCAGCAGAAAACATTAAAAACTCTGTTATAGACGAAGTTATTGTTACAGATTCAATTCCTCTGTCTGATGAAATTAAAGCATTAAATGGTAAAGTTCGTCAGTTAACATTAAGCGGTATGCTTTCAGAAGCAATTCGCCGTGTATGTAACGAAGAGTCAATCTCTGCAATGTTTGATAGCTAAATATCAAAACTTTATCGTTAGAAAAGCCAACTTTAAAAGTTGGCTTTTTTATTTGTTTATAAGCAGTGATTACAATTGGCATAATTTATTAATGCAATATCATTTGCTTAATGTTATCATGCCGCGCCTTTTTTATCTGAGTAGTAAATAACTGCTAGGAAAAAGCAACACACGGGTTATTTTTGGTCGCAAAGAATAACCAACATTTATTTTATATTAGGTAATTATCATGACTGATTTATTTACTTTGGAAGCTGAAGTACGTACTGATTTAGGGAAAGGTGCGAGCCGCCGCCTACGTCACGCGAACAAAGTTCCAGCTATCCTTTACGGTGAAGAAAAAGAGCCAGTATCTTTAACACTAGCTCACAACAAAGTTGTACGTGCACAGCAAGAAGAAGCTTTTTACACTCAAGTGTTAACGCTTGTTATTGGTGGTGAGAAAGTTGAATGTGTTGTTAAAGACATGCAACGTCACCCGTTCAAGCCTCAAGTAATGCACTTAGACTTCTTACGCGTAGACGCTTCACACCCTATCCACAGCAATGTACCAGTTCACTTCGTAAACGAAGAAGCTGCTACTAAGAAAGGTGGAACAATCGCTCATCACATCGCTGAAATCGCGGTAACTTGTTTACCAGGTAACTTACCAGAGTTCATCGAAGTTGACGTTGCTGACATCGAAGTAGGTCAAACTCTTCACCTATCTGACGTTAAATTCCCTGAAGGCGTAACTTCAGACGAATTAGCTAAAGGTGAAAGCCACGACCAAGCTGTTGTTACTTTAAACGCGCCTAAAGGCGGTAGTGACGAAGCTAGCGAAGAAGCTGCTGCTGAGTAATTTTAAGGTCTTACCTTAAGATGACTATTCAGTTAGTTGTGGGCCTGGGTAATCCAGGCCCCGAATATACAAAGACCCGTCACAATGCAGGCGTTTGGTTTGTTGAAGAACTGGCGTCAAGATATAACATCTCTCTCCGTCCTGAAAAAAAATACTTTGGTTATTATGGTAAAGGTGACATTGGTGGAAACCTTGTACACTTACTTGTGCCAACAACTTTTATGAACCGAAGTGGACAGGCTGTAGCTCCTTTAGCTAATTTTTATAAAATGTCTGTTGAAAATATTTTAGTTGCTCATGATGAAATGGACATGGAGCCAGGTGTTTGCAAAATAAAACAAGGCGGAGGCCACGGTGGTCATAATGGTTTACGAGACATTATCGCCCGCATGGCAAATAACAAAGATTTTTATCGACTGCGCATAGGCATAGGTCACCCAGGTCATAAAGACAAAGTAACTGGCCATGTACTAGGTAAAGCATCACCTAGTGAGCAGAAACTAATGGATCAGTGTATTGACGAAGCAAGCCGTTGCTTTGAAATTTGGCAAAAAAACGACGTTAAAATCGCCCAAAACCGTCTACACTCCTTTAAAGCACAACCATAGATGGGCAAAGCCATCAATTTTATAGGTAACTGAACATGGGATTTAAATGTGGTATCGTTGGTCTACCCAACGTAGGTAAATCAACCCTTTTCAACGCATTAACCAAAGCAGGAATTGAAGCAGCTAACTTCCCGTTTTGTACAATTGAACCTAATACAGGTGTTGTACCTGTTCCAGATCCGCGTTTAGATAAGCTAGCTGCTATTGTCAAACCCGAACGTGTCATTGCCACAACAATGGAATTTGTTGATATTGCTGGATTGGTTGCTGGAGCTTCTAAAGGTGAAGGTTTAGGTAACAAATTTTTAGCGAACATTCGTGAAACAGATGCCATTGGCCATGTAGTTCGCTGTTTTGATAACGAAAACATTGTGCACGTTTCCGGTAAAGTAAGCCCAGCTGACGATATTGATGTTATCAATACTGAATTAGCTTTAGCTGATATGGATACTGCTGAACGCGCAATTCAACGCCAAACTAAAAAGGCAAAAGGCGGTGATAAAGACGCAAAATTTGAATTGCCAGTACTTGAGAAAATTTTAAAACACGTTGAAGAAGGCAATATGGTTCGTTCTCTAGAGCTAACTAAAGAAGAACTAGCTGCCGTTAAATACTTAAACTTCCTAACAGTTAAGCCAACTATGTACATTGCAAATGTTAATGATGATGGCTTTGAAAATAACCCATATTTAGACCAAGTACGTGAAATTGCTGCCAATGAAGGTGCGGTAGTTGTTGCAGTATGTGCCGAAATTGAAGGTGAACTGTCTGAAATGGATGAAGAAGACCGCGAAATCTTCATGGAAGAAATGGGTTTAGAAGAGCCAGGACTTAACCGAGTGATCAACTCAGGTTACGGTTTACTTAGCTTACAAACATACTTCACCGCTGGCGTAAAAGAAGTTCGTGCATGGACCGTAAAACAAAACGCGACAGCACCACAAGCTGCTGGTGTTATCCACACTGACTTCGAAAAAGGCTTTATTCGCGCTGAAGTTGTTGGTTTTGACGACTTTATTGAGCACAACGGTGAATCAGGCGCTAAAGAAGCAGGTAAGTGGCGACTTGAAGGTAAAGATTACATCGTAAAAGATGGTGATGTTGTTCACTTTAGATTTAATGTCTAGTACAGCAAAACGATTTTAAAAAGCCACTCTAAGTGGCTTTTTTTATGCCTACAAAACTTACAAAGCACGCGTTCAGCTCACTAAATAGTCACACTTTGCTTTTATTTTAGCCATACAGCCAAGTTATTCTATTTACTGATAAAAATAAGTTAGTAAAAAACAATTTTTCTACCATACTAGATGCACACCCTTTGTAACAATAACAACATAGAGGTATCTATGAAAAAAACACTTTTATTAACTAGTATTGTTTTTAGTGCACTAACCCTTTCGCCAAACGTTTCAGCAAATGATAGTGTTGGACTACGTGTTTGTGAATATATTAAAGCTAATGACAAGAGTCGCTTACGTTCGTATCTTAAACAGCAAAAATTACGTGTTAGAAACTTATACGATCAAATTAAATGCAATGATATGAACCTACTTATATTTGCCGCTGCGAATCAGTCATTAGAAGCCGGTGAATTTTTAATTGGTAAAATTCCCGCCAAAAAAGTTCAAGAAGAAATAGACAATATTGCTAAACATTCAGCTCATTTAGCAGAAGAAGCTCGATTACGCGTTGAGTAATTAGATAAACACACGCACTGTATTTATCATAATGCAGTGCGTTTGCTCTTTCCCATTATTAAAACCATATCACATGCCATACAGTTGGCTATTTTATCACCAGAAAAGTCTATGATACGCCTATAATAAACACGGTTTGACGAGAGTTTAGCCAAACGAGTCGAAATAGGTATTTTTTTGAAAAAAAACGGTTGACGTTAGCCAATCAGATTTGCATAATACGCGCCACTTGCTGAGAGGCAAGGTTGTAAATGGCTACATAGCTCAGCTGGTTAGAGCACATCACTCATAATGATGGGGTCCCAAGTTCAAATCTCGGTGTAGCCACCATTTACAATGCGGGAGTGGCGGAATTGGTAGACGCGCTGGATTTAGGTTCCAGTACCGCGAGGTGTGAGAGTTCAAGTCTCTCCTCCCGTACCATTTAAATAACATGAGTTATTTAAATAAGAAACATTGTAGGGGTATAGCCAAGCGGTAAGGCAGCGGGTTTTGATCCCGTCATTCAGAGGTTCAAATCCTCTTACCCCTGCCACTTCATTGAAGTGGGAGTATAAATCAACAATGTTTCACTTAAGAATTACGGAAGGGGTATAGCCAAGCGGTAAGGCAGCGGGTTTTGATCCCGTCATTCAGAGGTTCAAATCCTCTTACCCCTGCCAATTCTTAAGACAAAATATTTTGGTGTTAATCACCTATCTCAAAATGCGGGAATGGCGGAATTGGTAGACGCGCTGGATTTAGGTTCCAGTACCGCGAGGTGTGAGAGTTCAAGTCTCTCTTCCCGTACCATTTTGAGAACACTTAGAAGTTAAATTCTAAAAATCCTTTCTTAACTATACTACACTTAGTCAAACAAGCGCAGTGTAATTATCAAAGGCTTATGGCTACATAGCTCAGCTGGTTAGAGCACATCACTCATAATGATGGGGTCCCAAGTTCAAATCTCGGTGTAGCCACCATTTACAATGCGGGAATGGCGGAATTGGTAGACGCGCTGGATTTAGGTTCCAGTACCGCGAGGTGTGAGAGTTCAAGTCTCTCTTCCCGTACCATTCAAGTAACATCAGTTACAAGAATACGTAAGCATTGCAGGGGTATAGCCAAGCGGTAAGGCAGCGGGTTTTGATCCCGTCATTCAGAGGTTCAAATCCTCTTACCCCTGCCACTTATGCTTATTCATCATATTATTCAAATTGTATCACCGTTAAGTTATAAACCTACTTTCTCTAATTTTATCCCTTACGCTCTATAAGCAACTAAGACCAACAGAAATAAATAGTTATGCCAACTGAAATCAATATTTTAATTTGGGCAATAAAAAAGGAAACCGCTATTTCACTGGCTTCCTCGTTATGTTGACTATCAATAGCAATTGATATTAAAGACTATACACCACACGCGTAGGCTAACGCTTTTGATTTTAATAGCGGAGCTTTGTTTGCTGCCATCAAACCAAAATTACGAACCGCTTTTAACAGGGGATTATCGTTACTAAATGCAGAGTAAAACGCGTCCATGGTCGACATCATTAATAAATTGTCATAGCGACGTGCTTTTTCATAATTGGCAAGTGTGTCGCTTGCATGCCATGCTTGCCCTTCCCCAATAGCTTTAGCAAACACAGTTTGCAGTGCCTTAACATCTTTAAAGCCTAAATTAACGCCCTGCCCTGCAAGTGGATTAATCGTATGGGCAGCGTCACCCAATAAAATTACTCGCCCCTTTACATATTGGTTTGCGTGGCGACGAGTTAGAGAGAAAGCGCCTTTATCTACCACTTGAACTTGACCAAGCCTTGGTGGAAAGTGCTGGTTAATTTCATTGGTCAATTGCTCATTGGTTAGCTGAGACAAACGAGCAAGTTCTTGCTTTTGATGGTACCAAACTAAGGAAGCATGCTTACCTGGCATAGGCAACATAGCTACAGGCCCCGTTGGAAAAAACTGTTGCCAGGTAATATCTTGTTGTGAAGTTTCGGTTTTCACGTTAATCAACATAGCATCTTGCGCATAATCCCAACCCGTTAAGCCAATGCCAGCTTTTTGCCTTATCTGAGAATTTGCACCATCAGCTGCTATGAGTACTTTAACTTGTAGCTGCTTTTCACTTTCAAGCGTTAGCGCTAAGCAATCTTCATTTTGTTCAAAACTGATCACAGCATCAGGGCACATTAATTTCACGCGTGGTGTTTTTTCAATCTGCTGCCACAGTGATAATTGGATAAGTCTATTTTCGACAATATGACCAAGATGTGTTTGGTTTATTTCGTCAGCGTTAAATTCAGTGTAGCTACTTTGCAACTCCCACACCCCCAAACGGCGATATGGGCACACACGCCAGCGCGCAATTTGTTGCCAAGCATTTAACTGCTCTAACAAATGTTGAGAAGCCAGTGATATCGCCGACACGCGCAAGTCAAAGTCCTGCTCTGGAGCAAAATCTTTAGGCTGATATTTTTCAATGAGGGCAACTGTTAAACCAAGTTGAGATAAAGAAAGTGCAGTTGCAGCACCTACCATGCCACCGCCAACAATGGCGCAATCAAACTTTTCCATGACAGTACAATCTGATGTTTTTGCCTATTCTAACCAAGCGGGACAACAAATTCGATGATTAGGATCAGCTTTTTCACATTAATTATTTGCTGTCGAGCAAATCACAGGTTTGTGTGTTAAATAAGTGTGATTTAACAGCAGCCCCCTAGCCACACTCCAAAAGAAGGAGTAAAATACGCCCCCTAAAAATTCTCTAGCAAAAACTAGAATCAATTTTAATAGACAATTGGGCTAAAAACGAATGAGCAAGAAGTTATACATTAAAACCTGGGGCTGTCAGATGAACGAGTACGACTCGCAAAAGATGGCTGATTTATTAGATTCAACACATGGCTTCCAACTGGCTGAAGAAGCTGAAGATGCTGATGTGATCTTATTAAACACTTGTTCAATTCGTGAAAAAGCACAAGAAAAAGTGTTTCATCAATTAGGCCGTTGGAAAAACCTAAAAGACAGCAAACCAGATCTAGTAATAGGTGTTGGTGGTTGTGTGGCATCCCAAGAAGGCGACGCTATTCGTCAACGTGCCCCTTATGTAGATATGGTGTTTGGTCCACAAACATTGCATCGTTTACCTGAGATGATCCAACAAGTTAAAGGCGAACGTAGCCCAGTTGTAGACGTTAGCTTTCCTGAAATCGAAAAGTTTGACCGCTTACCAGAGCCTAAAGCTGAAGGCCCAAGTGCCTTTGTGTCAATCATGGAAGGTTGTAGTAAATATTGTACTTTCTGTGTTGTACCGTACACGCGTGGTGAAGAAGTTAGCCGTCCACTAGATGACGTGCTTTATGAAATTGCACAACTAGCGGAACAAGGTGTTCGTGAAGTTAACTTGTTAGGCCAAAACGTAAACGCCTACCGTGGTGAAATGCACGATGGCACTATTTGTCGTTTTTCAGACTTAATTCGCCTTATCGCGACTATCGACGGCATTGATCGTATTCGTTATACCACATCTCACCCTGTTGAATTTACTGACGATATCATTGATGTTTATCAAGACGTTCCTGAGCTTGTTAGCCACTTACATTTACCGGTTCAAACAGGCTCTGACCGTATTCTAATGCAAATGAAGCGCGCTCATACTGCACTTGAATATAAATCTAAAATTCGCCGTTTGCGTAAAGCACGTCCTGACATCTGCATGTCATCAGACTTTATCGTTGGCTTCCCAGGTGAAACCGACCAAGACTTTGAAGCAACGATGAACTTAATCAAAGACGTTGATTTTGATTTAAGTTTTAGTTTTATTTACAGCGCTCGACCAGGTACGCCAGCGGCTGACTTGCCTGATGATGTTACCGATGAAGTGAAAAAACAGCGTTTGCAAATTTTACAAGATCGCATTAATCAACAAGCATTGCGCATCGCACGTCAAATGTTAGATACAGAGCAACGTATTCTTGTTGAAGGGCCATCTAAGAAAAACCCGATGGAGCTTCGTGGTCGTACGGAAAACAACCGCATCGTCAACTTTGAAGGTCCACACTCTGTGATTGGTCAATTTGTTGATGTAAAGATTACCGATGTATACGCTAACTCATTACGTGGTGACTTAGTCCGCATGGAAAAAGATATGGGGTTACGTATCGCACATTCGCCAGCTGATATATTGTCAAATAGCCATCACAACACGCCAAGTCCAGAAGTAAATGACTTAGGCGTTGGCACGTTCACGCCGTAAATAAGGACTTGATTCTTGAGTAATATTGTTACTGAAAGTTTGAAATTAATGCCTGTTGATAACAACAGGCAAGCGAACCTTTGTGGCCCAATGGATGACAATCTTAAAGCGATTGAGCGCCGCCTTGGGGTAGAAATTAGTTATAGAGCCAATGACTTTCGTGTACTAGGTGAAGTTAACAACGTTAAAGCGGTAGTTAAACTACTTAAAGATTTATACGTTGAAACTGAAACCGTGAAAGGCAAAGAAACCACCATTACTGATGAAATGGTGCATTTAGCAATTCTAGACGCCAATGTGTTAGAACAAGCGCCAACAAAAGTTGATGTTGACTACGAACAAATGGTCACTATCAAAACGAAACGGGGCTTAGTCAAACCAAGAAACAAAAATCAATCGGCATACGTGCAAAATGTGCTAACCAATGATATCAGTTTTGGTATAGGCCCTGCTGGTACAGGTAAAACCTATTTAGCAGTAGCATGTGCAGTTGACGCATTAGAACGACAAGAAGTCCGCCGTATTTTACTGACTCGTCCAGCCGTTGAAGCTGGCGAAAAGTTAGGTTTTTTACCCGGTGATTTATCACAAAAAGTTGACCCTTACCTTCGCCCTTTATACGACGCATTGTTTGAAATGCTTGGCTTTGAGAAAGTAGAAAAGCTGATTGAAAGAAGTGTCATTGAAATTGCACCACTGGCATACATGCGTGGTAGAACTCTTAATGATGCGTTCATTATTTTGGATGAAAGCCAAAATACGACAGTTGAACAAATGAAAATGTTCTTAACCCGTATAGGTTTTAATTCACGTGCGGTGATCACTGGTGACATTACCCAGGTTGACTTACCTCGCGGCCAAAAATCAGGTTTACGTCACGCCATTGAGGTACTTGACGATATTCCTGGGGTGAGCTTTAACTTCTTTATGTCAAAAGATGTGGTTCGTCACCCTGTTGTAGCTCGCATTGTTGAAGCGTACGACAAATATGAAACTAAGGCCAACCGCATTAAAGAAGAAAAAAGACGTCAAGCAGAGCTTGAAAAACAGCAAACAGCAAACCCTGTTGCTAATGTTGCATCAAGTGATACAGCGCCTAACAAAGCAGATAACGAGCAAGCTTAATGTTGACTCATCAGTTAGACCTTCAAATCGCCATTGATGAAAAAAACCTACCCAGCGCAGAAGATTTTCAACGCTGGGTAGATGTAGCTTTATCTGCAGCTAGCAGCCCTTTTGAACTGACTATACGCGTTGTTGATAGCCAAGAAAGCCAAGCATTGAATAGCCAATATCGCGGTAAAGATAAACCGACTAATGTGTTGTCTTTCCCGTTTGAAGTACCCGAAGGTGTTGAAATCAATTTATTAGGTGATTTAATTATTTGTGCGCCCGTGGTTGAACAAGAAGCTATTGAACAACGCAAAAAAACTAACGATCACTGGGCTCATATGGTCATTCATGGCTGTTTGCATTTACTAGGTTACGATCACATTGATGATGACGAAGCCGAAGAAATGGAAGCACTGGAAATAGAAAAATTAAACATGTTAGCCATAAATAACCCTTATATTATCGTGGATAATAATTAAATTTTTCTTGAATTGTTTGAAAAAACTATAGAAACTACAAGACCTACTTTTTTAAAGGAAAAAATACTGCTCTATGAGCGATGACAACCCCCACTCTAGCAACGGCTCTGCAAACAAAACACTGTTAGACAAATTTGTACAGTTGTTTACTGGAGAGCCGAAGAACAAAGACGCACTGGTTGAAGTACTAAATGATGCTGAAGACCGTGAGTTAATAAAACCTGAAACTAAGCTAATGATTGAAGGCGTGCTAGAAGTTTCAGACATGCGTGTAAGAGACATTATGATCCCTCGCTCGCAAATGATCACCCTAGATATAAACTCTCCATTAACTGATTCCTTACCAATTATTTTAGAGTCAGGCCACTCTCGCTTCCCCGTTATCAATGACGATATTGATCATATAGAGGGAATATTATTGGCCAAAGACCTGCTCGCATATGGTTTTGAACAACAAGAAATACCAGCGACGTTAAAAGATGTTATTCGTCCTGCGATTATTGTGCCCGAGAGTAAAAAAGTAGAGCCTCTTTTAAAAGAATTTCGCTCGCAACGTTATCATATGGCCATTGTTGTTGATGAATATGGTGGGGTTTCGGGTGTCGTTACTATTGAAGACATCTTAGAACTTATCGTTGGTGAAATTGAAGATGAAACCGATGATGAAATTGAAGAAGATATTAAACACCTTGCCGGCCAAGTGTACCAAGTTAAAGCGTTAACAGAACTCGAAGATTTTAACGAGTACTTCAATGCTCAATTTGATGAAAATGATTTTGATACTATTGGCGGTTTAGTGCTGCATAAGTTTGGTCATATGCCGAAAAAAGGTGAAGAAATTTCTATCGATCGTTTTGAATTTAAAGTCACATCAGCCGATAGTCGCCGTTTATTAACGGTTCAACTCACTGTACCTAAAAATCACAAAGTGACAGGTAAACCTACCGAATAAATAACATGGGCAAACGACTAAACAATATTGTTGACACTGTGTCAAACAAACGACTGTGGGCGAGTGTTTTATGTGGTGCAAGTTTAGTGTTTGCCTACGCTCCTTTTTCTCTTTGGTGGTTAACACTACTGGTACTACCTTGCTGGATTTACTACGTAAACTATCAAGTAACACAAAGCACTACCCCAGTTAAAACGGCTACTCAACATGGCTTTGGTTTTGGTTTTGGTTGGTTTGGTACAGGGATCAGCTGGGTTCATGTAAGTATCGCTGAATTTGGCGGCGTCCCCTTGGTGGTATCTATTGCCTTGATGATACTGCTTTGTTTGTATTTGGCATTATTCCCAGCCGCTGCACTGTATGCTACGGCTAAAATATCAGACAAACTAAAACGCCCAACCTTGTGGTGGTTATTGGCACCAACTTGGCTATTAGCTGAATATCTTCGCAGTGTTTTTCTAACTGGCTTTCCCTGGCTTTCATTGGGGTACAGCCAAATGGACTCCCCATTGTCTATACTCGCTCCCATAATTGGCGAGATAGGCATCACCTTTGTCATCACCATTTTTGCTGTCTCGTTGTTTTATCTAAGTCATAAAAAGGTAAAACTAGCCAGTGCAGCATTAAGCAGTATTTTAATACTTATCATCCTTGGCTATAACGCAACTTGGGTTACTGATACAGGTAAAACGACCCGCATTGCCCTTGTTCAAGGAAATATTGAACAGTCAATTAAGTGGCAACCTGATCAGCAATGGCCAACAATGCTGAAATACTTAGATTTGAGCCGCGTAAACTATGATGCTGATATTATCGTTTGGCCTGAATCTGCAGTGGCTTCCATTGAAACTTTAAGCACTACACAAGAATTTTTAGATGTTGCCAACCGCTCTGCCGCGTTAAATAACACCGCCATTATCACCGGTATTATTAATTATTATTTTGAAACGGAAAGATATTTTAATGCGCTGATTGTGTTGGGGAAAAAACACGCCGAAGACGACGAAGCCGCGTATTATTACAATAATAAAAACCGCTACTACAAAAATCATTTATTGCCCATTGGTGAATTTGTCCCCTTTGGTGACCTATTAAGACCACTCGCTCCTTTGTTTAATTTACCTATGTCATCATTTACCCGCGGTGACTATGTGCAAAACAATTTATTGGCCAATGGCATTCGACTATTACCATTGATTTGTTTTGAAATTGCCTTCCCTGCGCAGTTATCTGCTAACTTTACAAACCAGACTAATATTCTACTGACCGTCAGTAATGACGCCTGGTTTGGTAATTCTCACGGTCCGCATCAGCACATGGAAATTGCTAGGATGCGTTCGTTGGAGTTCGGCAGACCACTGGTGCGTTCAACTAACACAGGCGTAACTGCAATGACTAATCAATATGGTGAGATCGTTGAAATACTGCCGCAATTTGAGCAAGGGGTTATCAAGGCAGATTTACCTCTAGTATCTGGATTGACGCCATACGCTAGGTGGGGAGATTTACCCACTTATATTTTTGCCTTGTTGTTAACATTAACAATAATTTTTACAACAATATGTAAAAATAAAAAACATCTAAATTCAAACAGTTAATTATTTAAAGAAAATAATTTACGTTAAAAAATAAACCATTTCCTGTGTTCCCTCGACCTACTAACTATTATTCGGGGGAATACAACAATGATAAAAGATACCAGCGAACAAGATGTTCGTGTCACCACCAATACCAGTAAAAAGCCAAAACTTTATATCGCCCTAGCCTCTATCGTGTTTGTGGCAATTGCCGTATGGCAAATTGGCCCAGCGGTCGCTAAATGGGGTAAAGCGAACAATGTCGTAGCAAAAGATCGCGTAAGAATTGCCTCTGTTACTCGAGGCGATTTTACCCGAGATATTTCTGCGTTAGGACGTGTAGTCGCAGCGGTAAGTCCTACAGTATACGCACCTGCTGATGGCACTATTACTCTATTAATTGAAGCTGGCCATGAAGTGGAAGTTGACCAAGCACTAGCTAAACTTGATAGTCCAGAGTTGACCAACCGCCTGTTTCAAGAACAAGCAAATCTCGCCAATTTACAATCTCAACTTAAACGCCAAAAGATCCAAGCGAAAAAGCAACAACTTATCGACCAAAAGGCAGTTGACTTAGCGCAGGTAAGATTAACCTCAGCAAAACGTGAAAAACGACGTGCCGATCAAGGTTTTGAAAAAAGTGCTATCAGCCAAATAGATTATGAAAAGGCTCAAGATGAATTAGAAAATGCAAAACTACAATTTCAACATGCCAAACAGGATTCTAGCTTAAACAGAGAAAGCTTAGATTTCGACGGCGAGTCGTTATCACTAGACATAAAGCGTCAACAATTGCTTGTTGCTGAATTACAAAGACAAGTAGACGGGTTAACTATTCGTTCGCCAGTAAAAGGAATTGTTGGCAACTTAGCCACCAATAATAAAACCTTCCTTAGTAAAAATCAGGAAATACTAACCGTCGTTGATTTAAGTAACTTTGAGGTGGAAATTGATATTCCAGAAAGTTATGCCGACGACTTAGCCATCGGCATGGATGTCAACGTGCAATACGAACAAGCCGACTTTAGTGCTCGCTTGGTGACAATTTCCCCCGAAATACTGAACAATCAGGTTACCGGGCGAGTACGCTTCACTAACCAACCACCAAGAAATTTAAGACAAAATCAGCGCATCAACACCCAAATAATTCTCGAACATAAAGCCGACGTATTACAAGTAAAACGAGGACAATTTCTCGATAGTAGTGGCGGTAGATATGTTTATCTGATCAATGACGACATGGCAATAAAAACACCAGTACGTTTAGGTGCCAGAAGTTTAAGCCATATAGAAATTCTTGAAGGTTTGAACGAAGGCCAGCAGGTGATTGTGTCAAACACTGACCTATTTAACAGCGCAGAACAAGTGTTGCTGACACAGTAACCAACAAAAATATAAAAAGGAATATCCCATGTTAGAGATGAAGAACATAAATAAAATTTTTCAAACTGCAGACGTACAAACTCATGCGTTGCGAGATTTCAACTTAACGGTAAACGAAGGTGACTTTGTCAGTGTTACTGGGCCTTCTGGCTCAGGTAAAACCACTTTTTTAAACATTGCTGGTTTATTGGAAACCTACACCAGTGGCGATTTTTATTTAGATGGACAAAATGTCGGTATGTTAAATGACAGTGGACGTTCAAAAATGCGTAATCAAAAGATAGGTTTTGTTTTTCAGGGTTTTAACCTAATCCCCGATCTAAACCTATTTTATAATGTTGACGTGCCGTTACGCTATCGCGGCTTTAATGCCAAAGAACGCAAGCAGCGAATTGAAGAAAATTTAGCACGAGTAGGTTTAGCCTCTCGCATGAAACATGTGCCATCACAGCTCTCTGGAGGGCAGCAGCAACGTGTCGCTATTGCGAGGGCACTTGCTACTGACCCCCGTTTTTTACTCGCCGATGAGCCAACAGGTAACTTGGACTCTGAAATGGCCGACGGTGTAATGTCATTACTCGAAGATATTAACAAACAAGGCACCACCATCATTATGGTGACCCATGACCCAGAACTAGCATTGCGTGCTTCTCGCAGAATTCAGGTGAAAGACGGCAGGGTAAGTGAATTGGATATCGTGGCAGAAAAAGCCCTAGCCTAGCGCCGTTTATACTAAGGAGAGAACATGTTTAGTTACTACATTAAAATTGCGTTGATCAGCATTAAACGCAATTGGGGTCTTAGCTCATTGATGATTTTAGCCATAGCTCTGGGTATTGGCGCTACCATGACTACAGTGACCGTCAATTATCTGATGTCTGCCGACCCTATTCCACATAAAAGCGATCAATTGTATTACGTGCGTTTAGATAGTTGGGACCCAAACAACCCATATAATGAAGGGATCAGTCCACCTGCACAAATGACATATATTGATGCAACAAACTTGTTAAAAGCTAAAAAAGCGTACCGTCAAAATCTGTCATCACAAGCGTTTGGCGTTATCGAGCCACCTAACCCTGACGACTTGCCTTTATTTGTCTTTGGTCGCGCCAATTCGTCAGACTTCTTTGCCATGTTTGACGTACCATTTTTGTTTGGTTCACCCTGGGATGAAAATTCAGATCTTAGCAAAGAACAAGTCATCGTTTTAAGTAAACAAACCAATGACAGGTTATTTGGTGGCGAAAACTCAGTTGGAAAAACACTACGATTTGAAAGCAAAGTGTTCAAAGTTGTTGGAGTACTTGATCACTACGATCCAAAACCTAGGTATTTTGATATCAGCACAGGCGCGTTTGATGACCCAGCAGATTTCTATGTGCCTTTTAGTTTAATCGCAGAACAAGCAGTAAGACGCTCAGGCAACACTAATTGTTGGAAAACCTTTGGCGACGGGTTTGAAGCATTTTTGGCATCAGAATGTATCTGGATCGCTTTTTGGGTTGAATTGCAAAACCAAGATCAAGTCGAAGCGTATCAAACGTTTTTAGACGCCTACGCCAATGAGCAGAAAAATTTTGGCCGATTTCCTAGGCCAATCGACAATCGACTTACCAATGTCACCGATTACATGGAAGAACGCGAAGTTGTTGCTGACGACGCCCGCATGATGATGGCAATGTCTTTTATGTTTTTAGTCGTGTGTTTACTTAACACGGTGGGTTTACTGCTGGCCAAATTTATTGGTAAAGCACCGGAAATCGGCCTAAGGCAAGCACTGGGAGCAAGCCGTTCGACATTATTTTTACAATACATTATAGAGTCTGGCTGTATTGGCCTAGCTGGCGGTTTACTTGGACTATTGTTCGCCTACTTAGGCCTACAAAGTGTTGAAACCCTGTACGGCAGTTATATGCAAGGATTGGCAACGTTAGATTTTAATATGGTGGTTTTTGCCATGGTATTGGCTTTGGTCTCTACGGTTATCGCTGGCATTTACCCTACTTGGCGCGCATGTCGCATTCAGCCAGCTCGTCAACTTAAGTGCCAGTAAAGCGAGGAATTATATATGTTAGAAATAGGTTTAATTTTTCGCGCACTGATGCGAAATAAAATTGGCGCTTTGTTGATTGCGCTGCAAATAGCATTAACTTTGGCCATTATGGTCAACGCCATATTCATGATCCAAGACAGAAATGTTCAGATGTCCCGCCCGAGTGGTTTAGACGAAAGTAATACCTTTTATTTAACCAATACGGTATTTGGTGAGAACTACAATCTACAAGCCGCTTTACAAACAGACCTTCAAAAGTTACGCAATATGGATGGTATTGACAATGCAATACAAATCAATGCCGTTCCTTTAAGTGACGGCGGCTGGAGCATGGGCTTAGCACGTGAACCTGGTGAAGACAAAAATTCCGTTGGTACAGCTATTTACATGGTTGATGAACATGGTATCGACACCTTAGGAGTAAATCTAATTGCCGGGCAAAATTTTACTCAGCAAGACATTGCGTGGCGTGGTGCACAAGACACCAAATGGCCACCTAAAGCGATAGTGACTAAGGCCTTAGCAACGTCGCTTTTTCCTGATGATTGGCAGTCTGCAGTAGGAAAAACCGTGTTTATTTCTAAAGACCAGCCTATGCAGATTATTGGCATTGTCGAACAGTTACAAGCACCTTGGAATGGTTGGAGTGGTGTTGAACGCAGCACCTTAGTGCCATCGCAATTGGAATCAAAAAGTGCAAAATACTTTATCAGAACAGAAGCTGGCCGTCGTGATGAAATGATGGCAGCGGTAGAAAAGTTTTTATCTGAAAGCGATAAACAACGCATCATTCGACAAGTAATGACAGTAGAAGATACGCGAAAACAAAGTTACCAGCAGCATATAGCAACCAATAAAATTTTAACGACGGTAATTATTACCCTCACAATGATCACTGCTTTCGGCATTGTTGGTTTGGCGATATTTAGTATTAATCGTCGCACTAAACAAATAGGCACTCGAAGAGCTTTAGGTGCAACTCAATGGCAGATAATGCGCTATTTCATGGTGGAAAACTTTATGATTTCAGCGGTAGGTGTCACCATAGGAGCCATAGGTGCAATCGCCCTTAACTACTGGTTAGTGAATACCTTCCAAATTGATCCCATTAGTATCGATTTAATAATCTACGGCGTAATCGCGTTATTCATTGTTGGTCAACTCGCTGTGTTTTATCCAGCAAAACGTGCATCGTTAATATCACCAGCTACTGCAACACGAACAACTTAACAAAAGTTAAACAGGTTGATCTCTTTGGCGCCTCATGGCGCCTTTTTTTTGAAAAAACAGTTTCCCCCAAAACGACAAAAATTGAATAAATGTTAAACACCCCAAAGTAAACTGAGTAATTTTTGTTTAACCTGATAAGATATATCTATCACGTATAACAAAAATATAAAAAATGAATAAAAAGAATATATTTATTGCCACCGTAATGTGCGTATTTGCTGGAAGTGCTTTAGCACAAACAACCTTGTACAAAAACGTCAATGGCTATACGTTATCTAACGGTAAACTTACCCAGTTCCAAGCCATCCGCTTTACAGATGACAAAATAGATAAAATTTATCAGGCAAATGACATCATTGAGTCTAATCAGCAATGGCAAATTATCGATGGGCAAGGAAAAACTTTATTACCAGGCTTGATTGACGCACACGGCCATATTCTCAGTTACGGAAAAAGCTTAATGTCTGCCAACCTAAACGGCACAGATTCTTTAAAAGCAGCCGTTGAAGCAACCGCTAGTTATGCCGCTAAGAATCCAGAACTAGAATGGATCATGGGTCGCGGATGGAACCAAGAATTGTGGCCAAGCAAATCATTTCCTAATGCCGCCGCACTCGATAAACTATTTCCAAACACGCCTGTATATTTGTCTCGAGTCGATGGACATGCCGCTTGGGTAAACAGCAAAGCCATGGCGTTAGCGGGTATTAACGATAATACCTCATCGCCAAGTGGCGGCGAAATAATGAAAGACGCATCAGGCAATCCAACGGGTATATTTATTGACAACGCGATGAGCCTGTTTGATAAGTACACAAAATTACAATCTAAATCTCAGCAGCAGCGCCTAGTAGCCAAAGCAATGGAAGAATTAGCAAGCTACGGCATCACCAGTGTACACGACGCAGGTATAGATGAAGATAACTTGCAAGTATTTGAGCAACTTGCCAAAGAAAATAAACTGCCTATTCGTGTCAATGCCATGCTAAATATTCCGTCTCATAATTGGCGCAATGTGTTAGCCAAAGGAACATTTCAGTCAAATAATGGCATGCTGCAATTTAACAGTGTAAAAATTGTCGCCGACGGAGCCTTGGGCAGTCGTGGTGCTGCAATGATAGAAGACTACAGTGATCACAAAGGCCACAAAGGCTTGCTTATTCATGATGAAGCAACATTAAAACAATACATTAATGAAGCGATGGACTACGGATTTCAGGTCAATACCCACGCTATCGGTGATAATGCTAACCACTTAGTGCTTGAGAACTATGAGCAAGCTATAAAACGCCATAACGCTAAAAGCTTAAGACATCGTATCGAACATGCACAAGTGCTAACGCTCGACGATATATCACGGTTTAAACCATTAGGTGTCATTGCTTCAATGCAAGCCATACATGCAACTTCAGACAAAAATATGGCTGAAGATAGATTGGGTGACCGCATTCAAGGTGCTTATGCATGGCGAAAACTGCTAAATGCTGGTGCCATCATTGCGGCTGGCTCCGACTTTCCAGTAGAGTCACCTAATCCTTTTTGGGGTTTACACGCTGCGGTAACTAGACAAGATAAAAATAACAGCCCAGCCAATGGCTGGAAGCCGAAAGAAAAAATGACAACGGTAGAAGCATTTCGTAGCTTTACCACTGACGCGGCTTTTGCAGGTCATCAAGAAAATATGATAGGCTCGTTAACAGCAGGGAAAAAAGCTGATTTCATCATTATTGACAAAGACTTATTTAACATATCACCTGCAGAGATTTGGCAAATAAAGGTCAAAGAAACTTGGGTTAATGGTGTACAAGTATTCAATCGTCAATAGCAGTTAATCTTTAATATCCAGTGATACGTATGGATAAAACATTTAAAGATTTTTAATATAACCTAGCATTAGCCATTCAAGGACAAAATCTCGGTTAATGCTTCTGTGAAGGAGTTGACGAGTCAGGGAGACTGTGCAGATAAGTGTCTGGTTTAGGACAAATGTAGTGACATTTTAAGTATTTATTGGAGCGCCTTTGTTTAAATTAAAACTGTTATTCACTTTGTTAATTTTGCTTTCGATAGCATCATCAACATACAGTAAAACAGCAACAGAAAAATCAATTTTTGTTGTCGGATCTACTTCTGCTGGTCAGCTTTTTGATAGCCTTGAACAATCTTTTTATAACAAAACAGGTTATAAATTAATTGTGCGTGCTATTGGCTCTAACAAAGGCGTTATCGCCGTAGCAGAAGGAGTATCTGATGTTGGCATTATTTCTCGTTTTCTAACTCCAGCCGAACAAAACCGCTTTCCGCAACTAGCGCAAATTACCATTGCCCAAGATGCTATTGTTTTTATCACTAATGAAAAAAACAAACAAAAATCACTTCGTCGTCAAGACATCATCAAAATGTATACCAGTAACGACCCTATTTGGCCTGCTACTGGTAACAAAGCACTTTTGCTGAGCAAAAATTTAGGTCACGGTACTCTCGACTCGTTTATCGACTTCTTTGGCTTAGATAGTGTGTTGTCACCTGATGGTCAAGGCCTATTGTTTAAACCCGCTGGTATAAACTTTTTATATAGTAAAAATAAAACCGTACCAAACGATAGAATAAATCAGGCCATTGCTTATACATCCAGAGAGCCAAATGCATTGGCCTTTGAATCGATGGGTGCATTTACTCGCTTTATGGCAAATAAACAAGATATTCGCTCTAAACTGCTTAATTTTGAAGGTATTCCTGTACTTAAAGACGGTAAGCTGAATCTAGACTACCCAGTTAAACGACCACTAAACATATTAATTAATCACCAAAAATCTGCTGGGGTCGATGCACTTATCGCTTATTTACAAAGTGATGAAGCCAAAGAAATAATTGAACAACATAACTTTATCGCCGTAAATTAATGGCTTTTTTATGATTTTATTGATGCCACAACAAGGATATTAACGTTGCGTATTTTTATACTTGTATTCGCCCTTTGCAGCTTTCAACTTTATGCAAAAGTAAATAAGGATAAACGCCTATACATTGTTGGTTCATCCTCGGTTGAAAACATGCTAGAAAATACCGCTAGTCAATTTGACCAACAAACAGGCTTAAGTGTGGTAAAGCGCTCCGTTAAAAACGGAGATGAAGTTGATGATGTGGGCACTGAAATTTCTCAGCTTGCAATAATGTCTCGGCCATTAACGGCAATTGAACTGCGCCGTTATCCTGATTTAATACAGACCAAAGTTGCTTATGACGCTATTGTTTTCTTCACACATAAATCAACACCTGTATCAAATATTACCACCAATGATATTGTTAACATTTATACCCAAGTAAACCCCAAGTGGCCTGATATTAACGAACCTGTTTACCCAATGAGTAAAAATATTGAACATGGGCTCCATCAAGCGTTTACCGAGTTACTTGGGCTTGAAAGCAGTCGTGTGCCTTCTCAACTTGGTATGAGGTTTAAACAAAAAGGCAGTATCGATGATTACAATGATGCGTCCGTTAGCTCTTTTGGTCGCGTCAGCCAAGCGGCTCGTAAAATTGCCAGAAAAAGTAACTCCATTGCCTATGATTCACTAGGAGCTTACCAAAGTTTTGTGCAAACACTTGCCATGCCAAAAACTAAATTACTTGCCATTAATAATATAGAGCCAATTCAAAGTGGCATGGCTAATGCTGATTACCCTTTTAAACGTGCGCTTTACATCATACACAATAAAAACAGTAAGCTAGGTGAACAGAAGTTTGTCGACTTTTTATTGAGTGCTAAAGGGCAAGAGATCATCAAACAAAATTATTATTATCCGCTATGAAAAAGGGCTTGGTAATAACCAAGCCCTTTAATCATTATTCTTCGTCGTCTTCGACTCGAACACCCCAAACGTCATGTTCATCAGCGTGAATAATTTGCACCCAAATTTGATCACCTGGTTTTACGTCAAATTCATCGGTCAAATACACTTTACCGTCTACTTCTGGTGCATCCATGTAAGAGCGTCCAACGGCACCTTCGCTATTCACTTCATCAATCAATACTAAATATTCTTGACCAATTCTATCTTGAAGTTTCGCTGCACTGATTTCAGCTTGAACCGCCATAAAGCGCTGAAGTCTATCTTCCATAACGTCATCTGAAACATGGTCAGGTAAATCGTTAGCGGTTGCACCTTCTACTGGTGAATATTTGAAACAACCAACACGGTCAAGCTGTGCTTCACGTAAAAATTCTAATAATTCTTCGAACTCTTCTTCTGTTTCCCCTGGGAAACCAACAATAAAGGTCGAACGAATAACTAGCTCAGGACAAATTTCACGCCATTTTTTAATACGCTCCAACACTCGTTCAGAGCTGCCAGGGCGCTTCATTAATTTCAAAATGCGCTTGTTTGCATGTTGAAATGGAATATCTAGGTAAGGCAATATTTTACCTTGTGCCATTAGTGGAATAATGTCATCAACATGCGGGTATGGGTAAACATAGTGCAAACGAACCCACACGCCTTGTTTGGCAAGCTCTTCACACAAAGCTTTCATGTGCGTTTTAACCGGCATGCCTTCGTAAAAATCCATTTTGTGCTTTACGTCTACACCATAGGCAGAAGTATCTTGAGAAATCACCAATAATTCTTTTACGCCAGCATTGGCTAAGCGTTTAGCTTCACCTAATACATCTCCAACAGGCCTTGAGTCTAAATCACCACGCATTGATGGGATAATGCAGAATGTGCAACGATGATTACACCCTTCTGATATTTTTAAATAAGCAAAGTGTTTTGGTGTTAATTTAACGCCGTGATCAGGGATAAGATCAACAAATGGGTTATGTTTAGGTTTTGCCACATGTTGATGTACTTGGTTCAACACTTCTTCGTAGGCATGAGGGCCGGTCACCCCTAAAACATTAGGGTGAATTTGCGTGATTTCATCTTCTTTAGCGCCTAAACAACCGGTAACAAGCACTTTACCGTTTTCTTTTAACGCTTCACCAATGGTATCTAACGACTCCTGCACGGCCGCATCAATAAAACCACATGTATTTACAATGACCATGTCAGCATCGTCATAACTAGGTACAACTTCATAACCTTCTGTGCGAAGCTGAGTCAAAATACGCTCTGAGTCGACTAAGTTTTTTGGGCAGCCCAAAGAAACAAAACCTATTTTTGAACCTGCCTCACTTTGCTGAGAGTTTTGCGCAGCCTGCTCGGCAATCACCTTATTGGGCGTTTCCAATGTAGTGGTTTGTTTTACGTGGTTAGGATCAAATTGTTCAACGGTCATACTATGCCTTCAATGCTCAATGTCGATTAACATGGTCAAATTTTGAGTGCGCGGATTATACAGTATCTATCCTAGGAATGATATGACAGCCTTGCTGCGATAAATTCGTTAGCTAATAAACTGTTTTAGCTAGCCAATACTTTGTTTAACCAGGAGATTTTTCTTGAACATGTGTAAAAACTCGATTTAATACAGGGTCATTTTGCTTTGCTAAATCTTTACCCATTGGCTTTATAGCTATATAAGGAAAGTACCTAAACCAACCCAGTTTTCAGCATTTAACTATTTCACCTTTTAAAACAAGATCTTGCCTAACCTCAACCCTGTAACAAAAAATAGTCTGGCTTATGCTACTCGCAGGCAGTACACCAACAAATGTGCTGCGGATTAATATATTAAACCGTCACCAGAGCCCCATTTGCGACAGATGTTCAGCCATTCAATTTAGCAAATATTTGTTTTATAAATTGAAAAAGGGGTAATCGATTAAACTGCAACCAATTACCCCTGTATAGTAATTTCAGTATAAGATTGACCAGGCTTTAGTTATACCCCAAAACAAAACCTTGATTAACTTGGTCAATTAACTGGTGAGCTTGCTGCTCTTCGTTGTATGGCTCTATCATCGTTTGTGTTGCCATAGTTTGATAACTTGCAACAATGCTGCGATGCACATGTCGATCGTTTGATAAATTTCTGTCGTGATGTTTGGTGTTTATAGACTGCATAATATCACCTCGCTTTGTTTGTTCACTCAGTAATACGCAAGTTTTTGACCAACTCAAATAAAAAACCATCACATTGAAATATTTAGCATTTTGCTAGGCATTAACATTGTGCAATCGCAAATTGCAACACAATTTTCGTATTTTGCATTGCAAATTAAAAAAGTTTGCTCAGGCGAATACAATTGAAACTCTGTGGGATAAATTCAATAGCAACCTCAAAAACTAAAGCAAATTGTTAACTTTTTTCAATGCGTTTAAGCGGTAGTAATAATAGCGCTAAAGTAAATAAAACAAACCCAGCAGGCTCTGGTATTTGTACAGTCCTTAAGCCTATGTTTCGGATCAATACCTCCATATTATCATCACTAAAAGCGCGATTTTTTAAACGTTCAGCATTTGGCATAGATGTTGGAGACGCCCCGGTTGCCATGATGCCGTAAATTGACTCTCCAGGGTTTGATGCTGGCCCAGATGGATGCAATAAACCAAGTCCATGAGCAATTTCGTGTGACAATGTACCTGCTATTGCGTTGACTGCTTCGTTAAGATCCCAAATGCCACCCGCCGCTGGTAGTAATGCGCTAAAAATAGTATTGGAAAACACTGATCCAAATATTGTGTTAATTGGTGCGCTGCCATTTGCAACACAGAAATAACAAGCGACACCGAGCCCGCCGTGCGGCCCTGCCACTCTACTGCCTATCTGCATGGTGTAGTGATTAGCGTCAATTGCCGAAACATCGGTGTCAACGCCTGCAATCATAAAATCGATATCTAACTGTTGATTTGCAGTAATAAAGTTATAACTTGTGCTGTAATAGTCTTGTTTTACTGCTGCTAAAATTGCACTGGTCATGGTGTTAAAACTTTCACCTAACCCACTGGCTTGGTTAACATCGAAACTATTGGTAGTATTACCCCACATATCAGTAGAGCTATTAGTTGAAAAATCTAGTTTAATTAACAGTGCATTGGCATTTAAACTGCAACACAAGATTAAAAATAAAACGATGATATGTAAAATTTTCATTATGGTATCCCTTCCCTATTAAAATTTTAGTATCCACTAGTGTAACGTCGTTACTGATAAACAAATGACTATTTAACGTTAGCAAAGTACCTATGTTTTGCCAGTTTAAAATTGTTTTGTATTTTGGTTTGTTTGTAGGTTAATCCGCTAAGTTAAACGCGAGACTTAACCTACATATCAAGTCACAAATATAAATTATTTGTTTGGCTGCCAAGCAAACTTTTCAAATAAAGGGTCTAACGGCGTATGAGCAACATGATTAACATAGTTGCTAATCACCTTTTGAGATAAACCTAATATCACTTCTAACACTTGCTTATGACCATAACCCGCAGCAAAAAACGCTTCTAGTTGCGGTTGTTCAACAAAGCCTCGTTGACGAACAACAGCAAGGGTAAATTCGTGCAACGCCTGCAATTTTTCTGTAGGTAATGGTTGGTTGTTTCGTAATGCTTCACTAATAGCAGGGTTTACTTGCATCATATTCGCAATAGCTGTGTGAGCTGGTACACAGTAGGTACATTCATGCGCTACATTTATTGTTTGCCAAACAACCGTTAGCTCTTCTTTATCAAATGACGTCGCGGCAAATTGCTCATGTAAGTGCTTATAGGCTTTAACAATTTCTGGAGACTCCGCCATAATAGAATACAACAAAGGGATTGCCCCCATTTCCTTTTGCGCTGATTCTAAAATATCTTTTGCCCCTTGTGGTGCAGTTTCCACAGTGTATCGTTTAAATTCGCTCATTTAATTAACTCCAGTTTATGTTTTATCAGTTAAGTTTTTATCAATGTAGGTTGATGACATAAACTATACGCATAATTGAACGACCGCTCAATAATTATTTGAACACTCGTTCAATTAATTCAAAAAAAATACACTACAGCATTGATATTTATATAAATATCAATTTACTTCACACCAGGCCATTTAGTTATATACACAATTTTCTGCCAATATTCATGCTTTACCCTACTCAATCACCCGACTATAATTGAACACATGTTCAAACATTTTGAAATAATGTGATATATGGCTAAAACAGCAAAATTTGATCGCCAACAGGTTATTGATCTAGCGACCAATTTGTATTGGCAAAAAGGGTTTCATGCTACTTCAATGCGAAACCTACAAGATGAAATAGATATGAGGCCAGGAAGTATTTACGCTGCATTTGGTAATAAAGACGGCTTATTCAAAGAAACATTAAAAAACTATACTGATGCGGGCATTGCTCAAATAACAAAGTGCCTTGATATGCATGATTCTCCGCTTGAAGCATTAAAAGCATTTGTTAGATTCCAAGTAATTGACTCTAAAGAAGCCGCTCCAAGTGGTTTATGCATGTTAACAAAAACCATTGGAGAACTAACCAGTGATAACCAAGAGTTAATCGAGCTTACCAAAAGCCACTTGAGTCAGATTACTGGTACTTTTGCTAAAGTAATAGCCCAAGCTCAAGAATGTGGTGAGTTAAGTAACGTTAAATCTTGCGATGAATTAGCTAATTACTTACAAGTTCAAATTACTGGCTTAAGAACTTTTTCCAAAGTTAATCTTAATAATGAGCAGCTTGCTTTAATGATAGAAGAGGTTTTCACTCACTACCCTTTTAATGTTTAAACTTGTGAAAGGGTAATCGTGTTTAAACAAGTTAATACAATTAAACACTTGCAAAACTTCTTACGATTAACGACATTTATCAAAAACTTAACAAATAAACTTAAATTATTTATGACAGAACCCTCAAATAAAACAACACAACTTATCAACGATAAAGAGAGACAAGGCATCATTGACGATGCAAGCTTAGTCGTAAATCAAATATTCGAAGCCTCTAATAATAAGCACTTTTTGCAAGGATTA
Source organism: Thalassotalea marina (assembly GCF_014656435.1). Lineage (GTDB taxonomy): Bacteria > Pseudomonadota > Gammaproteobacteria > Enterobacterales > Alteromonadaceae > Thalassotalea_C > Thalassotalea_C marina. The sequence goes on from NZ_BNCK01000005.1 coordinate 266,438, forward strand.
GACTATTACTCTACTGATAAAGACGCCTATTTTGTCAGTGGCGGTGCAATTAAAACGTTAGAGCAACTAAAATCGTCATATGCTATTGCCGGAGCAAGTGTAGAAGATTTACATAATGATATTTTAGAATGGAATATCAAGGTATTAAGCCCTGAGTTAGTTTCCTTTACCTTACCCGTTCAACTCAGACTAAAGTTTAAAGGCATCAAAGAATATACTGGGCAGATATTTTGGTCCGCAGTATTACAAAAAGTTGGAGAGCAATGGCTAGTAGTGCAAAGTCATGAATCTTGGTTAGATGCAGTAGAAATGGCACAAGCATTGACCGTAAAAGAATAGTTTTCCCATAATTTGAATAACTTAAGCAGCTGATTACTTGCTGTTCTCAGCCGCCCTATTTTTTCAATAGTCTTTTTATTTAAAAAAGATCACTCTCTTGATAAGCCCTTCAACGACTTCATAAGTGACAGTCACGTTTAGTTTGTAGCTAATGTCGTCAACATGATGCTCACAGCCATACACTTGCTCATGATCTGTTAAAAATCGACCTTCTACTATTCGGTTTAACGATATCGCCTTCAAACACTTTAATGCAGCAAATTTACTGCCATAGCTAGTCTTTAACGCTTCTTTGCCTTTAAACCTTAAAGTGTTTGGGAAGTCATATATTTCTATATCATCATGATAAGTTGCTAAAAAAGCCTCCATATCACGATTGTTATATGCTGCTAACTGCTTATCGACAATATCAATAACTAAATGGCTTTCATTAATTGTCGATAAATTAACGGAATCTGAGTCTAATGTAGCATTAGGCATGAAGCCGCCTTGTTGCTTTTCCATAAATGATTATTTCACAATATAAAAAACGTAAATATACCATAGGTCAACCAAGAACGGCTCATTGCCACAACATGTTGTGGCTTTAATTAATAAATGGTAAAGCTGGCACCACTTTCTTTTAGTGCCTGATAAAAATCTTCAATTTGGCATTGTTCTTCTAGTTGGCAAATTACACGGTATTTTTCTATAGCCGGTTGGTAGCCCTGTTTCGCCGCTTCAAATAGCCAATAAACTGCTGAATCAATATCTTTATGACCTTCAATTCCTGTTAAATAAAGCTCGGCTAGATGTGTTTGTCCTGGTGCATAACCTAGTTTTGCTGAACGTTTTAACAGTATAAAAGCTTTATCAAACCTATCTTCAATATAGGTAGCTTTTAAAAACGCCATTGCTTCTGTATTTTCTCGCTTGCCCGGTACAAAAAGCCATTTTTGTTCGACAATTTCAAGCTTACTAACTACATTGCCATCTATCATATAAGCTGACATATTTTTCCCAATATAGCTGAGCTCTGGTCGAATAACGCGATAAATAAATCCTTGTTGAAACAGTTTTTCTATTTCAGCGTAAGAAAAGTTATGCCGTCTGTTTTCAAAATAATCGTCACGCGTTGTATGCCCCATACTCACACCAGTGCTTAATGTCGACCTTTGCGGATAAAAGAAATTACCATAAACCAGAGAAACGGTGTCCCCTGTAATGTCGACTATTTTCGCTACACGATATTTATGATCAGGGCGAACCTCACCCGCAGATTTTTGATAATCGAGATAATAAAAATCATGCACTTTAGGCGTCGTAATATTAGTTTTACTTTCACGATGTTGTTGTTGCTCATCAGAAAAGTAAAAAGTCAAAAACATCACCATTAAAAAGCTACCTGTAAAAGTACTTAACAAACGTAACTTGTTAAAAAATGCCAGAGCAAAACTTGAAAATATTAATTTGAAATCAGTGGAACTACGAGAGACATCGCTAACCGCTTTACACTGCAAACAACGGACTTGAGTATTACGTTTAACGGGAAACATGGGAAGGTACTCAAGAAAATAATAACCATAAGTGATTATCGAATTAACGTTATGAATGTGGCCTCCGCAGCATGAACACTGCAATTTGTCAGTTGTTCCTAAACATAATGTCGACTCTCGATAATCCATTTTCTAACCTATTATTATTTCCACTTGTTTATTTTTATAACATTCGTTTATAAATCAAACAAGTTAAATTACTAACTTTTTCGTAGATCGAAGGATATTTCGTTTACAACGGGTATTCATCACTCTTTACATAAGCGAATAAACTTGTGAACAGCGCTTTGAATAAAGCGCTTGTTTCAGAAAACGTACTACTTGATGACCTTAGCTCGGGCTAATTTAAAAGCACAAATGGCCAAAACAAATGCGATAATGCCGCGAGGCGCAGGATTGGTGAAATCTAAAGCGACTGCAGTTGTGTATGACACGCCAATGTCAACCATTAACCATCTGCTATAAGACGTGATGTCATCATCCCACATGGATGGCGCATTGGGAAAACTATACTCACCAACAAAAAGCCAACACGCCGCTTGTACTATCAAAAACACTAAAGTTGCAATTGCAAAAGCTTTTTTGAACGGCCAACGGGGGCCTATGATTAATTCTTTTTTATTGGTTACTTCATTTAAATCTGCCATTTACACTTCACTCCCTTTTACAGCAACAACGAATAGCTTTAATCAATTAAAGCGCTATTAATTCTGGTGATTTTAGGTATAAATGTCAATTGAATCATAGAAGTAGACAGAAGAATGAGAGTGTGTTCACTTTTTTATTTACTGGTATAGAAGTATGTTAACTGGATTCTATAAGTTCTTACTTCAAGAACTTAACACGGTAATCAACAACAAAGATACGTCAATATTTTTTACACACCATTTACAATACAGCAACATAAAAAGAACAACCACTTTATTTTCAATAACTTAAATAATAGGCCCGATATTTGCTTTAAATGTTTTTTTTAAACAACATCTCAGGAAGTTAGTTTGCGTAATATTTTAAAAAACAAATTGTTAGGCGTTTTCGGTATTTTTATTGCTTGGTCAATAAGCGCCAATGCATCCCTGATACAAAACTACGATAAAAATGGACAACTAATGGGCGTCGATAATATAGGCGTTTATAATTTCGATATCGACGATTGGATCTTATACGACGTTAAGTTTGTCGATGGTAAATTTCAAGATTTATTCGGAGTTTCCGGCGAGCAAATAGCAGCTACTGATTACACAGATGCATTAATGTTTTCATTTGCCTTACAGTTTAGTGTATTTGAAAATAACAGCATTTTGAATACAACCCCTTCGCTTGTAAATGGTTGCTCAAGTACAATTAGTTGTACAATTTTGTCCCCCTTTCACTTTTATCCTAATGATCAATTTAGTAATGCGTTCTCATATAGCTCGCTGTTTACCAACAACGCAACTAGTGAAAATAATAGGCTTTTAATCCAGCAATATATTGCCAATGTAGATTTAACAAATAAGTCCGATCAAACTTGGGCAAAGTGGACACTAACGAGTGAACGAAGCAAAGTAACTGTACCTGAGCCTTCAAGTTTCTTGATAGTATTTGTTGGTTTTATATTGTTCTTATATCGTAAAAATAAAGTTGATCAACTTTTGCGATAAAGAAGTTTAAATAAACATAAAGGATAGTCATTTCAATGGATTGAACTATCCTTTTTATACTAATTAGAGTCTATTCTTCTATTAATACTATCGAACACTTCGATAATATCACGAGAAATTAAAAACCAAACCGACAAATGCTTTAACCAAATTTAAAAAATTGTAGGTTGGCACTATATTCATAAACTATTTACTACAGAACAAGTCAACCGAATTGAAACATTAAAGCCGTCGCTTTTTACACAAACGGGTCACTTACTATTTCCCAAAAATAATAAAAACAGTGCAGAATTCCTTAAACAGTTTAATAAAGGCTTATCAATGTTAAAGGCAAAAGGTCGATTAAAAGAATTAAATGAAAAGCTTAATCAAGGATATTACTCTAAGTGAACTTAAAAAAAGGGCGGTGACAAATGAGAACTATTTGTCCATTTTCTATATACTGTTTATTTACTTTCTACATACCTTTTATTTACCTCGTCAGTTTTTTTACAAAAAATTAACGTCTTGTTTTTTTATACTTAATTATCAACACCTTAAAAAAGGTACAATATTTGCTTAGACAAATTAAAAATTACAAAAAATTAAATTAAGGATGTAAAAATGAATCAACTTAGGTTATTAGCCTTATTGTTGTGCTGCTCAATTTTATCTACAAGTGCAAATGCAAATATCATTAAATATACTTTAGAGGGAATATTAGAAGATAGTCCTAATTCCACCGATGTATATTACGGTGGAGATGGCGACCCTTTCAATACAACAGACGATGGAACAAAATTTACAATCAACTTTCAGATAGGTGAATCAGAACTCAATATTAAAAGCACACATATGACTGAATATGGGTTATATAACAACTATAAAGTCCAAATGAAAGGTTATGACATTACTCCCTATGTACCTGAACTCTACGTCGGTTTCAGGCCCGCTGTTTTGAGTAATGGAAGTTCGGACTTAGATTCAGTTTTTGTTGAGTTAATCATTGGCCCTTCATTCCTTAACTTAAGTAAAATACATGTAAGTATACTAGCGAAAAACCTTTTTAGCGGTGATTTGACTAAGCCTGCCATTAATCCAGATTATAAAATTTTGGGTTCGGCTTCTAGAAATAGTAAATACGTACTGAGAGGTTTAAGTGTTAAGTCTACGCAAACAACCCCTATTCCCGAACCATTAACTTTACTAACATTTGGACTTGGCCTTTTATTGGTAAGAAGTAGACTTTTCAGTAAAAGATAGTCCACATATTAAAGATAGTTACTCTGTACGCGAAAAGGGGACGGTGACAAATAAGACTGCTTTCGCGACCTTTTAAAAGAATAACAAATTGTTAAGCTTTTGCTTACTGTAAATTGGGGTCTGTCCCCTATTTACCATGTCCCCTATTTACCACCGATCATTACGATAGCTTCAGTTTGAGGGTCGTTTTGGAACATTTCCAATACGTCTGTAAATTGGGGTCTGTCCCGTATTTTCACCGAAATGACACAGATTTCTAAACACTACCGTCGGTAACAAATGAGAATTATTTGTCACCGCCCCCTTTTTAGACCGCTTTTTTGGATTAGTTTATATGTTTATTTTTCCAGCGTTGCCTTAATGCAATCAAAGCCACTCCAAACAATCCTATAGTTGTCGGTTCTGGCACATGTAGAACGTCACCATTTCTCACTGCCCATGCACCTTGAAAATAATTAAAATGAGCAACTTCATTCCCATTAGCTTCTTTGTTATAAGAATATGCGTGTGAAGAATTGAGAGCATCTTCCGTGTCTGTCCAGTAATTATCAATATTGTTATTAACGTTAAAAAAACTAATCGTGTCCCCTGAATTTATATCAACAAATGAAGTTTTTAATGGTGTACATATATCAGGATCAAAACAGTTATTTCCTAGGTTGACATGAAACATGTAGATCAATTCCGAAAATAAAGGGTAAGTCTGGCTAGCATTTAGCGTAATAGTTGGAAGCCTCCAATCATTATACCCACCAAATGTCAGCTGTTCTGCCCACTCTTTAGCAACTAGAAAGTTCATCGCACCTTTCTGGTCAGCTTTTAAATAACCAGATGTTACTGCAAGGTTTGTATCTTGTAACCAAGTTACATCAAGGACATCGTCATAAATCATTCCGTTTCCACGGTCGATTAAGCCTGCATTAGCAACAGATGAAACTGATAAAATTGAAATAGCAAGAATTTGATGTATAACTTTGTTTGTCATAATTTCCATAATAGTTATGAATTAAATGAGCCTTTCAGCAAAATACACACCATTATTTTTTTACTTAAATATCAAAGCACTAGCTTAAAACACTTAACGAATGTTAAATAATTGTAAAAAACACTGACAAAAAGCTTAACCTAAAATATAAACTTTATTTTTCTTTTAAGTTGATTTCGATTTCAACTAATAGATGAATTACCTTAACTCATACACAAAAAAGGCCGCTTTCGCGACCTTTTAAAAGAATAACAAACTGTTAAGCGCTAGCTTACCAACCTGCTTTCTCTTTAAGTGCAACACCGATATCAGCTAGTGAACGAATTGCTTTAACACCATCAGCTTCTAATGCAGCAACTTTACTTATGACAGCCGTTAGCAGTACCTTTGCCGCCCCCAATATTCACAAGACACAAAAAAGGCCGCTTTCGCGACCTTTTAACAGAATAACAAATTGTTAAGCCTTAGCTTACCAACCTGCTTTCTCTTTAAGTGCAACACCGATATCAGCTAGTGAACGAACTGTTTTAACACCAGCAGCTTCTAATGCAGCAAATTTCTCATCAGCAGTACCTTTACCACCAGCGATGATAGCACCAGCATGACCCATACGCTTACCTGGAGGAGCAGTAACACCAGCAATGTAAGAAACTACAGGCTTAGTTACATTCGCTTTGATGTACTCAGCAGCTTCTTCTTCAGCAGTACCACCGATCTCACCGATCATAACGATAGCTTCAGTTTGTGGGTCGTTTTGGAACATTTCCAATACGTCAATGAAGTTAGTACCTGGGATTGGGTCACCACCAATACCAACACATGTTGATTGACCGAAACCAGCGTCAGTTGTTTGTTTAACTGCTTCGTAAGTTAATGTACCTGAACGAGATACGATACCTACTTTACCTGGCTTGTGAATGTGACCTGGCATGATACCGATCTTACATTCGCCTGGAGTGATAACACCTGGACAGTTAGGACCAATCATGCGAACGCCAGTTTCTTCAAGCTTAACTTTAACGTCAAGCATATCAAGCGTTGGGATACCTTCAGTGATAGTAACGATTAACTCGATACCAGCATCGATAGCTTCTAAGATAGCATCTTTACAGAAAGGAGCTGGAACGTAGATAACTGTTGCTGTTGCGCCAGTTGCTTCTACTGCTTCACGTACTGTGTTGAATACTGGAAGACCTAAGTGCTCTTGGCCGCCTTTACCTGGTGATACACCACCAACCATTTGCGTACCGTATGCAATAGCTTGCTCTGAGTGGAAAGTACCTTGACCACCAGTGAAACCTTGACAGATAACTTTAGTATCTTTGTTAATTAATACAGACATTATTTGCCCTCCGCAGCAGCAACAACTTTAGTTGCAGCGTCAGTTAAAGATTCAGCAGCGATGATTGCTAAACCAGAGTTAGCTAATACTTCACGACCAGCTTCAGCGTTAGTACCTTCTAAACGTACAACTACTGGTACTTCAACACCTACTTCTTTAACAGCACCGATGATACCTTCAGCGATCATGTCACAACGAACGATACCACCAAAGATGTTTACTAATACTGCTTTTACGTTGTCATCAGAAAGGATGATTTTGAATGCTTCTGATACACGTTCTTTTGTAGCTCCACCACCTACGTCTAGGAAGTTAGCTGGCTTACCGCCGTGTAAGTTAACGATATCCATTGTACCCATTGCTAGGCCAGCACCGTTAACCATACAACCTACGTTACCGTCTAATGCAACATAGTTAAGTTCCCACTGTGCTGCATGCGCTTCACGCTCGTCTTCTTGTGAAGGATCGTGCATTGCGCGGATTTTTGGTTGACGGTATAAAGCGTTTGAATCAACACCGATTTTGCCGTCAAGACAGTGTAAGTTACCTTCTTCTGTGATAACTAAAGGGTTGATTTCTAATAATGCGAAGTCATGTTCGATGAACATGTTGCCAAGACCCATGAAGATCTTAACAAATTGCTTCATTTGAGTAGGGTTTAAACCTAATTTGAAGCCTAATTCACGTGCTTGGTAAGCTTGAGGACCCACTAATGGATCGATCGCTGCTTTGTGAATTAAGTGTGGTGTTTCTTCTGCAACTGTCTCGATGTCTACGCCACCTTCAGTTGAAGCCATGAATACTACGCGACGAGTACCACGGTCAACAACCGCGCCCAAGTATAATTCGTTCGCGATATCAGTACAGCTTTCAACTAAGATTTTAGCAACTGGCTGACCATTTGCATCTGTTTGATAAGTAACAAGGTTTTTGCCTAACCAGTGTTGAGCAAATTCTTTGATTTCTTCTTTGTTGTTTACTAGCTTAACACCGCCAGCTTTACCACGGCCACCAGCGTGAACCTGTGCTTTAACAACCCACATATTGCCGCCAATTTTGTCAGCAGCTTCAGCAGCTTCTTGAGGGGTATCGCAAGCGTAACCTTCAGAAACTGGTAAACCATATTCAGCGAATAACTGTTTCGCTTGATACTCATGCAAATTCATGGTGTTTTTCCAATTACTATTTGAAATGGACTTAGCGCTATACCCTATCGAGTATTTGCACTAAACGATTATAATTGTGGCCGTGATTATATAGATAAAACTTAAGGGATTAAACCCCTTAAAATGAGTTTAATCAGGAATTCATCTGATATCGCATACAATTGTATAGTACAGACGACAAGTAATTGATAATTCCTTTACTAATCAAGGCATACAGCTCGATTAACTTTACTTGTTGTTAACAACTTTTCCTTTACAACTTTAGTCGAATAGTTGCTTTATGCAATGTGAAATGCTGAGAATAGTAAAAGAAATTTAGGATCAAAGTACTAATTCTTTCGTGAATAGGTTTTTCTTGGTATCAGTGAATGGAATTTAATACTTATTTAAATTGCAGCAAGAGCGATGATGTTACCATCTACCCTTGCTGCGCATGAGTTATGGCTCACAAACGGTTAAGTTAATAACATCGAGCTGCGTATCATCATGTTGGAATTCATGGGTAAAGGTGCCTTTTCCATCATCTGTACTGATCGTATATTTTAGTTCCGTGTTATAAACACCCGTCAGTGCAGTTGCTGGCAACAACACGTTCAATTTTGCTCCGTCAACCGATGCTTGTTTGTTGATCTCTGTTAAGAACAATAATTGTGGCGTATCAAGTGTTATGGTTCTGAACGTTAAACCAACTTGGCTACTACCGCTGTAACCATCACAAGAGGTCAGTGTGATTTCTTTCCATTGATGAACAGGTAACACAAAATCACCTAAATCAACATCACCCTCGTCATAGTTCATTAAATTTAAGTTAACTTCAGTGCGAAACGTGTACATTAAATCAATAGAATTGAATACACCGTCATTTTCCCTTTCACTTTGTAATGTCAGTGAAAATTCACCATTTGCATTGGTTTCTACTTCATTGCCACGTAGACCACTTACGGAAACATTTGCAATAGGATTCCCTAGTTGGTCAACAAATCGCCCTGAAATTACCCTTGTGAATACAGGTGTTTCCCGCACAATGAGCATGGTTTCCTCAATAGAGTCTTGCTCACCATCATTAACGATAAGTTGAATGATATATGAGCCATTTTCTGTTGGGGTAAAGCTAGCTTTTGAACCCTGAGTCGTTAGGCGGCCAAAAAAATATGTTGGTTTGCTTTTTATTGACCACGTATAAGTCAAAGATTGATTATCACTGTCATAACTCTTACTGCCATCAATAACAACAGTGTCATCGCTGTAAACGATTAGGTCTTCAGGTAAAACCGCTACGGGAATAGTATTTTGTACTACTGTCACAGTAACGGCATCAGCATTTGAGTACAATTGGCCATCATAAACTTTTAAGTTAAATACATACTCGCCAACTACATCTGGTTGAAAGGTAAAATCACTACGAGTATTTAATGAAGGATTGTCTAAAGTATTGTATCCGCTATTTTCAGGCCTTGATGCCAAACTCCACTTATAACGTAGAGGCTGTTTTTCAGGATCAGTACTTGCTTTGCCATCGAGAATTGTAGTGTCATTAACATTCATCGTAATATCTGTGCCGGCATTAGCTACAGGAGCAACATTTACATTGACGACATTAATTTGAGCGACTTTTTCACTGCTTGAAACACCATCAGACACAAGCAATTTTACATCATAGCGCCCTATTACATCGGCAGTAAATTGAGCCACTTTGCTATTTGTTGAGAGGGTTGCACTGCTTGATGACGGCTTATCCCCCCACCGCCATTGATAAGTTAAAACATCTCCATCAGCATCATAACTTTTACTGCCATCAAGCGTAATCGCTTCACCTAAAGTAAAATTACGCTCATCAAATTTAACCACGGCTACTGGAGCGGTATTTTGCGTTAAATCATCTACTTTAATGATAATGGATGTACTGTTATCTAAATTATTATCAACGTGTGTAACTGTGAGTGTTAGTTCGTACGTACCAGAAACATCGGGTATAAAAAATGCCCTTGGTTGGTTATCATTCTTCGTTTGTGCTTGGCTGTTATCTGGTTTGTCGGTTAATTGCCAACTATAGTTGATTCGTTGGCCAATTGCGCCAGTACTTTGTTCACCACTAAACCAAAGTACAGAACCTACTTTACCGGTAATAACACCTGCGATTGAGGCTTCAGGATAATCTCTAGTATGAGGGTTTATTTTAATGGTTTGTTTGGTGGTATCTGATAACTTACCATCACTTACCGTAAGTTCTACCGTATAGTTTCCCCACATTTCAGGATAAAAATGAAACGAGCGCCTCGTAATAACTTTATCGTCATAAACTGCTTTGCCGTTTTCTGTTTTAATTCTAAATGCTATTTGTACACCATTTTCATCAAAAAACTTCCATTGATAAGTTAGCTCATCGCCATCGGGATCTGAACTTTTATCACCGTTTATTGTTATTGCGTCAAAAGCAGTAATTTCCAATTTATCTGCTTCTATCTTTGCTGTTGGCGCTTTATTAACCTGCGCTACAGAGCCAGTATCAACTTTATTCGAACCGCCTCCGCCGCCACAACCTGATATACCTATAGCAAAAGCTACAGCGACAACCTTTACCCACAAACTATCCATATTTGTTTCCTTTTTATATTTGTCGATTACTAACGACATTCGACCTTTTCCTCAATAATGTATTTTCGATGCACCTGAGCCAACATTTCATTTGTTTACAAGTGTTATGCATGAAAGGCATATTTTATTGAATTAATTAAGATTTTCTGTATTAAAAAAGTGACAAATTATTGCAGATAAGTGACAAAATGTGATGTTGAACCACCTTGGCGTAAATGGTCAGCCCAAACGCCATGGCAGTGAGAAAGAACTAAAGGAAATAGCTACTATATATGAACACGACTGGCGGAATTTTTATTCTGGTTTTAACCAGCCCTTTTCTACCGATAATTCAATTTGTTCTAACACAAATTGCCATAACTTAGGCGCAGATTTTTCTAAATATTGGTTGCGTTTGATCACTTGTGTTTTGCTGACACCGTGTTTCACCCAGCTACCACCTTCATTATTGATGTTTTGTAACAAGGGTAAGATTCTATCAATCGCTTTTGCGTATTGCGCATCTATGCTTTGAGCCGCTTCGAACTCTAGCCATAAAGACTTGATCTCAATAAATTGTTGTTCTGGTAATAGTCCAAAGATTCTGTCTGCCGCTGCTAGCTCCTTTTCAGGTTGGCCATCTAATGCAGTTTGATCTGCAAAGGCAAAAGTGTCACCCGCATCGATTTCAACAATATCGTGCAATAACAGCATGGTTGTTACACGCTGTAAATCAACGCCGTCTTCAGCATAAGGACTCAAAATTTGCGCTGTTAGTGCGATGTGCCAACTATGCTCAGCACTATTTTCAAATCTGTTGTTGTCGCTTTTTACCATGGCTTGTCGGTAAACCGCTTTTAAGCGGTCAATTTCTAATACAAAGTTTAATTGCTGTTGCAGATTACTCACTAATATCTCCTAGTTAACCTCAGCTTCGCATAAGGAAAGTATCTCACAGTTAATCAAAAGAAACTGCTAGATGAAGTGGAATTGAAAGGTAAAAAGCCACTTACAACTTTTATACAAAGCCTTACAGAGTATAACGACACTTATCGTTAAAATACGGTCAATCATTCATCAAGGTAATGCTAAATGAAAGTTACAATTGAACAAGGATGGACGCTCGAGCACGCTGTAACAATTGCACAGCTGTATGATAAAGCATTTGGTGATAAGTTTTCAGCGGTAATTAATGATAAGCACCAGCGTATTATATTACTGGCTAAAAGTTTTATGCCAAAATTTTCATATGTTGCACGTGTTGAAAATAAAATCGTTGGATTAGCAGGCTTTCAAACAACTAAGGGCTCGCTAACTAGTGCAATGACGGGCCAATTACTGCTAAAAGAGCTTGGACTGCTTAAAGGATTAAAGGCATGTTTACTGTTTAGTTTGTTTGAACGAGAAGCACAATCGCAGGAATTAGTCATGGATGGTATCGTTGTTGACAGTGACTATAGAGGCCTAGGTATTGGCTCTAAATTATTAGATGCAATTATTGAGTACGCAAAAGACAATGACTACCAAAATGTTAGGCTTGATGTAATTGATACTAACCCGCGTGCTAAAAAACTGTATAAAACAAAAGGATTTTACGAAACCAAAACCGAGCATTTTCCCTATCTAAAAAGTCTTTTAGGCTTTTCAGCTGCAACCACAATGCGTTTTAATTGCCAATAAACTTCTGTTAATGAAAAAAGCCATCTTTTAGATGGCTTTTTTCCTCTAAACTCGTTTTAGTTTTAAACTAGAACGACGCTTTAAATGCTAAGGTATATTTTCTACCCAAGCGTTCAACCGTACCAAAGAAGCCTGCAGCTAAGTCAGATGGGTTAGGCTCACGTTCAAATATATTATCAATACCAAAACGAACCTGCATATTGTCATTCATAAAGTATGATAATGAAGCATTGTGAATAATACGAGGCTTGCCTTCGTATTTGATTCTATCGTTTGCATCTAAATAAAATTGATCACCCGTCACACTATAGTTTGGCGCCGACTGGTATGCAGTACGCCAAAATGCTCGCCAATCACCAATGTTGTAAGTAACATCAAAGTTAGCTGTTAAATCTGGACGAGCCCAACCACCAACAGTGCGGTTTGCAGGTCTGGTGTTAACTGCTTGTAATTGGTTTTTCAGGTTTCTAGTCATATTTAAGTTAATATCAAATACACCTAGAGCTTGGTCATTATAAGATTCATCAAACACTGACAACGCATTCGCTAAGTCAAACTTATAAAATATGTTATAAATGATTGATTCAAAGTTAGAGGTTGCGGCATTCAAATTAAGCTCAGTGACATCAATAACCTGACCTGTTTCAGGATCACGCTTAAACTGATTACATGCACTTACATTTGGGAAATCCGTTGCATCGTAACAACTTTCTGCTAGAAGTGCGAAGTCGTACGATTCAATGCGATCTTTAATTTCAATATTATAGTAATCGATTGAAATTGTTAAATCTTCTACCCAACGAGGTGTGATTACCGCCCCGTATGTATAAGACTCTGACTTCTCTGCCACTAAATCAGGGTTACCTTGTGCAAAACCTTTGATTGTTGCATTAGTAATGTTAGACGTAAAGCTATCAGGGTCTGCAATACCGTCAGCAATACAGTTAGCACGACGTACATCCGGGTTAGGACCATTGTTAACATGACGATTATCACATGGATCCACACCATCGACGAATGCTGTAACTTTAGGTGTAAACAACTCTACAAGAGATGGTGTTCTTATACCGTTAGAGATTGTACCTCTAAGTGCGACATCTTCAACAGGAGAATAGCGAAGACCTGCTTCCCACGCCGTTACATCTTCGTCATTATTAAAGCCATTCGGGCCAGTTACTTTGTTATTAACCTTACGAACTGAACCTTCAACTTCCAATAGATGAACACCTGTAATATCCATGTCATTTGAAACTAATGGCACTAATAACTCAGCAAAAAACTCTTTGGTTTGAAGCTGACCTTGCGTTCTAACAAATGGAGAAGAACGAGTAACACCCAATGTCGTGCCCAAACCAGGAGTAAAATCACCTTTTTCTTGGCGCGCTTCATAGCCCACAGCAAACTGTAACCAACCAGCAGGGAGTTCAATTAAATCACCCGATAAACTTGCGGTAATTACACGCTGATCTATGTTTGACGACGTAATGTTAGGGCCGCCATTAATAAATGCCAAAGCTTCAGTAGAGGCTACACCTTGTCCAAATAAGTTTAACGGCATACAACCTGTCACATATGGAAGATCTTCATCAGTAATACCACTGCCTGAAGCTGGTTTGTTGAAATCCGATAAGTTGCCTGCTGCGTTGTCGATATTCACCTGACAGACAATATCATTTAAGCTTGCTAAAGCAATGCCACTTCCGCCTGCTGCGTTAAAATGCGCAAGGGCGTCAGCAGTGTTAATAACCCCATCACCATTAAGGTCAGAGCCTGATTCCATTAGCGACTCGACGACAGGCGCCAACGAGTCAGCACTTAGTCGAACAGCATCAATAGCATTAATAAATCTACCATCTATGATGCCAGCATCACGAGACTCGATATCTGCTTTACCAAAGGTCGCTCCAATTTCCCAAGAAAAATAACGTTCACCTAGCTCAAAGTTACCAGAAAAGCCACCGTAGTATCGCCACGTATGGTTTTCTGTAGCATCTTTACCACCACCAACAATATCGTTGTTAAAACGGTTTAAACTAAACGTGTTTAACCCATTAGCAGACAATACGCCACGAGCTTGATCTGTTAAAAATGGATTATCAATATCCATTGTTACAAAACTAGAGGTTCCAGGGAATGGAAAACTTTGAAAGCCCCCTTGGTTTACTAATTCTTCTGCTCTTGAGTTTAAGTAATTAAATTCCTGAGAAAATCTTACTCTGTCATTAAAATCATAGTGGCTGTTTACTGAAATAACTGTACGCTGCAATGGTGACCTTAATTGGGATACTTGGTCAAAGAAGTCTTCACCACAAGTACCACCATATGCAAAGAAAATAGAACCTGCTGGTGTTTCCCCTGGTTCACACGTTTCCAGGTTACCTTGAGGGTTAAATTGGTAGAAGTTACCATCTGCTAACTGGCCACGACCAACAGAAGGTGCAAAAAAGCTACCTGGAGGAGCGATAGCACCACCAGCAGTTAATAATTGAACAACTTGTGGAAATGGAGATAAACGTCTAAATGAATCCGGATCACCATCTCCATCGACATCATCATTTACACCATCACCGTCTAAATCTAATCCGCCATAATTTAGCCAAGTTAAGTCTTGCGACGTGTAAGCAGGACGTGCACTTCTTAGCATGCCGTCTTGATGGGAATGTTCGACTGAAAATACAATATTACCGCGATCATCATCAAAATTTGTCCCTGTTACAATTTGAAACTGACGTGTTTTTCCGTCACTTTCATCTGTTTGACCTAAAGTAGTTGAAAACTCAAAACCTTCAAAGTCATCTTTTAGCTGAACGTTGACAACACCGGCAATAGCATCAGAGCCGTACACCGCAGCACCGGCCATAGGTACAATTTCAATGTTTTCAATTAAGGCGGCAGGAATTGCATTTAAATCAACTTGTAAACCACCTGCTGCGCCAAATGAAGTAGGCGCATTTGACGAAACAAAACGTCGGCCGTTTACCAAAGTTAGAGTACGTTGTGTACCTAAGTCGAATAGATCAACAAAGTTTTGACCAACAGAAAAGCCGTTGTCACTGGCTCCATTGGGATCAACCCCATTACCAAACATTGGCGCTTCGTTTAATGCATCTGCAACGTTGGTAAAGCCGCGTTTTTCAAATAGCTCTACATCAACATTCACTGACGGGCGAATGGTGTCAGTGCCTGGACGAGCAATTTTAGAACCAGTAACCGAAATGCGCTCAATACTTTCCTCTTCTGCTTTTTTATCTTCGGTTTCTGCTGCAAAAGCGTAAGTGCTTATACCGGCAGAAAGACAAGCAACTTTAATTGCCGCAGTCAATAGATTTAATTTTCTCATGATTTTAGAGATTCCCTGTAATTAATATGAATGTTTGTGTCCTGTTTTTTTAATATAATTCTATTTGTTAATATCGACTTATTTTTGTAACAAGCCTGTAATATTTTTATCATCAAACTGTAACACTTTCAAACACCACATTAATATTTATAAGAAATCCCCTCATATAAAAACACACCCAAACAGTCTACGAAAACAATCGTCGTAAAGCAGTTAAAACTAAAAAAGCCAACTAATTTTATTTTTTCGAGCACCCAGCACGACACTACCTTCACACAAAGAAAACACAACAACCCATACGAATAAAGACCTCAAGATCAACTACCAGTAAAACAAAAAGAAAATAACAATTAACAAAGATGAGCTACAGGTGAACATAAACAACACACCCCAACAAAACATTACGACAATATTCGTAACTATAACAGAAAACCATTAATGAATATTTATTCACCACCAAAGAATGTAAACACAAAGTTACATTTGTAAAATTACTAGTTTTCATTTTAATACAATGAGTTATATTAATTCCCCTTACATTTGTAACTTAAATGTAATTTTCAGCCGCAAAAAAGCTCATTAATTAACCTAACAGTCTTACTTAACTTTACTTTTTGGTGTCGTAAATTGGGGTTTTATTACGGTAAAAGATGAATGTTCGTGCTGAAGTAGATAAGTGGTTAAATGATTGTGGTTAGCGCCTAAGTCTATTTTGAATCACTCTTTCCTATAATGCCTTATTTATTTTTAGTGCATTAAACCAATATAACGCGTTGAAAACGTTACTTATTTTACTCAGGAACTTATCATTAATATGAAGATTTACTCGATATTGGCAACGCTCATTGTTACGTTAACAAGTTTCAAATGCTTTGCCATACAAGAAAACAATTACGTATTAGAAGATGCCGAAAGGTTTTCTTCACTTTTTCAAATCAACCCTTTGCCTAGTCCTGAGCAGTTACAAAAAGAATATATAGCTCCTGGTACCAAAGGTATTGAAATTTTTACCCCTCACCGTATAAAGAGCGCTGAAAATCTTGCAGCTAAAATTAGCCAACAACCAAACGCATACAAAAAGGCGTTAAAAATATGTCTTCCAGCAGCAAGAAACATCTCTGATATATCAGTTAAACAATTAGCTGAAGTGCAACAGCTTCTTAAACAACCCAAAAGCGCTGCCACCTATATCGTTTTTGGTGGAAATAATTCCGGTGGTACCGCAAGTGGTGAAGGCCTAGTATTGGGCATAGAAGTTATTTGCCGCTTTGCTGAGACTCAGCAGCAAGCTGAGGAAGAGATCCTTAATTTTGTCGTACACGAAATAGTACACGTATACCAAGCCCGCCAGCCGAAACTTGAAAAGCAGCGCTTTTCTTTATTATCACAAGCTATTAGAGAAGGTTTTGCTGACTTTATTGCAAATAAAGTTACTGGAAAAATAGCAAAATCAGAGCAAGTGCGTCATCAATATGGCCTAGAACATGAAAGGCAACTTTGGCTCGCATTTCAACAGGCAATGGATGGAAAAGATCTAAAACCTTGGATGTATGGTAAAACTGGAAATGAATGGCCTAAAGACATGGGCTACTGGATAGGAAAAAGGATTGTGCAATCGTATTATGACAAAAGTAATGACAAAGCTTTGGCTATTCAAACACTGCTAAAATTAGAAGATCCTCAAGCTATTTTAGCCGTCAGCGGCTACCAAGGTTTAAACTCTAATTCGTAGAATATTTTGTTTTGTGCACGTCAACTAGATAGTTTTGTGCTAAACGCGTATAGTAATTTTTAACCTATACTTGGTTAAGTGAGAATTTTTAGCACATTAATTCACAACAACACATGGAGAAATAATGACTTTATTTCGTACGTCACTCGTTTTACTAACTGTCTTTTTACTCAACGCCTGTGCTTCTATGGGCGACGCACCCGTCAGCGAAAAAAGAGCTGAAATTTTAAAAATGAAAGATAATGTGTTAACTCGGCTTTTTAAAGAAAAACCCGACACACGCAGCCAAATTAACGCTGCTCCAGGTTACGCTGTTTTTTCAAATGCAAATATAAACCTGATTTTTATGGCCGCTGGTACAGGTTATGGCGCAGTAAAAAATAACGCTACTGGTAAGTATACCTATATGAATATGGCAGAAGGCGGAGTTGGTTTAGGATTAGGAGTAAAAGACTACCGAATTGTCATGGTTTTCCATACTCAAAAGGCCATGAATAACTTTATTGAGTCGGGTTGGACATTTGGCGGCAATGCCGATGCTGCAGCTAAAGCAGGTGAAAAAGGCGGTTCAGTTGAAGGTGAAGCCTATTATGGTGATGTGACCGTTTACACACTAACTGAAAGTGGCTTAGCTCTTCAAGCGACTATTAAAGGTACTAAGTTCTGGAAAGATAAAGAATTAAACTGACAATCACATGTAAAAAGGCAGCTTACGCTGCCTTTTTAATAAGTCGAATAAGAAGTTTTACCAATTGGTATTAAAACCATTCTGCCACTTGCGTTACATAATCTGCTGGTAAAATATGACCGCTATCTATGGTTATGTGTTTTTTATTCTTAGTTGCAATTTTGTCAAACAGGTCACTATTTTGCTGTTTATTCGCATATTTATCGTCATTCGCGCTTACCATCCATATTTTGTGCTTATTTAATCTGTGCACTATGTTAGTTGGTGCTACAAGTGCTAATTCTTCATCATTGTTAGGCGGTACAATCGACAGAACATTACTAACTCTCTTATCTACACCAGCAAGTAATAAGCTAATTTGCCCTCCCATGCTATACCCTGCAACGTGAATGTTGTTGATATCAAATTGTGGTTGTTGCTCCACCCAATCAATCAGCACTCGATGATCAATCGTGGTTTTGCTTATCATATCAATATAGTCATCAGTTTCGTCTAAGTTCCATAATTTATGCATAATGCTTTTCAACGACTTTTCCTCAACTTTTCGAACCCCATGATGTCTAGCGTCTATTGCAACAACTACGTAGCCTTTTTCCTGTGCCATTTCTGTTAGTTGATGTACCTGTGTCACCGTAGGTTTACCAGCAATTGCATCAACCCACCACCTTTGATAGTTTCTCCCCATGGCATGCAAACCAATTAATACAGGGTACTTGTCTTGAATCTTAGTTGGATAACTCAACTGGCCCTTAACTTGCTCACCGTCAAAAGTTGTATAAGTGAACTCATAAACTCTTTCACTGATTTCTTTTAGAGTGAAATTCATATTTACTACTGGTTTATAATCATAACTTTGCTGAATTTCTTGTGCTGATGCAGCCTTTAAAGATAAAAAAGTAGCGAAGTAGAAGAAAACATAAAGTAAACCTGCGATTACCTTCGTTGTAATTGTATTGTTGTTATTAAATTTATTAGACATCTTGTTACCTCCAAATGTGTATGCAACAAGAATAAAAAAGTTAAGGTGAAATTAAGGTGAAATTTCAGCGCTTTAATGCAGTAAAAAGCACAACATTCAATAATGTTGTGCTTTTTACTGCATTAATCAGGTATACAAACCCAATGTTACATTTAGCAATTTACTTATTCTGGTTTAACTGACTTGCTTGGTGTGAAGGTTATTGTATATGCCGTCGCTGATACGTCAGCATTATCAATTTCAATCATAGCTTCTTGCTGATACGCAACTGTTAAAATTGGATTAGCCACCACGTTTTCATTACCAGCATTAATTTCAATAATTTTCATATTAACTTTTGCATATTCACCTTGTTCAGCAACTTGATATTGAAAGCGATAGTTATCTCCAATCCCAATTCCAGCCGTTTGACCATAAGCAGACCAAATGGCAGCTTCTGCAGTAGATTCTCTTTTTATTCCTTTATCATCAGTATTTTTAACTTGTAAATTAAAGTCTATTAACACACCTTCTTGATCAGCAAGTTGTGAACTAGCACCTGCCATGGCTAGCGTATTAAATGTCATTACCGTTAATGCGGTGAATGCAGTTAATCCATAAGCTAGTTTTTTTGTTAGTGTCATTACTCTTTTCTCCTTGATTAGTTTAAGTCTCGACATGTTATGTTTGTTAGTTGCAGTGATCGTACTTGCAAACGCATTTTGTGTTGATCCCTGCCTCGTTAAGATAAGCTCAGCTAAGTTAGTTAAATATTCGTTTTCTCCAAGTTGTGCCGCCGTTCTTTGATCGCATAAAGCTTCAATGTAAAAACGACTTTGTGATACTAGGTATCTCACTATTGGGTTCCACCAAAATACACATTGAACGCCGCCAAGTAGTAATAATTTAATATTGTCTTGATGAGCCAAATGCGATTTTTCATGGGCGACGATGACATTAATTTGTCTACTTGATTGAATGTTTTTAGCAATTACAATTTTTGGTTGTTTAACCCCAACCAAGATGCCTGTGGTGACCATGTCACTGAAGTAAACATCTACTTGATGCATAGCCGATAGCTTGGCGTCATAAACAAGCGAAGCATCATTTAATAACGATTTGTTAAAGTTTCGTGCAGAAATAATTTGGCTAATAAACAACATGATGCCGATAAGGCAACAAGTTAACAACGCGCCAACTAATAACTCTGCTACGTCGATAATGGTAGGGATTGCAGCAACAGCGGTTGTGGATTCACTTGTTACTTGCTGATTGATTACAAAAGATTGTATTAATATGTCAGAAGGTAGTATTTGAGCCAGCCAGGCAAAAGGCACAAACCAAGCGAGGATGGCAAAATTAAGTAAACTGAAGTTTGCCTGATTACTGCCCTTGCCCCACTTCACCACAGCAAGTACTAACAATGAAGTAAATAAGTTAATTTGAAAATAGCTCTCCATTTACTTCAGATCCTTTTTTCTTTCTTTTAATAAGGTTTCTAAGTACTCAATGTCTTCAAGCGTTAATTCTTCTTCTTCTAAAATATGTGCAGCTAAAGGGCGACTTTTTCCTAAAAAGACTTTGTTGATAAATTCTTTGATTAATGGCGTGCTAACCGTTTGCTTTTCGCTGATAGGGGCATAGAAAATAGTTCTACCTTCTGTTCTACTTCTTTTTAAAGAGTGTTTTTTCTCTAGTCGGTCAATAATAGTTTTCACCGTGGTGTATTTCACGGCTCTTTTTTGTTCTATTAGTTTGTGGATTTGTGGCGCAGATGCTTCTTTATGTACCCAAAACAATTGCATCACTTCCAGCTCAAAATCGGATAATGACATAAAATCGATCACGTATCTCTACAAATGTAGATATAGCATATATCTACATTTGTAGAGATACAAGATAAATTTCAAACTTATGTTGAAAACAGCTTATTGTAAGAACTTAGTTGCGGTTAGATGCCTAACCACTTAGTGAATGCAGCGGTTCTACTTTGACTAGTTATCAGCGTTTTAGCAGGAGACTTTAAATAAACCATTAAAGAATTTTTGCTGTAGCGCTCTAGTTTCTCAATATGTGCTTGCTGTACATATTCACTGCGATTTAAACGAAAAAAGAGTGCTGGATTTAATTGTTCGTCGAGCTTTTGTAATGAACTAAATGGGAGAAAATGTCTTTTGTTGTTTGTGTCAAAAGCGCTGATCACTCCACCATCAGCTTGAATATAAGCAATATTGCCTACGTCTAAAAAATAAATGTGATGTGGTGACTTTATTGCAAATCTTTCTGTGTAGCTTTGCAACGTATTCATTGAAGCTAATAAGCTATTTAGTTGGCTCAATGTGCTATGTTCATTTGTTGTGATGCGATCTGTGTCTGGCGACTCCATACTTGCAGTCAGCCGTATAAACTTATGCCAAGCTTGTTCAAGTTTTTTTAGGTTAAATGGTTTTAATAAATAGGCGATGCCGCTCGATTCAAAAGCATTCATCATATATTGATTATAAGCAGTAACAAATATCACTGGGCATTGCGGTGTGATTTGTTGATATGTCTGAAATACTGGTCCATCGATTAGTTCAATATCAGAAAAAATAACGTCAATAGCTGGCTCTGTGGCTAGAAAATCTAGCAATTGCTGATTGGAATCTAACGTGGCAATTATTTCAAAGTTTTCACCCAGTTCATCAATGAGTCGTTTTAATTTTTTAACCGCTAATGGCTCATCTTCGACAATTAAAATCTTATACATCATTATCTTGCTCTAGGTGTGGCAATGTGACGCAAAACACGCCATTTTGCTGTGAAACATTGACACTTTGTTCTGTTAGATATTGATATTGCTCAACAATATTCGTCAACCCTGTTCCTGAGCCCTTTCTGGGTATGGCTAAAGGAGAGTATGTATTAGACACCCAAATATTGGAATCAATATCAATAGAAATTGCTATTCCCGATTGTTTGTCTGCTTTATTGTGCAATAAAGCGTTTTCAACCAGCAGTTGCAAAGTAAACGGTGGGATAACTTTTTTCGTTAAAGAACAATACTCTTGAATGTTTAACGTGTAGCCAGTAGGCAACCTTTGCTGCATTAATTGAAAATAGAGCTTTGCAAACTGAATTTCTTGCTTTAATGGCACTAAACTTTTACCACTATGTTCAATAGCTAAACGATATAAATCGGCAAACTCATTGAGGTAGTCACTGGCGATCGTTTTATCTTGCTCAATTAGCTCATCAAGGGTGTTCAAGCAGTTAAAAATAAAATGAGGATCTATTTGAGCCCTCACTTGTTGCAATTTTACTTCGGCTAGTTGCGCATTATAGGTCGCAATTTTTTCGCGATACGAAGCTGCTTTATTGATGAAGTCATACGCTAAATACAGGCTGGCAAAAAATGCGAAATCAATCACGCTGCTTAAATTGCTTGCGACGAAAGTAACTTGATTAAAGTTTCTTTCAATATTATTAAACAGTAACGCTATTGCAAAACTTAACAGGTTTCCAATCAATAAACTCGTTGCTAAAGTGCATGCAAATAACTTGATATAATTTTTTAGGGAGGTTTTTAGTTCTTTCTCAATAGCAAAATATTGCATAAATAACTTGAGTAAAGCGATGGTAAAAATTCCACTAATAAAAGTGGCTAATGGCCCCTCAGGTGTTAACACATACCAATCAAAGCCTGATCTTGAACTAATGCGCCCTTTTACAACAACTAGGTAGCTATAAATAAACATAAACAGCAAAAACATACGGTTGATGCAAAAAGCATTTTTGATAGATTTAAATACAGGAAACATTAGAAATTAGCTTTATATTTCAACAATTTTGCGCTGACATGTTACCTAAGAGTAACCGATGCCAGCGCAAGGTGCTATTGGTTTGTTGGTTTAATCCGCTGTCGATTTAACCGTCGGCCATGAATTTATTACTTCGCCTGATTTATTCAGCACTTCTAATTTTACTTGGTCATTATCGTCGACGTAAAAATGAGCTCTTGGGCTTCCGTCTTTGGCAAACAAAAACAATCCATTATTCTTACTACTTGTTTTACCTAGTAAAACACGAGGTGCACCGCCAATAAGTCCTTTATCTTCATAGTACTTAATTTTGTCGATACGTTTTTGTTTATCAGTGATTTGTGATAATTCTTGCATCACCTTTTTAACGGTATCTTGAGTTTCGTGCTCTGCACGATCATTAAACATAATACCAGATCGAATATAGCGTTGATCGCCCCTTTGGCTGTCAGTAGTTAATAGCTGCAATACCTGATCACCATTGTATTGATCAAAGGTTAACGACATGCCTGCACTGTGCCCTTTTTCATTTTTACTACCGTCATAAATAAAACCACCAGCTTCAATACCTTCTTCATTAAAATACAACATACCAGAACGCTTTTTACGTGACTCGTTTAATATTCTGCCATTTACTTGCTGTTTACCGGTGGGAAACCTAGCGACGTTCGTAATAATCATTTTTACAGTGCCGTCAGGCTCAACAATGTTAATTCGCTCGACATCTAGTGTGTCAAATTTTGCGCTGTTGTCTGCTTTGAAGCCCGTTAAACCAAATAACAAACATATCCCCATACACGACGCAGTTAAAACTCTTAAAAGTTTAATTTCTTTTTCAATGTTCATAGACAATCTCCTTCGTAGTGGATTCATTGTCATGAAACAAACAACTATTCGCGACTTGATTCCTATGAGCTAAGGAAAATGATTGATAACCGCAGGTAAATGGCCAATAAAGTTAGATGAAAAAAAACGGCTTCATAACGAAGCCGTTTTTTATATCTTTTGATGAGCTTATTAGTTACATATAGTCAGCGACAATGAATCTTGCTTCGAATCATCTGCTTGGAATGTATGTGTAATAAAGTCTTTACCACTTTGTGTTTCTGTTACCGTTGCAGCACTTTGAAATGCCCGAAGTGACAATACGGCATAGGCTGGCAATTGTATTTCTACAGGTTCAGCACCGATTGTTAAATTAGCATGTGCAGGTTTTAAGAATTTAGCCCCGTTATAACCATCTTGTCGCTGAGCAAATAACACTGTAGTTTCTGTAGGGCCTGTGTAACCCTCACAAGCAGTAAGCGTTATGTCTTTTCTTTGCAATACAGGTAGCAATACATCACCAGCATTAATTGGGGTTTCACTATTTTCTTCTGCTAAGCGTTTCATACCGATTATTTTATTATCAATGTTGAAGCTTATATATGAAAGATTGGCTCCAAGATAATGGCTGTAAAAGGTTAAAGAAAAGTTGCCATCGCTGTCTGTCGAAGTTCGTTGCTGCAATATGCCACCAACACGAGCATTGACGATAGGATTGCCACCAGAGTCCACGAGTCTTCCACTGACTTCACGCATGTATGTTGGCGTTTCTTGCCTCTCTATAACCATAGTTACAGGCGCAGAGTCTTGCTGACCATCATTAACAATAAGCTGTACAGTGTAAGTACCAAGTTCCGTTGGGAAAAACGTCGCCTTACCATTAGCATGGCTAATTTGGCCGTTGTACCCTGCTGGTACATCATTAAATTGCCAGTTATAAGTTAGGTTTTGTTGTTCAGGATCATAACTGTCAGTACCATAAATAGTCACAACGCCAGCGTCAGTTACTACGATGTTGTCAGGTAATAGTGCAACAGGCTTTTGATTCTCGGTTACTTCCACCGTCAAGGTGTCTACTTTAGAGTAAACTTGCCCATCAAATACGCGCAAATGTAAAGTATACAAGCCAAGTGCGTCTGGTAAAAATTCAAAGTAAGCTTCGTCACGTAGCGTAATGTGTTGCAAACCTTCATATTCACTATTTGCAGGACGGTTAAGTAAAGACCACTCATATTGCAGAGGTTGGCCTTCTGGATCTTGGCTGGCACGTCCATCAAGGATAATAGGTACATCAAGTGCGCTGATGACATCTGGACCAGCATTAGCAACAGGGGCAACGTTATCACCGGTAACCTTAATTGACAAAGTTGTTTCGTCATCTGTTTCTTTATCAGCTACCTGTAACTTGACACGGTATTCACCGATAACATCAGCTTTAAACTGAGCATAAGTGTCTTCTGAAACAGAAAGTTCTGCGCTACTGTTTTCAGGCTTCTCTTCTATTTGCCATTGGTAAGACAGCAGGTCTTCATCAGCATCAAAACTATTTAAAGCATTGAGCTGAATAACTTCATTTAGTGAGAATTCACGTTGTTCAGACGTTATGTTTGCTACAGGTTCACTATTTGTTGTTAATTCTGTTACTTCTACATCAAAAGTACTGGTCGATGAAAGCTCATTGGCAATATTGGCAACAACCAAGATAACTTGGTAATTACCCGGTTTATCAGCAACAAAATACGACTTAACTTGATTGCCGTTTTGCATTTCAGCATTACTGCCTTCAGGTTTAGACTTTAATCGCCAATCAAAAATTACTCGGTCATCACCAGCAGCACGGCTATCTTCGGCTGTAAACCAGTGCACAGCGCCCACTTTTGCCTTACTTTTAGCATCAATTGATGCAACTGGGTAATCGTCTTCTGAAGGAATGACAATAAAGTTTTGCGTTATTTTATCTGCTGCTGACTTGTCATCTTTAACAGTCAATTCAATGGAATAAGTGCCAAAATGTTGGGGGGTATATTGTATTGTTTCGCTTTCAACATCTTCCAATGCTAATGTCTCACCACCTTGACCAATTAACTGCCACTGGTAAGTAATTTTATCACCATTAGGATCTTGACTTTTTTCTGCGCTGAAAGTGATAGCTTCATTTTCAGCAAATTGAGTTTTCTCCATCGTGATATGAGCAACTGGCGCAGAATTATAAGGTTGAGGATCTTTATCTTTACTACTTCCTCCACCACAGCCGACAGCAAACAAACATAAAGTTAAATAACTAAGCTTTTGGGTACTACTGATCATTTATATTCCTTTAAATAGATAAGCTTCATTTAATGATTATTTAAAAGTCCCGTTTTTAAACTCGGGCGACATAAGCGTGCTATTCTACTGAAAAATAAAGATTAATTTGTATCAAAATCACGACAACTTATCACAAATATGTGACAATTTATTGAAAATATAAGATGTTCGTCACACAGATTTAATCAAATAGTTTTATTATCGATTTTTTCATTTTAAGCATGAGCTTTTTTTCGAAAATCATTCGGTGTAGTGCCATATTTTGCTTTAAAACATCGAACGAAATAGCTGCTGGAATTAAAACCGACTTTATCGGCGATGACAGCAACTTGTTCACCTTTAAATAATAAGTCTTTGGCTTGACTTAGACGATAGTCACGTAACGATTCGCTAAATGTCGCTCCAATTAACGCTTTTAACTTTCGTTGAAGCTGTCGTTCACTCATCGCTAGTTTCTCTGCAATCGTCGCTAAATTTAAGGTTGTGTCGCTGTGCAGCTGTTCATATAACGCCTGAAGTTTCTCAATAAACTGCTCATCTCTTTCTGTTAGAAAAACGTTATCTATATGCTCATTTTCTTGATGCGACACATTTTTATTTGACCTTTCATTACCATTAAATTGTGCCTCTAACCTACGGCGTATAATAGCGCGCAACCCCAGTAAGTTTTGAATGCGTGCATGTAACTGTGCCGGTTTAAATGGTTTAGTGATGTAATCATCCGCAAGTTCAGAAAGACCTTTTAATTTACTATCTTCATCTCCTTTGGCAGTTAGTAAAATGATGGGAATGTGACATAGCGCCATGTTGTCCCTGATTTGACTAAGCAATTCAAAACCGTCCATTTGCGGCATCATTACATCAGAAATAATTAAATCCGGGCTATGTATCAATGCAAATTCAATCGCTTGTTTGCCATCCACTGCCGTAACGACATCGTGCTCATTAATCAGCGAGTCATACAAAAACTGACAAATATCTGGATTATCATCTACAACCAAAATGACCGATTTATCTCCATCAGCTGACGAGTGAGCACTTTCAGGCATCTCATTAACTGGCAAAGAAAGTTCAATCGACGCTGTATCAGGTTTCAAATGCGTTTTATCGGTAACTGATTTGTCAGGTATTTTTGAGACATCAAACTCTTGATAGACAATAGGTAACGTTAAAACAAATTTAGTACCTTGGCCTACAGTACTTTCGACAAACACTTGCCCTTTAAGCTTGTTAACTAATTCCTTGACTAAAGCCAGCCCGATCCCGGTACCAGCTACATTTGCACCCTGATTTTCAACACGAGCGAAACGCTCAAAGATGTGACCTAATTCGTGTTCTGGTATACCACATCCACTATCTTCAATCGTTATTGCTACTTGCTGCTTTTGCAAAAAGACACAAAAGGATACCTTGCCCCCCGCAGGCGTAAACTTAAAGGCATTGCTTAATACGTTATGTAGTATCGTGTCCAACGCCTCATTTACGCCAAACAAGCAAACATTATCTTGCACTTCTATGCTCACTTGAAAATCAATCAACTTCTCTTGTGCTAAAGCAGAGAACAATTCAACAACCGCGTCACAAATGGATTTAACATGCTGTTCATTGACATCTTCTTCGTGTTGTTCACGCACTTTAGCCAGTTGCAGGAGCTGGTCTACCATTGATAACAACTTTAGAGCGTTTCGTTCAATGAGATTAACGTTACGTGTGACAACATCCTGTTGAGCTTGTTTTTTAATGGCGTCTGCTGGTCCTAAAATTAAGGTTAATGGCGTTCGAAACTCATGTGACAGGTTAGCAAATAGTCGCTCCTTTGCCGCCGTTAACGCGTGTGCATTTTCATAATCCTTCTCAGCCAGCTTTTTTCGGTGGTATAACCATGAAAAACACAAAATGATAGAGCCCGCAACAAAAGCATAAAACACGTAGGCATAAACCGTTTGATACCATGGTGCTAGCACTTTAATTGTTAAAGACTTTTTATCTGACAGCCAATGACCAAGCGCATCAGTTGAACGAATATTGAGTTGATAATTACCTGCCGGTAATAACGAGAAGGTAGCTGCACCTGTGCCTTTTTCTGTTGTTATCCATTCCTCGCTTAGCCCATTGAGTTGATACGCGTATTGAATTTTTTCAGGCTGTAATGCACCGAGTTTAGTAAACTTAAAAGACAATAAGGAGGTATTAGGTAAAATAGTTAATGCTGTTGCGCGTTCAATCGATTCCGTTAACAACACATGTTTATTTTCTCTGTTGGGTAATACCTTCTTTCCCATGGCTGTTAATTCTGTATACGTCAACTGCTCATCAATCTCTGGCTGATTAAGCTTATCTACTGGTATCGACAAAATGCTATTGTCAGTAAAAGCATAAAAATGCCCTAAACTAGACATAAAACTTTGCGACCAATACAACTGACCATGTTGATGGTGATTGAGCTCAGGTAAATCGATAGATAAAGTACAAGTAATGCAGCTCAGTTCTGCGCTAAAAGTTTTGTCTAGTGTCATCTGATAAAGGTTTTTTTTACTCGACGCAAAAAGCTTATCTTGCATTACATAAAAACCAAGCACTACATCGTCAATGTCAGTTGTCACTTTTTCAGCTGCGCCAGTGTTGACATTAATACTCATCACACCTAAGTGCTCAGTCGCAACAATAATTTGATTGTTCCATTTAACCATAGCGCCAATTTCACCGGTATTTACTGCCAGAGGTTGGAGCGTTTTTTGGTGTTTATCAAACCAAAATAAGTTTTGTTGTTCTTTACTATATGCCCGGTTTATTAGTAAACGTTTTTCGTCAACATCAATAAAATGAGTATTTTTAAAGCCTGTGCTGACGATATCAAAACTATCGGTATTTTCGTTGTAAATCAGTATTGCACCACCTGCATGCTCTGGGTGTTGTCCCATCATGGCATAAAGCCGATCTTGTTGGTCAAACGCCAGATACCAGATTAAATTGACCGCAAACTTATTTTGCACTTTTGTTTTAAATTGATAGTGTTTTTCTGATTTGGTTTTCAAATTAATTTTATAGATACCATCAACATTGGTCGCCACCCATATGTTGTCGCCATTTCCTGCCGCGATAGCACGAGCATCAACTTTGATGTTTTGTTCCCTGTCGGTGAAGGTTTTGATCAGAGAAAATTGATCATCTTGTTTTAAAAACAATTTGTTATCACAGGCGAAAAATAGCCCGTGGTGACTTTCGTACATTGATCGGGGTAAACAGCTTTCTTCTGTGGTATTTACCCATTGTGCTAACTGTCGGTTCTGTTGACTTAACTTGCTAATGCCTTCTCGCGTTATCGCCCAAATCGTATGTTGTTGATCAACAAAAACACTTTTACTATAAGAAGGGAATTGGTTGGATAAAATACTGGTCTCAATGCCTTTCACAGGGGGCATAAAAAAGAAGCTTTCCTTATCAGGATCAAATGTGAATAGGCCCTGTTCATACAAACCTAACCACAAAACACCTTGTTCATCTTCGGCAATTGACGAGACAATATTTTTAACAAGGTTTTCGCTCTTGCCAATCTCATATGGCGCGTATCGCTTGAACTTTTCAGTGGCAGGATCAAACAAGTTTAATCCTTCGTAAGTGCCTAACCAAACTCGCTGTTTACTATCTTCAAAGAAGGTAACTACCATACGAGAACTGATTGAACTTTTGTCATCTTTATCATGATGATAACTGTGCCAAACTTCACCGTCATAACGCATAGGACCAGAGCCGTGGTAGCTGTTCAACCAAATTTCACCATTTGACGTAACCAATAACCGTGTAATCAAATCAGACTCAGCTACTGATGTTTCGACAACTTTTTTCAGGCTAAAGGATTGTTCATCTATGACTATAACGCGGTCTTTAATGGCGACAAACAATTCTCCGTTACGAATGACTATGCCACCAACGGGTGGAATTTTTTCAAGCTCTTGCCACGCTTGTGGTAAGTGTTTTGATAGTGGTACAAAAGTTAACTGCGTTGATTTTGGATCAAAAACGGCAACGCCTTTATCGTATGTGGCTATCCAAATTCGCCCATCTTGACCTTCGGTTATAAATTCAACATGAGGGCTAGCAAATTGCTCTAGACCTGGAAATAACGTCATCGACTGGCCATCAAAGCGATGTAACCCTTCACTGTTTACCAGCCAAATAAAGCCACTACTATCATGTAAAATGGTACTGACTAAGCCAACGCCAACGTTGTCCAACTTTTTATAATTTAAAAAAGGCGGTCCTAGTTTTTTAAACTCAACTGTACTGGAAGTCTGGCCTTTTGAAGGTGAACAAAATACAAGAATCAGTAAAAGAAAAATACGGATAAAAAACTTTGCTTGGTAAATAGGAGATTCGATCACTGAGTGACAACTTAACAGTTAAAACTGCTCAAGATGCTAATACAATTTAGTTATAAGTTAAACGAATAAATTCAACAAATTGCAATATTAAAGTTACAAACTGTTAACAACACTTACCAGCTAAAGTTTAATAAGTTGCGTTCTGCTAGTATTACAACAAATTTATATTCGTTGGATGCCACTGGGCTCGATTTTCATTGCCATACATATATTCAAAATTAGGAATATTGCTTTCCCAAACTGGCTTATTATCGCCGATAAATTCTTTCACGGCATCGAAGAACAAACGAGTTCTTAGTGGTAAATCTCTATGAGGGTAAACCCCATAAATGGCTGCAAAATCTTTCAGTTTAAGTTGCTGCATTATTGGCACTAGTTTCCCTGTCGAAATTTCATCGCTAACTTGCATTGCAGGTGCTAGATAATAACAATCGCCAGACAAGGCCTTTTGCTGAATTAACTCAATATCATTAGCATAAAAGTTAGCATTCATCATCATACGACTTGACTGATTGTTATCGTCAAAATAATCAATGTAATTAACACGAATAGTTGAATTCGCGTAACACGCTGCAGGTAACTTTGCTAATTGTTCAATTGTCGTCGGATCGCCATAACGTGCGATAAAATCAGGGGTCGCTAAGATCAATAAGCGATTTCTCGCCAAATAACGTGCAACTAGTGTCGAGTCTTTTAACTCCCCCACCCTAAAAGCCAGATCAACACCGTCACCAACAATGTTTACCAACTGATCGGTAATCTGCAACTCAATATTAACAAGCGGGAAACGACGCTGAAATTCATTGATCACCGGTTGTATTACTCTTGATGCAATCACATTGCTGCTGGTAATTTTCAACGTCCCTTTAGGCTCTGCATGATAGTTTTCTGCCAATCGATGTGTTTCACTTAACAGCGCTTTTAACTCTTGCGCTTTTCGAAGCACTTCATTACCAGCACCAGTAATGGAAAACGAACGTGTAGTGCGATTGAGTAACCGTACCCCTAAATCTTTCTCTAATTTGGCGATTTGCTTGGAAACAACCGAACGATCGATATTTTGATGTTCAGCTACTTTGGCAAATGAGCCACGTTCCGTCACTTCCAACAATAATAGTAATCGACTAGCAGTATCCATTAAACAATCCTTCCCCACCTATTGGTGCAAATATAGCAACATTGTAATTCATTTTACATGCTTAATACGCAACAATTTATTGCATAACATATTAGCCATCATAAATGGAGAGCGTAAACATGAGAATTAAACCCATTGTATTTGGCATTTTTAGTGCGCTGATTTTAGTTGGCTGCCAACAACAAACCGAACAAAACCAAACAACACAATCGCCTACTGCGATTGATGTTGCACCTGTAGCTTACCAAGCAGTACAGCGTTGGCACACTTATACGACAAGACTTGAGTCTCCCGAGGTTGTTACCTTAATGCCAAGAGTGTCTGGCGTGGTTGAACAAATATCCTTTAAGGAGGGACAAGGTGTTAATCAAGGCGATATATTATTTAAAATTGACCCTAGACCTTTTCAAGCAGAAGTTGAACGACTAAAAGCTGAAATTCTTAGTGCACAAGCGACACTAGAACAAGCTAAAAACAAGGAAAAACGTGCAGTAAATTTGGGTAAAAACAGCGCTATTGCTCAAGAGCAAATTGAAGCACGAGTTGCAGAGACCAAAAAAAGCTACGCCAACTTACTCGCGTTAAAGGCACAATTAACATCTGCTGAGCTCGACTTAGCATTTACTGAAGTTAAATCACCTATAAACGGCATGATTTCTCGAGCAGACATCACACGGGGCAATAATGTTACCGCCAACCAAAGCGAGTTAACTCGCATTATTGCTGATGACAAAATGTATGCTTATTTTAATATCGACGAGCGCACTTGGAACAGTGAGTTTAGCCATGTCACCTCCAACACCCCGTTACCCGTCAATTTAAACCTGACAGGAAATACGCATCAACCTAATTTGGGTTATGTCGATTTTGTTGATAACAGTATTAACGCTTCAACAGGTACCTTGCGTATTAGAGCAACGTTTGACAATGCCAATGGTGACTTAAAACCCGGTGCTTTTGCGCGACTACAAATTGCCTCTAGCGATATCAAAAGCAAAATTTTGGTACCTGATCGTGCCATAGGTACAGATTTAAAAAACCGATTTGTATTGACCGTCAATAATGACAACGTGCTGGAATACAAACTTGTTGAAGTGGGTGAACGTTATGGCAGCTATAGAGTCATTGAGCAAGGTTTAAACCTCAGTGATGTTGTCGCCGTTAATGGGCCCGCTAAAGTTGGTCCAGGCATGCCAATTACTCCACGACAAGTAACGTTAGACTTATCAGCTGTGACTTTAACCATTGACGAATCCCAAAGTACAGCAAGCTTAGCAGCGCGCTAAGGCTTGCTTCGAGGTCATCATGAATTTTTCTCATTTTTTTATTCAACGCCCTATTTTTGCGTCAATGTTGTCGTTGATCATTTTAATCGGTGGCGCAATTTCATTATTTCAACTGCCTATTAGCGAATATCCAGAAGTTGTTCCGCCAACGGTGGTTGTAACGGCAAGTTACCCAGGCGCCAACCCTAAGGTTATTGCTGAAACGGTATCTACACCGCTAGAGCAGGAAATCAACGGTACAGAAAACATGTTATACATGTTTTCACAAGCAACCAGCGATGGCCGCATGACGCTAACCGTTACATTTGCTTTAGGCACTGACTTAGATAAAGCACAAGTACAAGTGCAAAACCGAGTTAATAGTGCCTTGCCTAGACTTCCACAAACGGTTCAAAGATTAGGTGTCGTCGCTCAAAAAGCATCGCCAGACTTAACCATGGTGGTACACCTTTATTCACCTGATGAATCAAGAGAAATTAGTTATTTGTCTAACTACGCCAGTTTGTACATTAAAGACCAAATCGCCCGATTAGGCGGTGTGGGTGACGTGCAGTTATTTGGTGGTGGTGAATATTCAATGCGTGTTTGGCTTAACCCTGACGCCATCGCCGCTCGCCAATTAACAGCAATGGATGTAGTTCAAGCAATTCGGGCTCAAAACCGCCAGGTTGCTGCTGGTTCATTAGGTGCGCAACCAAGTGATATCAATAGCGAGTTTCAAATTCTGCTTAATGTTAAAGGTCGTTTAAGCTCAATTGAAGAATTTAATAACATAGTGATCAAGGTTGGCGAACAAGGTGAAGTTACACGCCTACAAGACATCGCCCGAGTGGAACTAGGTCAAAACAATTATGCCTTAAGAGCACTGATTAGTGGTAAACCCGCAGTTGCTATGCCTATTTTCCAAAGGCCTGGATCTAATGCTATAGAGCTTTCAGACCAAGTACGCGCCACGATGAAAACACTATCAGCTGATTTTCCCAAAGGTGTTACTTACAAAATAGCTTATGACCCGACCGTTTTTGTGCGAGGCTCGATCGATGCCGTTATCACCACCTTGTTAGAGGCTATTGTGCTGGTGGTGATCGTTGTTATTTTGTTTTTACAAACCTGGCGCGCATCTATTATTCCACTGATAGCCGTGCCTGTTTCGCTCATTGGTACATTTGCCATCATGCATTGGTTAGGCGTTTCAATTAATACCTTGTCACTGTTTGGGCTCGTGCTTGCCATAGGTATCGTCGTTGATGACGCCATTGTCGTTGTTGAAAATGTAGAGCGTAATATTCACCAAGGTTTAACACCGCTAGAAGCAACTAAAAAAGCGATGTCAGAAGTGACAGGACCTATCATTGCGATTGCCTTAGTATTGTGTGCCGTTTTTATCCCCACCGCATTTATCACTGGTTTGTCGGGGCAATTTTATAAGCAATTTGCACTAACCATCACCATATCTACCATTATTTCTGCCATCAACTCTTTAACCTTGTCTCCTGCACTATCGGCATTATTGTTAAAAGGAAAAGATGAAAAACCTGATTGGCTAACCAAAGCATTAGATAAAAGCTTAAGCCGTGTCGTGTTTACTCCATTTAATAAACTGTTTGATCGCGGGTCGAATGCATATGAGGCAATAGTGAAAAAACTTATTCGTTTTAGTGTGTTAGTCACGGTGCTGTATCTTGCATTAGTCGGCGGTACAGGTGCTTTGTTTAATGCAGTACCGGGAGGATTTATTCCTCAACAAGACAAACAATATTTGGTCGCCATTGCTCAATTACCGGATGCTGCTAGTTTAAACCGAACTGAAGAAGTTATTCGCGAGATGGAGCAAATTGCGCTCAACACCGAAGGCGTTGAAAACACCGTTTCATTCCCTGGTTTATCAGTCAACGGTTTTACTAATAGCCCTAATAGTGGCATTGTATTTGTTGCATTAAAAGACTTTAAGCAACGAAATGATCCACAGTTATCAGCAGGTAGCATCGTTGCACAGCTCAATCAAAAGTTCTCCGTCATTGACGAAGCCTTTGTCGCTATTTTTCCACCTCCTCCTATTCAAGGTTTAGGTTCAACGGGTGGTTTTAAACTGCAAATTGAAGATCGCAGTAACCAAGGTTTTGAAGCGTTATTTGCCAGCTTGCAAACGGTGATCAACGAAGGAAGAAAACGTCCAGAACTGATGGGGCTGTACTCGACGTTTCGTATTCAAGTGCCTCAAATGGACATAGAAGTCGATCGAGAACAAGCGCTTATTTTAGGCATCCCTCTTGAGCATATTTTTGATTCATTACAAGTCTATTTAGGCTCAATGTATGTCAACGATTTCAATTTGTTTGGCCGCACTTATCAAGTTAATGCACAAGCCGATGCAAACTATCGTATTGACCCTCAGCAAATTCTGAATTTAAAAGTGCGTAATGCTTCAGGGCAAATGATACCTCTAGGTGCAGTTGTTCAAGTTACACCAACCACAGGCCCAGACCGTGTTATGCATTACAATGGCTATCCAAGTGCTGAACTAAACGGCAGCCCTGCGCCAGGGTTTAGCTCTGATCAAGCGCAACATGCCATCGAACAAGTCCTGGCGACTACGTTAAGCAAAGGTATGGCTTACGAATGGACAGAAGTAACCTATCAGCAGATCCTTGCCGGTAATACTATGGTGTACATCTTCCCTCTGGTTGTCATCTTAGTTTTCATCGTGTTGGCTGCACAATACGAGAGTTTAAGATTACCGCTGGCCATTATTTTAATTGTTCCTATGACCATATTTTCAGCACTAGTTGGTGTTGCCTTAGTGGGTGGTGATAACAATATATTTACCCAAATTGCACTCATTGTTTTAGTTGCCTTGGCTTGTAAAAATGCGATATTGATGGTTGAGTTTGCCAAAGAAATACAAGACACAGGTCAATCTGCTTTATCGTCTATCATTGAAGCTTGTCGATTACGACTACGCCCTATTTTGATGACGTCTATCGCATTTACCGCCGGTGTTATTCCATTAGTATTGGCCAGCGGCGCTGGCGCTGAAATGCGTCATGCCATGGGCATTGCAGTATTTTCTGGTATGATAGGCGTCACTGTATTTGGGTTACTATTCACGCCTGTGTTCTACATGCTAGTAACAAAAAAGAACAATAACAAAACTAGCTGACGCTGTGAGGAAAATATGTTCACCATACCTGAAACCATGAAAGCTATTGTATTAGACGAAGCAAAAAACGATTTTGCTTTGTCTAACACCACACTGCCGATACCTGAAATTAATGAACAACAATTGCTAATAAAGGTTGAATACGCAGCAATAAATCCTGTAGATGCTCATTTAGCCTCTACAGGGTGTGAGCAATGGCATTACCCTCACATTCCATTATTAGATGGAGTAGGCACTGTGGTTTCTTGTGGTTGTGGACATTCTCCACTACTTGGACAGCGTGTCATGTGGCACGGCAATTTGTTAAAACCTGGAGCTTTAGCAGAATACGCCGTTATCGAGTCACAAGCGGTTGCACAAATACCCGATGAAATTCCAGCTCATATTGCTGCCTGTTTGCCTTGCGCTGGTTTAACCGCAGCGTTTACTCTTTGTACTTTAGCCGTGCAATCTGGTGATAAAATTTTAATTGAGCAAGGTGGTTGTGCTGTTAGTCAATTAGCGATTCAAATCGCCAAAGAATATAACTTGACGGTATTTACCACAGCAGACAAAACACATCATAGTTATTTAAAGAAGCTGGGCGCTGATTATATTTACGATAGCAATAAGAAAGATTTGCTTGAGCAAATAAAGTTAGATCTTGGTCATGAACGGTTTGATCATATTATTGATTCTGTTGGCGGTGACACGATCAAACGCGATATTGCACTATTAAAATTTAACGGCAATGTAGCGTGTTTGGCACAGTTTCCTCAATTAGACAGTGCCACTTTACAAGCCAAATCACCTTCTTTGCATTACATATCATTGGCTGGTGCTTGGTTATCCAATGACATTTGTGCTCAACACAAATTAGGCTTAAAAATGAGTTTATTATTAGAGCAGGTGAAAAATAAGCATCTTTGTTTGCCTGAGGTACAAGCTATCGCGTTTAATGCACAACAGGTTACTGAAGCCTTGCAAAAACAGCAACAAGGAGATTTGTTTGTTAAACAAGTCGTGGCAATTTCAGCATAAAAAAACGGAAAGCAAAGCTTTCCGTTTTTGTTTATATCACATAAGTGATGTTTTGTTATTTCTCTACTTTACTCATGTCACCAGCTTGAATAATCGCAAAAGCATCAACGCTAATGTACTTGCGCATTACTTTATTAATATCTTCTGCGCTTAGCTCAGCAATGGCTTTCTCGTATTGCTTGCTGTGTTCCATCGTGCGGTCAAGGCGTAAATTAGTATTTAGATCACTTGCTAATTCACGATCTTGAGAACGGCTCACTTTACGACCTTGCAATAAACCAGATTTAGCCGCTGCAACTTCTTCAGCAGTAAAGCCATCTTTTAGCATACGAGCGATTTCTTCTTTAAAGCCTACTTCCACTTTGGCTAAGTTTTGTGGAGCACAAATAGCGTACGCACCTAATGAAGCTCTTTCGTCAAATGCACTGATATTTAAGAATGAACCTGCGCCATAACTTAAGCCGTCTTGTTGGCGTAATCTTGTTGCTAAACGACTGTTTAGGAAACCACCACCTAACATGTAGTTACCCATAGTTAATGCGGGTGCATCTGGGTGGTCTTGCCCGACAGGAATACTAAGTGACGCAACAAAAGTCGCATTTTCTTTATCAGGCGTGTTGAAGGTAATCGCTTCATTAGATAACTTTTTATACGGCGAATCGATGCGAGCATATTTGTTTTTACTCTGCCAATTTGCGGTAATTTCATCTAATGTTTTAGTCGTTTGTGCTTTATCAAAGTCACCAACAACAGTGATTTGCATTTCACTTGCACCATAAAAGTCTTTATGGAAACGTTTTACATCGTCCAAGGTCACCGCGCCTAAAGCAGCCAGTTGCTCTTCGATTGTACCAACATAGTTAGGATGGCCTTTTGGAAACGGACTTTGATGACGACTAAAGGCATTAAAGGCTAACGCTTGTGGATCTTGTAGTGTTTGCTCTAATGCAACTTTTTGCTCTGTGATGTATAAATCGAACTCTTTTTCATCAAAAGCTGGTTTTTGCAGTACTTCAGCAACAAGTTTTAACGTGTCATTTAAGTTGGCACGCGTGGTATTCACTGACACATAAGCGCCCGTTGCACCACCACCGATAGAAACTTGCGCTTCTAGTTTATCAAAGGCTTCTTTTAGTTGCTCACGTGTATAGTTTTCTGTACCACGCATCAACATGCTTCCTGTTACATCACCTACTGCATCTTGGCCTTGTAAAGAAAGTAAATCACCCATTTGAAGAGAAATACGGGCAACAACCGATTCACCACGAGTTTTCTTAGGTAATAAGGCTAGCTTAACACCATTATCAAGTTTGCTGGTTGAGGTTCTAGCAGTGATATTGTCATGAGAAGGGTCAAAGGCTTCACCTTGAGCAACCGCTTTGCGCCCTTTGTAGTCTTTGACCATATCAGTGACATTAGCCACTTGTGGTATTTCAACACGCTCTGGTTTTTCAGCTGGAATAAATTTACCAAGTGTACGGTTATTACGTGTTAAATATTTTTCTGCAACACGCTGTACGTCTTCAGTAGAAACTTGCTCCATACGATCTCGGTTTAAGAAAATTAAACGCCAATCGCCCATACCTAACCACTCACTTAACTCCATTGCTACACGCTCTGAAGAGTTAAAGGCAAGCTTTTGTGCTTTCATTAAGGTACGTTTTGCTTTTTCAACTTCATCAGCAGAAACTGGGTTAGATTTGATGTTTTCCAAGGCTTCAACCATAGCTTGTTCTGTTTTAGCAATATCACCGGCCTTATCAACTTCTGCCATGAAAATTGCAACACTTGGTTCAGCCCATTGGAAGTTAAAACCAAAAGCATTACTTGCTAATTTTTTCTCAACAAGTGCTTTGTGTAAACGGCCCGTCGCTTGTGCTGAAATAATTTCATTTAATACATTTAGCGCAGCAAAATCTTCGTGTGAGCCTGCTGGAACGTGATAAACCGTACCAATCATTTGCGCATCACCAACACGACGAATCGTTACACTGCGCTCGCCATCTTGCGCAGGCTCTTGCGTATACAATGGTTGAATTACACGTTCTGGTTTTGGAATTTGGCCAAATGTTGCTTGAATTTTTTTCATCAATTGCTTGCTGTCAAACTTACCAGCGACAATCAAGGTAGCGTTATCTGGTTGATAATACTTGCGGTAAAAAGCCTGTAGACGATCAATTGGTACATTCTCTAAATCTGATTTAGCGCCAATTGTTGTTTTTCCGTAGTTATGCCACTCAAACGCCGCAGCTAACATACGTTGAATGGTAATTCGAAATGGGCTGTTTTCACCACTTTCAAATTCGTTACGAACAACGGTCATTTCACTGTCTAGGTCTTTCTTAGCAATAAAAGAATTGACCATACGATCAGATTCCATGCTCAGTGCCCAGTCAATGTTTTCTTCTGTTGCTGCAAAAGTTTCAAAATAATTGGTGCGGTCTGTCCAGGTTGTACCATTTGGACGTGCACCATGAGAACTAAGTTCAGCTGGAATATCTTTGTGTTTTGGCGTGCCTTTAAACACTAAGTGTTCAAGTAAGTGCGCCATACCAGTTTCGCCGTAATTTTCATGTTTAGAACCCACATGATAGGTCACGTTAACCGTTACAGTTTCTTTAGTTGGGTCAGGGAATAACAAAACTTGCAAACCGTTATCTAAACGATATTCCGTAATGCCTTCTACCTCTGTCACTTTTTTTATTTGGTCGGCAAATGCCGCAGGTGTTAAAGTGGTAAAACATATTGATGCTGCTATCGCGACTTGCGATGGCTTAAACCATTTTTTTAACATCCAACTTTCCTTTTTTTATTATGATTGGACGTTAAATGTAGCAAACAGTTAATAACTTGTTAATCAGTTTGAGCTATTTATCTATAATAAAATTGTGAACAATAATGTCAGGCAAATAAGCGATGTAACAATGGATCTTGATAAAAACGTGCAACTTGTTGAAACGACAGAAAATGATATTGGACAAATCATGAATTGGTTTAACGATGAAGTATCATTGTTAAAATGGAGCGGTCCAAATTTTAGATACCCATTTACGCCATCAACCTTTATTCAAGATCTAAAACTTGCTGAGCTAAACTCTTTTACCCTTAAAACCGAAGACAATAAAATAGTCGCATTTGGCCAGTTTTATCAGCGACTGAACCGATGTCACTTGGGTCGCTTAGTGGTAGCACCCAATATGCGTGGTAAAGGCATTGCGCGTATTTTACTTGAACAGCTCTCCACTAAAGGTATTGCAAAATTGAACCTTGCTCAATTGTCGCTTTTTGTACTAAAAGACAATATTTCCGCTATAAAGGCTTACCAAAAATTTGGTTTTGTCTTAAGTGAATACCCTGGTGATATTGGCTTGCCAGATTGTCTTTATATGATTAAAGCTTGTTGATCTTTAACACACAAATTTAACGATTTACAAAACACTAAAACTTGTATATCTTGCGCTGACAATTAACTCAGAAGTGAGGACGACCTCACCGCTCTACTCAAAAGGGGACGGCCCC
Organism: Thalassotalea marina; assembly: GCF_014656435.1. Lineage (GTDB taxonomy): Bacteria > Pseudomonadota > Gammaproteobacteria > Enterobacterales > Alteromonadaceae > Thalassotalea_C > Thalassotalea_C marina. The sequence continues at coordinate 307,099 of NZ_BNCK01000005.1, forward strand.
AATGTGGAGTGATATATGTCTTGGGTTTACCTCATTATTGCGGGCTTTTTCGAAGCTATTTGGTTGGTTTCTCTAGAAAAGTCTGAGTCTTTTAGCAAATTACCTTTTACGCTACTTGCCGTACTTTCAATGGCAATAAGCCTGTTTCTCTTTGCCCTGTCTTTGGCAAAAATTCCCTTAGCAACAGCCTACCTGATTTGGCTTTCAATCGGCGTAAGTTCAGTGTTTCTCATTAATTTTATCACTGAAGGTTCCACCATATCACCAATGCAACTGGTATTTTTATCTCTGATTTTTATCGGCATTTTGGGCCTTAAAACAACTCAATAAAATAGGAAAATCACATGACTGGACTGACAGACTTAACCACCTTACTGAGCACTATGACGCCAACGTTGCAACAGAAGCAATACGTATTTGTTACCTTTGCAGACGGCAAGTATGGTGATGGTATTGAACTTGAGCCTATTGCGATGTTTCAAGAGCAAGAAGGATTAACCTTAGTGATCCCTGAAGACAAGGCAAAAGAATACCAATTTGATCACAAATCGACTTTTAGTTGATTTATACCAATTGAATTAAATATTTGCTCAACTTAGAACTTCATTAGCGTGCTTAGAACAAGCTAAATAATTTAAGCATAGTTATTCTATGGTTAGATTATTTAGAGATGTTATCAGAGTGCTAATGAGTTCCCAAAGGGCGAGTTTAACACGCTCACATCCTGCGTTATTGATTTTAACAATGGAATAACCATTCTTTGCAATCAATGCCTTGTCTCTGAGCATGTTAACTCTCGCTAAGTGGTCAAATATTTATTTCAATTGGTATTAACTTAACTGTGCATTCAAGCTTACATGCCGTTGGGTTAACTGCTGCAATCGCTAACAAGCTCAAAGAACACAACATTAGTGCCAATGTAATAGCAGGCTTTTATCATGATCATATTTTTGTGCCGACAGTAGACGCAATAAACGCCCTTACTGCGTTAAATGAGTTTAACTAATGGATTGATATATGGATAAAAGATAAGTTTGAGAAAAGAAATTTAATTGTATAACCAGTCAGTAGCAAAAGTTTTAGCTTAAGCTACTGGCATGGTTTGCATTTTGATCTTGATTTTCTTGAATAAAATGATTCAAACGGCGACCATGAATTTTTAATTTATGACGAGCCATTAAACGCCTTCTTTGTGTAGCGTGCGACATTCTACGTGCTTTATTCATACACATCTCCTATTAAGACTAGTTAAACTGCGCATAGTATCTTTATCATATATGACAGTTTGATGACAACAAAAACGAATTTTGTAAACGTTTATGTGATATTTCCAGCGAAACAACACTTTACTGCGCAGAGGTAGTTGCTTTGTCAGCATCCACTTTTTGGGGTTCAGAATGTTCAGGGGTTATTGTCGATTCTGATTGCTCGATTAACTTATCTTCTAACTGCTGCACTCGTTTTTTATCGTCAATCCAAGTTAAAGTATCGTAGTAACGGCGAATATTTTCCACATAATTAATCGGCTCATCTCCACGAGCGTAACCATATCGGGTATTTTTGTAGTATTTTTTTTGTTTAAGTAATGGTAATCGCTGCTTTACATCAACCCAGCGGTCGGGATCGCCCCCCTGTTTTTTGGTGATGCTCCTAGCGTCATTCAAATGCCCTAACCCCACATTGTACGCAGCCAACGCAAACCACATACGATCTGGTGATGGAATTCGATCCGGCATACGGTTAATCATTTGTTGCACATATTTGGCGCCACCACGAATACTTTGTTCGGGGTCCAAACGACTTTTTACGCCCATTTGTTTCGCCGTGGGTAATGTTAACATCATTAATCCACGCACCCCGGTGTGAGATCGCGCTCTTGGATTCCAATGTGACTCTTGATAACTTATTGCCGCCAATAAGCGCCAGTCGAGATCTTGAGCGTACTTTTCAAACAACGCTTGATAAGCTGGTAGCTTGCTTTCAATTGCTTGGATAAAGGCTCTGGTGTCAACTAAGTTAAATCGCTCAACATGCCCAAAATATTTATCATTTAACGCCAGCAAAGTACCGTCATGATGCACTTGACCGAAAAACTCGATTAATGTGCCATATAATGCATCATCTGCTTGCTGCGGCAATGCCCACGCTAATGGTTGCTCTTGTTCTATAGTAAAACCTATACTGATTTCAGGATAGTAGCGACGGCTTACTGCCAAGGTATGACTGTCAATAATGGTGTAATCAATTTCACCATCGAGAATACGGATCAAAAGTTCTTCACTATCTAAGTCAGCCGTTTCAATCCAATTAAGCTTTGCTGATTGCTGCTTCAACTTATTTAATGTTTCAACATGGCTAGAATTAGCGGTAACCACTAATTCTCCACTTAGGTCTTCGGCTGTTCTTGGTCGTTTGTTACCTTGCTTATAAACGAGTTTTTGGCTGATGTTATTATAAGCAGGTGAAAAGCGAAATTTTGCTTGTCGTATGTCAGTGACGGTCAAACCAGCGGCGAGAAAGTCGACTTTGCCAGATTCTAGCTGGTTAAATAACTCTTCTATGCTGTAACTAGCAACAACCTTTAGATTAACCCCTAAATAGTCGGCGTATGCTTTTGCCAGTTCATATTCAAAACCTGTTTCACCTTGAGCGTCAATATAGTAGCTAGTTAAACCATATAAGGTACCAACGGTTACAAATCCTCGTTCTTTGATACGTGCTAAACCTTGTGAATTCTCTGTCTGTTTACAGGCACTAAAGCTGACCAAACAGACAAGAAATACGCATAGTAGCGACAGTTTATTTACTAATATTTTCAATTGGAAAGCCCTCATACCCCTCATTGTGGCTCGGTTTCTTTTTCAGGGAAAGTATTTTTTCACTCCAAGGCAATATAAAGGGGCAAATTTCCTTACACTTGAACTGGTTTTCCACTATAATACGCGCGATTTTTATTCCTAAATAAATCCAACCTTGGTGAATACATAATATGGCGATGTTGATTCAAACCCTTCGTGGCGCTCCAGCTTTATCTGATTTTCGTATTAAAAAGTTATTAGATCAGTGTGCTGAATTAGGCCTTCCTGTTACTGACATTTATGCAGAATTTACCCATTTTGCTCACTTATCTGCTGAGCTTGATGCTAATGAAGCAGAAGTGTTAGCTAAACTTTTAACTTATGGCCCAACCATTGAAGAGCATGAACCTACAGGTGCTTTGCACTTGGTGACGCCTCGTCCAGGTACTATTTCACCTTGGTCTTCAAAATCGACAGACATTGCACACAACTGTGGCTTAAACAAAGTTATTCGTTTAGAGCGTGGTTTAGCGTATTACGTACAAAGTGAAAGCTTAAGCGATGAACAATTAAAGCAATTAAATAGCTTAATTCACGATCGCATGATGGACGTTGTGTTTAGCGAATTTGAACAAGCGCATAGCCTTTTTGCTACTGCTGAACCAGGCCAACTTTCATCGGTTGATGTATTAGGTGGTGGTCGTCCGGCATTAGCACAAGCAAACTTAACGTTAGGTTTAGCACTAGCGGAAGATGAAATTGACTATTTAGTTGAAAACTTCACCCGATTAGGCCGTAACCCTAACGACATCGAATTATACATGTTTGCGCAAGCAAACTCTGAGCATTGTCGTCACAAAATCTTCAATGCTGACTGGACTATCGACGGTGAAGTTCAGCCAAAATCATTGTTTAAAATGATTAAAAATACCCACGAAACAAACTCAGACTTTGTTTTAAGTGCCTATAAAGATAACGCAGCTGTAATGGTTGGCTCTGAGGGTGGTCGTTTCTTCCCTAACCCAGAAACAAAAGAATATGGTTACAATCACGAAGATATCCATATTCTGATGAAGGTTGAAACTCATAACCACCCTACTGCTATTTCTCCTTTCCCTGGTGCTTCAACAGGCTCTGGTGGTGAAATTCGTGACGAAGGTGCAACTGGTGTTGGCTCTAAACCAAAAGCTGGCTTAGTTGGTTTCTCTGTATCTAACCTTCGTATTCCTAATTTTGAGCAGCCTTGGGAAACGGATTTTGGTAAGCCAAACCGTATCGTTTCAGCATTAGACATTATGCTTGAAGGCCCATTAGGCGGTGCGGCATTTAACAACGAATTTGGTCGTCCAAATATTCTTGGTTACTTCCGTACTTACGAAGAACAAGTTAAATCTTTCAATGGCGAAGAAATCCGTGGTTATCACAAGCCAATCATGCTTGCTGGTGGTTTAGGTAATATCCGCGGTGAACACGTACAAAAAGGTGAAATCAACGTTGGTGCTAACTTAATCGTTTTAGGTGGCCCGGCAATGAACATCGGTTTAGGTGGTGGCGCTGCATCGTCAATGGCATCAGGGCAATCTGCTGAAGATTTAGACTTTGCTTCTGTTCAACGTGAAAACCCTGAAATGGAACGTCGTTGTCAGGAAGTTATCGACCGCTGTTGGCAACTAGGTGACAACAACCCAATTTTATTTATCCATGACGTAGGCGCTGGTGGTTTATCAAATGCCTTCCCTGAATTAGTGTCAGACGGTGGCCGTGGTGGTAACTTTGAGCTACGCAACGTACCAAATGACGAGCGCAGCATGTCACCGCTTGAGATCTGGTGTAACGAATCACAAGAGCGTTATGTACTAGCGGTAAACGACGAACAATTACCGCTATTTGAAGAAATTTGTAAGCGTGAACGTGCACCGTTTGCTGTGGTGGGTAAAGCAACCGAAGAAGAGCACTTAACGTTAACTGATGAACATTTTGACAACAAGCCTATCGACTTACCATTGGATGTATTATTAGGTAAAGCACCTAAAATGCACCGCGACGTTGAAAGCAGAAAAGAAACTGGCGCACCGCTTGATTTAGCCAATGTTGACTTAGCTGACGCAGCAGACCGCATTTTACGCTTGCCAACTATCGCTGAAAAAACCTTCCTGATTACCATTGGTGACCGCTCTGTAACCGGTATGGTTGCACGTGATCAAATGGTTGGTCCTTGGCAGGTTCCAGTTGCTGATTGTGCGGTAACCACAGCTTCTTTAGACTCATACCATGGTGAAGCTATGTCTATGGGTGAACGTACACCTGTAGCCCTTTTAAACTATGGCGCATCAGCTCGTTTAGCTGTAGCAGAATCACTCACTAACATCGCTTCTGCTGATATTGGCGATTTAAACCGTATTAAGCTTTCTGCTAACTGGATGGCTGCGGCAGGTCACCCAGGTGAAGATGCTGGTCTTTACGAAGCGGTTAAAGCTGTTGGTGAAGAACTATGTCCGGCATTAGGTTTAACCATTCCTGTTGGTAAAGACTCAATGTCAATGAAAACCAAATGGGAAGAAAACGGTGAAGAAAAAGCAGTAACTGCGCCACTATCATTGGTTATCACAGCATTTGGCCGTGTTGAAGATGTGCGTAAGACAGTTACACCGCAGCTTCGCACTGACTTAGGCGATTCACGCATAGTTGCCATTGATTTATCTGGCGGTAAAAACCGTTTAGGTGGTTCTTGTATCGCTCAGGTTTACAAGCAACTTGGTACTGAAACACCTGACGTGGACAGCGCTGAAACGTTAAAAGATTTCTTCAATGCCATTCAAACATTAGTCGCTGAAGAAAAACTATTGGCCTATCACGATCGCAGTGACGGTGGTTTATTCACTTCCGTGGTTGAAATGGCATTTGCTGGTCACACCGGTGTTGATATTGACGTATCTAAACTTTCTGGTGACAACATCAGCGTATTGTTTAACGAAGAATTAGGCGCAGTGATTCAAATTCGTGAAAGCGATGTCGAGCACGTACATGCGGTATTGGCACAGCACGGTATTTTAGACCTTTGCACCGATATCGGTCGCGTTAATAATGAAGATACTATTCGTTTTACTCGTGACGGCGAAACCATCTTAGAAAACTCACGTACATACTTCCGTACCGTATGGGCAGAAACAACACTTAAGATGCAAGCGCTTCGTGATAACCCAGAATGTGCACAGCAAGAATACGACGTGAAATTTGACACTGAAGATCCTGGTTTAAACGCTGAGTTAACTTTTGATATCAATGAAGATATTGTTGCTGATTTAATTGCAAAAGACGCTCAAACAGGCAGCAACCCTAAAGTGGCTATTTTACGTGAGCAAGGTGTTAACTCTCATGTTGAAATGGCGGCAGCATTTGACCGCGCAGGCTTTAAAGCTATCGACGTGCATATGTCTGACATTTTAGAAGGTCGTGTTGACTTAGCTAACTTCAACGGTTTAGTGGCCTGTGGTGGTTTCTCATACGGTGACGTATTAGGTGCTGGTGAAGGTTGGGCAAAATCAATTTTATTCAACGCTAAAGCACGTGATATGTTCAAAACCTTCTTCCATCGTGAAGATACTTTCTCATTAGGTGTGTGTAATGGCTGTCAAATGCTATCAAACCTGAAAGAAATTATCCCAGGTAGCGAAGCTTGGCCGCACTTTGTACAAAACAAGTCAGAGCGTTTTGAAGCACGTTTCTCACTAGTTGAAGTACAAGAAAGTCCGTCAATCTTCTTCAAAGGCATGGAAGGATCTCGTATGCCTATCGCTGTATCTCACGGTGAAGGTCATGCTGAGTTTGCTAGTGAACAAGCGATTGCTGCAGCTAACGATTCAGGCACTGTATCACTTCGTTATGTTAACAACTATGGTGAAGTGACTGAAACCTATCCTGCTAACCCGAATGGTTCACCAGATGGTATTACATCACTAACCACTACCGATGGTCGTGTTACTATCATGATGCCACACCCTGAGCGTGTATTCCGTACCGTTGCTAACTCATGGCACCCAGACAACTGGGGTGAAGATTCACCTTGGGTACGTATGTTCCGCAATGCACGTAAGTTTATTGGTTAGCCCATAAGAAACGTCGAAAAAGCGCTCAAATGAGCGCTTTTTTATTGGCTAAATATACTCAGTAGGATAATTAGGGACAGACCACAATTAAATCCGTCGCTAGTTAGGTACAACATTTAAATCGTGGTCTGTCCCCACGACTACTCCTCCCTTGAGCAATTTTCGTAACACTTTAATTACATTTATTAACACCATTTTTCTTTTAAAAATCATATAGTCACTGTCGCAACTTTCTTATACAAATCATCAAGAGTTAACCATGAAAAATGGATTTTTGTTTTTATCTGCTTTAGTTTTAATAGGCTGTGGTGGCAGTTCATCTAAAACGCCTGAAACAAAGCCTACACCTAGCAATGATATTACGCTTTACACAACGTTATCAGGTAAAGGTTCTATTATCCCGACACAAATTACCGTTAAAAAAGGCGAGTCTGTCAACTTTGAACTAACACCTGAGCAAGGTTACAACCTTGCTAATGTTTCAGGGTGTAACGGCAAAATAAATGGACAAAATTACCAGGTTAAAAATGTCACGGAAAAATGTACTGTTTCGGTTGAGTTTACTGCCAAACAATACTTAATCAGTACAAAAGCAGACTTACAAGGTAAAGTTGTTGTTGAACAGCCAGAGATAAGTCACGGTGAAACCACTTTTGCCGATATTTTTCCACATACTGATTATGATATTGGCGATGTCTTTGGCTGCAATGGCCAATTAACTGGCACCCGATACAACACTGGTAAAATACATGGAGATTGTCGCATCAATGTAGCATTTACACCAATGCATCCTGAGCCAGAGGCACCAATTACACGTGTTCGAATTCCTGTTGTGGTTCATGTTTTTGAAAACGGTATTTATGGCGTAACTGATGAACAAATAAAAGCGCAAATTGCGCAAACCAATTTGCATTATAGAATGCAAAATACCTCTGAACTCAACAGTATTAATGCCGATACCAAACAATATGTTGGAGATACTGGTATTCAGTTTTATTTGGCCGATACTGATCCAAACGGTAATCCACATTCAGGCATTATTCGAATAGATGGTCACAAAGGTGTAGGAGATAATCAAAATTACAGTTTTGCTCGACCAGAATTAGGTGGCAGCGCGCCATGGCAAAATGATAAATACATTAATATTTGGGTGTCATCTGGACGTAATATGTCCGGAGGTGTTGCCCCTCTAGGTTGGGCTTATGTGCCTACATTTGCACCTGACGATTATATTGGCGTTACGGTTGCTCAAGAAACATTTGGACCTAACAATACCGAATTTCCATATTTTGAAGGCAAAACCCTTAGCCATGAACTGGGGCATTTTTTGGGTCTGATGGGGCATACAAATAACGATGTAGATCACAAAGACAACAATCATGCAAATCAACCTTGCGATGCTGATATTGCTTCAAATTGTCAGAATAAAAACATTAGTCACAGCAACTTTATGCAAATGAACAATGCAGATAATACCATGAAAATGTTTTCAAAAGGCCAAGTATCAATTATGCGTAACTGGCTGGAAAATGGACCTTTAGAAGCTCTGTATTTAAACAACTTAGAATAAACAGGTTACCCGCATTAAGGCAGTTAATCTCAAACAAACTATCTAGCTTAACTGCCCACTTTGTTGGACTGTAACGAATAAAACAAAATGTATTCTCGAAGTTTTTCAACGTTTAACGGTTTGGCCATATGTGCATTCATACCAATGGATAAATAATGGTCAATATCATCTTTTAAAACGTTTGCCGTTAAAGCAATGATTGGAATGCTCGATATTGCTGGGTTTTTATGACTTCTGATCCAGTGAGTTGCTTGAATACCATCTAAAATTGGCATCTGAATATCCATTAAAATCACATCATAATCATGATTTTTATCTAAATGTTCTATGCATTCCTGCCCATCATTTACATAGTAACCTTCCGCTAACTCGTTTATCAGGATTTTTTTAATAATTGCTTGATTGATACTATTATCTTCTGCCACAAGCACTCGAATACCCGATAAGTTTTTCGGTTTTTCAGCGCTATAATATTGATTAGCATCTGAAAATACCGCCATTGAGAGCGTTTGAAATAACTCTGACATGGCACATGGTTTTCGCAATATCTTTGTGATAGCTAAATTGCTGGTTTGATGTTTAATGTGTGCCCTGTCATAGGCTGATAAAATCACTACAGGTGGAGTTTTATTTAACCCTTGAGATTTCAATTGATTTAAAAACTGATCACCTGCCATTTCTGGCATGCACCAATCCATTAGAATAACATCATAAGATGAGGAGCCTTTAATCTGAGTTAATGCTTGTTTAGGGCTAACAAAACTATCAACACGTGCATCCAATCCAAGTAAGTGTTGTTCTACAATCTCCAATGCTTTGGCATTATCATCAATTAACAATACACTAATTTGCCGTTCAAACTTAAGTGTCGTGTCGTCTTCTATAATGACTTTGTTGTTCACTTGTAATTTAATTTTGGCCGTAAACACACTTCCGATGTTTTCTTCGCTTGTTACCTTGACGTCGCCACCCATCAATTGACACAGTTTGTGACAAATAGAAAGACCTAAGCCAGTTCCACCATATTTTCTTGTGGTTGATGTATCTGCTTGAGTGAATGCACGAAATAGCCTAGTTAACTCACTCTCTGACATGCCAATGCCAGTATCAGACACAGTAAAAACTAAATATAAGCTTTCGCTTTGTTCACTATCTTGCATCGTAATATCTAAAGTAACCTTTCCTTGATTGGTAAACTTAATCGCATTTGATAGCAAATTGAGTAATATCTGGTTAACGCGAACAGTATCCCCCATCAGATCAGGGTGCACATTTTTGGCCAAAGTGATCTCAAAGCCCAGGCCCTTGTCTTTTATTTCGTCATCAAATGTTGAGTGAATAAAGTCTATAGTGTTGTAGATTGAAAACGGCTCAGCTTCTAATTCAATTTTACCCGACTCAATTTTTGAAAAATCTAACACATCATTGATAACTGTCATTAAATGTTTGGCAGATATTTCAATTTTACTAAGCTGATCAACTTGTTGGTGATCCAGATTTGTCATTTTCAACAGCTGAGTAAAACCAACGATACCATTTAATGGCGTTCTTATTTCATGACTCATATTAGCCAAAAATTCGGCTTTGACTCTTGCTGCTTGATTGGCCTTTTCTACCGCACTTTCTAATTCAATATTTTGGCTTTTCAGCTGTGACTTTTGTTGGTCTAATTGAACCACTGCTTGTTCCAGTGCTGATGTTTTTAGCGCAACTTGTTCCTTTAACGTCTCTTGTTGCCTTATTGACTGAAATACCAGTAATGCCACAACAAATGACAATAAGCCACCAGTAATATATAAGCCTAACAACAATTGCGCTGCGTCGGTTTTAAGTTGTGTTTTGGGCTCGATAATAATACGCCACTGATTTCCTTCTAATTGCAATGGTGATTGAAAAAAAGGATTAGCTTGCAATGTGTTAGTTGAGGATTTTGTCAACGTTTTGTCTGGATAACTGTACAAATTACCCTGGTTATCAAAGAGATAATAATTAAACAAATCAGTTGTTGCATTTGCGTCTATCAAAGTAAAAATATCTTCGATGTACTGGCTAGATAATATTAGCCCTGTTAACCAATTCGTGTTTGACTCACTGTTATTGACGATTGGGTGAATATGAATGAAAAATGGTTTGTCGGTTATGTTTCCCACTGGAGCGCTAAGGTCGGTGATCATTGGGGTGTGTGACTCTATCACTTTGTAGAGCAAAGGACCTATAGGTGAATCTGGACGGATATTACGCCCTAAAAAATTATCATTAGGCGGAGCGGGAAATGTATATTGAGGAAAAACAACATGTTCATTTGCCGCACTAGCTGGATAAACTTTTTTCTGATCAACAAAGTCAAAAATGGCAAACTCTCTAAACTGAACTTCTGGATTATTTTTAATTTTTCCTAATTCCAAATCTAGCTGATTCACATTGACGTAATTTAACACAGAGATCCGTCTGCCTTGGGGAAAGCTAGGATACACTTTATTGATAAAGCCAACGTATTCTTCAAAACTCACCCATTCGGACGAAGAAAATAAGTTTGCAATAGACGCAACTTGGAAATACGAACGATTAAAAGCCGCTTCAATATCTTTAACTCGCATCTGGGCTTTTTGCTGTAAAGAGGCTTGTGCTACAGATAATTGCTGAGATTTTTTGTTGTGATAAAAATAATGAGTAATGGCTATGCCGAAAATAAATACAACAAGAGTAATGATTATGGAATTTGAGGTTAAAGGACGCTTGTTTAATTTCATTTATTAATCAAATCTATAAATAAAGGTAAAGCCAACTTGACGTCCTTGCCCTTGCACACATCCACGTACAGTCTCGGCATCGGTTCCCGGAACAACGGCACGCTCCATACAGTATTGTTCATTTGTCAGGTTTTTCCCCCAAAGTATTGCCTCGTATTGCTCTTGATTGCCAAAATGAAAACGCGCGCTAGCCCCGAGAATATGTGTTGCCTGTTCAGAAAAGTTATATTGCCATCTAGCACTATGTTGACCTGCCAAAATGTGAATATGTTCATCTATAAAGTTATAGTGTAGTGCTAAATTTAACTCATTGCCTTGAAAGTTATACGATTTATTTAGCACAGCACTAAAAGTCCATTCTGGGGAGTTAGTTAATTCATTACCTTTGATTACTTGCTGTTGAAAGGCGTTAATACTATTAGCAGGCACACCGTCAGTGTTTAGATCACCATTGGTTACTTTTGTGTCAAGCCAACCTAAGCCTACTACTAAGTTAAAATCTTCATCAAAAATCCAATTAACCTCTAATTCTGCACCTGTTGATTGCGCTTTGGGTAAATTAACAAGAGTCGCAAAAAGATTAGTGGGATTTCCAGGGTTGTAAACCATATAAAACTGATAGTCATGCCAATCATTTCGAAAAACCGCGCCATTGATCCGCACAGAGTTCTCTAACCACTGAGACTTAAAACCTAATTCATAGGTTATTAATGATTCAGGTTCAACCACTCTAGATAACATGCTAGCGTAAGCTGCTGTTGTAGGGTTGGAGTTAACGGCTGCCATTTTAAACCCTCTAGCGATCGAGCTATAAAACAAAAGTTCAGGTGACACTTGATAATCAAGGGCTAATTTCCCTCCCCACTCATTAAACGATTTATCAATATCAGCAGATGCGGGATAACCACCAAATTCGTTAACAAAGTTTTGCGCTACCTTAAAACCGGCATAATCGGTAAAAATATCAAAATCAGGGTTACCTAAGCTAAACCACCCCATAGTGCCCAAAGGAAAAGGTGCCTCAGCTAAGTCCATCATCATGCCGACCGAGTGAACCTTGGGTGTTAACAATTGACGTGTCCAACGGTATGCCGCTGTAAAATTTAACCGTTCGTTAATTGGCAACGCCATCTGAGCGTATATGGCATAAGAAGTATTGTCGTCCTTTACCAATGCTCCACGATCAAACAATGGTCCGACTCCAAGATCTGCCACTTGATCGTCTGGTCGACCGGGACCAGCTGGGTCGATATAAGCCATCTGTAACAAATCGCCACTGGATTGGTTAAAAGCAACACCTGCCAACCATTGAATTTCAGCGCTTGAGTTTGATTGCCATTGGAATTCTTGTGAAATAAAGAAGGTATCGCTATTGTTATACGTGATACTTTGATAAACACTGGCTGGGTTGCCTTGAGCGCCCCAATCGTCCATGCGCTCTGATTTAACTTGTTCTATTGCCGTTAATGAGGAAAAGTTAATAAAGCTACCTTCGTAGCCCAACTTAAAAAAACCTCCAATTGCATCTATATTGTCCTTCGGAGCAATTAATTCGGAGCTATTTTTCTCGAGATTGGCATTGTTAATGTTGATCAAACCATTATCGCTAGCCAACAACACAGTTTTTACTTGGGCAATTTGTCGCTGTACCCCACCATAAAAAGCCATGTTTAATTGCCAGTTGTCAGTTAATTTTCCAGTTAAACTAACTCGTATACCTTGTTTATCAATATTGCCAAATTCAGAATGGTTACCTTCATTGATACTTTTTACAGCGCCGTCTCTTTTATGTTTAAAACCAGATAGCCGGACACTAAAGTTTTCGTTTAAATCCAGATTAGATGCTGCATCTATAAAGGCTTGCCCAAGCTGTCCAACACTGAGTTTTGCATAGCCGTTATTAAATTCATTTTGTGTTTTAGTCGTAATAAAATGAATCGCGCCCCCCGTAGTATTTTTACCGTACAGAGCGTTTTGCGGCCCTCTTAATACTTCAACACGTTGTACATCATGCAAAACAAAGTTAGCTAACATGGGGTTATGAATAGCGACATCGTCAAGATAAATACCAATCGCTGGTACAGAAGATAAGTTAAAATCATCTAATCCAACCCCTCTGATAAAGTAGTTATTTACACCACTAATTGCTCGTGTAGCAGTTAGATTAGGAGTAAATGCCGCAATACTTTGTACATCTTCTATTGAAAACTGTTCGATTTGAGCGTTTGAAAGTGCCGTTACTGAAACGGGTACGTGCTGGAGTGATTGTGGTCGTTTTTGCGCGGTGACTTCTATTCGTTCTAGCGTCGCATTTTGTGCAGCTGTTTGATTAGCTAATACCAATAATCCTAAGGTAAAAATCCGCACCACTGATTCCAAGATTTTTATTGTTTGGTATTGAGTATAAACAAAGTAATTAGAGTTGCTTAAAAACTTTTGTTTTATTTGACGATTTTTCAATGTAGCAGGATCAAACCAGCTTTAATCAAGCAATGACCACTTTATTTCGGGGAGTTCTTCCAAGGCAGGTTTTGCAAATAAATATCCTTGCATTAAAACTATTCCTATGTTTTTTAAATATAAATACTCCTCATGAGTTTCTATTCCTTCTGCCAACAGTTGAATATTTAACCGTTCACACATAATCAAAATTCCATGGATTATTGCTTGTTTTGCAGGGTTTTTATCGATATTTCGTGTTAATAACATATCCAGTTTTATGTAGTCAGGTTGGAAGCCACTTAATAAATTAAGGCCGGAAAATCCTGCGCCAAAGTCGTCAATAGCAGTTTTAAACCCTTGCTTTTTATATGCTGTTAGTATTTCGACGAGAAAGTCATGACTTACTACTTGCTCATGTTCAGTAATTTCAAAGTGTATATTAGCAATAGGTAATCCACAGCGCTTAGCCGCTCTAAGGGTTTTTGCTAAGCATGCTTTGGGCTCGTAAATTGCCTGGGGCATAAAGTTGATATTCAACGTACATTTTGAATTTAGCGATGCAAAAGTTTCAATTGCTCTAACTCTACAGGTCTGATCAAAACTGTATTTATTTTCATCATTTACTTTACTCAATACATGAAAAGCACTTTCGCCATTTACGCCTCTTACCAATGCTTCATATGCCACGACTTGTCTAGATTTAACATCTACAATAGGTTGAAATGCCATTTTAATGTCAAATTCGAGTGGCGTTGCACAATTGCATGGGTGAATATTCATTTCTAACATAATTTAAACTGTATTAATCTACCTACTCTTAAAGTTAGAAAACGCCCCCTACAATTGCAATTATAAATTCTATAAAGACAAATAAACTTAATAAGCTCAAATAAATCAGCACCTTTGGCTATGACTTATTTGGTTAACGCCATTTTGTCCAATATAAATTCTAAAACCTCATCTCGAACCAGATAAAACACAGCCAAATATATTGTATACAAAATATTGTATTATGAATTCAATCGATCTACCATTGTTGTGCATCTTTTAATCTAACAATAAAAAATTTGGGGAAAGTATGTATATAAAAACAACAAACAACTGGCGTAAAAGCCTTATTGCAGCTGCGATCGCTAGCTGTTTATGTGCGCCAGTCGCATTCGCTCAAGGGAAAACAACCGGGAGTATCGAAGGTAATGTTTTAATTGAAAGTGGTAATTCACTTGCCAATGTTGAGGTGCTGTTAAAACACAACACCAAAGGCATAGTCAAAAGAACTACCACTAACAGCCAAGGCGAATTTAGCTTAAAAGGTTTACCTATTGGCACATATACTGTCACGTTCAGTAAAGACGGCTTTCAAACGCAGTCTGAATCGCGGTTGATGATTTCTGCTGGTCTTACATCAACAGTAGACGTTTCAATGTATTCAAATGACATTGAACGTATTGAAGTTAATGGCGCTGCTATTCGTGTCATTAATATGGAAAGTTCAACCACACAACTTTCCATCACCGATGAAGAATTAGCCAAATTACCTGTGGCTCAAGATCTGTCATCAGTTGCCCTATTATCACCTGCGGCATCATTAGCTGCTGACCCTGCTGGCGAGTATGGACGAGGAGTTTCTTTTAGTGGCTCATCTGTTGCCGAAAACGGTTTTTTCTTAAACGGATTGAACATTACTGATATTCGTAAAGGTCTTGGTCACATTAGCTTCCCATGGGAAGCTGTCGCTCAAACAAATATAGTTACCGGTGGCGTACCTGCAGAGTTTGGTAATTTTATCGGTGGTGTCACCGATGTCGTAACAAAATCAGGTGATAACGAATTTAAGTTTGGAGCGAGATTTGACTACAATCCTGGTAGTTTTTTGCGCTCAAGAAGCCCTGATGTATGGCTTTATGATACAGGCCATCCAGACACCGATGCTGATGGCAATGTCACAGGCTATCCATTTACCCTAAGCACCTATAATGGCGAAGATTATACAAAAAATGCACGTTACAATATTTGGGCAAGCGGCCCAATTATTGAAGATACGCTATTTTTCTACGCCTTATACAACCCGCAAAAAGTAACACATCGTTGGGCAGACACTACATCGATCACCCAAAGAGAAAATGAAGCTGATTTCTGGTTAGCAAATATAGATTGGTATATTAATGAAAACCATAGTTTGACATTCACCGCTATGAATAATGAGCGTGAAAACAGTGATTACCACGCTGACTATGATTTTCACCCATCTAATCGTGATAAATCACGTCAATCAGGTGAGTTTGGCGAGCCTACACAATCTGAATCTGGTGGCCAGCTTTTCTCTGTTAACTACAACGGTTATATCACCGACGATTTAAGTGTTTCAGCGGTATATGGTGTAACAGAGCAAGACTCATTAGAAATTAACCCCGTCGCTCACTTAAGTCGCGTATGGGATAGCCGAAGTGGCAGCTGGCAACGCCGTGGTGACTGGCAAGGCTGGTCAAGTGGCGCCAAAAGTGAAGACACGCGCAAGCAGTTTAGGGTCGATTTTGACTGGGTATTAGACGACCATACTATTAGCTTTGGCTATAGCCACGAAAACATTGAAACCTTTGATCGTTCTGAATATTCGGGCGACGGCTGGCGTTATGATATCTACACAGCAACAGAGAGTCGTATCGCTAACATCAATGCCATTATTGAACGAAATGCAGCTCGCCAAGGTGTTGATTATGTTCCATCGCCTTTGCAGGTTGGCGACAGCTATTTCTGGACCAAAGAGTATAAGAAAAACGGTACTACTGAACAAAACTATCGTTCATTTTATATTGAAGATAACTGGCAAGTTACTGATCAATTAACCTTAAATATTGGCTTGAGAAATAGTGCTTTTGATGCCGCTACGGGGACAGGTGAAGAATATGTATCCATGGATAATCAGTGGGCACCTCGTTTAGGTATTAATTATGACTTATTGGGTGACGGTGGCACTAAGATATTTGCTAATTACGGTCGCTATTACATGCCAATCTCACCAAATACCAGTGCACGTATGACCTTGCCAGAAGTAAATATTACGGCTTACGGTTTAATGGACGGAACGTTTAATGAGGAAAACAATACCCCAAATCGTGTCGGTGAATTGTTTGCTATGGAAGTTAACAGCGATGGAGAGCTAGCCCAACCAGTGTCGACCTTTGTTGATAAAGATCTTGAACCTATGTACAGCGACGAATATGTACTAGGTATTGAGCATGAACTCAACGACGAATGGGTTGTGGGTGCACGCTATATTTATCGTGATCTAAAATCGTCAATTGAAGATACTAACTTACGATTCGCCCTAGTAGAAAAATGGGGACGCGAAAACCCAGAACAACTAGAAGTACTGCAAAACCTAGGTTTAAACACCAATGTAAGCTGGTTAGCCCTAGTTATTAATCCAGGTAACCCAGTTAAACTAGCCTACGATATTAACCAAGACGGCAAAGTTTCAGGTGATGAATATGTTGAATGGGATGCTGATTATTTAGGGTTGCCAAAAGCTAAACGTAAATACCATGCGCTAGAGCTTACTGCCAACGGTCAAATCTCAGACAACTTTAAATTACAAGCTTCTTATACTTGGTCAAAAAGTGAAGGTAACACCGAGGGGCTGGTCAGTGGAACTCACTCTCAAGCAGATCCAGGCTGGTCAGGTTCATACGATGCACCTGAGTTAACAGACAACAGTTATGGTCGTACATCTAACGATATTCCTCATAAGATTAAAGTATTTGGTACATACGACATCAATGATGCGTTTTCTGTTGGTTTCAACATGCAAATTCAACAGGGTCGCCCTATTAACAAGTTAGGTTACCACCCTCAAGGGGTAGGTTCTTGTAGTGAGCCGATGTGGCTAGATGACGAACATACGCAGTTTAATCCTAATGCGGTAACCGACTGTACAGATATCCGTGGAACGGATTTTTACTACAATGGTGAAGACTCACCACGCGGCTCACACGGACATAACAAGTGGATTTATAATCTTGATTTGAGTGCCTCTTATAGTACCGAAGTGATCGGGGGTAACTTATTTGTTTCTGCGACGATATTCAATGTATTTGATTTTGATACGCCAACGTCTTATAACGATATAGCTGAATTGCAGCAAGGTGTTGATAATCCAAATTATCGAAGTCCTGTACAGTTTCAAGCGCCCCGCAGTGCACAATTAACAGTACGTTATGAGTTCTAATTATTAACGTTTATCGTGATAAAAATGCCGCTGTTTATGCGGCATTTTTTTAAATACGTACACAACAAAAAACTTCATATTTGCGATTAAACTTGTTCTAAATATTTAAACTCGCTATGACATGAACTTGACAATTACGAAACCCTTCGTTAAAACCTAATGCTTTGATAATTAAAATTTTAACAAGGACTGTATGAAAAATTTACTACTCTTTGTTGTACTTTTTGTAAGTACATCAGTTCAAGCTGAATCAATCTCCCCGACAAAGTCAGGCCTTTATGATGTTGGTGGCTTTAAACTCTATTTAGCGTGTTATCAAAATAACAAACCGACTTTGATACTTGAACAAGGATTTGGCCGTTGGGGGTCAGACGGTATTTGGCAAAAAAACATCGAAAAACTGCAAAACCATTATAGCGTTTGTCTATATGATCGCGCGGGGTTGGGTAAGAGCGAAAAAGGCCCGGAGCCATTTACTGTTAATGATACAGCCAACTGGTTACACACTTTATTACAAAAAGCTGAAATCAATCCGCCTTTTTACTTTGCTGGTGGCTCTTATGCTTTATATATTATCAAGGCTTACAACAACTTGTATCCAGATAATGTGTTAGGCGCTATGTTTATTGACCCTCCACAATTCGGTTACTTTTATACTATGGCCACCCGATGGCCAAAAAACTTTACCACCAAAGATAAAACGTTACAGCGCCAGTTTGATTTTGAACAAAGCATTCATGATCCAATGTTTGAACGCGCGCCTGAAAAAGTTGATCATTTGGCAAGTTATCAATTGCTCAAGAAGGCGAGAAGTTTTGGCAGTAAACCGATAATTACGGTGAGAAAAAAGCTAACAACTGAGCGTTACGATCCTGAAAATGTGCCACTAGCTATAGCCACTAAAATGAATAAATTTGACGCCAATGCAGAGAACTACTTTTACAGTCTTTCAACTCAAAGCAAAGTGATTTATTCAATGTCAGACAAACATCATCTGCATATCACCGACCCTGATCTGGTTGTGTCAAGCATCATCGAATTGCAAAAAAGTAACCATTAACTATTCGGAGTCACCATGTATTTAACCATAGCCCCTTATTTAGGTCTTATTGCCACAGCTTGGATGATAGTAGGTGTAGCCATTGCAGGAAAACGATACCCAAACTACAGCCATGTAAATCAGTTTTGTAGTGAATTGGGCGCTAGTGGTAGCCCAACAGAAAAACTCTCTCCAAGAATAAATAATTTTCCATTAAGTATGCTTTTTGTCGCTTTTGGTTGGTTTATTTTACAGCAGCCTGAAGTAAGCACATTACTTGTTATTATTGGCTGGAGCATAGTGGCTCACGGTGTTGGTACATTGGTAGCGGGTGTTTTTCCGATGGATGCTGATCCTTATATTGAAAAACCCAGTACTAGGTGCCAAGTTCACACTTTTGCTGGCGTAGTGATGTTATTTTCTTTAATCATCGCCATGCTAATAGCACCTTTTGCAAGTGATTTTACCTACACGTTTAAGTTATTTTCAATTCTCTGCCTAGTGGCACATTTATACTTTACCTTTTCATTGGCAAACGCCTATCAAAACAGGCAAAAGATAGGATTACACCAAAGATTGAGTTACGGTGCGCAATTGATTTGGTTAAGTGGTTTATCTGTTGAATTTGTAGTTTAAATCACCACATCTATTTTGATACTAAAAAACAAGGAATCAAACCATGAGATTCGAAATGTTAGTCGGATTAAACCTGTCTAATGAAAGCTTGTACACAGCATACCGAGAAGCAATGGCGCCTTTATTAACTGCACATGAAGGTGGCTTTGGTTGTGACTTTAAAGTATCTGAAGTATTAAAAGCACCTGCAGATACAGGTGACGCAACATCGATAAACCGAGTTTTTACAATCTATTTTGCCAGTGAACAGCAAAAAGATGCATTTTTTAATCATGAAGCATACCAAGCTATCAAAGCTGAGTATTTCGAAAAATCGGTGAATAGCACAACAATTATCGCTAGTTATTTCAACACCAATTAGGTGTATTGTTCAAGGATGATGATAATGGAATATTTTGTAGCACTAGCTTTCTTTGCCTTTGCCTCGTCAGCAACACCTGGGCCAAACAATGTGATGGTAATGACATCAGGATTAAACTTTGGTGTACGCCCAAGTATCCCTTTGTTATTGGGTATCTGTATTGGATTTTCTTTAATGATAGTCGTTGTTGGATTAGGCTTTTCACATCTATTTACAGTGTTTCCCAGTTTGCACCTTTTGATAAAGATTATTGGTACAGGTTATTTACTTTATCTTGCTTACTTAATCACAAAAACGCCTTCAACCACCACTAAAGAAACGAGCGACAAACCACTCACATTCATTAATGGTGCATTGTTTCAATGGGTTAATGCTAAAGCTTGGGTTGTTGCAACAGGAGCAATTGCCGTATATTCGTCAAGCGACGCTGAACTCATCAATCAAACTATCATTATTGCCTTAGTGTTTTTAGTCGTTTCACTCCCTAGTGTTGGTCTATGGCTAGTTGCAGGCTCTATACTTAGCCATTGGTTAAAACACGAAAATAAACGTAAAGCGTTTAACTATGTCATGGCATTTTTGCTGGTATTGTCGGTATTTCCTGTTATAAGTGAATTAATGGCGATCATGCTTGCTACTTAGGTTCAGGAGTATCAGTTGAAATTGAAAAGATTATCTTTTGCTTTTTTACTCTTTGTGATTTTAGCCTCATCCCCTGCCACTGCTAACAACTCACCAGCATGCGAAACGTTATATTTTCCGATAGATTTTGACCAATATGGCCTGCCTTATATTGGTTTAATGATAGATAATTCAGTTTATCGTGCACATGTTGATTTAGGCGCCAGCCATGCGTTACATCTGCCGCAAAAAATGTTATCAAAAATACCGAATTTAAAACCTACAGGGAAGCTTGTCGAAACACTCAATGTGGCTGGAGAATCTTTTACCGCTAAACAATATACGATTCCTACCCTAACAGTTAAATGCATGGACTTTAATAACTTAACCGCATTAGAGCTCAAAAATTGGGGAGCAAAACTAGGTGCTACGCACAAAGAGCACAACAACAAAGATATCATTATTGGCGCTGATTTTTTTCATGGAAAAACAATACAAATCGATTACAAACGACGTTTATTAACGGTTTTTGGCCAAGATGAAAAGTTGAATACTCCATCTGATTTGAATGAAAGCCTATCTTTTGAACGTTCAGTCTTTGGCATTAGTATTTCGTTAAGTTCAGGGGTTAAATATTATCAAATGGTGCTCGACACAGGGGCATCTGCATCACTTATTTCAGCAAACCGTATCGACAATAAAGAACGGATCTCAAGCTGCCAATTTGTTGTCAGTGAACATATAGAGTGTCAGTATATCAACACCTTATTGATGGCTTATGGTTTGCCTTTTAGATCAAAATTATACCTTTACCCCATCACTGAAAAATTCCAATATGACGGCATACTGGGTCGCGATTTTTTTCAACAGTTTATCGTGACGTTAAACTTTAGCAACAACACCATAACATTAACATCGGCCTAAAAAAGCTATTTTGCTAATGTATCATCAGCCATACAAGCATCTAACAGCTTTTGTTTTATTTTCTCATCACTTAACGTTTGTAATAATGCAACCGTGCCAATCAAGCTAGCCGCTTGTTGAAAGGCCAAATTTTCGTTATTGGTAAATTGATTTATATTTTCGACAAATCCGGCAAATATCTGAGTATAAGTGTCTCTAATTTTAGGATCTCGATGACGAATATCTGATACTAATGACGCCATCGGACACAGCGCCTCATTATTTTCAAAATAAGTTTGCTGTAGATATCGATCGCGGATTTCTAATGGCGAGCCGCCACAACCACTGGTGATATGTTCATATGCTTGCTGTGCAGCCACTGAAATAGACTGCTGATATAGATCTGCTTTGGTTTTAAAGTGCGAATAAAAAGCTCCCCTAGTTAGATCTGCTTCTTTCATCACATCATCAATGGATATTTCATCAAAACTGTTTCGAGTAAACAATTTCGCAGCCGCTATCAATATCCGCTGCTTAGTAGAATTTTTGTGATTACTGTCCCAAGGCATAAAACGCTCCAAAATATGTTCTTGAACATATTCTGTAAGTTAATAGCATGAAATACAACAAGAGTTTTATTTTATACAACCAACAGGAGTTACTATGTCAAAATTAACCATCTTAGGCCCACAGTTTTCCACCTTTGTCAGAACAATTGAGCTCGTGTGTCGCTATAAGAATATTCCATACCAAGTCGGCATGGAATATGAAGGAACGTCATTAGAGTTTCGTGACTCACAACATCAAAAATTACACCCGTTTACTAAAGTACCGGTATTAATAGAAGGTGATTTTATCTTGCCTGAAACTGTTGCTATTGCCACTTACCTAAATGATAAACAAGGTCCAGACATATTTCCCGCTGAAACAAAAGACAAAGCTAAAAACCTTGCTTGGGTTAGCATGATTTCTCAATACGTTTACCAGCATTTAATAAGTCAATATTTATTAGAACTTCGTTTTCCTAAAGGTGAAAATGGTGCCATTCGAATGGACGTTGTTGAACAGCAAAAACCTATCGCGCAAGCAACCTTAGAAAAACTTGAAGCACAAATTAGTGATCAAGGTTTCTTTATCGGCGAGCAATTCACCCTGTGTGACGCCTTGTTACTGCCAATACTTACATACGTATTTGCATTGCCAGAGCCTTTTAGCATCCACCAAAACACCCCTAAATTAGCTCAATATCTCGATAGAGTTAGCGCGCTTAATTTTGTGCAAGGTGTATTAACACTACCGCAAGAATAACAATAAAATTTAAATTGTACTGGCAGAGCGTTAAATCTCTGTCAGTCTTAATATAGACATAGACAATCCTAGAATTTGCTATGAAAAAACTTCATTTATTACGTCACGCAAAATCATGTTGGAAAAATAAATTACTCGAAGATGAAGACCGCCCTCTAAATTCAAGAGGCAAACGTAACTGTGTTTTAATGGCAGAAAAACTATCAAAAATGCTAAACAGTGAGCTAACAATTTTTTGCAGCCCAGCACGAAGAGCACAAGATACTATCACTCGCATTTTACATCACGCAAATATCGAAAAGCAGTATCAAATATGCCAAACACTTTATACATTCAATGTGCAAGACCTAGTAAGCTTTATTAACGAGTTGGATAATAAATACGAGCAAGTTCTTTTAATCGGACATAACCCTGCGCTTACACATTTAATCAACTTAACCAATACCCTACATTTAGATAATTTACCCACCTGCAGCTATATTTGTTTAACCAGCGAACACTTAACTGACTGGCGACACACTCCAAAATTTAACTGGCAAATAGAAGATTTTATCTCTCCCAAAAATAAGTTTGTTACTGCAAATCGCTAACACTTTGCAACAAAATGAAACCTTCACAAGATAACCAACCTATTTTTTCAGCCATTTATCGCATTTTTTTAAATTTACATTTTCATTAATCAAAGTAAACAAATTCATAACAAACACAGTAAAAATAAGGCTTTCGCTCTAAAAAACCCAACCTAATACTTTAAAAAGGTTAAACTTTTCTAAAAAATCATACTTGTTAACAAATTGTATTTAAAGTATTAATAGCCCATGCAATTTGTAAAGAAACGTAAATTTTCGTACATGTTGCATGCAAAATGGAATTGAAATGAAAGGAAGCGACATCTAATAAACATTGGAAAAAATAATAATATGAAAAATAATCACATCTCAAAACTGGCTTTTGCCGTTGCGTTGTCATTAGGCGCAGCTGTAATAGCCCCCGCTAACGCGGCAGAAAAGTTTGGTGTTATTCAAGGGACAGTCTCTATCGAAAACTCGGAAGCAGGTCTTGCTGGTGCTAACATTACGATTCTTAATAAAAGTAATGGTTTTACCAAATCGCTTACTGCAGATGAAAATGGTGAATTCCGCCTGTCACAGTTACCAGTGGGTGTTTACACTATCACTATTACCCAAAACGGTTATGAAAAGTTTGTCAACGATAATGTTGTAGTAACCATAGGTAAAACATCTAAAGTAGAAGTACCAATGTACTCAGGTGATATTGAAAAAATATCAGTGACGGGTTCACGTGTAACAATGATCGATACTACAACCTCTACCAGTAGTTTAAATATTACTGCGGTAGAATTAGACCTGTTACCGGTAAACAGAGACATAACTTCTATTGCCTTATTGGCAGAAGGCACGGTAAAAGGAGACGTTGGTTTTGGAAACTTAGCCTCTTTTGGTGGTTCGTCGGTTGCCGAAAACGCTTACTTTGTTAATGGTTTAAACGTAACAGATTTTCGTAAAGGTCTTGGCGGTGTAACGGTTCCACACACAGCTTACGCTGCACATGAAGTCAAATCTGGTGGCTATGGTGCACAATTCGGTAAATCTACTGGTGGTGTGTTAAGCTCTGTTACTCAATCAGGCAGCAACGAATTTAAATTTGGTGCGAATTTGCGTTATACCCCTGATTCTGAAAGACATGATGACCTTCTTTACCCATCAACGATTTATTCAGCAGCAAGTAAAGATAAAGATGGCAACCAGAAAATCTTAAACAATGAGGGCGACAATCGCACTTATACAGGTTTTAACCACAGTCGTACTGTAAATGCCGAAATTTGGGCTTCTGGTCCAATTATTGAAGATACGCTATTTTTCTATGCGCTTTATAACCATAGAGATAGAGAAAATCGCTACGCTGATCGTTTCCGAACTAACCCCTATTTGAAATCTGCATTACAACGAGCAGCAGATGATAGCAAGTATGCGGACGAATTGTATGCCGATAGAAATTATAATAAAAATGATGACCCTCATTATTTTCTTTCATTAGACTGGTTCATTAACGCCGATCACTCAATTAAGTTATGGCGCATGGATACACGCAGTGATAACCAAATTCGTATTGAGCGTGATTTTTACAACCTTGAAACAGTTGGTAATGAAGCTGTTGGCACACCATTTAAAAGTGAAGAAGTCGGTTACGCGTATAACCAAGATGGCGGTTATGCTTGGGCGGCAAACTATGATGGACATCTAACAGAAGATCTAACCATTTCTGTAATGTACGGTGAAGTGCTGTTTAACAACCGTTCATATTCAGAAAATGACGAAACCTGTCCTTATGTATACAGTTGGACAACTGGCCGAAGTGAAGGTTGCCAGATAAATTCTTACCGTTACGATTACTATGATAAACGTAAGCAGTATCAATTAAATGGTGAATGGTATATCAATTCTGACCACTTATTACGTTTTGGTTATGACGTTGAAGATAATAATTCATTTGATACTCGCTCATTCTCTGGTGGTGTATTTTATGGCTTTCATACAATCGCAGGTGGTGTAAAACTTAGAAATGGCTATACACCAGCTGAAAATATGGATGTTGTGCAACGTCGCTACCGAAACCGTGGTGGTAACTACGGTGTGAAGTCATCTTCTTGGTACTTAGACCACCAGTGGCAAGCAACCGATAACATCATGGTAAGTTTGGGTCTTCGAAACGAAACTTTTGAGAATGAAAACCCTAATGGCGACGTATTTCTTAAAGCAGATAACCAGTGGTCACCACGTATTGGTGTTGCATGGGACATTAACGGTGATGGTGAATCAAAAGCTTGGTTTAACATGGGCCGCTACTTCTTACCAGTTGCCTCAAATACTAACGTGCGTTTAGCAGGTGGCGAATTATGGACCACCGAGTACTTTACCTATACTGGCCGTGAAGCAGGAACTAATGCACCTATTTTAGGAGAAAAATTGGGTGACACTTACTACTACGATGATGGAGAAGTGCCAGATAAAAAAGAAGTAGTTGATCAATCAATCGATCCAATGTACCAAGACGAAATCATCATTGGTTACCAGCAAATGTTAAATGAAGACTGGTCAGCGAGTATTAAGCTAACTCACCGTCGTCTACAAAGTGTTGTTGATGATGTGGGTATTAACTACGTCTTAGATGATATGGGTTGGGTAGAGCCAACAGAAGAAATATTTGTATTAACAAACCCTGGCTCTACTATGCATATTGACTATGACACTGACGGTGATGGTACGCGTGAGTCTGTAGTTATTCCAGGTAACGTATTTGGCTTTGAAGATCCTAAACGTCACTATAACTCGGTAGCCTTAACGTTAAAACGTGGTTTTAACGACGACTGGATGGGAACTTTCTCTTACGTTTGGTCACAAAGTTATGGTAACGCAGAAGGTGCAGTGAAAACTGATAACGTTCAAGCAGATCCTGGCCTAACACGTGACTGGGACTCACTTGCCATAATGGACGGTGCAAACGGTTATTTACCTAACGATCGCAGACACGTATTTAAAGCTTATGGTGCATATCAAATTACTGATAACTTAACCGTTGGTCTTAATGCAACAATTCAATCAGGTATACCTCGTAACAAGTTTGGTCGTAGTTACTTCCCAGATCCAGATGGATACCATGGTGGTCCAACTTATTGGAACTTTGAAGAATTTAACCCACGTGGCTCTGTAGGACGTACTCCTTGGACGCGTGTGTTTGATTTATCACTTAACTACAAATTGGATGTTTATGGTCATGACCTAAACCTAAAATGGAAAGTGTATAACGTGTTAAATTCTGACACGACCACTAGATACGTTGAATTTGCCGAAAAAGGTTCAGGTGACACAGGTGGCTTTGTTAACGAGTTATACGGTGAAGTACAAAACCGTCTAGCAGCACGTTCTATGCGTTTTGAGTTAGATTTTAAATTCTAATTTAAATAGCATAATTAAATACTCAAAAGGCTTTGGTTAATCACCAAAGCCTTTTTTATTGTTGTTTAAATTGTTTTATTACAGCTGTCCTTTACACCAACGGTCAATTAAATACCGGGCAATAGAATGTTTACCTGGAATTTGAGTGCCCTCACTTTCATCTCCCCAGTCGGCAAACTCAGCAATATCCTCTTTGGTGCACCACATGGCATGGGTTAATTCGTTGTGGTCAATATTTAGCGCATCATCTGAGACTTTCATATAAAAACCCAACATCAAAGAACTCGGAAATGGCCAAGGTTGGGAGGTAATATATTCTAGTGAGTCAACTTGTAAGCCAACTTCCTCAAATACTTCACGAATAGCACCTTCTTCAATCGACTCACCTGGATCGACAAACCCTGCTAACGTGGAAACTACTTGCCCACCAGTGCGTTGATGACCAGCAAGTAAACAGCGCTTAACGCCTTGGCTGTCTGTATGTTCAACCAACATGATCACCACAGGATCTGTTCTTGGGAACACCCACTTATTACACTCGTCGTTTGAACATTTTTTTGCATGTCCGCCCTCTCGCGTGATGAGTTCATTGCCACAGTAACCGCAGAACTGATGGCTAACATGCCAGTTAACCATGGCTTGAGCAAAACCACAAATTGCCGCATCGCTTGTAGACAATTGATTAATCGCAAATCTTAAATGTTGCCATGACGTCGCTGCTGTTTCTAGATTTAGCATTAACGTCGTTTGCTCAAGAGATTGCTCATCAAGATGGCTAAAATCAATAGTAAAACAAGCGGCTTTATCTTCATTGGCAAGACCTAAAAAAATCGCTTTGTTTACTGAAGATAGGAATCGTTTGACTTGTTGACATGTTAACTTGCCTAAACCACCAAGCGAAACCAACACCTTACCTTTATAAAGAGGAATAAAATAAGCGTTTTGTGCTTCAAGTTGTTGATTAATCCATTCGGCATTTTTACGTAAATTTTCACAGCGTAATAACGGCATTCCCGTTAAGCTAATGTTTGAATTAAGCATCGTCAGATTGTTCCTTGATATATTGATGCCAAGTTAAAGACCATGGCCCAAGCGGTGCAATAAGCTCAAATAACTCACGCCCTTTTGGTGTTAAACAGTACCCTTGCTCGCCACTTTCAACGAGATACAAAGCTTTTAACTCTTTTAAACGGGTATTTAACAAAGTAGGAGAAATACCGTCACAGGCTAATTGCAGGTTTCTAAATGTTCTGGGCTGCATACTTAATTGCCAAACGACGCCCATAGCCCATGTTCTGCCCAGTAAGTCAATAAGTGCCATTAAAGGCTTGCCCGTGGTTGAGCCTCTAACAGGCTGACCAGGAAAAGGAATTGCCATAAACCACCTCACTACAAATTATGTAGCATGCTACACTATTTGTAGTGAGGTGCAATAGTTGGAATTAACTTTTTATAAATCGTCAGATATATCGTCCGTTGATGGTTGCAGTTTTTTGGTGACTAAATTATCTCGCACATTCTTTTGCACGGTAATCGCAGCAAAACCACTTAAAACAAATGCCATGCCATAAAATCCTTTTTCACTTAGTGTTAAGTCAGCATTGTATAAGCCAATTACAAGTAACATTATTGCTACTAACGAAGATACCCAACACATTAACGTATATGGTTTTGATGTCGGTAAACTTTCAATTTTATCTCGCACCGTTTTTTGTAAAGAAACAAATGAAAACAAGCCAAATAACAAAACGGCAAAGTAGTAACCTTTTTCATTCAATGCCATTTGAGCGTTTAGCAATCCAACTAAATAAGATACAACCCCGGTAACTAGAACCGCTATCGATGTTAAAACAAATGCTCTGGTAGGTTGATTAATGATCATAAAAACTCCTTGTTACTGACATTGAGATCGTCATGTGAATGTAAAATCTGGGTTTACTATCAAACATAGAACACTATGAGTAAACCAAAATGTACAAGGAGCAGTTTTAATGAACTAAAAGTATTGGATTTATAAACTAGTTTATCTTTTTAATTGCTTGTACGCTGGATAAAGCCAGTAATTTTTTGCCAAGTTTGCTCAAACATAGGGTTAAAAGTTAATCGCTGCATATGTGGATACTTTTTAGTATTTTCACCCGTTACTTCACCCCGTTGATTATTGTCAGAGGTTTTACATTGCACAAAGTTGTTATCGTCAAGGATATGTTCACAATTTCGGTAGCTTCCACGTTGACCATAATGTAAGTTTGATGGCGCGTTGGTTGGTGAGGTATGAGCAATATCAACAATACTGTTACATGTTTGCTTATCACTACAGGCCATTTTAGTTATTGGCAAGCCACTAGGTATAGTTAACACCGCTTCTTTATCAGCATACAACACAAATTCATCTTTAGTTGCCGAACTTCGGTCTGAAAAGTTATGCCATGCCTCAAATAAATCTACTGTAGCTTGACTTGCAATGGTTTGATCAACATTGGATGTGGCAATAAACATAGGAATATCGGGCAACGACTTTTTAGCAAGTTTTTTTGCCGCAATACTGTTCATCAACTTATGGACTTGCGCGCCCGCGTTAAACGGAAAAGATTCATACTTGGCAAAATCAATGTCAGCGCCTTTACCCACATAGTCTACCCAAGGTATGTAATCTACATACTGAGCTAACCAAGCAAGATTTGATTTAGCTTTGCTTGCCGGTGACCAAAATAGTAATCCTTTGATTTTGTCATAGGATTGCTCATTTGCTTTTGCATTAACTAAATGATCGATGATCAATGCGCCACCAGTGGAAAATCCACCTAAATAGACTTGTTGGTAATCGTTTAACATTTGTTGAATTGCATAGCGGGTTGCAAGTTGCCAATCGCGGTAACTGGTATCAATCAGCGCTGATGGTGCGGTACCGTGTCCTGGAAGTAATAACGTTCTTACATTAATCCCTTCGTGATAAAACTTCGGCGCTAAATCGTGAAATAAATAGGGAGAATCTGTTAAACCATGGATCAATAATACCCCAACTTTATTGTTTCCAGCCTTGAGCTCAAAAGGCGACACTAAATCGCTCACCGTTAGGTTTTGAGCATTTTGCTGAGGATTAAGCAATTTAATGGTGTCGTTAAGTATTGGACACTTCATTTTTGCTTTGGGGTTTTTAGCCAAGATAAATTGTTGCGTTGTTGCTACATACTGTTGATAAGGCAAGTTCGAGTTAAAATCAAAAGGCTTTACCTCTGCAGAGAGCTCATTTAGATAAAGCTCCTTGTCTTTTATGTCTTTTATCACGCTGACATCGTTATTGATGTTAATACAATCAAAATCGTTACTGGCATTTGCTAAGGGGTTTAAGATCATCGAGGATAAACCAATGATCCATCGCCATTTATGGTTAATGTGCATGCAAATCAGTCCTTTATTCTGGTTTAGTGTTTACTGGCTTTCTAAATTGTTCAAAAAGTGACGGTTCCCACGGGCGCATGGCAAATAAAATTCCCATGTGCTTTCGTTTGTTAATGGGGAGAGACGCGTCTTCTAAATTAAGCTGTGCAGCTTCTTTGGTAATTTGGTTAAGTTTACGTTGAATGACAGTGATAGAGCCCTGTGAATAACGGCCTCTAAGATAAAACCTAAAACTGTCTTCGCCATCAAATTTACTGGCCATAAAACGATTCATCACTTCAGTTTCCATAAAACGTTCAAGCGGACCATTTTTTATCCAACGAAAGTCTTGAGCAATCAGTAATTTATAATTATTGTTTGGTAATAATTGAATAAGGTTAATTTTATCGAGTTTTGCCATTAACCGAATCGCTTCAAATTGATCAATGTCATAATGCTCAATAATGTCATCAAATGACCAAGCATCTCGTACACATACCGCCACAAGCAATAACTTAGGGTTATCAATCAATTCTTGCTCTTGCTCAAGGGTTAACTCAGTTAATTGCTCTTCTGTTTTTTCAACCATAGTGAAAAGATCAGATAAAGATAACTGTAAGATTTGGCAAAGCTCTTCCAAGCGCTGCAATGAAAAACTGCGTGATGCAAATAATCGTTTCACATTCGCTTCACTCATCTTCAATTGCTTAGCAACATCACGATAAGTTAATTTGCGTTGTTTTAGTAACAACTTTAACGTCTCTGTCACTTGTTTAATTTGGCTCATTTAACTTCCTTTTCCTAACTTGGTATAAAAATACAATACCAATAGACCAAAAAAATAATACATCACCATACTAAGTTTACAAAGCTAATACAGCTTTTTATTGTAGATAACGAATTGAATCACATTAAAAGGACATTTCAATGAACACATTAAAATCTTTAGCACTTGTTTCTCTTATCGCCATTTCTCCTTTATCTAACGCGCAAAACAGTGTTGAACATGCCAGTGCAGGCAGTAAACATTCACTGTTGGCCTCAGGTCATGGTTTGACTGCAAGTGGACAAGTAGCCAGTGCAGCCGTCGCAATTCCTGTTATTGCCGGCGCAAGTGTCGTGATTGCAAGTGCAGCCATTGCTGATGAAGTGGGAGATGCGCTAGTGCAAAGTGCAAGCAGCAAAAAGCAGGCAAAAGGAGCATTTGTTATTACCGAAATTACGGTAACCGCAGAGCCTAGCCCTGCCGAGGCAATGAAAGTTAAAAAACAACCTTAGTCACTAACTTAATAGTCATTAACTTTATGCAGCGGCCTATGTGCCGCTTGGAAAGTTTTCCATTGAAGGAGCATTTATGAAGCATTTACCCACGGTTTTACTTTTCATGGTTTTGTCTTTTGTTAGCAATATTACTCAAGCTGGTAGTGAGCAACACAGCAAAGCCAAGTTTGCTGCTCAAGACATCGCTAGCTTTGCCAAACAGGTAGAAAAGTTCGCCGCTGAAAAGCGCGCACATGCTTTTATTATCGGTCGACTGGGACAGCCTGCAGATGAGCTTCCAAAAGGCATTCAATTTACTCATACTGCCATTGCTATTTATTCAAAAATTAAATTGGCAAATGGTGATACCGCTTTTGGCTATGCTATTCATAACTTGTATCAAGATAGCAAAGCACCTGATAACAGTAATTTGGTGACTGACTACCCGGTAGATTTTTTTTGGGGTGCTCAAGAATTAAAAGCTGGCATCATTATTCCCGATGAAGCCCTGCAGTTGCGTATTGTAGAAGCAATCGAAAATGGCGTGAATAAGTCATTACACAATGCAAATTACTCCATCATTGCTAACCCATACAATAACCAATATCAAAACTGTACTGAACACACCTTAAATATTATTAATGCCGCCATTTATCAAACTGACGACATGCCAACAATTAAACAACGCACCAAGTCATTTTTTAAAGGACAAAAAGTGCACGTAAATCGGTTTAAACTGGCACTGGGTAATATGTTTGCCGATGGTGTTAGCACAAGTGATCACCAAGGAAAAATTCAAACGACCACCTTTACCAGCATTGCCCGTTATTTAGATGAATACAAATTGCTTAATAGCGCCATGGTCATTACCCCAACTCAAAGTAGCGCTTTATTTTAACGATTTTCCAATGAGATAGCGCTTGTTGCCTTCAGCATAAAGCGCTAACCTAGCATAAAGCTCCGTACTATATTTACCAACGGCGAACTCACTAAAGGAAGAGTCATGTCTAATCACGAAAAAATAAATTATATCGAACTACCAACGCGAAATATTAAAGCGGTAAAAGAGTTTTATGCCAATGTGTTTAACTGGCAGTT
Source organism: Thalassotalea marina (assembly GCF_014656435.1). Classification (GTDB taxonomy): domain Bacteria; phylum Pseudomonadota; class Gammaproteobacteria; order Enterobacterales; family Alteromonadaceae; genus Thalassotalea_C; species Thalassotalea_C marina. The sequence continues at coordinate 339,577 of NZ_BNCK01000005.1, forward strand.
TACCGATTATGGCCCCGAATATACGGCGTTTAGTCAAGCAGGTATAGATGGTGGTTTTTTTGTTAGCGAGCGTTCATGCAATACCGCGCAAGGCAGCGCTTTAGTCGTGCTGTATAGTGACTCACTTGAACAAACTCAGGCCAAAATTGAACAAGCCGGCGGCACCATAGTGCAAGAGATTTTTTCATTCCCAGGCGGTCGTCGATTTCATTTTTCAGATCCAACAGGCAATGAACTTGCAGTATGGTCAGATAAAGGATTAGAAGACTAATTAAACGAACGTTTAGCCACTGCCGTTAACATTTTTGGCAGTGGCAAATTGTACCTGCAATGCTGTATAAATTTGAACAAAGTTAAATGAATATAAACCAAAATCTAGCCCTGCAAAGCTTAAAGCGCACACTTGAAAGTTATTACCCCATTAGTGAAAAAACATGGCAACAGTTTATCCCGCTGTGTCATTACCTAGAACTTGATGCACAACAAACCATCTACCGTTTGGGTGAATTACCAACAACTTACAGTTACGTTTATCAAGGACTGGTAAGAGGTTTTGTCACTGACGATAAAGCTAACGAATACAATAAAATATTTTTTAATGAAACCATGTTTCCCGGTGCCATGACCGCATTGTTAACCAATTCGCCAGCCCAAATTGCCTTTGAAACCATTGAACCGTGCAAACTTATTACCATTAACTTTAAAGGTTTTAGAAAGCTACTTGAACAAAGTGAAGACTTAAAGTTATTTCAAATTAATTACTTAGAAAAAAATTGGCTGCTTGCAAAAGATGCTAGAGAAACGGAAATTGTTCAACAAGAAGCGACTGAGCGCTACATCAAGTTTACTCAGCAAAGCCCTGAGTTAGCTGGGCGATTGCCACAATATCATATCGCCTCTCACCTCGGCATTACGCCAACACAGCTTAGTCGTATTCGAAAAAAAATCGCTGAAAATCAACCTATGTAAATGCCGAGTCAATTCACCTTGGATAAAGTACTCATATTGTAAAGACACAACAAATGAGCACACAAGATGAATATTTTAAATGCATTAAACTGGCGTTACGCTGTTAAACAATTTTCGAATGAAACAATTGCACAAACCGAAGTTGATGAATTGCTAGAGGCAATTCGATTAACTCCCTCTGCTTTTGGTTTGCAGCCATTTAAAACCCTAGTTATCACCAACAAAGCTATTCAACAATCATTAGTTGATAAAGCGTATGGTCAAGACAAAGTTTTACATTGCTCTCATTTATTGGTGTTGGCAAGTTTTAATGGCGAGCCTAATACCTTAGTTAATCAATATTTTGAACAAGTTTGCCAAACACAACTCATCTCACGTGAAAGCATTAGTGGCTACGAAAATCATATTAAAGACTACTTTTCTGGCCTTGAACATCATGAATTTGTGCATTGGTCAAAACAACAAACACACATAGCTCTGGGGAATTTACTGACGGTATGTGCGCTTAAATCAATTGATGCCTGCCCAATGACAGGGTTTGATCATCAAGCGTTTGACGATATTTTGGGTCTAGCTGACTTATCGTTAACTTCAACCGTAATAATCCCTATTGGCAAAAGAAGTGAGCAAGATGAAAACGCTCATAAAGCTAAAGTTCGTTATGCAAAACAAGACGTGGTATTGGAGTATGCCTAATGAACGCATTTGCCTTTTTAGCCTTGTTTGCGGGTGCTGCAATTGCAGTACAAGCAGCCCTCAACACAAAACTGGGTGTGATCACAAATAATACATTTTTTGCTACATCTGTCGCCTTTTTGGTTGCATTTATAACAACTTGTGCTGCTTTTTTGATTTTTATGAACGGTCTTCCGAATGTAAACACCCTTAGATCAGTCCCCGTTTATATGTGGTTTACAGGCGGCATGATCAGCGCATTAGGTGTTGGGTTATTTTATTTTTTGATCCCCAAAATGGGGGTTGGGCAAATGATGTCTTTTGCCTTAACAGGTCAATTGATCACAGCAATGATCATCAGTCATCAAGGCTGGCTAAATTTACCTGAGAAACCAATTGAAATTCAAAGTATTATTGGCGCAATTTTAATGATTTTTGGCGTCATTTTAGTTAACTGGAGTAAGTCACATGCCGCATAGTCTTCAAAATATCCATAATTTAACTGATCTTTGGTTAAACTACGGCGCGCAAAAATCAATGTCGAATGAACATTTCGATTTTTATTGTAGCCAACAATGGCCACACAGACATTGGTTTGATACCAATTCATCAATTGAATCAGTTGCCGAAAATGAAATCACCGAACTATTTCAACAAGCGCTTGAACAAAGTAAAGCGGGTGCCATTTTACCTATTTGGCAAATTCCCAATGTGCCACATAGCCAACATGCAAAACAGCAACTGATTAGAACCTTGCAAAATAATGGCTGGCAAGAGGCATTTCAGCAAAAAGCCATGTACATTGCTGCACATCAATTGGCTGCTGATACATCAAGGCAATCAACCTTGTCGTTAACTAAGGTAACAACAGCTGAAGATGTCGCTATTTGGAGTGATATAGGTTCACGTGCATTTAATTATGAAATTGACGTTAACGTGATCAACCATATCGTTAATCAACATAACTGCCATTTATATCTGGCGTGGCAAGGCACAACAGTTGTCGCAGGCGGCATGTTATTTAAAACAGGCAAAGTTGTTGGTTTACATCAAATGAGTGTCGATCCAAATTTTCAGGGACAAGGCATCGCCAAAATGTTTATGTACAACTTATTAGATTGTGCTTTAGAGCTTGGTGCAACTACGGTGACCTTACAAGCGTCACCAGCGGGATACCCGCTGTATCAAAAACTGGGTTTTATCGACCTATTTGATATTGTCAGTTACAAGAAAATAGCCGACGTTTAGTTGCATTTTTAACAAAATTACCGATTATTCAATTGGTATTATTTGTTAATGCAAAATACAATAGCGCCTTTTAGACAATAATATCTCTTTATGGCTCGAGTAAAGCGCATAGAAAAAGACTTCGGCTTTTTTGGCATTGGTATATTAAACAACGTAAGTGAACACAATATTGGCACTTTGTGGCGCTCAGCCTATATTCTGGGCGCTAGTTTTATTTTTACCATCGACAAAAAATACAAACCTTGTGGGGCCGACGTAGCCACAGCATGGACCAAGATCCCACTTTATCACTACAAAGACTTTGAAGATTTTAAGGCAAACTTGCCCTATTCCACAAAAATTGTAGCTTTAGAAATGGGTGAACGTTCCGTGGAAATTGAACACTATCAACACCCAGACAGAGCAGTATATTTATTGGGTAATGAACAATCAGGCTTACCTGCACATATAACTGAGCAATGCCATGATGTGGTAAAACTGCCAGGTGACTTTTCACTTAATGTCTCTGTTGCTGGCAGTATCGTCATGTATGACCGCATTCAAAAGTCGAAGTAGCGCGCTTATCGAATAAACAAAGTGTTTTGAACTTGTCTTATACCAATTAGCTTAAATATTTATGCTAAATGGTATTAATTAATCAACATATTTGAATGGATTGGTGTAAACACATCAACACAATTGATCAGGTTATTAGCCGTTAAAGCCTCTACACTAATAACCTGTGTCGTTATCGCATATTTTTGTTTAAGGTGTCGCATCAATAGCTCAAAATCACCGTCACCTGATAACAAAATGATGTGTTCTAGTTCAGCCGCAGCTTCCATCATATCTATAGTAATCCCAACGTCCCAATCACCTTTTGCACTACCGTCACTACGTTGGATAAACGGCTTGAGTTTTACGTTAAAACCAATATGTTTAAGTGCTTTTTGAAACTTATGTTGTTGATCATCCTGTCGTGCAATAGCGTAGGCGTTAGCACACACAATATCGTGGTTATAACTGAGATCTTTCCACAACTGGCGGTAATTAAATGGTTTAGCAAATTGCTCTTTAGTGGTGTAGTAGATATTTTGCACATCAACAAAAATCCCTGTTTTAATCATCTGTTATCCAGCAGTTATGGTTCACTCATGTTAATTATGGCAAACAGTCTACCTGAACAACTAACATCAACCTAAGTATTAATGACTAAATTTTTTGGCGTAATCGGTATGAATAACTAGACCAGTTTCACTAACTTCAATTTTAATTTGATGAACTATAATCTCGCTATCGGGCAATTTGATAACAAACATGCTTTTGTCCGTCATCTCTACCTCTTCATACGAATCGATTTCGAATGTCACACCTCTACCAACCTCAATGGACACGTCGTTATAGAATTCAGCAACGTCTCCCTTTTTATGAATTTTCACTTCTTGAGCTTTAATTTTGATGTTAGACGCGTATGAATTTGGTGTCTTTAGTAAAATATAACAGGCCAAAACTAATAACATTGTGGTAAACGATAGCACCTGGATATTACCCTTGCGCACTATTGTGGTCTGCGTATTGGCTGATTTGTTCAATGTTGACGGCTGTTCTTGGTATAAGCTATCAACTTTAATCTCAAAACAAGCAGCAAGGGACTTGATGGTTTCAAGTGAGCCCGTGCCATTATTTTCTACTCGTTGAATTGTTCGTAAACTTAAACCACTAACATCGGCTAAATGTTGCTGACTCCATGCTTTACTTTGTCGTTCTTTGATAATTTTTTCTGCGTTTAATTTCATGTCCATTTTTTGTTCTCACATTGTCACATTCACCATTCACAATGCAAAAACTTCCTAGTTTTGTATACGTCAACCTAACGACACTTTTACGCCAAACCAATGAAAATAAAGGGTGACGTAACATAGTCTTGAATTCGTCCTAACATTCAAGTGTATTTAAGCTTAGCTAAGCAAAAGCCTAAAATATCGTTATTCTGATAATTTGGCAATAAATGAACGCACAAAATTATGTTGCACTTGCAATATAATACAGTTAATTCTATGCTGTGCTTTCAAGAGCAAAAAGGATAATTATGAAAGCACACGATTCAACACCATTACAAGATTATATAGAATATCCTGTTGATGAAATGCTGACCCGTTCAGAGCAATTTTATCAAGATATCAAACGTCGCCATACCATCAGAAGTTTCAGTGATCGCCCCGTCCCGAAAGAAATCATTGAAAACTGTATCAAAGCTGCGGGTACAGCACCAAGTGGCGCGAATCATCAACCATGGCATTTTGTTGCAATTAGCGATAGTGAAGTAAAAAAACAAATTCGCCAGCAAGCTGAAGAACATGAGCGAAGCTTTTATGCTGGTCGCGCAGGCGAAGAATGGTTAGATGCGTTAAAGCCATTAGGCACAGACGATCAAAAACCTTACCTTGAACACGCGCCGTGGTTAATTGCTATTTTTAGTCAAAAGAAAGGTGGTATTCACGCTGAAGACAAAAATACCAATTACTACGTTCATGAATCAGTTGGTATCGCCACAGGTTTTTTAATTAACGCATTGCACTCTAGCGGATTAGTCACCTTAACCCATACGCCTAAACCTATGTCGTTTTTAAGCAAAGTATGTAACCGACCAGACAACGATAGACCGTACATGTTATTAATTGCAGGATATCCTGCAGACGACGCTACAGTGCCTCATCATGCATTAGTGAAAAAATCACTTGATGAGATTGCTACGTTTTTATAATACGTTGGTAACTCTGTGTTAAAGGGCAAATAAAAAGGAGGCATAGCCTCCTTTTTTAATGTTCGAATTGGATATCAGTGCATTTTTTTGCACAAATAATATGACCCAATTTATTTTTATCTGGCAGTTGAACTTGTAATTGCTGATAACATTGGGGACATTGAGTTACCTTGCCTATCAGTACCTTTTTTATAAAGTGTTTTTGTTGATGAAAACCATCAGCAGATTTTTTATTAAAGGCTTTTAATACGGATAAATCCATAACATTAGCTTTTCATCGAATGACAAAACCAGCCATCAAAGTGACCACCTAATGGCGCAGAGCTTTGCTCTAATAGTTGTTGATAGGCAGTAACGTTTTCGTAGGTAGCAGGCATTTCAGGATATGCGGTAATTTCCCACGGTAAATTTTCGTTGTCAGGATAAGGGCAAAATGACAGCTTTTGATTATTTTCCAACAATAACTGGCCATATTTTAAAGCTTGCTCTTCGTTGGCAAAAATAATTGAAAATTGAAACTCTCTCGAAACAGACAAATCATCACCTTGTTGCAACATACTCCACAAGGCATCTCCATGCTCATCTTCTGGAAACAAGTTTAAATCACGTTCCATTTTTATTGCTCATTGCTTAAAATAGCGTTTAGTTTATCGGGTTTAGCAATATTATTCAGTTTTTATTTACAAAACCCTCAAAGAAGTTGCACTGAATTATTTATGACAAAATTTGAACTTCACATTCCAATTACCACACAACAACAGAGCCTAGTTGAAGTTTTGTTAGCGGCCAGCCAGCCGCATGCACAATTGTCTGTTGGGCAGATTAAATCGGCCATTAATAAAGGGGCACTTTGGCTAAGCCGAGGTAAATCAACTACAAGGCTGCGCAAAGTTAAAAAGCCACTTCAGCTTAACGATACCCTGCACTTTTACTTTGACCAAAAAGTGCTTGAACAACAAGTAGAGCCTGCAATTGTCATTGCTGATTACACTGAATATTCTGTGTTGTATAAACCTTTTGGCATGTTATCACAAGGTAGTAAATGGAGTGATCACTGCACCATTACTCGCTGGGCGGAACAACATACAGTGCCACAACGCCCTGCCTTTTTGGTACATCGATTAGACAGAGCCGCATCGGGCCTTATCATGATTGCCCATAGTAAAAAAGCCGCTAAAGCACTTAGTCAAATGTTTGAGCAACGCCAGCTTTCGAAAACTTATCACATTATTTGCCACGGCCATTACCAATTAAAAGGTCACACTGAAACCCAATACGTAGACCAAAAGCCAGCGCTGAGTCACTTTAGTGCCTTAGCTTATCATCAAGAGGCCAATCTGAGCTTGGTTGAAGTGAAAATCGAAACAGGACGTAAACATCAAATTCGAATACATGCCGCGCACCAAGGATTCCCCGTGGTTGGCGATAGATTACATGGTAAAGGCGATTGCCAGAGTGAAGTAAATTTGCAGTTATGTGCGGTGAAACTCAGTTTTTCTTGTCCGATAACCACACAAGAAAAAGTGGTAGAGTTACCAACAGCGCTTAGACCAAATCTAGAGCAAATCGGTAACTCGATTACCTTAAATTGCTAAGGTGTATAACTGATTGCACTGTCTTCTAAAATATGAAGTACATCGCCAACTAAATGCTCAACACCCACTTTTTTCATAAGCGCTAAACCAATCTCGCGTTGCTCACGTGTTAATGCTTGGTACGGTAACCTAAAATTAGGCTCTACCGCCCCTGTCATCATTAAACTAGTATTGATCGCAATTGGATTAGGCTCGCTGAATAACCAATGCATTAGCTCCTGTAGAGATTCATTTAACGTAGGATCTGAGTCATCCATCAATTTACGCATTAAACCTGGTACTAAGTTAGAGGTAACAGAAATTACACCATGAGATCCAAATTGGTGTCTTCCCGCAAAACTTTCGTCGTCGTTTCCTGACCAACAAGCAATGCCTTTTTGCTCGTAATAAGCGATACGTTCATTACCAGCACATTCTTTCACACCAATAAAATTAGGGTGGTCAGCTATTTGCTCAATAATATTAGGTGTTAAATCTTGACCTGTTCTACCAGGTACGTTGTAGATAAATGCCGGACCAATTTCTAATACTTTATTAAAATGGGCGACTACCCCCTGATCTGAGGTGCGGCCATAATAAGGGTTAATTTGCAAAGCAGCATCCATTCCCATGGCAAAGCCATTTTCAGTCGCTTTGATTGCTTCACGAGTATTGTTACTGCCAGTATTACCAACAATAATTAATTCTTTACCGTATTGATGAACACTGTGGGCGATAAGCATTAAATGTTCTTCCCAGCTCAACAAGTGCCCTTCACCTGTAGTACCACCAACTATAATTCCGTCAACGCCCGCCTCTATTTGTTTAGCAACTAATTTATCGTATGTTGCTAAATCAATATCACCTTTATCATTGTATGGAGTTTTTATTGCCGTGATCAGGCTGGCGGATTGTATTTGTTTCATGAGACTCTCAAAAATATATTTGAATTAAATTCTAGAACTAACAGTGTGCGATATTATCAACTACACGCTTAAGTATAAACACTTCTTTACTAACAATATGCTGATATTTAAACTCTCGCGCGTCGATTTTTAAAACTTGGTAAGCGTGGTAATTGTTTTCATCTGCCATATCCATCGGTAAGGTTTCATCATCAATAACTTCTGCTTTTGCAATAGTAAAATGAATGTCTCCCACTAATCCCCAATCACCTAACTCAATGTTTTGCTGAATCAGATTGTTATCTTTGTCGTAAACAACAAAACTAAATTCGTATTCGCCATCAATCGACAACTGCGCCATTTCAGTGTGGATATCACCGTTAGGTTGAACATCGCTTCTAAACCAGTTACCAACTAACTGCTGACGATCAAACATTTTAATTACCAAATAAAAAAAATAAGTGGGCTATTCTACTGTTATTTAGATAGAAAAAAGCGGCTAGCGCCGCTTTTTTAGTTATATCATTTACGTGTTAGTTATCAATACTCACGCTACCATTAACTGTTTCAATGTTAATTCTTACACGACCATCACCAATAGTGCCTTCTAAACTGCGACCAATAAAGGCATTTTTCTTCGCTTCAAGACCAAAGTCATTGCGAATGCTACCATGCATGGTTTCCACCTCAATATCTGCACCAATTGCTTTAGGCAATACTAATTTCACGCGGCCGTTAACCGTTTCAACAGAGATATTTCGTAATGAGTCTGCAATACCCGCGTACTTAACTTCAATACCGCCATTAACCGATGTCACTTCACTGTCTTTGGTTAAACCACTAGCATCTATTGAACCATTAACTGTCGTCAACTTCATTTCACCTGACACATCTTCAATCACAATAGAACCATTGACTGACTCGACTTCAGACAACTTTGTGCCGTGCGGTAGTTTTACCTGATAGTTAACACTGCCTCCACTATTATTGCCCCAACTCGACTTTTTATATTGTGTTTCTACACTAACACCACGACTATTTTCCTTCATATCCACTTCAATGCGGTCACGAGCTTCTTGGTCTTTTGCTTGAATAATAGCGACAACTTGGATCTCGTTTTTATCCCAGCCTTGAACGTCTACTTCACCATTAACATTACTCAGTCTAAACTCTGCGCCTTCAGAGACAACAAAACTCTTTTTTACTTCATCACGAACGTCAGCAAATACTTGAAGTGATGTCGTTAATACAATGCCCGCTAAAATAATGTTTTTCATTATGATTTCCTTCAAATTCTCATTCTGTTTTTCTAGTTAGTTACCCTAGGTGATAAAAAGGTTTAAAAAAAACTTTTAACTCGTTACATTTAGCCTTCAAATTTCATCTAAGTTTAAGTTTATGTCCCATACTAACCTGCAGCTCCTGTTAACAGGTAACGAACTGATGACAGGCGATATCGTCGATTCTAACTCTGCCCTTATTGCAAAGTATTTAATGGATTTAGGCATTAAAGTAAACCGAAAAGTCACCATTGAAGATGATTTAGATTTGCTGGTCGCAGAAATTGTTCACATGAGTCACACTGCAGATGTATTGATTATTAATGGCGGCCTAGGCCCAACAACTGATGATTTAACCGCAGAAGCGTTAGCATTAGCATGCCAGCAACCTTTAGTTGAAAATCCAACGGCAAAACAACATTTAGCGCAATGGTGCAAACAGCGGGGTGTAGCGCTAAGTGCAGCTAATTTAAAACAAGCCTTGTTACCAGAAAGCGCGCAAGTAGTACATAACCCCCTTGGTAGTGCCGTAGGCTTTAAAGTATCACTTAATCAATGCACTATTATTTGTACCCCTGGCGTGCCAAGTGAACTTGAAGCCATGTTGACTGATTCAATTTTAACCACAATTAGCCAGCAAATAGGTAAAACTCAGCAACATCAAGTTAAACGTCTGTTAACGTTTGGCTTGGGTGAAGCAAAACTTCAACAATTAATATCTGACCAGTTTGCTGATTGGCCAAGTGAAGTATCCTTGGGGTATCGTGCAGCATCGCCTATGCTCGAAGTTAAGCTGATCATTAAAGATACCAGCCACCGTCCATTAATGAATGGTTGTTTCCAACAGTTAAAAACCTTGTTAGGCAATCACATTCTGACAGAAATCACACATCAGCCTCCAACAATGGCTGAATTAGTTTTAACGCTGTTAAAAGACAAAAACCAGACCATTACCACTGCTGAATCGTGCACAGGTGGGTTAATAGCAAGTTTAATTACGCGAATAGCAGGCTCATCTCAAGCTTTTGAAGCAGGATATGTCACCTATTCAAACGAAATTAAACATAAAGCGATTGGCGTAAAACAGCAAACCTTGGCACAACATGGCGCAGTTAGTGAAGCGGTTGTTAGAGAAATGGCGCTAGGTGCAATTCAAGCATCGGGTGCCGATTATGCTATTGCTGTGTCTGGCGTTGCAGGCCCTTCAGGTGGCAGTGAAGAAAAACCAGTTGGTTCAGTTTGGATAGCATGGGGCACAAGCGAAAATCTTAAAAGCCGTTACTTTTTAATCCAAGGAAATCGAGAATACTTTCAAAATATGGTAGCTAACAGAGCGTTAGATCTTATTCGCAGAGAATTATTAAGCTCGATAGAAACACCTTTTTACATGGAAAAGTAGCAATTAAAACCCAATAAGATAATCGTTTTGAATGTAGACACGACACATGTTATTTATTGCGTACTAAATCAAAACTTTATATATTTAAACTAAAGCACTATATTACCCTTTATCGTGCGCGAGATAAGCATTACAACAAATTAAATACAGATCTCGCCGATAATTAGCAAAGCTATATTTTAGCTGGGAGCTCATTTTGATTGAAAAAAACTTCATCACTAGTGGCAGAAATACCATTATTCATAAAATCCGTAAGTTTGATTTACTTATTGTTAATGGCCACCATCCGGTAGTTATCGTTAGTAACCGTGGTATCGGTATTTACAAAGGCGAGGTTCCTCACAAACGTTCAGATGCAAAAAAAGCGTATCAAGAAGTAGTTGATGTCGGTTCAACTGAGGTGTTTGGTGAAACTAAAACACTTATTTTTGTACAAGCATTAGACAACAAAGAATACAAAATTGATTACTCTAAAGCTGGCACTCCTAACTTTATTCGCATTCATCAAGAAAATTACATATAAATTAAGCCGTATTAGACAGAGATTTTTCGCGTGACAAAAGCAAGTTTAGTTCCAAATAAAAAGAATAATATCGACTTGGTATTGCAGCCGATTAAAGGTTCAGACATGATTGATGAGGCCAAGGTCAACGCGATGATAGAATCTTCCGAATACACCGCTTTATACGTTGACACAGGCAATATTAAAAATGCCATTGCTGAACTCAACAGTGTTTTAAAACCCTTACAAAATGGTCAAAGCGGTAGAGAAATTACCTACCAAGTCCTTGAGCGCAGAGATGCCACCATTTCCATAGAGTTAAGTTCAGATGAAATGAGCGCTTCAGCTGAAATAACGACAGCTCTTGGTGGAGCTCATTTAACTGCCAAGGCAATTTTTAATGCGGCAAAAGAAGCTGGTGTTATTAAAGGGTTTAGTAAAGAAGAGTTAGTTAAGTTAGCCCAACATGCAGCAAAAGAGCCGCCGGGCTCAATCGTCAAAGGACAAATCGCACTAGGCAAAGATGCCATTAACGGCAAAGACGCTAAAATTAAACAACTCGTTCAAAGTGCCCAGGAGCGGATTTTACAACCAAAACAACGTGAAGACGGCTCGGTTGATATGCGCGATCTGGGTGACATCATTTGTGTGAAAATTGGCGACCCTCTTGCGCAAAAAATCCCACTAACTGAAGGCATCCAAGGTTATTCAGTTACGGGTACGCCGCTTGAACCGAAGCCAGGTGAAGACTGCCAACTACAGGCAGGTGAAGGCACAACTCTTAGTCCTAAAAATAATGAGATATTAATATCTACTCGTGTCGGATTGCCCCGCCTTATTGATAACGGCATGCAGGTTGACGAAGTCTACCAAATTAAAAATGTAGACGTGAGTACCGGACACATTGATTTTGAAGGCAGTGTAATTATCGATGGTGATGTTTGTGAGGGCATGAAAGTAACGGCTCGCGGTGACATCACTGTTGGTGGCTTCGTAGAATCAGCTTTTATAGAGTCTGGTGGTGACATTACTATTGGTAGTGGCATTATAGGCAAAAAACAGGAAGTGGAAGGACATGCTATTGCCGATATTCACATGAGTGCCAATTTATCAGCCAAAGGCAGCATTTTTGCTAAATATTGTCAATACGCTGAAATATCTTGTAAAAATTTACGTATTGAAAATCAATTAATGCACAGTATTATCAGAGTGGATGAACGCCTCTGGGTTGGTACTGAAGATAAAGCTAATGGCAAACTGATTGCTGGCCACATTACAGCAGGCTCTTCGGTGCACGCAGGTACAGTTGGGGCCACGGCAGGTAGTACAACAATTATTACATTTGAACATAAATTAGCAGAACTAAACCAACAACTTGAGGCGCTAGATGAACGCATTGCGACTGAGAGCCAAAAGACTGATGAGTTGAAAGATGCCAGTAATAAATTGCGTAAATTGCCAAAGGATAAAGTAAACCCTGACATGCTTAATAAGGTATTAAGTACTTATCGTCACCAGGCAAGTGTGCTTGCAGATCTGCTAAACGAAAAGGAAATTTTTGAAGAAGAAATTCAACAATACCTGTCAAGTGTTGTAGTAGAGGCAACTGAACGCGTATATCACGGTGTTCAAATGATTGTTGGCGACTTTCAGGAAAAAACTAAACGCGAGTATGGTCCCAGTAAGTTGCGATATAAAGAACGTAAAATAATAATAGACCCAATCGTTACTAGCTCATGAAACAATTAAACTTTAATCAAGCTATACTTGCCTGCGCTGTCAGTGCAATAGCATTGTCATCTACACAAGCGTCAGCTAATGCACATTGTGACATTAATTTTAGACATGGCGTGATAATTGACCCTTTACATATTCGCATTCTTGAACAGGGTATTACCTTTGTTCAAATCAATCATGATAGACAGCTATTTGTTCAAGGTAGAGAAGTTTATCTATCGGATCAACAAACGCATTTAGTAAAACAATATGCGACAGGGATCAGAGAACAAGTTCCTGAAATTGTTTCTATTGCTATCGAAAGTGTTGATGTTGGCCTAAATGCTGTTAACAAAGTAGTTGCTAGTGTTACTGGAGAAAACAGCTCTTCGCACCAACGCTTACAGAAAAAGTTTGATGAATTACAATGGCGGCTGAAAAAGCGTTTTAAACATTCTGATGACAGTTTTTACATAGCACCACAAGATTTTGACGAACTGGAAGAAGTATTTGCTGGCGCCTTTGAACAAGAAATTGAAGCACTGGTTACTGAATCTATCGGTACTATGTTAGGTGCCGTAGGACAAGCAATTGAAGATACAAGAGAGAATAACGAGCGACGCGAAGAAAGCTTTGAACAACGCATGGAAAGTATGGGTGATGTACTAGAGCTAGAAATATCGTCTGACGTTAACATCGTTGAACAAAAAACTATCGAGATTTGTGAAAAGTTAATTGCTCTAGATAGTATCGAAACTGCGTTAAATGAAAATATAGACCAGTTATCTTCGTTTAATTTAATACAAGCTCACTAACACTTTGACCGTTCAACGTTGTTGAGCGGTTACCTCCATCATACCTATTTCTTACTTAAATTTACTCTATCTAAATTTGAGCAATCCTATCGTTAACATTAGAAGCTAAAAAGGCATTACTTTACGAAGCTGAGGTTATTTACTTGAGTAGTTTAGCTTTAAATTATCCTCAACTTGAGTGCAGCCCCCTTATCATGCAAATTATTCATAGAACAATGAAATAAAATCAATTTTATTCATGTAAGCATCAACGTATAAATCACACCATACATTTAATTCATATTTTAGTTATTTAAAAAACACTGAGTATTTGGTTATACACACTCGTGCTTTTCGTAGATTTAAGGATGACAAGTCGACATGAATACAGATTTTACTTTTACCATCAAAAATCATCGCCTTGATGAAAATTATCGTCCATCAGACAGTACTCGCATTACCACAAATTTTGCTAACTTAGCGCGAGGTAAAAGTCGTCAGCAAAACCTGCGCAATGCATTGAAGATGATCAATAACAGTTTTAACGCACGAGCTTTTTGGGATAATCCAACAAGAGATCGCTATTCTGTAGAGTTAGAAATTGTTTCGGTTGATCTTGATATTCAAGGCACTAATCAAGCCTTCCCTTCCATTGAAGTGTTAAAAAACACAATTGTTGACCACCTTACCAATGAGCGTATTGAAGGCATTGTTGGCAATAATTTTTCTTCTTACGTAAGAGATTATGATTTTAGCGTATTACTGCTTGATCATAATAAGGATCAACAATCTTTTAGTGTTCCGGATAACTTTGGCGACCTGCACGGCAAACTCTTTAAACTGTTTGTTAACTCAGCAGCCTATAAGCAACACTTTAAAAAAGCCCCCGTTATTTGTTTAAGTGTATCGGATAACAAAATTTATCATCGTACGGAAAATCAACATCCGGTATTAGGCTATGAATATCGTGCTAATGAATCGTCATTAACCGAACACTATTTCAAAAAAATGGGCTTAAAGGTGCGTTATTTTATGCCGCCAAATAGCGTAGCTCCGCTGGCTTTTTATTTCTTTGGTGACTTACTTAATGATTACACCAACCTTGAGCTGATCAGTACCATTAGCACCATGGAAACGTTTCAAAAGATTTATCGACCTGAAATTTACAACGCAAACGCCGTTGCAGGAAATTGTTATCAGCCTAATTTAAAAAACCAAGATCATTCGTTAACACAAATTGTTTATGACCGTGAAGAGCGCAGTGCATTAGCGATTAAACAAGGCAAGTTTGCCGAAGAACATTTTATAAAGCCCTACCAGTCATTGTTAGAGCAATGGTCAGCCAATTACGCCTAATCGCATTAAAAAACAAGGGATAGCAGCATTTATCATGAAAATTTTATTACCGACTTCAACGGCTGGCAGTTTGCCAAAACCCTCTTGGTTAGCAGAGCCAGAAAAACTTTGGTCACCTTGGAAACTCCAAGATGACCACTTATCGGCTGGAAAACAAGATGCCTTACGTATTGCGTTAAACGAACAACAACAAGCTAACATTGATATCGTCAGTGATGGTGAACAAACACGTCAGCATTTTGTAACTACTTTTATTGAACACCTTGATGGGGTTGATTTTGAACAGCGAAAAACGGTAAAAATTCGCGATCGCTATGAGGCAGATGTGCCCACTGTTGTTGGCCCTGTTAGTCGCCCAAAACCTGTATTTATTGAAGATGCGAAGTTTCTTCGCCAGCAAACAAATCAGCCAATAAAATGGGCACTTCCCGGGCCCATGACCATGGTTGATACCTTATATGACGCTCATTACAAAAGTCGTGAACAACTGGCTTGGCAGTTTGCCAAAATTCTCAACCAAGAAGCAAAAGAACTAGAAGCCGTTGGTGTTGATATCATTCAATTTGACGAACCAGCATTTAATGTGTTTTTTGACGAAGTTAACGATTGGGGCATTGCGGCACTCGAAAGAGCCATAGAAGGATTAAACTGTGAAACCGCCGTTCACATTTGTTACGGTTACGGCATTAAAGCCAATACCGATTGGAAAAAAACGTTAGGGACTCAATGGCGTCAATACGAAGAAGTGTTCCCAAAATTGGCACAATCGAATATTGATATCATTTCCCTAGAATGCCACAACTCTCATGTCCCTATTGAGTTGCTTGAATTGGTTCGTGGTAAAAAAATTATGGTCGGTGCTAT
The DNA here is from genome assembly GCF_014656435.1 of Thalassotalea marina. GTDB lineage: Bacteria > Pseudomonadota > Gammaproteobacteria > Enterobacterales > Alteromonadaceae > Thalassotalea_C > Thalassotalea_C marina. Next base: position 355,602 of record NZ_BNCK01000005.1, read on the forward strand.
CGATGTTGCCTCAAATACCATAGAAACGCCGGAAGAAGTCGCGTCAACACTGCGTAAAGCATTAAATTATGTCGATGCTGACAAGCTTTATCCTTGCACAAACTGTGGCATGGCACCGTTATCTCGTGAAGTAGCAAGAGCTAAGCTTAACGCCTTAAGTGCTGGGGCAAATATCGTTCGTCAGGAATTAGTAAGCCAAATTTAATCTTAAACACAGTGACACAAATGCGAATAAAAAAATTGCAGCGCAATTGTGTCACCACTTCGTTGCCACCTTTCACATTTAATGCCGCTTTATCAAAATGTTAGAGATTCAACTTTATTTGAAGCTCTTAGCTGATAAAATCGAGCTCAATATTTAAATTGGAGTTAACCAATGTTAGAGAGAATTCATTTAGAAATTCTATCGGCAATTAAAGAACATGGAACCCTGACAAAAGCCGCAGACGCATTGCACCTGTCGCAATCTGCTCTTAGCCACAGTATAAAAAAACTTGAGGGGCAGCTATCAACAACCATTTGGCAAAAAGATGGTAGAACATTGCGCCTTACCGCTGCGGGTGAACGTATCCAAAATCTAGCAAACAGAGTGTTACCCCAGTTTTCACACACAGAATTACTATTAAGCCAAATAGCCAAAGGCGAAAGAGGTTCGCTGCGTATTGGCATGGAATGCCACCCTTGCTACCAATGGCTATTAAGAGTCATCCAACCATACTTGGGCCAGTGGCCTGACATTGATATTGATGTAAAACAAGAGTTTCAGTTTGGTGCATTAGGTGCGTTATTGAGTTATGAAATAGACTTGATCATCACCCCCGATCCTTTATTTAAGCCAAAAATTCAATACATTCCGGTTTTTGATTATGAACATCGCTTAGTGGTTGCTGCATCTCATCCACTTGCTAAGCAAGACTCTGTATTACCTACACAACTTAGCAACGAAGTGCTATTTAGTTACCCGGTCGAACCTAAACGCTTAGATATTTTTAGCCAATTTCTAGATCCTGCAAAATGCACGGTAAAACAACACAAAGTCATAGAAACGACTGAAATCATGTTACAAATGGTTGCTGCTGGCCGAGGCATTTGCGCCCTACCTGGTTGGTTAGTTGATGAGTATTCAAAAACAATGTCCATTAAAAGCCTGCGTTTTGGTCAACATGGCATTGCTAAACAAATTTTTATTGGTCTGCGTAAAGACGAACAACATCTAGGATATTTAACCGACTTTGTTGAGCTAGCGAAAATCACGCAGTAGTAGCTTAGCTCACATTTGTACATCTAGATTGATAACACAACAGCCAGTAGCCGACTTGGCGCTCCGTGTTGCAAATAACGTAAAGTCACCTCTAGCACTCGTTACCTTATTTTCAGTTAGGTAACGAATTATGCCAATTGAATTAAATATTTATTTTAATTGGAAATACACTTCCCGCTATTTTGTTCTGGCACTTTCAAACAAGTTTACCCGCCAATATTGATAATGATAATTAATTGCATTAACATCAATTAAAATCGTTTTATCTTGTATTAATATGACTAGCATTGTGATTGAGCAGCTAAGAAACAAAATTAGATTTGCTCATGAGCCTAACAACCCTTTGCTTATTAACTTATGGCTATCGGAAGAGAATTTTGCTCTATCAGCGATTAACAACAGACAGACTTTGCGTAAACAATATGAAGCGCAATTTAGATTGTTATTAGAAACCATCGTCGATGAGCTGTTACCTGAGCATTGGCGACGATGCTGCTTAGATCATATTTATCAACCAATATCCTCTTTACAAAAACTTGCTGACAGCGATAAATCGCAACGCCATATTCGTCAATTAATGGCAGAGCTCAATATTAGCTGTCAGTATGTATCACATAGCCTTTAATCCTTTAGGAGAATTCATGAGTCAGTTCCGCATCGAAAAAGACAGCATGGGCGAATTACAAGTGCCGACAAATGCACTGTACGGCGCACAAACACAGCGTGCAGTAAATAATTTCCCCATAAGTGGGCAATCTATGCCTAAAACATTTATTAAGGCACTTTTACTTGCCAAACAAGCCGCAGCAAAGGCGAATAGCGAACTCAAGCTTATTCCCAAGCAAATGGGACAAGCAATTGAGCAAGCAGTAGAAGCATTGTTAGCGGAAGATTATATGCAAAATTTCCCTGTTGATGTGTTCCAAACTGGCTCTGGCACCAGCTCAAATATGAATGCTAATGAAGTATTATCTACCTTAGCAAGCCGTATTTATGGTGATACCGTTGGCGCCAATGATCACATTAATTATGGACAAAGTAGCAACGACATTATTCCATCAACCATACACATTAGTGCGGCGATAGAACTTAGCGAAAAGTTATTGCCTGCCCTTCGCCACCTTGAACAGACTACTCGTGAAAAAGCAAAAGAAGTTGAGCATTTTGTCAAAACAGGTCGCACTCATTTAATGGATGCCATGCCGGTTACTTTAGGCCAATCATTAAATGCATGGGCTGATCAAATCGCTCAAAATATTACGCAGCTGACCTTAATGCAGCCTAGCATTCAGAGTTTAGCTCAAGGTGGTACGGCGGTTGGGACGGGTATTAACGCTGATCCTGCTTTTGCCAAAGCATTTAACAAAGCACTTTTTGATAAAACAGGTATTCAATTTACACCCGCAAATAACTTTTTCACTCACATCGGCTCACAAGACATCGCGGTTGCCCTTTCTGGTCAGTTAAAAACAACAGCGGTTAGTATCATGAAGATTGCTAATGATTTACGTTGGATGAACTCAGGACCACTAGCAGGTTTAGGTGAAATTGAATTAGAAGCACTTCAACCGGGTTCTTCAATCATGCCAGGCAAAGTAAACCCGGTGATTCCAGAAGCTGCCGCTATGGTTGCTGCGCAAGTGATTGGTAATGACACCACGATTACTATAGGCGGACAATCGGGGAATTTTGAGTTAAATGTGATGCTGCCTGTTATCGCCAAAAACTTGCTGGAAAGCATTGAAATTTTGTCTAATGTTAGTGTTTTACTAGCAGACAAAGCCATCGCAAGTTTTACCGTAAATGAAGAAAAACTAGCACAAGCTTTAGCTAAAAACCCCATTCTAGTTACTGCGCTAAACCCTATCATAGGTTATTTAAAAGCCGCTGAAATCGCCAAATTAGCGTATAAACAAAAAAGGCCAATTATTGATGTTGCTGCTGAACACACAGATCTGAGTAAGGAAGAGCTAGCCCGTTTGTTAGATCCTGCAAAACTCACGTTAGGTGGCGTTCAAAACTAAACATCTGTTCAATAAAGTTAGCATGCCGCTCAGAAGTAGTCATGCTAACTTTTCTTAATATTTTTCTTTCAAAATAGTTTTAGATAACAAAACCTTAAAAATAAATACATCTTCCTCCTCACACACCCAATTGATAATCATTCGTATTTATATTGACATTTACAAAAGGTTTTGTAGAATTTTGCGCTAATACCTACTGCCCAAATAGAAAAATATTTTGAATTATTTAATGCCGCTTTCATTGTCATTATTGCTGTTACCTACACATTTAATGGCAAATAACCTTAAAACAGAGATTGACGAACACATTGTTGTCACTGGCACAAAAACACCTAAATTATTAAGTAATTCGCCAGTTTCTGTCGAAGTGATCAGTGGAGATACTATTGCTCTTATTTCTCAGGGTACATTAGCGCAAACATTAGAGTTTATTCCCGGTGTTGTTATCACTCGTAGTGCAAAAGATGGCTACAACATACAAATGCAGGGCTTTGATAGCAAACATGTACTAGTACTGATAGACGGTCAGCCACTTATCTCCCCAGCTAATGGCGCCGTTGATTTAGACCAGGTCAGTGTTAACAACATCGAACAAATAGAAGTTATAAAGGGTGCGTCTTCTGTACTGTATGGAAGCTCTGCTATGGGTGGTGTGATCAATATCATCACCAAAAGAGAACAAGACGAGCAATTATCGCTGACTTATCAAATTAGCTCTTATTTAGACAATGCCCTTAAAAAACGTGATGGCGATCAGTTGTCACATTTATTTAAAATTAACGCCTCATCCACGTTATTTAACTGGCACCACCAAGTTAACCTTCAAGTCATTCAAGACGCAGGTTTTGATTATAATGCTAATACTGTTAGCCATAACGCCGCTGCTTTAGATAAAACATTCTTTAATCTGCAAAGTTATAAAGCATTTGAATTCACTGAGGCAAGGTTCAAATATCAATATTTTGAAGAAAGTAAAAAGCGAGCATCGTCTTCTATTCCCGGTCAAATGGGCAAGCTTTATTACCGCTCAGATGTCGATCAGCATCAAGTTGATATCAATTTAAACAACAGTGACGCTAATTGGAAAGTCAATACCCGATACATCAAACATCAAGAAACCAGCGGCCAATCAAATAGTTTACGTGAATCGGATATAGAACTTGCTGAAATTGACGGGATCAAAGTTTGGCAACATGGCTCAACGAACCCAAAATCAGCAGGTCAAAGTGGCGGTGAAGTTGTCACAGGTTTTGTCGTGCACTATGACAGTTTAAATCAATTAAAACCAGCGACACAAAGTGTAGAAATTGATGGTAAAAATCGCCATAGTGTCGAGCTTTACAGCCAATACAACTTTATAAAATCGTCTTATCAGTGGCTTGCTGGATTTCGCGCGCAACAAGACTCAGATTTTGGTTTTCATTCGGCATTACGCACCAGTGGTATGTTGCAACTGGGTAACAAATCATCTCAGTGGCAGCTTAGAGCCGGTTACGGGCAAGGCTATCGTGTACCTGATTTAAAAGAAAGGTACTACGTTTTTGACCATAGTAACTTAGGTTATATGGTGTTAGGCAACGATAAGCTAAACCCGGAGCAATCTGACAGTGTTAACATTGGCTTAAGTCATCAAACTACAGTGTTTAATGGTGCAGCAAACTATTCAGCAGAACTTAACACCCATTACACAGAAACCGATAATTTAATCACAACCGTTATTGATCGAGCACAGTCTGAGCTAACGGGTTTAAATATATCCGTTTATACAAACATCGCCTCTTCAAAAATTTATGGCTTTGATTTATCGAATGAAATCAAGTTTAACCATTGGTACAGCCAAGTTAACTACAGTTACATCGATAGTGAGGATTCCCAAGGTAAACGCCTCAGTACGAGGCCTCGCCACCAAATTAAGTTTAACTTAGGCGTTGAATTACCTAGTTATGACATAGAAGCCTTGTTGTACTTAGTGTATCAAGCGGACGAAGCGCTACCGAGCGGATTTGTTGGCTATGCTAAAAAAGACTACACCACAGTAAATTTTAATCTAAAGCAACAATTGACCAACCAAATTAATTGGTACCTAGCTTTAGATAATATCTTTAATGAACACCAATCCCCTGATGCCGTTCAGACGGGGCTTTTTGATCCCAGACCAGTATCTAGCCAAGAGCTTCGCATTGGCCTTCATTACCAATTTTAACCGCTCACTTAATAAGTGAAACAAAGAGAGACAACCACATGAAACACTTACCTACCCTTTCAACTTTATCATTAGCTTTGCTGCTAGCCGCTTGTGGCGGAGGCTCGTCATCAAAAGATGACGCTACACCAACATCCGAGCCAACGCCTGATCCCAAACCCGTTGTTAGCCAATTTGGTCCTTTTGCTACCGGCTCATCAGCAGCACCCAAAACGGTTTATTTTGATTTAGATAACGGCGAAGTGGTGGAATTGACGACAGAGCAAGCTAAAGAAAATAAAGAATGGGACATCGCTTTTCAACGCACAAAAGTGTTTTTAAACCAACATGCTGACAACACTGTGTTGATGCACTTTACCGCCAACAACGCTGATTTTTTTGATCAAGACGGCAAAGCCATTGCTGACAAGTTTACAACTGCTAACGCCGAAACTGAATTAGAAGATTACGAAGTAGTAACAAACGACAGCATTCCTAGTGATGAAAGCGAATTTTCAGGTGATACCAGCAATGAAATCTTAACTGGCTTTTACAGTTACAACAGCAGTACACACCAGGTTAGTGCTGCAAGCGACAACTACTACATTGTTAGTTCAAATGATGCATACACTAAATTTAGCGTAACCAATTTAGCCGGAAATTCTGCGCGATTAATGTCTGATATTGAATTGACCTATACTCGTCAAACAGCAGCAGATACAGAGTTTGTTAATGAGCAAACAATCAATTTAGATTTGGATATGTTGTGTGCCAACGCAGAGCAAGTGTACGTTAGTTTTGAAGCTGCAATGGAAGTGACAGCAGATGACGCCTATGACTTAAGCATTCCTTGTGGTGAAGGTGGTGCGAAGTTTGACATTAATTTACATGCTGACGCTAAAGCTTTCCAAGACTTTAATAATGAGCACACAAATATCAACCCTCAAGCAGTTCGCTATTACGGCTTCCAATCAAACGAATATAGCACCGCGGCATTCGATCAACACAAGTGGTATGCCTACAACCTAGAAGGTGGTCACAAGCTTTGGTCACAATACGGTGTTTACATTATTAAAAATGCCAATGGCCATTTCAAACTACAAATCACTAGCTATTATGATGCTGATGGTAATTCAGGAAATTACACCTTCAGAGCTAATGCGCTAGCGGCCAAATAATAAAAACACAAGTTGAAGGGGCTAAAAAACCTCTTCAACTTAAAAAAACGAGCCTCACTTATGATCAAATTTATCGCCAGCTTAATCATCGCATGGATGTGTTGTTATGCAACTAACGCATATAGCTACTCAGACAAGGACGCTAGCATATTATTTATTAGCTCAGCGCACAGCAACAAAGCCAAAGTTGACCTATTAAAAAAAATCGCACAACAGCACCCTATAAAATGGCAAGTCAGCCATAAAGCTGCCAGCCAAATCAAAGATATATTGGCCTTTGAGCAAACCATATCTGATTACGACATCATTGTTTTAGACGGTGTATCTGAACGCGAGTCAGCCACCACTTTTCAAGGCTATTTACCCATAATCGCTACAACGAACAAACATGTAATCGCGCCAGGTTGGTTGATTGAACAAAGAGCTCAACAAGGTTTTAATGACAAACAACAAACGGCATTTAAAGATTATTGGCGAAATGGTGGACGGGCAAACTATAGCGAGCTACTGAATTTTATTAGTAAAGACATAGCTAATATCGCCGCAGCACAACAGCTTAAAATTAAGGCTCCGATTATTTTTCCAAGCAAAGGCTTGTATCACCCAGAACAGCCCAATTTAATCAGCAACAATTTAGATACGTTTTATCAATGGCGAAAACCACAGGCTGATCAAGCTAAAGTTGCCTTGTTATTCAATCGCGCCAGCATTGAAACTGAGCAAACGCAGCTTATAGATCAAACCATCGCCAAGCTTGAACAGGCAGGTGTTCATGTTGTGCCCTTCTTTTTTAAATTATCCCGAGCAGCACAAGACTATAAAGAATTACTGTACTTGGAAAACAGTAACGAGATTAATGTCGATTTGATCATTAATTTTCGTAATATTCACTGGGCTAATCAACGTAAAGTTGAATTTGAACAGTTTGGTGTACCCGTGTTGCAAGCGATGACCTACTACGCTGGCAACACTGAAGCTTGGGAACAGGATAACCAAGGGGTAGACGCAGGAATGATGGCCTTTACCTTAGTATTACCAGAAACTGCCGGGGTCACTGATCCTATGATAGTGGCGGCAAAAGATAGAACAACACAAGAGTTGCAAATTATCGACTACCAACTACAACACTTGGTCAACAAGGCGATAAATTTAACCCGCTTAAAGTACAAACCTAACCCAGAGAAAAAAATTACGGTTTTTGTTTGGGGGGATACGGATGTTGGCGCGTCATTTTTAAACGTGCCACAAAGCTTAAGTGCTATTACTACTGAACTCCATGGACACGATTACGATATCCCAAAACAACCTGACAGTTTCTTTACTGATAGAGTTAAGCGAATTCTAGACCCGTTTTATCGCAAACTTGAGCTTGAAGCTTTACTCAGCGATGATTTAGCAGAATTAATGCCTATAGCAGAATATCAGGCGTGGTTCTCTACCCTACCACAATCGTTACAAGATCAAGTAACAAGCCACTGGGGACAACCGCAGGATAACTTTATGGCGATCGAACGCGACGGTAAAGACTACTTTGTTTTACCACGTATGCGAAATGGCAATATGTTAGTGATGCGCCAGCCTCCGCGGTCAGATAAAAAAAATGATGAAAATGGCATTTACCACCAAGGTATAGTGCCAATTAACCATTTTTATTTAGCTGCCTATTTTTATGCACGTGATTATTGGCAAAGTGATGCCATTGTTCACTTGGGCACACACGGCTCACAAGAATATTTAGGTGGTAAAGAACGTGGTTTATCTATGTTTGATCAGGGCAACCTTGCGGTTTGGGATACACCTGTGGTTTATCCATTTATCGTTGACGATGTTGGTGAAGCAATGCAAACCAAGCGCCGAGGCCGTGCTACGGTAATTTCACACATGACGCCGCCGTTCGCCGCAGCTGGTTTACACGGTGATATTGCACATTTGCACGAGTTAATGCATCAATACAAACAACTTGATCAGGGTGGTGTTAAACAAAAAACCGCTCAGCAAATCAAAGACACATGTTTTGATATTAATATATGTAAAGATATTGGTTGGCAAAATGAGCAAATAGACGCTGATTTTACTGCTTTTTACCATGCACTTCATGTGCACTTAGAAGAACTGGCAAGTGCCAATCAACCTCTAGGGTTACACACTTTTGGACAGCTTGCCGACTTGCCGCTTTTAACATCAACCCTGATCCAAATGTTAGGTAACGACTTTGTTAAACTGGCAGCGGCATTTGAACATCAGTATTTTGATGTTGCTAGTCATCAACATGACGACCAAGATCATAACCACAGCTTTCATGGCGATAATGCACAAAAGCTTAAAGCTCAAACAAAGCTGGTCGATAAATCAAGTCACCAAGACTTAGAGCAACTTTCAGGTTATCAAACCACGCTTAACTACATTGTTAAACCACTATTAAAGGATGCTCAAGTAAAACAACCTGTGTCAATTGATGATATCGATCAAGAGCTGCTAGCTTATATCAATAAAGGCAAAGGCTTTTTTAACGACATGCGCCAAATTCGTGAATTAACAAGTATCAGCGATTTTTTATCGGGCAAATATATTCCAGTAAAAACAGGTGGCGATCCGATAAGACATCCAGAATCACTGGCAACGGGCTTTAATTTATATGGTTTTGACCCATCAAAAGTGCCTACGCAGGCAGCGTTTGAACAAGGTAAAGAATTGATCAACCAGATGATCAGCAACCATGTAGCCAAGCACGGTAAGTATCCAGACAAAATGGCGTTTTCGCTTTGGTCAATTGAAACCATGCGACATTATGGTGTACTAGAAGCACAAGCTTTATACGCCATGGGGGTTAAACCTAAATGGTCTGCAACCGGCCGCGTCATTGGTACTGAAATTATTCCTTATGAAGAATTAAAACGCCCACGTGTTGATGTGGTGTTATCAGCTACGGGTTTATATCGCGATGCTTTTCCTAATGTCATGCAACGTTTAGCCAAAGCGGTAGAACAAGTTGCCGCCTTAAAGGAAGAATCGAACCCTATTTGGCGCAATAGTGAACGCATCAAAGCTGATTTAATTGCCCAAGGCATTAGCGATGAAGAAGCGAGTTATTTATCCACCGTACGTGTGTTTTCAAATGAATCAGGTGATTACGGCTCAGGCACTGATGAACTAGCCTGGGCAAGTGACAAGTGGGAAACCGACGCCGTCATTGCTGAAAATTACATGAATAAAATGGGCTACTACTTTGGCGCAGATCGAAGTCGCTGGGGTAAAAAAGTAACCGATGCTAATGGAGCCCCTCTTAACCTGTATGGCAAGCAACTATCAGGGACTGATATTGCATTGTTTTCACGTTCGTCGAATGTTTTTGGCATGTTAAGCTCTGACGATCCATTTGAATACTTTGGCAGTTTATCACTTGCTGTGCGCAACTTAGATGGCAAAAGCCCAGATATGGTGGTATCTAACCTTAGAAATGCTACTAAAGCAAAAGCTGAAGATGCAGCGTTGTTTTTAGCAAAAGAACTGAGAACTCGGGTATTTCATCCTAGATGGATCAAGGAAATGCAAAAAGAAGGTTATTCTGGCGCAGTTTCTATGAGCTCAAGAATGGATAATTTCTTTGGTTGGCAAGTGGTTGACCCAAACTTAATCCGCAGTGACCAATGGGATGAGTTTTTCGACGTCTACCTAGATGACAAGCTTAATATGGAATTAGACACTTGGTTTGAAAAAACAAATCCTGAAGCACTCGCCCGAATGATAGAGCGTATGTTAGAAGCCGAGCGCAAAAATTATTGGCAAGCATCTCCTGAGCGCTTACAAAAACTGGTTGAAAAATATAGCGACTTTGTCGAGAAATTTAACTTATATGTAGATAACGACAAGTTAAAAGACAATGTCACTGAACTTGCTCAAGGCTTTGGTTTAACTGCGCCACAATTTAATGCTCAACCACTCGAAGCTGCAGCTGCTCAATCACAATCAAATACGCAACAAGTAACGGGTCAAAAATTAGAGGAACAAAAACAAGTTACGCAAAGCGACACTGATTGGTCAATGTGGTATTCCGTGTTTGGCATATTATTAATTTTTGTTTTTGGTAGTCTGTATGAATACCTAACAGGAAGGACGAAGCAAGTGAACGAATTGCCTTTAAAAGCAAAAAGTTTAAAAAACGCTGCTTAATTCCCCCTAACATCACGCACAATTTGCGATATAGTTAGTCATTACAAAATCGCCACCTGTAAAACAGGTGGCTTCATCACGGCTCATCAAAAGAACTAATTTTTTAAACAAAAGAACTGATAATATTTAACTCTTTTGTTGAAATACATCTAACAATACTGCACTTGATTGCGTCCACTATTTTTTGCCTGATAAAGCGCTTTATCGGATCGACTCAATAGTGATTCAATATCATTATCTTCAGTGGTCAAGGCACTAACACCAATACTAATGGTAAAGGTAACTTGATGATTATCTGTTGTAATAATTTGCTGGGCGATATCTTTACGAATTCGCTCAGCGATAGTCAACGCATTGTTGGCATCTGTTCGTGGTAAAAATACAACAAACTCCTCTCCACCAATTCGACCAGTGATATCAGATTCTCGACTATGTTGTATTAACATAGCTGCAGTTTTTTCGATAACCTTGTCTCCTACAGCGTGCCCATACTGATCATTAATAGATTTAAAATCATCTAAATCCAATAACAACAAAGCACAAGAGTCTGCATACCTTAAATACTGACTAAACTGTTCATTTACCGCTTTAAAAAAGCCACGTCGATTGTATAGTTGAGTTAAAGGATCTGTAACAGACAACGCTAATGCTTCTTGTCTTGCTTGCTCAAGTTCATAAGTTCGCTCTTCAACCTTCTGCTCCAAAAATGCCGTTAGCCTTTGTTGTTCCTTTTTTCGTTGAATAAAGACAGCCTGAACCAACAACACCGCAGAAAGAATAAATAAAAAGAAAAACTGCATCGACACCTCAGCTGCTTCAGGGTGATGATGATAAAAATACCCCCACCTTTGATTACTGCCAATCCATGCACTGAAAAATACCACGACATTTAAACAACTTGTCGCTGCAGGTGATAATTTTATTGCTGAGTACAATAAAGGAAATAATAACAGCGCCGGCTGTAAAATTGGCAACGACAAGTGTTTGTAGGTAGGACCAAAAACTGAATAGCAAATAAGGGCAATTGTTAGGATTAGCAGTATCAGTTGAATGGAGTTTTCGACAGACATTTTATGAGGCCAATCTTGCCAAAGAAAATACAATGCTGGTGCAATGACAATAGCGGCAAGCGTATTACTCAGACTCCAATTTAATAGCCCAAGATAAAAACCATCAATCCATTGCAAACCTAAAACATAATAAATACCAACACCAAAAAGTGCTGAAACTAAACCGATCGCTATACCAGCAAATACAAAAGTTTTGGCAAGCCCAGCGACACTGGTTAATAAGACATGCTTTTTGAATCGATTATTTGTTATCCAAAAAGCTACTAACGCCGCCAAGGTGTTACCAAGGGTTGTTGATATATTGATGGCTAAATGATCAAACGAGAAAGGATTAAGATTATTGATGAGGAAATACATCAGCACACTAAAGAACGTACCTAAAGCAATGCCTAACCAAGCACGTTGGCCAAAAATCATAACACCTGCAACAGCCACGCCCGCTGGCGGCCAAACGGCAAGTGTTTTTAATATCTCCATGGTAAATGCGGCAAACAGCACGTAGAGAATACAAATAATGCTATTAAACTGCCATGGTGTTAAATTTGCATTCATTAATTTTCGACGTTGTGTGTAAAAAAATGCCTAAACAGATAGATCATAAATAGAATCATTCCTTGATATAACTTTAAGTATATTGCTACTTATCGATTAGGCAAATAACCTTATAGATTACTTCATGTTTTAGTACAGGATTTTACAATGAGTTAACGTTAAAATTTGAGGTGATTTAAAACCAATTGATATACCATTTTTATCGTCACTTCTATCTTCAAAAGAAACTGTTTGAAGCATACTTCCTGAATCATTCCCTAGTTGGTATTGGATTTTAACACTTCCATTTCCATAGTATCTTACCTTATAGGGGAACTGATATTTTTGAAATTTGTCGTTATATCGTGGTCGCTCTAGTTTATATTTCAATGGGCACTGTTTTTTCGCTAGAATCCACTTTCCAAACAACGCCCCTTGCTGTTTATTAAAAGGCTCAAAAGTGGATTGTTGATATAGTATGTCGATTACCCCTTGATGGACTTCATTTATTGTATTTTTATTCCAATTTTGCAGTAGAACAATCAGATATTCATCGTCAATAATTCGAGATATCTTTGAACGGAATCCATTAATTGCGCCAGTATGAGTAACGTTTTTAAGCTGTTTTTCCCCAGCTCCCTTTCCAATCATATCTATCGACCAACCAAGTCCATAGTTTTGAACAGGGCTTTGCTCAAACATTTGTTCTATGTAGTTTCTTTTAAGAATCTTTTCTGTATAAAGAGCACGATCCCATAAAAGTAAATCTCGAGCAGTTGAGTACATCGCGCCTGCAGAAAAGACAACAGACATATTTATGTAATCTGCTTGTTCAAGCTGCCCTAAATTGCCTTGGTATCCGGTTGCCATATTGTCAGGAGTATTAGTTAAGTTATTTTCAAAACCCGTATTATTCATACCTAATGGAAACAATATCTTTTCTTTCAGCACCCGAGCAAATGACTGACCAGTTACCTTTTCTACGATACTACCTAAAATAAAATAACCAGAATTACTGTATTTAAATTGTGTACCAGGCTTAAACGATAAGTCATCACTGCAATAACGTTTGGTAAACTCATCAACGGAGTAGTTAATTCTACTAACTGCACTTCTAAAATAAGGTAATTCGGTAAAACTAGGAATACCCGACGTGTGAGTTAATAGATGACGGATAGTAACTTGATCGCCAGTATCACTTCGGTAGTAATGCAAATAATCGCTAATTGGCGAATCAAGTTTAACCTTACCTTCTTGAACTAGTTTCAATACTAAAACAGCAGTAAACGATTTTGTTAAAGAGCCAATTCGAAACTTAGTATCAATATTGTTGTATAAGGCTTTTTCAAAATTTGAATAGCCAAATGCTCCTTCAAACAATATTTCACCGCGATGAGCAATAAGCACCACACCATTGAAATTATTATCTGAACGATATTTTTCAATAAGTTCTTTTATTTTGATCGTTTTGTTAGCTTCAGAGGCTGATAACAAAGAGCTAAATAAGCTAGTTAAAATAACAAAGATAAATACAAATAAATGGTTAATCATTCCATAACAACCCCTTTAGCCCTTGAATATTTGAAACTAACATTGAGACAAAGGTTTTGTCATCTATTTTTATTTTCTTGCTAACCGCTTTAAATGGCGCTGATTTAAGTATCCATAGATAAAACACAATCCAGTATAAAACCACACGCTACTAGCAATGACCTGCCAGATATCGATGCCCTTTGACGATACTAATAATGGGATAGCAATAATGCCACGGAAGGTGCAGATGCTACCTACAATGAATAAAGCGGCGTTTAATAAAGGCAGTTTTCGCCAAATACCTGCGGCAGATAAAGCATAAAAACTGCAAATAACCATTAAAATAGCTATCAACGAAGCGCCAAGGGGTGCTAACCAAGTGCCATTAATCGCAGAGTTAATGATTGGCTCAGGTGCACGAGCAAAGATGTACCAACTTGGACCGCCCACGATACAGAGTAAATGCCAGATTGCTGCAAACATGGCAATAACACCGGCACTTGATAACAATAGAAAATTAGCATTGAGTTTTGAAGTTACACCGTCTTTCACAGACCTGCCGCACGTGTTGAAACAAACGTTTAATTAGCATACATAGGTAAAATGTTTATTTCTAAGTGTTTTATTTTTCTACTATGTATGCCAAACGGTCTATCTAAAGGCGTTTTGGCCGAGATTACTACAGCGTAATCTCGTCACCTGATGTTGAAGTAAAACTTTTTCCTTCGGGCTTAAAGTCTTGATGACAAGTTGGCGTAGCCAGCATCATATCGCGATTAAGTTTTAACATTGAAAACCATTGTCTGCCATTTTCTGTATCTTGCTCATTCGCTTCAATTTGAATGTCATCAATTTGTGCAGGCATCGCTTGGTTACTATCACCTTGGCGATGAAAAGTTACTTCCACATATCGTCCATCTGCTTGCAGCAATAAAGCATCAGGTTGCTCTTTATGACCACAAAGACCTTTGAACTGTTTTGTATCAACTAGGCCTGATTGGCTGCCATCAGGGAAAAACGCTAATAAATGGTGATAATAAACAACATAACTTGCTACTTGTTGATGAGAGCCATTGGTTAATGGAAAAACTTTATCTAAAAAGTTAACCGCATAATCAGTTAGTGCCAACTGACATTGTTTTTGTTGCTCATCGATCAAATTGATTTCAGATGTTATAAACCTGTCTAAGTCATGTAGGTTTGACGTTTTGGTTGAATTCATTGCGATGTTCATTTTGCTACCCCTGCGTTTATCGTTCGTTTTTTCATCTAATTTCAGTGTAGCCAAAATTTTCATCAAATTTCACAAATAAAATTTTACATTGTAAATTTTACAAAACTTATACTAGAGTGTTTTTACCGCTCAATAAATAAACAAGTAAATAACATGAAGGCTAATAAGAGTTTATTTAGACAATCTCACTTTTTAGGCACCAAGATTAGAAATTTGCGTAAACGTAACAATCTGACCATGGAAGACCTATCGACACGCTGCATCCATATTGATCCTGAGTATGCGCCGTCAGTGTCTTATTTATCAATGATTGAGCGTGGTAAAAGAGTTCCCAGTACTGACATGCTGGAGGTTATTGGCCAAGTTTTTCAAAAAGATTTAGCCTGGTTTCTCGATGATACTCCTGAAGAGTCAGCTATTACGCCAACAAGAAACAAGCGTGGTGGTGGACTAAGCGGCATGGCATTGGAGCCAAGCTTTCTGTTTACTCAAGACATCTTGCAAATCGCTATACCTGAATTGTTATCGCAATCAGGAACGTCGAGTAAACAATTTGCCCACTTATTAATTAGAGCACACCAAGAACACCATCAAAATCATTTTCCAGACTTGGAAAAAGCAGCGGAAAGTATCGGCAAGAAAAACATGCATTGGACACCTGAAGCTTTGATCACCATTTTAAAACAGTTTGGTGTGAAAGTTTGCTGGTTCAGTGATAACTCACAATATGTGACAGATGAAACTGGCGCGAAAACCAAACAACTTAAATCTTCGTATTTTGAACCGCCAAATACTCTGTTTCTTAATGAAAAATTGCAGAAAGTTGAATCTCGTTTGAAATATGAATTAGCAACTTACATTGGTCATTGTGTACTACACCAAGCAAACGAGACAAACACGAATAATGACAATAAAATTATTATGTCGATTGGTGGCGGCCAAAGCCATCGTATTGCCAATGAAAATCAACCAAGTAATACACCGGTTAATCCACACGATATCGTACATGCATGGCGAGACTTTGAATCGAGCTTTTTTGCTGGTGCCCTGCTTTGTCCACGAGTGCCCTTTAGGCAATTACTCGAACGTGGTGGTTACGAAATCGACGTGCACCGC
Organism: Thalassotalea marina; assembly: GCF_014656435.1. Lineage (GTDB taxonomy): Bacteria > Pseudomonadota > Gammaproteobacteria > Enterobacterales > Alteromonadaceae > Thalassotalea_C > Thalassotalea_C marina. Next base: position 371,901 of record NZ_BNCK01000005.1, read on the forward strand.
CAACTAGGACTTTCGGCGTCAGTTATAATGCGACGTATGACCGCGGTTTCCAATTATAAATATTGGCACTATTTTGACGCTTACTCGCCTGGTAAATTAAAAGCTGTTTATCGTGGCAATGGCATTCCATTGCCTTGGGGTAATATGACGGCGATAAAAAACCCTTGTCATCACTGGGCAGTTTTTAGAGCTATGCAGACGCCAATAACAGGCTCAAGCGCTCAATTATCTCTGATGGACGTTGCTGGCAAGCCCCGTATTTATGTTTGTGAATCAGTCAGTGTTTCCGATATGGCAGGAAACCCTCATGTACTTTGTGCAGGAATTGATTTAAATCCAGCGATAGAAGCACAAGGGAAAGACACAGAGGCCATTGCTAGCGAATTAAGTAGTGTTTGCAAGCAAAACGATGGTGAATGCGAGGTACCTAAAAATATAAAACAAGAGTTGATGAGTGTTTCTAGGATTTTAAACATTAATTGGATTGAACGTGGCATAAACAACAGAGCTAGGCTCATTTGCTCACAAGGCGGTAACTGCCCAAGGCAACCTAACTGTTGCAAGTAGATGGTACTTAATTGAAAACTCTTTTTACATTAATGCATTGTGATTATTTTTTGACTTGATTATATTAGTGATCAACTGTACAAAAATTTATCACGGTATTCGTAAACGCGCGTTTTGATAAATCTCTGTAATGCGGTTCAATCAGCTTGTTCAATATTAGAATAAATCATTCAGGCTGGCATAATAAATTAAGGACAATCAATGGCTGACTTAGCAGTAATTGACGAAGCTCAGGAAACTTCCCAAGCCAGTGCAATTTTTGAGTTACTTCCCGGTAAAGTGATCGACTTTCAAGTAAATCACCCTGTTCAAGTAAGACTTAAACTTTCTCTTGTCGGATATGAAACCGGCAAATATATCATTTTAAAATACCCTACTTCAGGCGATAACTACAGCGATGTACTAGTTGAAGGCAATGTCGCTATTGTCCGGTACCTTGTTGAAGGCGATCATGGCTGTTGTTTTGCATTTCGCAGTACCATTAGAAACATAACAAAAACACCCGAAAGGTTTATAGTACTGAACTATCCGAAAAAAATTGAAAACAGGCAATTGAGAGCGCACCAGCGAGTTACCACTCATATGCCAGCAGCGATCTCGCTAAATGAACCAAATCAAAGTAATGTTGAGATTAATGGCATTATCGTCGATCTATCACTTAAGGGGTGCGGATTTACCTTTAGGGCAAAAAATGACATTGTTAACGTCAAGCAAAGACAGATATTTGTTTGTGTAACACACTACGCTATTGGTGAGATGCGTATTCCGGCTACGGTATGTAATAGCCGAAATGAACAAGGCCGAGTGAGTGTTGGTATTAAGTTTGAAGAAAACGATAAACAAGTTGCGCTGCTATTAGAAAACTTATTTGTAGACTTAAATCTTTTGTAATTATCGCTCTAAGCAGTAAACATAAAAAAAGCCGCATCAATGCGGCTTTTTCATTAATCAGATAATTGATTAAACATCTAACAATAAGCGTGTTGGATCTTCTAACAATTCTTTAATTGTCACTAAGAAGCCTACAGACTCTTTGCCATCAATTAGACGGTGATCATATGATAACGCTAAGTACATCATAGGAAGAATTTCTACTTTGCCATTCACTGCCATAGGACGATCTTGGATTTTGTGCATACCCAAAATAGCTGTTTGTGGCAAGTTAATGATTGGTGTAGAAAGCAATGAACCGAATACACCACCGTTAGTGATAGTGAAGTTACCGCCTTGCATATCTTCTAAAGTCAATTTACCGTCGCGACCTTTGATAGCTAAATCTTTAATCGCTTTTTCGATACCAGCCATGCTTAATTGGTCTGCATCACGTAATACTGGTGTTACCAAACCACGTGGTGTAGATACCGCGATAGAGATGTCGAAGAAGTTGTGATAAACAATATCGTCACCATCAATTGACGCGTTAACTGCTGGGAAGCGCTTAAGAGCTTCTACACACGCTTTAACATAAAAAGACATGAAACCTAAACGCGTGTCATGTGTTTTTTCGAATACTTCTTGGTACTGCTTACGTAAATCCATAATTGGCTTCATGTTAACTTCGTTGAACGTTGTTAACATTGCCGTAGAATTTTTCGCTTCTAATAGGCGGTTAGCAATAGTTTTACGTAAACGTGTCATAGGTACACGTTTTTGGCTACGCTCACCTAACACATTTGATGCAGCAGCCGCAGGAGCTGGAGAAGATGTAGCTGGTGCAGCAGCTGGTTTGTTTGCTGCAGCTTCAACGTCTTCTTTAGTGATACGTCCACCTTTACCTGTACCTTTTACGTCAGCAGCAGTTAGACCTTTTTCCGTCATTAAACGACGTACTGATGGACTAGCAACTTCGTCGCCACCAGACGCAGGTGCTTCTTCTGTTTTTTCTGCAGGAGCTGCAGATGCAGAGCCGCCAGCAATAAGTTCAGCAATTTTTTGCTGACCTAAAACCGTGTCACCTTCAGCGTGTAAGATTTTGCCCATTACGCCGTCAGCTGTTGCAGGAACTTCTAACACAACTTTGTCAGTTTCGATATCAACTAACACTTGATCACGTGACACAGCGTCACCTTCAGCAACATGCCAAGTAGCAATAGTCGCATCTGCTACAGACTCAGGTAACACAGGTACTAAAATGTCCTGCGCTGCGCCGCCAGTAGAAGCTGGTGCTTCTTCTTTTGCTTCTTGAGCAGCTGGTTTTGCAGCGGCACCGCCAGCTTCTAGCACAGCAATAACTTGCTCGCCTAAAACTGTTGCACCTTCATCTTCTTTAATTTCTGTGATAACGCCATCAGAAGTCGCAGGTACTTCTAAAACAACTTTATCAGTTTCGATTTCAACTAATACTTGGTCACGAGATACACTATCTCCTACCTGTACGTGCCAAGTAGCGACTGTTGCGTCAGCAACTGATTCTGGTAAAACTGGAACCTTAATTTCGGTCGTCATTCATTTATTCCTTACAATCTTTTAACCACAACAGTGGTCTACTCAACGTTTAATGCGTCAGTGACTAACGCTTGTTGTTCTTTAACATGGACAGACATATAACCAACAGCAGGAGCTGCAGATGCTTTGCGGCCAGCATATGTCAAATAAGTACCGTCAGGGATAGCTTGTCTAAAGTGGTGCTGTGAACAATACCAAGCACCTTGGTTTTGAGGCTCTTCCTGACACCAAACAAATTGCTTAACATGGCTGTACTGTTCAAGTTCAGCGGCAAGCTCTTTCTCTGGGAATGGGTAAAGTTGCTCTACACGAATGATCGCAACGTTTTTCTGTTCGTTCTTACGACGTTGATCAAGTAGCTCGTAATATACCTTACCGCTACAGAACACAACACGTTCAACGTTTTCGGCTTTGATATCTTCGTCAATTTCACCAATAACGTTATGGTAAACACCACTTGCTAATTCTTCTAATGAAGAAACAGCTAATGGGTGACGTAACAGAGATTTAGGTGACATTACAACTAACGGTCTACGCATTGGGCGTACAACCTGACGACGTAACATATTAAACACTTGCGCAGGCGTTGAAGGAATACACACTTGCATATTGTGATCAGCACACAACTGTAAAAATCTTTCTAATCGCGCAGAAGAGTGTTCAGGACCTTGACCTTCATAGCCGTGTGGCAACAACATAGTTAGACCACATAAACGGCCCCACTTCTGTTCACCTGAAGAAATAAACTGGTCAAATACTACTTGAGCACAGTTGGCGAAGTCACCAAATTGCGCTTCCCAAATAGTTAAACCATTTGGCTCTGCCGTGGTGTAACCATATTCGAACGCTAATACTGACACTTCAGACAACACTGAATCGTGCACATCAAATGGGCCTTGGCCTTCTCTGATATTTTGAAGTGGCAAGTAAGTACTAGCATCTTTTTGATTATGTAATACAGCATGACGATGGAAGAAAGTACCACGTCCTGCATCTTGTCCAGTAATACGAACACGCTTACCGTCGTCAACAATAGCTGCATATGCTAGGTTTTCAGCAAACCCCCAATCTAAAAGTTTTTCACCAGAAGCCATTTTTTTACGATCGTCGTAGATTTTCTTAACACGCGATTGTACTTTTAGCTCTGCTGGGAAATTAGCAATGCTGTCGGCTAATGTTTTTAACTTGTCCAGAGACATCTCGCCGTCATAGGCGTCATCCCACTCATGACCAAGGAAAGGAGACCAATCTACAGAATGCTCTGTCATTGGGCGCCATTGCTCAACCGTACACTGACCTTCATCAAGCAGCTTGCGGTAATATTCAGCCAGCTCTTTTGATTTATCTAAACGAATGCTGCCTTCTTGATCTAACTTTGCAGCATACATTTCACGTGGAGTTGGATGTTTCTTAATTTTTTGATACATCAATGGCTGAGTTGCATTTGGCTCATCAGCTTCATTGTGACCATGACGTCGATAACATACTAAGTCGATAACCACGTCACGCTTAAACTTATTACGGAAGTCTAAAGCTATTTGAGTTGCTAAAACTACCGCTTCTGGATCATCGCCATTAACATGGAAAATTGGCGCCTGAACCATCTTAGCAATTTCTGTACAGTATTCACCTGAACGAGTATCTTCTGGCTTAGACGTTGTAAAACCTACTTGGTTGTTAACAACGATTCGAATACTACCACCAACTTTAAATGCGCGAGCTTGCGACATGTTGAAGGTTTCTTGAACTACACCTTGACCAGCGATAGCTGAATCGCCGTGGATAGTAATTGGCAATACTAAATCACCAGCGTTACAGTTACGTCTGTCTAAACGAGCTCTAACTGAACCCATAACTACAGGGTTTACAATCTCAAGATGAGATGGGTTAAACGCTAGTGCTAAATGTACATTACCGCCCGGTGTAACAAAATCTGATGAGTAACCCATGTGATATTTAACATCACCTGAGCCTACTAAATCGTCGTGTTTACCTGCAAATTCGTCAAATAGTTTAGATGGGTTTTTACCCATAACATTAACTAAGACATTAAGGCGACCACGGTGTGCCATACCCATGACAACTTCTTTTGTGCCATGTGCACCTGCACGTGTAATTAACTCTTTCAACATGGGAATAAGTGAATCACCACCTTCCAATGAGAAACGTTTTGCGCCAGGGAATTTTGCGCCTAGGTATTTTTCGAGGCCATCTGCTGCAATTAAACCTTTTAACAGTTCTTCTTTTTCAGCAGTTGTAAGTTGAGCTTTTGACTGTACCGACTCTAGACGTTGTTGTAACCAACGCTTTTCTTCCGTAGATGTCATGTGCATATATTCAGCACCGATCGACCCACAGTAAGTATTACGTAGCGCTTTGTACAAGTCTCCAAGTTTCATTTGCTCTTGGCCACTGGCGAACGAACCAACATTGAACTCGCGGTCAAAGTCGTTTTCTGATAAGTCGTGATGAGAAAGTTGCAAATCACGTACTTGATCTCGCTTCCAAAGATCTAATGGATCGATACTGGCATTTTGATGACCACGAAAACGATACGCATTAATAAGCTGTAAAACTTTTACCTGCTTCGCATCACTACCACCAGAAACCACGACAGTTTTTTGGTTTTGTTTAGCTAATTCACGAAATTCTTCGCGAATCTCAGAATGGCGATACTCGACATCTGCACCTTCAATTTTAGGGAGATTATCAAAAATCTGACGCCACTCTTCTGAAACAGATTGAGAGTTGTCTAGATAAGATTCATATAGTTCTTCAATATAAGCAGTGTTTGCACCGCTCAAATGGGAAGACTCTAACCAAGCCTTCATTACACCTTCTGGCATTGCCTGTTCCTTGAATAGGGTAGAAGCAACAAAAAATTAAATAATAATGAGTTTTAATGCTATTAGACTATAGCCTAACTCCGTTAAAAATCATTAATATCCCTGAACACAAACGGGCAGAATGAAACCACTCTGCCCTATTTTATTTTATACTGCGCGAGACAGTAACATCGACTTGATGTGGCCGATGGCTTTTGTTGGGTTTAATCCTTTTGGACAAACGTCAACACAGTTCATAATGCCATGACAACGGAATACGCTGTATGCATCTTGTAATCCATCAAGACGCTCATCAGTAGCAGTATCACGACTATCAATTAAGAATCGATAAGCGTGTAACAAACCTGCTGGTCCGATGAACTTGTCAGGATTCCACCAGAACGACGGACAAGAAGTTGAACAACATGCACATAAGATACACTCATAAAGACCATCTAAGTGCTCACGCTCTTCGATAGATTGCAGATGTTCACGTGCTGGTTGCTCTTTGCCATCGTTAATTAAGTAAGGCTTAATTTTTTCATACTGACTATAGAATTGAGACATATCAATAACTAAGTCACGCACAACTGGTAAACCTGGTAATGGACGTAATACAATCTTGTTTGCTTTAACCGCTGATAATGGCGTAATACAAGCAAGACCATTTTTACCATTCATGTTCAAACCGTCTGAACCACAAACACCTTCACGGCATGAGCGACGGAATGAAAGCGTTGGATCTTGTTCTTTTAACAAGATTAACGCGTCTAACACCATCATGTCTGAGCCTTCTTGAATTTCAAGCTCATAATCTTTCATGTAAGGTGCATTATCTACGTCAGGATTGTAACGGTAGATAGAAAATACTTGTTTCATCTTCAATGCTCCTTAGTACGTTCTAACTTTCGGTGGGAAAGCTTCACGGTGAACTGGTTTCATGTTTACTTCACGCTTAGACATATCTTCAGTCTGAGGTGTGTAAATGGTATGGCATAACCAGTTTTCATCGTCACGATCTTTAAAGTCTTCACGAGAATGAGCACCACGAGATTCTGTACGATAGTTCGCTGCTTTAGCAGTACTGAACGCTGTTTCCATCAAGTTATCTAGTTCAAGACACTCAATACGATCAGTATTGAACTCACTTGATTTATCTTTCAAGTGAGCATTCTTCAAGCGCTCACGAATCTCAGTAAGTTCTTTCATCCCTTCAGCCATAGCTTCACCTTCACGGAAAACCGAGAAGTTTAATTGCATACATTGCTGTAGGTCTTTACGAATTTGTACTGGATCTTCACCGCTTGTTGAAGACTCCCAACGATTATAACGAGCTAAAGCTGCATCTAGATCAGATTGTGAAGCATCTTTTCCTGATTCAGTCTCTGCAAGGTACTTACCTAAGAAGTTACCTGCTGCACGGCCAAACACTACTAAGTCAAGTAATGAGTTACCACCTAGACGGTTAGCACCATGAACTGATACGTTCGCAATTTCACCAACAGCAAACAAACCTTCAATAATAGTGTCTTTACCTGTTGCCGGATCAAAATGAATTGCTTGACCGTTAACATTACAAGGTACACCACCCATTTGGTAGTGACACGTAGGAATAACTGGAATTGGCTCTTCTGCTGGATGAACGTGAGCAAAAGTTTCTGATAAATCACAAACACCTGGTAAACGTTGGTTTAACGTTTCGCGGCCTAAGTGATCTAATTTAAGTTTGATATGAGGACCGTATTGCGGATGGTCACAACCACGACCTTCACGAATTTCTGTCATCATTGAACGAGCTACAACGTCACGACCCGCTAAATCTTTAGCGTTTGGTGCATAACGTTCCATGAAACGCTCGCCATCTTTATTTAGTAGGTAACCACCTTCACCACGACAACCTTCAGTTACTAGTACACCAGCACCAGCGATACCTGTTGGGTGGAACTGCCACATTTCCATGTCTTGCATTTGCACGCCTGCACGAAGAGACATACCAACACCGTCACCAGTATTAATGTGTGCATTAGTGGTTGAAGCGAAGATACGACCTGCACCGCCTGTTGCTAAAACAGTAGCACGTGCTTTGAAGTAACAAACCTCACCTGACTCAATATCAATAGCGGTACAACCAACTACGTGGCCGTCGCTATTTTTAACTAAGTCTAATGCATACCATTCAGAAAATACGTTAGTTTTGTTTTTAACGTTTTGTTGATACAAACAGTGTAAAAGTGCATGTCCAGTACGGTCAGCAGCAGCAGCTGTACGTGCGGCTTGCTCACCACCAAAGTTTTTAGACTGGCCACCAAAAGGACGCTGATAAACTTTGCCGTTTTCGAAGCGAGAAAATGGTAAACCCATGTTTTCCAATTCGATAATCGCTTCAGGACCTGTTTTACACATGTACTCGATTGCGTCTTGGTCACCGATAAAGTCAGAACCTTTCACCGTATCGTACATGTGATATTCCCAGTTGTCTTCATGGGCATTGCCCAACGCAACAGTAATACCACCCTGTGCAGATACAGTGTGAGAACGAGTTGGAAAAACTTTAGAAATCAAGGCACAGCTTTTGCCTGATTCAGAGATAGCCAATGCGGCGCGCATACCTGCACCGCCTGCGCCAATTACTATGGCGTCAAATTCACGGATAGAAACGCTCACTTACACACCCCATACTGTTAAAATGCCTGTCACTAAATAAGTTAGTAACAATACGGCAAAGAAAAATTGTAAAAAGCCACGTAATAACGCTGGTTTTACATAGTCAGAAAGCACTTGCCAAACACCAATCCAAGCGTGAACTAGTAAAGAAAACAGTGCAAGAACAGTAGCAACTTTAGTACACAGACCAGAGAAAAAGCCCTGCCAAATGTCATATGTTACTTCAGGTGTAGTAATAAAAAAGCCTAGAATATATAGGACATACGCAGCAAGAATAATTGCACTTGCACGTATTAAAATAAAGTCATGTATGCCCGAGCGGCCTACAGTTGCAACATTGTTTACCATAAACCAACTCCCGCCACGATTGTTAGAATTATCCAAAGTGCAATAACAAATTTTGCACTTGCTATACCAGAGCCTTTTTCTTCAAAGTGCCCCATGTCCATCAATAAGTGACGAACACCAGCTAACAGGTGGTATAAAATGGCAGAAATGATGCCAATGATGATTAGTTTAAAGAAAACACCGTCAAGTAGGGACTTAACTTGCGCAAAGCCTTCAGCTGACGACAGAGATAATGATAAAGCCCACAATAAAATGCCAATAGCAAACACAGTAATAACACCTGCGACACGATGCATAATAGACGCATGCGCAGCTGGCTGCATTTTAATTGTAGTTAGATCTAGGTTTACAGGACGTTCTTTTTTCACGATTGTTGCCTAAGAGCTCTAATGAGCCTTCAACTTTCTTTTTTATTGCCGTTTAAAAAATTGCTATTTTTTAAACAACCCCCCAACGATCTTAGTCAAATATTCTAAAACTTTCCTCAGTTTGTCGAACCGATACTTAGATCAACGTGATTATATAGCCCTGAGAATTTAATTACAATTTTCTTGATCTAGATTTTTGCCTTGATTTTAAAGGGTTGCGTCTATTTTTTAATCGATACTTATTTATCTTTTGACTTTAGTCTAATCTTATCACAATAGGTTTGACTTTAGGGGGGTGTTTTGCAGTAGAATACGGCGCAGTTTTATATTCATAAAAACTGATTATCTTTTCATTACGTATAATCGACTAATAAATGAAAAGCGATCAGGAATCGAATTTAATAGGGGATAAAACATATGGCTGAATCTAAAGCCACTCTCAGTATCGATGGGAAAGATATTGCAGAATTACCAGTACTGAAAGGTACAGCGGGCAACCCGGTTATTGATATTCGCACTCTAGGTGGTGCTGGCTATTTCACTTACGATCCAGGTTTTTTAGCAACTGCATCTTGTGAATCTTCAATTACTTACATTGACGGTGGCAAAGGTATTTTACAACACCGTGGCTACGCGATAGATGCATTAGCTAAGGATGCTGACTACTTAGAAGTTTGTTACATCCTTCTTTATGGTGAATTGCCAAACAAAGAGCAATACGAAGAGTTTAAAGATATCATCACTAACCATACAATGGTTCATGAGAAAATCGCTCACTTCTTCCAAGGATTTTTACCAGACGCTCATCCAATGGCTATGGTATGTGCGGTAGTTGGAGCATTGTCTTCTTTCTATCACAGCGACCTTGATATCAACGATCCAAACCAACGTATTCGCAGTGCACACAGACTTATCGCTAAAATGCCAACTATTGCAGCGATGGCCTACAAATACAGCATTGGTCAACCTTTTGTTTATCCTCGTAATGACTTGTCTTACGCAGAGAACTTCTTACATATGATGTTCTCGGTACCAGCTGAGGAATACACAGTAAGTCCTACTCTAGCACGAGCTATGGACCGTATTTTCACACTACATGCTGATCATGAACAAAACGCTTCAACCTCTACGGTTCGTTTAGCTGGTTCTTCAGGTGCAAACCCATATGCTTGTATTGCAGCTGGTGTAGCGTCTTTATGGGGCCCTGCACATGGCGGAGCTAACGAAGCTTGTCTAAATATGTTAGAGAAAATTGGCGACGTTAGTCGTGTAGACGAGTTTGTTGCTAAAGCTAAAGACAAAAATGATCCATTCCGTTTAATGGGTTTTGGTCACCGTGTTTATAAAAACTTCGATCCTCGCGCTACAGTAATGCGTGAAACTTGCCATGAAGTTTTAACTGAGTTAGGTATTCAAGATCCGTTACTAGACGTAGCAATGGCGCTTGAAAAAGTTGCATTAGAAGATCCGTACTTCATTGAGAAGAAGTTATACCCTAACGTTGACTTCTACTCAGGCATCATCTTAAAAGCGATTGGAATTCCAACAAATATGTTTACCGTAATTTTTGCGATGTCACGCACGGTAGGCTGGATTTCACACTGGCATGAGATGTTGGGTCAACCAGGTCAGAAAATTGGTCGCCCTCGTCAAAACTATGTTGGTGAAATCGATCGTGAATTTCAACCACTAGATAAACGATAAGATTTAATTTTTATCGATAAAAAGGAAGCAATTTGCTTCCTTTTTTTATACCTAAAAATTTTAGATTACTACGGAATATATTTGCTAAAAATCAAACACCTATTTGAAATAATTACTCAAATATTTATTCACTTTTTAATCAAAGATTATGCAGCAAATTTTTGTCGATAATCTTTTGGTGTTAACCCAGTAAATCGTTTAAACAATTGCCGGAAACTACTGATATCCTCATAACCTACAGACCATATGATCTTATTAATAGATTCTGTAGTTTTTTCGAGTTTTTGTTTAGCTTGCTCTACTCTTATCCTTTGCAGGTAATTAATAGGGTTTTCATGTGTCGCCAACTTAAATCTTCGTTTAAACGTTCTAGAGCCTAACCCTACTCTTTGGGCCAATTCGTCCATTGAAATATCGTTTTTATAATGAGACTCAATATACTCCTGTGCTTTTAGAATTGGCTGATCATTGTGATCTTTTTGTTGCTGAAAACTGACATAGGGTGATTGTTTTTCACGAATTGGATCAAATACAAGTAATTTAGCGCAATCTGAACTAATGTCTTTAGAGACAAATCGACTAACGATGTGCAAAGCCATATCTACGTAAGACAAAGCACCACCTGAACATATAGTATCGCCATTATCTACAATCAGATTATCTGTTTCTAGCCTAGTAAATGGGTATAGTTTGCGAAACATTTCAAATACTCGCCAATGTGTTGTGGCACTTTTCCCCGCCAATAACCCTGTAGCAGCAATCATAAAACTTCCAGTGCAATAACTCGCTAATATCGCACCTTTGCTATGAGAGTCTTTGAGATAAGAGGTGATCTGTTCTTTAAATGGGTAATCAATTGCACTATCACAGCAGCCAATAACGATTTTTGCATTCGCCGAAGTAATGACAACATCTGGCGACTTAAATGCTTTAATGCTAACAGTCGGCTTAATATCGATACCGTTATACCCTTTAACTGGCTCATCGTTGATTGTTACGATTTGATAATCCAGTTTTTGTAAACTATTTTTGCCATATCGTGTTTCTATACAAAAGTTAGCCGCAAAAAAGACATCAAACAAGCCATATATTCCCGATACCATGGTATTGTCGGTTGCTAAAATCGCTATTTTCATCATTCGTCCTCGTGTCACTTACAGCATCAATTATGGCAAAAGTGCCACCGTGAATCCAGAAACGCTTCAAGTAAAATACTAATCAATTATTAATGAGGGACGTATTATGAAAAATGCCATATTAACTTTAAGGTTTATCCACCTTATATTTCTTTTACTCGTTTTATTAACCTTAACCGTTATTCCATTTTATTATCCAATGACCCCAGTCACCGCCTTTGTCGTTTTTCCACTTTTGTACATTATGGTCTTGTCAGTAAGTGTTGTTATCGAGCAAAAGCTGAATCTGTTGTTAAAGCAACTTGGCCGATTAGATTCTCGTGTTTACAAAGAACACAAAAAATGTCCAGTGATTAAGGGACTTTGCTGTTAATCTCCCTTACACGCTTTGCTTAATAATGCAGAGCAATTATAATGCGCCAACTTTTTTATCGCTTGGTGTGTTATGTCTGATTATCAAATGCGATTTGGTGGGATTGAGCGCTTGTACGGCAAAAACGGCGCTCACGCCATCGCAAACTCTCACTTTTGTGTTGTCGGTATAGGTGGTGTAGGCTCTTGGGCCGCAGAGGCTCTTGCACGCACGGGTGTAGGTAAAATTACCTTAATTGATTTAGACGACATTTGTACCACTAATACCAACAGACAGATTCACGCAATGACTTCGACTGTTGGTCTTAGCAAAGTCGATGTGATGGCTGAACGTATTAAACTTATCAACCCAGAATGCGACGTTGTTTTGATCGAAGATTTTGTCACAAGTGATAATTTACCTGAGCTAATGGCACAAGATTTTAGTTATGTTATTGACGCAATTGACTCTGTGAAAATCAAAACCCAGATGATAGCGCACTGTAAACGCAATAAAATCCCCTTTATTACCATCGGTGGGGCCGGCGGTCAAACAGATCCAAGTCAGATAAAATTGACAGATCTTAGCCAAACATATCAAGACCCACTGCTTTCAAAAGTTAGAAACCAACTAAGACGTGATTTCAACTTTAGCCGCAATACCAAACGTAAATTTGGAGTTGATGCGGTGTTTTCAACCGAGCAGCTAAAATACCCTGATGGTAGTGGTGAAGTTTGTCACGCAAAACAATCACCAGATGGAGCAATGCGATTAGATTGCTCTGGTGGATTTGGCGCTGCAACACACGTTACAGCAACCTTTGCATTTTTTGCTGTGAGTAAAGCATTAGAAAAGTTAGTGCGTAAAGCAAGTTAACTAGCCCTTAACAAAATAACTTTATTAGCTAGTTTTCACTGACGATTTAATTTTATCGACAATGGCCAATAGCCCATTACCACGAGATGGGCTTAAATGTTGAAGTAACCCTAGCTTCTCAAAATAGCAATTAAAATCAAAATTCTCGACTTCGCTTGATTTTTTACCATTAATCGCAACTAACACGATATACAATAAACCACGAATAATTTTTGCGTCACTGTCAGCTTCGACATTAATTTTACCATCGCCCTGTTCGGTAACAGTTAACCAAGCTTTGCTTTCACATCCTTCAATTAGGTTGTCCTCGATTCGCTTCTCCGAGGGCATTCTAACTAACCGTTTGCTTAACAGCATGATTTGACGATGGCGCTCATCCCAGCCTTTGCAGTTGTTAAACAACTCAACGATAGATTGCTGCACATCCTGAACAGCTGTAACCTTCTCTGATAAAGCGCTATCATGCTTCAAGAAAGCTTTTAACAAACGGACAAAAGTATCAACTTCTTGTCTAGTGTTGTAAGCACTGATAGATGCCCTAATGCAACCATCAATGTTTAAGTACTCCATTAACGGCATTGCACAGTGATGACCTACTCTTAGCGCGATACCATTAGCATCAAAAAATGCAGCAATATCCTGCTGATGATGTCCATTAATCGTAAATGAAAAAATACCTACATCAGGGCAACCATCAAATAGTATATTGACCTCATCAATTGAGCAGAGGGAGTCATACAGGTAGCTCACTAATGGTTGATGATAGATATGTTCACAATTATCACGAATAAACTCTATGGCCTCAGCAGATGCAATAACGCCAGCGATATTTGGCGTACCAGGTTCAAACTTAAAAGGTAATTTATTAAAAGTGGTCCCTTGAGTAAGGCTAACTCTTTTAATCATTTCTCCACCGGTTTTATACGGCGGCATTTTTTCTAGAATCTCTTTTTTACCGTACAGTACACCAACACCAGTTGGGCCAAATGCTTTATGCATTGAAAAAACTAAAAAATCACAATCAATATCTTGTACGTTTAGTTCACAATGAGCAACTGACTGCGCTGCATCAATCAAGACTAAAGAGCCAACCTTTTTTGCCAATGCAGTAAGCTGCTTAATCGGGTTTACCTTACCCACCACATTGGAAATGTGATGAAACGCTACTAACTTAGTTTTTTCTGATAAATTTGCTTGGAAAGCTTCTACATCGATAAGACCAAACTTATTTAATGGCACTATTTTCAATGTTGCGCCAGTGTGCTCGCATAATTGCTGCCAAGGAACGATATTAGCGTGATGCTCAGCATGTGTAATCAACACCTCATCTTCAGATGTTAAAAAATGCCTGCCCCAAGAATCGGCTACCAAATTAATACTTTCTGTTGTACCGCTAGTGAAGATAACTTCTTCATCGTTTTTTGCATGAATAAATGACTGAATGACACGACGAGAGTGTTCATATTTTGCCGTTGCTGTTGCGGCTAATGCATGAGCCGCACGGTGCACATTTGCATTTATTGCACTATAGACATGGTTGCTTAATTCAATAACAGACTGCGGCTTTTGAGTTGTGGCAGCATTATCAAAATATATCAGAGACTTACCATTAACTTTGGCTGACATTATTGGGAAGTGTTGTCTTAAATAATTATCCTGCATTTGCCTATATTTTTACGCGATTTTGTAACATCAATTAGTAACAATTATACAGTATCCTTATCTCATAAATAGATAAAACTTACTCCTTAACTACTTTTTCATCTTATGTGTTTCACACCAACATAAGCTATAAATAAATAGCTCTATTTTTATTCGAGAGAAGACCAAAGTTATAGTAATTACAAAGCTACTAACAGAGATAAAATCTTATAAATAACATATAGACTATTCTAAATCGGTACATATTAAAGATAAGTTAATCACTTTTAATTGTGTTTTGAGGTGTTAAATATGGCATTGTTTTCGTGGTTCAATGACAGTAAGCAGTCTCCCAAAAATAATCAGCATACTGTATTGGTAGATAAAGTGTTATACCCAAATTCAAGCTTCACATGGCCTGTGATGAAAGTGCTTAAAGACTCGGACGAAATAAAAAGAGTTAAGACTTTGCAACGCCGCAGTAGGAACGTTTCTTAGCTCATATTAATTTGCGGCACTTAATTTAATGTTAAGGTGCCGCAAATTTATCTATAGTAAAAAAAGCAGGCATTAAAAACCTAGTTTTATCCTCATCAAAAAGCTGCCAGTACAGCTCAGGAAAGTCTAATTCAAAGTATTCCATTTTGCTGCGCATAGAAATCGGCTTGTAAGCTTGAAGGCCTTTGGAGACTGATTGCCTGTTACAGGTGTTGGTACGAAAAAGACCAACAGCAGCTTGATAATTTGCAGGGGTACCTATTTCAATACCATCAGGCGTTTCAACATAAACGGGTGTTGACGGTAAGATTTTATCCCGCCAAGGAACATTTGCAAGTATACGCTCCCGCCTCTGAGTTTTCTCAAGCGCGGTTAATTGCTTTATGTTTAGTACCGCAACGTTATGAGAAAAGTGGGTTTGTTCGCTGGCACATTTTGCGTGATTTAACGGCAAGGGGTACTCGTCAACAAAACCTAGAATGTGTGCTAATTCATGATAAAACACATCTATACCATCATGTTGGTCCAAATAAAGAACACCGTTATTAACGTTTGCTCCTCCCTGAGGAACCATCACTAACAGGTATCGGCTAGAGCCTGTTTGCAACTGGGTATTTAACACATTAACACGGCAATCAATCCTATTACTGATGTCGTGCTGACAGTGTAGTTGTTCAAGCGGTAGATATTTAGCAGGGTTAAAACAAACATACTGGCCAAATCGGCTGTGTTTTGTTTGTTCGATAAACTGGTTAATTCGCAAAATACTGGTAAAATTTGTCACGACAGGGAAAAAGCTAATATCACATTTTTCAACTGGGTTTAACTTATCGGAAAATATCGATACTTTTGCAAGCTCAGTTAATATGTTTGATTTAGGAGCCAAGGCTTGCAACTGCTTTTTAGCCTCAAAATAAGCTTCTTTATCTCCTTGTAACAACGCCAGCTCAATTAACAAATTGTATGCTTGCGCCTCTTCACTCAGAAAATCACGGTCAAGAAGTTGTTTAGCGAGTACGAGTTTTTGTTCTTTAATTAACGTTTTAATACGAAGTAAACTTGCTTCAGTATGCTTGAGTTCACTTGCTTTTTTTAACCATAACTTTTGCTGTACAGTGCGACCTAAATCGTCAAAATAATTGGCCAATTCAAAGGCGAGTATTGCATCACTATTGGCTAAATAAGTGGTTGATGTTAGCCATCTAATACTGCCTTGTGTTGAAGTGTTGCGAATGAAATGATGATACCCATTCAAATGAAAACGCTTTGCTAAAGGAAGTGCTATTCGAGCAGTAACATCATGCTTTAATAGGAAGGACAAAATGTCAGTATGGTGAGTAAACACCGTAACGATGAAGGAGATCGCGATAACAATACCAACTAAAATCCCCTTCATGAGTACTTACATTTATTCAGACAAACTAACAACTGGATTTCTGATAAGTTCCAGTTCAAGCTTTGCATATCTATGCTCTACAAACTCATAAACGTTAGTACTTAATGCTAATTTATAGAAGTTTGCCGCTGCGCGCTTTTTACCTTGCATTAAATTTAGCTTACCTAAATAAAAGTATGCTTCGCATAACCTTTCACTAAACTCTTTGTTTGAAGATATATTCTCAGTAACCTTCTTCAAGAACTGTGCTTGTGTTAGTTTACCGGCATAAAGGCTTACAATGTTTTTACCCCAGGCACTTGGCGAGATAGCATCTGCTCGTTGTTTCAAGTTTTCTAACGCTGTTAACTCATCAACTTTACGTTCAACAATATAAAGCCACAACAATCTGTAAGGATCTGCACTATTTTGCTGATAAAACAAAGTAAGATCGTCGACAGCTAGCGCTGACCTATCACCGTAATATAAGGCAATTCCACGATTTAGATATGCATATTCATGCTCCGGCGAAAGCTCTATTGCCGAATCAAACGCTTCATAAGCCTGATCAAATTCTTGCAGTTGTGTGTAATGAATACCTAAAAAATTATACGCTTCAACTAGATCAGGTTTTAATCTTAAGGCTCGATTAAAATCTAGACGAGCCATAGAGCGCAATCCAACGCTGTCATAAATAACACCTCTGTCATACAACAGCTGTGCGCGTTGCTCATCAGTCACTTCAGCTCGTTGAATAACGTCAGTTAATCGAACAAGTGCTATTTCACTCTTATAGTTAACAGGAAGTGGCTCTGCAATAACTAATTGATCAATTACAGAAGATGATTGTTGTGATGTTGTTGCACATCCTTGCGTTAATAGTACCGTTGCAACTAGGGCACCCATTAATTTTTTCACTAAACTCTGCCTTTTATTTGATTCTCTTCGATTATAACCTAGCCACTATTGAATGCGAGACCTTAACCCTATTGAACATGGTTAATTATTTTACTCGAAAGCAAAACACAAATAGTACTCGTATTTTTAAAATATATACGAGGAAAAAAAAGGAGCCGAAGCTCCTTTTAATTAAACCCGATGGGCTTAGTCTTGTGCAGGTGCTTGCTCAGCTTCAGCAGCTGGTTCAACTGGCTTTTCGATACACTCTTTCATGCTCAAGCGAACTCGACCTTGACGGTCAACTTCCAATACTTTAACAGTAACTTCTTGACCTTCAGAAAGTACATCAGTAACAGCATTTACACGCTCATGAGCGATTTGAGAAATGTGTACTAAACCATCTTTTCCAGGTAATACGTTAACAAACGCACCAAAGTCTACGATACGAACGACTTTACCCGTGTATACTTTGCCTACTTCAATTTCAGCAGTTAAAGCTTCGATTCGTGCAATAGCGTCTTTAGCTGCATTGCCGTCAGTAGCGGCAATTTTTACTGTACCGTCATCTTCGATTTCGATCGTAGTACCTGTTTCTTCAGTTAACTGACGAATAGTTGCACCACCTTTACCGATGACTTCACGGATCTTATCTGAATCGATCTTCATTGTATGAATACGTGGAGCAAACTCAGAAATATCATCACGTGCAGCGTTAATCGCTTGGTCCATCACTGAAAGAATGTGAGTACGTGCTGCTTTCGCTTGGTTTAAAGCGATTTGCATGATTTCTTTAGTGATACCTTCAATTTTGATATCCATTTGTAGCGCTGTAACACCTTCAGTTGTACCCGCTACTTTAAAGTCCATATCACCTAAGTGATCTTCATCACCTAGAATGTCAGAAAGAACAACAAAGTCGTCACCTTCTTTAACTAGACCCATTGCAATACCAGCTACAGAAGCTTTAATTGGTACACCCGCATCCATTAGCGCTAATGAAGTACCACAAACTGACGCCATTGAAGATGAACCATTTGATTCAGTGATTTCAGAAACCACGCGAACTGCATATGGGAACTCTTCAGGAGAAGGCATAACAGCTAAAATACCACGCTTGGCTAAACGACCATGACCAATTTCACGACGCTTAGGCGAACCAACCATACCAGTTTCACCAACACAGTACGGAGGGAAGTTATAGTGAAGCATAAAGTTATCAACTTTTTCACCCATTAAGGTGTCTAAGCGTTGTGCATCACGTTGTGTACCTAGTGTAGCAGTTACAAGTGCTTGTGTTTCACCACGTGTAAATACCGCACTACCGTGTGTACGAGGTAATACACCAGTCATCACGTCAAGCGCACGAACCATTTCTGGATCACGACCATCAATACGAGGTGAACCTTGAGTAATACGTCCACGAACAACTTTAGCTTCTAAGTCGTGGAAGATATTACGAGCTTCATTTTCGTTAAAACCTTCTTCGCCAGCAGCTTCAGTTAATTGCTCTAAAACAGCCGTACGAATTTCAGCAACGCGCTCATAGCGTTTTGCTTTTTCTGTAATTTGGTAAGCTTCGTTTAATTGCTCTTTAGCAAGTTCAACAATTTTAGCTTCTAATTCAGCGTCAACTGCTGGTGCTACCCATTCCCATGCAGGTGTTGCAACTTCAGCCGCAAATTCGTTAATTGCTTGAATTGCAGTTTGCATTTGCTCATGGCCGTAAACCACAGCACCTAACATCACCTCTTCAGAAAGCACTTGAGCTTCTGATTCAACCATTAATACTGCTGATTCTGTACCAGCAACAACTAGGTCTAATTGACTTGCAGGTAATTCTGATTGTAATGGGTTAAGTAAATATTTACCGTCTGTGTAACCCACGCGAGCTGCACCAATTGGGCCACTGAATGGGATGCCAGAGATTGCTAACGCAGCTGAAGTACCTAACATAGAAATAATGTCAGGTGCGATTTCTGGGTTTGCTGAAACTACTGTGATAATTACTTGAACTTCGTTAGTGAAGCCTTCAGGGAATAGAGGACGAATTGGACGGTCAATTAAACGTGCAATTAGTGTCTCTTCTTCAGAAGGACGACCTTCACGTTTGAAAAAGCCACCAGGGATCTTACCAGCAGCATATGTACGCTCTTGGTAGTTTACTGTTAATGGAAAGAAGTCTTGACCTTCTTTTGCTTCTTTTTTACCAACCACAGAGACTAATACAGAAGTATCGTCCATGCTTGCCATAACAGCAGCAGTTGCTTGACGCGCAATAGCACCAGTTTCCAGCGTGACCGTGTGTTGGCCAAACTGGAACGATTTTGTTACTGGATTGAACATTAATATCATTCCTTATTTTTGAACTTTTAACTATCCAATCTGTACAATTGTTTATTTACTCTTAAAAAGGCTGTGCCAAGTAAACAAATAATTATACAGTTTGGATTTCATACATTGCCAAAACATCTTGGCAGGCACATTATACTGAGTGAAACAGCTATTGCTAGGCCAAATCCGCATTTTCTTGTCTAAAAATAGCGTTAAGCCCCTTCTAATTTGCATTGATGTAGCCAATCGCCAAAACAGGTTATCGTGACAATTTAACTGTTAAAATTAACGACAATTTTTTATAGTCTGCGCCAAAGAACCAGTACACGACTCTAAAGACTATGAAAAAACTTGCCTTTTCCTTTGCCAATAAACAATTTATCGTTTTCTTAAACGATACTGACATTGTACAAGTTTACTGCGATCAACAGGCTATTTCGTTGACTAACATTAGCGAAAATGTTCAACAATGCAATGTTGAAGACCAGATTATTCAGTTTGACACTAGTTTGATACCTCAGGGTTCTTTGGGCATAGCAACAAACCAATCACCATTTGAATTTGCACAAATTCCTGAATTACAGCCAGAAAAAAAAGGCGGTATTCTTGGGTTGGCCGCTCTTGGTTTAAAACTGTTTAAAAGTGCCAAAGTGGTAAAGGCTGCGTTAGCTGGCGCTTCCGTTGCAGGCTATGCTTGGTTGTTCTCATTTGAGTTCGCGTTAATGTTAATTGCTTGTTTAGTGGTTCATGAATATGGTCATGTAAGAGCAATGCAGTATTTTGGCATTAAAACAAAGGGCATTTATTTAATCCCCTTTGTTGGTGGTTTAGCAGTTAGCGATGAAAAAATAACAACCCGTTGGCAAGACGTCGTAATATCATTAATGGGCCCTGCTTACGGCTTAATCACCTCTATTTTGGGCGTCGTATTGTATTACGCTACCGATATGGAAATTTTTGCAGGTGTCGCCGTATTAAGCGCTTTACTAAATCTATTTAACTTATTACCAATATTGCCACTTGATGGTGGCCATGTGTTAAAAAGTATTAGTTTCTCTATGCGTTCTTGGATTGGTTTATTGGCTTGTTTAGCCGGCGTAATGTTAGGACTTTGGGTAAGTTATACCTTTGGGTTGATGCTGCTGGTCTTTTTTATTTTTATTGGTAGCTTAGAGATTATTTTTGAGTGGCGAAGTCGACATCAATCACATTTAATTCCGCTAGATAGGTATGGTCAGATATTTTCTGCAGTAATGTATGTATTGGTTGTTGCAGGTCATATAGCTGTGATGATGCTTTTTGCCGACTCAGACAACCCTATTTTAAGCTTACCTATGAAGATCCTATCAAGTTAAAATCAATAAAAGAGCCAGTTACACTGGCTCTTTTTAGTTATGAATACCTATTTATTACTTAAAGATTCGATCTGACCAACGCGTCAATCCGGCAGTAACACTACCAAAATGATCACCCACAACAACATCGATGCCACCAAATTCTTTTTTAATAAATTCACTTATAACTGGAGATTTTGCCGTACCACCAGTAACAAAAACGACATCAGGCTTACACCCAGCTTGCACAACGGCTTCATGCATTAAACTTGCTATAGCTTGTAACTCTTTATTCGAAGCCTCAGCAAAATCCTCTCTCGAAATCAATTGACTAATTTCAGCGCCTAAAAAGCTCAAGTCAACTAAGTGTTCATTGGTTTCAGATAAAGCAACTTTTGCTCTTTCTGCACTATTGACCAACTGATAACTTTGTTTGTTTTTGAATAGCTGTATTAGCCTTGCAACTAATTCTGGTTGCAAGGCATCTTGCTGTAATGTTTGTAAAAATCTACCGTTAGCAGCACTATAAAACGCAGTTTGTTCATTGATATTATTTATCGCCACCGCCTGCCAATAGCTGTTAGTTGGCATGGGTTTGCCCGTTTTTAACAAACTAGCGGATCCTAAATTAGGCATTAGGCCGCGAAAAGCCAACTGTATGTCAAAGTCATTTCCACCTACTCGCTCACCACTATGCGCTAAAAGTTCATCACTTCTATCGACTTTGTTGATAAATGATGGTCCCATCAAGATCATTGAACAATCCGTCGTACCACCGCCAATATCAACAACTAAAACACGGGTATCTTGTTGTAACGACGCCTCGTATTCCAACCCAGCAGCAACAGGTTCAAATTGAAACTCTACATCTTTAAAGCCAATTCGTTTAGCAGCATTGCTAAGAATATTAATCGCTTGATGATTGCTTTCTTCGCCGTTAAGGCCCTGGAAATTAATGGGGCGACCAATCACCGCTTGAGTCATTTCTTTACCTAATGACAGCTCAGCCTGCTGTTTTACATGAGACATCATGGATGCGACGATATCTTCGAATAAATCAAATTGAGGCTGCTTTAAACCGCTAGCACCTAAAAAGGACTTTGGCGATTTAATATAATACCCTTCGTCCGGCTCAGCTAAGTAATTACTTAACGCATGTTGCCCAAACGACAAATCACTGTCGATACCGTCCAATGCAAGTTCACGCAACGCTGCTTGCCCTTTTTGTAACGGTAACATTCTTTGCTTTTTGTATTTTAACTGTTGGTCAGCTGTCAATTGGTTATGCAACCAATTGGCGATAACGTCGCGATCTGGCGCATATAAAGTCGAAGGCATTAATTGACCATGTTTGGGTAAGTTGAGCAATTGAGGTTGCCCATTTTTCATAACACCAACAGCACAGTTTGACGTGCCATAATCAAAACCAATCATAAAATCCCCCCTACCACAAAAAAGCCGCGTAGCTTAAAGGTCATGATTTAGAAAGGCAAGTAAAACACAATTCAAATGGAATGTTGGAAAACCAAAGTGGCAGTTAAAGTAAACATGATCGCAATAGCTCAAAAGCACAAAAATAGTTTTTTAGCTTTGAACAAACTATACAAAAAAGCCGGCTATCAAACCGGCTTTATCAACTACATAATAACCTACATATTGGGATAATTAGGTCCACCAGCACCTTCAGGTGTCACCCAAGTTATGTTTTGACTTGGATCTTTGATGTCACAAGTTTTGCAATGTACGCAGTTTTGCGCATTAATAATAAACTTGTCGCCCTCTTCTGTTTTTTCAACTTCGTAAACCCCAGCAGGACAATATCTTTGTGCAGGTTCAGCAAACTTAGGTAAGTTAACTGAAATAGGGATATTTTGGTCAGCAAGTTTTAAGTGACACGGTTGTTCTTCTTCGTGGTTTGTGTTCGATAAAAACACTGATGACAGTTTATCAAAACTTAATTTGTTATCAGGTTTTGGATAATTTATCACTGCACATTCTGATGCGGGTTTAAGCTGAGCATGGTCAAAACTGTCGTCTTTAAAGTTAACTGGAAATTTACCACCAAAGAAATTTTGATCCATAGTATTAAATGCGCCGCCCCAAAATGTACCTAATTTGTGCATTGCTGGCCCAAAATTTCTCGTGTTATACAGTTCATCATACAACCAAGAGTTTTGGAACTTTTCGGTAAATGCCGTTAAATCGTTTCCACCTTCATCACCAGATACTAACGCTTCAACAATTGTTTCTGCCGCTAACATACCAGTTTTCATCGCTGTATGGTTACCTTTGATTTTGGCAAAGTTAATCGTACCAGCATCACAACCAACTAATAATGCACCCGGCATGGTCATTTTAGGTAATGAATTAAATCCGCCTTTTGCAAGTGCTCTTGCACCGTATGATACACGTTTGCCGCCCTCAAGGTATTGTGCAATCTTGGGGTGATGTTTATAACGTTGGAATTCGTCAAATGGGCTTAAATGTGGATTGCTATAGTTTAAATCTATAATCATACCAACAAATACTTGATTGTTTTCCGCATGATACAGGTAACCACCGCCGCCTGTTTCTTTATCCAAAGGCCAACCTGCCGTATGGACAACTAAACCTTCTTGATGTTTTTCAGGCGCTATGTCCCAAATTTCCTTGAATCCAATACCATAATGTTGAGGAGACTTGCCGTTGTCCAAAGCAAATTTAGCAATAAGCTCTTTACCCAAATGACCTCTACAACCTTCAGCAAATACAGTATATTTTGCACGTAGTTCCATTCCTGGAACAAACGAATCTTTTGGGTTTCCTTCACGATCTAACCCCATATCGCCAGTAAGTACACCAGCAACACTTCCGTCTTCATTATAAATAACTTCTTGTGCGGGAAAGCCCGGAAAAACTTCTACTCCTAGGTTTTCAGCTTGCTCTGCCAACCAACGACACATATTCCCCATACTGGCAATATAGTTGCCCTCGTTGTGCATCGTTTTAGGAACACCGAACCCAGGTAATTTAATCGCACTTTCATCACCAGTAAAAAAGTAAATATCGTCACTAGTAACTGAAGTAGCTAGTGGGGCATTTTTTTCTTGCCAGTCTGGGAATAACTCGTTAAGAGCTCTTGGCTCAAATACAGCACCAGACAAAATATGCGCGCCAACTTCTGAGCCTTTCTCAACAACACATACCATTAACTCTTGTTCTTTTTCTTGTGCTAGTTGCATGATACGACATGCAGTTGATAGTCCTGCTGGTCCGGCACCAACAATAACGACATCAAATTCCATTGATTCGCGTTCCATAATTTCCCCCAAAATTATTAACTGATTGATATTCAAACGCCCGTTTGATTTTCAAACACCTGTTTGATAACATCATACCTATAGAATTTTCGCCAGTAAATACTATGCTGTAAAAGACTATTTATTGGATCAAGATCAAATGCGCTTTTTGGCTACTTAAATTTACGTTGACGTTCACGTCATCCAAGAGTAGCCTTGAGCCAACAAAAAATGTCTAGTCAACCTTTAAGACTAGTCGGTAAATTACAACAAGCACAATTAGAGGCAACGATGAAAGTACTAGTTCCTATCAAACGTGTCATCGATTACAACGTAAAAGTACGCGTTAAAGCTGACAACTCTAATGTTGATTTAGCTAATGTAAAAATGGCGATCAACCCTTTCTGCGAAATTGCAGTAGAAGAAGCAGTTCGATTAAAAGAAGCTGGCACCGCAAGTGAGGTGGTAGTGGTTTCAATTGGCGATAAATCTTGCCAAGAGCAGCTTAGAACAGCATTAGCTCTGGGTGCAGACCGAGCAATCCAAATCGATACAGATGCTAATTTAGACTCGTTACATGTAGCTAAATTGCTACATAAAGTAGTAGAAGAAGAACAGCCTCAGTTAGTTATTCTAGGTAAACAATCTATTGATAGTGACAACAATCAAACAGGCCAAATGCTTGCGGCGTTAACAGGCTTACCTCAAGGTACCTTTGCTTCTAAGGTAGTGGTCGATGGTGAAAAAGTTAATGTTACACGTGAAGTAGACGGTGGTTTGCAAACATTAGCTTTATCACTTCCAGCAATTGTTACAACAGATCTTCGTTTAAACGAACCTCGTTATGCATCACTACCAAACATCATGAAAGCGAAACGTAAACCTCTTGATGTAAAAGCTGCTACAGATTTAGGGGTAGATTTAACACCTCGTACTAACTTGTTAAAAGTAACACCACCAGCTGAACGTCAAGCAGGCATTGTCGTTGAAACAGTTGATGAATTAGTAGAAAAATTGAAAAACGAAGCTAAGGTGATCGCATGAGCATTTTAATTTACGCAGAACACGATAATCACGAATTAAAAGCAGATACGCTAAAAACGGTTACTGCGGCTCAGGCAATTGGTGGTGACATTCATTTATTAGTCGCGGGCGAAAACTGTTCGACAGTAGTGGAACAAGCAGCAAAGGTTAGCGGTGTTTCAAAAGTATTAGTTGCAGATAACGCAGCTTACAAAAATCAATTAGCTGAAAATGTTAGCTTATTGGTACTTGAGTTAGCTAATGATTACGATGTGATCATGGCAACAGCACTAACAACTGGTAAAAACTTTATGCCACGTGTTGCAGCTTTATTAGATGTAGCACAAATTAGTGACATCATCGCTGTTGAATCAGCTGATACCTTTATCCGCCCTATCTATGCAGGTAATGCTATCGCTACTGTACAAAGTTTAGATGCTAAAAAAGTGATTACTGTTCGCGCTACAGCTTTTGACGCAGTTGCAACAGATGGCTCTGCTGAAGTTGTAAATCTGTCTCAAGCTACTGATGCAGGCACATCTTCTCATGTTAGTGATGAATTTACTGAATCTGAACGCCCTGATTTAGGCGCAGCAAGCGTAGTTATTTCAGGTGGTCGAGGCATGCAAAACGGTGAAAACTTCAAATTACTTGAAGGTATTGCTGATAAACTAGGCGCAGCTATTGGTGCTTCGCGAGCAGCCGTAGATGCAGGCTTTGTTCCTAACGATATGCAAGTAGGCCAAACAGGTAAGATAGTTGCTCCTGACTTGTATATTGCCGTAGGTATTTCTGGCGCTATCCAGCACTTAGCAGGTATGAAGGATTCAAAAGTTATTGTAGCAATTAACAAAGATGCCGAAGCTCCAATCTTCCAAGTTGCTGATTACGGCATAGTAGCAGACTTATTTGACGTACTTCCTGAGTTAGAATCAAAGCTTTAGTTCTATACTCAAAGACCATAAAGAACCAGCCAAATGGCTGGTTTTTTTTGTTTAAGATTTTTATAATCGAGTGAAATTCCTCATTGAGAACCAATCATGTCTTGGCAAGATCAACTATCCCAACTTGTTTACTCAACCGATCAAGGTCGTATTAAAGAAGAAAAACAAGAACAAGTAACACCGAGCGATGGTGTTGCAAAAGTCAGAAGAGAAACAAAAGGTCGCAAAGGCAAAGGGGTAATTGTAATAAGTGGTTTAGGGCTTGATAGCAAAGAGCTAAAAGCATTAGCCAGCAAATTGAAAAAGAGCTGTGGTACAGGCGGCAGTGTCGTGGATGAAACCATAGAAATACAAGGTGATAAGCGTGACACCATAAAAACGGAATTAGAAAAAGCCGGATTTAAAGTAAAATTTATCGGCGGATAGGAGAAAACAACAATAATGTCTATTCAACCAAGTGATCTGTCTATTTTATTAGTTGAACCTTCTGATACTCAGGGGAAAATAATCGTTAATCAACTAAGAAGTCATGAAATTAGTCAAATAACATGGGCCAAAAGTTATGATGAAGCACAAGAGTTTATAGTTCGACATCATTTCGATTTAATTGCTAGTGCAATGTACTTTGAACAAGGAACCGCTCTAGACCTATTAAAACAGGTTAAAGTATCTGACAAAAATAACGATTCTGCTTTTATGCTTGTTTCTAGTGAATATAAAAGAGAACATTTAGAAGAGTTTAAACAATCGGGTGTGGTAGCACTGTTACCTAAACCATTTACTCACGAGCATTTACACGCCGCAATAAATAATACTATCGACTTATTATCGCCTGAAGAGCTAGAACTAGAATACTTTGATGTTCAAGATATTCGAGTGTTACTGGTAGACGATAGTAAATTAGCCCGAAACCATATTCGCAGAGTACTAAACAATCTAGGTTTGTTAAAGATTACCGAAGCTGTGGATGGAAGCGAGGCAATTTCACTATTAGCTGACAATATGTATGATTTAATTGTCACTGATTTTAACATGCCTGAAGTTGATGGCCGTGAATTAACAAAGTTTGTTCGGGAACAAAGTCAGCAATCACATATTCCCATTTTAATGGTTACCAGTGAAAGCAAAGATACCCATCTAGCGAATATTGAGCAAGATGGTGTCAACGCCCTTTGTGATAAACCTTTCGAACCTCAGTTTGTAAAACAGCTGCTATATAAATTATTAGACAACTAAAGTTCAAACAGCATAATAGTATTGGCTATTATGCTGTTTATTTAAATTGTCTCAACGTCGATAAAAGGTGACTTGCCACTATTCAACCACCTGAAAAAAGCGAAATATTATAAAAACTTACGAGTATGTTTTGATATTATAAGCACGTAACTTCATTGCAATTTTATTGTGAGAAACGTTCAAACGGTCAGCTAATTTTCGAGTACTTGGGTACATAGGATAAAGCTTTACTAATAGCTGTTTTTCAAATTCAGCTTGTGCACTGTTCCAATCCTGTATTTCATTTTCGACTAAATTACCAACCCCTATCGTTTCATTACCAGATACAACTTGTAAAACGTCTTCAGCGCTTATTGAGTTTTCATCACACATAGCTACTAGCTTAAATATTGTATTTTCTAATTGTCTTATATTTCCAGGCCAATCAAAGTTAACTAAAAGGTTCATCGCTTCTTGCTCAATGCTAGGCATTGCGTGACTCAACTGCTGAGCTGCTCGAACAATAAAATGATGAGTCAGTATCTCAATATCGCTCTTACGCTCACTAAGCGGTGGTAATTGAATTTTTAATACATTAATTCGATAGTACAAATCTTCCCTGAACGTTTTATTTATAATTAACTCATTAAAGTTTTGATGGCTGGCGGTGATTATTTTTACGTTGGCATTTAACTCTTTAGTGCCTCCAACCTTTCTATAGGTCAGATCTTGCAAAAAACGTAGAAGTTTGGCCTGTAAGTAATTAGACATTTCAGCAATTTCGTCCAAAAATATAGTACCACCATCTGCCAATTCAATGAGCCCTGGTTTACCACTGCGCTTTGCACCTGTAAACGCACCTGATTCATAACCAAATAATTCACTTTCCAGCAGAGGCTCCGGGATAGCAGCACAGTTTAACGATAAAAAAGGATTCGCGTTGCGAGGACTCAATTGATGAAGTGCTCTAGCAACCAGTTCTTTACCAGTCCCTGTTTCGCCGGTGATTAAAACAGGTAAATCTAGATCCGCAAATCGTTGTATTTGAGCAATGATTAATTTAATCGCAGGCGAATTCCCTATAATAGCATTGAGCGCATCGTCTTTTGTTTCCTGTACTAGTGATAATTGTCTGCCTAGCTTCTTAACACTTTTTAGATAGATAACAGCTCCAGTCGTTATGTTGTTTGTAATAACCGGATTAATATCAGCAATAAATGGACGAGATAAAAAATTTACAGCTATGCTGAATTCGCTTTTTTGTAAAAGATCTTTAACATTAACATCAATAAACTTGCCAATATTTTGCTTAGTTATATTATCTCCTGTGACAAGAAGCTGAGCTGCACGATTACAAGCAAGTATCTTTCCTTGATCATCAATATCAAGGATTGGATCAGATATCTTGGCTAATAACGCTTGAACGTGCTTTTCTCTTACCTCGGCTGGCATTTCTGATATTTCTATACAGTTTTTTATACCATCAATGTCAGACAACAACTTTAGCAAGGTTTCAACATCAGCAGTTTCGTTATCTAGATGAACATAAGTGAACTGACTTTCAACTTCTATACTTTTAACATTCCAAGCCTTTGATGCAAATTTAGCCAATATCTCCTGACTAATCCCTACTCTATCTCGCGATTCAATCTTTACTTTCATTGTCACATTAATATTACAGTGTAATACAGGTATTACAGCGCAAAAATCAGCTAGTTTCAACGTTAAAGCCATAAAGACTTAAGATTTCTACTATTTGACACCAAACACTGTAATATTTTTATTACAAACGCGTAATAAAACAAGCCTCTAAAAATCTTTAGCCATTGTTTTATAAGGTTTTTCAATCAATGGCCTGAAACTTGATTAATATAATAAATAACCCGATTAATTGAGATAACCATGACAAAAAGCAAATTTATCGAAACTCAAGCCATACATGCTGGCCGAATCAATGACCAACAATTTGGTTCACTTGCTACACCTCTATATCAAACATCAACGTTCATTTTTGATAACGCAGAGCAAGGTGCTAAAAGATTTGCAGGTGAAGAAGAAGGCTTTATTTACTCACGGCTTGGCAATCCAACTACCAGGCAATTAGAAATGCGTGTTGCTGCTTTGGAATGTATGGAAGATGGAGCAGCAACTGCAACAGGCATGGCAGCTGTATCTGGCGCATTGTTAGCTAACTTGTCTGCAGGCGACCACTTAATATCATCTAAAGCTGTTTATGGCTGTTCCTTTGCGCTCATGAGCCATATGTTAACTAAGTTTGGCATTGAAGTGAGTTTTGTAGATATGTCAGAGCCTAACAACATAGTAACTGCGATAAAGCCAAACACTAAAATTATCTTTTTAGAAACGCCAATCAATCCTAATTTGCAAGTATTAGATTTGGAGAAGATTTTAGGTATAGCAAAACAGTTTGATTTGCTTTCTGTCGTTGATAATACCTTTATGACTCCGGTGTTACAGCAACCAGCAAAATTTGGCGCAGATATCATTGTCCACAGCGCTACAAAATACTTAAATGGCCATGGAGATGTAGTTGCTGGAGTTATCTGCGGTACACAAGAAATGATTAACCACATTAAATTAACAGCATTAAAAGATATTGGTGGAACTATTAGCCCACATGATGCTTGGTTGATTTTACGAGGGTTAAAAACCTTGCCAATACGTGTCGAACGACATTGCCAAAATGCACAGCAATTGGCTGAATTTTTGGAAACTCACCCAAGTGTTTCTAAAGTTTACTACCCTGGTCTACCTTCACACCAAGGCTTTAAATATCTGGGTAACCAAATGAAAGCCGCAGGGGGAGTTATTGCGTTTGAGCTGAACACCGACCTAGCTGGTGGTGCTGAATTTATTAACAGAATGAAACTGTTTTCTATCGCGGTGAGCTTAGGTGACGCGGAGTCCTTGATCCAACATCCTGCATCCATGACACACTCTCCATACTCTGATGAAGAGCGAAGAGATGCTGGAATTAGTGATTCTTTGATCCGTATTTCTGCTGGCTTAGAAAATGTTAACGACCTAATTGCAGACTTAGAACAATCATTAAATGCAGTTAAATGCGTCGACACTAAAGTCGCCTAATCAAGCATAATAACTGCCAAACTAAACCAAGCGTTCACATCGTCGATACTCAACTTTGCAAATGCTTGGTTCATTGTGACACTAAAATATTTGAATTATATAACCAACTTATTTGGCAATTATTTTTGCAAACTGTGGAAGCAACTTCGCTTTAATCTCTTCAATTTGCGGTTCAGTATATGGCTGCATCGCAAATTGTCCCCAAACTGGCTTAGGCCATGCTTTGTCAGTATTAAACCTTACGACATGGTGAATATGTAATTGCGGACATACATTGCCCAGTGCAGCAACATTCATTTTAGTCCCTTTAAACAGTTGCATAAGAACTTCAGACAACATGCTTGACTCATTTAGAAATTGTTGTTGTTCTTGCCACTCCATTTGGTAGATATCTTCAATTCCATTTACCCTAGGAACTAAGACAAACCAAGGGTATTGTGAATCATTCATCAAGAGCAACTTACATAAAGGAAAATCGATAATTTCAATAGTATCTCTTTGCAAAATTTCATTCAGTTCAAATTTATGTTCCATGTAATTTCCTTTATTTTCTTTTATTTTTGCGTCCTCGGCCTCTAGCAGCTTTTTTAGCTTCTCTTGCCGCTTGTCGCTCTTGGTCTAACTGTTCGAAATGGACAATCTCTTTTTCAACCATCTCTGGCGTTTCAAAAGAAATTTCGCCTAACGTTTTATCTCGAATTTCATTGATCAATATTGTAGATGCTTTTGTAAAATCTACATGACCTCCACTTTTTACACAGCCCCTATTTCGCCCGATAGCCTCTATTAAGTCAACCTCTCTTTCAGGTACCTCCTCTAACTTGTAGCGGTTAACAAGTCGCTCAGGATATGCCTGTATCAAATAGTCTGCGGCAAAACATGCAATATCGTCGTGATCAAATGCTGTGTCTTTAACTGCACTGGTAATAGCTAGCCTATAGCCACTATTTTCGTTAACGATCTTTGGCCATAACATACCGGGTGTATCGTAGAGATATAATCCATCTTCCAGTCTAATCCTTTGTTGTCCCTTAGTTACAGCTGGTTCGTTACCAACTTTTGCTTTTGCTTTACCCACTAACGTATTTAAAAGTGTTGATTTCCCAACATTAGGAATGCCCATAATAACCACATTGATTTGTTTACCCGTTTGATCTTTATGTGGAACAAGCTTTCGAATCATATTAGGAATGCTTTTAGCCATTGCAGGACTTTCTGTTGTCAACGCAATCGCTTTAACGTTTTGTTGGGCTTCGAGGTACTCGATCCATGCCTTGGTTATAGCAGGATCTGCTAAGTCACTTTTGTTGAGTATTTTGATTAAAGGTTTATTTCCTCTAATCTCAGTGATCATTGGATTTTCGCTACTAAAAGGCAGCCTAGCATCACAAACTTCAATTACTACATCAATTTGAGGCAATATTTCTTTTATTTCTTTTTGGGCTTTATGCATATGCCCTGGGTACCAATTGATCGCCATAATTAAAATGCCTTTAAAAAAAGGGGAATTTTAGCAATTTTATCCGAATTATTCATAAAAAGTTTTGAATTGATACGACTTTTATCGTATAAAGGACATACAGAGAAATACGTAAAAAAACTGAATCAGTAAAATGATAAAGGAATCTTGATGAGAAAGAGCCGACTAAGAGAAGACAATCCTGAAAGTGATGTAGATATGACTCCGATGCTAGACATCGTATTTATACTTCTTATTTTCTTTATTGTAACGACTTCATTCGTCAGAGAAGAAGGTATTGTAATTAACAGACCTAAAGCTCAAAACAACCCGCCATCTGATCCACCACCAATTGTTTTGGTTAGAATCGATGAAGCAGGCAAAATTCGCTTTAACGGTAACTTAGTTGATAAAGAGCGTTTATCAGCTCGTATTGAAAGTTATCTAGCAGAAAACCAAACTAACAGTGCTGTAGTTATTCCTCACAAAGATGCTACTCACGAGATGGTAGTTGGTGCTATTGACCAAATTCGTTCATTTGACCAATTAACAATTTCAATTGGCAAATAACAATAAGTAAACGTTTAAGAGGAAGCATTAGCTTCCTCTTTTTTTATCTGCTCTTCTGTAGCCAAGCTCTACAATGCCCTTAAACAACAGTCAATGGCTGAACAAGTTAAATACCTAAGAGACTGTAAACTGCTTAGTACTATATTAAACTTAGATTCCTTAGTTTGGTTTCTTGTATGGGGTTAATATCGATTCTTTTACATTAAAGCCATATTATTAGCTAAGCACTATTTGTTCAGTAGTTAAAAGCCTATGCTTTTGAATAAAAACCTTACTCATTCAGCTGTTAAAGCTACCTC
Organism: Thalassotalea marina; assembly: GCF_014656435.1. Lineage (GTDB taxonomy): Bacteria > Pseudomonadota > Gammaproteobacteria > Enterobacterales > Alteromonadaceae > Thalassotalea_C > Thalassotalea_C marina. The sequence goes on from NZ_BNCK01000005.1 coordinate 405,161, forward strand.
AGAGCAGCTTTAAACCTATATGCTCTCCTGAGTTCTTATCTATTTTATGTCGCTATAACTGATAATATGAAGAGTCTGATGGTAGATAGCGCTTATACTCTTCACTTTTCTCTCAGATAGCATGAGTGGCTCTTATTTTTAATTAAAAGCTTAGCTCGGATACGCCTATTCGTATAGCTCATTCTGTTAAAAAGCGGCCAACATGAAACTGTTCATCTTGGCTGTTAACCTTTTTTTCCCTACTCCACATGGTGCTCATGTGAGATAAAAATTTTAAGGTTTATTCTTTAATTAAAAGCTTAGCTCTGATCCGCTCACCAGAGATTGAATAAAACTGTTTATTCAATTTTATCCTGCTTCGCCCTACTGATGTGAATGGATTCACTAATGTCGTGATGCCATGGATGGCAAAGAACGACCGAGAGTAGGACACTAAAATTGAGTTAAAAAAAAGCCACTCAATGAGTGGCTCTTCTTTATAATTAAAAGCTTAGCTCAGGCCCGTGAATTCGCAGAGCTCATTCGGTTAAAAAGGGCCAACATGAAATTGTTCATCTTGTCTGTTAACCCTTTTTTCCCTGCTCTCGTGAGAGTTTTCCCTAAATTTTGTCCATAAAAAAAGGCCGTCTATGAAGACGGCCTTTTCTTGGAATAGAAGCTTAGCGATGTCCTACTCTCACATGGGAACTTTCTACAACGCTATTGTCGCTAAGCATAAACTGGTTACAAAATGGAAAGCTTTTCTATATCGTCTTCTAATTCAAATCTTGTGTACGTGTTCTGTCAAACTCAAACAACTTAGGTGTTGTATGGTTAAGCCTCACGGGCAATTAGTATCAGTTAGCTCAAGGCCTCACAACCCTTACACACCTGACCTATCAACGTCGTAGTCTCCAACGACCCTTTAGGG
>NZ_BNCK01000006.1 GCF_014656435.1 Thalassotalea marina
ATTGTTTTACGGCCTTTATGACAGAGCGAAGTAATAGATTTTGCTGATTGATTAACCATTAGCTGCCTAGCGGCAGCTAAAAAAACACTATTGCCTATTGACGGGGATAAGGTTCATATGTGTTATGAATACACTACATTAACACTATGATTGTCATTAATAAAACCACGAAAATCATCGATAGAACAGCTATTTTGTTTAACTGTAATCTCTTTTGGCGCTTTGGCAGGATAGTACAATTTGATTAATTGATTTTGGCCACTCACAAACTGGCAGCTGATTTTATTAACTTCTGTGAGATCAACTTTATATTTACGAAATATGTTTAAATAAAGAGTAAGGTCATTCCCTTCAATTTTAGCTAAAGGCTTTAAGCGAGTTACAGTTTTAAACAAATAGATTGCAAAGCCGAAAGGAAAATATATCGCGTACAGTAAGAGAGATTCATCTAGGTTACCTTCACCTAATCGAAAGTACGCAGCTCTATCAACGGCAAATGCAAATATTAGCGGAACGTACAAAATCTCTGTGTTTTTTATTAAAATCTTATAAATCGGATCGTTTATTTTCTTTCCATTTCGATAGATCTTATTCATTGGTAAACACTATACCTTCCATGTATTCATAACGTAAAGCTTTGGGGAGGCTGGAGCGCAGCGTAAGCCGTCCCAGCCACGATAGTGGCGACAATAGCGCCTTGTTATAACTATATGCCCAATTCATTGCACAATTCATGGTGCTTTTCCGTGATAGCATCAATCAGTTGCAGGGAGTCAGACAGAATTAACATTTCTGGTGACAGATTATCTACTTTTATGGCAAAAGCTAAACCGCATCTACTAGACTGAAATGAGAAAGACATTTGAATCACATCATGGCTATTGTCTTTCACGCTATAAGCAAATCGCTCAATATGTGCTAATTCCTCTTCGCTGATGCCTCCATCAATCAAATCGCCAATTTTTCTCCAAAATGCGGCAATATTTCTCAAATCACAATTTGCTGAAAATTCATAATCCATTGAAGGAACACCGATAGTTATAACAGCTTATTAGAAGGCTCAAGTCTCTCTATCACCAAGCTTAAACCTTAATACTTTTGTTTAAATAGTATTCCTGATACTTATAATTTTCAACGACTTATTTCTTTTGTGTCTCGCTTTCCACGCAGAAAGCGAGATCTATTCTCTATTTCTTGTAGAAAGCGAGACAAACGCTAAGCTGTATATAAATACAACACAATTAACTCTTCATTTTTATCTTCACTGAAAGAACATATGTGGACTTGGCGTTATGCCAAAAGAACTATCGAAAGTTACTTATATTGGATCAAGTATTTTATAAACTTTACAACAAGCGCCACCCGCTAAGCTGTCACAAAGCAGAAGTAGCGTCTTTGTTAAATTATTTGTCAAATGAAAAAGTTAAGCCGCATTGATATTTATAGGTCGCTCTTCGATGTTTATCAGGTGAAATTTAAGCCAATTTTTTAGCACTATCTTCCCAAACATAACCAAGAATATTGAGCATTAAAAAAGCAGCCAAGCTTTCACCTGGCTGCTTTTTACATCGGTTAAATAAATTTATTTAAATTCGATTTTTGCAACTTCTATTGAGCCATCAAAAGTACGAGTTTTAATATCACCGCGCCCTTCAATGTTTACCGTATTAACTTGGCTTGGCCAAATATCTCGCAATGCAGAGTGTTCAACCGTTAAACCGTTTAGCAAAAACGGTTGTTTCGTTTCTTGGTAAACCCAAAAAAAGCGACCATCAACTTCAAAGCCTACCGGTGAAAGCGCAATTGGCTCACCTTGATCATTTTTTAATGAAAAGCGTTGCATCACATATTCAAAGAACTTTTCTTGGGTTTCTTTTGAATTAATGATGTCTGCGTTTTTACCAAAAATATGTTTTACCGCGTGTTCAGCATCGTGCAAATAAAATCGGTGACTGACTTCAATATTTTCAGTTCTTGGATTAAACAACACGGTACTGATTGCTGCTTTTTGTTGATGTGCTAGTGCCATGTCACTAAGTAACATCACACATAGCAATAAACCGTTAATTAAATATTTCATACTACTTTTGTTTACTTATCTTTGTTGTCGTCTTTATCTTTATCTTTATCTTCTTCGTCTTTTTTCAACTTGGTTTTGATTTCGTGCATTAAGTCGCGACGAACACCCGTTGAAGAGCTCTTAGATTTGAAACTTTCGATACGAGAAGGAATAATTTGTCGAGGGAAATGGTTGTTCTCAACATTAACATCGGCAGTTTCCCAACGAGGATCAACCACAACACTAACTAAGTTTTTGCCTTTCTCAGTAACAATTAGCTTGCTAACTGCTTTAGGAGACTTACGCCAGATTTCCGCTGGAATGTACATGTTCTCTTTAGTACCGTCTTCAAAAGACAATTCAAGAATGATAGGCATCACCAAGCCGCCTTTGTTAGAGAAGTCTAAAACATAGTAGTTTTTATCTTCTTTAACAGCGCGTTCTAGTGCTTTGCGCTCCCAATCTTTTAAGCCTTTCATAAACTTGTTGTACTTGTTACGGTCTTTATTGGTAACCGTCCAAATATCTTTTTCATCATAGATGTCTTTGATATCAGAGAAGCGTTCAACCCAAAGCTTTTGGCCTTCTGCTTTGTTGCGCTCGTCTGTTAACGACATAGGCTTGTTCTTCTCAACTTCGCGCTCACGAGCAAAGTCAATATCTGGGTCTTCAGTGTCAATACGAAGTTTGTATACGCTGTCTAAAGAAATATCTACATGATCTGTAGTGTAGAACCAACCACGCCAGAACCAATCTAAATCAACACCTGATGCTTCTTCCATTGTGCGGAAAAAGTCTGATGGTGTAGGACGTTTAAATTTCCAACGCTGTGCATATTCACGAAATGCAAAATCAAACAATTCACGGCCTAAAATAGTTTCACGTAAAATGTTTAACGCTGCAGCAGGTTTAGTGTAAGCATTTGGCCCTAAGCGCAATACGCTGTCAGACTGTGTCATGATAGGTACTTGTGTTTCGCCTTTCATGTAGTCTGTAATATCGCGAGGTTCAACTCCCCAAGGAATGTTTGGATCCCATTCGCGACCAGCAACACCGTCTAAAAAGCTGTTAAGACCTTCATCCATCCAAGTCCATTGGCGTTCATCAGAGTTAACCACCATAGGGAAATAAATGTGACCAATTTCATGAATAACCACACCAATCAAAAAGCGTTTTTCCGCTAATGAATAAGTACGTGAGCCATCATCACGTAATTCTGTGCGCGGGCCATTAAAGGTGATCATTGGATATTCCATACCACCTACTGGGCCATTTACTGATTGTGCCGTTGGGTATGGGTAGTCAAATGAAAAGCGGTTGTAAACATCCATGGTATGAATGATTGACTCAGTCGAATACTTCTTCCACAGGTCGCCACCTTCTTTAGGGTAGAACGACATTGCCATTACCACTGGATTTTCGTCATTGTCTTGCTTAAAGCCACGAGCATCCCACATAAATTTACGAGACGACGCCCAAGCAAAATCACGAACGTTATCGGCTTTAAACTTCCAAGTTTTGGTTTTGTTTGTGCCTTCTTTTTCGTTTTCTAATGCTTCTTCTTCTGTCACGATGAACACGATACGATCAGCATCTTTTGCTTTTTCTAAGCGATTACGTTGTTCTTTTGTTAGAACATTCTTTGCGTTCGTTAATACACCAGTTGATGAAACAATATGATCAGCAGGTACTGTCATTTCTACCTGATAATTACCAAACTCTAAAGTAAATTCACCTTTACCTAAGAATTCTTTGTTGGTCCATGCTTCATAGTCAGTGTAGGCATGTAAACGCGGGAACCACTGAGCAAATAAGAAAATGTCGTTACCACCTTCACGTGCATCATCTGGGAAATGTTCATAACCTGAACGAGCATTTACTGCATCTTCTTCAACAATGTTAAAAGCAAAATCTAAAGAGAATTCAGTTTTTTGACCTGGCTTAAGTGGTTTAGGTAAATCAACACGCATGTTAGTGCCAACAATAACGTATTTTAGTTTGTTGCCACTTGCATCTTTTACATTGCTAATTTGGTAGCCAACATCAACGTCATCAATAAATTGCTGACGACGTAAATCAGACAAACTAATTTTACCTGTTCTAGGATCTGACCCTTTCTGTTTGCCTAAACCACCAAAAGTTGTGGTTAAAGAGCTCATTGAGTCTTCTTTAAAGATATTTTGATCTAATTGTATCCACAAATATTTCAAAGTATCCGGAGAGTTATTGGTATAAACGATGTCTTGGCTAGCTTCAATGCGGCGCTTAGCTTCGTCTAATTTTGCTTTAATTTTATAATCAACTTGTTGTTGCCAGTAAGCATGTCCAGGCTCACCTGCCGCGTTACGGTATACGTTGGGCGTTGGTAACACTTCATCGAGTTGACGGAATTTATCTTCGAAATCCCCTTTAGTCTGCTTGATAGCAGCGGTAGCACTTAATGAAGCACCACACACTAACAAGACAGCCAATTTTATCGTTTTTATATACATGTTGTATCCTGCTCAGCACTTGATTTACGCGAAAGATGACTCGCGCAGCCTTGTGATAATATAACAAACGACGAATAAATACTCGTCGTTCGTCAGATTTATTCCCCACCTTATCGTATTTAATTCACTTTTTCACTCAAATAACGAACGAAATCATTCGTAAGTCAGATAGTTACAACACTTATTTGTTAAATTAAGAAAAACCTTGTTTACAACTCATTAAACTGTACTAGTTCAACACCGATCATATTTTGTAGATAGCTTGCAAAAAACACTTTGTGATTAACCAACATTTGCAACTTTGTACTAGGATTAAATAAGGGTATCTGCACAGATAAAACACTGTTATGGCCGAAGAATTAGACCAGGTTATTGCTAACGCACTACGAGAAGTACTCGAAGTAACTCCCAATGCTATTGGTATTTTTGACCAGTCACTTACTTTGATTTATTGCAACGATGTTTTAGCCGGTTTGTTCTGTATGACTAGAGCTGAAGCTTTAGGTAAAACACAAGAAGAAATTTTAAAGCGATCTTTTGATACTTCGGAAGGAATAAACATAGCGTCAGACGATTTTGATTCCTGGTACCAAGAATTAAACTGTAACCAACAGCAAACTCACTTTAACCAATTTGAAGCCGATACCACTGAGGGTGTTGTGTTCAAAATGACACGTATGACACTAGATAGTGGTTTAATGGTAATGTTGGGCACCGAGATTACTGAGCTCAAACAAGTACAATCATCACTTGAACTCGCACTGACTAAACTTGAATTGTTGGCGAATACTGATCAGCTTACTGGCGTATATAATCGACGATACTTTGAAGATATTGCTCGCAAAGAAATTGATCGCTGTATTCGCTACCAACAAACATTTTCCCTATTGTTAATTGATTTAGATCATTTCAAAAACATCAATGACCATTTTGGTCATCATATTGGCGATGAAGTATTAATTCATGTGACGTCTATTTGCCAGCGTCAATTGAGATTAACAGATACTTTGTGTCGTATTGGTGGAGAAGAATTTGCCATCATATTACCCAGTACAGAAGCCAGTGATGCACTGCAAATCGCGGAGCGAATTAGGGAGTCTGTTAACCAGGCAAACATCCCTGTTGATGAACATCAAACCAATATCACCATGTCAATTTCCATCGGTGTCACTGAATATAAACGACACGACATGGCGATATCCGATACTTTAATAAGAGCCGACAAAGCACTTTATCGAGTAAAAGAAAACGGCAGAAACAGTTGCCTGCTTATTTAACGGGGTTTATCAAAGCAATCGATCAAGTTGCTGTTGATATTGCGCAACCGCCATTTCGTCAGCTTTTGCTTTATCCAATGCCTGTTGAAAATGTTTAACCGCTTGTTTTGTGTTGCGCTCTATTAGATATAATTTAGCGAGTTCGCCAGATAATTGATGAACTTGGGGATGCTGTTTTATTCCTGCTTTCAATACTTTAATCGCACGTTCAACATTGTCATGCTCAGCAAAGAACTTAGCGTAGCTTGTAAATCGATTATTGATTTTGTATTCGCCTAAATAACGCTCAAACTCCTGAAACGCCTGATAATTATTTTCCTCAAGTGCGTATCTAAAAAGCGTAAAATGCGCCACTTCCCCTACCGTTTCAGGGACGCCATATTTTTTTGCTCTGCGTTTAAAATAGTCAACTATTGCCGTCACGCCACCAAAAGCTTCAACATCTTGTAATGAATAAAAAGTTAAGTCGTGATAATCATTAAACTGCCATGTCAGCCCTTTGCTTAACGCGTCAAATGGCGTAGTAAAATGATCGATATGACCACTATAGTTATCATGATAATGATAATTCCAATCGACTGTCGCTCTGCCGGCTGCTTTAAACACCTCAATTAAACCTTCATGACCTACAAGCGCGTGTTTTTCTTTTTCACCCAACGACAAATAAACCTTTACACCTAGCCCCTTATTTAACGCTAGGGTGTCTTTGGTTCTAGCAATTTGTGATTCACTATAATATGGCCCACTTGCCAACAATAATCCTTGGAAAGCTTGTGGGTAGTCATTAAAAAGGCTTAAGCCAAACGAGGCGGCAAACTGCCAGCCAAAATAGAGGTTCTGACCACTGGTATGAAAGGCGTTATCAACTTTTGGCATAATGTGTTCAACCAAGGTTTTGCTTAGCTGTGCAGAATTACTATTTAATAACTGTGCACGCTGCCTTTTCGAGTTTTGTACAAGTTTTGCGGTGTTGATGCCGACAACAATAAAAGCGGGACTTGCCGTCATGGTATGAATACCGGCACTTAACGTTTGTTGAAAACCTATGGCGTTGTAAAGGTAATGTTGCCCGTCCATAACATATAGTACAGGCAGGCGAATGTCTTTGCTGTTGCTGGGAACAAAAACGTCAAGACTTAAGCCTTGTTCTAGCTTAAGTTGATAAAAGTGTCCCATGTCATTGTTATAAACGTTAGTAAACTTGTGGTCTTTGGCAAATGACATCGAAGAACACAAAACGGTCAGCCAAACAATGGTTTTGCATAAGTTACTGATTAATGTTGCTGTTGATATGCTACTGAAATTTTTATAGCGCAATAATGATAAAAACAAAATGATCCCCTTTCCTATTTAACCTCAGGTTTGTATAAGAAATAGTGCTAAATCAAAGAAAACAATAAGTTAGCAATCTCTTATATTTCTAGGACGATATTTTTGTCTGAATTAAAGGCATTTTGCAGCAGGAATAGCTAGCTATTTCGCTTCAAAATAACGCAGAAGTCAGTAAAAATAGCACCTAGAAACGCATTGTTTATGCGAAGCTGAGGTTATTTAATTAATTTACGCCTTTTTAAATGGCAGGGGCAAGCAATACAACCTTAAACCCAGTTGTTTAACTGATGATGAGCTGATGTTTAACTGATGCTTATTCTATTGCTTAAATATCAACAAGTTAAAATAGCTTAACTAGCTCTTTTCGAGCAGAAATTATTTGAGTTGTTAGTAAGTTATCGGCCTTTACGTCAGTAATAAAGGTGGTTTTATCTTTCAGTGTCATCAGTGTGTTAATGCTTGACTGGTTATACGATTTACTCATCAAGTGTCGGGTTTTATGGTTAGTCCAATAAACGCCATCAATCGCAAAAACTGCCACATCCACTTGTTCAGCCAGAACTTCAGGGCTGGTTTGTTGCAGTTCAGCCATCGCTATTTGCATCAAGCGATCATCTCTATCAAGTACGTATAAGGTGTCATCTCTAATCGCGGCACTTGCCACATTGTCGATGCCTAAAGAGGTTAGTTCACCATTTGTTAGATTCACCACATATAACTCTCTAACTTTATGATGGTTTGCGCTGATTAAAACTTCATTATCGCTATACCAATCTAGAACAAATCGAACAGGTACTGACACAGCATGTATTTGACTATTGCCCTGCAAGTCTACTTGCACTAACTGGTCATTGGCAGAAAGTAAAAGATGTGTTCCATCAGGAGACCAATGAATGTCATTTAAATTGCTCCCTTGACGAAACCTTGTCAGAGGGTACGCATGCTGTAGATCAGTTAACCACACCTGCTCTGAGCCATTTTTATCAGAAATATAAGCAATTAAATCACCATTAGGTTGAAACTTGGCTTTTCGTTCAACCGCAGTACTTCGGCTTAAACTTTTATAAGGCTGAAACTCTTGATTAAAACTACCTTGTACCGACTGCCAAGTTGCCTCATCAGCTAGGTTTATCAAGGCGACATCAGTGTCTACATGTCCACGCACACCAACTAAACTTTGCATATCAGGTGCCGCAGTCACCATAATTATGCCCTTTTCAGCTATGGTTATCTCTTCTGTTTTACCCGATAAATAGAGATTAAAAGTGCCCGAATTATTGGCATAAATAAGGTATTCGCCATTGGCGGCAAAATTTGCTTCAACATAATCATATGCGCCAGATTGAACTGGACGTTCAATCAATACTTCAGATATTAACTGTCCCTGCTCATCCAGCAAGATAAGCCAATCATTATGATCGCTGTCTCTGGCGATAACAGCAAACGTGTTTGTCGCAGCATGGTGATCATAATAATAAATGCGCTTTTCACTATTTTGATAAATGGGTTGTTCAACTTGGGTTCTGTTGTCAACCTGCATCAATTGATAACGATTTTGTATCATTTTTAAAAATGCGACTTTGTTATTGCCCAACCCATGGGCAAGTTCAATTAAGTGTTGATCACAACGATGTACAGTATTTAATTTCGCAGGTGCAGTTAACGCTTGAGCAAAATCAACCGATTGAATAGACCAACAATTATTAGTGGAAGCTTGAGGAGTGCAGCTTTCTTGCACTGTGGTAAATATCTGACTGCCATCAGGTGAAAAGCTTGGCAAAGTGTAAACAGCGTCAACTTGTGTTAATTGGCTTTCTTTGCCTGACTCAAGGTGTTTTGCCCATATTTGGCTCTGGCAAGTGCCGATCATGCGGGTAAAAATTAAATATTGTCCGTCGGGTGAAAAAGTTGGAAATAAATCATTTTCTTCACTTTGGGTAAGTTCTTGTATGTAATTATATTTCACCATTGGCGACGATGACTGATGGTGCCAAAAAAAAACACTCGCGACTAATACCAGCAAAAATAAAATTAAGCCGCTTTTAAAACTAAAGCGCTGAGGTGATGTAGCAGTTTGCTCTAGCGTTTTGTTATTGGTTTCAATGATTTCAACACGGGCCGTTAATCGATAACCAATTTTTGGATGTGTAACAATAACCTCCTGGCGTTTTGCATCATCACCTAACACTTTCCTTAATTGTGCAATGCAGCGCTGCAAAGCATTAGGTACCACTTCAACATTGGGCCAAATCGCATTTTTTATCACGTCATGCGTCACCACTTCATTTTGATGCTTGGCCAATAGCGCTAATACTTTTAGGATTTTAGGCTCTATCGATTGTGTATTATCGTCAATAGTCACGGTTGAATGTAAAAGGTCAACCAAAGTGTTATTAACATAAAAGCGAGTGGCAAACATAAAACTTCATTAAAAAACGGCAATTCGCTCATTGTAGCGAGGGAAAATATCAATTGAAATAACTAACTAAAGAAGTGCCGAAATATCACTTTTTTAACTAGCGTAACAGCTATTACAGTAATACATCAGCAATTCATCAGCCCGAAAACATTGTACTCTAGTGACAATTATTCAAAGGTAGCTTTAACTTTTGTTTTAAAATACAAATCAGAGGAACAATGAAGATTTTTAAACAAGTTACTTTTTGCCTATTAACTATTTATTTAACTTTTGGTGTGATAAATCAATCTATCGCAAATGACACGATACAATTTAACACCAACGAATTTAACGCTAATAAATCATTAGTCATAAAACTACCCGAAAGTTATCAGCAATCGCCCAATCGACATTACCCTGTTGTTTACCTGTTAAATGCTAACGACTTTTATTTTGGTGATATCACCGAGCATTTTGAACAAACCATCACACGACTAACTTTGCAAAATCGCATTCCTGAAAGCATTGTTGTCTACGTGAATAATAAATCTTGGTATCAAGACGCTATAAACCAAGGTGACAGTTTTACAACTTTTTTAACTGATGAGGCGATTACAGCAATCAGCAGTAAGTACCGAGTGTTAAACAAGCACATACTCGTTGGACATTCGTACACAGGTGCTCTTATGGCAAAAAGTTTTGCCAAGCTGAGTAAGGCATTTACTCATCAACTGATCATTTCACCAATATTCCCAGACGTTGATTTTATCCGAGGTGCAGCCAATGCTCAGCAGCCGTCAATGACCAAATACCAGCAAGCACTCTTATTTGTTGACCCGCAAAATCAACTAGATGTTAGCTTATTAACTGACATGTTATCGGCATCACAATTGCCAGAGTATTTTGATGTTAGCGTTGAACAACACACGGGGCACTTCACTGTGTTACCTGTTGCAATAACTAAAGGTATGGCAAAGATCTATGCAGACTTTTTACTGACTGAAGAAAAGTCAACGCCACTTAGTCTTGAGCAAATCAAAAGCCAATATTTAGCCGTACAAAATAAATATCAACAACCTACTGAACGCCAAGACATAGACAGTATTATTACCGCTTTTGCCTCGAGCTATTTAGAACAAGGCTATTTTGAGCAGGCTTTTGATTTGTGGCAGCACAGTAAAACTAAATTTAGACATTATTTTATTAACAGAGCGGCACAGCGTTTCATGGCTAAACATAACTACCAAAGCGCAGAGCAAGTATGGCTAGGGCTAGCTAAAATATTTCCAAACTCTCCTTACGTTTGGCAACACCTTTTAAACCTTGCTGATACAACAAACAATAACAAACTAAAACAACATGCTACGTTAGGCTTTGATAGTGCCGTTAAGCAATTTACACAACAAGATCACGCCATGTGGCTGGCCTATATCGAACAAACACAGTCGATCAATCAACAGTTAAAACAAGCAGTATTAATCCGAGTTCTGCAGCAAGAGCCAAATAATGAAAAAGCACAAAGTCTTTTACTTAAACAGCATGACTAAGTGACATACCTCACGCCCCAATTTAAGCGCTTTAAGAAGTTAACTTACTCAATGGAGTTAACTTCATCACTGCTATCTACTTTTGTCTGATTTTTATTGTCAGTTGACAGTTCTCTGCTGATTTTTTGGATTGGCGTTTCTTTTGTTGTCGAAGCTTTCCCCGCCGGATGATTCAAATTCGACAACACATTTACCAGCTCGCCGTCTAATTGCTGCTTGTCAGCAAGTGTCTGTGCAAGAGGTGAAAATACGCTTTCAAGTTGCTGAGAGAACAAGCCAAGCACTTCACTTAAATCATGACCTTGCTCAGATTTAGCTGATTTGTTTGGCTTTAAATCACGAACAGCGTCAGTTAGCTCAGATAAGTTAACACTATTGGGTTGTTGTAATATCTTCGCCAAATTTGTCAATTCCTTCTGCACCAATGAAACTTGCGAAGCAATATTGGCCACAGGGTTGTCACTACCACCCAGATTTTTATGGCGTACGTACTCTTCTTTGATTTGTAACCAACGATGCTGATCTTCTGGAGTTAAGGTGTTTCTTAACTCACCAAGCTTAAGTAAATTCTCTTCAGCACCAACCGTTAATGTTTGTGCTTCACCGCGATAGTGATCGGCTATCAGCTGCTCAATTTCTTGCTCTGTCATCACAGGCACAACTTTTTCTGCCATTTTATTCATGTTGCGATAACTTCCCTGCAACTTAAATGGCGGCTCTATCCGATATTTATCATCTTGAGCGGCAGAGGCAATATACTGCTCGTTGGTTTTTAACACCGTTTGTTGTATTTGCCTAATGCGCTTAATCACTGCGATGATTTCGTTAACTTCTGCTTGAGAGTATCCGTGTTTTAAATCACTGGCATTGACCGGTTCGCCATCAGCTTGTTTGATCAGCTGATACAAGTCATCCATATCTCGTGTTGCCAATGGTGCTAAATAACGGTTACTGGTTAATGAGTTTTCGATAAAACTCAATGAAAATTCATATTCTCGGCCACTTAGCGTGTCACCTAGATTATAAATATCTGCTCGGTTCGCCAACATGTCTGGGATAGTGAACGCTTCGCCAGACTCTGTATAAGGGTTGCCCGCCATGATCACAGCAAACTTTTTACCGCGTAAGTCGTACGTTTTGCTTTGTCCTTGCCATACACCATCAACCTTTCGAGAGCCATCACACAGTGAAATAAACTTTTGCAAAAACTCAGGGTGAGTGTGCTGAATATCATCGAGATACAACATCACGTTGTTACCCATTTCAAACGCTAGGTTAATTTTTTCTACTTCACTCCTAGCCGTTGAGTTATTTGCTTGCTCGGGATCGAGTGACACTTGGTCATGACCAATAGAAGGGCAATTAACCTTAACAAAAGTCATACCTAACTTACTGGCAACATATTCAATTAACGTAGTTTTACCGTAACCTGGTGGAGAAATAAGTAACAATAAGCCCATTAAATCGGAACGCTTTTGGTTGCCTGCTGCGCCAATTTGTTTTGCTAAATTAGCCCCAATGATCGGAAAATAAACATCGTTAATTAACTTGTTTCGTACAAAAGAAGATAAAGCTTTAGGCTGAAATTCACGCATATTCAGCTGGGTTCGCTTGTGCTCTAATACTTGTTGTTTTTGCTGATGAAATTGCTTAAATGCTGGCACATGTACATCAACAAATTCTGTTAACCTTGAAACAAACTCTTGATAATTAATAGTCAGCTGACGATCAACAATATTGCCGTGTTGCCCTAAGAGTTCCGAGACTGTTTTGTCCGTTTCAGCGGACGAGCTATAAAACTGAGCAGCCTCGCCAAAGGTCATTAAACATGCAGCTTCCACTAAAGTATCTTCTGCTGCCTTGATCTGTTGATTCTCAGAAAAGGCACTTAGCCAAGCATAATAAAGTGCATATTGCTGCCCTGTGTGCTGGCAGGCACCAATTGCTTGTCCAATAGAATGTTCTAAGTTATTAGCTTTGAGTTGTAGTTTTAGGTCTTTAACGAGAGTTTGACTGGCTTCTTTGGTCACAAAGCTAGAATTACCCTGTGACAATTCTTCGAGTAAATAACGTGCCGCCAAAGCAGGTTGAGCGCTCAACCATACATGTTGCTGCTGAAAATCACTCAACAGTTCAGTAAATTCAGCTAATAAATCGTTGCGCAGTCCACTAGAGCCAAAGGTTTGCTCCATCATATTTAAATTTACGCAACGGTTTTGTATATCGATACGACTATTATCATTGAGCTGCATGCACCAAAAAGCAAGTACTAGGCGCTTTTCTTGGCAAGGATAAGCAAGTAAACCAATATCAGCTTTTAACGATAACAAAGCGTTTAAAATCGCCACTGCGTCTTGGTCATGTACCCCCTTGTCATAACCTTCTTGATACCGTTGTTCGACATAACGTTGAACAACTTTTATCAAGCTATTATCACTTGCGGCGGCGGTTAATTCGGCGATAGCTTGCAGCCCTTTCTTTTCAGCGTCAAATAAAATACTTGCCGCCAGATATTCACCGCGATACACCGTGCTATTTTCTGATATTAGGTCTTGTTGCCATAAATATTGAGTACCAGCAAACATCGAGCTGTCTATGACTTCAAAATATTCACTGCCAGAAATATGCAACAGCATCTCGTTATCTCTTGGCAGTAACGTTAGCTCTGGCTGTTGCTTATTCACGGAAAATTGATGATCGCCAATTTTAACTAAACTGCCGTCTGCCGAATAAATATCTGACTTATCACGTAATGCTCGAACCGCCTGCTCTTTAGCGTTTTTTAACTTAGCGTCTACATCGTCAGCTTTAACATGATCATCTAAGGCTCTAAGCTGCTCAACTAACTGTCTAAGCTTTGTCACCATAGGGTCTGCGGCAAAATAGCTATTGAGTTTATCTAGGCTGTCAAAACCACTGGTTCGACGGTCGATTCCAGACAAAATACGCTCTGCCGCTGTAAATAACGTCAAACAGCGCTTTTGCTGCGCATCCATCAATTGCTGTTTATGCTGCTCGAAGTTGTCATATACTTCATCGCGTTTTGCCAAGATTTCGCCATGAAACTCATCATAGTCACTAAATTGGCTTTCTAATTCTTCCAGCTGGATCAATAACTGCGATAGCTGCTGATCACACTCTTGAGGTGTGTTACTGGCGTTGAGCGCACTGGTTACGCTTTGGTTTAGTAATTTAAATCGTGCGCCAAATTCAGCACGAGCTTCATCAATACCAACATTTTTCACTGCTAGATCAGCGTTAGCATTAACTCGGTTAACTAAACTAAAAACCGCAGAGATATCTTCCAGAATACGTGTACGTTGTCTGCTGTCTTCAATATCTATCGACAACATAGTTTGATTAAGTAACTCAAGCCCTGCAATAAGCGTTTCAATGCGCTCTTTAATCGGTTTTAGCGCAGAAATTGCATCACATTGAGCCACTGCCTGTTCAATCGATTCTATTTCTTGATAATAAGGTGTTAATGCATTTTCTTGCTGTAAAAAATCAGCCGTTTGTTGGCTTAATGATTTGCTTAATTGGTCAAGTTGTTGGTCTATTTGATCGATGGCCTCAACATCAATGTATTTAAGTTCTTTGTGAGAAATAAGCTCACCTTTAAAGCCAGATAATGCCACCAAACCTTCAACATATTGTGCCGCATTATCTGCCGACATATCGGCCAATTCACTTGAAAGTTGCGCAAACTTCTCTTTTGCGCCAATCAATGTTTCATCTGAGTTTTGCTTAATTGCGGTAACTTTTTCAAACTCATCTAATGCCAATTCTGCCGCTTCAACCACCTGTTGTAACAATGCATACAAAGAAGCTAGCTCTGAATCATTTAACCAGTGATAGTGGTCAAACAGTTGCTTCGCCTCTTTGACCAAATCGTTAAAGTGCACCATGCTAGGCGTTTTAACGCCAATTAATTTAACCACGCTGTAAAGTGCAGAAATACCTCTTACTAATTCTGCATTACCTATTTTTCCAAAGAAGCTGTTATCCGCTGGTTGGCTGCTCGCGTGCTCTTCACTGCAAAATGGTGTTGTCCATATTTGCATTGAGTGCAGTCTTGATGGCTCAGATTCGGCTGCAAAAATTACTGCTCGGCCATTTTCGTAAATACTTTGACCATGACCGTAAATCGGGTTTTGTAGCGTTCTCGTAATTAAGTTATAAGCAAACAACGCATATTGGCCTGCACTTGGCTCATAAAAGATGTAGAGAAAGTCTTCACCGTTAGGTGACTTGATAATGCGGTGAAGCTCTAAATTATCGGATTTGTCATCAAAACTTTTATGGTCACCATTTTGTAAGTAATAGCCACCGGGGAAAATAATGCCATGATCTTCTGGTAATTGAATACAGGAATTTGCAATGGCATCTTGTCGCAAGACCTGCTGAGTTTTGGTATTAAAAATTAAATGGCGAGTGTGCTCTTCACGATAAGGCTTCACCTTTAACAGGATCAGTTCACCAACCATAGCATAATCAATATCAGCATCATCAAGTGACTGGTGTGTATCTTCCACTGGTTCACTATAAATGCCTTCGCCTGCCTCAGTATTATTTTCCACTTTGAGTGTTAGATTGCCACCCGTGCATTCTACAAACAAAGTATCAAACAAGTTGTAATGGGCAAACTTGCCACTTACTTGCTGGTCACGAGTTACACTTTGCCATTCAAAATCAAAGTTTTCAGGCTGTTTTAGTGCACGTTCGCCTCGGTTATCGATGTAAGTCACTTGGTGGTTAGCATCGATTGCCCACTGAAATACCCGAATATCATCGAGACGTTCACCTATCTGAAATATGGCAAACACTTTGCTGCCTTGACGGTAAACATGTGCTAGGAATGTTTTTTTGTAATAGGTGTATAGCTCATCAAAATCACGAACAAATTCTGGCTCTTCCAGAAAACTGCCTTCAATAGGTAAGTCGACAATATCGACACCTTCGTCGGTAACTTCCAACTTATGCAAACTGAAAACATCCGCCACGGTGATGTTACGTTTTAGACCCAAAAATACGTTGTAGCCAAAAAGTAAGATATCACCAATGGCTGCGATATCACGAGCAACGCAGTTGTTTTCTGTTCTCACTCTAACACGAGACTCAACCGCCATATCGGTATCACCAAAGGTATTGATACGATCGGTGTTAAGTTGTTGAATTTGTGTATTTAGCTCTGTACCTAGGTGGGTCAGTCTACGCTGAATTAGCTCGTAAGAACCGCCTTCTGCAACAGCCTGATTAGTGACATTGTCCTGAATTGCCATGAAAAACTCCGTGAAGATTGGGCAGCCACTTATGTTATTTAGAGCATAAGTGGCTTAGTAACACTATTTAACGTCGGTTGTATTTTTGTCACCTAAATTTAATAAGTTTGCCAACATACCTTTTTGGCTATCGTCTGCGTTGTTCAGTGTTGATAACAACTTAGCCATATTAACGTTTTTCAATGTTTCACTGGTTTGATTAACCCCTGAAAGCACCCCTCCTAAATCATCCATAATATTGCGATCACCGTTTAATTGATCTTTGAACAGGCTTTGAACCGTTTCACTCTCGTTAACTAAGCCATCAATTGATTTACCAACGGTAATAGACTTCATGAACTGTCTTAAGAACTCTCCGTCACCGCCCATGATATTAATATTGGCTTCTGCAAGTGCAGTTGCTAGAACTTGGGCTTGTTTTTCAGCTAAATCAACGCTGTTATCTAGTTTTGCAAGCGTCAACTCACGTTCTTGATTTAAGCGTAAGCCAAAGGTTTCAAATTCACGCGCTTGCTCTGACATGGCGTTTAATACTTCTTGTTTCTCTCTTAAACCTGTTGCCTCTGCTAGGGCTTTTTCTTCGATACCTTTTGCTTCGGCAGTCAATTTAAGTTCAAGCGACTTAGCAATCGCCTCACCTTCTTTCTCTTTAGCCTCAGCTTGCGCCAATGTTACTTGTGCATCAGCTAAACCAGCTGACGCGGCTTCTGCTTGGTTACCTTCAGCAAGGATCTTCTTAGCTTCCGACTGTTTAGACGCGGCTTTTAACTCTGCATCAGCAATAACTTGTAGCTCTTTCGCTTTAAATTCTGCAGCCTGCTCTTTAGCCTTAGCTGCTTCAATATCTTTAACTAACGCTTCTTCTGCTTCAGCCTGTGCTTTTATTACTTGTTCGTCTTTTAGGCGCGTTGCTTGTGATACCACGCGAAGATCTTTAATTCGCTCTTCTTCTTCCGCAACACTTTTTTCAACCGCTATACGCTCTTTTTGCACCTGAGCAATATTTTTACGTTCAACTTCTAGCGCTTTTTCTTTATCTATACGTAAAGTTTCTACTTCTTTTTCACGGTCAATAGATTCAATTTGACGAGCGCGAGTTACTTTTTCTTGTTCAATTGCCACAGCTCTTAAGCGGTTCTGTTCAGCAACTTCAGCTTCACGCATTTTGTTTTCTTCAGCAATAGCAACAGCTTGCTCTGTTTGAATGCGTGCTTGCTCAGACTTAGCTCGCTCTTCTTCAACAATTTTAGCTGTTTCTGCTTCTTCTCTTGCTTTAACAGTAGCAATCTCACGTGCTTGTTTAGCGGATGCATCAGCCAACTGGCGGTCCAGCTCTAATCGTTTTTCTTCTGCTTCAATGTCTTGACGTTTAATTCGTATTTCTTCTTGGCGTTTTAAATCGTTAGTTTGAACACTTTGTTGCGCCGTTAATTCAGTGATTCTGCGAATACCTTCTGAATCCATAATGTTGTTTGGATCAAGATCGTTAATTGACGTTTGCTCTAAAAAGTCGATGGCAACATCTTCTAAAACAAAACCAGATAAATCTTGCCCAATCACTTCTTTAATTTTGTCTCTAAAAATATCACGCTGAGTAAATAATTCAGTAAAGTTAAGCTGTTTACCTACCGTTTTAAGGGCTTCTGAAAATTTCGCTTCGAATAATTCTTGTAATGTTTCAGGGTACGCAGAACGTTCACAACCTACCTGCTTAGCAACACGTAAAATGTCTTCTTTAGTTTCATTTACACGGATATAAAAGGTGATGATGATGTCAGCACGAATATTATCTTGGCATATCAAACCAGAGCGACCTTTACGCTCCAGTACCATACGCTTTGTTGAAATATCCATAACTTCTTTTTTATGGATAATTGGAATGACCATGCCACCAGTTGTACTAATGGTAGGCTCAGCTCTGAGCTTATTGATAATGAGGGCTTTGCCTTGTTCTACTTTGTTATAAAACTTCGCCACCATGATTAATAAAGAAAAGACGACTAATACGCCAATGCCAATAGCTAGGTAAAGTGGTTCCATTACCATGTGTTCTTCCTCTTTGTAGATGTTGGCCTATATTAACGGCCTAAAATATGGGTAGGTTATATTCAAATTAGATTGCATAACGTGCAACGATATAGACGTGCGAATCAGCGTTATATTCGATGAGTAACACTTTGTCGCCACGATTAAAAAGCTGATCTTCGGCGCAACGAACATCAAGTAAGATTTCTGCACCGTCGTTAAAAATTTTTGCTTGACCAAATGTTGGCGTCACGCTGCTTGTTGAAATGGTTGCTTCTAAACCAACAAACTTAGCACTGCTTGCCGTTTCAGCAGTGGCAAACATAGACTTAAATGGTCTTAACATGATTGCCGCTATTGGCAGTGAGATAAAAAAGATAACGACATTTGCAATCGCCCCAGCGCCAAAATACAGCCAACCACTGGGTAACAAATCAAGCACATAATACTGTGTGTAAACGCTGATTAGCCAACACACGAGAGCAACAATGCTAATGACCAGTGTGAAAGGAATACCAGATAAGCCAAACGTTAACATAAAGCCAGATAGACCACCTATTGAACCATCGGCGTCAATATCCGCGTCAACATCACCAGAGAAGTCTAAGTCGACCAGCCCTAAAAGACCAACAATCCAATAAACAACGACAACTCCCAATACCACAGAAAATATGACAGTTGGGAAGTTAGTAGAGACTTGAAATAGCTCTTCCATGCTTCATCCTAAAAATACATCACCTAATAGCAAGGAGCATCTAAAGCAATGTGTATTATCAATAAGTTGATTAGTACCTAGCACCATCAACGTAAACAATTTGTTAATAATAGAGAAACTACCACACAAAAATACGACTGCCTATAAAAAATTTCTGCTAAGCCTTTGTGCTTATTCAAACCTTGCTATTGAATTGAATTAAATAAACTCAGTAAAAGGAACCAATTCATTCTTTAATAGCCAATATTGTGTAATAGGGTTATGAATTGGCGAGTCGCTAGGCACCAATTCGGTTTTACCCCAAAAAACGGGATACCCCATCAACTTTGATTCGGCTAGCAGGTTTTGCTCAGGTAAAACAATGCGATAATAACCGTGTTTGTCTTTAAAAAAGCCATCGCGGTCTATGATCAATTCACCATTTTTAACATTGTAGCCAGTCCACACTTTTTGTTTGCTGTGCCAAGTTGCAAAACAAATCAGGTACAGTTGATTGTTTTGTTTGCTAAGCCTTATTGGGTGGCGATCATCATCAAAGGTATTTTTGCCATCAAGTTCAAAATCACCATCAGAAACTGGCACTCTAAGCTCTACCACCACCTCTTCTATCTGCTGATATTCAATGGCATTTATTTTGTCTTTAATAAAACTGGCCAACATGCTCAGTAATGGCCCATTAATTAAACCTAAATTTAACAAATTTGACGATGTGACCATTTGCTCAACGCGGTTTGAAAGTGCCATCAACCCCATTTTAAAATGGGCCATATAGGTGTCGTATTCAGGGTAGTTTTTATCAAATGGCGCTGGCAATGTTGTTGGAACTTTACCATGTGGGATCGCAGAGGCTTGCTGCATAAATTCCATTGCACAATACCTGGCAACGTCTACCTCATAACGGCTTGGTATCGGCGACATAAAACCCGCAAATGCAGCTATAGGACTTCCCGGTAAAAATATTTTTTCGAAATTTTCATCAGACTTTTTATAAAATGGACCAATCGCAATGAGTTGGCTATTGCGACTTTTTGCCGCTAACCCACTAATAATATCAACAAAACTAAACACCAATGCCGTCATGATTTTCTTTTGTTCGTCTGCAGAAAACTCAGTGATGTCATTACTGACGTCAATTTGCTCTGCTAATGGCGATAAATCTGCGACAACGGAGTCTTTTTCATTAGCTAAGCGCCAGATTTCACCGGCAATAGTGGTTGGCAATGTAGGAATGGGATCTTTGTCAGATAATTCAGTTAAAAAATTAGCGATTTGAGCTTTTAAATTTAAAAAATTATCGTTATTTGGCGCAATAGCATTGGTAATACATGCTCTGAGCTCATTTCGCATTAATAACTTGTTTGCGATTTGAAAAGTGCGATGTTCCTCTTTTGCTTCGGCTTGTGCACTAGAAACGGTTGCCTGAGTCACTACTTGCCCAATAAGCTTATCCAGCGACGTTTTTTGATATAAATCGTTACCGTCAAATGCTCTAAAAACTTTTAGCGGCCCTGCTAACGCTTGTTGCGTCTGCCAATCGGTCAACCCAGGTAAATAATAATTAGGCTCAGCACCTACGTTAGGGTCAACAAAAATTATCCTTCGTTCATAATTGGTATTTTTATCTAAGCCATCAATATGAGAAGCAAGTTTAAACGCTTCAGCAACAGGCTCGTTATTAAATGCTCCACCATCTATGTAGCTAAACCGCCCAGAGCTTTCTCCTTTATATGGCCATAAAGTCGACGGATATTCCCAGTTGTATCGCTTTAAGGTCACTGGCTCAAATGCCACCGGAAAACTGCCACTGGCGACAGCCGTTGCAACGATATGCTTCCAGTCGTCACCAGAGCGTAGGTCAAAGGTTTCATCAGGTATTTGATCGCCCCAATGCAAACGGACCCAACGTTTAGGGTGCTGGTCTTGTTGGGATAGTTTTTCACTTGGCACCGCAGCAAAGTTAATATCAAATATTCGCATTTCTTTGTGCTGAAACGATGTAAGTGCATCATTGGTTGCAATATTGCTATCTTTGGCAACGGGATATAATTGGTAAGCTTTAGCATGAATTGGGTTTAAGTTGGCAATGCTGCAGCCATAAAGTACTCGATTAGCCAGCAACATGTGTTTTGCTTTATCACTGTTTTTATATTGCCCACTTGAAGGCATTAAATTTGCGCGAGCAATATCCACCACTGTTTTTTTATTGACCACACCACATTGAAATTTAAGCGGTGGAATATTGGCATCGCCATCTGGTTCTAACAATCGCTCTAAAGTAATTTGGTTAACCCAAATATCATTCATCACCTCTTGTGCCAGTTGAGCATCAACTAATTGCTGTTGCTTTTTATCACTAAACCCTTGCCACTTTTTGTCACTAATATCGTAAAGCGTTTTTAATGATTGTATTGCATTGTTTCTTTTTTCTGCGCCTTTATTGGGAAAAGCTAAACATTTGAGCATGATCCCTAAGCTCATTGCCCCAGCACTGGCACCAGCAAACACATCAATTTCAACACTATCATAGGGTTGATTTTGCCCATCGACACCATAAAGCAAGGCGAGTTTTATTGATTCAGTCAGTGCAGCGCCACTAAATGATCCCAGTGAAACACCGCCGCCCATTGCAAATCCTAGTTTTAATTTAGTTGCCATATCCATATACCTATCCGTAGCCTCACCACTAAGATAGTTTATTTTTTAGGCATGGCAAATTAAAAACTACTTAATGCTCTTGTACGGAACAACACTGCGAGATAAACGTATTTCTGACATAACTCTAGCTAAGCAACATATTGATTTAGTTAAAAGATACTCTTCACTGCCAAACAGTTGAAGCAATATTGGTATGTTCTAATCAATGATCAGTCACGACATTGTTATAGTATAACAATACCTTAGCCTGCATTGGTTAACTACTGGCAGGTTATCTCAACTTTTAGTCGTCCAAACGCATTTAAGCTGCAATTGGTGTCTTTTCGTCCTAAGTTATCGTGGAAAAATAAAATAATAATTTTAAGGACTCTAATGAAAAAGCTCTCTTTAATGGCACTTTGTGCCTCTACAGCTTTTAGCATGTCAGCAAGCGGCAATTCAGACCTAGACATCGCTAATAAAATTCGCGCAGAAGGCTTCTACAACTCAGAAGTAATGCATACTTTACAATACCTTACTGACAATATTGGCCCAAGGTTGTCTGGTTCTCCTCAAATGAAGGAAGCTAACGAGTGGACTTTAAAGCAGCTAGAATCATGGGGCTTAAAAAATGCTTATTTAGACCCATTTGAGTTTGGCCGTGGCTGGACTCACAGCGCTGCGTCAATTGATTTAATTTCTCCACGTAAAGTGTCGTTCCACGGTATTCCAGTTGCTTGGACACCAGGTACTAATGGTGACGTTACCGCTGAAGTTATCATGTTTGAAGCGTCTTCAATTGAAGATTTGAAAAAGTACAAAGGTAAACTTCGTGGCAAAATCTTAATGATGGGCGAAGGTCGCACTATTGGTGAGCCTCAAAGAACTATTTTCAAACGCCATGAGTCTTCAGATTTAGGCAAAATGAAAGAGTTTCCAGTAAACCGTGGTCCAAGTCATCGTTCTGACCGTCATCCTCACTACCATGAAACAAGTAAACAGCGTTACCTTTTCAACAAAGCGTTAAATAAATTCTTGAAAGAAGAAGGTGCAGTAGCTGCTGTTTACCGTAGCTGGCGTCAAGGTGGATTAGTAGGTATTTGGGGTAAGTCACATCAAGTAGGCAATACCTTCCCAATTCCAGCTATGGTAATTGAAGCAGAGCAATATAACTTAATTAACCGTTTAATGGATGATGGCGATAATCCAAAAATCACCATGAACGTTAAAGCGAAATTCCATGACGAAGATCACAACGCATACAACACTATTGCGGAAATTCCTGGTACATCGGAAAATCCAAAAGTTGTTATGTTAGGTGGTCACTTAGACTCATGGCATGCAAGTGATGGTGCTGTTGATAACGGTGCTGGTGTTGCGGTTGTCATGGAAGCGGTTCGTATATTAAAGGCATTGGATATCAAGCCTAAAAACACGATTCGAATTGCCCTTTGGTCAGGTGAAGAGCAAGGTTTATATGGCTCTCGCGCCTATGTAGAAGAGCATTTTGCAACGCGTCCAAAACCAACTGATAAAGATGAAGCGGCATTACCATCTTACTTATGGAAATCTCCAGGATGGCCAATTCAACCAAAATCAGACTACGAAGACTTCTCTGTATACTTCAACATGGATAATGGTAGTGGCCGATTCCGTGGTATTTACACAGAAGGTAACGTTGCCGTTAAGCCAATTTTTGGTGGTTGGTTTTCACCATATTCTGATTTAAGCACGGGTACTATTACAAACCGTTCTACTGGTGGTACTGACCATGAATCATTTGATGATGTAGGTTTACCGGGCTTCCAGTTTATTCAAGATCCTCTTGATTATTCATCACGTTTGCATCACACCCATATCGACTCGTTTGACCATGTTCTTGAAGACGATATGAAACAAGCATCAGTTCTTATGGCGGCTTTTGTTTACCAAGCGGCGATGAGAGATGACGTGTTACCACGTAAACCAATGCCACAAGGTCCTTCGAAGTTGCAGAAAGAACAAATGCAACTGAAGAGTGACAAAGAGCGCAGAAAACGTGAACGCGACGCTTTACGAGCTTTAGAAGCACAAAAGTTAATTGAAAAATAAACTTTTGTTTAACCATTAAAAAAACGGTGGGCTTGCCCACCGTTTTTATTTGTTCAAAAGAAAATTCAATTTACTTTAAGTCAAATCGATCATTTTGCATCACTTTAACCCAAGCTTTAACAAAGTGGTCAATAAAACGTTGTTGCGCATTGTCAAATGCATAAACTTCTGCAACTGCGCGTAACTCTGACGATGAACCAAAAATTAAATCCACTGGTGTCGCCGTGTATTTAATCTTGCCAGTTTTACGATCTAACCCTTGGTAATAGTTGCCAGCTTTTTGCCATTTAGTTGACATATCCAGCAGATTCACAAAGAAGTCGTTACTTAATTTACCCGGTGACTTAGTTAAAACACCATGTTGACTGCCATCAGCATTTGCACCTAGTACACGCATACCGCCAACTAATACTGTCATTTCAGGTACAGTTAAGCCCAGTTGATCCGCTTTATCTACTAGCGCGTCAGTTGGTGACTTGTAATAACCACTCGCATAGTAGTTTCTAAACGCATCTGCTTGTGGCTCAAGTAATGAAAACGAATTCACGTCAGTTTGTGCTTGTGTAGCATCACCACGACCTGGAGCAAATGGCACGCTAACCTTAATACCTGCTTCTTTAGCTGCTTTTTCGATAGCCGTTGCACCACCAAGCACCACTAAATCTGCTAACGATATTTGTGTTTTTCCAGCCTGAGCATCGTTAAAGTCTGCTTGTATACTTTTAAGTACCGACAATACTTTTTCAACTTCTTTAGGGTTATTCACTGCCCAGTCTTTCTGTGGCGCTAAAGCAATACGAGCGCCATTGGCACCACCACGCATATCAGTATCTCTATATGAAGATGCTGACGCCCAAGCAACACGCACTAACTCTTGCACCGTTAAGCCTGAATCATTGATTGCTTTTTTCAAGCGGTTAACGTCTTTACTGGTCACTAACTTATAGGTCGGTTTATCAATTGGGTCTTGCCAAATAAGTGCTTCTTTGGGTACTTCACTGCCCAAGTAATTTGCTTTAGGGCCCATATCACGATGAGTTAACTTAAACCACGCTTTGGCGAACGCTAGCCTAAACTCTTCTGGATCAGCTAAGAAACGTTCAGCAATTTTTCTATATTCAGGATCATGTTTAAACGCTAAATCAGCCGTGGTCATTACTGGCGGGTTAAACTTGCCCTTAATGTGGGCGTCTGGCACAACTTTTTGCATGGATTCATCAGTTGGGATCCACTGTTTTGCACCTGCCGGACTTGTCGTTAACTGCCAGTCAAAGTTAAGCAAGTTTGATAAATACAGTGAAGTCCATTTTGTTGGAGCTTGTGTCCAAGCGCCTTCTAAACCACTGGTTACAGTATCTTCTGAGTGTCCTTTACCACAGCTATTTTTCCAACCTAAACCTTGTTGTTCAATAGGCGCTGCTCCTGGCTCTGCCGACAAACATTTTGCCGCTTTATGGGCGCCATGCATTTTACCAAAGGTGTGACCGCCTGCCGTTAGGGCAAGTGTTTCTTCATCGTTCATCGCCATGCGGGCAAATGACTCGCGAATATTTTTGGCTGAGCCAAGAGGGTCTGGTACGCCACCGGGGCCTTCAGGGTTAACATAAATTAAACCCATATGAACGGCCGCTAAAGGCTTTTTCAGTTTGCCGTCAGCTTCACGGCGATCGCTTGCTAACATTTCAACTTCTGGTCCCCAATACACCATATCAGGTTCCCAATCGTCATCGCGCCCTGCTGCAAAACCATAAGTTTTAAAGCCCATGTTTTCTAGCGCAACATTACCAGCAAGTACAATTAAGTCGCCCCAAGAAATTTTTTCACCGTACTTTTGTTTAACCGGCCAAAGTAAGCGCCTCGCTTTATCTAAGTTACCGTTATCTGGCCAGCTATTAAGTGGGTCGAATCGCTGCTGCCCACCACCAGCACCACCTCTGCCATCTAATGTTCTATAAGTGCCTGCGGCGTGCCATGTCATACGAATAAAAAGTGGGCCATAATTACCCCAGTCTGCTGGCCACCAATCTTGTGAGTTGGTCAGTACTTTATCTATGTCTTGTTTCAGTTGATCGTAGTCAAGCGTGGAGAACGCTTTATGATAATCAAAGCCCTCACCTAAGGGATTGGAACGAGTGTCGTGGTCTCGAAGTGACGATAAATCTATTTGTTCTGGCCACCAAAAAAGATTTGATTTTGCTTGATTAGGTGCAACTTTACCCATGCCAACCGCACCTGCTGGCTTACTTATTTTTACTTCTTCAGCCAATGCGCTGTGGGAGAGTGTTAATGCTAATACACTACTGATCACCGACAATTTACAGCGGTTATGTTTGATCATAATAGACTTCCTTCTATCTCTTGCTTTTTAAGGGTTCTGCATGAGTATAGAAGTAATCTGACAAAGCGAAATTGAGTAAACTAGAAGATGACGTTCAGTTTTTTTAATCAATGTTTTTATATTTAACAAAAATAGTAATTTACCTAGTTCACCCGCTTATAATCGAACAAACATACTGGTATCAACTTTCTCTGTGATGCTTTGATTTAACAAGCCATTGTTTAACATAACTTCATCGAGGATTAACATGGTCGCTTCCAGTTTGTAACGATTAATATAGGTATTGTTTAACTCTTTATTGGCCAGTTGCACTCCTGTGGTCATCTCAGGCCACTCTGCGGGAGGTAAGTTTAAATTTGTACCCACTATTTTAAGCACCTCGGGATCTTTGTTTAGTAGCCTATTATTCACTTTATATAAACTGTTAATCAGCTGACTTAACGTTTCTTTTCGACTGTCTTTTGCATAGCGATTAACCACCATAACATCAATAATTGGCGCATCATCCATTTGTGAACTATCAAAAAGTTTATGCATACCCTGATTTAACATGTGATCGCTAAAAGGCGGAAAGGTAACAGCGGCGTCAATTTCATTTTTTTGAACCATTTCAAAGTGTTTATCTACTGTGGAATTGACAATTTCTACGTCTTCTAACGTTAAATTTGCGTGATCAAGCAAACTACTCAACACCAAGCGGCCTAAGGCTGTCGTTTCTACGCCGATACGCTTATCTTTTAACTGCGTTATCGATTCAACTTGCTCAGATGCTAACACCTGATCTGCGCCATTAGAAACATCCATGACGGAAACAAAGTGCAGTTCAACGCCCTTTTCAATCAATATCATAGCTTCATCTAAGGTAAGGCAAGCAACATCAATTTTTCCCTGCTCGAATAATGACATGACATCAGTGGCATTAGATTGGCGTATCAAAGTTAACGGTTCATCAAGCATATTAAGTTTGTCGATTACATATAACGATTCATACCCTATCCAATTATTTGTACCAATTTTTAACGGCCTAGTTTTGTCTGAACAACTCATTAACAGTAAAGCGCTTATCAATAACAATGTTTTCCATACTTTCATCATTCACTCTCCACAGGCACTAAGTTCGCCAATTTGTTGTGCAGTGCGTTAAAATTAATGGGCTTTGTTAAATAGTCATCCATACCAGCGGCTAAACATTTTTCTTTATCACCCTCTAAACTGTTTGCCGTTAATGCAATAATATGGATGTCTTTGACCGGCGCAGCGAGCTCTCTTATCTCTTTTGTAGCTTGATAGCCATCTTTAACTGGCATCATGCAGTCCATCAATACCCCTTGGTGACAACTGCTGATCTGTTTTACCGCCTCTTCACCATTGCTGACGAGATCGACAGTACAACCCATTTTTTTTAACGCATCTTTGATCACCACTTGATTAATGCGATTATCCTCAGCGACCAATAAGTGTAAATTTAACGGTTCAAATGTCAGGTTTTCAGCTGGTTTGTCGTTATGTGATTGCTCTTGTCTGGTATCAAATGCTTGGTCGGCTATTTCCATTAGCACGGAAATTGTAAACGTACTGCCATGCCCTTCCTCACTTTTTACCGATAAATCGCCAGCCATTTTTTCGCATATTTTTTTAGAAATAGACAAACCAAGGCCAGTGCCTCCGTAATGTCTTGTAGTACTTGCGTCGGCTTGTAAAAATGGATCGAAAATAGAATCCAATTTATCTTGTGCTATGCCAATACCGGTATCTTGAATATCAATGGTTAATTTGACGCCTTCCTGCAGAGTTTGTGTTGTCGCAATAATCGAAATACTTCCTGCTTGAGTAAATTTAAAAGCGTTATTGAGCAAATTATTCAGCACTTGAGTTAAGCGATGACTATCACCTTTAAGTTTTGATTGACTGATGCCCGAACCGTCAAACGTTAAATTAACCGCTTCATTGCCATTACTGGCCTGATAAATTTCAACTTGCGCGTTAATTAACTCAGTAATATCAAAGTTAATTTGCTCTAAAGTTATACCTGTACTCTCAATTTTTGACAGATTAAGAATGTCATTAATGATCATTAACAAGTTTTCACTGCTTGAAAGCGCTAACCTAAGATACTGTTTATCTTTTCGAGACATATCTTGGTTATCAATCATTTTCAATAAGCTTAAAGATGCATTCATCGGCGTACGAATTTCATGGCTCATGTTAGCTAAAAACTGCTCCTTAGCTAGTGCAGCCTGCTTAGCTTCGGCCAAAGATTGAGTAATTTTATCTTCATTATCTTTGAGTTTTTTACCTAATCGATGACCAAATAACGTGACTATGCTGATGATCACTAATACAACCACAGAGATCACAGATTCATACTGTTTCATCTGCTTAGCTCTTAATAGTTGTCGTTGAAAATGTTGATTTTGAATTTCAGTAATATATTGGGTTATTTCACCAATGGCGTGCGTAGTTGCATATAATTCCGCATCCATTTGCGACATATGCCCACCTGCCCTGACGTTTTCATTTTTTGATATTGCATCAAAAATGTCGTAGGTATGGCTTACCATAGCGTTCATGTTGCTATTAATTTCTTCCAGGTAATGCTCTAGCTCAACAAGTTGCTCGGTAGTAAAAGATGAATTTAGATTCGCTTTTGCGTGTTTAAAAGCGGTATTAAACCAAGTAAGGTTTTGTTTTAAAGCTTGAGATTCGGCATTAATATCACGTGACTCAAAAATTCTATTTCCAGGCTCGTTAACGGCCTGAGCGATGTAGCCAAGTTTGACAAACTCATTGACACTCAATGACATTTTTTTGTTGTCATTAACCGAGCTTTCATAAGTACTCATTAACACTTGTGTTAATGACAATGCCGCGACAATAGTGATGATATCAATTAGGGCCAACACATAATATACATGGTGCCAACGCAACTTTTGTTTCTTAGTCGCCAATGTTGATTGTTTCATGCCTTCCTAAATGACAAACGTCTGAAATTTTTGTTGAAATACCATTCCTTCTTGTTCTAACTCTAGCGCTAATCCATGAAAAATCAATGAATGATATCGGCTAAAACCTTTTCTAGAGAGATTAAACTTTTAGCGGTAAATTTAACGCAGGTTAAATGCATTAAAGCTCCAAAATATTATTCAACACTTGTGCTTAAAGTTGCGTTTTTAATTTGTTCGATATAGTAATAAATAGGCCAAGTATGCGGTTTACCCAAAAAATTAGCCTCGGACTTTAATGCAGTTATATCAACACCTTGGCTATGTTTTGGCGCTTGATTACTACCAGGTACGTTATCGTCAGTATCAAAATAAGTGTTGCTAGCATCAGCACATTGGCCAAAATGATTTAACCCATAATGCCAAAACACACCACCATAAACGGATACCGGGTCAAGATAAACACTATTAACTATCACGGATTGCCCTTCTAATGTTTGTGACTTGAGCCCTTCACAAATCCCTAAATTGACAAAAGCTCCACAGCTGTGGCCGATTACTTCAACCCGTTTAAGGTGCTGATTGGCCATTAACTTTTTGGCGACAATCTCTCCTATACGCCTGCCGTTCACAGAACATGTAAATGCGTTGTCGGCATATCGCTGCCAATCTAAGGCGATAACCTCTGCTTGCGGATTTTTTTCTTTCAATGCTTCCTTAAGGTCAATTGCCCAAGAGTCGGCGTTATCTTTTAAGCCATGAGAAACAACAATAACATGTGTGCTTTCACTTTGAGGAACCGATATTTGGTAAGGGGTAAAAGGCCAAAAAATGTAGCCTAGCAATACTAGAGTGACAACAACAAAAGAGACAACGGGAAAGTAAATTAAAAAGAATAATAGCCAAAACACTAGAGGTGTATGACGCTGATAAAATTTTCTAAACAAAGCGTTAATTTTCATGACAATTCGACAGTTCAATAAATGTTAATTGATTTTCAGCTGGCAACACACAGGTGCAAATGTAGTTATCTTGGAGCAGATGCTGCGACACTAAGTTGTTGGCGGTAAGTAATGCTTCACTCTCTAATGAGAATAACTTTGTGAGTGAAATCTTGGTTGCTTTTGAAAGCGCTTCTTTTAATGTCCAAGCTTGATAAAAAGCACTAAAGGCATCTGACGAGTGCAACACATGGTTAACTTCATCCGCTGTTAAACAAGACACTGCCAATGCCTCTACACCACGCTTACGATTAATAAGCTCAATATCGATGCCAATTGTAAAGTGCTGGCCAACAGCAAATATAACTGCAACCGCGTCATTAGAGTGGCTTAGTGCGCCATAGGCAAATAGTTCACCTTCAACAGTAATGTTTAACACGCTGGTATTAGTATCAAAAAACACTGCTACCGCCTGTAAACCGCATCCAAGGTGTTTCGCCACAACGTGTTTAATAAACCCTCGCGACGCCAAAAACTGCCGCTGTGCTTTGTTACTCGTTTTTGTTGAAAATTGCGCTAATTCATTGGCCTGTAATGCCGACTTATCAAGAGCAAATTTGGCAGCTTTAGTCGAAACCGCCACATAAATAGGTTTATTTTGCATTCGTCATAAACGCCTTTTTGCCTATATCAATTGTACAAATGTTTGAATTTAGGGCGTATAATGCGCCATTCGAATAAAAGATGGAATACTTTAAAGGAATCCCATGAAGAATGTTACTTTCTCATTATTAATGTTGTTTGCTGTTGCTGGCTGTTCAACTTCACAACCAATATACAACGCAAATACAACAGTTCCAGTGACTATTAGCAATGACGCGATGGAAAAAGCGATTGTAGAGGCACTACTGTTTAAACGTTGGAAAATTTTGTCACAATCTGAAGGTAAGATTGTTGCTGGTATTGAAGTAAGAACACACTATGCTGAAGTGGAAATAACGTTCGACGCTAACAAGTACGAAATTAATTATAAAGACAGCAATAATTTAGACCATTCATCAGCTAGAAATAAAATTCATAGAAACTACAATAAATGGATCAAATTGTTAGCCACTGAAATAGATAGAAATGCATATATGGCTAAAAGCCAATAGCATTACCTGAAAAAAAGCACTAATTGATTTAGTGCTTTTTTACCTTCTTCTATTCAAAACTTTAATTAAACACCCAGGCAAGTCCTAACCCAACTGAAACATTTTC
The DNA here is from genome assembly GCF_014656435.1 of Thalassotalea marina. Classification (GTDB taxonomy): domain Bacteria; phylum Pseudomonadota; class Gammaproteobacteria; order Enterobacterales; family Alteromonadaceae; genus Thalassotalea_C; species Thalassotalea_C marina. The sequence continues at coordinate 31,334 of NZ_BNCK01000006.1, forward strand.
TTTTTGTTGCACGAGAGGGCTGTTTTCATTTTTACTACCACCGATATGGCGATAAAGCACAAAGCCAGCAAGCCACCATTGCTGTTTGCGATAAACAAGCCCAGAAGATAAGCTGGTGCCTAGGTATCCTGATTTAGCATCAAACGCTGGGCGATGAGCAAGTTGATACTGTTTGTCTACCTGATAATAAACATCTTGATATGTTTCAGAGGCAAAGTTTACCGTTAAACGATTTTGCCAAGTTAACTGCCCCTGATTAACTGCAGCTAATGTATGTTGTGCATGTAACGCAGTGCCATATTGCCACCCAGCATCAGACAATGTAGAAAAATCTGTCATGATTGCTTTGCGCGTGAACAATTCAGTAAAGAGCTTGTTATCTGCTGACGGCGTACCTGACAAATAATATTTGATGGCGCCGCCAAGCTGGAAAGTCCAATCAATGTCAGGCATACCAGAGCGAATAGCCACATCATCACTGTTTACGGGCAACTGCGCTGACACCGAAAAATCAACATATAAACGTTGTGTTTGCCACAAGCTGCTGAGCAGACCATCGCGATCAACTTTGATGTGTTTGTCTTGATAATACACATAAGGCAGTGGAACTATATGTTGGCGATAATCCTTTGCCCCAGCATATTCTGGAACATGAAGCGCAAAGGCACCAACACCAATTTCAAAAATTCGTTCAGGCTGCTCGCCAGCCTCTGTTAACGTAGCGCACAAAAGTAATAGTGCACAAAACAATCCTTGTCGTTTCAATGATTAGTTCCAGCGTTTAAAAATAAGAGAGGTGTTGATACCACCAAAGGCAAAGTTATTACTCATTACATGATTGGTAACAATTTCTCTGCCAGCGCCTCGAACATAGTCAAGTTCAGCACACTCTGGATCAATAGTGTCTAAATTGATGGTTGGAGCAAACCAGTTGTCATTCATCATATTGATACAAGCCCATGCTTCAATTGCCCCACAGGCACCTAGCGTATGGCCTAAGTAACTTTTAAGTGAGCTTATTGGCACTTGCCCCAACATTTGGTGTGTTGCATGTGTTTCTGCAATATCACCGCGTTCCGTTGCTGTACCATGTGCATTGACATAACCAATTTGTGTAGCATCCAAGTTAGCATCTTCAAGTGCTAATTTAATCGCGCCAGCCATGGTTGCTTGTGTCGGTTGAGTTACATGCACACCATCGGCATTGGTGCCAAAGCCAACAAGCTCAGCCAAAATTGTTGCGCCACGAGCTTGGGCATGTTCTAACTCTTCTAACACCAAAGTACAGGCGCCTTCGCCAATAACTAAGCCATCTCTTGAGGCTTCAAAAGGACGAGGGGATGATTTAGGGGCATCATTTTTAATACTTGTCGCAAAAAGTGTATCAAAAACTGCAGCTTCTGTGACACAAAGCTCCTCTGCACCGCCTGCAACCATCACTTTTTGCTTGCCATATTTAATGGCTTCATAAGCATAACCTATGCCCTGGGAGCCAGAAGTACACGCAGAGCTAGTAGTAATAGTGCGCCCTTTTAACTCAAAAAACACACCAACATTTACTGCCGTAGTATGAGCCATCATTTGAATGTAACTTGTTGCTGTTACGCCGGACATTTCACCATTTTTCATCAAGTTACCAAAAGGCACAATAGGATTGGTTGAACCAGTAGATGAACCATACGCAATACCCGTTGAACCATCAGTTAAACAGTCTTTATCAATTAAATCTGCTTGAGTAAGTGCTCTTTCTGTCGCCAGCGTTGCCATTAATGAAACGCGCCCCATCGAGCGAACTTTCTGTCGTTTATAGTGTTTTGGCTTTTCAAAGTCTGTTACTGGCGCCGCTAAACGGGTGTTTAATCCGTCAACATAATCCCATTCAGACATGTTGACGACTGCATTTTCGCCTTTAACTAACGCGCCTTTAAATGTTTGCCAATCTTGCCCTAAAGACGTGATGGCAGACATTCCAGTCACAACTACACGTTTCATTATACTAACCCACCATTTACTGATAACACTTGGCGTGTCATGTAAGCAGAGTCGTCAGACATTAAAAATGCCACGGTTCCTGCAACTTCTTCAACCTTGCCCATGCGTTTAATCGGCACTAATTTTAAGATTTCATCAACAGGCAAATCGTCGGTCATTTCAGTTTCTATCAACCCAGGCGCTACACAGTTTACGGTAATTTTTCTTTTGGCTAGCTCTAACGCCAAAGCTTTAGTTGCACCAATAATACCTGCCTTGGCGGCACTGTAATTAACTTGGCCTCGATTACCAGCAATACCAGATACTGACGCCATGGTGACAATACGACCACCCTTTCGAGCTTGAACCATAGGCATTACCGTTGGATGTACAACATTGTAGAAACCTTCCAATCCTGTTTTTATAACGGCATCCCAATCATCACCTGACATGGCAGGAAACGCCATATCTCGTGTAATACCTGCATTGCAGACTACGCCGTAATATGCACCATATTGTTCAATATCTTGCTCAATGGCTTGTTGCGCTAATTGGCGATCACAAACATCAAATTGCAACACAGATGCATCTTGCCCCATGTCTTTTATTTCTTGAGCAACCGCTTGCGCTTGTTCTATTTGGCTGCGGCAATGTACAGTAATGTCAAATCCTTGCTTTGCTAACCTTAATGCAATGGCTCGCCCAATACCGCGACTTGAACCCGTTACTAATACACGTTTATTCATTATTGTTCCTTTAAAAATGCTATTGGGTTTTCAGGTTGAAAGGCATTCACTTTCGCCTGTGCAATCACTTGGTTTTCACGTTCTATTTTACATTCAAAAACCGTTAAACCTGAGTCGTCTCGATAGAGCTCTTCAACATGAACTTGATAACTTTCACCCAATTCAAATGCAGGTTGAAACGTTTGATATTTGCGACTACCCAGTAAAAAACCTATATCAATTTTTTTATCTTTATCTAATGCATTAGCACCAGCAAAAGCGGCGATAGTTTGAGCCATATATTCAATGCCGATATAGCTTGGGACCCCTTGAAGCTGTTCTTGATAAAAGGGAGAAGTTGGCAAAATATCTACCTCACAGGTCGCCGAGTCAGCCGTATAGTGAGTTAATCGAGACAACAAAATCATTGGTTCGCGATGAGCAATCACCTCTTCAATCGCGTAGTTTTTCATGCGGTTTTACCCAAAATAACACTGATATTATTGCCACCAAAAGCAAAAGAATTAGACAAAGCATTGTCTAATCGCTGTACTGAGTGGCCTTGAGAAACGGCAATTCTAGCAAGATCAGGCGCAATTCCAAAGTCACTTTTATTTTTTGGTAAAGCACCGTGTGTATTGCGTGGTGAAAGTAACAGCCACAGTAGTGCAGCTTCAATTGCGCCAGCAGCCCCTAAGGTATGGCCAGTAAATCGTTTGGTTGAGCTGCAAGGTACTTGCTCGCCAAACACCTGTGAAACTGCAAGTGTTTCCATGGCATCATTTTTGGGCGTCGCCGTCCCATGTAGGTTGATATAATCAATGTCTTGCCCTGATAAACCTGCATCGTTTAACGCTTGCTGCATCGCTGATTGAGCACCAATCCCTTCTGGGTGTGGCGCAGAAATATGATGAGCATCAGAGGTTTCACCTACACCACGCAACATGATAGGGCTAGTTTGACGAGACATAACAAATAAAGCCGCCCCTTCACCAATGTTAATGCCGTCTCGTTCAGCTGATAATGGGTTACATAAAGTCGCTGCAATTGACTCTAATGCATTAAAACCGTTATTGGGTAAATGGCTTAGCGTATCTACACCACCACAAATAACAAGGTCAGCTAAATCACTTTGCAATAACGCTCTGGCGCTGGCCAAGGCTTTTGCACTAGAGCTACAAGCGGTAGAAATACTGTAAACAGGGCCTTTGGCACCACTTACCGTCGCAATAAAGTCAGCGGGTGACACCATTTCTTGTAGTGCGTAATCAAAATCACTTGGCCATTGCTGATGGTCACAAAATACTTGTCGCGCCACTTCCCCTTCTTTAATGCCCGAGGTACTTGTGCCAACAACGACTGCTATGCGTGTTGCTGGCATATCTTGCGTTAACATATCAATAGCGGGCTTAATTTGCTGATAGGCCAACATCGCTAATTGATTGTTTCGAGTTTGCATCGCTGGCTCATAACCGTCCAACAGGCTTTGCATATTGCTGGTTTCAGCAACTTGACCACACCAAAATACTTTGTCGCTATCTAACGCTTTTGACCAAGGTTTTAAGTATTCTTCATCGGCCTTGTTGATCAGCGAATCAAAAACGCTATCTTTATCATGACCAAGGGAACAAACAATACCAACATCGTTTAAGAAACTCATGAGTTTTGCCTCAGATTTTTAATGCTAAGCTGGTAGCCACGTGTTTTATGCGAAAAGTGTATCAGCTGCTCGGTATATCGCACTTCAATCACTAAAGTATCCTGATGATAAATACGACGATACCTATCACCATTTTCTATCTCTTCAACTAACCTAGCGCCAACAAGCTGACTTTGCACGTCATTCAGTGGCAAGTGTATGACTTGCATATCCGCCAAAACATACTCTGCCTTCATCGGTATTGGGATATATCGCTTTGTTGATATCTCGCCTGTTGCACTTTGCGTTAATTCAAACAAGGGAACACCTTGCAATGACACACCTACCATCACAAATTTATTATGGTTAACTTCAGTGGTCACCAGCATTTGATGGCTTTGTTGAGCAAATTGTCCAGTGACTAACACCTGAGTATCAGCAAAGGTATTATTTTGCGTTAACACTTGTAATGGCCAATTAACACCTGGCGACAATGTCACTTGACCAGCAGGTAAAGTCACACTGCAGCCCATTAATCCCATAAAAAAAACTAGGCTTAACCATTTTTGCATAATTGCGCCAATACGTTTAAACGTCGTTCACTTTGAGCGACATACGGGTTTTCTATATCCCATGCATAACCTGCCAATATTGAGCTGATCATGCTTTTCACTTGTTGATCTTGTTGACCGTAGAAAATAACATCTTGAAATCGCCCATCATACCACGCGGTGACAAACGTTCTAAAACAGTCTACACCTGCTTTTAATGGCTTTGCATAGTCATTTTCTAGATCTATAGACTCGCCATTAAGTTTGCGAACAATTAACGGCGCAATCAGTGAGGCCGACTTTAATGCGATGGTTACCCCAGAAGAAAAAACTGGATCTAAAAATTCACCAGCATTACCTAACAACGCAAAATTGTTGCCATGTAAACGCGACACATTGGCTGAATAACCTTTGATTGTTCTGACATTGTTTGCCAACGTAGCTTGGGCAAGAAGCGCTTTTAAATTGTCCGCTTGTTCGATAAAAGACAATAAGGTTTGTTGCTCGGTTAAGCTAGGGTCAAACCGCGCTGGCTCACCCACAACCCCGACACTGGCTGTGCCGTCTGAAAAAGGGATCAGCCAATACCAAACATCTTTGTACTGTGGATGCACAGTGATCAAAATTTTATCGCGGTCAAAGCTAGGATCAGTGATTTGGTCATTAAAGTGCGCAAAAAATGAATGACGTACAGGAAAATCTGACGGCGTTTCTAAATCCAGTAAACGCGGTAAAACACGACCAAAGCCGCTAGCATCTAGCAAAAACTGACCTTGAACTTGATACTCGTTACCCTGTTCATCTTGTACATCAATTGTTGGCTGGTCATCAGCAACATTTACCGCAAGCACTTGATGACCATATCGAATTTCAACGCCTTGCGCCTCGGCACCATCAGCAAGCACTTTGTCAAAATCAGCACGTTTAACTTGAAACGTTGTGCCAGGTCCAGTGCTAAATTTCTGTGTAAAATCAAACTCAATGTCATGAACCTGATTACAAAATGCCGCACCATTTTTAAACTGAAATGCCAATGACGGTGCTTGTTCTGTAACCTGATCAACTAATCCAGCTTGTGCTAAAAATTCCATACATTGGGGCAATAAACTTTCGCCAATAGAAAAACGTGGAAAGTGTTCTTTTTCGACAATAAGGACCTTAATTCCCTCTCGCGCTAACATCGCGCCAGCAACGGCACCAGAAGGGCCAGCACCTATGATAATGACATCAACTGTTTCTGTTTTCATTTTCTTCCTTTACAACGAGTGGCGCCAAAACATAAACCAAGATCAGGCCAAATGTTACGGTTAATCCAAAATGATAAATCGCTGGTGTTTTACTCAAGGCTAACATGCCAAACACCATTAATGAGGACGCCGACGAGAGGCTAATTGCTAACACATTGCCTTGTGTTACCTGCCGCTCGCGATAAAAAATAAGATAATCTACTGCTAAACCAATCACTAAAATGGCACTGAGTAAATTGAATAAAGTTAAATGACCTTGCACTTGTTGCGCTAGCACCAATGCACCATAAATAGTGCCAGCCAATACGACACTGGCTTTTAATGCGGTTTTCACATCAAAACGCCAGCAAAGAATAAGTAAAATAATGCCAACAGCGAACATTAACCAATAACTAAGCTGATGCCTAAAATGTATCAATACCTTGTTTAACGACGTCTGTTTATCAAACATCATCATGTTTGGCTCTGATGCAATAAGCGCAGACACTTGCTCACTACTGATACCGCTAAGTTCAACAATAGACACATGATTATTATCAACAGTTGTATAAAGGTGCGAAAAATAGTCCGTTACCGTTTCTTGGTTAAGTGTTTGATAACTTAAAAACCTTGGCCGCTCGTTGACGCTAAAGGTTGGCATCATGTGTTGAAGCGCGGCAAACACACCACTAGATTCAGCCTGCTGATAACGGGCAAAATTGTTGGCCTGCCTCTGTTCAGATGGCAACCAATCACTTAATTTATTGATTTTAACTTGTGGGTAATGACTATGCAGTTTAGTGGCTAAGCTTTCTTCTTGTTGCAACAGCTCCTCTAAACTATCGGCGTAAACAAACACACGGACTTTATCTTGCTGTTGCAATAATTGACCATGATAATGCTCCGCTTGCAACAAGGCAGTAGAGCTGGCATTAAACTGTTTAATACTGTCGTCAAACGATAAGGGCTTAAAAAAAGACCACACAATAAACGTACCCACAAAGACGATGGTAAATTGCTGAGCTCGCTTGATGTATCGCTTAAACACCACAAGTTCAATTGTTCTTTTGTTGGATAAATCTGCTCGTTTTATTAAACGCTCTTCCAGTGTCAAGCTAACTAACAAAGCGGCAAAAAGTCCAGCACCAACAAACACGGCGACCTGTTTTAAAATGGCTAATGGCGTAAAGTAAAACAAGGCATAACATAAAGCGGTGGTTAAAAAGGCAAACACAAGTGTTCGGCTAACCTTAACTGACGTTTTAACCTGATGATGTGACAATACATGCAAGCTATAATCTACAGCCAAACCAATGAGTGTGACACCAAAAACTAATGTCATTAAGTGCACTTGCTCAAAGCACCACACTAATGCGGTAAAGCCCGTAAACATAGCCAAAGCAACCGAGCTAACCATCCAGATCAACGGGGCAAACGCTTTAAATGCCCACATCACCAATAACATGGTGCCAAATAAACTCAGCGCGCCAAAGGTGTTCATTTCCCATTTGGCCTGTGCTGCATTTTGTGCAGTGTGAAGTGCTATGCCTGAACTGGTAATTTTCACATTAGGGTAAAGTGTCGCTAACCGTTGCTGCTCGTTAGCAAGGCGGTTTGCCACCTCAATGGCATAATCAAGCTTATTCATTTGACTGTGCTGTGGCGCAATATCAATAAAAGCCAGTACCGGTTTGCCTGCTTGGTGAGCAGCAACAAAGCGGTTGTTTTCAACTTGTAAATTAACGTTATTACTTAACAAATAAGCCAGGTAGCTAGCACTAGCTAAGCTTGGGTCTTGACTAAAAGTTTTACTGACAAATGGCTGAGCTATTTGTGATAGTTGCTGAGCAAAAAATGAATGAAAACGCTCAGTAGAATCAAGTTGCGCTTGGTAACTTGGACTTAATAACAAACCAGCATAGGGTGTATAAACATCGGCTAATTTTTCCAACACTGCGGCATCTGCCACTTTAAGTTTCCAGCCTTGTTTGTTAACAAACTGCACAAACTCGTCATAGGCAGCTGTTTTTTTATCACCAACAAACGAAACCACCAGCTGATTGCTCAGCCGCTCAAATAATAGCGACTCGGCATCTAAAATAATTTGTTTATCATTTCCTGCTGGCAGCACAGATAACATGTCTGCTTGAAACTTTATCCCCTTTGTTATGGCGATAACAAAAAGCACACTGATGATCAGTGTATGTAAAGCAAGCACATGTATTTTAGCCAGCTTCAACTGCCCTACTCCTTAGGCGATGAATTTTCTGCATGGGGAAACACGTTAATTTCGGTGTAATTGTCATTAGGTTCATTCAACCGAATCGATAACATGTTGTTGGCATGACATAACAAAATAGTATCAGCAATCATAGACATTTGCTTATCGATAGGGGCTAACAATACACATTGTGATTGCTCTGTAGCTGACAACTTAAAATAGGACGATAGCGTTAATATATCGCCAGTAACCAAGGCATTAATCACACGGATAAAACTTTCAGACAGCGGTAATTGAGTACGTTGGCCATTGGCGTCAATTTGCCAAAGGTTTTGGCCATCAAACGTTAAAGTAGTTGGCACAGGCGTTTGTGTTGCCCAAATAAATTGCTCAGCATCTTGTTGATAATGACCTGCTGACACAAAAGGCACAGACAATACTTTAAAATATTTTTTTTGCTCAAACTTGCCTTGTTTGGCCAAGGTGTTTGGCAAATTTAATACCTTACTCGCTTGTTCTGCTGTTAATGTCGTTGCTTGCGCATTAAACAACAGAAAAACGAGTGAAATAAAGGTGATTAGCTTAAGCATTAGTCTAACCAAGGTTTAAGTTTTTCTAGGAAAATTGCCGGGCTTTCAAACTGCATTTCTTTACTATTAATACATACCGCCACTTGGATGGTATATGCTTTAGTCAGTTTTTTTCCGGTTTTAACATCTGATATCACGTAATCAATTTTTAAACGAGATTCATATTCTTTTAAATAGGCATCAATGCGTATTTCCTGTGAAAACACAGCAGATCCCACATACTTTAACCGCATATCAATAATGGGCCATGCAAAGCCGGAGTCATGCATTTGCAAGTAGTCGTAGTCAATTTTACGCAACAATTCTCGACGCGCTTCTTCTAAATATCGCGCGTAGTTACCATGCCATACAACCTGCATAGGATCACAATCTTGAAAAGGCACATCAACAATGGCATGTGCGCTTAACAATGCATTTTTACTATTCATAAAGAGCCCAACGCTTTTCTTGAATATGAGCAATGGTTTGCCTTAAGACTGACTCTAGTGGTCTATCTTCAGATAAATCATCAAAATACTCACTGATATCTTGATACATTGCCACTAAAGCTGGTGATAAAGACGTTAACGATACTTCATCTTTGCTGATACGTATTCTAATCGCTTGTACCGCAGCCAATAGCGTGCTGGCTAGTACTTGTTCGGTTAATTGCAGCACACGTAAACCGTCTCTTGCTGCAATCGTGCCCATACTAACTTTGTCTTGATTGTGACATTCAGTTGAGCGAGAAAACACACTTGCTGGCATAGTCAGTTTTAGTGCTTCAGCGGTATAGGCTGACGCGCCAATTTGCACCGCTTTAAAGCCATGATTGATAAAGCGACGGGTATCACAACTTGACGATAAATTTGCCGGCAAACCGTTGTTGTAACGGGTATCAACCAAAGAGGCAATTTGTCTATCAGCCAAGTCAGCTAAGTTAGCAACAGCTGTTTTTAAGCTGTCCATCACCATGGCAATATGACCACCGTAAAAATGGCCACCATGTAAAACGTGTTCGCCTATACCATCAATAATCGGGTTATCGTTGGCAGAATTTAATTCGTTTTCAATGGTAAGTTTGTAAAAAGGTAAACTGTCTTGTAATACACCAATAATATGCGGAGCACAGCGAATTGAATACCTATCTTGCAAACGGTCAGCATTTCTTGGGTGTTCGTGGTGATTTAAATCATCACGTATCCAAGCGGCAATTTGCTGTTGTCCTAAGTGTGGTTTTACCGAAAACAATATTTCATCAAAATGGTGGCTATTCCCTTTTAAGGCAATGCTCGACAACGCGGTAATACGTGTTGCCAATTTTGCTGCATATTGTGCTCTGTCATAGGCTAAACATGAAAGCGCTGTCATAACAGCCGTGCCATTCATTATCGCTAAGCCTTCTTTTGGTCTTAACGTTAACGGCGTTAAATTTAGCTCGGCCATCGCCTGTTTACTGTTGACCACTTGCTGCTGGTAAAAAACGTCACGTTCACCCACCAGTGCACCTGCAACATAAGAGAGCGGTGTTAAATCACCACTGGCGCCAACAGACCCCTCTTGAGGGATCACAGGGATCACATCGTGATTAATAAAGGCGGCTAGTAACTGCAATAATTCCCAGCTCACCCCAGAATAACCTTGGGTTAACGAGGCTAGTCGGGCAGCTAATATTGCTTTGCCTTGTACAAGGCTGAAAATATCGCCTAAACCACAACCGTGAAAACGTGTTAAGTGCAATGGTAATTCGCGTACTAAATTCAATGGAATTTCTGTGGTTACCGAATCACCATAACCGGTTGTTACGCCATAGATAACCCCTTCTTCAGCTAATAAGCTATCTAGAAAATTAACAGCGCTATCAATACGCTTTGCAAAGCTTTCATCAGCTGAAATTTTAACGCCACTTTCACTGGTAGCAATTGCAACGATGTCGTCAATCGACAGCCTACCATTGCCAAATTCTATTGCGTTCATTTTTACCTTATTTATCGTTATTTCGTATTGACCCATCGTCTTTTTGCCAAAAATCGAAAAAGTTAAACCATTGAAATGGGTATTGCAGCGCATAATACTCCAATCGCTGTGCATATGCAGTGATTAATGCGCTAAGTGTTTCTTTTCGTTGTTTTCTTGGTAATTTCAACTGATCTGATACTTTCTCAAAAACCAGATGAAAACCCTGTGATTCTTTTAAACAAAATAGCCAATATACAGGGCACTCTAATAAAGCGGCTAGAATAAAAGGCCCTTGAGAAAATGGTGCATCTTGACCTAAAAATGGCACGTACTCTACTCGGCCAGCTTGAGTGACACTGGTGCGATCACCAACAATCACCACCATTTCACCACCGTCGACTTTTTCTTTCAACATGATAGCCAAAGCTGGCGACATCTCAGTGACTTGAATCAAGTTTACTGACACTTGTTGATTAACACTTTGCAGCACTTCATTAAATTTGACGGCATTTTCAGTAAACACCAACACATTGATCGGTTTTTGATATTTTCCTTGGCTTAACGCCCTACACACTTCTAAATTACCTAAATGTGAGCCAATAAAAATAGCCCCTTGGCCTTGCTCAACCAGTTGCTTAAAAGTTGAATCGTCGTTGTAGGTAATATTTTGTTGAGTAATATGACCAAGCCAAGCATCAAGTTTATCAAACGCCGAATCAGCAAACTTGCAAAAATGTTTTAGCCCAACTGTAAAACTGGGTTTAGGTACAGATGGCGATATTTGATGCGCTTTGGCGAAAAACTGATATGACGCTTCACGTGCACTGCGGCCAGTGACACACATAAATAACACCACGGGGAATAGAAAAACCCACAACACACGACGGCCAAAGACTCGATAGACCCAAAGCAAAATTTTTATGCCTAAAATTGAGCCACGCTCTTGTTGACGTGACCAATGCTGTTTGGCCTGACTCATGGCTTCGACCTTCTAAACAGCAATTTAGGCAAGCGCAATAACATGCCAAAACAAAGTTTAGTATGCATCCAAGAAATACGGACATTGTCTTCAAAGGCACGAAAATGTGAGGTACCCGCTTCAGGATAAATCACTTTTGTATCAATAAACTGAGTATTAGTACCTCGCCAGTACAATCGCACAAGTATTTCTATATCAAAGTCCATGCGTTTACCAATATTGACCTGATTAATTAACGCAACACTCGGTTTTAACGGGTATACACGAAAGCCACACATGGTGTCTTTTAACTGCAAAGATAAGGTTTCGACAATGACCCAAAAGTGGGTAATGTAGCGCGCCCAATATCGATGTTTTGGAATAGAGTCATCATATACTGGCTTGCCGCTAATCACGTCTTCCGGGTGTTGATGTGACAGAGTCAACAAGCGAGTAATATCGTCAAGGCAATGTTGCCCATCAGCGTCAACTTGTATCGCGTAGTCAAAGCCGTTTGCTAACGCATATTTTAAGCCCGTTTGTACCGCGCCACCTTTTCCTTGGTTAACGTCGTGATGTAACAAAGTTAATGATGGCGTTGAGCCTTCTATGGCCACTAACTGTTGCTTAACGGTTTCGTCACTCGCATCGTTTACCATAATGATCGGCAGCTCAAAGGCTGTTAACGCACTGATCAATGAGTCGATACATGCAACATGGTTATAATTGGGGATAACAAAACAATAACGCACTACGGTTCCTTTTATTCTGCTAATGTCACAATGCGACCAGAAGCATGAGTGCCTTTTTCCGATACATATTTAAAGGTAAATTTATTGGCTGATTTTTGTGTCAGAATTAATTTCACCTCTAATTCTGGTTGAATCACCACTTGAAACTTAAGCACTTCAACATTTTGCACTACATGAGACGATAAGGTTAAATACTGGCTAGCAAAATGAACCGCCCAATCTAACTGTGCAACGCCAGGCAATACAGGCGCCTGCGGGAAATGGCCTTTAAAATAGTCGATTTCAGCACTGATATATAAAGTGAGTTCGGTTTCATCGCCAACCGTGTTTACTTTGACAAGGTCAGGCAATAAGTGATTGAGTTCAGACAAACAATTTCTCCAATTCTTTCACGGGCAATTTACCTTGTGCGTTAAAAGGAAGTTCAGTTAGGTATCGCCATTTACGCGGTATTGTCACTAATTCAAAATGTTGTTGTAAATGTATTTTTAACTGCTGACTGACCTGACGTGCCCCCTCCTGTTGCAAGTGTTGCCAGCCTTTTGCATTTAATTGAACTACTGCAGCTAAAACCGTGCGCTTTCCTTCTAAGACCAATAACTTAATATCTGTTACCCATTTATGGTTTTTACAGCACAGCTCCATTTGCGTCAGATTAACACGCTTTTCTTCCAGTTTAATGGTTCGGTCAATTCGCCCTAACAGCTTTAACTTGCCGTCAATGAGTTGACCGGTATCATCTAATGGCATGTGCTGCTGGTGAATAAACGGCGAATTTAAAATCAAGCGGCGACTCTGTGGCTCGACTTGACAACTAACACCAGGAAAAAACTGCCATAAATCATCTGACGGTGCACTTTGTTGGCGATAGGCAATGCCACCAGTTTCAGTGCTACCGTATACTTGAGTCACAGCAAGGCCTAATTGATAATGTAAAGTCAGCGCATCTTGAATTGCCAATAAACCACCAGAACTGAAAACATAGCTCAATCTATTGGCAACGTCAGTAATTACGTTATCTTGCTTAAGCCTTGATAAAAATGCTGGGCTAGAAACCAAGATAACTTGCTGGTGTTGCTTGATTAAACTGGCAAGTTCTTCAGGGTATTCAATGGTATTTGTCACCTGACACTGCAGCTTTAACGGCAACAATGCACGAAACAAAAGTCCATAAATGTGTTGATGCGACACCGTTGAAATAAACACACTGTCAGCTTGTATCTCAAACAAGGATGCCAGTGTTGCTAATTCGTTGTTAATTAATGGCCAATCTTTAACTATCGCTTTAGGTTTACCTGAAGAGCCTGATGTAAAAAAGACAATGTTGCCTTCAGTTGGCCAAGCTAAAGGCGCATTTTCAGTTTGTTGTGGCGTAGCTTGTACTGTTGATGCGTGTTCATCTAACAATGTTTTTCCACTAACAGACACCGCACCACAGCAATAATCGACATGTTCAGCTAATTCATTAAGCGTACCTAGTTGATCATTAGGCGGTAATACAACTGTATGTTGCTCAAGTCCTAATGCTATCAACCGAGTTAAAAAAGCATAAACATCAGCTTCAAACAACAATACCTTGGCAACGACACCATGGGGAATGCTCTGCCTTAAAACGTTCCTAAAGTGAGCAACGTCATTAATAAAGGTTGCGTCACTAAAGTTTATTGTCTTTTTACTAACTGGCGCAGCGGATGAAGAATTATTCATGGATTTAACTATGTTTAACTTTTTGCCTAACTAACCATTCAATGGCAAATAATAATGCAACTAGGATATACGATATCAAGCCGTTATAGAGTATCCACGCTTGTTTAGACAAGCAAAGCGCACTGTATAACGATACCGCAGCATTTAATGCAAAAAACGCACACCATACTTTTGTCACATTTTCAGTGTATTTAACCGCTTTATCACTTAATTCTGGCTCTTTAATACGAGCAAATGTTTCAATAATACTCGGCTTATTGATCAGCGAGTAGGCAAACGCCAACATCATAGCGATGTTAACCGCCACCGGATAAAGCAAGATGCCCAATTCATTATTGGCAAATGCAGACATCAACAACACCATCGCACCCAAAGCAAAAGCAACAGGTAACCAAGGCATTTTGGCTAACAATGGTTTTGACAAAAACAAACGTAAACTGATCAAGGCAAGCAGTGCAATGCTTAACCATCTTGGTGGTAAATATTGTAACCCGATATAAACAACAAATGGGTAGGCTACAAGTAGCATACCCATTGATATGTTTAAGATTGTGTTTACGCGGTTAATAGTAGTTTCTCTATTTCGTCAATCACATCTTGTACGGTTCTAACACGTCGAAATGCGTCAGGATTAATTTTCTTACCTATGATTTGACTTAACTTAACCACTAAGTCAACAGCGTCAATACTGTCAAGTTCAAGGTCTTCATATAAATTGGCTTCAAGCGTAATATCGGCCTCGTCTATCTCAAAATCTTCCACTAAGATTTCGGTTAATGTCGCTAACATTTCTTCTCTAGACTTCATGGTTTTACCTACTTCTCTCTCACGCTTTCTATGAAGGCACATAAACTGTTTACTGATGCAAAGTGCTGTTTAGTTTCTTCTGAATTTGCATCTAGCTTGATATCAAAACGCTTTTTAATAGCTAAACCTAGCTCTAATGCGTCGATGCTATCTAGACCTAAACCATCGACAAAAAGTGGCTCGTCGTCTTTTATTTCGTCTACTGTGATGTCTTCGAGATCTAGTGTCTCGATTATTAACGTTTTAACATCAAGTGCTAAACTACTCATGCTTTTTTTAGTTCCTGTATAAAGTGTTGTTCTAAAACGGCAGTAAATTGTCTGCTCATTTTACTCATGGCTTGACCTTCAGCCATTTCAAAGTTGGGAGTGCTGTTTGATATTCTTAAAGTGAATAACGCTCGCCTTTGTGGAATATGATACCACTTTTCAGCTTTTGTTAACGTAGTTGGCGTAACATTTATAACAACAGTGGTTATTGCTGCTCGACACCTTAGAGCAATATTGGCTGCACCACGCTGAAACTTAATTGTTTTACCGGCAGTGGTACGTGTGCCTTCTGGGAATATAATTAGATTATTCCCGGCGGCTAACGATTGATTGCAATCGTCCATCACACCGTCTGCACTGTCGTTACTGATATAACCGGTATTGTTCAATATCGCTTTCATAAAAGGATTTTTGAACAAACTGGCTTTAACCACACAATCAGCATTGGGAATAATAGAGATCAACACAACAACGTCAATTAAAGACGGATGATTAGCCATAACAATATGGCCACGTAAATTATTTAATTCTTGTTTGTTTTCAATGTTAAATCGAATAGTGCCGGTAATGTTCAATACCTGTACAAAAAACTTAAAAAGATAATGCACCATTTGGCGAGTTTTTTGGTTTCGCACCATTTGATCGCGATACATTAAACGTTGTAAAGGACAAACAAAAATTGAAATAAGTAGCCCACCAAGACCAAACAAGGTGAAACAAAATGCCGTTGAACACAATCGCCAACAATAACTTAAATACTTCATAAGGCGAGCTTTATTTGACCTGTGTTTCTTGCGCCAACAATATGATGTTCCGCTAAACTATTGTTGTTCATTGCATCAATAAAGGCGATGGCCTGAGGTATATCTTTATCTGGTAGCGTTTCATGACTTGGTATCAAGTCAAAAGTACAAGCTCGGCCATGTTCGGCTTGTTTTGACAGGATAAAAGCAACGGCATGATCAATTTGCTTTTCATCACTGAAAACTTGGTATTCTTCGGGTAATGCTTGGTCACAATGTATAACCAATATCTCTTGGATTTCAGAACTTTTTAATCTGGCGTAAGCATCAATAACACCAGCTAAAAATGTATCTTTACCGGCTGATACCGTATTGGATGCAGCAACGTTGTTAGTCAAAATACTCAATAAACCTGCTGACGCGTTATGCACCGACATACTAAAAGCCGTAGGTGATAGACTTTCTTTAGCAGCGACGGTATCGAGTAGCCCAGCCGTTTTATGAATATCGCCGTGCCTTGTAGAAAATACCACGGGGATTTCTTCTCTTCCGTCTAAAGCTTGGTGTGCACAGTGTAGCGCTATTTTAGTAAAAGCACTTAACCTGCGCCTTTGCATTGCGGGCACCCAATCTAAAACGGGTAATTGTTCCTTGGCAAAACGTTGACTTGAACCCTGTTCAACTATACTCGACTCTGCAATTAGGTAACTTAAATGATGAATGTAAAATTGCACGTTGTTGTTCCTAGTATCGAGTATATTTTGGTTACTTTTAAATAAAGCGGCGAATTATATCTGTTTATTTTTGATATTCAATCTTTCTATTCTTTGAGAAATAAAACATATAGTTAACCACCCATTAACACTGTATCAACTTGGTTTATAAACTCTTTGTTCAATACATAAAAAACATCATTAAAACAGTAAATAAGGCTATTAAAAATAGCGATCTGAATTATACTTTTTTCAGTTGTAACAAGGATTAATCAATACCCATGAATATTTCCACTATTAGAGTTAGATATACATTACTGTTTTCTATTATTGCCCTGTTATTTATTATTTCAATGGCTTTAAATTATTCGCTTATTAGTAAAACTGAAAGCGGCATTACCAGTTTTTCAAATACCTACAATCCTGCTATTTCTGCGGTACTTAATGCTGATAGAGATTTATATCAAGCCAGAGTTGCTGAATTACAATTATTGTCCACTTCGCCAGGTTCAAAAGCAATTTCTTCTTTCAAAACTGATTTTGAAGAAAATGCCAAACAAGCCTTGGACAGAATGCGCCAATACCAAGGCTTAATGTCTGGTTCTCCTGAAGTATTAGCCAAACTTAGCGGCTTTGACCAAGCCTATGAACAATGGAAAAAACAAGCTTCGCGTGTTATCCAGCTGATTAATAGCAGCCAGTTAGCAGAGGCAACACAACTAAGCGAAGGTCAATCACTCGAAGCGTTTAACGCACTTCGAGAGTTTTACAATACCGCAGGTGAAGAAGTAGACCGCTTAAGTCAAAGCGAATCTGAACAAACGATCACTTCAGTTAACAATCAACAAGTCGTCTTATTTGTTATCAGCACCATCATTATTGTCGCTGTTGTTTTCATTGGCTATTTTGCACCCATGAGGCTCTCCAATGCACTACTAACATTGTCGACGCAAATCAAAGAAATCAACAGTGGCGATGGCGATCTAACGCGTCGTATTAATTCAACAAGGCAAGATGAAGTGGGACAAGTGGCCAACGACTTTGATCAATTGATAGATACACTAGCAACGCTACTGCATTCAATAGTTGAACAATCTTCACAAGTAACCCAAAGTATTGAGCACCTCGCTGATGGCGCTTCACGCATTCAGGACACCAGTTTAGCGCAAACCGAACGTGTTGAATTAATTGTGACCGCGGTAAATGAAATGTCTTATGCCATTCAAGATGTTGCACAAAATGCGCAAGAAACGGCGTCTGAAATTGACGAAGTTAACAAGCTAACTAACCAAGGAAGTGAGGTTACCCGAGCATCGGTTGAACAAATTCAAATGCTTTCTGCCGCGGTTGATAATGCAACCGACGTCATCACCAAACTTTCAGTGAATTCTTCTGAAATCGCCTCGGTCATTGATGTTATTCGTGGCATTGCAGAACAAACTAACCTGTTAGCACTTAATGCGGCAATAGAAGCAGCTAGAGCGGGAGAACAAGGCAGAGGGTTTGCGGTGGTTGCTGATGAAGTTCGTACGTTAGCCAGTCGAACACAAGAATCAACACAAAGTATTCAAAACATGATTGAAACACTACAAAACGGTGTTAAAGAAGCGGTAAGTTCAATTGGCGAAGGTAAACAAGCGACTATTACCACAGTTGAGTTATCTCAAAAAACGTTAGAAGCATTAGAGCAAATCACTTTGGCTTCTTCACGAGTTTCGGATGTAGCCACACAAACGGCAACAGCAACAGAAGAGCAAAGCCAAGTAGCACAAGATGTTAGCCAAAACTTAACTTTATTAGCTGACCAAACACAAGAGAATATGGACGAAGCACGCCACAACGGCGACACATCAAAAGCCACCAGCCAATTAGCTTATGCGCTGGCCAATTCAGTTAACCGATTTAAGTTAAATTAATTGTTTGTTGCTGTAATTTAAACTAACCAAAAAGGCTGGTGTTTTATCACCAGCCTTTTTGGTTAATACCATTTGATATAACAACTAAACCGAGCCTTCTTTTAAAATTTTAGCCACTTTTAAATGTTTGTCTCGGCTATTAGCAAGATGAGCTCTGGTTGCTTCTCTTGCTTGTTGTGGCTCTTTATCTTCTATCGCTCGAGCAATTGCAGTGTGTTCCTCGTGGATAATTGACAAATACTGCTCTCGCGTTAATTTGTCGTATTCACTGATCAATGTACGTCTTGGAATTGCACCTTGGCCAATATAGCGAATAAAGCGGCCAAAATATGGGTTGCCCGAAGCATCAGCGATAGCTAAATGAAACGCCAAATCTTGCTCCATAGCATCACCACCAGCAAGCACCTCTTTACTAAAGGCTTCCAGCGCCTGCCATATCGCATGCATTTGTTCGTCTGTGCGGTTTTTTGCTGCCAATGCAGCCATTTCAAGTTCCACTGACATA
The DNA here is from genome assembly GCF_014656435.1 of Thalassotalea marina. Classification (GTDB taxonomy): domain Bacteria; phylum Pseudomonadota; class Gammaproteobacteria; order Enterobacterales; family Alteromonadaceae; genus Thalassotalea_C; species Thalassotalea_C marina. Next base: position 50,565 of record NZ_BNCK01000006.1, read on the forward strand.
CGCAATTCAACAATGTGAACCGCATCTTCTACCGAGGTAAACTCGGTTTTATCTATTGAAAAAGGTTTTTGGCTTGCCGCATCAGCAACAAACATCCCAACACCTTGACGACTAGATATTAAACCTTCGGCTTTTAAGGCGGCAATAGCTTCGCGAACCACGCTGCGACTTACACCTGCCTTTTCTTCAATTTCTTTCGCTGGAGGAAGTTTAGTTCCTGGCGTTAAATTTCCTTCAAGAATTTGCTTGCGTAAGTTGATCACCAAATCCTTGGTTAAATTACGTGAACTTTGCAGTTGCGAAATATTTAGTAGTTGCAGTCCCATGTTATTTCTTCCACACCTTCCCTTAATTCAGGGGTGTTATTTGAGCTCGCCATAAAATCATTGTAGTTTATATTATTATCGATTAAATGGCAGCGTTTAATCATATGAAGTCGGATAACAATATGAATTACATCTGTCATATTGCTATTACGAATACGAATAAAACCCCAAAAGTGAACGAATGTAAAGGCCGAGCTTTAGATTGATTGCTTTTGGAGTTGAACATTTTGTTTGATTTATCGTTTATAGAGCAAGTGGTTAAGGTCATTTTTACTTTCCTAACCACTCCCCTGCTTAAACACTTTTTTATATGTATGGCGAAAACACTTAATCAGTGTCACAAGCGTTTGCCATTACATTTAAGTATTTTTTATTTACTGAGCTTTTTGTAATCGAATAACTTCAGCACCAGCACTTAAAAATGCACCTACACCATAAACTTCAGTTTTATTTGGGCCAGAATCACCGGGCGCCGCACCAACGGGTTGAACATATCCCAGCATGCCATTTGGTTGAATTGAGGTTTCTAAGGCATACCAACCGCGTTTTACTGTATTAATATATTCATCTTTTTCTAATAGGCCTGAATTAATTCCCCATGCTAAACCATAGGTAAAAAAACCCGTTCCACTGACTTCTTTGTTTGGATAACCTTCTACACCGCCCAATAATCCCATTGGCCAGCTACCGTCAGGTTTTTGTAATCCTTTTAAACGTTTAGCCATTTGTTTAAACAAATCTTGATAAAATGCTTTGTGTTGCCATGTATCAGGCAAGTCTTGCAACATAATGGCTAAACCACCAAATACCCAACCATTACCACGTGACCAAAAGACTTTTTCACCATTTTTTTCACGTGCATCGAAGAAGCTAGAATCACGGAAAAATAAACTTTCTTCAGTGTCCCACAGGTAGTTATATGTCGCCATATACTCTTCATGCATAAAGTCTAAGTATTTTTGCTCATTGGTAATTGCAGCTAAACGAGCAAACACTGGTGGTGCCATAAACAAGGCATCACTCCAGCCCCAGCGTGTTAATCTGTCGGTGCCTTTTTTCCATTCCAACGAGCCCGTCTTGCGGTTTGCCATGATCCAATCTAAGTGATTTTTTATCGGTTCAAACATCTTTTTATCACCAGATTGTAGATACAAATCAAAGTAAGCTTGTCCTACAGCATAATCGTCTGCATGATAAATACGACCTGGGTACTTGTCATAGGTTGTATCACGAGTCCAATTGGCTTGTTCACCTCGCTCAACCACCCATTGCTGGTATCGCTCGTCACCTGAAACTTCTGCCAATTCAAGCATGCCAACGTATAACGTTGCGTTGGTCCAATTTGCAACACCATGTTGCTTAGTTAACTTACCGCCTTTGTTCCAATCTACTCGCTGTGTCCAATTGTTGATTTGCCAATTGGCGACACGTTTCATGTTTGTTTCAATTTGCTCAACATCAGCCAGAGGCGGTGCTGACTGCTGATTTGCACAAGCCGTTAATACCAGTGCTGAAGATATAAATAATAAATGCAGTTTTTTTAACATGTTTACTTCTCTTGTTTATATTTATTCGTTTTTAGCTGTAATTTTAAAAGCGTAAGCATACATATGCTCAGCTCTAAAATGTTCAGGATTAAATTCAGGCATATTGACCACTAAGTCTTTTCCTTCATTTTTCCAAGACAAAATTTGCTCACCCGCTAACAAGCTCACTTGACCCTGTTTTGGTAAATTAAAGTCTTTAATGCGCAATGTGTTACCGGGCCATTTAGGTGAAATCGCATAAAGTGCGTTAGTTTTGCGGGTAAAGAAGATATCTTTGGTCGCATAACCTGGTTCAGGATCAACCGTCAGTTTTAAGATATGTTCACCACTGACATATCTGTCATCTGATTTATATTCGCGATCACCTTCAGACCACTGAACGGGCTTATGCCAACGTTGTGTCCCGTAAATTGCCTCACCATTAACCTTGAGCCACTGACCAATTTGCAACAACCTTTCTTGCATGATCACCGGAATATTGCCACGCGCATCAGGCCCTACATCTAACAACAAGTTGCCACCGTGACTAACAATATCAATCAAGGTTAACACTAACGCGCGGGTTGAGGTGTAATCGGCAATATCTTCATTTTGGTTATATCCAAATGAAAAGCCCATGCCACGGCATTCTTCCCATACTCGGTGTAATTCACCACTTTCATATTCTGTTGTGAGAAAACCACCGTGTTTTTTATACGTTTCTTTACCCCAGCGATCGTTAACCACAACCTTTTCTGCCACAGGTGATTCGTTGTATAACCAAGCCAACAATTCTGGCGTTTTCCAATCATCTGATGGCATGCTCCATTGGCCATCGGCCCATATGAGATCGGGTTGATACCGGTTAACCAAGTCCTTAAATTGTGGATAGAAGTGTTCAGTGACATAAGTTGGGCGCTTTGCCTCATCCTTCCACATTGGGTGATACCACTCATATAACGAATAATACAATCCCAGTTTTAAGTCTGTTTTGCGAATGGCTTGGCTAAACTCACCCACGAGGTCGCGTTTGGCACCAACTTCCATGCTATTCCATGCAAAACCACGTGAATTGGCTTCTTTACTCGGCCAGAGAGTAAAGCCATCATGATGTTTGCTGGTTAAAACCACGTAACGAGCACCGGCGTCACTAAATAGTTGTGCCCATTCATCAGGCTCAAATAAGTCGGCAGTAAACTGCTGTGCTAAATCATAATAGCTGGTGTTTTCACCGTACGTGCTCACGTGATGATCTGGAATTTCATTTCCAGTAAATTTTCCGTTACCCGACAATTTTCGCTCTTGCAACCAATATTGATACCACTCGGCATAGGTACCTTTGGGCGAATATGCTGGCACCGAATACGGCCCCCAATGGATAAAAATACCAAATTTAGCGTCAGCAAACCAAGGTGCCAACGGGCGCGAATCGAGTGAGTCCCAATTAGGCTGATATTGCGCCACAGTTTCGTCAAGTTTTAAAGTTGGCGTTGTTGCACCAACAGTTAAACTGATACCAGCCACAACTAAAGGCATAATTTTGCAAAACAGTGCCTTGCTCAACGACGTTTTTTTTAAAAGATGCTTCATTTAAGTTTCCAATAGTTTTAACACAGTTTTGCTTACCCAAAATGGGAAGGTTCGGCCCAGACTCAGCTTAAAGGAGAAACATATAAGAACTAGGCCTCACCTAAAACAAAACTTTTTGCGTCAATGATTAAAAGCGATATTGCACCCCTAAGTTATATTTAGCACCAGCACTAGCAACATAGTTAGTTAGCTGGCGATATTTTAGGTAGCGTTCGATATCTTGATCATCAACATTTACCGCAGAAAACGTCACTTTTAGATCTGGGCTGATATTATAGTTGGCCGAAATATCAAGCTGCCCCCTCTCGTGCTCCATCTCAGGTAAAAACTGACCTGTGCCATAACCTAAAATAGTGTTGGCGTTTCTTACAAAGGTGTCGCGCCAGTTATAAGCAAAACGTAAACTAAAGGTGCCATCGTCATAAAAAGCAGTTACGTTATAGCTATTTTTTGATAGTCCAACACGTGGGATTTCACTACCTTCGTCATCAACCATTTCGCTGTTTTCAGTGCTATAGGTGTAGTTTGCACTCAAACCTGCATGTTGAATAATTGGTAACTCAGTAAAACCAAAAGATTGTACCCAGTTGGCTTCGAACCCTTTAATTTTTGTACCAGGCAAGTTAACCTTTTGATTTACTTTGTAAAGTAAACCATCAATTTTCATGTCCAGCTCGTAGTCAGGATAACCAATGCTGCTGTCGATGTCTTTATAAAACACTGCACCTGCTAACATGCTGTCTTCATTCATGTACCATTCAACTGAAAGATCTAAGTTGTCTGCCAGCATGGGTTCTAGATTAGGGTTACCGGCACTGCCTGAGCCGTCATAACCAGGAATGCTGTCCTCACCATCAAGAGAGACACGAATTCCTGGTGATAAATCAGTTACCGCAGGGCGAGCAATGGCGCGATAATAAGCCCCCCTTACCAACAACTCTTCTGACAATTCAACATTGACGTTTAACGTTGGTAGCAGGTTGTTGTAACTGCCTTTTAACGTGATTGGATCCCACTGATCCGTTTTGATTTTGTAAAAACCACTCGATGTAGTGTCTGTTTTCACATAACGTAAACCTGCATTACCAAACACCCCAAAACCAGCAACTTCAGTATCAAAATCGGCTCTTACATAAAGTGCAGTGGTTTTTTCTTTTACTTCGTAGCTAGAACTTAAAATTTCGTAGTAGCCAAAGCCTGTTTCAGGATTAATTGCACGTAACTCTGGCAAGCCAAACATTTCTTGGAAATAATCGAAAGTACAAGTTGCGTCAATAACATTGCGATTAATATTACCACTTCGGTGTGACATGACGTTGCCATCAATCACTTTATGGCACTGCAATGCTTTTTCCGCATATGCCTTTAATTGAGGATCGGTATTGGCATCAGGGTTTACCTTAATTTCACGTGCAGCAAATGCAATTTGTTGATCGCCAACAAACTGGTTTTTACTGGCGTTATAGTTAGCGTAGCGCTTGCTGTTAAATGAACGTTCAGCAATGCGCGCGCCCATTTTAATTTGGGTAAACACTTCACCGTCTAACAGGTATGTTGCGTCAAATTTTAATGATGTGTCTTTATTGCGAACGTTTGAGCCACCACGATCCATTTTTACATATAAATAATGAGGATCCATGACATTCGCAGAGTCAAATGGTACAAGCTTGTCAGGTGTTTCACTGTAAAATGGTGCTTCGTACGCCTGAAAGTCAACAATATCTGAATTGGTTAAATCAAAATCGACGATGCCTGACCAATCAGCAGCACCAAAGTCTTTATCATGGTTCCAATCCACCATCATATAGGTTGAATTTGAGTTAGTTTCTTTTGTACCTTTTGCATAAGAAAGTTCAGCACTTAACGATAACTTGTCGTTAACGTCGTAATCACCGCCTAAAGTGAATTTCTGCGACTCGGTATCTGAAAAGCCATTTGACGGTAAGCCGCCCATTCTAGCATTAGCACCGCTAACGCGACCTTTGGTCATGTAGTAAAAATCGCCATTAGGTTGGTTGGCTAACAATTCATAATGATTATCGCCACTGGCCATAGGCATCGCCTGTGGTCGACCAAGTCGCATACCGTGATATTGAGAATTTCTAGACCAGTTATCACTCGATGTGTACGTTGCATCAAAAAATATATTGGTAGCATCGTTAGGCTGCCATTGTGATGATAAACCCAGTGAATCACGCTCAGATTCTTTTTGTAGCACACTAACAATGTAAAGTTGCTTCATGTAGAAAACATCGTTTTTATCTGATACGCCGTCCCCATTGGTATCAATGGCATCATCGTAGCGCCATTGACCATTCTCACCACCTTCTGCAAATGGCGCAGCTGGGACCATATCGCCAGTTCGCCTTAACCAACCGCCAATACCATCGTCGGTACCGTCTGAACTTTCCGTGTAGGAGGTAACCGTTTTACGACCAGCAGTTAACATTAAGCCAAAGTCACCTAAAGCGGTATCGCGCAATTGCTGACCTGCAATCAAGTTGAAATCAGGCTCTACTTTGTCATTTTTTTCTAGGTACTTAGCTTTGGCTGAAACGTTAACAAAGCTAGGTTTATCCATTTCCAACACACGTTTTGTTTGCAGGTTGATGGTGCCACCAAGTGAGCCTTCAATACGATCAGCTGTTGGCGCTTTTAGTACTTCAATACCGGAAAACAACTCAGAAGGAATATCTTGAAAGTTAACACTGCGGTTTGCACTAGTGCCTACTAAGGTTTGGCCATTAATTTCAACATTGTTATTAGAAATACCACGAATCTGTACAGTAGAGCCTTCTCCATCTGAACCTCTAGACATTTGAATGCCAGTAACACGCTGTAATGCCTCAGCAATATTTTCATCTGGCAGCTGGCCAATGTCTTCTGCCGAAATAACATCTTTAATTTCTTTTGAGAAACGCTTTTCGTTCATCGAAGCTTTAATACTGCGCTTAATACCAGTAACTTCGATTACCTCAATTTGTTCTTCAGCTTGCGTTTCATTTTGAGTTTTAGCTTGCAGCTCAAACGGGGAAATAAAATACAACATTAATAATGTTGCCGCGTTGTAGGGAGACGTTTTCATAATTTTGTACCTTCTCTTATTGTTATCTAATTTTCTGACTTGTTTCTGAGTTATTATTTTCTACATTCTTTTATGATGTATGATATCTGACATGAGTATGCCACTAAAATAAACAAATGAAAACACCAAGAGACATTTCGTAACATTATGAAAGCTGATGTGCGACAAAGACAAGAATATGAAAGCAAGAGAGGCTTGACAAAAACCACCTCAACCCTTTGTTTTTCTTGAGACTTATTTAGCCAACACTTTAAACCAACTGAATATTTACACCCGAGATAAAAATTAATATACAGCTTATATTCTGCTGCGTTTTTAACGTTTTTAAACAAATACACAGCTGTACAAACCTTGCACTTGTCTGACATCTAAGGTTAAAGTCAGAATTTTAAATTGAACATAGAGTTTAGGTGTGTTTAAGCGCTTGCTACCTTACTTTGTCAGTAAAAAGAAAACACCTTGGTAGCTATTAGCCAAAAAAGATGGGAATAAACATGGCTACGTTAGGCCGTAACTTCGTTGGAATATATCTATTTAAATAAAGAGGTGGCTAACCTACATGTTAGCCAACCTCAAAACCGTTAGAACTTAAAGTTCATGCCAACACCATAACGGGGGCCATAATCGGAATATGAACTGAAGTGAGTTTCAAATCGTCCATAGCTATGATTGGTTTCGCCATTTAAATTCACCGCTTCAGCAAATACGCTTAAGTTATCGTTTATCTCATAACTTGCGCGTGCATCAATTTGAGCATACTTTTTAACAAAGCTAGGCTCTGTACCTAAACCACTTAGGTATTTGTCACGCCAGTTATAGGCAATACGCGCTTGCAATGGCCCTTGATCGTAAAAGGCTACCAAGTTAAAGGTATCGCTAAGCCCTGTTAAAGCAAACGATTTTTTCCTAGTAGTTAAATCAGGTTTTGCATCAGAATCAACCCAAGTGTAATTAACCGTAAAGCCAAAACCACTTTCAAAACTGTGGGTTAAATTAGCTTCTATACCTTCAATGCTGGCATCTTCGCCATTACGAGGTCGAGTCACCTCAAATGACTTCCAGCTTTCGTTGGCATCAACACCTGTTACTTTGATATCAAAGATTTCTGTCGCTGTAGTGGTGATAATGAAATCTTCCACATCTTTGCGATATGCCGCTAGAGAAAACATACTAGACGGCGCGTAATACCAAGCTAAAGAGATATCAAAGTTTTCTGAACTATAAGGTGTCAACCTTGGGTTTTTACCTGAGGCAAATCGGTGAGTTTTTGTGGTGTAACCAAAGCTCATTGATGGTGCCAGTGAAGTCAACCCTGGGCGCGTTAGTGTTTTTGAATATGCCGTTCGAAGAATCAAGTCATCTGTTATCTTAAGGGTAAAATTCGCCGATGGTAACCAGTTATCATAGCTATTGTCAGCACCATCAGCACTAGCGCTATCACCATAAATTTTAGTTAAATTATCTTTATCATCTTGCTGTATCAACTCAGCTAGGTCGGTAATTAACCCTTTAGATGTTTGATCTGTATCGGAATACCTAATACCAGTGGTTAAATTCCACTGCATGCCAGAAACCTCTCCCGAGAAAAATAGATCGGCGTATAAAGACAACACCTTTTCTTCTATAGTAAAGGCGTCCAAACGCTTTTGCGCAGTCCAACCGCCATTTTCAGCGACGGCCTTTTTAATGGCTTCACGCATTAAGGTGTTTTCTTCATCACTCTTTTTTGGATCGGTTAATAAGTCAATGGTCGCAGGGTTTTCTAACAATGCCCATAAGGCATTACTGTTAACCACGTAATGGTCGGCACTTAACTGTGTAGTATTAGGGAACAAATTACCTGGCGTTACAATGGAAATCACATCAGAGGTTAACGGCACGTTTTGTCCATAGTGCTGATACACTTTATTTAAATCATAGCCGTTAAGGTTTGACGGTGTGCGATATTGCTCATTGATTTTGTCTTTTTTAACGTAATGTGCGCCAAAATTTGCTCGCACTAAATAATCAGTGTCGAACTCATAGGTAAAGTCCAGCTTCAGTTGTTCATTATTACCTTCATAATAAGAGCCAGACCGTGTTTGACCACGTGGTTGCAACTTTGCAATATTGGCTTCATTAATAGCAACTGCTGCTGGATCACGAGGAATTAATGACGGGTAATCACCAACGGTAAAGTCAACGTCGTAGCCTGACTGATTCACCATCTCTATGATCTGCACACTGTTGAGACCTCGGTTATCGTTTTTTGCTTTGGAAAAAGCGACATCAGCATTTAAACGCAATGCGTCTGAAATTTGCCACTGAGCATTTATCCCCAACATAGCTGTGGTTGATGGCCTAAAACTGTTAGAACTGCGAAAACCGTATCCTGAAAAATCATCAGCATGTGTAAACTTGCCCACCGTTCTAAGATCGTTACCATGATCTATTACTTCAGCACTTTCTAACGCCCAAAACCAATTATCAGAACGTTGCCCTAACGAGTTAACATCAAGCTTTGAGTAAATGCCGTCTAGGGTTAACACTAAATCATCATTAACTTGATATTGCGCAGCAAAATTAGCTCCTAAACGTTCGCGGGAGGTTTGAGTGTAGTTTCGATACAGTTGCTGAGGTCGGTAAACATTGCTTAGTGTTTCATCTTTTTCTACTTTGGGCGCACCATGTTCACGAAGTGGGATACTACTGAAGTAACGCATTAACGCACTGACGCCATAATTTTCTGATTCACGCTTTTGGTAGGTAACCGATCCGAGTAGCCCCAACTTGCCGTCTAAGAAGTTGTCGGTAACAAAAATAGAGCCATTAGGTGTGTATTTTCCGCTATTATCTTCCAATACAGCCTTTACATTTCCAGCGATTGTTGGTTTATCAAAATCAAACGGTTTTGCTGTTTTGATGTCAACTAAACCGCCTATGCCGCCTTCCATCAAGTTAGCATTAGATGTTTTGTACACATTGACCTTGCGCACCAATTCAGACGCTACAGTGTCAAAGCTAAACGAGCGACTGCTATTATCTGTCGCAATTTCCCTGCCGTTAACAATCGTTGTACTAAAAGAAGGGCCTAAACCGCGAATACTCACGTAACGACCTTCACCACCACTACGACTAATCGAAACACCTGTCACCCGCTGCAATGATTCAGCTAAGTTGGTGTCTGGGAACTTACCTATATCTTCAGCTGAAATGCCATCAAGTATTGCATCGGCAAATCGCTTTTCATTCATAGATTTAACTAAGCTTGCTCTAATGCCTTGTACTTCGATTCGTTCCACTTGATCAGCGTCAGCTCCTTTCTGATCGAGTTGCTGCGCTTGCGCAAAACTGGATAATAGCGCCAAATTAATTGCTATAGTCAGTTTTCCGATATTTGTTTTTAACTGTTGCATTCTAGTTCCTCCTGCGAATAAATTGAGAGGCACTTAACTACGTCAAACAACCACACGTAATACATATGCTTATATGATAAGTAGTTTCAAAATTCCTCTTAAGCGTTCAATGACCACTGATAAGTAGCGTCATTTCATTTGATGATTTTTGTTTTTATCAGATACAACCATCAATTAAAGTCATCTAAAGCTATGTTAAACATCAAGTAAACCAACGCAAAACCACCCAACAAACCCTCATTAAAACAGCAAGTTAAACACATAAATCCCAAAAGGCATCATCTGTTTTTAATGCTGACATCTGTAATAAAGTGTTAAATGTGCACGAATCGGCAAATCGGTATTTGTTCACATATCACCCAGACAACTTGTCTGACATCCTACAACCCAAAAACCAGAATTGCTACTTTTTTAAGCACAAAACCCACTCCGAACCAGAAAAAACTGTAATATGTCACCTTATATGATATTAATAAGTTTGCTTTTGCGAAGATTAAGCCGCGTTGAGTATTTATCAGTACTCGTTTCAGAATAAAAGAGGAATACATGAAACCTTTATCAGCACGTCAATTAACCCTGCCCTTTATCATCACTAGCCTTTGTGCTGGTATTACCGGTTGCAATCAAGCTCAACAGGCTAGCTCAAACATTATCGAACTTAATGCAGTTAACCCCCTGAGTACTGACGTTGCAAACGCACCAATTAAAATTTCGTTGCAACAATTAACTGCTAGCAATAGTCAAGTTAACGAACAATGGGTACTCACCCAAGGTAACAACACCATATCGCAACAATGGATTGATACCGATGCTGACGGCAAAGTTGACCATTTACTGGCAATAACTGACTTTAACGCCAATGAAAGTAAAGCGCTGATCCTTAGCAGCAATAAAGTAAAGGCCGCAAAAGATACGGCTCAACGCGTTAATGTAGAGTTGGCGATAAAACAAAATGCCGAGCTTGTTGACGGTATATATCAAGGTGGAGAATTTAATAGTATTGATAAAGTCATTGTACCTAGTGAACATAAGGTGGGTGATCAACTTTATCGCTTTGAAGGGCTAGGTTGGGAATCTGAATTGGTAGGTTACCGCCTATATTTAGATCACCGAAATACTGCTGATATATTTGGTAAAAAGCAAACCGACATGGTATTGGCACACGTGGGTGAACCTGGCAGCAACTACCACAAACCTGCAAATTGGGGCATGGATATATTAAAAGTAGGCCCGTCGTTGGGTATGGGCAGTATTGGTTATATTGAAGAAGGAAAAGCACAAAGAATTAGCAGTGCTCGGGTTATCGACGCCACTATTATTCAAGACGGTCCTATACACGCTATAGCCCAAGTTAGGCATTTAGGCGCAAATTACCAGCAAACACCATATCACTTGACCAGCCAATACAGTATACATGCTGGTAGTCGTTTAACTTGGCATCAAGCAAGCATTGAAGGCGCATCATTACCACTAGTTGCTGGTATTGTTAAACACCAAAACACTGAATTGCTTAGCTCTAACACCAACAAATCTTGGGCTTATATCGCAAGCTTTGGACCACAAAGTGAAGCGAAAGATGCTCTAGGTATGGTGATGTTTTACCAAACGAGTGAAGTACAAAAGGCCGCAGAAGATGATTTTAACTACCTTATTGTATTTAAAAATAAGCTGCAAAAAGTTAACTACGCCTTCGCCGCCGTATGGCAACAAGATAGCAGTGGTTTAACATCAAAAAGCCAGTTTGAACAATGGCTAAACCATGAACTAGACAAATTAAACAACCCTATTGAGATTCGCGTGCGCTAATTAATTTACTTAACCTTAAGCGGCACCAGGACTTATGGCTACTCAAACAATTGTGGTAGCCATACCAGCCTCGCTAAAAAGAGCACAACTCAACGATTAATTTGCAACTGCAAACCAAATTTGACATATCGAATCCTTTCTTTTCTCAACATTTTTAGGCAAACTCCCACGCTAAACCAACGTTGAAGCTACCAATAATTAAAAGCACATTGCATACAGATTTAAAACAGCGAAATAAGCAATTGTTTTTATTCACACCCTATATTCAAAAATAATCAGCTTTTTATTTCCTAGCAATTAGTTAGCGACTTTGTTACAAAAGTAACACTAAATAAATTAACCGTATACGAATTTGAAAACTCGATTCAATACAACAAACAGATGAAAAATACACCTCATTGTTAACTTAAGGAAAGCCGATGAAAAAGTTTGAATATAAAATTGTTGATACTCGAGATGTTGATGCACCAGGATTATTTAAAGGCAAAAAGCGCGAAGACGTCGAAGCCTACTTAAATTCATTTGGCGATGAAGGTTGGGAGTTAGTAAATGTTGATTTTCGTGAACTTGAGGGTGGATTAGAGTTTGCAGGAATAATGAAAAGAGAGAGCTAGATACATTACTTTCTGTTGATTAATTTACCATTAGCTGCCTAGCGGCAGCTAAAAAACTGCTATTGCTTATTGATGGGGATAGGATTCAGTTGTGTTATGTAAGTGGAATATCACCATAACCCCAAATAATTGTTCCTATAATTGCTAGTATAGGGCTCAACATTTTCGCAACACTGTGTGACATTTTCCATGCTACGTTTAAATTTTTCAAATTATCGACACCTTGCAACAATATAGATTCTGCAATAATAGCGAATATAACTAATAAAGAGCCACTGCGTTGAAACCATATGTGTGGCGCTTCTCCTTTAGGCGGTTCAACTATAGAGAACAAAACTAACATAGGGGTTAAAATGCCAAGAAAAACCAGAAAATAACTCATAAAAATTAAATTTTTGCCATTTAAATTAAAAGCTTTGCCCACAATCAGACTCCTTTCTCGACTCACATAACGAATGATTTAAACTCTCCATTCGGCATTAATAATCTTGGGTGTCCAGATAAATTCCCTCACCCTTTGTTAGCTTTTGAATGTATCAAAGTGTTTAGCTTTTTTGTATGCACAAAAATATTCCACCTTAACATCTAGCCGATTTAACCGCTCTTTCATTTCTTTCAAAACGTTAGGAGAATCACACGGGAAATCTATGATTATTAAATCCTTAATCTCCCCTGCTCGCATTGCATAATCATCTCCTAGAGTTGATCGAAACCATTTACATTTGGTTCCTTTTGTCACATGCTTAATAGCGGCATCATAATCACAAGGCTTATTATCCAAATAAACTTGAAAAGACTTTATAAACGCGGGACCTAGCCCATTATTCATTAGCTGCAAATGGAGCTTTCCCACATTTCCATCCACGTGCTCATGCGCGAAGCTTGTCAAATGAGGCTGGACTGACAATACATTATGTCGCCTCTGAACTATTGCTTGGTAAATAGTAAAAAACAATGCACAAAGAGCGATAATCTCTGCACCATGATCACTGAGAAATTGCATCAAATCTCCGACTTCCTTTATAGCTAACGCTGCGTTAAGGGATGAATGCCACATAAACCAGCTTTTCGCAGACCACTCTCACCACTAAAACTCACCGCATACCAAAACTGCCACGCGGCACGAATCCCACTTGAACGCCCTTGTTAGGCATTGCCTTTCAGATAATCTACAAACCTTTCTTTAAATCGATACATGGGGCAATTAGCTGGAGTTATATCTTCAATCAAACCCAAATCTTCGAGATATAACATTGCTGCACTCAAGTCTGAATGAACATCGGTATGGTATTCAAAACTTGGTTCTGAACGATTAACCACTGTGTGCTTAGTTTTAACAAAGAACTTTCTGACTCCATGGTTTTCTGCGCTAGCAAAGTCATCTTTCATTTCTTGAATTAGTAGTGGAAATTTCAACTCAAGCTCTTTCCATAGCTTCATTTCTGCTTTTCTGGCTTCCTTATTACGCCTGATGTCAGTGTACTTATTCCCAAAATACGTACCCGCTGCGCCTGTGAAAATACCGCCTAAAAAGCCAATACCGACTGATACTAAATCCATTATGCCCCTCAAAATGCCTAACAGTTTATTATGTAGACGTCTCAGTAATGCACATCTAAAAACTTATTTTTAAAAGTACCAGAAAAACTCAATAAATCAATCTGTTAAATAACTATCAGACGAAAATAATATCTTTATTGTCAATTTACTGAGAATTCATAGTAACGCTTAAGTGAGGAGTTACGGAAATCTATTCAACATCCGTTCTTCGCTTTTTACTATCTTTTACTCACTTAAATTAAAGCCTATTTAAGTCGCCGATAAAAAGGTGTCGCGGCACTAGTTTTTTCACTCACGACACCTGATAATCTAGTTAAGCAGTTGTGTTACTGTGCTGCCCAACAAGGCTTTTCCACTGGGTGTTTCAACGGTAAATTGACGCTGTTTATCCGCTTGACTAAGGGTAACTTCCACTTGTGTTGCAGTTCCTGGTGTGGCGATATAAAACGTATTTAGTGCTTGCTCTAACAGCAAAACACAAGGTTTATTAACGCTAACTATAGTGCCATCAGACAAGGTTATTTGGCCTGGCTGATAAAATACCGCCTGCAATTGCTGCTTGTTAATGTGCCATGCTGCTTGCACGTTAGTATTGTTTGCCAAAATGGTGATTGGCTTTTCATCGAACCAAGCCTGAGTTTGATTTACCGTTTTACCTGGGTAGATAAAGTATGCGTAGTTATCTTTTTGTTGATGGTTTACGGTAACTTCAAACACCTCTAAGCTAATAAGGTCTCTGCTTTTATTGTTATTAATATCAAACCAGTTTCCTTGTTTTTGCTGTGCTTGCACCTTAATGTCGGCATTGTTTAAAATGATATACCCCGTGTTTCTATGATGTAGCCAGCTTGTGCCATTTAGCTGTTGGCTGCTCGACTCCATAGGTTTACCGTTGATAGTCACATCGCCTTGGCGTAGGTTTTGTTCAACAGTGGTAAGTACTTGAGAATCACCAGCAAAGCTAATGCCCGCTCCCAGTGCCAATACACCTTCATCAAACATAAACCACGATTTATGAGCATTTAAGCCTAGTTGGTCAATGTGCATAACGGCAATACCATTGTTATTACTGCTTAGGCCACCAACAAAGTCAGTTGCCGGGTATTTTTTGCCCCACTGTAAGCCTCTACCTTCTTCATCTGGCGCGGTTACCCCCGGTAATCTAGCCCAATCCCACACAGGAAAAATTCCATGGTACTCATCACCAGTTAAACGCAAGAAAGTATTGCCAAAACCAAGCCATTTACCTTTTAAGTTCTCGCCATTGCCAGTTTCTGTTGGGCGAACACGTGTTGAATGCATATGAACAGTAAACTGATATTCAGGGCGTTGCACTACGCTGTAATCTGAGCGCCAATAGTGTTTAACACCATTTAAGCCTACATCACCACCTTCCAAATAATGAGCAAAGGCTAGTGCTTCTTCTCGGCGCTGCGAATCTAATTCAGCCAAATACCTTGCTGCTTGGCTGATGGCACCAAAACTGGCGTTGGGTCTTGAAATCGCTCGCCCCATGGTGGAGTAATCTATGGTGTTACCACGTGTCATCCAGCGGTCACCATCTAAAATATAAGCGCTTAATATATCAACTTTGTCCTTTTTAAAGGCCCATTTTAAATCTCTTACTAAATAGCCCCAATACAAAGCCGTGTGCATAAACACTTTGCCATACGACCCGTTATGCAATAACGGCCCATGTTGGTGAAAAGAGAAGTCTTGTTGAATGCCTTCACCTTCGGTAATGGCGATGGTTTCTTCGATTGCACCTAAGGCTAATTTAATGTCACTTTCTTGGTTTTTGATTAACCCCGCGTGCAAAATCGCTTTGGCTATATCGGTGCGGTTAGCGCCTGCATGTTTTGGCGTGTTAGCTGGTACTTCTAAAATACTGCGCGGTGGCAAACTTGCCAAAATTCGATCTTTTAAATCTTGTGAAATGTCGTCACCAAGCAATAAACCTACAGGACCAAGTTGCAACGGAATACCAATACTTGCCCACCACCAATTGGTACTGCTTGGTTTACTTTCAAACCAATAGTTCAGTGCCTTTTTACTGGCATCTAAATATTGCTCATTGTTAGTCATGGCATAGGCTTTCACCAGCAAGGTTAACCTGTTTAAGTGTTTGATTGGCGGCCAACCTGCACGTCGGGTATCACCATAGTCTATATCTTGCCAACTGCCGTTATTATCTTGTTTAGCTTGCCAACTCTTGGCTTGTTTAACGATATGGTGGTCAATGTTTTGTTCACTAACCTTAGGTAAAAAATCAGTTAATACTCGTGCCTTTAGCTGGCTCATATCGTCGCTAGCCAGAGTAAAATGTGCCACTGATATAAACATCACTATGGCAGCTGCTGCACACCTTGTGCATTTTAGGAATAAACGCATCATCACATTCCTGTTGTAAATTAAAATAGTTTTTTTTGTGTTTCATACGTCAGTACAAAACATCAACTTATATGACATCATACATATTTGCAACCAAGTTATCCCTTACAAAGGCAACAAAGCTTTTAATAAGCACTGATTTTACCACCTAAAATTATTAAAGTGCTGGCATTAGTAGCCGTTCATTATTTTGCTCGCCAGCCATTTTTAAAGCATAAATAACTGGCTCAATACCTGTTAAAAACAATTTATCATCGATAATGGCACCCAAATGTTGAATAACAATCGCAGCGGTTTCAGCCCCTAAGCGTATGCAATCGGCAACTGGAGCATCACTTAACCAACCAAATAAAAAGCCACTATTAAATGAATCACCTGCTGCTGTAGTGTCAATCACCTTAGGAGCAGGTTTTAATGACACACTCAATTCGCCGTGCCTACCTCGATACAATACGGGCTTATCACCATTTTTAATCACAAGGTTTGGGCAATTAAATTGACTGGCAATAGAAATTAATCCTTGAGCGCTTCCATAGTTAAAATCAAATAACGGCTGACAATCTTCAACACCAACAAAAGCAAGTTCAACTAAATTAAATGCCTTTTCAAATTCGGCCTTGGCCTGCTTGGCATCAGACCACAATGCCGCTCGGTAATTAGTATCAAATACAAGCTTCACGCCTTTGCTTTTAAGCGAATGAAAAAATTGCCACATTTGATCTCTTAAGTGATTTTCAACTACAGCAAGGCTAATGCCTGAGAAATAAAAGTACTCGTACGATTGTGCAATTTCTTCTGCGACAGATTCACTAACTCGACTAAATAAAGTGCGTGCTGCGCTGTCATTGCGCCAGTAACGAAAACTGCGCTCACCTTTATCATCGAGCGATACCGCATAACGGCCAATTGTGCGAGATTTTTCTTGGTACACCCAGCGTTTATCAATGTTATGTTGAGCACAAGCTGTTAATAGTTTCTGACTTAAAGGATCGTCACCAACACAGGTAAAAAGCCCTGCTCGCCCCGTATTTTTACTAAATAACTGTAACCTTTTTAAGTAAACCGCAGTGTTAAATACATCTCCCGCAACCTTTGCACTTAGCATATCAAAAGTATCACAACCTAACTCTAGTAAAGGCTCACCAAAAAAGCAGATTGAGCGTTGTTTATCGTTTACCTGCCCTGCCTCAGAACTCTTTTCTTGCATTTATTTATTCACCTTCGCCCGATAAAAGGGGCTTTTTTTTGTCCAAATCGCTAGTTGTATGATAACTTACAAGATGATATCTTAATATCAATTTTGAAAATAATTATGTTATTTAAGGAAAGTAATGCAAACCCATTTACTTTTTTCACTTGAAGGAAAAACCGCGTTAGTAACTGGCGCTAGCAGAGGACTTGGTCAAGCGATGGCCAAAGGTCTTGCTGCTGCTGGTGCTAAAGTTATATGTCATAGCTCATCGGCTGATGGAGCAAATGAAACTCGCGATCAAATCATCGCAAATGGTGGCCAAGCTGTCTCTGTTTCAGCAGATCTAAGCCATGAACATGGTGTTAACTCTTTGGTTGAACAAGTGCAGCAACATTGTGAAGTACTCGATATTTTATTAAACAATGCCGGAACGATTGAACGTGCGCCTGCGGTCAGTTTTCCAAAAGAATCTTGGGATAAAGTGATTGATGTTAATTTAAATGCCCTATTTGCGCTTTGCCAGCAGCTTGGCCGTACTATGGTACAACGCAAACAAGGCAAAATTATTAATATCGCGTCGATGTTATCTTATACCGGTGGCATTACTGTACCGGCTTATACCGCTAGTAAACACGCAGTAGTTGGTGTAACTAAAGCCTTAGCCAACGAATGGGCCGGCAGCAATGTACAAGTGAACGCCATAGCCCCTGGTTATTTTCGTACTGACAATACTCAGGCATTGCAAGACGATCCAAGCCGAAATTCAGAAATAGAAAAGCGCATTCCAGCCGGCTGCTGGGGACAACCAGAACAATTGGTTGGTGCTGCAGTATTTTTGGCTTCACAAGCAAGTGACTATGTTAACGGCCATGTGCTTGCCGTTGATGGTGGATGGTTAGCTCGCTAATTTATATTTTCTAATCTATTTAACTCAGGTAATGCAGTTATGAGTACCCTTTATACAAGCCGCTACGCTATTGGTCCAAACGAAGCGAAGCAATTTGATACCGAAACACTGAGACAACATTTTCTTATTGATGATTTGTTTCAGGAAAACCGAATCAGTATGGTATACACCCACTACGACCGTATGATTGTCGGTGGCGCCTTGCCAACGGCTGACCACTTAACATTAGAAACCATTGACCCGCTCAAATCGAGCTACTTTTTAGAACGCAGAGAGCTAGGCATTATCAATATTGGTGGATTAGGTGAAGTTGATGTTGACGGCCACACTTATACGCTTGATAACAAAGAGGCATTATACGTAGGTGCTGGAGTTCAATCGGTGGTTTTTAAAGATCACCCTGATGGTGAACAAGCCTGCTTTTATTTCAACAGTGCACCAGCACATAAAAGCTTTCCTACCAAAAAGGTTGGTCGAAGTGAAGCAACTGTATTGGAAATGGGCTCACTTGAAACATCTAACGAGCGCAGCATTTATCAGCTGATCATTAACGGTGTTGTTGAAACTTGCCAGTTACAAATGGGGGTTACTTGCTTAAAGCCCGGCAGTGTTTGGAATACTATGCCGGCACATCAGCATGATAGACGAATGGAAGCTTACTTGTATTTTGATGTACCACAGAGTAATGCAGTAAGCCATTTTATGGGTAAACCAGAGCAAACACGTCATATTTGGATGCACAACCGTCAAGCCGTTATTTCTCCACCTTGGTCAATTCACTCAGGCGCAGGCACTTCAAATTACTCCTTTATTTGGGGGATGGCGGGTGAGAACCTAGACTACGGCGACATGGATAAATATGATCCTACAGAATTAAAATAACTTACTAAAGACAAGAGCTTACAAAAATGTTACCTCAATCTGTCCGTTTATTTTGTTTATTGCCGCTATGTTTGATCATTGCGGCATGCACTGAAACATCTGATACACAAGTGTTACGAGTTGGACATAACTTAGACACTCGCCACTCAGTGCATCAGGCATTACAATTTATGGGCGAACGCCTTGAGCAATATTCCAACGGCACAATGCAGTTAAAAATATATGCAAGTGGACAGTTGGGTAACGAGCGCGAAATGTTAGAGTTGCTGCAAATTGGCTCTTTAGCCATGACCAAAGTATCAGCGGCAACTCTAGAGTCATTTGTTCCTGAAATGCAACTATTTGGTTTACCTTACGTATTTCAAAGCTATCAACACCGGTGGGCAGTGTTAGACAGTGACATTGGCTCTCATGTGTTAAGTACGATGAATAAAGCACATTTACAAGGTTTAGCCTTTATGGATGCAGGCAGTCGCAGCTTTTATAGCTGTCATGGTGCAATTAACAGCCCTGACGATCTTAAAGGGAAAAAAATCCGCGTGATGAACAGCCCCTCAGCCGTTAAACTGGTTAATGCCTTAGGCGGCGCAGCAACGCCGCTTTCCTGGGCAGAGCTTTATGGCGCCTTGCAGCAAGGTGTTGTCGATGGCGCAGAAAACAACCCGCCTAGTTTTTATTCTTCCGGTCACTACGAGCTTTGTAAAGACTTTAATCTTAATGAACACACGGCAATACCCGATGTAATTATTGCTAGCGCTCATATCATCAAGCAATTGAGTAGTGATCAACAAACTTGGCTAGCACAAGCGGCAACTGATGCAGCAAAAGAGCAAAGAAGGCTTTGGCGAGAAGCAGAACTACAGGCGTTAAATAATGTTAAATCACATGGGGTGAGAGTGACACATGTTGACAAAGCGCCATTTATAGACAAAGTTGCCCATTTACATCAGGCCTTTGACGGGTCTGATATTGGTGACTTATTAAAGCAAATAAAAGCCTTGGCTGTCGCTGAATCAGAGGTTCAATAATGCACCAATATCTTTTACTAAAAATTAAACACTACCTCGCGCTCTTTTTAGCGGGTTTGTTATCTGCCATTGTTGTTACCGTTTTGTGGCAGGTGGTGTGCCGTTACTTGTTTAATAGTCCTAGTACAGTATCTGAAGAAATTGCACGCTTTTTATTGATTTGGATTGGGCTATTGGGCGCGACTTACGCTTATATGGATAATGCTCATATCGGTATGGATTTTGTTATTAATAAACTCTCGTTAAAGCAGCAAACGTTGAGCAAAATTTTAGCTCACTGCAGTGCTTTACTGTTTTCGATTGCGGTATTAATTGTAGGTGGTGTTAATTTAGTAGAACTAACTTTGGTTCCGGTGCAACGTTCAGCCGCACTCGGTATAAAAATGGCCTATGTTTATGCCGTTTTGCCAATTTCAGGCCTATTGATGGCTTTTGCCGCGCTGGCTCACCTTCAGCACTGTAACAATACCTCTACCGATAACAAGGAACATTAACATGGATTATACCGCGCTAATTCTCGCCGTCCTCTTTTTTGCCTTGTTATTACTCAATGTGCCTATTGCCATTGCCATTGGGGTTGCCACTATGGCAACCATGGTTTGCACCATTGATTTTATCCCAGCTGTAACTACATTAGCACAGCGTATGGTTGGCGGGCTTGATAGCTTTGCCTTGTTAGCAATTCCTTTTTTTGTTTTATCTGGGCTGATCATGGGCCAAGGTGGTATTGCCAAACGTTTAATTGACTGTGCACTTGCATTAGTTGGCGCCCTACCCGGGGGTCTCGCTATGGTTAACGTGTTATCCAGCACCTTATTTGGAAGTATTTCAGGCTCGGCAGTAGCAGCAACCAGTGCTATTGGCAGTTTTATGGTGCCACAAATGGAACAAAAAGGTTATGACCGCGCTTTTGCAAGCGCAGTCACCGTCACTGGTGCAACAACAGGTATGTTGATCCCACCAAGCAACATTTTAATTTTGTACGCCATTGCCAGTGGCGGTGTTTCTGTCTCCGCTTTATTTCTTGCCGGATATATTCCAGGTTTATTACTGGCTGGTGGATTAATGTTAACAGCAGGTTTTTATGCCATGCGACGCGGTTACCTACGTGGCCAACGCCTACCGATATCACAAACGGTAAAAGCAGTTTGGGCAGCCGTACCAAGTTTGCTGTTAATTGTTATCGTCATTGGTGGCATTATTGCTGGCGTTTTTACTGCTACAGAAGCAGGTGCCATTGCGGTGTTATATTCGCTATTTTTAGCTATGGGGATTTACAAAGAAATAAGCGTTAAACAAATCACTCCCTTGTTAATAAAATCGGTTCAAATTACCGCGATAGTTCTTTTTTTAATTGCTGTGTCTTCGGCCATGTCTTGGTTGTTATCATACGAGCAAATTCCACAAACTATCACTGAAAGTTTATTGACGTTATCCAGCAACCCTCTAGTGTTATTGTTGCTGATTAATTTACTACTGCTAGTGGTTGGCGCATTTATGGACATGACACCAGCAGTGCTAATTTTTACACCAATATTTTTACCCGTAGCTCAATCACTGGGTATATCTGATATTCATTTTGGCATTATTATGGTAATGAACTTATCTATTGGTTTGTGTACACCACCTGTAGGCTCTGTGCTTTTTGTCGGCGCAAGTGTTGCCAAGTGCCGATTAGAGTCCATGATCAAACCTATGTTACCGCTTTATGCCATGATGTTGTTGGTGTTAACACTCGTGACTTTATTTCCAGCATTAAGTGAAACCTTGCCCGCTTGGTTTGCTTCTTAACACATTATACTCAGTAATTAAGGCACCTGATTAATAGCCGCAACCAGCGGCTATACGCACATTAGTCAAACATAGAAACACTAACCGACCGATACATATGTAACAAGGGTTTACAAATTATTGAGTTTATCGTTTTTTTTTTGAATCCTTATCGCTTATGATGTGAGCAAATAATAAAAAACACATTTTAAATAGGGTAAAAATGTCGTTATCAATAACAATAAAAAAATCACTTATTGCGCTAAGTGTTATGGGATTAGTAGCTTGTTCAGGCGAACAAGGACCTAAACAACCGTCAGATCAAGCAAATCAAAAAGAGCAGAAAAAAGACAAGAAAAAAGAGTTTGCCATTCCTGTTGAAGTTACCTTTTCAAAAGTAGGTAACGTTGCCAAGTTTTATCAAACTACCGCTATCTTAGAAGCCGAACAAGAAAGTAAAGTGGTCAACAAAGTGACCGGTATGCTTGAATCTGTTCATGCGCAAGAAGGACAGCGTGTAAAAGCTGGCGATATGCTAGCGCAAATTGACCCACGTAATTATCAACTTGATTATGAACGTGCAAAAATCGATTTTGAATCGGCAAAATCTGAATATCAACGAAGCCAACCTGTAGATGGTAAACAACTAATTTCAGAAAAAGATCTCGATAAATTAAGGTTCAGAGTTCAAACCACAGAAAACCAATTGGAAGTGGCTAGAATTAAACTGCGTGACAGTAAAGTAACATCACCCATTGATGGTGTTATTGCCAAGCGTTCAGTAAAAGCACACAACATGTTAAGTGGCGTGGGCGATGAAATGTTTCATGTTGTATCGTTAGACTCATTAATTGGTATTGTTTATTTACCTGAATCAGAACTTAGCCAAGTAAAACTTGGACAAGTTGCCCAGTTAACCTTTCCAGCAGAGCCAAACTTAACACTCGACGCTAAAGTATTGCGCATAGCACCTATGGTTGATAGTAAATTAGGCACGTTTAAAGTGACTTTAACTATTGATAACCAAGATGGCGTATTAAAACCAGGCATGTTTGCGCGCGTAGCTCTGTTACTTGATAGCAAAGAATCAGTGACATTAATACCTGAAAATGCCGTGATCAAAAAAGACGGTAAAGCTAGCATATTTATCGCTAAAGATAACCGCGCGAAAAAACTAGATGTTGAAACCGGATACGCACAAGACGGTTGGGTAGAAGTAATGACTCCGCTTTCACCTGAAGACGGTGTGATTACCATCGGCCAACACGGTTTAAAAGACGACGCCTTGTTAAATGTGTTGAATCAGGATAAAAGCGCCAACGTTGAGCACGCTAGCGAAGCATCACAGCCGCTGTAATCTCTGCAACAAGTAAGGACTATTTATGAATATAGCTAGGCTTGCTGTAAAGCGCCCAGTGACCATTACTATGTTGGTACTGGCGGTGATGTTGTTTGGTATGGTGGGATTTTCTCGTCTGGTGGTTTCATTACTGCCAGATTTAAGTTACCCCACCCTAACCGTTCGCACCGAAAACCTTGGCGCTGCGCCAGCAGAAATAGAACAATTAATCTCTAAACCCATTGAAGAAGCGGTCGGTGTTGTTAAAGGCATTCGTAAACTGCACTCAATTTCTAAACCGGGGCAATCTGACCTTGTTATTGAATTTCAATGGGGCACTAACATGGATCTGGCCATTATGGAGCTTAGAGAAAAGCTCGATATGGTGCGGTTACCAGTTGAACTGCGAAAACCTGTCATTTTAAGATTTAACCCATCGCTTGACCCAATTATTCGATTAAGCGTTTCTGGTGATATTAGCTCTTATGCCCAACTACGTTCTTTACGAACTTATGCAGAACAGGAGCTAAAACGTGCGTTAGAGCCAATCGATGGCGTTGCGGCTGTTCAGTTAAGTGGTGGTTTAGAACAAGAAGTTCAGGTACTTATTGACCAACAACAGGCGATGCTGCGTGGCGTAACTGCCGAAACAATCACTAACCGTATTAAAAGCGAAAATATCAATGTGTCGGCTGGTCGTGTTTTTGATGGTCAGCAAGAGTTTTTAGTACGCACTTTAAACCAGTTTACTCGCATTGATGAAATTGGTGATGTCATCATCAAACAAGAAGAAGGCCAAACGGTTTATTTAAGGGATATTGCCACTGTGGTAGACGGCGTAAAAGAGCGCCAAGATATTACGCGTGTTAATGGCAATGAAGCCATAGAGCTTGCCCTTTACAAAGAAGGTGATGCTAATACCGTTGCCGTGGCTAAAAAAGTTCAAGCTAAAATGCAGCAAATTCAGCAAGATTTACCAGAAAATGCTGAATTGAAAATCTTATCAAACCAAGCTGAATTTATTGAAAAAGCCATCGATGAAGTTAAACAAACCGCCATTATCGGTGGTATTTTAGCTATCGTGGTTTTATACCTATTTTTAGGCAAATTTAAACCAACGATCATTATCGCACTTGCCATCCCAACGTCTATCATCGCCACGTTTAATTTAATGTTTGCCAACAATATCAGCTTAAACATTATGTCTTTAGGTGGTATTGCTTTAGCTGTTGGTTTATTGGTGGATAACGCCATCGTGGTGTTAGAAAACATTTATCGCAAAAAGGAACAAGGACAAAACGCTGAACAAGCGGCCATTGAAGGAACCAACGAGGTTTCAGGTGCGGTAACGGCATCAACCTTAACCACATTAGCGGTATTTGCACCACTTGCCTTTGTCACAGGTTTTGCTGGCGAAATATTTAGCGATCAAGCATTAACGGTAACCTTTGCCCTACTTGCTTCATTGATTGTGGCACTAAGTTTTATCCCTATGTTGGCATCACGTGACTTTTCAATTCCTGATAACGCCAACAGCGTTGTTCAAATTGACGACAAGCCTGCAAAGTCAGGAGTTAAAAAGTGGCTTGGTTATGCCACATTGCCGTTTAAATTTATTTTGGTCAGCATTCCATGTTTTATTGGCCGTTGGTTTATCCGCATCATTATGATGGTGTCAAAGGTGTTAAGTTGGTGTGCTAGCAAAATTACGTACCCAGCATACCTCGCCTTTAACCGTATATTTAACATCTTCGCCAGTGGCTATGAAAAGCTGTTAAAAATGGCGATGCAACAACGTATGGTTGTAGTCTCTCTGTGTTTGTTGTTTGCTTTAGCTGTCGCTAGTTTACTGCCTAGAATTGGCATGGAATTAATGCCAGAAGTTGCGCAAACTGAATTAACCTTAGAAATTACACTTCGACAAGGTACGCCTATTGAACAAACCGATCAGCAGCTTAACCTGTTGGCACAATCAGTAGTTGATATGCCTGGTGTGGTTCACACATATAGCATGTCGGGTACTGGTAGTTTGATGATGAGCAGCGCAACTCGCGGTGGCTCTCACTGGGGTCAATTAGTCGTAAAAACCCAAACGCCAGAGCAATTAAAAGCCGTGCAAGAAACGCTACGAGCTCAAATTGCTAACATGGCGCAAGTTAATGCGGAATTTACCCAAAGCCGATTGTTTGAACAAGAGCGTCCGTTAGTGGTGGTATTAAGTGGCTATCAATTAGATGAGCTTAAATACTATGCCGATAACCTAGTTGCTAAATTACAACAGCAAGGTCAATTTTCTGATGTCACGACATCACTTCGCTCAGGTCAACCCGAGCTAAAAATTGAATTCGACCATCAACGTTTAAGTAGTTTAGGTATTACTGCATCAAGTGTTACCGATATTCTTGCCACTAAAATTGGTGGTGACGTCGCTAGTAAATATAACTTTGATGATCGCCAAGTAGATATTTTGGTGCAAGTAGATCGCAATGCCAGAAACTCTGTAGCCGCTATTCGTGACATGTTAATTCACGGACAAGACGGTCAAAGTGTTCCACTTTCTGTGGTCGCAAAGGTCACTGAATCCATTGGTCCAAATGAAATAAACCGCTTAGATCAAGCTCGAGTTGCTATTATCACGGCATCGGTAGTTGAAGGCGATTTAGCCACTGCTGCACAAACCGTACGTAATAACGTTGACTCATTAGGTTTGCCAGAACAAATTTATAGCCAAGTGATAGGGCAAAATCAGCAAATGGAAGAAGCCTATTCTTCGCTTATTATGGCCTTATTGTTAGCGGTATTTTTGGTCTATTTAGTAATGGCGTCACAGTTTGAGTCTTTATTAAACCCATTTATTATTTTATTCAGTGTGCCGTTGGCGGTGCTTGGGTCAATATTTGGTTTGTTTATGACAGGCACCAATTTAAGTGTTATCACCTTTATTGGTCTTATCATGTTAAGTGGTATTGTGGTTAATAACGCCATTGTATTAATTGATAGAATTAACCAATTACGTGAACAAGGTATGACAATCGCCGACGCGATTATAGACGCTGCCAATTCGCGTTTACGCCCTATCATCATGACCACCATGACGACTATCTTAGGTTTATTGCCAATGGCAATGGCGACAGGAGAAGGTTCTGAGCTACGTGCACCACTTGCCATTACCGTAATGAGTGGTTTATTGATTGCCACATTCTTAACGCTAGTTCTTATCCCTGTGATGTATAGCTTGTTTAACCGTGACAAAGTGACTGACTCAGCCACATTGCAAAAGGCCGAATATGAAGCTGGTTGATCAAACAAAAAATATCACTGCACTGGCCCTAAAACGGCCAGTGACCTGCTTTATGTTGATGTTATCAATGTTTGCCGCAGGTTTAATCAGCAGTAAGCTGATCCCTCTTGATAGTTGGCCTGCGGTAAATGCGCCGCAGGTTAATATTCGCGCCTCATATCCTGGTTCAACCCCAGAAGAAATTGAACGCTTAATTACTAAGCCGCTCGAAGAAGCATTATCAACCATGAGTGGTATCAATGTTATTCGGTCACAAACCTCTTCTGGTTGGGCAATGCTGACCTTGCAGATGAAGTTTACCGCTGACTTAAATAGCGCCATATTAGAAGCGCGTGAAAAAGTTGACATGGTAAGGCACCTGCTACCTGAAGATTTAGAACGTGTTGATGTTATGAAGTTTTCTACGCAGGATATTCCTGTTGTTGAACTCACTTTGCTCAGTGATAAATCGTTATCTCGCGATTATGAATTTTTAGAAAAGCACCTAAAAATGCCGTTAGAGCGTATTTCAGGTGTTGGTCGTGTTGAACTGTATTTGCAACAACCGCGTGTTTGGATCCAGCTCGACCCAGATAAAATTGCGATGAACCGTATTGATATTCAAACAGTCACCCAAGCACTTAGACAAGCTAACTTTTTAAAGTCTGTGGGTGAAGTTCAAACCAATGACTATCGCTATACGGTAACGCCACAAGGTCAATACCGAAATATTGAAGATATTCGAGCACAGCGCATTAACGAGCGCATTCGTTTATCTGATATTGCTAGCGTCGAGTATGCCCTGACCGAACGCCAGTTCCAGCGCCGTATCAATGGTCAACCTGCCGTAGGATTGGACATTTTTAGAGAATCAGATGCGAACGTTGTTGACGTTTCGACAGCAATTAAAGCGGTCATTGAAGAGGCGAAAAATAAACCTCAACTGCAACATATCAATATTGATTATGACCGCGACGATGGCCACAGTGTTGAAGTGTCAATTGCTTCATTGCTAAAAGCCGGAGCAATTGGTGCGGTTTTATCATTTTTTGTCTTGTGGTTCTTTTTACGCAACTTAAAACTAACCAGCGTTGTGGTATTAGCCGTTCCTGTCTCTTTAAGCATTTCATTGGCCATCATTTATTTTATGGGCTTTAGCTTAAACATGTTAACCCTGCTCGGCCTTATCATTGCCATCGGTTTGCTTATTGATAACTCGGTTGTGGTGTGTGAAAGCATATTGCAGCAACGGGCTAAAGGCCACACAGGTAAACTAGCTGTGGTTGAAGGTGTAGATAATGTCAGTGTTGCTATTTTAAGCGCAACCCTTACCACAGTCGTGATTTTTTTACCGTTACAAATGGGTGAAGGTAACTTTTTTACTGTGATGTTACAGCAAGTGGCGGTGTCTATTTGTGTACCTTTATTGGTTTCCTTGTTAGTTGCCAAAACATTAATTCCGCTATGTATGTACCGCGTTTTACCCGAAAGCGCGACAGACAACGAAGCGGGTTCAGATCGCGCTCAGCAAAAATATCGTAATGTGCTTAATTGGGGTTTATCAAACCCAAAACGTGTTGGTGCCTTTTTCCTTATCATGTTTGTTAGTGTGATGATGGCTAAAAGCATGGTAGATAAAAGCTCAAGTGATGCTCAATCTCAAAAACGATTACGTATATTTTATGAGTTTAACGGTGAACCAGAGTTAGAAAAGAAACTCGATTTTCTTAAGCAAGTTGAGTCTTATTTATTGACCAATAAATCGTCTTTGGGCATTAAAAAGCTTTATTCTGGCGTGTTTTCTCGCGGCGCTTGGTCAAATATTGAATTTGTTGAAGATTTGCCAAGACCAATCGAAGACATTAAAAAAGACATCAAAGAAAACTTCCCGATTTCTGCCTATGCCAAAGCATCTCTTCGTCGTGAAGAAGGCTCTCGCACATCAGTAAGTGTGTTTTTATTTGGTCGTTCTACTTCTAAATTAAATGATTTGGCTGAACAGTTGATTCCTGTGCTGGAAGCCCATCCGCACTTTTCTGAAGTGCGTAATGGCAGTGAAGGCGACATGTACGAAATGCAGCTGATTGTTGACCGTCAGCGTGCCATGCAGCTTGGTGTTTCTACTCAGGAAATTGCCGGAAAAATTGGTAATGCCGTTCGAGGTATCAACCTAAAAACCATGCGCACCATCGACAAAGGTGAAGTACAAATTGTGGCAGGTTACTTCGAAAAAGACGCCATACCAATGAATGAATTTAAGCGTTTGCCTGTGATGGAATCAAACGGCGCAGTACTTACTTTACAACAGTTGGTTACTATCGAAACACGCCCTGCACCAAGTCGAATTTCGCGCATGGATCGTCAAACTCAACTGGCACTTGAAATGAACCTTGTTGATGTTAGTCATAAGGAAGCAGCCAAGTCGATTGAAGAGTTGATGAGCGCCATTACCCTACCTAAGGGTTACTCTTGGGGGCTTGGTCCTAAATTTGCCGAACAAGATGAGTCAATGAAACAAATGGGCTTTAACATGTTAATCGCCTTGTGTTTGATTTTCATGATCATGGCTGCATTGTTTGAATCGTTATTGCTTCCAATCGCTATTTTAAGCTCAATTGGCTTAGGGTTTGTTGGTGTTTATTGGACCTTTGCTGCTTTGGGTATGGGCTTAGGTGAAACTGGCATGATCGGCATGTTAGTTTTAATGGGGATCGTGGTGAATAACGGTATTGTACTGATTGACCAAATCAACCGCTTTAAAGGCTCAGCAGAACATTTAAAACAAGCCATCATTGAAGCCTGTTCAACACGCTTACGGCCAATCTTGATGACAGTTGCCACCACAGTGATTGGTATGATGCCGGTGTTGTTTGACAGTAGCTCTGCCGATTCAGGTGTTTTGGATTACAAACCTATGGCGATTGCCATTATTGGTGGGTTGATCTTCTCTACCATTACCAGTTTAGCGTTTGTGCCATATTGTTATTATATTTTGTATAAATTAGGCCACGGCACCAGCGGAAAAATAGCTAAAGCTAGGGCTTATGCTAATCAAAAGTTGGCAAGGCTTGGTTAAAATCTAAGGTTTAACCTTTATAAATAGAAACGCCTGAGTAGCATCATAACTGCTCAGGCGTTTTTTTATCGTATCAAGCTTAAATAATCATGCTATGCAGCGTCATCTCGGGTTTGTTTTAATCTTGTTAGTACATCAATAGATTTTAAATAAAACTCACTAGACGCTTTATTATGGCCGCCCATCGAAGAGGTCAAATCAAAGGTGTAACGCATATCTCCCAATAAATCATAGGTCTGATAGGGGTTTTCATTCATCGACATAGGAGCACCAATCGCCATCATTTCACCTCGGCCGATAAAGCCCCCTTCAAATAAGTCTTTAGATAATTGACGAGCGTCTGCCCCAGTAATGTTATTCACATTGTAGTTAGCGGCAATATTTTGCCAATTAGATTGTGCATTTTTGCCCTGTTCACTGATGGTAACCGAGTCCGTCGTTAGCTTATTGGGTTGTGATTGCGTTTGCTGAACATTTGAATATTCACGTGAACCTTGCGCAGCGTATATAGGGTTTAACGAATTGACCGTGCTAACATTCATGACAGAGTTCCTTTCATTAGACTGATGTATTTGGTTTGAAATGCCTTATGAATATTGAAACAGCAAGTTAAATGCCATAAAAAAGGTCATGACCAGCATGACCTTGTTAACGATAGCTTTATGATTTTAACAATCGTTATTTCTTTTTCTTTTCACGGTAGGCTTCACCTTCAACCATCCATTTTGCCGCTGGTATACCTTTTAAATAATGGTCAAAGTATTGTTTCATTTTGATGGTGTAATCCACTTTATTTGGGTATTTTTTCAAATGGTGTGGTTCACCCTCATATTGCAACATAATGACGTTTTTATCTAAACGACGCATTGCTAGATACATTTCAATACCCTGCTGCCACGGCACTGCATCATCAATGTCACCAAATTGAATCAATAACGGGGTATTAATACGATCAGCAAAAAATACTGGTGAATTTTCAATGTATAAATCACGACGCTCAAATAGGCTTGGCCCAATACGGCTTTGCCCTGTTTCGTATTGGAATTGACGTGCTAATCCGGTACCTAAGCGAATACCTGAATAAGCACTGGTCATATTAGATACTGGTGCCCCCGAAACAGCTGCCGCAAAAACATCAGTTTGCGTAATCGCGTGAAGTGTTTGGTAACCACTCCAGCTATGGCCATGTAAACCAATAGCGTTTTCATCAGCGATGCCCATATCAATTAACTTTTGTACACCAGGTACAATTGATTTATTGGTTGAGTGTCCAGGCGTACCTATTTCAAAATGAACGTCAGGTAAAAATATCGCGTAGCCATTTGACGTGTAATAAGGGAAGTTTGGTCTATGGTTTACCTTCATGGTATTAAATTCATAAAGACGCTGTGAAAAACGGCGATAGTAATAAACCACCACCGGATATTTCTGCCCTGGTACATAGTTAGCAGGTTTGATCAACACACCTTGGTGTTTAACACCCATGGCTGAACGCCAGTCAACCAACTCTGCATTACCCCATAAAAATTCGTCTTTTTGTGGGTTAACGTTAGTCAATTTTTTACCGTTCGCGGTATTAAGATCAGACACCCATAAGTCAGGAAACTCATTAAAATCTTCACGGGTAAACAGCAGTTTATTGGCCTCTTTTGCTTTAGCAATAAAGTTAAACTTTTTGTTTTCTTCACGCTGTTTTACCAGTTCACCTGTTTTTAAATTCAGTTGATAAAAACCGTAGTTTTTATGTTGATCGTTGTAACTAGTAAGTAATAGCGTTTCGTCGTCTTTAAAGTAAGTTTGCTCTCTGTCTAATCTATTAATACGAAATTGCAGCGTATTAGGGCGGCCAACGGTGCAAGTTAAACACTTAGCGTCTTTTTGTTTTAACGTTAACAGCCAAATGTCGTATTTGTCATAAACTAATACACCTTCATCATCTTCTAACCAACCTGCAATACCATAACCAGGCACTTCACTTGGACGGTCATGATCTTCGTCAGCAAATTTGTTACCTAAAGTATCCGTTAAGTTAATGGTTTTGTTCGACTTACGATCAAATGCCCAAATATTTTCATCTTGGTAAAATGCCGCATAACGACCAGATTCACTTAAGCTAACCGGTGAATAGCTAGATAATTTCTCAGCAATTAGTGACCTTTTACCTGTTTTTAAATCAACCACATAAAAGTCACTGTAAAAGCCCTGCCACGTGCGCAGTTTGCGATACTTCTTATCTGAACTGCCAATGGTTGCTTTGCTATTGTCTGTGGTTCTTACATTATTTAGCTCTTGGTCAGCAAGTTGCACAAACTTTTTGCTTTTTAGATGATAAACCGCGCGATATGTGTGTCGCTTATCTTGTTTATATTGGTGTTTTTCATTGGTTTTGATTAGTGGGTCATCACCATGCCAAATTTGTAAGTTGCGATCTGCTACTAGCTTATCGGTATCATACAAATCTGCTGCCACTTCCGGTTTTGTTGAAAACTCTTCTTCTTTGGCTTGAACAGGTTTTAATCCAACAAACAAACGGTTATTGTCTTGGCTCCAATTAAGCTTGTATTTGTCGCTAACAAACCAATCAGAAGCGTCATGTTTCACTGTTGTTAGCTTGTTATTTTTGCTCGACCAAATTTTAACTTGCTGTGCTCTTTCATCGTTTTCTTCAGTAAAGCTGCCTTGTAAAAAGGCGAGTTGTTCACCTTTTTGACCCCAACTTAATTTACTAAATGCTTGTACATCTTGGTCAACTACTAAGTTCGATTTATTGTTTGTTAAGTTGATAACTTGCAGTTGATTATCAAGGCCATCTTTGGTTGATGTACTGTAGGCGAACAAAGGCTTTTCAGGAGAAAAAGCAAAACTGTCTACATCAACAAGGGTTTGTTCACTTAGATCGGCTAAGTTGATTAAGGTGATATTTTTTTCAATGCGCTTTTCATTGTGTAGCTTAGCAACAGTTTCTTTATTGCTTGCTTCTGTTGCTGCAGTTGCTTCTTCCGTATTGTTTTCTTCTTCAGCGGCAACTTCAGACGTTGATTGTGCTTTATCTATGCTTTGATTATCTGATTTTTTCTTTTTCTCTTGTTTTTTAACCAGCGCAACAAAACCCGCGTTATCGCTTAGTTCAAAACTTTCAAAGCCTTCAAATTCATGGCGTTTACCGCTAGCTAGTTCGATCACCACAAGTTTGTCTTTAAGTTTCTTTTTGGCTTTTTTATCCGCTTGTTCAAGTTTTAGAAACTCAGGTTTAACGGTGACGGCAACAAAGCGCCCATCACTGCTAAATTTCGCTCTAGAGCCAAATTCAACCTCGTAACGCACACCTGATTCTGTTGAAACTATATGATAACTACTATCGCCACGATCTGGCATTGCAGCATAACCAATCCACGTGCCCTGCTCGGTAATTTGCGGAGCGACAATTGATTTAAATTTCATGATATCCGCCAATTCAAGCGGACGCTGTTGGCTAACTTGGCTTGCCAAAGCTTGATTACTCAATAATAAAGTAACTGCGGGTATAGCCAGATATGACAATTTAGATAAATTCATCTTGTTATACTTTTTTATGGGTGAAGTTAATCTGATTATCTTTAATTTATTAAAGGGAGATCAACTCACCTAAGTTAGACAGTCCAAAAAATACGTTTGATGTGGTTTAAGAAATGGTGAAGCATAGAGAATACTCACCACCGTGCTGTCTAAAATAAGAAAGGGCTCAAAAGGCCCTTTCTCTATAACACGAATAACGACTAATTTTTTTAATTAAAAGCTGTAGCTCATACCAAGATTAATAGTACGCCCCTTGCCTTTTACATTGTAGCCATTGCCGGTATACGACTGTGAGCGCGCTGGGAAGTAATCATTGTTGAGTAAATTTTCAATGCCTAAGTAGAAATCTAGCTGTTCCGATACCTGGTACGAAGTATTGTAATTTACCACGTAATACGCACTTACCGGCCCTTCTGTGCCTGTGTATGCGCCGTCAACAGGCTTAAAGCGTTTTCTGTCACCTACATGCATTAAAGAAAGTGACATGTCCCACTGCTCATTCACACGGTAGTCTGCATAAGCCGCTAATTTTGGAGGATTAATGGTGCTACCGTTTAGGTACTCATCATTGTCGGTATCTTTGCCTTCAACCCAACTGTAGTTAATACCTAAAGTTAAATTGTCAGTTGCCTGTGCACCAAGTGCCACTTCCCAACCATAAATTTCTTGAGGTGAGCGAATGCTTTCATATTTCCCTGTCACCGGGTTTTCTTTTAAGCTTGTACCAACGTCTGACTTACTAATAAATGCCGCAAATTGGTAGTTATAAATGCCTTGAGTACCTTCAAAACCTAGTTCGTAGTTTTTGATAATTGACGCTTCGGTATCTATTTCAGATAGGTTTGGCGCATCTGACGTACGTAACGTTCTTCCTAAATCTAATACGTTGAAACCTTCAGAGTAACTAACAAATGGTGTGAATGCGTCAATTGCGTTGTATCGTAAGCCTAAGTTATAGGTTGTTGCGCTATAGCTTAAGTCACCACCTTTAACATCTAATGATTCGCTGCATACTTTACGGCACACCATTAACGTTTTGAAATCAGCAACGGTAACGTCAATTTCTTCATGGCGAACCCCGGCTTTTAACACCCAGTTTTCGTTCATGACAAATTTCGATTGTAAATAAACCGCCATGTTGTCCATGTCCATTTTTGGCGTCCACGCTCTGCCATCTACCATGCTTTGCGCGGTAACATCATTAAGTACATCAATACCGTAAATTAAATTAACTTGTGTGTTTTCCAAATCAAACTCGGTGTTAAAGTTACCTCTAACACCTTTTTTCTCAGACTCAATCATTGACTGACCACCGTCTAAGTTCAGTTCTGGATCTCTAAATTTTGTGCTGTAGAAAAATACGTTTTCTAACTGTTGCCAATAAAAGTCACCGGTAAAATGGGTATTATCAAAAATTGCGGCATGTTCATATTGAACACGTACATTGTGGTTACCACGAGGTCCTTGCGGATCGCCTGGCTCAGTAATGCCCTCTTTATTTTTCTTAGCATAACTTTTCACACCAGTATTGCGGTTACTATCAACACTAATGTAATCGGTTTTTTGTTGCCCTTCAAAATAGTTGTAGCTAAACAATAGGCCGCTGTCTTGGTCTAGATCATAAGCAACTTTGGTAAATAGGTTTTTTGATTCAAAACCTGACAAGCCATAAATTAGACCAAGAGGATCGCCGTCGGCATCTTTGATTATGCCATTATCTTCAAACGCGGCATTCACCACATAACTCAGGTTATTACTTCGACCATCTAAAGTCAGATCAGCACGTTTTCCAACACTGTCGTCAGTATCAACCGCTGAGAAGTTTGTTGATAAATTCACTTTACCGTTAAAGCCGTCTTGGTCAGCCGTTCTTTTGGTAATGTAGTTAATGATACCGCCTGCAGCACCATTACCATAAATGGACGTAGCACCTTTAATCACTTCAACACGAGCAATGGCACTTGGATCAATTGAACGAATCGCTAATCGGCCACTTCTAAGCGGTGTTGATTGCGGTAAACCATCAATCAACACTA
This sequence comes from Thalassotalea marina, assembly GCF_014656435.1. Taxonomy (GTDB): domain Bacteria; phylum Pseudomonadota; class Gammaproteobacteria; order Enterobacterales; family Alteromonadaceae; genus Thalassotalea_C; species Thalassotalea_C marina. Next base: position 85,923 of record NZ_BNCK01000006.1, read on the forward strand.
AGGCATTACGCCCTCTTAAGTTTTGACCTGAGCTACTATTGGTGCCGGTATTTGGCCCCATACCTGGTACGTGTAAGGCAAGAATTGATTGTAACTCAGCGGTTACTTGTAAGGTTTTTTCCAATTCAGCAAAACTGATCACTTCCACAGACGCTGTAACTTCGTCAATATTTTCAGCAACACGGCTACCAGTGACAATAATATGCTCCATATCTTTATCTTGTTGTGGTGGTAGCTCATTGGCATATATGCCTGCTGATACAAGTATGGAGAGTAAGCTGAGTGCGGGTTTGTGCATGTTTCATCCTTAGTGGAAAAATTTCGGCAGGATATTAACGATAACTATTCGTATTTTCAACCGCTTTTTTTAAATTAGTTGAAATAATTTTAGAGAAAAGGTTTTAAAAGCATTAGGTTGGAAACATTACTTAAGGTTTTTAATCAATATTCAGCACTATTTTTAAGGCGCTGCATAAGCAAAATCACACTCAAAATATAATAACTAAACCATTTACTAACTTAATACTGGCCTATGCTGATATACTTGCGCTTTTGAAGCTTAGTTGTTTTTCGACTAGGCATTTAGTGAATTTAAGAGCTTTTTCATGTCTATACCATTTTCGTCAACCGAACTTTCAAATGATTTACTCACCAACCTAGCCAGCTTAGGCTATAACGAAATGACGGAAATCCAAGCACAGTCATTACCTTTAATGCTGCAAGGTAAAGACGTTATCGCTCAAGCAAAAACCGGCTCAGGAAAAACCGCCGCCTTTGGTTTGGCGTTATTACATAACTTAAAAGTTGAACGCTTTAGAGTGCAAGCATTAGTGTTATGCCCAACGCGTGAACTGGCCGACCAAGTTGCCGTTGAAATAAGAAAGCTTGCCCGTGCTATTCATAACATCAAAGTACTGACTTTATGTGGTGGCGCACCTATGGGCCCACAAATTGGTTCATTAGAACACGGTGCCCATATTATTGTTGGTACACCAGGTCGAGTAGAAGAGCACGTGCGCAAAAACCGTTTATCGCTTGCTGAACTGAATACTTTAGTACTTGATGAAGCCGACCGAATGCTGGAAATGGGTTTTGAAGAGCCACTTGAACGCATTGTTGCCGACTGCCCTAGCGAAAGACAAAACTTACTTTTTAGTGCCACTTACCCGAAAAAAATTGAGCAGTTGGTTAGCCATATCATGACTGAGCCAGTGAAAGTGGAAGTTAAAAGTACACATGATCACAGCTCAATTAATCAATACTTTTATGAAGTAGACAATAATGACCAACGCATTAACGCCGTTGAGCGCTTGCTATATCAATTTGAACCTACCTCTGCCATCGTCTTTTGTAACACCAAAGTAGAGTGTCAGGCACTTGCCGATAACTTAAGCCAACAAGGTTTTGACTGTAGTGCGTTACATGGCGATTTAGAACAACGAGATCGCGACCGCACACTGATACGTTTTGCCAACAAAAGTATCACCATACTGATCGCCACAGACGTTGCAGCACGTGGTATTGACGTTAGCGACGTTGATATGGTGATTAACTATCATATTGCCCATGATCCAGAAGTACATGTACACCGCATTGGCAGAACAGGCCGTGCAGGTAACACGGGAGTTGCATGTTCACTAATTAGCCACAAAGAAGCGCATAAAGTGATCCGCCTTGAGGAATATTTAAATCAAAGCATCGCACCAGAGCCTTTACCAAACGATAGCGTGTTTAGTAATACAAAAGTACAAGCCGCTATGGTGACACTACAAATTGACGGTGGCAAAAAGAACAAACTAAGACCGGGCGATATACTGGGTGGCTTAACCGCAAACCCTGCAATAAAGGGCGATCAAATTGGCAAAATTAAAGTACAAGCTACTTCATCATTTGTAGCGGTAGATAAAACCATTGCTAAGGTGGCACTAAAAACCATTAGCGAAGGCAAAATGAAAGGCCGTAGTTACCGCGTGCGTAAGCTCACCAACTAAAGACCTCTGAAAAAGTAAAAGCTCATATTATTTTATTGGCTATGAGCTTTTACTTTGTACCGTACGGTTATTTTGCAAGTACTAATGAAGCTCCAAATGCAATAAGCCCTACGCCACATACTTGATTCACTCTATGACCCGCACGATGAAAAACACCGAGCACCTTCTTCGACGTAACTAACCAAGCAACTAAACAGAACCAAATCATATGCATCGCAGACATATAGACGCCATAAAAGAATGCAAATTGGTGACTACTGCTATCGTCAACTGGCACTAATTGACTAAATATACTAAGAAAAAACAGCATGGTTTTTGGATTTAGCACATTAAATAAAGGATGATTCAAAAAATGGCAGACTCGTTGCGCCTTTTGGCTTTGTTTTGTCGAGCCATAATTACGTTTCACTGCTTCCTTCTGGCACTGTAGGTATAAAAGAACGACAATTTCAACAATGGCTTAAACAACAGCTCTGTAGCTATGTTCCAAGTTAACGTTTAACTTGATTCGCCCTGCCATATTTTTGCCACAATTGATCTCAAGATTGCCCTTTTATGGTTCGAGGTAAGTGTTATATTTGCCTTGAACATTCTCAGGTTGCCAACAATTTATGAATCACTGAAATGACTGTCGACCTACATCTATATTTTAAATTTCATTACGTTGGAGTTACCTATTCATGTTAGAGGCAAAAAGTCACTGCTCTCGTTATTTGATGTTGTTTTCACTGCTTTTTGTTGGAGGTTGCGGAAATGCTGCTAATCCACAAAAGCAACAAACAATTCCTGTCATTGTTGAACAACTTATCCCTGAATTAATGAAGAAAAATGACATCCCAGGCATGGCTGTAGCTGTGTCATACAATGAAAAAGATTATTTTTTTGAATTTGGTGTGCAGGATAAACAAAGCGGCGCTCCCGTTACACAAAGTACACTATTTGAAGTTGGTTCAATCTCGAAACTCTTTACTGCAACCTTGGCGAGCAAGTCACAATTACAGGGAAAGCTTTCTTTTGAACGCCCTATTGAGCACTACATGAGTAACTTAGAAGGTACTTCGCTTGGCAAAGTACCGGTACTTCATTTGGCAACCCATACTGCTGGCGGTTTTCCACTGCAGCTACCAAATAATGTTAACACTACCAATGAGCTAGAAAATTACTATCAAACTTGGCAACCAAAAGATGCAATCGGTACGCAAAGAGCCTATGCAAACCCAAGTATTGGTTTACTCGGAATGCTTACCGCCCAGGTAAATAACACTGACTTTTCAACGCTGTTAACAAAGGAGCTACTTGCACCTGTTGAGTTAACTAATACTTACTTAGAGGTTCCCCAAAAAGCATTAGCTAATTACGCTTGGGGCAACAATAAAAATGGTCAACGAGTAAGACTCAACTCTTCATTACTTGCCGATGAAGCCTACGGGATTAAAACCTCCAATAAAGACCTGTTACAGTTTCTTAAAGCTAATTTTGCAGACTCGAATAGCACCGCTTTAATCGACAAGGCAATGCTAGATACACATGCTAGTTTGTTTGATACGGGCATGTTTCATCAGGCTTTAATTTGGGATAAATTTCAATACCCAATTAACCCTTGTACATTAAAACAAGGAAACTCACTTGAGGTGATTTTTAACAATGTGCCTGTCAAACAATTAAACCCGACTACACAAGGTTTTAAACACTATGCACTAAGCAAAACCGGTTCGACCAATGGCTTTGGAGCTTATGTCATAGTGATCCCACATAAAAAATTAGCCATTGCTATGTTAGCAAATAAATACTATCCGATTGGCGAACGTGTTAAAACCGCATACAAAATGGTGAACCGAGTATTGGGTCAAAATGACGACTATTGCGAATAACCGTATTTCCAATTGACAGCCAATTAATAACGTCACCATATTTTCTTTTTTAATTCTCTTAAACGCAAAAAGCCTGCTTAATGCAGGCTCTTTAAATTTATGATGGTGGTATGTTAGCGCTAAAGCCAACCGCAACTAACAATGGTTGGCATCAACCAAGTCACCCATTTTAACATTCGACACCAACTGATGTTTGGTCAGCCAATCGTGCGTATTTTGGATGTTTTCCTGCGTTGCCGAGCCATAACGTTCATCTGAGCAAACAAATGCTGAAAACGACTTTTCGTCGCCACCGCCACCTAAACAAAGGTGTTGCGCTTCAATAAAATCGATTAGTTCATCCATAAAGTTGTCAAGCGACTCTTCGTTTTCACATCCAAGATCACAAGAAAATTCAAAGCCATAAACGGCAAATTCATCTAAATATAATTTCTTTCTTAAACGTCGAGAACGTGTGGTTCTAGGTTTAGTTGATGACATGTGTGTTCCTAAATCATTAAATATAATGGTGGTATTTGAACATGATTGATAACTGTTAGCTAGTTTGAGGGCGTTCAGAATTCTGTGTCAGCCTAAATTACTAATTCACATGCATGGCGCTAGATGCTTACATATCTTTTAGTAAGTCTTTTTAACCAATTAAAATTTAAGGATAAGTCAATCAAAACAGTTTTTAATACTTTAGCTTTATCGTTCACAGCAAAACACATTGATTCAATGTTGAACCTGGTGGCAGCTTTAATCTTCTTAAATCTTTACACTCAGATGAAACATCGAAAGGGACAACCCATAATTTTAACAGCCCTGCATCATCAAAATTGAAACTTTGCTTTATTGGCTCTTGGAAATCTTCGTGGCTGGGATAAATCAGTATCAGCTCACCGCTACCATTTAAGTATTTATGACCATAAGCAAACATTTGGTAAAAATCAGCTTGTGATAACCCATATTTGTTACCTTCATCTTTTTGATTAATCAACTTCCATTTAGTGTCAAGTACACAAACGTTTTTGTTTTTATGATTTCCTGCAGTGTGGCGAAGTAACAGATCTGGTTTGAGTTGAAAGAGATTTTTATCCTGCCCTTTTTGCTGATGTTTAACTAAGTACTCAGAGCTGGCTTGTGTTTTCAAGCTATAACTTTCTGGTAGTTCTTTGTGTAAAATACTAGCAACGTAGCTTTCAAATACGGCTTCCATTGGGAACAATAAGGAAAATGCACTGCTTTTTCCCTGCATTGTTAATGGTGAAAACCCTTCCAAAATTAATTTTGCCCATGCTAACGGCGTTTCATAATAACTCATGCCTCTATCGAGTTTTATGCTAGCAAAATCATTTTTGATATTGGCGCTCATAGGTATGTCAGCAAAAGCAAATGACAGCTCTTGAATAAACTTTTGGTTGTTAGCACTACGGCTATAGTTAGCTACTTTTTTTAATGCAGAGTGAATCAAGCGATTAACAGGTCTATCTTGCAAGTATTCTTCATATTCAACATAGAATTTGTGCTTATTCACAAAATTATGCTGAACTTGCTTACCCACTAATAATTTACCTTTTAAAAAAGATACATTGTCTTCACACCTAACATAATCACTACGCAAGCCTCGCTTAATTAGTGTATTTACCGAGGTTAAAAACTGACTGATAAACACCTCTAATAAGGGAATTTTATTTTTAGCTAAATTAGCATTATGGGTTTGTAAATGTCGAAACTGTTTTAATGCTTTTAACATCATCAATAAAGAACCGCGAGACGCATCTTCAGCTTTTTCGCTCGCTAGCTTTTTAGCAATCTTGGGCAATACCTCTATTTGTGTACCATCAGGGGTAAAAATTACGCCTGCATAGTTTTGAACTTGCAGTACCTCACAGCTATCAATTTGTTTTAGTCGCAAAAAACGGCTTTCTGACTCATCACATAAACATAAGCTTTTTAAATATTCATATGCTTTTTCAGATATAGCTTTTATCCTAGGTGAAGCCTGCACTTTGCCACTTTTGTCATAGCCGTTACCTAAATAGCCAAACTCAAAAACCGTAGTTTGTTTTTTTACTGCCAGCATTATAGAACGCTCGTTTCAGGCTCTTTCTCTGTAACTATCTGCTCTGTCAAATCTTGCTCATTATCTGAGTTAGCCGATTTGTTTTGTTTTTTTAATACCAACGAATCATAAATGGCTTGATAAGCCAGTGCTTGGTGCCATGCTCCACTTTCGTCATCAAAGTCTGTGAGTTTGTAGGTTGCTTTTTTATCGTCGTAGGTATCTAAGCCATGGCCTTCACCGAAGATTTCATTGTATGAAACTGTAATTTCTTGGACAAATATCAAACTAGCGTGTGTATCTTTCTTTTTGCGATTATCTCCCAACACTAAACGTATTTTATTCCAATCTTCAAAAAAGTATTCTTCCAATAATGGGATAATTTTGTTTTTAAACACTTGGTGTAATTCAATAAATGCTTCATCTTCACCTTTGGAATCTAATACCTTTGTCACCGACATAAAAAAAGCATGACCTAATGTGTGCTCGCGATCATAAAGAACCTCAATGCGTTTATTCATTGTTTCAAGTAATTGTTCAAGATCAATCCCGTTGATGATTTTTCCACTAAGCAATATTGGCTTTGGCATCATTTCCACAAAATCAAAACGGCGGCGAAGGGCTGTATCCATCATTGCCAGCGACCTGTCAGCGGTATTCATGGTGCCAATCAGATACAAATTATCTGGTACATAAAATGGTTCCTCAGAGTGAGGTAAAGTTACGGTTAATGCTTCTGCGTTATTTTTTCCAAACCGTTTAGAGGGTTCAATAAGCGTTATTAATTCACCAAAAATTTTAGAAATATTGCCTCGATTAATTTCATCAATAATAAGGACAAAGTTCTTTTCTTGTTCGTGATTTGGCTCACTGTAATCGGGAACTTTATAAACTTCTTTTATGTGATTTAATATCGCTTTTGCGTAGGATGAATTGTAAATACCATCAGCGTTTGCATCGCGATAAAGTTTTCTGATGTTTTCTATTGAAACAGGGTAACCACGACCAAGATCTTCATGGATAGTCGCGTTTGGAAAAACTCGGAAAGTTTTATTCCCGTGATACTGAACAGTGAACGCCTTACCTCGCTCTGTTTTAAGGCTTACACCATCTTCCTCAATCTCAATCTTAAATTGTGAAAAAGCCCATTCAAGTTGATCATGCTCTTGATTTTCGCCTTGTTGCGCTTGTTTACATATTTTTTTAAATACGCCATCTTCAACATTATATGAAATGTTTCCATCGTCAGAAGATGCTTTAAGCCCCTCTACAAATTCCTCATAGCCATAACTTTGATGGAAAGTAACAAACCTTATACGACCTGCTTCATAAAGTTCCTTGTAAAGGCGAGTTAGTTCAGCTCTCTGTTCAAGTGTTGTACCTGAGCTTTCATCAATACCAAGAGCACTAAACATTTCAGGTTCTGCCGCTTTAACCGCCGCTTGAATCGTGTGATAGGTTTTTCCTGTGCCCGGAGGACCATACAGAATTTGATTACGCGGCGATTTATCCATAGTTTCCATCAGCATAGTAGTTTTTTTGGGGTTGCTTATTTGGCTTGTATCAAAGCCTAAATCTTTAAGAGTAAGTTTGAAATACGGCTTAAGAATTTCCTGTTCGAACATCCAATATTCTTTTTTCGGCACTTCCCAGCTTGTACCGTTAAAGCTAGGCGACCATCTTTTAGGATTACCTTTATATTGCTCAGGGCTTTCTAATTGCTTTATCACATCATAGGTGCGCATCATCCAAGCATTATCGAGATATGGCCCGTCAAAATATTGGATATCTGAAGTTACTCTAACTACCTGATATACCTTGCCACCGTAACTCAGCGATACAACATCTCCCTCACTAATTTCCTTAAATGCACTAGCGCTGCCATTCCCCGTATTTTCATGTACAGTAATAATCTGATTTTGCTCTAGCCAATCCAGTTCTTCTGTTTTGAATGTTGACGGGCTATGAGAAACTTTCCAAATTCTAGGGTTCTCAACAGAAGATGTGTCAACATAATCACTAGGCCAATACGCACCTCTAGTAATAGGAAGACGTTGGGCAAAGTTTTGTACAACACTACTACCACTTATGTCTGCGAGCGACTCAGAATTTAACGAAACTTTATAGTCTCCACTTTGATAAACTATTGTTTCGGCTTTTGGCTCTAAGGTAGCTAATACTTCTTGAGCGGTGCTGTGATCATGCCCTTTACGACCAATTCTAATCGCACCACCCGTTTTCATTTTTGTTGTGAAAATATCTAAGCTCATTTCATTGGCAAAAAGCATTAAGGTACAAAATGAATTTAGCGTATCGTCAGACCAATTTTGATAGTGCTGCTTAAAAGCATTGTTATGAATAAATTGTTGAATAACATCATCATGGGTCAATTTAATTGAGACGACTTCAATATCAATATCTAAAGATTTCACATGCTCAATGAACTTAGAAATATTGCCATCACCCCATTGGGTAGAAACCAATAGTTTATGCCCATCAACAGTTAACTTTTCATCTTCTTTATTAAAAAAGCGTTTCATAACATCATCAGAAAGCTTTAACTTATCTTTGTAGTCAGCTTCCGTGCAAAAAGCACCTTTTCTTCCTTGAATTTCAGCAGGAAATGCAACTTGTAATTGACTTAATGTTGGCTGTTTACGTTCTACATAGTCCTTAACTACGGCTAAAACCAATCGCCCTTTACCATAAACCTGTCCGTTGAATTGGTATTTTGTAAAATCTCTAGGCACCTACTTCACTCCTTTGATTTAAAATTTTAGAACACGCAGCGTAACGCTGTTCTATAGGAATATTTTTATAGTAATCACTTTCAACACCTGCGGTTAAAATGCGTTTTCTATTTCCTGTGTTGGGGTCTACAACATAAGTACTTATGTATTTAGGGGCGGCTTCATCTTCGTACCACGTAATATTAAACGCGCATAAATTCGGGAAAAAATATAAGCTTTTACAAGCTGGAATATGGGCATGAATCCACCATGCTAATGATGTCCAATCGCCTGTTTTCTCAAAATAATCTAAGTAGGATGGAATAACGATACACGCGGTTGCGCCCATATTGCCATTTTCATCTCGCCTATCCCAAATATGACCTGCATAGTTTTTTTCATTACTCGCGCAATTAGCACCTAGCTCATTCCCCAATTGGTTTACTTCGCAGCTTCGAAAAGCAGAGCGAATATGAAGTCGTCCCCATGCGTCTTGAATAGGCTCAAGCACTTTTTCACAAAGCTGCGTACCTGCTGCAACTGCCAATTCGATATCATCAGGGATATTATTAATACCATGCACGGCAGCCGTTTCTGAAAAAAGAAAATCACGTAGAAAGAAGTGCTTAGACAGCCTAATTCTAGCTAGGTTATCAAGTTTGGTGATTGTTGATTTTGACATGATGAATTCCTTTACTGCTTTGGTGATAGGCGGTTAATTAAGTCAACGAGTTGAGTGGGGCCTTGATCATTTTTAACCATGTCGGTAGTGCTTGGTCTGAATAGGGTTTGGAGTATTAGTTGGCGATCTTCCTCTTTGGGTCCTTGGCCTTTTCGTGTTAGTGCAAGGTAAGTGTGGATCATGGTTCTGCGCTCTTGAGCATCAGTGGCTAAGTGCAGATGTGACATAAATATGTTCGCTGCTACCTTTATTAGCCATATACCAAAAGTGGTAATCGCAGCTACAGTGATAAGCTTATTTAGTGCTACGTCTTTGATGGTTGTATTTAAGTGACTATCAACAAATATCATTAAAGTTGTAACGACTGCAATTATCATCACAATCATAACGACACCAAAACCAATGGCCTTATTACGATTATTATCCTTTTGAATACCCCAGTATTTAACAGCTGCGTGCAATGCTAATTTGTCGTCATAGGTTTTAGTCAGATTTTCTAAGTCCTTTTTTGAACTTAATAATTCATCATCGAATGCTGACTTGAATTGCTCTTTATGCGTTTCTAGATCGACTGATTGCGCTTCAGTTTGATCATCCCATTTCTTAATAAGTTTATCTGCATTAACTTTATGTTCTATCAACTCCACCAGCTCGATATTAAAATCAGAAGTCAGTTTGTTTCTTTGCTCTTCAAACTCTATATCCCAGCGTTCTTTTAGCATTTGCAAGGAATCAGCTTCATCTCTTACACGATCTTCATTACCAGATATATAAGCATCGGCTTCTTGCAAGCCTTGATACATTTTGCGATCAATCTGAGCTACATTTACATCAAACACTACCGCTATTGCGGCTAAGCCAAATTCATTGCTTTTGCTCGCTTGCCTTTGAATAAAGTCATAAAAAGGGGCTTCATCAGTAAACAGTTGTTTGTGTTTGAGTAAGTTAGCAAACTCCTGACTGAATTGTTCAACACGTGTGTTGTAAATATCGGGGTCATTTTTAAAACGCTGTAAGCCTTGCGTTATCTGTTTTTGTAAATTGTTCCAACTACCATCGAAAGTCGAAAATAACTGCTGCATTTGATAACGCTGGCTGACATTACTATGAAAACCGTATGATTGACGTTGTTGTTGAACCCAAGCCAACAACTTTTCAGGATCATCAAACCATTTGCTGCCCGTTTCGGTTTTGATGGTGATGCGCTTTAATTTTGCTTCTTCTTGTTCAATTTCTTCTGACATATCAACGTCCTTGTTATTCTTGTTTTAAAGTAAGAGCTATAATTCGCCAGCACAACTGAGTAGGGAACTCAGTTGAACAGCCTTTGGCTGGCCCGAAGGGTGAGCGCCAAGGATGGTGCGAATAAAGGCTTTTGGGCTCATAACCCACCTGCAAAAGCTTTTTGGCTTAGAGAGCTAAAAGCAATGTTTGATTCAAATAGCGAAGTGGTCTTTAGTGCTTTTGTAGATTCCAATTTTTTAACTACAGTATCAAACTTATTGATCAAAGCTAAATCAGGTACTGGGATTTGAATCTCTAGTAAATCAGCTTTAGTTAGACTTGGAATAGTCACAGTTTTATTTAGCTTTTCGAAATTGAAAAAGACACAAAACCAATATAAGTAATTGTGGGATATTAACTCTTTGTGTGGGACCAAACCAAAAGCCGTATCTACATTCCAAAACTTTTCCTTTACCAATATTGGTTTATTGATATTTCCTTTCCGTCCGATAATAACACTGTTCTCAGGTGTCAAATATTCGGTAGCTCTTCCCATCTCACCACCTGACCCCATAATGGGATATTTGCCGTCATCAGCTATAACAGCTTTTTGGCTTTTTCCATTTACGATTTTTAAAACATTATTCCACTTCTTAACTTCCCACCCTTTCGGGTTAGAAATAGGATCGCCGAACATATCTAGGAAGATGCTGCGGAGGAAGTCGTCGGCGAGTTTGATGGCTTGTTGGCGTTTGCGGCGCACGCTGTCGGCTTTATCTAAAATCGCGGCGATACGTTTTTGTTTTTCAAGTGGTGGAACTTCGACATCTAACTTTGCTAAGTTCCCCCTTGAAATTCGTTGCCTAGTTGTTCCAGTCACAAATTTTAAAATCTGATTATTAAAACGTTCAGAGTTGATCAAATGCATTAACCAACGGCTGTCAATTTCATCCGAAGCTGGTCTAACAATACAAATGTCAACAACTGTTACACACTTGGTATTTAACTCTGGAAAAATACATGCTCTGCCTATAGGGTCAGGCATTCTAGCAATCAATATATCTCCTTCTTCAAGATACGTGCATTTTAATTCTTCAGCTTTCTTACTAGTCATAAATCTGTTAGATTTATCAATAAAAGTGCCCACACCAATATCAGCTAACTGTATTAGCCTAACATCACCATTTGGATCTTGATCTTTACTTTCTACCCAGTCACCATCAGAAAAAACTCCGTTAGCGGTAACTAAATCTTTGAATTTTTTCATCATGATCAAAGCATACCCTCAAGTTCTTTTAAGTCTGCCAAGATTTCATTTTCCAATGACACTAACTTACCCAAGATTTCTTTTGGCGGATCGTATTGCTCTTCTTCATAAACCACTTCCTTATAGCGGTTAATAGAAAGATCATATTTGTTTGCAGCGATGTCTTCTTTACTTACCCAAAACGCTTTTTGGGTTTTATCGTTTTCTTCGCTGGTTGCGATGGCTTTGTCACGGGCTTTAAACTGGGCAACCAAATCTGGCAAATCGTTATCTTTAATCGGTGTGCGTTTATCATCTAGCGAGAAGCCATCGGCTTGCACGTCATAAAACCATACATGGTCGGTAGTACCACCTTTGGTGAAAATTAAAATCGCGGTTGATACACCTGCATACGGTTTAAATACACCGCTAGGTAGTGAAATTACCGCTTCAAGCTGGTTATTATCGACGAGTAATTTACGCAATTGTTGGTGCGCTTTAGATGAGCCAAATAATACGCCGTCAGGTACGATAGTCGCTGAGCGACCGCCTATACGTAACATACGTTCAATTAAGGCAACAAAAAGTAGCTCAGTTTTTTTAGTTTTTACTTTACGTAAAATTTCTGGGCAAACGTCTTCTTCATCCAATGAGCCTTTGAACGGTGGGTTGGCGAGAATAATTTCCATGCCTTCTTTTGCTTCAGCAGGAAATTTTTCCAAGAAAGACTGGCTTAAGGTATCTTGGTAATGGATATCAGGCTGCTTAATACCGTGCATTACCAAGTTCATCGCCGCAACACGTAACATGGTGGCATCAAAATCAAAGCCGTGGAACATATCGGTATCGATGTGTTTACGTGCGTCTTCGTCAATTAAATCACCTGAATACAAGACGTTTTCAACTTGTTTACCGTCACTGCCAAGCAGCGGTTTGCCTTCATCATCACCTTCTTCCACAAACAGGGGCTCGCGTTCAACACCTTCTGGCGAAGTGTATTTTTCAAGTAAATACTCGTAAGACACTGATAAGAAGCCACCTGTGCCCGTTGATGGGTCGCAAATACGGCTGTTTTTATCTGGGTCCATGATTTCCACCATTGCACGAATAATATGGCGTGGCGTTCTAAACTGTCCGTTAATCCCTGCGGTGGTTAACTTACTTAATAAATATTCGTATAAGTCACCTTTGGTATCAGAGTTTTCTAGAGGTAAGTCGTTAACCATCTCTACTGCTTTCACTAATAGCGATTGCTTTTGGATCATCAACTGGGCGTCTTTCATAAACTCGTTGAAAATAGCGCCCTCGGTTGATTCATCATCATTGGTTTTAGAGAAATAAGGGAATAGTTCGTCCTTAACCACTTTATAAAGTTCTTCCGCGCCTAAATGACGCAAGTTTTGCCAACGCAAGTGCTGCTCTTTGTCATTAAAACGGCGGGTAAACGGCTTTTTCGTTCTGGCGAAACGCTTTTCATCCGCTTGCTCATTCATATCAAGCATGCGGGCATACATTAAAAAGGTAATTTGCTCGATTACTGTGAGCGGATTAGTAATACCGCCCGTCCAAAATTCTTCCCAAAGTTTGTCTATTTTGCTTTTAAGCTGACCTGTGATCATTTTGCTTTTTTCCTCTTGTCGAACTGTTTAATTAAAGGCTCGACCTACAACTGAATTTCTTTATCTACTGATGTGGATTTTTGTCCTAGCTCCACATCAAACTGTTTAATAAACTGCTCTATTATATCGGCTTGCGCTTCACTAAACACGCCATCTAAGCCCATGTCATGCACTTGGGTAAATGGTGCGTCGTAGAGCTGATCAATTTTGATAACGCCATAACGCACTAGGTGATTTTTTAATAATCCAATAAAACGCTGTTGTTTAGCATTCATATGGGTATGGGTTTGCTGTACGAATTTAGTAAAGCTTTGCTCGATTGCCTCTTTATCCATGCCCACAATAGTGCGAAGAATTTTATCTAAGCTTGCCGTTGAATCTGGATAAAACTCTTTTAAGGTATTTAAATCAACATTCGGGTTTTGAATGTGAACCAATGAGTTCAATCGAGCAATATCATCTTCTGTAACAGGGCTACCAGCACGAATTTTTTGTAACACGCTATCGGTTTCAAATAGTGGCGCTAAGGTTTTTTCCACCTCTTGGCGGAAGATTTGATAGTCAATCGACACTATTTTGGTAGGGCGTTCAGCAATTTGATAGCCTGCCTCGTCTTCTCTAATGTCTAAGATGACTTCTTGTGAAGGCGGTTGAATGCCTTTTTCTCTTAAGTGAATAACGCTACGCAATGCTTTACGACTAGTTTCCAGTGTTTCGAAACCGTCTATTGATGCTGTTAAGTTTTGCCAGTATTGCTCTTTTTGAATATCTGCAATAAAGCTAGCTTTTGCACGCACTTCATTTAAATGCATTTGCAGCTTTTCAATCTTCACCATTAACGCTTGCCTAGCTAAGTCGATTTGGCTTGGGTCGGTGTATAGCAAGGTTTGGATAATGGCGATTTCATTATCAAATTTATATGCTTCTGACTGACCCATAATGTTGCGCCATTGCATCAGTGGTGCAATATGCTCATAGAGACTTGCTTTGGTTTCTGGGGCAAACTGGTTAAGGTATTTTTCGTCTTTGCACGCTTCCACTACTTGCCAATTGTCACGCACTGCTATGGTATTCAAATCTAGCGAACACACATCTTGATGAATAAGTTTTATCACTTCATCAAACGTTGCAACATCGGCTTTTTTAAGCGAGGTTTCAGCCAATAACAAGCGAGACTCAAATAGCTTTTGAGTTAGCGACTTAGACTGTTTAACGTCCTCTTCTTCTGGATCCATATCGAAATATTCGAAGTTTTCCCAGTGATCGAAAATCAAGAAGTGGGTTTTATCATTACCTTGGCCGTAAAGATCTTTACACAAGCGTGTACCACGACCAATCATTTGCCAAAACTTCACTTTCGATTTAATTGGTTTAGCAAATACAAGGTTTACACACTCAGGCACATCAATACCTGTGTCGAGCATATCAACCGATACGGCTATGCGAATGCTGTTTTCTTCTGTCGATTTAAAATCGTCAATAAGCTCTTCAGCACGTTCATATTTCGAGTGAATAACGCGGCAGAAGTTACTACCGTATTGTGGATACTCTTCGGCAAATATTTTTGCCATTAGCTCAGCATGTTTAATGTTACGGGCAAAAACAATCGTTTTACCCGGTAATTGACCATCTACATCACGTAAACCTTTTTCCATCAGGTTTCGCAATATCACACGGTTGGTATCTTTATTTTTTACCGCTTCGTCGATTTGCTTGGCGTCGAAATCTAACGTATTAGGATCAATACCTTGTTCTTCTAGTTCGGCAATTTGCTCGTCGGTGAGATTATCTTTACTGATCCCTTCGCGCAGGAATTTAGTGGTAAAGCTTACGATTTTGTAGGGTACTAAGTTACCGTCTTCTATCGCTTGCTCTAACGGGTAATTGGCCGTCGGCATTTTAAAATCGCAACCAAATAACTGACAAGTAGAACGAGATACCATTTCCACTGGGGTTGCTGTCAAACCAACCTCCAACGCATCAAAGTATTTAAATATATCGCCGTAAACATTGTAAATAGAACGGTGGGATTCATCGGCAACAATCAGATCAAAATAACCGACATCATATTTTTGGAATATGCGCATCATGCCTGGATAGGTTGCGATAAAAACACGAGCGCTGCTTGCAGCTTCTTTTTTACTTTTGCCAACCACATATAATGGCTCTTTGGTAAATTCGTTAAAGGCATTACCCGCTTGTTTACGTAACTCTTTACGGTCACAAAGGAATAACACTCGTTTTGCCCAACCAGCATCCAAAAGGCGTTTCGCCAGTGCGATTGATACTCGCGTTTTTCCCGTCCCCGTTGCTTGTACGATAAGAGACTTACGGTGTTTGTTGGTGAAACGCTCACAGACACGCGATATGGTTTCCATTTGATACAAACGGCCAGCCACATCGGTATCGATAGGCGTTTGGTTGAGATCTTTTTTCAACGTTCGTTGCTTAATAAGGTATTGCAGCGAGTCTTTTGAGTAATACCCGTAAAGCTTGCGGCTGTTATAGCCCTGTGCATCGTCTAAAATACGAATGTCGTAGCCATTTGAATAAAATATTACTGGGCGCTGACCATATTCCTTTTCTAGCGCATCAGCATAGATTTTTGCTTGCTCGCGGCCTTTTTCTGATGAATGCCTTGTGGCTTTCGCTTCGATTACAGCCAAAGGCTTGCCATCATCATTCCACAGCACATAATCAGCTCTTCCGTTTCCACTATTCGTTGGCTGATGTGGCAAATCTACTTCTTTGCCCACTTCATCGGTGCTAGATTCTTCCAGTGAAACATTCCAGCCCGCTGCACGTAAATCCATATCAATAATACGGGCGCGAGTTTCAGCCTCATCAAACTTAAAGCTTGATGTGATTTTCTTATTCAGTGATTGCACTTGGCTGACTTTTTCAGCGTCAATTGCTTGTTTAAGCTTTGATGCTTCAATTTGTGCCAGTTTTTGCGCTTTTTCAGAAGCTTCCAGCTCTTCTAGTGCTTTCTTTAATCGTGCTTCATTTTCAGCTAGCTGTTTTTCAAGTTGTTTGTTCTTTTTAACAAACTCTGTTCCTGACTGACCGTTTGGCTGGGTTTGCTCAGGGATTGAAAAATTAGGACAATCCTCTTGCTTGCCTCCCGCATAAGCCATAAAGAGGTAACTCGCGACAAAGTAACTTTCTTTTAAAATCCAGATAGCTTGCTGCTGATCGACTTTTCCTTCATGCGCAGCTTGGTTACCGCTTTTACGGATCGCATGAAGTTTGTCAGTTATTAAACCAGGTACGACACTGGTGAAGTCGTCTGAGGTTAATTTGTCATAAATGTTAGAATTGGGGAATACGGGTAGACGAAGCTCCTTGTACAAATAGCCAACCACTTTCTCAGCAAAGCAACGTAACTTTACTAAAGCACTTTGTGGGTCACTGATCACATAGTCTTCTGCAAATGCAGCAAGCTGATGTAATTCAGGCCATTTGGTTTGGATATGTTCAAAATTCATTGACTGCTTCATTCCTGCTTATTCCTTGTGTCGCTTCCTATATGGCAAGCGCAATGCCAAATTCGAAATTATTGTTGATTATCTGCTTTATCATTTTCAATTCCCAACCGCTTCATCCAGTTTGTTAGCGTTTGATGGTCTTTTAAGCCCAACATTTGGGTAGTGTGTTTCTTACCAAATACCCATTACTTAATACTTATTATCCAAACTAACTTTGCTATTTTGACTTTCATAGCCAGGCGCTATTGCAAGGTTTTCTGCGCCGTATAATGTTTTTGTATTGCGCAAATATAACTGGTATTCACCACCTTGCAGCGTGGCGTTTTCAGAGCAATCAACGTTCCAACGGCGCAATAGATAACCAGCAAGTGCAGCTCGAACGCTAAGATTTAGGACGCCATTTTGCATGCCATAATCGAGTTCGATTGCTTTGGGGTGTTTTATATTTTCGGGATGTGGCACCAATTGCAGTGGCATCATTCTGTTCCACTGGTGATCTTCCTGGCGGCTTTCAAACAACTCAATGTTATTTACTAACCCTGTGACTTTGCTGATACGTGTTAGTACAAAGTCGAGAAATCTTTCACTTTTTCGATCGAAAGCCCGAACGTGCCAGCGTAAACCATTATCAACAATAGCATGTGGCACAATTTCTCGGGCGCCCGAGCCACTTGACAGTGAGGTATAAATAATACTGACAGGCTTTTTATTTAAAATAGCTTGAACTAACCGCGCAACAATAAAAATATCGGGCACATTTAGTTGGCTTGGTGCTTCTACAGGGAATTGAATATCGCCGATGGCGTCATATCCATTACTAATATCATTTGCCAATTTCACCAAGGTTTTTCGAGCGTCGTGCTGAAAAAGTGGTTTAAATTTTTTAGTTTGATAGTAGGTTTTGTTTGCGTTATCAAAGCGTAAGTTGTCAATGGCAAACTCTTTATATAATGCGATATCACGGGTGGCATTAGCCATACCCATTTCAAACTTGTCAGTTAAGTCGCTACGAGTGAAATGCCCACGAAACAGCAATACAAAATCTATAAATGCTAACCGCTGTTTTTGCGCAAAAGACAATTGCTCTTTTTGTTTATTATTCTTTGGCATTTAAAATGTTAACTTTTCATTGTCATCATTTTGATGAGCACCATAATGCTTAAACATTAGAGTTTTGGCAAGAGTTATTTGTACTTCATGGCTACTTTGTTTTATTAAACACGGTAGCATTTTAAGTAACAAACAATAGATTAGAAAAAGCGTTTTAAGGACTATCGATTGGTGGTATCTTTTGCTGTGTTCAGCTCTATCGAGGCTACCCCTCTCATCAGTTTATTGATCAATAAATATGATTAAAAAATCATAAGCAGCCAAACTTAAAAAACCTGCACACTATGAGAGCAAGCAGAGCAGTTTAACGTGTACGTGTTTTTTCGTTTATTCACCTTGGTTGTACTACTACTGCACTTAGGACAAGCCATTTTCATTGAGGTATTAGTGTCACATTTACTGCAATGAATAAAATAGCCATAGCGGCCATATTGAGGTGTGATATGTTCAGAGCTTTCGCAGTTTTTACATTTTAGGATACTGCTAGTTTTAAAGCTTTCTGGCTGAGCTTGTTCTACTGTTACCTCTGGTTTTGGTTTATCTTCAGGATAATTGGTTGATGCATAGTTTTGTAATAAAAAGTCAGTGATTGATTGTAACTCTACAGGGCTAAAATCTGGTCTAGTATCTAAAGTCAGTGCACTAACAAGCTTGTGTTTTATGTTCATTATCTCAATTAGCTTGTCTGCGATAAATTCTGATTTCACTATTTGCTCAGAAACTTCTTTAGGCATAGCTTTTCGTTCAATAATGGCATTGCTTGATATTGCGCAAATTGCAGACCAACGTCGCAATCCAAATGACTGTTGCCTGATACCAAAAAGTTTAGGTAAAATTGCCGCCCGATGCTCATGCAAATACTCTTTTAATAACTTTTGCTGTAATTCAACTTGTTTGATAGGTGACGGTATTCCAGACCACTTTTGATTAAAACTGCGCGACCACTCACCATGCTGATTCACTTTAACTTCACCAGTAATGCTTTTAGATTCGATCAATACAAAGCCATAGGGATAAACAATTAGATGATCTATTTGCGCAGTTTCATCGTTATGGGAAAACTGAAAATCATTGATAACAAATACTTGCTCGTGATTTTTAAACGCTCTTCTGAGATAAAAAGCGACATCTTGCTCTTGTTTTTGACCAGCAATTGCCATTGGCGCTTTAGCGTTTATTAGTTTCTTTTCCTTAAGAATCATCTACTAATTCCATTTTCTTAATACTTGAGAAATTTTATCTTATAGCAAATTTTTCAAATCATTAAGCCTTTTACTTTCAAAAATCGAATGTGTAAACACCGACTTTATTAAAACAGAATTCATAAAATAGAAGTTGGCCATTGTTACCTTTTTAAATTTTCATCGCCAATTCGGCCAGAATTTAACCCTCGTGTTTTCATTGATGCAACATTCCCAGCATCATCAAACTGAAACAGTATCTGCATATTGGATTGACCATCGTCACTTTTAACTAGAAATAAGTCGTTTTTATACGGCCACAGTTTTAATGGTTTGTCCCAGTAATTTGAATATAGGAATAACTGGCCATTTTCTCTATATATTTTGCGAAAGCGCTTTTCATCGACAACATATTTGCCAATGTATTTGGCCACTTCAATATCGGGTACAAATTGGTTTTTATAGTCTAAATAGTCTTCACCAAGTGTAGTTAACGCTTTGATAGTTTCCTTATGAATAGGGTTATCTTTCAATGCCTGACGATAGTGTTTGATCGCTTGCTCCTTGATACCAAATTTCAACTGATAATCAGCCAACATTGCATGTGTTTGATACCAATTTGGAAATGCTTCAAGTGATAACTCTAAAGTTAAGATTGCTTCATCAAAACGCTTACGTTGTACCAAGTTTTTGGCTGTGGCATTGAGGCTGCGCCAACTTAAACGGGCAGTATATTCTGGCGAGTAACTTTCAATATCGCTTAATATTGCTCTGACATAGTGAAAGCCTCGTTGCAAAATTAAGTTTGGGATTGTTTCAGGTAATAGTGGTTGTTTCTTCGCTTTACCCCACTCAAAGCTATGCTTTATATCCCGTTGTGGACGCTGTAGCACAGCGCCTTTATCTAACAAACTGAAATTTAAAAAATCCAGCACATTGTAACTCATATCCGCATAAAAATTAGTAATCGCCGTTTTCTCTTTTGGTGAAAACTGTTCAAATTGCATTCGTAGTTGCAACTGCTCCGATGAAAAATAGTAATGCGTATTATGGTCGTATCGTATTAACCATTTATCAGCAAAATTCACTTGTTGATAAAAGTCGGCGGGGTTTAGCGAAGGTTGTTTCATGTTCTTGCTAATCATCAATAATTTTGCGGTAAACTCAGACGGTTGGTAAAAAGGGCTCGCCTGTAAATCCTCCAGCCACCCTTGAGACATAACAGAGCTATCTAGTGAAACAACAGCGTCAATATCCTTGTTCTGTGTTGCAAAAATAAGGTTTGACAGCCCACCTAAACTAAAACCAAGGGCCGCCACCTTAGAATTTTGAGTAAACCGCTGAGCAAACTCCCATAAAAAAGATAAATCTGCGGCTTGAATATTAGCTTCATCAATCGACTGCTTTTGCAATCGGGTAAACTCCCCTTTTGCCGCAACGGAAACAACAATATAACCATGACTCGCCAAAAACTCACACAGCAACGCATTATCATGGATTGATGCATTCATTGGAGGTGCGTACAACAGCACAGGAAAGTTATCTTCGGCCACTTCAATATTTAAATAACTTCTAGTAGGTTGTTGCCAAAACTTTATATATCCAGCTTTTGCATTTTCAGGTAAAGAATTCAAAAGGCTATTAATGTGCTGATCTCGTTCAAACTCAGATTGCCTAGAAAAGTCCACTTCAGAGGAAGTAAAAGCAATGAAATCTCGATATGTTAGCGGTGTTTTCTCTGCTGTATTTTTACCAGGAAACCACATCGCCACTTGCATGGGCCGGCCAATAGGAGAAAGAGTTTCTTTTCCGAAATAGTCATATTTAGGCGCAAAAGAGCGTCGTTTGTCATATTCATGAAACAACTTAAACCCTACTTTATATTGACCCAGCGGCAATGACTGATGAAAAGAGGCAATGGATAATTGGCTATATAATAAAGTTATTGAAGCAATTATGAATGGAAGTAAGCTTTTAATTTTCTGCATAAAAGAGCCATTTATTTTTGTTCTCTTTGTAATAGTCGGAATACATTGAAAAAAAGTTTGGTTACAAGGCCTTTTACTTTTATTTATTTTTTTAGTTGCCCAATGGATGTCCTCATACAATCAAGCTTCGTCTATTTATCTTCTCAAATTCAAAGTCCTACTCATTGTTACGAAATATATTTTTCAATCATTTTTGCCATATGAGCAAAACGTTCGTAAAACGGCTTAAATTTGTTTATTCATTTGTTACTTTCCACCATGAAGTAGAAACTATTTAAGAGCACTCAATACTATATCTAGCACAGCTAAAAAGTATTAAGTAGATTAAATAATCCAGCGCTCTAATCTAACCTGTAGCTATATTGATGTTTTTATTAGGATGAACACTCAACAAAGAGGTGAGAACCAAACACAAGGCGTGACAAAGGTGACTACCATCAACTTAATCAAAGCCTGTAGCGGCTCTATTCACTATATTCTCAATTTAATTGTTCTGCTCTAATTTTTTTAGCTTCTTTTAACTTACCATTTGCGATAAGCGCCTCTGCATAGCTATCCCAGCCGTTTTTATAATCGGGATAAACTTGAGTTAAAAAAGAAAACAACTGCTCAGCCTCTGCTAATCGACCATGCGATAAGTATAAATAACCACTTTGATTTAGCTGCACTGCGCTGGGTAGGTCCCATCTTTGCGCTATTTTTGCTTCGCTAAAAAGGCTTAACGCATTTTTCAAATCTTTAGAAATAACTTTGTTTGTGATTTGCTTAAATAAGTTTTCATGCGGTAAAGGTTCTTCCATGCCTAATACAGCATTTGCAAGCTGGTTATATAAAGCGCTGACATAAGCGGGTTTTTCATTAGCCAGCGTCACCACAATCAGTTGATGATCAAGGTATGTTGAAACATTGGCAACAAACCCTTCATTTGACCCACCATGTGTTATTGCTTTGCCTTTAGCCCCCTCATTACTTGGCCAATTATATGAATATTTGAATAAACCGTGATTATGTTCCATCATCTGCGCAAAACTTTCTTTAGACACTATTTCACCCTTGATCAACGCACGCTGCCAATGATACAAATCAGCAACTGACGAATACATTGCCCCATGCCCAATGGCGTAGTTTTGTTGTAGCGTTTGTAGCGAGATAACTTGTCCATCAAGGCGATTCGTCCCTTGCACTAATGACGATAATGTTTGCATTGAAATAACACCGGTATCTGATAACAAAAACGGCTTGGTGATTTTATTTTCCAGCACTTGTGTAAAAGACTTTTTCGTTACCGCTTCAATAACAAGTGAAAGAAGTGCAAACCCTGCGTTGGAATAGCGTTTTGTTTTATTTTGTGAAACAAATATATTCTTTAGCCGTTGTAATCTTTGTAAACTCGTCATATCACGAGTTTTATCTCGCTCTGCAATAGTGACAAAGTCTCGTGGTAATCCACTTCTATGTTCTAGCAATTCTTGTATTGTTATGCTGCCAACAGGATGGCCTGAAAACTCTTTGATGTAACGACTAATGGGTTGGTTAAAATCCACAAGTCGCTCTTCTTTTAATAGATAGATGAGTACTGCCGTAAATTGTTTTGCAATTGAGCCAATTTCAAACCTCGCCGACTGAGGTAATTTGGCTGAACTGACAAAAGCCACCACTTGCTGATCAATTGCCACCAGAGCATTACCTTGGAACATGTTATGTTCAATGTATGCTTTGGTAATTTTTGTCAGCTTATTGTTTAACTCATTTGAATGACTTGGAGCAACGATGACCATAAGGAAAAAAGTCAAAGAAACTAGTTTAATTAAACGCACAATTAACCCTAATTTTTAGTTTTATAATCTTAAGTGTCGTCTTCGTTTTAAAAGGTTTAAATCTAAGCAGCTCTGTACGCTTTTGAGCTGCCATAAAGTCACTTTTAAGCCAATACTGGACAAGGTAATTCTTTGTATCTTTTGCCGTTTAAATTAAATATTGCATTTAATACGGCGGGAGCTGTATCTGGCACAGCGGATTCTCCAACCCTATTGGGAGCGCGCTCACTTTCCATTAAATGAATCTGTATATTGGGCACATCGTTTGTTCTTAAAACGGGGTAATCGTGAAAGTTTGACTGCACAACCTTACCATCGAGAACTTGAATCGCGGGGTTTTTAAGTGCCGACAAGCTCCAAATAATACTTCCTTCAATCTGCGACTTAACTAGTTGAGGATTAATCACCTTTCCACAATCAAATACACAAACAATTTCATCAATTTGTACTTTATCTTCTCTGCTACTCACAAATGCTATTTGGCAAACAAATGTGCCATAAAAGTAACTAAGAGAAATCCCCTTACCTTGATTTGGGCTAAGTTCCTTTTGCCAATTTGTGATTTTTTCAGCTTGCTCTAAAACAAAACGTAACTGGTCTCGAACTTTAACTCGATTATTAAAAGATGATTCATTTAGCCCTTTCTCCTTTGTAAAAACGGCTTTTTGAGATAACCATTGTTTACGTAAGGCTATAGGGTCAACTTCTAATTTTGCCGCAACCTCATCAATAAAACATTCTCTTGCTAGGCCCTGAGGGTGCGCATCAACACTGCGCCAAGATCCAGGCAATAACACTAAACTGTCTCCTTCTGCATGACGGGAGGAGCGATGAGTAGTATTACCTGCGTAATAATCCAACATATTATTTCTCGCAAGCCAACCGTAATTATTGCCACTGCGCGTTAATGAATCCCATGCAACAGGGTTACTATCTTCATCTAACATTATCGTGTGTTCATCTATTCTCGCTAAGTGATAGCGCCCATGTTTAATACAATCTTGCCTAGACCATGTTACTTTTACTGGCCTTTGTAATTTCACCGCTAAGTATGCCGCTTCAACGACAAAATCGTAGAAATAACGTCTACCAAACCCACCACCGGAGCGCATAGAGTGAATAACGATGTTTTTCTTGGAAATTCCCGTGCACTCAGCCACATAGTCTATTGCTAACGTAGGTGACTGGCTGCCCGCCCACAAGGTTAGCTTTTTTCCATCGTAGTTAGCAACGGCATTAAGAGGCTCAATATGCGCGTTTTCTTGATAAGGATTGTAATATTGACTGGTAAATATTTTGTTTGATGGAGCTTTTGAAATTTCATTTTGTACCTCACCATGGGAGACTATATCGCGAATGTTATCTAACGAAATATCTTGCATGTCCTTTTTGATACGCAAGTCATCATGCCCCTCGTATTTACTTTTTGACCATGAAAGTTTTAAACGTTTCCGACCTTCCATTGCATGCCAGGTTGTTTGCGCAATGACCGCCACACCACTTTTAGTGCCTCGATACTTTTCTTGCCATTTATTTTCAGCACTAGTTTTGAAAGGAAAAGCAGGCATTTTTATTGTCGCTATCACTCCATTTAATTGGCGACATTGGCTGTCGTCCACAGACAATAAATCACTATCAGTTGTTGGACTTCGTTCAATACTGGCGTGAACCATATTGTCTAATTGAATATCGATAGAGAACTTTTGCTTACCAGCTGCGATATCTTTGTTTTCGATAATAGCAAGCGGATTACCGATAAGTTTTAAATCTACATTGTTTTTTAATGGTGCGTTTGCAGGGACATTTCTTTTTATCACAGAGTCATACAATTCAATAAACGGTAAAAACTCATCAGTTCCACGCCGCATAACTTTGCTATTTGATACCTTGCATTCACTTTGGGCGCATTGCCAATATTGACTAGCACTTTCTACAAAAAGCTGCCTAAGATTTGCTGCAGCTTGGCGCAATGGCAAATACGCAGTTAGCATACCGTTACTGCCCGCAGAAGATTCCAATGAGTGTTCAATTGCAGTAAATGCAGTAAGAGGTGGGCGCTCAATAATAAACTGACTCCAGTCGGCTCCAAGTTCATCACAAACTACCATCGCCAACCCGGTCGAAATCCCCTGCCCCATTTCAGGCTTTGTGTCTCGATAAACAATTGTCCCATCAGCGTTAAAACGCAAATAAATATTTGCCTGAAAACTGGTATTGTTGTCTGCCGAACGCACAGGAAAATTCAGACTACACAATAGAGCTCCCCCACTGCCAAGAGAAACTTTTAAAAAACCTCTTCTGCTTAATTCCATATGCACCTCGATTTTTCCAACGTTGATAAAACTCATCAATAAGTCGACAAACTTATGGCAAGAAAACCACTCTAAAACAAAGTTTAAAAAAGATGAGATAAAAAACACATTACCGCTGAGCTGATAATAAAGGTATTTCAGCCTTATTTTAGCTGAGCAAATGTAACGACATGTTTAAACGACTAGATAAAGAGAAAATCTGCAAGAAGATGGATTTTTAAGATAAAAAGAAATGATTCAGTAAATTGTCCTGTTAGGGGGCAAGCATTCAATTTAGTTCCAGCCCGAATTGTCGAACTCTCGCGTTCTCATCTCTTTCGTTAGCAAATAACGTAAAAACCTGCTTAAAGCAGGTTCTTTTATATGGCGAAAATAATGAAGAGCATGGTGAGATTATAAAATACATCCATGTATTTTCCCCTTCGGGTGCTTTGCATTCAATTTGATTCCTGACCAAATTGTCGAACTCTCGCGTTCTCATCTCTTTCGTTAGCTCATAACGTAAAAAACCTGCATAAAGCAGGTTCTTTTATATGGCGGTGACGGAGAGATTCGAACTCTCGAAAGGTTGCCCTTTACACACTTTCCAGGCGTGCTCCTTCAGCCACTCGGACACGTCACCTATATTTGATTCAGATTGTAAGATAAAGTTTTTACAGTGTTTATCGTCACTGGGTGATTGGGCTGAGCACGCCAGGCGTGGTATAAACCTTGGCAGCAACTCGGACACGTCACCTAAATTTGATTCAGTTTGTACGATAAAGTTTTTACAGTGTTTATCGGCACTGGGTGATTTGGCTGAGCACGCCTTGGCGTGTTTAAAGCCTTGGCAGCAACTCGGACACGTCACCTATATTTGATTCAGATTGTAAGATAAAGTTTTTACAGTGTTTATCGTCACTGGGTGATTGGGCTGAGCACGCCTAGGCGTGTTTAAAACCTTGGCAGCAACTCGGACACGTCACCTATATTCTAATTTTTACGACTTGGCATAAACACGTCCATGATGATCGGCACCCAAGCCATTCGTCCATGAATGTCTGCCCTTACCTGAAAAAGCAGTGCTTTTCCCGGGCGGTAACGCCCCACTCGGACACGTCACCTAAATTTGATTTTGAATTGTTTTTTTGAAGCAAGTGAAAACTGATTATTGCTCAAAAAAAGCTGCGCTATGGTAGAAAAAAAGCCCTGCTATAGCAAGGCTTTCTTTCGATTAATTAGCTGTTTGCTCAAAAAAGCGCTTATCGTTTCATTGATGCAGTAAAGTCGAGCATTCTGTTAGTTGATTTAAGCGCGCCTATGCGTACTTCGTCACTAACAAACACTTCTTTGCCTGTTGGATCAATTAATGCTTCTTCAATTGCTTTAAGGCCATTCATTGCCATCCACGGACAATGTGCACAGCTTCTACAAGTTGCGCCTTCACCAGCCGTTGGCGCTTCAAAAAACTCTTTATCTGGGCATAGTTGCTGCATTTTGTAAAATATGCCGCGATCTGTTGCCACGATGAACTTTTTATTTGGCATGTCTTGCGCCGCTTTTATAAGCTGACTTGTTGAACCCACTGCGTCAGCTAACTCTACAATCTCAGCTGGTGATTCAGGGTGTACCAAAATGGCTGCATCTGGATGCAATGCCTTCATATCTTTTAACGCTTTGGTTTTAAATTCGTCATGCACAATACAAGCGCCCTGCCACATGAGCATGTCTGCGCCTGTTTTCTTTTGAATGTAGTTGCCTAAGTGACGATCTGGGCCCCACAGAATTTTTTCATCGTTATCATCTAAGTGCTCAACAATTTCAAGGGCACAAGACGATGTAACGATCCAATCAGCGCGTGCTTTTACCGCTGGCGATGTATTGGCGTATACCACTACCGTTCTATCAGGGTGTTGATCACAAAAAGCGTTAAACTCTTCAATTGGACAGCCTAAGTCCAAAGAACAGGTCGCCTCTAACGTTGGCATCACAACAGTTTTTTCAGGGGTAAGCACTTTCGCTGTTTCACCCATGAATTTAACACCAGCAATAATTAATGTCTCTGCTGGGTGTTGGTTACCAAAACGCGCCATTTCTAGTGAGTCAGCAACACAACCACCGGTTTCTTCCGCTAACGCCTGTATTTCTGGGTCAGTATAGTAATGCGCAATCAGCACGGCATTTTTTTTAACTAAAAGCTGTTTAATACGCGATTTGTACTCAGCTTTTTCTTGATCAGAAAGCTTGGCTGGTTTTGCCGGAAACTTAAACTCAAAATCTACTGCTAAATTGCTTTGCGCCATATTTTACTCTGTTACTGCCCTAATAAAAACGGCGTGAATTATACGAAATCTTAGGGCAAATGTGTACTAACTTACTTCTATATAACAAACAGACTCAATCTAAAGCGAAATTTTGTCGTAAATTCAAAAATTAACTACGGCATTAATCTTTAGTCTCTAGCGCATAGCGCTATTGAAAATTACTGTTAGTTGAAAATTTGATAGCGTTACAGAACTATTTCAGTCGCATACAATGGATATAATGAATGTCTTTAAAGAAGGTTCAAATTCTTGGTATTAAAGAATAACTTCAGCTGTTTGTGACGGATGAATATAAAGAAGGTGGTCGGTCGTGAAGGATTAATTCCGTATATCCCTATACTCCACCCTTCGGGCCGCTTCGCGTTCTAAATTGTTCCAGACAATTTAGTGAACCTTCTTCTCGGTTCAAATTCTTAGTATTAAAGAATAACTTCAGCTGTTTGTGACGGATGAATATAAAGAAGGTGGTCGGTCGTGAAGGATTTGAACCTTCGACAAATTGGTTAAAAGCCAACTGCTCTACCAACTGAGCTAACGACCGATATATGATGTACTGCGGTTTTATATTGAATCACCTCAGAGAGGTGGTCGGTCGTGAAGGATTTGAACCTTCGACAAATTGGTTAAAAGCCAACTGCTCTACCAACTGAGCTAACGACCGAATATAAAGATGTACGTGGGTAGTTGATATTTAGTTCACCAAGAGAGGTGGTCGGTCGTGAAGGATTTGAACCTTCGACAAATTGGTTAAAAGCCAACTGCTCTACCAACTGAGCTAACGACCGATATCTTGTACTACCTGATAAATGCCAACCACTTACTTTGGTGAGAAGTGGTCGGTCGTGAAGGATTTGAACCTTCGACAAATTGGTTAAAAGCCAACTGCTCTACCAACTGAGCTAACGACCGACATTTATCTTGCGTTGAACGTCTCGTCCAACGCGCCGCATATGATACTGATAATTTTCTTGAGTGCAACAACAAAATTAAGTTTTTTTGAAATATGCGTTTGTTTGCCTAAAAAGAAAACATTATGAACAAGTTATCGTCAAATACCTACTGGATCGACGATAAACGAGTTTGCGCAAGTTTTGCAGCGCTTGATCCTGGGTATTCAGAAATCACTTGCTGATAAAGGTTTAGCGCTCTTGCATTGTTGTTTTGTTTTTGCTCAACCATGCCAAGCTTGAGTATAGCGTCACTTCGTTTTGTTGATTGTGTGAATTCTGACACAACTACATTGAATGCATTTTTTGCTTGGGCTAATTCGCCTTTGTTAAACAACAATTGCCCTAACCAGTAATAAGCATTAGCCGCATAACTTGAACTTGGATATTGCTCAATAAACTGTTGAAAGGCAGGAATAGCATCGTCGTACTTTTTCTCTTTTAACACTAGGTTAACGGCGTAATCGTACGCGTCGTTTTCTGACACGTTAGCACTAGTGCTTGCTGTAGGTTGTTCAACAACAGGTTGTTGTACAGGTACGTTTGCTGGTTTTAAGGCCTGAGTAACTCGACGATCAAGTTCTTGATATAGCTCGCGTTGACGCTCCAAAATTTGAGACAACTGATGGCTATGCAGTTCAGTAACACCGCGTAACTCATTGACTTCGTTTTGTAGGTCATCAAGCTGCGTTTGCATTTTAACTTGATTACGCTTGTAAATATCAATTTGACGTTCAACGTTAACTAAACGTTCTTCGTGACCAGGTTGGACTGAGGTGCTTCTGGCATTACTGGAAGCATCAATGACTGGGGCTGGTTCAGCAGCCTGTACGTGAGTACAAGCTGCAGCTATAACCATGCCAAATAAAACTTGGTTTAGTTTCATTTGTATGTCACCTGAATTAGTAAACTAATACAGCGCGACGGTTTTTAGCAAAAGCACTTTCTGAACGGTCTCTTACCATTGGCTTTTCTTCACCGTAACTTACGATTGAAATTTGTGAAGAAGAAACACCCATGTTTTCTAAGTAAGTTGCTACAGACTTAGCACGACGCTCACCTAGTGCAATGTTGTAATCAGGCGTACCACGCTCATCAGCATGACCTTCGATTAAAACGCTAACATTTGTGTTTTCAGATAAGAATTTTGCATGTGCATCTAATACGTTTGCAAAGTCAGCATCAACTGTAGATTTGTCAAAGCCGAAGTAAACAATGTGCTCAGAACGTAAACGCTCTAATTCTTGACGCTTTTGCTCTTCGATTTCAGCGGCACGTTGTGCAGCAGTCACTTGAACGTTATCTTGCGCAGTTGTTGATGTTTCTGTTTGTGCATTTGTATCTACTTGGCTATCTGCATCTGTTTCTGTATTTGAACTACAAGCAGCAAGTGCCATCATAGGTAAAGCCACAGCAAGAGCTTTAACAGTTTTATTCAAGCGCATTTTAGGGTTTCCTTATTGTTTCAATAATTTTTTAATTCTAAACACTTTATTACAAGAATGGTGACCAAGCTGGCGATTTCACCTCACCGTTAAGTGCAGGCAATCGTGCTTTAAATCGACCATCCAATGAGACTAAGCTCAAAACTTGTCGGTTATTGTGCAAAGTACTGTAAATAATCATGCCGCCATTCGGTGCGATACTTGGCGACTCATCTAATCGAGTACGCGTTAACACTTGGAAGGTTCCAGTGGCTAAATCTTGCTTAGCAAGGTGATACTTTCCACGCGTTCTGTTGACCATTACCAGTTGACGACCGTCTGGTGATAATGAACCACCTAAGTTCATTTCGCCATCAAAAGTGAGTCGTCTTACTCTACCGTCCACTAAATTTACGCGATATAGCTGCGCTTTTCCACCCCGTTCTGAACTAAATATCAATGATTTGCCATCAGGAGCCCAACTTGGCTCTGTATCTATTGCACGATTTCGGGTAATTCTGCGCAATTTTTTAGTAGCAATGTTCATGATGTATAGTTCTGGGTTGCCATCTTTAGACAACACCATGGCCAAACTCTTGCCATCAGGTGACCAACGTGGTGCGCTGTTTATACCGTCGAATGAACTAATTAATTTACGCTTTCCTGTGTAAATATCAATCACATAAATTTGTGCTTGATGATTTTCAAACGTTACATAAGCAAGTTTGTTGCCTGTAGGGTCCCATGAAGGAGACATTAACGGCTCTTTTGAGCTTAGCAACACATGTTCGTTGTAACCGTCATAATCTGCGATAACTAACTGGTAAGGGAAGCTACCAGAGTCTCTGACGATCACATAAGCAATTTTAGTTAAAAACGCACCACGTGTGCCGGTTAACGTTTCATATATTTTGTCACTGATACGGTGTGCGTAGCGTCTAAATTGGCTACTGCTAATTTCTACCGTACTTTGCTCTAACACATGATCTGAAGCCATGATCAACTGACCATTGCTCATCATTTGTGTTTGGCCACCAGTGATTTTGCCTCGTACCACGTCAATAAGCTGATAGGTCACTTTATAACGACCGGCACCTGCTTGTTCAATTGAACCAATGACAACGTTTTCAACACCTGCGGTTGACCAAGCAGCATAATCCACTTCTTTATCTGTAGTTGGATATTGAGGGAATTTTATTTGGCTTATCGGGCTGAATTTACCACTGCGCAATAAATCATCGCTGATCACTTTGGCAATATTTTCAGGTAGCTGGCCAGGGCCTTTGTAAGAGAAAGGTACAATAGCAATTGGGCGAGCACCATCAATACCTTCTGTTATGACAATTTCCAGCGAGGCAAACGCTTTCGCTGTCATTAAGAGAAAAAATAGGGAGAAAAATAGTTTGAATCGTTTCATATTTCTTTTTCAGTTAGGGTTTTAATTAAACTCTGGTGCAACAGTTAAACTGATCTCGCGCATTAATTCAAACACTTCTGGATCTTTTGATACCGGTAAGTTGCCTGATTGTTTAATGGCATTTAACGTTGCTCTACAAATAACTTGGTCTCCACCCAGCGTTGTTACGTTAATAACGTAACCAGATGGTGACAAGTTTATCTTCACTCGACACGACTTACCTTGCATG
Source organism: Thalassotalea marina (assembly GCF_014656435.1). Taxonomy (GTDB): domain Bacteria; phylum Pseudomonadota; class Gammaproteobacteria; order Enterobacterales; family Alteromonadaceae; genus Thalassotalea_C; species Thalassotalea_C marina. The sequence goes on from NZ_BNCK01000006.1 coordinate 117,545, forward strand.
GTTGCTTTATCGGTTAACAAGTTACTGGTAATAACGTGTTTGATCAAACTGGCAAATTTATCACGTTCGCTGACCACTTGCCTTTGTCTAGCTTGTTGGCGCGCCGCTTGTTCTTTCGCAGCTTTTTCTGCCTTTTCTTTAGCTAAACGTTCTTTTCTGGCTTTATCTTCGCGTTCTTTACGAGCCTTTTCTTCTGCTGCTTTTTTACGTTTATCATCTTCAAGCTTTTTGCGACGTTTTGCTTCAGCTTCGCGGCGTGCCTTTTCTTCTGCTGCTTTTTTCTTTTTCGCTTCTAAGGCTAAACGCTCTTGTTCTTTTTTGCGTTGACGAGCTTTTTCTTCTTTACGTTTTTTAGCCAGCTCTGCCTTTCTAGCTTTATCGCGCCTTGCTTTTTCAGCAGCGGCGACACGACGTTGTTCAGCGGCTTTATCTTCGCGGATCTTATTTAGTTGCTGCTCAATTTCTTTTCGTTCTACAACAACCGCTTTGATTGGTTCAACTGGTGCGACATTGACATTTGGCGTTGGCTTAGGAGTGAATGAGAAGTTAGCAAAAAGCAAAAAAGCTGCCAGCACAAGGTGGCAGCCAAAGCTAATTGATAGTGCTTTAGCAAACGGAGTCATCGTCAATTATTTCTCCGGTGAATCCGTCATTAAACCAACAGAAGGCACTCCAGCCTGCTTCTGTAATAACACCATTAATTGAATCACAGCATCGTACGATACGGCACCATCGCCATTAACAACCACTGGCGTATCAGGCGCTTTCGCCAAATGTGCCTTCACTAGCGAAGCAACTTCTTCCCCTGAAAGCTTTTGGTTTTTGCTTGTACCCACGGCCAAATAATAATTTCCTTCGGCATCAACAGAAGCAACAAGCGGTGGCTTTTGATCTTTACTTAATGGCTCAGCATCTGCTTTGGGTAAATCAACCTTAACCCCTTGCGTGATCAAAGGTGCCGTAACCATGAAAATGATCAGTAACACCAGCATTACGTCGATATAAGGTACAACGTTAATTTCGGCTACTTTTTTTCGTCTTACTCGGTTATACATAGGTTAAACCTCGCCTTTATTGTGCATTGCTGTGGGCGGCACTAGTTTGGCGTTGCAAAATACTAGAAAACTCTTCCATAAAGTTTCCATAACTATTTTCAAGTTTTTCTACATTATGAGTAAATCGGTTATATGCCATTACCGCAGGAATCGCCGCAAATAAACCCATTGCAGTGGCAACAAGCGCTTCTGCAATACCTGGAGCAACCATTGCTAACGTTGCTTGTTCTACTGCACCAAGGGCAATAAATGAATTCATGATCCCCCATACCGTACCAAACAACCCAATGTAAGGGCTAATTGAACCAACGGTGGCCATAAAAGGTAAATGGGTTTCTAAGTTGTCTACTTCACGAGAAAGTGCAACACGCATAGCACGATGAGTTCCATCTACAACGGCTTGTGGTGTATTCAAATTGCTTTTTCTAAGACGAGCAAATTCTTTAAAGCCAGCTACAAATAAGCTTTCGATACCTTCAATATGTTCTCTTGCGGTGACTTCAGCGTATAACTTACTTAAGTCAGCCCCACTCCAAAACTTATCTTCAAATTGTTGTAGTTGATTTCGCGCTGCTATTAATATTTTGCGACGTTGAATAATCATCGCCCAAGATGCGATAGAAAACCCTAATAAAATTAACATCACGGTTTTTACCAACGGGCTGGCAAGTAAAAATAAATCTAAAATTGATAATTCAGCTGACACCTTTAAAAGCTCCTAATATTTCGGCTGGGATAGCACACGGCTTGGCACGGTTGAGATCAACATACGCTACAACTACGTTGATTTCACACAGACACTCTTGCTGTTGGTTATACACTTTTTGGACAAAAGTGACACTCGCACGCTTTAATGTTTGAATGGTGGTAGAAATCGTAAGTAAATCATCTAACTTGGCTGAGGCCATGTTATCCATTTCAAGCTTTCTGACCACAAAGCCGCCATTTTGTTCTAAAAAAAATGACTGGTTTATACCTAAATCTCGTAACCATTGTGTGCGAGCACGCTCACAAAATTTAAGATAGTTAGCGTGATAGACGTTGCCTCCTGCATCTGTATCTTCATAAAACACTCTAACTTGGTATTCGGCTGTGGTTTGTTGCATAAAATAAAGTATGGCTGAACCTAGTTGTTATTGTGGCGTTATCTTAATAGATTTCAGCGGTGACAAACAAGCCCTGAAGGCCGCGAATTGTAAGAATTAATAAATAATTTTCATATTTATGCAAACAGATGAATAAATTTGCAAAACCTCTGTTTTAACTGCATCGAGTAACATTAGTTTTTCTAATGTGAAAGATAAAAATAACTCGTTTGTTCTAGATCAATGTTTTGGCTAGAATACACATGTTTTCTGAGCTAGCGCACCGATAAACTTCTTTTATCCCTAAAGTTTATCATTAGCCAGTTAATTTTGTAGATTAGATAGTTTGCTATCTATTCTCTCTGACATGTTTCCTGGAATGAACTAATTCCTTCTAGCAACTTGAGATTTAAGTTGGCTCGCTATCCCATTAGCGAGCTTTTTTTTTGCCTAAAATTTATCTAACCGATATAAAAAAAGCAGCTGTTAAGCTGCTCTTTCATTATTTAACAATCATGTTATTAGCCTGGATAGGAATAAGATGATTGAACACCTAGAGGTATATCAAAAGAAATACCTATGCCCCAATAGGCTAATAAAAATAAAGTCCAACCAATTAAAAAGGCTATTGAATATGGGATCATCATTGCGATTAACGTACCAATTCCTGTGTCTTTAACGTATTTTTGACAATACACCACCACTAATGGGAAGTAAGGCATTAACGGCGTAATGATGTTTGAACTTGAATCACCTACACGGTAAGCCGCTTGTGTAAGATCTGGTGAAATACCAAGCTGCATTAACATAGGAACAAAAATTGGTGCTAACAATGCCCATTTTGCTGAGCTTGAGCCAACAAATAAGTTAACAAAAGCCGTTAGGAAAACAATACCTACAATAGTAACCGCACTTGGTAGCGATAGTGCTTTCAGTACTTGTGCACCTTCAATGGCTAACAAAGCACCTAAGTTTGATTGGTTAAATGCAGCAATAAATAATGCACAGAAAAATGCCATTACAACATAGTAAGACATACCATTCATGGCTTTGGTCATTGACGCTATCATATCGCCAGAAGACTTAAATGTACCCACTTTAAAACCATATACGATGCCAGGCACCCAAAATAGCAAGAAAATAAGCGGTACTATAGATTGCATCAATGGTGCACTGAATTCGGTGAGTGAGCCTGTTGCACCGCGAAGTGGTGAGTCAGCGCCCCAAGCGGCGTAGGTTAACAAACCAATACCGGCAAGCATTACAGCAGTCGCAAGATAAAAACCATGTCTTTCTTTATCAGTAATTTCATCAAAGCTTGGTAAATCATCAGTATTACCATCTACTTTTACGTTAGCTAAGCGTGGTTCAATAATTTTGTCAGTGATATACCAACCAAGTAAAACAATAAATAAACTTGATGCAGAGGTAAACGCCCAGTTATTTAATGCGTTTACTTGAATTGTTGGATCAATCGTTTCCGCACCTATTTGTGTGAAACTTTGTAAAAGAGGGTCAATACCTGAAGGAATAAAGTTAGCACTAAAACCACCACTTACACCGGCAAATGCTGCAGCAATCCCCACTAAAGGATGACGTCCCATAGCAAAAAAGATAACACCAGCTAGTGGGATAACAAGTACATAACCGGCATCAGTTGCAGTATGGCTGACAATTGCGATCAAAATAACAGACGGTGTTAACAACATTTTTGGCGTGCGTTTAAGCATCAATTTTAACGCAGTATTGATATAACCTGAATGTTCAGCAACACCAACACCTAACATAGCAACAAGTACCACGCCAAGTGGAGCAAATCCCGTAAATGTTTTAACCATTGATGCTAGAAACCCAGCTAGTGCATCACCGGTTAGCAGGTTATTAACAACAATTGGTGCGTCAGTACGAGGGTCAATTGCTGAAAATGTTAATTGTGAGAAGATGGCAGATAGTACCCAAATCAATAACATCGCAAAAAGGAATATCATCGCAGGATCAGGTAATTTATTACCTACCTTCTCTATTCCATTAAGAAATTTATCAATGCCCTTTGTAGAATTTTGTTGTTCGGCATTCATTTAGTCGTGCTCCTTTCTAACACATAAACAAACGTGCAAAGGATACGGGTTTAACAGGCAAAGTGCAAAGTTGCGAGGCTAATCTTTGATAAAAATCAGAAAAAGTACAGGATAATTAGGGCGGCTAGCCTAAATGTTAACCGCCAGGTTTTCGAATTACAGATCTAACTTATCTATCGCAAAGTGTTGGTAAGCTTTATCAGTTACAATACGTCCACGTGGTGTACGCTGTAAAAATCCTTGTTGAATTAAAAATGGCTCTAATACGTCTTCTATCGTTTCACGTTCTTCACCAATTGCCGCAGCGACATTATCTAACCCTACAGGGCCACCATTAAACTTTTCGATAATCGCCTGTAATAGCTTTCGGTCCATGATATCAAAACCTTCGTTATCTACTTCTAACATGGTTAATGCATCATGTGCGGTTTGTTGATTAACATGGCCTTGAGTTTTTACATCAGCATAGTCGCGTACTCGGCGTAACAATCGATTGGCAATTCTAGGCGTGCCACGAGAGCGCCTTGCCACTTCAAATGCCCCTTCGTTTTCGATATCTAGATTTAAAAAGTGTGCCGAGCGGTTAACGATATCCGTTAAATCTTGTGTGTTATAAAACTCTAATCGTTGCACTATGCCAAATCTATCGCGAAGTGGTGAGGTAAGCGCCCCTGCGCGCGTTGTTGCACCAATGAGAGTAAACGGTGGTAAATCTAATTTTATCGAGCGTGCTGCTGGGCCTTCACCGATCATAATATCGAGTTGGTAATCTTCCATTGCTGGATAAAGCACTTCCTCAACCACAGGACTTAAACGATGGATTTCATCAATAAACAACACATCGTTTTCTTCTAAGTTAGTTAGTAGTGCCGCTAAGTCACCCGCCTTTTCCAGTACAGGGCCAGAGGTAGTGCGAATGTTTACTCCCATTTCATTAGCAACAATATTCGCCAATGTTGTTTTACCAAGGCCTGGAGGTCCAAAAATCAGTAGATGGTCTAAGGCTTCGCTGCGATTTTTTGCCGCCTGAATAAAGATTTCCATTTGAGCTTTCACATGAGATTGCCCAGTGTAATCTTGCAGCAATTTAGGGCGAATAGCACGGTCAATGCCTTCGTCTTCTTTTGTCGCGATTGGTTGGATCAGTCTGTCGGCTTCGATCATTTATCAGTCTCTTACAGCATGGATTTAAGTGCGTCACGGATCAGCGCTTCACTGTCCATGCCGTCTTGGTATATTGATTTAATCGCTTTAGTGGCTTGTGTTGAAGTATAACCTAACGACACAAGTGCATTAATAGCATCACCTTTGGCGTCATTTAATTCTGGTGCTGATATTCCTGTGTTTATAGCAGTGAGTTCAAAACTTGCTGCGTCTGGATCAGCATGCCAGTCTTTGAGTTTATCACGCATTTCAATGAGTAAACGCTCTGCCGTTTTTTTACCAACACCAGGAATTTTAACAATAGTCGACAAGTCGTCATGTGCCACGCAACTAACAAACTGCTCTGCTGACATACCAGATAAAATAGCCAGCGCTAATTTAGGCCCAACACCATTAATTTTAATCAACAAGCGAAACAACTTACGTTCCGTTTTATTGGCAAACCCATATAACAATTGTGCATCTTCGCGCACAACAAAATGGGTATAAATAGTAGATTCTTGATTGAGTTCAGGTAAAGCGTAGATACTGGTCATCGGCATTGTTACCTCATAACCTATGCCCGCGCACTCTATCAGTATTTCAGGGGGTAACTTTTCAACCAGCGTACCGCGTAATCGTCCTATCAAAGGGAAACCTTTTTACTTTGATGTTTGATAGCGCAACCTTATCACTAGATATTTATACAGTAAAGTATTATCTGAGTCGACGACGCACCGTTTTAGTTACTTGACCTGAGAGTTTACTGATTGAGTCGTAACTGTGAGCGTGACATAAGGCTACCGCTAAGGCATCTGCGGCATCAGCTTGAGGTGTTGCTGGCAGCTTTAATATAGACTTCACCATATGTTGCACTTGTGTTTTATCGGCACTACCTGTTCCAACAACAGATTGTTTGATTTGTCTGGCTGAGTATTCAGCAATTGGTAAATTGGCATTAGCGGCAGCAACAATTGCCACTCCCCTAGCCTGACCAAGTTTTAACGCGGAATCAGGGTTTTTTGCCATAAAAACCTGCTCTATGGCAAACATAGTAGGTTTAAATTGCACAATGATTTCACTGACGCCAGCATAGATAGTTTGTAAACGATCACCTAAGGCATCACCAGCGGCAATTGCTTTAATACAACCACTACCTAAATAGGTAAATTTATGGCCTTCTTGGTGAATAACACCATAGCCAGTTAACCTTGAACCAGGATCTATACCTAAAATGATGGACAAACGACATCCTTAAATTAATTTCATTCAAATAAAAATGCAGTTAAAGCATTACTCTAACTGCATTTCGTTTTTACGTCGACGACAGGTTTAGCAAATTAGCTTATTCGCTGTCAGTAGCCTTTTCAGTAACAATAGTTTGAATACCTAGTTCAGCCAATTGCTCTGGATTTGCTTGACCAGGCGCATTAGTTAATGGACATGCTGCTGTGGTTGTTTTCGGGAACGCCATCACGTCACGAATTGAGCTAGCACCTGTCATTAACATCACTAAGCGGTCTAAACCAAACGCAAGACCAGCATGTGGTGGCGCACCATATTGAAGTGCTTCTAACAAGAAGCCAAATTTCTCTTTTGCTTCTTCATCACTAATACCTAGAATGCGGAATACTGCAGCTTGCATTGCTTGGTCGTGAATACGAACAGAACCACCACCTAATTCAACACCGTTTAACACCATGTCGTAAGCGTTAGATAAAGCAACTGCTGGGTTAGCTTCTAATTCTTCCGCGCTTGCACGTGTTGGCGCAGTAAATGGGTGATGAAGTGCATGGAATTGGCCATCAACTTCTTCAAACATAGGGAAATCAACAACCCATAGAGGTTTCCATTCGTTTGACGTTAAGCCTAACTCTTCACCAATTTTTAATCGCAATGCACCTAAAGATTCACTTACCGTCGTGTACGAGTCTGCACCGAAGAAAATAATGTCTCCAGTTTCAGCCTGTGTACGCTCAAGTAGCGCAGTTACCGCGTCTTCAGATAAGAATTTTAAGATAGGAGATTGTAAACCTTCTAAGCCTGCAGCCTTGTCATTTACTTTCAACCAAGGCATGCCTTTAGCACCGTAAATGCCAACAAACTTAGTTAATTCATCAATATTTTTACGTGAAAACTCGCTTGCACCACCTGGTACACGAATAACAGCAACACGGCCTTTTTCATCGTTAGCTGGACCTGAGAATACTTTAAACTCAACATCTTTAACGATATCAGCGATATCAACAATTTCTAATGGGTTACGTAAGTCTGGCTTATCAGAGCCAAAGCGTGCCATCGCTTCACTGTATGGCATACGTGGGAAGTTACCTAAATCAACATTTAACAATTTTAGGAACAATTCACGGATCATTTTTTCCGTCACTTCCATCACTTGATCTGCCGTCATAAATGACGTTTCGATATCGATTTGAGTGAATTCTGGCTGACGGTCAGCACGTAAATCTTCGTCTCGGAAACATTTAACGATTTGGTAATAACGCTCCATGCCTGACATCATCAACAACTGCTTAAATAGTTGTGGCGATTGTGGAAGCGCGAAGAATTTGCCTTTATGAGTACGGCTAGGTACTAAATAGTCGCGCGCACCTTCAGGTGTTGCAGCCGTTAAAATTGGCGTTTCAATGTCCATGAAGCCTTGTGATTCAAGCGATTCACGTACCGCTGATGTTACTTTAGCTCGAAAACGTAAACGCTCTGTCATTTCAGGGCGACGTAGGTCTAAGTAACGGTATTTAAGACGATTCTCTTCTGAGTTTTCTTGGTTGAAGTCTAACGGCAATGGCGCTGCACGATTTAAAATAGTGACATCTAAACCTAATACTTCAATGGCACCTGTGGCCATGTCTTTATTTACTTGACCTTCAGGACGAGCGCGAACTTTACCTTTTACTTGAATACAGAATTCATTACGTAAGCTGTTAGCTTTTTCTAGTACTTCTGGTAGGTCTGGATCATAAACCACTTGCACTATGCCTTCACGATCACGCAGATCTAAAAAGATTACCGCGCCTAGGTCACGACGACGATTTACCCAACCACAAAGTGTAACTTCTTGACCAACGTGAGATTCATTGACCTCACCACAATAATGCGTTCGCATATGATTAAACCCTGAATTTTTGAATTGTCATACGCAGTTCAAACACTGCATACTTTTTATAGAAAAAATTGCCGACAATTATATAGAAGTTAATTGGAATGTCACTTGTTATACCAAGAGAAATATTTATTTGCGTTTAGCTAAACCCTGATCACCGTAAATTTCAATTATGAGTTAAACACATAGTGATTTTTACCTGCTGCTTTTACTTTATACATCAGGGTATCAGCGACTTTTAATAAGTCAGATTCTGTTTTTCCATCAAACGGATACATGGCAATACCGATACTACAACCTATGTTGGCCTGACCAACTGATAAATGAAATGTTTGTTGCACTATTTTTAATACTTTTTCCGCTATAAACGACGCTTCATTTTTATTGTGTAAGCCGGTAAGTAACAATACAAATTCGTCACCACCAAAACGCACGACCGTGTCAGATTTACGAATACAACCACTCAACCTTTGTGCCACTTGTTGTAACAGTTCATCACCTACGTCGTGTCCATGTGTATCATTAACCGTTTTAAAACCGTCTAAATCAATAAACAGAACGGCTAATAATCTTTCGTTACGTTGGTGAAAATTAATGGCCAAATTAAGCCTATCTTTAAGTAACACTCTGTTAGCAAGCCCAGTTAACTCATCGTGGGTAGCCATATGTTTCATTTTTTCTTCAAGTGTTTTACGCATCTGAATTTCAACATACAAACGACGGTTCCACACCACAATAACAACAATAACAATTAATATAATGGCGCCAATTTGTAATCCCACCCGTAATACAACGTTGCGATCTAGCCCGGTTTCTAAGTTAATTTCAAACCACTTTTCGTATATAAACTTACGTTCAGCAGCACTGATTGTTGCCAGCGCTTTGTTAATAATACTTTTTAATTCCGGCCAATCTTTGCGAATGGCATAATGGTGTGTATCAACACTTAAGGTGTCGGCAACCGAAAGGCCTAAGGTGACTAAGCTTTCACGCTTTATTAGTTCTGATGCTGAAGCAATATTTTCAATAAAGCCCGCAACGACTCCCCTTTGAACCGCTAATACGCCTTCTTCATGTGAGTCAACTAAACGTAAGGTGATACTTGGGTGCTCCTTACGAATTTTGTCAATAAGCTGATAACCTTTAACCACAGCAAGCTCACTGCCATAAAAGCTTTTTATGGTTAGCTGTTCACCGCGTTCTCGACGATGAATAACTACCCAAGGCATGCCCCAATATGAATCGGAAAACAGCAAACGTTTTTTTCTATCTTCAGTTTCTGATGCACTGGCTACTATGTCGATATCGTGTTTTACCAAGGCCTGAAGCATGTCATTCCAGTTATCATAAGCTACATAACTAAAATGAATACCTGTACGGCGCTGCACTAATTTGTTGATATCGGCATTGATACCAACCACTTCCCCGTTTTCATCTTCAAATTCAACTGGTGCCCAATTTTTAATAAAACCGATCTTTATATCTCGATGTTGTTCGACCCAAGCTTGTTCATGTTCAGATAAAGAGGCATGTAGCTGCTTGAGTTTAAAATAGCCATCACTCGCATTGGATAACCATTTACGTTCAAGTTGCATTAGCTGCTCTTGCGGAATTAACGCAAACCCTTCTCGAATGATTTCAGCTAAGCGTTGGTTTTTATCATCAGTCATACTAAACATATCAAGTTCAATATAGACTTCTGAAAGTGCTGAAAGGTTTGTTTGTAGATTAGCTTTTACGATGCGATCTTCCATGATTTCACCGGCACCAAAAATAAACTGCACCATGCCTAACTCTAAATCATGAGACATTGCGGCAAAGGTTTCATAAAGCTCTAACTCTAACTTAGGAAATCGCTCTTGCAATTGCTTAATATATGGTGCGTCTTTAAAAATGGCAGCTCGGCCAACAGTAGACGCATTTAATATTGGCAGCTGCTGATTGGCGTCTCGTTGTGCATAAGCTTTGATGTCAACGCGGTAAGTGCGATCCGCCACCCTCAAACCAGAGCTTTCAACTAAATGCTCTGGATAGGCGATTAAAATATCTGCACCACCACTTTTTACCAGCTCTACGGCATTTTCAAATGACTGCGGTACAAACTCTACTGGTTGGCCAGTATGCTCTGACCAAGCACGCCAAATGTCGATAAATAACCCTGTTGGTCTTCCTGTACTTGAAATCGCCATATAAGGCAAAAGATCTGGTGAGTAAACTAACGCTAATGCGTTGGTGTTTTTATCTAAACCAAGCCAGTGTTTTTCTATCGCTGAACGCTCTTGAGGCGTAATTTTGGCTAAACCCTGTTCGATAAATTTTAATAATTCAGGATTATTTGCACTTACTGCAGAGCCATAGTCATTGCGAAAAAACAACATGCGCTTGTATGCGGGAAACAAAAGTTGTAGCTCTTTCACCCGCGGGTAATTACTTGATAATCGCTCTAGGTTGGTAAAAGCTGCGATTTCACCTTTTAACGCACCATCAAATAAATCAAAACGACTAGCATAGTACTTTAAATTGAAATTGGGATAATTGCGTTTGATCACATCAACATGGCTAGAGCCAGCAACAATTCCAACGGTAAGGGGCTGTACTTTATCTAAGCTTTTTATGTGCGAATATTCTCGATGCACATAAATATAATTGTCTTGAATGAAAAACGGGTTGGTAAAAAGAAACTTTTCTAAACGCTCTTGGGTACTTGCTAATCCAGCATGAATATCAATTTGACCACTGGCTACTTGCTCGATGGTTTCATTCCAAGTTAATACTTTAAACTTAACATCGACACCTTGTTTTTCGGCCCATAGTTTCCATAAGTCAACATTAATGCCAGTTGCTTCACCATTTTTTGCTTGGTAATGGTATGGGTATGAGGTTTTATTTACTGCAATAGTAATTGGCCGGTCCTTAAAAGACTGGCCAAAAGCTACGTTTTCATAGCTTAAAGAAATTAATGTAAGAGTTAATATCAGGTATAAAATACGCTGCAACACTAAATTACCCCAAGAAAGCTAAATACATTTTTGTCACTGCTTGCAATGTTCTGCAGCTATTCAATTTCAATCGACACACTTTTTCAGTTAAAATAACAACAGTTCAACAGATTTTACACTAAATCCTATATGCCACAGTCCAAAACTGACTTGATCTTTTCTAACAAGCAAAGCCAAGTAAAAGATTTCACCTTCGACGCTCAAGTTGTCGAAGTTTTTCCTGATATGATTTCTCGTTCAGTTCCAGGTTACAACACCATTATAGACACTATTGGGCGACTTAGTCAGCACTATGTCACTGAAAATAGCAATGTTTATGATCTTGGGTGTTCACTAGGAGCCGCCACTTTAGCTATGCGAAAAGCTATCACGGCTAATGAATGCCAAATTATAGGTGTAGACAATTCTCCAGCGATGGTTGAACGCTGCCGAATGCATGTTAACGCTTTTAAAGGCCAAACACCGGTGATCATCAATGAAGCCGATATTATGGACGTTGAAATCGAAAATGCTTCAATGGTGGTATTAAACTTTACCATGCAATTTATCGAAGCTGATAAACGCACTACCCTGATCAACAAAATTTACCAAGGCTTAAATCCTGGTGGCATTTTACTGCTCTCTGAAAAACTGATCCATGAAGATAATGTGTGTAACTCATTACTAATTGATCTTCATCATGATTTTAAACGTGCAAATGGCTACAGCGAATTAGAGATAGCGCAAAAACGTACCGCATTAGAAAACGTGATGAAACCTGATAGCATTCAATGTCATCAAAACAGATTACAACAAGCCGGCTTTACTCATAATACGGTTTGGTTTCAGTGTTATAACTTCTTTTCATTAGTCGCCATTAAATAAAACGCTCTATGTATTTTTCAAAATTTTATCAACAAATTGCCGCAAACCGACTTGCACCATGGCTAAATACTTTACCTGCACAACTCGACCAGTGGTACAAACAACAATTACACGGTGACTTCGCGCATTGGCAAAAAACACTGCAGGCTTTACCTTCAACTGAGATAACAGAGAAAGATACACGTTCACAAGTGTTAGCTGGTAAACGAGAAGACATTAACGAAGGTGAGTTTAAGCGTTTAGAAAATCTGTTAAAAAAATTCAAACCATGGCGTAAAGGCCCTTATCACATTCACGGTTTACACATTGATACTGAATGGCGTAGTGATTTTAAGTGGGACAGACTTGAACCACATATCAGCGACTTGTCAAACCGTTATGTATTAGATATCGGTTGTGGCAGTGGTTACCATTTGTGGCGTATGCATGGAGCTGGTGCAAAGTTTGTTGTAGGAATTGACCCTACACAACTGTTTTTCATGCAGTTTCAAGCAATTCAGCACTTTATGCAGGAAAGTAGTGTTAATTTATTGCCATTAGGGGTGGAAGACTTACCTGAGCTAGGGGCCTTTGATACCGTATTTGCTATGGGCGTGTTGTACCATAGACGTTCACCTATCGACTTTTTATATCAATTAAAAGCGCAGCTCGTTAAAGGTGGGGAATTAGTATTAGAAACCTTGATAGTTGAAGGTGATGAAAATACGGTATTGGTACCAGGTGAGCGCTATGCCAAAATGCGTAATGTTTGGTTTTTACCTAGCGCTGATGCTATGTGTGCTTGGCTTGAACGTTGTGGGTTTACCAATGTTAGAGTCGCTAATATTGATACCACAACATTAGAAGAACAACGTAAAACTGACTGGATAGATACAGAATCATTACAAGATTTTCTCGATCCTAACGATCCGTCTAAAACAATCGAAGGCTACCCTGCACCAAAGCGTGCAATATTTATTGCCAATAAATAACAGCAAATCGAGGAAAAGAATAGCTCTTGCTCCTCGTTTGGCACATTACATCGACTGATAAAGGTAGTTATCAAGTACCATTTGGTAACTGCCATTATCTTTGGTTATTTGTAGACCATAGTTAAACTTATCTCTAAGCTCAGCCGATTTAAAGCCCACAGCGTAATCGCGCTTGTTAAAGATGTAATGAATTTTAAATGGCTTCATAACATATTGTTCGCTATGGTGTTTTAGCATATATCTAAAAATATTAATATCCAAAACGATCACTTCAGCGCGACGCAAAAACAGTAAATCAATTTGCTTTTTTTGATCGTGAATTTCGCGGTAATCCACTAAATAGGAAACAGTTTTTCCAAACTCATCCCCTAAAAACTTCTTTGCATTTTGAAATGAAACGACGCTTTTTCCTGATAAATCTGCAATCTTTTCAATGGTGAAATTATGTTCTAACAAACTAATAGCGACGTTTTGATAGGTAATATAAGGCTCAGACAAATAAATAGTTGGGTGGTCATATTCGGGCGGTAAAATAGCTATACCATCTACATTTTCGTGACGATAACCCATAATGTTTCGACCAAGAGGCATATGAATAAATGATACGTCTATATCGCTGACATCAAATGCTTGGCGAATAAGTTCAAGCTGCATGCCATTACCATTTTCATCAATGATAAATGGAGGTTTAGGCAAACCTGCAACCAATTCGACCATCTCTTTAGGTGAACTATTCATTACTTCATTTGCATAAGCTAGCTGTATTGCTAGCCCTAGCCAAAGTGATAATACATGTTTTAAATTTTTCATCAAAACTCCACTAAGCCTATTAGTTATTTGTTGCGCTAAAACCTTTGATTTTGTATCAGCTCAACAATTATCCGAAGTTTAGCCTTATTCTAAATTAAATGACAACCAGCAAATAGAAAGAAGATATCGACTTACCTATTCTAGAGCATCACCTGCTGTTTAAATTTAACACTTTGACGTCTTGATATTTCTAACGTTTGACCACTTTCCAAAGTCACTTGGTACCCCCCTGTAACCCAAGGCTCGATATGCACTATTTTTCTTAGATTAACGATGTGACTACGACTAATTCTAAAAAAAAGCGTTTCATCTAGCCGCTCTTCAACTGCAGTCAAAGACATATTGTGCATAGCGACATTACCATCAAAATAGAGCCGACTGTAATTGCCCACAGATTCAATATATTCGAGCTGCTCAACTTTTATAAGCCAGCATTTATCACCATCTTTAACAAAAAATGAATGCTCTTTATTTAGTCGTTCAATTGTTACTGGTAATTCTGATACAACTGCAGTGGTTAACTTGTCTAGTGCTTTATTCAGTCTTTGAGGTTTGATGGGTTTTAAAAGGTAATCCACCGTATTGAAATCAAATGATTGAATGGCAAATTGGTCAAATGCTGTAGTGAATATAATTTTGGAAGCATCAAAGTTAAGCTTGCTGAGAATATCGAACGCATTTCCCCCAGGTAAATCAATATCTAAAAACAACAAACTCGGCTGCAGTTCGTTAATAAGTGTTATTGCACTCTTTATATCGACAGCTTCACCGACAACTTTAATAAAAGGATAAGGCGCTAACAGATCTTTAAGTTCTATCCGAGCAAGCTCAGAATCTTCCACGATAACGGTAGTGAACATATGCATAAAAGTTACTTTGATTGAATATCTATTTGAGCGATAACTTGCTCATTTTGTGTAGTAAGTGATAATTGAGCATTGTCAAAAAACATAGCTAAACGATTGCGCAAATTTGACAAGCCAATACCCGTTTTTTTATTTTCAATTATTCTGCCTGGATGAGTCAAAGTAATACGCCAGTTATCCGGTTTTTGTTGTTCAATCGGTCCTATTGTCAGCGTTAAATCTCCTGTTACTCCCTGTGAACCGAAAGCATGTTTAATGGCGTTCTCAACCAAAAGCTGAATGGCCATTTTAGGAATTGCAGCGTTAAGATACTCTTGTGCTATATCCATGTTAAAATTTAGTCGTTTTCCAAGTTGCAACTGATGCAATGCTACATAAGCTTCAACAAATTCAAGCTCCTTTTCTACACTTGTTGCTGCATTGCTCTGAGTCGCAAACTGATAGCGCATGATATCGGCAAAAGCACTTAACATATCACGAGCTTTTTCCCCATCAATTCGAACAAGTGAACGAATATTATTGATGGTATTAAACATAAAATGTGGGTTTAACTGGCTGAGTAACATCGCCAGTTGCTTTTCTTTGATTCGCAACGAGAGCAGTTCATTATGCTGATGAGCTTGAGTAAGCGCAATTTGCCTAGTGATCAACCAATACAAACAGCTCCACGCCAAATACGTAGGGATCAGAAAAAGGGAAATACTTGCAATAGGCTGACTAGTGACTAGTGGGGAGAACTTTGGCCATATATTTACAATAACAGTCCACAAAGCATAATGTATTTGACCAACAGCAAGTGCGGCCAGCACACTCAAAATTATAATACTTAATGCCCAAAGAATTACTGGCACCTTACGTTGCATTATTGTTTTGTACATGTAACGCATGATCAAACTGATAACAATGCTAGTAGCAACCACAGTAATGGCAAACAAAATAGAAAAATGACTTGTCCAATATTCATCACCAAAAAGTAACAACATTAAGACAAATACCGGACACCATCCCGTGGTTTGTAGCAACCAAAATGTGATTTGAGACGATGTGGTAGGTTTCATATTAAGTGGTGACTTTCCAATTTTTATCACTTTGCCCAATCTAACTGTAAAAACAAAACACACATGATAATCATAGCCAAGAGTATTGGATGGTTTTTGTTAATTTCGAGCAATAACAGCGATTAACGGGCGATATTAATGATGAACGGCATTAAACGCTTTGCTGTTATTTCTGTCAATCATATTCACCGAAAATACGCGATATCGACCTTTTGTCATTTTCTTCAACATCATAAAACTTTCGCTTGTTATTTTGTAGGAAAACAAGGCAAGAGGTAAAAAAATGAACAAATTTAAACGCCAATCAAATCGTCTTTTATATGTAATATCGTTTTCAGTATTAACAGCAATAAGTCACAGCACTTACGCTCAAACCAATACTAATTTCGAGCCAGTAAGTCAACAATTAGCTAGAGAAATTGAAGACATGCGCATCAAGTATCAATTACCATCGCTTGTTGTTGCCGTTAATTACCAAGGAAAAACGCTATTAAATCAAGCAAATGGTTTCGCGAATATTGAAGAGAATAAAGCTGCTACTATAGCTACTCGCTACTCAGTTGGTAGTATTGCTAAGCCTATGACAACCTTAGCAATGGCTCGCCTAGTACAACAAGGTAAACTAGCAATTGATGCCCCTATTTCGACTTACGGGAAATACCAAGATAATTGGCAGCATTTGACTAGTAAGCAGTTGGCATCTCATACCGCAGGCATTGTGCATTTTACAGATGCCCGTCACGACCGCGAATTTGTGTCCGTTAAAGATCATTGGCGGCCTGAAGAAGCATTTGATGTATTTAGCCATGAAAAGCTGTTATTTACGCCAGGCAATAAATTTCAATATAGCTCAAGCGGTTACATCCTACTGTCTGATGTTTTAGCTAAAGCTAGCCACACTTCTTATTTAAAATTGATGGAGCAGGAGGTTTTTAAACCGTTGGGGATGATTTCAACTGTATTCGACTCATCTCAAGCTGATAGTAGTGTGGAAGCAACTTATTATTTACCGAAAAAAGCTGATAAAGACCATCAACCCGCACCAACTAAACGTGATAGGACTTTTTTATTTGGCGGTGGCGCTTATCAATCAACAGCATTAGATTTAGCTAACATGGCTTGGCAAATGCAAAATGAAAACTACTTAAATAAAACGTTACAGCAGCAATTGTTTACCCCGATAAAATTAGCAGACGATAAAATAAATCCACAAAATTATGGACTTGGCTTTCGCATTCATGAAATGGATGTAAGCCAATTTGTACCGGGTAAAACTAAACGAATCATTAAAGGTATACATCATGGCGGAACCACTGCCGATGCTGCAAATGCATATATGTTGACGTTTCCGAAATTTGGTTTAAGTATTGCTTATACTACAAACTCAATTCCTACGAGTAAAAATGAACAAGATAATATTCAAATTGAAATGTGGTTGTGGCTATATAAATATGCCGAAGCGCTTGGTATTTAATATTAAATAACACAAAATTTATTGCAGCTGTTGATAAATCATTGCTTAAAAAGCTATAAATTGGTTAAGGTTATTGGGTACTAAGTAATTACTAGCAAGGAAATTTATGACTGATATATGGTCTAGCCGTTTTTTTACTAAAATAGCCAAACGGCGCCATGATCATCGCAGCCCTTATCAACGTGATAGAGCAAGAATATTGCACTCAGCTGCGTTCAGACGATTGCAAAATAAAACCCAAGTCATGGGCAGCGGGCAGAACGATTTTTATCGCACCCGCTTAACCCATAGCCTAGAGGCGTCACAAATTGGCTCAGGTATTAGTGCTCAACTACGCGCTAAATACCCTGAATTATCTGCTGAGCTTTTTCCTCAAGACGACAGCTTAATTGAAGCGTTGTGTTTAGCGCATGATATTGGCCACCCACCTTTCGGCCACGGTGGTGAAATAGCACTACATTACATGATGAGAAATCATGGTGGCTTTGAGGGTAACGGGCAAACCTTTCGTATAGTCTCTCGTTTAGAGCCTTTCAGCGAAGGTTATGGCATGAACTTGTCCAGACGCACTTTGTTAGGATTACTGAAATACCCACAAACTTTGGATAATTTAAAATCAGCAATTACTCCTGCTGCGCCAAGTAATCTTAGGCAATTAAAAGCCAGTGAATGGCACCCGCCCAAAGGCGTTTACAGTGACGATAGTGAAACCTTAAACTGGTTACTCGAACCTCTCAACCAGAGTGATAGAGAACTATTCCAATCAAGTATGGCAAAAGATCAGTATCATCATGCAAAAACTTGTTTTAAGTCTCTAGATTGTTCAATGATGGAACTTGCCGATGATATTGCCTACGGCATACACGATTTAGAAGACGCTATTGTTACTGGAGTAGTCAATGCGTCAGATTTTATTCAGCATGTTGTTACACCACTGCAAGCGATTGATGAACCTTGGCTTCAAGAAATTTGCCAGACATTAACTGACAAGTTATTTAGCCAAAAGCCCTATAAACAAAAAGAGGCTATTGGTTCTTTAGTTAACTATTTAATTACTGCAATTGAGTTAGTTGATTTAAACGAACGCCAAGCATTGCATTTTGAGCAACCTTTACTGCGTTACAACGCGATGTTGCCAGAGGTTGCCAATGCTGTACTCGATATTTTTAAAGGTTTTGTTTATCGTTTTGTTATTAGGCAACCTGCCATTCAACAAATTGAATATCGTGGCCAACAGGTCGTCATGGAATTATTTGAAGCCTTATCATCTGATCCAGAAAGGCTTTTACCAAATTTTGCCAAACAGCAATGGTTAAGTGCGATGGATAAAGAGCAGAACGCCCAGCGAGCTATTGCCGATTATGTAGCAAGTATGACCGATGATTTTGCGGCATCGCTTTATCAAACGCTTTTTATGCCAGACAGTAAACAGTCAATGTCTTGGTTAAACATCTAATGGTCAAAAGAGAAGTTGTTACTTAAAACAACTTCTCTTTCTCTTTTGTTAATGCGACTTAATAACTTCAATCGCTTTTTCTAACACTTCATCTCGACCTGCTTTAATGCCAGAAATTGTAGGCAAAACTTCAATGTCTGGCACTATGCCGACACGCTGAGTTTCTGTGCCATCGGGGTAATATACACCGATACCAGAAATATAAGTAACCAACCCACCAGGTAGCTCAATTGGTGATACATTTCCGTCTGCTGCGGCAGTTGTACTACCAACTATTGTAGTTTTTTTACTTGCTCTAAAGGCCATTGCAGTATATTCGGATTGGCTTTGGGATATTTCATTGACTAAAACAACCACCTTTCCCTTATAGTGTGAATCAGCTGGTGGAATATTACTGCCACTACGAAAATTAAATTCGCCAGGGTTATTCAGATTTGCCACAGTAAACTTAGCAAATGCTGTTGGGCTATCAACTAAAAAACCACCGAGTGAAAATGGCACAAAGGTACTTGGGTAATTACGAATATCAATAATAATGCCCTTGGTATCAGCAAATTCTTTTTTTATCGCTTCCACCTCTTCAGGCGTGATGTTTTTCAACGTGACATAACCAATATTATTGTCTAACATCTTGTAGCTTTTACCCTTAGGTTCCCTACGATACTTGCTGTACACAAAGAGCTCTTCTTGGGGATACAATGCTAAGGTTTGCTTTTCTAAGGTCTTATCTCGAATAAATTCGATGTCGACAGTTTTATTGTTAGAACGTAATAGATCTGGAGCAATATCTCGAAGCTTAGTTGGGTAATTTGACGCTGGATAATCCACTAGACGCTGTTCGATCAGTTTATCAACTGAAGTGTCATTAATTGTAGTGATCACATCACCAATATTAAGCCCTACTTTTTTGGCCATTGCATCATTTTCAGTTTTACTCTCGGTGTAGTAATCAGCAACGACTAGTTTTCCTTCTATCATTCGCGTGTATACAGGTGGGAAATATTTCCCTTTTTCAGCTTCAAATTTTTCATCACCTTTGTAAACATTTGCATGAGTATCTTGTACTTCCCCTACTAACCGTACTGCCAATCTTTCATAGGCAAGTTCACTATTTGCATTAACAAACAGCGGAACATATTCAGTTAATACTTCATGCCAATTTTTATCAATAAGATGTTTATATGGGAAGTAATATTGAATCATATTCCAATACCTGAACAAAGATAACAATCTAAAGCCATCATCAGGGAAAGGCATTTTGCTATATTCATTTTCTCGAATGAAATCCGGGTTACCAACACCACCGTCGGCAATGTAAAAATGTCGGCCTTGATGTCGATTTTGGTATACAAAGTTGAGTTTGTCTTGGAGTTCTCTCGAAAGATTCGATCCAATCCAACTGTGATCGGGTTTTAAAACTGCGTCTTCGCTTGTCGCTTGACACTGAGTGCACAGCTCAACATCACCTAAATTTTTAATCCAATTTAACAAGAACTGATCGCGCTCATGGTTTGTTGTCGCCTTCATATAATCAGGCAAAACCCGAAATAACTGATAGTCCCAGTTGTACCCCCCTGTCGCGACAGCTGGGTGATGATATTTTAAGAAACCCCAAACTTTACCCAATAAGGCTAAATTTGCAATTTTCTCTTGATTGAGTGCTGACAACTCAATGCCAGAGCCTTGATCAAACGCCGTATCTTTTTCAGCGGCTAACGCTTGTTTTTCATCAGCTATCGGTTTTCCATCAACTAGCAGCTCCATATTATCAAACCATACTTTACCTTCGCCAGCCAACATACCACCAATTATTACTCTCTTTGCCTCTGCCGACTTGTAAGGTACGGTTATCTCATATCGTTGCCAGTCAGTAGTTCCAATAACAGGTGTTCTTTCCATGGTATCAAAGGCAATACTTGGCTCTATTCTGACCATCAAGGCTGCTCTACCATTTGTCACCCCTTCGGTTTTAATGTAACCGCGCAAGGTAATAGTTTCCCCATCGAAGGTGACAGGAATTGCCTGAGCCCAAGCAGCAAAACCAGACTGCTCACCTGTATGTTCAATTGATACCGAATGCTCTCCTGACTGCACGGTGGTTTCATCTATAGAAAGCTTGAATTCAGATACTTTGCCAGCCTTTAGCCATCCGACCGGCGTACCATTATATAACTGTTCAAAATCCAAGTTTCCTGCTGACGACTGTGCCAATAATGGAAAAGAAACTAAACAGCTGAGCGCTAAACTTATCCCCTTCATTTTTTACATCCATTTTTTGTTATTTATTGATTTGATTATTTATTCCTCTTTACTTAACCATAATTTACGAAAAATGTCGTAATGAAAATAAAATTTAATCTAGTGATAAATGTAACAAGATACTTCATAAAACAACTCATCACAGGAAAGTTACTAAGCACTTAGTGCCTCCTAAGCTTTCACTGGTCATAAGTTCTATTTTGGCGCCATAGTGAGACAATATTTCTTTAGTGATGGCCAAACCTAAACCACTGCCGTTTAAATTTGATGCGTCAGCTCGATAAAAACGTTCAAATACTTTTTCTCTTAACGCGGGTTCTATTCCCATTCCAGAGTCTTCGATACTGATTTGCCTCTCTTCTAACGTCACTACAATAGTTGTTTCATTTGGGCAATGTTTTATAGCGTTTTCTATTAAGTTTTTAATCACCACTGATATTTCACCTTCATCGACATTAACTACACAGGAAGGTACTTTATTTACAAATTCCAATTGATGATCTAATTCCATTGCAAGTGGTACTAACATGCCCATAACATCCTTTATCACTGGCAAGAGATCGACATTTTGACTTTTGCGTTCAGCAATATTTTGTGCGCGCGATAAATCTAGAAGTTGCTCAACTATGCGCGCCATATACTTAGTATCTGTCATTAATTCTTGTTTGAGCTTAGATTCTTCAAGAGACAACTGAAGGCGGCTCAGCAATACTGTTAACGGCGTTCTTAATTCATGAGCAGCATCGGCTATAAATCGCTTTTGCTCATTAAAAACACCTTCTACTTTTTCTAGGGCTTGATTAAAAGCCTTTGCTATGGGTAAAAACTCTGTCGGTAAGTTTTCCGTGGTTACACGTTGAGTTAAATTTTCTGGTTGAATGCGTGACACTTGACTCGACAAGCTTTTTACAGGCTTAACGATCAATTTTATAGCAACAATATTCACCGTTAAAAACAAGATAAAAGCAATAGCTATCGCAAATGTTGAAGAGTCCATAACAGCAGGTAGAATGGCTTCATTAGCAAGTTGACCAATCAATTTAGTCTGCGCCAGATCTAGCCAATATGCTTTTTCTTGTATATGAATTTCTGTTCGGTAACCATTTAGGTCAGGATCTGACAAATTGTAAAAACCGGCTGCAACTTCCAGCGGTATTTTATCGATTAGCGCACTTTTTACGCCTTCAGGGGCTGATCTAAAGACTTCTTTGCCACTTTCTTTTTCAATTAGTCGATAGCCCATATTGGAATAAAGTGCATCAAAGCCCCACTTTAGTACCACTTCTGAATCATCAATATTTACTTTACCGGTATCATCAATATAAAAAGATTGTTCAATATCTGACGATAGCCCCTGTAAACTTCCCTGTGAAGCTAATTCAGCAAAGTCTTCTGAAATCAAATAAAATACCGTGAATAAAGTGCCAAATAACAAGGTGCCGGTAACAATAAAATAAACCAGTAGTTTATAGGCGATAGACTGGCGAATACCTTTACTTAAAAATATAACCTATCCCTCGTATTGTTTTAATTTCAGCAAGAGCACCACTGTCTTTGATCTTTTTTCGAACTCTATGCATTGCAACTTGTAGCGCATTTTCAGTTAATTCATAACCATTTTGATAGATATTATTTTCGAGCGCTTCTCGAGACACCGTCATACCTATATTACGTAACAAATATTCCAAGATAGCTAACTCGGTTTTGCCGAGCATAATATTTTTGCCATCAACCGTTACCGTTTTGCTGATCAAATCTAAAGCAATATTGCTATGTTCTAACTTACTGCTCGACAAAACGTTTGGGCGTCGCAACAATGCTTTTACTCTGGCAATAAGTTCATCAATGGCAAAGGGCTTCACTAAATAATCATCTGCGCCGCCGTCCAATCCTTTGATCCTATCTTGTACACCACCACGAGCAGTGAGCACTAAAACAGGTACCATGTTGTTGTCACGCCTGAACATTTTTAACACATCCATGCCATCGCCATCAGGTAGACCTAAATCAAGAATGACCGCAGAATATTGGTTTTCACTGATAAGTAATTTCAACTCACCAACTGAACGGGCAATATCAGATAAAAAACCTTCTCTTCGCAGTGCCTCATGAATAAAAGCCGCGAGTTCACCATTGTCTTCCGTAATTAGAACTCTCATCTTAACTACCTGTTTTTATTTTACTTTCGTTCAATGTTACCAAAAGGATTGCAGGAAAAACAATCAAAGTTAACACCGTAGATGTTACCATCCCACCTATCATGGTCCACGCCATTGGTGGCCATAATGGACTCTCTGGCGACGTTAGCGGGATCATACCCACAGTCGTAGTAACTGCCGTCAACATTACAGGCCTAAACCTATCTTTTACTGCATGTTCAATGGCTTCTGCCAGCGTCATGTAACGTGTTCTAATATTGGTAATAACACAATCCACTAAAATGATAGCAGTGTTAACAACAATCCCCGTTAACGCCAAAACTCCTAACAACGCCATAAAGCCAAAATTTAACCCAACCATAGACAATGCGGGTGCCACACCGATCAAAGCCATAGGAATAGTGATCAACACTAATGCTGCAATACGATATGAGTTAAACTGAATCATTAACGCACTAAACAATAAAATAATGCCGGCAGGTAAAGCTTTTATTAAAGCATCATTAGACTCTCCTTCCTCTTCGGCTTCACCACCAAGGCTTATCATCACATCATATTTTTGCTCAATATCGTTGATCCCGGTCATTAGAGTCTCTAGGACTTGTTCTTCATCTGCACTATCAACAACATCAGCTTTAACAGCAAAAGACTTAAAGCCATCTTTGCGACTTAAAATTGGCGCTTGCGCAGTCAATTTAGGTTCTATAAATAATGAAACAGGCAGCAACGTATGGTCTTGACTTATAAGCACGGTAGACATCAATTCGTCTATATTTCGAGAGCCTACTGTTACTTTATCTACCACAACGACAGGTAATAATTCTTGCTGCGTTGAAATTTTAGTGCTTTCAATGCCGGTGCTACGCCAGCGTATATAGTTTGATAGTTCAGTTCGAGAGATTCCTGATTTCATTAAATCTTCATCGATTACATCAAACTCTACACTTGGTTTGCCTATTATATAGTTTCGACGACTGTCCACCGTATCTGGGTGAGTGTCTATCAGGGTAAAAATATCTTCTGCCGCCGCCAGTAATGATGTTCTGTCATCTCCTAATACCCTTACTTCTATCGGAGCTTCGATAGGTGGCCCTTGTCCGATTTGCCTTGCTCTAATTCTGGTACTAGCAAACTTATCAGATAAGGATTGGTTAAATTTTTTAACTAAATCAGCGACTTCTTGACTTGAATTAGTTTCAACAACAACTCGAGCTATATACGGCGCATTGGGCGATTCAGACAAGTTGTAGTAAAACCTTGGGCCTGAATTACCTACAAATGACGTTAAACTTTTGATGCTGTATTCGTCTCGAATGTATCGTTCAACTTGCTGAACAATAGAGTCAGTTGCTTTAAAGCTTGAGCCAAAACTTCCCTCTATATCGATGATGACTTGATTACGACTCGATTTAGGAAAAAATTCACCTTTACCACCTCCCGCTAGGCTCGACAACATAACGGCAAGTACAACAAAGGTGACAATAGTGACTTTAGGAAATTGAATGCTTAATCGCGCAACTTTCTCCCCACCAAAATGAAACCAGCGAGAGCTTTGGTCAATATGAAAGTTTTTCACCTTGTTTGTCATTGTTGGCAATAAAACCAAGGCATAAAAATAGCTAGTTAATATTGCTAAGATCACCATAACAGGGATCATACGGACAAAATCTGCCACGCTACCTTTAGATAGTAACAAAGGAACAAAAGCGGCGATTGTGGTAATCGTTGACGTTGCCAATGGTTTAGCCAATTCGCTGATCGCCCGACGAGATGAAGCAAAACTCGACATGCCATAAGAACGGTATTTGGCGATTAACTCAGACATGACAATGCTATTATCGACCATTAACCCTAAACTGATAACTAAACCAGCTATCGACATTTGTTCTAATACACCACCAAGCATGCCAAACAGGGCGATAGAAGTAAGCGCTATTGCCGGTATTGTTACACTGACAACAGCAGCCAACGTAGGCGACATCAGAAGAAACAATACGATACCGCCCCCCATACTCGCTATAAGTAAAGATTGACTTAGGCCATCACGTCGCTCTTTGGTCCACTGTGGTTGGAAAAATATTGGACGTAAAGTAAATGCTTGTTGTTGCGCGTTTAACTGCTCAACGATTGCTAACAACTCTTCACCAAATTCCACTGAACGTATTTGGTTTGGCGGAACAACAATGGATAATCCGATCGCTGGCTTGCTATTAACACGAAAGCTTTCAGTTTCAACAACCGCAGGCGTTTGCACCACTGTTGCAATTTGAGCTAAACGTGAAACATTTCCATCGGCTAGTTTAATGTTGATATCATTTAATGCATCAATACTATCAATGCGTGTAACTGGTGAAATGCTCGTTAGATAGTTCTCTTGTAGCAAAGTACCAGTTGATTTAAGACTATTGGCATCAGCAATTTGCTCAGCGATCTCAATTGGTGATAAACCAAGCTCTATCATTGACGACTGTGGGAACAGCACTTGTATTTGTTGATCGCTAGCACCTATGATTTCTATCTTTCGAATTTGCTCGAGCTTATATAGATGATCTCGCACTGATAAAGCATATTCTCGAGCTTTCAATAGAGGTAGCTTTGTGTCAATTGCTAACAATATACCTGCTGTGTCCTGTGCTCGATCGTGAAGTTTAAATTCAGTAACAATTGACGAAAACTCGCTTTCAACGCCTTGCATTTGTTCCCTAACTCTCTGCCAAGCGGACCTCGTATCATAAATCGCTTCTTTTAGCTCTAAATTAATCATTGCAACGCCTTCGGCGATTTGCACGTCAACGCCACCAAGTTCGTCGACACCTGACAATGCCCGCTCAACAGGTAATACCACAGAACTTTCAATAGCACTGGGCGACAAACCTGGCGCAACGATGGTGATAAAGCCATTTCGATATGGAAAAAATGGGTCTTCTTGTTCGTTAATAGAAAACCAGGCAAATATTCCTGTCACACTCAGTATGAAAACTAAGCCAAATACCAAACGCTCATGACAAAACCACAAGTTTGTTTTGTGTTCCATGGTTTCCTCCCTTACAAAGAACTCAAATTCATCGGAATATTGATTTCACTATTGAGTAGCAACTTATCAGAGGCCAAAATATTGGCCTTGATCACAGCATTGGTATCGGTTAAATCAATAAGCGTTACAGGAACTTTGGTTAACTCGTTGTCGAGCTTAACAACATATGACTGGCCTGATGGTGTATAGCGAATAGTTCGATAATCCACCTGAAAAGCAGTTGATTTATCAACAGTTAGCGAAAGCACACTTTTTAAACCGACATATTGTTCTTGGGGATTAACCAACTCAAACGTCAGTTTGTGTAAAGCAACACCAACTTGTGTTGGTAGTGCTCTCTCAATGGCAACGACCTCAACACTTTTATCTAATGCAGTGAAATACATTGTCGCTTTTGTACCCAGCGGTACTTTAGTTGCCACTTTTTCAGGCACAAGATAGCTTGCTTTAAGGCGATTAGTCGACTCAAAACGCAGCATGGGCTGACCAGCATCTATAAAGTCACCATCTCGTTTAAAAAGCCTAGCTACAACGCCAGATTCTTTTGCGACAATTTGCAAATTATTTAACTGTGTCTCCAGTTGTTCAACGCGTGCTTGTGCTTGCTTCACTTCTTGTTTGTCTACAGCAAATGTGCGGGTAATTTGTTCAAAAGCTTGTTGAGAAATAACTCCTCTCTTTACAAGTTCTTTGCCCCGCAGTTTATCTTCCTGACTAAAATTAAACTTAGCTTTCGCTTTTTCTCGATTTGCGTATGCCTTAGTTAACTCTTTTGACAAATTCGGTGAATAGAGAGTCGCTAGCACTTGACCAACGTCAACAAATTGCCCTTCAACAACCTTAACCGACTCAATACGACCTGCTTCAAAAAATGACGGTAACGTAGAGCTAAAACCAGTAACCACACTATAAAACTGATAATTATTTGTATGCTCTACAGGTAAAGGCAAACTAGAAGCTAAATTCTCCTTCTCACTATGCTGTTTCTGAGCGTCGATGACAGTAGTGCTTTCATTGTCACAACCACTGCCAGTTATGGCTATCAGACTAACAAAAATGAGCCTGATAAAATTTAGTAAATGACTAAAATGCATAAACATACCCTAGAATCACTTGAAAACTGCCAGATTCATCAATCAGTGGACTGTCTTTAATAGCCGAGCCAAACTGAGTATAGGATGCGTTTGCAACAATCATATGTTTACCGGAATACATCCATTGCGAATTTACGCCAATTTCGACGTTTGTTGCAGAGTCCCCCTGATAAAACGCACGGGTTGAGGAAACTTCGTTTCGCCTTACGCCATAATAATAATCAACTAAATCTTCGCTTAAGTTACTAACAGAAATGTAAGGAGCAATTACCCCATTTTCCATGCGATATGGTTTAGAATAAGATGCAGATAATTCGTAACCTTCATGCTCACTTGTTGCATCAGTTAACAGACTAAATGAAAAGTCGCCTAATCCAGTTTCGTAGCCAAATTCAAAACCGACATCAAAAGCGCCTTTACGTTCTTCCATGCCTTTAAAAATATCACCATCGTCTTCTTCATAACCATCAAATCTGTACTGACCTTTAAATGCCATTTTAAAGTCGCCTGATTCAAACAATTTGTAAGAAATCATTGGCCCCAATAACTGAAAATTTTCCGTTTGAATAAAAAGAGCAGGTACCACATTAGTTTCTGCGCTTACATCAACATAACCTTCATTACTACTAATCGCAGCTAAACCTACGCCCCATTGAGTATCGGCGGCAGCACTTGCTGCAAGTAGGGCACAAACAATTGGTAAATACTTAATTGATTTCATTTTAAATTCCATTAATTCTAAATAATTGAAAAAAGTCACTGTCATTATCTAAAATGCTAGGCTGCTACAATTGATGGATACTACATCACGTAGCAAAAGCTTACTTATGCTCTAATCAAGATTTGATAGCAGCCTTGCTTTAGATAACTGCATCTTAATTGGTGGTTTTTTCCTGAACCTTACATGCGGTAAGGTAAATGAAGAAATTCTGTAAGGTTTGAGAAAGGTTTAGAGTTTCTCATGCCTCTAAAAGACTTTTTTTGCGCTTTAACACTCTAAAATCAACGGTTAAAATATAAAAAACAAACATTTGTTTACTTTGATTTAAGGTAAAAAAATTTTCATTAAGGTTAATCATGCTAGACGTATATGCAGGAAATAAAGCTCGCGCCACCATAGAAGAACAAGGCTTGCAAGCAGATCTATTCACCACCATGTTTGGCGCAAGCGGTGGCCCCAAATGGTTTACCCTTTTTGGTTTAGATAAATACCTTTTTGGCGAGTTTTTTAAAGATAGAACACTACCATTAGATTTAATTGGTTCTTCCGCTGGTGCTTTTCGCTTTGGCGCTTTAAGCCAAGGTGATCCGATTAAGGCGATTACCAACTTAGCCAGCATTTATAGTAATACCGTTTATTCTGATAATGCTGATGCGACAGAAATCACTGAAAAAGCTATAGACCTGATTAATGCCGTATACCCAAAGGCTGGTATTGCTGAATCGGTTAACAATCGTGTTTTTCGACCACATTTTATTGTGGCAAAATGCTCAGGACTTACAGCAAGTCAACATAAACTACCTCAGTTAGCAGGACTCATTGCCAGCTTGGTATTAAATCGAATTAATCGAAGTTTATTAGCCAATCAATATCAACGTTTTATGTTTAAATCGGCACAAAGTGATTTAACTATTGATGCAGCAGATCCTTTTACCACACACTATCACGCGCTAACGAACGAAAACTTTACTCAAGCGCTATTAGCTTCTGGCTCAATTCCTATGGTAATGAATAGTGTTAATCATATTGCAGGTGCACCAACAGGGATTTACCGCGATGGCGGTATTATCGATTACCATTTTGACATCAGTATTGAGCAGCAACAGGGCTTAATTTTATACCCACATTTTAACAATGCACCAAAACCGGGATGGTTTGATAAAAATTTGTCGCGACACTGTTCACATAAAAATTATGACAAGGTGGTAATGCTTGCACCCTCAAGAGAATTTATTGAGCGTTTGCCGTTTAAAAAAATTCCAGATAGAAAAGACTTTACTGATATGGATGCCAGTACTCGCATTAAATACTGGACACAAGTGCTAGCGCAAACAGAGCAACTAGCAGAGTCCTTTGACGATATAGTACAAAGCCAAGCAATTGATAAAATTAAGCCACTACCGTTTTAGTGGCTTACAACAGAGCTCAAAAAATAAAAAACCTAAGCTTTTTGATAAATGGCACAAACCGCACCGGCAGGATCTTTAATCACCGCATACTTGTCATCACCCATTGACTTAATTTCGGTAACCATACTGCCGCCTTTGTCTTGCACGGCTTGTGCTGCTTGTTCAATGTTTTCAACTAAAAAATATGGTAACCAAGCGGGGGGAATATCTATATTACACCCTTTGGCATGACAAATACCGGCAACCGCCTCCCCTTCATCAGTCAACATCGCATAGTCATTGTAATCCCCCATCGAAACTTCAGAGGATTGCCATCCAATCACCTCTTGATAAAACGACTTCACTTGATCTGCATTGCCAACTGATAAATCTAACCACGCCATATGCCCTATTTTGTTTTCCATCATGTTGTCCTTTGTTATCTGACCGCTTTGGGGTTAATCGGATAATACTTTTCTGGCAAACAATTAATATGCTCAAAAAAGCGTGTATCTTTATAGGGGAGTTTCATAAATCCTGAAATTCCAAGCCCTTTGATTGTAGGCAACAACGCCAACAATTGCGCGAGCAATTGTGCAAAAGCATCTTTTTCTTGGTGATTTAACAACATCAAATAGCTGTGAATTTTTAAATGGGTCGGCAGCACCTCAAAAATAATACAGCCAGTGTGGTGAATTTGGTTAAGTTGCGCTAACACTTCCATCATTTCATCTGGCAAATGTAAATATTCATCGGGGTCTTTACCGTCTTCAAAATAAGAATGCAGTTTAGTTTGATCGTCCAACTCAGGCACTGCACTAACGTCAAATGGAATAACTTGCTCAGGCTTAGCTCTGAACTTATGCCTAGCCGATTCTCGCTCAACATGTAGAGTATTTCTGGCGTTAAATAAACAACTTTTAAATACACCAATTCGGTATATGCCTTGAGCTAAACTCACCATGTTATTAACCGCACTTTGAAATGAGGCTTTCAGTGAAGGATCAAACAAGGTGAGGTTGGAGTCGATATACACACCTTCTTTTTGCCAGCGTACTGCAAGGCCACCAACCACAGGGAAATTACCTAAACGACTTACCGCAGCGACAAACGCTTTTTCAGTATCCCCCATGCCCATTAAATAGTTTTTATAATACTTTTCAAGTTGTGCATCGTTAATATCTGACAAGCTCCCTTCAACTACTTCTTCCCTTAAAAAGGATTTTCGAGAGCCATACACTACGGTATCAATTTCTTGGCCTTTGGCTTTACACCAAACAGGAATCAGCGGTGATACTTGGGGCCAAGTTAATTCGCGAGCTAGCACGGTATTTTTTAACTGATACAAGTGCTTAAAAAAATAATCACCCGCTTTATCTCTAGTAGCCTTATCATCGCTCAACATACCTTCAATCACCTTTGCCAATAATTTAGGCAAGCCTAATGACAAAGGTGAGATCACTTTATGGCCATATCGACATGACTGCCCTGACGCTAGCGCATATAAGGTAGCTGCCATGCCTTGTTCATCAAAGCGCGGAGATGACATCTCACCACTAATTTGCTCTGGGCCAATAAAATAAACGTCACCTAACCTAGCATTTGAATTTTGTAAGTCACTGCTCATCAAATCCATAATGTTATTGGCTGTTGTTTGGCCATGAATATCTAATTGAGCATAAACTGCTGAGCCCCAATCAATGAGATAGAGTTTGTTTTCCGCTTCATCATAAACAAGGTTAGAGGGCTTAATATCACCGTGAACATACGGCTTACCTTTGTTGTGTTTGGCAACATTTCGCAAATACAGCAATATATCAGCCAGTTGCAAAGCAATATTAACGATAAGTTCTGGCGCTAGCGGTCCTTTTTGATGTGATAGTTTTTCTAAATCAATACCCGGTGCACGTTGCATTCGAACAATAGATTGACGTTTTATTTTGTAATATTCATAAATTTTAGGAATACGCTGGTGAGCTAATTCTCGCTGGATTTCAGCTTCATCAGCCAAGCGATCTTGCACGTGCTGGGGCAGATTAATGCGAGAAAACTTAAAAACATGAGACTCATTATTTTCATCTTCACCAGCAAAAACGAAGCCGTAAGCTCCTTTCCCCAACAGCGATATATTTTTATAACCTAATAAAGCGAGTTGTTGTTTACACAGTTCAACCCAAGTTTTTAATTTCGTTGCGTCTTTGTGGCTCAACAAATAAATAGACTGTTCTTCAGCAATGTAAAAGTGTTGTAGTTTTTTATTTGCCATTACAGATACGCCAAATCGTTATTCATATCAGATATATTAAAATTTACATTTATTACTTAAAACTTTCATTTTGTCATTAAAGCGTCACAAAGCATATTTACTATTAGCTTACTTAATGACGACGGCTCGCTGTTAATTGAGTACTCTCTAGATGACATTTTGCGAAGTTCCCTGCCTCAACACTGTTGAGGCTTTTTTTTATTTCAATAACAGTAAATAACACAATAAACCAACGATACAAGAAACCACAAAGCTCAATACCGCCCCTTCCTTGACCATACGCTGAATGGTTACCTTTCCTGTTGCATAAGCAATGGCATTAGGCGCAGTTGCCACCGGCAACATAAAGGCACAGCTTGCTACCATAGCCGCAGGTATCATAAAGACACTTGGCTCTAAACCAGCCGAAATGGCGGCAGCAGCCAATATTGGCATTAACAGTGTTGCTGTTGCTGTATTACTGGTGATCTCGGTAAGGTAGGTTACTGTTAAACAAATCGTTAGAATCATCAAAAGTGCAGGTAAATTAGCTAACGAAGTTAACCACTGACCCAATAATTCACTTAACCCTGATGCACCAAATGCTTTAGCAATCGCAATACCACCAGCAAACAACAGTAGCATGCCCCACGGAATGTCAACCGCACTTTGCCAGTCAAGTAACTTGTCACCTTTACCATTTGGAATAAGGAACATCAACACTACAGCAAAAAGTGCCACTGTACTGTCCCCTGCCATTGGTACATTAAACCAGTCACTCCAGCCACCAAAAGGTTGAGTTCGAGTGATCCATGCAACAGCTGCAAAACCAAACACATATAAGGTACGTTTTTCTTCTTCGCGCCATTGGCCTAATTGTGGAAGAACAATTTCATTTTCAAGTTTCACGTTACGCGTCAACCAAAGTGCTACTATCGGTATTACCACTAATACCACTGGCACGCCCAGCTTCATCCACTCATAAAAACCAAACTCGCTGCCGGTATACTCTTCGTAAATAGCCATAAAAATAGCATTTGGTGGTGTTCCAATGGGAGTGCCTATACCACCTACACTTGCCGCATAAGCAATACCTAAAATCAGCGCCGTCGTTAACCTAGGGTTATCTGTATGACTTAATATCGCAATCGCAATTGGCAACATAATGAGAGTCGTTGCGGTATTAGAAATCCACATACTTAAGACTGCTGACGCAAGCATAAAGCCCATCACTAAACGCTTGGCGCTAGAAGTGCCCGCTAGCCGCACCATATATAGAGCTAAGCGCTGATGGGTGTTACTTTTTTCTATTGCTTTAGACAACATGAATGCGCCCATCAGCAACAAGATCACATGACTGCCAAGCGCAGACGCTACCGCTTTATCGTCTAAAATGCCAAACAGCGGGAACAGAGCAAAAGGCACTATTGATGTGGCAGGTATAGGTAAGGCTTCTGTCACCCACCAAATGATGGTTAATAAGGTAATTGCTGCGGTTATAGCAGGTTTATCTTCTAAGCCTATAAATGACAATAAAAAGTAAGATAAAACTGCTATACAAGGTGCCAATATTATTATTTTTGTTTTGGATACCATGGGGGTCCTTAGACTATTTTTGAATTTTAATATTTTTGTCCGATAATTCTTGCCACAATGTAAGGCCTTTCATTTGAGACCAAGTCAACGGCTTTTTCATCAACATATTGGCAATACGATGGCTACTGTCACCTGTTAGCTCAATATTGGCATTATCAATCACATTTATTAACGCATCTCGATTATTGCACACCAACAACATGTCACAACCAGCTTCTTGAGCAGCTTCTGCGCGCTCAATATAACCACCAATAGACGAGGCAGCTTCCATAGATAAGTCATCACTAAAAATTGTGCCATTAAAGCCCAATTGTTTGCGCAGTATGTCTTGTAACCAAATTCGTGAAAAGCCAACAGATTTATTGTCTACTGCTGGATAGATAACATGAGCAGGCATAATAGCGTCGAGTTTATTGGCACTGATTAGTTGTTTAAACGGAATAATATCTTTGTTGGTAATTTCTTCAAATGAACGACCATCCACAGGTAAGTCAACATGCGAATCTGCTTGAACACTTCCATGGCCAGGAAAATGTTTACCCGTCGCTTTCATATCAACATGTGCCATCCCCTCAATAAAGGCTGTGGCTAAGGTGATAATGATTTCAGGCTCATCACCAAATGCACGTAATCCGATAACTTCGCTAATATCGTTGATATCTAACACAGGAGCAAAACTAATATCTATACCAATGGCTCTTACTTCTAACGCCATCAAAGCGCCAGCATTCCATGCATATTGCTTTGCGAGTTTAACATCATTATTTGCCAACGATGTAAGCGCTCCCATCGCTGGGATTTGTGAAAAGCCTTCGCGAAAACGTTGAACGCGACCACCTTCATGATCGACAGCAATCAATAGCGGCTGTTTAGCATTTGCTCTGATATCACTAATGAGTTGTTGAATTTGAGGAATAGAGTCGAAATTTCTGGAGAATAAAATCAACCCACCAACAAGTGGGTGTTGAACAAGCTCTTTATCTTGTTCAGTTAATGACGTGCCTAGCACGTCCATCATAATTGGGCCCATAAACACTTATATTTGGCAAACTTTTCGCTACTCTACCGAATAATGTGCTATTAAAAAAGTGCTAACTTGCGGCTAATCGGCCAAAGGCGCACCAACACCAGCTGAAACAAAAGGGATAAGTTTGCGGATCACATCACCAATATCGAGCTGCTGAGAAAAGTCATTTTGCGCGATATCCATCAAAGCGTCGCTTGAAGACATAGTGAAAACCACAGTCCCCATGGTGAAGTGTAATCGCCAGAAAATATCTTCAGGCGTTAATTCAGGGTAAGCACGTTGCACCGCACCAACAAAGTTAGTAATAACTCCTGGATATTGTGTGGTTAAAAACCAACGCAAAAAACCTTGGCTATCAGTATAACCTCGACCTAACAGTTGCAAAAAGTTACTAGTGCCGTTTTCTCGAAAAACGTTTAAAGATAATAATGGGTCAATAAAAGCAGAAAACACTTCAACTAACGTTGGGCTTTTTTCCTGTTGGCACACCACAGACAAGGAAGCTTCTAATTTTGGTGCTAGCTCGTTCATATAACGAGACATAACGGCCTTAATTAGTTCTTTTTTTGAACCATAATGATAGTTTACTGCAGCTAAATTAACATCTGCCAGACTGGTGATTTCTCTTAGCGATGTCCCATTAAAGCCCTTGTCAGCAAATAAGGTTTCTGCGGCATCGAGAATTTTAGTTTTTGTGCTCATGATACAACCTGTCAGGCTCAAATTTATTATCTGATGAACAGTTTAAACAAGCGTTTAAAATAACGCAACAAGCTGAAAGATATCGCTGATTACATTTGATTACCAAATAACAAACAAAAGCAATGTAATATCTAAAACGTAATAAACGCTTTTAAAGTAATGCTTTAGAGTGACTTTGTTGTTACGCCTTTGAGATTAGTTAATACCATTTAATTAATTAGGGGTCGTTATGCTTACACGTTTGTTGATGGTAATTTTTGACAAATCTCACTAAGTGTTCTGGTTTATGAATCACTTCATCCCCCTTAACACTCTGTTTTATTTAATAAAGTTATCGCCACATGGCTTCAGTTAAACGGCAAATCAACAGCCCCCATCAAACTAATGATTATGTCGATTGGTATTAACCCAGCTCAGCCCCCCTTTGGCTGAGCTTTTTTTCTTTAATTTTTAACAAGTTAAATTTTTTTGCAGATAATTGCAGATCAAGGGAAAAATTTAGGTTATTATTTGACCACTCTTAAGGATGAATTTTCAATAGTGGGAATGTATTGAAAAAGAGAGTGTTCTATGTTTCATGAATTTTTTCGCCCGGCTAAATGCCGGGCTTTTTTATTGCCGCTATAAATATTTCAATTCATCTTTTATACTAAGGCCTGTTTAACAACACATTTACATAGGCCTGCTATGAAACTGACAATAAAAAAAACAGCTATTGCTTTGTGCGTAATGGCTTCACTATCTGCCTGCCAAAACACTGAAAAATCAGAAAAAAAGCTAACGGCAAATGACGCTCAAGTATTCCTAAATCAAGTTGAAAAAGAAATGGTTCAACTGGGCATTGAAGGGGCTCGTGCCGCATGGATTAATTCAAACTTCATTACTGAAGATACCAATGCCCTAGCAGCTGCTGCTGATCAAAAATCAACAGAAGCTGGTGTAAGATTCGCTATGGAAGCAGCAAAGTTTGACGATGTAGATGTTACAGCTGATCAACGCAGAAAACTTAACATCTTAAAACAAAGTTTAGTGATGCCAGCACCGCAAGATTCAGAAAAGTCAGCTAAACTAGCGCAAATAGGCTCTGAGCTTAACAGCATGTATGGTCGAGGCACATACACTACAAAAGATGGTGAGAAATTAAGCTTAGGTCAAATGTCTGCCACGATGGCGACGTCTCGTGACTATGATGAGCTATTAGAAATGTGGCAAGGATGGCGCACGGTTAGCCCAGACATGAAACCATTATTCATCGAACAATCGAGTTTAGCCAACGAAGGGGCTCGTGGTTTAGGTTACAAAGACCTAGGCGCTATGTGGCGTTCAAACTATGATATGCCAGCTGATGATTTTGCTAAAGAGCTTGATCGATTATGGGGCCAAGTTAAGCCACTTTATGAAGACTTACACTGTTATGTTAAAGACAAGCTTGCAGATAAATATGGTGAAGATAAAGTACCCGCTGATCAACCAATTCCTGCACATTTACTTGGTAATATGTGGGCACAAACTTGGGGCAACATATACGATTTAGTTGCACCTGAAGATGCTGATCCTGGTTACAATGTGACAGAGCAACTAGCAAAACATAACTACGACGAAATCAAAATGGTAAGAGGTGCGGAGCACTTCTTTACATCACTTGGTTTTGAACCATTACCTCAAACATTTTGGGAAAGATCATTATTTGTTAAACCACAAGACCGTGATGTTGTATGCCACGCATCCGCTTGGAATTTAGACGCAAAAGATGATATTCGCATCAAAATGTGTATCCAAAAAACAGGCGAAGAGTTTAACGTTATTCATCATGAGTTAGGTCATAACTTCTACCAGCGTGCTTATAAAAACCAACCAGTGTTTTATCAAGGAAGTGCTAACGATGGATTCCATGAAGCCATTGGTGACACGATTGCCTTATCAGTAACACCTAAATACCTTAAAGAAATTGGTTTGATTGATAGTATTCCAGATGAATCGAAAGATATCGGCTTACTGATGAAAATGGCATTGGATAAAATTGCCTTCATTCCATTTGGCTTGTTAGTTGATCAATGGCGCTGGAAAGTTTATTCAGGTGAAATTACACCTGAAAACTATAACACGGCATGGTGGGAACTTCGTGAGAAATACCAAGGTGTAGCTGCGCCGGTTGAACGCCCTGCAGACGCTTTTGATCCAGGTGCAAAATATCACGTGCCTGGTGGTGTTCCTTACTCTCGCTATTTCTTAGCTCATATTCAACAATTTGAATTCCACAGAGCATTGTGTGAAATTTCAGGTAATAAGGAAGCGATTCACCGCTGTTCAATCTACAACAGCAAAGAAGCAGGTCAAGCGCTAAATACTGTGTTAGAAATGGGTCAAAGCAAACCATGGCAAGAAGCGTATAAAGTATTAACGGGTAGCGAGCAAATGGATGCGACAGCTATTTTAGATTACTTTGCACCACTTCATAAATGGTTAAAAGAGAAAAACCAAGGTAAACAATGTGGCTTTTAGTCTTTATTGAATGAACTTGTTAAAAAGGCGCCTTTTTTGGCGCCTTTTTATCGAGTTGACGTTACAGACAAAAACACTAAAACGGTTAAAAGCCACCGATAACTAAGTTGGCCTTTTTCAGTAGGTGGTCAATTGTATAAGGTTTTTTTACGATAAAATTTTGTAGCCCTTTCATTTTGTCGTTTTCCGCATACCCAGTAATTAACACCGTGGGAATTTCTCCTTTAAAACGCTCCAAAATATTGTGGCCTTGTATTTCTCCCGGCATTATTTCATCAGTGATGATCAGGTCAATTTTATCTTTATTCCGTTCTATAAAGCTCACAGCTTCTGCTGCTACTGAAAACTTAGTTACACGATGATGCTTTAGTTCAAGTAAAGCAGCTGTGGTTTCTAACAACTCGGTTTCATCATCAATTAACACAATATGTAAAACACTGGCAGTTTCATTAGTAGGTGTTTCTATCGTCTCGGCTTGCTGCTTTGATGTCTCATTGTTATAGGGGATCCAAAGACTAAATACCGTTCCTTTTCCCTGTGTTGACCTAACTGAAAGGCCAAACTGCTGACTGGCTAGATAACCGTAGACTATCGCTAATCCTAAGCCACTGCCTTGTTCTTTTTTGTTAAACGACTTAAACGGCAAAAATATGTCATCGATCAACTCAGGTGCTATCCCAATACCATCATCAACAACTTCTATCAGCAAGTAACGACTTGCACCAGAGGGCTGTAAAACAAAATATTCATCTTTGTTTAATGCAGAAACTTCACTTACATTAATGTTAACCGTTCCATGTTTATCAATTGCATGTGTTGCATTGAGCAACAGGTTTAACAAGGTATCTTCAAAGTCATGTTTACTTAAAGTTAATGAGGGGCAGTCTTGTACGTTCCAATTTACTTCGATATTACTCGGAATAACTTCTTCTGTGAGCTGTTGCATATCAGCAATAATTTCACTAAATGGTGCCAGTGTATTTGCACCTTGGTATCCTTTCGAAAACTTAAGTAACTTATTGGTGAGGTTTCTAGCACGCTCGATTGACTTGGCAATACTTAACACAGGTTTTTCAATATCAGGATTGACGTTCCTCAATGAGATCAGCTCATTATTTCCAGCAATAACACCTAAAATATTATTAAAGTCATGTGCTACTCCCGCAGACAAAGAGTTGATTAACTCATTTCTTTTTAATTGAGCTAGCGTTGTTTCTTGCTTCTTCTTTACCGTTACGTCTCTTGTAACCGCTACCATCTCTATTACTTCGTCTGGTTTTTCGGGATTGTAATACGGTACTGCCGTTTGATGCATTGAACGTCTAGTGCCATCAAAAGACACTATTTCAAATTCTTGATCGATAGTCTCGCCATTAAATACCTTATCAACACCGCGCTTAAATGATTCCCTGTGCTCAGGCACAATGAGATCAAGCAGAGACTTACCTTTTACATCTAACAAGCAATTGGCACCAATAAGCGACAACCCTGTGGCATTCATGTCAACTAGACAGTAATTTTTATCGACACTTTTTATACATTCCGAAATAGAGCTTACTATCGCTTTGAATTTGGCATTTTCCTCTTCTATGCGATTTACCATACTACCCCATGAAATTGACAGATAAGATTTCTAACCCTAAGTGTAGTCACCTAGACCAGTCAGGCAAATCATTCTCTAAGTTTACAATTCAGCAAAATAAAAAAATATGGTCAGTAAACTAACTTCAAGTTTAGCCAAAGTTAATGTTTAAATTACAAAAATAAACAACTATATACTGCTACTGCACATATAAATTTAGATTTGATTTAAAAATTTCTCATTTAAATCATGGTTAATAAACAGTCAGTTTTTTTTACAGTTAACTTACTCATTCAAAAAATATAAAAATAAAAGCACATAAGTTCAAACACATAGAAACATAGGCATGTAGTTTGCTGAGAAACTTTATTAATACAACAAAAAAGGATTTAGCAATGAAAAAGTTATTTGTTTTGGGGGCAGCTTTATTGTTTGCCAGTTCAGCTAATGCAGGGCTTATTGAGCATATTAGTAATGGCGATTTTGAAACTGGCGACTTCTCTGGCTGGAATGTTGTAGATACTGGTAGTGGGGCTTGGACTATTAACGATGGTTCGTTTGTCCCTAACGGTTTTACTTCATTATCACCGATAGATGGAAGCTTTGACGCAGCTACAACCCAATCAGGCCCGGGCTTTCACAACCTTTATCAAGATATTTTTCTCGGGTCATTTCTTACAGCTACATTGAGTTGGCAAGATAGAGTTAGAAGCGACGTGCCATTGTCTGACCCAAACCAAGAGTGGCGAGTGCTGATTGAGGATGTCAACGGTAGCCTTATATCAGAAGTTTTTTCAACGGCCCCTGGCGATAGCTCTTCTCAAGTGGGCCCTAATTCGCGCTCTTTTGATCTAACCACCATTCTATCACCATACGCTAATCAAACTGTTAGGATCAGCTTTGAACAAGAAGATGATTCAGGCTTTTTTAGTGCAGTATTAGACAACGTAAGTTTTACAACTGAAGTTGTTTCTGTTCCTGAACCTACAGGCATTGCTTTGCTTGGTTTAGGTTTAGCAGGTTTAGGTTTTAGTCGCAGAGCAAACAAAAAGTAGATTAATATTAAATTAGTCAAAAAAGGGCATTAAATGCCCTTTTTTAGTGAATACGTTAGACCAATAACTATCCTTGCTTAGGATGACAAGAAATTTTGTTACGTCCTGTTTGTTTTGAACGGTACAACGCAGCATCAGCACATTCAATCCAAGCTTCATAATTTTTAATGCTTGGATCTACTTCCGCAATCCCCATACTCACTTGATACTTAATTTCAATGTCATTGTGCGTGACTACTGATTTTTCAACTTCTTGGCGTAACCTTTCAGCAAATATTTGTGCGTTGTCTAGATCAGTATCAGCCAACAATATAGCAAACTCCTCACCGCCATAGCGGCCAGAAACATCCGTTTCACGCACATGCTGGCGAATCAAGCGAGAAATGTCTCGAATAACGTCGTCGCCAGCCATGTGGCCGTAGCTATCATTGACCTTTTTAAAATGATCTATATCGATCATGACCAAGCTGCTGGCATGATTACTGCGCGACCATCGTTTGTATTCTGCCTGCATGCAGCGTTCCCAATGTTCTCGGTTAAATAAACGAGTTAAACCATCGGTTTGACTTAATAGAGCTAATTCTTGATTGGCTCTTTCTAAATCCAACTTGTGCACTGCATTATCCGTGACATCATAAACAATCAAACAAAGATGAGTGAC
Source organism: Thalassotalea marina (assembly GCF_014656435.1). Taxonomy (GTDB): domain Bacteria; phylum Pseudomonadota; class Gammaproteobacteria; order Enterobacterales; family Alteromonadaceae; genus Thalassotalea_C; species Thalassotalea_C marina. The sequence goes on from NZ_BNCK01000006.1 coordinate 158,550, forward strand.
CTCTCCTGTAGACGACATCAAAGGAATAAAAGTGGTATTTTGGTACATGTAATCTGCTGTACCTGTGATCGGACGATAGTTTTGAAAACGAAACAAATAGGGTCGTTGTTCCCAAATGGTAAACGCCTTGTTTTTCAGAGCAAAAACCGATTCTGACTTTCGAATAAACCACTCTTTCGGAATTTCCTCAAACAAATCAAAAATCAGCTCATTTTTCACTTCTCGTGGTAACAAACCGCTATGATTTTCCATAAAGCCATTCCAAATCTGGATTTTGTACTGACGGTCTAATACCACTAAACCTACATCTATGGTGTGGAGCATTTCCATCAACCAGTGTAATTCATTTAGTTGTTCTCTTTCTAACGACATAATTTAATCCAGAAGATAAGCTATTTTGTTGTTTAAGGTTTGCATTGAAGCTTCGGTAAATAGCAATAACAAATCACATTTAATAGGATAATTTTCAATGTTATAGCTAATTTCGATAGCTAATGTACGACGCCACTTTGTCGAATTGGTCGCAATTAACTCTGATATTTTTCGATGCTGACCCAACACTACAGGATGCCCCTGACTAAACGGCATATCTAGTTGTTCAGACACCCCTTTTAAACAGGCCCCAATCAAAACATTAGCTAGATCCATTAACAGTTCTAATTCAGTAGACTCATCAACTTCATATTGATAGTTCATTAATGAAGCGACATCTTTAAAGCTTGAATCATTTAATATCAATAATGCTTCGCCGGAAATACCTGCGCCAATAAAGCCCTGACAAACTCCAGAAGTACTTTCATGAGCTTCAACCGCAGACAACGCCATGGAAAGCTCGCTCACCTCAATCAGGTTAACATTAGGAATAGGTAGCAAGACAAAAACGTCTAACAATCTCGCCAGTAAGTCCCCTGCTTGCCCCATTGCAACGTTGGCGATTTCTTGATAACAGTCGCGTAAATCGGGATCGAGTGCTTCAAGCTGTGGCGCTTGGTCTTCTTGTTCAATGACTGGCTCAGCCTTAGTAACGGGTGCCATACTAACAGGGGTTTCAACAACCGGCATGGGCTGAACACTAGGTTTAACCTCTTCAGTTGCCGCTTTAGCAATTTGTTCTATTACCGAGGATTGCTCGCCCGAAAAAATGCCATAAGCTTTTAAAATATCTGACAATTTACTTTTGTTGATTGGCTTTTTGATGAAATCAAGCGCTCCCATACTGGTAACACGTTGATGAGCTTCAGGTTGCACATCACCTGAAATAACAATCACCATAGTAGGTAAATCTTGCTTAACTATTGCGTCGAGTACTTCATAGCCATCCATTTCTGGCATGTTTAAATCGAGAAGCAGGACATCCCCTTTTCCTTGTTTTATTAACTCGATTGCTTCAAGCCCATTGGTCGCGAAACTAATATCAACATCCCAACCATCTGGTAGCGACTTAGCCACCTGCTTACGTGCCATATTAGAATCATCACAAATTAATAGGGGTGTGGACATAGATTAACTCGTCTTATTTGTGGTGGAAAAACTGTGCGCTATTTGCTCAGTAAAATTGAGCATTATCATTTAAGCATAATACAAGTTAACAATAGATAAAATATAAAAAAAACACTATTTATTGGCTATTTTTCTTTGCCAAAGGTAATCTTGGGCTTTCATTTACGATGGATCTGAATACCATGAAAAAACTACTATGTGCAGCTTTAATGCTTTCATCTGTTAGCGCGATAGCGAACACGCTTTTAGATAATTCTTTACCTGAAAACAACTCTCTTGTTAAAGCAGGTGAAAAGTATGTCACTTTGCTTGGCACGCAAGTTGAAGTTGGACAAAATGCTCCTAACTTTAAAGTCGTTGACGAAAACTTTGCCCCGATTGAATTGAGCGAATTTAATGGCAAAAATATTTTAATTTCTGTTGTTCCTAGTTTAGATACTGGCGTTTGCTCATTACAAACTAAACGATTTAACGATGAAATAGCTAACACTGGTGATAATACTGTTATGTTAACTATCAGTAACGATTTACCTTTTGCGCAAAAGCGTTTTTGTAAATCAGAAAATGTCACACAAATTCAGGTTCTTTCTGACGCTGTATGGCGTGATTTTGGTACAAAGTATGGTTTACTGATCAAAGATATGGGATTACTAACCCGTGCTATTTTTATCATTAATCCAGAAGGTAAAGTTGTTTATAAAGAACTGGTAGAAAAAATTTCAAATCATCCTGATTATCAACAAGCATTAGCGGCTTTAAATGAATTAAATCAGCAGCCAGCGCCAGTCTCACAATAATTCCACAAAAAAGAAAGGAAATATTTTTCCTTTCTTTTCAACCAATTAAAAATATTTCAAAATTTTTTTTAAATTTATTCTTGAAAAAAATTTCACTGTCCTCATCTTTTATATTGTAGTCGCCTGATGGGACTACAATATAACCGCCTGTTCTTGATGAAAGGCATACTAAACACGGTTTTTGATACGCAAATAGACGCGGCGAATATAATCGAGCAACTATTTCATCAACCGTATTCACCATATTGCTTAAAAGAGGATATGAATTATGCGTACTACTACAGATTTTAGCCCACTATACCGTTCATTTATTGGCTTTGACCACTTAGCAGGTCTTTTAGACAAAGCGTCTAGAGCGGACAAACAATCATCTTTTCCTCCATATAACATTGAGTTGTTGGCGGAAGATCAATACCGAATTACTATGGCAGTTGCTGGCTTTGCTGAACAAGAGTTAGCCATCAACTCAGAGCTGAATAACCTAGTTATTACAGGTACTAAAGCAGCTGACAAAGATAAAACTGAAAGAAAGTTTTTACACCAAGGCATAGCAGAACGCAGTTTTGAACGTAAGTTCCAACTGGGTGACCATGTTAAAGTTGTTGGTGCATTTATGGAAAATGGTCTATTACACATTGACTTACAAAGAGAAATTCCAGAAGCACTAAAACCTCGTCAAATTGCGATAAACGGCAAAAGCTTGTTAGAGGGTAACAAAACAAACTAAACACAACTTTAATTGGTTTTCTCTAGATTTTCCTTTTTGCCCGGTCAACCACCGGGCTTTTTTATGCCTTTAAAAAAGCGACAAGTTGTTTACTTACTTGCTCTTCATGGCTAATGGGCGCCATATGACCACCTGACAATTCAACCATCTGAGCATTTGGCAAATGCTGACATATTTCATTGCTTAGTACTTTGCTGACAGGCTGAGTATGTTTTCCCACCATCACTAGAGCTGGGCATGTTATGCTAGCCAAATCATGAAGCTGATAAGTTTCAGCTAAAATACCTTGAAAGTCTAAATGCACTTTGTCCATGTAATTGGCCATTTGCCGTTGAACTTTATCAGGGAGCGCTTGGAAAAAACCTTCTGGATTCCAAAAATTAACAAAAGCCTGCGCCGCCTGATCATTCGGTATATTTTTCAAGTGCATTGCGAAGTCATGAATTTGTTGATAGTGCGAGGTACATCCCTCTTTAAGTAAATGAAAAGCTACAGGCTCAAACAAAGCGATACCCGCTATTTGTTCAGGTAATTTCACTGCCATAGCAAGAGCTATAGCACCACCACAGGAATGGCCGACCAATCGGATAGGTTGTTGAGCAAGACCAATAGCTTCAATAGTGTCTTTAATACGGTCAATTTCATCAGTAAAGCTGTAGTGCTTTTTGTCAAAGACTTCTGGTGCTCGACCATAACCACAAATATCAACATTGATACAAGTAAAGTGCTCCGATAGTACTTTGATTGCCATTAACCACTGTTTATTTGTACTTAACGAACTATGTAAAAAAACGAGCGGCGTTCCTTTACCAATTATGTCTATGCCAGCTGGGCAATTTTTTATCATCAAATTTTAAACATGAGCTAAAGATAAAACAGATGATAACAATTAATTCATTCAGCCCGATAGCATAAAAAGATAAGAACAATTAATTTTGCAGCCTGTTTTTAATATGATTAAATGACAAAAAACAATTAACAAAGTAAGTGTCATCATGAATTTAGATTTAACAGGTAAAAGCGCATTAGTCTGTGGAAGCAGCCAAGGTATTGGTAAGGCTTGTGCTATTGAATTAGCCTCTTTAGGTGCCAGCGTCACCCTGTTTTCTCGCAACCAACAAGCACTAGAGCTAGTAAAACAAGAACTTGATACCACTAAAGGGCAAAAACACGAAGTATTAGTTGCTGACTTTAGCCAACCAGAGCAAGTCAATCAAGTCATCTGCGGTGCCATTGCTAATGGGGCAACTTACGATATCTTAATTAATAACACCGGTGGTCCAGCTCCAGGGCCAGCCAATGAAGCGTCAGTACATGCCTTTACCGATGCATTTCAACTGCATTTGATTTCTAACCATTACTTAGTGCAAGCGTTAATACCACACATGAAATCTACTGGCTTTGGCCGTATTATTAATGTGATTTCAACCTCAGTTAAACAACCTCTGCCAAATTTAGGGGTTTCCAATACCATTCGTGGCGCAGTGGCAAGTTGGGCAAAAACCTTGGCCAACGAATTAGGCCCTTTTGGTATTACCGTCAATAATGTACTGCCCGGTGCTACTGCTACAGCACGATTAGATGCAATTATTGCTGGTAAGGCCAAAAAGCAAAATATCACTATTGAGCAAGCAACAGAGTTAGAAAAGTCACATATTCCAATGAGAAGATTTGCGCTGCCTGAGGAATTTGCTGCCGCAGCGGCCTTCCTAGCATCTCCTTCTGCAGGGTATATAACAGGTATAAACCTACCTGTTGATGGTGGAAGAACTTCTAGCTTGTAGTTTTCGCCATAAATTTATGGCAATAAGACTGTCAACATTACAAACAAATTAGGTTGTGACTAAGCACCGCATCACCTAATTTGTTTCTATGAGTGATTAGCGATTTACTCGTAAACTTTCCCGATTAAACACAAAAACCTTCAACTTTATGCGACTTATCAATAGGGATATTCATTCCTTTAGTGAATGAATTAAAAGCTAGCGCAAGAGCACATAAACTAAAGATCTCTTGAATTTCTTCATGTTCAAAGCCTTGTTCCAACAGAGCGTTGTAACCTTCATCAGTTAAATTACACTTACTTTGTGAATGTGCAACAGCAAATGTAATTGCCGTTATATATCTGTCAGGTATATATCCATTACTCTGGCCATCAACAATGTCTTTCAATTGGTTAAAGTCCAAATTTGAACTCAACTTTATCGCTTCACTGGCATGAAATTCAGCACAATAGCTACTGCCTGATTTATAAGATACAGCAAAAACAATCAACTCTTTGAGTAAACCACTTAATGCTTTTGACGTAGTCACTTCTTTAAAAAAAACCCAGATAGACTTCAAATTAATATAGTTATTGCCTAAGTAAGTCACCCAGTTCGGTAAAGTTTTACACCCTAACCCGGCACGAATCTCGTGATACAAAATATTTAGCTGTGGATCACAATCCCCCTCTAACACTGGTGAAAAATTACTCACACAACAACTCCAATCTACTCAAAACTGTATTAAGCATAGTTGAGATAGAAGAAATTTCATACATCCTTATCTTGAGATTGATCAAGTTAACTTGTGATCGAATAGCAATTTTTATAGTGAGGTTTACCAATGAGAAGGCTCTTATTTTTGTCAGAGCTGTTGGAATTTAACAATACTAATAAGATAATTTAAATAACAATTCAGTGATATCAGGCTGCCATTGGAAATCTTGCAACCTAATTTTTGCGCCAATCACAACTATGCCTTCATCTTGAAGCATTGTACGTTGACGATTAAAAGCATCACTTGCCAGCGGTAGTGAGATTTTACCTTGTGAATTAATCACTCGAAACCATGGCACTGGCTTTCCTTGCCATCCTCCATCAGGAACTTGGCCAAGGGCCTTGCCAACAAGCCGAGCTCGACCGGGCAAACCGGCCAAATCAGCGATTTGGCCATAAGTTGCAACTTTACCCATTGGTATTTGCTGAACGGTTTGCCAGATGCGAATATGTTTGTCAGACAATGACTTGGCTACCAAGGTAAGGTTTCGCCATTTGAGTGTTTAAATACTCCAGTGGTATCCATAGATAAACTATCGATTAACCCTGTAATTCTCTCTGCCGCCATGGTAGAACTGATATCTCCGCCCATGTTTACCATATCTGTTTGAACATAACCTGGATGATAAATACCAACAGCAATATTTCTTGGTGCAAGATCTTGCGCTAGTGAAACCGAGGCTATGTTTAATGCCGCTTTAGACATTCTATAGCCGTAACGGCCACCCGAGGTGTTATCTGTGATAGATCCCATGCGTGACGTTATCATCGCCACTTTACCGCCATCAACTAACTGATGCTGCAAACGCTCCACCACTAATAATGGTGCTAGTGCATTAACTTCAAATTGTTCACGAATGGTATCGACATTTAAACGACCGAGTTGTTCGTCACGTAAAATACCAGCATTACACACTAAAATGTCAATTTTCACACCAGCAAGGGCTTCAACCATAGTGTTTAAACCCTGCTCACTAGCCACATCAACGCCTGTAACTACCTTAACATTCAATTGTTCTAGTGCAGGGGAAGCATTTCGACATAATGCAAATACCGTATAACCTTTTTGTACAAATTCTTTAGTTAACGCTAAGCCGATACCTCTATTAGCACCTGTAACTGCAACAGTTAAACTCATCATTAAATCTCCGTATCCTTGAGTAAGTAATTACTATATGCTTGTAATAAACGCATTATTCAAGGTAAAAAATGAAAATTGATCTGATAAATCAAAAGAGAACGATACACACAGAGCGTTTTACTATCACATCGCTTGACGCTGACGATTGGCCATTATTTTTCGATTTGCAGAATAACAGTGAATTAATGCACTTTATTCGTCCGGTTCAGCCTGAACATGAACTTAGGGCCAAGTTTCTAGTAAATATCGGGCCATGGACGGGAAACCCTGACCACTGGCATACACATAAAATCGTGTGTAAAGAAACCGGTAATGCATTAGGCACTATCGGATTTAAAGTGCAATGTGCAAATTCGATGCGATTTGAATTGGGCTATATTTTATATGCTGACTTTCAAGGCCAAGGTGTTATTACTGAAGCAGGCCAAGCTTTAGTTGAATTTCTTTTTAATACCTTGAATGTCCATAAAGTTGTTGCAATTTGTATGGCTGAGAACATCGGCAGTTGGAAAGTGATGGAAAAGTTGGGCATGGAACGTGAAGCTCACCTGAAACAACATACTTTGCACAATGATAAATGGAGTGATGATTTAATTTACGGGTTAATCAATCCAGCATAAAAAAACCGCCTTAATTGGCGGTTTTTTATAAGCTTAGTGATTACTCACCGCACTTGCCTTCACCACACTTGTCTTTTTTACCTTTTTTACCTTCGCCGCACTTACCTTTTTTGTCTTCGCCGCACTTGCCTTTTTTGCCTTCGCCGCATTTACCTTTTTTGCCTTCGCCGCATTTACCTTTTTTGTCTTCGCCGCATTTGCCTTTTTTGCCTTCGCCGCATTTACCTTTTTTACCTTCGCCGCACTTGCCTTTTTTGCCTTCGCCGCATTTGCCTTCACCACATTTGTCTTTCTTTTCTTTACCTTCACCACACGAGTGACTTGCATCATGGTTATGGCCAGCTGAATATTGCACATCAGCAACTTCAAATGGATTTACATTACTTGAAGCACTCGCTGGCATTGAAAACGCAGCAACCAAAGCAAACGCTGAAATTAACGCCGCAAATGTAGATTTTTTTGACATACTCATCATGTTTTCCTTTTATTTTAAAAAATAGATACCATATCCGGTGATTGGTTCTAAATATCTAGACCTGAAGTTTTCAGATAAATTTCACCATTCCAGAAATTTAATATAGATAAGAAGTTTACAAACGTCTATGTGCTTAACAAACAACATTGAATTTTCTAAAGTAAATCGTATCACTCTCGCTCCGATGGAGGGTGTAGCAGACGTATTGATGCGCGAATTACTCACCTCAATTAATCAATATGATTTGTGTATAACAGAATTTGTCAGGGTAGTAAAAGGTGTTGTGCCTAAATCTATCTTCAAAAAGATCTCTCCAGAACTTAATAACCAAGGAAAAACCACAAACGGTACGCCAGTTCGAGTTCAATTATTAGGCCAGTACCCGCAATGGATGGCAGAAAATGCCATGCGAGCTATTGAACTTGGCTCTCATGGTGTTGACCTAAATTTTGGTTGTCCCGCTAAAACGGTCAATAAAAGTAAAGGTGGTGCGGTGTTATTAAAAACACCAGAAACCATTTATCAAATTGTAAGTGCCGTGCGTCAAGCCGTACCTAGTCAACAAGTTGTATCAGCAAAGATACGGTTAGGTTTTGACGACACATCTTTGTTTGAAGAAATAGTCGATGCAATTGAACAAGCAAAAGCATCAGAACTGACCATACATGCACGTACAAAACGTGACGGTTATAACCCACCTGCTTACTGGCAACATATCGGTAATATCAAGCATAAAACCCAAATGCCTTTATGCGCCAATGGTGAGATATGGGACTTGGCCTCAGCTCAGCAATGTATGTTAGAGGCAAAAACCAGCAACTTAATGCTAGGTCGAGGAGCCTTGGCAACACCAAATTTAGCCAATGTACTAAAAGGCACTGAAGAAAAAATGTCTTGGCCTGCACTTTGTGAGCTATTACAACACTATGCAGAGTTAGAGTTACAAGGGGACAAAAGCTTTTATTTTTCTAGTCGCCTAAAACAATGGCTGCGTTATTTAAAGCTACAATACCCTGAAGCCGAGCAATTATTTCAGCAGATCAAAACGTTAAAAAATAAACAAGATATCTTAGCTGTCATCTCCACTCTTAAAATCGCTTAACAGAGAAATTGCCAATGTTTTAGCATTGGCGATAGACATAAAAAGGATTTACTTGTCCTCTTCGTTTTCCACAGATTTTTGTAGTTTCTTTTCTGAAACAATCATCTTAATGGTTTTCTCCACTTGTGGATCAGGTAAAAACATTTGCACCGCGACACCAAACACAAAAGCCAAGGCCTTTCTTTTTTTTGCCACGCGATAAAGTAATCTACCTACAATAGCGCACAGTACAAATACTACAAATGGTGCAAACACCAAAAGTATTTCTAGCAACATTTTCTCAATTCTCTCTTACAAAAAACCAAAGGGTTAAAAGGTTAAGTAAGAGTTAATCAGCAAGTGATAAAGCCTTTTGCTAAAGCTGTAGCTTATTTAGCAGAAATGTAAAAACATCAGAGAGTGGAAAATTCGTATCGGTTTTAAGTAGTTGCTGGTGCAACCTTATTGATACATCGAGCTGTTGTAAATGCAGTAAATACAACAAATGCTCAGCGGCATTTTTAAGAAGAGTATCTGATGAAAAATGCGGATCATCAGCCATCAATGTACTTGGCGAATCTTGCAGTACGACGCCAGCTTTCTCAATGGTAATAGGCTTATCAATTGATACGTTTTGCCCAGTGATGCTGGCTGCGACAACAACGCAACAAAGCAATAACATGACGCAAAAACTACGTAGTTGACTCACCACAAAAATATACTCTTCTTAATCAATTAACTATTGATATATGAATGAATAAAATTCAATTCAATATAAATGTGATAATTTATTATTTTTCTTCATAGCGTTAACAAAGATTTTTCATCAAAATCAGGTTATCATTAGCCGCAAGTTAATATAGAAAGAAGCAGTGTTAAACGTGCAGCAAGGTTCAGAGCTTAGAGCAAGATATAATGATGTAAATCGTGGTGTTTATTTTATTGGTACAACACCCCCTAAAAGTGATACACCACAAGAGCAAGTGGACGCCATCGCCAGCAAACTTTTAGAACGCGTCAGTGATATCGACTTTGACGGTTTAATTGTGTATGACATTCAAAATGAAGATTCTCGTACCAAAAAACCACGCCCGTTCCCTTTTAAGTCAACACATGATCCAAGACTTTATTCAGCGTTATTAAATCAAAAGTCTTCAAGACCTGTTATTACTTATAAAAGTGTAGTGCAATCAGACAGCGAAGCCTTTGATCAGTGGGCAAACGAAGCTTGGCAAGATTACGGCGTGCGCGATATTGTATTAGTTGGTAGTCCATCTAGTCGCAATCAAGTCACTTTGCCGCTAAAAGACGCCTATAGCAGACTTGTAGAAAATGAACACGATTTTTTTATCGGCGGCGTAACCATTGCAGAACGACATGCCAACAAAGGTAACGAACACGAACGCTTGATCGATAAACATAAACAAGGCTGTAACTTTTTTATTTCGCAAGCCATTTACGATCCACAAGCCACCATTGATATGTTGACGCGTTATGCCATTGAATGTAAGAAACAAGGCTTAAAACCGCAACGCATTATCTTAACTTTTTCGCCCTGTGGCAGTGAAAAAACCTTGGACTTTATCGATTGGTTAGGGGTTAGTGTGCCAGAGGCAACTTGCCTTCGTATTTTAAATGCAGAAAAGCCTTTATATGAATCAATTCGTATTTGCACCAACAGTTTACGACAAATTTTAGATGCTGTTTTGCCATACAAATTACCTTTGGGTTTAAACATTGAAAGTTTAACTAATCGTAAAGAAGAAATTGATGGTTCTATTTTGCTTTATAAATTACTTCGCTCTACTATGGATAATTACTTAGCAAAACAAGAACTACAACATTTAATGTCTTAGGAGAGAACCATGACAGGCACAACCATGGTAGTACTGATAGTACTGATTTCTGTAGGTTTTGGTGTTTTGTATGACATGTACAAAAAACACTTAGAGTTTAAAGAAAGAACGCAGCAATATAATGCCAAAAACAGTGAGCAGAATATCCAACTCAAAAAACAAGTCTCTGTGTTAGAAGAGCGTGTTGCTGTACTTGAAAAAATAGTAACCGACCAAGGTTATCAAGTGAGCCAGGAAATTAATCGACTGTAAATGAAATTAATCATGCGCTCAGAGTTTGATAACCTAAGGTTAAATCAAGCTCATTTGTTTGAAACCGACCAAAATGGCGATAAGCAAATAGTTAAAATCTATTGTGGTGATATGCTTATTGCCAAAAAAGTGAAGGTTAAAAAATCTATCCGCTATTTTGGCGTTAAAAACTATAAAGACTTTTTAACCTAAGCTCTTCTGTAACCATCTAAAATCGTTCTAATTATTCTCTTAACATCACTTGCTTGTTCAAATTTATGAACATTAGCGAGTTATTTCAAATTATTTAACTTTAGACACATAATTTACACATCGTACCTGTTCATTTTATAATCAACTCTATCAGCAACAAGAATCGCAGTGAGAAGTACCATGAAAAAATTCTTAGCCGTTTGTTTTTCTTTGGTGTTCGTTGCGTCATGTGCATCAAATGGAAGTGTGTCACATTGGCACGGTGAACCATTAGGCGCCATTATTGAAAAATACGGCACCCCAGATAGCTTTCTAAAAATGGATGATGGCAATAAAGTGTTAGAGTACAACAAGGCCTATTCTTCACATTTAGCGGGCAACTTCTGTTCGTTAATCTTTATGGTTGACCGATCCAATAAGATTTCAGCGGCCACTAAACAAGGTGATGGTCATAATTGCCATTAATAGCCTGCGCTCGACACTCTAAATCGATGTCATAGTTTGAAAAAACTATGACATCACTGCAACATAAAGACACACTTTTCATCGCGATACCAAAGTTAAAGATATCTCCCCGCAAAAAAATTTAAGTTTTTTCAAACTATTTTTTTATTTGATACGACTTAATAAAGGAATGACATAAGTTCAGTGAGGGGAACATGACAAATTTAATAGTAAACAAAATGATTTTAGCTGCTGGTAGTGCCTTAACAATTTTAGGACTGTTGGCTGTAACAACAAATCCAGTTCAAGCTGATATTGCCTATACTGACAAACATAACCCAAATCATATACAAATTCATCGCGCGTTAAACGACAACGACAAACGTTATGTTGTCAATGGCAAAGTTATTTTGTGGCAAGATTTAACACCTGAACAACAAGCTAAAATTTCCGCCATAGAAAAGAAACTTCATGCCACGGAAAGAGCCTTTGATAAGCAAGAAAAGGAATTAACCCTACTAGCCGAGCAAGTATCTCGCAAAGCACAATTTGTCGATAGCGGTTTAGAAAGCGTCGAACAGGCTCGAGAAGCTTTAAACGAAAATAACATCGACATGAACTCGCTACAGCGCATGGCAGATAAGCTAGCAAATTTATCAAAAGTTAATCAAGACCTAATGAAGCAACACGAAGTGGCTGCTCAAGCATTACAACAAAAAATCGATGCTATGGATATGTCATTTATTGATGATGTTCAAGTGCACGCCAAAGCACTAGAAGAAGTGCTTATTGAAATTGCCAGCCAAATGTAAAAGCAAAGCTAAAATCTAATAAATATTTAATGGCGTTAGTATTAACCGTTCTTAATTTCACTTTCTTGTAAGACAGTGAAATTACAAATCAAAGGCTGGTGATTTTTCCATAACCAGCCTTCCCCATAGCAACTCTACCTATGTTTATATTGCGTTTTACAATAGGCCCTTATCACATTTGGGTCTCTCAATTTTGTATGTTTGGTTGTGCGACCAGCAACACGCTTTCGCCACAATTTAAAACTGTTTGTTTTTAATTTAGTACGCATAAAAGCTATAACTTGCGGCTCAGATAAACCATATTGTAATTTAATGGCTTCAAATGGAGTTCTATCTTCCCAGGCCATTTCAATAATTCTAGATTCACATTCGTGCGATAACATCATAATTAGCCGTTAATCATTGTTATACCAAAAATATTAAGACTTTATTTTACGTTGCAGGGCGCGTTAAAGTTCATCTCGAACAAGGTCATTACCCAAGTGACGAAAGTTTTGTTTAGATAGAAAAAACCAGACTCAATCAGTCTGGCTTAATATTTATCGAATTTACCTTCGAATATTTATCTCGGTGGCCACTCAATGTTACAAGCTGGTAACATAACATTTTGGGGTTCGCTACAATAGTCTTGGTCCCCTGGAACAGAGTCGCAGTCTTCTGATACTATTTTATAATAAGGAGTTGTTTGACCTTCTACTCTATCATTAATCGTTCCGCATGACGTTATTCTTTGACCGACTTCAACCGACATTGAGGCATCTGCATAATAAGTATAAATATGCCATTGATGTACTGCCGCGAAAGCAGATAGCGCTACAATCCCACATGTTCCTAACAATATTTTAAATTTCAACATATTCCATATTCCTTGTTGCCAATAACTAATTAGTTCAATAATTAAACTACAGAGTTCGTCGAATTAATACAACCCTTGGAGATAAAGTTTTTCTTCAATATTAATTGTTTCTTAATTAGCCAAGAAAAAAGCCAGACTGATTGAGCCTGGCTTTTTAGAATGGTGGATACTTTCTATTTAGTGACTGCGATTAACTCTTAGCCAGTGGGCCGCGAACATAAAGCCTGCACCTAGTAACACACCCAATGCACTTATTTTATCTAAGTTTAAATTAATAATAGCCTTACTATAATTTGCCGTGCCCGAATGAAACGCCGCGATATTTGCTGAAGTATCAAAGTAGTTAAACAGCATTTTACTAAAGAAAGGGTCCATGACTTTAAAGTGATAAACCATGATACTTTCAACTACCAACACAAGCACTACCGGAAGAACCGCCCATAAAAATGGCGCCTTTTTCGCGTACATTGAGGCTAACATAAACCAAGCGTAAACAGGGAATAACCAGACAGCAAATAACACTAACGATACCCAAAATGACAGTATATTGCTGATCCAACCTCCTGAGAAAAAGGCGCTCCACAAATTTATTTCTTGCCCTGTAGTTAATGTTACTCCGCCCATGGCAGCAAACAACATATAGATAATGGCAATTATGGTTGCAGCCAACAAAAAAGCCCCTGGTAAAATGATGGCACCAACAAGCATTTTCACGCCAATACTTTGTGCATCTGAAACAGGCAACGAGCGCCAAAACAATACCGAGTTATCTCTGCGCTCATCAAATAAACACGCGGTGAAGTAATAAAGCTGAACAGCAAAAGCAACAACTAAAAATGGCGCAAATAAAATGGCGATAAAGCCAAATGATAACTTTGTAAACAGCTCATTAATTTGCTCTTCGGGTATATTGTCAAAGGAGCCTGTATGTTGAAAAACCATAGGTTCGCTCAAGGCATAACTAATGATAGGTGCCAATATCAAAATGGCAGCTATAACAACAGGTACATATAAAAATATCTTTTTATATTCCCATATTTCCTTTTGAATATTGGCTTTGATCATTGAAATATTCATTAATAAACCTCCTTGGCCATCACACCAACAAAGATGTCAGCCAAACTTGGCGTTGACACTTTACCGACCCCGGATAATGCTGAAGAATCGGCATTATCAAATAACATGGTGGTTATACCCATTAATCTGTTTGAAGTGAGAGGTTTAAGCGAACTAGCTTGTGACTCATTTTCAGGTGAAACCGCAACTAACTTAAACCTTTCTTTGATGTGCTCTGTGCTTTCTGCAAGCACAATTTTGCCGTCTTGAATAAAGGCGACGTCGGTTAAAATGTGCTCTATTTCTTCAATTTGATGAGTCGTGATTAATATACACTTCTCTTCAGTGTAAAACTCTTCCAGTAAGTGACTATAAAACTGACGTCTTGTTAATAGATCTAAACCCAACGTAGGCTCGTCTAGAACTAACACTTGCGCATCAATTGCTAAAATTAATGCTAAATGTAGTTGCACCACCATACCTTTAGATAACTGCCCGACTTTACTAGTTAAGCCAATATTGGTTTTTGCTAAAAATGATTCAGCTTTTTCGCGGCTAAATTTAGGATGTATAGATTCCATGTAACTGAGTAACTGGTTTGCAGTTATCCACTTTGGTAAAACGGCAACATCTGCGATATAGGCTACTTGTTCTAACATGGCTGTGCGTTGCGACTTTGGTTCAAACCCCAATACGTCAATTTCACCGTCGTAGTCAGTTAAGCCAAGTAAACTTTGTAAACACGTTGTTTTACCCGCGCCATTTGGGCCTACTAAACCCACAATTTGTCCTGCGCTTATTGTTAAATCAACCTGATCAACAACAGCTTTTTTACCATACTGTTTAGACACCTTTTTAAGTGAAACTAAATTTTCCATTAAGCTTCTCCTTTGGTTGATAACAATTGTTCAGCAGACAATTTAAGACGATTGATTTGCGCTAACACTTGAGGCCATTGCTCGGTTAAAAAGATATCTCGCTCACGCACTAACATCAGCTCTTGCACACCTTCTTTGACAAACAAACCTTTGCCACGCTGTTTTTCAACTAAGTTTTCATCCTGCAACATTTGATACGCCTTTGAAATTGTTAATGGGTTTAGCTGATATTGCGCTGCCACTTTACGAACAGAAGGCAATGCTTCTCCCTCTTTAATATGCCCATCGATAATCCTCAATACCACCTGCTGATATAATTGCAGGTATATCGGCTTATCGTCTTGCCAGTGTATTGTCATATCCTTCTTCCATCATAAACAACCTAACAGTGTTATACATCACCAACACACCAAAACACAAGTAACTCAAAACACAAAAAATAGTTCTTATTGACGATTTAGCTAAAAAATAAAGTAAAAGCCCTTAATGGATAAGGGCTTGAATAGGGTTTTCGAAAATGTAAAAAAATATGAATGATTTTTAAGCAGTGAATAACAAACTAACTAGAACGCCACAGCTTTTGTGAGAATTCACCTGCACTGGCTTTGGGCTCATTAACTAACCAATTAACAATTTCTTTAGCAACATCTGGTGTTTTTCGTCTTGGCTGAGTCGGTAAATGTTTTAGCCAATGTTCAATCCTGTTTGGTTCAATGTCGCTCATGATTTCGCCAAGCCCAAGTTGTTTAAGCGCTAAAGCATTAGACTCCTGCTCCATTTGCCCACTGATAGGTTTGGTTAATATTGGGATGCCCAAGTGGATACATTCGCTGTTTAGTTCAAAACCGCTATTACAAATCACACCACTGGCGCGCTTTAAATCCGCTTTAAAGCCTTCATAACAAGTTTTACGTAAGTCCACATTGCCAAGCTGACTATTGTCTAGCTCCTGTGAATACTGAACAAAATGAAATTCTGGGAATTCGTTTAATACTTCAGTGACATAGTGCTGATCTTCAAACGGCAAGTAGACTAAAATCGGTCCATTGTTTTCCGTTTTTTCTAATTCAACATCGATGATTGGCGGTAAAACGTTTTCGTCAAACTTTGACCAATGTAAACCAAACGACTGCTCAGCAGGAGCAAAGTGTTGCATAATTTTGCGCGCTATATACGTTTCGCCAGCTACTGGGGTATTGGGGCCAAATGCGTATTGATGGCCAATTGCTAAAGATTTAACCCCTTGGCGCTTGGCAGCCCATGCTGTGATGGGTTCAAAATCTGTAATCACCAAATCATATTCACTGACATCAAGCGAATAAATATCACGAATAAAACCAAAAACATTGTTAGTAAACAGTGTTTTAACATAGTTCATTTGCCCAGCAGACGTTGAAAATGTCAAACCTCGGCGATACAGGTAATCACCAAATATTTCCATATCAAACAACTTTTCTTGCTCTCTACCTGAGAATAAATACGTCACATCCACCTTGTGTTGTTTAAGGTATTTTGCCATCACCCTAGAGCGAGAAATGTGGCCATTTCCCGTTGCTTGAATACCATAAAGTATTTTCATAAAGTCACTACACCATAGGCAATTGAAGTACCTAACAAGGCACCTGCAATTGTGTCTGAAGGAAAATGCACCCCTAATATCACGCGTGACGCGGCCACTAGGCATGCCCAAATATAAAGTGGAAATGCAGCTACCCCAATCGACATGGCGGCCAATCCAGCCAATAAAAACGCTGCCATGGTATGTCCAGATGGAAAGCTAAATTGATCAGATGCTCTAATAATACTCGTGAAGTCGGGCACAACCTCAGGTGGCCTTCTGCGCTTGAGCACATTTTTTAATACATAATAAATCGGCCGCTCAATGGCAAATGCTAACAGCGCCAGCATAAAAAATGCTTTACCTGTTATGGGACTAAACAACCAGTACATTGCAGGAAAAATAAATTGCATGTAACCGTCACCCGTTTTAGATAAGGCTCTAACGGCTAAGATAAATTGCGGATAGTATCTCGACTTCCTGCACCAAAGCAAAAGCCTGAGATCCGCTCGATAGATGTTGTCTAGCATCGCCATAAGTACAAAAAGTAGCCCCTTTATATGACAATGACATGACACAATCTTTGAAGTTAAATGACAAAATTTAGACAAAATTGACAAGTTTTGTCACATAACAATTGCCATGAACTACACTTGAGTGATTGGGAGGGGCTTATGTGGTTACGCTGGTGTGAGTTTTTCGGTATTTTTTGGTTGTTGCCAATGGCTCTGTTTATTTTTCGTGAGCACCTTGGAGCTTTTGCTGTTCCTATTATTGTCGTGATCGCCCTGTGTTGTGCTCAGCTGTTATATCGGCGAGGAATTTTACAAAAGCACTGGCAGCGCATGAAAAAAATGCAACTAGCTGATCTCAACCCCCTAGTTAAAACCTTTGCTGCAACCTCTTCAGTATTATTGTTATTAACGATATTGTTTTTACCTGATAAGCTCCTGACGCTGCCCTTTGAACACACTAATAAGTGGCTGCTGCTGTTATTGCTTTACCCCATTTTATCGGTCATTCCACAAGAAATTGTCTTTCGTACTTTTTTCTTTCATCGTTATAAAAAAATTATTCAAAAGAAAAAACACCGAGCCTTACTAGGGAGCGTTAGTTTTGGCATTGCACATCTAATTTACGGTAATTGGGTTGCGGTATTACTGTCATTTATTGGCAGTTTATTGTTCAGTTTTCGCTTTATCGAATCTAAATCAACCGCTGTCGTTGTTATTGAACATAGTGCACTTGGCCTGTTTGTTTTTACTATTGGTTTAGGACAATATTTTGTCGCGCACCACTTAATTTAAACAAAAAGTGTCGCGAATTTGTCACACTAGTTTCATCTGTCATTCATATTGTGTTCGCAAACTAATCAGTAATATTCATGGCCAACTAAACATCAATGATAAATAGCCTTGCTTATTCACCAATAACACGAACACCTACCAGTGAAGATTTTAGCCAGACTCTTTTATATCGCCATTTACATACACTATTAAGTAAACCATCAATAACGCCCAATGATGCTGGTTGTCAGCAATACTTAGCTGAGCAGCTTGTAGGTTTAGGTTTTAGCTGCCATCAATTTACCGTAAATGGTGTAAGTAATTTAGTTGCAAAAATTGGTCATGGTGACAAACGTATCGCCTTTGCCGGCCACACAGATGTTGTACCGCCAGGCGACTTAGCACGCTGGAAACACCAAGCATTCACGCCAACGATTGATCAGGGAAAAATTTATGCTCGAGGTATAGCCGACATGAAAGGTGGTATTGCCACCATGTTGCATGCCTTTTCACGAGTAAAGGAAACTCTAGATTTAGTCAACAATCAGTTTTTCTTTTTGATCACCAGTGATGAAGAAGGTGAAGCAGACTTTGGCACCAAAGAAATTGTCGCCTATCTGCAACAACAGCAATTGATGCCACACCTGTGTATCGTCGGTGAGCCAACGGCTTCTGAAGTAACCGGCGATGTCATCAAGGTTGGTCGCAGGGGTGCAATTTCAGGGGATATCGTTATTCAGGGCAAGCAAGGCCATGTTGCTTATCCTCATGTCGCTAAAAACGCCGCTCACGGTGCAGCAAAGCTCGCCTATTTACTCAGTGAATTAGCTTGGGATGAAGGTAGTGTCGATTTCCCAGGTTCAAGTTTACAAGTAACGTCTATTGATACCGGACCTTGGACAGATAATATAATTCCGGGTAGTGCAAAAGTCAGTTTTAACGTCAGGTACAGCCATAAATACCATCAAGAAACAGTAGAGCAGCGCATCAAACAAATCGTTGATGAAATGATCAATGATGAGCTGACCCTCTCTTTAACTTGGCAGCGCCCCTGCATTCCTTATTTTACTGAAAAACCGAACAATAACAGTATCTCGTTGATTACCGCAGCAGAACAGGCGATATATCAGGTTTGTCATCGCTTCCCTCGCCTTTCAACGTCTGGCGGCACCTCAGATGGTCGATTTTTAGCTCAATCAGGCTGCCAAGTTATTGAGCTAGGTGTTCCTAATAAAACAATCCATCAAGTTAATGAATCTGTAGAAATTGAAGATATCTTAGTGTTAGATAATATCTATCAACAGCTGCTATTAAACTTAATGGCGTAACAAAAAACAAAACCAGACATAAGGTCTGGTTTTGTTACACGGCTGATTGTTTATATCTTGAACACCATATTAGAAGTAAATTTTATTTGTTGTGTAGTCAACGACCAATTTGTTGTTCGTGAAGTTTGACAAACCCATCAATAACACAGGTTTATCTTTGTAACCTAGTGCATGAAATACCGGTAAATCTGAGGCAACATTTTTCACGCTCGTTAATAGGTTTTCTCCAACATGAAAGCTGACATTGCCTAACTTTTGCTTAGTAACACCGTGGTTATTTAAACCTTTTAGCTCTTTTTTCTCTAGTTGCTCGGTATCCACTTTTGCCAACAACGCCGGATTTAATATATTAACCGGAGAGCCCGTATCTAAAATCGCCTCAATGATTTCACCTGAAAAGCGAGTATTTAGTTTAATCATGCCATCTTCAAGCCAAAACTCGCTAACCTTCAATTCGCTGACCAGCTCATTAGGGCAACCATTTTTAGCAAAAGTTACTTGTTTATTTTTAAAATCAAATACAGTGCAGTAGTTTTCTAAAAAGCCTTTGCCGATAATGCCTGGAATTCTTCCATCGGGTAAAGCAAGGGATGACATATCCTGCACCACATACCCTAAGTCGCTAACTTGAGCCTCTGCAATTTGAGTATTATTTAATTCAGCTTTAGTTAAAGTTACCTTGCCAACTGCTCCCTGGGTTTCTTCTGTAAATAGTTTATCTTTTGCAATGTTTAACTCGTTAAACCAAGATTTAGGAATAACTCCAGCCGTCGCTGCAGTATCTAGTATCATAGCTTGCTCAACGCGGTCATTGATTTGTGCTGATACATAAACGTGACCATACTTATTCAATTGCATCGGTACTGTGGTTACGTTATGTGTAGGGTCTGCCAATACGTTAGTTGAAACCATTGAGATAAAAGCTGCTGATAATGTTGATAATCTTGTTTTCATAAGTCACTCACCTGTTTTAATTCTTGTTGATGGTGAGAACTTTACAAAGCAATTGTTAAGCAATTATCAAGAAATGTCAGAAAATCTTAACGTAAAGGTTGCTCCTTTATTTGGTGCGCTATGTAACAGCAACTGTGCATCCATTAATTCAGCCAGTTGACGACAAATAGCTAAACCTAATCCTAAGCTATTTTTATCACTGCGAGATTGTTGAGCGCGGTAAAAGCGACCAAATACCGCTTGTTGTTGCTGTTCATTCATCCCCTGCCCTTTATCGCTAACCACAATGTCTGTATATTGCTCAGAACGCTCTAATGTTAAAGCAATAACTTTGCCTTGAGCGCCATATTTAAAGGCGTTATCTAGTAAATTCACCACGATTTGCCGCACTCTTAAGGCATCAATATTTGCAATAACATTCGATTGAATATTTACCTGCAACTCAATTCCCGCTTGTACAGCTTGTAATTGATATCGGGCAGCGATTTCATCAAGCAGATCAGACAAACTGATTTTACTCAGTTCTAACACCAGCTGTTTTGACTCGGTAAGCGACAACAAACTTAAATCATCAACTAGCTGATTTAGCGAATTAAGATCAGCCGATAATATACTGAGTTGCTCGGCATTCATCGGCACAATACCATCTTCCATTGCTTCAATTCTTGAGCGAATAGCATTAATTGGCGTTCTCAACTCATGAGACAAATCTGAATTCATTTGACGGTATTGCTGATGCAAGGCATGAAGCCAAGCAGCAAGGCGATTAAAACCCGCGACAATATCGGCCACTTCATCTTTGCCTTTTACTGCAATTTGGGTATCAAGCTGCCCTTGCTCAATGGCGGTAAAACCTGACTTCAAACGTTTTAGTGGTCTTAAAAAATACCAAGCACCTAACCACGAAAGCCCAGCTGCCAAAAGTGATAACACTAACAAACTCACCATAAATTCATCCGCTAACCTAGACATCAATAAAGACTCTTGTTGTTTGCGATCAAGAGAGTCACGCGGTAACCAAAAAAGTGCGTAAGCCTTATTCTGCCAATTGAGCGTTAACTGTGCTCGGCTGTACTGAACTAAAAACGGAGAATGTCCAGGCAAAATCACCTTGAACTGGTGGCCATCGTCTACCGGAACATATTGAAATTCAGCATATGAGTTTTTGCCTTGAATGACCATATGTTGTTGTTCATCAAGCAAGACAAATATCTGGTCGTTATGTTTGGCCGCTAGCGCCGCTAGTTGCTCATTGATATTTAATGATTTGGGTATTTCCTGCCAAGAGGCTTCAACAATGTCGTCCTCTAACATGGCATTGGTAATTAACATCACACTTTTTTGGTTAAATTCAACAAAGGCATGACTGGCAGAGCGAATGGAAAGTAAATAGTAGCTGCCTAGCAACATTAACATGCAGCCCGCCACCAGTAGCGTAAACTTAGTTTTTAGCTTCACGACACTTTACCTGCGATAAATTGGTAACCCTGCCCATAATGGGTAGCAATAAATTTAGGTGCTTTTTTACTGTCGCCAAGTTTTTTGCGCAAATTGGCAAGATGGGTATCAACCGCTCGGTCAGTAATCTCTGCCGTATCGCCCCACACTTGGCTAATCAGCTGATCTCTCGAAATAATGTGTTGTGCTTTATTGGCTAAGTAAGTCAACATGGAAAATTCAACCGCGGTAAGTTTGATCGCTTGTTCGTTAACTTCAACCAGCTTGGTTTGTAAATCGATTTGTAAGCCTTGAAAGCGTAAGTTTTTTGTTTGCACCGTTTCACGATAAGTACGTTTTAATAAGGCTTGTACACGTGATACGACTTCTCTGGGACTATAGGGTTTACACACATAATCGTCTGCCCCTAAATCAAAGCCATTGATGCGATCATTTTCAGCAACCTTAGCAGTAACCATCATACTAGGGAGCGATTTCTCAACGGCCTTTTCCAACAGTGTTCTGCCGTCACCGCCAGGCAACATAATGTCGAAAATAGCTAAATGAAAGGAAAGGTTATCAAGTGCTCTGTTTGCATCAATGGCATTGTCGCAATAGGTCACTTTGTAGCCCTGCTTTTGTAAATACAAAGTGAGAATTTCTGCGCTGCTTTTATCGTCTTCTACATATAAAATGCAAATATCGTTTAGCAAAATGTTGCCCTTTAACCAATATTAAAGGGCAACAAAATAATACAGATTCAGTGACTTAACAAGTTGAGTGAAGAAAATCTATTCTGCGGCTTTTAAATACCGTGCTCGTTTTTTTGCCTTCAACTTTTCAATGTCTAGCAATACTAAGCCATCAACACAATTAGCAAAATCACAATCAACGCCAAAGTCGATAAACTGCACACCACCCGCTTCTGTTAGTTCACTATATTGCTTATAAAGCGTTGGCACTGTTGTCCCCATATTGGCGAGTAAATGTTTAAGCTGAGTGAAATCGGCTTTGTAATCATCGCCAGTAAATTGATGTTTAAGCTGCTCTACCACCGATTGCTGCAAAGTAAAGGGCGAACGTGAAGGAGCCAATGCTTGATCGCTACCAAAGTACAATTTGTAAAAATACACCATTAGTTCTTTTGCAGCCTGAGGCATATTGTTACTAATACTGACAGGGCCAAATAAATAGCGGTATTTAGGGTATTTGCTGATAAAGGCGCCAATGCCATACCACAAGTAATCTAAACTGCGTTTTCCCCAGTATTTGGGCTGAACAAAGCTTCGTCCAAGCTCAAGCCCTTGTTCTAAATAAGGGTTCATTTCATTGCTTAAAGCAAACAAAGTATGAGTGTATAAACCTTTGATCCCTTTATTGGCAATAACGTCTTTGGTATCAGCCAAACGATAAGCACCAACAATTTCTAAGTCTTCTTCATCCCATAAAATGAGGTGTAGATAATGTTTATCATAAACATCAATATCACGGCGTAAATTTGACCCTTCTCCTACCGCACGAAACGCTTCTTCTCTAAGCACACCTATTTCGCGCATAATCGGATCGTCTTCGCCAAAACGGTGCAGGTAAATCTGTTTGCCGTCTTGGGTTTGTCCTAAATGTTCACACGCTTTAATTGCCTTTTTCAGTAACTTAGGATCTTCGCGATTTGCGATCGCTGACTGTGTTTCAAAGATATCTGACTGGTTTTTCTTTAATCGATACAGATGACGCTTAAACAACTTAGTTTTGGTTTTAATATCTAATTTAGCTTGCTGATAACTCTCAAATGGAATTTTTCGACCCACACGCATGGCAAGGTTTTTCTGCTGCTGTTTAAACATTTCATCAACTAACAATAAAGTTGATGCTGGTTTATACATCATAGAAACACCATAAAAAGTTGCCGAGTTTTTTGCATCAATATACACAGGTACAATTGGCGATTTGGTTTGTTGGGCAAACTTTAAAAAACCCGAATGCCATTTAGTATCCCTAACTCCAACAGGTCTAAGTCGTGATACTTCCCCAGCAGGAAAAACGATAATTGCCCCTTCGTGTTGTAAGTGTGCATTGATGGCTTTTAAGTTATCTTTTGGAGTTTTACCGCCCATATTGTTTACTGGCAGCAAAATGGGTTGTAGTGGTTTTAATGCCATCAACATACTGTTGACCACTACTTTAACGTCGCGACGAATATCGCTCACTAATTTAATCAAAGCTAAACCATCAATTGAGCCAATCGGGTGGTTTGCAATAATCACCACTCGACCTTGGCTAGGAATATTTTCCCGTTCTACGTCACGCACAGAATAACTGATGTCTAGGTGCTCTAAACATTGCTCAACAAAATCAAAACCCGTTAAATGCGGATACTTTTCCTCAAATGCTTGGAATTTCTTTTCATGAAGTAAACTTTTTAGAATGGCTTTAATCGGTTTTTCAAGCCAAGGTTTGCCTTGAAGTTTAGGTAAGTTTTGCTCTACGACATCATCTACTTTTATCATCAGTGTTTGCTCAATTACTGCACTAAACTCACGATAGTGCGAAATAATGACACTCATGTTACTTTTGTATGACGCTTTTATTTCAAGCAGATAAACATAATAAGAATACAATCGCACTTTACTGTCAGTTGATAAAGCCGCTATGCTAAAACCACAACCAATAACAAGGTTAACCCCATCATTTAACTATGTATTTGCCATCATCAATTAAATTACAGGCTGATCCGGTACAACTTGAGCAACTTGACTTAAACAGTAGTGTTGTGGACAACAAAAAACATTATTTAAGCCGGCTAAACAAACTACAAAAGCAATTATTAAATATTCAACAGGCGTTTTATCACCAAGATGAAAGAGCAATCATTGTATTAGAGGGGCAAGATGCCAGCGGTAAAGGTGGCTTAATTCGCCGGCTTACAGAAAAACTTGATCCAAGAGGGTATCGCGTCTATCCAATATCAGCACCCAACAAAGAAGAACAAAGCAGACACTATTTATACCGTTTTCAAAAGCATCTACCACCTGCAGGAAAAATGGCTATATTTGACCGTTCATATTACGGGCGAGTATTAGTTGAACGCGTGGAAGGTTTTGCAAACACTACAGAGTGGCAAAGAGCCTATCAAGAAATAAACGAATTTGAGCGTATGTTAGTCGATGATAGAGTAAAAATTATCAAACTTTACTTACATACTTCACCTGAAGAACAGTTAAAGCGATTTGTTGAACGATTAAATAACCCACTAAAACGCTGGAAATTGACAGAAGAAGACATTCGCAACAGAGAAAAATGGCCGTTCTACATTGAGGCTGCCAACGAGATGTTTAAATATACCTCAACCGAAGCAGCGCCTTGGCATGCCATAGCGGCAGAACATAAATGGTTTGCTCGCTTATCAGGTTTAGAGGTCATTGCTAAAGGTTTAAGCAACAACTTAGACACCACACCGCCGCCAATTGATCCTGCTATCGTTAAATTGGCAACGGATAAACTTAGGATCTAATTTAATAATTACCGACGGTTACTCTCGCATCCACATAGCAGGCCACTGGTATACTTCAGATAATGTTCGGCTAATTTCATGTATAAGCCTAAAGCCATTATCTGAGTTGGTCATCACCACAAAACCTTTACCTGAATTGGCAAAAGACACGGCATAACAGGTAAACCCTGCGTTTCCGCCACTATGTCTAAAACGAAAAGCTTGTGCTTTACCATCAATACCTATACCAGTACCACCGGCACCTGGCACTCGAGTTAACATTATTTTTGCTGACTGCTGTGATAGCAATTTTTCACTCTCACCGCGATAAGCTTGACCCAAAGCAATCATAAACGTTGCTAAATCGCTGGGCGTACTCCATAACCCTGCTGCAGCTTTTTCTGGATAAAAATGGTGGCCTGCTGCAATCAATTTACCATCGCCATCGTAACCACTCGCTATATTTGACAAGGGAATGTGTTTGGGCTGCAACTCAAATGTACTGTTTGTCATAGTCAACGGTTCGAGTAATTGTTGTTTTAATAGCGCAGCAAAGGATTGTTCACTGCTATCTTCCATTAATAACTGCAATACCGTCATTCCACCACCAGAGTAATATTCTGACTGTCCAGGTGTTTGAAACACCCTAACTGCAGCTGAATTACTGCCATTTTCACCGTTTAAAATGTCTATTATCGAAGGAACTTGCTCTTTAGTTTCATAACCGGCAAAACCAGAAACACTCAAACCTGATGTGTGGCTCATGATATTACGAGGGGTTACTTTATGTTTTTTTGTATATTGGTTTTCTGGCACTTGCCAGTGCTTTAGCTTGTTATTGACATTTTCATCAAGGTCAAACTTACCACGTTCAATCATCTGAAAAGCGGCAACGCTAGTGACAGCCTTCGAAATAGACGCCGCCTGAAATACCGTATCGATTGTGACTTGTTGTTTTGGTGCTTTCATTGAAACACCATACCCCTGTGCCCATAGAATTTGATTATTATCAAAAACAGCAATGCTAACGCCAGGTACCGCCAATGCTTGCATACGAGATTGTATAGAACTTACTGTTTCACTACTTTCACCATTGTTATCAATCGCTCGAATACTGTTTTCAAATATTTTTTGTTTTGCTTTTACTGTGTCTGAGCTCGATTCATTTTCTTTAGCGCTAACGTTTACAGTAAAAGCAACTAGCAAAAATACCGTCGATAAATAATTTAACTTCATTGAATTCCCCCAGAAAATAAACATCTTCTATTAATGACGAGTTACTTGAGCAAATAGTTTGAATTGTTAATCAGCATCATAATCAAGTGCCTGAAAGGTGAATGTTTACAAGTTTCAAGGTTTAGCCATTGAATAGCATCAACAAAACATTCATATTGTTAGCGTAAGGTTTGAATTAACACAGTTGAATCATCAAAGGATGGAATAATGGCACCTTTACCTCCAGGACAAAAAGAATCAAATTCGTTTCATCGCTTTGGTCTACTACCATTTGCCACTCGATTTCCTCGCGAAACTAAAAGCCAACAAATTCGTTTATGTGGTGCTCTAGCCAATGAAATCGACCTCAATAATCCATTTGAAGGGCTTGAGCGTGTTAAACAAGTATCTGATTTTCATTGTGTTACCACATGGAGTTATCGAAATCTTTGCTGGGAAGGCGTTAGGTTTTGCGACTTTTATCAACAAGTAATCGAACCTCAAGCTAATCCAAATCAAACAGCTACACGTGTTGCCCTTAAAGCACAAGATGGCGCACGCACCGGCATGTATTTAGAAGATTTGCTCGATCCGAGTGTGATGTTAGTCGACCATTTAAATGGCGAGCCACTTTCGGTTGATCATGGTGCCCCGATTAGGTTAATCGCCCCTAAACATTACGGCTATAAATCGGTTAAATACCTAAGGGAGATAAAGTTTCTTTTACCAGAAGAGGATTATCGGGTATCGGGATTTCGCTTTATGGATCACCCAAGAGCAAGGGTTGATTTAGAAGAAAGAGGTCGAATATTACCGGGCTTTTTATTGCGATATTTATATCGCCCGCTCATTAGCACAACGGCAAAACGCTTTAAGGTAGCGTCTGATTACAGAAAGAATGAATCTAAATAATTCGTTAGTCACTAGAAACTAAGGAGCAAAGCCAGTTGACTTGCTCCTTGTTTATATCAGTTATAAGGCAAGTGTAAGTATTTCTCTTGCTTTAGTTAAGTCGATATCACCGTGTTCACCTAATGCCGTCATGCCATTTTTTTCTAGGTTGGCAATCACTGCATCAACCGCACTTTCGTTTAGGTCATAATCAGCTAGGCGTGTTTGTACCGACATTGATTCAAAGAAGTCTTGCACCGCTTTAATGGTTTGATCAATTTGTACTGCTTTATCATCTTGAGCAAGGCCAAACACACGTTCACCCAGTTGCAGTATTTTCTCAGCTTTTTTATCACGTTGAACATACATCACTGCAGGTAAAACAATCGCTAACGTTTGTGCATGATCTAAGTTATAAAGTGCAGTTAGTTCATGTCCAATCATATGTGTAGACCAATCTTGTGGCACACCCTGACCAATTAAGCCATTTAACGCCATGGTTGCCGACCACATGACATTGGCTCTAACGTCATAGTTTTCAGGCTCACTTAATGCTTTGGGACCTTCACTAATTAAGGTATGCAAAATACCTTCGGCAAATCTGTCTTGCAGTGGCGCATTAACAGGATAAGTTAAATACTGCTCAATAACATGGACAAAGGCATCTACCACACCATTACTCACCTGACGAGGCGGTAAAGAATAAGTATATTCTGGATCAAGTACGGCAAATTGTGGCTGTACTGTAGCAGAAGCAAAAGCACGTTTTTGTGACGTTGCTTTTTTAGTCACCACAGAATTACCATTACTCTCTGATCCTGTTGCTGGCAAGGTCAGCACAGCCCCAATTGGTAATGGGTTATGAAAAGCAGCGCCTTTGACTAAAATATCCCAAGGGTCGCCATCAAAATTAAAGGCTGCAGCTACAAATTTTGCACCGTCAATAACACTGCCACCACCAACAGCTAAGATAAAATTAACACTATGTTGTTTTGCTGTTGCAACAGCTTCCATTAAAGTTTCATACGTTGGATTTGGCTCTACACCCGAAAATTCAATAACATCAACATCGGCAAGTGCGCTCATTGCCTGATCATAAACACCATTTTTTTTAATTGAGCCACCACCGTACAACAACAAAACTTTCGCCTGCTGCGGTAATCTTGTAGTAACTTCACTCATTTGCCCTTTACCAAAAAGAATTTCTGTTTGGTTTTTAAATATAAAATTAAGCATGCTTAATTCCTTCTACGTCAAAATGCATTTATTTAATACGCTGTGTAATACGTTATTGCTGCTTTCTGCAGTTCATCGACTAAAATAATTAGCGTTAACACATCAAAATTATTATCACTAGTGCAATATTCAATAGTGATATGAATTAAGGAACTTTCCTTAAAGCAATTGTGTGGAGGCATACTAGATGATTTGCTAGGCTTTGTGAATTCGGATAAATTGGCAAGAGCAATCAGAATATTTATGGCTTGATAATTTTATGTCTCACCTAACACAATTAAAAACTTTTGTTGAAGTATATCGCTGTAGCAATATTACGAAAGCGGCCGCAAATTTAGGTATGTCACAACCTGCGGTCACTGCACATATTCAAACCATGGAGTCAGTTGTTGGGAAGCCCTTATTTGAACGCCAAGCGCGTGGTGTTAAACCTACACCAACGGCACATGACTTAGCCCTCCAAGTTTCTAGTCATATTGATATTCTTGAACAAAAAATCACGTCTATCCGCGCTCGTTCAGACGCTGTTTACGGCACATTAAATATTGCAGGCCCTGCAGAATACCTCAGCTTGGTTTCAGGGCCACAAATTGCCAACCTTCTACAAGCAGGCAATATCAATGTTGTACTGCACATTGGCAATAAAGTGAATATTTTTGAGTCACTTGTAAATGAAACCGCCGACATTGCAATTGCCGCTTCAGCGCCAGATCCTACACTGTTTGATTACGAAGTATTAGACAAAGAACAATTATGTTTAGTGATGAATCGCCTTGAAGGCAGAGAAATTCAAGATATAGATATATCTGCAGAATTACTAGCTAACTACCATGTTGTAACCTATGACCAAGATTTACCACTAATTAGACAGTACTTTGACCGAGTATTTAATACCAGATGTAGCTCAAACGTGATTGCCATCTGTCCTGATATCCGTGCCATCGCTAGCCTAATAAGGGCAGGTATTGGCTATTCTGTATTACCTGATTATTTATGTCGCGACCATATCAAAACTGGTGAATTGATCCAACTTGGCCCAATCGGACCTGAAAACAACATCTATTTAGTGTGGAAAAAAGGCGCGTTGAAACATCCAAGAATCGCCTTCGCCAAAGACGTGATATCAGCCTTTGCCAACCTCAATTATTTATCAAATTGAATGCGCTGCTACCAGTAACTTTCGATTAAGCTTTAAAAAGCTGCCAATTACCACCAAGGTAAACTAGCAGCTCAGATAGGGTTTTATAAATTTAAGGTTTTGATTTCGTTTTTGGTTTGTTGCTCAAGCTCTTCAAGCGTTTTGCCATGTGGTGCAGGTTGACCTGTTTCAGGATCAATTTGTACAAAAACGATATCATCTGCTTGGCAGATGGTTTTTTTGGTGATTTTATTGCGAACAAGACAAGAAACGGTGATCGATGTTCGACCCACTTTGGTTGTCTCCAAACCAAACTCAACCACATCACCTTGCATTGCTGGTGCTTCAAATGAAATTTCACCAATATGCTTAGTGACTAAGTAGTTTGTTTCAAGCTGACAAATGGCGTAAATTGCCGCTTCTTCGTCAATCCATTGTAACGCTCTGCCACCAAATAAGGATAAACCGTAATTCAAATCACTTGGCATCACCAGGCGTCTTGATAAAAATCGCATATATATACCCGTTTAAAAAATATCGACGCATTATACCTGATAGCAATGAAAATAAGAATTTATCTCACTTAGCTACAATAGATGTTCACTACATAGATTAACCTTGTTGATTTATTCACTTTGGCTTTGCCATGTCTTTTGTAAATCTATATAGGCATCTAAGTTTGCAACTTGTTGTTCGGTCGCCAGCACAATCGCTTTGTTTAACACTAGCATTGCTTTATCTTGCTGGTTAAGCTTTTTCATTAATTTAGCTGTTGCTAATTTTGCTTCCGCTGAATATGGCCAATCTTGTTGCCATCGGTTGGCAACCTGCAACGCTTGTTCTAATTTACCGGCACGCTCTAAACGAACACTCGTATGCCTAAGGTTGTTAACGCTATTCCAACGATCGCCTCTGGGTAATACTGTAAAACCAACTTGCTCACTTAATGTTTGATAAAATGCATCTATATTAGCCAAGGTATTTCCTGGTTGAGCTTCTAAATGTCGGTACTTGGGCGCCCATAAAGATTCAGGGTATTGCAACTCAAACACATTCATTAACGTTTTAAGCAGTGCATCGTAATGGCGTTCATTTTCAATACTAGCGACTTCTAACTGAAAGCCCGCTTTGGCTAAATCAGCTTTATACTGCTTAATTCGTTGATGGTTTTTAGCCGACAATTGATTTTTTTCAAGGTCATCATCAGCATCTGCTAAATATATTAGTGATTTATGTTTTATATTGTTCTTTTGCGGGAGGCTTGCAAGCTGTTCAATAATATCTACGTTTTTATCAAAGCCCATACCTATCATGTCACTCGACGCCAAAAATACATAATCACTAAAAAGATCACTGTCGTTTAACAAACTATAAAGTGGGTAAATTGAGCTACCTGAAACACCAATGATCATTCGCTTGTCGTTTGCTCGGTATTGCTGGGTTAAGTAGGGCAATAATTCTTGTTTCATAAACTGATTAAACAATTCAGGTTTACCGTATCGATCGATTACTTCCCTGCTTGTCCACATACCATTTGTGTTTATTTCAGGATAATGGCCGCTGTAATTTAAGCTGATCACAATGGATTCTGGCATGCGTTCAAAACGAGAATAGAATTCAACAAGTCCTGTTACCGCATGAAAAAACTGATTGCCATGCGCACCATTAATAAAAATAACAGGGTAAGTATGTTGTTTAGATTGTAAATGATAGTGTTTAGGTAAATAGAGATTAAATGGAATATCTTCATCGAGTAACTTGGAATGAAATTTCCCCTGCTTAGCAATGGTAATTTCACTCTCAAAAGTCACAGCATTGTTATTATTGGTTGTTGCTAAAGCGGTTGCACAAAAACAAGTAGCCGCCAATATTAAGTATATAAGTTTCATTTTTTTCAGCCCTATAGATAGACACATACAGTGTTTGCAAACTATTACCTAATCTTCATTAGTCGTCCTTTTTTTTGGCTGATTTTTCGCTGATTATTCACTGAAAACATAAAGTTATAGCTTATACTTACAATTAAAGTGTTAATTTACAGCTTCGCTATTTGCAAATTTATGTCATTCATTTAGCCTATAAGATAATAATAAAAGCATAAGAAATAATATGAGCCCGCAATTCTACCTTGATAACTTTTATATCGATTGCAGCCGAAACTTGGTTATTGAACAACATAACGATGGCCAACAAAAAGAGCAAAACCTGCCACCTAAAACCATTGAAGTGCTGTTTTACTTAGCCAGTCGTCAAGGTGAAGTGGTTAGTGTTGATGAATTGTTAGATCGGGTATGGTCAGAAACAGTGGTTTCAAACAATTCATTACAACGCTGTATTGCACAATTGAGAAAAGCCTTTGGTGATGACAGTAAAAAACAAGCCTTCATAAAAACACATGCAAAACGTGGTTATAGCTTGGAAGTAGCGGTTGTTTACCCGGAGGCAGTTAAAGTTGCTGTAGACAATGATAAAGCAAAACCGTATTTGCCAGAAAAAGAGGCTAATCAGCATAACGACGCAAATACCACCGATATTCAGATAACAGCGGCAACTTCTCATTCTTATAAAACAACAGCAGTTATCGTGTTTTCATTGCTGTTCATTACTGTCATTATTTTTTATTTACATGATAGCGCAGACACATGGCAATATAACAAGCTCACACCATTAACTAGCCATGACAAAAAAGAAACACATCCCCTATTTTCACCTGACGATAAATACATCACCTTTCATCGTTATGATGGCATGTGTGCCAACAACATTTGGGCAAAAGAGTTATCGACTGAGCGTGAGTTTCAATTAACACAAAGTACAGGATTTTATGGCGCGCATACCTTTGCTGAACAAGGCAATAAAATCGCATTTATGGCAAAAAACAATTGCTCAGGTGTTAGCGAACAAAGAGCCTGTTGGAGCTTGATGACCATAGATTTTCAACAAGCGCTAAATTCACCACAAGTACCTCAAACCGTTGCGACTTGTGATGACGGAAAACTGAGCTCGCCCGTATGGTTAAACAACCAAGCAATTGCAGTGTTACGTACCAACGAAGGAAAAACCCGAGTTGCCAAATATCAAGCTGACGCTCCAGATGCCACCGACATTTATTCTCCCGATAATTTAACGCTTTACCATTTACTGCAAACAGAAAACCGCCAACAAATTGCAGCGTTAGCGTTTGATCAAAACAATCAGCAGCAACTTATTTGGTTAGATAATACAGGGCAATTGCTCGAACAATTTCCTATACAGTTTCCAGAGTCAATCGCTGAAAGTCAGCTTCTAGATGCTCGCTATGACGTTCAAGGTGAGCAGTTTATTTTTAGTTTAGGCAACACCCTTTACGCACTTAATTATCAAGGGCAAATTTCCAAACTTTCTACTTTAGCATTTAATCATATTTTTGGTGTACAAAAAGCCAACAAACATAATCGACTCACCGCCAGTCAGGGTTTTGTCGACGCCGATATCGCCATGGTTAACATCAACATTCAAACAAATAAACCACCATTATTGGCGTCTGAATTAAATCAAACCGTATTGCCCTACCCGAGTATTTCTCGTTCAACGTTTAACGAACAACATGGTCAATTTCAGCCGAAAGGTCAAGCTATTGCATTTTACAGTGACAGAACCGGTGAGCAGCAGCTTTGGCTACAAAACAGTAATAATGAATTAACCAAGCTGACCAAATTTAACAGCGGCGATTTGTTGTCACGCTTTGTATGGAGCCCTAACGGCGACAGTATGCTATTAGCTAAAAACGGTGTATTAACTCAGGTATTTCTCGATAAGAGCGAAAAAACAATCGCGTTAAACTTCCCCGTCACTGAAGTTTACCAATGGACAGACAAGCAACAGCTGTTGATCAAAGTGAGATTAAACGGCCAGCTAACTTTAATAAAACTAAACCTTAAAGACCTCAAACCTACAGTATTGCTTGCTCAAGAGGTGTTATGGGCACAACTAGCAAACAACGGCGTTTTATATTATTTAGATACTGAGCAGCAAATTTGGCAGCTACAGCTAACAGGTGCCAGCCCTGTCACGTCTTTGCGACACCAAGTTACAGGCTCAGTATTTTTAATGCAAAACAATGACATTATCGGTATGAATGGCAAAGACGAATTGTGGCGATACCAAGTAATAACCGAAAAATTTCAGTTGTTAACGACAGTTGCACCACAATTTAGCAGGCTAAGTGATATCAAACATCACAGTGTGTTGGGTACACAAATCGCCTCATCAAGAAAAGATATTGTCTTGCTAGAAAAGTCCAATGACTGATCCTGAGGAGCTAATCTGTATAAGTATATACTTGAATATTTTTTGCTGATTGCAATATTTTCATTATTTTAGACTGGCTTGCTATGTGTCCGTCTCCGCCGATAGATGCTAACATGTCGTTGTCAATATCATGGTAAAACGCCACATATGGCTGAGTGAACTCAATAACCTTGGTAACTTGTTTCATTTGTGCAATAGATACATCAGGCTTAATAATCGGCTTAATATAATGCCTTAGTGTAGACAAGTCGTGTTCAGTTAATTCTATTTCTGTGGCAATTTTCAAGTAGTTAAAAACTTCTTGTTGCGTTAAATAACGCTGATTTTGAGTATCGTATATAAACAAAGCGGGAAAACTTAAACCAGCTTTACTTTCCTGCAATTGATAAATCCGCTCAAGCTCTTTCGCATTAACGGTTACCTTTTCGGCATACGCATTCTGAACACTAAAACCCAACAGTAATACTAATAACGAAATAGATTTCATGTTTACCTCCCTTTTGTACATTTCAACTATTGAAACTTATAAACATTAACGCTTTCAGCTTGTTGTAATACAGACAGAAACTTCTTTTCAGCTTCTGCAAAAGGTATTGCACTTTCACCTAACATGGCTAACATTTCTTGACCAACATTGTGGTAAATCACTAAATAAGGCTTATCAAACATAATATTGCTTGATACGGCTTTAATTTGCTCTTTTGAAATATCAGTTTTTTCTATCGCTTTTGATAAGTTTTTCATCATTTTTAGCTGTTTTTCAGAAAGCGAATGTTGAGCGATTTGTTGGATCCAAACCTCAGCTTGTTGCTTGGATAAGTAGTGTTGTTTCTCTGAGTCATACACGTAAAGCCCAGAGATAGGCAGAGATTTTTCAGACTGTTGTAACTTGTATAGATTAAGCAATTCTTGAGTTAGCGTTTTTACTTCCCCAGCTAACGCTACTTGGCTTATTAACAATATTAATCCGCTTATTATTATTTTCATGTTATTTCCTTATAGAGTGTCACTATTGCTTTTAATATTTTGATAGGTGTTTAAAGACTCGATTAACCTGTTGCTTTCACACCATGTAAAAAGCACATTTTTTAACCTACACAAGTTTGCATTATTATGTCAACTAATGTCTTCGTACAATGAAATAATAATATTTACAGTTTAAAAATTGCTTGAAACTTAATCATTTGTCCGATATGTTTTTTAGACCTACGAGGAGTTTACTAGGTTTAAAATCATGACAAGGACTGATATGAATTACAAAAATTTTAAAACACTTTCCGTAGCTTTCACCCCAGTTCCAAAGCACATAACTCAATGTAAAACATCAGATTTAATTTACTTAAACGCCTTAATGAATAGTTGAGGTGTGACATGTTTAGCATTCCAGAAGATAAAAAATTATCGATTAAATACCCTGTAATATTTACGACAGCAATTGTAATAAGTGTTTCAGTTTGGGCGATTTTTTTTCGTCACTCATCAATAGATGAACAACAAACACATCAAGTATTTAAGGGCGATTTGGTTGAAGAGATCCGCGCGCATGGCAAGTTAAAAGCCAATACCCGTAACAGTTTAATTGCACTTTCATCTGGCATGATTGAAGAAATTACCTTAAAGCCAGGGGCAAATGTGGTGAAAGGCCAGCCAATCATTAAGTTATTCAATCCTAAACTTAACCGACAGGTCGAGGAAGCTAAGCTGCAACTACTTGAAGAACAATCCAATATCGATGCCTTAAAAACTGAGCTTAATCAAGCCTATTGGCAGCAAGAATCCAGTATCGATATCGCTCAATCTGATCTAAGCATTTTAAAAGCTGATTTAGATGCTAAAACTCAGTTACATGAGAAGAACATCATTTCCAAGTTAGATTTACACAAAGCTAAAATGGCGTATGAAAATCAAAAGCTAAAAATACAAGTGGCTAAAAACAAACTGATTTCTATGGAGAAAATCAATAAAGCCAATTTAACTTCACATCAATACAAGTTACAGCGAGTTACTAGCCAACTAGAGATGTTAAAAAAAGACTTAGCTAATTTGGTGATCACAGCCCCTATTGACGGCATTGTATTGCAATTAAATGATAACTTAGAAATTGGCCAACAAATTGCCGAAGGTGTGCTGCTCGGCATGATAGTTGATAACAGTGACTTGTACGGAGAAATGACCATAAGCGCAAGTCAGGCTGATAAACTTCAAATAGAACAGTCTATTGCTATTAATATTCGAGGAGACCACTACCCGGCCAGCATCAGCAGAATTTCGCCCAATGTTAACAATGGTGAATTGGAATTCGACGTGGTATTTGAGCGCCCTTTACCACAACATATTTTACCCAATACCGACGTGTCCGGCAGCTTACAAGTTACCTTAGCCAATAGCACATTATTAGCCAATCGTATGCCCGCAGTTAATCGCCCCTACAGTTATTACGACTTGTGGGTGATGAACAATGGCGAAGATACTATGACAAAAACACAGATTCAAATTGGTGCCATTACCACCAATCATATGGAGATTTTAACTGGCGCAAAAGAAAGCCAATTATTGATGATACCGGCCAACAATTAAGGATAAAAAATGCACGAAGCAACAAGAAAAATAATCAGTGTACAAAATCTAAGTAAAAGTTTTGCTCAAACAGGCCAACCGCTAAACGTATTGCACCAAGTTAATATGGATGTGTTTGAACGAGATATGTTGGCCATTGTTGGGCCTTCTGGCAGCGGTAAATCTACATTGTTGTCTTTGTTAGGCCTACTCGATGAGCCAAGCAGTGGACACTACATGTTATGTAATAGCAATGTAGAAACGTTAAGTAATTATCAAAAAAGCCGACTGCGCAACGAAAACATTGGTTGGGTATTTCAAAACTTTAACCTGATTGAAGACATGACAGTGGCAGAAAATATTCAATTACCACTACGATTTAATAAAAATATTGCCAAAGCTGAATATGCCAAACGTACCACTGACGTGTTAGCAAAAGTAGGGTTACCGGACAAAGCCAATGCCTACCCAGCGCAACTTTCAGGAGGTCAACAGCAACGAATATCAATTGCACGCGCTCTAGTCACTCAACCAGATATTTTATTGTGTGACGAACCAACCGGTAATTTAGACAGTGAAAATTCAGCCGCTATCATGGCATTGTTTAAGTCACTTAACGACAGTGGTGTAACCATAGTGATCATTACCCACAGTGATGACGTTGCCAACGACTGCCACCAAATCTATCAAATGAAAGATGGTCACCTATCGAAAAAGTTTAACGCATAAGGATTTGCTATGTTTGATGTTATTTATGGTTGGCGAAAATGGCAGCACCAAAGGATAAAATATTGGCTGTTGTGTATTTCTAGTGCGCTTTTTGTAGCCATTATGAGCGTGGCATTAAACCTGTATTTATTGATTAACAGTGATAGGCCAGATTGGGTTGAATCAAACGCCCCAATGGCAACCGTTGCAACAAAAACAGCATTAGGTTTAGTCAGCCCCACTTCTCATTACAAAATAAAATTATTAGAAAAGGCACCTGCGGTAAAACAAAGCGCCAGCTTTTTCTTACAACAAATTAAACTGCGTGTTGAAGATGCCAACTTGGCGAAAGTGAATGTGGCATTTTACTCTGAAAATCTATTTTCCTTATTAAGTGCCAGTGCGCCATTTTCATCGTTGGCCTATCAAGAAAACCATGTATTTATCAGCCAAGATTTTGATCAACGTATTCTAAAAAATGCCAAGATAAACGCTCTTAACCAACAAATATTTTTAAAAGAACAAGCATTGCTCATCACGCATATATTGCCCAAGCAAGTTGGCGTTTTTGCCAATAGCCAAATTGATATTTGGATACCAGACAGGGACTTAGACTTGTTGGTGCCCTCTTTCGCAAAATCATCTGCTACATCATTTATTAACAGCCAACATCAGTTTTATGGTTTTGCTGAACTTCATACTGCGACAGAGCTTAAAACACTTGAAAACGACTACCGCCAACTATTACAAGACTTTCCTTATCGAGATGCTGTATTTGTCGATCCTGGAAATCAGGCATATCTAATTGACGGAATAGAGTTATCGCCAAGTCAAAAAGCCTTTTTAATCAAACAATGTTGGTCGCTGTTAACCTTGATCATTGGCTTTGGGTTTGTTCTTTTTTCAACGCTTTTGTCTTCATTTATCCAACAAGCCATTCAGCGTAAAAAAGAATATGCCATTAAGTTTTCATTAGGCGCTGATTTTGCCACTTTGGTGGTAAACCAAATACGTGAGAACATGGTATTTTTCAGCCTAATTGCACTGTTTTCACTTCTGTTTATTTATTGTGCCAATACTGTATTGCAACAAGGTAGTGTTTATCAAAGCTACTTTAATAGCGAGTTTGCATTAAACCCTGCTTATAGTGCCATTTCATTTATCGCCACCTTTTTAGTGATAACCCTGTGTAATGTCTATGCGTTACATAAGGTGGCAAATTCCAATTTGTTTGGCCGAAGTTTTCAAGCAGGCCTGTCAAAAAAACAAACCCGCTTTATGCTGGCCAATTTTAGTGTGTTTTTTATTATTTGTTCACTTGCTATTGTTTATACCCTCAATATTATTGGCATAGAAAAGCAAAAATTCACTCTAAGCAATATTGATGTTTCAGCCCAAGAGTTTTCAACTAAATTGCAAGCAAAACAAAAATTCTATACACCTAAAGATTTGCAGCAAGGTAACACCAGTATACTGGGCAATTTAGATATCGCCTTGAGTTCAAAAGCTTTTACAAAAACTAACTCTAGCGGCGCTAAGTATGCAACATTTGATCAGCGCAACGAACTTCAACCAGTGGCAAGTGGCTATGTATCTCCCAACTATTTTTCGGTATTAAGCATCCCATTTTTGGAAGGAAAAACCTTAGAAACAACCAGTGTAGTGATTAATGAAGTATTGGCTCAACAGATAATGCTAAACAAGGCCAGCGCTTTACCAATGAGCAGTTTACTAGGCCAACAACTGCGCATTCAGGACTTTATGCTTGATGGCAACTTTACCATCGCCGGTATCGTAAAAAATGCGCCACATTTTGGCGCGACCAATCATGCCCCTGTTTTATATCTGCCATTTGAAAAACAATTGCCAATGCAGGCCGAGTACATGGCACCATACTTTTATGCTAAGCAAATTGACGCTAACAGTGCTTTAACCATGATTAATCAATGGCTTGCCAAAGAACAAAGTAGCGTAATAAGTTATAGCAAAACAGGGACAATTAACCAGCTAGTTGAACAACTGAACCAAGGTGGAAAAATACTGCTATTTACCAGTGGCTTTATGTCTTTAGCTATTGTGACCTTGTTGGCCATTGCCTTGTATTTTCAAATTAAAGCCAGCTTTAAGCAAAACCAGCATAAATACGGCACTATGTTAGCGTTGGGCATGAGTAAACTTGAACTTTATAAACGAGTATTAGCAACACCGCTTTTAGCCCTAGCAATTGCGACAGCGGCACTGCTGTTTTTAATGATCTTGGGCTACAAACCAGCTCAAATTGATTTGAACCTTGCTGGCTCAGTGACTTTTATCGCATGGGGCATAATTTTCTTGATGGTGATGGTTTTTGGCCATTTGGCTTTGCACAAAGATTTGAAAAAACCGATTCGTGATTACTTCATGTAAATCAAGTGGTTCGGGCATTACTAATGATGCCCGAGTCACAGAATTTTTTTCCATCATTATGCTGTAAATACTGTCACATATGGGCTAGAGGCTAATCAGTTTGAGGGTAAAATAAACGGTCGCTAAACTTAAGGCTAAAAATAACACACTAAAAATCACAGTGAAAAGTGACGATAATTTGCGTTTAATACCAGCAAAAAACCCCTTTTTAGGCGTTGCACTTTCGGTTTCAGGCTGAAAACTCACCACCAATAAATTCAGCCAAACACCCCACAATAACATTAGTAAAATGGGCTCTAAATAGGCTTGTTGTTGCGTAACATCATTGCCAACAAATAGATAAATTAATGCCATTATCGAAGCAATGATAACAAAGCGAATGATCAGCGTTATAGGTGTAAAAATAGCAGAGAGTTTAATAAAAAAAGCGTTCATTTACTTAATGCAGTTAGTCAATTAACTAACCACATCATAATGGCGCAGGTGGAATTTTGCACTCAAAAACTTGTAAACAGCAAATTAGACGTTAAATTCAATGCCCTTTTCTTTCAACGACTTGTAGATAAAATTAAGCGCTTTACTGTTATCGATAATCGAATCTTGCCATTTATCACGCTTTTCAATCCCCATATCAGTGACAACAAAATAATGATCAACATTCACTGAGGCATTATCTAAACATAGCTTGGTACAGGAAAGTTCACAGCCATCAATAGCAATGGTTTGATATGCAGAAGTAGCTGTGGTTTTCATTTCATCAACATTGGCAGCAACACCTGAAACACATGACATTTCAGCTAAGCCATCACTGTCTAAATTCAACGCTATATCATGCGCTATACGTGCTACGTTTGAACAACCTGAGCAGGCATAAACAACGGGTTTTGACATCTAATAAATTCTTGCATAGGGGTGGTAGTTTGATGCTACCAAAGACGTCAAACAAGTTTTTGATTCAGATCAAATAGATCGATATTGCTGGTTAGTAGCCGCGATTTAAATTTACGGTCGCTGGCAATTGCCCGCCATTTATAAACTGATCAACGTTGTTAACCACAATGTCACTGGCTGAATTTACATTGGTTGGCGCCGAAATATGCGGTAAAACAGTGATGTGATCATGGCTCCAAAAAGCATGCTCTTCATCCAGTGGCTCAACGGCAAACACATCTAAGATCGCATGTTTAATTACACCATCATCGAGGGCTTCTAATAAGTGGTATTCATCAATAATGGCACCGCGACCAAAATTAATTAAGGTTGCCTGTGATGGCATTAACGCTAGGGTGTGTTGGTTAAATAAACCGTGAGTTTTTTCAGTCAATGGCAATAAACACACCACGATATCTGCTTGAGATAACACCTGAGGTAATTGTTCATCTCCGTTAAAACACTCAATACCCGCAATATCTTTAGCAGAGTTACTCCAGCCTATGACTTGAAAATTATTCGCCAGTAACTGCTGTGCCGCTTGTTGCCCAAGCTCACCTAAACCTAAAATTGCCACTTTAGTGTCACAAGCAAGTTTTACTGGATGTTGCTGCCAATGCTGTGCTCGCTGCTGCTGACGATATAGCGGCATGTCACGCATGGCATAAAATGACCAAGCCACCACAGCCTCACTCATGGTTTGTGCTAAGGTAGGATCAACTAAACGACTAATTTTTAATTCAGAACCTGCAAAGGTTTGCACTAGCTTTTCAACCCCAGCCCATACACTTTGCAGCCATTGAAGGTTAGCAAATAAACGAACGTGTTCTGGTTTGGGATTAGCAACAATAGCTACGTTGACTAATTCACGCTGAGCTTCACTGATCTCTTCCACCAATACCACTTTGGCGTTTATTTGCCGCTGTGCAAACTTATCATTTAAGACCACAAGCCATTGCTGTTGCTCGACTTTTGGCAGTTGATTAATAAAGGGAATTAATATCATTAGTTCAGCTTTACTTCCGTGTTAT
Source organism: Thalassotalea marina (assembly GCF_014656435.1). Taxonomy (GTDB): domain Bacteria; phylum Pseudomonadota; class Gammaproteobacteria; order Enterobacterales; family Alteromonadaceae; genus Thalassotalea_C; species Thalassotalea_C marina. The sequence continues at coordinate 200,231 of NZ_BNCK01000006.1, forward strand.
TTTTTTAAAGAAAGTACGTTACGTTTACTTTCTTTAGCATCCTCTAACTTTTCTTCTGCTTTAGCGTATGGATTAACATACAGCTTTTTCGGCGTAGGTGGTTTTTTGTTTGCTTTTGGCTTCGCATTGCTTTGCTTTGTATTGCCTTGTTTTGCTTTTGCCTTGGCAGCTGGCTTACTGTGTTTAAGCTGTAACGCCATTAAAAAGTTTCGCAATATTTGCGCTTTACAATGACGATAATTTTTATGATCCGGGTTTCTGAAAAACGCGGTTATTTCACCATTGCCAAGTTTGACATCAACACTAGCCAATAGCGCAATAATATCGTCAGTTTGCAACTCCAACGCAATTTTCAGTTTTTTCAAAATAAGATTTTTAGTTAGCTCTTTTTCAGGCGCTGGCATTGCTTTATCACCACGACCACGTTTTTCAACGATAAAACCGTTTAAAAAGCTCGCCAATTCGATATCAGCTAACGGCACCATCTCTGGCTCGTCGTCTTTTTTTAACCAAGCGGTGATTTGCTCTAGGGTAACCTGGCGGTTTGCTAAGGCAAAAATGTCTTTAACTTTTTGATCTTTTAAAGAAAAGGTATACCTTAAGCGGCGAAGAACATCGTTATTGGTCAATGGGGCATCTCAACATCATAAATTGCTAGCTGGCTATTATAGCGTTATTGCACGGGCAATTCGAAATAAATGTCGTCGATCCTTAACATTACTAAATGACTCGGGCGTTTTCCTCGCTTCTATTACATTTTTTTATACAAAATAGTGTTAAATAACAGCGGTTGCTGGGGTATGATCAGGCAGATTTTTTGTTCAGGGATTTAAAAAACGTATTTTCATGAGTAAACAACATCTTCTATTAGAACCCGTTTTGCCTAAACGCCGTGGTCAACAAGCCGACAAAAAAACTTGGTATAACCTGCTAGGCTCTAGCCGTTCGCTAGCTATTTATCAAGCAGCCAAATCAGCACAAGGCCCTGTATTGGTGATAACTCATGATACGCCAGCAGCCCTGCATTTAGAGCAAGAACTACACAGTATTAATCGCCAAAAGGCGCTTTCAGTTTGTTTATTTCCTGACTGGGAAACTTTACCCTACGATACCTTCTCGCCACACCAAGACATTATTTCACAGCGTTTAGCGACTATGTATCAGCTATCACGCATGAAACAAGGTATTGTCATCGTTCCTGTCTCTACTTTGTTGCAGCGCCTTGCCCCCAAAAGCTACCTTGAACAAAACAGCTTATTGGTAAAAAAAGGCGATAGAAAAGATCTACATCAACTAAGAGTTGAACTTGAAGCCAGTGGCTATCGCTGTGTTGACCAAGTGATGGAGCACGGCGAGTTTTCCGCTCGAGGTGCTATTCTCGACTTATTCCCTATGGGCAGCAATACCCCGTTCAGACTTGATTTTTTTGATGACGAAATTGATGAAATTCGCTTATTTGATCCTGAAAATCAACGTTCGAGTGACAAGGTAGAAGTGATAGAGCTTTTGCCAGCGCATGAGTTTCCAACTGACCAAGAAGGGATAAACACCTTTAGACGCCAATACCGTGATTTATTTACCGGCACGATTGATAAAGAGTCGATTTATCATCAAGTCAGTAACGGTATTATGCCTGCAGGTATTGAATACTATTTGCCACTATTTTTTGAGCAAACGAATACCCTATTCGATTATTTAGCTGACAACACCACCATCGTCATTACTGGCGATCTTGAACGTGCCATTACCAATTATTGGCATGATGCCGAGTATCGTTATGAAGACAGGCGATACGATCCTACACGGCCACTGCTTGCACCTGAGCAGTTGTTCTTAAATACTGATGAACTTTTTTCCTCGCTTAAACGCTTTGATCGCATCACCATTGAGCAGCAAATCAAAGATGAAACTGAACAGTCAAGCGCCCGTGGCTTAATTCATTATGATGTAAAGCCGCTTCCTAACATTGCGGTTGACCATCAACTAAAACAGCCTTTTGATTTACTAAATATCTTTTTAAACGATAAAAACTCACCGGGTAAAATACTGTTTGTTGCCGAAAGCCAGGGTAGACGTGAAAGTGTGCTTGAACTGTTAAAGCGCAATAAAATCACCACGCCAGTTTTTAAAGATATTGAAAGCTTTATCGACAGTGAAGACAAGTTAGGCATTACAGTAAACAGTTTAAGCCAAGGTTTTATTTTCCAGGCTAAAGGAACCTCGGCAAAAAATGCCATTGCGATTATCACCGAAGCAGAACTATTGGGTGATAGAGTCAGGCAATCTAGACGTCGCAAATCACAACAAGACGGTCAAGCTGATGCAATATTTAAAAATCTCGCCGAGCTTTCCATTGGTCAACCTGTTGTACACATTGAGCATGGTATTGGTCGTTACTTAGGTTTACAAACACTTGAAACTGGCGGCATTACCACAGAGTTTTTAACCTTAAGTTACGCCAACGACGCTAAGCTTTATGTGCCTGTTGCCTCTTTGCATTTAATTTCTCGCTATTCAGGTACCGATGCTGAGAGTGCGCCTCTTCATAAACTTGGCAACGACACTTGGAGTAAAGCCAAGAAAAAAGCGGCGGAAAAAGTTAAAGACGTCGCCGCAGAACTACTCGATATTTACGCCAAACGAGCGGCCAACAAAGGTTATAAATTTAATCGCAATAAAGAAGATTACCGCGCGTTTGCCGACAGTTTTGGTTTTGAAGAAACCTTAGATCAAGAACAAGCTATTAATGCGGTTGTTAGCGATATGTTATCTGACAAAACCATGGATCGCCTTGTTTGTGGTGACGTGGGCTTTGGTAAAACTGAAGTAGCGATGCGCGCAGCTTTTGTTGCGGTAAACGACGGCAAACAAGTAGCGATGTTAGTGCCAACTACCCTGCTTGCTCAACAGCACTATGAAAACTTTAAAGATCGCTTTGCCAACTGGCCGGTTTCAATTGAAGTATTATCGCGCTTTAAAACACCTAAAGAGCAAAATCAGGTGATTGAAAAAGTAGAAGCTGGCCAAGTTGATATTTTAATTGGAACACACAAGCTACTTCAAAACTCGATAAAATATAAAGCACTCGGCTTGTTGATTGTTGATGAAGAACACCGTTTTGGTGTTAAACAAAAAGAGAAGATTAAAAAGCTTCGAGCCAATGTTGATATTTTAACGTTAACAGCAACGCCAATTCCTAGAACACTTAACATGGCCATGGGTGGCATGCGTGACTTGTCGATTATTGCAACACCACCTGCCAAACGTTTAGCGGTAAAAACCTTTGTTAGACAGCGTGACGACAAGCTTATTCGTGAATCTATGCTGCGTGAAATTTTACGTGGTGGCCAAGTTTATTTCTTGCACAACAACGTAGATACCATCAACAAAACCGCGGCCGATATTGAAAAATTAGTGCCAGAAGCCAAAGTCACCATTGCCCATGGTCAAATGCGCGAGCGCGAACTTGAGCGTATCATGAGCGACTTTTATCATCAGCGCTACAATGTATTAGTTTGTACCACTATTATTGAAACAGGTATCGATGTACCAACAGCCAATACTATTATTATGGATCGCGCCGACAACCTTGGTTTAGCACAGCTGCATCAACTAAGGGGGCGTGTTGGTCGTTCACACCATCAAGCTTACGCCTACTTATTAACGCCGCACGAAAAACGCATGACTAAAGATGCCAAAAAACGCCTTGACGCCATTGCCTCTTTAGAAGATTTAGGTGCAGGTTTTACCCTAGCAACACACGACTTAGAAATTCGTGGCGCTGGTGAATTATTAGGTGAAGAACAAAGCGGCTCAATGAGTCAGGTTGGTTTTAGTTTGTATATGGACATGCTAGATCACGCGGTTAACGCCTTAAAAGAAGGCAAGCAGCCATCACTTGATCAAGTATTGTCAAAACAAACTGAAATTGAACTGCGTGTACCAGCGCTATTGCCAGATGATTACATTTTTGACGTTAGTTTACGTTTAAGTATTTATAAACGAATTGCCAGCAGCAAAGATAAAAATGAGCTCGATGATATTCAAGTAGAGCTTATCGATCGATTTGGCTTGTTGCCACAAGCAACCAAAAACCTAGTTCATATTGCTAAAATGCGTTTAAAAGCACAAAAAATTGGCATTGCAAAAATAGAGGCCAGCGCCGGTGGGGGTTCATTTGAATTTAGCGAAGATACCCAAATCGATCCTGTGCAAATTATTGGTCTGATCCAACAACAACCCAACATTTACAAAATGGAAGGTGCTAACAAATTGAAGTTTGTAAAAACCATGGAAGAAGCTGACGCTCGATTCACCTTTATTAATGGATTGATTGCTGAGCTAGCAAAAAATCGCGATTAACAGCGTAATGAAATCAAGGTATGATGCTAAGGCTTAACGACTTAGCATTGTTGAAACACCCCAACTTCTTGGTATTTAGATGAAAATAAAACAAACGATCGCATTACTTACCGGTGTATTTGCAGCCAATGCTTTAGCTGCAACCAGCAGATGGTCTGGTGATTGGTTTGAAATCGAAGTGATTTTACTGTCTAACCTTTCAGACAAAAATGAGGTCAAAGAAGTATTTGATCGTGCTAGATCCATGCCTGAATATAGCCGCTCATTAGATATTCTGCGATCAGTATTATCACCAGAAATATCAACGTTAAAGCAGCAACTGCCCTATTGTGATGATAAATATCAACGAGCGCCATTAATTACGCCGGCAAAAATGCCACAAGCTTTTCCATTGTTATCGCTTGAACAGATCAGCGCTCAGTTTACCGACGCAAGTATTTTTGAACGTTTAATGGCTGACGAACAAGCCAGATTAGAAAGCACCGATACCGTTGTTGACGATTTAAGCACTCAAGATACAGAACTCTCACAAGCTGTTGATGCAAGTATTAATACTGACGAACAAGCTCCACAGGCTGAGTTAGTGTTAACCGATGAAGAGTTAGCGTTAGTTGAACAAGCTGAGCAAAGGTTTTCAGAAATACAATTACGTTATCATGCTCAAACTAAACCTTTGTCAGCGTCGTTATGCGCTATTCACCCAGAAGCATTTCATGACTTAAACCCCAACCCACAGCTTTATACTTACAATGGTATTCCAACTGATGTGATGCCGCCAAGAATAGGCCAAGCAGAAGATCTTTACAGCAACACGCCTTATATTATTGACCGTGACTCTCTTGAATTAAAAGATGTATTTTTAAATTTAAGACGCAGTAAAAACTTCCGCCCATTATTGCATGTAGGGTGGCGACAGCAGGTATTTGAAGAGAACAAAAGTACGCCAGTAAAACTATACGCTGGTGACAATCTAGCGCGCATTTATCAATTGGCTTTAGCGCAATATCAGCAAGAATTAGAGCAAGAACAACATTCCGAAGCTGCGCTGCAACAAATTTTAGATGGTAGCGAAGCTGTGGAAAGCGGGCTTACACCAGCACAAGAGAAGCAACAGGCAAAACAGCAAAGATTAAACCAGATGTTTTCAACACTGGATAACTTTGATGAAAACCAAAGTATCGATATTTTAAATCGACCAGCGACACCTTTGCGCATTGGAAACAACGACGTGGCGATGGATGCGGCGCCTACCCCACCTATTCAGCCTTGGTATCTTGATGGCTTCTTAAACATATTTTTGGTGGGTAACTACTTAAACATTAAAGCTGATTTTTCAATTTTAAATTTATCCTTGGCAGAGCAAGAAACACTAAAATTAGTTCCTGATAGCGTCATTGATTTAAAGCCGATTAGGCTTTCACAGCAGCGACGTTTGATCAGCCGAGAAACCCACTATTTAGACCATCCTTATATGGGGCTGATCGTACAAATTCGCCGTCATGATCGTCCAGTAAAACAGGATGAAACAACAGATTTACTAGATTAGAGATAACAATAAATGGAAAAAGAAATAGAGATCCAAGCCGCGGTATTTAGACGTTTACTTCGCCATTTAGACAGCCGAAAAGACGTGCAAAACATTGAATTAATGAACTTAGCAGGTTTTTGTCGCAACTGTTTTTCAAAATGGACAGTCGCTGAAGCAGAAAAGCTAGGTGTTAATGTTGATATCGACGAAGCGCGTGAGCAAGTTTACGGCATGCCATACGACGAGTGGAAAGAAAAATACCAGCTACCAGCAACCGAAGAGCAATTAGCTAAGTTTAATGAACTACAAGCCAAAAAAGCCAAATAATACATTGGCTTGATTGTTATGTTTACAGGAGTAATTAGAAAGTGTTGTGGAGTCGAAAAGGCTGGTTAGCTCCAGTTGTTATAATTGGGACAATGGCGTTAGTTCAAGCTAGTTTCAATTTTGTTTATGGTAAAGATTTTTATATCCAAAATGAGTGGCCAAAAATGTTAGCTGCATTGGTAGGTTCAGCATCGGTAGGAATGCTTGGGTACTATTTAAATTATAAAACTAGAGAAGTACTCCATGAAAATACTAGATTGGAGAAAAAAGCTGAATTACACAAATTTATTGGTATACCAATTGAGTATTGGGCAATTATCTTTCCTGCAATGATCGCTTTTTCTATTTTAAAGTAAACATAACAAGACCGTTATGGCAATTGGACGCAAAACGCTTGGCTTGCGCTCATTTTTTAATTAATTTTAGCCAAGCATTTATGCGCCCACGTGGTGGTTTTTTATGCAAAGGAGAGCACAGTGGTAGCCGACAAATGGAGCCAAGTTGATAAGGCATTCGCCTTCTTTTCTCAAAAGTATGCACAAAAGAATTGTTTTCACCTAGAAGAATTAGCTGAAAACACAGGTTGGAGTTTGTCCACTGTTAAAACTTACTTACGTAAAAAGTGGTCGAAATTATTGGTTAAGGGCGAAGCTGGATACTCTGTAACTGAACTAATATCAAAATATAGTGAAGTAACTTTTAGACAACACCAAAGTCAAAACGTAGAAATTGAAAAATACTTTTATCAAACACTTGTAGATAAAGCTATTTCAGCCTGTATATCTGCCATTGAAATTTACAACAAACCAAACTTTGAATATCGTGAAGAAACATTTTCCATCTTAATGGTAAATGCGTGGGAGTTACTACTCAAAGCTAAACTTGTTAAAGATAATGATGATAACCGAAAAAGTATTTATTTCTACATTAAAGGCGAATCTGTAATTACACCAAGTGGAAACGCAAAAACAATTGGTGCTGTTCAAGCGATGAACCGCTTGATTGAAACTAAACAAATACCTAGATCTGTAGAATTAAATATTAGATTGCTTTTAAACATAAGAGATGACTCAGTTCATTTCATTCATGATGATGTTGAACTAAGCACCCAAATACAAGAAATCGGAACGGCTTCGCTCCAAAATTTCATGGCTTTAGCTATGAACTGGTTTAGTTACGATTTTACGCAGTTTAACTTTTATTTAATGCCTGTATCTTTCTTTCATTTGTCAGATGTCACTAGTTTCAGTATAGATAACGAGGTTAAAAGCAACCTTCTTTCATATTTGAAAAAAATCGAGAAAGAAGAAGAAAATTGCAATGATCCTAATTTTGCAATTTCATTGAAATTAATGACTAAGTTAGTGAAAACAACAGCGGAAGAAGCTCTTCAAGTAAGAGTTACAAATGATCCTGAAGCACCTGAAATTGTATTCTCAGAAGAAGAAGCTCTTAGAAACTACCCGAATGATTATTATCAAGTAATAGAAATATTTAAAAAACGGTATAAAGATTTTAAACAAAATAATAAATTTCACGATCAAATGCGCTCTTTAAAAGCTGAAGGCGAAAAATACTGTAAAGTTAGAAGGTTAGACCCAGATAATCCGAATAGTATTAATAAAACTTTTTACCACAACCGCGTAATTGATAAGTTTGATGAATGGTACGATCGTGTGTAGTCATTTGCATATAACACGCTGTATAAGTGCCCAATATTAGGGGACAGACCACGATTAAACATACTTTTTTCGAGGTCTACCGGCTTTAGCTGGTGTTACCCTTCTACCTAGTTCATTTTCAATCTGGTTTTTAAATTTATCATTACCTAATACAAAATTTCCATTAGTTGATTCTCTAATATCACTAATCATTCGTGAAGTCGGTGCTAGTAAAAATAACTCTCGGTAGGCTTTTAGTCTGGCGGTCGTATTAACTCCTAACGCTGTATACACAATATGCTCAGTTATTAAGTTAGATTCAGCGCCAAATGCGTTTACCTTATAACTACTCCATGGGTAGTCACTTGGCTGAGTTGTCATATTGGCGCGTATAGGATTTAACTCAATGTAGCGATAACAGTTAAGCAAATAATCTTCGCATTGAACCATACACGACTTAAACCTTCCTTCCCACAACGTACCTGAGCGACCATATTTGCGATTTATATATTGAACGTATCGTTGACCTAGTTGCTTCATAATTTGACATAAGCTATTTAATTTTCGAGGTGTTATTAACAAATGTACATGATTTGTCATCAACACAAAGGCGTGCACATCACAGAAGTATCTTTTAGCATATTCTTCAAGCCACTTGAGATAGTACTGATAATCTTTATTGCAGAAAAAACAGACTTGTCGGTTATTACCTCGTTGAACTACGTGATGAGGTACATTGGGTAACGTAACCCTTGCTCGTCTTGGCATAATAAAGCGTCCTTGCTTTTAAAACTTTTAACTATAGCAAGTAAAGAAGCAAGCGCCAGTTGATATAAAGCGAAAGAGAAATATCGATTTAACGAGAAAGACAGACCAATTAATCGTGGTCTGTCCCCCATTTACTAAAGCCAAACAATTTTATTGAGCTGATTTTCACCTTCAGCCAAATTCATCTTAATGACCTTATTTTCTTTTGTTACGGTAATTAGCCTTGGAATACCACCTTGGGCAAATTGCGCATAGATCTTTCTATCTGGATCAACGGCCAGTGGTACTTTAATACCATTTTCATCACGCCACTTAATCACTTGTTCTTGTGTTTCTTCTCGTGCTATGGCGATGACTTCAATATTTTCATCTTGTAATAACGGTGATTCATTCAACGCTTTTAGCGCACGGTTGGAGTCTGAACACCAAGTTGCAAAAAGAATAACCAGCTTTTGTTTATGTTGATTGCTTAGGTCGATAACCTTACCGTCTACATCAACGATGCTAGTAAGCGGTAACGTTTGTCCTGATTGAACGTACTCAGGGTATTTAGGGGTATTGTGAACCACGGTATCTTCCACTGAACTGCTATTGAGTTGACAACCCGTTACCACTAACGAAAGTATTGATGCGCCTATTAGTCGTTTCATTATTATCCTTATTTTTATTTAGACACTGCGCCAGCATTCTATCAAGTTATGCTGTGCTAACAATAAGTTTTAAAAGATGTTTACTAAAAGGATTTGTTTCAAAATATAAAGGTGCAAAGCTACAGAACTTGATTAAAAAAACGGTGACACAGGAATAGTTCACTGCGCCACCGCTCCCTTAAGCCCTCACAAAAGCTTTTGTGTTATTCGTATCTCAAGGCATGAACAGGGTTTTTGCGAGCAACTCGTGCGGCATTGCCACCAACGGTTAGCCAAGCGATGCTTAAACTCAATAAACCAACCAGTAAACAAATTGGCAGCAAGTACCATTGTTCTATACGATATGGAAATTCTTCTAACCACGAGTTCATGGCATACATTGCAATCGGCCATGCAATAAGGTTTGCCAAGGCAACAGGCTTTGAAAACTGCCAAATCAATAGTTTTACTATTTGGCTTACGTTCGCGCCCATAACCTTACGCAACCCTATTTCTTTAGTTCTGCGCTCAACTGTAAATGCTGATAAGCCATACAAACCTAAACATGACACCAAAATGGCTAAAGCGGAGAACACTAACAACAATTGTGCCGTGGTGGTTTCATCGCGATATTGTGCTGCCATCATTTCTGATAGAAATTGTAAATTCATCGGTTGTAATGGTACTTGTTGCTTCCAAATACGGTGAATATCGTCCATCAAGCCTGACACGTCATTACTTTGAAAAGCGATATTAGCCACTCTAAATCGGTTTTCATCCAATAAAAAAGCAGAAGCACGAATACCAAATTTAATCGAGCGAAAATGAATATCTGGAATAACGCCAATTACGGTTAGCTCGTGATCATTTAACACTAAGGTTTTACCAATAATTTGCTCAACGTCCGTAAAGCCAAGTTTGGTGACAGCTGCGCGGTTTAAAATTACGCTTGCTTTGCCCATGCCCTCATGGCCTTCAGGTAACTGAGTAATAGCGTCAGTACCATAGTTTTTATCGAAGAAACGACCTGCTAACAAATTAACGCCATAACTTTCAAAAAAGCCATAATCCATATGGTGATAGTTCAACAATAATGGCTCGAGTTTTTCACCTTGTTGATTAGGTTCAACTAACGAAAAATAATTATTGTTTTCGTTATCTTGGGTGGGTGATTCCGATGAAAACGCGACGTCTGTCACTTGCGGCAAATTCAATAGTTCTTGTTTAAGGCTATCAAGGTTGTCACCTGTGGCGCGAATGTTTAATACCAGCTTGTTATCATATTGATACCCCACATCAACCGAGGTTGAATACAAGGTTTGGCTATAAACCACTATGGTTGAAATCACTAGGATAATAGAAGTCGCAAATTGTCCAACGACTAATCCCGTTCTAAGCTTTGCAGAACTTTGCGACTCTGAACTTTTACTGGCCTTTAAGATATGGCCAGGTAAATATTTTGATAGATACAAGGCGGGATATAAACCTGCCCCAATGCCAACGGCAGTTGCAACTAAGCACAAACTGACCAGTAAATAAGGGTCGCTAAACAACATTAGCTGCAAGTTTTTGCCAATGATCTCATTGTAAAAAGGTAAAACAATTTCGGTTGCGGCAAGAGCAAACAGTAATGCAATAAAAACCAACGCCACCGCTTCACTTAAAAACTGAAACGCCACTTGTGTTCTTGAAGCGCCCAACACTTTTCTCATTGCCACTTCTTTAGCACGTTTGCTCGCTTTAGCTGTAGAGAGGTTCATAAAGTTGATACAAGCAATCACCAAAATCAGTAGCGCGACAACGACAAAGGTATTAATCATGTTTTGATCTCCCATAGGCGTTAGATCTCCCATATTGCCAGCATCATTTTTTGCGTTTAGGTGCAAGTCGGGAACTGACATGACATTGAGTTGGAAGGTATCTGTTACTTGCAAACCGTTCGCCGCATCACCTAAACGCTCTTTCAGCATGTTAACCATTGGGCTTTCATTATTAAGCCAATAGTTGATGCGATCTTGTAATTGCTCAACACTTATACCTTCACGCATTTTAAAGTAGGTATACACATTTAAGCTGCTCCAGGTGTTAAGCACGTTATCATTTTCACCAAACATCGCAGGGTTTAGATAAATAATAAAGTTAGCGTCTAGATGTGTCGCGTCAGGCAAATCTTTTAGTACACCAGTAACTTTCAGTGTTATCGGGTTGCCACCAAGGCAACAAAAGCTAATGGTTTCACCAAGCACGTTGGTGCGGCCAAAATATTTAGTTGCCATTTCTTCCGTGATAACTAAATCCATTGGCTTGTTAAAAGAGCTTTCAATATCACCGTGTAAAAATGGTAAGGCAAAAACATTAAAGAAGCTGTTATCCACCATGGTAATTTGCTCAGCAAAGCCTTCACCATTATGTTGAACTGTCGTGCCCCACTGAATTAAGCGCATGCCAGTTTCAACTTCATTGGTAGCGTAATCGCGAATTGCTTCCATCATGCGTCCGGCAGATCGCACCGTTAAAAACGCGGGTTGGTTTGGAATATTCACCGCGGTATGCATACGAACCAAACGATCTTTATCTTTGATCCAATCGTCGTAGCCCGTTTCTTCTCTAACAAATAACATGATCAAAATGCAGCTCATTAAACCCACTGCCAGACCAAAGATGTTGATCGCAGAAAACACGCCATTTTTAACAATGTTGCGCCAAGCGATAATTAAGTAATTTTTAAACATAAGGTTACCTTTAAGCTGCTCGAACGTTTTCTGTCACCACACTGCCATCAAACAAGTTGATGGTGCGTTTAGCGTAATCAGCATGGGCTGGGCTGTGGGTTACCATCACAATCGTGGTACCTTCTTTGTTTAGTGCCTGAAGCATTTCCATAACCTCTTCACCGTGCACACTATCGAGGTTACCTGTTGGCTCATCCGCCAAAATCATTTTTTGTTCGCCAACAACCGCTCGTGCAACGGCCACACGTTGCTGTTGACCACCAGATAATTGGCTAGGCATATGTTTTGCGCGATGTGCTATACCTACTTTGTCCATTACCTCAGCTACTTTAGCTTTACGCTCAGCGCTTGGAATGTTGTGGTACAACAAAGCCAATTCGATGTTCTCTTCAACCGTTAATTCATCAATCAAGTTAAAGTTTTGAAAAATAAAGCCTATGTTGCGTTTGCGGATACTTGCTAACTGAGCTTCTGAATAACCTGCAATGTTTTCATCGTTAAACCAGTATTCTCCTGAAGACGGCGAATCTAGCATGCCAATCGTGTTTAAAAGGGTTGATTTACCACAACCTGAAGGCCCCATAATGGCAACAAACTCACCTTGCGCAATTTCTATATTCACGTTGTTAAGCGCTAAGGTTTCTACATCTTCAGTGCGATATACGCGTGTTAAGTTGTGTAATTTAAGCATGGTTAATTCCTCTAAATTCTGTGCATTAGTTTAGTTTTAATGTGTCTATGTCTTGGTAACTACTGTAAGGACTGGTAATGACTTGCTCGCCAACTTCAAGCCCTTCAATAACTTCAATGTATTGATTATTTCTGCGACCCAAGCGAACTTGTCGTTTAACCGCTTTAGAGCCATCACCACTGACAACAAATAACCATTTACCGCCGGTGTCTTGATAAAATGCGCCATTAGGTATTAGCAAGGCTTTGCTCGCATCACCCAAGGTTAATTTGGTTTGTACGGTTTGACCTCGGCGGATGTCAGTTGGCTGCTGACCATCAAACGTCAGATCCACTTCAAATTGGCCGTTCACTACTTGTGGGTAAATTTTGCTGATCACCAATTGGTAACTATCAAATGAAGCCGATTGGCCAATATCAACTCGTCCTAAATAAAACTCATCAATAAAGGCGGTGATCTTATAATCGTCTGGTGTATCAATTTGGCCTAAACGTTCACCTCGGCCGATACTTTGACCTATTTCAATGTTAAATCCTGACAACTTACCGGCAACTGGCGCTTTAACACTCATGTTGTCTAGGTTTTGACGAGAAATCTCTAAGTTACTTTCTAATCGCGAACTGGTTTCTTTTAAAAACTTTAGTTGCTCTTCTTGCATACGAGTATCTGATGCTTGGCTTTCTAAGGTGATTTGTCTTCGGCTTTTATACCAATCTAATCTGTCTTGGGTGTCTTCAAACTCTGATTGATTTACCGCCCCAGTCGCCAATAGCTCTTGTTGCTGCTTGACTTGACGTGATAACACTTTAATTTGATATTCAATATCAATTAGGTTGCTTTTATGTCGAAGACGATTTTGTTCTAGATTCAACTCAATGGAACGCATACTGTTTAACTGTTCAGCCACGCGCGCTTCGTTACTTAATACGTTTAGCTGTAAAGACGCATTGGACAATTCAACAATTAACTGGCCAGCTTTTAATTCAACACCATCTTCAACCAGTATTTTTTCAACTCGTCCACCTTCTATCGCGTCTAAGTAAACAGTTTTTGCTGGTGCCACTCGACCACGAACGGGAATAAAGTCTTCAAAGGTTCCCTCAGTTACCTTAGATAAAATGATGCGCTGATCATTAACAGATAACACTTTGCCGTTGTTTGATGAAAGGCTTGTTAATAACAACCAAATCAAGGCGATGCCGACCACGCCATAAACAATCCAGATCAGTGTTTTGTTTTTACTCGTTTCCACTTTTCTATCCATGCCAGAGCCTGACACTGTTTGTGGCTTTGACTCATTCACCGCTTTCAAGGTATTCCCCATAATATTCACTTCGCTGTTAATGCCGTAAATCTTCTAGTTATCTAGTTACAAGAAACGTTCCAAAACATATCTAATTGAATTTTATTGATTTTTTAAAATAACGTTAGAATTTCAAAGAAAAAACTGTACGTTTACGAACACTAGGTGTACGTTATTGAACACTATGCAATGGGGAGTAATATCTTGAAACAACCGGCAAAAATCTTAATCGTGGATGATGATCAGGACATTCTAGTCGCAGGAAAGTTGCTCCTTAAACGCCACTATTCTCAAGTCGATATTTGTAATCGACCCGAGCAATTACCTACTCTGCTCGCTGACTGTGAATTTGATTTGATCTTACTTGATATGAACTTTGGTCCAGGTGAAAGCAGTGGTGAACAAGGTTTTTATTGGCTATCTCAAATACTGAAACTTCGCCCCGACAGCATCGTAATTTTGATCACCGCTCATGGTGGCATCGACATCGCCGTAGAAGCTATTAAACAAGGGGCAACCGATTTTATTGCCAAACCTTGGCATAATGAAAAAGTTCTGGCGACCATCAGCACCGCATTAGAGCTACATAAGTCACGACAAGAAACCAAGTCTTTACGTGCAGCAAACCAAGCTTTAGTGCAAGCTAGTACCGCCAGCGCCCAACACATTATTGGTAACTCCAGCGCTATGCAACAGGTACACGAGTTGGTGAACAGAGCCGCTCCAACAGACGCTAACGTACTCATTTTAGGAGAAAATGGTACTGGCAAAGAGTTAATCGCTAAAGAGCTACATTTAAAAAGCGCACGAGCACAACAAGTGTTTTTGTCGGTTGATTTGGGCGCTATTACTGAAACCTTATTCGAAAGTGAATTATTTGGTCATAAAAAAGGCGCTTTTACTGGTGCTCAACAAGATCGCGTCGGTAAAATTAAAGCCGCCGATGGTGGCACCTTGTTTCTTGATGAAATAGGCAATTTACCCCTTCATTTGCAAGCTAAATTGTTAACGGTATTAGCTCAACGAAAAGTAACCCCAGTCGGCGCTAATCAAGAAGAAGCTTTTGATGTTAGGATCATCGCCGCCACCAATGTCGATAAACATGCTCTACTTGATGAAGAAAAATTCAGACAAGATTTATTATTTCGCTTAAATACGGTCGAAATAACCTTACCGCCCCTAAGAGAGCGAAAAGAAGATATTGCAGCTATTGCCCAGCATTATGTTGATATCTACGGCAAAAAGTACCAAAAATCACCACTAACACTAGCAGATAACGCCGTTGAAGCACTGACTCATTATCATTGGCCTGGTAATGTTAGAGCGCTACGTCATGCGGTTGAACGTGCCGTTATCATGACAGACAACCAAGCCTTATCCGCAGACGATTTTCAACTTAAAAACACTGATGTTTCAGTTTCAGCTCCAGCTTCGTCATCACAAGTGCAACCAACCATTACCGCACCAGAAAATGATAGCGGTGAACTCAATTTAGAAATCATCGAAAAACAAACCATCAGCCGCGCTTTGAAACAACATAAATACAACATCAGTCACGCAGCAAAAGCATTAGGGTTAACCAGAGCGGCCTTGTATCGAAGGATGGAAAAACATGGACTTTAAAAAGTTTTCAATGCTCATCGCTGGAAGAACTATTCTAGCCATGATAACCCTAGTATTTTTAGTGCTATGTATTACTGCTGATGGCTATCACGCAGCTTCGATTATTCTCACCGCCTTATTAGGCATTCAGTTGTACACACTAATTCAATTTGTCAGCCGAACTAATGCTGAGTTAACACGATTTTTCAGTGCTGCTCGTTATGCAGATTTTTCTCAGCGCTTTGACTTATCAAAACTAGGCGCAGGGTTTGATGAACTCGGTGATGCCTTTGGCGACATATTGTCACAACTACAAAAAGCAAGAAATGAGCAAGAGCAAGGGTTACGGTATGTTAAAGCCGTGGTAGAGCATGTACCTGTACCACTATTAAGCGTTAACGAAAAATACCAGTTAACCCTGTGGAACAATAGTGCAAGGCGCTTGTTTGGTACACATGCGGTTATCAATATCAATGACCTTGCTCAGTTTAATTCAGATTTCCCAGCGCGGCTTTTATCACTAAAGCCAGGTGAACGTTCATTACTAACTATTGCAATTGATGGGCAACAACAGCAACTTAGCATTGCCGCTACACAAGTTACGGTTGATGGCAAAATAGAGCAGCTGATCAGTTTGCAAGACATACACTCAGAATTAGCGTCAGCACAACTTGATGCGTGGCAAGATCTAGTTAGAGTGTTAACCCATGAAATCATGAACAGTATTACGCCAGTCGCTTCACTAGCCAAAACAACGGTCGATTTGGTTGACGACATCAAACCTAAAGTTTCGCCGCAATGCCAAGATGACTTAAACGATATTAGTGAAGCGGTGCAAACCGTAGCAAGGCGCAGTGATGGATTAATGCAGTTTGTCTCTAGTTATCGAAAATTAACTAGGCTGCCAGCACCAAATAAACAAACAATTTGTGTCAAAGATCTACTGACCAATATGGCGTTATTAGCTGAACAAAACTGGCAAGATAGCAATATTGCGCTGAAGATTTCAGTACTGCCAGACACATTAACCCTTTTTGCCGACCGAGAGATGATTGAGCAGGTATTATTAAATTTACTGCAAAATGCCCAACATGCGGTCAATAAAGTACAATCAGCAACAATTACGGTATCAGCCTTTATTAACATTCGTGGCAATGTAGTCATCGAAGTACAAGATAACGGCACTGGGATCCCTGACGATATAGCCGATAAAATATTTATTCCTTTTTTCACTACAAAACGAGATGGCTCAGGCGTTGGTTTAGCATTAACTCGCCAGATTATGTTAGCCCATCAAGGCCATATCAATGTGAAAAGTGAAAAAAATCAAGGTAGTAGTTTTAGTTTGACGTTTTAAATATTGCCCCTGTGGTATACAGTTATCTAGTCAGGGAGATTTAGCTGGTAGTTTAAGGTAACAGCAAAACAGTTATTTTGCTGTAACAAGCACCTTTAACGGAATATTATCTACAAGCTAAACCCAAAAAAAGCAAGGAGAGCTAACATTATGCAACCATATACAAAAGTATTAACAAAATCTAAACACGGGCTAGTCACAGGTACATTGCGAGGCATGGCCGATTACTACAACTTAAATCTTGCTGGCCTGCAATTTGTCTTTTTAATCGCCGCATTTTTTGGTGTTGGTATTATTTTATACGTCGTACTGTGCATTAGTATCCCTTCTTATAAAGACCGAGCCGCTTTATTAAAAGAACGCCAAAACCAATCTTTAACACGCTAGCTTACGGCCCTATCATATATTACTGCGGCACTTTGCATATCAAACCTACATGCACATAGTGCCTTTAAAAACTTCACGTCTTATTGCGCATTGAAAAGTTTTTGACGATGCGTCACAATAAACAACATTACTTTGTACTCTTAATAGTTTTTAAGCTATTTTTCACAAACACCGATGAATATAAGGCACAAATTAATATCACATCTAACCTTTAACCACCTTCTAAACTAAGGCAAAGCATTTACCATGATTCGATTAATTCATTTGTTGAGTGTTGTTTTTATACTTGCTTCATTAAGCTTAAGTCAGCCAGTTGTCGCTGAAACAGCAGAAAAAACCGAAACAACCCAAGAGCCAGAAATTAAAGAGCCTTTATTTAAGCCTTTTATTGAACGGTATATTCTTGATGAATTAAAACAGCTTCGCCAAGATCAACAAGCGATGAAAGCCGAACTTGCCGATAAGGTGGCGACAATTCGATTAGATGCATCAGATCGCGCTATTCGCTACACCGCAGATACAACAAACAATATTTTTTACATTATTACAGCCGCAGCTTCGATCCTTGTTTTATTGGGTTGGAAATCCATTAAAGATATCAAAGACTCAACGGAACTCAGCATTAAAAAACGTGTTGATGAATTAACATTAGAGTACGAAAAAAGACTCGATAAATTAGAAGAAACGGTAAAAGAACGTTCTGATCAAATATTTGCTACTCAGAAAAAAATATCTGATAGCAATACTATTCACTCGCTGTGGATGCGCGCAGGGCTTGAGAAAAATGACACTGAAAAAATCAGAATTTACGATGAAATCTTAGAGTTAAGCCCGCAAGATGTTGAAGCTTTAACATACAAAGCAGATACCTTGCTCGACATGGACGAGGATTCTTGGGCACTGTCGCTAACAAATCAGGCTATTGAATGTGATAATGAATACGCCCTAGCCTATTGGCAACGTGGTTGTGCTGAAGCCAAATTAGGCCAACATTCACAGGCCATAGAAGACATTAAAACGGCGTTAACACTGGCCAGCAATTTAAAAGAAGAATTAACCGACGAATCGTATTTTGACAGTTTACGAGACAATGAAGCGTTTCAAGAACTCCTACAAAGCTAAGCTTTATTGACTTGGGCATGATTTACATCACTGTTTTTGTAACGCCATGCTATCAGCCAAGTAACTAGGCAGGGAATAATAATTGCCTGCAGTGAGAAAAATAAAAGCGTTAACAAGTTATTAAATTCGATGGCTTCCCCTTGTGGGACAAGCCATTGGTTGCCGATAGCTCCTGATGAAAATACAACCGCAGTGACAAAATTCCAGCCAAAATGTAAACCAAGTGGTGCGTATATCGATTTCGTTTTTGCAAAGGCAAAAGCAAACATCCATCCACCACTTGCTGTTAACAAAAATATGTAAATCATTAAAACTAGGTGCGCGCCAAACAGTCCGTAACTAAACCAGTGGTAAATTCCAAAAGCAATTGCGCTTAATATGCACGCTTTAATCGAACCAATACGCTGAATGAGCAAATAAAGAATAGCCCCTCTAAACACCAGCTCTTCAAAAGCAACCGATTTAAACAGCCAATATGATGCATCTAACAAAGCTAGCCAATCATAGGAAGGATTGATTTGATAATGGATATTTTTAAAATGCGCCTGCCATACAAAATTGATGGCGGCAAAACAGCCCATAATGACAATGCCAAGCACACATTCGAGCAGACGAGTTTTAGTAGGTAATATACCCAGTACAGTGATAGGCTCTTGCACCAGCCACTTAAGCAAAGCCCAAGAAATAAAAAGTAACACGACTAAGCCAATCATTAATGAGTTCCTTTTTCAGTCTATTCCTCGTGTAAATGATATGACCTAATAACAGCTTATTGTATTAACCAAGCTGTTGCATCACCTAGGTTGTCAAAATATTTAATGTCGCCAGATATAAACCATGACCCGACTTTTGCAGCGATCTCCTGCCAATTTTTATTACCAAAGATCGCAATTTTACCAAATTCATTGTTGTGTTTAAGGCCTAACTTAAAATCGTCCCAAGCAGCCCTTACTTCCCAACATTCAAGCTCAGTCGCGTCAATCAGTGCATCAACTTTTGGATCTTTTACTGAGGCTAGTGCTGAATCAATCATAGGCGTAATAATTTCATAATCAGCGTGAGTAAGTTTGCCTACCGCTTTTAAATTAAGAAAGAAATGGTTATCTATACGCTCAATCCCAATGGACAAGCCATGTTTAACTGTATTCATCTTAAGCTCTCCTTTAAATTACTGATGTTATTTCAAGCTTGCTCCTTACCTAATGGTTAAGCGAACAACAGAATTTATATAAAGCAAACTTTGATTATAGGTATAAGCTAACTTTTTTTAATCGCCAATAAATCCATAGCATCTATCAATAACTCATCTTCCGCACTAGGAGAATTGAGTTGTAAAAACCGACCAATAAACAAACCACCAAGCATTAAAAAACCAGATGTATCCGAATGTTCAAGAGTTAAATCAAAAACATTGAAGATTTCAGGAAAAAAGGCAACGATAAAACTTATGATTGCACATGCTAAATGTGTCCATTTATCTCGTTTTTGCTTTTTAACATAACTTTCAACTTTGTTTGCAAATTCCATTTTGGTCATGATTTTTCCTTAATAATTAAAAGTTAACGCCTGTAATATGGCGAGTAATTAATTGACTAAAACGTGTGATAAAGGAATGTAAGTCAACTATAACGCATTCTTTAACTTACTTTTTATAAGCCAATATAGTCAAACACTTTGTTTTGTTTTTTAAAGTTCAATATTGACTGTTCATGTTCGAGCTTATCACCAACTAAAACAAAGTTAACACCAAGTTCTTTACAAGCTTCTAAATCCCAACTGCCATCACCAAAATATGTGAACCCTAAACCACAACTCTTAACAGCTCGCTTTTCCGCAATTTTCATAATTTCAATTCTTGAGTAATGATCATTAGCAGAACTAATTGGAATGCTCGAAACATCAATGCCAGCAGACTCCAGCTTTAAAATAGCACTTTCATACCAGCCTCCTGTTGCAAGCGAAATTGCAACATTTTCCTTCTTTTTTAAACTGGCAATAAATGCAGCAGCACCAAGTATTTCATTAATTGGCTTTTTTGCGATTCGAGTTTGTATTTCAGATAAGAAGACATGTTTAATGCTTTCGAGAGCACTTTCAGTATTTTCAATATGCTTTTCTTTAAAAAATTGATTGAGGATCCCAGAATCTGTCACGTGTTTATAGCGAGACCAGTTTGTATCAATCTCATATCCAGTAACTTGCTTCACGGCTTCGACAAAACACTCAGTATCAAAATCATATGATTCGATAAGCGTTCCATCAATATCAAACATTACATGGATCATTGTGAATGTTCCTTTAGCTCATAAAGCTGCATAAGCATCAAAAGCCCGTTTTACACTTCAGCGGATTCATCGATATTTAGTTCGAGTAATGCAGTCTTCAATCTAGCTCTATCCACAAAACTTTCTCATATTAGTTTGTGATTAATGAATATTGCTTAAAAATTTAACAATAAGAATCTACTAAACCGAAGACACTGCATAGCTCGTTTAGTTTGCTTGTAATGAGTTTTTAACATCACTAATGTGCTTGCAAATATGAACGTATAGAAAAATAAGCCATATTTGAAATGGAATTACATCGATTGGCGTAGTAACAATCTCTTGATTCCCGGGGAAGGTATACATGTAGTAAGCAAGCAAAGCTATAAGCATTGGTATTAGTAATGCGATGAACCTGATTGAGACCACAAAGTTAATACTGAAAAAACGACCGAGAAAATCTGAGCCATTGGCACCACCATTTGCTTTGTAGGCGAAAAAAGTACCTGCGATAGGAATAATGAGATTGCTAATTGAATAAACAGTATCCCAAATATTAGGGCTTTCAATTGGCATATACATCATAGCTTCCATGCCGATAACACTTAGACTTATGTATATAAATGCATAAATGAACCGATCATTTTCCCTAACGTTGTCAGTTCTTATATCTTCTTTTAATTTTTCTATTTTCCAAAAATACATCGATATTCCTTATAACTCGTGACGCTAAACTAAGCCGAAAAATATAGTTTGGTTAAAGTATTGAACGTGGTGAAATTAACCAGCTGTAACTGTTCCGTTTGATCACATTATTGAGATTGTTTGCTTAATTCTGACTGCAGTTCTTTATGTAGTGCCTGCATTTTTGGAATAATGCTCTTTGAAGTTTCTTGCATTACTTGCATTGTAGCGTGCATTAGCTCAGGCATTTTTTTAAGCATCTTTTGACCTAGAGGAGACTGATAAAAAACTATTAATTCATCAATTTCCGCTTTAGTATAGACCTGAGAATAAGCTTCTATAATTGGTTCCTTGATTTTATCCCAGCTCATTGACTTAGCTAACATAGCGTGGAATTTTTTCTTATGTTTTTCATAGATTGGCTTTTGTTCGTCAGTAATATTTTTATTATCCGTCATTTGAGAAAATATCTGATCCATTTGCGCATAAGAAGCATCCAACATTGCTTGCATATCCGTAACTTCAAACATTTTTTCAATCGATTCCCTAACTCCAGAATCAGCATGACAGCTGCCTGAAATAGAAAAAGCAAAGACCAACGATACGATTAATTTTTTCATAAAACACTCCATAGTTTAATTACATTCCATTTGACCCATTCTAGGGCTTTTAATAGTTGGTTAAAATAACGAAAACAGTGAGAAAGTCCAGCTTTAAAACTTTCGCACTGTAATGGCTTATTATGTGTTCTTTTGCCCAGACGATTGAGAGTCAATCAACTGAAGCAATGCATCAATTCTTTTATGGACTTTGATATCAGAATTACTAGAACCAAACAAAAGAATGACCAGCATTACAAGAATGAATTTAGGATCCACAAATATAGAGTCTTCAGGCATATAAAAGGTTATGTAAAACATAAACGCTGATTGTATGACTAAACTTAACAGCCAACTATATTTCCACGGTTTGAGAGATTCTATCTCCAAAATAATCTTATCTTGCCTATCTTGAGAAATAGATTCTAATAATTCTTTTGCTTTATCTTGACTCATACTATTGACCTTCCTTGAATACGTTATGCCGTAATTTTGGGCATAATAATGCTTGCTTACAATTACCGAATAATGAACGCAAGCCAAGCGTTATGCGTTCAATGGCCTTGATGGACTTGTTAAACTCACTTTAACATTTCAATAAACTGAGCACCTTCGGGTGAAATCAACCAAGCAAATGCGCCAATATTTATTATCACCGTCATCCAATAAACAAACCTAAACTCTTTCTTCTTAGATTTATGCCTGAGTGTTTGCTGTGCGATAGCTGCACCTGGCCATCCTCCAGCTATTGAAAACAAGTGAAGTGTACTTTCAGGGGTACGCCAAGCCCCGCTTTGAGCTTTGGACTTATCAAATGCATAGATAATAAAAGTGATCAGGCTTAAGCCAAGATAGGCCAAGCATAATTTTATAGGCACATAGCCAAGAATAAACAGAATAAAAATGGCAATTAAAAACATAATGGACAAGTAAATTGAAAACTTACTTGCATGTTTTGTCTGTTTTTTCTTTAGCTTTTCCCCTGAAAAAGTAGCATCCTCGGCGCAATATCGTCCTTGTTTATCTTTAGCAATGGAGAAGGTTATGACATCGTTTAGTTGAGGTGTTCGCTGACGATTTGAAAATGCAGTTTTATGGATAAATACATGGTCGCCGCCACCATTTGGCGATATAAAGCCAAACGCTTTTTGAGCATCCCAATTGATTAATTTCCCTTTTAATCGCATTTAATTAAGTTCCTATTGAAGCAAAGTACAGCATGCCTATGATGCCACAATTAATCTGCTATTTTAAAACTGATTTTTTAAATGCTAACAAGGTATATTTGTAGAAGGTTGATGTAGTGATAAAAATAACTAACCGAGAAAACCCTAAGCCTATTTATCGATATAACAACATCAGCTTTAAAGTTTTGTAGTAGCGTAAAAAAATAGTGACCAATGCTAAAACATAAATCACTATTTTCATTTTGAACATTTGGTTGAAAACAACGCTTAAACCTGCAAAAAGTTTGCTCAGATAAGTACAAACCAGCTTGTCAAATACTAATCTGAAGTGGCTTTTTAACGTTCTCTTTTCGTCTATCTGGTGAAATACGAGAATCTAACCAACGACCTCTATTTTTCTGATGCTGACGGCGATCTTCACCAGATCGTCTTTCTACACTGTTCCAATTAGCAGCGGCTTCTTTTGTCTGTTCTTCTTGAATAGACTCTTCTTGCTCAGTGTCATGCTTTTTTGTTTTATGTTTTATCTGATGTTTGTTTTTTCTGTCTTTCGCCGTATTTTCAGACTTTGCCAGATAAGATGACGGTAATAATTCAGCAATAACATCCATTATTTTTTATATTCTCCATGTTAATCGTTGAAACCTGTACATTTAATCGGCAGAAAATTATCAAACTTTAATCTTTTTTATTAATTTTTTGACAAATTACACCAGTTCTACTACTGAAAGCTCTCAACCTCTTCGTCAGTTAAGTAACGCCATTGCCCTTCTGGTAAATCACCCAGTGCAACTTCTCCAATTTTTTCGCGATGAAGCTCCACCACTTTATTGCCAACCGCAGCAAACATACGCTTTACTTGATGATATTTTCCTTCCGTAATGGTCAGTAATACTTCTTGTTCGCTTAGTTGCTCTAATTTTGCAGGACGAGTGAGATTAGCTTCACCTTGTAACTGAACACCTTGTTCAAACTTTTCTGCCGTACATGCTTTTAATGGATCTCTAAGGCCAACTCGATACACTTTAGGGCAAGATTTTTTAGGTGAAATAATATTGTGTGACCACCTACCATCGTCAGTCACTAACACTAGCCCTGTGGTATCAGCGTCTAATCGTCCAGCAATGTGCATATCAAAAGCGCGGTCAACGTCAATATAATGCAATAAAGAGGGATACAGTTCGTCAACATTAGAACAAATCGTGTTTTGTGGTTTATGCATCATAATATAGCGAGATTGGCGAGCGGTAAGTTCAACACCTTCTAAGGTGATGCTATTGTTTTCATGCACTTGTAATGCAGCATCCCTAGTCACTTCACCATTAACTCTAACAGCACCTAACTTTAGTAATTTTTTTGCTTCGCTGCGCGTAAGCTCGGTACTTTTACAAATAAATTTATCTAATCGCATGAATAACGTATGTCGCCCTGTTCGATTTGAAGCCCAAGAAGTTTTACTTAACTCATTTTACGGCTATGATGTTTGACGCATTTTAATGTTTTACCTTGGAGAATCCAAATGGATCTAGTTTCTGGCCTATTATTAATTACCACGGTGCATTTACTCGCCGCTGCGTCTCCCGGTCCTGATTTTGTATTAGTGTCGCAACAAACCCTAACACACGGTAAAAAAGCTGGTTTATTGTGTGCGTTAGGCATTGCACTTGGTCTATCAATTCACATTATTTATTCAGCTTTTGGCTTGGCAGCAATCATCGCCAATTCAACCACTATTTTGTGGGGCATTAAAATTATAGGTGCTGGCTATTTGTTTTATTTGGGTTACCAAGGCTTACGTTCAAAACCTAAAGGTGCTACAACTCTCAATACTGAAACATCGCCAAAGCAACATTCGGCATTAAAAACTATAGGATTAGGCTTTTTATGTAACGCACTAAACCCTAAAGCTCCTATTTATTTTGTGGCATTATTTACGGTTGTACTTTCACCCGATTTGCCTCTAGAGCATATGATTATTTACGGTGTTTGGATGATGTTTATTCAGCTATTTTGGTTCTCTTGTGTTGCCATGTTGTTGTCGCAACCTAAAGTGAACGCGCAGTTTCAACGTGCCGGACATTGGCTTGATCGCATTATGGGCGGAGCTATGGTACTTTTGGGTATCAAAGTCCTTACCAGTAAGATATCGCAATGACCCAAAAACGTTTTCAACGTTTTAGTGAGTTTTACCCTTACTATTTAAGCGAACATAAGAATCGTACTTGCCGTCGCCTGCACTTTGTTGGCTCTTCTCTTGTGTTAGCTATTTTGCTGTACGCTTTAATAACAGCAAGCTGGAGCCTGCTTTGGCTAGTGCCACTAGCAGGTTATGGATTTGCTTGGGTCGGGCATTTTTTCTTTGAACACAACAAGCCTGCTACTTTTAGCTACCCGCTTTATAGCTTGCTGGGTGATTGGGTATTGTTTAAAGATATTTTGCTAGGAAAGATCAAATGGTAAGAGTATGCAACCATTGTACATACTCTTAACCAGTTACATTGTTCAAATTAAGACGAAGATTGTTGTTTTAACAACGCTTTAATTTCAGCCAGTTCAGCTTCTAACTTTTCAATTTGCGCACGACTTGCGGGTTCTCCACCTTCAGCGCTTTCGCCATGTTGTAATGCTCTATGTTGCTCATGCTCTTCATTCATTACTTCTAAAATGGTACCTACCATCATATTTAAAAAGATAAAGGCAGTTAGAAATATAAACGACAAATAAAACAACCAACTCATTGGGTAAACAGCCATGGTTTCATACATGACATCGGTCCAATCTTCAAAGGTTGCTACCCTGAACAAAGTTAACATTGAAATTGATACATCGCCCCAAAGCACTTCATTGATTTCATGAAATACAATGCTCCCAATCGCGGCATAGATGTAAAAAATAACAAACATCAACAAGGCAATGTAGCCCATTCGTGGGATGGCTTTGATTAGTGCATTTATTAACAAGCGTAGCTCGGGCACCATAGACACTAAACGCAGTACTCTAAATACTCGCAATAAACGTGCTAACAGCACACCTGAACCGCCATCTGGCACTAAACTACCGATAACAATTAACGTATCAAATATATTCCAACCATTTTTGAAAAATTGTGATTTTTTCGGCGTAGCTAAAAATCGGATGACAATTTCAATTAAGAAAAACACGGTTACCGCGTTATCTAGAAAGGTCAATATTCCTATCACAGATGGCGGTAAATCGTGTGTTCTAGCACCAATTAACAGAGCAGAAATAATAATGACCGATATCACTGTCCACTGAAACAGAGGACTCGAGTCGATTCTTTTTAATCGCTCTTGAAACTGAATAACACTTGTCGTCATGGCATATTACCTTGCATGATCACCAACAAAAGGATTAGAACGACGTTCTTCGCCAAATGTGCTCATTGGGCCGTGCCCTGGAATAAAACGCACTTGATCCCCCAGAGGAAACAAGTTTTCACGGATCGAGCGAATTAATGTTGCATGATCGCCACGAGGGAAATCGGTACGGCCAATTGAGCCTTTAAACAGTACATCACCTACTTGCGCCAATTCACTGCCTTTATGGTAAAACACTACGTGTCCTGGTGTGTGGCCAGGGCAAAAATATACGTCGAGCGTTTCCTTGCCTACAGTGACGGTATCACCTTGCGCTAACCAACGGGTTGGCTCAAAAAATTCAGCATGGGCAAAACCGAAGCGTGTCTTTTGTTCAGGGATAAGATCTATCCAAAATTTATCTTCTTTGTGAGGCCCTTCAATAGGTACTTCAAACTTTTCAGCTACGGCTTTTGTTGCGCCAGCATGATCGATATGGGCATGGGTTAATAACACCTTCGTTAGTTTAACGCCATGATGCTCAATCGCTTGTACAATTAACTCTATATCACCGCCGGGATCTACCACCGCAGCTTCTTTTGTTTGATCACACCAAAACAAGGTACAGTTTTGTTGAAATGGTGTAACTGGGATTATTTGATACTGCAACATAATTTGCTCTGTGTTGTTTTTTAACTTTGCTATTTTCCTTGGCAATCAAGATGGGTGCAAATAATTTTTTATTCAATATGTGTTTGTATCTTTTTACAGCATTACAACAGCAAAAAATGCGAAATTCCTTCCATAATCGGCTTTTACTCGGTAAGC
This sequence comes from Thalassotalea marina, assembly GCF_014656435.1. GTDB lineage: Bacteria > Pseudomonadota > Gammaproteobacteria > Enterobacterales > Alteromonadaceae > Thalassotalea_C > Thalassotalea_C marina. The sequence continues at coordinate 227,579 of NZ_BNCK01000006.1, forward strand.
TCGGCCACACATAAAAACAATAATTTACAAGTTATGGCACAACTTAGAGATTCATTTCATTCCCGTATCGGCTTTGTACTCGCGGCAGCTGGAGCAGCAATTGGCTTAGGTAATATTTGGGGTTTCCCAACCAATGCAGCCAATAATGGTGGCGGTGCATTTTTATTTGTTTACTTGGTTGTAACTGTATTGCTAGCACTACCAGCACTCTATGCTGAAATATATATTGGCAATCAATCACAAAAAAATCCCGTTTCTGCCTTAGGTGATGCCTGCAAAGGTGTCTCTGAACAATTAGGTCGAAAAGTAGGTGTCATTGGGCTTTGTGGCGCTATCATGATGCTTAGCTTTTACACCATAGTTGCTGGCTGGATGTTAGCGCATGCCTTGGCGGCCATCACTCAACTTATCGGGTTAACTGATATCTCAACTTGGCTTTCAAGTTCTAGCACCGAGAGAAACTTAGTTTTTACACCTATTTTTATTTTGCTTGGCGCCGCTATTATTTTCCAAGGCGTTAATGCTGGTATTGAAAAGTGGTCAACTCGACTTATGCCGGTCTTGTTGATTATGTTAATTGGTTTAATCATTTACATTTTACAACAACCGGGGGCAATGAAAGGTGTTGAAACCTACTTAGTGCCTGACTTTTCTAGAATAACCGACCCTAAACTGGTGGTTTCTGCGATGGGACAAGCGTTCTTCTCGTTGTCTATTGGTGTTGGTGGCATGATGGTTTATGGCTCTTACATGGCCAAAGATAAAAACCTAGGTAAATTAGTTCTTTCTATTACAGCACTTGATACTGGCATCGCATTTTTGGCTGGTCTGTTAATTATTCCTGCGCTTTTTGTTGCGCAACATGCAGGTCAACAAGTGTTTAATGGTGACCAACTCATTGGTGAAGGCCAATTAATTTTCCATATTTTACCTGAGCTATTTAACTCAATGGGCACTATCGGCCTTATTGTTGCAACGGGTTTCTTTTTATTGCTCTCTATTGCAGCGTTAACTTCTACTATTTCATCAACCGAAGTACCGGTTGCATACCTAGTGGAAGATAAAAACGTCACGCGTAAAACTGCCACTATTTGGGTTTCAGCAACCGTGTTGTTTTTCTCGATGTTGTTAATTGCGTTTTTTGACGTGTTATTTGGTGCATTTATTCGAATTCTAACCACCATAATGCAGCCGTTAAGCTGTTTGTTTTACTTTATCGTTGTAGGCTGGTTGTGGAAACGTGGTAATAAGCTTAGAGATGTGTCATTACAAGAGGGACGCCCGTGGTTAGTTCAATGGGGTAACTATTTACGTTTTGTTTGCCCTGTTTTATTGACGGTTGTATTTGTAAACGTTGCAATTTTAAATTAATTCACCATAACCACTAAAACTAATTGAAATAAGTAGCCACTTTTAACAGTGGCTATTTTTTTAACTTTTCTAAACCTTCATCCAACGCTTTAATAATCTTATTAGAAATAGGAAGTTTGCGGCTAAAGGCGACATAAATATCACTTTGGTGGTTTAATTCTCCCTTAGTGATGCTGTTGTCGGGCAAAGCCATTGCTTCTAGCGTATGTGTGGCTACCTTATCGAACATAATGGCCATATCAATGCGCTGAGCTCGCAGTAAACTCACCAACTGCTCTTGCGTTGAAACCCTTAATTCTTGAAAGCGATGTCGATGCTGCTCATAAGCATTACCATATTCGTAACCTCTGATAAGCCCGATCCGCGTGGCATCTGGAATTTGTGCAGGTGATTGATATGATTTTGGTTTGTCAGATGGGTAATAATAAGACGCTTGAGCAATGAGCAGTACTTGTTCACCAAATAAGAATCTTTGTTCGGTATCTGCTTGCCTTGTAACATTAAAGCAGCCATTTACTAAGCCGTGCTCTGTCAACTCTAGAGCTCGTGCGTAAGGTACAGCAATAAACTCTACCTCAAATTGACTTGCTGCTAAGGCTGCTTGAATAAGCTTTTTTGAAATGCCATTACCCGCTTTATCTGAATAAGGTGGCCAGCTATCTTCTGCGGCAAGGACAATAGTTTCTTTTGCTGCAGTTACTTGAACAAATGCCAAGCAAAACAACACAGCAGTGATATATCTCATTAGCGCCCAACTCCATTATTGGCTAACATTATTTCGGCCTTTACGCTTAGCGCGATAAAGCGCCTCGTCTGCCGATTTTACCACTTGTTCAAAGGAGAGTGCAGATTCTTTTTCTGCTAAGCCAATTGAGATAGTAACACTAACAGCTCTAGTAGTGTCAGCGCGCTTGTTATTACGCGATTTTTTATCTTTGCGAATAGGATGTCGAATAATGATTTTGTAATCGGCAATTAATTGTCTGATCTCTTCTAAAGCTGCTTCGGCTTCCTTTAGGTTTCGACGAGGAAATACAACAGTAAATTCCTCGCCACCGTAGCGAAAAGCTCGTCCGCCAGCTGAAACTTTCATGATCTTCGCAGCCACCAGCTTTAACACTTGATCGCCAATATCATGACCATAACTGTCATTAAACTTTTTAAAATGATCAACATCTAACATGGCGACACAATACTTACGCCCTAACGACAAGGCGTATTGATTTAGTGCTCGCCGAGACGGTATACCCGTTAGTTCATCACGATAGGCTAAATAATAAGAATCTATTACGACCACCAAGATGTAATGTACTAATAATAGGCTTAGCAATGCACTGAGCGGGATATCAACGTGTTGATGAAACACCAGTGATGCTAACACTAAACTAGTTAATAATGATGCAACAAGCAGGCTTGGATGCCTTAACGATTTATATAAAATAAATAGCGCAACTAAAAACAGCGGTAACTCTACAACAAGACTTTTTGCGTGTACTTGTGAAATTCCTACGCTAATTGCCGTTTTGATAAAATACGGCTCTGACATTAACCAAAGTTTTGCCAGTGCTATACACAAACAAATGCCTAAAATTCTCCATAAACCGTGAATGGAGAACAAGCCACGATCTTTAACACTGGTAAGAAATGCTAAGGTAAAGGTTGCGGATAAAAAGAACCAATCTTGTTGAGCAATCAACTGCTGTTCACCGCTTAATACACCATTATTGACCGCATAATATACCCCCAACATGGCGATAATTAGCGTGTAACGACTGCGACTAAACTGTGCGGTAAACAATACACCAACTAACAAAATGCCATAAACTACCTGTTCGATAAGGGAAATTTTTGCCATCCAATAAGGTTGGCTGACCATAGCAAAAACATAGGTAAGTGATACTGCTAACCCAGTCCAAAGGGTTGTTTTTAATCCTTCAAGTTTTTGAATCAAGATAAATGCCCTACCTCTAATACAAATTCAGCTACTGGCCAATTACTCGTTTAATACGTGTTCTAATGCGTCTTCTGTAGATGCTATATCGACTTGCTCAATCTTGTCAAAACGTGCGGTAATTTTATCTGCCGATGTATGAATTTGTTTAACATCGGTTGAGGCTTGTTCGATATGACGAGCCAAGTTGCTAAATCTTTGCCTGAAACGGCCAAAATCTTTAGACAATTCACCTAAATGTGCTTTGATCACATGCACTTGTTCACGAGTTGCCTCATCTTTTAATACCGCTCTTGCCGTTGTCAACACCGCCATTAAGGTTGTTGGCGATGTGATCCATACACGGCTTTTGTTTGCATGTTCAACAATGTCGGGAAACTGACTGTGAATTTCTGCAAATATTGCTTCTGCTGGAATAAACATGATAGCGCCATCAGCGGTTTCACCATCGATTAAATATTTGCTACTGATATCTTCTACATGCTTTTTAATGTCTGCCTTAAATTGTCGTTCAGCCGCTTTGCGATCTAATTCACCTAATTCAAGGTTGGTCATACGCTTGTAGCTTTCTAACGGGAATTTAGCATCAATCACCACGTTGCCTGTTGGCTCAGGCAGCCACAATATACAGTCAGCAATTTTTCCGTTTGATAAGGTGTGTTGCAGACTAAAGTGCTGCTCAGGCATCACGTTACGAATCAAACCGTTAAGTTGCACTTCGCCAAACGCCCCACGCGATCGCTTATCGGAAAGCACTTCTTGTAAGGAAACCACATTTGAAGAAAGTTCGGTAATTTTTTTCTGTGCGTCGTCGATTAACGCTAACCTTTTTACAATATCAGTAAAGGTTTTACTGGTTTTTTCAAAACCGTCCATCAAGCGTTTATCAACTTGTTCACTTATTTCTTTCAAGCGATTATCTGTGGTGCCAGTGAGCTCTTTTACTTTTGCTGAAATCATTTCACTGGCCGCATTTAACGATTTTGCCTGCTCTTCACGGTTTGCTTGATTAGTTTTAGTGAGTACGTCAACAATATGTTCTAGTGCTTGATTTTGACTGCGTAAAAATTCTTGCTGAAATTGATGCAACAGTTGCTGCGACTTGTGAGCATCGTCACGTAACCTTTGTTGCAACTTACTATCTTGCTCCGCTAATTGTTGTAACTGGCTCACCTTCACATCAGTTAATTGTTTATGTAGCCCATGTTGAAGTTGGTTTAATTGGCTGACTAACCATTGCTGTTGCTGATGCTGCGAGTTTTGCAAAGCTTGCTCTAGCCCTTGTGATATTTGACGATTAACCAAACGAGATTGACGAATATGCAAATAACAAAGCAATAACATGACACAGACAAGTGACAGTAAAACTAAAACAGTTTCAGGAGATTGAGCAAGGCGCTGGGTAATTGTTTCGAACATAGGCACAAACACACTGTAAATATTAACAGTTATTTAATCACATGTATTTGTTAAAACCAACAAAAAAGCGGACTATGTTATCCATAGTCCGCTTTTTTTTAACGCTCGTTTATCGGAATAAACTACTTAGAAAGCGCTTGATCTAATTCTTCAATTTTAGCTTGCCAAATTGCAGGACCTGTAACGTGTGCAGATTCACCCGTAGAGTCAACCGCTACCGTTACCGGCATATCTTCAACTTCAAATTCGTAAATCGCTTCCATACCTAACTCTTCAAAAGCAACCACTTTGGCTTTCTTGATTGCTTTAGACACTAGGTAAGCAGCGCCACCAACAGCCATTAAATACACTGACTTGTGGTTTTTAATACTTTGAACAGTCGCAGGGCCACGCTCAGCTTTACCAATGGTGCCTAACAAGCCAGTGTCAGCCAACATCATCTCAGTGAATTTATCCATACGTGTCGCAGTTGTAGGGCCCGCAGGACCGACTGCTTCATCACCAATGGCATCTACAGGACCTACGTAGTAAATAAATTTATTGGTGAAATCTACACCTTCAGGTAAACCTTCACCAGAAGTTAATAGCTCTTGAATTTTCTTATGTGCCGCGTCACGACCGGTTAAAATTTTGCCCGATAACAATACAGTTTCGCCGGTTTTCCACTCAGCGATATCAGCTTTTGATAAGTCATCAACGTTAACACGACGTACGTTTTCACCAACTTCCCAAGTGATTTCTGGCCAATCTTCCAATTTTGGAGGCTGTAAATCAGCTGGACCTGAACCATCTAAATGAAAGTGTACGTGACGTGTTGCTGCGCAGTTAGGGATCATAACCACTGGTTTTGACGCAGCATGAGTAGGAGCTGAGTTAATTTTCACATCAACTACCGTCGTTAATCCACCTAAACCTTGTGCACCAATACCTAACTTATTTACTCGATCGTAAATTTCTAAACGTAATTCTTCTTCGGCATTTTCTGGGCCACGGTCAATTAATTCTTGAATATCAACAGGATCCATTAAGCTTTCTTTTGCTAGTACTGCAGCTTTTTCTGCTGTACCACCAACACCAATACCGATCATACCCGGTGGACACCATCCCGCGCCCATTGTTGGTAAGGTTTTAACAACCCAATCAGCGATTGAATCACTTGGGTTTAACATCACCATTTTGGTTTTGTTTTCACTGCCGCCGCCTTTAGCCGCAATCATCACTTCAACTTCATCACCAGCTACCATGTCAATGTGCACAACTGCTGGTGTATTGTCTTTAGTATTTTTACGCGCACCTGTTGGGTCTGCAACAATTGAAGCACGTAATGGGTTGTCAGGGTTCAAGTAAGCTCTTCTGGTGCCTTCATCAACCATCTGCTGAACCGTCATGTCAGTTTTGTCCCACTTAACGTCCATTCCCACTTTTACAAAACAAGTGACAATGCCCGTGTCTTGACAAATAGGTCGTTTGCCGTGTGCTGACATACGTGAATTAATGAGAATTTGAGCGATTGCGTCTTTCGCTGCTTGGCTTTCTTCTTTGTGATATGCCTTTTCTAAGGCTTGAACAAAATCCAGAGGATGGTAATAAGAAATGTACTGCAAGGCGTCTGCAATACTGTCGATCATATCTTGTTGTTTGATAATAGCCATGATTGCCCTTTTCTCTATTTGTTTTAGTCCCTTTCAACATGGTCAGCCCGAAAATGTTGAAAGTTAAAATTTTGCCGATATGATACCCTGCTTGAAACGCACTCGCTAGTAGTGACGCTCGATTTAATATGCAGGTAGTAACATTGTCTGATCATTGTAGAACATTAATTTCAGCTAAGCCTTTGCACTTTAGTCAAACGCTTGCACCAGAAACTGTTTTTTCATCATTTGCTAACGAAAGTTGGGCGATATGGCTCGATTCTGGAAACAGTGATCATATAGACAGCCGTTATGACATTATGGTTTGGCAACCAGAAATCACATTGGTCACCGATGAACAGGCAACATGCATTAGTTACATTGCCAAGCAAACCAAGGAAACGTCGTTTGAAGATCCAATCAAACTGCTTCAAGTAGCCTGCGACGAGCTGTTTAGTAAATTCAAATTTGAACCCTCTGTGTTACCTTTTATAGGTGGAGCAGTTGGTTATTATGCTTATGATTTAGGAAGAAGATTTGAAGTTATCCCAACAATCGCAAGCAAAGACATTGAAATTCCTGAAATGGCGCAAGGCCTGTACACTCGGGCTTTAGTGTTTGATAAAACAACATCAACTTACTATTTAATTTGCCCAGAGCTAGAGCGCTGCACCATTGAGCAAGCACTTTACGCTAAAGTTGCGGCAAATCATGTTAAAGAAACATTTTCATTAACCACAAATTGGCAGGCCAATATTAGCAAAGCGCAGTACGGCGAAAAATTTGACAGTGTTCAACGTTACCTTAAAGAAGGTGACTGTTATCAAATTAACTTAACACAGCGATTTAGTGCCAAATATACCGGCAATGAATTTTCGGCCTATTTAACCCTCAGACACGCCAATAAAGCACCATTTTCCGCTTTTATGCGTTTTGACGACTTTGCCGTGCTGAGTGTTTCACCGGAGCGTTTTTTACAAGTTAAAAATAGCCAAGTTGAAACCAAACCAATCAAAGGCACCTTACCTCGCTCAGCAGATCAAAAAACTGATAAAGAGTTAGCCCTGCAATTACAACAGTCTGAAAAAGATAGAGCAGAAAACTTAATGATTGTTGATTTGCTGCGCAATGATATTAGTAAAGCCTGTATACCCGGTTCGGTTAAAGTGCCTAAGTTATTTGATATAGAAAGTTTTCCAGCCGTACACCATTTGGTTAGTACCGTTGTTGGCCAATTAGCCGAAGATAAAAATGCTTTAGATTTACTTCGAGGTGCTTTTCCTGGTGGTTCGATTACCGGCGCGCCAAAAATTCGCGCCATGGAAATTATTGACGAATTAGAGCCGCAGCGCAGAAGTTTATATTGCGGCTCTATCGGCTACATTTCAGCCTGTGGCAATATGGATACCAGCATTACCATTAGAACTTTAGTGTGTGAACAACAAAACATACACTGCTGGGCCGGTGGTGGTGTGGTAGCAGACTCTAATGTGGACGCGGAATATCAGGAAACATTAGATAAGGTTAATAAAATACTACCGATATTAACCAATAAGGCATAACATAACCCTATGTAAAGACCAGTTGTGGGAGAGATTTCGAAAATGAAAGCACAGGATTTTCTCAATAAATTTCATCTATCTCCCACGCTAGTTAACCAACATCTGCCTAAATTTATTGTCGATCAAGACGTAAAACAATCTGCAGTGTTAATCCCTTTGATTGAAGTGAATAATGCATTACAAGTATTGTTAACCAAACGAGCACAACACTTAAAACACCACCCGGGGCAAATTAGTTTTCCTGGCGGCAAAGTTGAGCCTACTGATATATCTCCTATAGAAACGGCATTGCGCGAAGCGCACGAGGAAATAGGACTAAAGCCAGAAAATGTACAAGTGATTGGCCAGCTCGATAATTATCAAACCCTGACAGGATTTAATATCAGACCAATTGTTGGTTTAATCCAACCACAAGAAAAATATATTATCGACCAAAACGAGGTAGCTGAAATTATTCAGGTGCCATTACAACACTTCATTAATAAAGAGCAACACGTCACGCTGATGGTTGAGCGTAAACAGCTGAGCTACCCACTGCACTTTATGCCTTATCAGGGACACAACATTTGGGGCGCAACCGCTGCTATATTAAATGACCTTTGTTTACATCTAGTGTAATTCAATTGGTATTACCGGCTAATATTAAAGTGTGTTGCCACTTTAAAAACATAAACAACTCAAACGAACTCCCATTAAACTTCTATACTGGTAAGTGAACATTATTTAAACGTTTAAATAGTTTTAGTATTAGTAAACTTTCAGTTATCATTACCGAAGAAAATATAATTATTAATATTAAAACAGATAAATATTCAGGTTTAACGCATGATTAGTGTATTTGATATGTTCTCTATCGGTATTGGGCCATCTAGCTCACATACTGTAGGGCCCATGAAAGCCGCCAAACTATTTGTCGATCATTTAGCAGAGCAAGGTTTAATTGATCAGGTTGATGGTATACGCACAGAGCTATTTGGTTCACTTGGGCAAACTGGCATTGGCCATGGCACAGGTAAAGCAGTGATATTAGGGCTATCAGGTGAAACACCTGAAAATATTGCTGTTGAATCGATTGATCGCATTTTGGCAGAAGTTAATGAAACTGAAGTCATTAAAATTAATGACAACAAAACCGTCAATTTTCCAAAAACAAACGCTATTGTTTATCATCGCAGGAAAACATTGCCAGCACACGCTAATGCCATGACCTTGTTTGCGTTAAAAAACAATGAAGTCATTTTTGAAGAAACCTACTATTCAATTGGTGGTGGTTTTATAGTTCAAGATTGTGATTTTGAAAAGGAAAAAGACAAAGCTTTGTCTATCCATTCAAACATCGTTAGACCACATAGATTTTCTAGTGCTGACGAATTAATAGGTATTGCCTCGGAAAAAGGTCTTAGCATAAGCACTATCATGATGGACAACGAGAAGTGCCTAGCTAATGAAGCAGACATTAGAAAGGGGCTTATCGATATTTGGCAAGCCATGAAAGAAAGTGTTGAGCGTGGCATGAAAACTGAGGGAATATTACCTGGTGGTTTAAAAGTGACACGCAGAGCGCCAGCGCTATTTCGCTCATTGTCGGTGGAAAGTAATAACGATCCATTGTCTGCCATGGATTGGGTAAACCTATTTGCTCTTGCAGTGAATGAAGAAAATGCTGCAGGCAGCCGCGTTGTGACAGCGCCTACAAATGGCGCAGCTGGCATCATCCCTGCCGTACTGTGTTATTACGATAAGTTTATTAAACCAGTTTCTGATGATGATTGTATTCGTTATCTTTTGACTGCAGCAGCAATTGGTATTCTGTACAAAACGAATGCTACCATTTCAGGCGCTGAAGGCGGTTGTCAGGCCGAAGTGGGTGTAGCTTGTTCAATGGCTGCAGGTGCACTGACTGAGATTATGGGTGGCAGTCCAAAACAAGTGGAAAATGCTGCAGAAATTGGTATGGAGCATAACCTTGGTCTTACCTGCGATCCGGTAGGTGGTTTAGTTCAAGTGCCTTGCATAGAACGAAATGCGATGGGTTCAGTAAAAGCCATTAATGCATCTCGCCTAGCACTTCGTGGTACAGGAACACAAAAAGTATCCCTAGACAAGGTGATTAAAACCATGTGGGAAACTGGTAATGATATGAAAACCAAGTACAAGGAAACATCTCGTGGTGGCTTAGCCGTTAATATTATCGAGTGTTAACCTTTTCTGAACTACTCTTGTAACTTCACAAGAGTAGTTCAATAAATCAGAACGTTATATTCAAATCAATTCGCTTTTCTTATTATTAAACATCCTGCATCATTACTACATCAAATATTTAGCGGCTAAGCTAAATAACAAGATTAACGACAAAGGTATGTGTAATGTTAAAAAATAAAGAAGGCCAATCAATTCCAGCAGTTTCATTTCCAGTACGTCAAGGAGATGCGTGGGTAAAACTGACGACAAGCGAACTTTTTGATAACAAAACGGTAATCGTATTTAGCCTACCAGGTGCTTTTACTCCAACATGTTCATCAAGTCATTTACCTCGCTACAACGAATTGTTTTCAACCTTTAAAGCTCATGGTGTTGACAATATCTTGTGTGTTTCTGTTAATGATACGTTTGTCATGAACGCTTGGCAGCAAGAACAAGATGCCGACAACATTCAATTTATTCCAGATGGGAACGGTGAGTTCACTGATGGTATGGGCATGTTAGTCGATAAAGCGGAGTTAGGCTTTGGCAAACGTTCTTGGCGTTACAGTATGTTAGTTAAAAATGGGATCATTGAAAAAATGTTTATTGAGCCAGATGAACCAGGCGACCCATTTAAAGTTTCTGATGCTGACACCATGTTAAGCTATATTGCGCCAAATGTTCGTTTACAAGAATCAATTACTGTATTTACTAAACCAGGATGCCCTTTCTGTGTTAAAGCAAAGCAACTATTGATTGATAAAGGCCTTCAATATGAGGAAGTGATTCTAGGTAAAGACGCAACCTCTGTAAGCTTACGAGCTATAACTAATCAGACAACTGTACCGCAGATATTTATTGGCGGAAAACATATAGGTGGCAGTGAAGCGTTAGAAAGCTTCCTAAATTAAACATGAAAAAAAAGCCCTGCTCTAAAAAAATAGAACAGGGCTTTTTATCAGAATTTTATTACCTAACTGGCAATTGAACGTCTGCGAACATTTCTTCAATTTCAGCATTGTTTTTCAACAATACCGCTCGCGTTACAACATCTCGGTTTAAGTGCGGAGCAAAACGTTCGATAAAATCAAACATATAACCACGTAAAAACGTACCGCGTCTGAAGCCAATTTTGGTGGTACTCGCTTTAAATAGGTGGCTAGCATCAAGTGTAACTAAGTCATCATCTAATTTAGGATCCATCGCCATCGTCGCGATAACACCAATACCTACTCCCATGCGGACATAAGTTTTAATAACGTCAGCATCTGTCGCAGTAAAAGCAATTTTAGGTTCAACACCTGCCTTTTTAAACGCATCGTCTAACTCTGAACGACCAGTGAAACCAAAGACGTAAGTAACTAATGAAAACTTTGCAATATCTTCAATGGTTAAGTCACGTTTATTTGCTAGCGGATGGTCTTTTCTAACAATAATACTTCGGTTCCAATGATAACAAGGCAACATGATCAAATCGTTGTATAAATGAAATGACTCAGTGGCAATTGCAAAGTCCGCTTCACCTTTAGTGGCTGCATCACTAATTTGAGCTGGCGTACCTTGATACATATGCAAAGAAACTTTTGAATATTTCTTCATAAACCCCTGAATAACATCTGGTAGTGCGTATCTAGCTTGTGTATGTGTCGTCGCTATTCTTAATTTACCTTCGTCAGGTTGCGTATGTTCTCTAGCAACCGCTTTAATCGCTTCAACTTTTGACAATATTTCGGTAGCAATCTTTATGACTTCTTGCCCTGCCGTTGTTACGTGCGTTAAGTGTTTACCGCTACGGCCAAAAATTTGAATACCCAGTTCGTCTTCAAGCATACGAACTTGTTTACTGATACCAGGTTGAGAGGTAAATAGACTCTCTGCGGTTGCAGAGACATTTAGATTGTTGTTTTGTACTTCGACGATATAACGGAGTTGTTGCAGCTTCATAATATGTATTAAACGTGACTTATGCCAAAAATATATACTTAAATAACAATTTATTCCATAGATTTATTCACATTATGTAAATAAATTTCAAAAAAAACTGAATAAAAAGACGTTATGAAAGAATATTACAACATTAAGAGAATTTAAAGCTCAAGTTTTAATCTTTTTGAAAAAAATCTAATATTCTTTCAAAATTAGTAAAGTAGACTACATTAAATATAAGGCTATGCTTATCTTTACATTTTTTGTAGACTGAGTGTATACAGGTGTAAAAAACTGAGTTGAGTTAAACGCATGGGAATTATAATAGGTTTAGTTATTGCATTGATTGTGATTGTTGTGGCAGTGAATGCCATCCAGCAACATAAAGAAAAACAAGATCAAGAAAAGCGTGCAAAAGCAGCTAAACAAAAAGCAATTATTGATGAAACAGAAGAGTTAATATTAAATTTAGCTCATTTACCCTCTAACCCAAAAGTTGTGGAAATTCTGAATCAACGCAGTTTAAATGCCGCCAAAGCGATGGCACAGATTTCACCAGAAATAAAAGGGTTGAAAAGTCGCATTAATGAAATGGAAGCACGTGTTAATGCGTCTAAGGATATATCGGCTGCTACCCCAGGTGATGATCGTTTTATTTTGCCGGACAATGAACAACAGCTAGTAATGATACTGCAAACCATTAAAAAGCTAAGAGTTACTTTAAAGTCAGAGCAATCTAAAGGCGCATTGGACGCTCAGACCTTTATGGCCGAAGATCAAAAATTAGAAGGTATGCAGCTCAAAATAAACGTTGAAAGCTTATATAAACGTGGATTAATTGCCTTTGATAAAGAGATGTTGGGCTCTGCTAGACAATACTTTGAAAAAGCGCTGCAGACGCTATCAGAGACTTCATTACAGGGTGAATATACAACAGCTAAACGCATGGAAGTTCAAGAAAAGCTTGACGAAATTACCAATAACCTGAAAAACAGTAATGCAGCAGACGCAGCTAAAAAAGCAAAAGCTGAAGAAGATGATTTAGACGTGTTATTCCAACCGAAAAAGAAATGGTAATAGTTTTCTACTTAAATAAAAAAGCTCAAGTTATTACTTGAGCTTTTTTATTTATATCATTGAATATGATTATTAAAATGGCATTTTAAAACCTGGAGGCATTTGCATACCGCCAGTTAAAGCGCCCATTTTTTCTTTATTTGTTTCTTCGACACGACGTACTGCATCATTAAATGCTGCAGCAACTAAGTCTTCAACCATTTCTTTGTCGTCTTCCATTAAGCTTTCATCAATTTCAACACGACGTACACTGTGACTACCTGTCATTGTCACTTTTACCATGCCAGCACCGGCTTCGCCCACTACTTCCATATTCGCTAGCTCTTCTTGCATTTTTTGCATCTTAGCTTGCATTTGTTGGGCTTGCTTCATGATATTGCCCATTCCACCTTTCATCATAATATTTCTCCAAATCGCTAATGAGGCAAAGATATGGCCATTTAGGCTAAATTTCAAGTGCAATAACTCGGTATATTAAGATATTGCCATTAATAGAACAGTTTAATCCTTGATGTTTCTATAACGCTTGTACAGATTCTTCATCTAAGATTGCATCGAACGAAGATTCAAGAGCTTTAATCAAGGGATCATCTCGTAACAACTGTTTTGCGTACTCATAACGCTTGTCATCTATGGTGTGCTGAATTTGAGCAGGATCGGCAATTGTTTGCTCTACTACTTGCAATTCGACTTCAACAGGTCGAGAGAAATAATCAGAGACAAAGGTATTTAATTGTTTGTGAGCTGCGTCAGAAATTAAATGTTTAATCGCTTGGTTTAAGCACAAAATGAGTTTGTCATCATTTGTCTCAGGCGAAATGGTTGCGTTTAACGCCAACTGTCGTAACCGGCCATTTAATGCCATTGCATCAATCATATTGGCCCATTTATCTACTTGATTAGCTTTTTTAATCGTTGCTGGATCAATCACTTCTTCCGTGAATGGTGTTTGAGGTAAAGTTTCAATTGCAGGAAGGTCTTCAACGACCTTAGGCTTAACCTCAATTTGCTCTAGTTGACGCTCTGACGCGCCATTAGACTTTTTTTCATCGCTCTCCAACGCTTTCTTTTGGCTTCTCAACATGTTCCGATTAGCCAACACCTTGCTAATCGGCGATTCTAACGGCTCTACCTCAGCTGGCTGTTCTTGCTCAGTTATGTTGCTAGGCTGTTGTACCTCTTCAGGTTGAGGTTGAGCTATTTCAGCAACCTCGATGTTAGGTAAAACTTCTGTCTCTTCACTGTGATTAGCTGTTGGAATATCTGTAGTTACAATATCGTCTTGTTGCAGTTGTTCATCATTTTTAAGACTCTCATCTTCATTCTGATGAGTTACTTCAAGAGCTGCTGGCTCAGGTAAGTCAGGTGCTAGGCCTGTATCTAATTCTAAATCATCAAACGTAACCTGCACTTCTCGTTGCTGGCTTTCTGGATTTTGGCTGACCAAGTCAGCTGCAGTTTGTGGTTTAAAAGCCAACAGCCTCAATAACACCATGTCAAAAGCAGCTTGTTCATCATATGCGTACGGCAGATCCTTACGACCATTCAACACAATCTGATAATACAACTGAACATCTTCTGGACTCATGGCTTGAGTAAATTTGTCGACTAAAGCGTTATGTTCCGGTGTAAGTTCAAAATGTGTATTAACAATTTGATTCATCGCAATTTGATGGAGTAATTGCAGTAACTCTGCCATCAAACGTCCATAATTAGGTGAATAAGACGCAATCTCTAACGATAATGCCATTAATCCGGCTGAGTCTTGCTTAATCAAGGCAATGAGTATTTTGAAAACCCAGTGATGATCTACCCCCCCCAACATTTGCTGAACATTTTGCCCAGTAATAGTTCCTTGCCCCTGCGCAATCGCTTGGTCGGTTAAACTCAAGCAGTCACGCATACTACCACGAGCAGCTTTCGCTAACAGTGATAGCCCTAAAGGCTCAATACTCACCTTTTCAGCTGTTAAAATTTCGCTTAACTTAGCTGAAATTTGTTGTACCGTTAGCGCTTTTAAGTGAAATTGTAAACAACGTGAAAGTACTGTTATTGGTAACTTTTGTGGATCCGTTGTTGCAAGAATGAATTTTACGTGTTCAGGTGGCTCTTCTAGGGTTTTAAGCAGTGCATTAAAACTGCTTCTCGATAACATGTGAACTTCATCGATTAAGTATACTTTGTATCGTCCTCTTGTTGGCGCATACTGCACGTTATCAAGGATTTCTCTTGTATCATCTACTTTGGTACGAGATGCCGCGTCAATCTCTAATAAATCGACAAAACGTCCCTGATCAATATCAATACAAGCATCACATTGGCCACAAGGGCTAGCAGTGATTCCTTTCTGACAGTTTAAACTTTTAGCAAAAATACGAGCAATGGTAGTTTTACCTACACCTCGAGTTCCAGTGAATAAGTATGCATGGTGCAACCTTTGTTGCATTAATGCATTAGATAAAACAGCGACAACATGCTCTTGACCACTTAGCTCCTGAAAACTTTTAGGACGCCATTTTCTTGCTAGAACTTGATAACTCATTGTTAATTATTCACCTACGTATTCAAGAAGTGCATAAACGTTTAAACCCAATGCTTGGAGTTTATCTTCACCGCCCAAATCAGGTAACGAAATGATAAATCCGGTATCTGTAACTTCAGCGCCAATTTTGTTAATCAGGTGGAAAGTCGCTTCAATAGTACCACCCGTTGCCAATAGATCATCGATAATTAACACCTTGTCTTGTTTGGTTAACGCATCTTGATGAATCTCTAGAGTATCAGTACCGTATTCTAATGTGTAATCTTGGCTATAAGTCTCGCGCGGAAGTTTGCCCGGTTTACGAACGGGTACAAACCCTATGCCTAATTTAAGCGCTAATGGTGCACCAAATAAAAAGCCACGAGCTTCTGTGCCTACTATTTTGGTGAAGCCTTTGTTTTTAAACTTATCAGCAAGTAATTCAATTGATAAGGCGAAGGCTTCAGCGTCATCAAGAATACCCGTTACATCACGAAACATTATTCCCTCTTTAGGGTAATTAGCAATGGTATGAACGGCGTTTAATAGAGTGGCTTGTTGTGTTTCAGTCATTTTATTATCAATAATTTTTACTCGTTGCGTAAGGATAATAGAATTATGACTATTTTTATATAGGAAGTGGCGGTAAAAATACCTAGTAAAGCAGGCAAAAGCTTTTATTGTTGAGATAAAGCTAAGAAGCTAGCTTCGGAAAATGTCAATGTATTAAGGTTGAAAACAAAACAGGGACATCAGTCCCTGTTAAATCAATATGCTTTTACTTTATTGTTAGTTTAATACTGTTAACCAGCCCATTAACATTGGAAGCAAAGGAGCAGCGATTAAAGCGGTTATCGCACCAAACAAGTGGCGCTTTGAAGAACTATCTTTAAAGTTATCATTGTGTGACATCATTAACTTCCCAATAAACTACAAAATGAACGGCGCGAATTCTAACCGATCAAGCAACATAAGCCTAGCATTATTTGATCTAGATCAAGTTTTCAAAGCTAACACAATAAAAATAAAGCAAAAAAAAACCAGCTAAGTAGCTGGTTTTTTATCAGTATAAAAGCTTTAAATAGGCTTACCTTTACGCTTAGCCGTATCTTTGATATGAGATACCCATCCACGAGCACTTTTGCGCGTTTTTGGATCTTTCATCGCTTCTTGTATCGCTTTATGAGCTTCCTTAAATTCATTAAGGTAAAAATGCGATATAGCGATTTCCATATAGATACTGCCTTTGTCTGACGCGCCAAGCTCAAGTGCTTTTTCAAGCGCTATAACAGCTTTTTTGTACTGTTCGTCTTGAGACAATAACTTACCAACTTTGGCATAATGTTTATATTCATTTGTTAGCTTAGCTAATTCATTATAAACATTTGCTGCCTTATCGATATGTTGTGCAGCGTGCCAAGCGTTTGCTAGAGCAAATAAACTTTGGTCATCACGTTTGATTTCACCAGATTCAATATGCTTTTCTAACAAAACTGCAGCTTTGTATGGAATATTACGCTGTGCGTACAACTGAGCCAACATTTTAAAATGTTGCTCTTTCTCAAAAAAGCCTTGTTTGTAGGCTAAATCAAGCGTTGCCATACCACGATCATAATCTTCCAATAGCAAATACATGTTACCAAGTTGGATCCAGAAAGCTTTTTCTTCTGGGAACAACTGTAACGCCGTTTCAAGCACTTTTGCCGAATTTTTATAATCTTTACGCTCATAGTACGACGTAAGTTTTAACAAATACGGGTTTTTATTATGCTTGTCGCCATAAGCTGCAATCGCTTTATCAGCAGGAACGATCATTTTGTCAAGCTGCTTTAATTGGTAGTGAGCATTAGCGATTCTTGTCCAAGTATCGCCATCTTCTTTACCAGTAAAGTCCATCCACGCATAAAAGTTCTTAATTGCATTGCTATAGTCTTCAGTCTGCATTTCTAACTGAGCTAATAACTTAAGTGCTTCACCATGATCAGCTTCATTAAGAATGTCTGGTTCAATAGCTAGCTTAAGACGTTTAATAGCTTCATCTGTATCACCTTTCATCGCATACATATTTGCAATGAAACGCTCAGTGTAAGCTTTATCGTAGTCTTTCTTTGCTTCTATTTCTAAAAGTAAAGCTAATGCGCCGTCAAGATCATCTGCTGAGTAAAGCTCGAAAGCTTTAGCTATTTTCTTACCAACACTTTGGCCTACTAATTGAACCTTACGCTTAGGCTTTTCTGCACTCTGTTCTGCAGCAACTGTCTGCATTGAAACAGGTAATTGCACTAAAGTTACAGTAGCTAGGAGCATTAATGATTTTGCTAATTTATGCATAATTAGTTACTCCCATCCATTTTAAAGTCCAACTGAACAGTAAGGCCTGTTTGTCTAACAGGTTTACCATCAACCACTTTAGCTTTGTATTTCCACTTTTTAAGTGCACGACGTGCCTCTTTGTCGAAAATACGCTTAGGTTCAGCATCGATGACTTCAACATCTTCAACACCACCTATTTCATTGATAGTAAAAGAAAGTTTTACCCATCCTTCGATACCATCACGTGCAGCTTGCATTGGGTATTTTGGATTAATACGTACAATCGGTGCAGCATCACCATCACGTGCAAAGCCAGCTCCAGGAGCGCTTAAGCCAGTGTCAGCTCCACCTAAGTTGATACCTGGTAAGTTAAAACTCATACCAGAGTTATCACTGCTCACCTCTGGCTCAGGAGTCTGAGGCTTAGGTGGCTGTTTAGGCGGCGGCGGTGGCGGTGGCGGCGCACGACGTCTAACTTCTGCTTTTGATTCCGGTGGCGTAGTGTTTACCTCTACAACGATGTTCTCAAGCTTTTCTTCTTCATTTCGATCACCACTAGCGATCAAATATGCCATAAAAGCGAACAACCCAAAGGTAACAGCTGCGCCCAGTAGTATTGATACTAAAAAGCGAACCATATTTACTACCCCCTTGAAGCAGCGATAGATATTTTGTCGATGCCTGCTTCTTTTATTGCGTCCATGACTTTAACAACTACACCATGTTTGGCATCTTTGTCAGCTTGAACGATAACAACTTCACTTGGCTGCTCTGCTAATAGCTTTTCAATATTAGCTGCAACACGCTCCACATCAACTCGGCGCTTATCTAACCAAATCTCACCAGTATCTCTGATTGCGATAAAGATATTGGCAGACTTTTGTCTTGTTTGATTCGCCGCTTTTGGTTTAGTTACCTCGATACCAGCTTCCTTGATAAAGGAAGTAGTAACGATGAAGAAGATAAGCATAATGAATACGATGTCTAGCATCGGAGTCATATCAACTGCCGCTTCTTCTTCTTCACGAATACGTTTACGTGCCATATTCAATCTCTCTCTAGTGGTGAGGCAAACTGTCGATCAGTTTGGCCTTAGCTAGTTTCACTTTAGCGTCTAAACGGCTGCTAAAAAATACACCAGATAATGCTGCAACCATGCCCGCCATTGTCGGAATAGTTGCCATTGATATACCCGCTGCCATTAGACGCGGATTACCTGTACCTTGTTGAGCCATAGTTTCAAATACTGAAATCATGCCTGTCACTGTACCAAGCAACCCGATAAGTGGACACATAGCCACTAAGGTTTTGATCGTAAGCATGTTACGGTCTAGTAATTCTGTCGCTTCGGAGATCCATGTATCTCTAATTCGATGTGCATACCAAGATGTAGTATCTGTTCTTGCATCCCATTTAGCGATAATGTTATCGCGCATTTTGGGATAAACAGATGCTAAGAACCAAAAACGTTCTATCATCAGTATCCACATCAAGAAGAGAGCAACGGCGACAAAGTAAAGTACGTTACCGCCGGTTGCAATAAAACTCCTGACAGATTCTAAAAGCTCCATCAGGAATAACATTATTTAGACTCCTTCTCAGCGATTTCAGCAATCAAACCAGCGCTTTGCTCGTCTAATTTGTGAAGAACCGCTTTACTGCGACCAGCTACAACACTGTGTACTAAAATTAGTGGAAGTGCTGCAATTAGACCTAGTGCAGTAGTTACAAGAGCAAGTGAGATGTTACCTGCCATGATCTTAGGATCACCTGTACCGAACAATGTAATTGTTTGGAACGTCATGATCATACCGATAACCGTACCTAATAGACCCATTAGAGGAGCGATAGCCGCAAACATCTTGATTAGGTTGATACCACGATCAATTGTTGGTGTTTCACGTAAAATTGCTTCATCCAGTTTAAGTTCTAACGTTTCAGCGTCAGCGCCTTTATTCTCATGATAAACTTTTAATAGGCGACCAAGAGGGTTATTTTCGTTTGGTTGACCCATGTTCTTCTGTTGAGCTTTCATCTTAGACGAAATTGAGCTAAGAACTACAAAGCGCTCAAGAGCAATTAATAAACCAATGATAAGTAGTGCAGTAATACCGTAACCTACTTGTTTACCTTGGTGGTAGAACTCTTCAAGAGTTTTCTTACGAGTTTCAAGCGTTAAGATAGCACCACGTGAAGGATCTAAATATAGAGGGTGGTAGCCAGAAGTTTCACCGAAGAATGAAGAAGCTGTATCTGAGATATAACCCGCTGGTTGTTTAGCTAGAGGTTGAATTTGAGATACTTCGTCATTGTAGTTCATGAAACCATTTGCCGAAACAAGGTTAAATGTACCGATACGAGTGATTGATTCAGTAGATTTTGAACCGTCTAACGCAGTAACTTCAGCAGTAAATTGTGAAATTTCACCTGATTGCGTCATTTCAGTTTGTAATGAGAACCAAAGTTCTTCAAGTTGTTCTAACTGAGGAATTTCTTTTGCATTCGCAATTTCATTTAGCTTGTCAGCACGGCCTGGGTATTCAGCACTTACGATTGAAGTAACGATTTGACCATAGGCAGTTGCAGCAGCCGCACGGCTAACACCGAACATTTCACCTAAAGTACCTTGAGCAGCTTCTAACTCAACTTCTTTTTGCGCTAACGTAATTTCGTTTTGTGCATATTCTTTAGTCAAACGGTCGTTACGATCGCGTTCTGCTTTTAGTTGTGCTTTAGCTTTGTTTAATAAAGCTTGTTTGTCTGCACGAGCAGCAGTGAATTCTGCTTCACGTTTTTTATCAAGTTTTGCTTCTGATAAACGGTCAGCTTTAACTTGCTCTAACAATTTGTTTAGGTCATTAGCATTAGCTGCTGAAACCATACCCGCTGTCATTGAAGCAGCAAGCAATACATAATTGATGATCTTTTTCATTATTGTGCTCCTGCTGCAAATACTGGCAACTTAGTTAAGTCCATTGGCAACTGCTTACGTGCCATACGGATACCGTCTGTAATAGGTTTAAGGTATTCATCACCTAGTTTTTCCCAAGAGCGAGAGCTATTATTCCAAACCCAAGCATTTTTCATGTCTAGTGACTGAGCAACTAGTGAAACACGGCCCATATGTAGGAAATCAACAGTTAACTTTTGACCACCAAGATCTAGTTCACCTTGATAAGCATCAAAAACAGTACCGTAGTTTGATTCAATTTCGTACGCTTCAAGTACTAAACGGAATTGCTCAGAAACACTTACGTTAGAATCGTTCATTACGTCACGTAACATTTGAACACGGTCTTTACGCGACTCAAATTTTACTGGAACGTCCAAATCGATGAATTTTTCTAGTGTATCAATCATGCGATACATTAAAGGAACAACACCTTGCTTAGTTTTATCGATACCAGCAATTTGCTTTTCTAAAGAAGCAAGACTTGCTCTTTGATCGTCAACCATACGTTGAACGTGATCATTGTATTCAGCTAATACTTCAGCCTCAGTAACTGTGTTGCGATATTCAACCAATAACTCAAGCGTTTGCTCATAGATATTGTCAATCTTAGCTTGTGATTTTTCTGACGCTTTGAAAATTTTTGATTCAGCTTTTTGAAGTTCAGTTAAGACATCTGCAGAAGCAATGTTGCTTACTGTCAATGCTAATGAGCCAACTATCGTTGAAGCGATGAGGCTTTTCTTGCTTAATATGGACATAGTTCCCAACCAATTGTTATTGAATTTAGATAACAAATTTCATTGTTATGGTAAATACTACTAAGTATCACCAAATTGTAAGTTTTAATTTCTCTAGAATAAAACCATGCAATATTCCCAAAGGACATGATTCATGTCAACCAGGCACACAAAAAAGACCGATAATTTTCAAACAATCTTCATAAAAATTTTGCCATTTGTAACAGCGCGAATAAAACGACGCTTAAACAAACTCAGATTGATTTTTAATCGGTTAACAAGTGTGCCAAGAATATTGGCTACCCTATGTTTTACTAATTCATTCGTACTAAGTCAAATATAATTACAATTTCTTAGGTGTTTTTTGAATAATTTTTATCAATTAATGTATAAAACCACAAAATCATCACTTCGAATTTAAAGATATACACCATTGTATTTAAAGTAATTTAGTTTGATTTAGAAATGTTTCTCTAAGTTTATCTTTTAAAATTGAACAAATTTGAAATATTTTTCTAGAAATTCATCACAACAACACCACTCGTCGTATTTTTGAGCAACTCTATCGCGTTTCTCATCCTCTTATTACGTATAACGATTGACTCTATTGATGCCAGGTTAACTATGTTAATATTGCCGCTTTATTTTCCCAAGTCACCTCCTACCCTACTATGGAAATTGCATTCGATTTAAATTTATGGCTGACATTATGTAGCATTGGCTTCATAGCTGGTTTAATCGATGCTATTGCTGGTGGGGGTGGTATGTTAACTATTCCAGCTTTATTAACTGCTGGCCTGCCTCCACATTTGGCTCTAGGTACCAATAAAGTGGCCGCTTCGTTTGCCTCTTTTACCGCTTCGGTTACTTTTTATCGCAAGAAACTTTTTGATATTAAATTTTGGCGATGGTCAATCTTCGCAACGGCAATTGGCGCAGTTATAGGTGCATTAACGGTTGATCATCTTCCAGTGGAGTTATTAGAAAAGGCACTACCTGTTATTATTGTCATGACGGCAATATATACACTTATTGCAAAAAATGCGGTTTATCAGGAAAGTAGTTTACCTAAAAATTCTAATAGCTTGAGAATCAAACAAACCGGACAAGGGCTTGTGCTTGGTTTTTATGACGGTGTTGCAGGACCAGGTACAGGCGCGTTTTGGACTGCTAGCTCTAGTGCACTTTATAAAATCAATATTTTGCTTAGTTTAGGATTAGCTCGCTCCACCAATTTTGTCAGCAACATAGTGAGTGTCGTTGCTTTTGTATATTTGGGTTATGTTAATTTTTTAATAGGTATTTCTATGGGAATATTTATGATGCTCGGTGCATGGGTCGGAGC
This sequence comes from Thalassotalea marina, assembly GCF_014656435.1. Lineage (GTDB taxonomy): Bacteria > Pseudomonadota > Gammaproteobacteria > Enterobacterales > Alteromonadaceae > Thalassotalea_C > Thalassotalea_C marina. The sequence continues at coordinate 250,569 of NZ_BNCK01000006.1, forward strand.
TCACTGGGCCATTAAGTTTGGCTCAAAATACATTCGTCCAGTATTTATCTTTGTTGTCATTTCAATGTCAATTAATCTTGGGTATCAAGCTTGGTTTTAAAAATATAAACTACCACCTTACTGTAGCCCCCTAGTTGTTCAAAAACTGCTTCAACTAAACAAGCCTAATCAGTCACTTTCAATCAGCTTACCGATAAGCCATATTCGTTACTTCGCCAAACAGCTAAATAATCTATAATTTATGCTTAGCGTTTGCTATGGTTATAATTAAAGATAAATCAGTCTCATACTAGAGGAAGTTATGAAAATTTCTGACGATATTCACAACTATTATGAAAAGTTAGTTATGCAGCGTTTCATAGAGCTAAAACTGGAAGAAGCACATGATGCCGACTTTATTGCGGATTTAACTTGTGTTGTGCTCAATCAACTTCCAGCGCGATACATTAGACACGAAGTAGATATGGCGTTTTATTTACCAGCTTCCGAGCGGTTTGAGATGGAAAACAAAGTTAAAAAGGCAGTAAGTAAAGCACTAGAGTTTATGAAACTTCACTACGATGCTTAATAAGAAAATTTGATAAAAATCTGATTGGGTGGTAACCCAATCAGCCACATCATCATAGTCTTAGGCATTTAGATGATTTTGTGATGATGCGACGTAACAGTTTGAATTAATTAGAAACTTACACATGCATTTATACTAAATCATTTCTCTGCTTCCTCTCAATATTACCAACTGTGATACTGAGTGTGATACCAATGTCAAAAACAACACCTAAATATACAACCCTAAGAGGCCAAATTTTCTGGTTCCATTACAAGTTACCCTCTGCTATATATACCAAAAGCAACTTGTCATCACCACTAGTAAGACTATCGCTTAATACTAGAGATTCCGTAAAAGCTGGCTCAATCGCTCAGATTTTAGTCATAAAGCTTTGCGAATTTTATAATTCAACTCCAACTAACAACATAAATAAACTATCGATTAAAAAAGTGATAATCGATACCATGATAAGCCTAGGCGAAGCCACTACGCAGTCATTCAATAGAACAAATAGATGCACAAATACAATACTCATAAGTTCAGCCTTTGAGCGCTACAAAAGAGAGATGGTAGGTGCTAGTGTTTGGCGAATAAAAACTGAAAGTGATTATCACGCGGCTATAGCTAACCTTATAGAACTAATGACGGATATTGAGATAACTTCAATAGACGCAAACTTTTGCAGAGAATATAAAGATAAATTAATCCATTACCCACTTCACCGCCCTAAAACTCGCCATATAAAAAACGCTGAAGTCAACGAAATAATTAATTCTAAAACAATTTACCCCAAAATTAGTACGACAACTGTTAACAATCAAATTCGAAAGGGAACACTTTTTTCAATTGGTTAGTAAAACAAGGCTACATTCCCAACAACCCAATCTGCGGTATGAAAATAAAACAAAAAATGTCACCGAAAAACGCACGAACATCTTTCACTGATGACGAATTTTTTTGATTTTTTCAAGCACAATTTATACTGAACACAAATTCAAAAAAGATTATCAATTTTGGCTTCCCCTTATAGCTCTGTATAGTGGAGCTAGACTAGAAGAACTATGCCAATTACACCTACGTGACATACAACTAGAAACTACCCCACCTTACATTGACATCAACGACAACTTCGATGGGCAGCACATAAAAAACAATAGTAGTAGAAGAAAAATACCAATACACCCAGAGTTGATAGCCGTTGGCTTTGATAATTTTGTATCGCAAAAAAAGCTTTGCGGTGAAAAGATGTTATTTGGATACCTTGCACCACAAAGACAACAACTTGGTCATAAACCAAGCCAATGGTTCAGCAAATACAAAACAAGATTAGGCATCAATAACAATAAAAAGGTTTTTCATAGCTTTAGACACACCATGGTAGACCACCCAAAGAAAGCCAGAGCACGTGATTACGAGATAAAGTCGCTACTAGGACACAAGAATGGCTCCATCACTCATGACATTTATGGCTCCATCGACCCTCCTATTGATACAGTAAGTAAAATGCTAAACGAGTTATCTTTCAAAAAATTGACCAGTCAAATAAAAAAATGGAGCTAAACACATCTAAAACCTGCATCTATCAAACAGTATAAAAAGAACACTACAGCCTAGTAATACGTTGTTTTTTATATTAAATTAGACTTTTAACAATTAACTAATGGAATATACATGCCGCTACTGGAATCTATAGCACTAAAGAGCCTTACTGTATTAGCAACCTCAATAACGAAAAAGTTCACCGAAAGAGGGTGGAGTGCGCTAGCTACTGAATTTGAAGCTGCTTTCACCCGGAAAAGTATCACCGACTACTGTAAAGCTTGTAATGAATACGTAAATTTAAGAACGCTTTACTCTAGCCAGCATGACATTTTTATTGATGATGTGTACGTCCCTCTCTTTATGTCTCCCACTAATGACGACGAAGTAAAAATAGAAATAACCAACCTAAGTTTTTATAGCTCTGGAATAACGAACATCATAGGCCAAGCTGGTCAAGGAAAATCAACATTTTTACGAAAGATGCTAATCAATGAACTAACAAGCGGGAAGCACCTGCCTGTATTTTTCGAATTAAAATACCTTGACTGCAATGAGCCATTATTAAATCAAATCGTAAATTGGTTCAAAAGGCATGGCATCAACTCCAACAATAGAGGTATAGGCCGACTACTAAAAAGTGGATACATCAAACTATTTTTAGATGGTTTTGATGAAATGCCTCCATCATCACACGACCTCGCATTAGAAAAAATTAAAGACCTATCAAGAGACTATCCTGATACAACAATAATTGTTACTACAAGACCTGACACCCTGATAACTACCGAATCATATATCAGCAATTACAAAGTGTTAAACCTAACCATCGAAAACGTAAACCAGCTATTTTTAAATATATCGAATAACAACGTAGAAGCCACAAAAGATGCAATGGCTCAAATTGAAAAGTATCCCCGCATCAAAAGCATTGTAAAAACCCCTATCCTAGCGATATTACTTTTCATAACATACAGAGCATGGTCTAAAATCCCTGACAACCTTTCTGATTTTTACAAAAAAATATTCATCACTCTACTAACCCATCACGACTCACTTAAGTCAGGCAGAAAAATCGATAGAGGAATAGACATCCCACTAAACGACTACCAGATTGAAGAAACCTTCAGCATATTTTGTTTTAGAACCTTTAGCGAGGGGTTGACTTCATTTAGCATTGGAGAAGCAACACATTTCATGAAGCAAGCACTTGATAGTGAAGCTATAGAAGAAGTGTGTCCCAAAAACCTTGTTGAGGTTATAAAACAATGTACAGGGATAATTTGCAGTAACGGATATGATGACCTAACGTTTTCTCACAAATCACTTCAGGAATACTACACGGCACTTTACATCAAACAGCAAAGCCTTTATGACAAAAGGAACTTTTATAAATCTGTTCAAAACCATCTTGAGGAGTCAAAATACAACGCTGTTTTAGAATTCTTAAAAGGAATCGACACATACGATTACGTCAAGTACTACTACATCCCCTGCTTTCAAGAAATGTTCGATATTCATAAAGTCGACGTAACACCTGAAGAGGAGACCATCTCACGAGGGTTGGTCAAGGTATTCGAGTCCATTTCTGTTCCTTTCATAGTTGAAGAAAATGGCGATATAAAAGATGAAATGATTGGCTTATCGCTTCATCTAGATAATGATAGCTCCACATACTTTTACGTAAAATTAATAGCCGCTATCGCTATGTCTTTAGACAAACTAAAGCTCTATTCAAACTACATAAAACGCAACAAACAAAACATCGTAGATAACGCTGATGATAACGGTGAATCTTCTATAGGTGTAATTGATATTATTGCTAATGTTGATGATGAGCTTGCAGAAAAATTTACAGAGGTCATCGAAGGCTTCTTCGACAAAGTCATCCTCACAGAACATGAATATTTAATCAAAAAGCACAACCAGAAAAAGAAGCCCAGCTTACTAAAACAAGTATTCGACAAAAAGAAAAAGGCTGCTGAAAGCGCATAATTAATTCAAACTGTTACGTCGCACCATCACAAAATCATCTTACGAATATCTGAATAATGAATTTCGCCGTGGGCATCATCAGAATGGGAAATTACTCACAACACCCTTGATACGACTAACAACTTTTGATGAATGGGAAGCTGATACCGATAGCTACACAAGTATTGCGTTGATGATGAAGTATTATTGTTTTTGAAACTGTGATACCAATTGTGATACTTTCAGTATTAACCGAGAGGAAAAACTTGTTTTCTATGGCTTGTAAAGCAGGGATAAGGTTTGGGTGGTAACCCAATCAGCCACACTCCGGCACATGAGTCGTCTGCTGCGGTTGCTTCCTTCCGGACCTGGCCGAGTTCACAGAGTATCATTGCGGAGGGACCGAAGGGGTCACCATAATGAATGCTTCTTGTCGAAGCGCGGTGCATTATCACCAATACATTAAACGGTTGCAAGCCTTAGTTGATAATAAACAAATCAACCGTTTATAAATTAATCAGCACCTTGCTCTTCTCGTGCTCTTGCTAACTTCTCACTAATTTCTAACAGCACTGACTTAATCACTAAAAGGTTATCTTTGCCCAGTCGCAACATCAGCTTGTCTGCATCGTCTAAGCTTTCATACTCTTGATCTTTAAACTGATACATAACACTTGGGCGTTCGAGCTCTAACCTTTCCTTGGGTATTTCCATATCTAGCACTTTGGTTATTGCATCTTGCAAGATGTCGGTAAAATCTTCATTTTGATAACCAAGCTCTCTGTATGCTTCATCAACAAGAGGCTTAAGTTCAAAATACCAATCTACCAAAGTGTCGGTGTCTACTGTTCTTAATAAGTCAACATATAAACTGAAACGACGAGTAGTTGTTTCATCCCACTTCATTACAACTTCACCGTTCTGATTAATTTCTTTCGCGGTAAATGAAGAACTAGGCTTGATTAACGGGCTATGTTCATATGCCAATACACCCTGAGAAAAGTTATCGGTGAACACAACAAAGCGTCTGATCATATCGTCGTCTACAACCAGTTTTAGCAACTCCTTTCTCCAGGTAATAGTTGGTAACTTTTCTTTTAACCAATCATCACTCTCACTCAATGTCGGTAACATTGGCTTAGGTGGTTCAGGATGTTCGACAACAACCGGTTCTGGCGGAGGTGGTAATTCTTCAACAACTGGCTCTGGCGTTTCTTCAACCTTTTCTTCTACAATAGGGTCAGGTTGTTCAACTTTTGGTGGTTCGATTACAACGGGTTCTTTGGGCTCTTCTTGGTTTAAAAACCAAACTGCAGCAATTACAACGACAACAACAATTGCGCCAATGATAGCCCATGGAGTAGACGATGTTGATGAAGGTGATGAAGGTGAATTTTCCATACTTCCTCAAAAGATATCACACAAATAAAAATAAGGCGTTCAAAGCCATGTAAACTCTATTGCAACGCTTTTTTACTTATGTTGCAAGTGCCAATTTCAGATATTTACATTTTATTGCAAACTAAACTTGTTATTAAAACTAACAATTGTGCCCAAAGCACTCGCTTTGAGGAGGTTAACACTCAGTCAAGTCATGGGCCAAGATTTAAGGAAATAATGATAAATGCAAATAAGCACTAACCTTATTTCCACTAAATCCCAAACAATACTGACTTTTATTTGTTGCCGTTAACTAGCGTCATCTTGATTTTCCGGCAACGCAGAAATAAATGCTGGCAATAAATTGCAATTATCAACAATTCGACAAATTGTTGGAAATTCACTTAAATCAACATTAAAACGTCTAGCGTTATAGATTTGAGGCACTAAGGTTATATCTGCCGCTGTAACTTGGTCACCGAAACAGTATTTACCAGCAGTTGCTGCAAGTTTCTTTTCAAGTGCGTGAAAACCAAGTGTCATCCAGTGATGAGACCAAGCTAACTTTTGCTCTTCAGAAACATTAAGTTCCTTAACTAGATATTGTTGTACCCTTAAGTTATTAATTGGGTGTATTTCGCAAGCAATATCGAGTACCGCAGCTTGCACTTGAGCTTTTTGCGCTAGTTCTGAAGGATATAAAGGAGTTTCGGGAAACTTTGCTTCTAAGTAATCAATAATAGCTAAAGATTGGTTTAGTGTTACTTCACCATCTATTAAGGTAGGGACTAGCTCCGTAGGGTTTAGTTTTGCATATTCTACTTTATGCTGTTCGCCACCATCCTTAACTAAGTGCACAGGAATAGATTGGTAATTAATTCCTTTTAAGTTTAATGCAATTCTTACTCTGTAGGCAGCTGAAGAGCGCCAGTATCCGTAAAGTTTCATCTTAGGCCTCAATAGATAAAAAGCTATATCTTAATGAATCATGAATTCGCCTGCTAGCACATGGTGGTGAATTCTAATGCAGCAGGCTGTTGGTTTATATTTACAGTTATATTTTTACTGTTTTTTTGTTGATGTCGTATTCACGCAATTTGTTGGCAATAGCGGTATGACTTAAGCCTAACTTTTTAGCCAACTGACGAGTACTTGGATATGCCGGATAAAGTTTTCTTAACAGATCAGCCTCGAATGCTTTGACAGCTGAATCTAACGTCCCTTCAAACTCCTGCTCCAAATAGCCATGCTCTCTTGTATAGGCAGGTAATTGCAAATGAGAAGTTTGAATTATATTGCCTTCCATTAGCGATACTGCTCGAATAAGCACATTTTCAAGCTGTCTTACATTGCCAGGCCAAGGGTAATGCTCAATAAAATCACGACAATCATCTGACATACTAATATTCGACTTACCAATTCGTTGACCGAATTTAGCAATAAAGAATTCAGCTAGAGGAATAATATCAGAACGCCTTTCCCTTAATGACGGGATATTTAATCCTAATACATTAAGCCTGTAATATAGATCTTCACGAAACTCGCCTTGTTGCACCATGTTTAACAAATCATGGTTTGTAGAGCTAATGATACGAACGTTAACTGATATCTCTCTTTCATCATCTACTCGGCGAAACATGCCATTTTGTATTACACGAAGCAACTTAGTTTGTAGTTTAGGCGACATCTCCCCTACTTCATCAAGAAAAATGGTACCGCCATTAGCCAGTTCAAATAGCCCTTTTTTAACTTGCTCAGGGTTAGACGACCCCATACCAAACAACTCAGTTTCAGCGGCTTCGTCGGGTAAAGAAGCACAATTTAATGTCATAAATGGTTTATCAGCCCTGTCGCTTGCTGCGTGACATGCATGTGCAATGAGTTCTTTGCCAGTCCCTGTTTCACCAACAATTAACATTGATGACTCTAATAAAGCCATGCGTTTAGCTTCTCGAATTACTTTGCGCATTGCACCACTGGATGCCTGTATACCTGCAAAGTTATTTTCATTTGCTTGTTTAAAGGCACTTATCTGTTGCCCTAACCTCGCCTCAGATTTTAGAATTAAAACTGCGCCAGCAAGAACCGAATCACCATCATTATCCTCGACATGAATTGGCATAATATCGGCTACATAATCATCATCGACAAACTTCAACCGACGAGTTTGAGCCAGCACCTCAACACTGTCTAACCACTTAGAAAAGTTAAAACCTTTTAACCACTGTCCGACATGCTGACCTACAATATCAACTTCATTGCAACCAATAAGGCTTGCAGTAACATGATTAACAATACGAATATTCCCCTTAGCATCGATAGACACAAAGGGATCGGGAAAAGTTTTGATTAATGTTGATAATTCATTTTTTTCACGCTCTGATGGCATGTAAGGTGTTGTTTTTACATCTTCAACACCATCAATTAATCGGAGTTGTGGCATAAAGCTTTGTAATTCAGAAAAGTCTAAATCAGGAATATTAATAAAAATTTTTCCTGGACGTTTCAGTTCAATACCACGTAAATCTATGCCCCTTTCAACAAAAATACTGAGTACATCTTGGGCAATACCCACGCGGTCAAGACAACCAATTTCTAGACGCATTTAAGAAACTCTCCTGAGTTCAAAACAAACCAGCACATTGTAAACTAAAATTTACAACAAAAAAAAGCCCCCTGCTAGAGAGAGCTTTTAAAATATTATTCTAACAATGTAACTAAGTATTACCGATTATAGCAATGCATCTGTTTTTGCTGCACAAATAAAGTCATTCTTGTGAAGACCTCTGATGGCATGTGTCCACCAAGTTATTGTCACCTTGCCCCACTCTAATAGAATGGCAGGGTGGTGGAATTCTTCTTCAGCTAAGGTTGAAACTTTATTCGCGAACTCCCAAGCCAACTTATAGTTTTTGAATTTATAAACGCGCTCTAACATCATAACGCCATCTCTTACCTCTGGTACCCAATCAGGAAGTTGAGACATAAATGTTTGCAGCTCTTCGTCTGTTACTTTAGGTGCGTCAACATGACATGCTTCACATTGTTGATTCGATAAATTACTCATATTATTCAATTCCTAGCTTGCAATTTTATTTTCTTTTGGAGGAAATTTTGCTTCAAACAAACCGAGCTCTTTCGCTTGTTCTACCATCTCAAAAATTTCTTCTATTTCATATTTTCGAATTTCATCAAGATCAGAAACCTTACTTAACATAAAATAAATAGGTTGTAGTATGTCTATGCGATAAGGTGTTCTCAATACGTCAATTATATTTTCAGCACTCAATGGTTTACGCTCAACTTTAGTGTCGTTTAATGCATATTGCGTTTCGCTTGGTGATGATAAAATTCCACCACCATAAACTCGAAGACCTTCTGTTGTATCTAGCAGGCCAAACTCTACAGTAAACCAATATAATCTGGCTAAAAATACTCTTTGCTCTTTAGAGGCATTTAACCCCATTTTTCCATAAGCTTCAGTATAATTTGCAAATGAAGGATTGGTTAACAAAGGACAATGTCCAAAAATTTCGTGAAAGATATCGGGCTCTTGCAGGTAGTCAAATTCTTCGCGAGTACGAATAAAGGTAGCAACTGGGAATTTTTTTTCCGATAACAACCTAAAAAATTCGCCAAAACCAATTAGCGCAGGAACTGGCTCGCATTGCCAACCAGTTTCTTTACGCAATACTTCACTAACCTCTTCTAGTTGCGGTACGCGATCCATTGGTAAGTTTAGCTTTTGTAATCCTTCAATATATTCATCACAAGCAGCTCCATCTATACAAGAGAGTTGACGAGATATTAAGTCGTGCCAAATTTTATTTTCTTCATCACTCCAATGAATAAAGCCATTTTCATCCGGTTGATGAGATACATAGTTGGTTGATTTTGCCATGTTGTAACATTGTCCTGTCTATAAGAGCCGCCTTTTTTGTGTCGTTATTATTTCCTATTGGATCGGCGATTCTTTATCTTGCATGTATAACTATATATTAAGCGAGAAAAACCAAAAAAATCACCAAATATTATTCGTACATTTATTGAGCACCATAATTTTCCGTAAACAAAGTGTTACATCATCTTTTACAAGCACTAAAATAAGTCGTAAAAATGGCGAATCATGAAGATATTTACTTCACACTCCGCCTATTTTCACCGTATTTTATTCAGGACCTTTCGGAGATGTTCTTGATCTTTGCAATCAATTGTTTACGAACATCTTTAATTTTTGGTGAGTTTTGAGAAGAAAATGGAATGGGTCGACACATTTTCATGGTTTGAATACCAAGTCTTGCTGTTAACATTCCAGCACCAAGCCCTTGCGCCAACCTAGAAGACAATTTGCCAAGTAAATCTGCACCAATTAGATCAGCACCGACATCGACGATTAATTCACTAGCACCAGCATATGCCATGTTAATAAATACTTGTTTAATTAACTTAATACGCGCCCAATAACTTAGCTGTAAACCATAAAGCTGAGATATTTCATCGATCATTTTTAGATTTCGCCAAAACAAAATCATCATATCAACAATTGCAATTGGACTTAACGCAACTAAAACAGTAGCTTCAGCCGAAAACTTAGTGATTTTATCAATAGATTTTGCATCTGTTTCTGCTAAAACAGTTGATGAGAAAACACTAATCACTTCTTTTTGAGACAACTCAGCAGGAATAGTTGTTGACCATTTATTTTCAATAACTTGTTGCATATCACTGGGCAACTGTGCAGCAATCTCGTCACACATTTTTCTTGCATCTATATCACTTGCACTATGCAGAGCACTTATTATTTTTTCTTGTTGGTGTTTTCTTTTTTTAAGTGATCTAAGTGATTTAATTTCTTTATAAACAGTGTGCCCAAAAACCGTAGCGATTAAAGCAAACAGTAATGCATATATACTGGCAATAATTGGCGTATCATTGAAACCTTCTTGGAAGAAAAATACTGCTTCAATAACAATTAGCAGCCCGATAAGAGAAAAAATTAAACGACGTAGCCAGTTTTTCTTTCCTTTACTTTCAATGACGTCACTTATTTCAACCAAGTCATCTTCACGTTCGTCGACTTCTGTAAATTGCTCATCAGCAATCACAATTTGACTTTTAGGTTCACTTGCAACCGATAATTTTACTTCATCGGCAGGCTCTTCAAATAAAACCTGTTGTTTAAAGTCTTTTTCTGTGGAACTCATGACATCTTATCTCCAATTAAAAACTCTAACACTTGATCCATACGCAAGTGTGGTAACGCTTTAACTTCTGAAGCACTATGTAAAGGTGAAAAGGCAATAAAATTAAAATGATTCTTTTGCCAATAATTCTCATTAGGTAACTCAGCTGGGACTTCTCCGGGAAACAAAGTTATTGTCGAATTGTCGGCTAACTTGCATCCTTGAATGACTGAAATATCTTCACCACGATAGCTGCTTTTTCCAGCTTTGGTTGCTTTTATTGAGGCGATAGCTAAGGTATCAATTTGAATGTTCTCAAAACTTACTTGCTGCCGAATGGGCTGAACTAATTGATTTAACAATGACACTAAATTGCTATGTTGTTCAGGCGTAGTATGATCAGATTTAGTTGCCACAAACAATAGCTTATCGATTTTAGGAGAAAATAATCGGCTTAAAAAATTAGATTTTCCGTAACTAAAACTTTGGCTAATTAAAGCCAGTGTTTGTTGTAGGTCTTTGAAACTGTCAACACCCTGGTTAAGTGGCGTCAGGCAATCTGCCAGAATAACTTGACGGTCAAAATGGGCAAAATGCTTTTTATAAAACTGTTTAACAACCCGTTCTTTATACTCTAAAAATCGAGCTCGCATCATACCAATCATGGTTTCATCATTGGATTTTTGATAACGCTCAAAAGCAATGTCAGAAAAGTTAATAAAAGGCACAAATTGTAATATAGGCGCATTTTCAAGCTCTCCCGGTAAAATAAACCGACCAGGTTGTATCAGTGATAGCCCCAATTTTTCTCGAAATATATGTAAAAGTGCCGTGTATTCAGATGCTAACTCTGCTAAAGCATTTTCATCAGTCGGAGCGAAAGGGTCTAGCTGCTTTACTTTTTCAATGAATGATTTGGCAAATTCATGCCTAGGAGATGATTCAAGTAACACTTGCATCGCCTCACTCCATTCTTCATAAGTTTGATTTAGCATAGGCAAATCAAGCAACCATTCACCGGGATAATCTGTAATATCTATATTAAGTGTTGCAGTGTCAGTAGCATATTTAAGTATTGAACTATCTGGTTCAAATTTAACTGACAATCTCAGTTGAGTAATACCTTTGGTGGGTTCTGGCCACGCTGGTGGCGTTTGAGATAGAGCTCGCATAGCGCTCTCATAATCAAACCTAGGTACATGCAGATCTTTTTGAGGAACACGTTTTGCCGCGATAAAACGCCCATGATTAATCGCTTTAAAATAGCTCATATCAGACTGGCTACTTTCTGCCACTAATTGATTAACAAAAGAAGTAATAAAAGCAGTTTTACCACTTCGGCTTAATCCTGTTACCGCTAAATTGATATGCTGATCTAGGGCTCTTTTAGCCAGTTTATTTGCTTTTGATTTGAGTTGTTCTATATGCTCGTTATTAATAATTGCCATTGGAAATTCAATAGATTGTGATACAAGCTTGTTCACATCTTAACGTGAAAAAGTTTTAAAATATATGATAAAGCTTTTGAATAGAAAGAAAAAAGCGGCCAAGGCCGCTTTTATTATAGTTTGTTGATTTCTCTAGAAACAGTGAACTCTGGTGAAGTAACATATCGCTCGATTTTTCTTAACTCCTGTTCCATCACCTTAAATTTACGACTAATATCATGGAAGGCCTGTTTTGGCGGTTCACCGGCTTGCCAAATTCTAGCTTTGACCTTTATAGATTCAGAGCTCAATTCTTCCTGTACCGGCGAATCAGTGCTTTGTCCTTGAACATGGCTAGCGGTACTTTTATCTTTCAAAACCGCTTTTTTATCTAAAATAAACCAAGCAGCAATGTAAATAACAATAAACCAACCCATTCCCAGCAACACACCTGAAACAACAAGTATGCGCACTAACCAAGTTTCCCATCCAAAGTAATCAGCTACCCCAGCACAAACACCTGCAATTTTACCTTTGCTGGGAATTCTAAATAATTCACCACGGCGTTTGTTCATCATACTTTACTCCTCCAATCTGGAGTTTCAGCATCTAAAATAGCTTCTAACGTTTTGATACGGTCGGCCATTTTATCTGCCATTTCTGAGAGTTCTGATAACTGCTCGTATTCTTCCTGTGATAACCCTTGGCTAATTTGCCTTTTACTTCGATAGTGCAAAATTAACCAAATCGGCGCTACCACAAGCATGAATATAATCACTGGGGCTACAATAATTTCTTCCACGGAACTTCTCCTTCTATCTGTTTAGCCGAAAATTGATGACGATTACTTAGTTTTGCCTTTTGACTCAACCTTAGCTTTTAATTGAGCTAATTCATCATCGATCTTTTCGTCAGACTCTAATTCCGCAATTTCATCTGATAATGTCTTGCTTCCTAAATCGTATGATTCCACTTGAGCTTCAATATCATCGATTTTACGTTCGTAACGGTCAAAACGACTTAGTGCATCATTTACACGGTCACTATCAATTTTCTTTTTCACTTTAAGACGAGAACTCGCAGTTTTCTCTCTCATGATAATCGCTTTTTGGCGAGCCTTTGCATCGGCTAATTTTTCTTGCAACTGCGTAATTTCATCCTGAAGCTTTGATAAGTGCTCCTCAATGTGGTTTAACTCATCACGAATCGCTTCTGCATTTTCAGTACATTTTTTCTTTTCAATTAACGCTGATCTAGCTAAATCATCGCGGCCTTTACTTAAAGCTAGTTCAGCTTTTGCTTGCCACTCGTTTGCGTCATGTTCAAAACGCTCACTTTGTCGAGCCAACTCTTTTTTATCTGCTAGTGTTTTAGCTGAAGAAGAACGGACTTCGACTAAGGTATCTTCCATTTCCTGGATGATTAAGCGCACCATTTTTGCTGGGTCTTCAGCTTTATCCAACAAACTATTGATATTTGAGTTTATAATATCGGTAAATCTTGAAAAAATACCCATCTTTTACTTCCTCTTTCTAAACGAAATATTGAATCTGACAAACAACTATTCATTAATTAAGCCAACATTAAAAATTAAAATAAACCCATGTTTTTATTAACTTTATTTTAAAACACAAAAACTCTTTATTATCTACGCTTAATAAAATACACTATTTGTTAGTGAAAAAAACCAATAATTAGGCTTGAAATGTCTCGATTCAACCAACAAGATAATCTCATCGGACAATCCAATAGTTTTTTAGAAGTATTGGAACAAATTTCTCAAATCGCCCCATTAAGTAAACCAGTACTTATTATTGGCGAACGGGGTACAGGTAAAGAATTAGTTGCTGCCCGCTTGCATTACTTATCACAACGTTGGGATCAAAACTACCTGAAACTAAATTGTGCTGCATTAAATGAAAACCTATTAGAAAGTGAACTATTTGGCTATGAAAGTGGTGCTTTTACAGGCGCAACCAAAAGACACGAAGGTAGATTTGAGCGAGCAGATAAAGGCACATTATTTTTAGATGAGATTGCAAACACCTCGGGGTTAATCCAAGAAAAGCTGCTTCGAGTTGTAGAATATGGTGAATATGAGCGTGTTGGTGGCTCTCGTACCTTAAAAACCAACGCAAGGCTAATTGCAGCAACCAATGAGGATTTACCTTCAATGGCTGAAATTGGTGAATTTAGAGCCGATCTATTAGACAGATTAGCTTTTGACGTAATAACCCTACCGCCGTTAAGGGAGCGTATTGAAGATATTTTGGTACTCGCTGAGCATTTCGCTATCAATATGGCACGAGAACTAGAATTTGAACTTTTCAGTGGTTTCACTGAAAAAGCAAAACGTACCATGCTCGACTATCATTGGCCTGGTAACATACGAGAATTGAAAAACGTGGTAGAACGCAGCGTCTATCGCTGTAACAATCCTCATTTACCTGTGCACGAACTAGTTATCGATCCTTTTGAATCGCCATTTCGCCCGTCTAAGCGGGTCAAAACAGCAGATAGAATCGTGTCGCAGTCTTCCAACTCCCATGATGTAGAAGTACCTAGCGCAAATGATGAACAAGCAAAACAGTCACAAGTTCAAGAGAGTCCAGCTCTTGTGGCAAGCTTTCCATTGTCTTTAAAATCGCTATCGCAACAATATGAGGTTGACCTTATTAAAGCAGCGTTAGAAAATTGCCAGTATAATCAAAAGAAAACAGCTGATGCATTAGAGTTAACTTATCATCAACTGCGTGGTTATTTGAAAAAGTATAATTTACTCGACAGCAATAGTTCTGACATTTAACAAGGCGAACAAGTGGCAACAAATTTTGCTAATTTGCGATTTTATCGATGGCTTTCTTCACTAGTCCTAGTGTTAATTGCTGGCTGTGACTCTCAAGGCACTGCATCTTTAAGTGAAAATAGTGTTATTTACTGTAGTGAGGGTACACCAGCTATATTAAATCCCCAGCTAGAGACCTCTGGTGTTACCATTGATGCCACTGCAAAACAATTATATAACCAATTAATCGCCTTTGATCCCAAAGACAATAGTATTGCACCTTCATTAGCAAAGTCATGGCACGTTACAAAAGATAATAAAAAAATTACTTTTTATTTAAGGCAAAATGTCTTTTTCCATCAAACCGAGTACTTTACACCTACTCGGCCACTTAACGCTGACGACGTGCTTTTTAGTTTCAATCGAATTTTGGATAGAACACAAGTATTCCATTATGTTTCAGGCGGAAAATACCCATTTTTTCAAAGTGTTGGTTTCGCTGAGTTGATTGAATCTATCGAGCGAATTAATGACCACACAATTCGTTTTACGTTAAAACGCGCTGACAGTTCTTTTTTAGCTAATTTAGCAACAGATTTCGCCGTGATACTGTCAAAAGAATATGGCGAGCAGCTGATAAAAACCAATGAATTGGAAAAGCTTGATACTCAGCCTATAGGCACTGGACCATTTAAATTAAAAGAATATCGTGCTGGGTCTTATTTACGCCTAATGCCACATGACAACTATTGGGCGACACCGTCTTCATTAAAACAACTGATTTATGATATTACACCAAGTAACACAGGTAGATTAACTAAACTGCTTGCAGGTGAATGTGATGTAATTGCTTACCCGATCGCCCATCAAAAGATTACTGAAAATCCATTATTAACGCTTGAAAGCGTAACCGCGATGAATATAGGTTATTTGGGATTTAATACCACTAAGCCTCCATTTAATGATAAAAGAGTACGGCGAGCAATTGCTCACGCGATTAACAAGCCTGCAATATTAAATACTATTTACAAAGGTGATTCAGCGGCAGAGCCTGCAGTGTCAATACTTCCCCCCTCTTCTTGGGCTTACAACGACAACGTTGATACGATTGATTACTCTATTGATAAAGCGAAGGATTTACTTGAACAAGCAGGTATAGGTAGCGACTTAACCTTAAACCTTTGGGCCATGCCCGTTCAGCGCTCGTACAACCCTGATGCCGTGACTATGGCTAAGTTAATTCAAGCCGACTTAAAAAAAGTTGGTATAAGCGTGAAAATCGTAACCTATAACTGGCAGGAATTTTTACGCCGTTTAGCGCTGGGTGAACATGATGCAGTATTGCTTGGATGGTCAGCAGATCATCCTGATCCCGATAACTTCTTTTCCCCCTTGCTAAGTTGTGCCTCTGCAGAAACGGGCAACAACAGAACATTTTGGTGTAATGAAACTTTTGATGACCTGTTGCAATCTTCACTAGATACAACTGACATGAATGCGAGACGAGAATACTACCGTCAAGCACTAAACATTGTGGCAGATGAAATGCCGCTATTTCCAATCGCCCACTCAAAACGGTTCCAAGCAAAGAAACACAACCTAAAAGGGAACATTTTGCGCTCATACGGCGGTATCAGCTTTGAAGGGGTAGAAAAACACTAATATGTTTATTTTTACTCTACGGCGCTTAAACCTTTTTTTATTCACTATGTTTATCTTAACGATACTCACCTTTAGTTTAAGCTTTTTCTTTCCAGGTGAGCACTTAGCGAATATTTCTGGTCAAATAAATGCAACACCTGAGCAACTTGAACTTGTCGCGCTAGAATATGGTAAACACGAGTCAGTGTTGTATCAGTACTGGTACTATTTGAACCACCTGTTTCAAGGTAACCTTGGTGTATCGATGAATAGCCAACTACCTGTTGCTGATGAAATCATGAGCCATTTACCTGCAACGATCGAACTTACACTCGTTGCACTGTTTATTGCAATGATTGCTGGCATTCCAATTGGATTTATTGCCGCTATTCGACACAGAAAAAAAACAGATAACTTAATTTTATCGTTTTCCATGATTGGTTATTCAATACCGGTATTTTGGCTCGCTTTGTTGGCCATTTTGGTATTTTCAATCCAACTCGGATGGTTGCCTTCTGCTGGTCAAATTAGCTTGGTATACGAGATTGAACAAGTTACTGGCATCCTATTCATTGATATATTAATTAGTGATACACCGTATAAATGGCAAGCCTTTAATAATGCAACTACACATATTATTCTACCCGCTTGTGTTATCGCCCTAGCACCGGCCACCATTTTTGTTCGCTTGGCCAGAACGGCGATGCTGTCAGTATTAGATTCACATTACATAAAAGCAGCTATGGCAAAAGGGTTGAATACAAGACAAATTGTCTTCAGGCACGCAATACGTAACGCCATGGTCAATGTTATTAGAGATGTAGGACTTCAGTTTGCTAACTTGGTCACTTTAGCCATGGTAACAGAGGTTATTTTCAACTGGCCAGGAATTGGTAACTGGTTAATACAGAGCATATATCAACGAGACTATACGGCGATACAAGGTGGCTTGTTGGCGCTTTCAAGCTTTATTTTTATTGTGCACATATTAACTGATTTTATCTATGCTAGCTTAAATCCACTTGCTAGAGGTTCCAAACATGCGTCGTGATAATATCTATACAGAAGAAGAGTTTCCTTCTCCGCTAGCTGAACTTTGGCAAAATTTTAAACAATCACCAATCGTTATGGTGGGATTTTCATGTTTTGCGTTTTTGATATTATTTTCGATATTTTCACCAATAATTTCCCCTTACTCGCCAATTGAAAATAATTTAGACCACATACTATTGCCCCCAGCATGGCACGATGACGGTAATGTTAGTTTTCTACTTGGGACCGATAACTTAGGTAGAGACATGCTTTCACGCATCATACATGGTACATCATTAACTTTTGGTTTAAGTTTTGTTGTCGTTATTTTATCCATGATCATTGGGGTAATCATTGGCTCACTTTCAGCGTTAACTAGGGGAATTAAGTCCAGCTTCTTAAATCACTTTTTAGATGTTATTTTATCAATTCCCTCTTTATTACTAGCTATTGTAATTGTCGCTATCTTAGGCCCTGGTCTTAATAATACTCTGTGGGCTATCGTTATGGTGTTAATCCCACAGTTTGTGCATATAACGCGTAATGCCGTCGTTCAAGAGTTTAAAAAAGACTATGTATTAGCATCTAAGTTAGATGGCGCAAGCTCAATACGCATTTTGCACTACTCTATTTTTCCGAACATCACCGAGAAAATAATCAGTCAAGCAACGTTGGCACAATCAGCCGCCATTCTAGACATTGCAACCTTGGGCTTTCTAGGACTTGGGGCGCCAATTCCCATGCCTGAATGGGGTGCCATGTTAGCAAATGGAATAGACCTATTTTATATTGCCCCTTGGACCGTTTATTTACCTGGTTTAGCAATATTATTTGCAATAATTGCGACAAATCTTGTTGGTGAAGGCATGAAACACGCACTGAAGATGCAAAGGGAAAATTGATGAATCTATTAGATATACGTAATTTATCAATTAAGCTACTTTCGCCTACCGCCCCCATTTTGGCAGTTGATAGAGTTAGTTTAACCATGAAAGAAGGGGAAGTTCGAGGCCTTGTTGGTGAGTCCGGTTCCGGAAAGTCTCTATTAGCACAAGCTATCATGGGTGTTCTTGACGATAAATGGGAAGTACATGCTGATCGTTTTCATTGGCGTGGCCAAGATCTCATGCGTTTAACACCTGACGAACGTAAACAAATTATCACACAAGACGTCGCAATCATTTTCCAAGAGCCAATGGCTTGTTTAGATCCAACAACAACCATAGGTGAACAACTAGAAGAAGCAGTTTCAGTTGAAAAACTTTCAGGGTTCTTTTGGCAGCGAGGTAAACAAAGACGTTTGGCCGCAATTAACTTGCTGCACAAAGTAGGTATTAAAAACCATGAAATTTGTATCAAAAGCTACCCTCATGAATTAACAGAAGCATTGTGTCAACGAGTGATGATTGCCATGGCACTTGCAAGGCGACCTCTGCTACTGATCGCAGATGAACCAACTGCGGCAATGGAAAGTACAAACCAAGGTCAAATATTTAGACTTTTAGCCAGTTTGAACCAGTTAAAAAACATGTCTATTTTGTTGATAAGTCATGATTTGGAAAATCTTACACATTGGACCAACACAGTAACGGTGATGTATTCAGGACAGTTTGTTGAAGCCGGTACTACTGAGCAAATTTTTAACACGCCGTTTCACCCTTACACACGTGCACTTGTTGACAGTAGCCCGCGGGCTAATATGCATATTCCAGCCAAATCTCGATTGATGACTTTACCTGGAAGTATTCCTATATTACAGCATTTGCCAATTGGCTGTCGCTTGGGCCCTCGCTGCCCAAAAGCGCAACAAGCATGTGTGCAAGCACCCAAAGTTAAAAATTATCATGGCCATCAGGTCAGCTGTCACTATTCACTCAAGGATAGCTACTAAATGTCTTCTTTGCTCCAGGTCTATGACTTAAGTAAGTCATATCATGTATCTCAAAATATATTTAGTCGAAAGACCATTGTTGCTCTAGAGCCTGTCTCCTTTTCGCTAGAAGCACATCAAACTCTTGCAATAGTGGGCGAAATAGGCTCAGGAAAGTCTACGCTAGCAAAGCTATTAGTTGGTGCTGAAACACCCTCTTCGGGCAAAATAAAGTTAAATGGCCAAACATTACAACCTGGCAACTTTAAACAAAGATGCCAACACATACGCATGATTTTTCAAGATTCGGCAACAACGCTCAATCCAAGTTTAACAATTCGCCAACTTTTAGATGAACCTCTTTACTTAAATACTGATTTAAATGAAACCGAACGTTCTGAGCTAATTACGGCGACATTAAAAAAGGTAGGTTTGTTGGCTGAACACATGAACTTTTATCCTCATATGTTTTCTGGTGGCCAAAAACAACGAATTTCGCTGGCTAGAGCGATTATTTTACAACCACAAATCATTATTTTAGATGAGGCACTTGCTGCTTTGGATCCTTCCCTTCGCTCTCAAATGATTAATCTGTTACTCGATCTACAACAACAAATGGGACTGGGGTTTATTTTAATTTCTCACAACTTGGGTATAGTGAGGCACTTTAGCGATACCATGATGGTGCTATGTAATGGCCAAATGGTTGAAATGGGAAATACTCATGAGTTGTTAAAAGCCCCTAAGCACAAATACACTAAGAAATTGATCATGAGCCAACGTTTCCAGTTAGCCAATAAATAGACAACAAAACTTTATACGCCTATTTTTCTACCTCCGTAAGATACAGGCATTTAATCGTTTAGCATTATAAATTTGCATCCATAAAAAAAGCTGCCAAAGCAGCTTTTTAAAAAACAAATTCATTTCATCATTAGTACTGATTAGTCGCTTGAATTGAGCTACTACGCTTTATTTCCGCATCAGCTTTAAGCGCTTCAACATATCCTCTAAAAGCGATTTGTGCCACTTGCTGAGTTAATTGCTGAGCTAAACGAGGCGACTTTTCAGCTGTCTCGTCATTTTTCACAGCAGTTACTTCAACTACAGCTAAATCGCCATTTAACATGGCAACACTGCTCACAACGGTATTGTCTGCTGCAGGATGAGGTAATTTAAATGCTTCTCTTACAAGGTTAGCGTCTAATTGGCTACCATATCGAGCCACGTCTGCTTTTTCTTCAAATGTTGCGTTCAATTCAGTTAACTTAGCTTCCACAGTTTCGCCAGCTTGCAATGCAGCTACAAGCTCTTGTGCAGCATCCTGTGCTTGTTGTTGTGCTTTCTCAGCAACCAATAGTGCTTTGATTTCGTCAGTAACTTCAGCTAAGGCTTTAACATTAGCTGGTTGGTATTCATTTAAGCGTACCACCATTGCCAAGCTATCGCTGACTTCGATGATGTCAGAGTTCAACTGCTCTTGTTTTACAAGATCAGAAAATGCTGCATCTAACACTTTAAAATTATCAAATGGAGCATTGTTGCCATTTCGAGTTAACCAATCAGAAGTTTTTACTTCAACACCTATAGCATGTGCAGCATCGTCTAAACTATCTGGAACTTCAAAACTAAGTTGACCTGCTTGTTGCTGTAATTCAAAGTATTTATTTTGAGCTTGTTCTGTACTTACTGTAACTCTTAACTCATCAATTACGTCTGCCAATGGCTTAGTCTGCTCAGCTTTGTAGTCAGTTAGTTTAATTAAGTGAAAACCAAATTCAGTTTCAACAACATCTGAAACATCACCCACGTTTGTTAAAGCAAACGCAGCTTCATCAAACGCTTCATCCATTGCGCCCGGCTCAATCCACTCTAAATCACCACCGTTTTCACCACTAAAAACGTCAGCAGAAAGCTCTTGAGCTAATGTCGCAAAGTCTTCACCAGCATCTAATCGAGCTTTAATTTCTTCTATTTGAGCTTTAGCTGCAGCTTTATCTTCACTAGCTTCGATCAAGATATGAGAAACACGTCTTTGTTCAGTTTGACGATAATTAGCAATGTGATCGTTGTAGTAATTTTCTAAGTCTTGCTCCGTCACTTCGATAGTTTTAGCTATTTCATTTACATCGATAGTAATGTAGTCAAGTTTGATTTTTTCTTCATTTTGGAAGTTAATCTGGTTAGCTTGATAATAGTCACTAATTTCTGTCTCTGAAACTTCAATTACAGACTCGAATTGTTTGGCTGAAATTGTTGCGTATTTCAGATCACGCTTTTGACTTTGTAATGATTGAAGTTGTTCAACTTGGTATGGCAAGCTAAATTCAGTTGCTTCTACAGCAAGTGCAAGCTGTCTTCTTGTCATGTCCACACGAATGGCATCACGAAAATCTGAAGACTGGTAGTAACCCATTTGGTTTATTCTTGCTAAATAGGTGTTGTTATCAAACTTGCCATCAACTTGGAAAGCAGGAATTTCACGAATGTATTCCTTGATTGTTTCATCACTAACTCGAATAGCTAATTGATCCGAAGCTTGGTCTAACAATTCGCTGGTAATTAAATTATCAACAACGCCATTTCTAAAGTTAGCCATATAATTTTCGTCAGCAGCTAATGTTTCAAACATTTCGCCATATTGCTGAGCCATGCTGTTGCGTTGATTTTGATATGCTTTATCAAATTCTGCTTGAGAGATCTTTACGCCATTAACCTCTGCAACAGACGTATCGACACTATTGGTATAGCTTCCAATACCTGCAACAGCAAAGGTCAAAATAATAAAACCTAAGATGATTTTAGCAACCAATCCCTGAGAGTTTTCTCTTATATTTTCTAACATTGTTTTCTCTTTACACTATGTGTGTATGTTTATCGATAATTTAGCTTCGCGCGATTTTAACAGAAGGAAGGCTTTGCTTGAAGCCCGCCAACCGTACTATTTCACATATTGATTCACAAAAGCAGCGCTTAGAATCAATAGAAAAATAAAAAACCACCTAAAGGTGGCCTGTTTAATTTTCTAGTTATCTATACTAAACAACTAAGATTGGTTAAACCATTAAATAACGGAAATTATTAGACTTTTCATCAGAATTAGACCAATTTACGAATGTTTGTTTAGAACAAAGCTCTCATAAATAAGGTCGTTAGCTATCTAATGTATTTAACTCTGGTATATATAACAGAAATAAGGCCAAATTTTCTGCTGGAAAAAGAGTAATGGAAAGCCATAACAAATACAATGTGTTTTTATTAAGTGCTTAAAGTTTGAACTATCAAAAACTTGCATTGTTTGTAAAGCTTAAATAACAATAAGTTTTTTATTAACAATGAAACATCAAGGATTTACAATAACCACATATTATACGATGTCGAAGATTAAGGCCCATGGATTATATTTCACAATACAAACTTGCCTTTACAGTTTGCTTGATCATTTGGGCGGTTATCTTAAAGTTTGTCGTTAGCAAGGTGCTAAAACGCAAATACATTAAAAAAGGCGTAGACAAACGCTACCTAGTTAACAATGTTAAAAATACCATTAATTTTGCACTGATATTAACCTTAGTCGTATTTTGGAGCACTGAGCTTCAACATTTTGCCCTTTCCATCGCTGCTTTTGTTGTCGCTATTGTTATCGCCACTAAAGAAATAATCCAATGTATCATCGGTTTTATTTACCTATCAACAAGTGCACCATTTAGAATAGGTGATTGGATCCAAGTCAATGATACCTGTGGGGAAGTTTCAGAAATAGACTGGGCAAAAGTAACCTTGCTAGAAGTCGACTTGGACACCTATTCTTATACAGGCAAAACCATTTATTTGCCGAATAGTTTGTTGATGATGAAATCAATAAGAAACCTTAACTTTATGCGACGTTATGTAAACCATTCATTTAACATCGTTCGAGAAGATAAAGGTGTCATGCCAATAGACCTTGTAGCTAAGCTGCAAAGTAATGCAGAAGATTATTGTAAACGCTTTAAAGAAGTTGCTGAACGTTATAACACGTTAATTGAAAATAGGCTTGAAGTAAAAATTCCTGGACCAGCGCCAAACATCAGTGTATCAACCACCGATTTGGGCAGGATAAAAATTTCAATTAGTATCTTTTGCCCCATTGAAGAGGCGATTGAAATTGAACAAAAACTAACAGCAGATTTTTTTAGTATTTGGCAATTCAACGAAAGCTAAATTTAACAAGGGAAACGTATGGAAAACCTTACCCAAAGCGAAAGCTTAGATAATTTAATTGATGCCCTTGCCATTGAACCATTTCAATTAGAAGACGAGTATAAAGAATTAAACGCAACGCAATGGGCATGGGTGATTGAGAGTTTAACTAAAGAGCAGCGCCTAATATTGTGGCCTCACTTAGACTCCTCAATGCTAAGCAGTATTTTATCAGAGCTGCATGAAGATGTTAGGCAACAAATAGTCGCTCTGCTACCTAAAAAGGATATTGAAGCAACAGTCTGTGCTGGCACCTCTGTTGAGGCTCTTGATATTCTTGAAGTTCTACCTCAAAAAACCGCATCAAATATTATTAAAAAGCTCTCTTCAGAGACTCAAAGTGAAGTTGAAGCATCACTCAGTTACGAAGAAGATGAAGTGGGTCGTTATGCCAATAAACATGTTTATACCATTGCTGATGATGCTCTTGTTTCTACTGTTATTACGGCGATAAAAAATAGCGATACGAACTTAGAATCTAACGCACTTTTTGTCGTTTCAAGCGACTTAAAATTCTTAGGGGAAGTGTCTTTAAACGACTTATTAAATGCACCTAAAAGCTCTAACGTTTCAGCGATTGTTGAACGTTCAGACATGGTTCTCAATGACAAAGAGTCACTAATTGAAGCGTCAAAAGCAGTTCAAAGTACACAAAAAAGTTTAGTGCCTGTTATCAAAGAAAATGGACAGTTTGTTGGTGTATTCTCCATTCACGACGCCCTTTATATTTTTCAGGAATTTTATGAAGCACAAATGGCTCATATGGGTAAAGTTAACGATGAAGACTTATTTTCTCCTGTTTTGACAAGTACAAGACGTCGTGCCGTATGGTTAGGTATAAATTTACTAACAGCATTTTTAGCATCCTTTGTGATTGGTATGTTTGATAAAGTACTTATCGAAATCGTTGCGCTTGCGGTACTCATGCCAATAGTCGCTAGTATGGGGGGAATTACCGGGAGTCAGTCGCTAACCTTAACCATTCGAGGATTGGCGACAAATCAGATCAGCCAAGGTAATTTAAGCGCGTTACATAAAAAGGAGTTTTACGTGGCTTTGCTTAACAGCTTATGTTGGGCAACTGTCGTTGCTGTTATATGTTATTTTTGGTTCGAAAATTCAGTGTTAGCTGTCATCATAGCAATTGCAATTATCATTAATATGATTGTTGCAGCCTTTTCTGGCGTTTTTATTCCTGTCATTTTAGAAAAAATGGGGGTAGATCCGGCAATAGCTGGCTCAGTGATATTAACTACAGTTACCGATGTCGTGGGATTTTTTGTGTTTTTAGGTGGTGCTAGCATCATTTTCCTTTGGTAAATTCTTGAATTTCACCACAGGCTCTTTTAACTAATACCTCAAAAGAGCCTTTAATCCCCCTATGCACAAAACGAACATAACATTTTCCAACTAGTTTGTTTTTTATCACTATATATATCAAATCAACATCAAAACGCCGGAACTATTTCACAATTTTACTGGCGCTTAACAAGTCCTATCCTATTATTAATAAATAAGCAGAAAAAATAGAAAAGCTCAGTTGTAAAAAGGAATTTTACTCGTGTGCCAAAATATTTCCCCAACAACTGAATCAAATACTATTAATCGGCAGAAAATTTGTACTTTGCAAGTACAACAATAATTGACGGCCTAAAATTGGCTATTATCTGTTTTCTTGGCAACAGGGAGGTTGTAAATGGTAAATATAAACTCAATCGGATCTCGTATTTCATTGGGCATTTTTACCATTGTATTGATTTTGTGTACCATCGTTGGCATTAATGCAACACAACATGCCTCCATTAATCAGTTTTCAAAGCAAAGTTTTGAAGAAGACGTGCCCGGCACACAAATTAGCCTTAATTTAAAATTCCAGCTAGCACGAGCTTTAAACGCATTGAGCGGCTGGAGCGTAAATGGCGCCGAACAATACAAAAGAGATTTTAATCTCGCTTGGGATGAGATTACTTTTTACAAAAATGAATTAAGTAGTATCGCTAAATTTAGTGATAGTCAGCATAAAAAATCAATCGAATTTCAAGTTTCTTTACTGCAAGAAGTGTTAAATCGGCTACATAAAGCTCAGCAAGACGTGCTTGAAGTTGCTCAGTCCAGTAAAAACTTTCCTGGAATCAGATTACTCAACCTAGAAATTGCGCCAGCGGTAGATAGAATTAATGACCTTGCTTCTCAATTGATCAATGTAGAATCTAAAAAAGCACAAGCTCAACAAAATACTTCAAGGTTAAAGTTGATGGCGGACTTTCGGGCCAGTTTTGCTAATGCAACATCAAGCCTTCGCATTTACCTATTATCTAGTAACGAACAATATAGGATAGACCACCAATCGCAGTGGAAAGAAAATACAATACATTTTAATAGGTTACTCGATTCATCAGACATTCTTCCCGTAGAGCAACAACAAATTTTAGCTGAAATAAAAGTTCATCGTGATCTGTATGAACCAATGATTGACAAACTTATTGAGCTAAGAGCAGCTAATAATTGGAATATCGCGCAACATTTGTTAAATGGCGTAGTTGCGCCGCTGGACAATGAAGCTAAGAATTTAATTGATGATATTTATCTGAAAAATGATAAACATATGAAAGACAACATGACAAATATTGCAGATAGCCAAAAGTTTGCTTACCAAGTTTCGATAGCGTCGTTGTTGTTCGCCATTATCCTTGCCGCCATTTTAGCCTACTTTTTAACACGAATGATCACCAACCCAATCAAGGAAGTGCTAAATGTGGCCACTAACATTAGCAGGGGTAATTTTAATCAATCTACTACACCAAAAGGCGCAATCGAAATAAAACAAATGTTCGAAGCCTTGAGTAGCATGATCCGCATGTTAAGAAAAGTAGAAGAGCATGCAAAATCAGTATCACAAGGTGACTACTCCCATCCTTTTACACCTATTAGCACAGAAGACCAACTTGGTTTTGCCATTCAAAAAATGTCAAAAAATTTAGCAACCACTACGCTACAAAATGAAAAGCAAAATTGGGCGAATAAAGGCATTGCAGATTTTAATTCACACATCCAAGGACAAATTAACCTTGATGATATGCTGTCATCGATCAGTAACTTTATAGGTGATTATTTTGATGTTTCTGTTGTTGCACTATTTCTAGCACAAGGTAACACATTAAAACTGACTTCTTCATATGCCCTAAAATATCGTTCAACAACTGTTACTGAATATAGCATTGGTCAAGGTTTAGTAGGTCAATCAGCATTAGAAAAGAAAACACTTATTTTTAGAGATTCTGACACAGATCAAGATTGGCTAAATGTCGACACTGGCGTATCCATTGCCCACGCCCAGCATATTGCTGTTGTCCCAATGGTAAACAAACAAAGTAATGAAAACACCTTGGTTGGGGTTATCGTTGTTAGCAACATGGATAGGTTTAACGAAACTGAAATTCAAACACTTGAAAACATCGCACAAAGTGCTGCTGTTGCCATCGAAATGGTTGAGTCTAGAAGCCAACTTCAAGATTTATTGGAAGAGTCCCAAGTTCAAGCAGAAGAACTACAAGCACAACAAGATGAACTAAAAACAGCTAACGAGGAATTAGAACACCAAACTAATACTTTAACAAAAGCTAAAGCAGATCTTGAAGAGCAGAGTAAAAAGTTAGAAGAATCTAACTATGAGCTAACTTTACAATCAAAGATGCTTGAGGATCAAAAACACAGGTTAGAAATTAAAAACACAGAAGTGGAACAAGCAAAACAGCTAGTAGAACAAAAGGCTGAAGAGGTTGCACAAGCGAGTAAATACAAGTCAGAATTCTTAGCAAATATGTCACATGAGCTTAGAACACCGCTAAACTCACTGCTAATTTTATCTGAAAATTTAAAAGAAAATGAAACAAACAACCTCACTCAAGAACAGGTGGAAGATATCGACATTATTCATAGTGGCGGTACAAAATTACTCAACCTGATTAATGATATTTTAGACCTAGCTAAAGTAGAATCAGGAAAACTTTCCGTTAATTATGAAACATTGCCTTTAGAAAGTTTTATTAACGAAATTAATAAAGAATTTCACCCATTGGCTCAACGTAAACAATTAAAATTTAAGATATCTATTGCTGAAAACCTGCCTAAAGTTATTGAAAGCGACATCATGCGCTTATCTCAAATTATTCGAAACCTATTGTCCAACGCGATTAAGTTTACTAATGAAGGAGAGATATCATTAAAAGTCTCTCAATCGAACAAACAAAATATCATCGAAAGGCTTGCCAATGACAATACTCATCACCCCAAGCAAGCATTACTATTTGAGGTAAAAGATTCAGGAATAGGTATAGACAAATCGGTCCACAAAGCAATATTTGAAGCGTTTCAACAAGCAGATGGCTCTACGAGCAGAGTTTTTGGCGGGACCGGATTAGGACTGACGATATCTCGAGAGCTTGCTAACTTACTCGGCGGTTATATATCTATAAAAAGTAAACCCGACCATGGCTCAACATTTACTTTAACATTACCCTTGAGGAACTTAGAAGAAAAAGCTGTTGCCAATGATCATTTGTCGGCTTCTCAGGCCTTAGCTAAAGAAATAGAACAACCTATTATTGCTGATGATAGATATAATGTTTCAAGCAATGAACAACCTATTGTACTTATCATTGAACATAATGCTCAAACGGCTAAAGCAATATTGAGTATTGCTCACAACCACAACTTTCTAGGAATTGTTGCAAGTTCAGGAAAATCTGGTCTTGCTTTAGTGAACCAATACCAAATTTCAGCCATCATTTTAAATTTAGACTTACCTGATATCCACGGCGCTAAAGTCTTAGAAGGCTTAAAGACATCCCCTTTAACCCAAAATATTCCTGTTCACTTAATCAACGAACGACACGAATTCATTGAAAAGGTTGATGGCGCTGAAGGCTTTATTACTAAACCACTTGATACCGACAATATTAGTGAAATATTTAATCACGAACATAACGCCAACGCTCGTATCTTGATTATAGAAAATGACCAAAATAATTGTCATGCACTGAAAAAACTATTTAACAAAAAACAATTTCAACTAGAAACTACCGGAAGTGGATTAGAAGCCATTGAACTACTTAAAGAAATAAGTTTCGATTGTATAGTGTTAGATCTAACCCTAGATGATATGACAGGTATTCAATGGCTTGAACAGTGTCACAACAAAGAATTCACCCTACCACCAATTGTTATTTATACCGCGGAAGAGCTTAGCGAAGAGAAATACAAACAGCTATTAACATATACACAGAGCATTGTGATTAAAGGCCAACGCTCTGCAGAGCGATTACTAGATGAAGTGATTTTGTTTTTAACAACTAACTTAGCTAAAGCCAACATTGACGTCCCTTCCCAGTCAAAACAAGAAAATCCATTTCTTGATAAAAAAATATTACTGGTCGACGATGATATGCGAAACACTTATGCCCTATCAAAAATATTAAAAGCCAAAGGCATGAAAATCGTCATTGCTGACGATGGGCAAATGGCGGTAGACCAAGTTGCTCAACAGCAAGATATAGATCTGATCCTTATGGATATCATGATGCCAGTTATGGATGGCTACCAAGCAATAAAAAAGATTAGGGAAAACAACCAACATCCTTATCCGATCATTGCACTTACTGCCAAAGCAATGGCAGAAGATAGAGAACGCTGCTTAAATGCTGGAGCCAATGATTATCTTACCAAGCCCGTTCAAACTCAAAAATTGTTAGAGATGGTAAAATTATGGTTATACCAGTAAAAACTGACAATGTAACGGTTGATGAACAAGGCGTAGACGAATTACTTTCAGTGATCAAAACAGAGTTTGGTTTAGATTTCTATGACTACACACGAAGTTCAATTGTGCGCCGTTTGACTCGCAGAATGCAACTTTGGCATTTACAAGATATTAGAGACATAGCGCCCATCATATTAAATGACACCAACAAGTGGCAGCAACTTCTCAATGACTTATCAATATCAGTAACTTCACTATTTAGAGATCCGGCTGTTTTTAAGTCAATACAGCAACATGTATTTCCATTACTAGAGACATTCCCGTTTTTTAAAATATGGATCGCTGGTTGCTCTACTGGCGAGGAAGTTTATTCACTTGCAATTTTGTTACACGAGCACGGCATATTAAAACGAGCTCGAATTTATGGTACTGACTTCAACGATGCCGTTCTTAAACAAGCAAAAGAAGGGATATTTGATCAAAGTATTATTGAGCAAAATATAAAAGCATATTTAATGGCTGGTGGCCAATACTCGCTCGATCAATATTTCCACCTAGCTTACGGTAAAGGAAAAATTAAACCACATATTCTGAATCAAATTACTTTTTCAAATCACAACTTAACCACGGATGGCGCATTTGGTGAAGTTGAATTAATTCTCTGTAGAAATGTATTAATTTATTTTAATAAAACGTTAAAACAGAAAGCTTTTTCTATTTTTAACGAAAGTTTATACCCACGAGGATTTCTGATTTTAGGGACCAAAGAATCAATTATCGATAAAGACTTATCTATACTTTATGAGGAAATTGACAAAAACTCGAGTATTTACCAGAAAGTGATGACAACAGATGCAAACGCTTTTACCAAGTAAAGCTGCGGCATGGTTTTTACAGGCACATGATTAGTCACGATTTTTTAAAAGGAAGTAAAGCCAAATGAATTCATTAGCTGAAATTGAAGAAAATTACCTTGAAGACGAACAACATCAAGCCAAAATATTAATTGTAGATGACGGTCAAGAAAACCATAGAGTGATAGAAAGAATTCTAAAAAATACCGGGGCCAAATTTTACAATGCACTTTCAGGGCAAGAGGCGATCAAATTAACGCTAAGACACGATTTTACCTTAGTACTGTTAGACGTCATGATGCCAATAATGGATGGATTTGAGACGGCTGCCATTCTAAGAGTCAATGAAGCGACAAAAGACTTGCCCATCATTTTTATCACAGCTGCCGACCAAAATAATACTTTTGAACTGCAAGGTTATGAGTTAGGCGCCGTCGATTATTTGTCAAAACCAGTAAAGGCAACATCACTACTTAGCAAGGTGAATGTTTTTATTAAACTTGAGTCACAAAGATATCGTCTAGAGCAAACACTAGATGACATAAAACGCTTAGAAAATAGAAACAAATTGATTTTAGAGTCAGTTGGTGAAGGCATCATTGGTCTTGATATTGACGGCAAGATTACATTTTTAAATCCTGCAGGTGAAACCATTTTAAATGATTCATTTGAAACCGGCCGATTAAGACATTTCTTTGACATTATTTACATAGACGAAGATGACGGTCTTAAAACTAAGTGGACCAACACACCTATATTTGAATACTGTCAAACAGGGAAAAAATTTGTTGAAACAGCGGCAACCTTTAAGCGAGATAAAAACGAATTGTTTGCCGTTGAATATACCGCTACACCGATTGTTAATGGTGGCGATAAATTGTCGGGAATTGTGATTGCATTTCAAGATATTACAGAAAGAAAAAAAGCAGAAGAGCAACTAAACCATTTAGCACGCTGCGACTCTTTAACAGGTTTACTAAATCGGCACGCATTTGGTAATAACCTTAAGCAGATGATTTCACGAGCACAAAGAAATCAATCTTCCTTTGCCCTACTCTTTATCGACTTGGATAAATTTAAACAAATTAACGATACTCTGGGTCATGAAACTGGCGACTCTTTATTACAGGAAGTCGCGGTAAGGTTTCGCTCTGTGATTAGAGATTGTGACCTGCTGAGCCGTTTAGGCGGTGATGAATTTACCTTAGCTATTGAAGCAAATAGAAATCGTATTACTGGCGACGCCATTGTGGTATCTGAAAAGCTAATTAAAGTATTAGAGCTACCGTTTGTCATTTACGATCACGAAATATCCATTGGTGCAAGTATTGGGATTGCCATTTATCCTGATTCAGGATTAGAAACTTCTCAGCTAATGCAAGCCGCTGACTTAGCAATGTATAAAGCAAAAGACAAAGGCAGCAATCTTTTTCAGTTTTTTACCGAAGATATGCAACGTGAAGCTATTGAGAACATCGCTCTTGAAAGAAGGTTAAAAGCAGCTGTCGCGAATCAAGAGTTTACGCTAGTTTATCAGCCTAAAATAGATCTCGACAAAAACCAAGTGACAGGCGTCGAGGCTTTACTTCGTTGGCAAGTTAATGGCAAAAACATTCTTGGTCCTGATAAGTTCATCCCTGTTATAGAAGAGTTGGGATTAATCGAAAAGGTCAGTGAATGGGTTATTACTGCCGCTTGTCAATTCTCTAAAAAAATTAATCATGACAGTGCTGCTGCGCCGATTAAAACGGCAATAAACCTATCACTAAAAGAAATTAAAAACCCTCAGATCACGACCATTTTTTCCGAACAGCTCAAAGTACACAATTTACCTGGGGAATACTTTGAAATTGAAGTGACAGAAACCTCCATGATGCTTGAACCTACACAAACGCTTGAGCACCTCAATATTTTTAATGATTTAGGAGTTGCCATTGCTATTGATGACTTTGGTACAGGTTATTCCTCTCTCAGTCACCTGAGTAAGCTACCGTTAGACGTGCTAAAAATTGACAAATCTTTTTGCCAAGATATAGGAGAAAACCAATCAACCGAAAGCATCATAAAGTCAACTATTGCATTGGCTCATTCACTTAATTTACGAGTCATCGCTGAGGGTGTTGAAACTTATCATCAATTAGACTTTTTACGCAAACTACGATGCGATATTGTGCAAGGTTATTTATATAGCCGTCCTTTGTCCTATGAAGACTTAATTGATTTTATTGAACATTTTTCCAAAGATTCAAAATGATTAAATAATGCCGATAAAGTTAGAGCCTAGTTTATCTGAATAATGGCAGCGGCATACTTAGTTTGCTAGTGAATAAGCCTTTTTAAGAATGAAACACTAAGGTGTATCTCGGGATGTCATTAGTTCCTAGGATGCTGTTATTATTGCATGATTTCCTGAACCTGATCACGGACTCGATTCGCGTGTAAAAACCATCGGTTAATCAAGGTTTCTCCGCTTTTTTACATACATTCGCTCATCAGCAAGCGCATAAAGCTCTTGTGCACTTTGCACATCATCAACACCCCAAATCGCGCCACCAAAGCTTAAAGACACATCAATGTTTACAACATCACCTTTAGCACCTTTTATCGCATAACTATTATTTAAATGCTTTTGTTTTGATTCTATAAATTGATTTAACTCATTCGCTGTAGAGACTTTGTGCAAGATCATAACAAACTCATCGCCGCCAACCCGAGCAACAAAATCAGAAGCTCGATTAAAAAATGCTAATCGATCTGCAACCAGTTTTAGTATTTTATCTCCCGCCATATGACCAAAATTATCGTTTATGCTTTTAAATTCATTAATATCCGCAAACACCAATCCGAAACTTTCGCCATAACGTTTAAATGTTTGGATTTTATTGTGTAAAAAATTATCAAAGGCGCTGCGATTATATAATGTCGTTAATTGGTCTCTAAGGGAGTGCTCTTTTAATGCAGCATTCATTTGGAAGCGTTCTTTGGCAAACAACAATGTTCGGCGAATCAAAGACGGGATTAATTCGCTTTTAATTAAATAATCTTGTGCCCCCAATTGAATCGCCTTTATTGCATCTTCATCATCTTTGCCAGTTAACACGACAATAGCGGACTTGGGAGCAAGTTTTTGAACTCGTAAAAGGGTATCTAATCCTGAAGATTCAATTAAGTTTAAATCTGTTACGACAATATCAGGAATACAAGCTTGCACCGCTTTATCAAGCGTATTTAATTCACTAAAAACAGAAACAGAGAATAGATTTTGTGTATCACTGGTCATCATTTTTTGAAAGAGGTATTGATCCTCATCACAATCTTCTAACAGATAAACCAGTAGCCGTGTCATACCTGTGGTTTCCTTAACAATAAATTAAACTCAAACCAATAAACGTAAACACTCCTTATTAAGAAATTTAATTGCTCCTGCGAATTGGGCTTTTGAATAAAAGACTTTGCCCCCAGTCGATAAGCCTGTTCAACATCTGTCTTACGAGCAGATGTCGTGTAAACAATAACATTTAATGGATAAACTAACCCAGAGCTTTTTAACCTAGTCAACACCTCAATTCCACCAACCTTGGGCATGTTCAGATCTAGCATAATAAGATCTGAGGTGCAGTTGTTGGCATCAATATAATCCAGTAATTCACTACCATCATTTAAAATGACAATTTCGACTTCCACAGCTTCGCGCCGACAAGCATTTTTAAAAAAGTAGATGTCATCTTCATCATCTTCAACAAGAATTAATTTACTCATGTTAAAGGCAACTCAATGACCATAGTTGTGCCTTCCCCTTTTTTGCTAAAACAGGAAATTTTACCTCCATGTATTTTTATTGCTTGCCTACATATAGCCAAACCTATACCGCTGCCTTCATAAGCCTGTCTGCCGTGTAACCTTTTAAATGGCTCAAAAATTTTTTCACAAAATTGTTCATCAATGCCAATTCCATTATCTTGAATACTAATCGTTGTACCTTGCGCTGTGGTTTTTACCTCAATTAAAATTTCTGGTTTCCTAGACTCCTTACAAAACTTTAAAGCATTACTAAGTAGGTTTTGTAAAACTTGCTCCATCAACGACACATCGACGACTATCTCTGTCAACTCCCCTTTCAATTTAATACTAGCAGCAGATTGCTCAATTTGAAGTGACAACACATCTGAGACCACATCAAATAAAGACTTAACGGTAGTCTTTTGCAAATGCAGTGAGAAGTAATTTATTCGAGACAGTTTTAGAACATCATTAATCATTTTTTGCATTCGATGTGCTGCACTGTGAAGCCGAGACAATTCAAAGGTTGCATCTTCGTCTCCTTTTAGCTTGTCACTCAGTCGCTGCGATAACGCTTCAGAAAATGCCATAATTTTTCGAAGCGGTTCCTGCAAATCATGGGAAGCGACAAAGGCAAATCGCTCGAGGTATTCATTCGAATCTTTAAGTTGCTGCATCAATGAAACCTCATCGGTAATATCAATAAAGGTTCCTAACATTTCCACAGGCTCACCCTTCGAATTATAGTTAAGTATTCGATCAGCAGAATAACACCAAATCCAATGGCCACTTTTATGCTTAAAACGGTATTTTAAGTAGAACAATTCACCACTAATTGAGCTCGAAACTGCACTCATATGCTCTTTGACAAGGGAAATATCATCAGGATGAAATAGGCTATAGATATCAGCAAAGTTATTTAATTCATCGAGGGTATAACCTAGAATTTCAGTATACCTTGCATTGATAGTTGTATTTTTAGCACTTTCAAAACTAAATATATATAAACCACAAACGACAGAGTTTAATACTTTTTCCAACACCTCTTTATGATGTGAAAGTGCCTGTTCTGATGCTTTTTCAGCTGTAATATCGATAGCGGTTCCGACAATGAAATTGATTTCACCATGAGAATCGTAAATAGGATAAAGCGTTGTATTAAACCAAGCATTCACTTCACCAAAGGCGATATGTTCGATATAGTCAACTTTAGCTCCTCCCAATAAACACCTGTTATAGTTGTGACGCAAATTTTTAGCAATTTCTATTGGAAAAACAGTCCCTGTTAATTGATGTAAATTCTTACCAATAACCTCCTCTTTATTAGTGCCTAGCCACCGACACGCAGTATCGTTAAATACGTGATAAATATAATCTTTGTTTTCATCTAATGCTAAAACCCAAATAGCATGACTATTACCTTCATAAATTGCATTTAAAAACTCAGCATTTTCCTGATATTTCTTTTCTAATTCTTTTGCATAATTGATATTTCTCAAAGATCCCGACATCACAATGGGATCACCGTTGTGGTCAAACTCACTATCTCCAATACTAATAAACCAAGAGTATTTTCCTTGTTTATCTTTACCCAAGTATTCAACGATATACTTTTCTTTGGTGCGAAAATGCTCCTCTATGGCATTTTCTACTCGCAATTGATAATCAGGGTGTATGTGACTAAACCAATCTTCGAAACGCGGCTGCTCTATATCTGGTTTACCAATTAAAGTGAGTAGTTGCTTGCTATAAGAAACTGTGTCATCTGTAACATACCACTCCCAAATTCCATCTTCTGTAGCTGAAACTGCTCGCTCAAGCTTTTTATAGGACAGCGCTAACTTATCTTTGAACTCGTTGATTTCTTCAATACTTTTTAGGGTAACCACAATATAAACATGTTGTTCAAATTGCGAAGCAGTAGCGGTAAGTTCAATCGGAATAATAGAATGCTTGTTTATTTGATACGTCGTCGATATAAAAAAAGCGGACTGATTAACACCTGTCGCCGTTGAACAGTACTGTAATAATTGTTCTTTAGCATCGTTTGGCAAAGCGTCTAACAATGTTACTGCGACGCCATCAATATCTTGGCAAAAGTATTGTTCAAACGTTTTGTTACTGTATATGGAAGTACAATTTTTATCTAACACTAAAGCGCCAACAGGCATGCTATCAAGCATGAACTGCGAAAACTTAAAGTCATCTAATTTACTTCGAAGTGTGTTGCTTTGCGCTTGTTCTAGAAAAAGTTGCTGTTTTACATTTTTATATTGAGAAAGTGTCGGAATTGCAATTGCCGTAGGAATAAGTTTATAAACATAAATTGCCGTAACCAATGAGACCATTGCGGTTAATATTTTACTGATGGCATGAATTCCGTAGATACCGTGCCATATGGTTAAAATACCAATTAGGTGGGTAATACCACAAAACAAAATGAAGGAAGAAAATAAGTAAAATAGTTTGTTTTCACCGATATCTTTACGTTTAAGTGCAAATAAGATAATCGCTACAGGCAAAGAAAAATATGAAACGGCGATAACAAAGTCAGCAACGACATGACTCCACAATATATGGGGTTGCCACAAGTAACAATGGCCATGAGGCATGTAATTGCTGTTGAAAAAAGCTTCTAGTGATGAGGTAGTCATTAGCATAAATCGTAACGCTCTAATTTATGCTAAGTATCATCTATTTTAGCGTTTTTTCTAGCTTAAAAGTCAGATAGAACAACGCGTCTGTTGCTTTAGGCAATATTGTCAACTAACTCTTTTATTAACGTTTCTTTTTGTTCTACAGTCAAAGTTGCTGATTCTTTGGTAGAAATTGAAAAAACATTTTCCGAACTTTCCCCCAATGAACTTATTTTGGCGGAATGAACGGTAAATTGATTACGCTTAAAGACATCGCATATTTTTTCAATCACCGAAGGTGTGTCTAATGCATTAACTCTAAGCAACGCTCTTTTACTGTTTACTGAGTTTAAAAACTCAACTTCAGGTGAATTATCGAAGTTGTTGACAAACCTTGGTTTCATTGGTTTATCTAACCTGTAATCGCCATTGAGCACTTGATTAATTCGATCTACAATTTTTTCGCTGCGATAAGGATCCACAATTGGTTCATCATTGTGATCTAGTATTTTGATGACTTCTAATACTTTACCATTTTTTGTTTTATATAATTGAGCTTCTTTAACTTTCACTTTTAATGAGGCAAGACTGTTAAATAGGTCAACAAATAACATACTGCGATCATTGGCATAAACCAGTAAATCAGTACATTCTAAATTTGTATTGTCTGATAAAGAAACAACATTTTGAGTATCATTTTTGTTTAACAACTGTTGACTAAACTCAATGATTTCGTTCAGTTGGTTTGATACAAAAAAGCTAGAGGGAATCACAGACCAGAGCTGCTGAACTTGCTCAGCGCAATAGTTTAAATCGCTAAGCTGCACCAAAGCCTCTTGTTTATTTTCACGGATCAAAGTACGTTGATGAAAAACGTTTTCAATACCATTTTTTAATGCTGCCCTTAAGGCCAAATATAACTTATTAAGTAAACTCTCTTGCCAATCATTCCATGTATGATCATTGGTCGCTTGTAGGTCTGCAACGGTAAAACAATATAAAGCATTAAGTCTTGATTCTGTTCGAATTGACTTTGCGACAGACTTAATAACTTCAGGGTCATGGATGTCGAGTGTCTGTAAAGTACTAATGAGCAAAAATTGATTTTCCACCAACCAATGTATCAGCTCAACTTCTGTTCTTTTTAAATCATGAAGCAAAGCAAACTCTTTTGCATACAATGCGCTTAATTCGTTATTTTCGTGTGTTTGTTTCCCTGATAGGTCATGGCATAGGCCGGCTATCACAAGAATATGTTTTAATGAGCTCTGCTTATAGATACTGCGGATCAGGTTTTTACGTTCTTTGATCTGCGAGAAACTTTCTAAATGTTGAATAAGTTTAAAGGCGTGTTCATCCACAGTATATGCATTATGCATATCAAACTGCATTTGCCCTTCTATAGCTTTCCATTCAGGAAAATAAGACGCTAAAATGCCATAACGATGCATCAAACTAAATGCTCGTTGTAAGCCGTTTTGATGTTTTATGATTGCTAAAAACTCTTGGCGACACTCCTGATAGTCTTGTAGCTCACCCAATAGACTTCTTCGAGTTTGTCGTAGTAGCCTCAAGGTTTCTGGGGCTATGTCGTGAATTTCTTGATATTCAGCGATTAACCTAAACAGACGAATTACATTGACCTTATTAAAGAATACTTCATCATATTTTGCTTGTATCATGCCTTGAGCAACAAAAAAGTGTTCATCAATATCAAAACCTTCATTGCCATTCTGAACATTCATATTGAGCTGTTGTTTGATCATACCGACCATCATTTGATTCAGCTCTCGAATACGAGTCATCGCTCTAAATAGCTGACGCATCATCTTTTCAACAGCAAGCTGTGCGTTATCACCATGGCCAAACTTCATAAACTTGGCAACATCAGCTTGATAATCAAACAATAAAACTTCTAGCGGCCGCTTAGCTACACTATGTAGAGCCCACCTTAGGCGGCAAACAAAATGATATGCTTCGATCAATTCAAAAAATTCATCATTCTTAAAAAAGCCAAGTTTCTTTAGCGACTGAGCATCAGCAACATGAAGATATTTACGTGCAATCCAAATGATAGTTTGTACATCTCGCAGCCCACCTGGATTATTTTTAATATTTGGCTCTAGAAATAATGCTGTATTTTTTGCTTTTACATGACGCTCTTGTTGTTCTTTTGCCTTTTGTGTATAAAAATCCTCATCAGAAATAATATCGTCACTATACAGTCCAGTGAGTACATTCTTAGCATGTGCTCGATTACCAGCTAACGTTCTTATATCCAGTAAGTTAGTTGCTACAGTTATATCTGACTTAGCTGCTTTTACATTCTGAGCTTCACTTCTGACCGCATGACCAATATCGACACCAAAATCCCATAATTTGGTCAAAAAGCCACTAAGCTGCTGTTCTTGAATATCTGATAGCGCACTATCAAATAAGATACAAATATCTATATCAGAATAAGGATGGAGTGTATGACGGCCGTATCCGCCAACGGCATTTAAAGATAAATTGTCAAATATATGTAAATCGAACTCGCACCAAAGTGCTATTAACAATTCATCAAACAGAGCGGCTCGCTGATTTTGCAGTAACTCTATTTTACTTTCAAAAAAGGACTCATTTTGCTGCTGGGCAAAATGAGCTAGGCCTTCCTTGATGGATTTTGGATCGTCAAAGTTAAAACGTTTAGTTATGTCCATATTAATTTATAAACCTTTAAACCATGTATTAAGATTAGTTAACTGACCGTCGATCATCGATTCATTTTTTAGCATTCCACCAAATTCAAAGTGATTTTCCGCACAAATACTATTCATGATAAGACTATTCGCTGACACTATGGTAAAAGCGGTAGAAGCTCCCTTAGACAAATAAAACGACTCCATCTCAAATAAAAGTAATGAAATCAACTCGTGAGCGTCATGTTCAAGATTGACAGTAAAATCAGAAAACTCTACTGACTTTTCATCGACATTATATTGTGCAGTAACACTAGCGATTACTTTACCACCTAATGTAGCAGTAAATTGCTTAGTATCGTTTAGCTCGTGGTCATTTAATGCTCCACGACCGAAAAATTTGACCTTCTTTGCAACATTCGTCGGATAATTATTCCTGTTTGCGGCAATAGAAATAGTAATATTAGCAAATTCGAGGTTTCTATCATTTTGCTCTTGATATGACAGTGCTTTTTCTAGAATATCATTTTGCCTAGTATTGAATTCTTGCTCACTACCATCAAAATAATAAACGACAAATAGCGCGTCATGTGAGCCGTAATAGGCTAGAATTGATGCTTCAACACGAAAACCGTGCTGAAAGAAAGATAACGCTTGTGAGTCAGAGACTCTTATAGAAAGCTTTTTAAAGCCTTTGCCATAACCGTATTGCTTTACATAGTTAATAAAAGCGGTAATGTCTGCACTCCCTATGCAGTCAAAGCGCAGCGTTTTTGCTTCCTCATCAACAACGTAAACAGCCCCCACTTGTTTAACCAAGTCTAATATATCTTCACAGTTATGATAGTCTTCCATATTAGCACCAAATATTAATTTGAACTCTAACTATAACACAGAAGAAAAAACCAGCAAAACCAAATAAAAATAGAAATTAGTCAATTTTATTAATTAGAACAATAATTAGATAAACAAAATCAACCAAATGTCAAAGCAAGTTGTTTCGTTTAATACAGTATCTGAGGTTTTAGCTGTTTACGATCATCTGATCACGCGGGCAATTTTTATACATTTTAAAACTGTATTAATATTTATCAGCTTACAATTGAAGATGTTCTGCCGAGTAACTAATACCAATTAGATAGCTAGCTTATACAGTTAACCTTGTTGTTGCTATAGGGGGAAAAATGCCTAAGGAAGGATTATTGAAAAGTCTACGGGCTAAATGACGGACATAAAAAAAGCCTCTAGTAGAGGCCTTTTCATGTATTTTTATAACTAATGATTAGTTACAAGCATCTTTTAAAGCTTTACCTGCTTTGAAAGATGGAATCTTAGCTGCTGCAATCTCGATAGTAGCGCCAGTTTGTGGGTTACGGCCTGTGCGAGCTGCACGATCACGTACTGAGAAAGTACCGAAACCAACAAGAGCTACTTGCTCACCACTTTTTAATTCTTCAGTAACGGCTTCGATGAAAGAATCTAAAGCACGACCAGCCGCAGCTTTAGAAATGTCAGCACCCGCAGCAATTTTCTCGATTAGTTGAGATTTATTCACAGTATATTCCCCTTCAATTGTTATTATTCAGCGCTATCTAGTGTTTTAGCGTCCTGCAGAAGCTTTTATAACAAGCTTCCTTTTGAACATCAAGCACTGAGTTAAAGAAAATCTAAATTACAGATAATTTTTATTATCTTTCGCAGACCCCTTGTTAATAGTGGGATACAGCGTATTAAGCTTCAATAACTTACCATAGTTTCAGCGTTTGGAAAGCCCTAATTGCAATTTTTTCGATTTTTTTTACGCTTTTTTGCATTTTTAATCAAAAAACAAGCAATTTTACGGTGTTAGCTTTCTATTTTTATCGCTTCAATTGGGTTTTCGAGTGCAATATCGAGAACCTCTTCTATCCATTTAACTGGATGAATTGACAAATCAGCCTTCACATTTTCAGGTATTTCTTTTAAATCACGCTCATTATCACTAGGAATAACAACCGTTTTAATTCCACCACGATGCGCCGCTAAAAGCTTTTCTTTTAAACCACCAATTGGTAATACTTCACCACGTAAAGTAATTTCACCTGTCATGGCAACATCTGCTTTTACTGGATTTCCAGTTAAGCTAGATACAAGAGCTGTACACATGCCAATACCCGCACTAGGACCATCTTTTGGTGTAGCACCTTCCGGTACATGGACATGGATATCTCTTTTCTCGTAGAAGTCTTCATTAATACGCAGTTTATCTGTGCGGCTTCTTACCACTGTCATAGCTGCTTGGATAGACTCCTTCATAACGTCACCTAACGAGCCGGTGTAAGTTAACTTGCCTTTGCCAGGAACAGATGCTGTCTCAATAGTAAGCAATTCGCCGCCAACTGATGTCCAAGCCAATCCAGTCACTAAACCTACACGATTTTGTTCGTCTGCCTTTCCATAGTCAAAACGCTGTACGCCTAAAAAGTCAGACAAGTTATCTTGAGTAATCGTAACTTGCTTAATCTTTTTATCCAGTAGAATTGTTTTAACTACTTTACGACAAAGTTTAGATATTTCGCGCTCTAAGCCACGTACCCCTGCTTCGCGAGTGTAATAGCGAATAATGCCAATAATTGCACTATCTTCTACAGTAATTTCTTTTTCTTTTAACCCGTTGCGCTTAATTTGTTTGTTTAACAAATGGCGTTTAGCGATATTAAGCTTTTCATCTTCTGTATATCCAGATAAACGAATGACTTCCATACGGTCTAATAATGGACCAGGAATGTTCATACTGTTTGATGTCGCGACGAACATTACATCTGATAAATCATAATCTACTTCTAAGTAGTGATCGTTGAAACTCGTATTCTGTTCAGGATCTAATACTTCTAATAAAGCTGATGCTGGGTCGCCACGCATGTCTGACGCCATCTTATCGATCTCATCAAGCAAAAACAGTGGGTTTTTAACACCAACCTTGGCGATTTTCTGGATCAACTTGCCTGGTAAAGAGCCGATGTAAGTACGTCTATGACCTCTGATTTCTGCTTCATCTCGCACACCCCCTAATGCCATACGAACATATTTACGACCAGTTGCTTTGGCAATCGATTGTCCTAGTGATGTTTTACCAACACCAGGAGGGCCAACTAAACATAAAATAGGGCCTTTTAACTGGCTTACTCGCTGTTGAACCGCTAGATACTCAATGATTCGCTCTTTAACCTTTTCCAAACCATAGTGGTCTTGCTCTAACACATCTTCAGCAAGCGCTAAGTTTTTCTTTAATTTGCTGCGCTTTTTCCATGGCACATTGGTC
This sequence comes from Thalassotalea marina, assembly GCF_014656435.1. Classification (GTDB taxonomy): domain Bacteria; phylum Pseudomonadota; class Gammaproteobacteria; order Enterobacterales; family Alteromonadaceae; genus Thalassotalea_C; species Thalassotalea_C marina. The sequence goes on from NZ_BNCK01000006.1 coordinate 293,202, forward strand.
ATCCAGTCAATGTAACTGCGAACAACCGTTGCTTCCGCTGACATAGACGACATCATTTTAAGCTTTTGTAATTCAGAAAGCGTTTTCTCTTTAGCCTCTTTTGGCATTTGAGCATCTTCAATTTTCTTTGAAATTTGCTCAATTTCATCAGGTACATCATCCATGTCACCTAACTCTTTTTGAATCGCTTTCATTTGCTCATTCAAATAGTATTCGCGCTGGCTCTTTTCCATTTGTTTTTTAACACGAGTTCTGATCTTTTTCTCTACCTGCAATAGGTCGATTTCACCTTCCATCAAAGCCATTAAATGTTCTAAACGCTGAGCAACGTCATTTATTTCTAATACGTTTTGTTTTTCCGCCAATTTAAGTGGCATGTGAGCAGCCATAGTATCGGCTAACTGTTCGGCATCATCGATACCAGAAATAGATGTTAATACTTCAGGTGGAATTTTTTTATTTAGCTTAACGTAACCTTCAAATTGTGAAACAGCTGATCGAACCAAAATATCTAAGCTTTCATCGCTATTATTTTCAGACGATAGGTAATCAATATAAGCAGTGAAATACTGCTCAGTTTCAACAAATTTACTGATTTTAGCGCGTTTTGATCCTTCAACTAGTACTTTTACTGTACCGTCAGGTAACTTGAGCATTTGTAAAATGGTTGCAACAGTACCAACAGTAAATACATCATTTTCAGTCGGGTCGTCTACGCTAGCTTCTTTTTGCGCAACTAAAAATACTTGTTTGTCTGTTTCCATCGCGATATCTAGACACCTGATAGACTTTTCACGACCAACAAAAAGTGGGATAACCATTTGAGGATAAACAACTACATCACGTAGTGCTAAAACAGGAATTTCTTGATCATTGCTGATAGGGGTGATCTCTTCAGACATTAGGGTCTCTCTTTATGGAAACAAATGTTTTTAGTTTTCTAGGACTAGCAAATAATATGGGGCTAAAGTTATTGCTTTCAACAACTGATTTCACTTTTTCAATTAATTGCTGAAATTTTAGACGCTTATCAAGGTAAAGCCAGTTTTGGCAGCGCTTTTTAAGGATAAAAAAAAGAGCGCGTTGCGCTCTTTTAAATTAAGAATCAGAAGCAGCTTTATCTTGCGTCGACTCATAAATAACTATCGGCTTTGATTCACCTTTAATTACTGACTCATCAACAACAACTTTTGTTGCATCTTCCATAGAAGGCAGCTCATACATGGTATCTAGTAGCACACTTTCAACGATAGACCTTAATCCACGCGCACCAGTTTTTCTTACCATAGCTTTATTAGCAATCGCTTTTAACGCATCTTCTCTAAACTCTAATTCAACACCTTCCATATCAAACAAAGCTGAATATTGTTTTGTTAATGCATTTTTAGGCTCTTGCAAAATCTGAATAAGCGCATCCTCGTCTAACTCAGTTAACGTAGCTACTACAGGTAAACGCCCAATAAATTCAGGAATCAAACCATATTTAACTAAATCTTCCGGCTCAACTTCTTGGAAACGTTCCGTAAGAGATTTTTCTTGGTCTGTTGCTTTTACTTTTGCACCAAAGCCAATGCCTCTGCCGGTTTCTGAACGTTGCTCAATAACCTTATCGAGACCTGCAAAAGCACCACCACAAATAAACAAAATCTTAGATGTGTCTACTTGTAAAAACTCTTGTTGCGGATGCTTTCTACCACCTTGTGGAGGTACTGAAGCAATAGTACCTTCAATCAGTTTTAACAATGCTTGCTGAACACCCTCACCTGAAACGTCTCGGGTAATTGAGGGGTTATCAGACTTTCTAGAGATTTTATCAATCTCGTCGATATAGACGATGCCACGCTGCGCCTTTTCAACGTCGTAATCACACTTTTGCAATAACTTTTGAATGATGTTTTCAACATCTTCACCAACATAACCTGCTTCGGTTAATGTGGTTGCATCAGCCATAGTAAATGGAACATCTAATAATCTTGCCAGCGTTTCTGCCAACAAAGTTTTACCACTACCTGTAGGACCAATTAACAAAATATTACTTTTACCTAACTCAACACCGTTGTGTGAGTCACCATTACGTAAACGTTTATAATGGTTATATACGGCTACAGCTAATACTTTTTTAGCATGCTCTTGACCAATAACATAGTCATCTAAACTTGCGCGAATCTCCACAGGTGAAGGCAAGCTTTCCTTCTCTTCCTTTGGCGAAATTTCTTTTATTTCTTCGCGAATAATATCGTTGCACAGCTCCACGCATTCATCACAAATAAATACTGAAGGGCCTGCAATTAACTTTCGTACTTCATGCTGGCTTTTGCCACAAAAAGAACAATACAATAACTTGCCGTTATCACCGTCACCTTTTTTAATATCGGTCATACGGTACCTCTAAACTGAAAATTGCTTTCACTGATAATACTAAGTATTTCACAAAATAGGCAGATCACAATATCACTGCCTAAGTTATAGCGATTAAACCGCTCTTTGCTCTAATATGGAGTCAACTAAACCATATTCAACCGCAGCATCAGCACTTAAGAAGTTATCACGATCTGTGTCAACAGCGACTTTGTCAAAGGGTTGACCAGTATGATCAGCCATTAAACGATTTAACTTCTCTTTGATAGTTAAAATTTCTTTTGCATGAATTTCAAAGTCAGATGCTTGACCTTGGAAACCACCTAATGGTTGATGAATCATCACACGAGAATTTGGCAAACAGTATCGTTTACCTTTAGCGCCACCAGACAGTAAAAATGCCCCCATACTCGCCGCTTGGCCAACACAGACAGTACTTACGTCAGGACGAATAAACTTCATCGTATCATAAATAGCCATACCAGCTGTTACTGAGCCACCTGGAGAATTAATGTATAAATAGATGTCCTTTTCTGAGCTTTCAGATTCCAAGAACAACAATTGAGCGACAATTAAATTTGCCATGTGATCTTCAACCTGACCACAAAGGAAAATAACACGCTCTTTTAGTAAGCGAGAGTAAATATCATATGAACGCTCACCTTTGGCAGTTTGCTCAACAACCATTGGAACCAAAGCGCTTTCGATAGGGCTTGATGAATTTTGAGAGTTTTTAAACGAATTAAACAACACTATATCCTTTGTAAAAAAAATGGCTTATATGTTCCCATACAAGCCATTTAAACTATTGCTTTAGCTATTGTCAATCAAAAAGCTTATTTAGCTTCAGGATTCATAATCTCTTGGAAGCTAGACTTTTTGTCTTTCACTGCTGCGCCAGCAACTAATACGTCAACTGCTTGCTCTTCAAGCGCAACGTTTTGCATTTGCTGGTTCAACTCTTTGTTAGACTTGTAGTACTCGATAACTTCTTTTGGATCTTCATATGCTGAAGCTGCTGATTCGATTAACTCAGTTACTTTAGCTTCGTCAACTTTCAATTCGTTTTGCTTGATAACTTCACCAAGTAATAAACCTACTTTCACGCGACGCTCAGCTTGTTCTTGGAACATTTCTGCTGGAAGCTGTGGCATGTTTTTCGGATCTACTTGACCACCAAAACGTTGAAGTGCTTGCTGACGTAATACGTCAATTTCTTGAGCCACTAAAGATTGTGGAATTTCAACTGCGTTGTTTTCTAACAAACCGTTGATCACTTGCTCTTTAACTTTTGCTTTAACTGCTTGGTTAAGCTCACGAGCCATATTTTTAGCAACTTCTTCACGAAGTGCTTCTACACCACCTTCTTCAATGCCAAACAGTTTTGCAAACTCTTCGTCAATTTCAGGAAGTACAGGACCTTCTGTTTTGTGAACAACGATATCAAACTCAGCTTCTTTACCTTTAAGGTTTTCAGCATGGTAATCTTCTGGGAAAGTTACAGTGATCGTTTTCTCTTCACCAGCTTTCATGCCTGTAATTTCTTTTTCGAAACCAGGAATCATGCGGCCAGCACCAAGCTCTAATTCAAAACCTTCCGCTTTACCGCCTTCAAATGCTTCACCATCAACACGGCCTAAGAAATCGATCGTTAACTTGTCGCCTTTCTTAGTTTTACGCTTGTTTTCTTTCCACGTTTTGTGTTGGTTTTGTAACGTAACGAACATTTCGTCAATATCAGCTTCAGTTACTTCAACAACAGGGCGTTCAACAGCGATTTTCTCTAAATCTTTTAATTCAACTTCTGGGTAAATTTCAAAAGTTGCTTCAAACTCTAAATCTTTGCCATCTTCGTTGCTTTTTTCTACAAAGTTAGGACGACCAGCTGGGTTAATTTTCTCAGCAATAATCGCTTCAACGAAGTTACGTTGCATGACTTCACCAGCAATTTCTTGACGAACAGCTTTTCCATAACGTTTTTGAATTACTGACGGTGGAACTTTACCAGGACGGAAACCATTGATGCGCTGTGTCTTTGCAATATGACGAAGACGATTTTTAACTTCTACATCTATTTTTTCTGCAGGAACTGAAATAGTTAACTTACGTTCCAAACCTTGTGTAGTCTCAACTGAAACTTGCATTTAATTACCTCGATAGTTAGTACTTTCCAGTACTTTCAATAATGCATCTATACTTTTGAACAATAAGTCGGAACTCGTTGCTCTCTACCCAAAACCTAAGCCTCGAGCCCGGAAATCCGGAAAAAGATGGACCGATTAAAAATAATGACGCGAAATTATAGCGGCGGTTTGTGCAAGAGTCGAGACCCATTGTCAATTAATTTTTAAGCAATTTGATAAAAAAGCGCTAATTGGCTCTAACACAAGCAAAAATAATGCATGTGGCAAAAGAGAATTTGAAAAGTTTAGCTAAAAATGAATGATTATTTAAGAAGAATAAGTGGTCGGTGATGTAGGATTTGAACCTACGACCCCTTGGACCCAAACCAAGTGCGCTACCAAGCTGCGCTAATCACCGACAAAAGATGGGGTGGCGTATGGGACTTGAACCCACGACAACTGGAATCACAATCCAGGGCTCTACCAACTGAGCTAACGCCACCATAGTGTAAAGTATGGCACGCCCTGCAGGATTTGAACCTGCGACCCACGGCTTAGAAGGCCGTTGCTCTATCCAGCTGAGCTAAGGGCGCACTTCACCTACAAGTGCATCACTTTCAAATTAAGAAAGTGGTCGGTGATGTAGGATTTGAACCTACGACCCCTTGGACCCAAACCAAGTGCGCTACCAAGCTGCGCTAATCACCGACTTGTATTGTTAAAAGCTTGCTTGCCTTCAACGGGTGCGGATATTACCGACTTGCCCGATGGTCGTCAAACTTTTTTTTGCAAAAACTTTTCGTTCGCTCACTTTTAGACCAACAACGTACTAACTTTAGGCGAAATGAGCAATTTTAGTACGTTATTGCTATTGAATTGGATCAAAATCAATTTATATCTGAACAACACTTCGTGATACCAAGATTCAACACAATAGTAGTTTAGTTATTTATATATATAAACTATCAATAAAGATGATCTACAACTCATTTATAAAGTGTGCGAAAATATCGCTGCTTTTAACCTTATTAAATTGGAAACTATGACGGCTTCATTAATAGATGGCAAAACTATTGCTCAACAACTCAGAAACTCAGTAAAAGAAAAAGTTCAGCAGCGCCTAGCGCAAGGTAAAAGAGCGCCGGGTTTAGCCGTTATACTTGTTGGTAACGATCCTGCGTCAGAAGTATATGTAGGAAGTAAGCGCAGAGCTTGTGAAGAAGTAGGCTTTGTTTCTCGTTCTTATGATTTACCCGCAACCACATCACAAGAAGAATTAGTTAATTTAGTCAATGAACTGAACAACGATAGTGAAATAGACGGTATTCTTGTTCAATTACCTTTGCCAGCCGGACTTGATGCCAATTTAATTATAGAAACCATAGCTCCGCATAAAGATGTTGATGGTTTCCATCCGTCAAATGTCGGTAAATTAGCCCTAAGACAACCTGGCTTACGTCCATGTACTCCAAAAGGTATCATGACATTATTTGAATCAACAGGTGTACACCCTCATGGTTTAGACGCTGTTGTTGTTGGAGCATCAAATATTGTTGGTCGCCCGATGACGCTAGAATTGCTTTTAGCTGGCTGTACTGTAACGACTACACATCGTTTTACTCGCGATTTAGAAAATAAAATTCGCAACGCTGATTTAGTGGTTGTTGCTGTTGGTAAACCTGAGTTTATACCTGGTGACTGGATTAAAGAAGGTGCGATTGTAATTGATGTAGGCATTAATCGATTAGACAATGGCACTCTGGTTGGTGACGTTGAGTTTAATGTAGCAAAAGAAAAAGCTGCATTCATAACACCAGTACCTGGTGGTGTTGGCCCAATGACGGTTGCAAGTTTAATTGAAAATACACTAATTGCCTGTGAAGAGTTTTCTCAATAAAGTTTATAAACTCATAAAAAAACCGCTTATTAGCGGTTTTTTTATGTCTAGGTATTTACTGTATTAACCTTTACGCCAAGTAGTTTTACCTGCACTATCTTCCAATACAATGTTCATTGCTGTTAACTTATCACGCGCTTCGTCAGCCAATGCCCAGTTTTTATCAGCTCTTGCTTGGTTACGCTGAGCGATCAAAGCTTCAATTACCGCTACTTCATCGTCATTTTCGCTGCCTTGTAAAAAGCTTGCTGGTGCTAATTGGAATAAACCAAGTACTTCACCCAATAACTTTAACGTACCAGCTAATTGACATGCCTTAACAGCATCAGTTTGTTTTGCAACATTTAACGATTTAGCTAATTCAAACAACACCGACAATGCTTGAGGTGTATTAAAGTCGTCATCCATTGCTTGACAAAAATCCACGACAAACTGGTCTTCACGATTTAGTTCAAAATCATCTGCTATTTCAACATCACGCAAAGCGGTGTAAATACGCTCAACCGATGCCCTCGCTTGCTCTAAGTTTTCTGTCGAGTAGTTTAGTTGGCTACGGTAATGCCCCGTTGTTAAGAAAAATCGCGTCGTTTCCGCATCGTATTTTGATAAAACATCACGAATGGTAAAAAAGTTACCTAGCGACTTTGACATTTTTTCTTGGTCAACTTGCACCATGCCCGTATGCATCCAATAATTTACATATGGTGTATCTAGTGCACAGCAGCTTTGTGCCACTTCATTTTCGTGGTGTGGAAACTGCAAATCAGAACCGCCACCATGAATGTCAAAATGTTTACCAAGCTCTTTAGCATTCATCGCTGAACACTCAATATGCCAACCCGGACGGCCTGCGCCCCAAGGTGATTCCCAACTTGGCTCTTCTGGTTTTGCTGATTTCCATAAAACAAAATCCAACGGATTACGCTTTGTTTGATCAATATCAACACGAGATCCAGCTTGCAGTTGCTCTAAGTTTTGACCAGACAATTTACCGTAATCTTGAAAGCTTGAAACATCAAATAACACATCACCAGAATCAGCAACATAGGCATGTTTTTTCTCTACTAAGGCTTCAATCATTTCTATGATTTCAGCCATATGTGTAGTAACACGTGGTTCTAAATCTGGACGTAAAATATTTAAGGCATCAAAATCTTCATGCATGTAACCGATCGTGCGCTCAGTTAACTGCTCTGGTGTTTCATTGTTTTCAATGGCACGTTTGATAATCTTGTCTTCAACATCTGTGATATTACGCACGTATTTAACGTCGTAACCAGAAAAACGCATGTAACGGACAATATTATCAAAACTGATATAAGTTCTTGCGTGACCTATATGGCATAAGTCATAAACCGTACATCCACATACATATAAACCCACTTTACCGTCATTAATGGGGGTAAACTTTTCTTTTTGTCGGGTTAATGTATTAAACATGTGTAACATGGGGTTTATGAGCTCCTCTAGCTTATATTGTCATTTCTCGCGGCATTGTAACCGAGTTTATTGTTTTAATCACCACTTCCCTTTACAGATTTAGAAGTTGCGTTACAATTCCTGCACTAAATTTAAAAGAGTATTTAATATGATTACTTTTCAAACTTCATTAGGCGATATCAAAATTGCTTTAGACTTTGACAAAGCGCCTGTTACCGCTGAAAACTTTGCACAATATGCCAAAGATGGTTACTACAATGGCACTATTTTCCACCGCGTTATTAAAGGCTTTATGGCTCAAGGCGGTGGTTTTGCTTCGGGAATGGAAGAAAAAGACACGCGCGCAAGCATTGAAAATGAAGCAAATAATGGCTTATCTAATAAACGTGGAACGTTAGCCATGGCGCGTACACAAGATCCTCATTCAGCATCGGCACAGTTTTTTATCAACTTAGTTGATAACGACTTTTTAGACTTCAAAAATGAGTCAGTTCAAGGTTGGGGTTACTGTGTATTTGGTGAAGTTGTTGAAGGCATGGACATTGTCGATAAGATGACTTTAGTTGAAACAGGCCGTTTTGGTTTCCATGATGATGTGCCAAAAGAAGAAATCATCATCAACAATACCATTGTTGAATAAGGTAATTTAATTTACGCATGTCAGATTGCACGTACTTTATAGCTGACTTGCATCTTGCACAAAACAGGCCTGATATCACGGCCTGTTTTTTATCTTTTTTGCAAGAAGATGCAGTAAACGCTTCTACTTTATACATTTTAGGTGACCTATTTGAATACTGGATTGGTGACGATGATACCTCCGAGTTTATTCAACAAGTTGCCGCAGCGCTTAAGGCATTAGCCGATAAAGGCGTTGAAATATTTTATATACATGGCAATAGAGATTTTTTATTGGGTAAAAAGTATGCCAAACGCTGTGGCATGACTATTTTACCTGAGGTGGCTGAAATAGATTTACATGGTGAAAAAGCCATCATTTTGCACGGTGATACCCTGTGCACTCGCGATGTTGAATACCAAAAGTTTCGCAAAAAATCTCGAAGCTGGTGGTGGCAAGCAATGATTAAGAGCCTACCGCTTTTTGTTAGGCGAAATATCGCAGAAAACTATCGCAAAAAAAGCGCAGCATCGACTGCGATGAAAGCGCAAGATATTATGGACGTAACGCCTGAAGAAGTTTTCACTAACTTAGAAAAGTATGGTTGCCAGTTAATGATCCATGGTCACACCCACCGACCAGCGATACATAGCCTATCGGCCAATAATAAGAACGCTAAACGCATAGTACTTGGCGATTGGTACGAGCAGGGTTCAATATTAGTGGCCAATAACCATAATCAACAACTAATCACAAAGGCGTTTTAACTATAATTTGGTTACGCCGTTTGCGATTTAAAAAAGCGAGCGTAGCTAGCTGCCTTTCCAAACAATATTTGCTCAACAACAGGTGTCAATTTGACCATTGGCATCAACACAAAAGACCACCCAGGCCCACACGATTTTTCTCGGCAAACTTGTGAATCTGCCGCTTCAACAACTTGTCTATAATCAAAGCCACCATCTACCACAATGACCTCTATATCACCTGCTAACGCTCGACGCTTTGCATCATTCACCGCAGAAACAAGTTCTTCCTTTTTTTCATTTTCACGATGAGCTTCTAACGTAATACTACTTAGTTCTCCATTTTCATTTTTATCAATTAGTTCTAAATATTTACGAGCGCTCAAAACTCCTCGATTTCTTGCTTTTTTCAATAGCAATTTTGCTCTATCAACATCTTGTTCGACGAACATACCAAATAAATACATGTAACCTAATTGATAAATTGCAGCGGGTTCATTTTCTTGCGCTGCACGAGTTATATGGCGAATACCTGTTTCTATGTTTCTTTCTGTTCCCTTACCTTGTATGTACATGATCCCTAAACTTAGTTCAGCTAATGAAGAACCTTGTTTGGTATATTTACGAAACATTCTAATTTCATAACTACAATCTGATGCACAAAAAGACGTGTTGTCGGCGATTGTCCTTGGTGAATATAGCATGCAAAGAAAAGTGAATAATAAAGCGATGAGTGTTTTCATAATGATCCTATTTTATTGTTTTTCCCTATATATCAACTTTAATTACTAACACCCTCGTAGAAAAAGGTCAACTTTTAATCATTGGTAGTGCATATTTGAACCACCGCTGAAAGTAAAATAGTATTATTATGATTGGCTTTAGGTTGTATGTTAAAAATACCAGCAATTAGTTAACTATTTAAAATAGTCTTATCTAAAACTGTTACTTAAGCAGGCACGCCACTGTGAAATTTAAAATCTTTATCCGGTGAGGATATTAATTCAGCTTCAATATCACCAAAAAACTTAACTCTGTCTGATATATCCTCACCTGCAATTTCTTCAGCCAATGTTAAATAATCTTGGTAATGACGGGCTTCTGAGCGAAGCAGTGAAATATAAAAATCCCCAAGGCGTTTATCAACATGAGGCGCTAATTTGGCAAATCGTTCACATGAGCGTGCTTCAATATATGCTCCAATAATCAGCTTATCTATCATGGTATTTGGCTCATAGGTAGTGACATTTCTTATCATGCCCTTGGCGTATCTAGCAGGTGTGATACTTTCATATTGAATACCGTATTCATCCATAATTTCTAATACTTGATAAAAATGGTGTAATTCTTCTTTTATCAACAACACCATCTTATCGATGAGATCTTGTCCATAGGGCGAATTAGATTTAGGCAACATTGATTTAGACAACTTGTTCTTTTCAGCTAATTCTCGCCAATTACCTTCTTTTTTATAAACTAAGCGTTCAAAAGGCTCTAGCCACTCAAGCAACGCATCACCGCTTTCTTTATCAACAGCGTACTTTCGAATCAAATACATAGCACTTTGTGCGGCTTTAAGCTCACAGATTAAATGATCAATTAACACCACAGGCAAACTTTCAGGTTGCTTTGCTTTTTCAATCCAAGCATCAGGTGTTTCACATTTTAGAAAATTTAAAATAGGCGCTAATAGAGTGTCCATGATCTAACCACATAAAATAAAAAATGGCGTGTATTATAACAAAGCCCAGCAAATTTAAAGCAGCTTATTTAACCTCTTTATTGCGCTAAAACATATATTGCTTGTGTTGTTCCCTTTGTTCACAATCACTTGTCTTTTGAGGTACCATAGCCGTTAAACTTGTTCTCAACGATTGTCATGAAAACTGCAAAAGATTTACTGAAAAAGCATAAAAATCTGATCCACAGCGAATATCAAAAAGTGTGTTCACACGTTCAACGAGAAGATGGCGATTGGTTTATTAACACCTTAATGATAGAAAATGTTGATGTTCCATTTAAATTTAAACGAAAAACCGTTTATAAAACTTTAAAAGGACAAAGAGTCAACCTAACCTATTACCCTGACAAAGAAACTGTCGCAGGTTTTGATATTGAATTCATGAAAGTGGTTAGAATCAAAGTAAGTTAGCTTTATATTCATTTTAGTTATAAATAAATCCACCTCTCTACAGTTTTTGTATATTTTTCACTCTATTCTTGACTATATCTTCAACATATCTCATAAATAACAGTATCGACAATAAAAAATATAAAGTTGATAACTCGCGCTGGCAGACAATAAAAACTTCATACTGCAATCAGCGTTTATTTGGGGACAGAGCAAGAGGGTAAAATTTATGATCCTAAACCACATCTGGGGGCTATACGCTCATCCAAAAGAAGAATGGCATACCATTGAAAAGCGTCATGAAAGTTTGATGTACAGTTTGGTACATATCTTAACAGTCGCTTTAATACCTGCAATTTGTAGTTATTTCGCTACAGCCCACTTTGGCTGGTCTATTGGGACAGGAAGCGTAATAAAATTGTCAGAATCTAGTGCAATGATGATGTCAATTGCTATGTATGTTGGATTAATAGGAGGGGTATTTGCCCTGGCTTACTTAGTACAATGGATGGCAGTCACATTTGATGCTAAACCTGATTTTACGCAGTCGCTAGAATTAGCAGCTTATACCGCTACGCCATTGTTAATGGTCGGCTTAACAGCCTTATATCCTGTGTTATGGTTTGTTGCAGTCGCAGGACTAGCTGGTTTAAGTTATTCGGTATATTTACTGTATTCGGGTATTCCAATTATGATGAATATTCCGGAAGAAAAAGGCTTTATTTATTCAAGTTCGGTAGTTACTTGCGGTTTGGTACTGTTAGTCACCTTGATGGCAATTAGCGCAATTATGTTTGGTATGGGTTTTAATACCGAATACATAGCTTAACTAAGATAACGTTAAAACCAAGTAAAAAGGCACCTAAATTAGGTGCCTTTTTCATTATTTCAATACGCTAGTTGATATTGTTACGAGCCTTCATTGTGCATATCAATGATAGAGTCCGCATTTTTATCAGACTGTTCTTTCACTTCGTTATTGCGCATTGCATCAAGACGTTCTAAATAGCTTTGATCGATGTCATTAGTGATATATTGGCCATTAAATACTGACGTTTCAAAGCGTTTAATATCAGGGTTGCCAACACGCACAGCTTCTTCTAAATCTTCGATAGATTGATAAATTAACTTATCGGCACCAATAAGTTGGCAAATGTCTTCTAATTCACGACCGTGAGCGATAAGCTCGTTAGCGCTAGGCATATCGATACCGTAAACGTTCGGGAAGCGGATTTCTGGCGCAGCAGATGCAAAATAAACTTTTTTAGCACCGGCATTACGTGCCATTTCAATGATTTGTTCCGACGTAGTACCACGTACAATAGAGTCATCAACTAACAAAACATTTTTGCCAGCAAACTCAGCACCAATGGCATTTAATTTACGACGTACAGATTTTTTGCGCTGTTCTTGACCTGGCATAATGAACGTACGGCCAATGTAACGGTTTTTAACAAAGCCTTGACGGTATGGTAAATTTAGCGTTTGTGCAATTTGTAACGCGGTATCACACGAAGTTTCAGGAATAGGAATAACAACGTCGATATCTTCGTCAGCCCATTCTTTAGCAACTTTATCACCTAACTTTTTACCCATTTCAACTCGAGAGCCATAAACTGATATTTTATCAATGGTTGAGTCTGGACGAGCAAAGTAAACGTATTCAAAAATACATGGGCTAAATGTTGGATTTTCAGCACATTGTTTACTGTGAATTTGACCGTCTTGGGTAAAGAAGATCGCTTCACCCGGCGCAACATCACGAACAAATTCAAAGTCATTTGCATCAAGTGCGACTGACTCAGAAGCAATCATGTATTCTGCGCCCTTTTCAGTTTCGCGCTTACCAAATACTAATGGTCGAATACCTTGTGGGTCTCTAAACGCCACCATGCCGTAACCAATGATCAAAGCAACTGTAGCATATGCACCACGAACTCTCTTATGAACGTTTGCAACTGCTTTGAAAATGTCCTCTGGCTGCAGTTCTAAATTATCAGCATTTTGTAATTCATGACCCAAGATGTTTAATAGCAACTCTGAGTCAGATGTGGTGTTTACATGGCGTCTTGCCTCTGTATACAACCAGTGTTTTAGCTCTTCAGCATTTGTCAGGTTACCGTTGTGTGCTAGCGAAATACCAAAAGGTGAATTTGCATAAAACGGCTGCGCTTCAGAAGAACTTGATGTGCCTGCTGTAGGGTAACGAACATGCCCAATACCAATGTTTCCTTGCAAGCGAAGCATGTGCCTTGTGTGGAACACGTCCTTTACAAGACCATTTGCTTTACGCAATCTAAAAGTGTTTTCGTGAATGGTCACAATACCGGCAGCATCTTGGCCACGATGCTGTAAAACGGTTAAGCCATCATATAATGACTGTCCAACTGGTGTGTTACCCACTATGCCAACTATACCACACATGTAGTTTATCCCCGACGTGTTAAGCTTGGTTTAAAAAACTGGATGATTGTTTGAGATACTCAAAAAACCACTCAATTATTAATGAAAATTCTGGAATCAAAAGAGAGCTTTGCCACCAGGTACTAGTTGCAGCTGGAGTGAATGCGTCTAAGAAAAAAAGCATAGCACTAGTTACTAATACACCACGAAGCGCACCAAAAACGATTCCCAGAACCCGATCTGTTCCTGACAGACCTGTTTTTGATACAAGTTGACCTATAAGATAGTTAATAATTGCGCCTAGCACCAAAGTAGTGATAAACAAAATGGCAATTGCTGCGCCGTTACGTAGGAGTTGGTCAGATATATTAGTTAAAAGGGTGGCAAGTTTGGCGTAGAAAGTGCTCGCGATAAAAAAGGCACTGATCCACACGACTAATGATATTGCTTCTTTAACAAAACCTCGAACAAGGCTAATAAGTGTTGAAATACCAATGACCGCCAAAATGGCGTAGTCTACCCAAACCATAAATAATGTTTCTCATTGATTAGAGGCGCGCATTCTACCAGAACACTGATAGAAAACGCCATTAATTTATTATTTTGTTGGTTGAAACTTGGCAACTTTACCTTGCACTTTGGTTAACTCCTTAAGTGCAGGCAGTTTCTTTTCCAAACTAGAATGACTCAGCTCAGGACCAACAAAAACTTTGGTCAACGTACCATTCTTAGTTTTGATTGGTCGAGTAAATGCATTGTAGCCAGCTTTCTCTAGTTTATTCACTAAATCATCAACATTTTGTTTATGACGAAAGCTCCCCAATTGAATGACCCAAGCTTGTTCCGCTCTATCATTTTGTACTTCAGTTGATGCACTTTCAGGCTGCTTTTCAATAGGCTTAACCACTGTAGTTTCGCTAGAATTGGCAGTATTATCAATTTGGGCACTACTATTTGACTCGTTAGGTTTAGGGTCATCTAAAGCAACTTCGTCTTCAAATTCTTCCTGAGCTAATTGTTCAATTTTATCGCTTGGAAACGATTTATTCGAAGGTTGAAACTCTACTTTCGGCTGCGAAGGTATTTTGCCAAACTCTTCCTGATAACTTTCCTTTTCCCCATCAAGTAAGTCGGGAAGAAAAATAATGGCTACCGCTGCAACGATAACGGTACCTACTAATCGGTTTTGAAATGGCGTCGACAAAATGCCCCCTAATCTAACAATGCCTTAACTTCTGCTACAGTGAAAAATGACCCAAATACAAGCACTAAGTCATCAGATGTCGCCTGTTCTGTCGCCATTTTATAAGCATCTGACACATTGTCAAAAGTTTGTGATTTAGAATCTTTAGGTAAAAACTGTTGAATATGTTTTGCACTTGCACCGCGTGGGGTTGCACTCAAGCTACCAACAAACCAAGTATCTATATTTTTCACCAGTGGTGCAATCGTTTGCTTAATGTCTTTATCAGCCATCATACCAAATACTGCATAGACATGACGATAACTAGCAGATTGAACAACTTGAGCTAGGTATCTAGCCGCTAATGGGTTATGCCCTACATCAAGCATTACGTCACATTGTAAATGATGAATTTCTGTTCTTCCGGGTACTTTTGTTGTAGCAACTAGCTCACGAACATCTTGTTCACTCATCGATATTTGAGCTAATTCTAAAACCGCAAGTGCTGTGGCAATATTATCGCGAGGAATTGATGGCTGTGGCAATTGGGTAAATACTGCACTTTCTGTAGACCATTGCCATGTATTACCATCTAATTGAATATGAAAAAATTGGTCTCGTAAAAATAAGTCGCAACCGATATCGTTAGCATGCTCAATCACGGATGTTGGAGGATTTACATCGCCAACAACGCAAGGACGGTTTTGACGCATAATGCCAGCCTTTTCCCTGCCAATAGATTCTCTATCATTCCCCAGAAAAGCTTGGTGATCTAAGTCTACCGTGGTGATTACTGAAATATCTGCATCAATAATATTTGTCGCGTCTAAGCGACCGCCCAAGCCAACTTCCAAGATAATAAAGTCAGGTTGATTGCGCTTTAGTATTAACAGCGCCGCAAGAGTAGTGTACTCATAATATGTTAAAGAAATATCGCCGCGCTTTTGTTCAATTTCATTAAACGCCTGGATCAGAGACTCATTATCGATATCGACTTTATTGATACGTAAACGTTCATTAAACAACCGAATATGTGGTGAAGAATAAACGGCAACACTATGCCCTTTTTTCAGTAATGCATTTTCTAAAAAGGCACATGTAGTCCCTTTACCATTTGTCCCTCCAACAGTGACAACTTTTGCACTGCTAAAAGAAAGAGCCAAGGTATCGGCTACTTGTTGGATACGGGTTAACCCCATATCAATCTCAGTAAGATGAATAGATTCTATATAAGAAAGCCACTCTTCGAGCGTTCGAAAAGAGTGGCTTAAACTGGATTGTGACATAAAAGTTTTAACTCGCCTGCAACGGCTGGTTAGTTAATTTTGCAATTAAACGCGCTAGGGTATCACGCATATCACGACGATTAACAATCATGTCAATCGCGCCTTTTTCTAGCAAGAATTCACTGCGCTGAAAACCTTCAGGTAGCTTTTCTCTCACCGTTTGCTCAATAACACGCGGGCCAGCAAAACCTATAAGTGCTTTTGGCTCGGCAACATTAATATCACCTAACATAGCTAAACTTGCTGATACACCACCCATGGTAGGGTCGGTTAAAACTGAAATATACGGCAAGCCTTTTTCGCGCATTTTAGCTAATGCGGCACTGGTTTTAGCCATCTGCATTAATGAAAACAACGCTTCTTGCATACGAGCACCGCCACTAGCTGAAAAACAGATTAATGGTAAATTATGCTCTAAACAATACTCTGCAGCTTTTACAAATCTAGCGCCTACAACAGAGGCCATTGAACCACCTAAAAAGGCGAATTCAAATCCAGCAGCAACAACTGGTAAACCGTGTAATTCACCTTTCATCACAACAAGTGCATCTTTTTCACCTGTAAGTTTCTGTGCGGACGAAATACGGTCTTTATATTTTTTCGAATCTTTAAATTTAAGGATATCTTGAGGCTCTAAATCAGCACCTATTTCCATCCTTTCACCAGCATCTAGAAAGTTCTCAATACGGCTACGAGCACTAATGCGCATGTGATGATCACATTTAGGACAAACTGATAATAAACGTTCTAGCTCAGCCTTGTATAACATAGCGTTACACGAGTTACATTGGCTCCAAACACCTTCTGGGATATTACGTTTTTGCGACGTTTTCGCCTTCGGAAGAATTTTTTCAATCCAGCTCATAATTTCACTTTTATTAATGCGTTAATTTCGCTTAAAAATTAAGCGGGTATATACTTAAAACGTAAAAACGTTATTTAACCTGTAATTAGACCACACTACACGGCAACTTGAATACTAAAAACTGGTCTGCCCTGTAAAATAGTCACTTTTAATCAAAAAATAAAGGACCAAATGGTCGTTTAGGTAATTGGTACTTTTCTGGATACGTCACATCGACAAAATACAAGCCGCTGGCTGGAGCAGTCATTCCTGCTACACAGCGATTTTTTGCTTCAAGTACTTCTTTGATCCAATCGATGGACTCGAGCTCTCGGCCTACCCGCATCAAACTACCGGAAATATTTCTTATCATATGATGTAAAAAGGCATTCCCCTTAACATCAATAACGATATATTCACCGTGGCGCGAAACATTGCAATGCTCGATGGTTCTTACAGCTGTCGGCGCTTGACAATGAACAGTTCGAAAAGAAGTAAAATCATGTTCGCCAACTAAATGTTGCGCCGCTTGATGCATAAGCTGTTCATTTAATGGATGATGACAAAACGTTAAACCATGTCTAAAAATAGCAGGACGAAATAGTCGGTTACAAATCACATAACGGTATCGGCGAGAAGTAGCGCTAAAGCGAGCATGGAAGTCTTCATCAACACTTTTGACCCAAGTTACGGCAACGTCATCAGGTAAATTTGTGTTTACCCCTAGTGTCCAAGCAACGTCTTTTCTAAAATTATTGGTATCAAAATGAACAACTTGATTAGTTGCATTAACACCAGTATCTGTTCGACCAGCACATACAACCTCAATGGGCTCATTTGCTATTTTGGATAAGGCTATCTCTAATGTTTCTTGTACGCTGCTGACATCGTTTTGGCGCTGCCAACCACAATAGTTTGCGCCATCGTACTCTATACCTAATGCAAATCGCATTTTCGCTTACTAACTAATATCTAAAATTGCGCGAATTATCCCTTATTTCGAGGTATTTTGCGAATGAAAAAAAAGCCGCAATTAGCGGCTTTTGTCTTTGTTAGTCAAATTTATCCAGTAGTTGCTGAGCTTCATATTGTTGATCAGCATCGCCAATCTTTAATACGTCATTAAGGATTACTTCCGCATTCTCATTGTCGCCAATTTCAATATAAACTTTAGCTAAATCAAGTTTCGCTGCGGCTCCATTATCATCTTCTTCGTCGACATCAATTTGATCCACGCCACTAGTAAATTCTGGAAACTCACTTAATCCAACATCAATATTAGTTTTTTCATATGGCTCAATCGACATCTCGTCTTCATCTAGCGTTGAAGAAATCAAATCATCAACAGAAATATAATCTTCATTCTTATTCTGCTGATCTGACGCCAATCCAGACTCAGGTTGCGGCTTAGACTCCACCTCTTGCTCGGATGCACTATCAAGATCAGAAACAACATCTA
Source organism: Thalassotalea marina (assembly GCF_014656435.1). Classification (GTDB taxonomy): domain Bacteria; phylum Pseudomonadota; class Gammaproteobacteria; order Enterobacterales; family Alteromonadaceae; genus Thalassotalea_C; species Thalassotalea_C marina. Next base: position 311,691 of record NZ_BNCK01000006.1, read on the forward strand.
AGTCATCACCAATATCTAAGGCATCGTCAGATGTATGCCCTTCTTCTTCGATATTGGCAAGCAGTTCATCAAAGTCTAAGTTATCTAACTCTTCTATGTCATCAAGCTCTTCAGCTTCCTTTGACGGTTCTGATGTATTAGAGTTTTCATCTGCTAGTAAATCTGCTAACACGTTGCTGTCTGTAAAATCAGGAGTGATTTCTTCATGTTGCTCTTGAGTATCTTCTGGCTCTTCATTAAGTAAATTACTCAATGCAGATTCGTCAAACTCGTTGTAAGCATCAGCAAGAATACTGTCATCAAAATCCTCTGAGACACTTGCATCATTCGCTGTAACGTCAGCATTTTCGTCAGATGTTTCCGTGCTTGTAGTTTCGCTACTTTCTACTTGCTCTATCGCTTCATCACTTGAATCAACCACATCATTTTGATTTTCAAGTGTTTGTTCAGTTGCTTCTGCCTCTGCCATGATGGCATCAATATCGATATCATCTACTTCTACTTCTTCGGCAGCTTCTGCTAATTCAGGGGCGTCATCCAATCCAAACGGTTTATCTGTCATCAAATCACTGAAGTCGGCTGATAAAAATGGCGCAACATATTCTTCAGTAAAGTTTTCAATTTGTTGACTGTAATTCTCTAACTCAGAGTTTTCATCAGTAACACCATCAGCATCAAGTAAGTTCTCAATGTCCTTAATATCATCACTTGCTAAATCTATAGAAGCCGTGTCACTGCTGATAATATCACTTTGTTCTGTAGACTCATCAGTAGACAATAAATCATCGATGTCACTGACATCAGTAGCTTCTACATCAACATTTCCTGACATAGAATCCATTAATGCATCAATATCGTCTGGATCGCTTAGTTCACCCTGCAAATCATCTGCAGGTGCTTGAGCTGTTACCTCTGGTGCTGCTGGGCTTGCCATTGACTCCATTAATGCGTCAATATCGTCTGGATCGCTTAGTTCACCTTGTAAATCATCTGCTGACGCTTGCGCTTTTTCCTCTGGAGCGGCAGGGGTTTCCGCTCGGCTCGCCATTGACTCCATTAACGCGTCAATATCGTCTGGATCGCTTAATTCCCCCTGTAAATCATCTGCTGGCGCTTGAGCTTTTTCCTCTGGAGCGGCAGGAGTTTCAGCCGCTGGGCTTGCCATTGACTCCATCAAGGCATCAATATCGTCTGGATCGCTAAGCTCGCCCTGTAAATCATCTGCTGATGCTTGAGCTGTTACCTCTGGAGCTGCTGGGCTTGCCATTGACTCCATTAACGCGTCAATATCGTCTGGATCGCTTAATTCCCCCTGCAAATCATCTACTGGCGCTTGATCTTTTTCCTCTGGTGCAGCTGGAGTTTCCGCCGCTGGGCTTGCCATTGACTCCATCAGCGCATCGATATCGTCTGGATCGCTAAGTTCGCCCTGTAAATCATCTGCTGGCGATTGATCTTTTTCCTCTGGTGCAGCTGGAGTTTCCGCCGCTGGGCTTGCCATTGACTCCATCAACGCGTCGATATCGTCTGGATCGCTAAGTTCGCCCTGTAAATCATCTACTGGCGCTTGATCTTTTTCCTCTGGTGCAGCTGGAGTTTCCGCCGCTGGGCTTGCCATTGACTCCATCAGCGCATCGATATCGTCTGGATCGCTAAGTTCGCCCTGTAAATCATTTGCTGGCGCAGCTGCTGTTGTATCTAATAAATCATCGATATTATCAGATTCCAATGTATCCTCTTCAACCGGTGGCTGATCTGCCATTGAGTCCATTAACGCGTCAATATCATTAGGATCTGAGAGTTCTATATCTTGCTCAATTTCGACGATTTCTTCTTGATTAGCTTCGTCTAACAAATCATCAAGGGCATCTTGATCTAAATCGCTACTTTCTGGCGTATCTTCGGCTTTAGCCTTACTTTCCGTACTCTCTTCGTCATCATCTAAGTTTGACAATAGTGAATCTAAATCGTCTTGGTCTAATTCGCCACCTTCAAGAATGTCCGGTTCGGTATTGTCGTCTAAAGAAATTTCTTCCAAGTCGTCAAGGTCATCAAGATCGTCTAAATCATCTAAGTCATCCAAACTGTCATCTAAATGAATAACATCATCATCAAGCAATTGGTCGCTGAGTGACTCCAAATCATCACTAAACAACTCATCTTCTTTTGTCGTACCATCTTCAGCTAAATCAATCGATAGCTCATCATCCAGTGACAATTCATCGTCAAGTGACAGCTCGTCATCAAGCGAAAGTTCGTCATCAAGAGAAAGCTCTTCACTCGCTTTTGGTTTTTCGCTTGTCGACTCCACGACTTCTTCTTTTGCCGGGGATATTTCTTGCTGACGTCCTTCGCTCTGTTCACCTTGCTTTCTACGCATGTAAAATAGCAAACCTAAAATAGCGATTAACGCTGGTATAACAATACAAGCTGCAACAACTAGTGGATTATTAAATAGATTTTGTTCTTCCTCAGCTTCACGTTGATTTTTCAACATTCGCTCTTGCTCTTCAGCTTCCGCTTTATCCAGTAAAGCTTGAAGTAAAGCAATAGTTTGTTGTTGCTGAGTTTCAACATCTTTACTTTTAGCAACTTCTTTTTGCATATTGGTTAGTTGACCGGTGAAGTCGTTTAACCTTTGTTTTAATGCTTCATTTTCTTTAAGAATTGCCTGTAGGCCGTCAATAGAGTCTAAAACGTCGTTTTGTATCGTCTCCAAGCGTTTTTGTTGCGACGCGTCATAAGACTGTAGTTGCTCGTTAATTTCTGTTTTGGCTTTTTCAAGATCTTGTTTTTGAACTGAATCTACCGGAGGCTTAGCTTTTTCTTGAGTTTTAGCAACATCAGTAGTCACTTTTTTCGCCCATGAATTATCATCAGCATCAGATTTTTGTTTTGCCGCCGACGGGTTAACTCTGGCGATTTCATCACGGCTGGGGATCAATAAATATTGGCCGTTAACTAAGTGATTTAAATTGTTATCATTAAATGCATTAGGATTTTTTTCATACAACGCCTGCATCACTTGATAAACAGAAAACGCAGGATCAGGTCTTACTTTTAACGCAATGTTCCACAGAGTATCGTTGGAAGTAATAGGTCCGTATCTATCGTAAGGAAATACGTCACTGCCCTTCGGGCCTCGGATCTGTATTCCACCTTCCTGAGCAAATGATGGTACGCTGAGTGTGCCAATGCTAATGATGAGAGCTTGCCAAACCAGCAAGCGAAGCAATTGTTGCATCAAGTATTCCTAGCTTTTATTTTAATTTGCCAATAGTTTGGCGCTTGTCACTGAAAAAATTAAAGCAATAATTATTCCACACCATAAATATTGCTACTTTTAAGTTAGCACGTCTTGCACCAATTTAAATAACTATTTGGTCACTTAACAAAAGTTAAACGACTTAGAGACGAGGCATTTATTACAAAGAACAAACACTACATAATTAAATTCAACAACTCGGCATGTAAGTCTTTAAACTCGCCCTAGGGAGCTATTAAGCCTCGTGAAAACTTATCTAAGTAACCAAATAAAAAAGCACTTATTTAAATGTATTCACCCGTTCTAAATGTGATTTTAGAGGCCTAAGTCGATCAAATATTTAATTGAATTAGTATTATTGCTTTATTCTTAATTTATAACAAAAAAACTCGCCGTTAACTATAACGGCGAGTTTTTATTTTTCTTCAATTTATCTGCGGCTTAGCTTAAATAGTCTTTAATCAATGCTTCCGCAATTTGAATACTATTTGTCGCAGCACCTTTACGAACGTTATCCGCAACTACCCACAGGTTAATACCGTTTGGGTGACTAATATCTTCACGGATGCGGCCAACAAATGTCGCATCTACACCACTAGCTTCGCCAATTTGAGTTGGGAAGTCTTCATCCTTTTCACAGACAACAACACCTTCAGCCTGTTTAAGAAGTTCTTTTACTTCTTCTGCAGAAATTTGATCACGCGTTTCGATGTGAATAGCTTCTGCATGACCAAAAAACACTGGCACACGAACTGCAGTTGGGTTAACGCGAATATTGTCGTCGCCTAAAATCTTCTTAGTTTCCCATACCATTTTCATTTCTTCTTTGGTGTAACCATTGTCTTGGAATACATCAATTTGTGGGATAACGTTAAATGCGATTTGACGAGAGAAGTTTTTCGTTTCAATCGGCTTGCCACTTAATAGGTCAGCGCATTGCTTCGCCAACTCGTCCATCGCTTCTTTACCCGCACCAGAAACTGACTGGTATGTACAAACATTAATACGTTCAATACCCACTGCATCATGAATAGGCTTTAGCGCTACCATCATTTGGATAGTAGAACAGTTTGGATTAGCGATGATATTACGGTTACGGTATTCAGCAAGAGCATGAGGGTTAACCTCTGGAACCACTAATGGAATATCGTCTTCGTAGCGAAACTCAGAAGTATTATCAATCACGATACAACCAGCTTCACCAGCAATAGGTGCAAATTTAGCAGAAGTTGAACCACCCGCTGAAAAGAAGCCAATTTGCGCCAAACTAAAGTCAAACGTATCGGCATCAATAACTTCAATGCTTTCACCGTTGAATTCAATAATTTCACCAGCAGAACGTGCACTTGCAAGTGGATAAAGCTTATTTACTGGAAAATCTCGTTGTTCCAAAATTTCCATGATAGTTTTACCTACCAAACCAGTTGCACCTAATACACATACATCGAATTTTTGAGCCATACCTTTATCTCTCTTGTTGCTCTTGTTTATTGCTGAGTAAACCCAAGTTGATAGACTTGTGTTCCATTTACATTGTTTGTTTGAGTCACAGTTATTGCAGAAAACTCCCGGCGAACGGGGTAAGTTTTGCGGATATAGTCGAAACCATGACTTGCTAGTTGTTGGCGAAAAATACCGTCATCTCGCCGCACATCGTAAACCATTTTTACTAGTTGGTTTAGTGTTATTTCATCAAATTCTTGTTGCAGTTCAATATGACCAATCGCAGGCTTGGGCAAATAATCAACAAGGAAGTTTTCTACTGGTTTATCAATACACTGACATACTGCCTGATAAAGCATTTCAGTGCCACGTGCTTTTCCTTCTAAGCTATAACCTGCAATATGCGCGGTGGCAATATCACAAAAAGCGATTAGCTCTGTTAATACATTTGGTTCATTTTCCCAAACGTCCATCACAAGTGTAAGGCTGTGACCTTTTTGCTTTAAATGCAACAACGCTTGATTGTCAATGACTTCACCACGACACGCATTGATCAGTATTTGATCTTCTCTAAAGCTTTCTAGTCGTTGTTCGTTTAACAAATGAAAAGTCGGATGGTCACCGTCAAGTGTTTTTGGTACGTGTAAAGAAACCACATCACATGCAAGTACTTCATCTAGCGTTGAAAAAACTCTATTATCTTCAACAGATTCAGCCAAAAATGGGTCGTACAATTTATATGTAATTCCCAGAGCATCGAGCTTTTCACTAAGCCTTGTCCCTGTGTTTCCGGCACCGATTATGCCAACAGTTTTAGTCAGCAACGAAAATTGATAACGTTCCGCCAATACAACTAGACTGGAAAGTACATATTCTGCGACCGAGGTTGCATTGCAACCTGGGGCTGAAGTAAATGTAATATTACGACTGGTCAAATAGTCTCGATCAATATGATCAAAACCTATGGTTGCAGTACCGACAAACTTAATATTGGGGCTATTGGCCAACAGAGCTTCATTTACTTGAGTAATAGAACGCACCAATAACACGTCGGCATCAATTAATGAATCTGCTGCTAATGTGCGCCCAGCAAAAGGATACAGATTGCCCATTCCAGCAAACATTTGTGCCGCGTATGGCATATTTTCGTCGTAATAAATATTCATAATATTTTCTTTTGGCATTAAAAAAGCCGTTAACTTTCGTTAACGGCTTTGATGAAAATCTAGACCGTCAACGGTGCTATTTATATTTCTTCATCAGTAAGGTAGCGTTAGTGCCACCAAAACCAAAACTATTCGACATTGCAAGATTGATTTCTTGTTCACGTGTTTCAGTAACAATATCTAAACCTTGTGCTTGCTCATCTAAGTTTTCAACATTAATTGAAGGGGCAATAAAATTGTGCTCCATCATTAATAAGGTATAAATCGCTTCATGAACACCTGCAGCGCCTAATGCATGACCAGTCATTGCTTTGGTCGCACTGATAGCAGGAGAATCATTACCAAATAATTCTTGAATTGCACCTAGCTCTTTTACATCGCCTACAGGAGTTGACGTGCCGTGAGTGTTTAAGTAATCAACTTTACCTTCAACACCATGCATCGCTTGTTGCATACATCGTACCGCACCTTCACCACTAGGAGCTACCATATCATAACCGTCAGATGTTGCGCCGTAGCCAACAATTTCAGCATAGATATGTGCACCACGAGCTAATGCGTGCTCTAGCTCTTCCACAACAACCATGCCGCCACCGCCAGAGATAACAAAACCGTCACGATCAGCATCGTATGTACGAGAAGCACGATCTGGTGTGTCATTGTATTTAGTTGATAACGCCCCCATGGCGTCAAACATCATAGCTAGTGACCAATCAAGTTCTTCACCGCCACCAGCAAAAACGATATCTTGCTTACCTAATTGAATTAGTTCAGCGGCGTGACCAATACAGTGTGCACTTGTCGCACATGCAGAACTGATAGAGTAGTTAACACCTTTAATTTTAAATGGTGTAGCTAAACATGCTGAACAAGTACTCGACATTGTTTTAGGCACTGCATAAGGACCAACACGTTTAACGCCTTTTTCACGTAACGTATCTGTTGATGCCACAACGTTAGCTGATGATGCACCACCAGAGCCAGCAACAATACCAGTTCTGAAATTTGATACTTGCTCTTCGGTTAATTTTGCGTCAGTGATCGCTTCTTGCATTGCAACATAAGCAAAACCAGCAGCATCACCCATAAAGCGTAATGTTTTACGATCGATATGGTCTTTCGGGACAAGCGTTGGGTTACCCCAAACTTGGCTTCTTAAACCTTGTTCTTCGAAGCTATCAGACTTTGTGATACCTGAACGACCTTGTTTTAATGAAGCAAGTACTTCTTCAGCGTTATTACCAATACTAGATACGATACCTAATCCGGTGATCACTACACGTTTCATTTAATTAACCATCTCAAAAATAGAAATTCGGGCGTATGATACAGAACTTTGCCCCTCATACTGGTCTGTCCAGCGTACACTTGTACACTGATTATTGCAAACCATGACAATGAGGTAGAAGTATAGGTAAAATATTCGCTGTGTATAGCCCTAAATTGTTAAAAAGTGATTAAAGTGAACGATAGCAGTAATATTACCTTTCAAGCGGACGGCTCTCCGTATTCAACTCAGTTCGATGATATCTACTTTGACACTGAATCTGGCTGTTTACAAAGTGAACAGGTGTTTATTAATGGCAACAATATTGAACAAAAAATACAGAGTTCAAGTAAATTATTAACGGTTGCAGAAACCGGATTTGGTACCGGTTTGAATTTTTTGTTAACGCTGAAACGTTATCAGGCAATTCGCTCACTGCAAAAAACCGCCAAGCTGCACTTTATTACCACAGAAAAGTTTCCATTAACTAAAGCTCAACTTACTCAATCGCTTGCTTGTTTACCGCATTTAAAATCACTTGCTCAAGAACTGGTTGAACAATATCCAGAAACAGTAATTGAAAACACTGAGATGTACTTTTGTAGTGGTGATGTCAAACTCACCATTTTAGTTGGTGATGCTGCAACCAGCTTTGCCAATTTACGACTAGCAAAAAATCAAAAAATAAACGCTTGGTATTTAGATGGTTTTTCACCTCAAAAAAACCCTGACATGTGGCAAGATGCCTTATTTGAGCAAATGGCACGATTGTCAGCAGCAGATGCAAGTGTTGCCACATTTACCGTTGCAGGAATTGTTCGTCGCGGTTTAACTAGCAATGGCTTTAGAGTACAGCGCCAATCATACGGCGGTAAAAAGAAAGAAATTCTAACGGGTAAATTTCAACAACACCTAAATATAATCAATGGCTACCAACTAAGGCCTCTTAATCACAAGCCACAACATGTCACTATTATTGGTGGAGGAATTGCCAGTGCCTGTGCTGCGCTATCACTGGTGCAACAAGATATTAAAGTTACGATTTTGTGCAAAGACAAAACCATTGCGCAGGGGGCATCTAGTAATCATGTTGGCGCCCTATATCCGCTCATCCATCAAAGCAAAGATGACATCAGCTTGTTTTATCAAAAAGCCTTGGTAACTGCTCGTAAAACATATCAATCGGTACTAGATAACGGTTTTAACTTTGCGCATCAATGGTGTGGTTTACTTGAGTTATCGTTTAATGAAAAGCTGTTAAAACGAGAGCAAGGCATCAAAGCAAATAACATTTGGCCTAAATCCCTAATAAGAGCGGTTGACCAAACACAAGCGAGTAACCTTGCATCAATCACTCTAGATCACAGTGGATTGTTTATTGAAAACGCTGGCTGGGTTGCCCCACAAGAACTAGTCAATGCCATTATTCAGGCAGCAAATGCTACAGGGCTGTTGAAGATCAAAACCAATGTAAATGTACAAAGTATTAAACAAATTGATGAAAAAAAGTGGTCACTTCAAACTAATAAAGGCCCACTTAAAGCTAGTGTTTTAGTGTTAGCAACGGGTGCTGATTCAATCTCCTTGTCCCCGTTAAATCAATTGCCAATGTACCCAGTAAAAGGGCAAGTCTCGGCCGTGCAGAGCAACAGTAACATTAAAGCGTTATCAACCGTTATTTGCCACAAAGGGTATTTAACCCCAGCCCATCAAGATTTACATTGTATAGGCGCGACTTTTGATAAAACCTTTAGCGATTTGGAAACGTCTTCACAGAGTGACAAATACAATCTCGACATGTTAACCGATTCAATGGGAAATAATTTTGGTTGGCAATTAAGTGATATTAAACAAAGTAAAGCTAGGGTAAGGTGCATGACGCCAGATCACTTACCCATTGTGGGGCCTGTGGCAATTGTAGATGACCACCCCGAGCTATATTCACATCTAGCTAAAGATAAAAACTGGCATTACAAAACACCAGCACCTTATTATCAAAATTTATATACTTTGACCGGGCTAGGCGCTCGAGGATTGTGCTCAGCACCTTTGATGGCACAAATATTAACTGCTGATATCTGTGGCTTACCTTATCCGGTTGACGAAAAAATGTTATTTAACCTATCCAGCAACCGTTTTGTTGTACGAGATATTATTAAGCGCAAATATGTTATTGAAAATTAAGCAAACTTACTTTGAAGTGATTGCCAGTACTGATTAACCAATTGCCTATCGTCTGGCGATAACTCAGCTTTGGCATCATTTAACTTAGATTCAACACTATTTTGTAAGTCAGCAGAAATTGGCTGGCTTTCGTCGCCGAATTCACTAGCCGACAAGGCGACAAACCCTCTAATATAGCTAGATGCAAACAGCTCATCAGCACATGCGTCTTGCTCAGCTAATTGGTCAAAAAAGGTATAAAGTTGTTCGATAGTTGAAATCAAAATAAAATTCCTTTGAGTTATTCGGGGCTAGACACCGGATAAAGTACTTGATCATTGTAACCTGTAGTTATGCTCATATAGCCAGAAAGTTCCTGATCTAATTCCCCATCACCAGTGTCTGCAATCAATGGACGATTGTTTAAGGCATTAATTTTTGTTTTGGTGGCAATAATCGTAATATTATCTTTGCCTATGGCTCTGATCACTCGAGGGCTTAATTGCTGATTACCTCGACCAAAGATATGACCTTGACCACCGATAAGAGTAATCACCAATTTTACGCCGTTAGCCGCTTCGGTGATCAAATTATAAAGCTCAGGTTCAGTAATATCAGAAGCAATAAGCGCGTGATCTTGGATAACATCAACACCTAACAAAGTATTATCAAGGCCTAACTCTTCCATTAAAAATGCAGTTGTTGAGCCTGATCCAATAACGTAAAGCTCATCTTCCATTTTATTAATCACATCAGCGGCAATATCCTGCAATACAAGTTCATCTGACTCTTTTCCGCCTGCTTTTACCGCTTGAACATATCTAAGCTCTGCCGGCACTTGCATTTCGCCATAGCGTTTAGCCTTAACAACTCCCTCTCTAAAAAGAGACTCGTCTATGTCCATCACATCAGCTTCGGTTAGGGTCACTAATTGATTTGTTACCATTAATTCAACGATGCGCCCAGCTGCTTTGGGCGTTACTGCATAGACACCTGAGTGTATTTTACAACCGGCGGGGATACCTAATACAGGAAATGTATCGCCTACTTTGGCACAGACATTTCGTGCCGTACCATCACCACCGGCAAAAAGTAGTAAATCAATATTTTGTGCAAGCAAGGCATCTACTGCATCTTCTGTATCTTGTGCCGTGGTTTTATCTTGGTCTACTTGATGAATAATCTGGTAATTAAAGCCCAAGGCTTTAGCTGTGTATTCACCCATGTCGTTATTAACCGTGTAAATGGTGATTTGCTCTTGATACGGTTTTAGAATTTCAAGCGCTTGTTTTGCTCTATCATTAGACTTAGCCACGGCGCCTAAAGCCATTGCTTTTTCAGCAATTCCTTCACCATCACTTCCCTTTAGTGCAACGCTGCCACCAATACCGGCAATGGGGTTGATGATTAATCCAAGCTTAAACATCGGCATACAACTCCTGATCAAGTTCAAATAAGGCTTCATTAAGCCTTGAGGGTGTTTGATAAAACGACGCCAGTGCATCGATAAATTGTTGAGCGCGTTGAGGAAAACCCTGTGACAAGTAGTTTTTCACCTGCTGATACACTTGTAATCGAAAGGCCGCGGTATCTGCTCCTTCGCCATTTAAATTATCTGCAGAAACATTAAAACCTTTGCCCGCAGCTATACTAAACGCCCATTCTATTGCTTGTGGTTTTACTTCTACTTGTTCAAATGCCTTTTGCTGGTCAATCGTTCTACCATCAGGCTCATACCAATAGCCAAAATCTTCCAACGTTCTTCTATACTCGCCGGCAATACACCAATGTGCGATTTCATGTAATGCGCTAGAGTAATAACCTCGAGCGAATACAATTTGATTATGATCACATTGTTTAGAAACAGGTAAATACACCGGCTCATCACCGCCTTTAACCAGGCGCGTGTTATATTGCTCGAAAAAAGTTTGTTCGAATATTTTGATTAAATCTTGATAATTGTGCTGCATGAAGACAACTTGCTAGACAATTTTGCGGTATTTTAACGAAAAATGGCGATGTTTAACATCGCCATTTGGAAGATTTTTAGCCCTTCGACGACGGCAGGTGTTTTACTCTATTTTTAATCAACAAGTAGCCTAAAATACCTGAGATCAATGAGCCAACGATAATACCCAACCTATCTTGGAAAACTGCACCGTCAGCAGTTTGCTCAAACGCTAAAGAACCGATAAATAAACTCATCGTAAAACCTACACCACAAAGCATTGATACGCCGTACAGTAGGCCCCAGTTCACATTCTCAGGTAACTTGGCAAAACCAAGCTTAATCGCGGCAAAACAAAAACCAAAGATACCTAACTGTTTACCAATAACTAAACCGGCAATAATACCAAGTGGCACTGGTGAGGTAATTTCAGATAACCCTATTCCTTCAAAACTGATACCGGCATTGGCAAAAGCAAATATCGGCAAAATAATAAAGGCCACCATCGAGTGAAGGTTATGTTCTAACGATTTTAATGGAGATGGCTCACCAGGTTTACCATGCATTGGGATAAACAACGCCAACACCACACCTGCTAATGTTGCATGTACACCGGACTTTAACACCGCAATCCATAATATTACCCCAAAGAATAAATAGGGTGATGTATCAGTACATCCTCGACGGTTAATTCCAAAGAGAATAACCAACATACAGGCTGCAACGATAAGTGAATTAATTGATAAGTTATCAGTGTAAAACACAGCAATAACAATAATTGCGCCTAAATCGTCAAAAATAGCGAGTGAAGTTAGGAATATTTTTAGTTGTAATGGAACCTTAGAACCAATAATAGCTAAAATACCAAGAGCAAAAGCAATATCGGTTGCCGTTGGTATTGCCCAACCTTTTATGGCTTCTGGGTTATCCCAGTTTAAATAGGCATAACACAATGCAGGCACTAACATACCACCAATGGCACCAATTAAAGGCAAAGTAATTTGACCCGGTTGAGATAAATCACCGTCTAGAAATTCTCTTTTTAGCTCTAAACCAACTAAAAAGAAAAACATTGCCATTAAACCATCGTTTATCCACAACAACAGAGGCTTAGCAATTTCAAAATTGCCTACTGCAATAACGACAGGTGTGCTCAACAATAAGTCGTAATAAGGTGAAAGTGGAGAATTAGCTACCACCATAGCTAACACTGCGGCTGCCATCAAAATGAGACCACTTGCCGCTTCTAATTTAAGAAAATCTTGTATTGTTTTTATCGTCATATCAATCCATACAAATCAACAAACTGCCAGACATATTATGTCTTTATACTAATGAACACAATGAAAAGCGTACATTAATAACCTAATATTAACATTTGATATATCCAGATCAACTACACGTTATTTATTCGGAATTTATCTTATAAAATCGACATTTATTTTATTTTTCGGCAAAAACACTTGCGTTTACTGATAAAAATAAGTGTAGTATGCAAAAGCAAGAATAACAGAAGAATTAACCAATGAAAAAATTAGATGATATTGACTTGCGCATATTAACTATTTTGTACAAAGACGCAGATATCACCAACAAAGAGCTTGCCGCACAAATAGGTATCGCTCCATCAACCTGTCTTGAACGCGTAAAACGCATGAAGTCCAGTGGTATCATTAAAGGTGCTTTTGTTGAAATTAATTTTAAAAGTATCGGTGGTAACATCGAGGCAATTGCAGCTATCAGATTACAACCGTATTCAGAAGAAATTGTAAATAAGCTTCGTGATGAGTTGATTCAGCTGCCTGAAATAGTGAGTTTGTATCATATGGGTGGTAGTTACGACTACTTTATTCATATGTCTGTTAGAGATAGCGAGCACTTACGCCAGTTTGTTTTCAACGCAGTAACCTCACGTGATGAAGTACAAACAGTGGAAACATCGTTAGTGTTTGAACATACTCGTAGTGGTGTATTACCAAGCTTTGACGATGAGGAGTAGATTAACCCTTCACCGTCAAATCCCCTAATTTAAAACATTTTTGCTTTTGACAGTTTTAAATTTTCAATATCGTAATACAAAGGCTTCATGGTGCCACAGTTAAGAAATTTATAGTGTATTTCATTTTCTTGAGGCACCATGACCGACGTTTTGAACTTCTGCAAACAAGCGCCTTCAAGATCAACTAACAATAGATGTTCAAAACTAGGTGGTTGAGCAATTTTATGAATATAAATCCGCTCGGTTTTACCTATATCAATAACATCATACTCTTGCCACAATGATGGTTTTGCCAGATCTTTGAGCTCACGAGCATACAGTAACTTGTCAAAGGCAATGGCTTTGTCTTTATAAATTAATTCACCACCACGTTGATAATGACCTCGGTAGACGTCTGCGGTAATTACCAACTTTTCGCCACGTATTAACCGTTGAATATTGAATTCTTTAGGTTTGATGGTTACCTGCTCTGCATCTCGAACCAAGTTAAGAAAAGGGATTTCCTTGCTTTCTATTTTATATACTAATTGCACATTATGCGGTTGATTATATTTAGCGATATTTGAGGCATAGATGCGCGATGAATGGGCAACCAAAACCATACCGTGAACGCCAACATATGCTGGGTCAAGCGGAGGTAGCTCCTGCTCTTCACGAGCAATCGATTGAAAACTAAGAGAAATGAAAAGGATGAAATAAAGGAAATAATGCATGAATGTGTCCGTTATTGGCTGAACTTCTAATTATAGACCTTTGATGAGTTTATTAAAGATTTAGCTTTCTATTTCCAGTAAATCCCCAGGTTGGCATTGTAAGGCGTCGCATAATGCTATCAGCGTAGTAAAACGGATAGCTTTCGCTTTACCGCGTTTTAAAATGGATAGATTTGCTAATGAAATACCAACAATTTCTGAAAGCTCAGTTAAGCTCATTCCCCTTTGAAGCAACAAAAAATCAAGATTTACTTTAACTTGTGATGTCATCACTTAATCAACCATTCACATTAGAAGCTTGCCTCTATGTTATCCAAGATTACAGTTAAATCAACATAAATTCATCGTTTATCGATAAATTATTATTGACTATCGATAATCATGAGGTGTATTTTAACAATAGACTACTTTTTAAACACGGAGTAATGTTATGTGGAGTTTGATTGTATTAATTTTTGCTATTATCTATTTTGCGATAATTGTTAACCTTAGCTACCGCTTGGGACAACAAAAAACGGAAAATGCACAACAAGCTGCAGTTATTGGCTTTGTATTAGCGTTTGTACCGCCTATCGCATTAATTTATCTGGCTGTTCTATTTTTCAAGGACGATACTGCAATCGTTTAAATCTGTTTATACAGAAAAATATCAGCTCAGTAGATTCCCCCGGGCATGCCCGGGGTACTTACTGTTACAACTCCATTCGGAGTTGATCTGAATCCTTACGACCTTGATACTCAACGTAGTTCCGTATTACTGCTTCGTCTACACCTACGCTACTT
>NZ_BNCK01000007.1 GCF_014656435.1 Thalassotalea marina
AATTGTTAAAGAACTTATTCTTTCAAATAAATTGATAAGTCACATTCGCTTATCAATGTTGCTTGTGGCCGTTGCCTCAAGCGAGGATGCGCATTTTACGCATCTCAGTTTTGATGTCAACACTTTTTATTTAACTTTTTGATTAAATTTTTGTGTTGCTTATTTTTGCTGTAAGCCAGTAAAAATAAATATCTTAACTGCTTCTCAGGTTGCCCTTGGGAAGTGGATGCGCATTGTAGAGATCTCTGAAAAAGGTGCAAGTGTTTTTTTGAAAAAAACGTTTATTCGGTCACAAATTGAACTTTACGTATTATTTATAAACTAAACAAACAAAGGACTGGTCATTTTATGTATAAATACACAGGAGATAATCAGTCATTTTTAACCTATAGTGAGTGGCCAATATAATAATAAGAACGACTAAATCACGTCAGGTTGTCTTGATTTAGCATAAGTTAGAGAGCAAACAATGAATAGATTAATTGTTTTGTTGATACTTTGCGGTTTAAGTACAGGTGTTATTGCAAAGGATTTTGCTAAAGAACGACAGGAAAAGTTGGCCGCCAAGTTAATTAGCCAACAAGTAAAACAACAAATACCCGTTGCAAGTAGTGTCAAATCACTAATCACACGATATCCAGAAAAAGCAGAGCTGTTTTTAAGTGTTGCGCTAGACAGATATCCAGATCAATATAAAGAAATTATGATTGCGGCGATGGATGCTGAACCGGTGTTAGTGTGTGAAGTGCTAGATGTTATGTTAGAAGCAAACGTTGCACCAGTAGAAGAGCTAGTAGCTTTAGCTATAGAAGCGGAACCGGCCTATGCACAAGAATTAGTAAGTGTTGCAGCAACCAAACTTCCAGGTGATCTTGAAAATATTCTAAGAATAGCGATAACAACCGAACCTTTATTGTCAGAATCAGTTGTTGATAAAACTATGGAATCTTTCCCTGATAAACTTGTAGCTATTTTAACAAGTGCTATTGATGTTATGCCTGAGCAGGTTGCCGCCTTTATAAAAAGTGCAATGAACATCACACCAGAAGAAAATAGCAGATTAGTATCTGAAACTATTAAACAACTTGAGCAGAAACATGTGCAAAAAATTGTTGCTGGTGCCGTAGCGGCCGGAATGAAAGAAGAAGATGCTATAAATGCGGCGCTTGAAGCTGGAGTTTCGAAAGAGCAGTTAGCAAAGAACAATTAATTTAATCAGTTAAAAAAGGGAGCACCTGCTCCCTTTTTTTAGCTTCAATATTTAACTTTCACGCGCAATCGCTCGGTAAGCAATATCCGTTCTAAACTCAACACCGTCCCAAGAAATTTGATGTAGCAGTTCATACGCTGATTTTTGAGCAGCCGTTACCGACTCGCCTAATGCTGTTGAGCATAATACTCGACCACCAGCAGTAACAACGTTGCCGTCTTTTAACGCTGTACCCGCATGGAATGTTTTTCTATCACTTTCAGTATTAACATCAAGACCAGAAATCACATCACCTTTAGCATAACTACCAGGGTAACCACCAGCAGCAAGTACTACACCCACTGCTGCGCGCTCGTCAAATGTAATAGTTTGAGTGTCTAGCTTACCGTCGCATGCCGCTAAGCACAGTTCAACTATGTTTGATTTTAAACGCATCATAATTGGTTGTGTTTCAGGATCACCAAAACGACAGTTATATTCAATTACTTTTGGTGTACCATCAGCTGCAATCATTAAACCTGCGTACAAAAAGCCCGTATAAGGTGCTTCTTCCTTTGCCATACCTTCAACTGTTGGGATTATCACTTCGTTCATAATGCGGTCATGAATTTCAGGTGTTACCACAGGCGCAGGAGAATATGCCCCCATACCACCAGTGTTAGGTCCTTGATCACCATCGTATGCACGCTTGTGGTCTTGGCTAGTTGCAAACGGAAGAATATTTTTTCCGTCAACCATAACAATAAAGCTAGCTTCTTCACCTTCTAAGAATTCTTCGATAACCACACGGTGACCAGCATCACCAAAAGCATTACCCGCTAACATATCTTTGATCGCATCTTCAGCTTCAGGTAATGTCATAGCAACTATTACACCTTTACCAGCCGCTAAGCCGTCTGCTTTAACAACAATAGGCGCACCTTGCTCTCGTACATACGCTAGAGCAGGTTCAATTTCAGTAAAATTAGCGTAAGCTGCTGTTGGAATGTCGTGACGTGCTAAAAAGTCTTTAGTAAATGCTTTTGAGCCTTCTAATTGCGCCGCTTTAGCTGACGGACCAAAAATGTTTAAACCTTCCTTTTGGAATGCATCAACAACACCATCAACCAGTGGCTGTTCAGGACCAACGATAGTTAAAGTGATCTCATTGGTTTTTGCAAATTCTACTAGTGCATCAATTTCTGAAACAGAAATAGCAACATTTTCAAGTTTATCTTCAGTGGCTGTTCCTGCATTACCAGGTGCCACAAATACTTTTTCTACTTGCTCAGCCTGTGCTGCTTTCCATGCCAAAGCATGTTCACGACCACCACTACCAATTACTAATACCTTCATTATATAAGTCCTGATTGTATAAGCTGCTAGCCTGAGGCTAGCAGCGGTTTACTATTTTACAAATTTTAAAGTCATGCGATCGCTTTCACCAATCGCTAAATATTTTTCTTTATCTTGATCACCTAATGCTAAGCGTGGTGGCAATGTCCAAACGCCTTTAGGATGATTTGCTGTATCTTTTGCGTTAGCATTGACTTCACTGGACGCAGCCAGTTTAAAGCCAGCTGCTTCAGCATATTTTACAGCTAGATCTTGCGGTACATATCCACTGCTCTTATTTTCAGACCAAGATTGTGAAGCCGGCATACGATGTTCAACAACACCTAATACGCCACCTTTTTTCAATGCTTTATAAGCGTCTTTAAATACTTGCTGCATGCCTTCTTCACCCCAGTTATGTAGGTTTCTAAAGGTCAATACTAAATCAGCCGTACCAGCTGGCGCCAATTCACTACCCGCTTTAGGATCGAAGTCTGTTAATTCAACTTCATTAAAAATAGCGTTACTGGCTAACATTTTTTCTAAACCACGGCGCGAACGGCTGTAGTAGCTGTCATCACCTGAATCAGCATAATGTGCACCGTAAAGTTTGCCTTTACCTTTTACCGCTGGTGCAAGAATTTCAGTATACCAACCACCACCTGGGGTAATTTCAACAACCGTCATATCAGGTTTGAAACCAAAAAACTCTAATGTCTCAACAGGGTTGCGATACTGATCGCGTGCTTTGTTTTCAGCACTTCTGTGCGCACTATTAACCGCAGACATCAACACAGAGCTGGCTTGTGATTGTACTTGTGTCGTATCGCTGTTGTTATCAGGAATACATGCGCTCAAACCGGTGATAGAGGCCGAAGCGATGACTGCACTAATGATTTTGTTTCTTATTTTTTTCATGATTTTCTTCCATAAAGTTGAACTGTGTATGTTATAGCAAAATATAAGAACGATATCAGCGCTAACTTAGTTCATTTATGTAAGATTATTTTTTATTAAAAAACGCTAGTGGAAATCCACTAGCGTTAAAGTTGCGTTACATAGTTATAACCAAACTATTTAACTCAACGAATATCCTAGTGCTTTGCTCTATAATAGCTAAGCACTCTAAAGATATTAGTGGCGGAAGTGACGCATACCGGTAAATACCATCGCCATACCGTGCTCGTCTGCCGCTGCAATAACTTCTTCATCACGCATTGAGCCGCCTGGCTGAATAACAGCGGTAATACCTGCTTCAGCTGCCGCATCAATACCATCGCGGAATGGGAAGAATGCATCAGAAGCCATCACTGAACCTTTAACTTCTAGGTTTTCATCTGCCGCTTTAATACCAGCAACTTTAGCAGAATAAACACGGCTCATTTGGCCAGCACCAACACCAATAGTCATATTGTTTTTTACATAAACAATTGCGTTTGATTTAACAAATTTCGCAACTTTCCAACAGAAACTTAAGTCACGTAGCTCTTCTTCAGTAGGCTGACGCTTAGTAACAACTTTCAATTGATCGTTAGTTACTCGACCTTGATCTCTGTCCTGTACCAATAAACCACCGTTTACACGTTTATAATCAAAACCAGTTGTCTGTGTTTCCCACTGGCCACATTCTAATAAACGAACGTTTGGTTTGGCTGCTACTATTTGAGCAGCTGCTTCACTGACTGAAGGCGCAATAATCACTTCAACAAATTGACGAGACACAATCGCTTCAGCTGTATCTGCATCTAATTCGCGGTTGAAAGCAATAATGCCGCCAAATGCAGACGTTGGATCTGTTTTAAACGCACATTCATATGCTGCTAAGATATTATCAGCAATAGCTACGCCACAAGGGTTTGCATGTTTAACGATTACACACGCTGGTTCATCGAACTCTTTAACACACTCTAACGCCGCATCGGTATCAGCAATGTTGTTATATGACAATTCTTTACCCTGCAACTGAGTGGCAGTAGCAACTGACGCTTCTTCTGGCTGTGCTTCAACATAGAATGCCGCTGCTTGGTGTGAATTTTCACCGTAACGTAAGTCTTGTTTCTTAATAAACTGGCTATTAAAAGTACGCGGGAATTTGTTTTTCTCGTCGAAGTTAACTTCTTTAGTTTCTGCACCGTGGGCAGATAACATTTGACCAAAGTAGTTTGCAATCATTCCGTCGTACGCTGCTGTGTGCTCATAGGCAGCGATAGCCAAGTCAAAACGTGTGGCATATGTTAATGAATCAGCATTAGCGTCCATTTCAGCTAATACACGATCATAATCACTAGCATTTACAATAATTGTTACGTCTTTATGGTTTTTCGCTGCTGCGCGCACCATAGTTGGACCACCAATATCGATGTTTTCGATTGCATCTTCTAAAGAACAACCTTCTTGAGCAACTGTATTTGCAAATGGGTACAAGTTAACAACAACCATATCGATTGCATCAATGTTGTTGTCAGCCATTACGCCTTCATCTGTACCACGGCGTGCTAAAATACCGCCATGAATTTTTGGGTGAAGAGTTTTAACTCGGCCGTCCATAATTTCAGGATGACCTGTGTGATCAGACACTTCTGTCACTTGAATGCCATTGTCAGCAAGTAATTTAGCTGTACCGCCAGTTGATAGAATATCAACACCTTTCTGTGCTAAGTTACGAGCAAACTCTACAATACCAGTTTTATCAGAAACACTTAAAAGTGCACGTTTAATTGGGCGTGGGGTATCCATTGTCGTTTCAGTTACCTTTGATTAATTTGTCTTGTCTGGCCTTTGACACATGTCCTTGGCGAATTATCCGTTAATTTTTGACCTTTTGGTCAGTTTACGTCTTTTATAAGTAAAAAAGCACCCTAAGGTGCTTTTTTGAAGCAGGTTAAACCTGCGCAGTATTAGTTCATACCGTATTTTTTCAACTTCTTGCGAAGTGTGCCACGGTTGATACCTAAAAGGTTAGCCGCGCGAGTTTGGTTGCCACGAGTATACTTCATCACTTCTTCTAACATAGGAGCTTCGATTTCAGAAAGTACCAACTCATACATATCATCAACGTCGTTACCGTTTAATTGAGATAAATAGTTGCTGATTGCAATTTTAGCTTGAGTGCGTAACGGCGAAGCTTCAGTTTGTGTTTGTACGTTACCTGTAACAAATGGAGATGAAATATTTTGTTCAAACATATAGTTCAGACTCTTAGTTAATTTAAATGATCAAAATACTTATTTAATGCGTCAATTTGCTCATTTGGCGTTTCGAGCGCATTAAATATAGAACGAAATTCTTTTCCTTGGTTTAGCGTTTGCGTATACCAAGATGTGTGCTTACGTGCGAACCTTACACCCATAAACTCACCATAAAACTTATGTAATTCCTTTACATGCTCAACAACTATTGAGCGCACTTCTTCTAATGAAGGTGCTTCCAACAGCTGGCCAGTTTCAAGAAAATGGTTTATTTCTCGAAATATCCATGGACGCCCTTGAGCGCCTCGGCCAACCATAATGGCATCAGCTCCGGTGTAATCGAGTACATACTTAGCTTTTTGAGCCGATGTAATGTCACCATTAGCCACCACAGGGATACTAACAGACTCTTTTACCGATTTGATGGTGTCGTATTCTGCATCGCCTTTATAGAAATCATTGCGCGTACGGCCATGCACTACAAGTGATTGAATACCAGCTTGCTCAGCAATTTGAGCAATGTCGACAGCATTTTTTGTATCTTCACACCAACCGGTACGAATTTTTAACGTTACGGGAACAGCCACCGCTTCGACAACAGCATTTACAATCTGTTCTACTAAGCGAGGATCTTTTAATAACGCTGAGCCTGCCAATTTTTTGTTTACTTTTTTCGCTGGGCAGCCCATGTTGATATCGATTATTTGTGCACCATTATCAACATTAACTTTTGCAGCAAAGGCCAACTCTTGTGGTTCACACCCAGCAATTTGCACTGAGCGAATACCAGCATCTGCATTGTGTACTAATCTGCGTTTCGACTTTTCAGTATTCCAAACTTTTGGATTAGCCAAAACCATTTCGGAAACTGCCAAACCTGCTCCCATTCGACAACATAATTGTCTCATTGGTTGATCAGTAATACCCGCCATTGGCGCTAGCATTGTTTGACTGTTTAACTGATATGAACCGATTTTCACACTGATGCTTTTTTGAGCTACCTTTCAAAAGGGCGCTAAGTTTACGCGTTTTTTTTTCGATTGAAAAGCATAGAAATTGAACAAATGTTGGTTTTTTTCAACATTTTGATATTGACATTTTGCAAACTGTTGGTGTGTGCAGATTTTGTTCGAAAAGATACTATATTCTGCACACAAGTCAGCTAAATATTAGCCACAGCGTTATGGCCTTTTTTGACCAGAGAGCCTTACCCATTCGTCTTGAACAGCAATGGGAGACATATTACACCATTGTCCGTACAGATTTTGCAGATCATTTGCTTGATTTTCGAGCACACCAGATAATGCTAATAATCCATTATCGGCAACAAATTCTATAATCGTCGGTGCTAATTCTCGCAAAGGACCCGCTAATATATTTGCAACAACTACGTCTGCTTTTAATGTTGGTTGGTCTTTTGGTAGAAAAAGTTCGAGTCTGTCCTCTACACCATTTCGTTTTGCATTCTCTAAACTTGCTTGTAGTGCTTGAGGGTCAATATCAATGCCTATGACTTTTTCCGCGCCAAGCTTTAACGCTGCAAGAGATAAAATACCCGAGCCACAGCCAAAATCCACCACAGTTTTTCCACTTAAATCCAAGCTGTCAAGCCATGTTAAACATAGTGCTGTTGTTGGATGAGTACCTGTGCCAAAGGCTAAGCCAGGATCCAACATAACATTAACCGCATTAGGTTCTGGAGCTTCTCGCCAGCTTGGGCAAATCCATAACCGTTCACCAAACTTCATAGGGTGGAAATTATCCATCCACTCCCGCTCCCAATCTTTGTCTTCTAACTGCTCAAGCTTATATTTAAGGTTTTTGCCTTCAGGATGAATGCCTTGCAGATAGCTAATCGCTTTGTCCATATCATGAGATGCGTCATACAAACCCATGACAACAGTATTGCTCCAATAAGTGATTTCATCACCAGGTAATGGTTCATATATCGGTGTGTCTTTGGCATCGATAAAAGTAACGGCCTGTGCTCCACAAGCCATTAACCAGTCACTGTACTTTTCTGCTGTTTCTTCGTTTGCACTTAATCTTAGCTGAATCCAAGGCATAGTATTGCTCATTCATTAATGTTGGCGGTATTTTATCATTGTTCTTAGAAAAAACTCATCGTTAATTCATCTACTAATTTTTGATTAGCGCTAAAAGTTGCCACTATATATGAGCCTTCACATCAGCATTGTCATCTTTTAGTCATATAGTTCAGTAACTTTATATACCTTTTAATTTGAACAATCTGATTAAAAAATTGCTATTTTCCAAATGGCAGTACAATATTTAGTCAGTTATAGCAAAAAGGGAACTTATGAAAGTAAAGCAATTATTAATGTGTAGCTTATTGCTTTTTGTAACCTTAGCCAGCAATGCTCAACACATAACCTTTGTCACAGAGGATTTGCCCCCTTTACAAATCAATACACCAGGTTCAGAGCCTACTGGTGCGATGATAGAATTAATTAATTTGATCATTGATGATCTACAACTTGACGCTTCTATTGTCATTTTACCTTGGGCTCGCGCGTATAACATCGCACAAAACACGGAAAATACCTTTATTTTTTCAATGCTCAGAAGCAAAGATAGAGAACAGTTATTTCAATGGGTTGGGCATGTTTATACAATCCAAGCTTATTTAGCAGCTTTGTCTAATAAAAATATCTCTATTGCTTCTATCGAAGATGCTAAAAAGTTCAAAATAGGTGTGACAAGAGATGCTTTAGCAGAAACTTACTTAAAAAAACTAGGTTTTATTAATAACAAAAATATGTACGCCAGCCCAACTTATAGTGCGCTATGGCATAATTTATTAAATGGTCATACTGATATGACATTTACTAACCATATCATTTGGGCGCCTCAAGTTGAAAAGGCCGGTATAAATCCTTCTGAAATAGCATTAGTTTTAAAAGTTAAAGACTTTGATTCTCAAATGTACTTAGCAGCCAGTAACACAACAGACCCCTCACTCGTTAATAAAGTAAAAATAAGCTTAGAAAAAATAAAAGCAGATGGACGTTATGATAAAATCTTGGAAAAGTGGCAATTGTAAAGTTTCGACTCAATGAAGTATTTTCCTATCTTTCTGACAGCTGATCGTATTCACGCGCTAGTTATAGGCGGCGGAGAAGTAGCAGCCCGCAAAATTGAATTATTGTTAAAAGCCAAATGTCGCATTAGCGTACTGAGTGAACACTGCTGTAATAGTGTTGAGCGTCTAATTAGTGAAAATGACTTGAAATGGCTGTCTTTTAATTACCAGTCAGGACATTTAACCGATTTTAATTTAGTCATTGCAGCTACTGACGATGAAAGTGTTAATAAAGCTGTTGCACAGGAAGCAGAGCAACATAATATTTTAGTCAACGTTGTTGATCAGCCAGAGCTTTGTAGCTGGATTACCCCTAGTATTATCGATAGGGATCCTATGATTATAGCTATGTCTAGCTCAGGAAAAGCGCCGTTACTCGTTAGGATGTTACGAGAGCAAGTTGAAAAAACCTTGCCCGATGGTTATGGCAAACTTGCTGATTTTAGCTTTAAATTTCGAGACCATGTCAAAGCTAGGGTTAAAACAATCAGAAATAGAAGAACCTTTTGGGAAAACATTCTCAGAGGGCCAATTGGGCAACAGGTTTTATCTGGTGATATAGAAATTGCCGAGCAACAATTAATTCAATCATTAAAAGATGAAATTCCTCCACCTCAGGGAGAAATTGTTTTTATCCATACATTAATGGGTGATCCCGACACACTTACATTAGCAGCACATAGAGAAATGCAGTTCGCCGATGCTGTTTTTTATGATGCACAAGTGAATCCAAATTTTATTGAATATGTGCGACGTGATGCCGATAAATTTCCACAGGAAATAGCGTCTGAGATTATGATTAATTTTCAGCATGCCATAGAACTTGCCGAATCAGGAAAGAAAGTGATTTATTTGTTACCAGGTCATACAACCCTGCCGCACAACTCCTCACTTGTTCAAAGTAATATTCAAGTTAAAGAATTAATCTGTGGGACAAATATATAAATAAAAAAAGCCCCACTCAAAAGAGAATGGGGCTAAAAATACGATGACGCAAACAGAGCAAAATTCACGCCCGTACTCCCGGAAAGTAGTACCAGAAACTACAGGTACAACAACCATTAAAAGTACAAAACTAATCTAAAAGGGCAGTTGACTAATTTTGACTTCAATGCAATGTACTTGATGTTTGCTAGTCGTCCTGGCTATGTGGAAGAAAAGCATAAGGGCTGTCATCAAGTGGTTGTTATACTAGCAATTGATTCCAATAACGTCAACACTAATGATAATTATTTTTATTTAGATTGTAGAGTAAAAAAAACCTGATAACTAGGTACCAGGTTTTTGTGCTTTAGATTAACTTACAATTAAAAACTGTATTGGTAGCTCACAGTCATAGTTCTCGGTTTGCCAACCATAATAGAACCGTGAGTACGTGAAGCCATATATTCTTCATCTAACAGATTATCAACGCTAAACTTAACTGTTTGTTGATTGTCAATATCGTAGCTCGCTGCTAAATCTACAATTGTGCGACTATCAATAGATTCGTTAGTTGAAATTGCACCTTGACCAGCAACAGTGCGCATCTCACCTAGATAACGAACAAGTAAATCGCTGCGCCAGTTGTCCCCTACTACACCAAACGTTAATTGGAATTGTTGCTCTGGTACATAAGGTAACTCGTCACCTGAGTTTACATCACCCCAAAAATCTGATTTAAAGCTATTTTCAAACTCTGTTTCTGTAAAGGTGTAGCTTAAGTCTAAAGGCAATAACACGCTACCTAAGGCAAACTCATAACCAGCTTTAATTTCTAAACCTGATACGGATACTTCGCCTGCATTGTATTGGTTGCCAATATTACTCTCATCGCAGTTTTGACTTGCAGTACAGTTACCGTGCATGTTGTCATAATCTGATAAGAATAGAATAGCTTCACCGTTTAATACTTGGTCTTGGTAACGGAAACCAAATTCATAGTTGATGCTTTCTTCATTTTTACTATCTTCATTACCCGGCGCAGGCGGAGCAAAACCTTTTTGAACACCACCAATCACTAAAAACTCTTCACTTACACTGTAAGTGAAAGCTACAGAAGGTAAAACTACGTCAACCGAGTTCTTTTTGTATTTTGCTTCACCAGTGCGTGCAACATCTGATTTACCCCAGTCATCGCGTTCCACTGTGATGTCTTCGTAACGTAACCCTGCGTTAATAATGAAGCCACCTACTGAAAATTGATCATGTACAAATAGTGCTAATGATCTGGCACTATCAATACGGTTTGAATCAGTACCTGGAATACCAGCAGCATTCAATTCAACATCATAGTTACTAGTTAGAGTGTATTTATCAACCCATTGGAAACGGTCCATTTCGTCTTCATGGTAACGTGCACCAAACTTCACTTGGTGAGCATCAAAATCTGCGTCTAATACAGTTTGAATACCTTGTGCTAAATATGAACGGTTATTTGCTTTTACGTCAAAAGAAAGGGTTTCGCCAGCAGCCGCATTTTTGTCAAAATCAGCAGCTAATTCAATACCGCCACTACCAAGACTCTTGCCACCAATTTTGCTAGTTTTATACCAGTTACGTGAAAAGTCGTTGTAATAAGCAGAAGTACCTAAAGAAAAACGCTCTGATAATTCAATTACATGGTTTAATTGTAATTGCTTGTGTTCTGTTGTCATTTCATCTAACTGTGAAGATGAATAACGTGTGTAAGTATTGTTCTTGTAATCTTCCGCAGTTAATCCCATGTATGTTTCATCAGATACTTCGTCAGCATACTTTACTTTAACTTCAAGTTCTTGATAGTAGTCAGCTGTTGAATCCGCATTCCACTTCACTTTCGCCATGACATCATTTTTAATAAAGCCAGTGCTTCTGTCGCTATGGTTAATATCTTTAAAACCATCAGCTTGATAACGATAAGCTTCAACCACTGAGCTGATGTTGTCGCCTGTACCACCAACAAATGCATGTACTTTTTTGAAGCCGTCTTGTCCTAGTGATAGGTTAAATTTTCCGGCTAGATCTTCTTGAGGGATTTGACGCGATAAGAAGTTAACAACACCACCCGTTGTACGAGGTCCATACATCGCACTTGAAGTACCTTTTAAAACTTCTATAGATTGCATTCTACCTGAAGTAGGAAAATAGTATGCAGAAGGTGCAGCGTAAGGTGCTGGAGCAGCTAGAACACCATCTTCCATTACTGTCACTTTTTCACTTCGGTTTTGACCTGTGCCACGCATACCAATATTTGGACGTAAACCGTAACCATCTTCTTCAAGCACATAAACACCAGGTATTGATGTTAACGTACGCATAATGTCGCTGTAGTCGAATTTTTCTAAGTCTTTTTCTGACAGCACGTGAGCACTACCAGGGATTACATTAACGTTTTTCTCTGAACCAAAAATTGAGATGTGCTCAATTTCTTTGTTATTGGTTGCCGAAGCGTTAAAAGCGATGGCAGAAGAAACAACAAGCGCTAGATACGAAGGTTTTACTGATAAAAGATTCACTTTGATTAACCTTATTAAACTGGTAAATGTGTATGAAATTAAATTGGCGCAAGAATAACACACATAACAATAGTGTTACAAATAGAAACTATTTTCATTAGTGATTCCAGCCATAAAAAGCATACTGTTAGCCTATTAACACTGGCTGGCTTGTTTTTATTGACCTAAACATTGGATTGACAAAAGTTTTCAACACTTATCCACAATTCCAAATGCGAACAACTCTCATTAATAAAGTAAGACACGCACACGGCGCATAGAAAATTAACTGTGTTAAGCCAATAGCGGCTAACACTGCCATAAAGCTTATAAAAAAGGCGAAGTTATTACCCTTCGCCCTTTCCTATAGTATTTTGTCAAATCACTTAATGTTCATGTTCGTGTTCAGAAGTGACATCTGTTTTTATTGTAAAGCCTTGATAAATCATTTTTGATAGCAACGGATCCTGTTCGTTATCACCAATATCAGCATAATCAGTAGTTTGGTATTGATGAATGTTAGCAACATAGGTGTTGATCAATGCTTTGTCATTGACGATCTCTTTTAAAAGCCAGCTAGCCTGCACTTTGCTGCCTTTCAATACATCAAACCTTTCAATTAGTCGTAAGCGCGGCAGCCAACGGACTTGATATGTTTTACCATCTTCGCGTAAATTTAATATTTCAACTTGATAACAACCATGCCCTGTCACTTGCTCTACTTGCATTTTCGACAACAAAGAACTTGAAATAAGTTGCTGTTTCTTTTGCCAGAATGACTTTCTGTTAAGTGCTTTATCTTTTAAATCTTCAGCCTGATATTCGATCGCTTTATGATAGCGAGGAAAATATCTCATCAACATCACTTGGTCATTTTGGTTTTTACTCCACCAATCACCATAAGTTTGATCTGGAAAATAATGACCAACAGCCTGATTATACCGATACAAATCAAGCTGACTTGATTGTAATTGGCCTTGCTTATCTAACTGCTTTATTTGGTATTTGGCAATTAATTGTTCTGGAGAAACATTACAAGTCTCAGCTAGCAGGTGAAATGAGAGCACACCACTTAACATCAGAGTGAATAAAGGTATTTTCATTGTTGATTTTTATAGAGTTTTATTAAACTTATACGTCATTTATACCAAGATAAAATGACACTTTATTGACAAAGCGCAGATAATTGAAAAGGCGCTTAACATTTAAAAGAGTTGTTAAGCGCCTATAGAGTTTATTGTATCGCGGCGGCTGCTTTTTGCTCTAGCCCAGCAGCGTAGTTAATCACATGGTAAATGATATTTTGCTCATTGGTGCCTCTGACTAAATGGGAGCCAGGGCCGGTTGCATAAATGCCAACGTCTTCGCCAGCATGTGTTTCAGATCCCATTGGCACTAAGGCCTCCTGATGGAAACCCGGTGCTTGGGTATTAACGTTAGTTAAATCCTGACGGTCGTTATTTAAACCATGATTATAACCTTCGTCTGCGTCTGTTTCTTCACCTAAGTCTTTAAAACCTAACCCGTTAGTGTATCCCAATGTAGTATATGGCATACCATCAGCAGCCAGTGAAGGTGAATCACTACCAACACCAACTACTTTTCCAAGAATTGGATTACCACGTTTTGGATACCCAGCAATAGTAAATACGTGACTATGATCAGCTGTTACGATAATTAAAGTTTCTTCAGGATCTGTTGCATCAACTGCCGCCTGAACGGCTTTTGCAAACTCAACAGTATCTTCAAGCGCGTTATAAGCGTTGCCCGCGTGATGTCCGTGGTCAATGCGACCCGACTCAACCATCAAGAAGAAGCCTTTTTCGTTATTATCTAAGATATCAATCGCCTTACCTGTCATTTGGCTAAGACTAGGCTCTCCAGCAACATCATTTTGACGATCAGCTTCATATTGCATGTGCGACTCGTTAAATAAGCCAAACACTCGCTCAGTTGCATTCGCGTTAATCGCATTAAAGCCAGCTTGATCGATTACGTATTGGCCATTAGGGTAAGCAGTCTTCCATTCGTTTGTTAGGTTACGACCATCGGTGCGGTCACCTTCTACGGCACTTAAAGCATCGGCACTATTATGCGCTGCATCTTTTGGTAAAAAGTGGCGACGACCACCGCCCATTACCACTTCAATACCGTCTACATCAACGCCAGTAAAACGTGCTTCGAGGTTTTGCTCAAAGTTGACCAATTGTGAAGCAATATCTTCACAACCTTTTGCCGCCTCATCTGCTGGTATATCTGAAATATCTTCCCAATTTCTATCGGCAGATTTGGCATAAGTAGCCGCAGGCGTAGCATGTGTAATTCGAGCTGTAGAAATAACTCCAGTTGACTTGCCAGCAATTTCGGCTAGCTCTAACGCAGTAACTAACTCATTTCCCGATACAGAACCACAATCACCGCGTTCAATACCTTCCGCTACACCAATAACACCAACATCGGTTTTTACACCTGACATCATTGCTGTCATAGTTCCTGCTGAATCAGGAGTTTGACCATCAACGTTGTAGGTTTTTGCAAAGCCTGAAAATGGGAAGTTATCAAAACTTAAGTTATGTTCTTCACCCATTTTACCCATTTTTTGGCCAGCTAAAATACGTGCAGCGGTTACCGTTGAAATACCCATACCATCACCAACAAACAAGATGACATTTTTTGCCTTTCCTTGTTCGTTAATCAAAGAGTCACTGTTCATCACTGCTTGCGCCATGCGTTGTGAGCCTTTAGCAAACCAAGGATTGTTTACCGTTGTCGCCACACTGCCTGACATAGCAGAGCACACATATTCCGTCGCAGTAATTTCACCATCATCTAATGTTTCGTTGCGATTACTATCTACACCAGAATCAATTCGGATACCGGAATTCAAACAATTAGCATTGCCTACTGGAACAAACGACTGCTTCACTAAACTATTAAAACCATCAGCACCGTCAACACCATTGGTGCCATCCTTACCGTCATCACCATTACAACCGGTAAGTGCGACTAGTAGAGATAAAGAGATATATTTTAAAGATTTCATTGTTATCGCTCCTACTGGTTTTCAATTAAGCCAAGTGACTTACTAATAATGTGAAAGACTACACTTTGCTCAATAACACCTTGAGTAAGGTGTGCACCTGGCCCCATGGCATGCAACGAAATATCTTCGCCGGCATGCGTTTCTGAACCTGCTGGGATCATGGCTTCTTGGTGATAACCTGAAGTATTAGTATTCACAGTTGTTAGATCTTGTCTTCCGGTAAGCGGAGCATCGTTATAAGAGGCGTCAGCATCAGTTTCTGTTTGTAGATTTCTAAAACCTAAACCATTGGTGTAACCTAATGTTGTATAAGGCATACCATCAGCGGCCATGGCTGGATCGGTTTTGCCAATGTTAACAACTTTGCCTAGTATTGGATTTCCACGTTTAGGATAACCTGCAATGGTAAACACATGGCTATGATCAGCAGTCACTAAAATTAATGTTTCTTCGGGATCTGTTGAATCTACCGCTGCTTTTACTGCTTTAGCAAATTCAATAGTATCGGTTAGTGCATTGTAGGCACTGCCGGCATGATGACCGTGGTCAATACGACCAGATTCGATCACTAACATATAACCTTTATCATTATTATCTAGTACATCAATAGCTTTAGCGGTCATTTCAGATAAAGAAGGTTCACCAGAAATATCGTTTTCGCGGTCTGCTTCATATTGCATATGTGATTCATTGAACAAGCCAAATACTCGTTCCGTTGTAGCGGCGTCAATGGCATCAAAGCCGGCTTGATCCATCACATACTTACCATTAGGGTACATTGCTTGCCATTCAGCAGTTAAGTTACGGCCGTCAGTGCGATCGCCTTCAACGCTACTACGAGCGTCTGCAGAATTGTGTGATGCATCTTTCGGTAAAAAATGACGACGACCACCACCCATGACGACTTCTAAGCCATCAACATTGATACCTGGAAAACGCATTTCTAGGTTTTTTTCAAAGTTAACTAATTGTGAAGCAATATCTTCACATCCTTGTTGTACCGCAGTAGATGGCATATCAGACACATCTTCCCAGTTGCGGTCTGCTGATTTTGCATACGTGGCTGCTGGCGTCGCATGAGTAATTCGTGCTGTTGACACAACACCTGTTGATAAGCCTTTTATTTCAGCAATTTCGATCGCTGTAATAAGTTCGTTGCCTGCAACGGTTGCACAGTTACCACGTTCAATTTTTTCGCTAACACCGATGACACCTGCATCAGTTTTAACACCTGACATCATAGCTGTCATTGTGCCCGCCGAATCCGGTGTTTGTGCATCAACGTTGTAGGTTTTTACCTGTGCTGAATATGGAAACTTTTCAAAGCTTAAATACCCTTCTTCACCTGATTTACCTTGCAATTGTCCCTCTAATATCCGGGCAGCAGTTAAGGTTGAAACACCCATCCCATCACCGACAAACAAAATCACGTTTTTAGCTTTCGTTGTGGTTGTTTGTTGTGTTTTATTGATAACTGCAGTTTTAGCATCTGCATACCAGCTACTTTCTTTTTGCACATTAGGTAAAACATCTGCTACTGCTGATGACCCAATCAAAAGAGAAGAAATAACTGAAAGTGAAACCCGTGTAGAGTTCATGTCGCTTTCCTCAGGTAAGAAGTTAAGGTTTTTTTGTTTTTAAAATTCTTCGTACGAACACTCGCAAAAGATTGCACGATGCTACTGAGAAAAAATGACGGTAGGATTTAAGCAATGTGACCAACAGGTTAACGTTTAATAGATAAAAAATGACAGAATTATGAAAAGTCTAATATCATCACTTCATTTTCACCTAATATTCGATACCATAGCTATCAATACAAAGAAGTAAGGCCAAGTCATTGAAAATATTAGTTGTTGAAGATAATCCCGTCATAGGTAAACAGTTAGTAGAGTTTCTCAACGCACAACGTTGGACTGTAGATCTCGCAACTACAGGGGAACTAGCAATATCACTATGTCAGCAGGAAATCTTTGATATCGTATTATTAGATTTAAATTTACCTGGCATTGATGGTCTTGCGGTCTGCCAGGCAATAAAGCATAAAGCCGAACGCAATACACCTGTATTGATGTTAACGGCTCGCGACGCCTTTGAAGATAAAGCCAAAGGGTTTGCAACGGGTGCCGATGACTATTTAACCAAACCTTACGACCTAAGAGAAGTCGCCTTGCGCTGTCAGGCACTAACCCGCCGACAAGATCTACTACGCAGCAATACACTGCAAATCGGTGAGTTGACACTACACACAGCTGATAGAACTGCATTTCGTCACAGTCAGCCATTAAAACTTACTCAAACTGGGTTTATTATTCTTAAAACCTTGATGGAAGCTTATCCTGAAGCGGTATCACGCAGAGTGTTAATGCACAATATTTGGGGGGACGATATTCCCGACTCTGATGCTTTAAAATCACATATGTACAGTTTACGCAATGTTGTCGACAAACCTTTTGATAAAGCGCTAATTAAAACGATATTAAACCTAGGATTTAAGTTGGATATTTCATGATTAGTGGTATTAAAAAACGAGTCTTTAAACAATTAACCTTATTTACCATCATCACTAGCTTACTGTTTTTAGCTTTCACTTGGGTGATCGCATTTGTTGTCGAAGATGAAGTTATCTATGCAGTACTTAACAATGAAGCGTCTTATGTACAACAAACTTATAAAACAACCCAAAAGTTACCTAATGCTCGAGCAGATTTTATATCGATTCATCAAGATCAAACTTCATTACCGATCGCCGTGCAGAATCAATTAAAAATAAATGAACGATCAAAAGAGTTTTTCACCGATGATGGCCATCATTTTCATATCATTAAATTAAAGTTTTATGACCATACAAGCGCATTGTTACTGGCTGATGTCCCACACTTGTTGGTGGTTTCAAGGATGTCTAAACAATTGATGCTGTTATTTACCATAGTGTTTATCTGCTGCTTATTGCTAGCAATCTTTTTTGCATATTGGATAAGTATTCTTTCAGTAAAACCTATTGTAAATTTAGCCAAAGAAATAAGCGACGCTAACGACGTTCAGCAACCTGTCCAACTCGCCAATTATCCAGATGAAATAGGATTTTTAGCAAGTACTTTACAATCAAACATGAATGATTTGCGTACTACTTTGCGTCGAGAAAAGCACTTTACTCGAGACGTTAGTCATGAATTAAGAACGCCGTTGACGATTATTGCTAATGAGTTGCAGCTGTTAAATTCACAAATGCAAGAACATACTAATGTCAACCGCATGCATGAGGCACTCAATGACATTAACAATACCATTAGCGTACTATTTGCCCTTGCTAGAGCAGAGTCACTGCAAAGTGAAATAATCGATCTGACTGCGATTTTCGAGCAGGTCGTAATGGATTTGTATCAAGAAATTGAACAAAGAAAGATAGTTTTAGATATGTCTTTGTTTGAGAAAGCACAGGCAATGGGAAATCAAACTTTAACCAAACTATTACTTAATAATTTGCTTACTAATGCGTTGCGTTATTCAACTGAACATACCATTCAAATCACGCTCACAGAAAAACACTTTATTATTGCAAATGCTTTTGAAGATTCATTATTTACAGTACCTACTGATCATCTTTTATCATCAGGTATACGAAGTGAAAAAAGCACAGGTTTAGGTCATGGTCTATTTTTGAGTCAACGCATCGCAGAGAATATGGGCTGGAAACTAACGTTACATACAGACAATAATACATTTGCGATAACACTGTATTTTAAATAATGCGGTGTTAATTTTTAATTATTATTTTGTTTAAATTTTTTGGTTAATTTCATTGAAATACAACAGCAAAGGTAAGCTAAAAGAAACTCCTACCAAACATGTCCCAAATGCTATGCATTTTATTTGAATATTTGAGTAATTTGCTCGTTGGTGAAAGGTGTAAACGAGCACTGCAACAGCCGCAATCAACACATCTAACCACGCAAACAAACTGATAGGCTCATCCATGATGCTTTGCCACAATAAACTGAAGTCTAAACCGTGATTAAGCATCCATGAAATGAAAACGCTATAAGGAATAACAAAGCCAATAAAGGCTAAAAATACATACACTCTATCCATGTGTTTTTACAACTTATGCTCTATTTGCTACAACAATATACTTGATTTCGACCATTATTTTTAGCGTTATATAGCGCTTGGTCAGAGCGAGAAAAAAGTGAGTCAAAATCACTATCGCTCGACTCTTTCACCGCCACACCAACACTTACAAATACCTTGATCTCTCCTGACCAGTTACCAGTAAGGCAAATTTCTTCTTGCTGACGTCTAATCCTTTCAGCGATAACCGTAGCTTTATCTAGGTCAGTCTCAGGCAATACGATGGCAAATTCTTCACCACCAATACGAGCAAGTACGTCTTCACTGCGCAAATTAGGTAACAAGTTTTTGCTTACTTCGATTAGCACTTGATCACCTACAGGGTGTCCATATTTATCATTAATATTTTTAAAGTGATCGATATCGAGGGAAATAACCGCCAATGGCTGCCCGTTACGTTGAGCGCGCTTAAACTCTCGCTCTGCATGTTCAACAAAATAACGTCGGTTATACAGGCCAGTTAGCGGATCGGTATTAGCTTGCTTCTTAAACTCTTCTTTTAACTTAAATAACTCAGTAACTTCAGTTGAAAAGCCAATTAAAACAGGCTCTTGACCTTCCTTTTTAAAAGGTATTTTAACACTCAAGTAGTGATGTAAATTACCATCATCATCAATAACGGTTTCTTCAATACGTTGGCGTTTTCCTGTTTCAAACACCTTTTTATCCGATTGATAAAAGTGTTCTGCTACATCGTCTGGTAATATTTCGGTTTCTTTTTTGCCAATGATCTCCTTTGCAGGCAAACCAAAAAGTTTAGCCACATGACTATTCACATATTTAAATGTTCGATGGTTATCTTTCATGTAAATATGAGCATCAACATTATTTAGCACAACATCAAGCAGTTGATTTTGTTCTTTGACTAAATTTTCTAAGCGCTTTCTTTCAGTGATATCTGTAGAGACTCCACACATACCAATAATGTTACCGTTGGTATCATAGAGTGGTTTTTTTACCGTCTGGTAAATGCGTAGTTCACCAGTCGACTTCAATATATTCGACTCTTCTACTTCGACAACCTGCCCTTGTTGCATTACCCGTTGATCATTATCAGTAAGCCCTTTGTTAAGCGCTAAGTCGAAAAAGTGGCTGTCGTCTTTCCCTATCACCTGTTCTTGAGTTTGACCAAATAAATCTAAAACAAGTTGATTCGCGTAGGTGTACCGGCCCGCTAAATCTTTAGCATAAATAAAAGCACCAACAGTATTTAGAATCTCTGACAGCATCGCAACTTGCTGTGGTAACGGCGCATTTAAATTTTTTTGATCGGACAACGCGACAACCTATCATTTCAATTGAACGTATAGCTTTATTATAACGAATTTAAAAGCGATACTGGTTATTTCAATAAAAATAAAATTTGCGCTAAAACAACTATATGAACAAATAGCTTCACTTTTGTATCATTTAGTCATTGCTGACTTGTTTGATTTATCAATGTCCTTGTTATCTTCAGGCACATAAACAAAACTACCATCAGCCATTTTGTATGCTACACCTGCTCTCATACCTTCTCCGGAGCCGATATCTCCCGTAGATTTATATTGTTTTATTTCTTTTCCCTGCTTAACGATAACTTCCATGTTTGGCTTTCCTGCGTTTTTAACAACAGTCACATCATCCGCAGAAAACACGTTAAGAGGATTTTGCGCTAGTGCAATCAGCAATGCAGCGATTATCACCAAAAATACATCGACTAAATTGACCGCACTGATTATTGGGTTTAACTCTTCATCTTCATCTAAAAAACGCATTGTTATTTCTCTTTAACCTTACGAATGTTTATTAACTCGTCTGCACACCAACGTTTTTTTACTGATGCAGGCCAAAAAGTCAGTGTAGATATCACTAGCCCCCAAATAACTGCAGCAAAAGCAATGATTAAATTTTCACTAATGCCTTGAATATTGCCATCAGCCAAAGCTTGAAGTGCTGGTCCCATTGGGATCATGGTAGCAATCAGTCCTAACATCGGAGCGACACGCGTTACAATACGTAAGGTTTCCAATTCTTTAAGTGCAACAACTTCCAACTCATCATCACTGGCTTCTGGGTTAACAATAAAATAATTGTGAACTGGATAACCAGCAACGGTCTTAGCTGGGGTTTGACTATCAGATATTTGACGAGTATAGGTCAGCAAATGCTGTCGCCTAATCAACCATTGTGATAAAAAACGCCCAAGAGCAAAAATGGCGTAAACAACCAAAACACATATAGCAACAATTACTGGAGCCATTAGTAACTCTGCAACTTGCGCCATAGTTATTTCTAGAAATTGAATATTCACAGCATCGTACCTCAAATTAATAATGCTGGAGAATTGTACACAAACACCACTTAAATGAAAACCATTCTTATTTGTGTTTACTTTTATTTTTTATGATGTATGATAGGCAACGATTGATTAGAAAAGCCCAAAGTAATACCCAAGCCGCAGACGTTGTTTGCTATTTAAGGTGATTTGCAATCCCCCCTGCTAAACTTAACTAGCAAACATGCGGTGTTGGTATTTTTTCCAACTATTTATAATTTTCTTATTAACCTCTATTTAACTTGCCTTATCTATCCCTTATAAACGCTTGATAGCAATTGAAGTAATTACCACCAGAGTCGTAAAAATCCTGGTGGTATTTTGTTGGTGGTGTAAAAAATGAAAACGTTGAGGAATTACAAGCGGGTTAACATATTGGCTTGATAGCACAATGATTGAAAATATGTTTTTGGCCGACTAAGCCCTACTTCACGCGCCAACTTATATAACTGGTTGGCTGATAGAGCATCAAAATCAAGTGACATTTTTGCCTGCATTTGCGCAACGGAGTCTCTATTCATTCCTTGCAACATTGACATATTAACCTGTGCCAAAGCCACTTCGTCTTGACTAAACTTCATATAGTCCGCGATAAATAACTGGCCATGGTGTTTTAACCGCATGGTGATTTCAATTAAAAACTCCTGTTTATCGTTTAGGCCCTTGATAAAGTGCATCACTAATAAACAAATTACAGCGTCGAATTTAACTCGTCTTAATTGCGATAGGTCGCCACAAAAGCAACTGACTCGATGGCTAATACCTGCTTCATGAAATCTAACTGAAGCAATATCTAACATATCTTGAGAGAGATCGACG
This sequence comes from Thalassotalea marina, assembly GCF_014656435.1. Taxonomy (GTDB): domain Bacteria; phylum Pseudomonadota; class Gammaproteobacteria; order Enterobacterales; family Alteromonadaceae; genus Thalassotalea_C; species Thalassotalea_C marina. The sequence continues at coordinate 22,581 of NZ_BNCK01000007.1, forward strand.
GCAACAAAACTCCAATTGGGGTTTATACGAGATAAAGTTAATATTTCACTGCCTGTCCCTGCGCCAACCACTAAAATAGTCGCCTTTTCTGTATAATGTGCTGCCATTAAACTTGCTGTTGCTTCATGCATAATTTGATAGCCGGGTACAAGCATACTAATACGATCGTCATACTCTACGGCAGCTGTTCCTTCAAATCTGGACATTACTTTTCCTGTAAATCTAACAATTAAAAGTTAACGATAATTGTTTACATTCAATAAAATATAAAACCTTTTGGAAAATACAACTAGTAAAAAGTTCAAGAAAAATAAAAGAAAACGCAAATAGGCCATATACTTACTTGCGTTCTTGGCCTTAATATCAAAACAAATTAACTAAGTTTAAAATTGATATGAAACTGTCGCCTTGATATTGCGTCCCGGCTCGTAATCAAACAGATACAAATCACCAAAAAGGAAATGTTTAGATAATCCTGTATGTGAAGATTGTGAAGCATAATACTCATCAAACACGTTATCAACACCGACAATTACCGTCACACCTTTTAAAGAATCTGGCTCCCAATGAGCAGAAATGTTGTGAACAACAAAGCCCTGTTTAGCATTGTTTTCTGTAGCACCACCTAAATCTATACCCTTAGTGACGTCACTGACCTGCATGGTTTCCCAATTAACATCAAGATTCAGTGCATCAATAGCGTAACTAAAATTAACGCTAATAGTATCCCCTTGCTGGCGATCTAAACGTGCACCGTCATGAGCTAATTTGTATTGACTAAATGCATCCAAATCACTCTCAGCAGAAGAAAAGGTAATTTGACCATTGAAGTTGCCCAGCTGATAGCCTACATACGCTTCATAACCGTCTATTTCCATATCACCAATATTGTCCTTCCACGACGCACGTGGATTAGGATCATTTGGGATTGAAGCGTAATCGTAAATGTAGTCATCTATCACTGTGCGAAATAGTGTAGCACCCATTGAAAAAGCATCTGCGCCCAACACAGCATCTTGATAAGCAATCGCAATTTCTGTGTTTAAGCCAGTTTCAGCTTTTATGTGTGGGTTCTCGGTTTCTCCTTGACCAGCACCGACAAATACTTCACTGATTTCTGGGCCTTTGAATATCTCTGTGCTACTTACCTTTAACAATGTATTGTCAGAGATTGACAGCTCAGCAGCTAATGAAAAAGACACTTGATCATAACTATCATCTACTACTGAAGAGTCAATATCATAATTGTCATATCGAACGCCGGGGATCAAGGTAATACCGTTTTCAAAGGTGACACGGTTTTGAATGAAAAATGACACGGTTGATGATTCTTCTTCCGAAGTATCTACCGCTGAAGTAGTTTTTGATTCATAGTGTGTTTCATGTACTAAATAGTTAAAACCGTAGGTAAGTTCATGGCTAATATTGTCGCTTTCAATTGCTGTTTCAGCTAACACATTTAAACCACTATTTTTAGCTTCCCCCGTAACAATTGCTGCCCTATTTGCAAACCTTTCATTTTGAGCCCAGCCTGTTTGGTCTCGCCATAACTCACTAGTATTGGTATAAGCAGTAGCTTTTAGGGTAGATTCGCCCCAAGTTACATCGTAGTTAAAGGTCAAGGTATCGCGGGTAAATTCGGTAGGCCAAAGTAATGGCAGTTTTAGCGCTTGAGTTGCTGCGATATCCGTAGCTAACCCCATGTCTGGTCGATAAGTATAATCCCCCTGATCTTTATAGGTTTCATAACCTAAAGAAACACGCTGATCATTACTGATATTCCAACCAAATTTGATCAATGCATCATCAAGGTCACCTGACAAACCACGCACTTTACCATCGGTATTTTCAACAACTTCACCTAAATGATCCTTAATTTTTCCACCACCAACTTCATAGTTATCGCGCTCAACTGCGTTGTAATAGCCAAGAAAATCAAAAGAATCACCAATTAGACCATAACCCGTTAATGAATAATTACTACCTGAGTTATCGCCTGCACTTACCTGAACACGGCCACCAAAACGCTGGTCTTGTGCTAGTAAATCACGAGCCTGTTTGGTTTCAAAACGAACCGCACCACCTAAACCACCGTTAACAATAGAGTTAGAACCTATTTCAATATCAACAGATTTCAGAATATCAGCATGAATTTGCAAGTTCCCCATGTGGTGATACATATAGCTATTTTGTGCTGCGCCATCGATGGTAATGTTTAAATCTTTATCATCCATACTACGGATGGTAATGCGCTGATTTAATGAATGTGCACCACCAACATCGACACCAGGAATAGAGCGCAACAGATCAGAAATATGATCAGCTTGCTTGTCGGCAATTTCTTCACCTTTTAAGTAAAGTGACGATGTTTTAACTTGAGTACTCCATACAGAAATACGTTCAATATCATCATCCTTTAATTCATCTGCAAAAACAGTTGACGAAAACATTGACGATACCGCAATTGCAAGCACGCTTTTGTTGAAACGTGAAATAAACATGATAGATCCTTGTTAATACGTTAAATAATGTAGTTATTAGCAATTTAAATAAGAATTGTTCTCATTATTGTATCAATGTGCTATGGTTGCTTGTGCATTAATTAATTTGCGAAATCTGCAAACTATTTTGCAAAATCGTCAGATCATCTATCGTTTAGCGACGAATTACAGGACTTAGGGTGATGCGGGATAAAACGGTCAGTTTAAATGACTTAAGGCATATGATGAGTAAACGGTATCAACACCATCAAATGCGCTTTCAAAATCTTCAGGAAGTTAATCAAGTTGTTATTAATGGCGACCTATTATTTGATAGGTTTCCCTCGGGCTTATCGGTACATTGTTGCGATATTGTTGAAAATAAAAATGGTAGCTGCTCTTCTCAATTATTACCGTGTATAAGCATTAATTTGTTATTTAATGGTCAAGTAAACTTTAGTTTAAGTGACAACACATTTGAGTTTAATGCGAATGAGCGGCCTATTTTATTTGTCAATGTTATCGGTCAACCAGAGGTGTTCACCCGTCATTTAATTCATGGTCACGCCGTTTGTAAAACCAATGTCACCATTGAAAAATCTTGGTTATTGTCACGATGTCAAACAGCAAATGATCGAGCGCAAATTAACGCTATTTTTTCTCATAATGTCGGCGTTTATCAACTGGATGTTACCGATAATATAAAAGTTATTGCTGGGCAATTATTAAAATATAAATTAGCTGGTGGTGTGAAAAATGAGCTACATGCAGAACAGTTAACACTACAGTTCATCAATTCTATTTTACCTTTATTACTGTCGCCAACGCTCAAAGAGCATAAAATTTATAGCGTCACTTCAGGCGCCTTAAATAAAACGAAAAAGATTGAGCAAGTTGCAGATAACAAATTAAAAGATGCACTATTAGCTATTGTAGACGATAACATTAGTCTCAAAGAGTTATCTCTGCAGTTAGGAATTAGCGTTAGTACATTGCAACGAAAGTTTAAAGAAGCTTATCAAGTGACAGCGATTGAGTATTTGCGCATACAACGTTTGGAAAATGCACGAATCGCTATCATTATTGACGGTTTATCTATTGGCGAATCGGCTTATGCAGCGGGTTATACTCATGTCGCCAATTTTGTCACTGCTTTTAAAAAACATTTTGGCGTAACACCAGCCCAACTGCGAAAACAACATTTGGGTAATAACAGGTAAGCTTATATGTTCACATTTACAGCAATAAAACGTTAGTTACTGGCAATCGTTTTAAAGATATCAGCATTTGATCTAACCGCCTCACTCAACAATATCGACTGCTTATTTCGATTAAAGTAGCTGCTATCGTTAGCTGAAACAACTACTCTCTCTTTGCTATTTATATCATAAGAAGTAAGCTGGTACTTACCCTCATTAAATTCTTGGTATAAGAATTGAGAACCAACCTTTTGTATATTAAAGTGGCGACGTTCAATAAAGTTAATGGTACTAAGGTACTCATCATCTAACATTATTTGTGCTTCGCCTACATAATATTGGCCGTCTTTATCTTGCCAAATAATGTCGTCTTGCTCCGCCTGATAGCGAACAAATTGCCATTTAGCGTCAATTGGCTTTAACGTTTCTGAGGCTAAATCGTAATGATGTACTTGCCAATTTTCTCCCACCTTGATGCTAAATGCTAAGGTGCGGTTATCTTTTAGTGATAAACCAGTAATTTCTCTTTGTGGCATTTTCACCACTTTGGCTAGGCCTGTGGTAAAGTCGATGATATGAATTTCGTTAAGACTCAAGGCAACTACGAAAGATTCGTCGGGACTCCAGTGAAGATCAACATAGTGTCTTGCATCGTTAAAATGACTGATTTGACGCGTTGTTTTTTGCTCAAGATCATAAAACCAAATTTCCTCATGGCCTGAAGCAACACTAAGATAAATAATGCTATCGCCAGATTGAGAAAACCTTGCCAATCGTTCATCAACAGATGACTCAGCAACAAGCTGACTTTTTCCGTTATCTAATGATAATAACTTTATATTTTGGTTACTAAACCCGGAGCCAAATAGGTAATCTATGCCATTACTATGACGCATTGGCGGTGATACTTGTTGGTTGCCAGAGTACACCACTTCTCGATCTTCACCCGTTAAATCATAGCTAACAAACTCATAAGCTGGATGCTCACCAAGCAACACCACTCGCTCACCCGTGTGATCCCATATCCCGCAGCAGATAAAGGCATCTTGTTTAAATAACAGGGTTAGCTGATCGGTTGTTAGATCCAGTGAATAAAATCCCTCCCACTGCTGTTTATCGGGCGAGGACAATAACAATTTGTTTTCAACCGGATGCAAATCGTATTGGCTGTTGCCTCCTAATACAAGTTCAGGTTGATTAAGCTTGCGTTTTTCCCCTGTCGATAAACGTAAACTAAATAAGGTAAAGGGCTCACCTCGAAAACTTGCTTCACTAAACACCAGCAAATCATCATCGTGAGTAAAAATAATTTTGCCAAAGCTGCCTGCAGGGCAATTATGAATTAACTTCGGCTCTCCCAACGTCATATCGACAAAGTCACGTAAATAATACTGACAACTGTCTTTAGTTGTCGTCAGATAAACCAGCTTATCACCAGTTTTGTTCCAATCACCTGGGCCAACCCAATTTTCAGCTCCGTGTTCAACAGATATTTGTGATCCATCAACAAGTGATTTTATTCGCAAGTGAATTTTGCCCGATAGAAATTCTGTAAACATCAGGTAATTACCATCCGGTGAAACATGAGGCTGTGATTCTCGGCCTGGATTTCGTGTTAACGCTTTTGATTGTGTGAAAATTTCCGCTGATTTCTCTGCTGGCTGCCATACAGACTGACCCAACCAAACGGTCATGAACAACATAACAAATGCCAGAATCGCAGAGACAATTAAAAGCTGACGTCTTTGTTGTGAGATATGTTTTAACGACCTAATTTCAGGTGAATTAGTATTAGATAAATTGTTATCAGGTATATTGTCTTCTATAGCTTTCAGGGCGTCGACGCTTTCATCAAGGTGTTCTTCACTTATTGCAGTTACGCTTGCAATAAACTTGTAGCCTTTTTTTGGATAGGTCGCGATAAACTTAGGCTTTTTAGCGTCATCAGCAAATACTTTGCGTAGCTTAGTGACGACTCGATTAACTGCGTTATCAGTGATCACACGTCCTTGCCAAACGCCTGCGATTAATTGATCACGGGTAATAATATCGCTATGGTGTTGGCAAAAAAACTTTAATAGCTCTCCTACCATAGGCTCTAATTGTTGTGTTTCTTGCCCATTAATTAAGGTGAGCTTATGGTCACAAAATACAAATTGTTCAATTTGCCAACGCATGTTTATTATTTCACTTATTATTCTATTTATTTGTTTTATTTAATAAAAATAACTTGGTCACCTAAAATCACCACAAATCATGTCGAATTCACTACATCACTTTAGCAATTTTTTATCATGCCCTCATCATTAAACATGAGGTGACACAAGATGTTAATTCTACCTAAAACAAAACCAATAGTAACAATGACAATCTATTTTATTGTGCTATTTTTATCTGCCTTAAATGTTAAAGCACAACAAACAAGCTATGCTAATTTGTCACAGCTTCAAAACGACGCCATAAATTCTGAACAAGATGCAGAGCGACTGTTAACATCAGAGGATTTTTATCAACAATTAGTTAAACTCGCTAAAGCATTACCTGAAGCAATCGTCAGCGAACAATCAACGTTTACTCAAACAGCATTACGTTCAATAAGACAAGAGCAAGATAAACTCAATGCACTTATTGCAAAACAGCAATACCCTCTGGAATATTATCACTACCAGTTATTCCATCAGGCAAAAAATAATAGCCAGCGCTCTCAAAACTTTGAACTAGCATTAACTGCTCAATTTAATCAGCAATTACAAGCTGCTGATAACGAACAGCTTTACAAACTTGACGCAGCCCTAGGTTGGTCAGTCAACAATGCGCTTAATTACGTGTTTAACGTTTTTAAACAACTGAAAGACAACAAGTCACTTAACGAAGCCCAAGTTATTCAATTGGTATCAAACAGTGAAATTTACCATGTTGTTGCTCAGGTAATTCCGGTTACTAAGCCGCTATTAGCGGCAGAAAATCAAAAACGCTATATCATTGAACCCGATGTGTTGATTACCACCAAAGACGGTATTGAACATTCTGCGACAATTGTGCGTTCAAAAACAGATAAACAAAAACGCCCTACAGCTTTTCAATTTACTATTTATGCTGACGAACGTTCACATATAAGAACCGCAACACATGCCGCTGCTCACGGCTATGTTGGAATTGTCGCTAACACTAGAGGTAAACGTAACAGTAATAACGTGATTGTCCCGTGGGAGCATGAAGGAAAAGATGCAACTCGTTTAATAGATTGGATAAGCAAACAAGATTGGAGTGATGGTCGTGTTGTTATGTATGGCGGAAGCTACAATGGTTTTACCCAATGGGCGGCAGCAAAATATCACCACCCAGCACTAAAAGCCATTGCCCCCTATACTGCGGCAAACTTAGCAACGGGTTTACCAATGGAAAACAATATTTTCCTGACCGCAAACTATCAATGGTCATTCCACGTGACCAACAATAAAACCATGGACCAATCCGTATACGGAGACTGGCAATATTGGAACAACTTATACCAAGAGCTATTTACCAGTGGCAGAGCCTTTAAAGAAATTGATGAGCTTGCAGGTAAAGCAAACCTTTGGTTTCAAAAATGGTTAAGTCACCCAAGTTATGATGAGTACTATCAACAGATGGTGCCCTACGGCAAAGACTATCTTAATATTAACATTCCAGTTTTAACAGTAACGGGCTACTACGACGGTGGGCAGATCTCAGCGATTGATTTTATGACTGAGCATTATCGCCATAATCCAAATGCAAATCACAGCTTGCTGATTGGCCCATACAATCACTGGAGTGCACAAAATATTCCTAGAAGTCATTTAGGCAATTACCAACTCGATAAAGTAGCGCTTGAAAAAGACACCGAAGAAACCGTTTTTGCTTGGTTTGATCACCTGTTATACAGCAAAGAAAAACCTGCTTTAGTACAAAACAAAGTGAATTATCAATTGATGGGAAGTAATACATGGCAATTTGCTGATTCTTATCAGGCAATGAATGCTAATGGCATAGATTTCTATCTAGCGGCGCCAAAAAAAGGCCAGTTCCAAATCCTAGGTACCACTAAACCTAATACAATTGCTTCACACCAGCAAGTTGTTGATATGGCAGATAGAAGTGTTCAACACAACCTCGATGCAGTTGATATCATTTCTGATCAACTTGCAGAACAGACTGGCATCGTTTTTCTTTCACAACCATTTGAACAGGATATGCAATACGCAGGTGCACCAACGGGTTACTTTTCAATTGCGGTGAATAAAAAAGATGTAGATATTGGTTTTAACCTTTATCACATACAAGCAGATGGTAAAGCCTTTCATTTAACCCATTATCGCAGCCGTGCAAGTTATGCCAAAGATATGAGCAACAGACAGCTTTTAACGCCTGACCAAAAAACAACTATTCCACTGATTAATGCAAGAATGAATGCAAAACTAATGGAAAAAGGCAGTCGTATTGCATTGGTACTTGATGTAAACAAAAATCACACGACTCAAGTCAATATGGGCACGGGTAAAGATGTGAGTATAGAAACCATTGAAGATGCTGGTGAAAAGTTAAATTTGAAATGGTTTACTGATTCTGTCATTCACCTGCCGGTTACACCATTTAATTACGAGCATTAGAAATCTTTTTGTATAACGAGAGTCAATGTACTCTCGTTTTATCTCTTCAATAAATATGGGTCTTAAACTAACAGATCTGACCTGAGCAAAAAACATACACTTTATTTTATTTGTGCCGATAACATGATCACAATACGCCAATCGTTTAGGCAAGGAATCTAACATGGCTATGATCACTAAGAGTATTAGTGCCAATGTGCAGTATCAGCAGCATGTTCAAATTAAAGAGCAGCGCCTTGCTGCGCCGCCGTTATCGACAAATAAAGCGCAAGCTTCCGCCCCCTCTCCATTAACAACAGACGAAATTGGAGACACCTTGTTAACCAATTTACCCCCAGCACAAAAGACATCAAAAAGCGCAGAACAAGAGATTACTTCACCTGCTGATGAAGAGTCAGCACTGATAAAGTTATTGTTAGCAAAGTTAGTAGAATTTTTAAATCCTGACGATAAAAACAACGCAACACTTGAAATGTTAGAGCAAGATATTAAAACACTGACAAGTGAGCAACTCAGTGCGTTAAACGAAGCTGTCATACCGATAGAGCTTGATAGCCAACAGGAAAATGTTCTACATATCATGGAATTTAAAACTTTTAGCCAAGCGTTAAGCTTTTCTATTGCAGGAGAATTTAGCCAAGGTGATAAACAAATTACCATGAGTTACCAATATAATGCTGAAAGCGCTTACACATATACATCATATCGACAAGTTGATTTGTCGCAATTGAAAGACCCGCTTATCGTTCAATTTGGAGATATACCATTAGGGAATGTTAAAGGCACAACAGAGTTTGACGTCAATAGCGATAATACACTGAACCCGTTGCCGGTTTTTAATGGCGATGTGGGTTATTTAGTTTATGATAAAAACCATAATGGTAGAGCCGATGATGGCACAGAACTATTTGGTCCACAAACCGGCCAAGGATTTAGTGAGCTAGCGACGTTAGACCAAGATGGCAATGGATTTATTGATAAAAATGACAGTGCCTACCATGATCTATACATTTGGCAACCAACGACAAGCAAACGCTCTGGACGTTATATGTCACTGAGTGACGTAGGTATTGCTGGGATCAATACACAAGCCCATGAAACGCCTTTCATCTTTTTAGACAGGCAAGGCAATATCAAGGCCCAAATGCGATATTCAAGTTTTGCTTACGATAATAACTTTCAAGCTCGAGGTGTCCATCAAGTTGATGTCGCCATTTGATTGCCAATAAGTTTATTAATCTCGATTGATAAACTTATTGGCTCATTAAAACGTACTAAAGAAAAGAATGGATAAACGTGAGTTGAGATGCTGTTAGATTTACATAATATTGCCGACACCTTAGCTATTAATAAAGACAAGCATTTATATGCCGTTAATGGCTTACCTTTGTTAACGGTTTATGATGACAATTGGTTTGTCCGTAATGATTATGACGTGTTATCCGTTGGACAACGCCAGTATGTACAAGGGTTTTTGCAACAGTTTGGTTTTAAACAAAAAACCGGCAAAACCATGCAATTGGGCGACATGACTGTGGACTTTCCGACGCCAAAACACACCTTGGCGCTTTCAAGTTACCACCCAGATTATTTAGCGTCTAACAGCAAACGTATTACCATTGTGACGCCAACAACCTTTGCCGAAACCTTGTTTTATCAACTCATCAAGGCTGAAAGTGAAGATGTGTCTGCGATAAAACAGCTTATTAACAAATGCCCCTACAATATCGAGCTGTTACGTGATATCAGCTACAACTCACCAATTGAGCAAATAACCATAGATAGTTATCAAGACTTGCAAACTTACCAACAGCAAGTTGTTGAACAAAAATTTAAACGTAAAAAAGCACTGTAACCTTGATCACAGTACTGACATTAACATTTTGATACTCAACGCAGCCAAGAGTATGGCAAACAGTTTTTTTAATGTTGCTACTGGTAAACTATGTGCAAGCTTTGCTCCCAAGGGGGCGGTAAAAAAGCTCACCGTTGCGATACACAGTACTGCTGGTAAATAAACAAAACCAAATACCCACTCGCGATGATATTCAACTTGCCAGCCATTTAACAAATAACCAATGGTTCCAGCGATAGAAATAGGCAAGCCAACTGCTGCCGATGTGCCAATTGCCTTTTTAATATCAATATTTTTTGCTGTTAAATACGGTACGGTTAATGAGCCACCACCGATGGATACCAGCGCAGAAATCGCGCCAATACCTGTCCCAGAGGCAACCATGTGTGTGGTCGTTAAAGGTTTTGCATCTGACGAGTTTGAATTTTTGAAAAAAGCTTGAAACGCGACATACCCCATAAAAGCAGAAAAAAATATCGCTAAATAGGTGGAATTAAGTTGAGCCGCAACAAACGTGGCTAAAAATGTGCCAAACAACACGCCAACGGCCATACGAGACACAATTAGCCATAACACTGCTTTATTACGTTGATGAGCTTTTAAACTGGCAATCGAAGTAAAAACAATGCAAGCCATCGATGTGCCTAAAGCTAAATGTACAACTTGGTCTTTCGAAACACCTTGTGCGATAAAAATAGAGGTTAGTGCTGGTACCATTATACCACCGCCACCAACTCCCAATAAGCCAGCAACAAAACCAACAACAGCCCCTAAGGCAAGGTAAATGGCAATCCACTCCAAGGTCATAATTTCTTCCAAGCAATTTATTCGATTTCAATTCGAGCGCTAGTGTGCCACAAATGTTGTAACGGTGTTGAAGAAAATTGTGATGATTGATGTTTAATCACTGGTTAACTCTGATAAAATACAGCGCCGTTTCTGTTAGATTTTATTACTGCGCTATGCCAACCACTCACCTTGCTTGTTTTACTGAATTTTCTCAGCCTACAGCTCATCTAAAAATTCCAGCAGAGTTTACCTACCCATTTGCCTATCAAGCAAATCCTTTAGCTAAACTTGCAGCACAAGAATTACAGCAAAAATTACCCCATTTTCATCCTGAAAATTCAACAAATCAGGGGCGTATGTATGGGGTGTTAGTGGTTAAATCACCTGAGGGAAAGTTAGGCTATTTAACGGCAATTTCAGGCAATATCGATACAAAAACTGACAAAAATAGTGATATTGCTTTTGTGCCCAACATAGTAGACGGTTTTGCCAGTGACGAGAAACAACAACAGATACATCAGCATGTAAACCAGATTAATCATGAAATCGCCGCGCTAGAAAACAGTGCCAAATACCAATACGCGACACAACTTTTGCACGCTGAAAAACAATGTGCAGACGTTCAAATAGTAAAACGTCAGCAAACCAACATTGATAACAAAGTGATGCGCAAAGAGCTACGCCGACAATTGCAACTCGCTGAAGCACAAAACACACTTTCGGCAGAACATATTAAACAGCAGAGTATTGAATTATCACGCCAAAGTGTTTTTGATAAAAAAGCGTTGGCCGAATTAAAAACCTATTGGCAACAACGTATCGAAATTGCTCAAGCTAATTATGATACGTTACATCAGCAACTCAGTGGTTTAAAAAAGCGTCGCAGGCAACTATCACACAAGTTACAAAAGTGGCTATTTGAGCAATATCAACTGCTCAACGCAAAAGGCGAAACCAAAGACGTATTAACCCTGTTTAAAGGCACGGTAATACCAAAGCCGCCAGCTGGTAGTGGTGACTGCGCTGCACCTAAACTTTTACAGTATGCTTTTTTGCATCAATTTACCCCAATATGCATGGCTGAGTTTTGGTGGGGCAATGCACCAAAATCTGAAGTTAGAAAACACTTGCAGTTTTATCCTGCCTGCCAAGGTAAATGCCTGCCGATACTAAACCATATGCTTGAGGGGTTAACTGTCGAGAAAAACCCGCTACTTGAAAACCCAGCTGCCGACCTGCCTCTACCCATTGTTTATCAAGATGAACACATTGTTGTTGTCAATAAACCCTCGGGCTTATTATCTGTACCCGGTAAAACCATACAAGACTCAGTCTATCAACGAATTATTGAACAAAACCCTGACGCCACTGGTCATTTAATTTTACATCGATTGGATATGGCAACATCTGGCTTATTGGTACTCGCCCTTTCAACACGAGCCCATAAACATATTCAAAAACAGTTTATTAGCAAGGTAGTACAAAAACGGTATGTCGCACTGATTGATGGTGTAATTGAACAGCAACAAGGTGAAATCACCCTTCCACTTACCCTAGATTTTTACGATAGACCAAGGCAAATGGTCTGTGTCGAAACGGGTAAACCTGCGCATACTAAGTGGCAAAAATTAGCAGAAGAGCATGGTCAAACTCGACTGCTTTTATATCCCATTACCGGTAGAACGCACCAACTTAGAGTGCATTGTGCCCATGCTGAAGGATTAAACACGCCCATCGTTGGTGACGATTTATATGGCACACCTGATGACAGACTCAAACTTCACGCCCAGCGACTGAGCTTTCTTCATCCAATCAGCCAGCAGCGAATGACTTTTGAAGTAGAGCCTGATTTTTGATCATCAAACCGCAACAAGTAGTGATAAAACCAGCAGCAAAGCCATCATTCGGTTAAACCAAATTAAGTATTTCTGTTGATTTAATGTCGATTGCATTTTGTCACCAAGCATCGCCCATACCCCAATGCACGGTAAGTTGATGGCGCCAAAAACTAAGGCAACAATTAAAATCGCAATAATGCTGCCCGTTGGGCTATAAACACTGACAGCCGTTAACGCCATGGTCCAAGCTTTTGGATTGACCCATTGAAATAAAGCAGCCTGTACAAGGGTCATGGGTTTTGCTTCTGTGTTATCTTGCTTGTTTATTGCTGTGGCTGTTGCAATCTTATAGGCGAGATATAAAAGGTAACTAATGCTTAACACTTTTAACACGCTATAACTCATCGGCCATGCATCAAACAATTGAACAATACCTGCCCCCACTAACACTATCATGACAGTAAATCCTATCGCGACACCAAATAAGTGCGGTAACGTCAATTTTAAGCCAAAGTTTACGCCTGAGGTCATTAACATTAAATTGTTTGGTCCCGGTGTAATGGAGGACACAAAAGCAAAAAGTGATAACGCCATGATGATATCTATCGTCATTTAACTTCTCCTATCAAATAAGCGATAGCAATTTTACGCGCAGTAGACGACAATTATTCAGCCTATTAATGTTAAAGAATTAGAGTTTACGCAAGATATGTTCAAAAAAGACAAATTTAACGAAAGAATATTGCAGGAATTAAAGCGCAATGGCCGCATCGCCAATGCCGAACTTGCCGATAAAGTTGGTTTATCGCCATCAGCATGTTTAAGACGGGTGCAAGAATTAGAACAAGCAGGAGTTATTAAAGGCTATCGTGCTATTTTAGACTCGGCCAAATTAGACATAGGTTTTATCGCTTATGTAGCGATAGGATTACGCGACCATTCAACCTCTTCCCAACATGCATTTGAACAAGCATTAATGCCAATAGAGGCAGTCACTGAATGTCATAACGTGACAGGTAGCTATGAATACCTGCTCCGCATAGAAACACGGGACATTAATAGTTATAAAAAAGTACATGCCGACGTATTAGGCGCTATCCCTCAGGTGAGTATGATTGAAACCCATGTGGTCATGGATTCAGCAAAAGATAATCGACATTAATTAAGCAAAATTAGATCAATTTTGTGCAATAGACTAATGTTAAAACAAAGACCAATAAATGTTTTAACATGGATCACGCATGAAAATAGTCTATCTCACTCTTGCGACGTTAAGCTTATTAGCACCTCAGCGCGCGCTTGCCGATAACAATTGGTTTATCAAACCGTTTTTAGGTGTAAGCCAAATGTCAGATGTGATGGCAAATGTTAATAATATAGATGCATTATCTAGTAACGCTGACATCATGTTAGAAAATGGTAACAACGTTGGTTTAGCCTTTGGATTCCGATACAACGACGTGTTAGCCGTTGAATTTGCTTGGGAAAACAGAAGTAATGACGCTGAAATACAGTTAAATATGGGTGGGCAATATAACGATGGTCATTACGACTCTAGTCTTATTCTCATTAACGGTTATTATTATTTTAATACCAACTCAGCATGGCACCCATACGCTGGCGTTGGTGTAACTTGGGCTCAGGACGTTGAACTTGAGCTTAAAGACGAAAACAACAAAATGACCTACAGTGGTGATGGCGACAATGGTTTTCAATTGTTTATTGGTGTTGAATATGAGCTAACTAAACAGTGGGCAGCGCAATTTGAAGCTAGGTATGGCGCGATTAACAACTTATCTTTGATCAGTGACAAAGCACCCGGAGCTTTTCGCTCGCTAGACTATGAAACAATGACCGCACAACTGGCCATTAGTTATTATTTTTAAATCTACTGCGGAGCTAACACGCCCTATCTTTTGCGATGTCAGCTCTGTTAACAGTTAACTTGACTTAAAAATAAGCATTCCTTAAAATCGGCGGCAGGTTGCAGAGACGCCTATTCCGCCAAAGATGATATCACTCTGAACATTTCGTATTTTTATCAGTTCAATTTGAACTAAGTAGGCTTAGCGGAGCGCCGACATTACTTAGAGGAATTGAATTGTGATCTCACATCTCCCTATTGAAAAACGACAACAAACAACAGGTTATAAATATCTTTGTCTGCTCTTGTTTTGTTTTTACGCTACACACGGCGAGACAACTCTAAACGCTGCGTTAAAAATTTCTTTAGTTATTAGCCCGGCCTGGTCATGTCAATTAGAGCTTAACGTGGAGTAGCATATGGAACTTGCGATAAACGAAATTAAATTACAGGCAAAAAAGTTACACAAACGTCTCAAATCGGGCGAAATGATAACGGCAAAAATAGAAAAACAACTAACACGTTTAAACACTAATTTAACTGAATTAAAGCTTAAACACTGTTTAACTATTGTGTCACAGCAACTTGGCTTTGTGCACTGGCACCAAGCGCATCAATTTTTTTCAGGTATTAGCGAAAACAATACGCCGTTAAACTGGGGAACTTACTTATACCCCGAGCAAAATGATGTTTTTATTAACGAATGGTTTGCAGACTATTCACAAGCTAAAATTGTATTAGAAAAACATCCGCAGATTAAATGGCTATTGCCTTACAAACAGCAATTTATTGTCGTGGAAAAAGACTTTATTGACCGTTTTAAACTCGATCCGCAAGCAACTGAATTATGGCGCTTTATCAATCATGATTTAAAAGCCAGTTACAACAGCAAAGCTTGGGATCATGTGACCGCTGCAATATTAAAACAGCGGTTTTTGAATGTAACTTAACGACATTTAAACCTTTATAAATGTACCAAGATTGACTGCTGGTCTTTCTTGGTCATTTTATTCACCACTAGCTGAAACGAGTTATCGATCATTCTCTCTATTTCCCCTTGTGGTACTGATCCATCTAAAATCACCGTATTCCAAAGGGTTTTATTCATGTGGTAACCGGGAATAACAGATGAAAATATATCTCTTAACATAATCGCCTCTTCCGGCTCACACTTTAAGTTAACACAGTAAAAACCCGCCATTTTTTCCCCGCAGTCTTTTTCTGAGCCAGTGCCCAACGCTAAGGTAGCAAACATTTTATTTTTGACCTTAAACACTTTAACTTCCGGCCCAAACGGGTAATCAAAAGCGCTATAGGGTTTTGATAATAAATATTGTTCTACTTGTTGTTCATCCATTTTATTCTCCTTAGCCTAGGCGATTAATTTGGTTAATTCGCCATAATATTACCCAGCTTTCTTACCTAACGTTTTGAATTTCAGGTTACTTGCCCGAAGGCGATTTGATAGTATCAATTTATGCGCTATATCATAGACGCGATCAATTCGATGAAGCAAAAGCTTTGATATAGGGTGACAAAAATAATACAAGTGGCACAATACATCGTATTGAAGCCAAGAGCGTTAGTTCATTTTAGGAAGTTGGATGAAAAAAATATTATGCATATTACTGCTATTTGGCAGTACTTGGACATATGCAGCCGAACAAGCGGAAGCGATTTTTAAACAGTTAGCACCTTCTTTATATCAGATCAGAATCATTGATAAAGCCAGTGGCGAAAAATCTTCTATTGGCTCTGGCTTTCAAATCAGCGCCGATGGTGTCGTCGCAACTAACTACCATGTTATTTCAAGCTTTGCTCGTCATCCCGCAAAATATCGAATTGAATATATAGACGATCAAGACAACAAAGGTGATTTATCTCTATTAAGTATTGATGTTGTTAACGATCTAGCATTGGTTAAACGTCAAGTAGAAACCGAAATGCCTTTTTTTGAAATTTCACAAGCTGCCCCAGTAAAAGGCGAAGAAATATATTCATTAGGTAATCCACATGACTTAGGCATGATAGTTGTGCCAGGCACCTATAACGGATTGAAAAGTGAATCCTTTAGTGATCGTATTCATTTTACCGGCTCAGTTAACTCTGGTATGAGCGGTGGTCCCGTTGTTAATAAAGAGACAAAAGTTGTAGGTATTAATGTTGCAACCTCAGGTAACCAAATAGGCTTTTTAGTCCCTCACGAAAAACTTTTAGCACTATACCAAGCGTATCAAAATGATGAATTGCCTGATATTGCTCAACAAATGCAAAGTCAACTAACCGATTATCAACATCAGTTAGTAACCGAATTGTTAGAAAGTCCATGGCAACTTAAAAATTTGGGCTACGGGCTTGTTCCAACCATTGATGTACCTTTCATTCGTTGCTGGGGGGAGTCAAACGCAGATAAACAAGATGCAGTCATGTTAATGGTATTAGCAAATTGTTCACTGGAAGAGAACCTCTATATCGATAGTAACTTTTACACCGGCTCACTTGAAATGGAGTTTCGTTATTTACAAGCTAAAAAATTAAGTGATATTAAATTTTATCAGCTATTCCAGCGCCAGGTTTCCCGAGTGATGCCAGGTAATAAAGCTGATAAAGAAGATGTTACCGAGTTTAAGTGTCAGCATGATATCGTCATGCCACAGAGCCAAGGTATCAACAACAAAGCAATTTTCTGTACTCGAGCTTACAAACAATTTGATGATTTATATGATGTGCTTTATTTAGCTATTTCTGTAGACCACCATCAGCAAGCTTTGATCAGCCACTTTACTTTTGCTGGTGTATCAAAACAAAGCGCACAATCGTTTACTAAACAATTTATGGAATCTGTGACATGGAAATAATTATTGAAGAAGTAAGTCGCGGCCATAAAGTTATCAGTAGAGATAAATTTCTTACCGATCATGTCTCTATAGGTCGAGCCTATCATAACGACATTATTTTATCGGATCCGCATATTTGTCCTGATCATTTAACCTTAGAGTTTGACGGGCAACATTGGCGTGTAAAAGATTTAGACAGTATCAATGGTAGCTTTCTCGGTGAAGGGAAAAAGTCAGCCGATGGGCATGTTGTGAACTCTGGCGACGTTATTCGTTTGGGCAAAAGTCAAATACGTATCTTATTCCCACATCATCCAGTAAGCGACAGTATAAGCCTTAGTCCGTTTGAAAACTTAATCAACGCAACTAAACAACCTGCCGTTTTAATTTTTAATGTGTTGTTATTCACATTAATCACGGGTTGGTTATATTTCCTTAATAGCCCTAAAGACATTAATTTTACACAATATGTTGTACCTGCTGCGGGTATTACTTTGGTGTTTGCTATCTGGCCAATTGGTATCGCTCTGGTTTCACACCTAACGAAACACGACGCAAGAATTTGGACACAACTTGGAGTATGTTTCGTTTTTTACAACCTAACTTGGGTAAGTGACTTCTTAGAAACCGTTGTTAAATTTAATAGTTCCAGCCAATCGATGTTAGCTTATTTAATGACGTTACTTCCTATCTCGTTAGCTTTTATTTTGTTCTGGTTAAATACCTATATTGGCTTTCATGTTAGCAATAGAAGAAGAACAGCAATTGCCGCGGGCTTAACACTATTACTATTTGGCGGTACTTATTTGATTCAACTAAGTAAAAAACCTGACTTTAGTGTTAGACCACAATTTGATTCAACCTTATTAACACCTAGCTTCTTAGTGACTGAAAGCAGTAGTGTCGATGAATTTATAGACGCATCAAATAAGCTCTTTAATAAAGTCGACAAAGCGGCGAAAGAAAAGGAATAAATCTAGGGTAATTTTATTTAGTCGGCGAGTGTCAGCAAATTTTACACTCGCCATTATTTTTGTACAATTCACCTAAAACCCCTCCCAATAAACTGTTCATTTTTTCAACACCTTAAGTGGTTATTTTTTAATCTGGCATGAGACTGGCATTATCTCTTGTAGGCTAAGGACGGCAGACAAATTTAAACTGTATCGACTTAACCGGGAGATTCACTATGAACTTCAAAAAAGCGCTAGCAATAGGATTGACTTCTATTGGCTTGTCAATGTCAGCACAAGCATCTGATATCAACGTGGGTGGGGTAATATGGGATCCCGACTCAGTTAATGCATTCCCTGATGCTGAAGATTTTTTCAGCAGCGGTAACTTATTTGAAAACGCTGTGGCGAACCCTGGAGATATCGTCAATGGCTTCGGTATTTTTGATCAATTCAATAGCGATGCGAATAACGCAGCAAGCTTTTGCCCAGGATGCGAATTAACATTCACATTTTCAATGGAACTTGTCGCTTTCACTCCAATTTCTGGGACGACAGGAACATTCGACTTTACAAACTTAATGATCAACATTTACGTAGATCATGCACCAAACTATGCAGGCACAAGCGCAACAGCCTCTGAGGGTAATTTGTGGCTTTCACTTCAAGGTGCAAGTAACCTAACTGGTATTGGTACCAATCTAGGTACAGGTTCAGACACCGGTACAGGGTCAGCCTTGTTAAATGTAGTTGGTGGGTTAGCAGCTTCAAACTTTGATACCAATGGCGAAGCTAGCGGTACAGATTTAGTTTTATCTTCTTCTTTCCAACCAGGTGGCCCAAACGGAATGTTAAAAGGTGGATTTGAATTAACAGGTAATTCAATTCCAGAACCAACCTCTATAGCGTTGCTAGGACTTGGACTATTAGGGTTTGGCGCATCGAGAAAATTGGTTACTAGAAAATAGCACCGCCAGTATAAATCTCTCAATCAAAGTGCCCGTATCAATTATTCACGGGCACTTTATTCACTACCTTTATATTGAATCTTGTATTCCATTCAAGAGCTGTAAAAACCATTTTCACTTTTTATGTTAGTGAAGTTCTAACAATGACCATAATGTTCAACACACCATATTTGTACAATAGTACAATATCTAGTATCAGAAAATTTTACAGTTTAATATTGTTTAATTTTTAGCCCAAATCTACTCCCTGAAAATTTTCTTTTATTTCTATAACTTAAGTCTAATTTTAAACTTTGGCACGACTGATGCTTTATTCATCACGCTTTTACTCAACAAATTATTTAAAGCTAAACAAACTTATATTTAACGGAGATAACAATGAACTTTAAAAAAGGACTAGCAATTGGCTTAGCAGCCATGGGTTTGTCACTATCAGCTCAAGCCAGTGAAATTAACGTTGGCGGTGTAGTTTGGGATCCTGATTCAGTAAACTCATTCCCTTCAGCTGAAGATTTTTTCTCGAGTGGTAATTTATTTGAGAATTTTGCCGTTAATCCTGGCGATATCGTAACTGGTTTTGGTGTTTTCGATCAATTCAACAGCGATGTAAACAATGCAGCATCTTTCTGCCCAGGTTGTGAATTAACATTTACCTTTACAATGGAATTAGTTCAATTCAATGATTTTGGTGGTGGTGCAGGTACATTTGAATTTACAAACATGATGATCGATATCTATGTAGATCACAACCCTAACTATGTAGGTACTCAAGCAACTGCCAGTGAAGGTAACCTATGGTTACAACTTGCAGGCGCTACAAACCTAACTGGTTTTGGTACTAACTTAGGTACAGGTTCTGATACTGGTACAGGCGCTATCAACTTAGACGTTGTCGGCGGATTAGCAGCATCTAACTTTGATACTAATATGGAAGCTGGCGGATCAGACCTAATTTTGTCTTCTTCATTCCAACCTGGTGGTCCTAACGGCCTATTAAAAGGTGGTTTTGAGTTAACTGGTAACTCTATCCCTGAGCCTACTTCAATTGCTTTATTAGGTTTAGGTTTATTAGGTTTTGCTGCTGCTCGTAAGCGCAATGCTTAATCAATAAATTTCATATATATTAAGGCCGCTTCTGCGGCCTTTTTTTATATCTCTTCTTTTTTATTCAAACTCAAAAGCATACTATTTAGGCATTCGGTATCGAAAAATTTTACACTCTCTATTTTTGACCTTGTAAGGCAAATTCCAAAACAATAATTATTCCTTTAACATTCAACACCTTAAAAACATTTCAAAACATTGGCACACAAATAGCTTATACATTGGCATATCACGTAGTTCCTTTTGGGCTAGTAAAAGATTTATAGCAGGAGATATTTAAATGAACTTTAAGAAAGGTTTAGCAATTGGTTTAGCAGCACTAGGTTTATCAATGTCAGCTCAAGCAGCTGAAATTAATGTTGGTGGTGTTGTTTGGGATCCAGATTCAGTTAACTCATTCCCAGCAGCTGAAGACTTTTTCAGCAGCGGTAACATTTTTGAAAATGCAGCTTTTCAATCTGGTGATATTGTTAACGGTTTTGGTATTTTCGACCAGTTTAACAGCGACGTTAATAACGTAAATTCGTTCTGCCCAGGTTGTGAGCTTACATTTACTTTTTCTATGGAATTAGTAGACTTCAACCCAATTGCTGGCAACATGGGTACGTTTGAATTCAAAAACCTAGCAATTGATATTTTTGTTGACCACAACCCTAACTATGTTGGTACACAAGCAACTGCTAGTGAAGGTACACTTTGGTTATCATTATTAGCAGATACAAACTTAACAGGTATCGGTACAAACTTAGGTACTGGTTCTGATACGGGTACTGGCTCTGCAAACTTAAGTGTTGTAGGCGGTATTGCTGCATCTAACTTTGATACTAACGGTGAAGCTGGTGGCTCTGACTTAGTTCTTTCTTCATCTTTCCAACCTGGTGGTCCTAACGGCCTATTAAAAGGTGGTTTTGAGTTAACTGGTAACTCTATCCCTGAGCCTACTTCTATCGCTTTATTAGGTTTAGGTTTATTAGGTTTTGCTGCTGCTCGTAAGCGCAAAGCTTAATCAATAAATTTCATATATATTAAGGCCGCTTCTGCGGCCTTTTTTTATATCTCTTCTTTTTTATTCAAACTCAAAAGCATACTATTTAAGCATTCGGTATCGAAAAATTTTACACTCTCTATTTTTGACCTTGTAAGGCAAATTCCAAAACAATAAATATTCCTTTAACATTCAACACCTTAAAAACATTTCAAAACATTGGCACACAAATAGCTTATACATTGGCATATCACGTAGTTCCTTTTGGGCTAGTAAAAGATTTATAGCAGGAGATATTTAAATGAACTTTAAGAAAGGTTTAGCAATTGGTTTAGCAGCACTAGGTTTATCAATGTCAGCTCAAGCAGCTGAAATTAATGTTGGTGGTGTTGTTTGGGATCCAGATTCAGTTAACTCATTCCCAGCAGCTGAAGACTTTTTCAGCAGCGGTAACATTTTTGAAAATGCAGCTTTTCAATCTGGTGATATTGTTAACGGTTTTGGTATTTTCGACCAGTTTAACAGCGACGTTAATAACGTAAATTCGTTCTGCCCAGGTTGTGAGCTTACATTTACTTTTTCTATGGAATTAGTAGACTTCAACCCAATTGCTGGCAACATGGGTACGTTTGAATTCAAAAACCTAGCAATTGATATTTTTGTTGACCACAACCCTAACTATGTTGGTACACAAGCAACTGCTGGTGAAGGTACACTTTGGTTATCATTATTAGCAGATACAAACTTAACAGGTATCGGTACAAACTTAGGTACTGGTTCTGATACGGGTACTGGCTCTGCAAACTTAAGTGTTGTAGGCGGTATTGCTGCATCTAACTTTGATACTAACGGTGAAGCTGGTGGCTCTGACTTAGTTCTTTCTTCATCTTTCCAACCTGGTGGTCCTAACGGCCTATTAAAAGGTGGTTTTGAGTTAACTGGTAACTCTATCCCTGAGCCTACTTCTATCGCTTTATTAGGTTTAGGTTTATTAGGTTTTGCTGCTGCTCGTAAGCGCAAAGCTTAATCAATAAATTTCATATGTAAAGGCCGCTTCTGCGGCCTTTTTTATTTTTAGAAATGCTATTTTCCAAGGTTAAGTACGAGGCAGATTTCTAGTATTTGTAGTATCAATAAATGAGTGGAGTAGTTTATAAACATAGCGCTGTATTAGGCCACAAGGGTGAGTAAACAATTCATTATGGCTTAGTTAGTTGCTATTAAATAAAGCTCTCTGATTTTCGAAAATATTTCATGCTGTTATTCTGAGTTTATAAGAAATTATATTTACTACTTATTTAAAATTTATCAGTCCCTTGTACATTATTTTATCTTATTAGAGTTACTAAAAAGGCTAACCAGTAAACTGATTAGCCTTTTTTGTTTTTAGTTAACTCTATGTGGTTATCGGACTAGCCTAAGATCCTATAAACGTTCTTTAAGCTTTAAAACTTCCCTTTGCGTATCTTTACTATCAATTTCAATACCCTCGATAACTCTTTTGGCTTTCTCCAAGCTACCTTTATTAATTAATTGATTAGCAAAGGCTAGTTTAGTTTTGGCATCCTTACTCCCTGCATTTATCGCCTTTTCTAGTACGTCAAAACTACCGCTGTCATTTAGCTCCGACAAAATCACACCATGTGTTTCTAAAATAGGTAATAAATTACTATTAAGTTTGTAAGCTTTTTCACTATAAACTTTGGCTTGATCCAATTGGTTTGTTTGATATAAAGCCCACGACAAGTTATTTAGTGCAATTATGTTATTCGGAGAATCAGTCAGTACCAATTTATACTGCTCTATTCTTTTATCAAGGTCATCGCCCGAATAAAGACTTGCCAATAACATACGAGTCTTCTCATCAGGATATTTAGCAATATGTTGCTCTAAGACCTTTTCTGCTTCAGACCTTTTGCCAGAGAAAAGTAACGCTCTCGAAAGGTGGATTGCGTATTTCGACGTTGGCTGTTTGTTATATGCTTCTGAAAACTCAGTAATCGCTTTTTCATATTGTTTATTTGCTAAAGCAGTTTGCCCTTTCACTGAATCAATGAAGGGATGGACTACATTCTTATCTTTGAGTTTCGTGAGGTAAAAGTTTGATTTGCTCTCGTTACCAGTGAGCATTTCATAATAAGCTAACAGCATTTCAAGGCGCGTATTATTAGGGAACAGCCTATACGCCTCCTCTCCTGCAGTTAACGCTTCATCAAATTGTTCTTCTATTTCTAATACGCCAATCATTCGTAGGTGAAGAATGTAGTTTTGTGGAAACAGTTTAACAGCTTGGCTAAAAACGTCTTTAGCATTTGTCAGTTGCCTGTTTTGCGTATAACTGTCACCTAAAATGATCCAGTAAGAATCGGGTAAACTATCAACATTTTTGATACTTTCAAGAACTTTAATTGCTTCTTTAATTTCACCATTTAAGCGATAATTCTGCGCTAGTCCTAACATTAAACCAATGTTACTTTTATCGTTTTTAGATAACTGTTCAATAAAAGTAATCGACTTATCTAGCGAGTTTGTTTTTTGTGCTAAAAGGCTATAACGATTTAGCGCACCTAAATGGTTCGGCGATAATTCAATGATTTTTTCATATAATGTATTAGCTTTATCGGGTGCCGACTCTTCACTTAAAATTGCTAAATTATATAACGCTGCTAAATTTTCCGGCTCTTTTGATAAGACTGTTTCAAACGATTTTATCGCCAACTCTTTATTATCATGTTTTACAGCAATAATGCCCTGAAGAAGCTGCCCTGCGGTTAAATGGCTATCATCATTTAACCACTTATCAGCAATAGCTTGTGCTTTTTCGTCTAGTCCAAATCGCAAATATTGTAAAGCCAATGAAAGCTCTACATCTTCAAGTGATGGATCTAGCTTTAAGGCATATTCGATTGATTGTAATCCGGATAAATCTTTTTGTGATAATAATAGTGCCCCTTTCTGAATAGCAATCGACGGGTCATCTGGAGATAAAGCCTGTGCTTTATTCAAAAGTGTTTGTGCCGAATTAAAATCATTTGCAGCAACAAGAGCTAGGCTTGATTCTTTAAGGATATCAACATCAGACTGAGTTAACCCTTCCAGTATCGCGTAATTTTCTAACGCCTCATCAGTATAGCCAAGCTTAGCTTTTACAACAGCAAGCACTTTTTGCAATGGATGTGACGGGGGTAATCTGTCTTCTATATTTTTTAACTGAGAATATGCTTGTTCTAATTCGCCAAGTTTGTATGCACTTACACCCGCGACCATTCGTGCAACATCAAATTGCAATCCACTTTTTATCGCTATTTCTGCATGTCCGATGGCTGAACGATAATCTTCCTTACTAAATTCAATCTGCGATTTATATTGATGTGCCAAAGGAGCATCTTTAAATCGAGCCAAGATATCATCTACTAATGTTTCGGCTTTGTCGTATTGTTCATCTCGAATTAGCGCTTGAATTAAAAACAGCGTAATAGCGTAATCTTTTGGTGCAATTTCTACGTGTTTAGCAAAACTTTCACTTGCCCCAGCATAGTCTTGTTTGGCTGATCGTAAATGTCCTTGTAAAATTAATGCTTCTCTGTTTAACGGTGCGTTAGCTAACAAATCATTAATAGTTGCCAAACTTTCGTCGATATTGCCGTTAGCATATGTCGAATAGGCTGTTGATAGCTTGCCAAAGGTTGTTGAGGGGTTGATACCCTTTGCTTGTTGCAGGTAATCTTGCCCTTGGCTATTGTCATTAGCATTTAATGAACTTACACCAGCATAAAATAAAACACCTTGGTAATTTTGGTCGCTAAGCGAACTGTGATTTTCGAGCAATAACTTAATGCCATCTACATCTCCAAGCTTTGCTCTAGCTACCGCCAAATTCAAAACGGCTTTTTCGTCTGATGTTCCAAGTTTTATTGCTTGTTCTAGCTCTTTATCTGCACTGACATATACACCTTGTGATAGGTAGGCTAAACCTAAACTCAAACGTGCTGCCGCGTTTTTAGGATCAACTCGAACCGCATTTTTGAACTGTACAATGGCATCAGCGACTTTTTGTTGTTCGAGAGAGCTGTTTCCTTGTGCCAAATATTCATCTGACGTTTTTTCACTACAAGCTGCTAGTCCTAATCCCATGGCGACTGCAAATGACAGATTGATAATGTTATGTTTTTTCATCTTTATTCCTTAAGATCTAAATTTTGTTCAACAACTCAGATATTTTTGATTTTTGTTTTTCTGTTTGAGGTTTCACATCCAACAACAGTGCTTTAGCTTCATTGGTGCGACTGTTTAATAGTAATATTTCAATGTAATGTAACTTGATATCAATGTCGCGACCATTCACTAAGTCATATGCTTCTTTCGACTTATTTAACGCTTCTCGTTTACGGTCAAGTTTACTTAGCACTTGAGCATAGGTATCTACAACATTAGGCACCTTAGGTGCCAATTCATAAGCTTTTTCAGCATGAGTTAACGCTTCTTCCAAAGAATTATCTTCCATTGCTAACCAAGCAAGGTTATTTAAAGCGACAACATTTAATGGCTGTGACTTTACTATATCTCGATAAGAAACGAGTGCTTTACTTTGATCAACTTGTGCATACATACTGGCCAGTAAATCTTTAGCTCTAACATCTTTAGCATTTTTTTCAATATGCTCTTCTAGAAACTCGACCGCTTTAGTCATTGTACTAGCTTCTTGCAGTGCTAATGCATATAACACCGCATTCTGACTTGATGAAAACGATTGATAATACTCGCCTAAATGCTTTACTGCTTTAGCGAAGTCTTTTTCCAAAAACGCAATTCGGCCAATTATACCTGTGGTTATACTGTCATTAATTTGTGTTTTATCGATGTCAGCAAACAAGCGTTTTGCCTCATCAACTTTCCCGCTATCAAGCAATAACTGCATTTTCACTAATTTCAGTTCTGTGTTATCGCTATGAACACCGTTAATAGCTTTGTTCAAAGAAGTTAATGCACGATCAATTTGTCTTGTTTTTACAAAATAATCAGCCAACAACATCACAGGCTCAATGTGATAAGGGTTTACATCATTCCACTTTTCTAACGTTTGCCTAATCAAATCGCCTTTTTGCATACGTTGATGAGCAAATAATTGTAGCTGCCATACTTTCTTAGGCGTTTGCATATTAAGGGTTAACTGATCTGCAACAGCTAATAGATCTTTTAACTTTTTCTGGTCTGCTAATGCTTCCATATACAACACTGCATAAGTGTTTTTATTTTCAGCCTGTTCAAATGCCGCCTTAATTAACCCCAATGCTTGTTCTGACTTTTCCAAAGCATAATGAATACGCAACGCTTTAACATGATTAGGGTGTTTTTCAACGGCTTGTTTTGCTAAAGTAGACGCTTTTTCTTTGTCACCTTGAGCATTAAATACCGCTGATAGCTCAGTCATGGCAAAAATGTTATCGGGTACAACTTCTAAGCTCTTCTCTAATTCCTTCTTTGCCGCATCTAAGTTCTTTAGTCGAATATAAACTGCAGCTGCCATGTTATAACCATCAGCTTTTTCAGGATTTTTTTCTTGCCAATTCTTGGCAATTGACAATGCTTTTTCTGTATCCCCTTGCTCTAATGCAACGTAGGAAAGCGCTAATTCAGCACCGATCAATTCTGGGTTTTCACGAACTGCTTTTTCTATATCTTCAACACCAGATAGATCACTCATCAACAATTTAAGTACACCTTGGCGACTTGCAGCCAGTGGGCTATCAATTGTCGGTGTTTGGCCTACTAGCTGTTTTGCCTGCTCAGTGGCGCCAACAGAAAGTAAATTAAAGCTCAAAGACGACATGAACTCCTGATCTGCTTCAGTAACTGGTTGGTAGTTTTCTAATGCCGCAGCAATGTTTTCAATAGAGCCCAAGTGAAATTGACTCACGGCATACATTTTTCTCGCAGCGTGTTCAGGTGTTAACTGATGTAAGATACTGCCCAAGTGATGATTTGCTTGTTCATAGTTTGCTTGATAAAACGCACTAGCACCGGCAACAAGTCTTAAATGTGGCACCATGTAACCATTTTGTAGACCCTTTTCAGCAACTTCTTGGGCTAATTTATAGTCTTTTTCAGCAAACCGGACGACAGCTTTTACATATAACGCAACAGGCTGGTTTGGTACTGCTGATAAAATGGCATCTGCATATTGTTCTGCTTCTAAGTAATCATCGGTTTTGACTAAGGTGTCAGCCAACAATAAATAAATCAGCTTAGATTGGGGCTGCAACTTTTGGTAATGTTTAAAACTTTTTGCAGCAGACTCATAATCTGATTGGCCAGCAAATATTTGCCCCTGAAGCATTACAGCCTCTGGGTTATCTGCTAACACGCTGAGACTTTTTTCCACCAATGTCGATGCTTTATCCATCTTTTGTTCGGCAAGCGCAACGTATGCGTTGGCCAATATCGCATGGGCATTAGCAGGTAACATGTCGTTAATGCGTTTAACCAATTCTCTTGCTTTGTCTAACTCATTACTTCTGATCAGAGCAAGTGTTTGATAAGAGAAGTACTCAACTTTCTCTTCTAATGTTAACTTTTCTGCAGCCTCACCTAACTCAAGTACACTGTCGTTCTGATCTGAAACCAAATACGCCCTTGCAAGTGAAGATATTAAACCTCGACCTTCATATTTAAGAGATTGGCCTTTTTCTAATTCTTTTATTGCGCCTAAGTTTTCACCACGGGATAAATAAAACTGACCAAACTTAACACGCAAATTTGCGTCATTTGGTGCTAACTGCACAGCATTTTTGAAAGCGATTTCTGATTCTTTAAATTTGTTTTCTTTTTCTAGTTGCTCAGCTTGCGCTAAATAAGTTTCCACCGTTTGTTTTTCACCACAAGCAGTTAGTGACAATACAACAGCTAGGGCTAATGCATGTTTTCTTGGGTTCATTGATTTTTCCCTGTGTCTTTTTATTATTTTTAAACATTCAGCGTGCTATTTATACTTAAACACACACATTTCAAATAAACAAAAGCTCACTAAGTGTGAGCTTTTTATTTCTTAACCTCGAGTATTTAGGAGAGGTTTATTAATATCCAACTTACTGTAGCAAGTATGGTCTGTTACTAAAATAAGTACGTCGGCCCATTCATCTATCTCTTTCACTGACTCTATGCGAGTACAGTCCCAAGTTGGCACAAATGGGTCGTGATAACTCACTTCTATACCATTTTTGACAAAGTGTTCCAATATTGCGTCAGCAGGTGTTTCACGGCAATCATCAACGTTTGCTTTGTATGCAACGCCTAAAATGCCAATTCTTTTGCCATTGACAGACTTAAGTAATTCAATGGCTTGATCTGCTACTTTTGCCGGACGCTCATCATTGATTTTTCGCGCCATACGTACAAAGTCGCCAGCTTTAGTGTTTTCAACTAAAAACCACGGATCGATTGGAATACAATGACCACCTACACCAGGGCCTGGTGTTAATACATTCACACGAGGATGACGATTAGCTAATTTGATCACTTCGTATACGTCAACATCAAGCTCTTGTGCAACTTCTGCTAACTCGTTAGCAAAAGCAATACCTACGTCACGAGAGGTATTTTCAACTAACTTAACACACTCAGCGGTTGTCAAATCAGTTAAGAACACTTCTCCTTTAACAAAACTTTGGTAAATTCGTTTAACCTTTTGTTGAGCTTGCTCATTTGAAGCGCCAATAATTCGGTCGTTATGAACTAATTCATGTAGAGTTTGACCTGGAATTGCGCGCTCAGGGCAATGAACTACATCAATAGTTAACCCTGCATCGGCAAAGCGTTGTTCTACCGCTAAGCTAGTTTGCGGCGAGATGGTTGATTCAACAATAACGGTTTGACCATTTTTAGCTACTTTAGCAATGGCATCAACCGCGCTGAATACGTAGCTGCGATCACAGCTGTTGTCTTTATGTGGCGTTGGTACTGCAACCAAATAGGTATCAGCACTTGGAATGTCGGTTGACGCTTTTAAGAAGCCTTGTGACACAACCTTTTTCACTAATTCAGGCATACCCACTTCATCAAATGGACATTCGCCACGGTTTATTGCATCAACTTTATCTTGGCTTAAATCTACACCAGTAACCGAGTAACCCGCTTGTGCAATTAAGCTAGAAATGGGTAATCCCATATAGCCCATGCCGATGACGGCTATTGACTCATTTCGCGCGATAATGGTTTCATCTTTAGCTGTTTCAGTACCCGTAATAATATCTAAAATGGTTTCCGCGACATGGCCGTCACCAAACGGATTTTCCCAACTAAATTTATCAGCTGCAAGCCATTTTTCTGCTGCAGCTACGGCTTTATCACCATTTCGTCCAACTAGAACATTCGCGCCTACTTCTATAGACTCAGGACGTTCGGTATTTTCACGTAAAGTAATACATGGCACACCTAATAAGCACGCTTCTTCTTGAATACCACCTGAATCGGTCAAGATTAAACGGGCATGTTTCTGTAACTGAATAAAATCCAAATAGCCTATTGGTGGTAGTAGCTTAAGATAACTAGGAACCTCAATGTTAAATTCTTTTAATTTAGCTTGTGTTCTTGGATGAATTGGCCAGACGATAGTTTGGCTATATTTTGCATGTAACTGATCAAATAGCGCTAATAATTCTTTCAGATTTGAGGGAATATCAACATTTGATGCACGATGCGCCGTCACCAAAAAGTAAGATTTATCCGTAACGCCTAGCTCTTGTAATATCGTGCTTTTTTCAGCTGATATTTCCAAGTGCTGGAACAAGGAGTCAGATACGGTATTACCAACAGTAAAAATTTTATCGGCACTAATACCTTCTTTAGACAGAATTTTGTGCTGGTTTGGACCAACAGCAAATAAATAGTCACTAATGTGATCTGTCATAATACGGTTAGTTTCTTCTGGCATTGTTCTGTCATAACTGCGCAAGCCTGCTTCAATATGACCAACTTTAATGCCAAGTTTAGATGCCGCAAGTGCACCAGCTAACACCGTATTGGTATCGCCTTGCACTAACACTACGTCAGGTTTTTCTTCCAATAAAATAGGTTCCATTTTGATTAAAATGTTACCTGTTTGGTTACTGTGCAACCCAGAGCCTACACCTAGATTATAGTGAGGTTGTGGTAGGTGTAATTCCTTAAAAAAGATACTATCCATTTCTTCAGAGTAATGCTGATTTGAATGAATAATAAAATATGGAATATCACGCTCTTGGCATTGACGAATAACGGGTGCCATTTTGATAATTTCAGGACGTGTTCCTACAACTATCCCAATTTTCATAATTAATTCCTTATTGAACAGCCTTTAACTGACTAAACGTTATTTAAATACCAAGGCATCGCTTCTAAAATACCTTGCTGAATTTTGTGACTTGGTTGGTAACCTAAGTTGTTTTTGGCTTTTGAAATATCAGCCTGAGAATGCCTGACATCTCCTGCTCTAAAATCTCTGTATTCAGCATCAAGTGCAACCGACACGTCATTTTCGGTTAATGCTTGTTTAATGGATG
Organism: Thalassotalea marina; assembly: GCF_014656435.1. Taxonomy (GTDB): domain Bacteria; phylum Pseudomonadota; class Gammaproteobacteria; order Enterobacterales; family Alteromonadaceae; genus Thalassotalea_C; species Thalassotalea_C marina. The sequence goes on from NZ_BNCK01000007.1 coordinate 53,620, forward strand.
AATACAAGTCATTTAAAGTTGTGCGGTCGCCAACAGCAACGTTATACACTTCATTTTTGACGTCGTCTGAAGCTGTTGCAGCAAGAATATTCATCTGCACTGTGTTATCGATATAACAAAAATCACGGCTAGTTAAACCATCACCATTAATAAAAACTTGTTCACCTTTGATCATTGCTGCTGTCCACTTTGGAATAACGGCAGCGTATGCTCCATCAGGATCTTGCCTGCGACCAAAAACATTAAAATATCTCAAGCCAATACACTTAAAATCATAAGTGCGAGCGTAAACACTTGCATAAAGCTCATTTACATATTTAGTGACGGCATACGGCGACAATGGATTACCAATATTTTCTTCAACTTTTGGTAACGCTGGATGGTCGCCATAGGTTGAACTGCTCGCGGCATATACAAAGCTCGCTACTTGGTTTTGTTTTGCAGCTTCTAGCATATTCAAGAAACCAGTTACGTTAGCCGCATTTGAAGTAATAGGGTCAGCAATTGAACGAGGTACTGAGCCCAACGCCGCTTGATGAAGTACGTAATCCACATTTTGTGTTGCCTTTAAGCAAGTATCAAAATCTCGAATATCACCTTCTATAAAAGAAAAACCTTGCCATTGCTGTGCTGAAACTAAATTTTTAACTTCATCAAGGTTCTTTTGATAACCCGTGGCAAAATTGTCTAAACCAATAACGGTTTGGTTTAGTTTTAGTAAGTTTTCTAATAAATTAGAGCCAATAAAACCAGCCACACCGGTGACTAACCACGTTTTTGGCGACTGTAATAATTCAGCTTTTACACGCTCAAACTGTGTCACTTCTCTTTCCTTTTTGTTAATTACAAACGCATATCTACGTAGTTTTTATCGAGTGCGCATTTTAAATCGTACAACACGTGATTTTCACGGCCAAACGCTTTAATGTCGGCAATGTCCATTGCTTTAAATTCTTTATGAGCTACTGCAAGAATCACCGCGTCATATTGCCCTTTTTCAGGGTTCGACGTTAATTCAATGCCATACTCTTCAAAGGCTTCTTGGCTCTCACAAAGTGGATCTACGACATCAACATTGACATTGTATTCTTTTAACTCTTCGATAATATCAACTACACGCGTATTTCTTAAATCAGGACAGTCTTCTTTAAAAGTTAACCCCATCACCAAAACATTTGCTTGGTCAACTTGGATTTTCTTTTGCAACATACCTTTAATTAATTGAGAAACAACGTATTGACCCATACCATCGTTTAAACGACGACCAGCCAATATCATTTCAGGGTGATAACCTACCGCCTGAGCCTTGTGGGTCAAGTAATAAGGGTCGACACCAATACAGTGCCCGCCAACTAAACCAGGTCTAAATGGTAAAAAGTTCCATTTAGTGCCAGCGGCTTCCAACACTTCTAATGTATCAATACCTAGTCGATTAAAAATAATAGAAAGCTCATTAACAAGGGCAATATTGACATCACGTTGCGTATTTTCAATGACTTTAGCAGCTTCTGCTACTTTAATTGAAGAAGCTTTATACGTGCCCGCAGTGATGATTTCTCGATATAGGGCATCAACTTTTTCAGCAACTTCAGGTGTAGAACCAGATGTTACTTTTAGAATACTCGGCAAACGGTGCGTTTTGTCGCCTGGATTGATACGCTCTGGGGAATAACCAACGAAGAAGTCTTCATTAAAGGTTAATTGAGATTCTCGTTCAAGAATTGGCACACAATCTTCTTCTGTTGCGCCTGGGTAAACAGTCGATTCATAAACAACTATTGACCCTTTACAGATAACTTTTCCTAATAATTCAGAAGCTTTTATAAGCGGCGTTAAATCAGGTTGCTTGTGTTTATCAATAGGTGTGGGGACGGTAACAATATAAAAGTCACACGAAGAAATATCTGATGGCACCGTGGTACATGAAAGATGTGTCGCTTGCGCTAACTCTTCACTAGTTACTTCCAATGTTCTATCAATGCCTTGATTGAGCTCTTTTACTCGACCTTCGTTTATGTCAAAACCGATCGTTTGGAACTTTTTACCAAACTCAACGGCTAGAGGAAGACCAACATATCCAAGTCCAATTATTGCAACCTTAGGTTTAGAAATTAAATCCATATTTTATACCTAGCAAACTGAAATTTTAGTTCTTAAAATTTGATTATATTCAATGGCAAATACCAATATCTTCGCCATGTTAACATGGATAGCATTGTATCGATAATGCCATTAATTAACTAGATATAATCGCATTAATGCTCAAATTAGCTAACTGGTTTTTCCAGTTAGGTGATGCAAGTGTATGGTTTGCCTCTTTAACGAGTACTAACGAGTGAAAATCGAGCTTTTTCCATGACGCGTTCGATTGAATGAGTTGCGAAAATTCCTGTGCCGTTAGATCGTTTTCACTGAGAATAATGTCTATGTTCCCCTTAAAGCCTCTTAGCCCAGAATACATTGAATCAACAAAGTTGTTTGTCGATGTTTGTTGGGCATTCTGCTGAAACTGCGCTATATCTGCAGCGCTTTGTTTTACATTAACTCGACCTAAAAACAGCTTCTTCCAAAAAGACAGGCTCAATAGCCGCTGCACATAATAAAACTTGATATAGGTTTTGGCTTCTATCGCTCTGGATTTGACCCAAGGGTTTACTAATGTTACCTGCGAAATTTTGTTTGGGGCATGCTCTAAGTACATGGCAATTGCTGACGCTGCATCACATAAACCCCATAACGACAGGTATTCAATATCCGGATACATTTCTTTGAAAAAAACTACGGCACTAGCAATGTCATTAACTGTTTCGGTAAAAGGTTGAATAATGCCACTACTATCGCCAGCACCACGATAATCAAAACGCAGAACATTTATCTGCTTTTTGTTTAACTCTCTTGCCAATTGAACAAAACTACGGTGACTGCCATGACGAGTTTGAGGGCCTCCAACAACAATGATGACACCATGTTTTGCGGCAGGATGACAGTGCATTATCCCTTGCAATAATTCGCCTTTACATTCAAAGCTTACCGCTAGCTCTTCACTGTGCATTGTCATTTATCACCCTTATGCTTGATTCAATCAACTCATCAGGCACAATCAGCTCCGTAGCTTGCCAAAACTTTTCTACGTTTAGCGTTTCAAACGCGAACCCTGTGTGAGTTTGCCAATCAAGTAAGTACTTTTCTCTACTTACTGCCATAACATTATCGACACTAAACTCGAACCATATAGTATTTGTACTTTCAGCAAATTTTATTTGTAGATCTTGTAGCGAATCAAGCATTAACGTTGGGATTTCATAACCTGCAAAAAGTTGACAGTTTGGGTTACTAGCATGTTGGCCTTGTTGTTGAGTCAACGCCGTTCGCTTTAACTGTTTAATGTACTTTTTGCCACTAAATTCAGGGTGCCAAAATACGACTTGATCAACCAAATTGACCGAAGCTTCTGTCAGGATTAACGATGCGGAGTGGCAGCAAACAAGAGTAACATTGGCACTATTATGTTTTTTTTGAGCATGCTGGCACACTTGTTCTAGCTCTTTTTGCCAGACATTTAGTTTAGCTTGGGTTAAGCAACCTTGACTGTCGCCTGTACCGCTGTAATCAAAAACAATTGAGGACACCCCTTGTTGATGCAGTCCAATCGCCAATTTAGTGTATACATGGCGTATGGTATTAGCATCTTCAAACAACGGGGGAGCAAATACCACGACCTTTTTACATGGCGTGCATACTCTTTCAAGCAAATAAAGTTGCTCATAAGGGCCTTGCCAAAAACAGGCAGCGGTTTGAGTTTTCATTATTGATTAATAATAAGTGCAGCAACCGAATCAACGGTAGCGAAGTTTTCTGCAGTTATGTCGTCATCATCTAATTCAATATCAAAGTTATCTTCTAGTTCGCCAATTAAATTAACTATGGTCATTGAATCAAACTCTGGCACAGCACCAAATAACTCAGGTTGCTGTGACCAATAATTGCTCTCATAAGAGGGCATTAAGCGTGTAAGTATCGTAATGATAGTGCTTTTAACAGACTCTTCAGTCATTTTTTTTCCGTAAAATAGAGGTTAATAAGTGTTTTAGTGTCGGCAAAAAGCCGCGTTTCAACCATGACAAAATACCAAAGAAAGTTCGACAGTTAAACAACAAGTAGCTACTGCGCAACCGGCTCTGACTCATCCATTCTTGTTTATAGGCTTCATTACCCATACCAAAATCTATTGTTAGTACACCAAACTTTTCAATCGCGCATTTTGACATGTCGGCGGAAAGCAGTGAGCCTACTGATAAATGCTGAAAATGAGGATCGTAGGCTAATTTGAAAATTGACGCACATCGATTCTCGATAAACCAAATCTGTGCTGCTGCTGGCTTTTTATCAATGGTTAACATGGCAAAACATAGCTTGTTGGCTTTTAACGCTTCTAAACACATCTCTCGAATAAAGGCATAACTATACTCATCGCCCTTCCAACTCAATTGATATATCTCTTGGTAATGGGCAAACAATTTATCAAAGCTTTGCAAATCTACCGCATATTCAATATTCACACCTAAGGACTGAGCTTTTTTAAGTTTTCTTTTAATGGTGTTTTTAAGCCTAGACGGTCGCTCACTTAGATAATGTTCATAAGAATTAATATCGGTTTCAAACCAGTTGTGCTGAATGGCGACTTTACGTTTAAAGACAGGTATTTGCACAATGACTTTGCTTTCTAGCTGATCTAATGGCCCAAGCAATAGCTGATGCCAAACGTTGTTATTAACAATGTGATGCAACAATTTATGCTTAAAATGCTCTTTGTCATCTTTAGTAAATATTTTGGCCTCACATGAGTAGAAACTCGTTAAATTGGCCAGCTGAATCATACCAGACGAATTCTTGGTGTTTATTAGTGGCAAAGCTGCCACTAATTCACCTGCCTGCCATAACGTATGAGCCTGACAGACATTATCATTGTTTAAGTATCGATCAGTAGCTAGCAGCCAATGCAAAGTATGTTCGAAATATTTAGGCACAAACTGTTGCTGCCAAACCTCGGGGCACAGTTCACTTAACTCGATGACTCGATAATGATAAGTCATTAATTTTGTCTAAGAATCGCCAATATTTGATCGGTTTTGTCGCGCATTAACTGCTCGTCACCACGCGTCTCGACATTAAGTCTTACCACAGGTTCTGTATTACTTGAGCGCAGATTAAAACGCCATTGTTCAAAGCTCAAACTGATGCCGTCGACGTATTCAATCGATAAAGCCTCATCTTTAAACTGATTTAAAACTCGCTCAATTGCGGCTTTTGGATCAGTTAATTTGCTATTGATCTCTCCAGGTGATGGATAAAGGGCAATTCTATCGGCCACCAGCGTTGATAAAGGTTGACCTTTTAAACAAATAAGCTCAGCAACAAGTAACCAAGGGATCATGCCACTATCACAATAAGCGAAATCTTTGAAATAATGGTGCGCACTCATTTCACCACCATAAACGGCATCTTCGGCACGCATCCTTTCTTTAATAAAAGCATGCCCTGTTTTACTTTCAATCGCTTGACCGCCCGCTTGCTCAACAATGTCGATAGTATTCCATGTTAATCGAGGGTCATGGATGATCTTTGCACCTGGATTTTTAGATAAGAAATTTTCTGCTAATAAGCCAACGATATAATACCCTTCAATAAACTGCCCTTTTTCATCAAATAAAAAGCAACGGTCAAAATCGCCATCCCACGCAATACCTAAATCAGCTTTGTGTGCTAGTACTGCATTGGTTGTTACCGGCTGATTTTCATGAAGTAACGGGTTTGGAATGCCATTTGGAAAAGTGCCATCTGGTTCATGGTGGATTTTAATGAACTCTACAGGCAAATTAAGCTTGTTAAATGCATGTTCAATATGATCTAAAGCTGGGCCTGCTGTGCCATTGCCGGCGTTAACAACAATACGCAAGGGTTTGATATTGCTCGTATCTATGTAAGAAAGTAAATGTTCAGTATATGCTTCACTGATATCGTGTTGTGTTATTTGTCCTTTCTTTTCAACTGCGACAAAACTGTTCTCTTCAGCAAGTATTTGAATATCGCGTAAACCTGTATCACCACTGATAGGTTTACTGTGTTCACGCACTAACTTCATACCATTGTAATCTATCGGGTTATGACTTGCGGTTACACAAATGCCACCACCGGCATTTAAATGGCTAGTAGCAAAATAAATATGTTCCGTACCCGCTAACCCCAAATCAATAACGTCAGTTCCGCCATCAGTTAGGCCTTGTGCCAACGCGTTTTTCAATGATTCACTTGTTAACCTAACATCGCCACCAACAACGACATTTTTTGCTTGAGTAAATTGCGCATAGGCTCTACCTATTCGATAAGCAACATCTTCGTTTAATTCTTCACCCAATTTGCCGCGGATGTCATAAGCTTTAAAACAAGTGAGTTTTTTTGTGTCCATATTTGTCATTCTTTATTCAATTATTAATAAAACGAGTTGTACCAGTGTACAAATTTATCTACACCTTCACTAAGTTCCGTATTAGGCTTAAATTCAACCTTTTCAAATAAATCTTCTACATCGGCATACGTTTGATAAACATCGCCAGGCTGCATTGGTAAAAAGTTTATATTAGCTTTTTTAGCCAAAGATTGTTCAAGAGCTTGAACAAAATCTAATAGCTTTACCGGACGGCCATTACCAATATTGAATATTTGATACGGCGCCGAGCTAGTTGAAGCATTTCCAATTTCAACAGTCCAAGTTTTGTCTGATTTAGGAATAACATCTTGAATACGGATAATACCTTCGACAATATCGTCAATATAAGTAAAATCTCGGAACATATCCCCATGATTGTATACTTCAATTGGTTTACCTTCGAGGATGGCCTTGGTAAATTTAAATAAGGCCATATCAGGTCGCCCCCAAGGCCCATAAACGGTAAAAAACCTAAGCCCCGTAGTGGGTAATTGATACAAATGGGCATAGCTATGTGACATCAACTCATTGGATTTTTTAGTTGCAGCATACAATGAAACGGGGTGATCAACTGAATCATTAGTTGAAAATGGCGTTTTGTTATTTAAGCCATAAACCGAACTTGAAGACGCATACACCAAATGCTCAACATCTGTGTTGCGACACCCTTCGAGAATATTAAGGTGCCCTATTAAATTGGATTGTCCATACACTAAAGGATTATCAATCGAGTATCTAACGCCTGCCTGCGCAGCCAGATGAATCACCCGTTGAAACTTTTGTTCCTTGAACAGTTGAGAAATGGCTTTGTCATCAGCTAAGTCCATTTGCACAAACGTAAAACACGGATATTGCTTTAGCTGTTCTAGTCGAGCAAATTTAAGCTTAGGATCATAATAATCATTGAGATTATCCAGACCAACAACGTCATGACCTGCTTGGCACAAGCGCTGAGTCACATAAAACCCGATAAACCCTGCTGCGCCTGTTACCAAAATTTTCATGCAATTACCTGTTGCTTAGCACGACTATATCGCTGCTTTTTTAACACTCTGCCCACGTCCGATGCCATAATAAACGATGCCTTTTTCTTCCATTGCATCTGGTTCATAGAGGTTTCTACCATCAACAATCACAGGGTGGTTTAATTCGGCTACAATCAGATCAAAATCTGGCGCTCTAAAGCGGCTCCATTCAGTACATATGACTAGTGCATCGGCCCCTTGTAAAGCAGCTTCTTTGGTACCCATCAAGCGTAAATCGTCTCGTTTACCAAAAAGGCGTTGGCATTCTTCCATGGCTTCTGGGTCATATGCTTGCACTGAAGCCCCGGCACTCCACAAGGCTTCCATCAATGCAATTGATGAAGCTTCTCGCATATCATCAGTTTGCGGCTTAAATGATAAACCCCATAGGGCTATGTTTTTTTGGGCAAGCTGCCCATCAAAATAATCACTTAAATTTTCAAATAGCTTTTGTTTTTGTTTTACATTGACGTTTTCTACCGCTTGTAAGACCGCCGGCTGGTAATCCACTTCATGAGCAGTTCGAATTAATGCTTGTACATCTTTGGGAAAACAAGAGCCACCATAACCACAGCCTGGATAAATAAACTGATAGCCTATTCTAGAATCCGACCCGATACCGCGACGAACAGCCTCAATATCAGCTCCTAAACGCTCTGCCAAATTAGACATTTCATTCATAAATGAAATTTTTGTCGCCAGCATGGAATTAGCTGCGTATTTCGTTAGCTCGGCCGAACGAACATCCATAAATATCATTCGGTCATGATTGCGATTAAAAGGCGCATACAATTCTGTCATCGCCTTTTTTGATTTTTCGTTTTCACTACCAACAACGATTCTATCCGGCTTTTTACAATCGTTAACCGCCGCGCCTTCTTTGAGGAATTCGGGGTTTGATACCACATCAAAATCAATAGTGACATTGCGTTGGGCCAACACCTCTGCAATTTGAGCTCGCACTTTATCAGCAGTGCCAACAGGGACTGTTGATTTATTGACGATTATTTTGTGCTGCTCCATATGAGTAGCAACAGTTGCCGCAACCGCTAATACGTATTTTAGATCTGCCGAGCCGTCTTCATCAGGTGGCGTTCCGACAGCAATAAATTGTATATCGCCATGAGATACCCCATGCTCACTACTCGTGGTAAATTCCAATAAACCGTTTTGATACCCCTCTTGTACCAATGGTGTAAGGCCTGGTTCATAGATAGGGATAATGCCTTTTTTTAAATCGTCAATTTTACGCTGATCTATATCGACACATACTACGTGATGCCCGACAGAGGCTAATACTGCCGCTTGTACTAAACCGACATATCCTGTACCAAAAACGGTTACTTTCATTTCAAACTTCTCTAACTTAACTTTAATTTTATCTAATTTCTAGGCTCGACCGTATCGATCTTCAAAGCGAACAATGTCATCTTCACCTAAATAACTACCTGATTGCACTTCAATCATTTCTAAAGGTAGTTTACCCGGGTTTTCAAGTGCATGTACCGCACCTATTGGAATGTATGTTGATTCATTTTCCGTTAACAATACCGTTTTATCGTCAATGGTCACTTTTGCTGTACCAGAAACAATAATCCAATGTTCAGCTCTATGATGATGCATTTGTACTGACAATTTTGCACCTGGTTTAACGGTGATGCGTTTAACTTGGAAACGCTCGCCGTTATCAACAGAATCGTACTTACCCCAAGGACGATAAACTTCACGCTGGAAAGATACTTCCGAACGATTAGCTTGTTTTAACTGTTCAACAATATTTTTTACATTTTGCGCTTTGTCTTTATCTGCAACAAGTACAGCGTCTGGCGTATCAACAATCACTAAATTTTCAACACCCAATGCTGCAATTAATCGACTACTGCTATTGAGATAACAATTGCGGGTGTCATCAGTTACAACATCACCAAAGCACACGTTATTATTGTCATCACTTGCTGGAAGCACGTCGGCCAATGCTGAATATGAGCCTACATCGTTCCAACCTGCATCAAGTGGAACAACTACAGCCTGTGCTGTTTTTTCCATCACGGCATAATCAATAGACTCGCTTATACAAGATAAAAATGCTTCTTTATCTGGGCGTAAAAAGTCTAGATCGTGTTGAACATTGCTCATAGCTTGCTGACATACAGACAGTATTTCTGGGCAGTACTTTTCTAATTCATCTAAAAAGGTTTTTGCCTTAAACATAAACATGCCGCTATTCCAAAGGTATTCACCTGATGCGACATATTGCTCAGCAACCGCTTGATTAGGTTTTTCGACAAACTGTTTTACCGCACTAAAGTCTTCGGAAGATCTTTCAAACTGAATATAGCCATAGCCAGTTTCTGCGCGATCAGGAACAATGCCAAAAGTAGCTAACTTGTTACTTGCCGCTGCTGATGCAGCATGAACAATTGCTTTGTGGAAAGCTGATTGATCTTCAATCACGTGATCAGCTGCGAGAATTAGTAATACGGCATCAGGGTTATCTTTATAGGCATGCAATGCCGCCAGCGCTACTGCAGGAGCGGTATTCCTGCCTTCTGGCTCAAGTAAAATTGTTGCATTATCTTGGCCTATTTGACGCAATTGCTCTGCCAACATAAATCGATGTTCTTCGTTACAAATAAATGTAGCGTCAGCCATACCTTGGGGTAAACGTAAAATGGTTTCTTGCACCATTGAATTTTTTGATGTTAAAGGTAAAAACTGTTTAGGTGTGAATGTGCGAGATAGTGGCCATAAACGTGTACCACTTCCACCACAAAGAATTACCGGAATAATGACAGAGTTATCCATTGATCTTCCATAAATGATGAATTTATTTATAATACGCTCCATCATAAGTGATTTAAGCAGGCTTCGAAAGTACTCTATCAAAAGAAACAGAGTATCTTTGTTAAACTTAAATTAATCTTTTAGCCTCTCATTAGGCTGACACAGGGAAAGAGATGTTATTCAATTCAGCCGAGTTTTTATTCCTTTTTCTTCCAATAACAATATTTCTGTTTTTACAGCTCGCTAAAAACTTTGGCAATCAAATAGCTATCGCAGGATTGGTTGTTTGCTCGTTATTTTTCTATGGTTGGTGGAACCCTGCATATTTAGTCCTTCTATGTGGATCCATGGTATTTAACTACCATTTAGGTAACAGGTTAAGTAACAACGCCAACAAAAAGCTGTTAGTTTTTGGTATTTCAGTTAACTTATTTGCCATTGCCTATTTCAAATATGCTGGCTTTATCTTACAAAATGTTAACGCGTTTACTGACAGTAACTATTCATTAGGCAATATCGTATTACCATTAGCCATTTCTTTTTTCACCTTCCAGCAAATTGCTTACTTAGTTGATTCATATAAAGGCATTACTAAGGAGTATAGTTTTTTACACTACTCATTGTTTGTATCATTTTTTCCTCAATTAATAGCGGGCCCCATTGTTCATCACAAGGATATGTTGCCGCAGTTCAACCGAACTAAGGCATATCAACTCAACAGTAATGATGTGGCCATCGGTTTAACAATATTTGCCATTGGATTTTTTAAGAAAACCGTTTTGGCTGATGGAATAAGTGTGTATGCCAACCCAGTTTTTAGTCTGGCTGAACAGGGACAAAGCATCGACTTTTTAACTGCGTGGGGTGGAGCATTAGCCTACAGCTTTCAGCTGTATTTTGATTTTTCTGGCTATTCAGACATGGCGATTGGACTCGCCAGGATCTTTGGTATTGTGCTGCCTCTGAATTTTTATTCTCCATACAAAGCTGCAAATATCTCAGAGTTCTGGCGCCGATGGCACATGACACTGTCCCAGTTTCTTAGAGATTATGTCTACATTGCGCTTGGAGGAAACCGAAAAGGCCAAGCTTCGCGCTACACTAACTTGATGATTACTATGCTTTTAGGTGGTCTTTGGCATGGAGCAGGTTGGAACTTCGTCATTTGGGGTGGACTACATGGTTTGTATTTGGTCACTAACCATGGATGGCAATACTTGCTGAAATTTGCAAAATTGGATGTACAAGATAATTCCTTCTATAAGTACGCAGCATGGTCTATTACTATGCTTGCAGTTATTGTCGGTTGGGTATTTTTCAGAGCGCCAACGTTAGATGGAGCGCTTGCCATGTTAAGCGGTATGATGGGCATGAATGGGATCGCACTTCCTAATGCTATTTTTGTTAAATTACAACCACTGCACTCTTTGTTTGAAGCTGCAGGAATTACATCATTTCTTGGGGGCGGTAACGACTTTGTAGCAACTTGGTTATGGATAATTGCACTGACATTTGTCGCATTGGTGTTACCAAACATTCAAGATATGTTTGCCAAACATAACGCGTCACTGAGCGATTTAAGCTATGACAGTAAAAACGCAATATGGCCATTAAAGTCGATGGTTTACAAATTAACATTTATACCAAATAAAAAGTTTGCTTTCTGCAGTGCGCTTGCATTTGTATTGGGGTTGTTAACACTCAACCAGGTCAGTGAATTTTTATACTTTCAGTTTTAATTATGAAATACATCAAACTTTTTACTCTGTATGTTTTTTTGATACTAGCAAGTATTGGACTATTTAATTGGTTTATCGACCCCTTTGCCATGTATTGGTCACCTCAGATTGAAGGCGTTAACCAAAAGAAACCTCAGGCTAGCAATAGAATACGTGTTACTAAGCCTTTTAGGCTAACGCAAGTGCAGCCACAAGTTCTAATTATGGGAAACTCTCGTACCGAACTCGGGCTCTCGCCAGAGCATGAAGTATTTGCAGATAAAAAGGTCTACAACCTTTCAATCGCCGGCGCTACGTTGCATTATCAAATTGATCATATTTTATATGCCATTCAAGAGGTTAATCAGCTAGAAACTATTATATTGGGTATCGATTTTTTTGATTTTTTAGTCAGCAAAGAAACAGGTCACCATAGTGAAAACCAGAGGCAGTACCAGCACAGGTTAGCCCCTTTTGCCAACTGGCAAAGCCAGAAGAAATATGGTGTTGAAATACTTTCATTGATTTATTCACTTGATGCTCTTTCATCTTCTGCAACAACTTTAATGAGTCAACAACTAGTCACTGACAATATTACAAATTTGGGTTTTAATGATGCGCAATCTTATGTGCGTATTATGAAAAATGAAGGAAAAATACCACTATTTGCACAAAAATTAGCGTTTATCGATAACAAGCTTCAAGAAAAGTCTTGGCAGCTAAGAATCAATAACAAAGATCATTACAGTCCCAAATTCGATAAGCTGAAAGAGCTTATCGTTGCAGCCAAGAACAATGGCATTGAACTAAAGTTATTTATCAATCCGTATCACTACTCATATTTGCATAAAATATCAGACAATGGATATTTCGATTTATATCTAAAGTGGAAAGAAATGCTAACAGTGTTTGTTAACGATAACCAAAATGAGCTACTACAAATAACTGACTTTAGTGGATTTAATGAATTCACCTTAGAACCAGAGAACTTTGAAGCACCTTTTAACAATATGAAATGGTTTTGGGAGCCTGCTCACTATAATCGAGAATTGGGCGATGTTATCCTTAACACCATCTATACTAACAGTACAGATAGCTTTGGAAAGCCGCTAACTACAGACACTATTGATAAGTTATTAGAAGACGAGAAGCTTGCGTTAAACAAAAGTTTAATAATGTGGCAAAACCTTCGTCGTAAGCTGTAACCTTTATGCCACCAATGGAATGAATTCATGAATTTTAATGCGCTTATGAAAACGATTACTTTATTTGTTACCACAATGCTGCTTGCCTGTGGTAGCGGTGGAAGTAATAAAGCCGCAAATCCCCCAGTATCAAATGCTCAAGAATACCAACTCTCCTTATCCATTGATGGCGGTGGTTTAGGGCGCGTTTATATAGAAGAACTAAATCAATATTGTTCAGTTGATTGTACGTTATCTTTACCTGAAAAAAGCTCTTTATCATTGGTTGCCGAGCCTGCAAATGCTGATTTTCAATTTTTATATTGGAGTGAAAATTGCGCTTATCTAGATAGAAAAAAGTGCACGTTAGAATTAAACCGAAATACCAATATTTCAGCTTTTTTTGAAGATAGTGCAAATACCCACAGGTTGACAATTCATGTTATTGGCGACGGAACTGTATCGATACCTACACTAAAAACCGAATGTACTAGTGAATGTACTTATTATGTTACCAGTGAACAAGTTTATAATTTAGTAGCAAAAAACTCTTCAAATAGTACGTTTTATGGCTGGAGCAATGATTGCCGTGATGCGGAGCAGTGCCCATTAACCGTTCGTGCCGATACAACAATAGAGGCAAAATTTAGCTCGCAACAACAGTCAGCTGGCGTGACAGTAAATGTTTATGGCGCGGGCTCTGTAACCATAAACAACCAACCAGAGCCCTGTGTTAACAGTTGTATTTATGAATTCGATATTGGTAGCAATATTTCCATTACTGCACAGCAAGACGAAAATAAGGTATTTTTAAACTGGTCTGGCGCTTGTGAAGGAGAAGAGGGTTCCTGCACTTTAGTAGTGAGCGATGATTTAACAGTCAATGCTTTTTATCAACAGCCCCCAGCGTCTAGCGACAATACATTTACCATTAAAGAGCCCTTGGGTAAAACGTCATTCAACATACCAATTCAAATTGCTCGCCCTTTTGTTGAAGGTGAAATAGCGACCTACCCTGTCGTTAAAATTGCCGGAAAATCAATAATTTCTCAAGCGTCGATTAAACAACGCCACCAAGATGGTTCAGTAAAACATGCCATCATTAATTTTGTTCTCGATCAGTTGCCAGCTAATGGAGAATTGGTTGCTTCCATTGAAAATGGTGTTCCACCGTCAGGTGATGCCTTAACAAAAGAAGAAATGTTAAGCGACAAATTTAGTTTTGACGCTATTCAGGAATATAGTTTTGCAAGTGGCCAAGTGAATACAATTTCCGCAAGAACTATGTTGAAAAACAATGACTACAGTACTTGGTTAGAAGGACCGGTTGCCACAACTATTGTATTAGCGGATCATTCACAAAATAGAGTTTACGATGTAGGTAGCGACAGTTATCGCTCAGTACGTCCTATGTTTCACGTAACGTTTTGGAAGGCACTAAATAAATATACGGTTAGGTATGTAAGTGAAAATACCAACACGATAGCCTTGCAAGATCAAAGTTACGACTTGCAGTTGTTAATTGGTCAGAACGCTCAAAGTGTTTACCAAAAAAGCCAAGTCCCTCATCAGGCGAGATCTATTTGGACTAAAAAGTATTCTACCTTTGAAAATCCCGTCTATAACCTAAACCATAATGTCCGTTACTTGGTGCAAACCAAGTCAGTTCCTTATTTTGATATTTCACGTGAAATTTCAGATACAGCCATTCAGGCATATTGGAATGTATGGCAAGGTAAAAATAAAGATCTATACGATAGTGGATTATGGCAATCTGCGATGGCGGTAGGCGGTGGCCGACCTGATATCGGCTTATATCCGTCCTGGGCGGTAAAATGGCTGTTTACTGGCGATTGGCGATTAACCGAAATAGCTTTGACCCAAGCTGATCTAGCCAGTGCATGGCCTATGCATTTAAGAGAAGGCAAAGCGGGTCTTAAGTTTGATTTAAATCAGAGTATAGATGCACAAGGTAAAATTGTTTCAATTGCTCCTGGGGCAAGACCTACACACTGGACAGAAAGACCTGATTGGCATGAAGTAAATGATGCTGACAAAATTATCCCAATTACCGAGCTCAGCCGCAGCAATTGGCGACCAGATACTGCCCATCACCCCGATATCTCTTCGTTGCAATTTTTATTAACTGGTGACAAATTTTACCTGGACCAAATGTTGTTTTCTGCTGCCTATGTTACAGGGAATAATAACGCTAAAGGATTTAATTCACGCCTTGGCAGAGGTCAAACCGGCTCTGAAGGTTTGCTGTATTCAGGCGAAGTCAGAGGCCAAGCATGGGCAATTAGAACACGTGTTCATACCTACGACATACTGCCTGATGATTGGCCTGAAAAAAGTTACTTTAATACTTTAAATGAAAATGCATTTGCCGCCTTTCAAGGATTGTTTGACTTACAAAATACGTATCCAAATAAGTCGGCCATTTATGAACATGCGAGAAACATAGTTGCTGACAGTGTATTTGTAAATTCAGGCCAACCGTCGCCCCTTGGTTTTTGGAATGAAGGAGTATCTAGCCCTGCCTATGTGAGTGATGATTATGTTGATACCGAACTTGTTAACCAAGCGATAGCCCCATGGATGCAAAACTTTGTGACCATTAGCTTAGGACGAGCACAAGAGCTGGGCTATGACACCCATAACCTAGTGCAGTATTCTAGCCGCTATCTAAATCAAGTGTTGCAAAACCCTGTATTGCCAAATCATATGTTTTCCGCATATATCACACCAACATTGAACCAAGACAATCAATGGTTTAATAGCGTTTCAGCTATAGCAAACACTTATCAAGATGGTTACCTTGAGTTAATTAATAATCGCTTGATTATGGGGCGTGACACTGAACATGGTTACTACAGTATAGGTATGGCCGCTGCTGCTTATGCTTATGACCGAGAAACACCAGTTCCTTGGCAATACATTATGCAAAATGTGTTGCATAAAACCATTTATGATAACAACCCGAAATGGGCAATTTTACCTAGAATAGAAGATTGATATTCACGTTCAGCACATTTTGCCAGTATAAGTATTATGATACTGGCAAAATGTAAACTGAAGATAGATTAGGCAAGTTATTGTTGCATCACAGCTTGGGCTCTACTGCCTTTAACTACCTCTAAAATAAGTTCAACCTGTTCATCGTTAAGGTTTTTCTTCCAACTTGCTTTTGCTTTTTTAGGGTCTTTGTTTACGCTATAAAAGGTGTCACTGTGCGAAGAGGTGCTTTCTTTGATAAAATCCGCACTTTGCTGATCAAAGCTTAAATCGAAAAATTTGAATATTTCCTTTGCACCTTCTAGAGGCTGGTCGCACAATTTATCGTAGGAAATAACCTTAACCCGTTCTTTAAACGCCTCAGCATCGATTAAGGCTTTTTCATTGTAAACAAGCCATTTATAAGCCAATTGTTCTACCGGACTATAATTGAGAACCTTCTCTAACTCATGGTGGTTGTTTTCACCGTGAATATCATAAAAACGCTTTAATTCTTGCTGAGCAACGTGGTTCATTTGGTTATCACAAAATTCCCCTGCGGAACTTCCTTTGATCACAGAGTTAATTTGGCCAAACACTGAACGAACAATAAATAATATTTTTAAATCATCCACTGCATGTAAAAACAAGTTCAAACGCCCCATCGATTCAATCGACTTAAACATCTGTTTAACGCGATCGTTTTGACGATATTTATCTTGAGGGATAATTAAATTAGCACCAGTAGCTTTTGTTGAAATAATCGATAATTGAAATAGCTTTTCCGCTATAAATGAACGGTAGTTTTTATTAAAAAATGGCCTTTTCCCCAAGCACTTTTCATGTGTATAAGGTAACCCTCTCACCAAACTACTAACAGCTTCAATGTCGTTATTTTTTATTTCAGTAGTTAACAGTTTTACTTCAGATAAGCGACTACAAAAAACACTGTCTGGCTCATGATTGTAAAAAACATCTGGGTGGCTATCTATAATTTTAGCAACCCACGTTGTTCCAGAGCGTGGCATGCCTAAACACATTAGTGGTGAACTCACAAATATCTCCTTATTCGACTATAGTTCGAAACCCTATACCATGGAATTGTACTTGATGATTTTGTCAAATGTAACGAAAAAAACAATGAAATCAAAACTGAAAACATCAAGTTAGATATTGTTTTTTCCTAAATCAAGTAACTAAATCTATGCTTAGGCAGCATACATAAATATATTGATTAGTAAGTAAAATCCAGTTTACAACTAGGTACTAGTGTACTCGTCATACCATAAAGCGATACACGTTCATTACGCTGCGTACCACAAATATCTAGCCCAAGCTCAAATTCGAAACCCTTGGGGACGGGTAACACATTATCATCAAGCGCAATGAAGTTTCCGCTGGCTGGATTTATATAACGGTTTTCTACTTCAGAGTTTAAAAGCATCGCTGAAACCACACTGCCAACATTGTTATGCTCAACAACAATTGCACCATTTTTTGCAAAAACTCTACCGTCATAAACGTTAAATAATAAGGTGGTGGAAGACTGTTCGAACGCAATATCCATACCTCGAGTCTTATACAATACATTGTTGTTTATAATGGAGTTTTTACCTTTGTTTACATATATACCTACATCATTTGGGCAATGGGCAATTAAGTTGTTTCTAATAGTTGAATCACTCTGTTCAACCGCACAACTACCGTCTCGGCAAAATTTATTGCCAGTGCCACCACCGCCAATTGAAATTCCAACACGCTGACCTCCAGAGAATAACCATTCGCAAAAGACCACATTGCGCTCTGCAACATTTCCCTGGCCATTGCCTTTAAAAAACATGGCATAACTTACATGGTCACCTTTAGCTTTGGTGAAATCTGAGATGAAGTTTTGTCTAACAAGCCAATCGTTGGCGGCAACAATATCAATCGCGGTAACAGGAGAAGCAGTTTTTCGAGCCCTGGAATAAATAAATGCATTGTGTTTAATAAGGCCTTTGTCAGGATAATCACCATTAGCCTGGTTCACTTTGATCGGGGAGTTAAAATCTAGAAACACGTTGTTTTCTATATGGGTATTACTACCTTGGCCAACGACATGCAGAGCGTGTTCACATTTATAATCTTGTTCACACACACCTCTAAACTGGATATTGCCAATACGCCAGTGAGGATGAGCAATTAATAGCCCTTCTTTTAGATCAAATTCAAAAGTAACATCGCCTATATGACTAGCCATGATAACAATTGGCTGACTAGGAGTTCCTGAATTTTTAGTATTTAAACTGTGCCCTGTAAATCGGTAGGTACCAGGTAACACATGGATAGTTTCACCCGCTTTTGCCTTGTTGAGCGCAGCAATCACTTCCTTTTCGCTATTTACGTACAAGGTATTGTTGTGGGTCGGACTCCATTGTATTGGCGCTTTAGGACCCACAGGTTTGTCAAACCAGAATTGAGCTGAAGGTACATTGGGATTTAACAGCTTTGTTTCTAGTAATTCAGATTGCCATTTTTTATAGGGTTTGATATTAACCGCTTCGCTAAAAGGCTTTTGAAAATAATACTGAAAAAATAAAGCGCCTGAACATGTCAGCAAAACTAAACATAGAATGAAATAAATGAATAATTTTGCTTTCATGCGGATCCTTTTATCACGATTTAAGTTTTTTGATCGTTTGAATTACTTCTTTATCCAATACCAATAACGTGACAGCATAAGTCACTGCACCAGCGATAATGGCAGATATTAATGTTACTAGACTGCTATCTCCCATAAAAGAGATAACTTGTAATGTGCAGACCACCATCAAAATGCCAGAAATAATAGGCTTAAAGATGGCCGCTAAAAAGTCTTGTACTTTAACGTTCAAATAGCCAAGGCTTCGTCCCATCATCCAGACAAAAAACAGTAAGTAAGCAATGCTCCAGGCTAATGCAGCCCCTGCTATTCCCCAGTTGACACCAACAGCAATGCTTGGTGGTATCAGCAAACATAATACAAATAGGTTCTTTGTATTAAATTTCGGATTACCAAGGCCAGCGATTGCCGAATGTGTCGCTAATTGGAAAATGCGAAATGGCATAGCTAACGCAAGTAACTGAAAAACAACCACCGCACCAAGCCATTTTTCACCTAATAAAATACCAATAATAAGCTCCGCTACTGCCGCCATTCCCCAAAAAATAGGGAAAACCAATATCGATAAAATTCGGTTACTTTGCACAAAATAATAAGCGACCGAGTTAGGTTCATTTTTTATTTGCGCATAACCTGAATAGCTAATTTGGTTTAACGTCGCAGCGGTCTTCTCCAGTGGTAAATTAGCAAGCTGGCTACCAACGGAATAGGTTCCAAGTGGAGCAATACCCAGTGCCTTACCAATAATAAAAGTGTCTGCTTTTAAGAAGATAAAATTCAACGTTCGATTAATAATGGTAAACATACCGAAGTTGAAATAGGTTCTAAAATCTGAAAAATCAAAGGTGATGGCGACTTTCTGTCTGACTTGCGCGTTAATTAATACGGCAAAAATTATCATGCTGAAAAAAGCCCCTAATGGAATCGACCAATACTGAAAGCCATTTAGTGCAAACGTTAAACTAATCGCGGCATTAGATAGTGCCATCACTAACTGGATCAAAGATAACGGTTTGAATTTCATGTCACGTTTTAAGATGCCAGAAGGAACCACTGTAAATGCAATGGTTAATACATTGACACTCAACAATTGCACAACTTGTTCAAGATTAGGTGCATCAAACCATTGGGCAACCGCGCCTGCGCTGCTAAAAATAATAATGAACAACAACAGGTTTACCAACAAGGAAATAGTAAACACTTGATTGCAAAGCTTGGTGTCATGTTCTTTCTTTTGCACAATAACATCAGAAAAACCGCTGATGCCAAGCGCCATGGCTAAACTAATAATAGCCGTTGCTAACTCGATGATCCCAAAATCATTTGGCGTTAAAATCCTGATAACAAAAAATGTCGAAATCCACGAGAATAGCTGCGATGCACCTTTAGCAAAAAGTGACCATTTAACGCCAGAAACAACTTGGCTTTTAATAGTTGACATTAAATGTTCTCAGAATTATCCAATACAGAAAAAACCGCATTAATATTGAATCGCTCGATATTAACTGACCAGTCAATTGAACCACTTTTAAAATTATATTTTACAATTCTTGTCGGTTCAGCATTGGCTGTACCAGCGCCTGTTTTTTCTTTTACCCAGCTTAGATAATCTGAGAATTTACTTGTTCTCATGCGACTAAAACCAACAATGGCTTCATCTTTGTTTAACATTAATAAACTGCGACACCAGCCTAAATTCTTTTTGTGTGGATTTTCAATCTGGTTTAAGTCTCGCTCCATTATTTTTTCGCCGCTGGCAATATTAAAACCAACGATAAAACCGTTAACCGTCGTGAAGTACACTTCATCTCCCAGAACATAGCCGTCATGGGGACCACCAACGGCGATATCAAACCTTTTATCAGTGACTAAACTAATGGCATCTTTCTGTTTAAAACGTGTGACAAAATACTCACCTTGATACTCAAAACAGAAGTTAGGATGCGACTCGTGAGGCTTTGTCGTTAGTACTTGACGATAGTCTTGCTCTTTTGAGAACTTATGCCAAATATCTTGGCCTAACACCGGATACTCTTTAAGTACATTGCCATCAAGATCCAATTCAAACACTGCATCTAAACCGGTCGCACAAACAAGCAATGAACCACTCTCGGTTAGCCTGGCATGATGTACATCATTAAAACATGGTAACGAGATACGATTTTTTAACTGATATGTTTTAATATCGTATAGCAGCACTTCTGTTTGTGTCGTTGCTACCAACATACCTTGTTGAATTTCTGCCGACTTAAACAAAACAGAACAATCAGGCATCGGTGGTCTGAATTCTTCTGGTGTAAAATAATTGATGACTTCTTTACACTCACCCGTTTTAACATCACACACTAAGGCTAGTGCACTTTGAAAACCAGTCCATTCATTTTTCGAAGAGCTCTTTTCAGCTCCTCCAGTAAGTAAAAGAGACGTTATACTCATGTCAGTTCCTGCTAGGAAATTTTTAAATCAAACACAGCTATCGAGTAGCTGTGCCAGCTCTTGTGTTCTTTCTCTGCGCTCTAATTTCTTGGTATCACGCACATAACGGATTTTTTCAGTAAAAGCACTTGCTAAAAATACTGCTATTTCTGTTGGTTCTTCAGAGCTTAATACTCCTGGGTACGCTTTCACTAAAACATCCGTTGCGCTGTTATTTGGCGTAATAACCACTATGGGTAAATCGGTATTAAGATACTCATATATTTTTCCGGGTATTTGATTATCAAAAACCTGCCCTTGAATCACCACCAAAACATCTGCATTAAGCATTGCCTGCAAACATTGTTGGTACGGCTGTTGAGGTTTAAACTCTACAGCCTGTGAAATTTCATATTGCTCAGCACGCACTTTATTAAATTGCTGATTGTGCGCACCGAGTAAATTCAACTTAACCTTGTCAAAATCGTTACCTAATTTAGCTTTAAGCAATTTCAATGCATCAAATAACACTTGAGGTTGCCTTCCTGTCTCGTACAGAGATCCCCCATGAAAAAGTACAAATTTGTCATTTTCTAAGGTTCTTGAAAGCGCTTCTAGGTTTTTGCTATCAAAGCCATTTTCAATAACTGCACTCTTTTCCAAAACCCTTTCGCCATAGATATCGGCATAAAGCGACAATGCATTGTTGGTAACAAAAACAAGCTTAGTTGCATTTTTAACCACTAATTTATCGAAAAATCGTGCTGCTTTAGACTTATGGTAAACCAGTTCATCGTAATAGCATTGAAGTGGATCGCGATAATCAGCTATCCAAGGCAATTTCGTTAATTTGTTTAATACATAACCAATAATGTGTGAAGTCATTACTGGATAAGTCGACCATAAACACTTTATGTCATATTGCTTGATTAAAGACATGGCTTTAGGCACAGCGGTAAAAGACCATCCCCAATAACGATCAGGCTTCTTAGTAAACTCAAAATGACGTCCACGAAACGCCAAATGTCTACTTGCATCTAAACAAAATGTTCTTTCTACAATAATGTCATTTTCAAGTTGATTACTATGATCAACAAAATCTCCATGAGTCGACTCATTCACGGTTAGTACCACAGGCTTCCAGCCAAAAGTTGACAGAAAGCGAGCAAACTTCAACGTACGCTCAACGCCAGATCCGCCCCTAGGAGGGAAATCAAACGCAATCATCAGAATATGTTGAGGTACCTTAGCCATATTTTTTACACGAATGTCTAACAAGTCTAAATGCAAAACGATAAACGTTTTTGTCCCATGGGGTAAAACGTGGAATAGCAAATCTGTTGCTATCAGGGCTAAAGTGCCCCCAGGTTGTACTAAACCCACTTTCGAACCCTAACTTCTTCAACATTGACTCATGTTTGCCGTTAAAATCTCGACCAACCATACCGTTAGGATAAGCAAAATGCTTGATACTACTATCGGTAATGTTTTCTAAAATTTCTTTGGATTTTTTGATTTCAGTAATGCAAACCTGCTCATCTTCAACCGCTAAAATAGGATGTGAATGGGTATGGGCGCCAATAATCATACCGGCATTGGCAATTGCTCTGATTTTATCTTCGGTTAAGAAATCGTAGTCAGTAAATTCCGTTTTACATTGCTCATTAAGTAAAGCGATAAACTGAGATCTTTCATGCAATTTCTTGTATTTACATTTAACAAGAATTTTTTCAAATGCGATGAGTTTACTTGCATCATCACCAATAAAAATTTCTTCGCCATCAATATGAATCGACTGTTGTTCAGTTAACAACAAGGCATTGGCAATTTTATCGTTCCACAAACCGCCTTGTTCAATACCTTCTGTTGTGATGAAAAATGCGCCTGGCAGTTTTAATTCATCCAATATAGGTGTAATAACTGAATAACAATCTTCATAGCCGTCATCAACGGTAAGTGCAATTGTGTAAGGTTTAAGCTCATCATTAACACGAGCATTTAATAGCTCATCGATCGAGACTACATTGAAGTGCTTTTTTAATAAACGCATTTTATCGCGAAACTCTAAAATGCCGACTTCTTCTTGCCCAAACAAGGAATTGTTATCTGAAACTCGATGGAAAGTAAGAATAGTAGCTCTTCCCAAAGACTTGTGGGAAACCGCTTTACTGAACACTCCAAACAGCCAACGCTCCAAATTTTGACTCATCTATTTACAATCCCTTATTTGGCGAATTGGGGTCGCTTCACGACCTTATTTGGGCTATCGACTACGCGATTAAGCAGTACATATGAGATACCAAACAATACAAACAATAAGTCGAAGTATATTAAACTTACAGATGCGCCGGTAATACCATAAGCCACAATGGAAACTGACATCAGGGTAGCTAATTTTTCAGCCCACTCTATTCCTTGTTCACGTGCTAGTTTTGCAATTTTTCTCAAGCGAAAGAAGAAACTACTTAAAATCAACAGTACAACAATTAAACCTAGGTAGCCTAAATCACCCAACGTTTGGAAGTAGATACTATGTGCCGCT
The DNA here is from genome assembly GCF_014656435.1 of Thalassotalea marina. Classification (GTDB taxonomy): domain Bacteria; phylum Pseudomonadota; class Gammaproteobacteria; order Enterobacterales; family Alteromonadaceae; genus Thalassotalea_C; species Thalassotalea_C marina. The sequence goes on from NZ_BNCK01000007.1 coordinate 77,413, forward strand.
TTAGGTTTAATCCTATCCTCCACTGGTGGCGTTTTTATCGGGCCAAAGTTGTCGATCTGGTGCTTATACGTCTCCCAAGCCAAAGGATCTTGAGTGGCGTAAAAGCCGTTACCAAAAAAGTTATCATTAGCAATTTTAGTGGAAATCTTCCAAGCCCATAATCGTCCAATAAATGATCTATCATCAGAAGATGCACTTTCAATGGTATTCATTCTCGACGTCCACTCACTCGGTGCAAACTGTACAGCAATGGGAACAGTAATAACAAAGAGCATTGACCAAATAAACTTACGATTTGATTTGAGGAAAAAGTACAAGGTTAAAATGGTTAAACCGATAAACCCACCACGAGAATAACTGCCTATAATCGCCACCAAATTTAAAATAAATAAGCCAATCAAACCTTGTTTAAGCAATTTATGTTTAGTTTGCCCTATTAGGTAAATAAGTAATGGTAAGCCCATATTTATTGCGACAACTAAGTCATTTCTATCACCCAACACGTGACCCGCATGACCTGCAACTCGGTGACCACCGCCTGACAAAATAAATTTAACAGCTTCCATCCCTGCATATGCCGAAATTGACAGCACAATAGCCCAAATCAAGGTATCGATGTGCAGTTTTTTCTCGATAATAAGAATAACCGCAATATAAAGTAGAAGAATCTTAGACACGTCAAAAAACTTTGACCAAACAAATTCCTTCAGTAGTGATTGGGTCGTTATTGTACTGATTAAGGCAATCACCCAAAATATGGCAATTAATACTGAAATGCCATCGAGCCGCAGTTTGGCTTTGTTCTTATAAAAGATATAACCAACAAAAGTAAGAATGGCGACGGTAAAGTTAATGCGTAAAGACGAGGAAAACCCCCAGGCCCAACCTGCAGGAAACGCCATGGCAACCCATATCCATGCACAAACACCGATAAAAGGCCTTCTTAGCGCAAAGAATACTAAAAAGACGAAAAGAATCAGAACGGCAATATCACGCATTGTTATCTAAACCTGTTTTTTTTGCGTCTTGAATGTTGATTATTATCTGAAGAGTCTGTTTCAGAGTCTTGTTTTACTGCCCAGTGAAACAAGTAAATCAAACATACGATATCAGCAATGTAAAATAACGAATCAATCACGCTATGACACCTTACTGATTACATATCGGAACTTGCCTGACTTTTCGGCTTCAATTTTCTCAACAACTTCCAGTTCAATTTCCACGTCATCACCTAAACGTTTTTTGAATCCCGTAATGATTTCTTCTTTTAGCGCGCTTGGTAACTCTTTTTCGGTTGGCACAATTTGAATACGAGTGAGTAACTTAGATTCTTGAATAATTTTAAATTCATTAATCCCCTGCAACTCACGTAACACGTAAATTAAGGCTAAACCATGCATAACGGTGCCGTCTTGGGCGACAACAAAATCTGTTGTTCTACCTTCAATATCCATCAAACAAGGTAGTCCTCGTCCACAGCTGCACGGCTGGGGATCTATTGCCGCGACATCGCCAGTACGGTAACGAATAAACGGAAAATCTGACGTAGCTAAATGCGTTACTACAATTTCCCCCTTTTCACCATCAGGGACAGGGTTGCCTTCTTTATCAATGATTTCAATAACAATATCTTCGGCACTGATATGCATTTTGCCGCCTGGGCATTGATGGGCAATAAAACCAGCATCGCGACCGCCATAACCATTAGCCACTGGTGCGCCAAATGTTGATTCGATGGTCTCACGTTGATAAGGATATAAACGCTCTGACGTAACAAAGACAACTTTAATGCCTAAGTCATCGAGCTTTATATTGTGCTCATCAGCCGTTTTCGCTATTAAACTAAACACAGAAGGGTAACCAAATAACATTTTTGGTTTTTGGTTTTTGATTTGCTCAATAAAGCCTAGCAGTTTGCTTTCGTCCATATCGAATGCGGGCACAAGTGTAGAACGAAACAACTTATCTCGTATCAATCTGACCTTATCCTGCGCACCAAGCTCAATCGGCGAGCCCCAAGCAACTATTTCAGTATCACCAATATCGACGTCCCACCAGCGAGTTGCACGCCATTTTTCAGCAACATCATGACTGACTCGTTCATTGCCCAATAAAAAGGTTAACGGTGTTCCACTCGAGCCGCCTGTCGTAAAGGGACTAGTAGGACCAGCACAGTTTGACTTCATTGATTCAAAGTTTTGTTTGATGGTTGCTTTATCTAAAAAAGGCAGCTGCTGCAAATCTTCAACTGATTGAATAGCATCTGGCGATAAGCCAAGTGAACTAAATACCCCTTGGTAATAAGGCACGTGTTTAACGGCATTAGCAATAAAAGATTGTAAACGCTGCTGCTGCCGCGCTAACAGCTCATCTTTAGACAACCATTGAGATTGCTCCAGCGACTTTTTAATCGCAACCGTGTCATGCTTCTTCAGTTTTTCATGAAGCGGAAATAAGAATGAACTGACTAGTTTTGTATACATCGTGTGATTCCAGTTACCTTGAGCTTCGCATGGCCTGCTGATAATGCTCGTTTAATAGCTTCCATACATTTTGCCAGTAAAATTTACTTACCGTTTGTTGCCCATTTTCTTTTATTTGCTGACAGAACTCTTCATTTTCTAATAGCTTAAAAATACCATTAGCGATAAGGGTTGGCTGCTTGGGTTCCACCAGAATAGCATCATGTTCGTGAGTCACCAACTTAGGGATGCCTCCAACGTTTGAAGAAACAACTGGCGTACCACATGCCAAAGACTCAATAATTGAGTTTGGTGAATTATCAACAACGCTGGTATTTACCATTATGTCTGCGCTGCGGTATAGCTCAGCTATTTCTGTTGGGGACAGGCGACCAACAAATTTAACATGTTCTTTAATTTGTAGTGTATTTACTAAAGCTTCTAAGCTGCTTAACTCTGGCCCCGTTCCCGCTACAGAAAGCGTCGCTTTAGGATATTGCTGATGCACTTGAGCAAATGCACGAACAGCGGTTTCTACATCATAAATTTCTTCTAAATTTCGAGTAACAATAATGTGCGGAGCGTCGACAGAAAACGCTTTATTTGAAGGGTAAAAATTCTGTTGATCAAGCACATTAGGCACGATTTCGGCTTTACATTGAAATTGTGCAAACACTTCTTCCAAAAACACTGAAGGCACTAACACTTTTTGGCAACGGCTCATGCTAGGTTTTACCCAACGCCAAGATGCTTCAAAAAAGGTTTGTGCATAACCACCTCGATAATTGAGTACCACTGGCTTATTCAACAATCTCGCGATCCAAATAGCGGGTGCTGCAAACAAATGCCAAGACCAGCCTGAGTTTGCCATAATATGCACCACTTGGGTTTTACGTAGCTCTTTAAATAGTGAAAAAAAGTACTGAATTAACCTAAAACCAGCACGAACCACAGGGACCTTTTCAATAAAGCGTGGAAAATACGGTGGGTTTACCTGAACAACATTTACCTCAAGCCCTTCACCACGTAAAAACTCAGCTAGCTTTCTTGTTTGATTCGCCATGCCTCCTGCAGGAGGTGGTAAAGGCCCAACGATTGTGACGTGTTTTAATTCATCCACTGTACTAACGTCCAATTAGTTTATTGTATAAGGGTAAATAGTTCTCAACACTAACACGCCAATTTCTCACTTGCTCTACAAATCGTCTACCGTTAGCAATGATTGAAGGCCAATTTTCGTGGTCTCCCAGCGCCTGTATAATTTTGTTCGCTAGCTCATCAACGTTGTCAGCTTTAAATAAATAGCCGGTTTCTTTATCTTTAATCAGTTCATGATGACCACCAACATCCGACGCCATTAACAATTTACCCTGCGCCATAGCTTCTAGTGGTTTTAACGGTGTTACCAGTTCTGTAAGTCGCATTGATTTTCTTGGGTACACTAACAGATCCACCAAGCTGTAGTACTTGCCTACAACCTCATGTGGTACGCGGCCAGTAAAAGTTACGTGCTTTTCTAGAGATAAACTACTCACTAATACTTTTAAATTATTTTCTTGAGGACCACCGCCAACTAATAACAAATGAACGTCAGGTCTATCTTTAACTACTTTAGCTAATGCTTTAATGGTTAAATCGATGCCTTCGTAGGCATAAAACGACCCTAAAAATCCTAACACGGTTTTACCTTGAAGCTGTAAAGACGCCTCTAAATCAGTATCTTTTTCAGTGATTACATCAAAGTGCTCAATGTTTACTGCATTGGGTATTACGGTAAATTTAGACTCTGGAAAACCTCTAGAAATCAAATCACCACGAAGTCCCTCACAGATGGTAGTGACAGCGTTAGCATTTTTAACCACATAATTTTCAAGTGATTGCGTCATTTTGTAGCGCAAGTCACCTTCTTTACATGTACCGTGGTCAACGGCTGCGTCTTCCCAAAATGCTCTAATTTCATAGACTACAGGTAAACCAGACTTCTTACCCGCTTGCAAAGCCGCTATGCCATTAAGTGCTGGCGAATGAGCATGAATAATATCTGGTTTCTCAATTTCAATGGCTTCGAGAATACGTTCTGTCATTGGCTGAATATTGGCAAACTGATGTAATACGGGCAATTTGCTCATTAAGCCACTCGGGGGTGCAGAGCGATAAAATGTTAGGCCGTCAACCTCTTCAATTTCTTTTTCATCGTTACCATGTTTTGGGCTGGTAACATGACAAGTTTCAATGCCCAAAGCATGTTGTTGCTTCAATATTGAGCGAGAACGAAAAGTATAACCACTATGCAACGGGATTGAGTGATCAAATACATGCAAAACTTTCATAGGACTACCTTAGCGATTGACGATAAAACGAAGCAAACATCAGCAATGTCCACAATGGAGCGCTATATTCCTTGCGGCCTGACTGGTGATCGTCAATCCACTGTCTGATTGTATTCATGTTAAACAAGCCCGACTCTCGCATTTCCTGACTTAACAAGGCGTCTTTTAGTTTGTCTTTCAACGGGCCTCTAAACCAATCCGCTAGTGGTACTCTAAAGCCCATTTTTTTGCGGTAAAGCACGTCATGCGGTAAATGCGGTTCCATTGCTTTTTTCAGTATATATTTGCCTTGTCCATTTTTAAGTTTCAAGGAGGTAGGGACTTTTGCCGTCCATTCGACAAATTCATGATCTAAAAATGGCACCCTAACTTCTAGGCTGTGCGCCATACTCGCGCGATCAACTTTAGTTAGAATGTCACCAACAAGGTAAGTTTTTAAATCTAAATATTGAATTAACGATAATGGGTCATGACCATCAAAATTTGCTTCGTGCTCACGAAATACTTGCAATGCAGAGTAACCGTTGAGTGAATTGAGTACTTTGTCAGAAAACAACGCTTTGCGCTGTTCATTATTTAAAATAGAAACACCATGGAAGTATCCTTCCGTAGTGTCCATCGCTAATGATTGAAAGGTCGTTTTTGCTCTTAAAAATTGTGGTGCCCAATCTAGTTTTGGATACAACTTACCAAGAGGTTTGAAAATAAGTTTACGCACTGACTCTGGGATAGCATTTCGCACTTTTTCTTCATTCATCATCAGTGCATAACGTCTATAACCCGCCAGAAGTTCATCAGCACCATCGCCTGACAAACATACCGTTACTTTTTCTTTTGCTAACTGACACACTCGATAAGTAGGCATAGCTGAACTATCGGCGTATGGCTCGTCGTATAAACCTGCAAGTTCATCTAATAAATCAAAGTCATCACTGGCAACAGTACGCTCTTCATGGTCTGTGTTGTAACGCTTTGCCACCATTTGGGCAAATTCTGTTTCGTTATAGTCTTTTACATCAAATCCGATTGAACACGTTTTTACACTTTTATCGCTCAGCTGCGACATCATGGCAACAACGGCACTAGAATCTACTCCGCCAGATAAGAAAGAGCCAAGCGGTACTTCCGCCATCATATGACTGTCGATAGCTTTTTTCATTTCAGCAACAAGTTGTTGTTCATATTCCTGTTCAGACAACTCTTCTTGGTGAGCGTAACTAACATCCCAGTACTGATAAGGTGCAATTTCCACCTTGGTTAAGTCAAGCAACATGGCATGACCTGGGTTTAGCTTAGTTACTGAGTGATATATAGTTTTAGGCTCGGCAACATAACCAAAGGCAAAATACTGTTCCAATGCTTTTGGATCGATAGTTTTGTCTAATCCAGGCAACAACTTAATACTTTTAAGTTCAGAGGCAAAATACAATACATCATCAATGATGCTGTAAAACAAAGGCTTAATGCCTAATCGATCACGGGTGATGAAAACTTGTTTTTGCTGTTTATCCCACAATACGTAAGAGAACATCCCTCTAAGTTTTTCAACACTTTTAGCGCCCCAGGCGACATAAGCTTGCAAAATTACTTCGGTATCAGAATGCGTTTTAAAAGTGTGACCTAGTTGCTCAAGCTCTTGGCGTACTTCTTGGAAGTTATAAATTTCGCCATTGAAAATTAAAACAAACTGCTCATCTTCCGTCGACATAGGTTGTTGACCCGAAGAGAGATCAATAATCGAAAGGCGTCGATGCGCTAATCCAACATATTCGTCAACATAGGTATCACCTTCATCTGGTCCTCGATGAAATTGCGCTTGATTCATTTTGTCTAGCACACCGTCTGCTACGGCTGCATTGTTAGCGAGCTTGATATAGCCCGTAATACCACACATTATGCTTTGTCCTTCTTCAAAATTTGCTGGTAGCAATCAAGATATGCATCAACCATGTTTTTCTCGTCAAACTTAGTTAGCACTTTCTCACGAGCCGCTTTACCATGCGTCGTTTTAAGATCATCGTTTTCAATATAGTTGCGCATCGCTTGTGCTAATTGCGCAGCATTTTTATTCTCAACTAAATAGCCGTCAACATCAGGTGTTATTACTTGTGGAATGCCACCTACTGCCGTTGATATGACAGGTGTTGAACCAGACATCGCTTCTAAAATCGTCATAGGGATACCTTCAGCAATTGATGAAAGTACAAATACATCACTTTGACTTATCAATTGCGCGATATCATTTCTCGCACCTAAAAAAGTCACTTTCTCGCCCAATCCTTTGGCTTGCATTGACTGGTGTAGCTGTTCCTTCAATGGGCCATCACCCACTATAGTTAACTGCCAGTTGGCGTTTAAGCCACTATTATTTGATAATATTTCACAGGCCTGTAATAAGTTTTCATGGTCTTTTATCGGTGACAATCTAGCAACATTGATAAATCTTACTTGATCACTTGAGGATTTTGGTAAGTTAAATAGATCAGTGTTAATGCCATTGGTAATTAAGGTGACTTTGTTGTCTTTAATTCCAACTGTTGTTTTTAACCACTGGTAAAGCTCGTCACTAACGGCTATATACCGATGGATAAAATTGGATATTAACTTTCTTAAGAAGTTATGTTTCTTGTTTAATCCTTGAGGATCACCAATATCTCGGCCGTGCTCAGCATGCACTCGCCCTTTAACCCCAGCTAACATCGCGACAAACTGATATTCTATGGTCGACAAGTTATAACTGTGTAAGACATCAATATTGAGTTGCCGAAATAACTTAAATAGGCGTAGATGTAAGCCCCAGTCATTACCTGGTTTTTTATGCATACAATGAATTTCAATCGGTTTTAATAAACCTTGCTGCGAAAAGTCATTGGCATCAGTTAAAGAGACAATAACATGTTCATACTCTTCGTTTGTCTCCTGCATACGCTTAATCGTATTGAGCATGACTCTTTCTAAGCCACCGATATCAAGCTGCAATATCAAATGAGCAATTCGAATGCGAGGTTTAGTCACGATTAACATCCAATTGTTCAATCATGTTTTCCAAAGTCTCTAACATCACTTTTTTATCAACTGATTTGTTGGTTTGTAATAACTCAGATACGGCGAAGATATAGCTGTTGTTAGCCTGACCAGATAAGGTATTTATCACTTGAAACACTTTAGCCTTTAAATTCGAACCAGTACTGAAATTACCCAATTGATAAAGATACATATAAGCACGTTCTTGACCTCGAGTATTTCTGAGTAGCAAATAAGTGACTTGTTTATCGTTAGACTCAAATACTTCTTTAGTGATTACGGTCCAACTTTCATGATCGTGCAACTTGTTATCGAACGAAATAAGCTCGCCTTGATTTTGTTTATTTGCATATTTGGCTGCAAATAACTCAATTTGACCAAAATATATGTGTGATTGCGCTAATGAGGCGTTAAATTTAATGCCCCAATTGCTATTATCTATTGTTTCACCCTCTAGTAATGCTTGAGGTGTATTAGGCACTGTGGAAACGTGCTGCTGTTTAAGGAAGCCAAATGATAGCAAACATATTAGTACCGCGATCATGGGTAACACAGCATTAAAAGGTGAGGAGCTAGTAATGCCTTGTGAAGATTTTTCTGGCTCAGGATCAGCAAATTTTCCACCTAACCAAAACATTAACATAATCACTAAACCAAAGAATAACCAGCCGTAAACTAAATGGTCAGCGCCAGTTGCGTACTTCATATCTGAATAGTGAGCAATAATGACAATTAAATATGCCCTTATCCCATTAGCGATTATTGGTAACACCACGGCAAAAAGGGTAAAAATCACCTGCTTTTTGAACTTGGTATAGCTCAAATACGCAAATAAAGAACCAACAGCCGCAGACGCAATTAAATAGCGAATACCAGAACAGGCAACAGCTACTTCAAACAATCCCGTAGGCGTTTGAATATAAAGTCCATCACGGAAAACAGGAATACCGGTTAGTTGTAAAAAGAAAACGGTAAACCAGGCGGTAACATCTTGAAGCCAAGGGATTAAGTTTTCTCCCATGGGCACTAGGAACAGTAAATAAGCTAGCGGAAATTTATAGTGCCAAGCTAGTTTATCTCCGATACACAACCAAACAACGGCAATTAAACTGATCACTGCAGATAACTGACTAATCACTGCAACGTCAGCAATTGAAGCTACCACACCAAGTAGTACTGACCCCAATAAAACGATAGCAGCTAACCAACTAGTAGAGATGTCGGAATTGAGTAGTACTTGACGGTCTCGCCAAATTAACCAGCAAGATAGGGGTAAAATGAAATAACCATGCGCAAAAGTATCTGAACGGCGCCAAATACTTTCCATACCAATGATTGCTGGCCAATATAAACTTAACCAAGCAACTATTAGCACACCAAAATACAGCAAAAACTTTCCATTTGTCACACGCATCTTGCTTATCCTACTTATTTTGGTATGAAATACTTATTCACATCAGATAAAATTGCTTGCCAAGTAAAGTGCTCAGTTATCCACTGACGATTATTTGAATCGAAAGTATTTGATAATAATCTGAGACAGGCATCGGTAAACTGTGCAGCGTCGTCAGTCACAACAACGGTGTCGTTTGCTGGCGCGTTTATTCCTTCCATTGCCATTGTCGTGCAGACAACAGCTTTATTTAACGACATTGCTTCAAGAACTTTATTTTGGATGCCTCTAGCAATCTGCATTGGCGCGACCACACAACGAGCATTAACGATGTATGGGCGAATATCATGCACTCGGCCAGTGACAACAATCCCCTCTAGTTCCGCTAATTGTTTTACTTCATTAGAAGGGTTGCCACCAACAATATAAAACAGACAATCAGGAGACGCTTTTTTAATTGCTGGCCAACAATGTTTAGCAAACCACACGACCGATTCTACATTGGCCCAATAATCCATCGCACCGGTAAACGCAATATAAGGAGCTTCCGGTGTATCTTCGGGGTCCATTTGTGCTTGAGGGTCAAAAAATTCAATATCGACACCATTTAACAAGCCATGAATTTTTTCGTGCACCTCATAAGGCTGCAGTGACTTAAACATTTCTGCTTCATCAGGGGACACAAACAAGCTATGTTGAAATTGCTGTGCTATTTGTGCTTCATATTGGGCAAGTTTGATAAATTCTCGATGAAACACCCACTTGGCAATACCTGTTTTCTTCTCGGCATATTGACGCCATTTATCTGAATCGATATCAACAAAATCAATGACCTTTATCGCGTTGTTAAATTCGTCAGCATCGCAATACTGTGCCATTGATGATGAATAGATAAAGATCTTTTTGATTTGATTTGAGTGATATGTGCGCCTTACCCAATGCATCATTTCTCTGCTTGCATAATAAGGTAAAGTGATCGCTTTGCCTGTTACAAAGGCTTGCATACCTTTTATTTTTGCTAACGTTTTGTTTTGATCTAACGCGCATACGCTTGCGCAATACTCCTCTAGAGTAGAAACGTATTGCTTATCAAAAGGATCATCGATAAAACACGCTAAATGCACATCATAAATTTCACTCAATTTCTTTAGAATATTGAATGAGCGGATCTTATCACCTTTATTTGGTGGATACGGAATACGATGACATAAAAACAGTAACGGCTCTTTACTCATAGCAACTATCCCAAATACTTAGATAAAAATGGACCAATCATTTGACTGATCGATAGAGGAAGTTTTTGCCACAAGTTAATAAACATTTTGTACTTGGGATTATTTGGGCTCAAATTAGGCAATTCAGTTGCCTTAACCAAATGATAATAATAATGCAATGGCTCTGGCTCCATGCCCCAATTTTTTTTGTATTTATAAGGACCGCTATCATTTTTACTGCGGCCAAAATCATACCAATTACAGCCCTTTTCTCTCGCATGACACATGACTTGGTAATACATAAAGTCAGCACTTTTAATATGGCGAGCATCGGCATTACCACCGCCATAATAAGGCAATACTTGGTCTTTGAAATAGAAATTCATCACTGCATTGGACGGCTGACCATTGGCATCCTTAATCAGCAAAATGTCAGAGCTTTCAGAAAAAGTATGTACTAACTCACTAAAATATTTCTTGCTGAAAATTGGTGTGCCCAAATTTCTATAGCTTTCAGAAAGCAACTGATAGAAAACATCAATTTCTTGTGAAAACTCGTATTGCAAATCGTTTTGTAGAGAATGTCGAATAACCGCACGCTGTTTTTTCTTCACTTTGGCAAGAATTTGCTCACTGTCTTCTGCTATTTCACAGCCAAAAGTTGCATGGGCTTGTTTTAACAACATACCATTATCTTGCGCATGTCGATAACGTAGTTCTAAATAATCAACTTGAAGTTGTTCACTGATTTCTTTAGCCCGCGCTTCTAGCTGGCGCAGAATGTCATCACTGTCAGCAATGGCACCGCCGTATACACAAAATGGTGTTGAAACCAATGCATGGCCAAATAAGGCACTTTTCACTTCGACAAGTGGCAAAACACCACAAACACCAGTATCACCTTGTGCCATTAAATAATAACAAGCATGACCAAAACTATTTTCAATGACGGTTTGCCAACCAGCTAAATGAAAAAAGCTTCCATTTTGGTGTTGTTCAACATATTCATTCCAAACTTGGTGCTGTGCAGCATTTATTATTGTAATTGTTACACTCAAGATATCGTCCCTCGTTATCTTACGGCTTGTTATTTAGATAAACATTTTCCATCGTACTCCAGCTGTAATCTTTTAATAGATTTTCTATTTTGCCTTCCATACGAGATAGGTTGATGTAATGTCTGAGCTTAGATTTTAAAGAAGCCCCTTTAACCCTGGGTTGATTAGCATCGATTTCCCAAGGATGAAAATAAAAGCTATATGGTTGCTTTTCTTGCGCTAAGAAAGTATCGATACGCTTCTTTGATAAGAAATAAGGATACAATCTAAAGTAGCCACCACCACCAATACCCACATTACGATCATTTTTTCTAATAGTAGGGATAGGAATTTCCCATAAACCCTCGTCACGCCAGTATTTAAAGCGTGGCCAATCTGGCGTGCCATATAAGTCGTGCTCAATGGGGTAAGTACTCGAACTGTATTTCAAACCAAGTTCTGCTAACAACTCAAACGCCCATTCGTTTGATTTATTAATTGAGAAACTTGGCGCTCGATAACCTAACACCTTTTTACCCGATGCTTGTTCTAACAAGTCCAAGCTAGTCGTAATATCATCTTTTAATTGTTCACGTGTCTGGGTAGAAGCTCGTCTATGATTTGTGCCGTGACTTGCAACTTCGTGCCCTGCATCAGCAATCGATTTTATTAAGTCAGGAAACGCGCGTGCTACCCAACCCAAAATAAAAAAAGTTGCTTTGGTATCATATTGAGCAAAAAGATCGATAAGACGTTTAGTGTTATAGTCAACTGTCGGTTTACAACTCGACCAATCCTCAGGTTTAATCACACCATCAAAAGCGGATACGTGAAAATAGTCTTCTACGTCAACCGTCATCGCGTTAACAATTTTTGCGTCTGTCATTAATTAGCGTCCCTTCCCAAACAACACGATTTCAACGGTACGTATCAAAATTAAAAGATCTAACATAAAGCTTCTATGTTTGATGTAATACAGATCATATTTAAGTTTTTCCAAAGAATCTTCTTCCGTTGAACCATATGGGTATTTAAGTTGCGCCCAGCCAGTTAGACCAGGTTTCACATTATGACGTTCGTTATAATAAGGAATGGTTTTAATTAACTTTTGCACAAATTCCGGACGCTCTGGTCTTGGACCAACAAAACCCATGTCGCCACGCATTACGTTATAAACTTGTGGTAATTCATCAATACGATATTTGCGAATAAATTTGCCGATAGTAGTTGTTCTATCGTCATCTTTTTGCGCCATTTGAGCACCATTTTTTTCGGCATCAACACGCATACTTCTAAATTTGTAAATTTTAAACGCTTGACCATCAAGGCCTACACGCTCCTGGAAATAAAAGATAGGTGCTTTAAAACCTTCATCTAATTTAATCAAGATTGCCGTGATCAACATCACAGGCCATGTCACTAAAAATAGAACAAAGGCGATACTGGCATTAAACAGCCAATCCAAGGTATTGCGTAAATGGTTGCTACTTGCAAAGCCGTTTGAATAGATAACCCAGCTAGGATAGATAAGATTTACCGCTATTTGGCCTGTTTCTCGTTCAATAAAATCGAGTATCTCTGTGATCTCAATACCGCGAATTTTACAGGCAAATAACTCATCAACTGGTAGGTTGTTGCGCCTTTCATCACTAGCGACAACAATTTCGTCAATCTCATGTTCGATAGCATAAGTGACAAGAGCGCCGTCTAATACAATGCGATTTTCATTAACAATGCCGTTTTCTGAATCGCCATCCATCACGACAAAGCCATGCATAGAGAAACCTTGTCGGTCAACATCACGGCGCATACGTTTTTCTATAATAGATGCTCGCTCACCAGCACCTAATACTAAAACTTTTCTTTTATTTAGACCAAAAAGATCCACCTTAAGCATAAAATATCTAGATATCGATACTAAGATGAAGCTTAGTAACGCTGAAAGCGCTAACAATTCTGTGGCTAAACCACCGTTAGGATAAAAAGGATTGAGGAAAGTAACGATGAAAAATGCTATCGCAACTGACATTAAAATACGTCTAACTAAGCCACGGTAACTTTCACGCAGCTTTGTGTTATACAAACCTAACGCTAAAGAAGATAGCTGAATTATAAGCGCATAGATAATGGCATATATAGCGACAAAATTACTGGCCAACTCTTGGTGATTCACCAATTTAAAGTATCGATTTAACGAGTAAGTTAATAAAAACGCCCCTGCGAATATAACTAACTCTATGATTACTAGAGATTTACTACCAGTAGATAGATTACCAAACTTAGTATTAGACATATAAAAAAACGGTCCCTGAAATACGTTTTGCCTTAAGTAAGAGTACAGATTGTTTATGATTAAAATTTGAAATTATTAAACAAAATGTGAACGCTATGCCAACGAAGACGTGAATATATCAAATCTCAACAATTTGTGACAGTTGTTAAATTTAATTTTGTTTCTGTAAAATCGTGATAGAATCTGATAGCTTATTTATTTACTAACAGTAATGACTAACTCAAGGTTGAAGCCATGGAATTTAAAACCTTTGTGAAAATAAAAACCATAATACTACTCACTGTGTTAACTTTTCTAAATGGATGTAGCTCTAATACGCTTCCTCCTGCTACTTTACATCAGTCTGATACGGTTGATGTAGCGTCTTATAAATATCTTATTGGTGCGGGTGACGTACTTAATATATTTGTTTGGCGAAATCCTGAAGTTTCAGGGACATTTGTTGTTAGACCTGATGGCATGATCACTACCTCGTTGGTAGAAGACATACCAGTATCAGGTAAAACACCAACAGAGCTTGCCAGAGCTATCGAAGAAATTCTTTCTACCTATTTACGAGATCCAGTGGTTACTGTAACCGTTAACGATTTTGTTGGGCCAATTAACGAGCAAATCCGTGTTATCGGTGAAGCAGGTCAACCGCAGTCGATAAACTATGTACAAAATATGACGCTGCTTGATGTAATGATTCAAGTGGGCGGACTGACAGAGTTTGCTGATGGAAACGACGCAGTGCTTGTTCGCATAGAAAATGGTGAACAAAAGCAATACAATATTTTCATCGAGAACTTGATTAAAAACGGTGATATCTCAGCAAATGTTGACGTACTACCGGGTGATATAATTGTTATTCCAGAGACCTGGTTTTAATTTACACAGAATTTATCGCGATTTGCCTGTTGTATAGAGGTCAGGAATGCAAGAATTAATAGAACAAGTCATAGACTATTTAAAAGGTATATGGCTAAAACGTCGATACATTATTGTATCGACATGGTTGATCTGCCCACTCGCTTGGGTGTTTATCTCTCAGATGAATAATGTTTATGAATCTGAAGCACGAGTTTACGCCGATACGCAATCAATTTTACGCCCTTTACTTAAAGGGATGACAGTAGAAACCAACCCGGATTATCAGGTTTCGTTAATGGTTAAAACGCTTCTAAGTCGTCCAAACTTGGAGCGAATTACCCGCATGACTGATCTCGATATTCAGGTTAACACGCCTGAAGAGTACGAAAAACTCATTGACGACTTAAAAAAAGACATTGAGATAAATAAGTCTGCTCGAGAAAATATTTTTACCATCCAATATTCACACATGAACCCAGAAATGGCGAAGAATGTGGTGCAATCAGCTTTAACCGTTTTCATCGAAAATACCTTAGGCGAAAATCGTAATGAATCTGATACTGCTGAAAAGTTTTTAGATGCACAAATTAAAGAATACGAAAACAGACTACTTGCCGACGAAGCTAAGTTAACTGAATTCAAACAAAAATATAGTGACGTTTTACCTAACCAGTATGGTGGTTATTACGACAAATTAAACGTCGCCAAAGAGCAATTAAAGTCAATTGAGCTTGTGTTGTCTGAGACAGAAACCCAATTGAAAAATGCTTTAACTCAGCTAGGTCAAAGCCAAGCAGAGGGTAAAAAGTCTAACAGTATTGTCGATTCAAACTCCGTAGCCACTAGCTACGATGAACGAATCGATGAATTAGAATCGATGTTAGATGGCTTACTGCTTAAGTATACAGATAGACATCCTGATGTTGTAGAAGTTAAAAATAGGCTTGATCACTTAGTTAAGCAACGTGACAAAGAAATTGCTGAATATGTTGAAGCACGTGATGGTGCGGGTACTATGCAGTTGTCTCAAAACCCAGTAATTCAGAGCCTACAAATTCAAATCAACCAGCTAGAAAATCAAGTGGCTTCACTTAAAGTACGTCGCGATAACTACGCTGAAAACGTAAAAGAGTTAGAAAATAAAATTCACATTTTACCGGAAATTGAAGCAGAACTTACTGGCTTAAACCGTGGCTATGAAATCACAAAAGCACAGTATGAAGAATTTTTAACTCGTAAAGAAACTGCCCAGTTAGCTAAACAGGCTGACGAAACAACCAGTAAAATTAACTTTAGAGTTATCGATCCACCAAGAGCACCAACTAAACCAAGCGGTCCTCCTCGCATCCTATTTTTAATAGCTAGTACAATCTTAGCCGTTGGAGTAGGTGTAGGTTTGTCGTTAGTGTTTAGTCAAATAAACCCTGTTGTTACTTCACGTAACCAAGTCACACGAGAAACAGGTATACCTGTGTTTGGTGTTGTCTCTGCGACAGAAAACCTTGGATTACAAAAGTGGCATAAGAAAAAAACGTTAATTTTTATTGCTTCTAATACTATTCTGTTTCTGTTGTTAGTCGGTTTTATTGCTTACGCCATGTTCCCCGAACAAATTAAGGCGCCACTAAGAGGATTGCTGTAATTATGAGTTCCATTGAAAGAGCCTTGGCTAAGAAAAAAGACAGCAAGCCTAACGACAAAAAACAGTCTGAAGAAGTGAAGAATTCTGCAGATAGTGCCGCCGAGCAACAACCAAGCTCACAAAACGTAGATGCTACTTATACAGAAAATAAAGTATTGCATATCGACAAAGCTAGCCTAAACGACAAAGGCTACTTAATCGATACAGGTAGCCGTAAAAGCATTAAAGATGAGTTCAGGCAAATTAAGCGTAAGCTGCTCAATAATGCTTTTGGTAGCGCATCGAAAATGCTTAATCATCCAAACCTGATCATGATCAGTAGTGCAAAACCAAACGAAGGAAAAACTTTTGTTTCTATAAACCTTGCCTTGAGCATCGCTTTAGAACAAGACAAAACCGTATTATTGGTTGACGCCGATGTATTAAGGCCAAGTGTCAACCGCGAGCTTGGTGTGGAGCAATCAGAAGGATTAATCGAGTATTTATTGGAAGATGACAAGCCATTAAGCGATGTCATGTTCAACACCAACATCGACAAGTTAAAAATAATTCCTGCTGGGCATCCTCATCACTTATCTAATGAGCTATTAGCCAGTGAAAAAATGGCAGTATTAGCTAATGAATTAGCCAATAGATATCCAGATCGCGTTGTTATTTTTGATTGTCCACCTTTGGTGGGTGTTACCGAGACTTTGGTGCTTGCAAATTTAATGGGTCAAGCGCTTGTGGTCGTTGAAGAATCTAAAACAAGTATTGCCAGCATTAAAGAAGCAACTGAATCTTTGAATGAAGAGCTTGCTGTTGGTATTGTATTAAACAAAGCAATTAGATCTCATAAGGATTTGTATGGCTACTATGGCTACGGATACGGTGAAGCAGAATAAAGTAGCTTTAGCAATCTGTGCAACATTATTATCATACTCGACGGCAGCCGCTGACTGGCAGTTTACGCCAAGTGTGTCATTAGAAGAAACATACACTGATAATGTTGCAGTTACCGATACCAATGAAATATCCAGTTTGGTTAGCCAAGCTGGTCTGTTATTCGACAGTTCATACAAGTCTCGATTAATTGATTTCAATCTGAAGTCAAAAAGTGTCTATGCCTTTTATAGTCATGATCATGATATTGATAATGACTTTCATGAAGTTAAAAGTGATATCACAGCAAAATTAGGCAATAGCGGCTTTGCCGTTATCGGCAATGTCTCAGTTCGTAATCAATCTAGAAATGCCGCTAGAAATGCCTTGGCTGATATTGTATCGGCAGACACAGCACGAGTAGAAAATTATGGTGCTGGGTTGAGCTACAATGTTGCTAACAGCGAGTTTCAACTTACCAGCAGCATCATATATTCTGATATCAAAACTGAAGATAATATCGGCGAACAAAATGGATTCGTTGCCAGCTTAAATACGCAAAATGGTAATAGTGCTGATCACGTTTTTTGGAATTTGCAAAGTAACTACCAAGAACGTAAAAATTCAGGACGTAAAAGTGAGCAATATCAAGCCGAACTTAAAATAGGTTGGATTACTAACTGGCATATTAACCCATTTATTCGTTATTACGATGAAGACAATTCAGGTACTATGGCCAACAGTGGAACCAATGAATCAAATTCATATGGTATTGGTGTACGCTGGTTAATAAACCCACGCATGTTCCTTGATATTTCTTACAATAACCCAATCGACGATACTGTCGATATTGAAGGTAAGGAACAAAAAGAATATGTTGATGCAACACTAAACTGGCAACCAACATCAAGAACTAGCCTCGAAGCTTCATATTCGCAACGTTTTTTTGGTGACACATATCGCTTCAACCTTACTCATAAAAATAGACGGTTAACGAACACTATAAGCTATGACGAGAGAGTTTTAAGCTTTACCCGAAACAATTTTGCAGCAATTAGCCAAGGCATATTCTGGTGTCCTGACGGCAATGCAACTAATTTAGAAAGCTGTTTTATTAGTGGCGACTCTGATATTGATCAAAGTGGTTACCGCTTAGTTCGAATCACTGATTATCAACTTGTTGAAGATGACGTTTTATCGTTAAATAAAACGTTGAATTGGCGATCAGAACTTTCCTTAACTCGCACCAAGTTTATCTTTAATGCTGCAACCACTGAACGTGAAGACCTTAATACTCGCATCAAAAATGATTCGAAACGCGCTTCCTTTGAAGCGTCTCGTCGAGTCAGCGGTCGTTCTAATGTAAAACTAACAGCGTCATATACTGAGAACAGTTTTCAGTTGAACACCGCCGATGAACGTACCGATAGATACCGCCAAGTAGGTGTAGGTTATGACAAATCACTTAATTCAAATTTAACCGTTAAGTTCGATCTACGTCACGTTAATCGTCATTCAACAGACAGTCAGTTTAACTATGATGAGGGTCGCGTGACGCTCAGCATCATCAAGGATTTTTAGTCAAACATGTACGAAAGCCACTACGGATTCACGGAAAAGCCGTTCCAACTCAGTCCAGATCCGCGCTTTTTCTTTGCCTCTAACCATCATCAGCGCGCCTTGTCATATCTACAATATGGTTTAGATCAAGGTGAAGGTTTTATTGTTATCACTGGCCCAATTGGTACAGGTAAAACAACAATTGCCCGAAACTTATTGAGCCAACTGGGTGATGAGAGCATTGTCGCAGCACAATTAGTCACGACGAAATTAGATCCACACGAGTTATTAGCTCTTATTGTTTCTGAATTTAATATTAAGGCAAAAGGTGACAAAAAGGCTGATCTTATTCAAGCCATTGAACAGTTTCTTGTTGAATTAAATCGCCAAGGTAAACGTGCATTGCTTATCGTAGATGAAGCGCAAAATCTGCCAGCTGAGACTGTTGAAGAGTTAAGAATGCTGTCTAACTTTCAGCGTGATAACAAGCCACTGATTCAAAGCTTTTTATTGGGGCAGGAAGAGCTTAAACCAATTATCCAAGCGCCAAATATGGAACAGTTTAGGCAGCGTATCATTGCCTCGGCACACCTAAAGCCACTCTCTGTAGAAGAAGTAAAAGAATACATTAATCACAGGGTTCATCAGGCCGGTTGTGAGCGAGATGACCTATTTTCAGAAAACGCTTTTGAACTTATTCACGAAAAAACATTGGGTGTGCCGCGTAAAATAAACATCTTTGTTGATCGCCTGCTACTGTTTGGGTTTTTAGAAGAGTTGGATGTCATCGATTCTGAAGCTATCTTATCTGTTGCTGAAGAAATGGAAGTAGAGCTAACAGGCTCATTAAATAACAAGGCATTAGACAGTACTGAGCCCAGCCAACCTATGGTGGTTAATTCAACGGAAAATGTTGAACATATCAAAGAAGTTTTACGCGATGTCGAAGAGATTTTAGAATCATCGATTAAAGAAAAAGTTAAGATGGCCAGGTATGTCGACAAGCTGCTGAAACATAAAAGTAAGCAGTACGCTATGGAAAATATTGAAAATAGCGAAGATTAGGACTGTACAGATTGAAACATAAAAAAACGCTTGTATCTACAAGCGTTTTTTTATTATTGATGACACGTTCTAATCATTAGCAATGTTGAGCGAATACTTCTCAATAAGAGAATATAGCGTTGGCCTAGTTACCCCTAACAATTCAGCACATTTAGACATATTGCCTTCAGTCAACGCATAAGCTTTTTGAATGGTCAAACATTCAGCTTGTTCCCTTACCTTGCGCAGGTTTAAGTCTAGTTGCAGCTCTTTACCTTCGTGATCAAAAAAGCCTAAATCCATCGCAGTTACCTGAGTACCTGTTGCCATAATTACCGAGCTTTTCACTTTGTTTTGTAGCTCTCGGATATTACCTGGCCATTTATGGTGCTTTATTGCACTCAATGCATCCTCAGCAAATGCTTTAACATTTGACTTATATTCTTGTGCGTAACGTTGTAAAAAGAATTTCGCCAGAATAATAGGGTCTTCTTCACGGTCTCTTAATGGTGGAATGTTTAATGTGATTTCACTGACACGATAAAAAAGATCTTCGCGAAACTCTTTGGCCGCAACCATTTCTTCTAAGTTTTGGTTAGTTGCGCACACAACACGAACATCGACATCTATTTCTTGTCGACCACCTAACCGTTCAATTTTCTTTTCTTGTAAAAATCGAAGTAGTTTAGCTTGCAAGTTAAACGGCATATCGCCAATTTCATCTAAAAATAATGTACCACCTTCGGCACACTCTATTTTACCTTTAGTCGTGCGCACAGCGCCGGTAAATGCCCCTTTTTCAAAGCCAAACAGCTCACTTTCAAGTAAGGTTTCAGGAATAGAGGCACAGTTAATGGCAATAAAGGGCTTTTTCTTTCTATCACTGGCTAAATGAATAGCATTGGCCGTTACTTCTTTACCCGTACCACTTTCACCCAACAATAGAGCGGTAATTTGCGTTGGCGCAATACGCTTGATCATAGTGCGTAATCGATCAATTGAGCTGCTATTACCAATAATTCCAATGTCGTTACCGCCTACTGCACGCATAAGACGATTTTCTTCCTCTATCGAAGCAACACTGAATGCTCGCGCGACAATAACATTAATAACGTCTGGTTCGATTGGTTTTTGATAAAAGTCATATGCGCCAAGTGATATAGCTTTTAGAGCATTTTCTCTGTCATCGTTACCAGTAATCACAATAACTTTTGTGTGAGGTGCAATACGTAGAATTTCTTCTAGTGCAGCAAGCCCTTCTGAAGCATTGGCAGGATCTGGC
This sequence comes from Thalassotalea marina, assembly GCF_014656435.1. Lineage (GTDB taxonomy): Bacteria > Pseudomonadota > Gammaproteobacteria > Enterobacterales > Alteromonadaceae > Thalassotalea_C > Thalassotalea_C marina. The sequence continues at coordinate 98,407 of NZ_BNCK01000007.1, forward strand.
GGCAGGCCAAGATCTAACGTTACCACCTTAGGTTCGTGGCGTCTAACCGCAGCAATTGCACTTTCACGATCGCCCGCCAACACTGCTTCGTAATCAGACAAACTCCACTTTAATTGTTTTTGAATGCCTTTATCATCGTCTACGATCAGTAACTTTTCCATTTAGGTAAATCCTTGGTGTTCGTTATTATTATTGAAATACAGGGCGCTTTGGCAAAGTAATTTTAAACTTTGTTCCCTGATGTTCTGCGCTGGTAACTTGTATTGTGCCAGCTATGCTCTCGATAAATTGTTTTGCCTCAAATACCCCAATACCCATACCGGCATTACCTTTAGTGGTATCAAAGGGTTTAAATAATCGCTGTTTTATGAATTCTTCACTCATTCCACAACCATTGTCTTCTATGCTAATTGTGACATGATTTGCGTTAGACTTTAAAGAGACTTTTACCAGCCCGTCGTTTTCACTTGCCTCTTGACCATTTTGAATTAAATGATTTAGCACAGAAAACAACTTTTCGCTGTTAGTCGACATACTGGCTGCTTGCAATTCTTCAACCACAACCTTCGGGGTATCAACATTGCGCTGCTCAACAACCTTAGTCACTAAAGCGGCAATATCAACGTCAGAACTCTTAGATTGTTCAACTCGCTTATTCCTCAATTGCGACAACACCTTGTCGAGTCGATCGGTAGCAGATTCTACAGTTTCAAAAACGTCATCGATAAATGCAGGATTATCGCGATGCTTCTCGGCGTTAGTGGTAATTAGTGCCAACTGAGCCTGAATGTTCTTGAGATCATGAACCAAAAAGGCGGACATACGATTAAATGCATCAAATTGTTTTGATTCAGCGAGTTCATCATTTGCCTCATTAAGAGATATAAAGTTACCTAGCTGTTTTGAAATAGCAAATAACAGGTCTCTGTCTTCCCAATTAAGCTGTTTCTTACCCTGAACGTGACCAATTAAAAACAAACCATAAAATGCTTTACCAATAAACACGGGCACAATAATACGCACATTAAAGCTTTCACATAAATCGACATCTAAATTGAGATCAGGATACATGGCAGGATTATCTCGATATTCTTCAACATCAATAATCCAACCTTTTTTCTGACAAAATTGACTGATCAAGGTCAGCTGCAAATCAAATGCGGTTGATAGTGACAAACCATCGTCATGTTTTACATCAAACTGCAAATCTGTTTTACGTTTTAACAGTGCACCACCATGTGCGTTTAGCTTAGACATCATGATAGAAGTAGCCATTTGGTGGTATGATTGAGCACTTGTTGTTTCAATTTTTTCAATCAAGTTTAACCATTCTTCACGATATTCATAGCGGTTGGCAAAGAAGTTTTTAGCAATAAATACCCGTAATTTTCGTCTAAGCGATTCCGTGATCAGTAGGGCAACAAGCACGATAACACTGAGCATTAAAAAGCCAATGCTAACAACACTGCCCCATTCGCCGCCGATATAGTTAATAACGTATCCAGCAAATGCCATCACCAACAAGTACACACCAGCCATCATCAAAATAGAGCTGTAAAATACCACCTGTCTCGACACAAAAATACGAACAGAGCCGTCTTTGATTCGTCTGGTGCTGACTAATAGTAAAGGTAATACTGCTACACTGATAAAGCCGCGGCTATACCAAAAATCGAAGTCGATAGCTCCCACCATAGTCGCTTGGGCATACATAACAAAATCAAAGATGGCGATACTTGCTAAGGCAATGATCAATGGCCATATGGCCCACCTCACTTTTGCATTTGCACTTCGATATAACTGTTCGATTAATACCAAACTCCAAAGGTTTAGCACGATGAACAGCAAGAAAATGTACTCGTAGGTATAATCTAAAAAGTAGGTTGCCAACCAACAAACCACCATTAGAATTGCCCAAATACTGGTGTATTGACGGATATGGTAATTACTTAACAGTTGGCGAATTGAGGTTAATTCGGTATTACACACCAACACTAAAATTGACCAAGTTGCTATTTTAATGCCATCGGCCAACATCACCCATTGCAGGCTAAAATGCAGTTTAAGTTGTGCAGCCGCTAATAACGCTGCGGTGGTTGAAGCTAATACAGCAACAATAGTCCACCTTGCTAGGGTTAATTTGTTACGCGCCGTGATCAACATAAAAGTGAAGATCAAAAAGGCGATAAAATTTAACGAATAGCCAACAAAGCCTACAAATTCCATAACTTATACTTTCTTATTTTAATGTTTAGATTGAGTAAACAGCTCAGTCAAAATAGGCACGAGAATAAAACTAGCAATTGCCGATATACACAAGCCAGAAATAATCACTACACCTAAAGGTTGCCATAAGCTACCACCAAACAACGTAAGTGGTAATAAGCCACCAATAGTGGTTAATGTTGTTAACAATATTGGTGTAAAGCGTACACGTGCTGCATCGATAATAGCGTCTCTTTTATCACGAGTTTGCAGCATATTTTTATTCGCAGTATCAATAAGAATAATGGCATTATTGACCACGATACCAAATAAACTAATTAGGCCTATAAACGCCATCATAGAAAACGATAAATCAAAGATAAACAAACCAATAACAGAGCCCGCCATAGCAAAAGGAATGGAGGTAAAAATAATCACTGGTTGTAAAAAGGATTTAAATTGTAGTACCAAGACCGCAAATATACCGACAGCGGTAATAATCATTATCTGCGATAAGCCTGAAAACGACTCCTGCCTCGATTCTTCTTCACCACCTAAGCTGTAATACATTCCAGACGGTAACTGATAACGCTCTAAATAATCTACCGCTTGTTGAGTCGCGTGTGCAATAGAGAAGCCTGAAGCAACATCAGCAGATACTTTTGCCATACGCTGTTTTTGATAATGGAAAAACTCGGTATGACCTTGATGTAGCGTTAATTTAACCAACTGTTTTAGCGGAATTAAATTGCCCTTTCGATCTGCAATAAAAGCTTGCTCAAATACATCAATATTCTGATTTAAGCTTCTCACTAAAATTGGATAACTTTCACCATTTTTATCACTAAACTGCCCTGTAACCTGTCCTGTTACTAAGGTTTGTAGTGTTTGATCCAAGTGATTGATATCAACATTGAGTAATCCTGCTTTTTCATAGTCAATATCAACTTTTAATTCGGTATTGGCTAAACCTATCGGGTTTTCTATATTAACCAAGCCTTCAATAGTCGCCATATGGCGAGCTAAATCATTGGCGACCAAGGCTAAATCACTCAAAGATTCACTCATAAGCCTGATCGTGACCGGTTGATCTGTCACTGGTCCTTGGGTGAATTCTTTGATGCTGATCTTAGCTTGTGGCCAAGTTGAAAACTCGTTACGCAGCTTATTAACCAAAGTAAGCATTTTTTGCTCTTCAAAGTCATCAATGATCACTAAGGCTTGCCCCAGTGTCGCGACGCCGCGTTTGGGAATTTCATTGTAATAAATACGAGGATTTGAGTTACCAATGTTTTCGGCAACTTCAGCAACTTCAGGCTGCGCTTTTAAAAATTCGGTCACTTGTGACATCACTTGCTTAGTGTATGCCAAAGAAGAGTTTTGCGGCGTTTGTACGTCAACCAATATCATAGGTTTTTCTGCTTTTGGGAATAAGCTTAAGCCAACTTGGCCAAACAGCGATCCCATTCCTACAAGCGCCACGACAAAAATCAGTAATACAATAAACTTAAGACGCATAAATACTGTGAGCATCTTTGCGTATAACGTATCAGCGAACTTATTAACTAACACTTGTAAAGTAATAAAGCGGCTGGGTTTAGCACTAAATATTTTACTCGCCAGCAAAGGCGTAAAACTTAGTGCAAGTAACAGTGATGCTAACAGCACAAATACAACCGTTACTGGCATTGATCGGATAAAATCTCCAGTATTACTAGCCAACATAAGCATAGGTAAAAAGGCAAACATGGTAGTTACCGTACCACTAGTGATCGCCCAGCCAACTTTACTTGCACCAGTAGCTGCTGCATCTTTTAAGCGATTATTCGCACTTTTTTCTCGATGAATACTTTCAGTAACAACGATAGCGTTATCTACTAATAAGCCCAAGGCGATTATCAGGCCAACAATTGACATTTGCTGTAAACCAAAACCAGCAAAATCTAGCCAGCCAAAGGCAATTAAGAAGGACAAAGGAATGACCGCGATTACCACAATCGCTTCTCTCACTCCCAAGAAACACAGCGACATAACGCCAACTAACAGTAAGCCGTACCAAAGGTTGTCAAAAAAGCCATTGACGCGTGTTTCCACACTGTCTGATTGTTTAAAAAACAAATCAACCTTTACGTTTTGCGGCAACTGGCTAGCAAATTTCGCTATTTCTTGCTCTATAGCACGAGTCAATTCAAATATGTTGGTATTGGCGCGTTGCTCTGCAGTGATAAAAATTACAGGTCGTTGATTGTAGTAAGCTAAATACGCGGGTTTCATACTATTAAATGAAACGGTCGCGATATCTTTCAACTTAACATTAGCCTGAGGTTTCGCAACAATTACCGTTTCTTTTAACTCATCAAGCGTTTGAAAGTTACCACTGGCTTTTACGTTAAAACGTCGAGTTGTGGCATCGACAAAGCCTGGTGTGATATTCGCAGCCCGCTTATTCAAAACATAACTGACCTGATTAATATCAATGCCAAAATGCTGCAATCGGTTAGTATCGATATCAACGGCGACCACCTGCTGTGAATATCCCCAAACATCAGCTTTTTTTACCGCACTAATGCCTTCTAGTCGCTTTTCCAACTGTTTTGCATAAAACTCCATTGTTTTATAGTCAGTTGGTTCACTCCATAGCGCCAATTGCACAACAGCAACACTGGTTGGTGTTGCCTTAATGACCTGAATTTCTTGCACACCTTGAGGTAAAACCGGTTTAACCGAAGCAACAGCGAGCTTAATTTCACTAAAAGCTAAATCAATGTTAGTGCCATAAAAAAAGTGTACCGTTACACGCGCACCATCATTTTTTATCTGGGACTCAATGATCTTTATGCCTTCAATTTCATTGAATTCCTCTTCCAGTGGCTTAACTACAAGAGTCTCAATATCTTGAGGAGACGCTCCCGGATAAATCACTTCAATTAAGGTGACCGGAATATCAAATTGAGGATCTTCTGAGCGAGGAATGGTGAAATATGAAACAATACCCACTAAAACCATAAGGAGTACTATGGTCATAGTAAACTGGGCATTATTAATTGATATTTTAGGTAATTGCATCAATTAAAACTCACTGAATTCAAATTGTTGCCAACCCTTAGTGATAACATTTAATGTCGATTTTTCATCACTTGGCATAAGATAAATAAACGTATTATCCAGTCCTACAATGGCAAAGCTTGCCTTACTCATGCTGCCATCATCATTTTGTAATATGAGTTGAGCAAATCCCTGATTATCAGTGGCCAGCAACGCAATATTAGGCACAGCAAATACCTGTTCAGCACTAGATAAAGCAACTTTTACATAAGCTAGTTGCCCTGCTACCGCATTTTGTCCCACTTGAAGACTATCCAATGTGACTTCAATGATAAACATGTTACCTGCACCATTGGTTTTCACTGGAACCTTAGTCACTTTACCTTGTACGTTTTTATCGCCGTTAACACGAACATCAACAGTTTGCCCTATGGTTATGTAACCAATTTCATCGAAGGTCATGCCGACACGAGCAATTAAATTATTGTCAATCGCTGCAACTTCAAGAGCTTGAGTGCCAGGCCCTTGCAATTCATCTAACGCGGCGTACCTAGCTAATACAACCCCATCAAATGGTGCGCGAATTTCAGCTTTTTCTAGGTTGTAATAAGCGATTTGATAGGCTTCACGAGTTATATCCACTTTCGTGTTTGCAACGTCCAAGTCTTGCTGTGACGCTAATTCCGCCTCAATCAGACGCTTAATACGATTAACCTCACGTTTAGCTTGCATCAACTCAGAGTATCGACTGTTTTTGATCGCTTTAAGTTCAGTTGTATCATGACTAGCTAACAAGTCACCTTTTTTAAAGAAATCACCTTCGTCAACAGTTAGTGTGGTCAAGTAGCCAGGTGTTTTAAAAGACAGTTTGTTAGTGCGTTTAAATTCAATTTTGCCTGCGCGAGTTACAAAGCGCTGGTAATCAGTGGCACTAATTTTTTCTACTTCAAATTGCTGTGCCGTAACAGGCATTGAAGTAAAAATTAAAATGATGAAAAAAATGGCAACAGAAAGTTTCATACGATTAAACAAAACGACCTTGTTGGAGTAACACGTATTTATTATAGTGCTACTTTAAGCGTCTGCAGGGCGAAAGTACAACGATTTCATGCGTTTCGTGCAATTATAGTGCAATTTGTTGATAGAAACTTTCCAGATTAAAGTTTTAGCCCTAGACAAGGCTTTTTTTTCACATTAGTATTGCCGCGCTAAGGCAAAGTGCACCCATAGCTCAGCTGGATAGAGCGCTGCCCTCCGGAGGCAGAGGCCGCAGGTTCGACTCCTGCTGGGTGCGCCATTTCAACCATCCCTTTTTTCTTGTTCATTCTAAATCTATGCATATACCGTTGTTCTAAGCGTTGTAAAAAATGCATAAAAGCATGTAATTTTTCTACCTTCTATCGTTGAAATACTACCTCAAACATTACAAACGTTTGTTTTAATTACATTTAAATTCAGGCACACAAGTTGCTCTTCTAGTATTACCTGTTCATTTTGGAAGACAAAACATGCCAGATAAAACAAAACCGCAAATTGTCGTCACAGGACCAGACCAAGGTGGTGCAATCGCATGGTTTTTTACGGCGTTAAGCATTAGATTGGCAGGCGGTCACCCTATTAGAATTACGCCAAACAGTTTTGATAACAAGCTGGATTATGACGCCTACGTGATTGGCGGTGGTGCTGACATTCACCCAGACAATCGCCAAAAAGAACCAGTACCCCAGAGGAGTAAGCGCAGCTTGTTAACCAGAGTAAAAGAAGGGTTACTTTATCCCATGGAGACTTTAAGCCGATTATCCGAGTCTTCATACGATAAACCTCGAGATGAGCTCGAACAAAAATTTATTGATTACGCAGTAGCGCATAACAAACCGTTACTTGGGATTTGCCGCGGCCACCAACTATTAAATTCAAGACTAGGCGGCACCTTGTACACCTCAACACTCGACTTGTTAAACGATAACGCGCGCATCAGAACAGTGCTGCCTCGTAAAACCGTGTTCTACGCCAAAAAAGGCACGTTGATCCATGACATTGCTGGTGACGAACCACTTCCAGTTAACGCCATACATTCACAAGCGGTCGCAAAAACTGGTCACAACCTCGAACAAACCGGCGTTGAACCTGCAGGTATCACACAAGTTATTGAAGCTAAAGATGGGCGTCCATTACTGGGGGTTCAATGGCACCCAGAATACCTGTTTTATCTAAAACAGCATCGTGCAATTTTTAAATGGTTAGTCAATGGAGGACAGTTATGAAAAACATCAATTGGAAAAACTGGCTAATAGCCGCGTCTATTATTGCCGTTGTCGTGGCCATCTACTTTTTCACCCCCGTAAAGGAATTTTTAACCATAGAAAAAGTAACCGAATTAACCGAAGCAGTGCCACAAAACGCTATTACTGCAATTGCTTGTTTAGGACTGTTTATCTTAGGTGGCGCAATGTTGGTGCCAATCCCATTAATGGCATTAGCGGTTAGCCTTATTTTTGATCCTCTATTTGCTGTTGCCATTGTCATACCAGGGTTTGCTTTGGCGAGCAGCTCTGGATATTTGCTTGGTAGATATATAGACCAAGATGCATTTGGTGAAAAATTTGAGCAAAGGCTAGAAAAAATTAATAAAAAGCTCGATGACAAAGGAGTGTGGGCTGTGCTTGCTCTACGAATGGCTCCAACGCCCCCGTTTACTGTCACCAGTATGATCTGTGGCGCACTTAGACTCAATTTCAGATCATATGTAATAGGTTCGGTTATAGGCATTGCCCCCTTAGGTTTAAGTGCAGTTTTCTTTGGCAAAGGTGCAATTGAAATAATGCAAGATCCGTCTGGTATTGCAGCAAGTTTTGTTATTGCAGCCATCGCTTTATTGAGCGTTTATTTTGCAATTAAACATAAACAAAACAAGCAAAGCGACGCCTAGTTTTTAGTTGATTGCAATTGATTAAGGAGATTTGTGATGAAACGTTTTACAGCTCATGGAAAATATAAACTGTGGCTTGAAAACCAAGTTATTGTGCTAGCTGCTGCAGGCGGTTGGAATAAGGAAGCAGCGCAAGAGTTGTTTGAAAGTATAAGCCAATTACTGCCAGCACTTAATGGTAATAAATTCGCCAAATTAGTTGATGCAAGGCAATGGGAGTTAGGTACGCCTGATTTTCAATACTTAACCGAAAGCGCGTTACAAGAGCTGGTAGAGCAAGGTTTAACCCGCGAGGTTTTTATTGTGCAAAAAGGTAGCCTTAAAAAAGATCAGCTCAAGCTGATAACGCCTAAAGACAGCCGATATCAACGTACCTTTGTCGAAACACCTGAACAAGCTATCAATTGGCTAAAAGAGCAAGGATTTAACTGCGTATTGGACAATTCAATGCAATCTCATCTTTGTTTAGCTGAATAACATGGTGGGCTGTGCTTATCACCAAACACGGAGACAATTATGACAGAAGGAAACAAAACAGCTCAAAGCCAAGATTCGTTAGTAACCTTACAAAAGGCTTATGACCTGATTTTTGAAAAGCTGGTATCTTGGGCACATCAGTTGATAGAGCATCTACCAAATTTTGTCTTGGCAACTTTGACGTGCCTACTGTTTTTATTCCTATCAAAAATCATTGGCCGTTTAACCGAGCAGATGGCGTCAAAAGTCATTCACTCACAACAAATAGTCAGTCTACTGACCTCTATCGTCAAAGTTATTGTCATCACAGTAGGCTTTTTTATCGCTTTAAAAATTATTGGTTTGTCAGGTACCGTAACTTCGTTGTTGGCTGGTGCTGGTATTGTTGGTTTAGCAATTGGCTTTGCTTTTCAAGATATGACGGAAAACTTTATTGCTGGTATCGCCATGGGGATCAGAAAACCATTTCAAATTGGTGATGTGATCAAATGCCAAGATGTCTTTGGTACAGTACAAACGATTAATTTGCGAAATACCATAGTGGAAACGTTTTACGGCCAGTATAAAGTGGTTCCCAATAAAATCTTATTTCGTAATACGTTAACCAACTATCACGCGACTCAGCAACGAAAGATTGAAATTGAGGTTGGTATTCCCTATTCACAAGATATTCAATCTGCAGCAGATACCATCACCAATGCACTTAATGAACTAGATTTTGTTATTAATAAAAAGGACACCATAGTGTTTGGTGACGCCTTTAGCGATAGTAGTATCACACTAAAAGTTTGGTTTTGGATTAATTACCCTGGAGAAACCGACTATATACAAGCAAGGCATCAGGGGTTTGTCACAGTAAAACAGGCGCTGGATAACGCCGGAATCAGCGTGCCATTTCCGATCCGCACGTTGGATTTTGCTATCGAAGGCGGAGATACACTAGCAAGCCAACTAAATGCGGTAAATACTGATATAAATAAATCCAAGGACAAACAAGACTAAACGTTTAATTTAGGAGTGATTAACAATGCAGCTTAGCTTGATGACAACAACAGCCTCTAATACTGATTATTTTTCTGGACTAGCACTTGATGTTGAACAACTGACGACAAATGCTATTCCAGTTGCTATCGGATTAGTCTGTTTTGTTTTATTTGTTTTGTTGTCTAGACCACTTTCGCAACTTGCCATAAAACCCTTAGGCTTTGTCAGTAAAAGTAAGCTGTTTACCGTGGTCAGCAGAAGGTTAGTTTCTTTTTTTATCATGATGTTAGGGTTTTATATCTTCTTGAGGTTAGCGGGTTTAACACAGTTTGCGCTTGCGCTGATTAGTGGCACAGGGTTAGCCGGGTTAATAGTTGGTTTTGCCTTTAAAGATATTGCTGAAAATTTTATTTCTAGCCTATTGCTCAGTATTCAAAAGCCGTTTCGTATTGGTGACGTGTTAACAATAGAAAACTACACTGGTGTTGTTGATCAAGTTACATCAAGGGCAACTACAATTGTTGATTTTGATGGAAATCATATTCAGATCCCCAACGCAACCGTTTATAAAAATGTCATTAAAAACTACACCGCAAACCCGAATACTAGAGTGCAATTTACTATAGGCATAGGCTACGATGCATCAGTATCTTATGTGCAAGCGCTCATACTGGATAAGTTACAATCTTACCCTGTGGTATTGAATCAACCGCCAGCACAAGTTCTGGTTGATAACTTAGGTGCATCGACTATTAATTTAACGGTTAGCGTTTGGGTCGACAGCCACGATACTTCGTTACCAAAAGCAAAATCGATGTTGCAAAAAAACATACTACAGTTATTGCTTGACGAAAATATATCTATGCCTGATGACGCAAGAGAGCGCATCATTATCCAAGCGGATCAACAACCCCCTGTACAAGCTATAACAAAGACTTCGCTAGATGAACAGCTTGAGGTGTCGGAAGATTTAAGTTCTGATGTCACAGAAATTAAACGCCAAGCAGATGCAGCACGCTCGCCTGAGGCGGGTGAAAATATTCTTTGATTAGGGATATGAAATGAAGCCAAGTTTACTCAGCGCACAAATTAAAAAGCTACTTGATCTTATTCAAACCAGTTTTTGGTTTGTGCCGGTGTTATGTATTTTTACCTCTTTTCTTGCGGTTTATTTTTGTTATCAGTTAGACAAATCATTGTGGCAAACTAACAATTCAATACTGAAAACGCTTTATAATATTTCACCCGACAATGCCAGTAGCCTGCTTTCTAGCATTGCCACTTCAGTCATCACCATGACAAGTATTGCATTTTCCATGATCGTGGTAACACTCACACTAGCTTCATCACAATTTGGTCCACGACTTTTGCGTACCTTTATGCAGGATAAAAAAAATCAATGGGCGTTAGGTAGTTTAGTTGCCACATTCAGTTACTGTTTGGCACTGATACGACTGGCCAGTACCAATCAAGATTCAGGTTTTGTCCCGGGTATTGGATTAACACTTGCATCAATACTCGCTGTGATTGCAGTATTTATCTTAGTGTTTTTAATTCATCATGTAGCCGTTTCGATTCAAGCAGAAAGTGTCGTCGCTCAATGCTGGCAATGCTTAAAAAAAGACATCGACCGATTATTTCCAGCAGCACAAAACAAAGAGCAGCACAGTCATCATACCTTGGTGTGGGACAAAAATTTATCGCCTCATCCGCTGATCAGCCAACACAATGGCTATATTCAGCTTATTGACTATCAGGGACTAATGGCAGCGCTAGAACAACATCATGCTGGCGCAGAGCTAGATATAAAATCAGGGAATTACGTTATTGCCGGACAATGTATTGGCACCTTATATTGGCCTGATGATAAGCAAGAGCAACCACCAAAAGACTTACTAAACTCACATTTGGTATCAGGTAAAAATAGAACGCCTATTCAAGATCCAGAATTTGCCATCAACCAGCTGGTTGAAATCGCACTAAGAGCATTATCGCCAAGTATTAATGACCCTTTTACCGCTATTTTGTGTATTAATCGTTTAGGCAGTGCGTTACGTAAAACTGCTGAGCGCAGCTTTCCTGAGACCTTACTTTTTGATTCAAACAACACCATTAGAATCAAACGCAATGTTGTTGATTACCAAGGTTTAGTAAAAGCAGCATGTGACCAAATACGACAAAACAGCATGCCGCATCCAAGCGTGGTGATAGCATTTATTGACATGCTGACGCAAGTTGCAACAAATTTAAAGCGAGTTAATTATCAACATGCGCTAGTAGAACAAGCACAGATGATTGTTGATGGTGCCTGTAACGACAAACTACACCCTAATGACCAACAAGATATTATCTCAAAGTTACAAACCATACATGCTGCTGTTAACAGTAACCATTAGGGTTTTGTGATTGCCACCGCCAAGTATCAACCATCATATCTTTTAAAGATTTTACAGGTTGCCAACCTAGCTCTGTGCGCGCTTTACTGGCATCAGCCCAAAATGCAGCTAAATCACCTTGTCGTTTTGCTGCAAACTCATAACAAACTTTTTGCCCAGTAAACTGCTCAAAACCTTGGACAATATCTAAAACCGATAACGGATTTCCGGTTCCGAGGTTAAAAGCGTCACAGCAACCGTTCACTTGTTTGTCTAGCCAAGCTAACGCATCGATATGCCCATTGGCCAAATCCGTTACATGAATATAATCACGTAAACACGTCCCGTCTTTTGTCGGATAGTCATTGCCAAATATTGATAGTTTTTCTCGCTTACCTACCGCTACTTGAGAGACAAAAGGCATTAAATTGTTTGGAATACCATTAGGATCTTCACCAATTAAGCCACTGACATCAGCGCCAATAGGATTAAAATAGCGTAAACTAGCTACTTTAAATTGCTCTTGGGCACGGCAAATATCTTGTAGTATCTGCTCAACAATTGCTTTTGATTTGCCATAAGGGCTCGAGGGGCTCCCTATTGCCTGCTCTTCATGATACGGCGGCGGATTTTGTTCACCATAAACGGTTGCAGAAGAGCTAAAAACCAATGTTTTGACACCAGACTCTTGCATGACCTCTAACAAGGTCATGGTACCTTGAATATTGTTTTGATAATAAGTTAGTGGTTTGTCATTGGATTCCCCAACAGCCTTTAATCCAGCAAAATGAATAACTGCATCAATGTTATATTGTTGAAAAACATTACCTAACTCGGCTTTATCTCGAATATCCACTTGGGCAAATGAAAGCGCTTTACCAGCAAGTTGCTGCACCCTAACTAATGCTTGCTCGGATGAATTACAAAGATTATCAACCACCACCACATCATAACCCCTTGTCAAAAGCGCTAAAACGGTATGACTGCCAATATAGCCTGCTCCACCAGTTACTAAAATAGTCACGATATCCTCCCTAATTCACGGTTAATATGCCTGCACCGTTTTCTGCCGTGCAAACAAAGGTTTCAGCTACTAAACCAGTTAGTGTGTAATAGTCTTTTTCAATAGCTTTAATCGTACCGGCCACCAATTCCTTTGGCATAACGGCAACAACACAACCACCAAATCCACCACCGGTCATCCGTACTCCCCCCAATTCACCTATTGCTTGTTTGATGATATCAACCAAAGTGTCGATTTCCGGCACGGTTATTTCAAAATCGTCGCGCATTGATGCATGTGACTGCGACATCAACGCTTGTAGCGTTAACATATCACCATTGGCCATTGCTATAGCCGCATCTAGTGTACGTTGATTTTCAGTGACAACATGTTTTGCACGTTTTGCGGTTACACTATCTAGTTTATGCTGATTGACTTCAAACGTCGCAATATCTAAGTCTCGCAAAGCAAGAACACCTAAGGTTTTAGCCGCTTTTTCACACTGCATACGACGCGTGTTGTATTCGCTATCAACTAAGCCGCGCTTTTTATTCGAATTTACAATAAGAACAGACCAGGTTGTAGGTAACGGGACTGGAGTAACTTCGAGGCTGCGACAATCGATCAGCGAGGCATGATTCGCTAGGGCTTGTGCAGAAATGAGCTGATCCATAATGCCACAGTTGCAGCCAACAAATTGATTTTCAGCCTCTTGCCCGTTTAAAGCAATGTCTGTTTGACTGATGTCCAACTGGTAAAGAACCTTAAACGTTTGAGCTATCGCCACCTCAAGAGAAGCTGATGAACTTAGACCAGTGCCCTGTGGAATATCGCCTGTAACAACAATATCTGCCCCACGAAATTGATAACCACGTTGTTTCAAGTGTTTTACCACACCACGAATATAGTTAGCCCATTGCTGATGGCTTGCTTTAATCGGAGCATCGAGAGAAAACGCATCTGGTGCTTGGTTGTAATCACAAGCAACCACATTAACTAAGCCATCATCACGTTTAGTGGCGCACACCACAGTTTTAAAGTTAATCGCACAAGGCAAAACAAAACCGTCGTTATAATCGGTATGCTCTCCAATTAAATTAACGCGACCTGGGGCTTGCACAACAAATGCAGCTGGCGCTGAAAAGTGTTGCTCAAACAAATGTTGAGCTCGAGATATAATAGATGTCATTTACTTTACCTCGCCACTTTGTAGTGTTGTTCAGGTAGCTCACGTAGACGTTGTGCAGCCTGTTCAGGTGTTAGATCACGTTGTGCTTCTGCCATCATTTCATAGCCCACCATAAACTTTCTTACTGTAGCAGAGCGCAATAGTGGCGGGAAAAAGCTTGCATGTAAGGTCCATTCAGGATGTTGCGCACCATCATAGGGAGCGCCATGCCAGCCCATAGAATATGGAAAAGAACAATTAAACAAATTATCGTATCGTATGGTCACCTTTTGAATAATATCAGCCAGTGTTGTTTGTTGTGCCGATGACAATTCAGTCATGCGTGTCACAGCAAATTTAGGTAACAATAAGGTTTCAAACGGCCAACTTGCCCAATAGGGTACAACGACCATCCAGTCTTGATTTTCAACCACAATACGTTCCAACGCACTGGCTTCTTTTGCTACGTAATCTTGTAGCATTGAACGACCATATTTTTGATGATACGCCGTTTGTGCTTGTTGCTTTTTCTCAACAATACTGGGCAAATACTGCTGCGCCCAAATTTGTCCGTGTGGATGTGGATTTGAACACCCCATTACTGCACCTTTGTTTTCAAACACTTGAACCCAATGATATTTACGTCCGAGTTCTTCACATTGCTTTTGCCAGGTTTTCACCACTTCTGTGATCTCTGCAACTGATAATTCAGGCAAGGTTTTACTGTGATCAGGTGAGAAACAAATTACTCGACTTTCACCTTGTTCAGTATGCATACGAAATAAGGGATCTTCGACGTCAACAATGGGGGTGTCGGGCTTTAAAGCGGCAAAATCATTGGTAAAAACATACGTGCTTTCATATTTGGCGTTGATCTCACCATTTATGCGAGTGTTTCCAGAACAAAGATAACAGGTATCGTCATACGCAGCTTTTACTTCTTCATCGCTTGATTCTACTTGCCCCTGCCAAGGGCGCTTAGCACGATGAGGTGAAACCAACACCCAATCATTTGTTAAAGGATTAAAGCGTCTGTGTGGATGTTCAGTGGGGTCAAATTTACCAGTCATAATTGTCAGTTCAAAATCACTAATGGCAAAAATGTAAACGTTTACCCTTAATTTTTCAACCCAATACTTCAGATTAAATAGATATTTTAAGAGATTATTTGTGTAAACTTACTTTTATACCTGAAACTAACATCATAAAAATGTAAACATTTACCCATGACGACAATAAAAGATGTTGCTCAAAAGGCTGGCGTTTCCGTTGCAACTGTATCTCGTGTAGTAAACAACGGACCAAAAGTCAGTAAAAAAACTATTGCACACGTTAAACAAGTGATGACGGAACTAGGTTATACACCTAACGCCAATGCAAGAGCGCTAGTTACACAAAAAAGTTCCACAGTAGGCGTGGTTATTCCAGAGCTTACCGATCCTTTTTTTGCCTCATTGGCAGGCGGTGTTGAGCAGGTTGCCCGCGCTTACAAACGACAATTGTTGTTAAGTACCGGACAAATCAGTGCCGATGCAGAGCTGAAAGCTATCCAACTACTCATTGAACGACAATGTGATGTTATTGTGGTACACAGCAAGTTTTTAGATGACGACACCTTAATTAACTTAAGCCAACAAATTAAAGGATTAGTCATCATTGACCGCTTTATTCCTGCTATTGCTCAGCGCTGTGTTTGGTTAGATAACCAAGAGGGAGGGAAAACCGCTGCGAGACACTTCGTTACACTAGGGCACCAAAGTTTTGCCTGTATTAGCAGTAATTATCAAATTGAAGATCCAAGTTTACGACTTAACGGCTTTAGGCAAGGCTTAGAAAGTGCAAATTTTAACTTAATTGCAGAATTAACCAGTTTCAGCGAGCCTACATTGCGAGGCGGAGAATTAGCAACTCAAAAACTTCTCGCTTCTAATCATCAATTTAGTGCGTTATTTGTATATAACGATGCGATGGCCATTGGGGCTATTTCAACACTAGAAGATAACGGGTTTAGGGTTCCTCAGGATATTTCAGTAATAGGGTTTGACGACGTATTATTATCTCGTTACTCAAGACCTAAACTAACCACCATGCATTACCCAATTGAACAAATGGCACAACAGGCAGCTGAACTGGCCATTGCGCTGGCTACAAACTCTCACGAAACGATTAATTCACAAGGTATTAAGCATGTGCCGCGTTTGGTCAAACGAGAATCAACAGCAAGCTATACTACCATTTGAAATAAATAAAAAACCCGCTGATATCAGCGGGTTTTTTTATCGATATTGTTACCACCAAGTTGCATACAGCGCAGTAAGTATGATGGCAACTCCTAAACCAGCAATATTAAAGCCGCTGCTGGTTGTAAAGCTGACTTGATCTAAGTTTACACTTTCGTTGTTATCCTGCCCTTTTCCGATGAGTGAAACCACAACACATAATATTAAGCAAAGTAAAAATACTAAGCCTACTCTGTCCATAAAAGGTAACTCCGGCCAGTACATTTTCAACGCCAACGAAAATACCGCTGAACCAATCGCTGCCGACAATGCACCCGCAGAGCTGGCTTTCGACCAAAACATCCCCATGACAAAAATCACTACAATGCCAGGTGTAAAGAAGCCTGTAAATTCTTGGATATATTGGAAAGCTTGATCAAATTTACCTAATAACGGTTCAGCGACAATCAGAGCAATTGCCAATGAAAGTAAAGCGGCAATACGGCCTGTGTGAACATAGTGGCGCTGTGTTTTACCCGGCTTTAACTTAGCATAAATGTCCATGGTAAAAATGGTAGAAATACTGTTTGTCATAGAGGCCAATGAAGAAACAATTGCCGCCACTAATGCTGCAAAGATAAGCCCTTTGACACCAACTGGCATTAACGACATCATCGATGGATAAGCTTGATCAGGTGCGCTTAGATTAGGATATAAAACAACCGCTGCTATCCCTGGCAGTACAACGATAATAGGCATTAGCAATTTTAGATAAGCAGCAAAGGCAATACCTTTTTGCGCTTCTTTAATATCTTTTGCTGCTAGCGCACGTTGAATAATGTATTGGTTAAAGCCCCAATAGCTAAGATTCATGATCCACATACCCCCAATTAACACTGAGATACCCGGTAAACTCATATAATGTTCATTATCAGGACTTAAGATCATGTCAAAATGCCCTGGCATTTGTTCTGTTAATACACCAAAGCCAGCTAATACTCCTTGACCGTCTGACACAGCATCTAACGCTAAATAACTTAAAAACAAGCCGCCAAAAACTAACAAAACCACTTGTAAAATATCGGTATATGCAACTGCTTTTAAGCCGCCATAAAGAGAGTAGGCAATCGAAAATACGGCTAAGAATATCATGCCAAACATCCAATCAATTCCGGCCACGGTTTCAATCGCTAAACCACCCAACCAAAGAACCGCCGTTAGATTGACAAAAATATAAACCGCCAACCAAAACAATGCTAATGTTGTTTTAACACGCGTATCGAATCGCTGTTCTAAATACTGAGGCATGGTATAAATGCCATTTTTTAAAAAAATTGGCAGCATGTATTTACCAACAATAATCAGGGTTATCGCTGCCATCCATTCATATGATGCAATTGCTAAACCCAAAGCATAACCTGAGCCTGACATACCTATGATTTGCTCGGCAGATATATTAGATGCAATAAGTGACGCACCAATTGCCCACCACGGTAAAGCTTTACTTGCTAAAAAGTAGTCTTCGGTATTTTTGCCGCCCTGTTTGTCCTCTCTAGAAATCCAGAGTGCCAGTATCAACAAACCCAGCACATAGGCTATAAAAATGCCTATGTCTAAAGTATCAAGTTTCATTTACTTCCCCTAAAACGTTAGTTTTTTGTTGTCGTTGTTATTTTATTCAGCATAAATAAATGCGCGGCACTCCAGCTGAAATTAGTTGCCCCCTGCATTTCACCTGTCAGCGGGTTATAGTTTTCTCGTATCGCTGAATCACCAGCCAATCCTTGTGCGTTTTGCAAAAGTTTATCTACCATATTGTTAGCCTCTGCATGGTAACCATAGTTTTCAAGTGCTTTAACAGCAAAATAAAACTGATCTAGCCATACCCGCCCTCGCCAATAAATGTCTTGATGAAACGCAGGATTGCTTTGGGCTGCTGTTGGAAATGGTACTAAGGTATTAAACTGTGCTGTATCGAGCATATTTTTCACCACTTGCTTAGCTTGTGTCTTTTCAGCAATCCCTGCCCAAAGTGGGCTCCAGCCTTCAGGACCCATACCTCGTTGCGTTAATAATTTACCTTGGCATTCATATTTAGCTAAAGGTGTTTCATTAATCTGTAAGTCATAATAAAAGCCGGTAGTTTGATCAAAAAAGCATGTGTTAATCACATTGGTTAATCTGTCGATATCCTTGCGTAGAGATTGTCCTAACGACTTTTTACCCAGCAAGTTTGCCATGTCTGCTAAGATTTTCTTTTCCTTTACAAGGTAGGCATTAAGCTCTACTGATTCTTGATCTATTGAAAACCCTAATAATTCGCCTTTATTGTCTCTATTTTCAAAAAATCTTACTTGCCAATCTTTTTGCGCCTTAGTTAACTTGCCTTGGTATTGTTTATTTGCGTATTGCGTGAGTTGATCAGGTGCGATAAAACCAAAGCGTGCCGCATTGTCCATGCCCGACTCCCAACCAGCGCCATGCTGTGCACCTATATCTAATTCGCTGTAAATATTATCTTTTAATACTTTTTCATATTGTTCCATACCATGACAGCTTAACCATTCACCATCTAGCTGACATTGTTTTGTATAAGCTGCTGGATTTTTTGTTTTAAATTTAAAGTGAATTCGACCCTGTTCATCATTATGAAAACGATGGCGTGTAGCACCATATTCAACCAAACCATTTTGATTGTGATCTCGATTGCGATACCACCACTGATGATAGGCAAGCAAGGGCTCAAACATTTCGGCAACAAAGGCGGTATCTTTTGTTGCCAAATACACTTCCCATACAGCCCAAGCCGCTAACGGCGGTTTTGTATTTCGCTCATTCCAATTGCCACCGTCGCCACCACGTGGTTTATCTTTATTATAAAAAACCGCATCAATCACCATGCCTTCATCTTGAGGCCTTACAGCGTCTTGTGGTGTAACTTGGTAATCAAACATTGCGCGAATATTGTCTTTTGCCACTTCAGGCGCAAAGTGCGACATAGCATAGGCATGTTTCCAGGTATCCCATGCCCATACACCATTAAACCACCTCGCCGTGACTGAAGGGGTAACACCATGATGTTGCAGCGCCCCAGCAGGGCTTCGCCAATTACCTACTAATGTTTCTATGGCTTTTACACTTAGGTTTTTACGTTTTTCACTCTCGGTGGGAATAGAGGCTAGGTAGTTTTGCCATCTTTTTTGAGAGGCAGTGATATACTGCTCAGGCGCCGCCATGACCGCGCGAATGTCTCGCTCTACTTTGTTATGTTCTTGTTTGTTATGCGTATAACTTTGTGTTGTATAGACGGTTTTACTGGCAAGTGATGCAATGTCGATATTTGTTTTGCTGCGATAAGAAAGTGCTGCATTATCGATAGCAGTTGTTGTCGTCATTGACCGAGCAATCTGATAACGAGATTGGCCTGACATCATCATATTCCATGTACTTCTGACACGTGAGAAATTAATGGTTAGGCCCAATTCTGTTTGCTCTATTTGCCTAGTCCAATCCGGAAACTTTGCTAAAACAGCCGTATCAGGTGTCCATTGTTGCAATAATTGACCTGTCCACTGCAAGGTAAATGACTTTGTTTGATTTGTTTTATTATGAATGCGAGCACTTGTTAAAGATATTCTGTCGGTGACAAAAGATAGGGAAATGACCACAGTTAATTCGTCATTATCATAACGTTGTTCAAGGTGACCCGGCGATGCGGTATGGCTGTAGTTAAAATTACGCCAATCCAAAACTTGTCCATTAACACCATCGATTAACTTTAACTGCTCTAACTGTTTGGCGATATACACCCCGTATTCTTCTGCGATGACCATAGGTCCTGTAAAACCACCAAACTCTGAAGCCTTTTGTGGTAGTAAAAAGCCGTGCCAGCTCCCCAAGTCAAACAGCGGGTTGTATTGCTGGTTGCCATATTGATCGAAGTCTTGGTGAGCCTTTGGCGTACCCTTACGGTCAATAACATTCTTATATTCAGCAGCTGACGTTTTTACCGATAACAACGAATAAAGCGCGACGCTCAGCAATATCACTAACTTGTTCATTACAACCTCATTAAGAGAATACTCAAGGCCAATTTTTGCCTGGCTTTAAAATATCCCATTTATACTATATATTGTATATTACTTCATATTTTAGTGAGAAAGTAAATGATTAAATCTGTTGTTGTACTCGGTGGAGGTAGTGCTGGATGGCTCACTGCAAGTTTAATTGCGGCGAAACATCACGATAAACACTCCCCTTTTCAAGTTACACTAATTGAATCGCCAAACATTCCCACTATAGGAGTCGGTGAAGGCACTTGGCCAACTATGGTGAATACATTACAACAATTAGGTATTAGCGAACTGACTTTTTTACAGCGCTGTGACGCCTCTTTTAAACAAGCGTCTAAGTTTGTTCATTGGCATACAGGTGAAAAAGATGACTGTTATTACCACCCTTTTACACCGCCAGAATCTTTTGAAGAACTTAGCCTAGTAGAACAATGGCAGCAATCAGAAAAAAATGAAAAATTTGCAGATGCCGTATCAATTCAAGCCAAATTATGTGATGAAAATCGTGCGCCAAAACAACTTAAACTTGGCGACTACAAAACAATAGAAAACTACGGCTATCACCTAGATGCCGGTAAATTTGCGCAATTACTCACTGAGCATGGTGTCAATAAGTTAGGAATCAAACATATTGTTGATGACGTCATTAAAGTGCAAAGTCTGGACAATGGTGATATTGCAGCGCTAGTTACTCAAAATCACGGTGAAATTGCTGGTGATCTATTTATTGATTGCTCAGGGCAAGCTGCTGTTTTAATTGGCCAACATTACAAAATCCCCTTTATCAGCAAAAAAGATGTGCTTTTTATTGATAAAGCCATTGCAACGCAAGTTCCCTATAAAGAAGAGAACGATCCTGTAGCCTCTGCGACCATTTCAACAGCGGAACGAGCTGGGTGGATTTGGGATATCGGCTTACCAAGCCGACGAGGTGTTGGTCATGTTTTCTCGAGCCAATATACCAGTGAAGCACAAGCAAAAGCCGATCTAATCACGTATTTAGAACAGAGTATTGAGTCTCCTGAGCAGCTTACCTTTAAATACTTGGACATTAACCCAGGTTATAGGGAAACCTTTTGGCACAAGAACTGTGTTGCAGTGGGCATGGCATCGGGCTTTTTAGAGCCTCTTGAGGCATCTGCATTAGTCATGGTTGAGCTTGCCGCTAAAACTATTGCATTGCACATGCCTGCACAGCGCTGCGTAATGGACATAGTGGCTAAACGATATAACACTATCATGACGTTTAGATGGCAGCGTATTATCGACTTTTTAAAGCTACATTATGTGTTAAGTGAACGAGATGATAATGAGTTTTGGCGGGCTAATCGTTCAACAGAGACCATTCCCGACTCACTTAGCGAGTTACTTGAACTTTGGCAATGCCAACCACCTGAAAATAATGGTTTCTTAAGCCCATACGATTTGTTTCCTGCCGCTAGCTACCAATACATTTTGTATGGAATGGGGTTTAAAACTAAAACTAACTATTTAAGTTGCACACAACAAAAGCAAAGTGCTGCTCAAAATGCCCTTAACAAGGTATGTGCCCGTAAACAAAAAGTTCTGCCGTTATTACCTACTAATCGTGCAATACTCAATGAAATTTGCACACAAGAGCGAAGTTTTACATTAGACGTATCAGCAGATCAAAGTTCTCATTGGCAATTGTTAACTAATATGAAAATTGAACACATCTGCCAAGAACTTCCTGTGTTTTTTAAGCGGCAAAAGAATAACAGCTTTGTTCCTATCGCATTATCACATCTAACATACAAAACATTGACGGATAAACCTAAAAGCAAGGCCATACTCACTAATGAACTTGCTACATACCATAATAAAGAAACACTCGCAGTTGAAAAGCTAGAGTCATTACTTGAACCTGCAAAGCTTGATATTACGTTAAACGATAACAGTAATATTGCGGTATTAGGTTTATATGTCGTTAATCAAAAACAGTGGCAACAACATGATGTTAAAGCCTGTTTTACTGCTCAACAGCAACAGCTGATAGACCAGATTATTGCATCAATCTCTCATGTCCCTAAGTTGATAGACAGGGAAAACCTGGTTCGGCAAAAGTAATAAAAAAACCGCTTAGCTTTACAACTAAGCGGTGGCTTAAACCTACCAATGATTAAACAACATGGTATGTCACTACAGTGCCAAGAGAAGAGAAACTAGACGAGCTTTTCCAGTGTTGTTGGTTGTCCAAGTGCCGCCAATCTGTCTAACCATTTTTGCGCTATCAATGCTTGGCTTGGAGCCGCATGCACACCTGAGGCTACTTCACCATTAAGTACTGATTCAATGCCTAACACAACTGGTAACGATACCAGTCTGGCCATTGCTTGGCCGTTATTATTGCCTACTGCATCCATGAAATAACGCTGATGCCACACTGTGTTACCGTCCTGTTGAGCCTCAAGCTCTACTGACATCACAACGCGATCAGCCTCGCCCTTTTCGTAACTGTATTTTTGTTCAAGTTCTTCACTTATTTCAGTGAGTTTTTCCAAACCTTGCTCACCTTGCAACGTCTCTACTTGATCAAATAAATATTGCCAAGCGTCAGACCAACCAGCTAAACGTAACGTGCCTCGAACAAATTCTTCAATTTGCCAATTAGGCTCAAATTCATATTGACTGATAAAAGGTATCGAATCGCGATTTGGATAAGCTTGAAACGTTTCATTGGCTGAGCTGATATGAATGTCTTTCAACGCCTGCCATGGACCTGTTGACGTATTTTCCTCGCCATTTTCCAACCATTTTGCCGGAGAGGTTAACGCTTTTAAAACGCCTAATGGAGACCAGCTAAACTTGTATTTAAAGTCGTTCGCGATTTTAGGAAAACCGCCACAATAGGAGCGAAAAAACAGTTTAACATCAGCGGGATCAATACCACTGCGCTTAAATTGATCGACCAGTAAATGGGCAAATAGGTGGTCGATACCAGGATCTAAGCCAATCTCATTGATAAAACTCAGGCCTTGCTCTTTTGCTAAATCGTCTAGAGCTCTCATTTCTGGCGAAATATAGCTGCTAGAAGCAAAATGAGCTCCTTTTTGCAAACATAGCTGTGCTACCTCAACATGCTTAGTGGCAGGCAACATAGACACTAAAATATCACCTGCGTTAACCTGTTCAGTTAAAGCAGCCCAATCTAATTGCTGCAAATTGCACTCTATATTGGCTTCTGCCAGCATTTTTTTCGCCTTATCTAAACGACGATTCCAAACAACTAGTTTATGGGTAGATTGTGATAAGTGCTTGATTCCTGGTGTTGAAGAAAGGCCAACACCTAGCCAATGAATTGTAGGAGTCATTTTTACGTTTCTCTTATAAATGCTGTATGTTTTGCTGGTAAATCGCGAGTGCCTTCTGCCATACAGGACGCGATAATTCGTTTAGGCTTAACAAATAGGGGACGAGTTGCTCACCGTAATCTTCACTACTCTCTTTTGGCAAAAGAGACGGTAAATGATCTATAGCGATCAAATGCAAACTATTATTGCCTGCCATCACTTCGATGGTTGGATCACTAAAAGATGTGCAGTGGTCATAAATGCGAATGGGGTTGTAGTCACCGTATGGATCACAACTTACATCGGCTATAACGCTGAGCTTACGCTCTGCACAATCAAGTGAAGACATGGTTACAAAAGGTGGTAAGTCTTGATTAACCAAAACACAATTTACCAGTACATCTGCCTGATTAATTTCTTCAAATGGCCCACCTTTTGCCGTTTCCGCCATATCCCACGCAATCGTGGTTAACTGCAAGGCATTAGCCAACGCCAAGGCACCACAACCGCTGCGACCTTTAGCACCAATGATCATCACTTTGGGTTTTTGCGGACATAGGTTCAATACCTTACTAACCTGTTCAATCAATTGAGACTTTTCCGCATAAGAATGAATTGATGGTAACACTTGTTGATCAAGCTGCTTGTTTGCCCACGCCCATACAGCTAGAGCTGCACCAGCAAAACCTGCCCAATAACCAAAGGCAGCGATGCGTCGTTGATTTTCATCAACTAAAAATTCCAAGTCATAGAGTTGTCCATCGCCTTGTTTAAAGCGCGATAAAATGGCGTTGGCTCCTGATTGCTGTTTATAGGCGTGTGCAAAATAAATATGTTTATGAACCAAGGGAAACGTATCATCTGGCAGTTCCTTTAGTCCCAAAATAAAAGCATTATCGGGTGCTTGGCGCCAACTCCCTTGCGCGACAATCTCACAACCCAGGTTGCGATATTGTTCAATATCAAAAATATTTTGCTGCCCATGTTCTACCGACACTTTAAAGCCGGCGTCAATCAAGGTTTTAGCGCCTTTAGGAGTAAGTGCTGTACGCTGCTCCTGAGGTTTAGTTTCGGCGCGTAACCACAGATGTGTTTGACTCATAGAAATATTTACTTCTCGTCTAATCTTTTGTGTTTAAAGTGAATAAAAATCAGCGAGCTCTTCAATGTTTTTCGATTAGCTCGCTGACTTTATTTAGTTATTAACGCGGTTTAGAAGTTGCCACGGATACCAAGCGAGTATCTAGGGCCTGTTTCTGTCACGGTTAATGTTTGGTTCGCATGTTCTGCATTTTTGATATACAACTCGTTGGTCACGTTGATACCTTCAAAAAATACCGTTAGGTTTTCATTGATATCGTAGCTACCACTTATATCTACTTGTTTATAGTCATCAACGTAATGACCATCACGCCAAGATTGTGGCTTCGACTGCATAAAGCGGTCACGATTGTTGTAAGCAATACGGAACTGGAACTCGTCTTTTTCGTAGAATAAAATGAGGTTTTGTGAATCACTTAAACCGATTAATGGAAGTTTTTCAGCGCCTTTATCTGCGGTTGACTCACTGTCAACAAAAGTCATGTTGGCAATAAAACCAAGACCATCAAATGGCGCAGGTAAATTGGTAAACATGTGCTGAACCGCAATTTCAAGCCCTTCAATTTCAGTGCTGTCTTCATTAATTGGGCGAGACATTTTGTAGGTATATGTACCACTAGGCAGGGTCACGATTTCTTCAGACTCCCCATATCCTAGATAACCATCAACATCTTTGGTAAATCCAGCAATTGCAGCATAACTGCCTTCTTGGTAATACCACTCTAATGTAAAGTCGATGTTTGTTGATTCAAATGGATTCAATTTAGGGTTACTGCCTGAACCAAATAGCTTATCAGCAGGACCATCACCATAGCTCGACAGTGGAGACATTTCTGCTAATTCAGGGCGAGTAATACTCTTTGACCACGCTAAACGTGCAACAATATCGTCAGTAAGCTCTAATTTACCATTTAAGCTTGGTAGCAGATTGCTGTAATCATGGCTAACGGTAACTGGAACATAGTCATCAGAAGTTATCGCTCTGAATTCACCAGGTTTTTCGTTTGATGGTACTAAATCAAGCAAGGCGACTTGGTTACCTACTGACTCACTTTCAGTACGTACGTAACGCAAACCCGCCACAATAGACCATGGCATGTCGCTAACTTCGCCTTCAAAATAGAAGTCTGTGTACAACGACATAAGTTTTTCATTCACTTCATAAGCCGTCGGATCATCAACCATAGCAAAACCTGCTCGGTTAAATATTGCACGTACTGCATCTGGATCATCTAGTTGTGCAATGGCGTCTTCTGTTGAAAGGAACGCAAAAATATCATCAGAATTAAACGTTGGCCAAGACTGTGTTGGGTTCCCCGACCCGCCAGATAAGAAACCATCAGCATTATAAATATTGAGTAGCTCAGCTGGTAAAGGGATACGTGTGCTGTTATCGGCGTATATCCACGGTAATGGGTTTTCTGTTTCAGCATACGTAGAACCTAAAGTACGATCAGAGTAGTGCGCACCAAAGCCTATTTGTACTAATGGCCCCATTTCAACAATAAAGTCGTTATCAATTTTGGCTTCTAATACTTCGTCTTCAACACGTGTGCCTTGTAAAGATGCCCAACCTGCTGTTAATACATCACCTTCTTTGAAGTTTTCGAAGGTCATGGTCGGCACTAGGTCGCCCGATGTACGATCATAGGTATACTCACCAGGACGACCCGCCACCACGTCAGACCATCCTTTTCCAGGATCGTGTTCAGCTTTTGACGTATTGATATCCGCTGACATCACCCAACTGTCTGTTAACTGCCAGTTCAGGTTTAAACCAAATGCTTTAAGGGTATTATCTGCATCTGATTGACGCACTAAGGTTTCGATAAAGCTGTCTACAAAATCTGCTTTAACCAATGTGTTACTGTCATCTAATACCGGATTTGTAACCTTGCCGGTCTCAAACCACATTGGAAAAACATCTTGGCGATATTTCACATTAAAATCTGAATACAATGCATCAGCAGTAATGGTTACATCTTTACTTGGCTTGTATTGAAGTACTAACGTACCGCTGTTACGCTCGCGTGTTTCTGTTTGTGCAATTTGGTCATAGTTACGAGGGAAATAAACTTCACCGTAGTCCTGACCTTCAAGTAAGTCTTTTGTTTTGTAGTAATAAGCCGTGTTGGCCTGATCGTAACGACTCTCACGTTTGTAGTGAGAAAAAGATGCCAATACACCAAACGTGTCGTCATTGAAGGTTTGGCTTATTAAACCAGAGAACTGAGGGCTTAATTTACCCGTCATATCATCGTATAGCCCCTTCACACTGCCTACCGCTTTAAAGCCTGGGAAATTTAGTGGTTTAACCGTACTAATATCAACCGTCGCACCAATTGCGCCTTCTTGAATTGCCGCTGATTGCGTTTTATGAACTTCAGCACCGTTAATTAATTCAGAAGCTAAGATGTCAAAACTAAAGGCTCTTCCACCACTAGTGGTTGCTAAAGTACGACCATTTAGCAACACTGAGTTAAATTCTGGCCCCATGCCACGTACTGTTATAAGTTGCCCTTCACCACCACTACGATCGATTGAAACACCGGTGATCCTTTGCAGTGATTCAGCAACGTTTTGATCTGGAAATTTACCGATATCTTCCGCAGAAATTGCATCAACTACGTTACCCGCATCTTGTTTAATGCCCACGGAATTAATCAAACTGCCACGAATACCCGTAACGGTGATTACTTCTGGGTCTTTTTCTGATTTTTTTGTTTCTGCTTCTGCTAAGTTCTGATCCGCTAATGCTGTGCCTGTTATCCCTAGGTTTAACATAAGCAGAGAAGTTAGATAACTGAGCTTAAATGGCTTGCCGTTTTTCATGTCTGTTCCTCTGATTATCATGTCATTTGTTCATATGTCTTCGTGCATACTTGTATACTATCGTATTTATAGTATAAATCAGATAATAGTATATTTTTTTAACAGAAGTAAACGGCCAAATATAAAATATACAAACATATTGCATACAAAAAATGTAACACTATGTTTTTTAAAGGTTAAAAATTTTAATGATTTAAAGAATAGAAAGTAAGAGCATTTAGCTCAGGAAATTTTTGCACACAAGTACAAAAGTAAAAATGAAAACAAAGGAAAAAAGCGCATAAAAAATGCGCTATTTCTAGGGGTAATGACGCCCGAAATGCCTTCTAACACTGCTATCGTTATTAAAATGTTCGACGCCGTATTGCAACGTACTGTAAGTACAAGCTATTCAATTAACTTAACTCGCACAGCCCCTCTCGTAATGCCGCAACAAATTTATCAGCATCATTGCGATTAAATACGATAGGCGGCTTAATTTTCAGCACATTATAATAAGGTCCTTCTGTGCTTAGGATAATATGTTTGGCTTTGACAAATTCAACCAGCTTTGCAGTTAGTTCAGTGGCAGGTGTTTTGTTTTCCCGATCTAGTACCAACTCTACACCAATAAACAACCCTAAGCCTCTAACATCACCAATCACATCAAATTCTTGCCGCAGCACGATAAGTTGCTGTTTTAAGTAATGACCAGTTTTGAGTGCGTTTTCTTTAAGTTGCTCCTGCTCAATCACCTCTAATACCGCCATACCTATTGCACATGAAACAGGGTTGCCACCAAAAGTATTAAAGTATTCCATTCCAGTAACAAATGCGTCAGCAATTTCTTGCGTCGTGATGACAGCCGCCATAGGATGGCCATTACCAATAGGTTTGCCTAGGGTCACAATATCCGGCACGACATTTTGTGTTTCAAATGCCCACATATTTGTACCAACACGACCAAACCCAACCTGAACTTCGTCAGCAATACAGACTCCGCCAGCGTCACGAACATACTGGTAAGCCGCTTCAAGATACCCGTCAGGCATTATAATTTGCCCCGCGACTCCTTGTAGAGATTCACAAATAAACATGCCCGGCTTTTTGTTTTGCTGAGCCAGCTCATTTAT
The DNA here is from genome assembly GCF_014656435.1 of Thalassotalea marina. Taxonomy (GTDB): domain Bacteria; phylum Pseudomonadota; class Gammaproteobacteria; order Enterobacterales; family Alteromonadaceae; genus Thalassotalea_C; species Thalassotalea_C marina. The sequence continues at coordinate 127,241 of NZ_BNCK01000007.1, forward strand.
CACTCGCAATATATCTTGTGCGTATGCCTTTCCAGCTAGCTTGTCTGACGTTTGAAATGAGCCGCGATATGGATCTGGTAACATCACTTTATGCACGTATTTAGGTGCGCCTTCACCGCCGGGGCCGTCAAACTTGTAGGGGCTAGCATTGATACAAGCATTCGTGTTGCCATGATACGCACCGTCAACAGTTAACAACTGCTGTGAACCGGTAAAATTCTTGGCCAAACGAAAAGCGAGTTCATTAGCTTCACTGCCAGAGTTAACAAACATACAAACAGAAAGGGGCTCAGGCATAGTTGCCAACAACTTCTCGGCATAATCGACCAAGTTGTCGTGTAGAAAACGCGTATTGGTGTTTAACTTTGCCATTTGCGCTTGACCCGCTGCAACCACTTTAGGATGACAATGCCCAACGTGACAGACGTTATTAACCATATCAAGATAAGCATTGCCTTGCTCATCATATAAATAGGCACCTTGACCACGTACTATTTTCAATGGCTCTTTAAAGCTTAAACTCAAGGTTTTGCCTAAGTGTTTCTCACGATAGCTTTTAATTGCTTGTTTACTTTTACCCGTATCCGGGTTGATATCGCACGCTACTTTAAGCTGACAGGTCAACGCAAAAAAGTTGTGTTGTTTAAACAATTTAAGTAAGTGCCAAGCAGGCTCTACCGACACCAATAAATATTTGTTATCCGGTTGCTCTTTAATCGCCTTTGCAGCGTTACAAACGCTCGTACATAATCTTAAACAGATGAGATAAATTAATACTTCAAATTCCTCATCATTTAATGGGTAGCGTTTATTAAATCCTGCTACTACACATTTTAAGGTATTGATGGGGTCTTGCTGTGCCATCAAAGCATAAGCTGCAGTTATCGCAAGCTCATTGATCGTATGGCTATAAACCATATCCCCAAAGTCAATTAATCCGGTAATGATCTGAGGGGAAGTTATATCATTTACTAGCAAGTTATGATCATTGGCATCATTGTGAATAACACTACGTGGTAGTTTAGCCAATAATGGCGCAGCATGAGCCTGATATAAATTAAGGAAGTACTCAACAATGACACGCTGTTCTTCTGGTAAAAGGGGCTTTTTTTCCTGACATATGGCATAACCATGCGCTAAATCCCAATCAAAAAACCTAAATGCGCCGGGGTGCTGAAAATCACTTAATCCAACAGTTACCTGTGACATAAACTCACCTAAATTTTGCCAGAGTTTAGGTGAAGTATTTTCTGCTGATATTTGCGCATAAAAGTTGCCAGGCAAAAATGTTAGCACACGCAAATAAAATTGATTGTGCTGATTGTCTTTTATCGGCGTAATTTGCAAACCAACATTGTTTTCAAGCGCTTGTGGCACAGGTATACCTTTAACCGCCAGATGTTGCATTGCCTCATTTTGCATCGCAAGTTCAGTTTCTTTTTCGGCACTATTTGACACTTTGATAACAAATTCATGCTGCTCTGTCGTTAGCAATAAATTTTGATCACAATAGCTTGCCAACGGCTTTAAAGTACCGGACAACTGATAGTGATGTTGCAACAGTGATAACAATATTTCATGGTCAAATGAAGGCGTTATTGAAGTCATTTTATTCTCTTTACCTTGCTCATTGCTTGAGCTCCAAGTAAGGAGCTCAAAACCAATAGACTTATTCTGATTTAACAGGAACTAGTGTAAAACGATAACTTAGGTCTTTTGCTTTAATTGAGTATTGCTCATGTACCAACCTACCCCATGACGTATCACCACCGACTCCCATCTGTAGATGATCAATATTAACTGTAGTCAGATCCCTGCGCGGTACGTCGATCGCATGTTTTGTTGTCACTGGTACTAAACCTGATGCCGATGCTGACGCATCACCTTCAGCAAAATCAATATCCGATTGCAGATAAGGCCAAGCGCTGGTATTTAACACGTGTTCACCTATCGCTTTCAAACCAAATCCACGAGCATTGGTAACACTCATCCAACGAACGTCAGTTTTGTTCGCATTTTCTTGTGGGCGAATATAATGCTCAATTTGATCATCAACTTGGGCTTTATAAATACCAATTTTGGCACCTGTTTTTCTATCCCAATAAGATTCATGTGGTCCTCTACCATACCAAGTTAAATACTCAAATTCACCCGGCATAACAAGCTGCATCCCAAATCTAGGTATATTAGGTAGAGATTGTCCTTCAGCCAATTCCAATGAGGACGTAATTTGAATTTTACCATCGGCCGACAACAGATATGTTAACTGGTAAACACCTTTAAAAGCGTTAGACTGATAACGAGCAGTTACCTGATTATCTTTAGCAATTAAGGAATCTAACAACAAGCCCTGTTCAGCCGTTTGCCAAACTTTAGCCCACTTTTGCATGTTGTTACCCAAATCATTATCCGTTGGCGCGCGCCAAAAATTAGGTTTAAGCGCCTGTTGAATTAATGATTGCCCTGACAACTGATAGTCAGTTAAATATCCTGATTTTTTATCAAAACTGATCTTAAAGTCATCTCCAACATAGGAGATTTTCGACGCGTTTTCACTTTTAGCTATTTGGTCTTTTTTGCTTGCAGTGAACACTGGATTACTTGTTTTATTGGTTACAACAAACTGTTCAAACGCAATTTCATGACCAATCGGCAGTAAAGGCTGCTGATTTTTAACCTCAACACTTAACGTGATCACGTATTCTGTTGTGGAATCCGTTAAGTGTTTAGCAATTGGTAAATTTAATAAGGTGTTAGCTCTTGGGGCAACTGACGGCATAGGCAAGTTACCAGTCGCTATTTGTTTACCATCAGCAGTGACTGTATATCGCAACAAGTAATCGGCTAAATTGGTAAAAAAGAAATGGTTTTCTACCACAAACAGGCCTTTGACAGCATCGGTCGCAGTAAAGCGTATATTTTGGTATACCTTTTTCACTTCATAAGCGTGTGGATGTGGAACACGATCAGGGTTCATCAAACCATTATTTAAAAAGTTTCCATCTGTTGGTAAATCAGGATGAAAGTCTTTCCCGTAAGCATAATATTTCTGTCCATGTTCGTTGGTATATTCTAACGACTGATCAACCCAATCCCAGATAAACCCACCCTGCAATGATGGATATTTCTCAATCGCCGCCCAGTAATCTTTTAAATTACCCACTGAATTACCCATTGCATGTGCATATTCAATCATAATGCCTGGTCGATAGGGATTTGACTCTGCATACTCAACCAATCGCTCTATTGACGGATACATAGGAGCAAAAATGTCAGTATAGTGCTCAGTGCCTGCTGGTTCATACTGAACTGGACGAGTACCATCATTTTCTTTTAGCCATTTATAGGTAGCTTCAAAAACTTTACCTTCACCCGCTTCATTACCTAACGACCAAATAATAATAGAAGGATGGTTTTTATCACGCTCATACATCCTACGTGTACGATCAATATGCGCAGGTATCCAGCTTTCTTCATTGCCGATTTGTGTTTTAGCGTTAGTAGCTAGTGGGTGTGATTCGATGTTCGCTTCATCAATAACATAAAGACCGTATTTATCTGTAAGGTCGTACCAATAAGGATTGTTTGGATAGTGACTTGAACGCACCGCATTAATATTGAACTGCTTCATCAACTGAATATCACGTTCCATTGATGCTTTATCGACAACATGACCACGTTTAGGATCAGTTTCATGTCTATCAACACCTTTAATATAGATAGCCTGACCATTTACAAGTAGCTGCGCGTCTTTGATTTCAATATGCCTAAAGCCAATATCATCTTTTATCGACTCAATGACTTTACCTTTGTTGTCCAACAAATTAACCACTAAGGTATATAAATTTGGCTGTTCAGCCGACCACAGTGCTGGGTTTTCGATGGTATCACTTAACGACAGTTCAGCAGCTTGTAGGGATCCTAGTTTAATTTTACCTTTACCTGTTGAAACTACTTTTAAATTTTGCCTTGGATCCAATAACTTGTATTGCACATAACGAGTAGCATTTTTGTTATGATAATTTTCAACAGTTACATCCAGCGCAAATTGCCCTTGAGAAAAGTCGGCACTTAAACTTGGTTTAGCGTGAAAATCAAAAATATGCTGTTTTTGTGTTGCATAAAGATAAACATCGCGCTCAATACCTGAAATTCGCAACATATCCTGACTTTCTAAATAACTGGCATCTGTCCATCGTCGAATTTGAAATGCTAAGACATTATCACCTTGTTTAAGAAATGGTGTTAAATCAAACTCTGCCGGTGTTTTTGAGCCTTGACTGAATCCAACTTTTTCACCATTTAACCAGACATCTAATGATGATTTCGCTGCACCTACATGCAAAAATACTTGCTTACCTTGCCAAGTATCTGGCAACACAAATGATTTACGGTATGAACCTATCGGGTTGTAATCTGTTGGAGCATCAGGCCATTTAGTTGAAAAAGGAAACCTTTCATCTAAATATATTGGATAGCCGTAGCCTTCAATTTCCCAGTTCCCTGGAACAGGAATGGTTCCCCATTGGCTATCATCAAAATCATTCGAATAAAAACCTTTAGGTGCATTTTTAGGTGAACGTTGCCAATTAAAAGCCCAAAGACCATTAAGTAACATAAAATTGTTATTCAGTTCTTTTTGGTCAATTAGCGCTGCTGCTTCACTTCTGTATGGAAATAAGGTCGCTCTTGGTTCAAGTTTATTAATCGCAAAAACTGTATGGTCGCGCCATGGTTCGCGATTTTCTTCCGCAACGACAGCACTAACGCAAATTGAAGTTGATAATAAGGCAATACTCGAAACTTTTTTTAATAACATGTTTTAAACCTGTCAATCTTTGTACTATTTATACTACAATATACAAAATATCACACAAGACCAAAAAGCTATAAATTTCACCAACAATTTGTAAGTGGCTGTAAATATTTATTATTTTTAGATAAGCAAAGAATATTATCAATGTCAGAAAAGTTACTGCTGGTGTAATTAAGCACAGTCCATTATCATCTGCCGATTATTAAAGGGCTTGGCGCATTGCAGGAAAAAGTAAAAAATGGAAGATAAACATCTTAATCTGACACAACAACTTGTTCATGAGTTGGGACGTGCCATTCTCCGAGGAGAGTACAAAGTTGGTGACAAACTACCGTCTGAAGCAGAGTTAGGTGAAAAATACGACATTAGCCGCAACGCGACACGTGAAGCGGTAAAAATGTTAACCGCAAAAGGATTGATTAGCTCACGACCGCGTAAAGGTATTCGTGTTGTTGAACAAAACAAGTGGAACCTTTTTGATTCTGATGTTTTAGGTTGGATTTTAGTTGGTAAACCTGACTTGTATATGTTGCGCCACTTTATGCAGCTAAGACAGCCTGTTGAAGCACAAGCGGCATACCTAGCAGCACAATTTGCCGATGAAGAAGATTTGTCACACATTGAGCATGCACTTGAACACATGCACACCGCAGAAGAAAGCAATGATGCAGAAGCGACTCATCACGCCGATGTTAAATTTCATAAAGCAGTATTAAACGCGACAAAAAATCCATTTTTTATTCAATTAGAAAATTTTATCGAAATCGCCTTACAGGTAAATTTACGCTACACCAATCGTATTAAACCTGTAACAGAAGCTGAATATCAAGCTCATGCAGATTTATATAAAGCAATCAAACAAGGCGAAGCAAGCAGAGCTTACGACTACGCAATGAAAACTCAATCTGCCACACTAAATTTGATTGATAACGCCATTGCCGCACAAGAAAATAACTAAAACACTAGTCAGGCACTTTATCCGCTAATTAATGCTTGCTCGCACTTATGCTGCTTTAGATGGTAGTAACTTTCCAGCATTAACACTCTAATTACTGTTGCCTGGCTTGCTTTACTTTGACTCTGCCAAACAAATGCCTAGTGTTTGTAGTTGAATTATATACAAGAGTAACGTGCCAAATTTTATAATTTTTGTTAGTTATCTACACATAAGCTTGATTAAGTGACTTTATAACTTGCTAATTGAGCTAACATTTTTTAATGTTATGCTTTTGTAAATAATCATATAAAAATGGTAGCAACCTCCTTCAATCACCACCTGTGTTACGTTACCTTGTTAGGTAATGTCGTTGCTAAGCCCGACATTCGTTATTTGGCTAACCCCATTGTTCCCATTGCAGAATTTGTTATTGCTACTCATAAAAAGTGGTTAGATAAAAAAACTAACCAAATGCGAGAGTGGACAAGCTTTCATACAGTCAAGATGATAGGTGATGCAGTTGAAAAATCTTTAATTCATGCGGGTAAAGGCGACCTGATATTAATTAAAGGCCATTTAGTGGATAGCCAAAAATCTAATCGACAAATAGTTCATGCAACTTATGCCTGTGCATATAAAAAAGGCTTTGCTCCTTCGATGAACCACTTGCATATTAGTGGCAAAATTGTCAATCAGGTTAAATTAGTAACAACTGAAACAGGATCAAACTTAGCTGAATTTGTGTTGAACAGCCAATTTGAAGCCTATTCACCTATTTACCAACAAACACGTAAACTAAGCCTAGAACGCACAGTACATGTATGGGGAAAACAAGCTCAGTACATTGCAGAACATGCCGCAGCAGATAAAGACGTGGTTATAGATGGAAGTTTAAGTTATTTAAACAATAATAGTAATATACAACTCATTGATGCCCAACAGCTCACTATATTAAACAAATACGGCTAGGTGATTACCGAACATTGACGGAAAAGAGTCGGAATGACACATAAAAATATAATAACAATTCAACTTATTGTCGCAATTTTCATTAGCTTTTTAATACAGCCTTTTGCTTTTTGTGCAAATACAGACGCTAAGTTTAATCAACTAGCTGTCTTTAGTTCTTCACCAGATAGCCATTGGCAGATGGCAAAGGTAATCCCAAATAGCCAAAACCAATTTTTAATTATCGACCAAGCTCATAAATTACAACTAACGCAAGCAAACGGTAACCCGATCACGTTATTGGACGGTAAACAGCACATTCAGCGTTTGGTAAAATTCAGTGCATTGGCTTTGCATCCCAGTTTTGCCTATTCAGAGCAACACGGCGCTTTTACTTTTTACACCGCTCATACCGAGCTTGCAGAAGACATAAAACATCGAAATCGTCTCCCGCTAAAGTCAGACACAACAGCACCTTTTGATAATGTAGTCACTGAATGGCAACTCAAGTCGACAGATACAGGATTTGTGCTCGAGGAAGAGAGTAAACGCGAACTCATTCGAATCCCGTCGCCAAATTTAGAAGCAAGTATCAATCAAGTCGCGTTTAACCCTTTTATTAAAAATTGGCAAAAACACTATGGTTTGTTATTTGTCGCATTGCCTAGTATCACAGGTTTAGAGCAACACCCATTGTACTCAGGCAGTGTATTGCGTATTAACCCCGCATCATTTGGACTACGGGCATACACAGTACCTACCGACAATCCGTTTACGCTAAATAATGACATTCACCCTGAAGTGGCAGCTACAGGGCTAGGCCCAGTTCAAACTGTGCATTGGCTAAAAGAAAATGTTAACCAATTTGCAGTTAATAACGGTAAAACAACCAGTTTGGTCAAGTTAGGTGATGATTGGCGACAAGTGGAACATCAAGACAAGCAAGCAGTTGAATTAGCTAATATCAGTAACATGTTGTACTTTCGCAATAGTGCGCTAAACAATGACATGCTGCCCTTTGTTTTTGTTATGAAAAAAAGCGACAGCTGGAAGTTAGCCGCAATGTCACTTTCTGCAATGACATTGCCGACAGAAATCATGCCAATACCTAATGAAATCATTAAAGCGAATGGTCGGCCATTGCTGTTTAAAGGCAGTGAAGGAGAACTTTTATTATTAGAATTAAAAACCAAGTCCTTATTTACACTATCCGGCTTCATTGCAGCTAAAACAATCGAGCATGCTGCGCCAGATAATGCCACGCCAGTAGCAACAAACTCCAACAACCTATTTATTATTTTAATCATTTTAGGCTTAATTTTTCTCGCTGGTTTTATGCTTCTTCGTAAGCAAGATAGATTTAAAGACGCCAAAAAACTGTTAAACAGTCATTATGCACGCTTCGACGTTGATCAAGATTTGAATCAGCTACATTTATATAAACGACATCAAGAAGTGGCGAGTAAATCGTTGTCGTTTAATCAAGTATTACGTTGTGAAGTGTCACTAAACGACACCGTTATTGCCACGGTTGATGAACAAACTCCTTTTAGCAATAGTGCAGAAAAAGCTGTTAACAACGCATTTAAAGAAGAAAAACGCCACAAAATGGTTGATGACAAGGTGCGTAAAGTTGCAATGACCTTGCTCAATCAAGATAAAAAAACAGATAATTTGTGTCTGTATTTGCGTGAAGGAAATCAGCGTTTAACGAAAATGCGATATGAACATGTACAATCCCAAGTAATTGACTGGTTATGGCATCTATCATATGTAGTTGCACCTGAGTCGACAGAAAAGCGTTTAATCACAGAAAAACCTGTTAAACCTAAACCTTCGGTAAAAAAAGTTGTTTCGACACCTGTACCAACCCCAGCATCGCCAGTTCAACATGTGCAGAACGACAAGCCTGTTAATAGTGAGAGTCTTCCGACATCAGCGCAACCTCGACCACAAGATCAACAGATAAACAAAAGTGATGATGAACTTATAGATTCGCTCAATAAATTGTTGGAGTTAAAAAATCAGGGCTTTTTAACCGAAGCAGAGTTCGAAAACAGCAAAGCTAAAATCGTTTTACAATTGACTCAAACCAAAAAATAAATGATACCTATTGGGATAAACTGAGTAGCGGATATAATAAAAAAGGAGCCTAAGCTCCTTTTTTATTTAAGGTTATTTTACCTACTTCAGTTCGAGTAAGTATTTCACTAGATTATTGTAATCTTGTTGGAAGTTATCTTTATCTAGGTGTTTTACATCGATCATATATTTGCCATTTACTACGACCGAAGGCACACTTTTTAGCTCACCTTTTGAAGCTAAGGTATTTTGATATTCATGCATGGTATCAGCAAGCTGTTGAACTTCTTCGCTAGCCATTAACGCATCAAATTTAGCACCGTCTGCGCCATTTAAAACAAATACATTACGGATATCTTTTTCTGAAGTAGGAACCGCTCTATGCACATGGATATACTTGAAAATTGCAGCAATATTTGCATCCGTACCTTCCATTTTTTCAGCTACAACTAATGCTTTAGTCATTAAACCTTGCATTTTTTTTGAAGCGCCACCTAAAAAGTTCACGTGGTTTTTAACAAATGCAGCACCTTCAGGTAGATTCTCTTTAATCGACTTAACCATAAATTCAAAGCGGTAACAGTGACCACAATAAAAAGAGAAAAACTCTCTCACTTCTGGGCCATTTACCGGTAATGGTGTTATTTTTTTATAATGTTCACCTTCCTGGTAATCATTAGCCGAAGCCGTTCCTAAAGTCAGTAGCAGAATCAAAAAGCTGATAACTGTACGCATGTTGTCGCTCCTAATAATTTTTATGGTATCAATGATAATGGTGGTTGCTGCAATGCTGCATATTGTTCTTTTAGTGACAGTATTTGTTCTTCCCAGTATCTTTGTGTATTAAACCATGGGAAGCTCAAAGGAAATGCCGGATCTTCCCAGCGCTGACACAACCAAGCCATATAATTTATAACACGCATACTACGTAAAGATTCAATTAAGGCAAGCTGTTTTGGATTAAACTCATGAAACTCTTCGTACCCAGAAAGTAAGGTATCTAATTGTAAAGTCCGCTGTTGTCGGTCACCAGATAACATCATCCACAAATCTTGGATAGCAGGTCCCATTCGACAATCGTCTAGATCTACAAAATGCGGTCCGTTATCAGTCCAAAAAATGTTACCAGCATGGCAGTCGCCATGTAACCTGATAATGTCATCAGCTTGATACTGTTGTTCAACCAACTCAGCAACCTGTTCAAGAACAGTAAAAAATGCAGTTGCTATATTACTTGGCACATAATTAGACTGACGAATCGTTGCTATCGCATCAGTGATAAACGAGGTATGACTAATAGCTGGCCTATGTGTAAACTCTTTTTTTGCCGCAATTGCATGTATACGACCGACAAAGCGTCCCATCCATTCCAGCTGATCTAAATTATCAACTTCAAAAATGCGACCACCTCGGCAGGGGTATAATGCAAAGGAATAACCTTGATACTCAAAAAGCGACTTACCGCTGATGACAAGAGGCGCTACTATCGGTAGTTCATGCTCTGTAAGTTCTAGGGCGAAGTCGTGTTCTTCTTGAATTTGTGCTTGTGACCAACGCTGTGGGCGGTAGAACTTGGTCACATATTTGATATTGTCTATGTCATGAAACTGGTATACACGATTTTCATAACTGTTTAGGGCTAGCAAGCCACTGTCGACTTGCAGGCCCAAACTTTCGATACCATCGAGAATGATATCCGGAGTTAATTCACTAAAATTAAAAACTGGCATTAACGTTTATTAAAGAAGCGCGATTCATGCGTCAATGATACCTCATCTTCGTCAGAAACTAACTCAATAATAAACTCAATGTCTGTCATATAACCTTTCAATTCATAAGGATCAACTGAAATACTCATGGGTAGCGTATAAACAGATGATGCTTTAACCATGACTTCTTGATCACCATGCCAAGTATAATTTTCTAAACCTTTTACCGACAGACGGTAAGTGTTATCAGTTTGAGATTTATTTAATATTTTCAGGGTATAAACGTTTTCGATTTCCCCGTTAAAGTTTTCTTTAGCTAATTCTGTGCGATCGCGGATGATATCAAGTGACACAGGCACTCTATTAGATATTTCCCAAACCAACATACTCGACATAATGATTAGTACTACGGCATAACCAATCAATTTTGAACGGATAAGGTGGACCTTTTTACCTTCAAGCTCATGTTCTGTGGTGTAGCGAATTAACCCTTTGGGATACTTCATACGCTCCATCACACCGTCACACGCATCTACACATGCGCCACAGTTAATACACTCGTACTGCAATCCATTTCTTATATCTATGCCCGTAGGACACACCTGAACACATAAATTACAATCAATACAATCACCTAAACCCATGGCTTTATGGTCTTGTTTACGAGATCTCGCTCCGCGGTTTTCACCACGTTTGTAATCATAAGATACCGTTAACGTATCTTTATCAAACATTGCTGATTGAAATCGTGCATAGGGGCACATATGTAAACACATGATTTCACGCATCCAGCCAGCGTTACCATAGGTACAAAAGGCAAAAAACCAAATCACTGCCGCCATGGCAAACGAACTGTTAAAGGTGAAAAAATCTAAGAATACGTGTTCAACTGGAGCGAAATAGCCAACAAAAGTTAACGATGTCAACAAAGCAAACATCAACCAGCAGAAGTGTTTGAGTGCTTTGCGCCAAAATTTATTAAAATCCATTTTTTGCGCATCGAGTTTTTTACGTTGGTTGGCGCTACCTTCTATTTTTTCTTCAAACCAGATAAAAATAAATGTCCAAACCGTTTGTGGACACAAGTAACCACACCAAACTCGCCCAAGGAAAGTCGTGACAAAAAACAGTAAAAATGCACTAAGAATGAATAGCCAAGCTAATAAGGTGAGATCTTGAGGCCATAAGGTTAAGCCCCACAAGGTAAACCGTTGATTTGCAATATCTAATAGTATTGCTTGGTTTCCGTTATATGTTAGCCAGGGAAGCAGGGCAAAGAGAGCTAAGAAAAAGAAATTCATCTTTTGTCTTAGTTGCTGAAAAAAGCCTGTTACTTTTCTAACGTAAATCTGATCACGCGGTTTATATTGCTCTACCGGGTTAGGTTTTTCTATTTTTATATTTTTAACCGGTATATCAATTCGCGCTTTGGTGTTTTCTTGCTCTATACTCACACTCAATCCTACAATTAGCGATTTAATTTTCCGAGTCAGTTGAAAATAAAAAGATGCTACTCTTTATGATAAAAGACCATTTATTGTTAACGAAAAATTTATTATCTTATTAACAGCTTACTATTATACGACATGCTATGAAGAATTTATTGATCTTAATCGTTGTTGCGGCACTTTTTTTACACTTTTTTCCGCAACCAAAACTAACACAATGGTATCACGAGCAAAAAGAGACTGTGCTTGAAATGTTTAATACGGCGACAGATACCAAAGTGAGGCTCAACCCCAACAAAATATATCGGAACTTATCTAAAGACCTGTCTTCGTTTAATGAACAAGAACAGGAGTATTTAAAGGAAATCACAGAAACGCGAAGTAATGTGAAATCCTTTTATTTTGAATATTGTGATAAACCTAAACGCACGCCTAGGTTACATCAAAAAAATCAAGAAACTGTGTGTAACGTCATAAAACCGTATCAGTCTCTGTTTTAAGTTATTCAGACACTCTAGCTAGGGCGTGTTGATCATTCGCGGTTAAAATTTGTTCGAGATAAAAGCGTTTTAATCGCGGCGAGAGGTTTGTCGCCTAGTCATTCTAAGCAAAACACCGCTCAACAATGAGTAAAACGCTTTTAGCCGAACCCTTTGGGCAGCGTTTGTTGGCACTTTTTACTGCGTTATCGGCTTATCAGGTAGAATAACTACATATCAAAGCCTCTGCCTTGTATAAAGAACCCACAAACTGCTGCAAAATTCAGCTCGAAAGATCAACACGCCCTAATAATTTGCTAAAAGCTTCACGGCTTTCAGCTTCATGAGGGTGGTGTTTATCTTTTACTACCCACTGGCCATTAATCATCACATGTTTAATGGCGTTATTTTGTGTCGCAAATACTAAGCTATCAAGTAAGTGTTGTGGTTTTTGAGCAAACAACGACATCGCCTGTTCGTCTAACACAAGTAAATCAGCCTGTTTACCCAGCGCTAACTCGCCAGCATTAGTATTTGTCGATATGGCACCACCTAGGGCAGCGCTTTGCCATAAATATTGACCAACGGAAGGTGTTTTATTGGTCGCCAATAATGCACGTTTTTGACGATCTAAACGCTGTGCATATTCTAACCATCGTAGCTCTTCTATCGGATTTACCGATATATGACTATCAGAACCAATCGCCAAGTAGCCACCTTCTAGCATATATTCTGTGGTTGGATAAATGCCATCGCCAAGATTGGCTTCTGTTGTTGGACAGATACCAGCAACCGCACCAGATGAGGCTAACCCCTGACGCTCTTGCTGATCTATATGGGTCGCATGGATTAAACACCAACGCTTATCAACTGCCATATTGTCTAATAACCATTGAACAGGTCGTTTACCATAATGTGCAATACAATCATTAACTTCTTGCTGCTGTTCGGCAATATGAATATGTATCGGCGCATTTTTATCCAGTAAAGTTAAATGTGCTACGGCTGCACTTAGGGCCTCTTTATCGACAGCTCTTAAGGAATGAGGGGCGATACCTACATTGCTATTTTCATATTCTTTACTTAATTCAAAACAGTCTGACACTAGCTGATTAAATTGTTCCGTTGAATTAATAAACCTTTTTTGACCTTCATTTGGCGCTTGAGCACCAAAGCCACTGTATTGATATAACACGGGTAACAAGGTTAACCCTATTCCTGCTTCCTTGGCGGCATTGAATATTGCTTTAGCCATTGTGGCAAGTTCAGGATAGTTCGCGCCATTTTGATCGTGGTGTAAATAATGAAATTCAGCAACTCGAGTGTAACCCGATTTCACCATTTCAATGTATAACTGCTTAGCGATAGCTTGTGCATCTTTATCCGTTAATTGCGCTAAAAATTGATACATAATTTTGCGCCAAGTCCAAAAGCTATCTTTGCCTTCACTTCCTTGTTCGCTAAACCCTGCAAATGCCCGTTGAAACGCATGCGAATGGCAGTTAATCATGCCGGGGATCACTGTGCCATATTGTTCCGCATCGGTATCAATTCCTGGCTTAATATCACTGATTACACCATCTTCAATAGTCAGTGTAATGTCGTGCTGCCAGCCAGTGTTAAGCAATATATTTTTAGCTGAGATTTTCATAATTAACGGTTTTCTTGTGCAAATGAAATTAGGGTTTGTACTAACTCTTTTAATTTAGGAATAACTTGTTCTGCGCGTTGTTCACAATAAGTTAGCTTTTCTTCATCCATGTATGTTCGTTGAGATAATTCAAGTTGAACTGCATGTATATTTTTCTCTGGCTTTCCATAGTGTCTCGTAATATATCCACCTTTAAAACGGCCGTTACTGACCTGTGAATACGGTGAGTAATTAACTTGTTCGATATGGTCTAGCAAACTCGAATCACAGCTTTCTCCATTGGCGGTACCAAAATTAAAGTCAGGTAAAGTACCCTCAAAAAATCTCGGCACTTGTGATTTTATTGAGTGTGCCTCTAATAAAACGGCAACACCATAAGTGTCTAACATTTGGCTTAGCGTTTTTTCGATTGCATCATGATATGGTTGCCAATATAACTGTACCCGGCGACTAATTTCCTCTTGATCTGGTGTTTTATTTTCTAAGTACAAAGGAGATAGATCAAAAGCGGTTGTTGGGCATAACTCTGTTGAGTTTGCTCCCGGATAGAGATTAACGCCTGCAGGGTCACGATTTAAATCAATGACATATCGACTACATTCTGGTTTTAAAACATAAGCTCCTAGTTCAAGCGCAAACTGGTAGAGTTTATCTTTAAACCAGTCAGTATCTCGACTAGATAGCCCACTTTCCGTCATGTTAACAGCAATATCAGCGGGAATATGTGATCCATTGTGCGGCATACTGATCAGCAGTGGGACAGTCCCTAAATGGAGTTGAAACGAAGATGACATGAAAAAGCCCTAAATTGTATATACAACTTGAGTTAAATCTATCACGAACTTAGGTAACGAAGCAATCTTTGATATAGCAAGGTAACGGGCTAATGTTAGGCAGTTAATTCAAACTGATAACGAGGGGGTTTTGTATATGCTTGATTAATATCAGCATAAAAAGTAGCAACCACTACAGCAGCCTGTTCAATTTCTGATGACCGTGAAGGTGCTATTTTTTCTTGCGCTTTGAGAGTGGCATTAATTTGTTGATCAAAATTTTGACTGTCATTATCTAAATCATCAACTTGTTCTTTTGCAAAACTGTCGTTGACACTAGCGCGTGTGTGTGAAGGTTTTGCACTGCCTTCTAACTCTAGAGATTCAGATAATAACTGTGACTGTGCTTCAGCAATTAGTTGTGCTGCTTTGCTAGCAATTCTGGTGTCTTGAGTTGAAGGGTTAGCTGGCGCTAGTGCTGCATTATACACTTTTTGTAATTTGGTAATGGTAGCCTGTGGATCACCTTTAACTGGTGACAGATCAACAGCAACTTCCCCTTCTACCGCATACTTTTTACCATCGGGGCCAACTTCAAAAGTATAACTTGGTGCGCCAGTATGTGCGCCCCCCGCGGCGGCATGAGCCTGTTCATGTGCCCGAACTTCTCTATCCCTAGATTGTAATTCTTTGATAATTTGTTGGTCAGCAAAATCAGGCTCAGAAGTGTCCTGATTGCTGGGATTAACGCCATCTTTTTCTTCATTGGCCTCTTCACTTCGCTCAGTGTTACTAGCATTTTCTTGTTGCTGTGAAGGGGGTTGATCTGAGTTTCCTGAGTTGTCTTCAGATATTGTAGAGCTTGCGCGTTCAGCTTGTTGGCGTAATTGTTCAAAGTTAATCTGCTCACTATTTTGAGCAGGTGTTCTAACGCGTTCTCGCTCCGATGCAGCGCCTTTCTCTGCTGCTGATTGCTGAGATGCTGCAGGCTGAGCAATAACCTCACGTTGTGCATTATCACGGCGCAATGCATCCGTCGGCGGATTAGAGGCCGTCGGTATAGGTATTTGTACAGGTTGCGTGATAATGTTCATAAATTTAAGCCGTTACATCAAGCAATGTGCCCAAGGTTTCATCAGCAGTCTCGATGACCTTAGCTGATGCTTTTGCTTGGTACTCAGCAACGCGCATTTCAACAATTGATTGATTTAGATCGGACAAATCACCAGACCCGGTATTTTGCTCAACAGTTTGATCGTTAACTTGCTGTCCTAAACTCGGCTCTTCAGCGTTGTAACCAACTGCACGAGCAATGTCAGATGCTGCTTGATTAGCAGTATCAGTTGCTTTTTGAAAACCTTGTATGCCAGCATTAAAGGCAGAACCAATATCCATGTACCTCTCCTTAATAATCTAACTCGCCCATTCTTTTGAGCAAATTAACAACAGATATTAATGACACTTGAACTGTTCAATTATTAACCATGACAATTAAAATGTAAAGCTTGGCCTACTAGGGCTAAGCCATTAATTTACATTGTTGCAACCAATTAACTAATGCTTGCTCAAACTCGTCAACGTGACTGATAAAAGGCGCATGTGATGCCTTGTCTAAAACGATCGAATCACTAGTTGGCGCCAAATCATCAATTTTGTTTAAAACCGCTTTAGGCACTAAGCCATCTAGTCGCCCATATATTCTGAGAAATGGACAGCTAATATCAGACAGCGATGCGCGGTGATCGACCGTTTCTAGTAATAATAACGACTCTTCTAATGTCCGCTTCGTTGGCATATCAAACTGCATAATAAGATCTCTTATTGTGCGAATATCGTCTCTTATATGCGGACTACCCATTGCTTGAATTTTTAGAAAGTTTTCTATGGTTTTTTTTGTATCACTTTCAAGTTGACGATGAAACATAGCCAATACATTAGGTTCGATACCTGGCCAATCTTCACCAGCAACAAAATACGGTGAACTTGCCACAGTAACAAGGGCCATTACATCGTTTTTATATTGTTTTGCCAGTTCAGTAGCAACTAATCCGCCTAGCGACCATCCTAAATACACAGCCGGCTTACCTACCGCCAACTTAATTTGTTCAGTAATACTCACTAGCTCGTAAGACGTCGGAACATTGTCAATATTGAGGCCATAACCAGGTAAGTCTATTGTGATCACTTCAAAGTCACTGGCAAGCTTTTTAGCCAAAGGTTGCCAAACCCCGGCATTGAGGCCCCAGCCATGAATTAATACTAAGGGAATGCCTTGACCAAACCTCGTAACCTTTAAATTATTTGCCATACTGTGTGTTGTATTGTTAATAAAGGAGGCAAGTCTAATGAAACTTGCCAATAAATGGAATTATTCAGTCGAGTTCATCTTGTGCTTTACCAAAAATTAAAACATCTATTTCAACACAGTTTGACTAAGGTAAGTTGCTGTTCGCTTTGTCATCAAAAAGTTCATTCAAGCCTAATGTTATGCCGTCATTGTCTGTCCGACTTACCTACTCTTCACTATCCTGACAACTTTTTCAATTTATTGCATTGGCCAGCCATTGACCTTTTATTTAAAAAGCGAAACTTTGATCAGTTAATATGTGTAGCACCATATGTTTGGCCATTTGATCACTGGCTCAAACAACTTAAATATCAGCATAAATTTCAATTATCACTAGGGTTGGCAGAGATTATCGCCTTACAACTTAAAAGTTACTTTCAACAGAATAAATACCAAAAATCAGCACTGACTTGTGTACCTACCGATGTCAGCCGTTGGCAACAAAGAGGTTTTAATCCAGCACATTTAATTGCTCAACACCTAGCTAAAATGTCTCAAATTCATTACCAACCTAATTTGCTGCGTCGGATCAACACTAGTGACAGCCAAGTAGGTAAAACAGGAGCACAAAGGAGAAAAGATCTAAAAAACGCTTTTGAAGTCACTGACGTTGATTGCTCTGCCAAACATATAGTTTTGTTTGACGATGTGATAACAACAGGCAGCACAGTAAACGAAATTAGCCGCCTGTTAAAAAAGCAAGGAGTTCAACACGTGACAGTGTTAACCCTTGCCATTGCATTGCCCAAATAAATTAGTTAGCCGATGCACTAAATGCTTTTGAGAAAAACAGGGTGTTAGACAATAACCTTGCACTACCAATCCAATAACCTCTGAACGACAGAACGTCTGTCGTTGCAACGACACGGCCACCGCCAACGTTATGTGCGATAACCGCTGGATTATTGGCAATTTGATTCACTAAGTTTGTGTCTGAATAACCGCTCATTAAAGGTTTTTCAGTATAGTTTGCCACGGAAATAAACGGCACTTTCGCCTGCTCTAAGATCACCGTACTATTTCTAAATAATGGTAACTGACTATCTCCGAAGCCATAAGCCAATGGATGACTAACATCTAGCTTTGATTCATAAATAGCACCAGCAATACGCTTTCTAGCAGAGAGCTTTTCTTTATCTTTGTATGTTAAACCTTCGGTATCAAATAGATCGCTCAGCTTTTCTGCAGAAACAAATTCTGCTTTTAAAATTTCATTTTTGGCTAACCATCGAGTTGCTCTTTTTTGACCAAAAATAACGCCGCCGGATCTAACCCAAGTTTTTAGGTTTGAAACTACATTTTTACTTAAAGAGCTATAGCCGCCATCTACCAATAAGACATGTGTATAGTCATCAAAATCAATACGAGATAGGCGTGCTTGCTCAACTACGGTAACAGGAATACCCATCATATCGTCTAGATAAAATAAAATATCTGCAACTTCATACTGAGAACTGCCTTTACCACCAACCATTAACACTTTTACCGGGTTAACAGGTATCATAGAGCTTGAGCCTAAGTCGATACCATCAATGGTTAAACCAGTATCTAAGCTAAATATTTCTATGCCCAGTTGTTGGCTATGTTGCGCTAATAGTTTACGCCAGCCAGTGCCTTGTGTTTGTAATTCAGCGGGTAATACAATAGTACCAGCCTTAAAAGCCTTTGATTTGCCATTGATATTACTTGAAAAAGATTTAGTTGCGACGCGCGCTTTAAATCCGTTTGCGAGCAGCTGATTCATCAACTTTGGTGATTTCAAATGATGCCATTCAAAAGCGTAGGCGTAGGCATTATTAGAAATTGGCTGTAGCTTTTGTGGTTGAGCTTGCCATGTTTGTTCAGCTACTGACAAACCACGTGAGCGTGTTACTTTATGGAAGTTTAAATCCATCGCTAACGGCATGGTCCAGCCTGATACATCATAAAATGTATTGTCCTGGAAGTTTGTCCCCTGACCAAATAGCGCTTCAATTACACGATATTGTTTTTGTGCAAGCGGCACATAAAAGCTACTTTCTTTGGCAAAGACTTTTCCGTCATCTTTAAAGTCTTTTTTTAATGGGTAGACCTCTATCTGGTGCTGTTGCAATTTATCTAAAAAGTAATGTAATCGCTGAGTATCATTAGCTTCGCTGATCAAATATCCGCTAAACTTTGCATTTTCCGCCGCTTTAACGGCATCTTGGTAAAACTTTTTACGATAGTCTTTAAATTGCTCTTGGTTTTTCCAGGCGCCTTCAATGGTAGAAATCGAAGTAAGCACATGGTTTTTAATACCATATTCGAACGTTAATAACCCATTAATGCTATCTTGCTGAAACCCACGGCTACTGGCCTGTTCGAATAAAATACCAATACCACCGTTTATGTCTGGATAAGTTGAACCTTTGCCATAATAAAAATCATCAAAACTTTCTTGGCTGTAATACAGTCTATCTTCCTTGTTTAATGCTGCCGCATGGAAGGTCGCAATAAGCTGCGTTAATTCGGTATTTCTTTTTGGCGTTAAAGGATGAGTGCGTGTTGGAATACCCGGTTGAAAGAAGTACGTACTATTGGCACCCATTTCATGATAATCACCCAATACGTGTGGTTGGTACTGATGATAATAACGCATACGGTTTTGTGTTTCTCGTTGCGATAACAACAACCAATCACGATTCATGTCAAAACCAAAATGGTTGGTACGCCCAGTACGCCAATCTTGATGGTGTTCGATGTGGTTCGGATCTGGATTTGGAGTGCTACCTCGGTGAGTGTTCACCCAAGTGGTAAATCTATCCATTCCATCGGGATTTAAACTTGGCTCTAAAACAATTACAGTGTCTTTTAATAACTGTTGAACGTCTGCATCCTTGCTTGCAGCTAAATAATAAGCGATCGCTAACGAGGCATTACTACCAGTAATTTCATCGCCATGCACTGAATATCCCAACCAAACGACTAGAGGGTCATTTTTATCCTGACCTTTATCTTTTTTTGCTAATAGCTCTGGTAAACGCTGCTGGTTATCAGGATGGGTAATGGTCACTAATATTTGGCGACGCATTTCTTGGGTATAACCAATGTCAGTTAATAGAACTCGGTCAGATTGTTCAGCGACAAGTTCCATGTATCGAACCAATTGGTCATGACGTACGTGGCGTTCACCCAAACCAAAGCCAAGAAGTTGTTCTGGTTTGATAATATTTGATTGATAATCATGCTGTGGTAAATAAGACTCTACTTTGGCGGCATGTGCCATAAAAGTGAACGAGATACCAACAGCGCAGATAAAAGTCGTTAAAAAGCGCATAGTTATTATTTCCTGTTTTTAATGACATCAACATAACAAACTCAATAAAGAGCGGCTAGTCATTCCCCCGCATAATCAGGGTATTTCAGCTCTATTTTTTCTCTATTTTTTATCGGTAAATGCAATAAGTTTGCTTGTTCGTATTGAAAACTAGCACATTGCCCTCATCAAGAGTAAAATACACATACCTGACTAAATTACTCAGGTATATTAGCCCGTATTTTGTAATCGATAATTAAGAGTAGTGAAATTATGATCACCATATCTGAAAGTGCTCAGAGTCATTTTGTTAAATTGCTAGAGCAGCAAGCAGAAGGCACAAGTATTCGCGTATTTGTGGTAAATCCTGGCACAGCGAGTGCGGAATGTGGCGTTTCATACTGCCCTGCAGATGCTGTAGAGCCTGAAGATATCGAAATAAAGTTTGAGCATTTTTCTGCATACATTGATGCGGAAAGTAAGCCATTTCTTGAAGAAGCTGAAATCGATTTTGTCACTGATCAAATGGGTTCACAGTTAACGCTAAAAGCACCAAATGCCAAGTTACGTAAAGTAGCTGACGATGCCCCCTTATTTGAACGTATCGATTATTTCATTAAAGCCGAAGTTAACCCACAGCTTGCTGGGCATGGCGGCGAATGTACCTTGATGGAAATTACTGAAGATGGCTACGCTGTATTGCAATTTGGTGGTGGTTGTAATGGCTGTAGTCAAATTGACGTTACGGTAAAAGACGGTATCGAAAGACAATTAATCGAATTAATGGGTGATGAGATTAAAGGTGTGAAAGACGCTACAGAACATAAGCGTGGTGAACATTCTTATTACTAGTTTTAAACTAAAAACACTTTTTAAAGGGGCTCACATCAGCCCCTTTTTTGTTGGGGCTAAATAAAGGTTTTGTGTCTGTGTTGGTAATCTATCGCCAACAATATACCTCTAGCCCCCATAAAGGCCGTAAATGCCGCCCAAAGTCCATGATTACCAAAAATTTGCATTATCCACCATACGGGAAAAAACACTAAGAAAGTGGCACACAACATAGTATTTCGCATCGCTCTTCCTTGCGTAAGTCCTATGTATAACCCATCGTATAAATAACTCCAACAGGCAATCAGCGGCAGCACCACCAGCCAAGGTAAATAGCTATCAGCGACGTTAACTACTGACTCTATATCGGAAATCAGCCTTATCAAGTATTCACCTAAGGCTGCAAAAACCAAACAATAAACTAAGGCAAACAACCCCGTCCATATTAGGCTTAACTTAAAAACTTGCTGAAGTTCTAATTGACGTTTTGCACCTTTCGCCTTTCCAGCCATCACTTCAGCTGCATTAGCGATACCATCTAAGCCAAATGAAATGAAAAGTAAAAAATTCATTAAAATTGCATTAGCCGCTACGATATTATCACCAAGTCTAGCCCCTTGTGCTGTCATAAAAACAAAGCAACATTGCAACGCTAAGGTTCTGATTAATATGTCTCGATTAAGTTTAAAATAAGCTTTTAATGCGATTGCATTAACGGTCAATTGCCACAGATTTTGTAACCGGTATTTAAGGTCATTTTTATAATGTTTTATCACCAAGGTTAAGCCAAGCAAACAGCTAGAGTATTCTGCTATTAAGGTTGCCCAAGCCAAACCTTTGACCTGCCAATCCAAGTACCAAACAAATACAACATCTAACACTAAATTGATGACGTTAGTTACGATTAACAACCACATAACGGCTTTTGCTCTGTGATGTCCTAATAACCATCCTGTTAACACCATATTTATCAGCGCCGCAGGTAACGCCCAAATTCGAATATCTGCATATTGGCGAGCATACAATGCGACCTCTTCACTGCCGCCAGCAAGTGTTATTGAAATGTTTAGATATGGCGTTTGCAATAAGATAGCCGCTAGCCCAATGACCATAGCAACTAACAAACCTCTTGTTAGTACTAACAAGGATTCTTGATCAGCTTGTTGACCATAAGCCTGTGCCGCCAATCCCGTGGTAGACATTCGTAAAAAGCCACATAACCAAGAGATAAGTGTCACCACCATGACACCTATAGTACTGCCGCCCAAATAATAAGCGTGTTCCAAATGACCAATTACCGCCGTATCAACCAAACCCAGCAGAGGAGCTGTGATATTTGATAAAATCATTGGTATCGCTAGCGAGAAAAGCTGTCGGTGAGAAATCTGACTCATGAGGTTACATTGGTTTTTTTGAATATCACGCAGACTATTGAATAGTTTGCCTTTGTTGGCTTCATGTTACACTAAAGCCACAAGGTCTTATAGAAACTTTATTTTATGATGAAACGCTTTTTTATCTTTTGCGCCATTTCGCTATTTAGTATTGCTAGCCATGCTGCGGTAATATTGCAATATCACCATGTGAGTGAAACCACGCCAGCTAGTACCAGTATCACACCGGCTCAATTTGCCATTCATATGCAATATTTAGCAGACAATGACTTTACTATTATCCCCTTAAACGAGTTAGTAGAAGCGATAAAACATAACAAACCTTTAGCAGATAAAACGGTGGCTATTACTTTTGACGACGCTTATTTAAATATTTTAACGAACGCAAAACCTATTTTAGATAAACATCAGTTTCCTTTTACCATTTTCATTAACCCCGGCATCATAAAAAAAGGCTCAAAGAGCTATTTAAATTGGCAACAGCTAAAAGCCATGTCGGATGATGGTGTTTTATTAGCTAATCACGGCTTTGAACACGACTCTTTAGCTCGTGTTCCACAAAGTCAAACATTAGAACAATGGCTAGGTCTGCAAGCGACACTGGTTGAAAAATCAGAAGCTATAATCAAAGAAGAAACTGGCCAATCTTGGCGCTATTTTGCTTACCCTTATGGCGAGTACACCCCAGAAATACAGGCTTGGTTAAAAGAACTAAACTATGTTGGCTTTTCACAACAAAGTGGCGCCGTTGGAAGCCATACCGATTTAACCATCATTCCTCGTTTTCCAGCATCTATGCCGTACGATAAGATCGCTAGTTTAAAGTACAAGTTAAGCTCTTTACCTTTTGACATTAAGTTACTAACAGATAAAGACAAAACGATATTTTTACAGGGAGAGTTAACGTCGGCAAAGTTTCAAGTCAACAATAACGACATTAAACAGCAACAACTTAACTGTTATGTTACTGGTATCGGAAAACAACAAGTTCAATGGATTAATGATAAAGAGTTCAGTTTAACTTTTGATAAACCATTACCTACAGGTAGGGTCAGAAGTAACTGTACAGCCCCCAGCCTAAGCAAACCAGGGCGCTATTATTGGTACTCTCAACAATGGTTTATTCTTAACAAAGATAACACTTGGTATCCACTTTAAAGCCAGCTAGAAATTTTAACTTTCCAAGTTAACAATTTTGCTAAAGTCACTGACTAACTGCTCCCCTGAAACAATGGGGAGTTGACCAACTTCTTGAACGGGTTTAAATATTGCGGCTATTTTGCCTTGGGGGTTAATTAATACAATCGATGCACTGTGATCGACTAAATAATTTTCATCTGTTTGCTGGTCATTAATGGCATACATTAAACCTAGGTTTCGAGCAAAGGGGAACAATTTTTCGTGCCCTGCGGTTAACGCTTTGAACTCGTCATTGAAGTAACTAATGTATTGCGACAACTTTTCAACCGAATCTCGCTGCGGGTCAACTGACACAAGTAAAACTTGGGTGTTGGCTGCAACCGCTTTCAGCTCTTCATAATTAAAGTTCAGCTCTTGAAGAGTCGTGGGGCATACATCAGGACATGAGGTGTAACCAAAAAATACCCATGACCATTTGCCGTCGAGCTGTTGGTTGGTAAAGGCACTTCCATGTTGATCTACTAAGCTGAATGGTTTTATTTCTCTAGGCTCTTGATAATAAAGTGCAAATTCTGGCTGAGCCTTAGTATTCATCGTTTGAAAAACAAAAATACCTGTCGCCATGGCAGCCAAAGCTAAAATAAAAACAACAACTTTATTCACAAAGATTCCTTATGAAATGGGTAATAAATAGTGATCGAGCAATAATACGATAAACAGCAACATTAAGTGAACAATAGAAAACTTAAAGGTATCCATTGCCGTAGTTTCATCGGCATTAAACTTCAACTTCCATGCATATGCAAAAAATATCAGATTAAGCGCCACGGCTCCAACTAAATACAACCAATTACTCATACCAACTAGGTACGGCAACAAACCAACGACAAAAAGTAGAATTGTGTACAACAAAATTTGTGTTTTGGTGAATGCTACTCCGTGAGTGACCGGCAACATAGGGATATTCACCTTGGCGTAATCGTCTTTGCGATGAATGGCCAGTGCCCAAAAGTGCGGTGGTGTCCAAGTAAATATCAGTAAAACCAATAGCAATGCGTTGGGGTGAATTTCATTAGTTACCGCTGTCCAACCCAAGAGCGGTGGTATTGCACCCGCCAAGCCTCCAATAGTGATATTTTGTGGTGTAGCCCTCTTTAAATACATAGTGTAAACACAGCTATAACCAACTAATCCTGATAACGTAAGATACGCCGTAAGAGGGTTCACTAGGGCATACAACATGGCAAAACCAACAATGGCGAGTAACGCCGAGAAAACACTTGCTTGTAACGCACTCATCCTGCCAGTAGCGACCGGCCTGTTATGTGTTCTCGCCATTTCACTGTCTATTCTTTCATCAACGATATGATTAATTGCCGCCGCCGATGATGACAAAAAGCCAATACCCAAGATGGCAGGAATTAAAACCTGCCATGCAATCGCACCAGGCGTTGATAAACACATACCGACCAATGCGGTTAATACTAATAAAGCCACTACCCTTGGTTTGGTGATTTCGTAATAATCCCGCCATGACGCCACATGGACTTTTTCCGATATTGACTGCACAGATGACATATTTGCCTCCTAGGCTTTACGTTTCAGGCTATAGGTGAGAGAAATCAACACTAACATCAAACATGCGGCCACAACATTGTGGCTGACAGCAACAGAAAGAGGCAGTGAAAACACGATATTACTTACTCCTAACCCCACCTGTATGCCAAGCACTGTCATTAACGCTAATGCACCTGTTTTAAAAAATTGGCTGTTTGCTCTAGTCAGCACTTTAATCGACAACCACATTAAATATAGCGTTACGATTATAGCTCCGATGCGGTGCATTACATGAATAGTGACACGCTCATCATGCTGAAGATGACCAAATTCATAACTTTCTCGTTCAGGCGGCACTAAATCAAATGAGTTTTCGAAGGTAAGTTCGCTGCTCCAATTGCCCTGACAAATTGGCAATTCGGTACAGACAAGTGCGGCATAGTTAGACGATGTCCAGCCACCTAAAGCAATTTGTGCAGTCAATAAAACGATGCCAATCATGCCAAATTTTGCGTAGCGCCTTACGTTACTATCACCACCTGGCACTCGATAGGGTGTTAATCTTAAATAGAGCAAAAACAATAAACACAGTGTGGTAAAACCACCGAGTAAATGCCCCATCACAACAACGGGCATCAACATCATTGTTACTGTCCACATACCTAGCGCTGCTTGGAAGACAATCACAGCTAAAATTGCTAAAGGTAACAAAACGGGGGCGCCATGTTGTCTCGCCCTAAAGGCAAGAATTGAGATAGCTAAAACAAAGAGCCCTAAACTCCCAGCAAAATAGCGATGGATCATTTCATTCCATGCTTTGTGTGCCTCTACCGGTCTTTCCGGAAATTTTGCCTCGGCTCTAGAAATTTCCTCAGCTGTTTTTGGTACATCTAAATGTCCATAACATCCAGGCCAATCTGGACATCCTAGACCGGCGTGAGTTAATCGAGTATACGCTCCCAAACTCACTACCACTATGGTAAGTAAGATACTGATCAGTACAAGTTTTCTAAGTGTTATTATTTTTTTATCTTGCATACTGCTAACCAATTTTTGAATATTTAAGAAGTTTTTTCATGTCGGCTAAAATTGCTTTGGCCATTACTTGTATATTTTCTTCACCAATTGGCACCTTATGTGTCATTACTAGGTTTCCCATGGGATCGGCAATTATGATTTGATTATCTTCCATCGCTTGATTCATGGCAGATGAAGGTTTTAAAAATTGCCATTTTTGATGGTGAAACACTTGTTTTTGTTGTTGTGTTAATTGACGTTGACTCAAAACAATCGGCGTTACTCGAGGTGTTTCTTTTCCAAGTAAGATATAAGTGCTATTAAGAATATGTAGTGCTTGTTGGCAATTTGTAAGGCATTGCGCTGGCGGGTGATAGATTAACAGCCATTGTTCAGAAAATGTATTTTGATCCAGCCCTAAATCGACAATAGTTTGCTGTTCTTCAAGCAGTTGCCCATGGTTTGTCACCCCATAATCAAACCATTGAAACGTAAGTGCTAACTTGGCCAAAACGACAGGAAGAAAAAATACTGCCAATACGATTATCAATAACCGTTTTGATTTATCGTTCTTCGTTGTGACCATAGCTTTCCCTTTTATTATTGTTAGACCCTTGTCGGAAGTGCCAGATACTGGCACTGCACATTAAAACTAACCACGCCGCTGCTAACGAAAACCACTGAAACGCATAAGCTTGGTGTTTTTCTGGTGGCATCACGATTGGTTGCCAATTTTTTATGTACCCGATAGATTCTTTTTTATCTAAGTAAATCACAAAGGGCAACATTTTTTGACCAATTATCTGTGAAATTTTCGCCAATTCAATTTGTTGTACTCGCTTAGGCCATTCATTTTGTTGATAAACATCTTCAGCTAACTGAATACCGCTTTCAGGTACTCTGACATGCCCCAATATCGTTAAATTGCCTGAAAACTGTTTAAATGTTGGTAACTCTGTTCTTATTTTGCTGCCAGCCACCCAACCTAAATTAATTAATACGCTACTCGCTCCCAGTTCCATGACTTGCAGCACTCGATAACCAATCTTGCCTTGGTGGGTTTGATTGTCCAATAGGAACACCTTATCTGGATTCAAATATCCTGTTATTTCAATAGGTAGGTCATTGATGTTTTCATCCTGCATTTTCAAATGCATAACCTGGTTTATTGAAAAAGCGCTAAGCGCAGACAATTCAGTAATTCTTATCAGGCGTTCATATTTTTCAGTGGCCCTAGCTGATTGCCACAATCCGAGCTTGATTAATCCAACAAAGACAAGCAAAGTAAATAGCACCAGTAGCCAATTTAATTGTAAAACGTAGTCTTTTATTGTCGCTACCTTCATACCACACCAATTAGTATTGAGTTTTGAGGGCTAAATGATCATTAAAATTATCATTGTAGGATTACTTATCTTTATGGTTTACAACTTGTTTTGTGCGCTGCGAATCATGAACAAAAACGATCCTAATCAACCAAAAATGTCTAAGTTCATTGGCCGACGCGTCTTAACATCGGTAATTATTGTATTGATTTTATTATTAGGTATTTTGACGGGTGTTATCACTCCTAACCCCCGTCCTTACTAGCAAAGGCAATACTGCGCCTTTGCTATGCCTCTCACTATAAGATGTAGACAAAAAAGAACAATAGTACCCAGACAACATCGACAAAATGCCAGTACCAACTCGCTGCTTGGAATGCAAAATGATTTTGGGGCGTAAAATGACCTTTCATAACACGAACAAACATGACAATCAGCATGATTGTACCTAAGGTAACATGCATGCCATGAAACCCAGTTAGCATGTAGAAAGTATTGCCATAAATGCCACTAGTTAAATAAAGTTTCATTTCTTCCGAATAACCGTGAGCATACTCTACGCCTTGTAAAAACAAGAACACTAAGCCAAGTAACACAGTTAACCCCAACCAAAGTTTAAGCTGTGAGCGTTTTTCCTGCTCTAAGGCCACATGAGCAAAGTGGGCAGTAACAGAAGAGGTTAAAAGGATAATAGTGTTAATTAACGGTAATCCATACCACCCCATCGCCGTTGTTGAGGTGCCATCTGGTGTTTTGATTAAAGGCCATTCAGCGACAAATTGCGGCCATAATACTTCAAAGGTCATGGCATTATTGCCATCACCACCTAACCAAGGTACAGAAAACATACGCGCGTAAAACAAAGCCCCAAAAAACGCGGCAAAAAACATCACTTCTGAAAAAATAAACCAACTCATACCCTGTCTAAAAGAGGTATCCATTTGATGGCTATATTTACCAGCCATCGACTCATTGATAACGTTGCTAAACCAGCCCCATACCATGTAAATCACCATGGCTAGACCAGCTATCAATATATAGCCACCAAAACCCGATTCTTCATTTTTTAAATCAGTTACGTAGTTAGCAGCGCCAATGGCAATTAAAAACAGCGCCATAGCTCCGACAATTGGCCAATGGCTCTGTGCCGGTACGTAATAAGTTTCATATTCTTTTGTTGTCATCATCTTTCCCCTGTGCTTTCGCCTCAGAATTTAAGATTCAACTTTGCCGGTTATATCGTATAAGGTGTACGACAAAGTGATTGTGTTTACCTCTTCAGGTAACTCAGTATCTACATAAAACTGCAGCGCCATTTCCACATCTTCGCTGGCTTTTAATGGCTGCTGATTAAAACAAAAACACTCTATTTTTTGAAAATATACCGCGGCTTGGCCAGGTGAAACAGAAGGTACTGCTTGCCCAACAATGTCTCTTGCCGCATCATTTTTTGCATAAAACTTCACCAACTTAGTTTCGCCAGGATGAACTTTTATTTCCTTTACCATAGGTTCAAATTGCCAAGGAATGCCTTTTGATAAGTGACTAATAAACTGCACTGTTATTAGTCGGCTTTCATCAACGCCATTTTCATTGACACTAGCAGCTTGATTTGATGTTTTGCCGTTTAAGCCGGTAATGTCGCAAAAAACGTCATATAAAGGCACCAAAGCAAAGCCAAATCCAAACATCGCACACACGATCAAGGTCAGTTTCTTCACTGACTTATTAATATTTTGCTGATGTTGCTCTGTCATATTTTCACCTATAGCTCAAACCTAAGTTTAATCTAGCGATATGGCACTAGAGATAACTAGTGCCGTAGCAGTTAATCAATTTTCGGTGGTGTTTCAAATGTATGATAAGGTGCAGGACTAGGAACACTCCACTCCAACCCTTCTTCTGCTTCCCACGGATTAGCTTCAGCTTTTTTACCGCCACGGATACATTGGATCACAACGGCCAAGAAAATAAGCTGAGATAAACCAAAGGCAAAGCCCCCTATACTTACCCACTTATTAAAGTCGGCAAACTGCAAAGCATAATCAGGAATACGGCGAGGCATACCTGCCAGTCCTAAAAAGTGCATAGGGAAGAACAAGATATTTACCGAGATTAATGAACACCAAAAGTGTGCTTTACCTAAACGTTCACTAAACATATGACCCGTCCACTTAGGTAACCAATAATAGGCTCCTGCATAGATAGAAAATAGCGACCCCGTTACAAGAACGTAATGGAAATGCGCTACGACGAAGTATGTATCATGGTATTGAAAATCAACAGGAGTCAAAGCTAGCATCAGTCCTGAAAATCCGCCGATAGTGAATAAAATGACAAATGCTATGGAGAATAACATCGGCAATTCAAATGTCATTGCCCCACGCCACATCGTCGCTACCCAGTTAAATACTTTTACACCCGTCGGCACAGCAATTAGCATGGTACAGTACATAAAGAACAATTCACCCGCTAATGGCATCCCTGTGGTAAACATATGATGCGCCCAAACAATAAAAGACAAAAATGCTATTGACGCTGTCGCGTATACCATTGAGCTGTAACCAAATAACTTCTTGCGAGCAAACGTAGGAATAATGGTGGATACAATACCAAATGCAGGCAATATCATGATGTACACTTCAGGATGCCCAAAGAACCAGAATATGTGCTGGAACATCACAGGATCACCACCACCTGCGGCATCAAAGAAACTTGTACCAAAATAGGTATCCGTTAATACCATGGTTACAACACCCGCCAATACCGGCATAACGGCAATCAACAAATAAGCCGTAATGAAAAAGGTCCACACAAATAGTGGCATTTTCATATATGTCATACCTGGTGCACGCATATTCATAATGGTCACAATAACGTTGATTGCACCCATAATGGATGAAATACCCATAATGTGTACCGCAAACACAAAGAAGGCGGTACTGCCATTAGAATAAGTTGTTGAAAGTGGTGCATAGAAGGTCCAACCGAAATTTGGTGCACCTGAGTCCATAAAAAACGACGAAATTAAAATGGCAAATGCAAAAGGTAAGATCCAAAAGCTCCAGTTATTCATGCGCGGTAAAGCCATATCTGGCGCCCCAATCATCATAGGGATCATCCAGTTAGCAAAACCCGTAAAGGCAGGCATTATGGCACCAAACACCATAATTAAGCCGTGTACTGTCGTTAACTGATTAAAGAAGTCAGGTTCAACAAATTGTAATCCCGGCTGAAAAAGTTCAGCGCGGATCAACATAGCCAATGCACCACCAAACAACAACATGATGAATGCAAACCAAAGATATAATGTACCAATGTCTTTATGGTTGGTGGTAAATAGCCAACGTTTTATCCCCGTCATTTTGTGATCATGATGATCATGTTCATGCGAGTCGTGAATTGCTTCGGTAGTCATATTCTTTTCTCCCTACTTAGCACTTGCCGCATCAACATCGGCTGGTTGAACCAAATCACCGCTGTTATTTCCCCAAGCATTACGCTCGTATGTAATAACTGCCGCGATATCCGTTTTTGATAATTGCGTGCCAAACGCAGCCATCGCAGGGTTCTTTTTACTGCCATTAACAACAATGTCGATATGCGCAGCAACATCACCAGTGATAATTGGACTGCCAATTAATGACGGAAAAGCAGGTGCCAAACCAGCGCCTGTTGGCTGATGACAAGCAGCACATGCTCGAGTGTAAACTTGCTCACCTTTGGTCATAAGCTCATCTAATGTATAGGTTTTACTTAAGTCTTCTTCTTGAGCTTCCAGCTGAGTATTATTTGTTTGTTCAGCGCTAGTATCCATTACTGCAGGAGCTGAAGCAGAACCACTGGTGGCAGTTTGTACATCGGCTGCTTGAACGGCATCACCGGTATTATTACCCCAAGCATTACGCTCATAAGTAACAACGGCAGCAATTTCTTTTAAGCTAAGTTGTTTACCATAGCCTTGCATACCTGTTCCCGCTTTACCGTTGAAAACGATATCAATGTGCGCGTTAACCTCACCTAATGCGATCTTGCTGCCTTTTAGTGCTGGGAACGCAGGTGGTAACCCTGTACCTCCTGGTTGGTGACAAGCAGCACAATGTGCCAAGTAGGTTTTTTCACCTTCTTTCATCAACTCATCTAAGGATAAAGAAGCATTCAGTGAAGCCGCTTCTGCAGCAGCCGCTTCTTCTTTTATACGATGCTGTTCATCAAGCCACGCGGCATAGTCTTGCTCTGACTTTACCTCTACTACAATTGGCATGTATCCATGGTCCTTTCCACAAAGCTCTGCACACTGGCCTCGGTAGATCCCAGGTTCAGAGACATTGGTCCAAGCCTCATTAATAAAGCCAGGGTTAGCATCTTGTTTTACAGCAAAAGCAGGAACCCACCAAGAGTGGATAACGTCATCTGAAGTTATCAGAAAACGGACTTTTTTATTGGTAGGGATCACCAAAGGCTTATCTACTTCCAACAAATAGTGTTGCCCTTTGTTTTCAGCATTACCTTCGCGATTATCAAATTGAGTACGTGGCGTTGCTAACACCGAATAAAACTCTATATCTTGATCAAAGTACTTGTAATGCCATTTCCATTGGGAGCCAGTAACTTGAATAGTTATATCCGAATTGTCGTTATTTTCCATCGCAATTAACGTGTTAGTTGCTGGCCAAGCCATTGCAATTAATATAACGATAGGAATAACGGTCCAAAGTATTTCTACTTTGGTACTTTCGTGGAAAGTTGCTGGTGTAACACCGCGCGATTTACGGTGGAAAATCATTGACCAAATCATGGCACCAAATACGACTATGCCAATAGCGGTACAGATATATAACGCCAGCATGTGCATGCCATAGACGTCATTACTAATTTCTGTCACACCTTTAGTCAGGTTTAGTTTTGATTCTGCCCAAGCCATATTGGGAGCTAAGATCCCTAATAACAGCCAACCTAGGTTACGTCTTTTCACTAGACATCTCCTTACCCTCAAATCAAAAACCGTGCAACACAGTAATGCTCGACCCTTCTTGCAGGAGTTTTTGTTGTTATTTTTTAAATGTTGTGTGGCGATATTTTGTGCAAGTGTCAATTCGCCTTATTGTTATAATTTGTACACTTTCTAATCTAGAATTACTCAATAATTGATCTAGGTCAATTTTTAATTGTTCAAAAACTTCTGAAAAAATATAACAATTACAACCGAGTATAAACTCTAAACACGCTAAAGCCTTATTGGGTTTGAGCTGCAAGCAATGTATAATTTTTAAGCATTTGCTCTAAAATAATTTTTACATTTCAGAAATACAATGCTCACAAAACGAACAATGAAAATTAACACTGGTTAAATTATGTTCAATCTCTGGACAATAGATATGAATATATGACGCTTACAGGAATTTTGGGGCAAGGTTTTTAAAAACAGGCTTTATTACCAAGAATTGCCAATAGAGCCTGTTAAAAGAGTAGCAAAGTTTACATCCAATCCGCAGAACGAATTACACCAACAGCCAAGCCTTCTATATTAAAATGTTGGCTGGTTAAATCTACTTTAATTGGTTCAAACGCTTCGTTTTCTGCATGCAGATATACCACGTTTCCTTCACGTTTCAGACGTTTGACTGTCACTTCATCTTCAACACGAGCTACTATTACTTGGCCATTTTGAACATCTGTTGTTTGGTGCACGGCTAACAAATCACCATCGAGTATGCCGATGTCTTTCATACTTTCACCGTTTACTCGTAATAAATAATCTGCCGCTGGATGAAATAGATTACCGTCAATCTGATATCGTTCTTCAACGTGTTCTTGGGCTAAAATAGGTTCACCGGCAGCAACCCGACCAATTAACGGTAAACCCACCTCTTGTTGTACTTCTTCAGCTAAGCGAATCCCTCTAGAAGTCCCTGGCAGCATTTCGATATAGCCTTTTTTTGCCAGTGCTTTTAAGTGCTCTTCCGCCGCATTAGCTGATTTAAAGCCAAAAAAATCAGCAATTTCAGCTCGTGTTGGTGGCATTCCTGTGTCTGCTATTTTTTCTCGGATCAGATCAAAAATCTGTTCTTGTCTATTAGTTAGTGGCTTTAGTTCGGTCACAGTAGTTCCCTGTATATTTGGACAGTCTACCTGTCAGTATATACAGGCTGTAAATATAAGCAAGTCTGACAATTATATTTTTAATTTGATGTAACTCGTTACTTTTACTGATTCTTTCTATTCTGTTTTGACCACGCCGTAAATAAAATGAACTGTATAAAAACCGTTTTCCTGCTAATAATTAAAATAGTACTCATTAACTGAGACCATTTTGTGCGCAGTATCATATTATTACTTAGCTTAATTATTTGCTTTAGTTTATCTGCTAAGGAAAAAACACCTGTAGTTGCTTATTTTTATCACGCAAAGCCCCCTTTACTGATCAACCAAATCGATAAGCAAGGCTTGTACTTTGATTTTATAAACTACCTCAATAAGCACAGTGATATTTATCAATTCGAGCTGGTTTATATGCCACGCAAGCGACTCGATATCATGTTAGAAAATGATGCCTTAGGCGGATTGGTTGTTGGCGTAAACCCTATTTGGTTTAAAGATAAAAATGAAACTAAGTATTTTTGGACATCGAGGCTATTTACCGATCGAGACGAAGTAATTTCATTAAATCGTACACCGTTAACTTTTATGTCTCCCGTGTCACTGCATGGAAAAATATTTGGAGGCGTGAGAGGATTTTATTATTTTGGCATTGACGAAGCCGTAAATAAAAATCTTATAAAGCGTGTTGATACCGCAGATGAAATATCGTTGTTTTCCATGTTAAGGCACCAACGAATAGACGCAGCTGTTGTTAGTCGCTCAACATTTAACTACGTGGTTAAAAAAAATGATTGGTTTACCTTATTTCATTTATCAAAGAAGCCGCACGACATTTATGACAGAAGAGTACTTATCCCAAAATCGGATCACGCTTTATATCAGCATGTTGAAAAGATAATGCTCAATATGACACTTAACCAACAATGGCAAATTACCCTAGAACAATATTTATAAGAACATCATGCATATAGGCCGACTAACCTTCTAATTGCGCTTTAAATTGCTCTTTATAGCGTCTTGATAGATTTAATACTTTTCCAGAAAGAAGTTTCACCTCACTATCACCACTACTTAACGGTGTTATCGACTCAATGGCATCAAGGCGAATTGCATGGGAACGATGAATGCGGCAAAAGCCTTTATCAATCAGTTGTTGAGTAATGACATTCATTGTTGTGCGAAACGGATAAACTCTGCCACCAATATGCAGATTGACGTAGTTGCCAGAAGATTCTAACCACTCAACATCAGCCACTTTAATAATAAACTCTTTACCTAGTTTTTTAACTAACAAGCGATCCAAACTTTTTGCATTTGTTGATGGTTCACTATTATCTTCACCTTCTGTTATTGGGTTAGCCTCTCCGTGAATTCGGCTTAAAATGAAACGATACGCGTGAATAATGCCGATAAAAAAGATAAAACCCCAAGCATCTTTTCTATATTCATAAAACATTTCAAACCAAAACTGCCCAAAGTTATAGTCACCGCCAGTCAGGGCGTAAATAACTTCACGAAGTCCAACCATAACGCCAACGTGTGCAAATGAGTAAACAACCGAAGCGCAAAAATATATCAATATCGTTCGTTTGATTTGCTGCCAGTTGATCGGAAAAGTATTAATAAACCATACAATAGCGGGTATTAAAAGCAGTGTACTGATCGCACTGGTGTATTCCCAAATAAAAGGCTCCCATAACATGAAATTAATCTGTGCGTCGCTGCGCTTTGCTTCCATGATGACTGATGTGGCATTTAAAGTGTTATTGATCAGTAAATAACAGCTGAGAAACAAGATCTCGTAACGCAATTTATATTGCTGAAAATGTGTTAACTTACTCATGACACCCTTCTATTCATTTTATTTTATCCCTCATAGCCACCGCTTATCCCTAGTCATTGTTTATTAAGATAATTTGAGTTTTTTATTCTGCTGCAACCTTCATCATAACAAGATTCAACATCAAGGGAAGTAAGTTATGATCCTTAAAAAATTTACAAATATATTTGTGCCACCGGATAAAGTGCACATGCCGGCACGGCGTCATGATCTAGATTGGTTACGAATTCTTTTGTTTGCGTTATTGATTATTCATCATATTGGTATGTTTTACGTACAAAACTGGGGCTGGCACGCAAAAAGCCAATACAACTATCAGTGGCTAGAAAGTATTTTACTCATTGTTGAGCCTTGGCGTATGCCAGCTATTTGGTTTATTTCGGGTATTGCGATTCGTTTTATTTTAGCCAAGGTTAGTTGCTGGCGTTACATTGCTTTACGCAGTTATCGTTTACTACTGCCATTATTATTTGGCATTTTGGTTGTTGTACCGCCACAGTTGTATATCGAAATGACCGCCAAAGCCGAAATTACTATGAATTATTGGCAGTTTTTACACGCTTTTTTCAGCGACAATCACCAGATATTTAGCAACTATCAATATGGAATATGGCCTCACATAGACGTCAATCACCTGTGGTACCTGCGCTCACTTTGGTACTACTCTTTATATTTATTAATATTAATGCCCGTACTTAACAGCCAATTTATAAAACAGCTAACAGACTGGCTAGCTCAAACACATGGAGCAATTACATTATTGAGCTTAACGATACCAATTGCCCTTATCCAGCTGCTTTGGCCCATGGACACCGCTAGATATCCACTTGGTTTCACATTTTTACTTTACGGCTATTTACTCGGTTGGCATCAGGGCCATTGGCAAAAACTTCATCATGCATTTAAACCCCTTGGGCTTAGCTATGTAATGGTGTCATTTTGCTTTATTGGCTTTTACAACCTTTATTGGCTAGACGTCATACATGATAAACAAGTGCCGGAAATCATCATCCAATTGGGGATGATTCTCTATGCAATTGCTCGAGTTATCGGTTTGTTGGTGATTATGTCTTGCACTCGATTTTTAGCACAAAAAACGTCCGCTAGTTTGCGATATTTTAACGACGCTGTTTACCCTTTTTACATATTGCATCAGACGATCATTGTTGTTACTGGCTATTACCTTACACAGCTGACATTAGGTGGCACGATTGAGTCATTTTTGCTAGTACTGTCTACCATCTGTTTATGCTTTTTAGGGTTTGAAATTATAAGACGAAGCGAGTTTTTGCGACCTTTTTTTGGTTTAACTTTACAAAAGCAATACCCCAAAAAACTGACCAGAATTGGTTTTATAGCAAGCGCAATCGTAATTTCACCACTTATTTTACGCCTTATTTAACCTCGTGTTCCTATGCCTAACGCTAACGGTTCAGGCGTAGGACAATTTAGACGAATAATGCTACACTAAGCGTTCGAATAAAAACGAGTAAAATTGATGTTAGCGCTAAGAAGTATTTTCTATCGTCTATTAAAACTACCAGTAAATTTATGGGTTCATTGTCGCATTGTTGCCGATGAAGTATTTAATCGTATATCAAGCGACGATGAGCAACCTGTTTTTTATATTGTCAGACATAGATCGGCAAGTGATTTAATTGCGCTACAAAAAGCCTGTAAAAAGCTGAATTTTCCCGACCCTCTGTCCACTGTGATGATCAACGGACAATCTTATGAACGTGCCATTTGTATTGAAACACCTAAGCCACTGATCGGCAAAGCCAAGCCTTCAACGGCAATGCAGCAAGGGCTTTCGATACTCAAAGCACATGAAAAAAACGGCGCGCTTCAAGCACAAATTATTCCCGCCAATATTGTATGGGGACGCAAACCTTCAAAAGAAAAGCCTACTACCAACGTTCGTGAAGTTATTGCCGAACAAGAATCGCCTAGTTGGTTGAAAAAGTTTTTTATCGTAATGTTTTTAGGTAGAAATACCCTAGTGCGTTTCAGTGAACCGTTGTCAGTACGCTATTTGGCTGACAAACACGGCACAGATGACAATACTGCACGAAAGTTACTGCGAGTAGCACGCGCACATTTTTATCGTCAAAAAATTGCAGCAACAGGGCCAAGGCTGATGAACCGTCAGCAGATGTTCAAGGTTTTGTTGAAGAATCCAGCCATTGCCCGTTTGATTAGTGATGAAGCGCAATCAAAAGGTGTTAGTGAAGCTGAAATGAGCAAACAAGCACTGGCCATTATGGATGAAATTGCTGGCGACTATCGCGAAGGTATGATCCGTGTTGGTGAACGTGTTCTACATTGGCTTTGGAATCGTCTATATAGTGGTATTGAAGTACATAATGCCGCGGCGTTAAGAGAGTTGGCCGATGAAGGGCATGAAATAATATATGTACCTTGCCACCGAAGTCATATGGACTACTTATTACTGACCTATATCATCTATCAACAAGGGTTAGTGACACCAAGAATTGCTGCCGGGATCAACTTAAACTTTTGGCCAGCTGGCCCTATATTCAGAAAAGCAGGCGCATTTTTTATCCGCCGCAGCTTTAAAGGTAACCGCATGTACTCAACCATTTTTAGAGAGTATTTAGGGTTACTATTTGAAAAAGGCTATGCCGTTAAATACTACTCCGAAGGCGGCCGCAGTCGAACAGGTAAACTACTGGAGCCTAAAACCGGCATGCTGGCAATGACCATTCAAAGTTTGTTGCGGGGCATAGATAGACCATTAACCTTAGTACCTGTGTATTTAGGTTATGAGCATGTGATGGAAGTTGGCAGTTACTACAAAGAACTTAGTGGCAGTAAAAAACAAAAAGAATCAGCACTTGGTGTAGTAAAAGCGATTAAAAACCTGCGTAACTATGGTAAAGGCTTTGTAAACTTTGGTACGCCGATCAACATTAATCAATTTTTAACCGAGCAAGTTAGCGATTGGAAACAAGATATTGATCCCATCGATCCACAAAAACCAAGTTGGTTAACACCCAGCGTTAATGTGTTAGCGGATCAGGTGATGACGAATATCAACAAGTGTGCGGCAATTAATGGCGTATCACTGGTAGCAACTATCTTACATGCGACAGACAACAAGGCGTTATCAAAACACGACTTAATTCAACAGTTGGATTTTTTCCTTGCGATACAACGAAGTGCTCCTTACAGTGAGCAACTCACCATTCCTAAACAATCAGGTGCTGAGTTATTAGAAGATGTCATTAAACTTAGAAAGGTGACCATAGATCACGACAGCCTAGGTGATATTATCTCCTTAAGTGACTTCGCTGCATTAGAAATGCGTTATTACCGTAATAACATCTTGCACAGTTATATTTTACCTGCCTTGGTTTGTCGTATTCTGGATAAAACCGCAAAAATTAATGAGGATGAGCTTAAAATCCAAGTCATTAAACTGGTAAAAGTTTTACGCCAAGATTTGTTTTTATGGCAAGATGAGCACGACGTACAAGCACAAGTTGACCAAGTACTCACTTATCTAGAGCAGCATGAAATCGCTAAAGCCAGTAAAGCGCAGTTTTGGTCATTAAGCAGTGATATGCAAGCCAGAAGTTTTGTTCAGGTTATGGGTGAAGTTGCCGATGAAACATTACAACGTTTGGCAATTGTTACTACCTTATCATCACGCTTATCGCCTATCAGTAAAAACGATTTAGGTGAAAAATCGGTGGCGATAGCGAAACGCCTATCAGTCGTTAACAATATTAACGCCCCTGAGTTTATTGATAAGAAAGCACAACTTACCTTGATAAACAGTTTAAAAGAACTTGATTATCTAATGGTTGATGACAAAGGCAGTTTAGTCCCGAGTTCAACACTAGATTGTATTAAAAATAACGTCGCCAATTTAGTCGATATATCGGTATTACAAAACATCGTTCGTTAAAAAGAAATGGTCAGAGCAAGTCATCAAAGGTTTGCTCTATACCAAGCAATTCAATATTTAATTGCTTGGTATTACATATGCTCGATATAAATACCAAGAAAAACAATTAAACCAACCCAATGATTGTTGAGAAATGCGCGAAAACAAGCATGTCTATCGCGCTGTGCAATGATCATTTGCTGATAGCAGAAAAAGCCCGCTACAATCACTAAACTTAGCTGAAATGGCCAACCAAATGCCATCATTTCGCCCACAGTGAATAGCGTGGCAAGCGTCATCATTTGTAAAAAACCAACGATGCGTTTGTCATATTGACCAAACAATATGGCTGTAGATTTAACACCTATTTTCATATCGTCATCTCGGTCAACCATTGCGTACATAGTATCGTAGGCAACAGTCCACAAAAGATTGGCGATAAATAATAACCACGCCTCTGCTGGTACCTCACCACGGGCCTCAGCAAAGGCCATGATCATACCCCAGCTAAACGCGGCACCTAAGATCACTTGTGGGAAATGGGTATAGCGCTTCATAAAGGGGTAACTGGCTGCTAACAATAAGGCAACGACCGAAAGCTGAATCGTAAACCAGGATAACGTTAAGACAAGAGACAGTGCACCACCAATGAGAAAGGCGAATATGCTTAGCGCTTGTTCTTCGGTAATTGTTCCAGCAACAAGAGGCCTTTGTGCAGTACGTTTAACATGACCATCGACCTTACGGTCGGCAAAGTCATTAATAACACAGCCGGCGCTACGCATAATAAAAACACCGACACAAAAAACAAACAAGAGATGAAATGACGGCCAGCCATCAGCTGCGATCCACAATGCCCACATGGTTGGCCATAACAACAAATAAGTACCTATGGGTTTATCCATGCGAGTTAACTGTTTAACGGCTACCCATTTTTCACGCCAGGTTAACGTTGCTTGGTTCATGCATTCACCATAATGTTTTGATATGCAAATGAATCAGGTAAAAACACTTCAGCAACCATCAGTGGTTTATCATCAATAATAAAAACCGAGCGCCTGCCCCACAAATTATGTTCAATCGACAATTTTAATTCTTTCGCCAGCTGCGTAACGCTCGATTGACTATCAAAACTTGCTACTTCAATTCGTTTGCGCTTTAAATTTGCATGATTAAACAATACTTGCCCTAAAGACTGACTACCTAGTGTGGCAAGTTGTTGCTGCTCACCGGTTAACGAAGCTAAGGGTAATAAACTACGAGCAAATACCTGAGGAACATCATTACACAGCAATAATACTTCTCTAACTAAAACTGGTTCGCCAGGGGGGATATCTTGATTGGATTCTTCAATAGTACAGTGTTGAACAGACTGCCCTAACACTTGGACACGAAACGACTTGGAGAGATTTGATAAGCGAGCAGTTAACGACCCCGGATCTAACAACCAATCTTTTAGTTGCGGAGCTAAGGCCAATGCACCTTCCGAGCACCAATTGGCTTGCATGCCTACCGGAAACAATTTGTGTTGCTTATCTACCATTACCTCTACTTTCTCGCGTTACTACAGCCTCAGCTATGATATCAAAAATGATCGCGCAAAATCGATAAATAAAAATGTAAATCTTAGCTAATATCGCTACAATAGATGCCGATAAGGAAACATTACACGTGGCAAAGGTTTAGTTTGATGATGCACAAAGTCGTTCTTATAGTCTTGTTTTTATTACCCTTCTCTTCTAGTAAAGCAGCAGACTATGCTTATTATGGATTCGAACCACAAATAGTGACCAATTATGTCGCTGTGAAAAAGAAAATGGGCTACGTTAGGCTCTCTGTTGAGTTGATGATTTCAGA
This sequence comes from Thalassotalea marina, assembly GCF_014656435.1. Taxonomy (GTDB): domain Bacteria; phylum Pseudomonadota; class Gammaproteobacteria; order Enterobacterales; family Alteromonadaceae; genus Thalassotalea_C; species Thalassotalea_C marina. The sequence continues at coordinate 168,684 of NZ_BNCK01000007.1, forward strand.
TTCTTCCAACTATGAAGCGGTTGAACATCACGCACCACTTTTACGTGATGCTATTATTACCATTATTGGCCAACAACCAGAAGCAAAGATTAAATCAATTAATGGCAGACAAGAAATTCAACGTTTGTGTGAAGAGAAAGTCAAAAATTTGCTGACCAAAGAAACAGGTAAGCCACTAATTAAAAAATTGCTATTTACTCAGTGGCTTGATAACTAACGCTTAAAACGTATCCAAGCAAGTATACAACCAGAAATTAAACCGACGGAATGCGCAGTATTGGCCATATTGATGGGTAGTAGTTGCGCATAACCCAAAAGCAACCATACCATTAGAAAACCAATCACGGGTTTTGATATAGATAAACCTTTTTCAGGTGCCAGCCATCCTGCCCACCAAACATAACCCACGACGGCATACACGACACCAGAAAGCCCACCAAAGTTTGGACCAGAAGCCAGATATTGCCCTAAGTTAGAACAAATGGCAGAAATTAAAAACAGCTGAATTAATTCCCACTTGCCAATACGTTGTTCAATCGCTCCCCCTAACTGCCACCACCACATCGTATTAAATGCAATGTGCAGTAGTGAGAAGTGGAAAAACGCTGGGCCAATTAATCTCAGTGGTTCTGCAAATAACTGCTCTACAGATAATGGTGAGAAAAAGCGCAGCTTAAAAAATATCGACTCTGCAAAACCGAACACACTGACAATATATACTAGCCAACATAACGCAAAAATAGATAAGGTAACCCAGCCGGCATGTGCTAAAAACTGTTGGCGAAAACTTGCAATATTTCCCGATTTTAATGGTTTAACACTAACAGACTCCGACGAATCCCAAGCAGCTTGTTGATACTTGTCGTCATGAGGGTTTTCAATGAATTGTGCAAAGAGGTGTCGAGCTCGTTCTAAGTGCTCAACATCACACCAAACAACAAATTCTTGCTGTTGTTCTTCAACCTTCGACGCAATGCCTTGGCTGCGCAAATATTGACTAAACAACAACGCAATATTGTGCTGATTAATGTTAACTAGCGGCGTTAAATGTGAATCAGACATAGCAGGTTAAATTAACCTGCTTCAACTGTGTCAGGGTGAAGAGCTTGCCATTCAACAAAACCACCATCAAGAGAGTAAACGTCAGTAAAATCTTGACCGATAAGAAACTGTGCGGCTTGTTGACTAGAGATACCGTGATAACAACAAACCACCGTTGGCGCGTCAAAATCAGCATCTCTTAAAAAGTCAGGCAAGTTTTCATTGGTTAAATGAAATGCACCAGGTATATGACCCGCCTGAAAAGAAGCAGGGTCTCGAATATCAACAACCACATGGCTTTCATCGGCCAGAAGTTGACGTAATTCGTTAATTTTCATATGTTTAAAACCTAGTGCACTCACTATGTATTACTCCCAGTTAAGAATAACTTTACCTGATTGGCCAGAACGCATCACATCAAAACCTTGTTGGAAATCATCGATATTAAATTGATGTGTAATAATTGGCGTCAAATCCAATCCTGATTGAATCAAGCTTGCCATTTTATACCAAGTTTCAAACATTTCGCGACCATAAATTCCTTTAATGGTAAGTCCTTTGAAAATCACTTTCGACCAATCAATCGCCATTTCTTTACCAGGAATACCTAACATGGCAATTTTTCCGCCATTGTTCATGTTTTCCAGCATATCAGTAAATGCCATAGGCACCCCTGACATTTCTAAACCAACATCAAAACCTTCAGTCATACCAAGTTCTTGCATAACATCTGAAAGTTTTTCATTGGCAACATTTACCACACGAGTCGCCCCCATGGTTTTAGCTAACTCCAAACGGTATTCGTTAACATCTGTGATCACGACATGGCGAGCACCAACGTGTTTTGCCACTGCTGCCGCCATAATACCAATTGGACCAGCCCCTGTGATCAAAACGTCTTCGCCCACTAAATCGAAAGATAAAGCGGTATGTACGGCATTGCCAAATGGGTCAAAAATTGCGGCTAAATCATCAGAAATTTCATCGGGTAATTTAAACGCATTAAATGCAGGAATCACTAAATATTCAGCAAAGCAGCCTTCGCGATCAACACCTACACCAACAGTATTACGACACAAGTGTGTGCGACCACCTCGGCAGTTTCGACAATGACCACAAGTAATGTGACCTTCACCAGAAACACGGTCTCCAATTTCAAAACCTTTTACTTCTTGACCAATGCCAACCACTTCACCTGCATATTCATGACCGACCACCATTGGCACAGGAATAGTCTTTTGTGACCATTCATCCCAGTTATAAATATGAATATCGGTACCACAAATAGCGGTTTTTTTAATCTTGATAAGTAAGTCATTGTGACCCAATGTCGGCTTAGCCGTATCGGTCATCCAAATCCCTTCTTTAGGGTGTAATTTTGATAGAGATTTCATGATTAAATCACTCCCATTTCTTTACCAATACGGGTAAAGGCATCAATCGCTTTATCTAGTTGCTCTTTAGAATGAGCAGCAGAAATTTGTGTTCTAATTCGAGCTTGACCTTGAGGTACAACAGGGAAAGAGAAACCAATTACATAAATACCTTCAGCCAATAGACGGTCAGCCATAGCGCTAGCAACTTTTGCATCAAATAACATCACAGGAACAATTGCATGGTCAGCACCTGCACAAGTAAAGCCAGCTGCTTCTATTTGTGTTCTAAAGTAGGTTGCATTGTCTTTTAGTTTAGCTCTTAAATCGCCACTCTCAGCTAACAAGTCAATCACTTCAATTGACGCGTTAACAATAGCTGGTGCTAATGAGTTAGAAAATAAATAAGGACGAGAACGTTGACGTAACCAATCAATCACTTCTTTTTTGCCAGAAGTGTAACCACCTGAAGCACCACCCATCGCTTTGCCTAAGGTACCAGTGATAATATCAACACGTCCCATCACATCACAAAACTCATGGCTACCTCGACCCTGTTCACCAACAAAGCCAACAGCGTGAGAGTCGTCAACCATCACTAAAGCACCGTACTTATCGGCAAGATCGCAAATCGCTTTTAAGTTAGCGATTACACCGTCCATCGAAAATACACCATCAGTTGCAATCAGCTTAAAGCGAGCTCCAGCTTCATTTGCTTCTTGTAAACGGGCTTCAAGCTCAGCCATGTCGTTGTTGGCATAACGGAAGCGCTTAGCTTTACATAAACGAACACCATCGATAATTGAAGCATGGTTTAAAGCGTCTGAAATAATCGCATCTTCAGGGCCAAGTAAAGTTTCAAATAAACCTGCGTTAGCATCAAAACATGAAGAGTACAAAATAGTGTCTTCCATGCCTAAAAATGAAGACAGTTTTTGCTCCAAGGTTTTATGAATATCTTGTGTACCACAGATAAATCTTACCGATGCCATGCCAAAACCGTGATCGGTTAATCCCTGTTTAGCGGCGTCAATCAACCTTGGGTGATTGGCTAAACCTAAATAGTTGTTAGCACAAAAGTTAATGACCTCGTCACCCGTGCTAACAGCAATTTTTGCTTGTTGTGCCGTTGTGATAATACGTTCTTTCTTGTACAAACCGTCTTGCTCTACTTGTTGTAGTTGCTCTGCAAGATGACCATAAAAATTAGTTGTGGATGCTGATGTCGTCACAATGAATCCTCAGATGTTTTAGTTATACCAACTCAATTAAACATTTAAGTTGCTATTATTATGTTTGCGATATTATCAGCCTAGTTCAATTCAGAAATAAAGTGACACTACGATTAAAACCGTCATAAAATAATCACAATATGACACCCATAAGGTTCAATTTGACATGCATATATGTCCATTTTGTTTTTACATGAGTTATTTCAGTTATGATCACAGCTAAAGACGAAGAGTTATTATCTATATTGCGATGTAATGCAAGGGCCAGTATTTCAGATATTGCAAGGGCTACAGGCGTTTCGCGCACTGCGGTACAAAATCGTTTAACTAAGCTTGAAAACAATCAAGTGATCAAAGGTTATAGCGTTGTTTTGGGAAATGACTATAGTGACCAGTTAGTCACTGCCGACGTATCGCTGACCGTTAGCCCTAACCTCAGGCAACATGTCTGTATAGCATTAAGGAAAATTCCACAAATCAGCAGAATTTGCTCAATCAGTGGAAAATATGATCTACTTGTAACTATTGAGGCGGCACAGCTTGAAACGTTAAGTAATATTTTAAACAGTGTCTGCTCACTAGAAGGTGTTGAACGCACTAACTCAGCAATTATTCTCGACACTATGTTTGAGCGCTAAGCCAACTTCTGACAATAAAAGGCTAATTTTGATGTCCACTGTTGAGCGTATCATCAAGCCATATTGCAATATGTTCAGCGGTATATTTTTTACTGTTTAAAATAGAGTGGCCGTCACGGCTACCTTTATGTGTTTGAAATATACTGCGAGAATCACCATTCCAGTTGAATAGCTCTTGAGAGGTTTGATATGAGCTGTGATAAACCGAATCTAAAAAATAGGTTGGGATATCAATCAAGTTCTTAAAAGACTCTTTTTGCATGTAATTTAACAATGGCGCAATCATGACAAAGGCATTAATACGAGAGTTTTGCGCTAAATCTATTGCTTGTGCCGCAGAACAACCTATGGAAATCACCGCCAGCTCTTGATCTTTTTCAATGCGTTCTCGAATAAATTGCTGAGCGGCAAGTACATCATCGCGCCAAAACGCCTGTAACGCTGAAACTTCTGTTTGATAGGTCGCTAAATCTTTAGAAAGTCGCTTTATATTAAGGTGATTAAATTCTTGTGAAACACTGCCACCAAAGCCCCTAAAATCTACAGCTAGTGCGTGCAACCCTTTTGCAGCAATCAACGGAAGCAATTTTTCATAACTAGCAAGACTGTGATCACAACCGTGCAGTAGCAGAACACCCGCGGCATTAGTTTTACCGGCGAAATACTGCGCATTTAGCATAAAACCGTCTTTTCCCATAACCTTGACACTATTTAGCGACTCTTTTTGCTCTTCAACAACTTCATTGGTTTGAGCATAAAGTGGACTTTGCCACACCAAGAAAAAGACGGTAAGAATAGATGAATACCAACGCTTATTAATTTTCTGCTGAATCATTAATTTTATCCTAGGGTTAATTCACCACTTTAACTACAGTATACTTACATTTTTTATTAATTGACCCAGTTATTTTGCGCGCCTTTATTAGTTTATTTTTATACCGAGTTTTCTTTTTGTGCCTGTTGCCGGTTTTATTGTTGGCTTTAATTATTCGCTCAAAAAACAACCCTGACTATCGTAAAAGATTACTAGAGCGATTAGGCGTGTTAACTAGTCCAATGAAGCGACACGGGATAGTGGTTCACGCATCTAGTGTTGGAGAGGTAATTGCTTTAAAAGCCTACATCAATGGCATTCTTAACCAGTATCCGAATATACCTGTCACTTTAACTACCTTCACACCAACGGGTTCAGCACAAGTTCAAAAGTTATTTGGCGTTCGCGTACAACATTGTTACTTACCGCTAGATGTTTGGCCTTGCACTTGGCTATTTTTAAGGCAATTACAGCCACGAGTATTAGTCTTAATGGAAACGGAAATCTGGCCAAACTTGATTGCTCAATGTGCCAACCGAGGCATTCCAATGCAGCTGATCAATGGTAGGTTGTCAGATAAATCCATGAAGAGTTACCAAAAACTATCATGGCTTATTTCAGCCAGTTTGCAAAAGTTTAGTGAGATTTGGACACAAAGTAGCGAAAATCAAAGCAACTTTTTAGCATTAGGCGCCAACACATCTACAACAAATATATCGGGCAATTTAAAGTTTGATATTCAGCTAACCGATGATGTAAACAATAAAATTGCTGCACTTAATGATTCTTTACATTCATCTCATCCTATTTGGTTAGTCGCTAGTACTCACGAAGGTGATGAAACCTTAGTGCTTGATAGCTTTAAAGAACTTAAAAAACTGCAGCCTTCGTTATTAATGATGTTAGTACCAAGGCACCCTGAACGATTCGAACAGGTTCACCGATTATGCATTGAACATGGCTTTGCAGTGGCCAAACGTAGTAACGAAGATTCAGTCACTGACACCACTGACATCTGGCTAATTGATACCTTGGGCGAACTGTTAGCTTGTTGTGGTATCGCAGACATTGTCACTATGGGGGGGAGTTTTTCTGCCATTGGCGGCCACAACCCATTAGAGCCAGCACTATTTAAAAAACCGGTGATCGTTGGCCCTAACATGAAAAACTTTAGCTTTATTAATCAGCAAATGTTAAATCATCACGCTATTATCCAACTTGATAGCGCAATCAACACACCAATGTCAGCCCAATTAACACAAGCCGTTAATTTATTATTGAACGATAAAGATAAGCAGCAATTACTTGGTGCGGCAGCCTATAAAGTAGTGCAGATGAATCAAGGAGCCAGCCAAAAAACCGTCGATGCGCTAGATAAATTTTTGTCATGATTGAGCAAACAATCCAGTTAGTTGAACACCAAGCAAAATGGCGTACTCTGTTTTTAAAAGAAAAAACGGCACTTGAACTCGTGTTAACTGATCACCTTGTTGGGCCGATCGAACATGTAGGTAGCACAGCCGTAGAAGGCCTGATGGCAAAACCCACGATAGATATTATGATAGGGGTAGAAAGTTTAACTGCTTCAAAGTTTATGATTAACGTATTAACTAATCTAAACTATTGCTATGCGCCCTACAAAACGGAGCAAATGCACTGGTTTTGTAAACCAAGTCCAGCCAATAGGGAATTCCATTTACACTTAATTCCACTCAACTCTAAGCTGTGGCATGACAGGTTATTCTTTCGAGACAAGCTACGCCAATCGGCTGAACTAAAAACTCAATATCAATCACTTAAGCAAAAATTAGCAGTGCAATTTGCTAATGATAGAGATCAGTATTCAATCGCTAAAACCGAGTTTATCCAACAGGTTCTAGCGTTGAGAGATTATAATACCAATTGAAATAAGGTTTATTCCTCAGATGCATATTCAGGGTAGTGGTCTGCGATAAGTTGACGAATTTTATCTTTAACCTGAGTAACACTAATACCATTCATTAAAGTGCTCCCCTTAGCGCGTATACCCCAAGGTAACTTTGACACAGGCATTCCATATTGTTGCTGAACAACTTGCTGATAACAGCTCACCACATATTGTTGGTAATAATAAGGCCCTGTGCGATGTGGATTTGAGTGTGCATAAAGCCCAATTACCGGCGTGCCTACAGTGACGGCCATATGAGCAGGCCCAGTATCAGGTGCAATAACTAAATGTGCTAACTTTAAAACCGCCAATAGCTGTTTTAGTGATGTTTTTGCAACTAAATTGATGACCGGATATTTACAATGACTAACAATATCTTCACTTAATAATTTTTCAGCCGTTGTAGGGCCGCCACAAATAACGACCTGAAAGCCACGTTCAGATAAGTGCTCAGCAATGGCGCTATAGCCTTCGACATGCCAATTGCGTTCAGCTTTACTGGCTGCTGGAGAAATCACGGCAATCGGTTTGTCGCCAGCTAATTTTTCACTCGCCCATAGCTGTGCGTCATCAGGAATTGGCATTTGCCAACTTGGCTTTTCGGTTTTTATTCCTAGCGCTTGAGCAAAACCTAAAAAGCCATCCAGTACATGTGGTTGCTCCATAGGCGCAACACGTTTGTTAGTGAATAACCATTGGCCTTCTTTAGCTCTCGCTTTATCAAAACCTATTTTAGTTTTTGCCGAAATACACAAACTGGCTAAGCTAGATCGAAGTGCAACCTGCATATGTAAAAGCACGTCAAAGGTAACACCTGAAAGTTGACGTTTTAAATCGCGATAGCCCTGCAAACCTGCCGATTTATCAAAGACGACAAATTCAACCCCCGGTAAACCTTCTAACATAGCGGCTTCAACTTTACCGATCACCCAAGTAATTTTGATACTTGGCCACTGACGTTGAATTTGTTGCACCATCGCAGTGGCATGACAAACATCACCAATGGCAGACAAACGTAATAAACACAAAGTTTTTGGCGCAGTTAATTGACCCGACATAAAGGATTCACCACAATATAACATTATTAAAATCGATAGATTGGCTAGTATTATCTTGAACCCAAACACAATTGTAAAACCCTGTCAGGAAAAAGATTTCACCCTTGGTCAAATTTCTGGTCAATATGACAGCAATAGCATTAAAAACTTTTCAGTCGACATGTTAAGTCCGCAATACTGGCAACAAAATAATGCGGTGATCACTACCGCTCAGGGGCGTGGCACCACTTACTTTGTTAAATACCAATCTCAAGAGTGGGTACTAAGGCATTATTATCGAGGTGGGTTAATCGGTAAGATAATTCACGATAGCTACTTATATACGGGGCTGAAAAATACACGAGCAGCAAAAGAATTTGACTTGCTGAAACACCTAAATCAGCTGCAGTTACCAGCGCCTAAACCTATCGCCTATCGTGTGATTCGTTCTGGGATAAGTTATCAAGCCGATATTCTAACGGCTCGCATTGGTCACGCTAAAGATTTAGTCGCAATCTTACAAGATCGCGAACTGGATGATCAGGTATGGCTCAGTATCGGCGCTTGCATCAAACAGTTTCACGATCATGGTATTTATCACCATGATCTAAACGCACATAATATTTTGCTCGATGACAACTTAAAAGTGTGGGTTATTGATTTTGACCAAGGTGAGATACGTTCGCCACAACAAGCCTGGCAACAAGCCAACATGACAAGATTGTTGCGCTCTTTTAATAAGGAACAGCAAAAACTAGCTAACTTTCACTGGCAGAAGGAAAACTGGGCAACGCTGATGGAAGGATATTTAAGCCTTTAAGATAATACGGACTTTTAATAAATACTCGCTGTCCATTAGCTAAAGGCTATAACAACTGCAAATTTCATCTATGCTCTAATAGACCATCTACGTATAATGCTCGGCCTATTTTCCATGTGAATAATGTGCCGGTGAGATATTGACCATGAAACAGCTTAGTGTATTAGTTTTTTCCTTGATCTTAGTCAGCAAGGCTTGTTTCGCAGAGGCGACATTGAGCCATTACGAAAAGGCATTAGCGCTATTTAATGAGCAGAAGTTTGCTGACGCTGAAATTGTTGTAAAAAACAGTATTCAGGAAAATCCAAATTATTTACCTGCTCGGCTTTTATTAGGAAAAACCTTATTACAGCAAGGGAAAATTGACGCAGCAGAAAAGGAACTTACTTTGTCGCTCAATTTGCGCGCCGATAGTGATATTGTGGTGCTACCTTTGATTGACACTAAGCTGCTGTTGAACAAACCTCAAGAGGCTTTGAGCCTGTTTGAGCAATATCAACACCTCTCGCGCGACGCTCAATATTATTTGTTACAAGGCAATACCTACAAAGCCCTTGATCAATTAGCGTCAGCTGAAGAGTCTTATCAGTCAGCACTTGCTATCAATAGCAAGGACATTAAGACGTTAACGGCATTATCAGATTTATTCTACCAACAGCGTGATGTCAAAAAAGCGCGACAATATGTAGATCAAGCTTTGTTAGTCTCACCGTTATACACTCCGGCATTATTGTTAAGAGCTGAACTATTTAAAGAAACAAAAAAATTCCAAGATGCAGCCAACCAATACCAGAGTATTCTGGCGAGTGAACCAAACAACAAACAAGCCCTGTTTGGTCAAGCCAGTGTTTTACTTGCTCAAAATCAACTTGATGACGCGCTTTTATTGTCAACAAAGTTACGTCAACTAGCCCCCAATGATCCTTATGCTAAGTTATTACATTCTTCGTTATTAACGTTGCAAGGGGATAGTACTCAAGGGAAACAAATCTTAGCCGATATTCAACAGCAAATATTAGGCTTGTCTGATCAGCAACGCAGTGAAGAAAATGTGTTATTGCTGTCGAGCAGCGTCGATTTTTTAAATGGTAATTTTCAGCAAGCACGTATTCAGCTGCAACGATACCTACAAAATTATGGTGAACACCTGATTGTTCGACGTCATCTTGCCACAATAGCATTACGTGAAAACGATGTTAAACAAGCAGAATTTCATATCAATAAAGCATTGGATATCAACGAAGATGATGTAGAAGTACAGCTGCTCGCTAGTGCTATTTTCAAACAAACGCTTTCACCTCATGACTACTTATCTTTTGTCACTAATACCTATCAAGAGCATAAAGAAAATCAACTGGTTAAAGAGCAATATATTGCGGCACTGATCGAAGCAGGCGAATATCAACAAGCACAAGCCCTTTTGAGTCAGCAATCAGATTCACTGGCGACAAAAACCTTATTGGGTTTTGTCTTGCTTCAGCAAGCAGATTATCAACAAGCCACTATAATTAGCCAAGATTTATTAAATCGCTACCCTAATAAAGTGGAAGTATTGCAACTGGCTGGCGAGCTTTCGTTGAAAATTGGCCAACGCGAAGACGCAATCGCACTGTTCAAACAAGCAATAGTGTTAGATGAGAAATTTCGACCTGCATTATTAGCATTGGCAGGTATTAGTTTAAACGAACAGAAATTAAAACAGGCAGAATCATACTATCAACATATTTTAAACTTTTATCCAGAAGACGCCGATGTGTTGCAACTTTATACCGATTTAGCGATTACTCAACAGCAACATCAATTAGCAATAAAGTTACTGATGAGTTTGCCTGAATCTATACGTGACAATAAGCAAACGACAGGCGCCTTGCTTTCTTTGTATTTAACGACAAACCAGTTGGATCTAGCACAAGGAGCCGCAGAACAGCTAAAAAAAATCGATCCCTTTAATCAAGAATATTTGCTTGCTCGAAGCCAACTCGAAAAGCAACAAGGTGACATCAACAAAGCTAAAAAAACACTAAAAGTTTTGTTTGGCTTGGTTTATGACGAGATAATCAAACTCGAACATGTAGCATCATTACAATTAGATCTTGGTGACGATGAGGCGGCTGCAAAAACTATTGAAAGGGCGTCTGATCTCAGTGGGCATGCCAATGATTATCTGAATGCTAGATTAGCACTGATCCGTGAAGATTATGCTGCTGTCGATCAAGCAGTGTCTGAAGCGTTACAGGGAGATGACAAAAACCAAGCTTGGTTAGAATTGCAAATATACTCACTAATGGCTCAACAACAGCAAGCAGCAGCATTGCCTCTACTTGAGTCACTATACTCAGATAGTGCTTCGCGCAAATATTTGCAGCTGTTGGCACAACTATACGCCGCTTTAAACAAAAAAGACGAATTACAACAACTGCTTAGTATTTGGTTGACTAATAACCCACAAGATACTTGGGCTACAGCGCAGCTTTCCTCCCTATTTGAAAAGTCTGGAAATATTACTGCAGCGATTAAGATTTTGGAAAGTTACCCTCAAGTTAACAGCCAGCCGCTGTTCTTAAACAACCTCGCTGCACTTTATCAAAGCACCGATCTAAAAAAAGCCTCTCGATATGCTTATAAAGCTCATCAACTATTGCCTAATTTTGCCCCGATTAATGATACGCTCGGTTGGACTTTAGTGTTACAAAATAAACCAGAACAAGGGTTAAGTTATTTGCGCGAAGCCATATCTCGAGATAGCACAAAAGCAACCTATCACTATCATCTTGCCATTACCCTAGAAAAGCTCGGACGATTAGATGAAGCGAAGCAAACTGCATTAAATGCGCAACGATTAAATGCTGAACATCATCTGCTCTCTGCCATACAGCACTTGCTAACAGTAAAATAGCATCAAAAGGCAGTTAAACCGTATAACCAAATTACGATATAAACATAAAATTAACATAAGACAACGCTGTCATTTTTTCACCAACATGGTAGAATGCGCGCCGTTTTTTTCAAAGATGTATGAGAAGTTTTATGCGCCTATTAGCACTAATTTCAGCATTAGTGGTTAGCACTTGTGCTTTCGCTGATACCATTGACCTAGGACAAGCTAGTCAATACAACGCATTTATAAAAGAAAACTACCGTGTAACTTCTTCAGATGTAGAAGGTAAAGTCGCTGTTGGTGGTAATTTATATGTTAACGGTGGTTACGATATTGGTACCCACGTTTTAGATCATGGCATGAGCTCTGGTCCAAGCCTAGTTGTTGGTGGCGATATCAATAAAACAGGCTCAGGAAATTTCAACGTTTACCAATCGCAATCCCAAATTGTCGCTGGTGATGTAGTACTCGGTGGTGAATTAACTGGTGGCCCTAATGGTACTGGCCAAGTAACACAAAACAGCACAACTTTGCCGGTTAATTTCGATTCTGCTTTTTCCCATTTAGAAAGCTTGTCGGCAAATTTAGCAGCACGCACTGCACATAATGCAGTAACAGACCACGGTTGGGCACTAGAGTTTACAGTTAATCCAGATGTTGTTCCTACTGATGGTGTTTACGTGTTTAACGTTACCCAAGATATGTTCGCCTCAACATGGTTAATTAACACTGATGGCATGGCGGATAACTCAACGTTTATTTTTAATGTTTCAAATACCGAAAGTACATCGGTTAATTTCACACAATCACGTGTATTTTTAACTAACAATAACAACCGATTCGATTACAGCAATCCAATAGATGGTTATTTTCGTGGTAAAAATGACTACGACAAACCACCTGTACAGCTTTTATACAATTTTGCTGATGCAAACCGATTACATTTAAATTCTGATTTATATGGCACCGTACTCGCGCCGAATGCCGATATTATCGCAAACAGTTCAGTTATCTGGGGTCAAGTTATTGGCAAGTCATGGCAAGGGAATATGCAAATTAACTACAACCCATTTGACCCTGTAGATGGTGGTACAACTAAAGTTCCTGAAGCACCAACAGTATTTTTGTTTGTTATGGCGATAGTGATAATAGCTATGCGTAAATTTAAATTACAGAGCTTTAAAGTAAACAAACAAGAGCAATTCGCCATTTAATCGGTAGAGCTTAAATTCAAAATAAAAAAAGCATAAACTTAAAAGTTTATGCTTTTTTTTATTCATTTGTCCGTCATTCAAAGGGTAATAATAGAGTTTTTATTGCAGGACGAAGTGCAATTAACAAACCCTCTTTATCTAAATTGGGGTTTAACGTTTTGCGCAGCAATAACCCACCTATCATGGCAAACATAATTTCAATGCGAGCATTTATTTCGCGCTCTGAAGATGCTTTTAATGGACCACGCTCTCCCACTAACAAGTTGCGCATTCTTTCTCTAGATTCAGTATCAGATTGCTGAAGTAAAGTGGCAATTTTCTCATTGCGCGCCCCTTCAGATAACATCTCCAAGCTCAATGCCTTATTATCCATATCGGTATGGCGAACAACAGCATCATCAAGACCATCAATTAGTATTGTGACCAAATCACCAGGGTTTTCTTCAAACTCTTGAAACAAAGACAGGGTTTCTTCCATATCACGCTGAATTATTGATTCGATAATGGCATCTTTACTGGCAAAGTAATTGTAGATATGGCCAGCACTCATGCCTGCCATTTTTGAAATTTCAGCCATGCCAGCGCCATGATAGCCCTTACGCTTAAAACACTCTGCAGCAGCACATAGCACTTGATTTCGCCTTGCTTGAGCTAACTCGGGATCTGCATGTCTTTTAGTTTTTGCTTTCATAAAGATTCCACGCTGTGTCGGCAGCTATTTTTACATTAAATAAAATAGCCGCCGAATATATAGATTATTTTTCGTTTGGCAATGCTTTTGTCGTCTTCCCAGGGAAGACCCTACGCACTAAAACAAAAAACATAGGTACAAAAACAACCACCAGTATAGACGAGGCTAAAGTACCACCAATGACCGAAATACCTAGTGCATTTTGTGCACCCGAACCTGCGCTTGATGCTATTGCTAACGGTAAAACACCACAAATAAATGCCATTGAGGTCATTAATATCGGACGCAAACGCAAACGTACTGCATTGACCGCGGCATCGACCAGCCCCATGCCCTCTTCCATTTTATGTATGGCAAATTCAACGATTAAAATAGCGTTTTTAGAGGCTAAACCTATGGTGGTTAACAAGCCTACCTGCAGGTAAATATCATTCGACAAGTTTGCTGAAATAGCGGCGACAGCTGCACCAAATACCCCTAACGGAACAATTAACATAACAGCCGCTGGTACTGACCAACTTTCGTACAAGGCCGCTAAACATAAAAACACCACCAATAACGACAAAGCGTAAAGCAAGGGTGCTTGTCCACCACTTAGGCGTTCCTCATACGATATGCCTGTCCATTCATAAGCAATGCCCGGCGGTAATTGCTTCACTATTTTTTCAACTTCCGCCATCGCTTGTCCGGTACTAAACCCTGGGGCTGCAGAACCTTGAATTTCCATGGCCGATAAACCGTTGTATCGTTCTAATCGAGGTGAACCGTAAGTCCAATAGGCACTGGCAAATGTCGTGAATGGCACCATGTCACCTTGATTGTTTCTGACAAACCATTGATCAATATCTTCAGGTACCATGCGAGATTCAGCTACGCCCTGCACATAAACCTTTTTAACACGGCCGCGATCAATAAAGTCATTTACGTATCGACCACCCCAAGCTGTTGCTAAAGTACTGTTAATCTCTGCTTGAGTGATGCCAAGAGCTTCAGCTTTTGCCAAATCAATATCAAGTTGTAATTCTGGCTTATCTTCTAAGCCATTGGGGCGTACTCCCGCCAATACTGGATTTTGTGCCGCCATTCCCAAGAACATATTGCGAGCATTTAGTAATTTCTCATGACCCAATCCAACACGGTCTTGCAGATAAAAAGTAAAACCATTGGCGGTGCCTAATTCGATTACAGCAGGTGGTGGGAAAGCAAAAACAAAAGCCTCTTTAATGGTGGCAAAATACCCCATTGCTTTACCCGCAACCGCGCCAACTGACAAGTCAGGGCGTTGACGTTCATCCCAATGTTTTAATCCAACAAAACCAATGGCTGCATTTTGTCCAGAGCCGGCAAAACTAAAGCCCGCAACACTGAAAATTGAGCGCACGGCTGCCGACTGATCTTCTAAAAAGTGGCGTTCCATTTTTTTAACCACTTCTAGCGTTTGCTCTGTGGTAGAACCCGCTGGCAAGCTCACTTGGTTAAACAAGATACCTTGGTCTTCATTGGGTAAAAACGCAGAAGGTAATTGCGAAAAAATATAAACCATGCCACCAACGATCAATCCATAACATAACAAGTAACGTTTGCTTTGTTTGATCATTCGGCTAACAAAACCTTGTGCCCCGCTGTTGGTTTTATCAAAGCCGCGGTTAAAGCCAGTAAAAAATCGACCAAGTAACGACTTATCATCATGCACATGGCTTGGTTTTAACATAGTGGCACATAAAGCAGGCGTCAGAATCAATGCCACTAACACTGAAAGACTCATTGCAGTAACCAAGGTAATAGAAAACTGTCGATAAATAACCCCTGTGGAGCCAGCAAAAAATGCCATAGGGATAAATACTGCAGATAACACCATGGCAATACCGACAAGTGCACCTTTTATTTCATCCATCGATTTACGTGTTGCTTCAAGTGGCGATAGATTTTCTTCCGTCATCACACGCTCAACATTTTCTACCACAACAATGGCATCATCTACCAACAAGCCAATGGCTAATACCATGGCAAACATAGTCAATGTATTGATTGAAAAACCAAATGTTTGTAAAACAGCAAAGGTACCTAGCAATACCACAGGTACAGCAATGGTTGGAATAAGTGTTGCCCTAAAGTTTTGTAAAAACAAGTACATAACAAGGAACACTAACACCACAGCTTCTATTAGGGTGTTAACCACCTTTTCAATAGATAACGAAACAAACGGTGTTGTGTCATAAGGTACTACTGAGGTTAAACCTTCTGGAAAAAAGTCTTCAAGCTCCTTTAATGCTGCCTTTACACCTTCCGCGGTATCAAGCGCATTAGCACCACTGGCAAGCTTTATCCCAAGCCCAGTCGCAGGTTTACCGTTATATCGGGCAACAACACCATAGTTTTCACCACCTAATTCGACAGTTGCGACATCAGACAGTCTTACAAATGAGCCATCAGCATTGGTTTTTACAAATATATTGCGAAATTGCTCTGGTGTTTGCAGTCTACTTTGTGCGGTCACCGTCGCATTAATTTGTTGCCCTGAAATTGCTGGTAACGCCCCTAATTGCCCCGCAGAAACTTGTGCATTTTGTGCCTGAATTGCGGCGCTAATGTCATTTGGCGTTAGTTGATATTTATGCAACATATCGGGCTTTAACCAAATACGCATTGCATATTGAGAACCAAACAACTGTACTTCACCAACACCATTTACACGTGAAATAATATCTTGCACATTTGAAGCAACATAATCGCCAATGTCGATGTTATTCATGCTGCCATCTTCAGAAACAAAGCCAACAACCATTAAAAAGTTGCGAGCAGATTTAGCCACAGAAACCCCTTGTCGTTGAACCTCTTGAGGTAAAAGTGGCGTTGCTAACGACAACTTATTTTGCACTTGTACCTGTGCAATATCTGGGTCGGTATCAGCATCAAATGTTAAGGTTAATGTTGCAGAGCCATTTGATTCAGAGGTTGATGACATATACAACAAGCCATCAAGCCCTTTCATCTTTTGTTCAATAACTTGTGTAACGGTATCTTCTAGCGTTCGTGCAGAAGCACCAGGGTAACTTGCTTGAATACTAATAGCAGGTGGTGCTATCGATGGATATTGAGCAACGGGTAAGCTTGTTATCGCCAACACACCAGCTAACATCACAACGATGGCCAATACCCATGCAAAGATAGGTCTATCTATAAAAAATCGAGACATGTGCTACTCCGTTATTTCACTTCATTTAACGAAGATTCTGCCGGCACTGGTGATACAGGTGCACCTGGACGAATTTTTTGCAAACCTTCAACGATTAACTGATCGCCATCAACTAAACCGTCAGTGACTAGCCATTGTGCACCAACCGTACGATCAACCGTTAATACTCTAGGTTCAACTTTGTTGTCTTTACTAACCACTAAAGCGGTTGGTTGCCCTTTAGTATTGCGATTAACACCGCGTTGAGGTGCTAAAATTGCACTTTCTTTTACCCCTTCAACAATTGCAGCACGCACATACATACCAGGTAACAACATTTTGTCTGGGTTTGGAAATTCTGCACGAAGAGAAACAGAACCTGTGCTGGTATTAACAGTCACTTCTGAAAATTTTAATTTTCCTGGGTAAGGATAAACACTGCCATCTTCAAGCATTAATTCTACTTTTGAATGTAGTTCTTTGTCTCTGGTAAGAGTGCCTGAAGCAATAGCTTGCTTTAAACGTGTTAATTCGGTGCTTGACTGTGTTAAGTCGACATAGATGGGGTCAAGCTGGGTAACTGTTGCTAATGTCCCCTCTTGATTAGCATTAACAAGCGCACCAGCCGTGACTTCTGATTTACCTATTTGACCATCAATGGGTGATTTTACTTTTGTATAGTTGAGGTTAATTTCAGCGGTTTGTAATTGCGCTTTAGCCGTTAACAAATCAGCTTCTGCACTTTTAAATGATGCTACTGCTTCGTCATAATCTTGTTGGCTCGCCGCTTTGGTTTTTAACAAGTTTTTGTATCGCGTAAGTTTTGCCTTAGCGTTAGCAATATTAGCCTCGGCTTTTTTGATAGCTGCTTTATTAGTTGCAACTTGCGCTTCAAAAATAGCGGGATCGATTTGATATAGTGCTTGACCCTGTTTAACTTCAGCACCTTCAGTAAATAACCGATGTTGAATAATGCCAGTAACCTGAGGTCTAATTTCGGCAATTTGTGATGCAGATACTCGCCCAGGTAGCTCTTTAGTCAATGTAATAGCTTGGCTTTTTACTGTGACCACACCAACAGGCATAGCCTGCATTGCGGGTCCCTTAGCTTGTGCCTGTTCAGGCTGACCACACCCAGACATAATGATCAATGCCATAACAATGGCAGAAAATTGAAAAGAAAAAGAATTAACTCGTTGCATTACTGTACCTTCAACTTAGAGTGAACGATCATTCTAATTTAATTTTCTGTACATTAAAACAACTAAATGATCTTTTTAATATACTAGAACATGCTCAGTACTTTTGTTTAATTCAGGTATAGGCTTAGCCAAAAAGCATGGTAACTTATTGATATTTTTATCAATAAAAAACAAAACCATTTGTAGTATGCTAAATAAGGATGGCGCTTGAAAAATATATTGTTACAAACAACAAGCGAAGTAAATCACGGACAAGTCGATAACCGAGCGGGGTACAAAAGCTAGTTGAAATTTAAATAAACGCTAGGGCCTAGAAACCCTAGCTGAACAGATTTGTGACTAAGCTACCGCTAACGCTTCTTTGTGGCGTTGTTGGTACATGGCTTTTGCTTTCATAAAATCTGGCTTAGCTGATTCAGTAATGTAAGGGCGGATCATCACCAAAATTTTCAACACGCCATCTAAAAATACTGAATCATTGATCTCGGTATTTTCATTTTGTGTTTGATAAAAGCTCAACCAGAATGTGTTGATCAAGCGTAAAATGCTAACGATATCGGCTAACTCATCATCTTCGAAAGTCATCATATTGGCATCACGTAAAGACACTAACATTTCACTTAATCGTTTAGAAATGGTGTGTTGTACCTCTACATATTTTTCATGCAATAACGGGTTTTTCGCCAATAACACAGGTAAATTAGCGTAGAAAAAACGAAACTTCATTAACGCTTGGAAAACCGCATCCATATACAAAATAATGGTGTCGAGCGGTTTAGTTTCTGGGTTTACCTGAGGAAAGGTGTCTAATAGTAGATTACGAGCGTATTCTTCGTAAATGGATAAGATGATGTCTTCTTTGTTGCGAAAGTGGTAGTACAAGTTGCCGGGACTAATGCCGAGGTGAGCAGCGATATGGTTAGTTGTGACATTCCTTTCGCCCTGTTCATTAAATAACTCGATACTTGCTTGAATTATTTTATCCCGAGTTTTCATACTCTTTTACTTTCTTTATCAATGAATCAATCCCCTAATCATACTATCAATTTTTAGCCAAGGTAAAGATATTCGAGTAAATACTTTAAGTCTGTTGCTTACTAGCCCATACAAACTAGGCATAAGCCTTGTTGTCATATGGCCGTGGGCTTATTACAATGAAACTATCTAACTAAACTCAATCAAAATCATGAATGTAAAAGCAATTTATCCAGGCACTTTCGATCCAGTAACTAATGGCCATACTGATCTTATTGAACGCGCAAGTCGTTTGTTTTCTGAAGTGATCGTTGGTGTCGCTGCCAGTCCGAGTAAAAAGCCCATGTTTGATTTGGCACAACGGGTCACGCTATTAGAGCAAGTGACAGCGCATTTACCTAATGTCAAAGTAGTCGGTTTTACAGGTTTATTAGTTGAATTTGCTCAGTTACACCAAGCCAGTGTTTTGATTCGTGGTTTACGTGCTGTATCAGATTTTGAATACGAATTTCAATTAGCTAACATGAATAGACGTTTGTCACCTGATTTAGAAAGTGTGTTTTTAACACCCGCGGAAGAAAACTCTTTTATCTCATCAACCCTAGTGAAGGAAGTTGCACTACATAAAGGTGATGTCAGTCAGTTTGTTGATGCCGCCGTGCAAAAAGCGATTATCGAACAATTAACAAAATAACACAGTTGATTTAAAGACAAGTACTCTTAAAGTCGCTAGACTGATGATAAAACAACCAACTATGAGAGGTTTACAATGAAAACCATAATGACAGTACTTAGTTTATTAGCTGTTTTGTCTGGGTGTTCAAGTAACTCCATTAGCTTGCAAACACAAAATGAAAACATTCGAAGTTATATCGCCAGCAACAACTTGCAGCATGTTAGCCGCGTTAACTCTTTTCGTTTTCAAGGCTGGAACGCATTAACCGACGAGTTTATGTTTTTATCATCTTCACCCAAGCGCAATTATTTAATTGAACTAAAAGGCTTTTGTGACGATATTCGTTGGGCACATGTATTAAGAATTCATCGTCAAACCGATGCCACTTTGCATGCCAAGTTTGATTCTGTATTTAGCTTGCGTAACCCGCAAATGAACTGTCGTATAGATAAGATATACCCAGTCACTAAAGAGCAACGCAAAGCAATTTATCAGCTCAACGAACAAAAACCTGAAGAGCCAAAATCTGCAGAACAACCTGAAACGGAGTAAGAGTAAGTTACTCCGTTTGGCAATTGGGGCAAAATACTGAACTGCGATTAGATTGTCTGACTTCTTGCAGTTGGCTTTGGCATTTCACACATGGCTGACCTGCTCGGCCATATACCAATAGCTGCTGTGCAAAATAACCCGGTCTGCCATCGGCCTGAGTAAAGTCTTTTAATGTGGTGCCACCTTGTTCAATCGCAGCCGCCAAAACATTTTTTATAATATCAGTCAGGTTATTGAATCGTGTTTGGTCAATATTGCACGCTAAGCTGGTTGGTAATATACCGGCTTGAAACAAGGCTTCATTAGCATAAATATTACCGACACCAACCACCACTTGGTTATTCATCAAGAAGGTTTTAATCGGTACTTTGCGCTTTTGTGCTTTTTCAAACAAATAACCATGGGCAAAATCATCAGTTAGTGGCTCAGGTCCAAGTTTGGTAAATAAGCCTTGCTGATCTTGGTGTTTGTCTAGCCATAATACGGCGCCAAATCGGCGAGGATCGTTTAACCTTAACGCTTGGCCATGTTGAAAAACAATATCAACATGATCGTGTTTTGCTACAGGTGACTCTGCTGGAATAACCCGTATTGTGCCAGACATCCCTAAATGAATGACCACTGTGCCTGTGTCAAATTCAAGCAACAAATATTTCGATCGCCTTTTAACCGCTGACACCTCCTGACCAACGATAGTAGTTACTTCTTCAGGTACTGGCCATCTTAATTGCTTTTGTCTAACAACAACCTCAGCAACTTGCTGATCTTTAATATGTGGCGTAATGCCTAATCGGCATACTTCTACTTCAGGTAATTCAGGCATAACACCCCTACAAGGTTAATTGTTTCATTTTCGCGACCAACGCTTGAGCAAAACGCTTTGGCGATTGCTCATCCATATTAAAATACAGTGAAGGTTCAATTAATTCCGCTTCCATTAAGGCAAAGCTTTCTTGATAACGAACAAAATCTACCCTAGCGTAAAGTGGCATAGTATGAATACTCGCAATCTGTTCAATACACCAATTCGCCTGTTTAACCAGTTCAGCTTCAGGTTCAATACTTTGTAATTGGCCACCATGTTCTTCTTGTACCCTAAAATCTTGTTTTTTAGGCGTTTTCAAAATCGCATGGCTGTATTCACCATTAAAATAAAATAACGAAAATTCCCCTTCTGCTATAACACTGTCCATAAAAGGCTGTGCCATAAAATGACGCTGTGCAAACGCGCTATTAAGCACAGCTAATTTTTGGGCAGCAGTAGAGCGATGCAGCCAAAAAGTATTATCGGAATTGGCACTAATACGAGGTTTTAGCACAATTTGATCACGATTTAGTTGCTCAAACATAATGTCGAGCTGTTCAGCCGTTAATAGCTTGTCATCAAGCTTATCAAACCAACGAGTTGGCACCACAGAAACACCCTGTTGCTCAAGCTGTTGCAGATAAATTTTATCGATATTCCAACGAACAATTTCAATTGCATTTTCTAGATGGGCGCTCGATGCTTCTATTTGTTCTAGTACTTGGATAAATGCCGCGGCATCGTCTTGATAATCCCACGGAGTGCGAATAATGACAGCGTCAAAATCAGACCAATTAACGTTTTGAGCACGCCAAGAAATGGTTTCTGTTTGCCATCCAAGTTCAGCTAAATATGGCTCAATCAAGTGGTCATAGGCGTGAAAGTCTTCCAAACTGTCCATAGACAAAATGGCACAACGTTTTTCCATCATAATTGCTCTAGGTTATTCGTTAAAAATTTCAGCTGGTACTAGCTGATTAAAAAATTGAGGCGCCAAGACAAACCATGCGTGGTCATGCTCTCGATATACCAGTAACTGTTCACCTTCCATAAACAGTTTCAAACGCATTGCCTCGTTACTATTGGCTAACACCACCTCAACTAGCAACCCTAACTGTTTATCCAGTTCAACCGGAGTAATTAAATGTTCGGGCGCTAATTGTCGCCATGAATTCATCATTTGATTGAGTGCTTGAACCGATAAAGTATCGCGATTGGCTTGCCAACCTTGCCCTTTACGCTCAACTAAAAAGTGTTCATTAATCGATAGGGTCAAAATGACAGGATTAGCAGGAAACAACCTAACTTGCTGTTGGTCAGTTTTGTTTTCAAATACATTGTCATGTGTTGCATTGATGATCAAGATAAATGCTAACACACCAAAAATAATAACGTTATTCCAACCTGCTCTAGACAGTTTTACCATAATCAAATTAATACAGATAATCTAACTTGCCGTTATGTTACCACTTTAATCGATTATAGCGAGAACAACGCTTTGAACTGACTCGCCTGACGGCGTGATACTTCGACCTTGGCACCACTTTTCATTGTTAGCTCGAGACCACCACTAGCACATAAAGCCACATCTTGAACACAACTTAACTGCACAATGTATTGGCGACTAGTTCGAAAAAACACCTCTTTGGGTAGGCGTGCCTCTATCTGTGCCAAGGTACGATACACAATGGTTTTATGTTGGTCGAAATATACTTGTGTGTAATTGCCAAGTGACTCGAAACGCTCCACTTGTGCCAATTGAATAAGAAAACATTGTTGGCCATCTTTGACAAAAAAGCGCGACGATAAATCCATCATTGCTTTAGTCTCAGTTACTGACTCACGCTCCATATTTACTCGCGCTAAAGCGCTCTGTAACCGCTCTTGGCTAAAGGGTTTTAATAGGTAATCAATGGCATTTTGTTCAAATGCTTTAAGGGCAAACTCCTCAAATGCAGTAGTGAAAATAACTTTAGGCGGCTGCGCTATCGAGAGCAATAAATCAAAACCATTACCATCAGGTAAGTCTATATCGAGAAACATTAAATCAACATTGTGTTGAGCGAGTAACTCTTGAGCCTGGGCGATTGAATCTGCCTCACCAACGATGGCGATATGTTTTACATCAGCCAGTTGGGCTTTTAGTTCTAAACGCGCTAAACGCGAGTCTTCAACAATAATCACATTTAACACATTATTTTCCTATCACTATGCTCGCCTGCACCATATCATCGACTTGTTTCAGTGAATAGTGTGCTTGTTCGCCATACAATATATTTAAGCGCGACTTGATGTTGCGAGTACCAACACCGGTTGTATCTGCATCAGTGTTAAGCTCGCCGCTATTGTTAACACATAACGTTAATACCTCTGACTCTAAACGAATATCAATGTGAATATCGCCGCCAGCTCTGCGTTTACCAATACCATGTTTTATCGCATTTTCCACCAGCAACTGCACCATCATGCACGGCACTTTGCTGCTTAGTGCTTGCTCATCAATTGATTTTGTAATGCTGAGTTTGTTCTCAAATTGCAACTTGTTTAAATTAAGATAACTATCAACTAACTGTAGCTCTTCGTGTAACGTCCATTCTTTGTCTTGTTTAACTTGCATGGTGGTGCGCATCACATCAGATAAATCGGTTAGACAATCTCTCGCCTTAGCTGGATCTTCTAAAATTAATGCTCTGATATTGTTAATAGCATTAAACATAAAATGGGGGTTTAATTGATTTAACAATATATCTAGTTGCGCGGCTTTTAACGATGACTGTAATGCAGAGTTTTGTGCACTTGTGCTTTTTAATAAAAACTGTCGGCGAATGGTTAAATAAGTAATCGACCACAATAAAGACAGAAAAACCAGGTTGGGTAAAGCCAACCAAAAATATCGCATTGGCTCGGTTAAAGGCACGCCATACAAGGGTTCAAAAAACGGAAATAATGCGCTACTAACAATCAAATTGGTGACAAAAGCTGTAAGCACACTAATCAACACCACCTGCACAAAGTTCCAAGCGACATTGTCTGACTGCAAGTAACGCTTAAAGTACCATCGGGTACAAGTTGTGGTAGCAATAAAGGCAATATAAAGGGTTAAAGAATTAATTAATTCGCCAATAGCAAAGTGAGAAAAATAACCTCTAACGGTTAGGTTGAGCAGCGTAAACGCTCCCCAACCTAGAACTTGGCATAGCCAAAACATTTTATTATCTGATTTACTCATTAAAGTGATTTAATCCAAGTGGCCACATCTGATGCTACTTGCGGTGAAAACGTAACGTCAATTTCAGCATACTCTTTTGGTAAACCTGTTTTTGCTGGTTGAAATAAATGGTTCAACCCTGGATATATTTTTGTTGTAATTTGCTTATTGTTAACAAGTTTTTGAAAACCTGCAATATTTTGTTTAGCTAATACTTGTAAATCTAAATCACCATTTACAGCAAGTACTGGCATGTTTAGTTTAGGTAAAACCAATGATGGGTCGTATTGCACAAACGCTTGGAACCAAGGCGAGGTAATTTGTGGCATTTGCGCTTTTATCGCTTGTTCTGGCAAACCAGCACCAACTAGCAACTGTTTAATCTCTTGTGCACTGGCTTTATTAACAATAGCAGCCATCACACTGCGTTGTACTTTATCAGATTGTTGTAATGTCGCTTCATCTACACCTAGTGCCTGTTGCAACGCATAACTTTGGTCTATCAGAATGTCCGCTCCAGTAGTGCCCACACCGGCTAATGATACAAAGAAATCTACGTCTTTATTGTCAACACCTGCCAATGCACCAATCAAACCACCTTCACTGTGACCAATAAAGCCTATTTGGGCCTCTTTGAACTCAGGCAATTGACGCACATAGTGAACTGCGGCTTTTGCATCAGCTGCAAAATCATAGCTAGTTGCACTTTTAAAATCGCCAGTGGACTTACTCACGCCCCTATCGTCATAACGTAATACCGCAATACCTTGTTTAGTTAATAAGTCTGCCAGTACCCAGAAGCTTTGATGGCCAAAAATTTCTTGATTTCTATTGCTTGGACCAGAGCCTGATATTAAAACCGCAACGTAATTTGTCCCTTGTTTAGGTACCGTCAAGGTGCCAGCAAGCGTAATATTTTCTGCTTTGTTATCAAAGGATACTTCACGCACTAGATATTCAGTGTCCTTGGTTGGTGTTTGTGGAAAAACGCGTTTGGCTACTTTGGCCACATTGATATTTTTACTCATGACCAATGGAAGTTCACCACCACCTTGATAATAGGTACCTACTAATTTGCCTTGTTCAAGTGTTGCCTTATAACGAATACCGGCAGCTGATAAAGTAAAATCAACATCTTGATCGGTCACTTTAACTTGGTCAAATGCTAAGCCAAATTGCTGTTGGATCGGAACATCTAATTTTGCACTATAGTTGTTATTGTCTTTTGCAATATGCATCACTAGTTCAACTTGTAACGCTTCATTCACTTTAACTATGCCTTGCCATGAGCCAACAACGGTCGCTTGAGTAGTCAGTGTAATCAGAGTGAAGATAGAGCAAAGTGTGTGTTTAAATATTTTCATATGTCTCTCCTTATCGTTTATAAGCAAAGCTTATTGCACCTTAACCCGGTTAAGTTCAAAATTTATATCAACGGTCAAATTTTGATGTGAATGGTATCAATGAATATCCATAGACAATGACACCCATTAGCTTCTAGACTAAGAGTCGTCTTAAAAAAATAACATAGGTAGCATCCATGTCTGCTCAGAATAACCTAAAAATAGTGACACTACTTGCCACATTAGCCAGTGCGGCGGTGAGTGCTAACGACGAGAACAAGTTTTCGCAATTACTTGATGAACATTGGAAAGTAGCTAATCAAGAACAGATTTTTTTCCGCAAAGATCCCGATGCTTTTCGTATGAATGGCAAACTACCAGATATGTCTGAGCAAGGCCGTAAGCGCAGAGAAAACTACAACCAAGAGTTGTTATCTCGGCTAGCAGACATCGACGTTAATCAATTGTCGCCTGAGCAACAAGTCACCTATCGGTTATTTAAATATGAGCGAGAAACGGAAGCAAAGAGCTATCAACATTTAGATCATTATTATCCAATGAACTACTACGCTGGTTTCCATAGCTATTTTGCTGGTGCACCAGCCAATATGTCGTTTTTAACTAAGACAGATTATCAAAATTATTTGATCAGCTTAAAAGACTTCCCTCGTTATAACCAAGAACATATCGAGGTATTGCAAGAGGCCATTGCTAAAGGGCATGTGCACTATTGTGAAACATTTAAAAACTACGATAAATCCATCAGCAAACATATCGTTGATAATGCCAAAGACAGCGTATTTTATGGCCCTATCGCCAACTTCCCTGCCAATTTAAAGGCACAAGATAAACAGTATTTTGATCAACAAACACAAAAACTCATTACCGATACAATAGTCCCTGAATACAAAAAGTTTTATCAGTTCTTTACTCAACAGTATATGACGAATTGCCGCACTAAAGTGGGCATCAGTGAGCTAGCTAAAGGTAAGGAGTACTATCAATACCTGATTGAGTTCTACACCACCACAGATATGACGGCCGATGAAATTCATCAACTTGGGTTGGATGAAGTAAAACGCATCAAAGGTGAAATGCAGGCCATTATTAAGCAAGTAGGTTTTAAAGGTAGCTTTAAGGAGTTTATTGAGTACTTAAGAACCGATGAAAAGTTTTATACCGATACTGAACAAGACTTACTGGAAAAAGCCAGTTTTATTACTCGTAAAATGGCAGCCCAGTTACCCAAATGGTTCTCTGTATTGCCAAGGCAAACATTTGATATAAAACCAGCGCCAAATGGCGGTGCTTACTATGTGGCATCAGACGGTAGTGGCACAACTTCAGGTACTTATTTCATTGATACTCAAGATTTAAAAAGTCAGCCGCTATACACATTAGAGGCATTAACCTTTCATGAAGCAGAGCCCGGCCATCACTTTCAAAGCGCCATCGCTCAAGAAGTTGATATGGCAGAGTTTCGTAAAACACTTTACCATGCAGCATATGGTGAAGGCTGGGGTCTATATTCAGAGCGTTTAGGTAAGGAAATGGGCTTTTATCAAGACCCTATCAGTGACTTTGGCAGATTAACCTATGAAGCATGGCGAGCATGTCGACTCGTTGTTGATACCGGTATGCATGCTAAAGGTTGGAGTAGACAACAAGCGATAGACTATTTAGCTGAAAATACCGCATTAAGCATGGCTGATGTTATTGGCCAAATTGACCGCTATATCAGCTGGCCTGCACAAGCGTTGTCGTACAAAATCGGTGAAATTAAAATCCGCCAACTGCGCGCTACAGCAGAAAAAAGGTTAGGCGAAAAATTTAATATCAGAAAATTCCACGATCATATGTTAAAAAATGGTAGTTTACCTATGGCTTTGTTGGAAGAATTGACCTTAGATTGGATTGAAACGCAACAATAAAAAATAACTTGATACAGGGCACTTAGTTAACGCTGGGTGCCAATAAACGACATGATTGAATTAGATTTTAAACCGACAGAAAACTTAGCACATGCTGCGACGTTTACCCTAAACAATATGCAGCCCTATTATCATCGTTTTGATGTTAACTGGCAGCTTGATGACATAGTTAAACAAACCTTAGATTTAACGAATTGGGATATTGTATATGCGTCAAATGTCATCGGTGTTATGCGTTTGTCTTTTGACGAGCAAGCTTGCTGGCTGCGCGATATACAAATTGATCCTGACTTTCAAAATAAAGGGCTTGGTGCTAAAGCACTAGATCAGGCGGTGGCACTGGCTAACGCATCTCAAGCCAAAGAAATTAAGTTAAAGGTGTTTAAAATCAGCCCTGCACTTAGCTTGTATCAACGACATGACTTTAAAACATACCAAGAAGATGACCGATTTTACTACATGGTGAGAACACTGGCGGCCTAACACAGTCACCAGTTAATCGTGTTCTGTATCTTTAGAGGTCGCAAAAGTTATATCCTGACCATTGGCGCCTAACATAGTCACATCAACAACATGTTGGTCGTCGGTCAATCGAATATCACCAATACCACTAAGATTAACCAAGGTGTCTTGTTTTTTTGCCCAAGGTTTACGCACTTTCACTTTCATTTGTCGGCGCTTAGTAAACCAGTTTAGCGGTGAATAAGGACCATAGAGCACACGATTAAGCCTATCCAAACAGCGTAATAATCCTGCCGGGAATTCATTTTTGATACCGCTGTTAGTAACCTGAATAATTTTAGATTTATTGCGAATAAAGCGATGAGTCACGTCATAGACAAACGAGTAGTGCACATCGCCAGACAAAATAATAAACTCAGGCGGGGTTTTAACATGACGAAATACATTCAACATCACATTAGCCGTGCCTTTATGCGCCATCCAGTTTTCTGCATCAACCATTAATGGTTGACCAAAAAAGGTAAATACACGCTGAATCGCCTCAATCATCTTAACGCCATAAATTGGCGCTGGTGAAACCAGTATGACTTTCGACTCACCAATAAGCTCTTGCTGCATAGCAGAAAGAGCTTCCCAATCCATTAAACCGGACGGTTTTGATGCCCGACTTTCCGAACGCCAACGTTGAGTACGGGTATCTAACACCACAATTTTTGGCGATGTTGCAAGGCTATAATGCCAATCTTGCCAATTAAGCAAGGTATCAATGAGCTGATCTAATTCGACAAAACCTAGAGCAAAATGATGTACTAAATCTTGTTCTAACGGTTTAAATTTTTCAGGAGCATTGCCCCACGCCTGACATAACAAATAGGCGATAAGTGCGTTACCAATAATGCGTTTTGAAAATGGATGCCCATACGCCGCTTCTTCCCAGCCACGTGTTAAATTCCAATCATCGGTAATATCGTGATCATCAAAAATCATATAAGTAGGAATATGCGCCAGTGCCCTACTCACTTGTGGCAAACTGGCAACAAACTTATTGATGATAGCTAATTCTTGGTCATATCGTTGTTGATCCACTTTCTCTAACGGCAAAGGATGAAACGATATTCGAGACCATAGCTGCGGTGACCACACCAGAAAATACATCGCTAAACATTCAGCTAAAGTCACCAGATGATTTTTTGCATTGACAGAGGTAAAAATTGGCTTTTTGCTCGCGGCAAATAACTTCTCATAAACCGCTTTATTGGCGGGTGTATGGGGTAACAATTTATCGCGATGATAATAACAATGTTCACTATCAAACAAAGATTCACTGTTGTGTACCGTAGCACCTTGCCAGCTTTCTTCGTACAAACCTAACAGATTAATGACTTGATGAATTGCCTGAAGAAAAGGCCCAGCGACATCATCTACATACACTTGATCACCAGACATCATTAATAACGCAGGCCGATCAGTTGGTGTCGTTAAAGTGTCAGCAATTGCTTGATCAACCCGTAACAAGCCATCGTCACTGTTATGATGAGGCTTTCGACATGAGCCATGCAGTAAGCGGTCAGCACTGCTACGGATAACAAAATTAGGTTTATCTTGCTCAGGATAAACTATATCGGGAAGTAAGCTCGTGAGCTGCTGTTGGCCTTCTTCACCGTGCAGTACAAAGTCATAGTGATAAACCCGATCGTGAGTCAGGTTTTCTGTTAGTGTGATCGTAATTTGATGGATAAACGCATGACGACCTACTTGAGTCAGCAACTGGCTACGCTTGGCAAGTTTCTGTTCATCTATTAATTGGTTGTCTTGAAAAAGCTGAAAAGACAAAGCAGCTGGTGTTGAGGTAACCAACCAAAAATTGAGCTCACCCGCTGTAGCATGGCGTAATATTGGACCTGCAATTACCTCAGGTAGGTTTGTTGTAGTAATTATTGTATTAACCCTTTGTTTGCCCTACTAGATGATAAACACCTAACATTATCAAATAAGCAAATAGCAGCTTGCTTGCTGTCATTTGCTCATTAGTCTACACAAAAGGATTTCTAGGTTTCAATCTTTAAGCCAAATTCACTAATAATTTGGCTGGATAAATTTGTAACAAAAGCCCAAAAGCGGAAGAGAAGTTTAGGTCATCACAATGGCTGCAGCAATTAATACCCCAACCGCCAGCACTGATAAAATAAGGCGTTTATGAAACTTTTGCTGCTCCGTTTTCATCGCTTTTAACAACAGAACTTGTTGCTGCTGACTGTCTTTGCCTGTGCGCAGATATTGATAAACTAAATCTGGAATTTCTGGCAGTTTTTCGTTCCAAAACGGAATGTTTTCTTTAACCTTTTTTAATACCGCTTTCACGCCCATTTGCTCCTTCACCCAGTTTTCTAGGAAAGGTTTCGCGGTTTGCCATAAATCTAATTGTGGATAAAGCTGACGCCCCAGGCCTTCAACATATAACAGCGTTTTTTGTAGCAGTACCAATTGCGGTTGTACTTCCATATTGAAGCGACGTGCGGTATTAAACAAGTTCACCAACACATGACCAAATGAAATTTCCGCCAATGGTTTGTTGAAAATAGGTTCACAAACGGTGCGAATAGCAAATTCAAATTCATCAACATTAGTGCGAGCCGGCACCCAACCCGAATCGACATGTAACTGCGCTACTTTGCGATAATCGCGATTGAAAAAGGCGACGAAGTTCTCCGCTAAATAACGTTTATCTTCGCGGTTTAGTGTACCTACAATGCCGCAGTCAATCGCTATCCAAGTAGGATCATCTGGGTTGGTAACATCAACAAATACGTTGCCAGGATGCATATCAGCATGGAAAAAACTGTCGCGATAAACTTGAGTGAAAAACACATCTAAGCCACGTTCAGCAAGCAATTTCATATCCACACCAAGTGCGTTAAGCTTGTCGACTTCGCCAACACTCACACCATAGATGCGCTCCATCACCAATACGTTTTTATGACAGTACTGGCTGTAAATTTCTGGCACGTAAAGAATATGGTCGTTTTCTCTACCTTGGCTAAAATTGCGTTTTAATTGAATAGCATTGGCCGCTTCTCTAAGTAAATCTAGCTCATCGAGAATAGTCTTTTTATATTCTTCAACTACTTCGGTAGGTCGTAAGCGTCGGCCGTCAGGCAACCAAGCAGAAACCACTTTGGCAATTTTTGCCATCATGTTGACATCGGCTTTAATGACTTTGTCGATATCAGGGCGTAATACCTTAATAACGACTTGTTGTTCAACGCCATCATGCAACATAGTTGCCGTATGTACTTGCGCAATAGACGCTGACGCCAACGGCGTTAAATCAAAGTCTGAGAAAACTTGATCAAATAATTCCTGCCCGATGGCATCAATAACTAGTTTTTGTGCTTTTGCACCGTCAAACGCTGGCACTTGATCTTGCAAAAATGACAGCTCTTTTGCGAAGTCTTCTGGCAGCAAATCACGACGCGTAGACAACATTTGACCAAACTTTATAAATACTGGTCCAAGCGCTTCAATCGCTAAACGAAAACGTAATGCCAGTGGTTTGTCTTTATGTTTATTGGGGATCCAGAAAAAAGACCAGCGAATTAACCTCGCATACCAAGGTAAAAAACGGCTTGGGATCAGCTCATCTAAGCCATAGCGGAAAAAAGTTAATACAATGGTAAAGAGTCTTAAGCTACTCACTTAATGTCCTCATCAGCTTGATGATCTGCTAGTAATGTCGCAATACGTTGTTCAAGATCGGCTAAATCTGCTTTTACTGACTGTACTTGCTCGGAAAACACAGCAAGTTCAGGTAGTGTCACCAACAAATTTTTTTCATGCACCAACCACTCTGACGCATCACTTTTGATTTGCTGTTGTGCAAAGGAAAATTTACTTTTTAGCCATATCTGTAACTGTTCCACCTTGTAGGCAGGTACATCACCGATATGGTTAGATAACTCTTTGCCCCAATCAAAGTTAAAAGATTCAGCTAGTTGTGCAAACTGCTGAGCCACTTTAATATCGCCTTTAATATCCAGTTGTTCTTGGCGAATAAGTTCGGTCAGTTGCTGCTCTTTTTGCAGCAATTTTAAACTTTTAATATCAGTGGAGATGGTGCAATCGCTGCGTTCTACAACGCCAGTAATAACAAAACGTTGCTCGTTTACACTACAACAAATTGGAAAGCCTAATTCACGCAGTTCCAATGACAAGGTTTTTTGCTCTAACGATGCCAATACCGAACGATCTATCTCGGCTTTGTTGACCACACCATTGGCAATTTTTTCAATTAAACTACAGAGTATTTGTTGATACATAAACGACATGCTCACTAGTTAAAACTTATAACCCTTATGCAACGCAACAATACCGTCAGTTAAGTTTTTATAGCTTGTGTGTTCAAAGCCCGCTTCTTCCATCATAGATTTAAGCGTTTCTTGATCTGGATGCATACGAATAGATTCAGCTAAATACTTATAGCTATCACCGTCTTTTGCTACCAATTCACCCATTTTTGGCAGCACACTAAACGAGTAAAAATCGTATAGTTTGTTGATAATCTCATGTTCAGGTTTTGAAAATTCCAACACCAATAAACGGCCACCAGGCTTTAATACACGGTACATTGAAGCAAGCGCGCGCTCCTTGTTGGTTACATTACGTAAGCCAAAAGCAATAGTCACAATATCAAAGGTGTTATCTTCAAACGGTAAATATTCCGCATTGGCTTGCACATAATCAATGTTTTGCACTAAACCTTTATCACGCAACTTAGTGCGGCCAACATCTAACATTGAACTGTTAATATCGGCCAAAATAACTTTACCTTCACGGCCAACTAATTTAGAAAACTTCGCGGTTAAATCACCTGTACCACCAGCAATATCAAGTACCTTGTTACCTGGTCTTACACCACTAGCATCAATGGTAAATCGCTTCCACAAACGGTGAATACCCATCGACATTAAGTCATTCATAATATCGTATTGTTGCGCAACAGAATGGAATACGCCGGCAACTTTTGATTCTTTTTCTTCCGTTTTTACCGTTTGGTAACCAAAGTGCGTAGAATCGTTAGACGAGTTATCGTTAGGTTGATGCGGTTGGCTCATGAGTGTGTACTGTTATCTCCAGTTAGAAGTGGCGATAGTTTACCGTAGTTTACGTGATTAATTAACTGGCTAGATCAATAAAATATGTCACAGTCCATGTATTGGTTTTCTATTATGACCAAGTTCTCACTCTTATTGGTATGTTGTTAAGACTAAATGAAGGGTTTACCAAGTTAGTTACCGTTATCATCTCCAACTGTGTCAGCCTAAATCATGCTTTGGATGCGAATGGGCACCCAAAGCAAACCCATTTGAATTTAAATCTAGCTATTACGCTACACTAACTTCATTATCCTTATGCACAATCTTCTGTTTTAACCACTGGTATAAGCGCTTTCCTAGTTTAAGTTCTACTTGGCTGTGTAGTGTGTATGCCAGTATCCCCATGACGATTATAGTGGCGACTACCAGCCAAACAATATTGTCCTTAGTGCCAAATTGGTTAAACACCATAAAGCCGATATGCTGGTGAATCAGGTAAATGGGGTAAGTTAAAATACCAAAGTAATAACACCAACGCTTTCTAAGTGGGTTTTCTTTAAACACGGCGGTGCAAACAAATAGTGCAAAAAATACGGTATTGATAATGGCAATAACAACACTATCAAAGGTAATGGCAAACCACTGGCTCATCAGTTCGCCAAACAAGGTCGATTGCTTGATGATGTAAAAATAAGATAACGCCATTAACAATCCACGGTACCAGTCTAGGCCGTCTCTTCTGATCAGATAAAAAATACAACCTGCGGCAAAATAACCACTCCAATGGGGGAACATTAAAACAAACATATTTTGTTGTTCAGCCCAAGCGGTGTAAAGCATTGCCGTCGACGCCACTAACACCAGCGCCATAATATGCTGAAAATGTTTCATTAAACCAAGCCACAGTAGGGCAAGGATAAATAAATAGAACTTCAATTCAATATATAACGTCCAGTAAGCACCATCGACGGGTTTAATATCAAAGGCTTCGTTAACCATAGTGGTATTAGCCCAAAACTGAGTCCAGCTTATTGAAAATGTCTCCCCCCCCCAAAAGATGGTCACCATACTTGTCACGATTAACGCCGCCCAATACGCAGGGTAAAGCCTGACAAAACGTGAAACAATAAACTTTTTTGCACTGCCATCGGCAACACTCATTAAAATAACAAAGCCTGAAATGACAAAGAAAAAGTTAATACCCATATAAAAATATCGGCTAGCTTCACGCATCATTGGAAAATCGGCGATCGGTGCATAACCTTCCATATAGGCAGTGTAGGTATAATGAAAAATCACTACGCCAAGCGCAGAAATAAATCGATATAAATCGATTTCATAAAAACGCGTTTGTCTGAGGTTTTTATCTGACGTCACAAAACAACATCCTATGCTTCTTTTGATTTAATAGAAGTAACTTACCCTAAGATGTTGGTTTTTATCTTATTAAATTTTATGAAATTTGCTTTTGATGAGGTTAAAGTCGCCATAAAATGGACATTGGTGAGACTTGCAAAATACAAAGTTGTTTATAGGGTTCGTTCTAAAAGGTAAAAATCTTTCTCTTGACCAATTTCTATAAACTGTTGTTCCAAATAAAACTTTTTCGCCTGCTGATTTGACTTAAACACTCTTAATTGTATATGGGTAGCAGATTTATTTTTTGGCAATCTGTTAATCACTTTGGCACCAATACCTTGGGAGCGATAATTTTCCTCAAGTATTAACATCCATACATACAACTTGTAACCGATTAAGGAATATTGCAAGTAACCACAAGGTTGACCATTCAAAAATATTAAATAGCAATCTGTGTCTTTCCATTGCTGAACAAAATTACTACGCTGCCAATCATAATTCCAGCCCCAAAGTGATTCAATATGCTGTTTCATTGCCATTTGATACAACTGCCAGCAATATGGTTGATCACTATCAGACGCACTGATTAACGTTAGTGGAAGCTCTCCATTATGCATTGGAATAATGCTCGCGACTGCCAAGCCAACGGTCAATCACTTTTAATGCTTGTTGAGGATGTTTTTGCCACAGCAAATAAGCATGTTGTTGAATTTCAGGGATCAAGTCAGCATCGCGCACTAAATCAGCAATTTTAAGATCGGCTAGGCCAGTTTGTTTTGTGCCCAGTAATTCACCAGGGCCTCGAATTTCCAAATCTTTTTGTGCAATAACAAAGCCGTCATTACTTTCGCGTAATACGCCTAGGCGCTTGGTGGCTGTTTTTGAAAGCGGTGTTTTGTACATTAAAACACAATGTGACGCCACAGAGCCTCGACCGACACGGCCTCTTAACTGGTGCAATTGAGCCAGCCCTAAACGCTCTGGATTTTCTATCACCATTAAGCTCGAATTTGGTACATCTACGCCCACTTCAATCACGGTAGTGGCAACTAATAGATGTAAATCCCCCGCTTTAAAGGCGTCCATCACCTCTTGTTTTTCTTGTGCTTTCATTCGGCCATGCACTAAGCCAACACTCAGCTCTGGCAAGTGTTCACGTAAATACAGTGCAGTATCTTCCGCCGCCTGACATTGCAACACTTCCGATTCTTCTATTAAGGTACATACCCAATAGGCTTGTCGATTTTCGGTTAAACACGACTGACGAATGCGTTCAATCACTTCATCTCGTCGAGTATCAGGCAATGCCACCGTTTTAATGGGTGTGCGCCCCGGCGGTAATTCATCAATGACAGAGGTATCGAGATCGGCATAAGCCGTCATAGCTAAGGTACGCGGAATAGGTGTTGCCGTCATGATCAATTGGTGTGGATAGTTACCGTCAAACGCACCTTTTTCTCTCAGTGATAAGCGCTGGTGCACACCAAATCTATGTTGTTCATCAATAATGATCAGCGTTAACCGATCAAAGACTACATCATCTTGAAATAACGCATGGGTGCCAACAATCATCTGCATGTTGCCATTGGCTATATGCTCTAAAGCATGACGTCTTGCTTTTGCTTTAGTTTTTCCGGCTAACCAGCCAACGCTGATTTCAAGTGGTTCAAACCACTTTTGAAAGTTAATCGCATGCTGCTCTGCCAGTATTTCTGTCGGTGCCATTAGTGCCACTTGGTAACCCTGACCAATTGCAGTTATGGCCGCCAATGCTGCTACTAGCGTTTTTCCTGAGCCAACATCCCCTTGCACTAAACGCATCATCGGGTGTTGTTTGGCTAGATCTTGTCTAATTTCTTTTACCACTCGCGCTTGTGCATTGGTTGGTGAAAACGGTAAAGAGTCGAGAAACTTTTGCTCTAGCGTTTTATCAACTTGCAACGCCAACGCGGCATGTTTATCAACTGACTGACGCAGCTTTAACATGCTTAAATTATGCGCCAACAATTCTTCTTTGATTAGTCTTAACTGGGCTGGGTGTTTACCCTCTTCCAGTTGAATAACCGAAGTATCGGGTGTAGGCCGATGAATAAACGCCAACGCCTCTTTGAGCGAATATGGCTCGTTAACAAAATCCGCCGGTAATAACTCTTCTACGTCACCTCGTTGCAGACGCATTAATGCTTGTTCGGTCAGGTTTCGAAGCGTGATTTGCCTTAGGCCATCTGTTGTTGGATATACAGGAGTTAAGGTTTCTTCTACTGGCGTTAATTCGGTGTCGTTATCTAACCTTTTATATTCAGGATGAATAATTTCAGGGCCTCGTCCACCACGGGTGATTTCACCATAACAACGGATTTCAGCGCCAATAGCTAGATTATTTTTTTGTGCCGCAGAGAAGTTAAAAAACCTCAGATTTAGATTACCTGTGCCATCATTGATAGTGACCACCAACATACGTCGACGCCCCTGCACTACTTGGTTTTGAGTCACTTCTCCAATGATATTGGTAAAAATGCCAGGCATACAATCGCGTATGGTCGTCACACGTGTACGATCTTCGTAACGATTAGGTAAGTGAAATAATAAATCTTGAATAGAGTGCAGACCAATTTTGGCAAGTTTGTCTGCCATGCTTGGTCCTACACCTTTTAACGAGGAAACGGCAATGCGAGCTAGATTCCCTAAACCAATTCCCGTTGCCGTCATTGAATACCCTTGAAGCCTTTATTTTAGTTATCGATTTCTTGCCACGCTTCTTGCGTCATTTGCATTTGTTGCCACCATTCGTCTGGCGCTACGATTTGTCCATCTTCATCAATTTTTGGATAAGGCAAACCTTTACGTTTACAAGCTTTAGCAAAAATTGGATGTCCACCTTCAAATAGAAAACGCTGACGGCGCTCTTCTGAAATGCTAGGTCTGTCGTACATACCAGCCGCTTTGCGTTGGCGCTGTGCTTCATATAAAACTACCGCGTTAGCAACAGAAACATTTAGTGATTGCACCATGCCTACCATAGGGATAACGATATCTTGGTCGGCTAGTTCAAGGGCCTTTTCACTGGCACCAAACTTTTCTTGGCCTAAAATAATCGCGGTAGGTTTGGTGTAATCCACCTCGCGAAAGTCAATGGCGGTGTCAGACAGATTAGTCACCAACACTTGCATGCCTTGCGATTTTAAAACGCCAATAGCGTCTGCAGTTGACGAATAATTGTGAACATCAACCCAGTTTTGACTGCCAGCGGCACTGCCGCCAGAGACACGCATTCTTTCGTTTTTCCAAACCGCGTGTACGTCACTGATCCCAATAGCATCTGCGGTACGTACTACCGCGGCTAAGTTATGGTTTTTATGCACGCCTTCCATACATACCGTTAAATCCGGCTGTCTTTGATCAAGCATGGCATTAATTCGAGCTAATCTTTCTGGTGTCATGTCACTACTATTTTAACTAGGTTGATACAAATGCTTTAACGTTGAATTAATCAACGTTTGGTAATTCCATTACACCGTCAATTTCAATGGCAACATCTTTTGGTAAACGAGCTACTTGTACCGCAGCACGTGCTGGGTAAGGCTGGTGAAAGTATTCACTCATAATTTCGTTTACGGTAGCAAATTGACCTAAATCCATTAAGAAGATGTTCACTTTAACCATATCATTTAGTGAACCACCTGCCGCTTCACATACCGCAGCTAGGTTTTTAAAAACTTGGTGTGCCTGTTCAGCAAAATCGTCAGAAACCACTTCCATTGTTTCTGGCACTAATGGAATTTGGCCTGATAAATACACAGTATTTTTTACTTTTACCGCTTGGCTATAAGTGCCGATTGCACTTGGTGCGCTATCTGTTCTGATAATTGATTTCATAACGTTCCTTAAATTTATTTGTTACGTACGACTTTTTGCACGTCAACCATGACTTTGATCTTACGAATAATATCGGCTAAATGCACTCGGTTTCGGCAAGTTAACTCTAAGTCTATCACATAAAGACCGGTGTCTTTCTCTCCCGAGTTCAAGGTATGAACATTCGAGTCACATTTTGCTACGACATTGGTTAGTTTAGCTAACGCACCTTGATGGTTAACGATTTCAATGCGCAACTTGGCGATAAAGTCACGATCAATTTCACTGTCCCATTTGACCGGGAAAATGTGTTGTTCTTGTGTACCTTTAATGTTGCGACAACCTGCTTGGTGCACCATTAAACCTTTACCTGGGCTTAAATAGGCAACGATATTGTCACCAGGAATAGGACGACAGCAACGACCGTAGTTTACTAACATACCTTCCGTGCCTTTAATTGGCATTTTGGTTTTACTACTTGGCTGATTTAGTGCGCTGTCGTCAGTAAACTCATCGGTTAAGCGTCTAGCGATACCAATACTTAGTGCATTACCTAAGCCGATGTTCACTAACAAGTCATCAAGCGTTTTATTGCTGGTTTCTTGCAGTACTTGTTGAATTTTTTCTTCAGCAATATCTTCCAGTTTCACTTTACCCAGCGCGTGGCTAAGTAGCCTTTTACCCAAGGCATGAGAATGGTTTTTCTCTTGTGAACGTAAATAAGTACGTATTTGTAATCGCGCTTTTGCCGTCACTACAAAGTTAAGCCAAGTGGCGTTTGGATGAGCAGCTGGTGAGGTCACGATTTCTATCGTTTGACCAGAATCTATCGGTTGGCTAAGCGGGAATGGCTTACGGTCAACTTTTGCGCCAACACAAGAATTACCTACATCGGTATGTACGGCATAAGCAAAATCAACCGGTGTTGCTCCCATTGGCAATTCGATAATACGGCCGTCAGGGGTAAATACGTAAATTTCTTCTGGGAATAAGTCTGTTTTGACGTTTTCAATAAACTCAAACGAACTACCCGCGCTTTGTTGTAACTCCAACAAACTCTGCATCCAGCGACGAGCTTTCATTTGCGCCGTTGTGCCACCGTCATCGGTACCTTGTTTATAGAGCCAATGAGCGGCAACCCCTTTATCCGCCATTTGATCCATATCCGTGGTTCGTATTTGAATCTCGACCGGAATACCGTGTGGACCAATTAATGAGGTGTGTAACGACTGATAACCGTTAGTTTTGGGGATCGCAATATAATCTTTAAAACGACTTTCAATCGGTTTAAACAGATTATGCACCGCACCTAAGGCTCGATAACACTCATCTAGTTTATTTTCTACAATCACCCTAAAGGCATAAATGTCCATCACTTCGTTGAACATTAACTCTTTGTTTTTCATTTTGCGGTAAATAGAAAACAAATGTTTTTCGCGGCCGATAACTTCTGCCTTAATACCGTGCTCTTCTAAGCGCTGAGCAATTTCTTCACGAATGTTATTGATGATTTCTTTACGATTACCGCGGGCTTTTTTCACTTCCGATTTTAACGCACGAGCACGCATCGGATGCAGAGCCTCAAATCCTAGAACCTCAAGTTCGTTTTTAATATCATGAATACCTAAACGATTGGCAATAGGTGCATATATATCTAAAGTTTCACGAGCAATTCGACGGCGTTTTTCTGGGCGTAGCGCATCGAGTGTGCGCATGTTATGTACCCGATCTGCCAGTTTGATCAGAATGACACGAATATCCTTGGTCATGGCAAGCACCATCTTACGAAAGTTTTCTGCTTGCATTTCTTCTTTGTTATCAAACTTTAACTTGTCGAGTTTACTCACGCCTTCAACAAGTTCAGCCACTGTAGTACCAAACAACTCGGCCAAATCTTCTTTGGTCGTTGTTGTATCTTCAATCACATCATGAAGCAACGCAGCCATTAAGGTTTCATGATCAAGATGCATTTTCGCCAAGTTGTGCGCCACCGCCACCGGATGGGTGATATAAGGCTCACCACTTGAGCGCATTTGTCCCTCATGCGCATCTCTAGCCACAATATATGCTTGTTTGAGCAAATCAACTTGCACTTTCGACAGGTAGCTAGAAACATACTCTTTAAGAGGTTCAAAAAGATACACGCAAGAATTCCTTAAGACACAATAAAAATAAAGACTGAGTTGGTTGATACAAGAATACGTTTAAAATTCTGAGATGCCAATGGGTATAAATAATAAAAACGCGTAATTATGCAAAGACAATTACGCGTTTTTTTCCTCTGTATAGCGAGGTAGATTATTGGTTATGACCACCAACAATGGCAGCCACTGCAGCTAGTTCAGCAGATTCTTGTTGAACGGCTTCTTGACGCTCGTTCTCATCCATCACTGCATTAGTGATCAAACCTTCTTCGATTTCGCGAAGTGCAACTACCGTTGGTTTGTCATTTTCTAGCTCTACTAAAGGGTCTTTACCCCCAGTTGCAATTTGACGTGCACGACGAGTTGCAATAAGGATTAAGTCAAAACGATTACCGATTTGTTCAACGGCATCTTCAACTGTTACGCGAGCCATCTGATCACTCCAAGTTTGTAAAAATTTATAAAATAGCGGGGCATTTTACTAAATGCTTAATCGTTAGCCAATAGCTGATCGAATAAAAGTTGGTGTTTTTGCATTTGTTGACTGCGTTTTAATCGCTGATTATTGACGATTGTTGTAAGATCGGCCAACGCTTGCTCAAAATCATCATTTACTATGATGTAATCAAACTCTTGATAATGTGAACATTCAGAACGTGCTTGCGCCATACGTCCCTGAATAACCTCTTCACTATCTTGCCCTCGACTACGCAACCTTTGCTCAAGCTCAGCTTTTGATGGTGGGCTAATAAATATCGTCGTAACATCTGGTCTTTTCATTCTCACTTGCTGAGCACCTTGCCAGTCAATATCAAGAAAAACATCAATGCCCTTCTCTAATTGCTCGTCAATTGCCACGGCAGAGGTGCCATAATAATTACCAAATACTTCTGCCCACTCGTAAAAGTGGTTATTGTTTATTTGTCGTTTAAATTCATCAACAGAAACAAAATGATAGTGCTTACCGTTTTCTTCACCAGGTCTGGGTGAACGCGTCGTATGAGAAACTGACACTTGCATCGGTCGCTCACTTTGCTGTTTTAACAAAGCTGAAATAAGACTAGATTTTCCCGCGCCGCTTGGCGCTGACAAGATAAACAAATTGCCTGAAGTTGCCATAAAATTTCTCTGTCGAATTTAAAAGCCGGGCACTATACCCTAATTAATTGGCTTGTACCAGATTCGTTAACGTCGACAAAATGTTCAAAATGAACAGCATTTCTAGTCGATTGTTTAACGCTATATAATTTGTCATCGGCCTGTGCGATAACCTGCTCTATATTGTATTTCGCTTGTGGTAATACCTGAATGGCACCAATACTTACTGTTAAGATAGTTGATGCTTCAGACGACATATGCTGAATGCCCATGGCTGATACGGCATCGGAGCAATCTGCCAATACCGCTTCGACCCGAGTCCCTTTCACCACCGGGATATAAAAATAAAATTCTTCGCCGCCACAACGATAAATTTCTCCGCCAACATCAAACAATACGCGGCGAATACTATTGGCGACTTTTCTTAATACAATATCGCCCTGTTGATGGCCATATGAATCGTTATAACGCTTGAAAAAGTCGATATCAATAATGCCTAGTACCAGCGGCTCTTGATGTTCACGAGCAAATATCCACTGGCTTTCGCTATCTATTTGCCACTTACGGCGATTGGGCACTTCCGTTAAACTGTCGAAATGGGCAAAACGCTCTAATAGTTGGCGTTGTCTGATAATTTCTAAATGAGTATTTACTCTTGCCCTAACAATACCGGAGTTAAATGGCTTTTGAATATAGTCACAAGCGCCTAAATTTAAGCCTTTTTGCTCGTCTTCTGCACTTTGCAACCCAGTTATAAAAATAACCGGTATATGTTTTATGCTAGGCTCTTTTTTTAACTGTTGAATAAGTTCAAAACCACTACATTCGGGCATAACTACATCAAGCAAAATTAAATCAGGTAAAATATCTAACGCGATCTTTAACCCTTGTTTTGCTTGTTTGCACACCACGACCTTGTAATTTTCTTTAAAAATTGATGCTAACACCTTGAGGTTGGCGGTTTCATCATCAATGCACAGCAAAGTAAATTGTTTGTCGGTGGCACGGCGATTATTCACCTCAGGTTTGATTTCAACCATTAGTCTTTTGTCTCAACGGCCAATTGCAATTCCATAGTTTCGATAAGCGACAACGCGTCATCAAACTCAAAATCTGCAATTGAATGATGTAAATCTTGCACCGACTGGTAGTACGGTGTGTGTCGGGCAATTGATAACAACTTTTCAGATGTTTCTTCCGCTAATATATCGGCAGAAGCCACTAAGGGCTTTAAACGACTTAACAATATTTTAGCCTGTTCACTATCCAGATCATTTTCCATGCTTGTTACAACATCAACTTGATAAATATGATTAAGTTGT
This sequence comes from Thalassotalea marina, assembly GCF_014656435.1. GTDB lineage: Bacteria > Pseudomonadota > Gammaproteobacteria > Enterobacterales > Alteromonadaceae > Thalassotalea_C > Thalassotalea_C marina. The sequence continues at coordinate 211,549 of NZ_BNCK01000007.1, forward strand.
GCGATCAGAAAATCCAGTTGTGTTGTCGCATCATTAAGTTTTATCTCAATTTGCGCGCCATTAATTTTAATTTCTTCTTCTAACATAGCGGCCGCTTTAGCGAGTTCAAAAGCGCCGATGTATTGCGCCGTTGATTTTAATGAATGAGCGGTACGATACAGTTCCTCTGTGACTGATTGTTGATACAGGGTGGTCATTAACTGCGCTAAATTTTGATACTTTTTCCAGAAGTCTTTGATCAGCTGCAATAACAAACTCTGCTTACCCTGTACTTTATGCAGAGCATCGTCGATGTGTAACGCAGTTTTGTTACGCAACTTTTGCAACTGATTGTTTTCATTTTCGATTTTTGCATCTTCTGTAACTTTTCCCGAACTTTCTAGTGCAACATGACTTTGTTCAACCATTAAAAATCGACACAAGGTTTGATATAAGGTTTCTGGATCTATGGGTTTGGTCAGGTGATAATTCATCCCCGCGTCAATGCTTTTTTCAACATCGCCTTCCATCGCATGAGCGGTCATCGCGATAATAGGTAATTCGGTATTTTTTAATGAATGGCGTATTTCGCGTGTTGCCGTTAACCCATCCATCTCTGGCATCTGAATATCCATTAACACGATATCAAACTTTTGCTTTCCGATACGATCTAAAGCGATTAAGCCATTTTCCGCACAGGTAATTTGAATATTTGTATCTTGCAAAAATTCTTGCGCAACCTGTTGGTTTATTGGGTTATCTTCAACTAAAAGAACGGAATATTCACTTAAATTGGGAATATCTACTTGGTAATCTGACTCCATGACAGCCACTTGATGATTTTCCTGACTTAAAATTTCGACAATAGTATCAACTAAAGTGGACGGGTTAATAGGCTTTTCCAAAAATTGTTCAATGTTACTGCCCATAGCCAGTTGTTTTGCTTCATCTTTATCGTAAGCAGATACCATCAATATATGTGGCTTTTCCCCTTGGCACTGCAAACTAATTTGTTTTGCCGCTTCAATGCCATCTAAATGAGGCATTTTCCAATCCATAAGAATAAGCTCGTACGGCGTATTGTTACGCTCAGCAGCAATAACTTTATCAACCGCTTGTTGGCCATCACACGCCTCATCGGCAATAATGCCTAGATGACCTAAGGCATCTACAAGTACTTTACGTGCAATATCAATATCATCAGCCACTAGAACCTTTAAGTTTGTTAATAAATTATGGTCAACAATGGGTAAACAAGTGGTTGTGTCTTCTGCCAATTCAAATTTGGCAGTGAAATAAAAGGTTGAACCGCAGCTAGGTTCACTCGTCGCCCAGATAGTGCCCCCCATAAGCTCAGTCAGTTGTTTACTAATAGCTAAGCCAAGTCCTGTGCCACCATATTTTCGCGTTACTGAATCATCCGCCTGAGAAAAAGACTCAAATAATCGAGATTGCTGTTGCTCGGACATACCAATACCGGTGTCACACACAGCAAACTTTAATTCACAGCCATAATTATTCTTTTCGTTTAATGACACGCTAATATGAATTGTGCCTGATTCGGTAAACTTAACTGAATTATTCGCTAAGTTAATAATGACCTGCTGCAACCGAAGTGGATCACCAACAATATATCGCGGAGCATCAGGTGCTATGTCCACAACAAACTCTAAGCCTTTTTCATGTACTTTAAAGGTACATACATTAACAACCCGCTGCATAATGTCAGTCAGCGAGAATGTAACTCGCTCTAGTGATAGCTTTTGAGCCTCAATTTTAGAGAAGTCCAAAATATCATTAATTAAGCCTAATAAAGAGCGTGAGGAATCTTGAATTTTTGAAAGATAGTCACGTTGAACTGAGCTTAAATTAGTACGCAATGCAAGCTGACTTAACCCAATCACCGCGTTCATCGGTGTGCGAATTTCGTGACTCATATTGGCCAAGAAGTTTGATTTGGCTTTGTTGGCTTGCTCTGCTCTTATTTTTTCTGCTGCTAGTTCTTTTGTGCGCTCATGGATTTGCTGCTCTAAGTTGCGGCTATAGCTTACAACCTGTTGATACAATTTAACATTATCAAAAGATATCGCTGTTTGGTTTGCCAATAATTGCAGTACATCAATTCGATTGGGGCTAAATACATTTTCTACGTCGTAATGCTCTAAATAAACAATGCCTTTTAGCGTGCCTTTTACGATACTCGGTAAACACAAAATAGATTTAGGGCGATGTTCACTAAAATAAGGATCATGAGAAAACTGGTGTTCACGCGGATTTACTATTTGGTGTTTTGAGGTACGAGAAACGTAATTTATTAAACTATAGGGCAATTCGACATTAGCCCAACTTTTTCCATCACTACTTACCGTGATCTCTGGCGCTAAAATACCATCACTTTGCAATAATAACGTGCCTTTTTGTGCGCCAGAATTTTCCATAATCAGCACCATCATTCGATGTAAAAAGGCTTTTAAATCCACTTCTCCAGCAAGTGTTTCTGACGCTTTAAGCACCGAAGCTAAGTCTAACGTTTTTGCCGGCTCTACGGCATTTCTTACTTCAAGAGCTCGCTCTGACGACTGGTGATTGCCCGAAATTTGTTTTTGCAGGTCAAGCAAGTTAGCTTTATGGTTGGCTCCCCAATCAAGGTAACTTTGATAAGCCTCAAGAAAGTATTCTTGAGCCATAGCTGTTTTATTTTGACTTTGCCAATATAGACCCGCTCGCTCTGCTGCAATTGCTTGATACTGAGTAAATCTCTCTTTTTTTGCTTGCTCAATTGCTTGTTGATACTTTTGCCAGGCACTTGCGTCCTGTTCAATCGCTGCAATTTCAGCATCGATTAACAGCAACTTATGTTGATAATTTTTTGGAGAAGCGAGCGCCCAGGTGAAAACTTTTTCTCGATATTCCTTTAGTTGTTTTAATAACTGTTGCTGCTGTTTTTTATTAGCACTGTTTGACTGAATGTAAGCGGCAGTAACCAGCGCGGCAGTAACAAAAAACTCGGCAAAGTGTGCTAACGATACCGCTACATTAGCCAGTGGTTCAGCTTTGTTTACATAATCAATTGCTTGATTAACATCACCTAAAATATAGGTCAGCTGTGCTTTAACAACATAAAAGCTAAACTGAATCGTCACATTATTGGTTTCAATAAGTTGAGGTAGTACTAGGTCTTCGTTAAACCATTCCCCCACTAACTTGTCGGCTTCAAATTTTGGTTCTCTTAAATTAGCGACATACTGCTGCCACACTTGCGCAAACGTAAGTTGATAAACCTGCTTTTTATCTGCCATCGATTTTAGCAAGTGATGATTGGTTTTTAATATACGCTGAATATTATTGCCACTAAGCACTGAGTGGATACACACAAATAGTGCCGAGTGAAAAGCATATTCTAAATTGCCAATTTCCAAGCCATAAAAATAGTTATTTTCTAAACGCTTTAGCGAGTTTCTTAACTGTCCCGTCCAATGAAATACCGAAACATTGTTTACAAATTCAATCTCTGCCGATAAATAAGGGGATGGAAATTGCTGCTGGCACTGCTCAGCCAATTTGGCAAATTCTCTACCTTGTGAAAACTGACCAAAAGCACCACAAAGCAGCAACGCATGAGTTGCAAACAAGCGGCCAGAGCCAGCACTAATTCCAGCATTAAATGTTAATGACAACGCGCAGTATGCAACTCGCATGTAATCAACAGGGCCAATTAAGTAGGCTGCTGTTTGAATGGAATTTAATATATCCACTGCGATCAGATCTTCGGCTCTGCGCATTGCCGGTAGCTGCAATAGATCGGATACAGATTTACCTTGATAATGCTGCTCTAGCGCCAAATAACGTTGAAAAATGTCATCGTCATCAGGCAACACGACACCCAGCTCGGCTAATATTTGCTGCCCAAGTTCAAATGCTTCAACCATTCTGTTTTGTGCGATCAGTGCTAACACTTGGGTACGTGTTAATACCGCTTTATCTAGTGCTAATTCAATATGAGGAATACTTTGCTGATAACTGGCGTTGGTTTCTGCAAAATCAAATGTGAGGTAATTAGCCTTAGCTTTTGCCAGTGCCATGTTATAGCTTAATGAATATTCCAAACGCCAATGGTCATTAGGCAAGTATTGTTCGGCTTGTTCAAGGTAAACGATGGCATCGTTGCTGGCATTGGCCTCTAGCGATTTTTCCGCCGCTAAGTAATTTTTTTCCGCCAGTAACAAGTCATCACCTTGTTCAACAAACAAAGAGGCTGCATTGTTGATATGTTCGATGTATTTAAATACTTTTTCAGGTGCATTGGCTAAATAAAACTGAGCAATACGAAAGTGTATATGTGACTTTGCTCTAGGACGAGGTAACAAATAAGCGGCTTGCTGTACTTTATCATGGATAAAACGTACTCGGTCGATGGTATTAACTTGTCCTTCTTGGCTATAAGCCAACAACAACCCAGCACCAACAAGACTTTCGATAGCTTGCATTATGTCGTCATTTGGCACTTCGATCACATGTTTCAATAATGAAACGCTGGAATTTACTCCGATGCAGGCGCCACAGTGCAACACATCTTGCTCTAGATCTGACAAACGTTTGATGCGATTTGCCATCAAGTCGATCACATTATCAGTTACTCTAATGGCGTTAATTTCCTCTAACTGCCAGTGCCAGCGACCTTGTTGATCACAACTCAATAGATCTTGCTCGACCAAAGCTTTAATTAACTGCTGAACAAAAAATGGATTGCCATTGGTCTTTTTAATTAAGACTTTCGCCAATGCTCGAACTTCCGATTTATCAGCATTTATGCTCGCAGCAATAAATTCAGCAATGGCTTTTTCCGGCAGTGGACCTATTTTCTGATGACTGTGAAATGAGGCATAGGCGTCAATGCGCTGTAGCAGAGTATTTAGAGGGTGATCTGTCGCAACTTCGTTATCCCGATAAGAAATAGCGAGGTAAACTCGACCAAGCTCAGCTCTCTCTAAAATTAGCTCTAACAACTGAATAGTTGCTAAATCTGACCACTGCATATCATCTAGGAACAACACGATTGATTTGTCAGTGCGACCTAACGCTTTTAAAAACGCAACAAACGTTTGATTAAAGCGCGTTTTTGCTTCCGCTGGTGGTAAGGCGGTTACCGGTGTTTGCTGACCAATAATAAGCTCTAATTCTGGAATCAAATCCACCATCAGTTGGCCATTTTCAGCTAACTCTTGTTGCAGCAGGTCACGCCAATTAAGCAAACTGACTTCACTTTCACCTAACACTTGCTCTACCCAATCTTTTAACGCCGCGATTAAAGCAAAATAGGCGGTTTTGTGTTGATACTGCTCAAACTTACCGGCTATAAAATAATCCTGATTATCTAATATTGCGCCTTGCAATTCCTTTAATAACCGAGATTTACCTATACCGGAATAGCCACTGATAACACTTAACTGAAAATAGGCTTTTTTCTTAACAATTTGATAACCATTCAACAGCGTTGCTAACTCTTGGGTACGGCCAAACAACTTGTTAGAAAACCTTAGTTGTAATTGCAAATCATATTGGGCAATGGCAAATGGCGGTATATCTTGGTGCAACTCCCATAAACTGCGGCATTTACATAGGTCATTAAATACACCAGACGCTGAACGATAACGAGATTCTGGGCTCTTTTTTAGCAGTTTTTCTATCACATCACTTAATGGTTTTGGTGTTTGACTGACCTCGTCAGCTCTATGTGCCATTTTTGCGATATGGGCGTGAATCAATTCCATTTTATCTTTTGATTCAAAAGGGTAGCGAGCAGTAAATAATTTATATAGACATGCACCAAGTGAATATAGATCTGAGTATTGTGCTACTGGCAAATTAATACGGCCGGTGGCTTCAGGAGAAACAGTCAGTAAACGCTGCCAGCTGTAATCTCCGCCTTTGTGTCGTTTATGTAGAGCTGATACTGAACTTGCTGAGCTTAAATCGATCAAATAACAGGTGAGTGTTTTTTTATCGACCAAAATATTATGGGCCGAGATGCCATTAATAATGATGTTTTTATTATGTAGTTGGGTAATCAACTCACTGAGGTTAATCGCTAATGTCAGTTTGTCCTTAAAGGATAAGGCATCATTAGAGGCCAGTTCATCTAACGAAACCCAGTTACTTTGATAGGGATACACAGCATAACAAAATTGGTGATCTTGATGTCGGTCTACATGTTTAAGTACACCTTCAATATCGAGTTTTGTCGCTAGATCACAGCGATCAAAAAACGTTTGGCCACTTTCAGCAAACGCCCCTTTTTCATACTGCTTAACTAAATAAAGTGACTTATCATCTTTTTGTACTAATACAGTTTTTAATACATCAGAAATTTGAAAAAACTGTTTTACAAACTGATATCCCTGAAGTGAAAACATTTGAGCGTAAACTTCCTGTATAATGGTCTTACATTTTTGCGTTTTTATACTTAACAACAGTTAGTTATTAAGCGCGAACCTAATTTGAATGCAAGCATTTTGCTTTTACAATAGCTCTTCTGTAACCATAGTAGATTCATACATAGCTAACAAGTTTATTGAACAAACTGGCTGAATTTATTCACTAGGCTATAGTTGCATAAGCCTATTATAATTTATTAGTGGCCTCGGTTCGTTATACAAAAGCACAGCAAAGTACTTTGGTAAAACAAAATGTTGGCCATGATAGTAACACATTTGTAACTTTTATGATCTGCAAAGTGTTACTTAAAAAACATGCGAGTTATTGATATCGCACACCTAATCTTTGGATCGAATAATGTTAATACAAAATAAAACGTCGTTTGCAGTTTTGACCGCTTTTGTTTTTTCTTCTCAACTATTTGCTAATGACAGACCAGAAGCCAGCTTAGAACCTGAAGCTTCTGTTTCAGACCAAGATATGGAAATCATTGAAGTATATGCCCAAAAACGCCTGCAAAAAATCACGGATGTTTCAGTCGCGGTAACCGCCTTAAATAGTGATTCAATCACACGCCTTCAGCTGAAAGATACAACCCAGTTGGCGTCACTAGTGCCTAGTATGAAAACCACTAATAATGCTGGAGAGGGTACTCCTCCGGCACTTAATATTAGAGGGGTTGGCATGATAGATTACAACACCTCAACCGTTTCCCCCATCGCTATTTATAACGATGGGGTCGTCAGTGGCAGTGCAAACAACTTATCAGTAAATTTGTTCGATTTAGAGCACGTTGAAGTACTTAGAGGCCCACAAGGTACTTTGTTTGGCAGAAACACCACAGGTGGTGCCATTTTACTGCGTTCCAAAAAGCCAGAAGAAACCTTTGGGGGCTACGTGAATGCCAGTGTTGCTCAACATGACCACCAACAATTAACCACAGCACTAAACATGCCACTCACAGATAACACAGGGGCTAGGTTAGCGGTAAATCATCATGATTATCAATTTTCGACAAACAACCTAATGCCGAATCAACCAGACGGTGGGTTAAAGCAAACCAGTGCCAGATTAATGGTTGTATCAACATTTGATGATTTAACCGCCACGATAAAATTTGAACATGCCGACTGGCGGGGAAAGCCTAAACCTATAGCCAGTAACGGTATTTTAAAAACTGACGGCAGTGGGTTGTGTTCGCCTTCTCAAGCTGGCTCTTCAATGTGCCAGGACCAATTAGGCAACCAAGTAGGTGGCAATGATTTTTGGGATGTAAACGCCGATACTGCCGACCGCACACATGACTCAGAAATTTGGGGTGCAAGTATCACTTTAGATTGGCAGTTATCCAATCAAGTACTTATCAGTTCAATTACCGCCATAAGAGAACTTGATAGATTTCACTCTTGGGACTCTGATGGACCTGCTAATTTTATCGAAGGTACAATGGGAACCGATAATAAACTCTTATCTCAAGAGTTTAACCTTGCTTATGAAAACCAAAATTTGTTTTGGCAAACTGGTCTATTTTTTCTCAACGAAAAAATAGACCAAGACAGCAGTTTTGACCTTGCTCGAGATTTACGAGCCATACCAGCCGCAGCGGCTAACGCACTTAATTTCTTTTATGATAATGAACTAGAAAATGAATCTTGGGCAATTTATAGCCAATTTGACTACCAGTTAAATGACAGTTTTTTGTTCACTGCAGGCTTACGCTTTACCGAAGAAGAAACTCGTTACCATGCAAACGCAGATTTAGATACGGCATTTGGTATATTTCAAGATTACTGGGATATTAGCGGGAATGTAGACGACGAAGAGCTGTCAGGAAAGTTAGCTTTAATCAAAACCCTATCAGCCAATAACAGCCTTTATGCCAGCTATACTCGTGGTTATAAAAGTGGAGGTTATAATGCAGGTTACTCAATTAGTGAACAACAAGCAAAAGATTCAACTTATGCGCCAGAAACATTAAATGCTTACGAGGTTGGCTTAAAACTTAACAGTCCAAAACGAGAGCTTCAATGGCATGTCGCAGCATTTTATTATGACTACCAAGATCAACAAGTATTTGTTAACGTTCCTGACCGTCAGGTTCCCTATCATTTGCTGAAAAATGCAGGTGACTCGATAATCTATGGTTTAGACAGCGAGTTAGTCTATACGCCAAGTTCAAACTTGCAATTTATGCTTAATATCGGTTACTTGCCCAAAGCACAAACAGGCAGCTTTGAGCAAGGAGATTTAGTGGTAAACCAAACACGTTTACCTTTTTCATCTCGCTGGAATGTTAGTACCAGAGCAATTTATGAAACCAATGTTTGGCAGCGTCAGTTGACTGTAGAACTTGCTGCAGATTATCAATCTGACTTCTATTTTGATCAAAATGAAAACCCTTATACAGAGCAACAGGCATATACTGTTATCAATGGTCGGATAAGCTATCAGGCTCACCCTGATCTGCTTCTATCAATTTGGGGCAAAAACCTCACCAATACTGAGTATGCGGAACTCAGATTTGATTCTATTGCGGCACTTAAAGCAGTTACTGAGCTAAAAGGTGAAAGCCGACAGCTTGGCGTTGAAATCATGTATTCTTTTTAGCCTTTTCTATGAATAAAACGACATGCACCTTTAATTAATAAAGTGGCGTGTCGTTTTGTGCTAGACACTGGTAGCGAAACCTTATAACTTAGCTTTTAGTTAATATAAAACAGGATGTTACATCATGGAAAACCGTTCTGCGTGGCAACTTATGTGGCCAGTAGCATTAACCTTGCTTATCCCATTGGTCGTGGCTTATTTTGTTTATCCGGCACATTTGCCTCCAGGGTTTGGCGAATTTCCCCCGACTTTTGGCGGTGAAGTTCCTGGCTTTAGCCTACCTTATTTTCTGACGATGGGCGCCTGCGCGCTTTTCATCACTTGTTTGATTCTATTCCCAAAATGGTTTGGCTTTAAAGGTGAAGCCCCAAAATCTCGCCCAAAATCTACCGCTAAACTACCTTGGTGGTTTTATTTAGGTGGTGTAGTTATGGGGTTTTTCTGGTGGTTAATGTGGACTAGAGAGACGCCATTTGGCAGTTTAGTATTATGGTCTTTTACACCATTATGGTGGGGTTTTATATTCTTATTGGACGGTATTGTTTATCAGCGAAACAATGGCGCATCGTTATTTTCTGAAAAACCCAAGTTATTATTTATTAGTGCAATTGTCTCTATTATAGGCTGGGCATATTTTGAATATTACGATTACTTTGTGCTTGGCAACTGGTACTACCCCAATGCAAATCATGTCGGTTGGTCTAGAACCACCATTGTCATTGAGTTTCTCATTACATATTCAACCGTAACTCCAGTATTGTTGATTTGGTATAACTTGCTTAATACCTTTCCTAAACTGGTAGCTCGCTATCAAAATGGCCCGAAAATGCCACTTAATGGCAACCATCTTATTTTCATCGGTGCACTGTTAATTGCAGCCATGGTTTATTGGCCATTTAAGCTATTTTGGGTGGTATGGATTGGTCCATATGCAGTAATGACAGGCATATTGATGCGAAACAACATCTGGAATCCTTTTACCGATATAGCTAAAGGTAACTGGAGCGCTGGTGTTTTGATCGGTGTTTCATCACTGCTTAATGGGTTTTTCTGGGAAATGTGGAATTATGGTTCCAGTAACCCCAATGCTGAGCCCATTACTAACCCCAATTATTGGATCTATAACATTCCCTATGTAGATGTTATTCATGTATTTTCTGAAATGCCTTTACTCGGTTATTTTGGCTACATACCTTTTGGAGTTTTGGTTTGGCAAGTCTTTATTTGGAGTGGCAAACTATTCAATTTTGACACTGAAATCCTGATCCCGCCTAAAGAAAATTAAACATGTTAAAACCTGTTGTTGACCCTTTACCTTCATGGCAGGAAGGTAAAGTGAAACAGAGGATCATCGAGTTTGTTCAACAAGTTACCGATGAATCCTCTATTCATTATGTTGTGCCCGAAAACAGAATTGCCACCTTTGATAATGACGGAACGCTTATGGTAGAAAAACCAGTGATGGCACAAGTAGCCTACTTTAAGCGCAAGTTACTCAATGCAGAAGTGATCAATACCAAAAGTAAATGGCTGCGCATTGCTCACTGGATAAAATCACTGTTTTTTGATCTTTTTGGTTTTATACGATTATTGTTAACCTTGTGGCGTCGAGGTATGACAACGGAACAATACAGGGCTTCTGTGGCTCGTTGGATAGCCCAAGCAAAACACCCTAGGTTTGGTAAAAAATATACCGAGCTGGTCTACAAACCCATGTTAGAAGTATTGCAATACTTTGAAGCTAACGATTTTAAAAATTACATTGTCACTGGCAGTACAGCAAACTTTGTGCGCCCTTGGTCACAAGATGTTTATCAAGTTTCTGTGAATAGAGTCATAGGCAGTAGCTTAAAAACTAAATTATCTTTACGCAGTGGGCAGCTCGATATCATGCTTGAGCCTTTGCCATTTTCGATAGAAAACCGAGCAACTAAAGTACTGAGTATTGAAAGGCGTATAGCAAAACGCCCTATCGCAGCTTTTGGTAACAGTTATGGAGATGTCGACATGTTAAGGTGGACACGCAACAGCCATAGCTCACTTTGTGTATTGATTCACCATACTGATGCCGAGCGAGAATACGCGTATAGCCCCAATACACGATTTTGTTTTGGTACAAATACATTGGATTACGCCGAACAACTACAATGGCAAGTGGTAGACATGAAGCAAGACTGGAAGACAGTCTTTTGATTTCTTTAACAATAAATTCGACCAATTAGTCAGAAAGAGCTATTACTCTAATATTTTATTGTGTTATTATTTCGCCTGTAACATTAAGTTCTTAATAAGCGATGTATAATATCGTTGCTTGGTCGCTCGCATAAACAACCAAGCATCCATGTTACAAGTGAAATTAATTAACAAGGAAGAAAGGTTCCCCTATGTTTGAACCAACTACAATTTTGGCGGTATTGGCTACCGTATATGTGTTATTGATTCGTGTGAATGCAAAACACAACTAATTGCCACTAAAAAAAGCAGCTCAAGCTGCTTTTTTTATATCTATAAATTTCAGATGTAAAAAAAACGAACCCTAAGGTTCGGTTTTTTTTATTTACTTTTAACTAAAGTACTTTTGCAATTGACTGTGCTAAATAGTCAACATTGCTATTGGCAATACCTGCAATACTCATGCGGCTAGAACCAACCATGTAGATACTGTATTCATCTTGTAATTGCTGAACTTGTTCAGGTGTAATACCTAAAAATGAGAACATACCTCGTTGACGTGTAATAAAGCTAAAATCACGTGTAACGCCATTTTCTTTAAGTTTATCAACAATTAATTGACGATTACCGTTAATTCTATCGCGCATCTCTTTAAGTTCAGCAAACCACTGGTTGCGTAACTCATCAGAGGTCAAAATAGTTTCAACGATTGCCGCACCGTGAGCTGGCGGCATAGAGTAAATTACACGTACAACGTAAAGTAATACTGAGTAGGCAATATCAACCGCATCAGAAGATTTACCAACTAACGTTGTTGCACCAATACGTTCACGGTACAAACCGAAGTTTTTAGAACATGAGCTACAAACGATCATCTCTTCAACATGTTCAGCTAAGTGACGTAAACCAGAAGCGTCTTCTTCTAAGCCATCACCAAAACCTTGATAGGCCATATCAACAACAGGTAAGAAACCGTTAGTTTTAGCAACATCAGTAATTTGATGCCATTGTTCAGTGCTTAAGTCCATACCACTTGGGTTATGACAACATGCATGAAGCAATACTGCATCATCAGCACTAACTTCTTTTAACGCTGCTAACATGCCATCAAAGTCTAGACATTTGTTTTCATAGTCATAATAAGGGTAGGTTTTTACCGTTAAACCAGCCGCTTGAAACAAACCAGTGTGGTTGGCCCAAGTTGGGTTACTCACCCAAATTGTAGCGCCTGGTTTACATGACTTGATAAATTCTGCTGCGACACGTAAAGCCCCTGTACCACCTGGAGCAGATACTGTGCGAGTACGGTTTTCATTTATTACTTTATGCTCACCAAAAATGAGCTTAGTCATTTCATCATTAAATAACGGTGAACCCGTTGGTCCAATGTAAACTTTGGTATCTTCATTATCGTTGCGATACTTTTCTGCTTTCTTTACACAGTCGAGTACTGCAGTGTGTCCAGCTTCATCTTTATAAACACCAACACCCAAATCAATTTTCTTTGGATTGTTATCTTCACGATACTTAGCTAATAAACCTAAAATAGGGTCGGCAGGCAATGCCTTTAAGCTACCAAACATGTCTCCATTTACCTTATTAATGAGTGAGATTTCCCCCTATTTACGCCGTCGTAAAAAGAGGCTTGCAAATCCCGAAATGTAAAGCGCAAGCATAGCTGCTATCTATGCAAAGTTAAAGCAATTTACAGCAAAAAAACGTCAAGCTTTTAGTCTATTTAGCACTACGAAATATTGAACGGAAATTTCAGCGAACGTTAACGCAAAAACAGCACGTTTTTATTTACAGCAAAATGTAAAAACAAATTCAGCTAAAATACTAAAAACTACCGCTAACTGCAGCTATAAGGCCGATAAGTCCACCAAATACTCCGCCCCATACCACTAGCCAACCTAAATGTTTGCGTATCATTTTCTGAACAATTTCTTTCACTAACTCAGGTGTTAATTCATTCAGTCTTTTTTCAATAATGTCACTGACTTTTTCTTGCATACCAGCAATAACATTTGGTTGCTCTAATTCATTGCGAAGAATTTCGTTAAATTGATCACTTTGCGAGATATCACCGACCGTTTCTTTCATCTTAACAATAAAAGGTTCACGCATAGGTTCAAGTGCCTCACGGCCACCCACCATAGCTAACATGCCACCAAACGACGATGATTCTATTACGTCAACCAAGTTATCAAATGCTGGTGATAAATCGACTTTTTCAATCACAGGTACTAAATCTAAGGTACTTGCTTTTCCTGCACTGTCAGACAAAAAGCGATCAATATTTTCTTCAGTAAAAAATTGCTCCATCATTAATTGTTTGATACCTAATTTGAACTCTTCAAAACGTGCAGGAATAACGCCAGAGCCATATAAAAACGGAACTTTCTCAAATAACATATGCACTGCCAGCCAGTTAGTAATCGCACCAGACAAGGCAAAAATTCCCACAGTAAAAAGCACTGGCATCGCCATAAAATAACCAACTAGCGCCAAACCTAATGCTAAGGCATTAGTAATTAGATTTTTATTCACTGTTAACTCCGCGTGATAAAACTCAATGAATTTTGCAACAAGTGTATCAAGACAAAGGCATTGCGCCAATATAGTAAAGTGCGGTAATGTGGTTAAAAACAATAGTGATTTTAGAGCCTTATATGAAAAAATTTGCTTTAGTGGCCATGCTTTGCGCGTCAAGTTATGTGCAAGCTACTGACTCGGTCAATCAAGAAGAGTGGCGTCAATTGTCAGCTGAAAATGTGGTAGTAATGACGTTACCGCACGGCAATGTGTATATCGAATTAGCTCCACAGTTTTCGCCAAAACACGCTGAGCGCTTTAAGTCGCTGGTACAATCTGGTTACTATGATGATGAAAAATTCTATCGAGTAATCGACGGGTTTGTTGCGCAAGCGGGCCCGCAAGACGGCTCAGACAAAGACAAACAAGTGAAAGCACTGACGATGGAAGATGAATTTTCAGTTACGGATCAGTTTTCTTATACTCTAGTGCAAAAAAATGACATGTTTGCTCCACAAACGGGTTTTAAAGATGGTTTTGCGCTTGGGCATTCACCTGATGAGAAAAAGGCATGGATGTTACATTGTCCCGGTGTTATTGCCATGGCAAGAGGCACAGAGCCTGATACCGGTTCAAGTCACTTTTACATCACCAATGGTCAAGCGCCGAGATACCTAGATCGCATTATGGCGGTATTTGGTCGTGTTGTTCATGGCATGAACCATGTACAAGCTATTCAACGCACTGCAGGCATTGAAGGACAAGATAAAATTGAAGCTGCAACCTTCACACCTATGGTCAAAGTACGCATGATGAGTGACCTACCCAAAGCAGAGCAAATTCAACTTCAAGTACAAAATACTGACAGCCAAGCTTATACAAAAAGCTTAGAGGAGCGACGAAACCGCAGTAGTGCGTTTTTCTATAAAAAGCCAAAACCAGTGCTCGATATTTGTCAAACGCCAGTTAACACTCGAATTGTAAAATCCTAACCTAAACTACAGATTGTGTATTTACTTTGCTCGTCTACACTTAGTGGACGGGCATTTAATTTAACAACAAAGCCAACAGGTAAATCAGCACAACATTACTCTTTCGATTTAATTTAGCCTATGCTCTTTTTAAGCAATTTTCAGAGGAAAATACATATATGTTCATTTTAAAATCCACTTATAACGCGCTAGAAAAAGAACACCGTTCGCTGCAGCGTGAATTTAAAGATTTACATGAACAATATCAGAGTCTTCAACAGGAAAATCAACAACTGTTAGATGAGCAATTGATTCAGCATGAGCAACCAAGTCAATTTAACGATGGTTTAGCAAAACACTTAGTGGAATGTATAACACAGGTATACGGTGTTCGAGAATCGGTTTTAAGTGCCTATCAAGCTATTGATAGTCAAAGAGTTTCATCAAGTAGCATTCAGGATACATTGACACGTTCTACTGCAGCAATCAATGCTATTGTCACCGACATGCATACCCTTTCATCGGAAATGGGCACTATGTCTAGCCAAATTTCGGGGTTATCTGAACGTGCTGACAGTATCAATAAGTTTGTCGCAACAATTTCCAGTATTTCAGATCAAACGAATCTCCTAGCATTAAATGCCGCGATAGAAGCTGCACGTGCAGGAGATGCAGGCCGAGGCTTTAGTGTTGTTGCCGATGAAGTGCGAGCCTTAGCTAATAACACCAATACTTCTGCTAATGAAGTACAAGATCTGGTTGGCCAAATTATTAACTCTACCACAGAAACCGTTGGTTCTGTTTCTGCTATTCAGGGTAATAACGAACAACTTTCAAATAACATTGAAGCACTTAGTGCGGACTATAGTGCGATTATTGAAAATTGTTCATCTATGTCTGACACTATCAAACAGGCAACTTTAGCCTCATTTATTCAAACAGTTAAACTCGACCATATTGTCTGGAAAGGTGAAATATATGCCGTTGCCTCGGGTTTGAGTAATAAAAGTGTTGATGAGTTTGCCGACCATCATTCGTGTCGATTAGGCAAATGGTACAACAGTGAAGGTGAAAACTCTTTTGGCCACAACCAATCATTTAGAGAGCTTGCCAAGCCTCATCAAATAGTTCACCAAAGTGGTGTTAGCGCATTAAATCTGCTATCACAAGGCAACCAGTCAGCGGCGTTACAAGCGTTCGATGATATGGAAAAAGCGAGTGAAAAAGTGATGAATTTATTGGATCGTATCGCAAGTTTGTAAAAATAGCTTTTGTTGGTAGTACCTAACTAACCTCAGGTTTGTATAAGAAATAGTGTTAAACCAAAGAAAACAATAGCTTATCAACTTCTATATTTCTAGGACGATATTTTTGTATGAATTCAAGGCATTTTGCAGCAGGAATAGCTAGCTATTTCGCTTCAAAATAACGCAGAAGTCAGTAAAAATAGCACCTAGAAACGCATTGCTTATGCGAAGCTGAGGTTAACTACCAACAAGCTCATTCACCCTGTGGCTTTTTATAAGGTAGTTGCCACAGTATGCGTACTTCTTGCAAAATAGCTTGCATTATAGGTTCTTCAATCCGCTGTTTTCTTACCGCAAAGTATAGTGGCATATCAAAATCCAACAAAGTAATACGCTTTGCCTTATTTGATTCAACTAACTTTATTGCCACCTGTTCCTCAACAAAACTTAACCCAAGCCCAGCACAGACTAGATCAACCCGTGATTTGTCATTGCTACTTGCAAAAGAAAAATTGATCGAGCTTGGCAATTGCTTTGTTAACGCCAAGTCAAACGGACATTTTTTACCAACAGAAATCCAAGTTTGATTGGCCAAATCGCTAATAGATTCAATTGAGGATGTATCGAAGTTTGCAGGAGTTATGGTAGTAACACGCTGGGTCATGATGGTTAAAGCATAAAAACTATTATCTAAAGCACCATAAACATAACCGGCATCTAATTGTCCTGATTCAAGCTGTTCAATAATGTCACCGGTAGTAAAATGGCTAAATGTCATTTGAATACCGGGACAATGCTCTACAAGCGCCTGCGCTAGTTTGGTGACCTGCAATATTTGAGCATCTTGATTAAGCCCTATATGGCAATGGCCAATTAATTGGGTCGCATTTTCACAGGCAAGATTGACCATATGTTGTGCGCTATCTAAGGTATGTAATGCCTGTTCTAACAAAATCTCACCCTTGGCAGTAAGCGCCATACCTTTACTAGAACGAACAAACAACTGAGTCGCCAGTTCATGTTCAAGCGCTTTAATGTGCGCACTGATCGCTGGCGGCGTTGAATATAACCGTTGTGCCGCTTTAGTTAAGTTACCCGTTTGAGCAACAGCAACAAACGAACGCAAATGATAAAACTCCACCAAACCTCCAACGCTATTTTCTTGTCTTAATGTATATCACTAACCTTGTAATACCCATTCAGATTATATGAAGTAGGCCTTCAATAATACTGAATTCTCCTTGAGAAACCTTAGTCTTACACTGAGAAAAATTTTGAGGAATGTTCAATGTCAAACGTAAATAAATACCCCAATATTAGTACAGAAATTACCGCTGATTTTTTTTCCAAGAAATTGGCTTGTGAAACAGACTGCTCCGATGTATACGCCGATATAAAAGCAGGTTGTAAACATTTTGTTTTAGTTGATACCCGCTCTCCTGAGGCTTATGCAAAAAGCCATGCTATTACCGCCATTAATATCCCCAACTCACAGTTAAATACGCAAACATTACAGCCTTTTAGCAAAGACACTTTATTTGTCGTTTATTGTTGGGGCCCTGGCTGTAACGGCGCCAGCAAGGCAGCATTGAAATTAGCGTCAATGGGCTATCAAGTTAAAGAAATGCTTGGGGGTATTCATTATTGGGAGGATTTTGAACGTTACCCTGTTAATAGACGGGTTAATCAAGCTCAACAATAAGGCTTATTGTAATACCAATTGAATTAAATATTTGAGCAATTGGTATAATAGCCGCTCAGCTAATAATTGGGCGGCTATTTTTATTTAGCTTCGCGCTTTGTACCAAATATCTTCTATTTCAAGATAGCGCTCACCATCTGGTGTTTTAACACTGATCTCGTCACCAACCTGCTTACCAATTAGCGCTCGAGCTACTGGAGAATCTATGCTGATCTCGCCTTTTTTAATATCCCACTCATCAGCACCTACCAAGCGATAAACATGATGGCGATCATCATCGTCGATAACCTCAACCCAAGCGCCAAAAAAGACTCGTCCTTCTTGTTGCTTCTCCGGGTAGACAATCGCGAGTTCATCTAATCTTTTCGATAAAAACCGTACACGTCTGTCTATTTCTCGTAAACGTTTTTTACCGTAAATATATTCTGCATTTTCACTGCGATCACCCAACGCGGCAGCTTCAGATACTGATTTGGTGATACGCGGACGTTCTTCCTTCCACAAATATTTAAGCTCTTTATCAAGGCGTTCCCAGCCTTCGCGGGTGATGTAATGGCTTCGTTTCATACTAAGTATTTAAAAAGTATTAGGTGTTTGTGACTAATAACATAAAGTTCATAGGGTTTATTCTAATCTAAAGTGATTAACGGCAATACCAAGTTAAGCAAAAATTCATGCTAACGCCCGGTAATGGAAAATTTAGATTTGTAGACGTCCCCTTCTACCGCTGCACTTTCAGTGACATAAATTGTTTGATGATCACTGGACACGGAAAATTGATGTAACATGCCTTGGTATAACGGCATTACCAATGCTTCTCGTTGATTTGTTAGATTAAATTGCCAAATACCTGATTCAGGGCGATAAAAGTAAACAAACTGATCTATCAGCTGCCAGTTAAGCCAATTGATGATATCGACATCTTCAATTACCAGCTGCTCTTCCCCTTTTTTTAGGTCAAGTTGCCACAAGCCCGCCTGTGCAAACTTGGTAAAATACAAAATATTGTTATCAAGCCTGCCACTGTAACCACCACGCTTTGTCAGCGGTTGATTTTGTTTTGTTGTCACATTATAGCGCCAAAGCTGCCACTGACCTGAACGATTACTACCATAAATAATATCGTTATGATCTTCACCAAAATTAACCACATAAGCTTTGGCAGATTCATCCAACAATTGCGCTAATTTTTGGCTTTTTACATCAAACCTGAAAATAGCCCCTTGGCGACTTAACAACAAGTATTCACCGTTTGCCGCCCACTCTATGCGGTCAAAGCCTAATCGCAATGGCAGTTCAGTCAAAATGGTAGTTTGTTTTTCAGCAGATAACATGTGAATTTGAAGCTGGCCAGTTTTATCCGACAGGTAAATTAAGTTCTCTTGTTTTGAAACTCTAGGTAACTGCGCCAGCGCATTTGCCTCATCGATCACCTGTCTACTGGCATTTGAAACATCATACTTGATGATATGGGTCACTTGAGAGAGCGAACTATAAAACAAGGTTTGCTCGGCAACACTTAGGGATGAAATGGTTTGAGGTGTATTAAATTGCTCTGTAAGTTCTGAAGTCGCTACATTGAAGGTGTATAGTTGTTTTTTCTCCACTAACGCAACAAGGTTATCCGTTAGCCAAACGGCATTATCAATGTGTAGTTCAACGGTTTTGCTGTAGATTTCAGCACCGTTAAAGCTATTTAACACCACCAATTGGGCACGAGATTCATCAATATACCTGACTATCAGCAGCTGATTTTGATTGCCATGATGGCTGATCAAATAGTCGCCTTTTACATTACCATCGGAGGGAGGTAACGACATTTTTGATAGCCTATCGGTGGCTAAATTAAAACGTGAAATAGTATATGGCTGTGTTTTGTCGATGCGCTCTCGAAAATACACATATTCATTGTTCCAATGCCAAGTAAACTTAGGCAAGCTATCTTGCGCACAAGTGTGAATATCGCGAGTTTTTTGCTGAACAATATGATAGAGAGCTATGTAGCAGCGATCATTTTTACGGTAAGCGTATACCATCAATTGGCCATTAGGACTTAGCTGCTGACTAATAACATTGTTGTTTTCAAGGCCAATAAGTGGCTTCGACTGTCCTGACGCTAGTAATTTTAACTCTAATTGAGCATTTGCTTCTTTATTCGACCACTTAGTGAAAAGTAGCTGTTCGGCTTTTTTATCAGTGGAAATATTATACTCAACACCAGGCTGAGCACTCACTCGCGATGCTGGTTCAAATGTAATTAATTTTTGAGCTGGCTGGCGAATAAACCAATAGATCAATACGATAACAAAAAGTACAGCCATCGATACAACTAGAGGCATAACATGCCATTTACGCTGTTGCATTTGTTTTGTAGTGCTGATTTGTATCTTGGTAAGAAATTGAAGCTTATAGCCAGCTTTTGGCACGGTAACAATAAAATCTTTGTTTTCGTCAAATTCAGCAAAGTGCTGCCTAAGAATAGATACGGTTCTATTAATTGCCCCTTCACCAACAACACGTCCATCCCAAACTCGTTCAATAAGTTGATCTCTGGACACTAGATCCCCGTCAGCATCAATTAGTACTTCTAATAATCTAAAAACTTTTGGCTCTAACTGACGTGTTTTTGACTGGTAAACAAGTTGCCGATTAACAAAATCAACAAAAACATCGGCAACATAAACCTCAAACCTTTCCATGTAACACCATGTAATACAATGACTTTAACCCTGATAACAAAAACATAAGCTAAAAATAACCTCGCTTTATCACTTAAATATTCCCCTAAAAAGCTTAAATGCTATTTTGACCGAAAATCAACAAAGGTTAACAATATATGAATAATTCACTCTTACATAACCTCACCATTTTAGCGATAGTTTTTTTTATAGTCGCTTGCCAGTCAGACAATACGATAATAGATGACAGTGCTGAACAGCCGAGTGTTACATCACCAGTGAATTCTTCGCTTAAGCGAATAGACTTGAACAATAGGTACTATCATATTGCGTCTCCAGCGAACTTTAACAACGACAAAGCTTACAAATTATTACTGGTTTTTCACGGCTCAGGCGGCAGTGGCATAGGAATGAGCGGCGTCGCCCAATTTGAACAACTCTCGCAAGACTACCTTGTTGTATACGCCAAATCGCAAGAGGTTGAGTGGAATGAAGGCTGCGATTGCAACATTGCTCATCGAAAAGGCATCGATGATTTAGCTTATGTTGAACAAGTGATTAGCGACATAAAAAACAACTATCGCATACTAGATGGCGAAATATATGGTGTTGGCTTCTCTCAAGGCGCCCTGTTCAGCCAAAACTTACTATGCAACAAAAGTAGTTTGTTTAAGGCGTTAGCGGCAGTGGCAGCACCTATGTCTAAACCTTTATCGCAAACATGCCAAATTACTACACCGACCAATTATTTAGCTATTCACGGCACCGCAGATTCTGTATTGCCCTTCCAAGGATTGCAGCACAGTAATTGGGCGTTAATTTCCAGTCCTGCGGCAATTGAGTTAATTGCCTCGCTAAACCAACTGCATTCACCTGCAACGCAAACTCAGTTGTCTGACGATGTCACCGTAAATCTATATAAAAGTGATAGCGTGATAAATCAACTCGTTGCCATTGATGGCGGCAGACACACTTGGAACTACTCATCATTTAATACCAGCCAATACATATTGGATTTTTTTCAACAAGTGTCTGATTTTCAATTACCCCAGCATGCATCACTGATTCAAACCTCAAACGGATTAAGACAGATCCGAACTATGGGTTCAGAAAATACCGGTCCAGCAGTAGTATTGCTCTCTGGTTTTAACAAGAATTTTCACAGTGACAGCGCTTGGTATGCGTTACTACAACCCTTATTAGCACAAGATTATCGTGTGCATGTTATTGACAGTGCTGGCTTAGGTTTTAGTCCTTACAATCCTAATGGCTCTTATCAGTTATTAGCAGACGATTTATACCAAATATTAGTGTCGCTTAATGAACGAGAAATTAGCTTAGTAGCTTTTGCCAGCAGCAATATCACCGCACAATTGTTTCAAGCCAAATATGCCGATGATGCTAACATCAAAATCAACAACATGGTTTGGATAGACCCAGATATATTACTGCCACATTCAATTGCGTTTTACAAAGGCTACCCCGTTGATTGGTATGAAAAGTATATTGTCGATTTACAACCTCATATTGAAGATCACTATTTCACCGAGCGCTCAACACAAAAAATTGCTGATGAAACCAAAGAAGTTCAAGCAATGGTACCCACTGAATTCAGCCAATTGATGGATTGGGATTATTATCACGCCATGGTCAAACGTAGGCTAACCATAGCTGGACAAAAAGCACGAGCGATGAATATTGCAAAATATCCAAGTGACTTAGATGCCGTAGCCGACATTAAAATTAATAACTCTATTCCTATTACCGTCATTGACTCAGACTTTGAACAAGCCCAAATAGACAGTGCCGATGAGAACATCGATGTGATGATACGTTGGCAACAAGAAGGCACTACATGGTCTAAAGAGATTGCGACAAAAACTAACGGTCAATACATTCCATTAAACCAAGCTAAACATTTGGTTGTATTTGAACATCCGGAAGTAATTAAGTCGGCAATTGATCACTATATGCAGTAGGCAACTACGCTTCGCTAACAGCTGTATATTGCTGTTAGCGAATTTGACGTTTAATCTTTATTTACTTTTTTAGTCGACATCAAATTGTGTTTTAAAGAAGTCGACTAAATATCGATTAGCTTTTTTGCGCGCTTTTTTGTTAGGTTTCATTAACACGTCCCCCCCTTGGCCTAAATGGCTAAATGGATCGACCACTATTTTTTGTGGCTCAAAGCTATTAAAAGCATGGTGAGCATCTTTGAATACCTCAACTGTTACAAAATTTTGCTCTGACTCTGATAACGATTGCTTCCAATCATCACAACTTGTAGGTAAATCATAATCATCAAGCTCACCAGTTAATATTAATATCGGCTTTTGTGTTGTCGTTGAAATTTTATATTGTGGGATCACTGTGTAGCCCCAACAAACAGGATAAAACGCAACGTGAGCAGCAAATTGATGAACGGGCGAGAACTCCTTAACTATTGACGTTTCTCGAGAAAGCATGGCGATAACACCACCCCAAGAAAAGCCTAAAATGCCAATTTTATCCTCATCAAATTGTGGTAATTGTGCCGCATAGCGGAAGGCGGCAAAGACATCGGGTAAGGTTTCGTGCACAGCCCGTGGACGAATAAAACTACCATCAAGCATGCCTCGTGCGGCCCACAAGTCTAACTCAAGCGTGGCAATACCCACCTTATGTAGCGAACTCTGATGATATTGACCTCTGGTATCAACACCTTTACTACCATGCACTATGATCACCAGTGCTTTACTACTAAACTCTTTGGGAATATTTAATACTGCACCGATGGCATAATCTTCATTACTGCTAGCGACAGGAATACTGACTATCGACGTATTGACCTTTAACCTATTTAACGCATTATTCCAATTTTTCGCGTGTGCTCCACTAGTTATGACTAACATGGCGATAATAAAAAGCACTATGGCGCTATATGATTTCATATCAGCTATCCTTTTCTGACAATTGTTATTGCTGGATGATTTTAATGCCTTTTTAAAGGCTTTTTGACGCTATTGGCCAAAATGTAAGATTAGCACCGTTACAAATTAGTAATCAAACCAACGATGAAAAATGTAACCAACCCTAGTAAATTGATATCTCGATCCCCATATTGGCAATCATAAAAGTTTATTATTTCTAAATTCGTTAGGACCGTAACCTCATGACAAGTATTGCTGCGCAGATTGCTCAAGAAATAGGTGTAAAACCTACACAAGTTGAAGCTGCAATTTCACTTATTGACGATGGCGCAACAGTGCCCTTTATCGCACGTTACCGCAAGGAAGCGACGCAAGGTCTCGATGATAATCATTTGCGTACATTGTCACAAAGACTCAGCTATTTACGAGAATTACATGATAGAAAAGAAGTTGTTCTAAATAACATAGAGCAACAAGGAAAGTTAAGTGCCGAGCTACGTCAGCAAATTGAAGCTGCAGACAATAAAACTCGTCTTGAAGATTTATATTTACCATTTAAACCCAAACGCAGAACTAAAGGCCAAAAAGCCATTGAAGCAGGTTTGGCACCATTAGCTGAGCAACTGGCCAACAACTGGCAGTTATCACCAAATGATAACGCAGAAAAATTTATCAATGCCGATGCTGGTTATGCTGATGTTGAAGCAGTTTTAGACGGTGTTAGTTATATATTGGCTGAACAATATGCTGAAGATGCAGAGTTAATTGCAAAACTGAGACAACTACTGAATAAACAAGGACACTTAACCAGTAAAGTCATCAAGAGCAAACAAAAGGATGCTGTAAAATATAAAGACTATTTTGACCATAGTGAACGCCTAAGCTCAGTACCATCACATAGAGCGCTTGCTATGTTAAGAGGTCGTAATGAAAGCTTTTTATCACTAAGTATTGATATTGCGCCAAACAGCGACGACAAATCTAGCCTCGCGGAGCAAATGATCGCCGAACACTTAAGGTTTAACTTTGCTCAGCAAGCTGCTGCGCAATTTTTTAAACAAGTTATCCAGCTCACTTGGAAACAAAAGCTGAGCCAATCTCTTGAAACAGAAGCCTTGGGTAATTTAAGAGAAAAAGCAGAAGCTGAGGCGATTAAAGTATTTGCCAAAAACCTCAGTGATTTATTGATGGCAGCACCGGCGGGCCCTAAAGTCACTTTAGGCTTAGATCCTGGATATCGCACTGGTTGTAAAATTGCCATCGTTGATAATACCGGCAAGCTTTTACAAACCGCGACCATTTTCCCACATGAACCACAAAACCACTGGAGCAAATCAGTTCGAACGTTAGTGAATCTGTGTAAACAGCATAAAGTGGAGCTTATCGCTATCGGCAATGGCACCGCGTCTCGGGAAAGTGACAAATTAATCGCTGAAGTGATAAAAACGCTGGAAAATAACAACGTCAGTAAGGTGATTGTCAGTGAAGCTGGCGCATCGGTATATTCTGCTTCAGAGTTAGCCGCGGCAGAATTTCCGGATCTCGATGTTTCTATTAGAGGCGCTGTATCTATCGCTCGTCGTTTACAAGACCCGCTGGCGGAATTAGTTAAGATTGATCCTAAAGCCATTGGTGTTGGCCAATATCAACATGACGTTAGCCAAAGCCAATTAACACAAACGTTGGAAAATGTAATTGAAGATTGTGTTAATGCCGTTGGTGTTGATGTAAATAGCGCTTCAGCAGCACTACTTAGCCATATCTCAGGTTTAAATAAAACCATAGCACAGAACTTAGTAACCTATCGTGATGAACACGGCCGCTTTAGTAATCGAAAAGAACTTAAAAATGTTGCACGACTCGGCCCTAAAGCATTTGAACAATCGGCTGGTTTTTTACGTATTCAAGACGGCGAAAACCCGTTAGATGCTTCCGGTGTTCATCCAGAAACATACGACTTAGCGGACAAAATTGCACAGCAGCTAAATAGCTCTATTGCGTCACTTATTGCCAATACTGAACAGTTAAAAGCTGTTGATATTGACACCTTAGCTGATAGTCGTTTTGGTCATGTCACGATTAAAGACGTTATTGCAGAATTAGAAAAGCCTGGTAGAGACCCTCGACCTGCGTTTAAAACCGCACAATTTAAAGAAGGTGTCGAAAAAATCCAAGACCTTGAGGTCGGTATGATTTTAGAAGGCGTTGTATCTAACGTTGCCAATTTTGGTGCATTTGTTGATTTAGGTGTACATCAAGATGGTTTAGTCCATATATCAGCAATTACCGATAAATTCATTTCTGATCCAAGAGATGTGATCAAAGCAGGTGACATTGTAAAAGTAAAAGTGACGGAGCTGGATGTAGAGCGAAAACGCATTAGCTTAACCATGCGATTAGACGATACTACAGCGTCGGTAAAACCAAATCACAAGCAGCATAGCAAAAATAGTAATAAACCGGCTAAAACACCGCAAACAAAAACAACAAATAAGCCAAAGAGTAAGGATCCCGCCAATGCCGCAATGGGTAATGCATTTGCTGATGCCTTTGCTAAATTAAAACAATAAATGGTTATAAACCAATCACCATATATAAAAAAGCTGAGTTAATAACTCAGCTTTTTTTACTTTAAACCACTAAGTTTTTATCGGAACGTAGAACTTAGCGATTCAAGCTTCTCAGCTGTTTGATTTACCCCAACACCATGCTGATTAACTTGTTGAGCAATTGCCGTATTGTCTTTTGAAATACCATCAATTTGATGTACATTGTTGCTAATCTCAGCGGCTACTGCACTTTGTTGCTCAGTCGCAGTAGCTATTTGCCCAGTAATATCAGTCATTTCATCCATCAGTGCTTTGATCTTGTCCATGCCCACTTTGGCTTCATTTGCGTCACTTGCACAGCTTTGTGCGTCATCTCGACTCGATAGCATGATGTCACTCCATTGTTGAAGTGTTTGCTGAAGTTCTACAACAGAGCCCTGAATTTGCACAGTAGCAGCTTGAGTACGCCCCGCTAAGGTTCTTACCTCATCAGCAACCACAGCAAACCCTCTGCCCTGCTCACCTGCACGCGCCGCTTCAATCGCTGCATTTAAGGCTAACAAGTTAGTTTGATCTGCAATACCTTGAATTTCAGACATAATATCTGAGATTCTGCTGACATCTGTCACTAAGCTAGTTGCCGTTGTGGCAGCTTTCTCTACTTCATACGACAAGTTGTTGATTTTATTTTGACTATTATCAATAACACCGATCGCTTGATTACATTCATCCTGTATGATCACCACTTTATCATAGGCACTGGTGGTATTTAGGCTAACATCTTGTACCGTCGCACTCATTTCGGTAATTGCAGTTGCTAATTGATTTAGCTGGCTATTCTCTTCGACTAACCCTGTCAAAGAACGTTCTGAGGTTTGTATTAGTTCTTGTGCTAAGTCAAGCAAGCCTTTTCCTGAATCATGGCTACGCCCCAAAATAGTCCGCACTTTTGCTTGTGTCATTAAATACGGGTAATGCAGTAAATTTGTGATGCCCTTGCCACAATAAACTAGTCTAGAAGGGCTGTCATATGTCTCTTTATACTGAGCAACCTGATTGGGTATCGTAACAAATTCGTCATTGAACAATAGAATTAGCGACACAACAAGCAATAATATTAACCCTGCGGCTAGATAGGAAATAAACAATGCGCTATACATTGTGACAAGCAATACAAGCAAAGCACCAATACTGCGCTTTAAAGTAATATTGGTTGAAAATTCACGAATAGCTTTACCTTGGTTGATCTGTTGATAAAGCTTTTCAGCACTATCTATCTGTTGTTTTGTTGGTTTACAGCGAACAGACTGATAACCAACAATAACATCATTTTCATACAGCGGCGTCACGTAGGCATCTACCCAATAGTAATCACCATTTTTACAGCGATTTTTTACCATGCCACGCCACGAATCTCCACGTTTAAGCTTTTGCCACAAATCGCCAAAGGCAGCTTTAGGCATATCTGGATGGCGAACAATATTGTGATTCTGTGATATCAGTTCTTCTTTGCTATAACCGGCCACTCGGCAAAAACTCTCATTGGCATAAGTGATCACACCACGGGTATCTGTGGTAGAAACTAACTGTTCGTGTTCGGAAAAAGTGACTTCATTCGTGGTTATATTCATATATTCTTCAAATTCGTAGGTTATTTAACCAACCCATTCATAACGTTGACATAGATTAGCTAAGTTTATCAACAACACAATGAATTATTGATCTTAATCACGAATAATCAAATTATACCTTGGTACTAACCGGTATTCTTACTGATTAAATAGCATACAGAATCGAAAAGTTTAGATAAAAAAAGGGAAGCTAAGCTTCCCTAAATAACCCCGAAAAGAGGTTAACTAACGCAAGGTGGTGTCGATAAGTCGTTACAATACGTACTTCACCGAAAGTTGTGCATAGTCCGAATCGGCATCTAAGTCTTTTGCTTTGAAGTTACCAAATTCAATACCATATGAAAGTTTAGGTGTTACATTTTTGAAGATGTTAACGCCCCAGTGAGTGCGATCTCGATCAGATTCGTCGGTTTCGGTGTTGCCATAGAACACGTTAGTTCTTAAGGTTTCAGTCCAAAAATGACGGTAAGCAACAGAAATTGAAGTTGTGTCTTCTACTTCTTCTCCCACTAAGTCTGTTGCCGCAGCAGCACCTACATAACGGCCCGTGTTACCACCGTGGAACTGGAATCTGAAGTCATCTTTACCGAAGGTATTTATTTTACCAGCCACACCATAACCAAAACCAGACTCCGAGTTACCACCAGCTGTTTCTAGTTTACGAGCTAGACCAGCAACCGATACGTTACCCCAGTCACCACTAAAGGTATATTTAGCAATAACATCTGGCATTGAATCTTTTGAACCATAGCCGCCAGCACCTTTGTAACCACCATATGATTCAGGGTTTTCTATAGCAATTTGAAAACCTCCATTGGTGTAACGAATAAGGTCTTGACGCACAAAGGCTGCTGCTACTAACGGGCCACCAAAGTCTGCAGCTTCAGCTAACGCACTGGTGTTAACAAAAGTCGACCAAGTTTGACCTACAGTCCAATTTTTATATTTGATAAACGCATGTCTAAGTCTCGGATGGCGAGAATTAGTGAGAATTTCGTTGCCATCGCCGCCATAAAAATCCATCTCGATAAAACCGGTTATGTCACCGTGGACATATTTTGTGTTAAATCTTGTTGAGTTAGCTGAAAACTTTGTATTTGACACATCATCTTTAACAACGTGGCCAATCCAAAAATCATCATTTGTTAGCGTTGAAGAGGCAGTACCATCAATGTAACGTAAATCACCTTGGATGTAGCCACCAAATGTAATGGTGTCTTTATCCGTCAATTTAATTTCATAGCCAGCGTGCGCCGTGCCTGATAATACAGCGATTGCTGCAGCTACCAAACTTACTTTCTTGTTTAACATTCTACTTTCCCCATGTGAGTAGCGTTTTTTATAGGTACAGCTCTTCGCCTTATCGCTACTTTTGTTTAATTGGTTACTATTATTTTTATTCTGGATATAACGGTAGAGAGTTATCTTCGCTTTAGAAATTAGACCTAAGTCTAAAACCGGTGAATTTTTGATTAGACTTTAGTCGTATACACCTGCTGTTAATCTTAAAATTTATTCGACTGAACGATGGCAAATACCTTAACCACAAAAATATGGTAAGCTAGCCCGCAACCGAGGCTCGGTGTGCCATCGAGCTATATAGCTAAAACAAAATAGGTTCTTCATCATGAACAAATTGATGTCTATTGCTGCGGCGTCACTTGTTGTTGCTTCGCCAGCACAAGCTGATCTCACTAAGCAAGATTATTTGCGTGCCGAAAAACAACTGTCTACGACAACGGGCAAGTTAGTTTACGGAACAGTTGATTATCCTACATGGTCTGACAACAACGTATTGGTGTATAAAAGCAATACGCCAGAAGGCCAGCGTTTTTACCGTGTAGATGCCGACAAACAACAAAAGTCTCTCGCATTTGATCATCAAAAACTAGCAGACTCACTGGCGCGCATTACGGACAGCGAAATTAATCAGGATAAACTACCACTTTATAGCGTACGTTTTACTGCTAAAAACAACATTTCTATTAGTGTTAAAGGAAAAAAATATAGCTGTGATTTAACCAGCTATTTGTGCGAACAAGATAAAAATGTCGCCAAGCGTCACGAATTTGTTTCTCCTGATGGCACAAAAGCAGTTTTCATCAAAGAATACAACTTATGGTTGCGTGAGTTGGCTAGCGATAAAGTCACTCAATTAACTTTTGATGGTGAAAAGGACTTCGGTTATGCCACCAATAATGCTGGTTGGATCCGCAGTAAAAAGCCTGTAGTTACATGGGCACCAGATTCATCTAAGCTAACTACGTTTAAACACGATGGTCGTAAAGTTGGTGAAATGGGTATCGTATCAACGGCTGTTGGTCACCCAAACATCGATGTTTGGAAATACCCACTACCTGGTGACGAGCACATTTTTAAAATTGAACGTGTTGTTATCGACGTAAATAATGCCAAAGTTGTGCGCTTGGACATGGCACCTGACGAACACCGCTCAACAATCACTGACCATGTAGCAGATCGTGACGGCAGCCTATTAGACATCGACTGGTCAGAAGACAGCTCTCATTTTGCTTTTGTTTCATCATCTCGTGATCACAAAGATGCGACGTTAAAATTTGCCAATGCTACAACAGGCAAAGTCACCACTGTTTTTACTGAAAGTGAAGAAACGTTTTTTGAATCAGGTGTACAGGGTGTTAGCTGGAGATACCTTGATAAAACCAACGAAATTTTATGGTTTTCACAACGCTCAAATTGGGGCCACTTCTACCTTATTGACGGCAAATCAGGCAAGGTTAAAAAACAATTAACAAAAGGCGACTGGACGGTAATCTCGCTACTGCACGTAGATCAAGACGCTGGTAAGATTTTGTTCCTTGGCGCTGGCCGTGAAGGAGGAGATCCATACTTCCATTACCTTTACAGTGTGAATCTTGACGGTTCTAACTTAACTCTGTTAACACCAGAGAAAAAACATCACCGTGTTGCTGTAAGTAAAAACGGTAAGTATTTCTTAGATCGCGTTTCAACATACAATACGCCTGAAGTAAGCTTCCTAAGAAGTACTGACAACGGTAAAGGCTTCCAAATTGAAGCCATGGATATTAGTAAGTTAAAAGAAAATAACTGGCAGGCACCAATTCCTTTTACCGTGAAAGATCGTAATGGTGAACACGACATCTATGGTTTGATGTATAAGCCAAGTAATTTTGACGCGAGTAAAAAATACCCAGTAGTGAACTACTTGTATCCGGGCCCTCAAGTAGGCTCTATTCGTGGTCGTCACTTTGTTGCATCTCGTGGTGACAACCAATCTATCGCTGAGCTAGGTTTTATTGTCATTGAAATTGACGCCTTAGGTACTCCTGGTCGTTCTAAAGCATTCCACGAGTTTTATTATGGCAACATGGGCGATAGCGGTATTCCTGATCAAGTAGCAGCTATCAAACAGCTAGCGAAAAAACACCAATGGATCGACGATTCTAAAGTAGGTATTTGGGGCCATTCAGGTGGTGGTTTTGCTTCAACCCGTGCGCTATTGATGTACCCTGAATTTTATAGCGTTGCAGTTTCTCAAGCTGGTAACCACGACAACAGAAACTACGCTGATGAGTGGGGTGAAAAATGGCATGGTATGTTAGTTGAAAACGAAGATGGTACCACTAACTATGACAGCCAAGCTAACCAGTTAATTGCTGAAAACTTGAAAGGTAAGTTGTTAATTGCTCATGGCACAACAGACACCAATGTTCCGCCATATAACACTTTAGTCGTTGTAGAAGCGCTGATTAAAGCAAACAAAGATTTCGACATGATCATGCTGCCAAACCGTGGCCATGGTTTTGCACGTGAGCCTTTCATGCTACGTAAACGTTGGGATTATTTTGTAGAACACCTAATGGGTGTCAAACCTCCTAAAGAATACGAGTTCGAAACTCTTAAATAACCATTGAAAAACCAAGGCAAATGCCTTGGTTTTTTTCTCCCTCCAAAATCAATTTGTTGTGCTAGATCAAAGTGCAATTTATTCCTTAGGTTATGATGAAGAAAACCAAGGAGCACAGCATGACGACAGACCAATTATCTACCCTGCTTAAAGATAAACAAACTGAACTGAGTCAACGAATTACTGCCATAGAAGCAGACTTTAAAAAAGGTCGTTCTGCTGATTTTTCTGAACAAACGACGGAATGCGAAAATGACGAAGTGCTTGATGGTATCCATCATGAAGCTAAGAGAGAATTATCTTTGGTAACTCAGGCGATTAAACGTATTGAAGATGGCAACTATGGTATTTGCCAGCAATGTGACGAACAGATTAACCCTGATCGCCTAGAAGCTTTACCTTACACGACGACTTGTATTGACTGCGCTAAATAAAAACGAGGGATAATAAATGACACTTGAAAAACATGATTTACACCATGAATTTCCTGAATTTAAAGATGAAATCCGCCATTTAAAAATGAACGATGCACATTTTGCTCGACTTTTTACGGAATATCATGAACTGGATCACGAGGTACATCGCATTGAAACAGGTGCAGAAAATACCTCTGACGATTACCTTGAGACACAAAAAAAGCAGCGTTTACTGCTTAAAGACCAACTGTTTTCTATGTTGAAAAAAGCAAAAACTGTCGCGTAACTTTGTTGCCCCAACGACATGATTGCACTACTTTTGGCTGATAGCTTGCTATCAGCCTTTTTTTATTTCTGTTTTTGGCGACTTGGCTCAAATTCGTCATAACGAGGTAAAACCGCATCCATATCTTCCCAATTGCCCTTAGAACCTACAAAAATATGAGCGCCGGGCTTTTCGGCAATATCAGAATCTAACAAGCCTAACCTAACACGCACGCGACTTGGGTCGTCTTGATTTTCGCTGTAAATAGGCGAACCACACGCGGTACAAAAATGTCTAAAACGTCTCGGTTTGAAGGAAAAGTGAGACATAGCATCTGCGCCCTTCACAACCAAAAATTTATCAGCATCAACAAACCCATTAGTCGCGTAAGCCGTGCCGCTATTTTTTCGACATAACGAACAGTGACAGTGAATGATTTCGCTTATCTCACCAGTAATTTCTACTTGTATTGCTCCACACAAGCAACTTCCCCGATACATACTTTTTTAACCCTCTTTAACACTATTGATAAATTCAACAATGTTAGTGACTGCCTTGTCATAACATTGATTATTATTGATGACCGTATCTGCAACGGCCCTCGTTTGTTCAAAGGTACTTTGATATACCTGATGTAAATAGTCTTGATAACTCGCCAAATACTTTAACACTTGGCCTTTGTTTAATGCAGATACACGTTTTAGTCGCCGTTCAATAACCCGAGATAAACAAATCGCTAACGGTACATCTAACAAAATAGTTTTATCGATCAATGTCGACACCTCATCTCG
Source organism: Thalassotalea marina (assembly GCF_014656435.1). GTDB lineage: Bacteria > Pseudomonadota > Gammaproteobacteria > Enterobacterales > Alteromonadaceae > Thalassotalea_C > Thalassotalea_C marina. The sequence goes on from NZ_BNCK01000007.1 coordinate 244,346, forward strand.
GCAGGTACCAAAAGGTTCTTCAACCAACAATAAGCCTTCACTGGTTTTAATATGATGACGAATGGCTTTGGCAAATCTGGGGGTTTTAATTTGATTAACATCTGCCCCGTCGACAAACCATTGTGTCATGTCCTGAGGGTACGTATTTTTGTCAATATAATCGTCAAAATGTAAACATTTACAAGCAAAATGTTTAGCAGCAGACTTTACAATGCTTGTTTTGCCGCAGCCTGAAATACCAGCTATGGCAATCACTAAAAGTTTTGTCATTTTATTTGGTACAACTCTAGTGGTAAATCATCAGGATCGTTGAAAAAAGTAAAACGTTTATTTGTGTACTCATCCGTTCTTATCGCTTCACATTCAACATCATTTGACCTTAGCCAATTAACAACCTCGTCAATATCGTTAACTTTAAAAGCTAAATGTCTCAGCCCTTGAGCTTCAGGATAGCTAGGCCTCTTGGGAGCATTAGGAAATGAAAATAACTCGATTTGACTACCATCTGGTAACGCCAAATCCAATTTATAAGAATCGCGCTGTTCACGATAGTGTTCAGCGATAATTTTTAGCCCCAACACTTGTGTATAAAAAGCTTTTGAACGCTGATAGTCACTACAAATAATAACAACATGATGAGTACCTAATAACATTAACTGCCACCATCACCGGCAACAGTAACGCTAGTTGCTGCAACAATGGCAGCTACACTGGCCGCACTTGCTGCATTATTCTGGTCTGACATCGTAGTAACATTTTGTTGCCCAGCAATAATGCAAGCTCCGTAACCTAATCCTTTTAAATCATTTTCCCAAATAATTTCGCCATTGGCAGCAGATAAACAAAACAAGTGGCCGTATGCATAGGCATATACATTATTATCTTCATAATACACATTCGTTAAATCGGCACTTTTTAATTTAGTCCGCCAAATTTCATTGCCTGATGACTTCTCGATACAAACCACATGCCCTTTTATGCCTACATATAAATTTTCCATGCTTTTACCCTTTTATTATTTTCAAAGTACGACAAAGCCAACCATTATTTGGTTTGTTTATCATTGACGATTTTATCGGTGTCAATAACGTGCCAAACAATTAGAATTTATACTACTCACTTTGCCGCTATTTAGTGCGTATTACAAGGCAATCGACTAAAATTAATAGTGTTATATTTAGAGGTAGTAAAAATGGCAAAGTCGCTTTGTAAGTGGAAGAAGAAAGACATCGAGAAAAGCTTGCACGAAATAGCGCATATTGTTGATAAACCGAGATTTGCATGTAAAGATTGCGCAAGAGCGGCGCACTCAAAAGGCTTTTTGTGTAAACCGCTAAAATTACCGCTTACACATCCGGAGTAAACAATCATGCTTTCAATCAACAACACTATGCCCCAAGGTCAATTCCAGCAGCGCATCAATAATGAAACGATTACCCATAATTCACTAGAGTTTTTTGCAGATAAAACCGTCGTACTTTTTGCCCTGCCTGGCGCATTTACCCCAACCTGTTCGGCCAGTCATCTACCTGGTTTTGTTACTTTGGCAGATCAGTTTTTTGATAAAGGGGTAGATGTTATCGCTTGCCTTTCGGTTAATGACGCCTTTGTCATGGATGCTTGGGGGAAAAGCCAAAACGCCGAACATATAGCTATGCTTGCAGATGGTGACGGTAGTTACACCAAGTTATTAGGCTTAGGTAAAGAAACAGGTACTTTTGGTGGATATCGCTCACAACGTTATGCAGCGGTGATTAAAAATGGCGTAGTAACACACTTAGCCATTGAAAACGCTGGAGAATTTGAAGTGAGCTCTGCGCAAGCTCTACTTGAAAAGGTATAACAAACAATAACAACAATTGTTATCACTATTACATCGTTGATTTTATTAGTTTTTATTTGAACACTTAGATCAAATAAGGCAAAATATAGCGGTTAAATTTTATCGAGGGTTAATATGTTAAAGTCAGATATGGTTGAAAAACTCAACGAGCAAATAAACTTAGAATTTTATTCTTCAAACTTATACTTACAAATGAGTGCTTGGTGTGAGGAAAAAGGGTTTGAGGGCGCAGCCGAGTTTATGCGTAAACACGCCATTGAAGAAATGGGCCATATGAATCGACTTTTTACTTATGTTAGTGAAACTGGTGCCCTACCCATTCTAGGTGTAATTGATGCGCCTCCACATGAATTTTCATGTTTAAGTGAAGTGTTTGAAGAAACCTACAAACACGAATGTTTAGTCACAGAGCGTATAAACCAACTGGCACATACGGCATTCACTACGCAAGATTATTCAACGTTTAACTTTTTGCAATGGTACGTTGCAGAGCAACACGAAGAAGAAAAGCTATTTAAAGGCATTTTGGATAAAATTGAACTTGTTGGTAATGATGGCAAAGCATTGTTCTTTATTGATAAAGACTTAGCAGATTTAGCCAAAAGTGGTTCACCAAGCATTATGACCAACGCAGGTGTTTAACAAACACAAGTAAACCATTAAAGCCAGCGATTAAAGCTGGTTTTTTTATGCTCCCAAAAAGCATTTCATTCGCAAATAACGGGTTAAACTTTTATAATTCGCCGACCCTCATTTCAACGAGTAAACAAGTGGAAACAACTGAAGTATTGATCATTGGTGCAGGTGCAGCGGGTTTAATGTGCGCAGCAACGGCCGGTTACCGTGGTAAACAAGTTACCGTGGTAGATATGGGTAAAAAACCTGGACGTAAAATATTGATCAGTGGCGGTGGTCGATGCAACTTTACCAATGAAAATGCCACACCAGATAACTACTTGTGCCAAAACCCTCATTTCGTAAAATCAGCCCTTGGACGCTACTCGGCACAAGATTTTATCGAACTTGTAGAGCGTCATGGCTTAAACTATCACCATAAAACCTTAGGCCAATTGTTTTGTGATGATAGCGCTCAAGATCTGGTAGACATTTTATTAACTGAATGCGAATGGGCAGGTGTACAGCTTGAATTACGAAGCGAAGTCACCTCAGTCTGCAAAAACGACAACGGTTTTTTTGTTACCACGACCAGTAAAAGTTACCAATGTGAAACTCTTGTCGTAGCTTCTGGCGGTTTAACAATGCCTAAGCTAGGTGCCACACCTATAGGTTATAAAATTGCAGAACAGTTTGGTTTGAACGTTTTACCCACCACTGCAGCTCTTGTGCCATTTACCCTACACGATCACGATAAAGAACGTTTTGATGGGTTATCTGGCATCAGCATCGCAACAACTGTCACCAGTGAAAACAAGGTGACATTTAGAGAAAACATTTTATTTACACACCGTGGTTTATCTGGCCCAGCTATATTGCAAATATCCTCGTTCTGGCAAGCGGGTCAAGCAGTCACAATTAATTTATTGCCTGACTCACCAATAGAGACCCTGATCAATGATTGGCGAAACAGCTGTGCGCAAAAGTCATTGAAAAACATGTTATGCACAGTTTTGCCAAAACGCTTTATTGAAGCAATGGTCAGCCAACATGAAATTATCGATAAAGCCATCAACCAAATAAGTAAAAGCGAGGTTCAAGCACTGAGCGAATACTTACATAAATGGCAAATTAAGCCAAATGGAACAGAAGGTTATCGAACGGCAGAAGTTACCCTTGGTGGGGTAGATACAGATGAACTCTCGTCTAAAACCTATGAGAGTAAAAAAGTAGAAAATCTGTATTTTATCGGCGAAGTGATTGATGTGACTGGCTGGCTTGGAGGATATAACTTCCAGGCCTGTTGGAGCCAAGGGGTCGCCTGCGGACAAGCAGTTTAACTTTTGTGAACTAACAAGTTGACTTGAATGCAGTTTTTAGCAAAAACAGTCATTTATTAGTTTATTTAGTCATTAGCCACATAAAAACAATTAACTCTATCTAGTTGATTAAAAAGCCATTTTAATCGTATCTTGTACTGGCTCATATTTTGCTGATTACCGTTTTTGATATGGTAATCAGCAAAGGGAATAAATATATGGGAAAAGCACTACCAGCGGCATTATTTAGTGCACTTGTTTTAATGGCATGCAGCCAAAAAGAATCAAAAACTGTTCACGTTGATAACACTCAAGCTAAGCAAGAAAGATTAACACACACTTTTGATACTATCCGCAACCAAGTTGACTTTATGGGCAGTGTTGCTGTTATGCATTCGGGCAAGGTTATTTTCGCTGACAGTTCAGGCTTAGACGATATCAATACCAATACAAAATCAACGACACAATCTAGCTATTTAATAGGTTCAATATCCAAAACTTATACTGCTACTCTCGTTCTTAAAGCTGTTGATGAACAAAAGCTTACACTGGAGCAAACTGTCGAAGGTTTTTTCCCAACACTTGAAAATGCACACCTGATTAGCATAAGAGCTATGCTAGATCACAGTAGCGGTATTGCTAACTACACAAAAAAAGGACAAGGTTTTTTTAACTACCGAATTGAAAATCAAACTAGAGAGGTAATGCTTAATAGAATTTTGGCATTAGGCAGTGACTTTACACCAGGCACGAATACTAAATACAGTAACTCCAATTATTATCTGCTTGCGCTTATTCTAGAAAAAGTTTACCAACAAAGCTTTGATGAGCTGCTTCGAGAAAAAATAACAATACCATTAGGCCTAAATCATACCCAGCAGGCTCAACAAAATAGACAAACACAAGATTCGTATACCTATAAAGATGGTCAATGGTCTTTGTTTCCAGCATCACATATGTCTGTTGCTTTAGGAGCGGGAGCAATCAAGGCAACACCAACTGAAGTCGCGACTTTTTATAACGCCTTATTTACTGGCCTGATCATACCTATGTCACTAGTTGACACTATGACTCAAACTCAAAATGGTTTTGGATTAGGTATCAAACCCGTCGACTTTTTTGACCAAAAAGGTTTTGGACACGGTGGCACTTTTGACGCATACAACGCAATAGCGGCATATTTTCCACAAGAAAAAATGACCATAGTTTTAGCATCTAATGGTTCTAATGATAACTTTCATCACATCTATCAACAGCTGCTTAAAAGCTATTTTAACCAAACATTAATAGACATACCTGTCCCCAAACACGAGATACAAGAATTGGTTGGTTTATATCAGTCATCACCTGACGACCCGTACGCAGTAAAACTGATTGATGTTGATGGTAAAGTCGCCCAACAATTCCCTGACGGCTACACTCAAGTACTCAGATACGAGGGTCAAGGCCGCTTCGTTTACGATCAAGCTAATGCTGAGCCAGTCTATTTTACTATTTCAGAAAATGGTAAAAAGCTGACCGTGCAATTAGGCTCTCATCCTGTCGAAGGCGAAAAATTTAAAGTAGTGCAATAATTTACATGATTAGAAAAAGCGTCGGTAAAAGCGCTTTTTCATTTGTATCGTGTTGCTTAATAATATCTATTGAAGTTTGGGAAGCGTTATCGTAACGATTAAACCAGGGTGATTATCAGCAAACTCAAGCTGTCCTTGATGCAGCGTTATAACGGCCTTGACTAAACTTAACCCAAGGCCTGTTCCAGCTAATGTTCTACTCTCATCGCCTCGGAAAAATCGCTCAGTTAGTTTGTTGATATTTGCTGGGGTAACGCCTGCCCCACTATCTGCGACTGTTATGTGGACATGTTGCCTATTCTCTACAACAACTGACACTTTACTTCCTTCTGGTGCAAATTTAACTGCGTTATCCACAACGTTGCATATTGCTTGGAACAACAGTTGTTTATCAGCATTGACTATCACATCGTGACAGGTGAACTCCATTAAGACTTTTTTATCATCAGCTAACGGTTCATATAGTTCAACAACATCTTGCACTATGGTTGAAACCGCTACTGGTGACAATTTAATCATTTGCTTTCCAGATTCTAATATCGATAACCTGAGCAATGCATTAAAAATAGTAACTATATGGTCTATTTCTTGGTGTGCCTCATGCAATTGTTGGTCTAGGTTATCGCTTTGTGACGAGAGCGTTTCTAATTTACCTTTAAGTCTAGTCAATGGTGCCCTTAAATCGTGAGCGATAGCATCGCCTGTACTCCTAGCGTCTTCCATTAAAGTTTCTATTTTATTTAACATGCTATTTAAGTTGCACTCTAGCTCGTTAAAGTCTTTTGATGACGAAGAAGAAGGCAGGCGTAGTGAAACATCGCCAGATCGAATAATTTGTGAAGTTAATTGATTGATACTTTGCAATCGACGCCGAATAATCACGCCCCATATCAAACTCAACACTGCAGCAATTGTCACTGAACCTAGAAAGAGACCAGCCAATAATATAGGGTTGTCTTGCTTTTCAGGTGCCTGCCAGATAGCAACATACAAGGTAAAACCATCAGGTAAATTGGTTAAATGATGAAGAAAATTAACAGAGGACTTTCCCGATACATGATCAAGCTCAGCTTTAGTCATTTCATGTAAATAATTGCTGAAAGTTTTATCTAAGTTAGATGTGACAAAGTTTCCATGTTGATCTTTTATCCCAACATAAACATTAGTGGCAAGCTCAGCATATTCCCTTTCAACGTTGTTAATGCCTCCAGTGTAAAATGCTGTCGATATCTTTTCACTGATCTGGCTAATTGGTGCTTGATCTAACTCGTTGTCGTTTAGTACCAACGGAGTTACAAGTACCACCAACACTAAGGTTAATGCAAAACTTAACAACCATGTTTGATGGGTAATAGATAATTTTAGCATGTGACTTTACCCATCAATAAAATAGCCACTGCCTCTTGCAGTTTGTAGCAGCTTTTTTTCGTGGCCTTTATCTATTTTTGCGCGCAAACGACTCATATGAACATCAATGACATTGGTGGCTGGATCAAAGTAATAATCCCACACTTTTTCAAATAACATAGAACGTGTGACAACTTGTCCTTTATTTTCCATCAGATAAGCTAGCAATTGAAACTCTTTGGTCTGAAGTGAAATGGTATGACCCGATCGGGTTACCTTACGACTATTTAAATCCAGTTGTAAATCGTCGATTTGTAGTAATGTATCATTGTTATAGGTATGTTTACTTCGTCGATTTAACACTTCGAGTCGAGCCTGCAGCTCAATAACAGAGAAGGGCTTCTCAAGATAATCATCTGCGCCAGCTCTTAAACCAACAACCTTTTGATCAACTTCAGCCAAAGCACTTAAAAATAGAACAGGTGTATCATTTTTAGATTCTCGAAGAACTTTCAAGATAGTAAGCCCATCTACATTAGGCAACATACGGTCTAGTACGATAACGTCATATTTTTCGGTAGTTGATAAAAAAAGAGCATCTTTGCCGTCATGTGTTTGGTCAACTATGTGCCCTGCTTCTTTTAACGCTTTGGCTACATAAGTCGCTATTTCTATATCATCCTCGACGACTAAAACCTTCATTTTGTTCTTTTCCTCAAGAAAGCTAAAACCATCAATCTATAGGTTTTACCGCTCTTTCGCCACTATAGGCGTGTATTGGGCATAGGTAAACTTCCATTCTTTCGCCACTCGTTTAAGCACAAAAATAGCGTGCATTGAAAACAACGCAGTATCGCTGTTCTCTGTTTTAAACGTTTCCTTCAAGGTTATATGTGCCATATTATCGACGTAATTTACGTTTACTAGGCTCTTTTCAATCACGGGAATAAAGTTAGTTTTATTTTTAGCCTGGTAGTATTCCAACACCATAGGTTTAGTATCAAACTCCCCTTTTGGTGAGATTTCGACAAACTCGTCCGCTAACAAGTTATCAAGTGCCACAGGGTCAAATGAGGTTTGTGCCAAAAAAAGTTCATCAACACGATTGACCAGTTCATTTTCAATTGAGCTTTTGGCACTGCAAGTGAATGACAGTATTAACGCCATAACAATAATAAGATTTGATAGTTGCATTGTAATATCCAACAATAAAAAATTTAATGGACATCAAAAGTAGCACAGTAAAGGTTGCAACAACCTTGCTCGTACATTAAAAAAAGTTAATGTTAATGTGTCAATTGAGCAAGGCTGAAAGGTAACTAACAAGCCTATTTTAAGTGGAATGTCTTAATTCGCCAGTTTAGTAATTCGCCGACATAAACCTTGCCATCTTTATCATCCACCGCTAAACCATGAGGAAAGCCCAACTGATTTTGTTTTTTACCCCACTCCCCATATCTTTCCAGCAGTTTTCCTTGATAAGAAATTTTATTAATGGTTCCCGTTCTTGCATCGGTAATCATTACGGAACCTTGTTCATATCCCTCAATTTCATAGGGATAACCTATATCTTGCCATTGAGATAAAAACGTACCTTCGGTGTCAAATAGCTGTATGCGAGCATTTTGGCGATCGGTTATATAAAGTGTATCCTTATGATCAATATGAATGGAATGTGGGAAGTTAAATTGACCTGTTTCCTTTCCTTTTTCACCCCAAGCTTTGACAAAGTTTCCGCCTGGATCAAATTTAACCATACGAAAATTTCCGCCATCAGCTACATAAATATTCCCTTTGCTGTCTAAGGCAACATCGCTCGGAGCATTAAGCAATAGCAATTGATAACCATTATCGTACCAGCCGCTTCCCGGTGAGTTTCTGCGGCCTAAAATCAGTTTAACTTCACCTGTTTGATCAAACTTAATAACTTGATGAGTTGATTGATCAGTCGTCCAAATGTCACCATTTTTATCCACAAATAAGCCATGTGGTGTAGTAAACAGTCCCACACCAATTTCCCTACTCAGCTGTCCCGTGGCACTGAAAATGAGTAACGGATGTTCACCACGATTAAAGACAACCATCTCCCCAGAGGGTAAAAACTCAAGTCCGGCAACTTCACCTAAATACCAGTTTTCAGGTAAGGTTAAATTAACATTCGTAAACTCAACTTCATTGGCGCTTGTCGTTTTATGTTGCGCCATCATGAATATCGACATCGCTATTAGCAAATACCCCCTGACAGGTTTAATCGTTAAGTCAAAAGCAACGGTGGCTATTAATTTACGCATTTATTCTCTCCTTATATTGTCATTACCATTATCAAGGGCATAATACTTCCTATAAAGCTCCATATATGAAGAAGAGAAGTTCCCAAATGGAAACAATAGAAAAAGAGTTGTTTTATCTATTGAAGGTGTTTTGCGCCGTCGTGGAAGAAAATAGCTTCACGGCAGCAGCGAACAAGTTAAATGTACAAGGTCCCGCGGTGAGCAAAGCCATCGCACGATTAGAATCACAGTTGGGTAAGAGACTTTTAAACCGCTCGACTAGAGTGCTGGAGCTTACTAATGTTGGACACCTGTTATTTCAACGAGCACAACAGCAGCTGATTAACCTTGATAATACCTTAGCGCAGGTTGCAGCATTTGAAAGTAAGCCAGAAGGAGTATTAAAGTTGACAGCAACGCCTTCCATTGGAAATTACCTTGCTGAATACCACTTGATGGCTTTCTACGAAAAATTTCCAGAAATCCACTTGGATATCAAACTGTCTAACGATGTTATTCAGCTACCCTCACAGCATTTGGATTTAGCACTAAGAAGCAGTAACCAATTGGAAGACTCACAATTAACAAGTCGCCCCTTATTTAAAGCACAACGAGTTTTAGTTGCTAGTCCTTCATATATTAAGGCCTTTGGCTGCCCTGTCTTACCGACGGAATTAAATAAACATCAATGCTTAGTGTTTAAACACGACAAAACGTTAAACCAATGGCCTTATGAGCAACAGGAAATAAAACATCAATTATCCTTAAATACGACTTTACAAAGTAATGATTACGCCATCATCAAGTCGTTATGTCGCCAAGGAATGGGCATTGCGAGGCTTTTTGATTATCAAGTAATTGATGAAGTTAAAGCCAAATCACTAATCCCTATATTGGACAACTATGATTGGGGCAGCCAAACTATTCACGCTGTTTATCACGGTAAAATGAAAGACTCACCAAAGCTCGAAGTTTTTCTATCCTTCTTAGCGACAACCATAAATGAGCAATAGCATTTATTTTGCGTATTTCCCCTTTGTTGGTTCAAAAGCAATGATCTCTATAGAGGCAAGATTATTTTTGATGAAAGGGTCTTGTTGAATGATATCTTCTACCTGTTCACGTGTAACTTTATGAGCAATGATAACGCCACCATTTTTACTTTCATTTGGACCAGAGGCAATAAACACGCCCTGCTCATAGTGATTGTCCAAATATTGGTAGTGTTCCTCTAAAAAAGGTAAAACTTGTTCACGTTCAACCAAGTATGTCAAAGAGATAACAAACATTTTAATTCCTTCATTGCTAACAAGTGTCATCTAATGTCCTATAGAAAATATATTAATATATTATGACTATAAAACGCCAGTTCGTTCTCTTGCCTTCTTTAGCACATTACATAACCTAATGTTATTTTAAGTTAACCCAAAGATTCCAATATTCTGCCTGTGCCCTAATTAATACTTTTAGATACTGTTTTAGCCAATATTTAACCTCATGATCTTTTATAGCGTTCTCTATCAATAGTTTTTTATTTATATCAGGTGCAGCATTACTTTCCATCGCCTTGTCCTTATGATTAGGTTTTCATCTATTTTCTGTGTATTAAATTTACATATCCAACGATAAGAATTAATCTAAAACATAAGGCAAACTTATATTATGACCATGTAACGCAAAACAAGGGATTAAAAGAGGCATATAGTCATGGATATTCGATTAAAGCAGTTGAATGCGCTACACACTTTTGAATGCGCAGCTCGACATCAGAGCTATAGTAAGGCAGCGGACGAGTTATTTATTTCACAAGCAGCTGTCAGCCAACAAATGCGCTTATTAGAAGACAAATTACGGGTGAAGCTGTTTTTCCGTTCGGGTCACAGCATGTATTTGACCAAACAAGGAAACATTCTCTATGAAGCTTGTCTTCAAGGGTTTAGTCAAATACTTACCGGATTAAAAGCGATTCAATGTGAAGACATCGCCGGCGACTTAACCATTACCTCGACACAAGCTTTTTGCTCTTTATGGTTAATGCCTAAACTATACAAGTTTTCACTGCTTTATCCAGACATTAACATTCGAGTACTCGGTTCAAATGCCATAGAAGATTTAAAAAAGAAACACATTGATGTAGCCATTCGTTTTAGCCGCAACAGTGACACAGTAAAACGTGATGGCCTAGTAATTGAAGAAAGTGGCACCATTAGCGCCTACCCGGTTTGCTCTAAAGCCCTATTTGCTTCTGGCAAAATAACACAACCAAGTGACCTGCTAAACTTTCAATTAATCAGTTTGGCTAATGAGTCCGAAGTCACTTGGCAATCTTGGTTTGCGCACGCTGGTGTCGAGGGTTACCACAATGACAAAAAGCAAATTGAAGTTACTTCAAGCGATTTAGCATTGAGCGCTGTTTTAGCAGGTCATGGTATAACGCTGGCCGCCAGCGAGCTGTTTTCACAGTATCTGTACAGCCAACAACTAGTTATCCCTTTTAATATTAAACATCCTTTTGACTGGCAACGATTTATACTCTACGACGGTGGTTCACCACGTTTGAAACGAATAAAAGTATTCACTCATTGGCTCAAACAAGAGCTAGCGAAAGATAATAATACCATTTCAAAATGTAATGCTGGCGTGTGATTTGCTAGGATGTAAGTTAACAGTTACTGAGTAAATTGATAATGAATACAAGTATTTTGGTAATAGACGATCGAGCAGATATTCGACTAAGTTTGGTTGTATTATTAGAGCAACACGGATATCAGGTAGTAGAAGCTGATAGCCCACAAATAGCGCAAATAGAACTAAAACGACATGATATAGCGCTAGTTTTACTCGATATGAATTACACCATGGACACCACGTCAGGTGACGAAGGTATTCAATTTTTAAGCTGGATGCAACAAAACAAATTCACAACGCCAGTTGTGGCAATGACAGCATGGAGTAATGTTGATCTTGTTGTGCAAGCAATGAAATTAGGTGCCAATGACTTTATTGAAAAGCCGTGGAAAAATAAACACCTACTGCATGTGATTGAGCAGCAACTATCACTTTCTTCACTAGAAAAAGAGAACATTGGCTTAAAGCAACAACTAGCGGAGCAACCTGAACAGCAATATCAATGGCGCTCAGCATGCATTCGACAACTACTTGATCAATTAAAAACAGTAGCAAAAACTGATGCTAATATCCTGTTAACTGGTGACAATGGAACAGGCAAAAGTGAGCTAGCCAAGTTCGTGCATTGTCATTCCTCTCGTAACCAAAAGTCCTTAGTTTCAGTAAATATGGGCGCTATTGCTGAGTCTTTATTCGAAAGTGAAATGTTTGGTCATGTTAAAGGAGCATTCACCGATGCTAAGTCTTCTCGTATTGGCCGTTTTGAGCTTGCAGATAACAGTACGTTGTTTTTAGATGAAGTCGCAAATACGCCAATGTCACAACAAATGAAGTTACTTAGAGTATTAGAAGGCGGTGAATACGAAGTGCTTGGCTCAAGCAAAACCAAAACTGCCAACTGTCGAATCATCAGTGCAACCAATGCAGATTTTGCCGGCTTGATCGCGCAAGATAAATTTAGAGAAGACCTCTATTACCGATTAAACACCATCGAATTAAGAGTACCTTCGCTTGCAGAGAGACAAGAGGATATTGTCCCGCTAGCACACTATTTTATTGAAAAGTTTTGCCGTAAATACCACAAGGATTTCTGCGACTTAACCAAACAAGCACAGTCGGCATTACGCCATTATCATTGGCCAGGCAACCTAAGGGAAATGAGTCATTTAATTGAAAGAGCCGTTCTTTTATGTTCTTCCAATGTTATAGATGATAATGACTTAAGATTAACTGCTAGTGCCCCTGCAAACGAATTACCTTTGATGACATTACACGAGGCTGAAGTAAGTCTGTTGAAAAAAGCATTAAAACAAACCGATAACAACATTCCTAAAGCCGCTAAACTATTAGGGTTGACCAAGTCGTCTATGTATCGTCGAGTTGAAAAGTACGAGTTATTAACCTGATGCGCTCCTTAGAAAAATATTTATCTTTTACTTCGTTAGTACTCGCCATACCCGGTGCTGTCTTTTTGGGCTTATTAACCACTAAGATCATTGACGGTTGGCAAGCTATTGTTGTTACACAATTTTTTTATTGGATGTTTGTCTGGTGGATGATCACTGTTATTAAATTTAGATCGCTACGTGCCTTTACCCGTGCCAGTTTACATTTGGACGCTATCCGCCAAGAAGATTTTAACCAGTTTGCAAAATCATCTTTTCCTGAAGGAAAAGTAAAAGAGTTTCATCATCAATTAAACGAATTAAGTAGCACATTACAGCAGCAAAAATCTCGTTACGACCAGCATATATTCTTGGTGTATCAGCTTATTTCGCAACTTGCTTCGCCGATCTTAGTGTTTAACCAACGTAAACAACTATCATTTGCCAATGAGGCTTTTTATCAATTATTTGGTCAGCCGTGGCAAGTTCATCGCAATGCAACACCTGAACATTTGGGGCTAAATTACAAAGGTGGTCAGTGGTATTTAGAGCAAATGCCGGGCAAGTGGCAGATAAAACATAGCGAATTTGACGATAACGGTGAAAGTAATCTATTACTGATTTTTGTTGATATCGAGTCAGCGCTAAGAGAGAACCAGCTTAAGGCTTGGCAACAAATCATCAGAGTGTTAAGTCATGAAATCCGTAACTCACTGACACCTGTTTCGTCTATGGCAGAAACGCTAGCAGAGAAATCACTGGTTGAACGTGATAAACAGATTCTGCAAGTGATCACCGACCGTTGTTCACACCTACAAAACTTTGTCGACCGCTATTCTACATTATCGAAAAAAATTGAACTAAATAAACAAGTTGCCGATTTTGAGTTGATGCTTAAAGCGCTTACAAATTTATTTACCGATATAAATATTAAGTGCAATAGGCAAGTTAGTTCACTTTGGGTAGACATCACATTTTTTGAACAAGTCTTGATCAATTTGATTAAAAATGCGAAAGAGGCACAAGCGAAAAACATCACGATAAATATAGAAAAACAAGACCAACATATTGCAATTGAAATTATTGATGACGGCCACGGATTTGCCAATTTAGATAACGCCTTTGTACCACTTTTCACCACTAAAGCCGATGGCCAAGGTATCGGTTTAAGTTTTTGTCGAAACATTATCGAACAGCATGGCGGTGTCATTGAGCTTCACAATAATAGTGATAAAGGCGTTACCATACTGATGGTATTACCCGTCCAAAACCAACAATAAGACTAATTAGTGAACGGTTCGATTATGGGAACATTTAGTCCGTTTTCGGACTATTTTTAATATAATCCATATTTAACAATAATATATATGATACGATTTTGTTTGTTGGATAACTAAAGCAACGTTGAAATACTTGTTATTTTGTATGTACAACGAACTAACATCACTTAGGCTTGCGATAAAGTCGGTTACAACTTTTATTACCGTACCCCTAGGCATAATTTATAAAATCGCTAAGATAGTAGGTCGATAATAAAGGAAATAACGAAAACTAGTTAAAGGGCAATTAATGAAAACATTAACCAAAACATTAGCAGTGAGTGCTGTTTCACTCATGGTATTTTCAGCAAGTGCACAAGTTGCTTCATCAGAAAAGCAAGCTGCAAGAGCAACGGAAACCAGACAAGCAGTGTTTAAATTATTAGGCGCAAATATGGGCCCACTAGGTGGCATGGCAAGAGGCAAAGTGCCATTTGATGCTCAACTTGCAGAAAAACACGCAACACGCATTAACCAATTATCTTTAATGATCGGTGACTACACTGCATTAGATACGTCAAAATTTAAAACCAATACTGAAGCATTAGATAAAGTTTGGACTGACCGAGCGAGCTTTGAAAAGCACATTAATGATTTAACAGATGCATCAGCCAATTTGATGAAAGTTGCCGCTTCAGGTAATGAAGGTGAAATTAAAAAGGCAATTGGCGGCGTAGGTAAAACTTGCGGTGGTTGCCACGACAACTTCAAGAAAGACTAATAGCGATTATTCTTATAAAAAAAGCGGCTATGCCGCTTTTTTTTGTGTTAAAGAGCGATTAATAGTAAAACTCTTCCACTACTGGAGCATTTAATACCACCAACCAGTATACAAATAATGCAACAACAACGGCCACGAACAATGCGATAAGTAGTTTTGAGTGATTAATTGCATCATCAGAGCGCACATCCTTCTCACTCTTTTTGCCGGTAAGCATAGGTTTAACTAAATTTTTACCTTTGACTCGCCAGTAATAAGCCACCGCCAAAATATGGATAGCAGCGGCGATTAAAATCAAATCAAATCCGTTATGGTGAATAGTATTCATCAACGATTCTAATGAACTGCTCAACACCCCGTTATATGGCCCAGCACTAAAAATGTCATCATCAATAAAAAGCCCTGTTGATGCTTGCACTAACACAAGCGCTAACAAAGCAAATACCATCAAAGCCCCAAGCGGGTTATGTCCAGGATAATCACTAGGACGCTTTACATAGGCTTTAATTTTAGTTGGCGTAGGTACAAACGACATAAATCGTGCGTGACGGGTACCAATAATGCCCCAAATCAACCTGAAACATAACAAGCCAATAACGACATAACCTAACTTCATATGAAGATCGATATATTCACCTTCTGACTCAGCGGTGTACCAAAGCCCTAATAAACAAAGCACAAGACCCCAGTGAAAAATGCGCGTTGGTAAATCCCAAATTAAATAATGCTTCATTGCTGCCCTCGTTAAAACTCAGTAAATAGTACAGTTAAGCGCGTTAAAGGCAAGATTATAAACCAGTCTGATTTCGAAATTAAGTTGTCCGATTTCGAACTAATGCCCTACTAACCAAATTTCAAAAACATTCAATCCATTGTTTTTATGACATATTTTCTTTGGCATGCTTTTCGCAAAGTTACATTGTGATTCAATTTATTTATCTTTTTATTATGGATGTTGTAAAGCAAAAGCAAGCTAGCGATAACTCAGTAAAACGCATAGCGATCGCGTTTATTATTTTACTTGCATTGTTATTAGTTTATTTGGTTAAGCAAAGCGTCAATCAGGTAACCTTGAACAAGAAAGATTTAGTGATTGCACAAGTGAACCAAGGCGATTTAAGAGTCTCTGTTGACGGCTACGGCAAACTCGTCTCACATAAACAAGAGCTTATTACCGCCTTAACTCGCGCAACAGTAAAAGAAATCGTGTTAAAACCTGGTGCAGTAGTCACTCAAGGCAGTTTGATAGTCAAATTGGAAAACCCTGAATTGGTATACCAACTGTCCAGCGCTCAACAACAACTCAATAGCTTGCAAGCCAACTCTCGACAGCTTGCGCTCAATCAACAGCGAGAAGTGATCAGTGAAAATGCTAGGATCGCTGAATACGCAGCTATGCTTGAAGCAGCAAGTTTAAAGCGAGAAGCTGAAGAAAAGCTTTTTAAGCAAGGTATCGTCTCAGGTTTAAAGTTTCGCGAGTCGCAACTTAATGAAAAACAACTTAAAACAAGGATTAGCCTAGCTAAACAGAGCTTGTCACACTTACAGAAAGTACACCAAGAGGCGCTGTTAATAGAAAAAGAAAGAATTAACCAACAGTTAAATACCGTAAAAAATGCTCAAGATCGATTAAATGCTCTGGATGTTATCGCAAAATTTGACGGTATTTTGCAAAGGCTACCTGTCAACTTAGGGCAAAGCATTAACCCTGGGCAAGAGATTGCATTAATTGGCAGTACCAGCGATTTGATTGCCGAAATTCAAGTACCTCAATCGCAAGCTAACGCCATTCAAATCGGCCAAGAAGTTGAGGTAAATACACGTCAGTCTATTGTTCTTGGCAAGGTATCACGCATTGATCCCATAGTTAGAGACAACGCTGTGATGATTGACGTTACCTTTACCCAAACACTTGATAGCCACATGCGCCCTGAACAAAACGTTGATGCAGAAATAATTACTGATGTATTAACGAATGTTGCTTATATCGAGCGTCCAGCCAATATACAAGCAAAAAACCAACAGGCGATGTACCGCCTCGACCAAGATCAAAACAAAGCCACTCGCGTAGATATAATCTTTGGCCAAAAAACGTCGCGCTATGTCGCTATTACCCATGGTGCTGCACCAGGCGAAAGTTTTATTTTAACTGATTTAACCAACTACCAAACTCCAGAAATTGCACTAAATTAAGGACCTGAACATGAACGAAATACTAAAACTCGAGCAAATAACAAAAGTATTTGAAACGGAAGAATTAGAAACCCACGCCCTATCAGGTATCAGTTTGAGCATACATCAGGGTGAATATGTTTCAATTTCTGGTCCTTCTGGCTGTGGAAAATCTACCTTGCTGTCAATTATGGGGCTATTAGATTTTGCCACTTCTGGCAAATACTTTATCGAAGGACATGATGTAACCTCATTAACACTTAACCAAGCTGCCAAAGTTAGAAATGAGAAAATTGGATTTATTTTTCAATCGTTTAACCTTATCGATGAACTTAGCGTATTTGACAATGTCGCTTTACCTTTACGCTATCATAGCCAAAAGTTCAGCAACCAAGAAATAGAGCAAAGGGTATTAGCACGCTTAGAGCAAGTGGGGCTATCACACCGTATCAGTCATAAGCCAAATCAATTATCTGGCGGTCAGCAACAGCGAGTTGCTATTGCAAGGGCTTTAGTTGCCAATCCAAGCATTCTGCTAGTTGACGAGCCAACGGGTAACTTAGACTCAAAAGCTGGCGATCAGGTAATGGATTTACTTGAAGAGCTAAACAAGCAAGGGACAACCATCTGTATGGTGACCCATGACCCTAGATACGCCGATATGGCAAGAATAAAGGTGCAATTACTTGACGGTAAAGTTTTACACGCACCTTTAACAAAAGCCACAGCTTAACAATTATCTAAAAAATTAGGGATCAGTGATGCGACTCTTTTTATTTCATCTTGCACTTGCACTTAAAAACTTAAAACATAACAAAAGTTATAGTTTTGCTGTGGTTACTACATTAGCTTTAACCTTAGGTGCGTTAATATGCGCGCTGACTTTAGCTTTTGTCATGCTGTATAAACCACTGCCTTATCCTGATCAGGAGCAATTAACTTATGTTGAACACCAACTGATCAACGGCGAACAAAAAGTCGATGGACGAGCCTTTACATATCCAAATTTAATGCATTTGTATCAACATCATGACATGTTTTCACAAGTTGCTATGCAATACCTTGACGCTGACATTCTAACGTCTGAGCCGTCTAAGCCATTTGTCGAAATTTCCTACGTTACACCAGAGTGGTTTAATATTTTTGCAGCGCCTATGCAGCTAGGTCGTGCCTTTGAGCAAAGTGAAAAAGTAGATAGCTATCATCCCGTTGCCGTGTTGAGTCATCAAACTTGGCAGGATATGTTCAACGGACGTGAAGATATTATCGGATACAAAATTAGTTTTGCTGGAAAAACCTTCGAAATTATTGGAGTTATATCACCAGAATTCAACGAACTAAATTTAGCCGCACCTGGGGTGAAATCTGCCCTGTTTATTCCTTGGGACTTTAATTCAGTACCGGAATCAGAGCGAGTACGCTGGGGTAACGACGATGGTTCACTGACCTTTGTCGGTAAGTTGCCAACAAACATCAATCATACACAAGCTTCAGAACGTTTAACTCGATTAATTAATGATAATTGGAAACTACAGGTTGCTGAACATAACTTTTTTGATAATTGGGCAATCAATATTGTCACGTCGCCGCTGAGTGAACTACTGGTTCAAGATAACAAAAAGCTATTGTTTTTATTGGTATTAGGCACATTGGGATTAGCGATTATCGCCATAGCTAACATTGCTAATCTGTATTTAGCACGCACCGTTCAACAACAACATACACTTGCAATAAACGCCGCAGTGGGGGCGCCAACCTCAGGCATTATGTCCATGGTCGTCGCCGAAGCATTGATTTTACTGACGCTAGCACTAGTGTTGAGCATGTTAGTTTCTGAGTTAGGATTTAACCTAATTCGAGCTTATTTAGAAAGCTATTTACCCCGAGCAGCCGAATTAAGTTTAAATTTATTTTCGGTTGCCGTATCGCTAGTCATTTTAATGCTGCTAATTGTGTTTTTTATCGCACTAAGCCTACGTGTGACTAACTATCGCCAGCTGATAACCACGCTAAGAAGCAGTGGCAAAGGTACAAAAGTACAAGTATCAGCAAAAACCCGTAAAGTATTAATCACTAGCCAAATTGCGATTGCCATCTTTTTAGTATTTGCCAACGGTATTCTGTTTAATGACGCCTATAAAGTGATGAACAAACCTTTAGGATACCAAACTGAAAACATTCATGCCTTGATGATGGCTCTGCCTAGTGCTAATCAGGGAATGAGTGATGATGTGATGCAAAGTTTCATTCGAGAATTAGCTGCACACCCAAATGTTGCAGGCGTTAGTCAATCACAACGTCCATCTGCGTTTTTTATGTTAGCTTTTACCGAACAACAATCAGGACGCAAATATTCGGAACGCGCTAAAGACATTGACGAAAACTACTTTGCGCTAATAGGTCAACCATTAATTGCTGGTGAAAACGTGCAAAACAAACAGCGTACTGAGGAGTTGAGGGGTATTGTTGTCAATGATTTATTAGCACAAAAAATGGCCCCCAATGGCAATGTCATTGGTATGAGAATTAACCAATCAAGCGAAGTGGTAGGTGTGGTAAAAAGCATCATAGTGCCAGGACAAAAAGCGCCAGAGCCTCGTTTTTACTTTTTATCCAGAGCTTCAAGAAACGCGCTCTTAATTAAAACAAAACCAAATCAAACATTAACGCGTGACGCTATCTTAACCATCGCTAATCAAGTTAGCCCACAGCTTAATATTTTTAGTTATCATCCAATTGAGCATTACAAAAACAATCGTCTGTTTGCCACTAAAACAACAACATCAACTACATTGGCATTAATTATTATTACTATATTGCTATGTTCTATCGGACTATACGGCATTTTGAAATACAACAGTGAGATGCGTCGTTTTGAAATTGGTACTCGAATTGCCATAGGAGCACGAACACAAGACATTATAAAATTGGTTTGTGGCGAAAACGTAAAACCATTAGTACTGGGACTTTTCATTAACATCGTCCTCATCTGTTTAGGGATATACATTTATCAAGATTTACTTAACGAATATATCAACCCACAGGTTATTTGGGTGTTTGTCATGAGTCTTGTTATTGTCAGCGTTATAGTATTTATTGCCAGCTATTTACCTGTAAAACAGTATTTAAAACAACCTGTTATACACTGCCTTAGGGGCGATGAATAATGGCTTTAACTTCTCAGGGTTATCAATTAAAACAAGCGTGGCAAGCAATTAAGCGCCACCCTATGTTCAGCGTCAATGTGATAGCTACGATAGCCATTACCTTGGGGGCTTTGTTATGCGCGACCACCCTGATTTATCTGATGTTAGTAAAACCTTTGCCCTATCCAGATATGGACAATTTATATGTGGCAAAGCAATCTATGATGGATCAAGAAGGTGGCTTTGTTGGTGAAGGATTTTCATATCCCGCTGCTAAACATTTATATAAACAACATGATAAAAACGTTGAGGTGGCATTGAGCTACCTCACTACAGATGTTATCACCTCTCTTTCAGAGCCGGTCACTATTGATAGCGGCTACATAACCCCTGAATGGTTTATCTTATTAGGTGCTGAATTTACTTTAGGCCATAATTTTACCGTTCAACAAAACATGGATAACTTCAGCCCTGGCGCGATTATTTCTCATCAGTTGTGGCAAGAACAATTTTCAGGTGAACAAAATATACTGTCCAAAAGCATTGATATTCGTGGAGTTTCCCACCCTATAGTTGGCGTACTAGCGGCCAGTTTTGTTGAGCCAGAAGTAAAAAATCTAGGCCGCAAAACGCAGCTCTGGTTGACTTGGGACTACAATTGGACAGAACAAATGGCCTGGGGAGATCTCTCCTCTATTGATGGCGCCGTTAACGTGTTAATCAAAACAGACGATAAAGCAAATATCAAACGCTTGGAGAATCAATTAAACCGCCAACAAAGCGACTTGTGGCAACAAGAATTTGCCAATCATGTTAATTTTCAACACTGGCAAATATCAGTTGCCCTAGTTGAGCTAAGCAATGAAATTTACCAAGGCCAAACAGAGCTTATTTATTACGTGTTCTTTGCTTGTTTAGGTATTTTTCTCATTGCCATGACTAATATCACAAACTTATTTATGTCGCGTACCGTGGAACAACAACGCAACCTTGCTATTCACGCAGCAATCGGCGCAAATAAATTTAAGGTGTTTAGTTTACTTTTCTCTGAATATGGCCTGTTGCTTTTCATTTCATTACCCTTTGTCTTGGCGATCGCTTATTTAGGATTCTATCTCCTTCAACAATATTTAGGTTCGGTGTTGCCAAGAGCAAACGAGCTCACCTTGTCTTGGTTTTCCTTCGGCTTTAGCTTCTGCGTTTTATTGACACTAAATACTCTGTTTACCTATATCTGTCGTCAATTAGTCCCCTATCACCAGCTAAGAAATACATTAAGTCAAAGTGGTAAAGGTAGCGGTATACAAATTAAAGCGTCGATTAGAACAAGCTTAATTGCTACTCAGATCACTATTGCGGCAACATTGATCTTTATTAACTTAGCCATGTTTAATCAGGCCTATCGCACGATCAAACAGCCAATAGGCATATCAGTTGATAACCTATGGCAGTTAAGGTTGGCTGAGACTAACCCTACTCAAACTGCGCCTGAGGCTTTACGCAACGATTTAATTAATATCAATAATGCGTTAAATCAGCATCCAGAAATCGCAAAATCAACTATTTCATTGTCGCCACTTATTTGGTTTGGTAATTACCCACTGCTAGATGTTGAACACAACAAGCAATATACACCTCAGGTAAAGCTAGTCGACGATGGGTATTTTCCTATGTTAAGTCAATCTTTTATAGCTGGAGATAATTTTACAGAACAACAGATTCTTGATAGCGAATGGGTAATGATCATCAACGAAAAACTGGCTAGCTTACTAGCACCGGCCGGAAATGCATTAGATAAAAAGGTGCGATTTTGGGGACGAGATTATCGCATCATAGGTATAGTGCAAGGGTTACACCTACCAAATGATCGTGAAATGCCGCCAAGAGCATACGTACCAGATAAAAGGAAACGAGCAAATATAATGCTCAAAACTAAAACCGACAATCCAATGAAAAAAGCAGACTTATTACAAGTTGTGCGTTCAGTTTCAAGCAACTATACCATTCGTGCCGTTGCGCCAATGATTGACGATAAAAACCGACTTTTATTTATACAATACACCACCCTTGCCGTAACTGGCGGCTTAACGATATTAACTCTATTTTTAGCAATAATAGGTCTCTACGGTATTTTAAGTTATTCAAGTCAGCTGCGTAGATATGAGATTGGAACACGACTAGCTATAGGCGCTAAAAGTGGTGATATCTTATCAATGATATTTAAAGACAGTGTCAATGCACTTCTGATAGGTTTGGTTGGCAGCGTATTGGCAAGTTCATTGTTGTTTTTAATGTTTAGTGAGCAACTCAATCAACTGATAAATACTCATACCATTGTGTGGGTTGCTGCGACGGCAACTACCGTTACTGGCATTACCCTTTTGGGCTGTTACCTACCTATAAGAAAATATCTATCTAACCCTGTCATCAAGTGTTTAAGAGCAATAGAAGAGTAAAGATACTTTCAAATAGCGCATTATCGATATATTTGAATAAAAGATAATTTATAGGACAAACATCACTAAACCGAGAAAGGTCTAGTGATGTTATTTTCATTTAATTGCTTGGCCTTTTCGGTGACAAAACTATTTCACCGTTAATTAGACTAAGAAAAAAGACGGCTCCAAAAACCCGTGTGTTTTTCTTTGACATCTTCAGCGTCAATACTGTTTTCCAGCACTTTCAGACGAAGTGAGTAAGTACCACCATGCCCCCAGGGCCACCAAAAAGCTGCAATTGCCGGAGTATTGTCTTGTTTGGGAATTAATAATAATTTTTGCTTTCGGCCAACTCGTGCTAAATCTCTGAGTTCGTCTTTTAACACTTTGGGTAATTTCTTAGCCGCTTTGTAATCCCATTGAAAATGGAACATGGGCGAAAGTTTATCAAAAACCCCATCGGATTTATTTTGAGCAAACTCGCTCAACATCACCCCATAGCGCTCTTCATATTTCCATGTGATATTGTCGCCCAACATTGAACGTAACTCTGCAGTTAACTGTTCAATTTGTTCTTGTGTATACACCTTGTTTTCCTTTTCGTTTGTAAAAAAGGCTCTTATCGAGCCCTTTTTGTTTTTTCATTTACAGCTAATGCTTACAAACTGTCAGCATTTTCCGTTTCATCCTTTTTGTCCTCACCAATCCAATCCGTTAAGAACTGTTGTTGTTGCTCAGACACGTCATCCATTTTAACCACTTTCACTTTAGGGTTAGTGGTAAACGTAATTTGTTTCTTCACGGTTTCACCACGTTGAATGTACTCAATAGTTGTGACATCACCAGGCTTAAATTGTTCCAACGCTTTGTTCCATAGCGACTGCGACCTTATTGTTCTACGGCCAAGTTTAACAATCTGATCACCTTTCTCAATACCAACTTGATAAAGCGGGCTATTCACTAAAATAGAGTTACTTACAATGGCGTCATTACCATTAAAGTTAAAGTTTACATGCCCTAAATACGGACTTTCATCATCAACTTGTTTTACTGTTAAACCCGCTGGTGCTAATAGCGCAGCAAAATCTACTTTGCTTTGACCAAAAATATGATCGGCAAAAAACTTTTCAGCAAAGCGTTGATCACCAGTAATTTTAGCTAATGTCGCTAAGGCATCTTCTCGTGTATAAGGAATTTCTTTGCGGCCAAAATCTATCCATAATTGGCGCATATAATCGTCTAGTGACTTGCCTGGGAAATTGCCACGAATAGCTAAGTCTAACGCCATCCCCATCGCTCTACCGTAGGTGTAATAGCTAAAATAGTTATTTGAATAGTTAGTGCGATCCACAGAAACACCAGCATCAACGAATGTCGCCATTTTACTTGCTCCTTCAGGAGACAAATATAAACGCCCGCGCATGTTGTAGGCTTGATCAACAATACTGCCTAAATGTTTCAAAAACTTGCCTTCTTTCATTTCATTGGCACGTTTAATGGTTAACCTGTCGTAATACGTGGTAAAACCCTCGGCTAACCACAAACTAGGTGTCATGTTAGCGCCGATAAAATTAAACGGTTCAAGTTCTTTTGGACGAATACGCTCTACGTTCCATGCATGGAAGAATTCATGCGATAAGGTGCCTAGTTGCGAAAACTCACCTTCATCTAACGACTTAGTATTGGTCAAAATAGTAGAGTTTCTATGCTCCATACCATCACCATTTACATGTGGTAGGTAACACGCAATAAAGGTATATTCGCCGTAATCGAAGTTTGGTAACTCACCAAATACTTTGATTTGCTCGTTGACTACCGCTTTGGCCATTTCCGTGTATTTGTCTAGATCTTCTTCAGTACCATCGTGATGTAACGCCAGCTTAATGGTCTGTGTTTTGCCATTTGACTCAACATCCCAAGCGCGAACTTGATGGTCACTTAACTCTGTAGGACTATCTAAAAAATAATGCAGGTTAGGCGCAGTAAAAGCATACTTGCTATCACCTTGAGGCAATTGTGTAGCTACCTTCCACTTAGGATTAAATGGACGAAACTCCACTTCAACAGGAAGCTGTTCAAAACCCGTTGCCCAAGCAAACGTAGCCGGCATATTTAAATGTGCATGTGTGCGGTCTATTTGTGTATACGTACCATCACCACGATCACCAAATAATGTATAAGTTAAAGTAACTTCACCATCGTGCCCTGCTATTTGCCACTGATATGGGTTAGCACGAGTTACTTCTAAAGGCTGGCCAACACTATTTACCGCAGTAACGTTATAGACATTTTTAATAAACTCATGCATCGCATAGCGGCCAGGTGAAGCTCGGCTCATTTGCACTTCGAGTACTTGGTTTTCGATACCAGTAAAGGTGGCGGAGATACGTGCTTCATGGTGCACTGCGTTATCAAACGATACTTGATAGCTAGTTTTACCTTGAGCCATACAAGTTGCACTAAGCACAGCAAAACTAATTGCGGTAAGCTTTTTCATCAGGATATCCATCGTTATTATTATGTAATTGTGCAAGTGTACGCAGAACTAGTGCATCAATACAACGCATAGTACAAAATATTTACAATTTTGATTCGTTCAACAAGAGCAATGCTGCTATATCTGTCGCAAGTCACTAGGAGTCATACCTGTCCATCGCTTAAAGGCACGTCGAAAATTAGGAATATCATTAAAAGACATGCAATGAGCAACTTTTTCATTGGTGTAACCTAAATACGATATTTGAAATACCGCCTGACGCTTACGCACTGAATCTAACAGTGTTTGAAAGTTGCAGTCAAAACGTTTGAGTTTACGTTTTAACGTGGCAGGACTAATCCCGACATACTCGCTTGCTTGCTCAAGTGTATTGACTTTACCTTGTAAAATTAACGAAGTAAGTAACTGAATAACACTGTATTGGCGAACCCGCTTTAAATTTGAAAGATGATAGCGTTTTAAACTGACATTGCTTTCGACACAAGCTAACTGACGGCAGCCTAAAGAGCATTTAATCACTGTCAAAGGCTGATCAAATTGAATAGTACCCGGTAAATTAGCTTGATATTGCTCGACATGTTTTGGTTGGCTAAAAGCAAACGCACAATCAAAGTCCGGAGTTTGTGTGAGGCGCCACTTCATGACACTCACCATTAACGCCAGCCAAACTTCGATTAAAAATTTGCTCACCTCATTGTTCTCCATGGACATAGTCGTCCACGGAATGAAGTAGATGTGCTGTTGGTCTTGATGAACTTGCACACTAATATACGGGAAAAACAAAGAGTGAAAGCAATACATCACCCTAAACAAAGCCGTGACATTCTCACAGTTTAGTAACGCTGGTGCTATTTCGTTGAGGTGACTGGGAAATAATCTACGCCCAACCAAAAAGCTTGCATCAGCCATTAATGACAACTTAGTTATATTCTGGATGACTCGCTCAGTTTGTTGATAACTAAGCGTAATATTGTCACGCACTAAATCGTCATAAAAGATTCGGCTTCCTTTTAACAATTTGTCAGGATGAATACCTCTTTGTTTGCCTAAATCAACAAGTGCTACCACCAAATGATGGCTTTTAAATATCGGCTCTTGTGTATCAAATACCTTGGTCATGTTAAGCCGCATTTCGCTTTTGTTGTGTTAACGATAGGCTCAAGTCAGCCAAAATATCTTGATAGCTGTGCAAACCACCATATTGTTTGGCACAAATCGCAATACTTGGATATATCGCCTTGGTCGTCTCGCCACTTTTATGTGCTAAATGCGCAATCGCGGTTTGAATGTGATTTGCGATAGTATTTGCCCCTTGGAGTTGGGTTTGCGGTAATAACACGATAAATCGGTCACTGGCAAAACGGCATGCAAGGTCGCCATTGCGAATATTCATCTGCACAAGCTGAGCTATTTCTCGCAATAGATTATCGCCTTGAACAGCGCCAAACCTATGATTAAATTTCGAAAACTGACAAATATCCAACATCAGCAGACTAAAAGTACCTTGATTTCCTGTGATGTAATTCAACTCGTGCTGCAGTTGCATTTTCATATATTCAGCACTGTATAAACCACTAACAAAATCAACGTAACTGTGTTCACGATAATATCGTTCTGTTTTTCGAAGTTGTTGATTTATCACATGCTGTTCTTGATGCCACCAATACAGCCCTACCGACATAATCACCATGCCAAAAGGAGCAGGTATTGATTCTATTGTTGTTAACCATGCACTTGATGCCGGATATGTAAGGAATTCGTCAATTAGGTCTAACAACATTGACACATGAGTAAGTAGCAAGCCGCCAAATAACATATTTGTCACTTTTCCTGATGGACGACTGGCTAAGGTAAAAAAGATCCAAATCAAGGTCATTAAAGTAATGCCAGCTTCGCCTGCCACATCGTACCAATCGGCATAACTCAAGGGTTTATTCTGCCCATGATAGAAAGTAAAAAGTACGGTAGTACTGCTCACCAAAAATAAGATAACAAACAATTTTGTATGCATCTTCAGGTAAGAAAAATTCATTTAAATTCCAAAAAAACGATTTGCTTGATTTGAGCCTAGAGGCAAAAACTTGATGACATAAGGGTCATTTTAGCTCAGTAAAGTGACAACTTTTTTACCATGTTTTTTTGTATTATTTATGTTTTGCACCAGCAATTAAGCATTTGGGAATGATTATTCGAATTTAAGGGGGTCTTTTCGGCTCAATCGAATACAAATGCGCGTCAAAATAACCTTTTTTGATAGCTTTCTCGCACCAATAACCTGTAACTGACATATTTTTGTCATCTAAGCACATTAGTTTTTGCTCGCACAAAAATACTATAACAACTTCGGAACACACATGAGCAAATCAAACAAAGCGACTACGCTGAAGCGATCGTTAATCGCGCTGGCGTGTTTATCTGCCATTAACGCCAATTCAGTGTTAGCGAATGAAGCGGTAATCCAAGGTAAAATTACGGATGAAAACAAAAGTGTCTTTTTCCAAGGCGCTCAAATCACCATTAAAGAACTGAATTTAACTGCAATTAGTAATCGCGATGGTTCATTTCGCTTTGCTAATTTGCCACAAGGTCAATACACCCTTGTAATTAAATACTTAGGCGCGGCAACAGTTGAAAAAGTCATTACAGTGTCTGATGGTGCTGTGAACAACAATGAATATGTATTACGCCAGCAGTCTTCGTCGATGGATAACATGATTGTTTATGGCCAACGTGCTGGACAAGCGGGCGCTTTGAACCGTCAAAAGAATGCTAATCGTTTAACTTCTATTGTTAGCGCTGATGCTATTGGACAATTACCCGATCAAAACGCTGCAGAAGCTTTGCAGCGACTACCAGGTATTTCAATTGCGCGCGACCAAGGTGAAGGACGTTTTGTTGGTATTCGAGGCATTGATCCTAACTTGAACAATGTAACGATTAATGGTGCCAATGTGCCATCACCAGAAGCAGGCATTCGCAGTGTTGCCATGGATGTCATTCCAAGTGAACTTATACAAAGTTTAGAAGTAAGTAAAACGGTGACTCCAGATATGGACGCCAGTGCAGTTGGTGGCTCCATTGAAGTCAAAAGTTTGAGTGCTTTTGACCGTGCAGGACAATCATACAGCTTTACCGGTCAAGCCTCTTATAACGAACTTACTAGTGACACCAGCCCTAAATTATCAGGTAGTTACAGTGATGTATTTGATCTGAGCGGCAACAACCAATTAGGTGTTGCCGCCGCACTTTCTTGGTTTGAACGCAAGTTTGGCTCACATAACGTAGAAACCGATGGTGGCTGGGCCGAGTTTGAATTTGAAGACTTAAATACCGGTGAAGATGTAGAACAGTTTGGCGCAGAAGAAATAGAGCAACGAGCATATGAAATTACCCGTGAGCGTTTAGGTGCGGCGGTTAACTTTGATTTAGTGACGTCGGCTACCGACAAATACTACTTGCGCACACTATACAGCCAATTCTCTGATGATGAATATCGCCAACGCAACGAATACAAATTCGACAAAGGGTTAATTTTGGCAAGTTCTGCTACTGATACAAGCGCTCAGTTTGAAGATGCCGAGATGGACCGTGATACCAAAGACCGCTATGAAGAGCAGGAAATTTTTTCTGCGGTTACCGGTGGTGAAAATATTATTGGCGACTGGCTAATCGAGTATCAAGCAAGTTACTCAAAATCGAGTGAAGAGCAACCAAATCGCATCGATGCTAGCTTTGCTGGTGAAGAAATTACCATGGGTTATCAAAGTGCAGGTGATATCCCTCGCTTGACCCAATCAGCTAATGCTCATAATTTAAACAACTTCGAATTTGATGAAATTGTCCTTGAAGACACGTTATCTGAAGATAAAGAAACTAGCTTTCGTTTAGATCTCACTAAAGAGTTTGTCTGGCGCAATCATAATGGTGCAATTAAATTTGGTGGTAAGTACCGTAGTCGCGAGAAGTTTAATCGCGCAAACATCACTGTTTTTGATGGTGGCTTTAATGATGCAACAGCTCAACAATTTTCAACATCAACTGTTGACTGGGATTTAGGCAATTTTGGCCCTGGATTATCACAAAAAGGTATTCGCCAATTCTTTAACAGCAACCGCTCTAACCTAGAAATAAACACCTTAGATACTAAAATCGATAGCTTAGGCCAGTCTTATCAAAGTAGTGAGGATATAAGCGCGCTTTATGCCATGGTGACATTAGACATCGATAACTGGCATATCGTTACAGGGGTACGTTACGAAGATACCTCGTTTGATACCACAGGTAACAAAGTAGAATTGGTTGTCGACGATGTAAACGACGACGAATATGTTAACGTGACGCCTTGGCAGGTAAAACAAGATTATGATCATCTTTTACCAAGCTTAAACGTGAAGTACACCCCAAATGATCAATGGGTCGCGCGTTTTGCATATACCAATACCATAGCACGTCCAAAATTTTCAGACTCTGCCGCTTTTCAGCTTATTGAAAATGAAATCACAGAAGATGATGGCGTGGTTGAATCTGAACGTAAAGCGGAAGTGGGTAATCCACAATTAAAGCCGTTGGAATCAACCAATATCGACTTTTCTCTTGAATACTACCCAGGACAAATTGGTGTGTTATCTGCTGGTCTATTTTATAAAGATATCGATAACTACATTAAACAAGCTGAAGTTCAAGATAATGGTCAATGGGACGGTTTTAAAGAAGTTGTTCAACAAGTTAACGGTGGCTCAGCGAGTTTGACAGGTTTAGAACTAGCCTGGAATAAGTCTTTCGATTCTGGTGTATTACTTGGTTTAAATGGCACATTTGTCGATACAGATGACCAGTTGCCCAATCAATCAGACACCATTGCCAATGCCATTATTGGTTTTGAAAATGATGTGTTAAGCACTCGATTAAGCGCCAGCTACAAGAGTAAGAGTTATCAATTTGACGATGGTGGTGTCGCGGTATATGGCGATGATCATCTGCAGTTAGATATCAGTGCTAAATATTATCTTACTGACACCATTAACGTATTTTTTAACGCCGTTAATTTAACTGATGAGCCAATGTATTTGTACCATGGCCACAGAAACTTTAATTATCAGTACGAAGAATACGGACGTTCTTTTGAACTAGGTATCACGATTAACTCTTTATAATTTGCTAGATATCAATGGGGCTGCAGCTACGCAAGTGCATCCCCATTGTTGAGAAAATACCAATGAAAATTTCCCCGCTACACTGCGTTTTACCACTAACATTGGCCATTGCGGCCTGCTCCACAATCCATAAAGAAAACACTAACTCCGCCAATACCCCCAAGATCACCAGTTTCCTTGCGTTTGGCGATGGTGGTTACAGTGTTGATTATCCCAAACAAAAACATATCAACAATCCCAAAACAAAAGCGGAGTTTATTCAAGCTGAGCGCGAAGATTGGCTAGCTGAATACCGCCCTATCGAAGAGTTTGGTCATGCGCCAATTCATGTTTACCCCAACACCAATATCGCAACAGAAAAAAGCGGTGCTCTACCTGTAGGCGTGGCCATGGCGACACTTTGCCAACAAAAGTCGTGTGAATTTGGTATCCAGCTTGGTGACAATATTTATCCTGATGGTGCAGATGCTAACGATGGTAAAGACGATCAAAAGCGTATGAATGACTTAATCCTAGCTCCGCTACTGCCACTAATAAATCAACAAGCGGATTTTAAAGTGTATTCGGCCTTGGGCAACCATGACTGGAAAACATCGAGAAAAGGTGTTGCACTACAAACAGCCTGGATGCAAAAACAACCAAATTTTCATATGGATAGTCAAGGCTATTACCGCTATACCATAGGAAAAAAAGGCCAAGATATAGAGTTTTTTGTCCTCGATACCAACATGTTACTGACCGGTCAGACATTTTATGAAATACCGCTAAACCCAGATGGCAGTGAAAGTGACTTATCAACCGCGTTAGCCAATGGTTCAGCCAAATTAGAAGACTTTGAACGACATGAAACGCCAATTAATGGCGAAGATAAAAAACAAATTGCTTGGCTAAAGGCAGGTTTAAAAAATTCTACGGCAAAATGGAAAATTGTCTACGGACATCATATTTTATGGTCAATAGGTGGCACTAAATACGATGAAGGTCATGTTTTAAGACGATTAATTATGCCCAGCCTATGCCAATACGCAGATGCTTACATTGCTGGCCATGAGCACGACTTAGAACTGTTAACTGACGATTGTTCACTGTACCCAGAATCACAAGGCAAGCCTGCTCTCCCCCTTATCATTAGTGGTGCAGCCTCAAAAATGCGTGGCGTTCATACACCGTTAGCCCGTTTTCAAGAAAAAGCCTATCCACAGTATGAACTCCTATGGAACAAAGCATTTGCTTGGGGGTTTGCTCATATCGAGATCAACCATCAAACAGAACAACTCGGTGTAAGTTTTTATACTACGCCTAACGATGGCAGTGGTGCGTTGCACCATGAAGCTGACTTTACTTTCCAAGCCAGGCATTAACCTTTTCAAGTAGATGTTTGGATTGTTGCCATCTACCACACGCGATAATCCAAACGCTGCTTGAAAAATGGTGGTTTTTCATCAACACTTTATGACATATAAAAGTCGTTTTTCTATATGGTGTTGATAAAGTGACAGCTAAACTTGATAAAGATCCTAAGCGTTTTAATATTCAGCATAGGCAAATTCCCGCACTGGCAGGTGTAAGTTTATACCAACATCCCAAAACACAATTACTCTTTGTTTTACAAGGTGTATTAGCTGTTATTACTTTGTCGGGTAGATACATAGTACCAGCAGGTCACGGCATTTTAATTCCCGCTAACGTTAAACATGAGTTAATTGCAAAAACTGATGCTGAATTGGTGGGTTTATATTTTTCTCAAACAGCAATAGAGCAATGGTTGAATGAGCCGCGAGTTTTGCAAGGTAGTAAGTTCTTTAATGCCATGATGCTAGAATCACTGAATTTACCGCAACCAGAACAGATGCTAGCTCGCCATTGTACGCTGGTAGAGTTGATCGAATATTACCTTGAACAACTACCTGTTCGCGATACTTATTTGCCTTACCCACAACACGAAAAACTAATGGTCATTGTTGAGCGAATTTTAAAACATCCAGCGTTAAAAAGTGACTTGGTGTCATGGGGGAAGTTTGTCAATCTATCTGCTCGCACATTAACACGGCGTTTCAAACAAGAGACAGGCTTAACTTACAGCCAATGGCGTAAGCGATTAAATGTACAAGTGGCAATTAAACACTTAGCTCAGGGAGATGACATAGCAAATATAGCGAGCTTACTGGGTTATGACTCAAGCTCAGCGTTTATTTTTATGTTTAGGCAACAGGTAGGTCTGTCACCTAAACAGTTTTTAAAATCTCTAAGCCTTTAGTTGCTCAATGCCAACATAGCATTGGTCGCATCAATTAAGTGATGTGTTGTTTCAGGTTCAATTGACGCATGCCCTGCGGTTTTGCTGATCACTAACTTAGATTTTGGCAAGGCTTTATGTAGCAACCAGCCATTATCAAATGGGCAAACAATGTCATAACGGCCATGGACAATCGTGGTAGGAATATCAGCAATTAGGTGGCAATTATTCAATATTTGATTATCTTCTAAAAAGCACCTGTTATGTAAAAAGTGTGCTTCATGGCGAGCCAAGGTCCAACACTTTTCATCACTGGTTGACTCATTTAAAAACTCTTCGTTAGGCACTAATGTACAACAGCTAATTTCCCATCGCGCCCAAGCTTTTGCAACTTGATGAGCCAGGTCTTTATCTTCACCTATCATCAATTCATAAGCATGCGCAATGTTGCCTTTTTTTGTTCCTTTCGGTAATGCATCTAAATACTCTTGCCAATAATCAGCAAAAATACGTGTGCCGCCTCCATGATCAAAAGTCCATTGATTATCTTCTTCTCGAGCAAGAAAGATGCCGCGTAAAACCAAGCTTTTCACTGACTCAGGATGAGTTTGCGCATATACCAGTGATAAAGTAGAGCCCCAAGAGCCGCCAAAAACATGCCAGCTTTCAATAGCGAGATGCTTACGAATCTGCTCTAAATCGGCAACCAAATGCTTGGTATCGTTACTGACCAAGCTACCAAATGGCTTTGAACGACCACAACCTCGTTGATCGAGCAAAATAATGCGGTATTGCTCAGGATCAAAAAAACGTCTATCAGTAGTCGAAGCGCCTGCACCAGGTCCACCATGAATAAACACCACAGGTTGACCTTTTGGATTTCCACATTGTTCTAGATAAATTTCATGACCATCGCCGACGGGTAAATGCTCAGAAGCATAAGGGGAAATTTCAGGAAAAAGTTGATTCATCAAGTGACCTTATTAACTGTTTTTATTTAGCTTTGTTTCCAGATTCAAGTTGGTATTTTTTAACGCACGCTTGGCAAATACAAGAGATACATCGCTGCTCTTGCGGTATTTGTTCTAATAAACCTTCAGGAAACGTTTCTGACATACACCAACACGGCATATCACTGTTTACACCGCAATGATTAGACCTTTGACAAAGAGGACATTGCGAGGTGTTCATTCTTTGCGCCATATCAAACCTCCGTCTATTAGATACGTTAATACTTGGTATTTCTGCAAAATATTACCTAGGATTAAACAAGGATGGTATTAAGGAAATATCATGACAATACTAAGAAACTTTTCAATTAGAACAAGGCTGTTGCTGATATTGAGTTGCACCTTAATCGGCCTGCTCATACTTAGCATTTCTTTACTTAGCTCACAGCATAATGCGCTTTATGTTCAACAGCAACAAAAGGTGCAGCAGATCGTCGAATCTGCTTACAGTGTGGTTAAGCATTTTCATCAACTGCAAACAAGTGGCGCCTTAACCGAACAACAAGCAAAAATACAAGCGTCCTCCGTATTGCAGAGTTTTCGTTATGACAATAACAACTACGTTTGGATTAATGATGCTACACCAACCATGATTATGCACCCTTTTAAACCTGAGCTAAATGGTAAATCACTTACCTCAGTCAAGGACCCTGATGGCACGGCATTATTTGTCGATATGGTCAATGTTGTTAAAGCAAGTGGCCAAGGTTTTGTTCCATACAAATGGCCTAAGCCAGGGGCAGAGGAACCGGTAGAAAAGCTTTCTTACGTTATTGAGTTCGCTCCTTGGCATTGGATAATTGGCTCAGGTATATATATCGATAATGTAGACACCATATTTTTTGAAAATTTGGTGGTAGTGGTTAGCTTGTTTATCGTGATAGGCCTAGTGACTAGTATTTTTGTTTTGGTTGTTGGTAACAGCATTTCATCGCCTGCACAAGCAGCGACTGCATTAATGAAGAACATATCAGAGGGTGATGGCGATTTAACACGCCAGCTAGATGCGAGAGGCAATGATGAAATATCAGGCTTTTCTCACTTTTTTAATGCTTTCATCAGCAAAATTAGGCGTTCACTGCATGACGTTGCCGACAATGCACAGCATGTCATGCAAGGAGCAGATATCGTAAGCCAAACAAGTGAGCAAAATAATAGGGTTATTCAGCAGCAAAATGACAATACCACGCAAGTTGCCGCGGCAATGGAGCAAATGACAGCAAATATAAGAGAGGTGAGCAATAACGCCCTATCAGCTGAACAAGCGGCAAAGCAGGCTAAAATAAATACTGAATCGGGTAAATCTGTCGTAACAAATACCATAAAAAGTATTGAACACCTTTCACAAGAAGTTGATCGCGTAAGTGTCGTCATTAATAAACTAGCAGCGGACTCACAAAATATTGGTGCAGTGTTAGATGTTATCCGTAGCATAGCCGATCAAACCAACCTTTTAGCACTAAATGCAGCAATAGAAGCTGCGAGAGCTGGTGAACAAGGTAGAGGTTTTGCTGTTGTTGCTGATGAAGTCAGAACATTAGCCAGTAGAACTGGGCAAAGTACCGATGAAATTCAGATGATGATCGAAAAACTGCAAAATGGCGCGACTGAGGCAGTTAATGCGGTGCAATCAAGCCAAACTACCTCAGTACAAACAGTTGAAAATGCCCAACAAGCAGATGCAGCGCTATCTGAAATTAACAATTTAATAGAAGTTATTTCAGATATGAACAGTCAAATTGCCAGAGCAACCGAACAACAATCTAATGCTGCTGATGAAGTTAATTTACGCATTAATGAACTGGCCACTATGACCGATGAATCAGCGAAAATGACCGAAAAACTCAACACCGCGAGTAATGAATTGAAATCTAACAGTGACACCTTAACAAGCGTCGTGACTCGATTTAAATTAACTTAAACTAAGTTAAGTCAGCTATCGAGTCGCGGTTAATTAACATAGGTTCAAATTGGTGCTGTATTTCTTCTTGCTGCACATGGTAAACCTGTTGCAATACAATTCTTGCTGCCATTTGCCCCATTTGATGAACTGGGTTTTCAATCGTGGATAGTTTGGGATATAGATGTGATGCAAAAACAACGTTATCAAAGCCAATAATTGATAAATCGTCTGGAAGATGCAGACCATGACTTCGCGCATAACTCATCGCTCCGGAGGCCATTTCATCATTGGCACAAACTAACGCGGTAAAATTGTTGTTTAGTTTTAAGAAGTGCTCCAGCGCAAGCATACCACCATGTTCTTTAAATTCAGCTTCAAAAATTAAATCTTCCGAAATGGTTAACTGATGTTCAGCTAAAGCTCTTTTATGGCCTTTTAATCGTGCAACAGCATCTGCCTTAGTTTGTGGCCCCGCGACATAGGCTATTTCGCGATGACCATGCTCAATCATGGTTTTTGTCGCCAGGTATCCACCATATTCATTGTCTAAACTAATACATTGCTCGGCTAACTGCTCCACATAACGACTAACCAAAATAATGGGAACCTCCCCTTGGCTCAGTTCAATTAGGTATTCATCAGATACCGCTTCAACATGCAGAATTATGGCGTCACAGTGTCGGCTAATTAAGAATTCAATGCCTTCTTTTTCTTTTGCTTCGTCACTATGTCCAGCAGCTATAATGACATGTTTACCCGCAGCACGAAGTTCACTTTCGACACCACTCATCATTTGGCCAAAAAAAGGTCCATGAATTTCTGAAACAAGCATACCAACACAAAGGCTACGATTGGACGCTAATGATTGTGCGATGATATTGGGTCGGTAGCCAAGCTCCTTCATCGCGGCCTGCACTTTTTCTCGTGTTTTGTCACTGACTCGTGAACTACCGTTCATTACTCTAGACACAGTAGCCAATGAGACTTTGGCTAATTCAGATACTTGGTAAATAGTGGCCATACAATCCTTTACACCTCTATATTTACTGCATAGGCATTACCCTAAGCCTATCATATAACTCGACTAAACGAGAACCTGTCTAACTTAGCAGGTTCTGATATTATAGAGCTCGTTGTAAACGCAATTCATTGGACATTTGCGCCATTAAGGTTTTGTTTAACGGGTAAAATAACATCAAAAATGCGCCTGCAAAGGCAAAACTTGCGGGGATCCAACTCATTAACAACTGCATGCCGGGCAAAGCGCCTTCAATTGTAGATTGCTCCAAACCGTTGTAGCCATAGTCAGCTAATACAACCAACACTAAAGCACCAGCAAAGCCACTTCCTGTTTTTTGCACAAAAGTACCTGCCGCATAAGTCAACCCGGTTGCTCTGCGTTGATTTTTCCATTCTGAATAATCGGCCGCATCTCCTAACATAGTAAAAAACAGCGTTGGCATCATTGCGGCAAAA
The DNA here is from genome assembly GCF_014656435.1 of Thalassotalea marina. Classification (GTDB taxonomy): domain Bacteria; phylum Pseudomonadota; class Gammaproteobacteria; order Enterobacterales; family Alteromonadaceae; genus Thalassotalea_C; species Thalassotalea_C marina. Next base: position 281,398 of record NZ_BNCK01000007.1, read on the forward strand.
AACTCAGCAACGCCACCAAGCAAGAAAACCCAGCTCACTTGGTCTTGTGGTATCCAATAAAGAGCCCCCGTAAACAATCCGCTCAGCATTAATGCTGTAATAAATAACGCCCGTTTTCCTATTTTTTCTGCCAACCAACTGGTGCTTAGCGCCCCAAGAATAGAGACGACAAGTAACAGCACAAAGTATTGACCTACCAAGAGTTCATCAGCGATGTAATATTTAAAATAATAAGCTATCACGCCATACTTAATACCGTTAAACATCATGGTTAAAAACCCCATGGCGAGCAAGATTAACCAAGGGCTGTTACGAATTAAATCAACTATATCTTGTTGAGTACTGGTCAATTGTGCATTAGGTTTGCTAACCAGTTTTTTACTTTTTAATACCAGCAACAACATAACAACGATGCAAAAACTTGCTGAATACCAATCTCGATAATAAAAAAACAGCGACACAGCGAATAGTGGCAATATGATAGTTGGTAAACTTTTACCTAAATCCCATAGTTCTGTTTTTAAGTGTTGGTTTTTATATTGCGGCGTTGTAACTCTTTCTTGGGTACTAATAAACGTGATGATCATCATCACGATAAGTAAACTGGCAAAAACATACATGGCCCATTGATAACCTTTTGCATCATCGCCTTGACCAAAGTAAGCCACCAAATCAGGTAAGAACCCCATCACCAATAATCCGCCAGCAAAGGCTCCTGCGAGACGATAGCCTGATAAATTTGTACGCTCTGTATCTGATGTTGTCATAACGCCCATCAGTGCAGAATAAGGTACATTGTTAATGGTGTAGGCGAGTGTTAACCCAAGGTAAGTAATATAAGCGTAAATGAGTTTGCCATTGTCCGATAAATTAGGCGTAGTAAAACAAAGCACCATAAATAAACCTAACAAGGGTGCAGACCAAAGCACCCATGGCCGGTATTTACCCCATGGTGTTTGAGTACGATCGGCAATCATGCCCATAATGATGTCCGTGATACCATCAGATAATCGCACCACCAAAAATAAAACAGCCGCGGCCGCTGCGCTAATACCAAAGGTGTCGGTATAAAAAACGGCAAGGTAAGCAAGTGCACCACGCCAAACAAAATTGGCAGCAGCATCTCCCATGGCATATCCAATTTTTTCTTTAACCGATAGTACCGGCATTGCCGAACCCTTCTTAGCTTTTACTTTCTTCGATAAAGCGCTTAAATGCTTGACCACTTTGCTTTACAGTACGTTGTTGCGTAGCATAGTCAACATAAACAATACCAAAACGTTTGCTATAGCCTTCTGCCCATTCAAAGTTGTCCATTAAACTCCAAGCAAAATACCCTTTTACATTTACGCCCTGCACCATGGCTTTATCAATAGCGAGTAAGTGTTGCTGATAATAATCAATCCGCTTAATATCATTTACTTCTCCTTGCTCGATGCAATCGTCAAAAGCAGCACCATTTTCTGTGATATAAATGTCAGGTAACTCATATCGTTGCTGCAGCTCAAGCAATAAATCAGTAAAGGCTTGAGGATAAATTTCCCAGCCAATATCAGTACGTTTAACATTAGATAAAGACACTTCTTTGAAGAATTGCTCCTTATCAGCTTGATAGACAGCACGAGTATAAAAATTTACCCCTAAAAACCCCATCGGTTGGTGAATTATTTCCATATCTCCAGGCAATACATCTGGCCTTTCATCTAAAGGAAGCTGATAAATAAACGGCGGATATTCGCCGCTCAAGACGGGGCTTGCATACCAATAATTGTGGTAATCATTGGCTGCAATGGTGGCAAGTTTGTCAGCTGAAGAATCAGACAGTGCATAACCAGGAGTAAAGTTTAAAACAATACCATTAAGTGTTTTGGGGCTTCTTTGATTAAGCACTTGCATAGCCAATCCATGGGCGAGTAATAAATGATGTGCTGCTTGACGACCGTTTTTGCGTCCTGTCTTGCCAGGCGCATGAATTCCAATCTCGTATCCTAAATATGCACTACAAAAAGGTTCATTTAATGTCGCATACGCATAAACCCGGTCTCCAAAAGTTTCAACCACTTGCTCCACATATTCTTGAAACTTAAAAGCAGTATTACGGTTTAACCAGCCACCTTTATCTTCAAGGTGTTGTGGTAAATCCCAGTGATACAAGGTAACAAACACTTTAATGTTTTTGGCATTGAGCGCATCGAGTATCTGAAGATAAAACTGCATACCCTCAGTGTTTACGGAACCGTCTACATTTATCACACGAGGCCACGATATAGAAAGTCGATATGCATCAACACCTAAGTTTGCAATTAATTCGATATCTGACTGCCATAAGTTGACATGATCACACGCCACATCGCCATTAGTTCCATCCGCGATATTTCCTTGTACTTGGCAAAAAGTATCCCAAATACAAGGTAATCGCTGAGCGCGAGCACCTTCAATCTGAAAAGAAGCCGTAGCGACACCAAATACAAAGTCGCGATGTCGCATACTAGAGCCCTGTGGAAGTTGTAATATCATGGCATATACCTGTTTAATACATTGTAAGTACACCTTCATTCGATCAGTAATGAAAGCGCTTCCAATAACTCTAGGTGTTATTTAAATAATAAGCAATAAACCGCACTAACTAGCGCAGTTTATTCAATGAAAAGTTGGTCTATTCTGATTGATGTGGTGTCGGTAGGCCTGTGCTTATTCAGCCGAGACACAGGGGACATTTAGCATGGAAAAATTATCAATAAATGCTGGAATATCAGATGCCGCAATGGGTTTTGAATAATAAAATCCTTGGATATAATCACAACCCAATTGTTGCAACTGCTCCACTTGCTCTATGGTTTCAACGCCTTCTGCTACCACTTTTTTACCTAACGATTTGGTCATGGCAATAATGGTTGATACTAAAATTTTATCATCAGGGTTTTCTGACATATCAGTAATAAATGAACGGTCAATCTTGATATAGTCAAGTGGAATACGTCTAATGTAAGCCAGTGAAGAATAACCTGTACCAAAATCATCTAGAGCGATAGTAGCGCCTGCTGCCCGCAGATTATTAAATAACACTTCACTATTGCGTTTATCGGGGGCTAACGCACTTTCAGTCAATTCAAAACAGATATCAGCCGGTGACAGACCATACATATCTATCATTAACAACCATTCATCGTTTTCATTGGCGCTTAGAGGGATTTCATTCACCGAGCGGTTAACATTAAAAACAATGTCTTGGTATCCTTTGGCTTTCAGTTTTTTCAACTGTCGACATGCTTCAGACAAAACAAATTCACCAAGAGGTTTTATCAAGGAAAACTGCTCAGCCAGTGGAATAAATTCCGCAGGTGAAATCCATTGTTCCCCATGTTGCCAACGCACCAGAGCTTCAAACTTTGTCACTTTGTTTTCGGCTAATGAAACTATAGGCTGAAAAGCTAATGATAGTTGACGATGTTTAATAGCATACGCAAGATCTGCTTTCATTTTCAGTTGGTAACGAATTGCGTTGTCTAATTCCTGCGTGTAATAACTATAGGAACTTCTACCCAAAGATTTTGCGTGATACATAGCGCGTTCCGCTTTTTTCAATACCGTACCAGCACTGTCTTCATCGGTAGAAAATGGCACAACACCAATACTAAGCGTGCAATTAAGCATAACGTCGTTAATGTAAAATGGCTTACTGAAACTAATTAATATTCGTGTGATTAAATCATTAACAGCATCTTCCGATATCACAGCATTTACTAATATCGCAAAACCATCACCTGAAACCCGCGCCAGCAGATCATTTTCCTCAAGCAAGTCGTTAAGACGTTCAGCCACTTTTTTTAGTAATTCATCACCTGCATCATGACCGTAAACGTCGTTGATCTCTTGAAACAAATCGAGATCCATAAACAATAATGCTGATTGGAACTGTGCAACAGATTTGGCATGAATAGTTGTCGTCAACTTATCCATAAAATAGAAACGATTAGCGACCCCTGTTAACAGATCAAAATTAGCTTGGCGGTAAATTTTTTCTTCTGCCGCTTTACGTTTAGAAATATCGAAAAAGAAAGCGACATAATGACTGATATTTTGATCTTCATCTCGAATGGTATTAATTGAGAGCCACTCAGGGAAAGACTTGCCATTTTTTTTGCGATTAACAAGTTCGCCAGTCCAAGAGCCTTTGGTATGCAAATCTGCCCACATTTTTTGATAAAAGCTAATATGTTCACGCTTCGCACTCAAAACACTTGGGTTTTTGCCTCGCACATCTGAAAAATTGTAACCTGTGATATGAGTAAAAGCGCGATTAACACTAATGATTTTATTGTCTTTATCGCAAATTAAGATCGCTTCTTTGCTTTTTTCAATAATTTCATTACGTGTTCTTAATTCATTTAACACTTGCTGCTTTTCTAACTCTTTATTAATCAAGCCACTGAATAATAAAAACAAGGATGTAGCTTCTTGTTTATTGGTGATCGGGGAACAATAAAGCGCAACCAAAATAGCATGTGCACGGTTATCGTGATCGACTAGCGGAATACCTACATATCCCTCTACTTGCATGTCCGCTAATAACTTATCATCAGGATAGGCCTGTTGAATATCTTTTGGGTAACTACAGACTTGCCCTGTACCCACAACTTCACAAGGAGTTGACTTTAACGCGTAGGTAAAATTATCAAGCACCTGTGTTTGCGTGACTAATGATAACGTTGTGGCTTCAGTGTGATACTTGTCTAGCTTGGCAATAAAAACGTAGTCGGCCTTTATCGCTTGCGCCAATGACAAACAAATAACTTCAATATAATTGGTTGAACTAGAGTTCGATAAATTACTTATGATGGATTTAACTTTCTCTTCAACCATAAAAGTGCCCGAAGTGTTTATTCAATAAAAGGTTTCGATTATCGCTTAGCCAGCGATTTAAAAACAATGCGCTGGATCAATAAAGGCTAAATACTATAAATTACCAAGGCCTTAATTTGTAAGCAAAGGTAAATAAACTTTATTTAGCTTTCACCTTGGCTAGAACCACCTGCTGATGGAGCATGTTGTAAAATACGATCGGCTAAGCGCGAAAATGGCAAACTTTGAATCCATACCTTGCCATGGCCTCGTAATGTCGCCAAAAACAACCCCTCACCACCAAAAAACATGCTTTTCAAGCCAGATGACATTTCTATGCTGTATTCAATGCCATCACTAAAGGCCACCAAACAGCCAGTATCTAAGCGCAGTGTTTCGCCAGTTAACTGCTTTTCGATTACAGTGCCGCCTGCATGAACAAACGCCATGCCATCACCAGATAGGTATTGCAAAATAAAGCCTTCGCCACCAAAAAAACCACTACCTAAACGCCTATTAAAAGCAATATCCACTTTAGTGCCTAACGCTGCGCACAAAAAAGCATCTTTTTGACAAGTAATGCTGCCGCCATGTTGAGCTAAGTCGATAGGAACAATTGAACCTGGATATGGCGCAGCAAAAGCAACTCGACTTTTACCAAGCTTGTGACTGGTAAAATGAGTCATAAACACTGATTCGCCTGTTAACATACGCTTGCCCGCAGAGAATAACTTACCCATTAAACTTTGATTAGCGTTTGAACCATCGCCCATTTTTGTTTCAAACTCAATGCCCTCTTCCATGTAATTCATGGCGCCTGCTTCTGCGATTACCGTTTCACCTTGGTCTAACTCAATTTCAACCATCTGCATCGAGTGGCCAATAATTTGATAATCAATTTCGTGACTGCGCATAACCCATCCTTATCTTTGATGCTGTCGATGTTTACTTAATAAAATAACAATAAACATAAATTTTTACAGGTTTTCGTTAAACAAAATGACAAAGTCACGGTCTATTAAGCTCAGATTAATCTGATTACTGCCATATTGTTCACAGAAGTGAATGTGGTAATATTCTTTTCGCTATTAAATGAATAATAAGAGAACTGACCGATGAAAAAATTATTAGTTGCCCTACTGGCAATTGTAGCTATACCTTTTGCAGCACAAGCGGCTAAATATGAAGAAGGTAAGCACTACAAAGTGATTCCTGGACAGCCAACAAATAAACCAGAGGTAAGAGAGTACTTTTCTTATTACTGCCCCGCTTGTCGAGGTTTTGAAGCATATTTACCTGAAATTGAAAAAACATTTCCTGACGGCGTAACTTTGAAAAAAACTCACGTCGATTTCATGCCTGCCGCTAGTTCAGAAACACAATTTATGTTGAGCCAAGGTATGGTAATTGCTGAACAAGTAGGTATCGCCAAAGCATACAACAGTAAAGCGTTTGCTTACTTACAAACTGAGCGCAAATCTATTACCAGTGTGGACGATGTGAAAAAGATATTTGTTGCTGCTGGCGGTGATGCAAAAGATTTTGAAAAGGGACTTAAAAGCTTTTCATTAATGAGCAAAGTTAAGCGAGACAAGAAAATGCAAGATAAACTATCAGCAGGCCGTTTTGTTGGTAGCGTACCAGCGTTTGTGGTTAATGGTAAATACGCAATCAATGCTCGAGAACTAGATGGAAATAATTTAATAGAAGATTACAAAAACATCATTGAGTATTTATTGAAAAAATAGAAATACATAGCTTAATTGTTTATCAAAGAACGCTAGCATTTGCTGGCGTTTTTTTATTTTCTAAGTTTTATTCATCTATAATTAACTCTAGTTGCTCAAATTAAGTAGTGGGTTCTCTATGTGGCGTGTTTGTCTGTTTTGCATTTGTCTGTACAGCAGTGTTTTTGTACAAGCCAATTCCATCAACCAGCTAGGCGAATGCGCAAAACCACTCAAATTATCATTAACAACCGATTGGTTCCCTTACGTTAATCGCATAGACCAAAACACGACAACTGGTGTTGATGTTGAGTTATTAAAAGCCACATTGGCGAACATGGGTTGTCAGCTAGAAATTGTGCACTTTCCTGAACGTAGGACTTTATTTGAGTTAACTGGTGGCTATTTTGATATAGGATTAGGTGCCAGTAGAACGGCAAAACGAGAAAAGTCCTTCCACTACTCTATTCCCTATCGCGTCGAGCATAACCGATTCGCATACCGAGCAGACGATCTACAAGTTGCTCAGACTAATTCTTTAGCTGAGCTGATAAAGTCCAATAAAGCCATTGGTATTAACCTAGCAGGTTGGTATGGAGATGAATTAGAACAAGCTAAACGCGATTATAATGGCTTTGTCTTTTCCGATACCGCAGTTAAACGTCTTAAAATGCTACAATTGAATCGGGTGGACCTAGTGATTGATGACGACGTTGTGTTATGCAGTGTCATTCATAAAGAACAATTTAAACACCTTGTGCTTCACCCCTTATTGTTATCAAAAGCCGATATTCATTTTATTTTTAATAAACAATCTGTTTCGCACGAATTTGTCGCTTACTTTAATCAGGCTCTCGCTGAAACCTTAGCCGATGGAGAACTAACGGGTTTATTTAATAGTTATGTTGATCCTGGGTGCCTACCAGAAAATATCGACTAGTTTCATCATGCCAAACTAGCTGATTTGAATAACTCCATGTTCGATTTTGTTACTCTCATTACTAAAAGCGAACAAATATCTTTCCTACACCATAAAACAAAACCGATAAACACCTGAATATATTAAATATTTTCTTTTGGCATAAATATTTCATTTACATCGCCAAGTTACTATTTTCACTATTGGGTCAGATGGAAATTACATTAAAAAAGTCACGTTTTAACAACAAGTGGTTCGGCGCGGGTGTATTTATCACACTTTTATTGTTTGCTGGTGTTGCTGCAAGCACTAAAACAACTAAATCTATCGATATTAATACCTTGTCTTTTCGACAGGTAAAAGCGGGGCCACTCGATATTTATACGCAAGCTTTTGGCGAGTTTGCTTCAGCCAAAGAACGATTGTTAACCGCGCCCGCATATGGAAAAGTCTCTGAGATTTTAGTCAGGCCTGGTGCTATCGTATCACCAGATACGGTGATCTTAACATTAGCTAACCCAGAGTTAGAGCAACAAGTAAGTGAAGCGCAAGGCCAATTAGCTCAGCAAAAAGCGCAACGTGAAGCATTTAAATACGAACAGCAAAATGAAAGATTAAATTATCAAGGCAGAATTGCCGACATCAAAGCAAATATTGAAAAGTATGACTTGGAACTCTCGGTAAACCAAAGCTTATTAACCTTAGGTGTCGCTTCGAAAATCGAATTACAACGCGCTACGTTAAACCTTAAACAGGAAAAAAAGCGTTTAGAGTTTGAACAAGAAAAATATGCCCAATTTGTTGAAATGCAGGGGTTTCAGCTCACTCAACGTGACATCATTATTGAGCAACAACAAAAACAAGTAAGCATGTTAGAGCAACGTTTAGCAAATATGCATGTTACTGCCGGTATTCAAGGCACTTTGCAGTCGCTAAATGTAGCGTTGGGCGAGTCGATAAACCAAGGCCACTCCATTGCCAAAGTTGGCAGCGACAAAGAACTTATCGCTCGTTTACGTTTACCCCAACATTTAGCTGATCAAATCGATATCCACGCTCCAGTTATCATTGATAGCCAAAAGGGAAAGGTCACGGCCAAAATTATCCGTATAGAAAGTGTTGTATCCAATGGTGCCGTTATGGCAGAGGCAGAAATTACCGGACCATTAACCAGCAATGCTCGCCCTTCTTTAGCCATTTCAGCGCAAGTGTTTGTTAGGCATGAACAAAACGCCAGTTACATTGCACAAGCACCAGGGCTTAGGCCAAGAAGTAAGCAGCAACTATTTGTCAAAAACGAACAAAATATTTTACGCCAGCAGGAAGTAATGTTTGGCGAGCTAACTCAACAAAAGCTTTTGATCACGTCAGGTTTAAAAACCAATGATCAGATTGTTAGCTCTGATATGAGCGAATATAAACACTATTCAACATTAGAATTAACCCAATAAGTGCTGAGGAATAATAATGAAAACAATTGTACAAATGACCAACCTCCACAAACATTACGATGGACAACAAATTGAAACTCACGCGCTGCAGGGTGTTTCATTAACCATAACTCAAGGGGAATTTGTTGCTATTACTGGCCCTTCAGGTTGTGGAAAATCTACATTACTTTCTATTATGGGACTAATGGATGTTGCCAGCGAAGGCCAATACCAACTAGCTGGCATCAATACTCAAGGTTTAAAAGTTGATCAACGCACCGATATTCGCAATAAGCACATTGGTTATGTTTTTCAATCATTTAACTTAATTGATTCTTTAACAGTTTTTGAAAACGTTGCTCTACCTCTTGAACATCGAGGGGCTAAAAAGGCTGAAGTTACCCGTCGCGTGGAACAGGTACTTGCGCAAGTGGACATGGAGCACCGCAAACATTATCGCCCGAATCAACTTTCAGGTGGTCAGCAGCAACGTGTAGCCATTGCCAGAGCTTTAGTTGGCGAACCAGATTTAATCTTAGTGGACGAACCAACGGGAAACTTGGACAGTAAAAATGGCGACCAAGTGATGGCATTACTCGAAAACTTAAACAAACAAGGCTCCACTATCGTTATGGTAACTCATGATAGTCGCTACTCGCGCTGTGCTAGTCGTCAAATCCACTTACTCGACGGTCAAATTGTGACTGAAAGTACACAAGATACCTCTTCGCCAATTCAGGGGGTTGCATGAGTTTATACCAACGTTCATTTTTCACAGGTATTGCTCGCATCTTTACCTTGCCCAAATTAAGTATTCCGCTAATTCTAACTTTAGGGTTAACCCTAGGTGCAGTGTTAACGGTTTTTGCCATATCCTCTTCGTTATTGTTCAAACCATTAAAGGGGGTCAGTAATGAAAAATTGATTACGAGTATCAACTATCATCTGCTGATTGGCGATGGGTTGCCTCAAATTGCTTTTATGAATTTCCAACGATTATCTAATGTCAACGAACAATACGGTGATTTAGGTACTTGGGGTGCCATGACAACCTCAGAGCAAAGCATCAGCATCAATGATGTCAGCTATGCAACAACTGACATTACTGCGTCGGATACAATTTTAGAGGTGCTTGGTGCAAAACTCATCTTGGGTGATAACGTCACAAAACTCGATCCTGAAGGCTATATTTGGATATCTGAATCTCTGTGGCACTCAGTATTTTCTGGCTTAGATAATGTCATTGGAAAACAAGTAACCATCAATGATCAAAGCAAAATTATTGCCGGTGTCATTGAAGATGTTATGGCGATAAACAGCTCTAGACCTGTACTGGCACAACAAATATGGCATATACAAAACTTAAGTAAACTAAAAAACCAGCCAGAACAACCTGATGTTAACGGCGCCCTAAAAACAATTTTACTTAAAGCAAAGCACAAAGACGTGCAACTGCCCAGTGAAGAAGAGTTTAATAGTTGGATGGATGATCATATTAAAAACAACTTGCAAGGTGATGGTGTCACCATGTTTTTAAATTTTTTAAAAAATACTGGTCGCCAGTTTAAAACGCAAAGTTATCGCGAAAGTTTAATTGGAGAAAGCCAACCTATTATTATTACTCTTTTTTGCGCGGTAATAGGCTTGCTTATTATGGCGACATTAAACTTGTTAAACTTATTTATTGCACATTACCAAGGAAGAACAAAAGAGTTTGCCATTCAGCTAAGTTTAGGCGCAAGTATTTTGAAAATGCGCTTGCTAGTTATTCTGGAGAATCTGCCAAGCTTTATACTCGCTGCGGTGACGGGCGTGATTGTCGCAGGTTGGTTAATTAAAAGTATTCCTTATATTGCAGGCGATAATTTCCCGATGATTGAAAGCATGTCAATTGATGCAATTGTCATCGCTGTAGCATTACTTATTGTCTTAATGCTTAATGTATTATTTAGCATGGTCGCCTTACTCGATATTAACAAAACCGCGTTAAATGATAATTTAAATAGCAGCGGTAAAGGTATTCAAGCTCAAAGTAATCAAGCAATTTCACGTGGATTAATGATTCTACAACTTGCCATCGCCTCAATTTTATTAACCGCATCAGTGATGCTCGCCATGCAAGCTTACAAAACTGTGTATCGAGAACTCGGGTTTACTATAGAAAACTTACATCAAATTCGTGCAGAAGTTATTGACCAAGCTTGGTTAGAAAAAGTGCAAACCTATGACAGTTATCAAACCAGTGAAATAAAGGCGTTTCGCGACCAAATAGGCAATGACATAGAAAGCCTTGTAACAAATAGTGAGCTTATCATAGCTGGCGAAGGCGCAATTTCTAATACTATATCAATCAGTGTTTTTACCGATGAATTGGAACCTGATAGGCAAATTATGTATGAGACTAGAGCATTAAGTCCAAAATTCTTTGAAGCATTTCAAATTCCATTTTTGGCTGGCGCTAATGTTACTCAAGAACAAATCCAACAGAATGAAAAACGTGTTGTTATCGATGAAACCTTTGCCCGAGTGTTATATCCAGAGCTACCACTGGAAGAAATTGTTGGGAAAGAGGCCAAATTTATGTCCGAGGGGGTAATTATCAATGGCATAGTGCCAACAACAATCAATCAACCAAATCTTGCCAATCACTTTCCGGTTGCTTATCTGACGTCAATCGGTGTAGGTCGTGAATTAACTTTTATTGTTAAACTACCTGAGGGCCAAGAAATAGCAAAAGACGAGTTAAACCAGAAATTGCAAGAATTATATCCAAAATTGGACAATTTTGAGGTCAAATCGTTAAATGAAGTTTGGCAGGATTTAACTAAAGATAAACGCATAAGTTTAGCCGTAGTATTAACCATGACTGCTTTAACTTTGCTTTTAGCTGCTATTGGCGTGGCAGGCTTAACACAGATGACCACCAATCACCGTAAATATGAATTGGCAGTTCGCATGGCTACCGGGGCCAAACAGCGCAGTTTAGTGGCACTGATTTTGAAAGATGCCGTGCTGATGTTAGCACTGGGTTTAGGTGTCGGCTTTATTTTGTCAGTTTTTGGGTACGAATACATTCAACAACAACTTTCCATGCTACCTAGTTTTGATTGGCTCGCCTTAGCAATACTTGATGTTGGCTTACTAAGTATTGTTGTACTTTCAGTGTTGCTCCCAACTTGGCAAGTGATTAAACACGATCCAATGCAAGCACTACGAGAAGAATAAACTAACACTTTAAGTATCAGACAAACGAGGTAAACTAAGGGCGATATTCTTCGCCCTTAGTTATTGATAACTTTTATGTAAATTGGAAATCATGAGCCCAATAGCCAATAATTTAACGTACAGCGCCACCATTTTAGTTGCCGATGACGATGACGATATTCGTTTGGCTCTTGAACTGTTATTAACTAATCAAGGTTACAGAGTCATCGAAGCAGTTGATGGCAAGGAAACCATTATTCAAGCAAACAGGCACTCTCCTTCACTGGTATTACTCGATATGAATTTCAGCCGAGATACCACTAGTGGCCAAGAAGGACTTGATATACTGCAACAACTACAACAATTGCAGATTCCTGTGATCTTAATGACAGCATGGGGCAGTGTTGAATTAGCGGTTACAGGGCTAAAGCAAGGAGCTTGCGACTTTTTTGAAAAACCTTGGCACAAAGATAAATTATTAAATGCCATTGCACAGCAGCTAAAACATTCAAAACTTGAACAGCAAAATTCAGGTTTTAAACAGCTGTTAAGCCAAGCACCGCATAGTGATTGGATCTGTCAATCACAGTCAATGCAAGCAATAGAATCCTTAGTGCAGCAAATTGCGCCAACAGATGCCAATATCCTGATCCTTGGGGAAAACGGCACAGGAAAATCTCAATTAGCTCAACGTATTCATCGGCTTTCAACACGAGCTGAGCAAGCTTTTATTTCAGTGAATATGGCGGCTATTCCTGATAATTTATTTGAAAGCGAGCTATTCGGTCATCAAAAAGGCGCCTTTACCGATGCTAAACAAAACAGAATAGGTCGATTTCAACTCGCAGACCAAGGAACGTTATTTTTTGATGAAATAGGCTCACTACCTATTAATTTGCAGCCCAAATTACTTCGTGTGCTCGAAACTGGGCAATATGAGGTATTAGGTAACAGCCAAACCTTTCAGTCTAATGTGCGCTTGATCAGCGCCACCAACGCTAATTTACAAGACTTGGTAACACAACAACTGTTTAGACAAGATTTGCTGTATCGATTGAACACCTTGGTAATTACCTTGCCACCACTACGAGAAAGGATTGACGATGTAGCTCCCCTTGCAAACGGTTTCATTAGTAAGTTCTGCCAAAAATACCAAAAACCCATGTTAACTTTGTCAGCAACGGCGCTAACTCAATTAAAGCAGCACCAGTGGCCAGGCAACATTCGAGAACTTAGTCACGTTATCGAGCGTGCTGTTTTATTGGCAACCACCAATGAAATCACAGAGGCTCAGTTACAACTGATAACCAGTACCAACGCACCTAGTGTAGTTTTACAACCATTAGAGCAAGCAGAAAAACAACTCGTTGAAAAAGCCATGGCAGTAACAGACGGACAAGTAGTTGAAGCGGCTAAACTACTCGAAATATCAAGAAATGCGTTATACCGACGTTTAGAAAAATTTGAGATTAAACATGAGTCATGAAAACGGGCTAATCGCTTGTTTAGCTGCCGTTGTCTTCACTATTTTGGCACTAAGCGCAGCATTGTGTTACCAATTGGGTTGGGCTAGTTTATCCATCATAACCTTAGTGTTTTTTATCAGTTACCCCTTAATTTGGCTCAGCTGGCGATGTTATCAATTTTGGCGTAATAACATTATGCAGCTTACCATTTACAGCCAAACACTGCGCGAAGGGGCTAGTAATGTGCAGTTTAAAAAGCAACATAGCGCAAATTTATTGTATGAACTTCAAAAAGAAATCGTCAATTTAGCCCAAGCGCAAAATCAGTTTAAAAACGAATGCCATAGCACGGATAATGTTCTCAGTTACATGTTAGACACTTGGCCCGTCCCGGTGTGTTTGTTTGATGACAAGTTGACGCTTATTTATCGCAACCAAGCAATGAACGAGCAGTTAAAAAGGCCTCTGTTAATCGGTAGCTCTGCTAAAGAACTTGGATTTACCGAACAAAATGGTCAATTGTCACATGTGTCATTTTCGCCGAACAAAACAAGCTCCAATCAAACATGGCAAACCCAAACCATTCAATACAGTAGTTCAACACATCAAAACGAAAGCAAACATTGGCTCTTTACTGCTTTTAATGTCACCGCTTTATTGCAGCAAAAACAATCACTGACTCAGCAAAATTTAGTACGGGTATTAAGTCATGAGCTACGTAATTCACTTACTCCGATGTATTCAATGACAGATACCCTACTAAGCCAAGAGCTATTGCCCGAACAACAAACCCGTAAAGTCATGGCACGCATTCAACAACGCAGTAAACGTTTATTAAGCTTTATCGACGAATACGCAAAATTATCACATTTACCAACCGTTTCACCACATTGGTTTTCATTACGTGAGCTATTAGATGAAACCAAAGCCATGGCACCAAGGTCGATTGAACTGAATTTTCACGGTAACGAACAATGTTTTGCCGACAGTAAACAGCTCGCCCAAGTTTTAATTAACTTATTTAAAAATGCTGCTGAAGCTTGTACAAACGGCTCATGTGTCGTATCAGTTACTGCTTTAACATTACCCAAAATGCAAACCATTACTATAGCCGACAATGGGCCTGGTTTTGCCAATTTACAGAACGTGCTAACCCCTTTTTATACCACCAAAGCGCATGGGTCAGGCATTGGATTAACATTTTGTGCAGAAGTTATTGCTAATCATGGTGGTCAATTTTCTGTCGAAAACTGCTCCAAGAGCCAAGGCGCAAAGATCACCTTAAATCTCCCCTATTAACTAAAAGTCCAGCCGCGCCATTTCATCGGCAATTTCCTCACGTAGTTCCATTAATTTTTTTGCCGATTCATATTGTTTTTTATCTTCTTCAGTTTCGGGCAACCACTGAGGAACCGCGACTTTATGTCCGGTTTCATCAACCGCAACCATAACAACAACACAGTGGGTAGTTTTGCGCCTATTTAACGATTTAGGATCACAAGCATGAACCTGTAGTGCGATATGCATTGAAGAGTTCCCGGTATATATAACTTGGGCAACGACTTCAACTAAACTCCCCACATGAATAGGAGCAACAAAACGAATGCCTCCAGCATACGCGGTAACACAATAACGACCACTCCAGCCTGCAGCGCATGCATAAGCCGCTAAATCAATCCATTTCATCACTGCGCCACCATGTACTTTACCGCCAAAGTTGACGTCTTGAGGTTCAGCTAAAAAGCGCAGTGTTATATCTCGTTGTGGTGCAGTCATGATTTAGCCCTTGAGTGATTTATCTAAAAATTTTTGACAAGCAAATACAAGCAATACCAACTGCACTAAATATTTAATGTAATTGGTATAATTACCTGTACACTATTATTTTACTATAGCCTTAAATAGCTGATTTTTGCAGCATTCCTTAATAAAAGGTCGTTATGAATATTTGGGTAGATGCCGACGCTTGTCCAGTCGCAATCAAAGAGATAATTTTTAGAGCAGCACAGCGTTGTAAAGTGCCAACCACCTTAATTGCTAATCACTTTTTAAAAACCCCACCAAGTCCATTCATCAAATTTTCTCAAGTAAGTAGTGGGTTTGATGTTGCAGACAATGAGATCGTTAAACGATGTCAGCCAGGTGACTTAGTGATAACTAGCGATATTCCTTTAGCGTCTGAAGTGATAGACCAAGGAGCAACCGCGTTAAATCCTAGAGGTGAGCTTTACAGTAAAAACAATATAAAACAGCGGTTAAATATGCGTGACTTTATGGATACGTTGCGCTCTAGCGGAATTGACACAGGAGGAAGTGCACCACTAAGCCAAGCCGATAAGCAATCCTTTGCCAATGAACTTGATAAATGGCTAACTCAGTTAGCCAAATAACGGCTTAACTGTTTTTTGCAGCGTGGTTGTTAGGCTTTTTCGGCGAATAAGGTCGGCGTCTACTAGGCTTTTTAGTTTGCTCAGTTGTACGCTTTTTATCGCTTGCATTTGGCTTATCACCACGTGATCTTTGAGGTGATTTGTTTTTACCTGGCTGGCTCTTTTTTGTACCTTGTTTTACCGCTTGTTGCTCATGTGCTTGCTGCGGCTGTTTTGCTTTTTTTGGCTTTTTAGGTTTCTTTTTCTTCAGCGGCCTAATGTCTCTCGATGGTGGCAGTGGATTTACAGGTTCAAAACTAGGCTCAATTTTACGCTCAACATGTTGCTGTATAACGTACTCAATATCTTCTAATAATTTATGTTCATCAGCACAAACCAAAGAAACAGCAAAGCCATTTACCCCAGCTCGACCTGTTCGACCAATGCGATGCACATAATCTTCTGATACATGAGGTAACTCGTAGTTAACTACCTGTGGTAATTGATCTATATCTAAGCCACGTGCCGCTATGTCAGTTGCGACTAATACGCGTATATCTCCTGATTTAAATTCAGCAAGAGCACGCGTTCTCGCTCCCTGACTTTTGTTGCCATGAATCGCCGAGGCACTAATGCCCTGACTTTCCAATTCTCGAGTTAATCGATTAGCACCATGTTTTGTTTTGGTAAAAACAAGTACTTGCTGCCAATCGTTTTCCTTAATCAAAAACGTTAGCAACTTAGCCTTTTGTTTCTTATCAACAGGGATAACCGTTTGTTCAATGGTTTTTGCCGTACTATTTTGTGGTGTCACTGAAATTTCAATCGGTGAATGCACTAAATCTTTGGCTAATGCTTTAATCTCAGGCGAGAACGTCGCAGAAAACAGAAGATTTTGTCGTTGCTTAGGCAGTAACGCCATAATTTTTTTAATATCACGAATAAAGCCCATATCGAGCATACGATCCGCTTCGTCAAGCACTAGCACTTCTAATTGTGAAAACTTAATCGCATTTTGTTGGTATAAATCGAGTAACCGTCCAGGCGTAGCAATTAATACATCACAACCCGCGCGCAGTTTCATCATCTGGGGATTTATTTTTACACCACCAAATACAACCTCGCTACTTAACGCTGTATGTTTACCGTAAGTGGCAACACTTTGTGCCACTTGAGCCGCTAGCTCTCGTGTAGGAGTAAGAATCAGCGCCCTAACTTGATTAGCCTTGGCTTTTTGTCCTTGCTGCAATAATTGTAGAAGCGGTAGTGTAAAACCAGCCGTTTTTCCTGTGCCTGTTTGCGCCGCCGCCATGACATCTTTACCCGTTAAAATCGCAGGAATAGATTCCTTTTGAATAGGTGAAGGTTCGTTATATCCCTGCTCAGAAATAGCTTTTTGTAATTCAGGTGACAGTGGGAAATTGGCAAAACTCATAGATGACTCAAACAGGTGATAACGTTAAGGCGCGCTAGCTTATAGTATAGCTAGCTACAGCGCAAATATAGTGACCTAATGTTGAGAAGTTTCGCCGAAGAGGTCAGGCTTTAATATAAATTTCAATTTTTTCTCATATTTGGCATACTCTTTATATATGTTCTGCAGTTTAAACAAACGTAGGGTTTTAATTCCAACGAAGTGTGTAGTAACAGTAATAAAGGGAATTCATGGCCAATATTGATTATGGAGACAAACGTTTCCTCGTTGTTGACAACATCAAGCAATCTCGCGATACGCTGAAAATATTCGCATACAGTTTAGGAGTGTTAAGTGTTGATACTAGCTATCATGCTCCTGATATTATGAACTTATGCGAAACCAATAGTTATGATGTTGTTTTGTTGGGCTATGATTTGGGGGAAAATCGCAAGAACGGTCAACAAGTCCTCGAAGAATTACGTTCTAAAAACCTTTTAACACGTCGCTGCATTGTCATCATGATCACAGCAGAAGTGTCTCAAGCTATGGTTTTAGCTGCGCTTGAACATAAACCTGATGAATACCTAGTCAAACCGTATACCATTAAAGATCTATCTGCTCGACTTTCACGTTGTTTTGAGAAAAAGCATGCTATGGCCGGTATTTATCAAGCATTAGATAATGGCGATCGCAAACAAGTGATTCATTTATGCCGCGAGCACATAGCAGAAAATACACCTTATAAGCTTGAGTGTTTGGGCATAAGATCTCGTCAGCATTTTGAATTGAAAGAATACGAACAAGCAAAACGTATTTACAAGGCATACCTTGGTACCCCAAATTGTCAATGGGCGGCCATTGGTATGGGCAAGATTGCAATGATAGAACAAGATTATTTTAACGCTGAACGCTATTTTAGTGCTGTCATTGACGATAATCCCTTTTACCTATCCGCATATGACTGGCTAGCCAAAGTTCAGCAATTGAATAGCCAACCAGAAAAAGCAGAAGAGACGCTGGAAAACGCATTATTAGTGTCACCTCGTTCTGTATCACGGTTACAAAAATATGCAGAACTGTGCATTAACAATAACAATCTAGATAAAGCCACGACAGCGTTATCTAAAACAAATGACCTAGCTTACCACTCAATCCATAAAAAGCCGGAAAATGCGATACAGTTTGCAGAGGCTTTAATTGATCATGCGGATGACTTGTCTGAATTTCAAATTAGGCGATTAAACAACAAGGCTTTTGCTGTGCTTGGTGAAATGACCAGAGACTTTCAAGCTAATGAACTTAAGGTGATTGCACAGTTTCTTATGGCTAGATTACACAAAAAAGCCAAAGATGACTCGTTAGCCAAAAGTGCTTTAAAAGAAGCAGAGCGATTATTAGATGTCTATAAAAACGTCATAACCATTGACGGTTCATTTAAAATTGCACGTTCACTGATTGCCATGCAAAGGCGAGGTAAAGCAGAACTATTGCTTGAAAGGTTGGCACAAGCTCATCCAGATAATATGGAAATTTTATCTGAAGTTGTTGCCATGTCGGATAGACCAATTAGCGAACAAGACAAAATTGCCGCTCAAACGGCGTTAGAAGTTGGCGTTAGTTTATATAAAGCAAAACATTATACTTTGGCCATCGATAAACTAAATCAGGCACTATATCACTTTCCAAATCATATCGGCGTAAAGTTAAACCTTCTCCAAGTTCTTCTGGTGTCTTATGAAACTAACAATGAACGCATCGAAGACATCCGACAAGCCAGAGTATTAATAAAACAATTCAACGAATTAAGTCCAGACAGTGAATCCTATAAGCGCTTTTTGAAACTAAAAAGCAAATATGAAGCATTGAATACTTTCAGGCATTAAGCTTAGTAATACTAATTAAAGATTTGATTAACTTAGAACTTTATTAGCGTGCTTTGTACAAGCTAAATAGTTTAAGCATAGTCATTTTATTTAAAGATGTTATCAGAGAGCCAATGAGTTCCCAAAGGCGAGTTTAATGGACATAAAAAAAGCCCGACTTACGTCGAGCTTTATTTATATGGTGGAGGGAGGTGGATTATAAAAGGTGTCCTACCTTTTACCCTTCCGGCTGTGCTAAAGCACATTCAAAATTGTTCCCGACAATTTTGTCGAATAACTTCTCATCCATTAATCCCAGATATAAAAAAACCGCCCTAACAGGACGGTTTGTTTTATATGGTGGAGGGAGGTGGATTCGAACCACCGAAGGCGGAGCCGTCAGATTTACAGTCTGATCCCTTTGGCCACTCGGGAACCCCTCCAAAACGGTTTGAACCCAGCGTAAGCTGGGTTCGAAATAAAAGCTTAGCGATGTCCTACTCTCACATGGGAACTTTCTACAACGCTATTGTCGCTAAGCATAA
>NZ_BNCK01000008.1 GCF_014656435.1 Thalassotalea marina
GGTCGATCCCACAATAAAAATCATGTAATTTGGTATAGAATTTCATTGAGCTTTCTCCTTTTGGTTTGGTCGCCTAGAAGTTTAGCCAATGGTTAAACTTCGGGGAGAAGGTTCAATAAGTATCAAGCCAATAAAGTGACGGGACTGCTAAAAAAATAAAGTGGACACCCACCTTTAGTTGGCAAAATTTCAAAACTTAACTAGGCTTTGACCATCATTATTGTTATCGCAAGGAAGCGAGATGACTATCGCCAGAAGCCGCCAAGTGTGTTTGGCGGCTACCCCATATTATCATTGTATTTCCCGTTGTGTTCGCCGTGCTTTTTTGTGTGGTAAAGATGTTGTTACTGGTAAAAGTTATGAACACCGAAGGCAATGGGTTGAGAAGAAACTGTTTCAACTGAGTGATGTCTTTGCCATTGATGTCTGTGCTTATGCAATAATGAGTAACCACGTTCATTTGGTTCTGTTTATTGATGAAGAGACTGCAAATAATTGGTCAATGGATGAGGTGCTTAAACGCTGGCATCAACTCTTTAATGGCACGTTGCTAACACAAAAGTATTTACGTGGTGAAACGCTATTGGAGCCCATGTTATACATAGTCAAACAAACCGCTGAGCAATACCGTAAACGCTTAATGGATATCAGCTGGTTGATGCGCTTATTAAATGAATCGATTGCCAGACAAGCAAACCGAGAAGATAACTGTAAAGGTCGATTCTGGGAAGGTCGCTTTAGCTCACAAGCATTACTCGATGAAAAAGCATTAGCCGCTTGTATGGCTTACGTGGATTTAAACCCGATTAGAGCCAACATAGCTAAAACACCGGAAACCTCAAACTACACCAGTATTAAATTACGCATCAAAGCGGCTATTAAAGGCAAGCAGCCTGAAAAGTTACAACCTTTTGTGGGTAATCCGAGAAAAGATATGCCAACAGGCCTACCGTTTGCTTTAACGGACTATATTGAACTTGTTGAAAAGACAGGGCGTTGTATCAGAGAAGATAAAAAAGGTTTTATTACACAGCATCAACCCAAACTGCTCACACGGCTTAATATCAGCGCCGATAACTGGGCTATTTTAAGTCAACAATTTAGCCGCTATTTTCGAGGCGCTGTGGGTGATGTTGATAGCTTGACCGAATATTGCCATCACCAACAACGAATACGGCGCACCAATCTCGCTAATTGTGAGAAGCTATTAGCCTAAACACCAAATTAACTTAATCGAGTCTAACTATTCTTTAATTGGAAGGGAGATGTTCAGCCAAGATTTCTTAATTACTCTACAGAAACACTCAATTCATCTTTTTGATTTGTTTATAGTGATTTATTCCTGTTTTTGATAAAGGTGAATCTGGCGCATCTCAATATTAATTACGTTTAGATATTCAGTTACTTCTTGTTAATGTTATATTGGGTGTCTGCTTTAGTTTTTAATACGGCGCACCAATCTCGCTAATTGTGAGAAGCTATTAGCCTAAACACCTAATTAACCTAATCGAGTCTAACTATTCTTTAATTGGAAGGTAGATGTTCAGCCTAGATTTCTTAATTACTCTACAGAAACACTCAATTCATCTTTTTGATTTGTTTATAGTGATTCATTCCAGTTTTTGATAAAGGTGAATCTGGTGCATCTCAATATTAATTACGTTTAGATATTCAGTTACTTCTTGTTAATGTTATTTTGGGTGTCTGCTTTATTTTTTTGTCTAGTCTTCCAACTCTGCCTGCTTGTTAGCTTGTACAAGTTCAACTCTTTCAAAGTCGAACACAGATTTTTTGCCTAATACAACGAGTTATAAGCCTGTTTCTAACACTAGCTTTGAGAGTTTTGGTTGAATTGCCGTTTCAGCAGCAAGATGCGGTTATCAGTCATTTATATGATTGGCGACTTTAATTATCGCTATCGGACTCTTTTAAAGATAATCAATATCTTAAAATAAAGGCAGGCTTTGCACTTGTCATAAACATCCACTGTGTGGATACTAAGTACAGAATTGGCTAAATTGAGCCTGTTTATCAACTTCACTATGGCATATTGATGCCGAGTTGGTCGTTCATTTCATTCGTTAAATGCTTAGGGAGTTCAAATGGGTAATTGGAACAAAAATGATAACACTAAAAATAACGCAATCGCATTTGGCATTGCTATCGGGGTAGCAATAGGTTCTGGTATTGGCGTAGCTCTTGGGAATTTAGCTTTAGGTATTGGAGTAGGAATTGCTATTGGAGCTGCGATAGCTTTAGGACAAAAGAGTAAACAAGAAAAAAACAACGATGAGTAGGCTTGTAATTGGCAAAGAACATAGTCTTCAATAAAGGACTTAACACACTTGGTTTGTTTTCATCACTAAGTTTAGCCAATAGTTTTCTGACGCTTATGACTGCGTTATACCATTAGGGGAAAAATGAAGCCTAATTTAAACGGAATTAACGTTGTTTTGAGGTCAATTCAAGCCAATGATTTAGATGATTTGTTTGAAATTTATGGTGATATTCAAACAATGGAATTTGCCTCAGATCCGGTTTTTACATCAAAAGATACGATATTTCAGATGCTAGAAAGCGTTGCCCAACTAGAAAAGGCGGGTGAATCCTTTGAATGGGCAGTTGTTGAGCAAGCGACCAACAAAGTTATCGGAACTTGCGGATTACACAGTTTTAGCGCTTGTGGTCATTCTTGTGAGCTTGGGTGTTTACTAAATTCATCATATTGGCGACAAGGCTTCATGACAGAAGCGCTTGGTTTATTACTTCTTCATGCAAAAACTTTGGGCATTGTAAAATTGTATGCAGATATCGATGAAGGCAACTTTCGATCTAAAGCTTTGTTTAAAAAATTAGGCTTTAATGTTCAAAATGGTCAGTTTCAGCGCTCGCTGTGAGGTTTTGCATAACAAAGTACTCTAAAGCAATTCAGCTCGCGTGGTATTTTTATTATACATTTTGAATTAGTAACTAAGGCAGTATTCGAAAGTATTGAAAAGTGCTCGTCCTACCTTGTTAAGGTGTTATTTTTATGCGCTTGTGCTCGTCAAGTCGCCTGTAATATCTAGTTTTGCTGATGCTTTAAACCTTTTAGCTCTCACTATGTAAGCAAATTTATTGTTACAATGAGTATCATGGTTTTAACTGTTACAAAAAGTAATCAATAATTGATTTTTGCTTGTTATGTTATATTATAACATTTGTTTTGAATGATTTGATTTAACAGATATGCTCGCTGAAACTACCATTAATTACCCTTACGCCAATTTAGGCGATACTCCTCAAGCATTCACCGCTATATATCAAGAGAACTGTAATATCGGGATATGGCGGCAAAGTGTGCCACCTGCGTTAGTTGATAGCTTATCAAGTGCTGTTGTTGATTACGCTTTCCCCTCTTTAGCAACCATTGTTGAACCTGAACAAGCCAAAGATCTGATCCTTGAACGATATAGTGATATGACGGGGGTAGAAGCATTTGCAGATCATGTTGCTCTGTTAATTGACATGTACTGCTGTTTATTTGATTTAAACGCCGCTGGCTTGCGACTCAAAAAGCTAACTGGTGCCATGTGTCCTAAGTTTCATGTTGATCATGTGCCTTGTCGTTTGGTTGTTACTTATTGTGGGGTCGCGACACAATGGCTGATAGAGGACAACATTGACCGCACTAAATTAGGTATTGCTAGCGCAGGATTAACTGATGAACAGTCAGGCATTTGTTTAGATCATACAATGATTGAACAAATGCAAGCAGGCGATGTGGCGTTGCTAAAAGGGGAAAAATGGCTAAACAATGAGGGGAGAGGGTTAGTGCACCGTTCACCCAGTGCTGCCCCAGATTCGCCTCGTATTGTGATGACATTAGATTTTGCACGTTAAATTCGATCAGATCATGGTTATCACTATTTGTACAATAGGTACTTTATTATGTATTTTTCCAAGCTCTCTGTATTTTTAGACAAGTTTGCTATTTCTTTGTCTGCTTTATGTGTTATTCATTGTTTGATGGCGCCAGTGTTAATTGCGCTTATGCCTGCCTTAGCCGCGTTAGGTTTAGCGGGTGAAAACTTTCATCTGTATATGGTTTATGCGGTATTACCATCAAGTGTACTGGCAGCAGTATTAGGGTGTCGTAAACACAAGCGTTATGATGTCACCATCCCGATTTCTATAGGTTTATTTATTTTAGTGCTAACTGCCATTGTTGGTGGTGAAATATTAGGGCAGGGCATGGAAAGAGCATTGACCTTAGTGGGGGCGGTGATTATCGCTTACGGTCATCTCCTTAACTATCGATTATGTCAGCGCCAAGATTGCCATTGTTAAAACAAAAAAGGGAGAGCTTAACTAGCTTCTCCCTTTCATTTAATCAAGTTGTTGATTAAAGTGCGTTGATCATATCAAAATCAATGTTTGGTGCATCGGTTTGTTCACGAGTGAATTGAGTACCAAAGGTTGTTGGTCCGGTAAAAAATCCTGTATTTCGTAAGAAAAATTCACCATTTTCTTCACCACCTTGGTAGTCCATACGTGCTTTTTTGTCTGCAGTTGCATCATAGCTGAAACTCGCTTGGCTAATTGCTTGCCAGTCGCCGCCATCGGTACGTAACCACTGGTTACCGTAATATGCTTTACGCTCAAATTGGCCAGCACCGGTAATAAAGTTTTCAAGAAAGGCATGTGGTCTTGCAACATAAGTTGATGTTTTAGGGCGTCTGAAGCTGGCGATTAACTGCCATTTTTCTAATTCAGGTGCATAAAAATAAGCAGTATAGTCACTATGTTGGTCGATATCTGCCGGCTTTATACGCAATAAGAAACGATAGCGTGTATCAGGCTTCCAGTTATAAACTAAAAAGCTTTGGCCACCTGAACCTTCGTTACCAAACTTACCTGTATTCACATCAGCACCTTTTTTAAGTAGTTTGATGCGATCTTCTTCTGGTATTTCATTTGGGTTGTCAGTTTGGTAAGGGCTCCATACTGAAAAAAGTACACGACGTTCGGTTGGAGAGTTTACTTGGATCCCCATGTAACCTTCAGCAAAACCGTTAGCCATAAAATAAGATCCCATCGTATCTTGGCCTTGAGGTACTTCAAGCTCTGTGTAAAACCATTCATAAGCGGCGTCTGGGTTAGGCACTTGATAGTTTAAATGCACAGAAGGGCCGCGACGTCCCCAGTAAAAGTCGTCTTTTACATAATAAATATTGCCAGTGCTAGCCGTTCCACCAATGTTAACGTGTTGAATATCAGCGATAGTATCTGCTGAATGATTGATGCCGCGGATAACGATTCGCTGATATCCTGCTTCATCAATAACAAATTCATCAACATAGATAGCTTTTTGCTCAGTGTTGTTTAAGGTTATTAGTTTTGTTTTTCCTGCTACCTCAACTTCTAATGTTGAACTACCTGACGCAACTTTAGTATCAAGGCTTAAGTGAAGGTTGCCAGTATTTTCAAGGTAAACAAAAGTGATAAGTTCTTGGTCGGTATTTTTCCAACCTTGCAGGCCATTGTCGCTGATCAAGGTATTTGATGCATCAATATCGTTGGCAATCCAACTGTTACCAGCAACAGGAATTTTAATTTTGGTTAACTCAGCGGGATCTTTAGTCTCTGCTGGTTTTTCACTAGCTGTTGGTTCTGGTTTACTTGAACTAGAACCACCACACCCCACAAGTAAAGATAAAGAAAAAAGTAAACTTGCACCAATGTGGCAATGAAGCTGTTTAATCATGTATTTACTCCAAATAAAAAGGCATGCAAATTGGCATACCTTTCATGTTGATTTTGTCAGTATTTAAAAAATGGACGTCCATGTCTCCAAGGATAAAATCGAACTAAAATTTAATATCAATGCTGAAAATGACGACAGAACCTTTAACACTCAAAAGTACTTGCTTTCCATGTTCAAGAGAGACAATCACTTTTGTCAGGGGTGCCTCCGGTGCTTGAGCTATTACTTGTCTGCCAATTAACATCATTATTAAAGTTGATTATAAAATTGGACTTCCTTGTCTCCAGGGATAGAAGTCGATTAAAACTTCATGTTCACGCCCAGGTTAAACACTCGACCGTAAGTACTTAAGAAACGTACTTGCTCTCTGCGGTCAACATATGTCCAGTTACTTTCGTTAGTCATGTTGCGAATACTAAAGTTAACTGTCATGTTTTCGTTGACGTCGTAACTAGAGCTGAAATCTAACTGACCGTAGTCAACTTCCCAGCTTGCGCCACCCCATTCTTCTGGGTTGATCAGCATTTTGTTGCGCCAGTTGTACGCTATACGAGCTTGAATGCCGTCTTTTTCGTAGTATATAACTGCGTTATAAGAGTTTTTCGGCATGCGAATAAATGGAAGACCTTCTTTTTCCGGATCTTCATCTTTACTTTTCACGTAGGTATAGTTGAACTGAACACCAAAACCATCAAATGGCGCAGGAAGGATTTCAGTTAAAGCTTGTTGGTAAGCAATCTCTAAACCTTGTACGTCAGCACCATATTCGCCTGTAACATAGCTCTTCGTTCTAAAATCACGGCCATCAATCTTAGTAACACCTGTTTCGGCAAAGATAGGGTTAGTAGACTCAATATCTTTATAGAAATACGCGGTTGTTAACGCTCCGTATTCAGAGAAGTACCACTCTAATGCAGTATCAAACTGGTTAGCGCGCATTGGCTCTAATCCAGGTGATGAAGCAGAGTATTCTTGCTTTGATAGGTTTACAGAACTCCACGCAGTTAAATAACCGATGTTTGGACGTGTTAAAACTTTTGCCGCGTTAAAACGATAAACTAAATCTTCACGTAGGTTTAACTTGAAGTTAAGGCTAGGTAATACATCGGTGTAAGAATCTGTGTATGATACAGCTTCTTGGTATTGCGCTTGTTTACCTACAAATTGTAATACTTGTTCAATATTACCTTCGTCATCTTCTCTTTCTACATCTTGTAATTTTACTTTGTCGATGTTTAATGAGTAACCTGTACTTTTAACTTCAGTTTCAACAGCGCGAAGACCCAAGTTTAACGTGTAAGGTAGGTCAAAAATTTCATTTTCGATGTCAACTTCAACAAATGCTGCTGTTGTTGTTTCAGATAATGAGAATGAATCTTTTGGCTGAGGTGAACCTTTGATTTGCTCATTTGCTGCATCTTTAGAGATAGACTCATAAAAAGCGAAAAGCTTGTCGTAATCAAATCGTGCCCACGGCTCAGGGTGTTTACCCGCAACACCAGATAAGAAGTTGTCAAAGTTTGCATCTAACAATACTTCTTTTGGTAATCTGAATAGGTTTAAGCCAAACATGTCTTCTGCAGAAGATAAATCTGGGTTGTAGTGCTTGTAACTATCTGATTTGAAGTAAGCACCACCGTTAGAGAACATTGATGCGTTAGCAGAACGGAAGTTAGATCTGTCTTTAGTTTGTTTACCGTAGTGAACACCAAATCTTACCGTTGTAATGTAATCATGGTCTAATGCCCATTCACCACCAAGACGAACTTCAGTGATTTCATCTTCAACTTCTTCACCTGAGTTGTAGCTGTAGTGAGCGCCAAAAGGAGCGTCAGATGTTAACGGCTCAGACATAGTAATGTCTGGTAATAAATTGTTTGAAGATGCATCAATAGTGACATCTTTAACAAAGCCACGGGCAACAATAAAGCGGTTGTCACCACTGTTTTCGTTTTTAGTTGCCGAGTGTGAAACATCAGCTTCAAAAACTAATGCAGGAGAATAATACCAACGAGTGTTTAAACCCACTTGGAAAGCTTTTGTACGACGAGGTGTTGAAGAGTTAATTACTTCAGCCATTGCGCCATTACCTAACGTAAGCTTATTGACTAAGCCTTCATCATTAAAGCCTAAGTCGGTAACGTTAGGGATGCCAGGTGTCCATGATTCATCATAGGTAACAAAAGAAAGGGCATTTCGCGTACCGTCAGTGTCGTAAGACGAGTACAAGCTATCGAAAGCCATTTCGATTTTGTCGTTTGGCATCCACTGTAAAGCTAAGCTTGCGCCAATACGTTCACGGTTATCTTGCCAGTTATCGTAACGAACATAACCAGGAATAACAGAGCCGTACTCTTTATCGATAGTTTCGTCAAATTCGCCGTTGCCATCTACGTCTTGGCGAACTGAAATCCAGCTCTCGTTTCCTTCGTTATAGAAACCTTGGCCGTCATAGCGGTCAGTTCTTAATGTGCGTTCTGAATAAACGCCTGTGAAAAGTGCACCAAAAGTGCCATCAAAAAATGTGTCACTGATTAAAAATGATGCTTGAGGATCAAACTCTTCTACACGATCTTCGTAAATACCTTTTACTGAACCGCTTAATGTAAAGCCGTCAAAATCTAGTGGGCGTCTGGTTTTAATATTGATAACTGAACCAATACCACCTTCTTGAGTACGTGCAACAGGTGATTTATATACATCAACCCCAGATAGTAGCTCAGAAGCAATTAAGTCGTAGTTAAAGTTACGGCTGTTGTGCTCTGATGCCATACGACGACCATTGATGGTAGCAACGTTGTAATCGCCACCTAAACCACGAACAATAACGTTTTGCCCTTCACCGCCATTACGTGTGATTGTGATGCCAGTTACACGTTGAAGTGCTTCTGCAATGTTTTGATCTGGAAATTTACCAATGTCTTCAGCAACGATAGCGTCGACAACGTTAACTGAGTTTTGTTTGATAAAAAGAGATTCTTTAATACTGTTCTTTAAGCCAGTTACCTGGATTACTTCAATTTTATCTTCAGTATCTTTTTTATCTTTATTTGATGCTTGAGTATCTTGAGCTTGGGCAGCATAGCTGCACAAAACACTCGAAATGATCAAGCTTAATGTAGTTTTCTTGTGACTTTTCACAGGTTTCCCCTTTAAGCAATTGTTGTATTAATAGTTAGCTTTATATGTTTCCTGTGTATAATTTATGATTAATGAAAGGTGATTATCAAGTATGAAAGTTAATAAAAACTTTCGAAAAAACTACGAAGACTGCTATATTTATAGCTGGTTGATGAGTTAAGTGGTTGTAAATAAATGGTAAAATTAAAACGAAAGGGTGTTCGTAAAAAATGATGAATTGAAAGGTATCGAAAGTGTGTTACTATCTAAGTAACAGTTTCAAGGAGTGTGTATGAGAGCAATAGAGCGCAGGCATGAGATAGTGCAAGATACATTGGCACATGGAAAAGTTGAAGTAGATCAATTAGTAGCGCGCTACGATGTATCTGCAGTGACGATAAGAGCCGACCTAAACTATTTAGCGAAAAAAAATTTACTGGTGAGAACACGTGGTGGCGCTGTCGCGAGTCATAGAATTCAACGAGAGCTGACCATTGACGAAAAGCATAACGCGCAAACAGAAGTAAAAAGGCGGTTAGCGGCTGCAGCGAAAAGTTTAATTAACGAAGGTGATGCACTAATTTTAGATTCAGGCTCAACGACAGCTGAAATTGCCAAAACACTTGGTGACTTAGAACATCTGGTGGTGATGACCAATGGTTTAAACGTTGCACAAAACTTATTGCAGCACGACGGCATAGAAGTGTTAATGACCGGTGGCATTTTACGAAAAACATCACAATCGTTTTACGGTAGGCAAGCGGAAGACAGTATTGAACGTTATCACTTTAACAAGGTAATACTGGGCGTTGATGGCATTGATTTTAATAGTGGTTTAACAACCCACTTTGAATATGAAGCGATTCTAAATCGACTCATGTGTAACGTTGCTGGCACCGTTATCGCAGTTACTGATTCATCGAAGTTTAATCGAGCGGGCGTACATAAAATATGTGGCTTAGAGGATTTAGATGTATTGGTCACTGATGAGGGCGTGCCAGAGATGTTCGTTAAAGAAGTTGAAAAGCTTGGCGTTAAAGTCATTATCGCCTAGCTAATGAATTTTAACTAAGCGTTATTGCTACAAACTACCTTTCCAACCTATAGCAATTCGTATAAATCACCTACCAACTAGTATGAACCATCAAAAAATCAGTTAAAAAAAGGCCCACATTACGTGGGCCAAAGGTATCTACAATTTAAAAGGAAAGTAAGATTTAAGTAGATTAAGAAACGATGCCTAGAGGTTTACCTGTTTTCCAAGCACCACGTGTAAAGTCAGGAATTGTCTGACTGTTACTACGATCTGCAACTGACGCCATGCTCAGTGGGAAGATCACCGACCATGCAGCCGCGTCATAAACGTCTTGATCTAGTGGTTCATTGTTACGTAAACAGTGAACCATACGCCATAACATGATGAAGTCCATACCACCGTGACCACCATTACGTACAGCTTCTTCACCCATTCTTGTCCATAATGGATGATCAAAATGTTTGTACCATTTTTCCATGTCGTAATCCCAACTATGGAAATTCGCAAGATGAGGTTTTCTTCCTTGTTCACCATTAGCTTTCCATTTAGCTAATGCTTCTTTATATTCGTTTTCGTAAATTGCTTTGATTTTTGGTGGTGCAGTTTCAAGCGCAATACGGTTAGGGAAGCCAGCAAAAGTACCATTAGTACCTTGAATTAAGTTATGTCTGCTGTACGGGCGAGGGCTCGTTGTATCATGTTGAACCATGATAGAGCGACCTTTCACTGTTTTAATAATGCTAGTGTTCATGTCACCAGCAACATAATTTAGTGCGTTGCGTGAATGGTTTGCGTCAAACTCACGTTTCGCGTAGGCTGCGCGACCAAGTGCAGGTGAACTCATCGACGTTACATAGTCAAAACGGTCACCACGGTTAATGTTCATGTATTGTGCAACTGGGCCTAAACCATGTGTAGGGTATAGGTTACCGTTACGTTTAGTATGCCAGAATGTACGCCACGAACCCGTGCTGTGTTCAATTTCTTTCATTTGCCAACGCAGTTCATGAATATAAGCAGCTTCAGCATGTAATAGGTCACCAAATAAACCTAAACGTGCCATGTTAAGCACCATCAGCTCATCACGACCATAGTTTACGTTTTCCATCATCATGCAGTTTTTCTGCGTTCTTTCAGCTGTGTCAACTAACTGCCAACATTCTTCAACTGTTGTTGCCGCTGGTACTTCAACAAAGGCATGTTTACCACTTTCCATGGTATCAACAGCCATTGGTGTGTGCCATTTCCATGGTGTTGAAATAATAACAATGTCGATGTCATCACGAGATAACATGTCACGATATGCGTAATCAGAACCTGTGTAACGACCAGGTTTAGGTAAGCCCTTCTTTACTACGTAGTCGATTGACTTGTCTAACATTTCCGCATGTGTATCACAAATTGCTTTAATTTCCACACCTTCGATTTGACAGAAATGTTTTACGTGACCGCTACCACGTTGGCCAACCCCAATAAAACCTACACGAACAATGTCTAATTGGGTTTTCAAACCCATAACACTGCTGCCTTTAGCTTTTGGAATAAAACCTTGAGTGTTGTTACTGCTAGAAGCACAACCTGCAGCAACCGTAGCTGCAGAGACTGCTGCTGCAGACTTAAGAAACTTACGACGATCTATCGTTGACATGATATCCCCTTTTTTAATTAGTTTTGCGTTGAGCACACTATTAATCGTTGTTGTTGCACATTTATACCACCAAAAATGCAAACAAGGCAATAAAAGCTTTCGAAAACTTTCATAAAATATTTTTTGATATAGGTCTTGGTGTTGTTAAGTGTTTGAATGTTATGGTTATATTGTCATAAGTTTGGCTTTCGAATAATTTTTAGCTTGTGAAAGTAAATGAAAGTTGCTAGTGTTTATTTAAATTTTCGTAAAGCTGAACAATTAACGGCTATGAGTTCATTGGACAAGAAATGAAATATTTATTATCTAAGATTCAGGAAAATAGAGAGACAGGTCAAGGTGGTATCTACTCTGTATGTTGTGCACACCCATTAGTTATTAAGGCTGCGATGATGCAGGCCGTTAAAGATGGGCAGTCTGTGCTAATCGAATCGACAGCAAACCAAGTAAATCAATTTGGCGGTTATACAGGGATGAAGCCTATTGATTTTGTTAATTTTGTTTATGATATTGCTGATGAGCTAGATTTCCCTCGTGAACGCATTATTTTAGGTGGTGATCATCTAGGCCCTGTTTGTTGGGTAGATAAAGGTGCGGAAGAGGCGATTGAGCTTTCAAAAGATTTAATTGCAGAATATGTGAAAGCTGGTTTTAAAAAGATTCACTTAGATACAAGCATGGCATGTTTTGGTGATCCACAGGCAGTGCCAGAAGAAGAAATTGCATATCGTGCTAGTGTGTTGTGTAAAGTTGCTGAACAAACTGCGATTGAAACGTTTGGCTATTCAGATTTACTTTATGTTGTTGGCACTGAAGTACCGGTACCTGGCGGTGAAACAGAAGCAATTGAAAGCGTCGAAGTGACATCAACGGCAAGTGTCGATCTTACCCTTAAGCATCATTATGATGCGTTTAAAGCGCTAGGCTTAGAAAAAGCGATTTCTCGTATTATTGCTATTGTTGTGCAGCCTGGGGTTGAATTCGACCATACACAAGTGGTGGATTATCAGCCAGAAGAAGCTAAAGCTTTAGCTAAGCATATTGAAAAAATTGATAATATTGTATTTGAAGCGCATTCAACTGATTATCAAAAGAATGATGCATATAAGGCATTGGTTTCAGATCATTTCGCTATTTTGAAAGTTGGCCCTCAACTGACGTTTGCATTACGCGAGGGGCTTTTTGCCTTGTCCTATATCGAAGAATATTTAGTTGCACCGGAAAAGCGTTCATATTTACGCGACGTGTGCGAACAAACTATGTTGGCAGAGCCTGCAAACTGGAAAAAATATTACCAAGTACCAGCAAGCTTAGAGCCATTCTATCGCCATTATAGTTTTAGCGATCGTATTCGTTATTATTGGGCAAATGATAGAGTTAACCAAGCAGTTAAACGCATGATGCAAAACCTTTCAGAGGTTGATATTCCACTACCGTTAGTGAGTCAATTTTTGCCGGAACAATTTCAAGCCATTAGAAATGGCAAATTATCGCTTGATGCACAAGCGTTAGTTATTGATAAAATAATGCAGGTGACTTCGGTATATTCAAATGCCTGTCAAACAAACAATGCTCAAGAGAAAGCTATCGCATGACACATTATTTAACTTTTTCAGAACAAGAACTGAAGCAAAATAACGCCTATTGGACAGCAAAAGAGATTGCTCAACAACCTCAAGCCTGGCAACAAGTTTTGCACTCAGTTGAGCAACAACGTGAAGCGTTAGACAGCTTTTTAGCACCGATATTAGCGCAACCAAAACTTCGTATTATTTATACCGGTGCAGGGACTTCTGCTTATGTTGGTGATGCGGTAGCACCTGAAATCGCCAAGATTACGGGTCGTACCAGTGTTGCAATTAGCACGACTAATATCGTGAGTAACCCAGAGAACTATTTGTTAGCTGAATATCCTACCTTGGTTATTTCCTACGCTAGATCAGGTAATAGTCCTGAAAGCTTAGCGGCAGTAGAGTTAGCGGACAGCTTGGTCGATAATTGCTATCACTTGATTATCACTTGTAACCCTGAAGGGGAATTAGCGACAGGATCTAATGGCAAAGACAACCGTTATACCTTGTTAATGCCACAGCAAACGCTTGATCAAAGTTTTGCGATGACCAGCAGCTTTACCTCAATGTTAGTTGCAACTATGTGTGTGTTTTCAACTGACTCTAGTCAGTTACTTAGTGCTATTAAAACCAGTGATGTATTGTTGGAAAATCAACTTGAAGAGATTAAACAGCAGGCAGAAAATATGCCTGAGCGAGTAGTTTTCTTAGGTTCTGGTCCATTACTTGGTATAGCCAAAGAAGCGGCGCTTAAATGTTTAGAGTTAACAGCTGGCCAAGTATTTAGTTACTGTGAAAGCCCACTGGGTTTTAGACATGGACCAAAATCACTAGTTAATGGTAATACTGATATTTTTGTCATGATGTCAAATGACGAATATACACGAAAATATGACAGCGATTTGCTTAGTGAGTTGCAGCGTGATGGTATTGCCAAGTCAATTTATGTTATTGATCAATCTGCTGGCGAATTAGCGACTAAAACCGATGATATTTGGGCATCGTTACCGTATATTGTGCACTGTCAGTTGTTGTCATTTTACAAGTCACTACAATTGTCATTAACGCCTGATAACCCGTGTCCGTCAGGCGAAGTAAATCGCGTCGTTCAAGGTGTGACAATTTATCCGCACCCAAACAGCAGAGTTTAGGTTAATTTTAAGAAATTTAATGGTTTAAAATGACAATGTTGACCTACGGTTTGGATATTGGCGGGACTAAAATTGAAACCGCCATTTTTAATGAAAACTTAGAGCAAGTTGATTGCTGGCGTGTAAAAACGCCAGTGAATGATTACCAACAATTTTTATCTACAGTGATCGCACAGATTGAGGCGGCTGATGCTAAAAGTCATAGCAAAGGCAGTATTGGTATTGGCATGCCTGGATTGATTGATCATCAGGGCAAAGTGCTATCAGCCAATATTCCCTGTGCCACAGGTAAATTAATCAAACCGGATTTAGAATTAGCGCTTAAACGCAGTGTTGTCATTCACAACGACACTCGCTGTTTTGCTTTATCTGAAGCATGGCATGGCGCTGGTCAAGACTTTAGCCGCGTGTTTTGCGCTATTATCGGTACCGGCGCTGCGGGCGGTATGTGTGTTGATGGTAAGTTGCAAAAAACCCAATTGGGTGTTGCTGGCGAATATGGTCATTTACCTTTGTCAGCAGTGTTGCAGCAAAAATATAAACTGCCTGTTTTGCAATGTGGCTGTGGTTTAATGGGCTGTGTAGAGTCCTACATTTCAGGCCCTGGTATCAGCAAGTTGTATCAGCATTTTGCCAATGAACAGATCAGTGCCAAAGAATGGCATTTGCGTCTTGTGCAAGGTGAGCATTATGCGCAAGTGGTTTTATCTTGTTACCTTGATATTTTAGGTGAAGTGTTTGCCACACTGGTCAAACTAATGGAGCCCGAAGCCATAGTTTTAGGTGGCGGTTTATCTTTGGTTGATGCAATTGTCGACGGTTTACCTGAATATATTGCCAGACATATGTTCCCAGGCTTTCAATCACCTAAGGTGTTAAGAGCAAAGTATGGTGATTCAAGTGGTGTGCGCGGCGCGGCGATTTTAGGAGCTAATCATGCAATTTGCTGAGTGTTTTTCCATTCGCGCGGGTGAAATATATACCGAGCAGGGAATACTTAAAGATCACTGGTTGTTGGTAGAACAGCAAAAGATTGTTGCCATTGGCCGTGAACCACACATCGACTGGCCACAATTTGATTTTCCATCCCTGAAAATGGTGCCAGGGATGATTGATTTGCATATTCATGGACGTGATGGTTTTGACATCATGGACGGAACCGATGAAGCGATAGACGCGATTTCAGCGTCTTTGGCTAAATTTGGTGTCACTGGCTTTTTAGGTACTACCGTCACGGCTAAATGGGATGTCACCCTTGAAGCTTATCAGGCTATTGGCCGAGCAAGAGAACGAAAGTTACCTGGCGCAAAAATTCTTGGTGCATATAACGAAGGTTTGTTTTTCAGCGAGGCGCAAAAAGGAGCTCATAATGAAAAGTTCTTTTTACCATTAACGCAAGAGCGAATTGACGCCATTATTGACGCCAGTAAAGGCTCACTAAAAATGTTTGCTTTAGCACCTGAGCTTGAAGATAACATGGCGATGATCCCTTATTTAGTGGAAAAAAACGTTGTGCCTATGTTAGGCCATACCAATGCAAATCATGAACAAACGAAAGAGGCGCTGCGCTTAGGTGCTTGTGGTGGTGTTCATGTATTTAATGGCATGAAAGGTATTCATCATAGAGATCCTGGCTGTGCTGGTACCTTGTTGATGGATAAAAAGGCACTTGTGGAAGTGATTGCCGATGGTATTCATTTACATCCGCTGATTATGCAAATGGTATTACAGCTTAAAGGCGAAGAAAAAGTGGCTTTGATCAGTGATTGCATCAATGCCGGTGGCCTTGCCGATGGTCAATATCGATTAGGTGAACTTGATATTGTTGTTGAACACGGGGTTGCTCGTACACTCACCAACTCTTTGGCGGGTAGCACGTTAACGCTCAATAAAGCGGTTAAAAATATGGTAGAGCTTGCTGATGTTAGCTTTGCTCGTGCAATTAATATGGCAACTAGTTCACCAGCCAAGCACATTCAACTTCAAGAGTCTGTTGGCAGTATCGCCGTAGGTAAATTTGCTGACTTAGTGTTAATGGCTGAAGATTGTAGCGTACATGGCACTATCATTGATGGGAAACTTTGTTATCATTCGCCACAACTCAGTACTTTTATCAGCGAATAATAAGAAACTTGTATGCAGTGTGACGGTGCTTTTGATGCCATAGTGATCGGAAGTGGCATCAGTGGCGGTTGGGCAGCCAAAGAATTAACAGAGCAGGGTTTTAAAGTGGCCGTGATTGAACGCGGCCGCATGATAGAACATCAAAAAGATTATCACACCGCCGATAAAGAAAATTGGCAACTTCCTCTTGCTGGCCAAGCCAGCGCCAAAGACAAGCTACGCAAAGCTAAGCAAGGCCGAACAGGTTATGCGTTAAATCAAGATATCAAACATTGGTTTGTTGATGATATCGATCACCCTTATCAAGAACAGCAACGATTTGATTGGATCAGAGGTTATCATGTTGGCGGTCGCTCAATTACTTGGGGACGTCAGTGTTTACGCTTTAGTGATTTAGACTTTTCTGCCAACAAACAAGATGGTCATGGTATCGACTGGCCTGTTCGTTACCAAGATATTGCACCTTGGTACGATAAAGTTGAACGTTTTATTGGCGTGATGGGAGAGGCATTAGCTTTACCTCAATTACCTGATGGCCCTTATTTGCCAGCTATGCCGTTAAATTGTGTAGAAAAAGATTTAAGACAAACCTTAAAAACTAAATTTGACCGTCACCTAACTATTGGGCGAGTGGCTCATTTAACCACTCATGAA
Source organism: Thalassotalea marina (assembly GCF_014656435.1). GTDB lineage: Bacteria > Pseudomonadota > Gammaproteobacteria > Enterobacterales > Alteromonadaceae > Thalassotalea_C > Thalassotalea_C marina. The sequence continues at coordinate 17,051 of NZ_BNCK01000008.1, forward strand.
GGCTTTGAAGGTCGAGCACAGTGTAGTTATCGAAATCGTTGTATGAGAGGTTGCCCAACCGGTAGTTATTTTAGCGCTAATGCGTCAACCTTACCTGCGGCTACCAAAACTGGGAATTTGACGTTAATCACCGATACTATAGCCAGTGAAATTGTTTACGATGATAAAACTGGTTTGGCTCAAGGGGTCAAAACCATAGGTCGCTTGGATAAAAAGCAAAAATATTATCGAGCTCGTGTCATTTTTTGTTGTGCATCGACAGTAGCCAGCACGGCATTATTGTTACAAAGCACCAGTAAAAGATTCCCTCAAGGTTTAGGCAACGATAGTGGTACGTTGGGGCACTACTTGATGGACCACCATTTTCGTATCGGCGCTTCTGGCATAGCGGATAAATTTGCTCAAAGTTTTGATATAGGTCGTAGGCCGGTTGGCTTTCACATTCCTAGGTTTCGAAATGTAGAAAAGCAGCAACAAAGTTTTGTTCGAGGTTACGGTTATCAAGGTTATGCAACACGAGGTGATTGGCGACGAGGCTTTAAAGAGCTAGAGTTTGGCCAAGACTACGTTGAATCACTGTTTGAACCCGGCCCATGGCGAGTCACTTTGATTGGCTTTGGTGAATGTTTACCTTACAAAGAAAACAAACTCACTCTAGACCATCAAAAGCTTGATCAATGGGGGTTACCTCAAGTGAATTTTGACTGCACGTTTAAACGCAATGAGCAGTTAATGCGCAACGATATGAAACAGCAAGCGATGAAGATGTTAACGGCTGCTGGCTATAAAGATGTTACCCCTTATGATTCAGGATCAGCCCCTGGTCAAGCGATTCATGAAATGGGTACGGCGAGAATGGGGCATAGTCCAAAAGACTCAATGGTCAATTCAAACAACCAGCTGCATCTAGTTGCCAATGTATATGTGACTGACGGCGCTTTTATGACCTCGTCAGGCTATCAAAACCCATCGCTTACCTATATGGCGTTTACCGCTCGAGCTGCACATCATGCAGGCAAATTATTGTCTCAAGGAGTGTTTTAGTGGACAGACGACAGTTTATCCAGTCATTGTTAGCAACTACTGGTGCAGTGGTAAGCCCAGGCGCTTTATCAACGATGTGGCAACAAGCACAGCAGCATAACGTTGAAAACAATATGCAGGTGCTAGAAGTGCTGCAACCTGCGTTAGTGCCTGTACCTGAGCGCTTTCAACAGCACAACATAAACTTAGTGCCTTTTATTTCGTTAATGATTGAGCAAAGTTTGTTGAGTGATGAAAGAATTGCATTAGAAAGAGCGCTTTATTCGTTTCAAAAAAACATACATGGCTTAACACCACAAGAATTACATAGTGAAATTACTAAAGCGATGCAAAATGAAAGATTTGCAGACATGTTAGTCAAGATACGAGATTTTGGCTTAATTGGGCTTTTTTCACATCCTCAAGTAGCACTCGAATTACCAAGCACAATGGGATATCAACCCTGTTAAATTTTTGTCTTATTTGATGGCAACAAAAAATGCTCAATAAAAAACGGACATGAAGTCCGTTTTTTATTGAATAATTTGAGGGTTACTAAGCGCTAAAGCTTGGCTTTTTTATGTCCCCAAATTGCAAAGTAAGCGATAAATGCATAACAAGGGAACATCACAGCGTAAGCTAACTGGCTGTCAATAGAGTCGGCGAGAACACCGTAAATAACAGGAATGATAGCACCACCTGAAATCCCCATAATTAGCCAAGCTGAACCTTTTGCCGTGTAGCTGCCTAAATCTTTTAGTGCCATCGGCCATACAGCTGGCCACACAAGAGCATTAGAAAAGCCCAGTAACGCAACAAACAACACACTGTTAGGCAAGGCTGGAATATCTAACCAGAAAAATAAGCTGTTCCATATTGAGGCGTCAGTCGTAGAGGATAATATGATCAACATGGTAAAGATCATACCTAATAGTGCAGACGCTTTTAACGCGGTCTCTTGCGAAATATATTTTGGAATTAGCACCATACCTAACACATAGGCAACCACCATAAACGCCATGGTGTAAGAGGTGAGCTGGGCAAAGTTTTGCACCCCCATTTCTTTTCCGTATAAGCCTATGGTGTCACCAGCAACGACTTCAGCACCAACATATAAAAACAAGGTAACAACCCCTAAGATCAAATGCGGGAAGTCTTTGATTGATTTATTGCTTGATGCCGTGTCGTTTTGCTCATTGATATTGGGCTCAGGCAACGGAGAAAACTTGATAAATGCTGCAAGTATTACAAGTGATACCGCCATTAATAGGTATGGGAAAATCAGTCGTTCAGACAATTCCTGTAACTGTGCGTGTTTGTCAACTTCACTTAACAAGGCAATTTTTTCTGGGGTAAATTGGTCCATGTCGGCAAGTACCCAAGCGGTAAAAACCAAAGGTGCAATAACACCGGCAGATTTATTCAAAATACCCATAATACTGATGCGAACAGCGGCAGTTTCACGGCGACCAATCAATACAATAAACGGGTTAGTGGCCGTTTGTAATAAAGTTAAACCACTTCCTAAGATAAACAATGCAACAAGAAAAACGCTGTAAAGTTTAGTTTGAGCTGCAGGAATAAAGATTAAGGCACCGATTGCCATGACAAACAAGCCAATAACAATACCTGTTTTATAACCTGTTTTTTCTAGTACGCGAGCAGCAGGTAACGCCATTAATGTGTAGGCGATATAAAACACTAAAGTGACTAAATAAGCTTGTGTATGATTTAACTCACAAGCAATTTGCAAAAAAGGTATTAGAGAGCCGTTTAGCCAAGTAACAAAGCCAAACATAAAAAACAACCCACCTATGATGAACATAGGGAGTAATACACTGTTATTACTGCTATTTTCTTGATTTATTGTTGCAGTAGTCATGTAACTTCCTCATAAGAAATGATCCACAAAAGAAGGATAATTCCATAAATTTGCCATTAAAGCAAACCAAATGAAAGTTACGAAACCTTTCGAAATGATTTTGTTGAAAGTGATAAATGTCATGCTAAAGCGCAGGTAAATAAGTTTTCCCTTTAAAAAAGTATGTTTGCGTTTTAACATGCATCTATTGAAGGCGAATTTTATTCGGATTTTTAACTTCCCAATGTTGTTCTAGGGAATATAAATCGAATTCGCCTATCGCGATAATTATTATAAGTGAAAATAAAAATGCTAAGTACTATTGAACGTAGACATGAAATTGTCATGATGACTGAGCAACTCGGCTCTGTATCGGTTAAAGCCCTCGCTGAAAAATTTGAAATTTCTACTGTTACTATTCGTCACGATTTAAATGAACTCAATAAGCTTGGGCTTATTGTACGCTCAAGAGGTGGAGCGGTGGCGAGCAACCGTTTAACCAAAGAGCTTTCGATTAAAGAAAAACATAAAAAAAATCACAAAATTAAAAAGCTCATTGGCCGTGCTGTTGCTGATCTTATCCAAGATGGCGACAGTGTGATAATAGACTCTGGTACCACAACTGAAGAAGTTGCGCAGAGTTTATCAGGGAAAAAAGGCATTACGATTTTAACCAATGGTTTAAATATCGCTAACGAACTGGCAGCCAATGATGAATGTGAGTTGATCATCTCAGGTGGTTTTCTTCGCCGAAAATCAATGTCATTTTACGGCACACAAGCAGAAGAGAAGCTTAAATATTATAACTTCAATAAAGTGGTGCTAGGGGTAGATGGTATCGATTTACATCGAGGTATTAGTACTCATTACGAGCCAGAAGCAAATTTTAATCGCGCCATGTGTGGTGCAGCAGAGCAAGTAATTGTTGCGACAGATTCATCTAAATTTGGTCGTCGTTCGTTGCATACAATCATTAACTTTGAAGATATTGACGTATTAGTGACCGACAGTGGCATACCGCAGGAAGTTGTTAATGAGTTGGATGCATTAAATGTGATGTTGATCATTGTTGATAAATAATCGCATATATCTTTAGCAAACTGCTGAAAAATAAAAAATATAAAATAATTGATTAAATCAAAGTTAATAAGCGATAGAATGCCCTGTTGAAACATGTTGCCAGCAGGAGTTGAATGCAACAACTATTGGTATAACGAATGGAATTCATAAGCTGATAGTCAAAATAGTGAACTAATTTGTTAACTTTTCTGTCAAATAAGCGTTAATTTTCAACATGATAAATATACCTACCACAAAAAACTTACGTGGCGATGCATTTGGGGGCTTATCTGCCGCCATTGTTTCTTTACCGCTAGCACTTGCTTTTGGTGTGGCAAGTGGCGCGGGGGCGGCCGCTGGTGTTTACGGCGCCGTTCTCATTGGTTTGTTTGCTACCTTATTTGGTGGAACCAAAACACTTATCTCCGAGCCAACAGGCCCAATGACGGTTGTTTTTACTGTTGTTATTGCTGAAATGTTGGCAAGTAACCCAGAAAATGGCATGGCAATGGCCTTTACTGTGGTAATGATGGCCGGTGTAGTACAGCTAGTACTGTCGAAGCTTTCCCTCGGTAAATACATTACCATGATGCCGTATAGCGTAATCTCAGGATTTATGTCTGGCATCGGTTGTATACTTATCTTATTGCAATTAGGGCCTTTATTGGGTGTTAAAGCACCTGAGCCAGGCGCAGCAGGTACCCTCAATAACCTAGGCTATATATTTTCTAATATATCTTTACCGGAAGTAGTAATTGCAGCATTATCGCTTGCGGTTCTATTTTTTACCCCTAAAAAGCTTGCACAAAAAGTACCTGCCCAATTAATTGCTTTAGTTGGTGTTTCAATCTTTTCTCTATTGGTTTTTAGCCACAGTGACGTATCTCGTATTGGTGAAATCAATATCGGTTTACCACAAATTTATTGGCCAACCTTTGACTATAACTTGTTAGATGACATGTTAGTGGATGCCTTAATCTTAGGTACCTTAGGCTGTATAGATTCGATGTTAACCTCGCTTATTGCCGATAACTTAACAAAAGAAGATCACGACTCAGACAAAGAATTAACTGGTCAAGGCATCGGCAACTTAGTTTCTGGCTTTCTAGGTGGTTTACCTGGTGCTGGTGCAACCATGGGGACGGTTGTTAATATTCAGGCTGGTGGTAAAACAGTTACTTCAGGCGTTATTAGGGTTGTAGCATTATGTATTGCAGCCTTTTTGTTGACCGACTGGCTTGAGTTGGTCCCTACGGCATTATTGGCTGCTATTGCCTTTAAAGTCGGTTTAGATATTTTAGATTGGAGCTTTATCAAACGAGCTCATCTTGTGTCACGTCACTCGTCGATGATCATGTATTTAGTGTTGTTTGTCACAATATTTGTCGACTTGATCATGGCGGTAGGTATTGGCTTGTTTATCGCCAATATTGTTACTATTGAAAAACTAAGTGCTGCGCAAACACGCAGTATTAAAACCATCACTGATACTGACGATGAGCTTAGGTTAACCAAAGAAGAGCAGTCAGTATTTGCTCGCTTTAAAGACCAGTTGTTATTGGTTTATCTAAGTGGTCCTATGATGTTTGGTTTATCGCGCGCCATGTCTAAGCAACACCGTGTATTATCTCAATATAAAATTGTGGTAATGGATTTAACCGATGTGCCCTTTATCGATGATACCATTGCGTTAACCATGGAAAATGCCATCGCCGAGGCGATAGACTTAGGCGTAACTTTGTTGTTTGTTTACCCTAAAAATGAAGTAGGGGAAAAACTCGATAAAATAGGTGTTACCGAGTTGGTTCCTGAAGATCAGCGTTTTAGTACGCGTAAAGCAGCATTTGCTTGGTTAGATAGTGAGTTCAATTCACTGTAATACCAATTCTATTAAATATTCGGCCAACTTAGAACTTCATTAGCGAGCTTAGAACAAGCTAAATAATTTAAGCATAGTCACTCTATGGTTCGATTATTTAGGGAAGTTATCAGGGCGCTAATGAGTTCCCAAGGGCGAGTTTAAAAGGCTTATAGACTGTGTTATTGGTTTTAACAAGGGAGCGACCATTCTTTGCAACCAATGCCTTGTCTCTAACCCTTTTAATTCTCGCTAAGTGACCAAATATTTAATTGAGTTGGTATAAATTATTTTGATAGTTTGCTGGCGCTCTTGACTATTTCAGTCACAGCAGGATGCACAATAGAGCGCCTTGGTGTTATCAAAAAATATTCCTGAAACACTTTTTCTGCAACGCCAATTCTTTTTACATGAAATTGGCTTTTTATTTCCTGCTCAACAATTAATGGCGCGGCAAAAAGACCAAAGCCATCTCGACCTAATGTTTTCATTAATGCGATATCAGTGGCATATACGGTTACTTGAGGTTGAATGGCATTGAGGTTAAACCAATGTTCAAGTTGAATGCTGATAGGGGTTGCAGTCCCTGGCATTACCATCTTTTGTTGATGCAGTGATTGTGGAAACTGTGCCGCAAGGGCATCTGCAGTTTTTTCTTCAGCAAAAATACCCATCGCACTTTTACCTATTTTTTGGCATTCAGCTAAATCATGAAAATCAGGTGAAAGGGGGATATCCGTTAAGATCAGATCAAGCTTGTGGCGTGATAATAACAAAAGCAAATCGTCGATACTGCCGTCCTCACAATCTAACCTTACCGATGAATTAACTTGTAGCATGGGCGATAGCCATTTACTAACCAAAGATTTAGGTAAGCCGTCGGTAACTCCAACTCGGCAAATAGCAGTCGCGTTGTGTTCACCGGTGACTGCAGTATTTAACCATTCATGTGCTTTAGAAAAGATATCATCGGCATAAGTTTTGGTCACCGCACCAAATTCAGTGAGCTTAAGTGTTCGACCTGATTTTTCGAATAGCTTGTGACCTAATCTTTGTTCAAGTGACGAAATTTGGGCGCTGACTGTTTGTGGTGTTAAGTGCAAAACTTCTGCCGCTTTAGACACGCCACCTTCGGTTGCACAAACCCAGAAATAATATAAATGGTTGTAGTTAATATTGATAAACATTCGAAAATAACGAACTAACTCTCAGGTTAAAATAGATTTTATCTTAGTGTCTTATTCAGTAGATTGCAAAAGAGCGGGTTAAATTTTTGCTGTTAACCTCGCTTAAATTTTTCAATTTGGAGGTGATACATGCGTAATCTATCTATTGCAGTTTTACTTGTCGTTTTTTCTTATATTCCAACATCATCAGCCGGGCAGTTTTCAGCCGATGCCTTTATCGCCGAGTGTTTGAGCGATTCAATTAATGCCGAACAAAAACAGAAATGCCGTGGTTTTTTCTATGGCTTAATTAGTAAGAAACAAAATTTATTAACACGTGATGAAACCGACGGTGTGGTAGATCGAGCGATGAACAATCGCACACCAACTGCCAGTTATGCTGCGGTGACCAAAAGAACATTAGGTGTTGACGAAATTTGTGTGCCAAGTGATTTGAGCTATGACGACTTTAAAAAAGAGTTCGATCAGTATAAAGAGCATACTAAAAAAGACATCTTGACCGTAGAAAGTATCACAGCAGCGCTTGCCAAAGCGTATAGCTGTTAAACCTTTTGTAGTAGTTTGAGGTTGAAATGACTTCTTTACGTAAATTTTTAAAGCTCGAAGCATCTGCGGGTATTATTTTGATGTTCGCCACCTTGCTTGCTTTATTGGTGGCTAATAGCCCATTGTCTGTGTATTACGAAATGCTAATAGGGATACCGGCAGGTGTTCATATTGGCGCAATTGCTATCGATAAACCGTTATTGCTCTGGATTAACGACGGCCTAATGGCAGCGTTTTTCTTCCTGGTTGGTTTAGAGTTAAAACGTGAAATGTTAGAAGGGCAATTATCTAACCCTAACAATGTTGTGTTGCCTATTATTGGCGCTGTTGGTGGTATGGTAATTCCTGCAGCTATCTATCTAGTCTTTAACTATAACGACAATGTTAATCGCATGGGCTGGGCAATTCCTGCTGCAACTGATATAGCATTTGCTCTTGGTATTTTGGCCTTGTTAGGAAGGCGAGTCCCTACGTCATTAAAAATGTTTTTGGTCACGTTAGCCATTATTGATGACATTGGCGCTATCCTAATTATTGCGTTGTTTTATAGTCAGGAAATTGCTCCCGTGCCGCTAGCTATCGCCTTAACCTGTTTAGGTGTATTGACGATGTTAAACAAGCGAGGGGTGACCGATATTCCTGCTTATATGTTTGTTGGCGGAATATTGTGGGTATCACTGCTTAAATCAGGTGTACATGCAACCTTAGCCGGTGTCTTGCTAGCGTTTTTTATCCCAATGTGGGAAAGCAAACGCAAACAGTATTCACCAGTGAAACAATTAGAAAACAGTTTGCATTCATCAGTTGCCTTTGTCATTTTACCGATATTTGCTTTTGCCAATGCTGGTATCGACCTAGGGGCAATAAGTGTTGATTCGTTAACACACCCTGTGACCTTAGGGATAGCTGCAGGTTTGTTTATTGGTAAACCGCTAGGGGTATTTGGTATTTGTTATTTGGCGATTAAGCTTAAGTTAGCCAAACTACCTAAGGGTATTACCTTATCGCAACTGGGCGGCGTCTCTATTTTATGTGGTGTTGGTTTTACCATGAGTTTATTTATCGGGTCGTTAGCGTTTGAAACGACGGGTAATAATCAAATAGTAGATGAACGACTAGGTATCCTTGTTGCGTCAATACTGTCTGCGTTAATTGGTTTTTTCTGGTTGAAAGCTTCATTGCCTGACAAAATAAAAGTCAGACGATTTAGAATGATGTCACATTTGATCCAAATGCGTAGCGAACGTGTTAGTGGCAGGTAATAATTATCCCTAACTAAATGTTTGAAGGTAATGGCTGTTTGGTCATTACCTTCACATTAAATGCAAAATACTCTTTGATAAATTTTGTACTTTTCTGTTTAATGTTGCGATTATTTTTGAAAGTACAAAACCATGCTGTTTCTTATTGTTATATTCCTCGCAGCCTTTTTGCTGTTTCAGGTCCAACCGCTAATTGCTAAACAAATCCTGCCTTATTTTGGCGGAGGCTCGTCAGTTTGGACAACCTGTATGTTGTTTTTCCAAGGAACTCTGTTACTTGGGTACGGTTATAGTCACTTAATTGCTAAGTACTTACCTGTTAGGAAACAGCTTTTCTGTCATGCCTCATTGCTGGTCTTGTCTCTGTTATTACTGCCCATTGGCTATGAAGCGTTATCGAGTGAAGCAAGCCAGTCGCCGCTTACCGATATTTTACTGATCTTGTTTCTAAGTGTCGGCGTGCCATATTTTACTTTATCGGCAACGGCACCTTTGGTGCAAAAATGGTTTGCTTTGGTTAATGAAGGAAAATCACCGTATTTTCTCTATTCTTGGTCAAATGCCGCTTCCTTGTTGGCATTGCTTTCATTTCCTTTTGTTATTGAGCCAGTCTTATCTTCTAGTACTCAAAATGTTACCTGGTCACTAGTTTATGCTGTGTTTGTTGCTGCGTTTTTATCTATGTTGTGGCAAATAAGTAAAAGCGAGAAATTTAATCAAGTGAAATCAGCGGAACAAGCAGGTTCAACGGTTAAGCTTTCATCGTTTTTATTTTGGTTTGGTTATTCTGCATTAGGGGTGATTTTCCTCGTGGCAACTACCAATGCAATTACCCAAAATGTGGCACCTATTCCATTTTTATGGATATTACCTTTATGTTTGTATTTGCTGTCTTTTATCGTCTGCTTCCATCATGAAAAATGGTACGTACGTTGGTATTGGTTGGCGTTTTTAGCCTTGTGTTCTGCCATTGCCATCTTCCTTTTCTTTATCGGCGCACAGTTTGATTTTATCACTCAATTAGTGCTTTTTAGCTGTGTATTATTTACAGCCTGTATGGTGTGTCATGGTGAGCTAGCTAAAGCAAAACCTGACGCTAGCCAATTGACGCCATTTTATTTAACGATGTCGTTTGGTGGTTTTGCTGGCTCAGTGTTTATTGCATTAATTGCCCCACAAATTTGGACGCAGTTCCTTGAATTTCCTCTAGCATTTATTGTGTTATTTGCCTTGATTGCTGTGCACCAATTTAACCAACAAGGCATGAAAAAGCTGCCAGTGGTAAGCTTTGTCATTGCCGGTTTAATTTCCGCACTTTTTGTGACACTTAACAGTGCTTATCAACAAACCGATATTTATCAAGAGCGTAATTTCTTTGGTGTGTTAAGTGTTAAAGAAGTAGAAATACAAGGGGAAATGGAGCGCCGTTTAATTGATGGTACAACGTCTCATGGCACTCAATATGTTGATAAGAATAAACATCATATCCCGTTGAGTTATTTTAGGGCGGGAACTGGTGGCGCACTCGCCATCCAAACAGCACAACAAAATGGTGCTATTAATGCCGGTTTTATCGGTTTGGGTGCTGGTGCACTTGCTGCTTATGGCAAAGCTGGTGATACCTTTACTTTTTATGAATTAAACCCTTCAGTAATTAACGCGGCAAACAATTATTTTACCTTTTTGTCTGGCAGCAAAGCTGACGTAAAAGTGATCGAAGGTGACGCTAGATTGTCTTTGGCATCATTATCAAATTCTGACTTTAAACCTCTAGATCTGTTAGTGCTTGATGCGTTTTCTGGTGACAGTATTCCTCAGCATTTAATTACGGTGGAAGCCATCAAACTGTATCAGAAGCTAGTAAAAGAGCAGGGCATATTGGCGTTTCATATCTCAAATAGCCACTTACATCTGTTACCGCTAATGGTGGGCTTATCGAAAGAACTTGGTTATGAACTGATGTATTTTAGAACCAAGGCCGATTATGAAGGGCAACATGATACCGATTGGGTGTGGATGACCAACAACCCTGCAGTCATCAACTCAGCAAAATTAAAACTGACTCAAACACCTGTTAATGTACCCAAAGACAAACAGGTCATATGGACAGACGACTTCAGTCACTTGTTATCTCTGTTAAAATAACTTCAGATAAAGCGCCGTTAACGGCGCTTTATTTTTCCTACAATTTTTAGTGTTTTATCAACATTGCTCTTTTGAACAAATCTCACCTATTCTTAATACTTTACTGCAACTTAATTTAATAATGGCAGTGAGTAATCGATTTATCAGTTTTATTCGTATATTAGCCCTAGATCGAATTTTGCTTGTACAAGCCTGATTCTAGACGCACAAAGTAAAGGAGTAATTTATGTCGGCAGGTAAATGCCCAGTAATGCATGGTAGTTTGACTGAAAGTGGTAAGGCAAACACTGATTGGTGGCCTAAAAACCTTAACTTAGATATTTTACATCAGCACGATGAAAAAACTAACCCAATGGCAAGTTCGTTTAACTATGCCGAAGAAGTTAAAAAGCTTGATTACGCCGCACTGAAAAAAGACCTAGTAGCGTTAATGACAGACAGTCAATCTTGGTGGCCAGCTGATTGGGGCCACTATGGTGGTTTGATGATTCGTATGTCTTGGCATTCGGCTGGAACCTACAGAGTTGCCGATGGAAGAGGTGGTGCAGCTACTGGTAACTTAAGGTTTGCGCCTTTAAATTCTTGGCCCGACAACGCCAACTTAGACAAAGCCCGCCGATTATTATGGCCAATCAAAAAGAAATACGGCAACAAACTGAGTTGGGCTGATCTCATTGCTTATGCTGGCACGGTTGCTTATGAATCTATGGGACTAAAGACCTTTGGTTTTGGTTTTGGTCGTGAAGATATTTGGCACCCAGAAAAAGACATTTACTGGGGCGCAGAAAAAGAATGGTTAGCGCCAAGTGATAATGATAATAGCCGTTATTCTGGCGATAGAGATTTAGATAACCCATTGGCTGCTGTGATGATGGGGCTGATATATGTCAATCCAGAAGGTGTTGATGGCAAGCCAGACCCGTTAAAAACGGCTAAAGATGTGCGTGAAACCTTTGCACGCATGGCAATGAACGATGAAGAAACTGTTGCACTTACCGCCGGTGGTCACACGGTGGGTAAATGTCATGGTAATGGTGATGCTTCTGTATTGGGCCCTGAGCCAGAAGGTACTGATGTTGAAGACCAAGGTTTAGGTTGGTTAAATAAAACGTCAAAAGGTACTGGCAGCAAAGCGGTTACCAGTGGATTAGAAGGTGCTTGGACCACACATCCTACTCAATGGGATAATGGCTATTTTGAATTGTTGCTAAATCATGATTGGCAACTTAAAAAAAGTCCTGCGGGTGCTTGGCAATGGGAGCCTGTTAGTATCAATGAGCAAGACAAGCCAATAGACGTTGGCGATCCTAAACGTCGCAATAATCCCATTATGACAGACGCAGATATGGCGATGAAAATGGATCCTGATTATCGCAAAATTTCTGAACGATTTTATCAAGACCCTGCGTATTTCTCAGAAGTATTTGCTAGAGCTTGGTTTAAATTAACCCACAGAGATATGGGGCCTAAGAGCCGTTACATTGGACCCGATGTACCCAGTGAAGACTTGATCTGGCAAGACCCTGTGCCAGCGGGCAATACAAATTACAATCAAGACGATGTATTAGCGCAAATCAAAACAAGCGGCTTAAGTTCAGCTGAAATGATTTGTACTGCTTGGGATAGTGCCCGCACATATAGACAATCAGATAAACGCGGTGGCACTAACGGCAGTCGTATAAGATTAGCTCCACAGTCAAGCTGGCAGGGCAATGAACCTGAACGCCTAGCCAAGGTTCTTGCTGTATATGAAAAAACTTCGGCGGCGACAGGCGCCAGTATCGCTGATATTATCGTTTTAGCTGGTAATTATGCACTAGAGCAGGCTGCGCAAGCTGCTGGATTCAATATAAAAATTGAGTTTACGCCTGGGCGCGGAGATGCAACCGATGACATGACCGATGCAGAGTCATTTGACGTGTTAGAGCCTATTCATGATGGATTTCGTAATTGGCTGAAAAGCGACTTCGCGGTAAGTCCTGAAGAGCTGCTATTGGATAAGGCGCAACTTTTAGGCCTCACTGCACCTGAAATGATTTTATTGGTTGCGGGTATGCGTGTACTTGGCACTAACTATGACCAAAGCCCACATGGTGTATTCACTGACAGAGTTGGGGTGTTAACCAATGATTTCTTTGTGCATTTAACCGATATGTCTAACAGCTGGAAACCTACTGGTAAAAACACGTATGAGCTTTGTGATAGAGATTCAGGTCAAGTTAAATGGACTGCAACACGTGTTGATTTAGTGATTGGGTCAAATTCTATATTGCGGGCTTATGCTGAACTTTATGCCCAAGATGATAACCAAGAAAAGTTTGTTAAAGATTTTGTTAGTGCTTGGAACAAAGTTATGAATGCTGGTATTTATTAAGTTAAGAAAAACAGGGGCTAAGCTTGCTTAGCCCTTTAACAACTTTACTTCTTTGATGCCTTTACCAAGTGCCAGTATTTTCCATACTGACCCACGGCTCTTGTGGTGCTAACGCTTCGCCTTTTTGTAATAGCTCAACGGAAATGCCATCTGGCGATTTAATAAATGCCATACGACCACAACGTGGTGGACGGTTAATAACCACACCTTTATCCATTAATGATTGGCAAAGTGCGTAAATATCATCAACTTCATAAGCAACATGACCAAAATTACGCCCAGCAGTGTAAACTTCGTCTGAATCCCAGTTATGGGTTAGTTCTATTTCTGGTGCGCCAGGTTCAGTTGCTAAAAAGATCAAAGTAAATTTACCTTCTGGCACGTCATAGCGGTTGGTTTCAACTAAGCCTAGTTTATTTACAAAAAAATCTAATGACGCATCAACGTCGGAAACGCGGATCATGGTATGTAAGAATTTCATGGTAGCCCTTAATCTAGCAAAACAAATTATGTGAACATACACCTCTTTTATTTTTGCCCTAACTTAAAAGAGGTAATTAACTTTTCTGTCGCCAAGCACTTATTAACAAAACGATGATTGGAAAATATAGCGACCAACGGTTTTATCATATCAATAAGACATAACAACACGCTCTAATATCATTCACTAACATATGGCCAAAACATCAAGTTTAAAGGTTCATCTTATGTAGGTTTAATAACAAAAGCCTTAGTATAGATATTTTATTGAAATTAATTGTAGACAAAATAACCACTTTAAATTACCTTCATTAAATAACTGACTGGTCAGTCATTTAAGGTTGTGGTAGTGCAAACAAAAACAAGAGCAATTTCAGAGCGCGATAAAGAGAAGCGCAAACAAGTGATATTAATGGCTGCGTTAGAGCAGTTTTATCTACAGGGTTTTAAAGCAACTCGTATGGATGATATTGCTAATATGGCAGGAGTGTCTAAAGGCACCTTATATCTTTATTTCAAAACCAAGGAAGAATTATTCCAAGCCATTATCGAGCAAGTAGCGTTACCTAAATTAGGTGAATTAACCCAACTTCTTGAGCAATCGCCATCGGTTAAACAAGGGTTGAGCAATATGTTCAACTTTCTGCCTAAGGTTATCCTTTATAGCCCTTTGCCTAAGCTTATCAAGGTGATCATCAGTGATTCATTTGCTTTTCCAGAAGTTGCACAAAATTACCGTGAGCAAGTGATTGAAAAAGGTTTGATGGCATTAACAAAATTGTTAGATAAAGGTAATACCAACAAAGAAATTAACGTTGAAAATAGCAAAGTAATGGCACGGTTAGTGATCGCGCCGGTAATTTTTTCTGTGATTTGGTATGTGATTTTAAATGGCGATAACAAAAGTGAAAACGATATTAACGCGCTGTTTCAACAGCACTTGCGTAATATGTTCTGTTCGCTTGGCATTAAGGAAAATTAAATGAAATATGTCACGTTAAGCGTCTGTTTACTGCTGGTTGCTTGTAGTGAACAAACACAAGAAAAGCCAACATACTCTGGCTACATTGAAGGTGAGTATAGCTACGCAATAACACCACAAGATGGCTTTATTGAAGAATTATTAGTGGATGAAGGTGACAAACTCCTTGCCTCACAGCCAATTGCTCAGCTAGATCAATCATTGCAAGCGCTGCAAATAAAGCAACTTTCAAATGAGCTGAAAAGCCAATCTTATCTAGTCGATGATATGAAACATGGCGCGAGAGCGGAGGAAATTGCGGTAGTGAACAGTCAAATGTTAGCACTTCAAGAAGAGTTAAAGCTGGTAGAAAAAAATATCACTAGAACCAAAGAGCTCATCACGAAAGCGTTAAGCAGTCAAAATGAATTAGATTTGTTGTTAACTAAAAAAGATGTTCTTAAGCGACAAATTCAAAGTTATCACTCTCAAATTGCCGCATTAAAACTGCCTGCTAGAGAGTTAGCAACCTTAGCACAAAGTGAGCTTTATTTGGCCAAACAAGCCAAGTTAAATCAGCAGCAATGGCTGAATGACCAACGTAACATAGTATCGCCTTCGGCTGGCTCGGTAAGCCAAGTTTTTTATCGTCAACGAGAGTTTGTTAAAGCAGGCACACCGATTTTATCTGTTTTATTGGATGATATTAAAAAGGTGCGTTTTACCGTACCACAAAGTGACTTAGCCAGCTTTCAATTGGGGGAAACGGTTTGGGTTAATCAAGATAAAACAGAAAACCCTATTAAAGCTAAAATTTCCTTTATTGCTAAAAAGGCGGAATTTACCCCGCCTGTACTTTATGGGCCGAGGGTGCGAGATAAGCTAGTGTTTACCGTTGAGGCTGAAATGGAAAACAATTTGTTAAATATTGGTCAGCCGGTAGATGTGTATGTCGAGTAGTGAATTAGCTATATCGGTGCGTGGTTTAACCAAACGTTTTGGTAAAACTGAGGTGGTAAGTCAAGTTAGCATTGACATGCCAAAAGGGCAGGTTTGGGGATTTTTAGGCCCTAACGGCTCAGGAAAAACCACGACAATTCGCATGATCTGTGGTTTGTTAAAACCTTCAGAAGGACAAGGGGAATGTCTAGGATTAGATATTTTACGTGATAGTGAAAAAATTAAGCTGCAAACTGGCTACATGACACAAAAATTCTCATTCTGGGAAGATCTCACCATTAAAGAAAACTTAGATTTTGTTGCCCGCATGTATCACTTAGCCAATAGAAGTGAACTAGTTGATAACACGTTAAAAAATTTAGGCTTGTTTCATCGTAAAAACCAGCTTGCTGGCGCGTTATCTGGTGGCTGGAAACAAAGGTTAGCACTTGCTGCGGTGACCATGCACAAACCTAAGCTGTTGTTGTTAGATGAACCCACTGCTGGGGTAGATCCGCAAGCACGACGAGAATTTTGGCGCGAAATCCATACCTTAGCAAACCACGGTATGACAGTGTTAGTCTCCACACATTATATGGATGAGGCGGAGCGTTGTGATTCAATTGTTTATTTAGCTAATGGCAAGTTAATCACCCAGGGTAGTGTTGCCCAAGTGACCAAAGGATCTCAATTAGTAACCTATCGCGCTGATGAGCCCAATGTGCGTGCTATTAGCGAGGCTCTAAATCAAGAAGATGGCGTAGAGTTCGCCGCATTTTTTGGTTCGGCAATTCACGTTAGTGGGACTAATCAAGCGCTGTTAAACCAAGTATTACAGTCACCGCCTTATAACCAATTGACTTGGCATCAGGTCAAGCCAAGTCTTGAAGATGTTTTTATTTCACTGATGACAAGAAGTGGCTTAGATTTGAGGCAACATTAATGCAATACTTAATTCGAACATGGGCCATTTTAGTTAAAGAGCTGATCCAAATGCGCAGAGATCGTATGACCTTTGCGATGATGATAGGTATTCCTATTATTCAATTGGTACTATTTGGGTACGCCATTAATACTGACCCTAAAAGTTTGCCAACAGCAATTTATGCGGAAGAAAACACAGAGTTTACGCGTGCTATGTTGAAGGGGTTTGAAAACTCAGGTTATTACCAGTTTACCCAACAAGTACAAAGCTACCAGCAAGCTGAAGCTATGCTTAGTCGAGGTGAAGTTTCCTTTGTTATTTATATACCTAAAGGATTTACTCGCCAGTTGGTTAAGCAACAAATGCCTCAAGTGTTAATTGAAGCTGATGCGTCAGATCCGTCGGCATCATCCAATGCAATTAGCCGAGTAAAAGATATCATCGCTCAAAGTATTGCACCGTTATCTGTTGGCGCGTTGTCTTATCTTAAGCAAAAGCCCCAAGCGATTGACGTTGTTATTCACAACAAATATAACCCAGAAAATATTACCCAGTTCAATATTGTCCCTGGGCTACTTGGCGTTATCTTGACCATGACAGGTGTGATGATCACCTCGATGGCCATGACCAGAGAAAGTGAAAAAGGCAATTTAGAAAATATTTTAGCCATGCCAGCAAAGCCGTTTGAAGTGATGTTAGGTAAAATATTGCCATACGTTTTGGTGGGTTTAGTGCAAACCGTGGTGATTTTACTAGCCGCCAAATATTTGTTTGCCGTGCCGTTTCAAGGTAGTTTTAACCTGCTTGTATTGGCGGTATTGGTTTTTATTATTGCTAACCTATGTTTAGGGTTTACCTTCTCAACTATTGCCAAAACTCAAATGCAAGCGATGCAAATGACTTTCTTCTTTTTTCTACCGTCAATTTTACTTTCTGGCTTTATGTTTCCATTTCGTGGCATGCCAGTGTGGGCGCAATACATTGGGGAAGTGCTGCCATTAACGCATTTTCTTAGAATTGTCCGTGGCATTATGCTTAAAGGTGCGCCATTTGCTCAGCTAACGCATGAGTTCTTCGCTATGTTATTGTTCATTCTAGTGGTGGGCTGTTTGGCCATTTTACGTTATCGCAGAACCTTAGATTAATCATCCAAATTAATATTTACCACGTAAATACAACGGACAAATCAAACGCAAATTGTCTAGCATTGTTTAGCAGCTAGTTATGTATCAAATACGCGATTGTTGATTAATCGTAGCTGTTTTAACTGATTTAAGGGTTTCAGTTTTCGCTGTGCAGGCAGGCTCAATTCTCATGAAATGTGTTTGTTTTATTTGTTGCTGCTATTGTTATATACCAATTTTTGTAGCCAGCCAATGAATAATATTGGTGGTAATTTACTGATCCAAAAACTATTTTCGAAAAGTTGAGAAGTTAGAGGGAATTAACCACCCGCTCATAATATTTTAAAGTACCAACCTAAAGTTGCCCTCTATTAAAATAGGCAAGTTTAGAAGTGTTTGCTTAGTTAGTTAAAATTTAGAAGGAGCTTAACTAACTTTTATTCGAGCTTTTCCTTAAACTCTCATAAATTTTCAATGATGCAAGCTCCCATTTAGGCTCACGTGCAAATCTATCAAATTTATTAGCTATAAATTTTTAATTGTTTGATTCTATTTTTATTTTTTGGGGCTTTATTCTGCAGGCTTATTTCACTATGCCTTCTTCACTCAAAAACTAAAAAGAGTGGTTATTAAATTAAATTGAGTAAAGTCGCTTGTTAAAACAATACAAACTTATGTGTTTAACGTTCAGATTTTAAATGAAATCATTTTAGTGAATATACTAAAACTAGGGTTTGAATTCCAAAGGGACGGCTTAATTAAAAAAATATTTAGCCAATATGACACAATCGTGTTTTATCACCGACTAATTAAATATCTATCCAAAAGGCAAAATGCAGATATCAGATGCGTAAAGAATTCGAACAAATGATCATCAATAACCAAGGACGGATCAGGTATATAGCGTCTAGGTATAGTCATGAAGGCGAATTTGATGATATGTATCAAGAAATATTGCTGCAACTTTGGAGAAGTTTTGAGTCTTTTAGTGGTGAGTCAAAACAAGAAACATGGGTATATAAAGTGGCACTAAATACAGCCTGCACATTTGCTCGTGTGGCAATAAAGATAAAAGAGATTAAACAATCTCCGTTACACCAATCTATTCAAGAGCTTCTGCCACCGCAAGAAAATTGTCAGGCCGACATTCTAAATCGCTTTATGGATAGTTTAAGTGACACAGACGCAAGTTTGCTGATGATGTACCTAGATGGTCTTTCGTCGGACGACAGCGCTAAGGTGCTTGGTATAAGTTCCAATGCCGTTAGATCGCGCATAAAGCGCATTAAAAATGAATTTGAAAGCAAGTACATAGGAGATTGATATGAATCTAGATGAATTAAAGCAAGGCTGGCAACAAGCTATTACAACCAAATCAACTCCTGAAGACTTAACCGAGATGATAGACATGATTGAGCAACAAACATCTAAGATTGATAAAGAAATTAAACGTCGTGATTTTCTAGAAATTGGAATAGCGATATTACTTATCCCAGTTTGGATTCTGGGTTTATTGAATTCAGCCAGTACGATGCAAAGTATAGGTTGCATAATTGCAATCGTCGCCAGTGTTTATATCCCATATCGTTTAACATCTGCAAAAAAAGTGGCTGTTAAAAAGAGTGATAGTGTTAAAGATTTTTTAATTCAAGAAAAACAAAAAATTCAACAACAAAAACAAATGCTAGAGTCTATTGTGTGGTGGTACATAGGACCATTAACAGTTGCTATTTTGCTTATCACTTTGGGGGCAAACGTAAACGAATCTGGTGTACCACAAATATCTGGCAACATGCATTGGTATTACATATGTGTTGGCCTATTGATGGTGGGAGTGTATTTTTTAAATAAACGCGCAGCCAAAGAAAAGTTCGGCCCTTTACTAAAAAATATTGAACAACGTCTGTCGGAAATTAGCTCGCAGAGCCGTCAATAAAATCGATTAAATAACTAGTCGTTTATCGACGACACTACGACAACCGTAACCTCTTAAAATAATGTTTTGAGCGACTTGCTGAGAAAGTCGCTTAGGACAAGTGTGGCCAAAATTTATTAAGGAATATCGACAATGAACAATAAACAACCAAGAAACAGCAAAGCTTCCTTTTCAGGGATGATCGTCATAATTATTACAATAATGATTGCAATTATCTCTGGTAATTCAAAAGCTGCATCAGCTAATACTGCATTGGAGAGTGTGCTTAAACACAAAGTAGAAACGGAAAAAATAAGTGTAGGAGTCGCAGCTGCTATCATAGAAAACGGTGAGGTGAGCTTCATTAATGTTGGCATGGCAAACAAGGAAACAGCGCAAAAAGTTGACCAAAACACTTTGTTTGAAATCGGCTCAATAAGCAAAGTACTTACCTCAACAGCACTTGCAACCTTTGTCGATGAAGGCCAATTAACATTGTCTGATGCAGTGCAAAATTATTTGCCTAAGTCCGTTAGATTACCAATAAAAAATAACAAAGTTATTACGTTCGAGTCATTGGCAAATCATCATTCGGGCTTGCCTAGACTTCCTAGTAATATGCCGTTTGGAAAGCCATTAAACCCTTACGCTGATTACACAAAAGAAATGATGTACGAATTTCTTCGCCACTTCAAGTTACCGCGAGAAGTTGGTGAAGCACCTGAGTACTCAAACCTTGCCGTTGGTTTATTGGGACTTACTCTGGCAGAAATTGATAATTTAAATTACGAACAAATGTTGAACCAACGGGTATTAACACCATTAAAGATGAAGGAAACCTATGTCAATGTGCCTGAAGCTAAGCATACAAGAAGAAGCATAGGACATAATGGCAGCCTTGAACCCACTGAATATTGGCAGTTACCAGCAATGGTTGGCGCAGGTGGTGTTGTTTCTAGTACTTCCAACATGGCACTTTTTTTAAAAGCTAATATGCATCAGAACAAGTTGGCGTCAGCAATCAAATTGACTCACCAGCCGACAGCTAAATTTGGTCATTCGAATACTAAAATAGGATTAGGTTGGATCATACAGAATACAGACGAAGGTGATGTTTATTTGCACAATGGTCAAACAGGTGGATTCGCTTCGTTTATTGGCTTTAATCCTAATTTGAATAAAGGTATCGTAATTTTATCAAACACTTCAATATTGTTAGATGAGATTGGTTACAGTTATTTGACTAACTCTTTAGCATCTTTAAAGCTAACAACTCCTGCCAAGGTAACTGAAGAAGCTTTAGCAAAATTGATTGGAAAGTATGAGCTGGTGCCAGGCTTTGTTTTGTCGATAACTCATAAAGGAGATAAGTTATTTGTCCAAGCCACGGGGCAACCAATATTGCCTTTAACCGCCAACTCAAATTACGAATTTGTTAACAATGCAGTAAAAGCGAGAATTCAATTTGAACTTGATATTGAAGGCGTCGCAACCTCACTTATTATGTATCAAGGTGGTCAATCACTGCCAGGTAAGAAACTGGATTAGTAAGAGTTCTATTTATAGGTCGAAGTAAACAGTTTGTTATGAATACTGATCAGTTTACTTAAATAGAACCACGTAAAAGCAATCAAAATAGTCTGATTGTTCACAACGATTCAAACTGCGCCTTAATAATAAGGCGTCTTTGTACTACTCAGATTTTTCCTTAAACTCACATAAATCTTCAATAATACAAGCGCCGCATTTTGGCTTTCTAGCGGTGCAGACATAGCGACCATGCAATATTAACCAGTGGTGCACATCAACTTTAAATTCTTTCGGCACGACCTTGATTAGCTTTTGCTCAACATCATCAACCGTTTTGCCCATGGCAAATTTAGTTCTATTACATAAGCGATAGATATGGGTATCTACAGCAATGGTAGGCCAGCCAAACGCGCAGTTAAGCACGACATTGGCTGTTTTTCTGCCAACACCGGGTAGGGCTTCTAAAGCTGCTCTGTTTTCTGGTACTTCACCGCCATGTTGTTCAACCAAAATACGGCAGGTTTTTATCGTGTTTTCGGCTTTAGTGTTAAATAGGCCAATCGTTTTAATATATTCTTTTAGCTTATCTAAGCCTAAGTCTAAAATGGCTTGTGGCGTATTAGCAACAGGGTAAAGTTTAGCTGTCGCTTTATTTACACCAACGTCGGTCGCCTGTGCTGAGAGTAAAACGGCAATGAGTAACTCAAAAGGCGTGGTAAAGTTTAGCTCTGTTTCGGGATGTGGATTGTCGTCGCGCAGACGAGTTAAAATCGCCAGTCGTTTTTCTTTATTCATGGTATAGCCATATTTTGTTTAGCGTGGGTAAACCATTGCCCAGTGGTTTACCCAGCGCATTATTTTTTGTTATACGATCAAAACATTCGTTGCCCAGCGCTGTTCGGTGTTGGCCGTTAACTGTCGAAGTTTACCCTTACACGTTCAATAGATTGTTCAGCTTTTTTCGGTTGCTTTTCTGCAATGCTGGCATCAATTTTATTTTTTAAGGCGATTAAAAAGCCCATGGCGATAAAGGCACCTGGTGGCAATATAGCCAATAAAAATTGATTGTCTAAGGCAAATACTTCTATTCGTAACGACGCTGCCCATGAACCTAATAGTAAATCGGCGCCGTCAAACAAGGTGCCTTGGCCTAATACTTCTCGTATAGCGCCCAAAGCTAACAACACTAACAAGAAGCCAACACCCATAATAAAGCCGTCATAACTTGCTTGTTTTAAAGGGTTTTTAGAGGCGTAAGCTTCTGCCCGACCAATAATGGCGCAGTTAGTTACGATTAGTGGTAAAAAGATCCCTAATGATTCGTACAAGCTAAAAGCAAAGGCATTCATTAGTAATTGTACACAGGTAACAAAGGCGGCAATGATTAATACAAAAATTGGGATACGGACTTCTTTTGGCACCCATTTTTGTACCACAGATACCGTGGCGTTTGAACATACTAAAACAAACAGGGTTGCTAAACCTAAACCTAATGCATTCACTACGGTTGAAGTTACGGCAAGTAGTGGACACAAGCCTAGTAGTTGAACTAAACCAGGGTTATTTTTCCATAACCCTTGCCATGTTAAATCTTTATACTCTTGAGGAATGTTCATTAGTCCTCCTGACAAGATTGTGTTGAACTAAATAACGTTTGTTTATGCTCTGAAAAGTAAAGCAAGGTGCGTTTAGTGGCATTAACTACTGCTCTAGGTGTTATGGTTGCACCAGTAAACTGATCGAAGGTACCGCCGTCTTTTTTCACTGCCCAGTGAGAGTCATCGTCCGATTCGATAGTTTTGCCATTAAAACTGAAGATCCAGTCACTTTTTCTTGTTTCTATTTTATCGCCCAAGCCCGGTGTTTCTTGGTGTTTTAAAGTTCGTACACCCGTTACTTGATTCTGATAATTTACGGCGACTAATAAGTAAATGTTACCGCTGTAACCATCAGGTGCCGTTGTAGTAATCGCAGCAGCGACAGGTGTGTCACCCTTAAAAGCAAGGTATGCTTTTTGTGGTTCGCTGCCTAAAGTGTCATCTTGAATAATGACGCAGCTTTGTGTCATATCGTTATCGTGAGATGTTGGGTCGACAATTTGAGACAGTGTTTTAATTAAATAGCGTTGTTCTTGTTTGTTAATGGTGTCTTTTGTTAATAAGTTAACAATACCTACCACAGCCGTACATGCGATGGCAAAAACAGCAAGAATTCTGGCGTTGCTCTCTATTGCTTTTTTCATACGACTTCCTTATTGGTGACCATATGTTCTAGGGCGAGTAAATTGGTCGATTAACGGTGCGGCCATATTACATAACAAAACAGCAAAAGCGACAGCATCTGGGTAACCACCATATTTTCTGATGATGAAGACTAAAAAGCCGGCTAGTGCGGCAAACACTATACGTCCTTTTACACTGGTAGCTCCTGAAACTGGGTCAGTTAAGATAAAAAATGCCCCTAACATGGTAGCGCCACTAAACCAGTGGAACATAGTTGAAGTGTTAGTGTCAGGGCTAACCATAAAAGCAATAAAGCTACAGACAAAAATACTGGCTAAGAAGCTAGCTGGCGTCACCCAAGAAATCGCTTTTTTGTATATTAAAACAAAGCCACCTAATAAAAAGGCCGCATTTATCCATTGCCAACCTACAGAAAAGTACTCACCAATCACAGGGCTTGTCATCGCTTCTTCCACAGTTTTACCCATAGTTAACGCTGTTTTTACTGTGTCTAACGGTGTAGCCATAGTAAAGCCGTCAATATGTGTTCTAAGCTGCTCTACTGAATAACCGTCTAGGGTAAAGTTAGTGAAAATAACCGAAAGCGTGTTAACAAAATCCAGTTGATGATGCATTAAGCTTAGTGGAGGTTGCCACAAGGTCATTTGTACAGGAAAAGAGATTAGCAACATTACATATGCCGCCATTGCGGGATTAAATGGGTTATGACCCAAGCCGCCATACAGTTGTTTTACTATAGCGATAGCAAACAAAGCGCCAAGTACCGAAACCCACCAAGGCGCGAGGGCAGGTATACTGATACCTATTAATACGGCGGTTAATATTGCACTACCATCAAATAATTGCTCTTTGATGTTTTTTTCCCGAAGCGACAATACTAAAAACTCGGCAATTAATGCGGTTACGGTCGCCAAACCAATTTGAATTAGGTTACCCCAACCGAAGAAATACCACTGAGCAATAATGCCTGGGATAGTGGCGTAAATTACAAGACGCATTAATGCAGATGTTTTGTCTTGTATATGGTTATGTGGTGAGCTTGCGATCCAATAGGCCATTTAATTAACTCGTTTGATTATCTTTTTGTGCTTTTTCTGCTAGTTTTTTAGCTTTTGCCTTGGCGACAGCTGCGGCAATACGTGCTTTTTTATCATCTTGTGCAGATGTTGATGTCTCGCCAGCAGCTTCAACATCAGCTTCAGCCGTGACATTGGTTTTATCTTTGGTGCTGGCTTTTGCTTCACCTTCTACTTGCTTAACATCGGTATCTGCATTGGCCGCTTGTTTTTTCGCTTTTGCCTTGGCAACCGCAGCCGCTATACGCGCTTTTTTATCATCTTGTGCAGAAGTTGATGTTTCTTGCATAGGTTCAACAACAGCTTCGGCGGTGACTTCAGCTTTATCTTTAGTGCTTGCTTCTGCTTCACCTTCTGTACGCTGGTCATCTGAACCTGTATTTGCTGCTAGTTTTTTCGCTTTTGCCTTGGCAACCGCTGCCGCTATACGCGCTTTTTTATCATCTTGCGTAGAAGTTGATGTTTCTTGGGGTGGTTCAACAATTGCTTCGGCCATGACATCATCTTTGTCTTTGGTGCTTGCTTCTGCTTCACCTTCTGTACGCTGGTCATCTGATTCTGTATTTGCTGCTAGTTTTTTAGCTTTTGCTTTGGCAACAGCTGCTGCAATACGTGCTTTTTTAGCGTCCTCTGCCGTACTAGATATCGTCTCAGGTGATTTACCTGTATCGTCTGTTCCTACGTCGCTTGGTTGTTCTTGAGCTGCTAGTTTTTTCGCCTTTGCTCTAGCAACCGCAGCGGCAACACGAGCTTTTTTATCATCTTGTGCACTAGTAGGTTTTGTTTCTACTGCGTTGATGTTTTCTTCTGCTGAATCATCATTTGCTTGTTCTTTAGCTGCGAGCTTTTTAGCTTTTGCTCTTGCAATTGCAGCGGCGACTTGCTGTTTTTTATCATCGCCAGCATCACCATTTGGCGCGCTTTGACCAGCTTTTTTCGCTTTTGCACGTGCTATAGCGTCAGCTACTTGTGATTTTTTATCATCATTTGTTGTATTAGCTTGAACACCTGATTGTTGAGCCTTCTTCGCTTGAACACGAGCTAACGCAGCTGCTACAGCTGATTTTTCTTTGTTAGCTTCTTCAGTGCCTGAGTTCATACGTGCTCGACGAGCTTCAGCTGCTTTTTTGTGTTTTTCTTCTCGAGCTTTTTTATCGCGTTCTAATCTGGCTTTACGTGCTTCGAAGCGCTGTTTTGCCTTTTCTGCTTTAATATCGAGTAGCTTTTGTTGACGTATTTCAGCTTTGGAAACTCGGTAATAATGAACTAGCGGAATGTGGCTAGGGCATACGTACGCGCAGGCACCACACTCTATACAGTCAAACAAGTTTAACTTAGTCAGTTGTTCACTATCTTTGGCTTTAGCGTGCCATTGTAATTCTTGCGGAAGTAGTTGAGCCGGGCATACTTCGGCACATTGACCACAGCGAATGCACTCAATCTCTTGATTGGCATCGGGGATTTCTTTTTCACTTGGCGCTAGAATACAGTTTGTGGTTTTTACAACAGGGACTTGAGTATTTGGTAAGCTAAAGCCCATCATTGGGCCGCCCATTATGATATGTCTTTTCTGTTGTTGTGGATACTGGCACTCTTGCAGTAAATGCTCGATTGGGGTGCCCAGTAAGGCCCATACGTTTTGAGGTTTTTCTAACGCTTGGCCTGTTACCGTCACCACACGTTTTATCAGTGGCGTGTCAGAAATAACTGCTTCAGCAATAGCGTGGCAAGTGCCTACGTTTTGCATCACAATGCCTAAACTGCTAGGTAACACACCTGAAGGTACTTCTTTACCCGTTAAAATTTTTATAAGCTGTTTTTCACCACCAGTAGGGTACTTGGTGGGAACAACACACAGCTTGATTTTATCAAACTGTTTAATTTCATGGTTAAGTGCATCAATTGCTTCAGGCTTGTTATCTTCTATACCTATCAGGATAAACGCTGGCTCTAAAATTTTATCGAGTATTTTTATACCTTCAATTACAGATGCTGCATGTTCTCGCATCAATAAGTCATCCGCGGTGATGTAAGGTTCACATTCGGCGGCATTGATAATTAAAAAGTCGATTTTTGCTTTAGTATTGACTTTGATATGGGTTGGGAAGCCAGCTCCCCCCATGCCTGCGATACCGGCATTAGCAATTTTTTCAACTAGGGTATTTTTGTCTAATTGGCTGTAGTTTTCGACAATATGGCGTTCGCGCCATCTGTCTTCACCGTCAGGCATTAAAATCACTGACATCTCATTCAAGCCAGACGGATGGGCGATAATATGATTTTCAATACTTGCTATAGTGCCACTTGTTGGGGCATGAATAGGAACCGCCAAAGGTACTGTGGTTTTAGTTAGCGGCTGGCCTTTAAGTACATAATCACCTGGCTTAACAATAAGTTCACCTGCTTCACCAATGTGTTGTTGTATTGGCAAAACGAGTCGTTGCGGTAGCGAAACCGTTCTAATTGGTTTATTTGTGGTTAAGAACTTCATTTCAGGTGGGTGAATACCACCGTGAAATTGCCAGAAGCGGCCTTGTTCTATACGCTCAATAACAGTTTCCAACGTTTCCTCTTTAATCAATTTGTGTGACTGGAATGTTAGCTAAATCCCACTGCCAATTTCGTGTGGTTTGGGGAATAGGTCGCATCTCTATGCAATCCACAGGACATGGAGCAACACAAAGATCACAGCCAGTACATTCATCAGCAATAATGGTGTGCATTTGTTTGGTAGTGCCGATAATCGCGTCAACAGGACAGGCTTGTATACACTTAGTACAGCCAATACAATCTTCTTCGATAATAAAGGCAACTTTTGGTGTATTGTCTGTTTCATGTGCTTCGTCCATAGCTATAGGCTCAACACCCATCAAATCAGCTATTTTTTTGATGGTGTCGTCACCACCTGGAGCACATTTATTTATCGCTTCGCCATTGGCAACAGCGTCAGCATATGGTTTACAGCCTGGGTAACCGCATTGTCCACATTGAGTTTGCGGTAATATCGCGTCAATTTGTTCAGCAAGCGGATCGCCTTCAACCTTAAACTTTACTGAAGCAAAACCGAGTAGGGCGCCAAAGGCTAAACTGATAAGCCCAACAACAAGAATGGCAATTAATACAGTCATTACAATTTCACCAACCCGGTAAAGCCCATAAATGCCAGAGACATCAAACCTGCGGTGATCATCGCAATGGCAGAACCTTTAAACGGTTTGGGAACATCTGCATTGGCCAGTTTTTCACGCATCGCCGAAAACATCACCAACACTAATGAAAAGCCAAGCGCCGCACTAAAACCATAAATTATCGATTCTAAAAAGTTATGTTTTTCGTAGGTATTTAATAACGCTACACCTAAAACGGCACAGTTAGAGGTGATTAGTGGTAAAAATATACCAAGAGAGCGATAAAGGTTAGCACTGGTTTTATGCACTACCATTTCAGTGAACTGAACTACTACCGCAATAACCAGTATGAAAGTCATTGTGGTAAGGTATTGTAGCGATAACGGCTCAAGTAAATAGGTATCTACTAAGTAGCTTAGTAGTGACGCTAATGTCATTACAAAGGTAGTAGCAAATGACATTCCAATTGCAGTTTCA
Source organism: Thalassotalea marina (assembly GCF_014656435.1). Classification (GTDB taxonomy): domain Bacteria; phylum Pseudomonadota; class Gammaproteobacteria; order Enterobacterales; family Alteromonadaceae; genus Thalassotalea_C; species Thalassotalea_C marina. The sequence goes on from NZ_BNCK01000008.1 coordinate 45,164, forward strand.
ACTTTTGAAGATACCCCCATAAAAGGACACAAGCCTAAAAACTTCACTAAGACGAAGTTATTGACTAATACTGTGCCTATTAGGAGCAATAGGTAGTCTGTCATTTTGATTAGAAAAATTTCGCTATAAAATTCCGCTTATTATCCGCGTTTCTAGCAAAAATCACAATAGTTTACTTAGTGTTTGTTGTTGCATATGCAATATAAAAGTGGGGTGTTTTATGAAAAGCAGTAAAGTTTGTCGTACAACCTTACTGCGAGTAAGGAATTGATCTACTTGATTAATCGAAATAATATTTTTAATTTGTGCTTCAGTTTTTAAAATCAAGCAACCAATAAATTTAAGCTTTTTGTGGTGATAATCTAAATTTTTTCCGGTTTACCTAAGTAATAACCTTGGCATCCATCAACAAATAACTTTTCTAAGGTAAACTTTTCTTCCTGACTTTCAACGCTTTCAGCTAACACGCTAATGCTTAACCTGTGTGCTAAATCAATCATTAAACGCAGGAAGTATTGGTTGTTTTTATCTTCATCGATATCACGAGTATAGGTGCTATCCATTTTGATAAAGTCAGGCTTGAGATCTCGGAAAAATTTAAATGAGGTTAAGCCTACACCAAAACGCTCTACGGTAATTCGAGCACCGGCTCGGTGCACCATGTCGATAAAACGTTTACTGGTTTTAATGTTTTGCTGCAAGCCATACTCAGTAATTTCAAACACAAGATTTGAACTGATTGCAGGGTCTCTTAATAGTCGTCTCTCTAACCAAATTAGAAAATGTTCGTCATGTATAGAGCGTGCACTAATATTGATGCCAAATTGTTGGTCAGTTAAGTTCTTTTCTTTGATTAGGCTAAATGCCTTATCGATAATCATGCGATCTATTTCAACAATTTTATCTAACTTTTCCGCCATAGCGAGAAATGATGCGGTAGGTAACATTTCTTCACTAGAATTTAAAAAACGTGCTAAAAATTCGCCATATACTTTGGTATTTCGAGAGTTCGGTTTAATTGGTTGTACTAACAAGGTGACACGTTGATTTTCTAATACGCTGTCGATCTCTTGTCGCCAGCTTTGGTTACCATAACTGGCACTTTTGCTTTCTAAAATGCTGCTATCAGTTTGAGAGTACCAGGCGTTTTTCTGTTTTGTTTGGGCAACACTAATACCGGTATCGGCTAACGCCAATAATTCGCCCAGAGGACTATCGCTAGTAAAGGCAACTAAGCCAGTATAGCCGACTGAATCTAAGTCTGATGCTCGTTGATAATCATTAAATTTGTTTGTTAAGTTATCAGCGAATGTCTCTGCTGCTTTAATGGTGACGTTGGGTAAAATACAGGCAAAATCTGAACTATTTAAACGAAATACAGCGCCACCTTTAATCCGGCTTATTTCATTTTTAATAATGTTGGCTACTTGGGTAATGTAGTTATCACCCTCTTTATAACCGTGAATTTGATTAATTGTTTGCAGCTCTGAGCATCGTGTGATTGTCAGCACACCAAACTCCATATTGTCATCTTTTGCTTCAAAGGATTGAACAAAACGAGTTCGATTATCAATTTGGGTTAATGGGTCTACGTATGCTTTATTTTCAAGCGTTGAGGTATTTTCTAAGTGGCCTGACAGCAAGCTTTGGATCTCTTTGATACCTTGTTCAAGCTCAGGTAAGTCAAATGCTAATTGATGAGTAATTTCGCTATCATCACTAAAGGCTATTTTAATTTGTTGATTAATCTGTGTAACGATATTGCCGTAGCGTGAAATACTTACTCTTGCTGAAACTATTGCAAGTACCAACGAAAGTACTAAAACCACAGAAAATACCACTAACATGAGGTTAACACTAGATGTTGGATTTAGTTGAAAGTTGATTGAAAGTTTTGATTTAGGGGCTGATATTTTTGTTGGTGTAGGCGCAAATAAACTAGCAAGTGCTGATAGTTGAGATGTTTGATTAACGATAGCTTTCGACGTTGAATCTGTAATGCTTAATGATGAAAGCGTGTCGCTGTTTAACCAGAGTTGGCTTAATTGGGGCAGTGTTTGTTCGTCTACATTATCGACTGTAGTAGTTAATTGTTGACCAAACAAAGTTTGCTTTTCGGCTAGATTGCTTGATAGAAAAACACTTCCAATGGCCATAACGGCGATGTTAAAACAAACAGCTAGTGCAATATTGCGTAAAACTAATTGTGTAAATGTATACATATCAGCCCTTGAAAATTCACCACTAATACCAAATTTAATTGAGTTGGTATAACAACATAACTTACTTTAAAGACAAACGTTTAGCGCTAAAATCACAGCCACATAACAAAGTTATAACATGAAATGTTCTACAATACTAACATCTGAATGTCTTCGAGGTTAGGCGTGTGGCACCTACTTGCTATTAATTATTCATTTTAATCGGTAAATTCCTAGCTTTTTGGGGTTAGTCCCTTGCGCTTATTGTGTCATCGCTATATAATCGGCGGCAACTTTTTCGGTACGGTAAAAACACTGAAGGCGAATATTGAAATTTTCATATTCGTTATTACTTTATCGAATAGACGATAATGTTATCGTCAGACATTGCGGGCTTCAGTGTAATAGGCCCCGTAATGGGGTTTTTTTGTACTTTTTATAAAGTACTTACAGCATGAATTATCGCTGGGCTTAAAGCCCTTTTTTTGTTTCTGAACACTAGAAAATTGGAGAAAGTGATTGGCTAAATTTGAAGACAAGTTAACAGAAATGCTTAGACCGGCCGTTGACGCAACAGGCAAAGAGTTACTAGGTGTAGAGTTTGTTAGTGCAGGCAAACATTCTATTTTGCGCGTGTTTATTGATCACGAGCAAGGCATTACTGTCGATGATTGTGCGGAAGTTAGTCATTCTGTGAGTGCCATACTCGATGTAGAAGATCCAATAAGTACGGAATACAACTTAGAAGTATCGTCACCTGGGTTAGATAGACCGCTATTTTCTTTAGCGCACTATCAAGAAGTTATCGGTGAAGTGGTCAATGTCAAACTTAACATGCCACTGAATGGCCGCCGTAAATTTAAAGGTGAATTAAAAGCGATCGAGAATGATGTATTAGTCGTTGTAGTAGACGGTGAATCTTATGAACTTATCTTTAGCAATATAGATAAGGGCAATTTGGTCCCACAGTTTAACTAATCAATGTAGTGAAAACGAATTTTATAAAGGCAAAGTAGCATGAGTAAGGAAGTATTACTGGTTGTAGATGCCGTTTCAAATGAAAAAGCATTACCGCGTGAAAGCATTTTTCTAGCAATGGAAACAGCATTAGAAACAGCAACAAAGAAAAAATATGAGGGTGATATTGCCGTAAGAGTATCAATCGACCGTAAAACTGGTGAGTTTGATACTTTTAGACGTTGGTTAGTGGTGGAAGATTCAGAAGCTCCGATGGAAAATCCATATGCGGAAATCGGTCTAGCAGCGGCGCAATACGAAGAGCCTGAAATCCAACTTGGTGATTATGTTGAAGAACAAATTGAATCAATCAAGTTTGACCGTATTACCACACAAACGGCTAAGCAAGTTATCGTACAAAAAGTACGTGAAGCTGAGCGTGCACTTATTGTTGATTCATACCAAGATCAAGTGGGTGAGTTAATTACGGGTGTTGTTAAAAAAGCGAGTCGCGATAGCGTAATTTTAGATTTAGGTAACAATGCAGAAGCGATTATTTATCGTGACGACATGTTACCACGCGAAGTTTTCCGTCCGGGTGACCGTGTACGTGGTTTACTTTATGCGATTAAACCTGAAGCTCGCGGCGCACAGTTATTTGTTTCACGCACTAAACCTGAAATGCTTATTGAGCTTTTCCGTGTTGAAGTACCTGAAATTGGTGAAGAAATGCTTGAGATCCGTGGCGCTGCTCGTGATCCAGGCTCTCGCGCAAAAATTGCCGTTAAGTCTAATGACAAGCGCATCGACCCTGTGGGTGCATGTGTTGGTATGCGTGGTTCACGTGTACAAGCCGTGTCAGGTGAACTTGGCGGTGAACGTGTAGATATCGTGCTATTTGATGACAATCCAGCACAGTTTGTTATCAATGCTATGGCGCCTGCGGAAGTTGCATCAATTATTGTTGATGAAGACAGACGCACAATGGATATTGCTGTTGAAGAAGGTAATTTAGCAATGGCAATTGGCCGAAACGGCCAAAACGTACGTTTAGCAAGCAACCTAACAGGTTGGGAGCTAAATGTAATGACAGTGGAAGATATGACAGCTAAGCATCAAGCTGAAAATGACAAGGTATTAAACCTGTTTACTGAAAAGCTTGATATTGATGATGATTTTGCCACGTTACTGGTTGAAGAGGGTTTTACCTCGTTAGAAGAAATTGCATACGTACCAGTGGCTGAGCTGTTAGAAATTGATGGCATGGATGAAGACATCGTAGAAGAGCTTCGCGAGCGAGCAAAAGCGGCGTTAACAACGCAAGCACTTGCAAGTGAAGAATCATTAGAAAATGCAGAACCAGCAGATGATTTATTAAATCTAGAAGGTATGGAACGTCACCTTGCTTTTGTTTTAGCAAGTCGTGGTGTTGCAACACTTGAAGACCTTGCGGAACAAGGTGTTGATGATATTTCAGATATTGAAGAGCTTGACGAAGAAAAAGCAGGACAGCTTATCATGGCTGCTCGTAACATTTGTTGGTTTAACGAAGAATAATCACCGGGGGAACACAATAAGATGGCATCGGTAACAGTAGAACAACTTGCCAGTGAAATAGGTGCACCGGTCGAGAGATTGGTTAGTCAATTGGCAGATATTGGTATTTCAAAATCTGCTCAAGATAATATTACTGAACAAGAAAAAGAGTCATTGTTGGAACATTTGAAAAAACAACATGGTGATGACTCTGCGGCTCAACCAAGCAAAATGACCCTAAGCCGTAAGAAAAAATCTACGCTTGTACTTGGTAGCGGCAGCAAAGCTAAGTCAGTGCAAGTTGAAGTGCGTAAGAAGCGTACTTATGTAAAACGCAGTGATCTTGAGGAACAGCAATTTGCTGAAGCTCAAGCAAAAGCGGAAGAAGAAGAAAAAGCACGCGCAGAAGCTGAAGCTCAGGCGAAAGCTGAAGCAGAAGCGAAAGCAAAAGCTGAGGCAGAAGCAAAAGCAAAAGCCGATGCAGAAGCTAAGGCAAAAGCTGATGCAGAAGCAAAAGCAGAAGCCGATCGCAAAGCTAAAGAGGCAGCTCGTGCTAAAGCGGCAGAAATTGAACAAGCTAAAGTGTCTGAACCAGTAGAAAGCGAAGAAGCTCGTATTCTTCGTGAACAAGCTGAAAAAGAAGCTGCAGTAAAAGCCGAAGCTGAGGCAAAAGCTGCTGCAGAAGCTGCACGTAAATTAGCTGAAGAAAATGAAGCGCGCTGGAAAGCTGAAGAAGCTGAACGTAAAGCACATGAAAACGACGTTGTACACGTTACTTCATCTAAGTATGCACAAGAAGCAGAAGATGCTGTTGATGCTGAAGAAGAGGGAAATCGTCGCCGTCGTAAGAAAAAGAAAAAGCCGGAAGAAAAGCCAGTTACCATAGGTAAGGGCAAGAAGAAAACACTATCAGCACCGAAGAGCTTAAAACACGGTTTCCAAAAACCTGTTGAAGCAAAAACGAAAGAAGTTCGCATTAGTGAGACTATTTCTGTTGCTGAGTTAGCAAATAAGATGGCCGTTAAAGGTGCTGAAGTTGTTAAAGTGATGTTCAAAATGGGTGCTATGGCAACCATTAACCAAGTGATTGACCAAGAAACAGCTGCACTTGTTGCAGAAGAAATGGGTCATAACGTGATTTTAGTGAAAGAGAATGCGCTTGAAGAAGCGGTACTTTCAGATCGCGGTGATGCAGGTGAAGCAATTACACGTGCTCCAGTTGTGACTATTATGGGCCATGTTGACCACGGTAAAACATCATTACTTGACTATATTCGTGAAGCTAAAGTAGCAGCAGGCGAAGCTGGTGGTATTACGCAACATATTGGTGCATACCATGTTGAGACTGAAGGTGGCATGGTTACCTTCTTAGATACTCCAGGTCACGCTGCGTTTACAGCTATGCGTTCACGTGGTGCTAAAGCGACAGATATCGTAATTATCGTTGTAGCGGCAGATGATGGTGTAATGCCTCAAACCATTGAAGCTATTCAGCATGCTAAAGCGGCGAATGCGCCTATTATCATCGCTGTAAACAAAATGGATAAAGAAACGGCTGATCCAGATCGTGTTAAAACTGAATTGTCACAACACGACGTTATCCCAGAAGACTGGGGTGGTGATGTACAGTTTGTTCATGTATCAGCAAAAACTGGTTTAGGTATTGATGAACTTCTAGATGCCGTATTGTTACAATCTGAAGTATTAGAGTTAACTGCTGTTATTGACCAAATGGCAACGGGTGTTGTTGTTGAATCTAAACTTGATAAAGGCCGTGGTCCAGTTGCGACTATCCTTGTTCAAGAAGGTACTTTAAGACAAGGTGACATCGTTTTATGTGGTCTTGAGTACGGTCGTGTACGTGCTATGCGTGACGAACTAGGTAGACAAATTGATTCTGCTGGGCCATCAATTCCGGTAGAGATTTTAGGTCTTTCTGGTGTACCTCAATCAGGTGATGAAGCAACTGTTGTTAAAGATGAGAAGAAGGCTCGTGAAGTAGCGCTTTATCGTCAAGGCAAATTCCGCGATGTTAAACTAGCTCGTCAACAAAAAGCGAAATTGGAGAACATGTTCTCTGATATGGCAGAAGGCGAAGTATCAGAAGTTAACGTGGTACTTAAGTCTGACGTACAAGGTTCATTGGAAGCAATTTCAGACGCTCTTGTGAAGCTATCAACTGATGAAGTAAAAGTGAAAATCATTGGCTCTGGTGTTGGTGGTATCACAGAAACTGACGCATCGCTTGCGGCAGCTTCTAACGCTATCGTTGTTGGTTTTAACGTTCGTGCTGACGCATCTGCTCGCCGAGTGATTGAATCAGAAGGCGTAGACTTACGTTACTACAGCGTAATTTATCATCTAATTGATGAAGTTAAGCAGGCAATGAGTGGTTTACTTGCTCCAGAATTCAAGCAAGAAATCATTGGTTTAGCTGAAGTGCGTGACGTATTTAAATCACCAAAAATTGGTGCAATTGCAGGTTGTATGGTAACAGAGGGTATCATCAAGCGTAATAATCCAATCCGTGTACTTCGCGATAACGTTGTTATTTATGAAGGTGAGCTTGAGTCATTACGTCGCTTTAAAGATGACGTACAAGAAGTTCGTAACGGTACTGAGTGTGGTATCGGTGTTAAGAACTACAATGACGTAAGAGTTGGTGACCAAATCGAAGTTTACGAAGTAGTGGAAGTGAAAAGAACACTATAATGTGTTAACTTTTACTTAAGTAATTTACATCAAATGGGGGCTTTGCCCCCGTTTTTATCTGAGTATTTCAAAGGGGTTTCTATGAGCAGAGATTTTTCTCGCACCGACCGAGTAGGTCAAGAAATTCAAAAAGAAGTGGCGATGATCATTCAACGCGAAGTGAAAGATCCTCGTATGGGCATGGTCACCGTGAACGCGGTAGAAGTGACGCGCGATCTTGCCTACGCTACTATCTATGTAACGTTTTTTACTCTTGAAGGGCAAAACGTTGAACAATCAATTGAATTGTTAAACGAAGCATCAGGCTTTATTCGTGGCTTATTAGCAAAACGCATAAAAGCACGTATTATGCCTGAACTACGCTTTGTCTATGATAAATCAATGATTGAAGGTGTGCGCATGTCAAGCCTTGTAGATCAAGCGGTCGCGTCTGATCAACAAAAGAAAAATGATAAAGGTGATGCGTAGATGGCAAAACGCAGAAAGGGCAGGCCAGTCAATGGGATTGTTCTGCTTGATAAGCCGTATGACATTTCGTCTAATAATGCGTTGCAAAAAGTAAAGCGTATTTACTTTGCACAAAAAGCAGGTCACACCGGTGCACTTGATCCGTTAGCAACGGGGATGTTGCCTGTTTGTTTGGGCGAAGCGACTAAGTTTTCTCAGTTTTTACTCGATACAGACAAAACGTATCAAGTCACAGCAAAACTTGGTGTAAGAACAACGACAAGTGATCTCGATGGTGAAGTGGTATCAACAAAACCTGTTGATGTTTCAGAAGCAGCCTTGATAGCAGCTTTAGACACCTTTCGTGGTAAAACTCAGCAAATACCTTCGATGTATTCAGCGTTAAAATACCAAGGTCAGCCTTTGTATAAATATGCAAGAGAAGGTATTGAAGTTCCTCGAGAGTCTCGTGAAATCGAAGTGTTTCAGCTCGATTTATTACGCTTTGAGGGTGATGAAGTTGATCTTGAGTTACACGTATCTAAAGGCACTTATATTCGAACCATTATTGATGATTTAGGTGAATTTTTAGGTTGTGGGGCACATGTTGCTGCCTTGAGACGTGTTGCAGTTGGAAGTTACCCTAGAGAAAAAATGGTAACGCTAGAACAACTTGAACATTTACTTGAACAAGCAAGAGGCAATGAACAGTCACCATCTGAGTTGCTCGATCCACTGTTATTACCGATGAATACTGCAGTGGTTGATTTGCCGAAAGTATCTGTTGACCCGATGAGTGCATCATTTTTAAGAAATGGTAATCCAGTTCAAGCGTCAAGCTGTCCTGTTGAAGGTAATGTGCAGGTATATATTGAGCATGAAGATGAACAAGAGTTTATAGGCGTCGGTGTGATCGACGATAATGGCTTAGTGGCTCCTAAACGAATTACCGTGATCAGTGAGCAATAAATTAGATTGCTTTGTTGCTAAATACTGATAGAATACGCGCTCTTTTGAACGTCTTGCTGAGTTAGTGTTCGGCTTGACGCGATTGTTAAACACTAAAATTAAGGTACATATTATGTCTTTAAATGCTGAACAAAAAGCTGCTATCGTAGCGGAATATGCGACTAAAGAAGGTGACACAGGTTCTTCTGAAGTTCAAGTTGCTTTGTTAACTACACAAATCAACCACCTACAAGGTCACTTCAAAGCACACATCCATGATCACCACTCACGTCGTGGTTTATTACGCATGGTTAGCCAACGTCGTAAGCTTTTAGACTACTTAAAGCGTAAAGATGTTGAGCGTTACTCAGCGTTAATCGCTAAATTAGGTCTACGTCGTTAATCGATGTCCTGATATTGAAAAAGGAGCCGAATGGCTCCTTTTTTGATCTTGGAGAATAAATTTTTGATTTATTCGCCTAGTTCCAGTGCGATCGCTTCGACTATTTTTTCAGGCGCGCCAATGTATAAGTTGTGATTTAACAACACTAATTCATCGTCAACGGCTAATAGCAGAGCAGGAATAGCTTGTGTGCCGATAATTTGTTGGATTTCGTCAATATCACCTAAAGCGAATTCAGCTTCTTTTGCCATGGCGTCAGTTTTTAAACATTTGCCTGGTGGCGACAATTTGTATGCCTCTATTATTTCTGAAAGCTCTTCAACGTTCTGCAGTGCTTTACCTTCGACAAAAATAGCTTTTTGAATTGCATTAAGTAAGGTTAGCGATTTACCTTGTGCTTTTTGTTCAACCCAGCTCATTACGTTAGCAACTAATGTGGCGTTAAACTTTTTGTCACATTGCTCCATATAGTTATTGGAAAATTCTACATTTGATAACGCTTTTACTTGATTAATTGTGTCATTATCGATTGAAAAATCACCATCAAAATGGCAAGCGTGCAGCGTGTGAATATTAATATCTGATCTCGCTTGTGCGACTGCATTGAGTAAAGGGGTTGCCGCGTAACTCCACGGGCAGTGGCTGTCGTAAATAAAGTAAAGTTCTAAGGCCATTGTAACTATTTATTCGTTTAAAAAATTGGCGTTATTTTAACTGTTGTCATAGTTCTCTGTACAATATTTTCTCGTATTAGTTCTACCGTTTTAAATTTATCAGCGAACATCCATTTAACGGTCCCCAGTAAATTCACGAAATATAGAAAGTGTCAAAAGTCGTTCTATGTCGTTGTGTTATCCAAAATAACAATAGAATTTAAGCTGTGGATGTGGTATAAAGTGCGCCGCTGAAACTGGGTCTGGATACAAGTTACTTGTTTTCTGCTTAAGTTCGGTGACTGGTTGTACCAAAAAGGTACTTTTAAATAAACTCACATACATCTAGCAAAGATATATCGGGGTGCGCATTTAGCGTCGAATATATTGGGTGTATGAACGCTTAACCCCAAAGGAAAATATTATGCCAAACGTATCTATGCGTGACATGCTTAAAGCAGGTGTTCACTTCGGTCACAAAACTCGCTACTGGAACCCAAAAATGAAGTCTTACATTTTTGGTGCTCGTGATAAAGTTCATATCATTAACTTAGAGCAAACTGTTCCTATGTTCAACGAAGCTTTAGCTTTCATTTCTGGCGTTTCTGCTAAGAAAGGTAAAGTATTATTTGTTGGTACTAAGCGCGCTGCAAGCGAAGCGATCAAAGAAGCTGCTCTTAAGAGTGACCAATACTACGTTAACCACCGCTGGTTAGGTGGTATGTTGACTAACTGGAAAACAGTTCGTCAATCTATCAAGCGTCTTAAAGACTTAGAAACTCAAAGCACTGACGGTACTTTCGAAGCGTTAACTAAGAAAGAAGCGTTAATGCGTACTCGTGAAATGGATAAGCTTGAGAAGAGCTTAGGTGGTATCAAGAACATGGGTGGTTTACCTGACGTTCTTTTCATCATCGATGCTGATCACGAGCACATTGCGATTAAAGAAGCGAACAACCTAGGTATTCCAGTAATTGCTGTAGTTGATACTAACTCAAACCCTGATGGCGTTGATTACATCATCCCTGGTAACGACGACGCGATCCGTGCAGTAAGCCTATACACTGAATCAGCTGCAAACGCTGTTTTAGAAGGTCGTGAGAAAGACATCGTTGTTCAAGCTGAAAAAGACGGCTTCGTAGAAGCTGAGTAATTCAGTCTTTTCTAACGCGACATTGCCATAAATACTTAACAGGTTTATGGCAATGTATTTAAACATATCTGAAAATTTGAGGAATTAACTCATGGCAATTACTGCTGCAATGGTTAAAGAATTACGCGAGCGTACTGGCGCTGGCATGATGGACTGTAAAAAAGCCCTTCAAGAAGTTGACGGTGATATGGAACTTGCGATTGAAAACATGCGTAAGTCTGGTCAAGCTAAAGCTGCTAAAAAAGCAGGTAACATCGCTGCTGAAGGCCAAATCATCATTAAAGATGGCGCTTTAGTTGAAGTTAACTGTCAAACAGACTTCGTTGCTAAAGATGACAACTTCTTAGCATTCGCTAACAAAGTAGCTGATGCAGCTGCTGCTTCTAAGCCTTCAATCGAAGAACTTCAAGCACAATTTGAAGAAGAGCGTGTTGCCCTAGTTGCTAAAATTGGTGAAAACATCAATGTACGTCGCGTAGCTTACGTTGAAGGTACTGCTCTTGCTTCTTACAAGCACGGTGCAAAAATTGGTGTTGTTGTTGCTGGTGAAGGCGACGCAGAAACTCTTAAGCACATTGCAATGCACGTTGCTGCTTCTAAGCCAGAATACGTTAATCCAGAAGACGTTCCTGCTGAAGTAGTTGAAAAAGAGAAAGCTATTCAAATCGAAATCGCGATGAACGAAGGCAAGCCTGCTGAAATCGCTGAGAAAATGGTTTCTGGCCGCATGAAGAAATTCACAGGTGAAGTTTCTTTAACGGGTCAACCTTTCATCATGGAACCAAAGCGTTCTGTTGGTGAAATCTTAAAAGAGAAAGGTGTTTCTGTTTCTACATTCGTTCGCTTAGAAGTAGGTGAAGGTATCGAGAAGAAACAAGAAGACTTTGCTGCTGAAGTAGAAGCGCAAATCGCTGCTGCTAAAGGTGCATAATCTGCTTTTAAATTCGAAAGAATTTGTTTAAAAAAGGTGGCAATAGCCACCTTTTTTGCGTTTTATAAATAAAAAGTGTTATTCATTTTCTTTATCGGTCATCAGCATATCGGCTTTTGGCGCGAATAATTCCATCAAATTAACTAATAAATAATCAATAAAATCGCTTTTTTAATATTAAGCTTTCGATAGTGTGAAAAAACGATTAAAATAGCCGCGGTCTTCGACCATAGCTAGTTTATTGTCTGCATTTATTGCAATTTATCATTACAGGAATGTTTGTTTTATGAGCACAAACCTAAAACCAAAATATCGTCGTATCCTTCTAAAACTTAGTGGTGAAGCCTTAATGGGCGATGAAGGCTTCGGTATCGATCCTAAAATTTTGGATCGCATGGCGCAAGAAATCAAAGAGCTCGTTGAAATGGGCATTCAAGTAGGTTTAGTTATTGGTGGAGGCAACCTCTTTAGAGGTGCTGGTCTTGCTGAAGCGGGTATGAATCGCGTAGTCGGTGACCAAATGGGTATGTTAGCCACTGTGATGAACGGCTTAGCGATGCGTGATGCTTTGCACCGTGCATTTGTCAACGCTCGTTTAATGTCAGCAATTGACTTGGCTGGTGTTTGTGATACTTACAACTGGGCTGAAGCAATTAGCTTGTTAAAATCTGGTCGAGTAGTTATCTTTAGTGCGGGCACAGGTAACCCATTCTTTACAACTGACTCGGCTGCATGTCTTCGTGGCATTGAAATTGAAGCCGACGCAGTACTTAAAGCGACTAAAGTTGATGGTATTTATTCAGACGATCCCGTTAAAAACCCGGAAGCTGAATTGTATAACCATTTAACATACCCAGAAGTATTAGAAAAAGAATTAAAAGTAATGGACTTGGCGGCATTTACGTTAGCACGTGATCACAGCATGCCAATTCGTGTATTTAACATGAACAAGCCAGGTGCATTAAAAGCAGTGATCATGGGCGACGAAGAAGGTACAACCATAGATCATGCTGAAAATTTAGCTTAATTGAGCAAACTAAGGATTATCAACGTGATTAAAGAAATTAAACAAGACGCGCAAGAGCGTATGGCAAAAAGTATTGAAGCGTTAAAGAACAGCTTAAACAAAGTAAGAACTGGTCGTGCACACGCTTCTTTATTAGATAGCATTTCAGTTGAATATTACGGTGTAGATACGCCATTAAGCCAAGTGGGTAATATTTCAGTGCCAGATGCACGTACTATCGCAGTGACTGTGTTTGATAAAAGCATGATCTCGGCTGTAGAGAAAGCCATTATGGCCTCTGATCTTGGATTAAACCCTTCATCTCAAGGTACATTAATCCGTATTCCTTTACCTCCGCTTACAGAAGAACGTCGTAAAGACTTAGTAAAAGTAGTTAAAGGTGAAGGCGAAAATGGCAAAATCGCTATTCGCAACATTCGTCGTGATGCAAATTCAGACATTAAAGCACTGAACAAAGACAAAGAGATCAGTGACGACGAAATGCATCAAGCTGAAGATGAAATTCAAAAAATCACAGATACCTTTGTCAAGCAAGTAGACGTTATCCTTGCTGATAAAGAATCTGAATTGATGGAAATTTAATTTACTATCCATTGTATAACGTCGCAGTATTAAACTGCGGCGTTTTTTATTATCTTGAATTTTTATCAGGGAGCACGTGTGGCAGAGGCAATAACGACAGATAATAGCACTGAACAAACACCACAACATGTCGCGATCATTATGGATGGTAACGGTCGTTGGGCTCAACAAAGGGGTAAAACTCGCGTTGTTGGCCATAAAAACGGTGTAGAATCAGTTCGTGCTGTTGTATCTACTGCGAGGAAAGAAGGGGTTAAAGCGCTAACCTTATTTGCTTTTAGCAGTGAAAATTGGCGTAGACCTGAACAAGAAGTCAGTGTATTGATGGATTTGTTCATGCTGGTGCTGACACGCGAAGTTAGAAAACTCCACAAAAATGGTATTCGTTTTCAAGTCATAGGTGATGTGTCTCGATTTTCTGAAAAACTAAGAAAGAAAATTAACGAGGCGCAAACTCTCACGCAAGACAATACCGACATGGTTTTATCCGTTGCAGCCAATTATGGTGGGCGCTGGGATATAACTAATGCTGCAACTCAAGTTGCTGCAAAAGTCAAAAGTGGCGAACTAGACCTTAACCAAATAGATGAATCCGTTTTTGATTCCTACACCAGTTTAGGGGATTTACCAGACCTAGACTTATTGATTCGAACGGGTGGTGATTATAGGATAAGTAACTTTCTGCTGTGGCAGGCGGCATATGCAGAGTTTTACTTTACCGATATACTTTGGCCAGATTTTAGAGAAGACGCTTTCAAAACGGCTATTAATAGCTTTGGAAATCGCGAAAGACGTTTTGGCCAAACCGGTGAACAAGTACAAGAAAGTAGATAACAACAATAACTACATTAAATATAAAAGGGTTATCTTTTGTTAATTAAACGTGTAATTACTGCAATTATATTAGCTCCGGCTGTTATTTTTGCTATTTTTTATCTTTCGCTAGAACAGTTTTCATTATTGATCATGGCCGTTATGGCAATTGGCGCTTGGGAATGGGGTCCACTCATGGGCTTTGAAAACAAACGTCGAAGAATTGCTTTTGTTGTCACCACTTGTGTGTTGATTTCTGCATTTTGGTATATGGTGCCACTGGAACAATTATGGCAAGCGGATGGCTCTCTTAACAGCAATGTTAGCTATGTGTTGTGGCTAGCTATTTTATGGTGGGCTGTTTCGGCAACGCTAACGTTTATGTACCCAAGATGCAGTTCATTTTGGTCAAGTCATCGCTCAATCCGTGGCCTTTTTGGATGGCTAACCTTAGTTCCTACATGGCTTGCTTTTGTGGTGTTAAGGGCAAGTGATTATCAAGCCGACAGTTACCATGGCGCTCAGCTAATCATGTTCCTATTTTTGATGGTATGGAGTGCCGATATAGGTGCTTATTTCGTTGGTAAATCTATTGGTAAACATAAGTTAATGCCGCAAGTTAGCCCAGGTAAAACGATGGAAGGTTTTATTGGTGGTGTTATCTTTGCCTGTATTTTAGTTTGTGTAGCTGGTTTCTTTTTAAATTGGCAGCTTCAACAGTATCTATTGGTCGTTGGTGTTACCGGCATTATTACCACTATTTCAGTATTAGGTGATTTAAATGAAAGTATGTTTAAGCGCCAAGCAGGAATAAAAGACAGTGGTTCTATTTTACCAGGTCACGGTGGTGTGCTTGATCGCATTGATAGTTTAACGGCAACAGCGCCTGTATTTGCATTATGCTATGCCTTATTAGGTTGGTCTTAAGGAATATTTGTGCGTAAGTTAACTATTTTGGGCTCGACTGGGTCTATTGGTGTAAGCACGTTAGATGTTGTCTCGAGACACCCAGACAAATACCAAGTCATTGCCTTAGCCGCAAATCGAAATGTAGAGTTAATGCTGTCGCAGTGCCAACAGTTTAAGCCACAAATGGTGGTGATGGTATGTGAGCAAGCTGCTAGTCAGTTATTAGTAAAATTCGAGCAACACAAGATCGCAGACATTAAGGTGCTTAGTGGAAAACAAGCATTAATAGAGGTGTCAGAGTTACAACAAGTCGATACTGTCATGGCGGCCATTGTTGGCGCGTCAGGCATGTTGCCAACACTAGCTGCGGTTGAAGCGGGCAAAAGAGTTTTACTTGCAAATAAAGAAGCATTAGTGACTTCAGGGCAAATTTTTATTGATGCCATGAAAAAATCCAACGCCGTCATTTTACCAATCGACAGTGAACACAATGCGATTTTTCAATGTTTGCCACAACATGGTCAGCAAAATGTCGGCACGTGCCAACTCGCATCTGAAGGCGTGAGTAAAATATTATTGACCGGTTCAGGCGGACCTTTTAGAACCCGAGCAATAAATACCTTAGATTTAGTGACGCCAGAAGAAGCTTGCGCTCACCCCAATTGGGATATGGGACAAAAAATTTCTGTCGACTCAGCCACTATGATGAACAAAGGATTAGAGTTTATCGAAGCAAAGTGGCTGTTTAATGTTGACGCTGACGATATCCAAGTGGTGTTGCATCCACAAAGTACTATCCATTCTATGGTGCAATACAAAGACGGCTCAGTGTTAGCGCAAATGGGTAACCCTGACATGCGAACCCCAATTGCACACGCTTTAGCTTACCCAGAAAGAATTGAAGCTGGTGTCGAACCTCTGGATTTCTTTAAAACTGCGTCGTTTGAGTTTCAACAGCCAGACTTCAAACGTTACCCCAACTTAAAATTAGCTATTGAAGCATGTAAGTCAGGCCAAGCGGCATGTACTGCTCTTAATGCAGCAAATGAAATAGCCGTTGCCGCATTTTTAGACAATAAAATTAAATTTACCGATATCTTCAGTATCAACAAAGCCTCGGTAACCCAGTTTGTTGCTAATACTGTAGAAACCATTGAACAAGTCATTGCCCTTGATAGCAAGGTCAGAAAATATGCTCAATCAATGATTGAAGGTTTAGCTACTGATAGTTATACAAAGGAAAAGGAATAGTCATCGTGTTCGAATTTTTACGGGATCTAAGCTCATTTGTTATTGCATTAGGCGTATTGATTACCGTACATGAATACGGACACTTTTGGGTTGCACGAAAAAATGGAGTGAAAGTTCATCGTTTTGCAATTGGTTTTGGTAAACCCATTTGGCGCTTTTATGATAAACATGGCACCGAATTTGTCATCGCGTTAATCCCATTGGGTGGGTACGTCAAAATGCTCGATGAACGCGTAGATGACGTCAAGCCAGAAGACAAACCTTATACTTTCAATAATAAATCAGTCTATCAACGTATCGCTATCGTCGGAGCAGGTCCTTTAGCAAACTTTCTTTTTGCTATCTTTGCGTTTTATTTGATGTTTCTTGTTGGTGTCCCCAGTGTAAAGCCTATAGTTGGTGACGTTACCGAAAATTCAATTGCTGCCAATGCAAACATAACAAATAAAAGTGAAATAATAGAAGTAGCAGGCCAAACAACACGTGATTGGCAAGACGTAAATCTTGCGCTAGTCGCCAATATCGGCGAACCATCAATTGAAATAAAAACCAAAGAACAAGGTAATGTATCGGCGACATTACATCAATTAGATACTAGAGATTGGAAATTTGAACCGGAAAAAGCCTCGGCAATTGATAGTTTAGGCATCCAAATATTCAGGCCTAAAATTCTTAATGAAGTAGGCTTAGTTCAAGAGAAAAGCCCTGCAGCTAACGCTGGATTTTTACTCGATGATCAAATTATTAGCATCGACAATAAGCAAATAAACGGCGATTGGCAAAAATTCACGGAACTAATTCGCACTTACCCTAATCAAACGATTGCAATTGAAGTATTACGTGCTGGAAAAGTGGTAGTTTTAACTGCTACACCCAAAGCTCGAGAAGTAAATGGCGAAACACAAGGGTATTTAGGGTTAAGTCCCAAGTCTGAACCTTATCCTTCAGAATACCGCATCGAATTATCTTACGGCTTATATTCAGCTCTAGAGCAGAGTTTAGCTCGAACCTGGCAACTAATCGTGCTCAGCTTTGATATGATCGGTAAGTTAATTACGGGTGATGTTTCGGTAAAAAACTTGAGTGGCCCTATATCAATTGCACAAGAAGCAGGTAACCATGCTGGTTATGGTTTTGTGTATTTTTTAGGCTTTTTGGCGCTAATTAGTATTAATTTAGGAATAATTAACATTTTACCTATTCCAGTACTTGATGGCGGCCATTTAGTTTATTACCTTATAGAGCTTTTAACGGGAAAGCCCGTTTCGCAAAAAGTTCAAGAAATAGGTTTTAAATTTGGTACACTAGCCATATTAGGCCTGATGAGTATCGCATTATTTAACGATTTATCGCGGTTATAAATAACAAGAAGTAATAAAGTTTAGTTTTTATGATGATGAAAAAGATAGCCTTGGCGGTAATGTTAGCTGCTACAGGCGTAAGCGCGAATGCAGCTGAAGAATTTCAAGTTGAAGACATTCAGGTTAAAGGACTACAGCGTGTTGCATTAGGTGCGGCATTGACCCATATACCGTTTAATGTAGGCGATACTCTTAATGAATTTAGAGTGTCTCAATCTATTAAAGCTCTATATAAATCTGGTCACTTTAACGATATATCAGTTTCACGTGATGGTAATCGAGTTATCTTTCGCGTTAAAGAGCGTGAAACGATAAGCGAAATTGAATTTGACGGTAACAAAGATCTTAAAGAAGAGCAGCTAGTAGAAAGTCTTGAAGGTCAAGATATTCGTGTTGGCGAAACTTTAGATCGCACTGTGATTTCTAACCTAGAAATGGGTTTAGAAGATTTTTACCATTCAATTGGTAAATACAATGCAGACGTTAAAGCTGAAATAACACATCTACCACGTAATCGTGTCAATATTAAGTTTGTGTTTTCAGAAGGGGAAGCAGCGGCCATACAACGTATCAACATTGTTGGCAACGAAGTGTTCTCTGATCAAGAATTGTTAGAACGTGCTGAATTGACATTTGACTCTCCTTGGTGGGACTTTATGGCTCAAGATCGCTATCAAAAGCAAAAGCTTGAAGGCGATATGGAAACTATCAAAAGTCACTATCTTGACCGCGGTTATCTACAATACAAAGTGGACTCAACTCAGGTATCAATGACACCTGACAAAAAAGCTGTATATATCACCTTGAATATTACTGAAGGTGAAAAATATACGGTAAGTGAGGTTGACTTTATAGGTGATATGGCAGGCTTTGAAAAAGCGATTCGTGCCATTAACCCAATGGCAGCAAATGAACTATATAATGGCACATTAGTTACATATACCGAAGAATCGATAAGTCGATTCCTAGGACGATTTGGTTATGCCTATCCAAAAGTAAATACCATTCCAGAAATCAACGAAGAAGATAAAACAGTTAAGTTGACCATTTCAGTTGACCCTGGAAAACGTATTTACGTTAACAGAATTAATTTTACTGGTAACCATGTAACCTCGGACGAAGTTTTACGACGAGAACTACGTCAAATGGAAGGTGCTTGGCTATCAAACAGCTTAGTTGAAAACTCAAAGGCGTGGTTACAACGTTTACCTTATTTAGAAAATATTGAGTTTGATACAAAACAATTACCAGGTGAAGAAGACCTAGTTGATATTGATTTTTCTGTTAAAGAACAACCTTCAGGATCATTTACCGCAGGTATAGGTTATGGCTCAGCGACTAAAATGAGCTTAAACGCTGGTATTCAACAAAATAACTTTTTAGGTACCGGTAATCTGTTAGCATTTAACATTAATACGGTAAGTTATTCTCGCTCTGTTAGTGTTTCGTACACCGACCCTTATTTTACTACTGACGCTATTTCATTAGGTGGAACACTCTTCTATAACGAGTTTGATGCAGGTAGTGCAAACTTAGTTGAGTTCAACCAAAAAAGTTATGGTTTAGGTGTTAACTTTGGTTTTGCGATTGATGAATATATTCGTCTGAACTTTGGTATTGGTTATAAACATAACGGTATCACTCGCTTACAAACATATGAGCAAATTCAAAGATTCTATGAACTTTATTCGGATCCTAATTCACCGGATGCCGGTTTAGAGTTCGAAAACTTTGATATTACTGCGGCGATTTCTCGTTCAACGTTAAACCGAGGTCGTTTTCCAACTGCCGGTTCGCAGCAGACGTTGTCATATAAAATGACGACGCCAAACTCTGATAATAACTATTTCAAAGTTAATTTAGATACCGTGTGGTACTTTCCTATTGCCAGAGGATGGAGCTTTAAAACCAGCTTGCAGTTAGGTTATGGTAATGGTTATGGCGACTATAACGGTAATGACCAGATGTTACCGTTCTGGGAAAACTTCCGTGCCGGTGGTGGTTCTGATACCTTACGTGGTTTTGAAACAAATATTGTGGGCCCACGTGCTATTTACCGCACACCGCAACGTATTCCAGGAACACCTGACCCTGTAGGTGGTGGTGGCTGTTGTTTAGGCCCAGATCATGATGTAATTGGTGTATCTCGTCGTTCTGTAGGTGGTAACGCTATTGCCTTAGCAGGTATTGAGCTAATAGTACCAACTCCTTTTCTTGATGAAAGCTTTTCTAACAGTGTTAGAACAAGTTTCTTTGTTGATGCGGGTAACGTATGGGATACTGAATTTAGCACGAGTGACTATAAAGACTTAGCACCAAGAGAGTTTGTTAAGCTTGATGATTACTCAGATGTAGGAAGATTTCGAGCGTCTGCTGGTTTATCAATCCAGTGGATTTCACCAATGGGACCAATGATATTTAGTTTTGCTAAACCATTGAAGGAAGAAGAGGGTGATGACACTAAATTCTTCAACTTTAATATTGGTAAAACCTTTTAATTGGACGTTTAATCCTTATATAACAATTAATAGTAGCAAATCGACAAGCTAGGAGAAGACATTGAAAAAGTTATTTAAATCTGTTGCGTTGGCAACTGTAGCATCAAGCGCACTATTGTCAGGTGCTGCTATGGCAGATCAAAAAATCGCAGTAGTAAACATGCAAGAAGTGATGGGTAGCATTCCACAAACTGATGCAATTCGCCAAACGCTTGAAAATGAATTTAAAGACGCTCGTGCAGAATTAGCACAGCTAGAAAAAGACATTAAATACTTCCAAGAGAAGAAAAAGCGTGATGCTTCAATCATGAGCAAAAAAGACGTTGAAGATCTTGATAAGCAAATCGCTGATGCGTTCAAAATTTATCAAGAGAAAGGTCAAGCGCTTCAACAGCAAGCTGGTGTTCGTCAAAACGAAGAAACTAACAAAATTTTAGCGTTAATTCGTCAAGCGATCGATAAAGTAGCAGCTGACAAGAAATACGACCATGTATTAAATAAACAAGCTGCATTGTTCAGTAAGCCAGAACATGAAATTACGCAAAACATTATTGAACAAGTAAGCAAAATTAAATAATTTGTGCTGTAGGCTTTTTAGCTGAAAGCCATATTTGAACTTGATTGATCATTGCTCTAATGGTCAATCAGGCTCAATTTAAGGTTTCTCTATTGCACTTTAATAGCCTACAATAGTGCTATTAAATACAACCCCCGAAAAGAGAAATTGATCCCTTGATGAGTTATACATTGGCTGAGCTTGCCGATAAAATCGGTGCCACGGTACATGGTGACAATAATTGTCTAATTCATAGTTTAGCGACCCTAACCCAAGCCCAACAAGGGCAAATTGCCTTTTTATCTAACAGTAAGTATCGTCAGCAGTTAGCGATAACTAAAGCCTCTGCGGTTATTATTTCTGAAGACTGTCTTGAAGAATGTCCAACAAACGCGCTAGTGATGAAAAACCCTTATTTAGGTTATGCTTACGTGGCTCAAATGTTAGATACAACACCTAAACCCGCCTATTCTATACATCCATCAGCAATTGTTGATGAGTCTGTTAAGTTAGGCGAGGGCGTGACTATTGGGGCTAATACCGTTGTTGAAGCCGGTGTTGAACTTGCTGATAACGTTTGTATTGGCACTGGTTGTTTTGTCGGGCAAGATGTAAAAATTGGTGCGAATACAACTGTTTGGGCTAATGTTTCTATTTACCATCGCGTGATAATTGGTCATAGTTGCTTAATTCAAGCAAATACCGTTATCGGCTCCGATGGCTTTGGTTATGCAAACGATAAAGGCAAGTGGATAAAAATTCCACAATTAGGGTCGGTCATTATTGGTAACAATGTTGAGATTGGTGCCAGCACGACTATTGATCGTGGCGCTTTAGGCGATACTGAAATTAAAGATGGCGTTATTTTAGATAACCAGATTCAAATTGCCCACAATGTTGTTATTGGTGAAAACACCGCAATGGCTGCATGCAGTGTGATTGCTGGTAGTACTGTGATTGGAAAACACTGTACAATAGCTGGGTTAGTCGGCGTTAACGGACATATCAATATCGCAGATGGATGTGTGTTTACTGGTATGACTATGGTAACTAAAGACATTACGACCGGAGGAGTCTATTCCTCAGGCTCTCCTTGCCAACCTAATAAAGAGTGGCATAAAACTAACGCTAGAATTAGAAAGCTCGAAGCAACTAATGCTAAGATTAAGACATTAGAACAGCAAGTTAGTGCCTTAAGCACTGAAAACTAAAAATCTAACTTGTTGTAACTACTTATAAATATTAAAGGACACTAAATTGGAAACTCAAAAGAATACACTTGATGTCGAGGAGATCCGTAAATTAATCCCTCATCGTTATCCAATGTTATTGGTTGATCGTGTACTTGACTTTGAACCAGGTAAAAGCCTTCACGCCATTAAGAATGTGACGATTAATGAGCCTGTTTTTACTGGTCATTTCCCTGAGTTAGCTATTTTCCCTGGTGTTATGATCCTCGAAGCACTAGCACAAGCGACTGGTATTTTAGGATTTAAGAGTACAGAAGCTCGTGAAAATGACGAAATGTATTTATTTGCGTCAATCGATAATGCCAAGTTTAAACACCCTGTTTTACCAGGCGATACCATGCACTTACACGTCGAATTTTTGAAAGAGCGTCGTGGTATGTGGAAATTTTATGGTGAAGCTCGCGTTGATGGCAAAGTTGTCTGTTCAGCTGACCTTATGTGTGCTCGAAGAAAGATGTAATAGGAGCCTATAACTTGATTCATCCTCAAGCCATTATTGAAGAAGGGGCTAAAATTGGTAACAACGTTACTATTGGGCCATGGACTTATATAAGCAAAGACGTAGAAATTGGTGACGATTGCCACATTGGACCTAATGTAGTGATTAATGGTCCTACCGTGTTAGGCAAAGGTAATCGCATTTTTCAATTTGCGTCGATTGGCGAGGAATGCCAAGACTTAAAATATGATGGAGAGCCAACTAAATTAATCGTTGGTGACAATAACGTATTTCGTGAATCTTGTACTGTGCATCGTGGCACTATTCAAGATAACGGTGAAACCATCATAGGTAGTAACAACTTATTTATGGCATATACTCATGTGGCACATGATTGTGTTGTGGGTAATAACTGTATTTTAGCGAACAACGCTTCAATTGCAGGTCATGTTCATGTTGGTGATTTTGCTATTTTAGGTGGCCAGTCTGGCGTGCATCAGTTTTGTCACATTGGTGCACATAGTTTTATTGCCGCTACTTCACTTATCTTAAAAGATGTACCGCCTTATGTAATGGCGTCTGGTAATGCAGCTAAACCTTATGGATTAAATAGCGAAGGCTTAAAACGACGTGGTTTTGAACCTGAAACAATTCGTGCAATTAAAAAAGCATACCGTAAAGTATATCGCGACGGTTTAACGGTTGAACAAGCCGTGTCGGCAATCGAACAAGAGCTTCCAGCATCAGCTGAGCTTAAGCTTTTTGTTGAGTTCATTCAGTCTTCAAATCGCGGCATTATTCGATAGCTATGAAAGAGCAACTATTAGTTGAAGCAGGCGCCGACAAGGCGCCTTTATTTGGTATTGTTGTCGGTGAACACTCTGGTGATACATTAGGCGCAGGTCTAATGAAAGAACTGCTAAAAACCTTTCCTGATGCTAAATTTGTAGGCATCGGTGGGCCGAAAATGAAGGCGTTGGGCTTCAATTCATTGTTTGATATGGAAGAGCTTGCCGTCATGGGCGTTTTCGAGGTGCTTGGCCGCTTAAGACGTTTATTTAAAGTACGCGATGAGTTAGTCGATTACTTTAAACAGCATCGCCCAGATGTTTTTATTGGCATAGATGCACCAGACTTTAATCTTCGTTTAGAATTGCCTTTAAAACAAAGTGGTATTAAAACCATTCATTATGTCAGTCCAAGTGTTTGGGCATGGCGTCATAAACGTATTTTCAAAATCGCAGAAGCGACGAATATGGTGTTGAGCTTACTACCTTTTGAAAAAGCGTTTTACGATAAATATAACGTCCCTTGTACTTTTGTTGGTCACCCATTGGCTGATGATATTCCTTTGAGCTCAGATAAAGCCAAAGCAAGAGAAGAGCTAGGGCTAGGTAACGGAAAAATACTGGCTATTATGCCAGGAAGTCGTGGCGGTGAGTTATCCAGATTAGTCCCTGTGTTTCTTGCTTCTGCTAAACAGCTTTTTCAAGAAGATAGTACGCTGACCTTTGTTGCGCCTATGGTTAGCGAAAAGCGTGCTGAGCAATTTAACAAACTTCATCAAGAGCATGCGCCAGAATTACCTATAACTGTGGTAGTTGATAAAACACAACAAGTGATGGCGGCAAGCGATTGCTTGCTTATCGCTTCTGGTACAGTAACGCTTGAAGCGGCGCTGATTAAACGTCCAATGGTGGTCTGTTATAAATTTAACCCTATGACTTATCATATGTTTAAAGGTTTTGTGAAAATTAAATGGTTTTCATTACCAAACCTTCTGGCAGATAAAGCCTTGTTACCTGAGTTATTGCAAGGCAATGTGACTACTGACAAAATTGTCCCCTTGCTTAAAGAGCGCCTTTATCAAGATCAAAGTGATTTAACCCAGTCTTATTTAGACATTCATCAAAGCTTAAAACAAAACGCGAGTAAGCAGTCGGCGCAGGCTGTGATTGACCTAATGGCGGAATCTTAAGGTATGGCTAAAGCTAAAGTAGAATTACCAGCATTTGTCTATCCAGCAGCTTACCGAATCGCGGGTGTTGACGAGGTAGGAAGAGGCCCACTGGTTGGCGATGTTGTTACCGCTGCTGTGATCTTAGATCCAGATAACCCGATTGAAGGTCTTACTGACTCTAAAAAGTTGTCTGAGAAAAAACGCGCTTTGTTAGCAGAAGAAATTAAAGAAAAAGCCACGGCATGGTGTATTGCGCGAGCGACACCTGAAGAAATTGATACTATTAATATATTGCATGCCACAATGTTAGCGATGCAAAGAGCTGTTCATGGGTTAGACATTGAGCCTGATTATGTATTAGTTGATGGTAATCGATGTCCAACATTTGGTGGTGCTGAAGGTAAAATACAGACACAAGCGGTTGTTAAAGGTGACGCTCGGGTTGCTGAAATTAGTGCCGCATCCATCTTGGCCAAAGTGGCTAGAGACGAGGAGATGATCGCTTTGGATAAAGTTCATCCTGAATATGGCTTTGCAAGTCATAAAGGCTACCCAACCAAAGCTCATTTAGAAAAAATAGTCGAACATGGCGTATTAGACTGTTATCGTAAAAGTTTTAAACCTGTTGCCGCCGTTATCGAAAATCAAAAATAATAATGACAGATACTCAAGCCCCAGCTGAGGCCTTCCAAGAGCCAAAATTTATTCATTTGCGTGTGCATAGTGACTTTTCTATGTGTGATGGCTTGAATAAAGTGAAACCTATTCTTGCCAAGGCGCAAGAATTCAAAATGCCAGCGATTGCGCTAACCGATCAAACCAACTTGTGTGGCCTTGTTAAGTTTTATCATGCGTGTCATGGGGCAGGGGTAAAACCAATCATTGGTAGTGACTTTTGGGTTCAATGTCCTGAGTTAGAAAACGAGCTTTCTCGTTTAGTTGTAATCGCTTCAAATAATACTGGTTATAAAAACCTAACTGAGCTTATTTCCAAAGCTTATCTTCGTGGGCATGTTCAAGGCAAAGCGGTTATCGATCGCGATTGGTTAGTCGAATATGCCGAAGGTTTAATTTTGCTGTCTGGGGCAAAAGACGGTGATGTTGGTAAAGCTCTGCTCAAAGGCAATAACGCCATGGTTGATTCCATGGTGGACTTTTATCAACAGCACTTTGCTAATAACTACTTTCTTGAGCTTATTCGCACCGGACGTGAAGACGAGGAGAACTATCTTCACCTTGCAGTAAAATTGGCGATTGCACGTGGCTTACCCGTTGTTGCAACAAACGAAGTTGTTTTCCTTACTGAAGACTTATTTGATGCACATGAGATTCGTGTCAGTATTCATGATGGTTATACACTTGACGATAAAAGACGCCCGAGGCGCTTTTCTCCCCAGCAGTATTTACGTAGTGAACAGGAAATGTTGGAGTTATTCTCTGATATTCCAGAGGCTCTACAAAACACCGTAGAAATTGCTAAACGTTGTAATGTCACTGTTAGGCTTGGTGAGTACTTCTTACCTGATTTCCCTACAGAGGGCATGAAAATTGACGACTTCCTGATCAAGGTATCGGAAGAGGGCCTACAAGAAAGGCTCGAGTTTTTGTTTGATAAAGACTCCCCAGATTTTGCAGAAATTAGAAAGCCTTACGACGAACGCCTTAAAATAGAACTCGACGTAATTAACAACATGGGTTTCCCTGGATACTTCCTTATCGTAATGGAATTTATTCAGTGGAGTAAAGATAACAATATTCCTGTTGGACCCGGCCGTGGCTCTGGTGCTGGTTCATTAGTGGCCTATGCATTAAAAATTACCGACTTAGATCCACTAGAATTTGACTTACTTTTTGAACGATTCTTAAACCCAGAACGTATTTCGATGCCCGACTTTGACGTCGACTTTTGTATGGATCGACGTGATGAGGTAATTGACCATACCGCAGAGTTATACGGTCGAGATGCTGTATCGCAAATTATCACCTTTGGTACCATGGCGGCTAAGGCGGTTATTCGAGATGTAGGCCGTGTTTTAGGTCACCCCTATGGTTTTGTTGATCGTATCTCTAAGCTGATCCCTGGTGATCCGGGCATGACTCTGGCAAAAGCCTTTGATGTTGAGCCTAAGTTACCAGAACTATATCACCAAGATAGTGAAGTGAAAGACCTTATCGACATGTGTCGAATTCTGGAAGGTACCACACGTAACGCCGGTAAACACGCCGGTGGTGTTGTTATTTCACCGACGACAATTACAGATTTTGCGCCTCTATATTGTGATGATGAAGGTAAAAACCCTGTTACCCAGTTCGATAAAAATGACGTAGAAGATGCTGGACTGGTTAAATTTGACTTCTTAGGTCTTAGAACATTAACCATATTGCAATGGGCGATTGAGATGGCGGATGAAAAGCTACTCAAAGCCGGCAAAGAGCCCATCGACATTGCAGCTATTCCATTAGATGATAAAGCATCATTTAAAGTCTTATTAGCATCGCAAACAACAGCAGTATTCCAGCTAGAATCGTCAGGGATGAAGGCGCTGATAGAAAAGCTTAAACCTGACTGTTTTGAAGATATTATCGCGTTAGTAGCACTGTTTCGCCCAGGCCCACTTGATTCGGGCATGGTAGATAACTTTATCGAACGTAAACACGGCCGTGAGGAAGTGTCTTATCCCGATGCAACATGGCAACATGAGTCACTAAAGCCAATCCTTGAACCGACTTACGGTATTATTTTGTACCAAGAGCAGGTTATGCAAATTGCCCAGGTGTTGGCCGGCTATACGCTTGGTGGCGCAGATATGTTGCGTCGAGCTATGGGTAAAAAGAAGCCAGAGGAAATGGCCAAACAGCGTGCCGTTTTTGAAGAAGGTGCAATAAGCCAAGGAGTTGATGGCGAGCTCGCCATGAAGATCTTCGACTTGGTAGAAAAATTTGCCGGTTACGGTTTTAACAAATCTCACTCTGCTGCTTATGCCTTGGTGTCGTACCAGACACTTTGGATGAAGGCGCACCATCCTGAGCCCTTTATGGCAGCAGTAATGTCTGCCGATATGGATAACACAGACAAAATTGTTACCTTGGTCGATGAATGCAGCAACATGGGGCTTAAGTTACTGCCACCTGATGTGAATTCTGGCCTTTATAAGTTTACGGTAAACGATGACAACGAAATTGTTTATGGTATTGGCGCAGTTAAAGGGGTAGGTGAAGGCCCAATTGAAGCGATAATTGCCGCGCGTGAAGCTGGTGGTCCGTTTGTTGATTTATTTGATTTTTGTGCCCGTGTTGATTTAAAGAAAACCAACAAACGTGTATTAGAAAGGTTAATTAAGTCAGGCGCGATGGATAACCTTGGACCTCGCACCGACAAAGGCCCACATCGAGCCGCATTGTTTGAAACATTGCCAGAGGCTATCAAGGCTGCTGAACAGCATGCAAAAGCACAAGCGATAGGGCAAGATGATTTATTCGGCCTGATAAATGAAGAGCCGGACGATACAAGACAAGCGTTTAAAGAAGTGCCTATGTGGCCAGAAGAAGTATGGCTTGAGGGAGAAAAAGAAACACTCGGCTTGTATTTAACAGGGCACCCGATTAATCGCTACTTAAAAGAAATTAAAAAATACGCATCCGGTCGGTTAGTGGCGATGCAGCCAACAGGTAAAGATCGTACATCTACGGCGGTAGGTTTAGTGATAGGTGTGCGTGTACTCACCAATAAACGTGGACGTCGCTGGGCACTAGTCACTTTAGATGACAAGAGTGCGCGTATGGATGTTAGACTCTTCCCCGATGATTATGATAGGTTTGCAGAGCAGTTAGTCACCGACTCAATTTTGGTCTGTACTGGACAGGTCAGCTTTGATGATTACTCAGGTGGTAATACAATGACTGCCCGCGATATAATGACCATTGAAGAAGCGCGCGAAAATTATGTTTCTTCACTGGACTTAAACGTCTATCGAAATGACATCGCGGAAACTTTTGTCCAAGACTTTAGTCAGATATTATCTGAGTATAAAGATGGTACGTGCCCAGTTCGTGTTTTTTATCAAAGAGATGAAGCAAAAGGTATGCTAGAATTGGGCGTACAATGGCGCGTATCACCAGCTGATAGATTATTGAATCAGCTAAAAGTATTGTTGGGTGAAGAAAACGTAGCGTTAGAATTCAAATAGATAATGCTAAAAAGCGTTATTTATCAATGTAATAAGATTTTAGATAATAGGTAAGAACAACCAATGTCATTGAACTTTTTAGATTTTGAGCAGCCGATTGCTGAACTTGAAGCAAAAATTGAAGAATTGCAATTAGTAAACTCGGGACAAGAACTTGACCTTGATCTAGAAGAGCAAATTACGCAATTACGTGAAAAAAACAAAGAACAAACACGTAAAATATTTGAAAATCTAGATCCATGGCAAACGGCTCGTGTTGCACGTCATCCACAACGCCCTTACACGGAAGATTATTTACCACGTATCTTTACCGAGTTTGATGAATTAGCTGGTGATCGTGCTTATGCTGACGACAAAGCGATTGTTGGTGGTATTGCACGTATTGACGACAAACCAGTCATGGTAATTGGCCATCAAAAAGGTCGTACAACGGCGGAAAAAGTAAAACGCAACTTTGGAATGCCTCGCCCTGAAGGGTATCGTAAAGCGCTTCGTTTAATGGAAATGGCTGAGCGTTTTAATATGCCAATTATTACTTTCATTGACACGCCAGGCGCTTACCCAGGTATTGGTGCGGAAGAACGTGGTCAAAGTGAAGCAATTGCAAAGAACCTACAAGTAATGGCACGCTTAAATGTACCAATTATTTGTACTGTTATTGGTGAAGGCGGCTCTGGTGGTGCCTTAGCTATTGGTGTTGGTGACCGAGTCAACATGCTGCAGTATTCAACGTATTCAGTAATTTCTCCTGAAGGCTGTGCCTCTATTTTATGGAAAACTGCTGAGAAAGCATCAACTGCGGCTGAAGCTATGGGTATCACGGCAAATCGTATCAAAGAATTAGAACTGATTGATACTATTGTTCCTGAGCCAATGGGTGGTGCACATCGCAATGTAGACGAAATGGCGGCACAACTAAAACAAACCATCAAGTCTCAATTAGAAGAGTTAGATGGGTTATCAAAAGAAGAGCTAATCGAAAAACGTTATCAACGTTTAATGTCATACGGTTATTGCTAATCGAATATCAGGGCTTAGTAAAACACTAAGCCCTTTTTCTTATGTCGCTTATCTTAAATTCCCTTGCCACTACTTTACAACCGTTTATAAAGCGACCTGTCTGGGTAGCTTTTAGTGGTGGAATAGATTCACAAGT
Source organism: Thalassotalea marina (assembly GCF_014656435.1). Classification (GTDB taxonomy): domain Bacteria; phylum Pseudomonadota; class Gammaproteobacteria; order Enterobacterales; family Alteromonadaceae; genus Thalassotalea_C; species Thalassotalea_C marina. The sequence goes on from NZ_BNCK01000008.1 coordinate 75,094, forward strand.
ATTACTGCACGCTTTAGCTAATTTAAAATCTTCAAAGTTTCCTGATTTAAACTTAAATGTTTGCCACGTTCATCATGGCTTAAGTGATAATGCTGATACTTGGTTGGCATTTGCTGAGCACACCTGTAACCAGTTAAAGCTGCCACTAGTCACTCATCGTGTAAAGTTAACGGTTAATGCAAGAGAAAGCCTCGAAGCGGTTGCTAGAGAAGCCAGATATCAAGTGTTTAAAACGGTGTGTCATAAAAACGCAGTTATCGTGACTGGACATCACCAAGACGATCAATGGGAAACCTTTTTATTGGCGTTAAAGCGTGGCTCTGGTGTGCAAGGCCTTGGTGCCATGCAACAATTAAGTAATTTGGGGCATCAGCAGCAAGTGTTGTGTCGTCCTCTGTTAAATACATCGAAACGAGCAATTTATGATTACGCTAAGTTGCATGCGCTTGATTGGATAGAAGACGAGTCGAATCAGGATACGCGCTTTGATCGCAACTTTATCCGACATCACCTTACGCCTATGCTAACAGAGCGTTGGACTGCTTTTATCAGCACTGTTGCTCGTTCAGCACAACATTGTCAGGAAGCTCAGCAAATTCTAAATGAAGTCGCTGAACAAGATCTTCAACTAACATTATCTAACGAAGGGCGAATCAGTGTTGAGCCCTTATTGGCATTATCTTTTGCCAGACAGAAGCAGGTGATACGTCAGCTATTACAAAATAATGACGCCAAAATGCCAAGCCAAGTGCAAATTGAACAAGCGCTACTTCAAATTCAACAACCAGAGTTGTCGACGTTAAAGGTAAAGCTTGGTGATCATTGGCTACGTCATTTTCAAAGTCAGTTGTACCTTACCAAAGAATATGAAGATATTACTTCGTGGAGTGCTAACGTTATTTTGCCTAAAGCAGGGCAAGTATCGCTAGATCTTCCTGATGATTTAGGTAAGTTGGTGATTTCGACTACGCCAGACGCCAACGGTGATAAAACATTAGTTTTTGCTGTGACAAATAAAGATGAGCAACTAAGTGTTCAGTTTACCCATAACAACCCTAAAATCTTGCCTGATTATCGACAGCACCACAGAAGTTTAAAAAAAGTATGGCAAGAATTGGCGATACCTACCTGGCAGCGCAATAGAATACCTTTGCTTTTTAGTCAAAATGAACTGGTCGCTGCCGCAGGGCAATTTGTATGTCAACCGTTTAAACAAGCAGACTGTCGACAAACCTATTATCTTAACTGGCTTGCCTAAGGTAAGTCAGGTTAGAATAAAACAAAAGCGGGATAACACGCTTCTTCCTACTACTATAAAAATCGGAGACATTATGAACCTTGTTTTGAAGCTAATTGCCGGTATTGTTGCCGGTATTCTGGTGGGACTTTATGCACCAGACTTTATCGTTCAATTAGTTTTTACAGCGCAAAACCTCATTGGTCAGTTAATTAAATTTACTATTCCACTCATTATCTTATTTTACATTGCAAGCGGTATTGCATCGCTACCTAAAGGCTCAGGATCGCTGTTAGGTAAAACTGTTGGTTTAGCGTATGGCTCAACCATAGTGGCGGGTATTTTAGCTTTTATCGTTGCAAGTAACGTTTTACCAGACTTAACTGCAGGTAGTGTTGCAGAGGCAAGTCATGGTGAAAAAGTACAAGGGTTTATTGATTTTCAAGTAAAACCACTTTTTGATGTGATGACGGCTTTAGCAGTGGCCTTTATTTTTGGTATTGGTATCAGTGCTACCAATGCTAATTCATTGCGCACCACACTAAATGAAGCTAAAGATATTATTGAAATGTTGTTAAGCAAAGTGATCATCCCAGCATTGCCATTTTATATTGCTGGTGTGTTTGCTGACATGACAGTTGACGGCTCTGTATTTACTACACTTAAAACCTTTGGTGTTGTGTTAATTCTAGCGGTTATTATGCATTGGGTTTGGATCGCAGTACTTTACGTAGTAACTGGTGCTGCAACTGGTAAGTCACCAGCGCTATTACTTAAAAACATGATGCCTGCATATTTTACCGCATTAGGTACTATGTCAAGTGCGGCAACAATCCCTGTGTCGTTAAAAGCCAATAAAGCTAATAAAGTCAGTGATGGCGTTGCAAACTTCACCGTGCCATTGTGCGCCTCAATTCATTTAAGTGGCTCTACAATTACTATCATTACTTGTGCAACAGCGGTAATGATCATGACACCAGAATTATCATTGCCAAGCATCGGCGGTATTATTGGTTTTATTCTTATGCTTGGTGTGACTATGATCGCAGCCCCTGGAGCACCAGGAGGAGCCGTAATGTCAGCTCTAGGTTTGTTAGCGAGTATGCTAGGTTTCAGTGACGCAGCGTTGGCATTGATGATTGCGCTATATATGGCACAAGACAGCTTTGGTACTGCATGTAACGTAACCGGCGATGGCGCCATCGCGCTGTGGGTAGACAAGTTTGCTGGCGAAGATGGACTAGCAACTATTGAACATAAGTCCGAAGTGTAAAACATTAATCTAAAAAAAGCCGCATAGCGGCTTTTTTTTATGGCGATAAAATGCAGTTGCCTATCACATATAAATTAATCTGGCTGATATCAACAAAGCGCTTGACTTGAAAAGCAGTGAAGGTCAGTATGAATAAAAATATATATTAATTACTATCTGAATTCATGATTACAAAGCAGCTACTCAATACTAATTGGCGTACCCGCAATGCCGTCAAGGCAATGCGCTGGGCTAGTGCTGCTAAACGATTGTAGTCAACAAGTCGTTAACCGCAGTGAGTCAGCTGCGGTTTATATCACTTTTTCCGCCTGTCTACTGCACACATTGTCATAAAATAGGAGCAAGACAATGAGGGTGCCAATCGCCTATTTAGCTGTTGTATTAATATGGTCAACAACACCGTTAGGTATTGTTTGGAGCAGTGAAACAGTCGAACCAACGATGGCTGTGTTACTTCGCATGTTAATTGCGTGGCTTATTGGCTGGGGCATTATTATTGTCTGTCGAATTCATTTGCCATGGCACAAAGAGGCTCTTAAGCTTTATTCTTTTTCTGCCATTGGTATTTTTGGTGGTATGTCATTGTCGTATGCCGCAGCTTCCTATATTTCTTCAGGCTTAATGTCTCTGATCTTTGGCTTATCACCAATATTGTCTGGTGTGTTGGCGCAAAAGTTACTAGCTGAAGATAGGTTTAATCATATAAAGAAATTAGCCTTGGTCGCGGCACTTATTGGCTTAGTGATTGTTTGTTATGACAAAATGACGTTAAAAGCGGATGCTTATATTGGCATTATATTCGTATTAATCGCCGTGTTCTTTTTTAGTTTAAGTGGTGTAATGGTTAAAACCATTAATATAAAAATTAACCCAGTTGCGACAACTGTGGGCGCTTTAACGTTCAGTACACCTCTGTTTTTAGTGATGTGGCTATTGCTTGATGGCACGTTAGATTATCAACAATGGTCAATAAGATCGGTAAGTGCAATCATTTATTTAGGGCTTTTTGGCTCGTTAATAGGGTTTATTTCTTATTTTTATGTGCTGCAAAAACTTTCAGCCAGTACGGTTGCATTGGTGACGATGATCACACCGGTACTTGCCATTACTTTAGGTGCACTGCTCAATGATGAAGTGATCACTGACAACTTGATCGTTGGTGCAGGTTTTGTCGTTTTTGGCTTAACTTGTTACCAGTGGAGTAGTAAAGTTGAATACGTTGTCAGATATAGGTTCAAAAAAGTTAATGATACCCAAACATAAAGAAAAATTAGTGCTGACCTTTAACAAAGCAGCGCCAGAAGATATAAACTTTTTGCTTGAACTGAGAAAGCTGTCGATGACTGAACACCTGTTGGCGGCTGGCTTAGACTATGACGACGAGCAACATAAAGCGAGAATATTAGAGTATTACAATGATACTTACTTATTGAATCTTGCTGATAAGGCCATTGGCGTGGTAAAGCTGGGGCAAATGGCCGATAGGTGGCATATTCGTCAGTTTCAAATTTTGCCTGATTATCACGGAAAAGGAGTAGGGACTAAGGTATTGTCTTTACTCCAATCAAAAGCACAAAGCGTTAATATGCCTATTACCTTAAATGTACTTTACCAAAACCCTGCAAGGCGATTATACGAAAGAATGGGGTTTAAAGTAATTGGTGAAAATGGGCTGGAATATCAAATGAAATGGTCGCTACAGTAATAAGCGGGCATAAAAAAAAGCGCTTAGGCGCTTTTTTTAATCTAAAAAGTGAGTCGTTTTTAGTTTTGTGAAGTGCGGTACTTTTCACACGCTTCTTTATCTTCACATTCACCATACAAGTATAAACTGTGGTTAGTTAATTTGATGTTATGCGATTTTGCTACATCTTCTTGACGTTGCTCAATAACGTCATCTTCAAATTCAACAACCTTACCACATTTTAAACACACTAAATGATCGTGATGTTTCTTATGGCTTAATTCAAATACTGATTTGCCACCTTCGAAGTGATGACGTGTAACAATACCCGCATCATCAAATTGGTTTAACACGCGGTATACAGTTGCTAAACCGATTTCTTCATTCAGATCTAACAGGATTTTATAAACATCTTCCGCGCTAATATGTTGGTTACCTGGATCTTGCAGAATCGTCAAAATCTTCACACGCGGTAAAGTAATTTTCAATCCGGCTCTTTTTAGCTCTTCGTTTTGATCGGACATGAAGCAACTTCTCAATTGGACAATAAAGGTAAAATTATAGGTGTATTTTGCTCGCCTGAAAAGCGCTAATTTGTTTTAATTTATTGAAAATTGCCAACAAAGTTAGCGTTTTTATTTAAAAAAATCCATGATTTAAATAGGGGTATTTTTTCGGGATAAAAAAAACCTGCTTGAAAAGCAGGCTTTTAATTTTCTTTTCTGTACTAATTAATCAGCTAACTCAGCTAAGCACATTTCTTCATGAATCTGGTTAACCCATTTATCAACACGAGCTTCTGTTAACTCAGGTTGGCGGTCTTCATCAATACACAAACCAATAAACGTATTATCGTCAATAAGTGCCTTTGATGCTTCAAATTCATAGCCTTCATTTGGCCAGTTGCCAACAATAACAGCACCTTTTGATTCAACGATATCACGCAGTGGCTCCATCGCATCACAAAAATACTCTGCGTAATCTTCCTGATCGCCTAAGCCGTATATTGCAACCAACTTATCTGTGAAATCAATTTCTTCTAGTTCTGGTAAAAAGTCATCCCAGTCACACTGGTTTTCGCCGTAATACCATGTAGGAATACCTAAAATAAGCATATCAAATTCAGCGATTTCTTCTTTGGTGCTTTTAGCGATGTCTTTCACATCTACTAATTTTTTACCAAGCTTTTTCTGGATCATTTTAGCGACTGCTTCGGTGTTTCCAGTATCACTCCCGAAAAATAAACCTACGATTGCCATGAATATAACCTTATCAACTCTAATTTTCGTTACTTGCTAGCGCTTTGACAATAAGTGACTCAATCAACTCACTGCGGTTGCAGCCCGAGTTTTTAGCCAGCTCGTCTAGCTGTTCGATTAAACTGTGGTGAAGCTTGAATTCAACGCGTTTTAAACCATTGTTGCGATCACGCTTTACTTGGTTACGCTTGTTGATTTTTACTTGGACGCTACGTGAATGAGGATTTGTCCTCGGGCGTCCTGGTCGCTTGTCATCACCAAACAGATCGATCGTTGTTAAATCTGAAACTTGTTTTGCCATGCTGTTAACCTATGCCTTGGCTTTCCCATATAAATTGGATAACGCCTTTAGCAATAAAGCCAGCACAACCTAGAAACAATACGAAATAAACAACGTATTGCCCCATTTTAGGAACATCATTTTTCTTCATAACGTCATTGATAGATAACCCTATGAAAACAAAAATAAATAAAAAGAATAAATTTAAGCCAATAGCTTCAATTAACGCAAAATGTTCAGCAAGCATAATTCACCATAAAAATTTCAGGCGCGACTATAGCATATCGCCAATACAATGCGCAGCCCTTTTTAACATATAAAATGTTGCATATGCAATTAAATTGCTAAAAAGTTGCACTTTTATTGATCTAGAAGAAAGTCTAATAATATTTTATTAAAGGCTACCGTTTTCTCAGCATGCAACCAATGACCTGCGCCTTGAATGATCTTGGCTTTGGCGTGAGGAAAGAGTTGGTTGATTTTTGCTCTGTGTTCGCTGGTTATATAATTTGATTCACCTCCTTTAATAAAAAGGGTAGGTGAGTTAAAAGTGCTATTGCCTTGATATGCTGTCATGATTTGGCTATAGCCTTGCGTTAGATAGTCGAGGTTACATTTAAATGCAAAACCTTGCTCAGTTTTGGTGAGGTTACGTAATAAGAATTGTCTTACACTAGGCGTTTCAACGTATTGAGCTAATGTTTTGTCGGCATCAGTTCTGCTTTTTATTGCCGCTAAATCGATAGCATTTAGTCCCGCAAAAATTTGCTCATGATGTGCTGAGTACTGCACTGGGGCAATATCCGCAACAGCAAGTTTATTTACTCTGGCTGGGTGCTCTAGCGCTAATTGCATCGCTATTTTTCCGCCCATTGAATGGCCCAAAACATGCGCTTTATCAATGTTTAGCGAGTCCATAGTGTCGATAATGTCTTGTGCTAATTCATCATAGTGCATATCAGGTAAATGAACTGAGTTTCCATGGTTGCGTACATCGACATTGGTCACAGTAAAATGGCTGGCCATAGGTTTAGCCACCATGTTGAGGTTTTCTAAACTACCCAAAAGGCCATGAATTAATAATAAGTGTGGACCTTGTCCCTGCTGAACATGATGTAAAGTTGCCATAAAAGAATTGTAATAAAAATTTGATTTGAATTTGCTGGTAATGGTGTCGATTATACTGAATTTACCCAAAGAAGCTAAATTGTTATAGAGACTTAACGGTAAGGTCAGTATAATCTCGTCGAAAAAATTTAATGTAAGAATGTAAGGTTGTTTAGATGAAACATATCGAAATTGATGAAGACTTATATCAGTATTTAGCTTCGCAAACACAATTTATTGGTGAAAGTGCCTCATCTATCTTACGTCGCTTGTTGTCACTGCCGGGTTCTCAAACCGAATCAGTGACTAAAAAATCTTCTGAAATTACAAAAACGTTTACTGTAGATGAACAAGAAAAGCCCGCTGAGAAAGTTGCCGCTACAGCGAATAAAGCTAATGTTTTTGACGTGATAAACAAAGAAGAGTTGTCTATGCAACGTGGTGTTGTTGGACGATTTTTATTGTTACTGTCTGCTCTTCAACGTGTCCACGGTGACGACTTTGCTGTTGTTTTAGATATTCGTGGGCGTGACCGTTTGTATTTTGCTCAAAGTGAAAAGGAACTATCAGAATCTGGCAGTAGTACTAAGCCACGTCAAATTCCAGAAAGCCCTTATTGGGTTATTACCAACTCAAATACAACGCGTAAAAAAATGATGATAACCGAGGTTGCAAAAGCCCTTGATTATTCAGATCAACAGATTGAAAAAATTAGAGATTTACTATAGTTCATAAAAAGGAAACTTATGTCTGTACATCCGCACGCAGGGCAACCTGCACGACCAGAAGATATCGATAACATTGCGCAATTAGTAAGCCATTATTATATAAAACAGCCCAATGTTGCTACGCAATCACAACGTGTAAGCTTTGGCACTTCAGGTCACAGGGGGAGTGCATTTAAAAGTAGCTTTAACGAACATCATATAGTAGCCATATGTCAGGCTGTTGCTGAATACAGAACCGAACAAGGTTACAAAGGCCCGCTTTATTTAGGCAAAGATACACATGCTTTGTCTGAGCCAGCCTTTGCAACCGCGCTTAGCGTATTAGTAGCCAACAATGTACCTGTGGTGATTCAAGAAGATTTAGGGTTTACACCTACACCTGTTATTTCACGCCTGATCATTGCATACAATGCTAATAATGATTCATTTGCCGATGGGCTTATCATTACCCCTTCACACAATCCACCTTCTGATGGTGGTATTAAATATAACCCTCCACATGGTGGACCCGCTGAAGGCGAAGTAACTAAACGTATTGAAAAACGTGCTAACGATATTATTCATAAAGGCATGTTGGAAGCTAGGCAGGCCATTTATGAAGATGCACTTGCATCAGAATTAGTGACTAAACAAGACTTTATTGGCTTTTATGTGGATGAGCTAGACAAAGTTTTGGATATGCGATCAATAGCTGAGGCAAAAATTAAAATAGGTGTCGATCCATTAGGAGGTTCAGGCATCGATTATTGGCCTAGAATTGCTGCTAAATATGATTTAGATTTAACCGTTGTCAACCCAAAGGTTGATGCCAGTTTTGCTTTTATGCCGTTAGATAAAGACGGCAAAATCCGCATGGATTGTTCATCGGCTTATGCGATGGCAGGTTTGATCGCCTTAAAAGATGAGTTTGATATTGCGGTTGGCAATGACCCTGATTTTGATCGTCATGGCATAGTGACTAAAGCGGGTGGTTTGATGAATCCGAACCACTTTTTGGCTGTAGCAATTCATTACTTAATGACGCACAGAAGTTGGCCAAGCTCCTGTAAAATAGGTAAAACCTTAGTTTCTAGCTCAATAATCGATCGCGTAGCGAACTTATTGGATAAACCATTGTCTGAAGTTCCTGTGGGTTTCAAATGGTTTGTTGATGGCCTGCATTCGAGTGAATACGCTTTTGGCGGTGAAGAAAGTGCAGGGGCTTCATTTATCGCCAAAGATGGCAGTTGTTGGACGACAGATAAAGACGGTTTTATTATGGCGTTATTAGCGGCTGAAATTGTCGCAGTAACAGGTAAAGACCCTTATCAGTATTATCAAGAACTTGCCAAGCAATTGGGTGAACCAATTTATGGTAGAGTTGAAGCTGTCGCTAGTTTTGAGCAAAAGCAGGTGTTTACGCGTTTAAATGCCGAAGATATCTCTGCTACCGAACTAGCAGGAGAGGCAATCGAACAGAAAGTCACTCATGCCACAGGAAATGGTGCAGCTATTGGTGGAATTAAAGTGATATCTGCCAATGGTTGGTTTGCTGCTAGGCCTTCTGGCACCGAAGATATTTATAAAATATACGCAGAGAGTTTTATTGATAAAGCACATTTAGATCAAATAATTCTTGACGCACAAGCAATTGTCTACGATATTTTTAGTAGAGATGGCTTGTAATTTAAATAATTGATTTTTAACTAACTTAACTATTTACCAAGGAGGGTGTGTAGTAATTTTGATGTCATTGCTGTAGGAGAAATTACTCGTATATGCCTCATCGTCAATATATGCATCGTCCAACTGTGATCAAAGACCTCACTGTACTTGTGGTGGTTAACTTGATCTTCTTTTTTGCCTTCATGAATTTTGATGTTCTTGAGTCGCTGTATCAATTTTCTCGCGACTATGAACATTTTGAAGTTGATGAAATTATTCCTTTGGGTATTACCGTCGCCATTAGCTTTTTAATTTTTAGCTATCGCCGTATTAAAGAACTTGGGTTAATGGCACAAACATTAGAGCATATGTCTTTATTGGACCCACTGACAGGCTTACCTAATCGACGCGCAGGACAAATTAGCTTGGTAACTTGGTGTGATTTAGCGAATGAAAAAGGCCAAGATTTTGCTATATATCAAATCGACCTCGATAACTTTAAAAAAATCAATGATATGTATGGGCAAATGGTGGGTGACGACGTATTGAAGTTAGTGGCTCAACGGGTGGGTAATAATTTACCTGAAGGTGCACTATTGTGTCGTTGGTTAGATGATAATTTTATCGTTGTGGCTAACGTAACAACGAAAAAAACACCTGCTGAATTTGCATTAGAATTACAACAACTGATCAGTAAACAAATTATGACAGCAACGGTGGATCTGACGTGTTGTATTGGTTTTAGCCTCTACCAAAAAGGGCATATCGTTGAAGACATCCTTCATGATGTTGAAGATGCTTTGGCCGTTGCCAAACACAGAGGTGAGAACAATATTCACGGTCATGTAACTGCCTAGCATTTAACAAACAGTAAGCGTGGATAGAATATTTCACGCTTACCTAAAAAATATTTTTCGACAAACTGCCATTTAGTTACCAAATTATCTTACAATATGTGCCATTGTTTCCTTGAAGAAGAAAATGGTTTGGGTAACTTACAGCAGCAATTACAATCAACAGGTGACTTTCTATCAATCTCTCGTGAACATCCTTGGTCACTTCCTGAAACTTTCCAATTTGAAATTACACACAGCGCTTCTGGCAACAAGAGCATTGCCAAAGTATTAGAAACAGGCATCATAGTTTTTGAACCACTAACGCAAACGTCTACACAAGATATTGTTTTATCATGTGGCGTGCACGGTAATGAAACTGCGCCCATTGAAATATGTGCCGAGTTAGTGCAAAAACTCATTTTAGGTGAATTGCCATTAGCACAGCGTGTGTTGTTTATTTTTGGTAATCCAGCATCGATGAACGTCGCTCAACGTTTTGTTGAAGAGAACATGAATCGCTTATTTTCAGGCGGCCATTCTATTGACCAAGGTCAGGGAGTAGGGTTGATCAATAAAGAGCGAGAGCGTGCTTTATTGCTAGAAAACACCGTTAGAGCATTTTTTCAACAAGGCACCGAGCTTGGTAATAGCCGAGAACGCATGCATTACGATTTGCATACCGCTATTCGCGGTGCAAAATATGACAAATTTGCTGTTTATCCGTTTCTGCATGGAAAACCAAGAAAACCAGAACAACTGCAATTTTTACTAGCTTGTGGTGTTAATACCATCTTGTTATCAAACTCACCAACAACAACATTTAGTTATTTTTCTTCCAATGAATTTGCTGCCGATGCTTTTACTGTTGAGTTAGGTAAGGTCAGGCCATTTGGCGAAAATGATATGTCACAATTTGAACAAGTAAAAACAACCTTAACACGACTTGTATCAGGTGAAGATTTACAGTTAAAAGCATTTGATGAAGCTGACTTTCATATTTTCACCGTGGCGCAAGTGATCAATCGTCACCATGAAAATTTCACCTTAAATTTTGCTGATGATGCACCAAACTTTACTGACTTTACAAAAGGTTATGTGCTTGCGATTGATGGTGAAAATGAAATCAAAGCGCAACAAGACGGCGAAGCCATTATTTTTCCAAATGCCAAAGTTGCTATTGGTCAACGAGCATTGCTAACCGTTGTTCCTTCAGCATTAAATAGTGAAATTTAGCACGTTTATATTTAGCGCTAGATAAAAGTTTACAAGGGCTGCCTTGAACAAACACTTTATAGATTAAGATCAAAAATAAGTGAACATATTAGTTTACACTTAGCTAAAAGTTTACGTTAAGGTTAACTGCTATTCCTTGCATTACAGTTAACGTAAAGGTAAAGTTCAGGCAGCAATAATTTATATAACAACGCATCAAATCTTTAATTGTCTAACGCAAACAAGCACTATACTTGTGGCTAGACGTTTAAAGATTTCCTTGTTTCAAGGGCACTACATAAGAGAAGGCTATGAATACTGATATTTACAAAGAAAGCCCGGTTGTCCATACCGCAGCTTTTATTGATGGTCATTCAGTTGAAATCCCCATCCTCAAGATTTTACAACAAGATGGCACTGTTTATGACGGTGCAGAACTTCCAGAGATTAACCAAGAACACGCGGTAAAAATGTATCAAGCGCTAGCTTTTCACCGTGTGTTAGACGAGCGCATGATTGCCGCACAACGCCAAGGACGAATCAGCTTTTACATGGCTGCGCTTGGTGAAGAAGCTGCCAGTGTAGGTGGCGCAGCGGGTCTTGAACCACAAGACATGATCATGGCGCAATATCGTGAACAAGGCGCGCTAATCTACCGTGGCTTTTCGCTTGAAAACTTTATGAACCAAATGTTTTCAAATGAAAAAGATCTTGGTAAAGGCCGTCAAATGCCAATTCATTACGGCAGTAATGAATTAAACTACATGACGATTTCCTCTCCTTTGGGTACACAAATTCCACAAGCTGCTGGTTATGCATATGGCCAAAGACTTCAAGGGCAACCTGCAGTGACTATGTGTTACTTTGGCGAAGGTGCTGCGTCTGAAGGTGATTTTCATGCTGGCTTAAATATGGCAGCAGTGCATCAGTGCCCAACAATCTTCTTCTGCCGTAATAACGGTTATGCGATTTCAACACCATCTGAAGAGCAGTATGTTGGTAATGGTATTGCCTCTCGTGGTGTCGGTTATGGTATTAAAACCATTCGTATTGACGGTAATGACATTTTGGCTGTGTTAAAGGCGGTGCAATTAGCACGTGCTTACGCATTAGAAGAAAACAAGCCGGTGATCATTGAAGCAATGTCTTATCGTTTAGGTGCTCACTCTACATCGGATGACCCAACAGGCTACCGTACTAAAGAAGAAGAGGCCAAATGGCACGCTCACGATCCAATTTCACGCATGAAGTCTTGGATGTTGGCGCAAGGGTGGTGGAGTGAAGAGCAAGAAACTGCACTTTTTGAAAAACTACGTGAAGAAATTTTAGCAGCAGTAAAAGTGGCTGAAAAAATTGATAAGCCACCTGTAGAAGATCTTGTTTCTGATGTTTATGACCAAGTGCCGCAGCATTTGCAAAAGCAATTGGATGATTTAAAACTTCATATTAAAAAATATCCCGAAGCCTATCCGTTTACTGCTGGGAGAATTAAATAATGGCACAAATGAACTTATTACAGGCAATCAATAACGCCTTAGACATTGCCATGGCAGAAAACGACAGTGCTGTGTGTTTTGGTGAAGATGTTGGCCATTTTGGTGGTGTATTTAGAGCAACCAGTGGTTTACAAGAAAAATACGGTAAAACGCGCTGTTTTAACACACCATTAGTTGAGCAAGGCATTATCGGTTTTGCCAATGGTTTAGCGGCGCAAGGCAGTACACCAATTGCTGAAATTCAGTTTGCCGATTACATTTTCCCTGCTTTTGACCAAATTGTTAACGAGTCGGCAAAATTCAGATACCGCAGTGGTAATGAATTTAATGTGGGCAAGTTAACCATTCGTACACCATACGGTGGTGGTATCGCAGGTGGCTTGTATCACAGTCAATCACCTGAAGCATATTTTGCTCACACGCCAGGTTTGAAAATAGTTGTGCCACGTAACCCATATCAAGCAAAGGGTTTGTTGTTGGCCTCTATTCGTGATGATAACCCAGTGGTATTTTTTGAACCTAAGCGCTTATATCGTGCATCAGTAGGTGAAGTACCAACTGAAGATTACCAATTGCCAATAGGCAAAGCTGAAGTGGTACAACAAGGTAGCGATATTACGTTACTTGCTTGGGGCGCTCAGATGGAGATTATCGAAAAAGCGGCGGAAATGGCGAAAAAAGACGGTATTTCATGTGAAATTATCGACTTAAGAACTATTTTACCTTGGGACGTTGAAACGGTTGCTAGCTCGGTAATGAAAACCGGACGTTTATTAATATCGCAAGAAGCGCCATTAACTGCTGGTTTTGCAAGTGAAATTGCAGCAACTATTCAGAGTGAATGTTTCTTACACTTAGAATCGCCAATAGCACGCGTTTGTGGATTAGATACACCATACCCACTAGCACTTGAAAAAGAACACGCGGCTGATCACTTAAAAGTGTATGAAGCGATTAAAAATAGCGTAAATTACTAGGACATTAACATGAGCATTGATTTTATTTTACCCGATATTGGTGAAGGTATCGTTGAATGTGAGCTGGTGGAATGGCTAGTAAAAGAAGGTGATCGCATCGAAGAAGATCAACCTGTTGCTGACGTAATGACAGACAAAGCAATGGTACAAATTCCAGCGATGCATTCAGGTATTGTAGATAAACTTTATTATGCCAAAGGTGATATTGCTAAAGTACATGCGCCATTATTTGCCATGACGCCAGAAGGTGAGGCAGGATCAGAGTCTGCGCCTAGCGCCCCGGCTGCTGAACCAGCACAAGCACCTGTTGCAGCAGCAACAACGGGAACAATTATAGAAGACTTTATCTTGCCTGATATTGGCGAAGGTATTGTTGAATGTGAAGTAGTTGAATGGTTAGTTGCCGAAGGTGATGTTATTGAAGAAGATCAGCCCGTAGCTGATGTAATGACTGACAAAGCCATGGTACAAATTCCAGCAATGCATGCTGGTACCGTCGTTAAACTTCATTATGGTAAAGGTGAGATTGCTAAAGTACATGCACCATTATTTGCTTTAGAAAGAGCTTCAACAGGTGGTACTCCTGCTGCTACCCCAGTTGCTAAAGAAGAAACTCCAGCACCTGTTGCTGCCAAGGTAGAAAAGCCTGCACCTGTTGTTGCTAGCAATGAAAAAGTCGTCAATAAAAAAGCGGTTGCAAGCCCAGCTGTGCGCCGTGTTGCACGTGAGTTAGGCGTCAATATTCACCAAGTACCAGGTAGCGGTAAAAAAGGTCGTATTTTTAAAGAAGATGTTGTTGCGTTTAATGAGCAGGGCGCTCAACCTACAGCAGCGACTTCGTCAACACAAACAGCTGTTGGTGGTACCCGTGTTGAACCAATTCGTGGTGTAAAAGCTGCGATGGCAAAAGCAATGACAGCGTCTGTGTCTACCATCCCACACTTTACTTACTGCGAAGAAATTGACATGACGAAGTTAATTAAACTTCGTGGCGAATTAAAAGAAGTTTACGCTAAGCAAGACATTAAGCTCACCATGATGCCATTTTTCATGAAAGCAATGTCATTGGCGTTAAAGCAGTTTCCTGTGGTTAATTCTCAGCCTAATGAAGAGTGTACTGAGATCACTTATTTTGATGATCACAATATCGGCATGGCGGTTGACTCTAAAGTGGGTTTATTAGTACCCAATGTCAAACAGGTGCAAACTAAGTCAATTTTAGATTTAGCGCAAGATATTGCTCGCTTAACTGAAGGTGCTCGTTCTGGCCGTGTTGCCTCAGAAGACCTTAAAGGTGGAACTATCACGATTTCAAATATCGGTGCTATTGGTGGAACAGTTGCTACACCAATTATCAATAAGCCTGAATCTGCGATTGTGGCTTTAGGTAAAGTGCAGCATTTACCGCGCTTTAATGATAAAGGTGAAGTTGAATCTCGTGCCATTATGCAAGTAAGTTGGTCTGGTGATCATCGTATTATTGATGGTGGTACAATTGCTAGGTTCTGTAATCTTTGGAAGTCTTTCCTAGAAGAGCCAACAAATATGCTTGTGCATATGAGCTAAAAAGATAATTAACCTTAGCTTCGCATAAGCACTATTTCTTATAAAAACCTGAGGTTAACTAATCAAACACGTAAAAGCCCAGCGAGATGCTGGGTTTTTTTATACATGATCGGGGATGTTCAGCGGTATCAAATTAACTCAACATCAAGTAGCTCTGCAAGTTGTGCTCGCTTAGCACTTAAGCCTTTATATGGGGCTAAATTGGCGATTAAGGCACGCAGTAAAACACTATTGAGAATGTCTTGTTCTAATTGAGTTTCCAGTAAAGTTAAAGTTTCATTGACTACTGTTTTGTCTTTCGTAGCAAGTTCATTACTTTGGTTTTTTAGCTCAGAAACTAACAATTTTGCTTTGGTTAATTGTCTGACTTGTGGGTCATCGTGATATAAAGGCAGATCTTCAGGCGTGAGAGCAGGTTCTAACGTTGTTGTTGAGAAACTGCCTATTACTGCATCTATGGCTGCTGAGATGACTTTGGCACATCGCTCTAGTGTTAGTTGGGCATTATCTAACGCAATATAGATGCTATATTCCTGCAACGCGCCATTTAGCAGAGCGATAACATCCATGTGCCATTTTTCATCAAGTTCTGCATAGGCGTTAGCAATCAGTTTTAACTGATTTTGATAGTAAGTGGCTCGAATACTTTGAATATATTCGATAGCATCATCATCCATTACGGCACTATCGTCGTAAGCGATAGCTTGTGTTAAAGCTCTTTCTTCACTTACTTGACTCAATTCGTGGTTGATATATGCCTCAATCAATGACACTCCAGCCAGTGATTTATCAGTAAGTAACTGTTCCAGTTGTAACTGACTTAATTCAAGTAGCTGTGTTAACAAGGCATGCACGATGTCTTGTTTACTTTTAAAGTATGAATATACAGAGCCTTTAGCAATCCCAGCATTTGAGGCGATACTGGCGATGGTTGTGCCTGAAATACCATGTTCAACAAATAACGCTTTGGCAGAAGATAAAATTAAATCTCGTTTTGTACTCACTTAAATACCCTAATAAATCTAACCCAATCAAGGATTTTGGCGATGGTGAATTAGCATATCATGCCACAAAGTTAACCTTTGACCAAGTAGTCACTTGAAAGTGACTTTATGGTCAATTATAGTGTGACCAAGTGAATTGTTTTTGACTTATTGGTCATTTGTGAGGTTGAAATGAAAGGGAATGATAATGCATCGCCTGAATTAACAGGGCTATGGCAGCTTTTGTCGACGCATAAACCGAATAATAAAAGCTTTTTATATATGACATTGTTGATTATTGTCGCCACTGGACTAGAGCTGGTAATCCCATTGTACAGTCGTCATTTAGTTGACAACATTAATCAACTCGGGTTTGACTACGTGGTCATTTTGGGTTTGGTCTTTGTGGTTGTTATTGCGGCAATCAGTGAGGGCGCTTTAGCTTGGTATGGTGCGAGAATGGGCGAACATACCAATTTGAGCTTACGTTATTCTTTGATCGGGCGACTTGTTAATACAAAACAAGCCATTTTAAATAATGAACATAGTGCTGAATTAAGTGCTCGTATTATGAATGATTCTGCGTCAGTTAAATCGATTTTGGCGGAAGATCTTATAGGCCTAATTAGCGGTGTTATTTCACTTATCGCAGTCATAGTTGTTATGTTTTTGCTAGATTGGCGATTAACACTTGTGTTGCTGGCGTGTATAGCGATCGGAGCATTGGTGATCACACCGTTGGCACTTTCAATGCGAGGTATAGGTAAAGCAATGCAAGATGCTGAAGCAGATTTATTCACTTATGTTTCAGAGTGTTTTAAAAGTGGCAAAATGATACGCGCTCACAATGCTAAACAAAGCGTATTGAATCGAAGTAAAGGATTGTTAAACAATAGCTTTCATCATGCAATGCGTGAAGCTCGGGTAGTGTCCATGATTAATCCAATTTCCAACTTGGTATTAATGATGAGCATGGTTGCAATATTGGCTTTTTCCGCTCATTGGATAGCACAAGGCTCAATGACATTGGGTACGGTAACTGCTTTTTTAATGTACTTGTTTGGGCTAGCGTTTCCCTTAATTTCATTAGGTATGTTCTTTTCAAATTTACAAAAAGCTGCTGGAGCGGCAGTAAGGCTAAATGAAATAAATCAATATGAGATGGAAAGTGAAGGCGGGAATCTTGAATTGAAAAAGCTATCGTCAATAAGGCTAAACAAACTTAAATTTGAAGCTGACGGTAAGTTGATTTTAACTGATATTAATTTAGCGTTTTCTGCAGCTGGACTAACGGTGATTCTTGGTGAAAGTGGCAGTGGAAAATCAACCTTAATTCAACAGTTATTGGGTTTTTATCATGAAACCCAGTCTAATATTTTGGTCAACGAACTACCTTTTACAGATTATCAGCTTAATAGTGTTCGAGGTAATATGGCGTGGGTAGATCAAGAACCGAGACTCTTTCATGCATCCATTCGTGAAAATTTGCTGCTAGGTTTAACTACAGTGCCATCGGATGAAGAAATAATGGCATGTATTGAACAGGTTGGCTTGTTGTCATGGTTCAATAAAATTAATGGTGATTTAGATATATTGGTAAGTGAACAGCAACAGTTATTTTCAGGAGGAGAAAAACAGCGTTTTGCTATAGCCCGCGCGTTGTTGAGAAAACCTCAGCTACTGGTGTTAGACGAACCGTCATCTGCATTAGACAAAGACAATGAAGCATCAATTATGTCACTGTTGCGTCATATGTCGGCTAATATTCATGTGGTGATGGTGACACATAACAAGCAGTTAATTTCACCATCAGATCACGTGGTTACACTAGAAAACGGCCGGATAAGCAAAACTTGCCAACGGGTAGCATAGTGTTAGTATGCTGCGCACTAAAATAACAAAAATATAGCATGCAGGAGGTATGTGGTGCGCCGCTTTCACAAAATTTTAGGACTCATAATGTTACTACCGTTTATTGCTTGGGTAGTAACTGGCGTGTTTTTCTTTTTTAAACCTGGTTATCAAGAAGCTTATCAAGCGCTAAATATTAAACAATATCCTGTTGCAGGACTGGCAGAGAGTTTAATCGATGATAGCACGCTCGAAGTTAAACAAATGCAAACAATTTTAGGGCATCATGTGTTGATCAAAAACAGTGACGGCTGGCGTCACTTTTTAGACAACAATGAAGTAAAAAAGGATGAATTAACGCCCGAACAAATTCGATTGTTAGTCAATGATGCTATTACGCAAAAGAAAGCACGCTATGGCGATATTGTTTCTGTTGATGGTGTTAAAGCAACTACCTCAACAGGCGTTGAAGTAACCGTTAATTGGCAAGGTTTGTCGTTAAGGCAATATGGCCAAGATACTGACTTTATCAATACAATTTATGATATTCATTATCTGCGTTGGACAGGCAATAAAGCCTTCGACCAGTACTTGGGCGTTATTGGTCTGATGCTTGTACTGTTATTAGCCGTACTTGGTACTTGGATGTCATTACGTAAACCGACGATTAAATATTAGCCTTAACAACCGGGTCTTGTGGTCAGACCTGTTGTTGTGTAAGGTAGCTTGATTCAATTTTTTAGGTTTTAGTCATGCATCAAAAATCGCTTTTTATCAAAGAGGGCACTCATCAATTACATGTGCGTCGAATTTTTGAAAGCTCTGGTGGCACACCGATACTCATGCTGCACGGTACGATCGAGAATGGCAAAATATTTTATACTGAGTCGGGGAAAGGCTTAGCTTGTTATCTTGCTGCACAAGGGTTTGATGTATTTGTCGCAGACTTTCGTGGTAAAGGGCAAAGTACGCCATCAATAAATGAAGATCCAAAACATGGTCAACATGAAATGATCGTACATGATGTTCCAGCTTTCATCGATTTGGTAAAAGCCCAAACGGGTAAAGCGATGCATGTTATATGTCATTCATGGGGCGGCGTAATCTTTAATAGCGCTTTAGCTCGTATGCCAAATTATTTGCCGGATGTTAAAAGCATTGTGTGTTTTGGCACCAAACGCAGTGTGCACAGGAAAAGCTTTCACAAATTTTGGAAGGTTGATTTATTTTGGAATCGTTTAGCACCTGCAATTGCAAAACGTAAAGGTTTCATCAATATGGTCAAACTTAAGTTCGGCGCTGACAACGAAACTTATGATTTTTTACGCCAGAGTATCGACTGGGTTAAGCCAAAACCTTGGATTGATCCTGAAGATGGTTTTGATTACGCCAATGCCGCTAAAAATATTACTTGGCCCGAAACTTGGCACATGACAGGTATCAATGACGATTTACTCGGGCATATTGATGATGTAATTGCACATGTTGAAGAAACTAACCCCAAGGCAGAAGTTTCGTTATTGTCAAAGCAAAATGGCAATTTACTTGATTATGACCACATCAATATGCTGACAGCTAAGCAATGTGTTGAAGACCACTTTCCTAAAGTGAGTGATTGGCTAGTAAAACGGTCATAAAAAATGCCCAGTTAATTGGGCATTTTTTTACAATATTATAAATTTTCTAGTTGAGCCAATGATTCTGTTGGCCTTTATTTGCCATCAAAATAAGTGCCATTGCAATAATGATAACTAAAATTGGCATTACCGCACTTGAAGGGCCTGCTACAGCAATAGTGTCGATAATAAAGAATGAATAAATATTTTGTACAATAACGCCTAGCAAAGACAAAATTAATACTATCTTAGCTAGTGAATTACGCATTATTAATAATACACATCCCAAACAACCACCAATTACCGCAAGAGCAAAAGCAGCGGTTACCCAAACAGGAATATTTTGATATAGGGGCTGCTGTTCTGGCGGGAATTGCGCAATGATTTCAGGGGTTAACATTAAATGGCTTATAAAAGCCAATAAACCCAGTAGGTTCCAAACCAGTGCTAAAACTGCACAGACTGAAAACCAACGTGGAGCTTGTGAATTGTTTTCCATAGTTAATCTCTTATTATAATTATGTCTACTCAAGTCTAGTGAATTTATTCAATAAATAAAACTTTACTTATATATTACTGTTGTAATACATTTGGATTACACCTGTAATTTAATAGTGATGACTAAGTTGAAACGTGTAATATTTTTATTAGCAATTATTCTGCTGCAAGGCTGTTCGTCGCATAATACCGTGCATGTCTATGCTAAGTACCTTTCAGAAGAACAAGAGCAACAAGTTGTTGAGAGCTTGAGCGTTAATGAAAACTTAACTGTTGAGGTAAATCGTTTAGAGTTTCCAAGCACAGTAAATGATAATACCTTAATTTATGCACCTAGCAGAGGCACTGATAAAGCCGCAATAGAAGTCATGGAACAGGTGTCTTCACTAGGCTTTCCAATTGGCGCAACGGGATTAATGTTAGCCAATAATCACAGTTTTTCCGCCAATAACATGGGGATATATTTAGTTCCTGCTGGGTTAAGTATTACTAATGAAAGAGCTCGTGCCGGTAAATACAATATTCCACTTTACAGTGAATATGGTGCGAGAAATTGTGAAAATACCGCCACACTTGAGATAAAAGAAAGTGGCAATTTTGTATTAAATGAAGAAGTTTGGGATAAAAATAAACAAGATTACCAACAAAACCAATACAGAGGTACTTGGTCGATAGAAGACAATCAATATCTTTTATTTCGCAGCCCTGCTTGGCAACAGGTTCTATATTTTCATCGTCAAACATTTGAACGTGATATTGAAAACGGTAAATTACAAGGTTATCAACTCATTCCTATGACGAAGTACAATAAAGGTAGCAATTACGCGCGAGTTTATTGTACTTATGAAATTAGCCAGGTTATGGAATAATACACTTTCAATTTTATTGATTTTGTTGAGTTTTAATTTATGCCTCATATTGTGATAGAGCATTCAGCTGTTGCCCAAATTTCAGATGTTATAAGTTCAGTACAAAAAAGTTTATTTGACGCGGCATTTTCCACGGGTTTATTTACTAAAGATGCGATTAAAGTTCGTAGCATAGTTTATGAAAATTATTATTTGCCTGAGGGGCAAACGTTTTTTATTCATGTGAATAACAAAATTCTTTCCGGTAGAACGGTTGAGCAAAAGCAAATGTTAAGTAAGGCAATAGCCGAGGCGTTATCAGCGTATGCTTTTGTTAATACCACGATAAGCGTTGAAGTGAGTGATTTACACAGCGAAAGTTACATTAAACTTCAAAACTAAAAATGTAACTTATTGTAAAAATAACTAGTTTTTAGATTATGGTCATTTTTTTAATGATTAAAATGACGTAAAGTGAATCCCTGTTTTATGTAGAAATCATCAATGCATTATCACGGGGATTTACATGCATAGCTCTTTGGTGAGTCATCAACAGTCTCGTTATCACTATATGGACAATTTGCGCGCACTCGCTATGCTCGTTGGTATCGTGTTCCATGCGATACTTGCCTACAGTCCTCTTTTACATAACATTTGGTTTCTAGCTGACCAACAACACTCAGTTGTTGTTGATGTTATCGCATTTTGGCTGCACACCTTCCGAATGCCTTTATTTTTTATCATTGCGGGTTTTTTCGCCTACATGTTGATAGAAAAGCGTGGAGTTAAGGGTTTTATAAAAAACAGAAGCACACGTGTTTTATTACCATTAATCGTGTTTTTGCCACTTGTCATCGGTATTGTTGTGACCACCATCTTTTGGGCTATGGACAATATTCATCATTTACCTCCCGTCCTGGCGATGTCAAAAGAGCTTGAAAAGCAAAACTCAGATTTAAGCACTGCACATTTGTGGTTTTTATTTAATTTATTTGGTTTTTGTTTAGTACTCGCTGCTTTGTATAAAAATAAATTGGTTCAAGGGCGCTGGACAAATGATATAGCGTCAGTGCCATTTTTATTGGTCATGTTTCCGGTACTTATCATTCCTGCGACATACAGCGTCGACGCGCCATTTCCTGCTCCTGAAAAGCTGTACCCAGAGTTATGGTCATATGGCTTTTACGGCGTATTCTTTTTTGTTGGTGTTGCTATATTTAAACGTCAAAAAGTACTTGAGCAATTGTATCAACACAGGCACGTGATGCTTGCTATTGCTACCTGTAGCTACTTAACTTTTTATGCCTTAATGCCAAAGGCATTAACCATAGATGAAGTGAAGTTAATGATAGAGCAGGGCGCTAAAATTACTCAAGGTTTTGAACATGTTGCCATGGTTATCTTGCAAGCTTTTTCATCGGTATATTTTTCTTTATTAGCGCTTTGTTATGGCAAGAAGCTCATTGATAAGCAAAATGCTATTGTTCGGTATATCGCCGACGCCTCATATTGGCTTTATATTGTTCATATTCCACTGTTATTGCTAATACAAATGCCAATGTTAGATTGGCAAACACATGCGATCATTAAACTCATTGCCGCCTTAACATTAACCTTTGTTATTGGTTTTATTAGTTATCATTTTTTAGTGAGAAAAACTTGGCTAGGTCAGTGGCTGAATGGCCAGAAGGTTGTTTCAAAAAAAGTGGCTGATTTAGCGGTGGATTGAGGCACTCAGCACCACAGATTTTAGGTTGGGAGTGTGGTGCTAAGTGTAATAAAGTTATTTCTTAATGCGTTTTCTGATCCAAGGTGTTATTGCTAGTAAAGATAACAACCAATAAACACTGCCACCATGACTATGACTTTCGCTAACATAAACTTCTTGATAAGTAGGGTCGTAATCACTGCTCTCTAACGGTAATGCGTATAAATCACTGTTGTCGTCAGCGCTGTATGAAGCAACAATATCGGAATAACCAACTTCATATAGATCAATTAATACGTCGTAGTTAGCAGGCACATAGCCTTGATTTAGCGTGGTATACACTTCAAAGGCATCATCTTCACTTTCACCATAAATAGAAAAGTTTTCCGTTGTGTAGTAGTGGATCCAATCACCACCATCTTTACTTAAATAAAGTTCAGCATAAACTCTAGCGTGTTCATTAAATTGGTAGTTGATCACGTCAGCATCAAAGGTCACGCTAAAGGTTTGAAAGTAACCGTCTTGGTCAATATCTTCAATTAAAGACGCGTAGCCGTCATAAATTGAAAAGCTGTGGTCAAACGATTGTGCACTTTGCGCTTGTTTTGTACTTGATTTACTGGCGAAATCATTAGAATACAACTGCTTTTTCAGCGCTTTAACTTGCTCGCGTGTTTTGCCTATCAATACATTTGGCGAGTCAGAAAGTGATTTGCTTTCTTTTAATTGAGTCAACGCTTTGCTTTTATCCCAACTCTGTTTGACACTGCTAACAGAGTAATTTTTTTCAGTTCCTTCAGTTGCATACGCCAATTGCGTAGCAGATGTTAATGCCAGTGCTAACGTGATGGTTGAAATCGTGTTGTTCATCTTTATCTTCCTCGACAATGTCAAACTTATGGCCATTAAAGACCAAAGTTTCTGAACGAGTGCTGAACATAAAATTGACTGTTTTTAGAGGGTTAACAAGCATAAAACCCTGTTCAGTCATGATTCAGTTATTGCTTGATAGATTGTCATTCATCAAGATAACTTTTACACTGTGCGAGTTTAAAACGTAAACCTATGGTAGGAGCAATGAGTCAAAAATCGGTTATACCATCAATTGTTGTTGCGTTAATGCTGACCATCTCTGGCATAACTGCTATTGAGTGTAAGGCCGCCCCGTATTTTAATGGCCAGCACTACAAGGTGAACAATGCCCAACAAGCCGCTCGTTTAGTCAAAAAACATACTGGCGGTAAAGTATTAAAGGTTGAACGCGCCAAAGTGAATGGTAATCCTGGTTATAAAGTAAAAGTATTAAAAGATAATGGTCATGTTGTATCAATGAAAATTGATGCCATTACAGGAAAAGTATCAGGAAAATAATATGCGATTATTGTTAGTTGAAGACGATTTAAATTTACAGACGCAATTAAAAACACAACTTGAAAATGCTAAGTACAGTGTAGATTGTGCTGAAGATGGTGAAATAGGGCTGTATCAAGCAACTGAGTACCAATATGATGCTGCGATAATCGATTTAGGTTTGCCAAAAATGGATGGCAAAACCTTAATTGAAACAATTCGTCAGCAAGACATTAAGTTTCCAATTATCGTATTAACCGCGCGTGACCGTTGGCAAGATAAAGTGGAAGGCTTAGATGCCGGCGCAGACGATTATTTAACTAAGCCGTTTCAACCTGAAGAGTTATTAGCACGTTTAAACGCCTTAATTCGTCGCAGTGTAGGCCAAGCTAGCCCGGTTATTAATAATGGGCCTTTTTCACTAGATACTGCGAGCATGGAAGTTAAAGTTAATGGTCAGGCGGTGTCTTTGAGCAGCTATGAATATAAAGTGTTTGAATATTTAACCTTACATTTGGGACAAGTGATTTCTAAAACACAATTAACTGAACATATTTACGATCAAGACTTTGATCTTGATTCAAACGTAATAGAAGTGTTTGTACGACGCTTACGTAAAAAACTCGACCCTGACGCTGAGCTTCAATTTATCGAAACCATGCGTGGACAAGGTTATAAAATGCGAGTGTTCAACCCAACGAATTAATGGATTATGCCGTTGTCTTTTTTCCGTCAAAACTCTTTAAAGTCGCGCTTGTTGCTGAGCGCGATTTTTATGATCATAGTTATCTTGCCGTTAGTTGGCCTGCTTATTTCAAATGCTTATCAGCAGCACATGGAATCTGCCATTAAAAATGAATTAACGGCGTATTCATATAGCTTATTGGCTGTTGCTGAGTTTGAAAATGGTCAATTGATCATGCCAGAGGCTTTAACTGAAAGTCGTTTTAATACCAGTCAATCCGGTTTATATGCCACCATTACGCAATTGAGCAATGGGCAAAATTTATGGCAATCAGCATCTTTGTTGGCACTCAATGTTCCAAGGCGATTACCGATTCCTGCTGTCGGCAATAACACCTTTGCCAGTATTACCTTAGAACGCAATCCACATTTTATTTATAGTTTTTCAGCTAGCTTTACCGATGATATTGGAGAACATGAAATTACGATTCATGTCATTCAAAACAAAGCGGCCTTTATTGAATTGATGGATGAGTTTCGCGGACAAATTGCCTTAGGCCTCATTGTATTAATGCTGGTGTTATTGTTATCACAATATGCGTGGCTGCAGTGGAGCTTAAAACCTTTACATACATTAACTGATGAAATTCACCGCATAGAGCAGGGCAAAAGCAAGCAGCTTGAGCAAGAGTATCCTATTGAGCTTGAGCAAGTCACCGAACAAATCAACACTTTATTACAAACTGAACAGGTACAACGCACCCGATACCGCAATGCTTTATCTGATCTGGCACACAGTTTAAAAACGCCATTAGCCGTGTTGCAGGGGCAAGTGAATATTGTAGGAACCAGTTTAAGTCAGGAGCAAATTGATGTGATGAATTTAATGATCGAACATCAATTAAAGCGTGCTCAAAGTGCAGGGCAATCGGCATGGCATCTGGGGATAGAAATTGAACCCACGTTGAAAAAGCTAACTAATAGTTTGCAAAAAATTTACCGCGATAAGCAGTTGTCGATGAATGTTAATTTAACAGAAGACGCTATTTTTAAAGGTGATGAAGCTGATTTACTAGAAATATTAGGTAATTTGTTAGATAACGCATGTAAAGCGGCTCATTCGAGCGTGTCAATTGCTATTGTGCAACTTCATAAATGTTTAGAAATTTGTGTGCAAGACGATGGACAAGGCATAGCAGAAGAAAAGATAGAGCTTATTCTTCAACGAGGTAAACGAGCCGATACATATAGTCAAGGCCATGGTATTGGCCTTGCTATTGTTCGTGATTTAGTAGACAGCTACAAAGGAGAGCTACATATTGGTAGCTCTAGCTCGTTAGGTGGTGCTAAATTTACCCTGCGTTTTGAACAGTAATCTGAGCTTTATTTGCGCCAATTAACAATACAATTCCTTGGATTATAAAAAGATAAGCCCCTGATATCGGCATAATAAAGGCGACAATCACACCGATAACTATAAAGCTTAAGCCTAAAGATATCGGGGGCACAAAACCTTGGTCAATGGCTTTTTGTAACGTTAAACCAAAGGCCATCCAAAAAAAGCCAGTGATCAAAAACCAAGAAATGGCTTCTCGGTCAAACAATACTTGCCCATCAACAATTGTGCTAGAAATCCACCCCGCATCTGACATATCGAGTAAAACAGGCCAACCCATCACAAAGCCAATTAAGTTATGTAAAACACCAGTAGCAAATAAATAATAACCTGAATATTTCATTTTACCGCTCCAGTTTCAATAATGATTTCATACCAAGTGTGGTGACGCGTAAAACTTCCTCAATACTTGGTGTTGGATAAATTTGCTGCATGCCTAAAAAATTAGCATAAGCCATTAGTGCGTAATCTTCGGCCAATTGAGGCGCTAAGCCTAAACCGACATAACACTCTGCTAAGTAGGCTTGGCGTTGTTTATCTATCTTCTCAAGGTGTGGTCTAATTGACGGCGTTTTTAATGCCCAAGCGCGAATATGCAGCTCAGTGCCTGTTTTATTGCTGGCGATTACTTGATCAAGCTTTTCAAGACGCTCAAGAGGTGAGCCTTTGGTGTTGGCTTGTTCTATAAAACTAACCGTCATCGATTGATACCAATACTCCATCAGTTGTTCGATAAAATCTGCTCTGGAGGCAAAATGGTGATAAAAGGAACCTTTTGAAACGCCCTTGGCATCACACAGGGGTTGTATTTTTAATCGCTCTGGACCATGTTTTTTTAATACAGCTAATGCAAAATCTAGCCAATCTTGTTTGGCTGCAGATATTTGATAATCAGTCATATTCTGCCTGCTTTACGTGCATTATTGATCACGGCTCTTGCAATAAAATAGTGAAAGGGCAAAACGCTATTCACATAAAGTTTGCCCAAAAACGTTTTTTTAATGACCAGGGTAGAAACAATGATGTTGGTATCTGTTAACTTGACCGAAATAAAAAACTCCATGTGTTTATCTTCTGCTTGGTTAATGATCTCATCATCATGTTTTTCTGATACGGTTAAAAAGCCAGCTTTGTCGCCAACATCTAATTCGGTTTTTTCAGTCTTAAAATTAGCTTTGCCAACGTCAAAGCCAAACAGAGTAACAAGCTTATTTCGCAAACTCATTAGGGCTGTTACCCATGATGGCATGTAGTTAAAAATGGCGAATTGCGTTTCACTGGGGGAAAGTTCTGTTTTTTCTCTAGAGATAACCAGTGCATCTCTAAAGTAATTATTGCGAGACTTTTCGGCCAGCCGATCAGCAAAAGGGGCGGTTAATGAGGAAATAGCTGAAAACATAAAATCTTCCATTGAATAGTTATCTGTTACATACCATACCGTATGGTATGTTATGAGGCAATAAATTTAATATAGAAAATAGCTTTTATTTTATTCAGGTAACATTCAGTTTACATTCGCTACATTGTGAACTATCAGCAAAAAACACAAGCAGGTGGACATAATGGCAGCAAAAAAATCATTATTGATAGCAGCGATGTTAACAGGGTTACTGAGCACTTCTTATCATGTAGAAGCAAGAGTTGTGAACAATCAAAGTGAAACTCAGGCAACTGTGTTTACAGAGGCTGAACTAGAGCAAATGCTTGCTCCTATTGCATTGTATCCAGATACCTTGCTGACACATATTCTTATCGCGGCAACGTACCCTATTGAAGTAATAGATGCAGATCGATTTATTAAAAATCATAAAAACTATACCGACAAAGAGCTTGCACGGTTAGTAGGTGAACAAGATTGGGACCCAAGTGTTAAGGCGTTAACCCGTTTTCCAAACATCATAGAAAAGCTAAGTACTGACTTAACTTGGATGCGCAATTTAGGTGATGCTTTTTTACAAGATGAAGAGCAAGTTTTGGCTGGGGTGCAGTCTTTACGTAAACGTGCCGATATTGCAGGTAACTTAGCACAAATGGACAATGTTGATATTATTCGTGAAAAGAAAACTATCATTATTGAGCCACGTGAATCTGAAATAGTTTATGTACCTTACTACGATACTCGAGTGGTATATGGTGATTGGCGCTGGCGTCATTATCCGCCAGTATATTGGCAACGACCTGTTCATTATAGCTATTATCATGGCCCGTTTTATTGGCGCTCAGGGGTAGATCTAGCACTCGACTTTTTCTTTGTTGGTTTACATTGGAATCATTATAGGGTGGTACATAAGCACTATAAAAGTCGCTATCACTGGAAAAACCGTTATCACCGCAACCAACGAATTACAACTAGCCATGAAGTAAAACGCTGGGTTCATAATCCTCGCCATAGAAAAGGTGTGGCTTATCGAACACCTACGATAAAAACACGTTATGCAAGTCATCAACCGAGTTATCGTGAGGCAAAGTCAGTTCGTATTAAAGAGCGCAAAACATATCCGCATAAGAGTTCGTATCGTACAAAAGATTATGCCAGTTCACGTCATGAGAAGGTAAGCCATAGCTTAAAAGTAAATCAGGCGGTGAAGGTTAACAAACACAGAGAAAAACATATTTCTCCTGTTAAAGCTAACCAGCCAACGGCTCGATTCCATGCTTCGAAAGCGCGTGATAAAGCGGAATTTAAAAGAGATAACCTAGCACGTAAACATATTGCTAAGGAGAAAAGTGAATATCGTCCAGTAAAACGCGAACAGGCTCGATACGAATCAGTAAAGTATAAAAGTCACATGAAGGAAAGATCGAAGCAATACAGCACGAAAGTAAAATCTCGTGAACGCCAATCGGCTCAGGGAGGCCACAAGCGTATGTCTCGCGCTAAAGTGGCAAGCGGTTCAAGCAACCACAAGTCGATGAAATCATCCAGTCGACAATTTAAAAATCATTAGTGTTGCTGAATCCGCAGGTCTAATACCGCTCACATGGAGGTGAAGCGGTATTATTATTTTAAATAACTACAGGTTGGTATAAGACACAGTGCTAAATCAAATAAGACAATAAATTAGCAGTCTCATACATTTCTAGGTCGATATTTTTGTCTGAACTCAAAATAACGCACAAGTCAGTAAAAATAGCACCTAGAAAAGCGTTGCTTATATGAAGATGAGCTTAATAAATTTTGCCACGACCAGCCACTTTACTAACATCAACACGTGTTGGTGTGATGCTGCCATCAACCAATCCTTGTGTTGAAATTGACAAGCTTTCGATCACTTGATGCATTGATTTCAAATCAAGACTTGCTAAATCATCTGTCACTTTATGGTAGTGCTGATCTTTATCTAATTGCGTACTACTAAAGCTGTGAGCTGGCACACCTAAACGCGCTAGAGTGGCGTTATCTGAACGGTAAAACAGGTTTTGTTTAGGGTATGGATCAGCATGAATTTCGCCGTCTGTACCTGTTAATCGTTTATTGAGTTCTTCACCTAATGAAGAGCGCTCCATGCCTGTCATCCAAATGCGGCCAGGGCCAAACTTTGATGGTTTACCGATCATTTCAATGTTGATCATCGCAACAACGTCGTCAGGATTAAGTTGTTGTGAAAAATAACGTGAACCAAAGCCGCCAATTTCCTCGGCAGTAAAAGCACTAAACATTAACGTACGTTTGTTATCGCCTTTTTTAGCAAAAAATTCTGCTAGGTTCATTATGGCAGTTGTACCTGATGCGTCATCATCGGCACCATTGTAAACAACATCGCCTTCACCTTCGCCAGCGCCTAAGTGATCATAGTGAGCAGAATAAAGCACAATTTCTTCTTTGCTTTCTTTACCTGGAAGTACACCCACTACATTGGTTAACTCGCGCTTTTTAATTTCTGTTTCAGCTTTTAAATCAATGCTGTTAACGCTAGTTTCTTCTGTTAACAACATTACAATTGCGCCTTGATGATCTAAATTTAGTTTATTTAAACCTCGGGCAAAATAACCGCTGTAACCAGCGAACATTTTTGCATGTTTTGGATTAACTAAAACTAAATGTTTTCCGCCATCATTATTCATCTGGCGAATAATTTGGCGCATATCATCCTGCTCACCGATTACAGTTGTTTTAAAATCGTTAGTTGATTGCCAGTTAATTTGAGCAATGGTGCTAGCCATACCCAGTGATTTTTCGTCTAGTGTTTTGCCATTTAGCGCAGCTGCAATTGACTTAGGTTTAATCGTAGTGATTTCAAACGTTTGCTTAAAGCTTGATTCGCCCGCCATAGGCATAAGTCCAATGGCTTTAAAACGATCGCTGATATAATCTGCTGCTTTGTCAATTTCTGGGCTGAAACTTGCGCGGCCTTTTAAATTGTCACTGGCTAAGAAAGTTATATCTTTTGTCATGGTGTCAAAAGAAATGTTGTTAGCGAGTGCACTTGAAGAAGCGCCAGTAAATAACGCAAATGAAAGAGCGGTGGCGATTAAGGTTTTTGTTGTTTTTGCCATTGTAATTACCTGAAAGAACTCAAAAGCTTACTATTGAGTATCTGTCAGGTATTTGCAATAGCTTTAAGCGGCTTATTGTGTTGCTAACTGTAAAGTTTCGCGTTCAATTAACAAAGATTCATCACCTATGGTTAACCAAAGTTGGCCATCTTGAATGCTGGCCTGAATTTCCATGGTACGTTCTACAAGGCTTGCAAGATGTTCTAGCGCGCTATAGTCAAAGCGTTCAACCGTTAAATTATGATAGGTTGCCAACTTATTAACGTTTTGTTGCCACCACACATCAAACGGTGAATGATAACCATAAAGTTTGGCTAACTTTGCTTTATTGCAGGCACGCTTAATACGTTTTTCGTCAGGTTGGCCAAGTTCAACCCATAGTTCTATTTCGTCGTTATAGTTTTGCTGCCAAAGCACTGCTTCGTCTTCGTCGCTCACGCCTTTGCCAAACGTTAATGTTTCACTCGCATTTAAAATAAAGGCCAAAATATGCGTCATCATGCGAAGGTCGGTTTCGGAAGGGTGTTGAGCTATCGTTAAACTTAAGGTGTCGTAATAATCACGATCCATATCCGACAAATGAATAGTCGCTTTATAAATGGTTGATTTAAGAGCCATAACGTCAGTTACTTTATAAATAATGGCGCAGATTGTACGTGTATTTTCGCCATATCAAAAACTATTTTTCAAATGAATGTTTGAGATAACAGTAATTAATTTAGTTGATGTAATATACGGTGATAAAGTAAATACTTACGTTTTATCGAATAGCTTGAGAGTTTAATATGACCTTTACTTCATTCATTCCTCCAGAACGCACATTAATGGGGCCAGGCCCATCTGATGTTAGCGCTCGAGTACTTTCTGCGTTAGCAAGGCCAACAATAGGACATTTAGACCCTAAATTTGTCGGCATGATGGATGAAGTAAAAGCCTTACTGCAATATGCGTTTCAAACAGAAAATGAAATGACGCTCGCTTTGTCGGCACCTGGTTCGGCAGGAATGGAGGCATGTTTTGTTAACTTAGTGCAACCACAAGACACCGTCGTGGTATGTCAAAACGGTGTGTTTGGCGGTCGTATGGCAGAAAATGTTAAACGTATTGGCGCTAACTTAGTCTTACTGGAGAGTGAATGGGGCAGAGCGGTAGATGCTCAAGCGCTCGACAATTTGCTAGAACAAACTCCCCAAGCGAAATTTGTTGCTTTTGTGCATGCAGAAACATCCACTGGCGCAAGATCTGATGCAAAAACCTTATGTGAAATTGCTCGTAAACATCAATGTTTAACTATTGTTGATGCGGTAACTTCACTTGGGGGCAGTGAGCTTAGAGTTGATGAATGGGGAATCGATGCCATTTATTCTGGCAGTCAAAAATGTTTGTCCTGTGTACCTGGTATATCGCCCGTAAGCTTTAGTGACCGTGCCGTTGATATTATCAAGCATCGCGAAACACCCGTACCAAGCTGGTTTTTAGATCAATCGCTAGTGATGTCATATTGGTCTGGTGAAGGTAAACGTGCATACCACCATACCGCACCGGTTAATTCATTATATGCACTGCACGAGTCATTGGTGATATTACATGACGAAGGCTTGGAAAATAGCTGGCAACGCCATCAAGACATGCATCAGCTACTTGCGACAGGCCTTGAAAAATTAGGGGTAGATTTTGTTGTGCCACAAGCAGAGCGCTTAGCACAATTAAATACAGTGCTTATTCCACAAGGTATAGATGATGCTAAGGTTAGAGCTATATTACTTAACGACTACAATTTAGAAATTGGTGCTGGCCTTGGGCAATTTGCAGGTAAAGCTTGGCGCATAGGCTTAATGGGACACAGTGCTAACAGAGCAAATGTTGCCCTTTGTTTAAGTGCGTTGAAAGAAGTGCTGGTGTGATAACTTTTGAGTTAACCAGACTAAAAAAATTGATTTAATATTTAATTATCGACACTAAACCGCCAAAAACTAAATGTATTGGCGGTTAAGTTACCATTATCGTCAAAATGGCTACCCGTGATATAGCTGTAGGGAATGTAACAATCACCGTTATCGCCAAAGTCTGCTCCCAAAGAGTTTCTGCAAATAAATACTTCTTTTTTATGATCAAATCCTAAGCACAAAAATGAATGCCCGCCTAGGCGCCTTTCAAAAGGAGAGGTAAACATTTGATAGATTAACTAATTGAAATTAAGTAGTAAATTTGAAACGTTGAATTGTATCAATTGATGTTTATCTATTGCCTTTTTCTGGAGTGAAGTTATCTTATGTGTCAATTAAAGGATGCCATGATAATGAAAGATGCTCAAAAATAAGACTATTCCGTTTGATGGGGAAATTATAGATAACCTTTGTGGCTTATACTCTCATTTTGACAAATTACCTGAAACTGTGTTTTGCAATAATGAAGATGTGACTTATTGCAAAAGTAAATTACCCTTTCCTGCATTTAATTGTGTGATTAATACTAACTTAACTTCTGAAAGTGCTAATTCTAAAGTTGAAGATATTATCGGATGTTTCAGTCAGTTAAACTTACCATTTTGTTGGAATGTTTCACGCTCTTCTTTACCTGTAGGCTTAGATAACATACTAAAAAATAAAGGCTTTGTACTGGCTGATACACAGTCTGGAATGTCTATGAATATTTTAGGATATAGAAAAAGCGAGCGGCAAACTAATTTAGAAATTAATGTAGTAAGTGCTAGAGAAGAGCTTGACTTATGGGCGACTACATTTCAACAAGGATTTGAAATACCAGAGTTTGTGTCACAAGCATTTTTAGAAATTTATCGGACTTTTGGCTTTGAACCGCACTCTAAAATAAGATGTTTTATTGGGTTTTACAATAATAAGCCTGTGTGTACCGCAGCATTATTTTTTACCCCAAAAAGTGCCGGCATTTACAGTATGTCTACGATTCCTGATTTTAGAAGGATGGGGTTTGGTCAAGCAATTGCTGAGTATATTTTGGAATATGCCGCTAAATTGGGCAATGATAAAGCCGTACTATTTGCCACTGATGCAGGGAAAAGGATTTATAAAAAGCTAGGTTTTGTAGAAAATGATGTAAGCGACATTTATTTATACAATAAATAACTTTTTACATAAGTTATTTACAATAGTTCAAATCAAGGACTAGGGCGCTTTAAGTCTTAGTCCTTTGTCTAATTGATGTATTACTTAGGGAGCTGCTCTACAAACATCTTCCATAACTTTTGCCACATACCTAAACGTTTGAAATGCACTCAATTCTATCGATTTATATAACTCTTCAGTTAAGGGTAAACTGTTAATAGTTCTTATAATGTCTTCTTTATGTTGTGCATCAATTACTGCATGTTCCATCACAGTACTGAAGGCTTCACGCGGTAAGCCTGAATTTGTGATTAATCCTTCAACATACTCGACGGTAGGGTGATAAACCTCTAAGCATCCTAAGTACCCCATAAAAGATACTGGGTGGTGGTGGTTTATCCAATAATATTGAGAACCTGTGAGGGCTGCAACACTTGGAGGTGGAACTCTAGAAAATATTTCTTCTCTCGAGATACCAAGCAATTTTAGATCATTTACATACCACTCATCATGATCTGTTTCTTCAGCTATATGTTTTTTCATATAACTCGTTAAGATATGGTACAACTCGTCCTTAGGGAACTCCTCCATCTTAACCAACACCTGTTGCATTAGCGGTACTGTTGCTCTTGCTACCATTTGGTTTACCCAAATATGTTCTTTTACAACTTCAGGGTAGCAAGACAACTCATAATACTTCTGGCCTACCGCTCGAGCGTTTAATGATAAAACGCTCATGCTTTTTGTTAGTCGCTCAAAATGAGTTGTCATAATCTTTGTTGCCCTCTAAAGCATTATTCCTACACCAGGGCTGGTTTTTTGA
The DNA here is from genome assembly GCF_014656435.1 of Thalassotalea marina. GTDB lineage: Bacteria > Pseudomonadota > Gammaproteobacteria > Enterobacterales > Alteromonadaceae > Thalassotalea_C > Thalassotalea_C marina. The sequence goes on from NZ_BNCK01000008.1 coordinate 109,730, forward strand.
ATAGTTTTGTTAATTTTTTTAATCTGTTCTACTTCTTCTTTGGATAAGCTATCGATCGCTTTCAAATGCTCTTCTGTAAGCTCGTCTTTATTAATAATTCCTTCCGCATGAAGATGGTCACTGTGTGATTGTTCTTTTGTCATTTTAATATTCCATTGTTTATTGATTAAGCGATATTAAACAAATATATACCTGTTCAGGTCTAGAATAAGTGAGATATTATTTTGGTGTCAAGAAATTGATTAGTAAATCAAAAATAGTTTTATATGTGCTTATCAATTTTGACAGTATTAACTTTACTTTTTTGTTTAATTATTCAGAATAACCTACACAAGAAAACCACTTAAAGTTTCCCATGCAAAATAATAATAAAAATTGGACCACAAATATTCGTCCTGGAATAAGCTTTCTAAATTCCATTATTTTGTCTTTTTTGTTTTGTTATTCGACTATGTCAATTGCACAAGAATATGGTGAAATTCAAAAAATAGAACTTGTCTCAGATGCATACTCATTAGGTGATGGGTTATCTCAAGCTACAGCTGAAACATTACTACTTGACTCATATGGGTTTCTTTGGGTTGGTACTGCAGATGGACTTAATAGATTTAATGGATACGAGTTTGAAGTTTTTAGACCTTCATTGACTGAACCAGGCAGCATTAGTAGCGGCCAAGTTTTTTCAAGTTTACAAGATTCAAAAGGAAGGTTGTGGTTTGGGACAAATGGAGGAGGCGTAAACCTTTGGTTACCAAAAAGAGAATCTTTTCTCACAATTAGCTCAGAAAGTGAATTTAGCAATAGTGTTGTCGAACAAATTGTTGAAGACTCTAATGGAGATATTTGGATTGCAACAGACATTGGAGTTGCACAGTTAAATCTGGAAAGAACAAGTGGTGATAATTTAGAGTTCCCAAACAATATAAGTATATCTTGGAAAAGTGACGACTTTAAAGCGAAGGTATTGGTTACTGATATCAAAGACAACTTGTTATGGGTGGGGGCTGATAATGGTCAAGTGTTCTCAATTGATACTTCAAGCGCGTCGTATTCATTGACTAAAAAAGTGAGACTTTCCTCTAGTATTACTGCAATTCTAAAAGTAAATGAACAAACATTATTAGTAGGTTCCAATAAAGGACTTTTTGATTATTCAATCGCCAATCAAACAATCTCTAAAAATGTAAACTTTAAATCTTTTGATGATTTGAAAGTGACTAAACTTTTTAAGTTAAAGGGTGAAATATGGGTGGCATCCTATACTGGGATTTTTAAGTTTCATTATGGAAATGAAACTAAAAAACCCGTTGTCATATCTGATGATAACCTTAAATTAGGTGTGAATGTTCACGTCACAGATATAATTGAAGACAACTACGGTGGAATTTATGTTGGCACTTTTACAAACGGCTTTTTAAGGCTTGATAGCAAAAAGTCACAATTTCAGACAACTAAAAAGGAGAATGGTGCTGAATCACTGAGTAGTAATTTAATTGTTGGTATTTACGAAAGTGAAAAAGGAAATTTGTTGTTAGGAACCTACGGTGCTGGGCTTAATGTAAAAAAAACAAATCAAAAAAACTTTGAAACTTTTAAGAAAAATGTCAACGATGCTAACGAATTACAAAGTGACATCATTACTTCTATCGCTGAAGAAAATGAAAATGAGTTTTGGATCGGAACGATAGGTGGTGGATTTTCGAAATTCAGTTTAGAAACCAAGAATTTTAAAACATATAAAAAATCTGGAAATGATACAAATTCGCTAAGTCATGATAACGTATTATCCTTTTTAAATGACCAAGATATATTGTGGATAGGAACATGGGGGGGAGGATTAAATAAATTTAATAAAAAATCTGAGACATTTGAAGTTTACAAAAGCTCAAACAGCAATAATTCGTTGTCAGATGATAAAATATGGGCAATCGCAAAAGATACTGATGGTTACCTTTGGATCGGAACTGAGACTGGAGGGCTAAATCGACTAAACCTGTCTACAGAAAACATTACTGTATACAAATCAGAGCCCAATATAGAAAATTCTATCTCGAGCAATTATGTTACCAGTATTTTGGACAGTAATGACGGCTTTCTATGGATAGGAACAAATAATGGCCTCAATAGATTTGATAAATCGAATGAAACATTTAGCAGGTATACAATAAAGCAAGGGCTACCTAGCAATGTTATTCAGGGAATTGTACAAGATGAATCTAAAAATATTTGGCTCAGTACGATGAAAGGAATTTCTAAGTTAGATGTAAGTAATGATACCTTTAAAAATTATGATAAAAATGATGGGTTGCAAGGAAATGAATTCAACTCATTAAGTTTTTATAAAAGTAAAAGAGGTGAAGTGTTTTTTGGTGGTATAGACGGATTCAACCGTTTTTATCCTAATAACATTAGACACGATCTAACTACTCCAAATGTTCTTCTAACTGACTTCTTAGTCCATAACGAACATGTTGATATTAAAAGTACAAAAGAAAAAAATCCAAACTCAAAATTCACCATTCCCGCCTCAATTAACGAATTAGATGAACTTGTTCTCACGTACGATGAAAAATTAGTTTCATTTGAATTTGCTGCTTTGCATTTTGCTGAGCCCATGAATAACCAATACGCGTATATGCTTGAGGGTTTTGATGAAAAGTGGATCCACACTGATGCAAAAAATCGTCGAGCAACGTATACCAGCTTACCTTCTGGCAACTATGTTTTAAGAGTTAAAGCCAGTAATGGTGACGGTTATTGGAATGAACAAGGCAAGTCATTAAAAATTAAAGTGCTGCCACCTATGTGGAAAACTTGGTGGGCTTATACTTCTTATATTGCTATTTTTATTGGGATATTTGGTTTAATTTTATATCGTCAAAACTACCAACGTTTGCGTGAACATGCCATAAATGTGCAGCTAACACGCGCAGATAAATTAAAAGATGAGTTTTTGGCCAATACTTCACATGAGCTTAGAACGCCGCTTAATGGCATTATTGGGCTTGCTGAATCGTTAATTGATGGTGCCTCAGGCCAGCTACCTGATGCGGCAAATAAAAACCTTGCCATGGTCGTTGCCAGCGGTAAGCGTTTGTCAAATTTAGTTAACGATATTCTCGATTTTTCAAAGCTTAAAAACCACAACCTTAAACTTAATCGCTCAGGGGTAGAACTTCACAGCTTAACCGATGTGGTGTTGACGGTTTCCACACCGCTAATTGGCGATAAAGATATCACACTCAAAAATACAGTCTCTGCAGAATTACCTTTGGTTAATGCCGATGAAAATCGTGTTGAGCAAATTTTGTATAACTTGATTGGTAATGCCATTAAGTTTACAGAATCAGGGCAAGTGAAAGTATCAGCAAAACATCTTGATGACGTGATCAGTATTTCTGTCGCTGATACTGGCATTGGTATTCCAAAAGATAAATTAGAAGATATTTTTAACTCATTTGAACAGCTTCAAGGCAATGTAAATCGAGAGCAAAGCGGTACGGGTTTAGGTCTTGCCGTTACCAAACAGTTGGTTGAACTTCACGGAGGTAAAATTTCTGTTGAGTCAACGTTAGGTAAAGGTAGTTGCTTTACTTTTACTTTACCAATTGAAGAAGATGCGATATCTGATGTCACCAATGTAGTTAAGTCGACAAACTTACAAAAACTAAACCGCTTACAACATTTAGACAATGAAATTGAATATGTGAGTTTAGACGCACAAGAGTTGAGCCAACTTAGTGCTCGAGAACTTGATTATCAAAAATATCATATCCTAGTGGTTGATGATGACGCTATTAACCGTCAGGTATTAGTAAATCATCTAGGCTTAAAAGGTTATCAACTAACAGAAGCGGCCAGTGGTAAACAAGCCTTGGCCTTAATCAATGGTGATGGCGATGCTGAAAGTGCAAAAGCTCGTCCGTTTGATTTAGTGCTACTTGATATTATGATGCCAAAAATGTCTGGCTATGAAGTTTGTAAAAAAATTCGAGATATCTATTCACTGAATGAAATGCCGGTCATCTTCTTAACGGCTAAAAACCAAGTGATTGATTTAGTAGAAAGCTTCTCAGTAGGTGGCAATGACTATTTAAGTAAACCGATTTCAAAACATGAGTTGTTAACTCGCGTTGAAAACCACTTGAGTTTGCTTGATATAAATCGACATCTGGAATTTCAAGTTGCTACACGTACAGAAGAACTTGAAAAAGCAACGCAGGCTAAAAGTGAATTTTTGGCTAAAATGAGCCATGAAATTCGCACGCCAATGAACGCCATTATTGGTTTAAGTCATTTAGCATTAAAAACTCAACTGAATAATCACCAAAAAGATCTGATAGAAAAAACGCAAGACGCTTCGCAGGCGCTGCTTGGGTTGATCAATGATATTTTGGACTTCTCGAAAATTGAAGCGGGTAAGATGACCATTGAATCGGTGGTGATGAACATTGAAGCCCTGATCAAAAAAACCGCCAATATTTGTGCGCTTAAAGCTCATAGTAAAGGGCTTGAACTCGTGGTGAAAGTTGCGCCAGATGTGCCAAAACAGATCAAATCTGACCCTGTCAGGCTACAACAAATTTTAGTTAACTTGGTAAGCAATGCTGTTAAGTTTACCGAACATGGTCATGTTTTAATTGACGTTAAAAAAGATCCTAGTAGAAAAAACAGCCTAGCATTTTCAGTTACTGATACCGGCATTGGTTTAGAAGCCGGGGCAATGAATGGCTTGTTTAAGTCGTTTAGCCAGGCAGATAGTTCTATTACTCGTAAATTTGGTGGTACTGGCCTAGGCTTATCTATCTGTAAGCAGCTAACTACGCTTATGGGTGGTGATATATGGGTTGAAAGTGAGCTTGGCGAAGGCAGTACCTTTAGCTTTACCGTCGCTTATGATCACGTTGAAAATAGCGAGTTAGTCGCTAATCAGTCCATGATGATTGAAGGTCTTAGTGTATTAGTTGTTGATGACAATGCCTTGTGTTTGAGTGTTCTCCAAGATTTACTTGAGCAATTTGGCTGTAAGATAACTACAACCAATAACGCGTATACCGCACTGGAACTGTTAGACAACGCCAAGTTAATTGAACAACCCTTTGATTTAGTGATCACCGACTGGCGGATGCCGAAAATGGATGGCATTGAGTTAGCACATAAAATTAGTGAATTGGAAGACAAAAATAATATTCCAGCAGTACTGATGGTGACGGCATTTGATAAAAACGATGCCATGACCTTGTCACAATCAGCAGGGGTTGATGGTTTTCTTGAAAAGCCTGTTGATGCTTCCATGTTACTTGATGCCATGATGGGAGCACTGAAAATGGACGGTAAACACGTAACCTATTCATCACAACCTAAAGGTATATTAGATTTATCTCACGCCAATATATTATTGGTTGAAGATAATGCGTTAAACCAACAAGTAGTGTTGGGCTTCTTAGAAGAAACTCGCGTTAATATTGATGTGGCAGAGAATGGTCAACAAGCACTAGATAAACTCGAAGACCATAGTTATGACATGGTATTTATGGATCTACAAATGCCAGTGATGGACGGTTTAACTGCAACGCGCGCGATTAGAGCCCACGAAAAATATGCCGATCTACCCATCATTGCGATGACAGCTCACGCTATGCAAGAAGAGTTAGACCGTTGTATTGAAGTGGGCATGAATGATTACTTCACTAAGCCAATTGATCCAAACGCGTTATTTACTTTGTTGTCGAAGTGGTTAAGTGCTCCTGTGTCAGCTATCAGAGAACCTCATCCACAAACTCAATCAGTCGTCGTTAGTCCTGAAGAGCAAGTAAAAGGTGATTTACTCTCTGAAATCAAAAAGCTTAAATGTTTAGACGCCGAAGCCGCGATACAGGGTATGGGGGGAAGAACCGGTATTTTTGAAAAGCTAGTAATAGACTTTGCCAGTAACTACCATGCCACCGTTGACGAATTAGGCGATATATACCGCGATAAAGACTACGATACGGCTTTTAGAATTGCACACTCGTTAAAATCGAATGCAAATTATATTGGTGCTTATCAACTAGCTAAACGTGCTCGACAATTAGAAGCTCAGCTTAAAGAAGATCCAACGTCAGCTGATATTCTTGTTGCTGAAACCTGTATCGAATTGAATAACGTATTAATGGAACTTGCTGAGTTGCCATTATCGTCGCCTAACGATACTGCCTTTAATGTAGAGCAAAGTGTTGAGGTTAATTCAGGGCAACTAAAGGTGTTGTTAAACTCAATTCATGGCTTAGTGGCAGAAGAAAACGCTGAGGCGGAAGACTTAATTCCTCGATTACTCCAACTAACAAAGGGGACTTCACACTATTTGTTGGCTAAACATATTGCTGACAATATTGATGACATAGAATATGGCGAGGCTATTGATAAAATAGAAGAGCTTATAACAGCATTAGAATAACTAAAATAAGACGTATAACACTGTGAATGAAAAACTAAATCATGAAGCGACAGAAAGCTCCACAAAGCGCATGATAAAGAATATGGGTGATATAGAGCAAAAGATACTGATTGTTGACGATGAAAAAGCTAACCGTAAGGTATTAAAAGAGCTTTTACAGGATCAAGCAACCATCATCTTTGCAAAAAATGGCGAGCAGGCAATTGAATTGGCAAAGAAACATGTGCCAGATTTAATGCTACTTGACGTGATCATGCCGGATAAATCTGGCTTTGAGGTTATCGAAGAGATTAAAAATGATCCGGTGACTATGGCAGTATCGGTTATTTTTATCACAGGGCTTGCCAACAGTGACGACGAAGAGCGAGGCTTTGATTTGGGTGGCTGTGATTATATTTACAAACCATTTAAAGCCAATATCGTTATAGCGCGCGTGTTAATGCATTTAGAGCTAATTTATCAGCGAAAAATGTTAGATTCCATTGCTCATATTGATGCGCTTACTGGCATATCTAATCGACGAAAAATGGATGCGGTGTTGGTTGATGAAGTGGCGGCAAACAAACGAGATAAAAAGCAGTTATTGGTTGCCATTATTGATGTTGATTTTTTCAAACAATATAACGATAACTATGGTCACGGTGCTGGTGATATTGCGCTAAAAAAGGTTGCTGCAACCTTTAGAGAAGTACTGAAACGACCCCGTGATTTTGCCGCACGTTACGGCGGTGAAGAATTTGTGATGATTTTACCCGACAGTAATTTAGATGGGGCAAAATTAGTGATGAATAACTTGATGCAAGCGTTAGCTGATAAAGCAATTATCCATGAGCATTCGCAAGTTTCTCGTTATTTAACCATGAGCATTGGAGCTGTGTTAATTGATGGTGAGCAATCAACCTCACCTGAGCAAGTAATTGGCATCGCCGATAGGTTGTTGTATCAAGCCAAACGCCAAGGGCGTAATCAAATAGTGGTAGAAACCTTCTTTAAAACACAAGCTGCGGTTTAAAACTAAGGGCTATGTTTAGATGACTAGCCCTTAACTTGTTTATTACTCTACACGTTGTTTTTCAACTCGACTTTCTGCAATTTTAGCCAAGTTAATGCTACCACCTGGTGATTCGTTGTTATCAAGCATGGTAGGAGATTCACCGACAAAAGCTAACGCCATTAAACATTTACTTAAATTGATCATCAGTTTGTTATCAATTAAGTCGGCGATGGCTTGATCAATCTCAGCTAGCTCTTCATTAGGTTGTAGCTCTAGCAGTTTTTTGATCAAACGCTCTTTCGGAATAGGCTCTGACGCTAAACGATAAAGCTGTGCTTTTATACCGGTTAAAATGTGAGTGAAGTTTGTCGCCACTTCACGTGTATCCATTATGATAATACTTTCGCCTTTATCGACCATATAACACATTGGAATGGCTCCGCTTTGCCATTGCTCACTCCAATTGTCTAATAAAGCTTGAACTTGACCTAGGGCTTTGCTTTGCGGTTTAAAGGTGAAATTTAACGTATAAATGCCCTGAGTTTTATCTGAGGCTTGATTAAAGAAATAAGCAATATTTGATAAAGCTTCACCTTGTAACGGGTAAATATATTGATAACTTTTGGTTGGCTCAAGCGTGAGGTTATATTGTTCCGGATTATTAAAATACGGACTAAAACGGTGATAACAAATTTTTGCCATTTGATCAAAAGGAGGATGTAAGTGAGTTACCATAGGTAGCCATTCGAGCATCTCTTCATACCAGCTCTCTTGTTCAAAAGGCGCTTCACACAATAAGTTCCATGTAACGCGAATACCGTAACTTCTACACCACTTCAATGCCGCAATATTTTGAATTGCGGTTGTACCTTTTTTAATCGCCTTTAAAAAGTCGTCATGTAAGCCTTCAATACCTGGTTGTATCCACTTGATACCCGCTTTAGCCATGGTTTCAACATGATGCTTTTTCAAGTTAGCTTTTGTTTCATAAAACAAGTTGTATTCTTTTACTTTTGAAAGCTCAGGTAAAACTGTTTTCATGTATTCAACAGGCAAAATGTTGTCTACCACCAAAAACTTATTGGTGTTGTATTTGCTGGATAAGGTTTCAAATTCATTAATAGCAACATCAGCAGGTTTAGAACGGTGGGTCATAGTGCCGCCGTTTAGTCCGCAAAAGGTACAGTGCTGCTTTGCTCCCCACCAACACCCACGAGAAGTTTCGGCCAATAAGCCCGGCGAGATAAACTCTTCAAGTTGCAGTTCTTTTAACGTGTCAAAATAACTGTCGTAAATTGGCATTCCAACAACAGACATATCACTTATGTAGGCACGCGGTGGCTTTGATTGACAACCTAAATCAGCAGTAAGGTTTTTATGTTTTTGCGAAATAAACCCGTTAGGTAAGTTGCGGTAGTCTATATGTTCGCCTTTCATTAGCTTATCAATAAAAGGGCCTATAACATCGTCACATTCGCCAGAAAATACATAATCTACCCAGTGAAAGTTTTCACTAATGGTTTGCCCCATAATGCCTTCGCAGTTTGCGCCTCCAAGCATAGTAATAATGCTTGGTTCTAATGCTTTTATGCGGCGCATAAGTGCCAGTGAGGCACAATTTTGTTGGAAGGTAGAAGTGCAACCAAGAATTTTAGGTTTAAGTTTTAAAATATCTTGGGCAATTGCTTCAATAAAAGCTTCGGCTTTGTTTCTAATATCTAAAAGCTGAGCAATTTTTTCGTCATCAAGATCGGTAAATAAGTTAAAAAAGCCTTCGTCATTTAAATTGGCATCTGGAAAGGCTGCACGAGAAAATGTCCACTCACCAATGAGGTAGTCATTAAAAGAACTGTCTATTAGATCATATTCGGCTAAGCCAATTATTGATGCAAACTTTACGTTGCCGTAGATTGCTTCGACAGAATATCCGTATTTAGTTATGTAAGTTTCAAGTACTCCAAGGGAAATAGACGGAGTTGTAATTGAAGAGTAAGGTAAACTTACGAGACAAACATCCTTTATCATTATTTTTATAACTTGCTAAGGTCACGTGTTTACAAGCCTATTATAAAATAGCGATGAACGCTAGCGTGTTAACTGCAATAAATAACCATGAATTAATTGAGGTTTTATAAAGATTTACTTTATTTGAAGTGAGGTAGGGGCGAGCTACCGAGTTATTAGTCTAACTGCTTATTAAATAACTCGGCAACCAAGTAATGTTAACGTTTAGTGGTTAAAAATTGGGTTAAAGTTTCGGCAAATTCTTCAGGCTGTTCCGCCCATGTCCAATGACCTGTGTGCTCTAAAAATTTAAGTGTTGCTGTGCCTTTAGGTAACATCTTATAAAATCGATAAGCCATTTCAGGTGTTGTTTTCCAGTCTTTTCTACCGTTAATAATTAAGGTGGGAATATTAAAGTTTTTAAACATGGTTTCATCAATGACCACATTCTTTAGTGTTCCAGATATCTTTACTTCTGGGTCTAAGCCAGCCATGTCAAAATAAACATTTAGATTTGAGCCGTCACGTTTGTCTCTTGAACGGTATTTTCTGAGCCCGGAGCGTTTACTTGGATCATACCAGTCAGACATGTTGCCGATTTCTCTGTTGTAAAAAGCTTTCATATATTCTGGACTACTTGTTAACAGCCCCTTTGCTCTTATTGATTCCAGCTGTTCCCATTTTTGCGGAAAAAAGGTTTTTCTTAAATATTTAGCCGCGTCAACGTTCATTTGTTGGCTTACACCATCAGCTGATGCACTTAACATGATTAAATTTTCAACCCTATCTGGATAGGTTAGCGCGTATTGCACCGCTGGAATTCCTCCATATGAATGACCAGCTAACACAAGTTTAGGGACGTTAAGATGTTTGCGTAATGTTTCTATGTCTTCAACGGTGATCGTTGGGGAAAATTTCTCTGGAATTTTTCGTGTTGCTCTTCCAACGCCAGTTTCATCGAAATAGATGATTTGAAAGCCATGCGGTTTTAAAAAATCTAATGCTCCCCAAAAAATAGTACGTGCAGCACCTGGCCCACCATTAAGCATTACAACTGGAGTACCTTCACCGTCCGCCTCAAAATAGATTTGGCCAAATTTACTCTTAATATAAGTTCCTTGACCATAGGGTTTAGGTAATGGGTTTTCGTTAGTCTTTGCCAATAATGCTGAGCAGTTAAGGCACAATAGTAGTGATAGGGTAATTAAAAATGCTTTAAACATAAGGTTATCCTCATTGTAAGACTTGGTTATTGTGTTTCAGTAAGTTGTATGGAGTAGGTTTGATGTTTACCTGCATCTATTTCAAAGACGTTGTTTTTACCTTCAAATGAAGTGATACCAATTTTAGTTACCATCAGTAGTCGTTGACCGTGTTTTGTGGAGTAGGTAAATAATGGCCATTGCTTAATGGGATTGTTTGATGTGTTAAATGTGTTTAACCAGTTGGCGTAGTCAGTCGTGTTGTCGGTTAAATAACACATGTTTACTTGGCAACTAGTGTGACTACTGACTTGTTGGCCTTTATTTTTCACCTCAATCTTGATGTTGTTTTTAGGATCAAGTGTTGCGTTGTCGATATAAAGCCCAGCTAGCGCAAATGCTAATTTATCGATAGATGAGATCCAGCTGCTATTTGATAAAAAGGCAATACTGACTTCTTGTTCTGGAAAAATCGCAAGAATTGACCTTGCTCCAGGAGTGGCGCCAGCATGATGATATACTGTTCGTCCTTGGGCGTCGGTAGAGATGCGCCAACCAAAGCCGACGGCAAATCGGTCGTTACTTACCAGATCGCCGTTTAGAAATTTTGTTGGCGTAAATAAAAGCTGTCCTAAAGGTGATTCATTTTGGCTTTTTTCTAATACTTTTGCGCCAAACAATGCGAGGTCACTAGCTGATGCAAAAAGCCCAGCACCAAATACGCTATAAGACTTTTCGCCAAAAGCAATAGGCTCAGCACCGTCACGGGTTAACTCGTAAAGCTTTGAGCTTGATGGTGATAGGGCGTTAATGTTTTCAATGGCAGGAGTTGTTTTATCCGTCCAGCGCGCTACAAAGTTTTTAACAGCTTGTGACAATGGCTGTTTGGTTATTTTTTCGTAGAGTGCACCTGCTAGTGTGTAGCCGTGAGTTGAATATAAATATTCTGAACCAGCTCGCGATAATAAGTCTCGATTTTTAAGTGTTTTAACCGCCGCTACGGCTGAAGTGAAGTGCTGGTCGTAAATATCAAAGTCTTTTACCTGATAATGAGGCAGTCCTGAGGTATGTGACAATAACTGCCTAACCGTTATGTGATGATATTTGCTGTTGAGTTCGGGGTAGTAATGTCCAATACCTAAATCTGGGTCTAATTGCTCAAGAGTAACTAACTCGGCCAACATAGTAGCACCAATAAGTTTTGATACACTGGCCAATCGAAAAGTTGTATCAGGCGTTGCAGGCTGTTGATTTTTTACATCAGCAAAGCCGGTAGCAACAGAGGCAACAAGTTTACCTTTGTGAGTTACCGCCACAGAAAAGCCAGGAACACCTGTGACTGTGTTCAGGCTATTAAGTAATTTAGTTAGCTCTTTTTCGTATGGGCTAAGCCCTTTACTGGGGTTTACGTTAGCTGTATTAGCAAAAGATATTGGCATGTAAGTCATGCATGCCAGTAAGATAAAAATGTGTTTTTTCATACCATGCTCCTTTTTGAATCATTGAGCATGGATTATGAAAAAACCGCCAGTTAATAAGGGTTATGAATGGTTACGATGGGTTAGCAAGTGCTTTTAACGTTGGCCAAATAGGGTCTTTGGCAAATTCTCGCTGTTGTTTGTTTAAATACAGTTTTCCAGAAGTAATTAACGCGTTAATACCATTAAGTTGAGATTGTAATACTTGATTTAATGAATCATCGGTCAAGGATGAAAGGTTGTCAGTGCGCAAAATGGTAGCCGTTGTTGGTTCAACTAAACTCAACTTTATTATGGTTTGATTATTTACGGTTATAACGTCTAAAAAACTGATTAAAGCAATTCGGTCTTTTCTTGCTTGCACTGGTAATGCTTGTTCGTGTCGTTGATTTGATAATATAAGTTGAATGTTTTGTGCTTGGTTTTCTTGGTTAAGTAATTGATTCCAAGTTTGATAAATGGCAGCCGCATGATTTGGCATTTCACTTGGCGACATGTTGCTCCAAAGTGCGATGCGATTATTACTTGCTGCCTTTTCATGAACAGGTGGTTGAGCAAAGTAATGGAACAGTAAAGCAACAAAAAAAACTAACGCTAGTGCAATACCCCAAGTTTTTTTGTTGATATTTGATATTTTTGAAGCGTTTATTTCGACTAACTGTGCTGGTTTTGTTGAGTTTTCACTTGCTTGTTGCACAGGTTCAATCAACAAGCGGTAACCTTCTCCTCTCACTGCTTGAATAGACAAGCCTTCAAGAGATGACTGCTCGAGTGATTTTCGCAATACAAATACTCGTTGTTTTAACGTGTCTGGACTAACTTCAGTGTTAGACCAAACATTGTCGATCAGCGTTTTAATGGGAACGACTTGAAGAGGTGTTTGTGCGAGAGTGTACAGTAATTTAAAACTTAAAGGGTTTAAGTTCACTGACTGATTGTCTTTAGTGACTTGGTATGTTAAATCGTCAAATACCAAATTGTTATTCTCTTTCATTAGAGATAAGTCATCCTAAATTAATGTAATTGCTGTGCCTGTGTAAAAGTGTATCAGGTCATTATTTTTGTTAATAGCGCTAAAGTGGCGATATTAGGTCTCATCAAATCACCAATTATTTGTTTCATCAGTTAACCATCAGTTTTTCATTAGCTAAAACACTGCTTTTTCTATTGCCAAGTTTACGATGGACTTAGAACATAATGCCAATAAAAAGAGGACATTATGTATGCACATTGCTAAGCGCTATTTTTATGGAATAATTTTTTTAGTTGCAGCTCAAACGAGTTATTCAACTGAAATTGTTGAAACCTTTGGTCATGTTCAAACGATTCAATCTGAAACGCTAAACGAGACGCGTGAAATACTTATTCATTTACCCAGTGCATATTCGAAACAACAGGCAAAATATCCGGTGCTGTATGTATTAGATGGTAGTCGTCACTTTAAGCATGCTGTCATTGCCATGCAGCAATTAGTTGAAGCAGGAAAAATGCCGCAAACCATCATAGTTGGAATAAGTAACAATACAGGTCAGCGTATGCGCGATAGTTACGATGGCAGGGCACAATTTTTAACCTTCATTAACAAGGAAGTTACCCCATTTATCACAGAGAGTTACAGCACTTCTGCAATAAAAGTGTTTTTTGGGCATTCGGCCATGGGGTTAGTGTCTTTAGTTGAATTTGCTAAAGGTGGTAATGCTTTTAGCAAATTTATTGCATCTAGCCCTGCAATTGACACAAATGAAGAGGAATTTTTTGACGATTTTGCCCAAAAGCTTAAAAGCAAATTACCAATTGAAACAGATGTTTACTTTTCTGTAGGTGAAAAAAACAGAGAGGGACTCGGTTTTGTTGATGGCGCTGAGCAATTGGCCTCGATTTTAGAAAAAAACGCTACAGCAAAGGTGAATTGGCATTTACAAATACTTAACGGACATAATCACACCAGTGCTGCTTATGCCGCGATGTATAATGGTTTGAGCTTTGTATTTCGTGATTTTGAAGCGCCTGCTTTGCCAAATTATCAGGCGTTTAACACCTTTGGAGGAATGGATAAGCTAAGCGAGTTTTTTATAAAGCGAGGCTTGAAATACCGTGTTGAAAGCAGAATTCCAATTCATACGATTACGGGGTTAGCTTTTGCTTTTTATGGTGAAGGGAAGCTTGAACAAGCCATAGAATTACTTGAACAACAAGTAGCAAATTATCAAGAGCCTATGTTTATTTATGGCGCGTTAGGTTTTATCTATGAACATAAGCAAGAACATAAAAAAGCACTACAAGCCTATCAAGATGCTTTAAGGTTTGCTAAGAAATCGAACCGAGATGCTCAAGCGCAACAATATTACCAAAGTAAAGTTGCTGAGCTTGAACACGGCTAATGATTGAAGAGGGCTAACGTTAACAATATTGTATTTGTGGATGTTAGAACCCTCTGAAAAATATTCTTTTTAAGTCAAATTTATTGAGCATTTTTTCCATTAACTCAAGATCTGAGACTCTGTCTTCTAACTCTTCAATATCTAATTGTTGTTTGGTTAGTTGTCTGTCTTGCGACTTATCTAATCCGCCGCTAGCGATAAAATTGCGGATATGTTGCAGTTCGTCTTTGTCTAACCACACTCCACAATGAATGCAGGCGTCAATTAATACGCCAGAAATAGCTTTAAAATTTCGTCTAGACATAACATTTTGGCAATTGGGGCAGGGTAAATAATTTTCTGCTGCTGGTAATCCTGGTCGAGAATAATTGGGATCGCTAGTATCATCTCGATATACGTCAAATTCTGAAGTTAACACTGAGAATTTTTCCGGCTCTATCCAAAGCCCTTCACATTGAATACATTTGTCTAATTCTAGGTTTCTATAATGATGAACTTCTAAGGTTGTTTTACAACGAGGGCAGTTTTTTACAGTTGATGGTCTTTGAATTTTCATGCTGCCATTACACATGGGGCAATGCATGATTTTACCTTGAGTTATATGGTGGCATGATGTGCATTGTGATTGTGTCATAAAAAAGATTTTTATCAGTAGTCTGGTTACAATAGCATTCACTATACTCAAGCTAATCACTAATTTCTGTTTTATTTTTATAAAATTAAAACAGACTTGATACCGACATGCGTAAAACTGATAAAAAAATAGATAACCAAATAATACAAGTACTGACTGAAGTTTGTGAACATGCGTTAAAGCAAATCGACGGTTTTGAGTGGTTAACTCATACAGTAGATTACAACCGATTTCCACATAGCTTGGAAATCACGCTTGTTTTTGATACCAATGCAAATTTAGCTAATTATTTACGTTGCTCGCAAAATACTTTTCTAGCTGATCAAGTTGTATCAGCATTAAACAAAATAAACATTAAACTCGTAAAACCCAAAACTCAGATTAGCTACGACACAGAAGAAAATTGCAGACAGCAACATGCAGGAAACTGGGCGAAACGTTTAGTGCATTGATAGGAAATATAAAGCGTTACGGCGCGTTTTGCTCAGGGATTTCGGCAAGCAACATTTTGTATTTACTTTGTAACTTGCTAAATTCTGTTGATTGAATAAATTCTTGATAGGCGTGGTTGAAATCACTAACTAACTTGAGATCTTTAAAGGCCATTTGGTAATGCATCTTTGGAAAGATATCATGTACCTCAAACGCTTGTTCATTAAAGTGTGTTTTATTAATGGCATAAAAATAATTGAAAATATTGATGTCCATCACGATAACATCAACTCGATTACGAAATAGTAATTCTAATTGCGATAACCTGTCTACTACTTGCGTATACATTGGACTTCGTTCAATAGCTTGGGTAAATTCTTCGCCAAGTACCTTATGCGCTTCCTCAAAGGTTGCTATTGAATAGTTACCAAGATCTTGAATTTGCTCAATACTTAGATTGTTTTCAGATAGAGAGATAGCAACGTTTTGGTAAATAACATAAGGATTTGTTAGTTGCTCCTTGTTTGAGATCATATAAGCATTAGTTGTTGTCATGCCGTCAATGCTGTCATTCATTAACATTTTTTCTGAACGGCCAAAAGGCACAAATAAATAATTAGCCGCTTTGTCTAACCGATTTAATACGGCATTAACCAGCTCTAACTCAAAGCCCTGAGCGTTTTCTTCTATGATATATGGCGGTCTTTCTAAACCCACAACAATGTCTAACGCTTCTTTTGCGGTAACGGTTGGCATAGTGAATAAAAGATACATAAATATAATCTTTTTATTTATCAACACCTTCTGTTCCTTTAAATTGGTTGTTAACATTATTGTAACTTTAAAATGGAGATTTTAATCAAATTGTTTTTAGCGATAAAGGCTAAGTAGAAAAAATAAGGCTACTAATTGATTAATATCACATTTTAATAATATTTTTACCTTAAGTGGGCAGACCACCCAGACTTGGAATATTATTCAAATGGTGCTCCCAGTTTGCCTTACTATCAGTGAAGATGTGTGCATTAGGCATAATGTCTATTGGGGTATCTAAACAACCCGCCGGTACAACCAATAATTTTCCGTCCATTTGATAATGTGGCATGGCTGATCCGCAACGGCTACAAAAGCTTTTACTGTGTCTGCTGTTTGTGAGTTTAAACGTTTGGATATTGTCATTTCCTGACAGAATGTGTAGTGACGCCGTGGTGGAAAACAAATTAGCGGCATAGGCTGAGCCAGTATCTTTTTGGCAGTGTTGGCAGTGACAAAGAAAAAATTGTTCAAGATTGCCCGTAATTTCAAGTTTGATTTCACCACACAAACATGACCCTTGGTAATATTTATTCATCGTATATTCCTGTACTTAACGTCATTTAACCATATCAGATATTCTGGTCTTTTACTTATAATTGTACTTAGCCTTGCTCGCTGTCAACGAAATACCTATTACTAAGTGTTTAGTATAAAGCAATGCTAAAGAGTTTAATGAAGATCATGCTCACGGCGTACGCAACCTAGTGATTAACCCTAAATTACTTTCAGGTAGTTAGTTCGACGCTTTTCCTGACACATAAGGCGCTTCTTTGGAGCGCTTTATTTTTGTCTGTAACTTTCTACTAAATTTAAGTGTTTTATAGATAAAAAAATGCCGGTAAGCATTTAACTCACCGGCATTAAATAATGATTAACTTCAATTAAATATTAGAATTTGAAGTTATATCTAAGAGATGCATAACGTCCTTTAATATCATAAACATCTCTGTTTACCCAAGGCCAATCTTGTTCAGTTTGGTCTTTGCGGCCGTTATGATCAGTTAAGTTGTTCACTGATAGGATAATTCTATGATTTTCAATGAATGAGTAACTCATTGTCATATTCACAGTCCATTGTGCGTCAAGTCGCTTCAGCTTATTTTCACCATCAGCGGTTTTTTCGTTACACTCTAATGAACGATCATACTTCTCAGTAACTCCATCTTCTTCGTAACCACGGAAGCAGTCTTCACGTAAGATTGAGCCTTTTCTAAATGCAGTGAACTGCGTATAGAAATCACCATAGCCCCAACCTAATTGAGCTGACAAGTTAGATCTTGGTGTACGGCTGTCATCGTTAGTCAACGTACTATAAATATCACGAGTAACATCAAGGTCAGTTGTTTCCCATTTATCTACATAGGTATAGCCAGCATCTGCTTTGAAGAAACCCCAGTCATCAGTAGTTAATTTATAAGTAAGTTTAAAGTCGTAACCAGACTGACGTGTTGAAGAACGGTTAATATAAGCTGGCTTAAGGCGAACAATTTCACCAATACCGTTTTCATCAGAAGGCTCTCGCTCTACTTGACTAATGGTTCTTTGACATTCTTCTGAATTGATGTCGTAAGTTTCTGTACCATCTTCAGGGTGCGCTCTACCGATACGACAATCAGCTTCACGTTTTAGAATATCTGTGATGCTTTCTGATGTAATTTCATTTTCAATTTCAATGTCGTAGTAGTCTAACTTTAACGTCAAGTTTTCAATTGGCTCATAAACCACACCAATATTATAGTTAAGACCCTTTTCTTCTTTAAGTTTAGCGTTACCTATACCTAAATGACGTGGGCTACCACCAGTACTTGGGGTAAAGTCCAAACAGCCAGCTTTATAGCCGTCCTGGTTGCCATTACCTGTATCATCTAAACGACATTGGTAAAAATCATAAACACCTGAATTATAGAAACCGTCGCTGCGAGCACGGAATACGTGGTGCATATCTGGTGCGCGGAATGACTCTGCAACACTTGTTCTAAACAATAAGTTTTCAAGTGGGCGATAAGTAAGTGATGCCTGGCTTGTTAAACGGCCACCGGTCTCTGATTTATCATGATATGAGTCATAACGTGAAGCAACACCTAACTCGATTTGCTCAGTAACTGGCACATTAAACTCTACACCTAACGAGAAACGTTCACGGTCACCAGCACCAAAAGATGCCGAGCCATTAGTCCAACCCCCTTCAGGATCTTGGCCTTGTCTAGCTGTCGGGTCTACTACAATTTTATACTCATCACGCTTATATTCGGCAATGGTTGAAAACTGAATTGGGCCAGCTGGAAGCTCATAAACACTACCTGATACAGAGAAATCAATTGAGCGAGAAGTAGAAAATGCGTCTGACCAACGGTAGCCCACAGAATCTTCTGATAACAAGCTAGTATCAAAAGGTTGGATTGGGTCATAGTCAACAGCTTGAATCCACTCAGTTACTGCTTTTTGCTTAAATTGACGTGATTTTTGGTATTCGCTAGTACGGCTTAAGTTTACACCTAATACCCAGTCAAACTCATCAAAGATTACGCCGCGAGCGCCACCCAAAAATGCATAAGTTTCTTTTTCGTTGAAGCTACTCGCAGGGAAATCTTCCTGAGAAAAGCTCACGTAAGCTTGTTCGTATTTGTTTGTATATGGATTATCACCACGCCAAACAATACCTTTACGGAAAATTTGGTTATTTGTTTCAGAGGCCCATGCTAATGCGTTACCAAATAATTGAACATCATCTGTAAGGTCATAAGTAAAGTTAGCTAAAGCAGAGATACGCTCTCTCGGGTTTTCGATACTATAGTTACTTGTTCTTTCTGTACCACAAATTAAGCCATCATAGTTAGATGCATATGGTAGAGGTACACTTCCTGGTGCCATCGCTTCACAAGTTTCAGCTGTAGGTGATTTAAATGCACCGCCGCCAATATAGTGCCAAGCAATACGTGAAGCAGAACCATCGTGGCCATTCGGGTTATCATTTAAGTGATCAAATGCACCTTTATCTTGCGCCCATAAACCTTCTTGCTCTTGGTATTCAAAAGTAAAAGTAGAGCTTAACTTGTCTGTGCTATAGCCTGAAACAAGCTGAATTGATTTCTGAACACCGCCGCCTTCAGTTCTTTTACCGTAAGTAAGGTTAAGTTCAGTATCTTCTACATTTTCTTTAAGAATAACGTTAATAACACCAGCTACAGCGTCTGAACCGTAAATAGCTGAACCACCACCCGTTAATACTTCGATACGCTTAACAGCTGCCATTGGAATAATGGAAAAGTCAAAGAACTGACCAGAGTTGTATGATGCCGTTGGGTTGTCAGTAACACGGCGGCCATTAATAAGTGTTAATGCACGCGCAGGGCCTAGGCCTCGGATGTTAATTTGCTGGCCAGCCATTTGTGAACTGTTGGCAGATTGCTCGCCCGCAACGCCTTGTGCGATAGTTAGGTTTTGTAACGCGTCATATACGTTGTTAAAACCAGCTGCTTGCATATCTTCAGCGCTTAAAACAGTTACAGGAGAAGGACCTTCAAAATCGATACGCTTGATACGTGAACCTGTGACGGTTACTTTTTCGATTTTCTTGTCTTCCGCTGCGTTTTGCTCGTCAGCAGCAACAGAAGCAAAACTTGTGACAGCACCTGCAAACAGCGCTGATTTTACAGCAACTGCTAAAATACTTAAATTTTTCAAATTGAGATTCCCTAGTTTTTATATTTTATGTTTTATATTGCAAATTTCGTAGGCTGACATATCAGGTTACGCATTGTTGTAACTTGCAGTCGTGCCGAAATTTGTGCGCATCTTTTAACATGAATAACAACAAGGATAAAACCTAGTTGTAACATTTATGAAACCTATTAAGTGTTTGTTTTTTGGGCAGGTTGGTTTGTGTACGAGAGCAAAGGCAATAAAAACAACGCTTTAATAACTAATTGATATATGCCGATTAATAAATGGTCAATATTTTGTTAACAAATTATTACAAAGTTGTACTTAATGTAATCAATTTGAAGCTTGTTGACATAGGTATTTCAATAGATATTTGTGTTTAAATTGATTTGCCAACACCCCTTAATTAATGTTGATTTATTGGAGTTAGTGACGTTTGTTTTTTTACTAATTTTTGTTGGCGCTTTCGCTCAGCTTTTTTAACATGTTTAGTGATCTGTTTAGTCAGTTTTTTCATTAGCGGGAGAGGAAAGTCGTGCGCCATATCTTCGATGACCTTCAGTTTTGCTTTTTTAATATGTTGTGCTGTTTCTTGGCCTTTATTTACTGATATTACCGGATCGTTAGCTCCGTGAATAACTAATGTCGGCACTTTGATTTTGGTATTTAAATGTTTTCTACAGCCGCTAGCTGTCATCGCGGCCAGTTGGCGCTTTACACCCTGAGGATTATGACCTCGGCGTACATGGTTGAGTGCTTTGTTACGCAAAGTATCTATGTCGGGTAAGTGTGTTTTACTGCTAATTAATTGGTTGAGTTTTATGTTGTATTCAATAGCAGCTTCAGGTGTATTTTGCTGAAACTTGGCCAACTTAATGAGTAACGCGAGGTTTTCTTTAGAGATAAACGGAGCATGTGACGATGACATTATAGAAACTAAACTTAATACTCGTTTTTTATGTTTTGCTGCCAATATTTGCGCAATCATACCGCCCATCGATGCGCCGACGATATGTGCTTTTTTTATTTTCCTCGCTTTCATTATGGCTAATACGTCGTCTGCCATATCATCTAGGTTATAAGGCGTTTTTACTGGTAAAGAGAATTTTCGACTTAACCAAGTTTTTACAATGTTAGGGGCTTGATGGTGATTTAAGTGGCTTGACTTGCCGACATCTCGGTTATCAAATCGAATAACTCGAAACCCTTTGTTAACTAAGCCATAGTAGAGTTCGTCTGGCCAGGCTGTCATTTGTGCGCCTAAGCCCATGATCAAAATTATTGCTGGAGCAGATTTTCTTCCAGCGTCTTCATAATGTAATGAGATTCCAGAAGGGGTAACAACGTTGTTTTTCATTAAGTAAAAGGCGGAATTGGCAAGCCCGATCACTTACTTTAATGCATTAATATGACGTGTTAGTTAAAACTTTATGTTAAATAGTATCGTTAGCTAAGTTGTTGATATAAATCTATAGCGTTCCAGCCAATGACTAGCGCAATCGCATAGCTAAGTAGCGTGCCTAACATCATGTATTCCGTTAGCTTCATGTCTTTGTTTTTAGTGAGATCGCCAAAACGGAAAATAGTTTTTGTTGCGACAAGAAATCCAATACCTGCAAATTGTCCAACAAAAATAAATGTGATGGCTAAACAACGCTCAATGTAACCTATCATGGCGCCTGCAGACACTAATCCCATATTGTCAGTTGCATGTGCTGAGTTACTATTTTCTTGCGATAAGGCGCGAGTATATTTTTGCAATGCCAGCGCAATAATGACCGAGGCTGGTTTACAAACCAGAACGTAAGCTAATGCGATAATGACATTTTGTGGTTGAGCGATAAGAATTAACGCGTCTTGTATGCTTTGCCAACTTATTTGCGCTATTGCTATCCAAACGCTCAAAATTATCAATAAATGTAACAGCTGATCAATGACAAAGTAAGTTAAGTTGTTTGGCCTATATGATTTCCATAAATCTATGATGCCATGAGTTAAAGTGAGAACAATGACTGCGATAATAGCGGCGAATATTGAGGTTTGGCAGGTGATAAACACCAGTGAGTACAAAGTAGCATGAACAAGAAGGTGTTTTTTCAGCGCCGGAGATTTAAGGTGTTTGCTGTTTCTACAGCTTACCCAACTTGCAGGCTGTAAATAGAAATCAGCAATGACATGAGCCGTGATTAAAAGCAGCAATAATTCGATCATATGTTCCCTTTGATAGTCGCTACATATTGGTTGATGAGTTGACAATAATTTTCAACTAACGTCGCACCAATATTCGCTAAGCGGTTACTAATGTTTTGTCTAGTTGTGCCTGTTAGCTCTGCCAGTTTTTTGTGTTCTGCAAAGTCACTCATTACATACTGATATAGTAACTCAGCTTGAGTTTTTGTTAAGCGGTTTAACAAATGATTTAAAAATTGCGTCAGTAAGATAAGTTCATTCTGAGCATCACAGTGAGATATATGCACAGATAAATCGCCACTTGTTGTATTTTCCAACTCCCTGCCAGAGGTGGTATAAACGGGCCCTGATGAGGTATTTGGGCTTTCGTTTTTAACCAATCCTTGTCCATAGGCTAATGACAAAGTGCATTGCACAGGGCTTGGTACTTGTTCTGTGATGTACAAACCTAACTTGATAAGCAAAGTACTTTTTAACGCTTGCGCTATGTCTGTATAGTGCAACTGAAAGGCGTCGCCTCTAAAGATCTGTCCTGATGCAGAGAAGTGTTCATCTGCCTGAACAATTAAGCGTTGTAGTCTGTTAATGACTAATTGATATTCAGTTGCTGGCATTTTAGTGGAGTTTACTATGTCGCCAGTTAATACGGCTAAGCTCATAATTCGATATACTCTCGTCATATTCGATATAAACTATATATAATTGCTTTGATTTAGGCAATCAAATATAGTTGCCTTTATATTTGGCAATTATATTTAGTTGCTTTTTTAGGTGTTAGAAATAGTTAAATGACGATGGTAGATATAATAAATAAGCTTAAACATTTACTTGAAGATGATTCAATAGCGTTATCGCATCAAGTTCAGTCATTGTGGAGTGGCTATGGACAGATACTTCGTATTTTTAGCCATAAACAGGCAAAACATTTCATCGTAAAAGTGGTTGCACCACCTGATCAAGTTAATCATCCCAGAGGTTGGAACTCTTTAGTTGGCCATCAACGAAAGCTTAAATCCTACCAAGTAGAAGCTCATTTTTATCAAGAGTACGCACAATCGACAGATATTTATCATAAAGTGCCAAAGCTTATCGCGAGTTTAAACGACAGAGAATACACTTTGTTAGTTATGGAAGACTTGGATGAGAATGGCTACGATCTTCGATATGATAAAGGCTGTTGGGACACATTTACCCGTGCAGTAAAATGGCTTGCCTATTTTCATGCAAACTTTATCGGCAATGATGGGCAAGGGCTTTGGCCAATTGGCAGCTACTGGCACTTAGCAACTCGTCAAGATGAATGGCAAGGCATGCCAGAAAGTGAATATAAAACACAAGCGAGCAACATTGATAATAAATTGAATCAAGCACAGTTTTTAACCTTGATCCATGGTGATGCTAAATTTGCTAATTTATGCTTTCAAACAGCAGGGGATAGAGTCGCTGCTGTTGATTTTCAATATGTCGGTAAAGGAGTAGGGGTAAAAGATCTGGCTTACCTTGCTGGTAGTTGTTTTTCTAATCAGCAACTTTATCAATATGATGATCAAATACTTGATATCTACCTATCATGTCTTAAAGAAGCGCTAATACACTACAACAAGCGCATAGATATGGGTGCCTTATCACAAGAATATACCGAGTTATATCCTATTGCTTGGGCTGACTTTTATCGCTTTTTATTGGGATGGAACCCAGAGAGCTGGAAAGTTTGTCATTTTATGAAAGAAAAATCAGCACAAGGGCTGGCACTGCTTTAATCTGTGATAGTTGCTTCACGTCGATACTGCTTAAGTAAACGCTTAACACTTTGGCGAAACATAGCATCTGCGGTTTCAAAGGTGACAGTGTGTTGAGTAATGGCGTGCCCTAAATACAGGCTATACAGTTCATAGGCAATGACATGGCTTTTAGCATCGGGAATTAATAAATCATGCTCAATACAGCGTTGAATGCGATGGCGTAAATAGTCAATTAGCCTGTTTTGTTGATCAATCACAAAAGTACGCACTGGAGAGTCTGGACGATTTTGAAATTCTACAACCGCTTTGATAAAGGGACAGCTGATCAAATAATCATTAAACATCTCACTGGTCCAATTCGCCCAATTGTCGAGTAGTGCTTCTACATGTTCTAAATGGTTTTCACGCCAAGCAGGTTTAATCACGCGGTCAATGTAGAGATCTTCACCAAATTGCAAAATCGCAATTTGCATATCTTCTTTGTTTTTAAAGTGTGA
This sequence comes from Thalassotalea marina, assembly GCF_014656435.1. Classification (GTDB taxonomy): domain Bacteria; phylum Pseudomonadota; class Gammaproteobacteria; order Enterobacterales; family Alteromonadaceae; genus Thalassotalea_C; species Thalassotalea_C marina. The sequence continues at coordinate 134,199 of NZ_BNCK01000008.1, forward strand.
AATAACGCCAGTTCGCGACATATTACACAGTTTAGAGACTTGACCTATAGTGATATCAGCCAAGCCAAATTTACTGCTAAAGATGATGCTTTGTTTTAAAATTTCTTTGCGAGTGCGTTCGCCTTTATTGCTCAAGAAGCCAGTACCCGAGTAATTGAATCAATAACCTTAGTATCCCCTAAAATTTTGCTGTGACCAAGTCCTTCAGTAGTAATAACTTTGTCATGACCTTGGATAAACTGTTTAAGGTGCTCGAATGGCGCAAAGCGATCGTTTAAATCATGAACAAAAGTGACGTCCATTCCCAGTTTATTGCGTTGGTTTTCTGATTTTAACTGATGCCATGTTCGGCCATATGCACCGCTAACTTGTTCCAATACTCGGATCAATAATCGCCTAGAAATACCCACTTGCTCAACTTTTTCAAACATCAGATCAAAAAATTGCACAGGGGATGAGATCAAGACAATTTTTTTATTGTCTAGTGACGCTTCAGGCAAGTTCAATGTCGCGATAGCGCCCATGGAATGCGCGACAATAGCGCTAACCTTAATGCGTTCTAGCTCAAAGTGTTCAAGTAAGATTTCCATGGTTTCAATAAAACTTAATAGGTGAGCTTTGTTACCGGTTGATTTGCCATGGCCAATGTGATCAACGGCGGCAACCATATATCCTTGTTCGGTCAACGATTGAATGAGACGTTCAAAACTGTAGCTGTTATCTCCCCAACCATGAGTTAAGACAATGACCTCTCTGCTTGAGCCAAATAAGTTCACATGTGCAGTACCCATAGAGGTGACTAAGTTAAGCTCATGTCTCGGTTCAATTTGCTTAAATTGATAGCGACGTCTGCCATGTGGGTTTAACAGCAATTGTTTACCTACAAGCGTACTTAATTTCGGTGCTAACTTGGCAAAAGCTGCTGTTATGGCAAGCCCTAGCTGCGTAATACCAAACTTTTGTTGTTTACCGTGAAAATAATTAAATTTCATTTTGAGCATCCACTTTTTTAAAAATAGTACACTTGTACTTTTATTAAAATAGAACAAGTGTACTTTTATGTAAAGAAGAAAATTTAATCAAGGCAAATAATGGGATAAAAATTAGGTATAAAAAAAGCCAGATTAACTGGCTTTTGGTGTGAATTTTTCGGCGTTGAGTAAGTGGTCGCCGTGGGCTGACTTTGTTTTTAAGTAACAGAGGTTATCTTGTTTCACATAAGTGCCGGTGCGCTCGTCGGCAACTAATTCAAAGTTAGCTGCTAGGGCAGCGATTTTTTTCGGATTATTGGTGATCAAGGTTAAACGTTGCACTTTTAATGCTTTTAACATGTGTACGGCGTCTGAATATTCACGCTCGTCTTCACCAAAACCTAATGCTTTGTTCGCTTGATAGGTGTTCATGCCTTGAGACTGTAGCTCGTAAGCGTCTAACTTGTTGTATAAACCAATGCCACGGCCTTCTTGACGAAGGTACAACAAAATACCACCTTCTTTTGACATGCGCTCAATGGTTTCATCTAGCTGATCACCACAGTCACAACGTGAAGAATGGAATACATCACCCGTTAAACATTCCGAGTGCATACGGACTAAAGGAGCTGTTTGTGTTTGATCTGCTTGTTTAAAAATAATGGCGATATGTTCGTTGCCAGTAGTAAATTGTTTAAACGTGACAATTTCAGCAGGAATATTACCTTGCTTGCCAACATGTAGAGAAACTCTAGAACGTATATCGGTCATTGTGAATTTGCCTTATCAAAACTACAGCGAAGCGCGCATTTTACCTGTTATTGTTAACAACATCTATCATGATATGGAAATTATTAGATTCTTATTTGTGACAAATTCTATACAGTTGTTTTTAGTGGGGCTAGATTTCTAAAGGAATACCATGCAAAATCGTCCGGCTTTTGCTGGGGGATAGTATGAATATAAGTGATGTAGAAAGAGATGCGTTATACAAGGTCATTTATGCACGACGAGATGTGCGCAGGGAGTTTTTAGATAAACCCATCGCTGACGATGTTTTAGCGCGTATTTTATCGGCAGGTCATCACGCTCCCAGTGTTGGCTTTATGCAGCCCTGGGATTTTATTTTGGTGACAGAGCAAGCGACTAAACAAGCCATTAAACAGGGCTTTGATCTTGCCAATGCAGAATCAGCAGCACAGTTTTCTGAAGATAAACGCGCGGCATATCAAAACATTAAACTTGAAGGCATTGTTGAATCGCCATTAGGGATTTGTGTTACTTGTGATAGACAACGCAATGGCCCCGTTGTTATTGGGCGTACTATTAAACCAGAAATGGATTTGTATAGTACAGTTTGTGCTATTCAAAACATGTGGTTAGCGGCGCGCGCTGAAAATATCGGCTTGGGTTGGGTTAGCATTATTCACGACCAAGTGCTGCGAGATACGTTAGCCATTCCAGATCACATCGATATTATTGGCTACTTGTGTTTAGGGTATGTCTCTAAATTTAAAAGCAAACCTGAGCTGGAAGAGTTTGGTTGGCTACCAAGAGAAAATCTAGAGCGTTTAATTCATAAAGAAAAGTGGTCAGTAAAAAACGATTAGTTGCAATGTGTTGTTTTTATTTGTAATTTGATGCTAGTTTTTAATTACATGCTAAGGAAAGCACATGGCTATAAAGTTCTTTACCTATTTGTTATTAGCGTTGTTGCTAAATATGCCAAGGTTATTACAAGCGAATGAAATAAACCTTGATAACTGGTTAGAGTGGGACTCAAGAGAAAATACAACATTACCTTTTTCATCCAACTCAACGCGTTTCCCTCCTGTACATCTTTATGCACAAGGTGATGTCTTAAAAGGGGCGATAGCGACTCCTTTTGCCTTTAGTGGTGTCAATAATAACATTATTAATGATTTCCTAGTGGAAGTTATAGATAGCAAAGGCCAATCACATTTTTTATCTGCTCAGCCGCAAACAGTGGGGTTTGTTGATGATGTTGGCATTGGCCTAGCGATGTTGGAGTCAAAAGGTTTTGTCGATGGCAAGGTGAGTGTTCAATTATATCTACGCAATACGCCAGAAAATCAACAAGCCTTAGCTGAAAGACAAAATAAGCTAGCTCAAAGAGAAAAGAAAATCGCTGAACAGATAAAAAAATTAGCGCTGCCAAAACCAATAGTTAATAAAACATGGTCATTGGATGCAAAAACGTTATCAGGGCAACATATCGATGATTTAGTAAAGACGACGCCATGGACGATTTTCCAAGTGTATAGTGATGGGTGTGGCTTTTGTCGCAAGGCGATTCCTGCAATAAATGCGCTGCACCAGCAAGAAAAGTTTACTGTCATTGGTATTGCAGGTGCCGCTGATATAGACAGCTTTAAAACACATATTGAACAAAGTGAGATCGCATACCCTTTTGTTATATATCAAGGTGAAGTGGCTGATTCTGCTTTAACTCGTGTGCTTGCTAATCTAGGAACACCTACTTATTTAATCGTCGATAACCAGAAAAAATTATTGGGTGTGTATGCAGGTAAATATGAATTTGAAGCGTGGTTAAAAACGGTAAAATAATGTACAAAAAATAGGGTGATACCAATTGGTATAAGCCACTACTCATAATAAGCAATATATGATGGCGACAAACTGCTTCTTTTGTGTTGATGCGGTAGGTCGCCTTTTTTTATGCTTTTTAATTGAATAGAAAAATTTATTCATCGATCACTAGAAATTTTTTACCAGTAAATTATACTGTAAATATATACAGGTGATTTGAATCATGAATAAGTTAATCGATATATTGCAACATCAGCATTTAGTGTGGCAGGGCTCCAAAAAAGCAACGGTTAGTGTGGGTGAATCTAGCGGTTATCAAACCTTGGATGAACAGCTTGCCGGTGGTTTTACTCAGGGGGTGACTGAAATACAAAGTGAGCCAGGTATTGGTGAGCTGCGTTTGTTGTTACCTTTGCTTAAACAAGCCTTTTCACAAGAACGCTTAGTGGTGTTTATCGCGCCGCAGGGTATTGTCAGTGCTCAAGCATTGGCGGCTCAAGGCTTTGAATTGGATAAAGTCTTGATTGTCTACCCCGATGATCAGCAACAAGCATTGTGGGCGGCAGAGCAATGTTTACGCAGTGGTGCTTGTCATAGTGTGGTGATGTGGCTAAACCAAGCACTGGAAGTACACCAAATTAAACGTTTACAAGTTGCCAGTCATACAGGTAACAGCCATCAGTTTATTTTGCGGGTAAATAAAGCGGAATCTTTGTCATTGCCTTTTGATTTAAGCATGTCGCTACAAGCACATGAACAAGGCGTTTTAGCGCGTATTAATAAACGCAAACAAGGGTGGCCGTCAGGCGATTTTACCATAGGCATGGCTGATTATTGGCCGGCACTTACTGTACAGGCAAGGCCAGATAACGTGGTGCACTTTCCTAAGGTGAAAGTGAGTTAAGTATGACGCTGTGGCTTTATTTGCATTTTCCATCATTACAGTTAGACGCTTTATTTCGACAACCCGATGTTGGCATAAAGCCATTAATTATTGTTGATGAAAAGCGCAATGAAGTGGTGCAACTCAGTCAGCTAGCAATTGATGAAGGCATTCGTGTGGGGATGGGCTTAGGTAGCGCATCATCTTTGTGTAGTGAGCTAAAAGTACTGCCTTATCAGCAACAGGTGGAAAGTCGCTTGTTAAAACGCATTGCTCACTGGTTATATTCGGTGACGGCCGATATTGCTTTATATCCACCTAATGGCTTGTTGCTCAGGGTGTCAAACATGTTAACCCTGCATCAAAATTTAAATAGTTATTGGCAGCATCTTGCTCAGCACTTAAATCGCTTGGCGCTGAGTTATCACTACGCGACGGGCTATTCGCCTTATGCCGCCAGAATGTTAGCGCGACAACGATTAGATCACATTTGTGCGGATCAGCATTATTTACAGCAAAAAATAGCGGAACAACCGCTGATTTGTGCCGATCTTGAGCCTAAAGTGATCAATCACTTAGCGAAAGTTGGCGTTCATTGTTTTGACGATTTACTATCACTAAGCTTACCCGCATTATCAAAACGCTTTAACATTGAGGTCGTCAATTATATTGGTCGGCTGACAGGGCAATTGCAACATCCGGTTAATTTTTATATTCCACCTGAACACTTCGAGCAATATTTGGAGCTTTATTATGAAGTGTCTAATCTACAGTATTTGGAAAAGCCGTTATTAAAACTTTATCAACTACTTGATCGCTACCTTAGGCTCAAAGATAAGTTAGCTGCAGAGGTATTGCTTGTGCTACATCAGCGCGATAGTGACGATTTAAGTTTTAGTGTGACCGCGGCACAAGGCGAGTATCGTGCCGATAAGTGGAAGCAGTTGACACAATTGTCTTTAGAATCGATAAAGCTTAATGCGCCTGTGATCGCCATCACTTTAAAAGTGACACGAACACTCAATAAATACGCACAGCGTGTTGATTTATTTAAAGGCTCTCAGGGCAGTTTGTCATCTTCTGAGTTAGTATCGATTTTATCGGCCAAGTTGGGTAAAGATAAAATTAAAGGGCTGCAGATAGCACATGATGACCGCCCTGAAGTTGCCAATCAGTTAACTGCACCTTTTTCTGTACAGGCAAAAATCCTAAAAAGTGAGCTATTACGCCCAAGCTTATTGTTGCCAACTCCCGTTCCGCCGACAGAAGCGATTCAAATCGTCTCTTGCCCAGAGCGTGTAGTCACCGGCTGGTGGGATGATCACCCTGTTGTTCGAGATTACTTTATTGGCCGAAGTGAAACCGGGCGTTGGTTGTGGTTATTTAAAGACAAAAACCAACAGTGGTTTATTCACGGAATGTTTAGTTGATGCAATACGCTGAATTATTTTGCCAAAGTAACTTTTCGTTTTTACAAGGGGCATCACATCCTGAAGAATTAGCGATCCAAGCTAACTTTTTAGGCTATCAAGCCATTGCCATTACGGATGAATGTTCAGTCGCTGGTGTGGTGCGAGCACATAGCGCAATAAAAGAACATGAGCTGGCGATTAAGCTTATTGTTGGCAGTATGTTTTGGCTTAATGATGAATTACAGGTGATTTTATTGTGCCCACACCGCAAGGCATATGCCGAGCTTTGTCGTGTTATCACCAATGCAAGAAGACGTAGCGAAAAAGGTGATTACGCCTTACAAGAATGGGATTTAATGTCGGTCAAACATTGTTTTGTTATTTGGCTACCAACAGGGAATGTAAGTGATGAGCACTGGGGGCTGTGGTTAACCAAGTACCATAGGCCTCGTTTATGGCTAGGTATGCAGCGGCGTTTATTGCATAACGATCAAACTTATATTCAGCATAATGTTGCGTTAGCTAAACAGTTTGAATTACCTATTTGTGCCTGTGGCGGTGTATTGTTTCATCATGCTAATCGCTTAGAGTTACAGCACACTCTCACGGCGATTAAAGCTGGAGTGCCGATTGCTGATTTAGGACATCAGCGTTTATCTAATGCTGAACGAACGCTACGCTCAACAACAAAGTTGAGTAAGTTATTTAAGCATGAGTGGTTAATGCAAGCTTGTTATATTGCTAGCCAATGCACCTTTAATTTAGCTGAACTTAAGTACGAATATCCCGCAGAGTTAGTCCCTAACCATAAAACGCCAATAGCGCATTTACGAGAGCTAGTGGCAAAAGGTATTAACATTCGTTTTCCTGACGGCATACCAAGTGACATTGAACGCACGATTGAAAAAGAGCTGACTCTGATAGAAGAGTTGAATTACCCCTATTATTTTCTCACCATTCACGATGTGGTGATGTTTGCTAAACAGCAAGGCATTTTGTATCAGGGTAGAGGCTCAGCGGCAAACTCTATCGTGTGTTACTGCTTAGAAATCACTTCGGTAGATCCTCGGCAAATTAATGTATTGTTTGAGCGTTTTATCAGTAAAGAGCGTGATGAACCACCTGATATCGATGTAGATTTTGAACATGAACGTCGCGAAGAGGTTATTCAGTATATCTATCAAAAATATGGTAGAGAACGTACTGCAATTGCTGCAACGGTGATCAGCTATCGTTTAAAAAGCGCGATACGTGAAGTGGGTAAAGCGCTGGGCATCAATATCACCCAGTTAGAGTTTTTTATTAAAAACATTAACCGCCGCGACCGAGGGCTTGATTGGCAATCGCAAGTGGTGGAATTAGGGTTAAATCCTGACTCGAGCAAAGGCCAACAGTTTATTCATTTAGTGAATGAAATAAAGGGCTTTCCACGGCACTTATCTCAACATGTTGGCGGCTTTGTGATTTCAGCAGGCGCTTTGTATGAATTGGTGCCAGTAGAAAACGCCAGTATGCCAGAACGTACCGTTATTCAGTGGGATAAAGACGATTTAGAATCGCTAGGCTTATTAAAAGTTGATGTTTTAGCCTTGGGCATGTTAAGTGCCATTCGTAAATGCTTTACTTTGGTAGAGCAGCACTATCAACGTGAATTGAGTATTGCCTCAATTACCCGCTTACAAGGCGACCCTGATGTCTACGCTATGATCCAACAAGCAGATACCGTTGGTTTGTTTCAAATAGAATCTCGCGCTCAAATGAGCATGTTACCTCGTCTGAAACCTAAGTGTTATTATGACTTAGTCATTCAAATTGCTATTGTGCGCCCTGGGCCAATACAAGGGGATATGGTACATCCTTTTTTAAAAAGGCGAGACGGCCTTGAGCCTGTTGAATATCCGTCAGAGGAAGTTAAAAGCGTGCTTGAGCGCACCTTAGGTGTCCCTATTTTTCAGGAGCAGGTGATTAAACTTGCCATGGTAGCTGCTGGCTTTACAGGCGGTGAGGCCGATCAGCTAAGACGCGCGATGGCCAGTTGGAAAAAAAACGGCAAGCTCATGCAGTTTAAAACCAAGTTGATCAACGGCATGCAGGCGCGTGGTTATCAGGTAGCGTTTGCTGAACAAATATTTAATCAAATATTAGGTTTTGGCGAATATGGTTTTCCAGAGAGCCATTCGGCGTCTTTTGCCGTATTAGCTTATGTGTCAGCATGGCTTAAGTATTATTATCCAGCGTTGTTTTATACTTCGTTATTAAATAGTTTACCTATGGGGTTTTATTCCCCGTCACAACTGATACAAGACGCTAAACGGCATGACATTAAGGTGTTACCTGTGTGTGTGAATGAATCATACTATGATCATCAAGTGGTTGATGATGAAGGTAATAAAGCGATACGACTAGGTTTACGCATTATTAATGGCTTTGCCCAGCAGGCGGCTAAACAATTATTACAGCAGAGGCCCAAGCAAGGTTTTGAGTCAGTGAATCAGGTAAAACAACTCGGTCTTAACCGCTATGCCATGGAACAGTTGGCCAGTGCCGATGCCTTTCATCGCATTGCAGGTAATCGCTACCAAACACGTTGGAAAATTATGGATACAGAGCAAAATATGCCGTTGTTTGCCGTTCATGAAGGGCAGCAAGAGGCATTTTATTTTGCGCCAAGTGATATTGATACCCTGAGTGAAGATTACGCCTCAACGGGGTTATCGTTAAATAAACACCCGATCACCTTGCTTGATGAAGCGGGCAAGTTAACCAAGTTTACACGTATGACAGAATTAAAAGATAAAGCACACAAATCATTGGTCACTGTGGTCGGTGTTGTGACCGGAAAACAAGCGCCAGGTACTGCCTCTGGCGTAACGTTTATGACCTTAGAAGACGATACCGGCAATATCAATGTCGTGGTATGGTCGGCAACCTCTAGAGCGCAAAAACAGCCTTACATGACAGCTAAAATTTTAAAAGTAAAAGGTATGTTAGAGCGCGAAGGGGAAGTGACACATGTGATCGCTGGTAAATTGATTGACTTAACAGACGAACTGGCTACCTTAAAAACAACATCACGGGATTTTCATTAATGTTTAATCGACGCAGTAATCACAGAAAAAACAGACCGTATTCCATTAAAAAAACGGGTATAAAAGATGAAAATATCGATAGGCAAATCATCGCCATTCATCGCGCCATTGCCGAAAAGCTACTCGCTGATCATTCGCTTGCTGTGCAAGTGAAAGAAAAGTTAGAACAACAGCGAGAAGAAAAAACCATACGTTACAGCCACTACATTAACTGGATCAGTATATTAGAGCTCATTGACCAACCAGAGGTATTTTTGCAGGGGATGACAGAAGATACACCCTACATGCGTAAAATCAGACGCAAAACGCCATTTGTTGGCATTTTAACAGAAGAAGAACGCCAAGCGGCGATTGAAAAAGACGCGCTAGGTGTCATCGACTCTGTCAGTGTATTGTTGTAATTTATTGTAATTAAATCGCGCTTTAACATACTAATACCAATGCATTACACAATTGACTAAAGATTTAATGCCATTGGTGCAAAAATGTTGGATACAAAGATATATGTTACTACTTAGTTTGTTACCTTATTTTTTCTAGATTCTTTTCCTAAATAACAAAAGTGAGCTGATAAATGCTTAAATCATCGTTAAATAACGACTCATATTACATCGTCATTGGGGCGATATTTTTTATGTTTTTACTTTTTAATTTTCTTGAATCTTTTACTAGCTCTGCTCAAGTTGAAGAAAATACTCGTTTAGCTACGCAGCAATGCGGAGAAGGTAATATAAAGTCTGTTTCTACCGAATCTTTCACCTGCAAAAATTAAAGGCGCTTTAATTGAGCCATTTATAAAACTTATAATAATGAAAAAGGATTGAAGTTTATGACAACAGAAAACAACAGTGAAAAACAAGAAAGTACTGATGTTACTGAGTTAAATAAAGCAAAAAATGAAACTGTGACCACTGAATTACATTTTGATTTATTAAAACAATATGCTTGGTTTTCGTCTGCCGTGATCGGCGCACTAATTATTCTAATTCAGTTAAAAGTGATTGAAATAGGACAAGATGTATATATTTCTATAGGACTATTAAGTTTGTCTATTATTTTTTCACTTACAGGGCAAGATTATCTTGTTGATTCATTACTAAAAGGAAAAAGTATTTACCAAATGTCTAAAATGTTGAAGTTTTTTAGAGGACTTTCTATGGGATGTCTTGGATTTGGATCAGGTTACTTTTTTGCAGGCATTTTTTTATAGAGAATAAAAGAAACAACTGTTTAGCATTACAAATGTTTCGATACAACACTATAACTTCTATAGGTGGGATTAAATAATGGATAATCAATACAAGATATCAGGACTTGCCTTTACCTTATATGGCGCACTATCAACGATAGTCTTTTTAGCTATTTATATTTTTGGCGGCATAACACTATCTGATACCAGTAAACTTCCTTTGCTCGTTTTATTGATGATAAACATTATGTTGGCAGTCAACTTTCTATGTTTCTTATGTGGTATCTATTTATTAAAACAAAATAAAACCGTGCATTCCATTGCAATGCCGCTCTCGGTTATTTTGTTGTTGAGCATTCCTTTTGGCACCATAGTTGGGAGCCTTTATTTAATAGAAAGATTTAGAAAAGTTTAAATATTGTTCGTCGGCTGCTAGAAATTATATAGCCGCCGAAATTTTAACTGTTATTCATTTAAAGGTATTTGAAGAACCAACCCTGCTGTTGATATCAACTTGTACTCTGCCATTATGGCTAAATACAAACACACTATCGCGCTCTATTGTCATGCTATTTAGTACATCCTCTATGATCAAATATTATCGGTGATATACCGAGAGCAGTCGTATCGATAGCGTTAAATGAGCAATAACCACAACCAAGTAACATTGTGGTTATTGCTTTCTTCAATTAGCAGTATTTCTTATACAAACTTGAGGCTAAATAATAAGTTTTGCAGCGTATGGTAACTAAAGTAAAAAATAAAAATATTAAAGAGTGTGTTCTCATAATCTTATTGGTAACTGCTTGTTCAAATGCACTGTTAAGAGTCAATTTTCGTTCTTAAAATTGAAATGAAAAAGGCTAAAAAATCGAATTTTGTTCTGTTGTGATGATTGTTAAGCTATGTCTAAATAAACCAACAGAGTAGAAAAATGAACGTCATTAACGTGATTAAAAGTATGGCAACCAGTGATGGAGACGGTGTTAAAATATCACGAGTTGCTGATTTCTCAGGGCAACACCTTGACCCTTTTTTAATGATTGATGAGTTAAAGTCTGACGATCAAGCCGATTTTATTGGTGGCTTCCCGCCTCATCCTCACCGTGGTATTGAAACCTTTACCTACATGATCAAAGGTGGCTTTGAACATAAAGATCAATTAGGTAACCGAAAAGTGATTTCATCAGGCGATGTACAATGGATGAGTACTGGCTATGGTGTAGTTCACTCTGAAATGCCGGTGGCAACAGAAGAGGGGATGCATGGCTTTCAAATATGGGTCAATATGCCAGCCAAAGATAAGCTGCGTCCAGCAATTTATCAAGACTCCGTCGATACCCCTTTGCCAGTTCAGGTTAATGAATTCGGTGCGCAGTTAAAAGCACTGGCAGGACAGTGGCAATTTGCAGGTAAAACAGTCACCTCCCCGTTAACCCAACTTTCGGCAAATGCGGCAATTGCAGATCTAACCTTGCCTAAAAACAGTTCTGCCACGCTTGATTGTCAGCTTAATGAACAAATTTTAGTGTATGTGCATACTGGTCAAGTTAATGGCTTTAGCGCGGGTCAACTACTGGTTATTGAACCAAGGTCTATACTTGAGCTTTCGGCTCAAGAGGAAGCAGGAATGCTTATTTTTACAGGCAGTAGAATTAACGAGCAAGTTGCACATATGGGACCGTTTGTCATGAATACTCAAGCAGAGCTAAGGCAAGCCATTGATGATTATCGGGCAGGAAAATTTGGCGAAATTCCAGTAGGTTAATAAGGAGAATAACATGGGGTTATTGGTAGAAGGTAAGTGGCAAGATAAATGGTACGACACAAAAAAAAGTGACGGAAAGTTTGAACGTGAGCAAGCGCAACTACGTCATTGGGTAACGAAAGATGGCGAAGCTGGACTAACTGGCAATAGCGGCTTTAAAGCGGAATCTGGGCGTTATCATTTGTATGTGTCATTGGCTTGTCCATGGGCACATCGAACATTAATTTTTAGGAAACTAAAGGGGCTGGAAAAGCATATTTCTGTCTCAGTTGTTAGCCCTGATATGATGGAAAATGGTTGGACTTTTGATACCAATAATCACAGCTCAGGTGATCATCTGTTTGATAGTCAATACATGTATCAGGTGTATTTGAAAAACAATGAAAATTACACTGGACGAGTGACTGTGCCTGTACTTTGGGATAAACAGCAACAGTGTATTGTAAATAATGAGTCGGCAGAAATTATTCGTATGTTTAACTCGGCGTTTAATGATATTACGGGCAATCAAAAAGACTTTTATCCAGCTCATTTACGTGAAGAGATTGATGAGTTAAATGCTTTTATTTACGACCATATCAATAATGGCGTTTACAAAACTGGTTTTGCAACATCACAAACAGCATACCAAGACGCTTACGACAAATTATTTGATGCCTTAGATGAGATTAATGCTCGATTAGCAGGCAAGAGATATTTAATGGGTGATGTAGTTACCGAAGCTGACTGGCGATTATTTACGACGTTAATTCGTTTTGATGCAGTGTATGTTGGACACTTTAAATGTAATAAAAAGCCTATAGAGCAATTTAGCCAATTAGCTGACTACGTGCGTGATTTATATCAAATTGCCGGCGTTGCCGAAACAGTCGACTTTTACCATATTAAGCGCCATTACTATTTTAGCCATACCATGATAAATCCTACTCAGGTTGTGCCAAAAGGTCCTGCGATAGACTATTCAACACCACACTTTAGGGAAGAAGTTTAATGTAGGCAGTTATTGCTATGTGATGTGATTTTTAATTCTTCTAATTCTTTTTTGTAGAATACTGTAAGATAAAAATCTATTTTTTATTCTGCTTAGGCGATTGATACCGTTTTTCTAAGCTTATAAAAGGAAATGGCATGTTAAAAATCACATTAGAGCAGTGGCGCATGTTTAAAGCTGTTGTTGATTTTGGTGGCTTTAACCAGGCATCTGCTGGTGTTCACAAGAGTCAGTCGAGTATCCACAATGCGGTGCAAAAAATTGAACATGCACTTGATGTTAAGCTTTTTCGTATCGAAGGGCGAAAAACACTACTTACCGAAGCGGGTAAATTGATGTTAAGACGTGTTGATTCCCTGCTTGACGAGGCAGCAAGGGTAGAGGCGGTTGGTATCACTTTGGCAGAGGGTGTAGAGTCTAGGCTTAGAATTGCTGTAGATGAGATCTTTCCACAACATTTGTTGTATAAAGTGTTGGATAAAGTATCGGGTGAGTTTCCGCTATTACATATTGAATTGATTGAGTCTGTATTAAGTGGCTCAACAGAACTGTTAGAAAATGCCGAAGTGGACATCGCAATTTCTCCTTTCCCTGTTAGCGGTATGTTTAGTGAGGAGCTTTGTGATATTGAGTTTCTTGGCGTGGCGAGTCCCGATCATTTACTGCATAGTTCAGAAAAAACAATAAGCTTTGAACAGTTAAAATCACATCGCCAAATTGTCGTAAGAGATTCTGCTCATGGAAAAAATCACGATCAAGGTTGGTTAGACGCTGAGCAACGTTGGACAGTGAGCCACATGAAGACTTCAATAGAAATGATCAAAAGTGGATTTGGTTTTGCGTGGTTACCCGTACCATTAATTGAACACGAACTATTAACCGGCAAACTAAAACCTTTAACGCTTAATAATGGGTTAAAGCGAACTGCAAAATTGCACTTATTATTTGATGATGGTGATTTGCTTGGCCCAGCCGCGAGAACGTTTCTCGGTGAATTACGCTACCAGTGTATGTATTTAGCCACGTCTGACGAAACGTTAAAATAAAATAGGAAGGAAAATGATACGTTCACGATTTCATTTGGCGTTCAACGTTAACGATATTGAATCAACACGCAAATTTTATATAGATATTTTAGGTTGCCAAGCAGGGCAAAGTACCGATGAGTGGCTAGACTTTAATTTTTTTGGTCATCAAGTGTCTGCTCATGTTGGCGTTATTGCTGCTACAACGCAAGGTCAAGTTGATGATTTAACTGTACCGACGCCGCATTTTGGTTGTTTGTTAACTGAGCAAGACTTTAGCGCGCTGATCGCGAGCATAGATGAAAATAACCTTCCATACATGTATGCGCCACAAATAAGGTATGCTGGCAAAAAATATGAACAAAAAAACTTCTTTATAAAAGATTTTTCAGGCAATGTGCTTGAATTTAAGTGTTATAAACACGACGATGCCGTGTTTATGTAAACGAGTGAAATAAAACGTTAGTACATTTTGAATTTATTAAAAATATCAGCTGCCTAACGTAGTAAAAACGCCAACAGCAAGCTCAAGCCAAATGTATATAAACAACAAAAATAGACCAGCACCTACTAATACTCGTTTATTTTTAGGGACTCGGCGAGAGCTAAAGACAAATAAACTGGAAAAGCCAAAAATTAGTAATCCCATGACAATATAGTCAAAAATTTTCCAGTCAACTTCAGCAGTAATTTGTGAAGCGGTAAACGGAATAAGTAACAGCCCACAGGTTGCTAAAGCAAGTAAAATGTATATGTTGTTTATTGAGCGCATTGTCGTTCTCCTATTTAAAGATCAATATAGCACGTGATGAACTATTGTGTAGAGCAAATAAAATAAACGTCCATGTCTATTGATTTTGGTTCATACGCCAAAACGGCTAAAAGTATTTTAACCAACGAATATCTTTGCGTCGTTGTTTCAGTTTTCCGAACCATTTAGTGGCAAAATAAAGTGGCACTATCATCAATACAAATAACAGCCATAGCCAACCTAGGTGGTCAAAACCAAAATATTTGCCCTGATTTTTCCCCCAGATATTGACGCATAACAAATAGGTGATGCCAATGATATAAAGGTGAGAAATGTAAAAAAACATCGGCGCTGAGCCAAAATCTAACAAGATTTTAGTTAACTTGCTTTGTTGTCGCTGTTCAAACCATACCAGTAATACAAAGCCGATAGAAAGTGTAAACAAGGTAAATAGTAAAGAAGGTGGGTACTTAGTGAGTGCAAAAAAGCTCATCAAAGTAATCCCAAAATGCTCTCCGACAAACCAAGGGGCATCACCATAAAGGTTGCTCATGCGGATCAATATAAAACAAACCATAAAACCGCCACTTAACTTCAATAACTGTTTTTGTCTTGACTGCGCAGATATAACAGGATTAAAGCAGCAACCCAATAAATAACCGAGCAACATTATGCCGGGCCAAGGTATTAATGGGTAGCTTGTTCTGGCGCTAAGAGAATCAGTAATTTGTAACCAATCTCGCTGATGAAGAATGGCCCATATGGTGTGAAAAGTATGTTCTGAGGGTAATTGAATGCTATCAAGCGCATTGTGTCCAGCGATCAACGTGATTGCCAAACCCCATTGCACTTTTTTGGGTAAATAAATTAAGGCTGACATTAACATCATGCTCAAGCCAATCACCCAGATAACTTGTAAATATAATTTACTCGGTGGAATGCTACCAGTCCATGCAACGCTAATAACTGTTAGTTCGAGTAGAACAAGAATTGCGCCTCGTTTGAATAAAAACTTAGCCACTTCTTGTTTAGTATGGTGCAAGCCATAAAGGTATGCTGAAAGGCCAGTTAACAATACAAAAATAGGTGCACATAAAGAACTTAGTAAACGCAACAGGAATAGGGCAGGTTCAGTAACGTTAACATTAACAGGATCAGCTACTTGGACATGTAAATAAAACATATCCCTTAAATGATCGATTAACATAAAGACAATAACCAAGCCGCGCAGAGCATCTATGCTTGCTAAACGTTTATTTACATTAATTGTTGATTCAACAGTTGAATGGTTTTGCCATGAACTTGTGACGGTTTGCGTAGTCACGTTTTCTCCATTATTTAATTAGTTAGGTTTATTTTGTGTGATGTTATAACATCTTTATTGGTTTGTTGCATTAGAATAAGTGCTACAAAAAATAACCTAAGTTTTAAGGTGTTATACCAATTGGATTAGGTGGTAAAAAGTTTATTAACGGGGAAGCGGAGTTATCTCAGTGATAAATTGATTGTCACTGACATAACTTTCATATAGAAAAGTTTTAATAGAAAAGTTCGTAAGATTTGTGACTCAAATCCATAGTTTGGCGACTACAGCGACAAAACATTTTGCTTTATTCTTTTTGAAATACCAAAAATCGATTATTCGCAGGCATCGCAATATCGTGTTTTAATGTTAATTTTTGCTGATTGGCCAGTTTAACAATCGCTTCTATATCTCTAATACCACTTTGTGCGTCTCTTTCTTTAAGCCATAAATCAAACTCGGCATTGCTTGGGCTGGTAAAACGTCCTTGATAATTAAAGGGGCCATAAACAAACAGTAGGCCGTGAGTGGGCAGTAATTCGGAGACGCTAGTAAAAAAATGTTCAACCAAAGTCCATGAGACAATATGTAAGGTGTTCGCGCTGTAAACGACAGAAACTGCTTTATTTGCCAACAATGGACGCGTGCTAGTTAACCAATCTTGGCTTAAATCTAGTTCAAGTGGGCCACAAATATTTGCCAGAGTCGACTCTTTAAATCGCTGCGTTAAATGGGGGTGATTAATGGCTAAATCAGCGCTAAACCAAGTAATATTAGGCAGTTTTTTCGCAAAATAAACCGCGTGTTGCCCTGTACCTGAGCCGACTTCTAAAATACTTTCTTCACCGTTAAGGAAAGTTGCAAGTTGTTCCAATATTGGTTGTTGATTATTTTCACATGCTTGAGAAAAGGGAAGTTCCATCATATTCGTACGGCTATTTAAAAGGTAGGTGCGTTCGGCACTGTTTGGCATAGCTTAACATATCTATTTGCTCTTGTTGGCAGTAAGCGCGAATAGCACTACGAAAACCTGTATCTTTGATCCAATGGAATGATTTGAGTACAACAGGTTCAAACCCTCTTGCCAATTTATGTTCTCCTTGAGTACCTGGATTAAAGTGTTTTAAACCGTGTTCAATACAATACTCAATACCTTGGTAATAACAAAGCTCAAAATGTAAATTATTAACATGGTTACTACAGTCCCAATAGCGACCATAAAGATTATTTTCATCAGTAAAAAATAAAGCGCATGCAACGTCGTTATTGTCTTTATTGGCAAAAACAAACAGCATCTGTTGGCCTTGTAATCGGCATATTTGCTGAAAAAATTCCAACGTTAAATGTGGTTGATGATTTCGCGCTAAGTAAGTTTGTTGATAAACCTGATAAAAATACTGCAACTCTGCTGTCGATATATCACACCCTTTGACACGACGTATTGTTATTTTTTGTTCGGTGATACTTCGCCTTTCTTTAAGTACTTGTTTACGTTTTCGAGAATTAAAAAAGCTGAGATAGTGTTCAAAAGAGTGGTAATTCTTATTGTGCCAATGAAACTGCACGCTATAACGCGTATAAACATTGAGTTGAGCTAATTGTTGTTCATCAATTGTGATGTCAGATGCAAATAAAAAGTGCCAACTATTTAGCTCGGATTGCTGACAGATGGCTGTTAACGATGAAAACAGTTCAGTTATGTGCAATGTATCACTAAGTAACTTTAGAGTAGGTACAGGGGTAAACGGAATAGCGACCAGAAGTTTAGGATAGTAATCAATGTTATAGCGTTCATATGCTTCCGCCCAAGCCCAATCAAACACATATTCACCCCACGAGTGCGACTTAACATACATGGGAAGTAACGCATGTATGTTGTGCTTATCATGTAGCTTTAAGTGGTATGGAAACCAGCCAGTATTGGCATGCACACTTTTGCTGCTCTCAAGTGCAGATAAAAATGAGTGTTGAATAAAAGGGCTACTATTTTTTGACAAAAAGCGCTGCCAGTCATGCGCTGATATATCGTCAATAGAAGGTAAAATGGAAAGTTGCACGTTGGTTATGTCACTTTAGACGTGGTATATCACAAAATACTATCACCTAATCTGGCAAAATTCTCTATAAGCCTTATAGCTACTAAGGGCAGGGGCTAACTTGTACTTTCAGTTTGGGTTGCGAATAAACCAATGGAAGTTTATCAAAAGAAAATTCGACCGGGTTTACATGACCCAAAGAAAATCGAGCAAAATCATAACCAGATAACTCACCATGAGAAAAGGCTTCGTTTAAGGCAATAATTTCTTGTTTAGATAACTTACTAAAGACATTAATGTTTTGATGCATTTGACCATCTGACAATAGTTTATCTTGATAATCACGTAACATAACAAGTGCATAAGCCCCAAGCGCCATATGGCCACCGTAAGATACATCAAGTGGGAACAAGCTAGTGTGCAAATCACCATTTATCCCACCTATGGTAATCGGGTAGTTAATTTTTGCTTCAATTGTTGCTCTTTTAGCGCCATAAGCCATAGGGTCATTTGCGGCCCATATAATATCGATAGGCACACGTTTTAACAGACCTGATGTCTTGGCATATGCTTGTGGTTCTGACCAGTTGGCAACAACTACATCGACTAATTCAATGTTTTTATGTTTTGATAAACTGTCCATTAATCCCTGATGACGTTCATTTGACGCAGCAGTGGCGTAATCACCTTTAAAGGCCAACATGTACAATCTTGGCTTGGCGGTTTTTCTCAGGTGTGTGGTGATCAGTGAATCGGCGAGTTTTTCTCCTACCGCGCGGTTGTTAGGAATTAAGCTGCCGATAATATTTGCTTTTTCGGCTTCGGAAAATGCGTTTATTTCATTTTCGTCAAAGGTGTTTAGCAGCATAAAAATAGGGACATTTAATGGTGCTAATTCTTTTACCATCTGCACCGCTTTGCCTTTTTCATTAACCAGAATAACAAAGTCGGGATCTTGTTTTTTCACTTCTTTGGTAAGCTGAGCCATAAAAATATGGTTTCTGTCAGCGTAAAAGGTGGTGAGATTTATGTCGAGATCTTCGGATGCCGCTTCCATAAAAAGACTTACTTTAGACCAAAACGTTCCTGTAGCATTATCAGATTGATGCCCAGGATTGATAAATACAACGTTAAGAGTGTCAGCTAAAGCAGTCCATGAAATAAGCGATAAACCCAATAACAGTTTGAGTAATGTACATTTCATTGTTTAAGCATAGTGCATTTTTATTTTTAGGTGAAGCGTCTAATTTGCATGTGATATGCCAAATTAATAGCACGTTGGCGAATTGCTTCGCCAACGTGCTTATTTTTCAATATTACAAATGAGGTGATATCACCTGAACTATTGCCTGTGCAAAGTCTCGCTGGTGATTAATGCCTAACTCATTAAGTTTAGTATCTTTTAATGCACAGTTATGTGGTCTGGGGGCGCTTTGATCTGGCTCTAATTGGGCTTCAAATGTCTTAGTGTTGATGCCTAAATGTTCTGCAATAAGGCAGGCTATGTCAAACTTGGTCATCGATTGATTACCTGATATATGAAAAATACCACTGGATTTGGCCACAGGCAGCGCTATCAAGTCTTTAATAGTTAACGCAATATCTTCAACATGTGTTGGAAACCTAATCGCCCAATGATCATGTTTAGTTGCCTTGTTTTCAATAAGTTGCTTTGCAATAACCGTAACGGCAGATTCGGCTAAATACTCAACTTCGCCATACAAAACCGGTACACGAATAATGGTATGGTTCGAGGATACGGATAAAATTGCTTGTTCAGCCGCGGCTTTACTTTGACCGTAAAAATTGAGCGGTGCCGTAGCGGCCGATTCTAAATACGGTGGTGAAGTACCATCAAATACATAATCAGTACTGATAAAAAATAAACGAATGCCTAATGAAGTACACAGGCTGGCAAGTTGGCGGCTGACATCTACGTTTAGTGCCAGTGTTTGGTGTTGATCAAATTCGCATTTATCGGGACGCCTTTCAGCTGCAGCATGAACAACAACATCGGGTTTTTCCTGGTTAAGTAGTTGCTCAATCTGTTGTTTGTCGCATAAATCAAGGGATATTAGTGGTGGTTTCGCTCGAGAAAAACCAGTCCCTATTACATGGTGTGAACTTTTTAACGTATTCATTAATGCGCGACCAAGTAGACCTGTCGCGCCTGTGACCATTATTTTTGCCATTGCAATCTATTTTTGCTGATGTTTTTGTCATCATACTAAAACTTAATGGTCTTTGTGAATATTTAAGCAAATATCGCAACGACTTGTTTTGCAATGGCAATTAGCTGACCTTGTTCGTTCCAAAACTTTGCTTCTTCATGGCCATAGCCGTTTTGAATATGATGTGCAGTTGTTTCACTGGCTAACCAGCTATTAGGCTCGACAATGGCTTGTGGGTTAATAAATTCGATATCCCAACTCATAGTGCTCGCAGGTGCAGGTAGTCTTAATAATTGAAACATAGTTGGTGGCCAGGCGTCCATTAAGGCAATTAGGTAAGCTATGTTCATTGAATTTGGTGCTTTAGAAAACTTAGACCAACCGTGAATAATAGCATCTTCATTTTTGGTAAAAGCCAAATTGCCTTTCTCAAACACATAATCAAAATGTTGGATAAATTTAGGGACAAGCTTTGGGATTTGTGGAATAAATTTGGGGCTTTTAGGTGGTTTTAGTGAATGCCGACTTTGGTCAATATGGTGAAGTTTAGAGTCTCTATTTACGCCAAAACATACCTGAACCATAGTGGCCACTTGCTCTTGTTGAGAAACCTTTGCCACAATTTGGCTAACATTTTTGCCAGTGCGCAAAAGTTCTGCTTCAACAATAACAGGCTGTTCAGCATCAATAGGGCCAATGAAGTTACAGTGAAAAGCTCGTACATAGCGTTCATCTTCAATCAAGTTTTCAGCTGCTTGATAAGCAAGTGCTGCTGATAATCCGCCATACAAGGTTCTACCTTGAGTCCAACTCAATGGTACCATTAGCTCGTATTGTTGTTGTTTGGTTTTAAACGCTGCAAAAACGTGGTCAATTGACATGCTGCTATCTCTACTGGTCAGATGAGTGTATCTTAGTCAATTTTAAAGAGCCTGAAAAGCACTGCGAGTCGAAATATGAAATGTTATGGTTAATTTCGCTACTCTATGTACCATTCCCATTAAATTTGCGTTATACGAAAAAGTTAGTATATTGGTTAAGATTTAAGTGATTGATACAAAAATAAATTAGGGAAGAGGCAAATGGCGAGCATTGTGATGAAGGTGGCGGGGCGGCAAGTTTTGAAACAATACCAAAAAACCAAAATTGTTTTGGCAGCAGCGCTTTGTGTGAGCCCAATTGTTAGTCACAGTGCTGAATTTACCGAACACCAGCAAAAACAAGTAATCGAAAATACGCTTCAATTATTGCAACACAGCATTTATTCAAAAGAACAAATAGCACAATTAGCAAGAGTATTGCGCACGAACTTGGTTGAGTTTAATTATGCTGGATATGAAGATAAAAACTTCTTTAGTCAAAAGTTATCCAAGGATATCGCTAAAAAGCTTGGCAGTGATGCGGTAACAATAAATATTGCTACTTCAAGTGATGCACCAAACACGAGTGTCAATGCATTAACTGTTCAATACGGGCAAGGTGATGTTGCTATTGTAGACCTTGATTTAAACGCAACCAATCAAGCAATAGATAAAATGTTTAAAGATATTGAAAAAAGTGATGCACTTATTTTCGATTTGCGTGGAAATGACGGTGGTACCCTCAACGCCATGCGTTATCTTTCTGGCTATTTATTTAACGCTAAAGTGCCTTTAGCTATATTCAGAAATAGTAATCAAGAAACGGTGTTAACGGTTGAGTCAGATCCTAAAATTGCAGGTAAACCCCGACCCGAGTTACCTCTTTTTATTTTAACCAATACAACTACCTCAGGAGTTGCAGAATCTTTTGCGTTAGCTATGCAGCAGCAGCGTCTCGCCTATGTTGTTGGTGAAAATACCGCCGGTGAAGTGAACCTTAAAAAAACTAACACAGTATTTTCAGATATTGAGGTGAGTTATCCAGTGTCAACGGTAATTGAACCTAAGAGTCAATTTGCGATAGAAGGCATAGGCATAACCCCTAACTTACCTGTGGTTTCTATACTTTCATTAAAACAAGCTCATGAATTAGCAAAGGTCTCTGCCGTTAAATACCGTGTTGCTCAAGACAGAGCTACGCCTGAAGAGCAGTATTCTCTGTATCGAGAAAATATTGAGTACGGGCAATGGCAATATGCCAAAGGCAAATGTTTAGTGAGTTATCGTGTTGCTGAACCGCGTTTTAATCAATCTACTGAAAAATATCAGTTTCCTTATCAAGTAAAATTTTATGGAAACGGAAAGTCAAAAGTCAGCTATGAGTTGGGTAATGGCTCAGGCAAGATGAACCAAACAGTACATTTTATTGATCGGGAAGATGTAAAATCTGGCATATCGATAGGTTTTAGTTCTCATTTACCATTAACAATAAAGCGCTGTAAAACGCTTTAAACAGATGAAGCATCGCTGACACGAGATGCTTCATTAAGTATTAGTTAACCGACTATTCTGCTTGTTGCTGCGCTAACTTCGCCACAGACATACTTTCTGTGACCGATTGCCAAAATTCGGTAGACAACTTACTGATAGAGTTTGCTTCAGCGTTCATCAACATGGCAAAGCCTATATCTAAGTCAGGTGAGTAGGCAATATCTGCTCTAAAGCCTGCTACCCAACCCGAATGGTAAATCAATTCATAACCTTCAAATTGATAAATACGCCAACCATAACCGTAATACGCTTCAGATATATGATTACGCCAGTATGTGCGACGCAGATCTCGTTTAGTTTCAATACGAGGCGTTGTTAACTCATTCAGCAGTTTTGCAGGTAATACCTCAGGGTTATATCCCAAGTTTGCCGACAACCACTTCGCCATATCTGCAATACTGGCATTAACACCTGCAGCGGGCTCTACTTTATAAAAATCAGGTGTTACATCAACTGTTCGCCAAACATAGCGGCGGATGTCTTTACCGTTTTTGTCTTTTCTACCCGTTTTTACGCGCTTACGTAAAACATGTGGTTTTGCGGTATTACTGCTTTGTTCATAAACGTCTATACCCACTGAAGCATTGTCCATTCCCAATGGTTCAAAAATACGCTTTGTTAATAGATCTTTGTAGCTTTGGCGCTGTGTTTGTTCAATCACATCTTGCAACATGCCATATGCTACGTTTTGATAGCCGTAACATTTTGCCGGTTGGCAAATAGGGGATATGCGGTCAAAACGTTTGATGACTTTGTCCATGCTCCAATTTTCGTGCAGTAAATTGTCGTATGAATTTGGCATTAATCCAGAGGAGTGACTAAGGATATGTCTTAATTGGATTTTTTCTGCTGCGCCTGGTGTTTTGAGTTTAAATTCAGGCACATATTTTGTAATAGGATCAGCTAGGCTAAACTTTTTTTCCTGAGCCAGCATGGTGGTCAGCGTTGAAGCAAACGGCTTAGAAACCGAAGCTAGACGAAATACTGTATCTTTATTTACTTTTTGTTTTTTCTTTTTGTCCAAGTGTCCAAAAGTTTCAATGGCAATGACTTGATCGCCTTTAACAATGGTATAGGCTGCCCCCGGAATACTTTTGTTACTTAATTCTTGCTTTACCGTTTTTGCAAAACTTTTATTGATAGATTGTAAATCTTGCGCGAAGGTAAAACATGGCAATAGCAAGAATAGCAGGGCGAAGCGCATAATTTAATGGTACCTAGAATTTAAAAAAGCGTCGATGATACCTAATCATAAGACAAATAAAAAGAGAGGTGAAGTGATAATTCCATCGCCAATTGTTTTGCAAACACCTTATGAAATCAGTAAATTAAAGCCCTACAATCGAAGAAGGATAGATTGATGTTTAAAAAACTACTGGCCAGTGTTGGTATTGGTAAAGCCAAAGTAGATACAATTTTACTACAAGACAAATTACGTGCAGGTGATGCTTTTGATATTGAAGTTATCATTGTAGGTGGTGATGTTGAGCAGCATATAAATGGGTTAGAATTTGCGGTAATGGCGAAGGCTAAAACTGAATCTAATGTTGGCGATGAAGAAATTGAATACAACAAAAGTGTTGTACTGCAACATTGGCAACAACCTTTAGATATCGTTATTGCGCCTGGCGAAACGCGCAAAGAGCAGTTTACATTAACGCTTCACCCAGAAGTGCCAGCAACACAGCTGTTTGGTCAACAGGTATCGAAAGTATGGTTACAAACTGGTCTTGATATAAAAGCGGGCATCGATGGCTCTGACCAAGATCCTTTGTTTATTGAACCTTCACTGACGCAAATTGCAGTACTGGATGTGATACATCAAAGTGGTTATTCACTGTTTAAAGTCGATATAGAAGCCGGTGGTGTTCGTGGTCATGGGTTTGCATCACATTTACCTTGCTATCAAGAATATGAATTTAAACCACAATCACGCTCATTTTTTGGTGCCAAAGAGATAGAAGTAACTTTTGTTGATAATGGTGCAGAAACTGGTGTACTAATTGAAATAGATCGTGCTTTTACTGGCGATGGCTATCGCAGCGTTTCTATTCCTAACCACTGCACAACGGTTGACAGTGTTAGGCCTTATATTGAAAACATTTTGGGTTAAAACGCAGCTTTAACTCAAATAAATGCAGTCAGGTTTAGTTTAATTTAAGTGAATCTGACTGTATAAAGAATACACAGATTAAAGCTAACTTATTAACTTATTAACTTATTAACTTATTAACTTTTATTTGTTTTTGATTGCGTTTTTTGGCATAAATATTTTTTCAAACGCATTATAAACCGCTATATGAAGTGCATCGCCATGTGTTTTATCGGCTAAAAATTCAAAATGTAGTGTTAAATTTTGCTGTTGTTGATTTTCTAACTTATCAAATAACGCTTTTGCCGTTCTTTCCATGACTGTGCCTTCTTTACCCACTGCGACATAAACAGATTTATTCGAGTGGTATTTGGGCAGTTGTATGTTGAGTAATTTTTCGTCATCCCACCACAAACTTGGGCTTACAATAATATAGTTATCAAAAAGATTTGGCTTTTTAAACAGTATTTCCGTTGCTAACAACCCACCTAAAGATTGCCCTATGACGGTTTTAGTTGTTGTTGTTCTAAATTTTGAGTTGATATAAGGCTGCAGCTCATTTTCGATAAAAGCTATAAAGTGAGCTGACTTACCAGACGTTGGAAACTCTTTTTGATCAAGTGTGTTATTTGATGGGTAAGTAAAATCTCTTTTTCGGTCAACGTTGCCGATCCCCACAACGATAGACTCAGGAACCATGTTAATCCAAGAAAACGAACCAAATTGCACTATGCCAGCTATATGAATGAAATCTTCTTCTTTTGAACCATCAAACAAATAAATAACTGGGTAGCTTTTGCTTTTATCATGCAAATAGCTCGCTGGTAGATATATATTTAGCTGTCGTTTTTCATTTAAAATACTCGATTTAATAGTGATTGATTTACCAATGACAAAGTCACTTTCATTTGTCTCGATAGCAAGCTTTTGCGCAAAGGATAAACTGGGCGTTAAAACTAAAAATAAGAGCAGTGTTGATAGTTTCATATGTTAATTCAAACTAATTAATATCTAAAATTTGGTGAAGATCTTTTGACCAATGTTGTATTTTTCTGAGCTAGCTGTCAATCAGCCTTAATTGATGAGTGGCTATGTTTTGACTACTCAATTTCTTCATCATATGGCACGCTGTTAACTAAGTCTTCAAACGTTCGATTATCGGTGTACATAAGTGGCTTATCAAAAGGAGCAAATGTATACATGAACTTTGACGTCGGTTCGACTATAGTCATCACTACAGTTAATGGCTCACCAGTAATAGAGTGTAGCCTCACCGATTCAAATTCGGCTAAGTAAGTAGGTTCAGCATCCATATTGTAATTAACCATCACCTCACAGCCATAACTGTTGCAATAGACATTATAATCATCAATAACACCCAATACGGCGTATTTGTTCACATGAACTCGTAACTTATCTTCAACAAGGGTACTACGTGAGTCAAAAGATAATGTTTGATGAAACTCATCCAGCTGTATGATTGATATTCCTGTATGTTTGAATGTTTGATAGTAAGAAACACCGTTGTAAGTTAGCCGTTCTATCACTTTTTCTTTTAAACTTTGTTCAAGTGCTTCTTGTTCTTCAATGTATTTTGTTTGGTTTTGACGCTGTTTTGTTGTAGCAACCACACTGTGTTCTTGAGGCTTAGTTTGATTTATCGTTGTTGGCAAAGTGCTAGTTGCTGATGGTAACTTAAGTGCACTGCTACTTTGTTTGGTTTTGATATGATGTGAAGTTGTTAAATAATAGGTGTAGCCAACTATACCTAATAACATAAAAATAAAAATCGCACCCCGCCGCATTCTTTCTTTCCTTAGAGTCAGCATCAAGTATAAGAACCTTGTTAAAATTTATACTAAAGCAAAAATGTATAACTGCAATGTTATTTTTGTTTATTTTTAAAACGACTTATTTTGTATGAGCAAAATGTTGGGAGTTAGTGACTTAGGCATTTTTTGAACAAAGAAAAAGGCGCCAATGCGCCTTTAGAAACTTACATTAAATCTTTTAGCCAGTATTACGTAAACCTGTGGCAATACCTGCCATGGTAACCATTAACACTTGTTCGCTAAATTGATCTTCCGGGTTTTCACGTAAACGTTTAAGTACTTCAAGTTGCATCAGGTGCAGTGGCACCAAGTAAGGCTGACGTAAATTAAACGAATGTAAATTCCATGGATCATTTGCCATGATTTCATCGTGTGGTAACAGCGAGAGAACACTTTCTTTATCTTGTGCTAGCTGTGCTCTGAGTGTTTCACCAATGTTGACTAAATCGTCTTGCACCAGCGCTTTGTCATACAATGAAGAAATCATAGGCTCAGATTTTAAGTAAACCATTTCAATTAAAGATAGGCGTGCTCTAAAGTAAGGCCATTCGCTCAACATCTCTTTAATAATATGCCCATCACTTTCTTTGTGATGTTCAAGGGATTGTCCCAGACCAAGCCAGCTTGGCAGAACTAAGCGGTTTTGACTCCAAGCAAAAATCCATGGAATAGCCCTAAGTGATTCAATACCACCGTCAACTTTACGTTTGCTTGGCCTAGAGCCTAGTGGCAGAGAAGCAAGTTCTTGTTCAGGTGTTGCTTGACGAAAATATTGTACAAATCGAGGCTCTTTTTGTACGTATCCACGATAAATATCACAACTAAACGCTGCCATTTTATCCATGGTATCGCGCCAGCTTTGTTTGGGTTTTACTGGTGGCGTAATTAAGCTGTCTAGTATTGCACTGGCGTATAAATGTAAGCTACGCACAGCTAAACTAGGTAAACCAAACTTATAACGAATAGTTTCACCTTGTTCAGTCACCCGCAAGCCGCCATCTAGTGTACCTGGAGGTTGAGAAGCAATCGCTTCATGTGCAGGACCGCCGCCACGACCAATTGTACCGCCTCTACCATGGAATAGTTTTAACGTAACGCCATGTTTTGCGAACTCGTTAACTAACGCTTCTTGTGCATGATATTGACCCCAAGCCGCCGCTAATACTCCAGCATCTTTAGCTGAATCGCTGTAGCCAATCATCACGTAATGTTTGTTTTGGCAGCGCTGTTTGTAAGTTGGTAATGATAACAAATTACCCATAACCTCAGTGGCGTTGTTAAGATCGTCTAGCGTTTCAAATAATGGCGCAATTGGCATAGGCCAACTAATGCCCGCGGTTTTCATCAGTAAATTAACCGCCAATACATCGCTGACTTTACTTGCCATCGAAATAATATAAATGCCCAGAGCTTCTTGTGGTTGTTGCGCGATAAAACTAAAGGTGTCGAGCACTTCTTGTGTGTCATCGCTCCAAGTCAAATTGGGGATCAGCGGGCGAGTGTTATTGATTTCAGTTTCTAAAAAGTGAATTTTTTCTTGTTCTGTCCAGGTTAAATAATCACCTAGTCCCAGAGCTGCAACAATTTCTGCAATTGCACTATCGTGGCGTTCACTATGTTGCCTAACGTCTAACTTTACGAGAGAAATGCCAAAACATTGCACTTTACGCATCAGGTCAATGATTTTTGAATTGGCAATTCTTGTTAATCCAACGGCGAGTAAGCTGTCGCGACACTGTTTTAATGGTTGATACAACTCGTCTGAGCATTTAATGGTGTGTTTAGTTTTACCGTTACTTAACTGTTCAATGGTTTGTTTAAGCTTGGCAATAATAGGTTTTAAGCATTGTCGATACGGACCAATATCATTGGTATCTTCTGCTTTTAATGCTGGCGTTGCCTTGTTCATCGACAGCTCTAAATACAAAGACTGAAAGTCTGTTAAATACAATTCAGCCGCCATTAATCTGGCATTGATCATCGCTTGTTGACTGATTTTAGCGGTAACAAAGGGATTGCCATCTCTGTCACCAGCCATCCAACTCGCCATGGTTAACGGTACGCAATTCTCAGGTAAAGGTTTTCCGGTATTTTGTTGGCTAAATTGATCCAATTCACGGACAAAATGGGGAACGGCATGCCACAAACTATCACTAATGGTGTTGAGTCCCCAGCGAGACTCGTCTAGCGGGGAAGGGCGTTTGTTCCTTATTTCTTGGGTATGCCAAGCTTGTTCGATTAACTCTTCAACGCGTGAACTTAAGTTTTCACCTGCTTGTTCAAGCTCTAAAGCAATTTCATGATATTTGTGTATAAATGTTCGGCGGTTAACTTCGGTAGGGTGAGCGGTGAGTACAAGTTCTATTTCTAGCTGCTGTAACGCTTTTTCGATGTTTGCTGGCGATTTTCCCTGTACTTTTTCACTTAATGCATCAAGTGGGTGTGGTAAATCTAGCTCGTTTAATCCTGCGCTACTTGCCGTATATTGTTGCTCCGCAATATTGGCGAGATTAAGAAATTGGCTAAAGGCGCGGGCATGTACTAAAAGGTCATCTTGATCGAGCGATTGAAACAACGTTTGCAATGCTTTTATTGCGTCTAAATCACCGTTAACGGCTTGTTTTGACAGATGCCGGACAGATTCAATATTGTCGACCCAGGTCTCTCCTTTATCATTGGCAATGGTTTGCCCTAAAGTTTCGCCTAATTTTCGGACGTTATTTGAAATGGTCTCTAACATGAAATCCTCTTTTGTTGTTTTATTACTACAATTGGACTGTTTTCACTGTACGGTAAATTGAGCTTAAACTCTAATAACAAAAAGTGATAGCCTAATTCTGTATAATAATTTATCAAGCTAAAAACTTCCATTTGTAACAAAACAACAAAATTGTTTGTATATAAAAAATTGTATATATAAAAAAGTATATGTATTATGTCGACTTCAATAGATGAGGCCAACATGAAAAAAACAGTTTTATTTGTTTGTACAGCCAACGCAGCTCGTTCTCAAATTGCACAAGCTATTTTGACTCATGTTGCTGAGGCGCATTTTGAGGTTCAAAGTGCGGGCAGCCATCCAACACAAATTCACACAAAAACTATAGATACCTTAAACCGTTATGCAATTAATCATGACTTTCTTATCAGCAAAGGGCTTGAGCCTTTTATTGATAAAACATTTGATTATGTGATTACACTTTGTGATCAGGCAACAAATGACTGTCGGGGCATCATTAATGGAAGATCGGTGTTAGCTTGGGATATTCCAGACCCAGTCACTCGTTCAGGCTCTGATCCCTTTGATAATGCTTACCATGAAATCTGCCAACGTATTAATATGTTTTTACAGGTTGAGTTTCCTGAAACTTTTTCAACCAATCACCTTCCTGAAGCGACATTAGAGCCCTTATCGTTTTTTAAATGTATGACAGATGAAATTCGTTTAAAAACGTTAATGCTAACGCATTATTTTGGTGAAATTTGTGTATGTGAATTAATGGAAGCGCTCGATGAGCAAAGCCAACCTAAAGTGTCGCGCAATTTGGCGGTGCTAAAAAATAGCGGTCTGTTGTTGGCTCGCAAACATGGGCAATGGGTTTTTTATCGACTCAACCCGGCATTACCTACGTGGGTAAAATCTAATATCGCGTTAACCACACAAGCTAATATTGCCTTTATTCAGGAAAATTTAACCCGCTTAAACAAAATGCAAAATAGACCCGATAAAGTGGCATTTTGTCGATAAGTTCACCTTAACAATACAACAAATTAGGTCAAAATTTTAAACGAGAGTAATACGATGACGATAAAAATTGGTATCAATGGTTTTGGTCGTATGGGCAGACTTACCTTGCGCGCTGCATTTGGCTGGCAAGATATAGAGTTTGTAAAGATTAATGACCCGGCAGGCAATGCTGAAACGCTAGCTCATTTGCTGGAGTTTGATTCTGTACATGGTCGTTGGCAACACCCTGTGACACATCAAGATGACAACCTTATTATTGGTGATTGTCACATCAGCTGTACTAGGCACACTACAATCAGTGAAGCAGACTGGTCAGATTGTGACGTGGTTATCGAAGCTTCAGGTAAAATGAAAACCAAGGCATTACTCGAGCAATATCTTCAACAAGGGGTTAAGCGTGTTGTTGTTACCGCACCAGTTAAAGAAGAGGGCGTGCTTAATATTGTGATGGGCGTTAACGATCATTTATATGATGTTGAGCAGCATGCTATTGTAACGGCCGCTTCATGCACAACAAACTGCTTAGCGCCTGTTGTTAAAGTGCTACAAGACAATATTGGTATCAAACACGGTTCTATGACCACCATTCATGATATTACCAATACCCAAACGATTATTGATGCGCCACACAAAGATTTACGTCGAGCAAGATCATGTGGTACGAGCTTGATCCCGACAACAACGGGTTCAGCAACCGCCATCACCCACATATTTCCAGAATTAAAAGGTAAGTTAAATGGTCATGCGGTTCGAGTACCGTTAACCAATGCGTCAATTACCGATTGCGTGTTTGAACTTTCTCGCGCTACGATGGTTGAGGAAATTAACGGTTGGATGAAACAAGCTGCACAGGGGGATTTAGACGGAATTTTAGGTTATGAGGAAAAGCCACTCGTTTCAATTGATTATAAAACAGACCCTAGATCAAGCATTGTTGATGCTTTGTCGACTATGGTGGTCAATGGCACGCAAGTTAAACTCTACCTTTGGTACGATAATGAATGGGGCTACGCCAATCGTACCGCTGAGCTCGCATTAAAAGTTGGCCTTTCTGTAAAGTAAAAAATAGTGACTATGACAAAAGATATTCAGCAATATTTAATTGTAACCGGCAACTATTGGGCATTTACCTTAACTGATGGTGCACTACGAATGTTAGTGGTGTTGTATTTCCACCAACTGGGTTATTCACCATTAAATATTGCTTTATTGTTTTTGTTTTACGAAGTGTTTGGCGTTATCACTAACTTAGTGGGAGGTTGGCTTGGCGCTCGATTTGGCCTAAATAAAACCATGAACGTAGGATTAGTATTGCAAATTGTTGCTTTATTGATGTTGGCTGCGCCGAGTGAATGGTTAACGGTTATTTATGTGATGGCTGCTCAAGCTTTGTCGGGTATAGCAAAAGATCTGAATAAAATGAGCGCCAAAAGCTCAATTAAGATGTTAGTTGCGCAAGGGCAAGATTCACAATTGTTTAAATGGGTTGCTTTACTCACTGGATCTAAAAATGCATTAAAAGGTGTGGGCTTTTTTCTGGGCGGCTTATTACTAACAACACTTGGCTTTAAAGCGGCTGTATTAATCATGGCTTTAGCTTTGTTATTGGTTTGGGTGTTTAGCTTGTATGCGCTTACTGGTGATTTAGGCAAAGCAAACCATAAACCTAAGTTTAGCCAAGTGTTTTCTAAAAGCCGTGCTATCAATATTTTATCTGCTGCTCGAATGTTTCTATTTGCTGCTCGTGATGTTTGGTTTGTGGTGGCGCTTCCTGTATTTCTAGCGACAACGTTGGGCTGGAATCATTGGTGGGTTGGGGGATTTTTAGCGCTCTGGATTATAGGTTATGGTGCAATCCAATCGGTTGCTCCTCAGCTCCTTAAACGCTTTACAGAAAAATATTCTTATCATTTAACAACCACTGTATTAGCGGCTGTTTTAGCGCTAATTCCGCTAACCATTGCCATCGCCTTACAAAGCAGTTTGGCCATAGTGTTAAGTGTTGTTTGTGGACTTGTTATTTTTGGTATTGTCTTTGCGTTAAACTCTTCTTGGCATAGCTTTCTTATCGTTCGTTATGCCAGCGACGACGGCGTTTCAATGGATGTTGGCTTTTATTATATGGCCAATGCACTTGGGCGATTGCTTGGCACTGTGCTCTCTGGTGGTATTTATCAGCTTTATGGTTTAGCCGCTTGTTTAATTGTCTCATTTTGCTTTTTACTCATTGCCGCGGCTATTTCTGCATTTTTACCAAGAAAAATAGAAACTTGTGAAAATAAAATGTTGACATAACTAGCAAGTTAAGTATATTTGTTGAGTTAACAGTTTGTAAAAGGCAAGTATGGCGAAATCCATACACGCAAAACTTCCGACCTAAGGCGTATGCTATGGTAGCGGGGTTGCAGAAAAATTGAATTTCCTACCTTCTTGCCTTAGAAGTTTATAAACATAGTTGAATAACCTAACTAATTTTATAGGCAAGGACGGATCGATGAATAAGCAAAAGCTTAATTTCTCTTTGATTTCGACAATATTAGCATTAGCAGTGACTTCGCACTCAGCTTCTGCAAGTATCGTAAATTGGCAAAATAGCCAACAAATATCGCCATTACAAGGGGCGAACTTTTATTTGTTAGGTATGACAAATAACAGTATTTTAGCTGCTGAAAATTCAGTGGTAACTATCCCATTTGCCGGCGCATCAAATGCTGCTGGGCAAACATCTATAGAGTCTGATAGTGAAGCTATTCGGGCAACTCTAGACAACAATTCGCTTATCGTTGTGGTTAATGAAGTTGACGAGGATATGGCGGTGAACTTACGTGTTGTTGATGAACAAAACACCGAATATGCGATCACGATTAACGTTGTTAATGATCCAACATTTGCCATAGACAACTATGATTCAAGTTTGTTCACCTCGATTAATATCGGTGATACGGTCATTCGAGATACACGTGATTGGCTTGAAACTGATTACCAACCAATGGAGGTACAACATTTAAGTTATGGTCGTACCGCCAGTTTACAACCTGGATTTACTCAAGCATTACCAACAGTTGGTCAATATTACAGTGATGTAGGCAATGGCTTGTTAAGACGTGCAAGTTATAGTTCGCCTGTTGTTGATTCAACTGGTCAACAAGGCTCTGCGGTAGCTCCATTGGCGTTTAATATTCCGGACGGTTCAAGTATTAGTGACAGAGGCTTATTCTTGACTGGGCAGGAGAAAGCGAAGGCGGTTTCAACCATGCAACATCGTCAGATCCGGTTTGAACCAAAGCCAAGTGACCAAGAGCCAATGCAAACCCCAACAGAAGATGATGATATTGTTCGAGCCAAAGTTAACGAAGTGATTGGCAACTTAGGTAATGACAATGATCAGGAAAATAACCAAGGTGGTAATGGCGGTAATGATCCTACATCAACACCTGTGTCAGGTGGTGGTCCAGCTGCTGTGCCGGTAGTGCCTGATAACAGCCCAAATCCGAATGATCCTGTTGGCGGTAATACTCCAAATAATAATGGCACGCTTCAACCCGTTGCTATTCCGACTCCTGCAACTTGGACCTTGTTTGGTTTAGCGTTGGCTGGAATTGCGTTTACCACGCGAAAATCCCCTTCTGTTGTAGGGTAAAACAACAAGTTTTGTTTCTCTAAAACAATTTTGCCGCAGTCGTTATGACTGCGGTTTTTTTTATCTTTTTAAAACGGTTGGTGATAAGTTTTTAGCCAGCTTGTTATGTCAGATAAAACTTCCGCTGAAAGTTTAAGATCAAATGCTTCAATATTTTCTGTTAATTGCTCAACAGAGGTGGCACCAATAATAGTGGAGGTTACTCCTTCAACTTGATTTACCCAAGCTAGTGCCAATTGTGCCGGGGCCAATTGGTGTTTTTTTGCTATGTCGACAAAAGCTTGAACTGCCATATGAGTTTGTTCAGTATCACGAAATAGGCCGTGGCGTTGCATTAATGTCCAACGACTGCCTTCGGGTCGAGCTCCGTTTAGATATTTACCAGTAAGCAATCCTGTAGCAAGTGGAGACCAAGGGAGATAGGCGATATCTTCATGCACGCAAGTTTCAACTAAATAAGGCCAGTCTTTAGTGTGCAATAAACTAAATTCATTTTGAATTGATACTATTTTGGGTAAATTGTGTTGTTCTGCTAACTTAAGATATTGCATGATCCCCCATGGAGTATCATCTGAAAGCCCACAGTAACGAATTTTACCTGCTTTTACACAATCCGCTAAACCAGTCAAAATATCATGGATTTTTTCTTTTTCCTGCTCAGCGTTAAACTGCGTATAAGCGATATCGTTTGGCCAATGTTTTGCAAAATGTGGTGACGTATAGTTTGGCCAGTGGAGTTGGTATAGATCAATATAATCGGTTTGTAACCTAGTTAATGAATCATCTACCGCTTGTTTTACCGTGGTAGAAGAAATTTCGCTGCCACCTCGAATATAAGACAAGCCGGGACCCGCTATTTTACTAGCAATAACTAAGTTGTCTCGACGAGTAGGATTAGCTCGTAAGTAATTGCCAATAATGCTTTCTGTTTTGCCATAAGTGTTTTTGTTGGGAGGAATTGCGTACATTTCTGCAGTATCAATAAAATTAACACCATAATATTGTGCTAACTCTAATTGTTGATCAGCGTCTTGCTGATTATTTTGTACTCCCCATGTCATTGTACCTAAACAGACACGAGATACTTCTAAGTCACTACTTCCTAAACGTACATATTTCATTAAAGTACACCTTTGTTAATCTTGAACACCTTCAATATCACCTCGAGTTACGGGGTAGCCCATATGCATCCAGCCAAATATACCTTCCCAAAGTGTTGCAGTGCGAGTATATCCGCGATCTCTGAGTTGGTGAATAACGTGATCTGCTGCGGCACGTGGACAGGAACAATATGCCACAATTTGTACATCTTTTGGAATGTCCGCCACCATATCGTCTAAATTTGAATAATAGGGCAGTGGAACTGAGCCAGCGATATGAGCGGTTTGCCAAACCGAGGTAACTCGAGTGTCAAACAAAACCATTTTTTTCTTTTGTACTAAAGCTTGGTTTAAATCTGTCGCCATCACATATAAACCATCTTTCAATGTAAAGTTTGGATCCTCACCTTCTGGGTTTACGACGTATTGTTCTGGTGTCGGTAAAGATTTAAGCACTGGCTTTGCTTCTTGCCAGCCACTTGCTTTACTCCGTAAAAAGGCTGTTACGTTATCAATTTCTTGGCTGGATAGTAGTTTGGCATACGCTTGCATTGGGGTATTTTGGCGTCCGTGACGAATCGCATATCGAATAAATTCATCAGTGTTATGCGCCAACGCTGACGGATTACCTAACGCAGGGGCAGTGACGCCTTCGCCGTCTTTACCGTGACAAGTTGTACAATGTTGTAAATAGGTTTTTTCACCTTGTTTGATATCGCCATGCACGGGATTTGTTGATAGTTTTTTACGTTTAACCCCTGATTTTTCAAATAACCAATAGGTGAGATCCCATGTTTCAGCCAAGGTCATTGGGCCGCCTACCTCATCTAAATAGCCTCCCATAGGTGTGCCTACTCGGCCATAAGACATAGGGCGTAAAATTGCATGCGGTACACCTGACTCAAATAAACTTGCTGAGCGTAAAGACGGAGCATGATCATTAACATGTCCTTGTCTGTCCTTTCCGTGGCATAAAGAGCAGTACTTCTGATAATTTTCTTCAGCCTTTTGTGCTTGTGCTTCAGTGAGTTTTCTGGGATTAGAAATATCTTGATATTGATATTCTTGAGCTGATATTGCAGGTACCAAGAATAAGGAAACAACCAGTGCTCTAATGATCATAAGTGTGCCGTCATTTTATTGTTTTATTAAGCCTAACCAGCGAAAACGTTTTTCGCAATCGGCAATTTATAATGGAAAAGTTTAGAAACAAAATGACGCCCTAGCATGGCAATGAAAAATGATTTTACAAATTTTAAACATTTGTCCTTATAAAGCTAACAGCTAAAAAAACTGTTTAATTGAATAATACGTTCAGCATTTATTCATCTTGTTGTGAAAAGGACTAACAATGAAAATTTCAAATATTAATAAAATAGCAATAGCAGTGACTTCTAGTTTTTTGCTATTTGCTTGTGGTGGCGACAATAAAGCATCAAGCAAAGTGAGTACCGAACAAATTTGGGCAGACTTTAAAATAGAATCTGATGGCAAAGAAAGTAAAGTTAAAGCTGAGTTACATGAGCGCGACAGTTCAGGTGCCCATCTAATTTTAGCGGGTGGTGATTATCTTCAAGTGTCAGTGTTAAATACAAAGAAGAAATTGCAATTTGACAACATTTTTGAAGATGCTAAATATCAGAGTAAAGTGAGTGTTACCTCTGACAATGCTTTGTTTACGATAGACTTTTATCGTAAAAAGGAAGGCTCAATGTTATCTACGGCTGAGTTACCACAAAATTTTAAAATTTTGTCTCCGAGCGATAACGCGAGTTATGGACCAAATAACGATTTACTTGTTCAAATCGACGGTGTGGACAGCGAAAGTAATACGGAAATTATTATGACAGCTAAATGCAAAGCAACGTCTGGCGGTGACAGACGAGTTTCACAGTCGATTACATTTAATGAAGTAGCCAGTCAGCAGTTTGATCTAACTGAATTAACTATGTTTCAAGATTCAGCCATTGATCGCAGTAAATCATGTGATTTAGATATTGAAATTAGTCGTTCAAGACAAGGACAAGTAGCGAGCCAATTTACCGGCGGAAGTCGCATTAGAGCTTATCAAATAAGAGAAGTTGAAGATATTACAGTTAGACTTAACTAAAAGTTAAGTCTTTGAGGTTAAGGGCATTAACTTTATGATGAGCTTATGTTTAGCGTGTGTTCTTACTCGAGACCTTGTCAGCGTTGGTAACAAGACCATGCCCAATCAAGCAGAAAACATTGAGTTAGAAAAAACAGATGTTATTGATGATAAAGAAGAAAATGAAGAGCCAACTATTAGCTTAACTTTGAGTTAATGCTTGGCTCTATTTCAATTTAGCTCGCTTGGCGTAAATAGGAGTAATTGGTTGATGCAATTGGCATTAATTAAGGTATGATCGACAAAACTTAGTTCAAAGTTAATGAGGTCTTCACCGTGCAATCAAATACTCCTTATCCTATCGGTACACCTGGTCAAAAGTGGCAGCAAAGTGAAAAACAACTTTGGTTAGCAAACCAACAAGTAAAACGTAGCTATCAACAAGAAGTGGTTAGCAAAATACATGCTTTAGCAAATCGTTTTAACACGGTTAATTATGGGGCACTGCCTATCAGCCCAGACACATATCCCTTAATTGCATTGGTAAGCAAGCATTATGATGCTCAAAAGCCTACCGTATTAGTAACTGGTGGGGTACATGGCTATGAAACTAGTGGTGTACATGGAGCTTTGCTTTTTGCCAGTGATTACAGCGAACAATACGAACAGCATTTTAATTTCATTATTGCGCCGTGCATTAGTCCTTGGGGATATGAAACGATTAATCGCTGGAATGCAAACGCTATCGATCCAAACCGTTCTTTTTATGCAGACTCTCCGGCAGAAGAGTCTGCGGCACTTATCGATTTTATCGCTAAATACCAGTCAGACATAATCGTCCATATCGACTTACATGAAACAACAGATACTGATAATTCTGAATTTCGTCCTGCATTGGCAGCTCGAGATGGCAGCGTTCATGACAATTGGAACATCCCAGATGGTTTTTATTTAGTTGCCGATAGTGAAAACCCTCAAGCTGAATTTCAAACTGCTATCATTAATGCGGTGGCTCAAGTGACTCACATTGCACCAGCTGATGAAGAAAATAGACTGATTGGTGTTCCTATTGAACAAGAGGGTGTGATAAATTACGCGGCAAAACAACTTGGGTTGTGTATGGGATTAACTAATGCGCAGTATGTTACGACGACGGAAGTGTACCCAGATAGCCCAAAAGTCGATGACGCTAATTGTAATCTAGCACAGGCTACTGTTGTAACTTCTGGTTTAGACTACGTTTTAAGTCAAAAACAACCATAAAACAAATTATTAGATAGTGAATATTTAGGAAATAAGTTATGCCTAAGGCAAGTGAAGTTAAAAAGAACCAAGCGATAGAGTTTAACGGCGGTGTTTATATCATTAAAGATATAGAGCGTTCTGTACCACAAGGTCGTGCTGGTGGTAGTTTATATCGCATGAGAATGTACAATGTGGTTACTGGTGGCAAAGTCGATGAAACATTCAAAGACGTAGACATGCTAAATTATGCTGATCTTATCCGCCGCGCGTCTATGTTTTCATACCTTGATGGTGAAGAGTACGTTTTCATGGACAATGAAGACTATACGCCATACAACATTCACAAAGATGCCATTGCTGAAGAAGTATTATTCATCAATGAATCAACTCAAGGCGTTCAAGTGATTTTAGTTGATGGTACGCCTGTTGGTTTAGATTTGCCGTCAAGTGTTGAATTAGAAGTACTTGAAACAGATCCTTCAATTAAAGGGGCATCTGCTACATCAAGAACTAAGCCTGCAACGCTTTCGACAGGTTTGATTATTCAGGTACCAGAGCATATCTCAACAGGTGATATCGTTAAAATTAATACTGAAGAGAAAAAGTTCATGGGTCGTGGTGATAAGTAAATCCATGTCAGCCAGACAATAAAAAAGGAGTGCAAAGCACTCCTTTTTTATTACGAATTCACCTTGCTACTTCTAATCTTTTTTGTAGCCTGAAAAGTCCATGGTTTTTACATCTAACCCTCTGGCAATATTAACAAAACTGGCGATAGCCAAAATTTGGAAATATAAGCTATTTATGATGATCTCGGCATAGCTAAGGTCAAAATGGTTAACAAACGTTTGTGCTGCAAAGAATAAAGACACAAAGATACTTATTGCACTTAAAGAATAAATGGTGTGCTGGGTAACTTTTTGTCTATCTGTCTCTGACTGATAAGGGTCACACTTCTTGCCGTACAAGTGATAATACGCAATAGCGCCAAAAAGTACATTTGTTGCGATAAGTGAACCAAGCTTGATGGTCACCTTTTCAGTAAATTGCCAATTATTAATATATAGATCGAAGAATAAACTGCCCAAAAAGGCCAAAGCAACACCAGCAATTAACCACTGTGGTACATAGTCAAATAGGCTTCTCGGTGTTAATGATGCCTTTCGATGAGTACGTTTATCGGTTAAGCGCATTAATTTAAGCTGATTTCTACCGGCAATTTCCAAGTAAGCAATAGGTAAAAACTGACACATACCGTAAAACAGTGGTAAGGCATCTAAGAACTTTTCTTTTTGTTGATAAGAACCATCAAAAAGGGAAAAGTAGCATAACAATGCAACACCAATGAGTAACATCAGGTAATTCATCGTTAAATAAATTGTTTTCACACTTTTTGCTTTTTCTTCTGATTCTGGATACAGCTTAGGGTATTGCGACTCAGGAAAGTGCTCTAGTAAATAATTGATTCTATTTGTATATCTGTGAGGCAGATAAAAGGATAACAACCAAATTTGACAAACAAATATGGCAATGAATAGTAGTGTATTTGGCATGTCCTTCTCCTTAATTTTGCTCTTGTTGTGTATTAATGACGTGGTTAAATGCGTTACGAATTTCTGAATTTGTTGCGCCAGATTTTTTCAACAGACTGACAGCGTCAGTCAACTTATCAATCAACCACTGATTTATATCAAAGTGACAATTTTGTTTTGCGCTTTGATGAATAAATGACCCTCTATAACCTTTGGACTCAATAACACCATCACGCTCTAGCAACTTGTACGCTTTGGCCACCGTTTTGCTGTTTACTGCTAAATCATTGGCAAGTTGCCTTATTGACGGTAGCGGCGCGCCCGGCAATAACTGGCCTTTTGTTACCCCCCGTTTAATTTGTTCAACCAATTGGTTAAACAAAGGAATAGGGGATTCAATATCTATATCTATCTCCATATAACACCTTGTACCATTAGTGGGTGTGGTACATATGGTACAGGATCAAATTGCGATATGTAAAGTGTTTATTTGATGTGCAATGTAATTGTTTGAAATTTATGAAATTAATATAAGTTAAGCGTATTGGAATACTGAAAGATAGTGCTAAAAACGAAGAGATTTTGAGAAAAAAAGGGATGGTACAGACAATAAAAAGCGCCTGACAATGAGATGCAAGTTGTCAGGCGCGAAAAGTAAAACGTGAACTATTATGCTTTAATTCGTCTATAGCTCATGAAAATTAGGCCAGTAGCAAACAATACTAATGCCCAAGGCTCATCAACAGCTACCGGTTGAAGCAAATTACCCAGTTCATCGTACTGATTCATTGAAACAACATTAAACACAGGGCTTACATCTGAAAGTGCAGTAAACAACGCTGTGGCCAAGTTGAAATTACCTGCTGGTACATCAAGCGCACTAAACCACCAAAGGTTAACCGTCAATATCCCCGCGTTAACATCGGTAAAATCGTAAAATACACCGCTAGATGGAGCAATATCTAGAAAATCGAATTCAATTGACACTGGGTCAAAAGCGATATCAAATTCTAATTCAGCTGCATCTGGCAACATATCATTGACGTTAATGTTGAGTTCAATAGTTTCATTAGTGGCATAATTAGCTTTATCAGCGTCAAGGGTGATTAAAGTAGCTGATGCTGCATGGCTTAAAAAACAAAGTACTAGTAATAAATATTTCATGGTTAACTCCTTTTATTCTGTTGCACAACGGCTGCGAGTACAAAGCTGCATAAAGCCACGTACGTCTCGGCGGTCTAAGGTATTGTCATTATTAAAATCAAAACGCATATCGGTTAGTTCGCCCGCGGTGATTTGTTGCAAAAATAGATCTAAATCGTTGCGGTCAACATCTTGATCAGCGTCTAAATCGCCAAACATTGCTTGTACAAGGTTTAATTCAATAACAACGGGATCATGGTCTGACGAACGATACATGTCAGGCGCGTAAAACTTAGTATGGTGTACTGCTTGTTGGTTTTGCATACTGTAATCTAATACACGAGGTTCATCAGCATTGATGGCCCAAGATGTGACGTCTACAATTTGATCTTTTAATGCATCGTTAGCTAATGCGTGATCTAAATGACCAAGCTCGCCTTGATAGATATACGAATAAGTATTTGTTTTATTAAGATGGTCAAATACATTGACAAACCCGGCATCGGCTAATGCTGTTAATGGCGCTTCTTTTGCGTAAGAGTTTAAATCACCTATGACAAGTGTAGGTACATCAGTAAGCTCATTATTTAAAAATTGGCCAATAGCTTTTGCGGCGCGAGTACGTGTGATGTTGCAGTTTCCTTGACCATCGTGTAAATCTGGGTCATTGAGGTTGTCACAATCGCTACCTTTAGATTTTAAATGGTTAACAGCAACAGCAAATTGCTGCTCCGAATCATTAAGCGTAAATACTTGGGTAAGCATAGGGCGGTTTTTATTGTCTAAAAACAGTGGTTGATTCTGCTCGTCAGTAGGAGAGTTATTGGTATCTAGGATTTTGGCTGCTTCTTTGGGTGAAACTCGCGCACTTTTGTAGATCAAACCAACAGCAATTGCATCATCACCTAAGGAGCCATTTACCGGCGCCACAAAAGCATAAACATTAGCGTTATGTTTAGCGTTTAAACCGTTAACAAGATCAGCTATCGCGGATGTTGTGCTATAACCGTCATTTTCAATTTCCATTAAGCCGACTACATCTGCGTTAATAGCATAAATTGCTTCAATGACTTTATCGCGCTGACGAATAAACTCTTGCTCTGTTTTGGCACCACGTGCGGTAGGATAACCACCACCTTGCCCGTTACCGTTAAAGTAATTAAGCACGTTAAAGCTAGCGACTCTTACATTGCCTTTAACGTCTATTTTTGGTTCCATCGTTCTAGGGTTAGACGCTTGTGTAGCTACTGTACCTGATGGAAACACAACATATTGGTCAAAATGATATGACAAGATGCCGCTTAACGTTGGGATGGTATCACCAGAGCGTAACGAGTTGACCGCAGATAACTCAGGAGCAGGTGCAGGTAAACTCTCAGGGTTTTGACTAGTTAAACCATCATCTACGGCGATTGATTTTAGCTTATTCAGCGCGCTTAAAGCATTTGCTTCTGCGCCTGGCGTTGCTACTTGAGTTGGATTAAATAAACGCTCAGAAGCAACAGAGAATTGACCATAGCGACCGTAGTTGTACGTGTCTGTTACCACTGTATTGCTAAGCGTAACTCGCATACCTTCTAAAGCTTCTCGTTCAGTGTCGTTGGCAGGTAAAGTAAACACAGTTGCTGTAGGTAGTGCTTGATTAGACTGGCATACCTCAATTGAACTGACCGTTGATAGTTGCGTTAACGTTCTATATTCGTTGGCCACAGCTTGAATACGTACACGATCGCCAACATTAACATCGTCTGCACTGTGATAAACAAACAAGGCTTCAGAGCTATTGTTGTCATTATCTACTTCTGAGTCTGCACTTTGAATGAAAAAGCCTTTGTAACCACCAGCTTGCAAATCAGATGTCACAATACCTTCAACCCAAAGTGTTTGGCCGGCTAAAGGAGAGGTAGTACCCGTACCTTGAATTGCTGAAATTGCAGTAAAGCTTTCACCACAGTTGCCAGTACCTGTACCGTTATCACCGCCTCCATTGTCTGAGCCGTCACCACCATCACCATTATCACTGCCACCATCTGCAGTATGTTGACCTAGGTTTTCAATGGTATCCTTTGCAAAACCTGTCCACTCTTGTGCAGGGTCAAAATCGTCAAAAGGGTTGGTATCACCAGTTAAAATATTTGCGTTTCTGACGATGGAATTGTCTTTGGTACTAGTTAAGCCGTTGCCCCATTCTGAGCCAGGATCTTGACCTACTTTGCCAATTGAATCGACGATTGCTCCATCGTTTTCAAGTACAACTGCATCGTCACCATTAAACAACAATTTATTTGTTGGAAAATCAACGTGGGCGGCAGGGTCAATATCACTATGAGCAATCACATAGGTTTGTTTAGCACCAATTGCGCCAGTTAACGCAATGACTGAAGCTTGAGTTTTACCATTAAAATACAGTTTTAACTGATAGGTTGATAAATCAACCGAGTTTGAACTGGTATTAAATAGTTCAACAGCTTTGTTGAATGAACCACCTTCAACATATTCAGAAATGATCACATCGGCTGATGCTGGTAATGCCAACATTGCAGATGCAGTGAGTAATGTTTTTATTTTCATTGTTATAGCCAGTTTTTGTTAGTGGGGGATACTATTTATCTCTAAAACTGTCCAAATGGTAAAGTGTTAATGTGAAGTTTTTATTATATTTGTATGTAGGCGTTGTTAAATATTGATTTAAGTTTTAAGAATAAAGCTGACTAAAAGGTCAGTAAAGTGTTGCTGGTCGTGGGATTCGTGCGATTAAAGTGGCAGAGTTATTAAAAATAAATTTCTGCTTACTGACTTAAAGTGTAAATGTGTTACATTTTTAGGCGAAATGTTTGTATAAGGAAAAACAATGGCAGGTGCTAATTTACTGGCATTAATTGATGATATTGCCACGATATTAGATGACGTCGCTATTTTGTCTAAAACGGCCGCCAAAAAAACAGCTGGCGTGTTAGGGGATGATTTAGCATTAAATGCACAACAAGTGTCAGGGGTTAAAGCCAACCGAGAAATACCTGTTGTTTGGGCTGTAGCCAAAGGATCGTTTTGGAATAAAGTGATCTTAGTGCCTGGTGCGTTGCTAATAAGTGCGCTTTATCCTCCGTTAATCACGGTACTAATGGTCATTGGTGGTTTGTATTTATGTTATGAAGGGGCTGAAAAAGTTTGCCATAAACTGCTGCATTCTGCGCAATCTATTGAAAATCAACATACAGAATTACTCAATAAAGTGTCCAATGAACAAGTAGATCTGCTCAAAGCGGAAAGGCAAAAAATAAAAGGTGCTATTCGCACAGACTTTATTTTATCCGCTGAAATAGTGGTTATCGTTCTCGGTTCGGTAAAAACTGCTCCTTTTGAAACACAAGTGATTGTCTTGTCTAGTTTGGCCTTAGCTTTTACTGTTGGTGTTTATGGACTAGTCGCAGCGATTGTAAAGCTTGATGATTTGGGCTTGTATTTGTTGCGCCACTCTATTTCAGGCCGTTTTAGCGCGGCTTCGCGACTACTAGGACGTGGACTTCTTCAGTTTGCTCCCTTATTAATGAAGAGTTTATCGGTCGTTGGTACTTTAGCAATGTTTCTTGTTGGCGGTGGGATTTTAAGTCATAGT
The DNA here is from genome assembly GCF_014656435.1 of Thalassotalea marina. Taxonomy (GTDB): domain Bacteria; phylum Pseudomonadota; class Gammaproteobacteria; order Enterobacterales; family Alteromonadaceae; genus Thalassotalea_C; species Thalassotalea_C marina. Next base: position 178,807 of record NZ_BNCK01000008.1, read on the forward strand.
TTTTCGTGGCTACATCACGGTATTGAAAATATTACGCAGCAGGTAACTAACATCTTAGGTTCTTGGATGTCTGCTATTTCATCTATACTTTCTGAAGGTCTGTTAGGTTTGATTGCGGGTCTTTGTCTTGTCGCCATTGTTTTTGCTGTGCAGGCGCTCAAGCAACGATTCACTTAAATTATTGATGTTAAAATAATATGGAATTAAAGCATGTCTAAAGCCATCGAATTTTACGTAGAACAAGCACAAGAGTTGTGTGTATTGCCTGATGTTTATTTAAAGCTTAAACAAAAACTGTCTGAGCCTGACGCAACACTGGGTGAAATTGCCACGCTAATTTCATTAGAACCAGCATTGTCGTCAAAGCTATTAAAAATTGCTAATAGCGCACTATTTGGATTTCCTAAAGAAGTGGCAAGTATTGATAAAGCATTGATGATTTTAGGGCTTAGGGAAGTTGAAAACCTTGTTAATGCTTATGGGGTAACTGCTGCTTTTTCTGGTGTAGACAAACAAATCGCTGATATGGATAGGCTTTGGGAGATCAGTGTAGATTGTGCCTTAATGACTAAATATTTAGCTGATGAAATAGGCCTAAAAAACAGTGATAGCCTTTTTCTCTCTGGGCTATTTCACAATATTGGTGCGCTGGTTTTAGTGCACCATGAGCCACAAAAAATAAAATACTGCGAACAATATACCAAAGAAGACACGCCTTGGGAGCGTCAACTGGATGTGTTTGGTTTTACTTACTCTGAATGCAGCGCTGCGTTACTTGCCTCGTGGCAACTTCCAGAGGCTATTATTGAGCCATTGAGAAACTATCGTCACGCTTATCAAGAAGAGTTAGATCAACAAGCTAGCTTGTTGTTTGTCACCACACGTTTAGCTTTGGTCAGCTCTCATCCTGGCATGTACAGTAAAAAAGCTTTTGTTGGGCAACACTTAATGCAAGACCTAGGGCTTACTGACCAGCATCTAGATGACGCGTTAGCATATTGCAGTGCACAGGCGATGGAAATAATGTCTATTTTAGAAGTTATTTGATTTTATTTAGTAGGGTAATTAGCTGATTAAATGGCAGAAAATTGCTGTCATTTAAGTGTCATTTTTCATTCAAATAAACGTCATAAACTGCGACTAAATTGATTGCATTGTTAACCATCAAGGAAAAACAATGAACAGCGCAGAATGGGATAACTTAGAATTTTTAGACTTTGACGATATTGTAGAACACGACCCTAAAGCCAAGCTTAAGAGTAAAAAGCGTAAATGGCGAGAAATTGAAAATATAAAAGAAAGAAGGCGATTAAAACGAGAATTAGAAGAATATGATTCTTATTCTTTCTAGCGATAAATAAAGGCTTAGAGCTCATGCTCGGGCCTTTTTTGATTAATGCAAACCGCTTAATTGAAACATTTATATACATTCAATTAAAAAATATTATTAAATACCTCTTGTGAAATGACTTTGTTGCCCAGAGTATAGAAGTATACCAAGTGAATAAATCCGCTCAGGTATTTTTTCATTGGTGTATTAGCACTTCGTGCTTTTCTTTTCTCCATGTAAGAGGTAACAAAATGAAAATAACAATTTCAGGTCACCACGTAAAAATTACTGATGCAATTCAACAAGCTATCGAAAGCAAATTTGCCAAAGTTGCTAAGCATTTTCCCGATTTAATGAGAATAGATTCTGTGATAACCGTTGAGCCAAACACACAAAAGCTTGAGGTTACTACGCAATACGAAGGTCAGCAGATTTCAGTGCGTGCTGCTGGTAAAGAGCTATATGCAGCTATTGCACAAGCGGCCAAAAAATTAGAGGCAGCTTTAAAACACCGCAAAGGGCAGTTAAGCAAAAAGCTTCACCAAAAATATTTAGTGGAACAATCTGACGCGTTCCAAGCAAGTTAATAATAAAAGGGGCGTCGCCCCTTTTTAGTTTCTTCTTTAAATAACCCACCTAATTTAACTTCGATTCATCATGACGACTAACGTAATAGCCATCTTTCAAGGCAAAGTAAAACAACGTTTTGGTATGACTACGGCAATGGATAAACTTCCTATTAAAGGAGATGTTGAGCTAACGTTATACGGCTTGCAAGGTGACGACTGTGCTGAAAAAAAATTTCATGGTGGTTTAGAAAGGGCGCTACATCAATACCCATCTGAACACTATGTGTATTGGCAAGAACGCTTTGGCGAACAACAGTTGTGGCAGATACCAGGTGTTGGTGAAAACATCAGTTCTGTGGGAATGTTGGAAACAAATGTATTTATTGGCGATCGCTACCAATGGGGAGATGCGATCATAGAGGTCAGCCAACCTCGGTCACCCTGTTTTAAGCTCAATAAACGATGGCAATTAGAGAATTTTGCCGAAGAAATGCAAGCAAATGGCCGTTGTGGCTGGCTTTATCGTGTAATCAACCCTGGCAAGGTAAATGAATGTTTACCGTTAACTTTGATTGAGCGACCAGAAAATGCAATGACAGTGGCACAAGTAAGTGAAATTTTCTTTAATCAGCCACTATGCAAAGAAGGCTTAATGCAGTTGTCCCAGCAGCATGCGTTATCTAACAGTTGGATGGATAAAGTAAAAACAAGGTTGGCCACAAACGAAGTAGAGAGTTGGTACTTCAGATTAAATGGCAAACCTTAGTAAGTTGTACAAGGTTAATTACCTATAAGCCCATTGATATGCGCTACTGCACAACGACCCAAAGCTCCAAGAGCGTAGCCGCCTTCCAACATAGAAACAATTCTACCTTGAGCGTATTTATCGGCGATTAACTTTATCTCGTCAGTGATCCAGCGGTAATCGTCCTCAGTTAAGCTCACTTGCGACATTTCATCTTCAATGTGCGCGTCAAATCCAGCTGAAATAAAAATGAACTCTGGTTTAAAGGCATGTAAATGCCCAAGCCACTTCTCACTGATAGCTGCTCTAAATTCAGGTCCTTTAGTGGTTGGTGGTAAAGGTGTGTTAATTATAGGTGGTGTATCACTTTCGACCATTTCAAACGGATAAAATGGGTATTGGTAACTCGAACAAAACAGCGTACCTACTTTATCTTTGACGATATTTTCTGTGCCATTTCCGTGGTGTACATCAAAATCCAAAATAGCAACTCGGCTTAAATTGTGGTGTTTTTTGACGTATTCTGAAGCAATGGCGATGTTATTAAAGATACAAAAACCCATTGCTTTGTCGCGTTCAGCGTGATGACCCGGTGGGCGTGTTAAGCAAAATGCTGAGGATAGTTCTCCTGCCATTACTTGATCAACTGCATTGATGGCTGCGCCAGCTGAGAATAATGCAGCTTCTAGCGTTTTGTTATTCATTGCGGTGTCGTCATCTAGGCGAAACAAGCCTTCTTCAGGGGCGTTGTCAAAAATATATTCTATATAGGCAGCATCGTGTGCTAAATGCAGTAACTCAGGTTCTATTTGAGTTGCATCTTGTTGTTTTATGACGTATTCGAGGCCACTTCGAATAAGCTGATCTTGAATCGCATCTAGTCGTGCTGGAGACTCAGGGTGGTAGTCACCCATGTTGTGGCCATTACAGCGGTAATGACCAAATATACCCACGGTCATAAGTTATCCTTGCTCATCGTCAGTTTCTTGTTCTTCGGGTTGCTCTTCGATATTTAAGCTCAGCGATATTTCGTCAAAATCTTCCGAGTAGCCTTTAACAAAGCCCGCGTTTTCGAACACTTTTAACATGGGAGCATTATCTCGGCGAACGCAGGCAAGTAGTTTACTTAAGTTACGTTTTTTGGCAATTTTTATCATTTGTAGCAATAAAGTTGTTGCCATGCCTTTACTTCGTTGTGTTTCTCGAATGACAAAAGCAACTTCTGCGGCATTAATCGCTTCTATATAGTAATATCGGCCAACAGCTTGAATAACTTCACCTAGGTGATCTCGTTTAGTAAAACAAAGCGCTAAATCTTGATGTTGGTTTACACTAACTAGTTTACAAGAGCTCTCGCGTGTCATTTGTGTCATGTGGTGGTTATAACGCATCATCAAGGTTTCTTTTGTGTGTGAATAAAAGAACTCTTGTAGTCGCCTTTCATCAGAGGGAAACAATGGGCGCAAAATAAAACGTTCGCCGCCTAATGTGAATTTTTTAAGCTCTACCGAACCTAACTCTGGTACTGATGTTGGTGTATTGTCTTGATAAGGTGGCACCCAATAATGTTTACGTACCTCTTGCAGCAAACTTTCCCTAAATTTGGGATGGGCAATACGGATAAGTTCTAAAGCGCGTTCTCGGATGCTTTTTCCAACCAAGTCAGCAATACCGTATTCGGTAACAACATAGGCAACATGGCCTCTGGAAGTTACTACACCACCGCCTTCGGTAATGTGCGCTACAATTCTCGATATTTCACCATCTTTAGTGGTTGAAGGTAAAGCGATGATAGGTTTTCCGCCTTTACTTAGCCAAGCACCACGAACAAAGTCAACCTGTCCGCCGATACCGCTATAAAATTGATAACCGATAGAATCAGAAACCACTTGGCCTGTAAGGTCAACTTCAATGGCACTATTAATAGCCACCATGTTGTCATTTTTAGCTATATTTACTGGTGAGTTGATATGTTCAGATGGGTAAAACTCAACATGTTGGTTTTTATCCACAAAGTCATACAGCCGTTGGGTACCAATACAAAACGTTACAACAGTTTTGCCTTTGTGAAATGTTTTACGGCGATTGTTAATGACACCAGAAAGCATTAAATCGATGATTCCATCAGAAATCATCTCACTGTGAACACCTAAGTCTTTATGATTCGCTAAGTATTTAAGTACTGCGTTAGGGATCTTACCTATACCAACTTGAATTGTTGCACCATTCTCAACTAAGGTTGCTGTGTACTGACCAATACGTTCACTGACTTGGTCCATCACGGCATCGGGTATTTCAGGTAACTTCTGTTCAGCTTCTAGCCATGCATGAATTTGATTGACGTGAATAAAACTATGTCCGTTCGTACGCGGCATGAGCGGGTTAAGTTGCGCAATAACATATTTTGCAGACTTTACTGCCGCTGCGACTACATCAACACTCACGCCAAGGGAACAATAACCGTATTCATCTGGCGGGCTGACCATCACCAGCGCGGCATCAAGGGGTAAAATATTTTGTTTAAATAGCGTTGGAATTTCTGAGATAAAACAAGGTGTATAATCGGCACGGCCTTCAGAAATAGCTTCTCTAACGTTTTTACCACCAATAAAGAATGAATTAACTTTGAATAAATCTTTATGTTCAGGTTTTGCCCAAACATTATCGGAAAAAGTTAAAATGTGAACCGTTTCAATGTCGTGTAAATGTGCGCTGTTGTCGATAAGGTTATCAACTAGCGCATTTGGCACTGCGGCATTTGAACCGATAAAGATGCGATTGCCTGATTTTATGAAATCTTGCCAAAGCACCGGCGTACCGGATTTGTCAGTAAGCTGCATCACTAAGTTTTTCTCTATTTCTTCCAATGAACTGCATAATCATACCCCATAGAGATAAACAATGCCTTGATATAAAGCAAAAACTTACTGCATTGCTTAAGAAAACATCAACTGTTTTTTATTCGAAAACCAATTTTTAAAGTCACTTGAAAGTGGCCAACTTTGCCATCAACAATATGGCCACGTGTTTCGGTCACTTCAAACCAGTCCATGTTATCAACTGATTTGCTACATTCGGCTAATGCATTGTGAATTGCGTCTTCTATGCTAGTTTTAGATGAACCGACAAGTTCAACTTTTTTATATGTGTGATGGTCTGACATGTGTTATTCCTGAATTTAAACAATTGGCTATATTCACTATAGTCAATGTTTGCTTAACAGCGAGCGAGTTAATGCTAAAAACAGCAAGTATTGGACTAATGAGAAACAAACTATTAGTATCGAGTGATACAACTGGTATGATCAGTTCCTAGAATATATAAGGTTGAGGTGAATAAGATGTACGCTGCAATTACAGGGTGGGGAAAGTGTTTACCACCAGCTACTTTAACAAATGATGACTTAGCCACGTTTTTAGACACAAGTGATGAATGGATCACAAGCCGAACCGGGATGAAAGAAAGGAGAATTTCACACGTCACGGTGAGCGAGTTGGCGCATATAGCTTGCGAACACGCATTGGCGGCAGCGGGAAAAACTGCAGCAGACGTAGAGTTAATTGTTTTTGGTAGTACAACGTTTGATGAACTTTGTCCAAATGCTGCTTCTAATGTTCAGCGACTATTAGGCGCAGACAAAGCGGCTTGTATGGATGTAAATACCGCTTGTACTAGTGGTATGTATAGTTTGAGTACGGCTACTGCCATGATTAAAAGTGGCGTTGTTAAAAATGCATTGGTCATTGGTGCTGAAGTGATATCTCCAATTATGGAATGGCAAAATCGTGATGTCGCCGTGTTGTTTGGTGATGGAGCAGCGGCTTTGTTTCTTGAGGCATCTGAACAAGCTGAAGGTGTGCTAACTGAGGCATTAGGTTGTTTTGGCGAATCTCGAGATATTCTTGCCGTGCAAGGATGGGGTATGAAATATGCGAATAAAGCTAGAACATTAGGCGATGCCCAATGGAATTTCTTAGGGCAAGAAATTTTCAAAAAAGCTGTTGCAGGTATGGCACAAGGCTGTGAACAGGTACTCGAAAAGTTATCGCTAACCTCAGATGACATTGATTTAGTCGTTCCACATCAAGCTAACTTACGTATTATAGATTCGCTGGCTAAAAAACTATCTATCGATAAATCAAAGGTATTTGTCAATATTGAAAAGTACGGCAATATGTCGGCAGCAACTGCATTAGTTGCATTTGTTGAGTCTATTGAGCAAGGTTTAGTTACTGAAAACAGTAAAGTATTACTGCCTGCATTTGGTGGAGGTTTAACCTGGAGTGCTCATGTTGTGTCATTCTTAAATAAGCCTGTTGCCAAATCTCAAAGTGATGCATCACTACCTGAATCGTCAAAATCAGGTTTAGCGTTAGTTCAGGATATTATCCAAGCAAAGCAGTAAATAGGTTCATTTGAATCTATTTATTGTTGCTATTTGACCTTTTTGAAGTTTTGTTGTTATTGTTTATAAAAACAACAATTAGAGGGTCATGTATGTCAAGTGTAGCTCCTACAGCAACCAAAGAAGATATCAGAGCGGCATATTTAAATGCAGAAGATTTAAAACTGGCGGTGTCGCTTTTATATCAGGCATATCACGATGATCCGGTATTTTTACAGATATTTGAAGGCGAAAAAAGTGATTATGAGCAAAGATTACGCTCATCAATCAGAGAAGAATTAAACGCGTTTTGGCAAGCTAGACAGCCAATTGTTGGCTTATACTTGGGCGAATCTATGGTCGGAGTAGCTTGTTTAAACAGCCGTCAAGATGGTCTAGCGTCCGGTAGATTTTGGCACTGGCGATTAAAAATGTTACTTGGTGCGGGCTATTTCAGCACCAAGCAAATGATCGAAAAAGAAGAAACGGTCATGTCTGCCGTTCCGATGAAAAACTTCCATGTGCTTTCCTTTATTGCAATTCACCCTTTACATCAACATCATGGTTTTGGTCACTATTTAATGGCCGCTGTTAATACGTTATTAGAAGAATACCCCGACAGTGAAGGGGTTGCTGTTTATGCCACTAATGAAAAATACAAAGCCTTTTTTAATGATGTAGATTATCAATTTGTAAAAGAAGTATCCGTTGGTAATGTCACTGGTTCATTAATGGTGCATTATCGGGAAGACAAAGTTGATGACTCAATAGCCTCATAGCGCCAATTTGCTATAAATTTTGTAAGACATGTCTTACATGTGCGTGAGATATTTAGCTTTTTATCGCAGAAAATCAAACATTGCATTTAATTAAGTTTTTGTAATATAAGGGGTTATCTTGTTTTGCGGTATGTATTGTATAAGCTTCTGCCTTTTGGTTGTATTTTATTGCCTACGAAAAAAACGAAAAGCGCGTAATATTAAAGTTGTCAGGACGACATAGAAACGGAATGCTTAAGTGTTTAGCAAAAGCTAAACAAATTTCTAGATTGAAATGTTAGGGATTAAAACGGTATTTTGACAAGGATGATCTGAGCAGGGAAGATAGCTAGGAAGCTGATGGACGCATGCTGTGACTTAGGATAAGTCGCTTATAGGGACATTGAAGGACGATTAACGGATCTAACAAGGAAAGGCTAAGGAAAGCTATTTAGGGATGAAGCGGGAACTATATTTATGCAGGAAGCATTAAGCTAGTTAGAGAAATGCGGCTCTTTAATGGGCCGCATTTTCTTTATTCAATTTCTAAATACCCACAACCATTCTGCTCATACTCCAAAATAGCTATCGCTATTTCTTTGTGTTATAGCCATTTTCCAAAGTAACTATTTTTGCCAATAGCTGCTTGGCTACCTTTTAATGAAAAATCATATCCACAAACAGTAAATGTGTTTTTATAGGCTAAATCCTTAATGATCTTATCCGTATCTAAAGGCGAGAATGTAGCAACATAAGTGTCGTTATTAGTGACCATAACGTTTATCACACGATACTGACTTCCGTTATTAAAACTGAGGCTAGCACATGATTTGTCACCCTTTGCCGTCAATACGTCCCATAGTGTTTGGCTTGCAATTTCGTCGGCTTGCCATCTAAGTTTAATTCCATCAAATTCATTACTAGCTAATTCAAAATCATCCGGCATAGCAACAATATTTAATAGCTCACCGGTTGAAGTTTGTGATTGCGTTACTTGTTCAACTTTCGATGGTAGATCGACTTCTTCAGGCGCCACAGCAGAATCATTGGTGATTCGGATGACAACTAATATCAAAACCAATGAAAAACAAAGCGGGGCGATTATTTTAATATGTCTAATGGATAAAATGTTGTCCTTGAACCACTGTTCAAGGTTTACCGATTTCAAATTTGTAGGCTGCTGAAAAGTTGAATTTGCCCTATGGTTAATTTCTGCTAATTGCAGGTGCTCTACAGAGCCATGAAGGCTCGGCTCTATTTTATTTCTATCATGTACAGATTTCGTTGCGTTAGCTAATAAGTCAACAGGGCCAGCATAGCCCTGTGTATATTGTTGATTGTTTCGTGTTGGTAATGAAATGAGATAACTTGCTGTCATTAATGAAGGTATAAAAGCAAGTAATAACCAGGAGCTGTCAAAACTAATCAAGGCGATTGAAGCGACAATAAAGCCTAACGCTGGTAACAATACCCAATAATTGGCTAAACCTGCATCTTTTAATCGTCTTTTACTCGACAGAAAAATAACACCTGTTAAAACGGAGGCAATGATGGCCAAAAAGGTAGGCTGTTGGGAAAATATAAGCCAAAAAAATAACAATAAAAAATGGCTCGCACTAATAATAACGCCAAACCTAGGGCGGTTATCTAAACCTTGTTTGCAAAATAATGACTGGATAAGAGGAAGAGTGTTTTCCATAGAAGATACAAGTTTTGCTTATCAATGAAGTGATGAGGCAAGGGTAATCATTTTTATCCGCAATGTCAGGTGCTTTTAGGGTAAAAATGTAAAATTTGGATTCAGAGCATAAGATCTGAGCGTGGAATTTTGACAAAATCTTTGTGAGACATATCCTACAATGATGTCAGATTTTCATGTTTTATTTGTAGGTGAAAATTTATCGAATGTTGTTAAGTTATTGAATAATTGGAGTTTAATTTGTTGTGTAAAAGACTTGTTGGTTATGTAGGTTTAAATATTTATTTTGGTCCACTGGTATCAAATTCGAAGAAAGCTAAACTTAATCATGTCAGGACGACACAGGGTTAGGGAAAACCAAAGACAAGTACAAACGATGGATTGTTTTGTATTTGAGTAGTTCAGCAAGGAAAAGGACTAAAGGGAAATAAAACATTGGATGTTTTTGCAAAGGGTGAGCAGTAAGGAACTGCGACAAGGATTGATAATTAACAGGAAGTTAAGAGATTGGAGTCAACACCGTTTGTTACTATGGAAAGTTTACTAAAGGAAATTGGAGTTCCATGTCAGGAAGACACTGAGTAGAAGTTTAGGGGATGGATAACCTAGCCAATGAGAAGAAGCGACATTAAGTCGCTTTTTCTTTATCTGTTGTTTGCATCAAATGCGATAGGCTGGGACATCTACGCTGGTAAATTTTAAATTCTTAAACTCTACTTTTCCCGAGTACGCAGACTCTCCATCACCACTAAATTCAAAGGCAAACACGTTAACCCAGCAAACTCCTTGCCGTTTATTAAATGTTAAACGCGTTGACTCTCTAGCAATTGAAATGAACTGTAGATTTTCTTTATCGCAGTATTTTTTTACAGCGACCCTTGCTGCATCGGCAACGTTACGCTGAAAGACAAAAAACCAGCCAAATAAAAAAATAACTATTAACACGTAAAAATCTAACATAGTTGTACTTCAATCAATTAATTAAACAATGCACCAATGGCTTTGGCTAGCTCTTCACTGCGTTGTGGATCACGCATACAACTAAACAAATATGGTCTGATACTCGGAATAGCAACAATATCTTTGAAAATAGCTGGAAATATATCAGCATGTTGCTTTGCCAATGCTTCTAAGTAAAGTAAGCAAAACTCTGGCTGTTCCAGTACCTGCCAGCATCTACCCGCGATGATAATTGTTATTTCTTGAGCAATAAACTCTTGGCTTAATAGGGCACTAAAAAGTTGCTGGCTAAATGGGTGATCAGTTGAAGAGGCAAGTGAACGCAACAACATGGCTTGTTGTTCAATGTTTCCTTCATAATAAAATGTAATGATCTCTTGAATAAGATCAGCGGACAATTCAACGTTTTCCATGGCTGAACATAAAGGAGATAGTACTTCGTTGGGTAATTGCTTTAATGCGGAAATTAATAATGCTTCATTTGAAGATTCATTTAACCTCGAAATGAAATCGGTTAGTCCTTGCGCGCCTAATTGATGCCATTGGCTCCAATCCTTTGATTGAAAATATTGCACAACTGGCTGGTAATGGCTGCTAGGTGGCTTTTTTAATTCAGCGTTTAGCAAACTGTTTAACATGGCGAGCTTGTATTGCGATGGGTTAAAGATGTACGGGTTGTTTTTTAAAAGCTCTTCTTGTTTTTCTGTTGGATTGACCGAAAGGTCGGTACCTAAAGCTTCAACAATAATTGCAATAAAGTGGTTTCTAGCGCCTTGATTAATTAATCCTCTTTCATCAAGTGGCAATTTAACAAACCATAAATAGGGGGTAGGAGAATGCTTTTGCCAAAAGCAAATGGCAAAGTGTGCGTGCCCTTGTATTGGCGTTGCATGCGGCAATTGATTGTTTTCAAGCTTTTCAAATGATTCTTTATTGATCTTTTCAATACGGCGCCCTAAATCGTAAACACGATATTGGCATTGTGATAATGATAATAATTCTGTAATGGTAGCGATTGTAGACATAACTAATATACTTCTCGAAATCTGCAAGCATTATAGAGATAATAGCGCGCAAACTAAAGCGAGTTTAAGTTGAATCTCTTGTCTACCTTGATCACTGAAAAACCAGAATTAACGATTTTATATCAAGACGAATATTTAGTCGCCGTTGACAAACCTGCAAATCTTTTTGTTCATCGAAGCTTTTTAGATAAAGATGAAAGGTTTTTTGCATTGCAACTTGTGAGAGATTTGGTAGGACAGTATGCTTATCCTTTGCATCGTTTAGATAAACCAACTTCTGGGGTGTTGCTGTTTGCATTAAATGAAGACGTTGCGAGGCAACTGAGTTTAGATTTTCACGACAATCAAATTCAAAAACAATATTACGCATTAACAAGGGGCTTTGTAGAGCCAGAATCAGGCACTATTGATCACCCGATAAAAGTGAAACTGGACAAAATTGGTGATAAGTTTAAACGTGAAGAGGTTGAGGCAAAAGATGCAATAACACACTACCAGTGTCTGCGCACTGCTAGTTTACCTATTGCTTTAGGTCGTTATGACTCAGTGAGATATTCTTTGATAAAGGCTAAGCCCGAGACAGGACGCCGTCACCAAATTAGAAAACATCTGGCACATCTTCGCCACCCAATTATTGGTGATATCAATTATGGGGACAACAAACAAAATCCATTTTTTGCTCAACATTTTGGTTTTAAGCGCTTAATGTTGTTTGCACAATCAATGCAGTTTATTCATCCGGTGACAAGAGAGAGCGTTGTTATTTCTGCTGATTTTGACCAGCAATGGCTATCAGCTTTTGAAAAACTTGGTTGGGACTCAATTACTCTGGACCACTAATTCTTTTAGCATTAATGTCTTGGGCGATAAGTTGCGAATAATAGCTAGTGTATTTGTCCGTCTGTTTGGTTTCAATCTCTGCACCTATTAAATAAACTGGCCTAACAAATACTGGATTTAACCCTTGTTGCAATTGATCTTGTTGTTGAGCAAAAGCTACCATAAGTTGTTGATCGGTGGTGATAGGGCGATCTAACAAAGATAACATTAAATAATGATCTGAAATTAACGGTTTTTTGTCATTTGTGTGTGCGATTTTAGGTGTACTACTACATGCGACAGTAAATACACATAAAAGCAAACTAACTAAGGCTGATTTTTTCATAACGCAGATAACTCTAAATCTCTTTAAACGTGTTATCGCAAGTGACATGCCAAGGTCAAAAATCGCGCAAAATTAATTGCTAAGTTAATGAAACAAAAATAAATAAATACTTGATAACGACTAATTGGTTATCAGCAAAACTCAAAGCAATAGATAAGCGTCAAAAAAATAACGCCCCAGAACTATCAAAAATAGTAACTGGGGCGTTATCGTTTATTCTAAGAGTTGAAACGTACTGAGGTTATTCTTCAGTTACTGAACGAAGTAGCGCGTTTATACCAACTTTAGCACGGGTTTTTGCATCAACCTTTTTCACGATGATAGCTGCATACAAGCTATATGTGCCGCATTTTGAAGGTAAATTGCCAGGTACAACTACAGAGCCCGCTGGTACACGTCCGTAGTGTACTTCTCCGGTTTCACGATCAAAAATACGTGTACTTTGACCGATGTAAACACCCATTGAAATTACTGCACCTTCTTCAACTATAACACCTTCAACAATTTCAGAACGGGCACCGATGAAACAGTTATCTTCAATGATTGTTGGGCCTGCTTGTAATGGCTCTAAAACACCGCCAATACCAACACCACCAGATAAATGTACGTTTTTACCAATTTGTGCACATGAGCCTACTGTTGCCCATGTATCCACCATAGTACCTTCGTCAACATAGGCACCAATATTCACGTAACTCGGCATAACAACTACGTTTTTACCGACGTAACTACCCGTTCTTACTGTTGCTGGTGGTACAATTCGAACGCCATCTTTCTCAAATTGCTCTTGGCTGTAATCATTGTATTTTAAAGGTACTTTATCAAAATATTTGCTCTCACCACCGTCAATGACTTCGTTATCCCAAATACGAAATGATAATAACACTGCTTTTTTAAGCCATTGATGAACAACCCATTCGCCAGCCACTTTTTCTGCGACTCTGGCTGAGCCATTGTTAAGTGCCTCTAGTGCATCTAATACGGCATTTTTTACTTCGGTCGTAACGGTTGACGGAGTAATTTCCATTCGGTTTTCAAATGCGTCTTCGATGATATGTTGTAGCTCAGACATAATTGTTCCTATTGGTTAAATCGGTTAATTTGATAATTCTTCAATGAGTTTTTCTTTTAACTCTGCTTGTTCTACTTCTGACAGCGCTTTTCCTTCACTGTTTGAGATAATGAAAACATCTTCAGCTTTCTCTCCAAAAGTAGTAATTTTTGCTGAGTGAATATGTAAATTCAGTGCTTGAAATACCGAAGCGAATTTGGCTAATAATCCAGGTTTATCTAAGGCAACGATTTCAAGCAAGGTGCTTCGTTGTGTTGCAGTGTCAACAAAACCAACTTGCGTAGTAACCCGAAATTGCGCTAGCTTTTTAGCTGGTCTTTTAATTGAGCTCGGTTTACTGTCAGACAACAAAGAATGGGTCAAAGATTGGCTTAATTCTAACGCTCTGTAACTATCGTTTATCGGTTTACCGCGTTGGTCGAGAATAACAAAAGTATTGGCGGTATAACCCGTTTTACTGGTAATAATTTTGGCATCGTGAATCGAAAAGCCTTTAGCTCCCAACAAAGATACAATAGAGTGAAAGATATTAGCTCTGTCTTTAGTGAAAACAAATACTTCAGTACCACCACGGTAAGGCTTTGGACTGATCAAAATGAGAGGTTTTGTTCTATCATGCTCTAGAATATGCTCACTGTGCCAGAGTATTTGTTCAGGTGCATAACGTAAAAAGTAATCTGCCTTATATTCTTTCCACAAATTTTTTATTGCGGACTCATCTACACCTTGCGCAAGTAATAGATCCGTAGCTTGTTGTTGGTTCTCTCTTATTTTTGAACGCAAATCAACCGGCTTTTCTAAACCTCGTCGAAAGGCTCTTTTAGTGGCAAAATAAAGTTCTTCAAGTAAGTTTGCTTTCCAGCTATTCCACAGGCTTTCGTTGGTTGCTCGCATATCAGCAACGGTCAAACAGTATAAATAGTCTAAATGTGCCTCGTCACGCACGATATCGGCAAAGGTTTTGATAACCTCTGGATCTGAAATATCACGGCGTTGAGCAGTAACCGACATCAATAAATGATGTTTTACTAGCCATGAAATCATGCGGCCATCATGTTTATTCAGCTTGTGATCTTCACTAAAATGAAGCGCATCTACAGCACCAAGCTCGGCGTGATCGCCTCCTCGACCTTTAGCAATATCATGAAAAATACCAGCCAAATAAAGTACTTCTGGCTTTCTGATGCGTTGTACAATTTTACTGCACAGCGGATATTCTTCATTGAATTCAGGTTTACTAAAGCGATATAGGTTTTGTAATAATCGATAACTATGTTCATCAACTGAATACGCGTGGAAAAGATCAAACTGCATTTGACCCACGATATTTCGCCACGCTGGTAGATAGGCACCAAGAATTGAATGTCGGTGCATCAATGTTAATGGCAGTCCCAAGCCGCGAGGGTGCTTGATGATCTCAATAAAAATTTCTCTACACCTTGCGTAGTCCATCATGCCAGAAACTAAACGTCTTCTAGCATTACGCATTAGCCTTAGCGTTTCAGGATGTAAATCAGTAATTTCCTGATGCTGTGCAATTAACAAGAACATTTCCATGATGTTAATTGAGCGCATAAAGGTGCGCTTATTAATTGCTTTTATTTGTCCATCTAATACCACAAAGTCGTCATTAAGTTTTAACTCAACTTGGTGTTTTTTATTTTTGATAATGGTGTAATCAAAATGCTGTAACAACATTTTGTTTAATTCAGCGACTCGACCTATGATGCGAAAGAATCTTTTCATCATACGTTCTACTGCTAACTTGCCTTGATCGCCAAACCCCATGAACTCAGCTACATCCGCCTGATAATCAAATAACAAACGGTTTTCACTACGTCCGGCAATAAAGTGCAGGGCACAGCGCATTCGCCATAAATAGTCCTGACATTCCAACAATTCATTATATTCATTGTTGGTTAAATAATTATGTTGAACTAGCTCTTCAAGCGAGTCTGCTTGAAAGTGGCGTTTTGCAACCCAGCCAATGGTCTGTATATCGCGCAGACCTCCAGGGTTTGCTTTTAGATTGGGTTCAAGCGTGTAGGCGGCACCGTGATATTGTTTGTGCCTAGCAAGCTGTTCATCTCTTTTAGCCACAAAAAACTTTTGAGACGTCCAGAATACTTCTTCGTTGAGTAACGGCTGTAAATGTTGAGTTAAAGACTCATTGCCACAAATTTGCCTCATTTCCATTAAATTAGTGGCAACTGTTACGTCATTAACCGCTTGTTTTAGACATTCTTTGATACTGCGAACGCTGTGGCCAATATCTAGTTTAATATCCCATAGTTGGGTAATAAATGCTGAAATTAACGCTTCTTGCTTTTTATCTAGCTGCTCTTGTGTCAGCAGTAAAATATCGATATCTGAGTATGGGTGAAGTTCACCTCGGCCGTAACCACCGACGGCCAACAAACTTATCTGGTGCTCATCTAAGTGGTGTTGACACCATAATTTTGTTAATATTAAATCAATATATTGGGCACGGGCATTAATAATACTGCTGACTTCTTCACATTGAAAACGCCCTTTTTGCCATTGCAAAAACTGAGCGTTTAACTCACAAATTTCTTTTGTAGAAATATTGGGGGCGCTTATTGAAAGCGCCTCAATGTAATTGGCTGGAACAAGTGAATTAGTATTCAAAGATATTGTCTCAACAATTGTGGTTAGTTGTGTAGCATTCTAGGGATAGTGTCGTCTTTACGTAATGTTAATATTTCACAACCAGTTTTGGTCACTACAACAGTGTGTTCCCATTGAGCAGATTTTTTGCCGTCAATAGTGTAAACCGTCCAGTTATCTTCTTTATCTAGCACGGTATTGGCTCGGCCAATATTAATCATCGGCTCAACGGTAAAACACATGCCTTCTTGCATTTTAGTTTTATCATTGTTTTTGTAGTGAACAATTTGAGGCTCTTCATGAAATTCCTGGCCGATGCCGTGACCACAGTATTCTTTTACAATAGAATAACGACCAGACTTCTTGATGAATTTTTGTATTGCTGTACCAATTTCGCCAAAAGTATTACCTGGTTTAACCTTTTTCAAACCAATGTAAAGCGCTTCTTGCGTAATGCGGCACAATCTTGAATCTTCTGCTGTGACATCACCTATTAGAAACATTTTACTTGTGTCACCGTGGAACCCATCTTTAATGACGGTTATATCGATGTTAATGATATCACCATCTTTTAGTGGTTCATCGTTAGGGATACCATGACAAACAACATGATTTACTGAGGTACAAATAGACTTTGGAAATCCATGATAGTTTAGCGGAGCTGAAATTGCTTGTTGAACTTTTTCCGTGTACTCGGCACATAAATCATTCAAGGTATTTGTCGTCACACCTGCTTTAACATGTGGTTCGATCATTTCTAATACATCGGCAGCCAATTTACCTGCGATGCGCATTTTTTCAATTTCTTCTGCAGTTTTAATGGTAATTGTCATCAATATCTCAGTTGAATTTTAAAGCATTTAAAAGGGTATAATGTGCAAATTTTACCTTTATTTTGATGCTATGCCTATGGGAAGGTTAGATTAATGTTGTCATTTATTCGCGAATTTCTATATGGGTGCATACAATTAGTAATAATTAAGCTTTTTCATAAGTTAGATTAAAGACTATAAAATTATGAGCAAAACAGTTTTGGATTCAATTATTGAGATCACCAATAATCGTGATTCGGATGAGTTTGGTATCAGTATTGTCGCCACAATTGCCGAATTGATCCCAAGTTGCAGTGTTTGCTTGTTCCAATACAATGAATTTCCATTTGCTTCCTACAAGAGTATTGTGACCTTATCGGTTAAAAAGGATGATGAAGGGATCAAGCAATTTCAGTGGAATATTGACGTTCCTCAAGATACACATGAGTATCTAGACAAAAACATTGATCATTTATTAAAACTAACCGTTTATCAGTCTTCTCAAGGGGTACACCACGTGTTTATTCCTATCCTTATTGAAGGCAAGATTGAGTATGCCATTGATATCTCCTCAGAAGAACGCTTTTCAAATAAATTAGATTCTATTTTGGCAATAACCAAAGTATGTGAAAATTTTTATGCGATTTTGGCCCATAGTGAAAAAGACAGCTTAACGGGGTTATTTAATCGTCGTACTTATGATTTAAAGCTCAATCAGTTGATCAAAAAACAATATTACAACAAAAAATATGGCGAATCTGTCGAAAACGAAAAAAGAGAAAAAGGCAAAGCCGGTGCTACATGGCTAGCGGTGATAGATATTGATTTGTTTAAACAAGTTAATGACAAGTTTGGCCATATTTATGGGGATGAAGTGTTACTGACATTGTCACAGTTAATGAATCACAGTTTTCGCCAAAATGACTTGTTATTCAGGTTTGGTGGTGAAGAATTTGTCATCATTTTAGAGCCGATTTCTGATAATGATGTTGTAAAACTGCTTGAGTCATTTCGTGCAAAAGTGTCACAACATAAATTTCCTATGGTGGGAAAAATAACCGTTAGTATTGGTTTTGCTAAAGTTGCTGATTCTGTCCATCCCAAAAGTATTTTTGATAATGCCGACAAAGCACTTTATTACGCCAAAGAAGCAGGCAGAAATAAAGTCTGCAATTATGAACAATTAGTAGCTTCTGGTGATATTTTTGAACATGAAGAAGAAGGCGACATTGAGCTTTTTTAAATAAAAATTAAACTCGCTACCTTATCTGTCATGAATAAGTCATATAACCCATATAGTTTGAGTAAAATTTTGGTGTTAACACTTATTCAAAATGGATATAAAAATCGCCGATAGTTGGGCATCTCTGCAAAGTTACCTATTTCATGATGCATGGAATAATGGTTTATTAAGGTTTAGGTCACCATACGCTTTTAGAGGCTTATCAGACGCTACATACCAACTCGATACGACGTTAAAAAGGCTTGGTGGCGACTTTGTTGCGCTTGAACACCATCTAATGCGCAACTTTAAAAAGTACGCACACAGAGATGTAGTGTCGTCTGATTCATTCTGGCATTGGGTTTCCGTTGCGCAACATCATGGTTTACCTACACGATTACTAGATTGGACTCATTCTCCTCTAATCGCCATGCATTTTGCCACAGCAAATATGGACAAGTACCATCTGGACGGTGCTATCTGGTGTTTAAACTATGAAAAAGCTCATCATTACCTGCACGACACCTTAAGGAAAGAGCTATTGCAAGAGGGAGCAAATACTTTTACGACTGAAATGCTTGATAGAGCTAGTGGCACACTGCAGCAGTTTTCGAGTATTGCGCCGTGCCCAATGTTACTTTTCTTTGAGCCGCCTTCTATGGACGATCGTATTGTTAATCAGTTTGCACTATTTTCGGTGATGTCAGATTCAGCAATTAGCATAGAAGATTGGTTGGTAGAATACCCTCATTTATGTAGAAAAATTATCATCCCAGCAAAACTTAAATGGGAAATACGCGACAAACTTGATCAATGCAATGTAACTGAACGGGTAATCTTTCCAGGATTAGACGGGTTAAGTCGATGGCTACATCGTCACTACAGCCAAAATAATGAATCTCTAACTTGATTATTAAGCAGCCGGTGGTAAATATCGCTAAATGTTTGGACTGTTAACTAAAAATTATCAAATCGATAAAGCTCATGTTTAACATATTTATATTAGTTATTGAAATTAAAGAAAATAACTTAATGGCTCATCACTTGCTTAAAATGAGCAAACCACTTGAGGTTGCAACAGGTTAAACCTCAAAGACTAAAAGGATGTTTTATGCCGGTAAAATTAGAAGATAGACCCACAGAAACCGTTAGAGAAGAGGTGATTGATCAATTGATCATGAACTATAGCCATGGCAAGCTCTCGTTTGAGGCTTTTGAGCGACGACTCGATACAGCAATGAATAGTCAAGATAATGTTGAAATTGCATCGTTAGCAGAAGATTTAGATTTACAAGTTGACCGTGACTATCTAGACAGCAAAAAGCAAGACTTTGTGCCGCACTACGCACCATCTGAAGATGAAGAAGTTGATTACATGGTAAACATTTTTGGTGGCAGTGACCGTAGTGGCCGTTGGACAGTAGCTCGAGAAATTCGGACTTTAAGTATATTTGGTGGCTGTACATTAGATTTTAGTGAAGCGGTTTTTACCCGACAAAAAACGACACTTCGTGTGTTTTGTTTGTTTGGTGGTGAAGAAATCTACGTGCCTGAACATGTCAATGTTGTTTCTAAAGCGTTTGGTATTTTCGGCGGTGTAAGTAATAAAGCGCCGTCAATAGCTGACAGAAATGCCCCAACATTAGTAATCGAAGGTGTTGCTATTTTTGGTGGGGTGGATATTCGATTGAAAAAAACAATAAAAGAAAAATTTGTTGCTTTTGCTGATAGCATGAGAAACATGTTCAACAGGTAATAAAAAAGAGGCGCTTGGCCTCTTTTTTTATTCGAGCAGATTACAGTTTTTTTGTGTCGGCAATGCGGCTAATTACGATAGCGGCAAATACCGCAGTATAAGCGCCGTAAATAACGACCATCCATTGCGGCATACTATAGCCTAAAAATTGCCAATCAATATTGTTACAGTCACCATCGGCTTTAAATAAAAATGGCATCCATTCATGTAAGGGAGCCCAAGTTGGAAAGTTAGGCACAAACTCACAGCTAAATAAAAATGACATTGTAGATGTTTGCATTTCTACGTGTTCAAGCGCGATAATCAGTCCCCAAATCGCTCCTGTTGCCCATAGCCCATAAGCGGCAATTCGTCCTACCATATAGCGGTGAGTAAAATAACCAATGCAGCCTGCAAAGAACACAGCCCAGATAGCAACGCGCTGGTAAATGCACATTACACAAGGTCTTAAGTCCATCACGTATTGAAAAAATAAAGCTATTAATTCAAAGGCAAGGGCGCTGCCAGCAAGTAATAACCAAGCTCTTGGATTAGTGCTCAAACTACTTAAAAATTTCACTTAGTTTCCTTTATTGCTATTTATTAGATTGGAATGGTTGAATTAAAACGTCATGTTACGTAATAGAGGCACCAACTAGGCGCCTCTGGTTTTATCATTAATGGCCAGTTGCTGGCAATTTGCCATCATCTGCTGTGTGATGCTGTATTAGACCTGAATCATAGAACTCTTGAGTTTTGCTTTCTAACAAACCTGAATAGATGGTTAGCAAGCCAACAAGGGTTAATACAATAGTATATGGGAAAGCCATAATCACCATACGGCCATAGGACAATCTAATAAGTGGAGCTAAGGCTGAAGTAAGTAAAAATAGAAATGCAGCTTGGCCATTAGGTGTTGCAACACTAGGTAAATTGGTGCCAGTGTTAATAGCAACAGCCAGTAAATCAAATTGGTCTCGGGTTATTACACCAGCGGCTAATGCTTTTTGTACCTCGGTAATATATACCGTTCCAACAAATACGTTATCACTAACCATTGAAAGGAAACCGTTAGCAAGATAGAACATCACTAATTGCATGTTACCTTCAAACGTTAACACCCAGTTGATGACAGGGGTAAATAACTGCTGATCAATAATAACTGCAACAACTGCAAAAAATACTGCGAGAAGCGCAGTAAATGGTAATGCTTCTTCAAAAGCATGTCCGATTTGGTGCTCTTCAGTTACGCCAGTGAATGAGGTCGCTAGAATAATAATAGTTAAACCAATTAAGCCTACTGCAGCTAAGTGCAATGCAAGACCAACAATCAACCAAACAGCAATAACACCTTGCATGATTAATTTAACTTGTTCACGTTTGTCACGATTTCTTGATTCTGCTTCGTCAAAGTCTATAAGTACTTGCCTAACCGTATCGGGTAATGGGGCGCCATAGCCAAACCACTTAAGTTTTTCCAGTAATACACAAGTCAACAATCCAGCAATAAGTACAGGGAAGGTAACTGGCGACATGCGAATAGCAAATTCAATAAACTCCCAACCTGCTTGTTGACCAATGATTAAGTTTTGTGGCTCACCTACTATAGTACAAACGCCGCCTAATGCGGTACCAACACCTGCATGCATAAGCAGGTTTCTAAGGTATGCTCTAAATGATTGTAAATCGTCGCGAGAATATTCATGTAACTCATTGTCTGATGTGTGATCGTGATCACTTTGAATTTCTTTGCCCGAGGCTACTTTGTGATAAACAGAATAGAAGCCAACAGAGACACTAATTATGACGGCTATAACCGTTAGAGCGTCAAGGAATGCTGAAAGAAAGGCACTTGAAAAACAAAATAATAGTGAAACAACTGTTTTTGAACGAACCTTAGTTACTATTTTTGTAAATAAAAATAGCAGCAGGTTTTTCATGAAATAAATACCCGCAACCATGAAGATTAATAATAAAATAACTTCTATATTGAGCTGTATTTCATGTAACACTTGATAGGGCGAGGTCATACCGATGGCAACAGCTTGAATCGCTAGCAAACCACCTGGTTGAAGAGGGTAACACTTAAGTGCCATAGCCAACGTGAAAATAAACTCAAGGACTAACGCCCAGCCTGCAACATACGGGCTAACATAGAAAAATAGAATAGGATTGACAATCAAAAAGATGATGATGGCCAGTTTGTACCATTCGGGCGAATTGCCGAGAAAGTTTTTGTAAAATGCGCTCGCAAATGATTGTTGCATAGTTGACCCTTCAGCAGTGAAATGTAAGTAATAAGTTAATGAGCTAATTACTTGTAGTTTTTATTAATTCTTAAGGTTACCAGTTAGTTTAAGCATTAAATTTCAGCTTGTAAATTATATTGCACGATCCTACTTGATTTGCCTTCTTATCTTTAATATCAAAGTATATTTCAAGGCTTTACCGTTTTGGTTGATTAATTCTATTACATATCCAACTAACATTGCCGTTATGGCTTTACGTAGATGCAATGATTTACCAGTTACAATTGATAAGTGTAGGTAGGATAAATAATCAGCCGTTACATCAAAACATAGCGTTTGGTGATAATAACGACTGATAATAGTGCTGTTACTAACGGACCAATAGCAGTTCTGTTTGTCTGCCGTTTAAATACCAGACACCTGATTGATCAAAAAAGGCGTCTTCTTCTAACATGACACGAATCTCTTTGTTCCATTCTTCAATAAAAATGGCATTATTGAGTTCAATTGAGTATGCGGTATTTAGATGAAGAGGATAATCTCCGTCTCCAGGAACGCCATTTTGTTTATCCCACATACCTAGCGTTGTGCCTGCAGCATGGCCGTGATAACCAAGAGGGTGGGTATAAATTGCAGGTTTTAAGCCTTTGCTTTTAGCTTTATCAAGAGAAGTTTTGAGGACTTCATTGCCCGTTCTACCAACCTTAAACTGCCTGGTAAATATGTCTTGTAATTGGTTGGCTTTGTTTAATGCCTCAACTAAATATGTAGGAGCTGCTGTTTCACCTTCTTTTAGCACATAGGCATGTTGCTGTGTATCTGTATTTAATCGTAAGTAGTTAATGCCAAAATCAACATGCAAAAGGTCACCTTTTTGGATAACATTGTTGCCATAGCCATCGGTGAAACTTGCTTCGTGATCAAACTGTCGCTGGTCAGCACGCTGGATCATAATACTAGGGTGAAACCATACTTGTAGTTTCAACTCCCTGACTCTTTCTCTAAACCACCAGATCAACTCGTTAGTTGTTGTTTTACCGGGTATGATGACTTTATTTGAAAAACCTTCAGCGATAATACTATGTGCAATGGCTACGATGTCTTTGTATTTTTCTATTTCTTCAGGAATGCGCTGCTCAAGCCATGATACTGCTAGTTTTTCGGCTGAGACTATTCTGTTGTGGTAGGCGCTTGGCAAATTAGCAAGAAAATTTTCTTTGTCAGTTGCTACCAAGCCATCGGCATGCTGCCAATATTGTGATTGGTTTAGGCCAATTTTATTAGGTTGAAGATTTTCTATTAAACTGTTTAAAGCATGCCATTGGTTGGGATGCGCCTTTTTGTCCCAGGCTTTTTTAAAGACACTTCCAACGTTATATGGAGCAACTGCGTAAGCATCAACTTTACCTTGTTTATTTAACGCAAATACAAGAATAGTGGTGCGTCGTGCCGACAACCAAGTGGCAGGAAGTAGGGTTTTTAAAATTGGATCTTCGTTATATTCTCTACTGATCAATATCCACATATCAATGCCTGATTCTTTCATTAGCGAAGGCATAAGAGTAGATATACGCTTTTCTAATATGCCATCAATCCATTGAGCTCGTTGTTGCATTGACATTATTTCCGGTGGAGTTTTGTTAATAATGCTTGCGCATGCAGTTGACATAACAAACATGCTAAAAATTAATACAAAAAAGCGAGTAGATTTCACTGTCTAGCTTCCATAATTGGTTGATTTGTAATCGTTACATTATTGTACAAGGTGATCGGTAACAACTATTTTCTGTTCAATGACACAATAAGTGAGATTAATGAATGCAAATTTTATCAGGTGTTAAAGTGTCTAAAAACTCCATACAATAATATTTTTGTTATTTGATGCTAGGTAAAAATGCTAACTCATGCATTTAAAAGGATATCTAATAATAGACAATATGCAGCTTGTACCAAAAAAATCTTCTGGTACAATCAGTTTCAATTTTGGTTATATAATCGCGTGGAGCCGTATGGTTATTAAAGCACACAGTCCAGCCGGATTTGCTGAGCAGTATATCGTTGAATCCATTTGGAACGGTGGTTTCCCGCCGGGTTCAATATTACCCGCAGAAAGAGAGTTATCAGAACTGATCGGTGTTACGCGCACAACGTTACGAGAAGTCCTTCAAAGACTAGCTAGAGATGGTTGGTTAACGATTAAACATGGCAAACCGACAAAAGTGAATAACTTTTGGGATACTTCAAGCCTTAACGTGTTAGAAACATTAGCGCAACTTGATCAAGATGGTATTCCCGACTTAGTCGACAATCTTATGTCAGCGCGCACTAATATCAGTGCAATATATGTCAGAGGTGCGCTTAAGAACAACCCTGAGAAGGCGATTGAGTTGTTAAAGGGCTACCAGGAAATTGAAGACACTGGTGAAGCCTACGCTGAGTTTGATTATCAATTAAACAAAGAATTGGTCGTAGCTTCAGGTAACCCTATTTATTTACTGATTTTAAATGGCTTTAAGGGTCTTTATTCAAGACTGGGAAGCTTGTATTTTGCTCATCCAAACGGCAGAGAGATTTCGCGTAATTACTATGAAAAGCTTATTGAACTTGCTCAAAAGCAGCAATTTGACGAGTCAGTATTAGCTGTACGAAAGTTTGGTATTGAATCTGGTAAATTATGGGCTGAGTTGAAAGATGATGTGTTAAAAGAATTATCAGCGTAACCAAGTTTTCATCGATAATTCCATTTCGAACACTATGTATATGATAAAGCGTGAGTTATTACGCTTTATCAATATTTATCCTCTATATAATATTCAAATAATACTGCCAAACATTCCCAAGCAGCTAAATAGCATCAGCAGTAACTTCAATACAGCACTCAAATTATAGGTAATGTAATCATTTACATTGTACTCTCGAAAGCTTAAATTAGTTGTGGGCTTAATGATTAAGCATGAGCTCTTACTAAAGCTCCTAAAAGTCATAGACTTAAATGGAATTTTATATAATATTCGTATGTGTTGAATAGAATTTAAGTATCTATTTTGGATACAATTGTTATCGGTTTCATCAACCTGAGTCCAAATAGGAATAAAACATGTCGACAATTAAAAAAGTCTGTCAGCTGGCAGGAGTTTCTACTGCTACCGTGTCTAGAGCGTTGAAAAATCCCAGCATGGTGAGCGAAAAGACTCGAGAGAAAATTTTAAAGGCTATTGCTGAGTCAGGCTATCGACCTAATGTGCTTGCTTCAAGCATTAAAACAGGCAAAACGAATACGATTGTTGTTCTTGTTCCTAATTTATCCAATCCTTTTTTTCTCAAGATCATTCAAGGAATTGAACAAGCTGCTCAAGAAAGTGGTTACTCTGTTTTATTAGGTGATACCCAAGGTGACCCGGCTAGAGAGAACGAATATGCAGGCATGGTTCTGTCTAATCGAGTTGATGGAATTATCCACTTGGATCACTCTTTCCCATTCTCAGATAATGACGCTGCCCTTGCTGAAGCCGTTCCAATGGTAAGTGTCTGTGAACGTATCGTTTCTGATATAAAATATCCAGTCATTGAGTTAGATAATTATGCAGCATGTCGAGCTTTGGCAAAGCATTTAATCAGTTATGGGCATCAAAAATTTGCTGTGATAGCCGGCCAAATTGATAGTCAAATTCATCGAGATCGTTTGGGCGGAATAACCAGTGTTTTAGCAGAAGAGAATATAGCGTTTAATGACGATATGATTGTTGGCGGTGAATATAGCATCGAAGCTGGGGAGAAGGGAGTTAATATTTTAATGTCTCGACATGAAAAACCTACAGCGATTTTTTGCTTTAATGATGATATTGCCATAGGTGCTATTCATGAAATCAAAAAACATGGCTTGAAGGTACCTGGAGATATCTCCGTTGTTGGTTTTGATGATATTAAAGTGTCTGGTTATATCGATCCCCCCTTGACAACTATCCATCAACCGGCCAGTGAAATGGGTAGAAAAGCGGTTGAAGTAGTGCTGAAACAAATTCGTAAAGAAGTGCTAAAAAAAGATCGCGAGATTATGCAATTTCAACTGGTAGAAAGAGAAAGCACAGGTCTAGCTAAAAATAGTTAGAGGCTAATTCTGGCGCTGCAAACGATGGGTATAGGTGTTAGGTGATATGCCTTACCATGCCAGCAACACTATTTTGATACCTGCCTTTTGAATAATTTTTATACATAAAATTGTTGACACTCTTTTTTTTTGATTCTAGTATAAATTTGTTTTGCAATCGATTACATTTTGTTTCTATATGATTGCTATAAGCCATGAGGGGCAAAACTCGCATGGCTTTTTTAATATAGTGTAATGTAATCGATTACATGTGGTCGTTTGTTTTACATAAATGTTAATTAGGGCTTTAGGCTCTGTAATTCACATTAGTCCATAACTACAAAAATAAATATATAACAATAAATCTGAAGGAGAACACGACATGCAGGCGGGAAAGTTAGACGCACCTCTCAATGTTCCATTATCTACCTTTTTTAAACGCTCACTTCTGTGTAGTGCAATTTTATGTGCAGTAGGCGTTGCACATGCACAAGAGTCGGCTGAATTAGATGATAAAAAAGAAAATGATATAGAAGTCATAGAAGTCACGGGTATATTGGCAAGCTCAGCTAAAAACCTTTCAATTAAAAGGCTGTCAAATGCTATGGTTGACGCCATCACAGCAGAAGACATCGGCAAATTCCCTGACAAAAATGTTGCTGATTCACTGCAACGTGTCCCTGGCGTTGTTATATCAAGAAGCGGCGGTGAAGGCTCTACGGTTAGTATTCGTGGTCTTTCATCGGATTTAACGTATACGCAACTTAACGGTAATTTTATTGCGTCGTCTCCTGGTGAACCTTCAAGGTCATTTGACTATGCGCTGCTTCCCTCTGCAATGATTGAACGTGTTGAGGTCTATAAATCACCTGAAGCTCACATTGATGAAGGTGGTGTTGGTGGTACCGTTTTACTGCATACCAGAAAGCCACTTGATATGGATGCTAACTCAGGCACTTTCGGTGTTGAATATACTTATGCAGATGTAACTGATAAGTACGAGCCTCAATTTACCGGTGTTTATTCATGGAAGAATGAAGCGTCGACACTTGGTTTTTTGTTGGGCTATACCCAACAAGATAGAACCAATCGTTCTTTAACTGGTAGCGCAAACTCTTGGCGTTGGACAGGAAGCGCCAGTACTTCGGCTGACGTTAATGGCAATTTTGTAGAAAATACCTTGACCAATGCGGCACCAGTTGACGCGTATGGCAATCGCTATGAAAACATGTGGGTGCCACAATTTACCCGTACCAGTGTTTTTGAAGAACAGAGAGAGCGAGAAGGGGTACAATTCACCACACAATGGCGTCCGCTTGAGCGCTTAGAACTTACCTTTAACTATTTTGGTTTTAAACTGGGGTTAGACTCCACAATGTCTGCTATTGATATGCCTGAATGGCATCTGACCAATGGCATGATTACGGATATTGCTACCGATGATTCAGGCACCATTATTACTGGTGCTGACTATACCATAGGTGCGACCGGTGAAGAACAAATGATGCATTTCCCGTGGATTCGCGGGGTATACAACAGAGAAGAGTCAACTTCTGACACTTTTGATTTTTCAGCGATGTATGAAGGTGATAGCTACACGTTAACCGTTGTTGCAGGTCATACGGAATCTGAAGGCGGGCCAGAAGAGCGCTACGAAGCTGCCTATTATGCTTCAAATAAAGACACGGGTGAGCCAGCAATCGAAAACTCAGCAGCATATTCTGGTTGGTACATCGACAATAAAAAAATGCATATTTATGTTGACCCTAACATGCTAACTAATCTACAGGCAGGTATTGGTGGTGGTGTTGATCCAGGCTCTTCTAACTCAAGTTTTGTTAAAAGCACACTTGAAGAAGACTACTTTCAAGCAGACCTTAACTTAGATATAGATTTAGGCATCTTTCATACGCTTCGAACTGGTCTCAAATATCGCAAAGCAAGTTTGCATCGGGAAACAAGAAATACATTTTATTTAGATCCCAGCTTTGACATCGCAGCAGGAGAAGCAAGCGAAGGCGGCATTACCAGAGCAGACAGTTACCAGTGGAATGACGGTATGCCTGACGCGCGATTAATACTAAATGATAAGCCTATGGGAAATATTCCCGGAGGTTTTGGTATTAACTTAATGCCAACGATTAATTGGGGCGCATACGCGGATTACCTAAAAGATAACTTTGTAAAATATACACGCAACGAAAAGAACTTTGTTTATGACATTGAAGAGCAAATTACCGCTGGTTATGTACAAGGTGATTTTATGGGCGATAGGTTTCGAGGAAACTTTGGCGTAAGACTGGTTAAAACTGAAACAACAGGCTCTTCTACTGACCTATTCATATTTTATAAAAACTATTGGGATGAAGACGGCAATCAACTGAGTGGCGATACCTATTCTGAAGATGAATATATCTTAGTTGAACAAACAAGCGAAGATACACATGTACTGCCTAGTTTTAACATTGCTTACGATGTTACCGATAAACTTGTACTTCGTGGTGCGTTGGCAAAAGTTATTTCGCGTCCTGACTACAGTGATCTCGGTAGCCAAGAAAGACTTACTTGGATCTCAAATGAATTTGCTTCAGATCGCGCTGAATTTAATACCATACCTGGCTGGTCGGGTAGTGGCGGTAATAAAAACTTAAAAGCATTTGAATCTGTTCAGGCTGATATAAGTTTAGAGTACTACTACGCCGACGGATCTGCGGTTGGTTTAGCACTGTTTAACAAGGATGTTGACAACTTTGTTGTTCCTCTAGTAATTGATACCACTAAAGATATTCCTACCAGAACGTTTGAAATTGCTGGACAAACGGTGACAGCTGGTGGCGACAATGTGCTTATTGAAAACTACTCAACAACTGGTAATGGCTCTAATGCAACGTCTCGTGGTGTTGAAGTGTTTATCCAGCATGTTTTTGCTAATGGCTTCGGCTTTTATAGTAACTACACCTACAACGATACTAACAAAGCAGACGTTGACGTAGACGGTGCCAAAATTGGTGAATCAGGCTTGATTGGCAGCGCAGACTATCAATTTAACTTTTCAGCGTACTACGAAAATGAAGACTTTAGCGTACGAGCGTCTTATAACCTTCGCGGCGACACTTTGCTGGGCATTGCTAACGGTATGGAAGTATTCGCTGATAAGTACGACCAAATTGATATTAATGCGTCGTACAACATTACAGATAAATTAGTCGCAACCGCCTCTGTTATCAATTTAACAGAGTCTGAGAGCTTTTCGCATATCGGCGATGACACTGACGCTCGATATCGTAGCAATGCTTATACCGGTCGCCGCATTTACGCTGGCATTTCATATAGTTTCTAACAAAAAAATAGGCCAATTTAAAATCAAAACCAAAACCCAATGGCCATGAGTTAGAGCTTGAATTGAAAGATTAAGAGGAACAAATTATGAGTAAATTTACAATACTCTCCCTAAGCACGTCGATAGCGCTGGTGTTGTCAGCGTGTGGTGGCGGAAGTGATGATCCAAAACCAGAAAGCATACCAAAGAGAATAGAGTCAACGTCTGCAACCTTGTCAGGTAGTGCTATTAAGGGCACTTTGGCATTTGCAGATATTGAAGTAAACGCGTTAAACGGTGCTAAGTTAAAAAGACTAGGAGATACGGCACAAACCAATACCGAAGGTAACGGCGAAATTACGGTAAAGAGTGACGCTGGCTTTGGCATAACAGGCATTGTTGAAATAACAGCTACGGCAAACGCTAATAGCTTGATGACATGTGATGCCGTGCAATGTGGTGACGCCTCAATGGGAGATACTGTCGCCGGCAACGTTATTGCTGGTACCCAGTTGAGTACACTAACGTACGTGACTGTGCCTTATGGTCATCAAGCAACGGCAAGCGATGCTACCTTTCATATCAATGTATTGACATCTTTTGCTACAAAGATGATCCAAGAAGCGATTAGTGAAGGTCGGAATGTCTCTACCGAGCAACTACTGTTATTAGCACAGCAAGAGTATTCAACATTGGTATTAAAGGCATTAGGCATTGATGCGAATAACGTTAATGTATTTTCTCTACCTGTAGTGAGTGCAGAAAAATTAGAAAACTTTATTGTCAGCACTGAGTGTGAAGATCAGCCTGTGTTAGACGATAATGGCGAACCTTTGTTAGATGACGATGGTAACGAGGTAATGGAAGAAGTATGTACAGATACTTATCTGCCTGATACTGAAGTTAAACTATCGTTGCTTAATGGTGCTTTCTCATCATTTGCATCGGGTTATACGCAACAAGCTACTTTGGTCAATGCTTATGCAAACATGCAGGCTGCAATCGCAGGTAATCCAGATGCATTGAACGCCTTACGAAGTCACTTATATCAATCTTTAACGCAACATCCATTTATCGCTGAACTTGGCTTAACCGCAGATGATGTAATGGATTTAACTTTACCACTCATTGAAGAACAAGCGGCATCAGGGCCAGTTCGGGAAGTAACAACACCAGAAAATATGGCTGGCGCTGTTATTACCGCTCGAAACAGAATTGGTGATGGTGAGGCAGAAACTAAAGCATTTGATGGTGATGTTGATACTAAGTGGTTAGATCATAATGATTGGGCCGGTGCACCAACGGTGGAAGATCCGTCATGGATTCAAGTGCAATTTGAGCAGGCTCATGCTGTTAATGCCGTTTACATTACCAGTGCAAATGATGCCGATAATAGAGATCCTGAAAACTTTGATATTTTAGGCTCTCAAGACGGAGAAACATGGGTTACGTTAGCCTCATTTGTCGGTGAGGCGTTTGATGAGCGCTTTCAGCGAAAAGCCTTTAAATTTGCCAATAGCTTAGCTTACCGTTATTACCGTCTGAATATTACAAAAAACAAAGGTAATGACACGTTAATGCAATTGGCAGAGATTCAATTTGTTGGTCCAATTTATGAAAGTGTCGACCACACAAAAGTTGACTCTAATATTGCGATTACGGCAAGAAATCGTATCGGTGATGGTGAAGCAGAAAGTAAAGCGTTTGATGGTGACGTAAATACGAAATGGTTAGATCACAACGACTGGGCAGGGGCACCGAGCAGCGAAGACCCTTCATGGGTACAAGTTGATTTCACTGAAGCTGTTGCCGTTAATGAACTAGCAATAACGAGTGCAAATGATGCACCAAATAGAGACCCTGAAAACTTTGATATTTTAGCGTCAAATGACGGTGGAGCAACATGGACACTTTTAGGATCATGGTTGGGGGAATCGTTTGATGAGCGCTTTGAGCGTAAAGTGTTTGGCTTTGCGAACAGCTTAGCATTTACCACATATCGCTTAAACATCACAAAAAATAAGGGTGATGATACGCTAATGCAAGTCGCGGAAATTGAGTTGATAGGTCCAAAGTTACCTGATTTAAATCATGGCTTGGCAGTCGGTACCACAATCACTGCGAGCAATCGTATCGGTGATGCGGAAGCTGAAACCATGGCATTTGATGGTAACCTTGAAACGAAATGGCTAGATCATAATGATTGGGCTGGAGCACCAACAGAAGAAGCGCCTTCTTGGGTGCAAGTGCAATTCCCTGAACCTGTTACAGTAAACAAACTAGGACTGATTAGCGCAAATGATGCAGAGAATCGTGACCCTGAAAACTTTAATATTCAAGCGTCAAACGACGGTGAAAATTGGATCACGCTAGCAAATTGGCTGGGCGAATCGTTTGACCAACGTTTTGAACGTAAATTATTGGTTTTTAGTAATGACTTAGCGTATAGCTACTACCGCTTAAACATCACGAAAAACAAAGGTGATGATACCTTAATGCAAGTTGCTGAAATTGAGTTGATTGGACCGCAATACAATGCTGTAGATCATTCAGAAACAGCAGGTGTTGTGATCACTGCGAGAAACCGTATTGGTGATGGTGAAGCAGAAACTAAAGCGTTTGACAATGATACTAACACTAAATGGTTAGATCATAACGATTGGGCAGGAGCACCAAGTGAGGAAGATCCTTCTTGGATTCAGGTAGACTTTCTAACTGCACAAATAGTTAGTAGCTTGGCAATCACCAGTGCCAATGACGCCGATAACCGAGACCCTGAAAACTTCAACTTACAAGGCTCGAACGATGGTGGAGTAACTTGGGTGACTATAGGTAACTGGGTTGGTGAGTCATGGGATAACAGATTTGAAAGAAAGCTATTTGACATGGGCAATGGCTTCGCTTTTGAAAGTTATCGCCTAAATATTACTAAAAATAAAGGTGACGATACCTTGATGCAAATCGCTGAAATAGAATTAATCGGCCCGCAAATGTAAGTAGTTGGTTAATGATGAGGGAAGGGCGTACATATTTATCTCCCTAACACAATATGTACATCCTTCTTTCACATTAACTATTGAAGCTGTATAAAGCAGTTAAATACATTGATAGTGAGCAAAAAAAATTCATGAAAACAATAGTTTCAAGTGCGTTACTACTAGCAAGTACACTACTAACACCTTTCCCGATTTACGCGGACATTAATCATAATAAGCCGCCATTGTCGTTAACCTTAGAGCAGGTGAAGTCTTGGAGTGAAACGCCGTCGTTGAAAGCTGAAAACGTTATAAGTACGGTACCTGTTCAACCTAGGTTTCGTGTTGAAACTGATTTGCCGACACACCCAGATCTTAAAGTACTTATTGCGCCAGATGGTATGAATAACTTGGGCAACTATAACACGCAACAAGATGTGTTTAATCTCTATAACTTTACTCACTGGTCTTATATTGACTCATTAGTTTGGTTTGCAGGCACAGCAAATGAAACCGTTAGTATACCGGCTCGCCCATGGGTTGATACTGCGCATCGTAACGGCGTTAAAGTACTGGGATCAATTTTTTTAGCGGTTAACCAGTATGGCGGTTCAATTGACACTGTTAAGCGCTTTTTAGCTCGTGACGAAAATGGCGAATTTCCAGTTGCTAAAGAGCTTTT
Organism: Thalassotalea marina; assembly: GCF_014656435.1. Lineage (GTDB taxonomy): Bacteria > Pseudomonadota > Gammaproteobacteria > Enterobacterales > Alteromonadaceae > Thalassotalea_C > Thalassotalea_C marina. The sequence continues at coordinate 212,223 of NZ_BNCK01000008.1, forward strand.
AGCAATAGCCGATTATTATAATTTTGATGGTTGGCTGATGAATCAAGAAACTGATTTGACCAAACAAAAGGATGAAAATGGTCAGCTAATCGCTCGTCAAGACTTTAAAACAGGGAAATATCTTGCTCAAGAGATGCAAGACTTTATGCGTTATTTAACCCAAATAGCACCAGAGCATATGGAAATTCACTGGTACGACGCCATGATTAGTGACGGGCAGGTAAAATGGCAAAATATGCTCAATAAGCAAAACACGCCTTATTTTCAAGATGGAAAACAACGTATCAGTGATGCAATATTCTTAAATTACTGGTGGAATGAGGACATGGCGAAGCAGTCTTTTTCACACGTAAATCAAATCGACCGTGCTCCTTATGATGTTTATTTCGGTGTTGACTTGTGGCCAGCACGAAATGCACAAGCAATGTTTAGGTCTACGCAGTGGCTAGATGCTTTATTCCCTGCAACACACAAAGCGGGATTGGGCTCGATTGCTTTATTTGGTAACAACGCCAATTTTAACTTTGCAGGTACTGATGACATTAAGGCTTTGAGCCGTTTTCAGTCCGACAAACAAGACTATCAAGCTTTTTACCAAACTGAACAACGACTGTTTGCAGGCGATGATTTAAACCCCATGACACATGACAAATCGCAAAGTTGGGTGGGTTTAGCTCGGTATATTCCGGCAAAATCGCCATTAATGGCCTTGCCCTTTAGCACAAGTTTTAACACCGGCCATGGCTTGCAATGGTTTGAACATGGGACAGCGGTGCGTGGCGAATGGCACGACATAGCAAAGCAAGACATTGTACCGACGTGGCAATTTGCTATCGAAGGTAATAACTCTTTGGCGCTCAACTATGACTTTGACAGCGCCTATTCCGGAGGAAGTTCACTTGCAGTAGTTGGTGATCTATCACAAGGACGCGCCGTTGTACCGCTATACAGTACTCGCTTCAACATTAATTCAGCGAGTAGCTTTACAGTAGCGTTTAAGCAAAATACTCCAGGCGAGTTGATAGAAGTTTGGTTAGAGACTGCCAATGGAAAACACATCTCTGTGTCTTTACCTGCAAAAGGCTCAAATTGGCAAACACATAAAGTGAGCTTGAGCGATTATCAAGGTCAATCTATTGTGGCTATAGGGTTAGCGACCAAGGATAAAACGGTAACGTCATTTAAGGCAAATATTGGATTTATGGAGTTAAACTAGTGACTCAAATAGAAGTTTGTTTAGATAGCAATGACCTCGCGAAATTGGAGCAAAATGTTAACGTTTCTTACAATGCTGGTGCTGACCGAATAGAACTTTGTTATGACCTTTCCTCAGGTGGTTTAACGCCTAGTCAACAAGCAATCTCAATTGCACGTCAGGCATTTCGACAAAGAGCTGGTTTATTAGTGATGATTCGGCCGAGAGCAGGTGACTTCGTCTATTCTGCTGAAGAACTATTAGTGATGAAAAGACAAATTGAAGTTGCCGCTCAGTTAGGTGTTAATGGCGTAGTTTTTGGCACCTTAACTCGTCAAAATGCCCTTGATGAAGTGGTGTTACAAGCATTGATGCCACTATGTCATTCCTTAAATTTGCACGTTACTTTTCATCGTGCTTTCGATCAGCTTTCAAACAAAGCGACAGCGTTAGCTGAGCTTGTAAGCTATGGCGTAAACAGAGTGTTAAGCAATGGCACGCCTTGGGGAGCTGACTTAGGGGCTGTAGATGGCATTTCAACGTTAAAAAATATCATCCGCTGGGCTGATAACGCTATAGAGTTAGTGGTTGGCGGCGGTGTTAATCCAGACAATATACAGCAATTGCATCATCACCTTATCGGGAGATCAGCTGGTAAAGCAGCGCGGGTGTCTTTCCATGCTAATAGTGGCGTTATGCAAAATGATGTCGTCGATGGCACAAAACTACATGAAATGAGAAACCATGTGTTGTCATGATGAATGATTTGAGTGAGTCTTTGCCTTTACGTGCTTCACTGTAGGGCTTATCCAAAAAATATTGAGTTAATTAGTTAATTTATGTTTGTATCAGAAGAAGTAAGTAGACAAGAAACCAAACACGTCGACCTAAATGGTTACTGGCAATTTAGAAAGTCAGGGGATGACCAATGGGCAGATGCGACAGTGCCTGGATGTAACTTTACTGATTTACTTGATATTGGTGTGATTGACGACCCATTTTACAGAAAAAACGAAAATTCATTGCAGTGGATTGAACATTGTGACTGGGAATATAAAAAAGTATTCCATGTTAATCATGATGACTTGAACGCAGCTGAAGTGCTGTTAAATTTTGATGGCTTAGACACCTATTGTGATGTGTACTTAAACAAGACGCTTATTCACCAAAACGAAAATATGTTTGTTGGCGCTAAAGTTCGCTGTTTACACGCTCTTGTTTTGGGCGAAAATGAGCTATTGGTCAAATTTAGATCGCCGATAAATGAGGTGATGGCTAAGCACAAGGCGAAGGGGTTTACTTACCCAGCAGAAAACGATAAATCTGAAGAACGGCTGAGCGTTTATTCACGTAAAGCACCTTATCAGTATGGCTGGGATTGGGGGCCACGTTTTGTCACTTCAGGTATATGGCGCGATGTCAGTATTGATTTTTTAGCGCAATCACATATTTGTGACATATATATACAACAAGTTTTCCTGGATGATGCGAAAGCGCAATTAGTTGTTAATGTGACGCTCAATGCCATTGATCGTTTTTCCGGACAACTAGTGATTGTCTGTGATTCAATACCTGAGTTGACTATACCTGTTGCTGTGGCAATGGAAGCTGGCGAAAAGACTTACGCCATTCCTATCACCATTATTAACCCAAAACGCTGGTGGCCAGCAGGTTTAGGTGATGCACATTTATATGCGCTAAATATCTCACTTTATCAAGGGCTGCGGTGCATTTCACACCAAGAAAGAAAAGTGGGTCTACGCACCATTGAAGTGATCAATGAAAAGGATGACATAGGCGAGTCTTTTTTTGTCAAAATTAACGGTTATCCAACTTTCATGAAAGGCGCGAATTATATCCCTTCGGACAGTTTTCCTAGTCGTGTTACTAGTGAAAAATACAAAAAAGTGTTTGAAGATGCGGTAGCTGCCAACATGAATATGTTACGAGTTTGGGGAGGTGGTATTTATGAGGCGGACGAGTTTTACCAACTAGCTGACGAGTACGGCATACTTATTTGGCAAGATTTTATGTTTGCCTGCAGTTTGTACCCCGCCGACGAAGCCTTTCTTGAGAATGTTAGAGCAGAAGTGATATACAACGTCAAACGATTAAGAAACCATGCTTGTTTGGTCTTATGGTGTGGTAACAATGAAACAGAAATGGGCATTAAATTTTGGAACTGGCCGCAAACATTTAATTATTCTGATGAAATTTACAAGCAGTTAAAACAAGAATACGAACTGTTATTTAAATCTGTATTGCCTGCCTTAGTTGAACAGTTGGATCCCGAGCGCTTTTATTTTTCTTCTTCGCCAATTGGTTTTTGGGAAATTAAAGCAGATGATAACAAAGGGGATAACCATTATTGGGGCGTTTGGCATGGTGAACAGCCCTTTAGCGAGTTTAAAAATCGCATTCCACGTTTTATGAGTGAATTTGGTTTTCAGTCTTTTCCCTTGTTATCTTCAGTGTGTCAGTACAGCGAACAACGTGACTTACACATTGAATCTGATGTAATGAAGCTGCATCAAAAACATCCACGTGGCAACGCTCTGATCAGCAGTTATATGGAAAGTGAGTATAAAAAGCCAAAAGATTTTGAGAGCTTTTTGTATGTCAGCCAAGTACAGCAAGCGTTAGGCATGAAAATAGCGTTTGAAGCGCATCGCAGTGCTATGCCATTTTGTATGGGGTCTTTATATTGGCAGTTTAACGACTGTTGGCCTGTTGCTTCTTGGTCGGGCATTGATTACTACGGAAAGTGGAAAGCGATGCATTATCAGGTTAAAAGATCATTTGAGCCTGTTGCTGTTTTTATTGATGAAAGGGATCAAAATATTAGGTTAAACCTAGTTTCAGATAATCTTGCAACCAAAAGCTACCAGCTACAGGTGACCTTGGCGAGTTTTAGGGGAGAAGTATTATGGTCTCAACAACAAATTGTCGAGCTTTTGGGATCAAGCTCAAGGTATGTTGAACTTTCTTTGAATCACGTGCTTAAAAACGCTGACAAATCATCGGTTGTTTTAACGGCGTCATTGTTTGAAATTGAAAATACGTTACCAATTAGCACGGCACTTCATTATTTCGTGCCCACCAAAGATCTAGCATTAGAATCACCGACAATGAATATACGTTCGGAAATATCAGATGGGTTGCTTGTAGTTTCATTAAAATCAGATACGCTAGCTCGGCAAGTATACGTTGAAGCTCCAGTAGCCAAAGAAAACTTTTCTGATAACTTTTTTGATTTAGTCGCAAATCAGGAAAAGGTGATCACTTTGTCTATTGAGCAGATCCCAGTTTCATGTCGTTCAACACTATTATCCGGCATTAAAGTGGTTTCAATGATAGATAGTCATTTGTAGTGTTGGAGACTAGTTTTGAATTTACACCTAATAGATATTCTTATCATCATAGGTTATTTGCTTGGCACGATAGCGATTGGTTTTTATTTGTCTAAAAAGGCAAGTAAAAGTATCAATGCTTATTTCCTCGGGGGTAAGAAGATTTCTTGGTGGGTGTTAGGTGTATCAAATGCATCGGGTATGTTTGATATTGCTGGCACGATGTGGTTGGTGTCGATGTGTTTCGTCTATGGGATGAAAAGTGCTTGGTTACCTTGGGTATGGCCTATTTTTAATCAAGTATTTTTAATGGTGTATTTGTCGGCCTGGTTAAGGCGCTCCAATGTGATGACGGGAGCTGAATGGTTACGTACACGTTTTGGAGATGGTCGAGGCACTGAATTATGCCATATTGCTGTTGTATTTTTCGCTGTAGTAAGTGCTATCGGCTTCATTTCGTATGCATTTATCGGTATTGGCAAATTTGCTGTTGTCTTTTTTCCATGGGATTTATCACCCAATACGTACGCATTATTGATATTTTTCTTTACCACCTTATATGTGGTGAAAGGTGGAATGTATAGCGTTGTTTTTACTGAGTTATTACAGTTTGTCATTATGACAATTGCCGCAATATCAGTGGGTATAATTTCCATGAATATGGTGAGTGCAGAAGCGCTTGATGCGGTAACGCCTGACGGTTGGAATGAGCTGTTTTTTGGCTGGCAGCTAGAATTAGACTGGACGGGCGTCATTGACTCAGTCAATCAAAAAATTTATCAAGATGGCTTTGGCCTGTTTGGCTTTTTCTTCATGATGATGGTATTTAAAGGGGTACTGTCAAGTTTAGCGGGTCCTGTGCCAAATTATGACATGCAAAGAATACTGGCGACCAAAAGCCCAAAAGATGCTGCTAAAATGAGCGCAATAGTGTCTCTTGTTATGTTTTTTCCGCGCTACATGATGGTGGCAGGGTTATCAGTTTTAGCACTTGTATACATGGGACCTAAAATTCAAACCAACAATGCAATATTTGATTTTGAACAAATTCTACCTTTCGCGATTAGTGAGTTAATGCCAGTTGGACTGGCAGGCTTGCTAATTGCGGGGCTACTGGCGGCTTTTATGTCAACCTATGCTGCTGCAGTAAACGCAGCGCCAGCATACATTGTTAATGACATATATAAAAAGCATATTAATCCCAATGCCGATAATCGTACTTATATTCAGATGAGTTATCTGGTCACAACTTTATTAGTGGTTGTTGGCATTGGTGTCGGTTTGTTGATTTCGTCTATTAACGACATCATGCAGTGGATTTTTGGCGCTTTGTTTGGTGGATATGCCGCTGCTAATATCCTTAAATGGCATTGGTGGCGCTTTAATGCGTATGGTTATTTTTATGGTTTAGTAGCAGGCCTGTTGGCTGCACTATTATTGCCTTTATTGTTTCCTGAGCTGCAACCACTTTATGCGTTTCCATTTTTGTTCTTAGCGGGCCTTATAGGCTCAATTTCAGGTACCTTGTTAACACCCGCAGAAAAGGATGAAGTGTTGATAGCATTTTATCAACAAGTTAGGCCGTGGGGCTGGTGGTCACCCATTCGTAAAAAAGTTAAACAGCGTAATCCTACTTTTGTGCAAAAAAGCCATTTTCAACGTGATGTTAGTAATGTAGTTGTCGGTATTGTCTGGCAATTAACACTTGTCGTTATTCCCATCTATCTGGTTATTAGAGAGTTTCATGCTATGTCGATTGCGATATCTTTGTTGGCATTTACTTCATTTATCTTGAAAAAAAATTGGTACGACAAATTAGAAAATTGAGCGCAGTAGTAACTTTAAGAGAGTGCTCAAAAATAATCTCTATAGAAGAGTTGACTAGTAAATGTATTAGCGAGTTGATTTTAATGATAAACATAGAAGTGAGAAAAGAGTGACCGATATAATATTTGCTGGCGTTGATGGTGGTGCAACTAATTGCCGTGTACGTATTGAAAACGACCGAGGTGAGCTGCTTGGCTTAGGGTATGGTGGAACAGCTAACCCTTCTCATGGCGTTAAAACAGTTACTGATTCTATTATGATGGCAGTTACGGAGGCAATGAGGAATGCTGACTTACCATCACATCGTATTTCTTCGTTAGTTGTTGGCGCAGGTTTGGCTGGCTTACATTTACCAAAATATCAAGTATTGATGGATAGTTGGGTACACCCCTTTAAATCTTTGGTGTTAACAGATGACTTAACTACCGCTTTATATGGTGCACATGCAGGTGAAGACGGTGCCTTGATAATTGCCGGAACGGGTTTTAGTGCTAAAGCTATGGTGCAAGGGAATGAGACATTAATTGGAGGACAAGGCTTTTTAATGGGGGATTATTGCAGTGGCGCATGGCTTGGTTTTCAAGCAGTACAAAAAGTGATTTTGGCACAAGATGGTTTATCTGCCCCCACCTTGTTAACAGAGTTAATTCAAGAACACCTTGGATCGCCACAAATTGCTGAACACTTAATTGGCGCTAAAGCGGTTGAATACGGTAGGATGGCGCCATTGGTATTTCTAGCTGCGTCTTCTGGCGATCAAATCGCAAATAGAATACTTGATAAGAGTGCTTCCTTTATTGATAAAGTAGCTGAGAAATTACTAGCAACGAACCCACCACGTTTATCCATTACAGGTGGTGTTGCAGAGCAAATTACAACAAGGCTCGCACCAACGACTATACAGCAACTAAAGCCGATGAGGCTCTGTGCAGAGCAAGGGGCTATTTGTTTTATGAAAACTCAGCTTGGTCAGTAAAATTGCTTAGATAACAATAAAATTCAGGGAGTTAATATATGAATAGCAAAAGACAATTTTTAAAGTTCTCACTTTTTTCAACGGCGGTAGCTTCAAGCGTTACTTCCTTTACGGGTGCGGTGGCTGCTACTCGCAAGTCAGGTAATAAACCAAATAAACCTATCGTTATTTCTACCTGGCAACATGGTATTGCAGCAAACAAACAGGCATGGACGGTGTTGGAAGAAAACGGTAAGGCAATAGATGCAGTAGAGTCAGGTGTTCGTGTTCCTGAAGCAGATCCAAACGTGATGACTGTAGGTTATGGAGGATATCCCGATAGAGAAGGACACGTCACGCTTGATGCTTGCATCATGGATGAAAACCAAAATTGTGGCTCGGTTGCGTATTTAAAACACATAAAACACCCGATTTCGGTAGCAAGACTTGTTATGGATAAAACGCCACATGTTATGCTCGCTGGCCAAGGAGCTTTAGATTTTGCTTTGTCACAAGGATTTAAAAAAGAAAACTTACTAACAGATAAGGCAGAACGAGCTTGGAAAGAGTGGCTTAAAGAATCAAAATATGCGCCAGTAATCAATATAGAAAATCACGACACCATTGGTATGTTAGCGTTAGATAAACATGGCGATTTATCTGGGGCTTGTACTACTAGCGGCGCTGCTTTTAAAATGGCGGGGCGAATTGGGGACTCTCCTATTATCGGTGCCGGCCTATATGTTGATAACGAAGTAGGGGCTGCTACCGCGACAGGTATGGGCGAGTTAATGATTAAAACGGTTGGCTGTCATTTAGTTGTAGAGATGATGAGACAAGGGTTGAGCCCGCAACAGGCTTGTCAAAAAGCGGTTGAAAGAATAGCGACGAAGCTGGGTGATTATAAGTCATTTCAAGTTGGCTTTATCGCGCTAAACAAACAAGGAGAGTACGGCTCTTATTGTATTCAACCGGGGTTTGATTATGCCGTGACGGATGTTAAAGGCACCACGTTAATTGATGCGCCAAGTATTCTTGCTTCTTCCTGACATTAGTTGGGCATGTAACTTATGTTAGTTTTGTATAGAAAAGGCGAGCTTGTTAGCTCGCCTTTTCTGTATTGACTTCAGGGATAGGGCATTGTGCAATGATTACGGGTTTACCCTCATCATTATCTTCAACAAGTTTGACATCAAATTGCCACAAATAATAAAGATGTTTCAAAACTTCATGTTTTGAGTCGGCAAGTGGTATTTCATTATGCCTTGTATATTTTAGTGTTAATGAACGATCACCTTGGATATCAGCATTAATCACTTGGATGTTCGGTTCAAGGTTACTTAAGTTATATTGATTTGATAATGCTGCACGTATGCTGTGATAACCTGCTTCATTATGTATAGCTGATATTTCGATGAAGTTTTCTTTATCATCGTCATGAATGTGAAATAGTTTAAAATCGCGCATCAACTTAGGTGATAAAAACTGACTGATAAAACTTTCGTCTTTAAAGTTTTCCATGGCAAAGTGAACTGTGTCTAGCCAATCTTTACCTGCAATTTCTGGAAACCACTTTTTGTCCTCTTCGGTCGGTTCTTGGCAAATTCGTTTAATGTCCATAAACATGTTAAAGCCCAACGCATAAGGATTAATACCTGAATAATACGGGCTATTGTATTCGGGTTGTGCGACAACATTGGTATGACTATGCAAAAACTCCATCATAAAGTTGTCGCTGACTAAGCCTTCGTCATACAGGTGATTTAATATGGTGTAATGCCAAAAACAAGCCCAACCCTCGTTCATTACTTGGGTTTGCTTTTGCGGGTAAAAATATTGAGAAATTTTTCGAACAATTCGAACGATTTCACGTTGCCATGGTTTTAATAACGGCGCGTTTTTTTCAATGAAATATAAAATGTTTTCTTGTGGCTCAGAAGGAAAGTTTAGCGTCTCTGTTTTGGTTTTTTTCACCGCTTCAGGCAGGGTTCTCCATAACATGTTCACTTGAGACTGCATATACTCAGCACGCAATTTCTGCCTTTTTTTCTCTTCGGTCATTGACACTTTTTGTGGGCGTTTATAGCGATCAACACCATGCGCCATCAAGGCATGACACGCATCTAAACAGGCTTCAACTTCATCTACGCCATATTTGTTTTCACACTCTGCAATATAGTTTTTGGCAAATAAAAGGTAATCAATAATCGAACTGGCATCAGTCCATGATTGAAATAAATAATTTCCCTTAAAAAAACTATTATGGCCATAACAGGCGTGAGCCATCACTAAAGCCTGCATAGTGATAGAATTTTCTTCCATTAAATATGAGATACAAGGATCTGAATTAATCACAATCTCATAAGCTAAGCCCATTTGTCCGCGCTTATATGTCTGTTCGGTTTGAATGAATTTTTTGCCAAAAGTCCAGTGGTTATAGCCTATTGGCATACCGACACTGGCGTAAGCATCCATCATTTGTTCAGCAGTAATAACTTCAATTTGGTTTTTATAGGTATCTAAACGATAGTGCTCTGCCACACGAGCAATTTCTGCTTGGTATTGTTCAAGCAGTTCAAACGTCCAGTCTGGTCCATCTGCTAGCTTCTTACGTCGAGGCATAAAATTCTCCTGTTAAAAACCTAAATGGTTACGCTACTTGTTTGGTATTTTTTTTGAAAAGCTCTCTAAAAACGGGGTAAATATCCTCCACGGATTTTATATGCTGCATAGCAAAATGTGGTGTGGTATCAGCGACTTTTTGGTATTGTTGCCAAAGCGTTTGATGAGCGCGTTGCGTTATTTCTATGTAAGCGAAATAGCGGCATAGGGGTAATAAGTCTTGGGTCATCAATTTATAACAATAGGGCGAGTCGTCAGCCCAATTATCACCATCAGATGCTTGAGCTCCATAAATATTCCATTCTCTGGGGTTATATCGCTCATCAATAACTTTTATCATTAACTCCAAGGCGCTAGAAGCTATTGTTCCACCTGTCTCCTGAGAGTAGAAAAACTCTTGTTCATCAACTTCTTTTGCTTGCGTATGATGACGGATATAAACCACATCGATGGTTTTGTATGTTCTCGTTAGAAAAAGATACAGTAAGATATAAAAGCGCTTTGCCATGTCTTTAGTTGCCTGGTCCATTGAGCCAGAAACATCCATTAGACAAAACATTACAGCTTTTGAAGTTGGCACTGGTTGTTTTGCGTAATTACGAAACCGTAAATCAAAAGTATCAATGAAAGGAACCGCGGCTATTTTTGACTTTAAATCGACAATGTCTTGTTGCAACTTTTTCTCTTGCGCAACATGATCATGTGGGTCCTTTTCCAATGCTTCTAATTGTTGTTCAAGCGCTTTTAATTCTTTGCGTTTCGAAGAGGTCATCGCAATACGACGAGCTATTGAGCCTTGTAGCGATTTAACAATGTCGATGTTTGCTGGTACCCCCTGAGTACAATAACCTGAACGTACTGTTTTATAGTCAACCAATTTGTCCAACTGGTTTTTTTCTAAATTGGGCAATTCAAGGTCTTCAAACAACAAATTAAGATATTCATCTTTAGAAATAGAGAAGACAAAGTCATCTTGACCTTCTCCAGAATCACTGGCTTCACCTTGGCCTGAGCCTTGTCCTCCTTGCTGAGGAGGACGTTTGATTTTATCGCCAGCAGAATATTGGTCATTACCAGGGTGAATTCGGTCTCTGACGCCGCCTTTGCCTTGGTGAAAAATGGGCTCCGACATGTCTTTTTTTGGAATAGTAACATTTTCGCCACTTTCAACATCAGTCACACCGCGTTGATTAATCGCCTCTTCGACAGATTTTTTAATCTGTGATTTGTAACGCCTGATAAAGCGCTGCCTATTGACGGTGCTTTTGTTTTTACTATTGAGGCGTCTATCAATAAAATTTGCCATGCAATTTACCTCAGTTGCTAATCCTTAAGACGACTTCCTAACACGCAAGTACCATTCAGAAAGCAAACGCACTTGTTTTTTGGTGTAGCCTTTGGTCATCATACGTTTGACAAAATCATCGTGTTTTTGTTGATCGTCAGTTGATGTTTTAGCATTAAATGAAATAACTGGTAGCAAGTCTTCGGTATTGGAGAACATCTTTTTCTCGATGACAGTGCGCAGTTTTTCATAACTGGTCCAATTCGGATTTTTACCTTTGTTATTGGCTCTTGCTCTTAAGACAAAATTAACAATTTCGTTTCTAAAGTCTTTTGGATTACTAATACCAGCTGGCTTTTCTATTTTTTCTAGTTCGTTATTTAACGCTTCTCTATCAAATAATTGGCCGGTTTCTGTGTCTCGATATTCTTGATCTTGGATCCAAAAGTCAGCGTACGTGACATAACGATCAAATATATTCTGGCCATATTCTGAGTATGATTCTAAATAAGCTGTTTGTATTTCTTTACCAATGAAATCAATATACTGTGGTGTTAAATACTCTTTAATAAAAGTAAGGTAACGTTCAGATGTTTCCTTGGGCAGTTGTTCTCTTTCTATTTGCTGTTCAAGAACATAGAACAAATGAACAGGGTTAGCAGCAACCTCCATATGGTCAAAGTTAAAAACTCGCGACAATATTTTGAATGCAAAGCGAGTAGACAGGCCCGACATGCCTTCGTCTACACCTGCGTAGTCTCGATACTCCTGGTAAGATTTAGCTTTAGGGTCAGTATCTTTTAAGCTTTCACCGTCATAAACGCGCATTTTCGAATAAATGCTGGAGTTTTCAGGCTCTTTTAATCGAGAAAGTACAGAAAACTGTGCCAATGTTTCCAATGTGTCTGGTGCACATTGTGCGTTTGCTAGCTCAGAATTTTTGAGTAATTTTTCATAGATTTTAACTTCTTCTGAAATTCTCATGCAGTACGGGACTTTAACGATATAAACTCGGTCTAAAAATGCCTCGTTATTTTTGTTGTTTCTAAAGGTTTGCCATTCTGATTCGTTTGAATGCGCTAATAAAATACCGTCAAAGGGTAGTGCAGATAACCCTTCAGTTGGATTGTAATTTCCTTCTTGAGTAGCTGTTAATAAAGGATGTAGCACTTTTATTGGTGCTTTAAACATTTCAACAAATTCCATCAAGCCTTGGTTTGCTCGACAAAGTGCCCCAGAGTAGCTGTAGGCGTCAGGATCGTTTTGTGCAAAATGCTCAAGTTGACGAATGTCAACCTTACCCACCAAGCTAGAAATATCTTGGTTGTTGTCATCGCCTGGCTCAGTTTTGGCGATAGCAATTTGGTCTAAAATTGACGGGTACACTTTAACTACTTCAAACTTTGAAATATCACCTTTAAATTCATGCAAACGTTTAGCAACCCAAGGTGACATGATGGTATTTAAATAGCGCTCTGGAATGTTGTATTCATCCATCAATATTTTACCGTCAGCGTTTTTGTCAAATAAGCAAAAAGGATGGTCATTTACTGGGCTACGTACCCCATTGGCACTTAACACGTAGATCGCTTCTTGCTGCATTAAGGCTTTTAGTTTTTCAGCTAGAGAAGATTTACCACCACCAACAGGCCCCAATAAATACAATATTTGTTTTTGTTCTTCCAAGCCTTGTGAGGCATGCTTGAGGTACGAAACAATCTGTTCGATTGCCTCCTCCATACCAAAAAATTCTTTAAAGGCAGGGTATCTAGAAATTACACGGTTGGAAAAAATGCGACTCAATCTGGGATCAGATGAGGTGTCTATCATTTCAGGCTCGCCAATGGCCGATAATAACCTTTCAGCAGCACTAGCATAAGCCATTTTATTATCACGACAGATAGCAAGAAAATCTTGAATTGAACATGACTCTTCTTGTAGTTCATCGTAGCGTGATTGATAGTGTTGAAAAATACTCATAACCGTCTCCATAGAATAATTGCGCACATAAATGCACTTTAGCCACAAGGTCGCAAATCAGAGCTGACAAGTAATTCATCACTTGCGCCAACACATCTATTGTTTGCTAAGGCATTTACTTAACCATAAATTCAAAAAGTCCTAATGTAAGCTTAGTACGAAATTTAGCTGTTGCTGCAAATTATTTAGACAAAAAATGTAACGAGGGTAATAAATTATAAAAAGGTGCTGGAAAGAGGGCATAAAAAAAGCCAGCACAAATATTGGCTGGCTTTAAAAATTAATTTAGCAGAAATTAAGCGAAGTTTGCTGAAGCAAATTCCCAGTTAATTAATGCCCAAAAAGCTTCCATGTAGCTAGGGCGTAAATTACGGTAATCGATATAGTAAGCATGTTCCCATAAATCAACTGTCATCAATGGAGTTACGCCATCTTCAGTTAATGGTGTTGCAGCATTTGATGTGTTAACAATGTCTAAGCTACCGTCAGCAGTTTTTACTAACCAAGTCCAGCTAGAACCGAAGTTGTTTACTGCCTTGTCGTTAAATGCTGCTTTAAACGCTTCAAATGAACCAAATTTTGCATTGATTGCGTCAGCTAATGCACCAGTAGGCTCACCACCACCGTTAGGGCTTAAGCTGTTCCAGTAGAAAGTGTGGTTCCAAATTTGAGCAGCGTTATTAAAAACACCACCTTCAGAAGTTTTAACAATTTCTTCTAAAGACTTACCTTCGAAATCAGTACCTTCGATTAAACCGTTTAATTTAACTACGTATGTGTTGTGATGTTTACCATAATGAAACTCTAAAGTTTCTTGTGAGATATGAGGTGCAAGTGCATCCATTGCATATGGTAATGCAGGTAATTCAATAGCCATTTATATTCTCCGGGAATTGATTAGAAAGAATTATTTTGCCCTAAACCAAATTTAGTGGTTTGTTTTTATAAAAATCCGAGTAAAATACTCAAGTATTTTTAAGCTATGCATAGTGTACTCAAATTTATAGGTATTACTAGCCTATATTTCAAGGCTAAGCCCTTTTATTTAAAAAATTTTATTATTAGTTGTTTCCGCATTGAATAATGCTGAAACAAGCACCATATGCGTAGCATTGGCTATGATTAATCGAGGTTTAAAAATGGAAACAGTAGAGCGTATAAAGCAGCAAATCGCAGAAAATAGCATTTTACTATACATGAAGGGCTCTCCTAAGTTACCAAGTTGTGGTTTTTCTGCTCAAGCATCTCAAGCATTGATGTCTTGTGGTGAAAAATTTGCTTATGTAGATATTTTACAAAATCCAGATATTCGCGCTGAACTACCAGCATATGCAGACTGGCCAACGTTTCCTCAATTGTGGGTTGAAGGTGAGCTAGTTGGCGGTTGTGACATTATTCTTGAGATGTTTCAACAAGGTGAGTTACAGCCATTGATCAAAGAAGCAGCAGAGCGTGCTGCAACTAATGAAGATCAAGAATAAATTTAATTTAAACCAAGAGTTGAAAATACACGTAGCGCCTCAATACTTATTGGGGTATTACAAACATACATATAACATTGGAGAATAAAATGAGTGTATTAGTGGGCCGTCCGGCACCTGACTTTACAGCTGCAGCAGTTTTAGGTAGTGGTGAAATCGTTGATAACTTCACGTTATCAGAAGCAATTAAAGGCAAAAAAGCAGTTGTATTTTTCTATCCGTTAGACTTCACATTTGTTTGTCCATCAGAGCTTATCGCATTTGATCACCGCTTTGAAGAATTCAAAAGCCGCGGTGTAGAAGTAATCGGTGTTTCTATCGATTCTCAATTTTCTCACAACGCATGGCGTAACACGCCAGTAAACGAAGGTGGTATTGGTCCAGTTCAATACACATTAGTTGCTGACGTTAAACACGAAATCTGTCAAGCATACGACGTTGAGCATCCAGAAGCTGGTGTTGCTTTCCGTGGTTCTTTCTTAATTGATGAAGAAGGTAATGTTCGTCATCAAGTAGTTAACGACCTTCCATTAGGCCGTAACGTTGATGAAATGTTACGTATGGTTGATGCTTTACAATTCCACCAAGAGCACGGTGAAGTATGTCCTGCTGGTTGGAACAAAGGTGACAAAGGCATGACTGCATCTCCAGACGGCGTTGCTTCATACCTAACAGACAATGCTGACAAACTATAAGTTGTAGTGAATTAGTATAGAAAAGGCCGCAACAGCGGCCTTTTTTCTGCTCTAAATAAATGTCGTTACATGTACCAATAAAAATTATGTGCGATAAATCAAATTATTGCATTTTTGCACTTTGTACTAAGCTTAGCTTAACAAGGCATTGATTTAGGTAGAAAGATGGAGTTACCGCGTGTTGTATATGAAAACCTTCCTTATGGCTATTTTTTAGCCAGTGGCGCTTTGTTTTCCTTAGGGGATAGTTGGCCACTATTGTTTTCAGGGGCGGTTTTTTATTTGGCTGCTTGTATCGTACTGGTGCAACGCTCAGCTCATCGCAGGCGCGATAAGTATAAACATAAACAAAAGCGTGTTTGGCTACCAGAGCTTATTTACGAATTTTTACCTTACGCATTTAGCGCCGTTGGTATTTTATTATTAATGATTTCTAACAGTAACATAGTGCAATTTATTGCGTTTAGCCTGATGATTTGGGCAATTCGTAATCTTATCTGTCGGCACAATAACCGTACACGCAAACAGGGCTTGTTTTAATCCTCAGTGGGTATTGGTTCAACAGGCCAACCACCCAAGGTCTGCCACTTATTTAAAATAAAACAAAATAATTCTGCTGTTTTTTCAGTGTCATATAGCGCTGAGTGCGCCTCTTTATTATTAAAATCTAACCCCGCAGCTTCACAAGCTTTGGCTAACACGGTTTGACCTAGCGCTAGGCCTGAAAGCGTCGTGGTATCAAAGCTTACAAAGGGATGAAATGGGGAACGTTTAATGTTACATCTTTCAATCGCAGCATTTAAAAAACCTAAATCAAAAGCGGCATTGTGAGCAACAATAATGGCACGTTTGCAGCCTACTGCTTTCATCTTCTTTCGAACAGTTTTAAATATTTCTTTTAATGCATGGCTTTCATCAACCGCGCCTCTAAGAGGGTTCGTTGGATCGATGCCAGTAAACTCTAAAGCCGCAGGCTCTAAATTTGCTCCTTCAAAAGGCTCAACATTAAAGTGCTGGGTTTGATCGAGAGAAAACAGTCCTGTTGTTTCATCAAAGTTTAGCGTGCTTGCCGCTATTTCAAGTAAAGCATCAGTTTGAGCGTTAAATCCAGCGGTTTCTACGTCAATCACTACGGGAAAATAACCGCGAAAGCGATCTGTATAGTTATATTTATTTGAGTTTTCAGTAGATGGTTGTGTTGCGCTTTCGCCACTCATATTTAAACTTTATTTTTGCTTTTTGAAGATGCGCGCATTATGTCAGAAATTAATGTTGAAAACTAACGGAACACAGTAATAATTAATAATGAACCAAATTATTGCTAGCTAAATGTACAATTGTCAGCGAAAATAAAATTAATGTTAAAGGAAGCAGCAGTATTGCCGATAGATAAAATAAGCTTAATTACTGATTGATCGATATGAAAAAACTACTTCTTGCAATTTCTCTCTCTGTATTTGTGTCGCAAGCAAGCGCGGGTATACGTCAGTACCAAGCAGATCTATCTAATTCAAGTTGGCAGTTAAAAGACGACTCTCGATTACAATGTACCTTATCTCACAATATTCCTAATTATGGTGAGGCAAAGTTTTTTGCTAAAGCCAATCGTAATACCAACATGATGTTTGAGCTTGATATGCTCAATTTGCCCGACAATTATTCATTGGCAGAAGTAAGGTCAATAGCACCTTCATGGCGACCTGGCATAGGCGGACGAACTTTAGCAAACATGAAGTTGCACAAGCAATTTTCTCCAGATTTACCTAAAAAAGTCGCTTGGACCATGTTAACAGAACTTGAGAAAGGCATGAGTCCTACCTTTTATTATGATGATTGGTACAACGATGCCGATAAAATTTCGGTTGGCTTATCATCTTCTAAGTTTCATAAAGCTTATCAAAAGTTTGTTGGTTGCGTTGGCCGATTACTAAATTACAGTTTTGATGACATTGCTTATACGGTGTTAAATTTTGAGTTTGGCTCAGATAAATTCACAAAAGCGTCTAAACGAAAAATTAATATGATTAGGGACTACCTATCTTTAGATCAAGATTTAGAATTAGTACTAATTGACGGTTTTTCCGATAGCTGGGGTGCAAGAAATACAAACTTAAAAACCTCTCAGAAAAGAGCTGAAAAAATTCGTCAGTACTTTATTGAGAATGGTATCGACCCTACTAGAATAGAAGCCAAAGGCTACGGTGAAAATCGCCACATTGCATCAAATGATACCGTATTAGGGCGAGCTAAAAATAGGCGAGTAGTTATCCGAATGGAAAAGCCTTAAATACTGTGGTTAACCTAGAATAAACTTTGATAAAACGCCCTTAATTAGGGCGTTTTTTTCTTAACCTCTTGTTTGTATATAAATAGTAGTACCTAGAAACGCATTTTTTATGCGAAGTTGAGGTTACTTACTTGGCTCTGCATTTGGCAAATACTGCTGCCACCGCTCAAATATTTTTTGATAACTTCCATCACGTTTTAAGTCGATTAATGCTTGTTCAAGTTTTGACAATACATTTTTGTCGGTATCTTTGTTACAGGCTAAATAAAAATTTAACGGCAAATCTGGCATTTCAAATAATCGCGATATTTTCGACATATCTATATTGGCTAACCTCGCGCGGTAATGAATTGTAATGTCGTCGGCTACAATTAAGTCAATATCATCACGGCTGGTTAACAACTTAAGTAAAGAACTCGTATTTTCTACAACATACAGATTTTCACCATCTTTAAAGCCACTTTTAAGCAGTGCTTGATGTGTAATATCGTCTTTTATTACTGCTGCGGTATATTGTTGCGCTTCTTCGATACTTTTTAACTGATAAGGTGGGTGTCCTTTGGCGCCAAAAATCACCATATTCGTATTGGTAATATTGCCAACCCAATGAAAAAGAGGCTCTCTAAACGCCAATCGAGCAATAGAGTAAATACAAACCCCTTTACGCTGCAGTGTTAAGTTGTATGAGCGAGTCCAAGAATTGATAGATAAACTATACGGAATATCGGCCCGCTTAAATACTTCTTTGACAACTTCAGTACTGAACCCTTCAATTTTCCCTTGAGTATATACCTGATAGGGCGGAAGGGATTCTGTCACGATATGAATCGGCCTTTGTACTGTTGTTGGAACTTGTTGGTTAGCCAATAACATACTGCTTAATAAAAATAGGCTATAACTCATTGAATAATGTCCTTGCCATCGGGGACTAGTTGTTTCCACTCATGTGATATTTTTTGATATTGACCTGACTTTCTAATCGCAGCAAAGCCACTTTTTATCGCTTGTATGGTTTCTTTGCTTGTTTCTAAGTTACACGCCAAATAAAAATCAAGTGGTGATTGGTTTACCTTTAAATATACGGCGAATTGTGATGGTGCAATATCGTTGTACAGTGCTCTGTAGGTAACCGTTAAATTGTCTGCAAGGATCAAGTCAATGTTTGTTCTCAATACTAACAGTTTTAATAGAGATTGCGTATTGTTCACGACGTATAAATTTTTAAACTCTTTGAAGCCTTTAGCTAACAATAATTGATGTGTCACGTCATCTTTTAGCACCGCGACTTTATAACGCTTGGCGTCTTCGACACTTTTAATATCGATATCAGTTCGACTTTTTAAACCAATAAAATGGCTGTTGGTTTGAGTTAACACATCAACCCAATGAAACAGCTGTTCACGCTGAGGCGTGCGTGCAATGGAATAAATGCAAGTATTGGGACGTTCTTGCGCCAGATTGTAGGCACGACTCCATGGATATACGATATAACTGGCATTTATGTCAGTTTCTGATACTGCTGCCTTTAATAGTTCAGTTGCAAAGCCTGATACTTGTCCTTGTTGAGCTATTTGAAAAGGAGGAAGGTGTTCAGTGACAAAAATGACATTATTTGATAAAGATGCTTTCGCGTGACAAGCACCAGAATAGATTAAACACAAATAAACAAAGAGGGGATAAAAATTATTCTTTTTGATCAAGATCCTTTTCCTTAAACATCTTTGTTTCTTTGCTCAATAAGTGAGGAACATCTCTTTGTGAGTTAATAACAGTGTTTAAACTAAAGGTTATATCTATTTGTGAAGTTTTGCTAAGTAAATGCGATAAAGTGTATGTAAAAAGAAATAAACAATGCCAGCACACATGCCAAACAAATGCGCGTTGATCGCAACATCTGCCTCAATTAACTGCTTGAGAGAATCAGTAGCACCGTATGTTTGCTCGTGTAACACTTTCAATATCACGCCAATAAAGAGCAGGTAACCGGTTTTATCGTTGTGCTTGATATCAAATAAAGCACCAAGTACAAAAAGCCCGTGTAAAACACCAGAAAGGCCAACATAAAAAAGCATATTAGGTGTAAAAAGAAAAATACCTAGGCTTACTGCAGCGGCGGTAAAAATATAGAAGGCCAATAATAATAAAGGTGAATAAAATTTGTTATGCAACAAAGCTAACAGTACCAAAGCGGCCAAATTTAACCATAAGTGATAACTGTTGGTATGCAGTAAGTGGCCGGTAAATATACGCCAATATTGTCCTTGTTGAACCTCAATTTTATTGTATTCAAGTACAGGTGTTAGCGCAGGTAGGAAATGCAGTAAAACAACCATAAGCCCGAAAAATAGAAAAGGCCAAAACAAGCATGCAGACTTAAATAGAGAATACCATGTCACTCGAAGTTTAAAGTTAACCAAACGTATTTGTCCTTTTTATGTTATTTTGATACTGTCGCGCCGATATTCGTTTGGATAACTAAAAAATCGTAACAAATTTAAGGTGACCGAGAGATTTTATCTATGACAAGAGCGATATGCAATCACTGTGAAAGACCTATAATAACTTGTATTTGTTGCTATTTTACGCAAACGGCGAACAAGGTGAATATTATCGTATTGCAACACCCCTCTGAAGTTAAACAAACGAAGGGCAGTGTAGCGCTACTTAAACATTCATTATCAAATTGTACGGTGTTTGTTGGTGAAGACTTTACAGGACATCAGCAGTTGCAAACTTTAATTAAATTATATGCTGATGATCTAGCCTTGCTATACCCAAGTGAAGATGCAGAAGAGTTAACAGGAAGCAATTATGTGCTCGGTCGGTCAAATAAACCACTATCTACTTTAATCGTTTTAGATGGTACGTGGAAAAAGGCGTACAAATTATTTCAATTGAACCCGTTTTTACATCAGCTCACTCATGTTAAGTTAGCTAATAATGTTGAAAGTCTTTACGCTGTGCGCAAAACAAATAAAGTCGGCGGGTTGTCGACGCTAGAGGCGTGTTGTCATGCTTTAGCTTGTCTTGAAGGCGATGATAATAAGTATCAAAAATTATTGAAGAATTTTGTTGAATTTAATGAAATGCAGTTAGCGTTTCGTTAGTTATAAAAGGAGCATGTGATCAGTGATCGCTCATAGTAAATCGATTGTATTAACCTTTATTACTGGGGTTTGTTTTTTTAGTAATGCTTTTGCACAACAGATAGAAGATCGTGAGCCAGAAGCTGCAACAGGGTTGTATAAAAAGGAAGCTGTTACAACAAAGAAGTTTATGGTCGCAACGGCAAATCCATATGCTACTCGTATAGGCTATAACATTTTACAAAAAGGTGGCACTGCCATTGACGCCGCTATTGCGGTTCAATTAGCACTTACGCTAGTAGAGCCACAGTCATCTGGAATAGGTGGCGGCTCTTTCATTTTGCACTGGGACCAAAAAAACAAACAACTAACGAGCTTTGATGGTCGAGAAACGGCGCCACAAGCGGCAACGTCTGAACTATTTCTCGATAAAAATGGAAATGCAATTCCTTGGATTCAAGCGGTAGTTGGTGGACGCTCTGTCGGTGTGCCAGGTGTATTAGCTTCGTTAAAGTTGGCACATGACAAATACGGAAAACTTGAATGGAAAGAGCTTTTTGTTGACGCGATTAAGTTAGCTGATAGAGGGTTTAGAGTGTCTCCTAGGCTAGAGAAACTCGTTGCAATGCAATACAACCCTGGTATTACGGAGCTGCCAGCAATACGAAGTTACTTTTTCCCGCAGGGCAGAGCAATTCAGGCTGGAGATAAACTTCGCAATGAAAAGTTGGCTAATGCATATCGAAGTATCGCTGAAGAGGGTATAGCGCCGTTTTATCAAGGCTGGATAGCTAAAAAAATGGTAGATGCTGTGCAAAAATCTCCAATAGCTCCAGGTAAACTGTCGGTTGAAGATTTAAAAGCATACCAAGCAAAAGAAGTTGCTCCTGTTTGTGCTGGTTATCGCCAATATCAAGTCTGCGGTATGGCACCTCCTAGTTCAGGAGGGGTAGCTGTTATTCAAATTTTGAAACAGTTAGAACCGTTTAATATTGCTAAACGTCCTTTTGAAGACGTGCAATCTGTTCACTTATATACACAAAGTTCACGTTTAGCGTTTGCTGACAGAGAGCGATATTTGGCAGATAACGATTTTGTTGACGTTCCAGTCAACGCGCTTATTGATGAGCAATATCTCGCCAATCGAAGTAATACCATTAACATTCACCAAGACATGGGCAAAGCTGCAGCGGGTAATATCAAAGATTTTGCTAATAGAGCGGATGATGTTGCCATGGAGTTACCTTCGACAAGTCATATTTCTATCGTGGATCAATATGGAAATGCAGTTTCGATGACTACTAGTATTGAAATGGCATTTGGCTCTGCGGTGATGGTTGAGGGCTTTATTTTGAACAATCAATTAACTGATTTTTCGCTAGCACCCCAAATCGATGGAAAGCTTGTAGCGAACCGTTTGGAGCCTAATAAGCGCCCAAGAAGCTCAATGGCACCAACGATTGTATTGGATAAAACAGGTGAGTCAGTAAAACTTGTGGTTGGTTCGCCTGGTGGCAGTCGTATAATAAATTATGTGGCGCAAACGATATTAGGCGTACTAGATTGGGGTATGGATCCTCAACAAGCGATTAATATGCCTAAAGTGACCAATAGAAATAATGTCACTACTTTAGAAAAAGGCACTTCGATTGCTAATCTTAAATCTGGTTTAGAGGCGAAAGGACATAAGGTTTCGATAAGAGATTTAAATAGTGGCATTCAAGCGATTCAAGTGAAAAAATTTAGTTTAGTTGGTGGGGCAGATCCCAGAAGGGAAGGCAAAGTTATGGGAGAATAACTTTGCACAATTGAATGAAAAAGACCCGTTAAAACGGGTCTTTTAGTATTTTATCGATGACCCATTTGTCATTTAGTTGGACCATAGATATTCTTTTAACATCTTTGAAATTACTATTTTGGTATGTCCCATCAAAATAAATAGTAATTACAGCTTTTTCTTTAAACTGTTCCCTGACTTTCACGCCGCTATCGTCTGGTTTAATAATGACTTCATCAAATGACATATTGAACATGTGACGAGCAACAGCACTAGGCGACTTATAATGCAAAATAATACGCGCCAATTGAGGAGCACAAACAGAGGCTGCTTTTTCTACATCTCGCTCATTGTATAGTGCATGAAAAAATGCAACTGCAACTTTTTCTGGGTTATCAATTTCACTTATCGGCTTTTCTTTTGGTTGACAACCAACTAGTAAAACAAAAAGGGGCAAACACAACAGGCTAAAAATTTTATTCATAAGGTTTAAGCATTTAATTCATAACTGTTTTTATGATACATGAATTTAGTTAATAAAAAAGGCGCTTGAAGCGCCTTTTTGGATCGTGAAATAAGATTTTACTGAACTAATTCTTTCTCTGAGAAAGTGTCAGTAAATAATGCGCTAGATAAATAGCGCTCTGCAGAGCTTGGTAAGATGACAACGATATTCTTACCTTCATTTTCTGGTCTTTCTGCAATGCGCTTAGCTGCAACAACAGCTGCACCAGAAGATATACCTGCTAAAATACCTTCTTCTTTCATTAATTGATGTGCCATCGCCATTGCATCTTCGTTTGATACTTGTTCAACGCCATCAATTAATTCTAGATCTAAGTTTTTAGGAATAAAGCCAGCGCCAATACCTTGTATTTTATGAGGTCCCGGCTTTAACTCTTCGCCTGCTAATTTTTGACTAATTACCGGTGAATCTGTTGGCTCAACAGCAATTGATTGAATCGCTTTGCCTTGTGTCTTTTTAATATAGCGAGTTACACCTGAAATTGTGCCACCAGTACCTACACCAGCAACAAAAATATCAATGTTACCATCGGTGTCCTGCCAAATTTCTGGTCCAGTCGTTTTTTCATGAATCTCAGGGTTGGCAGGATTGTCAAACTGACCAAGTAAAACGTATTTTTCAGGATTTGAATCTTTAATTTCCTGTGCTTTAGCAATAGCGCCACCCATGCCTTTAGCGCCATCAGTTAATTCTAATTTTGCACCAAGTGCAGCAAGTAACTTACGACGTTCTAAACTCATTGTTGCCGGCATTGTTAGCGTGATCGCGTATCCACGTGCGGCAGCAACAAAAGCTAGTGCGATGCCCGTGTTACCACTTGTTGGTTCGATAATTTCTTTACCTTCAGTTAATTCACCACGCTTTTCAGCGTCCCAAATCATGTTAGCGCCGATTCGACATTTTACGCTAAAACTAGGGTTGCGCGATTCAACCTTAGCAAATACATTACCTGTAGTTACTCGGTTTAATTTAACTAAAGGTGTGTTACCAATAGCTGTTGAGTTATCTTTAAAAATATTAGTCATGATGCGGATCCTTTAGATTACATGTGCTCTTTTAAATGTAAGCAGACGTAGATAAACTTTTACATTGTTATTATTTTTAATTAACTATTAATATTAGACATTCTCTAAAGAAAAAGAAGTGCCGTTTCGTTATATCTTATATTCTAAAAAGTAATAAACGGAGCGTTAATTAGAGCATGTTGTACTGGTGAGTTGATGTTTATAAGGTAAACGTCTTCGCTGTACTAAACATGAATTAGCTATACTTATTTTATTTGGTAATGAAAATACTGCGACTTAGCTTGCCGAGTATTCACTTAAAAGATGCCCAACTAATGACAAACAACAATAATAATCAAAGTAACAGCATAAGTGCTGAAGCTGCTCAAGTTAGTAGCTTAACACCAGAAGAAACAAGAAAAATCCTCACCCCTTTTGCATTTGAAATTGATAAAAGCCTCTTTGGTTTGCCGCTAGCCACTCCTTGGCGACGGGGTATAGCACTTTTAATAGATTTTACCGTTGTTGCTATGTTGGCACACATGTCGGGAGATTTATTAGCGCTTTTAGTTGCGATCACTTTGGTCAAAATTGGGAGCAGAAAACGTGCTGAACAGTTTGGCCAACAGCGAAGTCTTAGAAAACGCTTCTTAAAGTGGCTAGGTTGTTTCATTATTTTGTTGGTGCTGTTAGATAATGTACCTAAAATCATTGATGGCAGTTTTTGGCAGTCTAATAGCAATATTTCGGTGACGCTTGACGATGAACCTATGGTAAATCCAAATACTGAATTAAAGCAAGACAGCGAAACAAAACCACAAATAATGCAAGACAAACAAGCAGCCCAAGGGCAAGAAATTGTTTATAAAGGCGTGGCATGGGCAAAAGGCTTTATTGACGATCTTGGGCTAAGCTTTGGCTGGGCTGCATTTTATTTTTCGGTGATAACTTCAATTTGGAATGGTCAAACGCTCGGCAAAAAGTTATTAGGTATTCGCATTGTACAGCTAGATGGCACACCATTATCTGTGTGGGACAGTTTTGGTCGATATGGTGGGTATGGCGCTGGCTTAGCAACAGGCTTATTAGGCTTTTTACAAATTTATTGGGATCCTAATCGTCAAGCCATACATGATAAAATTTCTTCTACTATTGTAATAGACGTAAAGCTAGCTAAAGCAGCACAACATAGTGGACGACACGCTGGGATTAGGATTAAAAGTAACGAGGAAATATCTTAATGAAAAAAACGATAACGAAGCTAGTTACCTTCATGTTAATGGGAATAACATTGTTTGCTCAAGCTAGTGATAAACAACTTGATGCTAAATTGGCAATGTTTGCCGATTATTTGGGAACCTGGCAGTCAAATTTTACAGTTGCACCTGGAAAGCCATCAGTAACTGATGTGTCTATGTGGGAAAGGGCGCTTAATGGTAAGGCTGTACGAACTCTTCATTCCATTAACAATGGGGAATATGGTGGAGAATCTCTGATATTTTTCGACAAAGAAAAAGATAGTCTAGTTTTTTATTATTTTACTACGGCGGGATTTTATACTTCTGGCACCATAGAAGTGATTAATGAAACACAATTTGTTGCCTATGAAGATGTGTCAGGCAATGACAGCGGCATTACTAAAGTTAAGTCTACGTCAGATCTGCAAGAGGATAAGTTATTGGTGTCCACTTCATATTTAAAAAATGGTAAATGGACAGAGCCTGAGCAACGAGTCTACACAAAAAGTGACAGGAAAGTTATTTTTAAATAACTAAGCCTTTTAAAATAAAAAAGCCTTCTAAAATAAAAAAGCTTCGATGAGCAATGCTGGTCGAAGCTTTTTTTAAATTTGTTAATCCATTAAATAAACATTTAATTCAATTACTTTTTACTATTGCATCCAAGCGTAGCTGATTTTTGTAAAAAAGGTACGTTGTTCGCGTTCTAAGTTAGCTAGATAGTCATTTTGATAGCTGCTATCGGAATACCCAAGATAGAACACTGTTTGTGGATTTAACTTATACGCGTAAATAAGTTGTGTCGACATAGAATTACTTCTTTTATTTACCGTTTTTAATGGGTTATTGTCTGGATTTTGGTCAACGTCGTTATAGATAACACTTAGTTTTAAATAACTTTGCACATCAAATTGATAAGACACTCTAAGCTCAGTAAGCTGTACCGTGTACACGTCTTGATCGTCATATTGCATATTAGCGTTAGTGTAATAAAGCTTAGTCAGTAATTTTTGTGTGATGTTGAAATCAATGCCAGCGTAATACTCTCGATAATCGCCTAAACGATTATTGCGATAATCAATTTTTTTACCTAGTTTAAGCTCGCCATCTATTTCCAATTGGGCGACTGGTTGTATTTTGGCGTACATATTTGCCATTTTCTCAGTAAATCGAGAGGTGTTGCCGTCAATTGCCAATAAACTTTCGTCATGACGCAGGCCAATTTTATCATCATAATTGAAAGTTAATTCAAAATATGACTGCATCGGTCCATCAATATTAAACCCGGCCTGCCAAGATTTTTCTAATAGCTCGCCTTTTTCATTATGTTTAATCTGCCATTGTGCTTCTAGCTCCAGCTCTTGCCAGGGGCTGTCAGTGTCACCGTAAAAATAACGATCAACAGCTAGTCGGTTTGATTTTATGTCTGCCGATGTAATAAAACCTAAGTCTGCTCTAAAGTCCTGACCAATCGATTGATGCTCTGCTTCAATTTCCCAATACTCTGATTCATGTACAAAGCTTGCAACTAAAGCATTATCGTTGAATTCACCCGATTTTCGAGTGCGATGCACCTGTTCTGTGTAAGCACATTGACCTATGCTGCACTCAACCAAAGTTGCATTGTCACAGCTCTCATCGCTATCACCATAACAAAATGATTGGTAGAGATCTTCAGGGTATTCAGTGTTAGAGGCTAGCCACTGTGCTTTGATTGTATTAGAGTCATCAAGCTTATATTTAGTGTCTAAACCGGCTAGGTAATTATGATAGTTATCTGACTTTCTTAAAGTACTTAATGCACCAAAAGAAATATATTCGTCTAGATCATATCGATAGCGAAATGCCGCTGAGTTACTTTCGTCATCAAGAGAAGCAACTTCAGAGCCCGTATTGCCTGGAATAACAAAGTTAGTTTCTTTGTCTCTGGTGACAAACAGTCCATAACTATGATCACCTTGTGTTCCCGTCAATTTAGCGCCGAAGTCTGGATCAGCAATATTTCTTGTGTAAACAAGGGCTAAATTAGAAGTGAAGTAGTCGGCATTATCTAAGAAAAAAGGTCTTCTTTCGTCGTAGTACAAAGAGTACGTTTTGTTAATATTAAGCTGTCCTGCATCAGCCTCAACCGTTGAAAAGTCAGGGTTGATTGTCGCGTTAAGCAAATTGTTGGTGTTGATGTTCCAACGTATGTCTAACCCAAGCTCGCTATCACTATCACTTTGCCAATCTGAACCGGGAGTAAAGATATCCTTTGATTGGTTTTTTGCTGCAACCAGTGATGGAGTGAACATGAGGTTTTTGCCGCCTTTAGCTTGTTTAAAGCCAGATAATTCAGGCGCTTGACATAACCAGCAGTTGTTATTTCGATCAAGAGGAGTATGAGAAATACGCAATCTTGAATCTCTAGGGTAAAGTCTGACCAATTCAAATGCCCATGTCTTTATGTCATTTGAATTCTCAAAATTTAAAATGTTATAGGGAATAGCAATTTCAACTTGAAAGCCTTGTTCTGTTAATTTTCCATAAGAATCCCAAATGCCATTCCAAGCACGGTTAACATCACCAGTCATTTCATTGTTTATGCCGTCATGCTGGACACCAAATGGATTGACAAAAAACTCATAATTTAATCGTCGAGTATTAAAAGTATCTAATTTAATACCAACAATGTCGTCATTCCAGCGAGAATCTCGATCGCCTAAGAATGCTTTAATCTTTTCAGGCTCGGGATCATAAGCGACAAATGATATAAAAATCATTTCGCCGTTTTCAATGATACGAGCTTCTGTTTTTACTGGGCTGGGTTCATTGTTCCAGGGGCTGTTTACTAAATTTAACTCAATTTTCCTAGCGTTTTGCCAGATTGGATCGGTTAAATCGCCATCAATCTTAGCTGATTGACTACTATGAGGAATAGTGTAGTGGCTTTCTTGTGCACTAGCATGAGCCAAATTTCCAATTATTAAGCTTATGAAAATAAGAGAAATATAGCTGCAGCAACGATTAATAAATCGCATTGTTGCTCCAATTGTTATTGTTATATGTGACCGCATGGATGCGGCATGTCCATCAGGGGCGAATTGTTACAAATTTGTGCAATCAGTACAATGTTGATTAAAAAGAAAATACAAAAAAGGCCGCGATTGCGGCCTTTATGCTTATTTTATCCAAGCATAACTGAATTTCATAAACATACTTCGTTCGTTTTGTTTTAAATCTGAGAAGTTTTGTTCTGCATTGTGGTAGTCAGAGTAACCCAAATAAAATACTGTCTGCGGATTTATCTTATAGGCATATAACAACTCAGTTGATAGATTTTTACTGTGTGATTTTATATCTTCTGGGTTTATATATAAGTAATTATTAGGGTTGCGATTGGTATTGTTGTATACCAAGGTTAGACGGACAAAACTTCTTACATCAAATTGATAAGTAGCTCTCATGTCGGTTAGGCGAGCAGTAAACACGTTGGCTTGATCAGCATTTAGCTGCTGAAAAACTTGCTTCACTCGCATTTCAAAATGCTTATTTACATTCCAATTAACCGTTGTATTAAATTGTTTTTTTAATCCCAAGCGGTTATTGGTGTAATCGATAGCATCTCCATAATGTAAGTTAGCGTAAAGCTTTAACCCCAAAATAGGTTTAATTTCACCCGACAAGGTATATTGTTCTTCATTAAATAGAGTTGTATTGCCATCAATAGCTAATGATGACTTATCGATACGACTTCCCACTAGATCACGGTTACTATAAGAAAAGCTTAAATAAGAGCTATAAATACCGTTGATAGATGCATTCACATCTAATTCTTTTTCGATGAGTTCGCCTTTATCGTTATGGGTAATGTCCCAATCAGAGTATAGTCTTGCACTTGTCCACCATTGGCCAGGTTCTGCATACCATTTGCGATGACCGCCAATAACAAGTTTGTTGTGATCTATAAGAGAAATGAATCCTAAATCTCCCCTAAATCCTTTATTTTGCTTGTCGTAAGTAACTTTATAATGCCAGTGCTCGTCATTGTGGACATAACTGGCTTTAAACGCATTACCACTAAAGGCATCATCTTTTAAAGTTCTTAGCACTTTTTCATTGTAATCACAGTTAGCAAATTCACACTCTGCTTGCTCAGGCGACGTACAGCCGGTATCACTGCTGTCGCCACAAAATTGCTTAAACATGTCTTCAGGGTATTCTGTATCAGAATAAAGATACTGAAATTTAAACGTATCGTAAGTAGAAAGTCTAAAGCGACCGTCAACACCGTGAACCGCATTTGAATAGTCTTCCGACGCACGCATGGTGGAAATGTAACCTAGTGTCGTATCGGAACCATAGTTATAACGATAGCGCAGCACGGCAGCTTGAGATTTATCGTCAATGCTAGCTACAGAAGACGATCTATTACCAGGAATTAATATGTTGGTGGTGTCATCATCAGTAACAAAAACACCCAGCGCGTGGTTATCTTTACGTCCAGTGATTTTTGCACCATAGTTTGGTGCGTTTATATTACGGGTATAAACGAGGTTGTAGTTAGAGTTGAAGTAATCGGCATTGTCTAAGAAAAAGGGTCTTTTTTCGGGGAAAAATAACGCAAAATTATTATTAATATTTAACTGTGCGCTATCGGTTTCAACCGTAGAGAAGTCAGGGTTAATGGTCGCATTCAAAAGAATATCCGGTGTAATTCCCCAACGGAGATCTAAACTAGCGTCGGTGTTACTGGAACTGTCCCATTCGTCATTTTCATTTCTTTGTTGGTGTTTACCTGTGACCAATGACGGCGCGATGATTAAATTATCACCTTGCTTTGCGCCTTCAAAGCCACTAGCTGTGTGAAGCTGACAAAGCTCACAGCTATTGTTTCGATCCATATATATATTTGAAATTCTGAGGTTCTCTTCACGCGGATAAAAACGCATGAGCTCGATCCCCCAATCTTGGATATTTTTACTTTCGTTAAAGTTAAGCATACGAAGAGGGAGGGCCATTTCGACAATGTAACCTTCATCAGTAATTTGCCCTGCGCTGTCCCAAATACCATCCCAAGAATCACTTTCTTGCTGGGTGACTTCGTTTTCAATACCGTCGATTTGTGAGCCCATCGGATTGACTAAAAATCGGTAAGCTGAGCGTTGGTCATTGTAGGTATCAATTTTAATACCGACGGTATCATCACCCCAGGATTTGTCGCGATCTCGTAAAAATGCGCGAATTTTTTCTGGATTTGGATCATAAGCTTTAAATGCTAAATAGAAGACCTCTCCATCTTCCATTAGCAATGCCTTTGTTTTAATAGGGCTAGGTGTATTGTCATAAGGACGTGTGACAATATCTAATTCAACTTCAGTTGCATTTTTCCATTGAGGCTCATTAAGGGTTGCATCAATGGTGATGTCGCCGGATATACGTGCTACGTCAAAATGTTGTTTTGCTTTAGGAGAAGCTACAGTTAGTGGTGCGACAACAAGAGAAGTGAGTAAAAGACTACTTGCCAAGAAAAATTGTTTTTTTACAACAAACATTAATGTTCTTCTTTTTATCGTTTATATTTTTTCTGGCGGTATTTTAGGAGTGAGATTTGAGCTGTCAAAAGTTTTACGACAACTTGCACGTTGGCGTGGTTAGATTGCAAAGCGACTGTTTTAAAGGTCGAATCTTTTAGTTAACTGCTGCATAATGCCACTTTAATTAAATGTGACTGTACCTACTGTATTATGTCGATTACCTTTTTAAATATTTTAGCAATAGCGTCTTTTTTTACTTGTTGGATTGGCTACACCGAATTTGCTCGCAAAAAAGCAAAAACGACAAACTGTATCGCCAGATGTTTACACCAACACCGTATTCATTGGATGTACGAGGTTATCACCCGAGATATCAAAGTAGGAGAAGCCGCACTACTGGCCAACTTGGAACGTAATATTGCTTTTTTTGCCTCTTCTACGTTACTGGTTTTAGCGGGTGTTCTTACCTTATTTGCTCAAGTAGAAAAGTTGGAAAAGGTAATTCATTCAATTCCATTTGCCGCATATCCTGATCACACATTAATCCAAATGAAACTAGGGTTATTAGCATTTATTTTTGTGATGGCTTTTTTCCAATTTACTTGGTCGATGAGACAATACGGTTTCTTAAACGTTATGGTGGGGGCGTCACCTACTGATAAAACTAGCCAAAATGAAAACCTTTTAGCTTATGCTAAACAAATGGCTATTGTGCAAGATCAAGCTGCCCATTCATATAACTATGGCTTGCGTTCATATTATTTTTCAATGGCGGCAATCTGTTGGTTTTTCCATCCTTTATTACTGATGCTTGCGAGCGTATTAGTTGTTTACACTTTATATATACGAGAATTTCGTTCTAAGGCTGTTCGGGCAATCACCGCAGGGCAAGAAATCTTAAAAACTGAAAGAGCAAGTCGTTATAGCAAGTAAGGGGAGATATAGTTGTACTCTAATTTAACACCCAAGGATTTTGATCGCTACGATTGTGTCAAACTGTCCAAAGGTATATTTGTAACCTTGCTATTTATATTGCGGGGTTATGTCACTTGGATTGTATCGGTGACTAATATGCAAGATCGTACTAGTACCATTGCTTTCTTTTATCCAAACCCTAAGCTTTTTTATTTAAGCTTAGCGTCTGGTGCTATCGGTTTATTTGTAGCGTTTGTTTTAATTATGCGAAGACCTGATGCAGCTGGTTGGGTGAAATGGAGCTGTAAATACCTTCGCCAAATTTTAGTGGTGGCATTAATCTTTGATTTAATCGTTAATCTCGCGGCTTATTATTGGTGGGATATGCAAAGTGTAATGTGGTTAGTGGTGAATACCGCCATTGTTTGTTTGGCTAGTTGGTTTTTATTCAAGAGTGAACGCGTTAAAATCAATGTTGAAGAATTTCCTGAAACGCTTCCAGAAAAGTAAAGGTATATAAGTGACAAATATAAAAAAAGATGAACGCCTCGTTATTCTCGATACTGAAACTACAGGTATTAATCCAAGAGAAGGGCATCGTATTGTTGAAGTTGGCTGTGTTGAAATGATCAATCGTCAGTTAACTGGCCGAACATACCACGCTTATATCAACCCACAATTTCAAATGGAGCAAGAGGTCATCGACGTTCACGGATTAACGAATGAGTTTTTACGTGACAAACCGTTATTTGCAGATGTCGCTCAAGACTTTATTGATTTTATTAAAGGCGCTGAGTTGGTCATACATAATGCTAAGTTCGACGTCGGCTTTATGGATCACGAATTTAAAATGGTTAACCGCGGTTTACCAATGACCGAAGACATCTGTACGATTACTGATACTCTGCACGTATCCAAAGACGAGTTTGGCTCACCTAAAACGCTAGATTATTTAGCAAAGTTTTATCGTGTCGACGGGCTTATTGATCGTACTTATCACGGGGCTTTAATCGATGCCCAGTTGCTTGCTTTTGTTTACATCGAAATGACGCGAAAGCAATCTGCTTTGAATTTATCCATGGGGGATTCTTCAGGTGACGAAGACAGTAATGCCATAAGACGGCTACCTGTAGATCGAGAAATGCTAAAGGTAATCGCTGCTTCTGCCGATGAACTAGAAGCACATAAAAAAAGATTAGCGATTATTGCAGAAAAAGGGAGTGAGCCAATATGGCAATAACACAATGGTTTAAATGCGCGACATTAACATTTTGTGCTGCGTTAACCATTAATAGTTGGGCGCAAGAAGCTCAAACAGAAATTAAGTATTATGACAATGATGATGTCACTAATCGCATTCCCGTCTTTGATAACCGTTTTCGCCTTGACGCACAACTTGAAGAAATTACTTTACTGTTTTATAGAAAAAATGGCTCCCCACCAGTTATCTTAGTCAGACCAGATGGCAGTAAACTTAAAGTTTCTAGTTTTCCCAAAGATAGAGTCCAATGGTTTGATGATGCTACCTTTGACATGATTCGCATTGTCAAACCTATGCCTGGCCCTTGGCAAGCTATTGGCGATATTATGCCTGAAAGTAAAATTATGGTTGTGTCGGAGGTTAACTTAGAAGTTGAGCCATTACCTGAGATTTTACTTTCTGGAGAAACAATAAAGGTTACTGCAAAAGTTTATAACCGAGAAAAGGTAATAGATGACCCACTATTTAATGCGGTAATTAATCTCGATATCGATTTTTACAGTACTAATAATACTGCCTATGATAACTTTGGTGCTGAAAACGTTGAGATAGGCTCGTTTCGTGATGATGGTTATGATCTAGACGAATTCGCTAAGGATGGCTTATATACAGGGGAGTTTGTTTTAAACTTTTCAGCTGGTGAATGGATACCTGTTTATTATATAAAAATGCCTATGGCTGAAAGAGAATTAAGACAGCAGCCGATTATTATTCAAAAAAATCCAGTATCTTTAAGTGTCGAGACAACTAAAGACCCACTTTCGTCTCACAAGCTTGCTATTAATATTAATGATGAATATGTCGACCCTGATAGCTTGTTGTTTCAAGGTAAAATTACCTACCCTGATAGACAAACTGAACCCTTTGCCATTATGGAAGGCAAAGGTATAAGCCGAATAAAAGAAATCGGCTATACAGAACCTGGTGTTCATCGGGTAACTTTAAATGTATTTGGCCATACAAAAGATAACCGTGAATTTAGGTTAGTCGTTCCTGATTTTACCTTCAATGTTGATAGAGATGATAATCCGTTAATACCTAATTTGAATGATCAGGACGAGGGAGAAGAGTCTGCCGAAGACATAGCTGCACAAATAGCTGAACAGCTTGCTCAAGAGAAAGCAGCAAGAGCTAAAGCATTAGAAGAGGAAATGGAAGCAAAACGACTTGCTGCCGAAGAACAAGCGATGACAAACTTAATTATTGTGATTAGTGCAAATGTTGTCATTATCGGTGCAGCCATCATTGGTTTCGTATTAATTCGACGAAAAAAACGCTAATCTGCTGTTAAATTCGGCTTATTGCTTAGCAAATGTGCATACAGTCATATTTATGTAAAAAAGTGGTTGACGCACCGCAATGATATCCGTATTATTCCGCCCGCATTCAACGAGTTGTTGTTGAAACGCAGAATATACGCGGAGTGGTAGTTCAGTTGGTTAGAATACCGGCCTGTCACGCCGGGGGTCGCGGGTTCGAGTCCCGTCCACTCCGCCAAATTTTCTGTGTAGTTCTCCTGAGGAGTGGTAGTTCAGTTGGTTAGAATACCGGCCTGTCACGCCGGGGGTCGCGGGTTCGAGTCCCGTCCACTCCGCCAAGAGAACAACAATTAACACATTGATGCAAATAGAAACGCTGCGGAGTGGTAGTTCAGTTGGTTAGAATACCGGCCTGTCACGCCGGGGGTCGCGGGTTCGAGTCCCGTCCACTCCGCCAATGTTTCATAAGGGTCGCCTTAATAAATACGAAATCCTGTGCGGAGTGGTAGTTCAGTTGGTTAGAATACCGGCCTGTCACGCCGGGGGTCGCGGGTTCGAGTCCCGTCCACTCCGCCAACAATTTGAAGGGTCGCCTTGTAAAACACGATTCCCCTGATGCGGAGTGGTAGTTCAGTTGGTTAGAATACCGGCCTGTCACGCCGGGGGTCGCGGGTTCGAGTCCCGTCCACTCCGCCACTTTACTTGGCTATACGCCAATCAAATCTCAATTTCCTATTTTAAATATTCACTGCATCATAGACACGATTTTAACGTCGTAAATTAAAGTGATTAATCCATTCGATAATCTCTAATACTTCAATTAAGCAATCAAGCCAATTCAGGTGTATGCTTTCTTTTACCAATAAACTTTGTATTTAATCTGGTAAGACCAGTTGCTTTTGTACCTACGGTGATCTAGTATGGTCAAAAACAACAGGTCGTACCACTATGGAGAGCCTTAATGCTGAGTTATAAAGCACCGTTAAATGATATTAAGTTCTTGATGGAAGATGTATTAGATTTCTATCCCCATTTCGAAAAGTTTCCTGAATTTGAAGAAGCAACGCCTGATTTAATTGACGCAATATTTCAAGAGTGTGCCAAGTTCTGTGAAAATGAGCTTTTGCCACTGAATCAGTCGGCAGATAAAGAAGGTTGTCATTTTGAAAATGGTGAAGTCAAAACGCCAAAAGGCTTTAAAGCAGCTTATGAACAATACGTTGCCGGTGGTTGGCAGTCTTTATCACATGGCTTGGAGTATGGTGGACAAGGTTTACCACCATCATTAGGCTTGATTAAATCAGAAATGATGGGCACAGCAAACTGGTCTTGGGCCATGTATCCAGGCTTAAGTCACGGTGCGATGAACACCATTGATTTACACGGTTCAACCAAGCAAAAAGAAAAATATTTAACCAAACTAACTGAAGGTACCTGGACAGGCACCATGTGTTTAACAGAGCCACAATGTGGTACCGACCTTGGCCAAGTGAAAACCAAAGCCATTCCAAATGGTGATGGTACCTACTCAATTACAGGGACAAAAATTTTTATCTCTGCAGGTGAACATGATTTAACCGACAACATTATTCATATTGTGTTGGCTAGGTTGCCCGATGCACCTGAGGGGACGAGAGGGATTTCATTATTTATCGTGCCTAAAATGCACAGTGATGAACAAGGTAATATCACCGATCGAAATGGCGTAGTTTGTGGCTCTATAGAAGATAAAATGGGCATAAAGGGAAGTGCAACTGCGGTGCTTAATTTTGATAATGCTATTGGTGAGCTAATTGGCCCTGAAAATAAAGGCCTTGAGTGCATGTTTACCTTTATGAACACTGCGCGAATTGGAACCGCATTACAGGGTATTTGTGCCACAGAGTTGTCCTATCAAAATGCCTTAGAATATGCCAAAGAAAGATTATCAATGCGCGCTTTATCGGGTACTAAAGAGCCAGATAAAGTTGCCGATCCTATAATTTGTCATCCCGACGTACGTAAAATGTTGTTGACGCAAAAAGCCTTTGCCGAAGGTGGCAGGGCGATGATTTATTATGCGGCAAAACTTGCAGATACAATTGAACATTCTAAAGATGAAAAAGCCAAAAAGCGCGCTGACTATCGTTTAGGTTTCATTACCCCGATCTTAAAAGCATTTTTAACAGAAGTAGGTGTTGAAAGTGCCAACCTAGGTGTGCAGGTATTTGGTGGTCATGGCTATATCAAAGAGTGGGGCATGGAACAAATTGTTCGTGATGTCAGGATTTCGACCTTATATGAAGGAACAACCGGTATTCAAGCGCTCGACTTGTTGGGTCGTAAAATACTATTGAGCCGTGGTAAGTCACTTAAAAGCTTCTCGATGGAAGTGCTAGGGTTTTGCAAAGATAAAAGCATGATCTCGAGTAATCCGCATAAACGCCAAATGAATAAGTTTATTTGGCCGCTGAGTAAAGCGGTGGCAAATTGGCAGCAATGCTCAGTTCGATTAGCGATGAAAGCTAAGAAAAACAGAGATTATGTTGGTTCAGCTTCAGTAGATTATCTGATGTATTCAGGGTATGTAGTGATGGGTTATTTTTGGGCGCAAATGGCACAAGCGTCTTATGAAAAACTCGCAGGCGAGGTAGAAAACAGAGATTTTTATCGCGCAAAAATTAAAACTGCAGAATTTTACTTTGAGCGTATTTTCCCGCGGATTAAATCGCTAAGTGCAACTATGATGGCAGATCCAAAATCATTGATGCAATTGGATCAAGAGTTATTGTCTTTCCTTTAAGCCGTGTCTACCTATATGCCCCCTGAGTAAGGGGGCATATATCACGTGATGTAATTACAAGTGCCTTACCATTTTTAATACAAGAAGTTTTAATTTTGTGTAAGGTGCAAATCTTATGGGTAAGTCTTTTATAAATGGTCGTTTTAGCACTGATTTTTGATGGCTAAAATTATCAAATCCTGCTTTGCCACTATATTGACCAAACCCGCTAGGGCCAACACCGCCAAAAGGTAATTCAGGTACTGCGTTGAACATAATCACATCGTTTAAACATTGGCTTCCCGCACTAATTTCATTAACCCACGATTGTTGTTGATGCTCGTCTTTAGAAAAAAGGTAAGCTGACAAAGGTTTATCTCGCTTTCGAATAAAACTCTTAGCTTCATTAAAGTTGTTGACGATTAGAATTGGTAAAATGGCACCAAATATTTCTTCTGTCATCAATTTGCTATCTAATGGTGGATTTAGCACTACCGTGGGGGCTATGTACTTACTTTCTAAGTCGTGCTCTCCGCCTATAATAGGATCTAAGTCGGTTAAGTAGTCGATAAGGCGTTGGCAATGGCGCTCATTAACAATGCGACCATAAGAGTCACTTAGTTTGGGCTCAGAGCCAAACATCTTAATGATTTGCTTTTTAAGTGCTTCTATTAAGAGTTGCCCTGTCTGTTGGTTAGTTAAAATGTAATCAGGTGCAATACAAGTTTGTCCTGCATTGAGCCATTTACCCCAAGCTATGCGTTGAGCTGTTATTTCTATATCTGCTGTTTCATCAACATAAACGGGGCTTTTACCGCCTAGTTCTAACGTTACTGGCGTTAAGTGTTTTGCTGCCGCAGCCATAATAATGCGAGCTACTGCGCCATTGCCAGTATACATAATATGATCAAATTGTAATTGTAATAGCGCCGTGGTTTCTTCTACCGCGCCTTCAACAACTGAGATTGCTTGGGGGTCTAAATATTTAGGTACAAGGTCAGCTAAGACTTTAGAAACGGCTGGTGATAATTCTGATGGTTTTAATATCGCACAGTTGCCAGCAGAAATGGCAGCAACCAAGGGGGCTAATATCAACTGAACAGGGTAGTTCCAAGCACCTATAATTAACACAACACCAAGAGGCTCTGCTTGGACAAAAGAGCGGCCAGGTTGAGCAACAATTGGCGTTTTAACACGCTTAGGTTTCATCCATCGCTTTAATCGTTTAACGGCATAATCAACTTCACCTGCAACATAGGATACTTCTGTTAGCCAAGATTCAACGGTTGGTTTCCCCAAATCTTGTGATAGTGCTTGATAAAGCAGCGTATCGTTTTCCTGTACTAGTTTTTTGATCTGAAGAAGTTGTTCTATTCGCCATGCATAATTCAGAGTTTTATTGGTGTTAAAGCAATTTCGATGTTGTTCTATTAATAGTTGGAAATCCACAACAAGCCTGTATAGATTGAATAAAATACCCGTCAACCATACCTCAATTTTGGTGAACATTACAAAAGATAAGCTGATAAATTGCTTTAACTTTATTGTCAGTCAGCACTTTTAGTGTGATAACGTCTGTCTATAGTTATTAACTTTATTCATCTACTGCTGGCTTCTTAACTTTCAAGATCCAATGAATGAGTCGATGAAGAGTTTGATAAATATAGTCCCTATCAATGTTTTCAACAGGTACGGTAAGGTTTCGGTATTCCAGTTGGGTGAATACGGTAAGTAAAATGTCACCATCAATTTGTGCTGTGTCTGTATTAAAATAACTGCACAGTTTAATGAATGGCGTAATAAGTGCCTGCCGGTGATTATACGCTAAACTTCTTAACGCCTCTGTTGATTGCATTTCTGTGTAAAGCATTTGTTCTACCATAAGATCATTGCCATGGTTAGTCACTTTTTCCATTAAATAATCGGCAGCTAGGTCAGTCAGTGTCAACGCCAACTCTTTTCGTATCACTAATTTTTTCAGTTTGGTTTTACCTAAGCTATCGCACAACGCAAAAACCTTAAGCCAAGTGGTTTTAGCTCTGGCGATTGTGCGGTTTGAACTCATTAAAAAGGCTTCATTGATGAGTTGTCTAATATCTTTAAAGTAATAGGTGGTAAGTGACAGTTGTAAATTAGCGTGTTTAGCAATTGAACGATGTGTAGCTCCTTTTATTCCTTGATGGGCTAACACATCGATGGCTGCATTGAGTATTTGTTGTTTGGTTTTTTGGCCTTTTGAAAGTTGACCTGAAATGTTTGATCTCTGGTAGATCGTCATAATTAACCCAAGTAAATTCCTTTTGGGTCAAATTAAACTTTTTAGCTATTAATTACAATTGCATCAAGAAGTTGGAAGCGCTTACTTTGATAAATAGTTAGTAATTTTTTCGTCTTTTTTATGCCAAAGTTGTGTAAGCCAACGATGAAACTCTTTTTTGAATTCGACATCTTTACTGTAATGCCCTCGTAGTTTGTCTACATCGGTAATTTGCTCAACATCAATGATGATCTCTTTTAATTTACCTTTGAGCATATCCTTCATTACATGTCC
Source organism: Thalassotalea marina (assembly GCF_014656435.1). Lineage (GTDB taxonomy): Bacteria > Pseudomonadota > Gammaproteobacteria > Enterobacterales > Alteromonadaceae > Thalassotalea_C > Thalassotalea_C marina. Next base: position 251,794 of record NZ_BNCK01000008.1, read on the forward strand.
TGGGTTTTGAGGATATAGCAACGTAACATTTAATACTTTATCGAACTGCTCGCCCATGGTTTCCATGGTAAAAGCAATACCGCTGGCTTTTGGCGTTAATAAATGTTTAAAGTTATTGTTTTGTCTGCGGTGTTTTTCGTCTGTAAAACGTGTACCTTCAACAAAATTGATGATGGTAGTTGGCGTATTTTTAAACTTCTCACATGACTTTTTGGTGGTTTCTATATCTTTGCCAATCAAGTGCGGATTTTTCTTGAGATATGAGCGACTGTATCTTCTCATAAACGGCATATCTAGAGCCCAGCAAGCCATACCAACAAAAGGCACACGTTTTAATGAGTCCTTCAAAAAGTACTTAGGCGCTGGGATCCTATTATAAGCAAAGTAAGATAGTACAAAGATATCTAACCAGCTTTGGTGGTTGGCAATTAGCAGATACCAGCTTTTAGTATTTAAATCGGTATCACCTTTAATGGTAATGTTTACTTGGTTAAAACTAATCAAGATTAAATAGTTGACTAGTGCCCATAGTCGATAGGTTGCATGCATTGGATAAAAAAGCACTTGGTGAAACTTTTTAAACGGCAGTAAAAACTTTAGTAGGCCACCAAGGAAAACGATCGAACCGCAAAATGCCAAATTTAAACAAAACAAAGTAAAGGTGATTGGCATTGCGATAAAAGAGGGCAAAAACGAAAACATCTAGGGGTTTAAAGCTCATTAATTTTTAGTATCTGAGTATTTTACTGATTTTTGAATGTTTTGTGTAATGCTTTATTGTTTATAAATGTTGAACAATTAATTGAGCGACACTTGGGTAATAAAAAAGGCAAGTATCTACTTGCCTTTAATAACTGCCTAAAAGAAAAATTAAGCGGATTTCGATAATGTATCCTGAGCTAACTCATCATTTGCAAACTTTGCAGAAACTAAGTCTTGTGGATCGAAATCATCGACATTAATGACTTGTAGCCTTAAACGTTCTGCGTTTATAAGTTTATTAGCTTCATCCTCAGTAATGGCATTTTCAGCTAAACCTTGTTGTGCCAATTGATCTAAAAAGACAAAAGGTAGCTTTTTGCCCATTGTTTGGCATATTTTCTCGTGAATAGGTTCACAAGCTAATAACTCATTTAACGCCGTTTCAAGGGCACCAAAGTTGTTTGCGCCATCATCAGTAAGATATTGACCTTCACCCAAGCGACTTCTCGCTTCTCCTGGGGTTTGCAAGATGCGAGAAACTTGGTGATCAAGTTTATCTGACGGCTTTTTAAGCCAAGTGCCAAATGGGAAAATCATGATTCTTAAACAAGTGGCAACGACTTTATTTGGGAAGTTTGCAATAAGTTCATCAATCGCTTGTTCTGTGCGATAAAGACTATCTTCTACAGCCCATTTCAATAATGGTAAATCTGAGTGCTGACGGCCTTGGTCGTCAAATCGTTTTAAACTTGCACTAGCTAAATAAAGGTAACTTAAGATGTCGCCCAATCGAGCAGAAATACGTTCTCTGCGCTTAAGATCGCCACCCAAAGTTAACATCGCAATGTCAGATAACATGGCAAGGTTCGCACTATAACGCGACATTAGTTGGTAGTAACGTCTAGTTTCATCATTAAATGGGGCGCCAGTAAATCTTGCACCTGTTAAGGCCAACCACTTAGTTCTAACGATATTACTGATGGCAAAACCGATATGCCCAAATAGCGCATGATCAAAGTCTTCTAATGCCTGTTGATTGTCAGATTGGTTTGCTGCTTCTAATTCCGCTAGCACATAAGGGTGGCATCGAATAGCACCTTGACCATAAATGATCATACTACGAGTTAGAATGTTAGCACCTTCAACGGTGATGGCGACAGGAGCACCCTGATAACCTCTGGCTAGATAGTTATTTGGCCCCATACAAATGCCTTTACCACCGTGAATGTCCATTGCATCGTTGATACATGAACGCATTTTTTCTGTCAGGTGGTATTTTGAAATGGCAGAAATAACAGAAGGCTTTTCACCTAGATCGATAGCGCCAGTAGACATGGTTGTAACAGCATCCATTAAGTAGGCATTACCACCCAAGCGAGCAAGCGCTTCTTCAATACCTTCCATCTTGCCAATTGGTAATTTAAACTGACGACGGATCCTTGAATAAGCACCTGTTGCCAACGCAATTGACTTGATACCACCAGCACTGTTAGAAGGTAATGTAATAGCACGACCTACTGATAAGCACTCTACTAACATTCTCCAGCCTTGACCGGCCATTTTTGGACCGCCAATAATGAAGTCTAGTGGAACAAATACGTCTTTTCCTTGAGTAGGGCCATTGTGAAATGGCACATTTAACGGGAAGTGACGTCTTCCAGTTTTAACCCCATCAATATCTGTAGGAATAAGCGCACATGTGATGCCTAGCTCTTCTTGCTCGCCTAATAGACCATCAGGGTCACGTAGTTTAAATGCTAAGCCAAGCACCGTTGCTATTGGGGCAAGTGTAATATAACGTTTATTCCAAGTTAAACGCATACCCAATACTTTTTCACCGTTAAATTCGCCTTCACAAACAACGCCAAAATCTGGTATCGCACCGGCATCAGAGCCAGCTTCTGGGCTTGTTAAAGCAAAACAAGGAATTTCGTCACCATTTACCAAACGTGGTAGGTAATAATCTTGTTGTTCTTTAGTGCCGTAGTGTTGTAGTAATTCCCCTGGACCTAGAGAATTTGGCACACCAACAGTACTGGCAAGCACTGTACTGGCGCCAGATAATTTTTGTAATACACGCGATTGCGCATATGCACTAAATTCTAAACCGCCGTATTGCTTTTTAATAATCATGGCGAAGAATTTGTTGTCTTTGAGGTATTGCCAAACTTCAGGAGACATATCTGCACGTTCGTGCGTGGTATGCCAGTCGTCCACCATTTTACAAACAGTTTCAACTGGACCATCAAGAAATGCTTGCTCTTCAGCGCTTAACCTTGGTTTAGGAAAACGGTGTAATTTTTGCCAATCGGGACTGCCGCGAAATAAATCGGCTTCAAACCATGTAGTGCCTGCGTCAATAGCTTCTTTTTCAGTGTCTGACATTTCAGGCATAATCTTTTGAAAAATAGCAAGCAATGGCTTACTGATATGTTTTTTGCGTAAGTCTGCAATATTCAATGGGATAGCAATTATGGCAAATAATAGCCATGCCCAAAAAGAAACAATAGAAAATACCGTGCCAATAGCCATTAGCGCGGCAAATGAGAGGGTAAAGGTTGATAGCGATGCCCGGTTATACGCCATGAAACCCGACAGGGCGATGGCACCAATTATCCAAGTTAATACTTCCACAGTTCACCTATTTTAAGTTTAAGAGGTCTGACCACTGCCTTAAGCTTAATTCCGAATTTTAGGATTTGCAAGATTATTTTTGTTAGTTATTGCTTCAGATTTTAAGTCGATAGGCATTGCTTAATATTGCCAATAACATGTTACAATTACTATAGATTTTGCCTATTCAATGTACTTTATATGTGTGAATTACTGGCGATGAGCGCCAACGTGCCAACAGATATTTGTTTTAGTTTTTCTGGTTTAATGCAACGTGGGGGCAATACGGGCCCGCACAAAGACGGCTGGGGTATTACTTTTTATGAAGGGAAAGGGTGTCGTAGTTTTAAAGATCCTTTGCCTAGCGCACATTCGCCAATTGCTGAGTTGGTGACTAATTATCCAATAAAAAGTGAAGCGGTCGTTTGTCATATTAGGCAAGCTAACTCAGGTGCTGTTTGTTTGGAAAATACTCACCCGTTTGTCAGACAAATGTGGGGAAAGAACTGGACCTACGCACATAATGGTCAGTTAGCTGATCACTTAACACAACTTAAAATTAAATATCATATTCCCATTGGCACAACAGATAGTGAACACGCATTTTGCTGGATTTTAGATCAACTTCATATTGAGTTTGCTGAAAAAGAGCCTGATGAAAAGGTGTTATTTAGTTACGTTGCCAAATTATGTGAACGTATTAATCAACTTGGTGTGTTTAATTTGATTTTAAGCGACGGTGATCATCTATTTGCATATTGTTCAAACAACCTTCATTGGATTACGCGTAAAGCACCTTTTGGTGAAGCGAGTTTGATTGACGCAGAAATGTGTGTAGATTTTCAACAAGTGACGACTGCTAACGACATAGTGACTGTAATTGCAACACGCCCGTTAACTAACGATGAATCTTGGCACAAAATGTCTTGCGGTCAGTGGCACTTGTTTAAGTTGGGCGTGTCAATAGCTTGCGGGCAAACAGAAGCAGAAGAGCGTATCCCTCCTGCTCAAACTTTCTAGAAGGTTAGTTGTTTTCTGGAGTAGCTTGGTTAAATGATACTTTGTTTAGCTGAGCTTCAAATTGCTCGTTGCCACTTTTTGCTTGATAGAGTTTTACCAATAAAAAGTTTAGCTCTGGTGCAAACCAAGCGTAGGTAACACGTTTTTTCTCTAAAACTTCACGCTTTAATCTAATCGTTTTTACTAATCCGTATGGCAGCATAATATCTTCTTCGCCGTCATACTGATAAACATAATTTTTCACGCTACCAGATGTAGAAATTACAGGATAAACAAAGTGCTTTTGATTAGGGTTAGCAATAAGGTCTAATCGATTTTGTAAATGGTAGCTTAATTTGTCTTGGATATTCTTTGGAAATTTTATTGAAATAGATTTGTTTTTTTCTACATCCGTTGCAGTATTCTTTTCAATATCATAACGCCATTCGTTTGATTTATCCTTCCCCGTGCCTTCACGAGTGTATATGTAACGGCTAGGCGTCGCTTGGCCATTATTTAATTGAATAAATGATTCTTCATGGCGTTTATCTGAAAAAATTAACCATTCTATATCTGTTGTATAGCTGTAATGGGCAGAGCCATCTGGTAAATACTTTAACTCTCTAACACCTGTTCCGACAGGTGAGGATTTGTGTAAAATAGTATACTCTGCTTTAAAAGATGGTAACTCTATGCTTTTTGTAGTTTCTTTCACTGCTTGTTCTTGCGCAAAAGCAGGTATAGAGAGTAAATAAATACCAGTACAGTAACATAGAGTTTTGATCATAATTCCACCAAATTGTTGTTATTCTTCACTTGCATAACCTGAGACAGGTAACACCGTATTATCAAGCCAGGCCTTGTCATTTTCCATTTTTAAACGACCAGAGCAAAACCAGCTCACTACCAGTGGATAGATTCTATGCTCTTGCTCGTGCACACGCTGAGCCAATAGCTCGGCAGTGTCTTCTGGAAAAACAGGCACTTTAGCTTGCAAAATAACGGGACCGCCATCAAGCTCTTCTGTAACAAAATGAACACTGACACCATGGGTATCATCGCCAGCGTCAATCGCACGCTGGTGTGTGTTCAGCCCTTGATACTTTGGCAACAAAGATGGGTGAATGTTCAATAATTTTCCTGAAAAAGTGTTAACAAAGTTTTCAGTCAAGATTCGCATAAATCCAGCAAGGACAATCAAGTCTGGTTGATAACCATTAATCATCTCTATTAATGCATTGTCGTATTCTTCACGTGATGCAAACGATTTATGTGATAAAACGCTATGTGGAATTGCAGCATTTTCAGCGCGAACAAGTCCATAAGCATCGGCTTTATTGGAGATAACGCCAATAACGTCACCGGGATATTGTGACTCTTGGCTTGCGTCAATAATTGCCTGCAAGTTAGAGCCACTGCCCGATATTAAAACGAGGATTCGAGCACCCATTTAGGTTTTATTCCTCGTTAATGATTACTTGATCAGCGCCATCATTGCGTTCAGCGATTTCGCCGATGTGCCAAGCGTTTTCGCCGTTATCTTTTAAGATAGCTAAACTTTGTTCAACTTGATCAGCTGGTACTACGATGATCATGCCAACACCACAGTTAAATGTTCTGTACATTTCATGTGTTGTGATATTACCGTTTTCCTGTAACCAGTTAAAAATAACCGGCCATTGCCAAGAGTTACCTTTAATTACAGCTTGTGCACTTTCAGGTAAAACACGTGGAATATTTTCCCAGAAACCACCGCCAGTAATATGAGATAACGCGTGAACATCAACTTGTTTTAGAAGCTCCAATACAGACTTAACATAGATTTTCGTTGGTTCTAATAAGTGATCACCAATTGATTTATCATCTAAAAGTTCATTGGTATCAGTGTTGTTTACTTCAAGAACTTTACGAATTAAAGAGTAACCATTTGAATGTGCGCCTGAAGAACCTAAAGCGATTAACTGGTCGCCAGCAGCTACTTTGCTGCCATCTAAAATGCGTGACTTTTCGGCAACACCAACACAGAAACCAGCAATGTCATAATCGCCTGCGTGGTACATACCGGGCATTTCAGCCGTTTCGCCACCAACTAGTGCACAGTTTGATTGAACACAACCTTCAGCGATACCTTCTACGACTGAAGAAGCCACGGCAACATCTAATTTAGCTGTTGCGTAGTAATCTAAGAAGAATAATGGCTCAGCACCTTGCACAATAAGATCGTTTACACACATTGCCACTAAATCAATACCAACGGTATCGTGTTTATTTAAATCAATAGCTAAGCGAAGTTTTGTACCAACGCCGTCAGTACCTGCTACTAATACAGGTTCTTTGTAACCTGTTGGTAGTTGACACACAGAGCCAAAACCACCTAAGCCACCCATTACTTCTGGGCGTGTTGTACGTTTTACCGCACCTTTAATGTTTTCAACAAGTGCATTACCTGCATCAATATCAACACCTGCATCTTTATAACTTAGTGATTGTTTTTGCTCACTCACGGGCGAAACCTCATATGTACCGTTAATTTAGTGGCCGTTTAAACACGGCGCGAAAAGTGTGCGTATTCTACCAGTGCAAAAGCTTGCTGAGAATCTTTTCGCAAAATTTTTTTTAGCTCGCTTGATTTAGGCATGCCGCACTTTTATGACTTATGGTAAGATAATGGTTATGAAAATAATCTCTTCATTTTTGACAATGCGCAATTGGTATATTTATTTATTGAGCTTACTGGGTTTATTCGCGGCAAATAATGCATTTGCCGTTGAAGTTGTCGACCTTTATACAGCAAGTGTAAACGTCCCGTCACAACGTGCAGAACACCGTGAATCCGCGGCTAAAGAAGCGCTAGATCTTGTGTTTGTTAAAGTTTCTGGTCAGCAAAATGCGTTGCAAAATAGTTACCTCAAAGATGAGCGACGTAAATATTCTGCTTATATTGATAATTTTCGATACGAGCGCAAGCAACAACAGATCAAATTAGTGATCACCTTCAATGAAAATAAGATAAACAATTCACTCGTTGAAGCTGGTTTGCCTATATGGGGGAGTTTAAGACCTCAATTGGTGCTCTGGTTAATTGAAGAGCAGGGGTTACAAAGAATCATTGTTGGTGCTAATGAGCAATCAGCTATGGTGGACGAAATTAAACAAGTTAACAAAAATAGAGGTTTGCCTATTGTAATGCCGCTGATGGATTTGGAAGATAATCAGCAAATTCAAACGGCAGATGTTTGGGGGCGTTTTACATCTCCAATACGATACGCTTCAATGCGCTACTCTCCAGAGGCAATCGTTACTGTTCGTGTTTCTGATAATAGTTTGTTATCAGCTGAACAACTCACTGCGCAAGAACAATGTTTTGACGTTTGTGCTCCCCAATTTGCGCTAGATTGGAGTTTTGTTTCAATGACTTCTTATGAGAGTATTCAAGAGTTTAGCGAAACTTACTATGGCGACTCCAAAGAAGGGTTAATAAATAAGGCTTTGGGCGACATAGCCGATATGTTAGCGCAACAATATGCGTTGCAAGCCAATGTTAATAGAGAATATTTGGTAGATATTGGCAATGTAGACTCTATGGCCAAATATGCGCAAATCAGCAAGTTTTTAGCTGAACTTTCTTCTGTTCAGGCGGTTAAATTAGTTAATGCTAAGGGGCAAAACCGCCGTTTTAGTTTATCTTTGTTAGGAACAGAACAAGCATTTTTGGACTCATTAAAACTTCATAAAGCTTTACGACGATTTTATGATCCGTTAGATCCAGCGTCTAAACAAGGCGTGCCGTTGTTCTATTGGGAACCCAAGTGACGCAGACTTCACAATTAACTTTATCTATACAATTACCTGATGATGAAACATTTGATAGTTATCAATCTGATACTAATGATGCGGAATTGAGGTTATTAAGTGGTTTCATCGCACAGCAGCAATTGCTGACTTCAGTCATTCACGGTTTTTATTTATTTGGTGGCCGAGGTGTTGGTAAGTCCCACTTATTACACGCTAGTTGTGTTTATGCCAATCAGTTAAATATGACAGCAGTATGTTTATCATTTAGCGAGTATGAAAATTTATCTGTTGATATGTTAGATGGCTTAGAAGCTATCGATGTTGTTTGCCTAGATGATATTCACTTAGTTCTGCACGATGCTCAATGGCAACGAGCAATATTTGATTTGTATAATCGCATTATTGAGCAAAATAAGCGTTTAATTTTGTCTGGTGACAGGGCAGTTGTTGAATTGTCTGTATCTTTACCTGACCTCGCTTCAAGGTTGAGTTGGGGCTATGTTGCCCAGCTAAAACCGTTATCTGATGAAGAAAAACTTATCGCTATTCAATACCGAGCACAGCAACGTGGATTATTGATTGGTGATGACGTTGCTCGCTTTATGATGGCTCGACTTGATAGAGACATGACAAGTTTGATTAAAGCGCTCGATTTACTAGATAAAGAATCAATAAGGGAACAGCGACGCATCACTATTCCCTTTATTAAAGAAGTTTTATTAACCAATCAAGATTAATAGATAAACTTACGTGCAGTATGTGGGGTTCTGCCATCAACAGGAATTAACTTACTGTTTGTTGCTTTAGCTTGTTTTAAAAGTTTTTTCGCCACACTTGTATTCTTAGCTGGGCTTTGTGATGCAACTTGAATACTGTTACGCCATGTTTTGTTTGCATCTAACAATGTAGGTTGCGGTAAATTAGCAATGATGCCGGTCGCATCAGTGAATTCTGGCAAAATGCGATTCGAGACAAACTCAACACGTGGTCTTATCCAATTCTCACCAAATCTACCGCGTTGACCCCAAGCGATTTGATGATACTCTTGGTCACTTACTGCAACATCTCGGTCGATGTTATAACGTACTTTCATCATAAAGCCGTCAAACAGCATGGCATAGTCTTCACGTGTTGAACTGTAGTTGTAAAAAGCAGTGGCACCCTCTACTTTAAACATATTCGCGACATCGCTCATTGTATAGGCTTTTTGAGTTTCATTAGCCGTAACCCCCTGGAAGCGTACTTGACCTAGTTTAGTCATTTCACTCTTATCGTTTGCGTCTTCAGAATCCCAATTAGGGTCTAAGGGGGTAAAACGTTGTAAGTCATCAGATTGAATAGCTTTGTTATTAAACAAAGCGTTTACATGACTTAAGAAAGTTGTATTCGAATTTTCTGTTGCATTCCAAGCTGTTGATGGGAAATAGTCATTCGCATGCGCAAGCTCATGGTAAAGTAGTGAAGCGAAATCATACAGCGAATCTGAAAGTTCACGATCTAGTCGTTCACTAATTGGAAAGTAGTAACTAGCGTAGTCATTATCTTTTACATAGCGTGAAGGGATTTCAAATTGCAGTGAACTACCAAAGCCAGCGCGATAATCTGGTGCTTGGTTAATGGTATCTCGCTGTGCAGGTGTTACCCATAAATCACTTGGATCTAAGTAAATTGCACCCGTATATGGATGGTAGAAGGAAGGTCTGACATCGTATGACAATACAATAGCAGTGGTTGCTCTTAATAAATTTTTAAAATCATGATGTTCATTATCATAAGTTTCAAGGAATTTTTTAAACTGATCACCCATCCATTTATGTGATACCACAACGCGATCCATAATTTGATCAACAGTAGGTGTACCGTCTACTTCGTGTGCAATCAGTGGTGTTTGATTAAAGTTACAAGAATTAGCATAACTAGCGGCGTTAGAGTAAACACAGTCTATTAGCTTTTGACCCGCTGGTGAGTCAGCGTTATATAAAAATACATTGGTAACACGATCCGTAAATGGGTAGCGAGTTCTGTCGGAAGGGACATTCTTACTACTCTGTTCGATTAATACCGTAACTTCATCTGAAACATCTTCACCATTGGCTTTCCCTGACACTTTAAACTTTACAATAGTATCTTTATCTACAGAAGGTGCATCAAAAAAGATGGCAGATTTACCATTCGTATCACTGTCGGTTAAAGTTACTGAAGGGCCACCTGTTTGCTGCCAAGTTAGAGAAGATAATGTAACACTATTATCTTCAATTTTTTTGTTAGCAAAAGCGATTAGTGATACACCATTTCCTTCAACGACAGCGTGACCAAGTCTTGCGACTAAGCGATGAGCGGTATCTTGAACATCAAAACTTATCGACAGTGTCTTGCCTGCGCCAGATTGAGAAAATTTAACATCAAAACTATAACTTCCTGCTTGTTCAGGTGTAAAACCAACAACCTTACTATTGGCGGCGTAAAATTCCAATTCTGGACCGGATGTTTGTGTCCATTGAACGTTGTTTACTTCATAATCGGGAGAGAATAATACTAACTCTGTCGCCTGACCAATTGATATCGAACTTTCAGTTTGTAAGATGCTTGGTTCTGCTTTTGCAGGAGTGGTCGGGGTAGGTGTAGTAGGAGTTGGCTTTGCAGAAGATGAACTGCCTCCGCCGCCACATGCTGACAACGCTAGTGCTAGCGACATAGTAATTATTGTTTTTTTCATCACATATTGTACCAGTTGAATTAAAGTACTGTGATATTAACATGACTGTTAACCAGTTGTTAACAGTCATGTGTGTTTTTTAGCTTTTCTTCTTTTTTCTAATGCTTAAGCCAAGCTCTTGGCCTCGGTACTTAGCATAATAGGTACCCGATACAAACATCATGGTGGCAAAGAGCAATTCTAAACTTGCCCATAGAATATCTGATTCAGACACCCAGACTGTGGTTAGGCCATGTAAAAAATACCACATAACTATAAAATTCGACCAAGCGAAGGTGTAAGGGTTTCCTTTCACTAAGCCTTTTAGTGGAAAAAGCAAAGGTAAGGTGAAGAAAATTAAATTAGTAATGGGTGACAAACCGTCTGACGGATTAATCACGATTAACCATAGTGGCATATAAACTAACAATGAAAAATAGCCAGCTAAGGCTATTTTTTTATGTGTTTGAGTAGAAAATGTTCTCTTCATCTGTATCTTAAATAAGGCTTAGTACGTTCTCTGGAGGGCGTCCAATAACAGCTTTGTCGCCTTTGACTACGATAGGACGTTCAATCAATTTGGGCGTGTTAACCATTGCATCGATTAATGTATCGTTATCGGCGCCTTTCAAGTTTTGCTCCTTAAACTCATCTTCTTTTATACGCATCATTTCAATTGGCTCGACAGATAAAGCTTTTAACAACGCTTCAATTTGTCCACGAGTTAGAGGCGTTTTAAGATATTCGATAACCTCAACTTGTTGGCCATTTTCTTCTAATAGTTGAAGTGTTTGTCTGCTTTTTGAACATCTTGGGTTGTGATAAATAGTTAACATAGTTTTCCTAGTTTGCTAAACGTTTAAGTTTTTCATCTTGTTCTTGAAATTGAATTATTCGGGCTTTAATACGCTTTTTGATCAGTGGTTGGTCATCGGCAAAGTTATACCCAGTTTGCAGCTCGTCAACTGCGCGTGTAAAGCCACCAAGTAGTGCGTATACCTCTGCTTGGGTAATATGCATCAGTGCCACCTTACCTTGTTTGCGATAAATATCAGTCAATAAGTCATGCGCCAACAAATATTGAGGATTTAAAATGATAAAATCTTGTAATACTGTTGCTGCTAGCTCGTATGACCCTGATTTATAAAGGGCATTGGCATAGTTTAAAGCAACTACCTTGTTATTTGGCATAAGCTTGTTCAAGCGACTTAACATAGTTAAAGCTTTATCAAACTGTTCTGTGTTGATATAGATATCTGTCAAAACGTCGGCATAAAATAAATTATTTGGAGCAGACTTTTGCAGGCGTAACAAAATATCTTCAGATTTCCTATAATCTTTGTTTTCAAAATAAGCAACCGCTAGAGCATATTCTGCGGCTTCGATAAATGTATAGTGGTTTTTCTCTATTCGATACTGAAAATGTTTTATATTTTCTTTGGCGTCGCCTTGGTAACGTGCTTCTATTCTCGCTTTTGCCAAATGGAAGGGGAGATTAGGTGCAACTTGTTTTTGTGGATAAATTTGTGCTCTAGCCCTAACATCAGTTATCCGAGCTTCTGGTAATGGGTGGGTCAATAACATGGCTGGCGGCTTACTAACATAGCGATATTTCTCTGCCATTTTTCCAAAAAACTGCGGAGCCCCCATTGGGTCAAAACCGCTGTCAGCTAGTAATCTTATACCAACACGATCAGCTTCTTTTTCATTACCTCTTGTGTAATTTATACTGGCCTGTTGGCTAGCTGCCATACTTGTACTAAGTGCAGCCATACCTACAGTAGGATTAACAATTGTTAGCAATACGCCTGAAATTAGCCCAGCCATGGTAAGTGACTGAGATTGACTTTGTGCTTCTATTCTTCTTGCGAGATGTCGCTGAGTTACGTGTGAAATTTCGTGAGCAACAACTGACGCTAATTCACTTTCCGTGGATGCTGTTGTTAACAAACCAGTATGTATGCCAATATTTCCACCAAAAAAAGCAAAGGCATTTAACTCTCTATTATTAACAAGGAAAAAGTTAAATTTGTAGTGAACGTTATCGGCATTTCGTACCATACGATTACCTAGGTCGTTAATGTATTCTTCTAACACAGGATCATTAACAACAGGTTGAGTTGCCATGATTTGTCGCATCATGGCATCGCCAATTTGTCGCTCTTTTTCGATAGACAACACACTTGCACCCGCCGCGCCAATGGTGGGTAGTTTATTTCTATCGGTGCTTTGACTCGCACTTAAAAGAGGAATATGTAAAGCAATCGAAAGTGTAAATGCTGTTATCCATGGTTTGGATTTAAACAATGTAGTATCCGTAAATAATATCTTAATTAGTAAACAGTTCTTGGTAATTCCCGCTATTTTTTCTAGCGTTTAATTCTTTGCAAAACTGTGCAACGTTATATCCTATGACGTCAACAATCTCAAATGATTCACCCAAACGACCAATTAATTCATTAATTTTAACATGGGCAAATTTAATCAATGCAAGATCTGCTTCATCGGCATTTCTAAAGGCATAACTAATGAAATTTACTAAATTTTTTACTCTAAACAACATTTGCATTGTTTCTGGTGTCCAATGAATAAATGGACAATCAGGAGATTCATGCAGAGCATAATGTACCCGCTCTCCATTAACCATCGGAAAGCAATGAAGCTCGTACGACTCTTCATTGTATACGTGTTTTAAAGTTATTTGCGGTTTAACTTTAACTTGTAAATTCCCTTTACTGTCTTGATATGCTCCCAATAACTTTAGATTCCAATGGTTCACATTTAGAACAGTTCGAAATGCACTTTCAAATCCGTGCTTTAGAATGCCGTCTAGCTCACTTAGCGCATAATAAGACATCTGGAAAATCGCAGGGACTTCGCCCCAAGTAATTTTCTTTTTTAACGCTCCAATTTGTTTTAAGTCTGATGCTAGTGAAGTATCTACCATTTAACTACTTCCTTAGAATAAATAATATCTTCTCGGTTATTGTAATCAATTGTCGCAAATTAGATAATCAAACGAAAGTAAAGTTATGTATTTTCCTAATGATTTATCGGTATGATGGCGCTAGTGATAGATGTCCTGTTCCATTAGTGCAAACGCGCTTATTATTGAAAAAAATGGACAAAACAGACAGTTGTATTGTTATTTTAAAAGACTCTGGCTCAACAAGGGATATTCCAAAATATTTAACAGAGAAAGGTTATTATTTTACTTCCACATCACATGACGACGGTTGTGTTGAACTTCATATAACAATAGGTAAGTGACGTATGGTTTCGTTTATTTCTCAGTGGTACAAACAAAAATTTTCAGATCCACAAGCCGTAACGCTTGCAATTATTCTATTAATTGCATTTTTGAGCGTTTATTTTCTTAGTAGCTTGTTAATGCCTGTGTTTGTCGCGATTACTTTGGCTTTTTTGCTTGACTTGCCAGTTAACCGTTTATCGAATTTAGGACTGGGGCGAACATGGGCAACAGTGATTGTAGTAACTATGTTTGTCGGTTTGTCGCTGTTTGCTATGTTGGGCCTTTTGCCAACCATTTGGCAACAGACGAGTAATTTAGTCCAGGAAGCGCCTACTTGGTTTGCCCAAGGGCAAACTTATCTGATGACGTTACCGGAAAAGTATCCAGAGTTAATACAAAAAGAGCAAATTCAATCATTAATTAGTGTTGTCAGTGACAAATTTATTGAATGGGGCCAAGTCGTTGTTCAAGCTTCATTAAACTCAATCTCTGATTTAGTTGCTTTATTGATATACTTGATCCTTGTACCAATCATGATGTTTTTCTTTTTAAAAGATAAAAAGGAGCTAATATCTAGCCTAGCGTCATATTTACCAAAAGAACGCAAAATGGCCGCTCAAGTTGGTGATGAAATGAATCAACAAATAATGAACTATATTCGTGGAAAGGTGATTGAGATTATTATCATAGGGGCGGTTTCAACCGTTACCTTTATATTTTTAGATCTTAATTACGCTGTTCTTTTAGGGGTTTTGGTTGGTTTATCGGTATTAGTCCCTTATGTCGGTGCAACCTTAGTGACTCTTCCTGTAATGTTAGTTGCGTTATTTCAATGGGGCATAGGACCTGAATTTGGTTATGTGATGCTTGCTTACGGCATTATTCAAGCACTAGATGGCAATCTACTTGTACCATTATTGTTTTCTGAAGCGGTTAACTTACACCCAGTGACAATTATCATCGCGGTTATTTTGTTTGGCGGCTTATGGGGATTTTGGGGTGTGTTTTTTGCAATACCTTTAGCTACACTAGTTAAAGCCGTGTTAAATGCGTGGCCCAGCGTAGAGCATTTAGAAGAACTACAAAGCAAGTAGCCGAAAGTTATGATAAAAAAAAGCAGCTTATCGCTGCTTTTTTTATCATTTAAATTTTAAGAGTTAAGCTCTTTTAACACTTCTAAAACAACGTCATGATGATTTTTGGTTTTAAACTTATCAAATACATGGATAATTTTTCCGTCTAAACCAATTAAAAAACTTAAGCGATGGATACCGTCGTATTCTTTACCCATAAACTTTTTAAGGCCCCAAACACCAAAGTCATCAGCAACCTTGTGATCTTCATCAGACAATAGAGTAAAGTTTAATTCATCACGTTCACAAAACTTTTTTAAACGCTTAGGCGCATCAGGGCTGATACCAAAAACCACAACGTTTTCGTTGTCTAGTGCTGATTTACTATCGCGTAAGCCTTGTGCTTGAACAGTACAACCCGGCGTCATTGCTTTTGGATAGAAATAAACTAACACTAATTTTTTACCAATGTAGTCTGCTAGGTTAACGGCGTTTTCGTTTTCATCCAATAAGGTAAATTGCGGAGCTGCATCTCCAACTGATAGTGTATTCATGGGAATTTATCCTTTTATAATGAAGTCTTTGTTGCTTTTGTTATACGGCCTTGAACATCGATCTGTTCACATAATGCGAAATATTCTTTTTCAAGTTCTTCTATCGACATTTCATCATTCAATGCAATATGAATCATGGCACTTGTTTGATTATTTTCAGGGTTGATTTCTGATTTTAAAGAAGAAATGTCAATGTTGCGGGTCGCAAAGAATGCCGTAACCGCCTTTAGGACACCCGGTTGGTCAATACCTGCATATTCAACTTGATAATGATCATTAAAGTCTTGAACTTTGTAATCAGACGTACGTTTCATCATGGTGATGAGCTCACGTTTGATGGCTACAGCAGGGAGTTTACTCTCCAGTTGATTGATGGATTTAGCTGAACCTTGAAGTAGCATGATCATGGTAAACTCTAAACCAAATATTGCCATTCTGCTGTCCACAATGTTACAACCACATTCAGTTGCCAGCTTAGTTAAATTACTAACGCTACCAGTTCGATCTGGGCCCATTACGGTAAGCACAAGGTATTGCGACATGTTTATCCTACATATACAGAAAAGGGGCGACATTGTAGCTTAATTCTGAGTTGCTTGCATCCTATCATAATGTGCATGAATTAAAATTAAGGTTAATTATTGGTGCTTTACGTTTGCACGCAAGAAAAATACTCTGACTTTGCTGATGGAAAGCTAGGCGGTGGCCTATTAAAGCTTGTACTTTATTTATCTAGGGATAAAGGCTAGCTCAAAAGCATATTATTCCTTGAGTTTGCAAACAGGCCACAGTACCATGTAGCGCAAATATAAGAATATAAAATGAACTTTGTTTTAGGCAAGGTATCTATGAATTCACTTGATTAAATCAAGTAATGTTCAAGTGAATAGTCAGGAGTATTAATGAACCGTAAGTTTTTTTATTTTTCACTGGTAGCAATTGCTATTTCAGGCTGTAGTAACACAAATAAAAAACAAGCTATTGGTGACTTTGAGTATGCCGAAAAGCAAGAAGCAAAAAATCTAACTATTCCGCAAGGTATGAAAGCCCCTAAACGCTACGATGATTATGCTATTTCTAACGATATTAATCATCAGGGGCCTGTAGGAGAAAATGTCGACGTTCGTGCTCCTTCTCTGGTTTTACCAGTAGCGGCTTCTACTCGTGTTGAATCTACAAATTCAGAAGCAAAAATATGGTTTGATCAAGCCCTTGATGATGTTGAACTTAAATCCTTTTTGTTGACTGCGCTTGAAGAACAGCTAGCAGGTGATGGCGTAACTCTTGACGTGATTGATGCTGAAAATGGCATTTATGAATCTCAATGGTATAACGTAACCAAAGAATCGGGTTGGTTGTTTAAAGATGTAACATCACAAGAAAACTACAGATATCGTTATACATTTGAATCAAAACCGCACGGGCGCAGTGTCGCTTTAATGGTGTCATTGGTTGACTATATAAAAACTGATGAACAGGGTAAGTCATCTGATATCGATCTCATTGATAAGCAGCGAGCAGAAATTGCAATGCTTAATGAAATTGTTTCTCAAGTTGATTACAAGTATCGTAAACAAGCCAAAGAAAATCGTTTATTGCGAGCTAATCAAAAATTAGTTTCTATCGGTGAGAATGCCGACAATCAACCAGCTTATATCGTTGAAATGGAAATTGATTTACTTTGGTCAAACATGCCTATCTTTTTTGAAGATCATGGGTTCACTGTTTCTGATTTAAATGAGTCGAAGAAAATTTATTACGTTGACTTTGTTAAACCAAATATTGGGCTTTGGGATATGCTCTGGGGCGATGAAGTTCCTGTCATTGAGCTAGATGATGATAAATATCAATTTATCTTGCAAAGCCATGGTGAAGGTGATGAACAAACTTCTGTCACTATTTTAGATAAAGACGGAAACCCACTATCGTCACAAGTACTAAATGCAATATTTGAAGTAGTTGAACCAGGTTTATCATTTAGAGGTTTATAGAGCTGCTGACAAAGCTTTATTTAGTGAGAACTCCACGTTTTAATTTGCACAATTTTGTAAATAACGGTTGTGGGTTGTTAAAATTAAACTAAATAAAATGTAGATAAAAAAATCCCCGTCAATTGACGGGGATTTTTGTTTTTAATCGTTTAGTTTTTGGTAATTCGCCAAAAGGCAATTATTGCAACAACAAAAAGAATCATCGGATAAAAAGCGTAACTCACAACGTCGATTGGGGAAATTTTTAAGGTAGTCCCTAACAGTAATGCTTGAGCACCATAGGGTAATAAACCCTGATTAATACAGGCAAAAATGTCGAGTAAGCTGGCAGAATGTGCTGGTGATAGATCTCCATCGTTAGCCAGGTCTTTAGCCGTATCACCCGTGACAATAATAGAGACTGTATTATTAGCTGTAAAAAAGTTACATAAAAATGCCAAGCTACCAATTCCCAGTCCTGCTGCTCTTTTATGATTATTTGGGTTAAGCTTTCTAGCGAATTTTTCAATAAAAGCAGTCAGGGCAGATAACCCTCCTTGCTGTTTGATAAGCTCACTCAAACCACCGATAAATAGTGCCAAAATAAACAGGTCCTGCATATTAGCAAAGCCTTGATTTACGTCCTTTACCCAAGTGGACAAATCATATGCCTGTTGCCACATACCTACACCAGCAGCGAGTATAATACCTATTAACAGTACCAAAAATACATTTAACCCACTCAGAGCTAACACTAAGATAACTATGTAAGGTAGTAAACCAATCACGTTAAGCTCTTCGGCTGATATTTCTGGCATAGTGACACCCATGCTGGAAAAAATAACGACACAGACTAAAGCCGCAGGCACAGCAAATTTAAAGTTCACTTTGAACTTGTCTTTCATATGTGCCCCTTGAGAGCGGGTAGATGCGATAGTGGTATCTGAAATAATTGATAAATTATCACCAAAAATAGCACCCGAAATAATGACCCCAGCGATAAGACTGGCATCAATCCCTGTATTTTCTGTAAAACCGAGCGCAATAGGTGCTATCGCCGCGATTGTCCCCATGGAAGTGCCCATAGCAGTTGAAATAAAAGCGGCAACTAAAAATAGTCCAGGTAAAAGCAAATAGTCAGGAAATAGCGATAATCCTAATTGTACACTTGCATCAACACTACCTGTTGCTTTGGCCACTGTGGCAAAAGCACCTGCTAGCAAATAGATAATGCACATGGTGATAATATTGGGATGGCCAGCGCCATTGATGAATTGAGAAATCTGCTCAGTAGTCGATTTCTTTCCTAACCAAATAGCAAATATTATGGCTGGAATGATGGCGATACTGGCTGGCAACTGATAAAAAGCAAAGTCGACACCTTGCAATGTTAGGACAATACCTGTACCTAAAAATAGGCCGAGAAACACGGCAAATGGCAATAAACTCAACAGGTTGGCTTTAGGTTGAGTAGCGTTTTTTTGGTCTATCATGTTTTAATTTTGTGTTGATTACGCTAAAGGTTTCACAATAAAGCGTTTTAAATAAAAGTCCACGATTATATCACGTTAACTTAGAGCACTTCACACTAAGGAGCAAATTTTAAGCAAAGATAAAAATGAATAGCATATGTAAAATTCTATTGAATCGACACTACAGTCGAGCGCCTACTTATGCTATGATTTGCGCCAATTTTAAATAGCATAATCTAATTAATAGATTTCAGTGTAAAGTGAGTGATATGTCTGAAAAACAATTCGAAACAATTGAACAGCGTGTAAGCTACGGTGTAGGTCGTCAACTAGGTGATCAATTACGTAATAACCCATTTAAAGAGTTTGATGTTACTGCTGTACAAGCAGGTCTAGCAGATGCATTAGCTGGTGCTGAAAGCCAAGTATCTGATGCAGATCTAAACGAAGCTTTTTCAGTAGTTTCTAAAAAGTTACAAGAGCAAGAGCAAGCCGCTGCTAAAGAAAAATCAGCTGAAGGTGAAGCTTATTTAGCAGAAAATGCTAAGCGTGAAGAAATCACTGTTTTAGAGTCTGGATTACAATACGAAGTAATCACTCAAGGTGACGGTGAAAAGCCTACTGCTCAAAGCACTGTTCGCACACACTACCACGGTACATTCATTAATGGTGACGTTTTTGATAGCTCTTATGATCGTGGTCAACCTGCAGAGTTTCCTGTGGGCGGTGTAATCAAAGGTTGGACTGAAGCACTTCAATTGATGCCTGTCGGTTCAAAATGGCGTTTACATATTCCTTATCACTTAGCTTATGGAGAGCGTGGTTCTCACGGTGCAATTCCTCCATATGCAGCGTTAGTATTTGACGTTGAGCTGTTGGACATTATTAGCTAATAGCATTGAAAAGCCGGGTTGTCCCCGGCTTTTTTATACGGATTATTAAATGACTGATCATCAAGCTATCACCAATTTGTTTGCATCTTATCTCGCCGCATTTAAGCGAGCTGATAAAGCTGCCATAAGTAATACTTACTTTTTGCCGTGTTCGTTAAGTACACCAACTGAGGTTAAGTTTATTCGCCAGTCAATGGAGCTTGACGAGGTTATTACAGAAATATTGAAGCAGATCGAGCAATCACAAACACAGAATATTGATATTTGCTCATTAAGTTACGAGCAGCTTAATACAAACCAATACATTGCCTGCGCGCATTGGCAATTTAAAAACCATGATAAGCAAATTTTTGCAGATTTCTGTGCGTTTTATCACATTGAGATAAAACAAGATAAAGTTGCATTTAGGCATGTGATTTCACATGAAAATGACCAACTGAAAACCTTTGTTAACACAATTGAAATAACAGATTTATACAAATAAAAAACGAGAATTCGATAAACATGACGATAAAAGTTGCAATTTTGGGCTGTAGTGGCCGAATGGGTAGAAATTTAATACAAGCAGCGCATGAACATGACAGCATTTCCCTCGTGGGAGGCAGTGTGCGCTCCAACTCTTCATTTAACCAAATTGACTTAGGTGAACTTGCTGCGATTGGTAAAATAAACTTGCATGCCACCAGTGAATTAGATGCCTTACTTGCCGCTGATGTGTTTATAGACTTTACTTCTATTGAATCAACATTTGAGCATTTAGCCTGGTGTAAAGCGCATAACAAAGCAATTGTTATTGGAACGACTGGCTTTAATGCAGAAGAAATAGAGCGGATTCAAGCTTTTGCTAGTGATATTCCAGTAATTTTAGCTCCCAATACCAGTATTGGTGTTAATTTGATGTTTAAGTTACTAGAGATGACGGCCAAGGCGATTGGTAATGATACCGATATTGAAATTTTTGAAGCACATCATCGCTTTAAGAAAGATGCCCCATCCGGTACTGCGATGAAAATGGGGCAGGTGATTGCTGATACATTAGGGCGCGACTTAGATAAAGTAGCTGTATATGGTCGAGAAGGTATCACTGAAGAGCGTGCCAAAGACACCATAGGTTTTGCAACCGTTAGAGCAGGCGATATCGTCGGTGAGCACACTGCGTTCTTTGCTGACTTGGGTGAAAGAATTGAAATAACACATAAGGCGTCAACCCGCATGACCTTTGCTGTTGGGGCAATGCGAGCTGCAACTTGGTTAAGTAAAGCAAAGCCTGGCTTTTATGATATGCAGGATGTTTTAGGCTTAAAATAAATAATGACAATTTTGAGAAAATTGTTGTTTTTGAGGCTTTAACGTGAAAAACGACTTTAAAGTCTAATTTTTATAAATTTAGGCTTTACGTTTATATAAGATAAGCGTAAAATGCGCGGAATTTGTCTAAAATTTGCTATTTGCAGGCATTACGACGGATTATTGAACAACTTTCGCGCTTAATTTACACCAAGTAGAGCTTGGTTAACATTAAGATTTATTTCTTCTTTTCGGAGGTTAAATTGACTAAATCTGCCATTTTAGTGCTGGAAGACGGCACAATATTTAAGGGCACCGCTATTGGTGCAGAAGGGGCGGCCGTCGGTGAAGTAGTTTTTAATACTTCAATGACTGGTTACCAAGAAATACTAACAGACCCCTCATATGCAGAACAAATTATCACCCTTACATATCCTCACATTGGCAATACTGGTACAAACTCGGAAGATGAAGAGTCTGGTACAATTTGGGCTAAAGGTTTGGTAATAAGAGACCTACCTTTGCTAGCCAGTAATTTCAGAAATGAAATGTCACTTTCTGACTATTTGGTCAAAAATAATATCGTTGGTATCGCCGACATTGATACGCGCAAATTAACTCGTGTTTTACGTGAGAAAGGTGCGCAAAATGGTTGTATTATCGCTGGCGATAATTTAGATGAAGCCCTTGCATTGTCTAACGCTAAAGAATTTCCTGGTTTAAAAGGTATGGACTTAGCGAAAGTTGTTTCTACCTCTGAAAGTTATCAATGGACCGAAGGAAGTTGGCAATTAGGAGAAGGTCATGTTTCTCCAGAAAAGTTAGATTTTCACGTAGTTGCATATGATTTTGGTGCCAAACGTAATATTTTGCGTATGTTAGTTGATCGTGGCTGTCGCTTGACGGTTGTGCCTGCTCAAACCTCAGCGGAAGAAGTGTTAGCACTAAATCCCGACGGTATTTTTCTATCAAATGGACCTGGAGACCCAGAACCATGTGATTATGCAATAACAGCAATCAAAACATTTTTAGACACAGATATTCCAATTTTTGGTATTTGTTTAGGACACCAATTACTAGGTTTAGCAAGTGGTGCAAAAACAATCAAAATGAAATTTGGTCATCATGGTGCTAACCATCCGGTAAAAGATTTTGACCGTAACGTGGTAATGATCACCTCGCAAAACCATGGTTTTGCCGTTGATGAAGATACACTGCCAGATAATTTAAAAACGACACATAAGTCGCTATTTGATGGTTCTTTACAGGGTATCCATCGTACTGACAAACCAGCGTTTAGTTTCCAAGGCCATCCAGAAGCTAGTCCAGGTCCACATGATGCAGCGCCATTGTTTGACCACTTTATTGATTTAATCAAAGCACGTAAATAACAGGATTAGGAGATTTAAACACTATGCCAAAACGTACTGACATAAAAAGTATCTTAATCTTAGGTGCTGGTCCAATTGTAATCGGTCAGGCTTGTGAGTTTGACTATTCAGGTGCTCAAGCTTGTAAAGCACTTAGAGAAGAAGGTTACCGAGTTATATTGGTTAACTCTAATCCGGCAACTATCATGACTGACCCTGAAATGGCTGATGCAACATACATTGAGCCAATTCACTGGGAAGTAGTAAGAAACATTATTGAAAAAGAGCGCCCAGACGCTGTTTTACCAACAATGGGTGGCCAAACCGCACTTAACTGTGCATTAGACCTTGAACGCCATGGTGTGCTCAAAGAGTTTAATGTTGAAATGATTGGTGCAACTGCTGACGCTATCGATAAAGCAGAAGATCGTAACCGTTTCGATAAAGCGATGAAAAACATCGGTCTTGAAACACCTAGAGCGGAAATTGCACATACATTAGATGAAGCATTAGCCACTTCAGAGCGCATTGGTTTCCCTTGTATCATTCGCCCTTCATTTACTATGGGTGGCACGGGTGGCGGTATCGCTTATAACCGTGAAGAATTTGTTGAAATCTGTACTCGTGGTTTAGATTTGTCACCAACAAACGAATTGTTAATTGATGAGTCACTAATTGGTTGGAAAGAATACGAAATGGAAGTTGTTCGTGATAAAAACGACAACTGTATTATCGTCTGTTCAATCGAAAACTTTGACCCAATGGGCATACACACGGGTGACTCAATTACTGTGGCACCAGCTCAAACGCTAACGGACAAAGAATACCAAATCATGCGTAACGCTTCTTTGGCGGTATTGCGTGAAATCGGTGTTGAAACTGGTGGTTCAAACGTACAATTTGGTGTAAATCCAGATAACGGTCGTGTGGTTATTATTGAAATGAACCCACGTGTATCTCGTTCTTCTGCTCTTGCTTCAAAAGCAACGGGTTTCCCAATTGCGAAAATCGCAGCTAAGTTAGCTGTTGGTTATACCCTTGACGAATTATCAAATGACATTACTGGTGGTGCTACACCGGCTTCATTTGAGCCAACAATTGATTATGTCGTTACTAAGATCCCACGCTTTAACTTTGAGAAGTTTGCAGGCTCTGAAGATCGTCTAACCACACAAATGAAGTCAGTTGGTGAGGTGATGGCTATTGGTCGTAACCAACAAGAATCAATGCAAAAAGCACTTCGTGGCTTAGAAGTTGGTGCTACTGGTTTTGATCCACAAGTTGATGTGACACAACCAGGTGCTAAAACAAAAATCATGCATGAGCTTCAAGAAGCTGGTGCTGACCGTATTTGGTATGTTGCCGACGCATTTAGACTGGGTTTAACAGTAGATGACGTATTTCGTTTAACCAAAATTGATCGTTGGTTCCTAGTACAAATTGAAGACATTGTATTAGAAGAAAAGAACGTTGCCGAAGTAGGCATGGCTGGCTTAAACGACGAATACTTACGTCGCCTTAAGCGCAAAGGTTTTGCCGATGCAAGACTTGCAGACATTATTGGTGTCAGCGAAGCTGAAATTCGTAAAAAGCGTCATAACGCGGAAATTTTCCCAGTTTACAAGCGTGTAGATACCTGTGCGGCAGAGTTTAGCTCTGATACGGCATACATGTATTCAAGTTACGATGAAGAATGTGAAGCTGCACCAACAGACAAAGACAAAATCATGATTTTAGGTGGTGGTCCAAACCGCATCGGTCAAGGTATTGAATTTGACTACTGTTGTGTACACGCGGCATTAGCGTTACGTGAAGACGGTTATGAAACTATCATGGTTAACTGTAACCCTGAGACGGTTTCAACTGATTACGACACATCTGATCGCCTATATTTCGAACCGATTACTTTTGAAGATGTACTAGAAATTGTACGTGTTGAAAAGCCAAAAGGGGTGATCGTTCAATACGGTGGTCAAACTCCACTTAAATTGGCAAGAGCACTAGAAGCTGCTGGTGTGCCAATTATTGGTACGTCACCAGATGCGATTGACCGTGCAGAAGACCGTGAACGCTTCCAACAAGCGGTTGAACGTCTTGGCTTATTACAACCTGAAAATGCAACGGTAACATCGTTAGAAGAAGCATTAGTAAAAGCAGAAACTATTGGTTTCCCATTGGTTGTTCGCCCGTCTTATGTATTGGGTGGTCGTGCAATGGAAATTGTTTACGACATTGAAGATTTACGTCGATACATGAACGAAGCGGTAAGTGTTTCTAACGAAGCACCAGTGCTACTTGACCATTTCTTAGATGATGCAATCGAAGTGGACATTGACGTGTTATGTGACGGCGAAAACGTTGTTGTAGGCGGTATCATGCAACACATTGAACAAGCAGGTGTTCACTCAGGTGACTCAGCATGTTCACTACCTGCATATAGCTTAAGCCAAGAAGTACAAGACGTAATGCGCAAACAAGTAACAGACTTAGCGTTTGAGCTAGGTGTTGTTGGCTTGATGAATACGCAAATGGCGGTTAAAGACGGTAAAGTATACTTAATCGAAGTTAACCCTCGTGCTGCACGTACAGTTCCTTTTGTATCAAAGGCAACTTCGGTTCCTTTAGCTAAAATCGGTGCTCGTGTTATGGCGGGTCAAAAACTCGCTGACCTTGGCATTACTAAAGAAACTATCCCACCATATTTCTCAGTGAAAGAAGTGGTCATTCCATTTAACAAGTTCCACGGTTGTGATCCGTTAGTTGGCCCAGAAATGCGCTCAACAGGTGAAGTAATGGGTGTAGGTAAAACTTTTGAAGAAGCCTACGCAAAAGCTAACCTAGGTGCTGGTGTTTCTGTCCCTAAATCAGGTAGAGCGCTAATTTCAGTTCGAAACAGTGACAAAGACCGTGTTGTTGAATTGGCGAAACAAATGGTTGAATTAGGTTACGACATTGATGCAACTCATGGCACAGCGGTTGTTTTGGGTGAAGCTAATATTCCTTGTCGACTAGTGAACAAAGTACACGAAGGTCGTCCTCACATTCTTGACAGAATTAAGAACAGTGAATATAGCTACATCATTAATACAACTGAAGGTCGCAAGGCGATTGAAGATTCAAAAGTATTACGTGGCGGTGCGTTAAGATATAAAGTTACTTATACAACGACGCTTAATGCAGCATTTGCTGCGTGTCAGGCCCACGCCGCTGACGACCGTAATACGGTTAGCTCAATCCAAGAATTGCATGCGCAATGTAAAGCGTAACTAAACTTTGTCGATTGATGACAGTTCTGTTAAGCTAATTGTCATTAAACAACAAAAAGTGAATAAATAAAGGTGGTTTCGACCACCTTTATCTTTTAGGAAAATGTGAAAATGAATCAATATCCGATGACGGTGCAAGGTGCCGATGCGTTACGTGATGAATTGAATTATCTGAAAAGTGTTCGCCGTCCAGAAATTATCGAAGCGATTGCTGAAGCCCGCGAACATGGCGATCTGAAAGAAAATGCCGAGTATCATGCTGCCCGTGAGCAACAAGGCTTTTGTGAAGGTCGTATTCAAGATATTGAAGGTAAACTGGGTAATGCACAAATTATTGATGTGTCAAAAATTCCAAATACAGGTAAAGTGATTTTTGGTGTTACTGTTACTTTGTTAAATATTGATACAGACGAAGAAGTGACTTATCAAATTGTTGGTGATGACGAAGCTGATATTAAAAACAATCGCATCTCAGTAAGCTCGCCAATCGCTCGCGGCCTTATTGGTAAAACGGTTGATTCTGAAGTAGAAATCAAAACCCCCGCTGGTGTTGTGGAATACGAAATTATTTCGGTTGAACACAAATAAAGCTATTCTTTAAAAACTCCCAACAGGGAGTTTTTTTTCGCCCAAATTTACAATTTTACTACACTTAACTACTTGCAATAAGTGACTAAGCTTTCTATTTTAATGGCCTTGTTCCTAAACGTTTTTGCGATAATGTTTAGGAATTTCATGGACAGTTATACCATGTTCAGTTTTAGTTAATTTTACCTTATTTACAATGCACCCTAGGTTAGGGGAACCGCAATAGAATGTCGTTAAAAAAAATAATTGTTAATGCTGTTTTGCTCTTTTTAACTGTTGGTTGCACATCGATGCGATTTAACGACTTTTTTATGGGGTATGCAGTGCAAATGAACGATGTGGTTACTCAGGTGAATATGGGCCAATTTGAACAAGCCAAATTACAAATGCCTGCATTTGACAGTGGTCACAATGCGTTTAATTTGTCCTTATTAGAGTTGGGGCGTTTAGCCTTCTTAATGGAAGATTGGCGACAAAGTCAGCAGCTTTTTGCTCAAGCATATAATGAGATTGAACAACAAAATCAAAAAGCAAAATTGCAGATAAGTCGTGGTGTTGAAAATTTATCTGCCGTGGTAAGTAATGATTCGGCGCTTAGTTATCGTATTCCTGCCTATGAGCAAACCATGTTACATAGCTATCAAGCACTAAACTATTTATTTCAACGTGATTTAGAAGGTGCCTTGGTTGAAGTTAGGCGGGCAAACTTAGTGCAAGAAACTGCATTAAAGCAGTACGAAAAACAATTGTTAGATGCCAAGGAATCGTTATTGGCCAAAGGGCTAGATTTACAATCGTTATATAGTTCGTACCCCAATATGGACGACACTATTGGTCAAATAAAAAATAGTTTTCAAAATGCGTTTACCTTTTATTTATCTGGTGTGCTTTATGAAGCAAATGGCGACCTAGACAGTGCATATATAGATTACAAACGCGCCATCGATATATTTCCTGACAACCTTTATTTGCAAAAAGATGTGATCAGACTGGCCAATCAGTTAGGCCGTAACGAAGAGAAAGAAAAATTTGAACAAAAGTTTGGTGTTGTGGAGCAAGTCAGCAATGCCAAACAGGCAGATGTAGTAGTATTTTTTGAGCAAGGTTTAGTTAACGCCAAGCAAGAGTTGGCCGTTAATTTACCTATTTTCACTCGACACAATGATATGCGCTTTTTCAGTTTTGCACTGCCAGCATATCAACAAAGTTCGTCTATGCTAACCTCGGTCAATATCAGCGTTGGTAATCAAGAGTTTCAAGCGGCATCAATTGTTAACTTATTAGCGCTTGCAAATCAAAGTTTAAAAGAACAATTACCCGAAATGGTCACTAGACAAGCGTTAAGAATTGTCGCAAAAGAAGAAATGCGCCGCAAAATGCAAAAAGAGGGGGGTGATGTCGGTAATATATTAGCAGGTCTATATAGTTTAGCTTCAGAACGTGCTGATACGCGTTCATGGTTAACGTTACCACACGATATTACCATGGCAAGATTTTCATTACCTGCTGGTAGTCATCAACTAGAATTTAATACGGGCTATCAGAGGATACCAATGCAAATTACTGCGCAAGCAAATAAAACTTTAATTGTCTATGTCAATAATATTGGCAATAAGATGACAAGCCACTACGTGGTTTTATAAGGAGAATTTAATGAACGCCATCGCTAAAGCTATTGTTATTTCAAGTGTTGTTGCACTGAGTTTGCAAGCGTGTCAAACACCACCGCCAATCACATCAGGAATTGGCGCGGAATCATTAACTAATGAAATTCCCCCTGCAACCTACCTTAAAGTTGATAATCCGGAATTGGCTGAACTGTTGACCATTAGTGATGTGAAAAATCGCTTAAATAACGGATTACTTGAAGTAAACACTGAGTTATCTAGTCAATATGAAAAGTCGTTAAAGTTACAATACCAGTTTCAATGGTTTGACCCAGAAGGTTTCGCCGTTGAAGCGGGAAAAAGGCCTTGGCAACCACTAGAGTTACATGGGTTTCAGTCAATTTCATTACAAGCAGTTGCGCCGAATAGCAGAGCAAAATCCTTTAAGGTTTACATTCGTCCAATGTCATCTAATGCTTATAAGTTTTAATTAAGGAATTATTATGAAAAATAAAAAAATATTAGCAACGTGCCTACTTACAATGATCATTTCAGCAGGCTGCGCACAAAAGTCAGTCGTAAGGTACGGTGACGCAACTGCAGTGGAAACAACCGATATAAACTTTGGCTCGACCGATCTTCAAAAAGTCGCAGCGGAAATGACTGATTCACTGTTACTGTCTCCGGTTGTTGGTACGATGACAAACAACAATCGTCCTATTGTATTTGTTGAGCGCATTAAAAATAAGACCAGTGAACATATTGATACCGAGTCGATTACAGATTCAATTTCTACTAGATTGTTGCGTTCTGGCAAGTTTAGGTTTGTTGATATGACACGTGTTGACGCAGCACGAGCGCAAATTGAATTTCAGCAAGATAGCGGCATGGTTGATCCAAGTAAAGCGATGCAGTTTGGTCAGCAAGTAGGTGCTGAATACATGCTTTATGGCAACCTTTCAAGCATTGTTAAGTCCAACAAAGATAAATCTGATGTTTATTATAAGTTTACTATTAGGCTGATGGACTTAAAAAGTGGCCTAGTTGAGTGGGCAGATGAAACTGAAATTCGTAAAACTCGTACTAAACAATCTGTTGGTTGGTAACGTACTAAGGATCAAGAATGAAACACCTAAGCCTAGTATTTATTTGCTTTGTACTTTTTGTTTTTCCTAGTCATTCATCTCAGTATGATAGAAATAAAGCAGTGCCTGTGGAAAAAGTACTTTTTGGAAAAATTGATTCTGTTAGAAATGTTACGGAAAGAGAGCTTATCGAAGATAGGCAATCTGGTTGGTCTACATTTGGTGGTGCAATCATTGGTGGTGCTATAGGTCATCAATTTGGTGGAGGAAGTGGTCAAGACATCGCCACTATTTTAGGCGCAATCATTGGCGCTTCTATTGCTGGAGATAAACAGCCAACTTATCGTGAAGTGACCATTGAGCTCATCGAACTGATGTTAACGGTTGAAAGCGGAGAACAGTTTATGGTGCTTCAACAAAAAGATCGTTCAATGCTGTTCAAGGCTGGTGATCAGGTTCGTATGATCTATTTAGCTGATGGCAGTGTCAGAATAGACAAAGTATTATAATTCTCACATAATTTGCCGCGTTTGCGGCATTTTTATCTTAGGGGTTGCGTAGCAACCAGAACACCACGGGCATGCCCGTGGATGAATGACTCCTTTGCCTGTATTCTATAGGGATGGAAGTTAACTTTTCGGCACATGCCGTATATAGAATTCAAT
>NZ_BNCK01000009.1 GCF_014656435.1 Thalassotalea marina
AAAACTTATAAAAGTAGTTTTTGCATGAACCTCACTGAGTTAGTTTTTTATAGCCTAAGCTACTGGTAAAACATCATCACTGTGAGTGCCCACACAAATTGCATGATAACTAATTGTTAAAGAACTTGAATCTTGCGATTCGACCAAACATCACATTCGTGTTTGGCGTGCGCTCTACCGTTGAGAGCGGATGCGCATTTTACGCATCTCAGTTTTGATGTCAACACTTTTCTTAAAAAACTTTATTTTATTTTTTCAAGTTTGGTTGATTGTTTTGTTAAGTATTTACTTAACTAAACTTATCAAAACTGCTTCTTGGCTTGTCCCCGAGAAGTGGATGCGCATTTTAGGGATTTTTATCTCGCCGTCAACACCTTTTTGTCACTTTTTATCAAAAGCTCAACTGGGTGTTTAAATTTAGTACAAAACAACCAATTCTTCCAAGAAAAACTCAAATAAAAACGAAAAAAGCGTGGCAAGCACGCTTTTTCTTCATAGTAACAACTCAGTTACCCATTAATCTTTATCTTTTACATCGGAGTCGACATTTTCATTAGCTTTTTTAGCATTTTCTGAGTTTGATGTTTTAAATGCTTCTTGTTTAAACTCAGCATCTTGATCATCACCAACGACATGTTCTAATTTTAACTTTTTGACACTACGGATAGTTGTTATTGGTCCAGACGCTGCATACAACACGAAAATAACGGTAAGTAATTCAGCAGGACTCGAAGCAACAATAACAAATACCAACACAATCAATAATACGACAATAAAATTGACCTTTCCTTTCCAGTCTACTTCTTTGAAGCTGTTGTATCTAAAGTTACTTACCATCAACAAACCAGTGATAATAGTAATAAGTCCCATAACAAAACCAAAATCTTGGCCAGTTATTTCATACTCAGTGCCTGCCCAGACAAGACTAGCAATCACACCTGCCGCCGCAGGACTTGCTAATCCCTGGAAATATCTTTTATCAGCCACACCTACTTGTGTATTAAAACGGGCTAAACGCAATGCTGCCCCTGCGACAAATACAAACGCAGCTAACCAACCAAACTTCCCCATTCCTGATAATGCCCAGTTATAGGCAACAAGACCTGGAGCAATACCAAAGGACACCATGTCGGCCATACTGTCATATTCAGCGCCAAACTCACTTTGAGTATTAGTCATTCTTGCTACCCGTCCATCTAAGCCATCAAATATCATAGCGATGAAGATGGCAACAGCTGCACTTTCAAAGTGACCATTCATAGAAGAAACAACAGCGAAAAAACCGGAAAAGAGCCCAGCTGTTGTTAACAAGTTAGGGAGTAAATAGATACCACGCGATGGTGTTGGTGAAGGTGATTGATTGCTTGACATACGCCTAATATAGAGATCGTCTTCTTGATTAGCTATGTAATTTATCACACATAACTTAAATTCACCTATAATTAATTAAATTTCACTTAATTCGTTTACATCAAGTATTTGTAAACGCCAAAAGCTATTGTTATAACATGGACTGCCTGTACATTTTTAAAAACAGTTTGGAAGACATATGCAAAAAACTATTGCCAGCTTGTTAACCATTTACTTTGTTACAAGTGCCGTTGCACAGAATGTTACCGTTTATCGATGGGTAGATAAAAATAACGTCGTTCATTTTAGCCAACATCAACCCAACCACAATGACTATACAGAATTATCGTTATCTGTATTTAACAAAACTAATACTAAACTTCCCAAAGACGACAAATCTCCCGCGGCTAGTGGCAATTCAAAAGGCACACAAGGTAATGTAAACACGAATTCAACCAAAGTGGATGCAACAAAATCAAAGTGTGATGAAGCAAAAGCAAATGTCGCCACATTAAAAAATCATGACAACATACAGTACACCGATGAAAACGGACAGGTGCAGGTATTAACAGAGCTTGAAAAGAAACAGCAACTTGCAATTAATGAAAAACAAGTAGAAGTGTATTGCGATATTTAGGTAGATCTCTACTTTAATATTTAACAAACCTCTGAACTGTATCAGAATTAAAGCTGAGTCACATAGATACTCAGCTTTTTTGTGTTAAGTGCCCACCCAACAAGCATTCCAACAATTTCACCAAAATGAACTACTGCTGTGATTAATTGTATGTTTTATCTAAACGCTATTTTTCAACATTTCAATACGGTTTTAATGACTAAGCTATTAAATAACTCAATGATAATATGGAGCACCTTTTATTATGGTATCTTGAATTCGAATACCACTTCATAAACGCGTTCGATATCAGCTTGCGGCGGATACACCCATTTAGCTAATGCACTTTGAGAGGCACGTCTAAACCGTTTGTCACCTTGATTTTCAACAACTGAAATATTTTTAACCCTGCCGTTTTCATCAATTTCATAACGTAACGTTACTTGACCTGTTTTATGCATTTTTATTAAGGCTTCAGGGTAATCAGGTAATATCTTATAGGTAGGCTCTACGTGATATTCGGGTTTTGTCATACTGGGCAACAGAACGGGATTCTCTAATTTCAAATTAAGTTGTGTCTCTGCTCTAGGCTTAGGTATGACTTCTGGCCTAGTCAACGGCCGGTCCATGTCAGGGTTGTTTACTTCTGGTTCTTTTGGCAACGACGACTTAACTATAGTTGGCTCATCTAACGCTTCAGCTGCAATTTCAGGTATTATCACCACTTGATGTTTAAACGCTGCTTCTACAATTTTATGATTTGGTGATTTTGCTAAATGCGTGATGATGGCGAAAATAGCGAAAGACGCCACACCTCCCATAAGTAAAATACTCAACGATTTTACCAATGAGTATTTACGCACGATTCGAGTTTCTTTAAACATTATTTTAGGTGCATCGATATTATCTTGACGTTGCTGATAAAGCTCGGCTATGTCTTTATCAAATTTACTATTCATGATTGTTTCCTAAAGCTTGTTTAAGGTGTTTACGTGCATACCTAAGTCGGCTTTTCACCGTTTCAAAAGATTCATTAGTAATTTGAGCAATCTCAGATACAGAAAATCCGTCTTGTTGGAAAATAAAGGCTTCACGCTGAAAAAACGGCAATTGTTCGAGTGCTTGATTAAATTGAACCAACCTCTCTGCGTTTTTATTTATCAATGGATTCCATTCCATCACTTCAGTTATCTCATCAAGTGACTGCCACTGCCAACGTTTCATTCGTTTCAATTCATCAAATAGTGTATTTCTCGCAATTGTATACAGCCAGCCTTTTACATTCTGATGGGTTAAAGGTAAATGCTGAAGTTTGAGCACTTTTAGCCAAGTTGTTTGCACAACATCTTCAGCCAAGGATCGATCAGACATGGAAAGTAAATAATGAAATAGAGGCTTATTAAATTGCTCAACAAGCAAACTTAAGCAAGTTTTATCACCTGTTTCAATATACTTATTGAGCAATTTTTCGGGACTAGATGATGTATTAATCCACCCTTTTATCATTGAAGGTAACTTCAAATGGTATCCTTATATTTGCTGTTGCATGTTGAAGTCTAATTGCACTGTAATCCCAGATTGTATCACAGGTTTACCATCAACAATCTTCGCTTTGTATTTCCATTTTTTTAATGCGCTTTTGGCCGCTTTATCAAACAAACGTTTGGGCTGAGAATCGATCACGCTAATATTGATAACCTCTCCTAATTCATTAATATCGAATCCCAATTTGACCCACCCTTCTATTCCGTGTTGTGACGCTTCGATAGGATATCTAGGATTTGACCTAACAATAGGGCGAGCATCATTATTTTTCATCCCAGTTCCAAGAGAAAACTCGGCTTTACCCGCTGGTATATCCATACCTATAGCGGTAAATTGAATTTCATTTTGTATTTCACTTGTTTCAACTTGCGAACGAGCCATTTTCATTTTAGGTGGCGGCTCAGGTGCCTGTATTGGCTTCCTATTTATGGTGTTTGGCTTTGATTCCTTTGGTAGTTGATATAATTCAACAACTACCGGGTCCTCATAATCAAGCCCTCGCGGTTCTTCATTTTCGATTAAGTACGCCATAAAGGCAAATAAGCCAATAGTCGTTGCACTAGCAAAGGGTAAGATCATTATGTATCTATTCATCGTGTTTCCTCAATTAAAGCTAATAAAGAGGTGTGGCCACACGGCAAACAAGTCGTTATTTATTACTTGTTTACAGATATAACGATTAGGGTTTTAAAAAGGGGTTAAATAAAATGAATATTTTTAAACTTTTTGCAAAGTAGAGGTATTTGAAGCCACACTAAAAAAAAGCTACTCAATATTATTGAGTAGCTTTTTAATTCACAATTGCAAACTAGTGACAGTTAGATAAGAATTGCCAAAAGTTATTTGACGCGCCATGTCTAACACATGTTAGCCACTAGATGGCTTTGTACTTTCTGCTATTGTTAGCAATAGTAACGTTTAAGTATTAGTAAAGACAAAGCAATTATCTTTTACATCTGCTTTAATCGACTGTCCCCTCATCGACTCACTAGCAAGTATCTTATGAGCTAAAGGATTTTCAATTGATTGTTGTATCGCTCTTTTTAACGGTCGAGCACCAAATAACGGATCAAACCCAGCTTGCGCAATTAGTGATACGGCTTCTTCGGTAACTAATAATTCAATTTCTTGATTAGCTAGTCGCTCTACTAAAGCCTTCAATTGTATATTCGCGATTTCTTTAATTTCATCGGACTTCAACGGATGAAAGACCACAGATTCGTCAATCCGGTTTATAAACTCTGGCTTAAAATATTGACCAACTTCATTCATAACTTTGGCTTTCATTTCTTCATACTGATTATCATTAGCATAAAGTTGAATAATATCTGAGCCGATATTTGAGGTCATAATTACAACGGTATTTCTAAAGTCGACCGTTCGACCTTGACCATCAGTTAAGCGGCCGTCATCTAATACCTGAAGAAGAATATTAAACACATCAGGATGCGCTTTTTCTATTTCGTCCAGCAATATAACTGAGTATGGCTTTCGGCGAACTGCCTCTGTTAAATAACCGCCTTCTTCGTAACCGACATATCCAGGAGGAGCACCCACTAATCTAGCAACAGAATGCTTCTCCATGAATTCAGACATATCAACACGAATTAAGGCGTCTTCACTATCAAATAGAAAGTTAGCAACCGCCTTGGTCAACTCGGTTTTACCGACACCTGTTGGTCCTAAAAACAAAAACGAACCGATAGGTTGATTAGGATCTGCCAACCCAGCACGAGATCGTCTAATAGCATTGGCTACAGAGCCAACAGCCTCATGTTGACCAATTACACGCTTGTGTAATTCATCTTCCATTTTTATTAACTTGTCGCGTTCTTCTTCTAACATTTTTGATACAGGAATACCTGTCGAGCGGCTCAATACATCAGCAATTTCAACATCTGTTACTTTGTTTCTTAACAAACTCATTTCCTGCATCTCTGCTTGAGACGCTAAATCAAGTTGCTTTTCCAACGATGGGATCCTGCTATATTGCAGCTCTGCCATTTTGTTTAAGTCACTGCTACGTCGAGCCTGTTCTAGTTCAATTCGAGCCTGCTCTAGTTCACCTTTGATGGTTTGAGTGCCGTGTATTGCCGCTTTTTCAGATGTCCAAATCTCATCTAGTTCATGATAATTTGCTTCAAGTTCAGATAATTGTTCGTTTATTAAGTTTAAACGCTTAACCGAGCTATCATCAGTTTCGTCTTCTAATGCTTTTTGCTCCAGTTTAAGTTGGATTATCTTCCTATCTAAACGATCTAGCTCTTCAGGTTTTGAATCCATTTGCAGCCTGATACTGGAAGCCGACTCGTCAATCAAATCAATTGCTTTGTCTGGCAACTGACGATCACTAATATAACGATGTGATAAACTTGCTGCGGCAACAATAGCAGGATCCGTAATTTCAACATTGTGATGCAACTCATAACGTTCTTTCAAACCACGTAAAATAGCAATTGTGTCTTCAACACTAGGCTCTTCTACTAAAACCTTCTGAAATCTTCGCTCTAGCGCTGCATCTTTTTCGATATATTGACGGTATTCATCTAGAGTTGTAGCACCTACACAATGTAAATCACCCCGAGCTAAGGCTGGTTTTAACATGTTACCGGCATCCATTGCGCCGTCTGTTTTACCTGCGCCAACCATTGTGTGTAATTCGTCGATAAACAAAATAACTTGGCCTTCCTCTTTAGCCAATTCATTTAATACCGCCTTTAAGCGCTCTTCAAACTCGCCTCGGTATTTTGCACCAGCGACAAGTGCGCCCATATCCAACGACAATACACGCTTGTTTTTTAAACCTTCTGGTACTTCATGATCCACAATGCGCTGTGCCAGCCCTTCTACTATCGCTGTTTTACCAACACCAGGCTGCCCAATAAGTACAGGGTTATTTTTCGTCCGTCGTTGAAGTACCTGAATGGTACGCCTAATTTCGTCATCCCTGCC
Organism: Thalassotalea marina; assembly: GCF_014656435.1. Classification (GTDB taxonomy): domain Bacteria; phylum Pseudomonadota; class Gammaproteobacteria; order Enterobacterales; family Alteromonadaceae; genus Thalassotalea_C; species Thalassotalea_C marina. Next base: position 6,464 of record NZ_BNCK01000009.1, read on the forward strand.
AATAACAGGATCTAACTTACCTTCTGAAGCCCTTGCAGTAACATCGACAGTAAATTTATCCAGTGCTTGACGAACATCTTCAGCATTTTGGTCGTTAACTTTTTGACCACCTCGAATATGTTCAATGGCATCTTTAATACGCTGCTCAGACGCTCCTAAAGATTTTAAAATCTGCCCCAACTTGCCCTTATCTTCAATTGCTGCAAGTAAAAATACTTCTGAAGATATATATTGGTCTCCAAGCTTTTGTGCATATTTGTCACACAAATTTAGTAAGCTGCCCATTGCATTTGATAATTGAACATCGCCCCCTGTACCCGAAACCTTTGGTAACTCTGATACAGCAGCCTCTACTTGAGTCCGTATAGTATATACATCAATACCTGCACTTTTTAATAATGGAATTGTGCTGCCATTATTTTGGTTTAGCAGCGCCAGCATTAAATGCACGGGCTCAATGAACTGATTATCTTTTCCTAATGCAATAGATTGCGCATCAGAAATTGCCACTTGAAATGATTGAGTAAAGCGATCTAATCGCATAGTTAGTCTCCTATTGCCATATTACTGGTCTTACAATAACTCTAACTAAAAGTTATGGGCTTTTTGCTGAAATTCAAGCAACTAGCAAAGGAAGATTTGATTTTGATCAAAACAACTCACACATTGATAAGTTGTTTATATAAATAGAATGGAGTTAGTTGATTACTATAATGGTTGCCATACGGCCGGTGACTTTGTCTCGTCGATACGAATAATAACGTAGTTTGTTTTCAACGGTACAAGGGCTACTAATGGCAATTTTTTTAACACCTGCACGCTGCAACAGGTATGTCGCAATACCTGGCAAATCAGCTAAAAACTTATTTGAGTCTGTTTCTCGAAAAAAAGTGGCTAGTTCACCATCGACGTCTTGAAATGCTAATTTAACTTCTTCACCAACTTCAAAGCTAGTCGCACCGATACATGGACCCAACCAAGCTTCAATTTCGCTAGGTTGAGACGCCATTTTATTTAACGTATTTTCAATGATGTTCAAGCGAAGTGGACGCCATCCACCATGAATCGCTGCGATTTCATTTTCGGATGAACTTTTTAACAATATAGGTAAACAGTCTGCGGTCATAACTGCCAGCGCTAAATTTCTAGTTGAAGTTACTAGTGCATCAGCCGTTACCACTTGCTCATTGTGTTCATTGATAACGGCGACTTCATTACCGTGGACCTGATCTAACCACTGAATTTTTGTATCAGATGGAAGAAATTTAAGTAATTGACGTCGATTATTTAATACCTGCGACTCTTCATCATCAACATGTAAACCTAAATTAAAGTTTCCATAAGGCAAGATTGAAGCATTACTATCTAAAGGATTTAACCTTGTCGTTTGAAAAGCTGAAATTGCTTTACTCGACAAGGTTACAAGATCAAATGCTGAATTAGTATTCGTCTTTAGCATTTTGTTTAGTATCAGCTCTTAAAATATTGGTTAAATTAACCATATCTTCTGGTACATCGGCTGTCCAAGTCATTTGTTCACCTGTAATTGGGTGAAACAATGAAAGCATGGCTGCATGTAATGCTTGACGTCTAAAACCTCTCAGTATTGCTGCCAGCTCAGGTGTTGCATTACGAGGTGGTCTTGGTCTGCCGCCATAAACAGGGTCGCCAACCAAAGGATGAGTTATATGAGCCATGTGAACACGTATTTGATGCGTACGACCAGTTTCTAGTCTTAACCTTAATCGTGTATGTGCTCTAAATTTTTCCATCACTCGATAATGAGTTACCGAGGGGCGTCCGCCCATTGTTACCGCCATATGTGTTCGTTTACTTGGATGACGACCAATAGGCTCATCAACGATACCACCAGCTGTCATTTGTCCGTTTGCAATGGCTTCATATTCTCGGGTTATTTCTCTTGCTTGCAAAGCTTCTACTAGGTTAGTTTGCGCGGCTATTGTTTTTGCAACAACCATTAGACCCGTTGTATCTTTATCTAATCGATGAACAATACCTGCACGTGGCACGAGATCGATATTTGGACAATGATGCAACAAAGCATTTAATACAGTACCATCAGGATTTCCTGCTCCGGGGTGTACAACAAGGTCTGCTGGTTTATTGATCACCAAGATATCGTCATCTTCATAAACAATATTAAGTGGAATGTTTTGTGGTTCAAATCTTTCATCTGCTTCAATTTCTGCAGATATAGATATATTTTCGCCGCCATACATTTTTTCACGAGCTTTAGTCAGAACAACGCCATTAACGGTAACGCTGCCAGCTAATATCCACTCTTTTAGTCTTGAGCGAGAATATTCAGGGAACATTTCAGCTAATGTTTGGTCGAACCGCTTGCCTAAACAGCTTTCTGGAACAAGGTCTTGGTGTAGAATTTTTTCTGCCATGTATCTCTCTATGAATTTAGCACTGTGCAAGGATAGAATGCTAGGTTAGAATGCCTGTGTTTATTTTACCCGTTTGACATTTTAATTACATTAAGTAATTACCGCGGTTAAGTACATTTTGAATTTGAAATAATAAAGTAGTGAAATCAAAGTCTATGGACAATATGACAATTAAAACATTTTTATTTTTAACCTTATTAACACTCGTTGGTTGTTCTTCCTCTAACGAAACAGACGTGGATAAAGTTCCGGATAAATCAGCACAAGCACTGTTTGTTGATGCAAGAGAAGCTTTAGATAACGGCCTATACAAAAGAGCAATTCAAATTTTGTCGGCAATTGATTCAAGGTTTCCTTTTGGCCCAATTTCTCATCAAGTACAACTTGATTTAATTTATGCCTACTACAAAAGTAATGATGCCGAACAAGGTTTAGCATTAGCGGATCGATTTTTAAAGTTAAACCCAAATCATGCTGATGTTGATTATGTTTACTACATGCGAGCACTGATTAATTTGGCAACAGAAGCTAACCTGTTCCAAGATTTAGCAGGAATTGATCGTTCAGATCGTGATCCAAGTGCTTCTAGAAGTGCCTTTAATGACTTAAAAACTATATTGACTGATTTTCCACAAAGTAAATATGCTGCCGACTCAAGAAAACGTATGATTGAAATAAAATCTCGTTTGGCAAAATATGAGTTGGCTGTTGCCAGATTTTATATTGAACGTGAAGCTTATGCTTCCGCTGCAAACCGTGGCCGTTATATCGTACAGTATTACTCACCGAGTGAAGAAGTTGAGCAAGCATTAGAAATAATGATTGAATGCTACGATAAAATGGGGCTTGATGATTTAAAGAGTAATGCCCTGCAAGTATTGGCTGCTAACTACCCTAAAAACAGTTTAGTAAAATAAACTAACCTCCATAAAAAAGGGCATATTAATGCCCTTTTTTAATATTGTCTTAAATCGCGTCGTTGTCTTCTTCCCCAGTTCGAATCCTAATAACCCTTTCGACGTCAGTAATAAATATCTTTCCATCGCCAATTTTACCTGTTTGTGCGGTATCCATTATAGTCTGTACACAACGCTCTACATCTTCGTTTGCAACAACGATTTCCAATTTTGCTTTAGGTAAAAAGTCGACCATATACTCAGCACCACGGTATAATTCTGTATGCCCTTTTTGTCGGCCAAACCCTTTAACCTCAGACACTGTCATACCATTTACACCAATTTCACCTAACGCTTCTCTTACGTCGTCAAGTTTAAATGGTTTGATAATCGCTTCTATTTTTTTCATTGCTGTTTCCATGATTATTTTTTCACTACCCAATATTTTTACACAATTGCTTAGACTTAACAAAAACTAAGCAATTAACAGCACAATATAATTATTTTATTTGTTACACTTACCACCATTGAAACAACACCCTAATGTAGGAATATTGATGGATCCGCAAGCGATTATCGAAGAAATGAAAGTATTGCCTGAAATTGACACTGATTTTGAAATTAAACGTCGTGTTAATTTTATAAAAAATAAGTTGGTGGAATCAGGACTAAAAACCTTAGTTTTAGGTATTAGTGGTGGTGTTGACTCATCAACTTGTGGCAAATTAGCTCAACTTGCTGTTGAACAACTAAACGCTCAGCACAAAGATGAATACAAATTTATAGCTGTAAGGCTTCCTTATGGTGAACAGGCCGATGAATCTGATGCTCAATTAGCCATAGACTTTATCAATCCTTCGTTTTGCCTAATGCCAAATGTTCAACCCGGGGCTGACGGTATTCATTCAGAAATATTAACGTCTTTAAAAGGTTTTAATTTGTTAACGGCATCAGCAGAACAAATTGACTTTTCTAAGGGTAACGTCAAGGCTAGAACACGTATGGTGCTGCAATACCATATTGCGGGAATTCTTGGTGGTCTTGTACTTGGCACAGACCACTCGGCTGAAAATATTACGGGGTTCTTTACTAAATGGGGAGATGGTGCATGTGATCTAGCCCCTTTATTTGGTTTATCTAAACGTCAAGTCAGACAACTTGCGAAAGCTTTAGGTGCTCCAGATTTGCTGGTAAACAAAGTACCAACAGCAGATTTAGAAGAGTTATCACCAGGGAAAAAGGACGAAGATGCTTTAGGCATTACCTACGATGAGTTAGATGACTTTTTGGAAGGCAGGCAAGTACCAGAGCACATTCAACAGACAATTATCTCAATTTACCAAAAAACAGTTCACAAACGAAAACCAATTCCAACAATTTACGACTCATAATTTGTAGAACTTGCTTTATCGCTAAGTGTTTTCTATACCTTTAGGTTTTAGGTAATAGATATAAACAATATGAAAAAGGAAAAAGGACTTTCCTTGATTGAACTGCTAGTAACATTAGCTATTGTTGTGTGTTTAATCTCGGTTGGGATACCAAGCTTCATCGACTTTTTAGTCAGAACGAAAGTTGATAATGAAATTTATCGAGTGTCGAAACTTTTACAAGTCGCCAGAAACACCTCGATACATAGCAACTCTTATGTCACCGTCTGCCCAGTCGATACAAATACGCTGTGCCAACTGGATTGGTCTAAAACCATCATTGTATTTACTGACGCAAACAACAATAAAGTATTCGAACCTCATTTAGGCGAACAACAGCTGTCTCATAAAGACGCAACTTCACAGGGTGACAAGCTTTTGTATGCAAGGACTAGGACAGGAATAACATACGCTCCAACTGGCCACTTATCAGGCTGGGGACAAAATGGTACCTTCAAGTATTGTCCTAAAGACCATTATGACAAAGCTAGAGGCATTGTCGTCGCAACTTCTGGTCGCATTTATCAGAGTTTTCAAAATCTTTCGGGTAGAAATATCACACGCTCTAGACGAACGATATCGTGTACTTAATATGAAAAAGAAGTGTCGAGAACATGCTTAAATGTGGCTGATAACACAGTTTCAGCCACATTTATCGTCGATTAATATTATCTACTCACAATAACGCCATTGATCTTTATATGTTTCTGTTTGTATTACTCGCTTAAAAGGTAAATCATTAGTAGACTTATATTAAGTATATTTGAAGCATGGGTGCTGTAGTTATGACGCGTTGTAAGCAATTGAAACTTCAAAGGCAGTTGGTTAAAGGGATGACACTGATAGAAATCCTTATTACCTTAACTATTATTGGTTTGGCATCATTGATAGCGCTGCCGGCGTTATCAGAATTTACAGTTAAAACACGAGTTGACGCCGAAGTAATAGAATTACAACGGTTTTTAATCACCGCAAGAAATGCTGCAATTAATTCAGGAAAACAAGTTACTGTATGTCCACTTTCGAATGGCGCCTGTACCAATGGATGGAAAAACCAACTGACTATTTTTGTTAATGAAAATGACAACAATAACTACAATGCAGCTAACGAGCAGATCGTAAAAATTAAAGCTGATATATCAAGTGACGATATCATCAAATTTACAGGAGGGGCAACGCTTGTATATTCACCAACTGGCAGGCTTATAGGTGGAAATAATGTTGCATTTACCTATTGCCCCAAAAACTACAATGCACTTGCTAGAGGTGTCAATATAGCTTTATCAGGTAGAGCTTACCTTACTCAAGACACCGATAACGATGGTAAAGATGAAGATAGAAACGGCAACGAGTTAAACTGTACTTAGTCCTATCTGCTGTGAAAAGTAGCAGTAACCAATATTGTTCATACATGTAATATGATTGAAGAGAAAAGTTAAAAGCATTAAAGAACACGGTATCTATTGTTAAACGGCTCTCAATTTTTCGTAAATCATAGTCGAACTCTTGTATTATTTTATTTCAGTTAACACAAAAGGTTCGACTATTAAGTAGAGATTTGTTTACCTGATTTGTTTTTCTTCCAGCACATTTGCACGCCCATGCTTAAATGCTACGTCGTTTTTTACGCACTGAAAAACCTTATAAACCTTAGCCTTTCCTGTTACGCCAGGTGCTCTAATTTCAGTATTTGGTAATCGATTTTCTAAGGTGAGTATGAGCTCTTCACTTTTTACAGTTGATTTATAAATCACGCGTTTACCACCCATTAACTCCACATAGCATTTTGCCAACGTCTTTTCACTGACTAGTTGTTCAGATGTTTGAGCAAAAGCAAAGCTAGGGAGCAATAGCAAAGTCATTAAATACGTTAATTTAAATTTATTCATCTTTAACCCCTGTTATTTATCCCAGCAACCTGAAGATGGCGTTGTTTCACCGGCTTCATTGATCGTTAACGATGTGCAGCCAGTATCTTTTACTTGTCCATTTTTTGCTGTAGCCGTTAAAACAAATGTATCACCATTAACCGTTGCATCTATGCTGTAAAAGCCACTTTCTGTGATGTACGGATCGGCAGGTGCTCCAAGTTGTCTCATATCCGTCGTATACGCTTTGGTATCAACATAAACTTGCTCTTGCATATTAGCTAAGCGCAATAATTCCCTTTGCCCTTCCGTCCTATTGCCAGTTAAAACAAAACTTTGATAAGAGGGATAGGCAACTGCTGCAATGATGCCAATAATAGACACCACGAGCATTAACTCAATCAAGGTAAAGCCCAGATATACCTTTCTACAATACATTTATTGCACCTCTTTAACAGACAAGTTTGTACGAATAGTTTGTAAATTAAAACCGACAGGTACTATTCGACGCCCTACGATAATATTACCTTCGGGTTCATCAACCGTGTTGGCATCTCCGTCATCTTTTGGAACAACGATTAGGGTTGGCGATCCTAAAAACTGTTCAGAGATATAAACTTTGCGTTTGTCACCATCGGTTATGCCGTCTGGATTCTCAGAATCTACCCAGTTGTATTTATGAATACCCAATGCGAGATCTACCGCATAAAGCCACCCTTGACCGCCAGGTATTTCACACACTAACGTATTAGTATTTAATGAAGGTGGAATATAAGACGTTAAATAAGCAACGCCATTGATAACTGTAGCTTCCGATGTACTTTTTTCGCCTTGAGCTTTGTCAAACTCGATAAACCATCCAGATTTTTTACTCACCGCTATCTCCAACGTTTCGCGCTGTGCAGTTGATAAAGACTGAGCAAAAGGATTATCGGTAAAATCATATAAATCTGACAAAGTCAGTGTAGTTGGTGTCGCGGGTACGGATGTGGAACTAAAAGACTGTGTACGAATATAACTATCTTTAATCATAAAGAATGTATCTTGAGAGTCCTTGCCAAGCGGGTTAGATCTATCACCAGAACCCAGTAAAATAGCCTCATAGGGTTTTTCTTGGCGAGTAGCTATTGTTTCTGTATTGCCATTTACATCAGTTATCGTTGTTTCCAATGTTTCTGAAATAAATGTTCTTACAACTGTAGGCTCGCTAAAAAATCTTCTATCATCATCATTACTAGTTGCTCCACCTAATGCAGCAAGTTTAAATACAGTCCATGGTTCATCGGCGTCTTGTGGATTTGCAGCTGGCATATCAACTCGCCACAGATCCCCTCCAGTATCACCAAAATAAAGCCGATCTGCCAATCCATTGCCGTCGCTATCCAATGTTGCTATCGAAGAAGCGATACTATGTTGTCCTGAAAAACTTGTTGTTCCACCCGACGGTGACAAGCTCCACTTTAACGAACCTGATTTCGCGTCAACCAAATATACCGCTCGACCAACACCGTCAGGCTGAGCGGGGCCAGCATTATCTTTCGATGTATCATAACCACCGCCAAAGATTACAACTGGCGCTGCAGTAGATCCAGTAGTATTAATGGCAGAGTATGTCACTTTAGGTTGAGACCATGACTGCCCTAGCTCTCCAAATCCTGTGGTTGAATTATCAATATGCCAAAGCATCGTTGGCGCATCGGGTGAAGTAACATCCATCGCATAATATGAACTGCCACCTCGCCTCAAACCAAAAAAGATGTAGACCTTATCAGTACCGTTAACAATACCGTCACCATTATCATCTTTGATATAAGAAGTGATTTTTCCATCAATACCGTAGATTTTTGAAGCGCCAGAAAAGTTATCTCTAAGGCCTTTAACATTGCCAAAAAACTCTTTTGGCATAAATGCCCAAGATTCAGTTACCGTATCATTGCTTGTATTATCTTCGAACATATGTAAAACACCCGCATTAGTTCCAATGACAATACGAATACTATTACCATAATTAAGCACTAACGGTTTGGAGTGTAATGGATCTGCAAACACATCAAATCGCATGTCGGTCTTTGAGGTGTCTTTGTCCTCATCATCGACGTCTATGCCTCGATGCCAATCTATGTATTCTTTAACCTCTGCTTCTGGAACACCAAAAACAGCAGCAATCCCAGCATCGTCAGTATAAGTTGTTTTTAGCTGATCATAATCAAATGTAGTTAAAGCGCCGTTGACACCAATATCGCTTATTAGGTTTCTAGAACTTACATTACGCAGCATAGATGCTACGCCACCTTCGGCCACTTTATCACCATCTTGAGAATTTGCTGCTGACCAGAAGCTTGTTACTGACTCAGAAAAATGCCCTGTATCTTCATTTAATGCAGGCACATTACTTTGACCATACTGTTTGTCATTTTTAACCTTATATTTTTTAAGGTTACCTTGCCATCGTGGCGAATTTTGAGGTTCAAACATTGCATAGTAAACCGCGTCTAACGTTTCGGTACGGTCAAAGTTATTTGCCGCAACCGATGCCGATGTCAAACTTTCATTACTTGGCTCTAAGCGCTCAAATATCGAGGTTAAAGCGCTAGTTAATTGTGTATGATTATCCGCGTAAAAATATTGCCCGCCTCCCAATGAAGCCGTTTCTTTTAATAAATCTTCGGCTGCGGCTGCACCATCACTAAACCCGATAGTAAATGTTGTTATTTTTTGTACGCCATCAAGTGTTAAATTGATATCGTTGTTTTGCATCCAGCCAGCTAGCGCAGCAAGATAATTTCCATCGAATTTATTCCCTGAAAAGCTTACCGTGTTGCCATCAGCATCAATAGATGTAAAACCTTCAATACTGGAATCTGCACCATTATCGTAAGTTGGTACACCATCGGTAATAATAATGACATAAGCATTACTGTTACACGTTTTCATCGGGGTTTGATATTTTGAATTCGAGACTACGGACGAATCCATTGGCGGCTGGTTTCGCGTATAACCCGGTCGATTAGAATCATCATTTCCAAAATCAACATTTTTGCCTGAAAAATACAAAGATGCTTCATACAAGGTTTCACATAGAGGCGTCCACGTTTGAGGACTTAATTGATTTTGAATGATATCCAATAAAGCATTTTTATTAGCGACGTTCGATTCTTTAATACCAAACACAACTCGGCCGCCATTAGAATCGTTGGTACCATCACCATCGTTATAATTAAAGACCTGCAAGCCAAAATCTACGGACGGTGCTGATAAGATTACGCTGCTAATACTGTTTATCGCTTGATCTAATCGGCTAATTAACGTTTGATTTAACGTTTCATTGTGGTGCCATCTTAAATAGTTATCGGTATACAGAGTTACCAGTTGACCATCCCAAGTGACATTTGAATCCCCTACATTGGGTGTATGATAAATAGGGTTTCGTTTATTTCCTGCGCTATCAATAGGGTAACCTTCTGGCAAAGAAGAAATGTTTTTAGGGTTAGAGGAGGTGACATCGTCTTCACAATCAATGATTTCTATATTGGCACCATTGTTATCTGGAATTTCAATCCAAGTGCCGTTGTTCCCCTTTATTTGATATTCGCGAATTCGACCTGTATAAAAACCGTTAATCGCTAGTATATCAGCGGCAGTCTGACAACTGTTAATAGCGTCTAAGAAGCGTCGTGCCTCACTAGGGCTATCAGGAACGGGCAGAGAAGTTCCATCAACGCCACCTTTGGTGAAATATATAAACCGGTCTGATAATGAGTTCAGCCCGCCCACGGCTGGATATTCAATCGAGGGATCGTAAGGAGCAGCCACTTCATCTGTTGTACTCATGCTTCCAGAGTTATCAAGAATAATGAGTACTTGAGGCCTGCTCGAGAGTGCTTTGACAGCCTCACTTATATAGAGCTCGATATCTTCACTAAAAACTAGCGTAGATACCGTTAGAGTCATTAACAATCCTACTAATTTTTTCATACATTTCCCCAAAGGTCGTTTACTTCAGTAATTGTTGAGCCACGCCAGAATTGACTTCAACTTCACTTGAGTTTCCTCGACCATATTGTCTTGTTACTTGCACATTTAACACGTTACAAGTAAATATCTGAACAGAAGAAGCAGCTCGAGTGTGGGGGCAATCTGCTTCTAGTTTAAATTCGTTATTTGCGATATCAACGCTTGCTGTTGCACCTGATTTAGTTGCAGGTAACAAGTCAGCCTGATTGTTATTTGGAAAGTTGTTTACTGAAATCGTACGTGCAAACACATTGGTTTTTCCAGGCGCTACCTGATTATAGATAACTTCATCAATAGCACTTATCGCTGCTTGAGTTGCGACCATTTTATCTTCACTCGCACCTGACATTTTTATGTCTGAGGTTGTGTTTTGCATCAATGCTGCAACTACAGCAGTCAAAGCAATTAAAAAAACCAATGCGACGATCAACACAACGCCACGTTGCTTTGAATAGTTTCTATGCATAAAACCTACCTCGGCCATGAGTCAACTCTAGCATTAAATAAGGTAACCGTAGACGTAAATAACATTCGTCTAAAGTTATCATTTACTGCAATATCTAGATCACCTAACGAATAAGTATTGTTGTTCGTGTACTTATTGTCAGGCACTATACTCCGAGCCAACACATATATTTTTACAGAAATAATATTAGTACCCGATGCGTTATTCCAATAGCCTTGTGTCATGTTTGTAGCTGACAAGTAAGAATTAACTACGCCATCATCATCAGTATCAACACCAAACATAAAACGAATATATTCTATGCCATCTACTACAGGAGCAAATGACATTGTATTTGTTAGCCTTCCTTGCATAAGAACTGGTACATCGTAAGTCCCTTGATTTTGTTCGGTAACATAGTAGACATGATGCTGATATTCCCAGATACGGCTATTATCAATATCAGGTATCGCTGCATTGCCTGCAAAGATTTCTCCATCACTTAAATTTGTGATCAAATAATAGTTATTTGCATTCAACGCTCCAGGGGCTAAAGGATCTGATACAACGCGCTTTAACTGAAGTATGTCAGAGCCAACAAACGCTGGAGCGCTATTGGCAAAACATCCTAAAGGATTACCTGCAACGGCTGTTGTACTCCAAAGCGTTCTAAAATTACCATTTGCGAGGGGAAAAGTAGCATTATTGATGCCTTCTCCTACACAGTCATTTCCTGGAGCTGCTGGCGCAATACCATTGAGGCTGGCAAGATCAAAGGTACCAGTATAGTCTCCCCAAAAATCTTGTCGTAATAAATCATCTGAAATTAGGCTGAGTGCAAAGCGACCGTTCTCTTGTAATTCACCATAACCAGATGTTTCCTCAGTAGTTGAACGTACATCAACAAATACACTTAAAATACCTGCCACCAAAAATAACCCAAGCGCCATGGCAACCATGAGCTCAACCATGCTAAAACCTGCAAGTTTTTTTTCTTTTACTCGTTTATTCTTGACTATGTTCATCAGTTAATAAATGCCTCGACCACTACTTGTCTTCGTTTGTTTCCAGCTGTTCCACAAGCGTTTACTTTCTGTGCATCTACTGTCTCTTGCCTGCCTTGCCAGCTCACCACAACTTGAATAGCATTATTTGCATGTGCTACACATCCCCTAGCACCTATTAAGCCACCACGGTTTTGACCACCTTGAACAACATTAGCTCCAATTAGGGCCAGTTCCCACTCGTACATATCATTGGCTGCCATTTGTGCAGCGGTACATGGAGACGCGAAAGTGTTACAGCGGTTGGCAGGTAAAGCATCTAAAGCTACGCCGTAATCAGTACGAGCATATGTAGCTAATGAATCAGGATCATTGCTACGCATTCTTTCGATCATATCTTGTGCAAGCGCGGACGCCAATGAACGTTGCATAGCGTCAAAACTACTTTTTTTGACCGTTGCCTGCATCGCCATTGCACCTAAAACGCCAACAATAAGTAAAAACAAGGCCACTAGCACTTCAATAAAAGTCATGCCTTTACTTTTAGGATAATGTTTTCTGGTCAAGATGATACCCTCCCCCATGGGCTAAATAGAATTGCCGACAATGAATAATATACACGCGCGGATGCCACAGAAAAACTTAGCTTTTTCTGAACGCGAATTGTGGGGGCATATGTGTTAAATCTCACCAACGTGAACTGCATTAACCCATACCTTACATCCATATTACAACTAGCTACTTATTCATTGCCAATTTAGTAACTACTTGTTTAAGTACCTTAATAAGATAAAGCAAAGCAGCTACGATAACATGGCCGTAACTGCCCAACTTTTGACCTTTATTAAGACTAGCGCAATTCCACAGGAACCGCAAACACCGTATTCTCTTCTCGGCCAGGAAACTCTATAACCTCTTTACCGCCAAGGCTTTTTAATTTTTCTATTACTTGTTTTACCAGTACTTCAGGCGCAGAAGCCCCAGCTGTTACACCAACAGCACCCACTTGCTCAAACCACTGAGTATCAATGTTATCGGCAGTATCGATCAAATACGATGTCGTGCCAATTTTTTCAGCTAACTCACGAAGACGGTTAGAGTTAGAGCTATTCTTCGCGCCAACAACCAGTAGCAAATCAACTTCACCGGCGATTGCTCTAACAGCATCTTGTCTATTTTGGGTCGCATAGCAAATATCATCTTTTCGAGGACCTTCGATATGCGGAAACTTTAATCTTAAAGCATCGATAACGTCACTGGTATCATCTACAGATAATGTTGTTTGGCTGCAATAATATAGTTTTTCTGGGTTTTTAACTTCCAACGTTTGCACATCTTGTGGAGATTCAACAAGGTATATACCACCCTGAACACTTTCGTATTGTCCCATTGTGCCTTCAACTTCAGGATGGCCAGCATGTCCAATCAATACACACTCAATATCTTTGCGACTAGCTCGCGATACTTCCATATGTACTTTAGTCACTAGAGGGCAAGTTGCATCAAATACTTTTAAGCCACGATCTTTAGCTTCTTGTCTTACAGCCTTTGAGACACCGTGTGCACTAAAAATAACCGTGCTATCGTCAGGTACTTCATGAAGTTCGTCAACAAAAACAGCACCACGTTTTTTAAGACCATTAACTACAAACTTATTGTGAACCACTTCATGACGAACATAAATAGGTGCTTCAAAAAGGTCTAGCGCTCGATCAACTATGCTTATCGCTCGGTCAACTCCAGCACAAAAACCTCTAGGATTTGCTAATACTATTTCCATCATTACGCTCGCTCTAAAATTTCTACTACATCAATAACAAAAGTAACACTTTGACCAGCCAAAGGATGGTTAAAGTCGACGGTTACTGAGTCTCCTGATACTTCTTTAATGATACCCGGAAGTTCAATACCACCTGGTTGTGTAAAAGTTACAATACTACCAACCTTGGCCGGCGCATCAGGCGAAAACTTATTCAAATCAACATAATGAATATTATCAGGGTTTGATTCTCCAAAAGCATCTTTTGCTTCAAGGGTAAACTCTTTAGACTCACCAGCTTTTAACCCCAATAACTGCTGCTCAAACGCTGGAGAAATACTCGCATCACCCATAATTATTTTGGCGGGTTTGTTATTTACTTTCGTACTATCAGCAGCTGAGCCGTCAGCAAGCTTCATTGTAATGTGTACAATTATTTCTGAATTAGCTGAAACTACATTTGTCATATTAAACCTCTGCCGAATTTTTTTTAGCTTTTTCCTGCTGGAAAGAGTCGATAATCATTAATGCTGCACCAATAAAAATTATAGAATCAGCAATATTAAACGTTGGCCAAGCATTACCTTGCCAGTGGAAATCTAAAAAATCGATAACATAACCAAAAAGCAATCGATCTATTAGGTTTCCTAGTGCGCCACTTAACATACAAGCTAAAGCGGCACCTAACATATAATTTTCTTTAGGTGTTCTTTTTAACCACACTAAAAAAACCACACTGGCAATAATGGCTACACCGGTAAAGAACCATCGTTGCCATCCACCTTGGTCGGCTAAAAAGCTAAATGCTGCGCCGGGATTGTGAGCATATGTAATATTAAAAAATGAAAAAACTTCTATCGATTGATAAAGCTCCATGCTACCTGCAACCCAATGTTTACTCACTTGATCGATAACAAGGAATAAAAGGGTTATCCATAACCAATGTAAACTGCTACTACTTTTACTAAGACTCATTTTTTACTCTTTAAATACAGAAAGTGCCCAGTTACGTTATTTAACTGAGCACTTAATAATTTTACACCAACAAAATGCTAAGCAAACTTTCTAACTTCGCCATCACCGTCAACATTAGTGACACAACGACCACAAATATCTTTGTGCTCTTCATGCTGACCAACATCATCCGTTAAGTGCCAACAGCGCTCACATTTTGTTCCTGACGATGCTGTTACTTGTAACCATAAACCTTCAACATCAGTTGCTACTGCATCAGTAGGCGCTTGAGTAACTTCGACAACATTTGCACCTGAGGTGATCAAAACGAAGCGTAATTCGTTTTCTAATTGCAACAATTGCTTCGCCAATTCACTAGTTGCATATAAAGTAACTTCTGCCTCTAGGCCTTTACCTACAACTTTTTCTTTACGTGCAATTTCTAACGCTCTGTTAACTTCGCCACGAACCTGCAAAATCGCATTCCAATAAGCGTTGTTAAATGCCCCTGTATCTTCAAGTACATTTAATTCATCAAACCATACGTTTGTGAAGACAAATTCATCACGCTCGCCCGAAACAGGTGTTGGTAATGCCTGCCATATTTCTTGTGCCGTGAATGATAAAATTGGAGCCATCCAACGTGTCATTGCTTCGGCAATAATGTACATAGCAGTTTGACAAGAGCGGCGCGCATTACTTGAATCTTTAGCCGTGTACTGACGATCTTTAATGATATCTAAGTAGAACCCGCCTAACTCAGTTGTACAGAAGTTCATCAACTTATGAACAACGTTATGGAATTCATAATTGTCATAAGACTCGATGATTTCCTGTTGTAACTGCGCTGCTTGACCTAGTACCCAGCGGTCAAGCTCAACCATATCTTCTAACGCAACCGAGTGTTCTGCTGGAACAAAACCGTTAATATTTGCCAACAAAAATCTCGAGGTATTACGGATTCGACGATATGCATCTGCCTGACGGTTAAAGATCTCTTGCGACACTGTAATTTCTTGCGTGTAGTTAACTGAAGCTACCCACAAGCGCAAAATATCAGCACCTAATTTATTAGTAATTTCTGCTGGTTCAATAACATTGCCTAAAGATTTAGACATTTTGTGACCGTTAACATCAACTGTAAAACCATGCGTTAATACTTGCGAGTATGGTGCTTTGCCGTGCATTGCAACAGACGACATCATTGAAGACATAAACCAACCACGATGTTGATCAGAGCCTTCAAGATATAAATCGGCCGCTTTGGTAAACTCTTCACGAGCGTCAATAACAGAATAATGTGTTACACCTGAGTCAAACCATACATCTAGCGTATCAGCTACTTTGACATAAGCTTGTGCATCGTCACCAATTAATTCTTCAGCTTCTAAATCAAACCAAGCTTGGATACCTGATTTCTCTACCCTTTTGGCAACTTCTTCGATCAGTTCAACACTTCTTGGGTGTAATGCACCCGTGTCTTTATGAATAAAAAATGCAATTGGTACCCCCCAAGTACGTTGACGAGAGATACACCAATCTGGGCGACCTTCCACCATAGACTTGATGCGATCTTCACCCCACTCAGGGATCCATTCTGTTTTTGCAATTTCTTCTAACGATGCTTGGCGTAACCCTTTCTTATCCATACTAATGAACCATTGAGGAGTCGCGCGGAATATAATTGGCGTTTTATGGCGCCAGCAATGTGGATACGAGTGCTCGTAAGCATGGTGATGTAATAATGCACCTTTTTCTGCAAGCAAATCAACGATACCAGCATTGGCTTTAAAAACATGTTGACCTTCAACGATCGGTGTACCTTCAATGAAAACACCATTTGCACCTACAGGGTTGTAGATTTCTAAATCATACTTTTTACTAACGGCGAAATCGTCAACACCATGCCCACCAGCGGTATGAACACAACCTGTACCAGAGTCTGTTGTTACGTGTTCACCACAAATAACTGGCACATTAATATCGTAAAATGGGTGTTGAAGCTGAACTAAATCTAACGCCTGACCTTCACAGAAACCAAGCGCATGGTATTTTTCAATACCAAAGCGATCCATACATGAAGCGACTAAATCACTTGCAAGGATCAAACGGAATTTCTCACCTTCTTTTTCACACTGAACTAATGTGTACTCAACATTAGGGTGTACTGATACAGCGCGGTTTGCAGGTAAAGTCCAAGGAGTTGTTGTCCAAATAACAATAGAAACTTGACCTTCACCCTCATGATTTTCTGGGTGAGAGAACTTATTTGCAACTAATGTGTCAACCACATCAAATTTAACATCGATCGCAGGTGATTGCTTATCTTTGTACTCAACTTCAGCTTCAGCAAGCGCCGAACCACAATCTGTACACCAATGCACAGGTTTGAATCCCTGTTGGATGTGACCATTCTCTGCGATTTTACCCAATGCACGGATAATATTTGCTTCCGTGTCAAAGTTCATCGTTAAATAAGGATTTTCCCAATCGGCAAAAACACCTAAACGCTTAAAACTCTCACGCTGACCATCAACTTGTTTAGCTGCGTAATCACGACATTTTTGCCTAAATTCAGCCGCGCTAACTTTATGACCAGGTTTACCTACTTTCTTTTCTACCATTAATTCAATAGGTAGACCATGGCAATCCCAACCAGGTACATAAGGAGAGTCAAAATCAGATAAGGTTTTTGCTTTAACAATAATGTCTTTTAAAATTTTATTAACTGAGTGACCTAAATGTATATTGCCATTTGCGTAAGGAGGGCCGTCATGCAAAATAAACGACTTTTTACCCTTTTTTGCTGCTCGAATTTTGCCGTAAAGATCTTTGTTTGCCCAATCTTTTAACATTTCTGGTTCACGATTTGGCATATTTCCACGCATCGGAAAACTGGTATCTGGCAAATTCAGGGTATGTTTATAATCACTCATTTAATGTTTATCCGTTAATAATCTAGGCTGATAACCAGCTTATGTTATTGTTAAAGCTTCTATAAAAGCGCGAGCTTGCTCGCTATCTTTTGAAATTTGTTCAGTTAATTCAGCGAGCGAATCAAATTTTCGCTCAGGCCTGAGTTTATCAAGCAAGACGACTTCGATCGACTGCCCGTATATATTTTTATTAAAATCAAAAATGTGCACTTCTAACTGTTGTCTAATACCAAATACACTTGGCCTAGAACCAATATTAGCAACGCCATAAAAATACTGCTCTTCAATAAGTACCTTTACCACATACACACCTGATACTGGCGATACTCGTCGTTTCAAATGCACATTTGCAGTAGGAAATCCAAGTGTCCTACCTCGTTTATCGCCATGAAAAACACGCCCTATAATAGAGTATGGACGTCCTAACATGCGCTGAGCTTCTTTCAAGTTATCCTGTGAAAGCGCTTGTCTTATTGCTGTACTACTAATTCGACAATCGCTTAATTTGAAACTTGCTGTATCCGACACACCAAAACCAAATCGCTTACCTGCCTGACAAAGCATTTGGAAGTCGCCGGTACGACCTTGGCCAAATTTAAAGTCATCGCCAATGATTAAGTGATTGATATGTAATTGCTCAACCAATAAATGCTCTACAAATTGTTCAGCAGTTAAATTAGCAAAAGTTTGGTTGAAGCTAACACATAATAAGCGTTTAACACCCAATTTCTTTAATAAAGTGTACTTATCCCTCAACCGAGTCAGCCTTGCAGGCGCAGAATCAGGACGGAATAATTCCTGAGGCTGTGGTTCAAATACCATGACGATTGGCACTGCATTTAACTGCTTCGCCTTTTCGACTAAGGCCTTTATCACTCTTTGATGCCCTAGATGAACACCGTCGAAGTTACCAATAGTCAGTACACTGCCCTGCGCATCTTGCTCATTTGCCAATTCAATATTGTGAATACCACGAATCAAACGCATTGGGATAGTGAACCTGTCTCTCTTTGCTTTTGCAGCAACCTTTACGGTTTTTGCTCTAATTAAAAAATCGCCGAATTATATCTTAGTCAAGTGCAAGAATCAGCCTATTGTTGTGGATTTTTTTCAACTGAGCTTGAAACTTTAAAATCTGAAAGACGAATACCCAAAATAAGCACCATGATAAAATAGCTAACTACGCCTAAACCAATACACTTAACGAGTAGTAAAACCTTTTCTGACCAGTCTTTGAATAACCAAACATTAAACTCTGGCGACAAACTATAAACAACAAAAGCCATCACCGCTGACGCTAAGATAATTTTACAAATAAACCACTTAACACTAGTGGAAAGATGATAAACACCTTCAGCTTTTAACCCTCTATACAGCCATAAAGCATTTAAAGTTGCTGAAAATGTTGTCGCCATCGCTAAACCAACATATCCAAAAAATGGCGCTAGCATTATATTAAATGCCATATTAGCAATCATGGCTTTTATACCTATTTTAACCGGCGTTTTTGTATCTTGTCTGGCGTAGAATCCTGGTGCCAGTATTTTAATAAACATAAAGCTCACTAAGCCTGACAAATAAGCATAAAGTGCAAAAGAAACCTGCCAAACCTCTAATTGTGTAAATTCCCCTCGCATAAAAAGTACCATAATGATGGGTTGTGCAAGCACCATTAACCCAACTAACGCAGGCCACCCGAACAAATTTATGATTTTAATGCCCCAGTCAAGCGTAGCCGAAAACTCTTGAGCACTTTTTTTGGTATGTAAGCGCGCTAAACTCGGTAATATCACCGTCGCAATACCTATACCAAAAAGACCTAAAGGAAACTCTAACAAGCGGTCTGCATAATACAGAAAACTTACAGCCCCGGTATCTAACAAACTGGCAATTTGTGTATCTAGTAGTAAATTTATTTGGGTTACCGACACACCAAACAGTGCGGGCGCCATCAGCTTTCTAATTTTAGTAACGCCTTTGTCGCTCCAGCCCCACTTGGGCATCGCTAAAGCGCCCGCTTTATGGAGAAATGGAATTTGAAAGATAAATTGAACAAATCCCCCTAGAAAAACCCCCCAAGCTAATGCGTACTCTGGATTTTCGAAATAGTCACGCCCCAATATGGCCATAGAAATAATCGAAACATTGAGTAATACCGGAGTAAAAGACGATACTGCAAATTTACCATACGCGTTGAGAATAGCACCAGATAACGCAGTAAAACTAACAAACCACAAATAGGGAAAGGTAATCTTTAGCAAGTCTGAAGCGAGATCAAATTTACCACTTGTTGGATCTTGTAAGTGTTCTACGTAAAAACCAGGTCCAAAAAGCATAACGATCAAAGGGGATGCAATCATTCCAACCAAAGTCACAATAGTGACGATGACACCTAAGGTCCCAGAAACTTTCGCTATCAGCTGTCTTGTTTCATGAGTTTTATTATCAACATCATTTTGGTGGTATTCACTTAATACAGGTACAAATGATTGTGCGAATGCGCCTTCAGCAAATAAACGACGTAGAAAATTTGGAATTTTATTAGCGAAAAAAAACGCGTCTGCAGAAGCTCCTGCCCCCATAATACTTGCTATAACAACATCACGCACTAATCCCAGCACACGGGAGATTAAGGTCATTGCACTGACGATAAGGCCAGATTTTATTAATTTCTTACTCAAGGGAAACTTTTAGACAAGTACAAAACAAAGAATAATTATGGCGGTAATAAGCTACGTAAAACAAGAACTATCACGTTAATTTATTGAGAAATTATGGTAAAGTAATCGATATTGCAACTTAATTGCATAGCCTTTGAACAAATTACAGCTTTGTTTGCCATTATTGGGAAAAACATTTGACATCGCCGTTAAAAAAAGGCATATTTCGTCGCCTTAAATTTAGGCTATATTAATTTCATTTTAGGAGTTCACCTTGGCTAACTCAAAGCAAGCTAAGAAGCGCGCATTACAATCTGAAAAGCGCCGTCAACACAATGCAAGCCGCCGCTCAATGATGCGTACTTTGGTTAAAAAAGTAATCGCTGCAATTGAAGCCGGTGACAAAGAAGCAGCAACAAAAGAATTTGCTGCTGTAACACCAGTTTTAGACCGTTATGCAAGTAAAGGTTTAATTCACAAGAACAAAGCAGCTCGTAACAAGAGCCGTTTAAACGCTAAAATTAAAGCGCTTTAATTGTTCAACTGACTGCTGTTTGCAATTGTCAGGCTTATAAAGAAGGCCGTCTTCATCTGAAGACGGCTTTTTTGCTTTGTTAATCTTTTAATAACTTATACTGCAATTACCCTGAATATCACAGTTGCGCTCTCATTCATTTTTATCTAGTCTGTTGGCGGATATAAAAATGAGAACCACCATCATGAAACTTACAAAAGTAGCAACAGCTCTATTTATTTCAAGCACCCTACTAGCTGGCTGCAACCAACAAACAATTCAACACCAAGCACCAACAATAGAAATTGCTGACAATTATCAACACAAGTTAAACATATACAAAGAAGTCCCGATAACTACTGATTTGTCGCATCTTTCGAGCAATCAAAAGCAGCTTGTTTCACTACTGATAGAAGCATCTGACATTATTGACGAACTGTTTTGGCTTCAAGCTTATGGTCAAGATAAAAAATCCTTTTTATCAACAATCAATAACGACAAGTTAAAGCAGTTTGCCAGTATAAACTACGGTCCTTGGGATCGTTTAAATGGCGACACACCATTTATTAAAGGCGTAAATCATAAATCACTAGGTGCTCAATTTTATCCTAGCGATATGACAAAAGAAGAATTTGAAAAAGCTGACTTTGCAGATAAAACCGGACTTTATTCTTTGGTGCGTCGCGATAAAAATGGCGCATTGTTTGCGTTAGCTTATTCAGAAGCCTATGCAGAACAATTGCAGCGTATTGCCGCCATTTTGCGCAAAGCGTCTAAGCTCGCCGATGATAAGTCTTTTAGCGAATATTTATTGCTTCGAGCTGACGCGCTGCTCAATGATGATTTTCGACAATCCGACTTCGCTTGGATGGATATGAAAACGAATATGATTGATGTAATCATTGGCCCTATCGAAACCTACGAAGATCAATTATTTGGCTATCGTGCGGCTTTTGAGTCCTATGTTTTGATCAAAGATATGGCTTGGAGTGAAAAGTTAGCAAAATATGCCGCCTATTTACCTGAACTGCAAAAAGGACTACCTGTAAGTACTAAATACAAAAAAGAAGTACCTGGTTCAGATGCCGATCTTAATGCATACGATGTAGTGTATGTATCAGGTCACGCTAACGCAGGAGGAAAAACCATTGCTGTTAATTTACCAAATGATGAGCAAGTTCAATTGGAAAAAGGAACACGCCGTTTACAATTGAAAAACGCTATGCGTGCAAAATATGACGCTATTATGGTGCCAATTGCACAAACATTAATTATACCTGAGCAACGAAAACATCTTACTTTCAATGCCTTTTTTGCCAACACAATGTTTCACGAAGTAGCCCATGGTCTAGGTATCAAAAACACGATCAACGGTAAGGGAACTGTAAGACAGTCGCTTAAAGAACATGCATCAGCACTGGAAGAAGGTAAAGCTGATATTCTTGGTCTTTATATGGTGAGACAACTTCTAGATAAAGGAGTTATTACCGAAGGAGAATTAGCTGACTACTATACAACCTTTATGGCCGGCATCTTCCGCTCTGTGCGTTTTGGCGCAAGCTCTGCTCATGGCAAAGCCAATATGGTACGTTTTAATTACTTTGCTGAACAAGGCGCCTTTTCACGTAATGAACAGGGCTTATACTCTGTTAATATTGATGCGATGAGCAAAGCTATTGATAGCTTATCTGCAACAATACTTGAAATACAAGGAAATGGTGATTATGCGGGTGTTGACCAGCTTATGACAGAAAAGGGGTTGATTCACTCTGAATTACAACTTGATCTTGCCAAACTTGAAGCAGCAAATATTCCTGTTGATATCGTATTTAAACAAGGTAAAGCACAACTTGGTTTAAAGTAGTGGCAAAGCCACTACTTTTTTTCTAAAGAGTCTTTAGCAAATCAATCGCTTCAGTTTTTTCATTAAACTGTTGTGAAGATGAGGCAACTCGCTCCAAAAAGCGCTTCGCCTCATTTTTGCGATTTTGTCCAATTAAATTAACCGCTAAATGATACATGATTTCTGCATTATCCGATTCGATCGCTAGAGCCTCCCTAAACAGAGGTAATGCCTTTTCTAAACTTCCTTGCTTAGTATAAGCCCATGCTAAGGTGTCTTTGATAGCTACGTGATCAGGTACTGCAATATGTGATTTTTCAGCATATTCAACGGCCAAGTCAAAATTACTAGCCAAAATATAGACTTGAGCAATATTATTCATTAGCAAAGGTGTTTGCCCCTGCAATTTCATTTGCTCTTGATATAACGAAATAGCCTTATCGTATGTTTTTTCCATTACATATAGATCAGCTAAAGCCACCACCATCATCAGGCTATTAGGTGCTTTTTGATTCCACTTCTCTAGTAACCCTCTCGCTTGCGCCAGTTTGTTGTTACCTTTAAGCGCCTCAGACAAGCCAAAAGTCGCTTGTTGAGATTCTTCAATCTGTAACGAGTTTTTATAGTGTTTTTCCGCAAGATCATACTGTTTTGCCGCGAGATAAACATCACCTGTTAATTTTTCAGCTAACCCAGGCAATTTAATGTGCTTTGATAGTTCATTAACAACATCTAAAGCTTTTTCAGGCTCAGCAGTTAAATTGTAGGCTTTGATTAATGCTAAATATGCAGCAAAAAAGTTGTTATTCCATGCGATTGCTTTTTTATAGTTTAAAATGGCGCCGTTAAAATCTTGTATTGCCAACTGTGCGTTGGCAAAGTTAAGTAAAACAGGAGATTTATTTGCAACATGTTTCACTGCTAACTGGAATGCACTCATAGCTTCTTTATAATCTTTCGCCTGCATATAAGCATTTGCAAGACGTTGATGAATATTTGCATTATGGTTTTCACGGACTAAATAATCTTTAGCCAACGAAATAGCTTCATTTACATCGTTTCTGCTAATTGCAACATCAAGTAAACGATTAAGCGCTAACTCACTTTTTCTATCAATGCTATAAGCTTTATCATAGTAATTTTTCGCCTGTGAAATTTCAGATTTTTTCCAAAATGTATCACCTATTTCAACCAACAATGGCGCACTATCAGGAAATTTTGTTAACGCAGTATTTAACCGCTGGCGTGCACTAGGTAAATCGCCATTAACCATGTCCATTCTCGCTAAATGAACGACTGCTTCCACATTCGAATTATCCAACGATGCAGCTTGTTCAAAAAGTGATTTGGCTTGTTGGTGCTGTCCTTTCATCCCTAACATTACAGCCTTTCGTTGAACTAATTTTGAATCATTTGGAACTTGCTGTAAAAGTTGTTCAACATAAACCAAAGCTTGTTCGATATTGTTACTTTCTTGCATAGCAGTCATTAATAATAACAATGTTTCACTATTACCCTCTGATAACGCTAGCGACTTTTCCAGTGATGATATCGCGTTATTCACTTGGCCAATTTCCAGTTGCAACCTACCTAAATCCTGCCAAGCCAAGAAAAAATCAGGACGAGCTTGAGTTAAATCAAGAAAATATCGCTCGGCCTTTTCATATTCTTGAGTAGCCATGTAAGTTTTACCTAACATTCGCCAGACCTCTTTGTTGTCAGGGTCTAATAACCGAGCCTTTACCAGGTAGTTTTTGGCAGAAAAAGTTTCACCTAGAGCAAGAGAAACTTCAGCGTTTAAACGCAGCGCTCGCGTGTCATCATCAACGATATCAATATAATCACTAAGGGAGTCTTGCGCCTTTTCATACTCACCTCGATTAAAATGAACTAAGCCAGCTAAGTAAAAATAGAATGGATTTTCTTTCATTACTTGTTTAGGCATGCCGGACAAAACTGTGCTTAAATGATTTGCCGTCGCAGTCAGTTCTTCGTCCATGCCCAGTGCTGCAGAAACTATAGCTTTTAAATAGTTAGCGCGCGGCTCATTGGGTATTTCACCTAATATCACTTCAATATCAACAAGCGCTTGTTGATGCTTTTCCTGCTCAACTAACACGCTAGCTCTAGTTAACAGAGCTGGTAAATTTCTGGGATTTAGCTTAATTAGCGATGTAACAACTTGCTCAGCATTGGTTAAATCTCCCATTTCATGGTAAATATTTGCCTTAAGTTGTATTGCTTTTTCATTAACCGCAGAAATAGCCAGAGCCTGATTAACCTGCTCCAATGCCTGTGCAAGTTGTTCTCGCTTAATTGCAACTTGTGCTAAGCCCAGGATAGCTTCGATATTATTTGGATTTAAGCGCAAAGCTTCTCGATATTCTTCACTGGCTAGTGACGTGCTGTTTTTTTCAAACAACGCTCGCCCTTTCAACACTAAAACTTTACTTGAAAGATTATTATTACCATAAACGGGCTTAGCTAGTTTAATAACACTGTCTAATTTACTTTGTAGCAAAAGTGCTTCCAACATCAATGGCAGTACTTTTTTTTCATCAGCGTTTTTTTGTTTTGCAAACTCTAACTCAACCTCCGCACCTGCACCGTCACCTTTAGCAATGAGTATTTCTGCCATCAATAACCTTGAAGGTAAGTGACTAGGATTATTTTTAAGCGCGTTTTTTAGATGGATTACGGCAGCGTCGAAATCCTCTACATAAAAACTTTTTAAAGCATCTTCGTAGGGTTGATTTGTTAATTGCGCGGCCATTATACCGCCCGAAAGCATTATAGAGCCCACCACAATTAAACTAGGGACAAAGTGCCTTTTCATGAATATCACTTCCTAATGCAAGTAAATAAATAGTTAATTTAAAGTTATCTTATGCTATCAATGCAATTTAACTCAAGCAGAAATAAATGTGTCGATATTATTTACATTATGTGTATAATTTGTGCTAGTGATTGTGAGAAATAACAGTAATCAATTGAATAGATTAATATTTTTGATGTTGGCATTAACTGTGCTTAAAGTTGAACATAAACCAGAGTACGGTATAAAGAGCATAAAAGGTAAAAAGCATGAAGTTAGTTAAATGGATTATTACAGGAGCAAGCTTCGCATCTGCGATGTTAGTGAACGCAAGTTCAATTTCACCTACAGATTTCGCCACTCAAACAATAAGTGATAACTACATTGGTGCTGGCGCAAGCGGAGATGTCTACGGCTCTACACGTAAATACGATGTAGACAAAATGACGGTAAAACGCGAAGGCACAACAATGACCGTTGATATTTTCACCTCTTTTTGGAATGACGTGAACAGCACTATAAAATTTGGTGACTTGTTTATGGCGACAGGAAATGGAATTGATAACCCGTGGAACCCTTATGGCTCAGGAAGTTACCAAAATGATCGTTCATCTGACTCTTATCGTAATAATTCAGGAACAGACTGGAACTATGTTTACGATTTAGAGGGCAATCGCAGTAGAACTAGTGGTATAGGCCGCCTAAAATCAGGTTTTAATCGCTCAGACCTTTACACTTCTAGTGATGAGATGGGTAGCAATGGCCATCGTTATGACCAAGCAGTTAGAATTAAAGATCGTAGTCATCAAACAACTCATGACACTTCAAATTGGTCAATTGGCTCACAGGAATATTTTATAGCGGGCACGTCTTATAGAAACCTTAGACTAACATTTGATGTGGCTGGCACTGCATTAGCATCAGCACATCAAATAGCGTTTCGTTGGACGATGACATGTGCTAACGATATTATTGAAGGATTAGTTTCTGTATCGCCAGGCGATACAACAACACCAATTCCAGCTCCTCAAACTATCGCTTTAATGCTTCTTGGTTTAGCAGGCCTAAGCTTGCGAAAAAGAGCATAAAGAAAAATTAAGTAATAAAAAAGCGACCTAAGGTCGCTTTTTTATTACTCGCTACCTACTCGGTAAGTTTGACAAGAATGCTTGATACCTCTGTTCAACATCAGGGTTGGCGAGATTAGTTTGACACACGCTTTTCTGATAGCGATAGCTAAAAAGTTCTGACCACAGTAACAAATGCATTGAAGGTAAATGGTCATTATTTAATTGCAACAACAAACTAGCGACTTCTGCCGTTGATAATTGTCCTTCTTTACTCGCCTTTCGAAGAAAATATTCTGACTTAAAAGATAACGCTTCCAGTGTATCATTACTCAACGAAATCACAGGCATGTTAGTCAGATAAGGACTTTTGCGAAACATCTTCTTCGCTTCTTGCCAACTGCCATCAAGCATGACAAACAAAGGAGTTTTGCTTGTCGATAAACTATCCAATTCTTTAACAACAGGCCTGTTATCAAATATATACTCCTCGGGAAAGACTACATACGGCTGATATCGTTCATCTTTTAAAGTCTGTAATAATTTGTTGTCAACGGTCGTTCTAGACCATAAATACGCTTCAGTATCAGGAATAACGTCAGCAATAAGTCTCCCAGTATTACTTGGCTTTAATACTTCGATGTCATGCATCAGTAGCACAAACTTGCATTTGCTACCTGTTTGCACCCTTATATCACAAATACAATTATCCATCGCCAACTGGCAATATTGGCAGCGATTAACTTTACAACCTCTGGCTCTAAAGGGTTTAGTCGATTGAGATTTTCGTTTGAAATACAACTGATGAACGGCGTGCATTGAGGTAACTAAGTGATAATTTTTTAATATTTTAATCGATTCACAAATAAAAAAAAGGCATGAAACCATGCCTTAGAAGTTACAGAGAAAAAATATAAAATTATCTAAGCTTTTTTATGTGATGATTTATCAACTACAATTACATTTACCTGTGGCATCTCTTCAATATTCGATTTCAATTTTTCTTCTAGTTGATCAATTTCATATACAGAGTGGCATAAACGTTCACCTTGGGCTTCAATTAGCTCACCTCGTTGCTCCATTTGAGCTTCAATTTGCGAACCAAAGTCTTCCATTTTTGCTTCAAAGGCATCCATATCGCCTGAGAATAGCATTTGTTGCCCTACCGCTACTAACAAAGTACCCATTGAATTTTTTACCGTGTCTTGCACCATATCACTAATTTTTTGGCCAAACTCTTCTGTAAAAAAGTCATCTTGCAAATTGCCATTTTCGTCAATTGTAAAATCATTAACATCAAACTGGCTATTTACGTCATTTCTTATTTCCGTTAACTGGCGAGTTAAGTTGACCGATATGTCGTTACCTTCTCCTAAAATTTCGGAGAAAGCCAAATTTACACCTTCAGCAGCAAGATCGATTGCATCGATAGCTATGCGTTTCGCTTCAGTCGGTACAACCCGAAGTTTAGTTGAATATTCATTTACAAGTTTTTCTTGATTTGAATCTAACGAAATTGTTTTACCATCAACGATTAGTGTTTGATTATCAATGATTTGATATAACGGCTTGTTATTTTTAGTGAAGGTGATCACGTTTTGTTTGATAGAAATACCCGCGTTTAAATCAACATCACACGAGTTAGAAGAAAAGTGTACATCGTGCGCTACTGCACTTCCTGACAATAAAATAGCACTGGCAATTAAAGTTTTCATAAACAGTATTCCTATGAATGTTTTTGTTAAACATGCTATACAAACCTAATGCCAGAATGTATCACATTGAATTTATTAACTTTTAATTAGAAAACCATTAAATACAACTGGTTAAATTAACCAATTAATTGCATTATCGCTAAATATTAGTTTACTTGGCTAAATCTAAAAATTTGCAAATAAAAACCAGCCATATTGATAGGATAAAAAATAAAAAACTTAATATCGTAATAAATTTTCAAAGCCATGTACTAACAATCATACATATTGTAAGGAGGTTAGCGATGCGATTAAACATGAAAAAGATGTGGCGAGAAAATAAGTCGTTTATTATTTTTATTGCTCTAATGCTGGTATTTAGAAGTGCTGTTGCAGACTGGAACGATGTACCTACAGGCTCTATGAAGCCAACCATTGTTGAGGGCGACCGTATATACGTAGACAAATTAGCGTACGATATTAACATACCTTTTGTTGGTTATTCCGTTTATAAACTTAACGATCCTAAAACTAACGACATCATTATATTTAATTCAATAAAAGCAGATAAGCGCTTGGTCAAGCGTGTTATTGGTGTGCCGGGCGACATAGTTTCACTTAAGAACAATAAACTTGTAATCAATGGTAAAGCAGTTACTTATCATGACGAAGTCAATAAACAAGGTGTTAGCATTTTAACTGAATTATTATCAACAAACGGACATAGAATCCAAGTTACTGAGAATCAAGCACCATATAGTAGCTTTCCTTCGGTAAAGGTGCCGGAGAATCACTATCTAGTTTTAGGTGACAATAGAGACAACAGCGCAGATTCTAGAGTTATAGGATTTGTTCCGCGAAATGAAATAATAGGCCGCACAAATAAAGTCATTTTATCTTTAGATTATGAAAATTATTTTTTACCAAGGCTTAACAGGTTTTTTAAAGACATATAAAAGAAAAGGATTTTAAAAAGGCCTACTTAGTTTAAGTAGGCCTTCTTTTACGTATTAACTAAAGTTAGTTTCTTGTACCTTTTCATAGGCAATATCGGGGGCCGTTGAAAAAGGCTTTTCGTGCAATTTTGCTTTGAGTTGTCCTTTACGGTGTTTTAAAGCAGCATCTAATTTTTTACCTGCCGCTGCTATCGCAGGATACATAACTTCTTCGTTCGCAGACACAGATACCGCAGTGCCTTCATAGTTTGTTGTCAATTCAACGTAATGTTTGCCATGCGCTTTAGTGATGATGGCGTCAATCGATATAATGGTTGGGAAATGGGTAGCAATCTTTGCAAACTTTTCTTCAATATGTTCTTTTACAGAAGCAGTAACTTCAACATGGTGACCAGAAACATTTATCTTCATAGCATATCCTTTTTCGTTGTTACTCATATATGAATTTAGGGCTTAAAAATAAAAAGGCAAGTGAAATAAACTAAAAACTTGCGTTAAATCACCAAATGAATAATCCCCCCTCACTTTCTGTACACTATTCAGTCACACACTGTTTTTTAAAAGCGTATTAGACTTGAGCAAAGATCTTATTTATTAAAACCTCATTACGCTTTTAGCAACTAGACTTAGAAAATGGCCTGTTTATAGCAATTTTTTTCTAAGACTGTTACGTAACTAGTAGATTCTTAGGTATAATTCTGCCGATTTTTTAATAGTAAACCCGAGAATTATTTTCATGTTTGATGACATTCGCCCGTATCAAGATACCGAAGTTCAGCAAATTGCCGAATCTTTGCTTAATGAGCGCGAGTTTTTGAATTCAGTTGCTGCCATTTCTTTACCAACAATGTATAAATTTTGGCCTGGTGGAGCTCGTTATATCGTGAAAAAGTCGATGACAGCAAAGGCAGCAAAACTACAAACAATCAAAAGTATTCAGTTATTGGTGTCTGGCTATTTAACAAAACTAATTAAAACAACCATTACAGAACTTACATACTCAGGTATTGAACACCTTGATAAAAACAAACCCACGTTATTTATCAGTAATCATCGAGATATTGTGTTAGATGTTGCGCTGATTAACCATGTCCTTCATGAGAATGGCATGGAAACGGTAGAGGCTGCTGTAGGTGACAACCTTTTAAGCAAACGTTGGGTGGAAGATTTAATGCGTTTAAATAAAAGTTTTATTGTTAAACGCAGCGAAAAAAACAAACGTGCTATGTTGATGGCGTCAAAACAGCTCTCTGCATACATTCATCATAGCTTGGTAGAAAAGCAACATAACATTTGGATCGCGCAAAAAGAAGGTCGAGCTAAGGATGGAGTCGATAAAACTAACGCCGCTCTTATTTCAATGTTATTACTTAACAAGCCGAAAGAAACCCCAATTTCACAGTATCTTTCGACATTAAATATTGTCCCTGTCGCTATTTCTTATGAATTTGATCCTTGTGATCAAGATAAAGCAAGAGAGCTTGCGCAAAAGGCGGTATCTGGTCACTATCAAAAAGAAGAACATGAAGATCTAAAAAGTATCACTTTAGGTCTAATGGGGCAAAAAGGTCGAGTCAACCTCACGTTTTGCCCGCCATTGACTGGTGAGTTTAATGACAGTAAAGAAATTGCCGAATCTATAGATCAACAAATCATCGCTAACTATAAGCTTTACCCTAGCAATAACAATGCATATGAATATTTACAAGCTGGTGATAACAAATTGATTCAGATATTTTCTGAGCGCACACAAACATTAACTGACGAACAACGTCATTGGTTACTTACCATGTATGCTAACCCCGTTATTTCCAAAAAGCAGCTTCAGCAACTGAGATAAGACTTATCCTTCTCGTTTTATGGCGTGATGAATTGTGTTAACAAATAAAACGTCACGCCGCTGATCAACAACGTAGCATAAACACTTTTTGTTCGATATGCCACACCAATTGCTAAAATACCTGCGATAAAATAAGGATTTGAGAGTGACGTTAGTGAGCTCTCTTTTTCTAAAAATATTATTGGTGCCCAAATTGCCGTTAGAACAGCCGGCGCACTAAAACTTAGAAAAGTAACCATTTTACCTTTAATTACTATAGGTAATTTGGGGTGTAGCATTAAGTAGCGACTACTAAAAGTGATACAAGCCATTAATAATATTATGGTAATTGTCATCATTTGCCCCTACCTTCAACTATACGGTTGCTTTTTCGACAAACAATAAACCCCGCTAGCATCGCACACAAGGATGCACCAACAAGCACAAACGGTAATTCATATAACGTCATTAATACAGAAAGCAGTGCAGACACAACTACAGCCGTTAAAGTAGCCATACTTTTGATTGATGGAATAACTAAAGCGATAAATGTAACCGCTATGGCAAAATCCAAACCAAGGTTTGTTAAATTGGGTAAAACACTACCAGCATATACTCCTAGCACATTCCATACGAGCCAAAAAAAGTAAAAGCTCCCACCAGCTGCAAGGCCATATATGAAACGCTGATGATGTTGAAATGCTTTTTTACTGGAGGATAACGCAAACAGTTCATCAGTCAGTAAAAACCCTATTAAATAACGTTGTTTTGAATTTAAGTTTTGTACTTTATTTCTCAATGATAAACCATATAGAAAGTGTCTTGAGCTAATAATAAAAGTTGTAATTAAAATAGATGCAATTGACGCATTACCAGCGATAAGCTCTATAGACACCAACTGCACAGCCCCCGCAAAAACGAGAAGCGGCATGAGTATAGCTTCTAGTTCTGACATTCCCCGCTGTATTGCTAATGATCCACACAATATCCCCCATGGCAGCACCGCCAAGTTAAAAGGCAGCATATCAATAATGCCCTTTAACAAATATTTTCTATTTTTCTTGTTTATCATTTGTTTAGTCCAGAAGGCATAATTCTAGCCATTAACTGCTTTTGCGTATTGGCCTGGGGTTAAACCAATGACACGCTTAAAATGTCGGTGTAAGTGGCTTTGATCAAAAAAGCCTAATTGATTTGAAACATTGAGAACACTTACTCCTCGCTTAAGGAGATTTTGTGCTTGCGCCACCTTAAACTGTATAAAGTACGCATGAGGAGACAGACCATATTTTTGTTGAAACTGACGAGCAAGGTGAAACTGACTTAATCCAACATAATCTGCTAGCTGTTTTAGTGTGACATTTTCTTCAACATTGCCACGAAGAAATTCTCTAGCTTTTAATAATTTGTCAAATTCTAAGCGCTGAAATTCAATTGCCTCTTTTTTATGACTTCCATGTCGAATCATCAATTGAGATAACACCAAGTTAATTTCTTGTTCTCGTAAAAGCTGTTGTGATTCGTTCTCAAGAATGAAAAATAAACGGCGTAGAGCATTAGCCATAGTAGGGTCATAAACTACAGCATCAGCAAAATAAGGAGCAAATTGCCCTTGCCAACCAATATCACTAGCCAACTGGCCAAACTGTTCAGGTGTTGGGTAAATGGCTTTGTATGTCCAGCCTACTCCATTTGCAGCCTGACCTGTGTGAATATCATCAGCATTGACAAAGATAATGCTATTCTCCGGTGCAAAATGCTCAGCACCACTGCGAAAAAAACGCTGACCACCACTTCCAATGACACTAATGGTGTAGGTTTGGTGGTAGTGTTTCTTAAAGTTTTTACGTCCAAAACTGGCATTGATAACCTCAATACCACCCAACTCTTGATGAAAACCTACTTTTACTGTTTCCCGCATAGACAGATCGCTCTTTAATAATGCTTCTAGCATAATGTATAAAAGACTAAACATGAAAGCCTTGTACAAAATTGCTCTTTATGAAAACTCTATGATAGAGTCAATACTCTAATAAAACCACAGGACGGATATCATGCATCACCCCATTGCTTTAGTGACAGGTGCTGGCCGCGGCATAGGCGCAGCTACAGCAGAACTTTTAGCTGCTCAAGGTGACTTTGTCATCGTAAACTATGTCAAAGACGACAAAAGTGCTAATGATGTAGTAAAAAAGATTCAAGCAAAGGGAGGCAATGCTGTAGCCATACAGGCTGACGTATCAATAGAAGCACAAGTGATGTCATTATTTCAACATATAGACGCCCTACCCGGTCAACTCAAAAAGTTAGTAAACAATGCAGGTATTTTATTCGCTCAATCTCCTGTAGTTGAACTAACCGCAGACAGGATTAATCAAGTGCTTTCTACCAATGTCACAAGCTATTTTTTATGCTGTAAGGAAGCAATTAAACGCATGTCTACAAATTTTGGTGGCTCTGGTGGCGCAATCGTCAATGTATCTTCTGCCGCATCAAGATTAGGCGCTCCTAACGAATATGTGGATTATGCCGCCAGTAAAGGCGCAATAGACACCCTCACTAAAGGCTTATCTCTAGAGGTTGCAGCGCAAAACATACGCGTAAATGGCGTACGTCCTGGGTTAATTTATACCGATATCCACCGAGATGGCGGTGAGCCTGATCGTGTTGATAGATTAGCGTCAAGCTTACCTATGCAGCGTGGAGGACAACCTATTGAGGTTGCACAAGCAATTACGTGGTTACTGTCTGATAACGCTTCTTATATTACTGGAAGTCATTTAGAGCTTGCCGGCGGACGTTAACAACTTTTAGTCATTTATTTGAACTTGGATAAACACCCAACTACAATGGCGGTTTGTATTTTATTCACACATTTATTTAGCTAACAATTACTTCAGTTCGTATGAAAACAACGACAATTATTTTGCCATCCTTTTTAAGACGCGTATTGCGAGCTTATGCTTTAAAAGCTGAAATACGTCAAGCTGGCTGTGAACTTCAGCGTATTGGTCGTTCTCGAAACTGGCGTTTAATTGGTAACACTGAACAGTTCTATCAAATTATTGAATTCATTGATAATGCTAATGAAGACTCTTGGCTGTGGTTGTCTAAGAAGTTAAAACAAGAAAGTGAAAAACTCAGCCATGACCATTTACTGTTTATTGCAAAAAAGAACTCAGGTATCACGATTAATGAATTGATGGCAAAAACAGATTGTACCGTTGCTGAGGCACGCAGAGTCATTGATGAATTAGAATGGTTAGACGAATAGTAAAAGCTTAATAACAACATGGCCCCTTTTTTCACAGAGGCCTTTTAATAAAAAAGCACTCAAAGAGTGCTTTTTTATTATTTCTTAGCCGCCTTTTTCTTAGGCGCAGGTTTTTTAGCTTCGGATTCGACCCATTTACCATCTTGGTATAAAGCGGTCCAGCCAGTTGCTTTTCCGTCTACTTCCGTCATCACGTATTGTGACTTGGTTTTACGGCTAAATCTGACTATCGCCAAGTTACCGGCAGGATCTTGCTCAGGTGCATCAGCCAAATAATAGAACTTCGGTGATATACGATCTCTAAAGCGCTTTAATTCAGCTACCTTAGGTGCTCTTGTCTCACGAGAGCGAGGGAAAGTACTTGCGGCAAGGAAGATACCTGCAGCACCATCACGCAGTACAAAGTGTGCCTCAGACTTTTCACAAGGCAACTCAGGTAATTGCACAGGATCTTCTTTTGGCGGCGCAGCTTCACCATTAGCCAATAACTTACGAGTATTTTTACATTCACTATTTGTACAATCAAAATACTTACCAAAGCGACCGTTTTTCAGTTCCATATCGGCATTACAGCGGTCACACTCAAGTACTGGGCCATCATAGCCTTTGATTTTGAATGTACCTTTTTCCAATTCGAAGCCGTCACAAACAGGATTATTACCACACACATGTAATTTGCGCGTTTCATCAATTAAATAGCTGTCCATTGCGGTTTGGCATTTTGGACAACGGTGCATAGCTCGTAATGCGTCAGTTTCTTGATCTTCGCTTAATACACTAACCGCCTCTTCGCCAGGCGTTAAATTCATTGTCGTCGTGCAACGCTCTTTTGGAGGCAGCGCATAGCCCGAGCAGCCAAGGAAAACACCTGTTGATGCTGTTCGTATGCCCATTTTACGGCCACACGTA
The DNA here is from genome assembly GCF_014656435.1 of Thalassotalea marina. Lineage (GTDB taxonomy): Bacteria > Pseudomonadota > Gammaproteobacteria > Enterobacterales > Alteromonadaceae > Thalassotalea_C > Thalassotalea_C marina. Next base: position 41,735 of record NZ_BNCK01000009.1, read on the forward strand.
GGACAGTCTATATCAGTTAAAACTGGCTCATTTGAAGGCATACCACCTTCTTCTGCAGGTTTATCTGCCAAAGACAACTGCTCTGTAAAGTTTTGATAAAAGGCATTTAGTACATCTTTCCAAGGAAGTTTACCTTCTGCAATTTCATCTAACTCTTTTTCCATTTCCGCGGTGAAGTTGTAACTCATTAAGTTTTTAAAACTTTCAGACAAACTATCTGTAACAATTTCACCCATTTTCTCTGCATAAAAGCGTTTTTTATCCAGCTTTACGTAACCACGATCTTGAATCGTAGAAATAATAGATGCGTAAGTTGAAGGACGACCAATAGAACGTTTTTCTAATTCTTTAACCAAAGACGCTTCGCCATATCGGGCAGGTGGTTTGGTAAAGTGCTGGCTAGGTTCAACGTTATTAAGTGTTAATACATCACCTACAGATAAGTCAGGTAAATGTGTATCTTTGTCACCTTTTGATAGTTGTGGATGAACTCTTGTCCAACCATCAAACTGCATTACTCGGCCTTTTGCTTTTAAAGCATAATCATCTGCACTTACAGTAATAGTACTAACTGTGTATCGTGCAGCCGTCATTTGACAGGCAACAAATTGACGCCAAATTAGCTCATAAAGCTTTTTACAATCGGCATCTACACCTTCAAGAAAAGCCGCTTCTAGTTTTACGTTTGACGGTCTGATTGCCTCATGCGCCTCTTGTGCATTCGCTTTACTACCATATTGACGAGACTTCTCTGGTAAATAATTATCACCAAAGTTTTCACTTACGTAATTACGGCACATGTTGATAGCATCAGCGCTCAAGTTAGTTGAGTCGGTACGCATATAAGTAATATGACCGGCTTCATATAAACGTTGCGCTAAGCTCATTGTGCGTTTTACGCCAAAGCCTAGTTTAGTACTAGCAGCTTGTTGCAGTGTCGATGTAATAAAAGGTGCAGAAGGTAAACTTTTAGAAGGTTTATCTTCTCGATTCGATACATGATATGCCGCTTTTTCAAGCACAGCAACAGCAGACATAGCTTGCTGTTCATTAACGGCTTTAAAAGGTTTACCGCCATGGTGAGTAACCGCAAGTGACAGTTCTTCATTAGTAGTTGCCTTGGTATGGGCATCAATTTCCCAATACTCTTCTGGGTTAAACGCTTTAATTTCACGTTCTTTTTCTACCACTAGCTTGACGGCCACGGATTGCACACGCCCAGCTGAAAGGCCCCTTGCAACTTTTTTCCACAACAATGGGCTTACCATAAAGCCAACGACGCGGTCTAGAAAACGACGAGCTTGCTGTGCGTTTACTCCTGGCATACTTAAAATGCTTGGCGATGAAAATGCTTGTTGAATGGCATTTTCAGTAATTTCATTAAACACTACACGTTTAAATTTGCTGTCATCGCCACCGATAATTTCTTTTAAATGCCAAGCAATGGCCTCTCCCTCTCTATCCAAATCGGTTGCGAGATAGATAGTGTCAGCATTGGCCGCTAATTTTTTTAGTTCACTAACAACTTTTTCTTTGCCCGGCAAAATTTGATAGTCAGCTTTCCAATCTTTATCTGGATCTATCCCCATACGATTGACTAAGGCTTGGCGATCTCTTTGTGCTTTATACTTCGCTTTTTGCTCAGGTGACATTTTACGCACTTCAGCAGGCGATTTAGTCGCAGCTTTTTTACCTGTGCTCCCCGTAGGTAAATCGCGCACATGGCCAACACTCGACTTAACGATAAAGTTTTTACCAAGGTATTTGTTAATTGTCTTTGCTTTTGCTGGGGATTCGACAATTACCAGAGATTTCGACATAGACTTATTTGATCCTACTTTGACCAGTTAACGGCACTGGTTTTTCTTTTATGCTAGCTAATGATATTTTCTTGTTCGATTAAAAACTCACGTTGAAATCGTAATTTAGCAAAGCTAATTACATAGTAAATTTAACCATTACTATTAGATATATCTGCAAATAAGCAAGCTGACAAGCAAATATTTTTTAAATTAACCTCTAGAGTTGAATGCTTTATAATGAACAAATCACTAATTTTGCGCGTAATGATAGTAGAGTTTTAACTGAATGATAAGAGTTATTACACTAATTTTTAAATATGCGCAAAATGACAAACTAACAAATTTCTAACATGTTAGTGAATAAAAATAGGATTAAGAGAATTAATATGACAACGCAAGCCGCCTTTTTAGAACGAGTAAAACAAAGCTTATGTCCTCCTGGAAATGGAGTTTTTACAGTAAATACAGCCAAAGAAAGAAAAGAGCAGTTACATCAAAGTTTATACGGTCAAACTAACGACATTGAAAACCTGTGGGCAGATAGCTTAGATAAACTAGCAGCTGGTAGTAAAGCCGTTATGTTAGGTGTAGCATCTGATTGCGGTGGCGGCATTTTGAGAGGGGCAAATTGGGGGCCACTATTTGTAAGATCAACCTTGTTAAAAAACCACCCATCGCTAAGCCATTTTGACTTAGGTGATGTGCGTGTTATTCCTCATTTATTACATGACAAATATCTTAACGACCAAACTATCGCCAACTGTCGCAAAGCCCTTTATCAGAATGAAGCATCGGACCTAGCCGTCAGCCCACTGACGATTACCGAAGATGTGTTACATGACTTTTATGCAACATACCCAGATAAAGGGGTATTTGGTATCGGCGGTGATCACTCTATTAGCTATGCATTAACCAAACCTTATTTACAAGCTAAGAAAGCTCAAGGTAAACGCGCTGCTATTATACATTTTGACGCGCATACTGACTTATTAGTGGAACGTTTAGGCATAGACTTATGCTTTGGTTCTTGGTGCACCCATATCTTAGAAGATTTGAATGATCCTAGTCATTTAATTCAAATTGGTATTCGTTCTAGCGGCAAGCCAAAAGCCCATTGGGAGGGAACGTTTGGGGTAAAACAACATTGGGCACATGAAGTGCTAGAGCGTGGTGTAGATGCAATAATTGAAGACATCCTAAGCCAACTGCATGAGCAGCAAATAGACGAACTTTATGTTAGTTTTGATATAGATGCATTAGATGACAGTTTTGCTGCCGCTACTGGAACACCAGAGCCTGATGGCATGACTCCTGAACAAGCATTAAAGATTTTGCAAAAATTATCCGAGCAATTTCCTATCACTGGCGCCGATATGATGGAAATAGCACCTTTTACTGACAGTACAGGCAAAGGCGCAGAAAGTTCGGAAAAAACGTTAAAAATTGGTGCTGAAATCTCAGCATTTTTAATTGAGCAAATGTGTAAATAATCTAACTTACGATTAATAATAAAAAAGGCGCGGTATGCGCCTTTTTTAATTACGTATCTTGACCCGTCCTAAATAAGGTTGACACTTTCCCACCATTAAATTGGAGAGTGTTATGAAATCAATCACTAAACGAACTCAAAAAGATTACTCAATCGCTTTTAAATTAGGTGTAGTTGTACAAGTTGAAAAAGGTGAACTTACCTATAAACAAGCACAAGATAAATATGGTATTCAAGGTTGTTCCACAGTTTTAGTTTGGCTTCGCAAGCATGGTCGACTAGATTGGTCTAAAGGAACTCCTACTTTCTTAACGCGAGGTTTTGCCATGAGTCAGACCAAGTTACCCCAAACACCTGAGCAACGTATTAAAGAATTAGAGCAACAATTAGCAGATAGTCAGCTTAAAGCACAGTTTTTTGAAGCGGTCGTCAGTGTATTAGAAACTGACTACGGAGTACGTATTACAAAAAAGCAAAAAGAACAGTTATCCAGAAAAAAGCGATAGAGACTCTCACTGTCACTAAGGCATGCACTTTTCTAGGTATCTCACGGCAAGCATATTACAAGCAATGTATTGTTCAGGCTAAGCGTAATGCCCAAGAGCAACGCGTGTTAGACTTTGTGGTGAACGAGCGAAGGTATCAACCTAGAATTGGCACGAGGAAGCTTCAACACTTGATGAGCCAAACTGCGTTATTTATTGGCCGAGATACGTTATTTACGTTGTTACGAACGCATCGACTACTTGTGCGTGCTAAGCGTGCTTTTCATCGCACTACCCACAGTCTACATCGTTTTTATAAGCACCCGAACCTCATCAAGGAAGGGATAACACTTACTCGACCTGAACAGTTGTGGGTTGCAGACATTACGTACTTACCAACAAGTAGTGGTGATAGTTACCTGAGTCTTGTTACTGATGCCTATTCGAGAAAGATAGTAGGTTTCCACCTTGCCGATAACCTAAAAGCAAAAGGTGTTAAACAGGCTTTTATGAATGCACTTAATACGCGTAAGAGTAAAGATAAACTTATCCATCATTCAGACCGTGGTATTCAATATTGCTCACGTGAATACCAAGCACTGCATGATAAATACCATGTCTGTTGCTCAATGACGGACGGTTATGATTGTTATCAAAATGCCTTAGCTGAACGCATGAACGGCATATTGAAACAGGAATACCTGTTACACAAGCCATGTACGTTGAAAGAGGCAAGGAAAATGGTGAAAGAGTCTATTGCCATTTATAATAAACGAAGACCTCATATGGCTTTAAAATACAAAACGCCCGATGAAATTCATCAGGCGTTTTAGAAAATAAGTGTCAACCTATATCAGGACAACACATCTTCTAATTATTGCCAACCATTACATGAGTTGTGTTCACCAAATGGTCCACTCATACCAATACTCGCCGTTGGAGGTGAGATATCCTCTGAATTAATATCCTGAGCCGAGTTAGGTAATGTATAAGTTGTTTTAGCAATGCTTTCTGTTCCGCCTACTTTACCCGATACTATAAGATTAATATCTACCCAGCCGCCAAAGCTTTGTGCATAAACAAGCTCTATAACTACTTTGCCTTCGTTATCAGTAACCGCCTCAACTTGCGTGGTATTGTCATTTTCTACACTCACTGTAGCTAATGAAGATATCACATTTCCTGGCGTAAGGGTTCCGCTATTATTTGTATCTTCACCAGGATCTAAAATGCCATTTAAATTAATATCTTCATTTAAACAACGAGTTGGTGGTTGTGAAGTTAAATAAAGCGCCGTATCTCTGTTATGTTCATCAGGCGTATGAGTACCAATTTCTCCAGCAGTAACCCAGCGAATAAATTCGTCTCCATCATAAAGCGGTAGCCATCTGCCCTTATAATATGCATCAGGTACACTAGATACCGTCAGCTTTTGGTTTTTTACAGGATTAGAGTCAGCATCCGTAACAAAAGCAACAAAGCGCTTAGTATAGCTGGTCTCATTATCTTCAATTTCGTTACCTGTACCAATTGCTATAAAGAGCTCTCGATCTGCAACTGTAAGGTTTACTGTGTCTATAATTGACGGCTGGTCTTTAACCGTTGCCGTAATAGTTATATTGTTTTGCGCAGAACCTGTACTTGACTTAAAAACTGTTGAAGCACTCCCCTTACTGTCTGTTATCGCTTCTGCAGGAGAAATCTGTCCTCCCGTAGTATCACTTAAACTAAATACAATCGTTTTGTTTTTCACCAAGTTACCATTAGGGTCTCGAGCAACTACAGAAATAGTCGAAGTTTGACCATCAGGACCAATTGAGTTAGGCGACGCTTGAGCTATTAGTCGGTCAACAGTTTCGGCAACAAATTCAAACGCTAGCTGATTAGAGAGTTGTATATTTCCATCAGAACCTGTGAAGGTAACAATTGCCTTACCAGCATCGTTTGAGGTAAGCGTAGTTGAAACTTGCCCATTATTTATGACACCGCTAGATGAAGACAAGGTTCCTCTCGTTGTCGAAAAATCGACTCGAGTACCATTAGCAACAGGTGTACCTGAGCGGTTCCATGATAAAGTAACAGTTGCTGTGTCTGATAGCAGTACATCTGGTGGTGTTACATTGCCATTTGAAGGATTAACGGCAACGCCGTCACCATTGTTAAAACCAGTAAAGACAAAGGAGTCTGCCTGAACAGAAATAGCTTTACTCGCAGTTGCTCCCATCGCACTTGCAATGATGGTATTTGTACCTCCGGTCACCCCAGTGACTTGAATAAATGCCTGTCCTTCTTCATTAGTTGTCACAGTTGAAGGAAACGACAGGTTCGCAGCGCCAGTAGCAGGGTCATTCGCTAGGGATAATGACACCTGTGCACCGTAAACTCCTTCGCTATCTGAATCTAACACATTAATAATATAAGTAGAGTCATCGTTAAACGCCAAGCTAGACGAGCCAGAAAACTGAACAGTAGTTCCTACGACAAATATATTAATTTCATCAGAAATTGAGCCATTACTTGCTGTGACGGTAATCGTTCTATTCTTGGGATTATTTTGTGTACTTAAGATCGCGGTAGCTTGACCTTTGTCGTTTGTTATAGAGCTAGGAACTTCATTATCATCTTTAGAAATTAATAATTCCCCTGAATCGGAGCTAAATGAAATATCTGCACCAGGGATTAAAATATTTTTATTGTTTTTTGCAATAACGGTTAGGGCAATTTCTTGGGCACCACTTGACGCTAATTGAAGAGTATTGGCGAAGATTGCAATTTCATCAATTTGCGGACCTACTATAACATTACCATCGCCAGCACTATTAAACGCTAAAGTTTCTGAGCTTTCGCCCGTATCTGTAGTGGCCACAATTGTCCCACCATCAGCTTTATTTCCAGCCAATAATGTTACAACAGCTTTGCCAGCCGAATCTGTAGCGACTGAACTAATACCTTTGTCAAAAATAGCAATATCTGATTTATCCAAAGTAAAAGTAACAAGCTTAGTAGCAACAGGAACTCCTCCTTGGGTAACTATAGCGGTCACCTCCAAAGGATTGCCATTAGAAACTTTTGAGTCTGACAAGGACAAATTAATTTTAATTGGTTCTGGAGTTGGATCAGGAGTTGTCCCGCCATCACTGAGGCCGCCACCTCCTCCGCCACAACCAATTAGCACCATGCAACACACGATATAAAAGACGGATCTAACAAGTGCCATATTTAGCATCTCCCTGATGATCTTATTTTAAGTAACAGCTTAATAGTAACTGAAAAAAAACAAAAAGGTCACTAACTTAATAAAAAAAGCAACACTAGATAGGTTTTTAAACTCCCCATTTACTGGTACCCTTACGCCAGACACTATATTTATAACTAAAATAATTAGTATTATGACAAAAGAAAAGCAACCCTTAGGGCTCACCGCCCGCATCGTAATTGGTATGATATCGGGCATCTTAGTTGGCCTGTTATTTAAAGCTATTATGGGGGAGTCTGGTGATTATGTTATACCACTTGGTTTCTCAGAAGCTTCCATTTCATTAAAAGCCATATTTGTTGAAGGCATTTTTGAAGTAATTGGCCAAATATTTATCGCCAGTTTAAAAATGTTAGTTGTACCCTTAGTTTTTGTTTCACTTATTTGTGGCACTTGTTCTTTGCAAGATACAACAAAGTTAGGTCGAATCGGCGGTAAAGCTATCGGTTTATACTTGATAACAACAGCCATTGCCATCAGCTTTGCAATGGGAATGGCGTTTCTGTTCACGCCAGGTGAGAGTGAAGGTATTGTTTTGACGACAACAAGCACCTTTGAAGCTAAAGAAGCCCCAACGTTAGCACAAGTTTTTATTCAAATGTTCCCAAGTAACCCGTTTGCCGCTTTTGCGCAAGGCAACATGTTACAAGTCATTGTATTTGCCTTGTTGTTTGGTATCGCAATTGCTCTATCAGGTGAAGCGGGCAATCGAATTGCCTCCTTGTTTGAAGATTTAAATGTTGTAGTAATGCGCCTGGTTACTATTTTAATGAACCTAGCCCCTTATGGCGTATTTTGTTTACTTGCCAAATTATTTTCTACAATGGATTTTGATATATTCCGCAACATTCTATATTACTTTTTTGTGGTATTGGGTTCATTAATTCTACATGCAGTAATCACCTATCCACTACTATTTAAAGGGTTCACAGGTTTAAACCCTTTAACTTTCCTTACAAAAATGCGTGACGCGATGTTATTTGCATTTTCTACGTCAAGCAGTAACGCAACTATCCCAGTTACGATGGAAACCGCCACCAAAAAACTTGGCGCAAACAACTCTATAGCGTCGTTTACGGTTCCTCTTGGTGCAACGATCAATATGGACGGTACTGCCATCATGCAGGGTGTTGCTACGGTGTTCATTGCGCAAGTATTTAACGTTGACTTAACGTTTACCGATTTCTTACTTGTTATTTTAACAGCAACTTTAGCATCCATAGGTACAGCTGGTGTTCCAGGTGTGGGTTTGATTATGTTAGCCATGGTACTTGAACAAGTTGGCCTTCCTGTAGAAGGCATAGCGCTAATTATTGGTGTTGACCGTTTGCTAGATATGACTAGAACCGCTGTTAATGTTACCGGTGATTGTATGGTCACAACGATTGTTGCTAAGTCAGAAGGTCAATTAGACACCACAACGTTTAATGATAAAGATGCTGGCAAGAAAATAGAAAACATAGACTTTCATCATTTGAAATCTTAATAGGTACTGAGCTTAAAACTCAGCAATAAAAAAGGTGCCATTGGCACCTTTTTTATTGCTGCTTGCATCGAGATAGTCTATTTCTGAATTAGGTAAAGCGCTTCTTTTAAGTTACCTACTGCCATTTTACGTTGAGCAAACTGATTATTGGATAGCTTGTGCTCTGCAATCTTTTCTACCGAAAACGATGAAAATAACTGCTGAATATCGTCGTCGGTTATGGAAAATGGCGGTCCTTGCCAGTCATCATCATTAAACGCTACGGCAATTAAAAACAATTTAGTTTTTGTATCAATAAACTGTTTTAAATGATTCACATAATCAAGCTGCATTTGTTTTGGTAAGGCGACAAGAGCTGCTCGGTCATAAACCACATCAAAGTCGCCCAACTTTTCGGGAGTTAACTTAAAAAAGTCCCCTTGCCATAATTCAATATTTTCATGTTGAAAAAGTGCATGTTCACCATTCAACTTAGTAGAAAATTTGTAGCCTTTTTCGGTAAAAAAATCACAACAGGCAATTTCGCTTAGTTCACTACCTACAACGTTTCCAAATGCTGAAAACCACACAATATCGTCTGATTTACCGCAAAGTGGGATAAATGTTTTTATTGGCTGCGCAGGCAGCTTCTCCTTGATGACAGAAGTTAACCAAGGGTGAAAACTGAGCTGATGAAAAGCAATATGCTTTTTCTGCCAACATTGCAGCCAAAAATCTTTTTCCATAATTTAACTTGGGAAAATACGATTATTTTGCCAAAGTTTACTGACTAGGTTATCAATAGAAAGCGATGCTGCTTTTGACAACTTTTCTGCCAAACCTTTCTTTGTAGCGTAATGAATGCCGATAACTCTTCTTTCCTTAGTCGCCTGACAAATGTAGTCGTCACTTGTTTGAATTTCGTCAACAAGGCCCACTTTAATGGCATTGCTACCAGACCAAGTTTCACCAGTGGCAACTTTTTCGATATTTAAAACAGGTCTATGTTCATGAACATGGTCTTTAAACAAGTCGTGCATTTCTTCTAATTCTTCGATAAATTTTTCACGACCTTTATCTGTATTTTCACCAAACATGGTTAAAGTACGCTTGTATTCACCAGCAGTGAGCTGCTCAAACTCTATATCATTCTTCTTTAACACTTTGTGAAAATTTGGAATTTGCGCTATTACACCAATGGAGCCGATAATCGAAAAAGGCGCTGCGATAATTTTGTTTGCAACACAGGCCATCATATAACCGCCACTTGCAGCCACTTTGTCTACTGACACTGTTAATGGGATGTTTGCTCGTTTTAATCGCTCTAATTGAGAAGCGGCTAAGCCATAGGCGTGTGCCATTCCCCCACCACTTTCCAGCTTAACTAACACTTCGTCTTGCTCTGTTGCCACCATTAAAATTGCGGTAACTTCTTCTCTTAATGCTGAAACTTCTTTTGCGTCAATACTACCTTTAAAGTCGATAACATACAGCTTGGGCTCTTTGGTTGTTGACGTTTCGGCTTCTTTTTCTGCTTTAGCTTTTTCCTTCGCGGCTTTTTTATCTGCTTTCTCTTTCTCCTTGAGTTCTTCTTTACTCAATAGGTGATGGATTATCTCATCCTCTACATCTTTAAGCTGCTCCGAAATATCGGTAACTTCCATTTCCCCTTTTTTACCGCTTTGTTTCATCGCCGAAGCGGCAATAATGGCAACTATGCCAGCAAACGCTAAAACAAAGGTCACAGTTTTAGCTAAAAAAAGTCCGTACTCGTATAAAAATTCCAAGTGTTGCTCCAATCAAACTTATCAATACAATTGCTATTATTATGGGGGCAAAAGCCCTAAAAAAAACCCCCGCAAAATAGCGAGGGCTTTTAAACATCAATTTATCAATTCAAACTAATGTATAACTTCTGTATCTGTTACCTTAATCATTTGGCCTTTAGATAACAAGAAGCTGGCGAATTGCTGTTGCATCTCTTGAGTTGCTCTTGCGCTCTTTTCTGCATCAGGTGAAACCGCATTTGGTCTCGGGTCAAGTATTGTTCCATGGTGACCATTAACAAACCTTACAGCACCTGAGCCTTCAGATGTTGAACTCACAGCTGGAAGCCCTAATAATGCAATAGCAGGCTCTGTTCCACCTAACGGTGTTTGCGGGGCAGTATTAGTAACTACTTGATCAGAAAGATTACTCATGCCGTCACCTACAATCTCAAACAACAAGGTTGGTGTTTGTGTCGCAGCAAGCGTTTGCACATAGTTCACTGGATCCCCTGAATCCGTTACTGTTTGTGCAATCAAGGTAAACTGTGCAAATACTCCATCTAACTCAGCTCGTTGAGCTGGCGTTAACATGTTTTGATAAAAGTCATCATATGTCGCACTTAACTCTGCTTGAGTATAATCCCCTTGAGGATACAGTTGTGCGATTAAGCCTTGAAATGCCTCTGACGATTTTAACGTTAAATTTGATTTAGCTAAGCTAGCAAAAGCAGGTGACTCCATACCAAAGTTAGCTAACATTAAGCCCGGCATTGCCAAAGTGTTAGTAGTAAACCTAAACTTGTGATCAATTGCAGGATTTAACGGTGTATTGGCAAGTGTTACAGCATTAATACCGTAAATAGCACCAAGTGAATGGCCTAAAAAGTGTACTTCATTACTATTAATGTTCACTGGGTTACCGTCAGCATCAACACCTTGAAGATCATTTAAACCTAAGCGTAAACCAACAATATCAATAGCACTTTGACGTGTATTATCGCGCATGGTCAGCATGCTACCTAAATTTACATAGTGCAGTGTACTTACCGTTGTTGCATTGATTTCATCAACACCATCACCGTTTAAATCAAAGCCACGAGACCCATGTAATGGGTAGTCAATCGCTACAGAGGCAAATCCGTTAACAGACAATAAACCCGCTAAATTTAACATCACCTCTTTTTGTGACGTTATACCATGTTGCAATACCACAACTGGCCAGCCACCTTCAGGTTCAGCGATAGGGTCAAGTCCCATACCAGCTCTAACTGCATTCACCCAAGTTAAATCAGGTGTAGTCATTTGTACTTCAACTGGCAACATCGCATTCATTTTAGGTACAGGGTTAAACTTTGTTAAGTTTCGTTCTGTATCAATACCTAAATTTCTTAGACCTGGTGCAGGTAAGTTACTTGCTTGTGAAATCGCCATACATTGAGCATCAATTTCATCTTTAGGCTGGGCAGGAATTGCAGCAGGATTTTGCGCGGCTAAACCAGCTAACATAGCACCCGAATCACATAATCCTGTCCACCAAGTGTTAACTGGAGCTGTTGGATTTGCAGCTGTAGGCACCCCTAGATAATAAGGTAATGTAACAGAGCCTTTTAAGTAGTTAGCAGTACTAAAATATGGAATAGCTTCTGCAGGAATTTTACCCGTCAATGCATCGGCAACAGACATACCTGTATCAACAACAGCAATACTTGGTGACGGCTGACTTGCCATTAAGTTTTTCACGGTATACAACACATCAACGGTAGATTGAGTGGTCATAGCCATAGTGTAAATTATGTCGTCTGAATCCACACCAGCAGAAACAACTGCTTTTTCATAGCTATTAATTGTTGCTTGTAATGCTTTTTGAGAGTCTGTACCTAGTGGTTTTGTGTTAATGTCTTGGCGCACCAAGTTATAGGTAGTAGAGCCCGCTAACGCATTGCCATCACTATCAGATAAAGCATTGGTTAATGCAAATAAATATGTAGTTTTACCTTTTAATGGCTTAGTTGGAATAAAGGCAACGGCATCACCTTTCTTTTGCGTCACAAAATCTTGACCAAATGTTAACTCAGTCACAATTTTACAAGCCATTCCTCGTGTAACTGTGGCACAGTCGGCATCTGATGTGTCACCACCCATAATAGCTTCAAATACTCTAACTGAGCCCGGAGTTTTAGCACTAGCTTCGTCTAGTGTTCTCCCTTCTGGAAACTTTATATTGATCAAAAATGGATTAGATGTAGACCATCCGTCTAAAGCACTTGCAGCAACAAATGGATCAGAACCATCTGTTGGATCTTCAACAGGAATTTCTAACGTACCGTCTTTGGTACCAGAAAAGATCAAATCATTAGGCACTGATAAGCCACTAATGCCCGAAGCGGGATCGAATACCACTCTAGCTGGCTCAACGGCAATAGGACCGGTTTGGTTGGCTTCTTTTTGAACATCTTTGACAGTTTCACTATCACAAGCGGTTAATCCCAAACTGCTGGCAATAGCAATACTAAGAACTAGCTTTTTCATTATTTCTCCCCATTCACTAGAGCGTGTTAACTTTCGTGTTTGTTGTTCTAGCTGTTTGTTTGGCCGTATTTACGGCAATACCCGCAATACTTAATAGCTTTAGAAGCAAGCAAAAACAGGGCAGGAATGTCAAACAAACGCTCTAATCTTTTATTCTTATAGGTTTTACTTGTTTACATCATGTAAATTTCAACAAGTTAGACCAGTTAAACTTAACTCAAGAATCCGCTTTTCGCTAGCGCTTTTTTCATAAAAGAACAATATTTAACAAAATAAAGCGCCACCGAATAAGTTTTACTCGTCAATAACCAACACACACAGTAAAATGCCGCCATAAATTTTCCAACTGGCAATTCACCATGTTTGAATACGATTTAAAAGACAATAGTTTAACAGATAAAGTCATTCTAGTAACAGGTGCTGGTAGCGGTATTGGCCGACAAGCTGCTCTAACGTATGCTCGATTAGGTGCAACAGTCATTTTACTCGGCAAAACAGTAGCAAAGCTAGAAAGTGTTTATGACGAAATTGTGCAAGCTGGCTACCCTGAGCCCGCCATTATTCCTTTGGATCTGAAAGGCGCAACGCAGCAAAACTATATAGATATGTCTAATACTATCGCCCAGCAGTTTGGTAAGTTAGACGGTGCCTTACTCAATGCCTCTATGTTAGGTGAATTAACGCCTTATACCAACATTCATCAGCAAATTTGGGACGATATCATTAAAGTCAACGTAACCGCACAGCACCTTTTGGCGCAAGCACTCATTCCAACGATGTTAAAAGCGCCAACAGCGTCTTTAGTGTTTACCTCTTCAGGTGTAGGCAATAAAGGTCGAGCATTTTGGGGCGCATACAGCGTGTCTAAATTTGCTACTGAAGGCCTAATGGAAGTCATTGCAGATGAATATGAAGACTCTTCTCTAAGAGTTAACGCTATCAACCCAGGCGCGACAGCAACACCAATGAGAGCAAGGGCTTATCCTGGAGAAGACCAGTCAACTATCGCTTGTGCAGAAGATATCATGCCGCTGTATGTTTATTTGATGGCTGATGATAGCCTTAAAACCAACGGGCAAGTAATCAAAGCTCAAGGTTAAATTAATATACCTATTGGTTTGGTAAAAAAGCCAAGCAAATATTGCTTGGCTTTTTCTTATTTTCTGTCCGCAAATTGTGGTTTTTAACGAAGCTCTCTGCGTAATATTTTGCCCACATTGGTTTTTGGTAACTCATCCCTAAATTCAATATGCTTAGGAACTTTATAGTTAGTTAAACCACTTCGGCAGTGTTTTATAATATCGTCTTTAGTGAGTGATTTATCTTTTAAAACCACAAACAACTTAACTTCTTCACCGCTATTTTCATTTGGAATACCAACCGCTGCAGCTTCCAATATGCCGTCATGCGATACGGCAACTTCTTCTATTTCATTTGGAAAAACGTTAAACCCAGATACAATGATCATATCTTTTTTGCGGTCAACAATTCTGAAATAGCCGACTTCATCCATAGTGGCGATATCACCTGTAGCTAACCAGCCATCTTTAAGGATTTCATCAGTCGCTTCCTGACGATTAAAGTACCCTTTCATTACCTGTGGTCCATAAACCCACATTTCACCGGCTTCACCAACATCAGCTTCACTGCCGTCATCTTTAACAATTTTAATATCGGTAGAAGGTGCCGGTAAACCAATGCTGCCATTGTAATGCGCTTGGTTATAGGGAGATAAAGTGACTAAAGGTGCACACTCTGTTAGACCATAACCTTCAAGTAAACGCGTTTTAGTGACAGACTCCCATTTTTCCGCCACCGGACGCTGCACCGCCATACCGCCACCAAGAGAAACCTTTAAATAACTAAAATCTAGATCAGCAAAACCAGGTGTATTGAGTAAACCATTAAACAGGGTATTTACCCCTGTTATCGCGGTAAATTGGTATTTAGAAAGTTCTTTCACAAACCCAGGCATATCTCGAGGGTTTGTGATCAATAAATTTGTGCCGCCCAAAGTAATGAAGGTAAGGCAATTAGCAGTTAAAGCAAAGATATGATAAAGCGGCAACGCGGTTACCACTAACTCTTTACCTTCTTCAAGTTGCGGTTTAATTACAGCCTTTGCTTGTTCTAGGTTCGCTACCATATTTCTATGGGTTAACATTGCCCCTTTTGAAACACCAGTAGTTCCACCGGTATATTGCAAAAATGCAAGGTCATCACCAGATAATAACACTGGTGTATAAGGCATTGACCTACCATTATTAATCACAGTGTTAAATCGAATGGTGTTGTGCAATTTAAAAGCTGGCACCATCTTCTTTACGTATTTTACAACTAGGTTGACAATCGCACCTTTGACGGTTCCGAGACGATCCCCCAATGAAGTTAAAATCACGTGCTCGACAGGTGTTTTATCAATGACCTTTTCAAGCGTATGCGCAAAGTTCTCAATGATTAACATGCCTTTTGCACCAGAGTCTTTTAATTGGTGCTCCAACTCACGAGCAGTATAAAGCGGGTTAACATTAACCACCGTTAAACCTGCTAGCAAAGCACCAAATAAAGCAACGGGGTACTGCAAGCAATTCGGTACCATAATGGCAAACTTATCACCTTTTTTTAACCCTAACTCTTGTTGACAATAAGCTGCAAACGCTTTGGCCTGAGTTTCTAGTTCCGCATAGGTAATTTCCGCCCCCATGCTGATAAATGCAGCTCGATTGGCATAAATCCCTACATATTTATCGAACATTTCCACCAGAGAAGCGTATTTATCTGGGTTTATTTCGTGAGGGACACCTGGCGGGTAACTTTTTTCAAGCCATACTTTTTGCACTGCGCTTCTCCTATGTGATTTGCAACATTAACTCTAGCTTTAAATTTGGATTATTCTACGACTATCTCATTTATTGATTAATTTTTATTGAGATGCAAGCTAGGTTTTTAAAACACTTGTTTGAATCGACAAGTTTTACTTTATTACTGGTCTAATGTCTATAATTTTTCAATTTTTTACAACAACTGATGAATATTTTATCAATCACGCAACATTAGGCCACTTCCTTGTTTACGCCTGTTTTTCATCCGTTAGATGAACAAACTGCTTTATTAAAGTAGCTGTTTTATCCGCTTGTTCCATATGGACATGATGACCACCCGATAGTTGATGAATCGCGATGTCTTTATATTTAGGTAAAAACAACTCCATTGCATTTTTTACCATTTTTAAGCCTTTATCACCGTATATAAGTTGAACCGGCACATTTATATCGTTAACGAGTTGCATCGCTTGGTCTAGCGTTAATCGATAAGGAGAAACATTTCTTAATCGACTATCAGCCCGCCAAGTATAGCCACCTTCAACGGCGACAATGCCTCGTTGACATAAAAGTGCTGCACTTGGTTGATTTAGATCTGAAACTATCATTCTAGCTTGAATAGCAGAGTCAATCGTTTTATGAACCGGCTTTTTTTTATCAAGTAATTTAACTCGACTTAACATTCCTTCACGTAATTGTTCGGTTGTTTTGTTTGCCTCAGCAACGATAAAACCAATTGAGTCTATTAGTGTCAATGATTTAACTTTTTCTGGAAACGCTGCTGCAAACGCACAAGCTATCATGCCGCCCATAGAATGAGCGACAATATGCAACTGTTGCCACCCTTGTTCTGCATATAAACTTAACAGATCGTATACGTAATCATAAAAATGGTAATGGGCATCTTGCCCGCGATGTGATGAATGGCCGTGACCCGGCCAATCAATCGCAACCACATGTTGATCATTTAAATGCTCAAAAACAGGAATAAAACTAGCGGCATTATCTAACCAGCCATGCAGAAATAAAATAGGAGAATCCCCTGCTCCTTTCTCTATGCCAGTTAAACTAAACCCGTCTCTTTTTGAAACAAACTCACGGTCTAACATTAGTTACTTTTTTTAACTGGTTTGACATTTGAGCGAACTTTTGTTCGATAAGGAGAGTAATAATATGGGCGATGATAATACCAAAGTGACGGTGTATACCACTGAGGGTAATGAGTTACGCGCACATCTACTTGTTTAATTTCTTTCCATAAATGCACATAGTTGGCATTTAGCACAGGATATTGGTATTCATGCTCACCAATTTTTCCAGATTCTTCACCTTTAACAGTACCTACAGCGGTAATACTTCTACCCTTTTTATATACCATAGGATCAAGCAAGCCTTGATAATAAACTCTAAATCGTCCTTTAGTTTCATCTTGTACATTAGGTCGAGCTGATGATTTTAAGTCAAAGTGCACCACTTCAATCATGGTATTGTCTTTGTAATTTTTAATATCGGCGATTACACCGCCCCAACGCGCCTGTTGCCCAACAGTGGCCTCACCATTACCTTTTACATCCGTAAAGTTGGTAAGTACCGCACCTTCACTAATCTGCAATTTATCTGGTACGTGAACACAACCTGTGGCCATTAAAGCAACGGTTACTAGTGCAGAAAACTTTTTAAACATGCGAACCTCCAAATGTAGAACTTTTATTTTGTCGCGCAAGAAAATATAAACTTATCATACCTATAATAAACCAAATTACGACCCAAATAATTTCAGGAATAAATGTTATTTGTGCCAATGTTGCACCATCACCTAACGCTCTTCCATCTAACAAATATAACGGGCTTTTTACACTGTTCAGTAATACAACGACACTTATAAATTGAGTAATCCAAGGGAGATAAAATGAATGGCTAAATTTAAGTTTTAATAGCAAAATCCCGATCAAACTCATGATGATGAAGATCGTTAGAGGATCCCTGCTCCACAATAACAAGCTAATTGCCATAAGCAGTGTTAGAACGATAGTCACAATGGTTGCACTATATTTTTGGTAACCACTAAGTTTATAGAGTATTAACCCCCATAAACTCGCACCGGTATAGCCCATAAAAGCAGTCAAAAATTGACTGCCACCTCTGGTGGTACATAAACCCGCACCATTAAAATACAGTTTAATACTGACAATCTCACCGCCACTTACCACGGCCGCAATACCATGACTTATCTCATGGAAATAAGTTTCAAACCACTTAAAAGGAACAGAAATAAAAGGAATTTCCATAAACAGCGCCGCAGTTATGACCAACAGCCAAAAGCGATATTTTTCGTGGAATTGAATTGAAGAGTTAGTGCTCTTTACCATTTATAAATAAAACAAGGGACTAAGCATAAAGATCAACACCAAACGCTTGTGAGATTGAATCGCGTTGTTGTTGGTCGTTTACTGATTGATACGCTGCAACAGCTGTTTGGTTTTGCTGAGAAGGTTGATCGTACTGAGCATTAGTAGAAAAGCTATTATTGTCGTTAGTTCGTGATTGTGCTGACAGTCGCTGCTGCTCTTGCTCAACAAGTGCAATGGCCTGTTCATCAACATCAAAACGCTCAGCATTTTGTTCATTTTGCTGACGTTGTTGAGCTTGCTGTTCTTGCTCACGAACAAGTAATTGCTCACCCTGTCGATTGACCCGAGTTTGGGTATCAACATTAAGCGCAGGATTTACCTGCGGAGTATAAGCGGTATTACTTGCTACTTGCATAAGATAAAAGGTAACAAATTTTCACCAATTCGCCAACCGTTATTCACGTCCAGGAAGTTTTTTCCAAGAAACCGTATCCCGTACATAAACAGGTTGAGCTTGTTCTGCTGACACAGCATTTCCTTGTTTAAACTCTGATTCCGCTATTGGTAACATCATACGAGCGTCAGGGAAAGACACGTCAATATGACTTGAATTATCGACAAGATCAAAAAGAGCCTCTTGGTAAGCTTGCCAACCAGAGCCGACACCGTAATCAAAGCCCGTTTGCTCGCTTAAAAACGCTTTTGCATTTGCTGGAGCAATAACAGTTTCTTGGGTGACCGGTTGCATTAAACCATCTTTTAATGAAAACGCTGCTAAGTAGATTTCTGACATACGGGCGTCAATTGCCGCAATAACATAGTCTTGCTGATGCTCTTGAAAAGCTTGTTGTGCCATAGCTTGTAATGTGGAAATGCCAACAACCTTTAAGTCGGCAGAAAATGCTAAACCTTGTGCTACACCAATACCAATTCTTACACCAGTAAAACTACCCGGTCCCCTACCAAAGGCTAAACCATCTAACTGATTTAACGTACAGTTAGCTTCTTTTAATACCTCATCAATCATAGGTAATAATAAGGTACTGTGTGACTGCGGACACAATTCAAATCGGTGATAAATCTTGCCCTGCCATTGCAGAGCAACTGAACATGCTTCTGTTGAAGCATCAATTGCAATGATATTTAACATAGTTATTTAATTACGACTCAATGTTGATGCAGGTTTTCTAAGAATAATCGACCAGCTTCTATATTTCGGCTTCGGCGCATATCGGGCAAACTTTTCAAAAATACTTGCCCATAAGGCCTATTCACTAACCTATCGTCACATATTACCATGACACCTTGATCAGTTACATCACGAATTAATCGGCCAACCCCTTGTTTTAAAGCAATGACCGCTTGTGGCAATTGAATTTCATAAAACGGATCTTTACCTTGACGTTTTACATCTTCACTTCTAGCTTGCAACATAGGATCATCTGGTGAAGCAAAAGGCAGCTTATCAATAATAACGCAGGTTAATTTATTGCCTCTAACGTCTATTCCTTCCCAAAAACTTGCGGTTGCCAACAATACTGCATCAGGGTTGTTGGTGAACTCCTGCAAAATTTTACTTTTACTCATTTGCCCTTGAACCAGCAGCGGATTGTCAATGGTATCCGCTAAAATATCGGCCACTTGGTTTAACATGCGATAACTGGTAAACAACATGAAGCACGCCCCTTTACTGGCAGCAATAAGAGGTTTAGCAACATTAGCAAGTGCTTGTGCTCTTTCTGCTTTATGCGCTTCGGGCAAGTATCTCGGTACAATTAATTGTGACTGCTGTAAGTAGTCAAACGGGCTATCGACCAAAAGTGTTGCCGCACTTTCTATGCCCAACTGTTGGGTAAAATGATTAAAGCCTCCGTCAACGGCAATAGTAGCGGAGGTGAAGATCCACCCAGCGTTTGACTGCTCGATGTAATGCTGGAACTTGTCAGCCACACTCAATGGCGTAAGGTGCAGTACAACATGTCTGCGCGTTGTTTCATACCAATAACTAACACCAAATTGTTCGACATTAGCCATTATGTCGTATTGCGCCAAAATGCTAACGGCTCGTTCAAAGCAGTGATCAATCGCTTCGTTGCGCGATACACATAATTTCACCACTTGATAAACAAAGTCTAAATCTGTTTTTAAATTTTCAAAACAACGTTTAATTCGAGGTAACGAAATCATTTCACGCCAATTTCCGCGTTCGGGGTCATGATTAAACAACAAACGAAATTCTTGCGCCGTTTTTTGTAGCTTCTCTGCCGCTTTTCCTAATTGCTTAACATCGGTGAGACTTGTGTGATAAAGCTGAATAAGATCAGAGCATAATTCTAGTATTTGCCTCGTTGAAAAGGCTTGACCAAAATACTCACTGGCAATGTCTGGAATTTGATGTGCTTCGTCAAATACAACTACATCAGCTTGTGGGATAAGTTCACCAAAACCAGTATCTTTTAGCGCCATATCAGCAAAAAACAAATGGTGATTAACCACGACTACATCCGCATCAATTGCTTTTTTTCTTGCATGAACAAGATAACAGTCGTCAATGTGAGGACAATCTCGAGCTAAACAGTTATCTACAGTACTAGTAACATAAGGAAATATCGCAGAGTCTTCAGGTACATCAACTAATTCACCGATATCACCTGAATGTGTTTGTGTGCTCCATTGTTTGACTTTGACATAATCTGCCAACGTTTGAGCGTCTAATTGTCCACGCTCGTTTTGATACAGCTCCAGCCGGTAAATACACAAATAATTGGCCCGGCCTTTAAGTAATGCCATTTGTGCATTAGTAGCCATGGCTTGTTTTAACAGCGGAATATCTTTATGAAAAAGTTGTTCCTGTAAGTTCTTTGTTCCAGTTGAAACAATAACTTTTTTTTCTGACAACAAAGCAGGAATAAGGTAAGCGAAGGTTTTCCCCGTTCCTGTACCTGCTTCCACCACTAACGAGGTTTGGTTTTCTATGGCTAACTCAACTTCAAGTGCCATATCAATTTGTGGTTGTCTAGGTAAATAGCCAGAAAGCACTTTGGCGAGAATACCTTGCTCAGAAAAAGCAAGTTCAACAGGAGTCATAAAAAACCAAAAAATAAAATGATGGCTAATTATAAAGTGCTTAAGATTATTTTAAAGAGATACAAGGTCCATTAATATAAAATAGATAACTTCAGAAAAGTACACACTTTCCTTAATCAAGTTTTACATTATAACGACCATTTCTCACTTGAATATTGACACCATAATCAAATAATTGTTGATAAAAATCATAAACATTGCAGCTATCTACTTGTTCACAAACAATTGCATATTTATGAATCGCCGCTTCGTTACTTTGTAATGCCGCTTTATTAAACCAATAAAGTGCCTGCGTTTTATCTTTGTCAGTGCCTATGCCACTCAAATATAGTTCAGCTAATAATATTTGTGCTCGGTCAAAGTCTAAGTTCGCAGACTTTTCTAATAAAATAAACGCCTTGTTTTCTGCTAACTCATCGTACTCTAAATCAAGATAAGCCTGGGCACTTTCAAACTCCCTAAGTCCTCTGGTGTTTGGATCCATTCTCTCAATCGATTTTTCAGGAGAAATAAAGTTACCATATAATCTGCCACTTTCTGGACGTTCAATCAGGTAAACAGCACCAGAATTTACCCACTGAACTAGCGTATTTTTATTAAAATTCAAACGGGCTTTTTGAAAATAGTCGTCATACCTTAATTGACCATACCTAATGCTGTTAACTGCGGCATTTTGGAATTCAAATAATAGTTCACTATAGCGCATAGTTACCACATCCCCAGTGATATCAATCACTTTTGCTACTCGGAAATTTTGTTTAGATCTAAGATTCTCGCCGATTAATCGATAGTCTAAAAAGTAGATATCATCAATTTCAGGGTGATGAGCATATAAAAGGCTATTGTCATGTACTGTTTGCAATTTTTCTTGGGCGTTATAAAGCCAAGAAAAAACCAATACGAGAAATGCCGCTAAAATGAAAAAAATTTTAAAGAGAGGTTTACCTACAAAGGTCAGAAATATGTTAGCAGGTTGTTTAGACTCGAGGTTATCGGTAAATTTGTTGCCGCCTTTTGACCTACCGTTTACCATAAAATTTTCCCTATCTTTGATTATCCCTTTCAATCAATATACTAAGAAGTTCGTAGTAAAAGCAAATTAGCCGCTAACTTATTTTCTTTCTGAGGAATTTCAAAACCTCTTTACACATAGATATCTAGATGCTCAGTTTCATCGTCATCTTTATCTTTTGCCTGTGTCTTTTTAGGTTGAGTAATGTCTTGTTTATGTAAAATAGCAGGTTCTTCAGGAACAATATCAAGATCCAGCTCTTGATCATTTAACTGTTGCTGATTTTTACCTTGGTTTTGTTTTTGATGTGATTGCCCTTGCTCACTAATTTTGTAACGGGCATATTCATCCAATTGGCCACTTTCTTCATCAATTTCACGAGTAGCCGCATCCTTGGTTAAGGATTTAACCCTTAGTTTTTCAGGCTTTATTGGCGTAGTACGAACTTTTGTCAGTACTGTCGTGAAGATGTCCATCAAAAATCCTTATGAATTCAGTTGTATATACCTATCGACCTATTAATAAAAAACTTTATATCCTTAGACCACAATGTCATAAAATTTATTCAATTTAAAGCTTGCTCATTAAGCAATTTGCCTTTAAGGTAAAAAGCAATGACGTATTGTGCCATTTGTTAAGGCACACAAAATTAAGTACACAGAGATTAATACAAATGATTTTAAACCTGACTGCAATTCATCATCACCATCACACGAATTAGCCGATCAGGTTTATTCGCTGAGAGGCTATTGGCTCTTTCAGCGGAATAAAGAAAAGTAGTTACTTGAACCCCCGAAAGAGTCTGTCTCTCTCGGGGGTTTTCTCGTTTTTGGGGCTTACGAATTGTATATACAGGGCTAAAAACTACTTTTTCAACCAAGATAACTTATTAAATAATTTAGGAAATAAACCATGACTACAGAAACACGATTACGTATCGCAATGCAAAAGTCAGGGCGGTTAAGTGACGATACTCAAGCGTTACTTAAACGTTGTGGCTTAACTATTAATGTTGCAGACAGGCGTTTATTAGCACACGTAGCTAATATGCCAATCGACATTATGCGTGTTAGAAGTTCAGATATTCCTGGCTTAGTTATGGACGGTGTATGCGACTTAGGTATTGTTGGCGATAACACCTTAGAAGAAGCCTCACTTAAGCGCAAACTGATGGGTGATAAGTTTGAATATGTTAAAACTACACCACTTAACTTTGGTGGTTGTCGTTTATCTATTGCCATGCCCGAAGAATTTAATTATTCAAGTGTAGATGATTTAAACGGTTTACGATTTGCCACTACCTACCCTCAATTATTAAAACGCTGGGCAGATGAAAAAGGCATCAATGTTGAATTTTGTTTACTTAAAGGTTCGGTCGAAGTCGCGCCACGTGTTGGACTTGCTGATGGTATTTGCGATCTAGTATCAACAGGTGCAACGTTAGAGGCTAATGGATTAGTGGAAGTAGAAGAAGTCTTCCGCTCTAAAGCGTCACTCATTCAAACAGCATCTCCATTAACTGCTGAAAAACAGGCGATATTAGATACCCTGTTGCCTCGTATCATGGGCGTAATGAAAGCAAAAGAAAGCAAGTACATTATGCTACACGCGCCAAAAGACAAAATTGCGCAAGTTAGTGCTTTAATGCCAGGTAAAGAAACACCAACAGTTTTACCTCTAGCTGGCCGAGAAGATCTGGTAGCTGTGCACGTTGTCGCCACAGAAACATTTTTCTGGGAAACTATGGAAAGCTTAAAAGCGCTAGGTTGCAATTCTATTCTTGTCATGCCAATTGAAAAAATGATGGGGTAACCTGTGACTATTAGCATCATTAATTGGTCAGCACTTAACAAACAAGAGCAAACAAACGCGCTTTCGCGTCCTGCTCTTGCAGAAAGTGACCTATTGGCAACGCAAGTTGAAAACATTATCAATGAAGTAAAAACCAAAGGTGATAAAGCGCTATATGACTTAACATCACGATTTGACCAAGTAGAATTAACAAGATTAAAGGTTAGTGAAAATGAAGTTGACCAAGCGATAGCTTCATTGTCGCCTTCTAGAATGGCCGCTATTGAACAAGCGTATGGCCAAATTAAACGTTTTCACCAAGCACAACAGCCTCAAGATATTACCGTTGAAACTAGCCCAGGTGTAGTTTGCACGTTAAAAACTGAAGCGATTGAAAGTGTCGGTTTGTATATCCCTGCTGGCAGTGCTCCGCTTCCCTCAACGGTACTTATGTTGGGTGTTCCAGCACAATTAGCTGGTTGTACACGTAAAGTGTTGGTCAGCCCTCCAAATAAACAAGGTAAACTCGCACCAGAAGTATTAGCTGCGGCAAAGCTTTGTCAGATTGATGAAATATATGCCGTAGGTGGTGCGCAGGCTTGCGCTGCTCTTGCGTATGGCACAGAGACTATTGCCTCAGTGAATAAAATTTTTGGTCCGGGGAATAAGTTTGTGACAGAAGCTAAAACGCAACTTTCTCAGCAAGTGCCTGGTTTTGCCATCGATATGCCAGCAGGCCCTTCAGAAGTACTGGTGATTGCTGATAACCAAGCAAATCCTGCGTTTGTCGCCGCTGATTTGTTATCTCAAGCGGAACACGGTGCTGATAGCCAAGTTATTTTACTATCTGACAGTGCCTCACTAATTGACGAAGTTAATCGTGAACTGAAAGAACAAGTAACGACACTATCACGCAAAGATATTGCAGTTGCCGCATTGGCAAATAGCCGCTTAATACTTACTGACTCAATTGAACAAGCCTGCGCTATCTCGAATCATTATGCTCCGGAGCATTTAATCGTTCAAACAGACAATGCAGAGCAGCTTTTAACACAGCTTAGAAATGCAGGTTCTATTTTTCTCGGCGCATATACGCCTGAGTCAGCGGGCGACTATGCTAGTGGTACCAACCATGTTTTGCCAACCTACGGGTATTCGAAAGTGGTATCAAGCTTATCATTAGCGGATTTTTCACGCCGTTTTACTGTGCAACAAATTAGCCAGCAAGGTTTAGCCAATATCGCAGATTGCATCAAAGAACTAACTGATGCTGAAGGTTTAGATGCTCACAAGCGAGCGGTTACCATTCGATTAGAGGAAGCATAATCATGACAAGTGCAACAAAACTAGCTCGCCAAGAGCTGATCGACATGGTGCCCTATCAATCAGCACGACGTTTACAAGCAGGAAACGGTGAGTTCAATTCAAAGATTTGGCTTAATGCTAACGAGGCACCTGGTAATGGAGAGTATTCGGTAAATAGCGACTGCATTAACCGCTACCCAGATTTTCAGCCGAGCAACTTGATCCAAGCTTACAGCAACTATTCAGGTATATCACCTGACAACCTATTAGCTACCCGTGGTGCAGATGAAGGAATAGAGCTGATTATCCGAACCTTTTGCCGAGCATATCAAGACAGTATTTTAATTTGCCCGCCAACTTACGGCATGTATGCAATTAGTGCAGAAAACCATGGTGCTGAGGTAATAAAAGTGCCGTTAGTTGAACAGCAGCTAGACTTGGCAACACTTGAGAGCAAAGTTGGTCAAACAAAAGTAGTTTTTCTGTGTTCACCAGGTAATCCAACCGGTAATTTACTAAACAAGCAAGATATTCAAGCCACAATCGAAATGTTTGCCGACAGCGCCATCGTTGTGGTGGACGAAGCTTATATCGAATTTTCACCAGAGGCGACGACAGCAACATGGTTAAGTAAATACGATAACCTCATTGTACTAAGAACATTATCAAAAGCATTTGCACTCGCAGGTTTGCGCTGCGGTTTTACCTTGGCCAATAAAGCAATTATTGAGCTGTTAAGCAAAATTATTGCACCTTACCCAATTGCTGCTCCGGTGGCAGAAATTGCCAGTCGCGCGCTCAATGCTAACGGTCTAGAGCAAATGCAACATCGTGCTGAACAAACCCAGCAGCTTGCAAGCTCTTTGGCACTATGGCTAAACAAACAAACTTGGTGCAGCCAAGTATTTCCAACTCAAGCCAATTTTGTCTTGTTTCGGTGTCAGGATGAACAAAGTAAAACGTTTATTTTTGATTGCCTGATGGCCAATAACATTTTGATCCGTGATCAATCCAAACAGACACAACTAGAGTGCTGCCTACGTATCAGCATAGGTAGTGAGCAAGAGTTAAATCAATTAAAACAAACGCTAATAATGAGTTTTCAAACTCAAGAAAACCAACTGAAGGTAGTAGAGTAAATCATGTCACAACAAAATATTTTATTTATCGACCGCGACGGCACTTTGATTGAAGAGCCTATTACAGACAAGCAAGTCGACAGTTTAGAAAAGCTAGTATTTGAGCCATACGTTGTGCCTGTGTTGTTATCTTTACAGAAAAAAGGCTTTCGATTGGTTATGGTCTCTAATCAAGATGGTTTAGGCACTGACAGCTATCCGCAAGCCGACTTTGACCTGCCCCACAATAAAATGATGGAGCTTTTTAGTTCTCAAGGTGTGGTATTTGACGACGTATTAATCTGTCCACACTTTGATCATGAAAACTGTAGTTGTCGAAAGCCCAATTTAGGTTTAGTCAAAGATTACCTGCAACAGGGTAAAGTTAACTTTGCTAACTCTTACGTGATTGGTGATCGACAAACGGATATTCAGCTTGCTGAAAATATGGGCATTAAAGGCTTACGTTATGACAGGAATTCTCTTAACTGGCAAGACATCGCCGAGTTACTACTAACTCAGCCACGAGTGGCCAAAGTGGTACGCACCACCAAGGAAACTGACATCAGTGTGGCGGTAAATTTAGATAAAGTGGGTGAGGTTAATATTAATACCGGCCTGGGCTTTTTTGATCACATGTTAGAACAGATCGCAACACACGGCGGTTTTTCAATGACGGTGGCCGTTGATGGAGATTATCACATTGACGAACACCACAGCGTTGAAGATACCGCGTTAGCTTTAGGTCAAACCTTAAAACAGGCATTAGGTGATAAACGTGGTATAGGTCGTTTTGGTTTTGTATTACCTATGGATGAGTGTCGCGCCGAGTGTGCTATCGACCTTTCTGGTCGCCCTTGGCTAGAATTTGACGCTAAGTTTACTGACAACAACGTGGGCAAAATGTCGACGCAAATGGTATCTCACTTTTTTCGCTCACTAGCCGACGCCATGGCCATCACTTTGCACTTATCAACGTCAGAGGGTAATTGCCACCACCAAGTAGAAAGCTTGTTTAAGGTATTTGGCCGAGCACTTCGTCAAGCCATTGCCGTTAATGGTGATGTGTTACCAAGTTCAAAAGGCACACTGTAGCGAGTTACCCATGAGTAATGTAAATTCTAATATCGTCATAGTTGATACCGGCTGTGCCAACCTAGCTTCAGTACAATTTGCGGTAAACAAACTAGGGTATGAGGCGTTAGTGAGCGATGATAAATCTCTTATCGCAAGTGCTGACAAAGTTATCTTACCCGGTGTTGGCAGTGCTAAACATGCAATGGACAATATTAACTCCAAGGGGTTAGTGACAACATTACAGCAGTTGACTCAGCCAACCTTAGGTTTTTGTTTAGGCATGCAATTAATGGCTAGCTCATCGGCAGAAAGTAATACAGAAGAAAATGTTGCATGTTTAGGGCTTATTCCAACAGAAGTAACGCCGTTAAAAGCAGGTAACTTACGTTTACCTCACATGGGCTGGAATACCTTAGCATCGGTCAGTGATCATCCAGTGTTTGCTGGTATTAAGCCCGGTGACTATTTTTACTTTGTCCATAGTTTTGCGGCACCAATCAGTGATTATACTGTCGCAAGTTGTGATTACGGCAGTGAATTTTCCGCCGCAATTGCAAAAGACAACTTTATTGGCTGCCAATTTCACCCCGAGCGTTCAAGTAAACTCGGTAGCAGAATTATCCAGAATTTTTTAGAGATGTAACACCATGATGATCCCAGCAATAGACCTGATAAATGGCCAAGTGGTTCGTTTATATCAAGGTGATTATGAACAAAAAACACAATATCAATTTAGCCCTCAAGAGCGGCAACAAGCGTATTTTGAAGCCGGCGCCAAAGTGATGCACTTTGTCGATTTAGATGGCGCAAAAGATAGCAATAAGCGTCAGCTCGCCACATTAAAAACTGTAGTTTCTCACCCAGAAATGATCATACAAGTTGGTGGTGGCGTGCGCTGTGAACGAGACGTAATAGAGTTACTTGAACTTGGTGCCGATCGTGTGGTTATTGGCAGTTTGGCAATAAAACAACCAGAATTAGTTGCTCATTGGCTAGACAAATATGGCAGTGAAAAAATTGTTCTAGCGCTTGATATTAAAATCGATAAAAACGGCAAAAAAACGCTACCAACTCACGGCTGGATAAAAGACAGCGGCGTGGTTTTGGAAGATTTGTTAGCCATGTATCAAAACGCGGGTATAAAACATGTGTTATGTACTGATATTAGTAAAGATGGCACCTTAGCTGGCACTAACGTATCGCTTTATCAAGAACTTACTACTGCCTACCCTGATATCGCCTGGCAGGCCTCAGGCGGCATTGGTTCACTGGATGATATTAAGGCTTTGATCCCAACTGGTGTTAGTGGTGTTATTTTAGGTCGTTCATTATTAGAGGGTAAGTTCACCTTAGAGGAGGCAATTGCATGTTGGCCAAACGCATAATTCCTTGTTTAGACGTGCGCGATGGTAAAGTCGTAAAAGGTGTGCAATTTCGTAACCATGAAATTATTGGTGATATTGTGCCATTAGCGCAGCAATACGCTGAAGCGGGTGCTGATGAGTTGGTTTTTTACGATATTACGGCTAGCTCTGATGCTAGAGTGGTGGATAAAAGTTGGGTAAGTCGTATTGCACAGGTTATCGATATTCCTTTTTGCGTCGCAGGTGGTATCAAAACAGAACAAGATGCACAGCAAATATTAAAAATGGGCGCAGACAAAATTAGCATTAACTCCCCTGCTCTCGCTGACCCTGATCTTATTACTCGTTTAGCCGATAAATTTGGTCAGCAGTGTATTGTCGTAGGTATTGATAGTTTTTATCACAAAGAGCATCATCAATATCAGGTATATCAATTTACCGGTGATGAACATAAAACCCAAAAAACCACATGGACAACCTTTGACTGGATTGAAGAAGTACAAAAGCGTGGCGCAGGTGAAATTGTCCTTAATTGTATGAACCAAGATGGCGTTAGAAATGGTTATGATATTGAGCAATTAATTAAGGCAAGAGCGGTTTGCAATGTGCCTCTTATCGCGTCTGGTGGTGCTGGTGAAATAGCGCACTTTAGCGATGTATTTCAACAAGCCGACGTTGATGGCGCACTAGCGGCTAGTGTCTTTCACAAAGGCATCATCGACATGAACGATTTAAAACAAACACTGATACAGGCTGGAGTGAGCATTAGACCATGATCATTAATGAAAACAATGTTGAACAATTAGCGTGGCTAAAAATGGATAACCTGATCCCTGCAATCATTCAGCATCACAAAACCGGCGCCGTATTGATGCAAGGCTACATGTCTCAAGAAGCACTCTATGCCACCTTAACATCTGGAAATGCCACCTTTTTTAGTCGCTCTAAACAAGCGTTGTGGGTTAAAGGTGAAACGTCTGGCAATTATTTAAAAGTAAAACAAATACTCACAGACTGTGACAAAGACAGTTTATTACTCTCGTGTGAGCCAATTGGCCCTAGCTGTCACTTGGGTACTGAATCTTGTTTTCCAGAGCAACAACTGACAACACAAAACTTCTTAAGTCAACTTGAACAAGTTATTGCCACAAGGCAGCAAAATGCTCCAGATAACAGCTACACAGCGCAATTGTTTGCCAAAGGCACCACCAAAATTGCACAAAAAGTGGGCGAAGAAGGCGTTGAGGTTGCTCTTGCCGCAGTTGCAGAAACCAAGCAAGATCTATTAGGTGAATGTGCTGATTTGTTTTATCACACCTTAGTGTTACTTAGAGATAAAAACATTGAACTGTCGGAAGTTATGGATGTATTACAAAAACGCCACAACAAATAATTGATTACTGTAAAGAGAGTAAACCATACTCTCTCTTTACACTTATACCAATTGAAATAAATATTATATCGCGTGTAAGTCATTTGCCATTGAGCATGTAAGCGTATTCATTACCGCTTTGCAGTTTACAAAAATAAAAAACTAGACTTATCAATAATTAATCAAATTAGACATTTGTAAAATAAATATACTGGTCTGATAAGTGTTGATCATCTTAAATTAGCCCTGTAGTATAGCGCTCCGCAATCACACGGATTATTTATTCAACAGCTAAGGAATAGCTTATGTTTAAGTACTGGTCTATAAAAAAGTATGGCAGTAAATTATTGCCACAGCTTGAAAAACACTACGGTGAAAATACGTTTTACACCGCCTCACAAATTCGTACTATCGTCTACAAAAAAGATTTTAACCCTAGCTATTTGCCTCTGGGCTATATCTTATTCCTTGATCCTGCAAGGCTAGACGGTGTTTTGGCCAAAGAGTTTCCTGAGGTCAAAGTAAATGAATACAAAAAAGAGATATTAACTTTCTTAGAAGAGAAAAGTTACAACGGCTTTTTATTAACACTTCAGTAAAAGCCGTAAAAGTAAATCGATGATGCATTGTGCCTCTTACCTGAGTTTGGGTATTATTAAACTTTGTTTTTAGGAGTGCACAATGAATCAGATTGATTGGCGATTAAAACGCTTTGATGAACTAGATATTAATGAACTTTATGACGCGCTAAAGCTGCGAGTTGACGTATTTGTTGTTGAACAAACCTGTTATTACCCTGAGTTAGATAATCTCGACCGCGACCCTAATACACTACATTTATTGGCATACCAACAAGACAAACTTATTGCCTACCTTCGCATACTGCCCAATGGAACAAGTTATACTGACTACCCAGCAATTGGACGAGTTGTTATCGAACATTCCGCCAGAGGTACAGGGTTAGGTCACCGGCTAATGAAGCGTGCTTTAACCGCTTGCCAAAGCCACTTTCCCAATTTGGGAGTAAAAATATCAGCACAAGAGCACTTAGAAAGTTTTTATAATCATCATGGCTTTCTACGTTGTTCTGACATGTATTTAGAAGATGGTATCCCTCACATTAGCATGGTGAAAAGTCAGCTTGAATAAAATAAAAGTTAAAGGCTATTGCCTTTAACTCATTATAAATAAACGTATATTTTCAAGGCCTAATATCACCAGTGTTGCAAAGCTTGAAATCATGCCCCAGAACCTGAACTTTGTTGGTCCCTGAGATTTAGTAATTCCAATACCATGCAAAACGCGACCAATAAAAAATGCTGCTCCCACACCGTGCAACAACACCTGGTGGCTGCCATTTAATTCAGCACTCGCTAATAGTAATAATGCGATAGGGGTATATTCAGCAAAATTACCATGCACTCGAATTGCTTGCGCCAATTCTGCATGACCACCATCACCAATACCAGTTTGATATTTGTATCTCAGTTTGATAATACGATAAGCCAAAATCACGTAGAGAATAGCCAGAAGACCTAAATAAAATCCAGTAATAGATAAGTTCACACTCAACCTTTTTACATTAACGACATTTAGGTTTAGTTTAGCGGTTATTTTACCAAGTCAAAGAGGTTATTTATGTCATTTTTCATTGAATAACTGACACTTGGTAAAAAAACACAACAAAATTAAACAATCTGTTTTTATTTTGTCGTATTGATTGACTAGGATATGCGAGTTTTTTACTCAAGTAGAGGCTTTTGAGAAGGAGCAAATAAATAATAAAGTAAAGCCCCGATATTAATCACAGGCATCACACCTAACATTCTTGCATACCTTAGGTTTTTGCCTTTTGCTCTTGCGATTATTAAACAAGGGAAAGCAAAGATAATTATTTGTAGGGGGATAAGCACATACAGCACATGTAACTCACCTGTTCTAAGCATTTCAAACAGATCGGCTAGTTGATTAAAAATTTCCATAAAAATCCCTTTAACTATTAAATTACAAGATCGGAAGCTACTAAAACATCAGTAATACCAATTCAATTAACTATTTCCAAAAATAAACATCCTATTCCTAGTGTTAAACCATAGCACCTGTACAATTAGTAAACAAGAATGAAAAATGTAACAGCCTTTGACATTTTGACCTGTCTGCAAGTTATACCATTTAGCTTAAATGCATATATACAAAAAGGCCCATCTTTGAGGATGGGCCTTTATCAGTTAATTACCGTGTTATTTTTGTTAATTACTTCTCTTTCATGTTCCAAAGTATACCTTGGTCACTTCCCATCACAGTTGTCGGCAATTTACCATCCCACTGTTGGGCTTTAACATACTCAACTAACACTTTACTTGCTTTAATTGCTTCTGCTTTTTTCTGTATCGCTTCCGCTTCTGCCATGCCTTTTAGTTTTATCGCCTCGGCTTCAGCTTTCGCTTCTGTAATAATCGCATATGCTGAGCCATCGGCACGAGCCTTTTCAGCATCACGTTTAGCTTCAGCAGTGTTTACTTCACGTTGTGCTTCCAGTTTTTGACGCTCTAATCGATGCTCTTCAGCTGCTGCTAAGTTCTTTTCCGTTTGTTTGGTTTCAATACTTTGCAAATATTTAGGTGGAAGTACCAAGTTTTCAATTTGCACGCTGTCGAGTTTCACCGGAAAATCTGTCATTTCGGCCAATAAGGTTTCTTCTATCTTTTGAATAACCTGGCCTCGGTTTTGAACAATTTGCTCTGCTTTAAAACGTGCTAAAGCATCTTTGGTTGCCGAGCGTAAACGTGGATCTAAAATACGATTTTCAAACTGATCTAAACCACCGTAGTTTTTATAAAGCTCAAAAGCTTCTGAGCGGATTACTGTCCAGTTTACTGAAACTTCTGCAGTTACTGGCATTTGTTCATGAGTTGATGCCTTTAATGATTCAGTATTTTTACGGGTACGAATTTCTAATTCTTCAACCGTATCAGCAAAAGGCACTTTAGTGTGTAGTCCTGGATTTTCTTGCGCTGTCGCTTCACCAAACCGTTTAACTATACCAACATGACCTTCATCAATGGTATAAAACGTCATCCACGCACCTATGACTAGTGCAGTACCAATTAGGCCCTTAGTCATGTGTTTAGCCAGCTTAGTAGTTTCTAACGTTGTAGGCTGAGATGATTGTCCACTTTTTAGCATAATAATACTCCTTAATAAGCTATGCGACTTTGACATAATATGTCATTGGTTTTTTACAAGTCAAGCAAACTTTTGCCCATTAGTCTTGGCAGTCACTATATTTATTACAGCTAGCATAAGATTAAATTACTTTAATTTTAAATGAGTTAACTTGATATGAGCTTGTGATGAAATAACGTTTTTTATTTTATTAATACATAAAATAAAAAGGCTTACCGAAGTAAGCCTTTAAAATACAAATAACTTTATAACGTGTTAAGCAAGTTTTTCCGCAAGGATAGCGCTAACTTGATCAACAGGCTGCGTGCCATCGATTGTAATATAACTACATGCACCAGCTTGTGCTTCAGTTTTGTAGTAATCAACTAATGGCTTGGTTTGCTCGTGGTAAATACCTAAGCGTTTACGCACTGTCGCTTCTTCGTCATCAGGACGAACAACAAGCTCTTCACCTGTTTCATCATCTTTGCCTTCAACCTTTGGTGGGTTGTAAACAATATGATAAACACGACCAGAACCAGGGTGAACACGACGGCCAGCCATACGCTCAACAATCACTTCATCTGGAACATCAAACTCAATTACGCTGTCAACATCAACACCGTTTTCCTTCATTGCGTCAGCTTGAGGAATTGTGCGAGGAAAGCCATCGAGCAAGAAGCCTTTTTGACAGTCATCTTGCGCAATACGCTCTTTAACCAAACCGATGATTAAATCATCTGAAACCAGTTGACCTGCATCCATCACTTCTTTGGCTTTTTTACCTAGTTCAGTACCTGCTTTAATAGCAGCACGTAACATATCGCCAGTAGAAATTTGAGGAATGCCATATTTGGCCATTAAAAATTGTGCCTGTGTGCCTTTACCAGCACCCGGTGCACCTAACAAAATAATGCGCATAGCACTTTGCCCTATCTGTTAAATATACTCATTTGGCAGTTAAACTCGACATCAGGTGTCATAATTAAACCGCCAAATGAGTAGAAGTAATCGGTTTAATTAAAGTGCAACACTATACATTTTCAGCGTTGAGCAAACAAGCCTCAATTCGCCACATGGTTCATTAATCAGCCACTTTTGCACCAATTTTCGACTAATGTCTATAGAGCAATTGCAATTTCACGCCTTTGCCACAACTTATTTTACACTTCAAAAATAAAATAGTATCCGTACGCAACAACAAATGCCGGTATAGATGAATACAAGGTTGCCATTATTGCTACTTTAGGTGATAACGCAATAGCGGGAAACAAGGCATCGCCGTCATTACTAATGGCATTACCAATTTGAGCTGAAAGTGGAATTGCTCCTGACAAATATAGAGTTGTCGTGATAATTTGCGGTCCACAACCAGGGATCATACCGATCACAACACCGATAAAAGGTAATAAACTGGGTATAGCAGTAAACACTTGTGTTAAATCTAGTTTGGTATAAAAAACTAATAGTTCAAACATTAAAAATGCAATTACCACCCAACTAGTTATAAAGTTGGTATCTAATGCAACACGTTGAAATGTTTTACTATGTGTTGATTTCTTATCCTCTGCCACTATTGATTCGAAATCTTTCACTTCTGTTGTGGTTGCCCATAAAACAATGAACACAAGAACAATGAGAGCACCGAGCACTTGAATGGTGTTATCAGAGATAAAAAACCAAGTTTCTACATCCTGTTGAGCGGCCATAAATAAGCCTACAACAGCTCCAGGAATAACAAGCCATTGCCATAAAAGTCCTTGAGATTTAATACGTTTTGATTGTTTTGGAAACCAACGACGACAAGCGGTATGCTCTTTTGAGCAATCTAGAGCGGGTTTTAAAAAGTCTTGCCCATGTATACGATCAACGATTAACCCTGAAATAATGCCAACACTAAAGGATAATATAATCACGAACAATCCTGTTTCGGGTTGTGCTGCCAGTAATAAAAAAGCCGCATCTCCCATCGTTGCCGTTAGTACCGCGACAATTGCGCCAAAACTCATAGAGCCTGAAACGAATTGAGTGATAACAATAATTGCACCTCCACAACCAGGAATTACGCCCATAAAACTGGCCAATACAATTTTCCATGGACCCGTTGGAGCAAAGCTTTTTTGTCGTGCAATTAAAGACACTCGATGAGCCACTAAATGATAAACAATCAGCGTTAGAGCAACAAACACAGCAACTTGCCAAAATGCATCTGACATTACTCTGAGTGTTAGCTCTCTGGTATCTGGCAAGGCCAAAAATACCAAGAGCAGCACAGGTACAATCAACCGTCGATAACAGGGTAGCAACTCATTCAATTGAATAAAGGCTAGTCGAGTGTGCGTTAAAAAAGCCATTATTTACCCAGTTATTGCACAACGTAAATCAGCAACAAGCAAACATTGACGATACTGCTTTAGTTTATTTATGTTCCCCATAATAAAAGGCTAATGTAACGTTGTATTTAAGTCATTTAACATAGACTGTAAACGCGTCAGTTCGTTTAAGCAGTTGTCACAAATAGGATGTTTTTTCGAAAATGCCAATATAGGTTTTAACGTGATAGATAAGGCTTTAATGGCGATTAACTTCACGTCTTCACAAGATTGCTCGTTGTCTGCGAGATTGACTAAGTACTCATGTGGTAATTTTAAATACCGTAAGGCAACGTCCATTTCTCCTTGCGCTTCAAACAAAGCCGATAAGTTATGACAAGTACAGATCCACGCCATCAAAATATCGCTTGAATACGGCTGATGTTTGTATGCATCAGCTAATAACTCATAGGCTTCAGTATAATAAAACTCTGCCTGCAACCAACGACCATCGTGAAAACATTCGTTGCCATTATTTAATAAAGATTGCCATTGTTGATGTTCCATAAAGCGTCCTTACTTTACTTGTGCAAGATATTGCTCAACACGTTCTTGATTCATAACAACACCAGACTTTATTTGTTGCCACTTATTTTTTACTTGCTCGAGGTTGTTTGGCGCACCAACTTGAATCACTCCTAACATACCTAGAGCAAAATGAGGTGTACATTTATATAGATAAACGCCCTCTGCAGAAAACGTTATTGTGACCTCAGTGCCCATGGCGGAGTTAAAGGCAGTAGCATTATTTGGTAATGCAATAGATTCAGCATTATGCGTTGCATCAGACGGAATAAAAGTGATGGTATCTCCCTTGTCGATTTTGATAAAGCCAGGCGACATCATCATAGACTGACCACCATCAGCCATAGTTAGCAATTTAACTTGATGATTTTTAGCAAAAACCGCCGAAGAGAAAACAAAAGAAATAGCGAAAATAAATAGGTTTTTAACGTTCATGATTAACTCCATACAAACAGCAACCAAATAATAATCATTACCATTTAGATTATCAATAAAGAATTTTATTTATTTTTCACCGTTTTGATTTAAAACAATCCCTTGCACCGAATACAAACAAAAAAGGCGCCGAAGCGCCTTTTGCATTATGAAATATATAAACGAATTTTACTTCGTTAAACTCATCATCAACTTGTTCAACTTAGTAACAAATGATGCTGGATCTTTTAGGCTACCACGCTCAGCCAGTGTTGCTTGCTCAAACAATACTTCAACCCATTGGTTAAACTTGTCATCGTCTGCTTCATCAGCAACGTGTTTAACTAAGTCATGTTCTGCGTTGATTTCAAAAATTGGCTTAATTTCTGGTACTTCTTGACCCACTTGCGCCATTAATTTTTGCATCTGAATGCTCATGTCGTCATCAGCAGTAACGATTACCGCTGGTGAATCAGTTAAACGGTGAGAAATTTTCACCTCTTTGACCTTATCACCAAGCGCTTCTTTCATACGCGCGGTCACAGAATCAAATTCTTTTTCCAGTTTTTCTTGCGCTTCTTTTGTCTCTTCATCGTCAAGCTTGCTCAGATCTACGCCACCACGAGCAACAGACTGTAACGTTTTACCGTCAAATTCTGTTAAATGGCTCACTAACCACTCATCAATGCGATCTGACATCAATAACACTTCAATGCCTTTCTTGCGGAACACTTCAAGGTGTGGACTATTTTTAGCCGCTTCAAAGCTGTCAGCTACCACATAATAAATCTTGTCTTGACCTTCCTTCATACGTTCAACATATTCAGGTAAAGAAACGTTCTGCGTGCTGTTATCTTCATGGGTAGAGGCAAAACGCAACAACTTACCAATTTGCTCTTTGTTAGCAAAATCTTCTGCTGGGCCTTCTTTTAACACTTGACCAAATTCATTCCAGAATGACTGATACTGCTCTTTATCTTTAGTGCCCAATTTTTCAAGCATCTTAAGCACACGCTTTGTACACCCTTTACGAATGGCCTGTGTTACTTTGTTATCTTGTAAAATTTCACGCGACACGTTTAACGGTAGGTCATTAGAGTCAAGTAAACCTTTAACGAAGCGTAAATATGTTGGCATAAATTGTTCAGCGTCATCCATAATAAATACGCGCTGGACGTAGAGCTTTAAGCCATGTTGCTTTTCACGGTTGTATAAATCAAATGGCGCTTTGCTAGGAATGTAAAGCAATGATGTATATTCAGTCTTACCTTCTACCTTGTTGTGTTCCCAAAGTAATGGGTCAGCAAAATCGTGTGATACGTGTTTATAAAACTCTTTATATTCATCTTCTGAAACATCAGCTTTTTCACGTGTCCACAATGCGGTCGCTTTATTTACGGGTTCCCATTGAGCAGGCACTGCATCACGAGCTTCAACAGCTGGCGTCACTACATTGCCATCTTCATCTTTTACTTCGTCTTGTGCTTCAATCGCAGGAATTTCTTGCGACAACATTTCAACAGATACTGAAATGTGATCTGAGTATTTAGTAACAATTGAACGTAAGCGCCAGTCATCCAAGAACTCTTTTTCATCTTCTTTTAAATGTAAAATGATATCTGTTCCGCGATTGGCTTTTTCGATTTTTCGAGTGGTAAATTGACCTTCACCTTCACTTTGCCATTCAACTGCTTCACTAGCAGCAACACCTGCGGCACGTGAACGTACGGTAACTTTGTCAGCTACGATAAATGCTGAATAAAAACCAACACCAAACTGGCCAATGAGTTGTGAATCAGATGCTTGATCACCTGATAATTTTGAAAAGAACTCTGCTGTACCTGATTTTGCAATAGTACCTAAATGTTCAATAATTTGCTCGTGTGTCATACCAATACCATTATCAGAGATGGTAACGGTATTATTGTCTCTATCAGCACTTACACGAACACGTAAATTCGCATCACCTTCGTAAAGATCAGCATTTTTTAATGCTTCAAAACGCAATTTGTCAGATGCATCAGCCGCATTTGAGACCAATTCACGCAAGAAAATTTCTTTGTTGCTGTATAGTGAGTGAATCATCAATTGAAGTAATTTAGATACTTCTGTTTGAAAACCATGAACTTCTGGTTGACCTGTCTCAGACATCTGAGCCATCTCCTATTTATCTATCTTTACCAATTTATACAATGAGGCCTTCCGATAAGGGCTAGACCTCCAGATAAAGCAGATATGGGGATAGTAAAAATGAATTCAAGTAAAAAATTGAGTTATCAAAGATAGTTTTTTCGACCGCTAAATGCGTGAGATAAAGTATTTCCGTCTACGTATTCAAGTTCACCACCAACCGGCACACCGTGTGCAATTCGTGAAATATTAATATTATGTTGTTTTGCTAACTCGGCAATATAGTGAGCAGTGGCCTCCCCTTCAACGGTTGGGTTAGTAGCCAAAATCAGCTCATTAAAGTGACCATTCGCCAAGCGATTGGCTAATACATCTAAATGCAATTCTTCAGGTCCGATACCATCAATAGGTGACAGATGACCCATTAGAATAAAATAAACACCGTTAAATTCGCCTGTCTGCTCAATGGCAATCACATCAGCAGGTGACTCGACAACACATAACTGGCCGTTTTCTTGTCGTTTGGGGCTAGCACAAATGTCGCAAATATCTTGTTCAGTAAAATTTCGACAAGAGTGACAATGATCAACTTGCTCCATCGCCAGCGCCAATGACTCTGCTAACTTTTTACCGCCAACACGATTTCGTTCTAACAGTTGAAACGCCATACGTTGTGCAGATTTTGCCCCAACGCCAGGTAGACATTTCAACGACTGAATTAATTCTTGAACTAAAGGACTAAACTTCATACGGTTACATCTTAACTTAATTGTTGGTTAGTCTACCTGAATAACTGGGCAAATTTAACCAAACTTTTTAGACTATCAAACTCTTTAAATAAATTAATCAGGACGCCGCTGACATGTTGTCAAATATTGCGCTCACTCTCATGTTACTGCTAGTAGCAACTTTTTGTGTGCGACGCTTCTCATCATTACCCAACAATGTACTTTTGTTATTTTTGTTGCAACCACTTGTGATGGCTGCATCGCCTGTCATTGTTTTCATCGGCGGTATTTTATCAACCCAATTAACACCTGATAACTCGCTAGCAACACTTCCGGTTACCATTATGATTTTAGGTGTTGCCAGTGCAGCTATTCCGGCAGCAATGTTGGCAAAAAAGCTCGGTCGAAAACAAGCAACATTTATCGGATTTTCTATTGGACTGGTTGGCAATGTTACGGCCATGTTGGCAACACAAATCGCAAGTTTTTCGCTTTTTTGTCTTGCCGCCTTTTTACTTGGCGCATGTACCGCATTTATTCAACAATTGAGATTTGCTGCGATAGAAAGTACTGAAAAAGAAAGCCAAATTCCAAATGTATTGTCCCTATTAATGTTAAGCGGTATTTTTTCTGCATTTTTAGGGCCTGAAATTGCCGTTGCAGCTAAAGACTGGATTGATTCGCCTTATGGATATACAGGCTCATTTACTTTAATTGCAGTGCTCAATGTGATTGCCATGATTATTTTATCTCGCTTTAAAAATCCAAACATAGCAAACGCAACACAAATGGAAGGTGGCCGTCCACTGCTCACTATCGTAAAACAACCCATTTTTATCATTGCATTGACCAGCGCCGCGATTGGTTTTGCCCTAATGAGCTATTTAATGACAGCAACACCACTGAGTATGCATCAGTTGCATGGTCACAGCCTTCACGATACTAAATGGGTGATTCAAACACATATTGCAGCTATGTTTTTACCTTCATTAATTACCGGCTGGTTAATCAATAAAATTGGTTTAAAACACATATTTTTTCTAGGGACCTTGTTATACGCAATTGTTGCTGTGGTTGCCTTTTCAGGTGAGCAAGTCATCCACTACTGGTGGGCGTTGTTATTGTTAGGCGTTGGCTGGAACTTTTTGTTTTTAACTGGAACAACCTTATTGCCTAAAAGCTACAGTGCAAATGAAAGGCACAAAGTTCAAGCGTTAAATGACTTTGTTATTTTCAGTTGCCAAGGCTTAGCGTCATTGATGGCAGGCTGGGTGCTTTTTCAAAGTAATTGGACTGGCGTGGTAAGTTCTAGCTTACCATTTATTGCGATTTTATTTATCACCAGCATATGGTTTTATCGACGCAAATAGTTTTGTGGCGATAAGTTTCCCCTACTGATTAGCAAAATAGTGGCAAAGCAGTTTATTGAGTTCACTTATTTCAATGGGCTTTGCCACACACTCGTTAAATCCCACTTCTTTGTATAAAAGAATGTCTTCTCGCATGACATTGGCTGTTAGTGCAATAATAGGAACAGATTTATCCGTCACACGAATATGTTTACATGCACTAACGCCGTCTAGTACGGGCATTTGAATGTCCATCAAGATTAAATCTGGCTGGCATTCATTATACATTTCAATTCCTTGCGCACCATTGTGTGCGACAAATAACTCACCGCCGGAATCTTTTAACATCTTTTGCACTATGGTTTGGTTTATGCGGTTATCTTCGACAATCAGAATTTTCTTATTCACTAAACTGGGTAAATCAACCACACTAATATTTTCTGGCAAGCTCTCTGTACTAGTTAGCGGTAAGGTGACTTTAAAGCGAGAGCCTTTTCCTTCTGAACTTTGTGCTTCAATTTGTCCATCCATCAGCGTAACTAGTGAATAAGTAATAGCCATACCTAACCCTGTGCCACCAAATTTTCGTGTAATGGAGCTATCAGCTTGTTCAAAGCGCTGATAAAGTTTTGCCAGCATTTCTGACGACATACCAATACCGCTGTCTTCGACGATAAATTCAATCGACGATTGCTCTGATGTTGTATTTGAATAGACGGCTAATTGAACAAAACCTGCTTCGGTAAATTTAATACCATTCGACAGTAGGTTTAACAACACTTGTTTAATTCTAGCCATATCGCCTATCCAATAGTCGTGCGTATGCTCTTTAAGTACTTCTATCGAAATCCCTTTTTTTTGAGCTTCAAACGCTACATCGGCAACAACATTGTCAATACACTGATTCAAACTAAAAGGCCGCTGTTCGATATGCAACTTACCGGCATCTATTTTTGAAAAATCTAATATGTCATTAATGACAGCCAGTAAACTTTTTCCTGAAGTAATGGCTTGATCGATGAGATCAATGCAATCTTCTGGCATATCTGCTTGTTTTATCAGCTGTAGTGAACCATAAATGCCATTGAGTGGCGTCCGTATTTCATGGCTCATGTTAGCTACAAACTCCCCTTTAGCTTTATTAGCAACCTCAGCTTTGATTTTCGCCTGAGTTAGCGCCTGGTTTTTTTCGGCAATTTGTTCAATTTTTTCAGCCAATGATGCATTTGAGGTTTGTAATGCCTGAGTTTTACTTTTTACTAAAGAGCTCAAACGTAAATTGAAAACATACAATATCAAAAGCGCCAGTAATAATACTGCGGATGCTACTAGCGATACGATAAAGTAACGATTTAACTGACTTTCTTCCAGCTGATTAATATCAAAAACCAAACCATCAATTTCGGCATTAGCAGGAGCCATATTAAGATCTTTATAAACTTTAGCTATTTGATTAAATCGTTCTTTATAAATAGTACCAATGGGCATAACGCGAGATTTAATCAAAGGCGCCGTATGTTTAGCTTCATATTCTAAGTGTTGTTTCGTATGACGCCCGGCATATTTGGTCAGGATAAGGTTAATTGTCGCTTCAGGATTTAATAAGGCATATCGCCAGCCTTTAATACTGGCTTCAACAAAGGCTTTTACGCGTTCAGGATGTTGTTCGACATAATCTTGTCGAGTGAATATAAGATCACCATAAAAATCAACACCATAATTTACAGGATCTATGATATTAATTTCTACACCTTGTGAACTAAACCAATAGGGTTGATTAGTTAAATAGACGCTTATGGCATCTGTTTTACCATCAAGTAAATCTTGATTATTAAAAGAGTGTTCAACCTGAGTAAAATCAGTTGGTGCAATGCCTTGCCTTTTAAACATTGCCGTTAATACAGCCCCGTCTACACCACGTTGATACATCACAGATTTACCAATTAAATCTTCAGGTCGTCGAATATTACTTGATGCAAGTGTGGCTAACACTAGTGGGCTATTTTGAAAAATAGCGGCCAGCGCTACCACCGGTTTACCTTTCAAGCGATTTAACACAATACTTGAATCTGAAATACCAAAAGTGGCGTCACCAGCTAATACTTGGTCTACCGGGCTTTGATTGATATCACGCTCTCGAATTTCAACGTTAAAACCCGCCTCATCATAAAAGCCCTTTTCCTGTGCCATGTAGAAGCCTGCAAATTGAAATTGATGTAGCCATTTTAATTGCAGTACCACTTCTTCTTTGGCATGTGCAGTAATAGACAAGCAGCACAGACAAAAAATTAACAAGTATTTCATTCAATTAACCGTTTTAAAGAGTTACTTAAATAATAGAACAACTTGAATGAATTTCTCACTTTAGGGCAAAATCAAGAAAATATTTTTATCAGACCAATAATATGACGTCTAAAATCGCGCAATTAGGGCACCCAATACTCAAGACCAAGGCAAAGTCTGTAAGCTTTCCTTTAACCAAAGAAGATAAAAATGATATTGCACATTTGTTAACTCAAGTAGCACAATCAAAGGGCGTTGGCATTGCTGCAACACAGCTTTATATCAACAAACGCATCTTTATCATGTGCTCTAAGCCTAACGAACGATATCCTGATGCACCAGATATGGAGCCGTTGGTTTTAATTAACCCTGAAATAGTGGCAATGAGAGGAGAGCCCATTAAAGGCTGGGAAGGATGTTTGAGCGTGCCAGCTATTCGTGGTTTAGTGCCAAGATCCCCAACTATTGACGTGCAGTTTTTTGACATCGCAGGTGAATGTCACCACATTACCTATTACGGCTTTTTAGCAAGAATATTTCAGCATGAATTAGATCATTTAGAAGGTAAAACCTTTGTTGATCGAGTAGAAAGCACCGCTGATTTAATGAGTGAAACCGAGTGGTATCGTCAGCACGTAAATTAAGAAAACTTCTCCAGATAAGGGCATCTACAGTACTGCCCTTCAAATGTATCTAAATTTCACTATTAGCGTTCAATTCCTTCAACGCGTCTAAAAAATTTTATCCTTTTTTAATATCACTAAACTGACTTACATCAACTAGACTTTGAGTCAAACTGTTTTAACGATACAACCACAAAAATGCAAAGTAATTAATGTATCGTCTTAAAAGATGTGAGCGATTCAATAAATCAATCTGCAAACCTTTAGCGAAAGTCATTAAAATTGAAGGATCAAAAGTATGCTTTCACAAGCTGTCGTACAAAATTACACTGTTTCGCCCGGACGCCCTTATCCTTTGGGAGCAACATTTAACGGCAAAGGCACTAACTTTGCTGTTTTTTCAGCTAACGCAGAAAAAATCGAGCTTTGCTTATTTGACGCTAAAGGCGAATTAGAAGTTGCTCGCATTAGCTTGCCCGAATTTACTGACGATATTTGGCACGGTTATATTGAAGGTTTACAGCCTGGTGCTCTATACGGCTATCGTGCCCATGGACCATTTGAGCCACATAATGGCCACCGTTTCAATCCATTTAAATTATTGTTAGATCCTTATGCAAAAAAGCTTAAAGGTAGCTTTATTACCAGCGACACACACCTTAGTTATGACACTAGCAGCCAACAACAAGACCTAACATTAGATTACCGTGATAATGCACAATACTTACCCAAATGCGTGGTCATAAATCAACAAACTATTTGTAATTCGTATCCAAAAGTTAGACGGCGAGACACCATCATTTATGAGCTACATGTACGTGGTTTTAGTAAAGCTCAAGAAAATATTGAACCTTCAATGAGAGGAACTTTTCAAGCCCTTGCCTGCGACAATAATATTGATTACCTCAAAACTCTTGGTGTCACTACGATTGAATTAATGCCCGTTCAGCAATTTGTCAGCGAAGACTTTGTCTTA
The DNA here is from genome assembly GCF_014656435.1 of Thalassotalea marina. Lineage (GTDB taxonomy): Bacteria > Pseudomonadota > Gammaproteobacteria > Enterobacterales > Alteromonadaceae > Thalassotalea_C > Thalassotalea_C marina. The sequence continues at coordinate 86,394 of NZ_BNCK01000009.1, forward strand.
AACAAAGGACTCAGTAATTATTGGGGTTACAACTCAATCGCATTTTTTGTACCTCATCAAGCCTACCAATTTTCATCTGAGCTAGATGAATTTAGGCAAATGGTTGAACGATTTCACCAAGCTGGCATTGAAGTGCTGTTAGACGTGGTATTTAATCATACTGCTGAAGGTGGTCATTTAGGACCAACATACAGTTTTAAAGGCCTAGATAATGCAAGTTATTATCGGTTAGATAACAATGACAAGCGGTATTACCTTAATTATTCAGGCTGTGGCAACACCATCAATATAGAACATCCAAGGGTTTTACAGTTAATCATGGATGCATTACGGTATTGGGTTTTGCACATGGGAGTTGATGGATTCAGGTTTGACTTAGCGCCTATTTTAGGCAGACAAGTGACTCATTTTTCACAAAACAGCGCATTTTTCACCGCCGTAAAGCAAGATCCAGTACTAAACCAAATTAAATTGATTGCAGAGCCTTGGGATATTGGCGAGCAAGGTTATCAGCTAGGACGTTTTCCCAAACATTGGATGGAGTGGAACGATAGATTCAGAGATACCTGTCGCCGCTTCTGGCGGGGTGATGACGGTATAGCACCAGAGTTTGCCCGTCGTTTGCACGGCTCTGCTGACTTATTCGAACAACGTGGGCGACGCCCAAGTGCGAGTATTAACTTTATCACCTCTCATGACGGTTTCACCTTACACGACCTTGTTAGTTTTGAGCAAAAACACAACTTGGCTAATGGTGAACAAAATCATGATGGTCATAACGGCAATTATTCAGCAAATTTTGGCGCAGAGGGTGAAACTGACGACATCAACATTCTAGAGCTGCGCAGCAGACAAAAACGTAATTTATTAACGACATTAATGATTGCCCAAGGTACACCTATGCTGTTGTCAGGCGATGAAATGGGTAATAGTCAACAAGGTAATAACAACGCTTATTGTCAGGACAATAACATTTCATGGCTTGAATGGTCTAATGCAGATCAACATCAAATTAGTTTTGTGCAACGCCTTATTGCGCTTCGAAAAGCACATCCTTTGCTCAACCGAACTCATTATCAACATGGCTTTAAAGTATCGCCTACCACTGGGCTACCAGACATTAGCTGGTACAACTGTCACGGCGGCTTAATGGTAGAACACGACTGGCATAACAGTGCAATAAAATGCTTTGCCATGTTACTTGCACAAACCGAGCCGTCAGATGTTCAAAAAACTAGCCAGCACGATGATGCCTTGCTGATTATCTTTAATGCCCATAACAAACACATAGAGTTTCAGTTACCTTCACTAACAGGCAGATGGCATGTATTAATTGATACCGTGCAAAATACCCTTGAAGATACATCAGACGATGCAACCTTTACCAGCTCTCACTATGCAGTGTCACCACATAGCTGTGTTGTTTTGAGTTACTCTCATCAACCATCGCTTGGTGATATTTTTTCATCACAACAAGCAACACTTGCTGTTAAGAGAAACACACCATGAGTTTAATAGAAAAACTCGCTGATCTTGTTGGCTTTCACCGCAGTTATACAGATAGTTTTGGTACACTAGTCAAAGCGAATGAACAAGCAAGACATAATTTGCTACAAGCCATGGGGTATGACTTATCGTCTGATGAAACCATTCAAGCGGCTATTATAGAATTAGAACAACAAGCTTGGTGTAAATTATTGCCTAGTTGTGTCATAGCAAAAGCAGAAGAAAGTAATCATCCAGTAGCGCTAAATCTCCCTAGTTCAACCTATGTTTTTAAGTGGCAAGTTATTACGGAAGATGGCCAAGTATTGAATAAAGTCATCGAGTTATCGCATCTAAAACAACAAGCTTCAAAAACTATCCATGGTGTGAGTTATCAACGATTTGTTGTTGAACTGCCAAAGTTACCCCTTGGTTATCATCAACTTACGGTGTATGCAGATGATAAAAGTGATAGTTGCACCCTCATTTGTGCACCTAAAACCTGTTATTTACCCCAAGAGGCAAGTGCAAAAAAAATGTGGGGGTACGCAGCGCAGTTATATTCATTAAAAAGTGAAACTAATTGGGGTATGGGCGATTTTGGCGATTTGCTCACCTTAATTGAACAATCTGCTCAACAACACGCTTCAATCATAGGTTTAAACCCATTGCACCCGTTGTTTTACAGTAATCCCGCTCATCGTAGCCCGTATTCACCAACTAGTCGCTGTTTTTTAAATACCCTGTATATAAATATTGAGCAAATTCCTAATTACCGCAGCTGTGACGAGGCGCAAAAACGAATAAACGCTGCTGACTTTAAAACTAGAATAGAGCAAGCCAAACACGCAGAGTTAATTGACTACCCTCTCGTTGCTCAACTTAAATTTGAAATCATTGAGCTCTTGTATCAAGACTTTATCAATTATCACACTTCAGGTGAGCTAGCTAATGAGTTTAACCAGTTTAAGGTGGCTGGTGGTGAAGATTTACTAAAGCTCGCTACTTATGAAACCCTTTATGAGCATTTTAGAAAAAAAGATTTTCACGCCTATGGTTGGACTGCTTGGCCAACAAACTATCAAGATCCTACTTCAACTGAAGTAGAAGAGTTTCAGCAACAACACACTAATCGCATTGATTATTTTTGCTTTATTCAGTGGCTGGCACATCGTCAGTTGAGTCATGCAGCGTCGCTAACAAAAGCTCTTGAAATGCCTGTCGGTTTATATTTAGATTTAGCCGTTGGATGTGATGGCTCAGGTGTAGACGTTTGGTCTGATAGAGAAGTATTTGTCGCCGGGGCTTCTGTTGGCGCCCCTCCCGATGCCATGAATGTAATGGGACAAGATTGGGGGCTTACTCCGATCAATCCTGTCGCATTGCAGCAACAAGGATATATGCCGTTAGCCAAAGCATTACGTAGCAATATGCAATATGCCGGAGCTCTGCGTATTGATCACATATTGGGGTTAATGCGCCAATATTGGGTGGCGCCCGGTATGCCCGCTGATCAAGGGGTATATATTAGTTTTCCTTTTGACGATATTTTACGAGTGATCGCACTGGAATCACGCCGTAATAACTGTGTTGTTATTGGTGAAGATTTGGGCACAGTACCAGATGGGTTTGGTGAAATCATGGCCGCAGCAGGTTTACTATCGTACAAAGTGATGTATTTTGAAAAATGGGATTCAGGTTTTTTTAAGCGCCCTGAGCTCTACCCTGCACAATCGATGGTGACTGTTTCGACTCATGACTTACCCACATTAACAAGTTGGTGGACAGGCAGGGATCTTAATTGGCGTCGTACACTCAATTTATATCCAACTGATGAAATGGCACAAGCGGAACAAAATGCACGTATAAAAGAACGCGAGCTTTTAGTTGCCGCTTTGCAAGATATGCAAGTACTAACATCGCAAGATGATCTTTTACAAGAACCACCACATATGAGCCGAGCTTTGACAATAGCAACGCAAAAGTTTTTAGCGCAAGCCAATAGTCATATTTTACTCATTCCCTTAGAAGATGCACTTGAAGTTGCCGAACAAGTAAATATTCCAGGTACCGTTGATGAACATCCAAACTGGCAGCAAAAATTACCCGTTAATATTGAGTTGTTCAACAAGATAGATTCGGTTAAAGAATTAGTCACCGCTATGCAACAAATGCGTCCGAGAAATGATTAGGCATGACGTTTATTGCTGTTATCAACGTTTAAATTTTTGCGTATGTAGGTATTAAAGTGTAGCTATGTCTTGTCCCCTGAAAAACAACGCGATACTTTCAGCCGGCTTGCTCTGAACATGACCAAACCATCAAACAATGGCTGCCTAATTCATATCAGGCAGCTTAAATTTTTTGAAATATTTAACCTCAGGTTTGTATAAGAAATAGTGCTAAATCAAAGAAAACAATAAGTTAGCAGTCTCTTATTTTTCTAGGTCGATATTTTTGTCTGAATTCAAGGCATTTTGAAGCAGGAATAGCTAGCTATTTCGCTTCAAAATAACGAAGGAGTCAGTAAAAGTAGCGCCTAGAAATGCATTGCTTATGCGAAGCTGAGGTTATTTATTATTGATAGTCAGCCAATGACAGCCCTTCTTTGTCACAAACACTGACTACTGCGTGGTCTTTAGCCATGTGCTTTAAATATCGTCCCAAGTGTTCAAATGCTAAAGGTGGTTTGGCAAATTCATCTGACCACACTGCCAACATAAATAAGTAGTAGTCACAAACACTTATTTGCTCCCCTAACAAATAGGTTTTATTTGCTAATTCAGCATCCAGAGTTGACAGCATATTGGTAATTCGTTGCTCTTGTTTTTTTGCTATAGCTTGAGCTTGTCGCTCATTATCACAGTGTTTTTCTGGATAAAAATACAACATTAACTCTGCTTGCAATGTATTAGATAAATATAAAATCCATTGAAAAAACTTCGCTCTTTCACTTGAGTGTATCACGGGAATAAGTTGGCTATCAGCATTGTTTTCAGCAAGATATATGCAAATAGCTGCGCTTTCAGATAACACAAGGTCGCCATCAACTAAGGTAGGAATTTTTCCTTGAGGATTTAGCGCCAAATAAGCGTCTGATTTTTGCTCGTCAGCTTTTCTGTCAATCAATAGTAATTCATATTCAATTTGCAAAGCATCTAAAACAAAGTGAGGCGCCATACTGGCGTTAAGTGGGTAGTAATATAGCTGGTACAACGTTATCCCCTATACTTTTAACTTGAAATTGTATGTTGATTAGTTTTTTATAATTAATGCGAAGGTAAATTTGCAATTACCATATACAAATCTGGCGCTAGTAAAGCGCCAGAATAATTGCAGGAACAACGGTAATAATTGAAGCAATACTCACCCAAGATGACTGCCAATCAGCTTGTTCTTGTGCAGATAAATTACCCCACCAGTTTAAAATATATTGTTTCACTAGTTACTCCTTTTGGCTAAATTCTAACGTTCAGTCTCGAGCCTAACTACTTTATTACATTTAATTTATTTTATTTTTTCTATAGGCTTAACACACATAAAGTATGCCCATGAAATTAAAACAATTTGTAGTGGTAATCTAATTAATAAATAAACTGGTCCCCATTGATGGCCTCCTAGCCCAATACTATTAAATGCGGCATAGATATTGGCGGGAAAAAAAACAACAAACACTACTATGGCCATTTTCGCGGCCAAAATACGGTATTGTGGCAGAAATAATCCAATGGCTATGACTAACTCTATTACACCTGTTACATAAACTAATGCCAACCTAAATGGCACCCAAGCAGGCAGCATATCAATCATTCCTTGGGTTTTGACAAAATGCCCCATTGCAAAAAATAAAAATGCCAAACCCAATCCCCATGCGGCAAATTTTTGGCGACTAAAGTCTTCATTTTTATGCTTCCCTACAATAAACGCTATTACTAATGGCGAACTAAGAAGAAACAATATAATCAGTGGCGTAATCATGTTGAACTACCTTATTTAGTTAAATTTATCACAATTTTTTAGACATTCTTCGATGAGGTTCAATTTGGTGTAAATAGCGAGTAAATGTATCTTTAGGTCGTTCTAAATCATTTGACGCTAATACTCTTGAAGCCATTCCACGATGGTTGCTGCCATGCATCAGTAAGTGCAACAGCACTTCTGGAACTGACATGCTACCGTTGTCACCATCAACAAATTGAAACGATACCCTTTGATGCTGTATTTCTGGTGTTAAATGTTTAGCAAATTCTATTAACCAATCATCACACTCCAGCATAAAGGCTCTAAGTTCATCTATGGTAGGGGTATTTAAGGTATTATCAGCTTGATAAAGTTCAGGCGTATCTGAAAGTCGACTGATAAAAAGACTATCAACGACAGACGTATGGTTTAATATTCGCAGGAAAAAGGTTTTGTCTTTTTCATTAAGTAAATCAAGTTGTGGCCCCTCAATATCTAATAGCGCTTTGTTTGCTGCCTTTTTATATTTAAATGCACTTACAAACATCAAATACTCCTATTACACAAAACAGGAGTATAATGTTTGGGACATAACATTTATATGAACAAAGTGTAACAATATTATTTAGTTAACACTCATTTAGAAACACAAAATCCGTTCCGTGTTTCTAAAAAATAAGACTATTATGCGCCTTGCGGAATGGCATGGCTTGCACCTTCTTGCTCAAATGCTTCAACAAATACGTCGTGTTTACTGACTTCATTTACTAAGCGTTTAACATTGTCCCCTAGTTTGATTGGGTAATCAGGGAAAAAATTGCCCCAGTTAACATAGATAGCCAGCAAATAGTCAATCACTGATACTTTATATCCCAAGATATAAGGACGCTGTTCTAGTCGTTGTTCAACAATTTGCCAAGTTGATGAGATTTGATTGGCTAACGTTGCCATATATTCGGCCTTTGCTTCACCCTCTGCCATCAAACGATTGGCTGTAAATAATTGGCTATAAGCTGGATGTAACGTTGCATAGTTAAACATTAACCACTGCTTAAATTCTGCAGGGTCACCAAACTCGCTATGAGCGACATTAGCCTGTTCTAACAGATGTAATACAATGGCCGCACCTTCATAAATAACTTTTTCTCCATTGATCAGTGCAGGAACATTATTAGTTGGCACTAATGTTTTGTAATTTGGTAATTCATCTCTATGAACAACTTCAGCAGGAATATTTAAGGTTTTCATCAAAATATTGATACCGGTTGAACAGGTGCCTGGTAACGAAACTAAGGTATACATATTATTCTCCTAACGATGATTGATTGTGTTGTTGTCGGTATTGCGTTACCGGAAGCCCAGCAACGCCCCAGTTGTCCATGAAAACTTCTTCTATTACTACAAATGTTGTTGCTGGGTCTTTATCAAGTACTCGCGACAACATGTCGGTGGTTTCATGAATTAACATAGCTTTTTGTTCTGCGCTGACGCCTTCGTCAGTCACTTGAATTTTTACGTAGGGCATAATGCTTCCTTATGTGTTGATTTCGGTGTAGTGAAAAACTTTGCTAATGATCTGCCAGCGACCATCAATTTTTAACAAACTTAAAAAATCGGTAAATGAGCGCGGTAAAATTTGGCATTGCACCTTGGCTAAAGCCGTTGATTCTCCAACAAGGTCAATGACAATAATTTTATCTTTACGCTCTTGGCCTAAGCTGGCGGGAGAAGTTCGCTGGCGAACATTGTTAAAATATTGCTGCATCGACAAATGCAATAACTCTCCACCTGTCGTGCACGAATAATAGGCATTTGGGTGAAACACCTTGGCAAGTTTTGCAGCGTCTGCTTGATACAGCCCATCAAAATACTCAGCTAACAATGCCTCTATTTGTTGGTTGTCAGTCATCATCATTCCTTGTTTAAATCTAATTGTCCCTAGTTTACTTAACGGCTAGTTGTTGATAAATTCGCAAAAAACACACAATGAATCTGCAAAAATGCACAGCTGGGACGATTTTAGATATTTTGCGGCAGTTGCCGATACTGGTAGCTTTTCAAAGGCCGCCAATTTGTTAGGGGTAAACCACTCGACCGTTTCAAGGCGGATTCAAGCATTAGAAGCTTCACATGGAGTTAGACTGTTCGAGCGAACAAACGCAGGTTATCGTTTAACGGAAGCTGGCGTCTCAATTTATGACATAACACAAAAGCTTGCAGAAGAAGCAAACAAGGCATCACGTATTTTACAAGGGCAAGATGCAAGGCTTGAAGGTACGATCAATTTAACTATGCCTAATGACATTTTTATGTTTTTAATGGCTAATCCATTGGCAAAGTTTTCACAGCTTCACCCTAATATCTCCTTTAACTTATTGTTAAGTAAAGGTTTGAGAAATATGGCTAACCGTGAAGCCGATCTAGCAATTAGAGTAACGGCAACGCCACCAGATTATCTTATCGGAACTAAAATCGTTCATTTACAACACGGCCTATATGCCAACAAAGATCTTGTCATAAAAGAGATAACACCAATTATCACTTGGGGTAGTGAACAAGGTGTGCCAATCTGGGCTTTGCAACACTGTAAAAATCCACGTGTAGTAATGAAAGTAGACGATCTATTTGGCATGCATCAAGCCGTAAAAGCGGGGTTGGGTATTGCTCGAATTCCTTGTTTTATCGCCGACATAGTGAAGGATGCCGACGTGATAAGAATGCCTGTGCGTATGCCACCGTCCGATTTTGCAGTATGGGTGCTACACCATCAAGATTTAAGGCGTTCAGCAAAAGTAAACCAGTGTAGAAGTTACATTAAAGAGGTGCTATTGCAGCACAAGGCTTATTTTTTAGGTGAGATGTCAGAAAACGTCTTTAGCCCTTAAGCTATCATCAACAATAGCCATGTTGCTAGGTGTAAACATTTGTAACTTTCAATGCCAAGCGGGCATCATGTAATAAAACTGTAATATTAGTATTTTAGTATCACCACTCCCCACCATCATTGATAAATGCTCTTTAAATTCAACGTACTAATTATAAAAGCAAAAGGTTTAAGACGTGCCTACACTGCGCTATAAAATAAAAGCTTCATTGGTTGCCACACTGGGAACACTCATTACTATTGCCCTTATTTACCCCGAAGAAATTGCCACTAAAAAAAGCATCGCACGATCGCAAATACAAACAGAATTTAATTGGTTAAAAAGAGACTTTAACCAACAACTTAAGCAACTATCAGAATTTTTCGATCAACATCAAACATTAGAGGCTGGCTGCACTGAAAGTACGTTACTGGCACTACGAAAAGGCCACTTTCAAATTCCTAATGTGGCAGAGTTTGGCATAGTTAATCCCGATGGTGATTTAGTTTGTACCAGTTGGGGTGAAGTAGATAACAATAAGGATATTAGTGGTCCTAAACCAATTAACCCCGGAAAACTACGATTTTTTGGCCCAGCACATACCAGTTTAATTGGTGAAGCCGCCCTAGTGATCGCCAAAACAAGAGCGGATTTTTATGAAATTAACGCACTCATGCCGCAATCAATTTTAAACGGCCATTTAAAGGAATTAGATAGCCGGTACACTTTTGCCGCCATTGTGCATACCAATACAGGTGTTCCTCTTTCGATAGTTGGTAAATATTCTTTGCCAGTAAATCAGCAGCTATTCCCGCTAAAAACCTTTATCGCTCAAGATGGCAGTACTTTTGATGATTTAAGTAAACAGTTTCTAATTGCAGAGCCTTTGAGTAATTTACCCAGTTTGTCGATGATGATCGCCATTAAACATGACGAACTTTATAAAGACAGCTATTCACCTTCTGCCATCAACATCTTGTTGTTTGCCGCGTGTTTTGCCGGTTTATTTTTTCTGACTAAAAGTTATCAAGAATTGTATCGCAGTCGAAAAAGTAAATTACTTCATGCCATGCAAACCGGACAGTTTATCAATCACTATCAACTAATTTGGGATAGCAACCAGCAGAAATATGTCGGTATGGAAACGTTAGCCAGACAAGTCCACCCAGTTGAAGGCTTGTTGTCACCAGATAGATTCCTGCCAGAAATAGAACAAAACAACTTAAACATACCACTAACTTGCGCTGTTTTAGACAATCTATATGCCGATTTTAGTCACTCGCCATTAAAGCTAAATGAGATAAAAATAAACATCAATATTACGGGTGAACATTTAAAAGATACCGAATTTCATGACAAAGTGATTCAGTTAAAATCACTCATTCCCAATTTAGTATTAGAGTTGACAGAAACTGAATTAGTGGAATTAGATGATAGCACTGTGATAAACGCAATCGACAAATTTAAGGCACATAAGATTTTATTGGCCATTGATGATTTTGGTACAGGTTACGCAGGACTGCAGTATTTACGCCAACTGCCATTTGATATTTTAAAAATAGACCGCAGCTTTATATCGGCCATAGGTACAGAATCGCATTTGAGCAAAATGCTTGATGCGTTAATCGATTTAGCAAAAAAACTTAATTTAGATATTGTCGCAGAAGGTGTGGAAACAAAAATTCAGGCTCAGTATTTAGAAAGTAAAGGCGTGCATTTGCATCAGGGCTGGCTTTATCATAAAGCCAGTCCTATCAACCAGTTGCCCCCACTTAGGGCAAACTAACTCTTACTCTTTTTATGCCAGCGGATTAATTCTTTTTGATCGGCTGGCGCTTCATTACCCGCTGCGATTAACTCAACAGCTTGCTCTGCCAGTAACTGCTCAGCCTTATTTTCGATGCGTTCTAACATGTCATAAAAAGCGTAAATTTCATCTTGTGATAGCACACTTTCCAATTGTTCACTGCGCTGATTTAGCGCCTGAGTAACCCCTTTATAAAGTGCTAAACCTTGTTCATTTAATACCAGATTTTTAACATTTTTCTTAAATGCGTCAGGTTGTGATTCAATCAATCCAAGCGTCTTTAACTTTTTAACGGCTCTACTGACGGTATAAGAATCAAGCCTTGACTGATAGGCAATATCAGCTGACTTAATTGGCATATAAGAGCCAATATTTAAGAGAACACGTAGCTCTCTTGGCTCTAGGTCAGATAAATTTCTGATTTTCCAATCTCGATTCAACGCCAGTAAGTTACTGACGACAGCAACACGAAATGGTAAATGGCCACTGAGATCTAAAGGTTCTTTATGTTCAGTAGTTAACTGAAAAGCAAGGCGACGTGCTGAGTTTTTAATAAGTCATATCCTATCAACAACTAATGGCAAAACTTTACCACTTCCGGTCGAAAAATTCATAACAAAAATTAATTTATGTTGCATATGCAATATAATACATATATGTTAATGGGTAATATTTCACCAAACAAAAGGGAACCTGTTATGCCTTTAGTTAATCCACTGGCTACCGATACCAATGAAGAAGTTGCAGAATTAGCAAAGTTTTTTAACGAAACGTTAGGTTTTTGCCCCAATAGCGTTTTAACCATGCAACGACGCCCTGCTATTGCCACAGCGTTTATTAATTTAAATAAAGCAGTCATGGCAAACGAAGGCCGTGTCACGTCAGAACAAAAACGGTTAATTGGTTATCTAACCAGCGCTAATACCGGCTGTCGTTATTGCGAAGCTCACACTATTTTGGCGGCAGAACGTTATGGTGGAACAGCTGAACGTTTAGACAATATTTGGTCTTTTAGAGAAAGCGACTTATATACCAACGCAGAAAAAGCGGCTTTTGAATTTGCTTTAGCGGCCTCAAGTGTTCCTAATGCCGTTGATGAGCCTATTGCGCAAGCACTCCATGAATACTGGGATGAAGGTGAAATTGTCGAAATCTTAGGTGTAATTGCCTTATTTGGTTATTTAAATCGCTGGAACGACTCAATGGGCACAACAATGGAAGATGGCGCAGTTGATGCAGGTCAACGGCTTTTAAATAATACTAGTTGGCAACGCGGTAAACATATTTAACTTGCCACCACGAACTTCAATTAAAGCTGTGTTTTAATCTTTGCACAGCTTTAATCTTCTATGTTCACAGACCCCGTAACTACCGTTAGCTCACTGCCAAGAGTTAAAGTGTAAATCAATTGCTACATATTAAATGCCTACTGATTAAAAATTGATTTCCTTTTTCTCCCATTACCCGATATGTTATCCAGCTCACTGCTCACCATAACGATTTAACTACATAGAGCAGGTTTTCAACTAGAGCTAAGAAACATGTTAAAAAACAAAACCATTGGCAGCACCCTGATTATTGCCGGTACAACTATCGGTGCGGGAATGCTTGCTTTGCCTATAGCCTCTGCGGGATTAGGGTTTACTACTGCAATCATTGTACTACTGCTCGCGTGGTGTTTGATGACCTACACAGCACTATTAATGCTGGAAGTTCACCAACACGCAGACACCTCTGCAACACTCAATACACTGGCTAAATCACTGCTAGGGAAAAAAGGGCAAGTTGTCGCTAATTTCTCCATGATATTTTTGTTTTACGCCTTATGTGCTGCATATATTGCTGGTGGCGGATCGCAACTTCAGATAAAACTTTCACAGTGGTTTTCTGCTGATATTCCACCGCAATTAGGTGCAATTGCTTTTGCAATTGTATTTGGCTCAATCATTACCTTAGGTACCAGCACGGTTGATAAGGTCAACAGGATATTATTCACGGTTAAAATTTTAGTTTTGTTAACCATGTTTTTTATGTTAACGCCATTTGTTCGCGGTCAACACTTGTTAGAAATGCCACTCGAACAAGGCTTTATACTCTCGGCATTACCGGTAATATTTACTTCGTTTGGTTTTCATGGCTCAATTCCTTCCATTGTAAAATATGTAGGTATTGATATTAAATCATTGCGCCGAGTGATGATTATCGGCGCCTCTTTACCATTGGTTATTTATTTATTTTGGCAATTGCTTAGTCAAGGTATCATGGCCCAAGACCAACTTATGGCTAGTGGTGGCTTAGGTGGTTTTATCAGCTCAGTGTCAGAGAAACTGAACCAACCCAATATTAGCCAAGCCGTTGCTATTTTTGCCGACCTTGCTTTAGCCACTTCATTTTTAGGCGTTAGTTTAGGTTTATTTGACTTTTTCAGTGACGCATTAAAAAAAGGCGACGGAAAAAGTGATCGCGTTAAAACCGCAACAATTACCTTTCTACCGCCATTATGTTTTGCCTTATTCTACCCACAGGGTTTTATTACCGCGTTGGGCTATGCTGCTATTGCCTTAGTGATACTTGCCGTATTTTTACCTGTCGCTATGGTATGGAAACAGAGAAAACACCGTCAATACACCCAAGATTGCTACCAGGTAAAAGGTGGTAATCTGGGTTTAATGTCAGCAACCTGTGCGGGTGTTGCCATTATTACAGCCCAGTGTTTACAAATGTTTGGGGTTATTCCTGCCGTAGGTTAATCTTGCATGTGAAAGAAGCGAGCACCAATCAATGCTTGCTTCTATGTGCAAATCGAAGGCTATACGATCGAATAGCCCAACAAAAAATAAATTAAGTATACTTTGTGAACAAACTAACGTATCATGCTTGGGCTTTAGAAATTTAAAGCTTTATCTATTATCGCACTTTGCGTTTCTTTTTCTTCTTTTATTAATCCTTAAGTTGAACTTGTTTAAACATTTGCTTTATTGGTTAATGTTTTACATGTTTTGTCTAATGCACTTTTGGTGTTTTTCCACCGTTTTTTAATTAATAAAAGGTTTTACATATGTCTGATCCAGTAAATGGTATCGTAAAGTGGTTCAATGAAGATAAAGGTTTTGGTTTTTTAACACCAAGCAATGGTGGAAAGGACGTTTTTGTTCACTTCCGTTCAATTGTTTCTGGTGGTTACAAATCACTATCTGAAGGTCAAGAAGTTCAATTCACTATTGAGCAGGGTCCAAAAGGACCACAAGCTGCAAGCGTAATAGCCATCTAACTTCTTCTAAATCCTAAGGCTAGTGCCAACTAGCCTTTTTATACCGTAATACTCCCCTCTGAATTAACCCTCAGCAGTAGTTTTACTGTTTTCCCCTAATACATTTAAAAGTTCAAACAAAATGACTCAACTATTTAATGGCATAAGCGTTGATATTCGCCCGCCGATTTCTTCAATATCAGTAAACAAACTCCGTCTTGTTCTTAAAGACAGCGAAAAATTAACAAGTTTTAATTTTGAAAGTACAACAGAACTAAAAAGCTTCATAAGGTGGTTAGTCGTTATTTAACACGGACATCAAATAAAACTAACGTCATTTAAAGCTATGTCACCAGATGTTAACATTCTTACATATCGGCGGTGTGGTTCAGCTGTGCCAAATAGCAATAAAAATATTTCAGTAATGCCTTTACCTTCGCAAGTGGATATTTTCGCCCCGAATACAAAGCGTGTAACACTAAATCCTCAGGTTGTTCAGGCAGTTTAACTTGTACTAAAGCGCCGTCGTTAATTTCTGCCTGACATGCGTGCAAAGGCAAGATAGCAAAGCCTAGCCCCTTTAAGGCAGCTGCTTTAGCTACATGTCCACTATTAACGCGATAATTAGCATGTACCTGCAAGGTTTGACCGTGTTTAAATCGCCAAGGCATACCTTGTAATACAGATAAACTCGTAATACACGGCGATTTGCTCAATTCTTCCAATGTTGATGGCATAGCGTGTCTGTCTAAACATTTAGGAGACACCACGATACAACTTGGCCAACGCATAATTTCTTTTGCTACCCAACCTGAATCTTCAAGTGGGCCACGACTAAATCGTAGCACCAAATCAAAACCTTCTAACATGCCTTGAGTGGGATTTAGCTGAGTATCACAGCTAAGCCTAATTTTTGGATGTGCAAGACAAAAATCTGCAATTATTTCAGCAAAAATAGGTATATCTGGCATGATGACTTTTAAATGCCCGTCTAATGAACCCCCTTGAACAGATATTTCTTCCACTACATCATTCATCGCAACGGTTAGAGGTGTTATGCGTTCATAGAGTTGCTTGCCAGCAACCGTAGGAGTCATTTTTCGGGTTGTCCGTTCCAACAAACGCAAGTTCATTTGCTGCTCTAACAGGGCAACATGCCGACTGACATTAGAACTAGGCAGCTGCAACTTTTCAGCGGCTTTTTTAAAACTTAGCTGCTCATAAACATGCTGAAAGCTAATTAACCACTGAAACTCAATATTTTCCACCATGATTATCTCAATATTTGGGATTAACAAAGCCAAAATAGCATATTTATCTCATAAATTGACCCTGTAAAAATAGCTGTAATATTTATATATCAGGAAAAAAAAACATGAGTCAGTTAAAAGATATTGCCATCATTGGCGCAGGTGTTGCTGGGCTTGCACTAGCAATTTTTGCTAGAAAACAAGGAATAACAGTCACTATTTATGAACGTAATCAAGAGATATCAACTATCGGCGCGGGCATTACACTATGGCCTAATGCCATATTTGTGATAAAGCAATTAGGTGTATTAGCGACCATTGAAGAGCTGTCAGGTAAACCTGAATTTATACGTCAGTTTGATCAATTTTTTACCATGCAGGGCGAATTAGATATCAAAGAAATCAATGAACATTGCCAATTACCAAGTTTAACTATATTGCGCCGCGACTTAATGAAAGTTTTGGCTGAGCGAGCTAATGCATTAGGGGCAGAATTTAAATTTGATCATCAGATTGAGCAGCATGATATTGATGGTTTGATGCAAACACATGATTTAGTTATTGGTTGTGACGGACGAATGAAATCAGCTTCACGAGACAAATTATTTGAAAATAAACCTCTCCCTGTTTATCAAGGGTTTATTAATATTATTGGTATAAGTCAGTTGGCAAACGAACAACTCGACCACGCCATTGAAGATTACCGCGGCCAACAACAAAGGTTTGGTATAGTGCCAATAAAGTCAGGTTTGTGTTATTGGGCCGCCGCTTGGCCAGCAAGTTTAGATAAAAAGCGCCCAGTAGATGATTGGTACCACGAAATGCACCAGCGTTTTCAACATTGGCCAAATCAAGTCAAACAGGTGTTATCTAGTTATAACATTAACTCTCTCAACCGAATATTTGTTCACGATATTGATCCTTTGCCCTATTGGCATAAAAGTAACTTGATCGTTATTGGTGATGCCGCACATGCCCCTTTACCAACTTCTGGACAAGGGGCGTGCCAAGCGCTTGAAGATGCATGGCACCTCATGCAAACCCTAACAACAGACGCGTTATTAGATGATCAGCTGACAAGTTTTTACCAGCAACGCATAGCTAAGGTAACTGCTGCGCAAATGGCAGGGAGAAGTGTCGCTAAACACATATTTTCAACAACCGAGCAACCGTCGGTCAGTTTTTCTAATATCTCGGCCGAGCAATTAAGTTCGTTATGGATGCAAGGTTTAGTATCCAAGCCAGAAGTTAATAGGTAGTTAAGTTCAACTGTTTTAACTCATACCAGCAAGCGCTCTCGGCATCAATTGCTGGTAAAAATGCAATATTCCTTAATTGATTTTACTGTTCAAACAAAAGGTAGATTTAGGCACGATACCTAATTTACCTTCTGTACATAGTAATCAGCGAGGGATATAGACGAGTGACGTGTTTCAGCTGTTGTACCTAAGTTTACGCCAGTAGGTTTGCCAAAATAAAGTTTCTCGGTGGCCAAGTAAACTAGCGTGTAAGTCACCTCAGGCATAGTATCTTCAGAACTAAAAATATAAGTCTCATTTAGCTTGTAAGCGTCAATGCTTTCATCAGTTGTCACTTTGCCTTTTACTTCCAAATTGATGATATTGAGTGTATCAAACAGCATGGTTTTGCAAATGGTGTCTTCTGGATGAAAAAACTCAGTTTTAAAGGTAGCTTGTAAAGAGGAGTCAATACGAACACTCGATCTAACGTTCCAAATGGAATCATCATCGATAGCTGCAAATTTATTATATTTAGAGCACTCTGTTTGCCATGATGAGCCTGATAAACTGGTAACGATTCCTTGGCCTGATTTTCCTCCACCGTCAGCTGAAGAACCGCTTGAACTACCAGAGCCACCACAAGATATAAGCAACATAAGTGCAAACAAGAAAGTTACCGATTTATACATCATAATTGCTCCATGTATTAGCGAAAAAATAGTCCATTTATAGACGATAGTGTGTTTAAAAATATATAGATACACATTAAACAGTTAACTCAATGGTATCTTTGACTTAGTTATCTTTCAATCGTTAACATTGTCAGAATGATGGCGCATTCAAACCTACTTATTCTTCTGATCACGATACCTGATAAGCTCTTTTAATAACCAGTCTTTACTCTTAGTAACGGGCTGCCCCGAACAGTGCACTAAATAGTATCGACCTGATATTTTACTTTTGGTCGCCGCATATTTAATAAAATCTTCTGCAGTATTAATGTCGTCTAAAAAGTATTGATACTTTTTATTAATATGCTCAACAGCTTGTGCACCACTATAAACTTGACCATTGCGCTCGTATTGGCAGTTGGTACTTTTAACATAAACAAGCAAATGATTAATTTCGCTTTGATTATCTGCATAACATGATAGAGATAAAGTCAGCAGCATGGCATATACGACATTATTTAAATTCAATCTAATCCCTCTAATAAAGAATAACTTAGCAGCGGTTGTTGTATATGCCAGATTTAACTTAACTTAAGTAATACAACATTTGATTCCTGACAAAGTAGCTAACCTCAAGTTTGTTTAAGAAATAGTGCTAAATCAAAGAAAACAATAAGTTAGCAGTTCCTTATATTTCTAGGTCGATATTTTTGTCTGAATTCAAGGCATTTTGCAGCAGGAATAGCTAGCTATTTCGCTTCAAAATAACGCAGAATTCAGTAAAAATAGCACCTAGAAACGCATTGCTTATGCGAAGCTGAGGTTAAGACAGCGCAGATAAACTAAGGTACTGACTCACCGTTGCGTGCTTCAAATAAGCGATACCAATCTTCCCGACTGTATTCTAGTGACAATGCCGTTTTAGCAGCTTCAATACGCGCTGGTGTTGTTGAGCCAATAATAGGAAAAATGTTAGCTGGATGTTTTAACAACCAAGCTAGGATCACTTGCCATGGTTCACATTGATAACGCTGACTTTGCTGACTCAGTTCATCTGCGATTCGATGCTCATCATCTGTAGAAAATGTATTTCCCCAAGCCGGATAGGCAACACCACCTAATGGGCACCAAGCAATGGGTGAAATATTATGTTGCTGGCATTGATCTAGCGTGCCATCTAATAAAGTTGAAACATTATGTATGTTAATTTCCACTTGGTTAGCGATTATCGCTTGTGAAGACACAGCTCGAAGCGCTTCAACTTGTGACGGTAAGAAGTTACTGACACCAAAATGTTCTACTTTGCCTGCCGCTTTTAACAGAGCAAATGTTTCAGCAACTTCATGAATGTTCATCAAAAAATCAGGTCGATGTAGCATGAACATATCTAGTTTTTCAATGCCTAAACGTTTAAGAGAACCATCCACTGAATCGAGTATATATTGTTTACTAAAGTCATACCGTGTTGGCGCGTATTCGTCACCTTTTCTAGGTCTGATCCCACCTTTAGACGTGATGATCAGTTTATCTCGTAAATGAGGCGACTCTTTTAACACTTCCCCAAATAAACGTTCACTCTCACCACCGCCATAAATATCAGCGTGATCGAAGTGGTTGTAACCTGCGTCTACGGCTGACAATATCGCCTTTTTGCCTTTGGCTCGGTCTAATTCACTATTATCGCCTGCAATACGCATGCAACCGTAAATAAGCTTTGAAGAATATAATGCGGTATCAGAGATATTGTCGAATTTCATACGAGTGTTAATCCTAATTTTTTTAAAAAATGACGCTATTTAAAAGAGCTAACTATGCAGCTATTTAAGCAAAACCCAATTAAAAACACTTTCGGCATTAAACCATACAAACCTTAAATACACCTAAGTATTGGCAGAAAAAATTGTTTTTAATCAAGGCTAAAATTTAATGATTGTATTACTCTTGACCAATAACCATACAACATTAAAAAACAGCAATGGACCTGATCAAAGCACTACCATCTGCGAGACCACCATTTTTATTATTATCACCACTTTGTGTCGCTTTAGGTTTAGCACTTAGCTACCAAACCAGCGGTGCTATTAATATGTGGCTAGCATTTTTAACACTACTTGGTGCAATAACGGCTGCAGTAGCAGTCAATACTATTAACGAATATCAAGACTTTACCAGTGGTTTAGATTTAACTACAGATAAAACACCATTTAGTGGCGGCAGTGGCCTATTGGTTGAACAACCCGATCTAAAACATAGCGTTAAACTGTTAGCAATCGCTTCTACCGCTATCACTATCGTTATTGGTTGTTTCCTTTTATGGTTTAGTAGCTGGTTGTTGTTTCCTGTTGGCTTAGTGGGGATGATTATCATCATGACTTACACCCGCTGGTTAAATAAAGCGCCAATTTTATGTTACTTAGCACCTGGTGTTGGCTTTGCCATACTGATGGTAATGGGCACCGTTTTAGTTCAAAACCAAGCAATTGTATTGACACAAATGCTTATTGCTAGCATCCCTGCGATCGCTATCAGTAATTTGCTCTTGGTTAATCAATTCCCAGACAAAGAAGCCGATGCCGCCATCGGGCGTAATCATGTGCTAATTTTTTATGGTTATGAAAAAGCGTCTTTACTCTATTTGTTTACTTCCCTGTTTAACTGCCTGTTATTGGCATGGTTAATCTACAGTGAGGTATTAAGCTACTGGTCACTGTTAGTATTTATTCCGTTGTTGCTGCCATTTATCGTTTTTCGTGGCTTAGCGTTATATGCAAAGCAACTGGCAAAATATCCCCAATATATGGCACTCAACGTCATTGCTACTTTGGTTAGCACTTTGTTACTTACTTTGTCCTTAATCGCATCTTAGGCCATTAACCCAGCATTAATCATGCGTTGTTTGGCCAAGGCAATGGTTTATTACATAATTTAGGGTATTTAAGCTGCCATTTACCACATGGCCTGATATATTAGCGCTCATTATTTCTAGCAGTTACAAGGAATCTTTGTGGAGCATTTTGTTTGGAACGCTGATCCGGTCCTGATCTCAATTGGCCCCTTAACCATCCATTGGTATGGCGCATTATTTGCCAGTGCAATTTTTGCTGGTTTGTATTACATGAAATGGATTTATAATCAGGAAGGCAAAGATCCCGAGCAGCTCGACACCCTATTAATGTATGTCGTCGTTGGCATTATTTTAGGCGCTCGATTAGGCCACTGCCTATTTTACGAACCAGAGTTTTACCTGAGCAATCCGCTGAAAATACTCGCTATTTGGGAAGGTGGTTTAGCCAGTCATGGTGGCGGCTTGGGCGCAATTATAGGTGCATGGTTATACTGTAAACGCCATCAGGTCAAAATAATGTGGTTGCTAGACCGCTTAGGTATTGCAACGGCAGTGTTTGGTATATTTGTTCGCTGCGCTAACTTCGTAAACTCTGAAATTCTTGGACATCCAACGGATGCGGCAACCGGCATTGTTTTTGCCCGAATAGATAATATTGCCAGACACCCAGCACAACTCTACGAAGCGGTTTCTTATTTGTTAATCGCGCTTGTGCTTACTTGGGTCTATAGAACGACTCATGCGAAAGATAAAACGGGTTTCTTGTTTGGTTTATTTTTAGTACTGACGTTCACCGCACGTTTTATTATCGAGTTTTACAAAGAAAAACAAGCAGCTTATACACTTGATATAGCACTGAACACAGGGCAATTATTAAGTATTCCATTTTTACTGATCGGGCTATTTTTAGTTGCCAAGGCGAAAGCTAAATAGCTTTAATGATTTATGCGACAAAAAGTTATAACGTTGTTTCTTTTTGTCGCATACCCTTTTTATTCTTTGATACATTGAACAGCCACTAAACTTTTCTTGGATTCAATAAGTCAATCTTTAGCTTTTTGTCAGATGCCTCTTGGTAATTGGCAAACGAATCGTTAAGATCGCCCTATTACACAAAATTACCCCGTAAAACATGACAAAAAAATATTATGTCGTCTGGAAAGGCGCAAAAACAGGCGTTTTTGATAACTGGCCAGAAGTACAACAACTCACTTCGGGCCGAGCCGATGCACAATATATGGGCTTCCCAACAAAACAAGAAGCTGAAGAAGCATTTAAAGCGCCATACTCTAAAGCACTGGCAAGGCGTTCACTGTCTAAATCACCACAAAGCAAAAGCACTACGGTAACTCCTCAGTACGGCAATAAAGTTAATGCTGATGTACAAATTTTCAGCGACGGGGCTTGTTCACCAAATCCCGGCAAATCGGGTACTGGCATTGCGGTGTATCAACAGACGAAACTCACTGAGCTTTGGTATGGACTTTACGATGCCAATGGCACAAATAATACCGCAGAGCTATTGGGTATTCTTGAATCTTTAAAAATGGCTAAGTTTTACTTGGCTAAGCAAAAGTCGGTTGAAATTTTAAGTGATTCTAAGTACTCCATTGACAGTGTTACCCAATGGGCAGCAGGATGGCAGCGTCGAGGCTGGAAAAAAGCCAATGGTGAGGAAATCAAAAACCCAGACATTATCAAAGCCTGTTACGAGCTTTATTTGTCAATGAAAAGCCAAATTACTATTACCTATGTAAAAGGCCACGCTAATATTGAAGGCAATGAATTAGCAGACCGAATGGCGGTTTATGCACGTATGCAGCAGGAAACATCTTTCAAACAATTTACTAGCACAATCAATATTAAAGAAATTTTAGCAATGCCGTCCGGCTAACCCTGGGCGCTAGATTTTTGCATATTGACACAAAGTAAAATAAAGATTACCGTAAAAATATCCACAATTTAACTATGGCCATTTTATTTGCTTAGTTTCAGCTAAAGCAGTAAAACCCTTGTTGCATACATTTAGAATAAAAAATTCTGCAACGTCCTTTTATAGTGGCTAACGTAACCGAAATAAGTCGTACGGTTCAAAATTAAATATTGAGTGCAAGAGAATTGTTTTATGGCGGAGTGTTTAATCCCTACCAAGCAATGGATCTCAGGACACGACAAGGACGACTTATTATTACCTACTTGGCAAAGATTAGTTAATTTAATGGCAGAGCTTTGTGATACGCCTGCTGGTTTTATCGTACAAGCAGGCAATGACAAATATAAAGTGATTATTGCCAACCAATCAGTTGAAAACCCCTACCAAGCGGAAGCAACCATAGATGCAGATGTTAATATTTTTTGCAAAAAAGTGGTTGAACATGATTGTTTATTATACGTAGGTAACGCGACAGAGTGTGCTATCTGGCAAGATAACCCAGAAGTCAGTCAAGATGGCTTCAATACCTATTTGGGCTACCCGCTGCATTGGCCCGATGGTTCAGTATTTGGAACCATATGTGTAATGGACTTCAGAAAAACCCAATATGGCGATAAATATCATACCCTTGTTGAACACTTCCGCGATATGGCTGAACGTGAACTAGAACTATTAAATAAAAACATTTTGCTCGAAAGTGTTGCCTTTCATGACCATTTAACCACACTGGTCAATCGAAAAGGTTTTTTCTTTGCCGCCGAGCAGCTATTAAAGTCGGCCAAAAGAACACAAGCAGCAATTTGTATCTGTTATTTTGACATCGACAACCTCAAACCCATTAATGACAACTACGGCCATCAAGCTGGCGATCTCGTGTTAAAAACCTTTGCTGAAAGCCTAAAACACTCGTTTCGAGAAGTTGATATTGTCTCTCGGTTTGGTGGAGATGAGTTTGTTGTGATGTGCCAAGAAAGCAACCAAACCTTTATGCCAAATATGATTGAGCGATTAAGACAGCGAATTGCAACGCAAAGTTTTCAACCGACGATATCTTTTAGCTGTGGCTATACTTCTATCGCTATAGACGACGTTAATGATATGGGGCTAGATTATTTAATAAAACTTGCAGACGATGAGATGTACAAAGAAAAAGGCAAGAAAAAGCAATAAGTATTTTTAAACATTATGAACGCCAATTGAGTTAATGCCCAAGTTTAACTTGGGCAAATAAACAGGGCTATTGAGTTAGTAGCTGCTATTAACTCAAAGTCGCAGCAAACTTAATTGCTTTAGCCAGATCTTCAGGCGTATCAACACCTTCAACGGCAGAACGTTCTTTTGCTACGGCGACATGAATTTTTTCACCTTGCCATAACACTCGCAATTGCTCTAACGACTCAATTTGTTCCAAGGCACTTGTTGGCCATTGAACATAATCTTGGATAAAACTCGCGCGATAAGCGTAAATGCCAATGTGGCGTAGATAGAAGTCACCGATCGCATTTATCTCTTTTGCACCCAAAAAGCGTTCTCTATCGTAGGGGATCGTGGCGCGACTAAAATACAATGCGTAGCCGTCTTTATCCATTAACACTTTTACCGCATTGGGGTTAAGTGCTTCTTCAACCTCTTCGATATTTACTGCTAATGTTGCCATTTGTGCTTTATTTTGTTGAGCGAGGTTTTGAGCAACTTGCGCGATATTCTCTGGTGGAATAAAAGGCTCATCACCTTGCACATTAACAATCACTTGCTCTGGTTTAAAGCCATACTTTTCGACCACCTCAGCCAAGCGCTCCGTGCCCGATTGGTGGTTAGCGCTAGTCATACACACCTCACCACCAAAACCTCTTACAGCTTCAGCAACTTTATCATTATCAGTTGCAACAATAACCTGCTTTGCTCCACTGGCCTTGGCTTTTTCAACCACCCACTGGATCATAGGTTTACCATGAATATCTGCTAGTGGTTTACCAGGTAGGCGTGTTGATTCATAACGGGCGGGAATAATGACAACAAATGACATAATAATGCTCTTTTAAGTTCTTTCTTCTTCTGAAATGCGACGTGCTTCACTCTCTAGTAAAACAGGAATATCGTTTTTGATCTCGTACGCTAAACGGTCAAAATTACACCATAATTCTTTTTGTTCTTGTTTGTAATCCAACTTACCTTTACATACTGGGCAAGCCAAAATTTCCATTAATTTTCTATCAAATGCCATAGTTTTTCTCACTTATCACAAACTATCGTAAGCTTAGCAAACTCTCGATTAAAGCGTTTTCATCTTGTTGATTAAATTGTGCATTAACAGGTAGATACCACCAATTTGCTTTAGTAAAACCTGCACATTTAACCGCGTCTTTTTCTGTCATTAGCAATGGTGTATCGTCCATCACCCAATGAAAATCTTGTTCTGTGTAATCTTTATGATCAACAAAGCCCTGCGTTTTTAACAAACTAAAATTTAACTTTTCTAGCGTAGTAAAAAAACGTGCTGGGTCACCAATACCTGCGCAAGCCTGAATTTCGGGAAATTGCTGAATAAAATCAGCAACCGATACTTGTCGACCACTGCCCACATTGACAACATGGCTCGCCATTAGGTGCATACGCTTTATTTGCTGACTTTCAACTAAATCCCCTTCACCATTCACCACAATGTGGTCAACACTCTTTAGCCGAAAGGTCGTCTCTCTTAGTGGTCCAGCAGGGATCAATAAACCATTACCAAACTGACGTTTACCATCAACCACTAAAATTTCTACATCTCGTTTCATGCGGTAATGCTGTAAACCATCGTCACTGAGCACCACTTGCACACCTTGCTGTTTCAGTAGTTCAATCGCCGCAATGCGATCAGGACCAACCGCTACAGGAACTCGTGCTCTTAGGTACAGCATTTTAGGTTCATCACCTACCCATTGGGCACTGCTATCGTCACTCACTAAAAAAGGATAATAAGGTGCGCTTCCGCCATAACCTCTGCTTATCACGCCAACGTTAATATCACGCTTTTTCAGTTGTTCGATTAACCATAGCGTTAATGGCGTTTTACCATTTCCACCTACACCAATATTGCCAATAACCACAACGGGAACGCCACAGCTAATGCTGCGTTTCAAACCTATATGGTAAGCCAGTTTACGCAATAAGCTAACAAGCCAAAATAACATGCTAAATGGTAATAATACCGGTACCAATAGCCATTTGGCTTGATGTCCATTAAACCAAACTTTTTCAATTAATCGCATAGGTTACGATTACCCAAACTGAAATTTGTGCAACTGCGCGTAGGCACCGTCTTGCGCCAATAAGCTATGATGATCACCGGACTCAATAATTTTGCCTTGTTCCATGACAATAATTTTATCGGCATTTTCTATCGTCGATAATCGGTGAGCTATCACAATTGAGGTACGATTTTGCTGCAGTGTGTTTAACGCTTCCTGAATATGACGCTCTGATTCTGTATCTAACGCACTTGTTGCTTCATCTAGAATCAAAAACGGTGCATCACACAATAACGCACGTGCAATCGCTACCCTTTGCCTTTGCCCTCCTGAAAGCAGCGCCCCATTGTCGCCAATATTTGTATCTAATCCTTCAGACAACTGTTCAGCAAATTCTATAACATGAGCTTTAGTTGCCGCTTCGATGATCTGTTCACGGCTGGCGTCAGGTTTTCCATAAGCAATATTATTGGCTAAGCTATCGTTAAATAACACCACTTGTTGGGATACATAGGCAAACTGTTTACGTAAATCTTGTAACTTGTAATCGGTAATATCATGGTCATCAATCATCACCTTACCTTTGCTTGCCTGATAAAAGCGCAAAAGCAAAGCACTCGCGGTGGATTTACCACTGCCGGAACGACCAACTAAGGCAACAGTTTCACCAGGCTGTGCAGAAAAATTTAAGTCAGTTAATGCTAATTTTTCATCACCAGGGTAAAGAAAATCAACATGTTCAAATGCTAATTTACCTTTGGCACGAGCCAGTGGAGTATTACCGGTATCTTTTTCTTTGTCTTCATCAAGTAAAGAAAAAATGCTGTAACACGCTGCCATGCCCTTTTGAAATTCGCTGTTAACGTTAGTTAGCAACTTAAGCGGCCTAAGTAACATGGTCATATAGGTAACAACACCCATAAAAACACCGGCTGTTAAACCTTCAACTACACCATCTAACGATGCTATATACAAAACAAACGCCAGCGCAAAAGAGGCAATGATTTGAATAATGGGCACACTTGCAGATTTAGTTGCCACCATTTTCATACGTTGCTGACGGTTATTTTTATTTATTTTTTCAAAGCGTTGATTTTCTCGCTCCTGACCATCAAAGGTAAGAACTACCTTGTGACCGTTAAATGTTTGTTCCGCTGCTCTGGTCACTTCCCCCATAGCATCTTGAATGTTTTTACTGACCTTACGAAAACGACGAGACACGACTGTCACTATGACCGCGATGATAGGGGTAATAATTAAGAAAATTGACGCTAACTGCCAACTTTTCCAAAACATTAAGGCTAATAAACCTATAACAAATGCGCCTTGCTGAACCAAAGTTAACAAAGATTTACTGGTTGCCTGCAACACTTGTTCGGTATCAAAGGTCAATTTTGAAATTAGGGTACCGGTTGAAGTTTTATCGTGATAGGCGACAGGCATAGCCATGACATGTTGGAAAATATTTTGTCGTAAATCAGATACCACATTATTACCAACCCAAGCCAAACAGTAGTTGCTTAAGAAATGAAAAATGCCACGAAAAATAAAACAAACAATAACAAACAGCGGCGCCCATTTCATAAATTCAGGGTTGTTACCGTTTAAACCCTCATCGATTAAATCTGGCAGTTTTGATAAAAAATAAACATCAATCGCGGCGTAGCCCAACATACAAATGATGGCGAAAATGCCCGCTTTTTTATATAGCTTGGCATAACTCATTAAACGCATAAAAGTTTGCCAAGTGTTGTCTTGATTTACATTTTGCGTCGATTCGTCATTGTGCTCGGTGCTTAACGACATTCACTACCCGTTTTCTCTATCTCAATTAGCTGGGCATTTTAGCCTTTATTGCTCAGTCAACCAAGCGCAGATTTTGCAATCTGTTAATTTGCAAACCAAAACGGCCAGATATCTTGTTTATACGTGGTGATTTTCATTTCACCTTGTGTAAACGACACTGAGATCATGCCTTGTTCAGCGGTATTTAGCGTTGGCACCTGTAGCCGCTGATACCTGTCTTTGACTTGTTGACTCGGCATACGCCAACGATTGAGATAACCCGCACTAAAAATTGCAACTTCAGGTGCAACTGTATGAATAAAAGCAAGAGAGGATGAACTTTTAGAACCATGATGAGGCGCTAACATCACATCTGACTTTAATAATTCCGGCACATGATTCACCAAATCCTGTTCAATTCGAGAAGATATATCACCCGTGAGTAAAATACTACGCACGCCATCGCTGACTTTGATAACGCAAGAGTCATCGTTATGATCTGCCCTTTCTTTCTTGGGATGTAACACCTTTAAGTTCAGCATTTGCCATTGAAACACATCGCCCTCAAGACACGCTTTTCCCGTTTCTAGCTCATTTGATATTTTATTTACGATGGGAACATGCTCTGTAAGTACATCAACGCCACCAGCATGGTCATTATCGTCATGACTGATAATTAATAAATCGATTTCATTAAAGCCGTGATAGCGCATATAAGGTAAAATCACCGCTTCAGCCACAGAAAAGCCACTAGGGTAAGAAGCAGCCGTATCATAAAGCAGTAATTTGTTGTTTGCTCTAATCGCTATGGCAAGCCCTTGTCCAACATCTAACACATCAAGATACCAGTTGTCTTTTTGAATACTTGCCGAGTTAAGCTGTGAAATTTTTAGAGAAAAAGCTATTAAAAAACAGATAACCACCGCCTTTTTGATTGGTAGATGTGTGACAAAGAACACCACGGCAAGCAAGATGAGCAAAGACAACAAAAGCCAAGCATCATGATGTATTTTCCATTGCCCCCAGGAAAAGTCACTCAACCATGACAAATACCACCAAACGATATCTATAGTCACTTGTGACAGCGCTAAAAACACGTCGGCTAAAGGTTGAAATATCCAAGTAAAAATCAAAGCAAGCAATACTAATGGTACAACAACAAAGCTTAACCAAGGCACTGCCACTAAATTGGCAAAAACGGCAACCAAAGACACTTGGTAAAACAAACTTGCGGTAATAGGTAATAGCACCAAAATTAAATACACCTGAAATACCGACAAATGTTTAAAGTAATTAACACATTTCACAGCTAGTGAGCTGCTTTCGATAGGTTTTGCTGGCAAACGCCACAAGTATAAAAAGATCAAACTCACCGCACCAAACGACAACCAAAAGCTAACGCTGAATAAACTGAACGGCGCTACAAGAATAATTAACGATAGACTGATCAACAATAAACGAGACTTACTCAGCGATAACGAAAGCAACTTGGCTAAGATAAATACCGACAACATAATTAATGCACGGATAGTTGGTGTAGAAAATCCAGCTAAATAAGCATAAAAAAGTGTTATTAAAAACACACCAAACAACACCAAGTGCTGAACATTGAACTGCAATAACGTATCTTGATGTTTTGTTGGCAGCAGGCGTTTAATCGGTAACACTTTAAAGAGCAACATTAACCATGCATAGCCTGCAAGTGCTACTAAACCTAAATGCAACCCCGAGATCGCCATCAGATGGTTAGTCGCAGTATGAGTTAACACTTGCCATTGTTTATCCGATAACTGACTTTTTTCACCAAAGGTTAACGCCAAAACGATGGCTGAACTGTTTTCTTCAGGCAATAGTTGGCTAAATTTTTGATAGAGCTGTTCTCGCCAAGTGACACCCTTGTTAATGAGTTGATTGACCGCTTTATTTTTAACAAATCCAGTCGCATGTATGTGTTGTTGTTTTAACCAAGTTAAATAGTTAAACCCGCCGGGATTTGCAAATCCATGGGCAGGTTTGATTTTCATGGTCAACAGCCACAACTGCCCTTGTTTTGGAACAATAGATGGCTCTAACCAAGTTACCCGAATACGTATTGGCTTTTTCAGTGCTTTATTATCTAACGAACTAATATCAGCAATAAAACTCACTCTATCGTTTTTGATAGCAGCAATAGATGTAATTTCTGCGACAGCTTGCTGATACTTTTGATTGACGCTATTTTTATCAAGACCATTATTTTGCCATACCGTGTGATAACTTGCGCCATGCCACAATAACCATGCACAACCACAAAACAGCGCCGACAACCATTTTGTTTTGCTAATAAAAAAACACAGCAGACTTAAAACGGTAAAAAAAGCAACATAAAATAAACTTGGCGTTAGTGGCAAAAACAGCGACAATAACGCCCCTAAACTGAATGATATTAACCACCGATCCATAGTGAATTAATTTTCCTAATTAAAAGTCCATGCCAAAAAAAACCATTAAAAAATTGATGCCAGACCATCAAAAAATAAAGTCTAACAAGCATTTACAAATTTTTGGCGACTTGCTGCACAACGGTAATTTATGGCATTTAAACCGACGATCTGTCGCCAAAGCATTTGCCGTAGGCTTATTTTTTGCCTTCATCCCTGTACCGTTTCAAATGGTTTTAGCAGCGGGCGTAGCAATTATAGTACATTCAAATCTCCCTCTCTCCATTGCCCTTGTTTGGATCACAAACCCACTGACCATGCCGGCAATATTTTATTTTTGTTATATCGTGGGAACTTGGATATTAGGTGTGCAGGAGAAAAAATTTGCTTTTGAAGCCAGTTGGGAATGGGTGGTGAATAGCCTCTCCACTATTGGTCCTGCGTTTTTGGTCGGCTGTGGGGTATTGGCAGTTACGTTTTCTATTATTGGTTATTTTGGTATTCACTGGTTGTGGCGCTATTCTGTCGGCAAAGAATGGAAAAAACGCAGTAACCGATAAATTAGCGGCTATTTTCAAATATAAAAAGGCTGACATTAATTAATGTCAGCCTTTTTATTTTGTAATGGTGAAGATAAACCTATTGTTTTCTTGCCACTAAATGTACTGTGCTTGTGGCTCTTTCTAAAAATCCACCTTCGCAATAACCTAAATAAAATAACCACAAACGTTTAAACTGTTCGTCGTAGCCAAGCTCTGTTAGTTCTGGCCAAGATTTATTAAAGGCATCGCGCCAATCCGCCAATGTTTTAGCATAATGCAAACCAATGTCGTGAAGCTCTTCCACCACTAACGAGGTGTGCTCCTTGATATGTTTTGAAAGCTCAAATACTGAAGGTAAAAAGCCACCGGGAAAAATATAACGCTGGATAAAGTCCACGTTATTTTTGTAATACTCAAAACGTTGATCTGCGATGGTGATAGATTGGATCAGTAATTTTCCGCCCTCTTTTAATCGACTATGGCATTGTTTGAAGAAGCTTGGCAGGTATTCATAGCCCACCGCTTCGATCATTTCGATAGAGACTACTTTATCGTATTGCCCCTGAAGCTCACGATAATCTTTTTTAAGCAGTGTTACTTGCTGCTCTAAGCCAAGTTCTTTAACGCGTTGTTCAGCATATTGAAACTGGGCATCTGAAATCGTTGTGGTAGTGACATGACAGCCATAATTTTTTGCCATATGGATCGCTAAACCGCCCCAACCAGTACCAATTTCTAAGACGGTATCTCCTGGTTGTAGTTCAAGTCGTTGACAAATGGTATCAAGCTTATGAATTTGCGCTTGAGCTAAGCTCGCTTGCTCGTTTGGATAAATGGCTGCCGAATACATCATTTCAGGATCTAGAAAACGGGTGTACAACTCATTTCCTAAATCGTAATGGGCTAATATATTGCGCTTAGAGCCTTGTTGACTGTTTCTATTTTGCCAATGGATCAATTTGTTTTTTAGCGCTGCAAACCAAGACTTTTTACTTTCTAATCTGTCAGTTTGCTGTTGGGCTTTGGCAAATATTCTTATGACAGCAGTTAGATCTGGAGATGACCACTTGCCATCAATAAACGCCTCTGCCGCTCCGATACTGCCGCCTTTAACAAAATCTCGATACAAACTTTGGTCATGAACAACAATTTTGCCTTGAACTGGAGTACTGTTATCAATCGCCTTTGGAAAGTAGTGATGTTTGCCACCTTCTACTATTTCCAATTGGCCGTAGGTTAACTTTTCAAAAACCGAAAAAACGATATCTCGACAGCGTCTATCAAACCAGTTATTAGCTTGTTTTGTATTTATGTTGGCCACTTGTTCCACAACTTGCTCCTAAATTTCATTTTTTGGCTGCTGATAGCTGACAAAAGGTATTCGTTTAATAAATAGCTTTAATGCTTGCCAGTATATTGCCGATACAATTTTTAATGTCATCACTGGCAAAGAAAACACCACGTTATTCATTTCTTTAGCAGTGAAATCACGTTTTTCCATATTCATGGAAGCGTCAAAAAGCTTTTGGTTTGTTTCGTCAATTGCTCGATTTTCGATATGAACAAACAACTTCTTTTTGTCTACACTAGGTGCTTTCACCACCCAGTGATACGCCATATTCAAGTCCATGAATGGTGAGACATGAAAACACTTTTCAGTTGCTTGAAGTGACAACATATCAACTAAATAATAATGTCTTTGATTCCAAGGAGTATTGCTAACTTCAACCAACATTTGCTGACATTGCCCATGTGTGTCATAGCAAAAATAAAAATTAGCAGGGCTAAAATACAAACCAAAACACCTTGCTTGAACCAACATGGTAATGCGCCCTATTTCGGGATCACCACCAAGCGCTTGCAACTTATTGACAATACGTTGGCGCAAACTCCCTGGTTCACCTTTAATGTAATCTTGTTCAACAAATCTAACAGGTCGCCACCAGTTGCGGCCAAACACGCCACATGACTTATGGGTTTGGCTTATTTCATCAACATCAAGTGCTAACATGTATAGCTGATAAACAAAAGCATGCTTTTTAGGAGAAAAGCGCCGATGTGACACTTGCCCAACATAAATGGCACTTAAAGCTGATGTGCTTGTCATATCTCACCTAATTTACAATCAAAACGGCTTGCAACATCAACAGCACTGCGTACACCATCTTCATGAAAACCGTTGTACCAATATGCGCCTGCAAAATGTGTTCTGTTTTGGCCACAAATGGTATTGCGCTGCTGTTGAGCGGCAAGCGATTCCACTGAAAAAATCGGGTGGGTATAGGTAAATTCTCGCAATATTTTGCTAGGTTCAATCGCTTCTTTTTGGTTAAGCGTGACACAAAATGTTGGCTTGCAGTTTAGCCCCTGCAAAATATTCATATTGTAAGTTACGCTAGCAGGCTTACTTCGATTAGCACTTAACTGATAATTCCAACTTGCCCAGGCTTTTTCACGTTTAGGCAATAACTGTGTGTCTGTGTGCAATACCACAGAGTTTTCGCTGTACGGCATAGCGGATAAAATGCGAGTTTCGTCAGCGCTAGCATCAGTGAGTAAAGATAACGCTTGATCAGAGTGACATGCTAACACCACATCGTCAAAAGTCTTAACTTCTGCATTGCCAAAGGTTAACGACACACTGTCTTGGTCTCGAGTAATCGAGCGAATATCACTATTGACATGAATGTTGTCAGCAAAACGTTTAGTTAGTGGCGTTAAATAGTTTCTTGAACCACCAGGAATAACATACCACTGAGGTCGGTCTGCAATATTTAGTAATCCATGGTTAAAGAAAAACTGCACAAAGAACTTAAATTGAAATCCTTCCATTTGTTCAAGTGAACTCGACCAAATCGCAGCGCCCATCGGTAATATATAATGTTCGGCAAAAAAGCGACTAAATGCCTGCTCATATAAAAATTGCCCTAACGTATATTCCACCTCGTATGTGGCGTTTTCATAGGCATGTTTACACAACTTATTAAAACGCAGTATTTCTTTGATCAAGCCCCAAAAACGTGGGCGAAAAAGGTTACGTCGCTGAGCAAACAAAGTATCTAAATTATGACCATTGTACTCTAGCCCTGTTTGGCTATTGTGCACTGAAAAACTCATCTCTGTTTCTTGCTTGCCAACGCCAATTTCATCGAGCAAGGTGAGAAACTTAGGATAGGTTTTATCATTAAAAACGATAAAACCGGTATCAATAGCATAATGTTCGCCATCAACTTCCACATCAACGGTTGCTGTATGACCACCAATTTTTTCCGCTTTTTCAAATACAGTAACGTTATGTTTTTGAGACAACAAATAAGCCGCTGTTAAACCTGAAATGCCTGAACCGATAACGGCAATATTTCTCATTATTGCATGCTCCTTAAAGCAATAGAGCGCCATATAAAATTAGGTAAAATGGCGAAGGTTTTGAGTAGCATAGTCAGTCGCTTAGGAAAATGAATGTAGTCCTTTTCTGCTGCTATACCTTTATAAATACGTTTAGCTGCCTCTTCAGCTGATAATAAAAATGGCATATCAAAATCATTTTTATCGGTCAGTGGCGTTTTGATAAATCCGGGATGAATAAGTGAAACGTTGATTTGTTGTTTTACTAAATCTAAACGTAAGCTATTTGCTAAATAATCAACACCCGCTTTTGATGCGCCATAAGCTTCTGAACGAGTAAAAGGTAAGATAGACGCTGACGAGCTAACAAAAGCAATTCGCCCTCCTTTAGGGATTTTTGATAGAAAATGCTCAAGCATTATTCCCATTGATATTAAGTTGGTGTTGATGACTTGTGCAAAACGGTCACTATCAAACTTCATTACATCATCAATGTACTGACAGTCTCCCGCATTGAGAATAAGTAAGTCAATTTTGCTGATTTGTGCAGCAGCTTGTTTAACTTGTTCACCTTTCGTGATATCAAAGGCTAAGCAGCGAGCATTTTTTTTAAATGACGCAAGTTTGTCGAGCTTTTCTCGATTTCTGCCACACGCGATAACCTGATAACCTAAGCCAGCATAATGGTAGAAAAGCGCTTCACCTATGCCTGAAGTCGCTCCAGTAATTAGCACCGTTTTATCTTTCATTAGTTAGCCGCTCTTTGTTTTATCCAGTGAATAAAGCGACCAAGAACTGGTACATGTTCATACAACATAGCACCAAGATCAATGTAGTCTCGGTGATAAGAAACTTTGTCATCGCTACCTTTAATATGAGAATGACCTTCAACAATAACTGGCTTACCACCATTTAATTTAGGGTGTTGATAAGTCATTTGCCAATAAATAGCGGCTTGCTCACCTTGTAATAAAACATTGGTGATGTTGAAGCAACAGGATTCAAGGTTGGTATAAAGCTGCTGGAAATACTGATGTAGCTGGGTTAGCCCGTTAATACAATGCATAGGGTCTTCAAAGTGTATGTCTTGGTGATAAATGTCATCAAGTAAATGTAAATTGTCAGTAGACAACAGATGATAGTTATTGATAAAAGCTTTGAGCCATAGCGGTTCATTACCCTTATTAACTGCTAATTCTGCTGTAATTTTTTGACCAACACTGTTCATTACTTTTCCTAAACAAACACTTTAATACAATAGGTTGACGCTATATTTCGCAGTGCAAACCTTTGTCCATTACACTTTGTAAAAGGCTAATGCATTTTCTCGTGCAGCCTTATGGTCTACTAATGCTGGCCAGTACACGCTACTGTTAATTTCCTTTAAATACTTATGTGGAAAATGTATGTGTTTATCAGGCACATTAGCCAACTCTGGTAAATATTTACGAATGAAATCCCCTGATGGATCAAAACGTTCACTTTGTCTTATCGGGTTAAACACACGAAAATAGGGTTGAGCATCACAACCAGTACTTGCTGCCCATTGCCAACCGCCATTGTTAGCCGCTAAGTCGCCATCAATCAGTTGCTTCATAAAATACTGCTCGCCCCAGCGCCAATCGATTAGCAGGTGCTTTGTTAAAAAGCTAGCAACCACCATTCGCAAACGGTTATGCATCCACCCCGTTTGATTTAACTGGCGCATGGCCGCATCGACAAATGGATAGCCAGTTTTCCCCTGACACCAAGCATCAAACCACACCTGCTTGTTTGGCCAATCCATTTGCTGGTATTTGTCGTTGTAACTCTTATGCGTGCAAAGATCTTGTCTGAAATGCATTAAGTGGCGATAAAAGTCACGCCATATCAGCTCATTCAACCAAGAAAACTCAGCACTATCAGTTGCAGTCAGTAAATCAGGACAACGCTGTAACAGTTGTCTCAAAACATACCGTGAGCTAAGTGCGCCAATGGCTAAATAAGGCGATAAACCCGAAGTACCTTTGATCGCTGGGAAGTCTCGTTGTTCATGATAATCTTCAAGCTTGTCACGTAAAAATGTTGGAATAACCGATTGTTCAACATCTGTGACCAGTGGCCATTTGACAGAACTTTCATCGCCTGTCAACAAAGCAATATCATTTACCTTTGTTTGTTCAACTTGATTAAAAGCATTGTCTGCTAGCGTCAGGCCATGCATTCGCATGTAGCTTAACCACGCCTTTTTAAACGCGGTGAACACTTTATACATGTCGCCAGACTGCGTTAATACTGCACCTTTAGGTACTATCACGTCAGACTCAAATAAATGGAGTTTAATGCCGGCGTCCATGATTTTTTGATCACGTTGACGCTCGTTAATCTCAAGCTCACTACTAGCAACTACTTCATGGCCCTGCTGCTGGCAGCGCTTTATCAAATAACTTGTTTGTTCTTTAATATCAGCAACTTCTACTACTTCTAAATTAATGCCTAAAGTCGTTAACTGTGATTTAAGTAGGCGAATATGCCGTTTGATAAAGTCTATTTTTATTGCTGACCAATGATAATTTTTCCATTGCTCAGGCATAAGAAACACAATGGCTTTGTCGTCGGCGTGTTTATGTTGGATAAAATAAGAAAGTGCGGGATTATCACGAACTCGTAAATCCCCTCTAAACCATAATAACAATGTGATTCCTTATATCTTGCGATATTTTGTTTAGCCCACCCAAAGCGTGGGCTTAGCAATTCCTGTTAATGAAGTGTAGTAGCGCTAAGTTAATAACCATAGCGCAATCTTAACTCATCTGGATAGGGATTAAGATAAAACTGTTCTGCTAGATACTCTTTGGGATGAACCATTAAATAATGTCTGATCAGTGTCAAAGGTACCATTAATGGCACTAGACCTTTTCGATATGATTCAATTTGCTCACATAGCTCAGATCTTTCCAGCTTAGAAAGGTGTTTAGAAAAGTAACCTTGAATATGTGACAGTGTATTTGCGTGTTTTTTGCGAGTTGCTTTAATGGTTAACGCTGACATTAATCCCGAAATATACTGCTCAGCCATATCATTCAAAGTTAGATCGGCTCTGGCTAATAATCTTCCCAGATCTTTATAGGCGATCAAGTCATGACTCATCACAGTATATTTGTAACGACTGTGAAAGGTCATCAGTTTATGTTTGGTCAAACCACTGTCCACCAAGGCTTGCCACTGACGATACGCATAAACTCGTGCGACAAAATTTTCTCGAATAATAGGGTCGTTTAACCGGCCATTTTCTTCACATGGAAGTAAAGGATTTGCTTTCATGATTTCTTTGGCAAAAGCGCCAACACCATCAGACTTTAAACTGTTACCTTCTTCAGAATACACTTTAACGCGTTCCATGCCACAACTAGGGCTTTTAGCACAAAAAATGTAACCACTAAATGACTGAGCCACCTTGGCCACTTTTTTACCATATTCAGCTAGTGCGTCAGTCACGTCACCTGAGCCATCAGGGCGAGCTACACGTATGACGTCTTCCTTTTTAATTAAACGAATAGTTGGCCTTGGAATAGGTAAACCGATAGCAACTTCAGGGCAAAATGCTTTAAAAGTAACATGTTGCCCTAACTCATTCATACAAAAGTTAGACGGTTTATTACTGGCGTCAAATCTTACTTTTTCACCAACTAAACAGGCACTTATGCCAATGACTAC
The DNA here is from genome assembly GCF_014656435.1 of Thalassotalea marina. Taxonomy (GTDB): domain Bacteria; phylum Pseudomonadota; class Gammaproteobacteria; order Enterobacterales; family Alteromonadaceae; genus Thalassotalea_C; species Thalassotalea_C marina. Next base: position 122,721 of record NZ_BNCK01000009.1, read on the forward strand.
ATCTGATTTGTCGAACTGCTGCATTATCGACTCCTAATAAATTAACGAACCAAACGGATTTAATAACTTATTGAAACCTTTCGTAAAGTGTAGTGCATCATTAGCGACAGTAAAGCATAAACAACCGTTTTCTGACACTGGTGAATGGTCATGGTTTTGGTCAAGCAAAATGAAGTCACCTACATGATATTCGCCCATGTCATCACTGAAACTACCTTCTAATAGCAAGGTGAGTTCGTACCCATGATGTGTATGTTGAGGTACAGACCCCCCCGGATCAATATGCAATAAACTTGAGTGAATTTCACCTTCACCTAAATTGATACGTGAGCGAGCTAATTTACCCAAATTCATAGGGCTTGCAAACTCCATATGTTGCAATTGCTTAGGCAATTTATATTCTTTGCCCTTTAAGGTAACAAACTTAGCCTGGCTTGGTGTAACACTAGCAAGGTCATCGGTCTGAGTGATTTCTTCAAACATGCGATCGAAGTCGATATCACTGATATCGTCACTTTCATCTACAACAAATTGATGCAGAAACGCTTGCTCAAAACTGTTTTCCGCTGCTTGCTCTGTTAAATTAGCAATGTTTGCCTGACACGCTGGGCACATATCGGCATGAATCGCGACACCAGCCGACAACGACGCAGGAAGTTCGCCATTGACGAATGCTTGTAAAAGTTCTTGTGAAGGATGATGTTTAATCATGTTTGCCTCCTAACTGCGCTCTTAGTTTTGCTAAGGCTAGGCGTAATCTAGATTTTATGGTGCCTAAGGGTAGGTTTAAATGCTTCGCCAATTGTTCTTGCGACATTTCCATAAAATAAAACCCTTTCACCACTTGCTGTTGGTTTTCCGGTAATTCGTCAATGCAAGATAAAATCTTGTCCTTTTCTAAGTGATCAGAAAAGGTATCTTCTTCTGCAACAACACTTTCAGCTATTGGCCAAAAATCGTCACTTAACGTATCTTCTCTGTTAGATTGCACTTTACGTAACATATCAAAGGTTACGTTTCTCATTACCGTGTAAACCCAAGTTGTAGCTGCACCTTTGGCGTTATCAAACAAATGCGCTTTTCGCCAAACATTCGACATGGTTTCTTGAACCACTTCACTTGCCTGTGCTTCTTGATTAAATTTGCTTTGCGCAATCCGCAAAATTTTGGGTGCAAAAAACTTGAACAAACAAGCAAATGCTTGTCTATCTCTCTGTTCAGCTACTGCAATTAACCATTGACTTAGCTGGCGATGATCTACTTGCTCCTTCATACCCTTAGATGTTACACCAGAGGGTTTGGTTGGCAAGTTCATTTGCGCTTGTACCATTTACGTCTTCCATACCGGGTCTATGTAGATTTTTACGTATCAATAAATAGTCTGGATCAATCTTTAATAAAAAATTTTAGCTTTTAACTTTTAATTGCTCATTTAATACAATCGATTCGACAAATTGTTTAGCCTGCTCATAGCTTTTGGCATCGGCAAATACTGACTTGGCAGCTAACTTAACTGGCAATAATTCAAGCCAACGGGATACTACCCAATTTGCTTTATCTTCAAACTTAGCTTGATACATTGCATTTAAAGGCTCGTTCTGTTCAAACACTTCAAGCAAAGAAGATGCTAGCTTTTCTGTAGTATCATCATGTTCATTTATCGGCCAATGGTTAATTGTGCTCACGTCGGCGTGACGCAGCTTGTCTTCATCTACCGTGATATTTGCAAGTTTTACAAGTGCCTTACACTTTACATCAATCAGCAATAAGCCGTCTTGGTCTTGATCAAAGTTGATAATTTCAACCCAACTTGCCCAGTTTTTTTCAAATAACTTATTTTTTTGATCATTAAGTAACACCACAAAACCTTGATTTTGGGTGGCCATACGCACCATTTTTAAGTACCTAGGCTCGAAAATTCTCAACCGAGTAACACCGTCAGGCAGTAAAAATATTGGCAATGGAAATACGGGTAAATTCATAAAAACTCATCGTAACTAACTTACCACTAGATACGATACGTTAAGAAAAATTGATCACAAAAAAAGGCTCCTTTTTAGGGGAGCCCAAAGTGAGTTTAGTTGATACTAAATTCGTTAGTTTTCTTCGTTTGCCTTATTTGAATAGTTTGACTAGTTCGCTGATGTCGTAACAACAGTATCAATCACATGAATTACGCCGTTCGTTGTGTGGATATCAGTAGAGGTAACGTTGGCTCCCTGAATCTGTAGGCTAACTTGTGGTAATTTTACTTTCCACCACATGTCGTTAAAGCCATCTCCTTTCATTTCGCCAGCGGCATTATCATTGATATAGAAATACAGAGGTCGTCCGTTATAGGCAGCTTGCATGGAATTATCGTCTCTGGTGATTAGGCTTAGTCCAGGTATATTTTCCACTGCATTGTCAGTCACTAATACAGGTGGCCAGTTAGTTGTACAAGCATCATTACAAGTACTGCCCTCTGCGCCCAAATCACCGTCATACACATACAAGGTATAGCCAGCATTAGCACTATTCATGCCGCCAACTAACATACCATTTTGTGAATCATAGGCCACTTCGTCGTCTGCGCTGTTAGTGGTTTGACTAAAGTTAATCAAATTTACATTAAGCTTATCACCTCCGACAGTATCAACCATCTTACCATTTGCTGCATATGCACCAACAGAGTTAACTTGAACAGACAACACATGTTTCAGAAGTACGCTGGTCAGCGCTTCGTTGTCAGCCAATAAGGCGTTTAAGGTATCCGTTGGAATTTTATTAAAGGCAGCATTGGTTGGAGCAAAAACGGTAAAATTAGCATTTTCATCTGACAAAGTATCAACTAAATCGGCTGCTTCTAATGCGCTAACTAACGTTGAAAACTCGGGTAAGGATGAAGCGAGCTCAGCAATATTCATCGTTGCACCTGTATTAACGGCAGGAGGTAAAATCACCTGATCTACCACATGGATAACTCCATTGTCTGCCATCACATCAGTAGCGGAAATTACAGACGCATTTGCGTATAAAGTCCCGCTGGTGACTGAAAGTGCTAGCTCAGAACCATTTGCCGTAGTCACCGTATTTTGTTCAGAATTAGCCACTGCAATTGCAGCATCTGACAACACTTTAGCGTCAGCAATAACATGATAGCTGAGCACACTGGCTAGTTGCTCTGGGTTTGCCAGTAAACCAGAAAGTAAATCTGCGTCTAATTGGGCAAAAGCCGCATCGGTAGGTGCAAATACCGTAAATGATTTAGAAGTATCGGCAAGTAAGGAATCTAATCCCGCCACCTGAAGTGCACTAACCAAGGTATTGAAGCTGCCATTGTTAGACGCGACATCAACAATCGAATTTGCAGGCGTTGGTATCTCGACATCGCCAATAATCACCGCATCAATTACATGAATAATACCATTGGTGGTGTATATGTCTTTAATGATGATGTTAGCACCACCAAACATTAACATGTCTGTTTCACTGTTAATTGCAACAGCAAGTTTTGCATCCGACAAGGTCGTTGCTTCAGCTCCGTTTAATGTATACGCAGTCACTGAATTCACTTCACCAGCGACAACATGCTGCAATAATATTTGCGTTAAAATGTTTGGGTTTTCTATAAGTAGATTTAATGTTGCTTCATCGATAAGTGAAAAGGCGTCGTCAGTTGGTGCAAAAACAGTGAAGGTCTCAGCTTCATTGGCTAATGCAGCATCTAGACCGGTTGCTGTTAGTGCTGAAACTAAGGTAGTAAAACGACCATCTTCAATTGCAGTTTCTACAATATTTTTTGTTGCTTGCCCTTTATCTGCAGGAGGCATTAACACCGCATCAATTACATGAATAATGCCATTATCTGTTTTAATGTCAGTTGCTGTCACTGTAACTGTATTGACCAATAATTTATCACCATCTAATGATAAACCCACAAGATCACCATTGACCATTTCAACCGTCTGGCCAGCAGATGCAACAGCGGCACTAGCGTTTATTTCCGCGCCTATGACATGGTAAGTTAAAATATCACTTAAGGTGTCTGTATCTTGTAAAAGAGCATCTATTGTCGACTGGCCAAGTAGCGCAAAAGCGTCATCTGTTGGCGCAAAAACGGTAAATTTAGTACTGGTATCGGACAAGGTTTGATCCAACCCCGTTGCTTCAAGCGCAGCAACTAGCGTAGTGAAATTACCGTTTGCTACGGCAACATCAACAATCGTTGTTGGCTGTTCCATAGGCATTTCATGAGACTTTTTGTTGTCGTCATCGTCACACGCTTGCAGTAAAAACAAGCTAGCTACCGTTATTAAAAGTGTTTTAAACGTCTTCACTGTTTTTCCCTCTAGATTGGTTGACTTTTGTTCATACAGCACCGCCATGAGAATGGATCATGTTTTTTGACATTTATTTAATTTATTTTTCAGGGGTGATCTACACTTAAAATTGAGACGTAGAAATATGGTTGTTCTTAAAAAATAAGGAATTTTTATGCAGATACTTATCACAGGAGCTACAGGACTGATTGGTAAAGCATTAGTTCATTTATTATTAACAGATCAAAATGTTGAGATAACAGTTTTAACACGCTCCCCTGAAAAAGCAGTAAGAGTTCTTGGCCCCAACGTTACGCTTGTTACTCGCTTGCACCAGCAGTTAATTGATCAACAACATGTCGTGATAAATTTGGCCGGCGAGCCAATAGCTGATAAACGCTGGACCGACGGACAAAAAGAAAAAATATGCCAAAGTCGCTGGCATTTGACCGAAAAACTCGTGGAGTTAATCAATGAAAGTCCAACCCCGCCACAAACATTTATATCTGGCAGTGCAATTGGTATCTACGGCAGGCAACAACAATTAAATATCGATGAAGGATTCACAGCATTTCATCAAGAGTTTTCTCATCATGTTTGTCAACGATGGGAGAAAATAGCACTAGGCGCAAAATCCAATGCCACGCGAGTCGTTTTACTTAGAACGGGTATCGTGTTGTCAAAAGACGGCGGCGCTTTGGCAAAAATGATGTTGCCTTTTAAACTCGGCCTTGGCGGAAAAATAGCATCTGGCTATCAATACATGAGTTGGATACACATCGACGACATGATTAACGCGATAAATTTCCTAATACAGGATGACACCATTGAAGGCCCAGTCAATATGACAGCGCCCTCACCTGTGACTAACAAGTTTTTCAGTGAAACTTTTGCCGCTGTGTTATCTCGCCCATGTTTATTTACCACACCTGCATTTGTACTCAAAATAGCACTTGGCGAGCTATCAGAACTGCTCCTTTATGGTCAACATGTCATGCCTAAAGTCTTGCAGTCAAATGGTTATACTTTTAAATATCCAGATCTGAAGTTAGCCTTAATTAACTTGCTACACGATTAGAACATTGCTTAACATTTTTATCAAAAAACAGGGTGATATCAGCCACGGTAATACCCAACTTTTGCATTTGTGTTTTGTTTAACACTCGGTCTTGGTCAAGTTGGTACATCCAATCATCCAGCCATAAATGATAAGTTTCACCATCAACAGGCACCTTCAATTGGTAACGCCAATAAAACGCAAACCCCACTTCTCTGCCTTGTGCCATTCCTATCACGTCTCCGGCAGTTCCTTGATATCTGCCATCGGTTAATTTTTCAAGTTGCCAAACTCGAGTTGTGATTTCGCCATCATCAAAATAAAACACTTCATCGAGTACGCCCTTATTGTCATCCCAAGTACCTTCAATTTCTACGCAAAACCGACGGGTTATTTGCCCTTGGTAATCTTGCACAACACCCCATGCCGTTAGCTGATCAGAGAAATACTGCTTAATATCAAACTTGGGATTAGTGCCTTGGTAATCATTAATATCTGTACTGCAACTAGACAACATGAGTACGAGACATACGATATAAATAATGCGCATTAACTTGCTTCTCCTATCAGCTGTTTTCTAAGTTTAGGCTGGCTGGTTTTACTCGACAGCCAAATATCAAGAAACATTGGACCAAAGTTTTCGTCATTGATCTGTCCAATCGGTTTTTCATTGCAGTAGAAATAACTAACACCGTCTTTGACATATAAACTTAATGAATCACCTTGATTGATGTTTGGCCAAATCGCTTTAAGCTGCGGGATAAATGGCGAAAATTTATTTTCTAAAACGCCTATGTGACGCCATTGCTCTGCAGTTTTTTCGATAAGATCATCTGCTTTAATATCTCTTAAGTATTTGATATTAAATAGTATTGGCTGATTGATAATGCCTTGTTCATAACGACCTGTTGCGGTGTACAAGGTGCTTTGATATATATCCCAAAAAAGCATTGAAAACTTGGCACTGCCAACACTTTTCACTTGTGAAATGATCTCGTTATATTGGTAATGCAATGACTTACTGTGTGCAGGTGTTACGCTTATTACACAGATCAAAACCAAGTGTTTAATAAACTGTAACATTAGCGTTATCCCCCGAACTTATTTTGGCATTAAGATTAAAAAACAGCACCATTAATAGTGCCCAAATTGCAGATAACAAAACAAAGGTTGTGATATAGGGTAAAGAAAAAGCCACCGCGCCAAGGCGCTCTCCAGCAAAGTAGCTTAAAGGAGCAAAACAAGCACCAACCATGGCTTGCCAATACCAAGAAACACTAGCTAGAAAGGATAAACTGTGTCTTATTGTCGCAGCAAAACAAAGCCATAAAGCAACCAACCAAAGAGGTATTAAAGCGTGAGGAAAAATGAAAACATTAAAATAGGTTAAAAGACTATCAACCGTACATCCAATAACGGCGACTGCCAGAATGACTTTTGCTTCGTCTTGGCGATTTTGACAAAAATTAAAGTGTGCAATTAACGCTAAAACCGCGACAACGATAAAGACGTCGCCCAGAAGAACTAACCCTGCCCACAGTAAATTAAACCCGATCAGATTAACCCACATAACCTTTAACACGTACTCTGTTGTATCAACAATAAATAATAGTACGTATTACCGAGTTGTTTGGATTTCAAGACAATGAAATTAAGCCCATCTGTGATTGTTAGCCAATGCTAAAGAGGCATTGCTTTTTAAGAGCCAGCCTTCGCTTGTTAAATGTTTTACATCTGGCCAAGAACGTGTGCAGGATCGATTTTAGTGGCCTTCCATGCTGGGTATAAAGTGGCAATAACCGACAATAACAAAGCGATACATGCTGTGGCAGCAATATCGGAAACGGCTACATTGGTGGGAATAAAATCAACAAAGTAAATATCACCCGACAAAAATTTACGCCCCAATAAAACTTCAATGAATTCGAATATTTCTGTGAGGTTAATCGCGATAACCGACCCAAGAAGTGTGCCCCAAACAGTGCCAATGACACCGTTCCTAAAACCTTGCAACATAAACACACCCATAATAGTCGCATCTTTAGCGCCCATGGTTTTTAAAATAGCAATGTCGCCTTGTTTTTCTCTAACCGCCATAATCAAGGTAGAAACAATATTAAAACTTGCTACTGCAATCACCAGCACCAACACGATAAACATCACCATACGGACTAATTGGATATCTTTGTATAGATGACCCTGAGTGATAGTCCAATGGTAAATATACACATAGTTTCTAAGAGAATAAGCAGCTTCTTTGGCCACTTCAGGTGCCGCAAATACATCGCTAACGGCTAAACGTAAACCATGTGTTTTGTTACTTTGATAATCCAACGCTTGTTGGGCACTTTCAAGTGAGATAAACGCTTGTTGATTATCAATTTCGCCTCCAAACTTAAAAGTACCAGCCACGACAAAATTTCGTTTCCCCATGGCATTAAACCGGCTGTGAACCTGATTATTTTGTTTCATTGGCGGCATTAATAATTGCACTTTATCACCAATACTGACGCCAATTTTATCGGCAATACCTTGCCCTAAAATAATACTATTAGGCTCTGTTAACGCTTGCCATGAACCAGTTTTTATATGCAGTGGAATTGCAGAAACATTAGATTCTAAATTGACGTCGACACCTCTAATTTCAACACCTTTTAATTTGTCTTTATGCTGCATCATGCCCTGCATTTTAATAACAGGAGCGGCTGCAATAACTTGAGGGTGACGCATAACACGCTGACTTTCTTGTTGCCAGTCTTCAAACGGTTGGTTTAAGGCAATAAGCTCACTGTGTGGAACAACAGATAATAAGTGCTGTGACAACGCACGTTCAAAGCCGTTCATTGCACTCAAGACCACAATAAGGACCATTACACCAATAGCTATGCCGATGGTCGAAGAAGCAGAAATAAACGAAGTAAACCCTTTAAGCTGCTTTTGACTTATGTAGCGACGAGCAATAAAAAGACTGAGTGATTTAACCATGTGTTACATCCGTCAATGGCTTTAACACCCCATGATCTAATTTCACTTGGCGGTGCATTTTGTTGGCAAGCGCTAGATCGTGAGTCACAATAATAAAACTGGTTTTAAGCGATTGATTTAACGACTGAATTAACTGGTAAATTTGTTCACCTGTATCAAAATCAAGATTACCCGTTGGCTCATCCGCTAACACCAACGAAGGCTCGGTGACTAGTGCTCTGGCAATCGCCACACGTTGCCTTTCACCGCCGGAAAGCTCCGCTGGTCTGTGTTCTTTGCGATGAGACAAGCCCACTTTTTCAAGAAGTTCAGTTGCTGCTTGTGTCGCTTTTTTAGGAGAGTCACCTCTAATTAATAGTGGCATTGCAACATTTTCTAATGCTGTAAACTCCATCATCAAATGGTGAAATTGATAAATAAAGCCAATATGTTGATTGCGAAACTTAGCCTTTTCTTTTGCTGACAATTGATGAATATTCGTGCCATTGATAATAACTTCGCCAGTACTCGGCGAATCAAGCCCACCAGCAATATGTAAAAATGTACTTTTACCACTGCCAGAGCTGCCAACAACGGCAAGTAATTCACCAGCAGGCACCATAAGGTTTAAGCCATTCAATACCGGCGTTTCAATTGCGCCCTGGCGATATGCTTTAGAAATATTATTGCACTCAATGGCATTACTCATGACTTAAAACCTCGGCTGGTTGAGTAAGAGACGCGCGATACGCAGGATACAAAGTGGCTAAAAAACTCATCAGTAATGCTGAACCACTAACAGTCAATACATCAAGCCATTGCAAATCAACTGGCAAACTTTGTGTGGCGTAACCACCACCCAATAAATTAACTCCCAAAACCGACATAATATCGTTAAGGTTTAGTGCTAACAAAACACCAAAAAAACTGCCCAACGCAACGCCCCAAAAACCATTGATGACACCTTGTGCAATAAATATTTTCACTATGCCAGCACGGTCCATTCCGCAGGTTTGCAAAATAGCGATTTCGCCTTGTTTATCAATGACCACCATCACTAAAGCAGACACAATATTAAATGCCGCGACGGCAACAATCAGACTGAGCATTAGCCATATCATATTTTTTTCCATCTTAACGGCAGAAAACAACGTCCCTTGGCTAGTTTGCCAAGAACGCGCAGTTAACGATGGAAATTGTTGATGAATTTTTTCAACAACTTGTTCAGCTAAAAAGGCATCTTGCAAATACAGGCGCAAATGGCTTACTTCGTCATCTTTAACCCTAAGTAGTTTATTGGCATCATTTTTATGCATATAAATAACACTGTCATCTACTTGCGATCCCATGTTAAAGATACCTGCAATGGTAAAAATACGCTGCACGGGAATTCTTCCCATTGGAGTGAAAATGGTTTTTGCCGGTACCACCACTCTAATTTTATCCCCTTGAGAAACATCTAGTTTACGCGCTAGGCTCTGCCCAATAATAACTTGATAAGCTGTTGTACTAAGAGAGTTTAATTGCCCGTTCAGCATATGTTGAAAGACTAAATTATGCTGTTCTTGCTCAGGTTCAATACCTTGAATCAATACACCTTGTAATGCGTTATTGGATAAAACAAGTGATTCAGCCTCAACGATAGGGCTAATATTTTGGACAAATTCGAGTTGTGATAAATCTTTTTTAGTCTGTTGCCAATTGGATGTGTCATCCTTCGGAACTTCAACCAACACATGCGGCACTATGGCTAAAATACGTTTTTTTAGCTCACCTTCAAAGCCATTCATTACCGATACCACCGCGATCAACGCAGTAACACCAAGCAAAATACCTGATATGGAAAAAAATGTAATGAAAGAAACAAAACCGGTTCTTTGCCTACTGCGGCTATATCGCAGGCCGATAAAAAAGCTAACTGGGTGAAACATTAAATAGGAAATGTAATGATTTTTATAAAGCCAAGCATAACACAGGCTTATAAATGAATATAAGCCCCATGGAAATTTTTGTTACAAAGCTTAAAGTGTGCGATTAAACAGTTCTACAGCCATACCATAAACACGCAGCGCTAGTGCAGGATCGTATCTATCGCCTTCATCTCTCATAAAAGCATGCTGAGCATTAAATTCGTGCCAAGTAAATATGTTACCGGAGTTAATTAAATTAAGGTGAATGTTCATCCGGCCTTCATCTGGCACGTGAGGATCTTGCTTACCCCAGATCATCATGAGTTCGCCGTGAATATCCTTTGTTCGAGAAAATGAATCATTGCCTGGCTGACACGGCAGCGTATTTGAATGGATATCTGTGGCATATAAACAGCACATGGACAATACATTTGGGTTTAAACCAGCACGATACGCTAAATGACCACCAATACACACTCCCATAGCCCCTACTTTGCCAGTGCAATAGCTTTGATTTTTAGCGAATTCAACTAAGGCTTGGGTATCGCTGTCATGATGTTCAAGCGGCTTAGCCCACTTATCATTATTGCCTTTATCTTTACCTGCATCATCGTAGCCTAACACAGTACCAATTGGGTTTAACTCGTGAAATACTTCTGGTACTAACACCACAAAGCCATGACCCGCCAATATAGCGGCCGTTCTGGCAATTGGTGCTGTTTGCTGAAAAATTTCAGAATAAAAAATAATACAGGGGTATTGGCCTTGCGCTTGTGGTCGGTAAATATAGGTACGCATAGTACCTGTTGCGGTATTAAGATCGACAAGTTCTGATTGAATGATCAAGATACGATTCCTGTGTATCATCAAATGGTTGAGCAATATATTATTAAGCCTTTGCACTGGAGCAAAATAACAAATTGAAATAACGCTATTACCTTCTGGGGATGTTACGTTTGGCTGCGCCAATAGCTTAAACGTAAATGACCTAACACGTTTTATTTATGCCTAACTTTACCTCCAATTATCTTAAGTGCAGGCACTCCCCTGATAATGGTTGCTCGAGCAAACTCTTGCTGGCACCCCGGACACACTCCTTGTTGTTCAGTGTGATCCTTGACGATTCGCTCAATAAAACATTTTACCAGTGCACCTTTTCCACCTTTACGGTATTTAAAAAGTTTTGTCCGGCAATTAGCACAATAAATATCAACGGTTTTTGATGGCCCTTTGGCATTGGGTTTTGCCACACGCTTTTATCTCTTTTCAATAAAACATATTAATTATAAGGGTTTAAATAAATATTAAAACTCACTAGACAAACTACGAATAAATTAGTAGGTTAATAAAAAAGCAATTAAGTAATGGAAATAAAAATAAAATGGAAAGAGTATTACTGCTGCCGCTTTTGCTAATGATCAATACCCTGTTAAGTTTTGCCAGCGCCCAAGAGCCCGTTAAAAAAGCACCAGAGAAAGAAGAAAACCCCTATATTCAAAAGTTTGGATTTAAACAGTTTAACTTTAATTTTGAGCAGCTTGATAGCAAAAACAATTTAGAATATTGGCTTTTAAAAGGCGATCATAACAAGCCAATTACCGATGAAAAAAATAAACGAGGTGGCGAAAGATCTTTATTTTTGTCTACGCTAAATTCAGAGAATGACCAACCATCGAGTTTTATTTACCAAAGTATGGATGTTGGCTTTCCAGTAAATAAAATTAACCTCAATGGTTTTATCAAATTTTCACCCGCCACACCGCAAAGTCAATTTACATTAATCTTAACCGTTTATGACAAAGCATCTACAGAATCTCAGCTGAAATATGTGAGCTACCAAGTTGACAATACGTTAGATTGGGAAGAAATAGAACTCTCGTTACCTATAGTAGATGAAGCACAATTTATCAGTATCACCGGCTATTTACAGGGCAAAGGTGAACTGTGGTTAGATGAGTTATTTTTCAAATTTGATTCCAGCGTTAATTAGGCTGTGTTGAATTTTCGCTGTTAAAATTCAGTTCAAAAGTTCAACACATCCTAACCACACCTAATGCGAAGCTGAGGTTACTTACATCACTTGCACTATCGGTTTTCTAAATGGTCAGCTCTTCATCGGAATTAGTGACTGGAGATTGACTGACCAACTTTTGGTACCAGAAAGACGCCAATAAAATAAAGACACCTATTCCCATAAACAACATCACTTTTTGCCATAAAAGCGCATTAGCTGCATCAATAAATGCCAGCTTTAATACCCCTAAACCAATCAACGCAAAGCTGTATTTCACTGTTATTAAACGTTTGTCTTTTAAAAATAAAATAACAGCACCGTGCACAGCAAGTGCAGGTGCGATCAGCAGATCGAGATGCATCGTTGTCATGTTAGCTAATGTTAAGACATAGGTGATCGCGAACACAGAATGAAAGAACAAATCAATATTTTCCTTCATCACTCGGCCAAGTATTGAAGTCATGATGCCTTGATCTTTTTGATAAAGTGCAACAAGGATAAAAATGATAGCTATCACTGTGTATTCACCACCAAAAAGAATCAGTATCCAAGAGCTCACCACTAGCAAGAGGTTAAACGCTACAATTGTTGTTTGATTTCTTTTAAGCAGACTTGATAATCGACAAAAATATAAGGCTCCAGCCCAATAAATAATTGCTGTTAACATGCCAATAAATAACTTATTAGTTAACATTGCGGTAAAAACTGGTACCGCTATACCTAGAGTAATTAAACCGCTAGTACAAATAAATTTACTCAACGATGACGAATATTTTTGATCTAGTTTTAACGCTAAGAAGAAGTAACCAACAAATCCTGCAATTGAAATCAAACCGACGATTACTGATAGATCTGCAATAAACAGCACTAATGTGATACTCGCCATAACCGTTAAAACTTTACATTCCAACTCAAGTAATTGATGCGTAATTTTTTTAGCCAGTAACAATGCCAGTAGCGGTGATAGCCAAAGTACAGTTAACACATCAAACGACAAATGCCTCACCGCAGAGCCGAGCCAACAAACAGGTACTAGTAAATAGAAGCCAATTCTTGCTGCTTCTGCTATTCGGCTTAATTGGCTATGCGGTTGATAACGTCTGTAAAACTCTGACCACAGCCACAACTGGGCAAATGCTGACAATAACGATAATTTTGCATACATTGGCAAGTCGGTAAAATGGTAACTACCGACGAGCTGTGCCCCTTCAATCAAATAATAAATAGGCACGGTTATCAGCAAGGCTGCAAATATCTCAATCGAGGTTTGTTTACAGTATTTAGCTCGACACAACAAAGCAAGTTGGCCTAAAACAATAATTGCCCCAGTCCACTGAGCAAGCCAAATATCTAATGTGGCAATAGCCAGCACAGTTAACCAAACCACTTCAACAAGTTGCAAAGCAGGTTTAACTTTAAACTTAGTGAAATCATTAAATGCTGGAGACTCATGTATGGCACGCTGCCAAAGTGCCAATGCTGCGACAATAAATAAAGAAAGTAACCAACCATCAAATGAAACTAGTGCTGGCAGAGGGAAATAAGCGCCTAGTCCTACCAGCGAAAATAAAATTGCGCCACCGGCTAAAAGTTGTCCTTGATTGGCTACTGCCGATAATAAAAACTTTCTACCAATATAAATAAGGAGCAATCCTTCTGCCGCCCAAGCCATTCCCCAATAAGCATTTGACACTAAACTGATGATGGCTAATACACCCCAAATAGCAGCAACAAGTGCAAATAACACCGTAACCTGGCGATTAAAACGATAAAGTGCTACCGCGGTTACAACGGCAACAGCTGTGTTTAAGACAAAATTAAAGCTCATTTGAATGGATTGTAATTCAACGGCTTGGTAGAACATCAAAATGCTTGCGCCAATTGTGGTGGCGAGGAAAATTAATACCTGATTTGTAGGTTTATTATTGCGGTACAAAACAGCAACTATGTAGGCATAAAACAGCAGGTAAAATACTTCTAATATCCATGCCGAAACCGCAACAGTTTCAGCTGACAATACCCACTCGATGGACACCAAACTAAAGGCTAATGCGAGGTTAGCCAACCATTGCCCTACTCGTTTCAAGGCTAAAACCAAACTACTTGCCGTAATTAAAGCAAGAGACAATAAATAATAGGTCGGCTCAACTTGTATTGTATTAGAAAGAATCGGCATAGTAGCAATACCAATAATACCGAGCGCAGCCACTATTTTTGTATCTAACAGTAATGCCAAGCCATGACACATCAATGCAACTGCTAAATAACATAACAGCACCGCTTGCAACGGAATAAGTTGATAAACACTGCCAGAAAAGTACACCGTGTTATAACTGAGTAGGATCCCGAGCGAAACAATAGCCGTCGCGAATTCGCCATAGCGGGTCTTTACTTTCAACCCGATACCCAAAGCAATCACCAATAGAGCTGCAAAGCACATTAACATTGCTTTTGCCCCTGTCCCTAACTGATCTATTAACAACTGCATTAAATAACCGAAACCCGCTAAGGTCAGCCCAATGCCAGCTATCGTTAAAAACAAAGTACCGAGCATGTTACGCTCTTTGTATGATTGGTAGATTTTCACTACAGGTGAAAACCAATCAAAAATATTGGCAAGCAATGAAACAAAGAAAACAGCGATTAATGAAGGTTTGACATTTTCAGAAGTTTTGTTGGTCTTTGGTGAATAGGTGACTTTTATAGCGGAGTCACTAACTTTAGTTTGAGCAGCAAAAGAAGCATCGCTTTGCTTATTTTCCTTGCTCAAGGTTGTGGAAACAATTGCATTTTCTTGAGCGGTCAGCGCATTTAATTTAGACTCAATTTCGCCCACTTTTTCTCTAAAGTGCAACTTCATAAGAGCCAGCTCTGATCTAAGCGCTTTTATCTCTTCTTCCATGTTATCATCCTTGCCGTTGATTACCGCTGCTCTATCGTTTTAGTAAATTTAAACTTTATCTTACCAATGACAGTGGTCTGACCAGAAAACAAAAATAGCACAAGAATTGTTAAGATCCTAGTAGCTAGTACGAAAAGCCAGCTATTAAACCATAAAAGTAATCAAAATCAATAAATTAGTTTGGTATGCAAGAGTACCATATGCTTAACGCAAAGCGTCGAACCATCAGTGACAAATATTTAGAAACATTTAGACAAGACTAGAAACAGACCACTGAGTCGGTTAGAATCCATACAATGCTGTTTGTTAGGTATAATTATGAGAGACGCTGAAGCTACTCGCAGAAAAATATTAGAAGTTGCCGCCGATGAGATCCACCAACATGGGTTTCAAGCAACTAGTTTGTCTATTATTTTAAAGCGTTGTGAAATATCAAAAGGCGCTCTGTACCATCACTTCGATAATAAACTAGAACTTGGTTATGCAGTATTTGAAGAAATTTACACGCCGATGTTTATTGCAACTTGGCAACCCGCAGTAGAAGTTGACGATCCTATTATGGGCTTAATTAAATTTTTTAAAGACATTTGCCAAGAAATGACGTGTGACGATATTGTTTGTGGTTGTCCTATTAACAATTTATGTCAAGAAATGTCAGGTGTTGATGAAGGATTTAGGTTGCGAATTTTAAATATGCAACAGCAGCTTAACCACTTAATTGCCTTTAACTTACAACGAATTGCCTCCCAACTGCGCAACGATCTTGATTTTAACCAAATCGCCTATTTTATTGTTTCCAGTTTTCACGGTGCTTACAGCTTAAGTAAGAGTGCTAAAAACAAAGAACTGTTTGATAAAGTTATCGCAGAGCTTTGTATCTACATTACCAACCTGAAAAAGTAATTTTTAATAACAAAACGATATATTAAAGTTACGATATTTTTTATCCACACCATTTACAAACCGAGCGGTCGGTATGTAAAATACACACCATAACATCTTGTCACCTTTCAGGACATCAAATGAAAACTTTAGCACTAGTATTCGCTGCATTAATCAGTTTTTCAGCATTAGCGAATCAAGCACCTTCGCTACCTGATCAAGTTATTCAACAAACTGGCGAACGTTTATTTTCAAGAATTGCCGCTAGTCAGCAGGAACTGACCAAGTTTCCTGAATTGATGCGAGAGATAGTCGAGCAAGAGCTAATGCCAGCAATCGACTACCAATATGCGTCTTATAAAATATTAGGTAAACATTTACGCAAGATAAGCCAAGAGCAAAGAACTAAATTTGTTGATTCAATGCGACATTATTTGATTCGAACTTATGCAACCGCTTTGCAGCAATATAAAAACCAACAAGTTTCTTATGGCAAGGTCAATGTCGCACCAACCGATAAAATGGTCTCGGTTGATGCACTAATCACTGAAAGTGGCAAACCAGACATCCATTTAACGTTTCAAATGCGAAAAAATAAAAAAACAGGTGAATGGAAAGCGTATGATTTAATTGTAGAAGGCATTTCATTACTAAGTAGCAAACAAGCTGAATTTAATAGTCGTATCAACAAGCTCGGCATTGACCAAGTAACACTAGAGCTTACCGCTTTAACTCGCTAATTTTCTTCTCTAAGCATAACTCTTCCTGTTTCAGGAATGAGCAGCCAACCAACTCCCATTGGTTGGCTTTTTTTTATGCGTAGAGTTTATCAATCGAAATTGACACTGCAACCACTGCCATTTTGATAAATACGTTGTGTTTCACCAGATAATTCAAGCTCTATCAAGGCAAGATTAATATCGTTTAGTATCTCGCCCCACTGCTCAAAAGATGTTGATACAGCGAAATAAAAATGGTTGTATTTTAGCGCGGGAGCAACTTCACTTATACCATCAAGCATGGCTATGCGGTTGCGAACATCGAGATCTGAATAATGTATTGTATGATTAAATACAGCGGGATCGCCTACGATTAAGTCAACACGTTTAGCCATCAATAACTTGAGTAATTGCAGATCATCAATCGCTTCAACCACAGAAATAAGTCCCGCGTCCATCATGGCATCAAATTCGGGGGTATTTTGATAACCTCGAACCACACCAATAGCTTTACCTTTTATAGCGGCTAAATTACCAGTAAATTCAAACGGATCGCCTTTTCGCTTCATAAAAGCAATGTTTCCGCCAATCAGTTGATTTGATTGCGCCAGCAATTCTCGTCGTTTTTTGTTTGGAAAAATATCAGAAGGTGCGGAGTCCTCAATAAAATATTCAGGGTATAACACTTCAAAATTACCTGACTCCACCATTTTTACCGCTCTAACCCAAGGGTAAAAATGCACATTAACTTGGTAGCCTTTTGAGGTTAGCACTGCGACACCTAGCTGCAATACCCACCCTAAATTACAGAGGCTGCGATCTATATATGGTGGCCAATCTAAGGTCGCGACATTAATTGATTTACTTGCGCCCTCGTTAAAAATAAATTGATTCCCTTGTTGTCGGCTTAAATAGGAAACTTGTTTACCTTGCCACATGTACTCTACCACTATATCTGTAGTCTGCTCACTCGCTGCAACAGAATTACAGTTGAGCAATAAAAATAACATATAGATAGAGAAGTGAATAATTGGCTTCATTGTCAGTTAGGTGTTTTAAGTGATGTTTAAAGTATAGGTGATTTGTTTATTAGATTCTAAATAGCAGCATGGTGATACTGTTGCTTATTTTTCCTACTGTAAGTATTTATCAATTTAATCGTTGTTATTTTTATGTATATTCAATAAATTAACGTCGAAGTTGCCCCAGCCAATAGATAGTTTGAATTAAAAAATGAGTAAAAATAGGCACTATTACATAAACTGGAAAACAGGCGAATTAACATTTGATGGGCAATCAAAACTACTAGAGCCTAAATTAATTGCTGTTTTGAAGTTGTTAAATGAAGCGCAGGGTGAACTAGTAACTTATGATGAAATCCACCAATCCGTCTGGCCAAACATTATTGTTGCCCCAAATGCCTTACAGCGGATAATTGCCGAACTTAGACGACACTTTGACGACTCGGCTAAATCACAATCCGTAATAAAAACTCATCCCAAACGAGGATATAGTTTACAAGTTAAGCTTGAAACTTTCGTTGCTAACGTTTCACGAAAAAAACAGCTTACTGTTCGAACCGTGCGCCAAAAATACTTTATGTCTATTTTGGTGTGCATTTTACTTTGTGCCTCTGCATTTTGGTTCAAACAACATACCAATCCACCAATAATTGAACAGCTAAAAGCTCTCGATACACAATCAAAGCAGTTTTCAAACGTTGTCGCGATTTCTCAAGATGAATTTGTTTTTTATGACAAACAAGATAACGCGCCAAGCATTGTAATGCATAACAGTACCAATAACATACGCCACACGTTACTGGAAAATATTACTCTATATGGGCGCATTCATTACCACGCTAGCGACAATAGCTTGAGGTTTGGTGAGGTGGTTTTCCAAGAGCAAATAAAATGTGCGCAGATTGTTAAGTTTTCCCTGGTAACTCGTCAGAAAAGTATATTAATCCCCTGTAATAACAAATTTAATCACTCGCCATTTTTGCTTGAAAAAAACAACCTATTGTTTACCCAAACAGATAAGAATAGTCAGTCACATCTCATGTTGTTTGATGTAAACACACGGCAGCAAACTCAAATAGAATTAGCTAATGACTTTCAAGTAATTCCATATCATCAAAGCAATCAATTTGCTGTTGAAGTAGACCAGAAACTTTATTTCGCTGAATTAGTCGACAACAACCTTGAATTTTCACCTGCAGTATATAATTTCAAATCGACCTCTAAACATCCGATGATTTGGCTAGACAATAACACCTTGCTTGTCGCTGACGGAAAGTTAGTTATTTGGTTAAATAACCAAGGGGTAATACATCAACAAACTCTACAAACCACCATGGATATTGGTGAGTTAGCTCAGTTTAATGATGCGGTGTTTGCAAACATAAGCCGAAAAAACTGGCAACCACGAATACTAGATAAATCAGATACTAATTCAACTTACGATATTGCCCCGTCAATGTTTGCTGATAGTTCAGCTCAATTTAGACCAGAGTCTCAAGAAATATCTCTGCTAAGCAATCGCTCAGGTATTTCACAAATATGGTTATGGCATGATAAAGAGTTACAACAACTTACCTTTGGCGATAAAGACATCTCTTCCTACTTGTGGCAAAGCCCTAACAACTTAGTTTTTAACCGTAATGGACGATTGTTCACTTTAACTTTAACAACCAATAAATCGGTTGAAGAGATACCACTGGCAGAATCAGTTGTTGT
Source organism: Thalassotalea marina (assembly GCF_014656435.1). Classification (GTDB taxonomy): domain Bacteria; phylum Pseudomonadota; class Gammaproteobacteria; order Enterobacterales; family Alteromonadaceae; genus Thalassotalea_C; species Thalassotalea_C marina. The sequence continues at coordinate 142,208 of NZ_BNCK01000009.1, forward strand.
CGTCAACATTATGCAATCTGTTAACAACAATCTATTGCTAAGCATTAAAAATAAAGAAAAAGATCAATTGGTTTGGCTAAACCAAACTACAGGCTCTATCAACAAAATATACGAAGGAGAGTTAAGCTGGGCGCAACAAGCATCAAAAGACAAAATGTTAATCAATACAAATGGACAACTACAGTACTTAGTATCAAACCAACTAGTACCGTTAAGCACTTTCAAAGATATTACCTTACAATGGCGCTATTATGCCCGAGACGGGTTTGTCTATTTACAAGATAAACAAAAAAACATTTGGCGCTACAATCCAAATAGCGATAGCAAATCCATTGTTGGGCAATATAGCAGTGACATACTTTTTATGACCGATTATGCTGACAAGCGTAGCCAAATGCTCAGTGATAACTTGATCGCTGAGCACAATGAATTGGTCGAGTTGTTAATGTCAAAACCTTAGAGTTTTGCCAGTTCACCATTGATAAAGCTTAACGCATCTTGATCTTGGTTTTTGAAAGCGACAATTTTTGCCTGTTCAAATGCATCTTTACTTTGGACAATTTGACCCAGCGTTTTTAAAATCAGGGCTTTACGAGTAAGGTAAAATACACTATTCGGTTGACCTTTTATCACGACATCGATTACGTCAAGTGCCTGCTGAGCCTGCCCATGCTGAGCATAATAAAAGCTCAAGTCAATTAAACTTGTGGATGCATCAATAGGCTTTTTATATTTAAGCTCTAGCTCTTGATAATACGCTTTAACACTTGGCAACCCTTGCGCAGTAAACAATGCCAGATCAGGTGAAAGGTCAGCAAAAAACCATTCTATACTGGCATTCAAACTAACAGTCGCTACAGACAAAAAGTTATGCTGGCTTAAATCTTCAAATCTTGCCGATTTTACTTTCGATAAATTTGCTTGGATTGTTTGAAACAACGCTCTGTTATTTACAAATGGCCCCAGTGATAAATACATTGGCTTGGCGTTTTTAGTAAGCAAATGGCTATTGTTTGACTGAGTTATTAAACCTGATTGATCTAATTCGAGTGCAGGTGAATGAACGAAATAGCCATCAAATAAGGTGTTTCTAGTTAAATAAGTGTAAAAAACAAAATTACCGTTACTCGAATACCCCTCTAATAGTCTGAAATCTTCAGTTTTAAAGTGAGCCTCTATAAAGGGTAGAATTTCATGTTCTAACACAGCCAACTGTAAGGTATTAGCGATACCTGATGCAGCCATATATTTAGGATGCATATCAGATTCAACCGTTACTTGCGGTACATTTACAATTATAAATTGTGGCAAAGGCCCCATTGTAACGTGACTTAGCCAATTGACCTGGTGCACAAATGAATCAAAGCGACTCCCCCCCGCTGTGGTGTATAACACAGGATATGCTTTTTTATTGTTGAAGCCACTTGGCAGTGCCACTTTAAAATTTAGCGTACTAGATGCCTTTTGAGAGAGCAAACTGTGGGTTTGTATTTCAATGGCACTAACTCTAGCCTGCAAAGCAAGAGCCATTAACAGCAAAATTAAAATTTCGATTAATTTAAGTTTCATCATTTACCTTCATCAATATTTAAATCGATAAAAGCATGACAAACCATAACGCTAAACAATTGATTTTAGATTGATAAAAAACTGATATTTACCTGATGACACTCAAATAAAAGCGATTTAGTTAAAGATATAGGGAGATGGAATCTCCCTATTAATTGAATTAAAAATTATTTAGATGATCTAGGTGATTCATCACTATGGCCATTTTCATATAAACCTATTAGTTTGATTGGTTCATTACTTTCGTCAAATACCACAGTTAACCTGAACCCCTCAAAATTGCCTACTTTGAAAGTATTATGGTAAAGCGGCGTTAATACAGCTGCTTCCCCTCTCCCTCGACGATATTTGAGCTTACCTTGCTCAACAAATAACTCTCTATCACCATAAAATCCAGCAAGTTTTTCTTTCGGAAAGTTGGCTATTTGAGGAGTTTCAATAGCAGGTGCCACTAACGGCTTTAACCAATTGATTTTTTTAATCACCCTTTGGTTTTCTGGAAATTCACTAAGGACTTTTTCAAAATTAGCAATAGACTTGATATATTCACCTTTTCCAGCTTGTTCATACGCCAAACGTTCTGTTTGCCATATAGCAGAATCTGATTGGCCATAACCTAACCATTTTGCGATAGCCTGACTTTTAGCAAAGTATCTTAGGGTCATTTGTTTACTTATTGCTAAACCGTTTTCGCTATTTGCAAAATATACAAATGCTCGACCTGTTTTAGCATCTATTGCAGTAAATGCTCGCGATACACCATTATCGCCCCAATGCCAAACAAGATGTTGCCCTTCTGCTTTGTAAATCCCCCACCCTAGGCCCCAAGCCATTGTAACGTGAGAGGTTTCGTCATAACTGGTAATTTGTTTTGAGAAGGCCTCATTTTTCATGACCTCACTTAACTGTGACGGTTGAAACCAAGCAGCAATAAATTTTAAGTAATCTTCTGCCGTAGTATGCAAACTTGCCGCCGCATTCGACATGCCAGTTTCTCTTTCAACTTGAAAGCCAGATCGAGTATGCCCTAAAGCAATATTCGATGGTTTATTTTGAGGCCATGCAAAATAGGAATGCTTCATGTTAAGCGGCTTAAACACTTCTTTATCCGCTATTTGCTGGTAACTCAAGCCAGTCATTTTTTCTAATACACGTTGTAAATAAACATACCCCTCACCCGAGTAGCCAAATTGGCTTGCTGGTTTGAACTTAAACTCTAACTGCTCACCTCCCCAATTCGGTAATCCCGATTGATGAGATAAAATCAGCCGTGGCGTTAAAAGTTCGGCCCAAGCTTTATTAACCAATCGTTTGTAAGGCAATATTTGGTGAAGTGGTTGATCTAGAGATAATTCGCCGCGCTGCGCCATTTTTAGCACAATAAAAGCAAGCACAGGTTTACTCAGTGAAGCCGCTTGAAAAATCGTGTCATTAGAAACGGGAAGTTCAGACTTGCTGTTTGCCTGCCCAAAAGTTGCTAACTGAACGTGTTGTTTACCATCAATGTAACCGGCGCTCACACCAGGAATAGAAGCAGAGTTTGCAAGTCGCTCAACAACGCTCTCAAGCGACTCTTGCGCATGGCATGCAACCCCCCACGCAGAGATAATAGTAAAACAAACGATAGTGTTAACTTTATTGATAAGTGTCATCTTTTCTTCAGCTAGTTTTTTTATTTACACAGTAGATAAGATAGCAACTTATCAATAAAGGTTTAAACCAATAAGCTAATTAGCGACACATGATTCTGGTTTTTCAAAGTTTTGCAACGCTAATGACTGTTCCAGTAATTCGAGATCCGCACATGAAATACCATCATTTCCAAATAACGACAATCCTGTGATTTTTTCTAAAGCAAATATTGGATCAACATCAATTATTTGATTGTGAGATAAATGGAGTAACTCAAGATTGATTAGTCCATTAATTGGCGTTAAATCTTCAACCTCACCGTCTAAAACTAGAGATGTAAGCTTGGCTTTGTTCGATAGAGCTGAGATATCTTGAAAGGTATTTATTTCTAATAAACCATCTTGGATAAACAATAACTCTAGATTATTTAAGTTAGCCAATGCAGTAAGATCGGAAATTCCATTTTCACTTGGCCATAACTTCAGCGTTCGTAACTGAGTTAAACCAGCTAACGGAGTTAAATCAAGCCCTTTGTTCCGATCATAATTAAATGACTCCAATAGGTTTAGTTGAGCTATTGAATCAACATTACTCACTTGAGATAAACCAATAGATAACTCTTTTAGTAAAACTAAGTGCTCTAGAAAACTCACGTTCTCTAACTTTGCGTCATACCAACCATTAGAGGTTGTATAACCACCAACATGCAGTTTTTCTAATTGTGTTAACTGCATTAACGGCGATGTATCAACAAGATTTGTAGTAAATAAATGCAAATTAGTCAGTTGTTTGAGTTGTGCCAAAGGGGTTATATCAGTTGCCTTACTACTATATATGGTTAACTTGTTTAAACTGTTGAGCTGAGCCAATGGCATTAAATCAGTAGCGTTATGATTTGCCATAAGTAATTCATTCAGGTTTGTTAGTTGCGCTAACGGTGATATATCGTCAGTATCTGAACTAGGGTCAAGTTGCCCAAATGTTAGGCTGTTTAAATTTGTCATATTTCTAATGGGCTCAAGACTTTGCAAACTATTGCCTACCAGCCACAAGAGTTTAAGGTTAGTCGCTGCCGATAAAGGACTAATATCTCGAATATCATTATTATTTTGACCTTGGCTGTCATTAAATGCAGAAAACTGTTCTAGCTTGGTTAACGCAGATAATGGTGTTAAATCATTAACCTTGTTATTCGCAATATTTAGGCCTGTTAAATTGGATAAGCCAGATAAAGGTGACAAATCTGCCACATTATTTTGAGGTAACCACACACTTTGCAACGCAACATGTTCAGCAAGGGGGCTAAGATCTGCAATACTATTATTTGTGAAATCTACTTGTATAAGGTGTTCAAACTTTTCCAAGTCATCAATTGATTGTATGCCATAACCATGGCAACTAACTTCAACAATACCAAGGTCTTTCTCAGCATAATGGCTGGAATGAAGACATTGATTTAAACCATTATCATCGAAGTTAATTTCAGTTAAATTGGTAAAAGCCTTGATGGTTACATCGACATTTTTACTTGCCGTTGCATTATCATCGTCGGTTACCGTTAACTTAAAAGTCAGCACTTCATCCTTGAGTACTTCTGGCGCTATAAATTCTAGTGAAGACAGTGAATGGACAAAACCATTGGTTACAGCACTACCACTGATTTGCTCCCATTTATATTCATTTACAGTACCATCACTATCAGACACAGTAGGAGTAAAAGAAAAGGCCGCCCTTTCATTTATAGATTGTGTTGGCATATCGTTAATATTGGGGGCAACATTAGTTGTTGCGCCAGGGGTAGCGGGTTTAGAGCCACTACTCGCACTTCCTCCGCCCCCTCCTCCACATGCACTAAGAATGATTGAAATTGAAGAAATGATAAGTGTTGTTTTTATTAGCCTTGTTGAAATCATAGAAATATCCACTTTCAGTGTTGAGATTTTTATCTTTAAAAGAAAATTTCTTCTTATTAAAACATCAAGATAAAAATCAAACCTTCCTTGGATCGAACATAAAAATAAAAATTATTTTTGGAAAAATAGCGCTAAATTTCTGGCTAGCTAGTTAACTGAATATCTAAATAATCATTTGCACCGTTTTAAATTTAAGGTGCAAGATATGGCTAGGGTTAAAAGATTTACCAATGCCGATAACTTTTTAGATGAACTCACTTGTATTATTGACAACCTTATCGCTCAAAGTAATCAGTTACCTGATATAGAAAAAAATGACCTTAAGATAATCGATATTGCTTTAGAGTTTGGCGTAACACCTAACACACTGAGACGTTGGTGTCATGAATATACCAAACTCTCTGCTAAACAGTTTTTATCACTGTATCGAATTGAAAAAGCTAAAATTCTGCTAAAAAATGGACTTAAACCTTCAGTTGTTGCACAACAACTGGCTTTTACTCAGCACAAAGTATTTTCCACAGTATTTAAGCAAGTAACTAATAAAACGCCAAAGACATATCAATATTACAGTAACAAAGCTAAAGGATAGTGTTAATTATCGACACCAAATTAAAAGCCAGATTGTATTTGCAGGTTTTTATCTGAGTTTATAACCACTTGATACTCTTTAATTATATTTTGAGTTAATTTGCGCTTTGCGTATTTACCCATAGATAAAGCATGTACATCAGCAAGCAAGTTTTTATTTATTACACCTAGGTGCTCTTTTTGAAAATTATAGAACCTATATTGTGCAACTAAATGCTTGTAACTGTCTTTGCCAAACTGCTGTTGTGCAATGTTAATAGCACGGCTAAAGATTTGTTTAGATAAAGCAACCTGTTTCGTACATGCTTCAATTTTTGCTTGTTCCATCAAGGCTAAAATGCCATCAGTTTTATCGTTTTGTTCCAAAAGCACGTTAGTTGCTGAAGCTACAATTGTCGCAGCCTTACTACAATTTCCCTGTAGTCGATAAACTCTCGCCAAACTTACCCAAGATTCATTCTCTATTGGTGAATTTACACCATACTCAACTTTTATATCTTGTATCAGAGTGTCTAGGCCTGTTTCTGCTCTCTTGTACTCTTTGGCCAATATATAAGTTTCGATTAAATTTAATCTTTTTTGTAAAACCGATGCGTGTCGATTTGAGCCATATTTTTCAGCTAATAAGGCAATTGACTTCTCAAGGTGAATTAGTGCATTAGCAAAATCGTTTTCACGAGCAAAAACAACACCTAGCGTATTGTGCATCGAGCTTTTCTTGGTTAACGAAATGACATGCTGGTATTGATTTAACGCTTGCAGAATAGTTAGCTTAACAAGGTCATGTTTGCCCTGCTTATATAAGAAGTACGACTTCGAGACTGCCGCCGCGGCTAACGCTCGTTGCTCGGGCTCTGAGGGGTAATTCCCAAGTTTTAGTGCAAGTTCATCAACACGCTCATAAGCTAACTGCGCTTGCTGCGGCTCCCCAAGCTTATCTGCAACATAAGCCTTAGTAACGTAAAAATTTATGCCTAAATCTATATTCCCTTGATCAAAATCGTAGATCGATTCAATATCATCCAAGATAACTTTAGACCTTTGAAAATTCTTTCCCGCTTGATAACTCTTCGCCATTTCATATAACACGGCAAGTCTTGCTTCTGGATACTGCTCCAACTCAGTTTTAGCTCTGTGAGATATGTCAGTTAGCATTTCTTCTACGGTATATTTACCAATTTTACTTTTCCTCGTTACATTAGCGTATTGAAATATGCTAATCATAAACTCTGCAACAGCCTTTTGTTTTGCTAAAGACGTTTCAAGCTTTTGGCTTTTAAAATAAACATTAGTACTAAATGCTGCTACCACCCCAATAAACAAAACAGCAATACCAACAAATACGACATTTCGCTGCAGACTTTTTTTCACTTTTATCCAAGTAGAGTTGCTGTCTTCCTGTAGGGGATAATTCGCTTGGTGGTTTTGTATGTCTAGCATCAAGAGTTCAACTGAATCGTATCGCTCTTCTATATTTTGTCGGCAACACCTGTTTGATATTCTTGTAACCTCTTCGTTATTGATACCTAGCCTCTTCAATAACATTCCGAGTGAAAATATATCACTGGCCGTTGTTAACTTCTTACCCTCAATTTGTTCTGGGCTTGCAAATTCTCGACTAGCCGCAACAATATTGCCTTTTGCCAAATTACTATTATTTTCTTCAATACATTGAGACTCGTGAAATGAATTAGCAATGCCAAAGTCCATCAACTTTGGTTCTTGGTGTTGATCAACCAAAATATTTGAAGGCTTTATGTCTGCGTGAATCACCATATTTTTATGTGCAAACTGCACCGCTCGACAAACCTTAAGAAACAACGTTAGTCGTGTTTTTGCATCAAGCTTTTCAGTGATGCAGTATTGATCAATAGCAACACCATCAACATATTCCATCACCATGTACTGCAACTCTTGCTCAAGAGCTCCCAGCGTATAAAGCCTTGCAATATATACATGCTCAAGATTGGCTAAATACTGCGCTTCGCTTTGTAAAAAGTTTTTTCCCGCAAGCAGCGATATGGAAGGGTAAACAAACTTAATGGCAACCTTTTGCTCAAGCTGGCCATCATTACGTTCACCCAAATAAACTGCGCCCATGCCACCCTGGCCAAGCTTTTTTACCAATTTGTACACACCAACTTGTTGGCCAACTAACTCATGGATGAAACTATCTTCAACTAGCTGATCTGCTTGTTTACCAATTAACACTTTAAACTTTGTTTGCTTCATATTTTCATGATGAGCACAAATAAGGGCTATAACGTCATGATAAAAATCATGATTTTCATCTATAAATGTTGATAGATTTTCCAGCATATGCTGTTCATCAACCTCAAGCAGATGTTGGAAAAGCGCAAGTGAAGTATCAAAATTCATGGTTGTCCTTATTGTTTTTATTATACTTTCAACGTTAGCATTGGGTGCGCAGATACGCTTTTGCAACAGAAAGCTCATTGTAGACTGTTGATTTTTTTATGGTGAGTTCCGCACTAATGTTGTCAATGTCATAACCAAGAAAGTAATGAAGCAATGCCACCTGATATGATCTCGGGGCAATATTTGCTAACTTTGACAGCGCGTTGTCGAAGTTAATGTAGGGTTCTAGCTCGTCAGGTAAAGAGATAAAATCGATCAAGCTTTCGCTATTAGCCGTTCTTTTTTTTGCACTTTTTGCTTTCAAATCATCTAATAAAACCCATCGGACAAAAGATGCTAATGACGTAAAAAATTGCTCGCGATTATCAAAAATTTCTTTGGGCGGAGAAAGTTGAACAAGTACTTCATGTAAAAGCGAGGTGGTATTTGGCAGCTGCTCTAACAAGGTATTAGATGAGCTTTTGTTAGTAATTTGTTTTTTTACAATTCCCTTTAAATGGTAATAAATAATGCTTCTTAATTGATTTGCACTATTTAAATCATTTTGAACAACCCAGCAATTTAAAATTTGAGTAAAATTTGCCGGTGCACCACTTTTTAACGAATGACAGCTATATTCCATTACTATTTATGTATCAATAAATTAAGAACGTACAAAAGATACGCTAACATAATTGTTTGCCAGATTACATAATTGAGTTAGTTGATGCAAAAAGTCAGCAAATATTAAAAAAATAACAAAACTTATGTAGCCATTATCATTACAAATAAAAAAGGTAATAACATTGCTGCTATTACCCTTTTAAAATCTACTTAACTCAAATTCAATTAGTGATTTTCAGACACCATATTTACGGTATATTTTGGAATTTCTACCACTAGGTCTTCATCAGCAACGATAGCCTGACAGCCTAAGCGAGATTCAGGCTCTAAGCCCCACGCTTTGTCTAACATGTCGTCTTCTAATTCGTCACTTTCTTCCAGCGAATCAAAACCTTCACGAATGATCACATGACACGTTGTACAAGCACATACCTTTTCACACGCATGTTCAATACCGATGTCGTTTTTAAGTGCAACATCTAGCACACTTTCACCAGCTTCGGCTTCTAACACCGCGCCATCAGGACATAATTCTTCATGAGGTAACACTATGATTTTTGGCATAATAATCTCTAAACTCAATTAAATGTCATCGACAGTATGACCTGCCAACGCTTTGTTAATAGATGCATCCATTCGACGCTCGGCAAATGTTGCTGTTGCATGGTTCACTTGCTCAATCGCCGCTTCAATTGCGTCGGCATCATTGCCTTGGCTGGTTGACGCTAAATTTGCTAATTTAGCCTCAATGTCTGCTACTTCTTGTGTATTTAATAAATGGCTGTCTGCTGCTAACGCCGATTGCACTGACTCTATAACACGCGCTGCTTCAACTTGTTGCTCTTTCACCATACGCGCTTGCATATCTTCTTTAGCATTAGCAACAGACGCTTTGAGCATATCAGCTATTTCATTTTCCGCTAAACCAAAAGAAGGTTTGACTTCAATACTGGCTTCAACACCTGTTGATTTTTCCATGGCAGTGACGGCCAACAAGCCATCGGCATCCACTTTGAAAGTTACACGAATATGCGCCGCACCTGCAGCCATAGGAGGAATACCATGTAGCTCAAAACGTGCTAACGAGCGACAATCATCCACAAGTTCACGTTCACCTTGTAATACGTGAATCGCCATCGCCGTTTGACCATCTTTAAAAGTGGTAAATTCTTGCGCCTTGGCGACAGGAATTGTGGTGTTGCGAGTGATCACCTTTTCAACCAATCCACCCATGGTTTCAAGGCCTAATGAAAGAGGAATCACGTCAAGCAATAACATGTCACTGTCAGGTTTATTACCCGCTAAAATATCGGCTTGAATCGCTGCGCCAATTGCCACTACTTTATCAGGGTCAATAGACGTTAATGGCTGACGTTTAAAGAAGCTTTGCGCTTCTTCTCGCACTAAAGGTACACGAGTAGAGCCACCTACCATCACCACTTCAATCACTTCTTCTGCCGTTACTTCAGCATCTTTTAATGCTCTACGACAAGCGCGCATTGTTTTAGTGACTAATGGTTTAATCAAGGCTTCAAATGTCGTTTTATCGATTGACGATTGCCACGTTTCACCGTTAGCTAATGCCAAGTTAATTTCAGCGCTGTCTGCACTTGATAATGCTTCTTTAACTTCAGTTGCCTGCATTAATAATTGTCGTTCCATTGAGCTAGACAATGGACGCTGTAAGCCAGCCTCTGCAACAATGTGTTCAACTAGTGCTAAATCGAAATCATCACCGCCAAGGGCTGAATCACCACCAGTGGCCAGTACTTCGAATACGCCTTTATTTAAACGCAAAATAGAAATATCAAAGGTACCACCGCCTAAATCATAAACTGCGATAACGCCTTCTTGGCCACTATCTAGGCCGTAAGCTACTGCAGCAGCTGTAGGCTCATTTAACAAACGCAGCACTTTTAAACCAGCAAGTTTAGCCGCATCTTTGGTACTTTGACGTTGTGCGTCATCAAAATAAGCTGGCACAGTAATTACAGCACCAGTTAGCTCGCCACCTAATGCTTGTTCGGCTCTTTGTCCTAAAGTCTTTAATATCTCAGCTGACACTTGCACTGGGTTAATATCACCATGGCGTGTGGTGATACTTGGGTGATTTTCATCACCACAAAACTGATAAGGAAGTGACGGATATTTTGCTTGAATATCTGTAAGAGAGCGACCAATTAATCTTTTCGCTGAGACTATGGTATTTTCAGGATCTGAAACCGCTAATGCTTTTGCCGTGTCACCCACTAAGGTTTGGCCGTCTTGATAACTAACAATTGACGGTAAAATATCTTTGCCTTGTTCATTGGCAAGAGTTTCAGCCAGCCCGCTTTTTACGGTTGCAACTAACGAATTGGTGGTGCCCAAGTCGATACCTACCGCTAAGCGATGTTCATGAGGTACGGTACTTTGTCCAGGTTCTGCAATTTGTAATAACGCCATGTGGGGCTCTTTTTTGTTGATTGTTAAAGCGCTGCGCGCTTAGTCATCGAGGAGTTGATCTTCAAGGCGATCTAACTCAACTTGTAATTTTTGATAAAACTTAAGCTTTCTAAGTAATTCAGTCGCTTGTTGATTTGACTCAACAGAGTTTTCATTGATCGCAGCTTGCATCGTGTTAAACAGCTGCTGAAACTCTGTGTCTAGAACTTGATTCGCTTCAAATAGTGCAGTATCGACGTCGTCGGCAAATTTCACATCAGCTAACATTTCGCGTAATTCCATTTGACGCATAAGAAAGGCATTATCACTGAACGATGCTTGTTCGTTTGGCATATCAACACCACGAATTTCTAACATGTATTGAGCACGTTTAAGGGGATTCTTCAGTGTTTGATAGGCATCGTTGACGAGTGTTGATTTTTTTGCAGCTAGCAGTTGTTCCTGACTGCTAGCATGGGCAAACTTATCTGGATGTACACTTTTTTGAATTGATTGATATCTTTGTGTTAACGCGTTTAGATCAATAATAAATGTTTGCTCTAAACCAAAAATTTCAAAATAATTCACAATTGGCCACTAAGTTTATAAAGTTGGGAAGTAAGGTATTATACGTTGAAGCTCTCGCCACAACCACACTCACCTTTTGCGTTTGGATTGGTAAACTTAAACCCTTCGTTTAAGCCTTCTTTGACAAAATCAAGCTCAATTCCTTCAAGATAAACTAAGCTTTTTCCATCGATGATGATATTCACATCATCGATTTCAAACATTTCGTCGTCTTCGTTAAGCTCGTCAACGAATTCAAGCACATAAGCCAAACCTGAACATCCAGTGGTTTTTACACCCAGACGAAGACCTAGGCCTTTACCACGGTTGGTGATAAAAGTTCGAACTCTTTCTGCCGCCGCTGGCGTCATAGTAACACTCATGACTTTGACCTATTCTCCGCGCTTTGAACGATAATCTTCAATGGCTGCTTTGATTGCATCTTCTGCAAGAATTGAGCAGTGAATTTTTACAGGTGGTAACGCTAACTCTTCAGCGATATCAGTATTTTTGATACCCGCTGCTTCATCAATGCTCTTACCTTTAACCCACTCAGTAACTAGTGAGCTAGACGCAATTGCTGAACCACAACCGTAAGTTTTGAATTTTGCATCTTCAATAATACCTTCTTCGGTAATTTTAAGTTGCAGTTTCATCACGTCACCACACGCTGGAGCACCTACCATACCCGTTGCCACTTGTGGGTCGTTTTTGTCTAATGAACCAACGTTACGTGGGTTCTCATAATGATCGATTACTTTTTCACTGTAAGCCATAATATTCTCTCCCGGCAGCACCTGCCCTTAGTGTGCTACCCATTCAACTGAATCTAAATCTACGCCGTCTTTAAACATTTCCCACAACGGAGACATTTCGCGTAAATGCTCAATTGCTTTTTTGATGATACCAATAGCGTAATCAACTTCTTCTTCGGTAGTAAAACGGCCAAAGCTAAAGCGAATTGAACTGTGTGCCATTTCATCATTTAAGCCTAGGGCTCTTAATACATACGACGGTTCTAAGCTTGCAGATGTACATGCAGAGCCACTTGATACCGCTAAATCTTTAAGTGACATGATTAACGACTCACCTTCAACGAAGTTAAAACTTACGTTTAGGTTACCTGGGTAACGTTTATCAAAATCACCATTGACAAATACTTGCTCTAAATCTTTAACACCAGCCCATAAACGGTCACGCATTGCGGTAACGTGGGCTAAATCTTGTGCCATTTCTTCTTTCGCGATACGACATGCTTCACCAAAACCAACGATTTGATGAGTTGGTAACGTACCACTGCGCATACCACGCTCATGACCGCCACCGTGCATTTGCGCTTCTAAGCGCATACGTGGCTTACGACGAACGTATAGTGCTCCAATACCTTTTGGACCGTACATTTTGTGTGCAGAAATTGACAATAAATCCACTTTTAAGTTTTGTAAGTCAATTTCAATTTTACCGGTACTTTGTGCAGCATCTACGTGGAAAGCAATTTTTCTTGCGCGACACATCTCACCAATTTCAGCGATATCTTGAATAACACCAATTTCATTGTTCACGTGCATGATGCTCACAACTACTGTGTCGTCACGCATTGCAGCTTCAAGTTTGGTTAAATCAATTAAACCATTGGCTTCAGGATCTAAGTAGGTAACTTCAAAACCTTGACGCTCTAACTCACGACAAGTATCTAAAACAGCTTTATGCTCTGTTTTACAGGTAATGATATGTTTACCTTTTTTGCTGTAAAAGTTAGCAGCACCTTTAATTGCTAGGTTGTTTGATTCAGTAGCGCCAGAAGTGAACACGATCTCACGCGGATCTGCGTTGATAAGTTCAGCGATTTGATTACGAGCAATGTCTACCGCTTCTTCAGCCTGCCAACCGAATTTGTGAGAACGAGACGCAGGGTTACCATATAACCCATCGGTAGTAAGATATTGCATCATTTTTTCTGCAACACGCTTGTCTGCAGGCGTGGTGGCGGAATAATCAAAATAAATAGGAAGCTTCATTGGCTAACTGTCTCCAACTTACGTACTGCGCTAACAGTTTTGCATTATATTTGTGGTTGCAATTAAGGTTTCATGTGAATGCTTCGCGCCCTCTTTGCGTTGCATTGTATCTTGTCGCTTTGAAACCATTCTGACGTTTCTTTGTTCAACCAGTTCAGACAAAGAAATGCCTTGTAAAAATTCTTCGATTCTGCTGCTTAAATCAGCCCAGAGGGAATGGGTAAGACATTGGTCTCCCGATTGGCAATCGCCTTTACCGCCACATTTAGTTGCATTGATGCTTTCATCAACTGCACTGATCACATCAGCGACAAAGATTTGTGCAGAACATTTACCTAAGCGGTAACCACCGCCAGGGCCGCGTATACTGCTGACCAGACCGTGTTTGCGTAATCGAGAGAAGAGTTGCTCTAAGTAAGATAATGAAATACCTTGTCGCTCTGATATATCAGCAAGCGACACAGGGCCATCGGCTGCATGTATAGCAACGTCTAGCATAGCTGTGACGGCATAACGCCCTTTCGATGTTAGTTTCATTGTCTACCCCAGTAAAATCGACGCGCAATTTTACATAACCCTACAAAATAGTCAAATAAATACTTGAGTATTATAGTCGGGTATTTTACCTCACATAAAATAGAAATCAACGAATACTTGAGTAAATTACTCAAGTATTCAATATTGCTTCTATCTAATATATAAATGATTGAACTAAACAAGGCGTTTTAGCTGAAATTGTCGCCAAATTTTAAACAAAACAGGTAATACAATCAAAGCTAATACTAATGCACTTGCCATTCCACCAACCATAGGTGCAGCAATACGGCTCATCATTTCACTGCCGGTACCTGAACCATACATGATAGGCAATAAACCAATAACAATTGTCGCCACCGTCATAAACACCGGACGAATTCGCATCGCTGCACCGGCGATAATTGCTTGATCAAGTAACTTTGATGTCTCTGTTGTCGATAACTTATCTTCTTTTTCAGCAAAATATTCTTGATAAGCTTGGTTGAGATAAACCAACATGATCACGCCTATTTCAACCGCAACCCCGGCTAACGCGATAAAGCCAACACCTGAAGCAACGGAAAAAGCAAAACCTTCTTGGTACATCAACCAAATACCACCAATCATCGCTAATGGCAAAGTGACCAAAATAATCAACACTTCAGCAAAACTCTTAAAACTCAAATAGAGTAATAAAATAATGACCGCTAAAGTGACAGGTAACACTAATGTGAGTTTTTCTTTTGCTCTTTCCATGTATTCATACTGGCCAGCAAACGATAATGAATACCCCGCAGGCAGTATAATGTTTTGTTCAACTTTTTCTTTAGCCGTGCTTACATAATGGCCTAAGTCAACATTAGCAATATCAATAAACACCCAACCATTGATGCGGGCATTTTCACTCTTAATCATCGGAGCGCCACCAACAACGTTAATGTTGGCAACATCAGATAGCAAAATATTGTTGCCTTTACTTGTCACTACAGGAAGCTGTGCAAGTACTTCTGGCGAACTACGTAAGTGCTGAGGATAACGCAAGTTAATAGGATAACGCTCCTCCCCTTCGATTGATTCAGCAATATTGGCGCCACCAACCGCTAGCGCAATTACTCGCTGAATTTCCGCAATAGAAACTTGGTAAGTCGCTGCCTTGGTACGATCAATATCTATCGTTATGTATCGGCCACCCTGTGTACGCTCTGCGTAAACTGATGTGGTGCCATCAACTTGCATTAAAACACGTTCTAGATCCTTGCCGATACGCTCAATTCCCGCTAAATCAGGCCCCGCAATTTTAATCCCAACCGGCGTTTTAATGCCAGTTGCTAACATGTCTATACGGGTTTTAATTGGCATGACAAAGGCATTGCTAACTCCGGGTAAAGTAACGAGTTTACTTAACTCACTCTTCAGTTTTTCTGTCGTCATTCCTGCGCGCCATTGTGATTTAGGCTTGAGCTGAATAAAGGTTTCAATCATGGTTAAAGGCGCGGGATCTGTCGCCGTTTGGGCGCGACCTACTTTGCCAAATACATGTTCAACTTCTGGTACTGAGGCGATTAGTTTGTCGGTTTGTTGCAAGAGCTCTCGCGCTTTACCAATAGAAATAGCAGGATACGTAGTAGGCATGTACATGAGGTCACCTTCATCTAATGTCGGCATAAATTCCTGACCGATTTTCCCAATCGGTAAAAACCCTATGTAACCAATAACTAATGCCATTAACAGAGTAACTTTAGGAAAACGTAACACCAACCTTAGTACCGGCTTGTAGCAAGCAATTAAAAAGCGCGTTATCGGGTTTTGTTGCTCGTTTCTAATTTTACCTTTTACAAAATAGCCCATTAACACTGGCGTTAAGGTAATTGCCAAACCAGCAGCTGCCGCCATTGCGTATGTTTTAGTAAAGGCAAGTGGTGCAAACATGCGCCCTTCTTGAGCCTCCAAAATAAAGATAGGTAAAAAGCTCACGGTAATAATTAACAAACTAAAAAATAGTGCTGGCCCTACCTCACTGGCCGCTTGCGCGACGACTTGCCAGCGGTTTTCTTTAGTAATCTGCTGTTTTTCCATATGTTTATGAAGGTTTTCAACCATCACAATTGCGCCGTCAGTCATCGCACCAATGGCAATCGCAATCCCACCAAGTGACATAATGTTAGCGTTAATACCTTGCATATACATGATGACATAGGCCGCCAAAATACCAACAGGTAAGCTCACTACAGCAACAAATGATGAGCGTACATGGAACAAAAACACTAAGCAGATAAGAGCGACCACAACTAACTCTTCAACAAGTTTTTGCCAAAGGTTGTCTATTGCTCGCTCAATAAGGCCAGAGCGGTCATATACCGTGACAATTTCAACACCTTCAGGTAGTGACTGTTTTAGACTCTCAAGCTTAGCTTTGACCCCTTGAATAGTTTGCATGGCATTTTCGCCATAACGCATGACGATAACACCACCAACCGTTTCACCTTGGCCATCAAGCTCTGCAATACCTCGTCGCATTTCAGGACCTAACGACACTCTAGCAACGTCGTTAAGTAAGATAGGTTGACCACTGGCAGTAGAAGCTACTAGCACTTGCTTTAAATCTTCGAGGGAATCGATATAGCCGGTAACCCTAACCATATATTCTGCTTCGGCTAGCTCTACCACTGAAGCGCCTACTTCTTGATTTGAAGACTTTATCGCTTGCTCGACTTGAGATAAAGCTATGTTGTAGGCGCGAAGACGATTGGGTAATACTTCAACTTGATACTGCTTTACCATACCACCAACGGTTGCCACCTCTGACACACCAGCAACGGTTTGTAGTTCGTTTTTTAAAAACCAATTCTGAATTGACGTCAGATCAGCTAAGTCATGTTGACCACTTTTATCTCGCAACGCGTATAAATAAACCCAGCCAACACCTGTTGCATCAGGGCCTAACTCTGACTTTGCTCCTGCAGGTAACTTACTACTGACTTGCGATAAATACTCAAGTACACGTGATCGCGCCCAGTACAAATCGGTCTTATCGTCAAAAATTACGTAAACGTACGAGTCACCAAAAAATGAAAAACCTCGAACAGTTTTTGCCCCCGGCACAGACAACATGGCAGTTGTTATCGGATAAGTCACCTGATCTTGTACTACCTGTGGTGCTTGACCAGGAAAACTGGTTTTTACTATCACTTGTACATCAGACAAATCAGGGATTGCATCTACTGGTGTATTTTTTACAGTATACAAACCTACTGCACACAAAATTGCGGTAAGTATTAATACCAGCGCCCGGTTAACAATAGACCAGCGTATAATTTTCTCAATCATCTCACTTACTCCTAATGGTGCATGTGCTGCTGATTTGCTGCTTGCTCAAAAGCAACAACAACAAACTCACCATCATGTATTTCGAAAGTGAAAGTAAACGCTTGGCCTATTTCGGGTATTTGATTTCGGATATTTTCATGGATCAAAAAGTCCATGGTAGCGGCTTCTCGTTGCCACTTTTCAATTGGACCTCGGCTAATATTGGCAATGCCTGTGTCCACGTCATATTGATTAATTACGCCTGTCACCGTTGCACTGCTTGGTTTCGCATCTGCCATTTCATGATTATCCATAATATGAATATTTGAAATAACATAGTCGCCACTGGCTTGTTTGGTTATTTCCAGATGCAACGAAGTGCCAGCGTTTAACAGTGAAATATCTAAATCATCAACAACATTAAAGTCCATGACCATTTCCGGCCAATCCCATTCTTCAATAGGGTCATGTCGAGCATTAACAACACGTGTTTTATGATCTACGGCTTTAATCGTTGCCGCAACCCACACACTTTCAGCCTGACTCTGTAATTTGCTGTATCGTAAAAAATCTGAGGTTTTGCTCGATTCTGAATCAAGCAAAAATTGACCAGTAACAACAACACTGTCTTGCTGATCTAATCCATTACGTATTTCAACATAGTTGCTATCGCTAATGCCTAAATCAACATTTACCGATTTAAATTCTCCGTTACCTAACGCAACAACAACACGATTGCTATCTGCCAGTCTGATCACAGCTGATAATGGTACAGTGATGTCAGCATTAACCGCCTGTTTGACTATTTTTGCATTGGCAAACATATTTGCTTTTAGCTTTCGCTCAGTATTATCGAGGCGCACGCGAGCAATTAATGCTCTACTTTTGCTGTCTGCCGACGGGTAAATATAGTCAATAACACCATGAAATTTCTCGTTGGCAATATAATCAAAATTAAATTGCACTTCACTACCAATTGCCACTCCATCAGCCTGTTGTGGTAATATCTCCAATTCCAACCAAACCTTTGATAAATCAGCGATAGAAAAGAGGGTTTTTCCCAATTCAACAAAGTAACCTTCGCGAATATTAAGGTTTTCAACCACACCACTTTGAGGTGATGAAAAAGCTATGGTTTGTTTTACTTGTCGAGTTCTTCGAATATCAGCAATGCTGGTTTCAGGTACATTAAATGCCCGTAATTTTCGCTCAGATGCTTTAATTAAGGCACTATCATTTCCCTGTAAAGATAATAAATATTCCTCTTGAATATTCACTAGCTCAGGCGAATACAACTCGTATAACACTTGACCTTTTTGAACACGATCGCCTTTCGCTTTGATATAGAGCCTTTCAACCCACCCCGCAATACGAGGGTGAACATGGACGACGTCATCATCGCTGTATTTTAGTGTTCCTATGACGTCTATTGTCGGTGAAATGGTTCGTTTTTCCACCGGCGCAGTCTTAACAGCAATATTATTGCTAACAGTTGAAGAAATGGTAACAACACCAACATCTTTGTCTTGCTCAGACTCTTGATAAACAGGTATTAAATCCATGCCCATGGGAGACTTTCCTGGTTTATCTCGACGATAATTGGGATCCATCGGTGCCACCCAATATAACGGCTCGTCAGACTTTGTTGGTATCTCTGATTGATTTGAGAAGGCGGATAATTTTGCCCCCCAAAAATAAAAACTCGCCACGCCAATCACTATGCCTGCACATAAAGCTGACATGATACTTAAACGTGTGTTAAATGGCTTTGCTTCTGATGCCATTGTATTCCCCTAAAAACTTGTACTAATCATTCGCCAACTTAGGTTGGCACTAAAATTAAGACGGACTGATCCCGTGATTAGCTGTTAATAGGTGGTTTAAATAAAAAAGACAGGTATTCTTGAGGCGCATCAACTAATTCGGATGCAACAAGAGGGTTGATAAAAAGAGAAGAAAAACCTAACTGGCTCTCAATTGCACCAGCGTAATGAACATGACACCCCGAAATATCGCACTGGCATTCATCTTGACAGCAATCCATTTGATGGGACATTTCGTGATTCATGGTGTGATTGCCAACAGTATGAGACTCTGTTGATTGGCTAATTTGCATCATGTGCATTGAATGAGCTGACTGTCCAACGTTCTCTAATGTGTTGACATGAGCAGTGTTAACGATTTTATGCGCACAGCTAACTTCTCCAGCTTGAACAAGTGCGTTCATCTGAAGCATTAGCAGTATAATGAGCGTAAAAACTGAAGTTTTCATTAAATCTCTAACAATAGCCTAAATCAATCGTTAACGGGTGACATGCTAATGCCATCACCCGTTAAAATCAAATCTCTGGATCAAAAGATTCGATTTTTTCTTTTCGTCTTGCCGCAGCGGCTTGTTCATCTTCGACAAACTCACCAACACGAAGTTCCGGTAATGCATCTTGGCAAACCTCACCGCCAAGGCGATTCACTTCCTTACACAGTGTTGCTACTTTATCATCCATTAAATGAACGTGATCTAACAACCGACCTATCGCTTTTGCGACTGGATCTGGGTTATCTGGCGAGACAGCATACGATTCAAAGCCAAATTTTTCGGCCGCTTTTTCACGTAAACCATTATCTTCATGACGATTAGGATTAACAATTTTTCCGGGAATACCAACAGCGGTCATGTTATCAGGTACGTCTTTCACGACCACCGAGTTAGACCCAACTTTACCGTTGTTACCAATACGAATTGGCCCTAACACTTGTGCACCAGCACCTATAACAACATTGTTACCTAACGTTGGATGACGCTTACCTTCTTTCCAGCTAGTACCACCTAATGTCACGCCATGATACAAGGTAACGTCATCGCCAATCTCAGCAGTTTCACCTATAACTACCCCCATGCCGTGGTCGATAAAAAAGCGACGACCTAATTTGGCACCTGGATGAATTTCAACGCCAGTAAGCCACCTTGAAAAGGTGGAAAGTAATCTAGCCAACAGCTTCCAGTTACTACACCAAAGTTTATGGCTAACACGGTGTATCCAAATGGCATGCATGCCTGGATAGTTAGTCAAAACTTCAAAACTATTTCTCGCAGCTGGATCTCGATCAAAGACACTTTTGATATCTTCTTTGATTCGGCTAAACATACTTTTTCCTTAGGTTAATTGTCTGCTTTTTTGGCAGGCTTTTCGATCGACGAGAGAATGCCCCGCCACATTTTTACTTCTTTAGTATCAGGTCGTGCACGATTAATAAAACGGCGCAACTTAGTCATCACTAAACCTGGGTGACTAGGCACGATAAAACCAGTTGCTTTTAACGCTTGTTCAAAATGCTCAAACATACGTTCAGTTTCTTCTACGACCGGATATTCTTCATCTTCATTCGTATTACTATACGGTTTTTGTTCATTAGCCAAATGGGCCATGCGCACTTCATAACTTAACGTTTGCACCGCCATCGCCAGATTCAGTGAACTATATTCTGGGTTTGCTGGTATTTGCACGTGAAAATGACATAGTTGCAGCTCTTCATTGGTTAAGCCACTGCTCTCTCGGCCAAACACTAAAGCCACAGGAAAATTAACTGATTCTTCAATCATCTTCACACCACATTCGCGTGGGTCTAACATAGGCCAAGGTAGTGTTCTAGAACGCGCGCTAGTACCAACCACTAAACCACAATCACTAACCGCTTCTTCCATGGTTTTCACCACTTTAGCGTTGGCTAATACATCAGTAGCCCCTGCTGCTAATGCTTGTGCTTGCCCATTTGGCATTTCTATAGGGTCCACTAAATATAATTCTGTTAAACCCATAGTTTTCATTGCTCTTGCCGCAGAGCCAATGTTTCGACAATCAGACGTATTTACTAATACGATACGAACATTTTCTAACATGTATAGAATCTCTCAATCGATAGCCTTAATTAACGGTATTCAATCCGTTCATTTTATTAACTATCTAGATGGCTAAAAATTGCGGCAAGTTTAGCATAAAACGATAACTCTGTATGGGAAAAACTTCACTCGATTTTTACCTGATTTCTAGAGCTTATACTTCTGATTTAGTGCGAATATTTCTAAAACTGTTTTTTTCTTAAACAGCAACAGCTTACATTCACAAGATAAAAACATTCGCCAAGGCCGAGTTTATTTGCTAGAATGCGCGCCCTAAATTATTCGCCCTACGTGGTTTGAGTAATAACGTTCTTTTACAAAGCTGTTTAACTATTAAGGTATTGATATGCATCCAATGCTAAATATCGCCGTGCGTGCTGCACGTAGCGCAGGAAATATTATTGTTCGTTCATTCGAGCAAGTAGACAAAGTTGAAGTTGAATCAAAAGGCTCTAATGACTTTGTTACTAATGTTGATAAATTAGCAGAACAAGCCATTGTTGACGCAATTCAGAAAGCTTACCCAACTCATTCTATTATTGGTGAAGAGTTTGGTGTTGTACAAGGCTCTGACGACGATTACCAATGGATTATCGATCCACTTGATGGCACAACAAACTTTGTAAAAGGCATTCCTCATTTTGCCGTTTCTATTGCATTAAAAGTAAAAGGTAAACTAGACCAAGCGGTCGTGTTTGATCCTATTCGTGGTGAACTTTTCACTGCTAGCCGTGGTAAAGGCGCTCAGCTAAATGGCTTCAGAATTCGTGTTAAACAAAATAAAGAATTAACTGGCGCAGTATTAGCGACAGGTTTCCCGTTCAAACAAAAACACCATATGGCTTCATACATGAATATGTTCCAAGCTTTATTCATGAAAACAGCAGACATGCGTCGCGCTGGTTCAGCAGCACTTGATTTAGCGTATGTTGCTGCAGGTCGTGTTGATGGATTTTTCGAACTGGGCTTGAAACCTTGGGACACGGCTGCCGGTGAACTACTTGTTATTGAAGCGGGTGGATTAGTGACTGACTTTGTTGGTGGCCATAACCATACTAAATCAGGCAACATTGTTGCTAGTAGCCCACGCGTTTTAAAAGAAATGTTAAAAGACATGCGCCCACACTTAGGTGATGCACTGTCTAAATAACCGCAGGTTATTTAATGTTTGTTAGGGAGTGCTGTTATCAAGTGCTCCCTTTTTCTTGAGTTGTTCAAACCTAATCTTCTACTTCTAAACCTCAGTTCGCTAACAAGTTCTCAAAAACGAAGTCATCATTGTTTCCAAATCATTTAATAAACACGCTATCAAATTCATTTTTGTTATATTAAAACTTGTTTTTATAACGTGATTTAATTTAATGATGCACTTACAATAGCGTTAAGAGCACCTATTTATAAATGACATGACATCAAAGAATTCTCACAATAAAAATGATTTTTTAGTCGGCGAGGTTGCGCTAGTTGGTGCTGGCCCTGGCGACCCTGAATTACTAACGGTAAGAGCATTTAACATCATTAAACAGGCACAAGTTGCTGTTTATGACAGATTGGTAAGCCAAGAAGTCATGGCGCTATTACCCGATGATTGTGAATTAATTTACGTTGGTAAAAAACAAGCAAAACACCATTTACCACAAGAACAAATCAATGACCTATTGGTTGAGTTAGCTAGACAAAATAAAAAAGTTGTTCGACTAAAAGGCGGCGACCCGTTTGTTTTTGGTCGCGGTGGAGAAGAAGCACAGCACTGTTTGTTAAATGGTATCGCATGTCATATCGTACCTGGCTTAACTGCTGCATCTGCTTGCACCAGCTATGTTGGTATTCCTCTAACCCATCG
Source organism: Thalassotalea marina (assembly GCF_014656435.1). Lineage (GTDB taxonomy): Bacteria > Pseudomonadota > Gammaproteobacteria > Enterobacterales > Alteromonadaceae > Thalassotalea_C > Thalassotalea_C marina. The sequence goes on from NZ_BNCK01000009.1 coordinate 165,467, forward strand.
TCAAGTGGCACAAAGTTGTACATTTGTTACTGGTCATGTGAAAGATTGTGGGCAACTCGATTTACCTTGGCATGCCTTAAGTGATAAAAAACAAACGGTGGTGTTTTATATGGGCGTAAAAAGTTTGCCTATCATCACTGAACAATTGATTGCTGCTGGCCGAGAAACCGATACACCAGCGGCATTAATTTATAAAGGCACAACTCCTGAACAACAAGTTTTCAGGGGCAATTTATCTTCATTAGAATCAATCGTGGCAGAGCATAACATTAAGCCACCCACATTGATTGTTATTGGTGATGTCGTCGATACCTTTGATCAAGCACATTTAACCAATTTGGGTTATTTATCACCATTAAGTTAACCAGAGCAATTTACTAGTAGAGAAAACTTTTAAACATCTGTTATGCTTGCCTAAAATTAAAATAATAGGTAAGCATAATGGAAAGCTTTAGCAATAACTCTCTATCTGCCTCTCAATACCCAAGCATTTCAGACATCAATTTTCTTTCAGTTGAAAACAGCTATATAAAAGCCAATCTGCTTATTTCGATAATAGCCACCATAGTGCTAACTATAATAGCCTTAATAGTGCAGCACTTTACAACGGGAAAAGTCAGCACTATTGGGTTTCACGCTTCTTACTTAATTGCCACAATAGGTGTAATTGCCACAATTTGGGGCTATTTAGGCGATAAAAGAAAAGCTTACGCCTTGCGTGAGTTAGATATTAGCTATCGAAATGGTGTTATTTTTCGAAAAACTATTACCCAACCGATTTTACGCATTCAGCATGTTGAAATTACTCGCGGGCCAATTGAACGAAAGTTAGAGCTGGCAACCTTATTACTTTTTAGTGCCGGTGGTTCATTACATACCTTTGCTATTCCAGGATTACCTGACGAGCGCGCCGAGCAATTACGCCAGTATATTTTGGATCACAAAGATACCACCAGCGCGGAGTAAACAATGCAACAAGAAACGACGCCTGAACAATCAGAACTGGATACCACTTCAACATGGCAGCGTATATCACCTTACGCTATGTTGTACTTTTTAATGAGTTTTTTAAAACACCTACTCGGTAACATAGTTTATATCGCCCCTGGTATTGTTATTGGTTATAAATCGTTAATTGACCGCCCTCAAATTTGGCTACCCGTTGCCGTTTTAGTGGTCATCGCATTAATAGTTGGCGCAGTGCTAAGCTTTTACTTTTTTACCTATCGATTATCAGAGAACAAAATTGAAATAAAATCTGGCGTGTTTAAAAAAGCACATATTGATTTACCCTTTGCCAGGATTCAAAACGTCAAGCAAGAACATCCTTGGTATTTCAGGCCTTTTGGCTATGTTTGTTTATCATTTGATACCGCTGGTAGCGCTCAACAAGAAGCTAAGTTAGTGGCCATAGAACATACACTCGCCGATAAAATTAAGCAGAAAATTTTAATACAGCACAAAGAAGTGGAGCCTGTTGCAGATGAAAATTTGGCGACTGAGGCAAGTGAAACGAAACAAAACGCTGCTAATGAGCAGATTTTAAATACTCGTTCGGTAAAAGACTTAGTCTTGCACGGGATCACTAACAACCGAGTTTGGATTATATTAGCGGGTCTTTCACCTTTTATTGACGATCTATTTGAAAAAGCCGACAGCTATTTAACCTCTATTGATATCAATGTAGATCAACTGTTTTCTTTTACTGACTTGGCAGTATGGCAAATTGCTGGCTACGTTATCTTGCTATTTTTCGCCTTGATGATCCCCATCGCGTTATTGTCCATTGCTGGGGCTATCATATCTTATTATGGCTTTACCTTATCTAAAAGTGATGACAAATATATAAGGCGCAGTGGGCTTTTTACCAAACATGAAGTCACCATGCGACTGCCTCGTTTGCAGGTGTTGATCCTAAAACAAGATTGGTTAGATCTATTAATCAAACGAACCAACCTTGTATTTGCCCAAATTAGTAGCCGTGGCGGGGAATTTGCCGCTGAAAAAGACAAAATCATGGTGCCATCAGTCACGCTTAAAGAAAGTGCAGAGCTGATCGCCGATGCAATGCCAAACAGCCAAGTACAATCAATCGCTTATACTGGCATCAGCCCATGGTTTTTAGTGAGAAACTTTTTATTGTCAGCGGTTTTTATTTTACCTTTTGCTGTCATTATTATCGCTAAAGATACTATCGAGTTGCTTTGGCCACTAGCGGGTGTTTTTATCATTTTGCTAAGTCTGATTTATTGCCGTTGGCGCCGTTGGGGCATTGCAATTGATGATCAGTTTGTTTACCTAAGAAAAGGTGTCTTGGGTGTCGATTATCACTGTTTTGAGCGTTTTAAGGTACAACAGATCCAGTACCGCCAAAGTTGGTTCTTAAAACGTCGTCATTTGGGTGGCTTTAAGTGTATTTTGGCCTCTGGCGCTTTGGGCATTTCCTTTTTAAAGGAAGAACATGCGAAAGAAATTGTTGATCAGTTGCTGTACAGCGCAGAATCAAGCAAACGTTCTTGGATGTAGCTTATCTACAGTTTTTTAATCGTTGAAATTGAGCAGAGCTTATTGATTAAGCCCTGCTCAATAATTTCAAACTAGGTTTAGGCGAGCCATAGAGCGCACAAAGTCCACAACGCACCCGCAAGTATCGCGGCAAAACTAGCAGGAAAAATTTGCGACTTCACATGGTCCATCAAATCACAACCTGTGGTCATAGAGCTTAATATTGTGGTATCAGAAATAGGTGAACATTGATCGCCATACACACTGCCATTAAGCACCGTAGCAAAACAAATCATCATAAATACTTCAGGATTTGTTACCCCTTGCGACTGAGCTATCGCCCAAGCTAGCGGCATAGCAAGCGGAAAGGCAATCGCATAGGTTCCCCAACTCGTGCCGGTTGAAAAAGCAATGGCCATGGTAAGCAATTGTAAAGTCGCCGGTAACAACCAATAAGGTAAGCTTTCACCTAGTAGTGATATCAAATACAAACCACCGCCAACTTGTTGACTCAGTCCACCAATAACAACCGCTAAAATTAAAATAACCGAGGCGATAATCATCCCCTTTAAACCTGCGCCAATACCTTGGAAAACTTCGACAAACGACATGCCTTTACTTAGCGCAATGACCACAGAAACGAGTAAGGCCGCAGAAAAAGCCCAAGTCACTTCTGGCGTTCCTATCAAAACAAAAGTTGCTACAGCGGTTAAAACCAACGCAATAAGTGGCAAAACAAACTCCAAGTGATGTGCCTTATAATGCGCTGGAATTTCAACAGTTTGTAACGACTTTGTACTCAGTGGCTTGGCACCAGGTGCGTCTAACTCTCCCGTTGTAAGTGCACGTTGTTGCGCCATTCGTATACGTTTACCTGCAAACATTGTCACGTTTAAACTTAACAATAAGGTACCAACAACGGCCAAAATGGCGTAAAAACTAAAGGGAATTGAAGAAAAAAAGAAGCTTATACGATCAGCTTCTGTCGCCAAAAAAGTAACACCGGGAATAAAAATTAGCGCCTGAATATAAGCAGGCCATGCATTAAAAGCGATTAACGCTGCAATAGGTGAAGCGGTTGAGTCCACTATATAGCTCATTTCTTCATGGCTCACTTTTGCCTTATCGGCTAGCGGCCTTACGGTTGTTCCAACTAATACCGTGCTCATTGAACCACCTTGAAAAAATATGATACCAAGTGTCCATGCCACTAACTTGGCACTGCGTGGCCCCTTAACAAAGGTCTTTGTCATATAATCGGCAAACGCTTTAGCAGCCCCTGTTTTCGACCACATGCCTAGCAGCCCGCCAAGCAACCATAAATAAAGTATCAGCAAAAATACTGCGCCCTCCTGAGCTAATGCTGGGATCAGCACACCACCAGTTAAGCCATTTTGACTTAACATCACTGTGCCCACAGCTATTCCAGCCAATAGAGCAGGCAAAGGTGAGCGGGTGATTAAACATATCGCAATGGTTGCGATGGCTGGTAATAAAGACCAAATTCCAAAATGATAAGAAGCAGTTACGTATGCAATTTTCTCATCAGGCATTTTCACCCACTGTGGTGTGAAATAAGCAAAATCTTTTGGTGAACTTTCTGATAATTGGGACTGAGCAAAAGGAACTAACGGCTCAACAAGTGTTTGTTGACCGTTTATTGTCGCTATTAGCTCATCTTGCTCTTGAGCAATAGGATAAAAATGAGTCTGCACTTGCCAATGTTTAAATTGCTCATCTTGCACATAGACAGCTAAAACAAGGGTACAAATAAAAAAACCTACAGCAAGCTTGGAGATGTTTTTCAGCATTTAACTTGGTTGATAACTTAAAAAGCGCTATAAGGTAACAGGGTATGCATCACAGTCCAAGATAAAGTCAAAATTTCCACTTGACCTGTGAGTCGCTCACAACTTTATAGTATGATGAATCAACCGAGTTGGAGGCATTATGCAAGTTAAGCAATTGGCGACTCGACACAATATCAATATTGACACCGTGCGCCATTACACCCGAATTGGCTTGTTAACACCAAGCAAAAACGCCAGCAATGGCTATAAAGAATATTCAAAGGCTGATGAACAACGCTTGCAATTTATTATTCAAGCAAAGTCGTTAGGTTTTTCATTACAAGATATTGAAACCATTGTGAAAGAATCACAACAAGGCCACTCCCCTTGCCCTATCGTACGTGAACTGATGCACAAGCGTTTAGCAGAAATTGAGCAAAAAATTGCAGCAATGCAGGCCACATATCAAAAAATGAAACATTCGTTAAAACATTGGCAAGACTTACCAAATTGTGTGCCCACCGGTAACCATGTATGCCATTTAATTGAAAATTTTAGTTGTGAGGAATGCTCTGATGTCTAATTGTTGTGGCAGCGAAAAGCAACATTCACACCCGCCAGCTGATACTCATCAACACGAAGAAACCACAGCCCTTACGAGTTGTTGTCCGTCGGAGAGTAAAGAGCAGTTTGACTGGCTACTATGGGGCTCAACTGCTTTAGTCTTTATCGCATTTGTCGGTTTTTGGTTTCAAACCCCATCATCAGATTGGACTTATATCATGAGTCAAACCACCGTTGAGATGCTCAGCGCCATGTGGATCGGTATGGCACTAGGCGTTATAGCCGTTGGCTGGCTCAACCGCGTACCTAGAGATGTTGTTATTGGTACTATTGGTCAAGGCCACACGACAAAAGGCTTATTCAGAGCTACTTTCGCGGGGTTATTTTTAGACTTATGTAACCACGGTATTTTGATGGTTGGCATGAAACTGTATGAGCGTGGAGCCAGTTTAGGACAAGTCATGGCATTTATTATTGCCAGTCCCTGGAACTCCTTCACCCTCACCTTAATTTTGATTGGCTTGGTTGGCTGGCAATGGACCTTAGCATTTATCTTATTATCGTTAGTGATCGCCTGGATCAGTGGTTATATTTTTGATCAGTTAGAAATAAAAGGTGTTTTACCTGCAAACCCAAATCAACATACGTTAAGTGATGATTTTAAATTAAAACCTGCGTTAAAGGCGCTAGCTAAAGACGCTGACTACTCACCAAAAGCTACTTTAAATATGTTAGTTGATGGCTTTAAAGGATCACGTATGGTGTTTCGCTGGGTCATGGTCGGCATCGTATTAGTTGCCTTAGTTCGCGCATTTGTACCAGCAGAAAGCTTCAACATTTGGTTTGGCGCAACAACTGCAGGGCTATTTTTAACGCTGATTGCCGCAACCATAATTGAAGTATGCTCTGAAGGCTCAACGCCAATTGCAGCAGATCTTATTACCCGAGCCAATGCACCAGGCAATGCTTTTACTTTCCTAATGGCAGGCGCCTCAACCGACTATACTGAGGTTATGGTCATTAAAGACACCATGAAAAGCTGGAAAATAGCGCTTTATTTGCCACTTATCACAGTACCCCAAGTATTAGTAATTGGCTGGCTCATTAACCAAAGTGTATAACAGCAAAGAGGCCAAGTTGGCCTCTTTTTGTTTTGCAACTTTATATAATGTTACCGTTACCTTTACTTCGATCATTTCATGACTTAATTCGTTACACATTCTGTAAAAGATTTATTAACATTGAACTGTATATAAGTTGATTTTCAAACTTAAAACGTTACATTATCACACTGACAATTTAAGTTGCTCATTTGAGTTAAATCCAATGCTGGACAACTTAAAAATAATAACGACATAAATGGACACCCTATGAAAAAGATCATTCCGTTAATGCTGGCCGCAACCGCCAGTAGCGCAGCAATGGCAGATGAAGGTATGTGGCAACCACATCAATTACCTAGCATTGCCAAACAACTAACCAAAGCAGGTTTAAAGTTAAACCCTAATGATTTAACCGACTTAACTGGTTTTCCAATGGGCGCGATAGTAAGCCTTGGTGGATGTACTGCTTCATTTGTTTCTGACAAAGGTTTAGTAGCAAGTAACCATCACTGTGTGTACGGTTCAATTCAATACAATTCAACTGAAGAAAATAACCTACTCGAAAATGGCTTTTTGGCAAAAACCTTTGACCAAGAATTACCCGCGACTCCGGGCAGCAGAATTTACGTAACGGAAGAAATTAACGAGGTTACTAAATTAATCACCGCTGGTGTTAGTGACAATATGGCTGGCCAAGAGCGCTACAATACCATAGATAAAAACTCTAAAGCCCTAGTCGCTGAATGTGAAACCAACAAAGATTATCGCTGTAGCGTGGTAAATTTTCACGGTGGATTAGAGTATTACCTTTTTAAACAACTGATGATCCGCGACGTTCGTTTGGTTCACGCGCCTGCCAATAGCATTGGTAAGTACGGCGGTGATATCGATAACTGGATGTGGCCACGCCATACTGGTGATTACGGTTTTTATCGCGCGTATGTTGGTAAAGATGGTAAACCTGCAGATTACAGTAAAGACAATGTACCTTACGAACCAAAACACCACTTAAAAGTAAATAAATCGAGTGTTGATGATGGCGATTACATCATGGTGTTGGGTTACCCTGGCAGAACAAATCGTTACCGTACAGCGTTTGAAGTTGAAAACCAGTTTACTTGGGTTTATCCGCACTCAAAAGCTTATCGTGAAGAGCTTATTGACCTAATTCACAATGCATCTGCACCTGGCAGCGATGCTCGCATTAAATATGAAAGTACACTTGCTGGCCTTGCTAACTACGCCAAAAACTATGGCAGCATGATCAAGAGCTATAACAAAGGTACAACATTAGAGCGCAAACAAAAGCTTGAACAAGACTTAACTGCTTGGATAAATGCCGATGCTAAGCGTAAAGCAAAGTATGGTGATGCGTTATCAGGTTTAAATAAACTCATTGCACAAGATAACAGCACGCAAGCTCGCGACATGATTCTTGGTTACATGGGTTATAACAAAATGATTGGCACAGCCTATCGTTTACATCGTTTAGCCATTGAAAAACAAAAGCCAAATGTTGAGCGCGAAAGAGGCTATCAAGAGCGCGACATGGCAAGGTTTGAACAAGGCTTAAAAGCGTTCGACCGTCGTTTCGATGCAGACATTGACCGCGAAATTTTATTCGCCATGTTAAAACATTATGCCAAGTTACCAAAAGCTGAGCGTATTGCTGCCATTGATGAGTTTTTTAACATTGGCAAAACACTAGATGAAAAGCGCTTACAAAAGCAATTAGCTAAAATGTACAAATCATCAAAAATAGCGGATGAAAAGTCTCGACTCGCTTGGCTTGAAAAAGACGTTAACGCGTTTGAAAAAAGTAGTGATCCATTCATCAAGTTAGCAGTAGACACCTTTGACGTTCGCCAAAAAATGGAGAAACAATCAAAAGAGCTTTACGGTAATATTCAGGCCTATCGTCCTAAATACATGGAAGCGCTTATTGCATACTTTAATGCCAAAAAGTTACCCGTTTATGCCGATGCTAACAGTACCCTGCGAATTACCTACGGTAATGTTAAAGGCTATTCGCCACAAGACGGTTTAGTGGCAACACCTTTTACCACACTAGAAGGCATTGTTGCGAAAGACACAGGTGTAGAGCCTTTTAATGCACCTAAAAAACAATTATCGCTGATTGAGAAAAAGCAATACGGTGAATATGTTAAGTCTGATCTAAACTCAGTGCCGGTTAACTACTTAGGTACCTTAGATATCACTGGTGGTAACTCTGGCTCACCGACATTAAATGATAAAGCAGAATTTGTTGGCTTAGTGTTTGACGGTGTATACGAGAGTGTAATTGGTGATTGGGACTACGATCCAAAACTAAACCGCTCTATTCACGTCGATGTAAAATATATGCTTTGGGTCATGGAGCATATTGACGGCGCAACAAACCTTATCGAAGAAATGGATATCGTTGAATAACTATTAGTTATAGGTTTTCAAAAGCTAAGCTGTTACAACAGCTTAGCTTTATTTCATTAAACCTCGCTACCACTACAAAAAACACTAAATTCAGCAATTTATTTCAAACTGTAACTAAACTAAACCCATCGTTAACTTAGCTCACTTTATCTATTTTCCTCTTGTTTCATTAAATTAAGTTCAATAGAGTAATACCAATTGAATTAAATATTTGATCAACTTAGAACTTCATTAGCGCGTTGAGAACAAGCTAAATAATTTAAGCATAGTCACTCTATGGTTCGATTATTTAGGGAAGTTATCAGGGCGCTAATGAGTTCCCAAGGGCGAGTTTAAAAGGCTTATAGACTGTGTTATTGATTCTAACAAAGACGCTACACGGATGTAGCTTATTAGATAACGCAGGAGCACGTTCTCCTGAATAACCATTCTTTGCAATCAATGCCTTGCCTATAACCCTTTTAATTCTCGCTAAGTGAGCAAATATTTATTTCAATTGGTATAATCTTCCACTAAATCAATAAGTAAAAACGAGATGAAACTGCAGTCCTCCCTCAAGTTGTTGTGTTGTTGTACATTGCTACTAACGTGTCAAAGTTATGCAAAACAACAAAAACTATTACCTAATGATGGCAAAGCAGAAGATCAATTTGCCTTTAGCGTGGCAATTGATGGCACATCAGCTTTGGTTGGTGCGCTGAATGCTGATATAGCAAACATTCAAAATTCAGGTGCTGCTTATCTCTATTCACTTAACCATAATGGGTGGCAGCAACAAGCAAAACTCGTTGCCAAACAGCCTTATGCTGGCGACACGCTCGGCGGTAACGTTGCATTAAAAAACGAGTTTGCCATGTTAGGAGCGTCCAGAAGTGACTTAAAAGCTGAAGATGCTGGTGCAGTATTTGCCTTTGAAAAACAGGAAAATACATGGTCAGAGCAACAGGTTTTAACGGCAATAGATGCAAAAGCTGGTGACGCCTTTGGCCAAAGCATTGCCTTAACTGAACAATTTCTTGTTATTGGTGCACCACATAGTGACGCGCCATTAGAAGATTCAGGCTCTACTTATGTTTTTATTCGTAAAAATAACAAGTGGCAGTTTCACAGTAAACTTACTGCAAAAGATGGTGCACAAGGTGACTTATTTGGCATCAGCGTCGCCATTCACGACAATACCCTAATAGTGGGTGCTGACTTAAATGATGAACGCGCTGAAAAGGCTGGTGCTGTGTATGCTTTTCAATTTGACGGTGAACGTTGGATTCAACAGGCCAAACTGATGGCCAATGATGGCGCAAATACTGATATTTTTGGTGTTAGGGTTGCATTGTTTGGTGATACTGCGCTTATCTCAGCCAGAAGAGATGACATTGAAGGTGTTGGCAAAGATGCAGGCTCTGCCTATATTTTTGAGCGCAGCAATGGCAATTGGCGACAAATACAAAAATTAGTCGCGCCCGATGGAAAAGCAGATGATAGATTTGCCCGAGGCGTAGCCCTAAACCAAGATACTGCCTTGATAAGCGCTATGCATCACGATGTTAATGGTGATAATGCAGGTGCTTTATACGTCTTTAAAAAACAACAGGGGCAATGGCGTTATTCAAACAAAATCGTCGCAAAAGATGCTATGGCACAAGATAGGTTTGGCTGGAATATTGCTCTGTCACATAAAACCGCCATAGTAGCCGCTCCACACCGTGATGATAACGGTGATAATTCTGGCGCTGCGTATATTGTGGATTTAGCCCACTAAGATGACATAGTGGGCACACAGTCGTCGTTAAATGATGCAATAAGCTATCAATTAATCAATGAATTGGCCTGAGTCGCAATGTTTTAAATATTAGTTCACTAAATTAGTTTTCTAAATCAGTTTGCTCAGCCAATTTTGCTCTTTCAGCTTTAGAAATATACTTAGGTTTAGTGCTTTTGTGCAGTTTAGCATTGGCCTTTTTCTTTTTGGCGAGCAATGTGCTTTTAACTTTCTTTTTACGGTTCATTGAATGTTGGCTTTTTCCGGTTTTAAAATAACTCTAAAAAACTACAGCTTTTAGAGCCATTATACGCCAAATGATTTATTTAATAACAGCTTCATCTGTCGGGTACTAACCCTTCTCGATAAAAATCCTACTTTAATAGTTGCGATATACATACCAATTTAATTAGAAGCTAGAATTGGGCTCTTTAAGAAATTCGACTTCTTCTGGCGTAGACTGCCGGCCCAATATAGTATTTCTGTGAGGATAACGGCCGAACTGATCAATAATCGCTTTATGTTTACATTCAAATTCAAGATTCTGTTCGTTGCCAAGTGCTTGATATAGTGAGAGTGCATGTTTGTGTATCAATTTTGATTCACTATGCATAAAGGGTAGATATAAAAAACTGCGCTCTGTTTCAGGTAGTGTCAAATCAAAACCTTTGCTTATGGCGACTTGCGCTAACGTTAACGCCATTGGGTCTTGTGCAAATGCTGCGGGTTTATCACGATAAATATTTCTGGAGAACTGATCCAAAATAATGATTTCTGCCAAACTACCTAATGCCGTTTCTCGCCAAGACGATAACTCCCCGAGTTTTGCTTGATGGTGCACATGGGCAAATCGCTGCTCTATCAGCAAGTCAAATGCCGTGTCTTTTTGCCACCACTGCGCAGGTGTTGTTTCGACAAACCAAAAATGAATTATCTCCTGAACCACGGTATCGCCCTCTTTGATGAATTTAACTATTTGATAATAACGTTAAGCTTAAGCAATACCAATAAAGGCCAAAAAGTTAACTAGAAAAATCGATAAACGGTTTATCCTAGCTAAGTAAAAAGGCCTGCTTAGTAGCAGGCCTTATGTTCATTACAATAACAAGTATAGCGCTAATTTAACATCGCCAATTGTTCATGTTGTGCTTTTTCACGAGCAACATATTTGCCCCATTGTTTGGCTGTTTTACGAGCTGCTGCAATATCTTCAGCTGCTTTAAAGGCATCAAGTGACTTATCAAACTCTTTCATATTAAAGTAACTCATGCCCAGCACTAAGTGCATATCGCCTTCACGATTAATGCCACCACGTTTTAATGCTTTGTCAGCTGACGCAATGGCTTGTTGCCACTTTTCAGTGTTTAAATAAGCTTGTGCTAGTTGAGCGTCAAACTTGCCAGATTCAGCAATTTCTGACGCCTTAACCAATACTGGTATAGCTTTTAAATCATCACGTGCAGCAATGAACGATTGCGCTAACATCTCTAGATTTTTTTCACTGGCAACAATTTGACCTTGCGCAATTGAATCATCGAGTAATTTTGCTGCTTTGTAAGGTGCATTATGAAAGCGATATAACTGAGCTAACATGGTAATGTCTTGCGGCTTTGTAATAAATCCAGCTTGCCAAGCAGCTTCCATCGCCCCCATTTGTTTTTGCTCTTCCCCTACTTCGCCGTACATGCCAGCCAGTTGGATCCAATATTCTGGTTTACTATATAAACGCACCATTTCTTCCATGATTTCAACAACTTTCTTCGGTTGTTTAAGTTCATAGTAGTTAGCGCGCGCTAAAATCAACCAATTTTCTTCTGGTACTTCTTTGTTCAACTTAGCCAATTCAATAGCATTGTTGATTGAAGTAAGCGATTGTTGATATTTTTTATCCTGATAATACACGTTAGCGTACATCACATGTTGGCTAGTTGTTAGCGCTTTAGTATTTATTGCTTGCCACTGATCTAAAAACTTGATGGTCTGTCCATAATCTTGCTGCTGCATAGAGAGCTGAGCTAATGAGTACAAGGTAGACAAGCGCAAAGTTTCAGGGATAGCTTCTTGCGCAACAACATTTTTAAAACTTGCTATCGCGTTAGGTAAATCGTCATTAGCGTAATGCGTAAAGCCATAAAAATTCCATAACATGGCTACTTCATAACTATTTAAACTATCAATTCGCTCTTTTACTTCATCTAATACCGCTAAGCCGCCGGCTTTATCACCCGCGTCAGCAATTTGCTGGGCACGAGCAAACTGTGTGTAAACACGATTTCGCATCGCAGGTACACGAACAGACTTTTTAGCTTCTTCTGCGTGTACTTCTGCAACACCGTCGATGATTACCGGTGACACATAAAGTGCACTGACAGACAACATGGTACACAGTAACTTTTTCATTATTTGCTCTCTATTTTTCTATTAACCGTCAATTTCGAAGGTGATTCTGTTTTGTACGCCTGCAACCTCAGTTGCCTCACCATCTACAACACGTGGTTTATATTTGAATTTTGATGCGGCATCTAACGCAGCGCGATCAAATATGCCCTCAGGTTGTGCTTCAACTACGATAGGATCTCGCACTGAGCCATTTGTTGTCACAGTAAATTCAACAATGACGTATCCTTCTATACCACGAGATTGCGCTCGTCTTGGATAAATTGGCTGAACCTTAACTATGGGTAAATAATCGCCATCAGCACTGTCTAAACTAAGTCCGCCAGCCAAACCATTATCTGTTTGGATGTCTGCAGCAAAGCTAGTGCTTACCGCTTCTGCATTCGGGTTCGATTGTTGCATTTGCGGTTGTTGCATTTGCGGCGGTGGCTCTTTTGGCTTAGGTGGCTTTTGCGGTTTACGCTCTTTTTGCTGCACGGTTTCTTCTTGCTTTAAGCGAATAAAGTCAAGCACGTTACCGCGTGGTGGCTCAGTAAGTACTTCGTTACCACCAGAAATTAAACGTTGCATACTCCACAATAATGCCAGGGTAACAACCACTGCAAAAGCAAATGAAATGGCGTAACGTCCAACATTGGTCATCATGATTATGCCTCTAACGCTGCAATTGACACATCAAATACACCAGCAGCACGAGCAGAATCCATCACTTTGATTAACACGTCAGTCGTGGCTTTTTGATCTGCTTGAATCACTACAGTGCCTTGCGGGTTTTCAGCTTTCAAACGCTCAATATTGGCTTGTACAGCACGTACATCAACACGACGCTTGTTTATCCAAATTTCACCCGTGTCACTTATCGCCACTAAAATATTTGCACGCTCTTTTTTCACCGCTGTTGCAGCTTCTGGGCGGTTAACTTCGATACCTGCTTCTTTAACAAATGACGCAGTAACGATGAAGAAAATCAATAGAATGAAAACCACGTCAAGCATTGGCGTCATATTAATTTCTTCTGCTTCTTCTTGATCTTGTAATACTTTTGCTAATTGAGAACGCATGTTCTTAACCCTTTTATCTCTATGTTAGTGCGCCATTGGCAGCGCATCTTCAATTTGTTCAGTACGGCGTTTAGTTTTACGTTGTAACCAGGTCACGATGAATACACCTGATAATGAGCCAACCATACCCGCCATCGTTGGGATAGTGGCGCGCGAGACCCCAGAGGCCATCGAACGAGCATTACCGCTACCTGAAATTGCCATTACGTCAAACACTTCAATCATCCCTGTTACCGTGCCTAACAAACCAAGTAATGGACACAACACAACTAAGCTTTGAATTAATGCCACATTGTGATTTAGCATTTCTGTGATCCGCGATACGTTGGCAAAACGAATTTGTTCAGCATTCCAAGATTTACGCTCTGTGCGTGACATCCAATCATTAACCACGTTCGCCTTTACTTTTTTGTATCCAAATAAAAAGAAGTACAAACGTTCAAATATCAGTAGCCACATCAAGCAGATCACGCCGGCGATCACGGTCAATACCTGACCACCGGTGTCTAAAAATTCACGAATGCTATTCATCAATTCGATGAATAAAACCATGAGTTATGCTCCTTTTTGAGCTGGTGCTTCATTCTCAGCACGCTCAGCAATAATGCCTGCACTTTGTTGTTGCAAGATATTGATGATGCCGCGGCTACGCGTGTTAAGTAATGTTGAAATAAAGACCATTGGGATAGCGACAACCAGACCAAGTACTGTGGTAACGAGTGCTTGTGAGATACCACCAGCCATCAATTTAGGGTCACCCGTACCAAACAAGGTAATCGCTTGGAAGGTGTTGATCATACCGGTTACTGTACCTAATAAACCAATAAGTGGCGCCACTACAGAAATGATTTTAATCATAGTTAAACGGCTGGTAAGTTTAGGTACTTCAGCCAAAATACGCTCTGACAATTTAAGTTCTAACGTTTCTGTATCAGCATCTTTATTATGATCTTTCACTAACATGACACGACCTAACGGATTATCGTCAGACGCTACATCTGTTTTCAATTGACGTTTTACTTTGTTACCCACTAAGAATAAGGCGATAAAGCGCTCAAGTGCGATTAGTAAGCCAATTAAACCGATAGCGATAATTACATAGCCCACACTACCACCTTGATCAACACGCTCTTGCGTATTTGGCGCTTGAACCAAAAGGCTGATGATTGAACCACCGGTTGGGTCTAAAGAAAAAGCAACTGCCTGACCATTACTTGCTGTTAAATCAGCAGCAGTACCTAGCGCTCGGCTTGAAGGCTGACGAATAAGCTCAGCAACAGAGCCTGTTTCATCAACATATTCAAGATATTTACCGTTTGAAATCAAGTTGAAGCCACCTACACGAATAACATCTTGTTGCGCTTTTGAACCATCAGCGGCAACAACTTCACGGCTAAACTTGTGGACTTTGCCTGACTCTGTCATTTCACGTTGTAGTTCAAACCACAATTGTTCAATTTCTTCAATCGATGCTAGTTTTGAAGATGAGCCCATGCTTTGTGCAAACTCATCTAAAAATTCACCACGACCAGGCACTTGTGCTGAAACAACAGATGTTTGAAATTTACTTTGTAAATCGCCAGAGACTTGTTGCAGTACACCAAAAAGTTCTTTTAGTTCACCCATGCGTTTGTTTAAGGCATCAGTGCGGTTACCGATTTCAATTTCATTATTTTGAAATTGACCTTCTAATTCTGCACTCATCTTAATAGCGTTATCACGTGTATTGCGTGCATTGGCTAACATCTGATCTTGCTCAGCTTTACGTGAGTTAAACTCAGCTTCACGCTGCTTGTTTTGTTCACTTTGAGCAATTTGACCTTGTTTAAGTTGTGATAACAAGTCATCTAAGTTCGTTGCTTGCTGCGCCATAGCTACAGTAGCTAGTGAGCTAACCATTAAAGTTGATAATACTTTTGTTATTAGTTTCATTGTTCCGCTACCCTTATTCAGCAGAGTTTTGTGCAACAGGCACAACAATTAGATCTGGTGTTAGTTGCTTGCGTGCAATGCGCAGTGCTTTAGTGATATCAACTCGATATTCTGCACCTAGCTCCTGCCAACTCTTTGATGCTTGATCCCATACACCCATTTGCTGACCATCACGACTACGATAGACAAAGCTCACACGACCAATTCTTAGAAAATCTACATCAAGCTCTTGACCGTTAACTTGCTGTAATCCAGTGTAAGCTTCAATGGTGCGGCCATAGTCAACTTCTACTTGATAAGCCTCTAATACTTGGCGGAATTTTTCAGCCACTGAAACATCTGCACGTTCAAGTGTTTTGCGTAAATGCGCGATGCGTTGTGAGCGTTCTTGTGGTAGGAAAGGCACATCAAGTTCAACAAACTGCGCCAAAGTATCAATCATGCGCGCCATTAATGGTGAAACTTGACGCTCAATTACACTGACTTGTTCCATTGAAACAGCCAACTGTTGTAGTTCTTTTAGTTGGTTATCAATTTGGGTTTGCATTTGTTTGTTGTAAACATTCAAACCGTCAATTTCTTTGTTCACTGTTTTGAATTGTTGCAACTTGCTTTGAATTTGGTCGCTAATGCGATCGACACGTTGTTGTGATTGGTTAGCAGATTGCGTAATTTTCTCACCAGCATCAACGACTTTTTCTACTTTAGTCTCTTGAGCTGAAAAGCCAGAAAATGACAAGGTAGCAGCACCCAATAGAACGCTTGCTTGTGCCAGTTTGGACAATTTCATAGTTAAACCTTCGTTTGATTAAACTGCAATGTTGCAGATTGCTAAAAAGCACATTTCCTCTTTTTAGCGTGAAAAATGACTGTGGGAAATTTTAATGAGCAATTGTGACAGTTAAGTTTCAGTATTATTGCAACTTTATTAAATGACAAAAAAGTGACATTTATCTTACAGTTACATCGAGTCGACGCCACAAAGCCTTGGGGATCCCCAATGCAATTACCTTAACAGGCGTTTGTGATTTTTTTATGTCAGGATGATGACAAAAGCAGCAACTAGTAGTATTTTTAAACGCGCTTTACTGCACTAGTGCTGTTATACTTAACTAGTCTTGTTCAAAGAGGTTGTCGATGCAGTTGACAGATTTACGACAAAAATCTCGTGTAAAACACTTGCTTTGTGTTTTGATCACTTGCTGCGCGACTTTTAAGCTTTTTGCCAACGAATATTACTTTGCCTCTATTGACCACCTTGGTGAACAACAAGTAGCGCAGCGGGTGTTACCGCAAATCTATGCTCAATTAGGTCACAATATTCATATCACCCCATTAGCGGCTAATCGCGCTCAATACGAAGCCAATTCAGGGTTAAAAGATGGTGAAATATTACGGATTTTTAGCTACGGCAAGGAAAACCCTAATGTCATCCGGGTACCGACCCCTTATTATTCACTCTCCACAGCGGTATTTGTCTTAGCGGGCGCAGATATAAAAATTAACTCAGTTGCTGATTTAAAAGGCTACCGTATTGGGCGTGTTCGAGGGGTAAAACATACGCTAAACGCCACTAAAAATATTGAAAAGGTTTATGATAGTAACAACACCAAACAGCTTTTTTTACAGCTTATCGTTGGTAACATTGATATCGCATTAACCAATCACCAAGATGGATTAATGACCTTAAAAGAACTTAATGTCGACAGTATTCAGCTAATCAATAAGTCCATTGCAGACGAGCCTTTATATCACTACCTTCACAGGAAAAATATTGACTTAGTAACCCCTGTGGACAATCAAATTAAAGCAATGAAACAAAGCGGTGAGTTACAACAACTAATTGACGAAGCAGAGCTAGCGGTTTATTAACAAAAGTGAACAGCCAATTTAATCATCAAGTTTAATGACCTACCCTGATGTGATTTGTTACACTGCGCCCTTCTACACAGAACTGCCAACGCTATCAACTTATGACTCAACGTTTTAATAAAGTATTTATCGTAGGTTTACCGCGCACAGGCACCACCAGTTTATGCGTTAAATGTTTAGAGCTTGGCTTTAATGTCGCGCATACCGCTTATACTCAACAAACGTTTGAACAGGCTCAGATCATTGCCGATACACCGGTGTTTAACGACTTTGTCTTACTTGATCAATACTACCCAGATAGTAAATTTATCTTGTTAGAACGAGAGATTTCTTTGTGGTTACCTTCAATTAAACAATTACTTAACCGTATGAGTCGTAATTTGTTAAGAACAGACGGCGGCTTTAATCCGATCATTAAACGCTGTTACACAGAAACATTCGCACCATTTGAACCTGAACTTATCAATAACGATGAATTTTTAGCAAACTGTTATTTTTCACATCAAAGCAAAGTGCTTAGTTACTTTGGCGATAAGCCAAATCAGTTATTAAGGTTAAACCTAACAAACAGCGACGCTCCACAACAACTTGCTAATTTTTTAAACATCACAGCGCCAGCCTCTGCATTTTCCGTGATTAACAAAGGCGGTAAAGTAACCGCATGGAATGATTTAAAACACCCCAGCAAAGTACCCTCAACACGAAATGGTAAAACCAGCCCTTTGCTCTATTTGAGTTAAAAAGCAAAAATCCAGAAACAATCCAACAAATCACTTGCTAACCACTGACACTTTAATGATAATACGTCGCATTTAGATTTAAGTGTTCAGATGTCAAATTGATCTCTGTTTTTTCTGTTGGCCACTTGCGTATTTTAGCTTTGCTCAAAGTTGTTGTCGCAAGTTTAATTTTGTCTTACCAATACGCAAACAAAGTAATTATCTTTTATGGTCTTTAACACGACATTTCCCATTTATACGTGGTTAGCAATGGCTGTTTTATTTAGTAGCGCTAGCGTAATTTTTAGCTATGCATTATTTAAAGGCAGCTATCTAAAATTAGGCTTAAGTAGTTTAACGGGTTTGTCGGGTGTTGCTGGGATAGCCAGTTTTCATCAGTTTGCTGGAGGTCAATTGGGTACTGTGTATTTCTGCTTTTTTATTGCTACCGTTGCCTGGCTATTAATCTTTCGAAAAGTATCTTATACGCCGCTGCCTTTAATCAATGTAAAAAACGTAAGTAAGAGCAATCAAGCTAAGACATATACATTAGACTTACAAGGTAGAATAAAGCCTCTCGTTATCCTGATATTATCAGGTGTTTTGGGCATGTTGGCCGTGTTATTTATCACGTTGCTTTTACCAATACCGCACAGCAAAACATTAGCGGTAATAACGCTACTTTTCCCACTCGGCTGGGCCATTTATGTTAAATGGAATTCAATGGCTAATCATTTGTTAAAAGCCATATTTGTTTTGTTATCACTCTCCGTTTTAATTGCTTGGAATATCTTTGGAGTGATGTCATGACCCGAAAGGCCAAAGTTTTCAAACGTATTCTAACGTCATATACAAGTTTGGGATTGTTTATCGGCGCACTTTTGTACCTTATCTGTTTGACCGGCACTTTAGCGATTTTTCATCCTCAATTTGAGCGCTGGGAACAACCTAATATCAACGAATATAAAACATTAACAGTAAGTGGCATCAATAAAGCGTTTAAAGAATATCAATTTGCTTATCCTGATTTTGATTCAGCCGTGTATTTACACTTTCCAAGTGACGAGCTGCCCCGAGCACATATGTCTGCCAATGGGCAAAAGTGGTGGCTAAATCAAGATGGTAGTTTCAGTGTTTTTGTGTCACATCCATGGACTAATACCTTGCGTGACTTGCATGTTTATTTGCATATACCTGAAACCATCACAGCGCTAGTGATTAGCTTCATTACCGTTGTTTTATTACAACTGATGCTAAGTGATTTATCAGCACATAACCGCTTGATAAAAGATATTTTTTGCCGCACTTTTAACAGCAATGAACAAGCTAAACAGCCTACAGATAATGACAAACAATATGCGAGCAACCCGCCTTGGTATTTATTGTCTGCACTCGCCTGCATATTTTTTATATTAACGAGTGTTATTTTGTACTTTTCGACACTAGCCTTTTATCAAGCTAAAGAAGAAAAAGAAAAAGAAGCCATGTATTTACAATCATCGGTAAATAATCAAAAGACCAAATTGCAATTGGATAAGGCATTTATTCGTTATCAACGCATAGCACCAAACTCGTCACCAATTTATATTGCCGTAAAAGGTATGGGATCCAGTAATCCAAAAATTGAAATTGCAGCAATTTTCTCCAGTAAATTATCTTATTCCGAAATTTATCAATTTTCTGCCAACGGTAAGCTGATTGACGCCAGAGGCAGTAATACTAGAGCTGTGACTAAACAATCTAAGTTTGTAGCATATCAACGACACTTTAATGATTTTGCTGATGTTGCCTTTAAGGTTGTTTATGTCATGCTTGGCTTAACACTCTGCTTCATTTGTACTAAAGGGGTTAATAAATGGCTCAGAAAAAGAGAGGTTGTAGATCAAATCACCTACCAATGGACAGGTTTTATTTTTGCTGTCCCTTGCGCCTTGTTAGCGGCATTACTTAGTTCATTTTTATTTAATGATTACACCCAAGAAAGCTTTTGGCTAACCTTAGTTGCCGCACAACTTTTAAGTGCAACGTTAAAAAATACCATGTTAATTAAAGTGACATTAAAAGACTGTTGCATTTTTTTGATTGTAATGGTCATCGTGATTTACCAAGTAAGGTATGGACAATTAGCAGCAGAGATTTATGCAATATTGATTAATTTGGCACTGCTCGCCGTTGTTTTTGCCCTTTGGCACTCAAGAAACAGAAATTGGCGAAACTACCAAATGACCAAAGCGACTCATTCATAGCATCACATTGCGCTAATGATAGTAATGGAGCGGGCTACATAGGTTTATAACAACCACTGTGTACACATAAGCCATTGAGCAAAATAAAAATTCTAAATTTTCGTAATAATAACCAGCGCAGAGCGACTGCATGCAAAAGTTTTATTCAAAGGAGATAAGCATGCGCTTGATAATACAACTCGTGTTGATAACCATCATTGCTTTTTCGATTTACGGCGGGATTAAAAGTAGCGAATGGCAGTACCCCATCGCCATTATTACATTAGCAGCACTTGTCTTAATCGTCAGTAAAGTTCGCAGTAATAACAACTCAACAAAGAATTCAGCTACAGCTACAACAAGCAGTGGATTTATCGCTACAACGACTAGTTCCAGCAGCGATTCTGGTGGTTGTGGATCAGATGGCGGCGGGTGCTGATATTACATAGGACGGTACACTGAAACAAAAAAAGCCCTTATCTAAGGGCTTTTTATTCTAAAAGAGCGTTAAATTAAAACTCGTAGGTATAACTTAAGCTGATACTTGTTCCTACTTCTTTTTCACGAACGGCAATTCCTGACTGTGTCACTTCTTGATTTTCATCAAGCAAGTTTTTAACTTTTAACTTAACTTTAGAGTTAAAATCAGGGTAATAAGTGTAAACAAGGTCAAGTGCGTGGAATGGCTGTTCCATCGCATCTTCACGCCCACCTACACCCGACGCCACAATACGCTCACCAAACACATTGTATACAATTGAACCTGAATGATTACCATCAGCAGAATCATAATTCAATTGGAAGTTAACAACATATTCTGAATGGCCAGTCATACGTTTAGTTGGGTTGGTTAAGTTACCTGCAAGCGCTGGGTCAATCTCTACTTCAGAATCACTAAAAGTAATATTACCCGAAGTAAAGAAACCATCAGCTAAGTAGGTTAAGTCGTGCATCCATTCAACTTCAACCCCTTTAACCTCGCCCGTTTCACCATTAACAAAGCTTGCCGTATACGAAGCATCGTTAGCGGCCAAGATAGTTTCAATTGGCGATTCAATATCTTTATAAAATCCAGCTACGCTGAAGTTATCACCGTTATCTGCGTAATATTCATAACGCAAATCGTAGTTTTTCATTGGGCTGCTTTTTAGTCCCACACGCCCAAACGTACGAAAATCCGTTAACGGGTCAAAGTAGGCAACAGGAACAACTTCACGTAAATCAGGCCTAACAACTGTTTCACCATAACTGGCGCGTACTTGATAGCGTTCGCCACCTAAGTAAGTGAAGGCTAAAGACGTGTATACGTCGTCTTCGTTGATACTACCTTCTTCAATCTTTTCTGGCGCATAATAAATGTTTAAATCTTCTTTGGTGAAGATCAAGCTCGAGGTACCTATTGAGCTTTGTTTAAACTCTTCATAACGTAAACCGCCACTGAAGCGTAAGTTGCCATATATCAAGTCGAATGAACCATAGGCAGCATCAATTTTTTGAGCCGCTAAATAATCATCAGCATCAGGCGCCGACGGTTCATTAAAGTCTACTAATATACGTCGACCTTGGATAAACTCCTCCGTTAAGTAGCTTGCACTATTTAATGGAGACGCAGAGCCTTCGTTTACCACAATACTTGAGCCAGAATTGTTATCTACCGTATAACTTGAGGTGGTGTAATAGCGACCGCGATCTGAAAAGTCATAACCAGTTTTAAGCTCAAGTTCATAACCATCGCCATAAATAGGTAAAGTTAAATTACCACTGTATGACTTTACGTGATCTTCCATGTCCGTATAGTTATATAGCGCACGGTTGTCATCACCTGTAATACTTGTGCTAACGTAGTTACCGTTTTCATAAGTATCAAAAAAACGATAACTCGCATCTAATGGAATTTCAGTGTTCGCTTCAGACTCGGTGTACTGCCAATCTAAACCTAGGCCCCAGTAATCAACAAAAGTATGTTGGCCAATCACTTGGTTAACTAACAGAGTACGTTCTTCATAATTAAACTCATGAAGTCTGTCTGCTCGACCGTCATTAACGATAGTGTAAATATTACTACCACTTGGACTTTGTACTTCTGCTACTTCCACTTCATCTTCGTTATCAACTAAATACAAGTTGTTAAATGATAATGAGTGATTGCCAATCTTATAACCGAAATTTAAAACGCCGTTATAACGCTCTGTTTCTGTTGTTACTCGCGATTTTTTAACCACAGTGTAACAACTTGCAGCAACATCCTCAGCGGTAGCTAAGGTTTTAGAGCAGTTTTCAGCCAAGTTTTGGTTAATAATATTTGTCGACTTATCGGCAGAATCAGCTTCATTTGAATAAGCAATAGCAGCTAAAAAGCCAATGGTGCCACCAAAGAAGTCTTCATCAAAACTATTTCCAATATGCGCTTTTACGTCGTATTTCGGATCTAAAGATTCTTCTTTAATTTCCAAGTCTCTTGGTAAAGCCATCAATAAATCATTATTAGTTTTGAGCGCAATCTGTGAAACAGATTGTGTTTCTGTCGCTGTGATACCGTCACGCTTAATAATGTTGTCTAGACTAAAGTTACCACGATATTGCACAATGGCATCTTTTAAGCTTTTTGGAATGTTTCCGCTTGGTCTATCGTAAGTATAGCCTTTATCAGCACTTGCATTATACCCAAGCCCAACTTCGATGCTTGAAGTGAACTCACTCGGTACAGATTTGGTTCTAATATCAATTGAACCACCACCAAATGCAGCAGGCATGTTCGCAGAAAATGCTTTTTGAACGGCCATGCTTTCGATAATGCTTGAAGGGATAATATCTAGAGGTACTACGTTTCGTGTAAGATCTGGACTTGGGATATTAGCACCATTTAAACGGGCGCTTGAATAACGCTCACCTAAGCCACGAACGTAAATAAATTTACCATCAACTAACGTTAAACCAGTTACTCTTCGTAAAGCAGAAGCTGCGTCACTATCACCAGTGCGAGACATTTGCTCTGAGCCTAAAATATCAGCAACAAATGCTTGGTTTTTACGTTCGGCAATTACTGATGCTGCACTTCCTTGCAAACGAGTTGCCTTGGCAACTACTTCTTCCATTGCTTGCTCTTCTTCAGCAAGGGCTTGGCCAGTAACGCTAAACAAACCCAACCCGACAGCAACCGCTAGCTTTTGGAGTTTGTATTGCTTTGTCATGTTAATTTCCTAATTCAGTGTTTAACAAAAAGGCGCCCGTAAAACTTTTAGCGGCGCCTTATTGATTTTGTAACTAAGTGGTTAGTCTGCTCTTGCAGCAGTTACTGCTGTTTCTACCCACTTATACCAAACTGAACTAGTGTCTTGGTCTGATACTGCACCAACGAAGTTAACTGAATCAAAGAAGCTTGTGTCTAAATCAGCAAGGTTGTTTGCTTCAATAGTAATCGCTGCTGAGCTTGTGTTCGTTGCAAAGCCATTACCAGCAAGTACGTCTGAATCAGCTGCGATACGAATATTAGAGCCACCATTGTCGTACCAGTTTTCTACTGACATGCCAGCAGGCATTTGATTTGCGTCTTTGAATTCACCAGCACACGCCATCACAGAGTTGTTGAACTTGATTTCAGCTGCATTTTTTAAACCATCTGGATCATTGAATTCAATACAGGTTGATTCATTTGTCGAGTTTTCACGTTTAACAAATAAAACATTGTAATAGTTAGATTTGATTGCATCATCAAACTTAATTGCTTGAGACGATTTTTCATCACGAACAGACTTACCATCTGTTGTTACAACAGTTACGTTAGCAATTGTTGGGAATGATGCAGGTGCTTCGCTATAGTCTGCACCACCGTTTTGTTCACCGTCTGTTTCAAAGCCGTTATTACCCATGTATGCCGTTGCACCGCTACGAGTTGTGACAGTACCGTGTTCTACATAAATAAATTGAGCGTTACCTTGCCAGCCAGCATCAATGTCGATTGCGTCATCTTGAGTATCTGTTACAACAATGTGTTTGATATTTGCTGCACCACCAAAGAATTCAATGCCATCATCGTAACCTTGATGAATGTGAATATAATCAAATGAAGAGCCAGAACCAACAGCGTTAAGCGTTAAAGAGTTTAAATCTTCTCCAGGCTCACCACCAATTTTTGGACCAGACCCTGCGTACCAAATTTTAGCAAACTTGATGTTACCGCTACCGTCAGAGTTATCATTACCACCAAAGTAAGTTGTTACACCTTCAAAAGGTTGGCTACAAGTATTTGCGGCACGCTGTGCGTTAGTACAATGGTTAGTTAAACCGTTACCATTGATGATGATACCACCCCAGTCAGCAAATTCTGCGCCTTTACCTTCTAAATCATGACGGTCATAAGCAAAAGCAGAGGTGAAAGTAACTGGCTTGTCAGCTGTACCTACAGCTTGAATTTTTGCACCACGAGCGATTCGTAAGATTGCTTCACCCGATTTAAATGCCAACGTTGCACCAGGTTTAACTGTCATTGTTGGGCCATTAGTTGGAACAACAAAACCTTCAGCAGTATTACCGTCTTCACCGATTAATAACGCATCTTCAAATACGTGAATACCACCGTCAGGTAACTCATCAAATGTGATATTAGAAGTGATAGAAATATTTTTACTTGCAAATGAATCATTGTATAAACAATCTTTACCGTCGAAAGTACCTTCAACAGTACCGGCAGCAGATTCGTAGCTTGCACATTCCACTTGGTCTGTGTTACCACCATTGGTTGTGTTATTTGAATTATTAGTGCTATTGTCAACACTATTGTCATTTACTGTTGGTTCAATTTTAATATCGCCACCACAACCTACTAGTGCTAAGGCACATGCTACTGCGCTAACTTTAAAAAGTGTTTTCATTTGCATCTCGTTTACTCCGAAGAATATATTTTTTGTTTAATGTTTATGTTCAAACTGACTAAATGAAATTTTTATTGAGCTAACCGTGTTCATAAAAACTTCATTTAATCAGCTTGATTAAAAGTTTCGGATATCCTACGGAGAAAAAATGACAAAAATGTTTTGGAAATATGTAGTTTTTGTTTCAGCTAAATGACAACCAGATGACAGCAACACTACGCAAATTTCTATTAATGAGGTACAGTTGTAAGATGCACTGTGCAATTTGCAGGCACTTTCAGGTGATAATGACAGCAGCAGTATAGTTGTAGAATGGTTGTAGAATGGTAACTGTTACGTTAAATATTGAAGAATTGTGTGTTGGAATGTATGTGCAAGATATTATCTTGCGCAACAACCAACACAAAGTTAAAAATCGCGGAACGGTGAATTCTGACCGCACTATCGCGATGTTAAAAAAGCAAGGTGTCGCCCAAGTTGTCGTGCAAATGACACCTGAAGAAGCAGAAAATCTGATAAAACTGCGCAAACAAAGTAATGAATGTGAAGTTTCTGTTGACGAAGAATTCGCTCGTTCATGTCAGATTTATGACGACGCGACAGAAAACGTAAAACAGCTATTGCTAGACACTTCGATCAATAAACCTCTTTCTCCACAGGCGATGAACGCTATTGCAGGTGAAATCACAGAGTCAGTAATGCGCAACGAACACGCTATTACAATTTTAACTCGCTTACGTCAGCGCTCTCAGTATCAATGGGAACACGCGATAAACTGTGGCATTTTGGTGTGTGGTTTTGCACTGTATTTAGGGTTAAAAAAAGCAACGGTCAAAGAAGTAACCTTAGGTGCATTGTTACATGATATTGGCACAGCCAAAGTACCAACCGCTATTTTAGACAAACCTGGCGCGCTAGACTTTAGCGAAATGAACGTCGTCAAAAAGCACGTATTTTGGGGTATTGAACTAGCAAAAAAAGAAGGCTTTGCCAGTCCAATTATCGTCGATATGTTAGTTAACCATCATGAACGGCTAGATGGCTCTGGATATCCTCGAGGGATAAAGAAAAATAAACTGACCAAGTTATCCCGAATGACCGCCATTGTTGATGTTTACGATGCTATGACAGGTGATAAACCGCATAAAAAAGGCGAATTGCCGCTAACCGTACTCAGGCATTTGTTAACACAAAAAGACAAATTTGATGCGAATTTAGTACAGCAATTTATTAAATATCTTGGAGTTCATCCAGTTGGCTCGTTGGTGCAATTGTCCAATGAAAAGTTAGCCATCGTGATGGAAGGCAACCGTATTGAGCCACTTAAACCTAAAATTAAGGTAGTATTTAGCTTAAAACTTAATAAATTTATTACTCCAGTAGATCACGACCTGACGGAAGAAGACTTTTCAATTATTGCCTGTGTACACCCCGAAGACTACCAAATAAACCTCAATAAGGTACTACGAGAGCTGGTCGCGTAAACAATACAGAAGCCTGATGCAGACGTGTTAACTAATGCCCCATTTTTGTAGCTTTCTATATATTGTTGATGGGTTTACGCCTAATTTAACAGCTGCTTGGCTTACATTCCCAGAGCAAGCATCTATTGCCGTTAATATTGCATGCTTTTCAATATCTTCCAAGGTGCCATTAATTTCTGCTTGTACTGTATTTTGTAAAACCTTTTGATTTTGATGTTGTGATTTTTCTGTTGCTGTAGTGGCGGCTAGAGGTTCATTGCCAATAGCACTTTGAATATGTTCTTGGCGAATATCTTTTTCGTTATTCATGATCACCACATGATGAATGACATTTTCAAGTTGCCTAACATTACCCGGCCAAGCATAAGATAAGATAAATTGCTCCGCCCCTGCCGTTAACTTCATTGCAACTTTATTATGCATTTTGACAAACTTATTCAAAAAGTATTGTGCTAACACGATTTGATCTGTTGCTCGTTGGTTTAACGGAGGAATATTAAGTTTAATCACCGCTAAACGGTAATAAAGATCGGGCCGAAACTCACCCGTGGTTGTTGCTTGCTCTAAGGCGGTAGACGAGGCAGAGAGTATTTGCGCGTTCAACTTTAACACCTTGTTATCGCCAAGTGGCGTATATTCACGCTCTTGAATAACACGTAGTAGTTTCGCTTGTATGTTTAACGGTAACGTTGTCACCTCGTCGAGAAACAGTGTGCCCTCTCCAGCCTGAGTTAACAAACCCTCAAAATCTTGATCTGCGCCAGTAAACGCCCCTTTTTTATGACCAAACAATTGAGACTCAAGCAAATGTTCATTTAAATTAGCACAGTTAAATGCAATAAATGGTTGTAGCTTTCTGTAACTTAACTCGTGACACGCTTTAGCAACGAGTTCTTTCCCCGTTCCAGTTTTCCCGTTAATAAATATGGGTACATTGGCACCAGCTACTTGCACAATTTGTGCTTTTAATTGCAACATCCCTGCAGACTCTCCAATAATTGACGTGATATTGGACTCTTCTCCTATTTCCTTATCTAAGTTGCATAAATTTTGCTGCACTAGCGCAATTAACTCGTCATTTTTCCAAGGTTTAGATAGAAACTGATGAATAATATCATCATTAAACCCATCAATAACCTGTTCAAAATCTTGATGAGCGCTTAACAAAATTCGATGACAATCAGGGTGTTTTTCTTTTACTTGCGACAAAAATTCTAAGCCTGTCATAAATGGCATACGCAGATCTGAAATAACCACTTGAGGATTAAACAAAGATAAGTTTTCCAATGCTTCTCGTGGAGAAGTAAACGTCTTTATCTCAATCGGAAACTGAAAAAACAAACGCTCAATTGCTTTAAGGATTTGCGCCTCATCATCGACAATAAATATACAAGCTTGATTCATTTCAGCACTCCCTTGCTATTGTTCTGAACAAAAACAATTAGCGGCTGTTCTATATTTTCTTCTAACAACAATAGCTGCTCGATAGATTTGTTGGTTAGCTTTTCCCCTTGACCAAGCAATAGCTGACCTGAAGAGTTTAATAAATCCTCACTGAGCACCATATCGGCCCGTAACTGTTGGACTAGCTTTGGTGATTCGATAGAGTATGGGCAGTTATCACGGAAAATACCTTCCAGTTTATCAAGCAAAAACAGCTCAAAACCGTCGACTACTTTGTTTTTTAATAAGATAATAGCGCGTTCAACTGACATGACTTGCCCCGTAAGCTTACCTCTAATCGCATAATCAAAAAAAACCACATGACGAATCACTTTAGCCGCCAAAGAAATGCTTTTAACATCCTTTTTATCAAGTTGATTGCACCAATGAACAAATAGCTGTTGAATCAATTCTGCACATGGTTTTAACACGTCAACACTTGCTAGCAATTCTACCGAGGCATCATTTAACTTAAGTCTTAACACCTCATCTTCACGGGTATATTTATCAATAGGTTTATCCAACTCTTCATGTCGCCCGCCAATTAAGCCAATTTGATAAAACAAAATAGCTATATAGATATGAGTTACTTCCGTGTCTGACAACGACAATTCATGCGCCAACGCTTTCCCATAGTTAGCGACCCTTAGTTGTTGATTGGCAGATTCACCGCTTTGATTTGCAGTTAAAATTGCCAATAAATGCAACAGCTGTTTGTTCATATCATTATGACGATACAAGGTGTGCTGAGACTCGTACTGCTCATTCAATATATTTTGCAATACTCCCATAATAATCTGTCTATCCATTTCATAGCGCTCGATGTTTTTTTCCAAAAACATCACTTTGCGCTCACGCTTTTGACTTGCTAATAATTCAAAGCTCAGTTGAAACAACTTTTGTTTTAATTCATGATTTACCCAAGGCTTAGTAAAATACGCTGAAATGTTTGCTTTATTTATCGCCTTCTGTGCAGCTTCAGAGTCGGCATATCCTGTTAACACACAACATTTGGTTTCAGGGCTAAGTCGTTTTATTTGTGTTAAAAAATCTTCACCTGACATATCAGGCATTTTCATATCAGATACCACTATATGAGTGGGGTGTAATCGAAAAAAAGCCAAAGCCTTCACAGGT
This sequence comes from Thalassotalea marina, assembly GCF_014656435.1. GTDB lineage: Bacteria > Pseudomonadota > Gammaproteobacteria > Enterobacterales > Alteromonadaceae > Thalassotalea_C > Thalassotalea_C marina. Next base: position 194,759 of record NZ_BNCK01000009.1, read on the forward strand.
GAAGTAAACACATGTAATGAAAACTCTCTACCCAATACTCTTTCTAATGACTTTATTATTTGTGGTTCGTCATCAACAACTAAAACACTAGGCCTCATTAAAATTCCTTTTTTACTTTTGAATAAATGACTTATCAAGGTCTATACTCTTTACAAAGTATAGATGAGAGTAGGAAAAATTGTGAAAGGAGCTGTATTTAACGGATTTGAACAATTTGTCACCGAACGATTCGGTTTATCACAATGGCAACAACTTCTCGACAAAAGTAATTTCACTACCGCGGGAATTTATCTCGCATCAGACTTTTATGACGACAATGAACTGGTCACCTTGATAACTCTTCTTTGTCAGGCACAACACATTGAATTACCTGAGGCGTTAAGAGATTTTGGCTATTATTTTTTTGATATACTTTACCGCAAAATTCCGCCTGCCCCTGCGGATCAAACATTGTTCGACTTTTTACGTTCCGTTGATAAGGTTATCCACGTTCAGGTAAAAAAAACCGACCCTCAAGCTTATACGCCTGCTTTGTTTTATGACTCACCTGATGATAAAACTATCTTGCTAAGATATGTTTCTCAGCGAAAGCTTTGCTTTTTTGCTGAAGGCTTAATATTAGGCGCAGCACAAACGTTCAACACACCCGTTGACGTTACACAGACGAGTTGCCAACACCAAGGGGATAAAGATTGCATCATTAAGGTAGAGTTGTGTCAGCAGAACTAGAACAACAAATCGCGTTATTGTCTAAAGCTTTAGAGCGAGAAAAAAAAGCAAGGCAACAGCTTGAGCATAAAATTGAAGCATTTAACGCAGAGCAATTTGAGATAAATAAAGATCTACTTTCCTCCTATGAACATGCTCGTGTTCGTGAAGTGCAGTTGCAGTTTTTAACTTTTTTATCAAAAAACAATATTGATGATAAATCGTTAAACGAAATAACTCATTATTTTGCCTCCAATATTAAAGAGTTATTTTCCCAAGCAAGCTGTTTAATTTACAAGCGAATCAATGGCCAAATTCAAGAGTTAAAATATCAAGCGCATGGCATGCCCGATTGGCAGGCAATACAACTGAGTGATGACGAGCTACAGGAGTTACCCAGAGCAAAAGAGTTAAACAAATGGCAACGGCAAGAATTTACAGCAAGTGCAAAGCAACTTGCCCATTATCGTGGAGAACCGACGCTAGTTATCAATTTTTCAATTAAAGAACGCTACCAAGTGGGCATTGTTCTAGTCATTGAACACTATTGTTACAGTGATGATTTTAAAGACACGTTACAAATTGCTGCCAATCAGTTTGCCACAATCATTTCAAAACGTCTGACAGATGCAGAACTTTCGCTCAATTACCAAAAACTAAAAAGCACCGTAAAAACACTGCGCTCTACACAAAAACAACTCGTTCATGCAGAAAAAATGGCGTCACTAGGCACGCTTTCCGCAGGTGTAGCACACGAAATCAATAACCCTTTAAGTTATCTCGCCAGTAATTTAGAAACGTTAAATACTTATGTCGATGAAATTGAAACGTTTGCTACCCACCAAGGCGTGGCTCCTTTTGTACAGCAAAACAGTAAAATTTCATACGTATTGGATGATTTACCTGATCTATTGTTTGCGTGTGTCGACGCCACTAAACGTATATCAAATATAGTCAGTGGCCTTAATAGTTTCTCACGTAAAAATGACGAAAATTTATCCCCCTTGGATATCAGTTATCCCATCGAAGCCGCCGTTGCTATCACCCATAATGAACTGAAATATAAACACCAAGTTCAACTTGATTTTAACCACCAAGGCGCGTTGGTTTCCGGTAACAAAGGCCAATTACAACAGGTGTTTACTAACTTTTTAATTAATGCTGCACACGCTATGCCTGAAGGCGGAAATGTATCAATTTCAACCCTAGTAATAGAGGGTAACTTACAAATAAAAATTAGTGACCAAGGCATTGGTATGGAAGAAAAAGTACTGGCAAGGATCTTTGAGCCGTTTTTTACTACAAAGGCAGAAAATGAAGGTACAGGGCTCGGATTATCCATAACTTATGCCATATTAACCGCACATAATGCTGTGGTAGAAGTAGTTTCAACAAAAAACAAAGGCACCACATTTTCTATTATGATGCCTTTAACTTAGCGATTTTTGCTTATGGATTTTATAAACTATTTACCCTGCGATCAGGTTTGTAGACATGAAACACGTTGTATCGACTTGCAGATAACACCTGCTCACTTGGTTCACGAAACATAATTGAAATATCTATTTCATCGTCGTTGTAGTCAGATTTTTTATCGCAATAAATCATGCCACTAACAGGGTAAACACCAAGTTCTAAATTTACTTCACCAATATGTAACGCGTCACCATTGTCGTCGCCTACAAGATTAATGCGCTTGTCGATCACTCGTTTTTGATTAACGTAAAACTTTGAATAACAGCTCCCCATTTTACGCACTCCACGCTCATTTTTAATATCGGCATGTTTGCTTACAGTAAACTTAACCGCTATTTGATGACGGCCCTTTTTCATACTGGGTAACAAGCCATTAAGCAAATACATACTTTTATTTTGTTCGGTTATACCATAACGCTTATGGCTAGCAAGCGAAAACTTAGTTTCATTTAATACAAAGGTACCAACGTCTTGCTCTAATTGCATAAGATTAGGGTGCTCTGGCACTGGGTAAACACGTGTTACCCAGCCTGGAAACAGGTTATTGTTTTTTACAGCGAGCTCTTCGATTTTTTCATAAGAGCCTTGATAAGGGTTTATCGCTCTAAGCCACGAAAGCTCAGTTTCAAACGCTTCAATCTTTTTCTCTTGCGCTTCTACTGCTGAATCATGAGATTTCTTTTGGCTATGAATCAAAAAGCCTGATGCGGCAATTGTAATAAGTAACAAGGTAAGCGACACCATAAAATAGATGTTGCCCTTACGTTTAGAAGAACCGTGATAATATCTGTCTTTTCTGTATGCACTGTATGAAGAAGCCATCGCTAATACCTCCAACCTGAAACTTCAGAATATCCAATGCAAAGTTAAGCCCAATTATTTTTAACGATATAATTCAATAGCTTTACTAATTCTAGCCAGCATAAGCCTCAAATATTTTTGCAAAATGCAATGCAAAAACGTAGAACTTATTGCATTTTGCCTAAAAAACAAAAGACCAAATAAAATAAACAATTAAATTCAATTAGTTAACTAAGGCTCACATTTTGCAACACTGCTTATGACACCGAATTACGGAGCTTATTATGTTAAAACCCCGAAAATTATTAGCACTAGCCTTGTTAATTGTTTCTTTGTCGGGACATGCTGTTGAACAAGTAGACGTTGAACTACAGCTTTTAATTGACATATCAGGCAGTGTTGATGCTCAAGAATATGACTTACAAATGCAAGGTTACAAAGCGGCATTTGAAAGTGATGCTGTACAAGATGCAATTTTAGCTGGGGAATATGGCAAAATCGCAGTACAGCTAATTATGTGGTCTGGCGCAGATCAGCAAGCAATCATGATTGATTGGGCACTTATTGATAGTGCACAAAGCGCAGATGATTTTGCCAGTTTAATTGACTCACTTACTCGTCCCTTTTCAGGCTGGACGGCTACAGGCAGTGCTGTCTCATTTGCCTACCCAGAATTTTCCACCAATGATTTTGACGGGACTAAACAAGTAATAGATGTATCTGGTGATGGAATACTCAATCAGGGGAGTTCTGTTGCTGATGCAAGAGATGAAGCCCTAGCCGCAGGTGTTGATACAATTAACGGTATTGTCATCACTACAGATCAAGCGGTAATAGACGAATACGCAAACGAAGTTGTAGGTGGTGATAATGCCTTTTTGCTGGCACCTGCGACTTTCGATGACTTCCAAGCTGCTATCGAAACTAAACTTGTTGCCGAAATCCAAGGCACAACGCCAGAAGGTAACCTTTTAGCCACACCCGTTCCAGAACCACCAGCACTAGGTATTATGCTGTTTGGCTTAATCTATTTAATGTTTACACGAAAATCCAAAATAGGAGCATGCTCATGAAGTATCTATTGTTCTGCTTAACCCTACTAAGCTTATCCGTGCAAGCCTTTGAAGACGATAAACTGAAGTTTGAGTTTGGTCGTGTTATTTTCAATGAGCTTCAAGAAGCGATTGGCTTTGAACACACAGAAAAAATTCCAGTAGTATTAAAAGGTGCCAACGTCATGTATGGCTTGTTAGTCACTAGTGAAACAGACGAGATACTAACACTAGACTCGGTTCACACCATCCCAACGAAAGATAACAAAGTGATAAAAGTGATTGGTAAATCCATCAATATGAAACACAAAGCGGCGATATTTTTGAAAACCGAAAATAAAGATGTCGTTGGTGATTACAAAATGGAAGTTTTCATTGATGGGAGACTAATCAAAACTTTTGATTATCAGTTAGTTTCTAGTACGTAAGCAATGAACAATTGCTGTCCATTGCTTACCTTTGCATTAACCGTTTTCTTTAGCAAAAGATCTTAACGATTTACCATTGCATTGCACGTTATTTAGAGAGTAGCGTGCATGCTTTTGCATTTGTGACAAACCATTGTTTGCAACATTTGCACATAACATTGATTCATATGAATCATCTGTTGCATATACAGTAGTAGACGGCTGTTTAGATTTTGTATTTGCCTTAAATGCAAACGACTTGATACTCATACCATTACAATAAGTTTGCTCTAAATTATATGTGTACTTTGGACCAAACTGTTTTGCTTTTAGTTTAGCCGCTTTTAAACCTGAAGTGGCAGCCGCTAAGCAGATTTCAGTTTCGGGATTGGTATCTGCAGCATAAAAATCAGCATTATCACTGTGCGCTAACGCAGTAAAAGATGTTGCTATTAATAGTGTGCTTACTAAAGACTTTTTCATAACTACTCCAATATGATGCCTCTGTAAAATTTTCGGCGCGGATCCTACGCGAAAAAACGATCAAAAACCAACCAATTAGAGTAAATACTTTATCGATTAACGTAAGGTAAAACGTACACTTTACAAGTGTATTTCAAAAACTCTTTGCGAATAAATTAGTTATAAAAAAAACCACGCCAATTGGCGTGGTATAAAAAACGTGAGTTAGTTTTGACGATTACATACTAGAATTTTGTTTGGCGAAAGCCGTTAACGATAAACCATTGCAAACAACACCGCTTGCTTTGGAACTAAACTGCTTTAATACTGCTTTAGCTCCTTGTTGCGCTGCTAAAGCACACATTTTTGACTCATCACTCATATCAGCAGGTACAACCTTGATTGACTTGCTAACAATCGTTTTGGCCGAATTTGCGAATTCTCGGATCGAGACACCATTACAACTAGTTAAGTGCAAAAGGTTAGCTTTGTAACCATCTACTGACTTTGCTGCAGCCTTAGCAGCATCATAACCTTGTGTTGCTGCTACAACGCAGAAACTAGATTCTAAACTACTGTCAACAGCAACAAATTTTGCATTTTCGCTTAAAGCAAAAGCTCCTTGCGACATAACTAATAAAGAGATACCAAGCGCTAACTTTTTCATATCTACTCCAAATTTAGTGAATAAAGGAAAGTCATCAAAACTAGAGTAATTATACTAATCAAATTTAATAATTCAACATATTTTTGTAATTTAATTACATAAATACACGTACAAACAAGTTAAACCAATAATAAAACTGGATTATTGTGTAATTTAATTTCATTTAGTGATTTTTAACTACATAAAATACAAACACTTAAGACCAGATAAATAATATTCATTTGCATTTAAATAAAAAAGGTAAAAAAAAAGACCAAGTTAAAATACTTGGTCTTTTAGAGTGAACTTAAAAAATTAGTTCAGATTAAGGCATCATCATTTCTTGATCTTCGCCCTCTTTCTCTACCACTTCTGGTATTAAGTCTTCTCGAGAGATACCTAATACTAAAGCGATTGAACTGGCGACATAAATTGATGAATAAGTACCGATAAAGACACCAAACAATAGTGCAGTAGCAAAACCGTGAATTAGTGCACCACCTTGGAAGAACAAGGCAAACAATACTAATAATGTCGTTATCGACGTGATAAATGTACGACTTAGAGTTTGGGTCAAAGAAATATTAATGATTTCAGCTGGACCACCTTCACGTACTTTCCTGAAGTTTTCTCTAATACGGTCAGAAACAACAATAGTGTCATTAAGTGAATAACCAATTACCGCAAGTATTGCCGCCAATACGGTTAAATCAAATTCTAAACCTAGAACAGAGAATAAACCTAAGGTTAATAATACGTCGTGGAATAAAGCAAACACAGAGCCTAAGGCGAATCGCCATTCAAAACGAAAAGCAACATAAACCAAAATACAGATCAATGCAGTAAGCATTGCTAAGCCACCTTGCTCTGTCAGTTCATCACCAACGCTTGAGCCAACAAACTCTATACGTCGCATGTTTAGCTCTTGACCAGTGCCTTGTTTTAAAACCGTTAGTACTTGATTGCCTAACATCTCAGCTTTAATGTCTTCTTGAGTTGCTAAACGAATAACAACGTCTTTTGAGCTTCCGTAGTGTTGTACTACGGCGCCTTCAAAGCCATTGTTATCCATGATTTCTCGAATAGCATCTAAGCTTGCAGCTTCTTCAAAACCAACTTCAATTAAGGTACCACCAGTAAAATCTAAACCAAAGTTAAGTTTATTAATGCTCAAAGACGCAATAGCTGCAAGCATCATCAAGATACTAAATATCATTGCAACTTTGCGTAAGCGCATAAAATCAACAGTTTCTTTCAACTTTAATAATTGCATTATCTACACTCCTAAATTGAAAGTTTGTTGAGACGTTTTCCGCCCCAAACACTGTTCACAACAGTACGCGTACCGATAATTGCGGTAAACATTGAAGTGATGATACCGATCGAAAGCGTGATAGCAAAACCTTTGATAGGTCCAGTACCAACAGCATATAAAATTATCGCGGCAATTAAGGTCGTAATGTTTGCATCTAGAATGGTAGAAAATGCAGCATCATAACCTTGATGTATAGCTTGCTGTACTGACTTACCTTCACGTAATTCCTCGCGGATACGTTCAAAGATCAGTACGTTTGCATCAACAGCCATACCAACAGTTAGTACGATACCTGCCATACCAGGTAAAGTTAGCGTTGCACCAGGAATAAGTGACATAACACCAACAATTAACACTAAGTTGGCAGTTAATGCCAAATTGGCTACTACACCAAACGCGCGGTAGTAGAACAACATGAAGACAAATACTAGGGCAAAGCCTCCAATAATCGCTTGCATACCAAGTTCAACGTTTTCTGCACCTAATGATGGTCCAACCGTGCGTTCTTCAACAATTTGAATTGGCGCAATTAACGCACCAGCTCTTAGCAATAGTGCTAAGTTAGTTGCTTCGGCTTGTGAGTCTATGCCAGTGATCCTAAAGTTTTTACCCAAACGCCCTTGAATAGTAGCGATCTGAATAATTTCTTCATGCTTTTCAAAAATTGTATTTCCTTCACTGTCAACACGATCCGTTGGCTTGTATTCAATAAATACCGTTACCATCGGCTTACCAACATTGATTTTGGTAGCGTTAGACCACTTACTTGCGCCAGGTGAATCAAGTGTAATGTTTACTTGTGGACGAGAGTATTCGTCAAAACTTGAACCAGCATCAACAATATGGTCACCGGTCAACATAACACGCTTTTTAACCAGCGACGGACGACCATTTCTATCGTATAGCAGCTGTGAATTTGCAGGAACTCGACCGTTAAGCGCAGCACTGATATCACTTTCGCTGTCTAACATGCGAAACTCAATCGTTGCTGTAGCATTAAGGATTTCTTTAGCTGTTGCCGTATCCTGAACACCTGGTAGTTCAATAATAATGTTCTTTTGACCTTGGCGTTGTACTAATGGTTCAGCAACACCTAGCTCATTCACACGATTACGAATAATGGTAATATTTTGTTGAAGTGCATATTCACGTATTTCTTTCAGTTTTTGCTCTGTCATTGACACGGTTAATGTTAACTGTGTGCTATCATCAGCAAATAGATAATCGCGGTAACGTTTTTTCAATGCAGACTCTGCTGCATCTAAATCTTCGGCGTTTCTAAAAGTAATAACAACGGCATCACCTTCTTTTTTAACACCACGATAGCGAATATTTTCGTTACGCAAATCAGAACGAAAGTCACCTACCATACTTTCTTGCGCTTTTAATTCAGCTTCGTTCATATTAACTTCCATGGTAAAGCTAACACCACCACGTAAGTCTAAACCAAGTTTCATTGGCACACCGCCAATGCTATCCAACCACTCAGGTGTGGCAGGCGTTAAATTAAGCGCAACAGAATAGTCACCACCTAGTACTTTATCTAGTGAATCACGAGCTTTTAATTGTTGCTCAGTGTCTTTAAAACGCACAAGTACTTGGCCATTTTCTAACGCAATACTTGAGAATTCAATTTGTTGCTCTGTTAGATGTGACTTTACGTTGTCTAATGTTGAAGTTGTTGTTTCAGCGCCTCTTAGCCCTGAAATTTGTACTGCTGGGTCTTCACCATAAAGGTTGGGCATTGCATACAACGCACCAACAATTACGATTAAGAGCACCATCAGCTTTTTCCACAATGGTGAATGGTTTAACACAATATGTTCCTATTAATTTTTATTAGGGACAAAGCAAATGAAGAACCTTATAGGTTCTTCATTGTTCCTTTTGGCAATACTGCTGACACAGCGCCTTTTTGTACAGTTACTTCTGTATTTTCAGCGATGCTAATCACGATAAAGTCTTTCTCATCAGATACTTTAACGATTTTACCAACAAGACCACCCTGTGTTAGAACCTCATCACCTTTAGATAAAGCCGACATTAAACTTTTATGCTCTTTAACACGTTTGGCTTGTGGACGGTAAATCATAAAATAAAACACTAAACCAAAAACCAAAAGCATGATGACCATTTCCATGCCACCACTTGCTTGTGCAGGACCTGCTGCCGCGTGTGCAGTACCAATGAATAAACTCATATTTTCCTCTACTTCTAATTGTTATCTATTTAAAATTAAACTTGTTCATTACCAGCAGCCAATGGTGGCACTGGTAACCCGCGTAATGCGTAAAACTCTTCAACGTATTGGTCTAACTTACCTTGCTCAATTGCATCGCGCAAACCTTTCATCACACGCTGGTAAAACCTTAAGTTATGAATGGTATTTAATTGAGCACCCAAAATTTCGTTACATTTGTCTAAGTGGTGCAAGTAGGCTCGCGAATAATTTTTACAGGTGTAACAGTCACAGTCTTTATCAAGAGGGCCTGTATCTGTTTTATTTTTTGCATTTCGAATTTTTACTACACCTGTGGTGACAAACAAATGCCCGTTTCTCGCGTTTCGTGTTGGCATAACACAATCAAACATATCTATGCCACGACGAACACCCTCAACAAGATCTTCTGGTTTGCCGACCCCCATCAGATATCGGGGTTTATTTTCAGGGATCAAGGGGGCAGTATGATCTAATATGCGCACCATGTCTTCTTTAGGCTCACCAACTGATAATCCACCAATGGCATAACCGTCAAAATCAATTGCTTTTAGCCCATTGACCGACACTTCACGTAAGTCTTCATACATGCCACCTTGCACAATACCAAACAAAGCATTTGGGTTGCCTTGATGAGCATCTTTACTGCGCTGTGCCCAACGAAGAGATAATTCCATCGACTCTTTAGCTTCTTGATGAGTAGCAGGGTAAGGCGTACATTCATCAAAAATCATTACAATATCAGAGCCAAGTTTACGTTGCACTTCCATTGAGCGCTCCGGCGTTAACATAATTTTTTCACCATTAACTGGTGAACTAAATTTCACGCCTTCTTCAGTAATTTTGCGCATCGCACCTAAACTGAAAACTTGAAAGCCGCCTGAATCAGTAAGAATTGGCTTATCCCAGTTGATAAAGTCGTGTAAATCACCATGCTGCTCGATAATATCAGTACCAGGGCGCAACATTAAATGAAAGGTGTTACCTAAGATAATTTCAGCACCGATCTCTTCGATTTCTTCAGTTTTCATCCCTTTAACGGTACCGTAAGTACCAACAGGCATAAAAGCTGGTGTTTCAACTGTGCCTCGTGCAAAAGTTAATCGTCCACGGCGTGCTTTACCGTCTTTCGCAAGCAATTCATATTGCATTGCTTTTTTAGCAGATGTATCTGTCATTTGGTTTCCTCGCCCACCAGCGAAACAGGCTAGCGGCTTGTTTTAAAAATTATTGGTTTTTTCGTGTTAAAAACATGGCGTCGCCATAGCTAAAGAATCGATATTCTTGCTCTACGGCATGTTGATAAGCACGCATAATGTGTTCATAGCCAGAAAAAGCACTCACTAACATCAGCAGTGTTGATTCCGATAAATGAAAATTTGTCACCAAAGCATCAATTAATTCAAATTGATAACCTGGAGTGATAAAGATGCTGGTATCACCATAAAATGGTGCGACAATTTCACCTTGTTCAAGCGCCGCTTTAGCTGCACTTTCTAGTGAACGAACAGAAGTAGTGCCAACCGCAACCACTCGCCCGCCATTTGCTTTTGTGCGCTTAATTTGCTCAGCAACTTCTTCAGTAACTTCGACATACTCAGCATGCATGACGTGATCTTTAATTTCATCAACACGCACTGGCTGAAACGTACCTGCACCTACATGTAAGGTAACAAACGCAAGCTCAATACCCTTCGCCTTTATTTTTTCCAGTAGCGCATCATCAAAGTGCAACCCTGCTGTTGGCGCAGCAACAGCACCAGGCTTTTCACTGTATACCGTTTGGTATCTTTCTTTATCACTATCTTCATCTGGACGGTCGATATAAGGCGGCAGTGGCATGTGGCCAATGTCTTCAAGTACATGAAGTAAATTTTCTTGCGCATGAATTTCGATTTCAAACAATGCGTCATGCCTTGCTACCATAGTCGCCGATACCTTTTCTTCAAGTATCAACTCAGCGCCAGGTTTTGGTGATTTGCTTGAACGAACATGAGCTAAAAAACGCTTATCATCTAAAATACGTTCAACCAAAACCTCAATTTTTCCACCTGAGGTTTTACGACCGAACATGCGAGCTGGAATGACTCGTGTGTTATTAAAGACTAACAAGTCACCTGGATTTAATTGATCTAATACATCAACAAAACCGAGATCTTGGATTTGCCCTGAATTGCCATCCATAACCATAAGGCGACTAGCCGTTCTATCGGCTTTTGGGTAACGAGCAATTAAGTGCTCAGGAAGATCAAAAGAAAAATCTGCGACTCGCATAGCAATAATGGGACAACTCTTTGGTGATTAAAACCGCGTAATTCTAGAGTTCTAGGCCTCGAATATCAAGTAAAACCCACAGAATCACCTAGCAACTATCACTGGTATTGATAACCGCTATTTTTCAAGTTGCGCTACCATTATTTCTATAATTTCGTATGCTGAGGTAAAACAACATGTTAAATGTACAACAGGTCTAGGCAAAATGGATATTCAAGCTAGAGCAATTGCCAGCTGTATTCTCAACAGCTTTGAACGGCATATATTTATATTTTCCCGGGAAACCGCCCTAGCAAAGTCTAGATTTGAGCAAGGTGATTGGCACTTAGTTCACCAAGTAGCTCGTGAAAGAACCGATTATTACGATCTGCGTGTACAAGAAACACGACAAAAATTAAAACATGACTTTGCCATTAACAAATTAGATGAAGTGCAATGGCGAGAAGTAAAAGGCATTTACATCAACTTTTTACAAGACCACCCGCAAGCTGAACTTGCTGAAAGTTTTTATAATTCTGTTTTTTGCCAGTTGTTTCATCGTCGTTACTACAACAATGAATTTATATTTTTTCATTCAACACTAAGGCAACGCCAAGGTGCTAACCAACTATTTACCCGCTATCGGCTAAAAGCTAACAAAAGTTACAAAACCATTTTAGCTATTATTGAAAATGCAGGGTTTTCCACCCCGTTCCCGAAGTTAAAGCGAGAAATAGCGCAGTTGATGCAGCAATTCTCTGCGCAGTCAGGTATTTCCCTGAACGCCAATGAGCAGTTAACACTAGACATAGTTGACTCGGTTTTCTATCGAAATAAAGGCGCATATCTTATAGGCCGTTTAGTTAACAAAAACCAACAAACTCCTTTTATTGTCGCCATAACCCATGATTTAGCCACAGGGTTACATATAGATGCATTGATCACGTCACAAGAACATATGGCCGTTATTTTTGGTTTTGCTCGAGCTTACTTTTTTGTTGATTGCCAATACCCGTCAGCCCTTGTCGACTTTTTACAACAAATGATGCCGCATAAAACTCGTGCAGAGTTATATTCATCTATTGGCTTTCATAAACAAGGTAAGACACAATTTTATCGAGATTTTTTTGACCATCTCAATCGCAGTGATGATCAATTTGTGTTGGCTCAGGGTATTAAAGGCATGGTGATGTCGGTGTTTACTCTGCCCTCTTATCCATACGTATTTAAAATTATTAAAGATGAATTTTCCCCTAGTAAAAACATTACAAAAGAACAAGTAAAAGCAAAGTACCGATTGGTTAAACTTCACGACCGAGTTGGTAGAATGGCCGATACACTTGAATATTCCCAAGTCGCTTTTCCTAAAGCTCGATTTAGCCAGTCTTTGTTGCAAGAGTTAAGGGACGTGGCACCGAGCATTGTCACTGTAGAAAACGATCAAGTAGTAATTGAACACCTTTATATTGAACGTAGAATGACACCTCTTAACTTGTACTTAGCTGATGCAAACGCCCAGCAAATTGAACAAGCGATGTTTGGTTACGGCCAAGCAATAAAACAACTGATCGCTGCCAATATTTTCCCTGGCGATATGTTGTTAAAAAATTTTGGCGTTACCCGTCATGGCCGCGTTATTTTTTATGACTACGACGAAATCAGCTACATGAACCAGGTTTGCTTTAAAGATAAACCCATACCGCAAAACGATGAGCAACGTTACGCATCAGAGCCTTGGTACCCAGTCGAGCCCGGGGATGTGTTTCCAGAAGAACTTGGTACTTTCGCGTTGGCTAACCCCCAATATAAGTCGGCATTTTTAACTCATCACAGTGAATTGCTTTCCAGCAAATACTGGCAACAAATACAACAGCAAGTGGCACAAGGTATTATCAATGATATATTTCCTTATCCAGAAGAGCTTAGATTTTGCCACCTAGACGAACAATAACTCGCCAAGATGACGCTAAATCGAGCAAACAGTAAAAAAATGAAAAATTCCGCTTTACCTTTGTCTTTGCATCAGTATAATTCACCTCCGTTGCAGGGGTATAGTTCCAATTGGTAGAACAGCGGTCTCCAAAACCGACGGTTGGGAGTTCGAATCTCTCTACCCCTGCCATTTTCTCTTCTCTTTATTTTTATCAATAAAATTCTTCATATTACTTTTAATTGTTGTTCTTTCACGTGCATAATGATCACATGATGTAATCAGCCACAATATATTGCTGTCGTTTTAAACAAAACATATCTGACAATGTGTGGTAGCTAGTATGATTTGTATATGCGCAAATGTGTGACTTCTTTATTACTGCTGTTTGTTTTTACTGCTCTCTCTCCTTTGAGCGCAGCGTTTGAAGCTGGCCTAAAGACACCATCTGATAAAACCTATCAACAATATCTTAATATTTTTGATGACACTTCATTAACTAACACTCAAAAGCAGCAACAAGGGCAAGCACTTTTATTTGAACTTGACCCACAACAGTCACCCCAAATTAGTGCCCTAATTTATATCCAACTTCTTAATATTGCTGCGGAAGAGTCAGCAAAGATTCGATTCGATAGTTTAAAAGAACAATTAGCAACGCTAACGATAAATCAAAACGATAAAACAACCATTGACGCTTTACTTAGTATGGCTGAAATCAACTTGAATCGTAAAATGGGGAAACACCCTCTTGCTATTTTGCAAGCTGAAAACCTTCTTCAGCAGATTGAACAACAACCACCGGTTCGCCACAGCAATGTTTACGACGGTGCTTTAGTGTTATCAGTTGTAGATCACGCTTATCTTTATTACTTGTTAGGCAATTCTTTTTTCCTATCCGCTGAATATGCCACGGCACATAAGTACCTTTTGTTGGCCATGGACAAATATGAACAAGTGAAAAACTTGCCAGGACAGGCCGTTATTTACACTAACTTGTCGATGATAAGTTGGGCTCAAGGTAACTTTCCCCAAGCAATTTTTCACACGAATCAGGCGTTAGATATCGCCAATAATCTCAATAATGAAGCAATGTTAATAAACAACCTGCTTAATAAAGGTATTTATTTTCAAAATTCAAAAAAATATGACAATGCATTATCTACTTTTAGAAAACTGTTAAGCCACCCAAATATTAAAAACTACCCGCTTTATCAAATTAAAGCTCTGCTGGCTAAAGCTGACACGATTCAATCTACTGGCATGTATGAACAAAGTCGTATCTTTATTGAAAACGCGATTCAGATAGCGACTGAGCATGATGATTTAGTAAACCTTAACACCGCTAAAATCAGTTTGGGTAATTTACTTACTCAGCAAAAAAAGTATGAACAAGCGCTACCACATTATTTAGAAGCAGAAGCTTATTTTGAGCAAATGCAGTTATCTAGATTGCAATCAGTTGCCTTAAAAGAAACCAGTAAAATGTATCAATACAGTGGTCAATTTGACAAGGCATTAGATTATTTTCAACAGTTTCACGCGCTTAATGAAAAAATGTTGAAAAACGCTCAAAAATCAACGGTGTTAAGTTTACAAGAAAAGTTTTTGGCAGAAAGTAAAACTAAACAGATTGAGTTGTTAAAAAAGCAACAAGAAATTGACCAAGTTCGTATTTTAGAAGTGGAGCAGCAACGCCAGATCACGCTCATCGCCAGCACTGCAATTATTATTATTTTACTCTTGTTAATTAGCCGCTATTTCACACGTAAAGAATCAAAAAATTTAAAACAACTTAACCAAACTATTATTGAAAATGAAAGTCAATTAACCCTATTGTCACATGCTTTTAGACACACCTCGGATGGTGTATGGATAGTTAATGCCAACTTTGAGTTAGTCGCGGTTAACAATGCTTTTGTGCAACATACCCACAAAACCCGCCATCAAGTAATTGGTAAAAAGTTAGCGTTTGCCGCGGTTAATGGTCAGGACGAGATGCTAGCAGAACGTATTTTATTGCAGACAAAGCTGGCAGGTAGCTGGCAAGGTGAATTGTTTGACCAGCGAAGCAACGATGAGATTTACCCTATTGAATTAGAAGTAGATGCAATTGTAGATGACAATGCTAACGTGACTCACTATTTGGGCATATTTCGAGATGTAACAGATAAACGACGTACCCAAGAACAATTGTCACGTTTGGCTACACATGATGAACTAACTGGCCTTGCCAATAGAACTTTACTTGAAGAGCTGGTTTCTCAGTCTTGTTTAACCGCACAGCATACGAAAAAGCTGCCAACCTTGCTGCTGGTCAATGTGAATGGCTTTAAAAAGATCAACGACTCGTTAGGTCATAGCGTCGGCGACAAGTTAATCGTTGCAATAAGTAAGCGCCTTAAAAGCCAACTTTTCAGCAAAGATATTATTGCCAGGCTTAGTGGTGCAGAATTTTGTGTTTTGTGTGAGCTAAATGATCCAAGGCGCAGTGCGGTTAGGGTTGCTCAAAAGGTCATGGAGACCTTCGATCAAGTTTTTAATATTGATGGCCATCAATTGAATATAAGTGCCAATATGGGTATTACCATATACCCTCAAGACGCTAAAACCAGTGACGAATTGCTTAGAAAAGCCGCTATTGCCATGTTAGATGTCAGCAACAGCAACAATATCGGTTATCGCTTTTTTGAGCCCAAAATGAACACTTCGGTAACCAAGCAATTAGAGCGTGAGCAGAAAATATTAAACGCGATTAACAATCAATATTTTGAATTTTATTATCAACCCATAGTTGATATTTCAAGCAAAAATATTGTCGGTGCAGAAGCGCTGATCCGTTGGGTTGAACCCGATGGCACTGTCATCTCTCCTGCTAACTTTATTCCTGTTGCTGAACAGGCTGGCTTTATTGACCAAATAGATCGAATTGTAATTGCTCAAGTATTTTCTCAAGCAGCAGTATGGAAAAAACAAGGTTATGATTTTGGCGTTATTTCATTAAATTTATCTGCACAAATGTTTCTCAATGCCGAAGAGCTCATTACCATGTTGACGGCAAAAATGAGTCAAAATCAGGTAGCTGCTTCAAACTTTAAACTGGAAATAACTGAAGGTATGTTGCTTGGCGATATTCAACGTGGTATCAAAACTATGCGAGACCTGAAAGGCTTGGGCTTTCAACTATCGTTAGACGACTTTGGTACAGGCTATTCGTCACTGAATTACTTGAAAAAATTCCCTATTGATTGCTTAAAAATAGATCGCAGCTTTATCTCCAGCATGCATAAAAATAAAATGGATCAGGAAATTGTCGCTAGCATTATTTCACTCGCACACACCTTAGGCATTACAGTGGTCGCCGAAGGTGTCGAATATGAAGAACACTTGCAGTTGCTGGCTGCCATGCAATGTGAACTGTACCAAGGTTTTTACTTTAGCCAACCTGTACCAGCAGAAACCTTTGAGGTATTACTTACCGAAAAAAGTATGAAGGCAAAACACCAAAACAAATTGAAATTAACTTAACAAAAAAGGCTAGTCACCTTATACTGACCTGCTTAGAATATTCACTGTCAGTTAGTAGAACCACGTTAATATGATCCAAAGCCAAAAGCATTTCAATTATCTGCAGGAAATGGGCGTTTCCCTTTGGCGACGACGTGTACTTGACACAAGTATTGACACTATAAAGGCTAACAACCAGCAGGCATCTTCACTACAAATAAATGTAGCTGACCTGCTCACTCAAACACTTTTCACCGATATATTACTGGTATTATCCATTGAGCCTTCAACAGTTAAGCAAATAGACCAAGCGACAATTAATTTAGGCGATTTTCAGTGGCAGTTCTGCGAGCAAAATACCTTCAGCTTTAGCCAACAACAATTAACAACGCCTGTGTTAAATGAGTTAACAACACCAGCAAACAAACGTGCTTTATATCAGCTATTTATAACCAATCAATTAGTGTAGTTATGACATTGAAATTCACCGCAATCACACAAGATGACGTAAGTCAGCTGATGCCTATAGAAAATGCTTGCCACTCCCACCCGTGGAGCGAAAAAACTTTTCGTTCATGTATAGGTGGTCGCTATTTTTCCTACTATGTAACATTAGACGATAAAATTTGTGGCTTTTATGTGGCTGAAATCGTATTGGACGAAGCAACCTTGATGGATATTTGCATCTCGCCAGACTTTCAAGGTCAAGGACTAGGCAAAAAGGCATTAAACGATTTTGTTTCAAAGGCTCAAGCACTTGGCGCGAACACGTTATTTTTAGAAGTTAGAGCTAAAAATATCTCTGCTTTGATGATGTATATAAATGCTGGTTTTGTTGAAATCGCCCGACGGACAGGTTATTACCCGAGTGAAATAGGCTATGAAGACGCCATTGTAATGCAAAAAAAGTTGGCTTAACTTTGATGAGCTCCTCTCATTAATCCATCACAAAATCCATTTGTAACATCTGTTTGGTTACCTTAAACCCTACAGACTCAAAGCGCCATTTTTCAAGCGCTTTTACAGCATTTTGCTCAAAGGTATTTTTGGGGTTTGCTTCAATCACTTTAACCCTGCTGACATAACCTTCATGGTCTACATCATAAGTAAGCTTAACGTAGCCTTCGACGCGATTCTGCGCAGCGTTTAGCGGATATTTTGGTGATATACGGGTAACAACAGCAAGTTTAAAGCCCTGTTCGATCCGGTGATCACTATACACCTTACCGATAAAACTTAATGACACTAGCGAAGCTAATAGAGATAGTACAACTAAAGATAAAGCAATCTTTGTTGGTACCTGATTATGTTTAATTTGTTTCACTCTTTCGATTAGTTGATGTTGTGTCGAGTACAAATTAAAAGCTAGGGTACTTTGCGGTAATTGTTGCTCACTAATCGCAACCGCTAACAAAGCTTTACTATATTCAACCCTCATAAATTCTGTTTTGTTTGCCAATACTTGAGCATCACAGGCTAGCTCCTGATCGCGCCTAAAATAGCGATAGGCTAGCCAAACAAGAGGAGTAAACCAAAAACAAAGTACAAGAATAAAGGCTAAAGTATTCCACAGATTATCACGACGCTGAAAATGACATAACTCATGTTCAATGATCATCTGTTGATGGTGTTTAGGCAGTGCTTTTTCGAAATTATGCGGTAATACAAGTTTTGGGCTCACGATACCAATAAGTATTGGTGATTTGATGTTTGCACTAAAAAACGTTGGCAAATGATTCACTCGATGTTGTAAACAAACTGAACCCTGTTTGCCCACAGGAACTAAGTTTAACCGGTATAACAACCTATAGTGTTGCCCTGCACTAAACATTAAACCGATAAAAATTCCAGACAACCAAATAAATTGCCACCAACTGTTTGTACTATATTGCCTAACGACGCTTGAGGTTGAAATCACCATAGATTCTATAGGTTGAGCCAACTGTACCTCTTGCCATGGAGCCGGCAATAGGAAGACGAGTAAAGACATTGGCAACATGCTCCACAGCACGTACATAACATTTACGCCTAAATGAGCAATGACGTGTCGCCTGACAGCTAACAACAAGACAATAGCGAGATTAAGAAAGGCGACATACGTCAATATTTCGTTAAATAATGAAAAACTAAGCATCTTGGCCTTTGTTACCGCTTTGTTCTTTTTCCCAATCGTCAATGATCGATTTTAACTGCTCGATGTCCTCGGCTTGTAAGGTGTTGTTTTTTGCAAAACCAGCAACCAAAGGAGAAAGTCGGCCAGAAAAGATCCTTTCAATAAAGCTTTTACTGGCCTTTTGTCGATAATCTTCACGGCTAACTAGTGGAAAATACAAATAGGTTCTTCCTTGTTTTTCAAAGGAAATCGCCTGTTTTTTAACTAATCGATTAATCAGCGTTTTTACCGTTTTATCATGCCATGGTTTATCTTTATTTAACCGTTCAACAAGATCGTTAGCCGTTACTGGATATTCGCGCCACATCGCATCTAAAATTTCGAACTCTGTTGGTGAGATTTCTGCCATATCACTTAATTTTTCCATTCGTCATCCCCTTAGATTACACCTGTAATAAGTTATGTCAATCAATGGAAAGCTGACAAATGAACAACCTAGATATAAGCCTTAAGCATTAGCGCTTTCTTTCACTTAAACTTTTTTATTTACCATCACAAAATTGTACTGTTTTTATTGCTGCCCTTGCCGCAGGTTTGGGGTATAATGCCGCGCGTAATTTTTCATCTATTTTCAATTGATAACATCTAACGGGTAATTTGCATGTCTGTACAACAGCAGGAAGTCGATATTCGCAGAACCTTCGCGATCATCTCGCACCCTGATGCCGCCCAGCCTTTCAACGCTTAAAACCACCTTTCATTGCACACCACAATCACATCTCTACGTACTGAATTTAAAGGTTTTTTGTCTTTTTCTCGTTTCTTTGCTTTTCAATGATGTTCAAGCGTAACCTCGGAAAGTGTGTACAAACTTGAGTACAAATTCCGTTTTAGAGGCCTTTGGCGAAAATTCCATGACACAAACCTGGCTGTAGGCCTTTTCGTTACTGGGTTTGACGTAAAAAGTACTACCGTTAAAAAGAGTCTCTTTTTTTTGGTAAATGTTTTCTTCTGTGCCAAATTACAAAATTTAATGAGGGAGTTTATTGTTGGTGTAATTTTTGCTCTAGTGTTTGTTTTTGAAGATGCTTGAAGCGAACCAATACGGTTATTTCTAATTGAGATATCAGACTTACCTTCAAATTTAGTTGCTGTTTACACCATCATTTTGCACTTGTTTTTCGACTTGTGTGTACAAAATTTCCTGTAACTGTGTACAAACTTCCTCTTTGTTGCACTTATCTTCTGGCGATTTGACGCGAGTTCTTCTGTAGCCCTTGCTGTATAAGGTCTGAGCGACAAAAGTACTTAGGGAGTTTGATGCGTCAGTTCGCGATTATCAGCGAGAGTATCGCTCTTTTGTCGATGACAAAAATCTCCTTCTACTTATATATAATTATGTATCAGTTCATCACTTTTGATATGTAATGGCTAATCGAATTTGTGTTATTTGAGTTACTGTGATATGTTTTTGTATATAATTATTCTTAAGTGATGCATTAAGGCGTATCGAAATGAGCTATGTAACAGAGCAGATACTAGAAAGTCTTCGAGAAGCTCGGGTACGAAAGGGGTTTAGCCAGAGAGAGTTAAGTGCTCGTTCGGGGGTGCCTCAAAGCCATATTTCGAAAATCGAGTCTGGCAGTGTTGATTTAAGAATATCCAGTTTGATTGCACTTGCCCGTGTACTAGACCTAGAGCTATTGGTTGCGCCTAAAAAATCTGTACCTGCCATCAAGTCGATCATTCGAAGTGGACAAGGTATTAACGGCATCAGCGACGAGGGTGAGCCAATGTCGCCCGCATATCAGTTAGAGGAAGACGACGATGACTAACCATGTCTCTACGCTCAACGTTTTGCTTTACGGTGAACCCATTGCAACGATCACCAACGTGGGCAATGACAGAACGATTTTTGCCTTTATGGATTCGTACATTAATGACGAATCACGGCCTGTGTTAGGGCTTGGCTTTAAAGATTCGCTAGGTGGCTTGCTGACTAGCTTCAAACCTACCCAAACTAAGTTAACCCCGTTTTTCTCTAACCTTTTGCCAGAAGAAACCATGCGTAATTACCTGGCTGAGCGTGCTGGTGTGAACCCAGCACGGGAATTTTTTCTATTGTGGGTACTGGGGCAGGATTTAGCTGGCGCGATCACGGTTGAGCCTGCGGATGATGAAGCCTTACCACCTAATGTGCATCAAGACATAGAAGGTGAAACGAAGACAGATGGGCCAATGCGTTTTTCATTAGCGGGAGTGCAATTGAAGTTTTCAGCTGTGCAGCAGGCAAATGGCGGTTTGACGATCCCAGCAACCGGTCAAGGTGGTTCTTGGATTGTAAAATTGCCGTCGTCTCGATTTGAAGCTGTGCCAGAAAATGAATATTCGATGATGGAACTGGCTCGAATGTTGGGAATGGACGTGCCAGAAACGCAGCTACTCCCTATTAATCGAATTGCTAATATCCCAAATGGAATTGGCAAATTTGGTGACAGTGCGTTTGTGATTAAGCGTTTTGACCGTGCAGATGGTCAAGCTGTGCACATTGAGGACTTTGCGCAAGTGTTTGGCGTTTATCCTCAAGATAAATACAAAAAAGCTAGTATGCGGAATATTGCTCAGGTTATCGGTATTGAAGGCCAAGACGAAGACATTGCAGAATTTACTCGCCGATTGGTGTTCAATACTCTAATTGGTAATGCTGATATGCATTTGAAGAATTGGTCTGTGATCTACAAAGATAAGCGCACAGCGTCTATTGCACCTGCTTATGACTTTGTTTCAACCATTCCCTATATCCCAGATGATAGTGCATCGCTTAAGGTGAGTCGTAGCAAGAGATTCAGCGATTTCACGCTGGATGAGCTATCACACTTAGCGGCTAAAGCCATGTTGCCAGAAAAATTGGTGTTAGATACCGCAAAGCAAACTGTAGCAGGCTTCCATGAGGTATGGGCGAAAGAAAAAGCGCATTTACCCCTCACTAAGTCAGTGATTGAAGCCATCGAAATGCACTTACGAAGCATACCGCTACGCTGAATTTCTGGAAGCTAGAGTGTGAATATCGATGTTTGTCGTAATGATGGTTTAACTTCACGCTAATTTACGGCGCTTTGCGCCGAAAATTGGACGTTTGGTAAACTGAATAATGATACCAGTGTTTTTATACGGCTGATCTTCTGAACAAATCATGCATCTTTCTGACCATCAACAAGTGATGAATCAGGCGATGATAGCTTTACATTGATTTTCAGGAGAATGCAGATGACAGCAGTAGCGCACCAAGTAACCCCTTTTCTCACGTCTTACGAAGTTATGGCTCGTTACCACATTAGCTATACGACGCTCTGGCGAAGAATAAAAGATGGCAGCTTGCCTCAACCTCGTATCAACCGAAATACACGAAACAAGCTTTGGCACATTGAAGACTTGGAGGAGTATGAGAACAGTGAAGGTTGAGCAGGGTTTAAAGTGTTAAGGGCAAAGTACAGCCCTTAACCTCTTATCAGTATTATTCGTTGATGTTGTCAGGCTTGTCGTGATTTGGATTGTTTCGGGCGTACTCCACACCATTGCGCTTGTAAATGTGCGTGTCTGGATGTTTACCTTCCTTAACTTCACGAACCAGTGTTTTTCGACTTACTTCGCCGCGCCCTGTAATTGTGTAGCTATCATTTCCACCATTTTTACCGCCATTGCCGTTGATACTTGAACCTTTCGCCATCTGGAATCCTCAATAAATTGAATCTAACTGGTTGTGCATTCAAGAACAGCAATTGAACCAGGGTTTCACTTCCTAGAGCACTACAAAATACATGTGGTTTCAAACTGAGAAACTCAAGAGTTCAGGCTGAAAAATGACCAGATTAAACCCTGATGATAGCTATGGGGCTTAAGCCTAGTTTTAAAGCGACCAGTCAAAAAACAACATTGAGAAGGTTTTTGACATGGTCACAATTAGGAATACCAATCTACTGGTAGCGACAAATTCTTACTGTCCGAAACGCCAGTTGAATGGAAAGCCTGTCGGCTCGATGATGGTTTCTAGTTGTTGATACCAAACGTCGTAAGCATGACGCATTTCATCCAGGTACTGATATTGGTTGTAGATAGCATCCAATCCTTTTTTGCTGTGGCCAATCATCAACTCGGCAACTTCTTGCGTCGTGATGGCCGACATTCGTGTTCGCATCGTTCTTCGAAGATCATGCATAGACCAATGTTCCATCTCAACACCAAGCGACCTGCGAGCCCAGATTTTCACATTGTTAGGAATAGTGGTATCAAAGCCATTTGTGGCAAGCTCTTCTTGTCCGTTCGCGGGAAACAAGTAAGTTGATTTGCTCATCTGCATCGCCAATTCAATCAGCTCAATTGCAGGCCTAATCAATGGTCGCATGATTGGCGCTCCAATTTTCTCACCTTGTTTGCGGATCTCTATGGGCACTGTCCACATTGCAGATTGCAAATCAAAGTGATGCTTTTCAGCTTGAATGAGTTCACCCTTGCGACCGCCCAATAGCAGAAGCAGTTTTATGTAGATGCGGTTCTTCTCAGTGATTTTTGACTCATGCAAATAGCGCCAAAGTATCCTGATCTCGTTGTCATTTAGCACCCGAGTTCGTTTGCCTTTCTTACCGCCAACCTTTTTTGCTGTGATCCCAGCGGCAGCGTTAATTTCCAAAATTTGTTCATCAATCAGCCAGTCATAAAACTTGTGCAGCACAGACACCAGACGTTCTGTGTTTGAAGGGGACGACTCCGAAACCTCACGAAGACAGTTTCGTAAGGACAATTCATTGATGTCAGTTATTGGGTACTTGCCAAGTCGGGGCAGCAAATATATTTCACTGCTGCGTTTTTGGTAGTGCCACGTTTTCTCCTTTAGCCCTTGCTTACCGGCAGAGTCTATCCAGTCTCGAAAAATCGATTCGAAGCTTTGGTTGGCAGAATACTTGGCCCGTTCCTGCTGTAGGTAGAGCTTGGGGTTTCTGCCCTGGTCGAGTACCGCCCTTAACCTATCCAGCTCATTCCTGGCTTCAGCAAGCTTCATAAGTGGGTAAGTACCTATGTCTACCCGCTGTTGCTTGCCATCGAACCGATAACGAAACTGAAAAACAATTTTGCCCTTGGGCGAGACCCGAGCACTTAGTCCATCTCGGTCAGCTTTTACTACGGTTTCTTTTGCTTCTTTATTTAACCTGGCATCGAGCCAGCTAACTGATAACGCCATGTTATAAGCCCAGCCCTAGTTTTGATTTTAATGATTGTTTGCGTGATTCTGCTTTGGGTTCTGGCGCTGTACTCATAGAAGTCACTTCACCATCTGGTGCATGGCCATCCACCGGTGCAGATGTAGTGGATAAATTGGGTTGGCTCATGTGGATTAAGCCAAAGGTGGCCAGCATCCTCAGACGCTCAGCGCGTTCCCGTGGCGGCGTCTTTTCTAATTCTTTGAGCAGTTCAGGGTGGCTCCCTGGGGGAATGTTGACGACGACTCTCATGATCACGCCCCATAAAACCAGAAGCCTCGGACGTTCGCCAAAACAGACTGTTCCGGTACGATAATCTTGCTTCGTGAAAAAATCTCCTTGGCCGCTTCCTTATAAGCCAAGGCTCCACCTCCGGCGATCAATACCAAGTCCGCATTAATGCTTTCGTCACGCATGGATTGGCGCATGGCTGTAAGAGCAATAGGCGCTACCTTTTTCATGGCAGCATTCAGATAAGGTGAAATATCGACTTTTTCTCCAAATAGCAGCACCTGCAAGTCGCCGGTTCTCATGGCTTTTTCAAGTCGATCCATACCCACTTTGGCACCATGATCTTCCGAAATCAGCTTATCAATCGTTTCCAGTAGCACGGACATTGCCTGAAGACTGGTTCCTGATGAGCTGTAGCGAATTTCTCCGGCCTCAAGGGCAACCCAGTCAACAGAAAAGAAGCCGGGATCGATGACGACGACGCGACCTTCTTCAATCAAGCCCAAATCACCACCTGTTTGAACCAGATCCATGTAGGCACCGGCAGGCTGCGGCAGCACTTTGACGTCATGAACAGTGATGCTGCGCTTAGGTGTCACTTGATGGACACCTTTTAAACGCTGCACAAGGTCAGACTTACGTTGTGGTTCATGAAACTGGGAAACCGGTAATCCAGTGACAACCAAATCGATGGAGTCAGTTTCAGCCATTAACAAGGCGGCATGAAAAAGCGCCTTATAGGTCTTTGTGGTGGGATACTCCGGGTGAAGCTCTCGCTCCCAGCCTTGAAGGCGTCCAGCAGGCACTCCAGCGGCCCAACGCTCATTATCGACAGACACATACAAACAAGTTTCATCATCGCCTCCACCGATACGCTCCGGCATACGATCCGCAGGACCGGCACCCGCAGGCAGAATAATGGTTTTCGGTTCACTGCCTGATTGGCCAATTGCCAGCTTCAGGTTTGAGTAACCGATATCTACGCCTAGTACAAACATACTTATCTCCTGTGCACTCAAAGTGCTCTAACGGTTTTCAACTAACCGCGCTGTTCACGCTTGGGCATGTCCAAGTGCTCTGGCGGTTCACTCAAATGTCATTATCAGGATTCGGTGTACTGGCGGTGGGCAGAAAGGTGACAAATCCTTTCATCTATCTGCCTATTGCATTTTCGCAAAAGTATGAGAATAGGCTCTGTTTGGCGGCGGATGACTGAGCCAGAAAAATCGAGACGCCAAACGTCGTTTGCATTCTGGCCTGAACTTGCCAAACGGTTTGTATTTTCATGGCAATACGTCTTTTTAGGCGTTTTTAAGTGAAATCGGCCTGTATCCCTTGTCAGGTATGGGATTGCGCGAGTTGATTTATATCGAGACGCCAAACAGTGATTGTTACGGCAGTTTTACGTTTGGCGTTTCGATCCAAAAGCCAAACGGATAGTGGTTTTGGCTTTTGGGGTTAATTGGATGGGGAAATTGGTTTGGTAGAAATCGTCAATGAACAATGGAAAGCAGAGGTATCAGATTTACTTCAGCAAGAAACGGACAGGCTAAAAGCACTGGCACGAGCTGAAGTTGATGACTTTTGGGTTACCCATTACAAGGTTCGCGAGAATGCGCCTTTTAAAGACTGGGGGCTGCTTGGTGTCCGTATCAGAGACTTTAAGTATGGCTTTGGCATAGAGTGGTATATCAACAGCTTTCACGGTCAACGAGGCAAGCGTGTAGTCTTTAGTAAAGGGCTGCGTATTTCAAAGACGAAGCTGAGATACGCATTTTTGGACTGCCAAGGTTTGGCCAAAGAATGGGAGCTAGCGCTGGCCATGGAGAAAGAAGAATTCTTCAGTGATATTCGACGCCAGGTTGATAAGCTCAACATGCTGCGTCGAAGGGTTAATGCATATTGAGATCGTAATCTTCGTAATAGTTGTGAACTAATTAAGATTACGACCCACAATTATTATGCCTCATAACTATTGCTGGATAGTAATTGGTACATTTACTGCAACTGGGTTTAGTATCCAGCCATTAGTCTTTAGCAATCTCACAGCATCACTGTAAAGATTTGTTCCTTCTTTGATTGATTTTATTGTAACAAGTAAAACTGTTTTTTGGGGCGTCGCCGGATTTTGTTCTTCTGCCCTGATGGTCGATTCCATCTTGAGCTTCCATGCAGCAACTCCAGTACCTTGAGGATATCTTTTCTTGTGAGCTTTTGTAGGTGACCACTTAAAGGAGTTCTTTAGCTGGTTAATTTCATATAAGTCTTTTTTCTCAGAAGGCAAAGGCGGTACTTTTCCCTTAAATATAGTTTTTAGCTCCCCTGTTTTTTCGTCCAGAACATCTTTTGTTTCCCCCATTGAGACGCTAATGTTTACACGACTGTATTCTGAACCAAAAGATCTATCAAAAGGAGGCGAATAAACCAGTGTCATGGCTACTTCTCCCTTAAACATTCCAGCGTCTTGAACTGAAGTTGGCAATGGAATTGGACTTCGCTCAAACTCAACTAATCCATGACGAACATCGACTTCAAACATCAGTGTGATTTGATCATCTGTGCAATAGAGTAAGTCGTCGATATCTCCAGGCTTTCCAAACCCTGTAGAATACTCGTAACCATTGCAGCCAAGTACTGCTGAATGAATTACTAGTGCTTTTACCTTCTCTGGTGTAGCGACAATTGTTCCGTCTATTGATTTCCATGCATTTGCCGCTATAGAAGAAACTATAGGGGTAGCAAAACTAGTCCCAACAGATTCGAACATTTGGTTGTCTGGCCCACATGATAAGACTCCTATTTGTGCAAAACTTCCGCTGGGAGTGCAGTTTCCTCCATAATGGATCACTTCTGGTTTTGGAGTAAATGCAGGTCCTGGGCCGATTCTCGAAAATGGTGAACATTGGCCTGTTTCAGAAGCGGACAGAGGGTTTTCCTTATGAGCCATTGATCCAACAGTTAATGCTCTTAATGAATCTCCTGGTGAAGATACTCGACTTTCACGGAGCTTTTCTTCTTCAGGTTTGCTCGAAGTAAACGAATTATGATTTCCTGAAGCAACAACAAACAAAATACCATGCTTCTCACTGAGGTCATCAAGGAAGCATCCAAAGTCCGAAAACGCATTAAGTGGAGTTGGCTCTGACCGACCTATTGATAAATTCCAAATTTTGATTTCGGGAAACTCTTCAACTGCTTCTGAGATCATATCCATCAGATCGTCTTCGGAAGCGCTTCCTGAAGTATCAAATACGGTAATATCTACTAGTTTTGCTTGCGTGTTAGGGAAACCGCTACCTTGATAATTTAGAGAGCTTGGAGAGGCAATTAACCCTCCTACCATTGTGCCATGAGATGTATCAAGCAGGTCTTCAGGTACAAAAGACTTTCGACCTACGACCCACTTATTAATCTGTATTGATTTTCGGCAAATACCCGAGTCAACAACAGCTACCACCGGATAATCAACGCCTGTTGTTGGGTCGGGTAGCAATAAATTGTCAATCGGACCAACTGGGCTTGTCGCTAATTTATAGTCAGTAGGAGTGTAGGTTGGCATTTCTTCGATAGAGCGCACAGCAACGTTATTTGCCAAGTTTTGAATAGAGAGTTTGCTCTTAGCTTTTACCGTGTGAAATCTGGTATGCGGCGAAAACTCTCTAAAAGTGATATCGAGAGATTCGTTTGCAGTTGATTCATCAAAGTAGTTCTTAACAACAGCATTCTGGCTGTCTTTTAAGTGATCAAATAGATGAATTTTGTATTTCTGAACACCAAAATCATCGTCATCTAAACTTCTAACTTGAAGCCTATCTTCACTTGAAAATACGCTAATCTCTTCAATTGCTGCGATATCTGGTTGAACTGTTTTTGCCCTAGATTGAACTCTCTGTCTGAGTTGCCCTAACCCCTCCTCATTAGCGCTAACGAGCAAAATTCCAAAATCAGCGCTTCCAATGATAGGGCAAGTATTATCTTTAAATACATTGTCTGGTCTGTGCGATTTAGCCAATGCATTCTCTAGTAACCTGACTTTTAGAACAGCTGGCACGTTGGGATGCGATTGAAAGTGCTGTTTTAGTTCTAAAGTAGACTTATCTATATCCGATTGCAGTTTATCAACCAGCTCTTTGGTAACTTCGCGAAGTGGCTTTGGTCCGCTTTTGGGAGGTGGCGTATCCCTGAAATCGCGTTGTGTAATTTTTACAGCTTGTATTGGGTTATTTTTATTGCTCATTTTCATCCCTATTTAGCAAGTTTGATATTTTTCCTGTAGACATTCCAAATATTTTTGAAAGCAGTCGCACTGTAAAAAGTTCTGAGTTTAGATTTTTCAACTCTACTAGTTTGTCCGTGGCTTCTTTTTCAGACTCAATTACATTTGAGTATCGAACCATTGCAATCCGATACAACAACTCTTGCTCAGTAGTCTGATTTTCATCATTCAAAATCGCTTTTCTTTTTGCTGCAACGCATATTTGAGCAATAATTGCTCCCGATAGTCCAACTGAATGCTCAACTGTTTTCTGTAGCTTAGATGGAGAAAACTCTGCTAACTCATTACGGTAAATCTGTTCTCTTGTAACAGAATCTGGAGCATTTAGTTTAATTCGAAGCTCGAAGCGTCTCCAAACAGCAGGATCCAACAATTGTTCGTGATTTGTTGCGGCAATGATTATTGTATCTTTAGGAAGTGCATCGATGTTTTGAAGCAGACTGACTACCACACGTTTTAACTCTCCCAACTCATGTTGATCGTCTCTTGCTTTAGCTAAAGCATCAAACTCATCTAAAAACAAAACGCATGGCTGCTGCGATGCAAAGTCAAAAAGTGATCTTATATTCTTAGATGTTGAGCCAAGAAGCGACGATACCAAAGAATCGCAACGAGCAGTGAACAACGGTAGTTCAAGTTGTGCGGCTACATTGTGAGCAAGTAGTGTTTTACCGCAACCAGGAGGACCATACAACAATAGCGATGGGGCACTACTTAGGCCTGCATCAGCTAATTTTTCTGCTTTTAAAACAAAGGAAATAAATTCATCAACTTGAGCTTTAGTTGTTGCATCAAGAACTGCCATGCCAGAATGATTAGACCCTGGATAGGTAATATCAGCTAACGCCATATGGCTATCTTTATCAACAGGTGCTCTCAACTGACTTGCTGGCTGTGCCGATGCTAAGTTATAGCCAGAAGCCAGAAGACTATCGGACATGGAAGTTCTTAATCGTTTGGCAATCTTATGCTCTCCATCACTTTCTAATTTGTCTGCAAGAAATTCTGTATAAGCTTTTACCTGATTGATCTTTCCAAGCACTCCACCTTCAATAATTTTTGATAATTCTCTCGCATACTTCATTTTTAGGCCTTTATGTGAACATAGGTGCTGAATTTTGAACATAATAGCACTAAATTGAGTTTTAGTGTAGGTTTTGTGAACGCATTTTCGTGGGGCTTCGTCAATAGTTACGTGAAAAAACTTAATTCAATCGCCCGTTACACAGAGGAGGTACGTTATGCCAACAGGGGCTTAAGCCTGAGACAAATCTTGAATCGTCACATTGTGTAGGACTTCAGCTTTTTCTGGGTATCCGTGTTCAAAAGCTCACATGGAGATCTCTCAGTCCAGAACCCTTTTCAGTAGTAAAATCGAGTTTTTGATCATTTTTTCTTTTATGAATAGTCAATGTCTTGCGCTTGAAGTCGCGTCCTGTTCATTCAATATACAGTTCTACACTGCATTGAACCCGGCATAAGAAATAGGTTCTAAGGTGGTTAGCTTTCTCTGGCCATGGAGAAAGAAGAATTCTTCAGTGAATTTCGACGCTAGGTTGATAAGCTCAACATGCTGCGTCGCAGAGTGAATGCCTATTGAGTTAACTGCGCTACTTCACTCGCGGTAATTGGTCCCAGCGTGTTGTATAAGCGGGAGATAAATGCTCTCGCTTCATCGACCAATCTTTCTTTGTACCCTGTCCAGCAAAGAAAACCTTTCCGGCACCGCTTTGGTTAATGGTGTCCAATACAGACATCAACTGTTGGCTATTAGAGCGGGTCGATACGTCATCGAATAGTCCTGGTTGAAACATACCAGGATCGTAAAAGTCAGACAGCATGACGCCCGCTTTGGCATAACGAAAACCATCCTTCCAAATTCGCTTGAGTAAGTGACTGGCCAGCTCGATAAAATCCCGCGTATCGCAACTGGGTATCAACAACTCGCCCGATGCAGAGTTGCTGTATTGCGGCTCGTTTTCCTTGAAGGGGCTGGTACGTATAAACACGGTCATCACTTTGGCTTGCTGCTGTTCTTTGCGAAGCTTCTCAGTGGCGCGGGTTGCGTATTCGCAGACGGCTTCACGTAACAGTTCAAATTGCGTTACTTTTTCGCCAAATGAACGGCTACAGACAATTTGTTTTTTAGTTGGCGGGATCTCTTCAAGCTCAATGCACGACTCGCCATTGAGCTCTCTGACGGCTCTCTCTAAAACCACCGAGAACTGGTCTCTGATGGCTCTAGGAGAGGCATTGGCTAGGTCTAAGGCTGTGGTGATACCCAACGCATTTAAACGCTTAGAAAGCCGTCTACCAACGCCCCAAACATCATCAACCGGGACTAATGCGAGCAATCGACGTTGCCGATCTGGATTGGTCAGGTCTACAACGCCCTGAGTGGCTGGATACTTTTTGGCGGCATGGTTAGCCAGCTTAGCGAGTGTTTTAGTCGGTGCAATGCCTACACAGACGGTGATCCCAATCCAGTGGCCTATGCGCTCTCGCACTTGTTGTCCGAACTCGCCAAGAGATATGGCAGACTCAATACCGGTTAAGTCCAAAAACGCTTCGTCAATGGAGTAGACCTCTACTCGTGGTGCCATCTCTTCCAAAGTGCGCATCACTCGACTGCTTAAATCTGCATACAGCGCATACAGTTGGCTAAGAATTCCCGCTAAAAATAGACGAGTAAGTGAGCAACCATTCTGCCGCATGGGTTGCTGGCGTCTAACACCAGAAAAATCACCCAGCCCAACCCGCTGTCTATTTTTTAAGGTGGGCATTCATCTACATGTCTAATTTTTTACCAATTTGATCGCTAAGATGTACTAATTTGATTACCGAGGGAGACTGACGGACTAATTACTTAGGGGCTTAATCGTACAATCTCCACTCGACACCACACAACTCACTTCTGGACATTTCTGAGTTGCATTTTAGCTAATTTAGAAAAACATGAATTAGATAAAGTATGGAAATTTCAAATCAATATGAGGCGGACATGAAGAAATTGAAAAAAGTAGCTTAACTGGGTTGGTCAATTTTGGTTGACCACGTCATGTTCCGGTGAGTACGCAAGTCATTGGCGCTAACGAATATGAAGGTCACTTTGCTTTTGACTTACTCTATAACAACTCTTCAGATATACAGCCTAATACCTTATCGACCGATACGCATGGTACC
>NZ_BNCK01000010.1 GCF_014656435.1 Thalassotalea marina
TATGCTTAGCGACAATAGCGTTGTAGAAAGTTCCCATGTGAGAGTAGGACATCGCTAAGCTTTTATTTAAAAGAAACCCGTAGCTAAGGCTACGGGTTTTTTGTTTTATACGCTAGAATAACGACACTTCGATATAAAGAGAAAAATTGTGTCTACTGAAGGTAAACGTCTTAACAAATTTATCAGCGAAACAGGCTTTTGTTCTCGTCGTGAGGCGGATAAATTAATAGAAGCAAATAGAGTAACCATCAATGGTCAAGTACCAGAGTTAGGCACAAAGGTTATGCCAACTGATAAGGTGCAGGTAGATGGCAAATCGATCAATGCAGCACCAGACAATAAATCTGACAGAGTATACATTGCCTATAATAAACCTATCGGTATAACTTGTACTACTGAAAGAAAGGTAAAAGGCAACATCGTTGATGCCATTAAACATAAGCAACGTATCTTTCCCATCGGCCGATTAGATAAACCTTCGGAAGGGCTTATATTTTTAACTAGCGATGGTGACATCGTTAACAAGATACTACGTGCTGAAAATGCACATGACAAAGAATATGTCGTGACGGTAGATAAGCCTGTTAGCGACCGTTTTATTGAAAGAATGTCACGTGGTGTTCCAATTCTAGGTACGATTACCAATCCATGTAAAGTTTCAAGACAAAGCAAATTTGTATTTCGAATTATCTTAACACAAGGGCTAAATAGGCAAATTCGCCGAATGTGTGAGTATTTAGGATATGAAGTTACAAAGCTCAAGCGCACACGTATTATGAACGTTGAGCTGGGGAATCTTAAACCGGGTCAATGGCGCGATCTTACAGCACTAGAAATGAAAGA
This sequence comes from Thalassotalea marina, assembly GCF_014656435.1. Classification (GTDB taxonomy): domain Bacteria; phylum Pseudomonadota; class Gammaproteobacteria; order Enterobacterales; family Alteromonadaceae; genus Thalassotalea_C; species Thalassotalea_C marina. Next base: position 844 of record NZ_BNCK01000010.1, read on the forward strand.
AATTAATAGTGCTGTTAAGGATTCAAGAAAAACATCTTCTAAAGCCTCGTCTTAATTGTTAACGAATGAAGTTAAACTTCATTCGTTATGACCGAGTTTTATGCACACATATTGTTAATAGCACGCTCAATTGATGTGATTGCGATTTCTATATCGCTTTCTTTTGTTTGCCAGTTACTGAGAGCGGCTCGAATTATAAATTTACCTTGCCACTCTCCAGGAGAAAGGAAAACCTCCCCAAGTTGGTTAATTTCATCCAGTAGTAGATTGGTCTTTTGTGGTTGCTCTGAAAGATAAAAACCACAAACATTAAGATTGGGTTCGAAGGCCAACGTGAGCTTGGGATGTTTAGCTACCCAATTAGCCAATAACTTAGTACATTCTATGTTTTGAGATATCCACTGATTAATACCTTCTCTTCCATAGGTATGTATAGTGTACCAAATAGGTAACGCTCTAAATCGTCTTGAATTTTCTATACCTATGGCCAGAAAATCCTTTTTGTCACTATTGTTGATGAGATAAGGTGCGACAACTTCACAACTTTGTGCGACTAGGTTTAAATGTTGGGTAAAGAATCCTCCTGCATCATAAGGTACATTAAGCCATTTATGAAAATCTACTGTAATTGAATCTGCAAACTCTAGTCCTTTGGTCAGACTGTCTGGGCCGTTGAGACACCGTTCGAAAATACCAAATGCCGCGTCGACATGAAGCCATGCATTATACTTTTGACATAATTTTGCTATTGATTCTAAGTTATCAAAACTTGTTGTTGTCACTGTGGCTGCGCTAGCTAAAACTATCTTGCTTACTGCACGAGATTCGAGCAAGTCTTGTTCAAGCAGTTCTATGTTGATTGATTCAGTATTCTCTACTTTTTCGATAAAAGTAATATTATGTTGGCCAAATCCAGCAAGTCCTAATGCTTTTACCATACTCGCGTGAGGACAACTCGCAAAGATCTCTACTGATAAGTTATTCATACCATCTTTGGCCACATGAACATTTTGTTTATTACCCGCAAACTGTCTTGCCGTTATGGCTGCTAAAATATTTGAGGATGTTGCGCCAGTTGTAATTAAACCATCAAATGTGTCTGGTAAATAAAACAATTCTCTCAACCAAGATAAAGTTTGATGCTCAACCTCGGATGCAATTGAATCACCACCTTTTGATACATTTTGGTCAAAAGTGCTAACAAGCCAGTCGGCAAATAGTGCTGCGGGATTGGCTCCTCCTGTAACAAATCCCCAATATCTAGGTCCAGCTGAACCTGATAATTGTGGAATAATCTCTTTTTGTAACGTTAATAATGCACTGGTTGCACCGCTTGGTACTTCAGAGAGTGATTTGTGCTTTATTTGACTATTAAGTTTAGCTGATGGCATTTTATCTAGCTGTGCTAAAAATAGACTCGCTAAGTGATTAAACTGTGATAAATACTCTTGCATAATTTTGCTCATTTAGTGACGACGTTGCCTTATTTTGTGTTAGATGAAACAATGGGTACAGGCACAGAATAAAGTTAAATAAGTGGGTACAGGTTGTGAAGGCTAAATATTTACAATTAGCAAAACAAATTGCCGAAGATATTAAGCTGGGTCGACGAAACCCTTTTGATAAATTATTACCTATCAGGCAGTTTGCACAAATAAATCAGGTTAGCATTAACACAGCCATTTCGTGTTATCGGGAACTAGAGAAACTTGGTTTAGTTGAAGCTGTAAATAAACGAGGCTACTTTGTAAGTGATCGCCAAGATAGCGCTAAAGTTCCAGTTCCTCAATTCCCCATAAAACAATCGGCATCATTACCTTATATATTTAAATATGAGCAAGAGCATCCATTTGCTCGCGCCCAATCTGTTTTAAGTCCTGCCTCAGCTCAACATCTAAAATCATCGATGAATAACGCTATTCGAAAACACTTTGGTCATATGCAAGGATATGGTGAAAAACAGGGATTATTTGATCTACGTGATGCGCTTTCGAATCATTATGCTAAATACGGATTTAATTTGCCGGTTAAAGACCTTGTTATTAACAATGGGTGCTTAGACTCGATACGCATTGCAATATTAGTCACAACGTCACCAGGCGACGTAATCTTAGTAGCTTCACCATGTTTTAATGGTTTGCTGTCTTTGGTTATAAATCTGGGGCGCAAAATATTAGAAGTTTCTTCAAATGAAGAAGGGATAGATATAGCACAAATTGAGTTAATACTTGCTCAGCAAAAAGTTCAAGCATGTTTATTAAGTGCCAATCATCATAACCCGCAGGGGGGTTCTATATGCATTAAGAATAAACAAGTGCTTGCTGAATTATCAAATAAATATGATATACCTTTAATCGAAGATGACGTATACCAAGAGTTAAGTTTTAATGGTTCTGTAAACCTGCCAATTAAAGCTTTTGACAAAACAGGCACTATCATTTGGTGTTCTTCATTTTCTAAAACCTTAGCTTCAGGATTTCGAATAGGGTGGGCAAGTCCTGGAAAATACATTAAAAAGTATATCGCCCAACGAGCAACAGAAAGTTTTGGCGTTAATATGCCCGTACAGTATATGACGGCAAACTATATATATAGTGGACATTACAAAAGGCATTTGTCTGCATTTAGAAAACAACTTTTAATAAATGTAAATACTTACAGAAAAATACTCATGCAAGCAATTAATTCAAAGGGCTTGGTTATCTCGAATCCTGAAGGAGGGATGGTACTTTGGATTTACGTGCCAAATTTAAACAGTGAGCGACTGCAAATAATGGCATTTGATCAAAAAATAGGGCTAAGAGTGGGGAGTGAATTTACTATGACCAATTTATATAAAGAATATTTTAGATTAAATGTTGGTTACTCTCTTGATGATAACCTAAAACAGCAATTGTTAAGCCTTTGCGAATTGGTAAATCAATGTACAGAATAACGATAAATGCTCTTGATTTGTTGAAATAAATCAAGAGCAAATACCACAAATATTCTATTCTTGTGTTCCTTCGTCTTTCGGTATGGCTTTTGTCACTTTAGTGTTAACTTTGGTTGGGCTATTAAGCGAAATGATCTTGGTTTTACTAATGCGGTGACGATAGATTTCTCGCAAATAATGTATTGCTTTGGTAACCGATTCAATACTTAACCTAATATCGTTAATTGAGGTAAACTTTTGGTTGTCTCGTATTAACTCTCTATATTTCTTTTCGTACATTGGTTTTATTGCATACCAATTGGTATCTAAGATCTTGGCTGGATTTTCAAAATCCATCAGCATAGTTTCTAAAATAGTTTCATCAAATGTTTCATTTTTGATCAAGTTAACAATTTCATGATCTAAGGTCTCGTCAAAACGATACTGGTCTTTCGCGAAACAGCGTTTAATGTATGAAACTATCAGGGTCAAGAAGTCATCACTTAAGCACGGGCTCTTAGCGATTAAAGTGGTGAGTGATAAGTTGGCAGATGCCCCAATAACAAGCGCATATCTCTTTAATGTAGTATTTGGAAATAAACTGTTTAAATGTGATTTGAGTCGGTTAAGGTCCATGTATGACAATTTATAATCTTTTGGAAGAGAAACAATCGACACCACGGAAGAGCAGTTCTTAAAGAAATGAATGTCTTTTAGATAACTAGCATCATTATTGTTTTCACGATATTTTTTTAACGCTTCTCTATAATGTTTTGACTCAACGGGCAATAAACTTACCCCCTCAATAGCCTGTGTTTGTTTATTAAAGTGTGGCAGATCAATTGAGCGGTAAAACAGTTCATCAATATTTAATCCACCCGAATTACCTTCTTGAACCATAAAGTTGCTGTCAGGATCTAAATTACTTTTAACTACTGATTCTGCATAAGCAATGGCAACGGGCCCAGCCAAGCTCATAAATAAATCATTTGCGTCTAACCTTATCGTTTCTCCTAAATCTATACCTGCACGTCTAAAATAGTTTTCGTCATAATCGGTTGTTACCGCTTGGGCGCTTAATATATTAAAAATTTGTTGGCTGATGTATTGATTAGCATGTGCTTCCATTGCATTTACATCAATATTTTGAATACCACCTTCACTATCATTTTCCTCGGCATAACGCATAATGTCATTTGAAATTAACATCATCGAGTTCCAAGGACGAATACGACGCATCACATTGTCTGAAGTGCAATCCTCGTTTTCTAAGTTATATGAGAAGTCCCATTCTTCAGCTAAATACTTACATAACAATCTACCGGCATTGATATGTAAAGCTTCTGAAAGCTCAACACTTGGGCAATTAATATTAGGAAGAATACAAATACCACTGGTAAAAATAGGCTCGAAAACAAAAGAATGGTTTTGACTATTGATGTCTTTTTCTGGGCGTATCTCAAAAGTTTTTGTCATATAAGAATACTGTTGTGCTAAACCAAACTCTGATGCCATTCCAGAGCCCGTTCCGCCGCCAGCACTAAAAATATAAAAATACAACCTAGATTGATTGGCTTTGATGCCACAGGAGTCAATCAGGTAGGAGTGAATGAACTTCCAATCTTCATTGGTAAATTGTTCAGTCTCCTTGTTTAAGATCATCTTCGCTAAATATTGACCGAGAATCGGCGCATTACCCGCGCCGCCTGCGTGCACTTCTGACAAGTCCATAATTTTTAACTTGTTGTATTCCGCTAATAGGTTATTGGCTTCCCCCTTGGAGGAGTACTTGATTCGGCCTTCAATATCTTTGTCTAAATCACCTAACATGACTAAAGGTTCGATGAGGAATACAGGTTTTACATCGTGCTCATTGCTTAGCTTTAAATTGCGTTGTATCCATTTTACGGCACGAGATTCTTTCTCTTTTCGTTTTTTCTCTTCATCATGAAACTCATTTAAATAATAGTTTCTTGCATCATGTACTAGTGATGCTACATCAAGAGCAATATTAGAACCGCATCGGCCAAGCCCAATTAGACAAACAGAAGGGAAGCTTTGAGCAATATTGTCTTCAACAGCTTCACTGTGATCTCTGGGGTACACGTCTGAGCGTAATATATCTAAGTTCTTTAGAATTCGATTAAGATCTTTTTCCGTGAAATATTTCGGCAATTCGCTCATTTCATTGGTCATTTCAGTGTTTTGATCTTGGTTTGTAACGGAGCGTTTGCTTTTTACTACAATATCAAAGTCGTCCGCAGTTTCTATTTTGTGTGAAGCACTTGGTGTGCTTGTCGCTGTTTTTGTTGTTTTAACGGTACGCTTTATTTGCATATTCCTTGCTCCAACTACTATTGTTCAAAAACTATTCAATATTAACTATAGATGAAGATTAAGATATTGCAGTGATAAACAGGCATAATTGTTTAAAATAACAACAACATTTGATACCTTGATATCTTTAAGGAAAACAATCGACTAAATCATGCATGTACCAGATAAGTGGCAATTTCCTTCCAATGAAGAAGTTACCGCGTTTATCCACAAATTCTCTTTTGCGACATTAGTTTCGCCTTCACTGGACTCAAGCCGATTACCGCTAGTGTATGATGAAAGTACAAGTCAATTGATTGGCCATTTTGCTCGTTCAAACCCACATTGGAAAACGGCAAATAACTCTAGGTGTTTAGCCATTTTTGATGGGCCACACAGTTATATTTCACCAACTTGGTATGATAGTCATCCTGCTGTGCCTACATGGAACTATGCAAGTGTGCATATTAAAGGTCTTGTGACTTTATTAGAGCCCGAGCAAACCCTTCAATCTTTACATGATTTAATCAACAAATATGAGCCTACACTCAACTATGCTAATAACGTGATGACCAAGGAATATCAGCAAAAGCTGTTAAAAGGTATTGTGGGCTTTTCTATGAAAGTGGAGCAAATAGAAGCCAAGGCTAAACTTGGACAACATAGAACAGCGGCAGACCAAAAGGCAGTGGCTGAGAGTTTATCTTTACAAGGCAGTGCTAACAGTGAACAACTATTAGCACTAATGAGGCAGTGGAAAATTGGCGTTGGCGAGTAATACCTTAGTTTTTTAGCAAGTTTGCAGGTGAATATTGGTCGGTTAAAACTTTGGTATCACTGGGCCAATCCTTTTCATCTTTGGTCGATGTAAAAAAGGTTGTTAACTCAATAGTGTTTACACCAAAAGGCTTTAAAGTGTCGTGCAGCTCTTTTGCTCTTGAAGAGATTATCGTCTCACTAGGTAAACCAAAATTTGTCGTTAAAATGATTCTGTTGCCATTATTTTCATGAGTCACATTAAAAAAATCACCAAATACATCTAAGTAAGTAGCAGACTCGTGTGCATATAGCTCGCTAGTAGAAAAGGTATTTGAAGATAATACTCCTTTTGGTGTTAATATTTGTTTTGCTTCTGCTAAAAATTCTCGGGTTAACAAATGCTCGGGTATATAGTCACCATTAAATGCGTCGAGGATTATCCAGTCGTATTTTTGCTGTTTTAAACCCGCTCGTTTGATAAAAATTCGTCCGTCTTGAACTTTTGATGTCACTGAGCCATTTTCAAAAAAGCCAAAATACTCTCGTGCTACTTTTATAACCGCAGGATCAATTTCAACGTTTTCAATTATTGCTTCGGGATAAATTTGGTGTAGCGCATTAGACATAGTGCCACCACCAAGGCCAATAATTAGTATATTTTTTGGCGCTTCTTCCATGACTAACAAACTAGCAAACAAGAGTTTTGTGTAGTTAAAAACGAGTTTGTTTGGGTCGTCTTTAAACATGCAGCTTTGATTGGTTTTGCTTGTTCTAACGTTAAACCTTAAACAGCGCAGTACATTATCGTCTTCAACAACAATATTTCTGTACATGGAACGCTCTTGGTGCACAACTTTTGCCTGCAACGAACAACAGAAAACGATGGCGATTAACCCAATTATATATCTATTCATGGCGTGAAGGTTCCTTGTGGTGAAAAGCTAATGCGATTAAACCTAGTGCAATTAACACAGTACAATAGGCAAATATGATGTCATTTACTTCAAACCAAAGTACAAAATAAAAAGAAGTCATAATTGTACCAAGTGCACTGCCTATGGTTGATACAAAGTAAAGCCTACCGGCAACTTGTCCACTTTTTTCTCTATCTTCCACAAGTAACCGTATTGAATAGGGAGAAATCATGCCCAAAATAACCGTGGGAATAAAAAACAGTGCCATTGAAGCTAATAACGAACCATAACGAGTATCTTCTATACGAATAAAAATACTCTCCATAATGTTTGGTGCCCACAAGGCAATAGGTAAAACAGTGATGCCAGAGAGAATAAAAATCAGGCCATAACGTTTAAGTGACGGGTTTAATGTCGATAACTTACCACCAAACAAATACCCTAAACTCAGGCTTAACATAAACACAGTAATAATACTGCCCCATATATGCACTGAGCTACCAAAGTAGGGCGCTAAAATGCGACCCCCTAGTAACTCAATCCCCATAATAGAAAAGCCAGAAGAGAATGCTAAAAAATATACTAGCGAATTATGAAGTTGTTGTTTTACTGCCATCCGTATGTCTTCATTATAGTTTTTTGTAAAATCCTATATGAAGTGGAGAAAAAATGCACTTACTAATCGGTAAGTGCTTTCTAACTCTATTAAAAACTAGATTCCTAAGTGGATAACATAAATTAAATTCTGACTCCCTTCTTTTTCTTTCCCGCAAGTAGCGAATAACTTTCTGTATCAGAAAGAGAGATTGTGAACAATTCATGATGAAATCCCATTTTCTTCATGAATGATGTTTTGATGCCGTTACTAGATAGACTAATAGCAATAAATAAAAATAAAGTTTTCAATTTTAATCCTTTTAATAAATTTGAGAACAAGATTAGCCTATGTAAAAACTGTCCAATTTTTATTGTCTTAAAATAGTTTATCTAACTTTAGGTATTGCAAATCTCCCAATATAAGTATTATTAACCTCTAAGCCATTAAAATATATACTGTTACCAATCAATCTCGGATTGTTAACAATGTAACCATTTACAATGAATTCAGTAGCTTTTAAATCAACCAAATTGACCCTGTGAAATTTAGAATCGTGAAAAGCCAATAAATATTTATCACTAACATCCCAAATTAAATTCTCTGAAAGATTTAGTGATGGGAAAACATGACTGCTGGAGTCGTCTTCGAGTAGTCTCTCTTGCAAAAATATACCAAATGTATTTGCTTTAACTAAAGCATAACTATATTTATCACAGACACTCTTTATACTGACTATGTCTTTAGCCTCTAAGAAATAATCTTTAGTTTCGAGGCTATAATTATACAATCCCCACTCACCACCTTTTTTCCCTGTAATTAATAGTGTTGCATCACTATCACATGACCATGCCGCGTTACCAATCAGATTTGTTGGATGGGATATTTCATGGATTGTTTCTAGTTGTAAATTAAAGACGTGTAACTTTTCGTTTAGTTTAAAAAGTAGCTTCGTCTGATCTGGTGAAAGAATTAGCTCGATAATTTCTGCAAACTTATCATGAAAGTTAGTAAGTTGTTTGTAGACAGAGTTAGATTTTTGCCAAATTTGATAGCCACCAGAGCGGTTTGAAACGAAATAAGTTTTTTCATTCATTGGATCATTAGATATTTGAATTTCATGATCTTTAAAAGTGGAATGTATATATTTAGAAGTTTTAAGAATGTTACTGTTTTCAATTGTTGTTGCTTTAACTACATTCGACTTATAACTGTCACCTATTCCCAAGATAAATTGGTTGTTATCTACTTGAATAGGCGTCTCAATTTGCTCATGATGCTGAAACAGTGGGGTAACAGCAAGTGTTTTTATATTGATGGAATTTAAACTGTTGTTAGATATGTCAACAAATATTAGGGCTTGTGAGGTTTCTCCCCATGTTAAGTATGAGGGATCTTGGGTAGCATTTGTAAGTTGTTCTACTTGAAGAGTATCTAGGTCAATTAAAAAAATGTAAGACTGGTAATTGTCGTACGTACGTATGAAAGCTAATTGTGTATTGTCTTTATTAAGTTTTGCTTGATAGTCCCCGCCATATTGCAGGGGAACAGTTAGAGGCTCTATCGTGCCAGAGTCTAAATTTATTCGCTTTATAATAGAGGAAATATTAAGTTCTTTATATGTAAAATAGAGCCAATTCTCATTATTATCTATGGAAATAGAAGGGAAATCATACTCCATTCCGCAACTTGTAATATCTTCTGGTGGAGAAAAAACAAAGTGCTCAACAATATTAACTCGTTGTATAACACATCCGCCATTATTCTCCTTAGCATAAAAGAGTGAATTAGTTACAGAAGACCAGATTGGAGAACGCGCTTCAGAGTCTAATGGTAACGTTATTGTCTCATTTCTCTCTAAGTTTTTAATTTTGATTTTGTAGATCTCTGCGTTATTTGTCTTACCAACATACGCTAAATATTTACCATCGAACGATAAGCTTGGTTCAAACTCCCAACCCTCTTCATAGGTCAGTGGTTCAATGTTTACTTCATTTTTGGTTAATATAGTTGGCTCTTTTTCGAAGCCGGTTAATGTGAACCAAATTAGCGTCGAGAAACACATGACACCTATAACAATTAATGTTTTATAAAGTTTAAACTTCGATTTTTCTTTTTGAGATTGTTTGATTTTTTCCGGTATTGGCCGATCAATATACTCAATTGATGCCTGAAAACTATAGCCAAGTTTAGGATGGGTTTTTATAAACTCATCTTTTGAGCCACCTAAAATCTTTCTTAGCCTAGAAATAGTGGCGTTAATAGTACGGTCATCAACAAATCGACTTTTCCAGACCAGCTCTATAAGTTGATCCCTTGTAATGATCTCATCTTGGTGGCTTATAAGACAGTGCAGTAAATCAGCATGTTTTGCCTCTAAAGTTTCAACAATTTGGTTGTTGTCACTGTCTTTAGTAGTTAGTGTTTTTTTTAATGGATCAAACACCCAGTTTTTTATTTTTATTAGTTCTAATTTTTCCACAATAGTATCCCTATCTATAGTGTCGCAAACTATCCTCTTATTGGGACTTAAAAAAGTTGTACATTAGTCAAATCTAATATGTTGATTAACAAGTCCTTTATTTTTTGTACATTTTCTATACAAGCACGAGGTTGAAAATATTGCAAGGATGTTACAAAGATCTCGTACCAGTTAAACACTGAGCATTTATCACGTTATCTTTTGAAAGTTTTGTTTAGGCACTTATTGATGAACAAAAAAATTAATATAACGATGATGGCCGAAGTTAGTAGGATTGGGGCTAAAAAAGAGGTTATTGCGAGGGTACCTGCAAGAGCAAATACTAATAGCGTATGGATGTAAGGTTCATACTTAGGATATAACAAATAATAATTAGCTAAAGCGATTAATAATAAAGCTATCCAATAGTTTTTAAGTAAAAAAACAGTTAACAGGCTTAAACAAAATAAAGAAATCCCTAAAATTTTTATAAAAAATTGCCAGAGTACTTTTTGTTTTCGAGGATTCATCTAGCTCTCGGATTATATACCAATAATTAATTTGATTCGGTAATTAGCTAAAGAATGGGGTTAACGACTCTAAAAGCTAGGTAGCAATTAAAGTCGCTAACATAAAAGAGATTAAAGTGCTATTGGTGCTGGCACTGGTACTCTTGGATCCCAAAGATCAGTAGGTGGTGAGATCGGTGCAGGTTGGTACACAATAGGTTTAATACTTGGAGCCGGCGAAACAGCTGTATTAGTACCACCCAAGATCTCTTTTAGTTTTTCGTTATTTAAAGTTTTCATCGTTAATGTCCTTATTAAAATTTAAGGTTGTTGTTTACATTGAATATGTCGCTAAACGATTCAATGTGCGAAATGACAAAGAGAGCACATTAGCTTTGTTCTCGTGTCCCTATGTCAAATAAGGTTTCAATTATCGTCAATCCAAATAAGTAATTTTGATTAGCGATAGTTCAGTATCATTGGTTGCCATTGGATTATTTAAAGCTTTTGCTGAGTGTTTTACTTTTCAAATCTTCATTGTTATATTCCCTTTGTTAATGTCCGATTTATTCGGTTGTTGATTTGGCTGGCTTTATGTCGCTAAACGGGAAGCCAGCCTATTTAATTAAAATGATTTGAACCCTCTGCCTCTTTTGGGGCTATTGATATAACCTTCTCTAGATTTCCATTTACCATTCTTAAAACATAATTAGCTTTGTTTATTGTTTCCGGACGATGGGCGATAAGGATTCTAGTCATCTTTAAATGTTTAATTTGATCACTAATTTTGCATTCGTTAGCGATATCAAGGTGACTAGTCGCTTCATCCATAAATAAAACATTTGGTTGTTTGTATAGTGCTCTTGCTAGAAGTATGCGTTGCATTTGCCCACCAGATAAACTTGAACCCATGTCGCCAACTAATGCGTTGTAGCCCATTGTCATATGAGTTATATCGTGATGAATTGCAGCTAACTGGGCACACTGCTCTATGCGCAAGTAATTGGGTTCAGGATCAAAAAACGTGATGTTATCTGCGATTGAACCAGCTAGCAGGGTGTCATCTTGCATAACCGCTGCCACTAGCTTTCTATATTGTTTTAAACCTAGTTGATTAATATCTATGCCATCGAATAAAACACGGCCACTGGTTGGTTGTAACAAACCAAGCATAATTTTTGCGAGCGTTGTTTTACCACAGCCTGAATCTCCAGTAATTGCTACACAGTCACCAGCCGCAAACGTGTAATTGATATTATTAATTACGTTACGTTCGCCCGCTCCATAACTGAAACAAACGTTTTCTAGAGTTATCTCGCCCTTAAAAACAGAAGAGGGTGAAATAGTGTGCTCAGTTTCTCTATTTACTTCCTGCTCATGTAGTGCAATGTCAGAGATTCTATCTAAGTGCAGGCGCATCATCTTGAATTGAATAATTTGTTCTATAAAACTGGCAATTCGTTGAATTAACTGACCTTTGTACGCAACAAAAGCTAACACCATACCTATTGATAGAGTGTTTTGCATAACAAGGGTCGCAGCCAGATAAATGACAACAACATTTTCAATACCAAAGATTATTTTGTTGATACTGTCGAAGCTGATTTGTAGCTTGCCTAAACGAATTTCTGCGTTGATAACTTCTGCATAACGATTTTGCCAAATACCCTGGCGCTGAGATTCGTTACCAAACAGTTTGATTGTTTGGATGCCTCGAATATTTTCTAAAAAGCTGCTCTGCTCTTTTGCTGTATTTTGAATTGATTCTTCTGTTGCCTGATGCAGTGGCCGATATAACGCAAACCTCGCTATCACATATAATAAAATCGCAGCAAGGACCACAAAAGTTAGCTTGATGCTGTACATAAACATCATTATGAGTACCGTTATGGACATGATGCCGTCAACGGTTGCTTCTACTAGGCCTGTAGTGATTCGTTCTCTTATTTGATTTAATGAGCTAAAGCGTGAGACTACATCACCTATATGGCGTGACTCGAAGTAATTCATTGGCAGGCGCAACAAATGCCTAAGTAAGTTTACGCCCATTTGCATATTCATTAAGCTTGAGAGTCTAATGACTAACCAACTTCGGATTGCAGTTGTTGCAACGGAGAAAAAACAGAGTAAACCGAAGCCAATTGCAAGCACAGTTAATAAAGCTTGATCTTGGCTAATAAGCACTTCATCAACTACCCATTGCATGTAGTATGGAGATGCCAATGCAAATACTTGCAACACTAGTGACAGAATAAGTAGTTTTACTAGTGCTGATTTTAATCCGGTTATTTTACTCCACAGCTGGGACAGCCTCATTTGCTGTCTTTCTATTTTGGTTTCAAATTTACTGGTCGGGGTAAGCTCCAAAGCAATACCTGTAAAGTGATTGGCAAAATCACTTATTGCTATTGTTTTTTTTCCAACTGCAGGGTCGTTAATATATGCCTTTTTGTCGGTAAACTTTGTAAGTACGACAAAATGATTCATATCCCAATGTAATATACATGGCAGAGATAGTTTTGGAACATCTTCAAGCGGGCACTGTAATGCTCTACTTGCAAGCCCTAAACTATCTCCAAGCTCTATCAACTGCTGGAGGTTCATTCCTTTGAGATTAGCTGAAAACCTGTTACGCATCGCTGGCATATCCAACTTATGACCATAATATGATGCGACCATTGCCATGGATGCTAATCCGCATTCAGCAACTTCTGCCTGAAGAATTAATGGAACTCGTTTTTGGCTAGAAAATTCTAGTAGTTGCTCAGCATTGGCCGTGGTTGTCATATCTATCCCTTGATTACTTTTTGCAAAATCCAAATGGTTAAATTAGAAAATTATTTATAAATCGCAATGAAAAAGTTGTATTAACCAAGTTAGCAAGCTTAACAAAATGAACAAGGAGACTAATTGAGTTTAAATAAGGTTTTGTTTTTAAGTGGTTGAAATATAAATTTAAACTGATTGTTGTTTAAATGTTGTAAATAGCATGTATGTTTTCTCATCATCAATAACAACAAAATGTAGATTTGAATTTGACCTAGATAGCGTTGAGAAAGTTAATGGTGCTTATTGAAAGTGGTTTAGGTAGTTATGCCATTTATATGAGAGTTATTAATTGCCGCAGGTCAATAAAATTAGCTGAATTTACCAAGGTGTTAATTGGACGATGAAAAAAGCAGATTTGTACTTGTGAATTTTTGATTTTGTAAAGGAAAAATAGGAGTTGGCCATTTCCCAATAATTGCATAGGAATTGGCCTCAAGCTGATGGGTCGTCGTGCAGCCTCATTTAGTATTACTTTTTAGAATAGCCAAGGCTTCATTAATACAAAATAAAGTGCATCCAATTAAGCCTAAAAATTTAATATCTAAAATATCATTTAAGTTGCCTGTATTTATGATAATCACTAACTTATACAGTGATATGAACGTTAAAATACAAGCAACAGAGTAAAAGAAGTATTTTTTCATTTTCAACCTTAAATATAGGCTAAATAGTATTTATTATTTAGCCTATATTATCTTTAGTCGCTAATTATAAAATCAATAATGCTTGCAACAGCCCCGATACCACCAATGACTTTAAATACAGTGGCAACAATAGGTAAAATTCCAGCATTAACTTGGTTTAATTCTGAATGATGTAACTCTCTCATTGTATTTCTCCTTGTTTTTGACTTTCCTTTATTTTTCTACCTAAGGTTCTTCCTAAATTGTAGATTGCAATTAACCCTGATACTGCGCCTATAGCAAGCATCACGATACCACCATGGATCGTCTTGGTTTGAGCTTCTGTTAGTTCTTTCATTATTCTGACGCTCCAACAGCTACTCCAGCTGCAAATACAGGCATAGTAATTGTGTAAACTACCCAAACCACTAGCATAGGGTGTCCACCATCTACTTCTCGTCGCTCTGTTGCGGTTAGTTCTCTCATTTTCTTTTCCTTTTAATATCCAATAAATACTTTATTCTCTTGTAAATATCGGGTTGTTGATTTGGCTACCTATGTCGCTAAACGGAGTAGCCAGAGTGAGTGCAGCTTTTGCTGCCGTTTTCAATGTGTAAGCTATAAGGAGCCAACACATTAAATCCTTAGTTCAGTCTTCCTTTTACACTTAAAATAGGGTCTAACATCCATTCGATAAGCGTGCGTTTGTCTAGAATTATATCGGCACTAAACAACATGCCGCTTTTGAACGGAAATTCTCGGTCATATCCAACTATAAACTGGTGATCTAACTCTGCTTGTAATCTATACACTGGTTCTGAGAGTTGAACGGGAAAATTACTTTCTTCTTGAGTGATAAGTGTTTTGTCAACACGGCTTATCGTGCCGTATACAAAACCAAACCGTTGGTGAGGAAAGGCATCAAATCTTAGCTTTGCAATATCTCCTTCTGCCACGAATCCAGATGAGCGGGTAGGTAGCATCAGTTCTGCTATCAGAGTTGCACCTTCAGGCAAAATTGTTAGTAGTGGCCTTATGTTGTGTAAAGTTTCTCCCTCAACAACTTGGATGCCAGTGATCACGCCACTATGTGTAGCTTTAACGGTATAACTAAAATTATTTTTTGTTTCTGTAAGTTGTCGATTAATCTGAGATTGTTGGCGCTCTATATCTCGCTTTTTGGTTAGATATTTTTGTGGGGTGTGAATAAATTCAAAATTAAGCTGTGAAAGTTCATCTTGATGATCGATTAACGTTCGAGTTAAATTTTCATACTCTTGTTTTACTACTATATGGCGTTCTTGCTTTTGTTGGAATTCAAGTTCAGAGACATATCCTTGCTGATATAGGCGATTAAACTGCGATTGCTGCTGTTGGTAAAGAGATAATTTTTCTCGTAATAATTCTTGTTGAGTAGCAATGACCTGTTTTGATTTTAACAAGAACTCTTGTCGAGCTTTGATACGTTTGACCTCTTGTTGCTCAAGTGTTTGAAGCTGTTTTTTTTCGTCAATTAACAGTTTATGTTGTTGATTAAGCTCTTGTATTAATTTATCACTGAGTTCTATGCCGTTATCTAAACTTCGGTAGCTAACCAAATTAATAAGGGGAGTACCTTTTTTAACAAATTGTCCTTCACGAACTAGTATGTTTTGAATGGTGCCAGAACGATTTGAATAAGATTTGATCAAACCTTTATCAGGTCTTAAAAAGCCTTGCACGGTCTCTTTTCTCGTATACTCAGCGTTAAACAAATAAATTAACGTTAAGCTAACAACCAGCAAAATGGTGGCCGTTGTCAACTTTAACGAAAGTGGTTGCGCTAAAGTAATTGCTCCCATCAGCCTTTGTGATTGAGCTTCGACCGCTTGTTTTCTGAATAATTGTGACACGTCCTTATCACCTTTAGTTGTTGTCGTTAGATATACTAGAGCCAACGAAAAATCCTTTTTAAACACTATAAACCTATGTTGGGAAGTGTTTTTACTTTAGGATCCGAGCCGTAAAGGTAAATGCTCATAAGGTTTTGAATAACATAAAATAATATGGTTATTGTATTTATGCTGTGAAATTGATGTGGGCCAAGTTTAACGAATTTGAAATTTAAAAGTGTGCGAAGTGCCAAGTTAGTAGCCTATTTTTGAGACAGGCTACTAACTTATATTTAGCAGATTTAGTGAATGGGAACCATCGCCAAATGTGTATCTTTTTCAGTAGACTTGTTTAATACCATATAGCCATACTCAACATTAATTGCCCAGGTTGATAAGTCGGTAAACTGGCGTTCTGTTTGTTCCATGGTTGTTAAGTCTAATTCGATAAATTTAGCGTAAGAAGTCATCACAAATAACTTGTTGTCATATGCGTCCCAATTGCGCCAATGTCTGATCATGGTATCGTTGAAAAAGTGATGTTCTTTTAGTATTTGTCCGCTGCCGTCTAGTTCAAATATGCCTTTCTTTCCAGGTAGGGTAACAAAGCGTCGGTTTTGTTCACAGCTGTGATGGTATGAGGCTACGTTGGCCAAAACCTTTTGTGTTTGATGTGTTTCAATATTGTATTGATATAAATTCCATTGGCCGTTTTCTAAGGCACTGAGTATTATTTCGTTGTTTGAGCCACATTGCCAATAAGGGTAGTTGTATTCTTGCCATGGCAGTTTTGCAGGCGAGATTTTCTTGCTGTTGATATCCAAGAAATATAATGCTTGTTGTCGCATAAACAAAAGTTGTTCTCCGTCATTCGAAAACAACAAGTAAGTGGTTCCACCGTCTGAAAAGTCGGTTAGTTGGGTGTAGTTTGTTCCTTGTTTTAACCAAATTTGTTCGCTTTCTGAGCGAAATGAAACAAAGGCACTTTTGTTTGTTGTGTTATTGCGAAACGTTGTAGCTGCGTAGTTTTCAAATGTGGAGCGAGCAATATATTCAGGTTTTAACGAGTCATTTGCTAAGTTAACTTGAACAGCATTGGCGATAACTTGTTTGCCTTGCATGAATACTAGCTGGTTGTCGTATGATATTGCGACATGGCTAATAGGCTCGTTAGCTTGATAACGTAAGCTTGATTTTTTGCTATTAATATTTACGCTAGAAATTGCGATATCATCAGAAACATAAAAAATTTCTTCACCAGATTTATGCCAAGTAGGGCGTGAAACATAATTAGTTTTACTTACTTTAGCTAAAGAAGTGATCTGCCCGTTATAGAGATCCAGTAACATGAGTTGGTGATCTCGCTTGTTATATTCTCTAATAAAAGCGATATATTGGCCGTTAGGGCTTAATGATACGTTTCGGTCGTCATTATAAGTGATACCCGGTCGGGTGAGTTCTTCTACTTTATCTGTTGTTATATCTCGCCTTTTAATTATTCGTGACTTGCCATCTTGTGCAACGCCGTCGAAATAAATCCATTGTTGATTGTTGTCGATTGAAAATAGGCTTCTTTCTGCGAGGGAACAGGTTGCTAATTGCTGTGGTTTAGAAAACGTTTGATCAGCTAAAAGCTTTTGATATTCATAAGTACAGCTATTAGCATCCCATTGCTGGTAATACAAAGTGTCACCTTCATTTGACCATGTAGGAAAATATGCTTCTTTGAGTGACAGTACCTCGCGAATATTGCGTGACGCTATGGTTTGTACTTTGGTGTAAGTTGTTCGGCTTTCGGTATCATAATAGATGTAGGCCAGCAAATTATCTGAATTAATTTGCGGAAACATTTCCCACCCTATGTAGTCTGTAATTGGCGTAGGTGTATCGTTAGCTAGGGGCTGAGTGATCCCCTGTTGCTGAAGTATTTTTAATGCAGCAGCTATGGCAAAAATGATCAAACATAAACTTGTAACCCCAATCAACAAGCCTCTTTTATTACTTGTTTTAACCTTGAGCTCTGGTTTTTGAGTTGAGTTACTGATTACAGGAGCAACAAAACTATATCCTTTTTTAGGGTGGGTTTTTATGTACTCATTAATATTGCCGCCCAATATTTTGCGAATTCTTGAAATGGTAGAGTTGACTGTTTTGTCGTCTACGTAGCGATTTTGCCATACATGTTCAACTAATTGTTCCCTAGACACTATTTGCTGATGATGTTCGATTAAAAATACGAGTAAATCAGCTTGTTTTGCCTCAAGTACGTGTTCTGACCCATCGTCAGTGTTAACAAGTAAATTTTGTACAGGAATAAACTGCCATTGAAAAAAGCTAAATTCGATAGACGACATGAAGATATTGGCTTGTTACTTTTTTGTTAACAATCGTAGCGCGAAATGTTTTACAGATAAATACTCTTTGCTGTAATAACGATGAAAACTAAGAAAATAATGTGCTCAAAGTCAGGTGATTAAGATATTTTGAGCACAAAACTGACTTCACAATAAGATGAGCAGTATAAAAAGTAGTAATAGTAGTGGCATGTTTATTCCTTATCTGAGTTACCAATTACTTCATCTCGTTTGCACATCACAGTATCTGAATCTACATAGGCAATATTTTCTTCGCTTCCACATAGCTTTAATGCTGTTTCTCTCTGTTTGGCGTAGCTAAAGCTTTCTGTTAACGTACCAATCAGTATTAATAATGCTAATGCCAACATAAAATAAGCAATCTTTAACATGTGTAGTTCTTACTTAGTTGATAATGATTGTGTTGTTAAAGATCTTGGCTTTAACCAATGATGAACTTTGATAATTGCAATTACTGTGAGAATTGTGCACAGAATTGAACCTTCAAAACCAAAGGCTCCACCAGTGATTAATGGGTTGTCGCTAGCCGTTATGCTTAACCAACTTGAAGTTTCCATACCACTAACAGAAAAACCTAAAATTGGCCCTTGAATAAAATTCCATGCAAAATGCAACACGATGGGAAATAGTAAGTTGTTGGTGTGCATGTAATAAACGCCAAAAAGTATTCCGGCTAAAAATAAGTTTAAAAAACCGACCAAATTTAAATTGTCGTTGGCGTAATGAAGCGCAGCAAAACATCCAGAAGTTATAAGCATGGCCGTTAATGGTTTTAAAACGGTGCTCAGTCTGTGCTGAATATAGCCTCGGCAAAAAACTTCTTCACCTATGGCAACCGCAGTAAATAAACCGATATTTGCTATCCATGGAACACTCGACATTTCATTAATGGAGAAATCGATATAATTGGTGACATATAACAAAACAAAGCCGATCAATAAAATTAGTGTTCCAAGAGCAAAAGCAATTAAGCCATGTTCAGTAAAGCCACGAATTGATAAGCCGATTTTGGACAAACTCTTACCATCTCTTTTTACCAAGTACGCGACAATTAAAATTGTTGCTATACACTCAA
Organism: Thalassotalea marina; assembly: GCF_014656435.1. Lineage (GTDB taxonomy): Bacteria > Pseudomonadota > Gammaproteobacteria > Enterobacterales > Alteromonadaceae > Thalassotalea_C > Thalassotalea_C marina. The sequence continues at coordinate 20,085 of NZ_BNCK01000010.1, forward strand.
ATAGTTTAAATATTGCTTGGCCGCTCACACCAAGCGTTTGGTGGAATTCGGCATTAGAGAGTTGGAAAATATCCCAAGTAAAGTAGCCAGACATAAATAGTGGGCTTATTAGTATTAGCTGTAAAATGCCTATACAAATAATCCCTACAATTGCCCAACCGATGGTATTGATAAACGTTATTTTATGCTGAGTTGTTGATGGGTTATTCGCCATTTTGTTACTTATTGTTGTGTCACTCATTGCAATTCCTTATGTTACAAGCAGCAGTGAAATCAAATTGATTTTTACTTTAACGGGTTAAATTTATTCAACAAGATGACAAAATTGACCAAACTCATCTGTTTGTCATAAGTTGCTGTTTTTATAGGGTTAAATGTGTTGTTGTATTGTTGTTGGAAAAGGTTGTGAAAGGTTGTGACGGTAATTTTTGATAAAACAGAATAAATTTTGTGCTGTTAGCTGGGCGCGAAACTAAGGGTCAACAAAGCAAAAGTTTCTAAATTCAAAAAGTATTTCGTTGTTGAAAAAGCCGAATGATAAAACATCGGCTTTTAGTTAGGTTTATAGCAAAATTAGCCCGCGTTTTGGTTAATACCAAAATCAGTAAATGTTCGCTTTTGCTGTTTGGTATTCTTTTTGATCATATCGCTATGTGCTAGCATAGATTCTGTTACATAACCTCGGGCATGATCTAAATGTACAACAATGGCGCTGTATCGAATTTGTTTTGCTTTGATGCCGCTGTTACGTAAACGATAGCCCAATTCACAATCTTGACCACCATATTGCATTCTTTCATCAAAGCCATTGACAGCAAAAAGATCAGCTTTCCACCCAGAAGCATTGTGACCATTCCAAGTTCTGCGAGTTGGTGTAAGAGAGTTGTATAAGTCAGCCATCGTGCCTTTTGCGGTTAGTTTGCTTAACTTGTGTGTTTTTTTTAGCCCTAAGCTTAATAGCCAGTTGGCATCAAAACATTTGCCTTGTGCAATATCGTCTTTGTTAATTGCTTCTGAAATCAACATGGGCAACTTAAAATAACCACCAGATAGGTAATATCCTGGTTCAGCATATTTACGATGAACAGCAACAAAATCGTTACGCGGGATACAGTCACCATCAGTAAATACTACATAATCACCCTTGGCTGCTCTTAACGCTTTGTTCATTATTCTACATTTTTGAAATCCATCATCTTCTTGCCAAACGTGTTGAATTGAAAGATGAGTGTTTTTCTTAAATCTTTCTATAAGGTGCTTAGTTTCATCCGTTGAACCGTCGTCGGCGATGACGACTTCAAAATTACGGTCTGTTTGGAAATGAAAACCCCATAGCACTTTTTCAAGCCAGGCAGGAGAGTTGTAAGTGGTGAAAATTACCGATATTTGAGGTTGTGCATTAAACATAATTCATTACTTGGTTTGTAAGCATTGAAGTACCATTTTGTTTAATACTTATGATCAAACGTTGACAGTTTTCTTTAAGTTTAATGACAACTCGTTGGTAAGTTGATGTTCAAATGAATCTAAGTATCTACTGTATTCGTCTTCTCCACATAATCTTTTCTCTAGAGTTGTGAAGTGTATTGTTTCGGCTTGGCTCCAACGCTGTGGTATACAATAAATATGCTTTAAATAGGAAATAAACCCTTGCCTGACTGCTTCTTCAGGTTGCCAGGTTGGCAGTAGTTTGAACATTTCATCTAATGTGTCACTAGAATCCGCATGTAACACTAAGTTATTAATGTTGTAACAGGCATTGCCAAGTGTGAGGACGGGTTTGCCCAGTAATAATGATTCTATACCTACTGTCGAATTAATGGTTATTACTGCTTTGGCCTTTTCAATTAGCTCTTGTGTTGTATTTCCGTTAGCAAAAAGTACCTTGTGATTTGAAATGCTTAGATGCTTAAAATCATTAGGCCAAGAAGGGTGTGCTTTAAAAACTAAATGATAGTCTTTCATCACTGATTCCTGCCATGCTTGTACAACCGTAGAAAACAACTGTTCCATCGATTTTATCCAAGGTGAATTAGCTACTATTTGTGAATCATTTGGTACTTGCAGAGGAATGAAAAGATACTTTTTAGGCAAGGTTATTATCCGGTTTGGTATACGTTTTTTATGCGTTGGTCGCTGGTACAACTTTATTTCACTTTGTGTTCTGGCATGCTGAGCGAATGCACGATAAAACTGAGGCAAACGTGGTAGTGAATTTTTAGCATTTACACCGTTAAAATCGACAGTGGTAGTATTAGGTAACAATCCATTCTCAAAGTAAACAATAGGAATGCCAATCGCTTTGGCTACTTTTACAACGGTGTGATAAGGCAATTTCTCACCATTCCAAAGGGCGATGCGTTTGGTTTTATTTCGTGTAATTAAATAGTGATATTGTGCGCTTTCAATACACACAGATAAATAGAGTAGGATCCAGTAAATGTGTTTAAAAGCGTAGATTGAAAGTAGCCTAGGATAAACTTTTTGTTTTCTCGCTAACTGTCTTTGACAAACTTCTCGTTTCCCTACGTTATCTTCGCCAAAGAGTTGCAAAGGGTTAAATGGTGAAAAAGTAGAAATATAATGAAGTTTAATTTTTAAGCGTGAATTTTCTGCTAGCTTTTTAAAATATTTACCGTGGTTATTACGTTTGGTGATTATTAAAAGGTCAAGCATGTGTTAGGCACCAATTCCAAAACTTGATCTTTAGAGATAACACAACCTTATGACTAATTAATGACAGGGGTTGAATTTACAAATTTTGAACACATCTAGCCTGTTAAATAGCACACTTAAAAAATTGTTTAAATAAAGTACCACTTTTGAAGTGGTGGTGTTATAATCTCGCGCCCACTCATTTGGAGTGGGTTTAATAAAGGCAGAGAAGGGCTTAATTTTAGTCCTGAATTTTTAACAGCGGAGCACATAAAATGATCCAAATGCAAACACAGTTAGACGTTGCTGACAACAGCGGCGCTCGACGCGTGCAATGTATTAAGGTCCTTGGTGGCTCGCACCGTCGCTACGCACACATTGGCGACATCATCAAAGTAGCTGTTAAGGAAGCAATTCCTCGCGGCAAAGTAAAAAAAGGTGATGTACTTAATGCAGTAGTGGTGCGCACTAAAAAGGGCGTTCGTCGTCAAGATGGTTCATCTATTCGTTTTGATGGCAACGCGGCAGTAATGTTGAATACCAACTTACAGCCAATTGGTACTCGTATCTTTGGTCCTGTTACACGTGAATTAAGAACTGAAAAGTTCATGAAAATCGTGTCACTAGCACCAGAAGTACTATAAGGAGTCACGATAATGGCACTTAAGATTCGTCGTGATGATGAAGTAGTTGTACTTGCAGGCAAAGACAAGGGCAAAACTGGTAAAGTTACTAAAGTTCTTGTTGCTGACAGCAAAGTATTTGTAGAAGGTGTTAACTTAGTTAAGAAACATCAGAAGCCTGTACCTCAGTTACAGCAAGCTGGTGGCATCGTAGAAAAAGAAGCACCTATCCACGTATCTAATGTTGCGATCTTAAACCCTGCTACAGGCAAGGCAGATCGTGTTGGTTTTAGAGTTGAAGACGGTAAAAAAGTACGTTTCTTCAAGTCTAATAACGAATTAGTTTAATTTTTAATTGGAGTAAACGATGGCGAAACTGCATGATTTTTACAAAGATACAGTTGTTGCAGAACTTCAAAAGAAGTTTGAATACAAAAGTGTCATGCAAGTCCCTCGGATTGAAAAGATCACCCTTAATATGGGCGTTGGTGAAGCAATTTCTGATAAGAAAGTATTAGAAGCTGCCACAAATGATCTTACTGCAATCTCGGGTCAAAAGCCTTTAATCACGAAAGCGCGCAAATCAGTTGCTGGCTTCAAGATTCGTGAAGGCTACCCTATTGGCGCAAAAGTAACTCTACGCGGTGAAAGAATGTGGGAATTTTTAGAGCGTTTAATCTCTATTTCAGTTCCTCGTATTCGTGATTTCCGTGGCTTGAACCCTAAATCGTTCGATGGCCGTGGTAATTATAGCATGGGCGTGAAAGAGCAAATCATCTTCCCTGAAATCGATTATGATAAAATCGATAAGATCCGCGGTATGGATATTACTATCACTACTACGGCTCAATCAAATGAAGAAGGTCATGCTTTGCTGACTGCCTTTAACTTTCCGTTCAAGAAATAAGGTGTAGAGTTATGGCTAAATCGTCAATGAAAGCTCGTGAAGCTAAACGCACAAAACTTGTTGCTAAGTACGCAGAAAAGCGTCGTGCGTTAAAAGCAATCATCTCTGACGTAAACTCTTCTGAAGAAGAGCGTTGGGATGCAGTATTAAAACTTCAAACTTTACCTCGTGATTCGAGCTCTGCACGTCAACGTAATCGTTGTAACGTGACTGGCCGTCCACATGGTTACTTACGTAAGTTCGGCTTAAGCCGTATTATGTTACGTGAGCACATGATGCGCGGTGAAGTTCCTGGTCTTAAGAAAGCTAGTTGGTAATTCACGGGAGTAAATGGTTATGATGACTGATCCTATCGCGGACATGTTCACACGCATCCGCAACGGTCAATCTGCAGCTAAAACTGCAGTACAAATGCCATCTTCTAAGCTAAAAGTAGCAATTGCTAACTTGCTTAAAGAAGAAGGTTATATTTCAGATTTTTCAGTAGAAGGCGACGTTAAGCCAGTTCTTACTGTTGAATTGAAGTATTTTGAAGGTAAAGAAGTTATTGAAACAATTAAACGTGTTTCTCGTCCAGGTCTTCGTGTATACAAAGGTGCTCAAGAGCTACCTAAAGTATTAGCGGGCATGGGTGTTGCTATTGTTTCTACTTCTAAAGGTTTGATGGCTGATCGCGACGCTCGCAAAGCGGGTTTAGGCGGCGAAATCATCGGTATCGTAGCGTAAGGAGCAAAAAAATGTCTCGTGTTGCAAAAGCACATGTCGAAGTTCCTGCAGGCGTTACTGTTACGTTATCAGGCCAAGACATCACAGTTAAAGGTCCAGTGGGCGAATTGACTGCTACTATTCACAACCTTGTTAAAGTTTCTCAAGAAGAAAACGCTATCAAGACTGAAGTTGCAGAAGATTCAAAAGCTGCTTGGATGCAAGCCGGTACAGCGCGCGCAAATATCAACAACATGGTTGTTGGCGTGAGCCAAGGCTTCGAAAGAAAGTTAATTCTTAACGGTGTTGGTTACCGTGCAAAAGCTGCTGGTGAAGTGTTAAACCTATCTTTAGGTTTCTCTCACCCGGTAGATCATGCAATCCCTGCTGGGGTTACATGTGAAACTCCTAGCCAAACTGAAGTTATCCTGAAAAGTGCTAACAAGCAGTTGATAGGTCAAGTTGCTGCGAACATTCGTGCATACCGTAAGCCTGAGCCTTATAAAGGTAAAGGTATTCGTTATAGCGATGAAATTGTACGCCGTAAAGAAGCTAAGAAGAAGTAGGGTAATACGATGGATAAGAAAACATCTCGTTTACGCCGTGCAAAACGTGCACGTGCAAAGATCAGCGAGTTGGGTGCGAATCGTTTAGTCGTTCACCGTACTCCTCGCCATATTTACGCGCAACTTATCGCTCCAACTGGATCTGAAGTTATCGCATCTGCGTCTACTTTAGATAAAGAAGTTAAAGCACAAGTTGAAAAAACAGGTAACATTGCTGCAGCTGAAGCTGTAGGTAAAGCAATCGCTGAGCGCGCAAAAGCTAAAGGCATTGAGTCTGTAGCATTTGACCGTTCAGGTTTCCGTTACCATGGTCGCGTGAAAGCGCTAGCTGATGCAGCTCGTGAAGCTGGCCTTCAGTTCTAGGAGTTGATGATGGCTAATGTAGAAAACACACAACAAAGTGATTTAGCTGAAAAGTTAATCGCAGTTAACCGCGTATCAAAAGTGGTTAAAGGTGGTCGTATTTTCAGTTTCACAGCACTAACTGTAGTTGGTGATGGTAATGGCCGCGTTGGTTTTGGTTACGGTAAGGCACGTGAAGTTCCTGCTGCAATCCAAAAAGCAATGGAAAAGGCTCGTCGTAACTTAGTAACTGTTGACTTGAAGGGTACTACTCTTCAGCATCCTGTTAAAGGTCGTCACTCAGGTTCTAAAGTTTACATGCAACCTGCTTCTGAAGGTACAGGTATCATCGCCGGTGGTGCGATGCGTGCAGTACTTGAAGTTGCTGGCGTACAGAACGTATTGTCAAAAGCATACGGTTCTACTAACCCAATCAACGTTGTACGTGCAACAGTATCAGCTTTAGCGAACATGAAGTCGCCACAAGCTGTAGCTGCTAAGCGTGGCAAGAGCGTTGAAGATATCTTGGGGTAATTTACCATGGCTAAAACAGTTAAAGTAACTCAAGTTAAAAGCTCAATCGGTCGTTTACCGAAGCATAGAGCTACATTGAAAGGTCTTGGTTTACGTCGTATCAACCATACAGTAGAGTTAGAAGATACTCCTTCTGTACGCGGTATGATCAACCAAGTAAATTACATGGTTAAGGTGGAGGACTAATAATGCATTTAAATACTTTATCTCCTGCACCAGGTGCTAAGAAAGCCAAGAAACGCTGTGGTCGTGGTATTGGTTCTGGCTTAGGCAAAACAGGTGGTCGTGGTCACAAAGGTCAGAAGTCTCGTTCTGGCGGTGGTGTACGTCCAGGTTTCGAAGGCGGTCAAATGCCATTGAAACAGCGTTTACCTAAGTTCGGTTTTACGTCTCGTAAGTCTCTAGTACACGCTGAAGTTCGTTTACACGAACTAAACAACGTAGAAGGTGATGTTGTAGACATTCATGCGCTTAAAAATGCTAGCTTAATCACACGTAACATTGAAACAGTTAAGATCATGCTTTCTGGTGAGATCAACAAACCTGTTACAGTTCGTGGTTTAAGTGTGACTAAAGGTGCTCGTGCGGCTATCGAAGCTGCTGGTGGCAAAATCGAGGAATAATACAGGTTATGGCTACACCAGGAATGGATAACAAAAGCTCAGGCGGACTGTCAGAGCTGAAACAAAGATTGTGGTTCGTATTCTTAGCACTTATCGTGTTTAGATTAGGTTCATTTGTGCCAATCCCTGGTATTGACGCCGCTGTATTAGCTCAGTTGTTTGAACAACAAAAGGGCACCATCGTTGAAATGTTTAACATGTTCTCTGGTGGTGCACTTGAGCGTGCCTCTGTATTGGCATTAGGTATTATGCCTTACATCTCAGCTTCGATTATTATGCAGCTATTAACGGTAATTAACCCGACAATGGCTGAACTTAAGAAAGAGGGTGAGGCTGGAAGACGTAAAATCAGCCAATACACGCGCTACGGTACTTTAGTACTTGCAACTGTACAATCTATAGCAATCGCTAAAAGCTTACCGGGTATGATGCCTGGGCTTGTAATGGATGCCGGTTTTGGTTTCTATTTCACTGCGGTTGTATCACTAGTTACGGGAACAATGTTCCTAATGTGGCTTGGTGAGCAGATTACAGAAAGAGGTATCGGTAACGGTATCTCTATTCTGATTTTTGCTGGTATCGTTGCTGGTATGCCTTCAGCTGTTGGTCAAACCGCTGAAATGGCGCGTCAAGGTGAATTAAACATTTTAGTATTATTGCTAATTGCTGTTATCGTTTTTGCGGTAACCTTTTTTGTGGTATTTGTTGAGCGTGGTCAACGTCGTATCGTCGTTAACTATGCCAAACGTCAGCAAGGACGTAAGGTTTTTGCTGCACAGTCAACACATTTACCTTTAAAAGTTAATATGGCAGGTGTAATCCCTCCAATATTTGCATCAAGTATTCTATTGTTCCCTGGCTCAATTGCGAGTTGGTTTGGACAAGGCGATGGCATGATTGCTGACGTTTTACAAGAGTTATCAATTGCGATATCTCCTGGTCAGCCGTTGTATGTTATGTTACTTGCTGCAGCAATAATATTTTTCTGTTTCTTTTACACGGCATTGGTATTTAATCCGCGTGAAACCGCAGATAACCTGAAAAAATCTGGTGCGTTTATTCCTGGGATTCGTCCTGGCGAGCAAACGTCTAAGTATATTGATAAGGTAATGACACGCTTAACATTAGCTGGCGCGTTATATATTACCTTCATCTGTTTGGTTCCTGAGTTTATGATGATAGCCTGGGATGTTCAGTTTTACTTTGGCGGTACGTCATTGTTGATCATCGTAGTTGTAATCATGGACTTTATGGCACAAGTACAAACGCATTTGATGTCACATCAATATGACAGTGTACTTAAGAAAGCTAATCTTAAAGGCTATGGCCGCTAAGATTTAACGGAGTAGTAAGATGAAAGTTCGTGCATCCGTAAAAAAGATTTGCCGTAACTGTAAAGTAGTTAAGCGTGCTGGCGTGGTTCGTGTTATTTGTAAAACCGATCCAAAGCATAAGCAACGTCAAGGTTAATCATAACCTTACAGCAAATTCTTTTTGAAGTGGTATTATGCAGATTTTTCTGTATAATGCCGCTTCGCTTTGCAAAAAAGAGTCGGGTTGAGTATCCTAACGGGCTTTTCAACCTGTGGTTATTAATTTTTAAATAGGAGATGTGTTAGTGGCCCGTATCGCTGGCATTAACATCCCTGATCGTAAACATGCAGTAATCGCCCTTACTGCGATTTACGGTATTGGTGCAACACGCGCAAAAGCTATTTGTGCGTCAACTGGTATCGCAGAATCTACTAAGATCAGTGAATTAGACGAAGCACAAATCGATTTGCTTCGTGCAGAAGTGGATAAGTACACTGTTGAAGGTGACTTACGCCGTGAAGTTTCAATGAACATCAAACGTTTGATGGACCTAGGCTGTTTCCGTGGCATTCGCCACCGTCGTAGCCTTCCTCTACGTGGTCAACGCACTAAAACAAATGCGCGTACCCGTAAAGGTCCTCGTAAACCTATTAAGAAGTAGCGAGGGGATAGAAAATGGCTAAAACTCCAGTTCGTTCACGCAAACGCGTGAAAAAACAAGTTGCTGATGGCATGGCTCATATCCATGCTTCTTTCAACAACACAATCGTAACTCTTACAGACCGTCAAGGTAACGCATTATCTTGGGCAACTGCAGGTGGTTCAGGTTTCCGTGGTTCACGTAAATCTACTCCGTTTGCTGCTCAGGTAGCTGCTGACCGTGCTGGTAAAGCTGCTCAAGAGTTTGGTTTGAAGAATATTGAAGTGTTCGTTAAAGGTCCAGGTCCAGGTCGTGAATCTGCTATCCGTGCCTTAAATGCTGCTGGTTTTAAAATCACCAACATTACTGACGTTACACCTATTCCTCATAATGGTTGTCGTCCACCTAAGAAACGTCGCGTTTAATAGGATAGTTGGAGAAAGAAAATGGCAAGATATTTAGGTCCAAAACTAAAGCTTAGCCGCCGCGAAGGTACAGACTTGTTCCTTAAGAGCGGTGTTAGAGCGATTGACACTAAATGTAAATTCGAAATGATCCCTGGTCAACACGGCGCACGTCGCGGTCGTTTGTCTGACTATGGTGTTCAGCTTCGTGAGAAGCAAAAAGTACGTCGTATTTACGGCGTTCTAGAAAAACAATTCCGTAACTACTACAAAGAAGCTGCGCGCTTAAAAGGTAATACAGGTGAAAACTTGTTACAACTTTTAGAAAAGCGATTAGATAACGTTGTTTATCGTATGGGTTTTGCAAGCACTCGTGCTGAAGCTCGTCAGCTTGTTAGCCACAAAGCAATCGTAGTTAATGGTAAAGTTGTAAATATTCCATCTTTCACTGTTAAAGCTGAAGACGTAGTTTCTGTACGTGAAAAAGCTAAAACTCAAGCGCGTATCGTTGCTGCTTTAGAGTTAGCTGAGCAACGTGAGAAGCCAGTCTGGGTTGAAGTAGATAATAAGAAAATGGAAGGCGTATTCAAGCGTATTCCTGATCGTTCAGATTTATCTGCTGAAATTAATGAACAGTTGATAGTAGAACTTTACTCTAAGTAAAGCTGAACTTTAAGAGAGGACATAATGCAGGGTTCTGTAACCGAATTTCTAAGACCACGTATGGTTGACATTGAAACTGTTAGCCCAACTCGCTCTAAAGTTACTTTGGAGCCACTAGAGCGTGGTTTTGGTCACACTTTAGGTAATGCCTTACGTCGCATTTTATTATCTTCAATGCCGGGTTGTGCCGTAACTGAAGTTGAAATTGATGGCGTATTACATGAATACAGTAGTAAAGAAGGTGTTCAAGAAGACATCATCGAAATACTGTTAAACCTTAAAGGACTAGCAATAGGTTTAGAAGGCAAAACTGAAGCAGTTCTTACCTTAACTAAGTCAGGTGAAGGCCCTGTTACGGCAGCTGATATTCAACATGATGGTGATGTATCTATTGCAAACCCAGATCATGTAATTTGTCACTTAACTGGTGACGGTTCTATCAGTATGCGCATCAAAGTTGAGTTAGGTCGTGGCTACGTTCCAGCTTCAACTCGTCGCGAAGCCGAAGATGAAGATCGTGCAATTGGTCGTCTATTAGTAGATGCTTCATTCAGCCCTGTTGTACGTATTGCTTATGATGTTGATTCTGCGCGTGTTGAACAACGCACAGATTTAGATAAATTAATCATCGACATGGAAACTAACGGTACGTTAGATCCAGAAGAAGCAATCCGTCGCGCGTCAACCATTCTAGCTGAACAGTTAGATGCATTTGTTGAATTACGCGATGTAACAGAAGTTGAACAGAAAGAAGAGAAGCCTCTATTCGACCCAATTTTACTTCGTCCAGTTGATGACCTCGAGCTTACTGTTCGTTCTGCGAACTGCTTAAAAGCAGAAGCGATTCAATACATTGGTGATTTAGTACAGCGTGCAGAAGTTGAGCTTCTTAAAACTCCTAACTTAGGTAAGAAGTCTCTAACGGAAATCAAAGACGTGTTAGCGTCTCGTGGCTTATCTCTAGGTATGCGCCTAGAAAACTGGCCACCTGAAAGCATCGCTGATAACGACTAAGTCGGTCATCATTTTTTTAGTTGAGATAAGGATTAACTTATGCGTCATCGTAAAAGCGGTCGCCAGTTAAACCGTAATAGCAGTCATCGCCAGGCGATGTTCCGCAATATGGCAAGTTCTTTAGTTAAGCACGGTGTTATTAAAACAACTGTAGCTAAAGCAAAAGAATTACGTCGCGTTGTTGAGCCACTAATTACATTGGCCAAAACCGACAGTGTAGCAAACCGTCGTTTAGCGTTTGCTCGTACTCGTAACCAAGAAGTTGTAGGTTTACTTTTCAACGAACTTGGCCCTCGCTATTCAGAGCGTCCAGGTGGTTACACACGTATTCTTAAGTGCGGTTACCGTACAGGTGACAAAGCGCCAATGGCATACGTTGAGCTTGTAGATCGTCCAGCAGTTGAAGAAGCTGTTGAAGCGACTGAAGAAGCAAGTACTGAAGCTTAATTAAAGCTTTATTCATAAAAAGGCGAGGTTATACCTCGCCTTTTTTGTATCTACTCTTTTCTAACTTTGTCGTTAAAATGATGTTCGTTATTCGCTTACAAGTTAATTCCTAATCTAGGTTTTAGCTTAAAGTTATATTCCTTGACGTTAATGACTCCAATCCGTATAACTTTATACATCGCAAATTCATTGTAAAAATTATGTCTTCAAGAAACCCGATAATTGCTGTAACAGGTTCTTCTGGCGCTGGAACGTCAACTACATCTGAGTCTTTCGAGCATATTTTCAGATCATTAAGTATTAAATCGGCGAAAGTTGAAGGTGATAGTTTTCATCGTTTTTCCAGACAAGAAATGGATTTTGAAAAGCGAAAAGCCAAGCAAGATGGTCGTAGTATCAGCTATTTTGGCGATCAAGCAAACGACTTTGTGTCCTTAGAAAGGCTATTCAAAGATTACTCTGAAACGGGAAAGGGTAAAATTAGGAGGTATTTGCATACATTTGATGAGGCTGTTCCTTATAATCAAATGCCTGGTACATTTACCCCCTGGGAAGATCTTGGTGAGGGAACTGATTTATTATTCTATGAAGGTCTTCACGGTGGAGTTGTAACAGACAATATAAATGTTGCTCAACATGTAGATCTACTGATCGGAATGGTACCTATCGTGAACTTAGAGTGGATTCAAAAGATTATTCGAGATACCAACCAGCGTGGCCATAGTCGAGAAGCCGTCACCGCAAGTATAGTGCGCAGTATGGAAGACTATATTGCGTTTATAACCCCACAATTTTCGCGAACACACATTAACTTCCAACGTGTCCCTACAGTAGATACTTCAAACCCATTTAGCGCTAAAGCAATCCCTTCTTTGGATGAAAGTTTTGTCGTCATAAGATTTAGAGAGTCAAATCAAGTCGACTTTCCTTATTACCTTAGAATGATCGCCGGATCATTTATGTCTCGCGTGAACACTTTGGTTGTTCCTGGAGGAAAAATGGGGTTTGCAATGGAATTGATATTAACACCACTCATCCAAGAGCTAATACAGAAAAAGCATGAAGCTAATAAGCAGCTCGATTGGATGAGTGATCTTTAATTTATTTTGTAGATTCAATTATCGAAAAGTCGTGAGTAATATTGACTGCTTTGTTTAGCATCAAAGCAACAGAACAGTATTTGTCTGCAGACAAAGCTACTGCACGCTCTACATGTTTTTCTGCGACGTTTTTTCCGGTAATTTTAAAGTGCAGGTGAATGTCTGAAAATAACTTAGGTACTGTATCTATGCGCGTTCCATTTATTTCGACAACGCAACCATCAATACCCTGACGTGCTTTTTGCAAAATACTCACTACATCTACAGAAGAGCAGCCGCCTAAGGATAACAATACGTTTTCTAGTGGACTTGGTGCTAACTTACCGCCATTAGCATCTAAAACTATAGTATGACCACTCTCAGATATACCAGCGAACATCTCTTCGCCGATCCATTTTACTTCTGCTTTCATTTTTTCTCCGAAGGGAATGTAAGTCTAACTGAAAACACCGGAATGGATTTCAGTATCAAACATATTTTTGATTAATAATGAGAATTCTTTTAGAAATGACTCTTGTTCTGAGGTAACGGGATTATTAACTACACCAGACAGAATTTCTTCGAGGTCGTACACAATGGCATCTACCTCGCGAATTATGGTATTTCTTTGATTGAAGCTGAGCTTTTCGTTTTGACTACAAACAAGAATAATTTGTTCACTTAACTCTTGCTCTATTACTTCCATTACAGAAGGAGAGTTAATGTTTGCACCCTCACAGTTTTCAAACAAACTTAAATGTTCGGTAAGATACTCGATGATTTGAACATAACCGTCTGAGTCAGTAACCATGTTCCCCCCTCTATGCCAATACTTTTATATTATGCTTTGAAACGTCTAATAATCAATATTAATTTCCTCTGTCCTAAAATATTACTTCACCTGCCGGTTAACATTGTTACATAAATGTTTCTCGTGTGTTACAAATGGAAACACAAAGGCCGAAATGTAAATGAAGTTTCGATCAAAAATTTGACGAACTGTATAATAAAAAGTACATTTTTCATGCTGATAAAGCACTGGCAAATGACTTGTATGTTATAAAAATGAATAAAAACAACAATATAAAAAATATTTTAAAAAAATTGAACTTTTATTGAATAATAAAAAAACAGGTTGAAATTAATGTTTATTCGCGCAAGAATAATTGCGCAGGTGTTACAAACTGTAACAAACGCTTAAAATTAATATAAAAAGAATTGCAAAAATATTCTTAGTCCAGAGAGAAAACAATGATGATAAATTTAAAACGTTCAGCGTTAGCATTGGCGGTAGTTATGGCTACGTCAACAGCATACGCTGCCGATAACTCTTCAGGTGGTATTTACGGTTCAGCAAAAGCTGGTGCAACTGTAACAGTTGTTAACCAAGATACAGGTTTAAGACGTACAGTAACTGCTGGCGAAGACGGTAAGTTCAACCTTAAATCGTTACCAGTTGGTAAGTACAAAGTTAGCAGTGACGGTAACTCAATCGACTTAACCGTTACTATCGGTACAAATCAACAAGCGTTCTTAGATAGTAGTGTTGAGCGTATCGAAGTTACAGGTGGTCGTATGACTGCTATCGATACTACGTCTGTTGAATCAACAACTGTATTTACAGCTGAGCAATTAGAAACTCTTCCTGTAAACCTTGACGTAACAAGTGTAGCTTTATTAGCACCAGGTACAACACAAGGTGATAGCGCGTTTGGTAACTTAGCATCTTTTGGTGGCTCTTCAGTTGCTGAAAACGGTTATTACATCAACGGTTTTGACGTAACTGATTTACGTAAACTTATCTCATTCGCAGATTTACCATACGATGCAATTGCACAGCAACAAGTTAAAACTGGTGGTTACGGTGCAGAATTTGGCCGTTCACTAGGTGGTATCGTAAACCTTGTAACTAAGCGCGGTACTAACGAATGGAAATTTGGTGGTGCTATCTATACTACTCCTGGTAGTTTAAAAGAAGATCAGAAAAACGTTGTAAGCCGTGATCCTGAATTAGATTACGCACACAGATACCATAGATTCAGATCATACAACAAGTCGTCTGATACTAAATATAATATCTACGGTGGCGGTCCAATTATCGAAGATACCTTATTTATTTTTGGTATGGTTGAAGGACAAAAATATGAAGCGGAAGCTTACGGCCGTACTACAAGTACTAAAGAAGAAATTGATTCACCTCAGTATATGGTCAAAGTTGACTGGAACATTACTGATGATCACTTATTAGAATATACCCATATTAATAACGAATCAGATAAAGATGTTGTAGACTATAAAAATGCTGACGATGTATTCTTCGTTGGTAAACATGGTGACGTTGAAGCTGAATACACAGAAAAAAGTGGCGGTACAGTTGATATCGTTAAATACACTGGTTTCTTAACTGATGATTTAACCGTTTCTGCACTTTACGGTAAGTTAGAAAGTGAAGATATCAGAAACCCAGAAGCACTCCCAGGTGCAGAGTGTCCTCGAGTATTCGATAGCCGTTTTACAGCAAGTGCCGGCCAAGTAGAATATCAAGGTTGTTGGAACACTGCTCAAGTAACAATACGTGATCCAAACTTTGGCCCTAACACTGACGAGCGCGAAACATACCGCTTTACGTTAGATTACGTTATTGGTGACCATAACATTCGTATTGGTTATGACAAAGAAGAGTATATCTCAGGTAGCGCTGGTACTGTATACACAGGTGATGCTTACTGGCGTTACTTCAATGCAGCAGACTTAGGTCTTGATCCAACGCCAAATGGTTATGTAGTTCGTAAGTGGGATTACAAAACTGGGTCAGCATCTTTCAGTGCTGAAAACACAGCGTTTTACATTGAAGACACTTGGCAAGTAAACGACAACTGGACAGTTTACGCAGGTTTACGTAGAGAAACTTTTGAAAACTTAAATGGTGAAGGTAACACTTTCGTAGAAGCTGATGAACTAGATGCTCCACGTTTAGGTTTTACTTGGGATGTTGATGGTGACTCTACTAAGAAACTATTTGGTACTTGGGGACGTTACTATATTCCTGTAGCTACTAATACAAACATCCGTGCATCAGGTACAGAATACCGTATTACTACTTACTACGAGTACACAGACATTGATCCTGTAACTTGGGCACCAAGTGGTTTAACACAAATTGGTGAGCCAATTTTATCAAGCGGTTCACAAGAAGCCCCTGACTCACGCGTAATTTCTGTTACAGACCTTGACCCAATGCACCAAGACGAGTTCATTTTAGGTTACCAACAAGAAGTTAACGAGTGGATGTTAGGTTTACGTGCTGTATATCGTGACGTTAAAGACGGTATGGACGATTACTGCTCTCACCAACCATTTGCTGACTGGGCGGCTGACAACGGTCATACTAACTTCGATACAAGCACAATGGCTGGCTGTATGATGATGAATCCAGGTAAAGATTTCAAAATCTTTATGGATTTAAACAACGACGGTAATTTAACTGAAAACACTATACCAAAAGAATACTTAGGTCTTGACAAGTACAAGCGTACTTATAAAGCACTTGAGTTCTTCTTTGAGCGTCCTAAAACGGATAACTGGTTCTTGCAAGGCTCATATACTTGGGCGAAGAGTGAAGGTAACATCGAGGGTTACGTAAACTCTACTCTAGGCCAAGATGATGCAGGTTTAACGCAAGATCTTGACCATGCAATGTTCCAACAAGGTTCATACGGTTCATTACCAAACGAACGTCGTCATACGTTTAAAGTATTTGGTATGTATGACTTGACTGATGAGATAGCACTTTCTGCTAACTTAACTTTGCAATCAGGTCGTCCGTTAAGCTGTACAGGTTATGTACCACTTGACGATCCAGCTTTAGGTGAAGATGCTGGTAACTTATACTACTACTCAGCATCAAGCTTCTACTGCTTAAACGAAAATGGTGAACATGAGTTAGGCAAGCGTGGTGACTTTGGTCATACTCCTTGGACTAAACGCCTTGATATGGGTGTAATGTACAACCCAGATTGGGCTGACGGTAAAGTAACATTCCGCATGGACTTATTTAACGTGCTTAACTTCCAAGAAGTGACTAAGTTCACTGAAACTGGTGATGTTAACCGTGATGCACCATACCGTAACCCAGAATTTATGAACGCTTCTGACTTCCAAGCTCCACGCTCGATTCGTCTATCAGCTAGATTTAAATTCTAAGATAAGGGTTTAAAATTGTTATTGTTGATTACAATAACAACTCTGACTCAAAACGCCTGATGTAATTCATCAGGCGTTTTTTTATGTCTTAAATACTGTTTTTAAAAATAGGCGAATTGCAGGCAACAAAGGTTATCTGTTTAGCTTAGAACAAGAATTCTAATAGTCTGGAGTATAGGAAAGAAATGAAGGTCATTAGATTATTTATATAATGACCTAAGATATTTATGCGGATTAGTGTTTATTTTGATTGATCAATTGAAGCAAGTGTTGTTCGTCAAACTGGTAGTTTGTTAAACAATAGTCACAAGTCATATTAAGCGAGCCATCTTGGGTAATAATTTCTTTAATTTCGCTTTCACCTAAATGAATAATCGCAGATTCACACTTGTCTCTTGAACAGCTGCACTTATTGGTTACCGCTTGTGGTTCAAAAATCCTAACTGTTTCTTGGTGATACAATCGATAGAGTAATGTTTCAGCGTCTAAAGTAAATATTTCTTCTGGCTTGATGGTATCAGTTAACTGGCAAAGGTGCTCAAAATCGTTTAACTGTTGTGCTTTATCGTCACTATCTGGTAAAAGTTGCACTAAAGCACCAGCGACTTCGGAGTTCTCTTTATTGTGAAACAACCATAATTTAGTCGGGATTTGCTCTGATACTTCAAAGTAATGTGACAGGCACTGTGCAAGTGTGTCGTGTTCTAGGGCTACAACACCTTGGTATGGTTCACCTTTGGTAGGGCGTATGGTTATTATCATATTACCTTTACCCACTAAGTCTTTAAGCCCAACAGCATTAGTAGCTTGCGTAACTTTGGCAATACCTCTAATTTCCTGTTGATGGTTTGCATTAACGGCAAAGTAATCAACGGGGCCGTCACCTTGCAGTTGCACTGCAATTTCACCTTCTAATTTTAAGGTAGCAGTCAATAAGCTTGTTACTGTAATAAGCTCCCCTAGTAGGGCTTTTACGCCTTCAGGATAATTGTGTGCCTTTACTATATTTTGAAATGTACTTGATAATTGAACCAGCTCACCGCGTGCGTGTAAGTTGTCAAAAAGGTAACGGTTTAGTTGGTCAGATGAGGAAATCACAAGTTATATCCTTTCTTTCAATTGTCTAATTTGTCTGCGTTGTTTTTTGTCAGGTTTGGTATCTGTAGCTGGACTAAATAAAATACCTTGCTTTCTGGCTAGAGCGTTATCTTCTCGAGCTTTAATACTTTGCTCTGTTTCTTGATACAAAGTTTGAGCAAAAGTGGCGTCTCGCCTTTTATCGGCCAGCGCAATAATTATAACCTCTTTTTCGTCATAACCCTGTCTTAGTTTTATTTTGTCACCCAGCGCAACTGTTTTACCCGACTTTGTTCGTTGGCCATTATAAAATACTTTACCGCCATCGATCATCTGTTTTGCAATGGCACGTGTTTTATAAAAACGTGCAGCCCAAAGCCATTTATCTAGTCTGGTACTATTGGCAGAATCACTATTTTTGTCTTGTTTCATCGTTTTGTCATATAAGCACTACAGAATGCCGCGAACGTTAGCATAGCTTGCTAGAGTTAGCCATCTATAGACATTTGTTTGTAAATAATGGTTAAAAACTGTGTTGACTTCTTGTTGCTTTGAGCCAGCTACAGTATCATCAGCCAAATATAACCTAAAAATATTCAGATTGTGACCGTTAAATATGCATTTTCCGAGAGACATTTCGTCAATTCAAACACTCGTTAGTGGCTTACCTCAAGCAAAAATTGCTAAAGTCATTAGTGCTATATTATTGTGTTACATTGCTTATTTAGCGGCGAAATTAACTTGGTTAGTCATTCCAACGAGCGTTGATGCTCCGCTGACCCAAATAAACCCCGTAGTTACATCAAGCACAGAGCCGCGAACAACTGATATCTCGCCAATTCAGCGACTTAATCTTTTTGGTGTTTACAATGAACAAAAAGTAATAGCCCCAGTCCAAGTCCAAGATGCACCAGAAACAAAATTACGACTGACTTTAACGGGTACTGTCGCAAGCAGTGACCCCGATACTGCAGCGGCAATCATCGAGAATAACGGTAAACAAGAAACCTATGGTATTGGTGAAAAAATTACGGGTACACGAGCTACACTTGAGTCTGTAGCTGCTGACCGCGTTTTAATTAAAGTGTCTGGTAGCTTAGAAACTTTAATGCTTGATGGTTTTAAATACAGTAAACCAACAACGATAAGTGTGTTAAGTCAACCACAGCATCAAGGCAATCATCAAGCTGAAGCTGCGGTGATTGATCAACGTGACAATGAAGAGCTTTCCGAATCTGCCCTGCAATTACGGGAAGATTTAGTGCAAAATCCTGGTAGTATCGCTGACTATCTGAAAATTTCGCCGTTAAGAGAAAATGACGAAATTAAAGGTTTTCGTTTAATGCCTGGCAGTAAAGCTGAGTTTTTCAAAAACGCTGGCTTAAAGTCAGGTGATGTAGCGGTACAGATGAATGGGTTAGATTTAACTAACCCGAGTGATGCAGCTCAGGCGTTGCAAACACTTAAAGAAGAAACAGAGATTTCATTGTTAATTGATCGCAATGGAGTCATGACAGAAATTTTATTTAGTATTCAATAAAAGATATAAGGAATTTTTCATGCGCAAAATGCTTGCAGCATCTTGGAGGCGAAAACTAGTCGTCGTCATGTCAACTTTTTGCCTTTTCAGTGGTGCTCTTTTTAGCGCCCAAGCCGCAGCAGAGGCGCAATATTCGCCTAATTTCAAAGGCACTGAAATGACTGAGTTTATCAACATTGTTGGTAAGAACTTGAAAAAGACCATGA
The DNA here is from genome assembly GCF_014656435.1 of Thalassotalea marina. Lineage (GTDB taxonomy): Bacteria > Pseudomonadota > Gammaproteobacteria > Enterobacterales > Alteromonadaceae > Thalassotalea_C > Thalassotalea_C marina. The sequence goes on from NZ_BNCK01000010.1 coordinate 39,627, forward strand.
TTGTTGATCCTAATGTCAAAGGAAAAGTGAATGTTCGTAGTTACGATCTGTTATCCGAACAGCAGTACTACCACTTTTTCTTAAATGTTCTCGAAGTTTACGGCTACTCTGCTATTGAGATGGATAACAATATCGTAAAAATTGTTAGAAACAAGCAGGCAAAATCTGCCGCGACACCACTTGTTGACGATGATAACCCTGGTATAGGGGACGAGATGGTAACGCGCGTAGTTGAAGTTAAAAACGTTACAGTTCGAGAGCTTTCACCACTGTTACGTCAAATGTCAGATCAGGCAGGCGGCGGAACCGCTGTGCATTACGAGCCTGCAAACGTATTTATTATGACAGGTACCGCTGCGGTAGTTAATCGCTTAGCTGATATCATCAAACGAGTCGATCGCGCAGGTGACAGATTCGAAGAAATTATAAAGCTTAAACATGCGTCTGCTAGTGAAATGGTTCGCATCATAGAAAAGCTAAATCAGTCAGGACAAGCTAAAGCTGGCACGCCAGATTTTTTAGTCCCCAAAATAGTTGCTGATGAACGCACCAATAGCGTTATTGTCAGCGGTGAAAAACAAGCCCGTGAACGTGTAGTTAAATTAATTAATCGCCTAGACAAAGAGCTTGAAACTAACGGCAATACACGTGTTTATTATCTGAAATATTCAAAAGCCGAAGATCTGGTTGAAGTGCTTACTGGTGTTAGTGAATCAATTGAAGCCGAAGAACAAACTGGTGCTGTACCAAAACGTGGTAAAAATAACCGTAACGTTAGTATTAATGCCCACGCTGAAACAAATACGATTGTGATCACAGCGCAGCCAGATATGTTGCGTTCTCTTGAGGCCGTCATTCATAAGTTGGACGTTCGTCGAGCGCAAGTACTTGTTGAAGCAATCATTGTTGAGGTCTTTGAAAGTGATGGTGTCAATCTAGGTGTTCAGTGGTATCACGAGGACGTTGGATTTACCCAATTTAACAATGGTCCCATTCCAATTGCTGGTGCCGCGGCAGGTGTTGAAGCGGCTAGAACCAAAAAAGGCGATTTTGTTCCAGCTGAATACAACAGCGACGGTCGTAAAATAAAAGATGGCTTTTATCAAAACGATGTTAAAGGTGATTACACTTTATTGGCTGAATTACTTGGTAGTGTAAACGGTATGCTAACGGGGGTAATTCGTAATGATTGGGGGGCAATCGTACAAGCGGTTAGTTCAGATACCAATTCAAATATACTTGCCACACCTAGCATTACTACTTTGGATAACGAAGAAGCAACTTTCCTTGTTGGTCAAGAAGTGCCAGTCATCACAGGTTCAACTAAGAGTAGTAATAACAGTAGCCCATTCCAAACGATTGATCGCAAAGAAGTGGGTATTAAATTAAAAGTCACTCCACAAGTAAATGAAGGCACAGGGGTTATGTTAACCATAGAACAAGAAGTGTCTTCGGTGACAGGTGCAACAGGTGTTGATATTGGTATTAATAAACGTGAAATCAAAACCTCGGTAATGGCTGATAATGGCGCTACCGTTATTTTGGGTGGCTTGATTGATGAGGACGTGCAAGAAAGTGAGCAAAAAGTGCCATTACTTGGTGATATACCTATTCTGGGTCACTTATTTAAATCTACAAGCAATACCAAACGTAAACGTAACTTAATGGTGTTTTTAAAGCCGACCATCATTCGTGATGGACAAGTAATGAATCAAATCAGTAAAGAAAAGTATAACTACATTCGAGCTGAAGAGATCAAAAAGCAAGAGCAAGGCTTAGAGCTGATGAGTGACGAGAAGCTACCACTACTACCGAAGTGGAATGATGAACTTACCTTGCCGCCATCTTTTGAAGATTACTTAAAAGAAAAAGACAGCAGCAAAGCCAAAAAAGCTGAAGACAAGTAGTGAGTGGTATGACTGAGTTAGCAAATACCGAACAACACATTGATGAGGCTGCAGTTATAACAGGATCAACTGCAGTGAGGTTACCTTTTGGTTATGCAAAACGACATCATGTACTTTTAAAGCAGCAAGATACCAAGTTAGTGTTGCATTGCCTAGAGTCGGTGCAACCTCAAGTGTTGTTAGAAGTTAAACGTGTAGCAAAACGCGAGTTTGATATTGAAATAAGTACGCCAGAGCAATTTGAACTGTTGCTGGCTAGTGCATACCAACGAGATTCTTCTGAAGCAAAACAAATGATGGAAGATATCGGCAATGAGGTTGATCTATATTCTATCACTGACGAATTAGTGGAAACTGAAGACTTACTCGAAAATGAAGACGATGCGCCAATCATTAAAATGATCAACGCTATGTTGAGCGAAGCCATCAAAGAAAATGCATCAGATATTCATATTGAAACGTTCGAACAATCGTTGCAAATTCGTTTCCGAGTAGATGGCGTATTAAGGGAAGTCTTAAAACCAAACAGAAAGCTAGCGTCATTGCTTGTCTCACGTATTAAAGTCATGGCAAAACTTGATATCGCCGAAAAGCGTATTCCGCAAGATGGACGAATCTCATTGAGAATTGCTGGTCGAGCGGTTGACGTGCGTGTTTCAACTATGCCTACGGGTCATGGCGAGCGAGTGGTACTTCGTTTATTAGATAAAAACGCTGCACGCTTAGACTTGCAAGATCTTGGCATGACAGATGCCAATCGATTGAAGTTTTCACAGCTGATAGATAAACCCCATGGAATTATCTTGGTGACTGGGCCAACAGGATCGGGTAAATCAACAACCTTATATGCTGGTTTGAGCCAAATTGATAATAAGCAACGCAATGTATTGACGGTGGAAGACCCGATTGAATATGCCATAGAGGGCATTGGCCAAACACAAGTTAACACCAAAGTGGATATGACATTTGCTCGTGGTTTACGTGCTATTTTACGTCAAGATCCTGATGTAGTTATGGTAGGTGAAATTCGTGACTTAGAAACCGCTCAAATCGGTGTTCAAGCAAGTTTAACTGGTCACTTAGTACTATCTACTTTGCATACAAATACCGCTGCGGGTGCTATCACTCGTATGGAAGATATGGGTGTAGAGCCATTTTTGTTATCGTCGAGTTTACTTGGTGTGCTTGCCCAGCGCCTTGTGCGAACTCTTTGCCCTGTCTGTAAAGAAGCGCATTATGCCGACGAGGAAGAATTGAACCTGCTGGGGTTACCATCGGGAGACAATTGCCAAATATTCAGGGCTAAAGGCTGTGTTGAATGTAACTTTAAAGGGTACAAAGGGCGAACCGGTATTCATGAATTGCTGTTGGTCGACGAAAAAGTGAGAGAGCTAGTGCACAATGGAAAAGGTGAACAGGCTATCGAAAAGTACATTCGCCAATCAACCCCGAGTATTCGTCGAGATGGATTTGATAAAGTAATTGCTGGCATGACGACGTTAGAAGAAGTACTTAGAGTGACTAGGGAAGACTAACGGCCATGGCGGCATTTGATTATCAGGCGGTTGATAACCGCGGAAAAGTAAAAAAAGGCGTTATCGAAGGGGATACGGCTAGGCATGTGCGATCACTTCTACGTGAACAGGGCTTGATCCCAACGGAAGTTACTGCGAGTTTAGTTAAAAGTAAGCAAAAATCATCATCTACTTTTTTCTCTGGCCGACAAAAAGTATCAGCCAGTGAGTTAGCGCTATTAACACGTCAGTTAGCTACGTTAGTTGAGTCAGGGTTACCGTTAGAAGAGTCTTTGCTTGCTGTGGCTGAACAATGCGATAAAGATGCAATCAAAAGCATGGTGATGGCAGTTAGAACAAAAGTCACTGAAGGTTATGGCCTAGCGGAGAGCATGGCGGAATTCCCTCATGTGTTTAATTACCTGTTTCGAGCCATGGTGGCTGCGGGTGAAAAATCGGGCCATTTAGACAAAGTGCTAAATAGGCTTGCCGATTACACGGAACAACGCCAGCAGTTAAAGTCTCAAATGGTACAAGCGTTAGTATATCCTGCCATTATGACCATAGTGGCTATTAGTGTTATTGTTGTGCTGTTAGTGTCAGTTGTCCCTCAAGTTGTTGAACAGTTTGACGATATGGGTGCAAGTTTACCTGGTTCGACCCAGCTGTTAATTGCCATTAGTGAATTTTTACAACAAAACGGCTTAATGCTGCTGATATTGATATTGCTGGCGATCGTGGCCAGCTGGCAAGCAATGAAGCGAGATAAAATTAAATTTTCAGTACATGAAAAATCCTTATCACTACCCGGTGTTGGTAAAGTGATTCGAGGCGTTAACACGGCAAGATTTGCACGCACATTGAGTATACTTACCGCCAGCGCTGTGCCACTGTTAGAAAGTATGAGTATTTCTGGAGAGGTGCTAGGTAACGTGTATATGAAGCAGAAAATTAGAGAAGCTGCTGATAAAGTACGTGAAGGTACAAGCTTGCGTAGGGCACTAGAACAAACAAAATTATTCCCGCCCATGATGTTACATATGATAGCAAGTGGTGAAAAAAGTGGTCAGTTAGAACATATGTTAGGACGTTCAGCTGATAACCAAGACAGGGAATTTGAAGCCTTAGTCAACATATCATTAAAAGCGTTTGAACCCGCGATTATGATTACCATGGCGGGCATTGTCCTTTTCATTGTCATGGCGATTTTGCAGCCTATTTTGAAAATGAATACACTCATTGGAATTTAATTGAATTAACAAGGTTTATTATGAAAAGAGTATCAGGTTTTTCATTGTTAGAAGTTATGGTGGTTTTAGTGATTATTGGCATTATCGCCAGTATGATCGTGCCAAATATCATGGGAAGCCAAGACACGGCTAAAAGACAAAAAGCCGTAATCGACATTGGTTCATTAGAGTCGGCACTAGCACTTTATCGCTCACAAAACTATGACTACCCAACAACAGAGCAAGGATTAGAAGCGCTAGTAGAGCAAACAACTATAGAGCCTATTCCTCGTCGTTTTCAAGAAGGTGGTTATATCAAGCGATTACCAACTGATCCTTGGGGCAATGACTATCAGCTATTAAATCCAGGTGAACATGGAAAAATGGACGTATTTTCGATGGGCCCAGACGGTGAAGCAGGTACTGATGATGATATCGGTAACTGGAATTTAGCCGAACATCAACAATAGCCTTTTATGCCTTTATCGTTATGAGTCAGTGTAAATATACTCGTAAAGTTAAAGGCTTTACGCTGATAGAAGTGATGATGGTTATCGTGGTCATTGGTGTCATGGTAGCCGCTGTACAAATTAACTTCTTTGCTAACAAGCCGGCACAAACACTTGAACAGCAATCTGAGCGGTTTGTGGCGGTATTTAACTTAGCAGCAGAGTATGGACTGTTGAATAACATTGAAATTGGCGTTGTAGTTGAAGAGCAAAGCTATCAATTTGTCGGCTTTGATGGTATTCGTTGGAGCGCTATTCCTGCAGAAGAAAATTTAGATACCTATCAATTACCTGATACCGTCACTATCACACTTAATTTAGAAGATTTACCCATAGATGAAAGTGCTTTATTAGATCCCTCTATTTTTGTGCCAGACGAAGAAGATCTGGAGCAGATGAGGGAAGGCTTAAAGAAAAATGAAAAGCTAATTATTCCACAGATCTACTTATTAACTGGCGGTGAAATTACACCATTTGAACTAACGTTTGCAATTGAAAGTGAACCTGAATATACCGCACGAGTTACAGGTGAATATGAACTTCCACTTAAAGTGGCGTTAGAGATTACGGGTGAGGCATTGTAACGCTATGCAAGTGTCTTGTTCTGGTCATCGTAAACCTTTAGGCTTTACCTTAATTGAAGTGTTGCTGGCGTTATCAGTCTTTGCTTTGGCTGGCGTTGCGCTGCTAAGTACATCAGAAACCCACTTTTCTAGCTTAAATCATATTGAAGAAAAAATGTTTGCCAACTGGGTAGCTTCAAATCAACTTGTTGAGGTCAATATTGAAAAGCAATGGCCACCAAAAAACAATAAACGAGGAAAAGTAGAGTTAGCCGGTCGAGAGTGGTTTTGGCGGCAAGAGGTTTTGGAAACGTTTGACAAAAATATGCGTGCAGTTGCCATTGAAGTGAGAATGGTTGAAGACTCAGAAACACCTACTGCTAGGTTAATGACCTACGTTTCATTGGAAAGTAAACAATGAGCGTAAAAAGAATGAGTGGTTTTACTTTAATAGAGGTACTGCTGGCAACGGCAATATTTGCTGTTATTAGTCTTGCAAGCTTTAGCGTATTAGACGGCGTGATTAAAACCAAAGACGGTGTAGAGTCGAAACAAGCACAGCTTAATGAAATTCAGCGAGCATGGCTGATTATTGAACGAGACTTGCTGCAAATTGCTTGGCGTTCAATGCGTGTTGAAGGGGAGTCGCCATCAACAAATTATTTGTATGCCAGCCAAGATAGTTATGATGACAGTGACCAATGGCTGTCTTTTGTTAGAGCTGGTTGGAGTAACCCTAACTTAGTATTACCAAGAAGTGATTTACAAGCTGTTGCCTATCGAATTAAAGAGGAAAACTTTCAACGATTACATTTCAATTTTGTGGATGCAGTGGTGGGTGAAGAGCCGAAAATAAGGGAATTAATTAAAGGTGTTGAACAGATGCAAGTTCAATACTATGTCGACAATAAGTGGCAAGAGCAATTACCCACAGGCGCGTGGCCAGCAGCAATAGACTTTAAACTGACTATAAAAGGCGTAGGTGAGGTAAATCGTAAATTTATCATCGCTGAGAAACCATCGCCTATTACTCAAAAACAAAATGAACGATCTAATGATGGCAACGATCAGCCAGAAAATCGCGAACAACAAAATACCAATACTGGCGAGGCATTACCATAATGAAAAAGGTACAAGGCATCGCATTAATTACGGTTATGTTAATCGTTGCACTTGCCGCTATTATTGCGACTCATCTGTTAGCTAATGTTCGGTTAGAATTGAAAAAATCGTCCAATATTGAATTTAACCAGCAAGCTTATTGGTACGCCATGGGAGCGGAATCGTTTGCTATACGAGCGCTAAGTTCAACGTTTGAGCAAGAAAGTGAAAAAACAACATTAAAACAAGCATGGGCGCAAGGCGAAACAACCTATCCAGTTGACCTTGGGGAAATTACTGGCGAAATAACAGACTTACAAAGTTGTTTTAATTTAAACTCACTTCGTGTTGTTGAGAATGAAAATGCGCCACTAGAGAAGAAGTCCAGTGCTAGACAGGCTTTTGAAGCGTTAGTGCTCGCATTGGAAATTGATTATGTTGACCAATTTGAAGCAGAATATTTGGCTGACGCTCTTGTTGATTGGCTAGATGACAACAGTACATTGGTCAGCTCAGGGGGAGCAGAAGATAGCGATTATGCAGCCAAGACACATGCTTATCTTGCGGCTAATCAATATTTAGCTAGTGTAAATGAACTTAGGGTGATAGAGCACTTTACGCCAGTGATCATTAATGAGTTAAAGCCCTTTGTTTGTGTGTTACCTACGACCAATTTACACAAAATTAATATTAATACTATCTCGCCAGAACAGCCGGAATTATTGCAGGCATTATTGTCGATTTCAAAAGGCGAGGCAGAGCAAATACTCAGCAGTCGAAAGACTGAGGGGTTTGATAAAATTGAAGATTTTTACAATATGGCAGAAGTTAGTCGGCTTAATTTAAAAGATGAACAGAAACAGCAGTTTACTGTTGATAGCGAGTTTTTTAAACTAAAGACAACTGCCATGTTTAACGACAGTTATTTTTATTTGAATTCGATTATGCAGGTTGTTAACAACAATCAAATTAACGTGATCGGCCGCACGATAGGACGTGAATAATGGCAGAACAATTATTTATTCGATTGCCAAGTACTCAAGAACAGCCAATATACTGGTTAGTATGGTCCAGCGCAGAAAAAGAAATTATCGCAAGTGGTGAGCTCACCGGGGCAGAACAGCTTTCGCTGTTGACTGACAAAGCGAGCAAGCGAAATGTTGTTGTGCTAACTGATAGCCAAAATATCACCTTAAAACAGCTTAATGTTCCTGCAAAGTCCAAAAAGGCAATACATCAAGCCGTACCATACATGCTAGAGGATGATTTGGCGCAAGAAGTAGATAGCTTATTTTTTGCCTATGGCACACACACGACTGACAAAAGCAATTGTTCAGTGGCGATAGTAGAACGCAGTCAAATGCAAACTTGGTTAGCGTGGCTAGCTGAGGCTAGTATTGAAGCTAATTATATGATCCCAGATATACTGGCGATGCCTCAAGCCGATAACCAATGGCAAAGCATTGCCATTAATAACACTATACTGCTACGTACTGGCAAATGGTCGGGGTATAGTATTGATCGTTCTATCTGGGCATTTTTACTGCCCAAACTTATTGCAACAGAGGCCGATTCAGATGAGCCTATTGAAATAGCAAATTACTCACCATTACCTGAACTCGTTGATGGTGTAAATGTTGTAGAGCAACCAGAGGAGTTGCCCCTAGCGCTACTTGCAATGAACGTTGATGTTAAAGCATTTAATTTGCTTCAAGGTGAATTTAAATTAAAAACTGAACGTGCTCCTTGGGTAAAAAGCTGGGCTTGGGCTGCGGGAATCGCAGTCACCGCTATTCTTTTAAATGTTGCGTACAAAGGCATTCATTTAATGCAACTTAATGATCAAATCACGCAAACTGAGCAGCAAATCGTTGCTAGTTATAAAAAGGCGTTTCCTCAAACTCAACGTATCAGAATTACTACCATACGCTCTCAATTGAAACGTAAGCTGGCAGGAATAGGTGGTAACAGCCAACAAGCTGACTTCTTACATATGCTTGAACAAATGCAACCTGCTTTTGCACAGGCTACTAGTATCAAGCCTGAATCTTTGAGGTATGACAGCAAGCGAAACGAGATGCGTATGCAAGCGAGTGCTAAGGATTACCAAGCTTTTGAAAAATTTCAAAATGCATTAAAACAGCGTCAACTAGAAACTTCTCAGGGGGCATTAAATAGTCAAGGTAACAGTGTTACTGGGTCTATCAGTATTAAAATGAACAATGGAGGTCGCTCATGAAGCAGTGGTGGCAGAATCTTCAAACTAGAGAGCAGCAGCTAGTATTAGTCATGTTGCCTTTTGTTGTGATCTTTATGTTCTATCAACTAATTTGGTCCCCTTTAAATGAAGCTATAGCGGCGGCAGATAAAAAACTATCTCGTCAACAAGAATTAGCGACTTGGGTTAACACCGAAACGGCTAGGCTAAAAGCTTCAACCGGTGGTCAAGCAAAGGGCTGGACAGGCAGTTTATCTAGTGCAATAAATCGTTCTGCTCGCCAGCGCAATATCACGATTTCTCGAGTTCAACCGCAAGGCAGTGATGTACAGGTTTGGATAGATAATATTGAATTTAACCGCTTATTGGATTGGTTTTCTGTATTGGCAAATGAACAGGGGATTTACGTCAAGTCCGTTGATTTAACGCAAGGAAATGCCGCAGGTGAAGTAGTGGTTAAACGACTGCAATTAGGAAGTTAGTAGTGAAAAAACGGTTATCTTTGGCTCTTGGTATTTTGGGGCTGTATTGTCTATTTTTGGTAGTGATGTTACCGATTGGTTTTGTGTTAAATATGGTTAATTTACCCCATAACATTCAGTTAAGTGGAGTAAAAGGAACGATTTGGCAAAGCCATTTTGATACAGTTATTGTTGATAACATACGTATTGATAATGTAGATGCCTCTTTAAGTGTGTTATCGCTATTGTCTTTTCATCCTTCTGTTGATGTAACGTTTGGTGATCCCATGCTTTCGGGCATAGATGGCCACGCAACGGTATCGGGTACATCTACACTTCAGATACAAAATACCGAGATAAACATACCTGCTAATTTAATCGCTCAATTTGTTCCTACACCGATTGAGTTAACGGCACATAAATACATTGAACTGAAGTTAGAGACCTTTGAACTCGGTGAGCCCATATGTGGTGCGTTGGTTGGACAAATTGACTGGCGTAAAGCAGCGGTCACTGTTTATGGACAAAAGGTGGATTTGTTAGATCTTAGAGCTGATTTACATTGCAATAATGGTGAAATAAAACTCGCTGTTAAACAGCCCAATGGACTAGGGTTATCTTTGACAGCGACTCTTGGTAAAAACATGAATATGTACGGTCAAGGTTACATTCAACCATCTGCTACTACACCAAAAGCAATCATGGATGTGCTGCCATTAGTTAGTCGTCCCGACGGACAAGGCCGCTACCCCTTGCGATTCTAGCGCGCGATTGGGGTAGCCATTATTGCTTCAATAAACTCATCAAAGTTCGATGTGGCGGGAAACGAAGAAATATTTTTGACTGGTTTTTGGCTGTCAGGGTTGGCAACCGCTAATAAATGTTTGATTCCAAATTGTTGCGCTGATTGTAAAATAGCGACGCTGTCATCTACAAATAGCGTGGTGTCAGAGTTAAAAGGCTCTACTTTATTCAGCGCTTGCCATAACATTTGAGATTCTTTCGATACACCAAATTCATGGGTGGAATACAGCTTATCAAAATACTGATCTAGCTTTGTTTTTTCGATTTTTAGCGACAAACTATCTGGGTGGGCATTGGTCACCAAAACAACGCGCCTACCTGAGTTTCTTAGTGCAACTAAAAAGTCATGTGCATCGTCTCTAAGTTGAATTAAATGATCAACTTCTCGTTTTAATTGAGTGATGGGTAATTGGGTTTGTTCTGCCCAATAATCTAAACAATACCAAGCAATCGTACCAAACACTTTTTCATAGTGATTAAGTAGCTCTTGTTGTGCCTCTTTTAGGGGGAGTTGTTTACTTTCGCTATAACGTTTCGGTAAATGTTCTAACCAGAAATGATTGTCAAAATGTAAATCTAGAATGGTGCCATCCATATCTAATAACACTGTTTCAATTTTTGACCAATCAAGCATAGATTTTTCCTAGTAAAACCAATTATCATAACAGTATATCGAATTCACTAAAGCTGTTCTAAATTAAAATTGGTGAGCTGCTATTGCATGACTGAAAAAAAATCATTACCTATAATTAATAAACGTACCGCAGTCGCGAAAAGTAAGCTGTTTACAATTGAGCAGTTAGATTTAACGTTCAGTAATGGCGTAAATCGTATTTACGAGCGAATGCAGGGCTCAGGGCGTGGGGCGGTAATGATTGTTCCTATGCTTGACGATGATACTCTGATCTTGATTAGGGAATATTGTGCTGGTACACACAGTTATGAACTGGGCTTTCCTAAAGGATTAATTGATCCTGGTGAAGAAGCTATTATCGCTGCCAACCGTGAATTAAAAGAAGAAGTAGGTGTTGGAGCAAAGCATTTAGAGGCTGTGCATACCGTCGCTATGGCACCGGCCTTTTTTAAAGGTTCAATGGAAATATTTCTTGCACGTGATTTGTATCAAGAGTCGCTCGAAGGAGATGAACCTGAACCACTTGAAGTTGTCTATTGGCCTATCAAGCAATACCAAGAATTATTAGCTCGGCCTGATTTTAACGAAGCACGCAGTATTGCAGCACTTATGCTTGTTGTTGATTTAATGAGGAATAATGCATGAACTTAGAGTCACTTTTACAAATTGCCATTCAAAGCGCAAAGCTGGCCGGTGTAGAGGTGCTCAAGTATTATACGCGTGGTAATTATACGGCTGAAACCAAAGAGGATAACAGCCCTGTTACCAGTGCAGATATCGCAGCCAACGAAGTATTGATGGCTGAATTATCACGATTAACGCCAGATATTCCCGTTATTTCCGAAGAAGTAGGAACAGTGCCTTTAGATGAGCGTAAAAGCTGGTCTCGTTATTGGTTGATTGACCCTATTGATGGGACAGGAGAGTTCATTATTGGTAGTGGCGACTTTGCTGTGAATATTGCCTTGGTTGAGAATGGTTGGCCTGCAATCGGTGTTATTCATGCTCCAGATCATCGAATTACCTATTATGCGAGTAAAGGGCTAGGTGCCTTTAAAGAGCATGTTCATGGCACCGAGCAAATTAATGTTGCACCTTATGATTGTAAACGAAAAATACGAGTGGCCATTAGCAGAAGGCAAGAACTTCATTTGATGGGGCAATACTTAAAACCAGATTTCCAATATGAACATATCGCCCTTGGCAGTTGTTCACTTAAAAACTGTTTGATCGCAGAAGGTGGTGCAGATTGCTATTTGCGTGTAGGACCAACTGGAGAGTGGGATACAGGCGCTAGCCAATGTATTTTAGAACAAGCCGGCGGTACAATACTCGACAGTGAATTTGAGGCTCTGTCATATAATCAACGGGAAAGTTTATTAAATCCCGATTTTATTAGTTTGGGGAATGACAACATACCATGGCAGCAAGTGATTATCCCCCACTATTCACCAAGATAGTTAGCATAGATTACTTAAGGAAAGTTAATGAAATCAATTATTGTTTTATTCACCGCTCTGATCGCGTTTCCGTCAGTTGCACAATGGCAGTTAAACACTAAAGAGAGCGTTTTAAGTTTTACTTCATTTAAAAAAGAACACATCGCTGAAAATCATTATTTTAAACAGGTAGACGGTCATATTGATGACCAAGGGCAAGTGAATGTCACCATAAATCTTGCCAGTGTTGATACTAACATTGCTATCCGCGATGAGCGTATGAAAGAGCATTTATTTAATGTTGGCAAGTTTGCCAATGCGACAATTGATGCAAAAATTGACATGGATAAAATTGCCAAGATCGAGGTAGGTACAACCATGATTTTACCTGTAGAGGCTAAATTATCGTTACATGGCGTTGCTCAAACATTACAAGCAAAAGTGAATGTGGCAAAACTTGCAGATGATAAAATCCAAGTTAATACGGTGATGCCTGTTTTATTGTCAGCGCCTGCATTTAATTTAAATGATGGAATTGCTAAATTGAAAGAGCTTGCAGCTCTGCCAGGTATCAGCCAAACGGTGCCAGTAAACTTCACGTTTAGCTTTTCAAAGCAATAGTCATTAAAACTCTTGGGTACCAGCTTGAAATTGTTCAGCTGGTACTATATTAACTGTTTCATATAGCTCGGAATAAACCAGCACAACTTTACCTTGTTGCAGTGCTATTTTAACGGCGGCAATTTTCTCTTCCATGCTGGCTTCTTCATCGCCGTAATCGGTGCCTTCACGTAAAATAAATGACTCAATGATGTTGAGCAATGTTTGTGGTTCAATAGCGTTAAGTGGAATAATCATTGAAAGAATAATAGCGCTTTTATTAATAATAAAAGCGCTATGTTATCAATTTATTGGAAAAAATATACAGTTTACACCAGCTGGTTTATCAATAAGCCTTTACGTGAATCTTCATCTTTTTTGTTAATAACCGCTGCTTGCAATAAAGTGTTTAGTTGCTGCTGTTCACTGCCAGTTGATGCATAGTCTGTATCTTGGATACGCGATCTTGATTCGCTGACATTGACGCGTGTTACTTCATAACTCGATACTTGGCTTGATAAAGCGTTGGAGTCAGCACCTAATGCTGCTGCGTCTGAATTGATTGAGGTAAAAGCCGCTTCGAGAGCTTGTTGAGTCGCTTGTGGGTCATTGGCATCTAAACCTGAAATAAAGCTATTGTTACCCAGTGCTTCGCCCGCAATAGTATTAATTTGCTCAGTTAATTGATCTAACTCACCCTGAATGGCGTTGTTATCGCTTAGCGGGTTTGCCGATTGAATAGATAACACATTGGCGCGTTGTAAGCTTTCACTGATCGAAGACAGTTGCCCAGATTGGACATTATTGGTATTAATTTGGTCTTGAGCGTTAACACTAAGTTGCTCATATCCATTGATTTGTGAAGTTAAGCGTTCGCTAATTTGTAATCCTGCAGCATCATCTGCAGCACTATTAATGCGTTTTCCTGAAGCTAGTTTCTCTTCCTTTTCTTCACGCTCTTTGTTGACACGATCAATGATGCTTAGCGAAGAAGACGGGCTATTAATCGATAAGTTCATAGCTACAACTCCTGAGTTCAGCTTGCAATATTTTAAAAAGGATACTGCAAGCTAGTATAGCAAATAATCTTATCGGTAGCTCAAAAAACAAACATTTGAATTTGAGTAGCTTAGCAATTTTGTGCAGTTACCAAGCTCATTTTTTGATTCACGGTTGCTTGATAACGAGATTATTAAAGGCTTATTTTTCGCTTTCAGAGATATTTTTCATAAAGTAGTAAACGTAGTAGCCACAAATACCTAGCACAATAAATAGACCTATCATTGGAATGTAAACCATAGGGTCGTTAAGTAACATATTGAAGAAGTCCATAATCAGCTCCGTAATTTAATTTATGTAACGGTGCTATTGTAAATCGGTTAAAAATTCGCTTTTATGACGTGGATCAAATCTTGTTGCACGAGCAAGATGATTCGTGCAACAAGGTAATAGAGAGGGAGTATTTGAGGTGAAACGTTAATACAAGCTGCTGGCTTCAGCCGCTCTTACTTTTAGTTTAATTTGATCTTGTATTTGTTTGTATAGCGCTTCAGCTTTTTCGGTGATTTCTCTTACTTGGTCTTGTGGTAATTTACGCACGTCCATGTCTCTGCTTTTCTCGGCAGGTACATAACCACTTTTTGCTGCGACATAGTTCCAAATGTAAGATTGTTCGATGCTTTGTTCTACGCCTTGTCCTTCATAATGCATCAGTGCCAAATTAAACTGAGCAAGAACATAGCTTTTACGAGCTGCTTTTTCATACCATTTGACGGCTTGTGCGCTGTTTTTAGGTACACCTTCACCATTGGCGTACATAACAGCGACATTAAACATTGCCGTGGCAAGTTCTTTGTCTGCAGCCTTTTTCATTAAGGAGAATGCTTTTTCCAGATCTTGAGGGACTAATTTTCCTTCGGAATACATCACTGAAAGTGCAAACAAGGCGTCTGGGTAGTTTTGCTCTGCGGCTTGCGTCATCAACTCAACGGCTTTTTTAGGATCTTTACGTTTGCCCCAACCATTTTGATACACCATTGCCATTTGGTATTGGGCTGGCGCGTAACCTTCTGCAACTAATGGTTCGAACTCAGCTATCGCTTTAATAAACTGGCCACGATTTAATTCAAAAATACCTAGTTCAAGATCGGCGGCTTGGCTAGTGCCTACTGAGAGTAATAATGC
Organism: Thalassotalea marina; assembly: GCF_014656435.1. Lineage (GTDB taxonomy): Bacteria > Pseudomonadota > Gammaproteobacteria > Enterobacterales > Alteromonadaceae > Thalassotalea_C > Thalassotalea_C marina. The sequence goes on from NZ_BNCK01000010.1 coordinate 54,790, forward strand.
CGCTACTAACGATAATTTTTTCATATTCTATCCATTTGTTCGTTGGCTTTTAATTAGCAATTATAATAACGATTTATCCATTGAGCGAGAATAAAAGTATCTGCAGATAATCGTCAATTATCTAAAAGGTTTATCATTCACATGTCATTAACACTGAGAATAAATCTATTTGTTTAAATGTTAACGCATTAATTTGCAACAGATTGTATCCAAAACTTCACAAAGCATACGATTAAGGATTCATTATCGCTTCTATTTCTTCTTCAAGTGTGAGCCACTCCATTTCTGCAGACTCAATGTCTTGACTGAGTTGGCTTTGTTGCTTTAACAATTGGGTTAGCTTCTCTTTGTTATCCGCACTGTAAATGTCGTTATCTGCAAGAGTTGCTTCAACTTCATCTAATTGCTGTTGCCATACTTGAATTTGCTGTTCATATTTTTGCGCTTGTTTTTTTAACGGCGCTGCTTGTTGACGAAGTTCTGCCTGCTGTTTTCTTTGTTGTTTTTTGTCAGGTCCGCTACTTTGGTTCTCTGAATTTTTTTGTTGTGTTGTTTGTGTTTTCTTATCGTCGTTTAACCATTTTTGGTAATCGTCTATATCCCCATTAAATTCACTTACTTTGCCATCAGCAACGAGATAAAACTCGTCAACACATGATTCGAGTAAATACCTATCATGGGCAATAAGAATAATTGCACCTTCAAAATCTTGCAGTGCTAACACCAGCGCTTGACGCATTTCTAAATCTAAATGGTTTGTTGGTTCATCCATTAACAATAATTGCGGTTTTTCAAGCACGATGAGTGCTAAAACCAATCGAGCTTTTTCACCACCAGACATTGTAGCTACTTGCCCAAGTGCTTGATCTCCACTAAAGCCAAAACGCCCTAAAAAGTTGCGAGCTTGCAAGTCGGTCATTTCTGGTTTTGCTCTAAGGATGTGCTCAACAGCACTTGATGGCATATGCAGTTGTTCAAGCTGATGTTGAGAAAAGTAGCCAATGCGCAACTCTTGCGCTTGATAACGCTGACCCGTTAACAATGCGATGTCACCCGCTAGTGACTTGATTAACGTCGATTTACCAGCGCCATTTCTGCCTAATAAACCAATTCGACTACCAGGAACCAAAGATAAGTTTGCAGAAGTTAAAATTGGGGTTGCAGTATCGTAACCACAATTTGCCTGTTCCATTGAAAGTAAAGGGTATGGCATGTAGTCAGGTTTTTCGAAACCAAAACTAAATGGAGTATCGACATGCGCTGGAGCGAGCTCAGGCAGTTTTTGTAAACGCTTTAAACGGCTTTGTGCTTGTTTCGCTTTACTGGCTTTGGCTCTAAATCGGTCAACAAAGGCGGTTAAATGTGCAACTTCTTTTTGTTGTTTTTGATATTGAACATCTTGCTGTGCTAAATGCTCTGCACGCTGGCGTTCAAATGCAGTGTAGTTGCCGGCATAAAGTTTGGCCTTTTGTCGTTCGATATGCAGAATTTGCCCAACAACATCGTCAAGGAAATCTCTATCGTGAGAAATTAACACAAGTGTGCCACTATAGCGCTTTAACCAACGTTGTAGCCAGATCACCGCATCAAGATCTAAATGGTTTGTAGGTTCGTCGAGCAGCATTAGATCTGCTCGGCTTATTAGCGCTTGGGCTAAGTTTAAGCGCATTCGCCATCCACCTGAAAAGTCTTTTACTGGCAACGTTAGTTGCTCTTGCAAAAAACCTAAACCATGCAATAACTCACCAGCCCTTGCTGGAAGACTATAGCCGCCAATGGCGTCAATTTGATTGATCAAGGTTGCTTCTAAGGTACCATTTTCATCTTGGCGGGCTAGTTCTAGCTGTTGTTCTAGTGCTCTAAATTCAACATCACCGTCGATTACATATTCAATGGCTGATACTTCAAGTGCTGGCGTTTCTTGTTTTACCGTGGCAATTTTCCACGTTGAAGGTAAAGTGAGCTCTCCAGCATCTGGTTGTAATTTACCTAAAAGCGCTGAAAATAAAGATGATTTACCGCAGCCATTCGCACCTACTAAGCCGACTTTATGATTTGGGTGAATCGTAAAACTTGAGCCTTCAATTAATTGTTTTACCCCTCGGTGCAAGGTAAGTTCTACAGCATTTATCATCTTTTATTCCAAGTAAAAAAATTCCGCGCTATTGTCGCTTTTCCTCATGGTGTTATTCAAGGTAAAATACACATTACTCAACTCTATTTTGTAAACAGTAGTACTTATGGCCAAAAAACGCTTTATCGCCGGCGCAACTTGCCCAAAATGTCACGCAATGGATACCATGGCATTAACCAAAGAAAATGATGTGGAAAAAGTGACGTGTGTAAACTGTAATCATCAAATGACACAGCCTGAAGAGCATGTGTCAGTGCAAGTACGCAAAAATGAAAGTGTTATTGGGGTTTTTAAACCCTAATAGTGGGGGGGAGGTGGTTCATCTTCCGGTTTCATTAAGCCAAAATTTTGCTGGTTTTTAAATCGCTCAGCAATTATTTTTAGCTGCAATTTTAACTCACTAATTTCGGCTTGATGTACCGAAAGTTCGTGACTTAATTGCTCAATAACATCGTCTTGAAACGCATTGCGTGATTCAAGTGCTTCAATATGTTCTTCTAAATATTTTAGTGAATTGGCTATTTGGGTATCTGCCATAGCTCTGCGTATCCCGATGAGGACTCAGTAATAATGTGGCTATTATCTCTAAAAGCTACGCTGTATACAACGGCACTGGCAGGGTGAATATCCTCTTTTGGTGTTACTCGCCAGCTAGCCATGCGCTTTCCTGAGCTTATTTGCCAAACACTTACTTTACGGGAAGGGGCGCCCGTGACCAGGTATTGACCATCTTCAGAAAATCTCACCGAGCTAAATACTTCTTGTCGATTGCTATATTGCAACTGACTTATTTCTTCCCCCGTTTTAAGGTCCCAAATATGTGCAAGCTTTTTACTGTCGGCAGTAAAAGCAAAACGTCCTTTGGCATCCATAGCTACCATGGTAACTCTGCTAGGGTGGTTAAATTTGTAAATGACTTGGCCAGTTTGTGTATCCCAAACATAGGCGACAAAATCATTACCGCCTGAGATAGCGATACGACCATTGGGCAACATGTCTACCGCGTTAATTTTTTCTTGATGGCCAAGGAATTCTAAGCGTCTACCTGTTTTTGGGGTTACATGTGTGACTTTACCATCTGTACGACCAATTAAAATATGCTGGCCATTATTGGACAGTGCAACGTCACGTATCGTTGATGCGTCAATTTGCCAAAAGCCTTCAGATTTACCTGTGGTGGCATTCCACAAAGAAAAATTTTCGCTGCTAGCCGTTAATACATGGCTATTATTGGCGGCGATATCGATGGCAAGAACAAGGTTATCTGCTGAATCTTGTTGTTGTGACCAATTAAATAGCTGGGTGTTTTTATTAAGGTCCCATAAGCTTATGCCATGATGCACTGAGCTTACTGCGGCTAGGCTACTATCGTCTGAAATTGACGCAGCATAAGCACCTTCTACAGCATGTTGCCACCTTTGTAAGGGCTGCTGGCCTGAAGGTTGGCACGCAGCGATAAAAATCAAAGATATAACTGCAATAACAATCGGTTGAATCGCTCTACACATTAATACTTTTTTCTCGTGGCATTTGTCGTTAGTATATGACCTTTTACGGCACATGTGTATAACACTGTGAGTTTGCATTCAAGTCGACGCTTGGAGTATTAACGGAGTATTTAATGAAATTTTTTAAACCTACCATGGTAGCGTTGGCATTAGTCACAGCGATGGGCTGCCAACAAGAAGCAAAAGAAGAAACGAAAACAGAAGCGACAGCTCAAGCGCAAACACCTGCATTTGAAACTGAAGAGCAAAAGCAAGCTTATGCTTTAGGTGCTACCTTTGGTACTTTTGTTCAACGTAATATTGAACAACAAGAAAAGTTAGGCATTACTTTAGATGCGAACATTATTCGCCAAGGCCTTTTAAATCAACTTGATAATAAAGTAGCTTTTGAACAAGAAGAAATTCAAGCGTTAATGGGTAACCTTGAATCTACACTTCGTGAAAAGCAACAAGAGTTTATGGCTAAACAGCAAGAAGAAGCTCAAAAAGCTGCAGAAGAAGCGCTAGCTGAAGGTGAGCAATACTTAGCTGAAAATGGTAAAAAAGAAGGGGTTGTAACAACAGAATCAGGCCTTCAATATGAAGTGTTAACTGCAGGTAACGACCAAAAACCAGCGGCTACAGACCAAGTACGTGTTCACTATCGTGGCACTTTCATCGATGGTACTGAGTTTGATAGCTCTTACAAAAGAAACCAACCTGCTGAGTTTCCATTAAATGGCGTTATTGCTGGCTGGACAGAAGGTTTACAGTTAATGGGTGTAGGTGCTAAATACCGTTTCGCTATTCCAGGCGATATTGCTTACGGTCCAAATGGTAGACCTCCTTCAATTCCTGGCAACAAAACGCTTATTTTTGAAGTTGAGCTTTTAGACATTCTAGCGCCAACTGAAGGTGAAGCTGGCCACGAAGGTCACGGTCACTAGTCGAAAAGACTCAATTGAAAAAGCCCTATTTATAGGGCTTTTTTTATGACTAAATTGAAATAACCTCAGCTTGGCAAAAGCAATGCGTTTCTAGGGCTATTTTTAATAGTGCACCAACATATCTAAAAGCTGATCTTCCAATGAAAACCTATCTTCAAGTGCTCGACCTAAAGCAGAAAGTTCTATATCAAAATTATCCGGTAAATCATCGACCGGCATTTCTGCGTATTTATCGTTAAATTGTAATGCGAGATCTGTTGAGTCATTTAACTTTGGAAAAATTGTGTCTGCTTGACGTTTATCATCAGGACCTTTTTCATTACATTCAGCAACGATATTGGTAAATATTTCAAAATGTCCGGCAGAAAGGTAGTCCATCAATATTTGGCAAAATCGTGTTAAATCTTGCTGAGAAGGTAATGAATGATTGTGATCTTCTTTTTGTGGCATACCGATAAGTTCACAGTATGCCACTAATAATAGTTGTCTTTCTTTGAGCCAGTTGTCGATGACTTTGTTTTGTCCACCCCAGCGTTTTTTACTTTGTTCAAGTTGCGTTAACATTCCCTCTCCCATGAAAAATTAAGCGCTCACGAAACTCTAGTATGCTGTTTAACTGATTAAAAAATCAACTGTTATTTTTGCTGTTACAAAGTCAAATTGTCATTTAGTGTTTGAGCAAAACGCACCGAAGCTTGCGCAATTCTTTCGACTAATATCTGTTGATTTTTTTCATGGTAGCTTTGGCTAAGGACTATTGGCTGTTCAGCTGGCACATTACATGAATCCCCTGCAAGCTGACAATAATTAGTAGCTGGAGCTCGAACGAGTGATAATGATTCATTTGCCCATTGGAATAGATCGCTATTTTGCCACTGCTGCATTTTTTCTCGAGTGAGTACCTGGCGAAGTTTTGCCTGCCAATATTCATTAAGTGGTTGTTTTTGGCGGGTGGCAGGGTACAACAAACATTGATCCCAGTACCAATGCAAGTTTTTGCACTTTCCTACAAAGGGTTTGATGTCGAGTTTATTTCCACCCAAATCACTGGCAAAGCTGACATGCAGAGGTTGATGAATATCTCCAATCCAATGGCCTAAAAACATCAGTGCTTTGGCTCTTTCTTCAATACTTAATTCACTTGATGTGAGTTGCTTGGTATGAAATTGAATTGCCTGCGTTACACAATCCTTTTGGCAGGTTTGTGCAGAGATGTTTTGCTGAGTGCGGTTTACGTTAATGTAATGCCAAGGTTTATATTGGTCATATTCAGATTCTGACTTAATTGCATCAGCCCAAGTGCAGGCGGTGGCTAAAGTAATATCTGTGTTAGCTTTTAATCGATTGTATTTATTAATTCGGCGCTTTTCTTTTGTTGGCAAACTAGCTAACAACTGATCTACATTGGCTTGTTGTTCTGCTGACAAAAGTTGGTAAGTCAACTGACAAACTAGTTGATGTCCTTGTTTTCCCAAAGAGTAGCTAGGTGCACTAAAGCAGATTAATAAAATGAAAAATGATATTTTTTGCATGATAGTGGTTGTTTACAGGGTATTTTTAAAGAGTATCAGTATAATTAAACTGATAAACGTTGAATATTGTTTTATCAATGAAGTGAACAATTTGAGATGCACATGGAAAAATTTGATGCCGTAGTTATTGGAGCTGGTGTTGTCGGGTTGGCCGTAGCGGCCAAGTTAAGCAAACGTTTTAACAGCGTGTTATTAGTTGAAAAGAACGCCCGCTTTGGAGAAGAAACCAGTAGTCGTAATAGTGAAGTGATTCACGCTGGGCTTTATTATCCAACCAACAGCTTGAAAGCTAAGTTTTGTGTTGAAGGAAAACACAAGCTTTACCAATATTGCCAAGATAAAAACATTCCCTTTAATAACACAGGCAAGCTTGTGGTAGCGCATAGTGTTAATGAGCAAGAAAAGCTTGAAAGTATTATGCAACAGGGTATCAGCAATGGTGTTGATGATCTTTTTTTGGTTAGTAAAAATCAATTGCACGATTTAGAACCTTTAGTTAGTGCTGAAACGGGTTTGATGTCGCCATCGTCAGGCATTATTGATGTGCATTCGTATATGCAGGCTTTACTATTTGATTTTGAACAAGCCAAGGGTTTGTATGTTGCCAACACGCAGGTAGAAACCATTACAAAAGCCAGTGCAGGTTTAAACCTAACACTTACTAGCGTTGACCAAATGATGACAATTCAATCTGATGTTGTGGTTAATTGTGCGGGCTTACATGCGATGAAAGTTGCAGCTTCTGTACAAGAGTTAGATAAAAGTCATATTCCACAGTTACACATGTGTCGAGGGCATTATTTTAGTTATTCAGGCAAAAGCCCTTTTGCACGTTTAATTTACCCTATACCTGAAAACAATGGTTTGGGAATTCACGCTTCCATCGATATTGCTGGGCAAATAAAATTTGGTCCAGATACACAATATATTGACGAAATCGACTATCAAGTTGATGCAAAACTTAAAGAAAAGTTTTTTCAAGCGATTGTTAAATATTTTCCATCGGCTGATGCAGAAAAATTACAACCTGCATATTCAGGCATTCGTCCTAAGTTACAAAGTGAGCATGAAGGATTTAAAGACTTTATGATTCAAACTTCTGCGAAGCATCAGATTGAAGGTTTAGTTAATTTATTCGGCATAGATTCTCCAGGTTTAACTTCTAGTTTAGCGATAGCAGATTACGTCGAAAAAATTATTTAACAGCTTTATAAGCTTGTATATAAAACAAACAGCTATAAGTTATTTTGAATTATTATTCGTATTTGTTGAATAAAGTGGCAGTATGAAAGGGGCTTGATTGTTGTAAACCACCGCCTGGAATGAGCAACTGTTGAGTTTTTTAGAAGTGGATGTGATTCCTTTTTGGGCTTCTAGATTATTGGCTATTTAGTCAACGCAAAGCGTTTACTGTTCAGCAAAAGGGCAACAAATGTTGCCCTATTTTTTTAAGAGATGAGTAAATCAAGCTTACTTTTATTTCTTCTGCTCAATGTTAATTGTGCACCGGTGCAGAGGGTTACCACATAGTCGCCATTTTCTGTTGCGTTAAGCTCTTTGACACACGAGCGTTTAACGATGGTGGAGCGATGAATGCGAATAAACTCTTGTGGATCTAACTGAGATTCTAATGTTGTCAACGTTGCTCTATGTAACAAATGTCCACCGTCTTGCAAATGAATATCAGCGTAATTTCCTGCACCTTGAATATGGGAAATAGACGCTACATCAATTAATCGAATGCGACCTGGGTCTTTCACTATTAACTGTGATTTGTATTGTTTTTCAGGCTCTTGTGACAGCAGGGTAACCAATTTTTTCATGTCTTTTAATTGGTTGTTATCTTGACTGGCAATTTTTAATCTAGCTCTCAGTAATGATTGATAAAACCGGTCGTCATCAAATGGTTTTAATAAGTAATCGACGGCATTGAGTTCAAATGCTGCAATGGCATATTGGTCATAAGCGGTGGCAAAAATCACCACAGCTTCTTCGGCAAGTTCACCTACCGCTTCAATGCCTGTTTTGCCTGGCATTTGAATATCGAGAAAAATCAGTTGAGGATTATGCTCTTTGGCAAGAGCAATGGCCTGCTCGCCATCTGCTGCTAGGTAAATGTTGCCAATATCAGGTTGGTCTTTTAATAATAACTTAATGGTTTCCCTTGCAATACGCTCGTCATCAGCAATTAACACATCAATCATTTTGTGCTCCGACAGGCAAGGTTAATGAAGTTTTGAAATAGCTGTTATCTAATTCAGTTAAACTAAAAGTATAGTCATTAAATAACTTTTCTAATCTTAGTCGGCAGTTTTTTATACCAATGCCAAAACCCTGATGTTGATCTGTTTCGGGCAGTTTATTGATCAAAATAAAATGGAGTTTGTCATGATCAACCGTAATATTAATGGTTAAGGTATTTTTATTACTTTCGAGTTGGCAGCCATGTTGAATTGCGTTTTCAACAAGTGGTTGTAACAACATAAATGGGATATGACAGTCTTGATAGTCACCTTCAATAACAAACTGGGTTTCCAGTTTATCTTCAAAGCGCATTTTCTGAATGGTCAAATAGCTCTGAATAAAGTCAATCTCTTGCTGAAGCGGAATTAGCTGATTATTTTGGTTTTCTAATACTTTTCTCAGCATTAGACTCAGTTCACTCAATGCTTTAACCGCCTTTTGTTTTTCGTCCAACCGAATTAGGCCTGCGACCGAATTAAGGGTATTAAACAAAAAGTGTGGGTTTAGTTGTGAACGCAGTGACTGTAATTCAACTTGCAGCAGTTGTTTGCTTAAGACTTCGCTTTTACGAGTTTGTTGTTTGGCTCGAGTATAATAAGTGATTGAGTATCCGGTACAGAAAATGGCTAGGTACACCAGAAAGTCGATATGCATTGGGCTCAACAATAGCCGTTCAAATGCATGCTGCAATATTTCTAAGTTAATATAGCCTTTTTTAATCAAGGCTACTTCCACTATGGTGAGCAACCAATAAGCACTGCACAATGTAAAAGAGCTGATCACATTGAGAATAATAAATTGTGCTGGTCGATTTTTGTCAAATGTGATCATTGAGGTTGCTGCAAATACCAATGGCGCAATAAAAATCCAATTTCCCCACCAAGGTAAGTATTCCAGCCAAATATCAGTAAATACTGCTGGTTTCTCATAATGTAACTGCATTCTATAACTATGCAGTGCCGCAATGGTGTTGAGTAGCAGCCAGAAAAGACAATTGGCTAAGAACAATTGTCGTGAGGGGAGCTTGTTTATTAACGAAGACCACATAAGCGAAATTTAATCTAATGTTAACTGCAGTATTTATGACAGTTAGTAAAAAAACAAATCACGTAAAAGTTAAAAGCGCTAAGTGCTTGTTTCACGGATATTGTTTAATACTAAGCAAAGTGTGCTGATGGCGCTATACCGCTTATCACCTATAACTTGCCATCAGTAACACGCTAACGGCAAGTTAGATGATAATACCATTTAGCATAGATATTTAAGCTAATTGGTATAAGAGCTGAAAAGTATTACTTTGCTATATTCATGGTGATTTTGTTGATGTAGTAGGTTGTTGTTCCCTCAAAGCCTGAATCGGTTCCTGCAAGTAACCAAAAACCGCCAAAACGATCCGTTTTTACATCTATAGCATGTTGCATAGATAAAGTTTTTTTTACATATTTTTGTTCATCGTTGCAGTCTATGCCGTTACTGATATCTCCCACGGTTACGCCTTGTGTTCCCGATTGCGATTGGTTACCCAAATCAATATTGAGCCGATACATACCATCTACTTTTTCATTTTTTGGCTCTTCGGCTGATGCCGCGAGTTTTACAAACACAGACTCACCAGGAGCACCACCTATGCCGACACAGTTAGAAGGAATGTCAGTGGAAAGGGAAACGGACAAAGTAAATTGGTAATGGCGATTTGCTTTCAATCCCCTGACATATCCTTTAATTGCCATAAGTAAATCGTCAGAACGGTTGTCGCCTGATAATCGCCAACCGGGTGTTAATGTGTCATCTGTTGGTGATTTAATGTAATTCCCTTCTAGCTGATAAAACTCCTCGTTGTTTTGCTCGTCGGTACTTACTGGGTAATCTGAAAATATCGGGGTAAATTGATGTTCGGCCTGCTGAAAATCAATCGAGTGTGGTTGGTCTAGATTAATGTCGTTACTGTCGCTATCACATGCACTTAGGCTGATGGCAAAACAAGTGGTTAAAACGGCAAAGCTGTGTTTCATGTTGTTATTCCTTGGAGTGAATTTCCTTCAAAATAAAACACGTCATGCCGAGGTACTGTAATTAAGTGTTATTTAAAAGTGTTCTTTTGTACGTTGTTTCAATTGGTATTAGGAACCACTAGAGGCTTTTTCGCTCAAGTGTTCAACTTTACGAGTGGTGTTGTCTATAGGGTTTTCACCGTCTGCCAGTTTTCTTGTTGGGTATGAAGACGTTGAGGCATTATGTTTAATATTGGCAAAAATAAACTTTTTAGTAGATGTTTTTAGCTGTTTCATTGTTAATTTCACCTTCTGATTGGCTAATGAAGGGGAGAATGCGGCGGGGAGTCCGCATTCTCAAACAGTGTATAAATGCCGTATGTTGCGCTCGACTAATACGCAGATACGGAAATACTTTATTTAGACACTGCTTTTTGAGTCGAGGTAGAAATTTTAGCGACTACACGACGATTCTTTTTGTCTGCCTGAGCAGAGTTTTCTGTCGCAAGTAAGCGTGTTTCACCGTAGCCTTTGGCCGATAAACGATTGCTGTTAATCGAAAATTGCTCAATTAAAATTTGTTTTACTGCTTGGGCACGTTTTTCTGAAAGTGTCATGTTGTACGCATCTTTGCCTTTAGCTGATGTGTGACCTTCAATTTCAACTGAGGTTTCAGGGTACTTTTTCATGAAATCAGCCAAACGTTTAATTTCTGCATAATTTGCAGGCTCAACAAAAGCACTGTCGTGAGCAAAGTTAATTGCTAAGGTAATTTCATCTGTTTCTGTGGTGTAAACGACACAACCTTTGCTATCTACTTTTAAGTTAGCCGCTGTGTTTGGGCATTGATCGTCTTGATCTAAAACGCCATCGTTATCAGCATCTGTCCATGAGGTTTTTTCTTGTTTAGCTGGTTTTATTGGTGTTGGCGCCGGTTTAGCAACAGGAACAGACTTAGTTTCACCAAAGGTATACTGAAGACCAATTTTAAAGCCCTGATCAACAAACCCGTAGTCAACGTCTCTATATATAGCCGCTTCTGTATAAGCTGATAATCTGTCGTTGATTTGAATGTTGTAACCACCACCAACATTTACCGCATAGTAATCTTTTACGTTGTTAAAACGTTTGATACCAGTGAATAGATAAAAGTCGCTGTTTTCTACATTGTAAATAGCGTCTACACCGTAGCGGTATCCGTAAGATTTGTCATTACCATTGTCAATGTCATAACGCGTTCTAGCTAATTCAAGGCGCATACTCCACAGGTCATTAATTTCTTTTTTTAAATCAAAACCTAAAGATTTTCCTGCTTCGATACGTTGCCAGTCTAATTGGTTGTCTTTATTGGTGCTCGATTTAATGTAATCACCAAATACGCCAAGTTGCCATTCTTTATCGATTTCTTGTGCAGCAAGTGGAGAGCTAATTAGCGCTGCTAAAAGAGAAAATTTAAATAATTTCATCATTATTCCTTTTATTGTGTTTCGAAAGGGTTCTTATATTTCTGTAAGTAATAACGAGGGCGGATGGCAAAAGTCACAAAAAAATATTTTTAATTTTATTTTTTTACGTAAAAGTTGGTTTTTTATAAGTTGAATCGTTCGGATAAGCTCAATAAAAACAGTGTCTTGTCTTGTTTCTGAAGTGACTAGAATATCTGAATGAATTAATTTTTATTTGGCGTAAAATACGCCCGCAACGTTTAATTGTGACTTTTGAACGTTTGAAACGTTAATAACTGTAGCAGGGGTGAATGCTAAAGGTTAATGCTAGGGGTAAACATGAAGAGTATTGAACAACAGTTGGTTGAAGGGTTGGAAAGTGACGACGACGTGACTTTTACCACTTCAGATCAAGAACTATTTAATCGAGCAGCGACGACGGTCAATGTTCAACAGGGAAGTAAAGACCTGGTTTTGTTGGGAATGGCATCTATTTGGGTCGTATTTGCCAGCCTATTAATGAAAATTTTAAAGCCAATTTTTAACAATATGGCACAAGGTAGGAGTAAATAATGGATACGGCAAATATCACAGATAAAACTTACAACGGGTTGATGACCATCTGGCATAAGATCATGACCATACTGCCCGATATTATTGTCGCGTTCATTTTTTTGTTACTTGGTTGGATTATTGCCAAGTTGTGTAAACGCTTTTTAAACAAAACACTCGATAAAATTGGTTTTAACACTTTCACTAATAAGTTGGGCTTAAATGAAGTGCTCGACAAAATGGAAGTAAAAACATCGGGTAGTGAAATTGTTGCTAAGATTATTTCCGTGTTCGTATTGCTGATATTTTTGTTGGCCGCGTTAGATATTGTCGGTTTAACTATGTTGTCTGGCTTGATCGATACCCTAGCGCTATTTCTGCCTAAAATTTTAGCGGCACTGGCTGTGTTATTGTGTGGCTTTTTTGTCGCACAGCTCGTGTTTAATGCAGTTAAAATTGCAGCAAAAAATACTGGTGTAGATTACGGACGCTCAGTCGCGGAAGTTTGTCGTGGCATCATTATCGTCATAACCTTTTCGTTATCGATTACGCAGTTAGACATAGACATATCGCTACTGAATACCATTATTTCAGTGGTTATTGCCAGTATTGGTTTAGCGGCCGCTATTTCGTTAGGTATTGGTACAAAATCAATGGCGAAAGAAATTGTTGCCGGTGTGTATTTACGTGAAATGTATCAAGCAGGCGACAATATAACGGTACAAGACGTATCTGGAACGGTGATTTCCATTGGTAGTGTCGCCAGTAAAGTCATGTCTAAAGATGAGAACATGATTACTGTGCCCAATACGTTTTTATTGGCAAATAAAGTCATAAAACAGTAATAGCCAACCGATTACGTTTTGACTCAGTTTACCGAAAGGCAGCTTGTTGCATTAGTGCAAGAAAGTCTGCCTTACAATACGCAGTTCTTTCAACAGCTCGTTACGCCTTACTTGCCCAAGCTTAAAGCTTATTGTGTCAAAGTATTGGGTAATGTGTCTGACGCTGAAGATGCGGTGCAAGAAACGATCATTAAAGCCATGACAAACATGAAAAGCTTTAAGTGGATCGTTTCGTTTAAAGTGTGGATTTTTAAAATTGCACACAATGAATGCATCAATAAAATTCGAGAGCGTCGATGGGAGCAAGTCGATAATGGCGATGATTATTTAGATTCGTTAGAAGCTCACTTGCCCAAAGAACATGATGTTGCCAAGGTTATGATGCATTTGGTGGAAGAGCTGTCGTTTGTTGATCGTAATATTATTTTGTTACGTTACCGTACTGGGCTGGAATTTCAAGAAATCGCAGATATTTGCGACATGAAACTCTCGGCAGTGAAAATGCGTCACAAACGTGTAATAGACTATTTGCAAACGCAAATACAAAGTGGTTGACCTGATTTACTTGTCTGCTTATGCCATATACATTTTTGATTGGTTAATGATAATTTCTACTTCAGCAATGCAGGAGATGTACATACTTTGTTATGAATATTAAGAATGCATTTAAATCTTCTACAGATGAATTAAAGCTACTAAAAAATTTAGTAGAAAACGCGCCAGATGGAATTCATATTCTTAATCAGCAGGGAGATGTAGTTTACTGCAGTAATGTTTTTGCAGATCTACTTGGCTTTAGCTATGAAGAAGCTCTCGAGCTTAATGTTAGGGATTGGGACAGAAAATTTCATGTTGAACAACTAGTACCTGTCATTAAAGATCTTATTCAATCACCTCAAATTTTTATTACCAAACATCAAAAGAAAAATGGCGACATTTTTGATGTTGAAATAAACGCACGTGGTATAGAGATCAACAACGAATTCTATTTATATGCTTCATCGCGCGACATTACCGATTTAAAACAACAATCTGTTATTAATCAAAAAAATAATGCTAAGTTACAAGCGCTTATTGAAACTAGTCCAGATGCATTTCTGGTTATTGATCATCACGGCATTATTCTGAGTTTGAATAAAAAGGGTGAAAGCCTGTTTGGTTTTGACGAAAAAGAACTGGTTGGCAAACACTTCACAAACATTATTCCAATTGAACTGAATGACGAGCAAAAAGAATATCTGCAACATTATCATGACAATACTATTTCAGACATAACAGGGATAGAAATAGAAGTAAATGGAAGAGGAAAGTCTGGTGTTTTGATTCCTGTTGTTATGAATGTGGGAGAGGCAAGTACTGAAGACGGGCTTTATTTTACTTGCATTCTAAGGGACATGACTCACTTTAAGGAGCAACAAGCAGAACTTTTGCGCTCAAAAGAAGAAGCACAAGCTGCAGAAAAAGCTAAATCTTTATTTTTGGCCAATATGAGTCACGAAATTCGCACACCTATGAATGGCATTATTGGTATGGTTTCATTGTTAAAAGATACCTCGTTAGCGGTAAGCCAAAACGAAATGCTTTCAACGATAGAATCTTGCGGCGAAAGTTTACTCACGATTATTAATGACATTTTAGATTTATCTAAGATTGAATCTGGTAGTTTAAAAATTGAGAAGCGGTCATTTAACTTAGCAAAAAGTATTGATGAAGTAGTTTATTTGATGGCAAATCTTGCTTCTGAACGAGGTGTTGTATTGGCTGTTAACTTCGCTCGGAATATACCAAAAAAGTTAGAAGGCGATGTGTTGCGAATAAGGCAAGTACTGACCAATCTGTTAGGCAATGCAATAAAGTTTTCGCCCAATGGAGGAGAAGTTCTTCTTAATATATTACCGTTAAAAGAAGACAACAATAATGTCACACTGCAGTTTAGTGTTATAGATCATGGCATTGGAATGACGAAAAAAGAACAATCGAGGTTGTTTAAAGATTTCAGTCAAGCTGATGAGCGAATAACAAGACAATTTGGCGGCACTGGGTTAGGGCTTTCAATTTGTTCCAAGTTATTAAACTTGATGGGGGGAACAATTTCAGTTCAAAGTGAAAAGAATATTGGCTCTACTTTTACATTTGAATTGAGCTTGCAAAAATCCAAACAAAAAACGTCAATGTTACCTGTGGCAAAAATAGATTATCAAAACTTTGCTAGTTGCTATCCACATCGTGTATTACTAGTTGAAGACAATAAAATAAACCAAACTATTGCTAAACTCACATTAGCAAAACTCGGCTATCAAGTTACTTTGGCTGAAAATGGAGAAGAAGCGGTTTCAGTGTGCAAAGAAATGCAATTCACATTAATTTTCATGGATATGCAAATGCCGGTAATGGACGGTGTCACGGCAACTAAATTAATCTTATCATTTCAAAGCTCTATGTCGATTATTGCAATGACGGCAAACGCCCTAGAAGACGACAAAGAAAAATGTTTTCAAGCCGGTATGAAAGCCTTTGTCGCTAAGCCTATTAATATTGATGATATTGCGCGAGCTATCAAAAAAATTTCGAGCAGTACTTAGACTATTATTAATTGTTTGTAGTAGCTCATATCTGATCTTACAGTTTCGATGAATAAGTTCAGACTTCATCTGATAGACAGCTATGAGCGAGGAACGGTCATTGAATAGATTACTCAATGCACATATCAAACTCTTAGTTGTTAGAAGTAAAAATTATGCCTATTCCATTTATTAATGATTACTTCTCCCTTAATAATATTAACAGGCAATTTGCCTGTTTTCCGCAACTTATAAAATGTTAACTTTCAAATAACCATCTGACTAGTAACAACTTATTATTAGTGTTGTAAATTGCTCTAAAATGTAAATAGGCGATGTTGCGGTAGAAAAAGAGGCAACTTGCCTCTTAATAAACTGCTATAAATCATGGAGAGTTTTGTGAAATTAAGACAAATTTGCGCTGTTATCTTAATGTTGTTTGCAATCGGTGGGCTTGGATTTTCGATTATATATTTAATAAACGAAAGTCATATTAGAGAAGATGATATTTTTGCAATATTACTTATTTCGATTCCAAGTATTTTGGCTTTATATTTGATCACTTCTGAAAAACTATACTCCAAAACAGAGGTTGATGTAGTCGAGCAAGAAAATAAAATATTAAAGCTCAAAATAGAGCAGCAAAAATTAAAAGAACAACTACAGAGTAATTGATTTATAACAAGGTGCTCAAACGGACACAAAAGTTTGGCTTGTGCTCGTTCCTTGCTAATTTTAGCCAAACTTTTTAACCGCTTAGCACGGCGTTACGAATGACAGTTATTGGCACTCAGCAGAAACTCAGTTTTTAAACCTTTTTCAATTTCTAGCCATCTCAATTACTATATAAAAACCATATTATTATCAACAGGTATTTCTAATTTTCCAGCGCTAGAAACTACCGCTTACCACTAGGTATAACTATAGGGCTTAATATGTCAGCTAATACATATTGCAAGATGCTTATTATTCTTATTTGTTTGCAATTAACACCATTAAATGCACACGAATTTGATGAGATAATATTTAGAAAATCTTTGGCGCCAGCTGTTCAATTTGAAAATTATGGGATGGAATTCAAGTTACGCGACCGTATGAAGTATTATGGTGCTTCTGGTGTGAGTATTGCGGTTGTAAAAAACAAGAACCTTGTTTTCGCCAAAGGGTATGGAACACTTGCTGAAAGCAGCCCTAATATCGTCAATGAACAAACACTGTTTCAAGCTGCTTCTTTAAGCAAAGCAGTAACCGCCCTTGGTATTATGCATTTAGTGACCACTAAACAACTTTCACTGGATGAACCTATAAATAATTATCTTACTTCTTGGGAGTTTGAAGATAGGCACAAGTTAACACTTCGTCAATTATTGTCTCATACTGCCGGTGTTAATAATGCTTCATACCCTGGATACGAACAACTAGAAGAACTACCCAGTACCCTAGATATTCTTAATGGAACAAAAAAAATAGAACCTGTCAGGGTCGTATCTCCTATTGGTCAATATAAATACTCTGGCGGAGGGTACTCATTATTACAGCTAATAATAGAGAATGTATCGAAGCAAACTTTTGCTGAATATATGAACTCACAGCTTTTTAAAAAGTTTATGGCGAATCAAAGTACATTTGAAGTCATTAAATACTCAGACCAACCTAACATCGCTAAAGGCCATGGATATTCGGGAAATGCATATCCTTTGGGTTGGTTTAATTATCCACAAAAAGCAGCAGCAGGGCTTTGGTCCACTCCTTCAGATCTAGCTAGGCTACTCATTGCATATATGAAAGCTTATCAGGGCATTGATAACACGATGATGCAGGCAACGTTAGCAAAAGAACTTTCAACAGTCGTAGATTCAAAAATGGGTTTAGGGTTCGGTGTTCACGGCAACGGAATTGATTTACATATCGATCACGCGGGTTGGACTAAAGGCTACAGAGCATACATGGTTGCTTTTCCTGAGCGTGGTGATGCAGTTGTTGTAATGGCAAATAGCAACTTTAGTAATCGGCTAATAGAAGAGATTATGCGAAGTGTTTCTAATCAAACGGAGTGGAGTGCGTACAAAAGTAAAAAGTTAGCTTTGGCAGACTGGACTAAAACTGAAATTGAAAATGTCGTAGGGGTTTATAGGATGGAACCCGCTGGATTTAATGTTGAAATAAGCCAACAAGCAGATGGATTCTTAACAATGAAAACTCCAAGAGGCACCACTCATCAACTGTATCCCATATCAAGAGACTCTTTAGTCATGTTAGAAGATGGCAATGTGATAAGAATATTAAAAAATGGGCAACTTTATTTTTGGAGAATGAACGCTCGAAAAATTTAGTTCATTAGATAAACGGAAGTAAGAATGTAAGTCTGTTATTGGCACTAATCGGCTATTCACTGTCAGATTTAATTCAACTCTAAAAATCAAATCTGACAGATCATGTTAAGACTTATTCAATTTATTCGGATTATATACCGTGCTGTTGTATTCCACCGAAGCCATTTCTGTTAATCGACTCTTTGTTCGCTCAAACTCAAACATTAAGCTACCACTGCTATACAGTTGGTTTAGCGGCACATCAGCAGTAATGATCAGTTTAATTCTCCGGTCATAACACTCATCAACTAAGGCGATAAAACGTCGTGCGCCGTCGTCCATTGGCGCTAGCACAACTTGTCGTTGACCCGTTTCGCTAGCAGCGAGGTTGATATTCGAGCCGTTATCTTCTGTTCCTCTGGCTTTAATTGTTTCGCGGGCGTTACCACTAAGTACAGGCACATCAAACAGCAATATAGTGTTAAATAATCTCGCAAGTTCGACGTAATCAAAGTGGCTTCGTGGCCCTAGACACAGGTCACTAAAATTAAATGCGATAGCTTTATTTTTATCAAATTGGCCTTGTGTGATAAATGAAATGTGGCGATGCAAAATAGTGATTTGATGGGCATTGGGCGCAGAGTTTTCTGCTTGTTGTTGAACTAGGCCTTGTTGTTTAAGTAGTTTTTGATGTAGCTCGGCTTGTTGTTCAACCTTAGGTGGCAAAACAAAGTAGCAAGGAGAGCTGGTTAATACTCGGTGACGGTAATCCTGCTCACCATCTAAATGGAATATTGAGGCATATTGTTTAATTGCAGCAATGGCAGGTAAAAAGCGTGCACGTTGCAAACCGTTACGATATAGCTCGTCGGGCGCACAGTTACTGGTAAAAACAACGGCAATGCCCAACTCGAATAAATGTTGCAGCAAATTACCTAATAACATGGCGTCACCAATATCGCTGACAAAAAACTCATCAAAACACAAAACTCGATATTGCTGATGAAATTGATATGCCACATGTTTTAGAGGATCTGGTTTACCTTGATATGCTTTTAATTGCCGATAAACATCTTGCATAAAATGATGAAAATGCTGACGTTGATAAAGATGATCCGGAAGTGAATTGGCAAATAAATCCATTAAAAAGGTTTTGCCTCGTCCAACTTTTCCCCATAGGTAAACTCCTTTGAGGGTAAATTGCTTTTTCTTAAACCAAGAAGTTTGTTCTGTGCAGGCTAAATGTAGTTGCTCCAGTAACTCGACCGCCTGTTGCTGATTGTTATCTAGGGTAATTTTTTTAGTGGCAACTAGTTCCTGATAAGCATTAATAGGGGAGAGAGTAACGGGCGACATGAATATTCAATTGGGTTTATTTCAACCAATTGTAATGTTTTACTTAACGGCAGGAAACACTAGCGGTCAAACATTTGATATTCTTTAAAAAGAATGTAGGGGTATTCAGTGTTGTCGACCGCTATTTCAAATAAAATGTTGAGTGTTAGCCTTGATTTTCTTCGTTATCTATCTTTTCTTTGGCGGCTTGTTTTCTTTTTTCCTTCTCTAATTTCGCTTGCTCTTTTCGAGCTTGTTTTTCGGCTTTTGCCAATTCTTTACGTTTTTCTTTTTCTAATTTAGCTTTTTCTTTACGTGCTTGTTTTTCCGATTTGGCAGCTTGTTTTCGCTGTTCTTTTTCAAGTTTCGATTTTTCCTTGCGGGCATTTCTTTCAGCGCTCGCTTCTTCTTTACGAACTTCACGTTCAAGTTTTGCTTTTTCTTTTTGTGCCTGCTTTTGTGCTTTAGCAGCCTCTTTGCGTTGCTCTCGTTCAAGCTTGGCTTTTTCTTTTCTCGCTTGTTGAGCTTCTTTGGTCATTTCTTCATTTTGAATAGCACTTTTATCGTTGTTTATTTGATAAGCAAAGCTAGGGTTTGCGATCAGTAAACAAAACGATAATAGCGTTAATAACTTTGTGTTTTTTATCATGTTAATACCCTTAAAAAGTAAAACGGAAAATCCTTGTACTTTAGTGTGGAACATTATTGGGGTTAGTCAATGTTTGCTGTTGTTAATATGCAAAAAATAGCGTGGTAACTTCTTTGATTGTTTGGTTTTATCTACATGAAAAATAAGTAAAAACATTTTTGTAGGTCATTTGCTCTATGGCCAATAAGTGAGTATGAACGCAACAATAGCCCGTATTGCAAAGTACACCTTAGTCAATAGGAGCACAATATGACACGTGTATATGACTTACCAACAAGATTTTTTCATTGGCTATTTGCCGGCTGTTTTTTAATTGCCTTTAGTATTGGTAATTGGGTAGACGATGATAGCGTATTGTTTTCCTATCATATGATTGCCGGCATTACCTTATGTCTTGCATTAATTTGGCGGTTAATCTGGGGGGTAGGGGGCAGTAAACACGCCCGTTTTTCAGACTTTTTATTACACCCTAAAGCGCTGTTCAGCTACTTAAGACATAGTGTATCAGGTGAAAATCAACGTTATGCTGGACACAATCCTGCGTCTAGTTGGGCAGCATTAGTGATGATGTTGTTGGCTATCTGTTTGGGCATAACGGGTTTGTTGATGATAACCGGTCCCTTTGATCACGCCATTGAAGAAATACACGAATTTTGCGCTAACGCATTTATGTTAACCGTTGTACTGCATTTATTGGGTATTGTTTTACATACCATTAAACATAAAGATCCTATAGGCAAAAGCATGTTAACCGGTGAAAAACAGAACTTGCCAGAATCTTTGACATCAGTACCGAAACACACTGTGATTGCGTTTGTATATTTAGTATTTACTTTAAGCTGTAGCACTATTTTGTTGAAAAACTTTGATCCAGACAGTCGAAGCACCTCGTTATTTGGCATAACATTAACTTTGTCTGAATTTGAAGGTGCAGATGAAAACGAGCATGATGAAAGTGAAGAGCATAATAGCCATTCGAAACATGAGTAAAACAAACGATGAGCAATAAAGACCGAGTTGTATTACTAACCACTCTTTTAGTAATTGCGGTGTTAATTAGCTTTGACCTAATAAAAGATTTAAATGAAGGTGTCGAAATTTGGCACCTTGTGATCGAAGGTGCAGCCGGGGTTTTAGCGTTAGCTGGTGTATTTTATATTTTTAAAGATCTAAACAAATTAAAACATGATTTACAGTCAGAGCGTGAACTTACCGCTAACTTAAAACAAGAAGCGGCACAATGGCGGCAGCAATCAAAAGAATACTTAGATGGCCTATCGAAACTGATTAACGAACAACTCGATCACTGGCAACTTACGCCAGCAGAAAAAGAAGTGGCTTTTTTACTGCTCAAAGGCATGAGTTTAAAAGAAGTTGCCGGCGTGCGTGGCACCAGTGAAAAAACAGCTCGGGCACAATCCTTGTCGGTATATGCTAAAGCGGGTTTAAGTGGCCGATCAGAGTTATCTGCGTTTTTCTTAGAAGATTTATTGCCGGCACAATAAAATTAATACGTAAAAATGATGCACTTAATCAAGGCAACAAAATCTCTTTAACCGATTCAATTATTCGTAGTTTGTCCCTTTATGTTCAAAAAGAACATGGCACAATGGATGGCTCTTAATAATAACAAACACGGGTAAAGAATAATGTTGAGAATAGCTTCGATTGGTTTAGGTGATATCGCGCAAAAAGCATACTTGCCTGTGGTTTGTAACCATGTAGAAATTACCCCTGTATTGTGTACACGTAATACTGAGCTACTAAAAGCCTTGGCTAAACAATATCGAGTTGAAGAATGCCATACAAATTTAGCGTCACTCATTTTGGCTAAACCTGATGCCGCTATGATTCACAGTAGCACCGAAAGTCATTTTGAGCTTGCTAAAACCCTCATTCAAAATAACATCCCAGTGTTCATTGATAAGCCTATTAGTTATCACTTACAAGAAACTAAAGAATTAATCACTCTTGCTAACAGCAAAGGGATTCCCTTGTTTGTAGGGTTTAATCGACGGTATGCACCTTTGTTAACCGCCATAAAGGATAAAGGCTTTACCAATTTACGGCTCCAGAAAAACCGCTCGGATATTATCGCACAGGCTAGAGTTTTTATCATGGATGACTTTATTCATGTAGTTGATACCTTGTTGAGTTTTAGTCAAAGTTCTGAAATTAATAACCTTCAGGTGCAAACTAATTGGCGCAATAATGAGTTAGCGGCTTTGCACGTTCAGTGGAGTGTAGATAACACCCATTTTCATGGCTCAATGAACAGAGTTTGTGGAGTAACCGAAGAGCGTTTCGAAGCTTTTGGCCAGCTACAAAAATGGCAAATTGACAACTTATCACATGGCTCGCATTATCAAAGTGGCGCAAGTAATCAACTTGGTTTTAATGACTGGGATTCAACGCTGCTTAAACGTGGCTTCGTCAACATGTTAGATGATTTTATAGTGCGAGTTCGAGAGCAAAAGGTTGACCCTAATTACAGTCAAAGCATATTGGATACACATACTCTGTGTGAAAAAATTATAGAAACGGCTATTTCTCAGCAACCTAATAAAGGACATTAAGAAAATATGATTCGAATAGCGACGATAGGCTCTAATTTCATCACAGAACAATTTTTAGATGCGCTTAAACATGCCAATATGTTCGAAATTGCTGGTATTTACTCGCGCAGCACGGAGAAAGCCCAGGCGTTAGCCGCCAAACATAATGCAAGGTTTGTTTTTAACACTCTAGATAAACTAGCTAGCTGTTCAGAAATAGATGCTGTTTATATTGCTAGCCCTAACTCATTGCATTTTGAACAAGCTGTTCAAATGCTAAAAGCAGGTAAACACGTTATTTGTGAAAAACCGTTAGCTGCAGATTTTGGGCAGGCAAAAGAGATGTTTAGGGTTGCAGAAGAAAATAACGTCGTGTTGTTTGAAGCATTTCTCACCGAGTTTTTACCCAACTTCAACGTTGTTCAAAATAGCCTCGAAAATATAGGTAGAATCACTCAAGCAAACTTAAGCTTTTGCCAGTATTCTTCACGTTATAAAAAATACCTCGAAGGTGAGAACCCAAATACTTTCAACCCCACTTTCGCCAACGGCTCAATAATGGATATTGGTTACTATTGTGTTGCAACGGCGGTAGCATTGTTTGGTGAACCATCGTCGATAAAAGCTAGCGCGAACCTGTTGGGTTCTGGCGTGGATAGTAATGGACAAGTCCTTTTTGTGTATCCTAACTTCTCGCTGGCCATCACTCACTCGAAGGTGAGTAATTCATTTGTAAATAGTGAGATACAAGGTGAAAAGGCAGCGATCCAAATAAAAAGCATATCGCAGATGGAACAGGTATTGTTATGCAAAAAAGGGGAATCTGACATCGACCTAACAGAAGTACAACACAACAATACCATGTATTACGAAGCGATAGCGTTTGCCAAGTGCGTGCAATCAGGTGAAATGGACTCAGGTAAAGTGGCTAGATCGTTATCGGTAGCGAAAATACTGACCGAGATACGACATCAAACCCATGTCGTTTTTCCCTCTGATAATTAAGAGCATATTTAGAGAGTACTTAAATTAGCTGGAATTTTTTATTTGGTGAATTGAGCAGTCATCACCAGAAGCGATTTTATCGAGTTAATGCTTAAGTCGATACGTAATTAGCTACAGAGTCGTTAGCTCGAATGCGAGGTTTGTGTCATACGCGAGCTTAGTGCCTCTGTTAAATTGAAGTCATTTTATCAAGCTGTTTTATCGCAGCATCAAGTATCACATCATGCTGGTTTTGAATGTCGACAACAGTATTTTTCACCTCTATATCAGGTGATATACCTATGCCAACCCAATCTTCACCTGACTGATATTTGTCACGTTTCACACAAACTCTAGCTTTACCTCCTGCTGGTAGGGAAATAGACAAAGGCTGTCCCGTGCTTCCAGCTGTTTTCTCTCCAATTACAAGCCCTCGACTTAATTCTTTAAAGGCTATCAAAAAGTCTTCTGCTGCGGAGAAGGTTTGTGCTCCTGCAAGTACTATTACAGGCTTAGTAAAAATTTCTTTTCGCTGGGCTTTGTACGGATAACTTTCTAGTTCTTCCCATTCAGGTATAGGATACCCTCGTGCTTTCTGTATAGGCTGAGATTTTCTGACATAAGCTTTAGAACCTAAAATGGGCTTACTAGACAAGTGACTAAGTATCCTAAAGCCGACTTTGCTAGAGCCACCTCCATTATTCCGTATATCGATAATAAGTCCATCAAGCTTTGTTATTTCTTTAAATTTCCGCTCAAAAAATTGTGCAGCTTCATTAGACTCAAATGAATTCGACTTAAAGTACCCATACCTGTTAGCCAACACCCTGAATTCGTGTGAATCAGGATAGGATTCATCGCCATAAAGCCTTCTATCAACTTTAGTCGTTTTACTATTGCCATCTTTACTCTTAAGTAAAAGTTCAATAGGTTTTTCCTTATCACCTGACAGTAGTCCATAGGTGTATGTTCTTACGTCTAAATCCTGAGTAGTCGAAGCGCTTTGAAATGGCTGGATATTCCTTTTTGCATAATCATGGACATCAGTTTGATCAATTTCAACAACCTCATCACCAACTTCAAGCCCCATTTGCAATATCGAATCGCTATATATATCGGTAATCAATACCTTACCATTAACCAACTTCGTTCTTAGAGATGGACGGGCATAGGCTCTTTCATATAACTCTTTAGGGTAATAAACATTTGTATGTCCGTCCTTGAGAAGAGAGATCATACGGGTGAGTTCTTTATAGTAATCCAATGTAGAATTAGTGTTGAGAGCTATTGAAATATAGTCTTTATAGGTCTGATCCCAATTTAGGTTGGGCACTTGATCAAAGTAGACAAAGCCTTGCTTAATTTCAGCCCAAAGCAATGATAAGCCAGCCAGTTTCTCTGCATCGCTAAGCTCTTCAACAAATTCACTTGCAAAGGTATTTGTAGATTGTATTCGAGACCATGACTGCTCGCCTGCGACAGCCTTTACAAAGGTTTCATGCTGACCCAAAAAATCTACAACAGCTTTTTCGTTGGCAACCCAATAAAGACCATGAGCGGACTTTGTAAGGTCATTAAGGTAGGAGATAGCAGCTTCTTTATCCTGCTGCATACTGTTCACCTTAATCAAATCTCTGAGAATATCCCACTGCCTAGCTTCTAAATATTTATTGCTGCTATACATAGCCCTAATTTCTTCACTACGAACAAATTCAAGCGCTTCCATTAAATAGTTCTCAGACTCTATCAATTCCTCAGCTAAAACATCTTCTTTGATGAGTGCATTTGCTTTATGACGTAAACTCTGAGCTTTATCATACGCTTGCTGTGAAGTGATGCTCTCATTTGAATTGGCGTTAAAAGAGCAAAAAAATAATATAGCTAATAGAGATAGCGTTGATATTTTCATTATATAAAGTCCATTTAGATGTGTTAACAATCTATCTAGCCTACTCAGGAACAATAATTGAATTTTAAGGGTTGTGTTCCGTTGTAATCATTCAATTAAGCATACCATTGTTTATTTCTAATTTCCGTTAATCTCTAAGCAGACTTCCAGTAAGTATCAATACATTCAATGCATAAAAACAAGAGAATATTCTCATTCCCGAATAGATTCACCAAATACCTTAAATCTTAATCTCTTATCTTTTTATATTTCTTTTTGGAATAAAAAAGCCTTTTCTATTCTTTTTACTTTTTAGAGTTACCTTCTATCCTTGCTTCATATTTCGAAATGGGCGAGTTGACGATAGATGTCAGAGCAAAAATTAGATCAAACGATGCTAAGTCAAGAGCAACTAACATCGTTAAAACAAGTAATCGGGAGCTATTCTCCTTTGCAGTTAGCGTGGGCTAGTGGATATTTGGCTGCAAAAAGTGAAGGGTCTTCTGTGGCGGTTATTCCATCGGCAAGTGTGCCTCAGGCATCGTCGACTTTAACCATTTTATACGGCTCTCAAACTGGCAATGCTAAAGGTGTAGCAAAAACGTTAGCACAGCAAGCACAAGCGCAAGGTTTAACGGTTGACTGTTTAAGCATGGGCGACTTTAAACCTAAAAGCATTAAAAATGTGACGCATTTATTAATTGTTGCTAGTACTAACGGTGAAGGCGAGCCGCCTGATGATGCCATGGGTTTCCATGAGTTTTTACAATCGAAAAAAGCTCCTAAGTTAGATCATTTACATTACAGCGTATTGGCATTAGGCGATACCAGCTATGAGTTTTTCTGCCAAACAGGTAAAGACTTTGATGAGTATTTAGCAAAACTTGGTGCCAAGCAAATTACGCCACGTGTTGATTGTGATGTCGATTATGAAGCAGACGCACAAGCTTGGTCAGACGCCATTATTAGTAAATCAAAAGAGCTATTAGGCTCTAATGAAACGTCGGCAACCGTTATTGCTATGCCAACAGCTGGCGCGACAAGTGAATATACCAAGCAAAACCCATATGCTGCTGAGTTAAACGTTAGTCAGAAAATTACCGGCCGTGATTCAAACAAAGATGTACGTCATGTTGAAATTGACTTAGGTGAATCAGGTATCACTTATCAACCGGGCGACGCGTTGGGCGTATGGTTTGAAAATGATGTTGAGCTAGTGGCTGAGTTGATCAGTGAGTTAGGTTTTTCAGCAAACGATAAGGTAAAAGTTGCTGACCAAGAGTTAACGTTAAAAGATGCGTTAACCAGCAAGCTAGAGATAACGCAAACAGCATTAAACTTTGTTGAGTTTTGGGCTAACACTTCTCAAAACGAAACCTTATTGGCGCTAGTCGCCGATAAAAATGCGACGCGTGAATATGCGGCAAATCACCAAGTAGTTGATGTGATTAAAGCAGCACCAGCCAGTGTTGATGCACAAGCGTTTGTTGATGCATTGCGTAAGATCACACCACGACTTTATTCAATTGCTTCAAGCCAAGCTGAAGTTGACGAAGAAGTACACTTAACCGTGGGTGTTGTTGAATACGACCAAGACGGCCAAACCCGTACTGGCGGCGCGTCAGGCTTTTTAGCTAAGCGCCTGGAAGAAGGCGGTGAAGTAAAAGTGTTTATTGAACACAATGATAACTTCCGTTTACCAGCAGATGGCAATACGCCGGTGATCATGATCGGCCCAGGTACAGGTATTGCACCGTTTAGAGCGTTTTTACAAGAGCGTGATGCAACAGAAGCAGAGGGTGATAACTGGCTATTTTTTGGTGACCAAACCTTTACTCAAGATTTCTTGTATCAAGTGGAATGGCAAGGTTATTTAAAATCAGGCTTGTTAACACGTATCGATTTAGCGTTCTCGCGCGATCAAGCTGAAAAAATATACGTGCAAGATAGATTGCGTGAAAAAGCCGCTGATGTTTATGCCTGGTTAGAGCGTGGTGCACATCTATACATTTGTGGTGATATGAGCCGCATGGCAAAAGATGTAGAAACCGCTTTATTAGAGATCATTGCTGAGCACGGCAACAAAACCGCTGAGCAAGCAGAGCAGTACTTAAAAGATTTACGTAACGCTAAGCGTTATCAGAAGGACGTATACTAATGACAGATTCAAAGCAAAACCAAGGGCCTTTAATTGTCGAAGGTAAGTTGGCTGATAACGAACGTTTAAAAAGAGAAAGTAACTTTTTACGTGGTACAATCAAAGACGATTTAACCGATCCGATGACGGGTGGTTTTACCGCAGATAACTTCCAGCTGATTCGTTTCCACGGTATGTATCAACAAGACGACCGTGATATTCGTGCTGAGCGTACCAAGCAGAAATTAGAACCGTTACACAACGTGATGCTTCGTGCCCGTTTACCTGGTGGCATTATTACCCCAGAGCAATGGTTAGCGGTTGATAAGTTTGCCCAAGAAAAAACCATGTATGGCAGTATTCGTATTACGACTCGTCAAACGTTTCAGTTTCACGGCGTATTAAAGCCAAACATTAAGTTGATGCACCAAACGTTAAACGATATTGGCATTGACTCAATTGCCACGGCAGGTGACGTTAACCGTAACGTACTATGTACCACTAACCCTGTTGAATCTGAGTTACATCAGGAAGCCTATGAATGGGCGAAAAAGATTAGTGAGCACTTGCTTCCTAAAACTAAGGCTTATGCAGAAATTTGGTTAGACGGTGAAAAAATTGCCGGCGGCGAGCAAAAAGACGAACAGCAAGAAGAGCCAATTTTAGGTAACAATTATTTGCCACGTAAGTTTAAAACAACGGTTGTTATTCCGCCGCAAAACGATGTGGATGTACACGCAAACGACTTGAACTTTGTTGCCATTGCTGAAAATGGCAAGTTGGTTGGTTTTAACGTGTTAGTAGGTGGTGGTTTAGCCATGACTCATGGTGATAAATCAACTTACCCAAGACGTGCTGACGATTTTGGCTTTGTACCTTTAGCCAATACATTAGACGTTGCCGCGTCAGTTGTTACCGTGCAGCGTGACTGGGGTAACCGTGTAAATCGTAAAAATGCTAAAACTAAATATACGTTAGACCGTGTTGGCATTGATACTTTTAAAGCAGAAGTTGAACGTCGTGCAGGTGTGGTTTTTGAAGAAAGCCGTCCATACGAATTTACTGACCGTGGTGATCGCATTGGTTGGGTTGATGGTATCGATGGTAAATACCATTTAACACTGTTTATTGAAAATGGTCGTCTATTGGATTACCCAGGTAAACCGCTGAAAACTGGTGTTGCTGAAATTGCCAAAATTCACAAAGGTGATTTTCGCATGACGTCAAACCAGAATTTAATTATTGCTGGTGTGGCACCTGAAGATAAAGCAACGATTGAAAATATCGCTCGTGAACATGGCTTGATGGATGACGGTGTTTCTAACCAGCGCAAAAACTCAATGGCGTGTGTGGCATTTCCAACGTGTCCATTGGCGATGGCAGAAGCTGAACGCTACTTACCGGGTTTAATTGATGAAGTTGATAGCATTTTAGCTAAACACGGTATTGCTGACGAAAGCATTATTTTACGTGTTACGGGCTGTCCAAATGGTTGTGGCCGTGCCATGTTGGCAGAGCTAGGTTTAGTAGGAAAAGGTCCTGGTAAATATAACATGCACTTAGGCGGTAATGTGGCGGGTACTCGTGTACCTAAAATGTATAAAGAAAACTTGGGTGAGCAAGATATTCTGACAGAAATAGATTCTTTAGTGGCACGTTGGGTAGCAGAACGTGAAAGTAGTGAAGCTTTTGGTGACTTTGTGATCAGAGCTGGCATCGTTAAAGAAGTTAAAGTCAGTAAGCGAGACTTTCATGACTAATACTATTCCAACTAACCCTGGTCGAGTGATTAATAACAAGTTTCCGGCGTCATTGCCGGAGCCTTGGCTAAACCAGTGGAATGAGTTGTTAGAAAAACAAACGGCAACGCAACGTGTAGAGTGGGCGATGGAAAACCTGCCTGGGCACTTCGTGTTATCGTCTAGTTTTGGTATTCAGTCAGCGGTTATGTTGCATATGCTGACACAGGTTGATCCAAACATACCCGTGTTGTTAACGGATACTGGCCATTTGTTTCCAGAAACGTATCAGTTTGTTGAAGCATTGACTGAAAAACTGAACCTTAATTTACGTGTATACAGCGCTAAAGAAAGTGCGGCATGGCAGTTGGCTAAGTATGGTGAAGAATGGGCAAAAGACGAAAGCTCACTAAAAGCATATAACCGACGTAATAAAGTTGAACCTTTAGAGCGAGGTTTGACTGAGTTAGGTGCAGGTACTTGGTTTTCGGGTATTCGTCGTCAGCAATCGAATCACCGAGAAGGCTTGTCTGTAGTTAGCATTTTGCGTGGCCGCTTTAAAGTACACCCGATCATTGATTGGAATAACCGACAAGTGCACGAATATTTAACCAAACATGGCTTGCCATATCACCCATTATGGGACAAAGGTTACATTAGTGTTGGTGATACACACAGTACACGACCACTGACTTTGGGGATGGACGAAAGCGAAGTAAGGTTCTCTGGCATGCAAAGAGAATGTGGATTGCATACCGATGGTGATGGTATTTAGTTTACGCTTTGCAAGTTATCACATATGAAAGCCGACGTATTGTCGGCTTTTTTGCTCGCGTTTAGTTAACGGTAAATAAGCCACTAAATTCTTTGGTCATGTATTTAGCAAACTTATCATCTGGTTTATCGGCAATTAAACGCGCAAGTTCTACCCCAACAGGGGTAAATTTATAAAATGAGATCAAACAGTTATTTTTTTGTGCAGTTAAGGTCAGTGGCTGACCATTGTAGTCAAACTTCAGCTCTTCACCCCGTTTATAAGGTGTAGTTTCAGTCTCTTGTAAAAAAATGAGATGATTATCCGCCAATGTCATTAACTCAGCATACGATAAACCAAAACTCGCTAAATTGAGTGGATGAAACGGTTTTCCTGAGAACAAATGAAACAAGCCCGGCGTTTGGGAAGCACTGGAAATAATGCGGTAATTTTTTCTTGAACTGTCTTTCACCGCTAGGCTACAAGCTTTGGCAAATAACTTGGCCTCGTGAATACTCATGGTACGAAAGGCTTTTAACGATTTAATTGAAAAACTTGCTGGCGCACATACTTCACCGGCTAAAATTTTCGCCCATAAATCTTGCATGGTTTTATTGCCAACGTTTTCAGCCAATTCAAGGAAGTTGGCAAACCAGTCAGCATCGGCTCTGTCTGATATTTCATCACTGGCACAGTATTGCATGGCGCGTTGAATAATCGCCTCTAAATTCTGTTGCTTACGCAGGTCGTCAACTCGAGCTCTTTTTCTATATCGCTCTTCTAATGGCATTTGTTTATCGCTGGGCAATAAACTGCCATCAATGGCAAATTTTTTAGCCAGAGTCAGCAATTGCATGTTGGGAGAGAATTGGCTACTCGACTTAGCTTGGTTGTTATTATCGCTTTCTCTTGATAACTCACCATGAGTTTCCACTTTCCCTTCAATCGTTACTGGGGGAGAGGGGGGCGTTTTGTCTGTTGCCATGATAATTGCTACTCCGAATTGCTTTTTATCTAACTTGCCTTGTTACTACTGTTTGTATTCAGATAATAGTTGTTTGAAAAATATACAATATCACTAAATATTGATTTATTCTCTATTTTATACCACTTGATTTGCGCATATGCTCTAGCATATTGCTATAATTAGGCTAAAATTTACATCTGTTTAATACAGAAAGAAATTATTCATAATTATCCTACAGTTTGGTTGAATAATCTGTAACTCACTTTTATTATGTAAGTGATAGAAAAGAGAATCTATAACAATTAGCTGGTAATTTCAGTGATACTAAACAGTGGCGTTAACCCACTGATTTGAGGAAAATATGCAGGCTTCCGAAGATACTAACGATGACTTTTTATTTATCGATGATAGTGACGAAGATGAAATTGTAGAAGACGCTGGCAGTGATACTTGGAAAGTCTTAATCGTCGATGATGACCCCGAGATTCATTCGGTCACTCAGCTTGCTTTGTCAGATCTTATCGTTTTGGGCAAAAGACTAGAGTATATACATGCATACTCTGGTAGAGACGCTTGCCAGTTAATTGAGCAACATAAAGACATCGTTTTAGTTTTACTCGACGTGGTCATGGAAACAGATGACGCTGGTCTTAACGTTGTAAAACATATCCGTGAAGCGCTGTCGCGCAAAGATATCAGAATTGTTCTTCGTACCGGTCAGCCTGGGTACGCACCAGAAGAAAGTGTGATCAAAGATTATGACATCAATGATTACAAAACCAAAACCGAACTCACGCGCCGCAAGTTAGTCACTACGGTATATGCTGCCATACGTTCGTATCAACAAATTGATACCGTCACTCAAAATAGGCAAGGGCTTGAAAAAATTATAGAAGCTGCTGCTGACTTACTTGAATTACACAGTGTAAATGAATATGCCGAAGGTGTATTAGCGCAGTTACTCGCTTTGTGTGATTGTAGTTCGGGTGCATTTTGTGCGCGAGGACAAGGTATTGTTGAAGGCGCTGACGACCTAGGCCTTTATGTTTTAGGTCAAACAGGGCTTTCTACTGAGTTAAAAAATAAAAAAATAGATGCACTTAATAATGGCAGTGCACAGCAGTTAATTACCAGTTGTTTTCAACAAAAGCAGCATATCTTTAATGAAAATCAAGTGGCCATGTACATGGCAAGTGGTGGTTATAGAGCGGTTATTTATTTAGAGCTTAATGCACCTATTACTGACATTGATAAACAATTGGTTGAAGTATTCCTAACCAACATTTCTATGGGCTATGAAAACGTTCATTTGTTCCAGAAACTTAGAGATGCTGCATACAAAGATTGGTTAACTGAGCTTCCGAATCGCTTAGAGTTTGTAAACCTTTTAGATGATTTTGCGCATAGCCAAGATCCAAATTTAGTTGCGGGTTTAATTGATATTAATCACTTTAGCGATATCAATGATGGTTTAGGGCAAGATTTAGGTAATCAGTTACTGATGGCTGTAACTACAAGGATGAAAGCTAAGGCTGGTCCATGTAGGTTTGCTCGAATTGGCGCTGATGTATTTGGTATTATTGGTCCAAAAGAATTTGTTTCACCGGAAAAATTAAATGCCATGTTTGTTCAGCCGTTTTCAGCTGGCGAGCAACATTTACCTATCAGCGCTACTTTTGGTCTTTGTACAAAAGAAGATGCAGGCCCTCGAGGCGTTAAAGTACTTAATCAAATTAACATCGCACTGAACCTAGCGAAGAAAAGTAATAAAGAACATTTCGTTTATTACAAACAAGAAATGGAAGACAAAACGCTGTGGCGTCTTGGCATGATAAGGCAGCTAAGAACAGACTTTGCCGATAACCGTTTAGAGTTGTGGTACCAACCACAATTGAGCTTAGCGACTGGAAAAGTTATTGGTGCCGAAGCGTTACTTAGGTGGCGTACCGCAGATGGTAACTTTATTTCACCTGCTGAATTTATTCCATTAGCCGAATACTCTGGGCTAATTATCGATATTGGCGACTGGGTAATAAATCAAGCATGTTTGCAAATTAAATCACTTGAAGAGCAATCGTTTGACCAAGTCAGCATCTCGGTTAACGTTTCAATCCCGCAATTTAAACGTGCCAATTTTGTCGATAGCATTATTGATGCAACTCACAAGCACGATATTCATCCTCATAAATTAGAGCTGGAAATAACAGAGAACATTTTAATGGATGAACCACAAGTGGTTGTTGATGCATTAGTTAGGTTAAAAAAGGAAGGTATCAGTATTGCGTTAGATGACTTTGGTACTGGTTACTCCTCACTTAGTTATTTACAACAATTACCGTTGGATCGATTGAAAGTTGACCGTGCATTTGTCAACACCATAGCAACACCGGGTCAGTCCATTATTGCCGATACCATTATCAACTTAGGCAAACAAATGAACCTAAAAGTTATTGCCGAAGGTATTGAAAATAAAGATCAAGAAGAACACTTAAAAGCGCAAATGTGTGATGAAGTGCAAGGGTTTTTCTATGCTAAACCTATGCCTGCCGATGAGTTTTTAGCCTTCTTAAAGCAGAATAACTAATCCATTTGTTGAAATAATCAAGGGAAGCACAATGCTTCCCTTTTTATTAAGATATAGCTGCCTTTTCCTGCCATCTGAGTTCTTTACCTTGTGCTGGTAAATTTGGAATGAGTGTCGACAGCGCTAATGAACAACATGCAAAGCCAGCACCTACATAAAATACCCATGACGGATTAACCAGCCACAACAAACCTAGTGAAGCTGGTATAACGACTGCAGCAATATGGTTTATTGAAAAACTAACTCCCGCGGTTGCCGCTATATCTTCAGGTGCAGCGATTTTTTGAAAATAGGTTTTAATTGCAATGGCCAAAGCAAAAAACATGTGATCGATCACATAAAGAGCGGCAGCAAAGGTTGCGTTTTCTGCTAACCCGTATGCTATAAAAAGTAGAGCAAGACCCGTGTATTCAATGATCAAAATGCGACGCTCTCCAATGCGACCAATCATTTTTCCTATTTTGGCGGCGAAAAACCAATTAAACACATAATTAATAAGAAACAAAGCGCTGATATCGGCAACACTATAGCCAAACTTCTCAACCATCAGAAAGCCGGCAAAGACAACAAAGATTTGTCTTCTAGCACCACTAAAGAAAGTTAAGGCATAAAATAACCAATACCGTTTTCTTAAAATCAAACGCTTTTGCTGCTCGGCATGTACAGGAAATTGCTTAAATGCCATAGCAATAAAAATGGTGAGTAATAGAGCGATGCCACCAAACAGGGTATAAGTTGCCTGATAACTCCAGCTAAACCATTCCATTAACAACCAAATACTACCAAATGCCAGTAATGATGCCGCTGCTTTAGCCGATAACATTTTGCCCATAAAGTGTGCGGTATGTTGTTTATCAATCCATTGCAAGGTGAGTGATTGGCTAATGGTTTCAAAATAATGAAAACCAATCGACATGATAATGGTCGTAATATAAAGCCCCATTGC
Organism: Thalassotalea marina; assembly: GCF_014656435.1. Taxonomy (GTDB): domain Bacteria; phylum Pseudomonadota; class Gammaproteobacteria; order Enterobacterales; family Alteromonadaceae; genus Thalassotalea_C; species Thalassotalea_C marina. The sequence goes on from NZ_BNCK01000010.1 coordinate 89,378, forward strand.
GTTTGGAAAGTAGCCTGTGATGGCAACACCAAAAGCAGTTACACCTAAAGCGATAATGGCAAAGGTTTGTTCTTTGAGAAACAGCAATAAATAGATAGCGGTAAACGCTAAAAATCCCGGGATTTCTCGAATACTTTGTAATATGCCTATTTCTTTTCCGGTGAAATGGGCTTTTTCTACAACAAAGTTGTTGAGCAGAGCCATCCAAACCGAAAACACTAGTGGCATGATAAAAGCCATGGCCAACAACAAATATTCGGGACGATTAAAGCGCTTTGCGAGAAACATCTGTGCTTAGTTCAATAGAATGAAATTTAGCTATTATGCTAACGCTTTTTTTACTGTTTTACTGCTAACTTATTGTGATTAATTGTTGCTAATTTCTTAAATGAATTCAATGTACGTACAAAACATCCGAATTACTTTGCGTTACCTTTCGTTAAATCGGCTAAGTTCCATATTTAGAACTCCATCCTTTGATTTTGACTTGAAATAAAATGTATATTCTGGCCATTTTTCTTTAATGACTTTGCCAATTTTTTGTGCTTCAGCGATAACGTCTGAGTCATCATTAATGTATACGCTGAAATAACATTGCGTTGTTTTACATTTAACGTCTTTTAATGAGATATGATTAACATCTTCATTTATGACAAACAAATCTTGCATCGCCAAATTGATGGCATCTGCCCATAAATAGTCTATTTCCTGTTCATCGAATGGTAGGTGTTTTTTTGTGGTCAACTGAGGGGTTTTTTGTTGTTCTTTATTTATTGTGTTTTGAAAATCGGACGAAGCTTCTGTGCTTTTTTGTATCTTGGCAGAGTGATCAATAATGGTACCTCCAACTTCAACGGTAGCTTTTGTTGCAGGGGGGACAGAGGCGTTAGTATTTGCGAATTTGCTTTGTGATGTTGATTTATTAGATGGATTTTTAAATTGTTTATACCAGAAGATCCCAACTAAAATCACTACACAAACCGTTATCACCAAGTTTTTCATTTTCATTTCCTTTGATACTCACATTTTATTGATAAATGTCATTGTTTTAAGAGAGCCTGTCGAATTACCGCGTTAAATGTCATTGTTTTAAGAGAGCCTGTCGAATTACCGCGTTAAATGGGCTTGTAAAGTTTCTATGACTTGATTAGCTTATTAAAACAACAAAAACAGATATAACATGTGCCTACAGATTAAATAAGTACTTATTTAATCTAATGTTTTACCGAGGCGGGATCAATGTTTATCGCTTGTTAATGATTTGTAACAAAAGTCTGTTCTTGAATTAGCAACCAGATCAGTATAGTTACATTGAACATAAAAATTATTACAAAGTACGAAGAGTTTAGGAGTTGGGATGATAGAGTTGCGTAATGTTACTCGCGTCTACGGGCATGGGGAGTCTAAAGTTGTCGCAATAGACAATGTCTCACTGGATATCGCTACCAATGAGTTTGTTGCCATTATGGGGCAATCGGGTTCAGGAAAGTCCAGTATGATGAATATTTTGGGCGCATTGGACAGCCCAACCTCGGGTGAATACCATTTGTCAGGTACATCAATTCAGCAGATGGACGATATTTCGTTATCTAGAATTCGCAATGAAAAAATTGGATTTATATTTCAAACCTTTCATCTATTACCTAGGTTGACAGCATTAGAAAACGTTATCGTGCCATTGCGTTATTCACACTATACGCCAGAAGAAGCGCTGGAAATTGGTAAATCAATGTTAGACAAAGTAGGGCTAACTAGCCGTGCCCATCACAAGCCGTTTGAAATGTCAGGTGGTCAACGTCAACGCGTAGCGATCGCACGAGCTCTGGTTAATTCACCGAAAGTCATTTTTGCCGATGAACCTACGGGTAACTTAGATACTAAAACATCATATGAAATTATGGACTTGCTTGTGTCTTTGCACCAACAAGGACAAACCATAGTACTAGTGACTCACGAAGAAGATATTGCAGAATATGCTCAGCGCATTATTAGAATGCGTGATGGCAAGATAATCGAGGACACCAAATGCGTAGCTTAACATTATTGCTATTGCTGCTAGCTAATGTCAGTGTAGCGCAGGAGAACTTGCTACTTTCTGGCCGAATTAAGGCGGGGGAAAGCCAAGTGTTTTATTCACCCAAATCAGATAATTGGCGAACCCAAATTCAATGGATGTTACCCGAAGGCGAAGTTGCTAAAACCGGCGATGTGGTGGTGGTGTTTGATAGCGGCTCAATAATAAGCACCATAGAGCAAACGGAAACCAATTTAATTGTGGCGGAAGATGAACTACATAGAATTACCTCTGAGGCTGCACAAAATTTACTTGAAGCTGAACATCAAGTTAAGCGAAATGAGTTGTTGTTAGAAAAGGCGAAAATTGATGCTTCTGTTGGTAAAACTTATATCAGCCAATTTAATTTTGAAGAGAATCAACTCAAGTATGAAAAAGCAATTGTTGCTTTAGCCAAAGCGAAGGATAACTTGAAACAAGTTAAAACCAGCGGTGAAGTACAAATTACCAAACAAAAACTAACTATTGAAAAGCATAAACGCAACTTGGCATACAACCAACACAAACTTGCCCAAATGAGTTTAACCGCAGAACGCGAAGGGCCAGTCATCTATGGTGAACACCCGTGGAATGGCGAAAAAGTGTTTGTGGGTATGACTGCACAACCTTCATGGAAAATAGCAGAAATTCCATCCGCTAAGGGTATGTATATCGAGGCTTGGTTACACGAAGTTGATTTTAAAAAGGTGAAAGCAGGTATTTCAGCTGTGTTGACTTTTGATGCCTATCCACAATTTCAGTTTAACAGCAACCTAGAATCTATAAGTACACAACCCGAGGAGCGTAAGGAGTGGGGAGGAGATGTGTATTATCGCTTGCAGTTTCCTTTGCAAGGTAATCAAAGCTTTCCTATTTTACCTGGTATGAGTGTTCAGATTGAAATGCAAGGAGAACAATCATGATCAGGACATTAATTGTTTTAACACTGTTATTGCAGTTGTCTGCATGCGGTGATGAGCCAGTGGCAGTTGTACCAACTGTTGCTGAACAAACTGCGATTTCGGCAAGCGGTGAGCTGGAATCTAAAACTTCATCTTTGATTGCTCCTCCGTCTGTTGGTCATATGTGGCAATATCAAATAAAAACCATGGTGCCGGAAAATACCAAAGTTAAAGTTGGGCAAGTTGTGGTTACTTTTGATGATAAACAAATCTCTGACCGTTTAATTGATGAACAAGGAAAATTGCAACGTGCTAAAAAAGAGCTAGAAAACAAAGAACACAAAGAGCAGGCCAAAGAACAGGAATTGATTTTGGCACTTGCTGAAACTCAGATGGAATACGACAAATCTAAACGTCGTATTGAAATTGTAGACAACAGCAAATCAGATAATGATCGTCGTAAAGCACAAATTGATTTTACTATTGCTAAAGCTGATTTAGCGATGGCGAAAAAGCGTTTGGCATACCATCGAGAAAATAGCCAAATGAACCTGAAGCGAATCAAGGGCAAAGTAGAACGGTTAACCTCAAGAGTGAATGCTTTTTTATCTGACAAAGAAAAACTAAAAGTAAAAGCGCCAATCGACGGTATGGTGATATATCGAGCCAACTGGGAAGGTGAACGCCCTGCCGTTGGTGAAAGTGTTCAATTTGGTCAGCCAGTAATTGAAATCGCAGTGGTTGAACAAATGCAAGTATTGGCACAAGTGGCTGAGCCTGACAGTGGTAAATTACAAGTAGGCCAGAAAGTGAAAGTATTTTTAGATACGGCAAACGAAATTGCATATTCTGGGCGAATTGCTCAAATGGGACGGGTCTTTAGAGATAAATCATATCAAGATAGAACCCGGGTAATTGATGCAACTATTTCGCTCGACAATATTGACCTTAAAGTAATGCGCCCGGGCATGAGTGCACGCGTTGAAATTGATATTACAACTGATGAATTACGAGAGGGTGCTTAAACATGAAAAAGTTAGTTTCACTACTTTCCTTATTGGTTGTTGTCGGCTGCAGTGAACAAACACCCCAACCATTGCTATATACGGTTGAACAACAAGAGTTTGCTGTTGAAATACCTGCCCAAGGTGAGTTATTTGCAGCCAAAGCTACCGTGATAGGTGCTCCACCATCTCGCCGAGGCGGGCAAACCTTAGCTTGGTTAGCGCCTGAATATTCTTACGTGAAAAAAGGTGACATTGTCGCCAAATTTGATGGTGAAGCGATGAGTAAAAATCGCGAAGAAAAACGCAGTGAATTAGACATGACGCTGCAAGACATCATTGATAAGTCAGGACAACTAAATAAAGAGCTAACTGATATCAATAAAGATATTGATATTGTTGAGCAGGAAAAAGACTTTGCCGATAGGTTTGCTATTGAAGACGAACGTATTTTATCTAAATTAGAAATACTTGAATCCATGCAAGACAGCCAATATCTAGGGACAAAACAAGATTATTTACAATGGAAAGGCGGTAGCTTCAGCGAGAGTGCTGAAGGTGAAATGAGCATTTTAGAAATGCAGAAAAAACAACACCAGTCCAGGCTAAATATTCTTGATAGCAGTTTATCAAACTTAGAAATCAAAGCACCCCATGATGGCATGTTGGTATACGCCAGCAACTGGCGCGGAGAAAAAGCCAGACCTGGCCAAATGTACTGGCCAGGTCAAAAGATTGCTGAACTGCCAGATATTAATGTAATGAAAGCTAAGTTGTTTGTGCCTGAAAAAGAAGCCATTGATTTAGCAGCAGGTGTTGCTGTTTCTATTCAAGTTAACGCGGATGTTGAAGAAAGCTATCAAGGTGAAATTGAGACTATTTCCGCTTATCCCAGTTCAATTAGTCGCGGAGATCCGCAAAAGTTTTTTGAAGTGGTTGTTAAACTGAATAAACCACAGAATGACTTGTTTGTACCAGGACGAAAGGTAACGGCAAAAATTCATGTTAAACCAAGCGAAAAGCAGTTGGTTGTGCCACTTCAAGCGGTATTTTCAAAAGATAATCAACAGTTTGTTTGGCAATTTAAAAATGGAGAGTTTGCAAAAACACCTGTGACTTTAGGACAAACCAGCTTAAGTCATGCAGTTATTGAAAAAGGCTTAACAGCTGGAGAGAAAATTTCATTGATAGAGCGAGGTGCAAGCTAATGAAATATCTTGCTATGTTTTACGATACGTTATCAGAATTAGCACAACATAAATTACGCACATTATTAACCTTGTTGGGCATGATTTTTGGTGTCGGTGCGGTAATTGCTATGCTCAATATAGGTGAAGGCGCTGAGCGTGAAGCCATGAAAATGATAGAAACCATGGGATTGAGAAATCTTATTGTTGATAGTAAATCATTTGAAGAAAAAGAATTGATTGAACAGCGCAAACACTCGGCTGGTCTGTCGATCCGTGATGGTGAAGTGGCGCTAGCCTCACTGCCTTTTGTTGAAGCATTTAGTGGTTTAAAAGAAATTGAAACGTATTCCATTTTTAGTGCTTTTGGACAAACAAAATCTACAGCAGTTGGTGTTAGCCCGAGTTATTTTGAGTTGTCGAGTTTGCAAGTGCAAGCTGGACGTACGCTCAATGAACAAGATCATATTGAATACAAACAAGTCACTGTACTTGGTAGCCAAGCAGCTAAACAATTATTTCCCAATGAAGATGCAATTGGCCAAAATGTTAAGATAAACCACTTGTGGTTCAAAGTTGTTGGTGTAATTCATGATCCTATGCTGAAAAAATCAGAATTTCAGGGAGTTAAACTGGGTAATGAACAAGATCAATTATTTATTCCGTTGAATACGGCAATATTTAAGTTCCAACGAAAGAAACTCTCCAGTGAACTAACCAGCCTTAAATTTCGTTTAACGGCTGATGTAGATTCAACACAAGCGGCTTCGTCCATTGAACATTTATTAACACGACGTCATAACGAAGTTGATGACTTCACCATTACAGTACCTGCGCAGTTATTGGCACAACAAAAACAAACCCAACAAATTTTTAATATTGTCATGTCATGTGTGGCGGGCATTTCTTTGCTTGTTGGTGGTATAGGTATCATGAATATCATGTTGGCAACCGTGTTAGAGCGTACTAAAGAAATTGGTTTATTACGCGCTGTTGGTGCCACACAAAAAGACATTAAAATGCAATTTATGGCGGAGAGCTTCACTATCTCAATTTTAGGTGGTTTGATAGGTGTAGTGTTTGGCATATTGCTATCAGAAGTTATTGCTATGTACTCTGAGTGGGCAGTGTCTTGGTCGTTAACTGCTATTGTATTATCGTTTAGTATTTGTGCCCTTATCGGCTTGACCTTTGGTGTTTACCCTGCGATAAAAGCTTCTAAGTTAGATCCAATAGAAGCTTTACAAAGTGACTAATTCGATTAAGAAAAATACCCGAGCGCCAGAGAAAATTTGGTTATTAACCTTTGCTTTGTCGGCGCTCATCTATCTTGTTTCACTAAACTCCTCCCCTTATTTTGGGCAATTTGCGATTAAAGCTTTCCCGATTCTAGTGCTCGTTTTTGCTAGTTTTTATCAGTTGAAAGAAAACTTGCAAAAGCTCATGGCTACGGCACTGATTTGTTCAGCGATAGGTGATGTATTCTTAGCACCAAGTGCTGCTTATAACTTTATTGCTGGGCTTGGTGCCTTTTTGGTTGCGCAGCTAATTTACTGCCGAGTGTTTTATGGTTTTAAAACGCCTGTTCCTAGTGTTATTCAGCGGGCACAAGCAGTAATCCTCGTTGTATACGCAGTTGTAATGGCTGTTGTTATATTGCCTGTAACAGGTGAACTTATGTTACCTGTGGTGGTGTATTTATCAGTTATTTCTACCATGGGCGTGTTAGTGTTGCTGTCAAATTGCCACGTCTTGACTAAAGTAGGGGCATTAACTTTTGTTTGTTCAGACTCTATTTTGGCTTGGGGGTTATTTAAAACGCCATTACCTGCCAATGACCTTTGGGTGATGTTGACCTACTATATGGCACAAGTTTTTATTTTATTAGGTATGATTAAAACCAGCAAAAATAACGCTCAACTGGTTAACCAAACACTTAATTAAAACGCTTGTTTAAAAAATTTGCTTTTCATTTTCTTTCAAGGCACACTCAATCAACTATTATTAAAAAACATCTGCGTTTACGCACCAAATTCGAATTCAATTTGTGAGGAGACTAGGCATGTTATTTCAAGGCGATAGCCTTTCTGCCGAATTACTGGACGGTGGTATCGTTGAATTTAAATTCGACGCTCAAGGCTCGGTCAATAAATTTGATCAAGCAACCTTCAAAGAGTTTATTGCTGTTATTGATGCAATAAATAACTGTGCAGAAGCTAAAGGCGTTTTAGTCACGTCAGGTAAATCAAACTTTATAGTTGGCGCTGACATTACAGAGTTCTTAACAACCTTTAAAAAGCCGGTCGAAGAACTTATTCCATGGATTAAAAATGGCTCGGATGTATTTGACGCCTTTGAAGACATAAATGTGCCAACCGTTGTTGCACTTAATGGCTTTGCCTTAGGCGGCGGCTGTGAAATGTCACTAGCTTGTGATTATCGCGTGGCAGACACAAGTGTTTCAATTGGCTTACCAGAAGTTAAGTTGGGCTTAATGCCTGGCTTTGGTGGCACAGTTAGGTTACCTCGTATCATAGGCGCAGATAACGCTATTGAGTGGATGTCTACTGGTAAAGCACACAAACCTGAGCAAGCGTTAGCAGTAGGTGTTTTAGATGCGGTCGTTGAACCTGAAAATTTACGTACTGCGGCGTTAAGCGTGTTAAATGAAGCAATTGCTGGAAAACTAGATTGGCGTAAAAAACGTCAGGCTAAATTAGAGCCGTTGAAGCTATCACCGACAGAATCTGTAATGACCTTCAACACGTGTAAAGCAATGGTGGCCGCCAAAGCGGGTAAACACTATCCCGCACCCATGGCAACGATTAACGTGATTGAAGCAGCAGCTGGCCTTGATCGCGCAGGTGCTATGGCACTGGAAAATGAAGGTTTTGCCCAGCTTGCAAAAACCGATGCCGCGACAGCGCAAATAGGTTTGTTCCTTGCTGATCAAGTAGTGAAAGGTAAAGCGAAAAAAGCAGGTAAATTGGCATCTAAACAAGTAGAGCGCGCAGCTGTTCTTGGTGCTGGCATTATGGGTGGTGGTATTGCTTATCAATCAGCCTATAAAGGCACACCAATTGTGATGAAAGATATCAATAATGAAGCCTTAGATTTAGGTCTTACCACAGCAGCGGGAATTTTAACTAAACTGGCTGATCAAGGTCGTATCGACGCAAGAAAAATGGCAGGCGTGTTAAATAATATAACGCCAACCTTAAGTTATGAAGGCGTTAAAGATGTTGACGTTGTGGTTGAAGCCGTTGTAGAAAATCCAAAAGTTAAAGGCATAGTGCTCGCTGAAGTTGAGCAGGCAGTTGCTGACGATACGATTATTACCTCAAACACCTCAACTATCTCAATTGATTTACTTGCACAAAGCGTTAAGCGCAAAGACAAGTTCTGCGGAATGCATTTCTTTAATCCTGTGCACAAAATGCCATTAGTGGAAGTGATCCGCGGTAAAGAAACGTCAGATGAAACTATCGCAACTGTCGTTGCTTATGCGGCAAAAATGGGTAAATCACCAATTGTCGTAAACGATTGTCCTGGTTTTTATATTAACCGCGTATTGTTCCCTTATTTTGCCGGTTTTAGCCAACTGGTATTAGAAGGTGCCGACTTTACTCAAGTCGATAAAGTGATGGAAAAAGACTTCGGATGGCCTATGGGGCCAGCGTACTTGCTTGATGTAGTTGGTATTGATACTGCTGATCATTGTACAGGCGTTATGTCTGAAGGATTCCCAACACGTATGGCCAAAATAGACAATGATCCGGTGAGCAAACTATATCAAGCGAGCCGATTAGGTCAGAAAAATGGTTCTGGTTTTTACGATTACGGTAAAGATAAACGTGGAAAACCAACCAAAACCGCATCAGGTGAAGCATATGAGTTATTTAACCTAGATGTTAAGTCATTTGATAAAGAAGAGATTATTGCTCGCCTTATGGTGCCTATGGTGAATGAAGTTATTCGCTGTTTAGAAGAAGGCGTAGTAGATACTGCAGCTGAAGCAGATATGGGGCTAATTTATGGTTTAGGCTTCCCGCCATTTAGAGGGGGTCCAATTCGTTATTTAGAAACATTGGGATTAGACAACTTTATTGCAATGGCTGACAAATACGCACACTTAGGTGAAATTTACCAAGTTACCGATGGCCTGAGACAAATGGCCGCACAAGGTAAACCTTATTTTGACACTGATGTGAAAACTGCCTAGGAGAGAACCATGAAAGAAGTCGTTATTGTCGATTGTATTCGCACACCAATGGGTCGCTCAAAGGCCGGTGTTTTTAGACATACGCGAGCAGAAGCCTTGTCTGCTCATTTGATGCAACAATTGTTGGTGAGAAACCCTAATTTAGATCCAAACGAGATTGAAGATATTATTTGGGGTAATGTTAAACAAACCAAAGAACAAGGTTTTAACATTGCACGTAATGCTCAGTTGTTAACCGATATTCCAAAACATGTGGGTGCTGTTACAGTTAATCGCTTGTGTGGTTCATCAATGCAAGCTTTACACGACGCAGCAAAAAGCATTATGTCAAACCAAGGTGATGTATTTATCATTGGTGGTGTTGAACATATGGGTCATGTCCCGATGATGTATGATGTTGACTTTGATCCTGCGTTAAGCAAATACATCTCTAGAGCAGCGGGAAATATGGGCTTAACTGCTGAGCTATTAGGACGTCAACACGGTATCACACGTGAACAACAAGACGCCTTTGGTGCTCGTTCTCACCAAAAAGCGCATGAAGCGTCGGTTGAAGGGCGTTGGGCAAATGAAATTGTTGCAACACCTGGTCATGATACCGCAACAGGTGCATTAACTATGGTTGATTACGATGAAGTGATTCGTCCTGAAACGACCATTGAAACATTATCAGGATTGCGCCCAGTATTTGACCCTGCCAACGGCACAGTGACTGCGGGTACGTCGTCAGCATTATCTGATGGTGCTTCTGCTATGTTAGTCATGTCAGCGGAAAAAGCCGCTGCAATGGGACTTACTCCTCGTGTGAAAATTCGTGGTATGGGCGTTGCTGGTTGTGATCCGTCTACTATGGGTTACGGTCCAGTTCCTGCGACTAAAAAAGCACTTAAACGCGCAGGCCTAACATTAGAAGATATTCAGTTAGCTGAATTTAACGAAGCGTTTGCTGCTCAAGCTTTATCATGTGTTAGAGCACTGGGTCTTGAAGATAAAGTTGATGACATGATTAACCTTAATGGTGGCGCCATTGCATTAGGTCACCCGCTAGGTTGTTCGGGCGCTCGTATTTCAACGACGCTAATCAACTTAATGGAAGGCAAAGATGTAAACTTAGGCTTAGCCACTATGTGTATTGGTTTAGGTCAAGGTATCGCGACCGTGTTTGAACGAGTGTAAAAGCGTCTAGCCGGTTAACACTTAGTGTTAACTAAATAAAAAATGCCAATCAGTAATACTGGATTGGCATTTTTTATATCCCTATATCAAGGTTGTAACTCACATCTAGTTGTATTCGATAAAACTGTCTTTAAATTTTACACTTTTCTTTTTTAGAGTTTTTGTTCTTTTGTAACTGCTTGATAAATAATTGTAATAAATATTGGCATGGATTTTGATTGCTAGGCGCTTAGTAAGTTAAAAGAGAAAAGGAACATTACATAATGAAAAAATTAATCGTTGCAGCAGCTTTATTACTTAGCTTTACTGCTAACGCCACACTAATCACGTCAAAATCGTTTACAGGGAACTTTGATAATGATGAAAGTCGTTATTACATTCAATTTGACGTAACGGCTGATAACTCAACAGTAGATTTTACAAGCTGGGGTTATGCTGGTGGTGTGAATGCTGCAGGTACAGTAATCGCTGATGGTGGTTTTGATAGCCAATTATTTATTTTTGATAGTGCAAATACTTTACTTGATTCAGATGATGATAGCTCTACCGTTGTTTCTGCGTCTAGCAACTTATCATATGATGCATTAATTTCATTAACTTTGGATACAGGTAGATATTTTGCTGTGTTGACACAATATAATAGTGACTACATTTCAGGCGACCTTCTTACTGGTAATTGGCAACCGGCTGGTTTAACAAATTTTAATGGAAGAACATCATTTTTTGCCTTTGATATCTCAGGTGAAAACCTAGCTAACATTGGTGGTATCGGCCACGATGTAACACCTGTTTCTGAGCCAGGTACGTTGGCGTTATTTGCTCTAACAGCATTTGGCTTTGCCGCGCGTAGAAAACTAGCTAAATAAAAAGTTTTATTTCATGAAACTTAGCCCTGTGCTGTTTAGCCGGGGCTTTTTTATTTGGTTTTGTTCAAAAAATTTTAATCGTGTTGGAATTCTTGGCTAGTTGCTGATTTCCGTTGTATAACGTTCAAGGATTTCACTAACAATCGTTATTAGCTCGTTTAAAATTGAATACGTTAAGCTTTACCATAAGCCGTTTAGTCTCATTACACCTTCTTTTTGTCGTTACTTCAGCTTTTGCTTATTCTAAATTTAAATTGACATTTAAATTTATCAACGTTAATTTTTTGTATATCTAACCAAGGACTGGTCATGAAAAACTTCTTATTCTTTTATCATCTTCTCTCTTCTTTAAATTCGTATTTTGGCATGTCCTTTTATTTGTGGTTTATAAATTTGGTCTATGAGGCGACTAAATGAGAGTAAAGGAATTGAAAAAGACGCCTATTGTATTGCGTCACAGTTACCTTAACACTTTGATTACCTGAAAATAAAATGCTGAAGTGACTATATAATGAAATTTTGGATTTTAGCTACATTTCTACTAATTGGTACATACTTGCTAGTCAGTTCTACTGTCAAGCCGGATGTAAATAGTGGTCAAGAAATAGACTTAGTTGAGCAACCTAAATTAACAAAAGAGGCAGATCTTATAGCAATTGGCGGCCAGGAAGAGCCAGATGAAAGTGTATTTAATTGTTCGTCTAAAAATAGTATGCAAACAAAAATAAACGCTTTGATGACTCAGCAACAAACACTAATAGATGGCTTTGAACAGCGTCTTGCTGGAATTACCCAAGTTAATAGTGAGGTTGAGCGTCTGAGAGCTAGTATGCAAGGTGAAGCTAACGAACAAGAAAACAATTTTCGCTCAGTTTCACAAATGATGGCCAAACACAATAGATTATTAGAAAGTAGCATATCGAATAATTCGCCTGAGAATGTGAAGGCAATGATTAAAGCAATTAACGATAATAAAAACCGCAAGCTATCTAGAGAGGGGGCGGCAATTTTAAAGGACTATATTGAGCAAAAAGACTTTACCGGTCTTCGTATGGCATTTGATTCCAACCAATTTGATAAACAAAGCTATTTAGATGGTGATTCAATTTTTTCTTATTTAGTAAAGAATAATACAAATATGAATCTATCGGATTGGGAAAATATTCAATCATTAGAACTTCCATTGTCGTTGGATGATTATATTCTTCTGACTAAACTCAAAGTTGATAATGAAGTCTTTAAGCTATTCCCACCGCCAAATAATTCTATATCTAACCAAGTTTGGAAAGAAAATGGGAAGTTGAACTCTTTAATAACAATTGCTTTAAAAAATCTAAATTTGGCAGGGCTTCATTATTGGTTAACCCAAGAGGGAGTCAATAAGAGTGACAATATTTCCCTGTATTCCCATATACCTGTAATTGATAATGATCAAGCTACCGACACTTTACAGGCTATGGTTGGTGAGTTGATTCAAAATGGATATGTGGTAATTAATATTACAGATTACCTTAGGCTTTTAGGTTTCTTTACCGATAAACAGTTAGAGTTATTAGAAATAAATCGTGACGGATTTACAGAGGAAGAATTCTATGAAATGTCAGAAACAAAGAAAGCATTGCTGACAATAGATTCTGAAATCAAAAGCTTACAAAGTTTTTGTGATGAGCAAATACGTAGCGCAGAGTTTATTGAATCCAATACTACTTATGTTGGAAAAACGAAAGAACTAACTAATAGTATGCATTTATCTGAAGTGTTCAGTGTTGATATCGATAAAAGATATATTAGGGCGCTTAAAAGCAATAATTGGTCTGAAATTCTAGAAATTCTAAATCAGCTTGATTTGGATGCCAAAGATAATGAGCAAATGTTAAATGCTGTGTTATATCGTGCATTAGTTACACGCGCCGAATTTGACGTAATTAAAGGGATATTAGAGCAAGGAGCCCAACTTCCAGAAAACGCAGTAATAATTTTGGCTTCGCAAGGAAATTTTACATTAATAAAAAGCCTTGAAAAATATGGATTGGATTTGTTTTATAGTGATAGTAGTCATATGAATGCTGTTGATGCGAATGTGAAATACATGACAAATACAAAACTTATTGATTATTTAGCCGCTCAAGGATTGAACTTCAATAACTCTTCTCTAAGTTTTGCATTGCTCAAATACCAGCGAGGGGACAAACGTACTAGCACTATTGCCAATTTACTAAAACATGGTGTAGTTATTGATGAATCTCATTTAGAGCAAGTTGAAAAAATTAAAAAAAATGATGAAACAGCCTATAAAAAACTCATCAAAACTTTTCCTGTTTTAATGAAATGATTAAATATACTTTGCAACTCTTTAATGGAAGGGTGTTCAGAGGTAGTTGCTTATGGTATTGCAGTAAAAATTAAATAAGAATTTTATCAAGCGAGATAAGCCTGCTGACTTTGATGTCGCTCGGTTGAAGCTAAGTGTTCAATCAAAAGATTTACTTGTCGATACGATAAAATTTTATTGTTTTACTTGCTTTTAGTTAGTGCGCATACTCCGGCGAAACAGATCAATGTAAAGAGAGTGATGCACATGAACTTAGCACATGGTTTTGTTAAAACTTCCGCCTTTTATGACGATTCAAACTTTCCTCGTGGTTTTCGCAAATGTGGCAGCTTTACTATCAAAGAAGCTGAATTACTAAGCAGCATCGGTAAACGTTTACAGCTTTTAGCTGCAGGAAAAGCGTTACCTGAAACCGACGTTGAAAAAGATTTCATTACTGTATGTACAGGTGTTAAAGCACCGGAAAGTCATGCAGAAAAATTATGGCTTAAGTATACATCGTTAACCAAGAAGCGTAGTTTTCATACCTTAAGTGGTGGAACTAAAGTCAATGCTGGTGATGTTGATGTAGACGCTTACGAAACAGAATATTAGCGTAAACATTTGCACAAGTTATAAGCAACTAGTCTTGTATTTGCTCTAGCTCAGCTTTTCTAGCGGCTTTAGCTATTGTATTGATATATTTTTCTCTTAAAATTAGCAACTGACATGTTAACTTTAAGAGGAAAATATGCGCAAACTTCTTACTTCCTTAACCGCGGTTTCTGCGTTGTTAAGTTCTGCAAGCTTCGCCTATTCAGGTTCAAGCGACGTAATTACTATCGACGATATCCCAACGATTCAATCTGTTGCTCAATCAGTCATTAGTCCAAGTGGTGATTATGTTGCTTTCACTCGATCAATTCCACGAGAGCTATATCAAGACAAAGATGGCTCAAATTACTCTAATTTGTTTATCGTAGATGCTAAAGGTAACGAACGCCCGTTTATTACAGGTGACGTAAATATCGGTAGTATTCAATGGTCTGCTGATGGCGAATTTGTTTATTTTACAGGGAAATTCAAAGGCGATAAATTTACTACGCTATACCGTATTCCAACACACGGTGGTGAGCGTCAAGCGGTACTTTCTTTAAAAGATACATCAATCGCTCGTTATCAACTTAGTCCTAATGGTAAACAAATTGCCATTTTAGCGAATCCAGCAAAAGACAAATCAGAGAAGAAACTTAAAGAACTAGGTTTTAAAGCTGAAGTTTATGAGCTGGGTTTAAAAAATCGTCAGTTATTTATCACGGATTTAGCCGTTTCTGAAAAGCCTTTATCGCTTGAGCCAGTAGCAATTGATACATATGTCAGTGACGTGAATTGGTCAGACGATAGCAAGCAATTACTTGTTAAAACGCAGCCTACTGCGCTAATTGATGACCAGTACATGAAGTCTCAATGGCACTTGTTTAATGTGGCTAATCAACAGGTAACAATGTCATTTGCAACAGAAGGTAAACTTGGCGTAGCTGAGTTTTCTCACGATGGTAAATATATTGCAATTATTGGTGCACAAGACAAACATGATCCAGCCACAGGCCGTTTGTATTTAGCAGAAGCTGATAGCGGTAAAATTACCGAATGGTTACCTGATTTTAAAGGCCACGTTGCTGACATCGAATGGGCTAACAAATCGAATACCTTAAACTTTATTGCAAACATTGGTACTAAGTCAGTGGTAGCAACCATTAAACCGGGTAGCAATAAATATAAATCACGTGTTAAAGCTGGTAAGTTTATCGCATCAAGCTTATCGGTTTCCGATTCTGACAAGACATTAGCATTGCGAGCTAACACGGCAAAACACCCAAATGAAGTGTTTATCGTTCGTGGTAAAAATAAAACAACACGATTAACAGATTCTAACCCATGGTTAGCTGATAAACGTTTTGCTAAACAAGAAACTATTACCTTTAATGCACCAGATGGCACAGAACTAGATGGTGTACTTGTGTATCCTCTAGATTATAAAAAAGGTACACGCTATCCGTTAATTATGTCAGTACACGGTGGTCCTGAAAGTCACGATAAAGACGGTTGGGTAACAAACTACTCTCGTCCTGGTCAAATGGCTGCAGCTCGCGGTTATGCCGTACTTTATCCTAATTACCGTGGCTCAACAGGTAAGGGTGTTGATTACTCTAAGCTGGGTCAAAATGATTATGCTGGTAAAGAGTTTGACGATTTAGTGACTTTTAAAAAGCACTTAGTTGATATGGGCTTAGTTGATAGCGATCGTGTTGGTATTACAGGTGGTTCATACGGTGGTTATGCGTCTGCTTGGGCTGCAACTAAACTAACTGAACACTTTGCTACTAGCGTCATGTTTGTTGGTGTAACAAATCAACTTTCTAAATTTGGTACTACCGATATTTCAAATGAAATGCACTTAGTACATGCTCGCTCTTACCCTTGGGATAAGTGGCAGTGGTATTTAGAGCGAAGCCCTATTTATTGGGCTGGCCAGTCAAAAACGCCACTATTGATTATGCATGGTAAAGATGATCCACGTGTTCATCCTGCACAGTCGATGGAAATGTACCGTTATATGAAAGTACAAGGTAAAGACGTACGTTTGGTTTACTACCCAGGTGAAGGCCATGGTAACCGTCGAGTTGCTGCGCAATACGATTACAGCTTACGTTTAATGCGTTGGATGGACAATTACTTAATTGAAGGCAAAAAAGAAATGCCAGCATATGAAATTGACCACAAAGCTAAAATGGAAGCTAAAAAGAAAGCTAAAAAGAAAGCTGATTAAACTGAACTAGTTCGCTTTAAAAATAAAAAACCAACCGAATTAGGTTGGTTTTTTTTACATTTGTACTTTATAAAATATTTAAATCGTTATTGATAGTTTGGCTCTTTGATCATCCACACTATCATGGTGGTAACATCGGGCTCTTTGCCATACATAGTCATACACATCTTAAATATACGTGCCGCCGCGCCGCGCAGCCATAAGGCAAATGCAAGGCTTGAAGCAATAGCAATGACGACTTGCCACCAAGGTACTTCAATCAACGACATTTTAACTGGCATGGCAACAAATGCTGTAAAAGGTAAGTAACTTAACAAGCTTAATGCCCAGCCAGATGCATCATCCATGGTCATAAAAACTAATATCATTGGAAGTAGTGGTAATAACATTAAACCAGTTTTGGCACTGTGATTTGGATCGTCAATAGCGGCTGCAATTGCTGCGATAAACGCTGTGCTAATGTAAATACCCAAGGCCGAAAATAGCAACAACCAAGGCATAAAACCCCAATCGATACTGGCAAAATCTAACGCTTTGCCATCTACTACCACGGCCATAAATGCATAAAACAATAAGCCAGATAATCCTGCGGTAATCATCGCTTTCAACGCGTGCAGCATTTGACCAAAAATTTTACCGTCAATCCATGTTTGAGCACTTATACAAGAATACAATTGCTCGGTAACTCGTTGCTGTTTCTCGCCAGTAACGCTGGCAAACAACTGACCAAAAGCAGTAAAAATGCCGACAGCCATCAATATAAGGGTGATAACAGCGATGGTGTCGCTAGTTTCCTCGTCTGATTTAACGGCACTGTCTAGATATTGCTGTTCAATAGTTACTGGCTCTTGCAATAGTGCAACCTGATCTTCATTAAGGTTTAAACTATTTGCGGCATGTTTACGATATTGTTTGTTAATTTCCTCATTCAGTTCTGCTTGCCAACTTTGTTTATCAAACGCAATAAGTGAAATAGCAGCAATTTGTTTGTCAGAAGGAGTAGTTAACAATAGTAAGCCACTATAGTCGCTCTCTTCGTTAATCAGTGTTTCTGGTTGTGTCTCTGGTGTAACCGTTTTGAATTTGAACTTTTTAGTGTCCTCTAATTGAATATTGCTATTAGCCACTGCAATTTGGTACACGTCAAAAGTGTCATCTTTAAAATATTGCCAAGCGAAAATAATACCAGCAATAAGGATCATAATAAGCTTAGATATTATCTCTTGTTTCCACTTGAAAAAATGCATGAACTCCCAGCGAGTCACTAAGCCAATTTGTGTTAAGTTATTTTGCTTCATTTATTTGGCCTCCATGTTGCTCAATCGCCTGGATGTAAATTTGATGTAGGTCGAGTTGTTGTGATTGCAGTGACACTAACTGGCCAAGCTCTGTCAGTTTATTTGAGAGAAGGTTTAAGTTGACCGATGCATTGCCGACAACACGAAGACTTGTGTCGTTGATTTGTTGATGTTCAAGATCTTGTAAGACGCTGGCAACTGTTTCAGCTGCTAACGGCTCTTGGTATTTGGCAACAATTTGATTAGCGCCGCCAACTTGTTTAACTATCTCTTTTAACGTGCCTAAAAAGACCTGCTCGCCTTTGTTCATTAACATGATACGGTCAGCAATTTTTTCAACCATGGCCATTTGGTGGGCACTTAACAAAACCGTCATGCCAAGCTTTTTCAGCTCTTGTAAAAAAACAACTACTTTTTCTTGGTTAACTGGGTCTAAACCTGAAAAGGGTTCATCTAAAATGACCCATTGAGGCTGATGAATCACCGCAGTGATCAATTGCACTTTTTGTTGGTTGCCCTTGGATAAAGATTTCAGCTGGTCATTTGTCCGTTCCGTTAAATCAAACTTTTCTAGCCAAATGTTTGCTTGTTCCTTTGCGGCAGTTTTAGTCATGCCATTCAGTTGAGCAAAATAGACAAGGTTATCAATAACAGATTTTTCTGGATATAAGCCGCGATCTTCCGGTAAGTAACCTAATGCCCAGTTGGGGATAGCATCAAATTGTTGATCATCTAGGGAAACTTGAATGTTGCCGCTATCAGGTTTGGTAAAACCGGTAAGCATTTTTACCAGTGATGATTTACCTGCACCATTTGGCCCTAATAAGGCAAATATTTCACCCCGATTAACAGTAAAAGACAAACTATTGACTGCTTTGACTGTCGCATATTCTTTAACGACATTTTCCACTATGATTTTCATAAATCCCCTTACATCAAAATTGACTTCGGGGTAGTCGATGCAATGTTATTTTTATTACAGTTTGTTAAGAAACTTTGTTTTTCACCTGATAATAAGCAACATTGCAATCAATCAGCTGATCTTTATAGTGGTAGGTTTTAACGTATGTCATGCCAAGCTTTTTCATTACCGCGATAGATGCCGTGTTGTTTTCGTCCGCGATAGCACTGAAAGCACGAATTGAACGGTTAGCAGAAAGGGTATTGATAATATGTTGAGCAGCCTCTGTCGCGTAACCATGCCCCCATGTTTTTTGAAAAAAGCGCCAGCCAATTTCTAAGTTGTCTTCTTCTGGAGTGCCAGTAAAGAACTCCATCGGACGTATTAAAATCCAGCCCAAATACTCATTGGTTGTTAGTAAATTTACCTGCCAAAGACCCCAGCCTTTTTCTGAGTTACGGTAAGCCTGCATTCGCGGAATAAACACATCGTGTATCTTTTCTTTTGATGAGATTTCGCCACCAGTAATGTATTTCATCACCTTGGGATCTTGGTCTAACAACCACAAAAGTTCACTGTCATTTTCATCCATTAGTCGAAACGATAAACGCTCTGTATTGGTGATTTGCATGTCAGTACCTCGGTAGTTATTAAGTTGAATAGTTTTTAAAGAGATAAAAAACTCAGCCGAAGCTGAGTTTTAAACGCTATTTATTGCTTAAGCTAAAGAGTCTTGCAATGGCGGTACAACTTGCTTCTTGCGAGAAAGCACGCCATCTAGCCATACACGGCCATTTTCACTGGCTTTGCCATAAGCTTTTTCGGTTAAGTCGTCGTTATCACTAACCACTAACACTTCTGAACCTTCCTTCATGATGTCAGTTAATAGTAATAATACACTGTGACGGTTACCTTCTGCTTTTAACGCAGCAATATCAGCTTCAAGCTGTTCTTTGATATTGTCAAAAATAGCAAGGTCGATCACTTCTAATTGACCGATACCAACTAAGTTACCGTTCATATCGAAGTCTTTAAAATCACGCATTACTAGGTCACGAATTGGTGTACCTTCAACAGCAGATTTTACTTTGAACATTTCCATGCCAAGTGCTTGCGGATCTTCAATACCGGCAATTTCTGCTAACGCTTCAACACACTTAATATCAGCTGTAGTGCATGTTGGTGACTTGAAGATAACTGTGTCTGATAAAATGGCACACATCATAGCACCAGCTATGTTTTTAGGGATTTCTACATCATGGAAGTCGTACATCATTTTGATAATAGTGTTAGTACAACCTACTGGGCGGATCCAACACTCTAACGGCGTAGAAGTGGTAATATCACCTAATTTATGGTGATCAATAATACCCAAAATAGTCGCATCGTCGATGTCATCAGGACCTTGAGTGCGCTCTGAGTGATCAACAATGTATAAGCTTTCCCCAGCATAGCTCATTTTTAATTCTGGTTGCTCAAAACCAAATTTGTCTAAAATGAATAAGGTTTCTGGTGATAACTCACCAAGACGAGCTGGCACAGTTTCTTCGCCTAATTGCGTTTTCAAATAAGAAAGCGCGATAGCCGAACAAATTGAATCTGAATCGGGGATCTTGTGTCCCACTACATAATTAGGCATAAATTTTTCTCTTTCGAGGCTGATTAATTAGAACTGTCGCTATTTTAGCAAAATTCTGCGGGCAAAAAAAAGCCGCTTAAGCTATAAGCGGCTTTATATTCGTTATATTAAGCCGTTATTGTTGATAATAGCTTAAACAAGTTTCCACTTCGTTTTTTGAACCCATTATCACTTCAACACGTTGGTGAATATCTTCTGGCTCAATATCCATGATACGACCTTGAGACGTCATGGCTAAGCCACCTGCTTGTTCAATTAAAAAACTCATTGGGTTTGCTTCATACATAAGTCGAAGCTTATAAGGTTGTTCAGGGTTTTTGTTGTCTGCCGGATAAGTAAAAATACCACCGCGAGTTAATACTCGGTGAATATCTCCTACCATGGCAGCAATCCAGCGCATATTAAAGTTTTTACCACGAGGACCTGTGTCACCAGCAACTAAGTCTTGAATATACTGTTGCATTGGCGCTTGCCAAAAACGTTGGTTAGACATGTTAATGGCAAACTCTTTTGTATCTTGTGGCACTTGCACGTTACGCTCTACCAATAAATAACCGCCATGTGTGCGATCCAATACGTAAAAGTGTGTGCCTCTACCTGTGGTCATCACTAACATCGTTGATGGACCATATAACACATAACCGGCACAAACTTGTTTATGGCCCGCTTGTCTAAACTGAGCAGGATCTGCAGCGTCAACATCGTCACGTGCTTCATGGATTGAGAAAATAGTACCGATTAATGAATTGATATCGATATTTGAGCTGCCATCAAGTGGATCAAACGAAACAACAAACTTGCCTTTGGCATCACCAACCACTGAATTTTCTTCTTCTTCAGAAGAAATAGCACGAACAAAACCTGACTCTAAAAGAATATCTTTAAATAGTTCATTGGCAACGACATCGAGTTTTTTCTGAATTTCACCCTGAATGTTCTCGTCTAAGGTGGAACCCATCAAACCGCCTAAATGTGCTTGGCTAACACGAAATGAAATTTCCTTTGTTGCAGCCAAAATGGTTTTTATTAGGGAAATAAGATCTAATGGCACATTATCTTCACGTAAAGCGGGAGCAAGTCGTTGCATTGTATTACCTAATTTTTTAGAGTATGACAGTTAACATTGTATATCATGGTGACTTTTTGAGCGTAAAAGCAGTAACTTAGCCCCACGATGATTTAAAAGTGTTAGTTTTAGTATAGTGAATGACTCAATCAAACTTAGCGATGTAAGTTAAAAATAAAAGTTTTCACTGATACTTTCAGGTGGATTATAACAAGAAGTTTGCCGTTTATTGTAGAGATAATTCTAAGAAATACGCGATATTGGCTAACAAAAAAGGAAAAATAATGAATTCAGTGAAATATGTTTTTTTACTACTTTTTTGTAGTATTTTTTCATTTAGTGCTTTGGCCGATTATGGTGATTTTGTCAAAGACATGAAAAAGCATCAGGGTTTCTTCAATTTCTATTATGACGAAGATTCCGGCAAAGTTTATCTTGAAATTGATAAATTCAACCAAGATTTCCTCTTTCAAAGTGCTATGCCTCATGGGGTAGGGTCAAATGACATTGGTTTAGATCGCGGGCAGTTAGGCAAAACACGTTTAGTGAAGTTTGAGCGTGTTGGCGACAAAGTCTTGTTTAGACAGCTCAACCCTTATTACCGCGCGGTAAGTGACAATGTACTGGAGCAGCGTGCTGTAAACGAAGCATTTGCTACTTCAATTATTTGGGGCTTTAAGGTTGCTAAACGTGATGGTCAAAAAGTGTTAATTGATTACACGCCATTTTTATTATCAGATATTCACGGTTTAGCAGCGACATTAAAAAACCGTAAACAAGGTAACTTTTCAGTTGATAGTAATCGCAGTGCGTTTTATCAACCTCGCAGTAAAGCCTTTCCGCAAAATACAGAATTAGAAGCGATCGTGACATTTAAAGGTTCTGGTGCGGGGCAATACTTACGTTCTGTAACGCCTGAACCAACTGCCGTAACTGTGCAATTACATCACTCATTAATTGCATTACCAGATGATAATTATCAACCAAGAACTTTTCATCCATACAGTGGACACTGGGCACACAGCTATGCTGACTACGCAGCACCAATTGAACAGCCGCTGGTAAAACGTGTCATCAATAGACACCGTCTACAAAAGAAAAATCCACAAGCAAAAGTAAGTGAAGCGGTTGAGCCTATTGTTTACTACTTAGATCCTGGCGTTCCTGAGCCAATTAAAACGGCATTAATTGACGGTGCGTTATGGTGGGATCAAGCATTTGCTGCAATTGGTTATAAAAATGCCTTTCAGGTAAAAATGTTACCTGCTGATGCCGACCCGATGGATGTTCGTTATAACGTGATCCAATGGGTACATAGAGCGACACGTGGTTGGTCGTATGGTTCATCCGTTGTTGACCCAAGAACGGGCGAAATCTTAAAAGGTCATGTAACTTTAGGATCATTGCGTGTCCGCCAAGACTATTTAATTGCGCTTGGTTTAACTTCACCTTTTAGCCAAGAAAATACCGATACCAGCAAAATGAAGGCGATGGCGCTAAAACGTATCGAACAATTGTCAGCCCATGAAGTGGGCCATACCCTTGGTATCGCACATAACTTTTCTGCTAGCGTAAATAACCGCGCTTCGGTGATGGATTATCCTCATCCACTCATTAAGTTAACCGATGGCAAAATTGATTTATCAGATGCTTATGACAGCAATATTGGTATCTGGGACAAACACGTTGTTGCCTATGGTTATCAAGACACAACCGGCCAAGATGAAGCCGCTTATTTAGCTAATGTTATTAAACAAGCCCAAGAAAAAGGTCTGCAATATATGTCAGATCCTGATGCTCGTCCTAGCTCTGGTGCCGATGCTCATGGTCATTTATGGGATAACGGTGCCAATGCGGTTGATGAATTAAATCGTGTATTAAAAGTTCGTCAAAAAGCCTTGGCTGACTTTGGGTTAAACAGTATTCCAGAAGGCACGCCGTTATCTGAAATTGAACCAGTATTAGCGCCAATTTATAACTTCCACCGTTATCAAGTGGAAGCGGCGGTGAAATCTATTGCTGGTTTAAACTATAGCTATCAAGTAAAAGAAATTGGCGTACCTAGTGAGATGTCAGTGACATCTGGAGCTGAGCAAAAACGAGCGCTGAGTGCATTATTAAATACGTTATCGCCACAAGTTTTAACGCTGCCACAACACATTATTGATGTAATCCCACCTAAGGCTTATGGCTATTATCGTGACCGTGAAAGTTTTGCCAGTAATACTGGTTTAGCCTTTGATCCGATCAGTGCCGCAGAAGCGAGTGCCAAACATACTTTAACTTTGTTATTGAACTCGAGCCGTTTAGCTCGTCTTGCTCAGCAAGCGGCAAACAATGAAACAATTCCTTCAGTGGAAGCATTGTTAAGTGAATTGAGTACAAACACACTTAAACAAAAGCCGGCTAGTGGGCATCAGTTGTTGGTGCAACAACGTGTTAACCAACAAGTGGTAGAGCACTTATTGTCGTTGTGGCATAACAAGTCATTAGTGTCAGAAGTGAGAGCGGCAGTGTTAGCCGAACTTGAACATATGCAAGATTGGTTTGAAGATTATAGCGAGAGTAAAAAGTACCGTGAACTTAACGCACATTTTGCTTTGTTAGCTCGTCAAATTGAGTTCAGCTTGGAACATCGTGAACCTGCAGTGCCAGCATCAAAGGTTAAATTACCGCCAGGCTCGCCAATTGGTGGATAAGCCGAGCAATTAATCTAATACGGAACTTAATGTTAGCCAAATGACTCATAAAAATTAAATTCTTGAGTCATTTGGGGTGGCATGAAGCATGGAAGCGACATTAAAAAGGAAGCTGGTGTTATGGTTAACACGGCTTCTTTAACTGTACATGACCTCGATGAAATATTTGGAACTTGGAAAAAAGATGGGGGGCAATGCACTAAAACAAATCACTTTTTATCCAAAGCGCCAACACAATTCATCCCAATTATTTTATCGGTACTATTAGGCCACTTGTTATTGTTTTACATGGCGAAGGTCACCATTGAAAAGCCTCAGATAGCAGATGGTACGCCACAAATTCACGCTAAATTGTACTATGTTAAAAAGCAAAAGCAGCAACAGCCACTAGTACAAGTTAGTGAGTCAGCAGTGCCCGCTGAACCATTGCCCAATCCTGAAGTTGTTCCAGTTAAACCAATAACCAATAAAAAAGTGAAAACTGAGCTTGAAGTCAGTCATCGAATACCGCCAGTGGAGCAAGCAAAGTCTGCCCCAACCTCGTTAGCTGAAAAAACCTTGCAAGGCTTAGCCTCACAAATAGTTGAGCAAGCAAAAAACGACGCTGCCACTATCAATTATCAAGAATTTATTGACAAAAAATCGCAAATAGCTCGCTCGATAACGCCCTATGTTGAGGGACTTGCAGTTGGTGAGCTAAAGGTAAAAACTAAGCCGGTCAATTGTGACAACGCGCTAAACAAAAGTGTCGCGGTGTTTATACCAATTGAAATAAATATTTGACCACTTAGCGAGGGTTAACAAGTTCAGAGGCAAGGCATTGATTGCAAAGAATGGTTATTCCATTGTTAAAATCAATAACGCGGGCTATGAGCCTGTTAAACTCGCCCTTTGGGAACTCATTAGCGCTCTGATAACATCTCTAAATAATCTAACCATAGAATGACTATGCTTAAATTATTTAGCTTGTTCTAAGTACGCTAATGAAGTTCTATGTTGAACAAATATTTAATTCAATTGGTATTCGTGGCTTGCTGGGCGGCACGGTAAAGTGTGAGCGTTTGCCTTCGGTTAAGCAATTTATAAAAAAGCGGCTTGAACCGGAAGGGGATTCAAACCGCTAAAGCTAACACTGTGTTAGCCATAAAGCCTTAAATACTTGCCGGTACATTTGTTTTACGAGCTCTTAACTTTTTTATATCTGTAATAATCACCACATTACCTAACATAATGGCAACAAAGCCCATTAAGGTGTATTCACTCCAGATAAAGCCTTCAAACATCGTTGAAATAGCAACTGCGACCGCGGGAAACAGAATGTTGGCGTAAGACGCTTTTTGCGCGCCTATTTTTGTTAACAAAGTTAAATAACAGGCAAAGGCGATAACCGAGCCAAATATAGACAAGTACAACAAAGAACCCAGGTAACTAAAGCTCCATTCAAACGAAAAGCTTTTACCCTGTAATAATAAAAGTACCGTCATGAAAAGTGCACCATAGCCCATGGCCCACGCATTAGCTGGCATAATGGCAAAACCATCTTGCTGATTTTTAATCGATAACATATTGCCAAAAGAGGCAGACAAGGTGCCAACTAGACACAACACAAAGCCCAATACCGTGCTATCTGATAAAGATAGGTTGGTCACTTGTGGCCAAAACAGCGTGATGATGCCCACTAATCCTAAAAAACTCCCGAGATAAACATTGGCCTTAATTTTGGTGCCAAAAAATAAACGCGCGTTAAAAATATTCATGATCATCAAGGTGGAAAAGGCAATGCAGGCCAGTGCTGAATTGATATTTTGTTGGGCGTTGTAAAGTAAAAAGTAATTAATGCCAAACAGACAAATGCCAAACGCAAACAATTGGCAATGAGCGCGCAAAGAGAACTTTAACGACTGTTGTTTTAGGATACAAAATATAAATATAACTGCCGAAGCAAGGACATAACGATAAACAACAGAAGCTTCAGGTTCTACATTGCCTAGTTGAAAATTAATGGCAAACCAAGTTGATCCCCAGATCAGCACGGTCAGGGTATAAAGAAAAATGTTATTCACGCCGATCCTCAATTAAATGTGTAGCGAACATAGACAGTGTAGCGTCTGTTTGTTTTAATAACATATACAAAAAAATAAAAATGGAACCTATACAGTTTGCGATTATTAAATAAATCAGCACCTGAGTTTTTATACCAGCAGGTTATCGATTTTATTGATAAACAAGCCAAAGCGGGTGTAATAAAGGCCGGCGATAAACTGCCAAGCCTTCGAAAGCTCAGCAGCCAATTTGCCATTAGTGTGCCCACAGTTAAACAAGCCTATTTAGAATTGGAACGCCAAGGCACGATTTCGGCTAGGCCGCAGTCAGGTTATTACCTGAATGCAAAAACTGCACGAACCTTATTACCCATGCGCGCTAAGTGGGCACAGTGTCAACCGGTTGAGGTTTCTTGTCGAAGTTTAATCGAACAAGTGTATGATGCGGTTCATCTGCCAGATACCGTTGCGCTTGGCATTTCTAATCCGATAAATGCACACCCACCTGATAAAAAATTGGCGCGATTGATGCGCTCTGTTATCAGCAAAACGGCAGAAAAAGCGGTTAGTTATGGGCCCGTTAATGGAGATGCTAAGTTAAGACTTACTTTAGCCTTGCGGTACCAAGAGCAGGGCGTTGATGTTAACCACCAAGATATGGTGATCACCAATGGTGCACAAGAAGCTATTTCCATTGCGCTGCAATGTGTTGCACAAAAAGGTGACATAATTGCTGTAGAATCCCCCTGTTATTTTGGATTGATCGAGCTCATTGAAAGTTTAGGCATGAAGGCACTTGAGGTTTATACCTGCACCGACAGTGGTGTATGTTTAACTGAACTTGCTAATGTGCTTGATAAACACCCTGTTAAAGCCTGTTTATTTTCTTCTGCAATCAATAATCCACTGGGTTCGTTGATGAGCAATCAAGATCGGCAAGCCATGGTGAAATTATTAGAGTCGCGTAATATCTATTTAATTGAAGATGAAGTGTACAGCGATTTATATTTAACCGAGCAGCGACCCATTCCCGCACAACTCTATTCAGAAAAGGGCTTAGTGATGACCTGTTCTTCCTTTTCTAAAACTGCAGCGCCGGGTTATCGTATCGGCTGGTTAATTCCAGGCAAACATGAAGAAGCAGCCAAGCGTATTAAACGCGCACAATCTTGCTCAACGGCGATGTTGCAACAATGGACGTTAACCGAATATGTGCTCAGTGGTGATTATGATCGCCACATGGAGCTGATGCGCAAAACATTACGCTTTAATAAAGAACGCATGATTTGTGCAATTTCCAAATACTTCCCCGATGAGGTGTGCACATCTAATCCTCAAGGTGGCAGTGTGCTGTGGATCCGCTGCCGTTCCCATGTCGACACCAGTATTATCTTCAAGCAAGCGATTGCCAAAGGGGTGAGTTTTGCGCCGGGGCAAATTTTTTCTCCTTCGGGCAAATATCAAAACTTTATGCGAATTAGCTTTGGTGTTAAATGGAATGACAATATTGAGTCTGCATTAAAAACCTTAGGTGAACTTGTCGCTAATTACCCGCTACCGGACAACAAATAATGTCACAAACAAACAACGGCACTTCAATCGCAGTGTCTCTTAAACTTTTATTACCGCTATTGGCCTCTATTGTTGCGGTTTCTCCTTTGGCGATTGATATGTACTTGCCTGCAATGCCATTACTTGCAGATAACTTTTCTACCGATATGCCGACCATTCAAAATAGCTTAAGTATTTATTTACTCGGTTATTCTCTTGGCTTGTTTTTGGTTGGGCCTCTATCTGACAAATATCCGCGCCGCCGTATGGTACTTATTGGTTTAACCGGCTTTTTTGTCTTTAGTGTTTTATTGATATTTGCGCAAACTGCTGAGCAGTTTTTATTGCTGCGTTTTTGTCAGGCATTTATCAGCAGCGCCGCGATTGTGGTGGTGCCGGGGACAATTCGTGAACGTTATAAAGAAAATACCGCAAAAGGATTTTCCTATGTGTCGATGATCATGATGTTAGCTCCTATGGTTGCTCCCAGTATTGGCAGTATTATGTTACTGCACAGTTGGCAGGCTATTTTTATGTTTTTGGCTGGTTATAGCATGTTGGTATTGCTGGCGGCCTACAAATTTTTGCCAGAAGCGCAGCACAAAAGTGGCAATAAAAGCCTTAACTTTTTTAAACGTTATCGCGTGGTTTTGTCGCATAAGTCTGCACGATTAGATATTTTAAGCTCAATGTTAGTGTCGTTAGCGTTTTTTGCTTTTATTACTTCGGTTACATTTATCTATATGACAGTTTACAACGTGGCGGAGTTTGAATTCAGCTTGTTATTTGCCTGCACAGTATTGGGCTTGATGACCGCACACTTTACCAATACCCGCTTAGTGACCCGTTTAGGTTCACGTAAAATGATGGCATTGGGGCTTTCTATCGGCGTGACTTGCGCGTCGGGTTTATTGTTAGTGAACTTCCTTGAATATCCACTGTTTTACACGGTAGCAACCTTGATCCCATTAATGGGCAGTATTTCCATCATGGCGGTTAATGCCGATGCCATGGTATTGTTGCAGTTCTCAGAAGAAGCAGGCACCGCAACCGCGGTCATTGGTATTTTACGTTTTGGTGTTGGTTCATTAGCGGGGCCAATATTGGCGTTTTTCTACGACGGTACAGCACTGCCGTTTGCCTTTTTGATGTGGTCTTCTATTTTTATAGTATTTTTAATTCAGTTAATTCATTTGGTTAGGATAAAAAGATGAAAAAAGTAGCAGTTATTTTAGCTGGCTGTGGTGTTTACGACGGCGCAGAAATTAATGAAAGTGTTTTAACCTTATTGCACCTTGCCAAACAAGGGGCGAGCTATCAGTGTTTTGCGCCGGATATCATGCAAATGCACACCATTAATCATTTAACAGGTGAAGAAGAAGCAACCAACCGCAACGTATTGGTTGAAGCGGCGAGAATTGCTCGTGGTGATATTAAAGCGTTATCAGCACTTAACGTTGACGAATTTGATGCCTTATTGGTACCTGGTGGTTTTGGCGCAGCAAAAAATTTATCTGACTTTGCAGTAAAAGGTGCTGATATGACTGTGCAAGCTGAAGTATTGGCCAGTTGCCAAGCATTTGCACAAGCCAACAAGCCAGCAGGCTATATGTGTATTGCGCCAGCGTTATTGCCAAAAGTGTATGGTCAAGGCGTGCAAGGCACTATTGGCACTGATGCTGATACCGCGGCAGCGTTTAATGCGTTGGGTGGTGATCACCAACAACGTGCAGTAGATGAAATTGCCATTGACGAACAGCGTAAAGTGGTCAGCACACCTGCTTATATGTTAGCAGAGTCACTAGTTGAAGCTGATGCAGGTATCAGCAAGCTGGTTGCGCAAGTGCTGAAAATGGCTTGATATAGAGCGGATATCAGATATCAGGGACAGACCACGATTTAATGATTTCTTTAATCGTGGTCTGTCCCTGATTTACTTTAAGTTTAATGTGCAGTCCTGTGCACATCACCCTCAAGGCTTTCAATATCGCTGACCATAATCTTGCCGTTGCTAACGTCGTAACTTAAAACGTCTAATAGCTCAAAGCGTTCTTTTTGAGTATTCCCCTTAATAGAAACTGCTTTGAGTACGGTTTTGTTGTTTTCGGGCACACCGTAATACAACACATTGTTGTCTATTTTTGCATGAAAAAACAACTTGGGTAGGCGCAAGGTCGTATTCGCCAATTGAGCAAATTCATAAAGGCTGAAATCTTGTTCAGCTAGCGTGGCTCGATACAACAGGTGACTTTCTTGCTCAATAAGGTAAATAACATTTTGCTCTGTCGCGTCACTTAGCCCATATGCCCATCGATTACCCATAGGGTTAACTTTTCTGCTGCTTTCATCAATGGCGATGAGCTTTGGTGTACCATTTTCAACAGCGGTAATGGCGATAGCGTTTTGGCCTAGCCAATCTGTAGCAATGATAGGGCTTTTACTGGTGTAAATTAACTCACTTTCTTTAAACTCAAGCACTGGTGAAGCAGGGCTTAAGCGGCTAACCGGTACCAAATACACCTTATTTTCGATATTAATTAATACCTTAGTATCATCGTGAGATAACGATACATGGTTTATCGATAGTGTTTGGTTAAATTGCGTCGCAATTTTAGCTTGTTTATCTCTTTCGCTGGCCAGATAAATTTGTTGGTGGCCAGAGCGTGCTGAAACAAAGAAATATTTAGCTTGATGATGAAATAGGGCTGGTGTGGTGTCGTTCACTCTTGAGTTGTTGATAATGCTCGTTAATTGTTGCTCGCTAGATAACCAGCGATTACTCCAATTTTTTTGCTCTGTGCTAAAGACGATGTGTTCACCATCAGGAAACAACGTCATTTTAGAGGCTAAGTTTTCTGACACATTGATAACAGTTGTAGCATTTTGACCGTCAAAATCGCTTTTAATGATTTTTTCTGTTGGTGCAGGGCCAAAATAATAGATTTGCTCTGAATCATGATGCCAAATGGCTTCCACTACGGGGTAGTCAAACTTAATGCCTTCGGCGATTGTGTTGTTGTTTAAATTCAGTGATAACAGCTGGGTTTTATGATCGCTTTTAGTGCTCATGATCAGCAGCTTGTTACCATCCGGTGAAATATCTAAGCTATGGTGTCCCCAGCCTTGTGGTTCTACTTGAGTAACTAACTGGTGCTTTTTACTGATTAGGTCATAAGCATATATTTGATTTGGCCATAGATTTTTGGGCTGTGCGGCATAGTAAATGATTTGGCGTTTGGCATGATATGCCATGTCTTTAATACGTTTGTTGCTGCAATCAAATAGCTTATCTACCGTATTTTCAATTGTGGTGTCCTTCAGTGTTGCCCTGTAAACAGCACATTGCTCAGAGAGTTGTGCTAAAAATAGTAGCTGTGTTGTTTGTGTACTGTCATCAATATCTAGCCCGATGATTTGTTGAATATTGTACTGACCTGTATCGATTTGTTGTGTTTGTCCGCGTTTAATATCTTTTTTCCATAGTTGGCTTTGTGCACTACCTGACTGTTGCTTTAAGTAATATAAGGTGACTTTATCTGGGTGTATGTGTGCCGACTGCTCAGCGCCATGGGCACGTGTTAATGGGATAGAGTAGTAACTTTTATTTGCTTGTTCTTTTGAGTTAAACATTTGCCAAATGACAATAACCAACAATACAAACAGAAAAGCGAATACCTTAAGCGTTTGATGGCTTTTATTTGTCGGCTCAGCAAGCTCAGCGGCTTTAACTTGAGTATTTTGTTCAATGTTCAGTTCAGCCTTTGGTGATAGGTTCACTGTTGAGTCAGTGTAAGGCACAACCTCTGGAATTAAACGATAACCTCTTTTCGGTATCGTTTGGATATAACGTGGGTTTTTAACTTCATCACCTAACAGTTTGCGTAAGTTAGCAATAAGTTTGTTTATCGCGTTATCGGTAACCAGTGAATTAGGCCAAATGGCGTCTAAAATATCTTGTCTGGAAATGATGTTATCTGGCTGATTGATGAACAGTGCAAGTAACTCAAGCACTTTAGGCTCGGCGTTTATCTCTTGCCCTTGGTGTAAAAGCCTTATTTGTTGCTCATCAAAAACATAATCGCCAAATTTTTTCATATAGTATTTAAGTCAGTTGTCCAAAAAGCTGATTTACTGAATATCGTGAAATTAAATCTTAAATAAATAGGCGGTTATCCTAAGGCAAAAACTCTCACAAAACAAAGGGCTTATTGGTTTTATCACCTTTTCATCACCTTTTTTCCTTTAATCATCATTACTTTTTTTAGCCAATAACTCAGGCTACTTATCGATAACAAGACAACCTTATAAAAAGGAAACATGATGTATAAACCGTTAATCACTGTGTTGATGTGGGGGCTATTAATCGCAACAACTCAGGTGAATGCGCAAGCACGTGGTGAATCAAAAACTGACAGCTTGTACTCCAACATATTATCTGAGCAGCGAGAGCTATTGATCCAATTACCCAATAGCTACAAGCTAAACAAATCGCAAAGTTACCCTGTGCTCTATTTGTTAGATGGCACCAGAAACTTTAACCATGCGGTAGGCACCTTGGACTTACTCAACCAATCTTATATGGCGCAAGAAATGATCATTGTCGCGATTAAAAACACCGATCGCACACGTGACTTTACCCCAACGTATAATGAAAGTTATAACCGTTGGGGCATTTCTGGTGGCGCAGAAAAATTTCTAGATTTTATGGAAAAAGAACTTATTCCATACGTCAATAAAACCCACCGTACGAACGGTTTAAAGATCCTCTCAGGCCACTCGTTTGGCGGATTATTGTCAGTGTATGCCTTCCAATCTAGGCCAGGGCTCTTTCAGGCACATTTTGCGTTTAGTCCAAGCTTATGGTGGCATGACGAAGTGTTATTTGATACGGCTAAAAACGTGTTAACCAATACCAAAGATTTAAATAATTATTTGTATATCAACATGGGTACTGAAGGTGGCATGATGTTGAGTGCTTTTGAAAAATACCAACAACTATTGGCTGAACATGCACCAAAAGGTTTGCGCTATAAAACGGAATTAGTTGAAGATGAAAATCACAATACCACGGCCATGGTAGGTCACAACCCTGCATATCGTGATCTGTTTGCTATGTTTCAATGCCCAGAGGATATTCAAAAGCAGGGGCTTGAAGCAATACAAACATTCTATAAAGCCTTGTCTAAGGACTTAGGCTATGAAGTGAAGCCGCCTTACAGTGTGATTAAAGATGCTGGTCACTACGCACTTAATGACAAAAACGTCGATAAAGCGATAAATCTTTTTCAGCATAATATAGATACCTTTCCACACATTGCTGACGCGTATTTTCGCATCGCTTTTGCCCTTGAACAAAATGCACAACTTGAAAAAGCATTGATCATGGTTGATAAGGCGATTGCGTTAAGTAAAGTGGAAAACGTTGAGCAAAATGCCTTTGAGTATTATCGAACATACCTTAAGCAAGAGATTGCTAAGTAATCATACTTTTGTTTTTACTTTTAGGTGTATACACTGTGCGACTTGTTAAAAAGTACGCAGTGTAGTTTGCATGATTGATTGGTCAATTTTACCGTTATTTTTTACCGCGATATTCTTCTTAGCAATATCGCCGGGACCCGATTTAATACTGATTTCAACTTACTCTTCGACTAAAAGCTTTAAAACAGGGCTGATGATAGCGTTAGGTATTTTTGCTGCAGGCGTGTTGCAAACTTTATTGGTGGCGTTGGGTTTGGGTCAGCTTATGCAGTCGGTTCCCGTTTTGGCTTATTTAGTTAAAGCGATTGGGGCTCTTTATTTAACATACTTGGGTGTAAAGCTGTTACGAAATTGGTGGCTCAATAACAGTCAAACAGATGAGATTCATCCAGCTAAAAGCGCAACCAATGCTCAATTAGTTATCAGAGGGTTTTTAAATAACTTGCTAAACCCTAAGGCTCTGTTGTTTTTTAGCTTATTTTTACCTCAGTTTACTTCAGGTCAACACATGTTAAGCCAGCAAATCTTAATTTTAGGTTGTCTTTTAAGTGTGTTTGTTTTGATGATCAATTCGATATTCGCCTTCTGTTTTAGCGCTTTGGGACAATGGGCTGGCAGCAAACTAAAACTGGGAAGACATATTGATGGTATGTTAGGCGTTATCTTTCTCGCATTAGCTACCAAACTAGCAACAGATAAATAACGGCATATTCTGAGCTGGCACATTGTTTTCAACTTAACTGGCTTTTTGGTGGATTTGGGGGCAAATCACGAATAACAGAACGAACTTAATCGTGGTCAGCCCCTTTTAGCCATCGATATAACACCTTCCAATAATTAGCGATTAACACTCCACCAATAATCCCTACAACTAAGGGATCGATAATCACCAAATTCGCCGCGCCATATAGAAAAAAAGAAGCTATTTGGTAACCAATGTAGGTGAAAAATATAATGTTGATAAGTTTTTTCAAGACATCCTTCTCTTGATAATGGTTAAAGTTTGCAGCGTTTCATTAGAAATGGGGACAGACCACAATTAAATGAACTCTTTAATCGTGGTCTGTCCCTTATTTAAAAGTGCAATTATTGTTCTTCCGACTTTTTGCATAGCTGATCGCCATAGTAGTTGTCTGGGTAATTACAGTCTTTCTTTGGCGCTTTTGCTGTTTCAGTGGGTTTTGACTCAATCAGTTGTTTTATAAAATTTGCCATGTTGTTGCTCCTTAATTTGCGTTTACATCACTACTTTGTCAAATAAATACGTTCTAGTACATGGCAAGAATTTAATGACAACATTCAAAAAAATTGAACATAGAGGTACTGAATAGAAGTACCCAGTGGATTAACTATGTTCAATGACCAGCTCTTTGCTGTAATTGGCCATTTGTTCACTAAACAGTGCTTTTAGCTGGTCGATATCTTTGGTTCTGACATAGTTTGGTCGAATAACAAATGAGATGCGGCGGTGTGGCCCTGGTTCGTTTAAGTGCACTGCACGTAGCTCTGCACTTTTAGCAACAAGCTGATCCAGTGCCATATGCGGTACTAAGGTTGTGCCAAGTTTACCTGCCACCATTTGCACAATAGTGTGTAA
Source organism: Thalassotalea marina (assembly GCF_014656435.1). GTDB lineage: Bacteria > Pseudomonadota > Gammaproteobacteria > Enterobacterales > Alteromonadaceae > Thalassotalea_C > Thalassotalea_C marina. The sequence goes on from NZ_BNCK01000010.1 coordinate 124,203, forward strand.
ACTGGTGGAATCAAACGACGATTCCATGCCTTTGTTACTTAAACTACATGCCGCCAATGCGTGGTCTTTTAAACAGTGACCGTCTTTTAATAACATCAGCTTTTCTAGTGCTAACTCATTACTGGTGATTTCTTTTAAGCTGTTAGGGCATTCGTCTTGATGGCTGACCCAGTAAAAATCTTCCTGCCAAAAGTCAAAACTGATCAAATTTTCCAGTGGGTACGGTAAGGCCAATATTGCGGTATCGATATCACCTTTTCTCACCATATCAACCAGTACATGTGACTGCTCTTCGATGATCTTTAATTTAAAGTTGGGAAACGCTTTGCGTACCGCGGGTAATACTTTGGGTAATAGATAAGGACCAATCGTTGGAATAACACCAATAGTCATAGGTGCGGTTAATGGTGACTTATCCAGTTGTGCCATCTGATATAAGTCGTCTACTTCCAATTTTATGTTGCGCGCCTTTTGTAAAAACAATTCACCTTGCGTAGTAATAAATACATTTTTGTTGTTTCGCTCAAATAGCGTTACCGACAAATGCTTTTCAAGTTCATGAATGGCGGTACTTAATGCTGATTGCGAAACGTTACAGGCTTCAGCGGCTTTTTTGAAATGCAAAGTTTCAGCTACGGCAATGGCATAGTTTATTTGTTTTAGTGAAATCATAAGGCACTCTGTAATTCAGTTTTATTGAATATAATAATCGAATTAATCAATTTTTCTAACAATTTTTACTGCCGTACTATACACCCATCGAAAGCAAACAAGCTTTTTAAACAAATATCCATTAACGATGAGGAAAAAACATCATGGCACAAATTGGCAAATCAATCCCAGAATTTAAAGCAACTGCATTTCATAACGGTGAGTTTGTAGAAGTAACGTCTGAATCAGTAAAAGGCAAGTGGTCAATCTTCTTGTTCTACCCAGCAGACTTCACGTTTGTTTGTCCTACTGAATTAGAAGATATGGCAAACCAATATGAAGAGTTACAAAAACTAGGTGTTGAAGTGTACGCCGTATCAACAGATACCCACTTCTCACACAAAGCATGGCATGACTCAAGTGATGCTATTGGCAAAATCAAGTATCCAATGCTTGGTGACCAAACAGGTAACATCACTCGCGGCTTTGACGTGATGATTGAAGAAGACCACATGGCACACCGTGGTACTTTCTTAGCTGACCCTGACGGCATCATCCAAGTAGCTGAAATTCACGCTGGTGGCATTGGTCGTAGCGCTAAAGACATGGTTCGTAAAGTTAAAGCGGCTCAGTATGTTCGCGACAACGACGGTGAAGTATGTCCTGCAGCATGGGAACAAGGTGAAGCGACATTAACACCTAGCCTTGACCTAGTAGGCAAAATCTAAACATAAACATTGAAATCAATGTCATTGGCAGGCAGCGCTATGTGCGCTGCCTATGTTCACCTAAGCAGTAAGGTAAAACTATGTTAACAAACGACGTATTAAACGCATTAAAATCATATACCGCCAACATGAAAAACTCTGTGACACTGGTTTTACAAACAGGCGAGCATGAAAAACGAGCAGAGCTAAAAGATTTTTTAACCCAGTTAGCATCTGTTTCTGAAAAAATTCAAATTTCTGAAAGTGATGTAGGTCTGCGTAGCCCAGTATCATTTTCATTGTTGGCTGATGAACAAGCTACAGGTATCACCTTTTCCGGTATTCCTGGTGGTCACGAATTTAACTCGCTAATTTTGGCGATATTACAAGCTTCAGGTACCGAGCTAAAGCTTGATAACAGTTTGCAGCAGTTAATTGCTGCTATTGATAAACCACTGCAATTTGAAGTGTTTGTGTCACTAAGCTGTCACAACTGCCCTGACGTTGTGCAGGCGCTAAACCAATTTGCCTTATTAAATGACCAGATAGAATCAGAAATGATAGATGGTGGCCTGTACCCCGAACTTATTGCTACTCGCAATATTCAAGGGGTACCTAGTGTTTATCTAAATGGTGAATTATTTGCTAACGGCAAAATTGACACCGCAACTTTGGTTAGTAAGTTACAGGAAAAATACCCTGATATTAGCAAGGCAGCAGCAACAGAAAAATTACCGTTGCAAGATGTTACTGTCATTGGTGGTGGTCCAGGTGGTGTTGCAGCAGCGATCTACAGCGCACGTAAAGGTTTAAATGTCACCTTAGTGGCTGACAGAATTGGCGGCCAAGTTAAAGACACGGTTGGTATTGAAAACCTGATTTCAGTCTCTAAAACAACGGGAACTGAACTAACGGGCAATATGATCAAGCACCTGAGTGATTACGATATCACCATTAAAGAACATGTGCGTGTAGACACTATTGAAAAAGGCAAAATCAAAACCTTAACTTTGTCTACTGGTGAGCAAATTGAAAGTAAAACTTTGATCATCGCAACAGGTGCTAAGTGGAGAGAACTTGGCGTGCCGGGCGAAAAAGAAAACATCGGTAATGGTGTCGCTTATTGTCCACATTGTGATGGCCCATTCTTTAAAGGTAAAGATGTTGCCGTTATCGGTGGCGGTAACTCAGGTGTTGAAGCGGCGCTTGACTTAGCTGGTATGGTCAACCACGTCACTTTGTTTGAGTTTTTACCTGAATTTAAAGCTGACAAAGTGTTGGTGGATAAAGCACAAGCACATGAAAAAATCACTATGTTAAGCAATGTCGCGACCAAAGAAATTATCGCAGATAACGGTAAGGTTGTTGCTATAGACTATACCGACCGTGAAACAGGTGAGCAAAAGCGTCAGCACTTAGCCGGTGTGTTTGTACAAATCGGTTTATTACCAAACAGTGCATTTTTGAAAGGTATTGTTGAATTAACACCATATGGTGAAGTGATTATCGATGAAAAAGGCCAAACATCGGAAGACGGAATTTTTGCTTGTGGTGATGTCACGACCGTGCCTTATAAACAAATCGTCATTGCGATGGGAGAAGGGTCAAAGGCGGCATTATCAGCCTTCGATTATCTTATCAAAGCCTTCTAAACTTATTGGTTTCCCGCTTACCCACTAGCATCATCAGGATTGTGATGTTTAGTGGGTTTTTCTTTTTTATCTATACAGACATCAATTGTCACTTAATGGTCATTGCTTAGTTGTTACTGGATAAGTAGGATAGTTGTTCGATGCATTAACCGCTTCTTCAATTTAGACTCATGATGAAACACAAACGTAAACTTATCTTCATTACCTCTGTAGCTGTGTTATTTGCCTATTTAATGTTAGGTACCGCGGGCTTAGTGAGTTATTTAGCTAATCGAACGCTTGCAGAGCAAGGGTTAAACGTAAATATAAATAAGATCCGATTAAATCCATTTGCCATGACAGTGGAAGTATCTGATGTGCTGTTAACCTATCAAAACAAATCGGTATTAGAATTAGCTCAGCTTTCAGTTGAAACACGATTTGGCCAGTTAGTTAATGGCAATATTGCGATAGCGCAAGCCAATATTGCTGATGGTAAAATTGTGCTCAATTATCAAAATGATACCGTTTCTTTAGGTGGCTGGTTACCGTCAAAAACTGAAGAAAAACAACAAGAGAATAATACGACAAGTGAGCCACTAAACGTATTTATTCAGCAAGTTTTACTCAGTAACATCAATGTTGAGTTAAATGCACAGCGTAAACACCAGTTTGTATTACAACAAGCTAAAATTAGTGACAGTGAATTTTCCTCACTTGCGCAGCGTGTCAATGCTGAATTAGTGATGCAGCTAAACAATGAGCCGATGAAAGTGACGGCTAAAGCTGAGCAGCTAGAAGGTAAATGGCAACTAGATATCAGCGAGATGCAAGGTGCGTTGACGATAGATCATTATGCCCAGTGGATACCTGAGCCTTGGAGTAGCGCTAAAGGGCAGCTGACATGGAATGTAAAAGCTGCAGTGAATCAACTAGAAAAAGTTTGGTCGGTCGAGCTAGCGTCATTAACGTTTAATGCTTCATCACTGGCTGTTCCTTTGCTCACAGCAGGGGAGAGTAAAAAGGCGTTATTAGGTGAGTTAGCGCTCTCAAGTAACAATACTCATTTAGCTATTTCGACTATCAACAGTGGTGAGTTATCTGCCAGTTTAGGCACAACTGATTTAGCGTTAACCAGCTTACAGTTACCATTGGATGTGTCTGGGCAGGTATCAAACTTTTCACTCGACAGCTTTAATGTCAATGCGCCTAGCTCGTCAATAGCGTTAATGGCTGACGCTCAAGGGATGAATGCAAAGGGCATTGTGACGTTAGCAGGTTCAGGGGTTTCATGGATAGATGCGACCAATAATGATGTACTACTTAAGCTTGCACAGCTTGATATAACAGACCTTGATTGGGCATTGTCTGATGCATTATCACTTAATATCCCAGCGCTTAGCTTAGGGAATGGTGAATTTTCAACGCTAGCACAACAACCACAAGGTTTATCGTTAGGTGATAGTGCCCTACCACCGTTAGCAAAGTGGCGTACTGTTAACATTGCAAATATTGCTATTAAACCGCAGGCTATTGCGATTGAGGATATTAAAGCAGATATCGAACAAATCACTGTGGTGAAAACGAAAGAACAGCCGCTTGCAAACTTAACATTAAGAAGTAAAAACTCAAACGAAGCTGAGCAAACAAATACTCAGCAAACAAGCACTGAACAAGCAAATAGCGAACAGACCTCCAATGAGCAAGAAAGTGAATCAGCACAAACTTCAATTTCATTGGGAAGTGTCGAGATTTTAGGTGTTCCTAATATTAATTATTATGACTATTCACTCAAGTTTCCTATGGTTCAGCAGCTACAGATCGAACGTCTTTGGGTGAAGAATATTGTTTCTCAGCCTATCACTACGAAGGCTGAGTATTCCTTGTTAGCGAGAATGGGTAAACGAGCGGCTATCGATGTTGCGGGTCAGCTAACACCGTTTGATCCGACACAAGGGCTGAGTGCAAAAGGGACGTTCACTGGGGTCGACCTAACCCAGTACTCACCTTTTATTGCCGATGCTATTGGTCATAACATCAAACAAGGTATGTTAAACGCCAAAATTGATTTTGCAGTGGATAAAAAAGAAATCAAAGGTAAGGTTGATACCCACATAAAAGCGATTGCCTTATCGCCTTATATTGGTAAGGACGATCATCAGGTGACACAGAACAATTTAGTGCCGCTCAATTTGGCGATTGGCCAACTTACTGATGACAAAGGCAACCTAGACATTGATATTCCGCTAAGTGGTAACTTGGATGATCCAGATATTGGTTTAACGGGCATTATTTCTTTGATCACCACCAAAGCGATGAAGGAAGGGGCAAAAAGTTATTTAATGCAAACCTTTGTACCTTACGCCAATATTGTTAGTGTCGCTATGATGGCGGGAGGCACTCTATTTGCCATTAATGTGGATGATCTAAAATACCCTGCTGAACAGGTAATATTAGATGATAAACAAAAAACCTTTGCTGATCAGTTAGCGCAAATTTTGATAGATAAACCTAAGTTGCAAATAACGGCTTGTCCAGTACTCGGTAAAGCTGATGGTATTAGCGGGCCAGTCAAAACGCTTGCCGATAAAAAGATCAGTGAATTAAAAGCGATGGGACAACAACGTTTCCATCACTTTGTCGACTATTTAGTGGATGAAAAAGGTATTGCTAGTGACAGAATTGTGCCTTGTGCGTCAGAGTTATCAACGAAAAAAGCGCAAGGTCATTTAAGTTTTAGTATTAAATAAACTTGGTCTGAAAAACAAAGGCAAACCAACTAATTAGGTTGGTTTGCCTTTTCTTGTTCTCGGCGTTTTGCTTGCTCTAAACGCCATGTTTTAAGTTCTGCGTAATAATGATCCCAAACGCAAGGGTTGCAGGCGCTATCACAGCATTCACCGTCTGCAGGTGGTTGAGGCTTTTCAGCAATCTCACTCATGGTACTACTCACTTAATGGCTTTATTCATCGAGTAGTTTACGTGTTTTAGCTGCTAATCGCTATAACCCCAAGGCGCAGCTGGTGTTGTAACTGGTGAGGTTAAGTCAAAATCGACACGAAACTCACGACCTTGTCGAATCATGCGATAGGTAAATTTTTCAGGGTAAATATACATTTGCCAAGTATTGCCGTTTGACTGTGCAATGCCTGTTTTAACAAACAATTCTTTTGAATATTGATCCGCAGGAAATGACTGCACTTGCGCCCAGCCAGCATCTAAAGTGTGGCCGCCGTACATGGTTTGTGTATCGTAACTGCCGTCTTCATTACGGTGATCATGTTTAAGTGACAAGCCAGAGCCTGTTTTGCTGACGATCCAAGTGCGAGAGGCATTTTTGCCGACATGAAATGGGATTTGTAGCTCACTGTCTGTGCACTTACGCACATGCATGATTAATGACTTATTCAGAAAGTAATCACTATCACTGTTGTCGACGATTACTTTACCGGCAAAAGCTTTACCGCAATGCTGTCGAATGCTGTCAAAAAACTGGTTGTGGGTGTCGATAGAAACTAATGGTGCTTCTTTAATTGTTGTCGCATGTACAGCTGGTAGGACAAACAAAGAACTTAGTAATATCGAGGCAAAATTTTTAAACATGATTTATTCCTTTAAAAAAAAGCCCCGCGATTGCGAGGCCATTTAAATTAATTTGTTGCTAGCTTATTCACTTTCAGCCAGTTTTTTCTCTAGATAGTGAATGTTTGCACCACCATTAACAAAACCTTGATCGCTCAAGATATCTTTGTGAAGTGCAATATTGGTTTTAATACCATCAACCACTAATTCGTTAAGTGCATTACGCATACGAGCAATGGCAACGTCGCGATTGTCACCATAAGTGATCAGCTTGCCAACCATTGAATCATAATGTGGTGGTACCGAATAATCAGCATAAATGTGAGAATCCCAACGAACGCCCATACCACCTGGTGGATGGAAGCGTGTGATTTTACCCGGTGACGGAATAAAAGTACGTGGATCTTCAGCGTTAATACGACATTCGATGGCGTGACCAGCAATTTTAATATCATCTTGTGTATAAGATAATGGCTGACCCGCAGCAACACGTAATTGTTCTTTAATTAAGTCAACACCAGTGATCATTTCAGTTACTGGGTGCTCAACCTGAATACGTGTATTCATTTCAATGAAGTAAAACTCACCATTTTCATACAAGAATTCGAAAGTACCCGCACCACGATAGCCAATTTCGATACATGCGTTACAACAACGTTCACCGATTTTAGCGCGCATTTGAGGTGTGATCCCCGGAGCTGGTGCTTCTTCAACAACTTTTTGGTGACGACGTTGCATTGAACAATCACGCTCACCTAAATGGATAGCATTGCCTTGGCCGTCAGCAATTACCTGAATTTCAACGTGACGTGGGTTTTCAAGGAATTTCTCCATATAAACCATGTCATTGTTAAATGCAGCGCGTGCTTCTGCTTTGGTTAATTGAATGGCGTTTAGTAACTCAGCTTCTTCGCGTACGATTCTCATACCACGACCACCACCACCACCAGACGCTTTGATGATCACTGGGTAACCAATACGACGACCGTGTGCTAGGTTAGCATCTTTATCATCTGTTAATGGGCCATCTGAACCTGGAACACATGGTACACCAGCAGCTTTCATCGCTTTAATCGCTGATACTTTGTCACCCATCAAACGGATACTGTCAGCTTTAGGACCAATAAAGGTGAAACCTGACTGTTCCACTTGTTCAGCAAAATCAGCGTTTTCCGCTAAAAAGCCATAACCTGGATGAATTGCCACAGCATTGGTTACTTCAGCAGCAGTTAAAATGGCTGGAATGTTTAAATAGCTCTCATTTGCTGGTGGTTTACCAATACAAATAGTTTCATCGGCTAATAAAACGTGTTTTAGGTTTCTGTCAGCTGTAGAGTGTACAGCAACAGTTTTAATACCGAGCTCTTTACACGCGCGTAGTATGCGCAATGCAATTTCGCCTCGGTTTGCGATAACGACTTTTTCTAACATGGAATTACCCTCGGATTTGGGCTTATTCAATGATGAATAGCGGTTGATCGAATTCAATAGCGTCTTCGTTCTGCGCTAAAATCTCTTTGATAACACCTGATTTATCTGCTTCGATTTGGTTCATCATTTTCATTGCTTCAACGATACACAATGTATCGCCAGCGTTTACGTGTTGACCAACTTCAACAAAAGATGGTGCATCAGGAGATGGAGATGCGTAGAAAGTACCAACCATAGGTGAACGAACTACGTGACCTGAAATAGCTGCAGGTGCTGCATCAGCAGAAGGAGCTGCTGCAGGAGCCGCTGCTGGTGCAGCAGCTGGCGCTGGAGCCATCATTGGTGCAGCTTGCATCATAGGTGCTTGCACCATAGTGCCACCTTTGTTAATGCGAATAGACTCTTCGCCTTCAGAGATTTCAATTTCGTTGATACCTGACTCTTCTACTAGCTCGATTAATTTTTTGATCTTGCGAATGTCCATGAAAATTCCTTAATGACAATTAATAGTTGTACGTATTGTGACGGCTAAATTAGGCGTCACCGTTATTCTGTAAAAATTGGTGTGCAGCATCTAAGGCATAGCTGTAGCCTTTAGTGCCCAAACCACATATAACGCCTTGCGCTATATCGCTAAAAAAAGAATGATGTCGAAACGATTCACGCGCGTGCACATTAGATAGATGGACCTCAATAAATGGAATGTCAACTGTTAGCAATGCATCTCTTATCGCCACACTTGTGTGCGTAAATGCTGCAGGGTTGATCACAATGAAGTCTATTTTTTTATAAGCACTATGAATGGCATCAATGAGCTCGTGTTCTGCATTTGACTGAACATGTGTTAAGTCAATTTGCATCTCGCAAGCCTGTTTGCTTAACTGTTCAACTAGGTCAGCTAAGGTATTTGTACCGTAAATGCTCGGTTCGCGCTTACCTAGCATGTTTAAATTTGGACCGTTTAACAGTAAAATCTTATACTTTGATGTCATTTGCAGTGAACGTGCTTCTAATTATCGAATGTTAGCCATCATTACATATCTTGCCGAACAAATAAACACAGATTTGACTTGTTCCGCAAAGTTTCTATGATTTGTGAATTATTATAGTGATTTCGCCGAATTTAGCAGCAAAATACTGGTCTAATCTCTTGAGGTGTTTGAGAAGGTATAGTTTTATGTTGGTGATTTTGGTGAACTTCGCTAGAATTATCATGGCAGTTTGTTTTATAACTCTATGAATTATTAAACAGTAATCAGTTAAATTTACCCACTTACGAATTTTCCGTTGTCCCCCAAAGTGGCTGTAATATGAAGGAAATAGTTATCAGTCGTATTATTCATTCAACCCTTGTGTGCATCATGTTTTGTATGAGTATGCCAGCATTGGGCTCGCAACTGATCGCACATAAAGAGGTGGCGGAACAAGAGCTGACCGTAGCTCAATTGAAGCGTATTTATTCTATGCGACAAACAAGGTGGGGTGATAATACCCCCATCGTTTTGTTTGTTTTGCCCAGTCAACATCAAGATCACAAAACGTTTGCCCATCAAACCCTAAAGATATTGCCTTACAAGTTGGAACGTATCTGGAACAAGTCGACGTTTTCAGGTTTAGGTGTGGCACCTATCGTTGTTAATTCGCCAGAGGAAATGCTTAAAGCAGTGGCTAAGACACCAGGCGCTTTGGGTTATATGCAAGAAATTTCGAGGAATGAACAAGTTAATGTTATTAAAATTACAAAATAGGAAAGTAGGGAACATGTTGCGCAACTTTTGGCTAGCTTTAACTGGGGCATATTGTAGTGTTGTGTCGTATCATGCTCTTGCTGACAATGAGCAAAAAGTGCAATGGCATGGTTTTGTCGCTCAAGGTGCAATTGATGCAGATGGCAGTAATTTTGTAAATGATGATGAGTCAGCATCGTTAGCGTTAACCGAGCTTGGGATAAACGCGTCGTATCAATTAACTAATGACATTCGCCTTGCTGGTCAAGCGACATATCTAAACGGTGGTAATCGCTATCCCGATGGCTTTAGTTTGGATTACTTTTTAGTAGATTGGTCGGTATTTAGTAACGAAAAATGGCAAACCAATTTATATATTGGCCGCATTAAAAACTACCATTGGTTATATTCGGCAACACGCGATGTACCTATGACGCGACCGAGCATCATCTTACCGCAATCTGTTTATTTTGATGCCACTCGAAACCTATCAATTGGTGGAGATGGTGCTGCATTAACTGCGAAGTATTTTAGTGACAGCTATGGTGACTTTGATTTTAACATCAGCTCTAGTGAATCTGACATCTCTTCTGAGCAGTCTAGAATTTTATTAGGGCCTAAGTCGCAGGGTAAACTTAAGCATAATAAAGATCTGCAAACTAGCATTTATTGGCAGCCTGACATGTCTTCTTGGCGTTTTGGTTTAGCATTAACCGATGCCGACTTCAGTTACCTTAGTGGAGATTTTAGTGGCTTTTTAGATGGCACAATTGGATTAAAGCGCTATTATTTTAATGGTGAGTATCATGGAGAGAAGTGGACGTTTAGCTACGAGTTACTGCAAGAGACCATGGAAATTAACGGACTTTTATCAAAAAACTTTACACGTAAACCAACAGGCCAAGGTGGGTTTGCGCAAGTAGAGTACCTTTACAATTCTGACGTCAAAATATTGGCTCGGGCAGAACACTATTACGCTGACCGTAAAGACAAAACCGGAACAAAACTAAATCAGATCAGTGGAGGCACTATTCCACAACACTTTGGTTACCAACATGAATTTGTTGTTGGTACTACCGTAGATCTGGCAACAAACTTGCAGCTGCAACTCGAGCATCATTGGATTAAAGGTACTGCTCGGTTAACGCCTGTAGTAATCCCTAATTCAGAGGTTAATGACGACGAGTATTGGCAGTTAGCAGCTATACAGTTTGTATACTGGTTTTAAGAATGAAAAAAATATTTATAAGTGTTCCTACAAAATTGTTGCTGTTGATTATCAGCGCACTTTTGTTAATGAGTATCGGTATATCAACCATGTCTCTGAATAGGTTGAAACAAGAATTCAGAGACTTTCAAATTGAAAAAGTCACACAAGGGCAAAAACAACTCGCCATGCATACGGCTGCACAGCGAGAGCGTTTGAGTTTATGGATTGAATCATTTGCCGATGTTATTGCACTTAATCAGCACAGCAACCCTTCAACGTTAGCGGATGCCTTGTTCCGTCAATATGATGGTTTACAAATGAATCACGCCGTTGAAAATATCTGGTTATTAGATAGTCAGGGGGAACTGAAATATTCAACCACAGAGGTTGACGCTGAAATTAATCAAGCAATCAGCAAAGTGCTTGAAAAGCATGAACCTTATTCACAACTTTATTGTAATGAGGTCTGCTTGCAACTTGTTGTTGTGCCTTTGTTAAATGATAAAGGAGAGTTGTTTGTTGTTGCCATGTCGATGTCGTTAACCGATGTGGTTTTTGCAATTAATCAGTCATTAAAAAGTGAAATTGCGGTAGTTAATGTCTCAGCTGATAATGCCGATGATGACAGTCATTTTAACTTTTTATTTGCCACAAATATGGTCTTTATGACTGATCTTTTTCAGTCATATCCTAAAGATATATCCATTAGTGATTTTAAAGATGCTGGTTTGGAAATTGACTACCAGCAAAAAAGTTATTTGATTAATTTAATGCACCTTGCAACTACATCAGATAAACAGTTTTATTTGGCGTTAGTTGACGATGTTTCTTCAATTAAGCAGCAATATAAACAGCAAGCATTTGAGTTTTTACTGTCTGCGTTACTTATATTCATTGCCTTAGCGGTATTAGTTTATTTTGTTGCCAGCCCGTTTACTAATCGTATCTTAACGTTATCCAGCGCTTTACCTTTGTTAGCAAAAAGGGAATTTGAGCAGTTTCGTCAAATACGTTTAAAAGGCAAACGCATGTTGGCAGATGAGTTAGATATTGTTGCTGATGCGGCCACGGATCTGAGTTATGAACTCGAGCAGCTTAACATTGAAGTCGAACAAAAAACGCAAGAGTTAGAAAATATTGCGATGTATGACCTATTAACGGGTTTGCCTAATCGCAATATGCTGAATTACCAGTTGAAAAAAGCAGTAGCAAATATTGGCATTGCAAAAACAGGTGTGGCAGTTTTATTTCTCGATTTAGATGATTTTAAAAAGGTTAATGATAGTCACGGTCATGGTGAGGGCGACAAACTGTTAATTGAAGCAGCAAATCGCTTGCGAATTTGTGTAAAACATACAGATTTAGCCTGCCGGTTTGGCGGTGATGAATTTGTGATTGTACTTAGCCATATCACCAATATTGAGCAGGTGGTGCCGATTGCTGAAGAAATTCTAGAGCAATTTAAACAGCCTATTCGCATAGGCAGTAGCGTGTTTTACGTGTCGACAAGTATAGGTATTGCATTCAGCGATGAGGAAATTGCTAAACCTGAACAGCTAATCAGCAGAGCCGATATTGCAATGTATGAAGCAAAAGATAATGGCGGTGCTCAATATCATATCTATCACACCGATATGTACCAACGAGTTGCTCATCGAGTGATGATGGAAACGGAAGTTAGACAAGCATTAGCGAAAGGGCAATTTAGTTTAAGCTTACAACCGCAGCTACAAACAGCGACTAAAAAACTATGTGGATTTGAAGCATTACTGCGCTGGAATCATCCTGAAAAAGGTATGATTTCACCAGATGATTTTATTCCTATTTTGGAAAACTCTGAACATATGGTTGAACTGGGTTACTGGGTGATCAGACGGTGTTTTGAAATATCTAGCAATTTACAGCGAAGTGGCTTAACTGACGTGACGGTGTCGATAAACTTATCCGCTGTTCAGTTTATTGATTTCAATCTTACCAACTACCTAAAAGCTTTGTTAGAAGAGTTTCAATTACCAGCATCATGTTTTGAATTAGAGTTAACAGAGCAAACTTTAGTTAAAGATATTGAGCGTGCAATTGAATGTATGCAGGAGTTAAGGTCTATTGGTTTTAGTTTTGCCATTGATGACTTTGGTACTGGATATTCTTCACTTGCTTATATCAAGAAAATGCCGGTTGATGTGATAAAAATTGATAAAAGCTTTGTTTTTGGCATGTTAGAAAATCATGCTGATTATCAGATCATTATGTCTACCATTGCGATGGTGAAAAATTTAGGTTTAGTAGTGGTCGCAGAAGGTGTTGAAAGTAGTGCACAGTTACGCAGTTTAGCGGAAAATGATTGTGATATTATTCAAGGTTATTACTTTTCAAAACCTATACCAGAACATGACTTAGCAGAGTTTTTAGATACACGTATTGCTAATGGGTATTGGAAAATTCAGCCTGCGGTCTGTAAGATTGGCTAAATCAATATTTATCGTTAAAACACTATGACAACTTGGTCTGATTTACTTGCTGCAGAAAAGCAAAAAACTTACTTTACTGATACTTTACAATACGTTGAAGAGCGCAGAGCTCAAGGCATTAATGTATTCCCTCCCAAGGATGAAGTATTTAATGCTTTTAGAACCCCAGAGTTTGATCAAGTTAAAGTGGTTATTTTAGGGCAAGACCCTTACCACGGTGCAGGGCAGGCACACGGTTTGTGTTTTTCTGTTAAACCTGGCGTTAAAGCTCCACCGTCGTTAGTGAATATGTATAAAGAGTTAGCAACTGATATACCAGGGTTTGTTATGCCTAATCATGGGTATTTACAGCCTTGGGCCGAGCAGGGGGTGTTGCTACTTAATACTGTTTTAACAGTGGAAGAGGGCCAAGCACATTCTCATAAACATTTAGGTTGGGAACAATTTACTGATCGCGTTATTGAGGTGTTAAGTGAACACGGCCAAGGCATTGTTTTTTTATTGTGGGGTTCACATGCCCAGAAAAAAGGCAAAAGCATAGACACTAGCAAACATACTGTGTTGAAAGCGCCTCATCCCTCTCCGTTATCAGCACATCGTGGTTTTTTAGGTTGTAAACATTTTTCAACAACCAATAATATTTTGCTCAATCAAGGTAGTGAACCAATTAACTGGCAGGTTTAATACCATAAACCCACCAGTATATCGTGTTGGTTACTGAGCAAAGGACTTGTTTACGTGGGTCGCAAACTCTTCGGCAGCCATAAAACCAGTAACACGTCGTTGATCCAACTCTTTGCCATTTAAATCAAAAAACAAAATTGACGGTAGACCAAACACGTCAAAATGTTCCATTAGCTCAACACTCGTGTCTGAACCTGTGTCAGTTAAATCAATCTGAATTAACCGAGTGTTGGCCAATGCCTGTTGAACAATTGGCTTGGGAAAGGTTTTATGTTCAAACTCTTTACATGCAATACACCAATCAGCATATAGATCCACCATTACAGTTTCGCCATTAGCGTTTGCTGCTTTAACTTCTGCCATAAGTTCAGCTAAGTTACTTACATGTACAAAAGATTTTTCTTGAACTGTTTGCTCGCTATTTTGCAGTGGAGATTGACTTTGCGGTGTTACATAAATAACCAACGCCATTGTGGCAATTAAAACTAATATTGAAGCGATATGACGTTTTATTGATGGTGCTGACGACAAGGTGATATGAATGAAATAGAAACCTGTACTTAACACTAAAGCCAACCAAAGCAATGCAATTACGTTAGCTGAAATAAAGCGTTCTAATAGGAAAATAGGAACGGCTAATAATAATAGGCCAAAAATATTTTTAATTACATTCATCCAGGCACCGGCTTTTGGCAATAATTTACCCCCTGAACTGCCTAAAATAAGCAGTGGTAGTCCCATACCTATGCTTAGTGCATATAGCGCGGCAGCACCTAATGCAACATCTCCCGACTGTGAGATGTAAAGTAGTGCGCCTGTTAGGGGGGCAGTAGTGCAAGGTGATGCAACTAAGCCGGAAATAGCGCCCATGGCTAGAACACCAAAGTATGAGCCAGATTTTTGACTGTTACTTAAATTGTTAAGCTTATTTTGCCAGCTATTTGGTAGGGCTAAATTAAACACACCAAACATAGAAAGAGCTAAAAATATAAACAGTGCGCTAAGGATAATCAGTACAACAGGGTGTTGGAACATAGCTTGAAATTGCGCACCAGCTAGAGCAACAACAATACCGAGCAAGGTATAAGTAATTGCCATTCCCTGTACGTAGAAAAATGACAAACTAAATGCCCGCTTAGTCGAAAGCTGATTTTTTTGGCCTACAATAATCCCTGTTAAAATCGGGTACATAGGAAAAACACAAGGCGTAAACGATAACAATAAACCGCCCAAGAAAAATGCAGCTAAAGTGAGCCAAATATTGTCGCCTGCTAACATTTGCGCAAGTTGGTGTTGCTCACTGGTATTTGAAT
Organism: Thalassotalea marina; assembly: GCF_014656435.1. Taxonomy (GTDB): domain Bacteria; phylum Pseudomonadota; class Gammaproteobacteria; order Enterobacterales; family Alteromonadaceae; genus Thalassotalea_C; species Thalassotalea_C marina. The sequence continues at coordinate 139,607 of NZ_BNCK01000010.1, forward strand.
TATCTGCTGTTTTAGGGGCAGGCTCAGTTGTTTCAGAAGATAAACCCATTTCAGCCAGTACATTTTGGGCACTTGCTGTGACTTTATTTAATTGAATAGTTTTGATTTCTGGCGGATAACACAACCCTTTTTTAGCACAACCTTGATAGCGTATCATCAGTTCAGCGTTATCGCCGATATTCATTAAAGGAATTTTTATCGACAGAGGTGTTTCATAAATCTGCTGTTTACCAAAAAATTCATCTTCGTGGTCAACACCTTGCGGTAATTGATATTCTCCTATAGTGGCATTGCTCGCTTCAATAACAAACTTATTCTTGTACAAGTAATAACCGTCGACAATATCAAAGCTTATTTCAATATGATCAGCATTCTGTGCAAAGTTAAAATTAAATGCCTGATCAGGTTTTAGAAATTCGTTTTCGTTACTAAAAAGTGAAGACGCGGAGGTATCAAAGATAGATTGCTGAACACGAGCTTCTACCGCGTTCGATAACAAAAATACCCATGTAAGGAATACAAGACTAACTAGTTTTTTTATCATCATGTGTTAAAGATTCTTCCAACCATTGTAAATAAGCATGATTACCAGCGGCGATCTCCATCGCAATTATTTCTGGAACATCATAAGGATGAAGTTGTGTGATTTCTCGGCTCAATTGTTCAAATAAACTTTGACGAGTTTTAATTATCAGTTGAACTTCATGATCAATTTCGATTTTCCCTTGCCATTGGTATACGGAACGAACACCGGGTATTACATTGACACACGCAGCCAATTTTAATTCGACCAAGTGTTTAGCAATTTGACTGGCAATCTCATCGTTTGGGCAATTACATAGAACAATTTGATACATAAAGATTACTGAACGAATTTAACAAAGGCTTAATCTAAAGTAATAATTGTGCGCTGTAAATTGCACTCGCTTGAAAAAGACCCGTTCGCCCTCATATTTGTTTCATCGCTGCGAGAGAATTTTATATGTTTCGAATTTTATTTGTTTTATTTGTCATCATTCCCATCATCGAAATTGCCGTCTTAATGCAAGTAGGCGCCTGGCTAGGCGCCTGGCCTACGATAGCTATTGTTGTAATTACCGCTTGGCTTGGCGCAAAAAATGTAAAACAACAAGGCATTGCTACCTTGCAATCAGTTCAAACAAAAATGGCCAATGGCGAAGCCCCTTCCGATGAAATAGTGGCAGGGCTATTATTGTTGGTCGCTGGTGTATTACTGGTAACACCTGGGTTTGTTACTGACTTTTTCGGCTTGAGTTTATTGATTCCTCAAGTTAGAAAAACGTTAATTAAAGCCGTACAATCACAGTTAACGGCAGCTGCAGTAACGCAGAGCCAGTCATTTAGCTTTCATCACCAAACTTCTTTTCATCAATCAGAGATTGAACGTGATAAACAGCCAGGAAACAACCAAGGTCAAACCATTGAAGGCGAGTTTGAGCGCAAAGATTAAAATTTTTTTTATCAAGGGTTGTATTGGCAAAATACGACCCTATTTAATTCTCAACTTTATTTGATAAACAACATTCTCAGGAGAGAAATCAATGAGCATTCGTCCTTTACACGATCGCGTAATTATTAAGCGTAAAGAAGTAGAATCAAAATCTGCTGGCGGCATCGTTTTAACGGGTAGCGCTGCTGAGAAATCTACACGTGGTGAAGTTATCGCGGTAGGTAATGGCCGTATTTTAGAGAACGGCGAAGTTCGCGCTTTAGACGTGAAAGTAGGTGACCAAGTTATCTTTAATGAAGGTTACGGTGTAAAAACTGATAAGATTGATGGCGAAGAAGTATTAATTCTAAGCGAGTCAGATATCTTAGCAATCGTAGAATAATCACCAGTATTCATTAAATCATCACGATTAAGTGAACGTTAGAACAAAATTTATAGGAACAAAACAATGGCAGCAAAAGACGTATTATTTGGTAATGACGCACGTGTAAAAATGCTTAAAGGCGTTAACATCCTAGCTGACGCAGTAAAAGTTACTTTAGGTCCAAAAGGCCGTAACGTAGTACTAGACAAATCATTTGGTGGCCCAACAATCACTAAAGATGGTGTTTCAGTTGCTAAAGAAATCGAACTTGAAGACAAGTTTGAAAATATGGGCGCTCAAATGGTGAAAGAAGTAGCGTCAAAAGCTAATGATGAAGCGGGTGACGGTACAACTACTGCAACAGTATTAGCTCAAGCGATTGTTAACGAAGGTTTAAAATCGATTGCCGCTGGTATGAATCCTATGGATCTTAAACGTGGTATCGATAAAGCAGTTATTGCAGCCGTGGAAGAGCTTAAAGCACTATCTACACCATGTGCTGATAACAAAGCAATCGAGCAAGTAGGTACTATTTCTGCTAACTCTGATACAACAGTAGGTCAAATCATTGCTACAGCAATGGATCGTGTAGGTGCAGAAGGTGTTATCACTGTTGAAGAAGGTCAAGCATTAACAGACGAGCTTGACGTTGTTGAAGGTATGCAGTTTGACCGTGGTTACTTATCACCATATTTCATCAACAACCAAGAAAACGGTAGTGTTGAATTAGAAAATCCATTCATCTTACTTGTAGACAAGAAAGTGTCTAACATTCGTGAATTATTAACGACGTTAGAAGCGGTTGCTAAAGCAGGTAAGCCATTACTTATCATTGCTGAAGATGTTGAAGGTGAAGCACTTGCTACACTAGTAGTAAACAACATGCGCGGTATCGTTAAAGTTGCAGCGGTTAAAGCGCCTGGCTTTGGTGACCGTCGTAAAGCAATGTTACAAGACATCGCTACGTTAACAGCTGGTACAGTTATCTCTGAAGAGATCGGTATGGAACTTGAAAAAGCTTCATTAGAAGATCTTGGTCAAGCGAAGCGTGTTGTTATCTCTAAAGACAACACAACAATCATTGACGGTATCGGTGAAGAAGCTGACATTCAAGCACGTGTTGCACAAATTCGTGGTCAAATTGAAGAAACAACGTCTGATTACGACAAAGAAAAACTTCAAGAGCGTTTAGCTAAACTTGCTGGCGGTGTAGCCGTTATTAAAGTTGGCGCAGCAACTGAAGTTGAAATGAAAGAGAAAAAAGCACGTGTTGAAGATGCACTTCACGCTACTCGCGCAGCAGTAGAAGAAGGTGTTGTAGCTGGTGGTGGTGTTGCCCTAGTACGTGTAGCTGAGAAGATTAAAAACCTTCAAGGTGACAACGAAGACCAAGCACACGGCATTAACGTTGCCCTTCGTGCAATGGAAGCGCCACTTCGTCAAATCGTGTCAAACTGTGGTGAAGAAGCATCAGTAGTATTAAACGAAGTACGCAACGGTGAAGGTAACTTTGGTTACAACGCAGGTAACGGTGCATACGGCGACATGATCGAGATGGGTATCTTAGATCCAGCTAAAGTAACTCGTTCAGCCTTACAGTTTGCTGCATCAGTAGCTGGCTTAATGTTAACAACTGAAGCTATGGTGACAGATGCTCCAGTTAAAGACGCTCCTGCAATGCCTGATATGGGTGGCATGGGTGGTATGGGCGGCATGGGTGGTATGATGTAAGCCAGCCTAGCGCTTAAAGTACTTTGAAAAACCCGCTTTGGCGGGTTTTTTTCTGTCTTAACTTTGCTTACTTGTTGTGTTTTTGACAACCATATATTCGCTATTGTGTTAGATGGTATGTTTTTTTTGAGAGAAGGTAACAATTAAATACATATATTTTTAGAAAACTGCGGTCTAATATAGGGAATAGTATTTATTGGTTAAAAGCCGATAAATCGTAAAACGGAGGATAATTCTATGAAGAAACTACATTTTGTTGTAATTACCTATTTGTCATCTATGCTGCTCGCGCCATCCGTTTTAGCCGGCACTAGTGAAGTGACTTGGACTAATCCTGAAAAATATCGCGATATTGATCCGGGCGATAGTCATCGCGAAAAATTTAAGCGTCAAATATTTAGCAACTTTGAAAAACATTTCGCTAAATTAGCAAAGGCCTTACCTGAAGGACAAGTGCTTAAAATTAATGTTACCGATGTTGACTTGGCGGGTGACGCTAAATTTAATATGGAACGTATTCGCATAGTCAGAGATATATACTTTCCCCGCTTAGAGTTTTCTTATGAGGTTGTTGATGCCTCGGGCAATACCTTACACTCCGGTGAAGAAAACTTGAAAGATATGAGCTTTATGATGCGAGGCGGTGCTAAATATGGCAACGATTTGCTAAGTTATGAAAAACGTATGTTAGATGATTGGTTTAGAGATACGTTTAAAAGCTAAAGAAAAGCCAGCAATTGCTGGCTTTTTTATTGGCCGCTATAGGTTTGTTCAAAGTTACCCAATACAGTAAAAAGTTGTTCAATTTTTTTAACCAATGCAATTAAGCTGCTTTGGTCTTTGCTTTGTTGCCAAGACAATAATTCGTCTGCAACTTCTTCAACATAAGGTTGAAAGGTATTTGCTTTGACATTAAAGCCGGCGTCTGCGGTGAATATATTGTCAAATTTCGCCATTTTCTTTTCGCGAAGATCCGCTAGTGTGGCGTCAGCTGCTAAAGATTTTTTTAAAATGATTGAAATGTTTTCAATAAGTTGCTGGTTAACTGCGTCGCTCATAATATCTATTCATTAAAAATTTTCGCTATTATGCCAGTTTTAATGGCGTTTTGTTAGGCTCTCCAGCAATTTCTCTAACCACTTTGGGCATTAAAAAGCCTGGTAAAGTTGCCATTAATTCTTTTATTAAGCTATCAACCTTTTGTTCAGATAAATCAAAATGAGCTACGCCTTGAACTTTATCAAATAGATGCAAGTAGTAGGGCATGATCCCGTTGTCAAATAAGCGCTCACTGAGCTGGCATAGTGTTGCACAATCGTCATTAATTCCCTTGAGTAACACGCTTTGGTTTAATAGTGGAATACGTTTTTCTATTAAGGGCTCAATCGCGTTGATGACAGTTTGATCTATTTCATTGGCGTGATTGATATGAAAAACTATCGTCGGTTTTAATCGTGTATTAGCTAACATGGCAACAAGCGCTGGTGTAATGCGCCTAGGTATAACAATAGGTAAGCGGGTGTGAATTCTAAGGCGTGTAACATGCGATATCGCTTCAATTTCACTGATTAACCAATGTAAATGTTGATCGTTAGCCATGAGTGGATCGCCACCACTAAATATCACTTCATTAATTTCGTCGTGTTGAGCGATGTAATCTAATGCTGAACGCCACCTTTGTTTATTGGGGCTATTGTCAGCGTATGGAAAATGACGTCGAAAACAGTAGCGACAATTAACGGCACATCCGGACTTCACGATCATAAGCACCCGATGTTTATATTTATGCAGCAAACCTTCAGCTACCGTATCGTGTTCTTCTAGAGGGTCGGTGCTAAAACCATCGGTCACAATAAACTCATCAGATAATGGCATTACTTGTTTTAGCAGCGGATCATTAAAGTCACCTTTTTGCATGCGTTTGATGAAAGGTTTGGGTACTCGTACAGGAAAAAGCTTACGCGCTTTAAAGTGCGCGAGGTAGTCTGCTACCGGAATTTCAAGCTGTTCTAGCAGTATTTTGGGGTCAGTAACCACATCAGCTAACTCTTTTTGCCACGAAGTGTGCAAATTATCGTTAATTTGGGTTATTATCTGCGTCATTTATAAATTCAATCTCTCGGAAGTAAAGCGAGTAATTATGGCTTCTTACAGTACAAACCAATTTAAAGCTGGTCTAAAGCTTATGATAGACGGCGAACCTTGCAATATTCTTGAAAATGAAATCGTAAAGCCAGGTAAAGGCCAAGCGTTCAACCGTGTGAAAATTCGTAAACTGATTTCTGGTAAAGTTTTAGAAAAAACTTTTAAGTCAGGTGACTCGGTTGAAGGTGCAGATGTCATGGATTCAGATCTAGGCTACTTGTATGCCGATGGCGAATTCTGGCATTTTATGAATAATGAAACCTTTGAGCAAGTTGCAGCTGACGAAAAAGCGGTTGGCGATATGGCAAAATGGTTGGTTGAAGGTGACCCATGTACCATTACTTTTTGGAATGGTAACCCGATTTCAGTTACACCACCAAACTTTGTTGAAATTGAAATTACCGAAACAGATCCTGGTTTAAAAGGTGATACAGCAGGCACAGGTGGTAAGCCAGCGACATTAGCAACAGGCGCTGTTGTACGTGTACCTTTATTTGTACAAATTGGTGAAGTAGTTAAAGTAGATACTCGCTCAGGAGAATATGTTTCTCGAGCTGGCAAATAAGCCAAGTTATTGTTACATCACCCTATAAAAAACTCGCTAATTAGCGAGTTTTTTTCTTTTAGCTTCTTGGTGAATATCGATAATGTGGCTTTTCTTCAGGCCAGCTACTTAGCGGAAATGGATATTTATCTGAGTTTAATGTTAAAAACTGATTAATTTGGTAAATATAGTTATTAAGGCTAAAACCAAAACGTTTTAACGCGGTGTTAGGTTTGCCTGTAACCAACAAACAAACAAATTGAAAAACGGCGATAATAGTAATTAAAAAACGAGCAAACCCTGCGACAAAACCAAACAATAACATAAACAATCCACGCATCCAGGTATTTGCGCTTTGCCAGTTCTTCTTCGAATCTGAGTTAACATCTCTCATATATCACCCCTTATGTTGTTCTGTTATTGTCATTGCAAAATAAAAACCAATTATATTTATTTAAATATATCAGATGGTTATGGAGCTTGTGGACGGGCGGAGCTTAAAGATAAAACTAATACTTGGTTAAATTGACTAGTTAGTATTAGTGGATTTGACGAAAACAGTAATGTTTAAAAAAATAAAAGCCCACGCAAAGGTGGGCTTTTAAATTTTTAAAAAAGTAAGAAAACTATTTAGCTCGATTCATTAGATTTTTGTCGAAGTAATTTGTTTTCATCGTTTGTAAGTGCAACGTAGTACCTTGACCTTCCCATAAACCGTGGCTTCGGTTTGGATACGACATAAAGTCAAATTGTTTATTGTGTTTAACTAATTCGTTAATTAAACGCTCTGCACCCTGGTAATGTACGTTATCGTCACCGGTACCATGTACTAACAACAAGTTGCCTTGTAAGTTTTTAGCATGAGTGATCGGTGAACCTTGTTTATACCCTTCTTCATATTCAGGTAATAGGCCTGAATAACGTTCTTGATAAATGGTATCGTACAGCTTTTGATCTGGCACTGGTGCCAATGAAATGCCTACATGGTATTGTTCTGGGTAGCGAAATAGCATGTTTAGTGTCATTGAACCACCGCCTGAATGACCCCAAATGCCAACACGGTCAGTATCGATATAATCCCAGCGTTTTGCCATTTCGGTTAGTGCATCTGACTGATCACGTGAAGAAAGCACACCTACGGCGCCATATACTTGTTTACGCCAGTGTCTGCCTTTCGGTGCACGTGTACCACGGTTATCAATTGAAGCGACCAAATAACCTTTTTCAGTCATCATTTGATCCCACAAGTAAGAATTGCCGCGCCAGCTATCTTGCACTGTTTGACCCCAAGCTTCACCATAAACGTAGAAAATAATTGGATATTTTTTCTTAGGATCAAAGTCTGCAGGACGCATGATGTAGCCATCAAGTACCGTACCGTCACGCGCTGTTACCTGGAAAAATTCATGACTTGGTTTATTTAGCGTAGCAAGTTTTGCTTTGAGTTCTTTGTTATCCATCAACATGTGCTTTTCTTGATGGTTTTCAAGACGGACTAAACGTTTAGTTGAAGGCTGATCAAAGCTCGAATGTGTGTGGATAGCCCATTGACCATCTGGTGACATATGATAGCTGTTACTGCCAGCAAAACTCTCAGGTGTTATTTGTTGATTGACCACACTGCCATCTAGTTTACTTCTAAATAAGTAACGCTGACTTACATCTTTAGGAGATGCAATGTAATACAACCAGCCGCTGTCTTCATCAACTGCTTGAATACTGACAATATCGAACTCACCAGGTGTTAAATCAATTTTGCTTTTACCATCGCGAGAAATGCTATAAAAGTGGCGCCAACCAGAGGCTTCACTGGTCCATAGGAAACGCTTACCGTTATCAATCCACTTGGCATCAGTAATACCGTCAAGAAAGGCATCATCACGCTCTGTGTAAATGACTTTAGATTTACCGGTACTAGCATTGGCCAAGTATAATTTGTCAGTATCTTGCTTACGGTTTAAGTGCTGAACAAGAACTTCTTTACTGTTACCCGACCAGTTCATACGAGGAATGTACATATCGCGTGAATTGTTAGGTAAATCAGCCCATGTTGTTTTTTGTGTTGCTAAATCGACAATACCAATTTTAGCTAAGGCGTTAGTTTCACCTACTTTTGGATATGGGAATTTAGTGATGGTTGGGTAAAGTTCATCTGTGTTATTAATCATGATGAAGTCTTTGCTGCCTGTCGTGTCTAATTGCCAATAGGCAATTTTTTTACCGTCAGGGCTCCAACGGAAACCATCACGAATAGTAAACTCTTCTTCATATACCCAATCAAATAATCCATTGATCACACCGTTACCAGCGTCATTCGTTAATTGTGTGATTTTATTTGATGTTAGGTTTTCGACGTAAATATTGTCACCAGTAACATAAGCGACACGGGTTCCATCAGGTGAAAACTTAGCAAACATTAAGCTGCTTGGCTTAACTTTGTTACCACCGAGTTGTTCTAATTCGCCAGTTTTTAGATTTAATACCCAGTAATCACCGCGGCTGTTTGAACGCCATACGCGTTTACTATTAGTGTATATAAGTAACTGTTGGCGATCGTCAGACCAAATGTAGTCGTGAATTGCGAGTGGTTTATCTGCACCTTTTGGCGTTAATTGTTCGGCAGAAACTAATACTTCGCCTTTTAGTGTTTCAGGATCGTATAACACGATATCACGACCAATTGGTACCTGCTTACCTTTGTCATCTGCTTTTGTCGTTTTAGATTTTTCAACTGCGGTATAACCAGAGCCATCTTCTAACCAGCGAATTTGGCCAATGTAATCTGACCTAAATTCATAGTCCTTGTAAATGCGATCAAGGGTTAATTTATTTTGCTGTTGTTCAACACTTGTTGGTTGTGCGCTAGTGGTTTCTTCTGTTGCCTGACATGCCATCAATGAAGAAGTAATAGCTACACTTATTAATAGTTTTTTGAGTGTAGGTAATTGCATGGATATTTTTCCTTTTGATAATCGCTTTACTTTAAATTGTATACAATTCAAAGGCAATCATTTGCGATGGAATAACGCGATATCAAGGTGAATAAAATTTTGTTAAAACGCTTGAATTTTGTTGTTTATTGCCGCATCTATAGATGACATTTTCTTTAAATTCAAATCATCATGAGTAAAGCACTAGACATTACCGGCTTAAAAAAAACGTATAAAGGTGGCTTTCAGGCATTGAAGGGTATCGACCTTAGTGTAAACCAAGGTGATTTTTTTGCGTTACTTGGCCCAAATGGAGCGGGTAAATCAACCACGATAGGTATTATTACCTCCTTAGTGAATAAATCTGAAGGTCAGGTCAAAGTATTTGGCTATGACATTGACAGTGATTTAGAAACCGCTAAAAGCCATATTGGCTTAGTACCGCAAGAGTTTAACTTTAATCAATTTGAGTCACTTACTAAAATTTTAGTGAATCAAGCTGGTTATTACGGCGTTGAGCGAGCTACCGCTCATCAGCGTGCTGAAAAATATCTTAAACAACTCGATTTGTGGGATAAACGCGATAATGCTGCTCGTATGTTATCTGGTGGCATGAAAAGGCGTTTAATGATAGCTCGAGCCTTGATGCATGAGCCACAAATACTGATCCTCGATGAACCTACAGCCGGTGTTGATATTGAATTACGACGCTCAATGTGGGAGTTTTTGCGAGAGCTTAATAAACAAGGCATAACCATTATCTTAACCACACACTATTTAGAAGAAGCGGAAATGTTGTGCCGTAATATCGCCATTATTGATTCTGGTGTTATTGTGGAAAACACTGATATGAAGTCGCTTTTAGCTAAGCTAGATATGGAAACCTTTGTACTGGATTTAAAAGCTGGCAGCCCAGCCCCTCAAATTCAAGGTTTTTGCTCACGAGTTATTGATGATCATACCTTGGAAGTCGATGTAAGAAAGTCGCAACGCATCAATGATGTGTTTCAACAGTTAAGTGAACAAAATATCGATGTGCAAAGCATGCGAAATAAAAGTAACCGCCTTGAAGAGCTTTTTGTCAGCTTGGTTGGCTCTGGTGAACAAGAGGGAGAAAAGTAATATGTCGTCTGCTCGTAACATGATTGCATTAAAAAGTATTTTACATAAAGAAACCCATCGTTTTATGCGTATTTGGGTGCAAACATTGGTGCCACCTGCAATTACCATAAGTTTATATTTTGTTATTTTTGGCTCTCTTATTGGTTCACGCATTGGTAAAATGGGGGGCTTTGATTACATGGCCTTTATTGTGCCTGGATTAATCATGATGAGTGTTATTACTAATTCTTATTCTAACGTTGCCTCATCATTTTTTAGTGCTAAATGGCAACGTAACGTTGAAGAAATGTTAGTGGCGCCTGTACCAAATTGGGTCATTGTGGCTGGGTATGTCGGTGGAGGTATGGCCCGAGGTATTCTTGTTGGCTTAATCGTGACAATTATCGCCATGTTTTTTACCGATATTCAAATTTACAATATTTGGGTGATCATCTTAACGGTAGCTCTTACATCAGCAACTTTTTCATTGGGAGGATTAATCAACGCTGTGTATGCGGGCAGCTTTGATGATATTTCTATTATTCCAACATTTGTATTAACACCACTAACTTACTTGGGTGGTGTGTTCTATTCTATTAGTTTATTACCTGAATTTTGGCAGGGAGTGTCTCAACTTAACCCTATCGTTTATATGGTTAACGCTTTCCGCTATGGCTTCTTGGGTATTAGTGATGTGAGTTTAACATTAGCTTTTAGCGTACTAGGCGCGTTTATCGTCACCCTATATGCTATTGCTATGTATTTAATCACCAAAGGTATTGGGTTACGTAGTTAATGAATAATGATATGCAGGGCGATTCAAAAGCGATCGTCAGTAATCAAATGGGTGTGCATGATAAACTCGAAGAGATTGTCAAAAAACATCTGGCACATAGATCTCGCAAGCCTTATCAAGAGCATACCTTAGCTGCTTTTGAACAAGTGGCAAACCGTGTGGCTCAACACCAGGGAGATATTATCCTTGATTCATGTTGTGGCGTTGGTCAAAGCACTCGGTTACTCGCTAAACGTAACCCAGATGCGCTAGTTATTGGTGTTGATAAATCTGCACATCGCTTAGGTAAAAATGATCAAGAACTAACGGAAAAAACAGAGACCAGCGATATCGATAACTTTATGTTGGTAAGGGCAGATCTCAATGACCTCTATCGCCTTATTGAGCAGCAAGACTGGTTGATCAAAAAACACTATATCTTATACCCAAATCCATGGCCTAAATCTAAACATGTGCAACGACGTTGGCATGGCAGTGCAGTATTTCCGGAAATTATTAGTATTGGTGAAACCATCACCTTGCGAAGCAACTGGAAGTTGTATTTAGAGGAGTTTTTATTAGCGGCGGAGCTCGCGGGTAGAAAGGGCACATTAACCGCTGTTAAAGATCAGTTACCATTGACTCCTTTTGAGGCTAAGTATCAAGCTAGTGGCCAACAGTGTTGGCAATTAGAGATTGTTTGATAACAGGTAAAGTGTGAAAAAGATAAAAATTTGTTAGTCATATTGACCAAATTTCGCTTTTTTACACACTACAAAGAGCTTGGGTTTTTACTGGGTTGTGGTAAAAGTTCTTTTAAATCAGCTGTTTAAAAAGTTGGCGTGCACTTTGATTATTGTTGACTACAGTTAAGCAAATTGTAGGGAATTAAAAATGACTAACAATATCAAAAAAAATGTATTGATGATGGCGTTAAGTAGCTTAGCAATCGTTGAGCTTGGTATCGTCTATTTAGCTACATTAATGTGATCGCAATGGCAAATATCGCGTTAGATGCGCGAAAAAAGCAAGACATTTACATCAAATTTTATTAAAGTGCCGCACTTATACCAGTTTACAATCTTATTGGTTTTTGAAACTGTCATTTAACCTAAGCATTAACAAATTAACTACTAGTGCAATATATGGCTACAAGTAAACGTGCGGCAAAAGCGACTCAAGAGTCGTTACATCGTATTTTCACCATTCCAGAGGCGCCTGACTCAACCTTAGGTCGCATTGAACAAGAGATCTCGCAAAACCTTGCGGGTTTTTTGGGCGATCATATCGCTGCAAAAGAAATTGCACTTTCCGAAATAGAAAAAGACTTCGCCTGTTCACAAATCCCTGAAGATCCATCGTTTGTATCTGATCATATGCATCATTTGTTAGACAAACTTGTTGCGCAGTCTGTTCATACCTCAAGTCCCAGCTTTATTGGGCATATGACTTCAGCTTTACCTTACTTTTTGTTACCACTATCTAAATTGATGGTAGGACTAAATCAAAATTTAGTTAAAATTGAGACATCAAAAGCTTTCACGCCACTTGAGCGTCAGGTTTTAGGTATGATGCATCGCTTGGTTTATGGCTACCAAGATGATTTTTATCAGCAGTGGATGCACAGCGCAGATCATTCCTTAGGAGCGTTTTGCTCTGGCGGTACTGTTGCAAATATCACGGCACTTTGGGTTGCGCGCAATAACTTGTTAAAGCCAGAAGGTGAGTTTAAAGGTGTTGCGCGACAAGGCTTGTACGCTGCCTTAAAACACTATCAATATGATGGTGTTGCCATTCTTGTTTCTAAACGTGGTCATTATTCACTGAAAAAAGCAGCTGATGTCTTAGGCATTGGCCAAGACAGTGTTATCGCTATTCCAACTGATCAGCATAACAAGATTGATTGCGTTGCCCTTAAAGCCAAATGTGAAGAATTAAGTGCTAAGAATATTCGTGTTATGAGTATTGTTGGCGTTGCAGGAACAACAGAAACCGGCAATATTGACCCGCTAACTGAAATGGCTGCAATAGCAAAACACTATGACTGTCATTTTCATGTTGATGCAGCATGGGGTGGAGCAACACTTTTATCAAATAAACACCGGAACTTGTTAGCTGGTATCGAGTTAGCAGACTCCGTCACCATTGATGCCCACAAACAAATGTATGTGCCAATGGGCGCTGGACTGGTGGTTTTTAAAAACCCAGCGTCGGTTGCATCAATTGAACATCATGCTGAATACATTTTACGTAAGGGTTCAAAAGATTTAGGATCTCATACCTTAGAGGGCTCTCGCCCTGGCATGGCAATGTTGGTATATGCTAGTTTGCACATTATCAGCCGTCCGGGCTATGAGTTACTGATTAATCAGAGCATTGATAAGGCCAAGTACTTTGCTGATATTATTGAGGCCCATCCAGATTTTGAGTTAATTTCAAAGCCTGAGCTATGTTTGCTGACCTATCGTTACAATCCTGCAAAGATTCAGCAAGGCATCGATAAATTAACTGCTGACAAACAGTTAGAAGTAAATAAACTACTCGATAAGTTAACTAAGTATATTCAAAAGCGCCAACGTGAAAATGGTAAGTCGTTTGTTTCTCGTACCCGTATTGAGGTTGAGAAATACCAAGGACGTAAAACACTTGTCTTTCGTGTTGTGTTAGCAAATCCTTTAACCTCTGATGATATTTTGCAAGATGTATTATCAGAGCAAGCTGAGTTGGCACTTGAAAGCCAACGTTTCCTGCCCAAATTATTTAAGTTAGTACAGCAGTAATTACGCTGATATTACCCACTGAATTTTAAAGATTTTATAAGTTGTTGTTGAATAATATTTACACATTTAGCTTTCGTCATGAAAGCTAAATGTTTCGTTATGCTTACATAATGAAAGTTCATGTGTAATAATTCATTATGAGTTACATTTATGAGGGCGATGTTATGCATAATGAGGACAGCAAAATGCCGGAATTAAAAGATGAGCAACAACTTGAAGAAAATTCGATCGAGCAGCAATTACTAGATGCTCAAAAGGAAATTGAAGACTTAAAGAGCCAAATTATGTGGCTTGAGCGCTCATACGAATAACTTAATTTTGTAATGAACAAATAATAAAAAGCCGTACATTTTAACTAATGTACGGCTTTTTTACGGTATGACTTTTAAAAGCTACTTGAAAACTTGCATGTTGTCGATCAAACGAGCTTTACCACAATGTGCCGCCGCTAAAATGACCAGCTCATGATCATCTTCACTTGCTGGTTGTAGTGTTTTAGCGTGACAGATATGAATGTAGTCAGTCTTCAAGCCTTGTGCGTTTATGGCATCAGCTGCTCTTTTTGCTAGACCAATGAAGTCAGTACTAGTTTGAATTTGCTCCGCTAACCAACGAATATTTTGATTAAGTACTGGAGCTATTTCTAATTCTTGTTCCGTTAAGTAGCCATTTCTTGAGCTAAGCGCTAAACCACTAGCTTCGCGGATTGTTTCAACTGGCACAATCTCAACAGGCATTGACAGATCTTCTACCATGGTTTGAATCACTTGTACTTGTTGGTAATCTTTTAAACCAAAACAAGCAAGATCAGGTTGCACAAGATTAAATAGTTTACAGACTATGGTCGCAACACCTCTGAAATGACCCGGTCGACTTTCACCACAATACCCTTCAGATACTTGAGGTACCTCAACAAAGGTTTGTTTATCTAACCCTTTTGGATAAATTATGTCTGGTGTTGGAGTAAATAGCAAATCGGTACCTTCGGCCATTAGCTTTTGCTGATCGTCTGCCAAGGTACGAGGGTAACTATCAATGTCTTCGTTTACGCCAAACTGCATAGGATTGACAAAGATACTAGCGACAACTTTATCAGCGCGCTTCTTGGCTTCAGCAATTAAAGATATATGACCTGCATGTAAGTTGCCCATTGTTGGTACAAAACCTATTTTGAGGCCCTGCTGACGCCATTGGCTAATTTGCTCTCTTAATGCTTGGATATCACTGACGGTTTGCATGCTTTACCTTATTTAAATATATGTTCATCGCCCGGGAAGTTGCCCGCAGCCACTTCGTCGATATACAGTTCAATAGCTTTTTTAATATCGCCGGTATCAATCAAAAAGTTTCGTGAGAATTTCGGCATGTAGCTACATGAAATTCCAAGAGCATCATGCATGACCAATATTTGACCGTCTGTATCTTTACCAGCGCCGATGCCAATCGTTGGGATATTTATTGCCTCTGAAATGGCTTTGCCAAGTGATGCTGGAATACATTCTAGTACCAATAGTTGAGCGCCTGCCGCTTCAAGTGCTTTGGCATGCTCAATCATTTCTTGAGCTTTGTCCTGGTCACGACCTTGTACTTTAAAACCGCCAAAGACATTGACGGATTGTGGCGTTAAACCTAAATGTGCACATACTGGAATACCACGTTCCACTAAACCAGCAATGGTATCAGCTAACCATAAACCGCCTTCAATTTTGACCATGCTAGCACCTGCTTGCATTAGTTTTGCGGCATTGTCGAACGCTTGTTCTTTGGTGGCATAACTCATAAAAGGCATATCACTGATGATAAGGGTGTTTTCAACACCTCGTTTTACGCACTGTGTATGGTATGCCATATGTTCGATGCTAACAGGCAAGGTATCATCTTGTCCTTGTAGCACCATGCCTAATGAATCACCGATCAAAATGGCATGAATACCCGCTTGATCAAATAGTTTGGCGAAACTTGCATCGTAGGCGGTAATGGTGGCAATTTTCTCGCCTTGCTGTTTCATTTTTTGCAAGGTAGCGGTCGTGACTTTTCCCATAAGAAAGTTTCCAAATTGGTGTTTAATTCACGTAGTATTACGTTAAAAATTAGCTCTATTGTAGCGAAATTACGCTAACTCGCTATGAATTTTTAGTTCGTTAGTATTTATCGACTGTGCCAGTGTGGCAACGCTGCTACCACAGGGCAGGATAAGTGTAGGAGCGATCTCTGCTAGTGGAAGTAAGACAAATTCGCGTTCTTTCATACCGTAGTGAGGTACCACTAAACGTTCGGTATTGATGCTTTGCATATCAAATAACAATATATCGAGATCTAAGATACGTGCGCCCCAACGATCTCCTTTGCGAACTCGTCCAGCATTAAGCTCAATTTTTTGCAACTGATCTAATAGCTCTTCTGCTTCAAGTGTCGTTTCTAATTCGGCAACCGCGTTCATGTAGTCGGGTTGGTCTTGTGGCCCCATAGGTTTGCTGGCATACAATGAAGACACAGAGATGAGCTTAGTAAATTCAATATTTTTTAGGGTGTCGACAGCTAGTTGTACTTGTTTTGCTGGATCAGACAAATTACTGCCAATACCAATATAAGCTCTCGCCATGGTTCTACCCGTTTTGGTTACTATTGTTAATTCTTGGTTTTCTGCGCTTGCGCGGTGAACGCCTTGCTCCACCTTTAGGTCTCGCAGCCGTTTTAACCATTTGCTGTTGCGTTTCATATCCCTGATTTTGAAAGTCTGTCCACCAGGATGCTAACTCAACCAATGCTGGGCTATCTTTATTTTCGATTTGTGACCTTAACAACAAAAAGTCGTATCCAGCTCTAAATTTGGGATGTTCGAAGGTTTTGAATGCACGTTTCCCTTCTCGGCGAACTAATTTTTCTTGTAGGATCCAAATGTCTTTGATCACTGATTGGAAACGTTTAGGAATGGCAATACTTTGTTGCTGTTTTCCCATTATTTCACCATAAGCTGCAAAAAATGCATCTTGTGGTGTTAGGCTTGTTGAGTCATGAAATTCGCGAATTTTTTGCTGTAGTGGATACCATAAAAATACCGCAAACAAAAATGCAGGTGTGACACGTTTTTCATTGTTGATTCTGTCATCAGTGTTGCTAAGCGCTTGGTTGATAAACGCCTGCATGTGCGGATATTGACCTGCCTTTAGGTCGCTTTCTACTTGCGGGAAGAAATAGCCAAACAAGCCATATTCTCTTAATGCGTTAAAGTTTTCACTCGCTTTTCCAGATAAGAAAAGCTTTAAAAACTCTTCGAATAAACGAGCAGGAGGAATACTTTCCAACAAAGAAGCAAGAGGCTTAATTGGTGCTTCGGTATCTGGATGAATTAACATGTCTAATTTAGTAGCGAAGCGAATCGCTCTTAACATGCGCACAGGATCTTCGCGATAACGAGTTTCAGGATCGCCTATCAAACGCACTTGTCGTTGTTCTATATCTTCGATACCGTTGGCAAAGTCATATACTTTAAAGTCAGCAATCGAATAGTAAAGTGCGTTAATGGTAAAATCACGTCTTTCTGCATCTTCGTCAATTGAGCCGTAGATGTTATCTCGTAATAACATGCCTTGGTCATTTTGTTTTGATGTTTTGTTGCAGTTTTGCAACTTTTTAGGTGCTGAGTCGTGGTGACCTCTAAATGTTGCAACTTCAATAATATCTCGACCAAATACGATATGAGCTAAACGAAAGCGGCGGCCAATGAGGCGGCAATTGCGGAATAGGCTTTTAATTTGCTCAGGGGTTGCATTAGTTGCAATATCAAAATCTTTTGGTGTTAGACCTAATAAAATATCACGTACGCCACCACCAACAAGATATGCGTCGAAGCCTGCCTTGTTTAAGCGATACAGCACTTTAAGTGCATTAGCACTGATTAAGTTTCGCGAGACTGGGTGTTGGTCTCTGGGAATAATTTGTGGACCTTCTGGTTGCGTAACAGCTTGCTGGCCTTTGGGGGAAGTTGACATAGCAAAAACCTTTTTACACAAATTGATAACCTTTTTAATAGTACCTAACCTCAATACGAAAACTAACGGCGGGATCATATAACAGTGGCATACAAAAGAGAACGAAAAAAAAGCATTAAGCTAATAATTAAACGATCATGATCTCTTGTTGTTTGGGCACTTTGTTAATATCCCAGTGTGAAACCGCCCATGTTAGTAACTCTTCAAGTGAACTTAAAACTAGAGACTTTGGCGGCTGCTGACCGAGAAATTGCAGTGCACTAAACAGGGCTTTTTGTGGATTTTTTCTATCAACCGCTGGTGCCTTGTTTTGTTTGCTCAGTTTATAGCCTTGATCAGTTACTGCCAGTGGCACGTGGCCATATTGAGGTACTTGATAGCCTAATTGTTGAATGAAAGTGAGTTGGCGTACGGTAGGCTCCAGTAAATCGCAACCTCTTATGACATGTGTAATACCCTGTGCAATGTCATCTATTACTACAGCAAGTTGATAGGCAAATAACCCGTCTCGCCTAAGAACAATAAAATCCTCAGCTGCTAAATTTTTATCACCGCTGCTAGTACCTTGAATCAAGTCATTGAACTGATTTATTTTTAATAAATTTTTTACTCTCAGGGCACTGTTTATAAACGGTAAATTAAGGTCTCTGCAATGGCCTTGATAAATGCCCCCGAGCGCTTTAATTTGTGCTCGTGTACACTGACAGGTGTAGGCACTGTTTGATGCTAACAGTTGATTTAGCACATCTTGGTATTGTTTAGTTTGTTGGCTTTGATAAACAACGTCACCATCCCAATGTAAACCAAAGTCAAACAGTGTATCGAGAATAAGTTGACTTGCACCTTCCATTTCTCGAGGTGGATCTATGTCTTCAATACGAACTAGCCATTCGCCTGATTGGCTTTTGGCATCAAGATAACTGGCGAGCGCTGTGATCAACGAACCGAAATGTAATAAACCCGAAGGTGAAGGAGCAAAACGACCACGGTAGGATACAGGTGGTCGTTGTATTGCAATATCAATCATGCAAGTGGAGGATTAACCTGCCATTTGTCGTTCTTTGATCTCCGCTAACGTTTTGCACTCAATGCAAAGGTCAGCTGTTGGGCGAGCTTCTAAACGACGGATGCCAATCTCAATACCACATGATTTACAGAAACCAAACTCATCTTCTTCGATAAGTTGTAATGTTTTTTCAATCTTCTTGATCAGTTTTCTTTCGCGGTCACGAGTACGAAGCTCTAAGCTGAACTCTTCTTCTTGTGCTGCACGATCCACTGGATCTGGAAAGTTTGCCGCTTCATCTTTCATATGAGAAACGGTACGGTCAACCTCTTGACGAAGCTGATTGCGCCAAGCTTCTAGTATTTTCTTAAAATGCTCAAGTTGCTCAGCATTCATGTATTCTTCATTAGGTTTTTCTTTATATGGCTCTACACCAGCTAACGCTAAAATACCTAAAGCTTTATTGTTTGGCATGCTAATTCTCCTAATGCTAACTAGATCAAACAACAACAACGAGATGCTTATTTGATTGCATGTGCCAATTTTAATTAGACCTGAAATATCAGGACTATATTGTGTTGCGCAGGATGTTTTTCAAGAAAACTATCCAAATATTTTTAATTTGTATTAAATTACAATAACTTAAGTGAGGTGTTAGTGAAATTATTCACCTCGCCCATTAGCAAGCTAACTTTTTTAGCAAGTTTTACAACCTTTCGTCAATCTTTTGTTGGCAATTGTTTTGTATCAAAGTTCAATCATGATTGCTTAATTTGACGGGAATTTGATGTGAAATGGTGACATTTACTTGATTCGATTGTGCCTCAAACTTCCCTTTATAAGCATATATTTCAACGCCAGCTTGATGAGCTTTGTTTAGTAGTACTGCATATTCTGGATCAATATGAGCCGCTGCTGAAACTTCATTGATGCCTGAATGCAAAACTGCAAATAAAAGTATTGCACGTTTTCCCGAATTTACTATTTCGGTTAACTCTCTGAGGTGTTTTTGGCCTCTTAAGGTTTTGGCATCAGGAAAAAAGCCATGTCCATCTTCCAGCAAGGTGACACTTTTTACTTCTATGTATGTGTCTGTTCCGTTGTTATCTGTTAAATAAAAGTCAGCTTTGCTGTTTTCTTCGCCATATTTTACCTCGCGTTTCAAGTTACTGTGGTTAGCTACGCTAGAAATGACGTTTTTGATCAGAGCTTCTTCAATAAGTTGGTTAGCTCTGATGGTATTGACACATATATAGTGTTTGTTTTTCGTCTTGGTTATTTCCCAGCTACACGGGTATTTACGCTTTTTATTGTCTGATGTGCTAAATAACACTGTGTCTCCAGGTACTGCACAGCCTGTCATTGCACCTGTATTAGCACAATGAATGGTTGTCACTGTTCCGTCGTCTAAAGTAATGTCAGCGAGAAATCTTTTATAACGCTTAATCAAACTAGCAGATTGTACTTCTAATTCCATAGGGTAATTCTTATCGCGAAATTGGCCGTGCCATAGTACCAAGTAACAAAAAAAATTTCTTTCGCTGATGAAGAACATGCTTTGACAACGTATTTATAAACTTGGGAAAAAAATTTATTGATCGCATAGAATAAGGGCACCATTTCCCAAGAAAAGAAGAATCATAGTGACAAATTCTGTTAACGTTATTTTGACTCATGAAAGTTTAGCCAACGACTGGCAGCAATCTCAGAAAATTCAGTTAGTCGATGGACAGGTATATTTATATTTACCCGCAGATACGCCATTTATGAGCCGTGCTGTACAAAGCGCTGCTCGCACTATTCAATCTATGGGAGTTCAGCATGCTGTGCTAACCGGCGATGCATGGTCTGAAGTATTACAATGGTCTTTTGCTTTAGGTTTTACCACAATAAAGTCGCTTGAAAGTGTTAGTTTTACTGGTGACGAGGCTTGTGTTGAGCGATTAAACAATAAACTACAAGTATTCGCCTGGGCGCGTTCATTGACTAACCAAGATGCTGGTACACAGTCACCTCAGGTATTAGCGCAAACGGTAATTGACTATTTAACTTCTGTAGCTCCGTCACATATCACTGCTCGTATTATTCAAGGTGAAGAGTTAGCAGAGCAAGGCTGGATGGGCGTCTACAATGTGGGTAAGGGGAGCGATAGAGCACCTTGCTTAGTAGAAATTGATTATAACCCAAGCCAAAAAGATGATGCAGACGTGTTTGCTTGTCTTGTAGGTAAAGGCATTACTTTTGATACAGGTGGTTACAGCATAAAACCTAGTGAAGGCATGTTTGACATGAAGTCAGATATGGGAGGCGCTTCAACAGTTTCTGGAGCCTTGGCTCTTGCCATTAAACAGGGCCTCAATAAGCGAGTAAAGCTGATCCTCTGTAATGCTGAAAATATGATAAGTGGTCATGCTTACCGTGTTAGTGACATTATTCACTATAAAAATGGCATAAGCTGCGAAGTGGCAAACACTGATGCAGAAGGCAGACTTGTTTTAGCGGATGGCTTATTACTTGCGGGTGAATCAAACCCTGAAATGATCATCGATGCCGCCACCTTAACTGGTGCCGCTGTATTGGCGACGGGTGGTGATTACACGGCAATGTTCTCATTAGATGATAATGCGGCGGAGCAAGCAAAAAATGCGGCAACAATGGTCAATGAACCTTTATGGCAGTTGCCATTAGAGCCTTGGCATCAAGACAAATGTCCCTCTGCATTTGCCGATACTGCGAATAGTAGAACGGTAAAAGGTGGTGGAGCAGGTGGTGCAAGTAACGCAGCAGGTTTCTTATCACGTTTTGTGCCTGAGCAAGGCAAAGGCTGGCTACATTTTGATTTAGCTGCAGCTTATAACGGTTCAAGTAATAGTTTGTGGGCTGCAGGTGCTACTGGCACGGGTATTGCGACAATTGCACAATTGTTATTGAAATAAATAAAGTTAAACATGAGCAATCTCGGGCGAGAAACTTAAATTATTAAGCTCGTTTTGGAGATTGCTCATTAACAAAATTAACCAACCAACGTTTGGCGCTGACGATATCACTAAAAACATGAAAGGTTAACTTACAAGATTGATATACTCTACGTAGTTGCATTTGCTGAATATCTGCCGAAGTGCTATTGATAATAACGCTGGCGTTGGCGATCATGCCTCTTTCCATTCTGTATTTCGTCACCTCAATTAAAGCCTGTTC
Source organism: Thalassotalea marina (assembly GCF_014656435.1). Classification (GTDB taxonomy): domain Bacteria; phylum Pseudomonadota; class Gammaproteobacteria; order Enterobacterales; family Alteromonadaceae; genus Thalassotalea_C; species Thalassotalea_C marina. Next base: position 161,644 of record NZ_BNCK01000010.1, read on the forward strand.
AATATCGGGCGTAAACACTGTTTTACCATAAAAGGTGATGAGTAACCCCCAAGGCTCTCCGTTAAATTCATCGCAGGCTTTATACATTTGGGCAACATATTGTTGAGAAGTTTCTTCACTAAATGGCCCATGGGCATCAACAACCAAAATATTGCCTTCACGTTCAATTTGATAATCACCTTGCTGCGCTAATTTCATGTCTGCTCTCTGCTGCTAACTGGGACAATATTGATAGCAATTTCGTTTGCTTTTGCCAAGTAAGCAGATTTTTTGTGACATGCAAATATTTATTGTCAATTGAAACAAGTGGTTATAACTTGCATATTGGCCAGCTTACTAATGGGTGATATTGCACACCAGCTTCTGTTGATTCTGAATGGTACAGACTAAAGGAACTGACATTAATTAATTGTGCAGGCAAATTGAATTGCGGCAGTGTTTTGACCTTACGAAAGATTGTTATATGGGGTAAATAGTGACGAGTTTCTTGTTTAATATCGTGAGCTATGGCAAGTTGACGTAACGCTTTTGCTAATGACTTTAGCTCATCTGGAAAGTGATCAAAGCCTAAGTAGAGTACTTGTGGTTTTTTAAAGTGCGCTAACTTCGTTATTTTTAATACAAATTCTGTGGCTATTTTAGGTTTATTGATTTGACTTAGATGGTTTATCAGTGCTTTTTCAATATTGCTAGTCACCTGCCCTAAAAAAGCCAACGTAATATGAAAATTCTCAGGTTGCACTGGTTTGGCTGTTATAGGGTGTTTATCTCGCCACAGGGCGATAGCCTGTTTGTCGTCAGTTTTAAGATCAAGAGCAAAAAATAATCGTTTCATATCGTTTGGTTGTTAGTGATTAAAAAAGAAACGTATTCATTATAATAATCCAGTTAAGATTATGTTTTTAGATTTGTCATTACGGTACCATAAGGCAGTTTAATAATCTCAATACGATAATCTACTATATCGAGCAACTGCCAGTGTCTTCACCTGAACAATTTCTACCAATAGATTCCCTTAAAAAAGAATTTTTAGCAGCGATAAAGTCGCATGCTACTTTGCTGGTCAGTGCACAGCCAGGAGCTGGCAAGTCCACGCGATTACCACTGTGGTTATTGGAAAAAGGTACAGGATTGTCAGGCAAAGTATATTTGCTACAGCCGCGCAGAGTTGCGGTTAAAAATATTGCGCAATACCTAGCTGAACAGTTAGGAGAGGGGGTTGGGCAACGTGTCGGTTATCGAATCAGAAATGAAGCAAAAGTAAGTAGTCACACTCAACTTGAAGTAGTTACAGAAGGAGTGTTGGTTAGAATGATGCAAGAAGACCCTGAATTGCTAGGGACTTCTATAGTTATCTTGGATGAATTTCACGAACGGTCACTGCAAACTGATTTGGCCTATGCCTTGGCACGAGATATCCAACAAGGATTACGTGATGACTTAACCTTAGTTATCATGTCTGCCACTTTATCAATTTCACAGCTACAGCAGGCTATTCCTGACGCCTACTACTTATTCAGTGAAGGACGCAGTTTTCCGGTAGAAGTGAGTTATTCACCAGCAAATAATATGAATCGCTGGCGAGATCACGCGCTGCAGGTAATAAAGCAGCAAATAAATGAAACTGATTCTTCAATCTTGGTATTTTTACCCAGCAGCAATGATATTCGATTTTTACATCAAGCCCTTGAACAGCAAGCAATTGACGTATTTAGTTTGTTTGGCTACTTGTCTATTGATCAACAAATGGCTGCGATAAAAGCACCTGAAGTTGGACAACGTAAACTGGTATTAGCAACAAATATTGCTGAAACTAGTTTGACTATTGATGGCATTAATTTAGTCATTGATTCGGGACTAGAAAATATTGCTGTTTATGATGAAGGTATCTTGGCCAATAAACTAGTGCAACGTCAAATCAGTAAGTCATCAGCTATACAGCGAGCGGGAAGGGCAGGAAGAACTGCACCAGGCACATGCATCCGTTTATACAGTGAAGCGCTTTTTGAACGAGCGACTCAGCACAACGGCTTGGCGATAGAGCAATCAGATGTTGTACCAATTGTACTTGAAGCCGCCAGGTGGGGTGTGAGTTCATTAAGTGAAATGCCATTTATTGATTTACCAAAAGAAATGATAGAGCAACAGGCTTGGCAAACACTCCATGAATTAAAGATGGTTGATGACAACCAACGTTTGACTGTTCAAGGTGAACGCGGCGCTACAATACCTTGCCATCCTCGCTTTGCCCATATGATTTTAGCGGCAGAACAATTAGAACAAAGCCAGCAAGTAGAAGGCCTTGTTGAGCTCGCTTGTGTTGTCACTTCATTATTGGAGGCTAAAGATATATTTTCTGTCGAGCAAGCACGTGATAACAGCGATTTAGTCATGCGTCTTCACGTGTTGCTTAAAAATTGGCACCAAGGCCGATATCAACAAATCACCAAACAAGCTGAAAAGCTGGCAGGCATGTTTGATCGCCAGATAAAAATTACTCAAATTCGAGTTGAACACACCGGTGTTTTACTTGCTTTTGCATATCCAGAGCGAGTTGCTAAAAAGCGTAAAAATCAAGCCGAATATTTAACGGCGAGTGGTAAAGGACTGAGTATTTCAAATGACGATCCTATACTAGATCACGAATGGCTTGTTGCTGCACACGTCAGCAAACAACGCACAATACTTAAAGCAAGGTTAGTTGCTACAGTGGAGCTTGAACAGCTGATTGATTGGCAGGTAGTAACTTTAGAAGAAAAGTTATTAGTTAATTATGATGAGATAAAACAAGCTATTACCAGTAAGGCAATAACAAGTCTTGGCGCTATTGTTGTTTCCGACAAACCAATCAAAATCGCTTTAAACGATGCACAACTTAGCGAAATGTGGCTAACAACTATTCGTCAACAAGGGATACATTGGCTCAACTGGCAAGAGAAAGACAAACAGCTATTGGCACGTTGGCGTTGGCTTAACCGCTGGCAAAATCAATTGGACTTTCCTGATGTTTGTGAAGAAAAGCTTTTAGCTTCGTTGGAACAATGGCTGGCACCATTTTTACTGGGTGCAACGTCGAAAAAGACGCTAGATAGTATTGATTTAAGCCAAGCCTTGTTAACACTGCTCAGTTATGCGCAACAACAACAATTAGATCAAGCTGCACCGGTAAGTTATCGTGGTGCTACAGGCAGAAAGTGTCCTATTAACTATTCTGATGAACAGCATCCTATTGTTTCTTTGCCCGTTCATGAGTTATACGGCTGTTCCGTAGGGCCTAGTGTCGGGGAGCAACAAGCTCCGATATTGTTAACCTTAGAAATGTTGTCACCGGCGCAGCGCCCAGTACAAGTGACTAAAGACTTGGCTGGTTTTTGGTGTGGAAGTTATGCCCAAGTGCAAAAAGATATGAAGTCTAGGTATCCCAAGCACTACTGGCCAGACGATCCAGCAAACTCGCCACCTAGAAAACCTCGGTAATATGTTTGTAAATTAGCGTGCAGGCGTTATTTGAACTTAACTCTAGTGAACCCTCTAGTTAAATCAAACCCTTACAATAAGTTAGCCACAGTCTATTTAGAAGCAGGTAAATTGCCTGCTTCTTGCCGTTTACATTAATGTTAGCTTAGTCGTTGGCCAATAAACAGATCGCTTTATTTGCAAACATCTTATCAAGATCATAAGAATGAATAGCATCAAAAGGAATAAAGATATCAGGTTGTACCGAAAGCATATTATTTTTGTTACTTGGACGACTGTACAAAACGACTGGTGCGTAAGCGTCCAATCCCGTCGCTTTTAGTTTGATATCAGTGACAAGACCAGTTGTACCAGAACGACCAGCAGTTGGTGTACCAATAATAGAACCAATACCATGATCTTGTACTGCAATCGCAAAGTGAATTGCTGACGAATAGGTCATACTTCCGACTAGAATATAAACGTTACCTTTAAACTTTAGTGGGTTGGTCAAATCTGGTTCTGTCATCTCAATATCGCCAGAAACTCTCATTCCAATAACATCGTCTGCACTTGCAATCTCTTTGGTAACTCTCGCTTTATATGCTGAACTATAACGATAAGGAGTATGAGCTATGTAAGGCATAATTCCCTTTTGCCACATACTGTTGCCACCACCACCATTGTCGCTAATGTCAATGACCAAGTCGCTAACGTTTTGTTTTTTGAAATATTCAAAAGCCGTTTCTGTCATAGCAAGAAACTCTTTGAAAAACTTTTTATTCATGGTCTCAACACGAATATACCCAGTTGAATCATTTAATAATTTGTAGCTATACAAACTGTCGAATGATCGCTGTGACAGCTTCTTATCCATAAGAGTGTCACTTCCTTGGATATTTACCGTGTGACGAATGTCGTTTTCTAGATATTCAATTTCATAGTTGGGAGCGGCATCGAAGTTTGACCAATACTCCTCTGAAAACCAACGTGATATTAGTTCTCTTTGTTGCTCCACATTGTCTCCCGATCTGCGCAACAACATTTCTTTGATGATTTCTTTTGATGTTTTGCCATTGATGGAAAGTATTTCAATACCACTTGGCAAAAATGAGGAGCCATGAAAATCTTTTCTAAGAAATAATCGATTATTCAGATCCAAATATACATGCAGCGGGAAAACTCGCTTCCCTTGTGATAATTCCTTTTCTATGAGCGACTTCCGTCTCGGAATTGCAATTCCAGCGTGCCCGTCGTGTAACACTGGGTTGATTAGAGAAAACAATCGCCATGCTTCCTTCACGGTCATCGGTTTAGTCAACTGACTTTTAATTTTCTTAACCGTGTTATTTAACTCAATGGCGTCAAGATTATGATGTGGCGCGGGATGTAAAGAATAGTAACCTTCTACCAGTGCGTATAAGTCAGCATGTAAATCTGCGACTGATACAACTTTATCCATATCAATTAACTCTGAGTCAGCCGATACTTTAAGACTAGGCAACATGAGCAGTGCACAAAAGCCGGCGACCATTATTCTAAAAAACATACTTTTTTACTTTCCATTTTAATTTAGACAATGGTTAAGACGAAGTACCTTGATTAATAGTTTGTTTTTTAGAAAATTTTTTTAGTATTAATTTGTGATAAACAAATAATTAATTTCCCAGCCATATGAAAAGCAATACAGCTAGTTTACAATAACCCTTTAATTTTAATTCATTCATCTATATTTTATGACTTTGCTCTTTACCTATTTGGCCATAGCAATTGGAGTTTCATTTTTATGTTCTGTGCTTGAAGCGGTACTACTATCAGTAACGCCAAGTTTTGTAGAAAAAACTCAAGCAGAAAAACCAATTGGCGGTAAAGTACTTCGCCAAGTAAAAGAAAATATTGATAAATCTATTTCAAGTATTCTTATCTTGAACACATTTGCTCACACTATGGGGGCTGCTGGTGTTGGTGCACAAGCCATTCGAGTGTTTGGTGAAGAAAAAGAAACCCTGATTGCGTTCTTGTTAACACTGGCCATTTTATATTTTTCAGAAATCATCCCTAAAACTATTGGCGCAAAATTTTGGCGTAATTTGGCGATACCATCTGCATACATCATTAACTTTTTAGTTAAAATCGTTTATCCGTTAGTGTGGTTTTCATCACTGCTGACTCGCATGTTTAGTAAAGATAAGCTTGATGTAGTATCACGTGATGAGATCAGAGCGTTTGCTGCACTTGGCCACAAGGGCGGTTCACTTTTTAGGCAAGAAAATCAGTTGGTTGAAAATATTTTGACCTTAAGAGATGTCAAAGCAGAAGACATTCTTACACCACGCAGTGTTGTGCACGCGCTAGACGAAACTATGACGGTTTCTGAGGCTTTGTCTGCCCCTCAAACCGCTAACTTTACCAGAATACCTGTATTTGCTGGCTCTATCGACAGCATTGTTGGGGTTATTATCAAAGGTCAGCTCTATGAGTTGGAACGACAAGGTAAGGGTGATGTGCAGCTCAGTGAGGTGAAACAAGCTATTCACAGTATTTCAGAAAGTTTGCCGGTTTTGCCGTTGCTTGATGTATTTATCAAACGACAAGAACACATATTTTTAGTGGAAGATCACTTTGGACAAACCGCAGGTATTGTCACCTTAGAAGACGCCATAGAAACTTTCTTAGGACGTGAAATCATGGATGAAAGTGACCAAGTTGAAGATATGCAAATGTTGGCTAAAGCAAAGTTTAGGCAACGATTGAAATCTACCAACAATAAAATATCAGCAGATTACGACGAGTAAAGGCTAGCTGTGGTAGTTTCTAAAGGCAAATCTACAAATAACAAAAATCCAGTAGCCCCGCAAAAAAGCAAATTACGTCGATTTGTTTGGTTTATGTTTAAACTAAGCTTGTTGGGGCTATTAGTTATTGCATTTTATACCCTCTATTTGGATGCAAGAGTTGTTGAAAAATTTGAGGGTCAACGCTGGAAAATCCCAGTACAAGTCTACGGCAAAGTCCATCGCTTCTATCCAAATAGCCCAATTAATTTAAGCCACTTGAAACGTGAATTGACCTTAATGGGTTATAAACGTGTGACTAAAGTGAGCAACCCTGGGCAGTTTGCATTATCAAAATCACGTATCATTATTTTTCGTCGAGCTTTCGATTTTGGCTCTGGAGTAGAATACCCAGAAAAAATAATGATCGACGTTAATCAGGGACAAGAACAACAGTTTGTTAGCAAGTTGTATATTGATGAGCAACCAACAGACGCGGTTGAATTGGAGCCGTACCTGATCGATCGGATTGTTCCAGAGAGTAAAGAAGATAGAGTATTAGTACCACTGCAATCGGTACCTGAAAAATTACTTGATACTTTATTGGTTGTAGAAGATAGAGATTTTTATTTTCACCATGGCGTCTCGCCTCTTGGTATAGCTCGTGCGCTTTATAGCAATATCAAAGCGGGCCGCACTGTTCAAGGTGGCAGTACTTTAACGCAACAACTCGTTAAAAATATGTACTTAACACGAGATAAAACCATCTGGCGTAAAGTGAATGAAGCCATCATGGCATTGCTGCTTGAGTATCGCTATAGCAAAGACCAGCTACTAGAAGCCTATATTAACGAAGTGTACCTAGGCCAACATTATGCCAATGGTATTTATGGTTTTGGGTTAGCGGCTGAGTTTTACTTTGGTAAAAACATTGCGCAGTTAAGTAACGAACAAATGGCTACCCTTGTTGGTGTCATTAAAGGTCCTAGTTATTACGATCCTTGGCGTTACGAAGAGCGAGTTAAACGTCGTCGTGATCTGGTACTTAAGCTAATGTTTGATCACGAATACATTTCAAAAGATGAATACTTAACGGCGGTAAACTCTTCGTTGTCGGTGCGATCATCAAGAAAATTACGCACAAAAAGTCAAAAATTTCCACACTACCTACAGTTAGTTAAAAAAGAGCTGAGCGAATTACTGTCGCCACAAGATCAACATTCAGGCATTCGAGTTTTTACCGAATTTTCTCTATACACTCAAACTACAATGGAAAATGTTGCCGAGACTTCATTAGAAAAGCTTGCAGGCACGGCGGAACATGATCTTGAAACGGCTATGGTGGTCAGTGAAAAAAATACTGGTGCGATAGTTGGTGTGATTGGGGGAAAACAAAAAGGTTATGCAGGTTTCAACCGAGCGGTTAATGCATCTAGACCTATTGGTTCACTCATTAAACCGGCAATATTTGTGTCTGCGTTAGAGCGCTACCAAACTTATCAGTTAGCAACCATGTTAGATGATAAAGCGATAACCTTTAAGGCCGATAACGGTGATGTTTGGCAACCAAAAAACTATGATGGTAAGTTTTCTGGTAAAGCATCGTTACAAGATAGCCTTGTTAAATCTCTTAATATCCCAACGGTTAATTTGGGCATGGCGCTTGGGCTTGAAAATGTCGCTCAGGTTATGCATTTATTGGGCTATCAACACGATATCACGCTAAGACCTTCCATGTTATTAGGTGCGATTAATATGTCGCCTGTTGAAGTGAACCAGTTTTACTTACCTATGGTGAATAATGGCTATGGCGTTTATGGTCATACAGTGAATAAAATTATTTCTGCTCAGGGCGAAACGGTTTATGAACATATGCCTGAAAATGTACAGTACTTCTCTGAGCAGGCGAGTTATTTACTTGATTATGCCTTAACAAAAGTTGCAAAAGAAGGTACGGCAAAGTCACTAACTTGGCGTTTAAAAGGCAAAACCGTCGCTGGTAAAACCGGTACAACTAATGATCAAAGAGATAGTTGGTATGTCGGGTACGATGATCAATATCTAGTAACAACCTGGATTGGCTACGATGATAACCAACCGACAAAACTAACGGGAAGCTCAGGTGCATTGGTGTTGTATGCCGACTTTATGAATTCGTTAGGTGCTGTCAGTAAGTTGTCAACACCACCAGACGGCGTTGATGAGATTGCCTTTGAAGCAAAAACCGGTTATCCAATGGCAGTTGATTGTGAAGGTAATGTGATGTTACCTGCAGTTAATCGAGGGTTAGCAATGCAATACTCTTGCTCTGAGCCGCAACCAGCGAAAAAGAAAAAATCTTGGTTAGAACGAATATTTGGCTCTGATTAGCCAAAATTACTGAGCTTTATCTGTGTTTATGCAGTTTTTCAATACAAAGGATCCAACAAAATAACGAACTTTTGTTCGTCATTTCGATAATTAGATTATCGTCAGCTATATTTGTACAAAATATCATCGTAATAAGTGAATAATTTGTTATTCAAAACCAGTGTTTTTTTTATTTGAAACAATTTGACATCTTTTTCACTTTTACTCCGTTTTTAAAGGGATAAATCCTTGTAAAAAACAGGGCTTTTCTTTATGATCGGAAAAATTTTTTATCGCTAAGTTTATTTGTTTAAAAAAGAATCAATGCTTTGGCTATCATTAGGTAAGCAAGAAGAATTCAATCTTTAAACTACATAAACCAAAATTTGGAGATGTTGAATGAGCAATGCGCCTGTGAATAACGGCCGTCGACGCTTTTTAACTGCTGCTACTTCGGTAGTGGGTGGTGTCGGTGCGGTCGGTGTGGCTGTGCCTTTCATTGGCTCCTGGAACCCAAGTGAGCGAGCGAAAGCCGCTGGGGCGCCGGTTGAAGTCAATGTTAGCAAAATTGAACCTGGTCAGTTAATCCGTGCTGAATGGCGTGGTAAACCTGTCTATGTTATACGTCGTACTGACGCGATTATTGAAGAGTTAGCTGGCCATGAAGATCAACTTCGTGACCCTGAGTCTCAAGAGCCTCAGCAACCTGACTATGCGACAAATCGTCATCGCTCAATTAAGCCAGAGTTTATGGTGGCGTTAGGTGTTTGTACTCACTTAGGTTGTGCTCCAACATACCATAAAGGCGATTTTGAAGAGAAAGTTGAAGGTACAAAGAACGGTTTCTTCTGTCCATGTCACGGTTCAAAGTTTGATATGGCTGGTCGTGTATTCCAAGGTGTTCCAGCGCCTTTGAACTTGGTCGTTCCTGAGCATTCATTCCCAACTGCAGACACCTTATTGATCGGTGTTGGTCAAGGAGAAGCGTAATGGAAAACTTTATGGCGTGGATCGAAAAACGTTTGCCATTCATGGATGCCATGAACAAGCATGCGATTCAATATCCTGCACCGAAAAACTTCAACTTTTGGTACGTTTTCGGTATTTTGGCAACAGTAGTACTTGTTAACCAAATCTTGACCGGTATCTGGTTAACGATGAACTATGAACCATCAGGTGATGGTGCATTTGCTTCAATTGAATACATCATGCGTGACGTTGACTACGGTTGGTTGCTACGTTACATGCATTCAACAGGTGCTTCAGCATTCTTCGTTGTTGTTTATCTTCACATGTTCCGTGGTTTAATCTACGGCTCATATCAAAAGCCACGTGAATTACTGTGGATCTTCGGTATGCTAATTTACTTAGTATTAATGGCTGAAGCTTTCATGGGTTACCTACTACCTTGGGGTAACATGTCATACTGGGGGGCACAGGTAATCATCGGATTATTTGGTGCGATTCCTGTTGTTGGTGAAGAACTTACTATTTGGATCAAAGGTGACTACGTTATCTCTGGTGCTACGTTGAACAGATTCTTCGCACTTCACGTAATTGCTTTACCATTAGTATTGTGTGTTCTTGTATTTTTACACATCATTGCACTTCACGAAGTTGGTTCAAATAACCCAGACGGTACTGACATTAAAAAGCCAAAAGGCAGTGTACCTCCTGAAGAGCAAAGCAAATTTACTTTCCACAAACAATACACTAAGAAATACGATATTGTAGACGCGATTCCTTTCCACCCATACTACACGGTGAAAGATTTAGTCGCAGTTGTGATCTTCTTAATTGGTTTTAGCTGGGTAATGTTCTTTGCTCCAGAAGGTGGTGGTTACTTCATTGAAGCGCCAAACTTCGAACCTGCAAATGGTTTGAAAACACCTGAACACATCGCACCAGTTTGGTACTTCGGACCGTTTTATACTATCCTGCGTGTTGTTCCTGATAAGTTAATGGGCGCGCTATTAATGTTTGCCGCTATCGGTATGTTATTTGCGTTACCATGGTTTGATCGCGGTACAGTTCGTTCAATTCGTTATCGTAGTAAGTTACACCTACTTAACATTACACAATTTGCTATCTGTTTTGTCATTTTGGGTATTTTAGGTACTAAACCTGCAACTGACTTGAATAACCTTATTGGTGTTATTGCTACCTTTGGTTATTTCGGATTCTTCGTCGCCTTGTGGTTCTACAGTAAAGGTGAGAAAACTAAGCCAGTTCCAGAGAGGGTAACAGGATAATGAGAAAGTTAATCGTAACGATTTTAGCATGTGTGCCTTTTCTAGCGTTTGCTGCTGGGCCTACGATGCCGCTTGATAAAGCGAATAATGATTTAAGTGATAAAGAATCTTTAAAAAGAGGCTTTGAAGCTTACTTACAAAACTGTTTAGGTTGTCATTCATTACAGTACCAACGTTACAATCGTACGTTTCGTGATTTAGGTATTAGTGACGAAGAAGGCAAAGAAAAGTACATGCCTACGGGTAAAAATGTTGGTGACCACATCCAAAACGCAATGCCGAAAAAAGATGCGGCAGCGTGGTTTGGTACTGCGCCACCAGATTTAACGTTAATTGCTCGTTTGAAAAGCCCTGACTACATTTACACTTATATGCGTTCTTTCTACCAAGATCCAGAACGTCCATTTGGTGTAAACAACAAGGTGTTTAAAGACGTTGGTATGCCTCACGTGTTACAAGGCTTACAAGGTTTACAAACGATTGACGAGCATGGTGAATTAACGCCAGCTACTGGTGGTCAAATGTCACCAGAAGAATACGACGAGTATATTCGCGACCTAACTAACTTTTTAGAGTATGTAGGCGAGCCGAATAAACTTGAGCGTGAGCAAATGGGTTACTATGTGATTGGTTTCTTACTAATCTTATTAGTGTTCTCATACTTGCTTAAGAAAGAATACTGGAGAGACGTACACTAATTGTACAAATCTCGGTAATAGAATCTATTGGGGGCTAAGGCCCCCTTTGTTAGTTATTATAAATTACTTTTGGAGGCAAAATGGCCGTAGCTGCAAACAAACGCTCTGTCATGAATCTTTATTCTCATGCTGATGATATGTACAGCCATCAAACTCGCATCGTATTAGCAGAGAAAGGCGTTGGTGTAGATATTCACTTAGTTGATATGGCGAATTTGCCAGAAGATTTATTGGACCTAAACCCTTACGGTACGGTTCCAACATTAATTGACCGTGAATTAGCTCTATATGAAGCGTCAATTATCATTGAATACCTAGATGAGAGATTTCCGCATCCACCGTTAATGCCAGTTTATCCTGTATCTCGTGGTCGCAGTCGTTTAATGATGCACCGCATTGAGCAAGACTGGTACAGTTTAGCAAAAACGATTATGAGTGGTTCAGCGGAAGAAGCTGAAAAAGCACGTAAAGAATTAACTGAAAGCTTATTAAGCGTAGCACCAATCTTAAATGAAGCACCTTACTTTATGAGTGAAGAGTTTAGTTTAGTCGATTGTTACTTGGCACCACTATTATGGCGTTTACCTGTATTAGGCATTGAACTAACAGGTAACGGTGCTAAGGAAATGAAATCATACATGCTGAAATTGTTTGAGCGTGATTCTTTCCAAGCATCTTTAACTGAAGCCGAGCGTGAATTACGCTTTGGTGCCTCTGTATAATGCCGACAGAGATGACGTCTACCAAGCCCTACATCGTTAGGGCTTTTTACGACTGGATATGTGATAACGGCTTAACGCCATACATCGCTGTAGATGTTAGTGTTTATGGTGTAATGGTTCCATTGGCTTTTGTTAATGATGGGCAGATTGTTTTAAATATTGCACCAGAGGCAGTAGGCTCTATTGCTTTAGAAGGTAGTGAAATTCAATTTACTGCTCGATTTGGTGGTAAGTTAGAACACTTAGTTGTGCCATATGGCGCCATATCGGCGATTTACGCCAAAGAAAATGGTGCAGGTACATCATTGGCCATTGAACACCCACCTGAGCAGGAGCAGGCACCGCAGCCATTAACTTCGGTTGATAGTAATAACGGTGATGATGATGAACCTAACCCGCCTAGGCCAAAAGGCAGGGCGAGTTTAAAAGTTGTGAAATAAAAAAATCCACCTTCTGGTGGATTTTTTATACGTTGAATTAAGCAACTTTATTGGATGATTTCAAACATCTTGAAAACTCGATTTACACCACCAACATGGCGTGCAATTTCTATCGCTTGAGCTGCTTCTGGGGCAGTGATTAATCCCATCAAAAAGACTTCGCCATTTTCCGTGACTACTTTAATGTTGGTTGCATCAAGATTATCGCTGGCAAATAAAGCTGTTTTTACCTTAGAGGTTAACCAAACATCATTTGAACGTGTCGTCAGTGATGTGGTGTTACTAACGCGAATTTGGTCGTGGATAAACTCTACGCCATCTACTTGATTTAGCGTTTTAATTGCTAAGTCTTTTAAATAAGTATTTGGCGCTTGCCCTACAATTAACACTTTAGCGTTTACGCTAACTACTTGTAAATTGGCATTTTTAGTTAATCCTTCTGCCTCGGCAAGTCTCGCGTGTGCAGTAAACTCAATGGTATGGTCATCAATTTGCTTACCTAAGCTGCGATTATCATTGGCAACAGTGGCACCACCAACAACGCCAACAACAGCAGCAGCTACGCAACCCTGTAGTAGGGCGACACTGGCAGCAACCAGCAAAAATTTCGCAGATTTCTTATGCATGCTTAACTCTCGGTTTGCGGGAACAAGGTTGAATCTATAATGTCACACAAACAGTGAATAACAACAAGGTGAACTTCTTGAATTCGAGCTGTGCGTGCCGAAGGTACGCGAATTTCAACATCGTTTTCACCCAGCAAACCTGCAATATCACCACCATCTTTACCGGTTAACGCAATGATAGGCATATCACGTGCAACGGCAGCTTCGATGGCTTTAATCACGTTGCTAGAATTACCACTTGTTGAAATCGCTAATAAAACGTCTCCGGCATTACCCAGTGCTCTTACTTGCTTAGAAAACACTTCGTCATAATGGTAATCATTGGCGATCGAGGTTAGTGTTGACGTATCTGTCGTTAATGCAATGGCAGGTAAACTAGGACGTTCAGTTTCGTAACGGTTTAATAATTCGGCTGAAAAATGCTGAGCATCACCAGCTGATCCACCATTACCACAAGATAGTATTTTGTTGCCGTTTAATAATGCTTGCACCATGATCAAAGACGCTTGCTCAATAGGGCTTGCTAATGCTTCGCTTGCCGCGATTTTGGTTTGAATGCTTTCGGTGAAATTGCTTTTAATGCGTTCTAACATGGGTAAATTGGCTCCGTCATTCGAGTCAAAAGGCGTTTTTCAGCCATATAATTTCAGGGTTACTTTCGCCTTCGATGGCGACGATATCAAATCGACAGGCGGTATTATATGCGTTTAACCCCTGTTGTTGCAGAAAAAATGCTGCAGTTTTAGCAATTTTCTGTTGTTTAGATATGCTGACTGCGGAAATTGCGCCACCAAAGTGAGCATTTTTCCTAAATTTTACTTCTATAAAAACGGTGGTATCTTGATCTTTCATGATCAGATCTATTTCGCCAACCTTGGAACGAAAGTTTGTTGCCACCTTAGTTAGTCCTTGTTGGTAAAGATAATTTTCGGCATAACCTTCCCAGTAATTACCTGTACTTGTCGTATTGGTTACACCCTTTTCTGAATTAATCCATTGCAATTTCTTCTACCTTGTCCCTTTGATAACTGCCCCATAACAAGCTGCGAGTTAATACGCCGTTGTTGTCTAGTTTTAGTATGCCAGTTTGTCCATAGTGTCTGATATAGGGGTATTGCTTGAACATATCAAACTTTCTGATTAGCGAAACACTGTCGTAACCCATAGCAAATATACGCTCCAAACTGTCTCCACGTTGAGGCCATATTTGAGCATTTAGTGCTTTGAGCGCTTGGTTTTGTTGCTTACTTTTTAATAGCCAAGGCATTTCTGTAAAAGTTAACCCGGTTAAATCTCGGTTATCACTTTTATCTGAATCGTCACTATGGCTTCTTGAGCTGGCATAAACAGGAATTGCATGGGCAAACGGTGAAATATTCACGTCGATATATGGTTTTAATAATCGAGTTTCCATTGGAGACGCTATGATGTATATCATGTCGATGTCTAGTCGATTGCGTGCTTCTGTTTTTAGTTTTTGTCTAATACGTTGATCAATTTCGGCAATACGCTTCTCACTTAAATCCAATTCAAGAGTGTCTTTTAGCTTATCAGTGATTTTACTGGCATCTTCAAAATGAATAACTTCTGGAATTCGACCTGTATTGAGCAGCCAGTGTTTACTAAAGGTATCCGCGATGCGTTGACTAATTGCATCAGATTGGGCAAACACGATTGGCGATAAATAGTTATGTTTACTTAAAGTAGTCGCCGCTTGAACTGCCTCATCTTCTGGGTTCATCGACAACACCATATGGTGTGTTTGTAACTGCCCTTGAGTGGGTAAATTAAGTAACAGTGTTGGCCAGTATAATGTTGGGTCAGCTATATAAGCGTCGACGTTAGGTTTAAGTAGTGGGCCAATCACTTTGTCGACATTAAGTTCGCTCAATTGATTGGCTAGCATGGTGAAATCTAATGTATTGGTATCGATAAAATGCAGCGTTGTATCACTGTTTGCACCGTAAGCAGACAAAATACCCTGTTGAGCAGCTTCACCCGCGGTTCGTCGTTGGCCTGATAAAGGCAATAAAACAGCAATATTTTGCTCTTGTTGTTCTGCATTGTTATTAATTGTTGTTAATTGTCCGAGAATAACATTGGCGGGATGCGCTGAAAATTCGCGTTGCCATTGTGCTAGGTAGCGCATAAACGTATCTGGTTGATGGCCAAATCGATGAGCAAAATTAAGTAATTGCTTCCAACCGTTAAAATAGGGAGGTTTCAACGCTTCTAGTTCGTCAATTTCCCATTGAGATAATTGGTTTAATAACTGCCAAACGTTAGACGCTTGAGCTATATAATCTGTTTTGGGTGCAAAGTTGAGTGCATGTAACTGCGCATTAAGCGCTTCTATACTCAGCCCTCTGGCTGATTGCACGTCAGATAAAACATGATAATAAGCTGCAGAATTTTTCCCCTTGCTAGGCAGATAATCTTGGCTTTTTACTAAGGCATTGTATGCTTCTTGATAAAGCTGCAAGTGGAGTAAGCTTTCAGCAATGAAAATACTCAATTGATATTGTTCGTCGGTGTGCTCTGTTAAAACTTTGCTTTGTCGTGCCAACCATAACGCTTTTTTGTGTTCACCTTGTGTTACCAGTAATGGAATCGCTTTTAGTATTAAGGCAACGCTTTCATTGGGCGATGCTTGTTGCGCTAATGCTAAATAATCATCTGCGGTTTGTGCTGATGAACTATCTACCACACTTGGTTGTTTGCTATAGGTTTTATTGGTTACTTTTTTCGGGCTACTAGAACAGCTAGCTAGCGTGACTATTATGGTCACTGCACAAAAATAACGAACAGAAGATGTTAAAAAGCCTTGATAATTCACAAAGAAAACCTGTTATTAATTGAATCATTCACGCATACATTGCTTTATAATAAACGCCTATGACCCTTTGCTCAACAGAACAATCTCGATGAATATAACTTCTACGGACTCTGGAACCCTTTATATTGTCGCCACACCGATAGGAAACCTAGGTGATATCAGTCAACGTGCAATCGATACCTTAACGCAAGTCGATATCATTGCCTGTGAAGATACACGTCATACCAAGAAGTTGCTCAGTGCATTCTCAATTACCAATAAAACGTTTTCCTTACATGATCACAATGAAAGGCAAAAACAAGAATATATCGCTAAGTTGTTATCCTCGGGTAAAAATGTTGCTTTGGTCTCAGATGCAGGTACGCCGCTAATTAGTGACCCTGGTTTTCATATTGTTAGGTTTTGTCGTGAACACGGCTTCAATGTTTCACCAATTCCGGGTGCATGTGCTGCAATATCAGCACTAAGTGCTGCTGGCTTGCCAACAGACAGGTTCAGTTTTGAAGGGTTTTTACCATCAAAAACCGGCGCTAGAAAAGCGATATTATCGAGTCTGGCTAATGAAGCTCGTACTATGGTGTTCTATGACGCGCCTCGCAGGGCGATTGACACAGTGCAAGATATTGTTGAAGTGCTTGGCGGCGAAAGGACTATTGTTATCGCTAGGGAATTAACCAAAACATTTGAAACTATTTATAGCGATACAGCATCTAGTATTTTAGCTTGGCTTTCACAAGACCCTAATCAACTCAAGGGTGAAATGGTGTTAATTATTGAAGGTGCACCTGAAAAAGAAGGACAACTGACGCCAGAAGTTGAAAATACCTTAAAACTGCTTTTAAACGAATTGCCACCTAAAAAGGCATGTGCAATAACCGCTGAAATATACGGGTTAAATAAAAAAGCCTTGTATGAGCTAGCGTTAAGCTACAAGTAACTTGATTGTCATCAAGTTTACTTCGCTGATAATACAGTTATACTGGTTGACCAATAAATGACGTTGTAAATGATATGCAAAAGACTTTTGACAGTGACATCGCACATGGACAGTTTGAGGTGTCATGCCAAGGACAAATCATTTTTGTCAAACTACAGGGCAGCTTCAATTGCGCCGCGATAAAGGCGTATGCGCAAGCGGTTAAAGATGAAATCATGTCGTTTGAGGGAAAATCATTTGCCATGTTGGTGAATGATATACAGGTAGAAGGTGGTACGCCTGAAGCATACGACGCGTTAAACGATTATAATGCTTGGTTAAATGAACAAGCTATCATTGCTAAGGCATTCATATTAAGCTCAATAGCTTTAAAAGATATTATTATCAATAGAACACCAGAGCTTCAACGACAAAACATCGCCTTTTTTGAACATTCAAAAGAAGCTATTGCGTGGCTAGAAGAGCAAATTCAGCGGTATTAACCGTTATAACTCATTAATTCAAATTTTCAATGCTATTGTAGTTTTTTTATACTAGCTATAAACTGGAGAGGACAATTACGCAGTTTGTTATTATTTCAACATTACAATAATGAAATTGAAGGATCAAACATGCGTAGAAAAGCTCCTCTTATCATCACTCCTGTATTTTTATCTTTGACCCTGTCTGGTTGTCAATCGACAATAGAAGCAGTATCAACTGGCGTTGGTGCCGTAGGGGCAAACTATTTTTGCAACAAAAAAGGTTATAAAGAATACCGAGCATTATGTTTAGTTGGTGGTGCATTTGTTGGTAATTTACTTGGTAAAAAATTGGCAAAATACCTCAGTGAAGAAGATCAAGTGTCGATGGCAAAAACCACACAAAAGTCTTTGGAGCAAGGCACGACACATTCTTGGGAAAACCCAGAGAATAACACCAAGGGAAGCACAAAGGTGTTGAGTTCTAGTGTTCAATCTAAGCCACAAACTGTCAAAGTGTTAAAAAAACGCGTTGAGCAAGTCCCACCGTTAGAAATGATCGGAGAAATATATCAGGCCACTAAAAATGGTAATGTCAGGGGGGGGCCCAGTACGGATTATCAAACGGTTAAACAAATTAATGTCAATCAAATGGTAGAAGTTATTGGCAAAGTAAAAGGCAAATCCTGGTACATGATCAGTGAGGGTGGAGTTGGGAGTGGTTTTGTTTTTCACTCACTAATAAAAAAAGCGCCAGAAGGTAGCTTTATTGAAGACACCACAGAATTTAATGACAGTGACGTTGAAGAAACACAAGTTGCAGCACAAAGTGTGTGCAGAAAAATTGAGCAGTCCATAACTTTGGCTGATGGCACAGTTCATTCTGAACAAATGGAGGCTTGTCAGGGACCCAATGGCTGGCAGGCTAAAGTGTAATCTGCGCGATGTCATGCTAGAGGTGGGAAACTATGCGATCAAAGTGTATTACTCTTTTTAGCGTTATCATATTAAACAGCCTTTTAATTCTGGATAACAGTTTTGCGGCTGAACGTGAATTATCGTCAAATCAAGACGCTAGATTAGTTTTAGAAAATGGCTATCAATGTGGAAAGCCTATTACCGTGACGGCACACACAGATACCGCTGACTACTTTGATCATAATATTGAGCGAGTTGAGAAGTTGCTCCGGCAAGCTCGGATGATCTTAAGCTTTGAATGTAAGCAAGTTAGTCACATCAACCTAATCGGAAAAACGCAAAATATCGAGATATATAAGGCCGAAGCTCTAAAAGGCAGCAGATGGCAAGCGATATCTTATCCTGCTCCTCTCGAAGGTTTGGCGATGCTATTTGCTAACCTTGAGCCTGATTGGTTTTATGCTGGGGTTATGTATTCAGAGCTACAGCGCTATATCCATTTACCAGGAATAAAAGGAACCTACCAATACGATATTTATGAGAAAGAGTTACTGAGAATGTTAAATGCAGTGGCGATTTCACCAGAACAATTTCGTCAATACATTCTCTTTCCAGATAAACCGCTGGGTAGCTATGAAAATGCCGATAAACATTATCAAGATATTGTCAGCTTAATCCATTACTTTGATGAAAATGCAGCAAAAGGCTATAGGGAAATAATCAATGAAGAAGCCCCATACTTAAAGGATTATTATTGGATGGCGCAAATCGAACCAATAACAGATAAAGACAAAACCTTTACTCAAGTAATTGTTAGCGCCATTCAATTAGACCAACATTTTAACAAGAGTGAGTTTACTGAGTATTTAGACTTGCAGCTGAGCAACTTGGTCATTGGTGAAGTAAACTATTTATTAAGTACTATGGAACAAGCAACACTTGCGGATTTAGAGTCCTCTGCATATTACTTACTCGGCCTACCTAATGATTCTTCATTAGTGAGTTTTCCAAAAACAAAGTCTGCTATACACCAGCTATCCCTGGAGCTTGTCGGCGAGGTGGATAAACGTGCAACTGAGATTCAACAGCAAGCTCAAATTGATATCGTCAATGAGGCTTTTGATTATCAAGAGTTGGAGGCGGCTTTGGTTCTTGGATATCAAGTAGCTGAAAATTTTGAACGTGCAGGCTTTGTTAAGCAGCAACAGGCCATACTGGCATTTACAACTGCCCGTGCAAAAACATTATTGTTAGATGGTTTACCTAGCTTTAAAGCGTGGCTAGTTGCATTACCTACGGAACATGAAGTCACTGAAATGTTGATTGCTAAAGCCCGCCTGTTTGCTCAGTTAAGCGAAGACTTTATCGAATATAAGGCGTATCAAGTGGCGGTGGAGGAAAAGCTTGAGCAACAAAAATTACCTCTGTGTAAAAATATGTTAAATGATGCTGGGGCTTGGTCATTAGATTTCAAAAAAACCATTTTAGTTGGCAGCAAACAACTTAATTTACTGGAGCTTTCATGTGACCTATATGTACATGGTCATATTGTAAAAGACTTTTCATGGGAGTGGTCACCAGGCAAATACTCTTTGGTTATTCAATCCGCTGAAGGTGATACCTTTCATTTAATTTTTAAAGCTAAAGAATCATTTTACGATCAAACCATAGTTATTGAACAGCTGGTAGTTGAAGACAAAGCTATGAGTTATACAGAAAAAGAGTGGCAGGCGTTGTTTACTTCGTTAACTTTAGCACCACCTTCAGGCGAACCAGATGAAAAAGGTATTCGAGAATGTGATAAATTAGCGGGAGATAGAGATGACCCTAAAGCTTTAGTAAGAGGTATTGATTTTGATGATGAGAATATAGAAGTTAAGACTTTAGATAGAGCTTTTGACGCCTGTATAGCGGCAGTTGAAAATGCACCAGATGACGCTAGGCAACAGTATCAGCTAGCAAGAATACTAATGTTTAATGGCGAACTTGACGCTGCACAAGACTATATCAAATTAGCATATGCTCAGAAATACCCTGCTGCTATTTATTTTCAGGCACAACACTTGTTGAGCATCGCGGATGACAACAATGGCTTTGTCGACGCACTAGAGATGTTCGCCAAGGCAGGAAAAATGGGGTATCAACCAGGCAATGATATGGTGAAAACATTAAACCCTGATGGCATTGAATTTTTTCGTGATATTGCCCCACCGTCAGAGCAACAAGTATTGAACGCTTTAAGCAATAAAGGTAAAAGTGCCGATTTCATGGGAGTTTCTGCTAGTACTAAGGTAGTTGGAGCAAAAATTAAAGAGTGCTTTCAAACTAGTGCCACAGATATGTCGTGTGAATATAAGCCAGTGATGCAATGTGCTATGTCGTCTGGTTATGGTGGTGCTTTTCAGTTGTTTACCAATTTAATGTCATCTGCAATGCAAGCCAGTTGTAACAGTGAGGTTTATTACACCTTTGGTAATTTTCGCCGATTAAAAAATGGTAGTTGGCAGCAAGTTAAAGATTAGCGTTATTTAAAAAGGAGTAGCGGGCTACTCCTTAAATCACGAACTATTTTAACTGATCCATTAAATAAACATAAGTTAAACTGCTTACCATGGCGCGCTGTTCGTTATTAGCTGCGCCGGCATGTCCGCCTTCTAAGTTTTCAAAGTAAAGTACATCAATATCCATGTCCTTCATTTTGGCTACCATTTTACGAGCATGACCCGGGTGAACGCGGTCATCACGAGTAGAAGTAGTAAAGAATACTTTTGGGTATTGTTTGTCTTTATCTAGGTTGTGATAAGGTGAATACGTTTTAATGTATTGCCACTCATCAGCGTTATCTGGGTTACCATATTCTCCCATCCAGCTAGCACCTGCCAATAACTGATTGAAACGCTTCATATCCAGTAATGGTACTTGGCAGATAACCGCGTTATATAAGTCAGGTCTGCGAGTAAATGCAGTACCAACTAGCAAGCCACCGTTACTTCCACCTTGAATACCTAAGTGTTGTGGTTTAGTCACTTTGTCGGCAATAAGTTGCTCTGCAACAGCTTCGAAATCTTCAAACGCCTTATGACGGTTTTTCTTTAATGCTGCCTGATGCCATCTTGGTCCGTATTCACCACCACCACGGATGTTAGCTAATACATAAACACCATCATTTTCTAACCAGTTTTTCCCTATGCTGGCAGAATAAAAAGGTTGCATTGAAACTTCAAAACCACCGTATGCGTATAAAAGAGTAGGGTTTTTGCCGTCTAATTTCATGCCTTTTTTATGCACGATAAAATAAGGAACTTGTGTGCCATCTTTAGAGGTGGCAAATTGTTGTTTAGCAACAAATTTACTGGTATCAAAATGAGATTTTGCACCTTTTAGTTTACTGAATTCTAATGTTTTACCGTCAACTAAATATAGGCTGGCTGGTGTTAAAAAGTCAGTGTAAGTAACAAAGAAGTCATCTCGTTCTGGATCTGTGTTAAATAATGAAATAGTGCCTGTTTCAGGAAATTTCACTTGGTCGATTTGCCACGTACCGTTTTGCTTTGGTAAGTAACGGAAGACTTTGTTTTTTACGTCGTCCATTACCGTCACTAAAATAGCTGACTTAGTGAAGCTTAAACCTTCAATAGAGCGCTTCTCTGACGGTTTAATAAAGCTAGTAAATTTAATGTCTTTCTTATTAACATCTTTAATATCAGCATAAATTACTTCAGCTTGGGCAAAGCCGTTCCATGCACTTTTTAACTGAACAAAAAACTTACCGTTGTTTAAGCCAACAATACTTGCATCATTAGGGATAGGAAATTTGATTTGCTTTTCATTCTCTAACAAATACATGTCACGAGTGTAGAAGCTGGTGCCGTCGTAAATAAAGTGATATTTGTCATCACCATCATAAACAGTGTAACCACCTGCTGATACTGAGGTTTTATCTGCTTTGTATAGAGTTTTTGCTTCAGATAACGGTGTATTACGTTGCCATACTTTAACAACACCAGGGTAGCCAGAGTCTGTTAAAGAACCTTCACCAAAGTCAGTACCAACAAATACTGAATTTTCATCTTTCCAGCTAATTGCCGATTTAGCTTCTGGTAAAGTGAAACCGTCTTTAACAAACGCCTTCGTTGTCATGTCAAATTCACGAACAACAGTTGCATCGGCACCTCCGCGAGAAAGTGACAATAAGCAACGTTCATATTTTGGGTATAAACAGCTCATGCCTTTATAAACCCAGCTGACACCGTCAGCTTTTGCCAGCGCGTCAACATCTAAAATGGTTTCCCACTTTGGTTTGTCTTTTTTGTATTCTTCTAGCGTGGTACGACGATAAATACCCTTTACATGATTCTCGTCACGCCAAAAGTTGTAATAATAACCACCACGTTCACCCGCATAAGGAATACGCTCTTTATCGTTTACAATACTTAGCGTATTTTCATAGATTGTTTGGTAAGTATCTTGACCTTTTAAATAAGAAAGTGATTGAGTATTTTGTTGTTTTACCCAATTTAATGCCTTTTCACCTTCAACATTTTCAAGCCATAGGTATGGATCTTTTTCTGATGCATTGACGCCAGTTGTTAGTGTAGATAAAGCCACCAAACTCGCGAGACTGATTAAATTTTTTTTCAAAATAACACCTTTTTAGTTTTATTTTACCTTGTCTATTTAACCACTAAAGCATGGTAATGGAAAACTTTAAATGTTACATCTTTTTAACAGTTAGCGAACTTAATTAGCAACTTTCTTAAAATTTGAATATCTTACTTATGGCAATAAATATCTTTACCTTTGTCTGTTTCCTTTAAACTGCATGGGTAGGCAGTAACAACAACGTTTGGTTGATTTTTCATGGTAACAATCCTAATACCCTTAAGACCATTTTCTCCTACTTCATAATTCATATTTACTACATAGCCTCCTTTGCTATCTTTCTGTATGTTATTTTTCTTTTTAATAGCCCAAGCGTCATCTAATAGTTTTAATACATGCTTCCTTTTTACTTTAAATGTTGTATGAATTTTCTTTTCTTCTTTTCCTTTAAAGTTTTTTTCTAGGTGAAGCAAAACATGCTGAATGCTTGTTTTGTCTTTCGTTGCTTTATTCCTAACTTTTTGAGGCCTAATTCCATACCTAAGTCCTTGTGGAGAAATCCATTCTTTTGCCTGTTTGTCATAGGTAAGTCTGATTCCTGGAACGTTGTTAGGTGGTCGTGTGCAGCTGTCATTCTTTGACTCATTATGCACCCATATCGCTTTTACATTCGGGTTGTTGCCAGCTTTAACAAAAAAGGTATGAAAGTTAGCTACTGTTAAATTGTAAG
Organism: Thalassotalea marina; assembly: GCF_014656435.1. Taxonomy (GTDB): domain Bacteria; phylum Pseudomonadota; class Gammaproteobacteria; order Enterobacterales; family Alteromonadaceae; genus Thalassotalea_C; species Thalassotalea_C marina. Next base: position 185,445 of record NZ_BNCK01000010.1, read on the forward strand.
CGGTAAGAGGTTTTTCAATGCTATCGATTTGAGTGATGATAAGGTGATTTAACGATTCATCAATCAATTTCATTTCGGCAGCTAAATCAGCCGCTTCTAACCATTGCCCAGTGTGATTGGTTGCAAAATTGATGTCGTTGGCTGCGGCCTGACTGACAAAAAATGGATGGTTTGCACTGGCGAAAATAGACTGGTGATTTTGTAGGTCAGCTGATGTAATTTCAATTTTAATATGGTGCAAATATTGGCTAACACGATGGTCAGTTACCTGTTGCCATGCCATTTCACCTGTGAACTCGTTTCGTGACCAAACAAAATCTTCATAGGCTTTAATTAATTTGATCGGCTTATAACCATTGACTGTTTTTACTAATGTATCGCCATGAAATGAAGCGCTTTTAACAGAGCCTTCATTGATAGCACAGCCAGTACCTCGAGCATATAGCTTTTTTTGTTGCTGTTTTTTCTGGCTCGCCTGTTTAGCTTTTTGAGCAAGTCGCTTAGTATCATTAACTTTTTTGCTTGCATATTTGTTGATGTTAGCATTGACCAAGGTCATCTTTTGACGTGTAGCGGCTAAGCGTTTATTGATCTTCTCCCAAAGTGTAGGTTGTTTCCTAAATTGCTCTTTGCTGATTTTGAATTGACTTAAGTTATTTGCGTTATTAACTTTTGGCTGAGTAACGTCATTTACCTTCCCTAGATTGCCCAATGAGGCGAGGTAAATATTTTTCTCCTTGTTACGGTCTTTTTTTTCATTTTCTAAACGCTTTTGGCGTTCATTAGCCAACTTGTGAAGTTTTACTTTTCTAGCTTGATATTTTTGTTGTGAGCTAACCATGGCCTGTTGATTGGCTTTTTGAATTGCGATGGTGTGAGCATTGTTAATACCATCTCGCTGTGACTTTTGTGTTTGCTTTATAGCGCCAATACGCTTTTTTTGTTGTATTGCAATACGTTGACGCTGTGCCAGTGCTTCTTGTTGTCTAAGTTTTACTTGCTGGCGCATTTGTTGTTGTCTTTCGCGAACAATTTGCCTTTGCTGTTCCTGTTTGGCTCTTATTTGTTGGCGCTGCAACTGCATTTGTTGTCGTTGCTGCATCAAACGTTGCTGTTGAGCTTGATTCGCTAACTGCTGGTTTTGGCGATATTGTTGCTGACGATAATAGTTATTGTTGTTGTACGACCTGTAGGTACTGTAACTATTGTAACTACCGTATTTTGCTCCTGTTGTTTCAGGTATTGATATTAACAATAGCGAGAACACTGTGATAGCGACGACAATAGATAAGCGTAGTTGTTTAAAAATTACTGAAGCCAAAGCCATGCTGAGTTATTCCCTTTTGTTTTTAACAACAAATTAACTGCTTTAGGTTCAGATAGTCGCTAGGCAGGCTATTAGCGAGTAATACAAGCGGTTATCCGAAGGATTTGAATTAAAGTAACGTAATGTTGGTTAAAAATCCAGCAGTAACAAAGGTTTTATTTGAGAAGCGTCAAAATGCTCTGGTACTATAGGGTATACAGTTGTAATTATTCACGTATTTAATCACTGTTAATGGCAATAGTATTTGGGGCTTAAATTGCCTTACTAATAGGTTAAGAGGAACATTAGTGAAAGCGCTGTTAAGTAAATTTTCCCATTTATCGACCATCAATTTAATTTTGGCACTGCGTGCGATGTCGATTTTGGTGCAACTTTGTTTAGTGCTATTTGTTACGTTTGCATTGCATTACGACATACCTCTTTTTCCCGTTTTAACTATCGTTTTAATAGAGGTGTGTTTTAATGGTGTAAGCTATTGGCGATATCAAAAGAAACTTAGACATGGCTCTGTAGATATCGCTATTCAGCTGTTAGCGGACGTATTATTTTTAGCTATGTTGCTATATTTTAGTGGTGGCGCAACTAATGCCTTTATCTCGTTATTATTAATTCCCATTGCTATTGCTGCTGTTTCATTACCGCCAAGTGGCTTAATGCTTGTCGCTTGTACTGCGGTATTAACTTATAGTTTATTGCTGTGGACGATGCCGATGCATGTTATGCATGGCAATATGGAAGGCCACTTTATTGGCATGTGGATTAACTTTTTGTTTTCCGCTGTAGTGGTATCTATTGTGGTTGCCTATTTAGCTCGCGCCATCAAACAACATGAAATTAAGTTGGCACAATATCGAGAACAACAATTAAAAAGGGAGCGTATTATTGCGCTTGGTGTCGCCTCAGCACAAGTGACGCATAACTTGGCAACACCAATAGCTACCATGAATTTGCTCATTGATGAATTGATGGAAGAAAATATTGAAAATCAAGACGTTGTTAAAGACTTAAAACAGCAAGTTGAAAGATGTAATGCCAGCTTACATGCGTTTCGAGAAACCAGTGAACAAATTAGAACCGATCAGAAGTTTCATATTAATAGCGACTTTTTATTAAATCAGCTTGAGCAACACTGTCGATTAACTTACCCCGAATCTCGTTTTGAATTTACATCATCATTACACAAAGTGGTGCTTGCTAGTGATGCATCGTTATTACCTGCTTTAATCAATATTATCGACAATGCCGTCAGGGCAAATGTTGATATTGAACAGGGGGTGGTAAAGGTTGTTGAAAAAACGACTGGTGGTGAGTGGCACTTAGAAGTTATTGATTCTGGGCACGGCTTTTTTGTAGAGCAGTTAGAAAAACTGGGCGATTACGTTCAGCCCAGTGAGCATGGTTTTGGTATTTCAATTTTATTAAGCAATACCAGCATCGAAAGACTTTCCGGTAAACTGACCTTAAGTAATGCTGCCAGCGGTGGCGCGGTTGTGACATTAACCTTACCGATCATTAAGCATTGATCATGAAAGTATTACACATTGAAGACGATGTGGCATTTGCCAACATTCTAAAACGGCGACTCGCAAAACACGGTATTGAGTCTCAAAATGCTGCAGATCATTCACAAGCACTATTAATGGCAAGGCAGTTTTGCCCCAATGTGATTATTTTGGATATGCATTTAGGGGCAGATAGTGGTTTATTACTTATTGAGCCGTTGAAAAAGTTCCTGCCAAACAGTCGAATTATTTTATTAACTGGCTATGCCAGTATTGCTACCGCGGTTAAAGCAATGAAACTTGGTGCTGATGACTACTTAGCAAAGCCGGTAGATACTGAAACTATTTTAAGAGTTTTACACGGTGATGATGAAAATAATGCATTAACTACTAGCACTTTAGACACCGCACCACAAAAACTTTCTGCTGAGCAAGCGGAATGGGAACATATCCAGCAAGTATTAAAAATTCATGAAGGGAATGTTTCTGCAGCCGCCCGACATCTTTCAATGCATAGAAGAACGCTGCAACGTAAGTTAAAAAAACGCCCTAGCTTTCATGACAAAAGCTAGGGCTAGAGGGTAAAGGCAAATGCCTTCGCGGAACCGTTAAAATTGATAGTTAGCCGACAGCCATAGACTTCTTGCGTTACTTGGCAGCCTTTCTTTCATTGCTATTTTACTTACCGCTACTCGGTTGTAGGCACTTAAGTGGCTAGTGTATTGACGATCGGTTAAATTCTTAATGCCAAAGTCTAGTGTTAAGTCACGAGATACTTGGTATTGACCTAAAAGGTCAATATAGCCATAACCACTGGTTTTCTGTTCGCGGTTTAAAGTCGAAACATTGTTTTGTGCACCAACGCCGTGAATGCGAGCCGTAATAGAGACGTCACTGTGTTGATACGATAAGGCTACATAGCCGTTTAGCGGCGCAACACGATATAAATTATCGCTAATGTCTGAGCGCTTTCCTCGCACATAACTAATGGAGCTCGCCAGTTGCCAACGACTATTGAGCTGATATGACCAATAACCGTCAAAGCCATAAAGCTCAGCGTCTAAGTTGCTAAACTTTAATACCTTGTCACTGTTCATCATCATATTGGCGAACATATTGATCGCCATATCTGAATTCTCAATGCCTTGAATGTAGTCTTTGATATCGGAGTAAAAAATATCAGCAGTTATAATATGGCTTGTTTGCTGATACGTTAAACCTAGGTTAACTTGTCTTGCGGTTTCACTATCAAGAGTTGTATTACCTAAATAAGTATTGCCATCAGCCAAGCCCGCTGTTGCTTCCATCGGCAGCCATAAATAGCGCTCTTGATATGAAGGTGCCCGCTGTTTTTGGGCAATTGACAACATAAATTGCACATTATTAACTTCTGGAAAAAGCCAATCGAACGTCATATCAAGATTGGTATCCGATTGGCTGCGATCTGCTTGATTAAATTGCTGCACTAGCCCTGATACCGTTGGATTCATCATCGCCATATGATGATTTACTTTATCAGCATCAGCACTAATGTGTTTGGCACGGATACCAAATTTGATCAGATGTTGATCTAACCGAGTTTGCCACTGAGTATAAAAACTGAATTTACTATCTTTTACGTCATTAAAATTAACAACATTAAACATCATGTTGTTAGGATTGCTTATTACGGAATCATGGGTAGATTGATAACCGTCAGCGCCGATAGTTAAGTCATCGTTTTGCCAGTTTATATTGAAAGAAATGGAGTTTGACTGCGCGTGGTTAACACGGTGTTTCATCGTCATTAAATTTATGCGATGTTTAAAGTTATCCATTTTATGGTCGGCATCCATGTAACCTAGATGCCAGTTTAACTCGCCACTTTTTAGGGAATGTACACCATCAATTTTTAGGCGGTGACCGTAAATAAAGTCAATGTCCATGGGAAGTGCAGGCGTTCCTGCATCGTGAGTATCATTGTAATGGTAAGAAAAACCATAAACACTATCGGCAACGTTAAAGCGAGTGTCTAAACCTGATTGTATTTTTGTGTATGCTGACGGGATGATATCGCGTCCATCAGCAGCTTCTTGATGATTGGCCTTTTTACGGTCAACATACACTAAAGTGGCGAAGTTATCTGAAGCAATATTAATAGCACCAGCCTGTTGTTGAGCATTAGCATTCGACTGGTAACCAAGTAAAACTATGCCTTGGGCTGCTATTGTCGAACCTTGTTGCAACGTTGCCTGACGCAACACGGTATCAACTGAACCACCTAAGGTTTCAATGCCTGCAGTAATTGGAGCAATGCCTCTGTATGCAATAACATTTTCCGTGATTATGTTAGGGCTATAACTGAGAGGAGGATCCATTGCATTAGGGCCCGCACCAATAATTGTTTGACCGCCTACTTTTGTGGCAATGCGATCACCATATAAACCTCTATATTGCACTATGCCTGTTAAAGCGCCATTTTTGTTAACATTAGCGCCGGGGATCATCAAAAGGTTATCTGCGATATCGTGCACACTAACCTCATTGTCAACCAAAGTGACTTTCTCCGTCGACTTCTCTCCAAGTACCGTGATAGTTTCTATGTCATCTGCCACAGCAAGTGGTGATACAGAATAGCTGAATAAGCCCAATAAAATAGCTTGATATAATTTAGGGTAGTGAGATGTCATAACTGCTTATTAATTTGTTAATGTTACGTTTTATAAGGTTATTTTCTGCCTGCTCACCTTGTTAGAACAAGTAGAAATCCACAAAGTGCGACAATTTGTCACAGTGTTAAAATCAAAATTGAGCATGCTGTAAAAAGCAAAAAATTTGATAACAGTGAAGACTTGTTATTATGATCTCTACACCAATGGAACAGAAGAACTCGGTTGAACAAGATGTTGTAAAACCTATTGTCATGGATGTGCAAGTAACGAAAGTTTTTTGCCAGAATTTAACGAACCCAATATGACGCCGTTAGTTGATGTAATGTTAGTGTTAATCATTATTTTACTGCTGGCGTCACCTCTACTGTTATCGTCAGTAAAAATGGATGTTGATACAACAAAAAATCAACCAACAATAGAGCCAAGTGTCGCTGAATTGGTGTTGCTTAATGATAATGAAGTTATTTGGCAAGGCACTAAAATACCTACGTCGTCTTTAAAAACGCAGCTACAAGTAATTCATCAATAACACCCCGATAACCATTTACGTATTGTTGCCAGTGACAATGTTAATTACCAATATTTGTATCACGTAATGTCAGATGCCCAACACGCCAAAATAACTAAAATCGAATTTTCTAGTCGAGAGACAAGCGAATAGGTTTGTTTGAGGCAAGGTTATCGGGTAGAATGCGCGCCGAGTTGACCAGACAATCGCTGCCTGATTCATTTTTAATGTTTTCAGGGGGAGGAAAGTCCGGGCTCCAAAGAGCAGGGTGCCAGATAACGTCTGGGGGGCGAAAGCCTACGACAAGTGCAGCAGAGAGAAGACCGCCGATGGCTAGTTCACTAGTACAGGTAAGGGTGAAAGGGTGCGGTAAGAGCGCACCGGGCCGCTGGCAACAGTTGGCAGCAGGGTAAACTCCACCCGGAGCAAGACCAAATAGGGTTTCATATGGCGTGGCTCGCGTTGAAACCGGGTAGGTTGCTTGAGCCTTAGAGTGATTTAAGGCCTAGACGAATGATTGTCCACGACAGAACCCGGCTTATCGGTCAACTCACCAAATACCATAAACCTCAGCTTCGGCTGGGGTTTTTCTTTTTAGGACAATAATTGTCCACTCCGTTTATACCAAAACAAAAGCGGCTTATCGGTCAACTCACCAAATACCATAAACCTCAGCTTCGGCTGGGGTTTTTCTTTTTAGGACAATGATTGTCCACTCCGTTTATACCAAAACAAAAGCGGCTTATCGGTCAACTCACCAAATACCATAAACCTCAGCTTCGGCTGGGGTTTTTCTTTTTAGGACAATAATTGTCCACTCCGTTTATACCAAAACAAAAGCGGCTTATCGGTCAACTCACCAAATTTGAACCCTCGCAGAAATGCTGGGGTTTTTCTTTTTAGGACAATAATTGTCCACTACGTTTACGCCACAACCAAAGCGGTTTATCGGTCAACACCAAATTTTAACCCTTGCGGAAATGCAGTGGTTTTTACTGTTAGGATCATGATTGTCCACTCCATTTACGGCACAACAAAAGCGGCTTATTGGTCAACACACCAAATTTTAACCCTCGCAGAAATGCGGGGGTTTTTCATTATGCGCTTTCTATTGGTAGACTTTTGACTGGCAACTATATCAGTTAAACCATTAGTCTATTGAATTCAGAGGGTTTTACTTAAGCAATTAGCATTCATATTTTTATGACCTCTGCTCGTAATGGGGCTAATAGCGCAAGCACCCTATTTTGTGCAGGGTAGGTGATATTGTTTTCTTCCATGGCGTTTATCAATAATTCTACTACGCGATTGAAGTCGGCTTCTGTAATTTGCATACCCGTATGGATATCATTCATGTTATCTCCCTGATATTGGCACGGGCCACCTGAAACATCGCATAAATGTGTTATAAATCCTTGTCGGAAATGACTAACACTTGCTTTGGCAAAGTAGGGAAAAATTTGTTTGTCTTTGGCTATTTGTTGAATAAAACTGTCGACGATTTTTTCAATACCAGGTTGGCCATTTAATTGTTGATAAAGTGACTCTTCAGTCACCTTTGACGAGCAACCTAAAAAGCTCAATAAACATAATGTTAGAGGGATGATTCTTTTCATTAGTAATATCCAGTTAAAGAGAAGTACCAACCTGTTTGATCTGGTAAGCCGGCGATAGTGCCTAAATTGATATAAGCTGCTGTCATACTCACGTGTTTATTTGGGAACCAGGCGATAAAAATGTCATGCCAATCATCTTCTTTTAAACCCAAATTGTCAGGTTTTTGTCGATACTCTGTACCAATGGCAAGGTGATTATTCAATAATACGGCTACTGAAACCTCAGCATTAATAGCCCCATTCCCATTAGTGCCACCAAAACCCAACAACCCTATTTCATTGGCAGTTGTGTAACGAAAACTTGCATTCCACAGAACATTGTAACCTGCGAGTAATCCAAGATGGAGTTTACTCATAGCGATGTAGATATCCGTACCATTGTCGTCTTTTGCTCCTAATGAATAGGCTATATCTGGTGTTGTTAGTTTTTTATATTGCACACCGAGCGAGAGTTGCGGCCAATCACTGTAAACTAAGTCACCGTAGAGCCTGACTTTAGCACCATAAATATCTTGAGAGAGTTTGAGTGACAATGGCAATACATCAAAGTTTTGCGTAGCGTAAGAAAGCTCAATTCGATCGTATAAATTACCCTGAATACCGCAACTTGTTAACTCAAAATCATCGACATTAGCTTGTGTACAAAAGCCGGAAATTGCCCATTCATCTTCGGTAGCGTAGCCAGCAAGTTGTGCCCAAGGAACGAGCCCGCCGCCAGCAGAACCTTCAATTTGAGAAACGCCAGGTGTTGCTAATATCTTCCCATTAGCTAAACAACATAAAGGTAATAACAATAAAGTGAAGCTAATTAGTCGAAACATAAGTGTTATACCATTGGATTAATTGATCGGCTTTTAGTGGTCGTGATATGTGATAACCCTGAATATAGTCACAACCAAATTGTTTGAGTAACGCTAAGCTTGCTTGGTTTTCTACACCTTCGGCAATAACCCGCAAGCCGAGCTTATGGCCTAATTCTATGGTGGAGGAGACGATATCTTGATCTTGCTGTGATTTATCTAAAGTTAAGATAAAACACTTGTCTATTTTTAATTCATCAACAGGAAGGTTTTTTAATTTGGCTAATGATGATTGTCCAATGCCATAGTCATCAACAGAAACTTCAAAGCCCAAGGTCTTGAGGTGATTGAGTTTAGATAGAATTAATGTTTCATTGTCGGCAATGTCACGTTCAGTGAGTTCTAAAATAACTTGTGCTGGCTGCACGTTATGTTTAGCAACCGTATCTACTAGATAATTAACAAAGTCTTGATGTTGAATGTCTTGAGCAGATAAATTAATTGATACACTAAAGCGATATCCTAATTGGTTCCACAGATTAATTTGTTTTGCTACTTCGTTAATTACCCAATGCGTTAAGCTGACAATTAAGCCTGATTGCTCAGCAAGAGCGACAAATAGTTCAGGATTAACAAATTCGCCTTGTTTGTTGATCCAGCGGATGAGTGCTTCTGATTTATCTATGCTGCCTGTTTTTAAGTTAAGTTTTGGTTGATAGTTTAAAAATAACGGCGAGCTTTCTTGTTCTAGTGCTTGCTTAAGTTCCTCAATTAAATTGAGTTTATACAAATAGGCTTCGTCTTCACCGTCTTGATAATACAGAAAAGTATGTCGCGTTTTAACTGCATTTGAGGCGGTCATTGTCGCTCTTCGAATCAACTTTTCCGCATCTTGGCCATGTTCAATTGAGTTGGCGATACCGTAGTACAATGGCACCTTTAATGTAATTTCATCTAATAAATAAGGATGTTCTAATGCCGAACGCAATAATTCAATTATACCCGTTAATTGGCTTATCGATTCAATACTGATAGCTACCAAAAAATCGTCAGCATGAGTGCGAGATGATAAAACAGTACTTTCAGGTTCGAACTTGTTTTTTAAAGAGTTAAGTCTATTGGCGATTTCTTGCAAAATACTGTCGCCATTATTAATACCAAAAGTGTCATTTAGGGCTTTAAAACTTTTAACATTAAAATTGATTAACGCAATATTGGTATTAATGCTTAATAAGCTTTGCACTTCAGTTAAAATTTTATGGCGGTTAAATAGGCCTGTAAGTAAATCTCGTTCAGCTTGATAGGTGATTTGGTTTTCTCGTTGCTCAATGGCTTTTCCCATTACCCCAAAGCTTTGATAGAGCTTATTCAGCTCTATTGGAAAATTATGTTTTATCTTTGGAACGTTAAAATTACCTGAACTTATGTCTCTGGTAAGAGCCATCAGGTTTTGCAGTGGGTTTGTTACTCTATTGGACATTAAACGAGAAGAACTTATCGCGATAAAGAGTACAATTAGCGCCGCTAGAATGGTCGCTAACATCAGTTGCTTAAAATCATTATGAAGTGTTTTTAAGGAAGCGGATAAAACCACCTTAATATCGTCAGAGCTCACTATGGCAAGTGATTGATGAAAATAGAGTCCAAAAGAAAAAAGCAAACTAACGTCATCATTTTTCTTATCAATAATATTGATGCTTTCACGGTTCAAGGTTTCGTTATCTAAACTTGATCGAATAACTTGTCCTTGTTTGACAAATGTGATGTCTAGTGAAAGTAATTCTTTAAGTTTAATCAGTGCTTGCTGATCAAATTGAAAGCCAATTATTGCATATCCTATGGTTCTTGGCGCTTTCACTGGTACCACGATAACTTGATATACATTGTTTTCTATAGCGACAATTTTTGCTTGTATTTTATTGAGAAGAAATTCACTAAAATAAGATTTTGTTTTAATTGAAGAATATCTAGCGCTGTCACTACTGGCAATAAATTGTCCGTTGATATCTGTTAATACCATTAAATCGGCATCAATTCTGCGACTGTGATTTAATAGTACACTTTGAATTGTATTAGTATCTTGAGTTGCAACGGCTTGCTTAAAGCCAAAGTCTGCTGCCAGTACGCTTGCTGAGGTACTTAATACCTGTTCTTTCTGTTTAAGATTTTGTTTCAGCACATTTTGTGCAAAGTGCATTTGTTGCTGAAGTTGTTGCTCGAAAAAACTGGCAGTTTTTAACCAATAGTTAGTTGTTAGCACTAGCGTCGTGATAAATATCAAGCTAGCAGAAAGCCATGTAATTTGTGCTTTTAAACTAACATTAGTGAACATGTGTAAAAACATCTTCAAAACTGTCTCTTGGCTCAGGCGGCAATACTTCAATTGATATAGCTAAGCTATTTTTTTGTTGAATAAAGTCTCTAACTATTAGCGCTTTCTTGAAGTTGATCCCAGTTGTATTTCTGGCATGCCATAACCATATTTTTTCTATGTTATTCAAAGGGTAATCAAGGGTGATTTGACCTTTGTCATTTGATTTGTACACCGTATTGTTTTCGTGAATATAAATATACCCAACCATGGAATCGTGTATGTTACAACCTAGTACTGCTACCCCCGATTTATCGAACGTGACTGGCGCCTCGGGCTTTCCGGCATAAAGTTTCAATTCAAATGGTTTAACTTTAGAAAATGAATAAACATGATGGCGAATATTGTCACTATTAGGAAAACTGACGCGGCTATTTTGCGGAATCGCGAGTACGTGAGGGCTGAAAGTCTTATTAACTTGGTCCATCACATACACATTATTAGTATTCTCCGAACCTGATGCTTTATCAATGGACTGAATTTCCAGAATAGCATCTTTTAGCGGAGCTCCATTTTGATCAGTGATACTTATCACCATGTTTGCTTGTGCATTAACTAGAAACAGTAGTAAGACACTGAAACAACAAGTTTTTATCAAGGTTGTATAGTTAATGAGAACTCCCAAGCTTCTAATTATTCTTTTAAATAATACTAGCCATAATCAATAGCCTAGTCCAACTTTAAATGTATTTAGGTAAGGGCTTGAGAATACTCATCCATAAGAATTCAAAACTAGTCTAAGTTGTCGTGTTTGTGCTGCTTGTTAAGGTTTTTTATGTCTTTTCTCTAAGCTTAATCCTAATGATACCTCTGATATACAGGTGTGTTATTGGCATTGACGACGCTGCCAGATGCATTGTTGTGTTTGTTGTAATGCATTTAACCATAAAGACTGCTGTTCTTTTGTGTTGATCAAGTTCAAATAGTGAGAGGTAGTAAACATATTGTCGTTGTAATCTGGTATCCAACCATTCGCTATCATTTGCATTAAGAGAGGATAGATTTTTGTTTGATTTCCATTTAGCTCATACCAAAGCAGTTCGTATTCATCGGGGAATGCAGCTTGCTCCTGTCGAAAGCGTAATAATTTGGCATAGGCCTGTTTATATTCAACATCCATGTCTGTTGATTGATAAAGTGAAGCTAATAACAGGTATTGTCCTAAGTGTTTGGCTTGAATTGTTTCAAGTTCAATAATGTTAGCAAAGTGGTGCTCAAACAACTCGAGAGCTTTTGCTCCTTGATCTGTATGAACAAGTGCTAACAGATAGGGCATGACGAGGTGATTTTTCTCTGGTGAAAGAAGGTACCTTTGCTTTAGTAATTTTATTGCTTCTTCAGGTTGCTGTTTATGCCAAGCAATTGAAGCTTTAGTGTAAAGCAAAAAGTGCTGAGGAATAGTTTCCAGCGCTTCGACTTTACTGAGCTCATCTTCAGCAACTTCTATTTGGTTGAGGCTGAGCAAAAATATTACATAACTTAATCGATGAACGGGAAATCGTTGTAGGTAGCTGTCGTTGTATTCAAGTGACCAAGTTAAATAGTGCTGTGCTCTTTCTTGATTTAACGAGTAAAAGTCTAACTCATACAAGGCTCTATTTTTAAACTTTGGCGCTATTACGATACTTCGTTCAAAGTATTTACGTGCATTATCCAGGTCGCGATTGTTTAAGTAGGCATAGGCCAGACCGCGCAGCACAATGGGGTCGTTAGGGGCTAGTCTAAAAGCATTTTGATGGGCGTCTAAGGCACTTTCAATTTCATTTTGGCTGCGCATGAGTTGACCATACCAATGCCAAATACTGGCTTCTTTTTCCGTTATAGACAGCGCCTTTTTAAAAAGTAACTTAGCTTGTTTTATATTGTCTTGTTCATAGGATTGTTGAGCCATTGATGCTATGACTAAGGCGTTATCGGGTTGTAATTCAAAAGCCTTATCAAGCAACGGCTGACACAAACTATCGCGCTCTGCTTCAGTCATGGTGTCATAAATCGCCAGTAATCTATAGCTATTGCATAAACCATTAAGCGCTTCTGCATTATTAGGGCTCTCTCGCAACACTGATAAATAAAGCTGTTTAGCGTGATGAAGCGACCCTGGTTCAGTTTTTGTTGTTAAGTGTTTAGCCAGCGTCAACGACTCAAAATGTTGAGATTGTGTTTCTTTGCTAGAGTCAGAGGTCATTACTAACCATACAACGACAAATGTTATAACCAGTAAACCAAAGAGAATTAATATCGGTTTTACTTTATTTTGATTTTTAACTTCAACATCAGCCTTATCACTAATTTCAATGATGGGGCTAATTGTTATCTCTGGAGAAATTCGATATCCCTGGCCGGAGATTCTTTCTATATATAAAGCGTGTTCTGCATCTTGATTGAGTACTTTTCTTAACTGGGCGATTGCTTGATAAACAGAGCTATCGGCGACAATCCTATCGTGCCAAACTTTTGAAATGAGTTGCTCTACATTTGCAGGCTCACTTCCTTGTTCCTTTAATACGGTAAGTAACGCCATAATTTTAGGTGTTACTGTTTCTATTTTACCGCTTGGCATCAATGTTAATTGATTCAATTTAGGTGATACGTGCCAATTTCCTAACTTAAAGGGTTCCATCGCTACTTCTTTAAAGTGTTGAAATTATTGTTGTTTTTCTTATTTTAGAAAAATTTTAGATCAATATTATAAATAACTTAGGACGATATTGCCCTTGTTAATTAAGCTTGCATTTTATTTAGGAGGCACTGATGAAAAAACAGTTATTCGCGTTAGCATTATGTACGCCATTTATGGCAAAGCCGGTTTGGGCACAGGTTGATTTATTAATTAAAAATACTACGGTTATCTCGCCACAAAATCAGCAAAAAGTAGATATAAAATCAAATCACTGGGTTGCTATTAATGGTAATAGAATTGTCAGTATTGGCTCAGATAAAAACCTGCCTAAAGCAAAACACATTGTGGATGGCACAGGAAAGTTTCTGATCCCAGGGTTAATGGATAGCCATACCCATTTAAAAACAATGCCTGGATTAAACCCAGCAGATAACAATGCATCGATCATGCAGCAAGCTTATTTAGCAAGACAAGGTGTAAACTATCTTTATTATGGAGTAACTCAAGTTATTGATCCCTCAAACACACAACAAGGTATCGATGCATTCCACGATAGCGGTATGACACCTAAAGCGTTCTTTTGTGGTGCAATGCCAGTGGTCAACGGTTATAACGCCCGTGGAATTGAGCATGAACATTTACATTATGAGAGACCTTATTATGTCGCTCAGGACACTGACCCTGAAACTCCAAAGGTCATCAAAGAGGCGCATCAGGCTAAACAAGCGGTGAACCGTTTATCAGAAGACGGCGCTGTATGTGCAAAAGTTTACATCGAAGATGGTTTTGATTTAGCTAAAAATATACCGCTTATCAGTAATGCCACCTTGAAAGAGTTAACTCAACATGCGGCTAAATTAAATTTACCTACTATGGCACATGCTAACGCAACTGATATGCAGGATATTGCAGCAGATCATGGGGTAACTATTATGGGACATGGGCTTTGGAATTGGTTAGAAGAACAAAAGCTTAGCAATCAAGAACAACTACCACCTAAAGTTACTGCTGTGTTAGATAAAATTATCGAACGTAACATCGCTTATCAACCGACATTAAATGTTATTAGAGGACTAACAGATTTAATGGTTGATGGACACTTGATGCGTCCAGAATACCAGAATGTACTGCCACAATGGCAACTTGATTGGTATTTAAGTGAGTCAGGCCAATGGTTTGCAAAAGAAATGTACCAAGATTGGGATGGGCTACCTGTTGCGAAAATTGTTGAACGTTTCACAGCAAAACAAGTTAATGGTCAGCGAGTACTTAATTACTTATATGAGCATGGTGCAACTATACTATTAGCGTCTGATACACCACCTGCACCAACATATGCATCCCAACCTGGTTTATCTACTTATATGGAATTGCAAGACATGTATAAATCAGGCATGAAATTAAAAGGCATACTTGCCGCAGCAACCATTAATAATGCAAAAGCATATAATCTTGAACACGATTTTGGTAGCGTCGATTCAGGTAAGATGGCTAATTTACTTTTATTAAATAGTAATCCATTGGAGACACCTTTGGCTTATGACGATATCAACACGGTTATTTTGCAAGGAAAAGCCTCAACACGTGATCTATTTCATGTATCTCAACTAAAACAAGTAAAACACTAAAGCCTGGTGAAGTCAGCCAAATATTTATCCTTAGGTTGATACCTAACTCTTACTAAGCCCTGCAAAAAGCGGGGCTTAGTTTTCCTTTTCATGGGATGCATTTTCTTTGATTAAACGATACTCTTATTTAATGTCATTTAGATTTAGCGTAACTTGGCGAAAGAGAAGGCAAATTGTGACAAGTCACCGTAAGAAAATTTTAAAAAATGTCGTGGTATTTCAAGCGAAATTAGCTATAGATGCGTTGAGGGATTTATTATTGAGCCCAGTATCACTAACGTGTGCTTTTATCGATGTTGTCCAAAATAACTCACCAGAGCGCAGCTATTATAAAAAGCTGATGAAACTAGGGCACTACAGTGACGATTGGCTCGGTTTATTTGTCTTTCGTGGTGCGGATAATGATACGCCAGATGAAAAAACGGCAATCAATGAAAGCAAACTTGACGAACATAAAACAGGAAAAGAGCATCAGCAAAACATAGATAAGCTATTTGATAAAATAGAGCAAACGCTAGAACAACAACTAGCTAACGGTGCAACTTCAGCCTATGCAAAACAATTAGTGGAAAAGCACTTAACTAAGATCAGTCAATTAAATAAACAACAAGACTCAAAAGCGACTGATAAATAGGGTTAAGTTCACACGGGTAAGCAATTCGAATTGAGTGTTTGCCATCACTTAGGACATTTTTTCAAAAAACAATACCGCTAAATAAGCACACATAATAAATGTGCCATTTGTACTTTAATGGCTAATTTAGGCTTTAAAATTATACTCGCAATGTAATGTCAATTTGAGAGTAAACTTAAGCACTTGCTTTGATAAATATTAGAATTACGACTAATTTTATAGTTTATAAAGCAACTGTTGAGTTTTGAATTTTGCCTCGAATTATCATTATTTTATTGATCTATTTCTCTGCTTTTTATGCTCATGCTAATGAACTTGAGTGGAGCAGTTTTGGTACGCTCGCAATGACTTTATCAGATTCGAAACAATACGGGTTTCGACGAGATATTCGAAGTGATAACGGTGTATTTGAAGGTGATGTAGATTTTAAAGAGTTTAGTTTAATCGGTGGCCAGCTCGAAACTAAATTGGGTAATAACGTCGATTTTGTTGGACAAGTTGTACTAAGAGATATTGCCAAGTCAAAATGGGATGACTATATATCTCTAGCATTTATGCGCTACACACCAAATACGAATTGGTCCTTCCGACTTGGTCGCTTATCCCCTGATTTATTTATGATCACTGAGTATCGAAATGTCAATATTGCATACTCTTGGGCTAAAGTACCAACAGAAGTATACGGCATTATTCCATTTTTATATTACGATGGTGCAGATGTTTCATATTCTACTCGTGTTGGTGATGCTCTGGTTAGAGCAAAGTTTTTCGCCGGCGAAAGCGATTCCATTGTGTTTGCCGACAGTGAATATGAAGGGCTTGATCTAGACAAAATGTTAGGTTCGTCATTGACTTATGATAAAGGAGACTGGAATCTACAATTTAGATTTAGCCAAGGAAAGCTTAGTGCTAAATCCAACGCAGTTGATTTAATAAATACACAAATAGCCTTACTTCCCGATTTTATTTGGCCAAACAAACAGGCATTTTATTCTAAGGTTAATTTAAAAAATATTGATGCTAAATATCTATCCTTAAGTGGCCAAAAGTACCTTGGCAATTGGCTTTTCAGTTTTGAATTGGCGCAAGTTGATGCTGATTCAAAGATGATAAGCACGCTTAACAGTGGTTATGTCAGTGCAGCATATCAATATAACCAACATACATTTTATACCGTTATCGCCCAAACCGACTCGAAGCAATATAAGTTTAACGAAGTAGGGGTTAACACGGCTCTAATCCCAGAGCTTATTCAAGCTATCGATTATGGCGCAAATTTTTATTCTTCAAATCAACAGTCGATGTCGGTCGGTTGGCGCTGGGATATTACGCCTAGCATAGTGTCAAAGCTGCAGTTCACCAGGACCGACATTAGTGAAAATGGCGATACACTTTGGATCAATACTGGTTTAGATTCCCCCAAAGAAAAGGTGAATAGCTTGGTATTGTCTTTGAGTTTTGCTCTATGAGAAATGTAAAAGGGTTATTGATTCTTGTCTTATGGCTTTTTGCGCCTCTGAGTTGGGGTCAAGAAGACATGGTTGTTGTGATGAGTAAAGGTACTCCAATTCAAACGTTATCGAAATCAGAAGTAATTGACATCTTTATGGGCAAGTACACCGCTTTTCCAAATGGAGAGCTTGCGATTGCTGTGGAGTTATCTGGAGAGCCTGAAATTAGACAATTATTTTACAAAAAACTAATTAACAGGAGTCTTGCTAGTGTTAATGCTTATTGGGCCCGACTTAAGTTTTCTGGAAGGAAAAGAAGTGTTGTAGATCAAGATTCTGTGGGGGAAGTGATTGCTTACTTGGAAAAAAATCCATTAGCAATAGGCTATATTCCGATCAGTTCATTAAATGACAGTTTGAAAGTAGTTTACCGTTTGAATGAATAAAAGTGCATTAACATTAAGACTAGCTATTGTGGTGATTTTTACTGCCTTTGCAGTAGGTATTATTGTGTCGCAACTTTTTTTTAGAATTACTTATGTGGATGAATTTGAATCTAGTCGAAAAAACGTGTCTCAATTGTATAAAACCGTTTCGTCAACCGTATCTATTGCTACCTATTTAAACGATCAGGAATTAATAAAAGAAGTTATTGCCGGTTTGATTAGTAACGATGTCATTCAAGGGGTAGCAATCTCGACAGAATCAATTTATGAGTCTTCTGAAGACTTTTACCAAACAAAGGATAGCCAAGCGTTTAAGTTGTATTCGCCTTTTGAGAATAGCCGTGAAGTTGGCGTGTTAACGATAACGCCTAACTTGGAGTATATAGAGCAAAGAGCATTAGAAATCAGCAAAGATAATCAGTTATCTATTATTATTCAGGCAGCTATCATCACCATCACTGTTATTATGGTGTCTTTTGTGATCGTCGCCAAACCTATTACTACAGTTGCAAGGATATTACATAGCGTCAAACCCGGTACTGAGGCTAGGGTGCCAATTCCAACTTATCACCAAAGAAGTGAAATAGGTTTGTTAGTTAGAGATATCAATAAACTGTTAGACCGCAGCAGTAAACAGATTGTCGAAGAGCGCAATCTTCGTCAACAAGTAGAGCAACTTTCTCGCCATTTTAAATTACTTTTTGAAAATGCCAGCTCTCCAATAGTACTTACCGAGCCTAATGGAAATATCGTTTTATACAACAAAGCTTTTATTGGTTTACTCGAGCGTTTGGGCCTGAATCTGCAACAAAGTTTTGGCCCATTTTTAAAGAACATATTTGAAGACCAACAACGGTTAATTACGCTTGTTGAAGAAGCATTTGGTAATGACGAAATGGCTAGTGGCGAATTTAAACTTAATCGGTCTAGCACCACTGGCGCTGCAGTATGGGTTCAGGCAATTGTCAATTTAGCAATTACCGAAGACTTTCATGAATTTCATCAAATAACACTGCATGATATTTCACAAAGAAGACAACAAGTAGAACAGCTAAATATTAAAGCAAATACTGATGCTTTAACTATGCTATTTAATCGCAGAGGCGGCGAAGCACAAATTGAAAAGTTAATTTATGAAAATATCCCTTTTGCCATGTTGTTATTGGATTTAAACAAGTTTAAACAAATTAATGATGTATATGGACATGACGCTGGAGACAAAGTGCTTGTATATGTCGCTATGCAGTTAAAAAAGTCTGTGCGTAAAAACGATGTATTAATACGCTGGGGAGGTGATGAATTCGTCGTTATTTTAACCAAAGTTAACGCGAGACAAGCGTCTGATATTACGAATAAAATCATATCTAAAATAGAAAAACCTTATTTTTTGTCAAATGAAAATATAGATGTAAACGTCGGGGCGAGTATCGGCATAAGCTTGTTTCCTGACGACGAAAAGCATCTATCTTCACTTGTTCAGGCTGCAGATAAAGCAATGTACGCTATTAAGGAGAAAAGGGATCCTGCGCAGTCTGTTGCTTTTTATAAAGATTATAATGAGCAAACCAATGACAACTAGTCGTGTGATAAATGAAGTAGCCAGCGTCAAGAAAACCATATTGATGGCGTTGGCAGCATTGAGCTTATTGTTAGTGAGTGAATTGGCATTAACACACTATGATAACGTTGAAGTTGGTCTAATTATATGTATTACAGGCCTTATTTTGCTCTATTGGTGGGCCAATTCAGATACAGTACAGGTCATTCGCGGCTTAATATTGTGGGGCATATCCACCTTAGTGTTTTACCTATCCTGGGAGCAAAATGGTATCTATAACTCTGCCCTTTTTGCATACCCTTGCATTATCCTCTTGGCCTATACCATGGGTTCAAAAATGTTAGTCATCCCAATTTTTCTAGCAATCGCTATGCAGGTCATTATTTTGGCATTGGCTCACGAAGTTAATTTGATTGAGATCTTAGAAGAAAACCCCAATTCATATCGAATTCGTGCAGTCGATATACTCGTGGTGTTAATTTTATTCGGCTCAATTAGCTACGTATTTATCCATAATTTTAAACAAGCATTAAAAAAGCGAGCTAAAAGTATTGCAACTTTGCAAGACCAGTTAGAAAAGGCAAATAAACTATTAGACTATGATGAACTGACATCACTAGCGAAAGAGTCTGTGTTTGAACGAGAGCTAAATGAAATTTTAGTGACAAGAACTAACAACCTACGTGTTGCTGTATTTATTTTAGATTTTCCGAGCTTGCAACAACTAAACAATACATTGGGACGTCAACTAGGTGATTTAACTGTAGCCCAAGTTGCCGGTCGACTAAATTCGATGATGCAAAATGGGGAGAGGGTTTATCGGTTGTCAGGTCACAGTTTTGCGCTACTAAAAGTTTCAGAAAGTTCAAAAGAGAGTGATTTGTTTAGGGAACGCTTGTTACAGGCAATGTCGACTAAATTTGACGTGCATGGTATTGAGGTATCGCTATTTTGTTTGCTAGGTGTCGCTGTTGCCCCCTTTGATGGATAAACAGTTGAAGAATTGCAAAAAAATGCCTACCTAGCGTTACAAAACGTAGAACAGAGTACTGTGAATAGTGTTTGTTACTTTGAACCCTATATGAAAATTAAAGAGGCAGATAAGTATTTTTATATTCATGCAATTAAAGGTGCTATCGAAGGTGAACAGCTACGGTTGTTGTATCAACCCAAGATAGATTTAAACACTAATAAAATAGTAGGTGTTGAAGCCTTAACCCGATGGCATCACCCTGAGCGAGGTGTTATTTCTCCCGGTGACTTTATCTCTGCAGCGGAAGAGTCTGGACAAATTGTAGATATTACTAAATGGGCGATAAATCAAGCATGTAGTGATATGGCACAATGGCGTAAGGCAGATATTGAAGATATTTCAGTAGCGATTAATGTTTCATTGGTCGACTTTAGAAGTGGTGCACTTCCACAAATTATCTTTAAAGCACTCAACACCAATCAAATTAGCCCCCATTTGTTAGAGTTAGAGATCACCGAATCGGTAATTTTTGATGATGCAGATCACGTGCAAGAGCAAATCCATAAAATGAATGTTAAGGGGGTGTCTTTTGCTATTGACGACTTTGGGACAGGATATTCGAATCTAGGGTATCTAAGTAAATTTAACGTGGAAACGTTGAAAATTGACCAGTCATTTCTTAAAGATATTGCTACTAATTTTCATAATCAACATATTGTAAAATCAATAATAAAAATGAGTAAAAGCTTACATATAGAAAACGTAGCCGAAGGTGTAGAGGACGAAGAAACTGCCAAGTGGTTAAGAGAAAACGATTGTTCAATGGCACAAGGTTATCATTGGGCTAAACCAATGGCATTTAATGAACTTGTTAAGTTTCTCGAAAAAAACAACTCTCATTAAATAGATGTATTTTATACCTATAAATTCTTTTAATGTGCCGTGATACTTATTGAACCTTCTCCCCGAAGTTTAACCATTGGCTAAACTTCTAGGCGACCAAACCAAAAGGAGAAAGCTCAATGAAATTCTATACCAAATTACATGATTTTTATTGTGGGATCGACCTA
>NZ_BNCK01000011.1 GCF_014656435.1 Thalassotalea marina
GCTTAGCGACAATAGCGTTGTAGAAAGTTCCCATGTGAGAGTAGGACATCGCTAAGCTTCTATTCCAAAGAAAAGGCCGTCTTCACAGACGGCCTTTTTTTATGGACAAAATTTATGGAGTACTCTCACGAGAGTAGGGTTAAAAAGGTTAACAGCCAAGATGAACAATTTCATGTTGGCCCTTTTTAACCGAATGAGCTCTGCGAATTCGCGGGCCTGAGCTAAGCTTTTAATTAAAAAGAAGAGCCACTCATTGAGTGGCTTTTTTTTAACTCAATTTTAGTTGTCCTACTTTCGATTAGGGAGAAGCAGGATAGGATTGAATAAACAGTTTTATTCAATCCCTGATGAGCGCATTGAGCTCTGCGAATTTGCAGGGCTGAAACCTAGAAAAACCCGTAGTTTGCTTTACGGCGTTACGATTTAAAATTTACTCATAAACCTCGTTTAATGATAACCAGGAATATTCTCTCCTAGTATAATATCTCGTGTTACCAGCCAAACACCTGCTTTATTTTTTTTAGGTTCAGACAGCCCGCACCCTCCTCGGCATAGTGTTTTACTTTTTTTATCAGCAGATAACAGTGGATCGTCACTAAAGGTTATATCATCAATGTAATAAGTCCCTCTGTTTGGTTCAATTACATGAAAGTGGATATGTTGTGGCTCTCTACCATTAGGGTACGCAACTGGACGTATACTATTAAAGCTATAAGCACCGCTAAGATCTGTTTTCGCCCAGCCTCTTAACTTGCCATGGAAAGTATCGCTTTTTGGGTATTTGCCTGTAGCATCGGTTTGATAAGCATAAACGATAATATTTGGTGCTGGCTTTCCTTCTTGCGTAAATACGTTTCCGGTTATTTTTAATGGCTCTCCTTGCTCTTCAGTTGGTGAAATTCTGCTATCAGATTTTATTTTCTTTGGCATATTAACAAAAACATTTTCGCAGCCTTGGCAAGGTCCACCAATAACAAGTTCATTAGCATCTGCAATAGCGGTAAACGTTAATAAAGTGGATATTAGTAAACAAGTTGTACGCATCATTGGTTCCTCTATTTGATTGGTTTAAAAGTGGTCATTTTTAATAAGGTGTCATCTTTGACTACAAAATGGTGGTAAAGCGCAGCAGCAATATGCAGAGCAAGTAATGGGATAATTAACCAAGCTCCGGTTATTTGATGAATAATGTCAGCAGGCTGTGACAATGCACTTAACGTAGCGTTTACAATGTCACACAATGCTACTGGATTGTGGCGATGAAGATCATAAAAAAAATACAAGCTAATCTGGCCTTTTCCACAAATAAAATAATCTGCTTTAGACAGATAGCCGCTAAGTGGCATTATTATCATGATCAAATATAGAGTGCCATGAAGAATACGTGAGGCGTTAGCTACTTTTTGGCTTTTGCTATTAACTCGTGGTGGCTTATCAATTAAGCGCCAAAATATTCGTAATACAACTAAAACAGCTAAAGTTAAACCAACAGAAAAGTGTAGTTGAATAGCATACCAATTTTCCTTATCGGAGATAGCAAACCATTCACGAAAATAAATGGTCAAATAGCTAATTATAAAAAGAAACGCAGTTAGCCAATGAAGCCATTTTGTGACAGTGCCATATGTTGTATGTGTGTTTCTGATATTCACAAAGGATTAATTCATCTTGTACTTTTAATGGCAGTACAATTACTCGTGAATACGATGTTTTCAAGCTGGAATGATTTAAGACGATGACTTTATATGTCGACAAGATGACTTGAGTCAAATTGCTGTTTAAAAGCTTTGACGTAATTTCTACTTAACCTGACTTCCGTGCCATTTTCTAAAATCAGATCATAGTCTCCATTTAAACGAGATTTATAAGAAAGTACTTTGTCGATGTTTACGATCATAGAGCGGTGAATTCTAATAAACCTATGATCAAGTTCGCTTATTATTGATTTAAGCGTAGCTGAATATAGGTGTGTTTTCTGTGCTAATTCGACATTCACATATGGGGTAGCTGATTTGATAATAATGATATCTTCAAGCTTTATTATCTCATGGGTCCTGCCTGAATTTATGGTTAAATATTTATGAGAAGGCTCTACAGTCTTGATTGTTAACGGCGCTTGTTTTGCTTTGTTGAGTTGCCAATACTTAATTACCGCTATAAAGGCGCCATAGACCATCAGTATACTGACCAAGTCGTTGCTAAGTGTAAAAGTTAGTACTTTAATAATTCCGTAGGCTTGATCTCGAAATATGCTGGATAATATCCAAATAGATAAAGCGACTAACAACACATGTACAGAGGTGTATAAAGCAAATACCTTTATTAAATTTGGGGTGCTTGTGGAAACCTTATGATTGAATAGTTTTTTGATGCTCAGTAGCAATGGAGGAAAGTAAAACCAAACGGTTTTAAACAGCAATGATTCTTCAAAATAGAAAGATGAACTATTACGCTTGGCATGCAAATAATCTTGAAAGATAGCAATACATGCAATTGAAATAAAGAGTATCAGCAAGATTAAAATTAACCTGTTGTTGAAGTAATCTTTTGACATGTTGTACCTCTACAGATTTCCCATTACATCTGCATTAATCCAAGGACTTTAACGTATCAAAGATCTGAGATGACAAAGCCGTAAAGTTTTGGTGGATTGACGCAGATAGTTTTTCCTCTTGGTCAAAGTCAGGTTGCTCTAGTAAAGGGATTTCAATAACTGAATATTCAGGCATCACCTCACTTATCCATTTATGACCTTGCAGCTTTTGCCAATAGTTAATTTGAATCGGTTTCGTTTGACCAAGTAACCAAAGTTCAAACTGTACTTGTTGATGGTTTAACACTATCGCTAGTTTAAGTTTGCGGTGTTTCAGAAAATCATTTTGCAGGTAGAAATAAGTATAGTCGACGTAACCATGCAGAATGTTAGCAACAGAATATTCATTTTTGTATTGATTGTTAAACTCAGTTCTTAGTTTTTGCACTATACCAACTAAGCGCTGATAGGTTTGCTGAAAGTGCCCGTCTGCTAGCACTTCTTTGTATGCTGGAATTAGTTTATTTAAGCTGGAACCAGACATGTCCTTTCGCCTTTTGACTTATATATTAACCAATAAATTGATGTACATTATGCTCATACTCAGGGTTACGATACTTGCAAGACTCATCATTAATGTACGTTCCGGAATAACATGAAGAACAAGCTCTGGCATTTGTTTTAAGCTTTGGTAAGAAGGAATAAACCAAATGCTATATTGCTCAAATTGTTGAAATTTAGTCATGGCTTTGTTGAGCAATAGTTTAATGCCAGACAAATACATTAAAACAAAGGTAGAAGCGCCTAATACTTCTATTAACGCCATCAATTCCATGCCAAGCAACAGTTCTGGGCCGGCAATAACCATTACTAATAGCATGGCTAGTATTTGCCAAATGCCTTTTGATAGCAGGGCTTTAATTTTAGTGAGCATTTCAGTTCCTTTTATATGCTAGCGTACTGATAAACACAGTTATATCAAATTAGACAATTTTTAGCAGCACTCAAGTGCTGCTAAAAATTCGTGAAGCTTTTATTTTTAATAATGCCTAGCCTTTGGTTAACTTCTTTAAAGCTTTTTGTGCATTGCGTTTCATGCTTTTATCAGTGGTTAGTGTTAATAGTTCCTTATAGGCGCTAATGGCTTTAGTATTTTGTTCTGCTTTAACAAGTAACTGAGCATATTGTTGTAAGCTTTCAAGATAATCTTCATCCTTTACAGCACTTTCACTTAGTAGATGTGTGCTCGCCGCTATTCCTTTTTCGATTGCAAGCCGTTCTTCTTTACTGAACATTGTGCTGTACCAACAGGCGGCATCCCATTTAGTGTACGCTTCATATGAAGGGGCAGGTAACATGCAAGCTTGATAAAACAGCTCACCCGCTTGTGTTACTTTGTCAAAGGTCCATAGTAGTTGTGCTGCACGTTCAACTATTTCAACATTGTTTTTGTATTGTTGCGCAATATCACTGGCATATTTTATCGCTTTGCTTTCCTGTTGCGTATTTTGCAATAAATCCATGTAAGCAATATGTGCATACGGCGTGTTTCCTTTTAATAGCATTGCGACGATAGGCTGTTGTTGCTCGCTGTCGCCGCCCATCATAGAAGGCTGACCATACGCTTTTGCAGCTTCCATTTGATATCTAGCATTTGTTGGCTCTAGTTTAGCCGCTTGTGTCATCGCTTTAACGTAGTGGCTGTAAATCGACATTTTGGAAAACATATTGCTGTTTTTAGCAATGGTTTGCCATAAATTTCCCGCCCAATACTGCACCTTTGCATTGTTTGAATGTGTTTTTGTAAAGGCCTCTAACGCATCGTCTGCATCATCTTCGTCAAGTTGTACTCGTATCGCAAGTAGTAGCAACTGTTCGTCGGTGTTAAGAGGTCTATCTAAAGCATGCAGAGTTGATCTAATAGTTTGATAATCTCTTACATAATAGCGTTTTTCTAATTCTTGTTGTTTGAATGCTGGCTTGCTAATTGTCTCTGCAAATATCGGCTGTGACATCGATAATGTGATTAAACTTGCCGTTAAAAAGGCGGCCTTAACCGCATGATTAATTTTCATCATGTACTCCTAAGTGGTCAGTAATAGAAAAAGTAGGAAAAGTTAGGTGTACGTGAGCAAAACTTATTACAGCGATCCGCTCACGTACTGTCGTGCTAATTAATAGCGATAACGTTGTCTGACAGGTTTCGATCAATTGTGTGTAGTTTAGGATCTACCTGGACATGAGTCGGTTTGTTGTTAGTGAACAAAGTAACTTGAGTGTGCTCTTTGTTAAATTTCACTCTTTCAATTAACATGGCATTGTTATCGTCATAGGCTGGGTAACCGTCATATAATGCAACGTCTATGTCTTCATTGATTTTAACGGCTCTTTCTTCCCCACTTTGTAAATCTAAAGCCAGTTTTAATACGCTAATATCAACAGTCGTTTGATATTTGTTTTGCCCATCAATGGTCACTAATTTCGTTTTAGCTTGTTTCAATTCTAGGCTGTGAAATACCACTCGTTTAAACAAGTCGTCGATTTTTTCGATCTGTTGTTGACTAGCCTGCTGGTAAAAGGCGTCTAAAACATCCAAGGTTGTCGCTTTGTAAGGGTAACCCTTTTCAGTTAATAACTGCTTTAACGCTGCGTTAATTTTCTCTTCACCTAAGATATCAAGCAATGTGTACATACTATGTTGACCTTTACCGTAGAATAGGTGCGAGTCATGACCCATGCTAAACAGTGGCTGTTCTACGTCATTCATGTACGGGCGTACTTTTAAATAAAAGTCTAAAGATTGATTTACTAAGTCAAATGCAGTTGTAGCTCCATAAACATGTTTTAACATGACCAACTCAGTATATTTGGCTAATGTTTCTGTCAACATAGCAGCACCAGCAATATAGTTTGGCTCCAAATAATCGCCCCAATATTGATGAGCAAATTCATGAGAAATTCCACGTAACTGAGGATTAAACTCGTTCAAGTCTACTTGTCTGCTGTCTAGGTTAAACATTCTATTTTCCACCCCTACATACATACCAGGTTGAGAGCTACCAAATGATTGAGCCGCTGAGAAATAAGGAATTTCTACTACTGCATAATGTTCACCTTTGTAAGGGATATAATGCTTGGCAAAATAGTCCATTGATTGTGTTAAAGCGGTCAATATCATCTGGTTATCTTGATTATGCTCAGGTGCATGGTAAACCGTAAGTTCAACACCATTATGCGTTGTCGTTTCTGTATCGAACTCAGCAGAAACTACCGCAAGTTGTGCTTGAATAGGTGCAGCAGACTGGTAGTGGAAAAAATGGCGTTGTGCTTCTATCCACTGTTTTTTAAGTGTACCAACTGTCACAACAGATTGTGGTGTTGTTGTTGAAATGATGGCATCAAACATTAGTTTGTCATTGGCAACAACGTGCATACCTTGCTCTGGTATAGTGCGTGTTAGTTCGGGCAAGTTATGCTCTTTACGATGTTCAGCGTCGGTAAGCACATAACGCTGGTTAAAACCAAACTGAGGGATCACATCTTCAACTTCTATATAACTACCACCTGCAGTTACATAGTGTTCGCCATCTAATTCGGCAAACGCGTTATGTGTTGCGTTAATCGTAAACTCTAGTGAAGTTTTAGCGTTTGGTGCTAAAGGTGAAGCTAAAGTAAACAACATGGTTTGGTGAGCCTGGTCATGTGTCGTTAATACCGCATCAGTAAGCGCTACTTGATAATTCACATGGCTTTGGCGTAATACTGATACCAATACCTCATTGATTGGCTCATCAGTTTGGTTTTCAATGATATAACTACCGCTTAGTTGATAACTACGTTGCTCTGGGAATATATCCATGGCCAGTTTTACGTCAACAATTGTTGGTATCGCTTTACCTTCGAACGACTGATATTGTTTTTCGTAGTCTGCCATTAATGCAATTTGTTGCTCTTCTGTCATAAAGGTATTAAATACATTTGTTTGGTAGAAGATATAACTAGCGCTGGTGATACAAACTACAGCTAGGCTTGCTAATAGTACACGGGCTTTTTGTGTCAAACCTTCAGCCGTTACCGTATTGCCACGCTGCCAATACTTAACGGTAACAACACCTAAAATACCTGTTAATGATAACCAGTAAATGTTGTACCAGTGTGCAGCTTGTGCATGATAAATTGTGTCTGCCATGTCAGAGAACATGAAATAAGGCTGATAAGCAAATACCGTTAATGGGTGGTCAAGTAACAGGCCTTTGGCTATGCCGTTTAACACAAATACACCAACACCTAGCAACAAACCAATTGCTTTAACTTTGGCAAAGCGCTGCAAAAATAAGGTTAATAATGCGGCCAATAACATAGGTACACCGCTGTAATAAAACAATAATAAGTACTGTTGTGGCTGAATGTTGAAATAACCTTGTGATAATTGGAAAACTATCGCAGAGATAATACTCACTAAAATCAACGTGAAACCAATGGCTAGTACTGCAGCTAATTTAGCTAAATAGAAGGTGAAGTTATGAGTTGGTGTGCAATCGACTAGCGGTGCAATTTTTACCAAACGTTCATTCCAATAAAGCTCTACGGTGAAAAAGATCACCACTAACATACCAATTTTGGCTAATGGCTCTTGTAACCAACCTAAAATTAAAGCGGTTTGTGGTAGAAATGATTGGCCACCAGCAATGGGTCCTTCCAAAACACTGCTGATCAAGTTACCTAAAGTAAAAACAACAGTAGTGAACAATAGCACCAAGAATATTTTGCCTCGTGTCGCAGTAACGTATTCAATGTTAAATTTTGACCAAGCAACAGACCAGTTAATTTGGTTAAAGTTGATAAGCGGCTTAATGCTTTTATATGGCTCGACATTATTATTGTTGTCAGCGCTTTCATCAGCCTCTTTTTGAGCAGGTTTTGTTACCTTGATTTTATGTTCAGCGCGAAAGCTAAATGCTTTATACGTGAAGACAAACAAACTTAAACTAATTGCTAACCATAAAATACGGTTAAACAATAGTGAGCCAGTTAGTGATGGCATAAATGTATTGCGTTGCTCAGCACTCCAATAGGCTGATTGTTCAGCAAAAGCAATAAGGCCATAAGGTTCAAGTAACGAGGCAAAGCCATATCCTTCAGACAATACTGAAGAAGAAGCCATCAATGGTGAGTTACCTAATATTGAACCTATGATGTAAACCACGTACAGCACGATGCCTGAAACAAATACCGCAATCATATTCTTGCTTAGCATTGCGGCAGCAAATACAAAAGACGTACACAGAAATACGCTTGGTACAATGAACAGTAAATAGTTGCCTAGGTAGTAACTTAGGTTAAATGGACCAACCAATTCAGCTTCTAAGAACAAAGGTGTGATCATCATGCCAATTAGCGCTAAAAATAATACGGCACAAGTGGCAATGGCGATGCTGAAATAACGACTGGCCAAATACTTAAATTTATCTATAGGTGTAGTAAAAATAAGAGCTTCCATTTTGTATTGGCTATCGCGCAATACCGTAGCAGAAGCCAAAACACAGGTAACAAAAATGATATTTGGCGCAATAAACAGTAATGTTTGGCTGATGGCATGAGCGGAGTTTGCATAAACTAGCGCTGAACCTCGTTGCGTGGTAATTAATACCGCCATCCATACCATAGCGAAGGAAGCAGCCCAAAAACCACCTTGTTTAATTTGTTGTTTTAATTCAAAGGGCAATAACTTAAGCAACATCTTGACCTCCTTGATTAGTAGGGCCAATACCTCTGGCCTTATTCAGTGTAGAAAAATAGACGTCTTCTAAGTCTGGTGAAATAGGTTGAAAACCAATTTCTGGTTGGAATTCACTTTCCACAATCAACTGGGTTTTACCGGTAATTAATCGTTCTGATAACACGTTAAATTTAGTGCGGTAGTCTGCAACTTCTTGCTTACTGACCATTTTTGACCAAATGCGGCCATCTAGCGTATTAATTAACGCCGCTGGTTTACCGTGCAACTGAATTTGGCCGTCGATTAAAATAGCCATGTTAGGACAAAGTTGGCTAACATCTTCAACAATATGTGTTGATAAAATAACAACAATGTTTTCACTAATCTCACATAACAAATTGTGAAAGCGGTTACGCTCTTGTGGATCTAAGCCTGCGGTTGGTTCATCAACAATGATCAGTTTAGGATCGCCCAAAAGTGCTTGAGCGATGCCAAAACGCTGCCTCATTCCACCTGAATAGGTTGCAACTTCGTTATGGCGTTTGTCGTATAAGTTGGTTAAATGCAGCAGACTGTCTATTTGAGTTTTACGTTGCTCTTTGTCAACAATACCTTTTAATAAGGCCAAATGATTAAGTAATTCGTAGCAGCTCGCTTTTGGGTACACACCAAATTCTTGTGGTAGATAACCTAAACATTCACGCAGAATATTGGGGTTTTTGATGATGTCTTTATTGTCAAAGCTAATTTGTCCATGTGACGGTTGCTGTAAGGTAGCAATAGTGCGCATCAATGACGACTTTCCTGCGCCATTAGGGCCGAGTAAGCCAAACAAGCCAGGCTCTATGTCAAGTGATACTGATTTAAGGGCTTGAACTCCATTGTCGTAAGTCTTTGATAAATTTCTTATTGTTAACATGCGTCTTTCCAAGGTGCTATCTATTTATGCGTATAGTACAATCGCCAAGAATTAAATAAATAACGAAATGACGAACGACGACTAAACCATGTCGAACGACGCATTTTGCATTAAAAAGAAGAATATTTTGAACGTTTGGCTAAAAAGTATTGCGCTAATTTGTGGCTATGGCGCTAGCTTATATCTTATTTATCTGGCGACCAACCCTGAGGTGTTGATCGTATTTTTAACCGTTAGCATGATGCTGCCTCTTATCTATTTGATACAAGATAGAGCAAAACAAAAACAATATATCGACCATTTGCATCAAGAAACACTCAAAGCTGAACTGAGCTTGTTAAAAAGCCAAATTAATCCTCATTTTTTCTTTAATACCTTAAATAATTTATACGGTTTAGCGGTTGAGAAATCCGATCAAACCGAAGAAGTTATATATCGATTATCACAAATGATGCGTTTTACTATTTATGATGGCCGAAAACATACCGTTTCTGTACAAGACGAAATTGCCTATCTTGAAAACTTTATTGAATTAAATCAGTTGCGCCATCAGCATCGTTTAGATATTCAATTTACGCAAAACATTACTGATGCACAGCAACGTATCCCTCCACTGTTATTTATCAATTTGCTAGAAAATGCCTTTAAACACGGTGTTGATACGTTAACAGAAGGGCAATACATTCACTTTTGTTTTACTACTAAGCCTGAATTGATTGAATTTGTGATTGAAAATAATTTTGATAAATCGGTATTAGAAAAAAATAAAAAACAACGTACAAGCGGTGGTATAGGACTAGATAATTTAAAACGTCGACTAGTGTTACTGTTTCCTGACAAACATAAAATAACGACTGATGTTTCAAGTAATACTTATAAAACAACTGTTTCGATTGACTTAACTTAGGCGTATTAACCCGATGAAATACCTGATTATCGATGATGAGCCAGCGGCACATAAGCTTATCTCTCGATTTGCACAAAACTATCCTGAACTAAGATTAATTGGTCAGTGTTTTAATGCCATGCAGGCGCAAACTATGATGCAAGAGCATCAAATTGATTTGATATTTCTTGATATCAACATGCCGCAAATGACTGGCTTTGAATTTTTAACGGCATTAAAACAGCCGCCACAAATTGTTGTTATTTCTGCGCACCAAGAGTATGCGTTGGAAAGTTACGAATATGAGATAACTGATTATTTACTTAAACCATTTAATGCTGAACGCTTTGCCAAAGCGCTACAAAAAATAACAGATAAACATGCTTTGATAACAAGTCGGCTGCAAAGTGAGGCTAGCCCCCACGCCTTGCAAGAAAGTATCTTTATTAAAGATGATAAAAAACATCACCAAGTGGCATTAAGTGAACTACTTTATGTCAAAGCAAATGGCAATTACACCTCAGTTTACTTAAAAGATACTCAGCTACTGAGCCAAATGAAAATCTCTGACTTTGAGCAGTTATTACCAGAAGAATACTTCTCACGAGTGCATCGTTCCTACATGGTTGCCCATAATGCGTTAACGTTAATAAAAGCCAGTGAAGTTCATCTTGGCGATGTAATTGTGCCAGTAGGTCGAGTCTATAAAGAGAAAGTTGCACAATTAATTAAAAAATAAAGCTTTTCTAATGTTTAAAATGAAACTGAATATGAGGCATTAAAAAAATCCAATCCTGGATTATTGGAGTTAAGTCCGCCATTACTGTAATGCATATATCGAATTGCAAAACGTTGATTATTGTTGGCACCAAATGCGAATGATAATCCGAGCCTATCTTCAAATTGGTAATGGGAGCCAATGTTTTTGCCTGCAAATTGGGTATCCTCGACCAAGGATATGCCAATACCAAATTCCCATCTCAATGGATACTTGCCTTGAACATAATAAAAAGTTTTACTTATGACGGGGGATAGGGCAATAGCATAGTTTGCCTGATGCTGGTTGTTTTCACCGTATTCCCAAAAATTAACACTTATCTCCCAGTATATATCGAGATATTCGAAATAAGGCGCACTATCAATACGTCTTGTGAGTGGTCGATAAGCGAGGCGTAGACCTGAAATTTGATCTGAGCCAATTAATAGATCAACCGCCACAGATTGTGTTTTTAAGCTAGTTGACGCTTGAGCAGGTGAGCTAGTTAACAAGATAATTAGCGAGATTATGGTAAATCTCACTACATTTATTGCCGTTTCCACAGGTTCATTAACCTCTAACATTTGTTAATGCAGCCTCAATTTCGCTATCGGCTGACAAGTAATATTTGGCAGGTAATGTAATGGATGTCAGCTGTTGAAAAGCCACTGTTAGTATTTAAAACAAAACCAATAGTCTTAAAGCGATTATTAGTGTCTAAATTTGAAAAATCGTAAAATTATATGAGGGCTGGCAGATAGAATTTCTGTGGGTAGATATGTGGTTATGGAAAGAGATAAAGCTTCAGGAATGAAGCTTTATCTTTATATCAATTAAAACGATAATTTATTTAAAACATCGTCTTCTACCAAGTTAGCTAACGTCACTTTTAACTTAGGTGTACGTTGCATTTCACGTTTAATGGCAAAGTTGGCTTCTTCGTTACGTGCCCAGCTGCGACGAGCAATACCATTGTTAACATCAAACAATAACATGGATTTTAAACGACGCTCAGCCGCTTCGCTACCGTCAAGCAACATACCAAAGCCGCCGTTAATCACTTCACCCCAGCCTACGCCACCGCCGTTGTGGATAGAAACCCAAGTGGCGCCGCGGAAGCTGTCACCAATCACATTGTGAATAGCCATATCTGCAGTAAAGCGACTACCGTCATAAATGTTAGACGTTTCTCTAAATGGTGAATCGGTACCTGACACATCGTGGTGGTCACGACCTAGTACTACTGGGCCAATCTCGCCGGCGTTAATGGCATCGTTAAATGCTTTGGCAATTTCCATGCGACCTTGAGCATCGGCATACAGAATACGCGCTTGTGAGCCTACAACTAACTTGTTTTGCTTGGCGTCTTTGATCCAGGTAATGTTATCTTGCATCTGCTGCTGAATTTCTTCAGGTGATTCAGCCATGATCTTCTGTAACACGTCGGCAGCAATGGCATCGGTTTTATCTAAATCTTCTGGTTTACCTGAGGTACAAACCCAACGGAACGGGCCAAAACCGTAGTCAAAACACATAGGACCAAGAATGTCTTGCACGTATGACGGGTATTTAAAGTCAATACCATTTTCTGCCATTACATCTCCACCAGCGCGTGAAGCTTCTAACAAGAAGGCATTACCGTAATCGAAGAAATAGGTACCACGTGCTGTGTGTTTGTTTACCGCATTGGCGTGACGCTTTAATGTCGCTTGTACCTTTTCTTTGAAGACTTCTGGTTCTTCACGAATTAAGCGATTTGATTCTTCATAGCTGATATCAACAGGGTAGTAGCCACCAGACCAAGGGTTGTGTAATGACGTTTGATCTGAGCCTAAATGAACAAAGATTTCTTGTTCATAGAAAGTTTCCCAAACATCAACAATGTTACCAATATAGGCAATTGATACCACTTCTTCATTCGCTTGTGCACTTTTAACACGGCTAACTAACTCATCCATGTTATCAATTAATTCATCCACCCAACCTTGCGCATGGCGTTTAGTTGCCGCTTTTGGGTTAACTTCAGCACATACGGTAATACAGTTGGCAATGTTACCTGCTTTAGGTTGAGCACCACTCATGCCACCTAAACCTGCGGTAAGGAAAATTTTACCTTGTGGGCTTTCACCTTTGGCGAGGACTTTACGAAACGCGTTCATCACTGTAATGGTTGTACCGTGCACGATACCTTGTGGGCCAATGTACATAAATGAGCCAGCAGTCATTTGGCCATATTGCGTAACACCTAAGGCGTTAAACTTCTCCCAATCATCTGGTTGAGAGTAGTTAGGGATCATCATACCGTTGGTCACTACAACACGAGGTGCGTCTTCCGAAGAAGGGAATAAGCCCATAGGGTGACCTGAGTACAAGTGTAATGTTTGATCGCTTTCCATTTCACTTAAGTATTTCATCGCCAACAGGTATTGTGCCCAGTTTTGGAAAACCGCGCCATTGCCACCGTAAGTGATCAACTCTTCTGGATGTTGAGCAACCGCAGGATCTAAGTTGTTGTCAATCATCAGCATAATCGCTGCTGCTTGTTGACACTTAGCAGGGTAATCTGCAATTGAGCGCGCTTTTAATTGGTAATTAGGCTTAAAGCGGTACATGTAAATACGGCCAAAATCTTTAAGCTCCTGGGCAAATTCAGCGGCTAGCTCTTGATGCCATTCAGCTGGGAAATAACGCAGCGCATTTCGCACGGCTAGTTGCTTTTCTTCAACCGATAAAATGTCTTTGCGCTTTGGCGCGCGGTTAACGTCTTCAGGGTATGGCTGTGCTGGCGGTAACTCTGTAGGGATACCTTGTTTGATGATGTCTTGAAAAGTCATGATAAATCTCCCTGATTAAGCGTTAAGTGTTGCCGATACATTAAAAGCTTGTGATTTAACCATGTTAATAATGGCATCAATATCAGGCTTTAATAGACGATCTTCTTCAAGTTTGGCGACTTTTTCACGAATAATAGCAAAGTTCTCTTCAATAACGTCAGAGCACTTATTAGGGCGTCTAAAGTCAATCGCTTGTGCTGCGTACATTAATTCAATGGCAAAAATCTTTTCTAAGTTACCTAAGATTTGATTAAATTTACGGCTTGAAATACTGCCCATTGATACGTGATCTTCTTGACCCATCGAGGTTGGCACGCTGTCAGCTGATGGTGGGAAACACAGTGATTTATTTTCAGTAACTAACGCAGCGGTAGCATATTGTGGGATCATCATGCCAGAGTTTAAACCACCAGAAGTCGTTAATAAACGTGGTAATCCGTGCAAACCTTCTAATAATAAATAACAACGACGATCAGAAATATTACCAAGCTCAGCGGCTGCAATAGATGCGTAATCTAATACCATGGCAAGTGGTTGACCGTGGAAGCTACCACCAGAAATAGCTTCTTCTTCACTGATCACAATCGGGTTGTCAGTCACTGAATTCATTTCTGTTTCAGCAAGCTCTTTTAAGTGGTTATAGGCGTTACGTGAAGCACCATGCACTTGTGGAATACAACGCAGTGAATAAGGATCTTGTACACGATCACAGTTAGTGTGTGATGCCATGTTTTCCGAATCTTTAAAGAAACTTCTCATGCGAGCGGCTACTTCAATATTGCCTTCAAACGGGCGCGTTGCGTGTAATTCTGCTCTAAATGGAGATTGGCTACCTTGCATGCCTTCAATGCTCATCGCCCCTGCAACGTCAGCTAAATCAAGCAAATAGCGCATTTTGGTCAAGCCAGTAATAGCGTGCGATAAAATAAACTGTGTACCATTAATTAACGCTAAACCTTCTTTAGCGTGCAACTCCATTGGTGCTAGGCCGTGTTCTTTTAATGCTTGAGCCGCTGGAATTATTGTATCGCCTTGCCAGAACTCACCTTCGCCCAATAAAGGTAAAAAAAGGTGAGACAATGGTGCTAAGTCACCCGAAGCGCCCACTGAACCTTGCTCAGGTACTACTGGGATCAAATCAAGTTCGATAAACGCCAACATACGTTCAACCGTTTCTAAACGAATGCCTGAAAAGCCTTGGCTTAACGCGTGTACCTTAGTGATCAGCATTAATTTAGAAATGTCTTTTTTAATTGGCTCACCAACACCGACGGCATGTGTGATCAGTAGGTTTTTTTGTAATAAGTGTGTTTCTGCTGGCGTGATTTGTGTATCACATAAAGGACCAAAGCCCGTATTGATGCCATAGACGGCTTTGTCTGAAGCTGCCATTTTTTCCACACGTTGGCGGCTTGTATTTATTTTATTGATGGCTTCTTGGCTAAGCACTGCGTTGATGCTGCCATTAGCGATACCGTTAACAGTATCTAAATCTAGACGGTCAATACCATAATGAAACGTCATGTGAATGCTCCTAAGCAAAATGCTATTTATGACAAGCATTTTACCTTGTTCATTAAGTTTTATAGATGCATAATTATCGTAACTTATTCCGATATTATCAAACTAATGGTGGTTTACCGATGCAAGTACAAGACGTTGACTTAAAGTTATTAAGAATTTTTGTCGCTATTGTTGAATGCGGCGGTTTGTCAGCTGCCGAATCAAGGTTAAATATTGGTCGTTCAACCATTAGTTCTCACCTGTCGGATCTTGAAGTGCGTTTGGGCATTAAATTGTGTAAGCGCGGTAGAAGTGGCTTTGAATTAACTGAGCCTGGTCGTGTAACTTATCAAGCGTCTTTAGAATTATTGCAACAGTGTGAGGCATTTGCTTCAACGGTTGCTAGCTCCAAAGATGAGCTATCGGGCCGGGTAACTATTGCAGCAATTGATACTATGGTGAGCGATCCTCGATGTGGTTTAGCTGACGCAATCGCTGCATTAAAAGCCAAAGGCACCAATATTCAATTTGATATTAATGTTTGTGAAGCGCGAGAAGTTGAAACATCGGTGGTTAATGGCCGTTCGTTAGTAGGGTTAGGGGTCAGTCGTCATCAACTTAGAGGGCTTGAATATTTCCCACTGCACAACGAAACCAACTTTCTTTATTGTGGTGACAAACACCCTTTGTTTAATTGTAAAGCATCAGATGTTGCCAAGTATTTGAAACAAGCTGAAATGATCACCAGTAACTATACCCGAGATAAAGAAGTCAGAAATGATGGCTTAAACTACCAACATAGCGCCACAGCCTATCATGATGAAGGTATTGCTCATTTAATCTTATCGGGGGAGTTTATCGGGTATTTACCTGAACATTATGCCAATTACTGGGTTGAAAAAGGCCAAATGAAAGCGATTCGCCCTGACAAGTACCATTATCAAATACCCGTGATGTTAATCTCATCAAAAAACAATGCGATATCACCATTAGCTAATGCTTTAATTGAAGAAATTAAACGCTGTCACCGGTAGCATAGCCTTATGTTGTTGCCGCTTGTTTATTCATTTTAAGTTCTTGATTTGCTGATATGGAGTTTGGTGGAGATGGTTTCCATCATGAGGAAAATTCATGATGGAAGCACTATTTAACCCTCTACTAACTCAGAAAAGCTGCGACCAGTCAATTTGCCTATTTGTTTGAAGATATAAAACAAAATAGCAAACATCGCGATCATGGTAGGAATGGCTATAGCGGGATAACTAATGCCCATCATGTAACCGAGTTGCTCATTAAATTCTTCAGTTCCAGCTGGCGCGACTACTATCCATTTAGCTAATAAATAATTCATCACTGAAGAAAATACAAAGGTATAAACTAAAAATAAATTAGCACGTAAAATTACCATTTTATAGGCGTTTAATTGGCGTTTTTCTTCTAGTAATTTGTACAAACTGTCCTGCTCTAAAATACCACTCATAAACAGGAATTTCTCTAATATGGGTTTACCTAAACGGCCAGTGACAAAAACAAATGTGGCGATAAGACCTGGTATTAGGGCTTCCTTAACTGCTAGCCATTGATTGTCTAGCTCTAGTAAAGCGATGCCACCAGTTAATAGGGTGCTGATCACGCCTAAAACTGACAAATAGTTCAAAGTACGTTGTTTA
Source organism: Thalassotalea marina (assembly GCF_014656435.1). Lineage (GTDB taxonomy): Bacteria > Pseudomonadota > Gammaproteobacteria > Enterobacterales > Alteromonadaceae > Thalassotalea_C > Thalassotalea_C marina. The sequence continues at coordinate 16,822 of NZ_BNCK01000011.1, forward strand.
CTATACTCATAAATAGCATAGCCAATTGGGAAAGCTAACGCGGTGTAAAGTCCTAACTCGACGCCTAAATTTTCTGGATCTGAAAACTTTGTCAAAATGACAACAGGGATAATGACGTTAAACAATAATTCAATCAGTGAATTACTGTTCTTTTTCTTCTCTACCAAGTGAACTCCAATACTCATTCATAGGAAAAACCAGCCCTAGTATTACTCGGTTGCCTGTTAAAGACAAGCTTGCGCAGCCTGGTTGGCTGCGTTAGCTCTTTGGAACAAATGTGTTTAGTGTTTTTGGGTGGATTTCAATGACGAGTTTATCATCACTGTATAGCTCGCCATCTATAACATAATCAATAGCTTGCTTAGCACTCACTTCAATGCGTTTAGCGGCTATATATTTAAAAGCGGCTGATTTATCTTTAAGACCTAAACTCGATAACGTTAGATCTGATATCGCAAAAATTCTATCGGCTAATGACGTGTCACTGTCTAAATGACTAATGTGTAGTTTACCATCGTCTGCTTGAGGTTGAGCGCCACCTTGCGCCAGCATAGTACTAAAGGGAGCCGTATTGGCGATAACTAAGCTGTGAGTCTCAATAGTTTGTGGTTCTTCATCATCTAAAGTTAATGTTATTTGCTGCTGCGAGCCAGACACTACGGCATTAAAAAAGCCGGTTAAGTAAGCAAACTGCCCCATGGCATTTTTCTGTTCACGATGAGCGTACTCGATCATCTCTTGTTCAAAACCAATACCTAAAACCAGTAGCATTAAATGATCGTTACAGGTCGCGGTATCAATTTTTTTCACTTCGCCGTATAGCAGTGTATTACACGCAGTTTCAACAGGTGAAATTTTTGACGAAACGCCATATAGAATATGACAGAGTGCATTAGCAGTGCCTAACGGAATAATGCCCAAGGCAATATCTGTTTTAACTAACTGGGTTGCAACTTCTGTTACTGTTCCGTCTCCACCAGCGGCTAATATCGTTGTTGCACCTTGCGCTATCGCCTGTTGAGTCAAGGTTTTAGCCGACACATCTTCGCGTGTTTCTAATATCGCTAGGCGGTGTTTTTTGGTCAACTCACGAATTAAATGCTCTTTACTTTCTAACCATTTACCGCCGCCAGATACAGGGTTAGCAACTAGCCATGTAGGCTCAGCCAATTTTAACGCTTCTTTACGACGAATCGCGTGTAATACTTTGATCTGAGCTTTATTCAGCCTTGCTGTTTGTCGAATATCGTTTAACTGTTTTAACACTTGTTCAACGGTTAAATCGTTATCTTTGCTGAGTAAATAGGCCGCAACAACAAACACCGAACGGCCACGGCCAAGTGCACAATGCACAACCACAGATCTTGATTGTTGGATTTGGCAGTCAATCCAGTTAAGCGCATGACGCAGTTTACGTAATGAAGGTACTTTATGGTCAAGTGTTGGAATAGCCAAATAGTCAAACGTTTTGTCCGTCATCGCACTTTCTAAGCCTGAAAATTCTGCAGTAACGTCAACAATACAAGTGATATTTTCGCGCTCTAACTGTTCAAGATCCGAGGGGAATAAACGGCGAGAAAGAAACAAGTTATCTTGTACTTTTTGAATAGGTGGCACAGGATCATTTCTTCTAGCGATGGCGTTATAAGCTCTTGCCGATAATAAAAAAGGAATAAATGCCCAGCGAATCCAAGAGGCAATTTTACCATCGTCGTTTTTTCTAAAAATCGACGGAATATCCGCAAAATAGGCAATAGTCACTAGTAAAAATGATAAGCCAATCCAGCCAAAAAAAGCTGTTAATACAACAGTTGGTAATAGTAAGGCTAAGCCAAATGCAATAATAGCAACTAATAAATAGTATTTAGCGATAAACATAAAACGTCCTATTCAAAAAATTAAAAGCTTGGGTGGTGTTTAAACTGTATTAGTTCGCTACCTCATCTTTATATTGGTCAGCCAATTGATGTTTTTGTTTTTCTGATAGCACTTTGCCTGCCATTTTAAAGAAGCTTTGTTCCTCTTCTTCTAAGTGATGTAGCACTTTGTCTTTGAGCTTTTTGACTAAGGTTAACCAAGCGGGTGAATCAAAAGCTGTTTGGTCAATTTCGGCAATAACCTTGTCAATGGTATGGTGCTCAGCAATGCCGTGACGTGTCATATCAATTGTTTTGTCACTTTCTATCAATGGGGCATAAAAATAACGTTCTTCTGCAATAGCATGCACTGTTAACTCTTCTTTAAGTTGACGATAAAATGCCTTACGTGTATCACTGCCTGGTGACGTTTCTAATAGTGCATTAAGTAATAAACGTTGCTTTTCGTGACTGTCATTTAACACATCAAATATAGTATTCATGTAAACCTCTGTTTAGTAGATCGTTTGGTGTTACGACTTGATAATATTAGAAAATAGTAGCGTAACTACTTACCCTCAGGTTGGTATAAGAAAGAGTGCTAAATCAAAGAAAACAATAAGTTAGCAGTCTCTTATATTTCTAGGTCGATATTTTCGTCTGAATTCAAAATAACGCAGAAATCAGTAAAAATAGCACCTAGAAACGCATTGCTTATGCGAAGCTGAGGTTACTTAGGCTTTTTGACCGTTCTTGCGGCTTGTATAAAACTCAATGCGATAGCAAAAACAACCAGGGCAGCAAATACATAAAACAGAAATACTGCAATGTTAGTTGCTGTGCCTGCAATACCAGTAAAGCCCAATAGTGCTGCGATAATTGCGATCACAAGAAAAGATAAAATCCAGCGTATCATCATGACTCCTTCGCGTTTAACATTGAATAAAGGTTTAAAAGCAAAGAGTATTCCAAATAGCTTAACTAATTGATTAATAATGTATAAGTTGGTTTTTTGGTGGTATGGGGCTGAGGAACTACAGCAATATTGTGAAAATATTACATAGCCTTTGAGGAAAATATTTCAACAAGGAGGAAGTGGTTGAGGGCGCACTTAATCGCGCGCCCACGAGATGCTTACGATATTTCGTCTACATCGCTATATTTTTCAAGTTTGTTGTATAAGGTTTTAACACTAATATCTAACACTTTAGCTGTGTCACTTTTATTACCTTGTTGCTGCTCTAGGGTGTTTAATATGGCTTGTTTTTCTAGTTCAGCCAGAGGTACACCCGCAGGCACATCAACAGTATTTTGTTGTTCGTCGCCTGATGCGCCAAGTACGATGTGTTCGTTATTGATCACATCGCCAGCCAAAATATAAGCGCGTTCAATGGTGTACTTTAATTCCCTAACATTGCCAGGCCACTGGTGGTTTTGTAAGGTTGTCAGCGCATCTTCACTGATTTGCTTGCCAAGTTCTGCCTCAGCATTTTTATAGGCAAGAAAATGTTTAGCCAAACCTTGAATATCGTCACCACGGCTGCGAAGTGGTGGCACATGTAATAAAAATTGCGCCAACCTAAAGTATAGATCTTCACGAAATATACCGTCACTTACCGCTTCGGCTAAATCTCGGTTAGTTGCCGCAATAATGCGCACATCAGCATGTAATACCGTGTTGCTGCCGACAGGTGAATAGTCACCTGTTTCCAAAACGCGAAGCAGTTGAACTTGCAAGTCTTCAGGCATTTCAGTCACTTCATCTAAAAACAAAGTGCCGTTTTTCGCTTGAGTAAAGTAGCCATCTCTTGCTGAATGAGCGCCAGTAAAAGCCCCTTTTGTGTGACCAAATAAGTCACTTGAAGCCAACTCTTTGCTCAATGCGCCGCAGTTAACTGCGATAAAAGGCTGTTCTGAACGCTCGCTGGCATTGTGGATCGTATGAGCTACTAGTTCTTTACCGACACCACTTTCGCCAACAATTAATACGCTGGTATCAAACATCGCTACCTTACGCAGGTTGCGATACAGCTTTTTCATCACTTTTGATGAGCCAAACAATAAACCAAATTGGTCAAGTTCGCTGGCTTTAACCGTATGTTTTTTGCCTGAATCGCTTTGATATTCTTCCAGTAAATCTTCGATGAGCTCAGCGATATGTTCGGCATCTATGGGGGTTCTGTAGTGGAAAGCAGCACATTTTAAAACCGCTTTGTCGAGTATCGGGTTAGGTAACCCTTCACTGAGAAAAATGATATCGGTATTGGGACAGAACCTTAACGCTTCAAGTTGTTGGTAATCCATTTGGTTAAAATTATTGCCATCAATAATGGCAACTTCAGGAGAGTTACCAATATCCTCTAACCAAGTGGCAGATTGACTGTACAGTACGGAAAAGTCAGCCTCTAACGATAACTTCGCAATAATTTCTTTATAGCGAGGATCGGGTAAATGCAGTAACGCTAATGGGGTTGACATATTTAAATCGTCCTAATGATAAAGCTTGTCATATTTACAAAGGCTTCTGTAAAAAGTTCTCATGTTTACTTGGGCTAGCCAGATTAACGTCGTTGCAGAAGGCGTAGGAAGTAAGTTGCTAGATTGGCACATTATTTGGTTAAAGTCATTAGCTAGAGTAAAAAATAAGGACCAGATATGAATTATTTTGATTCAAGAAACCACACATCTGGCGATTTAGCATTATTGCAAGATGTGATTCAAATCTGCCTAGAAGAAATTGAACAGTTATTGGCATTACAGCAAGCAGCTAATACCAGTAGGGTTGTCTTTGACTTCAGTGAGGCAATTGATGTTCGTTTAGGGGTGATATCGTCATTGAATCGCTTAACGTTAAATAGCACAAATAACATCTTGGCTAAGTTTTTCGACAAAACGTCACCAGAGCCTGTTCAGGCTAGCAAGCATCAGCTGGCTGAGCTTAATCGTTTGGTGTTGGAAACAAGTCAAAACATTGAGCTTGTTGAAAACATTCAACACTTTATTAAGGACAAAAAGGTAAAGCAGCAAATAGACAATGTTTTACGTTCTTTAAAGCACTCCCAGCAAGAGATGAATAAACATGAGCAACAGCTTTGCCGTGATAAATACCAGGAGCTAACCTCATGAATTCACCTTATGTCAAAAACACAGTAAACAAGATTAAAGGCTTGTACCAACATCAATCGGAATATCTTCAAGTTGTTGATGAGTTGATTGATTACAGCGATATTGACGAAGAACTAACTCAAGCACTTGAACAAAACAATGGCTTAGAAAGGTTGTTGCAACCCGATCGCATTATTAGCTTTCAAGTAGCTTGGCTCGATGATAATAACCAAGTGCAAGTGAATCAAGGTTGGCGGGTGCAACACGCCAACCTTATTGGCCCATACAAAGGAGGCTTGAGATTTCACCCTTCGGTAAATGAATCTGTGTTGAAGTTTTTAGCATTAGAGCAAACGTTTAAAAATGCGCTTACAGGTTTACCTATTGGTGGGGCTAAGGGCGGTGCTAATTTTGATCCTAAAGGCAAATCTTCACGAGAGATTATGCGATTTTGCCAAGCATTTATGACTGAATTATATCGCCATATTGGCCCCAATACTGACGTTCCTGCCGGTGATATTAATGTTGGCACCCGGGAAATCGGTTATCTATTTGGCCAATATCGTAGGCTACAAAATCAATTTTCCGGCGCATTAACCGGTAAAGAGCTCGATTTTGGTGGTAGCCAAGTACGCGTCGAGTCAACAGGTTATGGCGTGGTCTATTTTATTGAAAATGTCTTGGAAAGATTCCAACAAAAATTATCCAACATGAGCTTGGCGATATCAGGTTGCGGTAACGTTGCACTTCATGTGGCAGAAAAGGCTATTGAGCAAGGAGCTAAAGTTGTTACTTTATCGAACAGCGACGGCTGCTTGTCTCGGGAACAAGGGCTTAGTGCAAAATTAGTTGCTCAGTTATTGCAGAGCAAAGAGCGGCCAAATCTCAAAGAAGTAGCAAAACAATTTGGGGCAAAATGGCACCAAGGAGCCAAACCGTGGCAGCAAAACGTCGATATTGCCGTACCGTGCGCAACACAAAATGAACTAAATGGCGATGATGCGAAGGTGTTACTAACCAACAAAGTTCAATATATTTTTGAAGGGGCCAATATGCCCTGTACTTCTGATGCTGTAGCGCTTTTTGAACAAAGCAATAGCATTTTTTCTCCTGCAAAAGTTGTCAATTGTGGTGGCGTCATTGCTTCTGCATTTGAGATGGGACAAAACGCCATGTTTTACCCTGAGTCATATCAAACCGTTGATGAAAAACTTAAAAAGACAATGCGGCAGATCCACACCCATTGTATGGAAAACAATGAATCAAGTTATTTAATTGGCGCAAATAGCTTTGCGCTGAAAAAGCTTATTCATGTAATGAATTTACAAGGAGTGTGAAAAGGCAATTGAGAATCATGTATTAACATTGCCTAGGAGAAAACGATGAAAATTGAAATTAAAGATAAACACCGAGAACATATGCCGCTTGAAAAGAACTTCGAGCGGGTTTTAACACCACTTCAAGATTTTATTAGCAATCAATCAACCGCGGGTTTATTGCTAATATTTGCTACGCTACTCGCTATGATCATGGCAAATACTCAGTGGGTGGAAGTATATAAAGCAATAACAAATTTTGAACTGGGGTTTATATGGGGTGATGGGCAACTTGTTCACAGTGCGGTTGAATGGGTTAACGAAGGTTTAATTGTATTGTTTTTCTTTTTATTAGGCTTAGAAATCAAATACGAAATTTTAGCAGGCGAGTTGAAAGAGCTTAAAAGTGCCATGTTAGCGATAGTCATGGCACTCGGTGGCATGGTAGTTCCAGCATTAACCTACTTGTTTGTTATGAAATTACTTGGCGGTGATGGTTGGCAAGGGTGGGGCATTGCCATGGCAACTGACACGGCCTTTGCCCTAGGTTTGCTGGTGTTGCTCGGTGCACGTGTGCCTAAATCTGTACTTATTCTTATCACTGCTTTGGCGATTGTTGACGATATGGGAGCTGTCTTAGTGATCAGCTTGTTTTATACCGACAATGTTGCTTTAGCGTATTTAGGATATGGTGCAGCCGCTTTTTCTATCATGCTGTTGGCCAACTTTTTAGGTATTCGAGTGGTTTGGTTTTATCTATTTGCAGGGCTTGTATTGTGGTGGTTTGTTTCTCATTCTGGCGTACATGCAACAACCGCGGGTATTTTGGCAGCGCTTACGGTCCCGACAAAACCTATTGCTGATACCAATTGGTTTACCACATCAATGGAAAAAGTGCTTAGCCGCTTTAAAAAATTAGATTCTGAACAAAGCACCATTTTAGAGCAGCAAAAGCAACACGAATTAGCACAAGCGGCAGAAAAAATATCGAAAACAGCAACTACGCCAGTGCAAAGGTGGCAAAGCAAATTAAACAAACCAATTAGTTTGTTAGTGTTACCCATATTTGCCTTTTTAAACGCTGGTGTAGTGTTACCGGATAACACGGCTTCAGTGAGTAATATGCCTATCTTTTGGGCTTGTCTTTTGGGCTTATTTATTGGTAAACCTGTTGGTATCTTCTTGTTTTCGTTCGTTAGTGTACGTATGGGCTGGGTTGAAAAACCTAGTGATATGCGTTGGCGAGACTTTCTGGCGCTAGGCTGCTTTGCAGGTATTGGTTTTACTATGTCGTTGTTTATTGCGAATTTGGCCTTTATCGGCGACTTTGTGCAAATAGATCAGGCGAAGCTGGGGATTATATCCGGATCTATTTTGTCGGCTGTCTTAGGGTTCACCATCTTCTTAACTAAATCAAGGCATGACAGGCATAAAGCTGAGCTGGTAAATGATGGTGCAAAACAAGAAAAGCTTAACTAGGGGGTGTTTATAGGTAGTTAGGTATAACTCTATCGTTGTGCCTAACTATTTTAAGTAACGCTAGCTAGGAATTACATATAAATAATTAGAATACTGTCTAATTATTTATGGTGTTGTAATTAAATTTACAGATATTTAAATTTTAAAAATGTGAATAAAGATTAATAAAAACAAGGTGGTAGGTGTAGCTTGTTGGCGTAATGATCATTCTTTGCGGTAGTTCTTTGGTGATAGATGTATGGTTTTTCAACTTGATAATTAGAGTAATAACAATTATAGTACGAACTAATTTGATCGGGAGGAACTATGAAAAGTCAAGAAGAAAGTGCTAGTAGCACGATGGAAAATGTAACTGATGGTGTGTGTTTTTATGCCATTATCGGTGTTTATTATATCCCTGCCTTTATCTACAATAGCTTCAAAAAAGGCGTCAACTTTCTCGACCAACAAACACTTCACTTCTCCGACTAGCACTATTCAAAAACTCTTCATCATAACCATGAATTAAGATGGGTATAGTCAATATATGTTTACTTTTAGTTATGCAACATTAGCCGTTGTATTGTATTTTTTTATGCTGGTGTTTATTGGTGTTTATGCCATGAAAACATCTACTTCAGATAATAGTGAATACTTACTTGGTGGTCGCAAGGTTAGTGCAAAAGTGACAGCGTTATCTGCTGGCGCCTCAGATATGAGTGGCTGGATGTTAATGGGGTTACCAGGCGCGGCTTTTGTTAGTGGTTTGGATAGTATCTGGCTGGCCATCGGCTTAGTATTTGGTGCCTACGTCAACTATAAGTTGGTGGCACCTAAATTAAGGGTGTTTACTGAATTAGCTGACAACGCGCTGACCATTCCCGAGTTCTTTTCAAAACGTTTTGCTAAAGAAAATGCCAAAATTAGATTAGTTTCATCTCTAATTATTATTTTGTTTTTTACGCTGTATACCGCTTCAGGTTTAGTAGCTGGTGGTAAGCTTTTCGAAAGTGCCTTTCAACTTAGCTATTACTGGGGAGTGGTTGCAACGGTAAGTATAGTGACAATCTATACGGTAATGGGCGGCTTTTTAGCGGTGAGTGTCAGCGATTTTGTTCAAGGCATTATAATGTTGATCGCACTCGTTGCTGTTCCTGTCGTGGCTTACCTTGGATTACCGACAGATATAGTGTTTGATTTTTCAGGTACAGTCGAGCAGTTTGATTGGTCAGCAGTGCAATGGATCAGCGTGGTCAGTTTATTAAGTTGGGGGTTGGGTTACTTTGGCCAACCACACATTATCGTGCGTTTTATGGCAATTAATTCCCATAAAAATTTACCAACGGCTAAAAATATTGGATTGTCTTGGATGACTATCTCAATCATCGGTGCTGTCTTTACGGGGATTGTCGGTGCTAAGTTTATGCAATCGACACATCATGCCCTCGATGATCCTGAAACCATCTTTATTTTCTTATCACAAGTATTGTTTCACCCTTTTATAGCTGGTTGGTTTTTAGCAGCAATATTAGCTGCCATTATGAGTACTATTTCTTCACAGTTGTTGGTGTCTTCGAGCTCCTTGGTAGAGGATGTTTACAAACATTATGCAAGTAAACGCCCTAGTGAAGAGCAGCTATTGAAAGTTAGTCGTGGCTGTGTACTAGTGGTTGCTATAGTCGCTTCAATTATCGCATTTGATGCAAACAGTAGTGTGTTAAGCCTGGTCTCAAATGCTTGGGCTGGCTTCGGTGCTGCATTTGGACCACTAGTGTTATTAAGTTTGTGGTGGAAGAAACTCACTCACTCGGGCGCATTAGCTGGTGTGATTGCCGGCGCGCTAACCGTACTGTTTTGGATAAGCGTTCCTGTATTTGCTGATGGCAGTGCGCTGAGTTCACAATTTTACGCGTTAATGCCTGGCTTTATTGTAAGTACATTAACAACAATATTAGTGAGCAGAGCAACGACAGCACCTGCACATCCAGCAATTAATCATTTTGAAGAAACTCATGATCTTGTATACGCAAGCTCAAACTCAAAATAGTCAATAAGTTACGGAGCATTCAAATGAATCAAGTCAATTGGCAAAGAATTGTCATCAAAGTTGGCAGTGCGCTGATCTCTCCTGAACGCAATGGTTGTAGCAGTCATTACTTATTGCCGATTGCTAGCTTTATTGTTCGATGTCGACAACGTGGCATCCAAGTGGTGTTAGTGTCATCAGGATCAGTTGCCGCAGGAGCACATTTATTTAACGACAAAACAACATCTATCTCGGTTAAAAAGGCGATGGCAGCTGCAGGTCAAACGGAAATGGTGGCAACGTGGGATAGGTTATTTGACTTTAGCTCGGCGCAAATTTTGTTAACGCATGCAGATCTAAGCGAAAGAGAGCGCTTTATAAGTGTAAGTGAAACGTTAGAAACCTTACTTAATCAGGGCATTTTACCTATCGTAAACGAAAATGACACGGTAACTACCGACAGCGTAAAAGTGGGGGATAACGACAATTTATCAGCGATGGTAGCAACAGCCAGTCATGCAGATGCGTTAATTATTTGCTCAGACATTGAGGGGTTGTACAACGCTAATCCCCATGAAAATAGTGATGCAAAATTAATTACTGAGGTTGACGCAATTACCGCTGAAATTTACCAAATGGCCGGGGGAGCAACAAGTAACGTTGGTACTGGTGGGATGAAAACAAAGATACAAGCGGCGGAAAAAGCAGTATCACATGGCGTTACCACATATATTGTTAACGGTTTTAATCAGTCTAGCTTTGATCAGTTATTACGTGGTGAAAACCCGGGCACAAAATTTTTACCCTATCAGACGCCGCTACATGAAGATACTCACTGGGTTAGGCATACTACCAAAATACTTGGTGAAATTGTGGTTAACAATGAGTTTTCATTGGCGAGTGAACAAAGCGTTAATGTCGTATCAACCGGGGACGTTATCGACGTCGTCGGAGATTTTTCGCCTGGCGATATTGTGCTATTACGCACAAGTAGCGGTAATAAGATCGCTAAAGCACGCACCAACTATAGTAGCTGTTTGTTAAGTGTTGTTGCCAAGCAAAACGACAATGTGAACTCTCAACCATTGGTGCAATCATCTAAATCAATTTTATCTGACAAGTTTTCGGCAAAAATGGAGGTATCATGATCAATACAACTGAACTTGCAAGGGCCACAGCTGAAGCTGCAAGAGTGCTAATGACATTGAGTGCTGAGCAAAAAGAACAAATTTTAATAGAAATGGCCAGTCAGTTACGTAAACAACATCCGGTGATTTTAAAGGCAAACCAACGTGACGTTCAGCAAGCAAAAGTTAGTGGTTTATCTGATGCAATGCTCGATAGACTTACGTTAACACCTGAGCGCATCAACCAGATGGCGCTAGGTATCGAAAAAATAGCAGGTTTACCTGAAGTCGTTGGTACTGAAACCTTGTTTGGCCACCGCCCTAACGGCTTAGAAATTAAGAAAAAACGTATCCCATTGGGGGTTGTATGTATGATCTATGAAGCTAGACCCAATGTAACTTCCGATGCCGCTGCTTTGTGCTTTAAATCGGGCAATGGTGTGATATTGCGTGGAGGTAAAGAGTGCCTACAATCGAGTTTGGCGATAGCTGCAGTTTTACAATCGGTATTAACCGAACATCAGCTCCCTGAAGCGTTGATTTCTGTAATACCTGATGCCGATCGAAAAATCGTCGCAGAATTGTTAACGCTAAAGCAGTATATAGACGTAGTCATCCCACGCGGTGGTGAAGGACTAGTAAACTACGTATCCGAAAATAGCCAAATTCCTGTCATCCAGCATTACAAAGGGGTATGCCACTTGTATGTAGATAAGGATGCTGATTTGCAAAAAGCGATTAACATCTTACTTAATGGCAAAACACAACGTCCAGGTGTATGTAATGCTTTAGAGGGGTTGTTAGTACACCAGGCAATAGCAGAGGAATTTTTAGCTGAATTAGAACCTCAATTGCTGAATTTAGGTGTTAAGATTCATGCTTGTGTCAAGGCTCAGCGCTATTTGTCCGATGCCAACCTATTATCTGAAGCTGAGTTTGGCCAAGAATATTTGGCCTTAGAATTAGCTATTCGTGTTGTTGAAGATGTTCATCAAGCAATTGACCATATTGATAAATTTGGTAGCAACCACACAGAAGTTATTTGTACAGAAAACCAAAGAACTGCCGAAATATTTCAACATATGGTTGACGCTTCTGTCGTTATGCTTAATGCCTCTTCACGCTTTTCTGATGGTGGCGAGTTAGGCCTAGGTGCTGAAATTGGTATTGCGACGACAAAATTACATGCCTATGGCCCCATGGGTATTGAGTCACTGACTACCGAAAAGTTTCTTGTTACTGGTGATGGCCAAGTGAGAAGTTAACTTTAAAAACAGCGTAAGCCCAAGTGCTGGAGTTTTTGTTAACTCCAGTTTTACCAAACAAATCTTATGTTGCCTCTGTTATTGGCTTTTACAGTTCGTTATCACTCATCATTCTTTTCAATAAAAAACAATTGTTTACTTTTAATAAGCCTGACGTAGATCAAGGCAGTAAAAACACATAAAAAGGTAAAATGTTAATTGTTTGCTAAATAATTAAATAAATCAGGCGGTTAAAGTTTTATCTGCTAGGCTTAATAAAGTAGCAAGCGGTATGAAATTTTATTGAGGAAAGGTTATGTTTGATAATTTAAAATTGAATGCGCAGTTAAAACTGTCATTTGGTTTAATTTTAAGTTTACTCATTATCACCTCGGTTATCGCCGTGACAGGGTTGTCCAATGTTTATAATGGATTTGTCGATTACCGAGGGTTAGCGGTAAATACAAATTTAAGCAGTCGTTTACAGGCCAATATGCTGATGATGCGTTTGGCGGTTTTAAAATACATCAATACTCAGGATGAAAAAGCGCTAGCGGATTTTGAAGATAGAGAAGCTAAAATGTCTGGTTTTTTACGAGAAGCGCAAAAAGGTATCTCTAAACCTGAACGAGCTAGGTTAGTAGATAACATTGTTGCAGAAGTTGATGATTATAAGGCGGCTTTCAAAAATGTTGTAAATCTTTATCAACAACGTAACGATGTAGTGTCAGGGCAGCTAGATCCTAACGGATTAGCGATGCGACAAGCCACCACTGATATCATTAACTCTGCTTACCAAGATGGTGACCCTGATGCGGCGTATCATGCGGCACAAGTCCAAGAACATTTATTACTCGGTCGCTTGTATGTAACAAAATTCCTAGTGACCAATAAACAAAGTGATGCCACACGAGCAATTGAAGAGCTTGACGTAAAAATGCGCCAAGGCTTAACCGATCTTGACGCTCAGGTGCAAAACCCAAATCGCCGTGCTTTATTAACCAAGATTAATCAATACCATCAAGATTATTTAACGGCGTTTAGCCGGGTACAAGGGATTATCAAACAGCGCAATGATTTAATTGAAAACACCTTAAACCGTATTGGTCCAATAGTCGCAAATCATGCCGAGGACGTTAAGTTATCAGTTGCGGCTGAACAAGACGCTCTAGGACCAAAAGTCCAAAGCTCAGCAGAAAGCACTAATACCTTGGTATTGGCAATTTCAATCATTGCTGTTGTACTGGGTGTTTTATGTTCAATCATTATGGCGAAACTGATTCGTCGGCCTATCGGTGGCGAACCACTGGAAATTGCCCACATCACAGACCAAATTGCTGCGGGAGACTTTAGCCAAAATGTCGAACTTAAGCAGGACGATAGTGGCATTTACCGCTCTGTTGTAGAGATGTCTAAAAAGTTGCAGGAGCTGATTGCAGCTCTTAGAAACAGTAGTGACATGTTAATCGATTCGGCAAATGTTAGCTCAAGTGTCGCAGCCAACAATGCTGAACGAGTGTTAAAGCAAAAACAAATGACCGACTTAGTGGTGGTCGCTGTGGAAGAAATGTCTGCCAGCATTAAAGAGATTGTTAATAATGCTGAGGAATCTGCTACTCGTGCCGAGCAAGGACTACAAGAAGCCGATAGTGGCCGCACCACAGTGCAAAGTACATTGGATTCAATTAATACTTTGGCAGCGAATTTATCAGATGCGATGACGGTAATTAATGACTTAGAAAAACAAAGTACCGAAATTGGCTCTGTGGTAGAAGTGATTCAAAGCATTTCTGAACAAACCAATTTGTTGGCGCTCAATGCCGCAATTGAAGCTGCTCGAGCAGGTGAACAAGGCAGAGGATTTGCTGTTGTTGCTGATGAAGTAAGAACGTTAGCACAGCGTACTCAACAATCAACCAGCGAAATTCAAACCATTATTCAAAACTTGCAACAAGGCACGGCTAAAACGGTAGAAGTGATGGAGTTAAGCACCAAGCAAGCTTCTGAAACGGTTGAGCGATCGTCGGTAATTGATTCTGCGTTAGCGTCTATTCAGGAAATTATTAGCGATATATCATCCATGAATAGTCATGTGGCCACTGCGGTTGATCAACAATCAAAAGTGACAGCAGAAATCAGCGAGAATATTACCTCAATTAGTGACCAGCTTGATGAAACGACCATTGCCGCCGCCGAAGCACAAGATACTAGTGCAAAAGTAAAAGCGCTGGCGCAAGAGCTAAATGACATGTCTTCACAATATAAGATTTAACGGCAAAACACGTACCACAATACGCTGACAAGCAATAAAGGCCTCTACAACATTAAGTTGTAGGGGCCTTTATCATTAAACTCGCCACCCTAAGTGATTTGCTTTGTCTCTTGCCAATTGACTGACGTCTTGAGCAACAAATAAGTGATGCAAAATCATGATACCAAGGACATGGTTTAACAAAGCGTCGTTTTGTACTTTTTCTGCGTCACTTGTTACATCACTCTCTTGTCGTTGTATCAATATTTCCAAAAAGCCAGGGTCAATTAATTGCGCAGCTTCCAAACTTACTGGTGATGCAAACTTTTCTAAGAGTGATTTAAGTTTAAGCCATTTTTTTTCATCAGTGTGGGCTGGTGGCGCCATAAAGGCGAATTTTTCACGATTGTATAGCGTTTCAGGAATAACACCTTTAACCGCTTCTCTTAATACATGTTTTTCGCGTGCACCTTTGATACGCATTTCTGGAGGAATTAACGTGGCAAATTCCGCTAGTTTGTGATCTAAAAAGGCTGGGCGTGCCTCCATTGAGTTCGCCATATCTACACGGTCACCGCCCCAAGTTAAAATTTGTCCTTCTAACATGGTTTTTATCCAAACGTATTGGGCTTTATCTAGTGGGTGTCGCCCTGCTAGATAATTATGATCAAGCTTTTCCGCTATTGCTTGGCCTGGCTCGTATTGGGCAACTTCGTCGCGTCTGGTTTGATGAATAAGCTGTTTGGCAACACCCGCACAACCAAGCCAAGGCTGCAGACAACTTGGTGTAAAACCAACTTTGTCATTGATATCTGATGATGAATATTCATCCTTTGGTAACATTGCACCCTGAAATAGCTTGTTATTCGCTTCCAGTGCTTGTTGCCAAGACTTGGCTTGTTCTGCGTCCATGCCATCCATACCATGCAAAAACATGTCTTTTCTAAAAGCAGGATAGCCAGCAAACAGCTCATCAGAGCCTTCACCTGTTAACACGACTTTATAGTTAACGTGTCTAACTTGCTGAGACATCATGAGTTTGGCGACCGCCAGCGTATTGTATATGGTGCGCTCTGTGTGCCAAATGGTGCGTTCAAAGTTGTCGTATAACAGTTCAGCGTTGAGTTCTAGTATTTCCTGCTCTGCACCAACAGACTCAGCCATTTCGGTGGCAATGGGGGTTTCGTCATAGTCTGCATTATCAAATGCGATAGTAAATGCTTTTATCGGCTCTTGTGAGGCCGCTGAGGCTAATCCAAGAATTGAACATGAATCTATCCCACCTGAAAGGTAGCAACCAACAGGTACATCAGCATTTAGCCTTAACTGTACCGCTTCCAATAAGTGTTTTCTAACGCCTGAAATATAAAAGTCATCGGAGTGTTGCACTCGCATATCAAGCTCAGGAAAGTCCATGTCCCAATATTTACGGGTTTCTATCTTAAACTGGCCGTTTGAGCGGGTGATTTTTAACAAGTGACCAGGTTCTACTTGTGAAATTCCGGTAAACGCTGTGGTACCAGGTACCATCACCTGAATCAACTGATGAAATAAGCCTTGTGTATCGATTTCTGCTTTGACCTTAGGATGAGCTAGCACCACTTTAACCTCTGAGCCAAAAACTATTTCGTCACCAGTATTGCTCCAGTAAAGAGGCTTTACGCCAAATCGATCTCTGACTAAATACAAAGCGTCTTCTTGTTCATCATATAGCGAAAAGGCAAATTCTCCTCGGAGCTGCTCAAGAGTTTTATCGATGCCATATTTTTTATATAACAAGGGAACGATCTCAGAGTCACTTTTACTACTAAAGCTACAACCTTGTGCTGTTAACTCGGCGCGAATACGTTGGAAATCATAAAATTCACCATTGTGAGCATAAATAATGGTGCCTTCTAACCAAAATGGCTGACGTCCTCTCTCTTCGTTTAAATCGATAATCGACAAGCGAGAGTGGCTCATGCCGACACCTAGGCCCGTTGGGTTACAATAACCATAATTATCGGGACCACGGTGATGTTGGATGGCCGCCATGTTAACTAAAATTTGTGAATCTATCTGAGTGCTTTGGCGTGATGTAAACACCCCTGCAATGCCACACATAATTTCCCCTGAAAAATTAAATAATATCGAGTACGCGTTGAGTTCGTCTTACTAAACAGGTAAGCAACGCTTGTCTAAGAAATACCGCCCCACGAGCTTGAGCAAAATACCAATTATGTGGTGTGTGATCTAAGCTTGCACAAAGCTCTTCCCCGCGGGCTAGCGGGTGTAAAATGATTGCGTCAGTTTTAAGTTTGGTTTTGGCATCTAACTTAAATTGGCTGCCATATTCTTGAAAGGTATCACCTTCCCATGTGATTGCATTAATGTAGATCACATCAGCATTGGCGACACTGTCAGAAAACGACTGGCTAACATTGACCGTTAAACCACTGGCAAGTAGTTGCTCTTTTTGACCCGCTGAAAAAATATTTTCTTCAGTATCATTGGCCAAAATAGTGACCGAATTAAAGGCCGTAGAAAATTTAGCAATTAGCTTTAATAAACTTCTAACCGTGCGCATTTTTGCCGGCAAGCCAATAATACAGATGTCAATCGGGTGTTCGGGAGATGCTTGGGCTAGTTCAGGACGCCATTTAAAAATGGTGTAAAGATCTGATAATGCTTGAGTTGGGTGTTCATCTAACCCATTACCTGCATTAATTATAGGAATACGTAAAGAGTCCATCATTTCCTTTACCGATGACTCATTTGACTCTCTAAGGACAACGCAATCACCATAGTTATTGAACATCTCTGCAACATCTGCAAGTGACTCGCCTTTAGCAATGCCTGTAGTTGAGCGATCTGTGATAGACATTATGTCTCCACCTAAGCGATGCCAAGCACTTTCAAAGGAAAGCCGTGTTCTGGTACTAGGCTCGTAAAAGGCGGAAATAAGTATTTGGCCGCGTAAAGAGGCGGAAAACCTATCTGGATTTGCTTCGTACTTTGCCGCTAGTCGAAATAACTGTAGCAATGTTTGTTGGTCAAATTGATCTGCAGAGTAAATATGCTGATTTGCAATTGTTTCTAAACATTCACCATCCTCCATAATAGAACGCAACAAGTTTTTGGGATGGGCATTACCATATACATCAGGCTTTTTTCGCTCAAAGCTAACGATATCGTCTAAATTAGGGTCTACCATAATGATTTCTTCATAACATCTTTAAAAAATAGAAACAGCAACACTAAAGGGGTAACACTTGATACACATAGCGCCGTGTATACGATTGTCGAAAGAAATAACTCACTGACGAACATTGTTTTACTCCTTTAGTTGTAGCCACTGAAAATGGATTGCTCTAAGGCGGATGAAATATTGGCAGATAACAAATGACACAAAACAAGAAGCTAGTGCCGCGGTATAAAAGCCAACTTGAAAGTAAAAAATGAGTCCT
Organism: Thalassotalea marina; assembly: GCF_014656435.1. Taxonomy (GTDB): domain Bacteria; phylum Pseudomonadota; class Gammaproteobacteria; order Enterobacterales; family Alteromonadaceae; genus Thalassotalea_C; species Thalassotalea_C marina. The sequence goes on from NZ_BNCK01000011.1 coordinate 34,651, forward strand.
ACTATCGTGCCCAACATCATCGCGAGGCCGGCTCCTTTATTTGAAAGCTTATTACCATATAGGCCATAAAGAATTGGCCAAATTGTTGAAGCGACAAATGCACCAGTAAAATTTAGCAAAGCGCCTAAGGTGGTTATTTGGGGCAAACTCATTAACCAAGTAAATAGGCCCAGCAAAACAATCATTAATTTGTTTACCGTTAATATTTGCTGAGTTGACGCATTTTTCATCAATAACTTTTTGTAAATGTCGTTTGATAACAAATCAGATGTTGCCGCTAACAGTGAATCCATGCTTGAGGCTAAGGCAGAAAAGATAATAATAAAAATTAATACGGCACCGGCACCGCCAAGCAGTTCACCTGCGACCAGTGGCCCTATCATATCGGGTGAAGCCGGAAAAATACCCAAAGAGTTAGATGAAAGGGCGATAAAGCCCGTCACAATAGGGATTGGAAACCAAAGCATCGCAGCCAAAATAAAAGACTTTTTTCCAACTCCTTTTTTAAAGGCAAGCGCTCTTGACCACCAAACATTGGAGTGAAAAATTTCACCAATGCCAAAAATGACATTATTAAAAAAGAACATTAATGCGGCGGGAAACAATAGATTTAATAGTTGTGGCTGTTGCTGTTCTACGTTGGCATGAACTTGTTCTAAACTAATTTGGCCCAGCGCGCTGTAAGCGATGTAACATACGCCACAGATGATAATCAGGGTTTGAACAAAGTCAGTGGCAATCACCGCGCGTAATCCACCAAGTAAGGTGTACAGCACACAAACGGTAATAATTACTGTCATGCCCGTGTGATAGCTTATTGGGCTTAAGGTCGATAATAAAATACCACCAGCCATGCCTAGGCTAACTAACCACCCAAGTGCGTAACATAACGAGATGATTAAAAAAACAGACCATGCAAACCGTCCAAAACGCATGTAGATAAAATCACCACTTGTTACCCCATGAGGTAAAATAGTTTTGATGCGCTGAGCAAGTGGAGCAAAGAGCAATAATCCTAATGCTGCCATGCTGTAACCTAACATTCCCCAAACACCAAATTGATAGGTGAGCTGCGGTGCAACTAAAGTTGTGTTGCTGGTGACCCAAGTCGCCATCGCCGTTGCTGTCGCTAAAGCAAAGCCAACATTTCGCCCTGCAAGAGCAAAATCATCTTGAGACTTAGCTTTTCTTCCAAGGTACCAACCCCAACAAACCCAGAGTACTGAAAAACCAATTAAAATAGCTAGAGTCAGTTCAAAACTAATTAGATGTGTAATCATGTTTATTGGTTTTTTTATGAAGCTTATATAGGGGTATTGTTAGTGTGCTAAATAATATGCCGCCAAGGATAAATAGTGTGAGAGCAAAACGCATAGCATGATGCTTAACGGTAAAAGTAATCGCTGTTTTTTTAATTTCTGAATTTTTCTGAAAAAAGTTTGCTTGGTAATTTCCATTCTCTAATCCTGATATCGTGACTGATTTAAGCTCTTTTACCTCTATGGTCTTTATCTGTTTGTTTGCCGTGCTTAGTGACATGTGGGTACACAGGTCTACACATTGTTCGTGTGGAACGTTTAAGGTGATAAAACCTTCTTTGACCACTTGTTCTGCAACGGCAAATTGACTCAATAATAAAAAGAGTATGCTTAAGACTTTAATCAAATTAATGTTTCATATTGTTAGAGTACGAAGGATGTTAACAATGCTTAGAGTACAAATCAAATTGTGAGGCTAAAAAGTTAATGCAATTATTTAGGAATAGTTGAGTCTTAAGTGGAAATTTTTAAAGCTTTAGCATTGTGATGTAGCGTTTGTGATATGCGCAGATATTCTACGTGGACATTAACCGCTGCAATACAATGTCAAAAAAATTAAAATGCCTAGCTAGATATCTATAAAGTAAATCCGATCAAACATGACGTTATGGCTTATTTGATGGTATTCTTGCGAAAAACTAAAGATCAGAGACGAGAAATGGAAAAATACGAAGAGCTTTTAATTTCTATTCGTAAAGTCATAAGAGCCATTGATTTACACTCAAAACAACTAAATAAATCGTCGGGATTAACAGGTCCTCAGCTACTCATCATGCAAGAAGTTGCACGAGTGAAAGGGGTAACGGCCAGTCAGGTTGCTAAACAAATTAACCTTAGTGCGGCAACGGTAACTAATATATTGGATCGCTTGGAAAACAGGGGATTGATCGAGCGCGTCAGAAGTTCAGAAGATAAGCGTCGTGTTAGTTTATTCCTATCAGATGCTGGTCGAGCTTCATTGATTGACGCACCCCAGCCGTTGCAAGAGCATTTCATTAAGAACTTTTGTGCTCTTCAAGAGTGGGAACAATCTTTACTACTATCTTCAATGCAGCGCATTGCGAGTATGATGGATGCAACAGATATTGATGCAGCGCCAGTATTAGAAATTGATCCTATGCATATGAGCACGGAAAAAACTCGTTAATTTTTATTCTTACTAAAAGTACCATCAATAAGAATGTGATGTTTTTTGACTAGAACATCACATTACTGCCATTTGTAGCTCAACCAAGCAAAATCTTAAGCCTGTGATAGACTTTAAGTAATACAAAGTTTTCGCAATTGAGGTTTTGGTGGAGCACATTCTCAAGCGAGTAAAGCAAGTTAGAACCAAGCTACTGTCTGTTGTAGTTTTGTTGGGGTTGGCTATCGTATTAACTGTGCCTTTTATCATTTCGACGTTAGAAGAAAAAAAAGCGGTAGTAGAACAACTACAAAAAATTCAACAGATTACTAGTGATATCGTCTATTATGACGAGGTCTTAACTATGTCTGCGCGTATGTATGCATACAGCCAAAAAGCATCTTGGATCGCCCGCTATAACGAATATGCAAAGAAGCTAGATGAAAAGTTATCGCTTGCACAGGCGTTTGATCCAGACATTAAAAATGCCATTCAATTAACGTCAGCAGCCAATGATAAACTAATTGGTATCGAAACCCGTTCGTTTGAACTGGCTGATAAAGGTGACATATTCACTGCGGTAGATAGTTTAACCAATCAAGAATACCAAACACTAAAAGCTGAATATGAAAAGCATGTTTTACAGTCCTTAACCGATGTAAAAACAAAAACACAAAATCGTTTAGATGAATTAGATAGTTCTAGGGTATATGTTTTAGACGCTATTTTAGTTTTTTTAGCTGTCGCATTTTTTTCTGTTTGGGTATTTCTGTTACGGTATTTTAAATATTCAGATCATACGATCGATGAACTCATGGTGTCGTTGAACAAAAAAATTGACATGTTAGATAAGTCTAAAAAACAACTAACCATAGCAAACCAAGCAAAAGATCGATTTCTCGCCAATGTTTCCCATGAAATTAGAACCCCGTTAAATAGTGTTTACGGTACGTTGCAACTGATAAAAGCCAACCCAAGCCAAGATAACATCGCCCTTGTTGATAATGCGTTGACTTCTTCTAAAGCACTGTTAGCAATTGTTAGTGATATTTTAGATGTGTCAAAAATTGAAGCTAACATGATCACGCTAGAGCATCAGTATTTTAGCGCAAAAAGAATAGCTCAAAGTGTGATCAATGAATTAAAGCTGACGATAAAAGGTCAAACAATCAACATCGAGTTGATTATTGATAACTCTTTTAACGATGGTTGGATGGGAGATCCAATTAGGATAAGGCAAATTTTAACCAACTTAACCAGTAATGCACTTAAATTTACTGATGAAGGAAAAATTTCAATTGAGTTAACTAATCAACATACGGACAAGAGAGAGTGTTTAGTCATCGTGGTAACAGATACAGGAATTGGCATGTCAGCACAGACACTTAATGTGTTATTTGAATGCTTTTCGCAAGCTGATGAATCGATGACTAGAAAACAAGAAGGTTTGGGCTTGGGAATGACCATTACCTCTCGTTTAGTTGATTTAATGAAAGGCAGTATAGACGTTCAAAGTGAACTGGCAAAGGGTACAATTTTTACGGTGACTTTACCGTTAGAAAGTGTTGAACTTCAAATGGAAGAAAATGAGCCAATTGAGGTCAACATTCCCGATTTAACAGGTAAAAAAATATTGGTGGTAGAAGATAATAGAATCAATCAAACCATCATTAAAAAAATGTTAAAAAGAACACATGCCAATGTAGATGTTGCAGAGAATGGTGTATTAGCGATTGAAAAATATACCTCTTTTGAACCAGATGTTATTTTAATGGATATTCAAATGCCTGAAATGGATGGTGTTGAAGCTTGTAAAAAAATCAGAAAACTAAACAAGGACATTCCGATACTTGCTGTGACAGCAAATGTAATACTCGAAGATGTGAAGTTTTATTTATCTAGTGGCTTTTCTGGTCATTTAGGTAAACCGATAGAAGCCGATCTTTTATACAGAGCGATAAAAAAATTGCTGTCTCATATCGATGAGCCAACAAGTATCAGCTAGTAAGAACTTTTCTTCACAACTCGTTACTATAATTTATTAGTATTATCGATAATATTTATTATACTTCGGTGCACCTTGGACTTTAAACATAGATGATATAGCTCGCATGTTAAGGATGATAATGTTCAAGCTAGTTGAAGCTTGGAACCGCTTACTTGATGGATTGATGATAAAGGATAGTCGCAAAGCTCGCCTTAAAACATCAATTGAGCCAAGTTATGAAGAAATATCCTCCACATTAAGATCCATTCCTGATTTGATGTTTGAACTGGATGAAGATGGCAGGTATTGGGACGTCAGAGTTAATCGACCTGAGCTGTTAATCGCCCCCAGTGAAAACTTAATTGGTACCACCATTAAACAATATATGCCAGCAGAGTCTGCCAATATTGTTATGCAGGCGTTGGAAGATGCAAAGAGTAATGGTTATTCACACGGCATTCACCTTTATTTGCCCACACCTCTTGGTGAACGCTGGTTTGAGGTTTCAATAGCGCGTAAAGAAATCAAGGATGCAATAAAAGCCAAACCGCGCTTTATTGTGTTATCTCGCGACATTCATGAGAGAAAGCTAGCATATCTGGCCGCTGAGCGGCTGGCGTACCGCGATCAACTTACCGATCTTCCTAACCGTTATATTTTGCAAATTGAACTTATCGATAAGTTGAGACTGCAATTTGCGAAAGGATTCCATTGTGCGCTCTTATTCATTGATTTAGACGATTTTAAATTGGTTAATGACCGACATGGTCACCATATTGGCGATCAACTTTTAAAAGCTGTAGCTAAGCGCTTGTCGAGCATAGTGCGAAAAGAAGATGTATTAATCCGTTGGGGGGGAGATGAGTTTGTTATTGTTATTCAGCAATTACCAAGCAAGCAAGAAGAGGCCGAGCAGCATGTAGCGTCCATTTGTCACCATATCGCAGAGAAAACAAGTAAACCTTATATGCTCAAGCAAAATGAGATAACTTGCCATCTAAGTATAGGGGCTAGTGTGTTTAATCATATTGGAGACGATATGGAAAGCATGATTGAGCTTGCAGACAAAGCAATGTACAAAACCAAACAAACAGATAAACAAGGCTTTTCTATATACTGCGCTGAAAATATTTAACAGCGTTGGTGTAAGTAACCTCAGCTTCACATAAGCAATGTGTTTCTAGGTGCTATTTTTACTGACTTCTGCGTTATTTTGAAGCGAAATAGCTGGCTATTCCAGCTCCAAAAAGCCTTGAATTCAGACAAAAATATCGAGCTAGAAATATAAAAGACTGCTGAGTTATTGTTTTTTTTGATTTAGCACTATTTCTTATACTAACCTGAGGTTAAGTACTTAAAAACAAGACTTCCCTAAGTATTTCACCGAATAAACACTAATCCCTGAGCAAATGCAGAAAGTGCATATGTCGTTGATATTGTTCGATAATATCATTTATTACCGCATTTTCAGTCCATCCCATGATGCAGTAATCTTGCCCACCTTCAGTTAAGTGAACCTCAGCGCGATAATAGGTATCTTCCTGATGATCTCCTTCTGCGTTAAAGTCAGGTTGCAGGTGTTGTCGTTTGTAAACAGCATAGATAAAGTCATGTTCATCACCATGAAAAACTCGAAGGGCTAAACCTGACTTTTCTTTTATTATTTCTACTTCTATGTCGTTAGCTTGGAATTGCGCTTTAACTTTTTCAAATGCCTTTTTTACTCGGTTGTTAATAAACACATCGGCATTTTGTTTATTAGGCGTTGATAATATGTTATCGAGTTTTTCTTGCCAATCATCGTTAGCTTGCACATGGGAAAGAGTGTGCTGAATTTGCAGACTTTCACGTTTTGCTGATTCAATGCCAAGTGCCTTTAACAAGCCAAACATGGCAAAAAGTAATACGATGGAAAAAGGTAGGGCGCTCGCTATGGTCATAGTTTGCAAAGCTTCTAGCCCGCCAATAAAACTGAGTACAGCCGCCACTAAACCAACACATACAGCCCAGAAAAGTCGTTGCCATACAGGTGTTTCATTTTGACCATTTGAACACAGCATGTCGATGACCATAGCACCAGAGTCACATGAAGTAACAAAGAAAATCACGATCATCAGTATGGATAAGCTAGTCAATACTTGTGACCAAGGTAAAGACTCTAGAAAAACAAATAACCCAACGGCTGAATTTTCATTAATCATATCAGCCAAACGAATAAAGCCTTGATCAACTATCTGGAAAATAGCTGAGTTGCCAAAAATAGTCATCCAAAGCAAAGTAAAGGCTGTTGGTACTATCATTACTCCTAATACGAATTCTCGAATAGTCCGTCCTTTCGAAATGCGGGCGATAAACATACCAACAAATGGTGCCCAGGCTAACCACCAGCCCCAATAAAAAATGGTCCACCCGCCAATCCAGCTTTTCTTTTCATAGGCAAATAAATTAAAAGTATTTGATACTATGTCTGATAAATAGGCACCAATATTTTGCACATAGGCTTGTAGTAAAAATACCGTTGGTCCTAATACAAAAATTAAAAGTAAGAGTAATATCGCCAATCCCATATTGATTTCAGATAATATTTTAATACCTTTATCTAGTCCTGTTGCGACAGAGATCGATGCTAGTAGCGTAATGGCAGCCATGATAAAAATCTGATTAGTTTGGCTCACGTCAATTTCAAACAGGTAGTTTAAACCTGCATTTACTTGATTTGCGCCAAGACCTAGCGATGTGGCAACGCCAAACACTGTTCCAACCACAGCAAAGATATCTACGATATGTCCTGGCCATCCATAGATTCGGTCGCCTATCACAGGGTGAAGCGCTGATCTTAAGGTGAGAGGAAGGCCTTGACGATAACAAAAGTAGGCGAGAATTAAAGCCACTATGGCGTAAATTGCCCAAGCATGAAAGCCCCAATGAAAGAAGGTGATCTTCATCGCCTCTTTAATCGCTTCAAGGGAGTTTTGCTCAGCAGTAGGCGGAGCGAGGTAATGCATTACCGGTTCGGCAACACCAAAAAACATTAAACCAATACCCATACCTGCGGCAAATAACATGGATATCCAAGTCGATAGTTTGTAATCAGGAGTGGAATGATCTGGCCCTAATTTTATCGAGCCAAAACGTGACAAACTCAAATAAATTACAAACCCTAAAATCGCTCCAACGGTTAATACATAGAACCAGCCACCGTTGGTAGTGATCGTTGATTGCAGGTTATTAAACGCAGAAGATGCTTGTGTTGGCCAAAATAGCGTAATGCTTAATAGTGCGACAATAATAATAGTTGCTGGAAAAAATACTGAAGGGTTAATTTTTGACGATTTTGTATTAATCATATCTTTATATCTCTAATGGTTAGAGTACGTCTGTTGTGTTTTTGCGTTATTTTGTATTTTATAATCATTAATATCTTATATAGTGGGTAATAGCTGCTATCTTTTATGTTAAGATCGTTTCAATTCAAACTAATTGTGGCTTTGGATATTGGTTATTGCCAATAGTCATTTTATTTAGTGTTGATAATATTAACAAATAAAAACATAAATGGGAGATCTATGTTTCAACGTAAATTAGTTGCTTGTGCTGTTTTAGCAGCATTAAGTGGCGCAATGCCTGCGGTTGCACAAACTGAAGATAGTGGATTAGAAGTTATTGAAGTGACGGCAACTAAAAGAACGCAAAATATTCAATCAACCCCTGTCGCTGTTCAAGCAATGAGTGAAAAGGATCTCAAAGATAATAACATTGGAAATTTTGACGACTTTGTTCGTTATATGCCTAATGTTACCGTTGGTGGTAGAGGCCCAGGTCAAGCGGATGTATTTATTCGCGGCATGGCGATTCAACCTATCACCGTCATGTTGTCTGGTGCTCAAGGAACTAGCCCTAATGTTGCTCTTTATTTGGATGAGCAACCTGTTACAGCACCAGGAAGAAATCTAGATGTTTATGCCACAGATTTAGAACGCATAGAGGTGTTACCTGGGCCTCAAGGTACATTGTTTGGGGCCAGTTCTCAGGCCGGAACTGTAAGGTATATTACAAAAAAACCTGATACATCTGGCTTTGAAGCAGGTTTTACTTCTGGCATTGCTTCAACCAAATCAGGTGAAATGAGCAATAATGTGGAAGCTTATGTCAATTTACCCCTCACTGACTCTTTAGCTTTTCGTGCTGCTTTATACAGTGTGAACAAAGGCGGTTACATTGATAATGTCGCTGGCGAATTTACCTTAGATCCTGCTATTAATAGTCAGGTCGCCGATAGTGTAAAGGGTTTACCCAGTGATACAACTTATACGGCAGCAAACAATACCGATCTTATTGAAAAAGACTTTAATGACAGCTTTTATAAAGGTGGTCGTTTTGGTGTCAAATATGACATCAACGCTGATTGGGAGTTATTAGTTCAACATACGCAACAAGAGTTGGGCGCAGATGGTGTATTTGATTACGACCCTGAAGTTGGCGATTTACAAGTACAACGTTATTTTCCTGATAAGCTTCGAGATGAATTTTCGCAAACCTCTTGGACAACTAAAGGCTTTATCAATGAGTTAGAAATTGTCTACACAGGGGCATTTTTAGACCGTGAAGTTGAGCAATCTATTGATTACACGGGGTACAACAATGGTGGCGGTTACATTCCTTGGTACACCTGTAGCTACGCTTCAGACGAAGTATCTCATCGTGAATGTTTAGATCCAACAAAGGGCTTTAAAGGACAGCAAGAGCAAACACGGTTAACTCAAGAGCTTCGAATTGCAACAGACGCTGATAAGGCGCTTCGTTTTATTGGTGGTGTTTTCTATGATGACTTTGATATAGAAACTCAGGATGATTATGTCTATGTAGCAACCACAGAATTAGGATTTGTGCCTAATGCACCTATATCAGGCGCAAAAAATATCAATCCGAATGCAAGACCTGCAGGTGTAGCCTTTTTTAACGATATCACTCGTACCGAAGAACAAATCGCTGTATTTGGTGAGTTATCTTATGATCTTAGTGATCAACTAACTGTTACTGCGGGTTTACGCTGGTATGAGATAGAGTCCGACTTTGCTGGTTCATCGAACTTTGCCGAAAAAGGAGTTGATGGCGACAGCGGCCGTGATTATGACGCCTCCGGTGGTCATACGGATGAACCTTTGAAGATCAATGATACTATTGCGAAATTTAATATTAGTTATCAAATGAATGATGACGTAATGTTATATGCTACGTATTCAGAAGGCTTTAGACCTGGAGGGTTTAACCGAGGTGGCGGTATTCCTTCTGCAAATCCTGACTTTCCTGATGTTCAAGTGTCATATGATACAGATGATGTCACCAACTATGAGTTTGGTTGGAAAGCGATGTTGCTAGATAACACATTAAGATTTAATGGTAACGTGTATTTTATCGAGTGGGACAATATGCAGGTGTCTCGATTTGATCCTGTAAATGTATCTATTTTAACTTTCATTGAAAATGCAGCCGACTCAGAAATTAGAGGGTTTGAAGGTGATTTTGCTTGGCAAGCAACAGATAACTTGACTTTATTTGGTGCATTTTCTTATAACGATACTGAGTTAACTTCTGTTAATGCGCAAGTGATTGAAATGGCGCCGATTGGTAGCTCATTACCATTAACACCTGAGTTCCAAGGTAACATGAGAGCGCGTTATGATTGGGAAATTGGAGACTATTATGCAAATTGGCAGTTAGCTGCTCAGTATGCTGGGAGTTCTTATAGCTCAATTGTCGCCAGTGAACGTCAGAAACAAGATAGTTACCACTTGTTAAACGCCTCTGTAGGTGTTGAAAAAGATAACTGGTCGGTGAAACTATATGTGGATAATTTAACCGATGAGCGTGCCGAGTTATTCATAAACAACCAAGATGATATTTTACGTGTGTCAACTAATAGGCCACGTACAATGGGTTTATCATTTAGTTATAGTTATTACTAGCCGTTATTTTAAACAGATAAAGTCCCGCTAAGCGGGACTTATTTTTTAATATGAGTTTACCTACCATAGAACATATACAGAAATTGGTGCAATCAGGCCAATTTCAACAAAGTGCTGATTTATGTTTGCAGCGTTTGTCAGTAAATGAAAACGAAGATCAAACCTTGTATCTTTTGGCTGTTTGTTATCGCTACGAGAAACAATTTGCTAAGGCGAAACAATATTTAGTTCGGCTGATTGAGCTGTGCCCTGATTATGGACGTGCTTTTCAAGAACTTGCACATATCTATTTCAGTGAGCAAGTGAATGAAAAGGCAGTTCAAAACTACCGGCAAGCGGTAAAATATAACCCCGCGCTGATTTCAAGTTGGCAGAGGCTCTCTCAGCTTTCGACAAATATTGAAGAAAAGCGAATTGCCAACAACAATATTGAATACTTACATTCTTTACCTAAAGCGCTATTAAGCGTGTATAGCTTCATCTATGAAGGAAAACTGGAGAAAGCTGAAAAGCTATGTCGCCACTTTTTAACGCTAGAGCCTAAACATACGGAAGCCATGCGGTTTTTAGCTAAAATTGCTGAAAAACATCAGGTGCTAGATGACGCTGAATTTTTATTGCAAACTGCTCTTAAATTGACGCCACAAAATTATTGGGTGAAGTTTGATTACATTAATGTTTTGCATCGTCGACAAAAATTTGAGTTGGCGTATTCACTTGCTCAAGAACTACATCAAGCATTACCAAATGATCATACGTCATTGCTGACTTTAGCCAATCAACAAGCCGCTATTGGCAAATATAACGAGGCAATCCTCAACTACCAACAACTAATAACCATAGACGAAAACAGTCCAACTGCTGCCTTAATGTTAGGTCATGCATATAAGACGATTGGACATCATGCTCTAGCGATTGAAAATTATTTATTAGCAATACAACGTGAACCAAGACTTTGTGATGCTTATTGGAGTCTAGCTAACTTAAAAACTTATCGTTTTAGTGATGAGTTATTAGCTCAAATGCAAAGTTTAAAATCTGATTCACAAATACCACAGAACGAGCAAGTTCAGTTGCATTTTGCTTTAGCAAAAGCGTTAGAAGATAAACAAGAATTTGAACAGTCATTTGTGCATTACCAACAAGGAAATAACTTAAAACGAGAGCAAATTAACTATCGTTCAGAAGTGATGACAAACAACTTTGCTTTGCAAAAATCGTTCTTCAGTTCAGAAGTTGCAAAACAACTCGCTAAACTTGGTTATCAAACATTGGAGCCAATTTTTATTTTGGGCCTACCTCGTACTGGCTCTACCTTGGTTGAACAAATTTTATCCTCTCATTCTCTTATCGACGGAACACTTGAGTTGCCAAATATATTGGCCTACGTGCAAGAGCTTAATGGTCGACAATATAAAGAACACAAAGCAAGGTACCCTAATATATTGTCATCAATCCCCGCAGAGAACTTTGCTCAGCTGGGGCGTCGCTACATAGATGAAACTCGTGTTTACCGAGGAAGTGGCGAGTTTTTTATAGATAAAATGCCTAACAATTTTAGGCATATTGGTTTAATAAAATCGATTTTACCTCAGGCTAAAATTATCGATACTCGTCGAGAGATCCATTCTTGTTGTTTTGCAATATACAAACAGCTATTTGCCGAGGGGCAGGAATTTAGCTATTCGTTTGACGATATTGTCTCTTACTATCGAGATTATGTTGAGTTGATGGAACATTGGAGCTCACTATATCCAGAGGATATCTATACCGTAAACTACGAAACATTAGTTAATGAACCGACACAAACAATTGATGCGTTGTTTAAGTTTTTAAACATTGACGTTGAGCAAAATTGTTATCAATTTTTTAATACTGAAAGAGCGGTGCGAACAGCAAGTGCTGAACAGGTTCGACAACCCATCAACCGCAAAGGGATGGAACAGTGGAAAAACTTTGAACCGTATTTAGATGAATTAAAAACGCTTGTAAATACAAGCAGTGAAACGATTTAGTTTCACTGCTTGGTAACTGCTTTAACTTAACAGCATGGTTTATTGGAGTCGTGCTCAGCCCAATGTTTTAATTTACTGGTTTTGCCAATGCCGGGGTTGAAACTGTTGGTTGGATCAAGTTCTTGATAAAAACTTCTTAATGCGTCTTTAGCTAAGTATTCATGGCCAACATTATGTTCGGCTGGGTATTCGGCACCACGTTGATCAAAGGTTGCTAAAATTTGGTTTTTTACTTTTTTAGCATCCACGCCTTTTTTCAAAATATAGTTTTGGTGCATCACATGACAGAACAAATGGCCATAGTAGAGTTTGACGGCAATCTGTTCGTCTAATTCTGGTGATAGCGTTTCAAACCAGTCTTTTTCATTGCGTGGAAAAGCAACATCTATGGTCATTACTGAACCAAGTTCTTTTGCCTTCATGGCATGCATGCGACCAATAGCACCACCAGCAACAAAACGATGTAAAATTGCTTTATCACCTTCTTCTTTTGTACATTCAAAAAAGTCGCCTTCGTTGGTTTTGAAAAACTCGGCCAGATATTGTTGTGCTTCATCTACACCATCGTTACTCATTTCTAATATCCAGTGATGATCAAAACGAGCCCGAAATGCTTCCATCCGCTTAGGTAAGTGGTTAGGAAATAAATAACTCATATACTGCATTATACGATCTGACATTTTGGCAGGTAAAAAGCCTAAGTTATCTGCAATGCGATCAACAGTACGCTTCATGGAAAACATTTTTGGAATGTACTTTGAGCCAAGTTTATCAATCACTAAAAATGTATCTTTACCGTATTTTTTCGATGCGTCGTAGCAATCTTTATGTAAATACTCACCAGATACCGGTAAGTTCTTGAACGTTGACAGAATATCGCGACGAATTTTGCCAAGCACCGCAGGGTCGTTGGTACCAATGTAAAAAACTTGTTGTTTTTCTGGAATAGGAAAAGTGTCAACTCTGACGGCAAACACTGCTAATTTACCAGCACAACCAGATGATTCGTATAATCTACGACCGTCATTGTTAAAACGTGAAGGCGTATTTGCGTCTACGTCGCGCACACGTTCGTGATACTCGTTGTCAGATGCACGTTTGTTTGGAAACTCTACATCATCGGCACGGTAATTTTTATTCTCTAAATTAATTAAGATTTCTTCAGGGGAATCGCCAAGTTTAATACCAAGATTGTTAACCAGAACTAATTGTCCATCAGCATCTATTTGCGCAAATAGTGAAAGCTCAGTATATGCTGGCCCACGTTGAACAAGTGCGCCACCTGAATTATTGCAAATGCCGCCAACAATTGATGCACCAATACATGAAGAACCGATAACTGAGTGGGGCTCTCTACCATAGGGGGCGAGTGTGTCTTCTAAACCAAATAATGTGCTACCCGCTAAACCGATAAATTGCTCTGCATTGTTGATCAGCTGAATATCATCAATTCGCATCGTACTTATGACGACTACTGGACGATCGTAGTTATTACCATCAGGCGTTGAACCTCCAGTTAAGCCAGTATTTGCCGCTTGCATAATGACAATAATATCGGCTTCAACACAGGTTTTAAGTGCACGCCAAATTTCCACTAATGAGCCTGGACGTATTACTGCCAAAGCGTCACCTGCTCCAAAACGAAAGCCCTTGGTATACGGCTGTTTTTTTGCTGGTTCCGTTAAAATATACTGTTTTCCTACTATGGATTCCAAAGCAGAAATAATTGAGGTAGTTGCGCTCATAGTTATCTCTAGTGGGTGTTGCTAAGCTATCTGGCTAAAAATGGAGCTAAAGTATACAGCAAGGATTAACTCAATAAAACGAGGCGTTTGATTAGAATTTATAATCAAAAGCTATATTTGGAATCTTTTTGGGATTTTAAAGCTGCAACTTCAGATCTTAACTCGTTAAATTGCTGAACCTAGTTTCAGAACAATATTTTTTATACAAAAATTCTAACAAAATGTTGAAATTGTTCTAGTATAAATAACATGGGTACTAAGCGTTGCAAGGAAAGCTTTATTATCAGTTGTTATTAAAGAGAACCTTGTATGCGATTGAAAAGCAAGATCATACTAAACGTAGGGGTCGTTGTAAGTATTGCTCTTATACTGACTTCCTCTATTCTCACCTATATTGCGTCGGTAGACGTGACACAAGCACTTCATTCACAGGTTAAGCAACGCCTCGTTGGCTTACGTGATGCTAAGCGTGAACAAATTGTCGATTATTTCGAAACGATTAATCAGCAGGCTATAGCCTTAGCGAACTCAACAATGACGGAAAATGCCACGCTTGCATTTATTGATAGTTACAATAGTTACTCGTCTCAGTCGAATTTACCTGATAAGCAAACTCAGTCGAGTGTATTGTCGAGTTATTATTTGAATGAATTCCTTGCTAAATATAAAGAAGAAAATCAAGGGACGAGTTTAAATGCTAGTAGCATCATGAATGCTTTGTCTGAAACGGGTACTGCGCTTCAGTATCGCTATATAGGCGTTAGTGAATTTGGTTTAGGTGAAAAAGATAAGCTTGTTTCGCTTAACGATGGCTCGGATTACGATAAAGTGCATCAGCTGTATCATGAAAAATATCGTAACTTTTTACAGCAGTTTGGTTTTTACGATATTTTTATTGTCAGTGATAAAGGAGACGTCGTCTATTCGGTGTTTAAAGAGCTCGATTATGCTACCTCTTTAACTTCAGGTGCTTTTGCATCTTCAGGCTTGGCAGAAGCATTTAACAAAGCGCGCTCTGGCTCAAAAGGGCAAGTGTTTATGACAGACTTTGCGCCTTATACGCCATCCTATGAAAGTGCTGCGGCATTTATTTCTGCACCTATTATTGCCAACAACCAGCGCTTGGGCGTGCTTATTTTTCAAGCGCCGGTAGATAAAATTAATGCCCTGATGACCTACCAAGGGGAGTGGGAGTCTCGCGGACTAGGTAAGTCTGGTGAAACCTATTTGGTTGGTAGCGACTTTTTAATGCGCAGCCAAAGCCGCTTTTTAATTGAAGATAAAGCAAATTACCTCAATGACTTGCGAGCGTCAGGATTATCTGAAAAAACCATTGCGGCGATTAGCGCAAAAGACTCATCTCTAGGTTTAGCTAAAGTTGATACTCCCACTGTACGCGCGGGGTTGAACGGGCAAAACGGCTTCGAACTCATAAAGGACTACCGTAACATTGAGGTTGCATCTGCGTTTGGTTCACTTGAGGTTGCTGGCAATAAATGGGCAATTATAAGTGAAATAGACGCTGAAGAAGCGTTTCAAGCGTCTGAACAATTAACGTCTTCTTTAACTGTCACTTCTGTTATATGTACATTAATTTTAGTGTCACTTGGTATCGTAACTGCTCTTTGGTTGGGTAACTTTTTATCAGGGCCTATTATCGTTTTAAATAAATCCGTAAATGAAGTAGCAGAAACCCTAGACTTAACAAAACGTATTAAAGATCGTTTAGGAAAAAGTGCTAAAGATGAGATTGGCCAAGTTTCTCGTTCTTTTAATGGCATGATGGAAATTATGCATGACACACTGACAGGGATGGATAAAGCGTCTAGCATCCTTGATAGCCAAGTTCACAAACTTAGAGAAAACTTTAATCTTGTTGAACAAAAGTCATTAGAACAAACTGATCAAACAACTCAGCTATCTGCAGCTATTGAAGAAATGTCTGCAACTTCAGATGCCGTGGCTGAATCTGCTACTTTGTCAAGTGAGGCGAGTGCAGCGGCGGTTGAACAAGTGCAGTTAGGCACAAACAACTTATCAAACAGTTTGCAGGTAACAAGGGCACTTGGTGATACTGTGCTTGAATCAACGCAAACAGTGCGAACTGTTGCTGAACATGCTGCCAATATTGTTACTGTACTCGATGTAATTCGGGGTATTGCAGATCAAACTAATTTATTAGCACTTAATGCGGCAATTGAAGCAGCGCGAGCGGGTGAACAAGGTCGGGGTTTTGCTGTTGTTGCTGATGAAGTTAGAACCTTGGCACAACGCACTCAAAATTCTACTTTAGAAATTCAAACGATTATTGAAAATCTGCAATCTGGTTCAGATGAGTCTGTTGCTGTTATGACCAGAGCAGCTGAAATGGTTGAACAAACTTTGCAAAGTGCTGAAAAAGTTAATGAAACTTTCAAGATTATTAGTGAACAAGTGGGCAGTATTGAAACACAAAATAGTCAGGTCGCATCAGCTACAATGCAGCAATCTATGGTAGGTAAACAAATGGCTGAACAAGTTGAACAGATCACCATGCTAGCG
Source organism: Thalassotalea marina (assembly GCF_014656435.1). Taxonomy (GTDB): domain Bacteria; phylum Pseudomonadota; class Gammaproteobacteria; order Enterobacterales; family Alteromonadaceae; genus Thalassotalea_C; species Thalassotalea_C marina. Next base: position 51,350 of record NZ_BNCK01000011.1, read on the forward strand.
CAAGATAACAACGAGCTAGTTAATTGTGCTTCTCAATGCTGTAACGCAGTTGAAGAGGAATCATCCATGATGAACAAACTTGTCGCGCAATTTAAGCTGTGAAATTAGTGCGATAAATTGCGTAACTTTTGTTCACTGAGCCTTATCATGGCAGTTACCGATTAAACAAATTGGTAACTGTCATATGCGATGTATCTATAAGAATTAAACTAGCTGTTGAGGTGGGTTTTTCTATACTGACTTGGTGTCATTTGCGTTTCTTTTTTAAATGCGGTGTAAAATGATGACTTAGCATTAAAACCTACCTGCATCGCAATATCTAATACGGTTTCCTCTGTGTTAGTTAATAGTCGTTTTGCTGCTTCTATACGGTGATGGTTAACATAATCAAAGAAGCTTGTTGATAAGTTTTGGTTAAGTGTTTGTGATATGTAGTTTGCCGAAGTTGAAATGTGTTTGGCCAACTTGGGCAGTGATAAAGCTGCATCTAAATAGAGCTTATCTTCTTTCATGGCCTTTTCAATTTGAGATGCAATATGTTGGGCGCGAGTTTGGTCTAGTGCCGAGTGTTGGTATTTATTAGCCGTTTGAAGGTGTTGTTTGCCTTGAGTGGTTTGGTAAAGCTCTTCGAAACCGGGTTTTTGTCGCAACCCCCATTGGGCTAATATCCAAGTCATAATAAGGCCAATAATGCTAAACACGGCATCATTAACCGGTGCAGCATTGCCTAAATTACTTAAGGTAATATTTATGGTAGCTAGCAACCACAAGATTCCGATCGACAGCAATATAAAGCTCAGCCAATACAACTCTTTGGTATCTTTACTGGAAAATATCTCTTTTAAATAAAAGCGATACTGCCTTAACCGTTTGATAATTTTTACGTAGTAATAAGCGGTTTGAACTGCCCAGAACAGCACTAACATAAAAGTAGACAATACTAAGCAATATACTAGGTATTGCATTGGCGTGCTGTAGGTAGGTATGTATTGGTCAGTCCCCTGTATTAGTAAGTGATGTTTGATTTCATCGGGTAAAAACAATGTTGTCGTAGCAATACACCATCCTAACAGGGCTAAACTAAAATGCTTTAGGTGATGGCGTCTAAAAAGCCAATTTGACTTACTGGTCATACTAAGGACATAGCACCAAAAACTTGGACCAATTAAGAACATTGTTGGCAAAGTAAAAATTAAAAGGTTAACGGCAAAATAAGGAGAAACGTCAGATAAAGTTGAGCGGCTTAAAACAAAGGCGATAGATACCAAACAAGTGACAAGAGCAATGTCGCCATGGTGTTTCTCTGTTCGGCTGAGCAACAGATTGGCACTAAATAGCGCAATACTGAGGGTGACGGTATTGATAAACATTAAAAAAAATGAATTCGACATTTTGCGCTCGTCTAGGTGTAAATCGCTTCAAAAACAATGCTATATATTAAAAGTTACAAGTCCGAAAGTGTAGGGTTGTACTGTTAAAGGTATTGTTAAACACAGCCGGACGACACAGCAGTTAGTCAAAGTAACATGATGGTAAAAAATGATACCAACGAGAAACTTTGACTATGACACAAGATATTAGGCTATCAAATAAAGCACAAAAAGTAACAAGTTCATTTAACTGGCCAACCGTTTCGATATTGCTCATTATATTTGCCATTCCGGCAATACCAGCAGTCTTTATTTTAATTTTTGTTGCATTGGGTCTGGGAGAGACACCAATACAAAGTGAATTTATCAACCCTGTGTATTATCAAAAGCCAGTGGTTATTTTTACCCATGGTATATTTGGCATTCTGTTTTTTGTAAGCGCACCTTTTCAATTTTCGACTTACCTTCGCCAACGCTACAAACAATGGCATCGTATGGCAGGTTGTATCACTATTATTTCGGGAATTGGTATTGCGCTATCTGGTATCGCCATGCACCACATGTTGACACCTGACGTGAAGGGCGCGCGATATCTCTCTTTGTTAGCATTCAGTGCAATAATGTCGCTTAGCTTTATCGTCGGGTTTTATTATGCTTGGCGTAAGAGTTTTACCAATCATCAATGTTGGATGTATCGAGCCATTGCGATCTCAGCAACGCCAATATCACTGTTAGTTATTGAGATCTCATTGAATTTGTTATTTGGTCAGCTAATGGCTTATGAGTTAATACATCAATTCTTATTTGATTATGGCAGAGTATTTGTCGTGGTATTAAACCTTGTATTTATAGAGTGTTTTATAAGTAAAACTCTGTTGTCATCGCAGAACTTTGCTGCACGTTATGGGTAAGCACTTTTATTATTTAATAATTTATTGTGCAGCTTTTTGGCCGCTAAACCTGTAATCACAATGACCACAGCTCCTGTCAATACAGGGGTTAACAAATAAGACCAGGTTTGTTCTGTCATCATGATTAATAGCGGGTTTGCTCCGGCCGGTGGATGGGTTGTGTTAGTTAATAACATGGCGCTTACGGCTAGCCCTGTGGCTAAAGCGAGTGTGAAAGGGGAAACGCCAAAGGCAGAGATGATGGCTAACCCAATAAACGCAGTTAATAGATGGCCAAAAATCACGTTTTTGGGTTGTGCCAATGGGCTGTCTGGCACCCCAAATACTAATACGGCAGAGGCGCCAAGTGGCGCCATAATTAATGCAGTGCAAGAGAAAATAAATTCTCCAATCGATAGTAAACCAATAGCAAACATCGCAGCAATGCCAGCATAAATTGCCGAGTGTGCTTTTTCTAGATTCATTTTTAATCCTTAATTGTGAAACGGTGGGCGTGAACGAGTTTGCCAAAACCTTAATGTTTATTTTGGTTGGGGCAGGTTTACTCTGCAGGCCAAACTTTAATAACCAATGTGCGGCTATTTTAGTTTTTTTGTTAAAAATGTGGGCACCAGAGAGTCTACGTATTGAAACGTTTCGTCTTTTTATTGCATTGGTGTTATTAAATCCGTGTGGTTTTTAATGAAGTTAAGTAGCGAAAGTAAAAAAAGATTAGGGGCAGGCTTCGGCTAAATGAAAACACTAGGACAAAACACCTTACCGACAGGCCTTTATTACCAGCGTAACACGCCCCTAATCTAAAAAGAAAAACCAACAATACTTAACGTTTAGCGGTGGCAAGTGTGGCTAACATTTTTTCCAATCCATGTGGGAACTGGTGGCCTTGATATCGAATATGACCGTCAATGTCGATGATCACTTGCGTCGGTGTGCCAAAAACACCATAAAGTTCACTGATACGGGAGTTATCATCAAATGCTAAAGCATATGGTAAGTTATATTTTTGTTGGTACTGTTCAACATTGTTGATGTTGTCATTAATACCTACGTTGATGGCTAATATTTCAATCTGCTCAGAAAATTCTTGGTGAAAAGCTTTTAAGCGAGGGATTTCTCGTTGACAAATAGGGCACCAAGTTGCCCAGAAAAATAAATACACTGGCTTGTTTCCTCGAAAATTGGCTAAGGTAAATGTATCTCCAGATAAGGTGACCGTGGAAAAGTCAGGTGCGCTTATGTTGGTATCTACACTTTGTGTTAAGGCCTTGGAAGGTAAAGCAATGACAACAAGGGTTATGATAAATAACCTTGATAATTGCTTGATTATTTTTAACGTTAAATGGGCTTTATGGAGCATTGTTATTCCCTTTTAATTTAGTGAGATAAACGCTTTAATTAAATTTCTACTTAAGGCTTGTGTTAACCACTGGGTGAAATCAAAATCACTGACAAGCTCTAGCGCTTTTCCTATTGAAATTTGTTTTACTAACAGTGTTAACCAAGTTAATTCGCTATCTGAAATTTCAACGACCTGGGCTTTATATTGCGGTCGATAAACTAATATATTGTAGTGAGTTTGCCCTTGATCTAATTTATTGAGTAACGCCAGAGAAGATTGTTTATTGTCATGATCTGCCACTTCTTTTATCTGAATAATCGGGTAGCTGGTGGAAAACGTATGAACGCTGTCATTGATTAATATCCCGACATTATCTAGCCCCTTTTCTTGCATTAAAAAAGCCGACTCTTGTAAAAACATTTGCTGTGTTGCACGTTCTGATTGATGTATAGCCAAATCCATACGAGCTACCTCAGCAATAAAGGGATATTCTTCAATGACTTCTAATGAAGTTAAGAAGTTTGGTAAGCCAACCCCCCACTCAGCCCAATCTCCTATATGTGGAGGCTGTTTAAGTAAAAGTGAATGAGCAATTTTACCCATTAAGTCGTTGCCAACTAAAACCGCCAATGTAGGGTAAGTGATAGATAATGCTTGAGTTGCGGTTGCTTGTAAGTTTTTTCTATAGATGTATAACCCTTTGTCAAAGCGGCTGTTTGTTAATGGCTGTTCACTCAAAATTTTGGCAACAAAAGTTTCTTGGTGTTGCAACACGTTATTTGACATTAACTTATCCATAGCTAGCCTCTGTGGCTGAGTTTGTTAGTGTTGCTTTAGCTATTAGTTTCGCTTTTGTCACTTGTGCTATTAATTCTGGCCAACTAGGCAAGTTATTATCCCATTCGATGAGCGTAGGTACTGCGCCAAAACGTTTCAATGCTAGCCGATAAAGTTGCCAGCAATCCTCGCTAATCGGTTGGCTATGGTCATCAATAATAATTTCACCAGCGGCTACTGGTGTGTGTCCTGCAAGGTGAATTTCTTTTATTGCAGATGAAGGGATGTTGTTGAGCCATTGATAGGCAAACTGCCACTTGTCGCGACTATTAATATTAGCAGCCGACACTAAAATATTGTTGAGATCAACTAACAAGCCACAACCTGTTTGAAGATGTAATTGCGTAAGAAACTCAGCTTCACTCATCTCATCCTCTTTAAACACAAGGTAAGACGACAGATTTTCTACCAGTATTTGGCGCTGAAGTTCGTTTTGCACCATCTCAACATTGTTCACTAATACTTGTAGTGATTTTTCATTAAAACTTAGTGGTAATAAATCACCCATATGTATTGGTTTTGACATCCAAGTACTCCAAGCGTAACTGGCGTGATCTGAAACCAATATTGGATCTATTAATGAAATAAGATTTTTTAATTTATTAATAAAGTACCCAGGAACACCTTTTGCCGAACCTAGCCCTAGCGCCGTTGAATGCAGACTCACCTGGTAAGTGTCCCGAACGGCTTTTAGGTAGTTGATGGTTGCTCCACCTGAGGCAAAGAAGTTTTCTGAGTGAACTTCGACAAAATCGATAGGGGCAGGTGAAGCCAAAGCGTCTTGATAATGTTTATGTCTTAACCCAACACCTATGAGTGGTTCTACGTTACATTTTAGCGTCATTTTGGCTTCTACCCTTGTTTTGCTAGTGAGTTTTTTTACTAGCGTTGTACTTTGCTTTTGCTTCTTTCTTTAACATGCCACCAATCTTTTCACAGGTGCCTTTATCAACCAGCTTCCACTCTCCCGGATCGTTATCAACGGTTGATTGTCCTGCGCAAGAATGAGTACCTGCTAAATTGCCGCAATCGTTTTGGCCCGCTTTAGCGACGCCATAACATTTCTCTTTTCCAGCTGCCTCTACAGGAGTGACAACGGTTGAAGACAAAACGGCCGCTAATGCTACACTTGCTAGTAGTTGTTTATTCATTAATCACCTCGTTATTGATCTGCCAATACTTGAGCCGGAACATACTCGATACCATTCCAAGTACGATCCGCTGTTTGAATGTTGCCTGAAACATCTTCCATCCATTTTTTCTGCACGGTTTTATTTAGGTTTAGGTACAACTTACCTTGGTCGATATACCAAGCTGATGGATCGGTATCTAACTTCTGGTTTAATACAATTCCCATTGCACAATAGCCACCAAACTGTGGGGCGAACTTGGTCGGATTTGCTTTAAACTTGTCGCGATTTTCTGTAGATGAAAAGTAGTAAATCGCACCTTCATGTGTCGCGCTATACTTAGCTGAGCCTTTAGTAGGGGCTCCTTTTGTAAAGTAAGCAACAGGGTCGTAACCATGTATTGCTAAGTCGTTAGCGTTAACATTGATATTGTTGTCGACAGCAAATGCCAAGCTACTAACGGCTAACGCGCCAGCGACGCTAATTGATTTGAACAAAGTGGATAATTTCATATATTTTCTCCTTAATTAAAATTCAGTAACCACGTATCTAACAGCGGGTTACTCGACAGGAGTAAGCATAAAAGAATAGAAATTGACTCAGGTATCCAATGGTCTTGAAGTTGAAACCAAAAATCTTTAATCGATATTTAATAGAATTGATGTTAATTATTTGTGGTGAGAACAGTAAGCAATCGAGAAGGCTAAAATATAGAAGAGTAAAGGCTAAACAAAAAAAGTACACATAGGTGTTTAGCCTCTAGAATTTAAGATTTTGAACGTTGCGAATTCACCCATTCTGTTGGTGATAAACCTAACGTTTTCCTAAATACGCGCGCTAAAGCTGATCCATGTTCGTAACCCACTTCATTTGCAATTAGGTTAATTGATTTACCTTTTTGCAAAAGATCTTTGGCCATCGCAACCCTGAGATCGGTAATATAATTATTGGGCGGTTGTCCTACGGTTTCCTTAAAAAGAGCGGCAAATTTTGATCGTGAAAGCGCGGCAATTTCTGCTAAAGACTCAACGGTCCATGGCCTTTCAGGCTCTTTGTGAATAGCTTCAATCACACTTGATAACCTTGGGTGTGTCATTGCCGACAAAACCCCTTGCAAGACAACACCATTTTCAACGACATCTCGCAGCACTTGCAGTAAAAATATATCGGCGAGTTTATCTATCATCGCTTGTCGGCCTGTTTTTTTATCAAATGCTTCCCTAAACAGCCAAGCCGCAGTATTTCCAATATCATTTTTGCCAGATATCTCATAATAGATAAATTGAGGTAAAGACTTTATTAACGAGTGACTATTGGCAGAGTTAAATTTCACCACTGCACAGATAAGATTGGCCTGATCTGACTCACTGGCGATAACTCTATGCTCACTGCCGTCGGGTATAAAAATCACTGATGGCGTGTCTAAGCATACTTTATGGCCTTCGTTAGTAATGATGGTTAATTTGCCTGATTCTAGAATATGTAAATGACCACCATCACTACTGCCAATAGTTTGGATACCACACAAGTTACCTGAGTAAAATACTTCAGCACTCAGTGTTACGTGGTTAATAATTTTACTTAAATCATCCATACATTCAGTCCTCTTGAGTATCTGTACAGATCTGTACAGTAATTCAAAATTACGTTATTATCAACAAAAAACTTTCCAGTCGCCTGAGTGAACCGCTATGTTACACTCGAACAAAAATTGAAAAGGGGGTAATGTTGAGACCGTCTAAAAAGGAAGAAATACTTCAAAAGTCGCTAGATATTTTTTATCGCAACGGCTTTCATGCAACAGGTGTTGACCTCATTGTTAAAGAAACCGGTATTTCAAAAACAACCATCTATGCAAATTTCAAAAATAAAGAAGCGTTAATTGCCGCGGTATTAGAGCGAAGAGATGAAAACTTTAGCTGCTGGCTTGAGCAGCGGGTTAATCACTTAGCTCAGTCAGAACAAGATAAGATTTATTGTGTTTTTGATGCACTTGAAGAATGGTTCAATGAACCAGCTTTTAGTAGCTGTATGTTTATTAAAGCTTCGTCTGAATTTCAAGAACGAGACAATACCTTTTACATGCAATCGGTACAGCATAAGCTGAAATTAAAAGATTATTTTTTAAACTTAGTAAAACTTGCGCAATTACCAAACCCCGAACTTGTAGCAAACACTGTGGTAATGCTAAAAGAGGGGGCGATTATTTCAGCCCACCTAAGCCTTATGCCCCATCCAGCAGCTCACGCTAAAACCATGTTAAAAGAGCTTGTTTCAAATCTAAAATAAAAAGGCTGAGGCAGTGTTATGGTTCTTGTCATTACAATTCACCCACTGCACTCAGCAACACGACGAGCTAGAAATTCTATAATTAATCTTTAAGCAGTATGCTGTAATACCAATCCGGATAAAGAATTATCCACTTAGAATGGCATGAGCGGCATTAGAACAAATGAAATAAGTGAAGATATAGATGTTCTACATTAAGTTTATTTTGTGCAGTTATCATGTTGCCCATCCATTCCCAAAGGGCGAGTTTTAAAGGCTTATATGCTGTGTTATTGATTTTAACAATGGAATAACCATTCTTTGCAATCAATGCCTTGCCTCTAAGCCATTAAACTATCGCTAAGTGAGCAATCTCTTATACGGATTGGTATAATTTAATTTTAATCCAGTGATCCGCTGATAACTTTTGACCACCAAGCAGTATGATATGCAGTAAAATAACGCCCCAAATAACATGCCCGTATAACGCTGCCGGCGCTATTTCTTCTAAACTGATCACCGCAACTATGTTAATAATGCTCAGGCCTACAGCATTAACCCGTGTCGCCAACCCGATAATAAGTAATAGAGGCAGCACCAGTTCGCCAAATGTCGCCAACCAAGCAGCAAGCTCAAAATTAATTAGTGGCACGCTATATTCGTATTCAAAAAGCATTAATGTTGACTGCCAATCTCTAATTTTTGTTAGGCCAGAGGCAAAAAATACCCAAGCGACATAGGTACGACCAAAAAGATTAACGACTGGTTGAATGTAATGATCAAGTATTGCTATTAGCAATCGATACAAGTGATATTGTCTGAGTATTAATGAACGCATAAATTTGTCTCTACTGGGGTAATACCAATTGGTATAAGTTTGTGATGTGGCAATAGTAGAGTTAATGATTTAAGTGCGGGTATCAAAGCGTCTTTAGTTTTAAACCAATAGTCCAAATCCTTATTTAATCAATTTGACATCTTGATATGATAATCTTTGAAAGATTTATTATTTATATTGATAAAGGGATAAAAATGGTCAGTAGACGAAAGTTTATGGTGGGGGCAGGGACAATAGCATTTAGTGGATTGGCCGTAAGCTATCTTGGTACTAAGTTTGTTGATAAACCAATGAAAACTCACAAGGGATTTGGACCATTAGTTAGCGACAAAAATAAGCTGTTAGATTTACCAAGAGGTTTTTCATATCAAATTATTTCGTCGTTAGGCGATAAGATGTCAGACGGCTTAGATGTACCTGATAGAGCTGATGGCATGGGCTGTTTACCGCTTGGCGACAACAAGGTTGCGCTTGTACGTAATCACGAGTTGCACCCCAAACACCTTGAAGATTTATCCCCATTGCTGAAACAACACAAATCTGCACATGCGTATGATACCTATAAGAGCGGCGTCGCACTGCCTGGTGGCACATCTACGATTGTTTATGATGTTGCCAAAAACCAGGTAGAAAACCAATTTATGAGTTTAGTAGGTACCATACGAAATTGTGCTGGTGGTACCACGCCTTGGGGGACCTGGCTTACGTGTGAAGAGTCAGTTGATACGCCAGATGGCAATATAAGTAAGGAACATGGCTACATATTTGAAGTACCCGCTACAGCTCAAGGTATTGTGTCAGCAGAGCCTCTAAAAGCCATGGGGCGCTTTAATCATGAAGCTGCTGTGGTTGATCCAAGAACAGGTATTGTGTATTTAACCGAAGATCGTGGCGATAGTTTGTTTTACCGATTTATTCCCAAGGTATTTGGTAAATTGATTCACGGTGGTAGGCTTCAAGCGCTAGTGATAAAGCACAAGCCTAAATTTGATACACGCAATTGGTTGCAGACCAATATGCCATTAAACTTTTGGATGGAAACTGAATGGGTTGATATTGAAAACCCAGAGAGCCCAGAAGATGACTTGAGAATACAAGGTCATGAAAAAGGAGCTGCGTTATTCGCCCGCGGAGAGGGCATTCATTGGGGAGATAACGAACTTTATTTCTGTTGTACCAATGGTGGTTTTGAGCATTTAGGACAGATTATGCGTTATCAACCATCAACATATGAAGGACAACTGCAAGAAGCACAGCAACCGGGAAAATTACAGCTGTTTTTGGAAAGCCAAAACGCGACGCTTTTTAACTTTGGTGATAACTTAACCGTAACGCCATTTGGTCATTTGCTGGTGTGTGAAGATCAATATACTGATAAAGTGGACAATCATTTACGCGGCGTAACACCAGAAGGTGAATTGTATGCTTTTGCTAAGCTACATAGTCAAACAGAGTTGGCCGGTGCTTGTTTTTCACCAGATGGCTCAACGCTGTTTGTTAATATTTATTCGCCTACTAAAACATTAGCGATTAAAGGGCCGTGGCATATGATAGCGAGTTAGCGCTGGTAATCGGTTCGCTGCTATTTCTCTGCAAACTGAGCACTTTCAGCGCTAAGTAACTTCTCGAAATCTTCTGCTGGTAGCGGTTTAGAGAAGTAATATCCCTGATAGGCAACACAACCTTCTGAGCGCAACAAATCAAGCTGTTCACTGGTTTCCACACCTTCAGCAATCGTTTGTAAACCTAAATTGTCTGCCAACTGAATAATCGTACGAACGATCATGTGAGCTTTTTTATTATCAGTACAGTGATCGATAAAGCTTTTATCGATTTTTAACGTATGCAAGGGTAGGTTGGTCAGTTGTGATAGTGATGAATAATGAGTACCAAAATCATCTAGCGCCAATTTGTAGCCACATTGTCTAAGCTGCGACATCACATTGACATGCATTCGTTGTGAATCCATTAAAGCACTTTCTGTTTGTTCTAACTCTATCCACTGCGGCATACAATTAGCTTCCGTTATGATGTTGTTGAGCTTTTTAATAAAGCCGCTATCAGTAAGTTGCTTGGTTGATACATTAATGGCAATACTCGACATCTCTGACTGCGCTTTAAATTTGATAAAATCGGTGCAAGCTTGCTTTGCAATCCAATAACCAATTTCACAAATATCACCAGATGCCTCGGCGATAGGAATAAATTCTAATGGACTAATAAAGCCGTATTTAGGGTGTTGCCAACGAATTAATGCCTCGGCCGAAAATACTTTATTGCTATTGATACATACTTTAGGTTGATAATGTAAAACCAACTGGTTTTTTTGCACTGCAAGTTTTAAATCGGCTTCCAGCTCATGATAACGAATGGTTTTTTCTGTTAAATGCTGTTGGTAAAAGGCATAGGTATTTTTACCTTCAGCTTTTGCTTTATACATAGCCAAGTCAGATTTGATCGCCAAAGATTCACTGTCTTGTGCGTCAGTTGGAAAGATGGCAATACCAATGCTAGAGGAAATAAAATAGTGCTTATTTTCTAACTCGTATGGCTGTTCAGCCAATGAAACAATCTCTTCTGCCAAATGTTCAGCTGTACGTTTAATCTTCGTAGTAGGCGCTAACAAATAAGCAAATTCATCACCGCTTAATCTAAATAACTCAACACTTGCGTCACATAATGACTCTAATCTTCTGGCAACTTGTTTTAAGGCTTGATCGCCCATGATGTGCCCTAACTGATCGTTTATCTTTTTAAAGCCATCAAGATCGATAGAAAGTAAGGCAAATTGTTGCTCTGGTTTATCAACTAGTTGCAATTGTAAATATTCGATTGCTTCACGGTAACTTTTGCGATTTTTTAATCCAGTAAGATAATCGGTATAACTTTCTTGCCTAAACAGTAACATTTGACGTTTAGCTTGTTGATGGAAGTACGACATGGTGCAGGCAAACGCTGTCACTAGGACCATTTCGAAACTATCTTCAAATACATCAAAAAAAGGTGTTTGGCCTAAAGAGTATCCGTATGCTGTGGTAAGTCCTAGCGCAATTAATAGCGGGATAAAGGAGCCTGGAAATATCATTAAGAATAACAGCGGAATGAAGTGATATATTTCCTCTATGTCTTCTATATCCTGAATATAAAGGTGCCCAACAGAAAAAATTGCAACAAAGCCAATGAAGCTAAAACCAACGGCTAAATGTTTATTGTTTTTTAAAAAGTAAGCTAATGCTAATGATATGGAAAAAATGCAATAGAGGACTTGCGCGCCCAGTGGTTGATCGCGTATCAATAAAGCCAAGCTGCAGGCAGCCAATAAAAGTAGAAATGCAGTATGCGCTAAATTTGTTAGCCAGCGCTCTTGTTGGTACAAACTCACCATCCCCTATATTTTTTCGGTGTTACGTGTCGTTTTAAATATCAATGGTTTTGGCGCAAGCCTATTATGTTACTTGTCGCAAAAATAAAAAACTTGAGCTAGATCAATAAAAGGTATTTTAGTCGCTTTTTATCGTCGGTGAAATTGATGAAATGTGTTTTATGTGCGTTAACTCATGTTTAAGACGGTTTAAACAATTGAAGCCGTCTTAAAATAATACGAGTTTCAATTTACAAGGTTTTTTTAGGAGGGATAAACATTAACTTATACAATTTAAAACCAGTTACTGTGATCAAGATAAAGGCTACATCAAAAATAATGTAATACATGATCTCAGTTGTCCAAATGCTGTTTGTTTCGCTAGCGTAGGCACCACTCATAGCCGACGGTAAAAATGTTATTGCCAAGACACTCATTAAAAATTTGAAAATTTGCATAACAGAGCCAAGTGTTTGTTAACAGATAAAGCAAAATAGTGCTGGCAGTATATCGTCATTTTATTTAAATGCAAATAATTATCATTAACTTTGTTTTGAGGCGATAAAAAGCGCTTGTTATAAAACAAGCGCCATTTTCAAATCGACGTGTTATCAAGCGTGATTCACACTTGCCTATTTTCCTGACAACTTAGTTTTTGCATCAGCCGCCATTAGAGCAAATACCGCATAGGCTGCTGTATTTTGCTTAAGTTTGGCAGGATCAACTTTGTCTAATGTATCATCAGCCGTGTGGTGATAATCAAAATAATCTGTACCATCTTGATGAAGTGCAAAAATTGGTGCTGAAGTGGCATTTTTAAGTGGAATTAAATCAGGACCGCCATTAGCGCTATTTTTTCCTATATAAGTGACATTAAGCGGCGCTAATTGCGGTGCTGAAGTGGCATTTTTAAGTGGAATTAAATCAGGACCGCCATTAGCGCTATTTTTTCCTATATAAGTGACATTAAGCGGCGCTAATTGCTTTGCAATTTCACGAACTGCTGGCAGAGATGCGGCATTAACTCGTGATTCAAAACCATAAACAACATCGGCACCAAAGTCAGATTCTGCAGCAGCAACAATGTTACCTAAATCATTTTTATGTTTTTCAAAGTAAGCCTTAGCTCCCCAAAGGCCAAGCTCTTCGGCGGCAAATAACACCACTCGTATGCTACGCTTGGGGCGTTTTACATCAGCAATGTGTTTTGCTGCCGCCATAGTTAAGGCAACACCTGCACCGTCATCCAATGCGCCTGTGCCTAAATCCCATGAATCTAAATGGCCGCCAATTAACACATATTGCTCAGGGAACTGAGTACCAGTAAATTCGCCAATGACGTTGTAGCTAGTTCCTTGACCTAAATCTTCTGTTTGAATATTTAATGCAACTTTAACCTTATGACCAGCATCGACCAAACGAGCTAGTTGATCTGCATCTGGATTGGCTACTGCAGTTGATGGGATTTTAGTCACCCCTTCTTTATAGTGGCTGCCACCAGTATGAGCAAAACGATGATGGCTAGTACTGACCGAACGCATCATGTAAGCAATTGCACCTTTTTTAGCTGCTTCAACCGCGCCACTATTACGCGCTCGAACTGCAGGACCGTAACCATTACCATCAACGTGACGATTCATACGATAGTTAATAAAAGCAATTTTGCCTTTTAAGCTGTTTGCTGGTGCTGCAATTAATTCGTCTAAGGTTTCAAATAGAACAATTTCGCCAGTTAAGCCATCTTTAGGCGTACTAACACTATTGCCAAGCGCTGTTAAATGTAAAGGCTGTTCACTAGGTAAGATAATTTTGGCTGACTCATGGTAACGTCGCCATTCTGGAAAAGTTGCTTCTTCGATCCAAACTTTGTCAAAGCCAAGTTTTTTAAATTTATCTTGCGCCCATGCAACTGCTTTTTTGTCATTTTCAGTGCCCGGAAGTCTTGGGCCTACTTCTGTGGTCAGAGAAGATAAAAGCTGCCAACTTAAGTCACTCTCAAGTGCGGCTTCTCGCACTTGCTTCACTTGTTCAATTTGTTTTGTCGTGAACTCGTCGGCAGCCACTAAGCTACTAAATCCAAACGACAATATGCTAAAAGCCAATAAAGAACGAAACTTCATATTAATCCCTAGTTATTGTTTTGTTTGTACGTTATTAAAGCATTAATGTACATGATGTTCGATTTAATCACTATAGTTTCGAAGAATATTCGTTAAACAAGTATGTGGTTAGCCACTTTTCATTTTGCTAGTGACGAACACATCCGCGCTATTCGGCTGATTTTGTTGCTAAATCCATATTGAAAAAATCGAGTATCATATACAACTCGCTAGAATACCTTGCCTCGTTAGGTACTTTTCTGAACTGGCTGGGAGTCACTTTAAGATGTGTGGCAAACCATCGACTCATTTGACGCTCATTGTTAAAACCAACGTCTATGCAAATACGTTTGATCTGATGTTCAGTCTGGATTAGCTCAATCATTGCGTTTACGCCTCTATAGCCGTTAAGTAATGCTTTTACACTTAACTCTTGTGGCAGATATAAACGGCAATTATGCTGTACAGTGCGAATACTGCATTTTAAATAACGACCAGCAAGTTGCTCAACAGTGATATCGTAATTAGTAAAATGTTCGCATATCAACGCCTTAATCGTTTCTATGAATTGCGTTTTACGTTCTGATTCTTGGCTAACTTCTGTAGACGTATTTTTTATTTTTCGCTCTGTAGTCATTGAAGCTTTTAACGATTGTTTTACTTTTTCTTCAACGCGTCGCATTTGACTGGAAAGATTGTGTAGGTGTCGCTCTAGCATGGTTATATCACTGTTTTTATCCAAAAATATATCAGCCATAGAGTCCAATGCTGCGAGCCGCGTAGTTGTATCGCCAAAAGCGCTGCAAACGATCACAGGAATGTGTGACAGAGAATCGTCAGATTTTAACTGTCTGACTAAATCGATACCTGCTGTTTTAGTTTCCATGCTGATATCAGTAACAATAATATCTGGCTGATGTTTGTTTGCCAGTTTAAAACCTTGTACGGCGTTTTCAGCTAGAATTATCTGATATGTTTCACTCAACAAATAGTTAAGTGACTGTCTTAAATCGGCATTATCTTCCACTAACAACACTGTATACATGTCTTTGTTTTTCTCATCGCTTTTGATATGGTCGATGTTGATAGGTTCTGGCAGTTTATTAAAATACAATAACTCTGGTTGAGCTTTCGCAACTGGCAGAGCGAAAGTAAAACGGCAACCGCCCAATTTGCTCTCGGTTAAGGTGACGTTGCTTTGACAGGTATCAAGAATTGCTTTCACCAGATAAAGCCCCATGCCTCGACCTTCACAATGATTAGCATTGAAGTTTGCAGAGTTTATTCGATAACCACAGGTAAAAACTTGAGAGCGCGCACTAATTGGAATCCCTGGGCCGCTGTCATCAATTGAAAACTGCCACACATTTTCTTTTTGTATCGCACTTAAAGTAATTGTCCCGTTTTTTGGGGTATGTTCAATAGCATTGTCGAGTAAATTATCAAGTACTAAGTCGAGCGTTCCCGGTTGGCAGTGTATAGCGGCTTGTTCGGGGATGGATAAGTGAATGGTTAGTTCTCGCTCTGCTAATCGGTTTGTTCTAGTGGAGAGCACTTGATTGACTATGTCACTAACAAGTAAATCGATTGTTTTATAGTCGCACTTAATTCTAAGCTCAGCTAAATTGAGTTCTTGTCTGACACCAGCTCGTATATCTTCAAGTGAACTTATCGCCGCTTGAATACTCGTTAATATCATTTGTTGCTGAGCATCATTTCCTAGTTGCTGCGCTTTTGACACTTCCCTTAATGCAATATTGCAATGATTATTTACTGACATCAATGGGGTTTTTACTTCGTGCGCAAAGCTTTGAAATTGAAGACGAATGTGTTCATTTGTTCTGGCAAGATCTAAGGTTGCCTGGCTTACTTTTTGTTTTAGTTTCTGCTCTGTTCGATCACGCCACATATGATAAAAATAGATCATAAGAAACACTAAAAAACCGTAAAATAGATAGGCCTCTTGGCTAAGCCATGGGGCTGGGTGCACGGTAAAACTTGCTAAAGTGGTCGGCTCGCTCCAAATACCGTCTTTATTTGCCGCCTTAACTTCGAATATATATTGCCCTGGTGGTAATGCGTTGTATCTTGCTTTTCGCTCTTTTCCCGCGTTGATCCACTCATCGTCTAGACCCGTTAATTTAAATTGATAACGAATGTCTTGTTGTTCAGCGTAAAAAATACCAACAAATTCAAACGTTAAGTAATTCTCTTTATAAGAAAAATCTAGGTCGTCAATTTGTGATAGAGGTTGTTCGTGTAAAAATGCCTGCTTCAAGCTAACGATAGGTGGTATCAGATTTTTCTTTACATTTTGCGGCTGAAATATGTTGATGCCATTGATACCACCAAAATAATAGGTTCCACTGGCGCCTATATGGCCTACACCGTAATTAAATTCCCAACCCTGTACTCCATCGCTGGGAGTGTAATGACTAAATTGTGTGGTTTGAGTATCAAATTTTGCAATACCTTTGTTGCTGGTTAACCAGAGATTCTTGTCATTGTCAGCTAACAAGGAATAGAGCATGGTATCTTTTAAACCGTCTGCAAGGCCAAAATGTTTCCACTCAATGGCCTGACTAGGATTGGTATTAGCGTTAGGTGGTATTAAGCTCATCTGAAGTAAACCACCCCCACGAGTTGCTAACCAAAACGTGCGCTCGCTTGCTTGCCAAATACCATGTACCCATATATCAGTGCTTTTAACACCTGCTTTCGCTAGGTCAATAGACTGAAAATGCTGAAGCTCGGTTGTAAAACGAATTAGGCCTGTTGTGCCTGCGAGCCATAAATTTCCTTGCTGATCTTTATACAGTTTATGAATGGCGTTGTCTTTTAACGCTGGAGCATTTTCTTCTGTCCAAATAATCACAGGTTTACTTTGGTCATGATAATCTTGGTAGCCAAAAAAGCCATCACCAGCAAACCAAAAAATATTGCGTTCTTCGTCATTTAGTAAGGTGTAAGTTTTTGAATTAACCAATAGATTTTTGGGATGTGAGCTGTCTGTAATAATGTTAGCTTCAACAAAGTTGTTCTGCTTTTCATTAAATACACGTAATCCAAAATTAGTGGCTGCCCAAAGGGTGTTGTCAGGAGCTCTTGTTATGGCATGGATGTATTCTCCAATTTGACCACTGTCTTTAGGCGCGTGATGATGACGAAAGCGTTCACTTTCTTCGATGAAGTGTAAACCAAAGTCTCGTTCTTTAATGGTAAGTTTTTTTATGCCTGCGCCATCAAGCCCTATCCATAAAGTAGAAGGCGTTAGTGGATCTTCATAAATGGCTCTAATAATATTGTTATCAAAATTAGATGTATGTGTTTGCTTGGGAAGCACATGACTAAAACGCCTGTTATTGGGCGTAAGCCAGTAAAGTCCGTCGAGATCAATTTTTATTAGAATTGCACCGCTACGGGTCAGCAATAGTTTAGGTACATTGCCACCATTTAAATTTGAATGAACATCTTGGTAACTTTCTACCCGTTTTAATTTACCGCTCTTAGCGTCTTGGTTATAAATCCCACTTATAGCACTCACCCACAAAGTACCATCGGTAGACGATAAAATAGTGCCAATACGGTTATTACTTATTTGGTTGTCACTGGATAATTGCTCAGCAGATAACAGCGAATTAAAGTTTCCTTTATTGTTATCAAATTTCTGTAGCCCATTAAAGGTACCAACCCATAAGTTGTTCTGACTATCGATGTGAAGCTGAGTAACAAAATTATTTTCTTTGAACTGATCATCGTTTTTAAAAAACGTGTAATAGCTGCTAATGTGAGTATTTGGATCAAAACTAAATACTCCTTGTTTACCTGCTAGCCAAAGCTTTTGCTCAAATTCGACAATATGAAGAAAGTGATGAGTTCTCTTTGTAGTTTCATTTAGTGTGGGGGAAAATATTGAATCAAACTGTTGAGAGCTTTCATTAAAAAGGCTGAGGCCATTGTAGCCCACTAACCAAACTCTTCCTTGGCTATCTTCGAATATTTGAGAGTAGGCGGATTGAACTTCAACGCCGGTGGCAACGATATCTAAGCTATTTTCGTAAGATATATCAGCTTCGGCAATTAGTCGAAAAGACTGCTTATCGGCTGACGACAACAAAATCACATTGCCTGTCGCCCATATTCTTCCTTGGCTATCTTCAAGCAAATGACTAATACGTTGATTACTTTGTACACTAGTCGGCCATTTAAAACAATTGTGGTTATTTTGTTTAACCGCCATGCCATTTGATGTGCCAACCCAAAGGGCATTGTTGTTGTCAACTAACATCGACAAAACTTGTCGACTTGGCAATTGGCAGGATTTTTCAAGCTGATTATAAGTTGATAGTTGGTAGCCATCAAAACGGTCAACACCATTTGCTGTTCCCAACCATAAAACGCCACTGTGATCTTGAACTGCTACTCCTACAGTGTTTTGCGAAAGGGCAATATCTAATTTTTTAAGGTGAGCATGTGCCATCGCTCGGTTGTTGATTAATAGTAAAATCACCATAACAACAACTGAAAGTAAGTGAATAAATTGTTCTTTCAATATGCATTCTTTTTTGTTTTTTAACATTGAATGTCTAAGTTTTTTGATGGAGTGAAAGTTAAGTTAAGTTACAATAGTTTAACATTTTTGCTTGTTGTTGTTTTGTTTTTTTATATTGTTGTTAAATATGGTTAATTTTCGTTTGTTTGATGAAAGTTGATCAATTAATTCTGCGGTATGAATATGGCATGTTAACAAATTTGTAACCGTCAAAAAGCGCAAAACTTACTGTCAAAAAGCGCAATTAACTATAAATGATGTAAAGGTCAGATGTGTTAGTTTGTGCTTACAAATTAGGCGGGCTTAATTCTTGAACTTTGTACTGCTTGGTTAGCTGAAAAGATTTGGCTAAAACAAATATGAGCAAGGTTTTATCTAGCTATATCACATTTGGCGTTATTGCTTTTATTACTTATCAAAATACGGCATTTATCAATGCATTTCTATTGTTGCGTTTAATGACACTAAGTTGTGCGCATTTTGACGGTTGTCCAATTTTCTTTTTGATAATCTTGTTGGCGTAAACGAAGTAAAAATAAACAAGTTAAAACACTAATTAAGTATTTTAGTTAAGTTTTGTTCATAAGAAATTTTTAAGGATATGTATATGAAAAAGATCGCCCTATTAGCTGGTTGTTTAGCTTTTGGTTCTGCTAATGCTAATTTGATCACAAACGGAAACTTTGAAAACGGTTATAACGGGTTTCTATCTGAATTAACATTAGCTCAAACAGGCTCGACAGGCTTTTATCCTGAAGGCGTGTATGCGGTTACATCAGATCCAAAAAAACACCACCCAGATGCTACTAGCTATGGTGATCATACATATTTTAATGATGCTACAACAACAGGCCATATGTTAGCTGTTAATGGTTCAAGTCGAGCAAATACCATTATTTGGACGACCGGTAGCATTGCTGTTCAACAGAATTCACAATATGATTTTGGTGCTTTTTTATCTTCTTGGCATCCAGCATCTCCGGCTGAATTATTATTCAGTATCAATGGGGAAACGATTGGCAACCTAACTGCTTCAACTACAACAGGGAAGTGGGAACATTTCTTTAGTACTTGGAACTCAGGTACTAATGATTTTGCAACTATCTCTATTGTTAATAACAACACAGCACCAGCAGGTAATGATTTTGCATTAGATGACCTGTATTTTGGTGAAGCTATTTTCTCTAGAGCAACTCAAGTACCAGAACCAACAGGTTTTGCATTACTTGCTTTAGGTTTGGCTGGTGCCATGACAATGCGTCGCAGAAAAAGTGCTGTAAAATAATGTAATACCATAACTGAATGTAACAGTTCTCTTTATAGCTTACTATTTATAGTAGCTAGCCGCTTACACCTTGGTGTAAGCGGCATTTTTATTTGTATTATTTAAACTTATACCACACTAGAAAATTAACCCTGTTGCGTGTTTTGACGGTAAGTTTTGCGCGTTTTGTCGGTTGTTTAGTGAACAGCTGAAGTAAACTTTTGGCGTTAGTAAAAGCAAGCAGGCCTTTAGTGCATTGTATTAAGGGTCAAGCACATTAGCGGTTAGTAATAACCGTTAATGTGTGCCTTTACCTCATATAACAAACAAGCATTGTCAAAACACAAGGATAGGTATATGAACAAACTGCTTGGTAAGCAGGTATTAAAATATCTCATTATAGTAATTGTATGGTTACTTTCCCCAATGGTGTCGTATGCTAAAGTTGTCCATAGTGGACAGGCTATTTCGCTTCATATTCCACTAGCATCTATGTCGGGGGAAGAACAATCAATCATTTTGCCCGTTGATATTGACCAAGACGGCCAGGTCGACTTAACGCTGGCACACTATGCCACTTTTGATATTTCAAACTGTGCAAATGAAGCTACATGTTCATTAACAACTACTGGGGGAAAAAGTCGCTGGCAACTTCATGGTTTACCCAGCGGGAAAACACGCTTTTTAACAAGTAATGAAGGTGAGCTACGTCTGTTAAATCAAGGCGAAGTGATAAACGAAACTAAAGCTTTATGGAATGCCAAAAGGCACTTTTTTGATGGTCAGCAAAGAGAAGCACTCATTGGAGTGCAATTTGAGCGTAATAACAACTCGCATTATGCATGGCTATTAATTAATAAAACTGCGGTTGATTCCAATGGCACCAGGTTGGAGATAGCTGCTTATGCCTACCAGTCAGAGGCAAATAAGAGCATAGCTGCCGGTTCAATAACTGAGCCTTATTTAGTCTCTGAGCCTAGTAGTTTATTCCTGATCTTCTTATCGCTTATCGTAATATTTGTTATAAGAAAGTTGTCGGCTTTTATCGCTAATCATCAAGTGTAGATGCCTAGTTCACTTAATTGAAGAATATAGAGCACCTAATGAGGCCGGTAGAGTAAAGCTACTGGCCTTTACAATATGTAAACCGATAAAAGGTTTATCACTAATCACCATTGTTATGATGAGATACGCGCAGTAAAATCTTGCCTTTTGCACGTTTACTTTGGCTACGTTGATGTGCTTGTTTTATCTCTTCAAGTGGATAAGTAGAATCAATGACTACTTTTATTTTGCCATTATCAATTAAGTTGGCAATCGTTGTTAGGTCATTAGCGTCCGGTGTGACCCACAAACGTTGGTAAATAACTTGATGGCTAGAAGCTAATTCATCGGGTATTTCATCCAACAATGAAATAAGGTAACCACCTTTTTTCACTACATTTAGAGAGCGCTCAACTACCTGATTGCCTCCTACGGCGGCTAATACAAAATCAAGTTCTGATAGTTTCTCTGTAAAATCTTCCGTTTGATAGTCAATAAACTCATCGACACCCAGTGACTCAACAAAAGCTTGGCTGGCTTTTGATGCTGTGCCAATAACATAAGCACCTAATGCCTTAGCCATTTGCACAGCAAACATACCCACGCCGCCGCTTGCATTATGAATTAAGATACGGTCGCCTTGTTTTAACTGACCTGCCTTGGTTAATGCTTGCCAAGCGGTGGTTGCTGCAAGTGGTACCGCAGCTGATGTTATCAAGTCCAAAGATTGTGGTTTATTGGCAACCAACTCAGCATCAACTGCAATGTATTGTGCGTAGCCGCCTTGTTTTAAAATAGGCGTGTAAGCAAATACTGCTTGTCCTATTTTTAAATGTTTCACCTCTTGGCCTAATTGGGCAATCTCTCCAGCTACATCCCAGCCTAAAATCAACGGCAAGGTGTGTACATTGTGCTGCTTAAAAAAGCCTTCACGAACCATCCAATCCACTGGGTTTACTGCGCTGGCGTGAACTTTAATTAATACTTGATTGTCGGCTATCTCAGGTAACGGACGTTGGCCAATGATTAAATTGTCTTCATTACCGTATTGCTCAATATATGCTGCTTGCATGATTTAATTCCTTATTTTCGTTCTGTTTTTTAAGTTTATGTGTGTATTTTTCTATAAATAATTGATATGGTCTAATTGATGGTTGGTATGAAATATATTGTTAAAATCAATGTGTTTGTTAGGTGTTATTGAGCAAGGAACTAAGATAAAGACAAATTATGGCGTTAAGTGATTTAAATCTAATGGTCATTTTTGATGTGATTATGCAAGAACGCTCTGTCACTAAAGCGTCTCATCGATTGGCCATGACACAACCTTCAGTCTCAAATGCTATTTCTCGAATGCGACATGTATGGCAAGACCCTATTTTTGTCAAAGAAGGCAGGGGAATAAAGCCAACGCCCTTTGCTGAAAACATGTGGTTAAAAGTGCGCCAACCATTAATTGATATTCGCCACGCTGCTCAAATAACGAAGTCTGATATTCGTCAGCTTGCTCGAACGTTTCGAATTGCCAGTACCGATTGGATGACTGACTTATTCTGGTTGCCACTGCGACAACGCATTGAGCAACACGCACCCCTGGTTAATTTGCATGCGGTGCCGTATCAAGTAAACGGTGAAAAATTATTATTAAATGCAGATGTTGATATGGTGCTTGATTATTTCGAAGGGGCTAATGAACATATACATAGCAAGCTATTGTTCAATAACCATTTTGTTTGTGCGATGCGGCCTCAACACGCATTAGCGCAAAAGGCATTAACCTTAGACTATTTTTGCCAAGCACAACATTTATTAATGTCTTTATCAGGAGATGCAAAAGGTAGTGTAGATCGGTATTTGGCACAAATTGGTACAAGCCGTCGTATTGCTATGACAGTAAATCATTGCGCCAATATGGCAAAAATCCTAACCCAAACCGACCTTATTACCACCATACCCTTACCGTTAATCATGAAACAGCTTGAGCAAGGACAGCTTATTGCAAAACCTTTGCCTTTTGATTTATCACCTGCGCCGATTTCTATGACTTGGCATGTACGTCAGCAACGAGATGATGCACACAGTTGGTTGAGACAGCAAGTGCTCGATGTGGTGCAACAAGAAGTTGCACCGTTAATTGATGCTACCAGTCATTTGATTTAGCTAGCGTAATAGAAAATAAAAGCAAGGGGAGCGGCGAAACCAGCGACAACAATAATCGCTCTAGGTCCCCATACCCCTTTTTTCCCCTTGATCATAAATAGCGCTGATAACGCAAGGAAGATCAGCATAACGGCATACAGATCTGAAAAGTAGGTCCAGGCTTTTCTCGCTTCGTTTAAGTGCAAGAAGTTTAAACTGCGTAGAATGGGCCTAGGTTTGATTTGCTCTATAATCACTTGATTACTGTCAAGGTTGAGCATCAAGGTTTGCTCGTTGGTGGTAAACAGTTTTAATTGGCTCGGGGATTGCCAAAAACGCGCTTTAATTTTGCTATTAAGCTGCAAACTAATCAGTAAATCGGTTTCAAAGCTGTCTCGTTCAACCATTTGTTTCAGTGCTGGTATTGTTTGAGTGTTGTGTATCACTTGATAGTTTGGGTTCCAGTCCTCAACATGATTTAACGCAATACCCGATATGGCAAAAATTAATGTCACACCAACACAAAAATAACCAATATCTCGGTGTAAACTGCGGTTTAACTTAAACCAATTAACGTTTTTAAACATAACGACAAATAATCTAACACCTAGATATTAGTCAGCGATGGTTACGCCAACAGGGTTAAGTTGATAAACCGTGATGGCTTGGGTAACGCTATTTTCATCAAAGGTTTCATTTTGCTCTTCAGCTTGATAAGCCAAATAACGCTTGGTTTGCTCTAAATCCAATGGAATAGCCGTCAGAGGGCCTGTTGCATAGGCGGTTTTGCCCATAGTTGTCATGGGGAATACCATGTCACCGTCACGCACTTTAATGCGCAATGTTTTGTACTGTTTATCTGAGGCCAACTCCATCCAACAGCCACGCTTTTTGCAAACTTTGACTATAGTGCCCTGAACGGTAACCGATTGATCCAAATAGTTTTCTGGTGTAGATAAAATAGTAGATATTGCGGTTAGTTTTGATTTATCGGCGCCACTTCCAAAAACAGAATCAGCAAAACTAAGGTTTGAAAACATAAAAGCCGAGGTACTAATTAATGTTAACAGTAATTTTTTTTGAAACATCAGATATCCTTATTGTGAGCGCTTGGGCTGTTGGTTATCTTGTGAAATATTGTCGTCAAGTGCAAGGTATTTTATCTTTGACTTTAAGCCATTAGCCGATAAATTGCGTTGGGCGTTTTCCTCATTTCTGCTACATTGAGCGCCAAACATTTGCCATTACCTCTGCTATGAATAAACAACGCAATCGCATCGTTCGGCTAAAACAGACGTCTGTCGAACATGTCTTTGAAAAAGAAACCTTACTACTAAAACAGTTGCAGTCAGGCCAATTAGATCAATGTTTAATGTTGTGGCAAACCGATACGCCTACCTTAGTATTGCCAGCGAGCAGTAAGTGGCCAGACACAGATGAGTTGCGTAGCGAGTTAGTAAACAACGGTTGGAAGGTGATTTCTCGCCGAACAGGTGGCGCCCCTGTGCCACAAACAAAGGGCGTGATCAACCTGTCTCATATGTATGTTTGGCCCAAGGAAACGCCATATTCTATCCCTGTCGCCTATGAAAATTTATGTCAGGTGTTGTGTGGTTTTTTTGCATCATACGGTTTATCAACACAGGTGCATGCTACGCCGTATTCTTATTGTGACGGGGATTACAACATCAATATTAATCAGCAAAAAATTGTCGGCACGGCGCAACGGGTATTGTTAAAGTCAGGAGGTGATAAAGTGGTACTGGCTCAAGCCTGTATATTGATTGATGACGATTTAAATGAACTGGTTAAACCGGTGAATACGTGTTATGCGCTCAGTGGTAACGAAGAAAGAGTAAAAGCCAAGGTGCATACTTGTTTGTTTGATCATATCGATGAAAAACCTAGTATCGATAATTTATTTCAAGGGATCACTCAAGCCTTTATTGATAGTGAGTTGTATAAATAGTGAGTTGTATAAATAGCGTGATGGAAAAAGAGGCTAGGGTAAGGGAGTCTAGCCTCTTTGGTTTACCTACTAAAACTTAACACTAGCGCCTACAAAGTAGCGAGCGCCGTATTCGTCAATACTGTGATATACATCGAACTCAGGCAAAGTGGTAATTCTCGCTTCATTTAAGATATTAACCCCTTCAACACTAACATCTAAATAGTCTGTTACATGCCAAACAAACGAGGCATCTAATTGATGGTATGGTTTATTAGTGGCTAGGGCGCTGCTTTCAAAGCTTAACCACTCATCACGTGCGTTATAGGCTAATCGCGCGCTAAAGGTGTCATCTTCATAATAGGCGGCAATATTAAAGGAGTTGCGTGAAACTCTATCTAGTCGCTGCTTTTCACCCGCAGGATTCACCACGGAACTATCTGTGTAGGTGTAGTTAAACTGCGCGCCAAAGCCATTACCAAAGTCTTGTTGATATTGAAATTCAACACCAGAAACATCTGCTGTACCAACGTTTCTAAAACGAGTAACCAAACAAGATTGTGAACAGCCATCAAGCGATTCTCGTGCAGCTGTTGTATAAATGTAGTCGCTTATGTTCTTTTGAAATAGCGTCACACCAAGTAATGACGACGGATCAAAATACCACTCTAGCCCTAAATCGTATTGATCCGATTTATAAGGTTCGATATCTGGATTACCTATGGTTGCGGTTTCCATCGTAGGCACTAAACTTGCCGACATTTTCATTTGATCGTAGTCTGGACGCGCGACACTTGAACCGGCAGCAAAGCGCAATAACACGTCTTGGCTAAGGTCGGCGACAATATTTAAGCTAGGTAAAATATTGCTATAAGACTTTTTACCTGTAGCAGGTTGACCGTCAATTTCACCGGTTGATGCAACATCTGTGTCGACAAATCTAACCCCTAAATTACCTCGAAAGCCTTCGCCGCTAAAGTTAGCTTTCACATAAGCAGAGGTAATATCTTCCTCAATACTAAAGGCTTCAGTTGCCCGTGTTGCTGATTTGTTAGCATGGGCATAATCCCATATATCATTATTCATCAAGGCAAAAGCACTTAAGGTGCCTGCACGTCCTTCTTTGCCATGTAAACCAGATACATGCCCACCGTTGTAATCCGAAAGGCGTAATCCATCAGCCATTGCCTTTTGGATCAAGCCATCATCGTAGCGATCAATACGTGCTGAAAACTCTTGATCTTGAATTTTTACACCTACTTGAAGTGAGGTAAAAATGCCGTAATCTAGGTTATGTTGAAAGTCTAACTGAGCATAGTTAATTTCGTTATCACGAATGTTGTTCACAAAGCTAAACTCGTTATGGATCATCATTTGATCATGGTCCATGGCATAGTCTGGATGTGTTAAATCAAGCTCATGAGGTCCTGAAATATCAAAAGTAAAACCAGTTTTTTCACTGTTTTCTAAGTTCCCCCACCAAGTACTTGATTGCAGACCTCTAGATTTTGCCGTCGACTGGCCTATAACTGCACTAAGTGTCCAATCATCTTGTTCGTATTCTGCGGTAAGGTTAAGCACATCCATTTGCATGTGAGGTGCACGAACAATACTGTTGTTAAACAATGGCACCAAAGGTTGTTCACCACCAAAAGGTACGGTTGTGACTCGTGTGGTTACGCCTTTATCGTTGACTACTGCAGTTGATGCGTCATATTCAGAAAATAGTTGAGGAACGGCGAACATTGCAGTGTTTAAATGCTCGTTTTTCAGACTGAAATCATTGTAGTCCAATACCAAGTTCAAGCGATCAGAGGCCTGATATTGCAAGGTGACTTGGGTACTTTCACGCTTTCTTTCTTCGTCAAATAAAATTGATGCCATAGCACCCGGCGCTGTTGGTATATTGCCGGCAGAATCAGGATTGTTAAGAGGGCCTGGGGCACCAAACGAACGTAAAGTCTCACGGTAAACATTTATATTTTCAACTGAATAGGCAGCTAGAATACCAAAATTGTCATTGTCGTTTTTCCAGCTGTATAAACCCGAACCATTTGCTGACCAGTCACCGTCTGACTTACTGTATGCGCCTTCAGTTGACGCAAATACGGTGTTGGCATCTAAGTCTAGTGGACGACGAGTTTTTAGGTTAATGGTACCACCGATGGCACCTTCATTAACGTTTGATTCGACAGACTTGTATACGTCCATACCAGCCACTTGTTCAGCCGATAGCATTTCAAAGTTAAAGCTTCGGTTAAACGGTGCTAAGTCAAACCAGCCAACAGAAGCAACATTTTGGCCATTGAGTAACACCAAACTGTGTTGAGGAGCCGTACCTCGAATGGTAACGCCGTCAACCTCAGAAAAGTCGCGTGATACGGTAATGCCTGGGATACGCTGTAGAGCATCACCGATATTTTTGTCAGGGAATTTACCAATATCTTCAGCTGAAATTGAATCAACAACGGCGTCACTAAAACGCTTATTGTTTAACGCTTGTTTTAAACTGCCGCGAATACCGGTGACTTCAATGACTTCTACTTTATTCGAAGCATTTTGTTGATCGTTAGCTTGTGCTACTGGGCCAAATAGTGCCGCAGATATAGCAAGAGCAAGATAACTGGCGATTGGCTTTTTCATCTTGTTATGTTCCTTGTCGTTACCTGTTGTATTGTTATTTTTTTACTGTTTTTATTAGTAAAACAATTATACTAATTATTAATCAATCAATTTGACTAAATGTCAATCATTAATTTGTTTATTTATTAATCTTTTTTTAAATTAACTGGTTTATAAGGCTTTTTGCGCTGATTGTGCGGCTGGAATAACTGCAAATATAAGTGCTAAGTTGTGAATAATGGGCTAATTCATAGTCTGAACGACACGCCGCGACGATTAGTCTATTGCCAAGCAGATTTAATAGCTCAAGCACTCGTTGCTGTTGCTCGATTAGATCAAAACTTTCCCCCGGCAGCGGGTAATCTTCAGTAACGATAACAATCGGCTTGTCATCGCTTAGTGCACTGTGTTGACGATTAAATTGTTCAAATGGCACATGTGTATAGTTTGCCTGTTTTACGTTTAGAGCTTTGAGTATCGCATCACGCGCAGGAACTGGGTCGTTAGGTCCTATGCCTCTGTCGTTTACTAAGGATTCATAGCCTTTAGGATTTGCTGCAAAGGTAAGGTAAAACGCTTGCTCTTGAAGCGGTAACCAGTTGTTGGCATTTCTCAATATTTTTATACTCTGTTCACTCGCTTGTTGGGCGATTTGCTGACAAGTGTTTTTACTAAGCTGTGTTGGTTTGAATGGCGCAGCAAGTTTTAAGTACCGTGTACATAATACTTTGTTTAAAGCTTCGTCTATGATGGCTTCATCCAAGTCGCCTGTTTCTACTGCCAATATAACCCCGGCTAAGGTGTCTTGCTGTATTTGCTTGTATGGCGTTTGGCTATTTTCGTAATGCTCTTCGCTTAACATAATTAAATGAGCGCCTGCCTTCAAGGCTTGCACTGCCGCAGCTACTGGGTGATAGTTTTTGCGCATTGCCCACATGTTCATGCTGTCGGTAATAATTAAGCCATCAAAGCCCATTTGTTGTTTAAGCAAGCTGGTTAATATTTTTCGAGATAGCGTCGCTGGATATTGTTCATCAAGCTGCGGGTAACAGATATGACTGGTCATAATCAAGTTAACACCTGCATCGATAGCCGATTGAAAAGGTGCTAAATCTTGCTGCTTTAGTTGAGCAAGTGATTTATCAACAATAGGTAACGCCTGATGGCTGTCGGTTGCCGTATCTCCATGACCAGGGAAGTGTTTTGCACAACTCATGTTTGATGTTGTTAGAACTCCTCTTACCGCGGCGGCGACGTGATTTCCTACTTGCTCAGGCTGTTCACCAAAAGAGCGTTGACCGATAATTGGGTTATCGGGGTTGGCATTTACATCCGCACATGGCGAAAGCAAGGTATTGTAGCCAAGACGTTGCATTTGCTCAGCAAACACTTGGTACATGGATTGAGTCAGCGAAGTATCATTTGCAATGCCTAATGCCAAATTACCCGGGCCGAGGTCGGTTTCATGGGTCAAAATACCCCATGCTCCTTCTTGGTCAACCGCCAGAATCAGCGGTGCATCACATGCCCGAAGGCTTGCTTGTTGTTGCAATAATTGCGACAAGGCTAAGGCATCATTACTTGAGCTAGCGTTATCATCGGTAATGTAAAAGCCACCAATGTGATGATCACGTACCAAGGACACAGCATAGTCTTTGTCTTCTCCAGCAAACGCCAAAATAAACAACTGGCCAACTTTCTCTTTGAGCGAAAGACTATCAATTAATGCGCTTACTTTAGTGTTTATATCCATGTTTCACCTTTTTTTGGGCACGACTTCGCCACCTTGGCCAGTCGCAAGTTTTCAATTTATGGTAAATTGCTGTTAGGCGGCGCTTTGATTTACGCCAGTAATTAAACCAACGAGCTGCTCTTTTGAGACATCTTTTACCGCGACATCGGCTGCAGAAGTACCTTGGTAGAGCACAACAGCGCGATCACAAGTTTCAACCACATGTTGCATGTTGTGACTAATCAATAACACAGCAACACCTTGGCCACTAATGACATTGATAAGTTCATTTACTTGAGCACTTTGTTCTACACCCAGTGCTGCTGTTGGCTCGTCCATAATAACGATATCTGCTCCCCAGTTAACGGCTCTGGCAATAGCAACGGCTTGCCTTTGACCACCAGAAAGGTTGTGAATTTTTTCTTTGTAGCTAGGAATACGGCTATTTAGACGATTGATCGCCTTACGGCCTCTGTGCTCCATGGCTTTGGTGTCTAACCAGCCAAACCACGCCAAAATTGGGTTTTTATGACGAATTTCTCGGTTTAAAAATAGATTTTCAGTGATATTAAATTCCGGCACCATGGCCAAATCTTGAAACACGGTTTCAATACCACTAGCACGGGCATCTAAAGGTGAGTTAATGTTCACCTCTTGACCATTAACTAATATTTGCCCCGAGTCAGGCGCATGAATACCAGAAATACAACGCACTAACGTCGATTTACCGGCACCGTTATCGCCCAACAAACCAACTACTTCGCCTTTATTAATGGTAAAGGAAACATCGCGCAGCGCTTGCACGCCACCAAAAGATTTACTGATATGTTTAACTTCCAGTGCAACTTGGTCTAAAGCAGTTCTAACCATTTTTAAGCTCCTTAACACCAATGGTGACGGCGATAATTAAAATTACGCCACGGGCAATCATTTGTTCGTTGGTGGAAAAGCCAGATAAAATTAAGCCATTGTTGATCATACCCATAAGCCAAGAGCCTAAAATTGCGCCAACAATACTGGCACGGCCACCAAATAAGCTAGTACCACCAATGGCAACTGCTGCAATGACGGTGAGCAGATCAGCTTCACCTAAGGTATAGCGTGCGCCATGTAAGCGACCGGCATATAAAAGCCCAGCTAAAGCCGCAGCAACTGAAGAAATCACCAGTGCATTTAACCTTACTCTCACTACGTTAATCCCCATAGCCAGTGCCGCTTTTGGGCTACCACCAACCGCAAGTAAGTGGCGGCCAAATACCAGCTTATTCAAGGCTAAGTATGCAATGCCCGCAATAACAATGGTCCACAAGAACAACACAGGTATGCCAAAAACTTCTCCAGCACCAAAGTAAAAGGTAAAGTCGGGGTTGATAATAGGCACAGATTCCAAGTTAGAAATTTGGCGGGCTACACCTGTAATCACGCCCATGGTGCCCAAAGTGATCAGAAGTGACGACACTTGCAGACGCTCAATCAACAAACCGTTAATTAATCCAACACATACGCCCACCAAAAGTGCCCCAGCAACCGCTACTGGAATACCAAATTGCTCTAATAGGAGTGCGCCAACCAATGCTGAAAGCGCAACCACTGCACCTATAGATAAATCAATGTGTCCTACGGCAAGGGCAAAGGTTAAACCAACAGCCATAATAGTAATCGGCGCTGTTTGCCTAATAATGTTCATGAAATTATTGACACTAAGAAAGGCCGTATCATGTAAAACAATGGCAAATAAGGCCAGTACCACAAAAAATATGTAGTAGATAAAAGCTTCGCGTTTTAACGCTAAGCGTTTGAAATTAAAACGTTCTGAATGGGCAGTTAACACAACAGACTCCTTGATTAATGTGCTAAAGCGCGTGATAACGAATTAGGCAATGGCTGGTTAAAAGCTTGCTGCCAAATCGTTTTAATATTTGGTTGTGTGACTTTGTCATATGGCACTAAGGTGTAGGGGGCCGCTTGATGACCTAGAATTGACAGTGCAGCCAATTTTGCCATGGTTTCACCTATGGTAAATGGGCGGTCAGAAACTACGCCATACATGTTGCCATTGAGTGCCATATCAACCAAGTTACTGACACCTAGATCATGGCTGATCACCTTAATATCGCGTCTACCTTGTGCTCTTAGTGCTTCAATAACACCTTCGGCTGGCGTATCCCAAGAGACATAGATAGCTTTTAAATTCGGGTGTTGTAGTAATATAGCTGCCGCAATGTTCGACGTTTCGTGTTCATTCACAAAGCCTTTTTCAGCAGCAATGCGAATATTCGGGTAATTGGATAAATGCTGACGAAAGGCACGGTCACGGTTGTTGGTGATAAAATAGCTAGCATCGTGATAAATAACGGCAATATCACCTTGCTCTTTTGTCGCTTGTGCCATTAAGTCTGCCGCAGCTTTTCCCATACCAAACATGTCGTCAGTGACTATGCCGACGTAATCTTTACCCTGAACAAAGTCGGGAATCGGGTTGCTAAGCAATACTAGCTTGCTGCCCTGATCAACGAGTTTTTGATAGCTAGATTTTGCACTGACACCATCGATGGCAAGCGACAGGATAAAGTCTGGCTTAAGCGCACTGACATTTTCAATGTCGGCTACTTGTTTAGCAGGATCTAATTGTGCATCTGTAACTGCAACAACCTCTACACCTAACTTGTTAAATGCTTCTTTTGCCCCTGAAGATACAGCATTTACCCATGGACTAGAGCCATGCCACACCAGTGCTGCGGTGAGTTTTTTACCTTTAATTTTTTCAACCTGCTCGGCGCTCAGCGCGACGGTTGATGAAGGCACAGCGCCGTCTAGCGCTTGAACTGAGCTCGCAACACTTGCAAATGACATGGTTGAAATGAACAAGATCAATAAGTTAACAAAACAAAACTTTGATAACCTATTACCATGTTGTGGCAATAGCCCCATAGGATAATCTCCTTGAATACCAATTCTAATGCTGGTCATTTTTTATTAATTGAGTAACATATTAGAGTTGAAAAATAATATGTCAATCATTTTGACTTAATGTTTTTGCACTTTTTTTGAACAGGCTTTTGTTAGGGAAAAGTGGTGAAAATGTAATGAAAATACTTAAAGTGCAAGTTAAATGACGCTAAATCGAGGAAAGCTGTATAGTGAAAGGCTCTAATTCAAAGCAAAATAAAGCAATAAACTTACGACTCGTTTTGTCAGAAATTGTCACTTGTGCCCCAATTTCCCGAGTAGAAATTTCTCGTCGCACGTTATTAACCAAACAAACCATTACCAATTTAGTTGAAGAATTATTAGCGGTTGAGTTAATTGAAGAAGTAGGCATTAAAAAAGAAGGCTCAGTAGGTAAGCCGTCAAAAATGCTAAGTTTAAAAGCTGACACGGCCTTTAGCGTTGCATTTCGTGTTATGCCAAACGAATTGAATGCGGGTATTTATACATTAACGGGTGAGCAAATCTTCTCGCTAAAAAAATTACTAGGGCATGAAGATGTTATCGTTGTTGCCAAGCGCTGCTTGGATGAATTGCTTGTGCAGGCAGGTATTGGTCACGAGCAGATATTATCTGCAGCACTAAGTGTTAGCCAAGCAGACGCTCAAAATTTGCAAGATCACCAGTCTGCCAAGGCGTTACAACAAGCGTTAAGTGAACAACTACAATTGCCCGTTGCACTTGAAACCACTGCCGCAGCTTGTGCCGCGTTTCATATGTTGTATGGCGAAGCAAAACAATTGCACAGCTTTATTTATGTTCATATTGGTGATGTTGTTGAATCTGCAGTGGTGTTTGATAGAAAAATTATGTTGGGGCAAAACGGCTTAACCGGCGCGATTGGCGACTGTTTTGTCACGCCTGAAACGGATCAAGCAACTGGTGAACTAGGCCGACTCAATGATTTTGCCTCCTTAAACAGTTTAAAACAATATTTAGCTCAAACTGATATTAGCAATTGGCAATTACGAGAGTTATGTCAGGAAGAACTGCCCACAGCAGAGCGCTGGGTCGAGCGAGCCGCAGAGCCGTTACGTATTGCTATTCACACGCTAGAGTCACTGCTTAATTGCCAAACCATTATTTTAGGGGGCGATTTAGACGATTGGTTATTGGACAAGTTAATTACTCAATTGCGTCCTTACATACCGTCGATAGCTCAATATGGGCAACGTGATGTTATGCGTTTAATCAAAACCCCTAATGTTGGAGTGGTATCGCTTAAAGGTGTTGCCACATTACCTATTCATGCTGCGCTTAGTGATGAAAACATGAAAACGATTTTGTTTAATCCATTGCAGCTGAAAAGCCCCGTGCAGCAGCTTTTATATGGTTAGTTACTTGAGTGACTTTTAATCAATTGCTCTAACACCTCTATACTTTCAATGTTCCACATATCCTCACAATAGGTTAAGTGTGAACTTTTGATCTTAAAAGGCATTGGGGTAAATCCTTTATCTTGACTAACCAAGGCGTGATTTAATTTCGCCTCGTCTTCAGGTGTCCATTGTTGGCCAAAACGGATTTT
Organism: Thalassotalea marina; assembly: GCF_014656435.1. Lineage (GTDB taxonomy): Bacteria > Pseudomonadota > Gammaproteobacteria > Enterobacterales > Alteromonadaceae > Thalassotalea_C > Thalassotalea_C marina. The sequence goes on from NZ_BNCK01000011.1 coordinate 85,320, forward strand.
AGTTTGCTGATACGTAGCAATGGCTAAATCTAACTGCTTCGTTTCAAATAAAGCTCTAGCTTGATACAGGCCATGTAAATAACTTTTTAGCTCACTATTTGAAAGTGCTAACACTTGTTGCCATTGAGCCAATCGGCTGTTCTCCTCCATGAGAGAATATTGTGCAAACACCACCGACATTTCTCGCCCTAAAGTGTTATAGATGCTCATTGAGGCTTCTAATTGCTCAATCGCTTCTTGATGTTTTCCCTGTTCAGACAGAGCCCAGCCCAACATAAAAAGCGTATCGGCATTGGTTATCGGGTTGTAGAAGTTGTCGTTATTTAGCAGGTGTTTAAAGGTTAACTCTGCTTGCTGCAAGGCAATTAAACGTTTTTGCAAACCTCGATTGATTCCATGATCTAATTGAGCAAAACCTAAAAGAAACTGTCCTCGTTCTCTGCCAACCTTATCGTTCAGTTGTTGGGCTAATTGTAATGAAGTTTCTATCGGCGCTATCGCTAATTGACCATAGTGATATTGAATAAAGAAAAACCCCAAATATTGCAAAGCGTCAATTTGGGGTTTAACAACGCCCATCTCTTGATACATAGCAATAGCTTTTGTTAAAGCGTCATAGCGCTTTTCAACATCATAAAGGTAGTTTTGACCGATAGCATGCAGCGTGTTGGCGATACCGAGTTTGTTATCTAACACGTAGTAATAGTCTAACGCTTTTGACAACGTATTCTGGTTTTCAGCTAGATCTGCAAAAGGATCTGTTTCTGGTCCCACATTGGTGGGGCTGCCTAAATAATACAAAGCTTCGGCTTCGTTTGATAAGCTTTTGTATGGCCGTGAGATGGCATCAGCTTTATTAAGTAACATATGACGCTGTGCAAATTGGTCATTAGTATAGTGACTTTGCGCTTTTAGGCGGTAAGCATCAGCCAACAAGTAGTTTCGATGATATTTTTTGGCAATAGTGATTGCTTGTTCTATGTGTTGTTTGGCTTTGATTAAGTCAATTTGGTGCAAATAAATTTTTGCCAACCCTAGATGAGCGCCTAATCGCACATCAGTTTTAGCATGGGGCGGTTGTAGAAGTTGACTAAAACTTGTGGTTGCTGCCTGCCAATGTCCTAATAAATAGTCGACTTCTGCCATTTTTAAGTGGATAAACGCGTTATCAGGCTCGTTGATAAGGGCAGCGTTTAAGTAGTTTTTAGCCAGCAGTGGCCCTTTACCCGTTAAGGCTTGCAGTGCCTGAGCATAATCACGCTGAGCGATATCACTGTGAAAAACGATGTTGGTCTCGTCATTACCGACTTTTGACTGATTAAAGTTAGTCGCTACTTTTGACACTAAATCACTAATGGAAGAGGGGAGTTCAGGAAAAGGTACACTTCCTGTGGCAATAATCTCTTTTTTGTCATAAATGCGATAATTAAATCGCAACAGTTTCTGGTCTTTACTCACTGATGCTACTAGAGCGTATTGGGCATTTAAACTGTCGAGCAATGCAATGATTTGTTGGCTATCATTGTGTATCTGCTGCATGTTTTGTTGAGCTAACACGCCCTGCACGACATAAGGTGGGATAACTTGGCTATTAATTTTAGCCGCAAGGCCATTAGTAAACATGTCGGAATAACCTAGCTCTAGCCAATCGAGCGAATCATCTCCTGTATTATTGTCAAAAGGGAGTACCAACACACTTGATTGAGTTGTTTGTTTAATCGCTAATTCATTGTTTGCTGACTGGTTTGGCTGTAGAAAAAACGCGGCCAATACAGCGATAAACAGCATCAGTACGACACTAAGTCGCTGCATCGTTGAGAATACATTTTTTCTTTTTTCGTCTAATACTGGCTCTATTTCTTGCTGTTGCTCTTGGTATTCATCTATTGCTGAAGTAGAAGAGATGTTTGGTTTTTCAATCTCTGGCTTGGCAATTATTTCAACATCTTGAAAAATCCATTCATAGCCTTTCATGTGCACTGTGCGAATAAAGCGAGGAGATTGTGCTGATTCTCCAAGTAACTTTCTTATTTCTCGAATACTCTGGATCAGCGAGTTTTCTCGGTACTCTGCTTGTGCCCAATTAGCTTCTAATAATTGTTCCTTGCTGATCACTTGTAATCGATTTTCCAATAAATACTGCAACACATCGGCGACTTTTTTACGCAGATATTGCTGACTATCGGGACTGATAAATTCGCGTGTCTCGGTGTTAAATTGAAAGTGACTAAATTTATAAAGTGTCATTAATGGAAGCTAAGGTTTCTTAAATGTATAAACATGAAAATATTATCGTTATTTGAGCTTAATTTCATGCGCTCAGTGAAAATTTTATCTAAATTTTAGCTAAATTTCATAACTTATATCTTTGCATTTATTAAAGTTTTCCCTGTATTTACAACAAGGGTAAAACTTAATGTTTGAGTTGCTTGATAACAATATAGCTACATATTTGGCCCATGACACTTGGTCGATTTGGACCATCATTATGGTTTTTCTTGCTGGAGTAATGACTAGCTTTACACCTTGTGTGTATCCAATGATACCTATTACGGTAGGTGTGTTTGGACACCAAAGAAATAATCAAAGTAAACAAACATCCTTTGGACCATTTTTTTACGTCGCAGGCCTTGCCATTGTTTATGCAGGTTTGGGCGTTTTTGCCGCTCTTAGTGGCAAAATGTTTGGCCAAGTATCAACACATCCTTTTGGTTACATCTTCATGGCTAACCTGTGTTTTATCTTTGCTTTTTGGATGCTTGGTTGGCTGAAAATGCCTCATTTTAGTGTCGGGCAGCGTTGGCCAGACAAGGTTAAACACCCTTATATTCGCTTATTTGTCATGGGAGCAGCATCTGGTTTAGTCGCGGCGCCATGCACCGCTCCTGTATTAGCTATGTTGTTAATGCATGTTGCAACATCAGGTAGCCCTGTTTACGGCAGTCTATTAATGACGGCGTTTGCTTATGGCATGGGCTTTTTGCTGCTACTACTAGCGTATTCATCTCAATGGCTTTCTCGATTACCACGTTCAGGTTGGTGGTTAAATGTTTCTCAATGGGGCTTTGGTCTGCTGATGTTTTTCACCGGACAATATTTCTTGGTTGAAGCGGGTAAGTTGTTGTTTTAAAGCTCTATCTACTCAGTATTTTATGTTTTTAAACTTTATTAATAGGAAAATGTATGAAGAAAAAATATCGATTGTTACACGCGTTGTGTATATATGCAGCCTTGACCAGTGTGCCAGTTTTAGCTGCCGATGTTGGTAAAAATGTCAGTGACTTTTCTGTCACAACGGTAAAGGGTCAAACGTTAAACTTTAAAACTCAACAATTGAAAAAACCAATTTATCTAAAATTTTGGGCAACTTGGTGCTCCTACTGCACAGAAGAAATGCCGCATTTTGAACAGAGTTTTCAAACATACCAAGACAAGATGGACTTTGTCGCGGTCAATGTCGGTATGAATGATTCAGTCGCCAGAGCAAACAAGTACTTTTCTCGCCATGGCTTTCAAGTACCTTTAGTGTTTGACGAATTTGGCGACACTGTTGGGCATTTCAATGTAAAAGGCACGCCGTTACACGTGCTAATTGATAAAAACGGACAGGTAATTCATCGCTCGGCATTAATCACTGATGCGCTCAAACGTAAACTTGCCGAATTGGTTAAGGGGAGCAACTAATGAAAACAATTTCTCTAATCGCTACGTTGGTATTGCTCTGTTTGCAATTTAATGTGTTGGCAAACGATAAAATATTTGAACGTATAGAATTTAAACAAGATGTGTTTGGCGCAACACATCATATTGCGGCATCAGCAGGGACTAAACCTGTGATATTGGTATTTTTTGAACCATACACTGGCTATGGTTTAGCGCAAGCCAACACGCTATATGCAGATTTTAACGACGACTTTACCTTTTATGGTATTGCACCAGCGATGAATAGCACGGCTGACATTGTTGCTAACGCGGCGCAACAACATCAAGTCACCTTCGGGGTATTTTTTGATGAAAACAATGTGATTTCTCGTCAACTTAAAGCTTGGCAACATCCAAGTTTTATTGTGTTTGATAGTGAGGGTAAACAGCTATCTGGCGCGCTGATGTCAGTTAATGAAATAACACAGTTTATAAAAACACTTCGTAAATAAGGAGAATATGAAAAATGAAGAAGATGATTATTGCGTTATGCTGTGTTTTTTGGGGCGCTAATGTCGCCGCTCTAGAAAAGAATATTGCAGCCAATATTCACGCAAATACCTTATCACACGGAGAGTTGAAGCTAAGTGTAAAAAATTTAACAAAGCCTACCGTGATTTTATTTTCAGATAGTTTGTGCCCGTTTAGGCATTTACCACAATGTGAACAAAAAATTGCTGTCTTTAATGATTTAGTGAGTCGCTATCAGGATAAAGCGCAGTGGTTGCAAATTGTTAAAGGGTATTATGTAGACGAACAACATGTACGTGGCTACGTAGAACGATTTAAATTTAATGTACCTACTATTTGGGATACCGATAATAAAATTTTTACTGATTATCAGGTGTTTGGTAACCCTTATCTAATTATTGTTGATCAGCAAGGACAAATTTATTATCGCACTGAAGAGTTTGGCCAAGATTTAAACAAGGCGGTAAAGTCACTTTAAAATCTTTTAAAATTTAAAGGGAGCAACCAACTGGTGCTCCCAAAATAAAAAACCAATACCAAGTTATTGATGGGTAACTTGATACTGGTAGAAACTTTATCGTTTTAACAAGGTGATAGCGTCGCTCACGTCCATGGGTTTATAAAAGTAAAACCCTTGAATCGTTTCAATATTTAAGCTGGTTAACATATTGAGTTGCTCTTGCGTTTCTACACCTTCTACAACAATCGACTTGTTCAAGTTTTTCATGATCGACACTATGCCTTCAATCAGCGTATAAGAGCTAGGATTAGTGGTTATGTCGGCGACAAAAGCCCTGTCAATTTTGATGATATTAATTGGCAGCCTTAACAAATAACTTAGTGATGAAAAGCCCGCGCCAAAGTCATCGAGGCAGATACTAAAACCAAATTTCTTCAATTCAGCCAATCTCGCCAATGCGTTGTCTGAATTTATTAACGCATTTTCAGTGACTTCAATTTCAACTCGTGAAAAATCAATCTGATGTGAAGAGAATATTTGCTTTAAATCATAGATGAAGGTTTCGTGATTGAGCGAATTGGCTGAAATATTAAATGACACTGGTACTGTAATACTGGGGTTGTTGATTAACACTTGGCAAAGCTGTTCGGCAACATATAAATCAAAACCGTAGTTCATGCCTGACTTTTCAACAACCGGAATAAATGCACCCGGTGGGATCAGCTTACCTTCTTTAGTGCGCCAGCGTATTAATCCTTCAAAGCCAACCACTTCACTGGTGTCGGTTGCAACTTTAGGTTGCAGCTGCAAAAACAACTCTTTGTTATCTAAACCAACCCGCAGTTCATTGAGTAAGGTCATACTCTTTTTCGATTCAAGTTCGTATGATGCATCAAAGGTTTCCCCTGCACCTCGCTTTTTCTCCTTGGCAACATTTAACGCTAGTTCCGCCTTTCTTAAGGCGGATTCTGCATTTACTGCTGTATTGCCTTCATAGGGAAGGTTGCAATGTCCTACAGTCATTCCCATGCGAATTGATTGACTCTCAACTAATATTGGCCGAGAGCAGCGCAGCGCAACATCATTGGCACTGAGGTGGTTTTTGTAGGTTAACACGGCAAATACGTCAGAATGTAATCTGGCAACAACCGATTTTTCACCAAAGATCTGTTTAATATTCTCTGCTGTTTTTTTCAAGATGGCATCACCAAACTCATATCCCATTGAGGTGACAACATGGTGGAAATAATCAATATCTAAAATAAACAAGCTACATTCTTGGGCATGTTCGTACAAATAACGTTGTGCAACATCTAATAAACCTGCGCGATTATAAAGGCCTGTTAATTCATCATGAAAAGCGGCCTTGTTTAAGTGAGCAAAGTATTTAGCACTTTCTAAACCTAAGGCGACATTCATGCAGAAAATTTGCAGAATTTCTTGATCGGCTTGGCGCAAGGTTGCGGCATTTTCAGCAACGATCACACCCTGCCATCCCGCTGGAGTAGATAAATAAAGAAAGCTAAAATTATCAAGGTAAACGTGTTTTTGTTGTTCAATTGCTTGCATTATTTGTGTTGCCATGGGCAATTCGTCAGCAACGGCTGCGATATTTTTACCAAAAAAAGGCTGAAATTTTTCATTGGCAGCAACAATATAATAACCATTGTCCTCAGACTTGATGGCAAATGGCCCATGGTGTGGTCGTTGAGAAACACAAAACATGCTTTGTGTGGTAAGGTCGAATAGGGCGTCAATTTGTTCTAATACACCACTTGAAAACTCGTAAACAGAACGTTCTTGCATCAGTGATGCCGATGCCTGAATCACTTTTCTTAAACCCGTTCTACTTTTTTCTAATGCGGTCAAGTGTTGATAGCTTCGAATGCTAGTGGCGACAGAGGTAAACAATCGGCTACGTGTTAATTCCCCTTTTGTTTTATAAGCATTAATGTCATAACGAATAATAATGTCTTCTTCTGGGGCGTATCCAGGCTGCCCGGTACGTAAAATAATTTGCAAACTTGAGTTATTTAACTGTTGACGAATTTTTTCTACCAGTTGCAACCCTGCATCATCCGTTTCCATGACAACATCTAACAGTACCACGGCCATTTCAGGGTATTGTTTAATTAATTCAAACCCTTCTTTTTCCGAATATGCACTAACAAACTTAAGTTCTCGACCATAAATAGTGACGTTTTTTAATGCCAAAATCGTGACTTCATGAACTGAAGGTTCATCATCAATAATGCCAATGATCCATGGTGGGTTATTATTGTTCTTTGGGCTTTTTTCTGTCTCTTCTTCGGCAAATGTTATTAATTCATCACTCATTATTCTTAGAATCCTTTGGCAGTGAAAGCGGGAGGGTTAAAGTGAAAGTGGTACCCTCATTCAGTTTGCTGGCAACTTGTATTTTTCCAGCCAATGCGCCTACAACAGTATTATAGACAATATTAAGCCCTAGACCTGAGCCTCCTTGACCTAGCTTTGTAGTGTAGAAAGGGTCAAAGATCTTCGACAGGTTTTCAGGTGCAATGCCTTGTCCATTATCAGAAACAGTAATGCTGACTGTAGCTTCATCTTGGCAAGCCCTAATGGTAATTTTACCTGCATCAACCACATCAAAAGCGTGGTTTACCGCATTATTAAACAAATTAGTAATAACTTGACCAAGTGGGCCAGGATAACTGTCCAGTTCTATATCATTGGCGATATTGACTTCAATATCAATAGCTCGATTTTTAACTTTATGTTTGAGCGTGATAATAACTTCATCAACGACCTCGTGTAATAAAAATAGGCGACGTGCTTCACTGGTTTGGTCTACTGCCACTTGTTTAAAGCTGTTAATCAAAGTAGAAGCTTTTTCTAATGCTGGTACCAATACATGTAAACATTCTTGGCAGTTATCTTCAAAATCTCCCAAAGCAGAGCGTTTAAGTTTCCCTGACTTGATATCTTCGATAAAACGAGAAATATGGGATTCAATGGTTGTCGCAACCGTAACGGCCACACCGATAGGTGTGTTCACTTCATGTGCAACACCCGCAACAACATTGCCCAAGGAGGCAAGCTTTTCCTTTTCTACCAGTTGTTGCTGAGCGGCTTGTAACTCCTGCATATTTTTGGAAATAAGCTCATTATCTTGACGTTTTTGTTTGATAAATCGTTTAACCGTGTTCTCTGCCACAGATAAGATGAAAGCAAATATGGCGATGCCGATAACCAGCGTTGTGGCGTAAATGGCAGATATAATTTTGATTTGTTTATTATGTTCACTGATAAGGTTTTCGATGTTCATCAGAACCACTTGGTAGCCGATATGATCGCCATTAAAATTAGCAATTATGGTGGTTGAGGCTGCTAAGCCCTTTTCTAAATCAACCTCACCTTCAATGGCTCTGTGAATTTGCTCCACTTTATGCTGATCTAAGGTGATACTCGCATCATAATTAATTGAATAATTGGGCAGCAAGTTCAATTCATTTTTTCGACCTGTCATTTGATACACTTGGTTGCTGTTCTCTTCAGGTACCAGTGACTGCTCAAATAGTTCAAAGATATTAACTTGAAATTGATTCTCTATTTGCCTCAATACATGACCAATTTCCATACCCACTTCAATATATCCAAGTAATGTTCCGCGGTCGAAAATTGGACTAACAGTACGTAAAGTAAAGGTGCCTAATACACCAAATTCTAATCCTGATACCGTTTGCATGCTTTGTTCACTGGCAAGCATAGTATGGCGGTTGACGATATCACCAAAACGCTCTGGCTGATGTGCGCGGTAAAGGACTTTTCGTTGCGCAGATACAAGATAAAAATGTGTTACGTTTTGATGGTCATTGAGGTATCGATAGATCGAATGAACTTCTTCAAAGGTTTTACGCTCGCCAGCTAATAACGCCTTGATACGCTCGTTTTCACTTAAGGAAAAATTAATTAAAGCTTGTACCGCCTTTTGTGAAGCTATTTCTTTTTGGTAAAAGCTGGTTACTTCTTGAAATTGTCGTTCAATATTGTCTTTTAATACGACGTTTGCAAAATGAGTAGTGGAGTATATGGTGACAAAAAACGTGATGGCGAGAATTAAAATAAAGGTGAATAAAATAGGCAGCTTGATGCGCTCAGCGTTTAATAGCCTGTCGTAAACTCCTTTTAACATCTTGGGAAGGAATCCTTTTACCGCAAAACTCAATGTACTACATATGTTTTTTATAGTGTAACTTCTTCAATAAATCAAAAGTTCTTATCTATTTGATGACTTTATTTGGCAAAAGTAGTTAAAAATACCTTAATACCCATGAAGAGCACCTGTGTGCCGAATTTGATACGAAATGGAAAATAAAGTGTCGCGAAATCGACACACATTTTCTAAGTTGTTCACGTTGTGATTTTGCAAAAGTTGTTTTAAAACAGTTGTCTAGGTTTTATTTTCTTGTTGGCATTAATCTTGGACTATGACCTTGTAGTGTTGTAAACATTGAGGTCAATATGGACATAAAAAGAGAGGTAGTACACAAGCCCATTTTGCTAAATTACTGGTATCTGTTTCCCATCATTGCTGTGTTGTGGTTAGTTTGGAGCTATCGTGACGTATTTAGTGATGCATCATACTTTGTAGAACGAGAAAAACTGGTTACAGCAAAAGTTGAACAGGGAACATTTCAAGTTAATGTACGAGCTTCTGGCTTACTTAAACCAGCGGAAATTCGCTGGGTTGCATCACAAGTTGCTGGTCGTGTTGAGCAAGTACTAGTCAAACCAGGCGCGCAAGTTGAACAGGGACAATTGTTGGTTCAGCTATCAAACCCTGAGTTATTGCGAGAGCGCGAAAAAGTGCAATGGGAGCTTGCCGCTAACAAAGCAGATAACCATGCGGCTTTGGTCAGTATGGAATCACAATTACTCGATCTGGAAAATGTTGTGATCGCTGCAGAATATGACTATCAGGCAGCGAAACTAAAATTGGATGCTGAAACCCAGCTGATCGCACAAGGCAATGCCACAGTATCGCAGTTAGATTACAAAAGAAGTCAGCTGGCGGTTGATCAGCAGTTGCAGTTTTGGCAGGCACAACAACAAAAAACCAAAAAAATGAAAGCTAAATTGGCGGCGACACAAACGGCACAACAAGCAAGAATTAACCTTATTGAAAACAACTTACAGCGCATGCAAGAGCAAGTTGATGCCTTGGCCATTCGAGCACAACAAACAGGCGTAGTTCAACAAGTGTCATTGGAATTAGGGGAACGTGCACAAGTAGGCGATAGCGTTGCATTAATTGCAGATCAACAAAAACTATTTGCTGAGCTTCAAGTACCAGAGGTCAGAATTCAAGATATTGTCTTAGGGCAATTGGTGGTTATCGATACACGAAATAGTGAAATTATTGGCAAAGTTTCAAGGATTGATCCAGCGGTAACCGGCGGTATGGTGCAGGTAGATGTGCAATTAACCGATGAACTACCCGTGGATGCTCGCCCTGAATTGACCGTTGATGCATTAATTGAAATTAGTAATATCGAACAAACTCTTTATGTAAAAAGGCCAATGTTTGCGCCACGTAATACAACAACGGGTCTTTATAAGTTGGTTGAACAGGGCGGCTTTGCACGTAAAACACTGGTTAAATTAGGGCAGAGCTCTGTGAACAAAATACAAATTGAATCGGGTTTGCAAGTCGGGGATGAAATTATCATTTCTGATACCAGTGATTGGCAAGATCACCAAACCATCATGATTAACTAAAGCCTAGCCCCAAATTAATAAAACAAGGAATTTCTACATGAGCGCACTAATTACACTAGAAAATATCAGCAAGAGCTTTCTAACTGAAGACATTGAAACTCGGGCTCTGCAGCAGGTCAGCTTAACCATTAGCCAAGGGGAATATTTGTCATTAACCGGCCAATCAGGCTGCGGAAAATCAACCCTTTTGTCGCTATTGGGTTTGCTTGACTCTCCAACCAAAGGTCAATATTGGTTAGCTGGACAAGATGTTTCAACCTTATCAAGAAATGAACGAGCAGCAATTCGTTGTAAAAAAATTGGCTTTGTATTTCAGTCGTTTAATTTGATATCTGACCTGACCGTTTCAGAAAATGTTATGTTACCGTTAACCTATCAATCTGGTGTGACATCAAGTTACATCAAAGACAAGGTTGCCGAAGTGTTAGCAAAAGTTGAAATGAGTCACCGAGCTAATCACTACCCGTCTCAACTCTCTGGTGGCCAACAACAACGTGTTGCGGTCGCTAGGGCGCTAGTTAATACACCTGACATTATTCTTGCTGACGAACCTACTGGTAACTTAGATTCAAAAAATGCCGAGGCAGTGATGAGCTTGTTTGATCAATTACACCAAGACGGTGCAACAATATGCATGGTGACGCATGATCCCAAGTCAGCAAAAAGGGCGCAGCGCAGCTTAGAAATGTTTGATGGGCAATTAGTTGGTGATGTTAAAAATACAGAATCTAACTTCACACCAAAAGCTGTGGGAGTATAGTGATGTTGATGTTCTTAGATATTAAATATGCGATTCGGCAACTATTTAAATCGCCTCGTTTCACCGCTATGACCTTATTTGTACTAATTGGCGGCCTATCTATCAGCTTATTTACCTTTTCGTTTTTATATTCAACGGTATACAAACCATTGTCTCTGCCTAATGGCGACAGCATTAAAGCCGTTACCATACTCAAAAATGGCAACTTCGATATGTTAACGGCGAATGATTTTACTCAAATGAAAGATGAGTTAAATACCTTAGCTGAGTTTGGCATATATCAAGAATCAACAACACGAGTGAGTATTGAAGACTCAGGCAAAAGTTATAGCAGTGCTCGTGTTCGTGAAGGTTTTTTTAAGTTTGCGGGCGTTGAGCCAATCTTAGGTAGAACAATTAATGCTGAAGATACTGTTGTTGGAGCCAATCCTGTTGCATTGATCAGCGAAGAGATATGGCAAAGCGACTACCGAGGCAATAATGAAATTATCGGCTCAACCATAATTTTAGATGGTGTTGTAACGGAGATTGTTGGTGTAATGCCAGCAGAATATAGATTTCCAAATACCGCCAGACTTTGGACTACGCTGTCAGATGATGTTTTAAAACCAGAGGGTAACAACAGTGCTTGGCATCGTTCATATGCGCGTGTCAAAAGCGGCGTAACAATAACACAAGCAGAGCAAGAAATGACGCAAGTCCTGCGTCAAATTCATCAAGAGAACGTTAAGTTGTATCAAATAGAGCCCTCTGATCTGCAGGTTAAGTTAATGACCTTTCAAATGGCACAAACAGGCGGCGAAGGCTCAATTGTTTTTAGTTTTTTAAATGCTGTGGCTTTAATGATTTTACTTCTTGCCTGTATCAATGTCGGAAATTTGTTGCTGGCAAGAACCTTAGATAAACAAAAAGAAACGGCCATTCGTTCTGCGTTGGGTGCCAATTCAGTGCGATTAGTGAGCCAACTTATGTGGGAAGGTGTTTTAATTGCACTACTGGGCGGTTTTTTGTCAGTGTTATTGGTCGCAGCAGCGCTTGATTACACCAATATGGCTTTGCAATCATGGATCCCAAGTGGTGGTTCATTCTGGTGGCGTTATGGAATGGACGGTGCCACATTAGGCATGGCGGTGGTGTTCACCTTAGTCACCATTTTGTTGTCCTCTTTTTTACCTGCCTGGCGTAGTGCTAACCAAGATATTAATACCACGTTACGTGATGGTACTCGCGGAGCGCAAAGTAAAAAAGCAGGTCGTTTATCGAGATTACTAGTTACCACACAAGTGTTTTTGGTGGCCATTTTAATGTTAATTGGTTCAATCTCTGCCTATATTGCTCACAGCTTTATTAATATCGAGTTAGGCGACGATTATTCTCATGTTATGTCGGCGCGTTTTCAAATACCAACCGATAAATACCCTAGCGAAAAGCAACAATTGAACCTAACACAAGAGTTGATTCAGCAAGTTAAACAACACCCTAGTGTTGTTGATGTGGTGACAAATAACTGGGCGGGTACTAGAAAACTTTATTTGGATAATAAAGAGTACTTGCGTGACACAGAAGTTCCAACCGCAGATGTTATTCAAACCATTGGGCCTTTAGCCACGGTAGGCGTTAATTTGACTATCGGTCGAAATTTTAATGTCAGAGATACTCAGCAAACTCGAAAAGTTGCCTTGATCAGTGAATCTATGGCGAAGCGTTATTGGCCTAATGAATCAGCTATTGATAAGTCATTTACCTTAGAGTTAGGGGAAGAAAAACATAAGATGTCAGTGGTTGGGGTAGTCTCTAACCGCATGAACCCAAGCACCATGTTTGGCAAAATTGACGCGGCTGACGAAATCTATATTTCTGGCCAACAGTTTATCGCCAGTTATCAAGTCTTCTTCTATCGTGTATTACCAGGTACGGAAAATGCCGATGAAGTTTTTTATCGTGCCATGTTTAACACCGACCGAAGTATTGAACTTACTTATCAAGTGCAACCTGCGGAGCAAAATCGCAACAAGATGCGTGAGTCTATGGCTCTGCTGTCAAATATAACATTTATTACCGGTTTCTTTGCCTTGTTACTCGCATTGGTTGGTATATATGGGTTAACCGCAAATGCGGTAGCGCAACGTACACATGAAGTTGGCATTCGTCGAGCTATTGGCGCCACCGACTTAAGCATTACGTTGATGTTTTTAAAGCAAGGTGGAAAACAGTTAGTGATTGGCTTAGGATTAGCTTTGCTTTGTTTTGCCCTTATGGCCATGGGCTTTCACCAGTTTACCGAACAACTCTTTCCGGTGATGTCATATTATGTTTTGGCCATCAGTGTCGCACTTGGTTTAAGTATCATAGTGATGATTGCTATTTTTATGCCAACTAAAAGAGCAATACAAATGGAGCCAAGTGTTGCGCTTCGTTATGAGTAATATTTATTTTAATTGGTATATCATAAAATTTTTTGATTGCTGCCCAGCATAATGCTGGGCAAAGTCGGGGCTAAGAAGTTATAGAAATAAATGACGACTAAAAAACACCTACTCGTTGTCGATGACGATATCAACATTGTGGCAAGTTTACAGTTTATCTTGGCTGATGAAGGCTTCGAGGTGACCAGTGTAACAACGCCAGAGGCGGCGTTGGCTAAAATAGGGAATACCAACTTTGATTGTGTATTGATGGATATGAACTTTCAACAAGATACTACCTCGGGCGCAGAAGGTATCAAACTGGTAGAGCATATTAAACACCTTGAAGAGCAATTACCTATCATTGTGATGACAGGCTGGGCAACTATCGATATTGCTGTCGAAGCTATGCAGGCTGGCGCAAAAGACTTTATTCAGAAACCTTGGTCAAATGAGCGATTAATTGCCGCGGTTAACACACAGCTAGCCCTTTCTTATTCTAATAAGCAGGTGGGTCGATTAAGCCAACAAAATAAACTACTTGTAGCTGCCGAACACCCTGCATCACGGCAGGGCATTATTGCAAAATCGGCAAAAATGTTAGAGCTATTGGCTACGCTGGAACAATTAGCAAAAAGTGATATGAGTATTTTGCTAACGGGAGACAATGGCACGGGTAAAAGCATGTTGGCAGCTTACGTGCATCAAGTATCAGCCAGAGCAAAGCACTCCTTTGTACCTGTGAATATGGGGGCTGTGCCTGAATCGCTGTTTGAAAGTGAAATGTTTGGTCATGTTAAAGGCGCTTTTACTGACGCAAAAGATACACGGATTGGCCGATTTGAAATGGCGGAAAATGGTACCTTGTTTTTAGATGAACTGGCTAATATTCCACTTGCTCAGCAGGCTAAACTACTGCGAGTGTTAGAAGAAAAGCGTTATGAAGCGGTCGGCAGTAGCAAGCCTAAAACGGCTAACGTTAGAATAATTTCTGCCACTAACAGTAATTTGTTAACCGACATCGAAGAAAATCGCTTTCGCCAAGATCTTTATTACCGATTAAATACCGTTGAGTTGAGAGTGCCGTCTTTGTCTGAGCGGGTTGAAGATATTCCGTTATTGGCGCAACACTTTTTGGAGAAATTTAGTCAGAAATACCACAGACCAGCGCCACAACTAGCAAATGATGCAATAGAACAACTATGTTGTTATGGCTGGCCTGGTAATATTCGTGAGCTTAGCCATATGATGGAACGGCTAATGTTTACATGTAAAGACGGTAAAATTTCTGCTGCAACCTTATCTCTACAGCCTTCAAACGAAATAGTAAATTTTATTGATGATCCTTCATTAACGATGGAGGAAGTTGAGCAGCTTGTTATGGTTAATCGACTAAAACACTTTTCAGGTAATGCTAGTGAAACGGCCAAGTCTCTTGGGCTAAGTCGCAGTGGTTATTATCGCCGGTTAACTAAATATGGTATGGAGACCTAATTTGCCTTCGCCAAAGCGATTCAGTTATCTAGGTACAATGTTTGATAAGCAGCAACGGCTGGTATTAAGTTTTAGCATTCCGCTTTTATTATTATTGTTAACAGTGTTGATGCTTGTCGGGGTTTCTGGCTACTTAGTTGCTTTTATCGCCGCTATTTTTTCTTTGTGGTTATGTTATTTAGTGGTGGCGATACGAGCAGAAACACAATATCAAATTAACACCTTATCTAATCTGATTGAAGCCATGATACAAGGTGACTACAACATGCGTAGTCGCTTGAATGATAGCCAGGGGCTAAACGATATTTCAATGTTACTCAATCAATTAGCTGACACATTGCTCAATCAAAAGATGGCGGCCAAAGAGTCTCGTTTGTTACTTGAGCGTATGTTAGAGCAAATGGACGCAATGGTGCTGATTACTAATGAACAGGGTTATGTGGTCATGAGTAATCAATATGCCAGACAAGTGTTTAACTTTGATGCCGTTAAACAAACTCAAGTTCACTTACCATCTGATGTTAAAGGTAAACAAGTGACTGAGTGTTCTGATGAGATTTTAAATTTTGGCAAAGCGGGACAAGCTGGGCAGTATTTTCTCTTTAAGGATAGTTTTTTAAATCAAGGTAAGCAGCATCAGCTTTATATCATTCGCGATGCAAATCGTTTATTAATGGAAAAAGAGCGTAAAGCTTGGCAAGGATTATTGCGGGTGTTGAGTCATGAATTGAATAACTCTTTGACGCCCATCATTGGCATTTCACAGCAACTGCAAAAAAAGTTAGCACACGAAGATAAGATAACGGATAGTAGCCAGTGGCAAGCTGGTATAGGTATTATTTCAGAGCGCGCCTCGTCACTAAGTAGCTTTATTAACTCCTATGGTGAATTGACCCACCTACCACCGCCACAAAAAAGTATGCATTGCCTTAAAGCCATGATTGAGGATACCGCAGTTTTATACCCAAACTTGCGAGTAAGTTTGGCTATTGATGAAAGCTTGGCAATCCATGTCGACAAAAAGCAATTTGAACAAGTTTTAGTTAACATTTTTAAAAACGCACAAGAAGCAATGCTCAATCAGCCAGTTCCTTCGTTACAGATAGCTGCCAAGGTAGAGCAGCAAAATATCGTGCTACAAATTCAAGATACAGGCATTGGCATCAGTAACCCAGATAACTTGTTTGTACCGTTTTATAGCACTAAACCTCAGGGAAGTGGCATTGGCTTAGCACTATGTCGGCAAATACTCTTTAATCACAATGCCAGTATTACCTTATCTAACAACCCTCAAGGAATAGGGGCTTGTACCACCATTATTTTTAATGGCCAAGGCAATTAGCATCGTCTAATTGGTTTGTGTTCAGGTATTAGATAAAAAACAGCAACAGCGAGATAAATCTAAAAGTTTCTGGGATAAAGTTTTCGAAGGAGTAGCGTTATTTGTAATTGATATTGTTTTTTAGGTTGTCAGAACAAGCAACATACTAAAAAAATACACCGATAGGGTATGGGATAATTAGCAGAAAATTGGGTGAATTTACTGCTAACTCCTATCGGTGCAATAACCTAGGCCGCTATCGGCATTTCTTGTTTTTGCTCAGACTCATCAGGTATTTGTTCAGCACGATGATCTGTCGCTAACCACTTATAAAGTACAGGTAATACAATTAAGGTAAAGAAAGTACCTATAATCATACCGGCAACCAAAATAATACCTATGCTGTTTCTTGATTCAGCACCTGCACCTGTCACTAATACCAGTGGGAAGTGACCCAGAACAGTTGCCGCCGTCGTCATCAAAATAGGGCGTAATCGGGTAGAGGCTGCAGATTTTACCGCATCAACTTTGTTCATTCCCTGCAATTGCATATGGTTAGCAAATTCAACAATCAAAATACCATTTTTAGCAATCAAACCTATTAGCGTGATCAAGCCAATTTGCGAATAAATGTTGATTGAGGTAAAGCCAACAAAAGCAAGTGCAAGTGCGCCACTGAGCGCTAGTGGAGCACAGCCAAGTACCACAACGAGCGGATCTCTAAAGCTGTTAAATTGAATCGTTAATACAAAGTACACCACCACTAATGAGATCAATAACACACTGACCATGGTATTGCCTTCTTTACGCAACTGGCGTGATTCACCTGCGTAATCAACCGAATAACCAGCAGGTAAAATCTCAGCTGCTATGTTTTCAATTGTACTTAGCCCTTGTTCTTTGGTGATATGTGGTAAAACACCGCCAAAAATACGGAAAGACTGCTGCTGATTAAACGAGCCTAGGACACGTGGACCTGTAATCGCTTTGAGCTCAGCAAATGCCGATACCTTAATTAAGTCACCAGTTGGTGTGGTAATTTGCATGCTTAATACATCTTCTGGATTGTATTTTTCGCTTTTACCAGCAACAGGAATGACTCGATACGCCTTGCCGTTATCGTTGTAACGATTGACGTAGTTATTTGACATCAAAACACTAAGTTGATTGTTAACATCAGCCAAGGTTAAACCTAAATCTGCGATAACTTCACGGTCAATTATTAATTCAGTTTGTGGTAAATCGATTTTTAAATCGGTATCAACAAACATAAATTGTTCTGATTGATAGACTTTGGCAATGATCTGCTCAGCGTATTCGCGCATCTTTCCAATATCATCATTGGCACGTAACACAACTTCTACGTCAAACTGCCCAGCTGTTGGTAATGCCGCAGGTAATATCGGTAATAACGTTAGTTCGCTAACTGTGCCTAATTTGCCATAAAGCTCAGGTAAACTTTCATGTACGCTTTTTTCACGTTGATCATGTGGCACAAGCTCTACACCGCCAAAACCTGCAGACGCTGTTAAAATTTGCCATACGTATTGGCCGCCATCGGTAGTTTTTAATACGTCAACTGCCTCATTCATGTGAGTTGATATATATTCAAGTGACGACTCTGGTGGCGCTTCAACAACCACTTGTATTGAGCTTTGATCTTCTACTGGAGCCAGCTCTTTTTGCGACAACATGTAAAACGGTACAACCAATAAACTAAATACAATGGCGATAAAGGCAACTTGAGCACGCCAGGCGAATATTTTGTCCAAAGCACGTAAATAGAAGCCTTTGATACGGTCAAATAAGCCATTAATACGTTGAGTATGTTTACCTTCTTTGCCACCTTCTGGCGATACAAACGAACTCATAATAGGTGAAAGTGTAATGGCAACTAAACCAGAAATTAATACTGCGACCGCTAAGGTAAAGGCAAATTCACGGAATAAAAAGCCAGTTAACCCTGATAAGAAACCAATAGGTGCATAAACTGCAGCTAACGTTAAGGTCATTGCAATAACAGGGACCAATAACTGCCTAGAGCTGATCAACGCTGATTCAAATCGACCCTTGCCTTCGCGCATATGGCGGGCGACGTTTTCCACCACAACAATGGCATCGTCAACCACTAATCCCACTGACAATACAATAGCCAAAATGGTTAATAGGTTGAGTGAAAAGCCCATTAATGACATTACTGCAATGGCGCCTAATATAGAAATTGGGATAGTAATAAGGGGGACCATGGCAGTACGAAATGATCCCATCATGGCGACGACCACAATACCGACAAGCAATACGGTTTCAATTAATGTAGTGAATATCTCTTTAATTGCATCGCGCATGTACAGGGTGCCATCATAACCAATCTCAATGTGCATGTTATCAGGCAGTGTTTTATTGATATCGTCTAACTTTTTATAAAGCTGATCACCAATATCAATCTCGTTAGAGCCGGGTAACGGCCAAACCGCCAAAAAGGTCGTGATGTTATGATCAAAACGTGCGTTGACCATACCTTCTTCTTCACCTATTTCAACACTGGCAATGTCGGCAAGGCGAATTTGTGCCCCTTCATATTCAGCAACAACTAACTGCTTAAAATCTTCAACCGTTTTTAAGGTAGTATTGGCCATAACATCAACACGCTGGCGATTGTTTTCGCTGTAACCGAGTGTCGCAATCGTGTTGTTAGTATTTATCGCCTGAAACACTTGCATGGCACTTAAGTTAAACACTGCCATTTTGTCAGTATCAATCCAAATACGCATAGCAGGGTTGCGACCACCCTCTAAGGTTACTTTTTGTACGCCAGGAATATCACTTAACAAAGGGGTGACATTACGCGTTAAATAGTCAGTTACCTCACTACGTGCTCGACCTGGACTTTTTACATCTAAGTAGAATAGCGCGTATGGGCTGTCAGTTCGACGCACACTAACACTTGGATCTTCTGCACCGGCAGGCAATTCAAATTTGATTTGCCCAAGGCGCGTGGTCATTTCTGTTAATGCATCATTGGTATTATGGTTTAAGTTTAACCATGCAGTGACTTTACTGTTGCCTGAGGTTGTAATTGAGTCGACATAGTCAACTCCTGGTACTGTCGAAGCAACACGTTCAATTGGTTCGGTTACAAACCCTTTTACAACATCAGCAGCAGCACCAGTATAAGTGGTGGTGATTTCTAATGAAGCACTCTCTATTTTTGGATATTGTTGAACGGAAATTTTACTCGCGGAATACAAGCCTGCTAACACAATCAATAAAGACAATACGATGGCAAGTACGGGGCGCTTAACAAAGATGTCCATGACTGAGGATTTGTTTTCGTGTAACGCACTCATGCTTATTCTCCTTTAAGTAAACGTGCGCTTAAGGTATTTTCTAATTTTGGAAAAACTAACAGACCAGGACGTAATTTAAATGCACCATCTGTTGCAATAAGTTCTCCTTCTTCTATACCAGAAAGTACAATGTGGTTGTCATGTTCACGTTTAGCTAAGGTAACTTCGACACGATGTGCGCGATAGTCATTTTCCTTATCTTGTTTTAGCGTATACAGATAATTACCATTTCTATCTCGGTTGATTGCAGAAGCTGGTACAAGTACAACGTTTTGTTTTGCTTCTAAAACTTTAACCTTAACCATCTCATTGTGTTGTAGCCAATCTCGACCATCGGTTAACACTGCACGGTAGCTCAAGTGGCGTGACTGCGCTTTAATTTGGCTATTTTTAGCAATGACTTTAGCGGCTTTGTAGTCGGTAGCACCTTGCTTAATGGCTTTTACAAAAACTACTTCACCAACAGCTAGATGTTGCTGTGTTTGTGGTAATTGAAAATCGATCCAAATTTGTGGCTCTTGACCAATCAAAGTAGTGATAGCAGAATTTGCTGATAAAAATTGGCCTACCTGATAGGTATCAAGCCCAGCTGTGCCGTCAAAAGGTGCAACAATGCGCTTTTTGGCAATGATAGATTGCAAATTCTTAATATTTGCTTTGGTAACTGCAAGCTCAGCTGAGGCGCTGTCATATTCCTGCTGACTGATTTTCTCTTGTTTAAACAGTTGTTCCATTCGAGCAAAGGTATTTTTAGCCAAGGTAAAATTTGCTTTTGCGGCTAATAGTTGAGCTTCTTCTTCTGCACTATTTAACGCAATGAGCAGCTGACCTTTTTTAACAGTATCACCCGCTTTAAAATTCACTTGGGTAATTTGGCCTGACAATTCATTTTGCAAGTTAACCACTTGTGTTGCCACTGCCTGACCCATTATGGTGTTATGGGCTTGGTATTCAGTGACCTTGGTGGTTGTAGTGTTAACCGTAGCTGAAGGTTCGGGAAAAGATTCAGCCATAGCAATAAATGCCTGAACTTGCTGAAATTTTACAAATCCTAATCCTGATATGGTCAATGCAATGATGAGAATGGCGACCAACCAGCGATGAATGTTCATTAATACTCTCCTTATAAAACAAAAAAATAGGTGGAAAACGCGCTAACGAAGTCCAAACTTGATCAAAATGGCAGCCGCTTTTTCAATACCTTGGTCATCAAGTTGTTGACGCCAAGTGTAAGAATTCAAAAGTCGTTTCATATTTCTAACGACAGGAGCATCAAGCGACGCAGCTTCTTTTAGCGAGTCCGTTCCTTCGGAAATATTTCTAATTTGTATGATGCGATCAACGTACTGGAAACCTTCATTTAGTGCCCAACAGCCTAAATTGATTTCATCAATGGTTTGCTGAGTGTTACCGTTAAGTTTTAATTCACCGTCATATGCAGCTTGATGCATGTACTTATTAAAAATATTTTCACATTCCTCATATGATTTGATCATTCGGTCAGTCCACAAAGCTGATGCGCGAGAAATAACAATTTCATTAGCAGAGAAGGACTCTAAATCACTGTCAAACGGATAAAGTTGGATTTTCTTAGGACTCAATAAAGTTAACGCGATAATTTTTTCCGGTGTCGTTAAACCTTCGTCCATCAGCAAAATTTTCTGGAAAATTTTTCTTCGAGCTTGGAATACACGAGTCGCCAAAGCAAAAATAATATCTTCTTTGCACTGCACATGTTTGTAAATCGAGCCCATGGATAACCCCGCCGCCTTTGAAATGGACGACATGGTAAAGTCAATAACCGTTGTTTCGAGTATGCACTCTGCAGCGGCATTCAGTATTAACTCTTCTTGCTCTTCATGGCTAAATTTAGGGGCTGGCGCCATAATTTTCTCCAACTCATTTTATAAATAACGTCATTCGTACGGTATTCGTACCGCATTCAAATGTCGTTCGAATGCGGTTATTTTTGATCTGACTGGCGATATTGTCAAGTTGTTATTTCAGGTTTTGTCAGCAATGAGAGGGAAAGGCCGTGGGTGACATCAAAATGCCATCGTTATTAGTCCACTAGAATTTGCTCTAACAAGAACATGGAGCTTTGACGTTAAATGAACAACACGTTAATCGGATGATTTTCTTGAAGTAGGTTGGCTTTTAAAAACAGGTGATAAAAATAAGGCCACACATATTGGTGGCCTTATGGTGTTATTTTATCTACAAATCAAGCGCTAATGTTTCTTGTTACGTCTAATGCTTAATAATGGTAATAGTAATAAGGTCAACCAAGCAAACGCACCGCCACTACTTTTTTTACTAATAGCAACAGATTTTGTCGTTGTAGCGACATTACCGTTAGTGTCAGTGACTTGTAATTGAAAACTAATATTACCTTTAAAATCAGGAGCAACAAAACTTATGCTTGGCGCGGTAGCGTTAAATGAAACGCTAGGGCCAGCTGTTTTAGTCCAAAGATAAGTAATTTCGTCATTGTTATCATCAAACGACGCATCACCATTTAAGGTAACTGTGGTACCTTCTTTGGCGACCGCAGGCGCTTTGATAACAGCTACCGGTGCAACGTCTTTCACCGCAAATTCAAAGTCTGTTGAGACTTCATTGCCTGCTAGTGTATTCGTTAATTGTAAGTTTTGATTTTCGCCACTTTTACGTGGGATGAAATCAAAGCTTATTGGCAAGGTTTCTGCTGATTCACCAACTTTACGTTCAATGGTCCAACTGATGTTGTTACCTGAAACAACACCATCATGGCTTACATTAGTAATTTCATGTCCTTCAGATAATGCCGCTGATAGCTTATACACCTTTTCTGAATCGCTAAAGTTAGGTGCAACATTCATGGTAACTTTTTGGTTTTCACCCGGTTTAAGTTCACCAGAAAAGCCAACTTGATTAACTACGTCATTTTGGACACGATTAATCTCAAATGGAACCTGATACATAGCTTCACTATCTGACGATGCAAGCTCAACAAGACCCATAACCGAGGTTGCAGTGTCCCACGCAAAGGCCACAGTAAAATCGTTTTGATTTTCTTCAACGTTGGCCGTTACATTAGTACTAAGAGACGCTTCATCAGCCTGTATATAACTAATATTCATGGTGATGTCATCTTTGAACGTTTCATCGTCTGGTTGAGAACCTTCATAGTTGAAAACCCACACAATATATTCGCCAGCCGGTACGTTGTATAGGGTCACCGACTCATCAGAAGTGGCGGTTCCACTTGCACCTAATAAATTTTGCTGAGCGTCGGTTACTTCAAGATCAAAGTCAGGAGCGGTAGCATCTGACGTTTTAAAGTTAAGTACTGCTACGTCGGTATTTAAAGTTAGGGTAATACCCGCCCATTTTTTGTGGGCGGCGCTCATGACAATTGGATCAAGCAATGGGCTGACTTTGTCATAAACCTTCACTTCGATATTTGACAGATCTTTTGCTTTTAATCCTTTAAATAGGATTGAACCTTGATCTCGTTGTGCATTCATTGCAAACATACGAGGAAGGTTGTTCCCATTAGCTTTTACTGCCACAGGCAATTTAGCATCAGGTAAGCCTGCTGAGGTTAAAACAACATTAGCAAAGTTCCAGTTTGCATCTGCAGCTGTAACATCTGCCGTAATGGTAATTTCTTGGCTTTGACCCGCTTCAAGTGAAAAGCTGCTTGGAGAAACAGTTAACGATAAACCATCTGCCGCAGTATTTGACACTGACCACGCAGCATCTTGTGTGGCGGTTACTGTACGCGTCCAAGTACAAGTGTCAACACAGTTGGCATTGGCCATAGTCGCTAAGTTGATATTTTCTGGTGAACCGCCAACCAAGGGGTTAGCCTGCATATAACCAGAGTAACTTTCATTCATCACCAAACCAGTTTTTGCCGCGGCTTCTAAATTGGCGTAACCTGAACCCATATCAAAAAAGTCTGATGGTACTAGGGTATTATTTTGGACTTTCTTGGTTGATTGATCTGCAGTTAACATTAACGCTGACTCGAGCTGTGCTGGTGTCCAAGTCGGTTGAATATCAGACAAGATAGCCAATGCTCCTGCAATATGCGGGCTTGCCATTGACGTGCCAGATAAGAAGCCATAATCAGACGGATCAGGAAACTGTTTAAAAGCATCTGATTGATTGTCAGCATATGCTGCATAGATATCAACACCTGGTGCTGCTATTGAAGGTTTTATAACGTTTGGTACTGCACCATTTGGTCCTCGAGAGGTAAAACCTGCTGCAACTTTTGCTTCGGATTCATCATACTCAAAATGTCTGCCGTTTATCGTTACAAGGAGGTTGTCGCCACTGTTTAACCAGCTTTTAACTAGATCACCATTATCAGCGTTAATATGTACTGCTGGTAAAACATGGGCATCATTGGCTAGGTTGTCAGCTCCTCCTTGAATATTGGCTAATATCAAACCTGATGCGCCGCCAGCCTTGACGTTTTTACCTTTGTCTACTCGCGCAATGCTACCTCGGTCACACAGTACGATAGTGTCTTGCGCAAAAGTATTTTCAGGGTAAGGTTGCAAACATTGCGCAGGGTCGCCATCAGGATCATTTGCATTAGGAAAATTGCCCGCATAAACAACTTCTCCAGTAAAGCTACCTGTCAAGCCTTCACCACTGATCATTTCAGGCATAGGTACACTACCACCAACAAAAGTTGATAAACCATTTTCAGTCATAACTCGACTATGCGTGTATGCGGCAACAGTTGTTATCCAAGGTGCATCGCCTGGTGAGCCGACAGTTTGTGGATCTGGGCCATCGTTACCTGCCGATGTGGCAACATGAATGCCCGCTTTTCGAGCGGCCAAGAAAGAAAGTGCGTCAGGATCTTGCCAAGGATCACTAGTACCACCACCGATAGAGTAGTTAAGTGCATCTACACCATTTTCAATTGCATGTTCAACCGCTAGAACGGCTAATGAAGGATAACAACCGCCAAAGTCGATACTATCTCTTTCTCCTGGTTTACACACTTGATAAGAAACGATATTGGCATGTGGGGCGACACCTGACATTCGCTCAAATACAACGCCAGAGTCTTCACCCTCCACGTTAGGTAAATGACGATTAAGCAATACGTTACCAGCAGCTGTACCTGCAACATGGGAGCCGTGTCCATTATGGTCTTCGCCATTGGCTGGAACAGTATCATCTTTGTCAGCATATTGGTCAGTAACCAACGGATAGCTGTGTACGCCAATTAATTTATCATTACATAAGTGCTTCCATTCGGCTGTGGCACAATCACCAGAATATATGTTGGCACCCCAAGGGTTGGTATGGTCGAAGCCATCTGCGCCAACGTCGGCAAATGATGGATGATCTGTATTAATACCGGTATCGATAATACCTATTATCTTTCCTGCACCTTGGCTTGCTGTACCCGTTGCTGAGCCTTCCCAAATAGCAGGTGCTTTTATCATTGTTGGGCCTGCATCTGTAGTTGGGAAGCGCAAAATTTCGCGTTTAATATGAGCAATACCAGGTAACTTGGCAAAACGTTTAGCTTGCTCTTGGGTCATTTCAACAACTAAGCCATTAAAGGCTAGCGTTGTCTGTTGTTTTACCGCATCAGTATCAATAATGCTTGAAGCTTTAGCTAATACGCTTTCTTGTTGCTGTTTTAGGTAGTGACGGTAATCAACAACTGATTTTGCGTTAATGTTTAACTTACCGTTAATCTTTTGGTTAATTGTTGGGGCATATTTAGGGTTGGAACCCTGATACAAGGCTACCGGGCTTTCCTGTAATCGAACAAAATAGCGATGTTTTCCCGGCGCTAAATTTTTCTCAGGAGTAAATACGGGCTGAATTTCACCTACCGTTTGTTGTTTGTTTTTTTGGTAGTTTGTATTAGCTCTAGCAGTGTTATCGAGTGAGCTAAAGCTTGCCTGTGAAGCGACGCTGTTTGTAGATAATGAAACGAGCGCTGCGGATATCGCAAGTGCGACCTTATTCTTCATGGTATCTCCCTAAGGTTTTTGACATGTTTCTTTATAGTAGTTTTTTTATGTGAATACAGAAAATACAACCGTAAGTGTTGTTAGAGGGGGCGAACTAGTACTCACTGTGCTCCATAGTATATGTAAAAAAATTGTAAAGAAAGTGAAAAAATGAACAAACTAAGAGTTTTTTGTACTAAAAAAATGCTTCCGTGGGGCAAAAATACTGTTTCATCAGATGAGCGAATGTAATTAAGTATGTTTCTTTTACCCACAACTACAAAGGCAAAAAATTTAGATTTATCATCAATGTGATTAAATAATACACACTTTTTTGCTACGAAATTGTCGGTAGTTTCGACATTTTTGTTTACATTCTCTGGAACTTTTCATACAACTTTTTTTTGTTTTCCGACCACTCTTATTAGTGAGCAGTGCATGTTGTGCTGATGACAAAAGTTTAAATCGTTGGAGAATGAAAATGACTAGTAAAAAATTAGCTTTAGTAACTTTATTAACTTCTGGAATGATTATGTCTGTTAGTGCAACAGAATTTAACGCCGTTGACGAATCAGTTGAAACTAATTTATGTATTAAAGCTGCTGAAGGAAATCGCGTGGCTATGTTCAATGAAATGCGTAACTCAGGTTATTCTGACAAGTTTATTGCGACAAAAGTAACTTGCAACGGAGAAAATATTTTAGCGTTTGTTGAAAAACACGGTAAAAATCCAGAAAAAATGCTCAATATGTTAGATAGAAGAACACGCCTTACCAGCATTACCGATATTGCAAAAAATACGTTGGAAGAAAAATAACTGGGTATGAATAATGACACAAGTAAAACTCTAGATAGCAGAAGGGTGACTGCTATCTAGATGCTTTTTTAAATTAAGCTGCTACGTTGGTGCTTTCAAAAATCTTATCAGCAGATGCGGCAACAAAACCTGTGTATAGTTCACCGTTTTCTAGCGGGTAACGTTTAGCAAACTCGTAAAAACACGATGGAATTTCAATAGTTTGATCAGAAAAAGCAACACTTGCTTTGTCTGCCATAGTAGATGATTGTTCAAGTTTAACTTCTTCATTACCTTTGATTTCACCACCTGTAGCGTTTAGCGCAAAACCTGCATCTTTTAACGCCTGATTGACAGATTCAATATCATTATAGTTCGCTAAATGATTAATACTTACCGTGAAGTGGTTCGCACGGTAACCCCATGCAGATAACCAAGCTGCATATTCGCTTTCTGCCAATAGGGTTTGATATTCTTGGTAAGAAATATCCCATTGTTTACCTGAGTATAAAAACTCGTCAGACGCGATAACTGCTTCGTCAATGCTATCCACTATGCGATGAATAATTGCCTGCGCTTGCTCTGAAAACTCTTCTACAAGTAATTCGCTAATGAATACTTTTGGTAAAGTAGTATCAGCATGTTCGAAGTGTTTTGCGTATAGCTTTTTAGCTTCAAAGTGGTACTCGCCACACTCTGTATAGCCAAGTGCAATTAAATGCTGGGCTAATTTTTCAATGCCTACTTTTTTGATATTA
The DNA here is from genome assembly GCF_014656435.1 of Thalassotalea marina. GTDB lineage: Bacteria > Pseudomonadota > Gammaproteobacteria > Enterobacterales > Alteromonadaceae > Thalassotalea_C > Thalassotalea_C marina. The sequence continues at coordinate 112,572 of NZ_BNCK01000011.1, forward strand.
AAAGTACGGTAAGCAACATGATCGTTGATCACATCATTTCCCGATCCTAAAAGTTGATGAATTTTTTGTGCAGACGGAGTTACGTCTAAATAATTTTGCCAAATATTGTTAAATAAGCTTTTAACTTCAATGCTCATAATAAAGTTCTCACTACAACTAATTACAGTAAAAAATAAAGGGGTGGGTGTGAACAATGATTAACGTACGCGCTTAATTTCGGCAACAAAGAGGCTAACCATTGTTAAAAATGGTTCTAAATTTGATCAATGGACTTGTAAAAGCCGGGACGTTTCCCGGCTAATTTTTCAGGGTATATCTTTAACACTTATTTAATGCTCAAGCCTGGAGATAAACTCTCAGGTAAGGTCATTTTGTCTGCTTCAACTGATGCTACAGGGAATGCACAGTAATCAGCTGCGTAATATGCGCTTGCTCTGTGATTGCCACTGTCTCCAATGCCGCCAAATGGTGCTGCACTACTAGCGCCAGTAATTGGTTTATTCCAGTTGACAATACCGGCACGAATGCGCTTAAAGAAGTGCTCGTAATCATCGGCATTATCAGCCAATAAACCAGCGGATAAACCAAATGAAGTGTTATTTCCTTCGTCGATAGCCGCGTCAAAGTCACTGTAACGGTATATTTTTAGTAAAGGACCAAAATGTTCTTCATCAGGCATATCAATGTTTGTTACGTCGATAATACCTGGAGTAACAAATCCGGTACCCGCTTCTTTGTGCGTTAGCTCCAGCAATGGAGTAGCACCAAGCGCAATTAAATCGGCTTGTGCTTTTACTAAACCTAGCGCGGCACGTTCTGAGATCATAGAGCCAATAAACGGCTGTTCTTCATCATCATAATAACCAATTTTAATCGCTTTGGTCGATGCAACTAACTTGGCAATTAACGCATCACCTTGCTCACCCGTTTGGATGAATAGACGTCTTGCACAAGTACAGCGTTGGCCGGTACTAATAAATGCAGATTGGATGATGTCGTGGACTGCTGCGTCTAGATCGGTAATGTCTTTTACGATAAGTGGGTTATTTCCGCCCATCTCTAACGCTAAAATTTTACCTGGTTGGCCGCCAAACTGTTCATGCAATAATTTGCCTGTTGTTGAACTACCAGTAAAAAATAAACCGTCGATAAGTTTATGGCTTGCAAGTGCTTTACCTGTTGTCACTTGTCCTTGAACTAAGTTAATAACACCATCAGGTAAGCCAGCCTCTTGCCACAATTTTAATGTAACTTGGGCAGTTAATGGCGTTAATTCACTTGGTTTAAATACAATGGTATTACCGGCAATTAGCGCTGGAACAATATGACCGTTTGGTAAATGGCCTGGGAAGTTATAAGGACCAAATACAGCAACTACACCGTGTGGCTTGTGGCGAATAAATGCTTTAGCACCAGGCATAGGGTTTTCAACAGTACCTGTACGCTCGTTGTAAGCTTTAATAGAAATAGCAATTTTGCCTATCATCGCACCTACTTCAGTACGAGTTTCCCAAAGCGGCTTTCCTGTTTCCATTGCAATCGTAGTTGCAAGTGCTTCTTTATTTTCGCCCAATATTTCAGCGAAACGCTCGGTGAGTGCGATTCTTTCTTCTAATGTTTTTTGTGACCAAGACTCAAATGCTTGTCGCGCAGCTGAAACAGCGGTATCAACTTGTTCTGCTGAAGCAGCATTACCTTGCCAAATAACTTCATTTTTTGCCGGGTTAAGTGAAGTTAATTCTTCACCTTGGCCTTCAAGCCACTGACCATTTATAAATTGAATAGGGTGCGTCATCTTTCAATTCCTCTGTTTGCAAACGGTAGTTAGTTATTACTAGTTTGCGATTACTCGGATCCAGTCACCTTCATTAACCATTAAAGCTTCAGCAACATCGGCTGGAATGACTGCTTGTTTTGCAGTTTCTCTCAATGAAATAGGTGATTGAACCGCTCTAAAATTTTCAACCTGCGTGTTGCAGATGATATACCTGTCTTTGCTCGATACTTCACCAATAATGACTTGGCAACGTAGGTTCTCGTGTACTGAGCGAATATCACGTGTTTGCGCTTCAACTGTTGGGCCTGCGTCAAAAATATCAACATAGCCACGTTTACTAAATCCTTCAGCTTCAAGTAAACGCAAAGCCGGTTTAGTATTCTTGTGTACTTGGTTAATCACTTTTTGAGCATCTTTGCTTAACAAATTGACATAAATAGGGTACTTAGGCATTAATTCAGCGATAAATACTTTTTTGCCAATGCCAGTTAAGTAATCAGCTGTGGGAAAGTCCATTGAAAAAAAGTGTTCTTCTAACCAATCCCAAAAAGGTGAACGTCCGTTTTCATCAGAAACACCGCGCATTTCGGCAATGACAGTATCTGAAAATCGTTCTAAATGTTCGGCAATAAACAAAAATCTCATACGTGATAAAAAGCGACCGTTTTTATTTTTGCGATACTTTTCAGATAAAAATAACGTACAAATTTCTGTTGACCCTGTGTAGTCATTACACAAAGACAAAGTTTCAACTGTATTATAAATGTTTAGCTTACGTGAGCTGTGAACCACTTTACCTAAATGATAGTGGTAAAAGGCATCATCTAAACCTACTGCAGCTTCAATACCGCTGGTACCAACAACTTGACCTGTTTTGGTATCTTCCATGACAAAAAGGTAGCCTTCATTACCAGGCTCTGTTACCGACTTAGCAAATGAAGCTTCAGAGTGAGAGATGCGATTTTGCAATAGTTCTTCATTAATAGGTAATGAAGTAAATCCATGACCTGACTCTATGGCAATAGTATGCAGCGCATCATAATCACTTGAGCGTATAGGGCGAATAATAATCATATTAGCTTTTTACGTAGTTGTTGGGCGCTGCAAACAGCGCCCAAGGTAATTAGGCGTTAGTTACAGTAGCAACGGCACGTTCGAAACGTGCTAAACCTTCTTCAATATCTTCGTTTGGAATGACAAGAGAAGGAGCAAAACGTACAACGTTAGCACCAGCAACTAGGGTCATTACACCTTCTGCCATTGCTGCGGTTAAAAAGTCTTTTGCTTTACCTTGATATTCTTCAGTTAGTACTGCACCAATAAGTAAACCTTTACCACGAACTTCTTTGAAAACATTGTATTTTTCATTGATTTTCGCCAAGCCTGCTTTGTATAAGGCTTCTTTTTCTTTAACGCCATTAAGTACAGCTGGATCATTAACAGTATCAAACGCAGCTTCCGCTACAGCACAAGCAAGAGGGTTGCCACCATATGTACTGCCATGTGTACCTATTTTAAGGTGTTTAGCAATATCAGTTGTTGTTAACATTGCACCAATTGGGAAACCGCCACCTAGTGCTTTTGCTGTTGTTAGAATATCTGGTGTAACACCTAAACCTTCATACGCGTATAAAGTACCTAAACGACCAACACCTGTTTGCACTTCATCAAAAATAAGTAGCGCATTGTGTTGGTCACATAATTCGCGTACACCTTTAACAAATTCTTCTGTTGGAGAAACAATACCACCTTCACCTTGAAGCGGTTCCATCATAACCGCACAAGTTTTGTCAGAAATGATCTCTTTTAATTGCGCTAAATTGTTATATTCAACATGAACAATGTCACCAGGCTTAGGACCAAAACCATCTGAATAAGCTGCTTGGCCACCAACAGTCACTGTAAAGAATGTACGACCATGGAAACCTTGTTTGAATGAGATAATTTGTGACTTGTCTTCACCGAAGTTATCTAATGCCCAACGACGTGCTAATTTTAGCGCTGCTTCGTTTGATTCAGCACCAGAGTTGGCAAAATACACTTTTTCAGCAAATGTATTGTCTACTAATTTTTTTGCTAAACGTAATGCCGGTTCATTTGTCATGACATTTGATAGGTGCCAAATTTTTTCGCCTTGTTCTTTTAGTGCAGATACAAGAGCTGGATGACAGTGGCCTAAACAGTTAACTGCTATACCACCTGCGAAATCGATAAATTCTCGCTCTTGTTGATCCCAAACTCGTGAACCTTGACCTCGAACCGGAATAACCGCTGATGGTGAATAGTTAGGGACCATAACATCATCGAATAATTCGCGATTTACCGGAAAGTGATTGCTCATTTTATACTCCTCACGTGTTGGAACATGTTTGCGTTTTTAGTATTAGCTCTTGGCTTAATTTGGTTAAAAATACTTACTTAACGCTATATTGTAGTCGATTAATTGCTAGGCATTATGACAGATAAAAAAGCAGTTGTCTCGCAGCACTTGCTCGCAAAGCCTTATAAAACAAGGGGTTTGAGTGATTTATTCAGTTATATTGCATAACTATATTTTCTTAAAAATAGTAAAGTTTTGCTTGGATAGTTGAGCAGTTTAGCGCTAGCTCAGGATTTATTATCTTTGATAATGCTTCATAAATAATCAGAAAAAATTTTGACAAATTGTTTGTTATGTCACCAATTGCTGCCAATTTTAACGAAATTGATGACATCGTAGAGGGAACTGTTACAAAGTGGTTTAAGGTTTGTGCTTTAGCAAGGTTAAAAACAATTAGCCTTGCATTCTGTGTAAAAACTACATTAATGAAAAAGAATGGATTGGTGCCAATTAATTAAATGTAAGTTTTATATGGTCAATATCGGTCTTTTTCAGTAATGCAATGTCTTTTGGGGTCACTTGTGCAACAGCTAAAAGTGTTTTAGCTTCGTCGCCAGTGATCAGCTTTTCTTTTGCTAAACTGCGAAAGGCGATGTAACTTTTGGCTTTTAACACCAGTTTAGCAATATCACACATTTCATTACTGTTAGAGCTATAGGCTAAATCAAAAATAGCTTCTGTTATTGCCAGTCGGTCAAATCGCATCAGCTCGACCAAGTCGGCTGCTACCATGGCATTTCGTTCACTAAGCTGCTGAAACAACAATTCTGGTGACATATCAAAAGACAATAAAACATCGTGTAACTTTTTGTCTTTGTTATCGTAGGCATTTTTTAATGCTTGATTGTAGCTTTCGTTATAGGTTTGCAAAAAGCTGCGAGTAACAGCCAGCATGCCTATGTTACTAAACATACCTGCGGAGAACGCCATAAACTCGTCTAGCCCTGCTGACTTTGCCAAAACTTGAGCAGACATGGCAATAGCAAGTGCATCATTCCACATTTTACGTTTCATTAGGGGATAAGGCGCTGTGCTATGAGGGAGCCAATGTTTTAACATAAATGTTGGTGTCACTAGCTTAAGGTTTTCCAACCCTATGTAAGTTAATGCTAGATTAGGATCATTAACCTGTACGTCTGCACGTTTGCGGTATTGGGGCTTATTGACTAGCTTTACTAATTCATCTGACAACCAAGGCAAGCTATTTACTAGCGGTGCTATTCGCTTAATTGAAGCTGCACGCAGTGATAATATCTCCATGATGGTAGGTGCGGCATCTTCAATGTTTAATACATTGCTATATAAGTTTTCTTTATTATCAAACGCTAAATTAACGTCGGCCATGACTTGATTGTAGAATTGATTCATCACTTGGTTTTTAAAGTGATTCATACCATGTTCTTCAATTAGTCGATTTTGTTTGGCTTCTTCTTCAACGGCTAATAACTCGCGGCGACGGTTTTCTTGCTCGCTATTTTGTTTTTCAATAATAGTGCTTGCACCGTTAACTTGTTCAGCAAACTCTTTACTGATCGCTAAACGAATTGCTCGTTGATATATGTTATATGCGTGTTCGTTTTGTTCAAAAATTTTCATCGATTAAGTTGCGGTAATGTGTGTCCGCTTTTGCAAGGTATCGGCCAAATTGAGATAACGTTTAATTTTTATCTATTATTGCCGATTATAGTCGCAGTATTGAGAAATAAAATTATTTAGTAGTTGGTGACCTTGTTCAGTCATCACAGATTCGGGATGAAACTGAACGCTGACTATAGGTAGAGCTTTGTGTTGTAACCCCATAATCTCGTCAAAGTCACCTTGGTTGTTTTCTGTCCAAGCGATAATTTCTAGTTCATCAGGAATAGATGACTTTTCTACAACTAAAGAATGATAGCGGGTTACCGTTAGTGGTTGATTTAAATCCTGAAATACACTTTTGTTAAGGTGTTTTACTAAGCTGGTTTTACCATGCATTACTTGTTTGGCTTTTATCACGTTAGCACCATAAACTTGTGCAATACTTTGATGTCCTAAACAAACACCTAAAATAGGAACTTTTCCTGCAAAATGTTCTATCACAGCCAAGGATATACCTGCTTCATTTGGTGTGCATGGACCAGGTGAGATAACAATGTATTTTGGCGCCATTGCAGTGATATCTTGCAGTGTAATTTCATCATTGCGACAAACTTTCACACTTTGTCCTAGTGCTTCAAAATAGTGCACTAAGTTAAAGGTAAATGAATCATAATTGTCGATCATCAACAACACTGTAAACTCTCAGAAACATCAGGCCAAAAAAGTGCGGCTATTCTAATGACATTAAACAGGGAATTCATTAACTATTTTGGAATGCGGGCTGACTGCTGTCTAAATGTTCAAAAGCGCGCGTTTGAAATTGGCTATAAAAGGCAAATAACTGTGCTTGTGCTTGCTGCGTTGTAATTGGCAAAAATGTTACCGACTCTCCAGGGCGCTTTTGTGCCAAGCGAAATAAATCTATTCGTGCAACATTACCTAAAACCGGGTAGCCGCCTATCGTTTGTCTGTCTTTCATCAGGATAATTGGGCATCCATCATCTGGTAACTGAATGGTGCCGTAATTTACAGGAGCTGAAAGCTGTTGTGGCAATTTGCTGGAGATGGGGTTTCCACTGAGTCGGTAACCCATGCGATCACTTGCAGGCGCAATAGTAAAGCTTGACTCCATAATTTGCTGCTGTTGTTGCAACGTTAATGTTGACCATGCGTTGCTTGGTATAAATCGTAAGGTTAATTTATCATTTTGATGAAAATGGCTTTCTACTTGATGCTGATAAACACTGTCGACTGATTCAATATTAATATTTGCACGAGTAAAGTGAGTCCCTTGCTTAATCCTTGGTGATACTAAACCCAGTGAAACTTCATTCTTAGCCTGGCTGGCACTGTTTAACCAATATTGACACTCAAAACCGCCTTCTATTGCGATATAGCTATAAACCATCGTTTTGGGCATTTGCAATGTAAGCTCTGAGTTAGCAGATGCATGATATATTTTATTATTCTCTAATCGAGTATTGCTTAGTCTAGCTAAACAATCTGCCCCAGTAATGACAAATGTAGATGCTTTAGTGAATCTCAAAGAAACTTGGCCGAGTATTATTTCTAATGCAGGTGTATTACTGGGATTTTTCAATAACTGGTTAGCGAGCAGAAAACTATATTCGTCAGCGGCTCCCGTACCGCTGAAACCTAAGTGCTGTGCAGTTGGCCTACCTAAATCTTGAATGCTGATGTTTTGTTGACATTTGTTGATAGTAAACATCAGCATTCCTTATGAAGTTTTCCGCCCAAGTCAAGGTACTTTTCTTGGCATATCGGCGTAAAATTAACAATTTGACCCAGTTTAATCTTAGGAAAAAATTGTTGTTGTGCAATGTCGAACATTTTAATGGGGGTAAATCCCAAGATATGCCAACCCCCAGGTGTATCCATAGGGTAAACAGCAGTTTGCTCTTGAGCAATCGCTACCGCCCCAGCCGGAACCTGAGCGCGCGGTGTCGCTTTACGGGGTAGTTGTATTTGTTTATCAATACTTGCTAAATAACAAAAACCAGGAACAAAACCATGAGCGTACGCGGTGTAATGATGTTTACAATGTAGATCAATAACTTCATTGCTACTGAGCTGCGTTAAGTCGCTTACTTCGTTTAGATCCCAACCTGCATAATATACAGGGATATCGATAATGTCGCTGGCAACTTGTGGGTTTTTATTACTGCTAATGACAGCTAATTGTTTGAGGATCAATGCCTTCAATTGGTCAGAAGTTATCAAATCAAATCGATAGTAAATTAACAAACTCGTGTAGCTCGATACCGTGTCAATGATCTTTTGTTCTCCACACTCCTTTAGACAGTGTTTGATAAATACAATTTGCTCGGCAATTGCTGGCGCTATTACATCTGGCCAACTAATTAATATGGCATCTTCGGCAATGCTATCAATGTTGACTTGTTTCAGATCTATCATTAATTAGTTGCCTCAATTGTTTTATGAATCAGGTCGATGTTACTTTTTACCTATTGTTGATTTTAAATCACGGTACTGTGTTCAGAGCCAAAAAACCATATGGTTGAAAATTTCTATAAGTAGATGCTTCTTTAACTAAAGATAGGCCAAAAGATTGCGCAATGCTTACGAATTTAACCTCAGCTTCGCATAAGCAATGCGTTTCTAGGTGCTATTTTTACTGACTTCTGCGTTATTTTGAAGCGAAATAGCTGGCTATTCCAGCTCCAAAAAGCCTTAAATTCAGACAAAAATATCGAACTAGAAACATAAAAAACTGCTAAGTTATTGTTTTATCAGACTTCGCGCTATCCTTTATACAAACCTGAGGTTATTTAGTATCAGGTGTGCTTTAGACAATAATTGTTTGCATGATGGAAGGCATGACCAGCGTGTTGTTGTCATGCCTTTTTAACCTAATACCTTATTAATAAATCGCCTGCTTATCGCTATTTTCCTGAGGTGAGCACGAGATCAGATTGTGGGATAGCGCTACAAGCCAAAACATAACCCTGCGCTTTTTCTTCATCGGTTAAGCCATCATCTGCTAGTTGTCGTACTTCGCCACTTTCTAGTTTTATTTTGCAGCGACCACACATACCACCACGGCAAGAATAAGGTAAAATCAGGCCTGCTGCTTCTCCTTGATCTAAAATAGGCTCTTTTGTATTGCCTTTATGCTGAGTATTCCATGAGGCAAAGCTTAAATTAACGGAAGATTTTTTAGGCATTTCTGGTAGCTCAGCTTGCATATTCGTACTGGTTTTCACCGATTCAATACTTGCTTCAGCTGTTTTTTTGCTTGGCTTGGTATAGTTCGGGGCTGATTGTTCAGAAATTATGGTGACTTCATCACCTTGTCTTATGATGCCTTTGTTTAGTGCCACCATGTTTTGTCCAAAAATTACATCACCATTATCGAGTTGGCGATATTGTTTTAATGTGGCTAAAGGTTCTTGTTTAGGGTGTTTTTCACCTGTTAAAGGGTCAACCGTCGTAAAAATACAACGGCTACATGGTTTGGTTATTTCAAATTCAACTTCACCAATGCGTATGTGTTTCCATGTATCTTCTGCAAAAGCTAGGGTTTGACCAACTACTACGTTTGGTCGAAAATTATTCATGGTCACTTGATGGTTTTTAAGTTTTTTATTTAAGTCATCTAGTGTTGCTTGAGTGGCCAGTAATAAAGGATAACCATCAGCAAAAGCTACCTGATTATTGCGATTTTTAACGTATCGACTAGAGCGTTCAGCAAAAAAATGCAGCTGACAGGGCAGACCTAAATAATCACTGAACCATTTATCATAGTGTTGATGGCAATACAGCGCATTAACTTCATCATTCCATACAGTAACCGCATGGTATTGTTCACTAAATTGCTTAAATTTAATTTCTAATACTGGCATGTCTGGTGCAGTCAACACTAAGCCTTCTGGCGTGATGTTGACGGATATTAAACAAAGCGAGGGCTGTGTCCTAGCTGTGATAAAGCGACCATTAAGCTCGGTAACGACAAAACGACGGTCAAAGCTAAGACCAAAGTCGTCGACCCAAGAGTGCGATAAACTAATACCAGAGGCAGATTTAATAGGGTAAACATGAACAGACTGTACAAACGCAGAAGACACCGTAAATCCTTAAAAGATGAGTAAGAAACTATTGTGGCAAAGAGAATATAGCAAGGCAATGACAAAACCGTGAATAAATATGTAAGTCTTTTACACTCTTATCAAAGGTTTTACGCGTGAGTTTGTCGCGCATTTACGGTATATTGCTGACAATTTTAATCTGTCTTTTAGTCTTACGTAGGAGTTCTATGCACCTTCATATCCTTGGTATTTGTGGTACTTTCATGGGCGGTATTGCAGCCATTGCAAAACAGTTAGGACATCGCGTATCGGGGTGTGATGCTAATGTTTACCCCCCTATGAGCACCCAACTTGAGCAATTAGGTATTGAGCTTAAACAAGGGTATTTGCCAGAACATCTTGAAGATGAGCCAGATTTAGTCATTGTCGGCAACGCGATGACACGTGGTAATCCTATGGTTGAATACGTGTTAGATCGTAATATTCCATATACCTCTGGGCCACAATGGCTATTGGAAAATGTACTAAAAGATCGTTGGGTTTTAGCTGTGTCTGGTACTCATGGTAAAACGACAACTAGTTCAATGCTGACTTGGATTTTAGAATATGCGCACCTAAAACCAGGTTACTTAATTGGTGGTGTACCACAAAACTTTGAAAGCTCTGCTCGCCTAGGTGATGCGCCGTTTTTTGTTATCGAAGCGGATGAATATGATACGGCGTTTTTTGATAAACGCTCTAAGTTTGTTCATTATCGACCGCGTACTTTAGTGATCAACAACTTAGAGTTTGATCACGCTGACATATTCAACAATTTATCTGATATCCAGCGCCAGTTTCATCATCTAATTCGTATGGTACCCAGCAATGGTTTAATTCTTTCACCTCAACGAGAGCAAGCTATTGAAGAAACTATTGAAATGGGCTGTTGGACACCGAGAGAAATTGCAGTTGAGCAAGCACAACATAACCTGGGCTGGTATGCAGATAAAACTGTCGAAGATGGTCGCCAGTTTAAAGTGTATTTTAAAGGGCAATTACAAGGCACGGTAACTTGGGATTTAATTGGTGACTTTAATATCGAAAATGGCTTGATGGCAATAGCTGCTGCTCGCCATGCGGGTGTTCCAAGTCATGTGGCGATTGAAGCACTGGCCGAATTTGTTAATACTAAGCGTCGCTTGGAATTGAAAGGTGAAGTTAATGGCATTCGTGTTTTTGATGACTTTGCTCATCATCCAACGGCAATAACTAAAACACTAGCAGGTATACGCGCCAATGTTGGCCAAGGTAGAGTATTAGCTGTGCTCGAGCCAAGGTCTAACACCATGAAGTCTGGTGTGCACAAAGATACCTTGCCAGACTCACTGGCTTTGGCAGACTTATCATTTGTTTATCAGGGCGATAAAGTAAAGTGGTCTGTTGATGAATTAATCGCGAACTGTCATCAACCTTGTACGGTGGAGCAAGATCTAGAGCTGTTTATCGAGCGTATTATTGCCAGTAGCCAGCCGAATGACACCATAGTGGTGATGAGTAATGGCGGCTTTGGTGGTATTCACGACAAAATACTTAGTGCCTTGAAACAAAAGTTTCTAGTTTAAAGATGACTAACAATTGAGAGAGAAAATGACAGTTCCTCCTGCAAATTTTCAAGACAAAATAACTTTAGCAATAACCGGCGCATCGGGTTCATTGTATGCGCTGAGGCTAATGGAATGTTTAGTAGCAGCCAATTATCAGGTGTATGTGCTAGTTTCTAGCGCTGCTCGCGTGGTTTTAGATACTGAAGTTGGCATTAAACTGCCTAGTTCTCCAGCAGCAGCGAGTGAATTTTTTACTCAACACTTTGATGCGCAAGCTGGGCAAATTACTGTCTTTGGTAAAGAGCAGTGGTTTTCGCCGGTCGCTTCAGGGTCTGCGGCGCCGAAAAAAATGGTGGTTTGTCCTTGTTCTACCGGAACCTTATCGGCAATTAGTCAAGGGATGAGTGATAACTTAATCGAACGCGCTGCTGATGTGGTAATTAAGGAAAGAGGGCAGCTAATTCTAGTTCCCAGAGAAACACCATTTTCGCCAATTCATTTACAGAACATGTTATCGCTTTCACAAATTGGCGTTACTATCATGCCAGCAGCGCCGGGTTTTTATCATAACCCTGAATCGATTAATGATTTAATTGATTTTATGGTAGGTAGAATGTTAGATCATTTAGGAATAAATCAAGACATTATGCCGCGCTGGGGTTACCAGAAATAGCCTGGTCGTCCACTTGCCTTAAATAATATACAATTTACCCTTTTCAGTTGAACTAGAGTCATTGTTTGTGCTCTAGTTAATACCAACTCATTAACGCTCTGATAACCTCCCTAAATAATCGAACCATAGAATGACTAGGCTCAAATTATTTAGCTTGTTCTAAGCGTGTTAATGAAGTTCTAAGTTGGCCAAATATTTAATAGAATTGGTACAACATATTATTATAACGACATAGGGTAAAAAGCATGCCTCACATAAGAAAACATGCCATTAAATCGTTAGCGCTTTCTGTTGCGTTAGCGCTTTCACATCAAGCGATAGCAGAAGATAAAGCGGATGCTAAAAAATGGTCAGTAAATGAACCACAAGGGGAGTTTACAACAGCTAAAATCAACGTAAAACAAGGTACTTGGATGAACGTTGATGTCAGCCCTGATGGCAAAACCATCGTTTTTGATTTATTAGGTGATATTTACACCATGCCAATATCGGGTGGCAAAGCAACGCCATTAATGACGGATATAGCGTGGCAAATGCAACCTACTTTTAGCCCCGATGGAAAACATATTGCATTTACGTCTGACCAAGATGGCGGTGATAACTTATGGGTGATGAAGGCTGATGGTTCAGACGCAACACCAGTGACAAAAGAAACTTTCCGTTTGTTAAACAGTCCTGCTTGGTCTCCTGATGGCGAGTATTTAGTTGGCCGCAAACATTATACTGGTAGTCGCTCATTGGGAGCGGGTGAAGTATGGCTTTACCACAAGTCTGGTGGTAGCGGTGTGATGTTAACGAAGCGTCCAAATGAGCAAAAAGATTTAGGTGAGCCAGCGTTTTCCCCTGATGGTAAATATGTCTATTTTTCACAGGACACCACCCCTGGACCTTATTTTGAGTACAGTAAAGATTCAGAGTCAGGTATTTACCGCATTAAGCGCTTTGAATTAGAAACTGGCAAAATTACCACTATTCTCTCTGGAAAAGGTGGTGCAATTCGCCCTGTACCATCACCAGATGGTAAATATTTGGCTTACGTTAGCCGTGATGACTTTCAATCAAACCTTTATTTATACGATCTAAAAAGTGGTGAAGAAAAGCTAGTTTTTGAAGGATTAGATCGTGATATGCAAGAAACTTGGGCGATTCATGGAGTTTATCCTGATATGGCTTGGCTACCTGATAACAAAACTATTGTGTTTTGGGCTGGTGGTCACATTAAGCGTGTTGATACAAAGTCTGGCAAGTCAGCGATTATTCCATTTGAGGTTGATACTGAAAAGAAAATTCAAAAAGCACTCAGGTTCCAACAAGATTTAGACCAAGACGTGTTTGATGTCAAAATGCTGCGTGACGTTGAAATATCTCCTGACGGAAGTCGCGCGGTATTTGAGTCAATGGGGCATTTGTATGTTCAAAAACTCGATAACGGTAAAGTCAAAGGTAAGGCTAAGCGTTTAACTAAACAAAGTGAACACCATGAGCTTAATCCAAGCTTTTCTCGCGATGGTAAAAAAATTGTTTATACCACGTGGGATGATAACAAGCAGGGCACTATTAAAGTTGTTTCGGCAAGTGGTGGTAAAGGGAAAACAATAAGCCAAGAGCCTGGTAAATATATAGAACCAAGCTTTTCACCTGACGGTAAAACTATTGTTTATCGTAAGGTTAGAGGTGGTTCTATCTTAGATAAAACATGGAATCTGGCGACGGGTATTTACCAAATGCCTAGCAAAGGTGGCACACCAAGCTTGATCACAGAGTGGGGTAGTGCACCACATTTTGGCGCACGTAATGACCGTATTTACTTCTCTCGAGGTGGCAAACAAACGCAATTGTTTAAGGTTGATTTAGATGGTCAGCATGAGCAAGCACTTTATCAAGGTAAATTTGCAACTGAATATCGAGTAGCTCCTGATGGAAAACACCTAGCTTTTGCAGAACGCTTTAAAGTGTTTGTTACCCCGTTCACCGAGCGTGGTAGTGTCATTGATACTGGTCCTAGCGCGAGAAACTTCCCTGTTAAGCAGCTGTCGGTGCGTGCAGGTGAAGGTATAAACTGGGGAGGTGATGCTCAGTCGCTGTACTGGACTCTAGGCCCTGAGTTATATCACGCATCTGTAACAAGCTTGTTTGATTTTAAAGTGTCTGATGACAAAGCTGAAAAAACAGAGCCAGTAGTTACTTCACTAAGCTACAAACAAAAAGTAGATAAGCCAGAAGGACAGGTCGCTTTTGTTGGTGGTACTGTGGTGACGATGGAAGGTGAACAAGTGATTGCCAATGGCGTGGTCTTGGTTTCTGGAAACAAAATTAGCGCAGTTGGCACTAGAGCAAATGTTGAGATTCCAAAGGGTGCGAAAATCATTGATATCACAGGTAAGTCTATTGTACCTGGTTTAATTGATGCACATGCTCACGGCTCACAAGGTAGTTCACAAATTACGCCAGAGCAAAACTGGAACAATTATGCTGGATTAGCCTTAGGTGTGACTACTATTCACGATCCGTCAAATGATACTAATAGCTTTTTTGCCGCCAGTGAAATGCAAAAAGCGGGCAAGATAGTAGCCCCTCGTTTGTTTTCTACTGGGCGTATTCTTTACGGCGCAACTTCAGTCGGTGCAACAGCTCATGTTGATAGTTTAGATGACGCTAAGTTTCACATCGAACGCTTGCAAAAAGCAGGAGCGTTTTCTGTTAAAAGTTACAACCAACCTCGTCGTAACCAACGTCAGCAGTTTATTCAGGCGGGAAGGGAAGCTGGCGTAATGGTTGTGCCTGAAGGTGGTTCATTGCTACAACATAACCTGACCATGTTAGTTGATGGCCACACAACACTAGAACACTCAATTTCTACAGCAAAAGTTTATGACGATATTAAGCAGTTGTGGTCTCAATCAGAAATGGCTTATACACCGACCATGGGCGTAGCTTATGGTGGTATTTCAGGTGAGCATTATTGGTACGATACAACTGACGTTTGGAAGCACCCTAGACTGAGCAAGTATGTACCGAGTGATATCTTAGATCCTCGTTCAATGCGTCGCACCAAAGCACCGCATCACCATTACAACCACTTTAACGTAGCCAAAGTGGCTAAAGAGATTAAAGACTTGGGAGTATTAGTTAATGCTGGTGGTCACGGACAACGTGAAGGTTTGGCTATGCATTGGGAAATGTGGATGATGGCACAAGGTGGCATGTCACCAGTAGAGGCTTTGTGGACAGCGACATACGCACCAGCTAAATCGTTAGGGTTAGATAAAGATCTGGGTTCAATTAAAGTAGGTAAACTAGCTGATATGATAGTTATTGATGGCGACATCACTAAAGATATCAGGCTATCCGATCGTGTGGATTATACGATGATCAACGGTCGTTTATATAATGCTGAAACCATGAACGAAGTTGGTAACTACGATAAAAAACGAGATAAGTTCTATTTCGAAAAGTAGGCGTCTGTTTCTAGCCAAATAATGTAAAAAGCACCCTCGGGTGCTTTTTTGTTAACTACCCTTTAAAAGCCAACACATTATAACGGCTAATGTAATGATAAAAGCTTGACCGAAAACAGCGGATTATCATGTACTCGATAGCCTAGCTGGGAGGGGTTGTTAATAGATCTCTGTTAGCTAGATGTAAATTGATCGTATTCTTTCCATGCTACGTATTTTCATAAAGGATAATAAATACTGCGCTAATTTTGGCAGTATATAGGTGGTGAAAAATAAAATTGAAACTAAAAAGGCAATTGATGTGTCTTATACGGTAGAAAATACATGTTTAGAAAATACATGTTTAGAAAATACATGTTTAGAAAATACATGTTTAGAAAATACATGTTTAGAAAATACATGTTTAGAAAATACATGTTTAGAAAATACATGTTTAGAAAATAAAAAAGCCTTACCGAAGTAAGGCCTGAAATGCTCGCTGTATGGTCTAGTTGTACTAGCTTCTTATTAGTTGTTTCTTTATTTTTATTATTGTTTTCCGTTAGCGCGGAACAATTTATAGCAAAGCGAATTTAAGCGTGCAACAACTTTATTAGAGCAATTATACCACGATGTTTTTCGTAAATGTGTCGAAATTCAAGATGTTAGCAAAGTGTAAACTACTATTTTGACATATACTGTCAAGCTGTTTTGGTGTAACCTGTTGTTTATTATGGCTATGTTGTATTTTGAATATAAGTTAACGCTATGTTTTATGTTTTCTTTTTTTGTTAACAAATCTTTAATAGTACTGAAAAAAAATTTTTAAATTTTTATTTGGTGTTTTGCTTTTTTAGATGAGTTTTAACGGTTGATTTTTAAATTAGCCATTTTCTATTTGTCATTTGGTGGGAAGAAAATGGCTAGATATTGATAGATGGGAAATTAGCTTTATCAACGATTGATTTTGAAATAATTCATCAACTTTTGCATAGTCTGGTTGTTTATTTCAACGTCATCAAACAGCTTTCTTAAATCTTGCGATAACTTATATTCATCTTCAGCCGCAGTTTGTACATTCAAAATATCTTGAGCGACTTGAGATAGGGTTACCGCTTGCTCCTCAGCAGCAGACGAAACGGTTGTTGCCATTTGTTCAAGTTCAATAGCATGATCTTTAAGTTTGAGCGATGTTTGCTCTGAGGCTAAGCTGACGGTAAGTAAATCTGCGGTAGCATTTGAATTCTCATTAATACCACTAACTACTGAATTACACACTTCCTGTAGATCAGACAATAAGTCGGAGATTTTATTAGATGCTTCTCGGCTACCTTGGGCAAGCGATCTCACTTCGTCTGCAACAACCGCAAAACCTCTGCCATGTTCTCCTGCTCGCGCAGCCTCAATCGCGGCATTTAATGCTAACAAGTTGGTTTGTTCTGCTAGTGAATTAATGGTGTCGAGAAATGTGCTAATTTGTGTTGTTCTTTGTTCCATCACATTGGCACTTTGTTGTACGTCTTTCATGTTGGTATCGAGCAATTCAGCTGCATTTTTGGTATTTAAGTTTTGCTGTAAAGACTCCTCAGCAGATTGATCGAGCGATTTACTTGCATCCATGGTCATGGTAGCTGAATTGGATATTTCATTACTGGTGGCTACTAACTCTTCTACGGCGGTAGAAATAGAGCTTGCCATCATTTGTGTTTTTTCTGAATCTTGTACAATTGAGGAAATGGAGTCGTCTAACAATCCGCTTAATTGACTCCCTGTTGATATTGATTTGTCTAATCCAATAACAAGCACTTTTATGGCGTTAATCGTTTTATCAATGGCTCGTGAAATCGTACCTAGCTCGTTTTCTGATTTAAGGTCAACTTCTATAGTTAAATCCCCCTCGTCTGCTATCGTGTCCAAATGTCGGGTTAACGATTTTAATTGGGTTTTTAATGAAGTGAGTAAGTACAGGTTCAGCAAAATAATAACAGCTACGAAAAACACAGTACTCAAAACCAAAATAATCATACTATTTTGGTGAGAATCTACTAATGTTTCACCCTGTTGCGTAATGGCTGACCATTGTTGATCTAACAGTGTTTTTACTGCGGCAATTTGTTCGGTTGCCAGTGGGAACCAGTTTTCTGGTGTGCCTAAGCTGGAAAAATTGGGAGAAGAGCTAGTGATACCTTGAACTATTTGAGCTATTTTTTTATCACGTGCGGTACTGGTTGCTACATTAAAAGCTTGTTGAGCTTCAGGTGATAATACTTTGGCAATGCTGGCGGTAATTAACTCTTGGTCTAATAAATACGACTGAATTTGCATTTTACCCGTATTATCAATTGATTGTTTTGCTAAAGCGCCGTTTACTTTTCCTCGAACTTGGCCTGCACGCTCTTTAAACCTTGCAAAGAGCAAGGCTGCTTTTAAACTTTTAGAGAGTTCTAGACTATTAATATCTAACATAAACGTATTAATTGTTTCTAAAACTGTACTGTTCACTTTGCTATAATAATTAAAACTGTTACTTCCATTTAACGCGTTCACTTGATTTCGAATTTGTCTTTTCTGATTTAACAATTCAAGCAAAACGGATAACCTCACTTGAACATTAAGATTTTCCGGCCATTGTTGACCTGCAATTTGATTTAAGTTTTTAACCGCTAAATCTGCCTTTTCTCGCTGAGCATCTACTTTTTGTTTTTTATCGTTACTTGGCGCACCCAGGTAGCCAGCAGTTAATCCACGCTCTACTGCGTGGTGATGAGCGACTTTTTCTAAGGCATCTAGCAGGGTGACAAGTTGAGCGTCGTCTTTAGCCTGACTGACAAGGTTGTATGAATGTGTAATATCTCGTGCTATTAAGCAGACAACTAAAATAGAAAATAATACCGCGGATAAAATTGACAGCTGAATGATCGAAAATCGACGTAGCATCGACATCTCCCTTCCTTAGGTTGGTTTTTGGAGCTTTATTGCTAAATCTAGGACAAATTGGCCAAAACGCAAACTAAGGTAGTGGCTGGTAAATTTTGACGTATTTGTCAGCTAATAATTGACATAGAACATAGATCCGCTGCTCGCTTCTTGCTAAAATGCGCGCACTTTTTTTGTTGGAAAATGAATTGATGACTGAATTAAAGAATGACACTTATTTACGTGCATTGTTACGTCAACCAGTAGACTACACACCAGTGTGGATGATGAGACAAGCAGGTCGTTATTTACCTGAATATAAAGAAACACGTAAAGATGCTGGCGATTTTATGTCCTTGTGTCGTAATACTGAGTTAGCAACAGAAGTGACTATTCAACCACTACGTCGTTTTCCACTAGATGCCGCTATTTTGTTTAGCGATATCTTGACGATTCCTGATGCAATGGGATTAGGCTTGTATTTTGAAACAGGTGAAGGGCCGAAGTTTGAGCGCCCAATCACTTGTAAAGCCGATGTAGATAAGATTGGCCACCCAGATCCTGAAAGTGAATTACAGTATGTAATGAATGCTGTTCGTTCCATTCGCAAAGCCTTAGATGGTCAGGTGCCGTTAATTGGTTTTTCTGGAAGCCCATGGACACTAGCCACTTATATGGTTGAAGGTGGTAGTTCAAAAGCCTTTACCAAAATTAAAAAAATGATGTATGCCGAGCCGCAAACACTACATTTATTACTAGATAAATTAGCGGACTCTGTGATCAGTTACCTCAATGCGCAAATTGCTGCAGGCGCACAATCTGTTATGGTATTTGATACATGGGGTGGTGTACTTTCACCTCGTGATTATAAAGATTTCTCATTGCAATACATGGCAAAAATTGTAGATGGCCTTACGCGTGAAAATGAAGGTCGCAAAGTGCCTGTCACCTTGTTCACTAAAAATGGTGGCATGTGGTTAGAATCTATTGCTGCAACTGGTTGTGATGCTGTAGGCCTAGATTGGACCATCAATATTGAAGATGCAAAAGCACGTGTCGGTGATAAAGTTGCTTTGCAAGGTAATATGGATCCGTCAATGCTTTACGCCCCTAAAGAGCGTATTGAACAGGAAGTGGCAACAATATTAAAAGGTTTTGGTCAAAGTAATACTGGCCATGTATTTAACTTGGGTCACGGTATTCACCCTGATGTAAACCCAGAGCATGCCGGCTATTTTATTGATGCTGTGCATAGGTTAAGTAAGCCATATCATGGTTAAATGAAAAGGAGCTCCGGCTCCTTTTTGCATATTTAGGGTGCACAATTTACACTGTTCAATAATGCTTTAAAGGAGATAATCTTTGAGAACAATACTTGTTATTGCCTGTTTTGTATTACTAGGCTGTCAGCAACCAGCACAACAAGAAGGCAGTGCTGACCAAAAGCAAACTCAATCAAATGAGACTACTGCCACAGTGAAAAAAATAGAAAACGTGGAAAGAAATGTGCAGTGGCAAATAGCCCGTATTCAGTATTTTGACCATGAAGGTGGCTTTTTTGGTTTAGTCACTGAAGATAATAAAAGGTACTTACCACTAAATTTAGCCACAGAGTTTCAACAACATAATGCTAAAGTGCGCTTTACAGGGAAAACCAAACCCGATGTTATGACCATTAAACAATGGGGCACACCTTTTGAAATTGAAAAAATAGAAATCATTGAAAAAGGCGTGAGCCGAACTGAACTTACGCATTAAAATCAAGCGATAACATTGAAACTTAGCGGCATAGCTAATATGCCGCTATTAACAATCAGTTTAAAACAGTCTATTTAAGCCGTTTAACGCCGCCACACGATAAGCTTCTGCCATGGTGGGGTAGTTAAAGGTAGTATGTACAAAGTATTCAATGGTGTTTGCATCACCTTTTTGTTGCATGATGGCTTGACCAATGTGAACAATCTCCGCAGAGCGCTCGCCAAAACAATGAATACCTAAGATCTCTTTAGTCTCACAGTGGAAAAGAATTTTTAAGCTACCCACTGGGCTTGCACCAATTTGTGCTCTAGCTAAATGTTTAAACGATGCCCGCCCAACTTCGTATGGAATTTTAGCAGCTGTTAACTCTTGTTCAGTTTTACCAACGGAAGACATTTCTGGAATGGTATAAATACCCGTTGGAATATCTTCAATTAATTGCCTTTCCGTTGATATGTTTAGCATGTAATCTGCGGCAATTCGCCCTTGGTCGTAAGCTGCACTAGCAAGGCTTGGATAGCCGATAACGTCACCCACTGCTGAAATATTATTAATTTGTGTTTTATATGTTTTATCAACAGCAAGCGAACCACGAGAATCAGCATTTAAACCAATTTTATCAATTCCTAATTGGTCAGTGTTACCGGTACGGCCGTTGGCAAAAAGCAGACAGTCAGCTTTCATTCGCTTGCCCGATTTTAGCGTAAGGACCACACCGTCTTCACGACCTTCAATCGATTCATACTCCTCGCCATGACGGATTACAATACCACTATTCCAGAAGTGATAACTTAATGAATCAGTCATTTCTGCGTCCATAAATGACAACAAACGATCGCGAGTATTAATCAAGTCAACTTTACAGCCTAAACCTTTAAAAATTGAAGCGTATTCACAACCAATAACACCTGCACCATAAATGATGATGGATTTAGGTTCATGTTTTAGTGACAGAATAGTGTCAGAATCATAGATACGAGAATGATTAAAGTCGACGTCTGCAGGACGATAAGGGCGCGAACCCGTTGCGATCACCAGTTTTTCTGCGGTAACAACTTCTTTTGAGCCGTCAGGATAATCAATATTTAATGTATGTTGGTCGATAAACGAGGCGCAGCCATGGAAAACTTTTACATCGTTACGACTATAAAAGCCACCGCGTAATCTCACCTGGTCGCGAATAACTTTAGTGGTGTGTCGTAGAATATTTTCAAAAGTAAGAGTGGCTGCTTTTTCTGTTTTGTTAAACAGTGGGTTGTTATTGTATTCAACCAAACGACTGACCGAATGTCTCAGTGCTTTAGATGGGATAGTGCCCCAATGTGTACATCCACCACCTACTTGTGAATGTTTTTCAATCACCGCAACTCTTTTCCCAGCTTTGGTTAAATTCATTGCGGCACCTTCACCACCAGGGCCAGTACCGATGACTATAATGTCAAAATCGTAGGCAATTTTTTTAGTAGATTTTGCTTTAGCCAAAATCGATTTCCTCTAATTCCTGTTTACTGAAAATAGTAACAGGAATTAGAGAATAGTTAACCTAATTCTTAAACTAGGCGAACTTTGTTGTTAACAACTGCCAGTTTTTACGTTGCTCGGCTAAATTTGCTTTAAGTTCGAAAAATTGTTTCATCAACTCTGAATTTTCCACTTCACAAACAAGTTGTTGCTTTTTATTGAGCAGAATTTGTTTTTTCAGCGCATAAAACTCATTAATTTTAGCCAGTAAAACTTCGTATTCATGTTCTAGCTTTTTTAACATTTCTTCTGCTTGTGGATGAGACGTTAAACGTTGTTGCGTTGTTTTTAATGCCATTGCAAGTTTAGCTTTTTCTATTTTATCTTCTGGGCTTTTACGTAACTTGTCAGCCAAACCAACATATGAAAACAGTTTGATCATCCACTTTGTTGGATCAAATTGCCACCAACGAATGCCATTTCTATAGTCGTTTTCAAACAAATGATGAAAGTTATGATAGCCCTCACCAAAGGTAAATAAGGCTAAAACACCATTATCACGAGCTGTATTTTTGTCGGTGTAGGTTTGTTTACCCCAAATGTGAGCCAAGGAGTTAATAAAAAAGGTGGTGTGGTGGCTCAATACTAGGCGTAGAAAACCAATTAATAATAAGCTACTTAATACGTCGCCATACCAAAGACCAAAGACCAGAGGAATGCCAATATTTGTCAACAATACTAGCGTTAAGTAATGCTTATGCTGCCACATAACGATCGGGTCTCTTTTCAAATCGCGTACATTATCGTAATCGTTGTAACGATGAGCTTGATACTCCCTTAACATCCAACCAATGTGTGAATACCAAAATCCGCGTTTAGCCGAATATGGATCTACATCATTATTATCAACATGTTTGTGGTGAATACGATGATCAGATGACCAGTGTAATGCGCTATTTTGTAAGGCAAATGCGCCACCAATTGCATAAATAAATCTTACAATGGCATGTGCTTCATATGTTTTATGTGACCAAAGTCTGTGGTAACCCGCAGTAATTGACATACCACAGTAACAAAAACAAGCTATTGCCATAATGATTTCGGCTGCTTCAAATCCATGGGTAATGGCGCGATAAGGTACGGCGATGGCGGCAATTAAAAAGGTAACTAAAAAGACAGTTACATTCAGCCAAATGATTTTAGGTTTGCTCATGAAAATCGTTTATTAAATTTGAGTGTACAAGTGTACGCTATTTTAGTTTTGTTTTTAACACAGTCAAGCTAGTATTTGTGAAGATTTGATGATTATTTGATTTTTGCGATAAGTGAACAGGTGTTTCGGTTAAATAATTTCTAGTTTACCCAAGTGTTTGCAATTGAGTATCATATGGCTAGCTAAAATTATTAAATTACACAGTGACTTCCCCTATGAGCGGTATACGCGCACAGCAAAAAGAGAAAACTCGTCGACAACTTATTAACGCGGCGTTGAACCAATTAAGTGCAGAGCGCAGCTTTTCGAGTTTAAGTTTAAGGGAAGTTGCAAAAGAGGCTGGGCTTGCACCTACGTCTTTTTATCGCCACTTTTCTGATATGGATGAATTAGGCTTAACACTAGTTGACGAAGCTGGATTAACGTTACGTCAGTTGATGCGTCAAGCCAGGCAACGAATTGAAAAAGGTGGCTCAGTGATAAAAATATCTGTGCTGACCTTTATGGAGTTCATCGAAAATAACGGTAATATCTTTAGATTGTTGTTGCGAGAGCGTTCTGGTACGTCAGCAGCTTTTCGTGCGGCAGTTAACCGAGAAATTAGCTATTTTACGTTGGAGTTGTGTGACTACTTACAACAGGCAAACAAACTTGATGCTGAAGTGGCGTATTTACAAGCAAATGCCGCAGTAACCATAGTTTTTAGTGCCGGCTCTGACGCCTTAGATGCAGATAAAAAAGAGCGGGAACATTTGGCGTATCGCACTATTCACCAACTGAGGTTTATCGCACGCGGCGCGATGGAACTTGCTAACCGCGTGGAAAACTCAAAAGAGTAGCGTTACTTGCGTGTTAAAATCACGCCAGTTTCAATGTGATGTGTGTATGGGAACTGATCAAACAAAGCCATGTTAGTGATGTTATGAGTTTGTGTTAATGTTTTTAAGTTATCAGCTAATGTTTCTGGATTACACGAAATATAAATAATATGCTCAAAACGACTGACCAATGCCACGCTGTCTGGATCTAACCCTGCTCTAGGTGGGTCAACTAGCACAGTTTCGTAATCATAACTGGTGAGATCCAAATCATTTAAGCGACGGAATGCTTTTTCACCATTCATTGCTTGGCTAAATTCTTCGCTCGACATACGAATGATTTCAACATTAGTTAAATTGTTGTCGGCAATATTCTTTTGTGCAGACTTAACAGAAGTTTTAGAAATTTCTGTTCCTAGTACACGTTTAAAGTTGTCAGCTAGAGCGATACTAAAGTTACCGTTACCACAATAAAGCTCAACTAAATCACCACCTTTATTTTTGGTTGCATGCCTAGCCCAAGCTAGCATCTGCTCATTCACTTTAGCGTTGGGTTGAGTAAAGCCATTTTCAATTTGCTGATAGCGAAATTCTTTACCGTCTACAGTTAGCTTTTCGTTGACATAGTCTTGGTCAACGATAAGTTTTTGTTTACGAGCGCGACCAATAAAGTTTGTTGGGCATATAGCACTAAAGATTTGTTTTAGTTTTTGGCATTCAGCCAGCCATTGATCATCAAGTTGCTTATGATAGAGCAGGCTTATTACTGCTTCACCGCTGAGCGTTGTTAGAAAATCGACTTGGAATAGCTTTCTTCTGAGAGTTTCATTATTACGGATATTGTCAAGCAATGCTGCCATAAGCTTATTGATCAGCTCGCTGGCAACAGGGAAATGGTCAACACGAAATTTTTGCTTAGTCGCCTGATCAAACATGATGTAATACAAATCATCACCTTCGTGCCATACGCGGAATTCTGCACGTTGACGATAATGAAGAGGCTCAGACTTATATAAGTCGAAAGGCAAAGTAGAGAACTCACTAAATAGCTCAGTCATTTGTTGTTGTTGTTCTTCGAGTTGTTGATCGTAGCGAGCGGGGTCAATATGACTGAACATGATAAAACCTTAATGATTGTTCAAATTGTGACATAAAAGGCGGCAAATTTTAGCGTGTTACTGGGTATTGTCTAGTCTTTTAGTTTGACTGCCTACTAATAAAAGCCATCTATAATATGAATAAAGGTAGCTCAAGTTTTAATCAATTTGGTCGATAACACAAAAAATGTGCTATTTGGGGAACAATCATGGACAAAATTTCAAACAGCCACTTCTTTAACTACTTGAAGCAGCCGATCAATGTGCACAACAAACGATCGGGAGTTGCTCAAGGCCCTTCGCATAGTGTAAGACCAAACAATCCTAATGTTTCATTTAACGGCAATGGTGTTATTGCGGCGAAAATAGTTTTTCAATCAATTAGTCGTCAGTTTTATTCCGAGCAATCAGTGAACAAACCAGCTGAGCAAAGAACAGAGTCAACTAACGACTCTATGTTTGATGTTGATGCGGTTGTAAAAACTATTTTTGATTTTGTCAGTAATGGAATAGCCAAAGCAAAGGAAAGTGGTGCATCTGATGAAAAGTTGCAAGAAATGTTTGAACAAGCTCAAGAGGGGGTCAGCAGAGGGCTTGATGAGGCGTTAGCTGAGCTAGAAGATTTATCTATGTTAACAGATGACATCGAAAATGGTGTAGCTCAAACAAGAAGTCAATTTGGTGAAAACCTTGATCAGCTAAAACAGAGTTATTTCCCCGAAGAGTCTGCAACCAGCGAAATAACGCAGCGTTATATTAGTGCTGGTCAAACTTACGGTGAATCTAGCGCACTTGAATTGATAACTAAGGAAGGCGATAAAGTCAGTATTTCATTCAACCAACAACAAGGTGCAGGGTTTTCTTATGCTCAACAAAGTAATGAAAATAGCTTTAGCCAAAACTTATCTGTTGGGGCATACAGTAGTAAGTCATTTTCTTATACCGTTGAAGGGGATTTATCTGATGACGAAAAAGCGGCTATAGGTGAGCTAATGTCGCAAATTGCAGAGGTACAAGAGTCATTTTTTAGCAACAATATAGAAGAGGCATATCAACGAGTATCAGCGTTAAATGTTGATTTTAACCAAATATCAGCGGTTTCGTTAGAGCTTACCCAAACGCAGACAATCGCGACACAAAGTTATAAATCAATTGAAAACCTAGATTCAGGTAAAAGTAATTTGGCATCTATAAAAGATGATATAGACAAAATGACATCGTTTATGGATCAACTCAAAATGTTGCGTGAAGATGCACAAGAGAAGTTTAAAATAAACAATGGACAGTTAGTCAGCTTGATGAACGCGATGTTTAAAGAAGTATTTGAGCCAAACAATACCAGTGCAGAGGTATTTAATAGATTTGCTCAACAGCTATTACAAGAAGATAAAAATAGTAATAAAGCAGATATACAAGTTAGTCAGCCTGACAATATAAATGAAAAGACCGCTCAATAAAGCGGTCTTTTCATTATGTTAATTGTCTTCGTCGTTATTGTCCGGTCGCTCTTTGGCCTCTCTAACTTTAAGAGTGCGTTGTTGGAACTCCGTATCGTTTAACTTTTGAATCGCTGAGCTCGCATCTTCTGCAGATATCTCAACAAAGCCAAAGCCTCGACGTTTGCCTGTATGTTTATCCTTCATGAGTCGCACTGAATGCACTTTGCCATGTTCAGAAAATAATGCTCTTACAGCACCTTCATTAGCTCGGTAAGGAAGATTACCTACATATAGCGTTTTGATGTTTCCAGATCCTGCTTCTTTATCATTGCCCCCAACGAGAGAAACAGCTAAAGCAGAAACAAAAGCGATAATTGCTACAATGGCAGGTTGAATAGGCTCTAAAGATGTCGCTACAGCAAATGCGATCCCTGCGCATATGAATGCTACAACTATTTGCATTGATTTAGGAGAAGTCATAAATATTTACCTAATTATTATTTTTTATTTATAGATACAATTTAAATTGCAATTACATGTTACCGAGCTTTCAGCTTTGTGCAACTATAAGTGTGAATAATGTACATAACTAACAGTAGTAAGGAATAACTAAACTGTAAATGCCAGAAAATAAGCGTAATTCGTGGCAAATTTTATCGATTAGTACAATTACTGTCCGAACAAACGTTTTTTTCAAAAAAACACTTGCACCTTTTTCAGAGATCTCTACAATGCGCATCCACTTCCCAAGGGCAACCTGAGAAGCAGTTAAGATACTTATTTTTACTGGCTTACAGCAAAAATAAGCAACACAAAAATTTAATCAAAAAGTTAAATAAAAAGTGTTGACATCAAAACTGAGATGCGTAAAATGCGCATCCGCTCTCAACGGTAGAGCACAACGGTTCAGTAACGAATGCGCTTGCTGATTCGTGTCGAATAAAACGTTCATCCGTGAACGATTCGACATAGGTACTTCCTAGTACCCATCTTTAACAATTAGTTATCATGCAATTTGTGTGGGCACTCACAGTGATGATGTTTTACCAGTAGCTTAGGCTACAAAAACTAACTCGGTGAGGTTCATGCAAAAACTACTTTTATAAGTTTTATTTGTACAGAATTCATTGAGTCGCACTTAGGTGCACAAACGATTTTAATTGAAGAGTTTGATCATGGCTCAGATTGAACGCTGGCGGCAGG
>NZ_BNCK01000012.1 GCF_014656435.1 Thalassotalea marina
ACACAGATTTGGCTAAATCGATGCCAATTGCTTTAATTAGTGACATATGGACTCTCCTCAATTGAAGCTCTTTATCAACTTCACTATGGCACATTGATGCCGAGTGGGGAGTCCATATCATTCGTTAGGCATTTAGGTTTAGGCTTTGAATCCACGAATAAAAAGAATTCTCATCGGTTTTGCTTTACCACCATTTATTGGTGCTAGTTGCGTTATTTTGTATTGGATGCTGAAACCAAGCAAAGCCGGCTTCGAGTTTAGTGATCTAATCGAATCTGGCGGTTGGATAATTGCTGTGTCATATTTGTTTATGGGCATACACTCACTTATTTATTCTTTGAGTATGGAGTTTGTGGTAAAGAGGCTTTGCACTGTAAAAATAACATATCTATTAGCAAGCATTTTATTGGGGTTAATATCATCCTTGCTAATACCCATTCCAATGTATTTTCTGAATATCATGACACCAATACCTATAATCGGTTCGTTAACTGGCTTGGTTACTGGTTTGTTTTTGTTTAGGCTTATATACGACAAAATGCCTAAAAAGGCATTTAAAAATCGGACACCGTAACGCTTGCTCGGTTCCGCTTCGC
This sequence comes from Thalassotalea marina, assembly GCF_014656435.1. Lineage (GTDB taxonomy): Bacteria > Pseudomonadota > Gammaproteobacteria > Enterobacterales > Alteromonadaceae > Thalassotalea_C > Thalassotalea_C marina. The sequence continues at coordinate 597 of NZ_BNCK01000012.1, forward strand.
TTCACATTTTAGCAAGCATTACTAATCCGTTTAATGCGGCGTTATGTAGCTTTGGAGAGTTTCTTGATTTTAGAACTCTGATGCAATTCGACAAATAGTAGGTTTTATGAAAAAAGAATTACAAATCGCGATAGTCTTTATCTTTGCTGGAGCTTGGTTCTTAGGTTACGAAATGGCTAAATCTGCAAACCTCGATGAGTATGACTTCTCTTGGTTTTTCGGTACAGTGATAGTTGGTAGTTTTATGTTTGCAATCAAAAATCTGCATAAATATATAAAAAACCTTAATGTGGACACCCATCGTTAATTCGTTAAAATCTGTGTACAGTGAAAAAATAAACAGGGACGGACAACGATTTAATTGCTCTATTTTTTATTTATCGTAAGCTTTGGTATTTAATTGTGGTCTGTCCCCTATTACAGTGGTCTGCCCCCTATTACACAACTACATACGTTTCCCAGCTTTTACAACCTTAACGGGGACATCCATCGTTAACCATTGCATGTGCAACAGTATACATATAGCCTATTGATAGGTTTTAGATCGATTATGCAAAGGAGTTTTTCAGCATAACAAAAAGGAGTTAATTCGATTATGGATAGCAGTAGAGATGAACAATCTAAGTTAATAACTGATTTAAACAGTTTAAAAGAAAACCCCAATAGTCATTTGGTGTTAGTTGTATTTGTCATTGGATTCTTTTTATTGAATTTCTTATATTTTGAGACAGAAATGGATTCAAATTATATCGGGATTTTTTTCGCAATGCTCTTGGTACAGTTAAGTAGGCTGTACAAAGAATCTATAGAACGAAACAAATTGATAGTACGAATTATCGATGAAATAAATTCGAACTACAAAGAACAAGAGTCAAGTGGACACCCATAGTCAACCCACATCAAGCTATAAGTGTATACAGCTAATTATTTGATCTTGTTTACTACAACAAACAGACATTAGATCTCACTTTCCCTAGTGTTAGCGAGAACATACAAAAATAAGCCGTTGAAAGCCTTAAGGTTCAGAAATACTATCGATACAGCTGTTTGAAGGTGTAAGTCTGGTGATAGAAAGACTTTGATTTTTTTAATTACGCTGTTATATGACTAGCAGCATTGGAGGTAATATTAAAATATTGAACAAAATAATAGTTATCTTATGGGTATTGAGCCTTTCGATTGGTTGTAAAGCTTCTAATTTGGAGCTAGACAATAAAAACCAAATCGAAGCCGAAGTAAACAAAGCATTCGAGGGTTTAGTCGAAGCGGCTAAATCTTTAGATTCATCAAGATACTTTGAGTTTTTTGACCGAGAAAATTTTACTGGATTAAATGCAGATGGAAAGGTTTGGCACTCAATTAAGAGCCTAGAGTCAATAATCTTACCTGGATTTCAAATGGTAGAGAAAACTATTTCTCTAGACTTTAGAAACGTAAAAATTACAGTGATAAATCAAACAACGGCGATATTAGTTAATGAGTACGATCAAACTATTCTTTTAAAAAGTGGTGAAATTATTAAACAATCAGGTGGCGGTACTCAAGTTTGGCATCAAATTGACAGTTCTTGGAAGTTGGTAAGTGTTTCATCAAGTAATTCAGCTCATAGTGGCACATAAACACATATGAACCTTATTCCCGTTAATTAACAACATTATTAACGGGGGACACCATCAGTTAACTACCGCTATTGCAGTAACAGAGCATTTAAGAGACATAGAATAAACAGGGACGGACAACGATTTAATTGCTCTATTTTTTATTTATCGTAAGCTTTGGTATTTAATTGTGGTCTGTCCCCTATTACATGTGTTTGGAAGCGTTGTTAACGGTGATGGCATTGAAATCCAAGGAACTTGGAAGCACTTTTATTTTAGTGCAGTCACTCTTACTACTCTAGGTTATGGTAACCTCGTACCTAATGATATATTTGCTGAAGTTATTGCCACTATACAATCAATAATTGGGTTTATGGGGTTTGCTATTTTGGCAGGTGTTGTTGCATCTATTGCTTTAAAAAGAGTTGAGTTGCAAAACAAAAACTAACAAGGCAATTATAAATGGGACGTCTAAAGCTGCTATTAATGTGGACACCCATAGTTAAATATTAAATCAAAAAGAGAAGGAACATCTTAAATGCGAATACTATTTATCTTGTCGTGGCTAGCATTGCTACTAATCCCACTAGGGTTTTATGTAGATTCAACCTATCTCATTTGGTTTTCAGGTATTATTGCAATAATACTCATCATTAAAATTGGACTCACTCCTTGTAACCATTGTGGTGAGCGAGTTCATTTATATATACGAGGTGGTATGTTTGCTAAGTTTAAAATAGGCCTGCCTTTAGGGCGTTGTGATCATTGTGGCGAGTCCTATATTTAGAATAAACGACCCTTATTCCAGAATTCACGCAGAGTTAACAAGAACACCCAACGTTAGTTAACGTTAATAAGGTTGGTTACCTATTATCTTCAATCAAGGAATGTCTATGCAGTTTTCCGTAGTTCAAGCAACAGGAGAACTTTCAGAAGAAATAGCCCAATTGACAAAAGAATTGGGCTATCAAGTTAGTGCCACAGAAACCCAAAATTGGCTAATTGATTTAATCAACTCCCCTTTTCACTTTGTTTTTGTTGCAGTGTCAGATACAAATGTCTGTGGCTGGATAGTAGTCGAGAAGCGTTTATTACTTGAATCAGGCTTAAAAGCTGAAATTACAGGGCTAGTTGTAGGCTCAAAATTTCGCCGTCATGGCATTGCACAAGCATTAGTAAAAGCCGCTGAACTATGGGCGAACGAACAAGGTTTAAAACAAATCTTGGTTAGGTCTAACATATCCCGAAAGGAGTCTCATGTGTTTTACTCATCGATAGGCTTTAATCAGTCAAAAACATCACACGTTTACGTGAAACGCATCATAAATTCGAACTAATTTGGACTGCCTTACTTGGTTTTTAATTAGCGAAATCGATGTTAAACACGAACACATTACTTGCTATCGAGTTTTACTATTAAACGCTAAAAGCAGTGTTAATTTAAAAAGGGTAAAACCCGCTTTCTCACGGCATTTCTCTGCCGTTTTTTGTATTCAGCGTGTGACGCTAATCCATCCCTAGACGCCATGTAGCTGGTACGGTCGAGTAGTTGAATTTCAAAAGGAAAAAAGAAACATAAGTACTTGCCATTAGGTTGTAAAATTTTGATACGTTGTCGACAGGTAATTTGCACTGAATGATAGGAAATTTCGCTAAACTGATTGACCGTTTGATTTTGCTCTTTAGTTGGGTAGGCACTGTGTTGCATCATCTCTTTTATCTGCTCAACAGACATGCCTTGCTGAAAACATTCATCTACCCATTTTAAGTCAATTAACGTGTTTCTAGAGCGTGATGGTTTTAGGTTAGCAAAGGTTAATATGTGCATTTGTCTTAAATAAGACAAAACATCAATGACATCAGAGCGAGTATGGGTGACCAAACGAATACCTATCCAGTCAAAAATATCTGCAGCTACGTTTTCAGCCTTGTGTAATAATTTCATAGCTACCGAGCGCCTGGATTTTACCGTACGAAATTCAACTTCCACAAGGTTAATATCACCGAGAAAACATTCATTACTTGTGTGGTGAATATGTTCTTTAAAACGGCCAAATATTTGCTGACGGATATCGTCATGATATAGATCATTTAAATATGAATGACTATGCGCTAGTGTATGTAACACCCTTAAAATGGCACCACACCATGGGGATAAACGTCTTTCACCATGACCTGATGCACAAAGGATGTAATAAATAACATCATGATGTTCTTTAAGAATTTGCGGAATAACTTCTCCGTCGTTTAGCAACTCCTGCTCAATTAATTCTATGGCCTCCTGACGTAGCTGTTCTATTTCCGCAATATCGGCGGGATCATTAAGATCAAAGCCATAACAAGCTAAAAAAGCATTAGCTTCTTGTTCAGAATGAATATGAATACGTTTAGCATCAATAAAAGAACGCCCTTCTAAAGCGGTACGAATTGATGTACTTCGCCAAGGATTAATATTCATAAAATATCACTTTGGTTTGCTTCCTAAATAAATATTCTTGTTGTTAACTATAGGGCATAAAAAGATAAACTTGTGCAAAATATGACTTGCTTCAGTTATTTTTTACCCAAAAAATATTTTCAAAATAAACTATTCGATCTAGAAACTAATTTCGAAGAATTAACTAAACCCCCAATGTTGTGTTAACTATTTATTTAGAGCGTTATTCACTCACCGTTGACGACTAGGTCTTTAAAGGCTAGATTTGTAAAGTCTAAACGCTTTTTAACAAAGGAATGGTTAATGAAAAAAGTACTTTTATTTGCATTGTGGTTTGCCGTGTTTGCTTTCTCTTTCACATTTATTGGTGGATTAATGAGTGGCCTTTCAAATGGTATGTTATTTACCAATGCAACTATCACAATTTCCATTTCTCTTGTTTTGGCTTTCACAATCGCCCTATTAGGTGTGAATAAACAATTGTTACCTGGCTCAGCAGCTTAAATCAATAATGTGCGAATTAGTTACTTTGCTATGGTAGTTTGTTCGCACAATAATTACCCTGCACCTCTCTATAATCACTTGTAATTATCATAATCTAGTTCTCCTTAGTTCTTATCTTTAAAGCGTAGTATTGCGCGTGAAATATGTTATGTTGTTTGATATCAACAAATATATCGATGCTGTAATATTTTTGCTCTAACTTTTAGTACGAGTAAATCTCAAGTGGCTAGGGAAAACAATGAATCAATGGGTTAATTGGGCAAAAAGAATTCAGGCCATCAGTCAAACTGGTAATGCATATTCCAAAGATAAGTTTGATTTAGAAAGGTTCGAGGAATTGACCAATATATCACACCAAATGTTGGCTCAAATGGCTGACGCTCCGGTGTCAAAAATTAAAAACTTATACATTCCTGAAAGTGGTTATCCCACACCTAAAGTTGATTTGCGTGCTGGGGTGATTAAAGACAACAAAATTTTGTTAGTACGTGAGCGAGAAGACAACCGATGGACATTGCCTGGCGGCTGGGCCGATGTATGCGAAACACCATCTCAAGGTATTGTTAGAGAGGTACATGAAGAATCAGGTTTTCATGTCAGCAATCCAACCTTGGTAGCAATTAAAGATAGAGACTGCCACCCGTATGTTCCTAAATACCCTTATCACGTTTATAAGATGTTTTTTCTCTGTACCTTAGAATCAGGCGCTGCATCAACCAACATAGAAATCTCTGACATCGACTTTTTTGATCGAAATAGCTTACCAGAACTGTCTACAAGTCGTATTTTACCAAAAGACATCGAATTAATGTTTCAACGATATGAAAACCCAACTTCAGATGTATGGGTCGATTAATCAGATCAATCAAACGCTTGTTATTAAAATCACAAATCACTGATGCCAGTATAATTGGCTAAATCGTAAGGTTTAAATAAAAACAAGTGAGAACTTATCTTTGATTAGTTGTACACAAACAAGTAAGGCTATGTTTTTATATATTATTTTAAACAAAGTAAATCATCATTAAATTAATGAAGGAGAATGGATGTCTAAACTAGTAGTAAGTTTGTTTATTTTGGCATTGATTACTGGATGTGCCGTAAACAAGCAAAAAATGTCCACTAAAAATTTAATTCAAGCGCTAGTAGAAAGAGGAAGTGACGTTAATAAGGAACATTTAATTCGATACCATATATATTGCATAACCAAGGAAGATTTAGACCATGTGGTGAAGTTAGCGACTTCTGAAGGCTTTGTGCCAGAAGAGAGCAGTTATTTTAAAACAGATTACAATTGGTATATCGCGTTGAACAAACATTCACCACTTAAATTCAAACCTATTTATTCATCCGTTAAATTGTTAACGAAGTTTCAGGAAAATCGTTCATGTCAAAAAGTTACCTGGGGCAGTTCAGTTGAAAGGTAGTTGATTAAGGGCAATGGATTTTTTTGATCAGGCACTTAAAATCTATCTCAAGTTTGTGACTCTGTAGTGTTAATTTGGCTGTTGCGATGATTAATTTTTACCCTATAATTAATACGGCGTCGACAGGAGAAATAACATGGATTTAAAGACTAAAGAAGGTAAAAACAAAAACGTCGGTCACTTAATGTTGGGCTGTGGTTTATCAATTGGTGCCGGCCTTGGCATTTCTCTAGGGGTAGTTTTTAACAGCATTCCAATCGGTATTTCAATTGGTGCTGGTGTTGGTTTATCAATAGGTTTAGCGTTATCTTCTTATTACAACGCTAAGGCTTGCTAATTTAACCACTTAGCTATTACTAGTATATTTACACATCCTCACTGAATACTCTTATCGCGCCCCTAGTCTTCGGGGGCGGATACTTTGATATCGAGTTACTTTTATTAATTAACATCCCGCTTTAATATTTAATAGAATTGGTATTAAACCAAACCTCAATAAGCGCTATACTGGTAAACGCGCTAGTAACTTTCATCTTTATTAATTAATACAAATAGTTGCTTTTATATGTTTAGTAAAATTCCTCTCGCGGCTCAAATCGTGATCGGGTTGTTTATTGGCCTTACAGTAGGCTTTGTGCATGAACAAGTTTACTCCCCTGTTAGCAGTGCGGCGAGTGGCTTTGTTATGTTGCTACAAATGACAGCCCTTCCCTATATTTCACTTTCATTAATTACCGGTATTGGTGGCCTCACACCTGGAAAAATTTCTTCCGCAGTAAAAACTACCTTAATTACCGCTATTTTACTCACCAGCGTTATGCTGTGTTTTGTTTTTTTGGCTCCGCTAACTTTTCCAGAATGGAAAAATGCTGAATTTTATAGTTTATCCAGTATTAGAGTGGCTGAGCCCGTCAGTTTTATTGATCAATTTATTTCTGCAAACCCTTTTAGCGCTTTTGCCAATGGCGTTATCCCTGCTGTTGTAGTCTTTAGCCTATTTTTAGGCGCGGGATTAATGAAGGTTCAACACAAACGTTACACCTTATTAGTCTTGATAAACTTGCAAAAATCAGTCGCTAACGTAAATAGCTTAGTAATGAAACTGGCACCTTTTGGCGTTGCTTGTATCGGTTGGAATGCTTCGGCGACACTTGAATCAGGTCAATTAGACGGATTAACGGTACTGTTTTTTGCTGCGATATTTGTTTCCTGTACCTTGGCTTTTGTGGTGCTACCAGCATTGGTTGCAGTTTTTACACCATTTCATTACCGACAAGTGTTAGAAACGGCGCGCGCAGCCATGATCACTGCATTTGCTACAGGTAGCTTTTTTGCTGTTATTCCATTAATCGTTGAAAAAACCAGTGAGTTGATTAAATCACAAGACTATAAAGGTAATACGCAAACCAAAATAGCTTCGTTATTAGTTCCGATTACATTTAGCATGCCTGTTGGCGGTAAGTTGCTAGCCTTATTGTTTGTATTGTTTTCCGCATGGTTCTCAGGCGCTTACATTGGCGCTGAACAATATGTAAAGCTTATCTTTTTAGGTATGCCTCAACTGTTTGGCTCACCCACGGCTGCTATTCAGCATTTATTAGAGCTATTTAATGTATCAGGCTCAATGTTTGACATGTATTTAGTTGCCGACAATATGCTGATCGGTCGCCTAAACGCTCTAATGTCGGTTGCTTTTGCTACTTGCTTGCCATTAATTGTCGTGGCAAGTATGAGTAATCAGTTATCTGTTAACTTTCGCAACTTCTTTAAGAAGTCGATGCTTGTTGTTTCAATTTCCGTCATTGCTTTTTATGGCCTACGTCTAGGTTTGGAAAACCTTGCTCACCAATATGAAGGTTATAGCAAGTTTATTGAAAGAGACTTTATCTACCAACAGCCTAAAACACGCTACAAAAAGGAGCCGCAATCAGAGCCTTATAATGAATTAGCCGCTTATGACGTAATTGCACGAGTAAAAGAGCGCGGTTTTATACGTGTTGGGTATTTTCGCGATGACCTACCATTTGCCTTTCATAACAAAGAAGGCAAGTTAGTAGGTTTTGATATCGAGCTAATCAACTTACTTGCATTAGATTTAGGTGTTGAGATTGAATATGTACGTATTTTTCATGACCAAGCAGCGTCTTTACTTGCTGATGGTTATTTAGATATGACTACGGGCATACCATTAATCCCTGACAACCTCACACAATTGACACTGACAGACTCATACGTGCAGCAACATGTTGCATTTTTAGTAAAAGACAATAGACGTGCAGAGTTTACCGACTGGAATAAGATTAAAGCCAATAAAGAGCTCATTATTGGCATTCCTGAAGCATTTTATTACCGACGTGCCGTAGAACAATATTTTACTAAACAAACCGCTTGGGAAATATCTACCCCACGTTTGTTTTTTAAAGAAAAATATCAACATATCGACGCAATGTTATTTGGGGCAGCGGCATCCTCTGGATGGACATTGTTGTACCCTGAATACACAGTAGTGTCACCAAAACCTGCACTGCCTCCTTTGTTTATGGCCTTTCCTATCAATAAAAATGACCATGTATTTAATCGATTTATGGCAAACTGGATAGCGATGAAAAAACAAAGTGGCACCATTGATAAGCTGTTCAATTATTGGATTGAAGGCAAAAAACCTGAAGTTGAAAACAATGACTAAATCAATCATCACCAGTGTGATTTTACTTGGCTTACTCACTAGTTGTGCAAGCCAATATCACGTATCTACCAACTTAGATAAACAAAACTTTAAAGATTACTTTTCACCATCGAAAGTAAAAATTTATCAAACAGAGCAAGACTTTCCAGCACGTTATAAAGCCTTAGGACTTGTAGAAGGAGAGTCTTGCCAGACAAAAGAACACCAAGCACTGCCCAATGAAATTGACGCGAGAACAGATGCAAGAAAAAAAGCTTATGACAAAGGTGCAAATGGCATTATTTTTTCAGGCTGCGCTTTGATTGAAAACGATCAGGCAGACCGCGTATGTTTACGCACTCGTGTATGTTACGGCCGAGCATTTTATCTAGAGCAGCAATAAGCATGAGCGAAACCATCCCTTTTACACCTATTGGTCATGTGATATCGCCTTACAAAGAAAAGTTTGCGATACCACGTCAGCCTGGGTTAGTGAGTGCGGCAAAAGGATTTATTCACTTAACAGAAGAAGTTAATAATCCAGAGGCATTTAGAGGCATTGAATCGTTTAGCCACCTTTGGGTAATTTTTGTTTTTCATGCAACCCAAGAACAAGGTTGGAAGCCATTAGTTAGGCCACCTCGCTTAGGCGGAAATAGTAAAACTGGGGTTTTTGCCACACGGTCAACCTTTAGACCAAACGCCATTGGTATGTCAGTGGTTAAAAATCATGGTTTGGTAAAATCAGGGGAAAACTGGCAATTGGCAATAAGTGAATTAGATTTATTGCATGGCACACCCGTGTTAGATATAAAGCCGTACATTCCTTATTCAGATGCCATTACAAATGTTCAAGCAGGTTTTGCTCAACAAAAACCTGAAAGTTTAATGGACGTTCATTTCACCGAAGCAGTAACACAGGATTTAACTCAATTTGTTCAACAATTTCCTGATCTAAAAGTATTGATCGAACAAGTGTTGGCGCAAGATCCTCGCCCTGCTTATAAAAAAGATAAAATAGATACTAAAAACTACGGCATTAGACTTTATGATTTTAATATTATGTGGCGTCTGATTTCCGCCAGCGAAATTGAAGTTTATCAATTACAATACCAACCAGATCGTTAATTTAAAATAGAAGTACCAATGAATACAAAGCCATTAATCGAATTACCATTGCTCGCCGCAATTTGGGGCGCGTCATTTTTATTTATGAAGGTGGGCGTACCTGAGTTTGGTGCTTTTTTCTACATGGCACTGCGTACATCCATTGCTTTAATTTTTCTATTTTTTATCTTAGCTATAAAAAAACAAGTGCATACGTTAACACAAGACAAATGGCATTTATTTGTTGTTGGTACACTCAACACCGCAATTCCTTTTGTACTGTTTGGCTGGGCTACACTAACATTAACGGCAAGCACAACCTCGGTACTCAATAGTACTGTGCCGATGTTTGGCGCGCTTGTTGCCGTTGTTTGGCTTAAAGATTCTTTATTGAAGTCACAAGTTTTAGGGTTATTGATTGGTTTTATTGGTGTGTATGTTTTGATGATGGATAAACTTCACTATAAACAAGCCACATTTTTACTACCGACACTCGCCGTACTTGGTGCAACCTTGTGTTATGGCATTGGTGCTAACTATTCAAAACGATATTTAAGCCACTTAAAGCCGTTAACCTTAGCAACAGGTAGCCAACTGTCAGCCACCATTACCCTACTACCAATTGGTTTATGCTTTTTACCTGCACACGTACCTAGCCAAGAAGCCATATTATCTGTTTTAGTGATTGGTTTGTTGTGCACTGGGTTTGCTTATTTACTGTTTTTTAGATTGATCAATTCACTAGGGCCAACAAAAGCCGTGTCGGTCACTTATTTAATTCCAGTGTTTGGTATTTTGTGGGGCAACTTATTTTTGCAAGAAGAAATAACCTTTACCATGTTATCTGGTTGTACCTTGATTGCTGTTGGTGTTGCACTGACCACAGGAATGCTTAAACGTTTTACGGCTAAAAAGATTAAACCTGAGATAACTGTTTAGTCATAGTTAGTCTCAGGTTTGTGTATATATTGCAAGTGATTTCAAAATAACTAAATTAAATCGAACCTTGTGAAATAGAGCAACGCTCTATTTCACAATTAAACTTATTTACTTTTCACCACGGCGCCAGATTTCATTACAAAATCAACGTCCATCAATTCTTTAATGTCTTTTAGTGGGCTGCCGTGAGTTGCAATAATATCAGCCAGTTTGCCCTCTTCTATGGTGCCCAACTGCGACGACATACCAATAAGATCTGCCGTATGCACTGTTGCTGACTTTAAAATATCCATTGGTGTCATTTCAGCTTGATACATTAACCAAGCTTCTTTGCCATTGGTTCCGTGCTTTGACACACCACTATCTGTGCCATAAGCAATTTTAACCCCGGCTTTATGTGCACGTTTAAAGTTGGCGATCATGTCACCACCTACTCTGATCGCTTTGGCGCGAATAGCAGGAGACATAAAATCTGTATGTTTTGCAAGTCCAACAACGGTGTCCCCTGCCATTAAAGTCGGCACTAAGTATGCGCCTGATTTTTTAAACAACTTAATACTTTCTTCATCGGCATAGCTACCATGCTCTATGCTATCAACACCTGCACGAAGTGCGGCATTAATACCACCAGCGGCATGCGCATGACTGGCCACTTTACGTCCCAATGAATGCGCAGTTTCTACCACTTCTTTAAGTTCATCGTCATTCATTTGTTGGCCTGTACCCGTGTTTGTGTCTGATAACACCCCTCCGGTCGAGGTTATTTTTATCACATCCGCACCATACTTAATTGCATGACGTGTTGCCCGCCTACAATCATAAGGCCCGTCACAGATAGTCTCTGGCGTGCGCATTTTTAAAATATCAGGGTTCATGCCATCAACATCACCATGGCCACCGGTTACTGCAACACTGCTACCAGCTGCAATAATTCTTGGGCCTTGCACCCAACCTCGATTAATACCATCACGCAATGCAAAACTTTGTTCAGGTGAACTGCCTAAATCACGAACAGTAGTAAAACCCGCCATTAAGGTTTTCTGAGCATTGTCGATGCTTTTCATTAACTTATCAGAGCCTGACCAACGTAAGCTTTGGCTGTCGTTTTTAGGCCCTAACTCACCTTGTAAATGAACATGCATATCCATTAACCCTGGCATAACAAAACTTGAAGATAAATCTACAATTTCAACCTGCTCAGCACCTTGGTGTGTTTTTACAAAGCCTTTTTCAACAGCCTTTATTTTTCCCTCTTCAATGATGACAGAATAGTTATTAAGAGGAGCTTTGCCAGGGTTGGCCAAGAGTTGCCCAGCGTGAATAATGGTAGTTTTTGCTATTGCACTGGTAGATAGTGCGCTGGCAATGACTAAAGTTAAAAGTTTGCGTGAAGCCATAAATATCCCTGTTCGTTTTGGTTTTATAGTAAAAACCATAACAGGGATTAATGATAGGAGCTAATAAAAAACACCAGAAATCACGCTTACTTTGATTAACATTTTACTGTGCATTTACTTGATCAAGTGTAATGACGAACTCTGTGCCTTCATCAAAATCACTTTTACACTCAATGCTTCCCCCTAACTTAGAAGTGATAATGTTATAAACAATACTCATTCCAAGCCCGCTACATCCATTACCTCTGTTGGTCGTAAAAAATGGGTCAAATATCTTATTTTTAACATTTGCATCCATACCTTGCCCGTTGTCTTGGTAGGTAATAATAATGCACTCACCAACTTGTTTGGCTGACAAATCAATTTCACCCAATAATCGACCATTATCAAAGCCATGGACAAATGAATTATTAATCAAGTGAGTAAACACTTGAACAACCGAGCCAACATCAGTATTTAAAGCTAAATATTGAGGAATTCGATTGTTAATGACGATATCTTTGCCTTTAAAAAGGTGCCCTACTGACATTAATATATCTTCCACGTACGCCCTCAATTCAATTTTTCGAACATCACTAACAGACTGATCAACAGACACTTGTTTAAATGCCCTAATGAGCTCTGAAGCTCGTTTTAAACTTTTTGATAATAATCGGGTTGATTCTTTTGAGCTTTCTAAGAAGTTTTGCAATGTAGAGCGCGATAACGTTTCTTCTTGAAGTTGTTTATCAAGGTTTTCCGTTTCTGTAGCAATAAAATCACTTGCAGTGACCGCTATACCCAGAGGGGTATTAACTTCATGTGCAACGCCTGCAACCAAGCCCCCCAAACAGGCCATTTTTTCACTTTGTACTAAATGTTCAAAGCTTTCCTTCATCGCCTTAGCATTTTCTTCTAAGGTTTTGTTTTTATCTTTAAGTGATTGAAATTGCTCATCAACTAAGTCATATAGTTGATTTATCAATCGATGATTATATTTATCTCTAAAATATGCATATAGAGAAACGCTAAATATCAGCAATACAAAACAAACTGAACTTGTAACAACTGCGCTTCTATTTAATGCTTTGCTTTTTTGTGTCGCTAAACTCGTTCTTTGTTCAATCAACTGCATAAAGTGATTCACTTTACTCATGATATTAGCTTTTGCTTGCAAATATTCTTCACTGTAAAGTAAATCAAGTGCTTTTAATCGGTGAGATGTATCTCTATAAGGAACTGTTTGCTGTAAACCTTCAGCCACTATAACAAACGCCTCTTGTTCAATATTAACTAAATTGTCTGACGCTGCTTGTGCTGCTGATAAATTATCCAATTCAACCTCAGAGATACCTACTTGATGCAACATCACTTGCAATGAAATAGGTTTTGTCACGAGATTGGATTCAATGGCATCTTGTGGCATTAAAAAATCCCAATATACTCTGTCATAATTTGCCGGTCTAGGTGCTTTACCATTTCTAATCGCTAATATCTGATTAAAAAATCTTAAATATTTTTCGTTGCCTGTGGAAGCATAAGCTCTGGCCATTAAGGTAAGTTGATCTGAACTTTGGCGAACTTGGTTACTTAATGAAAGGGATTGGAAACGCAGCTTTTCTGTCTGTTCGAGTTGAGATAACGAAGTGAATACAAAATAAACAGATAATCCAGTGATGAAAATAAGTGCAATGATAGTGATAAATAATATCTTTACTCTCAGGAGTAAATTCGAACTGTTTGACTCAACAATTTTATAGATTTCTTCAGCTTTACTATAGGCCATACAATACCATGGTCAAAAAACAGACAATGCTTATTTAAGCCTATTCGAAAAATGGTAATTTTCAAATTTAAGTTGATATCGAAGAGAGTTGACTAAATTTACCGAACTTTCACTACAATAACCTGAGGTTTTGTTGTAAACGAATGGTATTAAGTGACGTTAATTTTAGTGTGTTTACCCTAAATTAGGTTTGGACAAAAGAATGAAAATTGATATGGAGATATAAAACAACAAAATGAAAATCAAGGTTATGTTACACAAAAGTAACAATATAAAAGCCAGCAAATAGATGCTGGCTTAATGAATTAGCATGTTAATACGCTAAATTAGTGATGATGACCACCAACACCATGTGCGTGACCGTGAGAAATTTCTTCTTCCGTGGCATCACGTACATCAACAACTTCTAAATCGAATGTTAACGTTTTACCTGCTAATGGGTGGTTAACATCAACATCAGCCATAAAACGGCCAGCTTTTAGTACAGTAACCTGACGAGCACCTTGCTCTGTATGCACTACAGCTTGCATACCTGGCTTCCATTTTTTAGCACCTTGCAGGTGTTTCACTGGTACACGTTGTACCGCGTTTTCATCACGCTCGCCGTAACCTTCTGCTGGTGCAACGGTCACTGAGAATTTTTCGCCAGCTTCTTTGTCGTTTAACGCATTTTCAACACCCACGATCATATTCTTGTGACCGTGTAGGTAGGCTAAAGGATCGTTACCAATTGATGATTCAATTTGCTCACCTGCTTCGTCTTTTAACGTGTAGTGAAATTGAACAACTTTATTTTCTGTAATTTTCATGTTTTTCCTTAGATGGCACTCGCCAAATTAAATCGCGGCAATTCTACCAGAGCATTAACACTAACACTATGCCCACAATAGCAGAATCACCACACTGGCAATAATTAACGCCATACCCACATATTCTTTCACGGTAATTTTTTCTTTAAATACACGATAAGTTAAAAACAAGGTAATAAAAAACTCAACTTGCCCAAGCGCTTTTACATAAGCGGCATTTTGATAACTCGCACCAGTAAACCAGCCAATAGAACCCAAAACACTGGTCACGCCGACAAATAAACATAAACGCCATTGCACAACCATGGTTTTAATTTGCTTAGGTGTTTTTATATAAACGTAGATTAGCGAAACAACAGATTGCACGGTGATCATAAACACTAAAGTTACCGCGGCACTTATCATTAGGTCAGTATTGAGGGCTAAACTTGCCTCGCGTATAAGTAACGTTGTTACCGCAAGGGCTAATCCAGAGGCTAAACCAAAACCTGCGCCAGGATTTTGCAAAACATCCTTCACGGTAAAAGTGACTTTAGAGACGATAATTACGCCGACGACGCCAATAATGACCGAAAGCCAACCTAAAACACTTAACGTTGCGCCAAACAATACAGCGCCAACAATTGCCACTTGGATGGCCTCTGTTTTAGCAAGACTAGTTGCTACGGCAAAATTTCGATATTGAAAAGCGGCCACTAAACAAGCAGTGCCGATAATTTGCATCACTGACGCAATCAACGCGTATTGCAAAAAGCTGGCGTTGAGTTCAGGTAAAGACTGCTCTCGAAAACCTAACAGCCACCATAGATAACATACGGCAAAAGGCAAAGCATACACATATCGCACACTGGTGGTCGCCATTGCGCCTAAATGTTCGCTGAGTTGTTTTTGCCCTGCAGTTCGAATTGCCTGCATAAAAGCGGCAAGTAAGGTGAAATAAATCCAAGTATGCACGAGTATAAACTTTACGTGTTAAAAGTAATTTGAATTTACCATAACTTTCATCAACTTACTCAGTTTGATTACTTATATCTAATATAGGGTTGATGAATGCGGTTAATTGCTCTGCCAATCATATTCCATTTGCTCGGCGGTCGTTAACGCAATGTCACGATCAGCTATTAGGCTAACTAATTGTAAACTCATGTCGATGCCCGCCGATATACCTGCCGAAGTGATAAAACGACCATCTTCTACCCAGCGGCAATCACTTTTCACGGTTAATTGAGGAAACTTGCTTTTAAGTTCAGCAATGTCTTGCCAGTGGGTCGTCACCTGTTGATGATCTAACACGCCAGCCTTGGCCAACAAGAACGCACCGGTGCAGACTGATGCAACCCAAGTTGCTTGCTGACTTTGTTGAGCAATCCATTGTAATAAACGCTCATTGTCCATTTGCGTGTCATGCACACCACCTGGCACTAATAGCAGTTCTAGCTTAGGGTGTGAGGCAAAACAATAATGTGGCATCACTTGCATGCCGCCACGAGCAATAACTGGCGCTTGGTTTTCGCCAATCAAGCAAACTTGATGTGGTTTGGTTAAAAAACGGTTTGCCGTGGAAAACACTTCAAACGGCCCGGCAAAATCCAGCACTTCTACGTCTTGATAAATTAAAATCCCAATATTCACATCAATCCCCTGCTTCCTTTTGCTTTCTACCCTATTGCTTGGCTTACCTGTATTACAGTTAATTCCGCTGACAACTAACTTACACGATATTGTGCGGCTAGTTCACTGTACCCTAAGCCACTTTTTTTCATGACATTAATTTGCACGTCAATTCGCTCTTTTAACGCATCAATGTGGCTAATCACACCAATCATTTTACCGGTAGCGTTTAAACTGTCTAACGCATCTAGCGCTATTTCTAGGGTATCGTTGTCCAATGTGCCAAAGCCTTCATCTAAAAATAACGAATCAATTTGTGTTTTTGCACTGGCTAAGTCTGATAACGCTAATGCCAACGCCAAACTGACCAGAAAGCTTTCTCCACCAGACAAGGTTTTAGTGTCACGTACTGTGTCAGCCTGCCAAGTATCAACAACTGATAAGGTCAATTTATCTTGTGATTCACACACAAGTTGATAACGCGCATGCAAGCGTACCAAACGTTGATTAGCTAAATACACTAAATGACTTAAGGTTAAGCCTTGAGCAAACTTTCTAAATTTGTCGCCACTGGCAGAGCCTATCAGGCCATTTAGATAGGCTAAGTCGTCTACCCTTGTTTGCAGTGATTCGAGTTGCTTGCTCATGATCTGTTGTTTTTCTAGTTGTGTTTGTTGATGTTGCAATTTTTGCTGATCACGGCCAAGCTCTGTTAACACTTGTTTGATCTTGTCATCTAACTGTTCTAACTGTGTTAAACAATGTGACAATTGCTCTTCTTGAGGTAAATCAATTGCTTCATGACTATCAATAGCCTCGCTTGTTTCTTGCAACTGCAACGCGATTTCTTCCAATTTACTGTTAGCTTTTAACTTTTGTTCTTTAATTTGCTGCTCTATCGCTTTTAGCGCTTTTTTATCATCCGCTGGCATTAACGCCGCTAAAAAAGCCTGCTCATCTGCAAATTGACTTTTTGCCAACTGAGCCTGCCATGTACTTTGCAGCGACGACAGCAGCTGTTGTTTGTTCTCAAGTTGCACAGATTGCGCTTTCATACTGCCTTTAACACTATTTAGCTGTTCAAGTGCTTTATTGCAGGCAGTATCTAATTCAGCTTTCTGCTGTTTACGCGTTTTTTCGTTTGCTGACAACGTTTGACGAATTTGCTCTACCGGTTTATCACCAACTAAGCTTTGGCGCTCTTGCATTAATCGTTTGATTTGCTGCGCTATATTTTCGACCTTGGCTTTAGTTGTTTCTACTGTAGTTTGCGCAAAATTAAACTGACTTTGTACTTGGCTATATTGCACATCAATGTGGTTCAAGTTTTGCGACAATGAACTTAGCGCTTCTTGGTTTTGTTGCCACTGGTGAAGCTGTTGTTTTTTATCCAAGCACCATTGACTAAATCCTTCAATATGGAGCACATCGTTTGCTAAATAAAAGGCCAAAGGTTCACTGTGTGAAATTGGTTCAAGTTCGCGTTTTATTGACAACATTAACTGCTCAATATCACCCGCCACTTTTTCTTTTGTGGTGGTTATTTTCTGGCGCTGTTGTTCATCATTTTGCTGCTGACTTTGTAGCACCGCTAAGGCGCTTTTTGCTTCATGCAATTGCTGTTGTGCATTAACTAATTGCTGATTTGTTTCATTTAGCTGTGCTTTAAGGTTGTGATAGTTATTAAAAACAGCATTAACTCGCTCAAGCCCTACACCATTGTTTTCTATTAATTTTTTAATTACATCCGGTGTTGAAGGATACGGCAAATCATGTAACGCGTAACCAGCATTTTGCCAAAACTGTTGGTTATCTGCTTGTTCATTGGCTAACTGCAATAAGCTCTGTTGTCGATCTTTAAGTTTTGCTTCACTGGTCGCTAAATCTAACGACATCGCTTTGCCCTGAGATTCAATTGCCTCCAGTTGTTTTTTCAACTCGGCAACTCGTTGGCTATATTCATCTTCATTGGGTTCAACAGCATGGTAGTCAGCAACCAACGGATGTTCTGTCGCACCACACAATGGACATGGTGAATTCGGCTGTAAATTATTGCGATGTTCAGTGAGTGATTTAATTGTTTGTTGCTGCGTAAGAATTAGCTCAGCATCAGTTAATTGACGTTTATAGTGTTTATATTGCTCTCTGAATTGGCCAATACTCTGAGCTATTTGGCTCATATGAGTTTCTAGCCCAGTAGACTCTTGCTGGATGTTTTGCTGTTTTAGTAGCAGTTTATTTGCCGTTTCTGAGCAGTGCAAAAGTTGATTTAACTGGTGCTGGGTCTGTTGTAGTTGCTGGCTTTTTTGCTGCAGCTCAGCTTCTTGACCCACATTGACACTGGCAAGTAATTGTTGCTCTTGTTGTGACAATGTTTGAAGTTGTTTTTCATGCTTTGCAACATCAAGTGTTAACTGTTCACATTGGTTTGTCGTTGATGTTAACTGTTGTTGTCGCTGCTGAGCATTTTGTGACAACTGCTCAAGATCTTTGTCTATCGCACTAATATTGGCATTAAGGTTTTGCAATACGCTTATTTGCTGTTGCCATGCAGGCAATTTATCTTGTAACAAGGCAACATGTGTAACAGCGTTTATTTGTGTTTGCATCGCCTGTTGCTTAGCCAGTGCGGCTTCTTTTTCTTGTGTTAATTTCGCCAGTTGCTGCTGCCCAGTAGTTAACTCAAGTTGCTGCTGCTCGAGCTGTTTGTTTGTATCGTTTAACTGCTGCTGTTGAGTCGCGATGTTGCCATCAAGTGGGATCACTTTTTCAACTAATAAGTTATTCAGCGCGCTATCTTCTGTTTCTGCATTGCCGTGCTGCTCAATTAACTGGCTAACTTGTTCCGTTAAACTAAGATGTTGTTGCTCTGCTTGCTCAAGCAAAGTGGACTCTTTAGCAATATTCTCGTTAAGTTCGCTAATGTCCTTGTTCGTTTGTTTAAGGGGGGCGTAGTGCTCGTTGAGCGCTTCTGCTGGCTCTACCAATGACAACTGCGCCAAACCCTCTTGGTGCTGCGCTGTAAGCGCATCTGCCGACGCTAATTGTTGTTCAGCCGTTTTTTTATCTTCAGCCAACTGCGTTTGACGCTTAAACAAATCAACTAATTGTTGCCATGTTTTTCTTTGCTGGTTAAATTGTTTTTCGCTGGCTAAGTTAGTGGCGACCTCTTGCTCTAATACACTTTTTTCTTCATCAGATAAAAGTTCAAGCTGGATAATATTGTCTTTTAAACGCAGCAATTCATCATTGGCTTGTCGATGATTGTCGTACACCTGTTTTGAGATCAGGCTGTAAATTTCAGTACCCGTTAACTGCTCTAATAGCTCAGCGCGCTCTTTATCCGGGGCGTTTAAAAAAGCGGCAAACTGTCCTTGCGACAACATCATAGATTTAGTAAATCGAGCAAAGTTTAATCCGGTTATTTGCTCAATTTGCTGTTTAACTTCTGAAATTTTGTTGGCCAAAATAGTGCCATCAGCATCACTTAATTCAGTAACTTGCTTTTGCAACTTGCCATCAATTTGGTTTTTAGCCCGGCGTTGGCTCCAAAATGCCCGATAACCTGTGCCTTTTACTTCAAACTCAACTTCTGCCATACAATGGGCGGTATGGCGAGTCATTAACTGGTTTTGGCTTTCAGACACCAAAATACGTGGTGTTTGATGATAAAGTGCTAAACAAATCGCGTCTAAAATAGTGGTTTTACCGGCACCGGTATCGCCAGTGATAGCAAACAACGCGCTAGCATCAAACGGCGATTCTCTAAAATCAATAAACCACTGGCCTTTGAGGGAATTAATGTTTTCAAAACGAAGCGATAAAATTCTCATGAGTTTTGCTCCGAATTGTCTTGTTGGCACTGTTCAACCACCTGATTAAACAAAGTCACTAAGCGCTCTTTGCGCTCAGCCTGCCCTTCATCTTCCCATGTTTCTTGCGCCAATCGCGCGGCAAATACATCATGTGTATTGAGTTCGTCTAAGGTAATTTTATCTTCACTTTGCAATGTTTTACTTTGTGTTTTAGCGCGTCGAACCAACAATACTTCAGCGGGTAAATCAGTTAACGCTTCTTGAACCCTTGCTGATAAATCAGTTAAATAATCACTGGTATCAATGGCGATGTCTAACCATAAGGTTTGATCTTCAGTTAACTTTGCGTCACTGACTAATGCAGTTACTTTGTCTTTTAATTGCTCAAGTGCAACAGAAACTGATGCCATTGGCTGAAAAACAGGTACAGCAAGTTGCTCGACCTCAGTTAATATCCCTTGTTCAAAACTGGCAATATTGACCGATTTTTTGCTGGCGTCCTCATCAAAACTTAAAGCAATAGGCGAGCCGCAGTATCGTATATGTTCGGATTTCGCCACCTTTTGCGACTTATGGATATGTCCTAATGCAATGTAATCGACCTCAGGAAAGGCACTAGCGGGAAACGCATCAAGGGTACCAATATAGATATCTCTCACTGATTCAGAAGTTGATGCACCTACCGTAGTTAAATGCCCAGTAGCAACGATTGCTGATGCGCCACTTTCTTCTGCTTTAGCTTGCTCAATCAGCTGTTGATAATGGTCAGCAATAGCTTGTTGCAACGCTTGTTGCTTGTCCGTCGCGCTTTGCCCAGCGGTACTGGCTACAATATCTCTTGGGCGAATAAACGGAATGGCACAGATGATACAGCTGTCCCCAGCCTTATTCTCTAGTTTGACGATCTGATGAGGATCTTCATCAAAGCTCTGCGCTTTGGCAATAACGTGACAACCAAGTTTGGACAACACTGTTTTAGATTCACTGATCATAGCAACTGAATCGTGGTTACCCGCTAACACCACCAAGGGGCAATCAAGCGCGTGCATTTTAACGACAAAATCAAAATATAACTCTCGTGCATAACTTGGTGGCGTTCCAGTATCAAAAATATCCCCAGCCACCACAACAGCATCTATTTGCTGAGTTGCTATTTGCTCAAGTAACCAATCTAAGAACTGTCTATGTTCATTGAGTCGGCTTTTACCGTAAAAATGTTGACCTAAATGCCAATCAGAGGTGTGAAGAAGTCGAAATGCCATGTGTGATAAAACAGTGTTGTTATTTTTTTCTCGAATAACGCGATCTTACCTGACTTTACTAATGATAAGAATCGAATTTGCAATTTTAATCCCTGCAAGCCATAGTGAATGTCCAACAACTATCAATAAGGAAACATATCCATGGACAATACCATTGTATGGGTAGATATACCGGTGATTAATTTAGAGCGTGCGATTGAATTTTATAGCGCAATGTTAGCTCAAGAGGTAAAAAAAGAAGAGTTTGAGCAATTTCGATTTGGTTTATTACCACATTCACATACCAATGTGTCTGGGTGCTTGATTGAATCCCCCGCAGAACATATTGCTGATGTTGGCCCACTTTTATATTTTAATGTTGAAGGTCGCTTAGACGAGGCAGTGAGCAAAGCACAAAGCTTTAATGTTGAGATCATTGAAGCCAAGTTTCAAATGGGCGAACACGGATTTCGTGCTGTGCTTAGAGATACTGAAGGCAATCGAATCGCACTTCATAGTTCGGTAGGCTAATTGTGACACCAGCAGTAAAATTACTAGATAAAGCCAAAGCTGAATATCAGTTGCACCAATATCAACATGAAACAAACGCTGAAAGCTTTGGCTTAGAAGCCTGTGAAAAACTTAATCTTGCACCTGAATGTGTGTTTAAAACGCTAGTGACTGAATCTCAACAAGGCGAACTTGTTGTAGCAATTGTCCCTGTGCATCTCAAACTCAACATGAAACAACTAGCAAAAGCCAGTAAAAGTAAAAGCATGACAATGGCTGAGGCTAAAAAAGTACAAAGTACCACGGGTTATGTACTTGGTGGTGTTAGTCCTTTGGGGCAAAAAAAGCGCTTAAGCACTTTTATTGATGACAGTGCAAAGCAGCAACAAACCATTTATGTCAGTGGCGGTAAGCGAGGTTTAGAAATAGAAATTGCCCCTCACACCTTAGCCAAGTTACTTAATGGACACTTTGCACCGTTAACATCAAGTTAAACTTTCAAAGTTTATCGGTGAACTAACACTTCCTATGTTAAATAAAAGTAGATGGCAATCGTGATGCAGCAAGCGTGTCAGTTGATTGTCATATACTTGTCAGGTGTAAAACATTGCCCGCAGATAACAATTTTTTTATAACTCAAGCCGATACAACTCAAACAATGCTAATTGCAAGGAGCAACTTGTGAACCCAAATATTTGCCATTTATCGAAAGATAGAATTCAACTATTTAGAAAAAACAACGGCTGGTCTCAAGAAGTTTTAGCAAAAGCCGCTGGTGTCAGCGTTAGAACAATTCAACGAGTCGAAAAAGAAGGAAAATGTTCTCTAGAAACACATCTGGCGTTATCGTCTGTTTTTAACCTTGCTCCCAACGAGTTACTTGATAACTACCAAGGAAAATTAACAACGGTTAGTTTTCAACTGTTGATGAAACAATTAATTGGTTTTACACTAGTTGCCTGTCTAATGGCCCTAACCATTTCTATATTTGGACAGTTATCTTGGTTTATTGATGGTGTGGGTTTAGCGTTTATTATTTTATTTGCCTGTTCATGTACAGTAATTACCTTTAGCAGTACTTATTTAGTTAAATCCATTGCTGCTCTTAAATTTCTGTTCGTTCGTGATATACCTAACATGCCTATGATACAGTTTTTAAGGTTTGTCTTAGAACGTCAGATAATATTCGTGTATTTAGGGGCGATCATTTATGGCTTAATCGGCGTAATTGCTATTCATGCAAATTATCCTTGGCCATCAGTCACAACAAATCCAGAGGTATTAATGGTTAACGTCTACGGACAAAAATTAATTCCACTTTTATATGCGACCATCATTGCCGAACTTTTGCTAAGGCCGATTGTAACTAAAATAAAGGCACTTGACGTGGACACTTTTTAACCTGCAATCATTTCAAAGATATAGGAAAAGACAAACGCTCACTATCTGATGATAATAAGCAATTAACAGTATTAATTTAAAACCGCTAAATCTCGATATTTTACCGCTATATCTTCTTCAATTTTACTGATCCGCTGGTCTGTTTGAAAGGTAGTGCTTTTTAATTGTTTGATTTCAGCACCTAAGCTTTTTACTTGATCAGTCAATATTTGATTTTGTTGCGCTAGTTGTTGGTTAACGTAGCCTAGCCAAATAGCAGAGACGACAATAGCTAGAGTTAACACATAATAAAGATGGTGTTTTTTAAACATAGGAATTCCTTTATCATGGTGTACTTTTAAAGACGTAAATAACATTTTAAAAGTTTGAAATGATCAAAAATTTTTCCAATGATTCAACAAACCTTACTTTCGAACTGTTTACAGACTTTCTTTAGACACTGTCATTAAAGCGCCACCAGATCCGATAAACAAGCCACCAAATACCTTATTCATGTACCGATTAGCACCTCGTGTTAATCGCGTTTTAGCCCGTTGAGCTGCTAGCGAATAACAAAGCAGACAAGTGAATGACAGCAACATAAATGACACCACTAGGATAGAAAATTGCGTCAATAGATTCGTGTGCTGCGTAATAAACTGTGGGAACAAGGCTGTTGTAAAAGCAATAGCTTTTGGGTTGCTTAAGGCGATCGCCAACCCTTGCAGGTATGCTTTAGTTTTGCTCGCTTTAATCGGCGCAATAGTGTCAGCTTGATGGATCTTAGTAAGGCCACTACGCCACAGCTTTATGCCTAGATAAATCAAGTAACAAGCGCCCATCGTTTTGATCACAGTGAAAGCTAGTGCTGAGCTTAAAATGATCGCACTCAAACCCAGTATGGACATCGCAGACATCAAAAAAAGCCCTGAGACATTGCCTAAAATAGTCAACAACGAATGTTTCCATCCGTAAACAGTACTATGAGACGTCACCAATATCACTGCAGGCCCTGGGGTGATTGTTGCCACCGAGGCAATTGATACAAATAGCAACCATGATTGAAATTCCATTAACTGTTCCTTGTATTAATTAAAGCTTGATTACGAGCGATAAATGTTTGTTTCTATATGTTCTCTGGTAGCATTTTTATCGGGTTTGCTTTTTACAGAACGAATTTTCTCTTCGATATAATGATGTGGCAATTGATGTTCTAATGCACCAGTTAACACGTGGTTGTGATACCAATCATAAGGCTTCTTTGTTTCATCTATTTCTGTTGCAACATATAAAAACGCTGACAACATTTCTTGGGTAGCGGTTGTCACATTAACCGTTTTAACGTTATACCCCTTACCTACACCTTCAATCTGATCTAACACTTGTTTTTCATCTTGATGAAGTTGATAAAGTACACCAAAAATACTGTGTGTTTCACCGGTAAAATACGCATCACATTTAGCTGAATCATCATCACCTGTTTTATGAAATCGTAAATCATACTCAGCTAATGATGCTGGCCCTATTAATTTAGCATTGGGTAAACGGTGTAAGATCCGTTTAACCGACATATTTGAACCATAAGCAAAATAGTAAAAATGTGACTGAGTCATTATAAATCCTTACACTGTTGGCATAAGCAAAGAGCCCGCTAGCGACAATGCAAAACCAAACACTGCGCCAAGTGGAGGCGCCCAATGTTTGTTTAATCTAGACTGCGGCGCAATATCCTGAAAAATGAGATACAAGATACCACCAGAGGCAAACAACATAATTGCCCCTAAAAGAAAGTGGTATTGTGCTAGCAGAAAATACCCAAATATACCTGCAGCAGGTCCCAAAGGTACAAGCAATGCCATGACTAAAAAAGTACGTTTAGTTGAGTGGTGTTTACCCTGCGAAAGTTCTCTAAACGCGTTAAACCCTTCAGGCAGGTTCTGCAAACCGATGAGAAATGCCATTAAATAAGCACCATTTGAACCCATAGCGATCAAACCACCAAGTGCCATTGCTTCTGGCACATAATCAAGTACCAGGCCAGTTAGTTGAGGGCTTTCTCGACGACGCAACCCCAATAGTCTTTCAAAGGCAAAAAAGGCAACACCCCCCGCAAGTAAAAACAAAATACTGGTGAGTGACTTTTCTGTCGCTGCTAAACCTTCTGGTACTAAAACAAGCGCTACCGCGCCCAACATAACACCGCCACCAAATGCGACAATAAAATGTCTCAGCTCTTTTTCCAACCATTGCGGTCTTAAGTGTTCAATATTTGCAAGCAAGCCCCCAAGAGGAATACACGCACCAGCCAGACCTGTTAATATCACTATGGTAATAATGGTTTCCATCATTAACGTCCTTCATCGGCATTGGGTTTTAAAATCACTTTACCGTCACTTTTATTATTAGCGTAATGATCCAAAGCCTGAGCAAAATCTTTAAAATCAACAACCTTGTGAATATCTGTTTTAAATACCCCCGATGTAAAAAGTCGCTGAACTTTTTGACTTAGTCGATAAACTTGCCAAATACTGGCATCACCAATATATTTTGCCAGCCAAAATCCTTCAATTTTAATATCTCTAAAAATCACGTCTGCAACGGGAAATATTCCACCAAAAGGATCATGTGTTTCGGTTAAACGCCCATAAATTATTGCCGTACTTCCGTTAGGCATTGCCTTTAAACTGCGCGCGGTATCTTCAGCAGCAACAGCATCGAGCAAGACCTTGGCCTGATATTTTTGACAAGCATCCTGCAAAATTTGCTGGTAATTTTCATCACCTGTTACTAATACTTGCGTGGCACCCAATTCAATTAACTGCTCAGCATGTTGCTTATTTCGAATGCATGCTATGGTTGAAATCCCCTTAGATGTAGCATAGCGAATTACCCCTTTACCTACCTGACTGGCAGCAGCATTTAAAACAATGGCTTTTGCTCCAAGCGCTATCGCTCTTTCAACCAAACAGACCGAAGTGCAAGGGTTTACAATTAAGGTAGAGGCTTGCTCATCTGATATAGCGTCAGTGACAGGTAAACAATAGTTTGCTTTAGTGATAGCGTATTGTGCCCACAAGCCATCGTGACCAGGTTGAGCCGATAACGCTACCCGCTTGCCCACTAGGTATTTTCCATAAAAACCTGCGTTTGCGTGAACGACAATGCCACAAGCTTCAAACCCAACAAAAAGACCTGACTCAGCCTTTAAACCATACTTACCAAGTAAATGAACCAAATCAGACGGATTGACAGGGCTGGCCAAAATTTTTACTAACACTTGCCCCTTTCTCAATTCAGGAAGTTTCTTGCTTATTAACTCGATACGTTGTGAACTTGTTAACGAAGCATCGTCACTAAGCTTTAAACTAAAGCCTTTGATACTAATCGGCATTTGCTCTATTGGTTTCATAAATTGTACTTAGTGTTTTTCTTCTAGCTTAACAGTTGCATAATATGCTGCAAGTGTGATTATCAATAACAACATAATCTAATCAATAACATAGTTCCCAATACTATGTTCATGTTAATCTGATTAAAAAGATAAGGTTTTTTCATGAAATATACTCGCATATCAGCCCCAGCTGGCAAATCAATCGCGCTTGTTGCTCACGATCACATGAAAGATGACTTGATCACTTGGTGTAAAACACACAAAGAAAAGCTTCAATCACATACTTTATACGCAACTGGTACAACCGGTTTAAAATTAGAAAAAAACACCGGGCTTTCAATTCATAAGTTGATTAGTGGCCCACTTGGTGGAGATCAACAAATCGGCGCTTTGATCACGGAACAAAAAGTCGATGTAATGATATTTTTTTGGGATCCATTAGAAGCGCAGCCGCACGATCCTGACGTGAAAGCACTATTGAGATTGGCAGCCGTTTGGAACATACCAGTAGCTTGTAATGTAGCAACTGCAGACTTTTTAGTATCCTCGCCACTGTTTGATAATAGTTACACTAAAACGATTCCAGACTACCAAACATACATTGCAGAGCGCTCACAGTAAGGTTTTTACAATATAAATTTAATAAAAAAATTTATTGTTAAAACCTTGTAATTGATAGGCAATGTAGCAAGTTTTTCTAGATTGACTAAACCATAGGTGTTGTTCTGCTTATAACAACGCCTATTTTTTTGGTAACTCAAGGAAGACTTTATGAAAACTTTAACTACGCTACTTATAGCTGCAATTGTCAGTTGCACCGCATTAATTGCACACAGCAAAGACAACGAAACACCAACCTCGCTAGAGCAAGCTCAGCTGCAAACACAACAAAGCAGTGTTAACGTTAACACTGCGGATGTTGATACACTAAGCACGCTTAAAGGTGTAGGTAAAAAGAAAGCCTTAGCGATCATTGAGTATCGTGATACTTATGGTGGTTTTTTGTCAAAAGACGACTTGCTTAACGTGCAAGGTATTGGCAAAAAGATTTTAACTGATAATGCCGCTCGAATAGTTTTATAGTCAATCACGAAAAAAATAAAAGTCATTTTAACAATGTAGGTGCATTGCTATAATGGCTTTTTTTATTTGCGCCAAGAAATAATGAGTTATTTACCCTTAGAAGAATTTAAGCACGCTTGGATATTTCGCCATCAAAGTATGCCAGCCAGCTCAGAGCAACAAGCATTAATCAAACCCATGACAGCAGAACGCTCCAACGTATTATGGGACACTTTTATTAGCAAAAACGCTATTCATAGTGACGATTTTGGTAAAAACGACTGGCCAGCTAACAATGAAAATTTTTCTAGCACTATTAACTGGGAAGCTAGATGGGAAAGTGACGACAATGACCTACCGCTAGAAATTCTCGACCATATTGATTGGCAGGATAATACCACTGTGTATTATTGTTTAAATCGCAACCAAATTTTAGAAACAACTTGGGCAAACTTTAAGCAGTGTTGGAAAAACTTTTTGTTTCTTGATGATGGCACTATTTTACTGGGTAAAAAACGCGATCAAGTACTGCAATTTCATTCCACCGGTGATTGCAAATTAGGCATAAAACCTTAATTATCCCTCTTTTTGTAAATAATGCCCTGATGCTGTCATCAAGGCATTAATCTATTTGCTTAAATAGTACAAGACTTACCAGTTGTAGCTATAAGAAACCGTTAAATTAGTACCTCTTGCCGGTATATAACTGGTGTTATTGTTGTTGCGCAGTAATTGACTGTATAGCGGGAAATAATCTTTATTGGTCAAGTTTTCAACGCCAGCACTAATACTACCCCAAGGTTTTTCAACTTGAGCCATTAAATCAATAGTGGTGTATGACTTAGTTTGATGGCGGCCAAAGCCGTCTTTACCTGCTAAACGATAATCTTCACTTGCTACATGGTTAACACGCGTTTGCAACATCCAGTCATCCGCTTGATAGCTTAGTGTAATCGCCGCTTTAAATGGCGGGATCCTAAAGCCATTCATGTCTTGCCATTTTTGTGTCCCTTCAGGTTTTTCTTCACCAACAATTTTTGATGCCATCAGCGCCAAATTAAATTGATTAGTAAAGGCATGTGACGCTTCTAATTCAATTCCTTGAATTTCCTCCTCATCACGACGTAATGTCCAACCAAAGTTTTCGTTTTTCACTCGGCCTTGATCCGATGTAGATTGAAAAACTGATACATCGATTTGAGAATTATTGCCGTAATAACGCATACCAAGTTCTATATTGTCAGACGTTACTGGTTTTAGTGTACTGCTCGCAATATTAAATGCTTCATTAGCGTAACGTAATTGCAATCCAACATCAGGTAATTCAAAGCCTTGATTAAACGCTAAGTATGTACCAAAGCCATGGTCAAAATCATAATCTAGCGTTAGGTTAAGTAACGTATCTGAATAGCTAAGATCACCGCCATCAACGTTAAACCCTTGACCTAAGGTAATAAAATTATCAAATGAGACGTCAACCTTTTCACGTCGAATTCCGGCATCTAAAGTCAACCCAAACATACTGTTGTATGTATACTGCGCAAAAAAGGCATGACTATTTGTATCGGTTTCAGGCATAAATGTACGTTCGCCTTCACTAACAAAGTTTAAACCTGCTGATTTATCGTAAGCGTCAGAGTTATATACAATTACTGGCATTGCAGTTTGTTCAAGATTGACATCAATACCATAATTAAATCGATGTTGACTGACTTCTTTTGTTAACAAGGTGCGTAAGCCATAAACCTTAGTATCTAAGAAGCTTTGGGCGATATGGCCCCAACCGCCATAAGGACGGCCATCAAATGGATAAAAGTATGTTTCGTATTGACGAGCATAAGCCTGCGCAGACAAAGCATGGCCATAAACGTCTTGATCGTACCAAGCAAGGTTTACCATCAAGTTTTTCGCTTCATTTTGCTGATCTAAGCCAATACCACGAATAGCCTTAGCAGCTGATTGATAAATAGGTAATGCCGCCACTGAAGGATCTGAGGCGAAGTCTGTGTCTTGCCATGAGCGGAACGAAACCATGCCTAGCTCAAATACTTGTTCCTCACTTGGTTGATAACGAGCTTTTGCTTGAATACTAAGCTGTTTACTATCGAATAAATCCCCCTGACTTGGCTCAGGAGCTAATCGATAGCCATTGGCGTCGTAATAGCCACCAGTTACCTGACTGTCCACATCTAAACTAAATGCAAAGTTATCTTTAACCAGACCAACACTTTGACCTAAGTGATAGCCAAAACCATCAGCTTGAACTTGGCTTAAACTTGAGCCAAAACCAAAGCGCGTTTGCACGACATCAGTGGCTTTTCGAGTAGTGATATACATCACACCACCGGTAGCGCCAGAGCCATAAATCGCATTACCACCGCGAACTACTTCTATAGTCTCAATCTGCGCAGCATGAATATTAAACAGATCTCTAGAAACATTGCGATTAGTGTTCATCGGAACACCATCAATTAAAACGAGTAAGTTTCTGCCACGCATAGTTAAACCAAAATTAGTCATGGTTTGGCCACTTGGTGCCATACCAGGAACAAACTTAGCAATAATTTGTGCTAAATTTGCACTAGCACCTAATTCGCGGTTTAACATGTCATTGTCAATAATTGTTGTTTGACGCGACAGGCTTGATAGACCTTGCTGGGTACGAGAGCCATTGACTTCGATAACCTCAACCGTCGCTTTTTCTCTTACTGCACTTTGTTTGCTTTTTGTTTCAGAAATCTGAGTTAGTGATTTTTTAATCACCACCGCCTGTTCATTTTTCCAAATCGCTTTTAATGCTGCATTGCCCAATAGCAGGTTTAATGCCTCTTTAGCTGAATAATTACCGGTTAAAGGCTCAGCTTTAATACCACTAACTAAGCGATCAGAGACAAAAATTTGTACGCCAGAAACTTTAGAATATTCAGCTAAAGCTTGTTTTAAAGTACTCGCTGAAAGCTGATATTGTTTAACATCAATATACTGTTGCTGAGGGATTGTATCGGCTTGAACTTGTGAAGGAGATAACGCGAGAAAAATACTACTCGCTAATACTAATTTAGGGAAAGACTTCATAACACCTCTAATGGTAATAACAATCATTTTTATTAATACCAACGGAGTAAAACCTAAAACCCGTAACTTTATTTTAACTTTTTACTTCAATATACAATATCTCTTTGTTTTATATAGCTTTATATAAATTAAAATAGTTATAAAATCTACTTTTACTGTGACAGTAGAACGACTTTCAAGTTGTTTACGGTTAAAATAAGAGGATCTTTTTATCGAGTAATGGCTTTTGTTTTAAACCCATCCCCTCACAAATCATTTCTAATGCTAGATTGGCATTGTTGGTATTAAAACGCCCTGTTACTGGTTCGTCATGAGCTATTGGTGCAACTAACTCAATGTCTTTACCTAAATAAAGCGATATCTCTTCTAATGCTAACGACAATGGTGTTGCGTCAAAAATAATAAGTTGCTCTCGCCAGGCTAATGCCGTATTTAGCTCTTTTGCTGTTTGTTCTCGCCAGTTGCTATGGTCTTTGATGATCCCTTCCCCTTGCTCCACTACCCTAATTTGGTTTGTGACCTTATCTTTCACCTCAACACTATGTTCAGTTACTTGCACTTGAAGGTTTTGATGAGTTTTTACCGCAAAAGAGGTTCCTAATGCTTTTACTTCAACAGACAAATGTTTAACGATAAATGGCCTAGTTTTATCTGCCTTTACATCAAACCACGCATCGCCTTTTGTTAAAGTGATTAATCTTTGCTCAGATGTGTACTGCACCAAAATGTTGCTGTTTACGTTTAATTCCACACGTGAACCATCCGGCAAAACATGTGTTTTGCTTTGAATAGAAGTAAGCTCAAGTGGTACAGCAGGCGATTCCAACACCATATTTGGCATCAAAATAAACAACATGATACTCGCTGCCATTGCAAAACCTGCTGCAACCACTCGCCTATAAGGTTTTTGTTTAGCAATTAACTGCTGACGATATTGGAAAAACGCTTGTTTATGTGCTTTGTCCTGTTCAAGCCATAATGCAAGTTCGCGTTGCTCTGTAGTACTTACCTGAGCATTAACCATGATTTTTGCCCAGCGTTTTGCCGTTTTATTTATATCAAACTGTTTATTTGGCGAGTTCATAACACATCCTTGGCGATTGCTCGCTTGCTTTGGTTAATCACTTTAGCTAAAGACTTTTCTACCCAGCTAACCGAACGCCCTTTTTCTTGTGCAATTTGCTGATAAGACTGACCGGCAATTTTAGAACGATAAATTAAATCTTGTGCTATTTCAGGCTGCGAATGAATCACTTGTGAGATACTTGCTAATGACTCTTCATGTTCAAACTGCACCTCTAACGAGTATACATCTAGCTCTGGTGCTTGGCTTTCAATAGACGACATCTGTTTTTGTCGTCGAAAAAAATCGGTCACAAGGTTATTCATAATGGTTTGAATATACCCTCCCTGATTTTCTATTTCTTGCCAATTTTCAACACGCAATAATCGAATATACAAATCTTGCATCAAATCTTCCTGAACATCAGGAGACAAGTGTTTACCTGCTAGATTACGCAAAATATCTTGGTAGTGAGTTTGGTATAGGTATTCGATTGTATTTGTAGACTTTTTAAATAGAGGCACAACTAAACAGAAACAATACAGGAGAATGGCGCAATATTACTAGCGAGTTAATGCAAATGCAAAGCATTTGCATATAGAAAGGTAAAATTACATCATTACTAAAAAAACACCCAGCAAAAGCTAGGTGTTTCATAATTAAAATTGTTCAGTAAGCGCTTAATAGTTAACTGAATACTCAAGCACTACACGTCGGCCATAGCCAGAAAACTGATAGCGATAGGCTGGTAAATAAACTTCTTTGTTCATTTGTGACACCAATGGCTGATAATCTTCGTTAAGTAAGTTATCAACGCCAAAACTAAAATGACCAAACTCAGTATCTAGGTTTGCCACTAAATCGACCAGCGTATATCCATCGTACGGTGACTCATAAAAGTTGTAACCATCTTCACCACGTGGTGAAAGTTTGTCACGATCACCAACGTAGTTTGCTTGCAATCTAATTGCACCATTTTCGTTAAATTGGTAATTGGCATAGGCTGACACTTTAACTGGCGTGATCTTTGCGCTATTCATCCAATACTCAGTGTCAGTTAACTCGTTACGACGTTGACCTTCTGATTGAGAAATAGCACCGCCAAAAGTTAATTGCTCATTGATGTCATAATCGATGGTTAATTCATAACCCCAAATATTTTCATCGGCAACGATCATGCCTGCCACTTTTTTACCATTATTAGCTTTAACGTTGTAATCGTAGGCATAGCCATCTTTTACATCCGAGTAGAAAACAGCAACACTCGCTCTTAGCGCATTGTCATTAAATCTTAAACCCGTTTCATAATACTTGGTTGATGTTGCAGGAATTTCGTCGGCAAATTCTGCAACCGTATCTACAGGCATATCTCTTAGCATTCTCATATCACCGTGAGAATAACCTTGCGAGTAACTAGCAAACAATTCACTACTATCAGACAGGCTGTAAACTAAACCAAAGTTAATTAGTGGCTTATCAAAGTCAATGGTGTCACCTTCTTTCGCCACTAAAGTCTTAGTTTTACGCATGTATCGGTTATAATCGGGCACTTCAATGTCAAAGTTTTCATATCGTAAGCCCGCCTGAATCGTTAATTGATCAGTAACTTGTTGCCAATATTGCACAAATGGACTTAATTTGGTTTCCGTTATATCACAAATTGAACATACCTTTTGCGATACCAAAATGTCATTTCCTGCGTCATCAGTGCCTGTAATTACATCACGTTGACTCGCTTGT
Organism: Thalassotalea marina; assembly: GCF_014656435.1. GTDB lineage: Bacteria > Pseudomonadota > Gammaproteobacteria > Enterobacterales > Alteromonadaceae > Thalassotalea_C > Thalassotalea_C marina. The sequence continues at coordinate 34,133 of NZ_BNCK01000012.1, forward strand.
TCAGTATTATCGGTGGCAAATTCAACACCATAAACTAAACGGCTTAATTCATTTATCCGCCATTGAAGCGCAGCTTTAATACCTGCTCGTTCCGAGGTGATTCTAGAGCCTGCTTCATAATCGATATCTACTTTACTTTTATAAGCAGAAAGACTTAACTCTTGACCAAATAAATCTTGATGTTGATACGTAAACTGCACCGTAGTGAGTTTTGTACCAGGATTAGTGCCTTCGAAAGGCTTACTGGTGTCAATTGCAACAAGGCCGTTTTCATGATTAACAATACGGGCATACTGCAACTTGTTCTCAATATTGTAGTGATGCGCTAAAAAGGCAAAACTAGAGTCTTCAAACTCTTTGTCTAACTTAACTAATACATCGTATTCGTCAGCATTACCCATACCGCCTTGACTGTTTGGCGCACCAGGTAATCGATCGCCATTAGCATCGTACAAATTTCCGCGGTCTTTACCGGCTAAGTTAATTAAAAAACCAACATCAGATTTACTGCGGCCAGAAATAGTTTGAGAAAAACTATACCCCGTATCTGAAAGCTCATCCATAAAGGCTTCAGCGCCAACGCGTGTAGTAAAGGATATTTCACTTGAAGCTTTTTTAGTGATGACATTAATAATTGCACCTGCTTCACCGTTGCCGTATAGCGCGCTAGCACCTTTAATCACTTCGATGGATTCTATTGCGTCTACGGAAATTGACTGTAAATCGCGACCACCTGCCCTAAGCGTAGTAGAAACAAGGACACCGTCGATCATAACAATCGCTTTACCACCTCTGAAATTTTGTCCAAACGTTGACATTGTCTCAGTGCTCGGTGAAAAGCCAGGTACAACATTTGAAATAATTTCACTTAAGTTACGAGCAACCGCTTTTTGAATTTCTAAATCTTTGGCAGAAACAATAAATACTGAATTTGCGGTGTCGCTGAGCTTTTGCTCAAAAGGAGATGCCGAAACGGTTAGTCTTTCAATGTTTTTGTCATTGGCGAAGGAGACACTGGCATGTGATGCCAGTAAAGTAGTAATAACAGAACTTAAAATACGTTTTTTCATAAAATACAAATAAATACAAACCAATACAATTGAGAGTGGTTATTATTTACATTTTTATTATTAATACAAGGTTAATTTAAAAAAATTTAATTAATTTATTTTCTAGCCAACATGTTTGGAAATTTATAAAGGCAATTTTGGCAGAAAAACCACGTATCGAAGGGTTTAAATTGTCCAAGAAGCGCCATTAATTGCAAAAATTAAAAGCACTCAATAGCTTATGATTCACTAAAAAAACACTACTTATTTATAGAATTTATCGGGTTTAATTCATCAATCTGTCACCAAAGTGTCAATTATTTTTCTCAATGATGTCATTAAAAAAGATAAAAATACATCTGGTCTAGACCAGTTTACATTTATCAATTTTGAGGATATTTTTTCATGTTTAATAAAAAGAATTTTCATCTTTCACTTGCAACTCTGTGCAGTATTTCAGCGCTAGCACTAAGCGGGTGTAACGACAATGGCAAAAAAGCAATCGTCGTAGACCAAACTCCCCCACCAGTCGCTGATGCGCCTACTAAAAAAGTACTGATCATAGGTATTGATGGGTTAATGTACGATTACATTGACGATATTGATACACCAGAGCTCAATGAACCAACATTATTGCACTTTCCTCGTTTAACGTTATCTAAGGCGCTCACTGGTGGCTATATCGGCACTCAAAGTCACCAAGTTAGCTCTTCGGGACCTGCTTGGTCATCAATTTTAACGGGAACTTGGATTGATGGTCATACTATTGCTTCCAATAATAATCAGCCAGCTGCAACTACAACCATCTTTGAACATTTGTACAATGCTGATAACAACATCGACATGGCAAGTTTTGCCGCTTGGACGCCTATAAACGCTGGGCATGCTAAACACGGCATGCAAGCAGTAAAGCAACGTGTTGATGGAAACACTCGACCTGAAAATGTCTCTGTTGATGATTTTATCACTGACAAACTAGTCCAAGAGCTAATGGATGACGATTCCAACTTAGACTTTATTTTTACCCATTTAGATGAAGTCGATGGTGCAGGACATGCTTGTGGTTGGTGTGTACCTTACGAGGAAACTCTTAAAGAGACAGATGTTCGTCTTGGCAAGATCCTTGATGCCATCGAAAATAGAGAATCGAAGTTTAATGAACAGTGGTTAGTCATGATTGTATCGGATCATGGTCACGTAAAAACCGGTGGTCATGGCGGAGACTCGATTGCAGAACGTACTTCTGTTATTGGCACAAATAAACCAGATCAAATGAACGCTTTATTTGGCCAAAGTACCGCAGCCTTTGATTTAGCATCAGAAGAGCAAAATAAGTTGATGGGATACCCAGGCATCACATCAATTGTGCCTACGGTTTTAAACTACCTAGGCCAAAAATTTGACCAGTCACATCAATTTTCAAGCCCTGCACTTATTGGTGAATTTGGAATAACTCACAGTTATACCCAAGTAGAACAAAGCCAATCATCAACTGCGATAGTTTCCGTACATTGGTTTGCCGATTCAAGCATAGATAAAATCACCCTATTAAGAGATGGTCAGGAAATTGCCCAAGTATCGGCTGCTGATGGTGTATTTAAAGATGAACTTTCAATCAACACACTAGGTGCTGGCAACCACAAAGTTGCTTATAGCTTAGTGGCAACAAAAGGAAGCAACCTAACCTCTTGGGCAACAGTTAGTTTAGGGGAAGATGTTGCAATTGATACTGTATTGGCCAGTGTGACTTCGCATGTGACATTTGACAACAGCATCACACCTTTTGAATTTATTGCCGGTTCAGAGCCTTCTGCAGTATTTGAAGCTGGCCCTTTTAATACCGGCAACGCTGTTCGCTTAAATCGTGAGAAAGGTTACTTAACCATGCCATTATCTTTTGAAGATAAATTACAAGGCGCTATTGGTTTTTGGTTAAAAGTAAACGGTAATATCACGAGTGACCCAAATATTATCGCTAATAAAGACTGGAACAGCGGTGGCAACCCTGGCTTTACCATAGCTGCCACCAATTCATCACTTAAGTTTAACGTTGGTGATGGAAGTGGCCGAGCCGACGCAGCTTTATCTTATAGCCGTGATAATTGGATATTTGTCATCGCCTCTTTTGATTTAACTCAAGGTGAAATTGCCTTGTACATTAACGATCCAAACTTTGGCTTTCAAGAAGCAAAAGTTGCAGCACCGGATGTGTCGAGTTTAGCTACAAGTTTCCCGTTGAATTTAGCCGAAGGTGGGGACGGACAATATAATCTCAACAAAGCGCTTGATTTTAGTGTTGCTGACTTACTGTTTTTTAACCGAGCCTTAAAAAGCAACGAAGCTAGAGCACTTGCCAATATGTCGAAAAGAGTGGAATTACCATAAATTTAATCGATTACACTCAGGATAAATAAGCAATAAAAAAGCGACCCTACTGGTCGCTTTTTTTAATGAGTTAAGCTTGTTCTAATTCTTCAGCAAGCTGTTTGGTTTCATCAGCTCGTGGTTTAGTAAAACGCGCCAACCCTAAATAAATAACTGGGGTTAAGTATAAGGTGAATAAAACGGCTAACGCTAAACCGCCAAATACTACCCAACCAATGGCATTTCTTGCTTCAGCACCTGCACCACTCGATAAAATAAGTGGTAATGCTCCAAGTAAGGTTGACACTAGTGTCATGGTGATTGGACGCAAGCGAACTAATGATGCTTCTTCGACTGCTTTACGCACTGATAGCCCCTGATCTCTAAGTTGGTCGGCGAATTCCACCAACAAAATAGCATTTTTTGCGATCAAACCAATTAACATCACCAGACCAATTTGTGAATACACATTAAGCGAAGTGCCGGTTAAGTATAAAGCTAATATCGCGGAGCTTAGACCAAAAGGTACAGTGATCATCACCACAATGGCACTATTAACACTCTCAAATTGTGCAGCTAAAACTAACAATACAATCAAAAAGGCTAAAACATAGGTTAACAATACCTCATTGGCCGTTTCTTCAAAAGTTAAGGCCTCACCTTTAAATGCCAAAGTAATACCGTTGGGTAAACTTGTTTGTGATAAATCTCGAATTTGCGTCACTAAATCAGCTATGGTCATGTTAGCTGGCAGTTCCATACTAAGCTGTATTGCTCTTCGCTGTGCATGACGCTCTAGTTCAGCGGCTACGCCTTCTTCCGTAATACTAGCAACACTGCTTAACGGTACCATTTCACCATTTTTGGCTCCAACATAAAGGTTGGCTAAATCATTTGGATCTTTAATGGTTTGATTTTGAGCCTGTAACATAATTGGGATTGACTGATCACCAATATTTAAATCGGCAATATCATCACCATTAATCGCAGCGCGTAGAGTCGTAGAAATATCACTTAACGAAACGCCAAGCTCTTCAGCACGTCGTCTATCAATATTAATTCGTAATTGTGGCTGTGACGGCTGATAAGAAATACGCACCTGTTCAATGGCTGGAACCGCGTTTTCGATATCAGCGGCAAATTGCTGCGCTGCTTTAAAGATTTCTAAATAGTCATTACCCAGTAACGCTAGTTCAATACCACCGCCGCGACCACGTAAATTTAAACTATTTGACCCGCCTGCAAAACCAGATGCTCCGGGAATATTTCTTAACGGCTCACGGATTTTATCGATAATTTCTTGTTGGCTGAAATGTCTCTCGTCCCAATGTTTTAAAGGCACAGTAATAAACACGATATTAGGATCCCATTGCCCCACTACCGTATAAATTGATTCTATTTCACCATTTTCAAAATACGGTAAAAGAATATCTTCCATTTGCATTGCTTGTCTGTCCATGAAATTTAAACCAACGCCATCAGGACCCCTAGCAAAAATGCGGATTTTACCTCTATCTTCAGTAGGCAATAACTCGTTATCAAGGTTCGCGTAAAGTGCACCTGAGCCAGTTGCCACTATGATACAAACAATCAATGTTAACCATGCATGATCTAACACTTTGTGAATTGATTTTGTGTAGATAGCTGCCAATTTATGGCCTAGCATGGCAAATGGGTGGAAACCGCCCTGCTTTAATTTAAGTTTTGACGTTAGTGCGGGAACTAATGACAAAGCAACAAAGCTAGAAATAATCACAGCACCAGCCAGTACACCACCAAACTCTCTAAACAGTTTGCCTGCCGTTGAAGGTAAAAAGGCAATGGGAACAAATACCGCGGCTAATACTGCTGTAGTGGCAATAACGGCAAAAAATACTTCACGAGTACCAATAACGGCGGCTGCCCTTCTGCCAAGGCCTAAGCCACGATGGCGTTGGATATTTTCACTAACGACAATTGCATCATCTACTATTAAACCTGTCGCTAATACTAAGGCTAATAGCGTGAGGATATTAATAGAAAAGCCTAGCACCCAAATAAGTGCTAAAGAGCCAACTAAAGCGACAGGAATGGCAAACGCTGGTACTAAGGTAGCGCGCCACGAACCGATAAAAACCCACAAGGTTACAATAACCAATAGTACCGTTATAACCAGCGATTGAATCACTTCATCAACGGAGCTACGAATAAACTGAGCGTCGTCGGATGTTAAGGTAAACTCAAGCTCAGGAAATCGCTCTTTCATACGTTCAATCAACACCAGTACTTCATCTGAGATTTCAATAGTGTTTGATTGCGCTTGTCGAATAACCTCCAAGCCTATTACTGGTGTTCCGTTTAATCTCACCATGGAGCGCGGATCAGCTGGGCCAAAATAAACGGCTGCCACATCACCTACTCGAGTGTCGCCTCGAACAATAATGTCGGCAACTTGCTCAGCTGAAATGGAAGTAGCATCAGCACGAACAATCACCATTTGATCTTCAGATTTTAAACTGCCCGCTGGTACGTCAAATGGAGCTTGTCTTAATACGCTGGCAATATCAGGAACGGTTAAATTAAAACTGCTTAACTTTAAAGGGTCGATTCGTACACGTAATACACGTTCGCGGTCACCATTTAAACGTACATCAGCAACACCAGGAATAGTTAAAAACTGAGGTGCTAAGTCAACCTCTACTCGCTCAGTTAGCGCTTCTAATGATAACGATTCACTAGAAACTGTTAATGATACAACAGCTTCAGCATCGTTATCTGCTTTGATAATGGAAACACGCTCAACTTCTTTTGGTAATTGGCGTTGAACCCTAGCCACTGATTCTCGGGTTTCATTTGCAGCATCTTCTAAGTTAATGCCCGGTCGAAATTCAACGACGATCCGCGCATTATTTTCTTCACTTTGTGCTCTTATCGATTTTACACCGCTTACGCGAGCCACAGCCCCTTCAAGTTTGCTGGTAACTTCGGTATCTACAGTTTCCGGAGAGCCACCAGGAAATGAAGCTGAAACGGTAATGCGAGGCGTATCTACATCTGGTAGTTCTCGCACTTCAATCCCCGCTAAAGCTGCAATACCGGCGATAATAATTAATAAATTTAAAACGACGATTAATACAGGACGGCGGATTGCCATTGACGGCAAATCTTGCATCATAGGTTGTTGATTCATCGCTTAATCCTTGGCAGTTGCAACTTGATTGACAAAGTTAAGCGCTTGGCCAGGGCGCAATCGTTGCACACCTTCAGTAATAAGCACATCACCTTCTTGTACACTGCCTGACACTAATAATCGTCCAGCTAGTCGCTGTTCAATTTTCACATCAACACGCGTCGCCTTTTTATCAACGCTTTTCCATATGTAAGGACCTGTGGCTCCCCACATTAACGCCGCTTCTGGCACCACAGCAAATGGTTCACCTAACACGTTCATATAAACGCGAAAACTCATGCCCGGCATAAAGCTTTGTTGAGCGTTATCTAACGTTGCTTTAGCGCGTAGTGTACGTGTTTGTCTGTCAATTCTTGAATCTAAATACGTAATATCGGCTTGAAATGTTTGTTCACCTTGCCAAGCAACCACGTCAACTTTGCCTTGTTGTTTTAATAAATTAACCACAGACTCAGGTGCATTAAAATTAATATACAACTTGCTGACATCATCAATAGTTGCAATCGCGGTTTGTGTTGTGATCCTATCGCCAACTTCAACATCGGTAAGCCCCATTACACCGCTAAAAGGTGCTATTACACGACGATCTTCCAGTTCAGTTTGTGCTTGTGTTAACGCTACTTTAGCTAATTCAAGTAGCGTTTTGGCATCATCAAGATCACTTTGTGGAACTGCGCCACGTGCTTGGCTTTCTGTTAAGCGACTAACTTTTCGCTGTGCATCTTTTAAAGTGATTTTGGCTTTATCTGAGGCCGCACGTTGTCGGCGAGAATCTAACTCGACAAGCAAATCACCTTTATTGACATAGTTACCTGGCTTAAAATGCACAGCAACAACTCTATCCCCTACCGCAGGAAATAAGGTTACTGAATGAATAGCTTCGGCATTACCTACAACTTTAACTTGTTGTTTGGTTCTTTCTAAAGAAACCTCTTCAACCACAACATTGGCAGCAAAAGCCGGCATTGAAATAGCAATATAACCGCATAATAAAATGCTAAATAAGACACGACCTAACAATTGAACACCTGAATAAATATTAACTAAATTTTGTATATTCAAATTGTATCACCGCAAATATCAATGCCTATTTATGTTCGACTAACACGCCAAAGTTCGCGTTAAACGGAAATAATTAGCATTTAATTTACAGTACACACACCACTTTGCTGATGTTTTATACAACCTTCGATTTTCGACTGGTTACAAAGCCAGCAAACAGTTTGCAAAAGCCACTCGTCAGACCAGTGTATTTCGACTGTTCTCACCTGTTCAAAGACTAACCAGAGCAGAAAACATACCGTGCAGGCAATACGACCTAAATAGTCAATAGGGATCAAAGAATTAACTTTGGTGATAATTTCCAGTTTAGCTTTTGCAACAAACTACCATTGGGCAGTTATTGCGCAACTTAGTGAAAGTTCATCCAATTTTCACAATGTAACCTTTTATCGATAAGTGTAACTTTTAGTAAACCAATGATGAAAAATGAAACCATTTTTGGTACATTGCCGCCCGTCTCAGTCTAGGGTCAATATTTTCAAAGACTAAAAGAGCTCGAAAACGTCAAGGAAGAGCTTTTCATAAAACGGAGATTTTTTCAGCAGAGCCTACTTTCCCAGTCAAGACATAGTCGTAACCAATATCAAGAGAGATATGAATGCAAAAGTCTAATAAGTTTTATTCTTTAACAAAATTATCAATAGCAGTTGCTGCAAGTTTATCAATCGCTTCTTCAGTACATGCAGAAACAGAAAAAACAGAAAAAATAACGGTTACAGGTAGCCGTATCGCCAGCATTGGCGCAGAGTCACCTTCACCTGTCACAGTTATCGATGCAAGTGAAATCAAAGCAAGTGGTGTTACTAACATCACTCAACTTTTAAATAAATTACCATCAATGGCGCCAGGTTTAACAGCCACTTCAGGTGCGGTATGGGGTAACGCGGGTATCACCACGCAAAACTTACGTGGTCAAGGTTCTAAGCGCACATTAACACTTGTTAATGGTCGCCGTCATGTAGGCTCAATCCCTGGTGAGTCAACTGTAGACATGAATACCATCCCTGTTGCGTTAATTGAACGCATTGAAATTTTAACTGGTGGTGCTTCTTCTATTTATGGTGCTGATGCGGTAGCTGGTGTTGTAAACATCATTACTAAAAAAGACTTTGAAGGTTCAGAGCTAACATTAAACACAGGTATTACTGATCGCAACGACGGTGAGAACTATGGTTTTAACTTTACTCACGGTTTTAACTTTGACAATGATAAAGGCAACCTAGTTTTCCACGTAACTTATGACGAATCTAAAAGAGCAAGAGCTGCAGACCGCCGTTTTGCTAGCCGCGAGCTAGTATGGATTGATAACCCAGCTGAAGCAGGCCTAAGTGACGACGATAAAAAAGACAATGGTATTCCTGATCGCATCGTTGACGAAAGATACCGTTTATTATCAACACCTGTAGCTTCAACCTTTATTGGTGACCGCCCTGTTGCATTTAACCCTGATGGTTCAATTCGCGATATCATTTTAGGTGAAGGCGAACTTTACGACGCACACAAAGGCTTTGGTTTAGCATACACAGGTGCTGGTGGTGAGCAACTTAGCCAAAACGCTAACCAGTTAGTACAAGCGCCAGTAGAGAAATTCGTTTTTAACTCAACTTTAAACTATGAGATTAATGACGATCTATATTTATATACTGACGTTAAATATACTCAATCAGAAGCAAGCACTACTTACGGTTACGCTAAAGCTAACTACGGTGGTTCAGCAAATAACTCTCAAATTTTCATCGACAACCCATACTTAGCGCAAAGCTCTGTTGATTACATGCAAGCGAACAACTTAAACAACGTTGAGTTTGCAAAAATTTACACTGACTTAGGTCGCGCTGGTACAAAGTACGAACGTGATTTATTCCAAGTTGTTACTGCGCTTGAAGGTTTTATTTTTGAAGACTACCAATGGCAAACTTACGTACAATACGGTAAATCTACTTCTGATAACACTAGCTTAAACAGCTACTATCAAGCTCATTGGGATGCTTCAATTGATCCAGTGAGAAATGCAGCTGGTAATATCGTTTGTTCAGTTGCTTTATCTGATGCGGAACTAGAGCAATTAACCACTCGCTCTGCATATAACATTGCTCACATCAAACATACTCGTGAACAACTAATTGCTTCTGGTGCTTCACCTCAAGACTGTGTACCACATAACGTATTTGCTACCGACAGTGCAGCATTGCAAAATTACATGCAATACGATACCACTAGTTCTCAAGAGCAAAGCCAATTTGTTGCTCATGCTAACATCAGTGGCGACATTTATGAATTACCAGCAGGTCCACTAGCGTTCTCTGCAGGTGTAGAATACCGTAAAGAGAAAAGTGAAACTGAGCCATCTGACATTCAAAAATCAGGTTTAGGCTCTGGTTATGCAATTTCACAAGCAGTTGTTGGTGAATACTCAGTAAGAGAAGCGTTTGTTGAATTATCAGTACCTGTACTTGAAGGTGTTGAATTTGCAGAAGCTTTAGACTTATCTTTATCTGCTCGTCTTTCTGACTACTCAGAAGCTGGCACTAGCACTAGCTGGAACGTTGGTTTAACTTACCAACCAATCGAAGATATCAAATTACGTATCTCTCGCTCTAAATCAGCTCGTGCGCCGAACATCAACGAACAATTTACTGACGTAAGCACAAAAGGTGACTGGGCTTACCAGCCGTGTGGCGTTCGTAACATTGAACGTTTAGATGAAAAGTACTTAGACAACTGTCGTGCGCTAGGTTTAGACGTTACAACTACACCTGATGGCAAGCCAACATCAAATATTAACTGGTACACTTGGGCAACATTACGTTCTTCAGGTAACAAAGAGCTAGACGTTGAAACGGCAAATACCTTAACTGCTGGTTTAGTGTTTACACCTTCATTTATTGACGGTTTAACAGTTACTGTAGATTACTGGGATATAAAACTAGATCAGTTAATTGGCACTTTTAGCCACGCTGCAGTATTGAAAAACTGTGTTGAAAGTGAATCAATCGACAATCAATTCTGTAAATTGATCGAAAGACGTGAAAACGGTGAAGTAATTTCAGTAGATTTGAAAACGCTTAACTTGAACCAACGTCGTACTAAAGGTATCGATTTTGAAACTGTTTATAAGTTCGATGGTAGCACATTCGGCTTAGACGCAGTGCCAGGTGAATTTAGATTTAAAACGCTTGTTCAACACTTAATCCGTCGTGACGTACAAACCGATCCTAACTTACCGTTAGAGCCAACTCGCGGTTTGTTTGCTTACCCGATGAAGCGTGCAACACTTGGTTTAACCTACACACTTGATAACTTCGAATTCCAGTGGAATAGTCGTTACATTGGTGAGCAAAAACGTAGCAACCGTTACACTGCGGAAAAATATGCTCCGCACCACACAGGTGGTTTATGGTACACAGATGTTAGCGTTTCTTACAGCTTCACTGATGATTTAACGATGTCAGCAGGTATAAACAACCTAACAGACCGTGGTACACCACAAATGCCTGACGCAAACGTTGGTGGTGCAAGTGTTTACATCGAAAATGACACCGGCTTGTATGATGTACTTGGTAAGTCATACTTTGCTAACTTAACGTACCGTTTCTAACATCGGCATTACGTTTAGTTTATATTTAAATCATTGATGAAAACGAGTAGATATAATTATCTACTCGTTTTTTTTAACCTAATTTTTTACACCAAACAGCCAATCTAAACCGAGAACCAAAGTCGTTGGAAAAGCTGTTGCATGAGTTGCATCATCAAGTAACTTAAACTTCACCAACACATTTTCACCAAACTGCTGTTCAATATGTTTTACCAGTAATTGCGCGCCATCTACCATATCTTGTTGCTCGCCATGTTCAGGCTTTTCTAATTCACCTACAGCAAGATAAACATTTGCTTTAATCGCTTTGTTTGTGGCTGGAACAGATAAAATATAATGGTTATTAAACCAAACGGAAGGACTACCAATAATGTAGTTATTAAATAACTCTGGTTTTTTCAAAAGTAAATAAGCGCCAAATAAACCTCCCAGTGAATTTCCTACATATGTGCGCTCTGATGGGGTTACTCGGTAGTTGCTTTCTATATAGGGAATAATTTGTTTTTCAAGAAAGCGAGCATGACCCTGTGCATTACCAGTGTCCAATTTCCAACTGCTTGCCTTATTTGGGGTATAGTCCCTGATCCGGCTCGACGCACCTTTTGATCCTTTCTCATATGAAATAGCGACAATAATCGCTTCTTCCATTTTTCCTATGTTCATCGGGTAACGAGTGATCCCCGATGCTAATTGGAATGCGTAAGAACCATCAGTTAAATAAATAACAGGATAATGTTTGTTTTTATTTTTATGATATGAACGAGGCAATTTAACAAAAACAGGATAAACCCTGTTGCTATCAAGCTCAGTTAATTCAATAATCGAACTTCTTGGTATTTGAAATTGGCTAGCGGCATTAACGGCTGTACAACATATAACAAAAACCAAACCTGCAATAAATTTCAATATTGTCTCTCCTTTAGCGCAAAACCTAACTAACAATGTTTGAATCTAGAAAAACATCTACATCTAGGTTGCAAAGTTTTACACTACATACCGCTGAAACCAACAAATTCAATGTAACAAAAAATGGTTTTGTATATTTTAAAATCAATTACTTATCACCGGCACACGTTTAATTCGTTTGTTTTGATTTAAGTGATATAACTGCTGCTGTATTAGTTGAAGCTTTTTCTTAGTTGTTGTTTGTTTTATTGCGCCATTTAATATTGATGAGTTCAGCAGATATTCTGTTGCAAAGCCTGCAGATATTGCTTTATTTAAAGCATCAATAAATGCTGACTCACCTTCTTTTGAAAAAATGCTTAACCCTTGTGTGAACTGGCTTAATGAGGTTTCATTGCTCTGTTGAAAAACTTTGTTGTGGTTAATTGTGCTATGCAAGGTGATTATGCTTGCCGACACTGCGGCTTCTGCCAGCCCTGTGGATGCAACTTCGTTATATAGGCTTAAAGCTTGTTCTTGTTTTCCTTGAACATCATTTAACACAGCCTGATAGAACTTAGCTTGTGCTGCGTTAGGAAAACTTGATAGCAAGGTATTTAATAACGTATCAGCCTCTTCATATCGACTTGTCGCAATATACAATTCGGCGAGAGCAAGCTGTGAAAACACCTTTAGCTCATCTTTTACTAACAAAGTTTTCAATATGCGTTCACTTCGACTAAACATATTTTTTAAGCGTAATACTTTTGCAAATTCGAACTGTACTTTCGTGTTCTCAGGTTGGCTATCGTGCGCAATAGTTATCGTTTGCCATGCCTCATTAATATGGCCGAGTTCACGCAATGCATTGGCTTTAATCACATAACCATCAACCCAAGAGCTTGCTAACGATATCGCAATATCAGCATGTTTTATCGATTCTGTTAACTTCCCTTGATTTAGCTTAGCTTGAGCCAGCACGACGTGAGCCCAGGGTTGTTTAGCATGAAACTTTACCGCTGTTTCTGCATAACTCAGAGCTCGCTCTAAAGTTTCAACTGACGGTTGGTGCAATTGATAACGCGTTAAATAAATCGTACTTAAGGTACTTAATATGGCAATGTCTTTTGGTGTTTTATCTAACTGCTGCTGAAGTTTATCTACACCGGTTAATAAACTTTTTTCATCCGTCAGCCCCATATACATTGAGACGTCAAAATGATTAGCTGATTCGAGATTGACCATAGTGTCATGGGCAAGGTCAACATCAGTAACAAAGTAATTATTAATAAGTATCAATAAAACAGCAGCTGCTAACACTATGCTCGGTAACAGCCACTGAATGCTTTTGTTTTGCTTTTGTGATTTTTGAACTTGTGTTTGAGCTGAACAAGTTGTGCTACTTGTCACTGAAACGCCTAGTCTATAGCCAATTCCACGTTCAGCGATGATAAAAGTCTCACCCAGCCCAATGGCCTCTCTTAACCTAGAAACACGTTTTTTAATGGTATCATCTGAGACAATTTTGCCCTGCCAAACCTGTTCCAGTAAGACTTGTTGAGAAACAACCTCAGGTGCACTTTGTACTAAACATAACAATAATCGATACGAGAGTTCAGGTAATAATATCTCTTTATTATTTTTCAACACCTGACGTTTTACACGATCAACACTTAAGTTTTCACCTACTTGAAAACTAGATACTTCTATTTTATCCACTAACTAACCCAATGTTTTTATTATTAATATTCATAAACGTCACCTTACGTCACCCTACTTCTAGAAATGTCACTTAGTAAATAATCAAACAATCGTTACTTTGTTTAACGAATTACTCAATGCGTTAAACAGGAATATTATGAAATTATTCAGACAATCTAAACAGCAGTTTTTTAGCCGCATGTTAACCGTATCTTTACTCATGTTAATATCATCTTCTCTTTATGCTTCACCACTAACAACAGAACAAAGAATTGACGATTTACTACAAGGTTACTTTTCTTTAAATCAATTTAATGGTGTGGCACTAGTTGCTCATCACGATAAGGTATTACTTCACAAAGGATTTGGTTATGCCAACTTTGAGTGGGATGTTAAACACGTTACCACAGGCCAATTTAAAATTGCTTCAGTGACTAAGCAATTTACCGCGTTACTTATTTTACAACTGGTTGAACAAAATAAGCTACAACTCGACCAAACCATCAGCCATTATTTGCCAAGCTATCGCCAAGACACTGGCAATAAAATTACTATCAGGCAGCTACTGAACCATACATCAGGCCTAGGAAACTTTTTTCATCTGCAAGAATATCAGGCAACAGAAGCTAGAAACCCTTATTCTAGAGAAGAGTTTATACAGATCTTTTGTAGTGAAGATTTACTTTTTGAGCCTGGTACAAAATTTAGATACAGCAACGCTGGCTACACCATTTTAGGGCACCTAATTGAACAAATAACGGGCAAAACTTATCAACAAGTGTTACAGGAAAATATATTTAACCCAGCGGGCATGACAAAAAGTGGCTTTAATAATCAACAACAGGTTGTTAAACAGCGCGTTGAAGGTTATGAACGTACGTTAAATTCATTCAAACGCCCTACACATGTTGATATGTCTGTTCCATATTCAGCAGGCGCTATATATTCGACCAGTCACGATTTACAGTTGTGGCACCAAGCGTTGCAGAAAAATTTATTGTTATCAAAAGCATTAACAAAAGTACTGTATCAAGTATCGGCACATAGAAATTATGCAGCTGGCTGGTTAGTGGACGATGTCAAAACTAATAACAACCTCACATACACTAAAGTGCATCATGGTGGTGGTATACAAGGGTTTAATGCCAGCATCGCTCGAATTTTGGAAGATGACTTATTGGTTGTTTTACTCAATAATACCGGCGGCGCCCCGATGACTGAAATGACCAACAACATCATTAACATCGTTTACAATATGCCGGTAAACGAACCCAAGTTGCGATTTAGCCAGCAACTGTTTCAACAAATCAGCAAAAATGGCCTAGAACAAGCAAAAGCGTGGTATTTATCGCAAGTTTCACAAGACAACGGCTTTAGCGAACGTGGTTTAAACAACTTTGGCTATGAACTTATTGAAGCTGGTGAAATTGAAGCGGCAATTACGTTTTTTGAAATTAACAGCAAAGCCCACCCTAAATCGGCTAATGTTTACCATAGTTTGGCTGAAGCTTATGAACAAAAAGCAGAATTAGCACTTGCATTAACCAATTACCAACTTGCGTTAAATCTCACCACAGATGACAAAAGTGCCCTAATTAACAAAATAAAACAGTTAAAAACACAAATACAATAATCTAAAGCGCCTAACAGTAGTTTAATTTTGCCTTATATTGCTGTTAGGCGTAATAAAAACCAAGGTTTTCATAACAAGTTAAGCGTTGTAAAAATATACAGACAAGAAGATAATATGCACAGTTCCTACCAACTGATTGAATCAATAAAAACAATATCAATCCATAACATCTGAAGTTGCTATATGGAGGCAATAAAACGCCAATGTTGTTACTCAAAATTGTATTTACCTGCATAGTTATTTTTTGGGGTTTTATTATTTCCCCTTTATCAGCAAAAACCTATACCGCCGATGAATTTGAGCAAGTTCGCCAACAACTTAGGCAAACTTTTGCCAATAGCCCCAAAGAAGCTTTGAAGCTAGTTAATAGCTATTTATCAGATCCTGAATTGCTCACCGAACAACAACTAATTTGTTTAAATTACAAAAGCTGGTTTTTAATTGAAACGGATCAACTAAAAGAAGCAACACAAACATTAGTACAGTATCAATCACTTGCTGATAAATTTGGCTTACCTGTGTTTAAATACGGCTATCACAATATGTATGCAGGTTTGTATACCCGTATTGAAAACTATGAAGCAGCTCTTGAACACCATTTAAAAGCTCAAGCGTTAACTGACACGTTAAAACCACAACTCGCCCATCAAACTAACAATAATATCGCCATGCTTTACACCAATGTTGGTCGATATGAAGAAGCCATAGAAATGTTTGAACAATACATCGCTTACCTTAAACAAGGTGATCGCCCTTTAAGTTTAAGTTTGGTGCTAGTTAACTTGGCAGAAACTCAGGCTGATATAGGTGATTTTAAAAAGGCGCGTGAAACCATAAACGAAGCAATGGCAATTCAAAAAAAGCATGACTATAAACGTTATTTGGCAAGCAGCCATTTCATTTTAGGCATGATTGAACGCGAAGAAAAAAACTTTGATCAATCTATTAACTACCTTGAACACGCAATAAAAGAATTTAATGAGCTGTCAATTGCCGAAGAAGCCACACAAGCACAAATATCACTTGCCAAAACCTACCTAGAAACAGGCGACAATGACAAAATAGATAGTTTAATTACTTCCGCTTTGCTTAACGCAGAACAACATCATCTTCCCGCTTTACAGTCACAAATACATAAATTTGCAGCAAACGTATATGAACAAAGACATGATTTGCCACAAGCACTAATGCATTTTAAAACGTATCAAGAACTGCACGATCAATTATTGCTACAACGTGCTGACATCAATTTGGCAAAAGCAATCGCTGAAAGTGATGTAACAAGTAAAGAATTAGAAATATTAGAGCTGACAAAAAGCAAACAATTGAAGTTAGAAAAAGCCAAGTTATTTCAATACATTGCCCTAACAATCATTTGCGGTTTAATTATTTTTATTACTGGGGCAATTTTTGCGTTAAGGAGTATTAATAAAAGTAACCTAAGACTGCGCAGATCATTAAACGAATTAGCGGCAACACAAAACAAATTAATAGAAACCGAAAAAGTTGCTTCGCTTACTTCCCTTTCGTCAGGTATGGCGCATCAATTAAATACTCCTATAGGCACCATAGTGACAGCAAACTCTTTAATTAACGAAAAATTAGTTAATTTAGAGCAACAATTTGAAAATAAAACCTTAAGTCAATCTGCATTACGACAATTTATCAATATCGCAAAAGACACCAAAGAAATCGTTAACAAAAGTACACAACGATTAACCACTATGGTGGAGCAATTTAAAGCACTTAAAGTATCATTAGACTCAACACAGAAAGTATCAACCTTTAGCCTTCATGAGTTGGTTGTGGAGTGCACCACTAAATTTAACAGTTACTTAGGCAAAGAGGTTAAATTTACTATCGACACTAACAACATTGAAATATGCTCTATCTACCCAGTTTTAGCCGATGTATTTGTCAATTTAATCACCAACTCCTTTGAACACGGTTTTAAACACCAAGACAGTGGTACTATCTGTATCAATTCAGAGCTTAATGACGATAAAATTACCATTACATTTGAAGATGACGGCGCAGGTATAAAACCTGAGTTATTAAAAGAGATTTTTACACCATTTTTCTCGACAAACTTAGGTGGAAATCATCTAGGTTTAGGCTTAAACGTTGTATTTAATGCCGTTAAACACCAATTACATGGTGATATAACAGCATTACCTTATGAACGTGGTGCTTGCTTTGTTATTACGCTGCCTAAGAGCTTTGAGCAATCATAGTTGGCGATTTAACGTTCTGATTTAAGCTACCTGAAAAAATAAGCACAATTTATTTTTATCTAGGTCTCTAACATAGGCGGAATAATAAGGCCCTTTGAGCTTTGGCTCCCCTTCACAAGAGCCGCCCAAAGCAATTGCTTTTTGGTATAAATTATCTACCTCTTCCGTTGAATTTAAGTTGAGGCCGATCATTGTACCATTACCGTTGGTCGCCGCTTCTTTATTATATGGAGAGGCGACAGCAAACATCATCCAATCACAGCCCCAATAAGTCATGCGTTCATCCGCTATCACGCGCTTAAACTCTGTTTCTTGAAAAAGTGCGTCATAGTATTTTGTCGCATTTGCTAAATTATTAGTTCCCACTACCGTGTAACTTTGTTTCATGTTGTTCTCCTTTTGTTGGAGAACTCACTATATATTCCCCCTACTGACAGCTGTGTGTCAGTAGTCTTTTAGCAATAGAAACAAAAAAGCCAGCAGAATAAATCCACTGGCCTTTGAAAACTGTCAACCTAGTTTAGGAAGCCAATTCTGTTAGCTATGCACGTTTGCAGCTTTTATTCGGTGATTGATATAAAGGCTGAGCTTTACCCAAATGTTTAGACAAGTCATTAATGCGCGTTTGGTTTGATGGATGAGTTGATAGAAACTCAGGTGGTGCACCTTTTGAAACTTTGGCCATATTACGCCACAAATCAATTGCGGCAGCTGGATCAAATCCAGATTTGGCCATTAGGTTTTGACCAACAATGTCTGCTTCACTTTCATGTAAACGGCTATATGGCATTAACGCACCATATTGTATTGCGCCTAAACCCAATGCCATCCATAGCTCTTTATTTTCGGTACCTTGCTGACTAAGCCAAGCATCTGCTCCTACGGCACCAATTTGCACGATTTGATTCGCTGATAAACGTTCATTGGAATGTTGCTCTATCACATGGGCAACTTCATGCCCGATAATAGCAGCTAACTGATCTGGTGTTTGAGCAACATTTAAAATACCGGTATAAACGCCAATTTTTCCACCAGGTAATGCAAACGCGTTAACTTGTTCAGAATCAAACACCACAACTTCCCAAGTACCATTATGAGCTGATTTTGGTACGTTGGCTGTAATAGCGTTTGCCACACATTGAACATATTGATTAGTCGCTTTGTTCTGGCTAATTTTTTCTTTTTGCTTTAACTCTTCGAATGATGCCGCGCCCATTTTGCTCAATTCACCGTTTGAGAAAAGTGTCACTTGATTGCGACCTGTTGAAGATTTTGCGCAGGCGGTTAACACAAGAACGGCTGCTAAAACAGCAAGTTTAGATTTCATGAAGTATCCCGTTTCTTTGAAGCTTAAGGCATTAGTTTAAGAAAAATTTATCCTTACTGCGAGTTAAATTTCTATGTCGTAGCGCACCAAAAACCAAATTTACATCACTGAAGAAGACTTAATTAACCGATACTTTTTTTAGGGCGAAGCTAAATGCTGCACCTTGGCCAATATCGCTAGAAACCGCTATTTCACTATGCATTAGCTCAAGTAATTTTTTAGTAATCGCCAAGCCTAATCCCGCATGTTTTTCCCCGGCGTTTACCGCATTACTCGCGCGATATCGGGTGTCAAAAATATACGATAATTCTTCTTTTTTAATGCCGGTGCCAGTGTCTTTAACCGTCACTTGACACTGATTACCTTTAATTTCATCTACCTGCAAATAAATATGCCCTTGTGCAGGTGTATGTCTAATAGCATTTTCAATTAAATTGGTTAATACCCGCTCTAATTTGGCAATATCACCCAATATTAAGGTTTCAGAGTGGCTAGGAACGATAGACATTTCAATGCCTTTTGCCTGGCACTTAAGAGAAAACTTTGCCAACACATCGTATAACAGCTCAGTAATGTTAAAACTTTCTAATTGAATCGACACTTGGCCACCTTCAAGGTGCGCTAACTCGAAAATTTGATCGATTAGCGACTTCAAATCTTTGGCATTTTTTAATGCTGTTTGTAAATATTTATCTTTTTGCTCAGGTGATAGGCTATCTAGCCCTAATGCCACTGTTTCAACATAACCTTGCAATGATGCAAGCGGTGTACGTAAATCATGAGAGATATCAGCTAACAGCTCTCTTCGCTGAACATCGGCGAGTTTTAGTTGGTTTAATTGCTCACTGATTTGTTTGGCCATCTCTTCAAAAACAATGCCTAATTGATGCACTTCATTTGAGGTATTTCTTTTCCATGGCGCCAATGCCACTTTATCTTGTGCAAACCCTGCGGCCTTTAATGCGTGAATATCACTATTTAACTGACGTAGCGGCTTAGTAAAGTATCGGAATAACCCCAACATAACAATGAACAAAAATAGTATAGCACCAACAAAAGCCATTAACGATAACTTAGCCTGTTGATTAAGCTGTGGCGTGGCAAACGCTGATTCGTATTGTTCACCCGCAACAATGACATACAAATACCCCTGCAACGACTCTCCGTTATACACTGGCGCTACCGAAAAAACCTTTTGTCTTAATTCATTTTTGGGATCATCACCATAAATCGGCAAAGCAGCGTTGTTTTCTATTAAATTTAACAAAGGCGCTAAACTTACCTGTTTGCGCTTGATTAAATGTTTATCAATGGAATGGGTTAGAATTTTTCCTGTTGGATCTAATAAATAAAACTCAAACGCTGGCCCCAACACCATTAAGGTATGAAACAAATTTTTTAAGGCCTCATAGTCGTAAACACCTTGTTTTAGTATCGGGTTATCATTCACTAAGTTTTCGGCCAAAGATAGATGTAACCCTTGCTGCGCTTCATATCTTGCTTGTTTTTCTAGTGAATTTGCCCAGTAAAAAAAGACAATTAATATCGCAACAAACACTGAGAGCAAAGACAATGACAAGCGTTGATATAGGCTCAGCTTCACGCTGCAACTCCTTGTTTAGATAGTTTATAGCCAACACCCCAAACCGTTTGCACTATTTCTGGTTTAGCGGCATTTTTTTCAACTTTGGTACGCAGGCGATTGATATGAGAATTGACTGTGTGTTCATAACCTAAATGATGATAGCCCCAAACAGAGCTTAACAATTGTTCTCGGGAAAACACTTGTTCGGGATGTGAAGCTAAAAAATACAACAAATCGAATTCGGTTGAGGTCAGTGGTATTTCTTTACCTTTGAGATAAGTTTTATGACTGAGATTATCTATTTGCAGTGCGCCAAGCGTTAGTCTCGTCGCCTTTGATTCTTGTTGACAGGCTTTGGTGCGCTCTGCAATTAAGTGAACTTTACGTAACTGCGCTCTGATCCTCGCTTGAAGTTCTCGAATGCTAAATGGCTTTGTCATATAGTCATCCGCCCCTAGCTCTAACCCCAAAACTCGGTCAATTTCACTATCGCGAGAGGTTAACATTAAAATAGATTGTTCAGGATATTTTTCCCGTGCTTGACGACAAACGTCTAAGCCTGAAATGCCCGGCAACATGACGTCGAGTATGATTAAGTCAAAATGGCTGTTTTCTAACAAGGCTAACGCCGTTTCGCCAGTTGATTGATGAATGATTTCAAGCGACATATCTTGCAAATTAACCTGTATTAACTCAGCGATATCTAAATCATCTTCTACTAAAAGCACTCTATCCATTTTGTTTCCCCAATTAAGATCAAAGAGAAACGGATAACATAGCGAGGGCTAATGCCCTCGCTAACGTGCACTGAAGCTTATTTATTCCGTTCTTGCAATGGTGATGCGCAAGGTAGGATTATCGAACTTGTGTCCAGCGCTTAATGCCGACGTTGACAGGCCATCATCACTACTCACTACACCTGGGTGCATTGTTACATGATCGGCAATGTCATCTCTGGCTTCGTTATAACCTTCTCCGGCACCACCTGAAGCGGGACCAGGAATAGACGCTGCAGTTTCAGTGTTAAACTCCGTTCCTGCATCATAAGAACGGGCAGTAAAAGAAATACTTTCGCCAGCCATTAAATTTGAGATATCCATTGCGCTGACACCAGTAAATGCATCATTGGTGTTAACCAACATGGTGGCTACCGACAACATCATTGGCATGGTATCGGTCAACGTCACGTCAATTGATTCGTGCATACCAGGCATCAATAAGCCCGCACCACTTTCACCAGCAAGTACCATATCTTGAGCAAGCACTTGAGTGTTGTCACCCCCTTCAGCCATGACCTCTAACGCACCACTTGCTGCTTCGCCAATTTGCCACAAACTGCCTTCGTTATGCAGTACAACAGCAACTGGAGACATTGGTTGCGCGTGGGTTAAGTTTGTTACCGTCACCTGATAACTATAATTGACAGGTGTTGGCGCAGGCGGCTCAACTACCATAGGGTCTTTTGAAGATTTACTATCGCCACAAGCCGATAACAATAACAAAGGCGCTAGTGCGATAGTGCTAATTTTTAAAAACGTTTTATTCATAAGGCCCCCTAGTTCACAGTTACAGTGATACGCGCTACAGGGTTTAACCAACGATGAACCGTATTATTTAAATCGCTTTTACCACCTGTTGCATCGTCATCACCAAGGCTGCCACGGTGAATGTGAATAGTAGTATTTTGTTCCATGTCAGTAACCCCCATACCACCTGTGCCGCCATGACCACTTGGATCAACAGGAATACCTGGTGCACCTGGTGCGCCACCACCATTGACGATCTCATCATTAGCTTCCGTTCCTGCGTCATACGCATTAAGGTCAATAGTATATGTGCCTGGCTCTGTTGGGATCATCCAGCTGTTTAGGCCAACAAAACCATCATTGGTTGGTAATAACATCGAAACAATTGATAAGTAGTTGTTGCCATCAGTTGTGTCTAACATCAAGCTAGTACTCATTGCAGGAGCTAATAAACCTTCAGCGGGGTTTTCTTTGATATCTGCACTTAACGCGCTTAAATCTGCCGACAATCCTGAGACATTGCCGCCTTCTGCCATCATTTGTAAGTTAGCTGATGCTTCTTCACCAACAGAAAACAACTTACCATCGGCATTATGAGCAGCAACCAAAAATGGCGTAAAGTAGATACCTTGAGTCAGGTTGGTTATTTTGATGTCTAACTGTTGTGCTTGAACTTGAATTGACGATGCGGCAATGGCAGCGCCTAGAATAGAATATTTTAACTTCATGTTTATTTCCTTCTCATTATCGTGAAATGTTAAATTCATCGATAGTATGTGAAGAAAATTTCTCGAGACTTTCACAAAATAATCACAAAAGTCTCACAAAAAAATCAAGCCAATGTTAGGAAATTAAATGCGGTTTATTAAGGTCTTGGTACAGTTATACGCAAATTACTTCGCTTTAATTAATGTTGATTTGTCTTTTTTAACACCATAAATATCACTTGGGTCAAACGCTAAGGTGACGTGAAAATCCTTTTTAGGTAACAATAACTTATCTCGGTAAAAATCACCGTCGCTTGAGTTTGCCACAACAAAATAACTGGTTTTATCACCTTGGCTTACACGCCCTAAACCTTGCAAACTAACTCTGATCGATTTGATTCCTGCTAGCTTTGTTTTATTAATATTTTGAAATTCTGGCGGTGAAACAAGCGTAACGTGAAAAGCATTATGATCACGAGCAATTTGATTTTGACGATATTGTTTATAATCGTTTCCTAAAATTAATTTAAGTTGCTCAAGGTACTTGTTAAGTTCTGCTTTACTGATAATACCACCCAAGTATTTATTACCTTGGTTATCAGTTAATTGACGTATTTTAGTAATGACCACTTTATGTGTATCATTTTGATAATCACTATTGGCTAGCGACTTAAGCGCTTTAGCATGACCGGGCCTGATAGTTACATCGGGTGAGCTGTCTTTCTCGGCCTCTTGCTCAAGTTGCTGTTGCTGAATGACCACCAACTGTTCGGCAATGGTACTCGCATTTGCCGTTAAACAAATCGACAAGAAGCAAAATGTTGTAACCAGTTTTTTGATGTGTAAATCCATTTCTTTCTTTATACTGATGGTTAGTGTTGTAATATTCTACGGGTAAATTTCATAATAATGAAGGTCTGGTTTAATCCTGAGCTATTTAATCACATCGCCATCAGCGTCGCTGAATATAGATGGTCGCTTTTATTGTGGAGTGTGTTTGCCTTCATTCTTTTTGTGGTGTTGCAATATCAAATTGAAACAGCCACCCCTATGTTTCTGATTTGGGTCGCCCTTTTTATTTTATTCGCCGCACTACAAGCTTTAGTGCTAGCGGCCTTTATCTTTTTCTTTCAAGTATTGCCGTCATCCAAAATACATGACAAGCAATGGCAAAAATTTTATCGCGCCATAGAGTGGTGTGAAGCACTCATTTTCAGCTTTATTTTGCCGCTGCCTGCCCTGCTTTTTGTTTATGCTGTGATAGTTGTTTAATTAACCTGTACGTCTATATATGACGCTGTTTTTGCGCATAAGCACCTAAACAGAAAAAGATCCCCACCACTAAAGGCACTATATATACGGTTGGAACCATAGCCAAATACTTAGCTAATACACTGGTTAACCAAACCGTTAACAAGCCGTAGCCAAATGCACAAATAAAAACAAATGCCAGCGTTCTAACAATAAAGTGCTGCTTGCGAATTAAATGTTTTATTGCACCGTTAATGTCATTACCAAAAACCACCAACAAAGTGGCGACAATCGCTAATGCTGTTTGGTATTGGTATGGTCTAAACCAACTGCCCATTTCAATTAACAAGGCACTCATTATACGGCACCATGTTGTTTTAAGAGTTCAACAAGATCATCTTCCGTTAATACTTTTACACCAAGCTCCTGCGCTTTGCTTAACTTAGACCCTGCCTTTTCGCCAGCAACTAAATAATCGGTTTTTGCCGATACACTACCAGATACTTTAGCACCAAGCGATTGCAATAACGCTTTAGCTTCATTGCGATTTAATTGGCTCAATGTACCTGTTAACACGTAAGTTAAACCAATAAGTGGCTGTTCATTTTCAGCTTTCACCTCGATATCAGGCCAGCTCATTATGCCGACCAACTTATCAACCACTTCAATATTGTGCGGCTGGGCAAAAAACTGGACGATATTACGTGCAACCACTTCACCTACGTCAGGCACCTGTTGCAGTTGCTCTGCGTTAGCTAGGCGCAATGCATCAAAGGTAAGAAAGTGTTGTGCTAAATTTGCAGCTGTAGTTTCACCAACTTCGCGAATACCTAAGGCGTAAATAAATTTTGCTAAACTAGTTTCTTTTGCTGTCTCAATGGCGTTAACCAACTTAAGTGCAGACTTTTGCCCCATACGTTCCATGGTGCTTACTTGTAACTCAGTCAGCGAAAACAAATCAGCGGGTGTTTTGATCAAGTTTTCGTCCACCAGTTGTTCAACAAGTTTGTCACCTAAACCGTCAATATCAATGGCTTTTCTTGAAGCAAAATGTTTAATCGCTTCTTTGCGCTGCGCACCACAAAATAACCCACCAGTGCATCGTAAAACTGCCTCGCCTTCTAGTCGCTGTACCGCAGACTGACACACAGGACATTCTGATGGAAACTCAACGTCTTTAGCTTCTTCTGGGCGCTTTTCCAGTACCACGCTGACAATTTGTGGAATAACATCACCAGCACGACGAATAATGACAGTGTCTTTAATTTTTACGCCTAAACGTTCAATTTCATCGCGGTTATGTAATGTCGCGTTACTAACAGTAACACCGCCTACAAACACTGGCTTTAATCTAGCCACGGGTGTAATTGCACCAGTGCGGCCTACTTGAAACTCAACGTCTTCTAAAATGGTAATTTCTTCTTGAGCCGGAAATTTATATGCAGTGGCCCATCTTGGTGCACGCGCGACAAATCCAAGTTGTTGTTGTAATTCGATGCTATCA
This sequence comes from Thalassotalea marina, assembly GCF_014656435.1. Taxonomy (GTDB): domain Bacteria; phylum Pseudomonadota; class Gammaproteobacteria; order Enterobacterales; family Alteromonadaceae; genus Thalassotalea_C; species Thalassotalea_C marina. Next base: position 59,728 of record NZ_BNCK01000012.1, read on the forward strand.
ACTTTAAATACTGTGCCATCAATTTCGTAGCTCAACGCATCTCGTTTAGCCAAAATATCTTGATAAAACGCCTCGACATCAGCGCTCTTTTCTAGCAACTTCACTTCTGGGCACATTGGAAAACCTAACGTTTTTAACTGCTCAAGTCGGCCAAAATGTGAGTTGCTTAACCATTCATCGGCTTCTTGCCCTTGAACTTCAACATAACCTAAGCCATAAGCATAAAAAGCTAAGCTGCGTTTTGCGGTGATCTTTGAATCTAATTGACGCAAACTTCCGGCAGCGGCATTTCTTGGGTTAGCAAAGGTTTTTTCCCCCTTTTGAATGGCCTGCGCGTTAAGTTGTTCAAAGCTTGCCTTAGGCATAAACACTTCACCACGAACTTCTATAACCGCAGGAATGTTATCGCCATTTAATCTGAGTGGGACTGATTTAATCGTTTTAACATTTTCTGTGATGTTTTCACCCGTGGTACCATCTCCACGTGTTGCCGCTTGTACTAATAAACCATCTTCATAACGTAAACTCACCGCTAAACCATCAAGCTTTGGTTCGGCGCAAAAAGCAATTTCTCTATCTGATTTAAGTCTATCTTGCACGCGTTTAACAAAAGCCAACCATTCGTCATAACCAAATACGTTATCTAATGAAAGCATGGGTATTTGATGTGTTACTTGGCTAAATGCTTTTAATGCTTCACCGCCAACACGTTGACTTGGAGAGTCTGGCATTTTAAGTAATGGAAATGCCGTTTCTAATTCTACTAACTCACGCATTAAGCGATCATATTCAGCATCTGGAACGGTCGGCTCGTCTAACACATAATACTGATAGTTATAACGATTTAGTGTTTGATGTAATTCTGCTACACGTTGTGTTGCTTGTTGTTCGGTCATCGACATAAATTTTTTCTTATAAAAAATAAAGCCTCTGTCGAGGCTTTGTATTGATATTCAGTTATTTATTTCAATTGCTATGACTACACCGCTGCAATTCTGCTTTTACGATCATACTCTCGTATTCTGCTGATGTAGTGCTGCTCAGTTTGTTTAGTCATTACACTGCGCTTGTCATCAAGCAGCTGAGCATTAAACTCAACGGCTAAATGTTTAGCGGCTTGCATCATATGTCCAAAGATCTCAAACGGGTCACCAGCATTAGGTAACGTCATAAATAAAGTGATCCCCTGCGTTGTAAAGCTTTCCATATTATCCAGATCAAAAGTACCAGGGTTCATCATATTGGCTAAACTAAACGTCACTTTACCATTACCAGCATTATCTTCGTGGCGATGGAAAATATTCATATCACCAAAGCGTAAACCTAATGTAAGCAAGGTAGGTAACAAAGCAGCACCACTGATGTGATTACCCTCAGGCATAACAACAGACACTACTATGACTTCCGGCTCTAACTCGGGCTCTGGCATTCTAACTGGCTCGTCAATGCTTACTTCTGGCACCTCGTTTTTACTTGCCGCGTCGCCAAAATTCATTTCCATTTGATTGCGTTTTAACTTGTCCGTGACCGCTTTTCTAACACTGCGTTTACGTGGAGCTTCTGGCTTTGGTTTAGTCACAGGCGTTTCATAAACTGGTTTTTCTTCTTGCACAGGTGCTTCTTCAAAGGTATTAGCATGCGGTGGCGGGTTATCCAACGGTGGTTGTTCAGTGATATCTGACAAATCACCTAACGTCGGCTCTAAGGTTAATTCGTCGCTGTGCCCTCTGTCTAAATCTTTTGGTAACGGCTCTTCGTCGTAATCAGGAGCTGGTGCAGGTGCACTAGGCGTTTCATTTTCCGACAACGAATGTGGCGAAACTACACGCACTTGGCCTACACCATCTTGATCAAAACCACTGGGATCAATTGTACGTTCTAATGGGTCAACCTTTTCATTTTTTGCTTTGAGTTTATAAGGATTTTTGTTTTTTCTGATCGTCCAAAACCCATGAACAAAAATAGCAGCGATCACAATAGCGCTGATTATAATTAATACGTTTCTGAAATTATCTTCCATCGTTTAGCCTTTTTAAGATACTTCTGCCATAGCGATTGCTTCGTCGATATCTACCGATACCATTCTGGAAACACCAGGTTCGAACATAGTCACCCCGGTTAAATGTGAAGCCATTTCCATCGCTATTTTATTATGACTAATATAAATAAATTGCACACTGTCTGACATTTCGCGTACTAGATTACAAAACCTATTAACATTGGCATCGTCTAGTGGAGCATCTACTTCATCAAGCATACAAAATGGTGCTGGATTGAGTCTAAATATTGCAAACACTAAAGACAAGGCCGTTAATGCTTTTTCTCCACCTGACAACAAATGAATCGTACTATTTTTCTTCCCCGGGGGTTGCGCCATAATACTCACCCCAGTTTCTAATAAATCATCATCTGTTAACGCCAAGTAAGCTTGTCCACCACCAAATACTTTTGGGAACAAGGTTTGTAAATCTTGGTTAACTTTGTCAAACGTTACTTTAAATTTTTGTCGACTTTCTTTGTCGATTTTAGCTATTGCTGATTCTAACGTTGAAATCGCTTGATTTAAATCCTGATCTTGCTGATCTAAGAAGTTTTTTCGCGATAACTGACTATCAAATTCATCAATTGCTGCTAAATTAATCGCTCCCAACTGCGCAATGTCTTGTTGAAGTCGAATAACATGAGCCTGCCAAACCCCTTCTTTGGCATCTACCGGCATATGTTTTTCAATATCAGTGATATGTTGCCCGATTTCATGCAACGGTTCTAGCGCACTGTTGGCTTTAACTTTATTCGCCTCAGCATCAATTTGCAACTGACTAATGTTAGCTTGCAGCTCACTTGTTGATTTTTGTGCGTTTTGTTGGTTATTTTCTAACTTACTAATCATGTCAGCATGCTGACTAATCTGTGTTTGGCTATTTACTAAACTCTGGTCAACATCAGCCATGCGAGCGAGCCAGTGTTGAAGTTGCTCTTCGTCATCAGCCACAGGTTTGCCCTGCTGTTCTAGTTGGCTTTGGTATTGCGCCTGTTGACGACTTAATTGCTCGATCGTCGTTTGATAACGTTCAATATTTTGTTGCAATTGGCCATGCTGATGTTTTACCCGTTCTAATTGAATAATATCGTGATGATGTTGTTCTTTTATGACGTGCAGCTGCAGACTTAATTCGCTGGCCTTTTGTTGAAAACGCTCAACCTCTTGGTAAATTGCATTTGTATCGGAATCGGTACTTTCCACAATGGTTTGCTGATGTAGTTCTGCAAGTTCATGCTGCCATTTAGCCACTTGCGTGGTTAACTGTTCTATTTCTTGCAATATATTTTCTTTCGCCAATAAATCTTGTGCTTTTGATTGTTCAGCAAATTGTTGTTCACTTTGTGCTTGCTGCAAGCGCTGCATTAATTGATTAAAGTTGGCCTGCAACTGATTATGCTGAGACTTAAGCTCATCATTACTTTGTTGGATTTGAAAAAGTTCAGACTGAGCAACTTTGTGTTTTTCTTGAAGATGCGCCACATCAACCAACAGCTGATGTTTTTCGGTATCTAGTGCCAGTTTATGATCTTGCTTTTCAAGCAGCCCTTTACGTGCAAATTGTGCTGATAACCACACACCTTGCGGACAAATGACCGACTGTTCTGACGTTAACTGAGGCAACAGCTGATAACATTGCTCAGGGGTATCAGCGATAACAATATGATTTAAAAATGGTAGTTGAACATCGGGATGTGACGCTTTAGCAGCCAGTGTACCAACACTCGGCTGTTTGTGAGTGCTTTTATCAACAAGAGCAAACGCCATATTATTTAGTGTTGCTACAAGGTCAGCCTCTGGCAAGTTTGGTATAACCTGCGCAGATAACAAGTCTGCCAATACCATCTCAACGGCAAGTTCCCAGCCTTGTTCAACCGCTAACTGTTCATGTAACTGCTGTAGCGCGGTTTGATTGCCATGTTCAATGATTTGTTGCTGATATATTTGCCAATCTTGCTTTTGATCTAACTGTTGCTCAACCACAGCCAAACGACTGGTTAATGCCTGCAACTGAGTAGTTATTTGGGTATTATTTGATTGGCACTGCGCCAGTTGCTGCGTTTTTTCATCAAGTAAATTTGCCGATTGAGCTAACTGTTGCTCTGCTTGTTGGAACTGAGCTTTTAGCTGTTTAACCGCGGTAGGCTCTTGGTAAGTTGCAAGCTTTTCTGTTAACTGATTTAGGGTTACTTGTTTTTCTTTGATACGCTGTTCAGTCGCTGCTATTTGCGCTTTTACCGTAGACACTTTTTCATTATGAGCTTGGTAACGCGTTTTTAATTGCTCTTGTTGTAGGTGAACCAACTGCCACTTTTGTTGTGCTTGCGAGCGATGTTGTTCGTTCTCATTGAGCCTTGCACTCAGCGCTGCAATCTCTTGCTCACCTTTAGCCACTTTAGGTGACAACATCTGTAATTCTTGTTTAATTTCAACTTGCGCTTGTTGTTCAGATAACAAAAATTGCTGGGCATTGGCAATTTGCTCAGCACAGGTAATTTTATCCTGCTCTAATTTGGATTTTTGTTGTTTTACAAACTGCAATTGCTGCTCAAGCCTTGCAATATTATTGGTTAATTGAACCTTTTCTTGTTGATATTTTTCAATGGATTGACGAATGCTATCTTGCTGCTGTTTGGCAATTTTTATCGACGTTTGATCGGCATCTCGAGTTAAGTTGGCATTTGACAACTGTTCTTTCAACGCCGTAATTTGCTGTTGAATTTCAGCGACCTTGTTAGAATGTTTTTGCCAGCGCAATACCGCAAGTTCAGCTTTGTATTGTCTTTCTTGCTTTTTTAACGTTTTATATCGCTTGGCGGCTTGTGCTTGGCCATCTAGTTTTTCAATGTGTTGACCTAACTCTAAGCGAATATCCGTTAAACGAGATAAGTTTTCTTTGGTATGACGTATACGATTTTCAGTATCGCGGCGACGCTCTTTGTATTTCGAAATGCCCGCAGCTTCTTCAATAAACACGCGCAACTCTTGCGGTTTTGATTCAATAAGCCTTGAAATTGTGCCTTGTTCAATAATGCCGTAACTTCTTGGGCCCAAACCTGTACCAAGAAATATATCGGTAATATCCCGGCGTCGGCATTTACTGCCGTTAAGGTAATAGCTGTTTTGGCCATCGCGGTTAACCAAGCGTCTTACGGAAATTTCGTTGCGGTTGGCCAAAGAGCCTTGTAAACGCCCAGACATATTATCAAACATCAGTTCAACACTGGCTTGACCAACAGGTTTACGTGACGCTGCACCATTAAAAATAACATCAGTCATCGCGTCGCCACGCAAATGTTTCGCCGAGCTTTCACCTAATACCCAACGCACCGCATCGATAATATTTGATTTACCACAACCGTTTGGGCCAACAATAGCCGTCATCTGTTGCTCAAAAGGCACTTTAGTAGGATCTACAAAAGATTTAAACCCTGCTAGTTTTATGTACTTTAATCGCATGTAAATTGGGCGCCGTGGCTTATGATTGTTGTTATGCCGACACTTTAACAAAATTTGCCACGCTTTGTAACTTTTGCCCTCTTCTCAGCTGCATTCTGTCGCACTATACTGTTATTCAAAAGTTTAACTTGTTAAAAATTCAACAAAATGAATGAAAATTTATCAAAACCCATTGCCCACAGTGGTGCTGGTTATTTAATTGCTGGTTTTAAATTGATCAGACTAAAAGGCATCAAGCGATTTGTTTTTATTCCATTGGTGGTCAATTTAGTTTTATTTGCCATTGCGTTTAGCTATTTGTTTGCACAACTTGATGATTGGATGTTAGCGATTGAACAATGGTTACCTGAATCTATTACCTGGTTAACTATGGTGATTGAACCGATTGCAATTTTGTTCACCTTAGTGATGTTCTCATTTATTTTTAGCTCAGTGACTAACTGGATAGCTGCACCGTTTAATGGTTTATTAGCAGAAAAGTTAGAAATGATACTGGCTAAACAAGATGCACCATCAGGCTCTGCGTTAGATATTGTCAAAGACGTACCAAGAACACTTTCACGAGAATGGTGTAAGTTTAAATATTATTTACCTCGCGCCGCAGGATTTTTTATCCTCTACTGGTTTATTCCCATTATTGGCCAAGTATTGTGGTTTATGTTTTTAGCTTGGATGATGGCAATACAATACAAAGATTACGCCTTTGACAACCACAAGGTACCGTTTGACGACATGAAAACTGAGTTAGCAAACCATAAAGGGTTAAGTTATAGCTTTGGTATTACAGCAGCGGTGTTTTCTATGGTGCCATTTGTTAACTTAGTGATTATGCCTGTTGCTATTTGCGGCGCTACTGCGCTTTGGGTTGACCATTATCGAGAGCAATACGCGTTAAAGGGGTATTGATTAACGCCATAAATGCCTGATTACCAAGCTGTTATTATGCACCGACACCAAACCATTACTGCCGGTTTAATCGACAAAAAAGCACGTTTATTAATAAACGTGCTTTTCGTTAAAGTGCTGATTACTCTTTAGAGATCAATAAATAACAAACATGAATGGTCATTATAACAGGGGGATTACCAGCCATATCTAGTATCGTAAAATATGGCGCCACTCGTTCTCATCATTATCGTTTTTGACGTTAAACCTGCTTGTTAAGTTTACGAAACGCTAACCCCATGATACCCAAAGCAAATACAGCCAATGTTGAAGGCTCTGGCACAGATGTAACCTTGTTCAAGCTTATATTGTCGAAGTGATGTCCTTCATTACTCCACTCTACATAAGAAACACCACTGAACGCAGAGGAAAAATTAAAGGTAATCCAACCGTCATTTTCAAGCGTTATGCTTTGTGAAGCCACCTGAAACCCGTTAGCGTCATATCCGAAAAACTCTACTGGCACTATCATGTCTAATCTATAAATAGTGTCCAAATCAATAGATAATAAATTAAAAAGCGAGCCATCTAACGCAGATAATCGTGTTACACCACCTTCATTCTGGTGAAAAAGAGCAGCAGAGTTATTGTAACCTTGTTCGTTTTGCAACCAATAACTAAAAGCGCCCTGTGCCGTTGTTAACTGAAAACCAATATCACTATAACTGTTGATCTCAACAAAATTGGTTGTAGGGCTACCAGGATCTTCCAAATCATCAAAATTCATTATGCCTGCATAAACGCCTACGTTGATCAGTATTGCGAAACTTGCCACTAAGCCTTTTAACATTTTGTTTTTCATTATACTTATCCTTTGTTCTTTTATTCTGTATTAATAGGTCACCTGTTAATTCGCCACATCCCCAAGCAAATAACTTGCCAACTAGAACAACGTCAGTAAAACAAAAGGCTTCAAGGTAAAAATGTCTTTAGTCGCTGAGCAATTTGTATAATTATCTGACACATAAAAGCTTAATCGGTATGGGATAAGACAACATTTCCTTTCTTGTGCCCCTTGTCAACGTATTCATGTGCTTTAACGATTTCGTTTAACGGATACACTTCGTCGATGACCGGTTTAAAGCCATTAGATTGATATAACTTAAGTATCTCCAGCAAAAGCGCCTTATTTTCTTCAGCAACACCACATATTAACTGACGATTAAACAGTGAACTTAATATTGTACCAAGCCCTGCATTAATCAGAATTAACTTACCTCCCTTAGCAAGTGATTTCTGACACTTGTTGTAAGATAAATTCCCAACGGTATCTAAAATCACATCATATACCTCACCATTATCAGTGAAATTTTCTTTGGTGTAGTCAATAACGTTATCCGCACCAATTGAAACAACCAACGCTGTATTGCCACTAGAGCATACGCCCGTAACATCAGCTTCGAAATGTTTTGAGATTTGTATCGCAGCACTACCAACGGCTCCCGATGCGCCATTAATCAGCACTTTACTGCCAACGTTTATTATCCCTTTTAGGAAATGCAACACGGCTAAACCACCAAAAATCAAAGCTGCCGCATCCGTATATGTGATTGAACTGGGTATTGTTACAACGGCTTTATCTTGAGCTATACACAAGTAATCAGCATTTGCACCAAGCTCCATGCCCGTAGTGCCAAAAACTCTATCTCCTACTTTAAATTGACTAACATCGTGACCTACTGCAAACACTTCGCCAGAAAAGTCCATTCCTGATACGCTTTTTCTGGGTTTGAATACGCCAAACGCCAGACGAGTAAGAAGCCACATTCCATTTGGTACATCAAACCGTCTCATCCTACAATCCCCAGTAGTCACCGCCGATGAATAGACTTTAACCAGTATCTCGTTATTCTTAGGGATGGGTTTTTCAATCTCTTCTACCTTAAGAACGGTTGGATTACCGTATGCCGTCCAAATTGCCGCTTTCATGATAAATCCTCTCTACGATTGATGAATGATAATACTCAATCAATTCGGCCAACCAAATTGAACTACGCACTCATACGCAGCAGGGTTGAGTGTCCGAACTAACACTTTCTGAACCATCACCTAAGCAATTATTGAACCTTCTTTGCGATATTTAGCGCTAGCTAAACGTCAAAACGACCAAAGCAACAGCACTGAGCCCAATGAAAAACTACGTTGAGTTTCAATCATATTATTGTCGAATTAACGATAGTGCACGTATTTTATACAAATGAACCTGGATTACTGTGCAAATAAGAACCTTCTATCGCCCACTACCAAGTTCCTGTTACGTTATCTAACAAGGTGATGGGCTTGCATGATGCCAGTAAAGGTTGGCGGATGACTGCCCTACAGTTAAAAACAAATCAGAGAGCTTTCAACAATGGCAATAAAGTAAATTGTTTATCTCGCTGCGATAATTCGTCTAACTGTGGAGAGTTACATGTGTATTTGTTTACCTGACAGAAGTTTGACCTCTGAAAACATTCTTATCGTCAACTTAAACTCCTGACGACTAACAGCGGAATTAACGCTCTTTGTCACCGTATTTAAATTGTTAGACATGTTTTTACATCGTGCCTTTACAATTCATTTATTTCAACGGCTTAGTTATATTCAGTCTCGCTTTCTAAGATAAAAGCGACAGTCATCACTAAATTTTTAAATAAAGAATGGCAGTTTAGTACCTACGTTAATTTATTAATAAATTAACGTAGGTATCAATTTAAACGTTTAAGCTAACAGTAAAAACCCCACAAAAGCGATAACCGCAGCGATAAGTGCATACGGTAATTGTGTTACTGCATGACTTACCAAATTACAGCCAGAGCCTTGTGCCGCCAAAACGGTTGAATCTGAATAAAAACACGCTTGGCTACCAAATGATGAAGCCGATAATAACGCTCCAATAACCAAAGGAATATTAGCATCAACAGCCACAGCTAATGGCATAACAATCGGTATTGTCACCGCAAAAATACCCCAACTAGACCCGGTTGCAAACGCTAAAATAGCCATAGATAAAAACACCATTGCTGGCAGCAGTTTTGCGGTCATATAGGGGCTTAAAGAGTTGATCACGTATTGTGGTAACAATAGCTGGTCGCACACATCTTTAAATATAAAAGCCGCTATTACCGTACCAATAGCTGGCAACATGCACTTAAAACCATTAATCATTTGTTCAAGCAAATCAGCTAATGGCATCAATCGTTGCACCAAGAAAAAAGGAATAGTTACGGCAAGCGTTGCCAATAAGCCTTTCCAAATATCGATATCGAAGTACACGGTAAATGCCACAAGTAAGGCTAATGGCACCAAAAAGTTGTATAACTTTCCTTGTTGCTCGGCTTGCTCAAACTCTTGCTCTATGGCTTTTGAAGCGTAAGTATCAGGTGTCTGAACTTCTTCTAAGTCGACTTGTTCAAGTGCAGGTTGACCTGCTTGTGCAGCCAATTGCGCTTTTTTCATTGGCCCAAACAACGGGATAACGCCAAAAATAACCAGAGGCACAATAAGTACTGCGATCCACGCATATAACATGTAAGGAATCGCCTGAATATAAGTACTAATTCCCTGCCCTTCACCGGCAATGCCATTGTCGACGAGTAGCCCACCAAAAAATACTGCCCACGTTGATAATGGCACCAAAACACAGATAGGTGCAGCCGTTGAATCGACCACATAAGCAAGCATTTCGCGAGAGATTTTAAACTTATCGGTGACTCTGCGCATGGTTTCACCCACGGTCAGCGCATTTAAATAATCATCAATAAAAATAATAACGCCGAGTAAATAGCTCATTAACAATGATGATTTTGGTCCTTTGGCAAATTTCATCGCCGTTTGACCAAATGCTAATGCACCACCAGCATGAACCAATAAAGCAATGAGCGCACCAAAGCTGCCACAAACTAAAATTAACCAACCTATGGTTTCATCAGCCATGACTTTTAAAGAAGCAGCAGCAAAGTTATTTAAAACACTGCTAATATCAACCAATGCCAAACCCACTAAAGCACCAATAACCAGCGCTAAAATTGGACGACGTAAAACGATTGCCAGCGTCAAAACGACGACAGGAGGAATTATGCTTATCGCACTAGGATCAGCCATCTGAAATCCCCAAATTTATAAAACAATAAACGCCCACACTTAGGTAAGCGCAGATCTGCTTAATATTGGGTTGACTTGGATTTCGTATGGCCCTTCTTGAAACATCGCGCAAAAAATAAATCGCAAATGAATTTTGGTCAACATTTTTTCAACGCAAATTGAAATTATTTTGATGTGGTTTTTAAATATAAAAGATAAGAGCAAATAAACATTACCGTTTTTCACTATAAGTTTATTGCCTTAAAGCTAATACGATTAACAAAAAAGACACAAAACATGCAATGATTGTTCTAATTAGGTTTGATCTGTTCCAGCGAGGCTCAAACGCTAATCGAGCAGTGTGCAACTCGTCTTCACTCATAGTGTCGACATCATAGTTTTGAAGTGTATTGTTTAAAGGTAAATGAATGATAATAGTTGAGGCTTGGACGCCAACTAAATAGGCAATGGTAGCTAGCATGAGTAGACCAAAATCGACTCCCTGTAACTTTGAAAAGCCCGTGAAAGCACAAATGATCATGGCTAGTGCAGAGCCAAGCCATATAAGCATAAATAGAGGTTGGTTATTTTGGATAACGCGATCTGTGATTTGAAAAGTTTTAATGAACTGTTTGTTATCTAAACCTTTTATACCAGGCATCACGACAATGGCGTAAGAAAAAAGAAAACCTGCCACTAAAGAGCATAAAAACGCGGTGACAACAATAACTATATCAAAAACATCCATTAGCTGAATCTCTAAATTATTAAACTAATAATAAATATACCCTAACCAAACAGTAACATTTACAACAGTAAAATGGTTTTCATGCTTCAATTGCTGCAAAAAAACACTATCACTAATTAAAGCAATTAGGCTTGAATTAAACAAATCTGAATAAAGCGCCCTTCTAGTTCCAGTTACAGAAATAGTTTACAGCAATCGACTTTAATTTTACTTACTGGAATTGGCTTTTCCGTATCTAAAGTTCTAGAGCCCGAAGAACATGCTAATAAGCACTATTAGCATGTTAAAGATGATCAACCATGTTTTTAGAGAAGCGATTATTGTTTGAGGTTTTGACTTACTATATTTTTAATCGATTGCGCCATAGCTGGCGTAACGTCACCAAGAACACCATGCAAATTTTCAGGTATATGTGATTTAGCCTGCTCATTATCACTAAAAACATAATGATTAAAAAATGCCTGCCATGCTTTCTTTTTATGTTCAGGTAACTGGCGCACACTCATCAAGCTATGTAATAGACAGTCATATGCCGAGCCTAAGTGGCGCGGTGTTGCATCATGGAAATAGGTCATCAAAATGTTTAGTGATGACATAGACTCTACTTGATGCCACCATAATGATGGTAAATACAGTGCATCACCAGGTGATAAATCGGCGACCAGTGCATGTTTTAAAGCTTCGCGAAATTTAGGAAATTTAACAAAATCTGGATTAGCCATATCCACTAAACTAATGGGTTGACCTGCTGGCGTAGCATCTACTGGACCTATGTATAAATTTTCAATTTGATGTGGAGGAAATAAAGTAAATCGACGTTTACCGTATATACAGCAGGCAATATTGTCTGGCACATCAAAATGAGCAGCAACTTTTACTTTGTTACTGATCCAAATTCCTGGATGCGCGTCTCGTACTAGGAAATCGTTAAAGTTTTCTTGCAATAATGAGGGAAAAATCTTTCGAACCGGAGTATTACTGATATAGAAAACATGTGAGTCTTGATCCGATACCGAATTTAGTTTGTCTAATGCCGAATTAAAAGGCAGGTTTTCAACAGTAAAATTCAGACCTGAGAACTCTTCGTTGTAAAACAAACGGCCGTTGTGGCCAGAGTTTTTAACAAGAGGTATTTGTGGATTAAGCGACTGTTTTGTTAAGTACTGCAACAGCGCTTGTTTACCTGATAACCCAGCTTCAACTATAGGCCAAGAAGCCAATGCCCCCTTTAATATAGCAGGCTGCCCTAGAGGAACAATTTTATCTTTCAATGTTGATAATGTGACATCGTGCCAAACGGCAACTGAAGGAAAAGAGTACACGAATTTTCATCCTTGTTTATTTTTTGAAAGATTTAACGCTAGAGTACTAACCCTCACATTCTTTCGAAAAATGTCCTGAATTCCCCAACTAGCTGCAATTAAAAACAATGCTATTGGGAAGCTTTAATTAAATTATGTTCTTCTAGCTAAAATAGAACTGACAGCTAAAGGTAAAACCCCAGCATCAGCACCGATACTATATTACAAATTATTTCTTTTCAAACACTTAGTTATATCGACTTATGCTTTGCTTATGCAAAACTGAGATGATTAGTTTGTTTTAAAAGTAGATGAGAATAACCATGAAACGGTTGTATAAATAACGTTTTAAAGCCCAAATTTCACAAGAGTTTCAACTGTTCATAATCGTTTTTTTAGTTAACCCCAGCATAAAACAATAAGGAAAAAAGCACAATTATGATGGGTGTCCACGTTAGAACTATTGAACGAACTAAGGACAGACTGCTTCAGGAAGTGAAGAGATAATACTATTAGTAAACGTTTACGGTCTTTATGACAGAACGTAGTAATAGATATTACTGATTGATTAATCATTAGCTGCATAGCGGCAGCTAAACAAACACTATTGCCTATTGACGAGGATAAGGCTCATATGTGTTATGTAGCTTTGCGGTAGTTCTTACTCTCACTGTAAATATAAGATGCACCTAAAACCGTGAAAGCGATAAATGAAACAGTTAAATAAAATGTTAAGTTACCATTCCAAAGCCCAAGTAAATAAGAATTTTGTTGTTCTAATTTGGTACAGGCACTTTCAGTGTTTTCAAGGCAATTGGCAGATAACATCATGTACTCTTCAGCTAACCGAACTTGGTGTACTGCTTTAATTAAAAAATAATTAAGTGTGATAAAAGATAGAAAACCAATAATTCTTGATTTCGAAATCACAACGCTATCTCCTTTAGCTACATAACGAATGATATGGACTCCCCACTCGGCATCATTGTGTCATCGTGAAGTGGATAAAAAGCATCAATTGAGGGTAGTCCATATGTCACGAATTAAAGCAATTGGCATTAATTTAGCCAAATCTGTGTTTAGTATCCACGGTGTCGATGTTCATGACAAGTGTAAAATTCGTAAAACCATCAAGCGAAACAAACTGTTAGCTGAAATTCCAACCATGTACTATCGGTATAAATTATCATGGGTGTCCAGATTAATTTCTATAGATTTTGCTGATTGATTAACCATTAGCTGCCTAGCGGCAGCTAAACAAACACTATTGCCAATTGATGAGGATAAGGTTCATATGTGTTCAGTAACAAACTACTCAATAGTTGTATTATTTAAAGAGTAATTCCAAACTTTATAAAAATAGAATGCGTATCCCAAGCCCAAGGTAATTATAGAGATGATAATCCATAGGATTACATGACCTAGATTTCCAAATATATCAGTGTGACATACCATTTTTCTTGGGTTACCGTTTTCGTCAATTACTAGCGAACGATTAAGTATAAATTTTGAAAATGAGTAAGGAAAAAAGAAAGCACCAATACCAAGTGTTATTAATATTAAAATAAACCAAAGTATTAAATGACCTAAGATATCTATCGTACCTACTTCTGCTCGAATTCTCATTTTAGCTCCTTGCTTTGATTGTTACCTTACGCCTTAATAAGGTTTGAGTATAGTTTGGCAATTTTAATACGCTGTTTGCAACTAAAAATCCTGAGATAATTTACCCAGCATCAAATTCCATATGCCGAACCTTAGAAAAATTTAACGAATGATATGGACTCCCCACTCGGCATCATTGTGCCATCGTGAAGTGGATAAAAAGCATCAATTGAGGGTAGTCCAAATGTCACGACTTAAAGCAATTGGCATTAATTTAGCCAAATCTGTGTTTAGTATCCACGGTGTCGATGTTCATGACAAGTGTAAAATTCTTAAAACCATCAAGCGAAACAAACTGTTAGCTGAAATCCCAACCATGTACTATCGGTATAAATTGTCATTAATTATCATGGGTGTCCAGATTAACTCATTTAAAATTAAACCTATAAACAATAACCACCATCAACTGTTATGTGGGCACCTCGCAACGCAAGCGAGTTTGAGCTGGTCAGAAGCTCAAAACTCGATAACATTTCTTTTGGCGTTAGCATTCTACCAAGAGGCAGGTTAGCTAAGCTGGCATTTAGTTCCGCAACTTGGCTCTGACTCATACCAGCCTTGCCTTGGATCTCAGTGGCCGTAACACCTGGCCTTAAATAATTGACACGTATTCCTTGCGGTGCGAGTTCTAGGTTTAAAACATTTGCATAAGCTTCAAACGCGGCTTTACTGGCACTGTAACTCGAAGCCGTTACAAATGCGCGCTCAACAACAATACTCGAAACGTACACCACGCTGCATGGATTATTCAGTACTGGCAATAGAGTTTGTAAAAGCATTACTGGGCCAGTAAAGTTAACTAACATTGTTTGCTCAAGTTCACTATAAACCGTATCGCTAAAGAGCTTGGGATAAAATACACCAGCATTTAGAATAACCGCATCAAGCATACCCACTTTTTCACTAATTTCCGTGACAAGAGTTGAGTAATGTTGAGGAATCGCATTGTCACATAATATGCCAAACAATTGGTCAGGGGTTGATGTTGCATCCAGTAACTTAGCTTTTGCGCTGGCAATTTTATCTTCATTTCGACCGGTAAATATAACCCGCCATCCCAGTTTTAAATAGTGTTTAGCAGCCTCAAAACCAATGCCTGAAGTTGCGCCAGTGATTAAAATTGTTTGAAAAGACATAAGTATTCCTTTAATTCCTTGATTGAGTTGCAGCAGAATACCAATTATTATTCAGTTAAATTAGATACCAAATTAGAACTTTATTCGTTCCATAAGGGAAACAGTAAGTGGGATTTCATAAACAACTAGAAAACTTATATCTCTTTCATCTTGTTGCTGTCAGTGGCAGTTTTCAAGGTGCAGCTGACAAAGTCTAATTGCCTCGCTCTTCAGTCAGTAAACGTATATCAAAGCTCGAGCAAACACTAAACGTCAGATTGTTAGAGCGCAGTACTCGAAAGCTATCTTTAACACAAAGTGGTCATGAACTTTTAAAAAGCACCGAGCAGTTGCAAAATGTGTTGCACAATACCGAAACGCTAAGTGATCAAGTTCAATCTCTGCCGCAAGGTAAAGTAAAAATTGGCAGCTCAACGCTGATGGCAAATCGGTTATTAATTCCCCATCTTAATGAGCTTAGCCAAATCTATCCCGATATTTGCTTTGACTTAAACTTGTCTGATGAGGTTGTCGATTTAATTGATAATCAAGTTGATATTGCTATTCGTATTGGTCACTTACCGGATTCATCATTGTTGGCTCGAAAGATCGGCGAGAAAACATTTGGTTGGTTCGCAAGCCCGAATTATTTAGCTCAACATGGCACTCCAGACTCGCCTCAGTCATTGCTCAATCATCGTTGTTTAGTGTTTAAAAATAAGGCGACAACGCTAGATACTTGGATATTTTTACACTCTCAAGGCGAAGTGAGTTCAATTAAAGTGAAACCAGCAATGATAAGTGATGATGCTAGAGCGCTTGTGCAACTTGCAACCCTAGGGCAAGGCATCATAATGGTAGACCCAAGATTCATCGAACAGGAATTACACTCAAGCGAGTTAGTGCCTATATTTAACGACTACACTCATCCTGATAAACAACCTATTCACCTTGTTTGCCTCGGAAAAAAGAGGCGTAGCCGTGCAGTTACATGCGTATGGGAAGCACTCAGTGAAAACTTGTTACTAACTAAAAACTAAAAGAATAAAAAAGGGCAAAATATAAAGCACGACGCTTTAATCACATAGTATTTCAAGTTTTACAGCATAAAATAGTGTTGCTTAGTCGGCTTGTTATATTTTGATTACAAATAAACCTTTAATTTTCTTCCTGTGAAAGTAAAGCCGTTCTTTTGGTAGAAATTAAAAGTACGATCCCATTCTTCAGATGGTGGAGCTGAAACGTCTATTCTTTTCCAGTTTCTTTCTGAACCAATTTTAAGTATTTCTTGAATAACTATTTTGCCTACACCTTTAGATCTAAACGCTTCGCTAACCCATAGTTCATTTATGATCCCATACTTACCGTGTGCGAATATTGAAAATGATTCCCCCAAGGTAAAGAATGCTACTGTTTCATTATTTTCTTTCAAACAATAAGCATCATGACTATTGTTAGGCTCCTGCAACTGGGAAAATATGTTGTCGAATTGCTCTTCTGAGGGTACTGCTTGTTGGCCAAAAAGTTCAGAGTACAACAATCCTATGTACTTCCTAATTTCGCTATTTTCAGTAACTTTAAATAATTCCATTAAACGGCCTCAACAAATAGAACGCTCGCACAAGGAGCTGATAATAAGTTGGCTAAACTAGTGTAGCGAAGCGAAACTGAGCCAACTGTTAGCAGTCCCGTGCTTAATACGCTTGTGATAAGGCGGCTAACTTCTTAGTGTAGCTTTAAGTCTATTGGGAGCCTCAAAACATGAGAGTGCATCAATTATTGATTTAAAAACAATATCTGACGACATTAAGGCTTTTGTACTCACCCCTTCTTCTTGCATTACAGCAATACCCAAAACGCTCTCCTTAAGCACGGAATGGTCATTAAAACCATTTCCAACGCAAATAGTGTGCCCTTTCCCTAAAGCAGTTAATACATCCATCTTATTTCCATACTCCTTGGATTTAGAAAGGTTTATTACTTTACAGTTTACATCGGCCAATTCGCTTTCTGCTGTTCCATTAGTATCTGCGGTGACAATGATAATATTAAGTTGCTCAGATAAATTATTGATTTTCTCAGCTACCCCTTGGATTAACTTGCCGTCAATTGCAATGGTGCCATTAAAATCTAAGATTACGTTGGAAACTGATATGTTTTCTTTCCCGGGTATATTCAAAAACAAGAAGATAACTCCATATTTATTACGAATGATATGGACTCCCCACTCGGCATCAATATGCCATAGTGAAGTTGATAAAGAGCTTCAATTGAAGGGAGTCCATATGTCTCGACTTAAAGCAATTGGCATTGATTTAGCCAAATCTGTGTTTAGTATCCACCGTGCAGATGTTGATGACAAGTGTAAAATTCTTAAAACCATCAAGCGAAACAAACTGTTAGCTTAAGTTACAACCATGTATTATCGGTGTAAATTGTGATTGGCGTTCAGATTAATATTCTGCCCTATTTAATTTTACTTGTTATGTCATGTGTCGCTGAAAATTACCAAAATATGGTTTCAACGCTGTTGTTATAGATTCTTTACACTCGCCTTTTATCAATCTAACTACTGTCTCAGGTAAGCTGCCGTTAGATAACCCTAATGAAGTACTAACTTGAGTACAAAGTGATTTACGATTATATAAAGCTAGTAATTGCTTGTAATCCTTACTTTCCAAAACATCAATAAACCGTTGATTAGTTTCCGAGTATATTTGTTCAACATTGATACTTGATACTAAGTCTTGCAGAGCTGTATTGATATTAGCTGCACCTTTTTGCTTCACATCAAATACATTCAGCTTAAATTTTACTTCACTTGATACATGTAGAGATACTTGTGTATCAAGTTCTGATTGGAGTCGACCAAATATTGTATTAGACACTCTTAAAAAATCTGCAGATGAGTCACGAGCTAGTCTTTCACTTACAATCTTCAAAACTTCTTCAGTACAAAATAAATTTTCGACTTCAGCAACGTCTAAAACATATATAGAAAGTTGTTCTAGACTCGTTATTTCAGCTTGAAGGCGCCTATCTCTATCTATTACTCCAAACACTTCTAAATGATGAATTTGAGAGTTAGCTTTCAGCGCTTTTACTGATTGAATTACTTCCGAACAACTTCCACGAGGAATGACAAGAAAGTTAGATAATAATTCACGATAAAGGCTACTATCGAAACTACCACTTTCACCTTCGACAAATACAACAGGCTTTCGACTTCCTAATACCTCGATTAATAACTCACTCGGCAGATTTTCATCTTCATTTATAATATCCCAATCCCAATGTTGACCATCGTATGATTTCAGCCAAACACTTTTTGCTGCTTCTTTGGCCGCCGCAAAATCTACATCATGGGTAAGGTAAACAAAAGTACAATCTTCGCGCAGTGCTTCTATGGCATTCCAAAGTGGTACTTGAACCGACTTATGCAGGTGTAACTCTGGTTCATCTAATACAATAATTCCGTCTTTGGGCGCAGCCAGACATTGTCCAATTAGGTAAAATATAACTCTTTCACCATCACTCATTTCTGATGAGTTATATTTTTTATCCTCTTGCCCCCTTATTTGAGTTTGGATTCTTAAACCTCCAATAATCAATTCTCTATGAGGAAGAATTGTTTCCCACAGTTCTTTAACATGATCTATTTTGGTTTTGGGTGGAGTAATACGTACTTCACTAGCTTGGCAAGCTCTTTTGAACTTGGCATTTTCTTCTGTTTCATCAGAAAATAAATAAACCATTAATTTTTGGAAATCATTTAAAAATGCAGTAGCAGGTTTGTTTTGCCACTTACTTGTCTTATGTTGATGTGTCCAAGTTGGGTTTCCGAACAACAAGTCTTTTTCTGCTTGTTCAATTGATTGAGGGGTTGTTGAATCAGGTAATGTCAAAGACTTCTGAGCTGAAATCCTATGTACATGTTCTTTTTGTGGG
This sequence comes from Thalassotalea marina, assembly GCF_014656435.1. Taxonomy (GTDB): domain Bacteria; phylum Pseudomonadota; class Gammaproteobacteria; order Enterobacterales; family Alteromonadaceae; genus Thalassotalea_C; species Thalassotalea_C marina. Next base: position 79,012 of record NZ_BNCK01000012.1, read on the forward strand.
GAGTTAATTTCAATCCATGTTCCCAACCTAGTTTTACCAGAGCCATTAGCTCCTATAAATAAAACACTTTGAGTTGTTTCAATAGCTTCAGTTGAATTCCCTTTAGGAAGGATAAGTTCTTTAGTACTCAAAATTGCCTACTCCATCAGAATGACATAACATCTTATTATGTAGACGTCTCAGTAATGTCCGTCTATAACTTTGTTTTTAAAGTACCAGAAAAACGCGACAAATCAATCCGTTAAATTAATTATCAAACTGTAATATTGTCCAAATTGGGAAGTTACTGAGACTTCAAGGTAATTAATGATGTCTCACTTAGTATATTATTTAACAATTTCAGCTGGTTACATGTATTATCGCTTCCTACTTTGGTATTTACTGTGAATTCTTAGTAATGTTCAATTGCAAAAAGATGCATACTCTTAATTTAGAGTTGCAACTGCATGTATAAATAGCCAGACACGAAATAACTAGACACCTAGCCATATTTTAACGTTTACTTAGCTAAACTTACGGTAAAAACTTACGCATCATAATCTACACTTTATGTAGGTTGCTTTATGGAGAGAACATTTATGTTCAAAGTACTTTCTACCAGTTTGCTTTTTGTTACGGCACTAAGCCACGCTGCTACTATTCCAGTGCCAGAACACGCCAAGGTATTTGCAGACTATACTAGTGAGTCGCCTGCCGTTATTAGCTTTTTTACCAAAGAAAGTGAACAACAAATAAAGCAGTTTTATCAGTCAACATTTGGACAACCAACGTCTTCTGAACAAAAGTATGGACGTATACAACTGTATTATGAAGTAGATGGTCAACTCATCCGTGTCATTATCGCGCCACAAGCTAAAGTGAACGAAGTCAACGTGATACAAATGAAAAAGCCCAGCTAATTTGCTGGGCTTTTAAGTTTTCGGTGTTAGTGTTTACAGTGTATTTTCAAACAACTTATAAATACGACGATATTCATCTAACCAAGAGCTAGGTTGAATAAAACCATGTGGCTCTACTGGGTAAATAGCTGTTTCAAAGTTTTCTTTCTCAAGCTCAATTAAACGCTGAACTAAGCGAACAGAGTCTTGGAAGAAAACGTTATCGTCAATCATAGGTGCGTTGATCAATAACGGCTTTTTCAAACCTTCAGCAAAATAAATGGGTGAACTACGCTCGTAAGCGATAGCATCATCACCCGGTGTGTTTAGAATATTCGACGTATAACCGTGGTTATAGTATGCCCAGTCTGAAACGAGTCTTAACGCCGCGCCAGATTGGAACGTATCAGGCTCAGTAAACAATGCCATTAATGTTAAGAAACCACCATATGATCCGCCGTAAGTACCTACGCGGTTAGGGTCAACATTGGCATTTTCTACCAACCAATTAACGCCGTCTTTCATGTCTTGTACTTCAGGTTTACCCATGTGACGATAAATCGCTGTTCGCCAATCACGACCGTAACCTTTCGATGCACGGTAATCCATATCGATAACCACATAGCCTTGTTGTACTAACATGCTGTGGAACATAAATTCACGGAAGTAACCAGACCAACCTAAATGTGCATTTTGTAAATAACCTGCACCATGTGAGAACATCACCGCTTTATTTTTCTGTGCTTTTTTATCAAAGTCTTTTGGTAAATAAACACGTGAATAAACAGGGTCTTCTTGATATGACGAAGGTACAGCCACTACATTAGGTGCCGTCCAAGGCATGGCTTTAAACTCTTCAGAAACGGTATGTGTTAACTGAATGGCTTGTGCATCTACCGCTAAGTCTTTTACAAAAAGCTCAGGAGGCATGGTAACTTGAGAATGTTCAATTAATAACTTAGTGCCGTCTGGGCTCAAAGCATAATCGTTCATGCCACCTAGGTTTGTTAATGGCTCCATTTTAGCTGACGCTAAATTGATTTGGTAAATTTCGTATATACCTGGGTGCTTTTTATTGGCACGGAAGATAATTGAAGACTCATCGTCGGTTAACGTTAAATCACTTACTTCAAAATTACCTGAAGTTAGTTTCTTGGCTTTGCCTTTTAACGACTTCAAATAAAGATGAGAATAACCAGACTCTTCCGACAAGTAATAAAGTTTGTCGCCAGCCCAACCAAATTCATTAAACGACCAGTTGATCCAAGCGTCGTCATGCAAACGGTGTTGGCTAACCAGTTTGTTTTCTAATAAATCAACCGTTGCTAACCAACGATCTTTGTTGTCCCATGCTCTGAACAACATGGCTACTTTATTGCCATCTTCATGCCATTTAATAGCATTATAAGAACGCATTACGTGGATATCACGCGGTGACTTTTTACTTTCGTAAGTTTTACCCTCACGTTTGTGATTTTCTTTTTTAACCGCCGCTAACACATCTTCATCAAAACCCGGTAAATTCTCGTATGACAGCGGGAATTTTTGACCAGTTTTTAGATCTAATAAAAACGTTTCTTCACTATATTTAGCGTTATCTGCAACACGAGCGCGCACTTTAGCAGGCTCAATATCACCGTTATCCGTCACGTATTTTGGCATGATATCGGTAGCTGCACGGCTCGATTTACTATCAGCAATACTAACGATTAACTTATCGCCTGACGGAGATAAACTAGCGTGAGCAACGCGCTTGCCTTTACCTAAATAAAATTCGCTTTTAGTAATGGTTGAGTTTTCAGCTTTTAACTTATCACTCGCAGCATCTCGCAATTCTTTATTGCGTTGTTGCAATGCAATATAGTCAATTAATTCAGATTGCTCTTGAGCTAAGTAAGACTTTTCAGACGTTTTCTTTGAAGGGTCATTGCTGAACACTAAACTGGCGAGTTCTTTTACGCCATTGTTGTTTAAATCATGTTCAAAAAACTTGTTGCCCACACGGTAAGCAATATTACCGTTGTTCAAAAACATAACGCTGCTTTCATAGGCTGAAGTATGTGTTAACTGCCTAACTTTTCCTGACGCTAAGTCTTTAACAAATACATTGCCTTTGAAGGTATATGCTTCTTGAGTACCGGCTTTGTTTTCTACTGCATTACGATCACTGGCAATGTGCATTTGCGCTAGAGGAACTTTTGCACCATTACCTTTTTCATTGATTGATTTTTGGAAAAGGTCACGCAACGGGTTACCTTCTTGTTTACGATTAAAGAAGATCGTATTGCTGTCATCGCCCCAATACCAGCTTTCTGGTGCACGGCCAATCCAATCAGGATCTGACATCGCTTTTTCCAAAGTAATAATGGTATTTAGTGTATTAGTTGATTGCTTGGCAACAACGTTTTTACTAACGGCTGTTTTAACTTCTTTGTTAATGGCAACAGGAGCAGAGGCTTGCTCGTTAATTTCCTGAGCTGGCGCATTTAAAATGGCTTCAGCCGACTGTTCTTCGTTTGTGGTGACACAACCAACCAGCGATAAACTGATTGCAGCGCTAAGTAGTTTAATCTTCATTGTTTTTATTTTGACCTGCTAAGTAGAGTTAAATTATTTTGACGTAAAATACTGGTCATTTTCAACTTATACACTAAGTTGTTTCAATGTGTTTGCAAATTAGACCAATGCCGCAACTCGTAAGACGAATTTCAGGTAGATGTATGTTTTTAGCGCAATTGTGCTGAGTTTATACATTGAATGAAAGTTTTTGAAAGTGATTAAATTCTAAGCCTTTACACTCTCGCTAAGTGAGCAATCTATTATGTGGATTGGTATTACACACGAACTGCATTTTATCGTTAATACTGGTATAATCCCGCGCCCGTTTTTGAAAGAACAGCATTAACGGGAATTTTAGGGCAACAAATTAATAGGCGATAACATGATCCCATTACCGAAAACAGCATTGTTTGACTATCCAAAATATTGGGCAGAATGCTACGGTACAGCAACTTTTTTACCCACTAGCCGAGCGGAAATGGATCAGCTTGGCTGGGACAGTTGCGACATAATTTTAGTGACGGGCGACGCCTATGTTGACCATCCTAGTTTTGGCATGGCGGTTATAGGCCGTATGTTGGAAGCTCAAGGCTTTCGTGTCGGTATTATTAGTCAGCCAGACTGGCAAAATAAAGATGCTTTCATGTCACTTGGCAAACCTAACCTATATTTTGGCGTAACCTCTGGCAATATGGACTCGATGATCAACCGTTATACGGCGGAAAAACGCCTACGCCATGACGACGCCTACACACCAAATAATGAAGGTGGCAAACGCCCCGACCGCGCTGTATTGGTATATTCTCAGCGCTGTAAAGAAGCCTATAAAGATGTACCTGTTGTCATTGGTGGAATTGAAGCCAGCTTGCGTCGTATTGCGCACTATGACTACTGGTCTGAAAAAGTGCGTCGCTCCATTTTATTTGATGCTAAAGCAGACATTTTAATTTACGGTAACGCTGAACGCCCGTTGGTTGAAGTGAGCCACCGACTTGCTCAAGGTGAAAACATTGCAGATATTCAAGATGTACGTGGCACTGCATTTTTAGCAAAACATGCGTTGGTAGGCTGGCATGGCATTGATTCCCGCTCTATCGATAAACCTGGAAAAATTGACCCGATCCCTAGCCCTTATCAAGACATGAGCACAGCGTCATGTGATACAGGTGAAATGGCCACAGATAACGCCGATGTCACCACAACGCCACAAGCGGTTAATGTAATAGAGTTTAAAAGTGATAAACACCGTAATAAAAGCTGGCAAGATAAAAAGAAACCTTGGTTGACCACTTACATTAATTTACCAACCTATGAGCAAGTGAAAGACAACAAAATGTTGTATGCCCACGCTTCACGTATTTTTCATCAGGAAGTTAACCCCGGCTCGGCAAAACCCTTGGTGCAAAAGCACGGCGATAGGATCATATGGTTAAATCCGCCCGCTTATCCACTTTCTGAGCAAGAAATGGATGATGTATTTGGTTTGCCGTATCAGCGTGTGCCCCACCCTAAATATGGTGACGCTAAAATTCCTGCCTACGACATGATCAAAACATCGATTAATATCATGCGTGGCTGTTTTGGTGGTTGTACTTTCTGTTCGATTACTGAACATGAAGGTCGAATTATTCAATCACGTTCTGAAGAATCTATTCTTCAAGAAATAGAAGACATTAAAGAAAAAGTGCCAGGCTTTACTGGAGTAATTTCTGATCTTGGTGGCCCTACGGCCAACATGTATAAACTGCGTTGTAAAAGCCCAAAAGCTGAAGCAACCTGTCGTAAACCAAGCTGTGTTTGGCCAACCATTTGTGGCCACTTAGACACAGACCACACTCCCACCATTAACCTTTATCGTAAAGCACGTGCAATAAAAGGCATCAAAAAGGTACTCATTGCCTCGGGTGTGCGTTATGACTTAGCGGTAGAAGATCCTGATTACGTTAAAGAATTAGCTGAACATCATGTAGGTGGTTATTTAAAAATTGCTCCTGAACATACTGAATCTGGTCCATTAAATAAAATGATGAAACCGGGTATGGGCAGTTATTATCGTTTTAAAGAGTTATTTGATAAGTATTCGAAAGCCGCAGGCAAAAAGCAGTATTTAATTCCATATTTTATCTCAGCGCATCCTGGTACCTCAGATATGGACATGATCAACTTAGCGCTATGGTTAAAAGAAAACGACTTTAAACTCGACCAAGTACAAAACTTTTATCCATCACCACTGGCTAATGCAACTACGCTTTACCACACTGAGATTGATTCTTTGCGCAATGTGCGCAAAAACAGTGACAACGTGGTTGTACCTAAAGGCGGCAGGCAGCGCAGGCTTCATAAAGCCATATTGCGTTATCACGATCCAAATAACTGGCCGATTATTCGTGAAGCTCTTACCAAAATGGGTCTAGCACGTAAACTTATTGGCACCAAGCCCGGTTGTTTAGTGCCTTCTGAAGGGAAACAAGAAGGTAATTATCAACATTACAAAAAGTCGGGCAAAGGTAAAAACAACGCAAAAGGCTTTAAAAAAGGTGAAGGTATTAACCGTTCAAGTAGAACGCCTCGTGGTAAACAAGGTTTAACACGTTTTAGTGATAATCAGTTTACTCCGTCGAAAAAGCGCCGTTAACGTAGATTCCCCCGGGCATGCCCGGGGTACTTACTGTTACAACTCCATTCGGAGTTGATCTGAATCCTTACGACCTTGATACTCAACGTAGTTCCGTATTACTGCTTCGTCTACACCTACGCTACTTA
>NZ_BNCK01000013.1 GCF_014656435.1 Thalassotalea marina
AGTAGCGTAGGTGTAGACGAAGCAGTAATACGGAACTACGTTGAGTATCAAGGTCGTAAGGATTCAGATCAACTCCGAATGGAGTTGTAACAGTAAGTACCCCGGGCATGCCCGGGGGAATCTACTGCCTAATCTTCGTAAATCAAAGCTTCTAACGTACTGTATTTGTTACGATACTGGCTAAAGCGCATCTGCAAATGTCTATTAAGCTTTAACTCAACGTCGTTTTCAGACAACCGCTTAAATCCATGCTGCGTATAAAGTGTGGTTAAACTTGGCTGACAAAAACATACCAGTTGCGTATGCTGGCTTAGACAATGTTTTATAAGAGAGCTCGCTAAACCCCGTCCGCGATAGTGTTTATCGCTCACTAAGGCATGTAATAAGTATTGCTCACTGCTGGGCTCTACGGCTGAGACGATAACACTGGCGAAAATAGTGTCGTCTTGTCGCATAATGTAACAACGGTCAAAGCCAATAAATCTTGCCGAATATTGTTGTGATTTGTAAAAGCGTAAAACCGCCTTTTTATCTGGTTTTGTCGCCTGAGTTATTTCCATAGAACACACGTATAAGTTACGCGCGGTTGAATAACAACCTAAACTGTTGAACGACATCTTCATTGGCACCATTTTTACGAGATACCATATAAATTGGGCGATTAACCTGAAGAGGTGATTCAACGGAAAACAAGGTTTGTTGGTCTATTAATTCATCAACTAACATAGAGGGTAAATAAGCAAAGCCACCTTTGGCTAAAATAACTTCTAATGCAATCATGGCAGCTGAGGTTTTAAAGCTAGGGACAACTTTATGGTGTAAAGCATGCTCTTTATGAAAGGTAATGCCCCAATCAACTAAAATATAGTCTTCAGTTTTGGCGTCAAAGTCTGGGCGGCTACCCACAAGCGATAAGTCAAAGTGGCCTATGAGCTCATTATTAAAATCATCATCTTTGATTGGATCAGTTAAAAGGCCAACATCAAGTGTTCTATCATCAAGCTTACGTTGAATGGCTTCACGAACTGAAATTTCAGTATTAAGTGAAAGGTGTTCATATAATTCAAGTACTTCATGAATGCGACTACTGAAAAAAGCGTCCCATACATTAGGTGTTGCGGCAATATTAAATGAAACACGTTGCTTATCGGCAATAGAAACGGCAATTTTAGATTGCTCCATTTGGCTCACCATTAAATGAGCATGAGAATATAAAGAATCTCCTGCTGGTGTTAAACGGAGGTTGTTTTTATCGCGAATGAAAAGTTGGGTACCATAGTATTCTTCCAGCTGTTTGATTCTGGCACTAACAGCAGCTTGCGTGATGTACAGTGTTTCAGCGGCGCGGCCAAAGTGTTTATTTTCAGCAACAGCAATGAAAGTTTTAAATACTCTTATATCCATAAATATATACCCAATTAAGACAGCTGAAATGTAAATGAATATTGTCTCACCGACAAATATTTTTTGCTGTATTTAGTTAAAAAACTCACCTAAATTAGCCACTGGCTTCAATATGATACGTTGCAATGGGCTCGATAACGAATTTTTTTCGCTACGACAAAAATATTTTGCAAGATTCATCCCTTTCTTTTCTATATCCTCCGCTCAAAAATTTCTACCAAAAACTCTTGAGGCAGCACCCTTGAAAATTTGCTTTATTATGTACCCGTGGGCACACGTTGACCCTGAATCGGACTCTACACTCCGTCTTATTCACGAGTGTGTTAAACGAGGCCACACCGTTGCATTGTCTACCGTAAATAATTTAACTATCAGAGATAGTGTTGCCAGCGCATTTTGTGACGTGTTTACCAAAAAGAGCAAATGTTCAGATAATATTCCCAGCTTTTATAAACAAGCTGTTTTTAAACGAGTACAGCTACCATTAGCTGGATTTGACGCCATTATTATGCGTGCCAATCCTCCGCTTGATGCCTTGGCATTAAACTTTTTAGACTCTGTTCGCGGCGATACATTTATCATGAATGATCTAGATGGATTACGTATTGCTAACAACAAAATATATACAGCGTCATTCCAGGATACTGAAAGTGAATTTATACCAGCTACTCACGTGTCTAAAAATCGTGAATACTTGGAGCGCATTTTTAAAGAGTCAAGTAGCGATCGTATGATCTTAAAACCTCTTGATGGATACGGTGGTCGTGGTGTTATCGTTTTAGAAAAAAGCGCACAACAAAGTTTCAGGTCATTATTAGATTTTTATATTGGTGGCGACGAGCACGGTAAAGGTAGCAATTACGTGATCTTGCAAGATTATGTGCCAGGTGCTCAAGAAGGTGATGTACGCATTTTAATGCTTAACGGTGAACCAATTGGTGCAATGAAAAGGATCCCTGCGTCAGACGATGTTCGAGCAAACGTTCATGCTGGTGGTGTTGTAGTTAAACATAAACTGTCGTCACAAGAGAAAAAATTGTGCAAATATATTGGGCCTAAACTAGTTAGAGATGGTTTGTATTTTACTGGTATTGACGTTATCGGCGGTAAATTAATTGAAGTGAACGTGTTAAGCCCAGGTGGCATCGTTCGTATTAACAAATTAAACCGCGTCAAACTGCAAACACAAGTCATAGACTTTGTCGAAAGTGTTGTACATGCAAAAGAGTTAGTGAGAAGTCGTAAAACTGAATTTAGACAGGTGATCGAAGATGCTAACGCTGTCTGAGCAGGAATGTATTGACCGCATTAAGCGACTGGAATGTTTTCACGCTGAAGTTGCTGGCGGTTCATTTATTATTAAGATAGACGAATATTCCCCCATCATTTGTGCGGCGATTCACAATGGTCATCAGCTTCGAGAGGAACTTAATAAAACGTTTTTGTTGAGTAAACAAGAGCGTTTTTATGAAGAAGATCCTTATACTGACGAGCTCATTTCTTCTTTTCCAATCAAGTTAATTGGCAATGACTCTAGATTTGAGTACGACTTAAATCGAGCAAAAACCCTGTCGACTTATTTTAAAACTGCTTGGAACAAACAAGTTTGGCAAAAGCCGCTAAGCCCAAAGCAGCGCGCGATAAGTCATCAAAAACACCAAGCTTTTTATAATGTGTTAGAGGCGGTTATTAGTGTTGTAGAGCAGCAGTTTAGCAATGCGATTGTTTTTGATATCCACTCTTACAATTACCAACGCATAGAGCGTGATACACCAACGTTCAATATTGGCGCAGGGCAAATTGACATAGAGCGCTGGGGGCAAGTGGTCAATCACTTTGAAAAACAACTAAACAAAATTTCTTTGCCAAACATAGATGTACGCGCTGCAACGGATGAAGTATTTCATGGTCGAGGTTATTTGATCACCCATGTTAATTCTCATTTCGACAATACGTTAGTATTACCAACGGAAGTCAAAAAGGTCTTTATGGATGAAGCTTCAGGTGATGTTTACCCGCTAGTTTTAGAAGAGCTTAAAACAAACTTTAAAGAGGCTATCTCGGAAACGGCAGCATATTTTGTCCGCCGCTACGGTAAAAAGAAACGTACACAAAAAGCCGATATTTTGTCTTCAACAATAAGCCCTGAAGTGTTGAGTTTGGACAAACAGTTATTTTCATTATGTAAAAACATTGAAACTTTAAATTTTATTAACCCGGTCAACTTATCAGCGGAACGTAATAAGTTTTTGAAACGAAACAGTTATGTTCAACCTAGTTTTACCTATAAACAACTAGACATAAATCCGTATAAGTTTCGCGAGCAGTTATACAAGTTACCGGTTGATAGCATTAACGATGCAAGTATTAGTCAGCTTTACCGTCATGTTATTGATAATTTAGCGAATAAAATTGATCTATTAACCAGCATAGGTACCGATGACTTTGTTTATAACTCTTTAAAGTATTATGGTGAGCCAGATCAGAAAGATATGGCAAATGCTAAGTTTTTGCTGCACTTAACGAGTGAGCCAGACTTTCAAGACGAGATAAAGCTAAATGCCAATGAAGCAGTAGACTATTTCAAAGCTCAGGCCAGCGAATGGGGACTGAAGTGTAAAGTTGAAAAGTCGAGCAAAATTGTCGCTAAAGCTATGGTTAACAACGAAAAAGCCCAGCTGTTAATCAATAAAGAAGCCAGCTTTAGTGAAAAAGAAGCACATGCTTTTGCCTTTCATGAATTGGGCATACACATGTTGACTACCCTTAATGCTAAAAAACACCCACTAAAAGTATTTAGTTTAGGGTTGCCAGGCAACACCTATACGCAGGAGGGGTTGGCACTATACAGCGAATATTGCTCGGGTAGTTTGACCATCAAAAGGCTGCAAACCATCGCTTTAAGAGTTATCGCTGTGCAGTATATGTTAGCGCATCGAGATTTTGTTAAAACCTATCATGCGTTACTTAACGAGTTTTCTTTGGATAAACTCACCGCATTTACGTTAACAACCCGTGTTTATCGCGGTGGTGGTTTTACTAAAGATTATTTGTACCTAAAGGGCTTTGTTGATGTGTTTAATTTAGCTAAACAGGGCAGTATCGATAATCTGCTGGTAGGTAAAACTGGTTTATTGGATTTTGACATTACCAATGAATTAGTTGAAAGACAAATGATCACTAAACCTACGCCATTGTTTAATTTAGATTTTGCGCCTAGTGGTAATAATATTCTTGATTTTGTTGTAGATTCACTTAAATAATCAACATCTTGTAATTTTTTTGTTTGCACGCTGACTAGTTAAACCTTTAGTTTAATATCAACATGAGGAAGCAGTAATGTTGAATAAGTTTACGATTAGCGAGAAATCAATTTTTCTACTGTGGTTGCTGAGTATATGTAGCTATTTATTATTTGTGTTTATCACAGATAGCAAACTTGAAATGGTATGGTTACTGGCAATATCTAACATCGCGATATTTCCTAGCCTATTTAAGCGCTCAAAACTGCCTGAAAATAGGGTGGTGGAGCCAAAAAATCATGTCAGGTTTATCAAGGGAGACATGTATATTGGTGATGCAAAAGTAAGGGTGTCAGAGGTTCGCAAAGTCGCTTTAGAAACTGTTGAACAAGACGCTTATTTTTCATTGCCATACAATCACGTAAAACTTGGGGAAATTCCCAATATGGTTTTTTCAGCTGATAAAGCTCAAGAGTTTAAAGCATATTTAAAAACACACTTATCAAATGACGTCGTTTTTATAAAGTAGCTACTACCTGATCAACTTAAACCTAGGATAAGCAAAGCCCGCTGAATCAAAATGCGGGCTTTTTCGTCTATGTTATATGCCTTGTAAAGGTGTTACCGCTCGTTCCGGTTTAGCGTAAGCCAACCTGCCGAGCTTAGTTGTTAAATGATAACTATCTAGGCTTGAAACGGCGATAGTCTCAAGCAACTCTATATCAATAAAGCCATCATCTAACAGGGCTTTTTCGTTTACAAATATATCTTGAATCTCTCCAACGATCATCGTTGTACCATTATGTTTAATATCTACTATTTCAATCAAGGAAACGCCATATTTAACTTCACTTTCATGTACAAATGGGCAGTTAAAGTTGTTGATGTATTGAGGTTTTAAGCCAACCGCTTCAAATTCACTAATTGTTTTATCGTATCGAGCAGAGCATTGATGGGCTTGTTGCCAAATTTTTGCATTGACATGATTAATGCTAAACTCTTGATTCGCTTTGATATTACTTAAGGTGTCTCGTCTTACCGTATCAGGTCTATTAATCATGCCTACAAGTGGTGGATTAGCACCTAAATGAAACACTGAACTTACAATGGACAGATTTTCGATACCTGCTTTGCATTTGGTACCAATGAGATTAGCACTTTTAAAACCCGATAACGAGTTAACTAATTTAGCTCGGTAGCGCTGCTCGAAGCTATCGAGTTGTTGCCGACTAATATGTTGGAGTAAATTATTCATTGCCATCCCGTTTTCCATTGACGTGGATCTTTTAAATCTCGCCAGTTAATTTGATATTCATTGTTGTTTATTACTGCCGTGATAATGCACTCGATAACAGAATGATTTTCATCAAACTCAACACAAGAAACCACAAAGTGTTTTTCTTTGTTTGAAACGATGACTTTGGTCCATTTAGAATGCAGCAGTTTTTTAGGTGATATTTTATTCATGGTTAATCGAACGTTATTTTTTTTATGTTCAGCGAAAATTCGCCTTGTTGTTGGCTGGATATTAAAAATCCAATCGTGGTTAAATCGCTAAAATTTAATTGGTAATCAGACGCAAATGGTTTCCCTCGAAACTGCAAAGTAAAGTCATCTGCGGAAAATTCGTAACTAGTCCACTGACTAGATTTGGCTATAAATTCGACAACAAAAGCGGGGCCGTCAAAATAACGGTCAACTCTGAGCCTAAGTTGATACACCTTATCGTCGCCTTTTACAGTAATATTTAATTTATCCTTTTTGTGTGTATCCAACGTTAATTCACTGCGCGTAGAGGCAAACCCACCATTGTTTTCTAATGAAATTATTCCGCTGAAATTAAGGTGGTTTTTATGTTGTTTTATCGTACTTTGAGACATGCCGCCCATCACGGCATCATTTATTACTCGCCAGTTGGCTTGTAATATCCAGTTTGCATCTTTGACTGGCACAGCATTTGTTGTTGTCATAAAACCTCCGGCAAGTACAAGTAAAATAATGTAAATGACTTTTGCACAGTGTTTGTGTCTGGCTGGTGCGATCAATACAATTGGGTTTACCATGGTATTGGTTTTCCTGCCCAGTCAATAAACTTAGCAGTTCCCTGATACTCTGTATTATCTATGATATTGGCCAATTGCATGGCGACAAAATCAGGTGAAAATAGTTTATCTTTAGGGACACGCGCTTGAAACGGTTTAGACAAAGGAGAGTCAGTGGTGCCAGGATGAAAGGCGATAAGCTTTACCAACTTGGCGCGCCGAGCCATTTCAATAGAAAGCGTTTGAATGAACATGTTTAATGCTGCTTTACTCGCTCGGTACGCATACCAACCCCCTAAATGATTATCTTCAATACTGCCTACTCGAGCGCTAAAGGTTGTTAGTGTGGTTGTCGCCGACTTGGGTAATAATGCGCAGATATTTTTCATCCAAAGCGCTGGAATAATAAAATTTACCTTTTGGCTATGCTCAAGATAGTCAGCACTTATATCTTCAAGGCGTTTTTCTGGAAAATAATTGTCGCAGTGCAATGTCCCCAAACATATAAACACTAATGCTGGTGCACCATATTGCTGAAAAATTTCTTTGGTGATAGTAGAAATGTCGTGTTCGTCGTAGTTAGACTTTATATAAGTTAGGTTATCGCCAGCAGGAACATTTATTGTTCGTGATACCGCGATAACTTGATGTTGTTTACAATAATGAGCGATGAGATCTTGGGCGATAACGCTTGATGCGCCAATAATGAGTACCATAATTGATTCACTTATGTTTGTTTTGGCATACATCACACTCATGGTTAACTGATGGTAACCAAGGTGAAAGTAATGTAGAGATACGGTGTCTATGTTTGGCAAAAACAGTATATGCTCGGTTGGCCAATGGCCTGATTAATGGCCAGTTTAGCCAAACAACTCGGCACTTTTTACCCACCAATCGCCATGCATGGTAGGTAACATCTAGTCCTGTGATGACTTGACCATTTAATTGCCCATGTATTTTTTTCATCGCTTGGCTTTTATCAATGTTTGGCCAAATGCTTTGAAAATTATCTTGATGTAGGTCGACCAAATTGATGCGTTGCTGGCGATCTAAACGCTTTAATGCTCGCATTTCAGTGACACAAAGTGGACATTGCCCATCATAAAAAATGGTGAGTGACTCGTTCAAAGCTATCCCCTTATTCTTGATAGTTGCTTATACGTTTAAAACAAGTGCGAGGATCTGTGTTATTAAAACTGTATAGGTGAATAAACCCAAAAATTGTAGCTGTTCAAGTATGGTAACTGTCGTTAGACTCCGCCTAGGAGGAAACATGTTGAAACGTTATATACCTGCATTTTTTGTATTATTGTGGAGCACCGGTTTTATTGGTACCAAAATGGGGTTGCCGTATGCGTCTGCGGGCGATTTTTTGTCGATACGAGCATTAGCCAATGTGGTTATTATTTTTATCATTTTACTTGTTATTAAGGCACCCAAATTAAATAGAAAACAAATACTTCACGCTGGGGTCACTGGGACTTTAATTCATGGGGCTTATCTCGGTGGGGTTTTTTGTGCTATTGAGCTTGGCATTCCTGCAGGTTTAACGGCAATTATTGTAGGATTACAGCCGCTACTTACCGCGTTGCTTGCAATTGCAGTGTTTAACGCAACAGTGACTAGAGTCCAGTGGCTAGCACTGTTTTTCGGTTTTGTTGGTCTTGTATTGGTATTAGGTAGCTCGTTAACGCTAACAGGAATATCAGCATTTGCCATTACCTTTACGTTAGTTGCGCTTGTTGGCATTACCATAGGTACTATGTATCAAAAGCGATTTTGCCAAGGACAAGCGTTGTTGCCATCAGTATTTTGGCAATATGTTGCTAGTTTATTGGTATTTTTGCCTATCGCTCTTTTAGAACCAGTAAAGCCCGTGCAATGGAATTTAACTTTTGTTGCTACCTTAACCTGGTTGGTTTTAGGCTTATCTGTTGTCGCTATATTACTACTTATGTATATGGTAGAGCAGGGTGAGGCGTCAAAAGTGACCGCCTATATGTACTTGGTTCCACCAGTGACTGCTGTTGAAGCTTGGTTATTATTTGATGAAAAACTATCGCTCTTAAGTATTTCAGGAATGATTGTCTGCGCTTTAAGTGTGTATTGGTTGATGAACACTAACAAATCAAGTGTAAAAACTGGCTAGGCTTAGTTTTAATTGGTATTGTTTTTTTCATTGATGTTAACTTGTTTATACATTGTTCTTATTGGACTGACACCTCATTAGTTAGTATCGTTTTCTTTTTACAACAAAAAAACTAACGCTAATACTTTAACCGAATTGAAATTGTATGACGGGTGCTGTTGAATATGTTAGTTTTATTGGGAGTAAAATTGACACAAATATAAGGATGTTTAATGACTGAAAATACAAAAGAATATTGGGGCATGCCAGAGAGTACCTATTGCATGCTTATCCATTTAAGTCAGTTGACTAGTATTATTTTGCCAGGTTTAGGGCTGATTTTGCCTATTGTCATGTGGGCTGCAAACAAAGATGACAGTGAAAGTATAGACAGGCATGGAAAAGTGACCGTTAATTGGTTGATTAGTTTACTAATTTATTCTGTGATATGTGGTGTGTTAAGCATTATTATCATTGGTCTTTTTGGTTTTGTGTTATTAGCAGTTGTGAATTTTGTTTTTGCCATTATTGCTGCCATTAAAGCAAACAATGGTGAGCTTTGGGAATATCCTTTCAGTTTTAAATTCTTAAAATAAACCTTAATCATAAATGGCTGTTAATTGTTCTTTTAAATAATACTTTATTAAACAAATCTAACAGCCACTTTATTACGCCAAATATTCTTTATTATCAAATAAAGATTGCTTTTCGTTTGCAAGCTACGTCTAGTTATTTAACTTTTCCATATAAGTTTGATAATCAGCCACATGAGGTAACTCAAATAGCACTTTGCTCTTTGGATCTATGGTCACTAGATCGTATTTTGAAACGGCAATCGTATGCACTTTTTCCATGGTTAACCTTGTAATTTTACCATTGATTGCAATATCTATAGGCATGTTGAAGGGTAAATCATTAGGTGTCTGCCAATACAACGTTACGCTAGTATCCGTTCTGGTCATTTTTATTTTGGGTAATTTTGCCTGATAAAAATAGACATCAAAAAACCAAGTAAAGTCTTGCCCGGTAATACGATTAACAATGTGTAAAAAGTCATTGGTATCGGCTAATACAGGTTTTATGTTACCTGGAATAGGATTGCTTGTTCCGTACACTAGCTCACGTGTTGCTTGAAAAAAATGTGTGTCGCCAATCATATTGCGCAAAGTATGTAAAACCCAAGGTGCTTTAGCATAAATATCGGCGCCAGGTCCGCCAAGCTCTTCCTGATACACGCCTTCAACAGTCATAAGCTCTTTACTGGCGATAGGCGCTTTGTTCCTTATTTTAAGTCTCATATCGTACATATGCGACATGTAAGCAGCATCACCCAATAAATATTGTTCATAAACAGGGTGCATGTAGGCACCAAACCCTTCGTGTAACCACATGGCATTGGCGTTTTTGTTGGTTAACTGATTAGCAAACCATTCGTGAGCAAACTCATGAAACATTAACCAATCAAAACCATATTTGTCCGCCTTATATTGATTACCATAGGCATTTATAGTTTGATGCTCCATGCCTAAATGTGGCGTTTCTGCAATGCCTATTTTATCTTGTGAAAATGGGTATGGGCCTATAAGTCGCTCAAAAAACTGTGTCATGGCGATCAATTCATCAACAAGCTTTTGTGCTTTATCTTTATTGCCCGGTAAATGATAAAACGCCAAGGGAATATTATTTCCGTACTGACTGTTAAATGTGGTTTTGATTACTTCATATGGTGCAATGTTTAATGCAACACCATAGGTGTTCAGTTGAGAATCGCTATGCCAATGATAGGTTGAACTGATGCCGTTGTCGGTGATAGAAGTTAACTTTCCGTTAGCCGCTGCAACTAAACCTTTGGGAACAGTAATATGCATGGTCGTGGTTTTTGGTTCACCAATGGGGTTATCAATACATGGCCAAAATAAATCACAACCTTCGCCTTGTACTGCCGTTGCTATCCAATCTTTGTTGTTTGGTGTTTTTGACCAAACAAACCCACCGTCCCAAGGGGCTTTTACCGCTTCCCTTGGAGAGCCTGAATAGTGAATTGTAACGGTAAATTGGCCTGCAACCGCGTTAGGTAAATTTATCAATAATAAACCTTCAGGATTAGCGTATTGATTTTTGTTTACAAGCTCACCGTTAATTTGGACTTTATCAATGGTAAATAAATTATCTAAGTTAATACCGAGATAATTTCTTTGTTGCTTGCTGTTTAGAGTTAGCTTTCCTATGCCTGATATGGTTTTGTCTTTTGGGTAAATAGTAAAGCTTAAATCTGCATGTTCTACCGTTAATCCTTGTTGCGAAATGGGTAGTGGACCGTCACTCTTCATGGTGAACTGGCTTCGCTCTTGTGCATTTACGCTGGAGCCAACAGCCAACAGTGTAAAAAGCATTTGTTGTAAAAATCGCGACATTAAAAACCTCATCTTTTACTTTAACAATGCAACCTCGTAACAATAAAACTATCTGGTTTAGCAATGCGACGAAAGCTAATTTCGATTAGTGGGGGAAATTAAGCTGCCAGTGGCAGCGAGAAAAACCTTTATTGAATGACGGAAGCATTTAATTGTTAAATATTTGTAATAAAAAATCAGTACGGATGACTGTTAGAAACAATCCAGCGTTAGCGTATGAAATAAGGATTAAAATAGATGAACAAAGAAAAATACAAAGAAATTAAATTACCTAATCTGATGATTCTCCATTGGGTACTTAATCCAGGTTTAGCGTTTAATGAATTAATACTTGGGCAACGGCTACCGAAAGTGATGTTGATTGACCAAACGAGTGATGAACCTTTGATGGAAAGGCAATATCTACCATGCCCACATTGCCAAGCGATTCATGCAACGGCTAGATGGAGCAAACAAGCATCATTTCAAAATTGGTTTGGCATCATCTGTCCTTCTTGTGAAAAGACTATTCCTTGCCTTTGGAACCTAACAAGTTTAATCATACTGGCTATTACTTTCCCAATTTGGGGGTGGTTTAAACATCCTATGCAAGCGCGATGGAAAAAATTTAAATTACGTCAATATGCGAACATGAAACCATTTGAAAATGCAAAAGCAAAAGAAGTTTCATGGCTTAAAATGGGGTTGTTGTTTGGCGTATGTATGTTTGTTTTTGCAGCTATACCATTGTCAATTACTGATAATCTAGCGGGACATTCGCTTTTAACTATTGGAATTGGTTGCACGATAGCAGGGCTATTGTTTGGCAGTATGATGAAATTGGTTTTAGGTACTAAATCATCTTGGTAAATTTTTAATAATCTCGTTAAGCACTTAGTACTGTTGTTAATCATACTAGTGAAAGGCAGGTAATACTAAGCAGTAGTGGCTGCTTTTAGAGCAGCTAACTATTTAATTTTAATTAATAAGGTTTTTTTGATGAATTCGTTTACTCATAGAGAAAAGATAGTGTTTTTTGTTTTTACGTTAATCGCGATTTTACTTTTAGGAAATGGAATATTTAAATTCGTTGCCAATGAACTCGCTGTATGGGAGTTTGTTAACGTGTTAGCAGTTTCCCTTATTTTTCTCGGCACTGGTTTGTCACCTAAAGTGTTTTTTACCCCCTTTAAACAGTTGTTTTCCCTCACTTATAAACCTGAAACTATAATCAATAGCAAACTACAACAAATGATTTTATTCACTGGCTTATTGATCGCACTGATTTGTGTCGTTCAACAAGTGTATTGGTAAGCATTTCAGCTTTAAAGCTATTGTTATCTTGTTAATTGTAGTTATAGGGGGTAGCTGTAAATTACATAAGATAACATTTAATTTCTTGTTGTTTACTGAGTTGACTCATAATATTTTCCGCTAAATATAGCCAGTTATAAAAACTTATGAATAAAACTCTCTCCGCGTTAACATTAGCGCTTGGTTTAGTCAGTGCGGCAAGCCAAGCAACAATTGTCGAATTTCAAACTTCTCACGGTAACTTCAAAATCAATTTATATGATGAAGGTACACCTAAAACGGTTGAGAACTTTTTAAGTTATGTCACGGAAGGTAAATACGATAATACGATTATTCATCGTACCGTTGATGACTTTGTTATCCAAGGTGGTGGTGCTAAGTTTGAAGGCGCTCTGCCACCAAAATGGATAGAAACAACAGGTACTATTATCAATGAACCTGTTTATTCAAATGTAAAAGCGACCATTTCTATGGCCAAGCAAGGTGGCAAGATAAATAGCGCATCTAGTCAGTGGTTTATTAATTTAAAAAACAACGCGTCAGTACTCGACCCGGTTGATCCCTATGGTGGTGGTGCATATGCCGTTTTTGGTGAAGTCATTGAAGATGGCATGGATATTGTTAATGCCATTGCTGAAGTAGAGCGTTGTGACACTAAACTGTCTGGATTTAGAGAGTTGCCTATGCCAGATTATAAAGACTCTTGTGGAGACACTAGTGCGATACCAGGCCAAGAAAACTTCGTTACTGTGTACAATGTTGTGATTTACGATAGCACGGTTAACACGGCAGCCGACTTGTCTCCAACGAAAAACACTTTATATAAAGCGGTTCCTGATAAGCCCAAATCCAGCGGCGGTGGTGGTTCATTTACTTGGGCAACGTTATTACTGTGTGCGTTACCTCTAGCGTTTCGTAGGTTTAAGAAATAAATTTTGTAGATTCCCCGAGCATGCCCGTGGTGTTCTGTAATTACAGGCATAAACAAAAGCAGATAACTTAAATATTTAACGTTATCTGCTTCTTTTGCTTTTAAAGCAATTGAATTAACTATTTTTCCCCTGTTATCTTTTTTACTTTCCTTTCATAATGCTTAGATACGTAAGCTACTCTGAGCACTGTCAATTGTTTAATAAACAGAAAAAAAACTTGTTAAGGTTATTGTTGCTTCTAGGCACAATTATCTCGCTATTTTTTGTCCCTTGGATCATTGTTAAAGCTTGGATATTACCCTTGCCAAAAACGATAGATGCACAATTAGAACAAGCGCTTAACCTAGGCTTTGATGGCATTATTGTTTATGTTCAAAAAGCTAACAAACCAGAAAAAATTTATACCGCAGGGTGGCATGATCGTGACGCTAAAATACCGGCAAGAGCAGATGCACTGTTTAAAATTGCCAGTATTAATAAACTGTATATTGCAGCGGCAATTACTAAGCTTGCTGCTAGTGGTGAAATAGATTTAGACGCAACGCTTGCCCAATATTTTCCTGAACTTAGTTCTCGAATTGAAAATGCACAGCAGATAACTATTCGTCAGATGGTGCAACATAAAAGTGGCATAGCAAACTATACAGATACAATAGATTTTTGGAACATCCCACAAAAAGATAGGCAATATAAACTGAGTTTAATCTTGGATGCCCCTGCGAGTTTTTCACCTGGAGAAAGTTACCAGTACTCAAACTCTAATTATTTACTACTCGCCATGCTAATTGAAAAAATCGTCGGGTATAGTGATTTTCAATATATAGCCGAGCAAATATTAAAGCCTGTGCAATTAGAGCATACTTATTTTTCTTTGTCAGATATTGCATTACCCGACTTGATGAGTGGTTATTACGTTGGGGTTGAGCCTGATATTAAATCAAACAATTATGGTGCGATGATCGCTACTGTTACCGATGTTGGTCGATTTATTAAAGCGTTGAATGATGGCTCGTTATTTACTGACGATGAGCAAAGTATATATGAGTCACTTTATCCCCTTGGACACGGCGGATTGATGCCTGGTTATCAAAGCTTGGCTTTTTATCACCCAGAAATCGACGCTGTGGTTGTTCAATTTATCAATACTACAGATTTATCAGGTTACGAATGGAATTTATCGCAAGTAGTTTACAATAGGGTGGTGAAAATTTTAGCTAAAGCTGAACAATAAAAAAGGCGGTATATACCGCCTTTTTAAGATAAAAGCTTAATGTTTTATCACATTAGATAACCTTTACAGGTACCGCTTGACCAGTATATTTAGTCGTTAGTTCCTCTGTAGGAGGAGCAAAGCGTGTTAAATCAATACCTTCAACGGCAGCTTTGTATTCTTCAATTGAAGGGAAGCGACCCAACACAGTAGAAAGTACTACTAATGGAGTCGAGCCAAGTAAAGATTCACCTTTCTTCTCACTTGAGTCAGCCACAACACGACCTTGGAATAAGCGAGTTGATGTTGCGATTACAGTATCACCAGGTTCAGCTTTTTCTTGGTTACCCATACACAAGTTACAGCCTGGGCGCTCTAGATATAAAATGTTTTCATATTTAGTACGAGCCGCTGTTTTAGGGTTTGCATCGTCAAACTCAAAACCTGCATATTTAGCAAGAATTTCCCAGTCGCCTTCAGCTTTTAACTCATCAACAATGTTATAAGTTGGCGCTGCAACAACTAATGGTGCGTTAAAAGTAACAGAGCCATTTTGTTGTTCAAGGTTACGCAACATTTTTGCGATAATTTGGAAATCGCCTTTGTGCACCATACATGAACCAACAAAACCTAAATCTACTGGTTTGTCGTTGTAATATGATACTGGACGAATAACATCATGAGTATAACGCTTAGAAACGTCTTCATTGTTTACGTCAGGGTCAGCGATCATTGGTTCAGCGATTTGGTCTAAATCAACAAGTACTTCTGCATAGTATTTTGCATTATCATCAGGTGCTAGTGGCGGTTGCTCACCAGACTTGATACCAGCGATACGCTCATCCGCAAGCTTAATTAAGCCGTGTAGAGTTTTCGCTTCGTTTTCCATACCCTTATCAATCATGATTTGGATACGGCTCTTCGCTAATTCAATTGACTTGATTAAGGTTTCGTCGTTTGAAATACAGATCGAAGCTTTTGCTTTCATTTCTGCAGTCCAATCTGTGAAGGTAAACGCTTGGTCAGCCATTAACGTACCGATGTGTACTTCAATGATGCGACCTTGGAACACGTTTTCACCGCCAAATTGCTTAAGCATTTGTGCTTGAGTTGCATGTACTACATCACGGAAATCCATGTGTTTAGCCATGTTACCTTTAAACGTTACTTTAACTGACTCTGGAATTGGCATTGCCGATTCACCCGTAGCTAATGCAAGCGCAACAGTACCTGAGTCAGCACCGAAAGCGACACCTTTTGACATACGAGTATGTGAGTCACCACCGATAATAATCGCACGGTCATCAACAGTAATGTCATTTAACACTTTGTGAATAACGTCGGTCATTGAGTGGTAAACACCTTTTGGATCACGTGCAGTGATCAAACCGAATTTATTCATGAAGGCCATTAATTTAGGAATGTTAGCTTGCGCTTTTGCGTCCCAAACTGAAGCTGTGTGACAACCTGATTGATACGCACCGTCAACCATAGGTGAAATAGTTGATGCAGCCATCGCTTCAAGTTCTTGAGCCGTCATTGGCCCTGTTGTATCTTGAGAACCTACAATGTTAACTTTAACACGTACGTTTGAACCTGCGTGAAGTGGTGTGTCAGAGGCAACACCTACTGCATTGCGGTTAAAGATTTTTTCTACCGCTGTTAAACCTTGGTCAGCGTGAGAAATTTCTTTTGAAGGTGCATAAACTTGTGGCGCTTCTACACCTAAAGTGTAAGCTGCAAACGTTTGTAGTTTTTTACCAAATACTACTGCGTATGAACCACCAGCTTTCATAAACTCAACTTTTTGTGGCGTGAAAGCTGAAGAAACATCAACTAATTCTTCATCACCTTTGTAAAGTTTTTTCGCTTTAGTATCAATGGTTAATAATGTACCAGTAGCGACTGAGTAAGCTTCTTCAAGCACTGGGTCGCCGTTTTCATCAGTAACCGTATTGCCATTAGCGTCTACTTTCTTAACCCAGTTTTTCAGGTCAAGGCCAATACCACCCGTTACATCAACTGTCGTTAAAAAGATAGGGGCGATACCATTAGTACCGGCAACTACAGGAGCGATATTAACAAAAGGAACGTATGGGCTTGCTTGTTTACCTGCCCAAAGTGCCACGTTGTTTACACCAGACATACGTGATGAACCAACACCCATAGTGCCTTTTTCAGCGATAAGCATGACTTTTGCATTTGGATGTTGTTTTTGAAGTTCAGTAATTTCTTGTTGAGCTTCAGGTGTGATCATACATTTGCCGTGTAGTTCACGGTCAGCACGAGAGTGAGCTTGGTTACCTGGCGACAATAAGTCAGTAGAAATATCACCTTCACCAGCGATATAAGTAACTACGTCAATTTTTTCATCAATGTCAGGTAACTTAGTGTAAAACTCTGCTTGTGCGTAACTTTCTAAAATTTCCTTTGCAATTGCATTGCCCTTTTTAAATGCAACTGATAAACGATCTGTGTCAGCTTCGTATAAAAATACTTGAGTCTTCAACACGTCAGCGGCAGGTCGTGAAACGCTTTCATCGTCGCCTAGCGCTAAATCAAGTAATACTTCAATAGAAGGACCACCTTTCATATGAGAAAGTAACTCAAATGCAAATTCAGACGAAATTTCAGCAACAGTTTGTTGACCTAAAATGATTTCTTTTAGGAACTTTGCTTTAACGCCAGCTGCACTTGTAGTACCAGGAAGGGTGTTGTAGATAAAGAATTTTAGAGAATCTTCGCGATGCTCGTTAGTTGTGTCTTTGATTTGCTCAATAATTTCAGATAGCAAATCAGCGCTATCGATTGGCTTTGGATTTAAACCTAACTCCGCTTTGCGGGTTGCGATTTCTGCCATGTAATCTGAATACAAACTCATTCAATCCTCTCGGCTCTGTGATACGAATTATAGTTATCCCGCTATTCTACATAATTTTAAGGCGACTGGTAATAGTTCGCTGAAAAACAACGTGAATGGTCACTATTTCCAAAAGAAATAGTGAATATCAAATCCATAAGGTTATTGATATAAAGGATCCGCAATCTATTGGTTAGATTGTAAGCATAGCCTAAATAAGGCCTAAGTCTAATGCCTTAAGAACAGCTCGAGTTCGGTCTCTGGCATCAAGTTTGGTGAGTATAGATGATACTTGGTTTCGTACTGTCCCAACTGATTTATACAGTGCGTCGGCTATTTCATGATTTGAATAGCCTGCAGCTACCAATTTGAGGACTTGTACCTCAATTTTAGTTAGGCTTGGTAAGTAATCATGTTGCCAAGTATCATTAACCAATTCTGAAGAAAGGTCTTTACTAAGTTTGCTAACGCGCTCTGACATGGCAGGTTGTAACCACGTTTCTCCTTGAGCCAATTTTTCAATGGCGCAGGTTAAATCATCAAAATTTACATCTTTTCTCAAATAACCTCGCGCCCCCAGTTTAATACAATTTAATACGAGATCATGATCATCAAACGTGGTCAACACTAGGACAGGTAATTCAATTTGATGTTTAGTTAAATATTCGAGCACGTCGACACCTGACATCACTGGCATGCGTATATCTAAAAGTAAAACATCAGGTAATTGTTGTTCTAACAATGATATCAGCGCTTTGCCATCGGCGGCTTCGCCGATAACATTTAGGTTAGCATTAAGCTGTAATAAACTTCGGATCCCTTCGCGGACCAAGGTTTGGTCGTCAGCTAACATGATTGAGATGCTCATATATACTCCTGAGAATCGGGTAAGTTGATCAATAACCGGCAGCCATCTTTGTTGATGGTGATATCAAAGTTTCCATCTAACTTTTCAATGCGCTCTTTCATGCCTGTTAAACCATGGCCTGGTTGAATACCATGGTTATTTATTCCATTGTCTTTAATGCTAAGTTGTACTTGATCTTCTGTTCTGTGCAGGTTGATTTCGCATGAGTCAGCGTTACTGTGTTTTAATATGTTGGTAATGCCTTCTTGCACAGATCTAAAAGTAGCTTCCGCTACACGAGCATCGTGAGTGGTAAATTTTTCTGCAATAGTAAGCTTAATGTCAATCGCTTCTATGTCTGAAACTAGTTGCTCAATTGCATCGACAACTTCTAAAGGTTTTTCATGCCTAAGTTCACTTACCGCCTCTCGTACATCACTAAGTAACATGCGAGTAATATTTTGTGCTCTGCTAATATTTTCTTGCCCTTGCTGGCTAACGACTTGTTTTGCTACTTCAAGTTGTAAACTTAAGGCGGTAAGGTGATGCCCCATGGCGTCATGTAAATCGCGAGCTATTTTCATACGCTCATCACGTTTGGCAGTTGCTGTTAACAGTTGTTGAGTGGCCTTAAGCTCTCGGACTAAATGAGACGCTTTTTCTCTGGCTTTTTTTTCATTTTTTAATCGATGAATGATGTAAATCGCAAATAAATTGAACGCGGAGAATAAACAAGCGTTGATCAAAGCACCTTCATCCAAAATGAGTGGAAAGTAACTAAAAGGAATTGCTACACCTAACATGATAGCGCGCCTAAGCGGTACATGTTCGGCAAGATCTGAAACAAAAATAATGGCAAGGATCAAAATTAAACCATTATTAAATTGCACCATCAAAACGATTAACGAAATACCACTACAAATAAAACCAACAAGGATATTACGTTTGGTGTGAATCAATAAAAAGCCAACTACATAAATTGCAAAACACGCTATCGCTATTACTAAACCTGTGTAAGAAAAAGCAAAAATAGGCTCTAGAATCGTGGTGCCTTTATACCATTGATACAAGCTAATACCTGCAACAATTGCCCAAGTACAAAAGCCAATAAGAATTTCAGGGTCGAGTTGTTTTATTTTACGTATGTTCATGTGGGCATTTTCTCACGTGATTTTGACATGTCCAATAGAACAAATGTCATGATTTGTGACAGGTTTTAGAAAACCGTGACATTTGACACATGCAGAGCAAAGCTCAAGTCTTTAGCCTATGCATCACTAAAGCAAGGAGTGATGTTAACTATGTTATTTGACAAGAAGATTATCGCATGCATTGGTTTAATGCTGTCAAACAATGTCATTGCACAGCAGTGGCAATTAGAAGTTGGTGGCGGTGGATTTTATCAATCTAGTTTATTTACAGGTGTTGATGGCACATTACTTGGATTGCCGTATATCAATGCAGAATACGGCCGTTGGTCACTTGGAATGAAACATGGATTGTTTCGTTATCGTTTGTTTGACAAAGATTCATCCTTTCAAACCTGGGTAGGGTTAGGTATAAGAGATGAAACTTACGGTGGCATTTTTATGCGTGATTCCGATTTATCAGACGATAGAGTTTTTAACGGATACAAAGCCGGTGATACTGATTTCACCTATACCGTGAGTATGCAATGGCATGACCTTGCGCTAAATTTTGAGCAAGATTTTTCCAACCATTCAGAAGGGTATGTTGCAGATATTAGTTATCAATTTCTTGATATCCCGGTTACTCAACAATTCTTTATCAAAGCAAAAGCAGGCGCACGTTATTACGATGAAAATTACGTTGATTATATCTATGGCGTTTCGCAAGAAAATAGCAATTTAAGGGTAGGGCGTTATTTCTATCAAGGTGAAGCTGCAACTAATGGTTATGCAAGCATCGACTTGATTTATGCCTTCAACAAAAACTGGACATTAATTAGTTCAACGAAAGCAGAACATATTGCCGATGAAATCGCAAACAGTCCGCTGGTTGATGAAGATGTCAGTTATTCAATGATGTTATTACTTACATATAAGGGACTATGATGAGAACTATGTTTTGGGTAGCCTGCTCGGTTTTATTATTGGGATGTGATTCTGATGATGTTGAAGAGTTTCTCGATTACGATGACGGATTTAATAAAAACTATTATCGGGTCAGTAATCTCACTGGTGAAGATATAGATGTTTATATAAGAAGCTCTGACTATGACGGTGATAAACGTAATCCGTTTAAATCAAAGTATCGCAAACTGAAACAATTGTCAGATGGCCAACAAAAAGAGTTTAGCTATCGCCATAACTACACAACGCAGATCAACATTGGAGCGAGTTTTTCTTATGATGACGCAAATCAAACTTATCAAGAATACTCTGTTGATTACAATCGAGATTATCACCTCATTGTTTGGCAACAAGGTGAAAATTTAAATCACCGTTTTTATAAACGAAGAGACAACCACAAAGACGATAAAATCACGTTAAGAGTAATAAGCGTTGTTGAAAACGGATTGTTGGAAACACCAGAGGGTAATTTTAACATGGTTAGGGGAGACATTAGTGAGCAATTTCGTATTGAAAATTGTGCAACTAGTGTATTTTTTAATGGTGTTGAAGTGGATTTATGTGATGGTGATTACGGAAAAAGTTACTTAGTCATTCTTGATGACAATCGCACGTTAATAGTACCTGAAAAATAATGCGAATTATTTTCAAATAAAACGTAAGAAAATAATGAATGCGCAGACTAGATGTTGCGATTAGCGAAAATTAGGGATGAATGATGGATAAATTCGAGAAAAAGATATCAGAAAACCCGTGGTTGGTAGGATTTGCAACTGAATTTGCCTTTTTACAAGCGCTGGCAAAATCAAGAACACTTCAGGTCATGGTTGCTATAGCGATAGTTTTCGCTGCGATATTTTTTACGTTTTTAGTTTATTACCCAAAATAAAGGGAATTGGAATCGTGTTAGATAGAATATTTGGTACATCATTGCTTATGTTGGCTTTGAGTATTTTTCTGCACCTTTGGGCCGGAACTACTGCCAATATTGTATTGTTGATAGTAGAACTAGTTCCATATAGTGAAATCGATCAATATGGAGTGCTCAGCAAATTGTTATCGATGAGTTTGGTGCTGATTTTAGTGCCGCTAGGTTTTACTGCACTGAGGCAACAACCCGAAGACTTTTAAAAAAACGCAAACTTTAAGTTTGCGTTTATTTCGTTCGAATACTGCGTTATTTTGTTGCCGCTTTCATCGAAGCAACAAAATGATGCAAGGCATCTAACATGGCATTTTCATCATCTAGATGATTTTCAATAATCTTTACGGTGGCTGAACCACTAATTGCACCTTTAGCTCCAGCAGCAATTGCATCTTTTACTTGGCTTGGCTCTGATATACCAAAACCTATTACCGTAGGCGGTGCTTGATGCTTTTCAAGGGCTGAAATTAAGTGCTCCGCTGGTGTACTAGCGCGTGTTTCAGTACCTGTGACACCTGCACGACTTAATACATAAGTATATCCTTTGCTAGCTTGTGCTATGTTTGCTAAACGCTCTTCTGATGCATTTGGCGGCGCAATAAAAATAGGTGCAACGTTAGCTGCTAGTGCCGCATCAATAAATGGCTGGCTTTCACGAATAGGTAGATCAGCAATCAACACTGAATCAACACCAACGTCAGCCACATCTTGGTAAAACTTTTTGATACCCCGAGCAAACACTAAGTTACCGTATAGTAACAACCCGATAGGGATCGCTGGTGCATATTGGCGAATTTCAGCCAAAATTTCTAAGCAAACATCGGTATTAATATTGGCAGCTAGTGCTCGTTTGCCAGCTTCTTGAATGGTAATGCCATCAGCGCTTGGATCTGAAAATGGAATGCCTAATTCCAGAGCATCAGCACCGGCGTCAATCAAGGTTTTAATGATTTTTATTGATTGTGTTTTATTTGGATCGCCTATGGTTACAAACGGGATAAAAGCCCCTTCATTTTTCTCAGCAAGTTGAGCAAAACATTGATCGTATCGTTGGCCTGCTTTCGTTACAGTCATGTTCATGAATTACTCCTTATCGCCGTTTAAAATGGTGTGAACGTGAGCCAAATCTTTATCGCCTCGGCCCGATAGGTTAACCAAAAATATGGTTTCTTCGGTAACTTCTTCAGCCATTTTTAAGGCTTGTGCTAACGCATGTGATGACTCTAATGCTGGAATAATTCCCTCATTGCGCGCTAGTGCTTGGAAAGCTGACAATGCTTCATCGTCGTTAATCGCGACATAATCAGCACGTCCTGTTTCTTTTAAAAATGCGTGTTGTGGGCCAACGCCTGGATAATCTAAACCAGCTGACACAGAATACGACTCTTCAATTTGACCAAATTTATCTTGCATGATGTAAGTGTAGGCGCCGTGTAACATACCCTTGCTACCTGCACAGATAGTTGCACCATGTTCGTGAGTTTCAATACCCTTACCACCTGGCTCCACGCCAATGAGTTTTACGTCTTGCTCTTTAATAAAATCATTAAACATACCGATGGCATTTGAACCTCCACCAACACAAGCCAGTACATAATCAGGTAGTCGACCTTCTTGCTCTAGCAATTGTGCTTTGGCTTCTTCGCCGATCATTTTTTGAAATTCACGTACTATCGTTGGGAACGGATGAGGACCTGCTGCAGTGCCTAATAAATAATGCGCTGAGTCATAATTTGCTGACCAATCGCGTAATGCTTCGTTTACCGCATCTTTTAATGTGCCAGCTCCTGCTGTTACAGGGATAACTTCAGCACCCATTAATCGCATACGAAATACGTTAGGTTGTTGACGTGCACAATCAACTGCGCCCATATAAACGCGACATTTAAGCCCTAACAGTGAACACGCAATTGCGGTTGCTACGCCGTGCTGTCCAGCACCCGTTTCCGCGATAATTTCAGTTTTTCCCATGCGTTTGGCGAGCAGTGCTTGGCCTAACACTTGGTTGGTTTTATGCGCGCCACCGTGTAACAAGTCTTCACGCTTTAGGTAAATTTTAGCTAACGGGTTGTTAGATAAATTTCTAGTTAAGGTCAGTGGTGTAGGACGACCAGCGTAATTGACCAATAAATCATTAAACTCGGCTAAAAAAGCTTCGTCTTGCTGAGAGTCGACAAATGCTTGTTCAAGTTGTTCCAATGCTGGCACCAAAAGCTCGCCAACAAACATTCCACCAAATTCACCAAAATAGGCAGAAATTTGCTTATTATTTTGTTCTGTAGTCATGTTAATAATTCCGTATTTGCGTGAAAATTTCTTGTAGTTTTTCACGGCTTTTAACGCCTGGACTTGTTTCGGCACCCGAATTAATATCCAAACCAAATAATTCTTGTGTGGTTAATTGTTCAATCGCTTGATCGATATTTTCTGTATTTAAACCGCCAGCAAGGAAACTTGTTGATAACGCTTGTTCAGTGTCATTTAACAGTTGCCATGAAAATGCCTGACCACTGCCAGGGTTTTTACCGTCTAATACATAGCGGTCAACCTGTAAGTTGTTAAGTGGCGGAACATCAAGTTCTACTTTTACCGCTCGCCAAATTTGGCATTGTGCCGGTAAAGCTTGTCGTAACTTTTCAATGTATTCGATGTTTTCATTACCATGTAATTGCACAGCAAACAGGTTTAAGTTGTTTGCCATGGCGACAACAAACTCGATGTCACTATCAACAAATACACCAACATAATTTAGCGATGGTGCTGTTTCTACGATATTGGCAGCGTCCACAGGTGTAACGTAACGAGGTGATTTTTCTGCAAAGATCAAACCACCATATTGCGCACCAACCTCAATAGCTGCTTGTGCATATTCTGGGGCAGTTAAACCACAAACTTTGTTTTCACCAAAGATGAGTTTACGGCAAGCTAAGTCAATATCATCTTGCGCCATGATCGAACTGCCCACTAAAAAGCCATGTACCGCTGGGGCAAGCTCTCGAACTTGATCGTTAGTGTAAATGCCTGACTCAGAAATAATAATTCTATCGTCTGGAATTTTTGGCGCAAAATCAAAAGTACGTGAAATATCAGTTGAAAGATCGCGTAGGTTACGATTATTAATACCGATGAGTTTTGCATCGAGTGTTATCGCTCGCTCTAACTCTTCGTCGTTTGATACTTCGGTTAAAATGGCCAAATTGTATTGCTTGGCCACTTCAGCCAATTCGTTGTATTCGTCATCATTAAGCACACTTAACATCAATAAAATAGCGTCAGCACCATAATAGCGCGCTAAGTGCACTTGATACGTGTCGACAAAAAAGTCTTTGTTAAGCACTGGACAATCTACAGATGCCGTGACAGTTTGCAAATATTCAAACTTGCCTTGGAAATACTTTTCATCAGTAAGCACCGAAATGGCAGCAGCATATTTATCGTAAATTTGCGCAATTGCTTTAACGTCGAAGTCTGGGCGAATTAAACCTTTAGATGGTGAGGCCTTTTTACATTCTAAAATGAAACCTGCATGGTTATTACCTTGGCGTCTATCAAGAGCCGCATACATGTTTTTTTCAGTAGGCTTTAACAAATCAACGAAGGTTGCTAGTGGTTTATCAATTTTTAGCTGCGCAATTTCTTCACGTTTATCGGCAACAATTTTTGCTAATACATTGGCCATTAGGCATCCTCTTGATTTGAAATTGCAACTAGTTGTTCAAGGCTTTGTAACGCTTTGCCTGACGCTAACACTTCGCGTGCAATCGCGGCTGCTTCATTTAAGCTTGATGCTTTATTGTGTAGGTACAACAAAGCAGCGCAATTAATGATGACTGCACTATTGTGAGCAGGTTTACCCTTACCAGATAAAATGGCCTTAATGATATCGGCATTTTCCTGTGGTGTACCACCTTTAATATCTTCTAAGGTATAACGTGATAAACCAAAATCTTCCGGAGAAATCGTTTGATGATTAAGCACTCCGTCCTTTATCTCACATATTGTTGTCTCACCATGCAGGGCAATTTCATCTAGGCCACTGCCGTGTACCACCCACCCACGTTTAACACCAGTTAACATTAAACTTTTTGCCATGGTTTCAATCAGCTCTGGCGTGTAAACACCCAATAACATAACTTCAGGTTTAGCAGGGTTAACCAAAGGGCCAAGAATGTTAAATAAAGTACGAATACCCATAGCTTTACGAACAGGACCCGCATATTTAAAGCCAGGGTGATACGCTGGTGCATAAAGAAAACATAAGTTTGCTTCCTCAATACAACGACTTGCCCTCGCTGGTGACATCATTAAATTTACACCAAAGGCTTCTAATAAATCGGCAGAGCCCGACATACTCGATACACTGCGGTTGCCATGTTTTGCCATTTTAATACCGCACGCTGCCGCTAAAATAGTAGCAGTGGTGGAGATATTTATGGTATTTGCACCATCACCGCCTGTACCTACGCAATCGCTAACACCGTATGACTGCAAAGGAAAAGGCGTTGCATATTCGCGTACCGCAACGGCAGCACCGGCAATCTCTTCTGGTGTTTCACCTTTAATTTTTAACGCAGTTAAAACCGATGCTAATAGCTCAGGTGCAACCTGTCCTTGCATCACTTGAGCAAAAAACTGCTCAGCACTTGATTGTTCTAAGTGTTTACCTTCAACTAATTGTTGTAATACTTGATTCATGATCTGCCCTTAATCTTGGGTTAAACAATTGATGCTTTGTGCAAGCAAAGTGCTGCCAAATGTTGTTAAGATAGATTCAGGGTGAAATTGAAAGCCAATCACTTTATCGCGCTGATGGCTTATCGCCATAGGGATTTTTTCACCTTGGTCAGTTTGATAAAATGCGGTAGTTTCAAGTTCTACAGGCAAATTGCTGCCAATTAATGAATGATAACGAGCCACAGGTAATGGCTGAATAATATCGACAAAGGCACCCTGATTATTGTGGGTTACGCTAGACGCCTTACCATGTACAATTTCAGGAGCTCGAACAACGTCACCGCCGTAATGCTCAATAAGTGCTTGATGCCCCAAACAAATACCAAGAATAGGGTAATGTCCAATCGCTTTGTTAATTAACTCCATTAAACAACCGGCATTTTTCGGTTCACCAGGCCCTGGTGATAACACTAACAACACGGGTTCTTCACAGGCTGCCATTTGTGCCAAAATATAGTCCGCGCTGATAGTGTTGCGATAAATGATCGGCTCAAAACCTAATACTTGAAATTCATCTACTAGGTTGTAGGTAAAAGAGTCTAGGTTATCGAGCATAAATATTTTTGCTTTAGCTGTCATGATCAAGCTCCTACCTTAGTGTTTGACGATACATTGACTAATCGAGCCGATTTTTTAATAGCATTGATCACCGCTTGGGCTTTTTGACGTGTTTCGTCAGCTTCCGCTTGAGGCTTTGAGTCGTAGACTACACCAGCGCCGGCTTGCACATGCGCGACATTATCTTTGACAAAGGCGCTACGAATAACGATGCAAGAATCCATATCACCTTCGCCAGTAATATAACCAACGGCACCACCATAGCTGCCACGACGTTTGCCTTCATATTGACGAATTAATTCAGTGGCGCGTACTTTTGGTGCTCCTGATAATGTACCCATGTTCATACAAGCTTGATAGGCGTGTAGGGCGTCTAAATCATCGGATAATTCGCCACATACGCGAGAAACTAAATGCATGACATGTGAATAACGATCAGTCTTAAGTAAATCAGCCACATGACGTGTACCCGGTTTGCTAACGCGAGCGACGTCATTGCGGGCTAAATCGACCAACATGATATGTTCTGCTAATTCTTTTTGATCTTGTCTAAGTTCAAGTTCGATTCTGCAATCTAAATCCGCGGAAAACTGACCATTGGCAGTAAAACCTCGTGGCCTTGTTCCTGCAATGGGGTATATTTCCACTTGCCTTGTTGATTGTTGATATTTTATGGCTGATTCAGGTGATGCACCAAACATGCAAAAGTCTTCATCTTGCAGATAAAACATGTAAGGGCTAGGGTTGCTTTCTCGCAAACAAAGATATGCATTGAAAGTATCTTGGCACAATAAACTAAACGTTCTTGATGGCACTACTTGGAAAATATCACCGGCGCGAATATGTTCCTTTAAATGTTCAACTTTTTGGCAAAATGCTTCATCGCTAATATCAGTGGCTACCACAATATCACGAGCGTGTGCTTCTTCTACTTGTGGTGGTGCAATGTCTGATTCAACAAGGTTTTTGATGTCAGATAACCGTCTAGCAATTTCAAAGTGACACTTTTGCTGATGTTCGCCAGAAAACACATTGCCGATGACTTCACTTGAGCGTTTTTCATGGTCGATCACCACTAAGGTTTCAGCCAAATAAAACACAAAGTCAGGGCAGGTGTTTGGTCCATTATCAACCTCAGGTAAAACTTCAGCGTTAGCGATCATATCAAAAGCAAACGCGCCACCTAAAAACACGGCAAATGGATGATGGCTGTCGTTGTCGATTCGGGTAAATTGTCTTAGACCTTCAAAAGCATTAGTGGCCATTAAGCGGCTTTTTTCGTCCAAATTAATATCTACAGCAGGGAATGTTGCCGTTAATATTTTATCTTTAACTTGAATATCTGCTTTATCTTTAAGTTGTTGCTCGGCAAAAAGTAATGCTGATTCACCATTAACGGTTAATGGCGTGAAGGTAACCGTATTGCCATGACAAATTACTTTAGCGGCTGCATCAACCAATAATAAGCTTTTAAGTTGATGTTTTTTATCAATTTCAGCTGATTCCAGTAATAAATTGTTGTGTTTGTTACCACATAGCTTTTTATATAGCGTTAGTGGATCAGGCTGATACTTTGCTTTACTGGTTAAGGTGGTCACCTTACCAATTTTTTGTAAATGTGCTGGATTTAACATAGCTTTCATAATGATTTACCTGTTGCAGCAACAAAAGGTTTAATGTCAGCCATCAAAGTCGCAAAGTCATCGGCGGTTAAGGCTTGGTGGCCATCAGATAATGCTTCTTTAGGATTGAGGTGGGTCTCAACAATAATACCGTCAGCACCTACTGCAACCGATGCTCTTGAAAGAGGGTTAATTAACGATTTAACACCGGTGCCGTGTGACGGGTCAACAAGCACAGGCAAATGCGTTTTTTGTTTTAAATAGGCAACGGCATTTAAATCTAATGTATTGCGGGTTGCTGTTTCAAACGTGCGAATGCCGCGTTCACACAAAATAACATTAGGATTACCGGCATTAATAATATATTCCGCCGCCAACAATAATTCTTCTATGGTAGCGCTCATGCCTCGTTTTAGTAATACGGCTTTGTCTGATTGCTCTCCAACGGCTTCAAGTAAACGAAAGTTTTGCATATTACGGGCGCCAATTTGATAACAGTCGATGTAATCATGCATTAATTTAGCGTCATTAGGATCGATAATTTCGGAAACGATTTTAAGGCCAAATTCCTCTCTTGCCGCTTTTAGTAGCTCTAACCCCTCAACACCTAACCCCTGAAATGAATAGGGACTAGTGCGTGGTTTAAAGGCGCCGCCTCGCAGCATAGTAATGCCTTGTTGTTTGAGCATTTGACTAATACCAAAGAGCTGCTCTTCACTTTCTACAGAACAAGGGCCTGCAATAACGGAAAAAGTATTGCCACCAACTTTAACTCCACCTACTGATATTACAGAGTCGTGAGCCTGTAGCTCTCGGCTAACAAGTTTGTATGGGCTTAGAATAGGTTTGATTTCATCAACCATAGGGTAGGCGTCTAAGTGAAGTTGACGAAGCACTCGTTCGTCACCTAATGCGCCTAATACGGTGCGTTCAACACCTGGCATA
Organism: Thalassotalea marina; assembly: GCF_014656435.1. Classification (GTDB taxonomy): domain Bacteria; phylum Pseudomonadota; class Gammaproteobacteria; order Enterobacterales; family Alteromonadaceae; genus Thalassotalea_C; species Thalassotalea_C marina. The sequence continues at coordinate 29,253 of NZ_BNCK01000013.1, forward strand.
TAGAGAGGCTTTAAGCCAAGACTGGCAATTTTATCTAATATTTCGTTAGCATCCTGTTCAGATGCTTCTGCTTTTAACACAATTATCATTTTTAAATTCCTAATTTATATAATACAAGGGTCAACCGGCGTAAATTGGCTGAAGCCACCAGATAAACCAACTTTTTACTTTCGTTGTTAACATGAATGTTCTCTTAAGTTTTTGAGCCATAAAATGAAAAACCCGCTTAGCGTAACTATGCGGGTCTTTCGAAAAATTTTTTGCAAATAATAGCAAACGATCACAACCCACTATGTTGAGTTATGCCACCACCAAATGTTTGTTAATGTAGTTTTCATTGTTTTCATGATTTTGATTGGCTAATTGCCGTTTCCCATTTACAATGCGTTTGCTAAAAATCCCCTATAGAAGAACCCATTATGCCATTAAAGTCAACCGATAATTTTACCGAAATGTTTAATGGGCGAGTTGACTTACACAGCCACACTAACTGTTCCGACGGTGGCTTAACTCCTCAAGAGTTGATTGAACGGGCGGTTAACTTTCAAATTGATGTTTTAGCCATCACAGATCACGACACAACCGCTGGCTTGGATATCGCAGAAAGTTATATTAAAGACAAAAATTATCCGATTACTTTAGTGGACGGCATCGAAATTTCTACCCGTTGGCACAATTTTGAAATCCACATTGTTGGTTTAAATATCAACAAAGATAGTGATGAATTAAAACGCTTGGTTGCCTCGCAACAAGCATCACGAGAACAAAGAGCGATTGATATCGGTAATAAGTTAACAAAATGTGGTTTTGATTGGGCATACGAAAAAGCAAAAGGCTTAGCGGGTGAAGGCTCTATAACCAGAGCACATTTTGCTAAAGCTCTATATCAACATGGAGTGGTAAATAATCTACAAGCGGCGTTTGACAAATATATTGGTAAGGGTAAAAGAGCTTACGTAAAACCTAATTGGTGTGATATTCAAACGGCGATAGCCGTTATCCATCAATCAGGTGGGACAGCTGTGATGGCGCACCCCATTCGATATGACATGACCACGAAATGGTTACGTAAACTGGTAATAGAATTTAAACAAGCGGGCGGTGATGGTTTAGAAATTGTTTTACCACAAATGAATAACCAACAGCGGGATTTAATGCTAAGCTTTTGTTTAGAATATGAATTACATGCGTCCTTAGGATCTGATTTTCATTATCCAAGTAAATGGTCAGATTTGGGGCGTAATCTCGTCTTACCCGAAAAATCAACGCCCATCTGGACGTTGTGGCAATAAAACTACGTTTATTGTCATTTTTAATGTGAAGGAATTGCTATGAGTCAATTTTTCTACGTGCATCCTGATAACCCGCAGGGGCGTTTGATGAAGCAAGCTGCTGATATTGTTAAAAATGGCGGCGTAATTGTTTATCCGACCGATTCTGGATATGCCCTTGGTTGCCATATTGGCGATAAAAAGGCTCTTGATCGTATTTGTCGCATTCGTAACATTGATAAAGATCACAACTTTACCTTAGTGTGTCGTGACTTATCCGAATTGTCAGAATACGCCAGAGTAGATAATACAGCCTTTCGTTTGTTGAAAAACAACACTCCTGGTGCCTACACCTTTATTTTTAAAGCAAGTAAAGAAGTGCCAAAACGTTTAATGAACCCTAAAAAGCGCACCATTGGTATTCGCGTGCCTAATAATAATATCGCGCAAGCTTTACTAGCAGCATTAGAAGAGCCCCTTATGTCGACGACGCTCATTATGCCGGGTAAAGAGTTTGCAGAATATGATCCAGAAATAATACGTGATGATCTTGAACACCAAGTTGATTTAATCATTCATGGCGGACACTTAGGTGAAAAGCCTACCACTGTGGTTGATTTCTCTGAAGGTGATGGAGAAGTTATTCGTGTTGGTGAAGGCGACCCTACGCCGTTTGAATAGCAGCAGAGCATTGCATCATGGCAGACTTTCAAAATCCTAGTTTAGGAGAGATGCAACAACAGTCGTTGCCACTAGCCTTTATTCGTGGCGAAGCCATGGTAGAGAAACCACAAGATCTCTTTATTCCACCTGATGCGCTTAAAGTGATCCTTGAAGCATTTGAAGGGCCACTTGATTTATTACTGTATTTGATTAAAAAACAAAAGTTCGACATTTTAGACTTACCAATTGCCCCCATTACTGAGCAGTACATGCAATATGTTGAGTTGATGAAAGACCTCAATATGGAGTTGGCGGCTGAATACCTAGTCATGGCCTCAATTCTTGCTGAAATTAAATCACGCCTTTTGTTACCAAAACAACAAGTTGAAGAAGTAGAAGACGATCCTCGCGCTGAACTAATTCGTCGTTTGCAAGAATATGAAATGTACAAACAAGCGGCTGAAGATCTTGACCAATTACCAAGACTTGATAGAGATGTATTTGTTGTCGAGTTGCCGTTAGCAGATGTTGATAACTTGGTTGAAAATCATCCTGATGTTGAATTAAAAGAATTAGTGTTGGCATTTCAAGATGTACTTAAACGCAGTCAAGCCTTTGAACATCATCATATTACACGAGAGTCTTTATCAACCCGCGAACGCATGTCACAAATTTTAACTCAATTAGGGCAACTTGAAGAAAAAAGCTTTCTGCCATTTAGTCAATTGTTTGAGGTTAGCGAGGGTAAACACGGCGTTGTAGTTACGTTTTTAGCTATGTTAGAGTTAATCAAGGAACTGTTGATTGAGTGTCAACAAGCGTCAGTATTTGGTGAAATTCATCTGAGATTAAAACAAAATTTACAAGCGGTTTAAGCGGGTATGAACAGTTCAGAGATCAAAAACTTAATTGAAGCAGCTATTTTTACAGCCGACAAACCATTGTCAATTAGCCGAATCAAATCGCAATCACTGGCGGGCATAAAAGTCACCACATCAACTATTTTGAGTATTATTGACGAGCTTAAAAATGACTATGCTAAGCGCGGTGTCAATTTAGTTGAGGTCAATACTGGCTTTCGTTTTCAGGCAAATGAAAAAGTCAGTGAACATCTAGCCGAAGTGACCAAAGAAAAACCAGCAAAGTATTCTCGCGCTATTTTAGAAACCTTGTCGCTTATCGCTTATAAACAGCCGATTACTCGTAGCGAAATTGAAGATCTTCGAGGTGTCGCAGTCAGCAGTCATATCATGAAAACCTTACAAGAAAGAGACTGGATTAAAACTGTAGGGCACAAAGAGGTGCCTGGTAGGCCTGCGCTATACGCAACAACAGGGCAATTTCTTGATTACTTTTCACTCAAATCGTTGAAACAGTTACCACAATTAATGCCAGTTGCAGATTCTACTATCATGGATGATGCGATGCAGGATATAATAGCCGACCAAATAACCTTGAAAAATGAGGCAGAGACTTAGCCATTTTGAACTAAAATGGGAATGTTACTGCCGACGAGAAATAACCTATGTCTGAGAAATTACAAAAAGTCTTAGCGAGAGCGGGCAAAGGGTCACGCCGCGAAATGGAAGCCATGATAAGCGCTGGCCGAGTAAGTGTAGATGGCAAGGTAGCCAAATTGGGCGATCGAGTTGAAGGCTCAGAACAAATCCGACTAGACGGTCATTCAGTTAATGTTCAAGCTGCCGAGCAGGAAGTTTGTCGTATTTTAATGTACAACAAGCCTGAAGGCGAAATGTGTACAAGAAAAGATCCAGAAGGCAGGCCTACAGTATTTGATCGTTTACCTCCACTGGAATCAGGTCGTTGGATAGCGGTTGGTCGTTTAGATATCAATACGCAAGGCATGTTATTATTCACCACAGATGGTGAACTTGCCAATCGTCTAATGCACCCGTCACGTAAAGTTGAACGTGAATATGCGGTGCGTGTATTTGGCGAAGTTGACGATGCTATGTTAAAACGCTTAAAAGATGGTGTTAAGCTTGAGGATGGTCCAGCGAAATTCCAACAGATCTTTTATCGTGGTGGTGAAGGTCGCAATCATTGGTTTCATGTGGTCATTTCTGAAGGTCGTAACCGTGAAGTAAGACGACTTTGGGAAAGCCAAGATGTGCAAGTAAGTCGACTTATCCGCGTAAGGTATGGCGATTTAGAATTAAGACGTCAGTTGCCACTGGGGGGTTGGATTGAGTTACCGCTCAACGAGGTCAACTACTACAGAAAGTTAGTTGATTTAAAATTTGAAGATAAAACCAAAGTTAAGGTTGATGATAAAGCAATTGATAATGCTAAAGCACGTCGCATTCGTCGCAGTGTTAAAAAACATCACCAACGAACAATAAAACAAACAAGACGACGCAGAAGTTAATCTGCGTTTCTCCCTTAGAGCAAACAATAATGAGTGGTTGAGTGAAAGAACATTTCATATCAGATGAACAAGCATTAATAGATATTTGCCAATATTTTTCCAAGCAAAAAGTGTTAGCAGTGGATACTGAATTTGTACGCACTCGCACTTTTTATCCAAAACTTGGCTTAATTCAAGTGAGTGATGGTGAGCAAGTCGTGCTCATTGATCCTTTAACTATTGACGACCTCACACCATTTTGGGATCTCATCAATAATCCTGATATCACTAAAGTGCTTCATGCATGTTCAGAAGATATTGAGATATTTATTCAACAAGGGAAGTGCAACCCCAAAGGTGTTATTGATAGCCAAATCGTGATGAGCTTTCTAGGTCATGGATTATCCCTTGGTTATGCCAATATGGTAGAACACTACCTTGGTTTATCATTGGATAAATCTGACTCTCGTACCGACTGGACCAAGCGTCCTCTAAGTGAGAGCCAAATGGAATACGCCAAAGCAGATGTTATTCATTTGGTGCAGTTATTCCCACGATTAATGGCCGACCTTGAAAAAACGCAATGGCAACATGCTGTGATGGAAGAAACACAGTTGCTAATTAACAAAAAGATGCAAACGGTGGATATAGAAACGCTTTATACGCAAGTGAAAATGGCGTGGAAGCTTCAACCTTCACAACTTAACAACTTAAAGTTTTTAGCAAAATGGCGCTTTGAACAAGCAACGTCGCGCGATTTACCACTAAGTTTTGTTGCCAAAGATGCAACATTAACCGCTTGCGCACAATATGCGCCTATTAGTATTGGTGCTATGGCTAGGTTGAATGGCGTTGATACACTCGATGTGCGCCATCGTGGTAAAAATATTTTGTCGGTGTTAAGACAAGCAGCAAAAGTAACTGAAAGCGACTTCCCTCAGCGAATTAAACGCATTGATGCATATCCCGGCTATAAACAAAACTACAAAAAAATTAAAGAGTTTGTTGGCGCTACTTCGAGCAAGCTAGATCTGCCAGCCGAAAACTTAGCATCTAAAAAACAGATCAACCAATTTATGTCTTGGTATTATAAACAAAACACCATAGAGAAAGATGTTGAGTTGTTATCTGGTTGGCGTTTTGCCATTGTAGGTGAAGCTTTAATTGCGTCAGCCAAACTGCAATTTGCAAACTTATCTTAGTTACAATTGAATTAACCGTTAATGAAAAGCTAAAGAGATTAACTATGTTATGTGCTGTATATAAGAGTGCCAAAAAAGAGAGCACTTTTCTTTATGTTAAACAACGCGACAACTTTTCTGACGTACCTGAGACATTGATGTCTATGTTTGGTACACCAACCTTAGTTACAGTGATTAATCTTGCTTCGCGTAATAAATTAGCCATCGCCAACATTGATAAAGTTAAACAAGAATTAACTGATAATGGCTTTTATCTGCAACTTCCGCCACCTAAAGAAGATTTACTTGCTGAGCACAAAGCAGCGATGAAGCAGGAAGGAAAACAAGATAAAGGAGATGACTCAGTTTAATGAAAAAGATACTACTGTCGTTGGGCTTTATTGCTTTTACTAGCCCACTATTTTCTATTGAAGCCAAAGAGCTCACAGACGAAGGCTTTAAGAACTATGTTCAAGCGTTAAAAAAAGAAGCGCTGGCAAAAGGTTTTTCACAAGCAACTGTAAACCAAGCATTTAGCCAACCAAAGTTATATAGACGTGCGGTAAAAGCAGATCGAAACCAACCCGAACGTGTAGAAACACTTGATACCTATTTACCAAAACGTTTGCCGCAATGGAAAGTTGATAGGGCACGTGCTCGCTATAAAGAACATGAAGCTTTGTTAAAACAAATAGAAGCTAAATATGGAGTTCAACCAAGATTTATTATTGCGCTTTGGGGCGTAGAAACTAATTTTGGCAAGATAACTGGCAATTTTAATGTTGTATCAGCTTTGAGCACATTAGCCTACGAAGGGCGTCGCGAAGCATTTTTCAAGAAAGAACTGTGGGCTGCATTGCAAATTCTAGAAGAAGGACATATTGACGCAGACAATATGAAAGGTTCATGGGCAGGTGCAATGGGACAAAACCAATTTATGCCAACCTCTTTTTTAACCTTTGCCGTTGATGGTGACGGTGATGGCAAAAAAGACATTTGGACAAATACGGCTGACGTGTTTGCTTCTATTGCCAATTATCTATCTAAAGAGGGATGGAATGGCGGCTTCACATGGGGTCGGCAAGTAAAGCTACCTGAAAACTTTGATCACCAACTCGCGATGAATTTATCGGGTGGAAAGCGCAAGTGGCAAGCAGACTGGAAAACGAAGCGTAAAACTTTGGCTCAGTGGCAAGCTTTGGGTATTCGACGAGCTGATGGCACAGATTTACCTGCTGTTGATATTAAAGCTGCGCTAGTTTACCCTGATGATGAAAATGGTCGTGTATATTTGGCCTACAATAACTATAAAAGTTTGATGCACTGGAATTGGTCTCTGTATTTTGTAAGTTCAGTAGGACACTTGTCGGATCGCATTAAGTTTCCTCCTATTAAATAGACAAGGTAAATGGTAGGGAGAAATTATGACTGATCCATTTTGGCAAACTAAATCGCTCGCAGAAATGACTCGACAAGAATGGGAGTCTTTATGTGATGGTTGCGCTAAATGTTGTTTACATAAATTTATCGATGATGAAGATATCGATGAAGGCAATGATTTGCAACCGACCGATTTTATGGCTGATAACGAACAAATGGTATATTCGAATATTGTTTGTCATTTACTAAATGATAAAACATGTCAGTGTACTAAATATAATCAACGCACTAAATTGGTTCCAGACTGTGTTCAATTAACACAGGAAAATCTGGATGATGTTTTTTTTATGCCGCCAAGTTGCACGTATAGACGGCTTAAAGAAGGAAAGGGTTTACCCTCGTGGCATCCTTTATTACATAAAGGGAAAAAATCAGCCATGCATAAGGCTGGTATGTCGGTAAGAGGGAAGGTGATTTCAGATGCTGAAGTTGACCTCGATTTCTTTGAAGACTATATTGTTCGTTGGCCACTGAACAGTGTTGATTAAGGATTAACTATGACATGCAAAAGCAAAGTTTATAGAGGTTATTCTAGGTTTGCTTTTGTATGTACTAGCTTACGTGTAGTATCTTCAAGTCTTTTAGCAAGTTTTTGCTGTTTTAAATCTTTATCTTTTATCTATCTGTTCTGCTTTAATTCACGTTCTCAAAACAAGAGTATAATACTCGCTCAATTTGCTAAAAACAAAAATAGCTACTCTAAAAAACACTTCTTATTTCAAGTATGTTTGTCGGTTGCACTGATTGTTAATGTCAACATTTCAAAGGCACATGCTGAAGAGGAGGTGATCAATTTTGCCATGTTGGCCCACTCAGATGAGCAAGAGTTGGCGATACGTAATTTACTGAATAAATTTGAAGCAAAAAACAAACAGATTAAAGTGCGTTTGCGTATTCTAAATGCTAGAAATTACCCTGAGCTGTACCAAAAGTTCTTAAAAATAGCGCCAAATGTTGATGTGTTAAATTGGTATGCTGGCAAACGTTTGTTTATGTTAGCTAAGGAAGGCGAATTATCGCCAATTTCAACGTTGTGGACCACACAAAATCTTGATGTGCTTTTACCAGAATCAACTAAGCAGCAAGTATTGTTTGATCGTGAAATTTATGGTTTACCTATAAGTTTGTACACTTGGAAGATATTCTATAAAAAAACACTATTTGAAAAATTGGATATCGATGTCCCAGAAAACTGGCAACAGTTTAACTTGGTGTTAGAAACCTTACAGAAAAATGGCATTGTACCAATAGGCTTGGGCAGTAATCCTCCATGGCAAGTGGCGGGTTGGTTTGATTATTTAATGCTACGCATTAATGGGCCCGATGCCTATGAGCTGCTTGTAAAGGAAAATCTTCCTTTTACTTCACCACAAGTAAAAAGTGTTTTTGAACACTGGAAAAATATGCTTAATAAAGGCTATTTTTACCAAGAACACGCTAAGTATGCTGGTGATAATTTGATGCCATTACTATATAGGGATGTTATTGGCATGAATTTAATAGGAACCATCTCTTTAAGTGATTTAAAAGCATTCCAAGAAGACAAAATAGGCTTTTTTACTTTTCCCGAAATGAATATCACCGGTGAGAATAGTATTCTGGCGCCCATGTCTGTACTCGCTTTAACCAAAGCTGGAAAGCAAAAGAAATACTGCGCTAAATTAATTGAATTTTTTGCTGAACCAGCACATCAAAAAGTTCTTAATCAAGCGATGTCTACTATCTCTCCTTTGTCTTATTTTGAACAAACGACAAGTGTTCATGTAAAAAAATCTGCCCAATCCCTATCTCAAGCAACTCATGTTTTTCAATTCTTAGACAGGGAGTTAAGTTATGAAATGGCGGAGTTTACTAAAGCTGCGCTCGCTCGATTTTTAGAGCATCGCGATGTAGATAAAGTGACCAAAGAGTTGGAACTAAAAAGACTGGAAAGAATGCAAGGTAAAATTAGTAAGAAAGAATAAAAAATGAACAAAGTGCTTGATATATATCCAGAGTTTGGTTAACTGTTAGGAGGGTGTATATCTTTGTTATTGTCTTTAAATAGTCATAACATGCTATCTTGGCTGTGATGAAGACATAAAGATCATTTCCCTTATTCAATAACAAGAAAAACAGGGTGGTGTAAGATGATCATTGGTGTTCCGAAAGAATCAACTCGTGGTGAAAATAGAGTAGCCGCATCTCCTACAAGTGTTAAGGCTTTAATTAAACAAGGCTTTACGGTATGTATTCAAAAAACAGCAGGACAAAAGGCTGACTTTTCTGACGATGACTTTAAAGAAGCTGGTGCGACAATTGTAACTAAGGGCAAATGTTGGCAATCAGATATAATTTTTAAGGTCAATGCACCAACACTCGAAGAAGTCGATTTAATGAATGAAGGAGCGACACTTGTTAGCTTTATTGCACCAGCGCAGTCACCACAGTTAATCGAGGCACTAAAAGCTAAATCTATCGATACATTGGCGATGGATATGGTGCCTAGAATGACGCGTTCACAATCACTGGATGCGCTTAGTTCCATGGCTAATATTGCTGGCTATCGAGCGGTTATTGAAGCTACTCATCATTTTGGACGTTTTTTAACTGGCCAGATCACCGCTGCTGGAAATTTACCACCAGCAAAAGTTATGGTAATCGGTGCAGGGGTCGCAGGTTTAGCAGCCATTGGTACCGCTGGTAGTTTAGGGGCGGTAGTTCGAGCGTTTGATACTCGGCCAGAGGTGAAAGAACAAATAGAGAGTATGGGGGCGGAGTTTCTTGAGATGGACTATCAAGAGTCAGAGCAAACTGGCTCAGGTGATGGTTATGCAAAAGAAATGAGTAAAGCCTTTATTGACGCCGAAATGGCTTTGTTTGCACAGCAAGCAAAAGAAGTTGATATTATTATCACTACCGCGATGATACCAGGAAAACCAGCGCCTAAGCTTATTACCGAAAAGATGGTTAAAACCATGAAAACTGGCAGCGTCATCATTGATTTGGCTGCTGCAGGAGGTGGTAATTGCGAGCTTACGGTAGCGGGTAAAGTGGTGACAGAAAATGGCGTAAAAATAATCGGTTATACCGATCTAGTTTCAAGATTACCAAATCAGTCTTCCCAGCTTTATGCCAATAACCTCGTTAACTTGATGAAGCTTTTAGTATCAGACCAACCAGGCAATGTTTTGATAGATACTGAAGATGTTGTCATAAGGAACATGGTGGTGGTTAAAGATGGAGAGATAATGTTTCCGCCTCCACCAATTCAAGTCAGTGCTGCGCCAGTTAAAAAAGTTGAACCTGCAAACAATAACACGGCAAACGCAACAGCTGAGGTTGAAACTTCCAATTCAAAGGCAAAACCGATTGCCATGTTAATAGCTGCTTCAGCCTTTGCGTGGATAGCGAGCGTTGCACCTAGTGATTTTCTGTCACACTTTACCGTTTTTGTTTTGTCTTGTGTGATTGGTTATTACGTTGTGTGGAATGTTACTCATGCACTTCACACGCCTTTGATGAGTGTAACTAACGCCATATCAGGGATCATCGTTGTTGGGGCGTTGTTACAGATTGGCTCTGAAAGTCTTCTTGTCCAACTTCTTGCCTTTATCGCGATATTAATTGCGTCAATTAATATTTTTGGTGGCTTTTTAGTGACCAAACGTATGTTAAAAATGTTTAAGAAGTAGGGGCTTGATATGACACTTTCACCAGGTTTAATTACAGCGGCATATATTGTTGCTGCGTTACTTTTTATTTTCAGTCTATCAGGCCTAAGTAAGCAAGAAACGGCTCAATCAGGCAATACCTATGGCATTATTGGCATGACTATCGCCTTGTTGGCCTCTATTGTTGATCCCAATGTTGAAAACACTGGACTAATTATTTTGGCTATTGTCATTGGTGGCGCAATTGGAATGCACTTGGCAAAAAAAGTCGAAATGACTCAAATGCCTGAGCTTGTCGCTATCTTACATAGCTTTGTTGGTTTAGCCGCCGTATTGGTCGGTTTTAACAGCTATTATGAGCATATGGAATCCGTCAGCCAATTGACTGCACATCAAAGCACTAGTGCTGCGATTCACTTAGGGGAAGTATTTATTGGAGTGTTTATCGGGGCAGTTACTTTTACGGGTTCAGTCGTTGCTTTTGGCAAACTTAGAGGGTTGATCAATTCAGCCGCTTTGATGTTACCACACCGCCATAAAGCTAACCTCCTAGCGGGTCTTGTCTGTTTGGCGCTAATGATAGTATTTATAGCGCAGCATGGCTCAGATAGCGCACTGTACCTGATGACAATCATTGCCTTGATATTTGGGTGGCATTTAGTAGCGTCCATTGGCGGAGCTGATATGCCAGTTGTCGTCTCTATGTTAAATTCCTATTCTGGCTGGGCAGCAGCAGCAGCGGGTTTTATGTTAAGCAATGACTTGCTTATTGTAACGGGGGCCTTGGTTGGCTCTTCAGGTGCTATTTTGTCATACATTATGTGCAAGGCTATGAATCGCTCTTTTATTAGTGTCATCGCTGGTGGCTTTGGCACAAATGTTGTGGTTGATGGAGATAAAGATTACGGGAAACATGTAGAAGCACAAGCCGAAGAGGTAGCTAGTATACTTTCGCACGCTAAAACTGTCATTATAACCCCAGGTTATGGTATGGCAGTTGCGCAAGCTCAGTACCCTGTTTATGAGCTTACACAAAAATTAAAAGCTAAAGGCATAGAAGTTAGATTTGGCATTCATCCGGTTGCTGGCCGATTGCCAGGTCATATGAATGTATTGCTGGCAGAAGCGAAAGTGCCTTACGATATTGTTCTTGGTTTAGAAGAGATTAATGAGGACTTTCAAAATACCGACGTTGTACTAGTGATAGGCGCTAATGATACGGTGAACCCTGCAGCTGCGGAAGATCCTGGTAGCCCAATTGCAGGTATGCCAGTATTGGAAGTATGGCATGCTAAAAACGTTGTAGTGTTTAAACGTTCAATGAGCACGGGTTATGCTGGTGTGCAAAATCCTTTATTTTTTAAGCAGAACAGCAAGATGCTTTTTGGTGATGCTAAAGCGTCAGTAGAAAAGATAATACAGTCGCTCGATTAGTGCTCAAAAGCTTTATTGTATAGCAAAATAAGTTAAGTATTTACGCTTAACTTATTTTGTTTGTCGTGTTTGGAAACTGATATAAAGTGAAGTGACCCGATGAGTGCTTTCAATCATGATTGTTAAGTGGAATTTTGTTAAGCTATAACAAACTTATTATAGAGAATAAAAGTGATTTTTGATTTTGTTAGCACCCTTAACGGTTATTTGTGGGGCAGCATTCTTATATATTTATTGACTGGTTGTGGTATTTGGTTCACTTTCCGTTTAAAAGCCATTCAATTTCGTCATTTCTTCCATATGTTTTCTTTGCTTAAATCAAGTCGTCAAAGCAATAACCATGGCATATCATCTTTTCAAGCGTTGTGTACATCATTAGCGGCTCGCATAGGCACGGGTAATCTTATGGGAGTTGCCGTTGCTATTTCACTAGGTGGCGCAGGCGCCGTATTTTGGATGTGGTTAATTGCACTAGTAGGTATGGCAACGGCTTTTTCTGAAAGTTTATTAGGGCAACTTTATAAAGAAAAAGATCGAAATGGTAATTTCAGAGGTGGTCCTGCGTATTACATGAGTAAGGGGCTTGGCAGTAAGCCACTAGCAATCACTTTTTCATTGTGTTTGTTTTTTGGTTACGGCTTTGTTTTTAGTTCAGTGCAAGCAAACTCTATAACTGATGCATTTGCTGGTTCGTTTGGTATCGAACCGTTAGTTACAGGCATTATAATTACCATTGCCACCGCCTGGATAATATTTGGCGGACTTAAAAATATTGCACGTTTTGCTGAATTAGCCGTGCCTTTTATGGGGATCACATACTTTTGCATTTGTCTGATCGTTATTTTTATTAACTACGATAAAGTGCCTGGGATCTTAATCAACATCATAGAATCAGCATTTGGTTTACAAGAAGCTGGAGGTGGTTTAGTTGGTGCAGCGATAGTGCAAGGTGTTAAAAGGGGTCTGTACTCAAACGAAGCTGGTATGGGGAGTTCACCCAATGTAGCAGCGGCAGCAATTCCAAATCCGCCACACCCAGCATCACAGGGTTATGTACAAATGTTGGCGGTATTTTTTGATACCATTGTTATTTGTACTTGTACTGCATTGCTAATTTTATTGTTTGACGATGGTGGACAAGGGTTTGAAGGAATTCAACTTACCCAGCAAGCCTTAGCCGCTCAAGTAGGGGCGTGGGGCAGTGACTTTATTTCTATAGCTATTTTGTTTTTTGGCTTTACCTCAATAGTTGCTAACTTTGCCTATGCCGACAACAACTTGAAGTATTTGAACATGGATAATATGTTGGGGCACTGGTTTTTACGACTAGGTTTTCTAGCTATGCTAGTTTTTGGTTCAGTGGCTAGTTTACCGCAAGTGATAGCATTAGCAGATATGTCGACAGGTCTTATGACGATTGTCAATGTGACTGCACTATTTTTGCTGTCCAAAGTTATCGTCAGTGTTACCAAAGATTATCATCAGCAAATGAAAAACAACACCTTGCCTTTTTATCAGCCAAATAAAGAAGAACACAGTAAGTTGAGATTAACAAAAGGAATTTGGCAGTAATTATTTCAGTTCCTTTTCACTAATTTCGATAATTATTAACTCAACAGGTAAATTAACTATGCCTGTTGAGTTTTTTAAAACCTCATTAAAAACATCATATCGTTTCAAGGTCGAATTACCGTTAACTCGCCAAGCTTTTATTTTCATTTGCGCCCTATAAATAAGGCGTTTTATTGATGACATGGTTGACCTTTTTGCGGTTGCAATTTTCTTCGTTATTGCTATCAAGATGTTGAAAGTGCCGCTCAACACGTTGTTCGTTTAAATGGTGTTTTTTAAATTCGTCTAGTGAAATTTTACTATCATCATTGATATCAATTTGTTTAAACAGCTCAATGGGGTTGGTCGTCAGTAACTTGCCTTCATGCGCTTGAGATGATGCACTGTTTGAAATCAACAATAAGGTCAATAAACTCAGCGGTAAGTAAATTTTCGTTTTCAATCTGGAGTCCAAATGGCGTTTTCTTGGTTTAAAACACAAGATAAGCCGTAAATGTTCAAGAATTTAGGCGTAAATGTGCAAACATTGAGAATAATCTTGCTATAATTCGCGCCAATTTGAATTGAAATAAATGGTGAACGTGTGAGTGTTGATGCAATAGGCTTATCAGCTGATTTATTAGAGGGTGTAAAGGCTTGTGGATATAAAACCTTAACACCAATTCAGCAAAGCGCTATTCCGGTGATTCGCTCTGGAAAAGATGTATTAGCGTGTGCACAAACGGGCACGGGAAAAACGGCAGCATTTACCTTGCCTTTACTAGATATTGTTAATAAATCAGAAAAGGCAGACGGACAGGTTCGTGCATTAATTTTAACGCCAACACGTGAATTAGCGATGCAAGTTGCTGAAAACATAAGTAAGTACGCGCAGTTTATGCCGATTAAAACCGGTGTTATTTATGGTGGCGCTAAAATGGCGACACAAGCGAATATGTTAAAAGATGGTGTTGATATCCTAGTTGCTACCACTGGCAGATTACTAGAACATGTTGCTTTGCGTAATGTACAGCTTGGACAAGTAAAGCATGTTGTATTAGACGAAGCTGACCGTATGCTTGATATGGGTTTTTTAACTGATATAGAGCGTATTTTTCAGCACATTAAGGTTCATCCGCAAACCTTAATGTTTTCGGCCACGTTTTCACATAAAGTCACGTCATTAGCAAAACAAATTCTTCATCATCCCAAAACGATTGAAGTTGCTAAGCAAAATACAACCTCAGGTAAAGTAAAACAGCATGTTTACTGGGTTAGCGAACAAAGAAAGCGAGAGTTACTAAGTGAATTAATAGGTGTTAATAATTGGCGCCAAGTCATGGTGTTTGCTGGGACAAGAGAAAGTGCCAATCAACTGGCAAAAGAATTAAAGCTTGATGGTATTAAAACGGCCTTGTGTCACGGTGAAAAGTCACAGGGTGCAAGAAACAAAGCGCTAGAGCAGTTTACTTCTGGTGAAGTAAGAGTATTGGTTGCAACTGATGTAGCGGCGAGAGGATTAGATATTCCCGATCTGCCATACGTGGTCAATTTTCATTTACCATTTTTAGCCGAAGATTACGTGCATCGTATTGGTCGCACGGGTAGAGCTGGCAAATCAGGTGTCGCTATTTCTTTAGTAAGCCCTAAAGATGAAAAGTTTCTTGGTAATATCGAGTCATTGATCGGCCGCAAGTTTCAGCGAATTATCGTACCTGGTTATGAGTTTGATGCTACTAAAGAAAGTAGACAGCCGTTAAAAGCTAAACCTAATACTGATAAAAATCGCTATCAAAAAACGCGAGATAAAAATATTGCGATAGAAAAAAAGCGCAGTTCAAAAAGCGTTCCGTCGAAGGGAAAAGTAAAATCGCAGGTGAAAAAAACTCGTCGTAAATAATGATGAATGTTTGCCAACCAATTGAAACTCCGTTTGAATATCGGCACGTATGTTGGTTCTGTGGTGAGCCAAGTTGCTGCAATTATTTATTTGCACCGTCAACTCGTTACATCATAGAGCCAGTCCATCCGGCTTTGTCGCTTAACACTTGCAAAGAATGCAAGGTCATCGCTAACCAATCAACGGCTGAAAACATTTGGCATATAAGGTTAGACGTCAAACAGGGGTTGATGAGAAAGTACCACGATCATTTAGCTATAGGCATTAATTGGACTGAACAAGAGTTAGAAGAAGCTGAATTTGAAGGTGGTAATTTCGAAAGTTTTAAGCGCTCCGCATGGATGATGTATGAAATAGCGCGAGAGCGAGTAAATTTTATTGGTTGGCCAATTGAAATCGCTGGGGTCAATATTGATGACCTTCAATATTTAGTACCGGAGCCATTTATCTTTGATGGTGTTGAGTTTCCTTGTCTAGACGATGCGATCAGTCACTATTCTAGAACCTTTGGTCTTCACAAAAAGTATTTAAGCCAGGTGCTGTCGTTTATGGGGAAAGAGCAATTTGCCAAAGCGGTGCGCTTTTGCCGTTTGCAAATTGGAGCGACGCCCAGTGAGCGAAAATTAGCGCTATTAGCCTTAAATCAAAAATAGGGTTGTTACTCATTTATTTGATTTGATAAACCGAATTTCCTTGCGCCATCTTATTAGCATAAAGTTGCTGATCTGCGCGTTCAAAAAATGAATCTTCAGTATCAGATCGAGTCATTAAAGTTGCACCAAGAGAAGTTGACACTTGGTATTGTGCTAACAATGAATCTTGTGCGATGAGTGAATGAACTCTATGTGAAATGATCGACATTGAATTAGTATCTGCATCTTCAATAAGAATAACGAACTCGTCACCACCAAATCTAAACACGCTATCTGAATCACGTACACTTTGACGCAATACGCTAGCAAAACGTTTTAAAATATTGTCTCCAATATGGTGACCATGTGTATCATTGATTTGTTTAAATTTATTTAGATCGCCAATCATTAATGCCACTTTTGAACCTTGGCGATTTGCATGATGCATGGCACGTTTTAACTGCTCGTCAAAGTATCGGCGATTTCCCAATGACGTCAGCGCATCTTGCATGGACATTTTAAGCGCCTGTTGATATTTCACTGCATTGTTTATCGGATGGATCAATAATTGATGCAGCTCGGTTAAAATGTCGAAGTTTGTTAGGCTAATAGGGCTATTCAGGGCATAAGTTAATGTGCCAATGTAATCATTGTTTAGGCGTAACTCAAATCTACGCTCATTTTTACCTAAATGACTACCACGGGCTTCGGCACTAAGTTCATCATTTTTAAAATATAACCCTGAAAAATCTGCATACTTAGCTACTTCCATTGAAAAAATATTGAGTAATCCATTTAATTCTAAGCTCGTTTGCAATTGCTCTGCTAAAGCAAGCTTGCGTGCCGTCGCAACTTTGTCTTGCTCTGTAAAAATTTTAAATGCATTAAAATCAATATTGCTGTTTTCAACTAGATTAAGCGTTTGCATTTGAATACCTCAAAAAAACCATCGATTTTTTAATGCAAAAATTAAGCCTAATTTTAAATAACTAAAATTAACAAAGAATTAGGTTTTATGAATACATGACATTTACATTTTTAAAGGGCTGCAAGAGGAAAAAGGCAAATTTTTGGCGGTTAATATTTGCCGCACAATAAAACGTTAAAACTATCTTTGTAAGAGCAACTATTTGGCTATACTATAAATTATAGTTAGTTTTTATTTTTATTAGGTTTTTTGTGTCTACTCACCTTGAAATTGTTGCAATATTAACATCTGCTGTCTTCATCGTGTGGCTTTTTCGAAAACTGCATTTGCCGGCAATATTAGCCTATCTAGTTGCTGGTGTTTTAGTGGGTGAACATGGATTTGGCTTCACCCAAGAAAATGTCGACTATGAGCATTTTGCAGAACTTGGCATAGTATTTTTGCTTTTTACTTTAGGTTTAGAGTTTTCACTACCTAAATTGATGGCAATGCGCCATTTAGTTTTGTCGGTTGGTAGCTTACAAGTAGCAATTTCACTTTTGTTTTTTACGTTAGTTGCAATGCTTTTGGGTCAATCATTCAGTAGTGCACTTGTCATCGGCGGGATATTAGCATTGTCCTCTACTGCAATTGTCATTCGGCAACTTAGCGAATCTGGCGCGATGAAACGAAAGTCAGGGCAGATTTCGGTTGCTATCTTGCTGTTTCAAGATGTTGCTGTTGTTCCTTTATTAATAATTATTCCTATGTTAGCACCAGCAACAGAAGGCTCTATGGCGTCAGCGTTACTTGTTGCCTTAGTAAAAGGTGTTTTTGTAGTTGGTATATTGATGTCTGTAGGTAAATGGATCTTGCCAAGAATATTTAATCTAGTGGCACAGGTTCGTACGGATGAATTGTTTGTGTTAACCACACTGCTGGTTACCTTAGTGGCGTCAGCGTTGACGCAATGGTTTGGGTTATCTATGGCTCTAGGTGCCTTTTTAGCGGGAATGATGTTGGGCGAAAGTCAATATAAACATCAACTAGAAGCAGATATAAGACCATATCGTGATATTTTATTAGGCCTATTTTTTATCACAGTAGGGATGAAGCTTGATCTTAATGTAGTTTTTTCTTCTCCAATTGTAATGTTTACATTGCTAGCAGGCTTTATGTTAGTAAAAGTCTTGGTGATTAAAATGCTTGCCGTCAAAGCAGGTGAACTTGCCAAAGATGGTTGGGCTAGTGGCATTATGTTGGCGCAAATGGGGGAGTTTGGTTTTGTATTAATCGCTCTTGCAACACAATTGAATGTTCTTCCAAGCGACATTGCATCTATTTTACTGGGAGCAGGTATATTAAGTATGGCGATTACACCCTATATGGTAGAACATGCCAGAGATTGGGGAAAATGGCTGAGCAATGAAAAGCAGGTTGATATTCAAGGATTAGACGAGCTACCCACTAACGTCGAGCTTAATGAACATGTCATTATTTGTGGTTTTGGACGCATTGGTCAAACGGTTAGTCGTTTCTTAAAACAAGAAAATATTGACTTCGTTGCAATTGACATAGATCCGCTAAGAACAACTAAAGCCAGAGAAGCAGGCGAAAATGTACTATTTGGCTCTTCAAGAAAAACAGAGTTATTGGAAGCTGCAAAGTTACATAAAGCCAAGTTAGTGGTTATTGCGTTTGGCGAAGATAAACAATCTATTGAAGTGATTCAGAAGGTAAGAAGTTTATCACCTAACGTACCTATTTTAGTAAGAACACGTAATGACGATCAATTGGAAAGCTTACAAAATGCCGGTGCTGATCAGGTTGTTCCTGAAAGTCTAGAGGGCAGTTTGATGTTGGTTTCACAAGTCCTTTCCCTTACTGGTGTACCTTTTTCTCGCATTATGAGGCGCGTACAAAAAGAACGTAAGAGTCATTACAGTCATTTACATGGCTTTTTCCAAGGTGAACATACAGACATGAGCCCTGAGGGGATCGAGAGAATTGAGTTTGCCAATGCAATTAATTTAACTGACGACTCTTATGCCGTCGGAAGATCGCTTCGTTCGTTAAACCTTGTTGCTCGTAGAGTGGTTATAGTAGCGTTAAGACGAAATGGTAATGAATCAGAAGAGCCAGATGAAAATACTATTTTGCAGGCACAAGACACTTTAGTCATTCGAGGCAAGCCAAGACGTGTAGAGCGAGTTGAGCGCTATATGCACGAAGGTGGTTAGCTTGACAAAAACTCCCTAATTTTCTGCTCTTGATTCATTGCATCCATATAACCAACGTTAATCAATTCTTTACAATAAGAGTGATCAAACAGCAGGTAACTAATAAAACTTGATTCCGCGTCATTTGTGATACCTATGCTGCGAAATAGCATTCTAATAGCTAGCGGTAAACGTGAATAATGTTCAACTGCTATGGTATTAAAATCTTGGCTAGGGTTAATCACAAAAGTTTCAATGGGCTTTAATCCTTCTTGACGCTTCTGATCTGCAGGGATCATTGACAGCGTTTGGTTAACGCGGTTGAGTCGTTCCAGATCACTTTGCAATGAATCCGCGAAAATACCATCAAGCAAATGACCTGCAATGGTAGAGGTCGTTGGAGGATGAGGGTTATTTTCATGCAGATGCAATTTATCTTTTGGCTGGGTTACGCCAATAACAAACAGCTTTTCACCGCCTAAATGAATTGCTGGACTTAAAGGCGATAATTGGTGAATTGATCCGTCACCTAAATGTTCGTTGCGTATCCTTACTGATGGGAAGATCATTGGAATGGCCGAAGAAGCCATCAAATGTTCAAAGGTGATATGGCTTGGTACTCCACGCCTTTTAGCTCGAAACCATGGGGGAATAAGAGCATCAGACTGGTAATAACTGATAGAGTCACCCGTTGTATAGCTCGACGTAGTGATAGATAAAGCGTTTAAATAACCGTTGATGATGTTGGTATCTATCCGTTTAAAGTCTAAAACCTCTCCTAATAGTTGTCTTAGCGGGGTATTGTTTAGCAAGCTCCTGGCAGTTTTACTGGCGTAATCGGCTTGAAAGCCTGCGAGAAAGCCTCTGAATATATGGCCAAATACTCGAATAGGATCGCTATGGTAGATGCGTTCGGTTGTGAGGTTTTTCCACACCCATTCAAGCTTTTTAGTGCCCAATTGAAAACATGATGCATAACAAGCAAGCGCAGTTGAGTTTATAGCACCTGCTGACGTGCCACAAATAACAGGGAAGGGTAAAGGGTAATGCCTCGGATAAAATTTGGATATCGCACTCAGTACTCCAACCTGATAAGCAGCTCGAGCGCCACCTCCTGTCAATACTAAGGCATTTTTATTGTTATTGTAACGTGATTTAATTGCTTCAATCTCTACATATAAGTATTTGTCAACCGTGTGAATTTAGAACAAAAACGCAAATTTAGCTCAACACACTTACCTTAATTTTAGAGTGAAAAGCGCTTAAAACCAAGCAATTAAATGGATAAAAAAAGCCAGCGTAAACGCTGGCTTTTTGGTTCGACAGAAGAATTATTAGCTAGTAAAACAAATTACTTGAAATCAAATAACGCCTACTAAAAAATAATTTTAGCTGCTAACGCGTTCGTTAGCTGCATCTATCAATGGTTGCGCTCCATTTTGGATATCTGCGAGATTGTCAGAAACAATCTTCTTCGGTAATTTACTTACAATCAAAGAACCTGTTTCAACAGAACCTCTTTCTGATGCAAATACCAGTAAGTTTTTACCATTACATTCAATACCATTAAAAACCGAACGGATTTTAATTTTATTTGTCTTTAAAAATGTACGCATACGCTTTTTGTCGTCAGCAGCCACGTATTCACATAGGCTTTGCGCTACATTGTTAGCTTGTGCTTTCGGCGCAGAAACAATAGACGTCATTGTTAAAGCAGTAATAGTAGAAACTAGTAATAATTTTTTCATTTTAATAACCTTAAATGCATTAATGAGTTTATTAAAAGAAAAAACCACAGGACGTACCTAATTGAACTCGGTAACTCCGCTGTCATAGGTAATAAATTACCCTTAGACCGGTGGTTTTGCGTAACACGTTTTCGCGTGTTTTGCCTTTTCTTTGTCTCTTTCAGTATCGCGAAATAGTGTGTCAAAATCAAGTATTGTGTAAGTTTGTCTGGTTATAAAAACAGTAGATATACATTAATGTGCTGATATAACAATTATTTAACAACATCTTGAACAGTGTAATCGGCGCCGAAAGTTTACATTTTTTAGGTTAATAAAGAAAAAAGGGGCAAGCTGCCCCTTAGTTTATTTCTATTTATTGTGGCTTAAAATGTCATCTCAGGGACATGTTCTGGCACAATCAACTCACCTGCAGTTAACTTTTGAATCTCTTCTACTGATACACCAGGTGCGCGTTCAAGCAAGTGGAATTTGCCGTCTTTAATTTCAATAAAAGCAAGATCAGTTAAAACTTTTTTAATACAGCCTTTACCTGTTAGCGGTAAAGTACAGTCTGTTAGAAGTTTAGACTCGCCATGTTTAGATGCATGGGTCATAGTAACGATAATATTATCGGCACCGGCGACCAAATCCATTGCACCACCCATACCCTTGATAAGCTTGCCAGGGATCATGTACGAAGCAATATTGCCGTTAACATCGACTTCAAAAGCACCTAATACGGTTAAATCTACGTGACCACCGCGGATCATGGCAAAAGATTCTGCTGAATCAAAAATTGAAGCACCTTTAGCCATAGTAACGGTTTGTTTGCCAGCATTAATTAGATCTGCATCAATTTCTTCTTCAGTTGGAAATTGTCCCATACCTAGTAAGCCATTTTCAGATTGAAGCATCACTTCCATGCCTTCTGGCACGTAGTTAGCAACTAACGTTGGAATACCTATGCCTAAATTAACGTAATAACCGTCTTGTAGTTCTTGAGCAACACGCTGCGCGATTTGTTCTCTTGATAATGCCATGAGTGTCTCCTTATGCGCTTCTTGTTGTGCGTTGTTCAATACGTTTTTCAAACGTGCCTTGAATCAAACGATTAACATAAATACCTGGTGTGTGAATTTGATCAGGATCTAACTCGCCAGGCTCGACAATTTCTTCAACTTCTACCACGGTAATTTTGCCAGCTGTAGCAGCCATAGGGTTGAAGTTTCTTGCTGTCTTCCTAAATACTAAGTTGCCATAACGGTCAGCTTTCCAAGCTTTTACAATAGCAAAATCACCAGTAATTGATTCTTCTAAAATAAAGTGACGACCATTAAATTCACGCTCTTCTTTACCTTCTGCAACTGGTGTACCGTAACCGGTAGCGGTAAAAAATGCAGGGATACCAGCACCACCAGCGCGCATTTTTTCTGCTAAAGTGCCTTGTGGTGTTAGTTCTACATCAAGCTCGCCATTCATCATTTGGCGCTCAAATTCGGCGTTTTCACCAACATATGATGCGATGATTTTTTTAATTTGTCTGTTGGGTAATAAAACACCTAAACCAAAATCGTCAACACCACAGTTATTTGACACAACAGTTAGGCCTTTTGTGCCTTTGCGTTTAATTTCTGCTATCAGGTTTTCTGGAATGCCACAAAGGCCAAATCCGCCAGCGATAACAGTCATGTTATCTTCTAAACCTGCTAGTGCTTCTTCATAGCTAGAGACTACTTTGTCAAAACCCGCCATGATTTACTCCTTGGTAAATAAATATTATCAAGCAAACGTGTACTTACACTTTTGCTCGGTATGCATTGGAAACTTTTGATACAGGCGATTTGCCTAATTTATCACTAATAAACCAACCGGCTGCTAATAATTTTTCGAAGTCTACGCCAGTTTTGATGTGTAAACCATTCAATAAATAAACAACATCTTCGGTTGCTACATTGCCTGAAGCGCCCTTAGCATAAGGGCATCCGCCTAATCCAGCAACGGCACTATCAACGACAGAAATACCGTGTTGTAATGCAGTGTAAATATTTGTTAACGCCTGACCATAGGTGTCGTGAAAGTGCACGGCTAAATGTTGCTTGGGAATACGGGCGCTAACTGCCTGTAACATCTTTTGTACACTGTCTACGGTGCCTACACCAATCGTATCGCCAAGCGATATTTCATAGCAGCCCATTTGGTATAATTTTTCAGCAACATCAGCAACTTGCTCTGGTGCGATATCACCATCATACGGGCAACCAACGACACAAGATACGTAACCTCTAACCTTAATGTTGTTGGCCTTTGCCGCTTCAATCACTGATTCAAATCGAGCTAGACTTTCAGCGATAGAGCAGTTGATATTTTTTTGGCTAAAAGCTTCAGAGGCTGCGCCAAAAATGGCCACTTCATCAGCTTTGGCATCAATGGCGGCTTCAAACCCTTTCATATTAGGTGTAAGTGCCGCATAGGTAATGCTGCTTTGCTTGTTAATACCCTTAAATACATCAGAAGATGTCGCCATTTGTGGCACCCATTTAGGTGAAACAAAACTGCCAGATTCAATATAACTGAGACCTGCGTCAGCTAATTTGTTGATGAGTGCTATTTTATCATCGGCGCTGATCAAGGTTTTTTCGTTTTGTAGACCATCACGAGGGCCTACTTCAACGATTTTAACGCTACTAGGTAATGACATGGTCTAATCCTCCATAGCCGTGAATTTAACCAGTTCACTGCCACCATCAACCATGTCTCCCGCTTGATAAAATACATCGTCAATCTCGCCATCACTTGGCGCTTTAATGGTATGCTCCATTTTCATCGCTTCCATGATCATCAGTGGCTGATCTTTTGTTACTTTATCGCCTTTTGAAACAAGTACACTGACCATAGTACCGTTCATTGGCGCAGTTAACCCACCGTGATTATCATCCAAATCGGTTAAGCCACAATCTGGACGCACCAATGTAAAATTAAATACACCATTGGGGCGATACAAGCTAATGTTGTCGCCATTACGCGAAATAGTCGCTTGACTTTGGTAGCCGTCAATACTGATTTTTAAGGTGTTATTTTCGATACGTCCCTGGCAATCAGTCACTTTACCATTAAAAGCAGGGTGGTCGATCGAGATCAAATAATAACTACTTGTGCCACCGCGTTTTTGCTCAATGGTAATTGGATAATCAAGCTCATTGTGTGCGAGGGTGATTTTATGCAAATGTGCTTCATTTAATCGCCAAGCGCTGGTTTGATTCCATGGTGAATGTGGATCAGCGCTATCAACGGCTTGTTGTTTAGCTTGCTCTGCTTGTGATAATACAACATACAAAGCGGCCATTGGTAATTCGTCGTTTAGCGTCACTTGGTCGTCATGAAAAATTTCGTCGTGATGTTTCTCAATAAAACCAGTGTCAATTTCTTGGTCAACAAATGATTGGCAAGTGGCTAGGTTATATAAAAAGTCGATGTTGGTGGTAACACCGTCTATTTGATATTCGGTTAACGCTTTGGTTAAACGTTGTAACGCTTTTTCACGGTTTTCGTCCCAAACGATAAGTTTGGCGATCATAGGATCGTAATAAACGCTAACGTCGTCACCTTGTCTTACACCAGTATCAACACGCACATGTTGAGATTCTTCAGGCGGTTGTAAAAAATTTAACGTACCGGTAGCTGGAAGAAAATCATTGTTAGGATCTTCAGCATAAATACGAGCTTCAAAAGCATGGCCGTGAATAGCAAGTTGATCTTGTGATTTAGGTAATTTTTCACCCGCAGCAACACGGAGTTGCCACTCTACCAAGTCTTGCCCTGTGATTAATTCAGTCACTGGGTGTTCAACTTGTAAACGGGTATTCATTTCCATGAAATAAAATGAACCGTCCACGTCTAGAAGAAACTCTACTGTACCAGCGCCACGATAACCAATGGCCTTGGCCGATTTTATCGCCGACTCACCCATTTGTGCACGCAACTGTTCACTCATCTTAAAGGCAGGTGCTTCTTCAATCACTTTTTGATGACGACGTTGAACTGAACAGTCACGCTCAAACAAATAGACCGCATTATCGTGATTGTCACAAAATACTTGTATTTCGACATGGCGAGGCTGAGTTAAGTATTTTTCAACTAACATAGTGTCATCACCAAAAGACGACTTTGCTTCACGCTTGGCTGCGGCAAAACCATCCGCAAATTCAGCTTCACTCCAAATTTGGCGCATCCCTTTACCGCCGCCACCTGCGGTTGCTTTTAACAGTACAGGGTAGCCCATGTCATCGGCCGCTTTTTTAATCACAGCTTCTGACTGATCATCACCATGATAGCCTGGTACCAGTGGTACTTGTGCTTTTTCCATGATGGCTTTTGCAGCTGATTTGGAACCCATGGCTTCAATCGCGCCAACAGGTGGACCGATAAAGGTGATATTTTCTTGCTGACAAAGACGACAAAAATCGGCATTTTCTGAAAGAAAACCATAGCCAGGGTGAATAGCTTGAGCGCCTGTTTTCTTGGCAGCAGCGATAACTTTTTCACTGAGTAAGTAACTTTCGCGTGAAGGAGAAGGGCCTAAATATACGGCTTCATCTGCCATGCTGACATGCAGTGCATTGGCATCGGCATCAGAATAAACCGCTACCGTTCTGATCCCCATTTTACGAGCCGTTTTTATCACTCGACACGCTATTTCACCGCGATTAGCGATAAGAATTTTGCTGAACATTTTATTTGAAATTGTCATGTGTATTAGCTCTCGCGATCCGGTGAGATTTCTGTGATCCATTGTGGAGAACGCTTTTCGAAGAAGGCAGTTAAACCTTCTTGTCCTTGCTCTGATACTCGAATGGCGGCAATTCGTTCACTGGTAATGCCAATGATCTCTTCATCGATTTCTCTGTTTGCTACATCTAAAGCGAGTTGTTTGGCTTGGTGTACAGCTTCTGGGCCATTAGCCAGTAATGTACGTACCATAGCGTTGACAGCAGAGTCTAGTTCTTCTAGTGCAACGACTTCGTCAACTAAACCTAACGACATCGCTTTGTCTGCAAAAAAGCGCTCTGCCGTTTGAAAATAACGGCGACAGGCTTTTTGTCCCATAGCGGCGACAACATAAGGGCTAATGGTTGCTGGAATTAACCCAAGTTTTACTTCGCTTAAACAAAAGCTGGCTTTGTCGCTGGCGATAACAATATCGCAACAGCTTGCTAATCCAACTGCGCCACCAAACGCAGCGCCTTGAACTTTAGCAATGGTAGTTTGCGGCATAAAGTTTAGCGCTTTTAACATTTGTGCAAGGGCATTGGCATCGTTTAAGTTTTCTTCATAACTGTAACCAGCCATACGCTTCATCCAAGCTAAATCAGCACCTGCTGAAAAACTTTTTCCGGTTGAAGCAAGGATGACAATACGAATATCACGTCTGGCTGCAATATTGATAAAGAGTTGGCGTAGTTGTTCGATGATGTTGTCATCAAAGGCATTGTGTTTGTCTGGATTATTAAGTGTCACGGTGGCAACACCATATCGGTCTACTTCAAATAACACAGAATCTGTCGTTAAACTCATGTTGCCTCCTACATTCTAAAGATACCAAACTTGGTATCTTCGATCGTTTTGTTTAAAGATGCAGATATGGCAAGCCCTAATACTTGGCGTGTATCGGCAGGATCAATCACTCCGTCATCCCATAGCCTAGCAGACGCATAATATGGGTGACCTTGGTGTTCATAGGTATCGATGATCGGTTGCTTAAATTGGGCTTCCTCTTGTTCTGACCAAGATTCGCCGAGTTTTTCTTTTTGATCACGTTTTACCTGTGCTAACACACCAGCAGCCTGTTCGCCGCCCATTACTGAAATACGCGCATTTGGCCACATAAATAAAAATCTTGGGTCATAGGCTCGGCCACACATGCCATAGTTACCAGCGCCAAAACTGCCGCCGATTAATACGGTAAATTTGGGCACATTGGCGGTGGCAACAGCTGTAACCATTTTGGCGCCATGTTTTGCGATGCCACCGGCTTCATATTGTTGTCCTACCATAAAGCCAGTGATGTTTTGTAAAAACACCAGTGGAATTTTACGCTGTGCGCAAAGCTCAATAAAATGCGCACCTTTTTGCGCAGATTCACCAAACAAAATACCGTTGTTAGCGACAATACCTACCGGATAGCCAAATATTCTGGCAAAACCACACACTAAAGTGGTGCCATATAGCGCTTTAAATTCATCAAATTCACTGCCATCAACAATACGTGCGATGACTTCTCGAATATCAAAAGGCTGACGGCTGTCTTTAGGAATAACACCATAAATTTCTGAGGTTTCATAAGCGGGCTCTTGTACCGCTTCGATATTGACACTCACTGGCTTTACGCGATTTAAGTTTTTAACTGCGGTTCGAGCGAGTTCAAGGGCATGATGATCGTTTTGAGCGTAGTGATCGGCAACACCAGAGGTGCGACAGTGCACGTCAGCACCGCCTAAATCTTCTGCTGATACGACTTCGCCAGTGGCTGCTTTAACTAAAGGTGGGCCAGCTAAGAAGATAGTACCTTGTTCTTTGACTATGATAGATTCGTCAGCCATGGCGGGCACATAAGCACCACCTGCCGTACATGAGCCCATCACTACTGCAATTTGTGGAATAGCTTGCGCCGACATATTGGCTTGATTAAAGAAAATTCGACCAAAATGTTCACGATCAGGAAAAACATCGTCTTGATTAGGTAAGTTGGCACCGCCAGAGTCAACTAAATAAATACAGGGTAGATTGTTCTCTTGTGCGATAGTTTGTGCGCGCAGGTGTTTTTTAACAGTAAGCGGGTAATAAGTACCGCCTTTAACGGTGGCATCATTGGCAACAATAATGCATTCTTGTCCACCAACACGCCCAATGCCGGTAATAATACCTGCGGCTGGTACGTTGTCTTTGTAAACATCAAACGCCGCTAATTGCGACAACTCTAAAAACGGTGAGCCTGGATCAAGTAGCGCATTGACTCGATCACGAGGTAGTAACTTGCCGCGTGATAGATGTCGTTCTCTGCTTCGCTCGCCACCACCAAGTTTAATTTGTTCTAATTTTTCTTTTAAATCGTTAACTTGAAGCTGCATATGTTCAACATTATCAATGAACTCTTGGCTTCGGGTGTTAATTTTTGAAATGATTTTAGCCACAGTGTTACCTTTTTAGTTAACTTCGCTGTGAAAATAAGGTTGAAATACAGGCCGCTATGTTAGCGGCCTGTCACAGTTATTTGCTTTCGTTGAATAATTCGCGGCCAATTAACATGCGACGAATTTCAGAGGTGCCCGCCCCAATTTCGTACAGTTTGGCATCACGAAGTAGACGACCTGCTGGAAACTCATTGATGTAACCGTTACCGCCAAGTAATTGGATCGCATCTAATGCCATTTTAGTTGCAAGTTCTGCGGTATATAAAATTACACCGGCAGCATCTTTACGTGTTGTTTCACCGCGGTCACACGCTTGTGCCACCATATAAACATAAGATTTTGCTGCATTCATTTGTGTATACATGTCAGCAATTTTGCCTTGGATCAACTGGAACTCACCAATAGATTGGCCAAATTGTTTACGGTCGTGAATATATGGCACAACTAAATCCATACAGGCATCCATAATACCTAACGGGCCGCCTGATAATACTAATCGCTCGTAGTCTAAACCTGACATTAATACACGAACGCCTTTACCTTCCTCACCTAAAATGTTTTCGGCTGGCACTTCACAGTCTTCAAATACAAGTTCACAGGTGTTAGAGCCACGCATGCCTAACTTATCGAGTTTTTGGTGGCGGCTAAAGCCCGGGTAATCGCGTTCAACAATAAACGCTGTAATACCTTTTGAACCAGCATTTACATCGGTTTTTGCATAAATAATATATACGTGGGCATCTGGACCATTGGTGATCCACATTTTATTGCCGTTTAAAACGTATTTATCGCCTTTCTTCTCTGCGCGTAATTTCATGCTAACTACGTCAGATCCCGCATTGGGTTCAGACATAGCTAAAGCACCAATGTGCTCACCAGAACATAATTTAGGTAAGTATTTTAGTTTTTGTTCGTGAGTACCGTTTTTACGCAGTTGGTTTAAACATAAGTTTGACATGGCGCCGTAACTTAAACCTACAGAAGCAGAAGCGCGCGAGATTTCCTGCATAGCAACAACGTGCTCCAAATAACCTAAGCCAGAACCACCGTATTCCTCTTCAACCGTCATACCTAATAGACCCATGTCGCCAAATTTGCGCCACAAGTCATTTGGAAATTCGTTGTCAATATCAATTTGAGCTGCACGTGGTGCAATTTCATCACGGGCAAAGGCATTGACTTGGTCACGGATCATGTCAACCGTTTCGCCCAAGTTAAAGTTGATTGAAGAAAATGTAGAAATCATGATGTTTCCTTTTATAAATATTTTACTAGTTGCAGGTACGTTATGCGTTGCTGATTATTTGTTGTTTTCTATCTCAGTTAACGCATTGCGACAGTTGTTTTCTAAGCCTGTTAGTTCGACCAAAACCGCTTTAATATCTTCTAACTGCTGATTAAGTTCGTCTTTTTTTAGTGCAATTAAATCCATGATGGTATTTAACTGAGTAACGCTGGATTTATCAGCGTCATATAATTCAAAAAGTCGACCCGTTTCAGCAAGTGAAAAACCGAGTCTTTTGCCACGTAAGATTAACTTTAGACGAACTTTATCTCTTTGGTTATAAATTCGTGTTTGCCCTTTACGTGTTGGGTGGATTAATCCCTGATCTTCATAAAATCGGATACTTCTGGTGGTAATATCAAACTCTTTTGCCAGTTCACCGATAGAGTAGGTTGCCGTATTTTTGTTGCTCATTGCACACCCATAATTAATAATAACTGGCTTACCATAACATGAAGTTTACGTTTACGTAAACTTCCTTTGTTGATATCGTTACCTAGTTAAAATTTTCGCAAGTGGAAATTATCTAATACAGTCAACGGGTCTACTGACTGAATGAACTATTTAGTTTACGTTGGCGTAAACGTAAATATAAGTTAACCTAATTGACACTATTTTATAAATAACAGCATTGCTCTATTATTTACAAAGCTATAAATAAGAGCGCTAAGCGCTAATTGGAGAACATTATGTCTAATCAAGATCCAGTGGTTATTGTTGCAGCTAAAAGAACGCCTATGGGGGGCTTTTTAGGCAGCTTATCACCTGTTGCTGCACCAAGTCTTGGAGCAACTGCCATAAAAGCAGCAGTTGAAGCGGCAGGTTTAGCTAATGATCAAATTGATGAAGTTATTATGGGGTGTGTTTTACCAGCAGGGTTAAAACAGGCACCAGCACGCCAAGCGGCTTTAGAAGCCGGCCTTGAGTTATCTACCGTATGTACCACTATCAACAAAGTGTGTGGTTCGGGTATGAAAGCGGCGATGCAAGCGAACGATGCTATTTTAGCAGGTTCTATTGATGTTGCCGTTGCTGGTGGCATGGAGAGCATGACTAATGCACCTCATTTACTGCCTTCAGGACGTTCAGGCATCAAAATGGGCGCGGGACAAGTATTGGATCACATGATGGTCGATGGCCTTGAAAATGCTTACGATGGCGTATCTATGGGCTGTTTTGCACAAGCTACTGCTGACGATGTTGCGTTTACACGTGAACAAATGGATGAGTATGCTATTCGCTCATTATCGCGTGCAAATGAAGCGATTGAATCTGGTGCTTTTACCAACGAAGTTGCTCCAGTCACGGTTAAAACACGTAAAGGTGATGTTGTCGTTGATACTGACGAACAACCTGGCAATGCGCGTCCGGACAAAATTCCTTCTTTGCGTCCCGCATTTAAAAAAGACGGTACCATTACTGCGGCTAACTCAAGTTCTATTTCTGACGGTGCTGCAGCTTTAGTTTTAATGAGACAATCAGAAGCTGAAAAGCGTGGTTTAACACCATTGTGCAAAGTGGTCGCCCATGCAACACATGCTCAAAAACCTGAAGAATTTACAGTAGCACCTGTTGGTGCGATGAAAAAGGTGCTTGATAAAGCCAGCTGGTCTGCAAGCGATGTTGAATTATGGGAAATTAACGAAGCTTTTGCCATGGTGACTATGTTGGCCATCAAAGAACTTGAGCTTGATGTTGAGAAAGTAAATGTCAATGGTGGAGCGTGTGCTTTAGGTCATCCACTTGGTGCAAGTGGTGCACGTATTATGGTAACGCTTATTAATGCACTAAAAAATCGTAATTTACACAAAGGTGTTGCTTCGCTATGTATTGGTGGTGGAGAGGCAACGGCAATCGCTGTAGAAATGCTATAAACACATTGTTTATGTGTATCAGAGGTTAAAAGGTTAACCGCTGAAACTCTTATGAGGGCCATTGTATTTGCAATGGCCCTTTTTTTAGTCGGTTTTGTTACACTGAACGATAAAGACAGTTAGAGACAAACTCATAGCTTTTGTTAAGTTGTTTCAATGCGTTAGCTGTATTGATGTTTTATTAATCACTTAATTGGAATAGTTATTCACAATGTCAGTGTTTTTAGATATGCTGCTTGATAAATAAAAAAGCAACCTTTGCACTGATGTGCTGAACCAAAGGGATATGTTGTTAAACGATTTCACGTCTTTATTTCAAAAACTTTCAACGTATTGTGCACGGTGTTTGTGGTTCGCCTTACTATTTATTGCCTGTTTATTTCTCAAGCCTGCAAACGCTAATTCCGAAAAACCAATCATCATGGGGTACTATTCTCAATGGGCTATTTATAGCCCTAATGTACTCATCCAAGATTTACCCGTTCATTTAATGACCCACTTGGTCTATAAAAATGCAGATTTAACTCGGCATGGTGAGGTAGTGTTAGGTGACCGTTTTGCAGATATTGAACATTTGTATCTTGGAGCTGACAGAGATGACGAATACTTGGGCAGTTTTGGCCAGTTAAAAAAAACCAAACGTGACTACCCAGAGCTAAAAACGGTAATTAGTATTGGTGGTTGGAGCCGTTCTGAGCACTTTTCTACTTTGGCAAGTACATCCGAGGGACGTGCTATTGTGGCTAAAAACGCTATTGCGTTTATGAAAAAGTATCAATTTGATGGCATTGAAATTGATTGGCAGTTTCCAATTTATCGAACATCAAGCCCCGACATTGTTAGTAGGCGCGACAATGATGGCAATAACCTTAATTTGTTATTACAAGAAATCAGACGTCAATGTCATGCACAAAATCTTAATTGTTGGCTGCAAACGATATTAGCGCCATATAGTTTAGAAACAAATTGGGATGCTACTACACTTAATCAGCAAGTTGACGCTGTGGTTATTGATGTAACACGATTACCCGGAGACCAAGGAGAGTTAGCCGAGCCTCAGTCGCCGCTTTTTGCTAATAAAGGTGAACGCTCCGTTGATTCTGTCATCAATATATTGTCGTCATTTGGTGTGAACAAAGACAAAATGGTAATGACCGTTGGTTCATTTGCTGTTGGTTGGGAAGGTGTACCTGATATTAATAATGGCTTTAAACAGCAACACAAAACCTTAAGCTGGGGGAGTTGGGACGGGCAACACAGCGGCGCAACGGGTGTGTATAACCAAAAAAATCTATCGTATTTTTTGTCAATTGAAGACTATATCGAATACTGGGACGAACGAGGAAAAACCAGTTATTTGTTTAATCCTAAAAAATATGGCGGACACTTTATTGCGTTTGAAAACAAAAGCGCTATCGCCGCTAAAGTTCTCTACGCCAAGGATAATCAATTGGCTGGAATGGCCGTTAGACAGCTTCATAATGGTGATCGAGCGTTAATTGATGTATTTGATCAGTATCATTTTTTTACCAGTAGATATTACAAAATGCTTGAGTTTTGGCTGCAAAACCGTGATGCGCTTATTGTACTGTTGCAAATGATGTCGATTATTTTGATAGGGATTATTGCTTTTACTGTATTGTTGAACAAAAGAAATAAGGAAGATTTTATACAGCACCAAACGTTTTACCGTTTACAGTACTGGTTACAAGGCATTGAGTGGCCGCTTTTAAGTGTGGTTACTGCTGCTAACCAAGCAAAAGACAAAGCGTTACTTTCTGCACAACAAGTGAAAGCCATTACCGAACTTTCTTCTCAGGTTTTACAGCCTTTAGCGTCAATTCTCTCTGAAACAAAACTTAACTCATCGGTTAATCAGATATTTAAAGAAGTTGTTCATTTGCAACAAATCTTGCAAAACGTGGCGACTTTATCTGAACTTGAACATGGCCGACAGATATATTGGAACAAAGATGTTTCGTTGCAACTATTGATAAATCCAGATGGATTGCAGCAGTTTTTATACAATTTATGTGATTTTGCTAGCCAACACAGTAGCCAATTTGAACTTATTACTTTGCATGTTGCGTTTGATCAACAAGGGGGAACAATTGAGTTAGCATGGGCAGCGGGCGATCAGATAACGTCTTTAAACCATACTAGGCTCAATGCACTACATCATCAGGCGAAGCTACTTGGTGTTTCTCTTTACACCAACAACGCAAAAGGCAACTTTACCATAGTATTTCCATCAGAGCTGGTTATGCAAAGTCACAGAGCACAAGAGGGGATTGCATTTAATTTTCAGCAAAAAAAACTGATCGTTGATAATGTCGAATTGGTCAATGAAAACAAGCCTCAGTTATTAGAAGATTCTGCCTCAAAAGAGTTAGCAATAAAACGAGCCCCGTCACTCAATTCATTGTTTATGGCGATCACTTCGTTCAATTTGTCGACCGCGCCGAGTAAAGACATATACAAAGGTTTAGAGCAAGCTTGCCAATATTTTATCGACATTTTGCAGCAAGAGACAAAAATTACCATCAATCACCATGATCAATTGGTGTCTCGATTAGGAGAAGAAGCTCTTTTATCTAAGAATGAGGTATTGGTTAATGCTGATGATATTACTGTTGAAATTGTCACTAAAAATAAATTAAGTGAATCCGATCAACAATTAATACAAGTTTTAGTGTACCAAACGTTAATGGTGCAAAAAGCGATACAGTCTTTGCTAAAAGAGCCAACTGTTTTGTCAGAATTATATGAACTAACCCGTTTTAAGGAAAAAACAAAATATTTAAAAGCCGAGTCAGGTTATACCGGAATATATGTTCAAGGTAAAAAAGAGCCCAGATATATTTCTATGCGATTAAGAACCGTGCGTTTGTATTTTGATGAAACTGCCTTGTTACAAATACATCGTTCTTATTTAGTGAATCCCAAAAAGGTTGAGCGGGTAAATCGTGTTTCAAAATTAAAATATGAAGCCATTATTGGTAAAGAATCGTTACCTATAAGCCGAACTTTTATTCCTGCAATTCAGCAAAGTCATCCTCATTGGTTTAATCATTAACATGTTTTAGGGTTCAGTTTATGAATGTGATAACGGGTGTGTTTTTAATAAAAACCTTTAAAAACAGATTGATATGTGAGTTGTTGGTACGCTTCATGAATTGAGCATGCAAAGCTATATCACTGATCAGTCACGCTTGATATGTTTAGGTGGTCACTAGGCTAACACGTGGTACATCGGATAAATTTTAAGTTTGCTCTTATAAGGTAAACTAGCATTCGATAATGACATGAGTATTAAACACTTGGATTTATATAAGCTGTGTTTCGGGGTAAGCAAGCGCAAAATATTACGCCTAAGTGATAAGGGAATACCATTAGAAGAATAACTAGAGGTTCGCATATGTCGACGTCATTTAATAAAAGTTTGATCGCTTTAGCGATAATGGGAAGTGCAACTGTAGCTTATGCTCAGGAGCAAAATGCTGCGAGGACGGTAGCAAAAGATAAAAAAGCGAATGAATTGGAAGTCATTGAAGTATTGGGGATGCGCCAAAGTGTGCAAAGTGCCCAAGACCTGAAGCGCTACGCGGACACGGTAAAAGATGCCATTACAGCCACAGATATAGGCGCTTTGCCTGACGTATCAGTGACTGAAGCATTGCAACGTTTACCTGGGGTTACCATAGAGCGTTTTGCCGCATCAGATGATCCAAAACATTTCGCTGATGAAGGAACCAGTGTATTGGTTCGCGGATTAGACCGAGTGCGAAGTGAAGTAAATGGCCGTGATTCTTTTAGTGCGAACCCTTATGGCGGTTTAAGTTATGAAGATTTTCCAGCCGAGCTTTTGGGCGCGGTAGAAGTATTTAAAAATCAAACCGCAGATTTAATCTCTGGGGGAATTGCAGGTACCGTTAATCTGGTTACACGCAAACCGTTTGATTCTGACAAGCGTTTGATAGCCTTTGGTGCTAAAGCCAACTATGGTGATTACCGCGAAGAAACTACACCTTCGTTTAATGCTTTATTCTCAGATAGCTGGGATACCAATTCTGGTAAGTTTGGCTTATTAGTTGCCGCTTCTCGCTCTGAACTACAAACTCGAGGTGATGGCTTTGGTTTAGGTAACTTTCATAGCCGTGGTCCTGTAGATACCTTCTCATACGACCAATGGGGAACGCCAAGTCCTGGTGTTATCGCAGGTCAATATTCTAATCCTTGTATTCCTGGAGCTTCTGACTGGCGTGCATGTGGGCCAGATTTTGCCGATACAGTCCAGTACTCGGACGAAGATGCTGCGGCATATACGCCTGAATTTGAAGGTCAAGCGTTAGAGGGGCAACCGGACGGGGTAACTTGGTATGCACCAGCGAGCTACACCATTACGTCAGCCGAGAACGATCGCATTCGTCGTGGCTTTACTGCGTCACTTCAATGGCAAAGTAAAGATGAGCGCATAACTGCTACTTTAGAGCACATAAATTCAAAAGCATCTTTAGAGTGGCGCGAACATGTTATCGCTTCTGGTGATCGTGGCTTCTTGCCATATGCGCCAAATGCTATTCAATGGTTTGACGAAAGTGCTGATGGTAGGCCATTAACCGTTGATAGTGATGGTTATGTTACTTCAGGAGTTGGTCGTTCAAATGAACCTGAACTACCATTGCAATTCCGTTCGCGTTACAACTTCAATGAAAGCACTGTTGAAGATACCTCACTTAACATTAAATTCAAAGCAACAGACAGATTGACGGTTGACTTTGATTATCAGCACATTGATTCAGAGCAAATTGTACATAATAACTCATTAACTTCTCGTATTAATGGCAACCAGACCTCAGAATTTGCGCCATTTTTCTTAGATTTGAGGGGATCATCTCCGACTATTGAGTTTTTAAATGAAAACACGTCAAATCCAGCAGATGTCGAAGCTGATACTAATCCAATATTGCGTTTAGCAAGTGGTATGCAACAAGAAGAGCATAACGAAGCTAATTCTCAAAGTATTAAATTAGATTTTGATTATGCGTTAGATGGTGCTTTTACCGCTATTAAAGCTGGCGTTTATTATTCAGATAAGGAACTTACGGTTCGAGATACTGACTACGAAGGTTGGCAAGCATTAGGTACGCCGTGGAATGCTCAAGCTTCATATAATGCGTCTCCGCAGGTAGTTCCTGAGTTATACCAAAGAGTAAACTTTGGTGATCATTATAATAATCGTACTTTAATAGGGGCATATAACAGCTTTTTGTTTCCACGAATGGACTTAGCTGAAAATTATGCTCAAACATTACGTAATGGCTGCGGTACTTGGATAGCTCAAGGAACAGCGATGGACGGCAGCGGTGGCTGTGCTGTACCGTATGAAGACCTTAGCGACCGCGTTCATTCGCACTTTGCACCTCGTCATATTAGTGGTAGCAACACGGAGCGCACTGAAGTTTACC
The DNA here is from genome assembly GCF_014656435.1 of Thalassotalea marina. GTDB lineage: Bacteria > Pseudomonadota > Gammaproteobacteria > Enterobacterales > Alteromonadaceae > Thalassotalea_C > Thalassotalea_C marina. The sequence goes on from NZ_BNCK01000013.1 coordinate 66,016, forward strand.
TACGAGGTGACTTTGATTTTGATATCGAAAAGTATGACATTATTGTCAAAGGTAACCTTGGATTAAGGTATGTAAATTACCAAGTAGAGTCCAGTGGTGGAATTAATTTACCGTCGACCTCTCGTCGCGGTGCTGATGAAACAGGCTCACTTTATCAAGTGATGAAAAATCAATATCCGAGTCTTTTTGCTTTAGCATCAGGTGAAAGCTATTTAAGCACTATCGATGGTACTGACTACAGCACAGTCTTACCGAGCCTAAACTTAAACTTTGGTATTACTGACGATTTCATTATTCGATTTGGTGCTTCGAAGGGGCTTTATTACCCGAGCCTTGTTGATTCAGCTAACCGCATGAACATCAGCTTAGATTACCAAGAAGTGTTACAAAATCCTGCTGAGGGTAAAGATGAAGTAACAAACCCGACAGTGGACTTAACCAACATTGAAGTGAGTGCCAATGCGCGTAATGCTTTCTTAGAGCCTGAAGAATCGGTCAACTTTGACTTAACTACCGAATGGTATTTTGCGGAAGCTGGCTCGGTAACTGTCGGCTTATTCCACAAAAAACTGTCAAACATTATTCGCAACAAGCAGTTTTCTACCGAAGTTGAAGTAGGTGGCTCTGTGTATCCTGTTTCGGCATATGGCCCTGCCAATACAGGGTCAGGAACTATTCGTGGTATCGAATTTTCATACTCTCAGTTCTACGATATGTTACCTGGTTTGTGGAGTGGTTTAGGTCTTCAGTTTAACTATACCTATATTGATCAAGATGGCTTAGAAGATCCAAATACTGCTCCAACAGAAGCGTTAAAGTATGATGGACAAGGTGTACCAGTTGTTGATAACCGCAATAGCTTCCGTCAGTTTACTGGCTTGCCGCTACAAGGTTACTCAGATCAAAACTTCAACATTGTTGGTATGTATGAGAAAAATGATATTTCTTTCCGTTTAGCTTATACCTGGCGTTCAGAGTACTTACTAACGTTAAGAGAGTCTGAAGAGTTTGTTCCTGCATATTCGAAAGATCAAGGGATGATGGATGCAAGCTTGTTTTATACCATCAATGAAAACTTCAAAGTTGGTCTACAAGTGAGCAATATATTGGGTGAAGAAACACAAACCCAGTATCAACAAAACCAGCAAGGTAAGTTAACCGATGCGTTTACCTTTACGACCGACCGTCGTTATGCGTTAACACTTCGCGCAACTTTTTAATCTCGCCGTAAAGTTGGTTAAAGATGTTACGCAGATTATTCTGTGTAACATCTTATTCAACCTCTATTTATTACTTCAACTCGTTCATTAATTACAAAAGCGGTTAGGGCATGCAACAAGGGATCAAGTCAATTTGTATAGTAGGTGGTGGTACCGCTGGTTGGATGGCGGCTTCTTTACTTTCCACTGTCCTCAAAGGCTGTAAAACCAAAATTGTGGTCGTTGAATCACCTGATATTTCAACGATTGGTGTTGGTGAATCGACAGTACCATCGATTATGGACTTTTTGCACGCTTGTCAAATTGACGTAAAAAGCTTTATTCAAGCAACTTCCGCAACTTTTAAGTTAGGAATTCGTTTTGATGACTGGTATGAAGTAAACGAACAGTATTTCCACCCATTTGGGCGTATTGGTAAAGACGTCAATGGTTTTGATTTTTATCAAGTTTGGCTCAAATCTTTAAGCTCAGGCAGTCAGGCGGCATTATTAGATTATTCTGTAAATGCTCAAATGGCTAAAAGCCAACGTTTTGTTTTTAGGCCTCAAAGTACCGATAATTGGGTGCTGGCAAATAGCGCTCACGCATTACATTTAGATGCCACGCAAGTGACACAGTTTTTAAGAAAGCTATGTTTGCAACGTGGTGTTGAGCGGATTGAGGCAACTGTTTGTGACGTAGAACTTGAACAACAAGGTTTTATTAAGCAGTTAACGACTAAATGCCAACAAACGATAAAGAGTGATTTTTATATTGATTGCACCGGTTTTAACGCATTGTTAATTGAAAAGTCTTTAGGCGTTTCGTTTGACAATTGGTCAGATTTTTTACCGTGCGATCGCGCGGTAACCATTCAAACAAAAACTGAACATTCGCCATCACCTTATACTATCGCTAAAGCACAACCAGCAGGTTGGTCTTGGACAATACCATTGCAACACAGAACGGGTAATGGTTATGTTTTTTGTAGCCGATTTTGTAGTGATGAACAGGCGATTAAAACGCTACAATATAACCTTGAAGGCGTTACGTTAAGTGAGCCAAAGATTATTCCATTTACAACGGGTAAACGAGAAAAAATCTGGCATAAAAACTGTCTTTCATTAGGATTGGCAAGTGGTTTTCTTGAGCCGCTTGAGTCTACTGCAATTCATTTGGTGTACAAAACCTTAGTGCATTTTATACAACACTTTCCAGATGCGGATTTTGACCTAAAAAATACCGAGTTGTTTAATCAAAAAATTGATCAGGACTACTTGGAAATCCGAGACTTCATTATTTTGCATTACGCCACCGCACAGCGTGATGATAGTGATTTTTGGCAGTGGTGTACAAATATGCCAGTTCCTCAGAGCCTTAAACATAAATTATCTCTGTTTAAACAGCGTGGCCAATTAGAGCAAGTTCATGGTCAGTTTTTCACTCAGGATAGTTGGTGTGCAATTTTAGAGGGTATGCATATTCGACCTGAAAAGTATCACCCGCTTATAGATGGCTTTCATCAACAGAGCCTCGCTGACATGCTGTTAAAAAATGTCAAGGCGATTCAAGCGACTGTCGAAGCAATGCCATTACATGCAGATTTTATACGTCAGCATTGTCCTGCAAATGCATTTAATGTGTCAGAGGTTTGATATGACATCATTTCTTTCAATCGACGAATATACAAATGTTTGCGCTGATAAATTTTATAATGAAGTGGTACCCGCACAAAAACCAATAGTCATTCGAGGTTTTGCAACGCATTGGCCGCTAGTTCAAACAGGAAAATCGTCACCAGAAGAGTGGGTACAATACATCAATCAGTTTTATAACGGCAATAAAACTAACATGGTGGTGGCTCCACCATATGAAAACAAACGCTTTTATTACAATCATGATCTTACTGGTGTGAATTTTTTATCGGGTGAGGAAAGAGTTGATTTGTTTTTAGGTCGTTTACTTGAATTGATCGATCGAGACGTTTACCCCGCAATTTCGATGCAAGGCACACCAATCGAGTCAATTTTGCCTGAGCTAATGAAAGACAATCCAACGGAATTTTTTACCGATGTTCAACCTAGGTTATGGATTGGCAATGAAGGTATCGTCAATACACATTATGATGGCTCTGATAATGTTGCTTGTGTGGTAGCTGGTCGCCGTCAATTTATTCTTTTCCCACCAGATCAAACTAAAAACCTATATCCCGGACCACTAAACTTTACACCAGCTGGCGCGCCAACCAGTCTGGTGGATATAAACAATCCAGATTTCGAACGATACCCTTTGTTTGAAGAAGCACTTGATCATGCTTACTTTGCTGAATTGGCGCCGGGTGATGCTATTTTCATTCCTATGTTGTGGTGGCATCACGTTGAGTCGTTAGACAAAGTTAATGCATTAATTAACTATTGGTGGAATGGTGCATCAGCAGTCAATGCAGTAGCACCAAGTGCTATCGACAGCTTAAATATCGCACTCTTGGCAATGCGAAATTTAAACCTTGAGCAGCGCAACTCGTGGCGTCACTTGTTTGATCATTACTTGTTTAAACAAGGAGTAGAACCAACGTCTTATATCCCAGAGCATCAACAGCATTTACTCGGCAACCTGTCTGATGATTATGTCGAAAAAGTCAGGCAATACTTTGCAAATAAGTTGAGCCAATAGCACTGTGTACACATTAGCGAGAGAAGAATCATGTTAGAAAATACCAGCTTGCCTAAAAAAATTGTCATCGTTGGTGGAGGCACTGCAGGGTGGATGGCAGCTAATTTGTTAGCGACACGGTGGAAAAATAGTGAAATTCAAGTCGTTGAATCACAAGATGTTGGCATTATTGGTGTTGGGGAAGGTAGTACTCCACATTTAAAGTTGTTTTTTGATGCAATAGGTTTGCAAGATCAGCAATGGATGGCGCAATGCAACGCGACATACAAAACAGGGATCAGGTTTGAACATTGGTCTAAAGTTGCTGGATTTGAGTCTTATTTTCATCCCTTTGCTGCGCAGACCGATGATGTATTTACCCTGCCTCTGTTTTACAAGAATATTCAGGCGCGAATGCAAGGTTTAGCGGTCAATGCTCATCCTGATCATTACTTTTTGGAGTCGTACTTGGCAAAACATAAATTAGGCCCAGTGCCTGATGAATGTTTCCCGTTTGGTGTTGCCTATGGCTATCATTTTGATTCAGCGCTTTTAGGTCAGTTTTTAGCTACGCATGCACAAGGGTTAAAAGTTAAAAGAATCATTGGGCATGTTGAAAATGTGTTGCAACATGAAAATGGCAATATAAAAGCCGTTTGTTTAACCGATGGCTGCCAGTTGGACGCTGATTTTTTCATTGATTGTTCTGGCTTTCAAAGCTTACTGTTGCAAGGAGCATTACAAGCAAAGTTTGTTAGCTATCAGGATAATTTAGTGAACAACGCTGCGGTTGTAATGCCGAGCAATATTACATCTCCATTGCCTGTTGAAACTAAGTCTACTGCTTTAACGAGCGGTTGGGCATGGCAGATCCCGCTAAAAGAGCGTTTTGGTAATGGATACGTTTATAGCAAGGAATATATCGACAGTGACCAAGCGGAAACCGAGTTAAGGCAACATTTAAATTTGCTAGATAGCGATGTTGAAGCTAGGCATTTATCGATAAAAGTTGGTCGAGTTGAGCAACACTGGTACAAAAACTGTCTGGCTGTGGGTTTGTCACAAGGCTTTATTGAACCGTTAGAGGCAACCGCCATTGCGTTAGCATTTAATACTATTTCGCAATTTATTCAGTGTGTTGAACAAGGCAAGGGGACCAGTCAATTTCAAAAGGCTTTCAATGACGATATTAATCAGCGTTTTGATGGCATTCGAGATTACATTGTTTGCCACTATAAAATGAATCAACGTTTAGATAATGACTACTGGCTAGACAGAGCAGGTGAACAGCAATTATCAGATAATTTAAACCGTATTTTGTACCTGTGGCATAACAGTAAAGATTTTGTCCAAGATATGTTTCAACACAATGTTTGGGGGGCATACCAGCCAAAATCCTGGGCATGTATGTTAGCTGGGTATGGTGTCTTTCCAAGTATAAATAAGGCGCATCAAATGAATACGGCGGCATATCAGCATGAAATGACTGGCCTAGATGATTTTATTCGACGTTGCGGATTAAATTTTAAAATTCATGAACAGCAACTTAAGTAATCAGTAGGGAAGCTAAAACCATGTATAAACAAGTTATTAAACGATGTTTAGCGTTAGCTACAATTTTTATCTTACCGCTAAATGTGTTGGCACAAATAAAAGTGATCGGTTATTTACCCGGCTATCAAGGTATAAAAACTCAAGTGGATCAGATTGATTTAACTAAAATCAGTCATTTAACTCTGGCTTTTTTACACCCAGATAAAAAAGGAAACTTTAGAGCGAATGGTCAACCTGTTTGCATGGTGGGAAAACATGGCAAAACGTTAAGCTCAGCAGAAATAGACTATGTGATCAACAAGGTTCACCAAGCTGGAAAAAAGGTTTTAATTTCAATTGGTGGCGCCGCTTATCCAAGTTGTGCAGGCGATTGGGCGACATTGCTAAATAAAAACAACCGTCAGTCGACAATAGAGCATTTATTAGATTTTGTTGATAGTTACCAGTTTGACGGACTAGATATCGACATTGAAGGGAGATTACTGACCCAAATCGATCAAAATGGGCATTTTGTTCCTTTTATCGAACAATTGAAACTGCACTTTGCTAAACATAACAAGCTGCTAAGTGCTGCGACGGGATCTTATCAAGGTGGCATGATGCCACAAGCTTCCCTCAAATATTTTGATTTTGTGTCGATTATGTCTTACGACGCCATAGGGCCAACCTGGGGGCCTGCTGGTGTTGAACACTCGACCTTAAGTAAAGCAAAAGCAGATATCTCGTTATGGCGAAGTAAAGGATTAACAAAAGAAAAAATCATCTTGGGCTTACCATTTTACGGTTATGGATTTGGCAAATATCAAGCCGAATATAGATTTAGAGAAATTCTAGAACAATTTGGTAAGGAGAAAAGCCAGACAGATCTTATCAATAACAATTGCGCTGATTGCGATTATATTACCTTTAATGGCTATCAGACGATAAAAGCGAAAACCCAACTTGCCATTGAACAAGCTGGCGGTGTGATGATTTGGGAGTTATCTCACGACAGGCACGATGAACTTGGCTTACTTCATTTAATTGATCAAACAATAAAGCAACAAAAATAACGAGAACACATTTAGGCAAAAATTAGACTTTCCCTAATCAATGCCACCGTAAATGTTTATGCATTTACGGTTTTTTTATGGTTAATATTGATGGTATTCGAAAGAGTGATAAATTTATATAATCCACTGTCTATCAAACGAATTAACTGAAAAACATGATGGTACACGATACTTTACCTATCACGATTAAAGCAGACAAAGAAGCTGGTCGCCGGTTTCCAACACTAGGGGCTGTGTGCAATAAACTCGAAGCGCAGTTAAATTTTATTGCCATGACAGCTGGATGGTTTGCTGATGAAAATCATGAAGTCACATTGTCATTTGATATCTCAACAAACGCTTTAACGGCAACTGACTTAGTGCAACAAGGTGATGAAGTGATAGAAATCGCCGATGATGCCATACTTATTTTTCATCAGGGCACATTTCACTATCATGGTATACTTTCTATCACTCAGCCTGAACAGCAAATCATTTTGCAGCAAAAAGCGGTACTGCCTTTATTGCTCGATAAAAAATGCATATTGATGTTAAATGTGGTTGCTCAACGCGAGTCATTGAGCACACTTTAAATAATTATGAGATAACCTATTGTTTGGCCATAGCCAGTGAAATACCTGAACCGACTAACGCTGTGCCTGCACCGTGATTTAATGCTTTTACTAGTTTGGGACGATTAACTAGATATCCTTTTAATTGATAAGCAAAGACTCCCATCAACGCAAAACCTAAGCCAGTTAGGAATGCAAACCATGTACCTAAAACAGCCATTTCTAGCCCAACATTGGTGGTGTTATGACTAATAAACTGTGGAATAAATGCCAACATAAATACGCCAATTTTAGGGCTCAAGCTCGCGGTTAAAAATCCAGCTAGGGCTACTTGATTCATTGACGCAGCTTGCTTCTTTTCAAATGAAACAAAAGATTGTGATCTAATCGCCTGAATACCCAAATAAACAAGATAAATAGCGCCAACTATTTTAACGACGGTGAAGGCATACGCTGAAGTGATTAAAATGGCAGATAAACCTAGTGTGGCAAAAAGCACGTGCATTAATACGCCTAACCCAGAAAAAATAGATGAAACGATTGCTGCTCTTTTACCTTGCGAAATGCCACGAGCTATTGCTAAAACATTTCCGGGCCCAGGAGTTAATACAAGCAGGATGCTGGTTAGTGTAAAAAGTAAAAAATTGTCCATGTTGCCGTCCCTAATAAATGGTCGTTATGTTTTACTCTGTTTGTAGGTTAATCAATTAGGTTTATAACACATCAAATAGTCAAATAATATTACGACTGGCGATATTGTTTTGGGGATATGCCTACCATTTTTTTAAACAACCGAGAGAAATAATAGGGATCTGAATAACCCAGTGACTCAGCAATTTGTTTGATGGTATCTTCAGTATTATCGAGTTGAAAACAAGCATGTTGAATTTTCATGTTGATAAAATATTGAATGGGTGACGTGTCGGTTAATTCTTTAAATTTTTTAGCAAAATGAAATTTAGATAGCTGACTATAATGGGCTAAGGTGTCGAGGTTTAGCTCTTGATGTAGATTTTCCTGCATTAGCGATTCAATCATCTCTAAGCTAAAGGTCGAATGCACATTAAAACTTTCAAGGCGTAGTTGTAGAGCTAAAAAACTGAGCATTTGTTGAAGAACATGTACCGCATGAATCACGTTAGTGGCAGTATAACCTCGGCTCCCTAGTTGAATAAGGGTTTCAAAATCTTTAAAGGCTAACTCTTGCGCCCCGACAACACCAAAGCCATCTTCCATTTTCATCAATAAACGCTCGGCAAAATCATCGGCCAGCTTACCGCTAAAGTTAAGCCAATAGACTGTATTTTTACTATCTGATTTACTTTGATATTGAAACGCTAGGTTAGGGGAAATCAATATTAAATCGCCGCGCTTAACCGATCGCTGTTTATTTTTATACTGCAAAACGCCTTCGCCATACTGGCAGTAAATAAGCTGATATATCTGGCTGCTTTGGGCTTGTGTTTCAATATGTACCTGTTGATTGGTTTTACCTAAAGATACGGGATATAAGCCCTGTGTTAATGGGTGCACTTTTAACTTATTCAGTAAAAACATGGGAATAAGTAATCTTATATCGTTGAATGTTGATGTTTTTTTCATCGAGGTGTGTCAGCAACTATATTTATGCGCATTAATAACAATATAGTCCATCATTGAAGCAATAAAATCAATTTTAACCTTGTGGTATCTATGATGTAATCATTGCTAACTAATATTAGAGATAGCAATTAGGCACAAATATTGATCTTGAAGGTAAGTAAAATGCCTTAGATTAAAATTAGCGACTAAACTAAAACACTGACTAGGCGTATTAGTTTTTGCCAATTGCGTAGATATTTCGTCATAAAGAAGAGAACGACAATGACAACTGAAAGATACGAATTAAAAAACAAGGTGCGTGTAGTTACTGCAGCTTCGTTATTCGATGGTCATGATGCAGCTATCAACATTATGCGTCGTATATTGCAATCAAGCGGCGTCGAAGTTATTCACTTAGGCCATGACCGCAGTGTGGAAGAAGTTGTTAATACGGCAATTCAAGAAGATGCTAATGCTATTGCGATGACGTCTTACCAAGGTGGTCATAACGAATACTTCAAATATATGTACGACCTGCTTAAAGAACGCGGTTGTGAACATATTCGAATCGTCGGTGGTGGCGGTGGCGTTATTTTGCCAGACGAAATAAAAATGCTGCATGACTATGGTATTACTCGTATTTACTCTCCAGATGATGGCAGAGCACTAGGTCTACAAGGCATGATCGATGATATGATCATGCGTTGTGATTTTAAAACCGGCGTAAATATCAAAAAAGACGATGTTGCAGCCCTTAAAAAGAATGATAAACAAGCTATTGCACGTCTGATTTCTGCTGCAGAAAATGCACCAGAAGAAAACAAAGCTGATTTAGACAAAATTCGAAAAATTGCCGCAGTGAGCAAAACGCCAGTATTAGGTATTACCGGTACAGGTGGCGCTGGTAAATCGTCATTGGTTGATGAATTAATCCGTCGATTTTTGATGGCAACAGAAGAAAGCAAAATTGCGATTGTTTCTGTTGATCCATCAAAACGCAAAACAGGAGGCGCATTATTAGGTGACCGTATTCGTATGAATGCGGTAAACAACGACCGTGTTTACATGCGATCACTGGCCACTCGTCAATCGAACTTAGCGCTTTCTGTTTATGTTAATGACACGCTCGATATTTTAAAAGCGGCAGACTTTGATTTAATCATTTTAGAAACCTCAGGCATTGGTCAATCAGATACCGAAATAGAAGAGCACTCAGATGTATCTTTATATGTGATGACGCCTGAATACGGTGCGGCAACACAATTAGAAAAAATCGACATGTTAGATTTCGCCGACATTATTGCGGTGAATAAATCTGATAAGCGTGGCGCAGAAGACGCATTACGTGATGTAAAGAAACAATACAAACGTAACCGTGGCTTGTTTGAAGCCGGTGACGATGAAGTGCCAGTATTTGGTACTATCGCATCGCAGTTTAATGATCGCGGTATGACGGAGCTTTACAATAAAATTATCACCGAATTGGCGAAAAAATCAGAAGCGTTAAACGTTGATTTGTTAGATTTAGCTGGCACACAGGCTGAAAAAGCCAGTGTTATTCCGGGTAAACGCACTCGTTATTTATCTGAAATTGCTGATAATAACCGTGGTTACGATGAATGGGTTAATCAACAAGCTACCGTTGCGCAAAAGCTATACGGTATTCAACAGGCAATTGATGCAGCGTTGGAAAGTGGTGAAGAAAGTGGCAAAACACTGGCGGCTAACCTTCAAGAATTATTTGATAAAGTTGCACTAGATTTAGATCCAAAAAATAAACTGATCATTGATCAGTGGCATGAAAAAGTAGCTAAATACAAAGCGCCAGTGTTTAAGTTTCAAGTGCGTAACAAAGAGCTTGCTATTGAAACGCACTCAAAATCTCTGTCTCATCTTGATATTCCTAAAGTATGTTTGCCCAAATACCAAGGTTGGGGTGATATTTTAAAATGGAATTTGCAAGAAAACGTACCAGGTGAATTCCCGTATACGTCAGGTTTATTCCCATTCAAACGTGAAGGGGAAGATCCTACACGTATGTTTGCGGGTGAAGGTGGCCCAGAGCGTACTAACCGACGCTTTCACTATGTATCTAAAGGCATGCCTGCAAAACGTCTATCTACCGCGTTTGACTCAGTAACACTGTATGGTAACGACCCTCATGTACGACCTGATATTTACGGTAAAATTGGTAATGCTGGTGTCTCTATTTGCTGTTTAGACGATGCGAAAAAGCTTTATTCAGGCTTTAACTTGGCGCATCCAGCAACATCAGTATCCATGACCATTAACGGTCCAGCGCCAATTTTGCTAGGATTTTTCTTAAATGCTGCTATTGATCAGCAATGTGAAATCTACATTAAAGAGCAAGGCCTTGAAAAAGACGTCGAAGCAAAAATTAATGCCATCTACAAAGCTAAAGGTTGTGCTCGTCCACAATATCAAGGTGAATTACCAGAAGGTAATGACGGCTTAGGCTTAATGTTGTTAGGTGTTACTGGTGATCAAGTATTGCCAGCAGATGTTTATGCAGACATTAAAGCAAAAACATTGACTCAGGTACGTGGTACTGTTCAAGCAGACATTTTAAAAGAAGATCAGGCGCAAAATACTTGTATTTTCTCAACAGAATTTGCCTTGCGTTTAATGGGCGACGTTCAAGAATACTTTATTGATAAAGGCGTACGTAACTTCTACTCAGTATCAATTTCTGGCTATCATATTGCAGAAGCTGGTGCTAACCCAATTACACAATTAGCGTTAACATTGGCCAACGGTTTTACGTTTGTTGAATATTACTTAAGCCGTGGTATGGATATCAACGAGTTTGGCCCTAACCTATCTTTCTTCTTCTCAAATGGTATCGACCCAGAATATGCCGTTATTGGCCGTGTTGCCCGTCGTATTTGGTCAAAAGCGATGAAGATGAAATATAACGCCAACGCTCGCGCACAAATGCTGAAATACCATATTCAAACGTCAGGCCGCTCTCTACACGCGCAAGAAATTGATTTCAACGATATACGTACCACACTTCAAGCTCTGTACGCGATTTATGATAACTGTAATTCGCTTCATACCAATGCGTATGATGAAGCAATCACAACGCCAACAGAAGAAAGTGTACGCCGTGCAATGGCAATTCAGTTAATTATTAACCGTGAATTAGGTTTAGCTAAAAACGAAAACCCTATTCAAGGCTCGTTCATCATTGAAGAATTAACTGATTTAGTTGAAGAAGCAGTTTTGACTGAATTTGACCGCATCACAGAGCGTGGTGGTGTACTTGGTGCAATGGAAACCATGTACCAACGCAGTAAAATTCAAGAAGAAAGCTTATACTACGAAAACTTAAAACATACTGGTGAATACCCAATTATCGGTGTTAATACTTTCTTAAGTTCAAAAGGCTCTCCAACTGTTATTCCAGCAGAGGTTATTCGAGCGACAGAAGAAGAGAAAAATTACCAAATAGATATGTTAGCAAGTTTACATCAAGCGAACGAAGAACAAACTCGTATGAAACTTAGAGAGCTTCAGGCGGCGGCTATCAAACACGAAAACATTTTTGAGCATATGATGGATGCTTGTAAAGTTTGTTCACTAGGACAAGTCGTTAGTGCATTGTTTGAAGTTGGCGGACAATATCGAAGAAACATGTAAGGTGGCAAGTTGTTTGAGCGCAGGGCAATAAGCTCTGCGTTTTTGCAATTAACTAAGTGCTGCTTGGTAATAATCAAGTACAACAAGAGGGATTAAGATGAGTTTACAAAGCATACCAGCAAAATTCACCGCATTTAGAGTACATCGTAATGAAGATAAGACCATTACCAGTGGCTTTGAGCAAATTTCTTTAAGCGACTTAACTGAAGGCGAAGTAGTTATTAAAGTCGCTTATTCAGATATCAACTATAAAGATGCGCTGGCTGCAACAGGTAAAGGTCAGATATTACGCACATACCCTCTAGTCGCGGGCATTGATTTATCTGGTGTTGTTGTCGACTCTTCAGATGGCCGATTTTCTGCTGGTGACAAAGTACTTGTATGTGGTGCGCAACTTTCAGAAATTTATGATGGCGGTTATACCGAATACGCAAGAGTAAAATCTGACGCGGTGGTAGCACTTCCACAAGGTTTATCACTAAGGGATGCAATGGCAATAGGCACCGCTGGTTTTACCGCAGCAATTGCCGTACAACGTATGGAAGATAATGGCCAAATCCCTGAGCGCGGCACGATATTAGTCACAGGTGCAACTGGTGGTGTAGGCAGTTTTGCGATCAATATGTTGTCAAACATCGGCTATCGGGTCGCTGCACTCACTGGAAAGTCAGATCAACATGACTATTTAACCCAGTTAGGTGCTAGTGAAATTGTCGACCGCCATGCGCTAGATAATGGCACTCGTCCTCTTGAGAAAGCCATTTGGGGTGGGGCAGTTGATAACTTAGGTGATGAAACACTCGCTTATTTAACACGAACTGTTGTGCCATGGGGCAATATCGCGTCTATTGGTTTAGCACAAGGCTTTAAACTTAACACTACCGTTATGCCATTTATTCTTAGAGGTGTTAGTTTATTAGGCATTAACTCCATTGAGATGCCGTTAACTGTTAGAGCTAAAGCATGGCAACGCATTGCAACTGACCTAAAACCTACACAATTAAATTTAATCGCACCAAGAACTATCGCTTTTCAAGATATTGAACAAGCTTTTGGCGCGTATATTGATGGCAGCGTTACAGCACGTACTGTGGTTGAAATTGACGCAAGTCTAGATAAATAAGAATTAAGCATTCGAGGAAATTATGCAAATACAAGATAAAGTAATCGTAATCACAGGTGGTGGCCAAGGTTTGGGTCGCGCCATGGCAGTAAATTTAGCGTCACAAGGTGCTAAACTTGCGTTAATCGATTTAAACGAAGAACTATTAAAAGAAACGGTTGGCCTTATTGAACAAGCAGGTTCAAGTGCTAAGTATTATTTAGCCAATGTCACTAATGAAGCAGAAGTAGAACAAACTTTTAATCAAATCAATGATGACTTTAACGGTTTTGATGGACTGATCAATAACGCAGGTATTTTGCGTGACGGTATGTTGTTAAAAGCAAAGGATGGTGAAATCGTTAAGAAAATGTCATTGGAACAATTTCAATCTGTTATCGACGTTAATTTAACAGGTGTTTTCCTATGTGGTAGAGAAGCTGCTGCACACATGGTTAAAAATGAACGTAAAGGCGTAATCGTCAACATGTCATCAATAGCACGCAACGGCAATATGGGACAAACTAATTACGCAGCGTCTAAAGCTGGCGTTGTCGCAATGACCGTATGTTGGGCAAGAGAACTAGGTCGCTATGGTATTAGAGTGGGGGCGATTGCTCCTGGTGTTATCCGTACGGCTATGACTGATGCAATGAAACCTGAAATGCGTGAACGCTTAGAAAAGATGAAGCCAGTAGGACGCTTAGGTGAAGCTGATGAAATTGCGCATACAGTAAAATATATTTTCGAAAATGAATTCTTCACTGGCAGAGTGGTAGAAATTGATGGCGGATTATGCATGTAATTAAGCATAATATATAAAAAAGCGAGTTTTACTCGCTTTTTTCATTTAAGCTTTCAAAAAACACAATTATGTAATGAAAATGAATAAAGCATTATTTCTAGACCGCGACGGCATTATTAATATTGACCACGGTTATGTATATCGTCAAGAAGACTTCGAATTTGTCGAGGGTATTTTTGAGCTATGTAAAGCAGCACAGCGTCTTGGTTATATTATTATTGTAATAACAAACCAGTCAGGTATTGGCAGAGGGCGCTATACAGAAGAAGATTTTCATCAACTTACGCATTGGATGAAACAACAATTTACTCACCAGGGCGTTCATATCACTGATGTTTATTTTTGTCCGCATCACCCGACAAAAGCAAAAGGCAATTATCTAACTTCATGTGAATGTCGAAAGCCTAATCCTGGCATGGTACTTTCAGCTGCCAAAGAGCATAAAATAGATGTCAAACAAAGTATATTTGTTGGTGATAAAATATCTGACATGCAAGCGGCAGAAGCAGCGGGTATACACAATAGAGTATTAGTAGCGAGTCATTATGATGATCACAAGCAGGTTGAAGCTCAAAGAATAGCCAAATTAAGTGATGCAATAGCATTTGTTGACTAGTTTTGTGTATAAATTAACCAAATAAACCGTTAATTCCAATTAATTGAAAAAAGGTGTTGACGGCGAGATAAAAATCCCTAAAATGCGCATCCACTTCTCGGGGACAAGCCAAGAAGCAGTTTTGATAAGTTTAGTTAAGTAAATACCTGACAAAACAATCAACCAAACTTGAAAAAATAAAATAAAGTTTTTTAAGAAAAGTGTTGACATCAAAACTGAGATGCGTAAAATGCGCATCCTCGCTTGAGGCAACGGCCACAAGCAACATTGATAAGC
>NZ_BNCK01000014.1 GCF_014656435.1 Thalassotalea marina
GTAAATTTTCAGCGTTGCTGGCTCCCCGTCAGCCGGATTGGGTTGCATCGCAGGGGTGTCGAAAGAGTCAACTGCGGTCCAAAGCTGTTGGACTTGGGTGAAAAGGGCGTTTATTCTTCCTATACGTTGTCGGCAGCGGGCCAAAAAGGAATACGTCCATGCCCATCGAGGTGAAACCGGCTGTGAGCGCGGGTTCAAGCATATAGCCCGACAGGCGCGTATCCTTGCCGATCACGACACGATGGCGGTGGTCACCGCGACGAAAGACACGGCCAGCCGCCATGCCGACGCGCAAGGCGGTTTCCGCCGTCATCGCGCCTTCGTTGGCTTTGCCACGAATACCGTCTGTGCCGAAATATTTGCGCACCATAAGGTCGATTATCCTGTCGTCGGGTCGCCCTCAAAGGGGACATGCCTGCTGAACATACAGACACGCTTGATATGTTTGGAACGATTGTGCTCGACTCATTTCAAATTGCATTATTTATTATAATTCCGCGTTACTATCGGCATTTTTACAAATCCAAGAGAGGAACGGTAGGCAAGATGTGGTTGATGTTATTTCTCGGCTTTCACCTGTTGCTTGGCAACACATTAATCTAAATGGGGAATATGCCTTTAATAAAGACCGCAAAGAAATCGACTTAGCTGGTTTACTTAGTGATGTAGAATCAATAAGTTAAAGAATGCCATCTGTTTGTATTTCTAATTCAAAAGGGGTCCTGTGGAAGAACCGACAAATTTGTCAAATTTGTCGGTTCTTCCACAGGACCCCCTATAGATTCAGAAATTCCACGACTGGAAAAAATAATAGAAAATCTACTCAGCTCAAAAGAGATTGTTGAGGAAATAGATATTTTACCCAAACATGATGATGTTGCAGTGGAGATGTTTAAAATCCGTTTAGCTTTTGAACGATTAATTTTGGAATTCACAGAAGCAAAAGTTGCCCCTTTTGATGTGCCGTTTCGCCCTAATGTACCGAAGCCTTTAGGAGCTATGTTAAGTTATTTGAAAGGTACGTCATCAATTCCATCAAACATTTTGAATAGTGTAAGTGAAATAATATCTATCTGTAATTACGCTATTCATGAGCATGAAGTTTCAAACAAGCAACTTAATTTTGTCAGAAAATCTTATCCATACTTATATAAAGCTTTAGAAAATGAGTTCAGAGAAGAATATTTATAACAAGCTGTTTAATCGGGACTTTTTGTAGAATTACTCAATATTGAAAAGTGGCATTGAAATTTTAAAGTCAGTGCGTGAAAAACTTTCTGTATTAGATCCAAACTTCCTTAAATTTGACGTAGAAATGCGATTTGAGGTGTAATTTATATAAATTTTTATAACTGTTTATTCAAAAATAGAAATTCTACAGTCTCGTTAACAACGCACGCTTATAGCACATTTGAGACTGTCAGATTTGATTGGGTTCTGTTAATCGAGTCTAACAGATTGAGTTAAGACTTATCCACTTAACGTATGACATTTAAATCCAATATCAATTATTAGCCTTCTTCTAACAGTAGTTGATAACTCTTTTTTTGAAGTGAAAGCAATTCGCTTTCTAGCTCTGGATGCACGGCAACAGTTCTAATCAAAAATGAATCAGGCACATCTTCTAGCTGCAATGAAAGTTTTCTATAAAGTCTACTTGCCGCTTTTTGAATAAAAGCTCGACTAACATTTCTATCTTTCGCAATAGACTGAGCACTTTCTCCATTGACCAATAAACGCTCCAGAACTTCAATTGTTTTTGGTTCAAATTTGTGCGAACCAGAGGTAGCCAAAAAGCATAACCTCTCTTTAGTGAGTCTAAAATTGTGAACAGGACTGACTTTAGGCATACAAATCTCCTTCAACAATAACTTTAAAGTTGTTTTGGAAAACTACTTCTGGTTTATCTGCAATATCAGCTAACATTCTGAATATTTGCGAATTATCACCGCCTCTAACAGACTGTTTTTTTCCAGTGAGTGTATGAATGATATGTTCCCAATCTTTAACTGAATTAGGTAACCAACCAGCCCTAAGCGACGTCTCCATTAAAATAGTAAGTAACCACTTCTTTGCATAGAGTTGCCCTGTAGATATATAAAAAACTTTTTTAGGTATAAAATCTCTACCAGATTGGTTTGAAATAAACGCAGCTAATTCGTCAAAACTCGCATTAAACAAATCAGTTTCCAATAAAAAAGTTACCAATTTTTGTTCGAATAATTTGCTATCTTCCATGAGTTACTCCTTAATAATTTTTACTTTTAACTTTTTAGGTAAACTAATAGTTATAAGTTGATTATCGGGAGTATTGATCACCAACGCATTCCCTCTTGCTAAAATTGTACTAGCTTGGATTTTCATTTCAAAACCATCATCTAGATTCGATTTTACTGAGCTTTGTGCTGTTTTACTCGCTTTATTTAAAGATCCCTCATTAAGATCTTTAGGATCACTAACGTTGGGGGTTACTTTTTGCTTTCCAGACAGCTCTTGCCACTTCAACTTCGTTGCTTTTGCGATCGATACTGGCAATTCATCATTTTTGTACTGAGCGATAAGTTTAGAATAATCCTCTGGGGATTTCTCATAGATCCGGTTCAGTGTAAGAAGTGTATCTTTATCTTTGATATCATTGTTCTTTAAATCTGATTTTAACTGCTCCGAAACTCGAGCTAAAGCACGCCACCTTGATAGGTTAACTCTTGAATTAGGTTGATTATGGTCAGCTAGAAATTTTTTCAGTTCATCAGAACCCAGTGACTTTTCCAGAGATACTAACTTGTTAGCAACATCGAACACAGAGCCTGGGTCATGAAAATGATTAGCAGAGATCTGAATAATGTCTCGAGACGTTCTTTTATCTAATCCTTCAATCGAAACATCAGCATGAACAAGACATTGAATAGTACGATGTTTTTTTCCTTCATACTGTTTGAAAAGTAGATCTTTTGCGCGCTTACGCATTTCTCCATCAACAATCAAGAAACGGCCATCTGGTTGAGCCTCTACCTTTATTGGTTTTATAAGACCTACGTTATCAATACTTGCAGCTAACCCTTCTAAATCATAATCTGAAATATCGTTCCGATATTGGTCTTTATCAAAATCAATAATTGAGAGCTCAATATCATCAAGGTAATCCTTATCTTTCATTGATTTTATTTTTTTTGATGCATTTCCAAAACCTGCAATACCAAGTGTGCTTTTAGTTGACATCTCTTACTCCTTAAGTTCAGGGAAAACAATGAAGAAATTAGATAAGAGTGAATAAGCACCTGCCTTTCGATTAGCATTATTAGCGTTCACCCAGACAGGTTCACCGTCCTCAGTTGAATCTTCAAGCCATGAATTGATTTTTATTGGCTCACCGATAAAGTGTTCCCCGTATTCTTTCATCCATAATTGAACACGCTCTTTTTGGCGATTGCTGTTCCCTCGAAATCGGTTAATCATAAAACCATGGAATTTCAACTCATCATTGTATTTTTCATGTATTTCATTAACCTTACTAATAAAATTTTCAATTACATCACCCGAATATTTATTTGGCTCTACTAAACAAACAACATCGGTTGCGGCACACAAACCTGATATTAAAGGTAGACCTAAAAATGATGGTGGAGTATCGATAAAAATATAATCATATTGTTTCTTTAGTTGTTTTATATTCTTAGCAAAAGAAACTAACTGCCTGTCAACAACATCAGCAATGATATCATTTGCGTTAATGTCACCGATTTTTGATCCAGCTACACGCTCAATTAATTCAGCAAAAGCATCGTTTGTAAGGTCTTGTGGAAAACTATTGATACCATCATCACCGGGTATAACATCAATACCGTGCATACCTTTTAAAGGAGTCAGTTCAGGTTCTTCTGTAAAAAGTAGAGAAGAGTAACAATCAGTATTCACAGCTAACATTTCAGGATCACAAAATGTACTAGAACTGTTTTTCTGAGGGTCGACATCAATTAAGAGCACTTTAGCTCTTTTATGAACAGCAGCAATTAAACAACCTTGCACACTAAATAAAGTTTTACCGACACCACCTTTTTGGGCAGCATATAAAATCACTCTGGCACTCATAAGATATTCCATTTTTAAAGAATTATTGCCAGTGAGATGTGCACGCTAAACCATCTCACCACGTTTAGATTGAGCCGGTGAATGCTCAAGCCTTACATTAACAAAGCTAAACCCTTATGTAAACATCCATGAGAAATAAAAATGATCAAGGCTTAGAGAAGCAGGTAGAATCATAGAATGATGAAGAATCAAAAAAAGCCACTTGAAACCAGCACGCGATACGTTAACCAACCACAAGCCCAATAACCCATAAAGAACTAAACAACAACAGCCCCAAGGGCGGACTATATAGAAGCGAGCCTAATGTCCCTTACAAATTCGAGTTTTTCCCAGTAACGTTTAACTGTTTTAACGGATACCTTTGCAAACAACGCTAACTCGCTTTGAGTGACACTTGTTTTATTTTCATTTAACACACTCTGTAATTTAGTTAGAGTGCTATCCCTCTTCTTTTTAGCCGCGTTTAAAGCCCCCACGCGTAACTTCTCTTTTCGTTGCTCCGGTGTTAAGCGCACCTTTTGTTGCGTTTGATAGAGAAAGTCTGCGTTCATGCCTAGATTAGACTCTAAAAATAGGTGTAGAGTGGATTTCTTATAGTTGTATTTTGTTGTTTTAGCCGTTTCCAAATATTGGTGTAATTCTTCATGCGGTAAATGAATGAATTCATCGTTTAATTGTTCGATTTCAGAGTTGCATCGTTTTATATCTTTATGCATCTGAGTAAGAGCCACAAACAAAATAAAAGCTGTATTATCACGCTGGCCAACCGTAACACCTCTAGATCTGCAGTGATGAACAATATTCAGATAGTTTTTTAACCACCAGTGTTTAATGTTATGCTTTCCATTATTAACTTGAGACTTGCTTTTGGATTTAGTACTCGATCTTTTAAAAGTAACCACATTATCCTGCTCTATATAAACACCAAAAGACTTACACAAAGATTCATAGGTATATGGTTCATCAATGATGACGTGTTCGGTAACAACTCTCCCCGAACGAGTGTGAACCGACCCTGGTAACCTAAGCATTCTTGACGGATCTAGGCTAGCAGATGAGTCTATCCACCAATTTTGACCTTTGCCAAGTCTATGGATAATGTTTTTTGTCAACTCTTTCCAACGTAATACTTGCTGTTTATATGCAGGAATCGAGTCATAGATCCAATAGAGATGTAGACCTCCACTACCGCTACGTACATACCCTGAAGGATAAGGGATATCCTGTTCAACGATGACTCTAAATACATCATTGATAAGTGATTCTTCTTCCTCTTCAGTTAACGTTTTATGAGAGACAGTATCTATATCAATATAAGTTGCTCTTAAGGATGATAATTGTTTGGAATTTCTCCAGTTGAAGAATTCGTTTGGAGAAAAGAAGTAGTCAGACTGTTTATCAATCTGTGATTTAGAAAGGATATCACGTGCAGATTCACAACGTTTGTTGGCATGTTCACCAATAGGGGTCCATTTATTTGCATAGCCACCTTCATTTATAGATCTACGCCAAACAAATCTTAGATTGGACTCCTCCCCAAACCCTAGTTGTTCTAGCAGAGAGCTTGAATTTATGTTGTAGCTATATTTCTGCACTGTCTACCTGCTTGTCAATAAAAACTTGATATAATTTTCAGACACAGCTAGACTATTAACCGTTACAGATTCTGTAACGGAAATACCTGATGCTAACTGTCTGCTGTTAGTGTATTAAGAGCTATAAGTCATTAGCTTGGCGGTTAAATGACTTTTAGCTTCAATCCTATTATTTAAATATATTCATTCTTTTCATCTCACACTTTTGTATAAAAACTCTTTGGAAAGTACCCTGTTTAGAAATTTACTTCGTCAAAAAGCAATAATTTCCTGATGTAGATATATTTATATTCTGTATATAATTTTAATTATTTGTGCCTAGCCCTGTAAATATTGCAATTAGATCCTATTCATGATCTTATTAGTACCCAATTTTGTATTTTTAATGGTTTTATTAAATTAATCTATTCTCTAAACATTTGCGTTGGTTACCCCTTAAAGGTAAATATCAAAGGGGTAATTGAACAACTCACTAAGAACAAGAGAGTAATAATACAAGTTGAGAGCAAACAAAAGATCATGGTATTCGCTTTATAATCCCTTAAAGTAAACAATACCTACCAAAACGGAGGGTGTATGAAAATATACACAGCCATTTGTAAAAGATCAACTAATGTGTAATTGATCAAATATCCTAAATTGTCAATTTCAACATTATTTTGGGAACTCATCTCATAATTCTTTTGATTGTCTTTGACACACCCCAAAAGTATGTGTATTTTTTTATACACAACCAGTGAATTTGTTCTGTGTTTAAATTAAAGGAATAAAGATGAGGCTTTTTACTATTGTTCTAGCGACGACATTTATGGCAACTGCAAGTGCGAAGGAAACTGAAACTAACCCCGTAGTTGACATATCCACAATATCTAACCGCCTGGGTCACGTTCCCTGCAACAAATTTAAGGGAGATCATAAGCTGCATTGTCAATTGACATCCAAAATTCTTGAACTCTCTTTTACTGAGTATTGCCTAACCACTGATTGTTCACGTGCTACAACCACAGATATGCTGGCCTGGATTGAGAAAAAAAAATCTATACTTGACAAAATGGATAAACGAAACTGATTTCTGGGTAAGTGTACATAATTAAAATAGTCGACAGTTTTAAGCTCCATTTGACTCTCCCATTCAACAGGTTCTTTGGATTTTAACGAGGGGTGACAACCTACCACTCGTCCTCTAGTTGGCTTTACTGGCTTTCTTACTCGGTTATTTTTTGTAAACTCCAAAAAGTTTTTTGATAAAAATTTTTTATTTGTATGTTTACTGTAATCGCCTGTTTTTAAAGACATAACATTTATGTACTTTGTTGCATGTAACATTGGCTAACCTACTGTTTGTTATATTTTTATAATGGTGTTTCTTTTTTTCATTTTATTTTGATTAATTGATATGTTTATTGTGGCAAAATATTGAAGACTACTTTTCTGAAACTAAGGAATATCTATGCGATACAGCATCACTGACTATCAAGAGGGATGGGAACACCTCGGCATACTGAAAACACCTGCCGATCCTCATAAATTGGCACAAATGTTTGAGGCAAAAATATACGGTGATAGAGACGGTGACGGTATTCGTTTTTGGATTCCATCTCTCTATATATTAGGTGGGGACATTGATACTGCCAAAATGTATATAGATAGATATCTTGAAGATTACCCTGATGAATATTTTCTTGCTGCTCCCCAATTTATCGTCTCTTCCCTCTTAATTTTCATCAAGACAAACAAATCATGTCATATAAATAGCACTGGCGATAAACATCTTAGAAAAATGCAAGCTGCTAATTTATATTTGCTACCCATCATACTGGGTAGAGATATTACGGACAAAAAAATTTCGAATTTAACTAACCACAGTCATTTTGAGTTTGCTGCTAGCTTTCCTCAATGGTTTTATGATTTGTGGACTAATGAAGACAAAGAAATATTAGCGAAAGCGTCTGACACTGTTTTCAATAACATGTTTATTAAAACCATAAACGAATTTAGAAAAGAATTGGCGTCATTGAAACCCGGGCAACAACGTAGCGATCTTATTAGAGAGCAGGATTATTTCTTATCATTAATGACCCAATAGATTCGAGATTATTATAGTGAGACCCAGTGATTAAGGTACAATTTTAACGACAGTTGAATTTTTATCTAAAAGAGCCTTAAGTTGCTCATTTTCTAATAACAACGTAGCATTTTTAGATTGCATGTTAGTGATATGACGCTTTAGAAGATCTCTTTCTAACCTTAACTCCTTATTTCGTTCCTTATATTGTTTTAGCTCTTCGTGTTTTTCATCTCGTTGTTGACGCACGTTTTTGTTCGCTTTTACAGCAATGCGATCAACTAAGTCAGGGAAATCTCTATGTATTAAGGCTCTACTACATCCTGCTTCTTCTGCTACCGCCGAAATACTAATTTTACGACCAGCATCAATAATTTTAGGTCTGCCAATTTCAATGCGAACAATGGCTTTTCTAACTTGATCATGTGTAACTTTACGAGCCATTGGCCACCTCATAAAATTCGCGTTTAATAGCGTTTGTATCTGCACCAAGCGTTGTTAATACATTGACACAACGTTCCATACCTCTTTGTACAGCGAGTTCACCTGATTCACCAATATCTTTTAGCTCTGATAACTCTAATTGTTGAATCATCATAGATTTCCAAAAAGAAATGTTACGTTTGTCCACAATTCCATGTTCACATTGCTCACATTTCCCACCTAAACACCCATCGTCATCGTTAGTACACCATCCTAGACCAGTAGCCCTGATAGGTATGTTGCAGGTATATGACTTGATCATTGATTCTCGATTAGGAAACGATTTAACAGCCTCATCACTCTTTCTAATATCCAGTATCTTGTTGGCAATATACCCGCCGGTGATTGGCGTGTCTAAATTGAACCAATCAAATTTAATTTCATCTTCTACAAATATACGTTCTCTCAATATCTCTTCGTAAAGTTCCTGGTCTAGATCAGAATTTGCTGCATATAAAGCTGTCATTGATAAAGACCAATGTTTAAAGTGCTCTTTTAATGCTCTTAAATCACCAAGCTCGCTGTGGGCGACATAATTCGCAAATGTTCGCCTAAATTGGTGTGACGATAGATTCCATTGTGATTTTATTTGTTTACACAAATTAGGAAGCCTAAAATTGGTAATTGCGTCTCCACTCAATATCGATATTTTATTATTCTGATCTTTCATCACGGTTAACGCTATCGAACCTGATGTGTATTCTAGGCGATGAATTTCTTGGTTATCTCCAATACTTTTTGCTATCAACAAATCACATTCCAGCTTACTTTGAAGTGGTTCGACATATCGACTGAGGATGTCAATTACTTCAGTAGTAATTTTAGGGGCTATCCACTCTGTCTCACCTTCATATGTTTTTTCAGAAACTGACTTAATATAGTAAAACTCTTCACCGTTTTTGGTTTCTGTGCGATAACCGTTGCGTTTAATCCCGAGAACTTCATGAATTCGCATACCAGTAGTAAGCAATATCCAGAATATGCAACTATCTCGTAAAAGTAATAGTTCATTGTTAAGTTCACGTAGTCCTTGATCCCACCCGTTTGTTATAAGAACTTTATTCGCTTTATAACTGTCTTTATAAGCTAATCCTTCAAGCATTTCTTTGTAGCTAAGCAAATCATTCGCACGGTCTATATAACTTTTTGTATATTTGCAAAGTGAGTGTAACGTATCTTCAGGTATAATCTGTGTTTTAGGAGTCTCTATGCTATCTTTAAGCGTCTTACCAACGAATTTAGCCTGCTCAGCGGCACTGCTCTCTACCCAAGGGTGTTCTTTAACAAAATCGAAATGATTACAATATTTATAGAGTTTTTCCAATGCTCGAAGCTTTTTAACTTTTACACCAGGTGACAGCAATAATCCCGTATTCATATTTTCCTGCTGATTTACATACTTAACATATTCTCTGGCCGAATTTGCTGTCAAACCATTTGCCAATATGGTTTCTGATTTATTAACCCATTGGAAAAATGAACTTAGGTTGTTACGCGTCGTTCTGTTAGAAGATACATTATTCCCATTCTTGATCTCATTAAATATTGTCCACTTTACCATCTCTCGTTGCTGTTGATTGTGGAAATTATGAAAGCTAATCTTTAGCTTAGATTTCATCAGCCCAGCAGTGCCTTTAGATGCTGGAAATATCCATTCATCGTCTTCATAATTGGAAAGAACACTGTATCCTTCTTTGGTTTTGATATAGGTTAAAACGCCTCGTAATTGACCTTTTGTTGCTTTGTAAGGTTCGTCAAAGGGTACAAGTGACTGTTTAAATTCAACGTCTGTTAATAGTTTGTTCATTGGCCCATCCTTAACATATCAAGACTTTTCCAATAGGGATGCGGGTTTTGTCTGGCCTTTTCCTTTATTGTTAATACATCGGTTAGATGAAATTGTGGTGCGATATTATTATCAATAACATTCAAAATACTGCGTAAATACTTTTTCCAATTCTTATGGCCTATAGATTCACGATTACGCACAATCGCCCAATAAAAACTAAATATACGATAAAGGTCATCACTGGTTACGACAAAGCTCTTGCACCTAAAGCAACCCAAGAAATCTACACAATATGTGCCATTTTTTGGCGCTTTGTGACCACCTATATTATCTTTACATTTTGCTACAGGTGTCTCATGTAAATCATCAGTAAGGCTTTTTACTCGTATTTCTCCTAGGATACCAATATTGCGCTTGGCTTCTTCAGGAGCCACCAAATAATGATTATCTGCCGTATTAACATGGTGTTTTGTGCTTTGCGCAGCAATCAATATATTTTGTCCTGATAATTCATATAGGCGGTTGGAAAATGTTCTTCGAATTCGACTAAAGTTTATAACCAATGCTCTG
Source organism: Thalassotalea marina (assembly GCF_014656435.1). Lineage (GTDB taxonomy): Bacteria > Pseudomonadota > Gammaproteobacteria > Enterobacterales > Alteromonadaceae > Thalassotalea_C > Thalassotalea_C marina. The sequence goes on from NZ_BNCK01000014.1 coordinate 10,592, forward strand.
CTGTTCTCATCAATGAGTTTGTGTTTTTGAATTAATGTGTTTATGTTGCGTGCCAGTAGCTGCTCTGATAGGTATGTTGCCGAACGTATTCCCCTTTTAGACTTAAAGACTAGTAATCTTTCCGTATCATATTCAATACGCAAATCGTGGTTTAGTTCAATAATCTTCTCAATTAAAAACGAAACATCTAATTTGACACCTTGCACTAACTCGACTTTAGTTGACGACCTAAGCGTGTGAAGATGAGTTGCGTTTCCTCGTTTTTTATAAACAGTTAATAATTTACGATTCTTCTTTAATGGATGATCGCTTAGCGAATCTGTTTTCATGTTGATCAATGAAGATAAGTTCAAGCCTGTCTGCATCGCAATGGATAGTAAGCAAACCATTAATTCATAGGAATCTAAAGCGTCTTTTTTTTGGTAGATTGGTTTAATTTCTTGTTTTAATGCGACCACAATTTGGCGCGTTTCAAAATCACTAAACGGTTTTGCCCTTTTAGCTCTGTGATTTATATTTGGGTATGGATTTTTAGGAAATATATCTTTGAGGTGTTTTGCATCCGTCTCCTGCCAATATCCAGTTGTATGCATAGCAACTAGCAGTGACTTAGTGCTGGTATAAATGGTCTTTTGACTAACGTATCTAATCTCAAGGCTCTTTAAATAAATAACATAGTTTTCAATAAAGTCCTGGGTTATATCATTTAGCGTTACAGAGCGACCAATTGCCGCAGACCACATTTCTAGGTAACGGACTACATTTCTAAAGCCACTCGTTAAGTAAGAGTGAATTGTTGACTGTTGGAGCTTACCTTTCTGCCGTAGAAGAGCCTGAATCGTATAATACACTCGAGTGACAATATCGTCATAACCTCTTCCATAATAGGGTGCTACATCGAAATTTTTTGAAGTTAATTTTTGAAAATGACAAATGGTGTTTAAAGGCCTAACATTATGTCTAACACCTATTTTTTGAAGCTCTAAAACTCCTTTGCGTTTAAGTTTTTCCTTGGAAATTTTTAAGCTCTTTTTGGACATAGCCATTACTCACACTATGTTATTAATTTCGTCTTGGTATTGATGTGTTAAATCATCCATCAACTCATTTACAAGGTGCACATATATCATTGTCGTATTTATACTCGAATGACCAAGGCGGTCTCTTAAATATATTAGCGGATTAAATGTATTAGTTTTTCTACTCAACAAAGCTGCCAATGTGTGGGTTGCATAGGTATGACGTAACTTGTGAGGGTAAACTTTAAAAGGTAAATTTAGGTTGTTTAGTGCTTTGTTAAAACTTCCTGTTTTAATATTCCACTCCACCCCTCGGTCATTTAAAAATAATAACTTACTATCAATCCCTGAAATTAGTGACTGTTGATATCGAATTTCATTTACATACCGCCAAAGATCTTTCATCAACTTCCCGGGTATATCGATACTACGCCCTCTATTACCTTTAGTCTTGGTGAGCTCAACTCGGTAGCTTACTTTTCCTTGAAGTGGCTTTTTTATCAAACATAGGGGAAACTCAAACAGTTCTTCTTTTCTTATACCTGTTTGTAAACAAAGCCTTACCATAAGCTTTAGGGTTGGATTTTGTATGGCATCAAGCAAATACCTCACTTCGACAATACTTAAAAGCTTAATCATTCGAGGTTTTTCTTTTGCTAATACATCATAACTAGCTCTTTCTCCTCCCGCTCTGTCCGTATGTGCCAGAAAACTTTGATTGTACTTTTTAGTTCTTACAAGTTCTAAACTATAAGGTAAAGATTTGATCCAGTCATGAAAATAAGCACGCTTATAAAAATCAATAACGGTACGAAGCCGCTGATTTACAGTTCTGTATGATAAATTAAACTCTTCAATTGAAATGTCTCTGTACAGCGCCAATAACATTTCATCTTCATTAGTTTCTGCGATATCTCGCCAGTCTAATTCGTTATCTTCGCAAAAAGAAAAAAAATGGCAAAGATGGTTAGCATAAGTAATCCATGAACTTTCACTTGAAACTCTCCCTCTTTTGATACACTTGTATAAAAGATATTTGAGGCCTTCTTTGAAAATATCACCTTCTACTGCATCGTATAAATCATTTGAGTAATTCCATGTTAATAACGGAAAGTTTGGAAGTGGGATACCTTTTACTTTGAATTCACTCGTTGACTTAATGATGTACATATCATACTAAAATAAACGTTGTTTCTATTCAGTTTATATCTCAGTCATAACAAATCAAGAATGTGTTACAGTTAAGGGTACACATATCATAACGACTCCTTACCTATTCAAAAGTAATTAATAATATGGATGGTCTAGATAAGGGGTTGGTTGACGAGCTAAGAGAGATTAAGTCATACTATTCTTGTCAAGGAGTTAGTAGACAGTGTTTTCTGTTTGTTATCTCGATTAGCTGGGCATCCCAAACCCTGGTTTGCCCTGTTAATTTTTCATGTGATTTTCCCCTCTATTTTGATGTGAATTTAACGTTCTACACCACGCCATTCACAGTTTCAACACAAAGCTTATTAATTAAATTCTAGAACAATCAAAGGGCTATATTTTTCTACAGTCTTCTCTAAGTCTTTACGTAATATTTAAAAATTCCCATTAAAAAGCGCTCTTTTAAAAGCACCATTTTGCTTCACGAAATATGAGATAAGATTTCACAAATTATGAGATCCCGCATCAATAAACGTCTAATACAACACAGCCGAAAACAAAGTGTATAAATTTGTACACAACACAAAAAAAACTATACAAACCCAGAACAAATGCACCCATCAAGCTTGCTACTAGACTGGAAATTAAAGCACGATTCAATATAATCCAGTCATAGTCCCAAATTTAATTGATCAAAATATTAAATTAACACTTTCTGTGTTAATTAGTAGATTCTGATCTATAGAGTTTCAATTGAATAAAAGTAAAACACTTGTAAAAGAGCCTAATACTAAATCTGGTTCTCGAAAGACGAGAAGAGAAGAGCGTCAATTTGTACAGATAACAATGTCAGATTTTGTTATGGAATCTTGGGATAAACTAGCAAAGACAAAACAAAAATTTAAAAAAGACATTTTACAAGAATTAATTGTTGAATATATAAGTAGAAAATCTTCCTTTCAGTTTCATCCTAACTACCCCTCGAAATACGTTGTTCCCTTTAGTGCGTCCACTGGCTGCAAAGCCCGTTCGATCTGGCTAGACCAGGACACATATACAATGGCAGAAAAGTTTAGCCGGTCAGTATCAATAAAGATCAATAGGTTAATTTATTCTGCATTGATTGAAGGACTTCTTAGAGAAAATATCATGGATACTGAGTCTATATTTAAATAACCAACCTACCTTTTCCAAGGCAACTTGATTAAAATTGTTTATTTTTTGAAAATAATCTAAACATCTTGAATCTTTTTTTTATATGCCCTAAGGTGTGTATGTATTAATACACACCTCAAGATAAAAAAGGATTTTATAAATGAAAATTAAAAGCACATACCTTCTATACGGCTTTCCAATTTCTACAATACTTATACTCCTTTTCTTATGGTTTATAGTAACTTATTTCTTTGGGCATGAATTTGAATTTTCCTTGGCGTGTATCGCATTGTTGCTAATTTATAAAAGGTATATTCAAAAAACTCGCCTTATACTAAAACTACACAGTATGCCTCTATCCCCCGAGGCAGCAATACGAGGACTAAGTAAAAGCCATTTAAGCTATATTAACGAACTTATTAATAGCAACAAAAAAGTGCTAATTGGCCTTCCCAGAGATTGGATTATTCGAAGAGCATTGTCCAAGTACATTCAAGATCGTTGTGGTGCGTTTGAAATCAAGGACTCTGGGGAACTAGTGATAGGCGAAACCAATTTAAGACATTCAATCGTTACTATTTACAATTCAGATAAAGAACAATTTTTGAAGCAAATCGAAAAATTGACAAACAAGGGCTGGGTCAAGAACAGCAATATCATGACAAGTGTAGCTGGCTTCTCTCTAAGATATACGTGTGAAATGATCTATAATCCTTAATTGACATCATGTTTCTTAAATATCCAGGTTCTAAAAAGAAAAGGGTAAAAGAAATATCCACTTACTTATCAGGTGGGTTTCGTCTTGTTGACCCTTTCGTAGGCTCCGGTGCCATCTTTATGGGCACTGATTATGAACAATATTTACTTTGTGACATAAATAAAGATGTTATTGATTTATATAAATATGTTCAAAGAGATGTTGACGGGTTAATTACGGGGTTAGAAAACATCTTCATCCCTGAAAATAATACAGCGAAAGTATATTACCGTTTTAGAGACAAATTTAATAACTCAACTGACGCGAAATACAGATCAATATTATTTATATGGCTAAATCAAACCTCATACAACGGTTTAATTCGGTATTCTAAACGCTCTGGGTTTAACGTTCCTTTTGGAAACATGAAAAATCCACGAATAAACATTGATCACATCTTAAGATTTGCCAATAAGTCGCAAGAAAAAAATGTTACTTTCAAACATCAAGATTTTAGGGAAACATTCACAGAGATTAATCGATTAGATCATGTCACTCTAGACCCCCCATATTCACCTCTTGAGAAGCAAAAAACTAATTTTACAACCTACGCAGGTAACACCTTTAGCAATAAAGATCACGATGAACTTGCAGCTTTAGCAAAAACGTCGGCAAAAGCAGGATCTAAGGTCATCGTATTTGATCACGATACAGCTGATGTTAGAAAACGTTATCGTGGACATGAGCTAAAGGTAACTCAAGTTACCAGAAGCATAAGTGCATCCGCCATCAAGCGTAACAAGGCACCTGAATTGTTAATCCAACTAAAATAGGTGTATATATAAATACACCGAAAAACAACCCTAGATACAACCTACCTTTAAAAACACCAACCCAATATAAACATTTAATACCTACCGAATCAACACTTTATAGGTTTATTTAAAATTAGACCTCACAACCCACTTGCAAAATCAAAGTGTGTATGATTATATACACTGTATTAATTCATACACACCATAACGGATTAAGGTTTATGTCTCCACGGGTATCTAAACAGATCAAGCTGACCGACGATGAAGTCAGTGAATTAGACACTTTGTTCAACAATAGCGCGTGGAAAATTTTAAAAGATTTCACAGATTCCATTTTGAGAGAGTTTCTTGAAAAAAATGAATCTTGCATCGAATTTCTCATTCCATCTAAAAGTGGTGTGTATCGCACTATATGGGTAGACAATGAGATAGCCTATCGACTCAAACCTTACTCTAAATGCAATGATGTATCTGAAAATGCGGTTATCTACACAGCTATAAAAAGGAAGCTCATTTCTGGACATTCGAAGGAGGCTCAAAATGCGTAGCGCTAAATTCGCCATATTAGTTGTTTGCAGCTGTTCATATACTTCTAACGCGTACAATTATGAAATACAAAAGGGCGAAACACTTTGGTCACTCTCAAAAGCGTATTTAAACAATCCATACCTTTGGAGAACGATTACCTACGTGGACGGTACTAAAATTATAGAACCTACTAGAATACCAACTGGCGCCAAGCTTTACATCCCAGAAAGCAACAGATTAATCCAACTACATAGCCAAAAAGATGTTTCAACTGAAATTGCGAGCACAAAGCAATTGGCAACATCTATGATAAACACACACAACCAAAGTCTAGCGAGTTCGCAGCCCGAACTGTCTAACCAAAAAAAGCTACATCAATATCCAAGTGCGAACAATAGACAAACAATTTCAAACCCTTCGATTACAGCATTGGTGAAAAGCTTTACCAAGCAACAAAAAAACAAACTATATGAATACTACCTATCCAATAACAATGGCTCTGTAAGGGCCTTTTATAACGGGCAAGAGGTAGTAGTCGATACGCAGATACTCATTGAAGAAATGAGACATATTAAGGAGAACCAAAAATGAGATTTTATTCAATAGTATTTGTACTTCTTTTTTCAGCATTTTCCAATGCTGTAGAGGTTACAACTAAGGCAGAACAATTGATAAGAAGTGTTTTGCCCAATACGAAGATTGATGGGATTGAAGAAAGTGAAATGCCAGGGATTTATATGATCACATCAGGGGCAAACATCTTTTATTTTCATCTTGAAAAAAAACTGTTGGTTTTTGGTGAAATAATGACAACAACAGGAAAAAACTTAACAAAACCCAATAGAGAAAAAGCATTAAACCAAAGTCTTTCCTCTGCTAGTCAACATGCTTTGACTATTCAATATGGCGAACCGATTAACGTTGTTTATGAGTTTACAAACCCGGAATGTGGTGCGTGTTTAGGGTATGAAAAATACCTAAAAGAAAACCCATTTAAGGACACGGTTCGCCATATATTTTTCTTAGGTTGGTCAGAGGCATCTGAGCGAAAACTAGAACATATTATGTGCTCCAAGGATAAACAAGCTGCTAAAGAGCTTGTTTATAACGGAGGTGTCATCAAAGAATTCGCATCCTGCGAATACGGTCGAGGCTTGGTTGCTAAGCATAAACGGTTTGCAAGCAGCATGGGTGTTGACCGAACCCCTACTCTAATAATCAACGGCACTAAAATGGTCGGATTAAGAGTAGATCAATTTAAAACACTATTAATGGAGAGTAAAACTCATGAACAACTTCGAAAAGAAACTCAGTCTGACTAATAAATTGGGTGTATTCATGTTGTTACTGGTAGCAGCTGTATTGTCGCCTCAATTGATGGCAATTACGGCACCATCAGCACCGTACACTACGATGGGCGCACAAGCGTATGACATCATTTTTAATAAAGGGTACGACTCGGGGCTTGGTTACGTTATAGCCGGAGCTATGGGGTTGTGGGGATTTCTACAACTTAAGAGCAACTGGAAAGAAACTGCGGGCTACGGCGCTGGTGCAACAGGTGTTGCATTGTTACCAGGTATCGTAACGACACTAGGTTTTGTTTATTAGGAAATACCAATGGATTACGGCTTGTCAAATCACTTACACAAACCCGCTTTACTTGTTTTATTTGAAGTACAAGAGTGGGGACTAATAGGCTTATTTTACACATTTTCTTTGCTGTCTGGGGGATGGTGGTGGTTAAGCTTTCTGATTGGTCCAGCCGTAACCATTACGTATTTTCGTCGACAAGAGAGAGGCAATCTGGAACACCTCCAGGTTGCTGTCGGCCTAAAGGAAATTAAAGGTTATCCACCTTTTACAGCGACGGGATTTGAGGAGTAGGTATGGCTGATAAAAAAGTATTTCAACCTTTTATCCAAGGAACATCGAATGTATTTGGAGAAAATCGATTGTTGAAAATCCTTTTAGGGATAATGGTCGTTGGCGTATGGATGATATATACATCGATCCAAGATTTTAAAGAACATCAAAAAACAATTGTCATGCCTGGCGGGAATAGAGCTCCATATGAAATACGCAACTATTCTGCAGCCGATAATTACTTGTTTGATATGGCTAACTACATTGTTTACTTAGCAGGTAACTTCACTCCATCGAATGTTGAAGACAGGTTCAATATCTTATTAGGTTTGATACACGAAAGTACATATCCACGTTATCAGGAGCACTTTAAGAAACTAACTACAGAAATAAAACGATTCAAAAATATAAGTCATATTGCGGAGCTGGAGTACCCAGACCCTTTATTTACTAGAGAAAACCAATTACGAATTCGTATGCAAAAATCCAAAGTAGTCGGCAATACGGTAAAGCCACCTGTTATCAATTACATGATTGTTGATTACCAAATCATAGATGGCCGATTCTGGATATTCGATATGAAAGAACTAACACAAGCTGAATATGCCGAGGTACAGAGAAATGAAAAGTAGTTACTTAAATGCAATCTTGTTTTTAGGTGTGTGCTTTCAAGCGTCCGCACAGAACAGCATTGTACACCCAGAAGTAGAGACAAATATAACACTGTCGAGCACTAACCCTAATAGGTTTAACTGTACAGATGGAATTGTAAATGACATGGCCTTTCCTGACGACTTCCCGATTTCAGCTAAAGCAAAGGATGGGAACCTTTATGTATCCTATACCAAATATCAAGAAGCAAATGGAGATGTTAAAACAGTTAAGAAGAAACATACATTACATGTGGTTTGTGATTCTAAAGTGTACACGATGATTGTTCACCCTATTGAAGGTCAAGGAAGAACAATCCGTCTTGGTGACCCTATTACATCACAATTGAAAAAAAACTCAAAACTCTTGAGAGAAAAGTCTGAAGACGAGCTTATTGCCAACTTAGTATTAGCCGCATACCACAACGATCTTCCACCAAATTTTACCGTGAGCTCAAGCAACAAAAGCATGAAAAATGTCATTGCAGGAATCACGTTTGACGAGATAAGAAATATATCACTTAACGGAGTAGGCTTATCCCTAAAAGAATATATTGTCACCGGCGAACCAGGCTCCTTAATTCCTCCAAAACTTATAGTTGAACAAGGAAAATATTTTAGTGATCGATTGCGCGGCGTATCAATAAAGCCAGAGCGTTTACCTGAAAACGGCAAGGCTAGATTGTTTGTATTGGAGAATAAACTATGAGTACCGATGCAAAAAACGAGGATGTATTAAATAGCAAACCATCGCTCACAGCAGTTCAAAAAAAGAAGATTTTTACAATTGCTGCAATCATTGTGGTTTTAGTGTTCTTTTACATTATGTTTCAAGCAACAGGACACCAAGGCCCGAAAGAGGCTATCAAAGAAGAGCCCATTAAGATAGGTGAAAACAATTTATCAGATGATGAATTTGAAAAGTTCAATAAACAGGTTGAATCATTACAGGAAATAGTTTCTACACAGCAAGCTGAGTTAAATGAATTTAGAAAAAAACAGGAGCGAGATAATATGCAAAAAGATGGTGCATTGAATCAGCTTCAGAAGCTAATGGAAATAGATAAGCAAGCCGCAGAAAACACTCCCAAACCGCCACTTAGCAACGAACCATCACCAGCATTGCCAGAACAACGATATCCTCAAGCTCAGGAAGCTGTATATGTGCCTAAAAACACGCCCCCACCTTCGATGTCACATCAGTTGGCAGAACCAACGGCACTAGGCGGAGTTGGCTTTATCGAATTTGCTCCAACACAGAAAAAAAAAGCACAGGAATCAATAGAGGAATATTATCTCCCTCCCAGTTTTTTCAGCGCGAAACTCCTAACCGGGATCGACGCGCAAACAAGTAAAGAGGGGGCGGAGGAACCTAAACAAATAATGTTTATGGTAGATGCACCTGCGGTGTTACCAAATCACATTAGAGAAGATCTGTCTGGCTGTTTTGTTATGGCCAACGCAAATGGTGATCTAGGTACCGAAAGAATAGAAGTAATAGTCGTCAACCTAAGCTGTGTTAGTGCAGATGGTACTGCTGTTATAGATCAGCCAGTTCTTGGTTATGTGAATGATTTGGATGGTAAAAGAGATATGGCTGGAAATGTAGTTAGCAAAGAAGGCAGCAAGCTTGCCTGGTTGTTTGCCGCTACAGTTGTAAGTGCAGCAGGTGTTGAGACCTCTGTAGCTGGTGTAGATCAAAACCAAACTGCTTTAGGTACTGTAAGTACATTTGATCCATCAAAATCACTACAAAGAAGTTTAGGAGGAGCCCTCAAGGATACTTCTGACGAATACAAAACGATTATTTTAGATTACATAAGACAATCAGCTCCTGTAGTAGAAGTTGGACCATTAAAGGATGTTACCGTTGTCATACAAGAAGGGGTTTGGTTAAAAATCAAATCCAGACAAAAACAAGGCGGAGTAGAAATATGAAATCACGTACTTTAGCGTTTACATTTTGGCTCGTTGCTTTCGTGGCGATGAGTGGCTGTTCTAGTTTAATACCCTATGAAGAAGAGTTTGGGTGTAAACGTTCAAATAATATGGGGAAATGTATTAGCACAGAAGAAGCATATAAGGAAATGACCACTGGTGGTGATGCTGCGCCGTATGCAAAACCAGCATCATTAAAAGATGATGATGAATCTGACCATGCTCAAACTTCCGCTAAAGGAGACTCTCAAAACATTAAAAAACCTAACATAGGATATGTGCAATATTTGGACGCTAACTATAAAGAAACTGCGAAGCTATTAAACTCTAGTATAACTCCGGTCATATCAACCGGTGACACGATAAAGATAGTTTTGGTACCCAACCAGATAAATGAAAAGATGCTCTTGTCAGAGCGCACCTTGTATTTAATCGTAGAAAACCCGAAGTTCATTATGGGTGATTATTTAATCGAGAAAAAAACCCCAATTTCGACAATATTTGGAGAATAAGGATGCTCGCTCAATATACCCAGAAAATTTTAAAATCAATAATGGGAGATGGAGGAGTGACATCCTCGGAGATAATTGGTTTAGCGCAAAGAGAGAGGCTATCTGATTTTCTACCATACCTGACGTACTCTGCCAACAAAGAAACCTTTGCCAATATTGATAATACTGAAGGGTATATGTGGGAGTGTGTACCTTCATATTTTCAAACCGAACAAAAGGTCAAACGAGTTGAAAAAATGCTTCAACTCAAATTACCTCGTGATTCCGTTTGGTCGTTCCACATGTACGGTGACAACCATATTAAGCCTATGTTAGATGCCAATAAGATAGGTATACAAAGAAACGCCACGCTGGTTAGAAAAAGTGCAGATGAATATTCCAACCACTTGATCGAATCAACAAATGGAATGCCTCAGGTATCAGAAATACCAGTTAGAAATTTTAGAGTGTTTGTCACTTTAAAGTCGGAAACAGTTTTAGAGAGCAATCAAGTTGTTGCTGTTGAAGAGGGTCTTAAATCGGCAGGTCTATGTCCAAGACGCTGTAACGATGGAGATTTAGCCAGGCTACTACGTAGAATGTTAAACAACGAGCCGAACAAACCAGTATCAAACGAGGTTTCAAAATCTAAGCCTATCCGTAAACAAATCCTTAAACCAGGACTTAAAACCAGTTTTCCGAAAAGCGGCAAAGTGAGAATCGGCGACTTACACGCGAGGTGCTTGACACCTCATGTCGTTCCATCCAAGACGAATACTATCAAAGAGAATAAATTATTGGGTGGTTATATGGGGATTGAAGATGATGGAAACCAACTGTTATCTCCATTCTTATACACATGCGTAGTTTCATACATGGGGGTTCAAGAAGAATTCGAAAACAAAGCGAAAATTATGAACGGCCAAAACCTAGTAGGGAAGAACGCCAAAGAGCTTCAAAAACGCCTTGTTGAGTATCGTTGGTTAAACGATCTGCCTGAAGATACGGTGAAGTGCCGTGTACACCAAACATTATGGATTTTTGACACTAGTGAAGCGAATTTGGATTTAAGTGTAAACAGAGCTATTCGCATTGCTTCTGATGAAGATTATACACTTCGGGAAGAGGGGCGACTATCGACCACAATGTTTCTAATGTCTCTTCCGTTTGGATATTACAATGTGCGAGGTAACGCTGAAACAATCGATCGCTACAACATACTACCTGCATCCTCTGTAGCAAGCATTCTCCCACTCCAAGCTGATTATTCAGGTTCAGTTCGCATCGTAGATGATGAAAGAGTAACCAACAAACCTGTGCTGTGCTTAGTGGGAAGAAAAGGGCAAATACAAGGGTATAACGTATTCGATAAGCGTTCTAATAACCACAACTTCATCATAACAGCAGGTTCTGGCGCAGGAAAAAGCTTTAAGTTAAACAAGTTTGTTAATGACTATTACGCGTCAGGGAGTTTGGTTCGACTAATAGATCTTGGTTACTCTTTCGAAAAAAGTTGTCGGATCAACAATGGTAGATTTTTGGACATTGGAAAAGAAAAAATGTGTATTAATCCATTTTATTCAATGGCCAAAGATGAAGAAGACTCAGAGAGAGATCTTATTTCATGTGCAATTGTCATATCAGAGATGATTAACAGTTTTACTGGTGCGCCGCTAAGTGAATTGGAATTCTCTCTTTTGAAAGCAGCAGCTCGCTGGACTAAGAAGCAAGGTAACATTGTTAAAGGTATAGATAGCACTAGAGACTATTTAGAAAACATCGAGACACACGCCAAGGGTGAAAAAATACTTGACGTTAAGCGTGCCGTAGAAAGTGCGAAGATAATGGCATACAACCTTAGAGATTTTACCTCTCAAGGGGTCTATGGCCGATTCTTTAATGGTGTAAGCAATTTCAATATCAAAGATGATGAATTTGTCGTAGTCGAGCTCCAGCAGCTAAAAGAAGAGAAGGAGTTGTTTCCAGTAATAATCATGCAAGTGATTAACTCAGTAACACAAGATCTTTACCTTGGTGATCGTTCATATCAACGTTTTTGCTTATTTGAAGAAGTAGCACAATACCTACGGAAACAAGGTCACAAAGACTTAGGGCGTTTAGCTATGATCATTGAGGAGGGATACAGAAGAGCCAGAAAACATAATGGCTCATTTGGGGCAGTACTTCAGTCGATTCTTGACTTAGAGCTGTTCGGGGATATTGGGCAAGTAATAAAATCAAACGCGGCTTATAAATTTTATCTCGAGTCGGAAGATTATGTTGCAGCATCTGAAAGAGGATTAATCACACATAAAGGTATTGCACTAGAAATACTAGACAGTATACGAAATCAAAAACCCAGGTACTCAGAGTGCATGATAGAAACTCCATTCGGGTTTGGCGTAGGTAGACTTATAGTCGACAAATGGAACTATTGGGTTAATACCTCAGACGGTAAAGAAACACAGAAATATTACGATTTGATCCGCCAAGGTTACCTTCCTGAAGAAGCTATAAGCAAGCTTTCAGGGATTCCACTATGAACAAAATACTAATATGCCTGCTAGTCACTATTGTTTCGACTAAAGCGGTCTCCGCACAATCAACTGCAGATAAAATGAAAATTCGTGTGGAAACTCTAGAAACTACTATCGGAGGGGTTCTTGGAAAAGATGGAGTAAAACAAACTCAACAGGCGATGATGGGTGATGGCCAAATTAGTACTTTAAACGGTGCCACTCAGTTTTCGAGCCAGGTGAGCTGTGGTTCTGACGCACATTATCTTAATGTTGGAGGTACATTCACAGCCACTGGTTTACACGTAAACATTACTTCAGATACCGATCTAAATGGAACAATGGATTCGACCTATTCAGTTAATAATATTAGTGGTGTTTGTGCGAACGGCTATTTTAAGTGCGCACAACCTAGTACTGCAACAGCCTGCGAATACTATGAATGGGTAGGCCATCCACTCGGTGATATACACAGAAACACGGCAAGCGAAATACAAAACCTTTATAACTGTCGATGTATTGACGCTAGTTGCGATCCTAATAGTGCATCAAACTTGCTCAGACATTTAGAAGACGTCGGTTCTGGTATTGTTCAAAATTATCAAAAACAAAACCCTTATTTTGCGGTAAGCGGAATAAAAAATATCGGCACATCGTTACAGTTCCATGGACAGGTGAGCACTGCATGTAGTTCAACACCCCCTGATTCCAATTTAACGTCGTATTTTAGAAACCCTCAGACTCAGGCTCCGGCTGCTGCTAGCCAACAAGCCACTAATCACTATTTCCAAGTAGCATCTAGCTCAAAAGCTCAGGCTGACACATCGGTAAACACAACTTGCTCGATAATTAGAAATGTTTCACTAAACGAAATACAACAAAATGATGTTATTGAATTTGTTGGACAATCTAATTCCTCGGTATCCAGCTGCGGAAGTGGCTGTTTGAATGTCCAGATAGGTTCAGGCGGCAACGATAATCTAACTGCAACCGATGGTTGCACATTATTTGATGCTTTTGCTGAATTTGAAGTAAAAAGACCTGATTTAATCACTAATGTTTCATTATTGAATTACAACTACGACGATCTTTATCACATTGATGTGAATGGCTCTACAGTAGTATCTACCAATGGCTTTTTGAAAACCAACCCTGAACCTGCTAGTTGTGATTATTCACAAAACCATCACTATTCGGGCCCACCTTTAAACATTACCTCACTTTTTCAGACTGCGGGAACAAAAAGAATCACTTCGACAGTAGCTGTAGGGGGAGATGGGGAGCATTTATCGCGATTTAGAATTCGTTTCAAAAATTCAGAAGATAAATTGATTTCGGTTTATGGAGTAAGCCAAGGATACGAGTTGCTGAAATGCGATTTTGATTTAAAAACGGGCGTTATGGCATGCACAAGCGATGGAAAAAAAACACTGCATCACATGACTGGTAAAATTTCGTATAAGGATGCATGTGAATCGGGAAAAAGTACAATCAGCGTTATATCAAGTGGCACATTTGATCCCGATTCAATTTGGCCAGGTCAGATTTATGGAACGAGAGATGAGACGATTTCCGTAAGCCAAGTTCACCCATCTTGCGCAAATAACCTTAAAGGCTCATTTAAGGTAACTGATCCTTCTGGACGTTATGACTGGTTCTTGTCGCACCATTTATCGTACAAAATAATGATCAAGGAGTGTACTGTAAACCAGTCCATTATTGATAACTGCAGCACACTGCCTTTGAATGAATGCACATTAAAAGATCATTCATATGATGGCATTGCCGTCGTTTCAAACTATTCCCCAACGGGTTTCCAACCTGCACCACAAACACAAACGATAATTGATGGTGGCTGTTCAGTGTCCGTCACTGAAGACTTTTTTATTCAGAACAAAACGTTTGCATGCCCAGCAGCTCCGTCTTCCTATATGGTTGATACAAGTCATTTACAATCGCCTACATTTTCAGGAGGAGATATGACCATAACGACAAAAAACCCCGATCCATCAAATCCTACCTCAGCAAGAAAAATTACCATGCCCATTCCAGAGCTTCCAAAAGACAATCCTTGTGCTCTAGAGTGCAGAGTAAAAAAAACAACACAAAGGAACGAGGTGAACACCGGTGGCACTGAAACGAATAGAAGGAATGCCAGCGAAACTACAGAGATATATACCAAACCGTGCTCACAAAGTGTGTGTCCAGTAGATAGTGGAGAAACAATCATCGAGCCATGTTCATGCCTTAATCAGTTCGCACAAGTGGCTGCTTCGTTGGAGGTTTTAAGATTAGCAGGGAAGGATATTAGTTGTGTGGTTCCGTAATTTATTTTTAAACACATTTCAATGTATCAGTAACGGACTAGTATCGGTTGTTTCGAATCGAAGCATACTGTTATTAGTAATATTCTGGGCCAGTAGCTCGTTAGCGTCTGACATATGCATTTACGATTCAAATAAAGATGGCAGCTTTGCAGGTTCAGATGAAATTAGAGAGTGCGAATCTAGGTTTGATGTATTTGGGACAAGCATGCAAGCATGTCCGATAGGTCAAGTTGCATGCAATGTCGTAGCAGGCAACCCGATTTGCCCGACAGATCCAGCTTACCCTTGTACGCAAGAGGATAATACTTCACCATTCACGTGTAGTGCCGTCCCTCCCAGACCTGCTGTTCCTTCGGAATTAAGTATAGAATATGACTACGATGATAACGCTTACATAGTTAGCTCTACACAGAGAGAAACATGTGTAAGGCCAACTATCGAAACTTGTTTGGCTCCTGTGCCAAAGCCATGCCCAACAGGGATTACAGATCCCGATGCATGCCCAAAGCCGGATTCATGTAAAGAAACGCAAACATGGAATCCGGTAACTAAAACGTATGACGTCTCCGTCGATTGCGAAGCTCCCCCGCCATGCGAGGAACAATGTGAGACTAACCCCTCTACCGGAGTTGAGACCTGCAAAACAATATGTCCTAATGCCACCGCTTGCGTTGTAGATCCTGATTCAATGAAAGGAGCAAATATCTGTCCTCATGATGATGGGAAAACATGCACAGCCCCAAATAAAGGAGCCTCTATAACCTCATGCAGTATAACTCCTGATGTCGTGCCATCACCTTGCCGCTTGGAATATGATCAACTAGATGAAGCGCACATAATCTGTGATACACGACAAGCCACATGTGAAAATGAAAACGGAAGCTACCAATGCCCACTAAATTCCTCAGCATCTTCTTGCACAAGACCAGATTCAAATTCTCCGTATGCCTGTTATACAGATGAAGTTTCATGCAAGAACTCAAATGGACACACGACAGTCGATCCAATCGTTGTCGATCCATACCCAACAGAGCCAGATTCAGATCCTATAAATGACGTTTCTACATGTGCTGGTGAGATCCGCATATTTCATGGGCAGCCATTCTCATGCTTGCAAGCCGGTGTTAGGAGCCGTTGGGATAACTGTTGCAACAATGGAAATGAAATAGTTGATGAAGCGCTGGATAATTATTGGGATAACATTCTAACCATGTCAGAAGGGATTACTGGTATGCAAAGCCCTAGCTTTATCGTCGATATAATTACTTTGTATATGTATGGCATGCCTGCTTATCAAATAACAGAAGCTTTAACAAAAATTGGTAACTATCTTCTGACACCTTGCGCCGATGATTCACTTACTTCATCAATGATAGCAACAGGTAGGTGTGTGACTGTGGGCACAAGATGCGTAGAAAAACTTCTAGGAACGTGTTTACAAGAAAAACAAGTTGAGTGTTGCTTTGCTAGCAAGCTAGCTCGAATCATTAACGAGCAAGGCCGCCCTCAATTAGGCATTGGTTGGGGTACACCAAAAAATCCCGATTGTAGAGGACTCACTCCTGAAGAATTCCAAAGTATTGATTTTAGTCAAGTTGATTTATCTGAATACATAGCCGACTTAAACGTTAAATCCCAAGCAACAATCGATGCCGAAATAGGGCTGTCTGTTGCAGATGATATTAATCGAATTAGGACAGGAGGTTAATATGCGCAGTATTATCACGCTATTGTTGTTGACAATGATGTCACAACATATAAATGCGCAAGAGATAACTATAGGGAAAACATGGGAGATCCAAGAACCTGATCCCATAAAGTTAGCAAAAAATAGAGCCAAAACCATTCCTAAGGAAAGGTTAAAACCCAAGTCTAGTTTTAGAAAAAAGCTATCTGCTAAAGGCTTATTTAGAACGATTACCCCGAAACAACGAACGTACACTCCAACACATGTTTTGGACAGGGAGATCATGAATAAAGATGGGAAGGTTTTGTATGCTAAAGGTTTTAAATTTAATCCCATCCAATATATGCGCAGATACAAAAATAGAATAGTTATAATCGACCAACAGGATGCGCTGACAGTCAAAGATAAACTACTCCCATCAGATATAGTTATTGTATACAAAGGAGATCTTAAAAATACAGCAGAAGTTTTAGATCGAAGAGTAGATATGCTCGACTTGTTGACTGCGGAATCAATGGATATAAAACGAATCCCTGTAATAGTAACGGTAGACTACGAAAATTATCGATACGAATTACTTGAATTCAATCCAGAAATCGGAGTGCCGCTATGAAAAAATTACTTGCGGTATTGTTGCTTGCATTTGCTAGCAAATCATTTGCTGTATGCCCAACAGGAAACACGGTTGATTTCATTACGCAGGTAAACTGGGGATGCATGTTTCCTTTAACTATCGGTGGTTTAACTTTGTTTGGAAATGGCGATGATAATGAAAGCGGTCAAAGTAATCCTGTTTGTGAGTGTTTTAGCGAGGGGTCGTGGAAATTTGGCCTCAAAATTGGATTTTGGGAACCTGCTCGGATTATAGATACAGTAAAAGATGCGTATTGCATGATGCCACTAGGTATGTCTTTAAACATAGAACAACCATACGTGTTAGACGGCTCGCATACTACAGCCAAGGTTCGAGAAACAATGGCTCAAACTCACTATTACATATATCCAGTTCTAGCACTTTTAGATATGTACTACGATTTACCGTGCCTTAATTATGATCAGTTTGGTGATGTAGATATCGCCTTGATTAGCGAAGTACTCCCTTTTTGGCAAAATGACATGCTTGCCATGATTGTAAATCCTGAAGCGGTGTTGTTTGCAAACCCGGCAGCCCAGCTAGCATGTTTAGCTGATGGAGCAGCTGCAACAGCGGGCAGACCTCTTGATCCATTGTATTGGTGTCTAGGCTCATGGGGGACGATGTTTCCACTAGCAGGGTCAGCTTCAAGTGGGGATATGCTTGAAGCACATGCATTGTTAGCCATGCGAACTGTGCAATTGATGGCACGCTCGGGAGCACTAAGAGAGTTTTCTGATAGTGGATGTTCACAGCAATACACATCAGTCCTTACAAAGTCGAAATACAAAATGCACATGATAACACCAAGTAGAAGCCAATGCTTCAAGCCTGGTGAGTCCGTCTTATCATGGGGGAATGCATTATCCTTTTTTGATAATCATTCATGGATGCTATTTAGAAAGGTGAACTGTTGTGGATATTAGATTCTTCTCGATTATTTTGTTTAGTTTGTCTTCGTTAACAGTAAATGTGAGCGCACAAGATGTTACCAAACAACTAAAACAAAAGATTCATCAACTGAATAAATTGGAAGGTTCAGAACAAGAGCAATTGGTCAGTAGCACTTTAACCGATGCTAAAAATTATGATTTAGATAACATCAACAAGGTTCTAAATTCAAAAAAATACAAGGAAAGGCTAAATCTACACCGCAGTAATGCAAAAATGCTTTTAGGTCTTTCTCAAAGTGAACACTCTACACCTACCTCAGCAACAGAAACAAACAGCATTGGGGACAGATTAGTATTGTTCGTCTCATCTTCTATGCCAATTCACGTTCTTCGAAATTACGCTAGAGACATTGAAAAAGTAAAAGGTGTCATGATTTTTCGTGGAACGATTAATGGGATCGATTCGTTTTTACCTACTGCGAAATTTATGCACCAAGTAATGTCCATAGATGGAGACTGTAAAACCCCACGTTGCAAGAAAAGAAACGTAAATATTTCGATTGATCCACAAAGATTCGAACACCATGGAATAAACCGAGTTCCGGCACTGATATTCGAGAAAGACATGAAAATCCAAGCTTACTGTAAAGAAGGTGACAAAGGCCCAAGGGCTCAAATTAAAGTTTACGGTGACGCTTCTTTGGCTGGGCTGGCAAACGTTATATATCAACGAACAAAGGAACCTGAGATTAAAGCATTTTTGGACCTATTAAGGGGGATCTAATGAGTAATCAAACTGAAACGGAATTAGCTGTAACACCTATCCAAAAAACGCCGTGGTACGCGCTACCTGTTATATTTGGTTGTATGTTGTTGGTTTCATTTTTTGCTACGCGAATTCAAATTGTTATGACCGAGTCTGTCAATGCGACAGTTGTGTGGCCATCAGAAAAAATACCTGAGCAGGGAGACTTTGTAACGTTCAAGCTGATACACAGAGTTATACCAACACCAGATAACAGCGTCCAAGTAACCAAAATACTTAGTTGCTCCGAAAATCAAATTCTTAGAAGAGTAGAAAATATTTGGACATGTGATGGAGTTGAGATTGGAACTTCAAGGAAGTTCGCTCAAAACGGGGATAAGTTAGAGCAATTTGAGTTTAATGGTGTTATCCCAAAAGGTAAAGCCTTTGTGACAGGAACACATGAACATAGTTTTGATAGTCGTTACTGGGGCTTCGTCGATGCGTCAAAACTAAGAACTGTATATAAGGTGTTCTAAAATGAAAAAAATCTTAATACTTATATTAGCTTTATATAGCACTCAAGCATTATCAATTAATGATTACGATAAATATAGAAAAGGGCGTTTTTGGGGAAAACCAATCATAAGCCCGGAAGAACAACAGCAGATAGATGAATGGACGCCAGAGCCACTTCCTTCTGTAACAAGCATGATGCAAATGCACCCCGAACAAATAAGAGAGCTTGAAAGAACTCACATGGATTACGCTTTATGGAAAAAAACGCCAGAAGCCGTAAGGGATTATTATAAAGTGATAACAGTGATCAGAAAAAACGCTCGTAGTTTTGCTGCGTTACATGGTTACAACAAACAAATGAACGTGTCATTAAATGCCACACCTGATTATCCCATAACACAAGCTGGCTCAGCGATTGCGCGTAAAAAACGGCAAACAGATTACAACAATAAGCTAAGAAATAATCAAAGTGAATTTGCTTTAGTTATGTTTACTCAGAAGGGGTGCGACTATTGCTATGTCATGGATGGTGTCCTCAAACAGTTTATGATGCGACACAATTGGAAGCTCAAATATGTAGACCGGGATGAAAACGCGTCATTAGCCGCCAGATTTAACGTAGAAGTAGCGCCCACTGTAATAATGATCCAGCGCGACAAAATTGATTCATGGCTACCAATATCTTACGGAGTCGTTAGCGTCCCTGAGGTTGAAGAAAACGTATACCGAGCAATAAGAGTGATCAAAGGTGAAATTCACCCTACACAGTTTTACACCCCGGAACATCAAAAAGGAAGAGCGTTTGATCCTTTATCTACGTTTGGAGAAACAGAATGAAAGCAATAACTTCTACAATAACCAAGACAGTGATGTTTTGTGTTGCTTCATGTGTAATTACACATTCCAGCTCCATCAAAGCTAATGATTGGGCAGACGATTGGTTATCGTCAAACGCGGCTTATTCTGGAGTATCCTCATATAAGGGTGGTGCAAGGAACTTTATTACTGCAGGCAACCTTCAATTTAGAGCTAACTCTTCAATATCCTATCCGGTAAGTATGTCAGCCCCCCGCTTAAAGGGAGGCTGTGGAGGCGTTGATCTTTTTCTAGGGGGCATGAGCTTTATGGACGTTGACATGCTCGTTGATAAGTTTGAAGAAATGATACAGAACGGCGAAGTTATCGCCTTTCAGCTTGCTATTAAAGCGCTCAGTGAGAAGCTAGGGGTTACCACAGAATCTATTCAAAATGTAATGGATATGCTAAATAGCATTCAGTTAGACAGCTGTGCAATGGCTAAAAGCGCCATCACAACAGTTGTTGACACAGGTAGTGTAACAGAAGCCGCTAAAGAAGTTTGGAGCGAAATATCACAAGGGCAAGAACTTAACGTCGGTGCTGTAAAAAACGCCTGGCAAAAAGGGAAAAACGACGCTACATCTCAAGGCAGAGCAAGCGCGGCGACAAATATAAAACAAGAGATTGCAGCGTGTCCCGCTGAAATAAAGCAAATACTGGAACAAGATGGCTCTGTAATTGAGAGGATTACCAATATATATGGCATGGGGGCCTACTCCGATTTTATACGAGGGTATGTCGGTGATGTAATAACAGATCATGACCCTATCGAAGGTAACATGCCCATGGTGAAGAAAATCAGTAATTGTTCACAGAACGAAGCTTTAGGTATAGATGACTTAGTATATGGCAGATCTTTTGAAAAACGTCAGCCAACTGGGATTAACGATGCCTATACAGATCCAGGGCAAGGCTGCACACAACCTGCCGGTTCAGTGAATTTAGTAGATTACTCTCGTAACCAGTTAACTGCTTTAGCTGCGGCATTGCGAGATCCTGCCAACCCTTTATTACCTACCAGCCCACTCGCAAGGTGGGCAGACAATGCTCCAATGTCTGTAAAATCAGCGATGAAGTTAGCTAATGATGCGGGAATTACCCAACAAGTCATTGAAGAAATGTCAGAAACCTTAGCGTATGCATATGCATTTCGAATATTTGACGACATGTACAGAAACACACTGTTTATGTTCAGTACGATAAACGATAAATTATCAAGTGCAACAGCGGACCCAGTACAGGAAGCGACTAACACCATATCAGGTTCACCAGCACCAAGATGCAATTTAAGTGCATACGTGGTCACAATTCAAAATTTATCTGGTCTTAGAGATGAAATAGCATCGCGCCACTCTGCAATTAAGGAAAGTTACATTAGGCAGAATGAGCAAATGCAAGCGCAAATATCACAAATTTCGCGCTACCAACAAATGGAAAAACGTAAATTTGTTAACGCTGGGGGCTACTAATGAAAAGGTATCTCTTATTGCTGTGCACATTCGTTAGCCCAGCTTGTTTTGCAGACGTAGATTATTATACATATGGAGGCTTTCAAGCTGTCGTTAATGCATTTTTGCGATTGTCAGCGATATTTAGTGACCCTGATTACGACTACTACATCTTTGCGATCGCGATAGCGGGGGTGGTTGTCGGATATTTGATCGCTTTGGGCAAAGGATTTTTATCAGGTGGCATGAAAGGTGCGGATGCATTAGTCAGTCTTTTTCTAGTTATATTCGGAGTAACGATCTATACGGTCATCATTCGCCCAACTACCACGGTGCATATTTATGATGAAACAACCAATCAATATCAATCAGTTGGTAACATACCTACACTAATAGCAAACGCTGTTCACCTCCCGAATGTTTTGGAAAGAGGTATGACACGAATCGTAGATAATGGAACTGTTTATACTAGGTCAGAGCACGCAAACGGCGCGTCTTTAGAGTTGTTGTTGAACGCGTTAAATGGTAACCCATTGTCGCATGACACATATTTAAACAGGTCGTTATATTCATTCGTAGACACCTGTATGCCTCCAGCGCTTAACAGCAATTTATACGGATTCGATCTCAATGTAATGATGTCAAGCACAAACAATTTATTATCGGAATTAGAAAAGTTGAAGAGCCTGAGCGTGCCCGTAATGTATTTTGATAACGCTAATAGAGGCGGCATTGAAGTTAGCTGTGAAACAGCCTACAACTCATTAGCAGTTATTTTAGCATTACCTTCTACATATGATAGATACCGTTCCGCAATGTGTGAAAAAAGCGGGTTTGATTCAGGTAACGCTGCTCAGATTGCAATATGTCAAGCTAGATTAAAAGAAATGGCAGACCTAGTATTTGGGGCAGGGACAATCAGTTCAGACACTCATTTATACATGAGCCAAGCGATTGCTAAAACCACATATGAAACATTAAGTAATTACTCTGGAACTGCAATATCTGATATTTCAAATTATCGAGAAATGAGCCAAGGTTACGGAAATGTTATTGTCAGTGAAGGTTGGATACCTACCATAAGAAGCTCTACGTTAGTGATAATACTATCACTTTTGCCAATATTGGTGTTGTTTTTAGTGACTCCAATGTTATTCAAGTCTTTACACCTAATAATCACACTATTCATATTTGTTGGTTTATGGGGTGTATCAGATGCCATTGTACACAATATTATCGTAGATCAGATAAGTGACCTAGTAGCCAGCTTATCCAGCTATAATGGCAGTATCACGAGTTTTATGAAAGCTCCAACGGACATTAATAAAAGTCTAGCGACATTCGGTAAACTACAAAGCATGGCCGTGATTCTGGCTGGATTTATAGCCGCAGTTTTCTTTAAATTAAGTGCTAGAGCCTTTTCACAAATGGGAGAAAGGCTTGCAGACAATGTAGAGAGTCTAGGGGCGAATACTGGACAAATGGTTCTTGATCCAACCCAACAAGTACACACAATGGAAGGCTATGCAGCTGCATACGAAAAACTAACACTCCAAAGAGATGTTGGCCAACAGGCTTATAGAGAGGCGATAGGTGGACATAGCACCGCATCGACTAGAACCGAACAAAAATGGCTAGACTCAATGAGTCCTAACTATTCATATAATGACGCATTGGATATACGCTCTCAAAACTATGCCGGTGATGAAGCTGGCAGAATAACAGCTACAAAAGATAGAGCAGACCACAACGGGCAGTCAACCTTAGATTACTCTAAGGGCCTATCAGGAACACGTACAGGATTAAACAACGCAGCGACAGAAGTAGATCAACAAAACTTAGAGAACATAGCGCAAACGACAGGTACCAACAGTATTGATGCAACGACTATCAAAGCCCAGATAAGTAAAGCAAGTGATACTGGGCAATTGCGCGCCAGCACTTCTCCTGAAGAACACGTCAAGACAGCGGAAACACGAACTGCTCTGCATATCGCTGAGACACAGATTGATAGAGATAACATACGAGCGGTTGCACAAGAAAATGGAACAGACGAAAAACAGGCAATTCAAGACTTTTCTGCGATTCGTAAATCTTCTGAAACAGGGCGTATTCTGGCCAGCGCAACCCCAGATGAGCATGTAGACACTTCTTTCGTCTCCTCAGTCCAAAACATGCAAGATAAATTAGGTTATCGAGCCGTAGCAGAACAACAAGGTAAAACTGTTGGTAGAAAAGCATTTGAAGAGTTCACGCTTGGGCATCAAATCAAAGCAGGTGATCATATTGGACTCACTAGCTTCCTTGCTGAACAAGGTATAGGTGGAATAGAGTGGGGAGCACGTAAACAGAATACCGAGCTCGAAGGTGTAGAATCAACCGCTCAAGGGAGGGAGTTCATAGTCTCTGAAGGTTTAGCAGACAATACGCTTGATGTAGCTCTAGGAATGACACTCGGACAAGATGGAGACTTTTATGCGCAACACTTGGCTAAAGTAGGTATGTCAGATATCACTGGACTATCTATGGGACAAACATACTTAGCGGCTAATGCGCATGTTAATCAAGCAATAGATAAAAATCTTGCAAATATGTTTTTAGAAGCCGCAAATATTGATGAAGGCAAGAGAAATGCAATATTGCAAACAAAACAGCAGCTTGAAGATATTGTTGCTGGCAAGGCAGATGGCATCAAACTTCCTTCAGGCTGGGAAAGTTATGAAACACTAACAGCAATGGAGCTTGATAACATTGAAGGTGGTTTCGAAGGAAGTCCATTTGTAGCGCAAATGTCTAAAGAGCAAGCACAACACAATCTTAACCTCATTGATGAAGACATTGTAAACTTTGGAGAACAATTCGAAGGACAATTAGACGCGTTGGCAGCAAGTAGAGGTGGTAACGCCGAATTCCTATTGGCAATGACTCCTGGCGGAAAAGCAGACGTTGCAAAAATCGACACGAGAACCGGTGATTCTATCCATGAAGACAATTCTATTACGATCAAAGAAGGATTCGAAACAACATCGCAAACCGCATACGATCACATATTCTCTGAAGGAAATGACGAACAGGCAATTAGGTATCTAGATTTAGCCACTGCAACATCAAGTAGCCTTAAAGACGTGGCATACGAACTAACAAAGCAACTTTACGGGCATCAGGATCAACGGAATTCAAATGATTTTACATCTACTAATACTGCTATTGGTAGAGCCAATGCCACTGTCAGCAAACAAAGCATCGCGGATTCGGTATCAGACAACAGTAAAGATGAAGTGAAATTAAAAGATGGTTCTGGCAATACAGCAACTTCCGATAACAAAGCAGGTTCGAAACCAGATTCAAAACTCAGTAAATTAGCTAAAGTGGTTCCCGGTGACATAGCTATTGGGGGTGAACTAAGCACATCGGGCCAATGGTCAGAAGGTGAACAATCCAGTTTAGTTAACGATGTAAATCAAACAAGAATTGCACAATACCTTACGTCGTATGCTTTTGAAGAGGATAAGGCCAAAGCTTTAGATCAACTACGTGACAACATGGCTGCTCTAGTCAGAGATGATATCAGGGTTGCTACCGAGGCTGAAAAACAACATCAAGTTGATTTTGTTAGCGAAACAACTGATGACCGTGGAATAATGGAAAAAATAAAAGACTGGGGCGGAGAGGTTATTGATGATGCTCATGATTTTATCGTTGGAAAAGAAGTCGACAGGTAAAATGATAATGGCGAGTAAAGTCACTCAGTCTAACCTTGAACACCACCCTCACTTTAGTGAATGTGGTGTTCAAGGTTCAAACGATATGAACGAGGGAGACGTCTATGTGCAAATTGAAAGCGATAGTATTTATGCAAAAGTACAAGAGTTTACTTCACATGAAGTCAGATACGAAATTATCGATACTGAAAATCCTAATCATATATCTACAGTTATCTGCTCGATTGAAACATTTGAAAAAAAATACAGAAAGATATGTTAATGCTATTAGATAGCTGAATGGTGTGACTTAGTAATAAACATCCCAACCTTGGAATAATTGCTTTGTATTGCGTCATTCTCACACCAACCAACAATCCATAACACACAGAAATACAAACATTATCTTATAAAATAGGGATTTTAAATACCTATAATTCAAGGCTTAATTTTCACAATATTTATAAATCAGAACTTCCTATACACATTATTTACTTTTTATAGTAAAAACGTAAATGGCGATTGTCAGCAAATAAATTATAACTACGAAATATTTTCTGTAATGTATAATTTTGAATGTAAAGTTTATACCATAGTGGCGAGACTAAAGGTTACAACATAGTGCATCGTGTGGAATAGTAATAAAGGGGCAAAGCTATCAACCCAAGGTTAGAAACTTTTTTACTCTCCTACGCGTCGTTGATAAGGGTTCATACGATTGCTCTAAGGCCTTGTATAGCAGATCATATAGAATAAAAACACCTTAGTTGAAAATGTTAAAGTAAAAATCCAACTGTATATTATGCCCATAGCAATAGGATGATGCTGAATGTTAAAGGATGGCAATCAGACCAAATTAAAAATGGTAGGTGAAAACGCCGTTGCCCTTTGGTTAAAAGGTGCAAATGAGTGGAATGCGTGGGTAAAACAAAACCCTTCTGCTGACATTGACTTTTCCGACGTTGATTTTTCGGAGTACCGCACAGAAGAAAACCGAACAATTTCATTTAGTCACTTTATATTTCCCAAAGGAGCCGTAAGTTTCTCTTTTACTAAGTTCGGTGATGGAGACGTAAATTTCGGTGCCGCAGTATTCAATACCGAGTATGTTGATTTCACGGGGGCTCAGTTCGGTGATGGGTATTTAAACTTCACAGGCGTTCAATTCAATGATGTTTACGTATGTTTCACTCAAGTACAATTCGGTGAAGGAAGCGTAGACTTCTCTGGCGTACAATTCGGTGATGGAAGCGTAGACTTCTCTGGCGCACAGTTCGGTAAAAGGGGGGTAAGTTTCTCGTTAGCAGAGTTCGGTGATGGGGACGTAATTTTTACCGACGCTCATTTCGGTGATGGGAACGCAGATTTCTCTGGAGTTCAATTTGAAGGGAAAGTAGATTTCTCTGGCGCGCAATTCGGAGGAAATGCAAATTTCAGATATGCTAGGTTTGGTCAGGGAAATATCAATTTTCGCGGTGCTGAATTTAAAGGGCATGCCAGTTTTATTTTAGTTAAAGCACCTCATGTCAACAGTTTTGATTTTTGCCGCTGTTCTTTCGACAGGGCGCTAGACTTTTCTGGTAGCAGCTTTGCTTGTATTATCGATTTAACGCAAACCAAAATCACCCATCACGTTTCATTAGCTAATTTAACGTATCACCTCCAGCAAAACTGGTATGGTAATGCACGCGACAAGGAGGACATCGCGCGACTGGAACGACTCAAAGAAATCGCAGTGAATAATAAAGCACATCAACAAGCATTACGTTTCCATGCAGACGAACAACGTTCCAAGCGGTGGCATGAAACCAAACCATTTCATGGTGTGTTTATTGATTACCTATTTGACCTTTTCAGCTGTTATGGCCAGAGCATTGGTAGACCACTATTTTCACTGCTGATATCTATTCCTTACTTTGCCCTATTATTTCTAGCATCTTCAACCGAACGCACGGCAACGTTTGCTGACGGGATGTTATTGTCTTTAAACAACGCTTTGTTGTTTATACCGAATAACCGTCTCACTAGCTTACAAGCGAAAGCGACCTTGTTTGGTGAACAAGGAAACATTCCCCACCAAGCATTAGTGCTCATTTGTACACAAGGTATACTGTCATTTGTGTTCATTTTTCTTATTGCACTTGGTTTTCGCAATCGCTTTCGCGTCTAGATACTTGTTGCCTAGTAAAAAAGATATACCTACTCAAAAACATAATCAAATCTGACTTCTAGAGCCTATTCTTTCATTGAGTAAGTTCTTTTACTTTAAGCCATTGTCGTCTAGTAAAAAAGGGGCGAAGCGATCACCCCAAGGTTAGAGACTTTATTACTCTCCCACAGCTATTCAAATAATGTACTAATTAAAAGTATCATCGGTAAATATTTTTTTTAACATGATGTTCTCTAGCTGAAAAGGCGATTTTAGTAGGGTTAAATGTGTTTAGGTCTGTCCAGAAAGTAGCCTTCCCCAAACCTCGATTATCACCCATTATAAACAAAGCTAACAACGGAGAAATAACCAATACCAGAGGTATTGCAAGACCAAAACAAAAAGATAGCCTCTTGTGCTTTCCCCTTTCGTTCTCAAATATATATTTAAAAATAATAAGGCTTAGCCCACCAACCACAACAAAACCAATAAATTCGCCTTTAAATAGTACAGCTATCACTAACCAAAAAAATGGTAAGAGCAATCTTATTAGCCATACGCCCCAAGACACTCCTGGTTTGAACATAGCATGCCAAAACACCAGTTTTATTATTACTTTGAATGCAGAAAAATAACTAAGTTTAGTGAAATATATCCTCGCCCAATCAGCAGGGTACTCACGCCCACTTGGTGTAACGAGTTTTTGAACATCTGAAGACATAACTACCTCCTTTTAATTAAATAATGCAAACTTCCTTCGTATTGCGTTTAACCATTCTAACAGATCTAACGAGACTTTTCGTGTTGAGGCTTATTTAGTGTCGTTTTGTGATCCTCATGACTATTCTTAACTGGTTCATGAAATACTTTATCGTGCTCGTAAGTCCTGAATTTATCCTTATCTCCAAGTCCAATTGCATCAAGAAAACTACGATGTTGCAATTCAGGAGTGCGAAGTTGCATAGCTTGGTATTTGGTCAAGTGCTCAACGCCTTCCGTATTTTTTCCATTTCGTTGGATAACACCAGCTTCCAACTCACTTCTATTATCAGTATAAACCGATAATTCAAGTTTGCCTCGCGATATACCCACGTAAAAACTGGGCTGAGTAACCAAATTTCTGCGCCATGATTCAGCCATCAGCATATTTTTATCATCAGTAGCGCCTTGAGCGTTAAACGCGGTCTGCGTGTAATTATGTTGAAACTGTTTATTATCGTCATGCTCTAAGTCTACTTCCCGAATACCCCGCTTACCAAAATCAACAGTCATTACACTCTGTTTAATCTCTTTAATCTGGCCAGTACTCCCGTTTAATAGATTTTCTCGATTGTTTTTGCTTTTCCAAACAATGTTATCTCCAACAGCAATGTTAATAGGAACTTCTTTGTATGCTGTTAAATCAGATTCTTTCATACTGTATAAACTTGGATTAAAACGAATATGCTTTTCTTTGTCATCGATTTGGTTTCTAGGAGACAAAACAAGATCATCACCTTCAACCTTGACGATTGTTAAATAATCACCTCGAGCCATCGGTAAATTTTCAAATCGTTTGTTAAATTTAACGACCATACCGGGTGAGTAGAATTGTGAATGCATTTTCTGGGGGCCATCTACTTTTGAAGGAACTAGAGCGTTTAGCTTTTTATCTTCGCCGGTTATGACTCCTCTATCGCGCATTTCGGCTCTGATCATTTCCGACAGTTTGTACTCACCTTGTTTGTTAGGAACAACTGCCATTGGGAGCTTACCCGTTCTATCAAAATGCTCCATGTATTCACTAACAAAATATTTAAACCTATCTTGTGCCGATTCATGCTCATGAATATATGGTTCAAGCTTACTAAAAGCTTCTCTAATTTGGCCTCGAGTAAACGCCTGAACAGCTCCCAAGTAATCTTGATCGTGCTGACGAATTATATCGTTATTCGTTGTATAACTTATTCCGCCTTTAAGCATCGTAGAAAAAACCCGACCAGCCTCAATCGACGATAATTGCTTTTTGTCACCAATAAACAAGACTCTTGTATTCTTGTTTTCAGTTGCAAGCTTTACCAGTGCCTCTGTATCCCTGCCATTTAAGAGGGTTGTTTCATCTACAACCCAAAGCTGTTTTCCGGTCAAATTCAACTTATCACGCTCAGCCTGAACCAAGAAGGATTTAACGGTTTGTGAAGCAATACCTAATTCGTTACCTAAAGTTTCGGCTTGACTACCGTTTGGCGCCATACCTATCACTTCATAACCGTTTGCCTGTGCCAATGTCGAAATAGGTCTTGTAAGATAAGTTTTGCCTGTTCCCGCAAATCCCTGGAGAGCCATAAACTTATCTTTAGTATTCGCAATGTCGTTAAAACTTTTGGATTGGCTTTTTGTAAAGTTCATCGCATCTTCAATGGAAGCAATTTGGGTTGAATTCGCAAACGATTCATATTTACCCTTACCTCGTTCAATATTGTCTAAAATATTGAGCTCTCTGTTGATTGCTTCAGGCGTAGTGAACATTCCTTTTTCTACCATAGAAGGAATTAAAACATTTTCCTTCACCAGCTGTTCTTGAGCAGCAACAACTTGTTTTAAAGAAAAGCTACCACCAGCAAATTTTAACGAGGCTTGAAGTAAGGCTTCAGCAGAAAAAGCTTGGTCATAATGCGCTAAGATATCTCTGGCCATTTTTACCTGTTCATAAGCACCACCTTTCGATGAAACTGATTCAGTACTTGCTGTACTGACATTGTCTTCGTTTTCAGATATGACAGCTTGATCACTGCTTCCCAATGGTTGCTTTGGATGTAATTCTGGGTCGTTTCTTTTCTTATTTGTATCCTCGACTAAAGCTTCGAAGTTTACACCAAGTTCACGAGCCCTGTTGTCCCAACTATTAATGATTTCTTGAGTTGGAATATTTTTTTTTGATGCCCGAGTTCTGGTGGCTGCTTCGGCCATTTCTTCGGCGGTGTTCAAATCATGTTCTTCAGCATACGATTTTATTTCACTGCGCCTTTGTGAAAACTCATCAATATGATCTTGTCTTATCTCATTTAATTCAAACGTCCCACTTTCTTTATCCCATACGGGTGTATATCCCAACTCTTTTGTGAGTTCAGCAAGTTTGCTTCGATAAACTAGCCCTAATAACATTTTTTGGTGGTAGATATCTCTTGAATAAATGGAACGCCAATCGCTACCATCAACCGACCCAGCATTCATCACAACATTGTGTGTATGAAGTTGCGGGTCCTGCGTTCTGTTTGTCGTATGTGTGAATTGAGCAACAACAGCATTCGGAATATCATAATAAGCTCGCCCTTCGTCGGTGGTTGTTTGTGATCTTAATACATTACTTTCCATGTATTCTAATGCCTCACGCACTGCAATATGATGTGCTTGCATTAAGTCATTATCGCCACCAATCAAAGCAAGAATGGAAACAGATTTTGGCGCTGAGAACGTTAAATCCCAACCTGGCTTATGAACGAACTTTCCGCCAAGCATCCGTCCAAGTTGCTGACCATTGGGTAGGTTACCTTCAAGTATAGATTTAAATGTTTCTGGGTCTACACTGCCTTCCAAACCGAGCAAAGCTGCCCCTTTACCCAACCAGTTACTGTGAATGTCTACGTTATCTTCACCTTTAGTATAATAATCAGCTTTAGCGTAGTATTTCCCCGCTTCGTTTGAACTAGATAAATCTTTAATCGATAGCATGATTATGTCCGTTAATGATTGTCATCAAAATCGAATGAAAGTGGCTCACTTCCAAATCTATCTAGTTCACCGAATTGTTGCCTATTCGCTGATTTATCGTCAGTGCTATAGCCTTCTGGTATGTCAAAGCCAGCTAACGGATCTTGCACCTTATCATCAATAATTTTATTATTGTCTGGTTCATTAAAGCGGTCAGGACTTTCGTCAAAACTACTAGAAACTCTAGCACCTGTAGGATCGGTAACGATGGCGTCTAATCGATGTAATTTATCGGTGTCTTCTATAAACCCTTCTGCAACCGTTTCACGCTCTATATAAGTCAGTTTAAATCTAGAGACAGGTAAACCTTTACCAAACCGTATGAAGCCATTCAAATCAGGCAAAGATTGAATTTCTGAGGGTAGAACTAGCTCCCTTACATGTCTTTGATTGCCATGTTGTGCTCCGTCTCGAATATCCGATGCTCCGTAGGATAAATTACTCGTCGATTCATACATATCTGCTTTACCGAGTTGTTGTGAAGCATACTTCGCCGAGCCTTCATTATTCTGCCTAAAAAAAACGTGTGTAGCACAGCTATCAATCAAAGCGTCTAAACCTTCGAGACCATAGATGGATACTGCTTGTTTGGCACCTTGAAAGCCTATTACTCCGCAGCCACCGTACTTTCTTAATTCTGCGAGTGTCGAACTAAGTGACTCTACCTTATTTAGTGTATGCAATTCATCAAACCACAACCAAATCCTTCTCATGTGATCAGGTTTTAAAGATAAAATTGAACTTGAGGCAATTTCCAACCAAGAAGTGATCAAAAGTTTTAATGAGGCTTCCTGGTCTTTATTAGAGGTGATAAAAATCCAGCCTTTTTGTTCTTCACACATTACCCAGTCACGAATTGAAAACCCTTGTACTTTGTGGTCTTCAAACAGCAAAAATGCCTGTAGTTTTGTCACTATCACACTACGCAAACTGTTTGTTTGTTTTATCACATCCTTATCCATCAATGATTGTGCTAAAGTGTTAGAACATAACGCAACAAGTTCATCCACAGTACAAGTCAGAATAAATTCCGCTAACCTATGAACTGAAGGTGTTTTCTTCTTGGATTCTTTCATTGCCAACGAGACGAATATCAAGCGAGGTGCTTCGTACCAAAATGGATCGCCATTTTGTTCAGGGAAAAGTATATTTGCTACGCGATCGTAGTCGTGTTTGTGGTGACACTCGTTAAACAATGACCAAGGGGCACATCGCGTGTCCAATGGATTAAGAATGATATCCCCTTCTTTGTAAAATTTTTCTACTATTGTTCCGCTACGATCATTGACAATGGCGCGTTCGCCTAGCTTTCTGGCAGCATCACAAAACTTCATATAGAGTTGTGTCTTACCTGACCCAGGAGAGCCAAAAATGGCAAACCCATGTGTTTCAAATGGTTTGGGAATCAATATCCCACCAATATCTACCAAACCAGGCTTAAAGTCATTTTTATATTCTTTGCGTTTAGACAATTTTTTAAGGTGCGCTTTCATGTCCTTCGCTTCAAAAAGTTGACCACCTCTAATTAACTCGTTTTCGATTGTACTCTTACCTTTCCCGACAAAAAATCTCACCAAACCGACAACAAAAATGACAAAAAAAACAGTACTAATAAAAGTAGCTATAGTTAAGTTTTGAATGAAAGCATCGGCCCAATAGTTAACACCTTCATTAGTATAAATAGTGTGTGCTTTAGCTGAAAAACCTTGTCCAAAATCTTCGAAATAATATATATTTTTATGTGGCTTCTCGATGAACTCAACCAGATACCAACTTTGAATCCAATTAAACCAAGCAAAAAATTCAACCTTGTTCGATTTAAACATCATTACTGCAACAAAACATGCGATAAAAATAGACCCACCGGCACCAACAACCCACCAAAATACCTGCTTAAACATCGTTAGATAATGCTTAAAGATTTGACCACCACGAATGGCGTCAACAAGTTCACTGTTATTTCCCTTACCCATGACTATTCTCGCTGTTCGATTTGTTTAAAAAATGCTGTTTAAAATCTAATTCTGCACGTTCAATTAATTTAACCCCCTTCTCTTGTTCAATGTGTAGAGCCAACCTTCTTAAATGAGCAAAAATTCTAATTAAAATTTTTTCATTTTTATTGTCTAACCCTTTTAATTCGGCGAACTGCTCTGGCAGCAGCCCCATCGACTCACTTAAAACATGCAACAGCTCATTGGTCTCATTAACATCAGCAAGGTGAATTTGGACACCAGCTAACCTGATGGCCATATTGACAGCCTGAGACTCCGTTTTGATATTGTGGCGCCTCTTTAACACCCCCAGTATTCTTTTGCAGTCTGTCTCTATTTTAATTTTGTTACGTGTATCCACTGCTGCCATGTCTATTCCATTTTGTCCCACCTTTATATTACAGAATATAACAACATCAAGTTTTTGTATAGTATTTTCATACACCACAAAATTGCATTATAAAAACCAATTTGTCCCACCTTAAACCCGCGCAAAGCGCGGGTTGTTATTAATAGGATGGACATCCATCAGGTGTGAAGAAAATATTCTTTATTATAACGGGGGTAAAACAACCAAGAAAAACCCAGCATCCATGATAAAAAAGGCGTTGCAAAGTGTATCCAGGCGATTAAGTTAAGTATTGTTCGTTACCGCCGAGAGAATAAATATCAATAACAATGTGACATAGATCCATCGAGGACTGTCACAAAAAAAAGTTTTAAATAACCACTGTAAACTTGATATGAAATGTATAAATAAATACACTTATATCGACTAGCACAAGTCAATAAACCGGTTTTAAAAAAGGAAGAAACATATGACTATTTTTAAAAAAGTAGAAAAGAAAGATTGGACGATTAAAGTAGGTTCAACGCAAGACTTAAAAACGCGATACGAAGCCATTCAACAACAATTAGGAAGTCAATCCAGTGGCCTATGTTTTTCTATCGAAGATCAATTAGAAGAACAGGTGAAACTCATAATTACTAAGGCAGAAAAGGAGCTAAAAAAATTGAACTGCGCAACCGCAAACATGACGAAAGAAGCCATTGTTAACGACTGAATGATTCAAACATCCGAGATGAAAAGAACTGTCAGCGTAGATAAAAATATAAGTCTAAAATCGGCCGACAGGCCGTTTTATTTTTATAATTAAGCAGCCCGTAAGTAGTTAAAAACACCACTAACATGCTGTGAAAAACGACCATTGAAATACCGTCCAGTGTCATAAATCTGATTTCGTAAAACATCCAATCCGTCGTGACAATGGACATCATTAGCATCGGTTCCGATAGACGGTGATGGAACGAAAACAAATCCGCCTGATTCTTTAACGGCAAGTGAAGCTTTATAAATCCCGGTGTTGCCACAATGAGGGGTACTGTTGTCATTATCAGCGACATGAACCTTTTTGATAGACGGGAAAACGTCAGAAACGGATTTACTTACTGGGCAGATGTTATCAGCACATAAGCAAACTAAAACAGTTCTACCGGTTGCCAAAAAAATTGACAATCCAGTGGCCAATCCTTCACAAATATATACCATTTCAGACGAGTCATCTAGTGTCCCCAGGGTGAAAAAAAAGCCTGTATGATCAAACCCGACAGTTTGTATTTTGTTCGTTTCCCACTCGGTAGGTTTTAAATGAAATATACGCTGTAACCCACCAAAATCACCATAGATGTTGTACAACGGAAAACACGTAAAATATCCGTTTTTATTAAGGCCGACTTTAATATTAAATTGACCGGCAATATCTTCTACTTTTTTAGATTGTAAGTATGGACTAAACGATTTTGGGTGCAGTAAATGTCTCATTGAATCGAATAAAAGTGGCTCTTTTTGTTGTTCTGAATGAACCCATTTCAAATACCTCTTTTTTTTCGCAAGCGCGACGTTCTGTTGATTCCTTAGGGCTGATTCACTCAAGGAACTCTTCTTTTTACAAGGCACAATATTTCTCGATTTGTATTTTTTGTATTCATCGAAAAGTAGGTTCAATGGATTAAATTTGTTCCAGGGTTTATTGTATTTGTTTTGCATACAAGCAAACACAATAACTGGATATTCAAATGTTTGATCACCATCTCTAAAGACCTTGATGGTTGCAGACACATACGTTCGTCTGTTGTCATGCTTTTCTAAATTGACAATTGATTTA
This sequence comes from Thalassotalea marina, assembly GCF_014656435.1. Taxonomy (GTDB): domain Bacteria; phylum Pseudomonadota; class Gammaproteobacteria; order Enterobacterales; family Alteromonadaceae; genus Thalassotalea_C; species Thalassotalea_C marina. The sequence continues at coordinate 46,289 of NZ_BNCK01000014.1, forward strand.
CTATTGTCTTTTTTACCATCATAGCAAATATTGTTTTTTGTTAATGCCCAATTAACACGAGAATCTGATGCTAGAGGTGCAATATCTGATTCAAAATAACAAGCGATCGAATGTGCATCTTTACCAATATAGTGCCTTACAAAGTCAGTAAAACTCTTAACCTTATTGTTTTCCATAACAATGTCCAGAATGTGATATACATCATATAAAACAGCAAAATTTGAATGTATTTCATGAAAAAAATGTTGATATCATCAACGCCTCTCCCCACAAGAGTGATAGTAAAGCTGGGGAATACTTTATGTTTTCTACAGTAAAATTATAGCAAAAAAACTAGATTATCACCAACCAAACATCAAATAAAACAGCTGTTTTTTTATTCGCAAACAACGCCATCTTTGTTGCGATCAATCATATATTTGTATGCTGGATGGTTAGCTCTAACAGGAGCAATGTTGTGGTTTCGAGCCTCCATGCAAGAGATGCGGCCATTTCTGTTTGAGTCGTATTTTTGCAACGGATCTAACGGGAACTTTCGAATAGGTTCGCTAGGATTGTCAGCATGTTCAAATACCATTTTAAAACTATCACAAGACGATAAAATTCCTTCGAGCGCTATCGCTTCGGCTTTGTCCACAGATAACTTATATTTCTTTTTTACGAGCACAACAACATAAGAAAACCAGCACTGATTTTTAGATGGTAACCACTCAGCTGCATCATAACCGCATTTACCTCCAGGGCGACATCTATTTATATCAGGTGATGCCAGTGTTAGATTAAGTAAGTCGCTCGCAAATTGCTTTTTGGTTTCTGCAGTTGCTGAACAAAGTCCACTATCATGAGCTTCCGATGCCGCCACAATATGTTCTATATCTGTGTCCTTTGTGGATTCAAAATACGTTCCCGAATATGGGCCATAAATTTTGCCTCCCATGGACTCAACTATAAGAGGCTCTAGCGATTGTGAGTATGGATACTGTTTCTCTTTATTGTACTCAGTACACCGATTTTCATCCGCGATTACCAACCCTCTATAATAGTTTGTAGCGCTCAATTCATGACTAAAACACACTAATAGAAGAATGAGTATTAACTGATTTGATTTGATAAACATGCTTATCTCCAGTGGTTGGTTTTTAACCTTTCTGTGATTAAAGGTATTACAATTATCTAGGGATTAAAGCCACTATTTTTTGTTAAGTGGCTTACTGTAACATACCCATTTGAACGCCCAATATATGACTAAAAAATTGAAAACTATTAAGGTAATGAGTTTCAAAATTCCAGACGTAATAAACACCACCATATATCCCACAAAATATAGTTTTATGGTGTCGATAACAAACCGTCTAATAGCAGTTTTGTTCATTTGTAACCATCATTGTGCATTCTGCGTAACAATCCATTGGTACTAGTTGATACTGAAACCCGATCCAGGTATTCCCTTTGCGACTTTTGAGTGTTACCTCTCCAGTAGACTCAACATAATCAATGATTTTTCCCAAGACAAAATCCGTTCTGTTGTAGGGAAAGTAAAAAAGCTCACCTATCATATTCCACCCTTATTCGATTGATTCATGTAATGTTTCTAGTACATCTATTCAACTGCAACTTCAGTTACAAAATAAGCATCTGACGCGATACTTTTGATTAAATCGAAAACAGAATGATCAACGACTGTACGCATGGCTTCTTCAATCTCAACACTGCCTTTAAACTGACTAGAACCAATCGCACCACCTGAACTACCAAGACCAATTAATCCAAAACTATAATCGTTTTGTTTAGAGTTACTCAGGTATGATTCAGTGTATTTGATGGCTGAAGATTCGACATCTATAAGTCTAATATCAACGCCAATTTTTGCTTTAGTTTGTTTGTTGGAAAATAATCCACCACCGCTACTAAGAAAAGAACCAATACCCGACTTTGCTTCTTCATAGATGAAGCTAGTAATTGACCCAGTAATAATAAAATCACTCGTTTCTGGTTGAAAGGTTTTACCGGCCAGCTCCATTTCCTTTTTGACTTGTTCGATAGTTTCACGATCTAAAATGGTGAAGCACCCAGTAACAGCTAAAGAATGTGAAAGCATAGTACTCATAGATTCGCCTAGCGTTGAAAAATCAGATATCCCCTTGTCAGATAATCGTAGAATTGCAGCCATATTACCGCTAAGTTTTGGCACCCTAGAGCAATTAGTTGCTTTGCACTGTATTTCTGCAATACTGATCTTGGCCACGGGCTGACCACACGTGATAGTTTTTCGAACTTTGATTCGATTACCGTCACTGTCTAACGCTTTTGCGTATACGTTTCCCCTATTTCCACTTTTAGTTGTTTCTGTGCTTGTTCCTGTTGATACGCAACCAGATAGACACACAAAGACGATGACATATATAAATATAAGTAAAGTTTTCATTGTGATTCCCTCAGCAATTAGGTGTATTAAAAAATATATTTATATCGCAGGAAACCACTTAAAATCATACCTACAACTACTATAAATAAAGTCAATCATTACTTTATTACAAAACATAGAAATAATGTATATTTATATACACTTTTTCAAATTCCTTTTATTCCTTATGGCTTTCAATATTTCTTGCTGCTTCTTCCTTGTAAGAATACAGAAATTATCGCATATACCTTCCTTGAATTTATCGCAGTAGCCACCGCAGGGCTTTTTATGTTTCATCATATATATCCTTCTACACGTTGAGTGATAAAAGGAGCTAATCGCCCCTTAATTAATAGGCCCGCTGATTCAATTCTTGTGCGGTTAGATAGATAAGCCGCTGTGTGACCTTTTCTTCAGCGAAGTCCGCCGCGACAAACTCAACAAGAGGTACTTTTGATTTCCAGTTAACAGCGTGTGCGTTACAACCACTAAAACACGTTGGCTCTAAAATAATTCCCGTTTCATCAACAAACTTATTAACCTGTTCGGTAACATTTGATTGGAAATAGTCAACGCCGCTGAACTTAAAGCCAGATAGTTGTTGAGGTAAAATAAAACACCCGCTAGGTGCCATCAAGGTTGCTATCTCAAGCACATTGTAAGCCGCATTATTGCCGGTATAACAAATCCTCTTAGCCGATGAAAAAGTGGAGACAGCACCAAATGGAGGATTAGATATGACATAATCAAACTGACCAAGTGCCAACAGAGAATCAATGTCAGTCACATCCAGTTGCACCCAGGTAGCTTCAGGAACGACTTTCTTGCCAACTGAGACATAATCAGGATTTTGTTCTACACATACTAGCTCGCATGTAACAGACGTTCCCCAGGAAAAAGTACGGGCAAAAGCATAAGATAGAGCGCCAATCCCTGCACACAAATCTAAAATACGAATATGTTTTCGGTTGGGGAATGGACAATACGCACTGAATTCTTGCGCTAGCGCTAAAGGGGTAAAAAAAGCACCACTAACACCTGTGTTATGAGCAGCCGCCTCATGAAAGTGATCTAAAACAAATTCGCGTTCACTATGGTTTAGAATATCACTGTTACAAAGCTCAAGAGCTTTATCATGCAATTGACGATTACGGGTAGAAATTCTAGACATAATATATTCCTCTCCCCTCGTTTATAAAAGTGACTTAACAAGTCGGGGAATACTTGTTAAACACTAGGTTATCTTACCAGAAAACACACCCTTTTGTAAATATTGCAATCAAGTGTATTGTGATAAAAAAGATAAATATATTGTTGGTTTATCGCTTAAAAATGTGAAATGCTTTGGCGGTTGTTCGCGCGGCTTGCCTTGCGGCAGGGGCAAGACCCGAGAGCCTGAGCAGTTCGCCTTAAGCGAAGTGCGACCTAGCGCATCGGACAGAGCCCTTTTAAGAGTGTTCATGCTCAGTATGGAGTCCGCATCCATAAGCCCGCACAGACACTGGGGAAATGCAAAACGGGCAAACTCTAGGCAAACCGTTGTATTTTTTCAGGGGCTGTGCGAGGCTTTCGTTTTTAGATGGGACTCTCTGAGCATGTACACGACAGATGGTTCGATGCGCTAACTTCGATAAAATTACAGAATCTGTAATTTTATACAAATGTGCCAATCACCGATTGGCCACCTTATCAGGCAAGCACTACGCTTGCCCTTCTTTTCAATTAGCGTCATCACCGAAAGGCCGAGACAACGTCTTTTTGTTGGCTCGGTTTGCTCGGCTTGGCCAGAGATTTATCTCGCCGTGAAGACGCTAGCAAATGTTCTAGCGACCTTGCCAAGCGCTAGCCTGGCAAGGGGATTGCCTGTAAACTTCACTTAAGAAGCAACCCAGACAAACTTTCTATCCTTTGGCAGAGGGTGATCATCACTTAATGGATCAACAAGGTATAAACACCTCATCATCACGGCATAGCCGTCACTAGCCTGATACCCCGTTTTCTTTAAATACAAAGCCAATTCAACATGATTCATCGACTTTCTAGTACCAACCGGATAAAAGGTTTTACCGATATAACAACCTTGATCCTTAGGTTGCTTAAACGCATTTTTATCACCAAAAAATGCAGTTTGCGGAACTTCTTCTGCGACCACACCAAACACAAGCGCAGAAAATAACAATGAACTAATAAATTTAAACACGTAAAACTCCTTTTAAACGGTAACTAAATATCAAAACACTAAAGAACCAGAGGCTCCATAGTAACCAACCCTGATTTAAGTAACATGAGTTGCCAGGCCGAAGGTGATATACTTCGATGTTCCTTGCCTTCTACCGTTTCCCACTTACGCACGGCACTTGACCCCTTTACATTCCATTTACAGCCCGTCAATTTGGCTACATCGACCTGACTAAAACCCATTAATTTACGCAAGGCTTTAATCTCAATAGGTGTAGGGAGTATAAAGTTAGGGTGTTCAACCCCTAACGCGCACGGACGATTTTTAAACGCTGCAAAGGTCTCAGGAACCCCTTGACCACTGTAGATAGGTGATGTTTCAGACATGACAAACCCTTCTATAGGGGCTGCGCAGCAGCCCTCAATTAAAGTAAACCACGCTCAGCAAAGCTGGTAAAACCCTCTGAGCCAACAATAATATGATCTAACACCGAGACATCAATCAACTCTAACGCTTTTTGTAGACGATTGGTAATTGTAATATCTGCTTGACTTTCCTTAACTACCCCGCTGGGGTGGTTGTGCGCAAAAATAACGGAGCAAGCGTTGTTTTTAAGCACCAATTCAACAACTACTCTGGGGTACACAGAGGCAGCGTTGACCGTACCAGTAAAGAGTTCAACTGAATCAATAAGGCGATGCTGACCATCTAGCAGTGCTACGCAAAACACTTCACGCGTCGATGTTTCGAATTGTGTTTTAAAAAATGATGACGCTATACAGGTACTAGTCATTGCGTCAGTAGTGCGTACTTTACTTTTTAAAATCGCATGCGCCTGTTCAATAATGTTCAACTCTTCAGCAGAAAATAAATTATTCATGGTGTAGATTCCAGTAATGGGTCATGGACAATTCCCGACCTTCTTAGACATTATACACCGCCCCATAGTGGCGGTCAATACTAATAAAAAATAACAGCCAAATAAAGTAAATTAAAAAAAATGTAGATATTTTTTGAATTATTATTAACAAATGTGAAATGCTTTGGCGGTTGTTCGCGCGGCTTGCCTTGCGGCAGGGGCAAGACCCGAGAGCCTAAGCAGTTCGCCTTAAGCGAAGTGCGACCTAGCGCATCGGACAGAGCCCTTTTAAGAGTGTTCATGCTCAGTATGGAGTCCGCATCCATAAGCCCGCACAGACACTGGGGAAATGCAAAACGGGCAAACTCTAGGCAAACCGTTGTATTTTTTCAGGGGCTGTGCGAGGCTTTCGTTTTAGATGGGACTCTCTGAGCATGTACACGACAGATGGTTCGATGCGCTAACTTCGATAAAATTACAGAATCTGTAATTTTATACAAAAGCGCCAATCTCCGATTGGCCGCCTTATGAGGCAAGCCACCTCTTGCCGTGCTTTTCAATTAGCGTCATCACCGAATGGCCGAGACAACGTCTTTTTGTTGGCTCGGTTTGCTCGGCTTTGATAGAGATTTATCTCGCCGCGAAGACGCTAGCAAATGTTCTAGCGACTTTGCCAAGCGTTAGCCTGGCAAAGGGATTGCCAATACCTTTAATGCGAGATATGTTAAATCGGTACCATAACATGAAGATTAGCGTAACTCGAAATGTCATTGCACGTTCAAAATTGCTCAATGAGCAAATCAATAGAAGCACCATAAACAAAAACCAGTAACCACAACACTTAGACCAATGAACGTGGGTAAATAAAATCTTATCGACTTTCCTTTAGACAAAAAAACCTTCCTTAAGGTATGATTTAATGAATTACTTCTGCTTTCTTCAACTCGCAACGTTGCCTTGTAGCTGTCAAAAATCATCGAACAATTTTCATTTTTAGTTGCTAATAGAGCAAGGGTACTAGCAAACAACAAAGACTGTAGTACCTTTTCATTTGGGTTAACATCTTTAGAAAACCTTGCCTCTAGTAAATCGATTATTTCATTGGCCACTTTGCTTGAATCTGTCATATTACATTCCTTCATTAGATTGAGTTGATCGACGGGTAACGGTGTACCCACCATAGCCAACAACATATTGTCCCTTTACGTTAGCGTTATCATTTCCATACACCCATAAAATATCACCTCTAGCAATGAGCTTAGCTAGCAATGACTTTATCGCACTATTTGAGCAAGTTGAGATCAGTGTTTGAATATCCATCCTCGGTTCCCTTTAAATATGTTTAATTGGTATTGGCGCTTGTAAGCGCCATAAGCCATTCAAAGAATGGCTAATCGCCAAAATAATCCATGAAAGGTTCATCTAGACACCAATCATTGTGTAAAACCGCCCATTCTATATCGTGAGGCAGTTGATAATATCGAACAAAATCATTGAGTGTACGAGCCATGAACAACATAATTTGTGAAGTTGAAGGCGTGTAAACGCCAAGGTTAAATTGGCTATATGTCCAATTGTAAAAGTCACATAATAGCGCTTGGTTAAAACCATCTAACGCCCGTTTTATCGACGGTTTCTGTTCAGCGTAAAGTTCAGCGAATGATGAATAAGAATACATATAAAAATCCTCTCCCCACGTTAATAAGTCGGGGAATACACATACAAGTTAATTAGCGCGGATTACTCCAATACAGCAAGGCGCATATTAATGAAAAGCCAACCAGACAAAAAGCGGCTATTGAAGTCATCTCTGACCTGTCTTTTTTATTCATGTCATCTTCATGCTCTTTCCAAGATTTAAATTTCATGTTACTAACCTTTTTCAATGAATAGCCTGATACCATTATTGTAAATATGCGCCCTTAGTTCAAGGACGCAGTCGATTATTTATTGAACAACCCCAAATGGTTGAAAATAGTGGTTAACAGTGATAACCCTGTGACCATTGCTGTGACGCGCATAATGTAACGTCCGGTTCTTTTGCTGCGGATTTCCTCCTTGATCAGCTCAAGCTGTGCTTCCTGCTTAATTTTTTCCAGCTGCAAAATATCAATTTCAAGGCGTAGCTTTTTTTGTTCTAAACGAACGCTGGTTCTATTTTGAATATCCGATAAAGCCATGTCATGCACTCCACTCCCCACGTTAATCGAAGTTAGGTAAATCGGGGAATATTCACCAAATCAATAGATAAATAATACCAGAAAACACACTCTTTTGTAAACACATAAATGTAGTATCTTGAGAAAAAAAGATAAATATATTATTGGTTTATCGCTTAAAAATGTGAAATGCTTTGGCGGTTGTTCGCGCGGCTTGCCTTGCGGCAGGGGCAAGACCCGAGAGCCTGAGCAGTTCGCCTTAAGCGAAGTGCGACCTAGCGCATTGGACAGAGCCCTTTTAAGAGTGTTCATGCTCAGTATGGAGTCCGCATCCATAAGCCCGCACAGACACTGGGGAAATGCAAAACGGGCAAACTCTAGGCAAACCGTTGTATTTTTTCAGGGGCTGTGCGAGGCTTTCGTTTTTAGATGGGACTCTCTGAGCATGTACACGACAGATGGTTCGATGCGCTAACTTCGATAAAATTACAGAATCTGTAATTTTATACAAATGTGCCAATCACCGATTGGCCACCTTATTAGGCAAGCCCTACGCTTGCCCTTCTTTTCAATTAGCGTCATCACCGAAAGGCCGAGACAACGTCTTTTTGTTGGCTCGGTTTGCTCGGCTTGGCTAGAGATTCATCTCGCCGCGAAGTCGCTAGCAAATGTTATAGCGACTTTGCCAAGCGTTAGCCTGGCAAAGGGATTGCCTTCGTCTTTTGTTATCCTCAACCATCTTCATCAATAAAAATTTTTGGATCACGCGAAATCGTCAGTTTCACTTGGGTTGGAGTTTTGTCTTTACCAAGCGCTAGTGTTCCTAACCAGACTTCAGACGTAGGTACCGATTCATCAATGTCTTTGATTAAAGATTGAAGGTAACTGTTAAACAAAGGGGACTCTTTCGCAAATTGCTTGATTAAGAAGATATCATCTTCATACTCTGGATTTGTTAAGGAATGAGGCATTTTGGTTCTCCAAATAGCGTCCCTGACGAACATCAGGGACGGACAAAGTTACTCTACACAAAACACAAGGTTATTAACCTCGACAATAGGCGATGGAATCAAAGCACCTAGCCGCTCAAGAACGACATAAGCACCTAGCTTTATACCATTAGCGGTAGGATTCATCGTACCATCCGTGTTGACGATTCTTTCTCGCCACACATCGGCCGTCTTCAAGACTGGTAAAGTACTCAAGCAGTTAAGTTCGTAAAATGTTGGCACTGGACAAGGCCCTTTTAAGTCAGGAATGAGAGGATCTGACATATAGTCATCAAATTCCATACAAATCGAACGAGAGGCCATAGCGACAGCATGAAGAAACACCGCATGTGTATTAACTTTGTTAATACGAGAATCCGTCAAGCTTTGGGACGTTCCTTGCATCACATCCTCTTTTAATCCACCAGCGGTGTGGTCGATCAACGCTTTGAACCAATTCACCAAGAGCAGTTTGTACAGGTTAATGTCAGCATCTGATAACCCATTGGCTTTTTTATCATTTAAACAAGTAACCATTTCAGCTGCCTTTTTCAGCGCGGTAATACTCCAGACTTTTGAGGATTTTGCGCTAGGACTTGCTTTTTCAAACTCAACGGCATGTTTAAAACCAGCCTCTTCTATGGCATCAACAATTAGGCGATTAAGTGTGTTAGTGCGGTCAAACAAAACACTAAGCGCCTTAGGTGGTTTGACCATTTTGTCGTTAATATCGGCGAACATCTGCTGCGCCCTTGCTAAGCCTTGGTCATAGAACAACACCACAGAAATAGATTGGTCTTTAAAATGCGGGCAACGAGTAAGTATTTCTTGAATACTCGCCCCACGATGTTGGCCGTCAGCTAACAGCATCACTGCACCAATTGGAATTTGCACCATCCCCAGATTTGCGAAGCCCTTAACGGGTTCAAAGCGCATCGTCTGACTCACTGAGGCGGTTAAAGCAGGTAAGGTGTAATCATGTTGGCGTGCTTCCATGTAATCGGCAATGGCTTTGGCGCGTTTATCATTGAGTACGCGTTGTGCTCGCAGTTCAACGGGTACTTCTTCTTCATTGAATTTAAATAGTTGAGGCACTTGAGCAAAAGGAATTTGCACAGTGTAGTAGATATCGGCTCCCATTTTTCCAGCAATAGCAGGCAGTGAAAAGCAAGCTCCAGCAAAATGTTCAGTGGCGCGCTCCAATTCGGCTCTAGCCAGTGTAGCTTCTTCCCGTTCTTTAAGCTTGACAACGTCTAATTCAAGTTTGAGTGCTTGCCCTGGCTCCGTGTATTGTTCAATCCAATCATCAAAACCGATATCGTGCAGAGAAAGCTCTTTGAGTAATGCGTGATGGCTTTTAAGCCCCTTTTTGTTGAGTTCGATGAAGGATTCATCAGAATGGACATAGACCTTATTTAAATAATCTACCATCATCTCTGTGAGCAGCTTTTGTGTGTTGATCGCTTGTACAAAATTCCACAATCCTTTGACGGTATCACCCTTTTTAAGCTCGCTAAGATCACAAAGTGAAGAAACATCATAGTCATTCACATTGATGTAGTTTTCATTAAAGTTTGCTCGTGATTTTGAAAGTGCGTTCACGTAGTCTTTGTGTAGACCTAGGATTTTATCGTCTCTGGTAAAACGGATGTATTGAAGGTTTTTCATGGTATGTATTCTTCCTTAAATGTGTGTAATCAAAATAATGTGTTATATGGCATGGCCATGGTTAAGCACGTCTTTCGACTTGTCCGGCATGGAACAAACAACACATTGGGTAAAATTCATAACTTGCTTGTGTTACTTCATCGTTGGCTGCCTTCTTCGCGGCCACCTTGACCGGCTTTGACCAGATACGGAAAGACTTTTCATTTCTGCGTACTTTAAAGCCCAGTTCATTCCATTCCTTGAGCGTATGGAATTCTGTTTGCTGGGTACTATGGCGGTGCATATTCAAAAGCACTTCATTGATCGGTGGCTTCACGCCCTGTGTTGCTTCGATTTCTTGTTGCGTAAGCCGCGCAATTTCGCTTAAACGAATAAGCTCTGCCCGCTCTGCTTTTATTGGTCTGCGCTTAGTTTGCTGTTGAGTTGTCATGACTCATCCTCTCCCCACGTTAGAAGTGGCAATAAAGAGTTCGGGGAACACTCCTTATTGCCATGAATCAATTTGAGTTATGCATCCGCTCTTTTGAGCATTGCGTTTGAGACTGGAATATTTTGACAAACACCTGAGAAATAGCTGGTTAACCAATAGCTATCTGCAAACACAAAAAGTACTTTGTCTTTGGTGTTTCGGGCAATTGCTGCTGCGGGTTCGTCGTTCTTGCATCTGACAACCACCACTTCACCGTTAATTTTATCTTTGTTTTGCTCTAAAAAATTGACAATGGCTGTCGGCATTTCTTTGTACATCACCCGCGCGTGATAATCAGCCAAAAGTTTGTTCGCTTTGTTCAGTAATGAAGATTTATCTTTTTCGGTTAGCATGTAAAGCTCCCTATCCTCTCCCCACATTAGAAAAAGCACAAAACAAGTTGGGGAATACTTGCTAAGTACTGGGTTATCTTACCACAAATAACACCCGTTTGTAAACATCTACAGCAACAATATAGTGATAAAAACGAACAATAAAATATTGGTTTTTCTCTTAAAATGTTGAAATGCTTTGGCGGTTGTTCGCGCGGCTTGCCTTGCGGCAGGGGCAAGACCCGAGAGCCTGAGCAGTTCGCCTTAAGCGAAGTGCGACCTAGCGCATCGGACAGAGCCCTTTTAAGAGTGTTCATGCTCAGTATGGAGTCCGCATCCATAAGCCCGCACAGACACTGGGGAAATGCAAAACGGGCAAACTCTAGGCAAACCGTTGTATTTTTTCAGGGGCTGTGCGAGGCTTTCGTTTTTAGATGGGACTCTCTGAGCATGTACACGACAGATGGTTCGATGCGCTAACTTCGATAAAATTACAGAATCTGTAATTTTATACAAATGCGCCAATCACCGATTGGCCACCTTATCAGGCAAGCCCAACGCTTGCCCTGCTCTTTCAATTTTATTGCCAAGCGCTAGCCTGGCAATAAAATTGCGCGCGATTCTTCGCGTCGCTGCCAAGGGTGGCAAGCCACCCTATCTGATATCAATCGAGTAAGTAAAAAATTTGCCTTACTTCCTCGGCTAGGTCGCTGTCACTTTCTGCAATGTCATACAAAGCATCACGCAGACGATGAAAGAAATCAGACACCACAAGGCAAACATTTGATTTAGTTGATACCAATGAAAAACTAAGATGACTAAGAACATACAAGTTAACCGCCAAAGATAGCGCTGTCATAGATAAGTTGCACTGGCGGCCATTGGTTTCACAAAACGCTTCAACAATGCATTCATCTTCAAATACCATCGCCTTTGCACCATTTGGGAAGGTGTAGAAATTCCAGTGCCCCCCCGAGTACTGGCCTTGACTCAGTTTTTCCATCACTGTGTAGATTGCGTTTTCAAATGAAATAATAGTACATACATCATTAGCAACCATCGAAGGTATAAAATCTTCTCGCTCTTCACACGGACACTGAGTGGCGGTAGCAACAAGCGTTGATAAGGTAGTAGATTTACTCATATTTATTCCTCTCCCCTCGTTTATAAAAGTGACTTAACAAGTCGGGGAATACTTGTTAAACACTAGGTTATCTTACCAGAAGATACACCCTTTTGTAAATATTGCAATCAAGTGTATTGTGATAAAAAAGATAAATATATTATTGGTTTATCGCTTAAAAATGTGAAATGCTTTGGCGGTTGTTCGCGCGGCTTGCCTTGCGGCAGGGGCAAGACCCGAGAGCCTGAGCAGTTCGCCTTAAGCGAAGTGCGACCTAGCGCATCGGACAGAGCCCTTTTAAGAGTGTTCATGCTCAGTATGGAGTCCGCATCCATAAGCCCGCACAGACACTGGGGAAATGCAAAACGGGCAAACTCTAGGCAAACCGTTGTATTTTTTCAGGGGCTGTGCGAGGCTTTCGCTGTTAGATGGGACTCTCTGAGCAGGTACACGACAGATGGTTCGATGCGCTAACTTCGATAAAATTACAGAATCTGTAATTTTATACAAAAGCGCCAATCTCCGATTGGCCGCCTTATGAGGCAAGCCCTACGCTTGCCCTGCTCTTTCAATTAGCGTCATCACCGAATGGCCGAGACAAAGTCTTTTTGTTGGCTCGGTTTGCTCGGCTTGGCTAGAGATTTATCTCGCCGCGAAGACGCTAGCAAATGTTCTAGCGGCCAATCTACGATTGGCAATTGCCTAACGAATGCACTTGATCAATAACATGTGCAATGACTTTATTTCTACCGAGACTAAAACTTATTAAGGAAAAACCTGCCTTTAACACCTCTTTTTGAAATGTCCTCTCATCTACTGCATTAAGATAAGCTATTAACCCTTTGATATCTCCGCTTGTCACATAATCTAACACGTTACGCGGTAGAAGGTCAGGAACTGAAAACAACAACATAGAACGGACCCCATTCATTAAATAAGAAAAATGTTATTTAGCATTGGGCGTTAGCCCAATGAAAAGAGGTTGGCAAAGAGCAGGAGCAACGCGACTTCCTTTATACCGCACAACCTCGACCAAAAAGAAAATGACTCTCCAAGCGTTAGCCTGGAGAGTCATTGCAACTAAGCGACCTTACTGACCAATAGCGGTACACTCGCGGTAGTGACTTTCATATCATCACTGATCGCCCATATAGCATCTGACACCGTCCTTTTAGCCTCTGTCTCGGTGGCAAAATCCTCCTTGCAGCGTACCCAACCAAGCACACGCGATACGGTCACATTAAAGCGCAACATCGCCTCTTGATTAAACGATAAGTGCCTGTTGCCGTTTTTATAGAATCTAATTTTAAGCAATTCAATGACATCTCCCGTTGGTGTTGTCCCCATGATCGAGACTTTATCGCCATACCCTACGTATTCATAACCTGTATTTGCATACACGTTGCTGTAACCCAGCAGCATAAACACCACGATCAGATCATTGGTAAAATGGCGCGCCCCTTCGTTTAAACCCTTCTCATAAGAGTTGCTGCCAAAATTGCTCCAATTGCTGTGTATAAAGCGGTAATCTAATAAATACTTGGCCTTTTTTTGGGTTTCATTATATCGCCAATCATCTTTTACAACGTGCTGATTCGACACATAGTAACGAGAGATAGCGTCTTTACTGGTGAGGTTTTGAAAAACGTCGATTAAGCTTTGCTCTATCAACTCATTGGCGTAAGCGACAGCATATTGCACAATATACAAGGCGTTGGTGTAGGTAAAATCAAGCGCATTAGACGATAACGTTTTAAGTAATTGTTGCCTGTGTTTTGTTGTCAAACGATTTGAAATAGCATCCAACTTATCAAACAACAGCGACCAATACACGTTACGATAACCAAACATTTTTTCTTTAGCGCCTTTTCGCATCCCATCATAATCAACGCCAAGTTCTTGTAATAAATTGGGGTCAATTTGGCTAATGAGTTTGTATTGCTCCAATGTATTGGCTAAATCGATTTCATAATTATCCAATAATGCCCATAACACACCTTTTGTTTTCACCAGTTCGTAGCTCTCACTCCCTTCTGTTTCCATGGCTTTTCTGATCCGTTCACGCTGCTCGTATTCACTGAACTTTTCATTTGTGCTTGAGTAAGTTTTTTTAAGCCCCAATTCATTTTCAATAAACAATTGAAACGGGTCTGTGCCTTGTTGATCAACAGACGGTTTATAATTTCTGCCTCTAAAACGGGCGTTCTCTTGTGCATCTTCGTCGAGGTTTTGAAAACTAAAGCGAATAATTTCAACTTTAGCCCGTGCCTGTCGGTCTGCTGCTAAAAAATCATCCTTAGCCAGAACTTTAGTTTGCTTAATGCCGCGAATTTTGATGGCCTCAGCAATTGCAGGACAATCAGCCCAACGCTCTGGCACTATTGCATACAAAACACCAAATGCTAGATGACTGATTAAGGTTGATAACCAGTAGTTAAAATCAGAATACGGTGGATTAACAAAAGCAATGGTGCAGTTTTTAGAAATAAAGTTCACTTGGCTAAATTCAGTGCCAAGCAAGGTGATCCCTTTTTCTCGATAGGTCGCTGTGTGAATAGGCGCTTTTTCAATCGCGTAGGGGTCGATTTTAAAATATTCATCCTCGCTGAAGCTTTCTTTAATGGCCTGTAACACGCGACCATCACCTGCCCCGATATCTAACAGTTTGACGGTTTCACGATAGCGCCCCGTAAAATCAAACCGCCCTTTTAGCGACTTAATGTCACTCACAACAGTCTTTATTTGGTCGGCGGTTGTCGGATAAAATTCGAAGTCTTGGTTGTTATTTTTGAGTTCTTGAACAAGTCTTAAGGTAGATACGCTCATGTGTTTTTATTCCTCTCCCCACGTTTAAAAAAGTGACTTAACAAGTCGGGGAATACTTGTTAAACACTAGGTTATCTTACCAGAAAACACACCCTTTTGTAAATATTGCAATCAAGTGTATTGTGATAAAAAAGATAAATATATTGTTGGTTTAT
>NZ_BNCK01000015.1 GCF_014656435.1 Thalassotalea marina
TTTACTAATGGGCGTATAAATGCTTGGCTAAAATTAGCGACGAAGGAGCACAAGCCAAGCGTTTTGCGTCCTTTTGAGTAACTTGTTATGTGCCGTAAATACTTGATAAAAACGCGATAGATTTTTTACTTTTTTCTAACTTGGCAACTTCTAAAGCATTTAAACCATTAGCCCACCCAAGTTTACATGTAATATTCGGATTCGCACCAGCGTCTAGGAGTATTTTTAAAGACTCAATATCATTGTATCTAGCCGCCAATATAAATGCAGTTTGATCCGTATCATTTGGCCCATCAATATCTGCACCGTTGTCAATTAAAGCTTTAATTACTTCAGAGCTACAAGATCCAACAGCGAATTTTAATGCCGTCATTTCATCGCTTTTACGAATGTAATTTACGTCAGCTCCTTTTTCTATTAGCTTCAAAGCGATTTTTGAACCTTTAACTTTACCGCCACAACAAGCTGTCATGAGTGGAGTAAGGCCGAGCCCACAAGGCTTATTAAGATCTGCATTTATTGACAATAGATAATCTACACATTTGGTTAAGCCCAAATATGCTGCATAACTTAAAGGGGTGTTATTGAAATTTGGTTCTGAGAAATTAATGTCTACATTGCGATTCTTAAATAAATCTTTGGCTGTTTTTAAATCATTATTTGAAATTGCATTGAAAAATTCCTGACTCTCTGACATTTACACAAACTTCCTATGTTGAACTGAACTCAATTGGCACATAACGCCCCATTCAGGGGCTTTTAACTGTTGGCTAAAATAACGAACGCAGTGAGGAAAGCCAACTGTTAAAAGTCCCACACTGCAATGGCTTGTTATATGTTTATTTCTCTATAATTTCAGGCCAAATATTAAATATTACGAAGAAAATAGCTACGAAAATACCTATTATAATCCCACTGACTTTCCATATTCTTTCGTTTAGCAAAAAGGCACGAGCTAAAACATATCTTAATTTTAAAAACTCATCAGAAATTTGAGGATTAAATACGGTATTTTTACCAAAGTATGCCTTACTAAACCTAAAAATCAGTGGGTTATTATATCTATGAGGCCCAACAACTTCCTTTTTAAAAATTGCCCAATCTTTGGGGTAAAGAAACTTTAAGCCAAAAGTCGTGAAAAAGGACATGATAATTGACAACAAAGAAGTTGTCGTAACAACTATTGCAACTAACAAAAAAACAAATGCAAACAGATCAAAAGGCTTCAAGTTTAAATCTAATCTCCAAAAACATATAACAGCGTAATTAACAGGCTCAAGTCTCTCTATCAACAGACTTAAACCTTAAAACATTTTTATCGATAGTATCTTTGAACTTTAAGACTTTCAACGACTTATTTTTATTGAGTCTCGCTTTCTACGGGGAAAGGGAGATTTAGTCTCTATTTCTAGAAGAAAACGAGATCAAATAGTTAGTAATATACACATGCAGCTTGATGTGGTGGGTTAATTGAATATTTTGGCAAAAGACGTAGGCTTGTTATCGCTTTTTTGTCAGAAAAAAACAGGTATAAAAGCTAGTTTAAAATCTGGGAAACGTATGTATTTGAAGGTATTAAATAGCAGCCAATGAGCTATACATTAGCTGCTATTTTGGCATTAGCGTGTTGCTTGTACCGCTTTAGATAAAATTTCTAAGATTTCTTCACTAGTATCAAGGTTAACACATGCATCGGTGATGCTTTGTCCATAGGTAAGAGGTTCACCGGCAACAACTTTTTGGTTACCTTCAACCAAGAAGCTTTCAACCATAATACCTGAAATACCTTTTTGACCAGCAACTAACTGGTTAGCAATAGACTGTGCTACTTCAATTTGACGATTATGGTCTTTATAACTGTTGCCATGGCTACAGTCGATCATAATGCCCATATCAATGTTGTTATCCGCAAGTTTTGTCAGTGTTTGTTTAATATCATCTTGATGATAATTTGGCTCTTTACCGCCGCGCAAAATAACATGTGCGTGTGGGTTACCATGTGTTTGATAAATACACATTTGTCCACTTTTATCTGGCGAGTAAAGTACATGTGGCACACTTGACGCTTTAATTGCATCAACAGCGATTTGAATATTGCCGTCGGTACCGTTTTTAAAACCCACAGGGCAGGAAAGTGCTGATGCTAATTCACGATGCACTTGGCTTTCTGTAGTACGTGCGCCAATGGCACCCCATGAGATAAGATCAGAAATATATTGACCCGTCACCATATCTAAAAACTCAGTTCCAGCAGGTAGGCCTAATTCGTTAATATCCATTAACAAAGTTCGAGCTAGGTTTAAACCTTTTGCCACTTTGAACGATTTGTCTAAATCAGGATCGCTGATCAAGCCTTTCCAGCCTACCGTTGTTCTAGGCTTTTCAAAGTAAACTCGCATGACAATAAACAAATCATCTTTGTATTTATCATGTAATACTTTTAGTTTACGGCCGTATTCTTTGGCGGCTTCTGTGTCATGAATTGAACAAGGACCAATCACAACCAGTAGCCTGTCATCTTCGCCATTAATAATGGCTTCAATTTGCTTGCGGCTTTCGATAATAAAGTTTGCAGTGTTATCTGCTAATGGAATTTGCTCTGCTAATTCGGCGGGCGACACTAAATTCTCGATCAGCGTCGTTCTAAATTCGTCAGTTTTGATAGTCATATCAGATATTTTTTGGCCGGCTAACACATCCAATGCATCAGCCAAGAAAATTATCGCGCTAACATACCTAAATTTGGGCCATATGTGAATATTAAAGAACGAATAAAATAGTAGAATCAGTTCTTTGATGGCATTAGTAGTAGCAAAACTGGCAACTATTGTGTCCAGCAAAGCGGAGCTGGATAGCTCCGTCAATCATGTAACTGGCTTAAATAAAGTAATAGAACTGCTTTATAAAAAGAAACTATACAGCACTGTTAATACTTGTGACGTTGAAGGCCTGTCATCGAAAGAATTTTAGCGGTAATTTCTTCTACTGAAAACTTGGTCGTATTTAGGTACTTAATTTTTTCTTTTTTATACAGTTTCTCAACTTCTCGAATTTCCATTCTACATTGTCTTGCCGACGAATATTTACTGTTGGCCATTCTGCCATCACGAATATCCATAAGGCGTTGTGGGTCAATGGTTAAACCAAATAATTTGTGTTTATGAGGTTTTAAAAAGTCAGGCAAGCGCAAGTCATCCATGTCGTCATCAATAAATGGATAGTTAGCCGCTTTAATGCCGTATTGTAGTGCTAAATATAAGCTCGTTGGTGTTTTGCCAGAACGAGAAACGCCAATAAGAATAACGTCTGCTTGCTCATAGTTAGTGATGTTAGAGCCATCATCGTTGGCTAGTGAATAGTTTACTGCATCAATTCGGTTATCGTAGCTGTTTTCATGAATAGAGTGTGTTCTATGAGCTTTAGGCGTTGCAGCTACTTTGAGTTCTTTTTCTATTGGCGCGACAAAGTGTTCAAGAAAGTTGTAAATGACGCCATCACAGCTATCGATAATCTCTCTGATCTTTGGATTAACAAACGTATGAAACACTAGAGGGGGTTCACCGGTGCGTTTTGCAGCTTTATTTATTCTTTCTCTCGCCGCAATTGCTTGTTCTTCTGTTTCGACAAACGAAATGGTGTCGTGTTCGAATTCAACAGGGAACAGGGATAATAATGCATGACCAAATACCTCAGAGGTAATCGCAGTGCCATCTGATATATAAAAAGCTGTTCTCATTAGATTTCCTTTATTCAAACTAAAAATGTAATATGCTGTGAAAGTTTACATAAATACTTTTAGTTGTGAAGTGCTATGTGTAAAATGCGTTTTGAACTATAGATATAACTATACTATTTTTTTTAGTCCATTGTGGAGAGGCTGCCGTGCAAGAAAACGTACTTTGGTATCAAGAATTGGGAATGAATGATGTTGATCGAGTTGGTGGAAAGAATGCATCACTGGGTGAAATGATTTCAAATTTGGCGAATGTTGGCGTTCAAGTACCTGGTGGCTTTGCCACAACAGCATTTGCTTTTAATGAGTTTCTAGAGCAAAGTGGCTTAAACGACAAAATCTATCAAGTACTTGATAACTTAGATGTTAGTGATGTAAATGCACTTGCAGAATGTGGTAGTAAAATTCGTCAGTGGATTATAGACACACCATTTTTACCTGCGATGCAGCAAGACATTGAACAAGCATACGCAAAACTTGCGGGTGAATTCTCAAACGATGCTTCTTTTGCGGTTCGTTCTTCGGCAACCGCTGAAGATATGCCAGACGCTTCTTTTGCTGGTCAACAAGAAACTTTCTTAAACGTACGTGGATTAGACGCTGTAATGACAGCGATTAAACACGTATTTGCTTCTTTATTTAATGACAGAGCCATTTCTTACCGTGTACACCAAGGCTACGACCACCGTGGCGTTGCTTTATCTGCTGGTATTCAACGTATGGTGCGCAGTGACATCGCCTCAAGTGGTGTTATGTTCTCTATTGATACCGAATCAGGTTTTGAAGATGTAGTTTTTATTACTTCTAGCTATGGTTTAGGTGAAATGGTGGTACAAGGAGCAGTAAATCCAGACGAGTTTTACGTGCACAAACCAACGTTAGCCAATGGCAAACCAGCGGTTGTGCGCCGCAATATTGGTAGTAAAGCAATCAAAATGATTTACGCTGATACTCAAGAGCACGGTAAACAAGTTGAAATTGTTGATGTAGAAGAAACATTATCAAATCAATTTTCACTAACCGACAGTGAAATATTAGAATTGGCTAAACAAGCCGTTATTATTGAAAAACACTATAAGCGCCCAATGGATATTGAATGGGCAAAAGATGGTTTAGATGGCAAGTTATACATAGTTCAAGCGCGCCCTGAAACAGTTCGCAGCCGTGAAAGCGCTAATGTAATGGAACAATTCCAGCTACAATCATCTGGCAAAGTGGTTTGTGAAGGTCGCTCAATTGGCCATAAAATTGGCAGTGGTGAAGCGAAAGTACTTTCATCGCTAAGTGAAATGGACAAAATCCAACCAGGTGACGTGTTAGTAACAGACATGACTGACCCTGATTGGGAGCCAATTATGAAAAAGGCATCGGCCATTGTTACTAATCGCGGTGGTCGTACTTGTCACGCGGCAATTATTGCTCGTGAAATGGGTATTCCTGCGGTTGTTGGTTGTGGTGATGCGACAACTAAAATTAAAACGGGCGATGAAGTCACTGTTTCATGTGCTGAAGGTGACACTGGTTTTATTTATGAAGGTAAATTGGAATTCTCAGTTACCACATCAGAAGTGGATAAAATGCCAGAATTGCCACTAAAAATAATGATGAACGTTGGTAACCCAGATCGTGCTTTCGCTTTTGCACGTTTGCCTCACGCCGGTATCGGTTTAGCGCGTTTAGAATTTATCATCAACAAAATGATTGGTGTTCATCCTAAAGCATTGCTTAATTTTGACGCTCAATCAGAAGATCTAAAAGATGAAATTCGCGATTACATGGCGGGTTACAGCGATCCAGTAGAATTTTATATTGCCAAACTAACCGAAGGTATTTCTACACTTGCTGCAGCATATGCGCCTGAAAAAGTTATTGTGCGTATGTCTGATTTTAAATCAAATGAGTATGCTAACTTGGTTGGCGGCGAAGAGTTTGAGCCAGAAGAAGAAAACCCAATGATAGGTTATCGCGGCGCATCTCGTTATATATCAGAAGATTTCCGTGAGTGTTTTGCGCTTGAGTGCGAAGCGATTAAACGTGTTCGCAATGAAATGGGCTTAACCAATGTAGAAGTGATGATACCGTTTGTTCGCACATTAGAAGAAGCAGAAGCGGTGATTGACATTTTAGCGGAACATGGATTAAAACGTGGTGAAAATGGTTTACGCGTTATTATGATGTGTGAATTACCATCAAATGCATTGCTGGCTGATCAATTCCTAGATCACTTCGACGGTTTTTCAATTGGCTCGAATGACTTAACACAGCTAACACTTGGTTTAGATCGTGACTCAGGTTTGATTGCGCACTTGTTCGATGAGCGTAACCCGGCGATTAAAAAGCTATTAGAAATGGCGATTCAAGCTTGTAAAGCGCGTGGTAAATACGTTGGTATTTGTGGTCAAGGGCCATCTGATCACGCTGATTTTGCCGCTTGGTTAGTTGAGCAGGGCATTGATAGCGTATCGTTAAACCCAGATACCGTATTGCCAACTTGGTTATATCTAGCAGAGCAACACGGGTAATATAAAACCCAGTGAGATGAATTTAAAAAGCCTCGCAATACCAAGCGAGGCTTTTTTTTCGACTAATTGGCTTTGACACTTTATCTATTTGAATGCGTGCCACCAGTTAGTGGTTTTAGGCATTTTACTTAGTGTTAGTACTTGACCAATGATAGGTGTAGTTAAACTAATGCCCTTTGTAGTTGCAGCAGTTGTTACGCGTTCTAATGGTTCATACCAAGCATGGAAGGCCAGATCAAAGGAGCTATTATGAATTGGCATCATTATTTTACCTTTTAAATCTAGGTGTGCTTGGACACTTTGCTCTGGCGTCATATGAATCTCTGACCAGTTTTTATCATAAGCACCGGTTTCTATCATCGTTAGATCAAATGGACCATATTTTTCACCTATCTCAGCAAACCCTTTAAAATAGCCAGAATCACCGGAAAAATAAATCGAGTTATTGGCCGTTTTTATTACCCATGAGCCCCACAGCGTTTTATTGCCATCTGAAATGGCTCGGCCAGAAAAGTGTTGTGTCGGCGTAAAGGCGATTAAACCTTGGTTAACTTCAAGCTCTTGCCACCAATCAAACTCAATCACTTTGTTTTCATGGACTCCCCAGCGTATAAGATCCGATTTTACCCCTAATGGTACTAAGAATTGCTCTGTAATTTGGGCAACGTGCTTAATAGTGTTTTTATCTAAATGGTCATAATGATTGTGTGATATCAACACTTTATCAATGTGCTTAATGTCTTTTAACTCTATGGGTAGATCATGAAAACGCTTGGGACCAAAAAAGCTAACTGGAGAAGCTCTATCAGAAAAAACAGGGTCTAATAACCAAATTTCGCCATATATTTTTAACAATACTGATGAATGTACTAGTTTAATGACATGGATTTCATCATTTGAAAGTTCGTCGAGTTGGGTGTTTGTAAGTCTTTCAATTGGCAAGTTTTGACTGGGTATCGCATCAACTTTCTTTTCAGTGAGAAAACGAAATATAACTTCGAGATTTTTACTAAAGGACATTGGAGCTATAGTTTTCTCGTTACTAAATTTCATTCCTTTAGTTTGAGTATCTGGCATTTGAGTTGTAGCGGCAGCAAGTTGATTATCCACGATCAGTCCTCCGACAAACAGTAAAGTAATTAACACAAGTAGGGTTATTAATGTAGGTTTCACACTTTTCCCACTTTTCAAAAGTAAACAGGTGTGTGTAGTTTTTCATGAATTTTATAAAAAGTAAACATTGGTGTGTACATTTTTGTTGAGGGAATTAAAATAGACACACGAGGAGAGGGTATATGAAACTGTCAGAGAGAAAGCGCATTGCCATTGTTGATGCGGCTGAGCAACTATTTTGTCAAGAAGGTGTTGAGGCAACCAGTATGGTTGAAATTGCACTAAAGGCCGAAGTGTCAAAACGCACTTTATATAATCATTTTCCAAATAAAGACGATGTTTTTTATGCCGTGCTTGCCAACAAACAGGCGCAACTAACTGATGTAGAACATTTTGTTTTTGATAAAAACGTCTCAATAGAACAACAGTTAACGTTAATTGCAACAAATGAAGTAAAACTTTTGCGTTCTGAGCCATTTTTACGCATTGCTAAAATGGCGTTGATGCAACTGTTAAAACAACCGGAACTAGCGCAACAAATGAGTGCAGCAAAAGTAGGCTGTATGACGTTTTTAGAGCAGTTTTTACAAGACGCGGTAAATAACGACATTTTAGAAATTACCGATGTAGCATTTGCCGCCAAGCAGTTTATTTATCAATTAAAAGGTTTTGTGTTTTATCCACACTTATTTAATTTTGATAAGTTAAATGAGCAGCAAGAGCAAAACCTCATACAGCAAACGGTTAAGATGTTTGTTGCTAATTACAAAAAACATTAATTTTATGTTGTGAAATCGTTGTAAGTTGGGCTGCGCTTCGTTGGTGGTTAACTTAACACACCATTAATTTGTATTAGTGATATGCAATCGGCAGAAGAAATAAGTAAGCGGTGAGCAAGTTGAATGTTTTTTGCAAGGATTAAGCAAGGTAAACGCAATTAGTTTTGCAGAGTTTAGTGTTAAATTTAAAGGGCAAGACAGGGTTGTTTTGCACTCACATTAGTAATCCAATCTTTTTGGAAGGTGGCATTTCTGCCACCTCTTTTTTACAGACTTAAGCGTTAGCAATAATTTCGCGCGCCATTTCGTCAGCTACGATACCTGTAGGTTTGTTTTCAGCGTCAGCCTTAACAAACACTGTCATTAAAGTGTCGTAAATTTTTTCAACGATCTTAGTTGCTTCATCAGCACAGTATGGCTCAGGATAAATCTCAAGCGATACATTGATAATACCACCAGCGTTTATAACGTAATCTGGTGCGTACAAAATGCCCTTATCTTTTAAGATTTGGTCATGTTTGCTCGCCGCAAGCTGGTTGTTGGCACAACCGGCAATAATTGACGCTTTTAATTGGTCAATAGTGTTATCGTTAATTGAGGCACCTAGCGCACACGGAGAAAATACATCAACGTCTTGGCTGTAAATTTCGTCTAGCTCAACAACTTTTGCACCAAATGCTTCAGCTGCTTTGTTTAAGGTTTCGTGGTTGATATCTGTTACAACTAATTGTGCACCAGCGGCGTGTAGTTTTGCACATAAGTCATAACCAACACTGCCTAAGCCTTGCACGGCAACCTTAATGCCTGTTAAGTCATCTTTACCTAGTTTGAATTTTACCGCTGCTTTGATACCTAAAAACGTACCTAATGCAGTAAATGGAGCAGGGTTACCACTTTTACCGTCAAGGCCTGCAACATAATCCGTTACTTGGTTTACAACGGCCATATCAGCTGTTGTGATGTTAACGTCTTCAGCCGTATAGTAACGTCCGCCAATATTATTAACAGCACGACCAAAGGCTTCAAAAAGCTCGTTTGATTTTAATGCTTTTGGGTTACCAACAATAACGGCTTTACCACCACCAAGCTTTAAGCCTGCCATGGCATTTTTGTAGGTCATGCCTCTTGATAAACGAAGTACATCAGTCAGTGCTTCTTCATCATTTGCATAATCCCAAAATCTACAGCCTCCAGCTGCTGGGCCAAGTGCTGTGCTGTGCACTGCAATAATGGCTTTTAATCCTGTTTTTTCGTCACTACAAAAAACAACTTGCTCGTGGTTGTCAAAATCAACTAAATCGAAAAAGGCCACTTGAAATTCTCCGTGCGTTAAAAGGTTTCAATATGAAACAGGCGTTGTAATATTTCTTGGCGCGCACGATATCATTAGTTTGCTGTTATGACCAGTCAAACCAGTGGGATAAACAAGCAAACAAGTTAAATATTTATTTAGAAATGAGTAAAGTGTGTAAAGTTTAGTTTAATGATGAAAAAAGCGCTTAGTGGGTTTTGCAATAATCGGCATCTTCAACGTTTTCTAGTCGACATCCCATACGCTGCCTTGGCATACCAGCTTCCATAAAAACTGCTCCAGCACTACAAAAGTTAAAGCGGCGATAATATTCAACTGCTTCGAGTGGGCTATAGATAAACACTTCATCTAAATTAAGATCTTTTGCGATGGACAGTAAGCCTTGCATAACAATGTGGTCAACATGGTTTTTGCGGTGCGCCATTAACACCGCAATTCTTGAAATTTCACCTGTTGCTAAAATTCTACCTGTTGCAATTGGCTCTTGGCTTACATCATCACAAACTAATAAATGAAAAGCATGCCTGTCTTTAGCATCGAACTCGATTTTTTTAGGAATTCGCCATTCACAAACGAATACTTTTTCCCTTACATTTTTCAATAAGGGAGCCGCTTGCTCCCAAGAAACGCGCCCGACGCTGTACGACATGTTACTACTCTTCGATAAACCAATAGCCCTTGTTTAAAACATTAGTTAACAATTGGGTGTTTTTCAAACAATCTGTGAAACTTTTTGCTTCTTGTGTGGTCAAAGGCAAACTATCACACAATCGCTTAGCAAGAGCGAGTGTATCTTCATCGATAACAAATTCATCACCGTTGATATAAAGCATGTGTGCAGGCGACTGACTTATCAGGGTTTTAACGCCAGACACTTGTGATAAATGCACAGTATCCACATCAAGAATGTCTAATACTTGCTCTGTTGAAAATGGCTCCATTGGAATGAGTAACTCAAGCGCATGATGACTCTGCGTTAAGTATTTGCCAATAAACTCCTGAAACAGCCCGTCGTTATTAACTTGCTCTAACATAAAATTGCGCAAAGCAGTGGTGTCTTCTGTAGTCAGCACTCTACTATCAATAGCTCGTGTTCTCGTTGGATCGCCAAAACGCTGCTCACCAACATTATTGTCTATGAGTCGGTCAGCAAAGCCAGACCATAAATCTTGATTGCTGGGTGCTTGGAAGCCAATAGAAAAATTAAGCGAGTTTTCAATTGATACACCATTATGTGGGTGATTTGGCGGAATATAGAGTAGATCACCAGGTTCAGTGATTTCATCAATCAACGGCTCAAATGGTGAAACTTGCTTAAGATCAGGGTGCGGTAAAAGAGTTTCTAAACTTGCATCAGGTTTACCTACTTGCCAGCGGCGACGACCTTCACCTTGTAAAATAAACACATCGTATTGATCTAAATGTGCGCCAACGCCACCATCAGGAGTAGAAAAGCTAACCATCACATCATCTATACGCCAGCGAGGAATAAAGTTAATTAATGATATAAGATCGTTGGTTTCTCTTGACCAGTTATTTACTGCTTGAACAAGTAGTGTCCAGTTTGCCTCACCAAATGAAGAGTAATCGTCAAAAGGTCCATGCTGTACTTGCCAATTATTATTGCCATCATGGCTGATAATACGTGACTCAATTTCTTGCTCCATCGCTAAGCCAGCCAGTTCATTAGCGTCAATTGTACCTTGAAAATTTGGTACAGCTTGTTTTATCAATAACGGTTTTTTCTGCCAATATTCGGCTAAAAATTGCTCTGGCGTAATATCGCCCCAGTTAATATCCATGTTGGAATTCCTACTGCAAATAAAAAGGAACCCTAAGGTTCCTTTATTAAATCAAGATAAACGAAAGCTTAGTCTAGCTCTGCGATAAATGAAACAGCGCGGCCAATGTAGCTAGCTGGTGTCATTTCACGTAAGTGTGCTTTCGCTTCTTCTGGTAGCTCTAGGTTGTCGATGAATGTGCGCATAGCGTCACCGTCAACACGCTTACCACGTGTTAATTCTTTTAATTTCTCGTATGGCTTTTCAATACCATAACGACGCATAACTGTTTGTACAGGCTCAGCTAATACTTCCCAGTTTGAATCTAATTCAGCAAGTAAGCTGTCTTGGTTTACTTGTAGCTTGCTTAAACCTTTTAAAGTCGCTTGATATGAAATCAATGAATGAGCAAAACCAACACCTAGGTTACGTAAAACTGTTGAATCAGTTAAATCACGCTGCCAGCGAGAAACCGGTAGTTTTTGAGCTAAGTGAGCTAAAATAGCGTTAGCAAGACCTAAGTTACCTTCTGAGTTTTCAAAATCGATCGGGTTAACTTTGTGTGGCATTGTTGAAGAGCCAATTTCGCCAGCAATAGTTTTTTGCTTGAAGTGGCCTAATGCAATATAACCCCATACATCACGGTCAAAGTCGATTAAAATCGTGTTAAAACGTGCTACCGCGTCGAATAATTCTGCAATGTAATCGTGTGGTTCGATTTGAGTGGTAAATGCATTCCAAGTGATGCCTAAAGAAGTCACGAACTCTTCAGAGAACTGGTGCCAGTTTAATTCGGGGTATGCAGATAAGTGAGCGTTGTAGTTACCAACAGCGCCGTTAATTTTACCTAATAATTCTACTGCAGCAATTTGGTCACGTTGACGCTTAAGACGCACATAAACGTTAGCAAACTCTTTACCCATAGTGCTAGGTGAAGCAGGTTGACCATGTGTACGACACATCATCGGAATGGTTGCGTATTCGTTAGCTTGCTTTTTAATTTCAGCTAAAATTTTATCCATTTCTGGCAAAATTACTAACTCACGAGCTTCTTTAAGCATTAATGCGTGAGATAAGTTGTTGATGTCTTCAGAGGTACAAGCAAAGTGAATGAACTCAGAAACTGCATTTAATGCGTCGTTTTCTGCTACTTTTTCTTTAAGGAAGTACTCAACCGCTTTAACATCGTGGTTTGTTGTCGCTTCAATGGTTTTTACACGTTGTGCATCTTCTTCGCTAAAGTTAGCAACGATGGCATCTAAAAGAGCATTTTCCGCTTCACCAAACGCCGGAACTTCAGCGATTGCATCAGTAGCTGCTAGTTTTTGTAACCAACGTACTTCTACGGTAACACGGTATTTGATTAATCCAAATTCACTGAAAATAGGGCGCAAAGCTTTTGCTTTACTGCCATAACGGCCGTCGACCGGTGAAATTGCACTTAATGCTGAAAGTTCCATAATGTTTTCCTAAATCAATTTTTAAATCTGTTTAAGTAACTGTTCTGCACATTCAACTATTTTTGAACGTGAAAATAATATATTTCTGCGTTTACCACCAACTTGTCGCCACAAAACGGCTGAACGAATACCTGCGAGCAATAATGCACGTACTTTGTGTTGATTTTGTTGTTGACGAAGAATTTCTGGGTTTCCTGCTACCTGAATAGGTGTACCTAGCGGGCTGATAATGTCGCTGTATATACTCGCTAAACTTGAAATAATGGTATCGCTATTGAGCTCAAAATGCTCAAGTTGACGATGACATTGTTCGATTCTAGCGCCCAATTCAGCTAACTTTTTATTGTTTTTTGTAAGTCGTCGTTCCAGACTTAACAGGCTTACAACGTAGCGTGTTACTTCAGGGTCTTTCGCTTCGTTGTTATTGCCTAAATGTTTTATTAACGTTTGTAGCCCAGATCTTAAATGGCTTAACTCTCCACCATAAACGGCTAGAGTGTTTTCTGGTGAAGTGACTAAAATGCTGTTTAACAAGGTCTCTAAGTCATCAGTGTCGACTTGACCTTGACGCGCTAAACGTTGGACTAACTGTGCAGCTTGACAAACAGCTGCGAGGGTAACGGTTTGTTCTCTAAAATCTTGCATAAGTGTTTAATAATTTGGCGCGTTGGGTTAACGGATAAGCGTATTGATAATGCCGCCACCTAGACAAACATCATCTTGATAAAAAACCACCGACTGGCCTGGCGTTACAGAGCTTTGTGGCTCATCAAACATCACAGTATATTCACCAGTAAACGCATCGTTTTCGATAATCGGTGTTAACGTACAAGCGACATCTGCTTGGCGGTAACGGGTTTTCACTGTGCATTTTATTTCTGATGTTGGCTCAATACGACTCACTAGGTGAAGTTGATTGCCAACTAAACCACGAGAGAACAGGCGAGGGTGGTTGTGGCCTTGGCCAACGATTAATACATTTCGTGTTAAATCTTTATCAACCACGTACCAAGGCTCGTCACCGGCATTGGCCAAACCACCGATACGTAAACCTTTGCGCTGGCCCAGTGTGTGATACATTAAGCCATCATGTTCACCAACAACTACACCTTCAGCCGATTCAATTTTACCTGGCTGTGCTGGTAAATATTGCTGCAAAAAGTCTTTAAATTTACGCTCACCAATAAAACAGATGCCAGTGCTGTCTTTTTTATTGTGGGTAATAAGGTCGGCTTGCTCGGCGATAGCGCGTACTTCTGGCTTTTCAATATGGCCAACAGGGAACAAGGTTTGACCGACTTGCTGATGACTTAAAGTATATAAGAAGTAGCTTTGATCTTTGTTGTTGTCTAAGCCGCGTAACATATGCCATTGGCCGTCGCGAAATTCGCGTTGCACGTAATGTCCTGTGGCAATGTAATCAGCGCCTAAATCTTCACAAGCAAATTCTAAAAAGGCCTTAAACTTAATTTCTTTGTTACACATGATATCTGGGTTAGGCGTTCTACCTGCTTTGTATTCTTGTAAAAAGTACTCAAATACGTTGTCCCAGTATTCTGTCGCAAAATTGATGGTATGAAGTTTAATACCAAGTTTTTCACAGACCTTTTGTGCGTCTATTAAATCTTCGGCAGCAGCACAGTACTCGTCTGTGTCATCTTCTTCCCAGTTTTTCATGAACAGGCCTTCAACTTGGTAACCCTGTTGCTTTAATAAATAGGCTGAAACGGAAGAGTCTACACCACCAGACATGCCAACAATTACTTTGATGTCGGCAGGAGAGCGTTTGTCCGGCGTATTTTCAGTCAAATAGCTGTTTGTCATAGAAGATCAATTTAAAACTTGCTTAAAAAATGGCGCGAGATTGTAGCATTTATCTGAGTGAATATCACTAGTTATCTATGCTGGATTTTATTCTCGGGTTGTTAATGTTTTATTGCTAACATTTTAATTGATTATGGCAAATTCGATTTGAGCATCTCATTTTCGATACGTTTGCCAGATAGATAATCATCGATGCATTCTAACACCATTGGGCTGCGCAACTGTGAAGTTCTTGCGACTATTTCTTCATAGGTAAACCAATGGCATGCAATGATATCGCTATCTTGTGGTGTACAAGCTGCGATTTCTGGTAATTCTATAGCAAAACAAAACCTTAAATAATAAAGGTTTAGTTCTGGTCGATGGAAATAATAAATGCCGTTACAGTATTGCGGCGTGAGGGTTAATCCTGTTTCCTCAAGTACCTCGCGTTTACAGGCACTGATTAAATTTTCTTTGGCTTCAACATGACCCGCGGGTTGATTAAAAACAATGTCGCCGTTGTCTTTTTCTTCCACCAGTAAAAACTTGTTTTGTGCTGTGATCACAGCAGCTACTGTGGTGTTGGGTTTAAACTGTTCTAGATGATCTTCATGCATGAGGTTTTATCTCTTTATATTGTCCGTTGGCAATGCCATCTAATGTGTACGCTCCTATGGCATAACGGATCAGTCTAAGGGTAGGAAAGCCGATGTGTGCTGTCATTCGCCTTACTTGTCTGTTACGACCCTCAGTAATTTTTATTTCCAGCCATGTCGTGGGAATATTGGCACGCTCTCTAATAGGCGGGTTCCTTGGCCAAACAGCAGGTGAATTCATCACCCTAACTTGGGCTGGTAACGTCATGCCGTCTTTTAGCTCTACACCACGTCTTAACGCTTCCAAACTACTTTCGTCTGGGCAGCCTTCAACTTGTGCCCAATAAGTTTTAGTCGTTTTCTTTTTAGGATTCGCGAGTTTATGCTGTAACTTTCCATCGTTGGTTAATAGCAATAATCCTTCACTGTCTCTGTCTAAACGCCCTGCAGCATAAACGTTAGGTATTGGCACAAAATCTTTTAATGTATGACGTTTGTCTTTTTGCGATTCATCATCAGTAAATTGACTTAGGACGTTAAATGGCTTGTTAAGTAGCACTATAATGCGTTCATTGGGGGCTATGCTCGGTTTTTCAGCAAAGCGTTTTCGTTGCAAAGGTTTATTTGCGCTACGTTTATGGTGATTGCCTGTTCGTGTTGTCTTGTTTTTAGGTTTTACTGCGTTCATAAAGCTATTGTAAAAGATCTTCGCCAACAAAGGTATTAGTTAAAGGTTTTAGTTGTTGTTGATCACTGGCAAGGAAATCGTTGCAATCGCTCCTTGTTCGTTTTCTTTATTGCGCAGTGTTAGGTCTCCACCATGGTTAAACAAAATTTGACGACTTACCACTAACCCAATGCCACTTCCCGTTTTTTTGGTGGTGTAAAAGGGAACAAATAAATTGTCTGGGTTTGCAATGCCTGGACCATTATCTGCAATCATTAACTGTAGGGTATTCCTGTTAATCTGCCATGATATTTCGATGTGAGCTTGAGTTTTGGTTTGGTTGGCTTCCATGGCATTTTTTATTAGGTTAACTAGTGTTTGGGATAATTGTTCCCGATCAGCAAATATCTCGAAATCTGTTTTTGTTGATATGCTTGGTGTGACATTGGGGAATAAGGCAAGTTGCTCTTGAATAAAGTTTACCAATGAAAATAAGGATTTTTTGGGTTCGGGTAATTTGGCAAGCATTTGGTATTCTTTGATAAAACCATTTAATGCTAACGCTCTTTTCGTCATGATGGTTAAGCCATCTTTTAAATCTTGCTCAATATCCTGTAATTGCTGTTGTTCCAATAATCCGTTTAATGATTCACCGATTGAAGCGATGGGTGCTAATGAGTTATTGATTTCATGACTCAGTACCCTGAGTAGTTTTTGCCAAGCGGCACGTTCTTCATTTTGCAATATCTGTTGCACGTCATTAATAAACAATAACGTATAGGTTTTGCCATAAAGTTGGTAGTTATCGGTTTGTAAATACACTTTTTTGTCGGTGTGTGATGTGGTTAATTGCACCAGTTTTTGCTGTTTTGCCGATAACACTTTGTTGTCTATGCCTAATGTACGAGCGGGAAAACCAACCATTTCACTATGTGTATGGTTAAGGAGTTTTTTAGCTTTAGGGTTGGCTAAGGTGACTATGCCATGTTCATCAAAACATAAAACGGCAATATCGATATGTTCCAATACCTTTGACAATGCCAAGTGATGTTCTTTTGAAACCAACCTTTGTTCTCTGAGTTGATCCACAGCCAAGGTAATGGCTTGGTTTAGTTCGGCCAACGCACCACTGTTGGTACTAGAATTAGGGCGCATGCTAGTATCGCCAG
Organism: Thalassotalea marina; assembly: GCF_014656435.1. GTDB lineage: Bacteria > Pseudomonadota > Gammaproteobacteria > Enterobacterales > Alteromonadaceae > Thalassotalea_C > Thalassotalea_C marina. The sequence goes on from NZ_BNCK01000015.1 coordinate 16,939, forward strand.
TTATTAAGGTTTCAACAATATTTGTTGTTGACCGTAATTGATTGGTGAGATTACGCCAAACAATCAGCTGTCCTATGGCTACAAAGGTGCACACAAAAATTACGATAATTGTTTTTAGGTAATTGGAAATATCTGCAAAGTACAACAAGATAAACAATAACAGCGTTGGACAAAGGCAGGTAATGACACTGACTTTTGTTAACTCGAGCTCAAAGGATTTTTTTTTATTATGTGTTGTATTCATCAATTGAGTTGATACTTTTCTAGTCGGCGATAATAGGCACTGCGCGATAAACCTAGCGATTGAGCGGTGAGGTTTGGATCTTTATCAAACTGATGTAAGCGCTCAATAATGATTCGCTTTTCAATTTGCTCAAGTGTTTGCTCTTGATTGTAAGTGTTTTGATTTACGTTTTGCTTGGGTAAGTTTAAATCGTTTGCCGTTATTTGCTCATTGGATGACATAAAGAGCGCTCGTTCCATGGTGTGAGAGAGTTCTCGAACATTACCAGGCCAATGATGTGTTAGTAGGGCGTTTATCGCGTCGTCGCTCAGTGTTTTATTTTCTTGTTTGTATTTTAACGACAGCTTATTTAAGAAATTAGTGGCAAGTGGAATGATGTCTTCGCTGCGCTCTCTTAACGCAGGAATATGAATTTCGATAGTATTTAATCTATAAAGCAAGTCTTGCCTAAATTGGTTATTTTTGACCATGACGGATAAATCTGAATTTGTCGCTGAAATTAATCTAACATCTGCATCCAGCGTCATTACACCGCCAACTCGTTCAAATTTACGCTCTTCTAATACGTGTAACAGTTTGGCTTGTTGATTTACGTTGATATTGGCGATTTCATCTAAAAACAAGGTGCCTTTTGCTGCAAGTTCAAAACGACCAATCCGCTCTTCTTTAGCATCGGTAAATGCGCCTTTTACGTGGCCAAACATTTCACTTTCAAACAAATTATCGCTTATGGCTCCCATGTTAACTTGCAAAAACGTTGCCGCTTGACGAGTAGAGTGCTGATGTAAATATTTTGCTAGTAACGATTTTCCTGTGCCGTTTTCACCGGTAAACAATACGTTCATATCACTTAACGCAATACGACGAATTTGAGACAGCACATCATTCATTTTTGTTGATTGAGAAATAACGGCGGTAGGGTTTTCTGCTTTTAATAGCGCATTTTCTTGTGCAAGCTTTTGATTTGCTCGTTTAGTTTGACCGTGCGCAATCTGCTGTTCGATTTTTGCGCTTAATTGTGAGTTGCGCCAAGGTTTTTCTAAGAAATCATTTGCGCCATTTTTCATCATCTCTACCGCGATATTCACATTGCTAAAACCTGTCATAGCGATAACTGGTACGTTAGCATCTAGTTGACGTAGCGCTTTGATCAAGGAAATACCTTCTTGTCCTGAGGTAGTGTCTTGCGTGTAGTTTAAATCAATTAACATGCAGGCAAAGGGTTTGCGCTCTGCCAGTGTAAGAACTTCATGTGGGGTAGAGGCGGTAACGATATCATAAGGCTGGTTTTTTAATGCCAGTTTTAGTGCTGATATTACGTCGTGATCGTCATCGGCAATAAGAATTGAGTTGTTGATTGTCATTGCTACCTTAAAAATAAAGTTTACCGTTTCAAGTGCTTAGAACACTTGAAACGGTAATGAAGTGTTAATCATAATGCAAGGCATCACTGGGTTCCAACTTTAATACTGATTTTGTTGGAACATAGGTGGCTATCAATACCATTAAAATAATCAACCCAGGGATACCCACTAAGGCAATGCCATAGCTTTCTGGGTTAATAATTAAGCTGTTCGACATATAACTAATTAACGCGACGGCAAGCACGATACCTAATGCTAATCCTATGGTTAAATGCATACTTGCTTGTTTAATAAACATGCTCATAATTTTTCTATCTGGCGCACCAATAGCTCGGCGAATTCCAATTTCTTGTGTACGCTGCAATATGTTGTTAGCTGCCATAGCGTATATGCCGCTCGCAGCAAGCACTAAAGCAACAACACCACAAAATAGGAATATTTTACTGACCGATAACAATAACTTCATTGGTTGTTCAATTAAGTTTTCATAGCTTTGCACATGGTAAACACCTACCGCAGGGTCAATATCTGCGACTGCTTGCTTAAGTGCATTAATAGCGTCAGCTTCGTTACCGGTATAATGCACAGCGATATACATTCGCATAGGACCAATATTGTCATGTGGGTGATATGAGTTATAGCTTGCACTGGATGAACGCATGGTTGAACCGTGATAAGTATCAGACACAACACCGACTATGGTATTCCAGGTATTACTTGCACCATCACGTCCTACTCGGCGAATACGTTGGCCTACAGCATCTCCATCTGGAAAAAAGTCGCGTGCTATAGACTCGTTTATCATTAAATTATAAACGCCTTCTTCAATATCACGATGATCAAAATGTCGACCTTGCAATAATTTCATGCCAAGTGCATCCCATGAGCGACCAACTACTATTTCGTTGTTACTGTAAGGGTTTTCGTTATATACGGCTGCTGCTCGGCCTTCAATTTCAAAGTAACTGGTGCCTTCGCCTGTTCCTGGTAACTGAGACATAATGGCCGCCGCGGTAAAATTAGGCATGTTTTCAACGGAAGCTTTTATGTTGGTATAAACTAATGCGCGTTTAAGCGTATCTTGATATTGATCTTCAGTATTCCGGCGAATAGGGTATTTGTCTGGCGATACTTGCAGTTGTGCGGTTAAACGATTTTCTGTCTTAACACCATAATCAGCCTTACTCGCAAAATAACCTGTTGAAAGTAAGATGGTTGCCATCACCAAAACAACACAAGATAAAACAATTTCCGATATCACCAATATTTTACCTGTTTGTGCTGCTTTTTTGCCCAATGCGCCGCGGGTACCGTCTTTGATCACAGCATTAAAGTCATTGTTCATCGCTTTAATTGCTGGCACTAAGCCTGTCACTAAAATCATAGCAACTACTGACGTGATTAAAATACCAATAGCGGTATTGTCGATGGCCAAGGTCCACCAAAATGGCTTTTGATTATTCACGGCAAAGGTTTGATCAAACATATTGTTAGTGATTTCTATACCGTAGGCGGCAAACAATAGTGCTAAACCACCACCAATGGCACAAATAAAAACACTTTCCCACAACATTTGTATAATCAGTTTTTTACGAGGTATACCTAACGCAACTCTGATGGCAACTTCTTTAATACGCTCGTTGACTCTGGCCAATAGCAAGTTACTGACATTAATACAGGCCAATAATAAGATTAAAAATACCACGACAAACAGTGCAATAAAAATGTTGTAGTATTGTTTAATACTGGCTTGTTTATAGGGCATTACTAATAAGTAATCGCCATTTCCTCTAATGCGCCAACTAAAGTCTTCTTCGAGCGTTGAGGCTATTTCTTTGTTAATACCGTCAAGCGCGATTTGAGCTTGTTTAATTGAAATGCCGTCCTTTAACTGAGCAAAAGCAAATAAACCTGTGTAAGAGGCTTGAGTCGGGTTGATTTGATTTTCGTTTAACGGTTGCCAAATCTGTGCACTATCTGGGAAAGAAAATCCTTCTGGCATCACGCCAACAATTCGGCCTGGTATAGCGTCTAATGATAGTTGGTTACCTATCACAGATGAGTCGCTATCAAAATAAGTAGCCCAAGCGTTGTAACTTAAAATAACAACTGGCTCGGCACCATCAACATAGTCACTTTGTTGAAATGCTCGACCAATAAACGGTTTTACGCTAGCGATATCGAACATATTCCAGCTGATGTAAGCTGAGTTCATTTTTTGTGCATAAAAAAGAGCGGGATGTTTACTATCACTGCCGCCAATAAAGGTGGTACCTTCAGTGTAGTAGCCATGTTTTTCAAAGATGCCTAGCTGGTTAGCCGCTAAATTTAAATGATAAGGATCGATTGGTGTTCGAAATAAATGGTTTTGGTCAAACTGACCTTCGATAGCAACGATCTCTTTGTCGTTGTTCAGATATAAGGGTTTAAATACTAAGCTGTTAAGTAAAGAAAAACTATAGATAGTTAGTCCTAAACCAATGGCAACAATTAACATTGTTAATACAGTAAACAGCGGTTTCTTCAATAACATTCTAATCGAATATTTTAGTTCTATAGATACCATAACTTGACGCTCCAGAAGTTAAACTGCAATCGCATTGGTAGATTCTGATGCGCGGTCAGCGACCACTTTTCCGTCAAAAATCTCGATAATACGATCTGCTCGACTGGCCGAGCGCGGATCATGGGTTACCATACAAATAGTGGCACCGTTTGCGTGAAGTTTATCAAGTAACTCCATAACAGCATTGGCGTTTTTAGAGTCCAAGTTACCCGTTGGTTCATCAGCTAATAAAATGTCAGGTTTACCTGCAATAGCCCTAGCGACGGCGACACGTTGTTGTTGGCCACCTGACAATTGTGCAGGAAAATGATTGGCTCTGTGCTGCATATCAACTTGTGTTAATGCATCTTTTACCATTTGTTGACGTTCAGATTTAGAGATGTCAGTGCGATACGACAGTGGAAGTTCGACGTTTTCTGCCACAGTTAAATCACTGATCAAATTAAACGCTTGGAAAATAAAACCTATTTTACCGTTGCGAATGTGAGCTCGTTGATCTTTATCTAAGCTGGTGACGTCATGTGATGACAGTTTATAAGTACCACCTGTCGGTGTATCCAATAAGCCCAAAATTGATAATAAGGTTGATTTGCCACAACCGGAAGGGCCTGAAATTGAAATATATTCACCTTTAGTTATGGTGATATTAATGTTGCTAAGTGCGTGTGTTTCAACATCGTCGGTGTAAAAAACTTTTTCTAACGATTCTAGTGTTACTAGCGTGTCATTTTGTTGCTGTTGCATTATTTATCCTTATTGTATCGCTTGTATTTGTTTTTCTTTCCACGATGACACGTCTGATATTACCACGCTGTCTCCATTGGAAAGACCTTTTTTAATTTCAATATGTGTTTGAGAGGCACGACCATAAGTCACGTTATTTAAAATGACTTGGTTGTTGTTTACCGTATAAACCGACGCTGACTCGTTTGCTTTAGCAAACATGGGGCGTTTAACAAATAATGTATTGGGTATTTGTGCAACATGAATAATGCCGTCAACACTCAATTCTGGTCTGGCTTCTTTAGGAATGTCACCGGTGAGTACTATGTCAACTTGCACAGTGCCATTAATAACTGATGGGTCAATACGAAGCACCTTACCGCTGACTTTGGTGGTTTTAGTATCTACTGTGACCGGTTGATCCAAGGCAACTTGATAGATTTGTTTTTCTGGAATTCTAACTTCAGCGATAAAGTCATCATTTCTAGCAAGCCTTGCGACATTAGTACCTGCAGTAATCTGCTGACCTAACTCAAGCGGCATTTCTTGTACGATACTGTCGATGCTGGCGCGAATGGTTAAACCGTCAACTAAGTGTTTAATACGGTCAACACCTCGTGTCATACGTTTTAACCTTGCGTCGAACGCCTTTATTTGCGCTTGTAGATTTTCCTGAGATTTGGCTAATCGCTTTTGTTCAAGCTGCCAACGCTGACTTAGTTGCTCAACTTCAATTTTTACTTCTTCATGGTCGACTTTTGATATTGCGACTATGCCTTGATCTAATAATCTTTTTTGGGCGTTAAGCGTTAACAGCGCGCGTTCATAATTAAGTTTGCTATGCACCACCAGCGTTTCTTGATCTAGTACTTGTGACTCCAATGCCACACGTTGTGCATTTAACTGTGCTGCGACTTCTTCTAACTCCCATTCACTTTCGATGAGTTGTTGCGCTAAATCAGGGTTGCTCATCGTGATAATAGGGTCACCTTTTTTTACCGATGCACCCGCCTTGATAAAAAGTTTATCAACCCGACCATTCGTTTCTGTGGCTACCCAGTAAACTTCTTTGGGCACTAATACACCAACACCCCTAACATCTATGGCAAACTCACCCTGTTGAACGGTATCCATGACGACACTGCTTGCTGCCACTTTGTGGGTTGAACTACTTGCATAAGCAATCGCCCACCCCGTTAGGGCAACTAACGCAATAATGCCTATGGCCTTAGTTGGCAATTTACGCTTATTTGCCTTGTTTCTAACGATATCCATTAATTATCCTGTGTTTAGCGTTTACTAGGAAATTGCAGAACTAGTGCCAGTTAACAAAAAGATATTTAAAACAGGTAGATACGGAGGGGTTTGTACGTAAAGTGACTTTAGAGTTTCGAAAGTGGGACGGCTTTAAGATAGTAAAAATCCCACTTTCGACATTATCAGCTTTGTATTTGTATGTGTTACGTTTGCTTGACAAATAGTAAGAAGATAATTGCTTGTTAAACAAGACTAAACGGTACTAATACCCTAGGTTTTGATAACTAAATGTTGTAGGATAGCGTGCTTTTTTATTAACAGCGGATAGTGATTTCTTGTGTTAAGTGCAGGTATACATTACTATTCGCGCGCAACAATATTTATTCCCAAGTGAATATTAATGTCAATTTGCTTGATTTTTATCCACTTGAGGGACACTCGCTGACAAAAGTAGGATAAAAAATGTCTAAAATCATTTATACCATTACTGATGAAGCGCCAGCGCTCGCGACGCATTCATTACTTCCAATTATTCAAGCATTTACTGCTTCTTCAGGTATCGATGTTGAAACACGCGATATTTCTTTAGCGGGTCGAATCATTGCTAATTTCCCAGAATATTTATCAGAAGAACAACGCATTGGTGATGCGCTTACAGAGCTTGGTGAAATTGCTAAGACACCTGAAGCAAATATCATTAAATTGCCAAACATTTCTGCATCTATTCCTCAGTTGAAAGCAGCAATTGCAGAATTACAAGCTAAAGGCTTTAACCTTCCTAATTACCCGGAAGAGCCGAAAAATGCTGAAGAAGAAAACATCAAAGCAACTTATGCAAAAGTGTTAGGTTCAGCAGTAAACCCTGTATTACGTGAAGGTAACTCAGACCGTCGTGCACCTGGTGCAGTTAAAAACTATGCTAAGAAAAACCCACACTCAATGGGCGCGTGGTCTTCTGATTCTAAATCTCACGTTTCACACATGTCAGAAGGTGACTTCTACGGCAGTGAAAAATCAATGACAGTGAACGGTGTAACTGATATGCGTATTGAATACGTAGATGCAGCTGGCAACGTTAAAGTGTTAAAAGAAAAAGTCGCTTTAGAAGATAAAGAAGTTATTGACGCTTCTTGCATGAGTAAAAAAGCGTTAGTTGCTTTCTTTGAACAAGAAACTGCAAAAGCAAAAGAAGAAGACGTATTGCTTTCTCTTCACATGAAAGCAACCATGATGAAAGTGTCTGACCCAGTTATTTTTGGTCATGCAGTTAAAGTGTACTACAAAGACGTATTTGCAAAACACGGTGCGACATTTGAAAAATTAGGTGTTGATGTAAACAACGGTCTTGGCGATGTTTATGCAAAAATCGCTAACTTACCAGCTGAACAAAAAGCTGAAATTGAAGCTGATTTACAAGCGGTATATGAAACTCAACCACCACTAGCAATGGTTGACTCAGATCGCGGCATTACTAATTTACACGTACCAAGTGACATCATCATCGATGCGTCAATGCCTGCAGCAATTCGTGCTTCTGGTCAAATGTGGGGCCCAGATGGTAAGCAAAAAGACACTAAGTATATGATCCCAGATCGTAACTATGCTGGTGTTTATGCTGCTGTTGTTGATTTCTGTAAAGAACACGGCGCGTTTGATCCAACAACTATGGGTACTGTACCAAATGTTGGTTTGATGGCGAAAAAAGCAGAAGAATACGGTTCTCACGACAAAACATTTGTTGCTGAAGGTAATGGCGTAATTCGTTCAGTTAACATTGCAACGGGTGAAGTACTGTTAGAGCAAGACGTAGAAGAAGGCGACATCTTCCGCATGTGTCAAACTAAAGACGCACCAATTCAAGATTGGATCAAGCTTGCGGTGAACCGCGCTCGTTTATCTGACACGCCGGCAATTTTCTGGTTAGATGAAAACCGTGCTCACGACGCACAGTTAATCGCCAAAATTAACGAGTACATGCCACAGCACGATACTAACGGTTTAGATATTTCGATTTTATCACCAGTTGATGCGTGTAAAAAATCACTTGAGCGCATGAAAGCGGGTCAAGATACTATTTCTGTTACTGGTAACGTTTTACGTGACTACAACACTGACTTATTCCCAATTTTAGAATTAGGTACGTCAGCTAAAATGCTTTCAATCGTTCCATTAATGAACGGTGGTGGTTTATTCGAAACTGGCGCTGGTGGTTCTGCACCTAAGCACGTTCAACAGTTTGAAAAAGAAAACCACTTACGTTGGGATTCATTAGGTGAGTTCTTAGCATTAGCAGCATCTTTAGAGCACTTGAGCAACACTACTGGCAACAGCAAGGCGCAAGTATTAGCCGATACACTTGATGCCGCAACAGGTAAGTTCCTAGATGAAAACAAATCTCCATCACGTAAGGTGGGTGAATTAGATAACCGTGGTTCACATTTCTACTTAGCGATGTACTGGGCTCAAGCGTTGGCTGAGCAATCAGAAGATGAAGAGCTGAAAGCGTCATTTACAGCAGTAGCTCAAGCGTTAACTAAACAAGAAGCTACTATTGTTGATGAACTAAACAAAGCGCAAGGCCCTGCACAAGACATTGGTGGTTACTATGCACCAGCTGATGAATTGGCATCGAAAGCTATGCGTCCAAGTGAAACACTAAACTCGATTTTATCTAGTTTAGTATAATCACTTAATAAATAGAGAGTAAAAGCCCTGCATTTTGCGGGGCTTTTTTTTAGCCGAAGCTAATGAATTTTTTAAAAAATTTAACTTACAAATCTTGGTAAATTTTTCTGAATGTGCTTTGATAGAAATAAAGTCGTTTAGAGTACATAACTTGAATATTCCCGATTTACCTAATTACCATGCATTGGCGATGCTGGTGATCACTGTGCTTGCACTTTATCTATTTCGCCGTGACGACATTCCGTTAGAAACATCTTCATTAGCGGTTTTAGCTGTTTTAAGTTTAATTTTTGCCATCTTTCCGTTTTACCAAGACGGAGTGCATTTTGAGCCAAGCTCACTGTTTTTGGGTTTTGGCCATGAGGCACTAGTCACCGTTTGCTGTTTAATGATTATAGGACAAGGTTTAGTCGCAACTGGAGCGTTAGAGCCGATAGGTCGTTACTTAGCAAAACTATGGAAACTGAGTCCGACACTTTCATTATTGTTAACGCTAATTCTGGCAGCGGCTTTAAGTGCCTTTGTTAACAACACACCTATTGTTGTTTTACTGTTACCTATATTGATCAGTGTATCACTTCGCACCAATACAGATTCGTCACCAATGTTATTGCCTATGGGGTTAGCTACCTTAGTGGGCGGCATGACAACAACTATCGGTACCTCAACTAACTTGCTGGTTGTCAGTGTTGCGCAAAACATGGGAGTTGCTCAGTTTGGTTTATTTGACTTTGCAAAACCTGCGTTAATTGCCGGTGCTGTGGCTATTTTCTACCTTTGGGTGATTGCACCAAAACTTTTACCCAAACGTGACGCGTCGTTACCTGATACTTCGCCAAGGTTGTTTGGCGCTTATTTAAATATTAATGAAGAAAGTATCGCAAACGGCAAAACTGTATCGGAAATTATGGCGTTAACCGATGGTCAAATTCGTATAGAAAGCATTCAGCGTAGCAAAGACAAACGTAACATCATGCCTTTGCCAGATACCTGCATTACCGCTGGTGATAGGCTACAAGTTCAAGACACACCGGCACAACTTAAAGAATTTGAGTCGGTACTTGGCGCCACATTATTTTCTGGCTTACATAAAGTCGATGATGAACATCCATTAAAGGCTGAAAAACAAACGTTGGCCGAATTAGTGATAATCACTGGATCAGGTGTTGTTGGCCGAACACTTAAACAGGCTAACTTTATTCAAAATTATGGTATCAGTGTTATTGCTTTGCATCGCGCAGGCAAAGCCTTAGAAATGGGGCGACGCAGTATCGGTAAAGTCCCTTTAATGATAGGTGATGTTTTACTAGTACAAGGCGAAGAAGAACAAATTCGCCAACTAAAATCAAAACAAGGTTTACTGGTCATAGACGGTGCAGAGCCTTTACCTCAAACTTCAAAAGCTCCTATTGCGTTGGGGGTTTTATTTACTGTAGTAGTATCTGCTGCCGTAGGTATTGTACCAATTGAAATCTCGTCAGTTTGTGGCGTGTTGGCGTTATTGTTGACCCGATGTTTAGATTGGCAACAAGTTTCATCTGCTTTAAGTACGCAAGTTATATTGATTGTTGCGGCTTCTTTAGCGCTTGGTGCCGCCATGATGCAAACCGGTGGTGCAGAGTATATAGCGCAAATGTTTGTTGCGGCTTCAAGCTCATTGCCTCCAGGTGGTGTTTTAGCGGCTTTAATGCTGTTACTCGCCATCTTAACAAATATCGTGTCGAACAATGCCGCAGCGGTAATTGGTACACCCATTGCCATTTCGGTAGCGAGTCAGCTTAATTTACCTGCTGAGCCCTTTATATTAGCGGTGCTATTTGGTGCTAACTTGAGTTATGCAACACCAATGGCCTATAAAACTAATTTATTAGTGATGAATGCTGGTGGATATCAGTTTTCAGATTTCATTCGTGTCGGTATTCCGCTAATTATTTTAATGTGGCTGACATTATCGTTTTTACTTAATTGGTTATATCTATAAACTAGCCAATGAATATTAAAGAAAAGCATCCTTAGTAGTGGTGGAGAAAAAATTGGACATAAATACAAAAGAGCAATTAGACGCACATATCGAATTTACGCACATACAGCAAATTGAAAAAGTTGAAAATAAGTTAAATAAAATGCGTTATTTCCCAGCAAGCTTGTTTTTTATTGTGTTAGGGTTTCTTTTTTATATTGATTTTGATGTTACCAATAACCTAAACGGCGTGGTTATATTGTTAGCCACTATGATAGGGGTGAGTGGACAGATGAGTGTTCAAAGAACAGAGTTATTAAAAGAGCTATTTGAACTTAAATATGGCCAAGCAACTCGTTAATGACACGCCTATTGGCTAGCAGGAATGATGACAGTCAATAGGCGATTAACGTGTGAGTTATTTTTCTAACGCTTGCAAATAACGTCGGTTCACTTCTTGCCAGTTGATAACATTGTAGAAGGCAGCAATGTATTCTGGACGCCTATTTTGATATTTTAAGTAATATGCGTGTTCCCAAACATCTAAAGCTAAGATTGGCGTGTGTTGGTGCATGAGAGGGCTGTCTTGGTTAAGTGAACTTTCCACCACTAAATTTCCTACAGGTGTAACGGATAGCCAAGCCCAGCCACTACCAAAACGTTTAAGAGCGGCATTGGTGAAGTCGGTTTTAAACTGGTCAAAACCTCCTAACTCTTTATTGATCGCTTGTGCGATCTCACCAGCAGGTTCTCCGCCACCTTCAGGGCTCATGATTGTCCAGAACAATGAATGATTGGCATGGCCGCCACCGTGGTCACGAACAATGGGTTTTAAATCATCGGGTAAATGAAGATATTGACCTACTAACTTTTCAATCGCTAATCCTTCGTATTCCGTTCCTTTAATCGCTGCGTTTATATTATTGACGTAGGTTTGATGATGCAGGGTATGATGAATTTTCATGGTTTGGCTATCGATATGTGGCTCTAAAGCGTCGTAGGCATAATCTAAAGCAGGTAGTAAATAACTCATGATATATCTCTGTTGTATTAAAAAACATAAGCTTACGATTATATGCAAATAAAAACAATTATCAATACGGCTATTTGTTGTGTCATCTGACTAGGTATTAAAAATTCAGTGGGACGGGGCCTTTAAATTAGTTTGCATAATGAAACAAGAAAATAATTGGCAGCTTGATTAGTAATAAAAGAATATGAAAACAAAGACTGAAAACGAAATAACCCATTTCTTGGCGGAAATTTGCCAAATGTTCCCTGAATTAACCGCTAAAATGGCTGTACACGAAGATTTTATGACCACATCGAAAATGGAAGTATTTGCCCAAGCAACAACAAATGCAATAGCAGAAGGGCAGTTAACAACAGCATCCAAATATTTAAGTTTTATCGACAATAAATTAAATACTGTAAGTGCACAAGCATATGAATATATCGATGTGTATTATGTTGAACACTTATTTTGGCGCGCAAATAAAGCCACTTGCCAACACGGCTGGCCATTACTCTCTAAACAGCTTCAACAACTTTATATGGATTTTCATGGCAAAGCGGCGTGTGATTAAATTTAATACCTTTGTTGATTAAAGTTTGTTACTTTACTCTCATCAAATAGACAGGAGTCGCAGATGAATAACCAACAGCACATTGCAAATATTAATAAAAAAATCACTTTGTTTAGTATTTTAGATTTTCCCGCTGTTTTGGCTCTAGGGATTGGTTTATTCAGTAAGTATGGTAGTCAAGGCAAAGAGTTGCACCCGTTGTTAAATGATAGCACTGTTGCAAATTCTCTTATTGTTGTTGGCGCCGCGGTTATGCTGTTTTGTGCTGTAAATGTCATACGTTTACATAGAGCTAAGTCTAGATTAACTGGGTAATTCTATTACGTGTTGTATGGTGGGAAGTTGTATGAAGTTTGAAACCTTATCTTTGTTACATGTAAACCGTTTGTTTGAATTTGAACTGAAAAACAAAGGCTGGTTTGAATCTATGATAGAGCCAAGATCAGAATGTTTTTACTCCAACACAGGCGTGCTTTCCCATGTCAATATGCTACTAACTGACATGGAAATGGGGAAGGGCTTTAATGCTGTGATCACTAAAGACGATGCCATTATTGCCCGTGCAAATTTAAAAAATATTAAACATGGCTGTGCAGAAGTGGGCTTTCGTGTCTCGTCTGAAAATACTGGGCAAGGTGTTGGTAGCTTTTGTTTAACAGTTTTAATTGATTACGCTAAAGAGTTAAATTTAAAACAGTTAAATGCTTTTGTACTTGAAAACAATATTGCCTCTAAGCGAGTACTGGAAAAGCAAGGTTTTGTTGTTATCGATAATATAAAGCAGTATTTGAGAGTAAATAACGAAGTTTATGATTGTTGGGTGTTGCAGAAAAATTTAGATAATGTGAATTAACGAGAAGACGTTGTAGTTCAATTAAAACGAAAAAAGCTCCTTAATAGGAGCTTTTTACTAAGAATTTTTGGTGGGTGCGACTGGAGTCGAACCAGCGACCTCTTGCATGTCAAGCAAGCGCTCTAACCAACTGAGCTACGCTCCCACTTTTTGTCAGCAAATTGTGCTCGACAACGGGGCGCTATGTTATCGATCTGGATTTATTGTTGCAAGCAATTTTATTAAAAAAATTAACAATAATTAACTGTTTGCTTAACTATTGTTCAAATTGATTAAATGCTTTGCGTTGCAAGACGATGTTGAATTATTTTTAATCGCCATGCCAGTAAAACAGCCGCTGCTGTTAAACCAGAAATAAAGCCAATCCAAAAACCATAAGGGCCAATAGGCTCAATAATCCAATCTGTCAATCCGAGCACTAGTCCAATAGATAAGCCAATAAGCCAGTAAGATACAAAAGTGATATATAAAATTGCTTTGGTATCTTTATAGCCACGCAATGCTCCTGCTGAAATAACTTGAATCGCATCAGAAAATTGAAATAACGCAGCTAAAAACATTAAACTCGCCGCCAATTCAATCACTGGTAATTCATGGCTATAAATCGTGGCAATTTGTGTTCGAAAAGTTAGCGTTAATATGGCAGTAACTACAGCTATAACAAGACCAAATAAAATAGAATAGGTACAGGTGTCTTTGGCTTGGGCAATGTTACCATGGCCAATTGCAGTGCCTACTTGTATTGTAACGGCCATTGCGATACTTAACGGGATCATAAATATTAACCCAGAAAAGTTAATCACAATTTGATGGCTAGCAACAACCTCAGCACCAAATGGCGCTAATATTATGGCAACAACAGCAAACAGACTAACCTCGAATAACAATGACAGCGCAATAGGAATACCTAAACTTAAAATGTTTTTCATTTCATGCCAATTTGGCGCATAGAACTTGTTAAACATAGGGGCATGCTTTAAATGTTTACTAAATAAACAATACAATCCCATACCCAAACACATAACCCAGTACACCATCGCTGTTGCAATACCGCAGCCAGCGCCACCCAGTTCAGGCATTCCAAAAGCACCATAGATAAACACATAGTTTGCTGGAATATTAATGGCAAGCCCCAAAATGCTGACTATCATCGTCGGGCGAGTGTGAGATAAACCTTCAGAATAATTTCTAAACACCAAATACAAACAAAACCCTGGTCCACCCCAAACGACAAACTCAAGGTAGTCAAACATTAATCGTTTTAGCTCAGGTTCAAGTGTTACATTGTCATAAATAGCAGGGGCAATAAGATAATAAAGCCCAATTAATGAAACTGACATCAACACACCGATCCACGCTGTTTGTTGAGTCGCTTTCCCTACTTTATCAAAGGCTTTAGCACCGGAAAATTGAGAGACAATGGCTGCTAGTGCCATAATGACACCAGAAATGGTTAAAATAACAGGTAACCAAACGCTGCTCGCTACTGCAACAGCGGCCATGTCTGTTGCACTTACTCGTCCAGCCATCACGGTATCGACAAAACCCATTAAGGTTTGTATTAACTGGGCGATTAGTATCGGATACGCCAAAATCATTAGGCGTTTGGTGTTGTCTATAAATCCTTGAAAATGCATTACGGGTGGTACTTCTTACACGAGATCGCTAGAATGCGATGACTTCTTAAAATATGGATGATATATGTTTACGGGTATTGTGCAATCACAAGCTGAAATAATTTCTGTATCAGGTGATGACAGTTTTAAAAAAATAACCATACAAGGTGATTTAGCGCTAATTGATAACCTTACTTTAGGGGCGAGTATTGCGATAAATGGCACCTGTTTGACCGTGGTTTCATTTGAACAAGATAATAAACATGGACAGGTAACCTTTGACGTTATTGATGAAACATTAAAGTTAACTAATTTAGGCGCTCTAGAACTAGGGGACAAAGTTAACGTAGAACGCTCTTTACGAATGGGTGACGAGCTTGGTGGGCATTTGGTCAGCGGACACATCCATACTTGCGGTACAGTCGTCAATCGGAATGTCAGTGCGTTGAACTGCGAGTTGCTAATTGAAGTTGGATCAGAAAGCCTCAAATATATATTCGCCAAAGGGTTTATTACCGTAAATGGAGTGAGCTTAACCGTTGGAAGAGTTGAAGACTCATGTTTTAGTTTGCATTTGATCCCTGAAACGCTTGAGCGTACAAACCTTGGACAGGCCAAAGTTGGCGATAGTGTTAACCTTGAATACGACCAACAAACAATGACGATTGTGTCGACCATTGAAAGAATGGGGCTATCGGTGAGCTAAAATACTTGCTCGTCGTCACTATCAACAGCTAACTGAATTTTTTGATGATATTCGTCTATGTGCATATTTAGATGGATATCTCGACAACATGCGGCACATTCTTCGTAATAGTCTTGATCACCGGAAGAGGCATCCAGAGTGACATAAATATGATGGCCACAATGTGGGCATTCAATGCGTTGGTCGTGTACGCTACGAGAAGGATCATGGGGCATAATGCCTCCTAGATACTGGTAAACACCGTAACAATAATTATGGCAATTTTTGCCAAAACTACCAGTTTAATGGGCTGTGTGGCGCCGTAAAATAACTGTCACAATATAAGTCACTAAAAACATTAAGGTGTTTCAAACGATAATATTCTTTGTAAACAAGCTTTGGCTTGATCAATATAGACGCCACCAAACAAATTGGCATGATTGAGAACATGATAAAAATTGTAGACATGTTTTCTTGTTTCATAGCGTTCAGGTAGTGGTAAAACTTTTTGATACCCCTGATAAAAAGCTAATGGAAATCGACCAAATAATTCTGTCATCGCGATATCAACTTCACGGTCACCGTAATAACTGGCAGGGTCAAATATCACAGGTTGTTTGTGGTAAAAGCCTACGTTACCTTGCCATAAATCGCCATGCACTAAACAAGGTGATACTTGATGATGAGTCAGCAAGTCATGGCAAACTTGGGTGATGTAATCTATATCTCCCAATATGATTGACTTTTCACTCAGTAATTGTAGTTGCCAAGCAATGCGTTGCTGTGAAAAAAACTGCCGCCAATTACTCGACCAACGATTAGGTTGAACAGTACTACCAATCACATTGTCGTGTTGCCAGCCAAACTGACCATGGCTTGTGGTTTTGTGTAACCAAGCAAGTTGTTGTCCTAGAGTGTGCCATTGTTTGTCGGTAGGCTGTTTAAGCTCTAAATACTCTAATACCAAAAAACTATGCTCAGCTGTTTTCCCAACAGCAATAACTTCGGGAACTTTGATTTGTTCAGCTAAGTGCAAAGCGTTTAGACTGTAAGCTTCAGCTTCAAAGTTATCTAGTCGACTGGCTTGATTGATTTTTACAAAGTAACGCTTTGAGCAACCTTCAACAAGGTAACTTTGATTGATATCTCCACCTGTTATCGACGAGGTTGCGTCAATAGAGAAGGGGGCATCAGTTGCTTGGGTTATTGCCTCAGCGATGACATTCCACATATCAATACCTCAACAAAAATATTATTTCTCATTAGTATAGTGGACAGGAAACTGCCGGTGTAGATTTTCAAGGGATTTCCACAAGCTCTTTTTCGCTAAATTGTTTACCATCCAATTGGGTAAATCACCATTAGGATTTGCTAAAAATTGATAGCTAACACTAATTGTATGTTCGCTTGTTTTGATTATCGACCAGCAGCCAAATTCCATTGTCATCGCGATGGTATCATCGGGCGGGGTAAACGGACTATTCTCGACTGCTATTTTCATTGTTGATGAAGAATGTAAAGTGATAGTTGATTTGGCTGACATGACTCTTGGGCTTACGACAAAAAAACCATCAAAATAGGTAGTAATAATGGATTGTTTATTGTCTATTTGAGTGATATCTACTTTACTTGCGCGATCTAGCCAGGATAAGACATTGTCTTCAAGATTGAGAAATTGGTAAAACTTTTCGATTGAGGTGTTTAATTTTATATTGGCCTTTAGGGCATTAATAGCACTTATATCTGTTTGAGCAAAGTGAACTGAATAGTTATTGTTACTGCGCCACAATTGCCAAGTGCTTATGTTGATATCATCACAACTGGCTTTGGCAATAGATGGGTAAATAGCGGAAATAACCACTGTTATTAGGGCAGAAATAGAGCTAATTTTTTTCATCAAAAGAGTATACCAAACCAATTTCGCTACCTATAAAGATTTAATCTGTTATTTAACACTTTATTCATTGCATTACAGGGCATAATCCCCTATATTCACCCGCTTACGTGAAGAGAGCAAAAAGATTTATCGATAACGCTTTTTAATCTCAATATTAGAAATATTAAAACACTTAACATTCGACACTTGGTAGGTGCCGACACTGTAAAAAGGAAAATTCATGCCTGTAATTACTCTTCCTGACGGTAGTCAACGTTCTTTCGATAATGCTATTTCTGTAATGGATGTTGCATTAGATATCGGTCCTGGCTTAGCAAAAGCAACAATCGCAGGGCGCGTTAATGGCGATCTAGTTGATGCATGTGAATTAATCACTGAAGATGCCAACTTGCAACTGATCACCAATAAAGATGAAGATGGTTTAGAAATTATTCGTCACTCGTGTGCGCATTTATTAGGGCATGCGATTAAACAATTATGGCCAAACACCAAAATGGCGATTGGGCCAGTTATCGACAACGGCTTTTACTACGATGTCGATTTAGATCATTCTATTAATGAAGAAGATTTAGCTAAATTAGAAAAGCGCATGCTTGATTTAGCAACGACAAATTACGACGTTGTTAAGAAGACAGTTTCTTGGCAAGAAGCACGTGACACATTTGAATCACGTGGCGAAACGTACAAAATGGAAATCCTAGACGAAAATATCGAAAAAGATGATCGTCCAGGCTTATACCATCATGAAGAATACATTGATATGTGTCGTGGTCCACACGTACCAAATATGCGTCACTGTCATCACCTTAAGTTAATGAAAGTGTCGGGTGCGTATTGGCGTGGCGACTCTGACAATAAAATGTTGCAGCGTATATACGGCACAGCGTGGGCTGATAAAAAGCAACTAAAAGCTTATATTCAGCGTTTAGCAGAAGCTGAAAAGCGTGATCACCGTAAAATTGGTAAGGCACTTGATTTATTTCACTGGCAAGAAGAAGCGCCAGGCATGGTGTTTTGGCATAATGACGGTTGGACTATATACACTGAGCTAGAAAAGTTTGTTCGTGAAAAGCTACATGAGTACGATTATGACGAAGTAAAAGGCCCATTAATGATGGACCGTGTGCTTTGGGAACGTTCAGGCCATTGGGACAAATACTCTGATGCAATGTTTACGACTGAATCAGAAAAGCGTGAATATGCAATTAAACCAATGAACTGTCCAGGTCACGTGCAAATCTTTAACCAAGGGTTAAAATCTTACCGTGATTTACCATTAAGAATGGCTGAATTTGGTTGTTGTCACCGTAACGAACCATCGGGTGCGTTACACGGCTTGATGCGCGTGCGTGGCTTTACTCAAGACGATGCTCATATTTTCTGTACTGAAAATCAAGTTCAAAATGAAGTCACTAAATGTATTGAAATGGTTTACGACGTTTACCAAACATTTGGTTTTGAAGACATTATCGTTAAGTTATCAACTCGTCCTGAGCAACGTATTGGTAGCGACGAAATGTGGGATAAAGCGGAAGAAGGCCTAGCTGAAGCGCTGAAAAGTAAAGATATCAGTTTTGAATACTTGCCAGGCGAGGGAGCTTTCTACGGCCCTAAAATTGAGTTTACTTTACTCGACTGTTTAGGTCGTAATTGGCAATGTGGTACAGTTCAGCTAGACTTTGCTTTGCCAGAGCGACTTGGTGCTACGTATGTTGGTGAAGATAACGAACGTTATCAACCAGTTATGATTCACCGGGCCATTTTAGGTTCACTTGAACGTTTTATTGGTATCTTAATTGAAGAATACTCTGGTAAATTCCCGACTTGGTTATCACCAATTCAGGCAACTGTGATGAATATTACTGACAAACAGTCAGAATATTGTGAAAAAGTTGTAAAAAAACTAAAAGAAAATGGATTTAGAGCAAAAGTAGACTTGAGAAATGAGAAGATAGGCTTTAAAATCCGCGAGCACACTTTGAAGCGTGTTCCATATCTTTTAGTTGTTGGTGACAAAGAAATGGAAAATGGCGAAATTGCCATCCGCACACGAAGTGGAGAAGATTTAGGAAAAATGTCTGTTGACGACTTCATTGCGAAGCTAAGCGAAGAAGTTGCTACGCGGGCATAATTGCTAGCCTAAGCAAGTGCTTAGGCTTTTGCTAAATTGTTTGTTTATATGCTTGGAGGAATAAACTATTAAAGGTAGTTTAAAAGGCGGTCAAAAAGAACCGCAACACAAACTGAATGAAGCGATTACAGCGTCTGAAGTACGATTAATCGGTTTAGAGAATGAAGCTATTGGCGTTGTTTCACTTAACGAAGCGTTAGATGAAGCAGAAAAAGCGGGCGTTGATCTTGTAGAAATCAGCCCTACTGCTAAGCCACCAGTTTGTCGCGTGATGGACTACGGTAAGTTCCTCTACGAGAAGAGCAAGCAGCAAAAAGAGCAAAAGAAAAAGCAAAAGCAGATTCAGGTTAAGGAAATTAAATTCCGTCCTGGAACCGACGAGGGTGATTATCAAGTGAAATTACGTAACTTGAAGCGCTTCGTTGAAGGTGGCGACAAAGTGAAAGTTACTTTGCGTTTCCGTGGTCGTGAGATGGCACACCAAGAACTGGGTATTGAACTTTTAACTCGCGTTAAAAACGATTTAGAAGAGCTTACAACAGTGGAGTCTTTCCCTAGAAAAGCGGAAGGTCGCCAAATGGTGATGGTACTTGCACCTAAAAAATAATCAATAGTTGGTCATGCAAGTAGTAGATTTAATCTACTCACCGCTATTGTGTAAGGGGTACTGTTAGGCCTGAAAGTAAAACAAGTTACATTGTTTTCGCCTACTTTACCAAAGTTCATGGCAATGTGGAGTAAACATCAATGCCTAAAATGAAAACGAATAAAGGCGCTGCTAAGCGCTTTAAAAAGACTGCTTCAGGCGGTTACAAATGCAAACAAGCTGGTCTTCGTCATATCTTGACTAAGCGTCGCACTAAAGTAAAACGTCATTTACGTCCTAAGAGCATGGTTGCAGCTGCTGATGTTAAATCAGTAGATCGCATGTTAGGTTGCGCGTAAGGTTAAGAGGAGATTAGATAATGGCAAGAGTAAAACGCGGTGTTGTAGCACGTCGTTCTCACAAAAAAATCCTAAAGCAAGCTAAAGGCTACTACGGTGCTCGTAGTCGCGTTTATCGCGTTGCTTTCCAAGCTGTAACTAAAGCTGGCCAATACGCATACCGTGACCGTCGTCAACGTAAGCGTCAATTCCGTCAACTTTGGATTGCTCGTATTAACGCGGCGTCTCGTCAAAATGGTTTATCTTACAGCCGTTTCATCAATGGCTTGAAAAAAGCTTCGATTGAAATCGATCGTAAGATCCTTGCTGACATCGCAGTATACGATAAAGCAGCATTTTCTGTTTTAGTTGAAAAAGCGCAAGCTTCTTTAGCATAAACTAGAATGTAATACTGGGAAGGGCGCTACGGCGTCCTTTTCCGTTTCTAACTGCGGTTATTGATGAGCCTGAGAGCCTATTTGTTTACTTATATAATCTGCAAGTAAACAAATATACTCTTGAAAGAAAAGGTTTCAAACATGACAGTTGCTAGTGGTGTTCTTGCCGTTAATAACGATTTACCCATTCGTACCCATTTACCTGTACACAGTGGCAAAGTTCGCTCTGTTTACTGGTTAACTCAAGCAGATAGTGCACGCCTTATTGAAGAAAAAGGCTATCCAGTACCGTCAGATACAGAGCTGGCGATTATGGTGATAAGTGATCGTATTTCAGCGTTTGATTGTATTTGGAAGGGTGAAGGTGACTTGCGTGGTGTACCAGGAAAAGGTGCAGCACTGAATGCCATTTCAAATCATTGGTTTAAATTGTTCAAAGAACAAGGCTTAGCTGACAGCCATATTTTGGATATTCCTCACCCATTTGTTTGGATAGTACAAAAAGCAAAACCTGTGATGATTGAAGCGATTTGCCGAAGCTATATTACCGGTTCAATGTGGCGAGCTTATGAAAAGGGTGAGCGAGATTTTTGTGGGATCCAATTACCAGAAGGCTTAACTCGTGACAGTAAGCTTGATGAGTTATTAATGACGCCATCAACTAAAGGTATTTTAAAAGGTATTGAAGGTGTGCCTGAAGCTGATGACGTCAACATTACCCGTGAAAACATCGTAAACAACTATCAAGCATTTAACTTTAAATCGATTGATGATGTCGCTTTGTATGAAAAGTTATTGAAGGAAGGGTTTGACGTTATTTCATCTGCGCTAGCTGAGTTAGACCAAATTTTTGTCGATACAAAATTTGAATTTGGCTATGTGAAAGATAAAGATGGTAACGACAAGCTGATCTATATGGATGAAGTAGGAACACCGGATTCATCTAGAATATGGGATGGTCCAGCTTATCGCGAAGGTAAAGTGGTTGAAAATTCCAAAGAAGGCTTCCGTCAATTATTGTTATCGCATTTCCCAGATCCAGATATTCTACTGAATAAAGAACGCATGGATGAAAGAACAGCGTTGGCAAATGACAACGAATTGCCTGTAGAAGTGTTGATGCAAGTATCAAAAACTTATACTGATATTGCAGAGAAAATCACAGGTCAAAAAATTGTTCTCAGTGACGATCCTAAAGCTGAAATTATCAAGGTATTAAAAGATCAATACCAATTAATTGATTAATCAGCTCCTCAATGCAAAATGTAAAAACGCTCTGTGTTCTTCATAGGGCGTTTTTAGTTTAATAACCTTAATTCCTCACGCTTAATTCCGTTACTCTCATTTATTAGTATTGTCCATTGAATTGGCATCATTTTCAGTTGCCTCCTATAGTTAGTTTCAACTGCATTTTTAAATTTGTTACTGTTCAAAAGGAAGTTGCATGTTTGGCGCTAAACAATCTAATGATGAATTTCAAAAATTAACGGCCAAGGTCGAGGCAATTAATCGTGTACAAGCGGTAATTGAATTTACTTTAGACGGAACAATCGTCGACGCCAATAATAATTTTTTGTCAGTAATGGGTTATTCATTACAAGAGGTTGTAGGAAAGCATCATAGTATGTTTACCACCAAGGAGCACGCTGCAAGTAGCGAATACAAACAATTTTGGCAAAAGCTAAATAAAGGTGAATTCGACGCTGGAGAATATAAAAGAATAGCCAAAGGGGGAAAAGAAGTTTGGATAAATGCATCTTACAACCCTATTCATGATAAAAACGGAAAAGTTGTTGGTGTGATTAAATTTGCTACTGATATAACCCAAAGTAAACGTCAGCTAGCCAATTTTGAGGGGCAAATTAAAGCTATTGGTCAATCTCAGGCAGTAATCGAATTTGAACTTGATGGCACTATCATTTCTGCAAATGCTAACTTTTTAGCGGCGATGGGCTATTCCCTTGATGAAATCAGCGGTAAACATCATCGAATATTTGCAGAGCCAGAATATGCCAATAGCCCAGAATATAAAGCTTTTTGGCAGCAATTAAATCAAGGGCAATTTGACTCAGGCGAATACAAACGTATTGGAAAACACGGCAAAGAAGTATGGATTCAAGCTACTTACAATCCGATACTGGATGCCAATGGTAAACCGTACAAAGTAGTTAAATATGCGGTTGATATTACCGAACGAAAGCGAGCTATTGAAGAAGTTAAAGATGCATTGCAATTAATGTCTGAAGGCGATTTAACCGTTAAAATTAATAATAACTTGGGCAGTGAGTTCCAAGTGTTAAAAGATTCAATCAATGAACTGACCACTAACCTCAATAATATGTTCACATCAGTATCGAGCGCGGCAAAAAATGTTTCTCACGCTGCATTAGAATTGAAAAAAGGTAATCAAGATTTAAGCAGTAGAACCGAATCGCAAGCGGCGAGCTTAGAAGAAACTGCTTCTGCAATGGAGCAACTAACCCGAACCGTTCAAGAAAATGCTAATAATGCTGGTGAGGCAATGGCTAAGTCTCAATCCGTTATGGGGAAGGCGAGTGAAGGTGAAGGTGCTGCAAATGACGCCATTCAAGCAATGCAAGGCATAGAACAATCGAGTAAAAAAATATCCGATATTATTAGTGTGATAGATGAAATCGCCTTTCAAACCAATCTACTTGCGTTAAACGCCGCTGTAGAAGCGGCAAGAGCAGGTGAGCAAGGTCGAGGCTTTGCTGTTGTTGCATCAGAAGTTAGAAACCTTGCTCAACGAAGTGCCTCCGCTGCAAGAGAAATCAAAGGGTTGATCAAAGACAGTGTTGCTGCTGTCAATCAAGGCAGCCAACTTGTCGACAACACAGGACAAACGTTAAATGCATTAATTGGCGCAGTTGAAGAAGTAGTTTTTATGGTGGCACAAATTGACACCGCGAGCAAAGAGCAAGCTGTTGGAATTAATGAAGTCAGTGGTGCGGTTAGCCAAATGGATGAAATGACGCAACAAAATGCTGCCTTGGTAGAAGAAGCAACGGCTGCAAGTTTGTCCTTAGAAAACAATGCTAGTTTATTATTAGAGCAGTTAACTTTGTTTAAAATTGAACAATCGAATAATGTTAAAGGTAGCTCAACTTTAATCGACAAAGTCTCAAATGAACCTCGATCTTCAATAATGGAAGCTTCTGATTGGCAATAGGTTTAAACAAAATATCATACCGACATTTCATTTTTTATTGTTGAAATAATGTAAATAAGAGCTGATTTTTATCAGCTCGATCGTCATATTGTTCGAATAAGCTAAATTTACGGAACAAATTAAGCAAATCCCATGGTTTTTACTTAATATTGCACAATATTTTGTGTAGAATCTTAGCCCTTTTCTAAAATCAACAAATAGTCTACCTAAAAGCATATTTTTCAATTGCTTTAGTGCTGTTTCAGAGGAAATCATGAACTTAGACGACATAATTTTGCAGGCAGAGCAAGCGATAGCTGCCGCGGCTGATCTACAAGAACTTGATCATGTTCGCGTTAGCTTTCTTGGTAAAAAAGGGCAGTTTACCGAGCTTATGAAAGGCTTAAGCCAATTGCCAAAAGAAGAAAAGCCAAAAGCAGGCCAGGTAATTAACATTGCAAAACAGCAAGTACAAAAATTGTTGAACGAGCGTGGTGAACTGCTTCGCGCCGAAGCGATCAATAAAAAATTAGCCGCTGAAACAATAGATGTGACTTTACCTGGGCGTGGTAATGAACTTGGTGGCCTTCACCCTGTCACACGCACAATTGAACGCATAGAAAGCTTTTTTGGTGATTTAGGTTTTGCTGTTAAACAAGGCCCTGAAGTTGAAGATGATTTTCATAACTTTGATGCATTAAACATTCCTGAACACCATCCAGCTCGTCAGGATCATGATACGTTTTACTTTAACCCTAAGTTAGTGTTACGTACTCAAACTTCTGGTGTGCAAATTCGTACCATGGAAAAAGAGCAACCACCGTTGCGTATTATTTCTCCGGGAAAAGTTTATCGTAATGACTACGATCAAACACATACACCAATGTTCCATCAGGTTGAAGGCCTTATGGTAGACAAAGATGTATCGTTTACCCATTTAAAAGGTATTTTGCACGATTTCTTACACCACTTCTTTGAAGAGGATCTGGAAATTCGCTTCCGTCCTTCTTATTTCCCATTTACAGAGCCTTCTGCTGAAGTAGATGTAAAAGGCAAAAATGGTAAATGGTTAGAAGTATTAGGTTGTGGCATGGTACATCCTAATGTTTTAAAAGCAGTAGGTATTGATCCAGAAGTGTATTCTGGTTTTGCCTTTGGTATGGGGGTAGAGCGTTTAACAATGTTACGTTATGGCGTGAATGACTTACGTGCCTTCTTCGAAAATGATCTGCGATTCTTGAAACAATTTAAGTAGGACTACTCATCATGAAATTTAGTGAATCTTGGTTACGCGAGTGGGTAAACCCTGCTATTTCATCAGACGATCTTGCTCATCAAATCACGATGGCTGGTTTAGAGGTTGACGGTGTTGATCCTGTTGCAGGAGAGTTTTCAGGCATTGTTGTCGGTGAAGTTGTTGAATGTGGACAACACCCAGATGCAGACAAATTGCGTGTAACAAAAATTAATGTGGGTTCAGCCAGCGAAGACGGTGAATTATTAGATATCGTTTGTGGTGCTTCTAACTGCCGTTTAGGGCTTAAAGTTGCCGTAGCAATGGTAGGTGCTGTTTTACCAGGTAATTTTAAAATTAAAAAAGCAAAACTTCGTGGACAACCTTCATTTGGAATGTTGTGTAGCGAATCTGAAATGGGTTTAGCAGAAGAAAGCGATGGCATCATCGAATTACCACAAGACGCACCTATTGGTACTGATATTCGCGAATACCTAAACTTAAACGATGCAACTATTGATGTTGATTTAACGGCAAACCGTGGTGATTGTTTAGGTATTAAAGGTCTAGCGCGAGAAGTTGGCGTATTAAACAGCCTTGAAGTGACTGAGCCTGCGATTGAAGCGGTTGTACCAACCATTGACGATACACGTGAAATTACTTTGTCAGCCCCTCAGGCATGTCCTCGTTATTTAGGACGTGTGATCAAAAATGTTAATGTAGATGCGCAATCACCATTGTGGCTAGTAGAAAAGCTGCGTCGTTGTGGTGTGCGTTCAATTGACCCTATTGTTGATGTAACAAACTATGTGTTACTTGAGCAAGGGCATCCAATGCATGCGTTTGATCTTAATGCCATCGATGGCGCTATTGATGTTCGTTTTGCCCAAGCTGATGAAAAATTAACAACACTTGATGAAAATGAAGTGTCTCTCAAAGAAAACACATTGCTAATTGCTGATAACAGTAAAGCGCTAGCAATTGCTGGTATTTTTGGCGGCTTACATTCAGGTGTTACTAAAGCAACTAAAGACATCTTCTTAGAAAGTGCCTTTTTTGCACCTTTGGCTATTTTAGGTAAGGCGCGCCAATACGGTCTTCATACTGATGCTTCACATCGTTATGAGCGTGGTGTCGACCCAGAACTTCAGCGTCAAGCAATGGAAAGAGCAACACAATTGTTGTTAGAAATTGTTGGTGGCGAAGCAGGTCCAATTGTTGAAGCGGTATCTGAAGAACATTTGCCAAAAGCCAAACAAGTGACACTTAGAAGAAGTAAGTTAGATTCTCGTATTGGTTATCATATCAATGATGAAAAAGTGACTGAAATTCTAACTCGCTTAGGTTTTACCGTTTCATTTGAAAATGATGTTTGGCAGGTTAAAGTGCCAACGTATCGTTTTGACATCGCTATTGAAGAAGATTTAACGGAAGAAGTTGCGCGAATTTTTGGTTACAACAACATTCCAAATGTAGCGCCTGTTGCCTCTTTAGCAATGTGTGAACGTAAAGAAGCACAATTACCTATTAAGCGTTTACGCCAAACGTTAGTAACTCGTGGTTATCAAGAAGCGATCACTTATAGCTTCGTAGATCCAAAAGTACAACAGTTACTTCACCCAGAACAAGAAGTGATGACGTTACCGCACCCAATTTCATCTGAAATGTCGGTGATGCGCCTTAGTTTATTGACTGGTTTACTTCAATCTGTGGTTTACAACCAAAACAGACAACAAACACGCGTGAAGCTATTTGAAACTGGCTTACGTTTTGTTCCTGATGAAACAGCTGAAAATGGTGTTCGCCAAGAGCCAATGATTGCTGGTGTATTTGCTGGTAACCGTAACCAAGAACATTGGGATATGGAAAAAGCAGCAAGCGACTTTTTTGATATCAAGGCTGATGTTGAGGCACTAATTGCAAGAACAGCAAACCCTGCTGCTTATACTTTTGCAAAAGGTAAACATGTGGCACTTCATCCTGGTCAAACAGCTGAAATTTTCAAAGATGGAAATTCAATTGGTTATGTTGGAGCCTTACATCCTGAATTAGAAAGGAAATTAGGCCTCAATGGACGTACATTAGTGTTTGAACTTTTATTGGATGAAATTTCGACACTCAATATCCCTGTAGCTGGCGAAATATCTCGCTTTCCGGCAAATAGAAGGGACATTGCAGTTATCGTTGATGTAGCAGTTGAAGTAAAAAATGTGTTACAACTCATTGAAAATGTTGGCGGAAATTATTTAGTTGATCTAAACTTGTTCGATGTATACCGAGGTACTGGCATCGATGACGGTTGTAAGAGTCTAGCTATCGCCTTGATACTGCAAGATCATGAAAAAACTCTTGAAGAAAAAGATATCAATGATGTTGTCAGTCGTGTAGTTGAAACATTAAAAAATGAACTTAATGCATCACTGAGGGATTAAGCCAATGGCGCTAACCAAAGCAGAAGTCGCAGAACACTTATTTGAAAAAGTTGGGCTAAGCAAGCGCGACGCAAAAGATATAGTTGAAGTGTTTTTTGAAGAAATTCGTGAAACCTTAGAAGCTGGAGAGCAAGTAAAGCTTTCTGGTTTCGGCAACTTTGATTTGCGCGAAAAAAGCGAGCGCCCAGGGAGAAATCCTAAAACAGGGGAAGACATTCCAATCTCGGCACGTCGAGTGGTGACCTTTAGACCAGGTCAAAAGCTTAAAAGTCGTGTTGAAGACGGCAACGGTTAGCCGAAATTGATTAAAGGGTTACTTAGGTAACCCTTTTTCAATTATTCTGAGTATTGGACAATCATGTCTACTCTTAAAACACGCCCACATGATGGTGACGTGCAATCATTTCTTGCATCCATTGAAAACGACGTTCGTCGGGAAGATGCTTTTACACTTCTATCATTATTTTCTAAAGTAACACAAGAGCCTGCGGTAATGTGGGGTGATAGTATAGTTGGCTTTGGCGAATACCGTTATACCAATTCTAAAGGGGAGTTTAGTTGGTTACTGACAGGCTTCTCTCCGCGCAAACAAAACCTAACTTTGTATATTATGCAAGGCTTTGATAATTATCAGCAGCAACTAGCAAAACTGGGCAAAGTTAAAACAGCGAAGTCGTGTTTGTATATTTCTCGTCTAGACAAAATAGATTTAGTTGCTCTTGAAGATATGTTGATGACTACGGTTGCCGATATGAGAGCAAAATACAGTTAATAGTTCATTGTTAGTAATCTATTGCAAAAAAATTAATTGAAAAATAAATGTAAGATCTTGCCTACCTTTGTTACCAATAGGTAAAAAGACAAATTTGTACAACATGCCAGAAAGTTTTTACCAATTAAAATTAAAACCACACTTAGGAATGCTATTTAAGCTTTGCCGAGTATATTGCGTTAATGAAAGTGACTTAGATGACTTGATGCAAGAGGTTTGTTTACAAGTTTTTTTGAGCAGCAAAACATTTAAAGGCCATGCTAAGTGGAGCACGTGGATGTATCGTGTCGCCTTAAATGTATGTTTAACCTTTAAACGTCAACAAAAAAGCCATGAGTTGTACACAGATTCGATTAATAACTCTAGCAATGTAGAGCAAAGCGCAGAGTCTCTTGAATTGTTGTACATGGGGATCAGAAAACTTAAACCCTTAGACAGAGCGCTGTTACTGATGCATTTAGAGGGATTTACCTATGAAGAGATTGCGAAAGTGTTAGGAGGCAATGAAAACAGCCTAGCAGTACGTATCAATAGATTAAAGGGTAAAGTGGCACAGGAGATCAATAAACATGACCATTAATATCAATGAACTATGGCAACAACAAACCATAAATAATGCAGACTTAGAAAAATATCTGCACCGAAAGGAATCAGAGTCTAACGATTTGTTAATGCAATTAGCCAATAAATATCAAGCAAATATCAAATGGATAGGCATTGGAGCCTTATTATCGATGATTGTTTTACCTTTACTCGAACTTTATTACATGGGAGCGGCACTGACACTTACCTTTGTATCGGTATATATCATCAGTAATAAGCGTTTAAATGCGCTACATTTGATTGATAAAAATCAATCTTGTTTGGCCTATCTTACGGATTATCGACAGTACCTTAGCCAGTCTCAACAGTTTTACGGCAAACTTTATCAATTTATTTATCCTTTATTGTTTGTAAGTGCTTTAGGGCAGTTTTTTACCGGTGAGGTTGGTGAGTATTTTCTGTTGTCGTTTACAGATGATAACGATGCAATGGTGTTTGGTGTGCCTGTGTTAGTCGCATGTTATTCTTTGTTAGCAACAGGGTTAATCGCGATATCTGCAAAAGCACTTTATAACAAAGAGGTTGAACATATATATGGGCAAGACTTTAGTAAGTTAGATGGATTGATATCAGAATTAGAAGCGTTAACTTAGTGATAGACTGTATGCTCCATTTAATTGTTGTAGCTCGTATTTAATCCTACGGTTTTACTGATTAGGGTTAGGTTTAATCTGATAGACAGCGATAAGTGAGTAGCTGACGTACACACTGAACTTTTTGCTTACCAATGGCATATGTTCAGTAACACAAAACAATGTAGCAACTTCAGGCCTATAGCCTACACATTAATGAGTAGGAATTAATAGCTGAGAATCGCTTCATTAGAGTAGCTTACTCAATGGGCTTACCACACCGTTGGCTCCCTGCTGCAAGACATGAGTATATATTTGTGTTGTTTTAACATCTGAGTGACCAAGCTGACTTTGCACGGTTCGAATATCGGCACCCGATTGCAGTAAATGAGTTGCAAAAGAATGTCTTAGTGTGTGAGGCGTAATTATTTTAGTTAGTTGTGCTTTTAACGCAGCCTTTTTAATTGCTTTGCGCACCCCTGTGGGATAAAAGTGATGCCGTCTAATTTCGCCTGTTTCAGGATCTACACTTAACTTATAAGAGGGAAACAAATATTGCCAAGCCAGAGATTTATTAGCTGAAGGATATTTGCGAGCAAGGGCGTTCGGCATCCAAACTCCCGAGTATTGCTCGTTTTTTATATCAAGCTGCAAATAATCATTTGCCTGCATAATCTGACTTCTCAATAATGGAATCAACTCCGTGGCTAAAGTCACTATGCGGTGTTTATTACCTTTGCCATTCCATATACGAATACTCTTATAATCGAAATCAATATCTTGAACACGTAATTGGACAGCCTCCATTACACGTAAACCGCTACCGTACATTAAGCCAGCGATTAAATAATAGCGTTTATCTAAAAATGACATTAACAATTTAACTTCATCGGGTGTCATAACAATGGGAAGTTTTTGCTGTTTTTTACTACGTACAAATACTAGGTTAGGCGATAACTCTTGTTTTATTATGTGTTTATATAAAAATGCCAGCGCATTTAAAGCCGTTGCTTGGGTTTTAGGAGATACATTTTTCTTCAAAACCAAATAGTCTAAATATTTTTCGACCTCGTTATCTCCCATAGATGAGGGGTGTCGCTTATCGTGATAATTAATAAACCCAGCAATCCATTTCAAATAAGTGTCAACCGACCGTAAAGAATATTGTTTAATTAACATGTAATCTATGATTGAGTTTAAAAATGGCGAGCGTGTTCTCATAATCATTCCATTGAAAATTTATAACTGTACATACATACAGTCTGGCTGATTTGCCCCCATAGTCAAGAAAACGAGTAAATGGGGCGTTTTCTACTTTTTGTCAAAAGGTGATTTGTCTAAATATAATTATTTAGCAATGGGTTAAATTGTATGTTAAAACTGGTTCAATCAGATAAACGACCCAACCAATGGTAGAAAAACGACCCGTTGGGTCGATATTAAATTGTTATATGTTTAGGAAGAACCGAGTCATATGAAGAATTTTTTATTACTAATTTTTGTTATTGTATCTTTTTTTTCAGCACCTCTCGCTTTAGCAAACGAGGCCTGCCAAAAAATCTTTTCATCTGCTGTTATTGTTCATAAGAGTAAAGTTAAAGGTGTATCCAAAGAAAAACTAATCAGTTCATTGCCTTCGAGAAAAGAGGCGAAAAATAACGGAAGGATTAACACGCTTTATCATATTATTGACGAAGTATATGACTATCCAACATTAGATGGATTAGTTTACTCAACTTATAGAGCGGAATTGTGCTACCTAGTCTTTAGCGGGCAAAAAACAAACAATGAAGAATTTGGTGCGGTTCATAAAAAATTAGAATCTTGCGGTACAAAAAGCGATAAGAGAGAAAAAACGGAGTGTAGTATGAGGGTAGCAAGTTCAGTTTAGTTAAGTAAACATATAACAAGCCAATCAAGCGACGGGACTGCTAAAGCTTGGCTCGGTTCCGCTTCGCTACACAGTTTAGCCAAGCATTTATCAGCCCCTTATTGGG
>NZ_BNCK01000016.1 GCF_014656435.1 Thalassotalea marina
ATTGGCCACCTTATCAGGCAAGCACTACGCTTGCCCTTCTTTTCAATTAGCGTCATCACCGAAAGGCCGAGACAACGTCTTTTTGTTGGCTCGGTTTGCTCGGCTTGGCCAGAGATTTATCTCGCCGCGAAGACGCTAGCAAATGTTCTAGCGACCTTGCCAAGCGTTATCCTGGCAAGGGAATTGTCATCAAGAGGAAAAACAAGAAATATAAACCCTGTAGTTCAGCAGTCATATCCAGCACCAACGAACACTCACTACACCACTGATGCCATATTCACGTGTTACAGATTCTGTAACACAGAAAAGCGCATTGGCAACAATGCGCCATTTGTCATAAAGAAAACGGCACAGATTCCCCCGCTTTGAGATCGAACATAGTACCGTGATAATCCAATTTGCCGTGGCGCAACATGCGCCAAAGCAATTGACAAATCATGAGAGCGCTTTGGTGATTTACCCCCCAATCTTGTCGCCTCAAACTGTCTGCATGACTGCATGAATCACGTTCATCTTCGACAATATCTTGCAAAGTGTCTGCGTATATATCATAAAAGTTTGCTAGGCGGTGTTCAGCTTTTTTGTTCAGATGGCCTAAAATGACCTGTCCGTCTGATTCGCCATTGCCTCCGTCAATCCAAAAAGTGTCACGATAGGAATTAGTGTTACTCTGACCAATATCCACTCGCGTTTTAATGTTATCAACACAGGTGATCAAAACATCATCTTGAAAATCACTGATATCAAAACGTTTGGCAATCGCTCGCCAATTAGAGCCAAAACCAATGTTAATGCGCTGCATTAACACCTCGGCTTTATTGAGGCCAACGTCCATCATGTAGAAGTTTTGCCGACCACAGTTAAACTCACTGACCGTATCATCATCATATGCGGTAACAAACAGCCCTGCTTGGTTGTCACTGAGTTTATTGAGTAAATAGTGCATTTGAGCAAGCATAGACAGCACATAACTACCCGTACCACCGCAGCCAACCACAGACACCTTTACGGTATTGTTTAGTAAATGATGGGGAGTATTAAACATTATAAATCCTCTATAAATTGACCAAGTGTTTTGTAAAAGGGCATCTCATGGGCAAACAGGCGTTTGCCTTGCTTAGCTTGCCAAAAATCAAGGTGCTTATCGTTGCCAGTGTAGTGGTGGTGTTTGCTGTTGAGTTTATAATTTAAGTGAGTAAACGACGAATCCAGCAGCGTCTTTTCAATATCAGGAATAGAGTCCACCGAGACATTAGACGGTAATGGGGCATTGCCTTGGCATAAGTGACCGTCGTTACTCACGTTCATAAAAGGTGCTAGGTAAAGGCGAGTGGTACGAGTAGGGCGCTTGTTGGTGGCCATAGCAAAGACATTCAAAGACCGTTGGCCATGTTTCACGCTAAAGAGCAGGGGAGGGATATGACAACGAATTTGCATGGGTGCATGAGAGTGTACTTTAAACCACAAGTGACGACACTGCCGTTCAGTAAACCAAACCAGTGAATTTTGGTCATTAATGAGGACGTTGTGTGGTAACAATTCGCCACGAGTTGAATGTGTATGTTGATTTACTTTATTGATAAAAGCCGTTTCATCAATAAAGCGTCCAAGCCCTAACACGTTATTGTCGATAACGTGTTCAGTGACTAATTTATTACCGTTAACTTCATGGAACACATAAGCCGCCAACGTGCGATGTGAGCTACTTGGCGTACTCAAGGTTATTTTGTCTATTTGCGATCTAAACATTTCATCTCCCGACTCTGTTAGGCAAGGGAACACCTAGTTCTTATTATATCATTGGTATTGACAAACGCAACCGATTGCCGTTAATAATAACCATGAAAGTTGATAATTTTTCAACGTTTTTAACAGCTCGCTGTCAATATGGGTGATATTGATTCTGGGTACTTCTCCTGACTCCATCAAGTATTGCTCTGCATCATAAAGACGTTCATTGATAGCATTAGTTGCCTCATAGCACATATACATCGTACTGTAGAGATTGGGCATATCTGCATCAAAAGCTAGCTCAGATGAACAGTCACTTGCATAGTGCAAGGCAAATACCTCGACACACGATATCAAAGTCTTACAATGCAAAGGGTAATCGGCTTGATAAGGCGTCACAAAGTCAACTAGTGAGGTCAGATAATCAGCCATAAACTGTCGATTAATCGCAGTAATACCAACAACCATAGGATTAACCTCAATGCACGTATCATCAAGCGCCCGTGTAAGTTCAGCCACAATATCACTTTCATTATCTTCAATAAAAAAATCAAAATACTCTTCAAAGTGATCGAGAATATTGCCGAACAAGGTATCACCAACGATGGTTTTCACTTGCTTTAAGAAGTTGGATTCATCCTCACAGTTCAGTTGTAATAGTTGCGTCTTTTGCTCAAGTGGCATCTCGTCAAGCATGTAATGCAACTCACCGTGAAAGTAACAGGTTTCATGTAAACAAGCGACTTCCCCCGTCAACCCCAACGTTCGCGCCACGCGCACAAACTCGCGAGCCAGCGGCACAGGGAGTTTAGCAAAATTAAAATTAAATAAATGCAATAAGTCATCTGGCTGCAAAATAAGGTCATCACCCGACCAACTCAGTTGAAACAATGGATCTAACTCCACGTTTAACCCAAGGCGTTTCATATCCTCCACAATAGATTGGCAATTTGACAATAAACGCTCCGTTTCGTGATCAAGCACACGCTGTTGTAATAAGTTTAATGACGAGAGGGTAGGGGGGATGAAACTGTCCAGTTGTTCACTGTCAATGACACCACGCTCCACGGAAGTTCTAAGCAGTAAAGCCACCGCCTCATGATGCCAAACCGTTGCTTGGATAGTGGGTAATTTTTTAAATACGGCTTGTACGTTTTGTTCATAGCAGAGCGCTTGCCCTAAACAAGCGCGATAAGGAGCTATAACAGCGGAGGTAAGTACACCTGTTGCAGCAATGTTTTGTTCGGTAATCTGCTGGTAGTTTTGATGTGTAATGCCCATTTTTTAGTTTCCGCTCGTTTTGTTTCAATGATGTTTTCGATTCGTTGACGTTTGTGTTTAGCTTGCACTTGCCAAGCGTCAATCTTGGCAAGTGCTGCTTTTTTGTCATCCATTGGTTTTTGGTGGGATCAGTTGCAGGGTAAAAACCAGCTTGTCATTTTCCACCACCCCATCTTCTTCGTACAATCGCGTGTGTCTAAACTGTGGGAAGTGTTTTGATAACAACCTTACTGAGTCATTTAGAGGTAGGTGACTATTTTCATCTTCAACCTCGGTCGCACCAATTTTAAATACTCGTTTAAGGGTAGTAACGTTTAACATGGTAAGCTCCTACAATGCATCATCGCTGTTGTCGGTTAAAATTACAGAATCTGTAACATCATCATTGACTGATTCACTCGGCTGGTCATCCACCACTTCGGGACTCGGCTCGATTAGCCGCTCGGTATTAGCCGTTAATGCTGACGTATACGTTTGTGCATACGCTTCAACGTGAGTGAAGAATTGTTCATCTAACTCAACAACAGATCCTTGCAGTGTTAACCCTTGCGTCATCACGGCAGCGAGCTTGGCATTATCACAGGGTTGCCCTGAGCTTTCAGCGGCAACTGTGACGGTGAGGCCACCGAACGGGGTAGGGCGGATCATCAAATGAATACCATTTAATTTAGCTTGTGTGATCATTGACATTAATTGTGAAAACATGGTGTCACCTATTGAATTAAATCTAAGTAAGTTGAAGGGGCTACGGCAGTAAAATCGATATCAGCGCTCATGACGGAATCAATTACTTTGCTTTTTGATTGCTTGATGGTTTTATCAAATGCCGATGGGTCTGTTTTGTTCAAAGCTGCATCAATTTGATTGTCACGACAAAATTGGGCAATCTGGTCGATGGTCATCAAATTAAGGTTGTCTTTGCTTGGTTGCCAAGCAGATAAAATGGTCGGCATGGCAGACTGCTTGTCTGAACTTAGCGCATCCACCAATAAATCAGTCACATTGGTGTAGCCATTGACTTCATGGGTAGTTGATAAGAAATACGCCACGGCTTTTTTCATTTCTTCACCAATTGCCACTTCATCCATTGTCGTTAATGCAAAGATGAACAACTCTTTGAAAGAACTGGTGCTACTCAAAGAAGTGGGTGTGTATTTGGTCGCATAGGCCAATGATGCAAACGTCAGTGATAAAGCAAAGTGACTATGATGGCCAAAATGGGTGTTTGCCGCTTGTCGTAATACTGACTTGTGTTGTTCAACCAGTTTGGTTGATACCTTTGCCTTTGCTTTGGATTTAGTCGCTTTAGCTGGTGATTTTTCTTTGGTCGTGTTTGAGGATGAATCTTTTACCACCTCGGGTGGTTTCACTGCGGCTGTGCATTTTTTGAAGCAGATTTTATCAATACATTGATTTTCAATGAGCATACCTTCTTTGCCGAAGGAGTCAGACATGACAATGACTTTTGATTCACAATTGGTGCATTGTGCAAACTGCTCTTGGCCGACAATACTTTCACTGACCAAGTTACGGTCTTTTTCACCTGACTCAGACAGTAACAACACTTTACCAAATCGTTCTTCAATGGCGATTCGGTGAGAATCGAGCCATTCGCTTTGTTTTGCACGAAAGCACTCAGATTTACCACATTTTGCTGTGGTATCAACATTATCAAACAACCCGAACTGCGCGTTATTGTTATGTTCACAGCCGTTACAATCAGCTAAGTCAAACTTGGCAAACGACAACGGGATAAGCGCTTTTCCAGCGCGTTCTTTTAAATATTTTACTGTCCAATTTTCATTAATGATAAGTTCAAGCGTTTTATCTTGACGAGTTGCAGGGAAGGGGGCGAGCACGATAGCATGTTGCGGAGCAATTTTCTCTGCTCTTAGCGCGTCCAGCACCTTATCAGTACACTTGTTCAATTCAAGTAATTCACGAACCGCTTTTACTGTCATGTTAAGCTTTAATGCAGTGGATTTGTAATCCCCTGCGAACAGCGTTAAGTACTCCTGTGCGGCTTTGGCTTTATCTACAATATTTAGATCTTCACGCTCTAGGTTTTCCGCAAGATGAATTTCAAAAGCCAACTGATCATCAACTTGACGAAGTAGAAACGGAATGTGGTCAAGTTCAAGACCAAGGCAGGCATCACGTCTGCCATAACCTCCCAACAACTCAAGGCGGTATGGGTTATCAGGAGAAGGGCGAGCGACGACAGGTTGTATCACCCCTTTTTCAGCAATCGACGCTTTAAGTTTTCCAAAGGATACATCGCTTCTTGCTTTTCGTTGGTTGCCAAACTTAAAATCATCAAACAATGCAGGATGTGCTTGCCCAACATATTGATCAGGCAAGTCAGAATAATTCATTGCTTGGTCTAACAGTGTTGCATTATTAGTTGTCATTTTATTTACTCTCCCCACATTAGAAAAAGCACAAAACAAGTTGGGGAATACTTGCTAAGTACTGGGTTATCTTACCACAAATAACACCCGTTTGTAAACACATTCAACAACAATATAGTGATAAAAACGAACAATAAAATATTGGTTTTTCTCTTAAAATGTTGAAATGCTTTGGCGGTTGTTCGCGCGGCTTGCCTTGCGGCAGGGGCAAGACCCGAGAGCCTAAGCAGTTCGCCTTAAGCGAAGTGCGACCTAGCGCATCGGACAGAGCCCTTTTAAGAGTGTTCATGCTCAGTATGGAGTCCGCATCCATAAGCCCGCACAGACACTGGGGAAATGCAAAACGGGCAAACTCTAGGCAAACCGTTGTATTTTTTCAGGGGCTGTGCGAGGCTTTCGTTTTTAGATGGGACTCTCTGAGCAGGTACACGACAGATGGTTCGATGCGCTAACTTCGATAAAATTACAGAATCTGTAATTTTATACAAATGCGCCAATCACCGATTGGCCACCTTATTAGGCAAGCCCAACGCTTGCCCTTCTTTTCAATTAGCGTCATCACCGAATGGCCGAGACAAAGTCTTTTTGTTGGCTCGGTTTGCTCGGCTTGGCCAGAGATTTATCTCGCCGCGAAGTCGCTAGCAAATGTTCTAGCGACCAATCTGTGATTGGCAATTGCCAAGTGTTGTTTTAAGAAGGTAACAGAACGATAAATAATAAATTTAGATGTTTAGCAAATAAATCTTTAGGCAGGGTGACATAACAAGGAAATAGCTACATTGTAAAAATGATGAATTAATGTTGTTTGATGGAAAAGTAAAAAGAATTAACTAAAGATTAATACAAACGGATATATGGTAATAAATGAGATGGATTGGGCACCTTATAAAGACAAAGATCAGTTACCTGTAAAAGACTACTTTCTAGTGTATTTGCGAGACCAGCCAACATGGGTAGAGGTTCATTGGCACAACGAGATATTAATATGTAATTATCATGACGAAATAATAGAGATATCATTAGCAAACGTAAGTCACTATTGCGTACCCATCTCCCCTTATGAGTCAAAAGGAAATAATTAACCTAAAAACATCAAGTTCATTTTCTTTAGTCGATTAAAAGCCATACTAATTACCATTTAATAGGCATAACAAAAAGAATGCGGTTAATGTGCAAATCGAGTGAGATATGGTCGAATATTTTGATAACAGCTCGCATCAAAATTAAGCAGGGCTATCAACAAAACAGATCTTGAACAACAACCAGGCGAGATAAGTCAGTTCATCAAACCGCTACAAACAACATGAAAATTTAAAAGTAGACTCATATGGTTGCTGATTGTAGTATCCTTCAACATCCAAAAACAAGTGAGCCACCCTAAAAAGGATGGCTCTTAAACTCGCTACCTGTTGTCGATACTCGAAGAGCGTAAGAGGACAGGGCTATCACAACAAGAGGCAATGCCTCAGTTGGTTAAACTATACATAATAATATTAACAAGGGCAAATATTTTGGATCTAGAAGAAATCAAACAAGGTTTATCGACAGAGAAACTGGAAACATACAGACAAGTTTTATCGTGTAAATCCGATGGTGAATTAATTGGCGTATACATGGCAATGCAGAGCATTATGAGTCACTTTTTCACCGTAGTACAATTACTTGAAGTAACGTTAAGAAATTCTATTCATAAAGCAGCATCAGAGCGGTTCGATGACGACGAATGGTTCAGGTCTATTCCAACAAGTGAACAGTCAAAAATACAGGTAGAATTTGCTGAAGAACAATGTTTGGACGAGGTAGGTGTTAAATATTCAACCGACGACCTGGTGTCGCGACTTCCTTTTGGTTTTTGGGTGCATATGTTGTCTAGATCATATAACAACCCCAGAGATAAAGAGTGTAATCTTTGGCAATTCAAGTTTAACGACTGTTTTCCAAATGCCAAAGAACACAAGGTATCACTTAACACGATATTTCAAAAGCTAGGTATATTAAATCGATTTAGGAACAGACTTTTTCATCATGAACCAGCCTGGAAAGGAAGGAAAACAAAAAACAGAGTAGAGTCTATCCAATATCTCTTAAAGATCTACCAAGAACACTTAGATGTAATATATTTTCTTTCCGCAAGCAAACGAGATTTAATAGCCATTTTAGGGTTTGAAGAAAAGTTTATAGTCGAGTGTAATGTAGCAAGTTTAGAGAAATTTGAATCTTTACTTACCCCTGAAGAGGGATCAGATCCAAAACAGAATAATGAACAAAAAGAAGAAGTTGAAAATAGCTAGCGTTAACAGCTGAGAAACAAAATTATTAAGTTAAGTATGGAATGCAAGGACTTAATTAGGCACTAATGCAAACCATAAAGACTTAATTAGGCACTAATGCAAACCACTAAGACTTAATTAGGCACTAATGCAAACCATAAAGACTTAATTAGGCACTAATGCAAACCATAAAGACATAATTAGGCACTAATACAAACCACTATAAGACTTAATTAGGCACTAATACAAACCACTAAGACTTAATTAGGCACTAATGCGTTAACCGGTACTGACAGAAAATACTAAAAAAACTTAGTTTGTTATCAAAACAATTGAGGATAAATCGATACGAAGAGTAGGTATTGATTTATAGCATCTCTGCAAGAAATACCAATGTATGATCAATATTAGGTACTAATAAGTTCGAGCAAAACATCATGTATGATCAATATTAGGTACTAATAAGTTCAAGCAAAACGTCATACATGATCAATATTAGGTACTAATAAATTCAAGCAAAACGTCATACATGATCAATATTAGGTACTAATAAATTCGAGCAAAACATCATGTATGATCAATATTAGGTACTAATAAATTCGAGCAAAACATCATACATGATCAATATTAGGTACTAATAAATTCCAACAAAACATCATACATGATCAATATTAGGTACTAATAAATTCCAACAAAACATCATACATGATCAATATTAGGTACTAATAAATTCGAGCAAAACATCATACATGATCAATATTAGGTACTAAAAAAATCAAGCAATTTACAAAGTATGATCAAAATTAGGTACAAATAGAGTTAATCGAATTACAATGTGCAATCAAATTTAGGTATCAAAACAGAATTAGGTACCAATAGGATCAGTATTAGGTACTATAAAAGCACTAAAATAGGTACTAAAGTAGACTAATTAACTAAATAACGAAGGTAAGATTGTGTCAGACGAACCTGTATATCAAATAGACCTATTTTCATTGGTTGACAGCCCCAAATTTGAAGTGGTCGAAGGAAGGAAAACATGGACTACATTTTCCAATTCCATAGGTTCTATTGATCTGGTACCCAGATTTAAACGAGGAAATGGTTCTCAAATCAGAACAACAGATGTTAAACCAGGCGAGAATCTTACAATTGAAAACAGATACCAGATACAAAATAATGAGCTTATTTGCGAAATAAAGCCGGCCCTCATTACTAAAAAAGTAGATGGTGAAGAACAGGAGTTTCATGCTTACCCGTCAGATAAAGAAGAACTGATTGAAAAAGTACTTTTTTATATTGCAGCTAATAAAGGATTGGAACTGCGTGCAATGCCAGGAGGAGTAGCACGCTATGGTGTGTCTTTTTCCTTATATGAGATTCGTGAAGTATTAAAAAAAATCAACAAAACCAAACCGTATGATTTGATAAGACAATCTTTAATTATATTGAGAGACTCATCAACATTAATAAGCCAGAAAAAAGAAAACAATAAAATAACAATTACCCATGATGTGTTTGCCGATGCAGCACTAGAGGTTCAAGGTAAAGGTAAAGACAAAGATCGCTGTTTCATAACATTCAGTGACTTTGTTGTTCGGCAAATTGAATCTCAAAACTATCGTCAGTATCCTTTTGAGGAAATTCAGACGGCTAGTCAATCTTTCGCAAGATTTATTCATCTTTATATGCTCACTAACTATAAACAGTTGAACTATGGTGATTCGGTAGGATTAAACCTTGAAAAAATTGCTGAAGCCTTCGGAAAAAGTAAGACCTCGGAAAACCAGAAAAAGAGAGACCTGAGAGCAGCGCTTAAAGTGCTATCCGACAACGGCACAATCACCCACGTTCCTAACGCAAGCAATAAAGGGGGGGAGACATATTATTTTGTTGAACCAACGGAAAAATTTATCGCTAATTTACAACAGTCGGAACAAAAATATTTAGAACTACAAAATGAAGCACATAGAGAGTAAATGTAATTTCCCAATTAGTGCTTCATAGGACGATCTAAATTAATAGAAGACAGATTGTTAAATATTTATATTTTTATTCAAAGAACACAACCGCACCTAGTTTTTAAGGTATATCCAATCGTCCGCATCGAGTAAAGATTTACACAATAATTCAGATTTATATCGGATACCCCTTAATACATATAAAACGGCGTTAGTTTGATATTACTTGCGGATTAAGTTCTAAATTTTCAATTTCAATGGCTCGGCGTATAGAGTCACAGATTGTTTGCAAGTTTGGATCTATCTCAAGCAAATCTTCAACTACTAAGCAACTAGCAGACATACTTATTCCTTCCCAGCTTTCTAGATCTAATTGTCCTTCCGGGATAATTACTGGGAATATGGCACCACTAAAGTGTTTCATCACTATCCATTCCCCAGTTTCAAAACGTAAACTTACCAAGTCTTCAATTTGACTATGCACTTTCTGGACTAAATTGACAATCCTTCGCCCTTTTTTTAAGTTTATTGGCCAATTGGGAAGTGCACTATTTGCAGATTTTTTGGCTTCATCTAATGACATTGAGGTAAGTTTATAATTATTCATTGCAGAAATCCTTTCTTTGAATCCATGAATTTTATGTTCATCCAGAACAGCTGATAAAGACAAACCACTATGAAAAGAACAATATCAACAAAAAACAAAACTTTCTCCACACGTAAATAAATAAATAAACCTTACTCAGCGATAATCATTTTTGTTTTTTTATTAGAAAAAAAGGCTATCAAAAATAATCGATTGTTATATAAAAACATATAGCCATAGGAATGTGTTTTCTAAAATTGTTTAATTAAATTTGACATCTAATAAAAGAGATTAATAAAGGATTAAGCGATCCAGACGAATTCCATACCATATCCGTTATTGATATTAGAACTTTTACATGTCCAGGATTTCAATATCTATTATTAGCAAATGATAAAGCATCACTATATACTGTACATATTTACAGTTATTGGTTTTAGTTTAAATGAGAGTATTCCCGTTGTATGTCCATTGCGGAATAAGCGGCTTTGAAAGCCCTGCACACGAATATCGAGAGATAGGGCTATCGCTTGATCAATTATTAATTCGCAATCCAAACGCTACGTTTATCGGCGTTGCTTCTGGTAATTCCATGGAGAAAGTAGGCATTTTTAATAAAGACATTCTAATCGTTGATAGAGCTAGAAAGGCGCGTCACGGCTCGATTATTGTGGCTAATTATAACGGAGAATTTATCTGTAAAATCTGGGATGAGGAAAATAATTGCTTGTTATCTGCATCAGATAATCAATCGCCTATTCGTCTTTCTGAGGGCGATGTTTTTCAGTTAGAAGGTTCAGTGCCTATTTCTGTTAGACAGCATGACGAACATTTAAACCTTGCGGCCCTTATTAATGGAAATGTTTAGTTTAACAGATGCTACGGGTTGTTTCGCGTCAATCGAAAAAATATATGAACCATCTATCAGGTTCAGGCCAGTAGTCGTACTCAGTAATAATGATGGCTGTATTATAGCCATATGTCCGATAGCTAAAAAGCTCGGCATTCCCAAGTTTCAGCCCTATTTTAAAGTGAAGCATTTATTAGACAAATATCATGTTGTGGTGCGGTCGAGTAACTATGAATTGTATGGTGACATAAGCGATAAAATGATGTCCGTTATAGCTCGATTTAGTGATAACACCTACCAATATAGCATTGATGAAGCCTTTAGTTGTTTTAACAACTACGAGGGTATTTTAAAAGATTGGTATACCTATGGCCATGAAATGCGACGCGCTGTATGGCGAGAGGTGCGAATGCCCGTAGGTGTCGGATTTGGGCGAACTCTGACATTGGCGAAAGCAGCTAACCATGCCAGTAAAAAGCTAGCTGATTCTGATGGGGTTGCGGTGATCGATGATGACCATTCCCGCAAACTTATCTTACAGCAGATGAAGCTTGATGACGTTTGGGGGGTTGGGAAAAGATTGAGTCAACGGTTGAGTTTATTAGGGCTTAAAACAGGTTATGATTTAGCCAACCGTTCACCTAAATCTATCCGGCAGCAATTTGGTGTTACCTTAGAACGTACGGTAGAAGAGTTAAACGGGGTAAGGTGCCTGAGTTGGGATGATGTTAAATCCCCCAAAAAAGAAATTTTTTCGACACGTTCACTCGGGCAGCGTATTGTCAAGTTTGTTGACTTGCGTAAAGCGTTAACTACTCACGCTGTTAAAGTGGGTAATAAAGCAAGGCAGCAACACTCCTTAATAAAAAAACTCTATATTTTTGCCTCAAGCTCCCCCTATGATGAGCGATATTTTAAAAAAGGGATCATGTATGACTTTCCAAGGGCTACAGACAATATTTGTCATCTATCGTCAGCTATTGCACAAGTGACGAACACGTTATTTATTGAAGGAGTTGCTTACTATCGTTGTGGTGTCGGAGCGATAGAGTTAGAAAGCAGTGATTTTCAACAACAGGATTTATTTATACCTCCAGTAAACCCAGCTCTAATGAATTGCTATAGTTTGATTAATCAGCGTTTTGGCCGGGGTACATTACTACTTGCAAGCGAAGCAAACAAAGAAAAATGGGCTATGCGACGAGAATTCCTATCACCGCGCTATACGACTCGCTGGTCAGATATTCCGGTCATACGTTGTTGATAGCTTTGATTCTCTCTATTTCCATATTTGATGTTCGTGTTGAATTTTTATCACGTACATCATTAGTGGTTTACGTAAATCCGTATAAAATATCTTTAAACAAACACAGTGTTTAAAGATAGAACAATGGCCTTATCTATTTGTAATAGATAAGAAACATATCATATATTACGAAACGTAATAAATAACTAAAAATAAAAACTAAAATAATTATAAACGACAAAAAAAATTAAAAATAAATATTGATTTCTTATAAAACTAAATTTAAAACCCATATCTAAGTTAGTACCCACCAACCTGTTATGTTA
Source organism: Thalassotalea marina (assembly GCF_014656435.1). Classification (GTDB taxonomy): domain Bacteria; phylum Pseudomonadota; class Gammaproteobacteria; order Enterobacterales; family Alteromonadaceae; genus Thalassotalea_C; species Thalassotalea_C marina. The sequence continues at coordinate 12,663 of NZ_BNCK01000016.1, forward strand.
AAGCTTAGAAATACGTAAAAGCCTTTATAAATAAGGGCTTGAAAGTAGATGTAAACTATTGCAAACTGATTTTGACCTTGATGAATTTGTTTTCAAAGAAAGGTCAGGCCGGCTCAAAGGAAAGAGAATGAAGCCTCAAGAGCTACCAACAATTGAGGACTTCTGATCCGGTACATCGAGGAGTTATCCGCGAATGTTTAGGACTTAATACAAAGAAATAGTAACGCTTATGATGCAATTAGTGCAATAGGTAGAGACTAACTTTTTCTAACCATTTTATATCTCCTTTAATTTTAACGTTTCCTTAAAAGGAGATCATATGTCGTTTTTCCAAGATGACTTAGTGCATGTAAGTGCATACACGCGCAGACGGAACGGTTTGCTTGAGTATGTCACTGAACATACACGCTCTTACCCATATGCTAAGTAAGAAATATAAAGGCTACCTTGTGTAGCCTTTTTTATTGCCGCTCCCACTATTCCAACATCGTAAGCCTAAATAGGCTCTGTAAAAATCAGTGGTTAAAAAGCATACTATATTGGAATTGCCACAGATATTAGGGATTTCCAATGCCATTTATAGAAGGTCATAAACCTGTCAAACGTAGACCAGTTTCAGAAGCAGCCAAGCGCCTTGAAGCCAAAACTAAAGGTGCTGGCAAGCTCAGAGATAAAGCGCAACTAAAACACATTCTTGCTAACGCGAATCGCGGTGATTGTGCTGAACTTAATCTCGCGCTTATCTGGTTTCTGTTCGGTAGCCTTACACGAATTTCAGAGACTTGTTACTTGAGGGTTTCTGACGTATTTACCAAGTCTGGTAATTTAAAAATGATATTCAGGATGAAAGCTGAGTACACCAAAACAGGTAAAAGTAGAGATTGTGCGCTTGTGTTGAAACAACAGCGTGAAGCGCTTTATGCTTGGCGTGATAGACGCATAAAGGATAAAGCTATGTTGTCAGATGATGGAAGTTATGGGGGCTTGCGTGGTGATAGCTATTTGTTCTTATCACGCAGTGGTAAGAAGTGGGTTAGCTTGTCTTTTAATCCCAAAAAATACACAACTCTGGACGGTGTTAAAGAAACTATGGTTTGTTCGTCAATGGAAAACTTTGTGCGTAACCTTTTTAAAAGTTGCGGCTTTATGACAGGATCAAGTCACGGTGGACGCAAAAATTCCGCTAGTTGGTTAGCTGATATAGGTATTGAATACAGTGTTATACAAATGGCTATCGGGCATATAAGCAAAGATATTACCGATACTTATATAATTCCTGATCCACAAAGACTGACTAATGCTTTAAATAATCTATATCCAAAAGTTAAACCATTTGGTATAAATTAACTAGACATATTTGACAGGTTGAATTTAATAGGCATACTAGACACATATGACAGGTAGAAACAAAACCTTATTTCAGCAGATTGTAAATAGCAAAGGCTGGACTTTTGATGACGTTGGTGAACGCTGGAACGTTGGTGAAAGGCAAATGTCACGAATAGCAAAAAGTGCAAGCCAAAGAGATTTAGATGCTGCTAATGGCTTACCGAATAGGTTAGAGGCAAATATGAGTGAATTAGCAAACTATTTAGGAATTACCGATGAGCAGTTAGAAGAATTAGACCTTGAAATTCAAGGTGACTACGGTTCTAGTGGTGAAATGCTCTACTCGTATTATTTTGAAGTGCCAGAACATGCACCTAGTGATGTTTTAGAAATTACTGGTTGGAAGGTAGGACAGGTAATCAATAGCATACCGTTATCTGTTTTTCCTGAAGAACCAGATTTGGATTAATTAGTTGGAAAAAAGCATGAACGAACAGCAAGATAAAGTTAAACCTTTGGGAAGCGATAGTCCTTATTGGCATGAAGGGGTTGATGACGCAAACATGGGGAAATCTGTTGAAGATAATCCGCTACTGGGAAGTGCAGGACAATCTTGGCTCTTGGGTTTTCAATGGCAGACTCAAAGATTAAAAGAAGAGTACGATGCAAACAGCCAACTAATCAAAGAAAAATTAGAAGCAGCTAAAGAGCTGTTATGGGAGGCCAGTGGAATGACAGTGCATGACGAATACAACAAAGAAACGTTCTACGGAAACTCTGTAGATTATCATTGTCGTGAAGCTATCGAGCATATTGATGTTTTATTTGAACCCAATGAGCCTGATTATTAGAAATTAAATTGGAAAAAAGGTAGCAGCATGAACACTTTTTCATACATCGAAAAACGCCTAATTGAGTTAGGCCAAGAACGAAAAGCAAGGCTTGCTCACGCTTCAAGTGATCAAGAAAAATCAGTGATTAATTCGTTTTACTCTGGCGCTAAAAATGAACTTGAGTTACTGCGTGATGAACTAATGAATCACGTTACGCCAGTTGATGACGAGCTGCCTGAAAAGCACATTATCAATCACTCAGAAATGAGTTAATTAAAGCATTGGAAATCAAATTTAAGGAAGAGTCATGGCAGTAGAGCAATATTACCCTAAATGGTTATCAGTGTTTAAAGCGGCTGGTATTGAAGAAGAAATTGCCAGAGAAGTGTTTAACGAATGGGCTGCTGGTTTGGATGGTGAACTGAGTAACGAATACACTCAAACCGAATACTCCGTAACTGTTGCCGCCGAAGAAGCTATTTCTGAATTGAATAGCTACGAATCTTAATGTTGAAATGCAAGCAAGGAGTTATGAATATGGCATTTACGAGCAAAGACGTTGCGCTATCAATGAATTCATGTGCTGAAAATTTTGTAAGCGAAATTATTGACTCAGTAGAGTTTAGCACTGGTGAAATGTCGCCAGAAGAAAACGAGAAGCTAAGTAAAAAACTCTATTCTGCTATTGAAAAAATGGCTAAAGATTTTGAATCTCAAGTAGCTGAAAAAGTTTAGTTGGAAAAAATATGAAAAAAATAGATTTGACTCAAAGTAACCCTAAACAAAATGCTCAATTAACTATCGCTTTCCGAGAAGAACACAATCATTTTGAGTTGTTCATAGAGGATTTGGATAACGAAATTGAAGTCAAGCTTACGCCAGAGCAAGCACTTGTTATCTCTGAATACATAACTAAATCAGCGTAGTTGGAAAACAAGCATGGCAGTAGAAATAGACTCTGATAACAAAGCAAACCTAGCAGATTTGATTAAAGCAAATTTAGGTAACAGTGTTGAGTTTTCTAACGGTTGTTGGTTATCTCTTGAAGACGATAACGGTATCTTTTGGGGTGAATGCCCTTATGGTCAAAATTGGTGTTGTAATTCCGATGATGGTTATATTGAGACTATTCTCAACTGGATTGCTTATTGGGATGAACCAAGAACTGAAACAGGTGAATTAGTCGAGTTACCAAAAGACCTAGAAACACTGGCTGAAGGTGACTTAAACGAGGAAAATGTATTAAAACTCGCCAGAGAATTTGACCTTTTCAAAATAACCGAATTTTTAGATCAGGTTGATATAGCTTTTCATGCTAACAAATTTACACCTAAAGACTCGTTCTGGCATGAATTGAGCGCAGTATTAGACATTAGAATGAAAAGATAAGTTGGCATTGGACAAAAGGATAAAGAGACTATGAAAAAGGTATTTAACAACGTCATGTTACTAATGCTAGTTTCAATGTTTGGATGCACCTCGGAGCCAGAAGATGAATACATTAGTTATAAATTTGATGCTATCAGTAAATCACCTTCAGGAAAAAAGGAATATAGAACATTTATTGAATGTTTAGATGACACAGTTCAAAGACCTTCAGGTTTTCGATGCCAGAAGCTTATTAATGACAACCAACACTACTCTCACTCTTTATCAGTCTGGAGCAATGTAAAAAATGAATCAGTAGGTAGTGTTAGCTACGCATCATTAAAAGAATGCAAAGAGTTTGAGTCATTATTCAACGAGTCTCACAAAGAATATAACGCAGAATGTGTTGAAATCCTTAGTAGTAAGCCACTAAGTTAGTTGATCAACTAATTTAAAACATTGGAAAAAAGGAATAACGGAAATGACAGTTGAATATGACGTCTGGTCGGATGGTGACGGGCGATTAAAAAGTGAAGTGGCTCAACAATTATTTGTTGATGATAAAGATGCACCTTATCCATATCAAAAACATGAAATTCGAGTAACTGCTAAAGATGGCAATGATGCTATCAAGCAGTTAAGGCAAGCTAAAAAGCAATAGTGGAATGCAAGAATTATGGCTTTAACTGATTTTAAACACGGTGTTTTTTATGCAGCAGCAATAGTTGTAGAAGTTCATAATGATCCAACCATTGCGGCAACGATAATTCAAAATGCTGGTTTTGCTGAACATGACGTTTCTGAGTTAGATGAATCAGATAAAAAACAACTTAGAAAACTTAACAATTACGATGGTATTAACCTGAAAGGGTTATAGTGGAATACAAGGAGCTCACGATGAAAGACCAGTTAAAACGTCTAAAAGAAATTGAAGTTAAGGCTAAGACCATAGCAAATAGTATCGATGTAAATTGTGCTGATAGTCAAAAGCAATATGAAGAATTAGCGCAATTAGCTAATGAACTTGGTGGTGTTATCAACGCTAGTGAAGCGTCTAACTAAGCAATATTGGATAACAAAATGAATGATTATAAATCGTCAGATATTTTATTTTTTGCTTTTGTATTAACTGTAATGCTTTTCACAAGCCCAGGCGGCGGTTTATTGCTTGTTATTGTTTATCTATTGATAGAAGGGTTTAGTTTGCGTAAAAAAGAAAATCTAGCGAAAGAAAATTCAAAAATAAACAAGAATAAACAATAGTGGAATTCAGGAAATGAAACTATCTACTCATATTTTTATGGCTGCTTCGGCAGTATTGGCACTTGTTGTAGCACTGGATGAATTAGCAATAGTTAGTATCGAATCATCACCAATTATTGCCAAGGCAGCTATTGGTTTATCGGTCTTGTTAATTATTGTCGCTTTTTTTATATGGTTTGTTAAAGAACGACCAGCAGAAAAATAAATATTGAATGGCTAATTAGCCCTATCGCATAGTTGGATTACAGCGGATTATCGAACATGACACAAACAATTGAACGAAGTGGTGATATGGGGCAAGGAACTAAGCTCACTTTATTGAAAGATTACGAGGGTGATATACATATTTCTGTTATGCCAATCGGGCACAAATTTTCAATGACTAGTGTTGAATTTTGTAATTCAGGCTCTAAAAGCCACAGAACTTTATGGCGCTTCATGCACTGTTTGAAGCTATGCAAGAAGATGAAAAAGAACTGGCTGATTACCATTTAGCTGACCAGTTTAAGCGTAAATAACAATATTGGATTACAGGAATTTCTATGCCTAAACATCTAATCGTTACTGAGTTTGAGTTGAAGTGTTTATTAGATAGGCTCGAAGAGTGTATTGAATTGGCTTGTAGTGCTGAATGTGATGAATACATTAAGTCAGTTAAAAGAGATTGCAATGCTGCAATGAGGATTGCAAAGCGAAACAACTTTGAGATCAATAAAAGCATTGTAGATGTAGCAAACCGAAAATATTTTTAGATTGGTAAAAATGAATCATGGATAAACAAGTAGCCGAACATATAAAAGCATCTAAACAATCTGGTTTAGATGGTACAGCAGAGTTTATCCAAGAGCTTTTTGATTCTCATGAGCGCCTAAAGAAAAAGTATACGGATGAAGTAAAAAAGAATGCTTATATTTCCGTAACAGGCAAGTCAATTAAAGGTATCTGGTCAGATGGTATTGTGGACGCTATTGAAACGCTTTGCCCTGATTATGATGAAAACTCAGAAATAAATGTAGGTGAGTTGCTTCAACATAGCATTGAGTTAGCTCACCAATAAATATTGGGATGATTTGTTAAAAAATGTCGGATATAAATGAATTAGAAAATCAGCTTGAAGAAGCGAATGAGAAAGTAGCTTATTTGATAGGGAAATACGCTTGTGTTATGCAGCATGGACGACTCACCAGAAACAATAGAAGCTGCAAAAAATACACTTGAGACACTTAGTTAATTGCTAAATTGAAATGACCATGGAATTGTATGACTTTGATATTCCACCATGTCCCAAGTGCGGCAAGGATGAAATGATTCATAAATGTATATCTCAGGTTCCTGGTACCGCACAATTTAGAAAAAATGGTTGGTATTGTGAATCATGTGGAATTGGCCCATTGCAATTAGGCTCGTTTAGTGAAGCAGAAGCGGCAAGAACAGCTTTGGTTTTAATGAATAAGTAATATTGGATTACATATGGCAGAAAATATTATCGATTTTTCAAAAATGCAGTTAATCGAGCAGGTCAAAAGTAAAATCAGATTTATAGTTGGAAAAAACGTCGAGGCTTAAACATGAAAAGTAATGAGATATTAGGATTTATATATGGTGTTACCTTTTTAATAGGTATAGCGATAATTTCTCTTGGTTCGTTCACTAGTCTCTTTTCTTTGCCATTTGAAGGGTTTTTAAGTAGCAAACACTTCGACACTCTGGGCAATTCATTAGAGCCATTATTATTGTTTCTTGGATACTTCGCGTTGTTTAAATCAGCGCTGCTTGGCTCTAGTTTTATTGCTGCCAAGGCATTAAAACTTAATGTTAGGTTTATACAGTTTCCTGTACCTATTTTTACACTGACTAAATAGTTGGAAAACATAACTTATGCCCTTAACACCTGATCACATTCACGAAGAACGTAGCGAAGCGATTAAAAATTCGTTTATGGGGTGTGAGTTCTTTCAATTAAAAGTTGGTTGGCCTGTTAGCTCTGACTCTGCTCATATTGAATTAATTCAAGAGGGGACAGGTTCATTTTTGGAGCTAACAAAAATTTTAGATAGTAACGAGCATTTGAGAACTGTAACTATTTGGATTAAGGGTGGTAAACACCTAAAGACAACTAAACATAAAAGAAGATTATTTTGGCTTGGTGGTGACAATATTTCAAAGCTAAAGGCTAAAGAAATATTACATGCGGCTAAACCTAGAATTTAAGCATTGGAAAAACGGAAAAAGGATTCAAGGTATGATAGGTGAAAGATTTTTGGCTCCTATTAATAGAGCTGACACAGTTGAAGGAATAGTAACAAGCTACAACGAAGATTCAGGTTTTGTAACTTTGATCACTGATGATGGTGAATCATGGAAAGGTTATGAATATCAGTTAGAAACAATTACCCCATTGGAATACAAAAATGAACGAAGTGAGCTTAACTGACCAGCAAAAAGAAGATTATATAGCTGAATGCAATCAATTTAGAAGAATGAAAACGGCTATACGAAATAAAGATTTATCAGCAGTTCAAAAAAGCATTGCGTATATTGAGCTAAGTAAAAAAGTGCTTGATAAAAATAGTGCTATCGCCTTGAACTATGAGTGTAGTGGCCGCGGTTTACCAGCCCACAGTTATTACGGTGATATAGCTTTCTACAAAAGCATTACGGGTAGCATAGACGGTATAGAACACTTAATTAATGAAGATTACCTTTTAAAGATTAAAGCTAACAATGATCGTTATGAAGCTGGTAGAGCAAAATGGGATAGTGGAGATATTACAGAGGTAAATGTTTCCCTATCACCTGAACAAGCTAAATTTGCGCTATGGATTGAGGACAACACGCCTTACTTAATGAAGCTCTTTGACTTTAATGAGCGCTCATATTTACCCGAAGAAGTTGAAAAGTATTTATCAGTCGCTTCAAGCAGTGAAGAAATTATGGCTCGTTTCGTTATTGGTGTTTGGCGACATGACAATGAATTAGATTTTAACTTTGTTGATGCGGCTAAATCGCTGGACGATAAGCAAATGAAAATCATAACGGATTGGTTATCTGATCCATTTTGGCCTTAAAAGTTAGCGTAGCGGAATGACTAAATGCCTATTTATAAAGTAGTAAAAGACGTTGTTGGGTACGAATTTAAGAAAGTGATAATTCGTAAGTCTAGGGATAATGACATTCATCACCCGTATTATTTTGTATATGGTCTTTTATTTGATTCATTAAATGTTGATGAATTAGTTATTGATGATAGCAAAGGCATGATAAAACGATTTCGCAATATAGACTCTGCGGTTAAAACGGTTGAAAAAATATTAGCTAATAACACAGTGATAAACAAAGCTATTGAGCTTAAATTAGAGTGATTGGAAATACGGTATGTGGGCGATTATTAGTACAAGTAAGAACTTAAAGTTTTTTGACCTCAAAGGTACTACAGCAAAAGAAATAGAAGGTCTCAGCTATTTTGTAAAGCACAAAGGGAATGTACCAGAAATTCCCTTTGAACATAACTTTGCTGTAACAACGCTAATTGAACACGGAGTGCCTTTATTTATCAATAAAGCCGATGCAAGAAGCGAGGCAGTGGCTTTGAATTTAACGGGATTTAAGTACTTAAAATTAACTCCCACTATCATTAAGTTTTAGTAATTGGAAAAAGGTAATAAACGAAAATTATAGGAAAAGGAAGTGAAATGGAAATACTTGAAAAAATCAAAGCTAATATTTACCAAGAGTATTCATTTATTAATGTACATCTTTCAAATAAGGATATTTCGACTAAAGAACTGGTCTTTTATTTAAAACTTTTTTCAGTGTTAATTATTATTTCAAGTAAAGGAACTAAAAGCCAAATAGATTTATTATCTAAATTAAAAAGTCATTCAAACCAACCTGGTTTAAAAAATAGGTTGTATGCAAAACTAGCAAGAAATCTTTTGTCTGAAATTAGTTATAGTTCTAAGAGATTGTCATGCAAACTCCTTGATCATAAGCTGAACAACGGTCCTCCTTTGATCGTAGATAATATTCATACAACGGGTTCAATTGAGTTTACTATTGCTCTTGGGGCTTTACTATCAACAGAAATACTATCGAAAGTGGATGTAAAAGATATCATCAATTTGGTCTGTGAGTATTTCAAATCGCTAGTTATTATCAAAAATAATGAGAAAGTAGCAACTGCTTACTTCGACGAAAACACTCTGAGTTTAATAAAAGAGTATGATGAAGTAAAAATTGAGTTTCTAAACAAAGATGGTTCTGGCGTAAGTTTTGATCTTCGCAAAAAGTAAGATAAGTGGACATTGAAATCAAAATTAATAGGAGCTGTATCAAATGGCTAATACTAAAAAAATTACTAACGCTCTTTTGAAGCTTGATCGCTTGATAAGTGAAATTGATGTGTGTGACGATGAATCGCAAAAGCATGTTGAACAATTGTGTGAAGTACGCGACCAGATCACCAACGCCTTAGACGAATAACTACCATTAGAATACTAAAATGAAACTCAGTCAGCCAACAAATGAATGTGAGGGTTTGAATTTGATAGCTAATTCTAAGCCAGATCAATCAGTATCAATAACTGACGAAGTAGATATTCAGTTCATGGATGGTGATTTTTTACCTAAAGATACATTTTGGATTGATTAAATAGAGATATTAAAACCAATTTAGAATTTATCAATCAGAACTAAGGCAGGCTGGACGCGGCGCTTTAGGTTCTTCAGAAAGTAAAGATGACCGTCAGCAAGCAAACGAGCAACGTGAGAGCGGTAGTTCTCTTTTTTATTAGATATCGGATTAAATGACTCATGCGTATAGGGGTTTTGCGCCCATCCCCTCGAAAATAACCTTAGCCTGAATTCTGGAGTTTTTTTCTAACTCTAATAACTGTACTACGGCTTACCCCAACAGCTTCAGCAGTTTTGTTTATGCTGAAACCTGCTTTAGTAAATGAGGCAATTCTTTCGTGGTTTTCTAGATCAGGTTGTCGGCCTTGGTACAAACCTTTCTTTTGCGCCTTAACGATACCTTCTCTTTGCTTGCGTTCCCGTTCTCGATATTCCTTATAGGCACTTGCTGCTAATATTTCTAACAACATATTGTTTATAGCGTTAAGTATCGAGCGCATAAATTCATCGCTTGGGAATCTACCAAATGTTAAATGACTCGTTGGTAAATCAAGGCTAACTATATTGATCCCTTTTTCATTAATAGAAGCTACTAAGGTTTTCCAGTCTTCAGGGCTTAATCGAGTTAAACGGTCAACAGACTCTACCAGCAATACATCACCAGACTCAGACTCATCTAATAAACGGATCAGTTCTGGTCTATCAAGTGAGTTGCCCGATTTATTTTCTATATAAAAAGAAGCAATTCGTTTATCAAAACCAGATACGAATTCTTTTAACGTGTTTTTTGCTCGATTGGCATCTTGCTCAGATGTTGATGCTCTTAAATATGCTCTTATGAACATTTTTGCCTAACTAGGTCTATTTAGATGGTGTCATATCATATAGGTTTATTTAAGTGGTGTCATTATGATATTTACTGTGATATATTATTAGTATCATTAGGGTGTACCTTAATAAACATGGATAAATAACCAGTTATACAACTTGTCTTTTTTTATTTGATAATAGAGTTTGACTCTCAGTTAATAACTTATATAGGTCACCTAGATGACATACATATCACTAACAGAAGAACAAGAAATTGAGTTTGTGTGCGCCTTACAAGATCGCATCAATCAATATAAGAAATTATTAGCCGATAGTAAAAAGCTAGGATCGGAAGGTGGTAACGAATCGTACCAACGAGATATTGATATTTGTATAGAGATGCTTAAAAAAGTTGGTTTTGAATATATTCTTCACGAGCAACCCTCAACAAATATCAATAATTACCACTGATCATGTGACACATGGATAAGAGACTTTGAGATTTTCATCACTTCAGAAAGATATTTTGTTTGTGCTGTAAGCAATGTAGGAAAAGGGGTCTAAAGCTCAAGTACCTATTGTGCAACTTTTGGACTTGATTAACAAGAGCCGGTCAACGGAGATCTTAGATACAAATTTCCGAACATCAGCTCATATGTTAAATGAAAAAAAGGGTTTGATAAAGCCATCTTATTTTTGAACAAGTCAATAACATACAATTTTAATAATAGCATCCAGTGTGATATATACACCTTATAAGTATGAACAAACAGGAAGTTGAATGACACATCAATCAAAAGAAAATAAGCACACAAATTACAATAAAAAAAGAGGTTCAACTCCGTTAAGAGTACAATTAACGCCTAGTGATAATGCTGAGTTGTGGGAAGAAATCAAGTCAGATCTGAACAATAAATCTGGCAATGCAAAGCTTGGTATCCTTGAGCTATGGCGTTACGCAAAAAAAAATGGTTATTTTGATCATTAAACTTGCCAAAGTCGTGTAACACGACTATTGTTAAGTTAAGTCATTTATTTAAGTGGACTTAACGAATGAATAGTAAAACACGGAAGTATGTCGTTAATATCAATAGGTTAGTTATTTTTCTGTTAATTGTTGTGGGTATGCTATTTGATAACAACATTTGCGGCATTATTGCTGCTGGATATTGGCTTTGGTTGCCAAATATTACTCGATTAGAAGTATATTTGTTTGAATCAGGATCAGGCAAATCACTAAAGCGCAAGGAGAAGACTTAAGCGACCAGGCAAAAACGAAATTATTCTAAACATTAGTATTTCATCAAGAGAATGAATAGATTTGGAGTTAATGTAGGAAAAAATCAGGATAATAGAAATATATAGGAAATAGTATTTAGTTCTAAGGAAATATTATGCGCTATTCAATAGTTACAAATAACCTTGATGCAGTAGAGTCACCTAGCGACAAGCAAGTTGAACTAATCGAAAATATACTCAAAAGTGGCACGAGTGAATGGCATCAACAGCAAGTCTATTTTAGTTACCTACGAGAGAGAAACTACTGGATTTTGTGCAAATGCAATGGCCGAGCCCTAATACATGTAAAGAGTGGACCAAATTACTATTATTTGTTTTCTCGCAATTCTGAAAAAAGAGTTGAGCATCAAAGAGAGTGTCAGTTTAGAGCTATTGCTTCTACTAACTCAAAAGAAAAAGGAGACATCAAAACAATTACAGGAACAGATTATGATTTTTTTATAGAAAAATCGAGTGAGCACTCTCTTTCTAATAAGAGGGAAAACCCTTCTCGAGGCATTCGCAGCCGCCAGTCGAAGCTTTTTAAGTTAATTCGTCATGTAATGAGAAACGCCGAAAACCATCATATCATTAATGGATGTCTAAATGGCTACCAAACAGAAAAAGATAAATTTTTAATGGCAGCAAAAGAAATTAAATTGGGTGGCATACATTTGCATGAAGTGACATTCTTTCAACAGAGTAGAGCCAGTTTAAAGTATGTCAGAGATAAATTATTTAATACTAAATTCAAGCAAGGTCATCACAAAACAGCATTCCTCATTTGGATTGCCGATAGTTACGAATTAAACAACAACACATTGAGTTTTAACTATAACAAAGATAAATCAATGTCACTCAATGAATGCAGGGCATTATTGCACCACGCTCGCGGAGATAGGGAAGACGGCCCGTTTTTTATCGCTGCGCTTTATAAATACGGCAAAAATAAAGATGGAAAAATGTGTTTCAGTTTTCCGAGCGCATATGTAGTGCCGATTCTCAGTAAACATTCCTGGATGATTTGTGATAGCAATTATGAAAGAGAAATGGCTTATGCTTTATCTAGTTTTGCAAAGATCGAATTTAAAAATATAGGAATAACATCTGTAATTGAAAAACCGATAGAACCTTTAAAGGACATAGGCGAAAACAATATTATTCCAGATTTCGATATAAGAGTAGGTGACAAGCGCAAATTTATCGAAGTAATGGGCTATCGAACATTAGACTATATAGAGAGGAAAGAGCGGGTAGTCCCGTTAATGGAACGTGTTGCTCCTGTTGACGAATTCATAGCACACAGATTTAGTAATAAAGAGGAACGCCAAAAAACTATGTTCAAGTATGCAGTAAAGATTTTCAAAGAATTGTCTTGAGAGATTGTTAGATATCATTTGCCAACTACAAACAATAACCGTAATAGCTTATCCAGCTAGAAGTAGCAGTGCATCATAGACACGGAATTTAAAGAGCAGCTTGTTATATCTAAAATAAAACAGTGAGAAAACGATTCGCAAGGCTACGGTATATATTACCCTCACAAAAAAACCACCACTCAATCACTTAAACACTTCTAACCTGACTAAAAATATTCAAAAACAAATGATAGTCAGTTTTTTGACTAACCAAATGTGGCACCATATATGCTTAAAGTTTGTTCACCTATTACTAAAGGATGGAACAATTATGATAAAAGAACTGGCTTTCACACTATTAACGACAATTTCAGGTGCGCAGGAAATTAGTAATCAAACGGTCTATTCAGCCGTTATGCACCAACATACAAAAAGCAGTAATAATACTATAACGAATGGCATCAAGTTAAACGAAGGCACCGAACAATATAGCTTTGCAGGTAAGAAGGGAAGTAAAATACGCCTGTAATTCGCAGAGTGAATCCTATCGTTTATTATTGTTCCGATTTAGGTGGCGATCGGTAAATTATTGCCACCTAAGCCGGAAAAAAATATTTTTATTGTTATTTCCATTTCCAAACAGTTACTATTCATTCTAGGCAGTAATTATATGGAAATAGTGATGGCTCAACCCTACGAAAGTTTATCTGATGAAGAACTCTTACCATTAATAAAAAAATGGAAAGATAACCCAAGTGAATACACAAAAATATTAGTTTCGCGTATTTACCCTACAATCTATTCTCTCACCAAACCCCAGGTTGAGAAATTTAACGTAAAAAACGACATTTCATTTTCAGCAACATCGGTCGTAAACGAAATATTTCTCAAAATGCATAATGGCTCACGGAAGCACGACTTAGATACACTAAGAGGTTTTTATGAACTCTTAGGGCAAATAGTTATTTCTTCATTGCTCGATCGAAAGAGAAAACTTACCTGTCAAAAACGAATGCCAGATTTTTACAAACCAAACGAAAGTGTAGCAACACTTGAAACGGTATGTGACATAGAGCTCATATACGATGGTTTAAATAAGTTAAGCCACAGTGAACCATTCATTGCTGAAAAAATGTCATTAAAGCTCTACAGTGCTAAGAATAATGAACAAATCGCGGCTATAACAAATTCTTCAATCAGTACTGTTGAAAAGCACCTTAGGCATGGAAAACGACTGATGAACGCCATTATTGAGGGTGTTGAAATAGGTTATTGAACTCCATGAAAGCGAATTTGAATGCATCAAAAAGAAATATAACAATCAGTGACATATTAGATGAAATAGAATTTTTACCACAACATGAAATCCATAAGTACCTAGAGGAAAAGTACAAAGACAATTCGATCCTGGTAAAAACAGTTAAAAGGATAATGGATATTGATAGCGCAGGAAAAGAGTCATATACATCAATCATTCGGCACCAATCCGCATGCTTATTAAAACATTTTAATCCTGAAAGTTATATTGGTAAGGTGTTTGGAGAGTGGGTAGCGGAAAGAGTTATTCATGTAACGGCCAAAAGCGCTGTCTATCAAGCCTCCCCAGCTGATAAAACGTACTCTCAAAAAGCGGCGATTAAAATAACACTACCGACGTTTGAAGTGCTAATGGGAAGTGAAAACACTTCTATGCAAGCTCACTATATATCAAACCTTAAGCACCCTAATATAGTTGAAGGGTATGGTAAAGGACAGCTAAATAACGGAGTAAGTTACGTTATTATGGAATATCTTACCAATACTAATATCGTTCAACACTGCAGTCAGAATACTTTATCATCGAGTCAAATCTTCAATCTCTTTATAGAGATTTGTTCAGCTGTTGAACATATGCATAGGTTGGGCTGTGTGCATTGTGATTTAAAGCCGGCAAACATATTCATGAGCGTGAATAACATTCCAAAAATTATCGATTTTGATCTTTCATTGGCGACTAACAAGAAACTCCACGAGAACTTTAGTTATAACAATGTAAAGGGTCACACGAGAAAATACGCAGCCCCAGAACTATTGAATGGAAAAGGAATATCTTCACCATTATCCGATGTTTATTCATTAGGTGTTGTATTTGCGGAAATGTTAACCGGTTTATTTGATATTCAACTAAGCTCAATTCCTGAAAAGTTACAAAATAAATTTAAGGGTTACGGACGCTTAAAAGAGTTAACTAGTATTATAGAAAAAGCAACATCTAAGAAGTCAGAGGATAGGTATCACAGTGTTAAAGAAATGAGACAAGATGTTAGCCGCCTCATGTCAAGGCAAAGTATCACCACAAGCTACTTAAAGAAAGCAAGCTTTTCTTATAAAGCAAACTTTACCATCAGAAAATATTATAAATCCATTTCTTTTATTACGATCATTGTAATTGCGTTATTTATTGGAATGTATACATACGTAAAAAATAACAATGAAACTAAAGAATACCTTAGCTTGTTAGTCGCTAACTCGTCTCCAACTTTACTAGAAGGAAATTCACGTCTATTAAGAAAAGCCCAAGAAGTATATGAATCAACTTACCTAATTAAAGCTAATCACTATGAACAATTGATTTTATATGGTGACATATTTTATTCTCGAGGGAATGGTAAGCAAGCGGAAAAGTTTTACCGTAAAGCAGTCGATTTATACCCAAATCTCATGGACGATAAGCGAATAAATGCGACAACAAAACTAGCTGAAGCTATTTTCTCACAAGGAAGAAGGGTCGATGCTAACCAAGTGATATATCCTTACGGCGAAAGTATCTTCACTGACAGAGTTACGTCACCTTACCTAATCAAAATGTTATTAGTAGCCTTAGAAATTAACAACAGGTTCTTTCGGAATACAGTTTTTTCTATTTTCGATGAAAAAAACCAAGGGAAACATTACGATATTTTATCAAATATCGGTGATGTTGATTTTCCTGAAGCTATGAAACAAAGCATTGAAGATGAAGTTGTACTGGCAAAAATAAAAGCAAAATACTACTCCTTTTCAGGGGATATTGTAAGTATTACAGTAAATATCAGCGAAGATAAATTTTTAACTGAAATAAAACCTTTTTTGTTGGAGTGCGCCAAAGAACTAAAAAAAATTGTACAGCAAGACTTTGTCTCAGGCAGTGAAATAACCCCATTGAAGCCTGAAATATACTTATGGTTATCGCGATGTGAATCTGAAGCTGGAAATGATAGCGAGGCTATGGTTTATCATAACCTAGGAATTCAGCTAACAGAGAGAATATATGGACACAACCACCAGAAAACCGCACATGCTTACGACGTAGGTTATTCTGTTTATAGAAATAAATACCCGATTAAAGCAAGAGAAATGGTATTGGCCTCAATAAAAATAAGGAGGTGGCTCCTTAAAACAGGTAGAGGATCAGACTCGCTTAGATTGTTTTCCCACATGCTGTTATTTGATTCATACGTATATGAAGGAGAAATCCAAAAGACATTTAGTCTACTGGATGAGGCATGGGAAATTTACTCATCTTTTAAAAACCCGACTTTAATTGATGATGATCTAATAGCGACAATGTTCGCCTATTTTGCAGAAGAGTTTTATTACTTATATAAACCCACTGAATATAGAGAGACATATTTACGATATCATAAGATATTTAAAAAGCTGGACCCTGATATAAATTACACACACTTTGATGGTATGACAGCATCTCACGAGATAGCAGAAAATATAGAAAATCAAATAATCAATATTATAAATGAAAACGACTATGTTAATTTATCACCTTCTGAAATACATACCTCTGCAGGAAGTTACGGTTTTACACAGATTCGTGTTTTGGCAATAGAATGCTTGAAATATAAAGAGTGTGACATAGAAGCAAGAAAAAAAGACCTTCAATTGGCAGATGAAAAAATATTCTACGGCGATATTAAATTTCAAGACAAAAGTACAGACCTATTAAGTAGATTATTATCCACATATGCATGGATAAAGTATAAAGATTTGGAAAGAGCCAATACACAGTTAGTTATTGCTGAGGATATCGCCAAAAGAAATAAAGCTAATAATGAGCTTAATGATATCGTTAAGAATTTAAGAAAAGAAATTACAAAACAAGAAGGCGGTTTAAGTAGCCTTTAATCATTTACTCTATTTTGGCTTCAAGCTTAATATTTTCTTCATCCAATACGGTGTCACAACAGTAAGACAATGAGTTATTTCTTAGAGGTACAAATTAAAGTTATATACTAAGCAATATAAGCTAACGAATAGGCGAATATTGCCAGCTTAACGTGTAGTAGCTCATATTTTATCTTACAGTTTCGATGGCTAGGTTTAGACTTAATCTGACAGGCAGCTATGAGCTGAAACGGACGTTTAAGTTTTATAAATTCTTTTTATTTCTTTTCATAACTAACAACTTGCCCCTATAGTCATGAAAACGACCCAATGGGTTGTTTTTATGTCTTGTAGAAAACACAACAGTTATAAAAATACGATATGTAGCAGCATCTTGGGGTTCTAGGGATTTTCCCCTCTAAAGTAACATAAATCGCCACAACCCTCGCAGTTAATGGCTTGTGGAGCTGGGTTACCTTTCATTTTAGACTTCATTTTCAACAATAGGCCTAGTTATTTCCTGTAAATCAGGTAGTTTGCGGTTACTAGCGAACTGATAAGTGCCGCTCAGATTAATGTTCTGCCATGCAACGGGTGATACTTGTCGAGTTATTGCTGCTTTTTCCTCGTCACCAACTTCTTCAAAGTGCAGTAATAGATGACTTAGGATCATCGAGTTAAAGTAGATAATAGCATTTGCCGTCAAACGGGCACACTCGTTCCAGACGACTATTTCTGATTCGTTTTTTCCACGGAACTGGTCACGATTGACCGATGCAATAGCTCGCCTGAGGAAATGCCAGGCTTCGCCTCGGTTCAGTGCTCGTTGAACATATTGGCGCAGACTTGCATCATCAATATAATCAAGTAAATATTGGGCTTTGATGAGCCTATTATATTCCGTTAATGCTTGTAATATAGGGTGTCTAGATGGATAACCAGATAATTTGCGTACTAGCAATGCCTGTGTTGTGCGTTTTTCTTGAAGGGATAACACAATACGCTGAATATCCTGCCAGCCTTCTTCAATCACATTCATTTTTATCGGCTTTTTCAGCGCCAGATGCGTGTTTCCGTCGTCGCTTTCAGTTACGTTAAATAGGTCATTGATCACACTGGTGAACTGAGCATACCTAGGCGCAAAACTATAACCGCATAAATCCAATAAGGCATAATTAACATGATTAACACCATGGGTGTCGGTTGAGAGGACATCTGGCTTAAGATCACTAGTATTAGATTGTAGTAAGTCGTAAATATAATGGGACTCATGCTCATTAGATCCTATGATACGGGCATTTAACGCACTATGATTGGCAACTAACGTCATGGCCGTAATACCTTTGTTGGTGCCGAAGTATTTCGAGGAGTAGCGAGTTTTAAAAGTCTCAAGGTGAGTTTCAAATTTTTGCCCATCGGTACTGGCGTGCAGGACGTCTTCTTGGATGTGATAGTGGCGGAAAATAGGGAGTGCCGCTACTGCGTTATTGATGATATCACTAGCCTCTTGCAAGGTTTCAGGCCTAATATAATTAGCTTGTATAGTGCTTAGATGCTCATAACTGCGATCAGATATTTGTGCCATCCCATATACGCCGCGATGTGTCGCATTCGCAATTAGAATAGCCAATAAATCATCCTGATTGGCGCCTACTTGTTTTTGTATTGGCAGCACGTGTGCGAAGCATTGCATAAAGTTGGTTTCTTGTTCAACATAACGCAACACATCAGCAATACTGACGGGGATCATTTGTTTAAAGAAAGGGTTGTTGACAAGTGATTGGGAGCCTTTAACTGGCAGTCGCCATCGTGTGCCACTTCGGCTCTTCATGATCACATTGCGGTTATCACCATTATCAATGTGACGAGCAACATCTTCTAGGGATGTTGTTAAGCGTATTTGTTTTACTTGCAGTAGCTTCTGAATCGGCTGCTTTAGCTTTTCCAATGTTGATGATGCCAATAGATCAGGCTGTATTGACGATGCAATTAAGTCGTCTTCTAGCGCACGATATTTAGTGACGTTTGATAAGTAAATTCGACCATTAAGCCGAGAAGCCAGTTGACGGTAAAGCAACCATTCGTATCGCTGTGGATGAACAACATCCTTGTTAATTAACCATGGACGATGTTTTTGTTGGATAAGTGTACTATCCATTGTTTGCAATGTATTACCTGCTAATAGTTCTGTTTTTGTGGTTTTGAGCTGGGTCACTAATGCTTCTGAGCCTTTACCTGCTTGGCATTCAAGACATAGAAACACGGGCCTTAATAACTGCTCAATTAACCCGTTTTGATCATCATAATATTGCCATTGATATTCTTCTACCGTGCGTTTTTGCTTTTTTAAGTACAGGCATAGCGTTTCTATATCTTGGTTATTCATTACACTTAATGCTTGTTGCCTAACCGTTGCAAATGGTTGATTATCGTCGATACTGTCATCAACAAACAGATGCAGTAATTCTGCGGCTTTGGTGACATTGTCTGCAGCTGACCTCCATGAGTCAAACACTGCCTGTTGGGCAAACGCATGCGCAGCTTCTTGTTGTTTACGGATATGATGAATAAACCCATCAGCCAATCGCTCTAGGCTTTGCCGTATGCGTTGAGTCAGAAAACACAGCAACCATAGGTGTTGCTGTGGACGCTTAAAGCGTTTTAGTTTACTGCCATAATAATCCACCATTTCACCGAAGTGTTGTTGGTTTTTAGACGATAAGGCTAAGCCCTTAACAGCATTATCAATCTGTCTTGTATAAGGCTGTAACTGATGATACACCGTCAGTTCTTTTTTTAGCTCTGTCACCATAACGCTTTTTGCACCGGCTCGAAGCTGGCTTAAGGAGAGCCCATCTTTGTCATCGATAATAGTATTTAGAAATCCGTGTAGTTCAGATGAAACATGAATACGAAGCTTATTATTTAACGCCTTCTTGACCTGTTGGATAACACGACTGATAAGCTTTTGTAAGACAGTATATTTAGGGATGGCAATTCTATGCGTTGCTAGATATTCAGCGGCTGCATCGAATAGATAACGAGGCTCAAGCCAAGCTTTGCCGACCATAACAAGATGTTCGTACAGCGGCGCAAAGTGCAGACTTTCGTCCCATTTCTGATAGTTTAATAACCTCAGTATTCTTTGATATATACGGTCACGCTGCATCTTATTAATGCTGAAAGGCCTGATCCCTTTGCCTCCTTGAACTTGCGTTGAAATAAACTGCATATCGTCAAAGATGAGGTTAAAGCTAGGTGAAAGAATCACAGGCTTAGACTTAAAATACCCTAATAACGCAATGAAATAGCATCGGTGGTTCCTTAGGCGAATACTTTTCAACTCTGTTAACTCGATCTCGTTTGGCGTAAAATACAATCGTTGTTGTTCAAGTGATAATAGCGGCGGAGAATATAGATCAAGCTGCTCAGCTTTGGTAAGAATTGATAGTTCGTTTTTTATAGCCATAGGAATTAAATTAAGTTTAAGGGGTTGTTAACCTCATAATTTGCCATACTTTGGAGAAGTAACCCACCTTTGTATGCCTTTAAATATGGTGAGTATGGCGATTTATGTTACTTTAGAGGGGAAAATCCCTAGAACCCCTTATGTACAGCTAATTGAACTTTTCCTTCCGAGCTATCGGTGCGGCTTTCATAACTCTCTTTAACTTCCTTCCAGTAACGTTTGATTGTGCTTAGTGAGTAATGGGAGCAAGAGCTGGCTACGCGCTCTTGTGTTGGTTTTGCGCCTGATCGAGCAACCTCTTCAAAAGCTTTCAAAATCTCACCTAAAGTTCGCTCCCGCTTTTTATTTGCTACATACAACGCAGCTTGACGTTGCTTTTCTTTTTGGTCCATGTCATGAGGCAATGACATAACACCTCTATTCCCTTTGCTTCCTTGATATTTATTCCAGCTAAACGTAGCTATGCTTTTTGCAATCGCCTTCACCTGGCTTGAAGGCAAATCACTGTCCTCTTTGAAGCCCTTACCTCTAAACTTATTCTCAAGCTCACATTCAGCTAATACAGCTTTGTAAAATCCTTCCATATCATTAGCCAGTCGATATCGCTGCACTTGGTTGTAAGCTGCGAATCGAACTTTGTGAAATAAACTCAGGTTACGAGATTCAGGGTTGGGATTTTCTTTATCCCCTCGCTTATAAACGCTCCAATCAGGGGTAGCGAACTCCGCTAGTTCTTTTAACTTATATACTCTAGAGTGAATAAACTCAGTATTAAATGCAGGGTGGAAGGGGTTCTTTGAGACTACATTATTGAAAGCGGCTCTATCAGCTCCCAGCTTTTTACACAATCCATAATATACAGCTTTGGCATATTGAATTGGTCCATCTTTTACAATTACATCACTATTGACTGTCTTTATTAAAACGTCATCAATCCGGTACAGTAAATGTACTTTCCTGTTATTTTTATTACGTATGATAACGTTAGGAATTGGTGTTTCTTCATTGTCCCATAAAGACTCATCTTCATGATCTATGTCAATAATAAACACCTTGTAATTGCATGGAGGGTTTAATTGCACATACTGACGCTTGAATGCGTCCCGTCTAGGAAGTTGAAATCCTGCGGTTTTATTATCAGAGCAAAACGGCGCATAAGGGGCGCTATAATAAAGATCTCGCCTTACCTCATGTTCATGTAAAAACTGTCTATTTAGCGCTTGCAATTCTACTCACTCCCATAGAATAGAAGCAGCCAATAGAGCAATCGCGCCCGATAGGTACATCAAGATATAATTGAGATAGCTTGCACGCTTCCTTACCAATGCTCATCATCTGACTGAAATCAGTAGAAGGATGTTTACGGTAAAGCTGTCTTATTATCTTCTGGTTATTATCAACTTCGCTCTTTATCAAAGTAACCTCGCGGTACAGGTTCAACTGTACTTATTGCCGCGAGCTTAGGGGAAGTAAATGTGGGGAACACGATTGCCGAACGAACAGCGTTCGCCAATCGAACGAACAGTGTTCGTTTGTTCGATTTTGAATTGACATCAAACACAGGACAGGCCATACTTATCCCGACTTTTAGGGGTTTTTGCTCTGTCAGGTTTGTTTGCAAGCACATTTGACTACTCCGCTAAGCCCTTGTAAAACCGCTGTTCGCACCAGCGGTTTTCGCTTTTCTGGCTTATTGAAATTCTACAGTTACACTTTTAAAGCCTATTTCTCTGGCATCAACAAGCGCGCCGTTTATTCTTTTATACACTTTTTCTTGATCAGTCCTGGCTCTTGTTATCTTTTCTTGAGCTCCATTCAAGCGCTCAAATACCAGTAACCATCTATCTTGTTCCATAGGAGCAGGGACCACTGAAGCTTTCTTCAAAAGCCCCTCATGGTACAGTTCTCTTAAAATTCTTATTTCCAACGCCCGCTCCTCAAATACGAATGCACGATAATGCACTTTTATGAGCATATCAGATAACTATACATGATCAAGATCTTTTTTTTCACACACTACAACGATCTCAACATGCACAAAAGAAAACTATTTACATACTTATTAAATATATATAAAGTACTTATGATACACTTTATATATACTTTATAAGTTACTAATAACTATAAATCAGGAAGGTCATATGCAAGTGATTTCTGTATGGTCCCCGAAAGGAGGGGTCGGAAAAACAACCTTAACAGCGCATTTAGCTGACTGTTTAACCGTGCAACACGGTAAGAAAGTCATAGCTTATGATGCCGATCCCCAGCTGGCACTTTTCAATACATACAAGAGAGGTGGGTTCGCTTTTGATGTAACAGATAGTTATCCAAGCGAACGGCCTAACTGTGATTTCTTTATTGTTGACTTCCGGCCAACTGCAAACCTAAGTAGCCATGAAAAAACGATTATCCAGAATAGCTCTGTAGTTGTTGTTCCCGTTAGAGCATCTCGCCTCGATTTAGATAGTGCGAAAGCAGTCAATAATCTAGCTCCAGAAAAGCGAGTGATCAATGTTCTAAGTTGCTTCGACAAAAGAGTCAGCGATCAAAAAGAAGTTAGAACTCATTTAGCGCCAGAACACGAGCTAATTAGTTACTTAGCAATATATGCAAGAACCATGAATGACTACAAAACTATTTTCACACGCGACACCGATAACTTAAACGGAACAACCAGAGCCCGAAATGAAGTAAAAACTCTGGTTACAAAAATCTTGGAGAAGTCTAATGGCTAAGGACTGGATAACAGAATCCAAATCTGACTCTAAAAGCAGTTGGGAGTCTGGTTCAAATAATAAAGAAGTAAAAATGGGCAGACCTTCTATTCCTGAAGAGAAAAAAAGAAAGCCCAGGTTTACTATGAACATGAATGACTCTGAATATAAATTAATAGAAGAAGCAGCTGAACAGCTTGGTGTTCCAGTCGCTGTTTATATAAGGCAGCAAGCACTATTAGCCGCAGAGAAGCAAATATCGAAAAAGAGCTAACATATTAGAATCACTTTAGAAGTACTTTTAAATCACTTATAAAGTACTTAATATATTTATTTAATTAATTCTCAATTTGGCATGCCAAATTGGACTTCCCGCTGGTTCTATAGGCACATGCCATAGCCTTTTTTTGGCGACTGTGACATTCTTAGTTAAAAACCAAAAAGAACACCTCTGTAGACCCCAATTTTAAAGGGGTCTCTATTAGGCCTTTTCTTTTGGTCCTTTGTTAATTCATCTTGTATATATAGCGCAGTGTGACATGAATAATTTGGTTCATAAATACCTAAAAAAACACGGACCAGCTTTGAGCTCTGAGATAACTGAGTACCTAGTTAACACGTTAAAATTAACTCCGGATGCAGCGAGACAAAGAGTATCTAGGGCTGGCGGTGACGTTTTACGATTAGATCTGTCGTTTCCGAGACGAGCCAAATTTCTTTTCCTAAAGGAACAATCCGGTAGCAATTTGTATTGGGTTCGCCTGGAACTAGCTTTACTGTCAACTAACTCTGCTTATGGTTTTGCCATAACAGCATTGAGCGAAAGGGGCGGTGTTATGCCAAGGCACCATTTTGAAATAGCCTGCGGCGCTCCTATTAAACAAAAAAAACATCTAGCTGCCGAAGTTGTACTCAATAAATTAAAATCTGCAAATCTACTTAAAGAAATACACGTCGAAGGTATAGGACCCTGCATATACCTAGGGCTTCATGTAAATCACATTGAAACATTAATACCGGCAATGAAAGCGAGGTTATTTACCGAAGAACTAGTTCTTCGTGGGGTTAAAAGCTGGATGCGAAAACTTGGGTTTATCTCATACGACAAAGTTTCTGTTCGTTCCTTGGAAAAAAACCCTACGGTAAGTACCACAGCCTGGGACTTGGCAGGCCCATCTTATCTAAGCCCTCTTGTAACTTTCCCGAACAACAGCTCAAAACCCAACCCAGGTTTTGTTGTATGTGACATTCTACTTAATCATGAGGTTAGCGAGTCTGGAATTGCTCCATATTTACAAAAGCTAAATGCACTTAGATGTTTAAAAAATGTAGGTAAGCAACTCTGCTTCTTTTTTGCTCACTCTTTCAGCGATGCAGCATTTAAGAAACTTAAGTCCCAAGGTATTTCTCCAGCAACGACCTCAGCAGTTTTTGATAACGAAACAGCACGAGGCTTAAGAGAACTAACAGACATACTTTCAGAGGTTGCTATCCGCTCTATTGAGCCTGAAAAAATCGATATTATATTTAACTCATTAGGAAAAATTGAAGGTGCCGCTAGTAGATTAAGGGGGGCGTTATTTGAATACATAATAGCTGAAACTATGCGAGCTGAGTATTCTCACCCTGTAGAACTGAACCGACTTTGCCAAACCCCCAAAGGAATCAAAGAAGCTGATGTTATATGCTCCAACCATCGGGAAGTCAGGTTCATCGAGGGAAAAGGGTATGGGTTTAACAAGCAAGTATCGGGTGATGATGTCAAATACTGGCTCTCTGAGCAGATACCAATATTTAGAGCCTTCGCCCTGGCGCATCCGGATTGGAGAGACCGAGATCTAGTTTTTGAATTCTGGACTTCAAGTATGTTTGAAGAGGAAGCTATTACGAAACTAAATATAGCTCAGCAGAACACAAAACAATATAAAATTGTGTACAGAGATTATAGAGACGTTTCGAGAAAAATAAGAGACTCAAAGAACAAGGCTTTGATAAAAACCTTTGGCGATCATTTTGTGAATCACCCATTGAATAACATTAATTAAATACTTAAAAAGCACTTTAAAAGTATTTAATAAGTACTTTTTAAGTATTTTATATACTTCTAAATTAGGCATGCCTAATTTTACTTTATGCCTAACTCTGTATGATAGTTAATCAACGTCGTATATCGATACTCAAAGCTATTCAATACATTTCGGTCATCTTCCTGGACGGATGAAATATATTTCTCAACGTATCCGGTAAACTGCTTAGTGATATGCTCTTCTTTATCAACTAACTTTCGACCAGCTGCTTTGCTACGCAAAACAAATACATCATCAGCCACATGACGTTCATCTTTAATAAGAAGAGCTTTAGAGTAATCTAGGCCCATCCCTTTTATGTGCCTATTTTTTCTGTCGACTTGAAGAATGAAAGAAGCTTCGTGCCTTATGTGGGATCGTACAGGTATAGCAAACATCAGGCCTTGTATAGTGATTTTGACTACACCGTGCCCGCGAACTTTATTATCAATATCAAGCCAACAACCGGCTTTCATGTCAAAGTCTAATGCTTGTTCTACACGTACATTATCAGTATAAAATGAGGGGGATAATTTCTTTAATTCCACTTCGTCTCCATACGAAAAACCCCAGTCTTAAACTGGGGTTTTCGGTAGCAAATACAAGGAATTTAGGTTTTTAACGTGGGGATGTTCCTACCGCCACAACAAACAAGGAATTTGGGTTTTTAACGTGGGGATGTTCCTACCGCCACAAGCTACACCTATATTATGGGGTATCTTATACCAATTTGCAACTATCTCCATAACAGGCAGAAAAGCTAGCACTCCTGATATAGTAAGATAGCTTTGTTTAAAGTCATCCGCGTAACACCAAAGTGCTTCGCAACCTCACCTTTAGTTATAGAAGGGGTTTTGCGCCCATCCCCTCGAAATTAACCTTAGCTTGAATTTTCACGCTTAGAGTAACTTTTCGTACCATTGGACTTCACCCCTTGAATAACACAGTTTGTATTATTTAGCCCATCCCCTCGAAATCGGCATTAGTATTCTTAAGTAATAATACACAGTGGTAAACTATCTTATGAAAAGTTTACCACTTTAGTCGCTTAAATCGGCTTTATGGTAATGTTAAGCAGTTGACTGGTAAACATTAACCTCATTGATTAAGGTATGCTGATTAAAAATAACAAGAAAGGCTTACCACTATTTCTTCATCAAACACCAAGCGTATACAAATTCTCAGCGAATCAGAAATCAACGAACTCTATGCCTTACCCAATTTTAACCGTAAAGATCGTGATGATTATTTTTCGTTAGATAGTGAAACTCAAAGGCTCGTCAACGAATTAAGACGTATTGAAACCAGAGTGTATTTTATCTTACTGCTTGGTTACTTTAGGTCACGGCCAATAGTATTTAATTTCTCATTTACTCAAGTCAGTAATGATTTAGATTATGTAAGATCCAAGTATTTCAGCGATAAAGATATGTCTCTTGAGGATTTATCACCAACAACAAAAACTAAGCTGATTAATAAGTTATTAAAATATACAGGGTTTACAGCGTACCAAAGCAAGTTAGATAAAGAGCCGCTATTAAAAAGGCTTAACGATGTTGTAAAAATCAACCTTGAACCAAGGTATGTTTTTGATGAATGTATTGCTTATTTTGGTCAAAACAGAATAGCGCTAGCTGGTTATACAACGCTGCAAGACACTATTTCTACGGTATTATCAAATGAGCGTAACCGAATTGAAATGGTGCTGCTTGATAGTTTGTCTTCAGGTACCAGAAAAACATTACTTAAATTACTTGAGTCAAATAATACCTTTACTGACTTAGCCAAGTTAAAGAAAATGGCTAAGGACTTTTCAACGAGCCAAATCACCCAAGAGCTGAAGACGCATAAAATTATACGCTCGCTTTATCCAGAAATTAAGTCACTGATTGCTGAACTGGAGCTATCACCTAAAAATCTTGAATACTATGCTTCACTGGTAAAGCACAAGTCCGTTTATAAGCTTAGAAGACACGCAGATAGCCAAACTATTTTATATCTCGTTTGTTACTTGTTCTTCAGGTACCGAGAGACTAACGACAATCTTGTTGCTGCATTTATTTACTTGGTAAGGAAGTTAACCGAATCAGCTAAAGGCTATGCAAAGCAGCGTATTGTTGAAGATGTAACCATTGTAAGAACCAAATTAAAATCCGCTGGTAGTTTATTAAAGTACTTCATCGATACCGATATGGACGATGATTTAAGCTTTGGTGATGTACGTAAAAAAGCCTTTGAATTGATCCCTGCTGACAGTATTAAACTGTTAAGTGATCACTTAGATAATAACGACTTTGATGGCCGTCAGTACGAATGGCAATTTATTGATAAACAATCCAGTAAAATTAGAAAACTTATCCGCTCATTATTTATGTCTATCGATATTGAGTTCATTCATTTAAAGGATGAACTCCATGAGCAGTATGTTATGGCACATTCTGAACTTAGTGAATTAAAGGCTATCCAAACCATTAACATCGATGTGGTACCTAAACATGACCGAGAGTATTTAGAGGGAGAAAATACCAAATTAATTGCTAATCGATTTGAGTATTTCCTTTATCGTAAAGCCGAACAATTATTTCACAGTAATAGCTTAACGGTGAAAGAAAGCGTTAATAACCGTAGTTTAACGTCAGATCTTATACAACCTAAAGAATGGCAGCAAAAAGAGACAATCATTGAAAACACTGGCCTTGATAAGCTGGCAACACCGATTAACCAAACACTCGCAGATAAGAGCCAACAATTAGAAGTTAAGCTGAAGGAAGCAAGCGAGCATATCTTTAGTGGTGATAATAAGTATGTTGAGTTTATTCCTGGCAAAGCCGAACTCAAGTGGTCAATTCCTAACAGCCGTTGGCAACAAACAATTGAAAACCCGCTCTACAATCAAATTCAACACATGGGTATCGTTGAACTCATGTTGTTTGTTGATCAAAAGACAGGTTACTTAAATTCATTTACACACATATCAGCAACTAAAGAAAAATCACCAGTAAATAAAGAAGATCTGATCGCCTGTATATTGGCAAACGGCACCAATTACGGCCTATATAAAATGGCGAATATCTCTGACCGTTCAATGGGTAAATTACGCAGTGTAGATGATAGTTATGTCAGATATGAAACACTCAAAACGTCTAATGATCAGGTTTCTAATGCTATAGCCACGTTGCCAATATTTGCCTATTACCATGTGGACGATAATCAGTTGTTTTCAAGCATTGATGGTCAAAAATTTGAGTGTCGCATAAATACGTTTAAGGCTCGGTATTCGTCTAAGTACTTCTCCAAAGGTAAAGGTGTTTCAGCATTAACATTGGTTTCTAATCATGTTCCGGTGAGTACGCAAGTCATTGGCGCTAACGAATATGAAGGTCACTTTGCTTTTGACTTACTCTATAACAACTCTTCAGATATACAGCCTAATACCTTATCGACCGATACGCATGGTACC
>NZ_BNCK01000017.1 GCF_014656435.1 Thalassotalea marina
TTGAATTCTATATACGGCATGTGCCGAAAAGTTAACTTCCATCCCTATAGAATACAGGCAAAGGAGTCATTCATCCACGGGCATGCCCGTGGTGTTCTGGTTGCTACGCAACCCCTAAGATAAAAAATAGCCAGCTTTTAAGCTGGCTATTTATATTTATCACCATGAAAATTAAGCGAGTTGTTTATTCAAACGTTACTTTAACAACGCCATTATTATATAAACCGATATAAATCACCGTTTTTCCTGATTCTTCTACAGCAAGCATACTTCTAACGCCACCTTTAAACTCTTGTTTTTCATAGGTGTAGGCTTCCCATGTTTGACCGTCATCTTTACTCATTTCTAATATTAACGGTTGAATATCAGCGCCTTTATCCCAGCCAGCGGTATAAATGATATTTTGATCTTTAGGGTCAAAAACTGGCGAAAAATGAAAGCGATAGTTTTGCTCAGTTAAAAGCCCTTGCCAAGTGTCACCATAGTCTGTGGTATGAACAATTCCACCTTCACCAGCAGCAATAATGCGATCTGTGTTTTTGGGGTCGATTATAATTTGATAAATAACACTAGGGCTCGGTAAATGTTCACCAATGGCTTGAGCATGTGTAGTCAGTGCATAGGTTTCGGTATTAAATTGGTCTAACACTGGGCTTTCAATACCGTTTTGACCACCGTACCAAACATCTTGTTTTTCTTGGTGTAGTAAAATCGAGCCTAAACCCGTACCAAGTGAGCCCCATTGCCCTTCTTCTACTGTCCACGAACGCCCCATGTCGGTGGAACTGGCCAACACGAATAAGCCTGTGGCGTAGAGCTTTTGTTTTTCGCTGTCGTACACTAAGGTTCTTGCCACTTCATTTGAGGAATAGTCGCCGCCAAAGTTATCGTCAAACAGTTGCCAAGTTGCGCCAGCATCATTCGTTTCAATAAAGAATGCGCTTTCATTTTGTTTAACGCTGGCAATCCAATGATTATCGCTCAGTGTTGCCATGGCAAGCACATGGTATCGTGTATCGGTTAACGCTTGCCAAGTGCTATCGCGTCGATAAAGCCCCTGATCTGTAAGTGCAATTATTTGATCATTTATCGATAACAGTTTTTCTACTTTGTGCCTTTCTAACCCAAGTTCAACAAACGTTGGTGTTAAAGGAGCAGATGGCTTTTCCGGCACGGAAATTCCTTTATTGCTAGAGCTTGAATTACAGCCAGCAATTGCCACTCCCAGAACAATAAGCGCTACATATGATCTACAAAGCTTAAACATAATCTACCCTGATTGTTATTAGTATGAATAATAATCAAGGTTATCAAAGGTTAATTGTTGTATCTGTTACCGTATGTAATCAAAAAATAACAAAAGTATTGAAATTAAGTTTTGGTAGCCCAATATAGACTGTTAATCTTGAAATGCGTATTTGATCATGTGGCATAAATTATTATTAGCACTGTTGTTTGTTTTGGCACTAGCGGCCGAAAAGCTAGTGTTATCAAGTGTAGCTACTGATATACCACCTTCTCCTGCATATTCATTATTTGTTGATCACACATCAAGTTCTGTGGCAACCGATGATATTCAAGATTCTCTTAGCGTACCCAATTTATATCGTCTAAACGCTTCAATTTTCTCTACCGAAAATCAAACTTCACCTAATTATGTATTAGAGATAGAGTTTTTTGAGGTCAAACTCACCGCTGGGCTTTATAAACATTTAGCTAATCCACCGTCGACGGTCAATTGGTTTGAGTTAAACAGTTTTACGCCCCAATCTTCGCGTCTTTCCGGCTGGAAAGACGGCAATTTTCTCTACGTTTCTCAAGATATCTCACTGAGTTAATCCTTCCTATCGCAACTCGGTTGCTTATTACTTTCTGGACGTTGCCACACGGCATTTAAAAGTTTCCAGATTAATCGTTACGAAAAATAAACATTGATGCACTTAGCTGATTTTGCCTTGCCACTAGAGTATTGCGCGAATTTGGCTTAGGTGCTGTGAGATATTTAACATGAATCAACCCATAAATAGACAACACCATCACCGACAAAACCGATGGAGAAATTTGATCATACTCGTCACTTTGACGTTTATGTTAATCAGTGCTTTACCTAATTTATATACTGACAAGGTAAAGCTTACTTTAACCAATAGCGGTGAACACCAACAGCAAACTACACCTAAATATTTTAAAGATATATTGGCTCAAGCTAACATTCCAACCGATGAAATTCGTGTATCTAATGATGAAATTGTTATTACTTTGCATGAAGCGGCAGATCAAAAATTTGCCACTGAGTCACTAAAACAACAATTGGCAGATGGCTATCAAGTGACCTCTAGCCTGACCAATGAAGCACCAGCTTGGCTTAATGCATTTGCTGCTAAGCCAATAAAACTTGGCTTAGATTTAAGTGGTGGTGTTTTGTTTGTTTTAGAAGTAGACACTGACCGAGCACAGGCCGACAGAATTAAAAATATTGGCCAGGAACTAAAAGCGATTGCACTGGAAAATAAAATACGCGCGGTGAATGTATCGCCACTAAACAATCATGCTTTAACGGTTGATTTAACCAGAGCATCTAACGAAGCAAAAGACACCTTGTTTCCGCAAATCACCAAAACTTACCCTGAACTTTCGATTAAAAAAGAACAAGAGCATAAATATTTGCTTAGTTATACCGACGAAGCACAACAAACGTTTCGCCAAGAAACCATGAAACAAACGCTAAAAACCATGCGTGGACGCATCGAAGAATTAGGCATTACTGAAGCTATCACGCAAAAGCAAGGTAAAAACCGCATTCGCATAGAACTGCCAGGTGTTCATGATCCGGCCGAAGCAAAACGTATTATTGGCGCAACCGCCTCGTTAGAGTTTTATCAGTTAGCAAGCAATACTGCGGGTTTTGGTGTCATACATATTAAAGATGAAAACGGTCGACAGCTAGCGCTTAACGGTAAGGCAATTTTTTCTGGTAGCAACATCAAAAATGCCGTGGCAGGCAGAGACGACATGGGACAACCGCTGGTCAACCTGACGCTAGATGGTATAGGTGGTAAAAAAATGTCGAATTTTTCCAAAAAAAATATTGGTAAACCTATGGCCACGGTATTTTCTGAGTTTTATCGAAATGCCGATAACCAAATGCTTAAAACTAACAAAATTATTAATGTTGCAACAATACAGCAGCACTTAGGCTCTCAATTTAGTATCACTAATTTATCAAGCCATCAAACGGCACAAGAACTTGCTTTGTTGCTACGTGCAGGCTCTTTAACCGCGCCAGTTACCATAGTGCAACAGCGTAGTATCGAAGCGACACTAGGAGAAGCCAATATAGACAACGGCATTAAAGCCCTGACCGTTGGAGTAAGTATCACTTTGTTGTTTATGGCATTTTGGTACAGATCATTGGGCCTAGTTGCCAATGTAGCATTAGGACTTAATTTATTGAGCTTGCTGGGTTTAATGTCATTGCTACCTGGTGCTGTACTGACGTTACCAGGCATCGCTGGCTTAGTGTTAACCGTTGGTATGGCGGTTGATACCAATGTTTTAATTTTTGAACGTATCAAAGAGGAGTTAAAAAGAGGTAGAAAAACATTAGCAGCCATTGAAAGTGGCTACAACAATGCGTTCACCACCATTCTAGATGCCAACATCACGACCATGATCACCGGCGTTATTTTGTATGCGATTGGCTACGGCGCGGTAAAAGGCTTTGCCATTATTTTATGTTTAGGCATTTTAACCAGTATGTTTACCGGAGTATTTGTCTCAAAAGCGTTAACCGGTTTGTTAGTTAGAGAAAACAAAGCACAGCTACTAGGAGTAAAATCATGAGCACATTATCAACTCAGTTTACAGAAGATTTAAGTAAAGTGCGTTTGTTTAGTTTATACGCCGCGGTTTTGTTTGTTTTTATCGCCCTACTGGGTTTGTTTACTCGCGGCTTAAACTTAGGCTTAGACTTTACCGGCGGGTATTTAACAGAGTTTTCAACAGAGCGTTCAATAGCCCAAAGTGATATGGACAAGATGTTAAGCGCTTATTTACCGGGTTCGTTTCAAGTGAGTTCAGCAGAAAATGGTACTTACTGGACGCTCAGACAAGCCGATAACGTGCAAAATACTGATAGTAAGATTTGGCTAACTGAATTTGCTCAACAAAATCAGTTAAATATTACGCCACAAGATTCCATGTACATTGGTAGCCAAATTGGCGAAGAGTTAATTAATCAAGGTGGTTTGGCCCTGTTAACGGCAACGGTTGCTATCTTGTTGTACCTTTCATTACGTTTTGAATGGCGTTTAGCGATGGGATGTTTGGTTGCTTTGTTTCATGATGTCATTGTTGTTTTGGGCGTGTTTTCTTGGTTTGGTCTTTCGTTTGACCTCACTATATTGGCCAGCTTATTAGCCCTTATTGGTTATTCACTTAATGATTCCATTATTGTGGGTGACAAAATGAGAGAGTTAATGAGAGCCAATGATAAAAATCCATTAGAAAGCATCATTAATGCAGCGATAAAGTCGACCCTGGTCAGGACCATGATAACCTCTGGCACAACATTGGCCACGATATTGGCTATTTGGTTTTTTGCAGGTGAATCGCTGAAAGGTTTTGCCGTAGCACTATTTACAGGCATTATCGTTGGCACCTATTCGTCTATAGCACTATCTGCCACTATTCCACAATTATTAGGACTAAAAGCCGATCATTATCAGCAAAAAGAAGAAGAGATACTTTGTGACTTGCCTTAACACACATAGTCACTAATAAAAACCTAGGGTATTTGCAATAAACAAATACCCTATTTCTAAGCAGAAATTATATTGAAGGTTGAACCGAGTTTAACAGTTGTTCTGCTGAACGTAGCAGCTTGACTGTTTGAGCAAAATCAATGGTGTTATCTTGGTTTATCACGCGATAATCTTTACTGTTGATGCAAACAGTCATGTAATGGCCATTGCCAAACCTATCAGGTTTTTTTACGTCAAGTTCAGTAAATGCCTTTGCTTCTTTGTTAATGATTTGATGCCAGTAAGAACGAAGTTCGGTTCTACTTTCCCCCTCAGCTACCCAAATTTTAAAACACAACTTTTCTTCTTCAAGTTGCAGATACTGCTGACATTTATCATCGCCCAGCCAATGCCACCAAAAGCCAATAAAACCGCCTCTTGGATTCGCTATATAATCCCAATTTCCATCACGTAATTCGTTTTTCACGCAGGAATAAAATCCCTGCCAGCTGTGCCAACCCCATTCACTAATTGGTAAATGAAGGAAGCTTTTGACTTTAGCTGTTATCTGTATAAGGTAATCGCGGTAATTTAAAAGTATTTGATTTTGTCCCTCATACTGCTCCAATACTTCAATCATTTCATCTCGTAAAAACACCTGATATCCATGTTCCAATACCGTTGAGTAGCAGCTTTGCTCTTCTGTTTTATAGTAAATAGGTAAAATGTCAGTGGCATTGAATTCTCTTTGTTCAATTTCTTTAACATAGCGTCGTAATTGATCAGAATGGTTTTCAGAGCCAGTTTTATCCTCGATAATGATGGGATATTTATTATTGATCACACATAAAACATCAATGTGCCTGTCTTGTTTAGTTACTTTAATATCAGTGATCTTGCTGGGAACTGTTTTAGCGTGTTTTAAAAATATTTTAGTAATAAATTGTCTTGCACAATGATGCAAGCTTAAATCATGGGCCGCATGCTCACTTTTAGCCCAAGTCAAAAACCAACAAATGAAAGCGTCTTGAGATAATTCACTGGTAGCAAAAGAAAATAAGTTTGGTATTGTCATGTTGTCCTTAGAATGTTTTTTGTATTTTAGAAGTGCGTAACAACACCCACAAAAGCGCCTTTAAATTCAAGATCAGAATATAAGTTGTTTAAATCTTCAAGTTCCAAGTTTACGTTGCGATAGCCGATAGATAAGCTCACATCTACCGCCTTACTAATAACTAAATCATAATTAAAGCCCGCTTGATAATCGTAAATAGAGTGATCGCCCGTGAATGATAAATCCCCTTGGATAAACAAACTTAAACCCGGCATTGGAAATTGTACTTCGCTGGCAAGGTATATCATCGGTTCAATATCCTTGGTTTTAAATTTTTTGGACGAGGAAGAATCAACAGTTTCGACAATGTTGTGGTAATCGTGATCGTCATGCTCAGGGCCATCCCATGTAAAATCTCGGGTTGTGGTAACGGTTGTTGATGTTGCTGAATTGGCAACATATCCACCAAAGTCTCTTGCCGTTAAACCTAGATCAAGTGACATTAAACCGTTATCAAGCAATTGATAATATAAGGTGTAATCGATGTAATTAACTTTAAAACTTGCTTTGATGGCTGAATCAACATGCACATCAACATGAGCGGTATCTGTATCTGCGCTGTATTCTTGTGTTAGTTGACTATTGCCTTGGGAGTCGAGCGCAGTTTTAGCTATCCGAATATTTGGCAATACCGGAAAAGGATGTTCAACCGCGACAAAGTAATGAAACTGCTGTTCGTTCTTTAACTTATTATCAGTTTGCGAGTTTTGCTCACCAAACTTACCGCTACTATTACTTTGCCAAAGTTGCCCACCGATATACAACCCAACACTATCTGCATGTGCACTAGCGAAAAAACATGTGGTAATAATTGCAGTAAAAACCTTTTTATTCATCTAGTTATCATTCCTTTTTAACCAACATCAATTTTATGTTTTTATAAACTAACTCGCACAATAAAAACAACTGCTAACGGCGTAAATACTCATAAATACAGTAAAGAAATGTAACTTCACTTTTCGATAATAGCTTGGGCACGAAGGGGCAAGGTGAACTTTAAGTGCTTACTTGTTGATCTGTAACGTCGTTTAAACTTTTATCAACAAGAAATGTAGCCACTAAAGTTCCTTATTATTAGCGTTTACCACTCGCCTACCCCTCATGCTAACAATGTTGGCAGCTAGCATTAATAATCCACCAAAAATTAGCCCTATTTCTATACTTTCCGAATAGAGTACAACGCCGACTAATGCAATTAATGGTAATCTTAAAAAGTCTAAAGTAACCACGGTAGTTGCTTCAGCATATTGCATGGCTTTGGCAATACAAAAATGAGCTGAAAGCGCCGTAAGGCCAATAATGACAAGCCAAGACCATTGCATGCCTTCCGGCCATACCCAGCTTGACACAGACAAACATAAGCCTATTGGCATCTGAACCAAACACATATAAAACAAAATGGATAAAGGTGATTCAGTTGCACTAAGGGATTTAGTTGCGGTATGCGAAATCGCGTAACAAACAGCAGAAGCAAGAACGAACAGTGAAGCACTGTTTACCATGGCAATGCCGGGTTTAAGAATAACAAACACACCTAAAAACCCTAAAGCGATAGAGACAAGTTTGCTCTGCGTAATTTTTTCACCCAAAAAAAGTGAAGCGATAATCAATGTCCAAATTGGCACTGTGAATTCCAGCGCAAATACTTCGGCTAAAGGCAACAAGCCTAAACCGATAAACCAACCATATTGGCCTAAAAAGTGAAAAATATTGCGCATCGTATGCAACTTCAAGCGCTTTGTTTGAAACTTGATACGTTTTTGAGACAAAAAAGAAATCAATAGCACACAAAACAAGCCGATAACACTGCGAATAAAAAGTGTTTGCTGTGTTGCAATGTCACCACTTAATTCTCGTGCACCAACGGCCATCAAGGCAAAAGAAGCAAGTGTGCCCATCATCCAGAAAAAAGCTTGCATCAGTGGTTAATTTCTTATTGTGTTTTATAAATCAAAGTTAGCTTACCAATTTATTTGTAACGTATTATCAATCAATAAAAAGACCGGCCTCTTTAGCATATCGTGTAATCGTTTGAACAACCTCGCTATCATTAGAATTCGGCTTAACGATACTAGTGTGATCCTCACCGTAAATTGGCACAGCTTCTGAATCACCACCTATAGCACTAGTATAACTGACCACCATGTCATTTAACGCATACAAAGTTACAAGTGAACACGCGTGCGGAATATTGGCTTTGCACCAAAATGACCATCGTTCATTTAAATCGACGAGAAACCCGGAATTAGGCCTGAGCTCTTCAATTTGGCTAGAATTAAAAAATGGTATATTAGAAGCTATCGATGCTAGATGAGCGCCATTTGTTGGCGACGCAGCTAAAGTCACAAGTTTAATAGGTATAGGGATCCTACGGTGTTTTTGAATGACCGCTAGATAACGAGTCACCAAACCACCAAGACTATGCCCTAAGATTCCAACTTCACAATTTTGGCAATTATTTCTAATCCAGTTATCTAAATTTCTAGCTATAAAAGCAACAGAGGGCGACCTTTTAAGCCAGCCGGAGGGATATGGATAAGTTTCGATATCAATGTTTAACTTTTCTTTTAAAAATTCTGACAGATTGCCAAATGTACTGTCCTTATCTCCTCCCCATCCGTGGACTAACACAATAACCTTCTTGTTTTGGTTCGCTGGTTCGAATTCACTTGTTTTATTAGAAGCAGGGTCATCTATCATTACTTCAACTTTAAAATAGTTAATAATTAACTGTAACTTTTTTAGTTCGTCGCTATCAGGCTGATTTGTTTTCAGATATTCAAAGAAGTCATGTAATCGTTCTATCGCCGCACGATTCATATAACCTTCTATAACTGTACACCCTTTTCGTATTTTCAATTCTGTAAACTCTTCCTCATAAACTCCTGCAAAATCAGCTAGTTCGTTGAGGAACCTGTTTACTAAAAAATGCTTTTGGGATATGTCGTTTTTGAGTCTAATTACAAACCGTGTTTTAGGGAATTCCATTTTACTTCCTTAATTGAGTTTTCTTTTGGCGATTAACTGATAATTAGACTTCCTATTTATAATTTACTAACAAATAGCAGATGTTCAGTTGATAATTTAGAGTTGTATATAGTGAGTTAAGATACTATAGGTTGTGTTGAATTAGCAAAAGACTTCCTATAACCATTCACATGTAATGGAACAAGTAGCTTCGCACGTTGTTACCCAATAAAACTAGGTAGGGAAATATAGGCATGACTTTTATTTGGGTTGCCAAGGAGCCCTTTCTCAACAAGGGCTTATAGCTCAAGTAGATGTAATTACCCCTTGATAACTGTATTACTATTTAGTTTGTTTATTACGTTTTGATTGAACATAATCCCAGATCACATAGCAAGAAAACCACAAATTAAATAAAATCCCAGTAAAAAACAATATTGGATGGCTAACAACGGTGATATTCCCCCCAATATTTCAATAACATTTCACCAGTTGAGACAGAGTCATAGACTAAAAACAAGCAAAATCCTGCGACAAAAGTAACAACAATAAAGTACCATGGTTCACTCAATGTTTTTGCTAAAGAATCGTCTGTTTTCATATGCCTCCTTAACGAAACAACAATCTGATTAATTGACTTTTCTATGTACTAGATTCAACACATACACGCCACCATTTAGGCTTTTTAGAAACATAGGAATGTGATTGTGGACGAAGCTCTTTACGATTAGGTGAATCAAAAACCCCCAGCACCAATGCAATAACCGGCTCATCGTCTATGGCACCCAAGGTACTGCCACATTTTTCACAAAAGCTTCTCGACGAATAGTCAGATGAACGCCACATTTTTGGTGTGCCTCCTGGCCCATCCCATATAACATTATCTCGTTCAAATTCTACCCAAATTTGAGTAAATGCCCCCGAATGTCGCTGACACATTTTGCATGAACAAGTATGAGGATTATTTGGTAACCCTTTGGCCGTAAAACGAATATTTCCACATAAGCAACCTCCTGTGTAACTTTTCACTAGGTTTTATCTCCGTATAATTATTTAGTGTTAACTGAACACCCACGTAAGTGTTTAATCATGCAACTTGTTGCTAAATATAAAATTTTTCTATGACATAGGTTGAATAAAGCGAGATACCAATAATAAAAGCATTAATAGTTGCTCGTGTAAGCCAACTATAATTCCCATAAGAAACTGCCAATTTACTAGATGCTAAAACTATTAATCCCATCAATCCAAACCACGGCGTGAAAAACACTGTAACTTGCCACTTCACGAGAGAAACTGCTAGATCATGCAATGCTCCACTAATAAGAAATGTTATCAATATAGCAAGCGAAGCTGGTAAAAATACTCTAAGTGGCCTCATAACATTACGAGACAAATAGTAGCTCCAAATTGGATTCCAATAGTGCCAAAACAATGGGAATGATTTTGCACCGAAAGAACGCCACAGCATATTCCTCATTGAATACTTTGCCCCTAAAGCTACTCCATTTCGCTTTTTAACATATTGAGAAAGTGATAATGAACTCTTCATAATATTTCAGTTGATTTGGCGCATTGTTTAAGCGTTTACAATGTCATGATTAACCCGCTATTAGTAAATTAAAACTTAGCCTTAATTTTTTGTACAAAAGACTCTAACCTTGAAGTTGATGCCCTCTCACTCTTGTAAAATGAAAGCATCTTAAATTTACAACCTTTGGTGCAGGTACCTAATAACGCGATTTTTAACACCCTTTTTACTGGCTGCCAAAGAACAAACTTATCAACCCACCAAGGTGATCCTAAAGTTGTAATAACTTCAACTTCTTTAACGAGCTTACGCTCGCGAGAAATATCAATTAGGTAACCAAGAATGAGCATTTTAAATAGGCATACAAGGTCTAAAGGTGAGCGGCCATTTACTTTACAGTAAAGATGGACAACTTCATCACGGATGAATTCAAAATCTATAACGGCATTTATTACACACTAAATGGTTTTTAGGTACAAGCTGTTCAATCTTGACCATTTCGAGTTCGTGTTAAATGAGAGATAGGTATTTAAGCTTAGAGAAATACCTTAATTGTTATGTCTCTATAAGATCAAAGTCTCAGAGCTGCGTCTTGAACTTTGTCATCAATCTGAAGTAGCGCAATTTAACATTGCGCTACTTGCTCCTTTGCATTGTGATATCTAATAATTCTATCTTTAGAAAAATCCGAGTGGACTTTCACTATAGCTAACTAATAGATTTTTAGTTTGCTGGTAATGATCTAACGCTTTTTTGTGCGTCTCTCTACCCACACCTGACTTTTTATAACCACCAAATGCCGCATGCGCTGGATACATGTGGTAGCAGTTTGTCCATACACGGCCTGCTTCAATCTTGCGACCAAAATGATAGGCGCGATTCATGTTTCGAGTCCAAACACCCGCGCCTAAGCCAAACTCAGAACTATTCGCCAGCTCTAATGCTTCGGCTTCATCTTTAAACGTACACAGTGAAATAACCGGGCCAAAAATCTCTTCTTGGAAAACACGCATTGAGTTATTGCCTTTGAGCAAGGTAGGTTGAATGTAATAACCCGAATTAAACTCTTCAGATAACTGCTCAACTTCACCACCAAACAGTACTTCTGCGCCTTCTTGCTTACCAATTTCGATATAACTTAAAATTTTATCGAACTGCTGCTGAGAGGCTTGCGCGCCCACCATAGTTTCTGTATCGAGCGGATTCCCACGTTTAATTTGCGCAGTACGCGCTTTAACACGCTCAATAAACTCGTCATAGATGTCTTCTTGAACAAATAAGCGCGAAGGACAAGTACACACTTCACCCTGGTTGAAATAAGCTAATACCGCGCCTTCAATACACTTACTCAGATAATCATCGTCTTTTTCTAATACATCGCTGAAAAAGATATTCGGTGATTTACCACCAAGCTCAACAGTTGATGGAATGATATTGTCAGCGGCGCATTTCAAGATGTGTGAACCAACAGGTGTAGAGCCTGTAAAGGCAATTTTTGCAATACGTTTACTGGTCGCTAGCGCTTCACCTGCTTCTTTACCAAAACCATTCACCACATTTAACACACCCGCAGGCAATAAATCACCGATCAGTTCAACTAATAACATGATTGAGGTAGGTGTTTGCTCCGCAGGTTTTAGTACGACACAGTTACCCGCAGCAAGGGCTGGTGCTAACTTCCAAGCGGCCATAAGTAGCGGGAAGTTCCAAGGAATAATTTGCCCTACCACACCTAGCGGCTCGTGAAAGTGATAGGCTACTGTATGCTCGTCAATTTCGCCGATACTGCCCTCTTGCGCACGAATACACCCAGCAAAGTATCTAAAATGATCTGCTGCTAGCGGGATGTCAGCTGCAAGTGTTTCACGTACTGCCTTACCGTTATCCCAAGTTTCAGCAACGGCCAAATACTCTTTGTTATCTTCAATGATCTGTGCAATTTTAAGTAAAATATTGCTGCGTTCAGTAACACTAGTTGTACCCCACGCATCTTTTGCTTCATGTGCTTTGTCGAGTGCCAACTCGATATCTGCCGCTTTGGAGCGTGCCACTTGGCAAAACACTTTACCGTTTACTGGGCTTTTGTTTTCAAAATACTCACCATCTACGGGTGCAACCCACTCACCACCAATATAATTATCGTACTTGTCTTTAAAATTAACGACCGCGCCTTGGGTATTCGGGTTTGAATAAATCATAGTGTCCTCTTCTATCAACTTGTTGTCCGACTCGTGTAAGTAATTAGTTTAATATTTGAGCCGATTGAATTGACATTAAGCGAAAGGAAGCTTAAAAAATTAACTCTGGGTATTTTTTGCTTAACACTCAGTCTTGATCTTAACAGGGAGTAAGTATGCGATTTGATTTACAAACTAGACACCAGCAAATAGATAAACTGGTTGAAAACAAGTTTAGCTTTAACTCAGATAATGCCCAATTGAGTATTTACGACACTTACGAGCGCGCATTTAACGTGCCTTTGTCGTCAAATAATGTGTTGTTTTGCGGTATGCTTCAGGGCAAAAAAGTGATGCACGTTGAAACCTGTGATTATCATCACGATTTTTTGCCTAATGAGAGTTTTGTGCTGGCACCAGAGCAAACCGTCCATATTGATTTTCCTGACGCATCAAAGCCTTCACCCACAACCTGTTTAGCCATTGAAATTAATTCAGATAAACTTGCTGATATTGCCCAAAAGCTCAATATGCAAAATCAAACCAGTATCGAAGTGGCTTATCAAAATGAACTCGTTCATGTCGAGCATAATTGGCAAACTCAGGCGTTACTCGATCGCATGGTACATTTATTTACCGAAAATGAAGATCAGCGTGGGTTTCTTATTGATCTAGCGCTAAATGAATTGGTGACTCGATTACTCACTCAACAAACTCGTGAGCTCATTTTAAAATGCGCAAACTCACAACACCATCAAGACCCCATTACCAAAGTGATTCAATATATTGAACATAATTTAAGTGAGCCTTTAGATATCAATACCTTGTGTAAAGTTGCTTGTATGAGTCGCAGTAAGTTTTTTAATTACTTTAAGTCATGCTTAAACATGACCCCACAGCAATGGCTGCAAACAAGACGACTGTCAAAAGCCAAAGAGCTGCTTAAAAAAGGCAGAAGCATTACTCAAATCGGCTTTGACTTAGGGTTTAATCACACCAGTCAATTTAGCCGCACATTTAAAAATGCCTTTGGTATTTCTCCAAAGGCATTTCAAAAGAATTAATTTATGTCAGTAAATAAAAACAACTGATATCCAGCTAGTGGACCATTCCAATATTCATGCATTGTCCACCTTAAGGTGAATACTATTAGCCCTATAGTTGTTGAAGTTACGCCGCAATATATGGCAATAAAATCAGAGTTCGTCATTTTCATATAACTTCATATTGCTAGCCATGACTGGAACGACACGATAACGACGCTTTCGATTTTATGGCATTGCTATGCGAGAATATCACGGTAAATGACGTTTCACTTCTTCGAAAACAGGTTTTAATTTAGGATGCTGATTGACAAGATCAGTAATAATATTTTCGGAATTTCGAATTCTCATTTTGAAACGCTCTCGCAAATATTCAAGTCTTTCTTGGTTGATATCTTCTTTGTTTTTTTGGAGTTGATCTAACAACAAATCGTCATTTCGTATTAACAGCGTTAGCTGTATTAGCGCCTTAATATTTGAAGCACTAAGAAACCCAAGTTTTCCGAGATCACCGGTCGAATTGACATTCCCGTAAGCAGACCACCTGAGGCGTTTAAAAAGCTCGAATTGATCATCCATATCCAATGGTATTTCGTGAGCTGCGTATGTGTAGTGCTCGTATATATTTGCAATTTCCGCAAACAAAGAATTTAGCAGCGTATCCCGCTGATGCTTTTGTTCCTGTATGTATCTGTAGTACGCAAAAATTGCTGCTGCCGCTGCAACCACTACTGCGCCGAATAGCGCATACCAGTTAAAATTCATTCCACTCACCTTCTTTCACCATAGCATTATCATTAAAACGCATAACGAATGATATGGACTCCCCACTAGGCATCAATGTGCCATGGTGAAGTTGATAAAGAACTTCGATAGAGGAAAATCCATATGCCACTAATTAAAGCAATTGGCATGACTTAGCCAAATCTATGCTCAGTATCCACGGTGTCGATGTTCATGACAAGTGTAAAATTCGTCGAATCATCAAGCGAAAAAATTGTTAGCTGAAATACAACATTGCCGCCACGTATTATCAGTATGGAAGCCTGCTCTGGCGCACACTATTGGGCAAGAGAGTTTATATGACGTACGTAGCAATTTAACAATTGGTGTCCTGATTATGTTACTGACCGCTATTGTTTATCAAAGTTATAGAATAACAAAGTAATCTTCAGTGCCCTAGCTGACTATTTATGAAAAAAAGCTAAATAATTTCCACACAACAATTATCAAACAAAAATACAATACGACATTATTTCAATATTATTATCAACTTATCCTGTATTTCTTCATTAATTCGTTTAACTAGCCTTGTATTCAAATTTAACTGTTCTAGTTTTAAATTGCTCTTTTAAAGGAGTACTTTTAAACAATTAGGAGGTTTACATGAAACTTTTAAATGAAAAAGAGAAAGTAGTTGTATCAGGTGGCGTAGAAAGAATTTTAGGTAACAAATACCTAGGTATGTTTGGAAATGCAATATTTTTATTTCAAGTTGCGTATGGATTTGCAGCAGAATTAGAAGGAATTAAAGAATGAGAGAATTAACTATTCAAGAATGCACTGAAGTTTCAGGTAATGGCGTGGCTTTAGGTCGAGCAATTGGACGAGCAGTACAAGAAGTAGGAGAAGCAATGTCTGACTGGGCTGAAAGTCTAATAGAGTCATGGCTTCCCATTGCAGAAAAAATTAACGAAGTAATACGATAAAGTATAAATCTTCAGCTTTATCAAGACTTATTTGTATTAATCTAACTCTAACCAATAGCGACAATCTAATGTCACTATTGGTTATTTCCTATCAAATAAGGATTATTTGTTTTTTTTGCAAATTCTCAACTAAGTAAACTACAACTTTATTTTTTAAAGGATTATATGAAGATTTCAATTGCCATAGCTACTTCAATTCTCATTTTGTTTCTGCCTGTTTTATTCGCCATTATTATAAGTAAGCAACTTTATGGCCAGTCTCAGTATGTTATGGAACTAGGTTACTATTTTTCGTTATTTGTCACAGCTTTATGTATTTTTAAAAAAAATGACCATAACCCCATAATGTTTAGTTTAAAATTGAATCAAAATATCGTTTTATGTTTTGGTATCGTTTATCTAATTGACCAACTGGCATTCTTTTTATCACCACTTAGTATTTCGCCAACTAACACCGTTGTTGGTGTAGAATTGATTTTGGAATTTGTTGGAACAGTATTGCTTGCGCCAATAGCAGAAGAGTTTGCTTTTAGAGTTGTTCTGTATAAAAAAATTGAACAGGCATTTAATAAAACTATCGCTTTGATACTAACTAACAGTTTATGGACCTCACTTCACTTTTCTAATGAGCTATCAATCGT
Organism: Thalassotalea marina; assembly: GCF_014656435.1. GTDB lineage: Bacteria > Pseudomonadota > Gammaproteobacteria > Enterobacterales > Alteromonadaceae > Thalassotalea_C > Thalassotalea_C marina. Next base: position 15,925 of record NZ_BNCK01000017.1, read on the forward strand.
ACATTATCTCGCTTATTTCTTAAGCGGTGTAGTATTTAGCCACTTCATGTCTAAAGCACATGGCTTCATAACAGTTGTAATTGCACACTCTCTATTAAACCTATTATTCTTTGTCAGTATTCATTAATTCAAAGAACTTTACATGTATTTTAATTTACCCCTTTAGAGCAAACAGTCTATTGAGTTATAATTGCGCCAATTTGATTATTTACTAAAGACTAAAGCATGTTAATCGCAAACAATATCACTCAGCAGTTTGGTGCTAAGCCTCTGTTTGAAAACATTTCTCAAAAATTTGGTAACGGTAACCGCTATGGTTTAATCGGTGCTAATGGCTGTGGTAAATCTACTTTTATGAAAATATTAGGTAGTGACTTAGAGCCAACCAGTGGTAACGTTAACCTAGACCAAAACGATCGCATTGGTAAACTTCGTCAAGATCAATTTGCTTTTGAAGAATACAGTGTAATCGACACGGTAATTATGGGGCACACAGAATTGTGGGCGGTAAAAGAAGAACGCGATCGCATTTATGCTTTACCAGAAATGAGTGAAGAAGATGGCATGCGTGTTGGTGATCTTGAGTCTGAATATGCTGAAATGGATGGCTACAGTGCAGAAAGTCGTGCAGGTGAGTTACTTATTGGTGTAGGTATTCCGGTAGAACAACATTACGGCAAAATGAGTGAAGTTGCTCCTGGTTGGAAACTTCGTGTCCTACTTGCTCAGGCGTTATTTTCAGATCCAGATATTCTGTTACTTGACGAACCAACCAACAACTTAGATATTCACACCATTAAATGGTTAGAAGATACGTTAAATGAGCGTGACTCAACCATGATCATCATTTCGCATGACCGCCACTTCTTAAACTCAGTTTGTACTCACATGGCCGACTTAGACTATGGTGAACTACGCGTTTACCCAGGTAATTATGACGAATACATGTTAGCCGCTACACAAGCTCGTGCGCGTTTAATGGCCGACAATGCGAAGAAACAAGCACAAATTTCTGATTTAAAAGCCTTCGTTGCTCGCTTCTCTGCTAACGCTTCTAAAGCAAAACAAGCAACATCACGTGCCAAACAAATTGATAAAATTCAATTGGAAGAAGTGAAAGCGTCAAGTCGTGTAAACCCATTTATTCGTTTTGACCAAGAGAAAAAACTATTTCGTAATGTGTTAGAAATTGAAGGTTTAAACAAAAGCTTTGACGATAACCACGTTCTAAAAAATATCAACTTAATTGCTGAAGTGGGTGAACGTATTGCGGTTATCGGTGAAAACGGTGTAGGTAAAACAACGTTTTTAAGAACGCTAATGGGTGAACATCAGCCAGACTCCGGCGAAGTTAAGTGGTCTGAAAATCACAACATAGGTTACTACGCACAAGACCACGCACATGAATTTGAAGAAGATATGAATTTGTTCGACTGGATGAGCCAATGGCGTCAAGAAGGTGATGACGAACAGTCTATTCGTGGTGCATTAGGGCGTATGCTATTTTCAGCAGATGACATTAAAAAGTCAGTAAAAGTATTATCTGGTGGTGAACAAGGCCGCATGTTGTTTGGTAAATTAATGATGCAAAAACCAAACATTTTAGTGATGGACGAACCAACAAACCACTTAGATATGGAATCAATAGAATCACTCAATATGGCGTTAGAGCAATTTGAAGGTTCACTGGTGTTTGTTTCTCATGACCGTGAGTTTGTATCGAGCTTGGCTACCCGTATCATCGAGATCAAATCTGATGGCTATATTGATTTTGCAGGTACTTATGACGAGTATTTAGCAAGTCAAAGCTAATACAGCGCGATAATTAAGCGGGTAAATAGCATTCTTATTGTTAATTACCCGCTTCTAAAAGCTATTTTCTTCTGCAAATAATTAATAAGGTTATAGCCAATCTCTTTGTTATTTACCTTTCACACTTCCCTTTTTAAGGTCTGTTTTTTTTGAGATTTGTTGCAACTTTTTTCTTGGATTGTTATCCAAGCAGCTACGGACATAAGTTAGCAATAATAATCATAAAAAGGACAATCAATGCAAAAGTCACTCATATTTAGCCTACTATTTTCGGCTCAAGTGTTTGCCAATACTCCACAACAACCCTATGAGCAACTAGAGTTGCTGGCCAAAAAGAAGCAATATTCAAATTTACTTAAAGAAATTGAAAATAACCCAAATCAAACCGATGCCAAGCTGCTGTATTTAAAAATTGGTGCATTGGCTAACTTACAAGATCAGTTAGAGCAAGCAGATGAGTTAGCTGAGAGTGCAATTAAGCAGTTCCCTAATGATGCGCAGCTCCATCGCATCGCTGCTAGCGTAAAATTTAGTTTAGCGCAGCAAGCCAGTATTTTTTCAGCGCCAGGACTTGCTAAAGACGGCTTAGCATTACTGGAGCAGTCATACAAACTCGATCCTAAAGACGACAAAACACTAACTACGTTAATTGGCTTTTATGGTAACGCTCCTGGTATTGTCGGTGGCGACGAAGAAAAAGCGTTAGAAATAGCGGAAAAGTGGCAACAAGAAAACCCTGTCGCCGGCGGCTTGGCTAAAGTAAATCTTTTACGCAAAGAAGAGCGTAACGAAGAAGCAGAGAAACTCTTACAGAAACTCGCTTCGGAAAACCCTGAACACGCTAGCATTAATGCAACTTTAGCGAACAAGGCAAGCAAAGACGAAGACTATCCTTTAGCATTAAGTTATTTAAATAAAGCGGTTGAACACAGTGAAGATGTTTCAACAAAATATGGCTATTTATATGAAATTGGCCGATTAACTGCTGAGCATAAGCAAGAAGCCAAGCAAGGTATTACGGCATTAAATGAGTATATTGCGTTTTACGAAGGTTCAGAAGATGCAAGGCTTGCTTGGGCTAAAGCTAGGCTGGCTAAAATATACCTAAATAACCAACAAAAAGAGTTAGCGAGTCAATTGCTACTTGCAGTAAAACCTGCGGCAGAAGAAGATAAAAACCTGAAAAAAGAACTTAAAAAATTAAACAAACTGCTAAAATCATTAGCCTAGTCGTTAGTTTTGATATTGCTCATCAAACATGAGCAATATCGTACTCTTTTAGCAAGACAACGCTGTGTGTTTGCCATTATGCATTGCTAGTGTGTTCATTAATTTTGGTAAGGTACAGCACTAAACATACACCAATTAAAATAGCCACGTCTGCTACATTAAAAATTCCTGTTCTTAATGTCGAAATGCCCACATTGATAAAGTCAATTACTGCACCGTGATGAACTGCCCTATCGATTAAATTACTCAGGCCGCCAGAAAATATTAAACTGTAACCAATTACTGAAAGGTAATGTTGCCCCTCTTTCATCAGTAAATATGCAAGCAACCCAGCTAGAAACAAACTCACTAAAACAACAAAACACAAAAAGCGCATTTCTTCTGTTAATTGGTTACCTAATCCAAGAAAAACACCAGAATTTTCTACGTAAACAATGCGTATTACATCATAAAAATAGTGATAAACCTGATCCTTGGGCAAGTTATTACTGATTAATGCTTTTGATAATTGATCACAGCCCAAACAAAGCAGTGAAACGATAAATATGGTAAAAATCCGATTGACCCTACCCATTTACCTTTCTCCTTTCTTTATTGAGTTTTTACCATGTTGCTATCTGCACCTGGACTACTGGTAGCACTAAAGGTGGTTTGGCAGCCAGAAACAGCAATAAAGGTCAGTAAAAGTGTGATAAGTTTAATTTTTTTCATGTTAATCCTATTGTTATTATTTGGTCATTATCAAAGTATATTATCTTTAAAAACTTCCTTATGATGATGTTTGTTATCGGACATTCAAATTGTTAATCAGTTCAGTTGTTTATTAAATTTTTTAACCTATTTATTTGCCCTTGAAAAAGCGACCTTCTCTATGCCGTGATCGGGTATCCATTTTTTGTATTGAATAAAGCCATGCTTTTGATAAAGCTTGATCGCAGGCGCATTGGCAGTGGCAGTTTCCACTTTGGCAGTTTGATGTGAGAATGCGGACAAGACATAAACAATAAGTTTACCTGCGACACCTTGTCGAAAAAAATCAGGGTTTACAGTCAAACTCTCTATTTCTAAAACTTGTGCCGTTAATGTTATTTCAACAACGCCAGCCAGTTGGCCTTCTATCAAGTATCCATAAAAAGATGAATGACTGGCTAATATATCGGTAACTTGCCTTTTCAGTGGCGGAAATTCACTTACGCCAATCAAATTAGCTTCAATTGCATAAGATGATTGAAAGACGTTAAAAATTTGCTGTGCAACATTTAATTGCTGGTGGTTTAATAGCGTTATCATGTATTGCCCATTTAGCTATGTGCTTTTACATTTTCTTCGTAGGTTTTTGAAACAGGCACTTCAAGTCCATTAACTAGGCTTAAATTAATTTTTCTACCGTCTTTTTTAGTCGCTAATATCGCCTCATGTGCAACCCACCAAGACCGATGTACTTGACTTCCTGGATAGCCCTTTAGCAAATCAATAGCGTCTTTTAATCGCATTAAAATAAGATGATTACCTTTGTCAGTGTGTACTTTTAAATAATGATCATCCATTTCTAAACAATACAAAACACCACGTTTTTCAATCGGCAATTTATTTATTAACGGCTGTGCAATAGCGCTTGGCGAAATGTCACTTTCAGGCTGGTTTTCAAGCGCCTGCTGCTGTTCTTGAATTAGGTGCTTTTGCTGTTTTAAGTGAGATTTTGTCGCTGCAGCTATCGTTAATATCCCACCGATGAGTAAACTAGTAAAAAATGAAGGAACAATAAAATGCCAAAATCTATCAAAAGCATCAAAGAAAAGGCCAATAATGATTTGAGCGACAAATGCCATTATAAAACTGGCAATTAATGTAGAAATTGTCAATATAAACCACTGCTTGTTTCTTAATGTCATTGGTAGCTGCTTGCTCAGTTGTACTTCTACAAATTTGATCACCACGGTAAAAATACAATAACCACTTAAACAGATACAAAGCCAAAAACTCCATGCATACAGCCAAGGCGTTTCTACCATGCCAAATGGCTGTAAAAAAGTAATAAAACTCGCAAAAACAGCCACTAGTATAGAATCTGATACAAAGTCCTTTTCAAGCAACTTTTTTATTAATGGTTGATTTTGTTGTGTAATTTCACGATTCGTCAAAATAACATGACCTATATTTGTTTAATTCACGAATTTTTCGCTAGGGTTGGCGAAAACTCACTGGTTTGATTTATCTGCTCATTTTATCGTGTCGTGCAAATCTCGCAATCAACAAATTTAACACACCGTTAACTTTAGGAGTTCAACATGAAAAGAATGACATTACTGACTACTTTATCTTTAGCTTTTGCATCAAACATAGCGTTAGCAAATAGCGTGACCTTTACTATCGAACAAGTAAAAAATGATAAGGGCACAATTTTAGCGCAACTATTTAAAGGGGCGACTAATTACAAAGCAGGCAAGGCAGTTTCTGCACAACAGGTTAAGGCTAAGCAAGGTTCTATTAGTATTACCTTCAATAACTTAGAGCCTGGTGAATATGCGATTCGATATTTTCACGATGAAAACAATAACGGTAAATTAGAAACCAATATGTTTGGCATGCCTACAGAGGGCTATGGCTATTCAAACAATGCTAAAGGCAATTTTGGCCCAGCAGATTACAATGACATGAAGTTTACCGTGTCAACCACTCCTATTACCACTCAGTCAACTGTTAGTTATTAGGAGGCCGTGATGGAGCGCAGACAATTATTAAAAACCTTAGCGGCAGGAACTGCACTTACTGCGGTTCCATTAAAAGGCTTTGCAGGCCAAGCGATAACATCATCTAAAGATTCATTAGCGGTAACTAAGCAGTTGTTTGACAAAGCGTTAAGCTCTGCACCGGAATTAATCGGTTTTAAGGGCGCAACCAAGCCGTTTAACAAAACAGCATTGACTATTGAAGGAAACATCCCAAAAGATATCCAAGGGTGTTTTTATCGAAATGGTGCCGCGCGCCATGAACGAGCACAGCAGCGTTATAACCACCTTTTTGAAGGTGATGGCATGATCCAAGCTTTTCATTTTGAAGAGGGTAATATTTATCATCAAGGCCAGTTTGTTCAAACATCAAAATTTAAAAAAGAAGAACAAGCCGGCAAGTTTTTATATTCCGGCCCCGATAGCCAAATCCAAGGTGCACTTCCAGTCTCTAGCCCTGACGATATCAACACTGCCAATACAAATATTATTTCGGTTGACGGCAAACTTTGGGCGTTATGGGAAGCTGGCTCTCCCGTTGCCCTTTCAGCCGATACTTTGCAAACACATGGCGTGGTGAATCTTGGGGAAAATAGCCGATTTGGCAACAAGCTTAAAGGTCTTGCATTTTCTGCTCATCCCAAAATTGATCCTAAAGGTGATATATGGAATTTTGGCTTTTCTCCTTCGGGCCACATTGTGTTGTTTCATCTTAACGCTAAGGGTGTCACACAAAATGTAAACATGATTAAAACCAATTATAAAGGGGCCATGTTGCACGACTTTTTAATTACTCATCGACACATTTTGATCATTTTGCCCTCTTTAGTATTGGATAGAACTAAATCAGGATTTTTTGGTGCCATAAATTACGATGCAAATTTGCCAATGGACGTACTCGTCATTGACAAAGATACACTGACATTAAAACGACAATACAAGGTTGCCCCGGGATTTGCCTTTCATTATGGCAATGCATGGGAAGAGCCAAACGGAACCATTCATTTTGACGCCTGTTTGTATCGCGATGCAAACGCCTTGCACTTTATGAAAAACATTATGCAAGGCGATCAAATGGCTGGCGTTGCGCCGGCAAAAACGACACTTTACAGCCTATTCCCTGATGGGAAATATAAAGAAGAGCAATTAGAGGGAAGCGCTGACTTTCCACGAATTCATCCGTCTAAAGTCGGGATTAGGAATCAATATTTGTATAGTACAGGTTCAACAGAGGTAGAGTTTTGGTTCGATTCTGTGTCACGTACTAATATGGGAAGTGGAAAAGTCGATAAATACGTTTATGGCAAAGACTTTGTCGTAGAAGAGCATATTCCTATTGCTACAGACGAAAATGAAGATAACGGCTATTTAATGGGCACTGCTTTGCACATTCCAACTAAACGCACCTGTTTAAATATTTTTCATGCTAACGATATGTCCCAAGGGCCGATTTGCCGAGCATGGCTGCCCTATCATATTCCATTGGGCTTTCATGGTAACTTTGTTGCTAAAAGTTAAGAGTTACCTTCTACTCCCTAAAGTCTTTGAATTTAGGGAGTTCATCATTTGGCTCAAACCAATCGACTTTAGAAGATAAATAAATATGTGCATTTGGCGCTACATGTTCGATAACATCAAATGCTGCAAGCGCAATTTCAATCGTTTTATCTTGTCGATTATAGCGAGATTCAAAAATCAGACTTGACCCACAACACTTGCAGAATTTTCTTACAGTGCCATTGGCTGCTTGGTAACTTTGTAACAGCTGTTCGCCAGCTGTAACAGTAAAATCTTCTAGTGATACTTCTGCGTAGGTTGAAAACGCTGCACCATGAAATTTACGGCACATAGAGCAATGGCAATGGGCAACTGCCGGCAGAAACTTAGTTACTTTAAATTGAACTTTTCCACATAAACAGCTGCCTTGGTTCACGGTGTTATCCTGCGTGTTTTGTAGAAAGTGAATCAGAGCCAAACTGAAAACCTTCAACGACAGTTACTGCGACTTCCATACCGTCAACGGTCCACTTATTACTTAACTCGTTAAATAATACTCTGGCAATTAATGTTTTTAATGAACCGTCATCATAACTGACAATCATGTTGCAAATATGATTGTGTATTGGTTGATAATCAGGAATGGCAACATGTACTGGCTTAATTTGCCTACCAATAAGCGTCCGTCGTTTATACCAATCCTTATGAATTATATCGAATTTCCTTGCCATACTACTGTCCTTTTTGTTACTACGATTAGGCAATGTTTAATATAAATTACATTGCAGGGTTTAACTACCCTGCTCTGAGTCATCTATTTCTGAAATGGGTTTAGCTTGCTTCCTTTTTAATACCGGTAATTCTCCAGCATCTTGTGTAAAGTTAATTTTCTTTACCTTTTTGTTTTGAGTTTTAGTTGGCTCAGATTTCTTTTTAACTTTTTCATTTTCTTTAGTTTTATCCGAAGCTGCCTTTTTAGGCTTTAAGCCTTTAAATGATACTTTGATGCTAGGGATGTCAGAAAAAGTAAATGATTGTTGTAAGAAATCTTCTATATTTTTATAGCTCCACCAATCTTTCGGCCCAACTAATGAAATAGCGTCCCCTTTGTTACCTGCACGACCAGTGCGTCCAATGCGGTGCACAAATTCTTCACAGTGCTTTGGTAGGTCAAAATTTATTACGTGCGACACTTGGTTTAAATCGAGTCCACGCGATGCAAGATCTGTGGTAACCAATATTTTGTATTGGCCTTTGGCAAAACTTTCCATGATTTGGTTACGTTTGGCCTGAGATAATTCACCACTTAACGCTAAGGTACTTTGCCCTTTAGCTGCTAAAGCTTGGGCTAGCCTGTCGGTATCACTGCGCGTTGCAGTGAATATAATCATCTGCTGAAATGATTCATGTTCAATAATATGCTCAAGTAACGCTTCTTTTTGCACTAAATCGTCGGCGAGATAAAAACGCTTGCTAATGTCTTTATGCTCTGTGTGTGCTGCGCCTACCGCTACTCTTTTAGGGTTTTTTAACAGCTTTTTACCAAACTCGTTAACTTGCGCATGATCTAACGTTGCCGAAAACATCAAAGTTTGACGTTTACGATGATCAGCTCGCTCGTTAATTAAATTGAGCTCTTTAGCAAAACCAAGATCTAACATGCGATCGGCTTCGTCTAAAATTAACATCTCTAAACCTTGAAGGTATAGATGCCCTTTAGTGAGATGATCAGCCAAGCGCCCAGGGGTGGCCACAACAAAATGAGGATCTTTTTCAAGCGCTTTTACTTGGTCATTAAAGTTTTCGCCACCAAGAATCAGCACAGCCTTAAAACTGCTACCACTGGTAAACATTTTTAACTGACCAAACACTTGTTTAGCCAACTCTCGTGTTGGCGTTAAAATAAGTACGCGAGGGTCTTTTTTAGACAATGCTTTATTGCGACTGACGCGCTGCATTGCTGGAAGAATAAAAGCTAGAGTTTTACCCGAGCCAGTTTTACTCGACGCGATTAAATCATGCCCTTGCATGGCAAGTGGGATCGCTTCGTATTGAATTTGGGTTGCCTGTTCAAAGCCTAAGTGCTCAACGGCTGACATTAATCGTTTGTCTAAGCCAAAGTCGGTAAATTGCAAAATGTTTCCTTTGATATTGCTAAACTGGCGCTATTATAACTCGTTACAAAAACAGATGCCTTTGCTATTTACCTTTTTCATGAAAAAGCTACTATCAAGTAACCTAAAAAAGAGAGAATAATAATGATAAAACTTAAATCTTTTGTTGCCACCACAGCTTTTCTTGTACTAAGTCAGTATACGTCAACTGCCATCGCCAATGATGCATCACCTGCAATGACACCGATTAATAATATGTTTGATGCCATGCGAGAACATGACGGTGAAAAACTTTTAGCTCAGTTTGTTGAGGGTGCAATGCTAGAGCGAGCCCATAAAGATAATTCGATAAAACAAACAGAGTTAGCAAAATTTGCGGCTTTTGTTAGTCAAACAGACAAACATTTGGATGAACATTTGTTTAATGTCACCATTAAAACCAGTGATAATTTGGCCAGTGCATGGACACCTTATGCTTTTTATTTAGATGGCAAATTAAGCCATTGCGGTGTAAATAGCTTTCAGATGATTAAACAAAACAACCAATGGAAGATTCGTTATCTGATTGATAATCAACATTTAGGCGACTGTACTACTTTCATTGAAAACCATAAAAAAACGAGCAACTAGTGCTCGTTTTTTTATGGCTGTTGCTTTGTTATTCGTTACTGGAAATGGTCATTTCAGCAATTTTATTGGCTTCTATATCGGCCTCTTTAAAATGCAGAGGTCGCAACTGAGGCTGCATTGAATACAATAGTGATTGATCAGTATTGTGCTCTTCCCCATATGCTCTGTTTTGCGAATAGCTCAATAAGCCACGAGCTACAGGTCCTTCATCGGTAAAGTTAACAACACTCATCCAGCTACTACCATAACCGATATGATAACCTTGCGCAGCGGTACTTAAAATTGAACTAGCGTCTTGCGCTGGGTATACGTGTCTCGGATTTAACGTACCATCGTTGCCTGTACGCGAAGTAAAGACGTTAAAACCACCTTCTATGTTATGAGCTCCTGCCCATGGAATTTTGTCACCAGAAGGCTGACCATTTGGCAGACTGCGTTCAACAAATTGCACTTGGCTTAATTTCGCATCAAGCGCAATACCAGCTGCTTCTACTTTAGTGATCGCGGTAGCAAATTGCGCTAATACTGTATCATTTTTAATTAAAGTATTAGGCGTAGTTAACGGGCTTTCAGCGTCAAATGGCACATTCCACTGTGGATCAGTGGCAAACTGGAAGGCAAACTCTCTAAACAGATGAGCTGCTACGCTGTCGTTATTCATAGTGCCGTCCCACATGGCTAATGCAGAGCACCCCTCACTAATATCTACGCCATTTACCGGCGTACTACCTTTAGCACTACAAGCCGCTAATAAATCGGTTAAAACCGCTTCCCCTAAATAATTTCGGTTGCCGACCAATGCCGATTCAACTTCCATCGGTGAAAATAGCCCATCGTCACCTGCCGCGTCTGCTAGTAACTTGTGTGCCATACGTGAGCGCAATGTTTGTTGATTACCTACTTTACCGTACAAAGGTGATACGCCAGTGATTGGCATGCCAGCATTAGTTAACCAAAAGCTATCATTAGAGTTTTGTACATAATCACTACCCTCATATTTTGGTGCTTGCTCATAAGGCACTGCCCCTTCAAAAACGAAGTTAGAAATATGGCCAGGCAAAATAGTAAATCCTGCTGCTTGTTTGGCACCAATTAACAATGGGTTGGTCGTTAATTCGTGAATTGCTGTTGGCGTTAAGTGTGGCACGGTAGAGTCGTCAATATAAAACACGTCACCATTTTTATCTGCTGACATGGTGTTATTAAAGATAACGCCGTCGTAATCTTTAAATGCTTGTTTAAACTCATCTAAGTTTTCAGATACGTTCATTGCTAACCAGTGATCGATAATATCGAAGTTTTTTGCATTAGCATCTTTGACGGCAAACGCACCTGTATCAGTCCATTCAAAATTACCAGGAACGACAATCATTGGTCCTTGTACGGTCGAATAAGTCATTTTGGCTAACTTAATGGTTTGCCCCGGAGCAACAGCAACATCGATCACCAATTCACGTTTATCAATTGGTCTGCGTGTACCATCAATAAGTTGATTATTACCTGGTAAGGTATTATCCATAGCAAGTTGATACACCACAAAGTGCTCAGCGGTTGAGAATGTATGTGTCCATGCAACATTTTCATTAAAACCAATATTTACCACGCCAGGCATACCAGAGAGTGAACCGCCCATGACATTCATATGGCCAGGGATTGTGCTATGAAATTGCCAAAACCTTAGATTACCAGTATGTGGAAAGTGTGGATTGGCTAATACCATGCCTTTGCCATTTTCAGTTTTGTCTTTACCCAAACCCCAACCATTTGAACCTAAATCCATTGGGTTCTTCTCGGGCAAACTAACTTTGGGTTTGACTGACAAAGGTGCAGAAGAGGCACTGGCGACTTTAGGATACGGTAAATAGCTTTCCCCAGGAGGCGCAGCTAAGAACATAGGACCTAAAAAGTTAGCAGCTCCCGGCAGTAAGGCAATACCTAATGAATACGTTAAAATGTCGATATGGTCAATCGGCTGCACCCAAGGTTGTCCTGCACAGGTGGCATCAATTTGAGCACCGGTATCTGCAAGGTATTTGTTATAACCTGCGGCATAACCCATCAACAATGCTCGGCTGTTGTCTGACATGCTGTTGAAATGGGTTTGTGCTTGATGGCGAATATCTAATGTCAAATAACCAAAGTCATTAATCAAATGCTCCGAATCTCCTGAGCCCGGCACCATGTCGGGTCCGAAGTATTTAGATCGTTGCGAATTATATTTAACGATTTGGTCGGCTAATACGCAGATATTGTCTTTAGCAAAAGCATAGCCAACGCCATACGCTAAACTTTCAAGGTTGTCTGCCGTTACGTGTGGAACACCATAATCTGTCCAGCGAATGTTAGCAGTAAGATTACCGTCTGGAGCAAAACTCGGTATAGGTGAAGGTGTCTCAGGTGTTACTACAGGTGGTGGTTCAGGAGGTTGGTATGTACTGCTACTTTCATATTTATGGTCGTTTCCACATCCATATAAAATGCTAGAGATAGAAATCAAGGTTATCGATTTCGCAATTTTGGTTTTGGTAAAATTCACGTGCTAGCTCCCCATTTCTGCTTATTTTTATCGGTATTATTTTTATCTGATCGTACCAGTATGTAGCATAGAAAAAGCTATTTCACAATGGAATCAAGTTAACCAAATGAGCATTTTTTATGCATTTACTGATGTATTATTGCTCTACAGAACATTTAATTTAAGCTATTGTTCTGGTTAACCAGTTTTTTAAAAAATTTAAAATATTCGCTTAAATTTTTCGAAAAAAAAGGCTCCTTAAAGGAGCCCTATCTACAAAGACAAACTTTTATTAGCTATTGGCTTTTCTTTCTTCAATTACCGCCAATGCCATATCAATGCGAGCTAACACTTTTTCTTTTGGTAAAAGCTCTAAAGTAATATCAAGTGATGGCGAGTTGCCTGCACCCGTTGCCGCAACTCGAAGTGGCATTCCTACTTTACCCATACCAAGCTCTAATTCTTCAGCTGTTGCGTTAATCGCTGCATGGATAGGCTCAGCTTTCCATTCTGCTAGAGCACTGAGCTTTTCTTTAACTAATTGCAATGGTGCTTCTGCTACAGGGCGTAAGTGCTTTTTAGCTGCAGTAGCATCAAACTCAGTGAAGTCTTCAAAGAAATAACGTGAAATTTCTGCCATTTCTTTTAATGTTTTAACGCGATCAGCTTGCACTGTTACTACATCAGCTAATGCTGGGCCATTTGCTGTATCAATGTTTTGATCTTTCATGTGCCATTCAAGATGTTCAGCTACATAGCTTGGCGCTAGTGTTTTCATATAATGCTGATTTACCCAAATTAGCTTATCAGTATTAAACGCTGACGGTGCACGGTTACATCCTGTTAAATCAAAGAGCTCAATCATTTCTTCGCGAGAGAATATTTCTTGATCACCGTGTGACCAACCTAAGCGCACTAAATAGTTAAGCAATGCTTCCGGCAAGTAACCTTCATCACGATATTGCATCACAGATACGGCACCATGGCGCTTAGACAAACGTTTACCATCGTCACCCAGAATCATTGGAATATGAGCATATTCTGGTAATGGAGCGCCTAATGCAGCAAGAATATTAATTTGACGTGGCGTATTATTAACATGGTCGTCACCACGAATGACATGTGTAACACCCATGTCCCAGTCATCAACAACTACGGTTAAGTTATAAGTTGGTGAGCCGTCTGAGCGAGCAATGATTAAGTCGTCTAGTTCTTGGTTTGAAATAACAATTTCACCCTTAACTAAATCTTTAATGACCACATTGCCATCAAGTGGATTTTTAAAACGAATCACGTAAGGCTTATCTTCTGGATAATCAGTGCGTTCACGCCACATGCCATTGTACTTTTCTTTTTCGCCTTTTGCGCGAGCTTCTTCACGCATTGCTTCAACTTCTTCTTGTGTACAGTAACAACGGTACGCATTACCTGACTCTACAAGTTGTGCGATAACTTCTTTATAACGGTCAAATCGGTGAGTTTGGAAAAATGGACCTTGAGTCCAAGGAAGATTTAGCCAATTCATGCCGTCCATAATTGCGTCAACAGATTCTTGAGTTGAACGCTCTAAATCTGTATCCTCAATACGTAAAATAAAATCGCCACCGTTCTTTTGTGCATATAACCAGCTATATAAAGCGGTTCTCGCACCACCAACGTGTAAATACCCTGTAGGGCTTGGAGCAAATCGCGTAGTCAAGCTCATGAAAATCTCACTAAATCTGATAAAGGCTTTATTGTTAAAACCGACTGTAATTGTGGCGCTATTTTAGCAGGCAAACAGCGTGTGTACACCTTGAAAGTATTTTGCTTTACAAAAAAGATCGTTAATCGAGCAATGTGTTGATTAATTCGGCATTCAGTTCAAATTCATGAAAAAATATAAGATTTTTACAGATATTGTATTGACAGCTTTTTGGATCAACCTATAATACGCCACCACAGAGACGGACGGTTAGCTCAGTTGGGAGAGCACCGCCCTTACAAGGCGGGGGTCACTGGTTCAAGCCCAGTACCGTCCACCACGTTTCTGTTTCAGTATATTCTGGACGGTTAGCTCAGTTGGGAGAGCACCGCCCTTACAAGGCGGGGGTCACTGGTTCAAGCCCAGTACCGTCCACCAATTTTCAGAATATACGCCCATTTGATTTGGACGGTTAGCTCAGTTGGGAGAGCACCGCCCTTACAAGGCGGGGGTCACTGGTTCAAGCCCAGTACCGTCCACCAAATCAAATACTTTATGACCCGGACGGTTAGCTCAGTTGGGAGAGCACCGCCCTTACAAGGCGGGGGTCACTGGTTCAAGCCCAGTACCGTCCACCAAGTCATAAACCATCACGACCCGGACGGTTAGCTCAGTTGGGAGAGCACCGCCCTTACAAGGCGGGGGTCACTGGTTCAAGCCCAGTACCGTCCACCAAATATTTCGTATAAAAATCTTTAAATAATATACTTGTAAGTCCGGTGCAAGCACCTTCTACTCTTAACAACCCGTGCCAATCACTGGTTCAAGCCCAGTACCGTCCACCAAAAATCATTCTAAATGATTTCGAACCAAGCTTTAATTTAATATATTTTCTCAAATGTCGCGTGCGTAAGTTCGGTGCAAGCACCTTCTACTCTTAACAATCCGCGCCAATCACTGGTTCAAGCCCAGTACCGTCCACCAAAAATCATTCTAAATGATTTCGAACCAAGCTTTAATTTAATATATTTTCTCAAATGTCGCGTGCGTAAGTTCGGTGCAAGCACCTTCTACTCTTAACAATCCGCGCCAATCACTGGTTCAAGCCCAGTACCGTCCACCAAAAATCTTCTGAATGATTTCGAACCAAGCTTTAATTTAAAATATTTTCTCAAATGTCGCGTACGTAAGTTCGGTGCAAGCACCTTCTACTCTTAACAACCCGCGCCGATCAATGGTTCAAGCCCAGTACCGTCCACCAAAAATCTTCTGAATGATTTCGAACCAAGCTTTAATTTAAAATATTTTCTCAAATGTCGCGTACGTAAGTTCGGTGCAAGCACCTTCTACTCTTAACAACCCGCACCAATCAATGGTTCAAGTCCTTTACCCTACGCCGTACAATCCTTAGTTTTATGTTGAGGTGCTTTTTTCGTAAAACCATATTTAATATTTCTTTCATCTTATTGAAATACGTATTTTTTTGTAAAAATAAAAATTAAGCTTTTTTACAAATGGAATACTTTTTTTCACAACTTACACATGATTTCGTACTTATAATGCCTGCAGATTAAAAACTAAGTGTGCAATTTAATTTATTTTTGAAAGGATTTTCTAATGACAAAATTTGCTTATCTTATAGTGCTATTGATAGCGCTAACTGCTTGTGGGGGAAGTTCATCAGACGACTTCAAGGACGTGACTGAATCGGAAGTTGATTTTAGTTTTATCAACAGTACAGATCTTATGATGGATTTTCACATAAGACGAGATGACCTATTCGATGATGATGACGAGAACAAACTTTTTAGAAGTTCATACAATGTAGCAGATAACATCCCTACTGCTAGTGTGAGTACAACTTATGACTATGAATACAAAAACATAAATAATGCTATTCATATTGGTGCCATTGATAGTAATAGTTTGCATTACAATGCAAAAAGTAAAACAACCCTTTCTGCAGGTAAAAAATACTGGGGGGTTATATGGAAGGACTACAATGAACTACAGTTTGATACTTTTCGACAAAAGCGCAAAGAACAAGCAAATGTTTATAACGTTCGTATATTTTCCAATGTAAATGCCCACGTCTATACAAATGGAACGAATAATATTGCTACGACGCTGGAAAAAGGGAAAGTATCAGATTTCATGCAGATAAACCAGTGTGCAAATAGTTTAATCGTTGACGATACCGAAATAGACCTATGTAGCGTTAATGAGGGGTATTCTTATTTAGTTGTTTACAATAACCATGGCGAAACTATTATCACACGAGAATAACTTAGCGGGCCAATGTAGCTAGCTGTTTTCTTTCCAACAGCTAGCAATTCACGTATTTATTTAAGCTTGGCATTCATCATTTAAATTTTGATTTGCTTTTCGAAATTCACTTGGAGATTGGCCGACAAATTTTTTAAAGGCGTTATAGAATGTGGATTTAGCATTAAAGCCTGAATCCATCGCTACATCAATCACCGAACGACTTCTATGTTTGATTAACAAACGTTTAGCTTCTTCTATCCTATGTGTATTAACATAATCGTAAAAGCATTGCTTTCCTACATGATTGATCGCATTTGATACTAACACCTCAGGTAACTGACAAAGTTTAGAAAGCTCAGCTAACGTTAGCTCATTATTGAGATAACTCTTTTGCTCGATAAAAAGTTGTTCAATATGCTTAAACGCAGCGGTTAGCTCCTGACCTGGTAAATCTTGTATTTGTTTTTCTAAAGGTTTGTCTTCAATGGATTTTTGTTTACTGATGTCTGGCATTAATAAAAAGACAACGGAGGCAATAATCAACAAATAATGTACGTCAGGCATTAATTGGCTAAGCAGTTTAAATTGCTCAGCAACAGGTGAAAGACAGATAATAATTGCCATAATGACCATAAACCCTGCCCACAACTTTAACCAGCTTAAGTCATGATTTAAGAAGCTTGAAAAGTGTTGTTTCACACCTTGTTGATATGTTGACAAGTCAGCTAACACTTTAAAAACATATGGTAACAAAGTCGCCAAAAACAAAAGACTGAACGTCACTTTTACACTGCTATTATTGTTAAACATTTCAGAACTGATAAACAACGAGACTATAAAGAACGTAAACGCAGGCAAAAAATGTAGGTAGAAGTATCCTCGCCTATTTTCCGAATTGGAAGTCATCGCTTGTGCGTAAAAATAGGTTAAAGGACCTATTGTTAAATTCAATGATGTAATCAACTTTTCCCACAGAGCGCTGTTATTAAAGATAAGAGCATTTAAAAATAAAAATTCATCAAATAACAAAAGGGCTAATACTAAAAAAAGTGACGCTAGCCATTTATTAGTATTAGTGTTTTTATTCAATTCAATTGTTAATAAAGTACGTGTCGCCAAGATCAGAAACAAACAACTAGCGATAAGGTGAGGAATACTCTGTAATTCAATTTTCATATTTTTAATATAGGGAGACCATGCTCCCTCTACTTCCAATTATCTGCTAAATTCTATAGAGTTAGACTTATCACCAGATAATATAACGATGCCATAAATCATTAAAGGGAAACAGATGATTATTGCTGGTAACGTGTCAATAAAAGATGCAGCTGCCGGT
The DNA here is from genome assembly GCF_014656435.1 of Thalassotalea marina. GTDB lineage: Bacteria > Pseudomonadota > Gammaproteobacteria > Enterobacterales > Alteromonadaceae > Thalassotalea_C > Thalassotalea_C marina. The sequence goes on from NZ_BNCK01000017.1 coordinate 33,740, forward strand.
TCGTTAGGAGCAGATGTTAAAAAACCCATAATATTGATTGCAGCATGAATTATCATCAAAGGTACTAATGAACGAGTGCGCAAGTAACAAGCAGCAAAGCCCATCCCTATAAAGGTTGCATAAATTACTTGTCCCGTAATCACGCCTATTGTTTCTGGCTTTTCAAATACATTGACAAAATGTACTAACCCAAACAGCAAAGATGACAATAAGGCAGCCTTTAACGGGATATTTTTGTGTTCACGCTTTATGAGATAATCAAACAAGATAACTATCACTATCCCCCGACATAGTATTTCTTCCAAAGAGCCGGTAAACATATTTGATAATAGCCCAACAACTAAATCTTGATTCGAATGCGGATAAAGCTCACCGATATTTATCAAGATATAGGCACATGGTAACAAAAACAGATACCAGCGCTTAAAAGACAAATGACTAAACCAATATATTCTGCTCCATAAATTAAGCTTTACAACAACATATAAAACAAATACTAAACCAACAAAGTTTTCAAAAAAATTTTGCGTTACAGTATTAATTGTATATAGCGAAGTTAACTCACTACCTACACGCTGAACGATTACAGCAATTAGATATAAAATAATAATTTGAATAATCGGAGACACATTTAATTTGGACACCGATGTTTTCATTTCACTGCTTACTTTTGTCATACGCTTTTCCTCTTATTAAAATTGACACTAAGCAAGCCGCTATCATTCATGGTGTAAGGTTAGTTGTCGTCCAACTAACCTAGATGGACGTCTTTTTAGGCTATCAGAAAAGTAGGATGGGTTATTTAAGGCTGTTAAATCGTTAAGGCTAAATGAAACCTCTTTTTAATGACCAGGGGGTTACCAGAGCTCATTCGGTTAAAGAGGGCCAACAAGAAATTGTTCATCTTGGCTCTTTTTAACCCTACTGACGTGAATGGATTCACTAATGTCGTGGTGCCATGGATGGCAAGGAACGACCAAGTGAGAGTACTCTATAAATTTTGTCGATAAAAAAAGGCCGTCTGTGAAGACGGCCTTTTCTTTGGAATAAAAGCTTAGCTCAGATCCGGGATTTCGCAGAGCTCAATCCGCTCATCAGGGATTGAATAAAACTATTTATTCAATCTTATCCTGCTTCGCCCTACTCTCGTGAGAGTACTCCATAAATTTTGCCCATTAAAAAAGGCCGTCTGTGAAGACGGCCTTTTCTTGGAATAAAAGCTTAGCGATGTCCTACTCTCACATGGGAACTTTCTACAACGCTATTGTCGCTAAGCAT
>NZ_BNCK01000018.1 GCF_014656435.1 Thalassotalea marina
TTGAATTCTATATACGGCATGTGCCGAAAAGTTAACTTCCATCCCTATAGAATACAGGCAAAGGAGTCATTCATCCACGGGCATGCCCGTGGTGTTCTGGTTGCTACGCAACCCCTAAGATAAAAAAGCAGCGTTAAAACGCTGCTTTAGCCACAAAAAACAATGGTTTTAAGCGGCTATGTTTTTCTTCAAGTAATCTACGATATCTGACGATTCATACATCCACTCTACATTACCTGCACTGTGCTCAATACGTAAACAAGGAACCGTACGCTTTCCGCCCTGTTCAATTAACTCTTGTTTTAATTGTTCAGATTGGTTGATATTTCTCAGCTCAAGACTAATACCCTGACGTTTCATTTCTCGACGAACTTTTACGCAAAATGGGCAAGCAGGAAGCTGATACAAACTCATGTTCTGAGTTTTTTCGTTGATATTGGCTTGTTGCTCCGGCGTTAATTTTGGTGATTTTGGCGAAAAAATAAAGTTAAAAAACAATATGATGCGCCCTAGCAACCAACGAATAACTGACATGCTTTTGATTCCTAATAGATTAAAGATGGCGCGATTTTAGCAGCCCTAAGCCCTATGCTCAATGACTAGTTCTTATGGCGAATAAGCTATAGCGCTGCGAGTAATTCTGGTAAGCCTTCTGCGGCGCTGCGTTTTATCACTGTTAGATTATTTGACTGCTCTAGCGCTTCATTCACGTTCGGATTTACATCAAGATAATAAATTGGCACATGACTAGCGGCAAATGTTGTTAATCCAGCGGCAGGATAGACTTTCATTGACGTACCAACAACGATAACAATATCGGCACTCGCTACTTCGACCACGGCAGGCTCCAGCATAGGAACTTGTTCACCAAACCAAACGATAAATGGCCTCAGCTGCGCTCCTTGTTCGCAATTGTCTCCTAAAACAATATCATCTCGCCAATCAATCACATTTTCAGGAAACAAAGTACTCTGAGCCTTTAATAGCTCACCATGTAAATGTAAAACATTTGAGCTACCGGCTCGCTCATGCAGGTCATCAACATTTTGAGTGATAATACTTATATCAAAATCTGCTTCAGCTTTTGCCAATGCGATATGACCACCATTCGGCTTAACATTAAGTAACTGTCGCCTTCTTTGATTGTAAAACTCCAATACAAGCTCACGATCTGCTTGCCAACCTTCTGGGCTTGCTACTTCCATCACATCGTGACCTTCCCAAAGACCATCAGCGTCTCTAAAGGTATTAATACCACTTTCAGCGCTCATGCCAGCGCCAGTTAAAACAACAATTTTCTTTTTACTTTTCATAAATATGATTACTTGTTGAGCAAAGGTGCACAAATGTGTGATTTACTCATTTACATTAGTGAAATTACGATTATATTCAACTCAAGCTAAATGGATATTTGTTTTAAGGAACAATGAGTGAGTAAAGAACAATTAGAACTACATGCAGCAGAATTAGAACTTAAACGCTTAAAACTTGAAGTCAGTGAGCTTGAAAAGCCGTTTTACTTAAAATACCAATTTCTGTCAATTTTCACCCCGGTATTAATCGCGTTAATTCCGTTTTTAACCGTTGGTGTTCAAGCCTACTTTGACAGTACTAAACGCAAACTTGAGCAAACAAAACAATCTTTAGTTGCCGAAACCCAAGCATTAAGCGAAAAAAATCTACAACTTAAACAAGATATTGAACAGCTTTCTAAAACTAGTCTTGCTTACCTAAATCAGCTTTCATCTCAGCATCAAGACTATACCCAACAAATGGCAAACATTACTGGCAAGTTAAACGATGAAATTAAAAAAGACAGTCAGCAGCAATTAGATGCTAAAGAAAAATCATTACTTTCATTAGATCAACAAGTGAGCCTTTCCATTAAGTCTTCCTCACAAGAACACTTACAACAAGTTAACTCCCTCAATGAAAATTTTGCAGCCGAGTTATCGATTATCAAAAAGCAGCTAAATCAAATGTCAACAATAAGCGCTACTCCTGTTGTTAGCGAAAACGTTGCCAAGCTTAATTAACCAATAACGTAACAACAAAGGTGGCATTCAATAACTAGATTGATAAAATCATCAGATAAAACAAAGTTAAAAAGGTTAAGGATGAAAGCTTTTATTACGCTTGTAATGCCGAAATGCCAAGGCATAATGACTATATCGCTGTTAAATGAGAATTGCCTGTGTCCATTGAAACACCTAAACATAACAAACCGTTAAAAGCTGGTGGTTTGTCGTCGTTAAAATCGACATTAAAGCACATAGTTCAAAGCCAACAGCCGCAAACAAATATTAAGAATCTACTTAAAGCCAACCAAAACAAAGGTTTTGACTGCCCAGGTTGCGCATGGGGTGATCAAAAAGATGGCTTGTTCCAATTTTGTGAAAATGGTGCAAAAGCGATAGCGTGGGAATCAACGAGTAAAACTATCGGTAGAGAGTTTTTTGCCCAGCACTCTGTTTCAAGTTTGATGAAACAAAGTGATTACTGGCTTGAATATCAGGGCCGTTTAATTGAACCCTTGTCCTACAATAGCGATACAGACCATTATCAACCCATTTCGTGGCAACAAGCTTTTGAACTTATTGCTAGCCATTTAAAAAATTTAGAATCGCCTAACCAAGCCGAATTTTACACTTCAGGCAGAGCCAGTAACGAAGCATCATTTTTGTACCAATTATTTGGCCGTATGTACGGCACTAACAATTTTCCTGATTGTTCAAATATGTGCCACGAAGCAAGCGGTGTTGCTTTAACCACAAGTATTGGCGTTGGCAAAGGTACTGTTGTTTTAGATGATTTTGATCATGCTGACGCTATATTTGTTTTTGGCCAAAACCCAGGTACTAACCATCCTCGTATGATGAATGCTTTAAGAAAGGCAGCTCGAGCAGGATGTAAAATCGTTACTTTTAATAATTTAAAAGAAGTCGCGTTAGAGCGGTTTGCAAGTCCTCAAGATCCGGTTGAGTTATTGACCAGTAAAGCAACTGAGATCAGCCATGCTTATTTCACCCCAAAACTCGGTGGTGATATGGCGGCCATTCGCGGCATCGTAAAAGCCATATTAGAGCATGATGAACAGCTGACATCGTCAGGTAGTAAAACGTTATTAGATATCAGCTTTATTGACCAGCATACTGAAGGTTTCAACCATTACATTGAACAAGTCAAAGCAACGTCGTGGGAAAAAATCACCCAACAATCAGGCCTTGAGCAACAAGAATTAAGGCAGGCTGCACATATTTATTGTCAGGCTGATAAAGTTATATGTACTTGGGCAATGGGACTAACGCAGCACAAACATTCCGTTGCCACTATACAAGAGTTGGTTAATTTACAATTATTGCGAGGTAACATCGGCAAAAAAGGCGCTGGTTTATGTCCGGTGCGAGGTCATTCAAACGTTCAAGGCAACCGCACGATGGGCATCAACGAAAAACCGAGTAATACATTTGTTGACGCTATGGCTCAATTGGTTGGTCAGTCATTGCCATACGAACATGGTCACAATACCTATCACGCCATTCATGCCCTGCTTAAAAAGCAAAGTAAAGTTCTAGTATGTTTAGGCGGTAATATTGCTGCCGCAGCGTCAGATTCTGAAAAAACCTTCCAGGCACTGCGCAATACAGAGTTAAATGTGCAAATAAGCACGAAGCTTAACCGCAGCCACTTACTTATTGGCAAAAATGCTCTTATTTTGCCTTGCCTTGGTCGAACAGAAATCGATGTTCAAACAACGGGTGAGCAAAAAATTACGGTTGAAGACACTTTCTCCATGGTTCATGCCTCACAAGGTAATGTGCCCCCTATTAGTAACAAGTTAAAATCTGAAACTAATATTGTGGCGAATATTGCACACGCCACACTTAAAGACTCGACGGTAAATTGGTTATCATTGGCTGGCGATTATCAAAAAATACGCGATATGATTGCTCAATCATTGCCGGCTTTTGCTCACTTTAATGAAAAGATTGAACAACCTGGCGGCTTTTATTTAGGCAACTCGGCCGCCGACTTTAATTGGCTGACCACAAACAGCAAAGCTAATTTTTCGTCAAATGAACTACCAAAGCAATTGATTGCGGAGCAGTTTACCGAACAAGTGGGTACACATAAGTTGTTTACCTTACAATCACTGCGCTCACATGATCAGTACAACACGACAATTTATGGTATGAACGATAGATACCGTGGTATTTCGGGTAAGCGTAATGTGCTATTTATCAATGCTAAAGATGCCCAACACCAAGGTTTTAACGACGGTGATCTAGTTGATATTACTTCCGTGTGGTTTAACGACGAATATCGAACGGTACAAAATTTTGAGCTGTGCTTTTATGATATCCCACGAGGTAATTTAGCCGCATATTATCCTGAGACCAATCCATTAGTGCCACTCGACAGCGTTGGCGATAAGTCTTACACACCAACATCAAAGGCTATTGCAGTCTATTTAGAAAAAAGCCGTGATAGCCGAATTATTTAGTGAATCAACAACAAGATGAATATATCTCCCATGAAAAAACGTATCGTATTAACGGGTGGTCCAGGTGGTGGCAAAACTACGGCGTTGGATTTAATTAGAAGAGAGTTTGCAGGCAAAATAGCGTCGGTACCGGAAGCGGCCACAATGATATTCAGTGGTGGCATTGAACGTTCACATGATCCAAAAGTGCTTAAAGCACAACAAACTGCTATTTTTAACCTGCAAAAAAACCTGGAAGATATTCAACGAGCTATGAATCCTGAATGTTTAATCTTGTGTGATCGAGGCAGCTTAGATGGCCTTGCCTACTGGCCGGGTAGTGAAGAAGAATTCCTCAACACGATGAATACCACAGTTGAACAAGAGCTTGCGCGCTATGATGCAGTAATATTTTTTGAAACCGCAGCCAAGTCAGGGGAAAGTATTCGTAGCAATAATCCTGTGCGTAATGAATCTGAACAGGCCGCTGTCGAGTTAGACAAAAAGTTACAATCTGTCTGGTCAAAACACCCAAACTTTAATTTAGTTGGCAGCTCTGAGTCATTTATTCGTAAAGTTATGTTTGGCATCATGACCATTGAAAATGTTATTGGTCAGTACCGAGATTAATCTCGTTGGTATAGTACGCTTATCGCGTTACAATACGCGATAAGCTATTTTACATTGACCACATATGATTATCGTTGAACTATCCTCACAGCCTATAGAACTATACAAATTACTGAAAATTGCCAACCTTGTTGGCGGTGGTGGCGAAGCTAAAATTGTGATCTCAGAAGGTTATGTGGCGGTTAACGAAGAAGTTGTTACCCAAAAGCGTAAAAAAATCTATGATGGTGACGTCATATATTTCAATGGTGAAGTTATTCAAATGCAATGTGATGCACCAATAACTGAGCCAGTAAAAAAATCAAAACCTAAGTCATCAACAAATACAAAAGCGGCCGCAAACATCCCCGGTGGACGCCGTAAAATATCTTTTTAGTCCATATTAATTGCCCCTTGCCTGCATCAGTTAGGTAATTTATTAATCGATAACTATACTGGTAAACATGGATAACACGATTCGTTATTGCCAGTATGATGACCCCGAAAACATCAAATGCCCTGAAGAAGCTGGAACTTCAGGTTTTTGTTATTGGCATGATAAAAGTGTTGATAAGTCGGGGCCTGATGTTAAAGAAAACTTAATTGAATTTACGCGCTCTGGCGGTATGACAAGGGGTATCTGCTTAAAAGGGGCAGACCTTAGCGACATTGACCTGGTAAACCATCATTATAAAGAAGGGTTCGACTTTTCATATGCTGACTTTTACCGCGCCGACCTATCTGGTGCCCACCTTTTCAACATAACCCTGACAAATGCCAGTTTAATGAAGGCAGATTTACGGTACGCCAATATGAATTGTGCCAAAGTACAAAATGCCAATTTGCTCGGAATCAAATGGAAAGGCTGCAAAATTGAACATCTAGATTATGGAAAAAGAATCAAACAGGATATAGAAGCAAAACAAGCCGAAAAACAAGGCAACATGAACAAGGCGCTTGATTTATATGAACAAGCTGAAGAAATTTATCGAGATTTGCGCAAACACGCAGAGCACGAAGGCATTTTCACCGCTTCAGGAGAACTTATTCAAAAAGAATTGACCATGCGCCGTAAACAAATGCCTAAACCCTCCTTTCGACGTTTCAGCTCTAAAATTGTTGACCTGTTTTGTGGTTATGGTGAAGACCCTATCCGTATCGTAGGTATTTCCATTTGTTTAATTCTAATTTGTGCAACCTGTTACACCTTTACTGGTTTGGTTTACCAAGGTGAAGTGCTGTCATATGACATAAACAAAAGTGCCAGCGATAATTTTTCATTGTTTTTATCTTGTCTTTATTATTCCATCGTTACCTTTACCACACTTGGCTACGGTGATTTTACCCCGGTAGGAATTTCCCGAGCGATCGCCGCCTTCGAAGCCTTCACAGGTAGTTTTACTATTGCGTTATTCGTTGTGGTCTTTGTAAAAAAGATGACCAGATAAGTTCAAAAACAAGGCTAACGATTAGTAACAAATTTCCCTTGTAAATCTCTTGAATTTCAAATGGCGAGGCCCTATTTATAGTGCGCATTTTATTGTTATTTATAAACCTTAATGACTTTTCATCAAAAACTTAAACAATTTGTCGAAAGCAATATCTTTCAAAATACCTTAATTGGCTTAATTTTATTTAATGCCGTTACTTTGGGCATGGAAACGACTGAATTTGGTAAAACTAACGCCGTTATCATGCATAAAATTGATTTGGTTGTGCTCAGCATTTTTACCATTGAGTTGGTGCTTAAACTTTTTGTTTACCGCAAAAGCTTTTTCCGCTCAGGCTGGAACTGGTTTGATTTTATTATTGTGGCTATCTCTTGGATGCCAACCAGTGGTGGATTAGCAGTATTGCGTGCCTTTAGAATTTTACGGGTGTTGCGCTTATTCTCTGTAGTACCACAAATGCGCCGTGTCATAGGTGCTTTAGGCCACTCACTACCTGGTATGGCATCAGTTGTTGGTGTCTTAGCCGTTATTTTCTATGTTTGCGCGGTACTTGCCACTAAACTTTTTGGCACACACCCAGATCCAAATATGCAAGAGTGGTTTGGCAGTATAGGCGCTTCAGCTTACACGCTTTTTCAGATCATGACGCTTGAGAGCTGGTCGATGGGCATTGTTCGCCCGACAATGGAACTGTTTCCAGAGTCTTGGCTTTTCTTTGTACCGTTTATCATCATTACCAGTTTTGCTGTGCTCAACCTATTTATTGGTATTATCGTAGACGCTATGCAAATAATGCATGAAGAAGAAGGTAAACCAGCACAAACTTTAGCGACTAAAGAAGACATGCTAGTGCTTGAGAGAAAAATTGATCAATTAACCGCTGCACTTGCTGAGCAACAGCTAAAATAGGCATTCAATCAAAAAGGCTAAGTGATTAATTCATTTTGCCTCTTTTGCCTAAACAAATGCCCTGTTAGAATAAACCCTCTAATTTTTATCCAACATTGTTTTACGGAATTTAAAATCAATGCGTACTAGCCAATATTTACTTTCAACATTGAAAGAAACCCCTGCTCACGCTGAAGTGATCAGCCATCAACTTATGTTACGTGCAGGCCTTGTTCGTAATGTTGCCTCAGGGTTATACACTTGGCTGCCGACAGGCTTGCGCGTGTTGAAAAAAGTAGAAAACATCGTGCGTGAAGAAATGGAAAAAGCCGGTGCGATTGAAACTTTGATGCCTATGGTGCAACCTGCAGACTTATGGCAAGAATCAGGCCGTTGGGAAGATTACGGCCCAGAGCTATGTCGTTTGCAAGATCGCCATGAACGTCCATTTGTATTGGGACCAACTCACGAAGAAGTGATCACAGCACTATTACGTAATGAAGTGAGTAGCTATAAGCAACTACCGCTTAACTTGTTCCAAATTCAAACTAAGTTCCGCGACGAAATTCGCCCACGTTTTGGTGTAATGCGTGGTCGTGAATTCTTAATGAAAGACGCTTACTCGTTCCACATTACTGACGAATGTTTAAAAGAAACGTATCAAGTCATGTTTGACGCTTATTGCCGTATCTTTGAACGTTTAGGTTTAGATTTTCGCCCAGTGGTTGCAGACAACGGTTCAATTGGTGGTGAGGGCTCACATGAGTTTCATGTACTTGCTGATTCAGGTGAAGATGATATCGTTTTTTCAGACACTAGTGACTATGCCGCTAACATTGAAAAAGCAGAAGCATTAGCGCCAGCAGGTGAACGCCCTACCGCTACACAAGATTTAGCAGAAGTTGCAACTCCTAACGCTAAAACGATTGAAGAAGTTGCGGCATTACTTAACGTTGATGCGAAACAAACGGTGAAAACTTTACTTGTACTTGGCCACGCTGAAGAAGGTCAACAAGCACCTGTTATCGCATTAGTATTACGTGGTGATCATCAACTTAATGACATTAAAGCTGAAAATTTAGCTCAAATTGCGTCACCATTAACTTTTGCATCAGACGAGCAAATAAAAGCGGCGGCTGGCTGTGAAGCAGGTTCGATTGGCCCTATTGGTTTAAGCATTGACGTTATCGTTGACCGCAGCGCTGCGCATTTAGCAGACTTTGTGTGTGGCGCTAACAAAGATGGTTACCACTATACAGGTGCTAATTGGGACAGAGACTTCACTAACTACACAGTAGCAGATATTCGCAACGTAGTTGAAGGTGATCCAAGCCCTTGTGGTCAAGGTAATATCGTCATTAAACGTGGTATTGAAGTTGGTCATATCTTCCAATTAGGTGAAAAATACGCCAGCGCGATGAACTTAGGTGTGTTAACTGAAGCTGGTAAAAACCAAACGTTAACTATGGGTTGTTACGGAATTGGTGTATCACGTATTGTCGCGGCAGCCATTGAGCAAAACCATGACAAATACGGAATTAAGTGGCCAAAAGCTATTGCTCCGTTCCAAGCAGCGATTGTACCAATGAATATGGCAAAATCAGCGCGTGTTAAAGAAACTGCTGAAAAACTTTACCAAGATTTAAAAGCAGCCGGTATAGACGTATTGTTTGACGATCGTAAAGAGCGTCCAGGTGTTATGTTTGCCGACCATGAACTTATCGGTACACCAACTTTATTAGTGATTGGTGAGCGTAACCTTGACGAACAAATGATTGAAGTAAAAGATCGTATCTCTGGTGAAAAATCACTGATAGCCATTGATAACGTATTAGATTTATTTGCTTAATTATCTCTTGTTAAAAAGCTTTTTGTAACCGAAAAGACGACTAATATAAGTCGTCTTTTTTATTGCGATTTCATCAGAACAAATAAATTAATTTCTACAATGCGAGTTGGTATATCGGTAGAGATTTTAGGTTTTCATCTATGCGTCGCAGCGTGTCTAAATATTTCTCTGAGTTAGCATTAACATAAGTTTGTTTAAAAGCTTGTTCATCAAGCCCCTCTTGCAAGTTATCAATGCTAGGTAATAGCTGCTCATCTGTTATGGTTGATAAAATATCTTGGGCTTTTTTAGCAACAACTTCACTACTGGTAACAATATTTGCTAATCGAGTACCTGCCCTATCTGCTTGTAAATCGGCAAAGCTAAAGCCACTGCCACCGGAATTGGTGTCTAAAAACTCTTTATACTCTCCGATGGCGTCACTCGCGCCGACATTACTAAACAACTGTAATGCACTAGAGTAAATAAAGTGCTTTTGTAAATCGTTACGTTCACGCAAAGTGGTGGAAATACGTGTGCGATTTCTTAGCGCTAAGTGCTCGTATTTCCTTACAATAATATCTCCCACCATTAATTCAAAGCGATCCGCACCAAAATAAATGGCTAAGCTCATCAAAGCAGCCTGGTTTTCCGCTACTGCACTGGTATTGGGATCATTTACAGTCTGCTGCTGAGCCACTTGAAACACGTGACGCACATACACAGCAATTGATGATTTTTTAGGCGTGGTTTTAGCTAAGCTAGCAATATGATGATAATAAAATGACACGTGTTCTGGATCGCCATAAAGTGACAATCTATCACGCAATACCATTAAAAATGATTTCTGCGTATCGTTTTCTTTTTTAAGTTTCTCAAGTACAAGGTTAAGCATAATTTTTTGCTCGCTAACCTCTACTCTTTCAACAGCAGCAATCAATTTGTTGAATAACCCTTCTTGCACAAATGTGTCGACAAGTTCTTCTGTTAAATACAAAAATGTATCGCCCGACAATTTTATATGGCCAAGCGTAACATGTTCAATAACGACACCTTGGTTTGATGGCAATACACGGGCAGATAAATTGATATATTTAAATAGCCATGGCATAGGTGTTTCAATACTGGTTATAAGATCTGCATAAGCCGCATTTAAATCAACATCCAAATGTATTTTGGGCTCTGCGCGATGAACAAGTGCAACTAAGCCACTTAACTCACTTTGAGAGATATCTAAGCTTTTAATGCCAGGCTGCTTTATGCTGTCGAGCAAACGAGTGGCTAGCGCTTTACTCTCTTTTGCGGCTTTAGGTGAAATATGTTCAGACTGCTGAATTTTCGCCTGACTTTGAAAAATAGCCAAGATCAGAACAACAGACAACACGAGCAAACAGCCGCTAATTAAAACAATGCTTTTAAGAAATAATTTCAAACTAAAAGAATATATATTTAGAAATAGTTAACAGACATAGTGTAAACACATAGCACACAAATTAATACCGCCTTGCCATTTTATCAGCCTGCGTTTTAAGTAAGTTTTTTAGTACAAGCAAAGAAAAACATTAGCTGGTTGTTTTATACAGATCCCAATAAATAACGCGGTTAAACAACTGAGCAAGTTTAATGTTTAGTGATTTAAAAGTCGTAATTCGAGCATCATTTGGCTGAAAACATTGCCATATAAATTGATGACAATTGTTTTCTATCAAATGGTAATCTCGATATTGGTAAATTTGTGAAATAGCCCTTTGTGCCGCCTGTTCACTGGCCAGCGGTTTGGCTAATGAATCGCAGGCAACAAAAATATGTTTACCTGATCTTTCTTTGGTAAAACGTTCAACAGAAATTGGCTTAATTAAGCCCTCTCCATTAAGCTCTACAATGGTATTTTCGCCAATCCAGATCCCAGAGTGATCAAGCAAGCCACCAATACCGCAACAAACAATAGAGCCGACTTTAGGTTCAACCATTTGCTCGGTTTTAAACATGTCTGTCGGGTAAATAGCTATTGGCGAATCATGACGTCCAATATCAGCAAGACTCTGCGCTCTAGGATAGCGTCGTCTGCTTTGTTGCTGTTTTTTTCTGTCATCTGCGAGTTCTTTAACAGCCAGTGCTGAAACAGCAGCGGCGCCTAACCAAACTAAAGGTAATGGCATAATGTTTCCTTCAATCCAGAGCTTAATAACCAGTATTAATGGCAAGTGTTAAAAATGCTATAAAAAAAATGAAAGTAACTGTTTCAAATCCATCGATAAAAAGCAACAATACGATGACAAACACTTTATAAGGCAAATAGTTAATTATTATGAAAAGCGTAAAAAAATCGTCCAAGCTCAATAATGTCTGTTACGAAATTCGTGGACAAATTGCAGCCGAGGCACGTCGCTTAGAAGACGAAGGGCATAAAGTTCTCAAACTCAATATTGGCAATCCTGCCCCTTTTGGTTTTGAAGCCCCAGACGATATTTTGAAAGACGTTATTCATAATTTGCCAACCGCACAGGGTTATTGCGATTCTAAAGGCATATATTCAGCTCGTGTTGCGGTGATGCAATACTTTCAACAAAATGGAATTCGCGACCTGAGCATTGACGACATATACATTGGCAATGGTGTAAGTGAACTCATTGTTATGTCTATGCAAGGCTTGTTAAATGACGGTGACGAAGTATTAATTCCAGCGCCAGATTACCCGCTTTGGACAGCAGCAGTTTCACTGTCTGGCGGAAAAGCAATACATTACCGCTGTGATGAAGAAAACCAGTGGTTCCCTGATCTCGACGACATGGCCAGTAAAATTAGTACAAATACCAAAGCTATCGTGTTGATCAACCCTAACAACCCAACAGGTGCCGTCTACTCAAAAGAAGTATTAGAAGGGATTTTAGCCTTGGCACGCGAACACCAGTTAATTGTTTTTAGTGACGAAATTTACGATAAGATCCTCTACGATGGTGCTCAGCACATTCCAACAGCCAGCCTAGCTAATGATGTTCTCATTATTACCATGGGGGGATTATCAAAAAATTATCGTATAGCAGGTTTTCGCGCTGGTTGGATGGTGATTACCGGTCCTAAAATTCATGCGGAAGATTTTTTAGAAGGCTTGAACATTTTGGCCTCGATGCGCCTGTGCGCTAATGTGCCGGTACAACACGCTATTCAAACAGCTTTAGGCGGCTATCAAAGTATTAACGAATTAATTACTGGTAACGGTCGATTGCTTAAACAGCGAAACATTGCCGAGGAAATGATTAACGATATTGACGGGTTGTCCTGTAATTCAGCGATGGGTGCGTTGTATTTATTTGTTAAGGTAGACGCTGAGAAATTTAACATCACTAACGATGAAAAAATGGTGCTTGATCTACTTAAACAAGAAAAAATTCTGCTAGTACATGGCAGCGCGTTTAACATACCTGATAAAAATTATTTCCGCTTGGTATTCTTGCCACACGTAGATGAACTAGTGCCAGCATTAGAGCGATTAAAAGCATTTTTTGCTACATACCAACAAGTAAATGATTAAAGAGGTACTATGAGCAACACACAACAAAGCAACTTTTTAGCTTGGATGATTCGCATGCCCTTAATTAAACGTTGGGCGCTAATGTTTTGTGTAAAACCAGAAAACGTCGCAGAACACTCCCATCAGGTTGCTATTGTTGCTCATCTACTTGCGGTTATAAAAAATAAGTTATTTGATGGGATTATTATTCCTGAACGCGCGGCTACTATCGCACTTTATCATGAGGCTAGCGAAACTCGCTATGGTGATATCGTCGCGCCAACAAAGTACGCTAACGCTGAAATAGCCAAAGAATTTAAAAAAATTGAAGCACATGCAGAACAAGAGTGTTTGCAGTCACTACCTAAAGAGTTGCAAGATGTGTTTAGCGATATCATAGTGCAAGACAATGTCGATCCAGAATATAAAAAAATTGTTAAGGCCGCAGATATTTTAGTTGCCTATATCAAGGCGATTGATGAATTACACCACAATAATCATGAATTTGATCACGTTGAAGAGCGCTTAGCCAAAAAGCTCAAAAAATACCAAGAGCAAATGCCAGAAGTAAACTACTTCTTAAATACCTTTATTAAAGCCTGCACCGATACGGTTGATAAATTGGCTAGCCCCAGCGAATAAAAATAAAAACATCGCTGCTCTTACTACACCTTGTCTGTTAACTGTTCAGATAGAAGGTGTTGGGCTTGCTCGCTCTTCACCAAACGCATCAACTCAATGTTGGCCTGTTCTGATCGGATATGTTTAGCATCTATACGCTGTTGATAACGGCTGATAAAATTAGCCTCATAAACCGCGCTGGCAATGGGCCAACTCTTGACAATATTTTCACTAAGCGGCATTTGATCTAGCTTAGCTTGGATCGCTAAACCATCAATAATTGGTTTTGGAAATTTCCAGTACTTGGCCATATGGTATGTCAGTGGTTTAGATTTGGTTGACATTAACTTTTTAAACGCAATATTTGACGGTGTAGCATCAGGTGCAATAAAGGCAAAAGACTCAATAAGCAACTGATAAATAACCATTTCACCTAAGTTACATAATAGCCCTAACAAATATGCATGTGATGCATCAGATTTTTGCTGTTTACTTGGAAAAAAAGACCTAGCCAACGAGGCTGTGTGTTCTGCGTGTTCCCAGATCAAACGTCCATATCGCTGAAAATAAGCATTCGGTTGTGGCACCATATTTTGAAAAAAGCCAAGTAATACGCCTTGTAAAACACCTTGTTTACCAAGCAACATAAACGCTTGTTTTAAATCTAAAACATCTTTACCTGACTTATTGTAATAACTGGTATTGGCCACTTTAATGACTCTTGCAGCAATAACTGGCTCTCGATGAATAATATCTAGCAGCGAATCAAGTTGAAAATCATCGTTGTCGAGGCTACTTAAAATTTGGGTAACCGACATAGGCAGTTGCGGTAGGCTCTCTATGATTTTTTCTGGTGTTTTCATCAAAAGAGAAATATCTTCCATTACCCGCCGAGCTAGTTCATCGTTATTCGCTTCATCATCAATGCCAAAACAGTAATCGTAATAATGATATTCAGCTCTAACAAAGAAGGGTTCATGGTTAATACTTTTATCTACTAAAACTTTCGGCGCACTTAGCTCTTCAGGTTTATTGTCTGAAGCTTTTGTACGTTCAAAATAGTCATATGTTGCCTGGTGCTTTTTTTTGAATATAGATTCTATTAATCTTTTAAACACTTAGTTGCTCACCCTGAAAGAAACAAACATAAGAATTACTTTTTAACTATTGATGATCAATTACAGTTAATCAAGCGTGAGCAAAAAAAGGTGAGTGAACTATTGTCTCTTGCACATTTTTTATAAAACCAACCGCATCAAAATTACGCTTTGCAGGTAACTTATTTGCAGCTGTTTTACTGTGCTTTAATTGACAATACAAACTGGTATTTTCCATGATCGCACTTGGCACATGAGCTTTGTCATCGCGAAAGCCAATAGGTTTAGCTTGTAAACAGTCTTGTAGCTTGAGGGTGGTTAAAAGTCCTTGATTGGCCAATGATGATTGGGCATACCTGTCGATATCATCTAATGTTTTAATCGCCAATTCTGTTTTCTCGGGTAACATAAAAGTGTGACGAAGCTGTTCGTCTGTTATTGTTTTTTCAGCAGTTTTATGTGTTGGTAAGTTAAACTGGCTAAATGCCCTAACATCATCTGTCAACATCGCCAACAACAAGGAAAATTCACTGCGTTTGTTGCTGTGGACATTTCTATTGAGCGTTGTACCAAGCTGCGCTTCTTCTATTAGCGGCTGGCTGATGGTGTCGGTAACTTCTAACATACCAAGAGAACTTGTTTGGACTTAAATAAGTTATCGACAAGCATCAGTATTACTGAAGTTAAATTTTGAATTTTCTGGTTAAATGTCTGTTAATTAAGCAAAGCCTTACTTTTTTATCCTTTGGGCGGTGTAAAGTAAGGCTTGCTATACGCGAAATTTAATTAGTATTAATCGCCGTAAATAACAGGTGTTTCACTTGGGGCATCTTGACTAAAAGACAATGCATTAACATAAGCTTGAGAAAAATGTTCTGCTTGCTCAGTATTACTTGCATGAATGCGTGCGATACAATCGCCTTTATTTACTTTAGTGCCCACCGGCAGCACCCGATCAAAACCGACACTGTGGTCAATTTGCTGACCATTGGCTGTGCGGCCCCCTTTCATGCCAACTATCGCCATACCAATATCAAAGGTCTGCATGCTTGCAATATAACCAGCACTTGGCGCAACAATATCTTTTACTACTTGAGCTCTTTGCATTAAACGCCAAGGGTTTTCAATAAAGTCACTAGGCCCCCCTAAAGCAGTTATCATCTTGGCAAATATCTCTGCCGCTTTCCCCGAAGACAATGCACGTTCTATGTTAATACCTGCTTCATCGCTTGTTTGGCAAACCCCAGTATTAATTAACATCGCTTTAGCCAATTCTACGGTAATACGGTGTAACCTTGGTTCACGAAGTTTACCTGTTAGATAATCAACAGACTCAACCATTTCTAATGCATTACCTGCCGAAACGCCTAATACTTGATTCATATCCGTGATAATCGCTTGGGTTTTAACACCAGCTCCGTTGGCAACATTGACAATTGAGTTAGCTAACGCCTGCGCATCATCTAAATTACGCATCATTGCACCGTTGCCAACTTTAACGTCCATAACTAAAGCATCTAAACCAGCTGCAAGCTTTTTAGATAAAATTGATGCAGTGATCAGCGGAATCGACTCAACCGTTGCAGTAATATCACGGATTGAATACAAGCGTTTATCTGCTGGTGCTAGATCACTTGTTTGGGTAATGATTGCCGTTCCCTCTTCTTTCACCATACGCTGAAAATTAGCAACTGAAGGTTGAATATCAATACCAGCAATACTTTCAAGCTTATCTGATGTGCCACCTGTATGCCCTAAACCTCGACCTGAGATCATAGGAACATAGGCACCACAAGCTGCAACAATAGCTGCCAGCATAAAGCTCACTTTATCTCCCACACCACCGGTAGAATGTTTGTCAACAACTGGTTTGTCTGCACCTGGCCAAGATAATACCGTACCTGAATGCATCATAGCCTGTGTAAGCCATACAGTTTCTTCAGTGTTCATGCCCTGCTGAAAAATAGCCATTGCCATTGCACCAACTTGAGCATCATTAAAATTGCCATCAACTAAACCATTTACAAAACATTGAACTTGTTCTTGAGTTAATGTTTCACCATTTCGTTTAGCGCGAATAATTTGTTGTGGAAGGTACATGGTAATTCCTTATTGTAAATCTTCTGGTAAAAACGCGTCTGGTAGTAAGTTAGCAACTTGCCACTGCTTAGTTTGACCAAGGTGATTAATCGAAGTAACTGTTGCAGAAGGTTTCATAAATTCAACAATCACTTGACGACAAGCGCCACAAGGAGGTGTTAGTTTTTCTTGCTCAGTATAAACAACCAAATGCGTAAAAGAAGTGTTACCTTCAACAACCGCTCCGGCAATACAATTTCGTTCAGCGCACACTGTTAGGCCATATGAAGCGTTTTCAACATTACAACCTTTAAATACTTGCCCATCTTCAGTAAGCAGTGCAGCACCGACGTGAAATTGGCTATAGACTGCATATGCATTATCGTATGCTTGTTTTGCAGCAAGTTTTAGTTTGTTATCTACTTGATCCATCTTATTACACTTCTTGACCATTTGGTTAACTTATTAACTAACTATATCAGTTAATCAAGCAAGAGCAAATCACTTAAATACCTAAAATTAGCAAAAAAAAAGCCCTGGATTAACAGGGCTTAGTGTGTAAGTTAGCTATGATTTAGAAATCATATTTAACGCCAACTCTAATTTCCCATAACGATTGTGTTAAGAAGGTTGTATCTTCTGCATTGTTCGGGAAGAACTCATTAAACGTGTAAGTACCGTTTTCATTGATCTCCGCTTGAACAACGTTTTGTGCAGTAAAGTTACCAACTTTCTTCACGCCCCAATCATCATTTAAGAAGTTGCCTAGGTTTTTCACTACTAAGTAAGCACGTGCTTTGTGATCTTGAGTAAAGCCAGGTAGTTGCTGGTCAATTCTAAAGTCTAAACGTGTATGCCAAGAAGCATTGTCTGCATTACGTTCAACAATTTGGCCACGCTTGAAGCCTTTGCTATCAACAAATGCATTAAACGCTTCTAGATCAAAATCGTCACCGTAAGTTACATTTGGATCGTCAGCTAGTGGCACATATAGCAAATGACGTCTGCTTTCAAACTCAGTTGCACCAACACTCAATTCATCGAAGGTATAAGACTTACCACGACCTTGAGTACGTGAACCAAATAATGAGAATGAAGTTCTATAACCTTCAAAGATCTCAGTCGTGTATCTTAGGTTCATCGTAAATCTGTGCGGCGTTTCATAGTTAGAAGTAGCCAACGCAGGATTTTGTGCGTCAATTGTTGCAAAGCCTGTAAAGTTAGAGAAAGACACAGCACTTGTCATAGGGCTTACATCTTCAGACTTGTTGTATGCATAACCAAATTGCATATCTAAACCAAAGTCATATTCTTTCTTCACACCAAATGAAATGGTTGTAGACTTACCGTCTTCATCCGCATTAGTTAATATTAAATCACTCTTACGGAAGCTACGTTTGATTGGGCGACCATCATCACGTTGACCCACAGTTACATAATCATAAACAGCGCGACCATCAAACAATTCTTCACGGCTAGCTGAATCCCAGTTTGCTGCTTGGATTAATGCACCATCCTTTTGACGAGAATGTAAAATATCAGCTTGGAAAATGTACTCATCATCTGTGATGTAAGTTAAACCAAGGTTGTACTTCCATTCCGTTGGAATATTGAAGTTTGGATCAACCGCATTAACAGAAGGTTCATTGCCCAACGAAGGATCATTATCAGCTACTTCTTGAATCATATCTGATAATGGGTCATAGATTGGACGACCTGAACCACTGATGCGATCTACTGGTGTTCCATCTGGATTTAACAGGTTAGTATCACCACGGTATGTATCAATGTTAGTTACACCGTCGTTTGAATATGAGTTAGATAACCAAACGTTCGGGTTACCACCTGAGTAAAGACCAAAACCACCACGAAGCTCTAGGTTTTCATTGATTGCGTAGTTAAAGCCAAAACGAGGTTGGAAAATACTTTCGCCATCAAATGTATGATCATTGCGGTAGCCGTATCTGTCGTGGAATACTTTGTTATAACGAGGCTTGTCGTCACTAGTATACCAGTCATAACGCACACCGAAGATAATCGTTAAATCAATATCATCAAAGATGTATTCGTCTTGTAAATAGGCGCTATGCGATTGATATTCGAAGTTTGCCGCTGCGTCATCTGGGTTGTTTGTACCAGCAGAGTTGTTGTAGTAAACGTCATCTGCAATACCTGCTTCAAAATCATCAATACCTGTTGAGTCACCTTGGATGTTTCTTCTAAAGTCACCACCAAAACGATACTCACCGATAGTGTGTTGCATGAACACGTTGAAGATTTCTAGGTTTTCATACTCATAACCACCAGTAATTTTATGGTTACCGTAGAAATAAGCACCGGCCAATTTAAGTGTTTGGCTTTCCCAGTTCATCTTGTTTGTTTGACGAGAATCATCAGGGCCTAAGAAAATTGTCGCACCATTGTGTGAAATTTGAACTTCACCAAAGCCGCTATCTGCGTCAATTGAATTTTGACGATTATGAAGCTTAGTATTACCAATTCTTAATTCAGTTGAGAAGTCGTCACTCCAATCTGAATATAAAGAACCAACAAATGAGTTAAGCTTTGCACCAACTTCATAGAAGTGGTTTGACAATGTTAACGTATTATTACGCTCGTCTGATTGGTCTAAACGGAAACCGTCGTTGTAGTTGTAAACAAACGAGGCACGGTGATCATCGTTGATGTTCCAATCTAGTTTAACAAGTACTTTTTCATCTTCAACTGGCATTGAAGCAGGCATGCCACCTGGATCGTAACCATAAACATCTTTAGAAATTTGAATAACGCGATCAACTTCCGCTTGAGAATAGGTTCCGTTAGTAAATGCGTCGTACTGGAAGATTTGTGCACCTTCTAGCTTATCGTATGCACCGTAGAAGAAAAGAGTATCTTTAATTAACGGGAAGCCTACATCAAAACCGTAACGCTCTTCAGTGTAGTCGCCAGTGTCAATGTCTTCGCCTTCGATTTTATCACCGCGCAAAGAATCACTTGAGTAATCATAAAACACACTGCCGTGAAGTTCGTTAGTACCAGACTTAGTTACCGCGTTGATGTTACAACCAGTAAAACCACCATAACGTACGTCAAACGGTGCAATTTCAACGGTAATTTGATCAAGTGAACTGAAAGAGAACGGCATACGTACAGTTGGGTAACCGTTAAAGTTCAAACCAAAACTATCGTTCATACGAACGCCGTCTACAGTTAAGCTACTATATCTTGGGTTACTACCACCACAAATAATCGCTTCTTCACCATCGCTTTCTTCAATATTGATGCGAGGGTCGATACGAACTAGATCTTTAATATCGCGATCAGCTGAGGCAGCAAATTCTAAGTCTTCTAAATCAAAGTTAGATGCTGGGCTTGTCGCGCCTAGCTCCGCTGCAGTAATTTGACTACCGACAACTTCAATTGTTTCTATCGACTGCTCTTCTAACATTAAATTAAGATCGAGTGGCTCACCTAGTTTAATGTAAACGTCAGTGATAACTCTGTCTTGAAACTTATTAGAATCGACAGTTAATGTGTATGGACCGCCTACCCTTAAACCTTGAGCGTTAAATAAACCTGCTTCATTTACTGTAACAGTTTTAACTGTGCCCGATGGAGTATGAAGGATAGTGATGCTTGTACCGGCTGCTGGGTTACCTGCAGGACCAGAAACTTGACCCTTGATAACAGAAGTCGTTGTATTTGCAAGTGCGGAAGTTGACATGCCTAGTGCAAAAACAATTGCACTAGTAACACGTGAGAGACGATGTTTGTTCATCAGTTACTTTCCCTTGGTGTATGTTTTTATATTTGGTGTTGTTAAGTTGCCATTTGGTTTGGTCAACTCAACAACGCTAAATTGTTTTTTATATTTTCGCTGCATTAAAGCAGACTTTTCTTACACTTTTATTACATTATTTGAATGTACAAAAAAATACAAGCTTCTTTAAAAAACACAAAACACTTAACCAGACACACAAAAAACGCTAATCGATTGTTTTTATTTAATTAAATAATGTAAAATCGTAAAACAAACTAAAAACACAAAATAAATTTAATTTAATAAATATTTATCAAAATCAAAAATCAGCAATTAACTTACCACTTGGTCAGTTAAAATTTTACAAGAAGAATTTTGACATCTTTTAAAGGCACAGGGTTAAAATAACAAACATAACCATTCAAACAGGTTAACCAGTCATCTTATCCAATACATTAGATTTATGTAACTTTTTAACAGTTGAAGCAATATTTCGAACGAAATACCGATAACATACAATTTTATTTAAATATTTTTGCTAAACTTTCATTATTTGGTCATAAATTTGCAAGAGAATATGCTTCTCTGATAGGGTTAGCACACTTTTTAGTGTAGACCATTTAGACAATAATAAAATTGAAGCTTGGTATGACGGACAACTCAAATAAAAAACAAGGCAAAATTCGCCAACAAAGCCAGGAAAAAATACTGGAAGCAGCGCAAGATGAATTCATTACTAATGGATATAAAGGCGCTACGGTACAATCTATAGCTGACAGTGCTGGCTTACCCAAAGCAAATGTATTGTATTACTTTAAAAATAAAGAAAATATTTACCATGCAGTGCTTGAGCAAACTTTAGATATGTGGGACGAAGGTATTGGAGATATTAAATACGAAGATGGTCCCAAAGTCGCAATAGAAAAGTTTGTCGCCGCGAAAGTTAATATGTCTTTTACAGCACCCAAAGCGTCAAAAATATATGCGATGGAAATTATTCAAGGCGCTCAGCATTTAAAAGAATTTGCTCGCACATATTTGCGTAAGTGGGTTCGTGAAAAAGCCAAAGTGTTTCAAAAATGGATTGACGAAGGCCGTATGGCCGATGTTGATCCTATCAGCTTAATTTTTCTAATTTGGTCAACTACACAACATTATGCCGACTTTGAAACGCAAATTTTGACAATTATGAACCGCGCAGACTACGAAGATGAAGACGCAGATCATGTTGCAAGCTTTTTAACACAGTTTATATTACGTGGCTTAAATATCGAGTAAACTTATGCGTAACTTAATCCCTTTAACAAGTGCAGTATTTTTCATGGCTAGCCAAAGCGCTTTAGCAACTGATCATATTCGTATCGCCACATTTAACGTTAGTATGGAAGCCAAAAACTATGTTCAAGGCAAAGATACTGAGTTAACAGGAAACGAACTGCAACAAGCGTTGAATAACCAAGAGCAACAAATTAAAAATATTGCTGAAATTATTCAACGTGTTAACCCTGATATTATATTGCTAAATGAGTTTGATAATTTAAACAACGGTAACAGCGCTGCATTAAAGCAATTTATTAAGCAATATCTTAATAAAGCACAACAAGGCCAAAACCCGATAGATTTCCCTTATTTTTATCAAGGTCCCGTCAACACGGGAGTTTTAATGCCTGTTGATATTAACGGTGATAACAAGATAACGCCCCCACAAGACACTTTTGGTTTCGGCTATTTTCCCGGTCATTATTCAATGGCGCTATTATCAAAATACCCTATTGATATTAAAAGTATTCGTACTTTCCAACAGTTTAAATGGCAAGATATGCCAAACGCGTTGAAGCCTAAGCTTCCTGATACGGGTGAAAGCTATTACAACGAAAATGTGTGGCAAGCAATGCGCCTGTCGTCAAAATCACATTGGGATATTCCTGTATCGATCAACGGTCAACGTATACATGTTTTAGCCAGCCACCCTACTCCACCAGTATTTGACGGTCCGGAAGATAGAAATGGCAGCCGTAATCACGATGAAATTCGTTTTTGGGTTGATTATATATCTCCTGAACAATCACACTATATTTATGACGACCAACACAATAAAGGTGGCTTAGATAGAAATAGTCGCTTTGTTGTTCTCGGTGATTTAAATGCTTCTGTGGATGATGGCGATGCTAATAAAGAAGGTATAGGTTTGTTGCTCAATCATCCAAACGTTCGCGACAGCAAACCTACTAGCAAAGGCGGAAAAACTCACTCTGCCGACAATGCCAATGGCGCCTCACACACCGCCTTTTGGCGAATGCGAGCAGATTATGTATTGCCATCTAAGTTTGGCCTGGAAGTGGTCAATTCAGGAGTCTTTTGGCCAGAATCAAGCGACAGCTTGTTTCGTTTAATCGACTCACGTGCTTCATCTTCAGATCATCGTCTTGTGTGGATCGATGTGAAATTAACAGACAAAAATAAATAGTTGGATTTTGTATGAAAAAATTATTAACGGCTATCGCAGTAACCTCATTAGTTGCCGGCTGTGTTGCTACATCTGAATCAGCCAATGTTAAACCTGAACCAAAAATCAAAAATGTCATCATGATCGTCTCCGACGGTATGGGACCAGCTTATACTTCAGGTTATCGATACTACGCAGACAATCCGGCAACGCCAGAGATTGAGTCCACCATATTTGACCAACATTTAGTTGGTATGGCCAGTACTTATCCTGCACGAGTTTCTGGTTATGTTACTGACTCTGCTGCGAGTGCTACTGCTTTAGCCTCAGGCATCAAATCTTATAATTCGGCGATTGGTGTTGACGAGCATAAACAGCCAGTTGAATCCGTATTACAGCGAGCTAAATCTAAAGGTATGCGCACTGGTGTTGTCGTTACCTCTCAAGTTAACCACGCAACACCTGCTTCATATATCACACATAACGAAAGCAGACGAAATTATAACGCCATCGCTGATAGCTATGTTGATAATGGTATCAATGTAGATGTGTTACTAGGCGGTGGATGGCAGTACTTTATTCGCGATGATAGAAACCTAGTTAATGAATTTAAGCAAGCGGGCTTTCATTATGTTGATAATTATCAAGCATTAAGCACCTCTCCTAGTGATAAGCCATTACTTGGTTTGTTTGCCGATGTTGGTTTGCCACCGGCATTAGATGATAGCAATTCAAATCGCTTACTCACGATGACCAAATCTGCGCTTAAGCATTTAGAAAATCCTGAAGGCTTTTTTATGCTGATTGAAGCTAGCCAAGTCGACTGGGCAGGCCATGGCAATGACATCAACAGTGCAATGGCGGAAATGGCTGATCTATCGTCTACAATGAAATTTTTAGCACAATACGTTAAGCAAAACCCTGATACTCAAGTTATTTTAACAGCTGACCATAGTACAGGTGGTTTGACTATTGCCGCAAATGGTGAATACAAATGGGAGCCTTCACTGATTCGCTCTATGACTGAATCAACAGCAAGCATTGCCAAATACTTTAGTGAAAACGAAATCACTCGTGAACGAGTTAAAGCAAAGTTTTCAGCGGCTGAAGTAAGCGATAAAGAGTTACAGCAATTAATTAGTGCTAAAGAAAAAGCAAAAAATGACTTAGCAGCTTACCAAGCACTTCCTGACGCTGAGCGTGCGAAAAAGCGCAAGCCTAATATGCAAAATACGATAAACCGCGCACTAAATAAGTTTATCGACGGTAAAACAAACACTGGCTGGACGACCAGTGGTCACACAGCAGATGATGTTCAAGTATTCGCAATTGGCCAGGCATCAGATAATTTTTCAGGTTTGATTGATAATACCGAAATTGCCAAAGGTATTTTCAAATTACTAGAAAAATAAAATAACAGTTTCCATAATATGCGAGCCACTAAGCTGAATCTAAGTGGCTTTTTTGTTTAATTTATCAAACAATATAAAATAGCAAACGACATCAAGTAAATCGTAAGCAGCTAGGGTACATTTTACGCAAATTTATCTAACACAAAATGCCAGTGAATTTTCATCAACAAAACTTAATCACGTTAACCCAGTATATTGATAGCAACTTAACACAACCTTTGACGCTATCTCAGTTGACAAAAATATCGGGGTTTTCTGCTTATCATTTACACCGAATTTTAAGTGCTCATCTGGGCTTACCTTTAAATCAATACATCCAAGTTAAACGTTTGGAAAAAGCAGCTTATCAATTAAGTTATAGAAAACACATGACGATTACCGACATCGCTTTTGACGCAGGATTTAGCTATGTTGAATCATTTAGTCGAGCATTTAAATCGTACTTTGGACATTCACCTAGGCAATATCGACAAACCAATACCAAGCAACCTGAGATAACTTTGCCACCAAGGAGAATAGCAATGCCAATTGAACAAGAAAAATTTACAGTCAGCATCATTAACTTACCCGATATACAAGTAGCAACATTACGTCATATTGGTGATCCGAATAACGTCATGACAACAGTCGGCAAATTTATCGAATGGCGTAGGCAATATCACACACCGCCATCAGTATCAGATACCTACAATTTGTTGTATGCAGATCCTGATGATGTAGAGCCACAAGACTACCAGTTTGATATTTGTGCCCAAACTGACCAACCGATAGAAAATCAAGATTACGGCGTATTTACACAAAAGATTGCTGGTGGACGCTATGCTATGCTCAAATTTACTGGGCCGGATAGCCAATTAAGCTATCCTTTGTCCTACCTTTATGGTACTTGGCTTGAGCAACAAGGCCATGAGCTTCGTGATGCACCTTGTGTTATTAAACGGATAAAAATGTTTCCAGATGTACCTCACCATTTGACGGAAATAGAGATTCTTTTACCTATAAATTAATAGACATAAAAAAACCGATAGCAAGCTATCGGTTTTTTCTTCTGAGGTTTCTTTAGAAACGATATGTCGCATTTACAAAGTATGAACGACCTAACAAGTCATAACCAGATGAGGTCACCATATTTGCGCGGTTAGAGCCTGCTGAAATATCAACCATTTCAGGTGCTTTATCGAATAAATTAGTAATACCAAAGGTAACACTAAAGTCTTGCGCAGCATAACTTAGTGACGTATCAACGTATATCGCTGCATCGGCGTCACATACAGGTACAGTTTCAATGCCACCTAAATCGTCATTTACTTGGAAGGTGTCACATCGTGCAGTATCAATTACATCATCAGATGCGTGGGTCGCTGAAAAGTAGTTTGCTTTTAGCATTAAATTCCAGTCGCCACTAACAAAGTTAAAGATTGAAACTAATCGATGTTCTGGTGTACCAAAATCTTCTAACAAGTCTTCAGCCTCTTCACCAGAAAATATGGTAATTTCACGCTCAGTTTGTAAGGTATATTGGTTAACCCATACCATTTGCACCGGCATATCAAATATTTCACCTAAATCAGTAGAAAAGTGCGTATTAACATCAACACCTTTTGATGTTTCTTCACCTATATTGATAAAAGATACATCAACTAAACTTGGGAAATTTAAACGCGCATCTGTTGAGTTACGTTTACGCTCAATACGCTCACAGAATGGGCTAGACAAACCTTGCGAGTCATAACAACGTTTCAACATAGTTGCAGCACTAATCGTTTGAATCGTGTCTTTTACTTCTAAACTCCAGTAGGTAATACCTAAATCAAACTCGAAATCTCCTTCAAAAGAAGGTGTCCACTTGAATGACGCAGTAATGTTATCTGAAGTTTCAGGCTTTAATCCTAGTGCATTACCCTCAGAAACCGTTGGAATTGTTGGCACACCACTTAAACCGATTAATGTAAAGTCAGCTCCTGTTGCCGTACAGTTATCTAAGATAGTTTGTGAACGATTTTCTTTGGATGGGTCATAAACACCGTCGGTAGTTAAAGAGCCTGGAACAGAACATGGATCAGCGCTACCACTTACCCCACCAAATTGGCTCGCAAGGAATTGTTCACGTAAGTTTGGTGCTCTAAATGACGTACCGTAAGAAGCGCTAAATAGTAGTGACTCTGTAGGTTTGTATGTTACACGAGCTCGTTTAGTAAGCTCACTACCAAAGTTTGATTCGTCTGTGTAACGCAGTGCTGCCTCTACTTCAAATAGGTTTGCCCAATCAGTATCAATCGCAATAGGCATTGAAATTTCACCAAAAACATCGGTTACATCACGATCACCTTGTGTCGCACCTTCTGTTAATGGGTTTTCTGCTGCTACCAGACCTGTAGCACCTAACATATCAGCTTCAGACTGAATTCTATCTCTGCGATATTCAAAACCAAATGCTGCCGTTGAAATACCACCATTTGAAAACTCAAATAAGTCACCTGTCATAAACGCAGATGCCATAATTTGCTCAACGGTAGTACTGTTCATTCGAGTACCAATTAAGAAATCTTTTTCGGCCTGTGTGGCAAACGTACCACCACCATATTTACCGCCAGTAAAAATAGAAGGAGCAAAGAAGTTAATAGGCACACATTCATTAGCAGTTATAAAACCAATACCAGAAGGTGCATTAACGCCACAGATAGCATTGCCATTAGCATCTAATCTTAATGTGCCGAGCGCCAACGCTAAGTTGCTTTCATTCATAATTGGCTGATCTTGTTTACCAACACCGCGGTCATATGATGCAAACATCTCATAAGTCCAGCCATTGTCTGACAACCACTCGCTGGTAAAATCACCACGTAAACCAGTTACAAAACGGAAATGGTTAAGTTCAACATCGCGCAACTGTGGTAAGTCTTCTAAAGTAATGATATTTGACACTTCTACCGCAAATGGACTGAGCGGGTTTTGTACCAAATGTGGTGAACCGTCATCATTAACCACTATATTTCCGTTAGCATCTTCATGAGGGATCATGCCAGGGATAGTTGGGAAAATTTGCTCGGTTGAAGCGCGTGATTGTAAATGACGGTGAAAGTAATAAGTTTCATAAAATATTTCTTCATCGCCGCCCCACCAATTTGGCATGTAAGAACCATTCATTGCCAAAGTAAAACGTGTTACAGGTTGAACTAAATCAGCCTCTAATCTGTCTTTGCCATCATGATGCAAATCACTATAAACTCGGCGACTTAACTGACCGTCACTGCCAATTGATATATTCGGATCTATTGGTACAGGTAGACCTCTGGCGAAGGTATAGTCTTGAATGCCTAAACTATCAATTTGTCCTGGATTGTAGAAAATAGCAAACTCTTCAGGGTGATCACTATAGTACCCACCTAATTCTAAAATAGAGTTATCCCAGAAACGGCTTGAACATACTGATACTCGTTCACCATCTTGAGTTTTCCATATTTTACGAACACAATCAGTTCTATCTTTTACCTGAACCTTTTCACGGTTGTAATAAGAGGCAGAAAATGTAAATTTCGCTCTTTCGCCCTCAAAGCCAGTAATAAAAGAAAACTCAGTTTCTTCACCACCACCGTCAGCGGTATCTGAAACACCACCAGAAATTTCAACACCATCAAAACTTTCTTTTAATATAACGTTAATAACGCCGGCTACCGCATCCGCACCATAAATTGAGGATGCACCTTCAGTGATTACTTCAACACGTTCTACCATATTGATCGGTAACAAACTTAAATCTGGTTGAGATGGCGCACCACGCACACCAGACGCACCTAATCGACGACCGTTAATCAAAATTAAGGTACGCTCTGCTCCTAAACCACGTAAACCAACGTTTGAAGAACCTACACCACCACTTGGAGGTGGCTCAGAGGCATTAGAGTTACCTGCGTTTGAGTTAAACGTTGAATCAAACTGTTGACCATTGGCCATTGAAGTATTTGCTAATAATTCACTAACAGTCCTCATACCGGCTTTCATTGCATCTTCACCTTTAATCACATGGATTGGTGCAGCATTAGAAAACTCCGCTTTTTTGATACGAGAACCCGTGACAGCAATACGTTCGACTTTTTCTTCTTCAGCATTTGCTTCTTCAGCAAATGCAGCGGTTGACATAAAAGACGCAGAAAGACTGGCAACTAAAGCAAACTTAACTGCTTTAGCAATTCGAGATGGTTGTAACATTTTAAAATTTCCTCTTCTATTTTTTATAGTTATCCTACCGTTCCTTTTGGCGCTCACCTGACAACTGCAATGTCTCCCTAAACATGCTATTCAGATGGCTGGTAGTTATTTATAAAGCCCAGTGCAACGGCTAACGATTTAGCAATATGTCGCTTGGATTGTGTTTCATTTAGTTATTTAATTAATCGTTGTTAATTTTAATTATTTGTAAAACTTAAAATTCCTGTGTTGCCTACTCTATTTTTAAAGTAGTAGAAGATTTTGAAAATAACCAAATGCAAACCATTAAATTTTTAAAAATTTTTTATATTTTTTTAATCAGGAGATGATTTTTAGTAAAGAAAATTTGACAGCCCACATATTTTTGCTATCGAAAAGTAAAGTTGACAGTTGTTTTTTAATTAGGCAATGATTGAATAAAAACAAGAGAACACCGCCATGACAAAGTTAATCCCTGTGCTATGCATCTTGCTCGTTAGTAAAGTGTCTGCACAAACAAACGTCGATTTACTCGTTGAAGCACTCGCAAAACCAACCCCCATTATTTCAGATTTACAACAACTTACTGACGAAGTAGGCGCCAGACTCACAGGCACTCAAGCTAATAATGATGCAGTAAAATGGGCGGTCTCTCGCTTTAAACAAGCCGGTGTTAGTGTCAACACTGAAGAATTTTTGATGCCCAGAGGTTGGCAAGAAATTAGTGCCAAAGCGACGGTTACTGGAGAAAGCTTAAAATATGATATCCCTATTGCAACCATGCCATTTACCAAAGCCACGTCAGAACAAGGTCTAAGTGGCGACTTAGTGTTTTTAGGATTTGGCACCAAGGAGGATTTTAGCAAACATCAAACATTGAAAAATAAATGGTTAGTTGTACAAACTGCTATTTTGGACGATAAAGCAGGTATTAATGGTCTATTCAAAGAATATGTTGATTTTGTTGGTATTGAAGATCGGGCTGAACAGGCTAAATCTGCAGGTATTATTTACATGTCATCACGCGACAAAAATTTACTATATCGCCATTTACCAAGTGATGGTGCCGATAACAAATTGCCGATTGTTGTCGTTGAGCGTGAAGAAGGCCTGAAACTAAAAAGGTTACTCGCCAAGGGAAAAGTGCTCAACTTTACCTCTTATCATGACATGGCCGATGAAGCTTCATACCCTGTGCAAAATGTAATCGCTGAGATTAAAGGCAGCGAACTTCCAGAACAAATCATATTAATTGGTGCGCATATTGACTCATTTGATTTAGGTACTGGTGCTTTGGATAACGGCTCTAACGTATGTTTAGTAATTGATCTTGCCAGACAGATCAAAAAACTCGGTATTAAGCCCAAACGAACCATTCGTTTTGCTTTGTATAACGGTGAGGAGCAAGGTATTTACGGCTCTTTAGCTTATACACGTCAGCATAAAGATGAATTAAATAACCACGTAATGACCGCAACTATTGACATTGGTACAGGTAAAATCAACGGTTTTTATACTAATGGCCGAACTGATTTTAATCACGCTATAAACAAAGCTCTTACCCCTGTCGAATCGCAAGGCCCATTTAGTTTAATTAACCACCCAGTTGTTGGTACAGATAACTATGATTTTATGATGAATGGCGTACCAAATATCGTCGCTAGTCAACAAGATGCCAATTATGCCTCTAACTACCATGCTGAATCAGACACTTTTGATAAGGTCGATCAAAAACAGTTAAAGCAAAATTCTGTGGTGATGGGAGCACTGATCCTTGGTTTAGCAGAGTTACCCGAAATAAACTGGCAAAAGCACACTTTTACTCAAGTTGAGCAAATGGTGAAAGATCACAATATTGAAGACTCTATGAAAACCTTTGGGCTGTATAAAAGTTGGAAAAATAAAACAAGGCCAATGAGACCTTAATTATCGGTTAACCTAGCTGGGTCATGGTAAATATTAAAGCTACTTTTTTTAACAAACCCTATCAAGGTGACATCAAATCGTTGCGCTGTTTTAACAGCAAGATCTGATGGCGCCCCAATAGTGATCAGTACCTCAATACCTGACATGACAATTTTTTGTAAGATATCAAAACTTGCTCGGCTCGACATGACTACAATTTGTTGTACTGATTGCATTTCTTTGTGCAAAAACCTGAATCCTAAGAGCTTGTCGAGCGCATTATGCCGTCCAATATCTTCAAAAACTTTTAATACAGTACCATTACGATCACATAGTGCAGCGCCATGTACTCCACCTGTTAATTTAAATAGATTTTGATGTTCGGTTAATTGACCAGCAAGAGCAAATACCTTTTCAGGTTTTAACCAATGTAAATTTATAGCCACCGCAGGCGGATTATTTAGTTCAAGCGCTTTAATGGAAGTACTGCCACATAAACCGCAGCTAGCACTGGCACTATGTGCCTTGTTATCTGCAACAAGTCGAGCCAAACATTCTTGTTTGAGTGTCACTTCCCAAGTGTTTGTATTACCTTGATCATTTGTTTCACTCGAAATGGCCTTTATATCATCTTCAGAGCGTATAATGCCTTGAGACAATAAATAACCTATAAACAAATATTTATCTTCTCCAGGGGTTCGCAACGTAATCCAATAAACCTGCCCAAACAGACTCTCCCCTGTTGAGGCATATACATTGATAATAAGAGCAATAGGCTGCTCAACGATTAGCTCGTCTCTTAGTTTTGTTAGCGTGCCATTTTGATAGCAGACTTTATTAAACTGTCGTGTACTTTCAGTTGCCATATTTGCTCTTAAATATCGTCTTTTGTTAAAAAATTTTTCAAAAGCGCTTATTTTCTCTAAATTTATTCTATACTTCGGACATTAACAACCTCTTTGCAAGGAAGCAATCCATGGCTAAGGCGCCTATTTCGCTTATTCGAACTTGGGTATTTTTGTCTCAAGCAACCGACCCTAAATTAACCAGAGCAAAAGCCGATGCAATCGCTCGTCTTGTTCGTCAATTTGGCTCAGTAGAAATGGCGAAAATTTATTTAGAACAAGCAAAGGACGAAAAAATTGAAGTAGTACTTGTGTAGATTCCCCCGGGCATGCCCGGGGTACTTACTGTTACAACTCCATTCGGAGTTGATCTGAATCCTTACGACCTTGATACTCAACGTAGTTCCGTATTACTGCTTCGTCTACACCTACGCTACTTA
>NZ_BNCK01000019.1:0-3041 GCF_014656435.1 Thalassotalea marina
TCAAACTCAAACAACTTAGGTGTTGTATGGTTAAGCCTCACGGGCAATTAGTATCAGTTAGCTCAAGGCCTCACAACCCTTACACACCTGACCTATCAACGTCGTAGTCTCCAACGACCCTTTAGGGGACTTAAAGTCCCAGTGAGAACTCATCTTAAAGCCTGCTTCCCGCTTAGATGCTTTCAGCGGTTATCAGTTCCGAACGTAGCTACCCGGCAATGCGTCTGGCGACACAACCGGAACACCAGAGGTTCGTCCACTCCGGTCCTCTCGTACTAGGAGCAGCCCTCTTCAATTCTCAAACGCCCACGGCAGATAGGGACCGAACTGTCTCACGACGTTCTAAACCCAGCTCGCGTACCACTTTAAATGGCGAACAGCCATACCCTTGGGACCGACTTCAGCCCCAGGATGTGATGAGCCGACATCGAGGTGCCAAACACCGCCGTCGATATGAACTCTTGGGCGGTATCAGCCTGTTATCCCCGGAGTACCTTTTATCCGTTGAGCGATGGCCCTTCCATACAGAACCACCGGATCACTATGACCTGCTTTCGCACCTGCTCGACGTGTCTGTCTCGCAGTTAAGCTGGCTTATGCCATTGCACTAACCGTACGATGTCCGACCGTACTTAGCCAACCTTCGTGCTCCTCCGTTACTCTTTGGGAGGAGACCGCCCCAGTCAAACTACCCACCAGACAGTGTCCCCAAGCCCGATAAGGGCCCTAGGTTAGAACATCACGCATACAAGGGTGGTATTTCAAGGATGGCTCCACGCATACTGGCGTACACGCTTCAAAGCCTCCCACCTATCCTACACATGTAGGAGCAATGTTCACTGTCAAGCTATAGTAAAGGTTCACGGGGTCTTTCCGTCTAGCCGCGGGTATACGGCATCTTAACCGCAATTTCAATTTCACTGAGTCTCGGGTGGAGACAGTGTGGCCATGATTACGCCATTCGTGCAGGTCGGAACTTACCCGACAAGGAATTTCGCTACCTTAGGACCGTTATAGTTACGGCCGCCGTTTACCGGGGCTTCGATCATGAGCTTCGCAGAGCTAACCCAATCAATTAACCTTCCGGCACCGGGCAGGCGTCACACCGTATACGTCATCTTTCGATTTTGCACAGTGCTGTGTTTTTAATAAACAGTTCCAGCCACCTGGTTACTTCGACTGTCGTCAGCTTACACCGCAAGGGTTTAACCAACAACAGCGTACCTTCTCCCGAAGTTACGGTACTATTTTGCCTAGTTCCTTCACCCGAGTTCTCTCAAGCGCCTTAGTATTCTCTACCTAACCACCTGTGTCGGTTTGGGGTACGGTTCCTATATATCTAGAGCTTAGAAGCTTTTCCTGGAAGCAGAGCATCAACAGCTTCGTTACCGTGGTAACTCGTCTCGTATCTCAGCCTTAAGAACCCGGATTTGCCTAAGTTCTCAGCCTACATACTTTCACATGGACAACCAACGCCATGCCTGTTTAGCTTTCTCCGTCCCTCCTTCGCAATATATAGAAGTACAGAAATATTAATCTGTTTCCCATCGACTACGCATTTCTGCCTCGCCTTAGGGGCCGACTTACCCTGCCCTGATTAACATGGGACAGGAAACCTTGGTCTTTCGGCGAGGGGGTTTTTCACCCCCTTTATCGTTACTCATGTCAGCATTCGCACTTCTGATACCTCCAGCATGCTTTACAACACACCTTCAACGGCTTACAGAACGCTCCCCTACCACTTAATCCTAAGATTAAATCCGCAGCTTCGGTGCATAGCTTAGCCCCGTTACATCTTCCGCGCAGACCGACTCGACTAGTGAGCTATTACGCTTTCTTTAAAGGGTGGCTGCTTCTAAGCCAACCTCCTAGCTGTCTGTGCCTTTCCACATCGTTTCCCACTTAGCTATGACTTTGGGACCTTAGCTGGCGGTCTGGGTTGTTTCCCTCTTCACAACGGACGTTAGCACCCGCAGTGTGTCTCCCGGATAGTACTCATTGGTATTCGGAGTTTGCAAAGGGTTGGTAAGTCGGGATGACCCCCTAGCCTTAACAGTGCTCTACCCCCAATGGTATTCGTCCGAGGCTCTACCTAAATAGATTTCGGGGAGAACCAGCTATCTCCCGGCTTGATTAGCCTTTCACTCCGACCCACAGGTCATCACCGCATTTTTCAACATACGTGTGTTCGGTCCTCCAGTTGATGTTACTCAACCTTCAACCTGCCCATGGGTAGATCGCCGGGTTTCGGGTCTATGCCCTGCAACTGAACGCGCAGTTAACACTCGCTTTCGCTACGGCTCCCCTAATCGGTTAACCTTGCTACAGAACATAAGTCGCTGACCCATTATACAAAAGGTACGCAGTCACCCGAAGGCTTCCACTGCTTGTACGTATGCGGTTTCAGGTTCTATTTCACTCCCCTCACAGGGGTTCTTTTCGCCTTTCCCTCACGGTACTGGTTCACTATCGGTCAGTTAGGAGTATTTAGCCTTGGAGGATGGTCCCCCCATATTCAGTCAACATTTCACGTGTGCCGACCTACTCGATTTCACTTATGTTTGCCTTCGTGTACGGGGCTATCACCCTGTATCGCCAAGCTTTCCAGCTTGTTCCACTAACGCCCATAAGCTTAAGGGCTAATTCGCGTTCGCTCGCCGCTACTAACGAAATCTCGGTTGATTTCTTTTCCTCGGGGTACTTAGATGTTTCAGTTCTCCCGGTTCGCCTCTTTACGCTATGTATTCACGTAAAGATAGTGTCTTATGACACTGGGTTTCCCCATTCAGAAATTCTAGGCTGTAACGGTTTTTATCACCTTACCTAGACTTATCGCAGATTAACACGTCTTTCATCGCCTCTAACTGCCAAGGCATCCACCACATACGCTTAGTCACTTAACCATACAACCCTAAATTGTTTAGGCCGTTTGGTGACAAAACCAAACGTAAATGTATGTCTGACATTTTCACGTACTACAAGAGCACTTGAATTAGAATTCACTTAATTAAGCGCGACACTTAATTAAGGGTTTTGAATTT
>NZ_BNCK01000019.1:3137-5146 GCF_014656435.1 Thalassotalea marina
AAATCCAAGGGATATATTATCAGCTTTCCAATTTGTTAAAGAACATCAAACTAGCGCGCATTCGGCTAATTCGTGGTTAAAAAAACCAAATTAAATTTTACTTATCAGCAACCTTTAATTTGGTTTCTTTTACGAAGCTTGGTAGGTCTGGGCAGACTTGAACTGCCGACCTCACCCTTATCAGGGGTGCGCTCTAACCAGCTGAGCTACAGACCTATTTCACATAAGAGTGATTGGTGGAGCTAAGCAGGATCGAACTGCTGACCTCCTGCGTGCAAGGCAGGCGCTCTCCCAGCTGAGCTATAGCCCCATAAGGCTTCGTCTTCTTACTTTCGTTATCAATGCAATTTGTGTGAACACTCAACAACAATCTGTTTCACTTCAAGATAAGGAGGTGATCCAACCCCAGGTTCCCCTAGGGTTACCTTGTTACGACTTCACCCCAGTCATGAATCACAAAGTGGTGACCGTCCTCCCGAAGGTTAAACTAGCCACTTCTTTTGCAACCCACTCCCATGGTGTGACGGGCGGTGTGTACAAGGCCCGGGAACGTATTCACCGCAACATTCTGATTTGCGATTACTAGCGATTCCGACTTCATGGAGTCGAGTTGCAGACTCCAATCCGGACTACGATACACTTTCTGGGATTCGCTCCACCTCGCGGTCTTGCTGCCCTCTGTATGTACCATTGTAGCACGTGTGTAGCCCATCCCGTAAGGGCCATGATGACTTGACGTCGTCCCCACCTTCCTCCGGTTTATCACCGGCAGTCTCCTTAGAGTTCCCGACATTACTCGCTGGCAAATAAGGATAGGGGTTGCGCTCGTTGCGGGACTTAACCCAACATTTCACAACACGAGCTGACGACAGCCATGCAGCACCTGTCTCAGAGTTCCCGAAGGCACAATTCTATCTCTAGAAAATTCTCTGGATGTCAAGGGATGGTAAGGTTCTTCGCGTTGCATCGAATTAAACCACATGCTCCACCGCTTGTGCGGGCCCCCGTCAATTCATTTGAGTTTTAACCTTGCGGCCGTACTCCCCAGGCGGTCAACTTAGCGCGTTAGCTACGCTACTCACGTCTCAAGGACACAAACAGCTAGTTGACATCGTTTACGGCGTGGACTACCAGGGTATCTAATCCTGTTTGCTCCCCACGCTTTCGTGCCTCAGCGTCAGTATCTGTCCAGGTGGCCGCCTTCGCCACTGATGTTCCTTCCAATCTCTACGCATTTCACCGCTACACTGGAAATTCCACCACCCTCTACAGTACTCTAGATGACCAGTTCGAAATGCAGTTCCGAGGTTGAGCCCCGGGATTTCACATCTCGCTTAATCATCCGCCTACGCACGCTTTACGCCCAGTAATTCCGATTAACGCTCGCACCCTCCGTATTACCGCGGCTGCTGGCACGGAGTTAGCCGGTGCTTCTTCTGTCGCTAACGTCACAGATTGCAGGTATTAACTACAACCCTTTCCTCACGACTGAAAGTGCTTTACAACCCGAAGGCCTTCTTCACACACGCGGCATGGCTGCATCAGGGTTTCCCCCATTGTGCAATATTCCCCACTGCTGCCTCCCGTAGGAGTCTGGGCCGTGTCTCAGTCCCAGTGTGGCTGATCATCCTCTCAAACCAGCTAGAGATCGTCGCCATGGTAGGCCATTACCCTACCATCTAGCTAATCTCACTTGGGCCAATCTAAAGGCGAAAGGTCCGAAGATCCCCTCCTTTGGTCCGTAGACGTTATGCGGTATTAGCAGTCGTTTCCAACTGTTGTCCCCCACCTCAAGGCATGTTCCCAAGCATTACTCACCCGTCCGCCGCTCGTCATCTTCTAGCAAGCTAGAAATGTTACCGCTCGACTTGCATGTGTTAAGCCTGCCGCCAGCGTTCAATCTGAGCCATGATCAAACTCTTCAATTAAAATCGTTTGTGCACCTAAGTGCGACTCAATGAATTCTGTACAAATAAAACTTATAAAAGTAGTTTTTGCATGAACCTCAC
>NZ_BNCK01000020.1 GCF_014656435.1 Thalassotalea marina
GGTTGATTGTTTTGTCAGGTATTTACTTAACTAAACTTATCAAAACTGCTTCTTGGCTTGTCCCCGAGAAGTGGATGCGCATTTTAGGGATTTTTATCTCGCCGTCAACACCTTTTTTCAATTAATTAACTGTTCGATGGATTTTCATACAAACCACGATATTTAAGGCATTAAATGAACATAAGTTGTTTTTTTAATACTCATCAAGCTAGTTATCTTCAAATACGATAAATTTTAATTT
Source organism: Thalassotalea marina (assembly GCF_014656435.1). Taxonomy (GTDB): domain Bacteria; phylum Pseudomonadota; class Gammaproteobacteria; order Enterobacterales; family Alteromonadaceae; genus Thalassotalea_C; species Thalassotalea_C marina. The sequence continues at coordinate 242 of NZ_BNCK01000020.1, forward strand.
TATGTATTCTCACGATACTTATACATTTACTTAACGTTACTTTTCTATACCTTTTTTGATATTGATCTTCTAAGCCCTCAAAAAACCTACTTTATTTATAATTAGATATATAGGGAACATTTAAACAACGTAAGTTACTGTCTACAAATCCATAAACACCAAGCCCCGATACGAATATCGAGGCTTGGTATTAATTGAAGGCGTTTATTGACACTCTTAGTGCATTAATATTTACCCTTTGGTGATATCTTGAGCTGGCTCAATACCTTTAGGGAAAGGTTTCGCATTAAGCGGTTTAACAGGAGATTTTTTAATTGTCTTTTGCAAATACTTTATCGCAGCAGCTAATTGAGCATCATCACCATTAAAGGTTGCGTGTGGCAAGTTATCTACTTCAATTGTTGGTTTTACACCTACGCCTTCAGTAATCCAACGTCCATCCATCGCGTAAACAGGCAATTCTGCTACTCTGGAAATACCACCATCCACTACGCCATTTCTGCCGGTTAACCAAACGCCAGCACCTGCAGTTTGTTTACCTATAACGGGCCCAAGGTTCAATTCTTTAATACCAGCAGTAAAGGTTTCACCATCAGAGTAGGTAAACTGATCAGCTAATACCACTAAATGCCCACGGAAAGTTTGCTGCATGTTGGCGTATGCACTACCGTTAGGTGTTTGCCAGAACATCCAAGCACGGCGTAACAACTTTTCAATTAACCAGCTGTCGATATTACCACCTCGGTTGCGGCGCACATCGATAATTAAACCTTGTTTTTGAAACTGAGCATAAAAGTCATCTGCAAAACGATTTATATCAGCACCACCCATTGAATGAACATGTAAGTAGCCAATGTCATTACTAGCTTTTGTTACTTTCTCTTGATTTGCTAAAGTCCAATCACTGTAACGTAACCAATAGTCACCAGAGCCAGACGTTGGCACGACAACCGTTTCAATCGTTTGGTTATTTCGGGTTAAAGTAAGTAAAACTTGTTTAGACGTTTGGTTACGTAGCAATTGTTGCAGTTGTGCAATACTTGATACGTCAACACCGTTAACAGCTTTAATTAAGTCTCCTTCTTGAGCATTAACACCGGGTTTAGCCAAAGGCGAAGCATTTTGTGGTAATTCAGGGTTAGTTTGATAAATATGTTCAATAACTACACCCGCTTCACTTTGATTAAACGTTGCACCTAGGCTTGCAACTTTAGGGCGACTGGCATCTCTGACAATGTCTCCACCACGAACTTGTGAATGAAGTGCGTTAAGCTCACCAATCATTTGCTTAAATATATCGTTAAGTTCATTGCGATCAGTTACTCGACTAACTAACGGGTAGTATTTTTCTTTTACCGCTTGCCAATCTAAGCCTCGCATATTTTTGTCATATAAAGAATCGCGATGCATCAACCAAGTATCGCGGAATATTTGTTGCCATTCCGCCATTGGCTCTATTAACATTTGCCAATTGGATGTTTTAAATGTCGCGTCTTTCACGTCTGAAGGAAACTTAGCTCCCGCCTTAACTTGGAACAGTTTCAACGACGCATTACCACCTGTAGCAACTAATAAAGATTTACCATCGGCTGACATCTTATAGTTAGAAATACCCGCTTTGAATGTTGAAACTTTTGGTTTATCGTCAAATTTTATTGCTTTTAATTCAGACTTGCTCTTTGGCTCTGAAATTCTGTCAATGACATAAAGATGATCTTTACCAACTGTTAAATTACGATAGTTTCCTGACGGTACTGGCACATGCCACAAGCGCTCACTTAACCCTTGCCATTCAACAGCGTTTTCATCTGTTGCAGATGTCTCTTTGCTTTCCTCTGATTTCGACTTAGGTTTTTCTGATTTAGCTCTAGCTAATAACTCATTATTCGCTTGAAATGGGAATTTAGCATCCTTATCCAGTTGATAGGCAAAAATTTGGCTACGGCGATCAAACATCGCCCCCATATTTCTATCTCCCCAAGGTGAACTTGGTGTTGAGTTAAAGTAACGCTGTGATAAAAAGTACAACCATTTACCATCTTGGCTAAAGGCTGGAGAACTTGAGTTATAACGATCTGTCGTTAATATTTCTTGTTTGTTATCGCTCACCGAAATCAACATAATACGGCTACGCTCATCATCTAGTTGGTTGCGAGTGATCGCAAGGTGTTGGCTATCTGGAGACCAAACAATATCGCCAAATGCGCTAAAACCAGTATTATTATTAACGATTTCGGTATTTTTACCCGTCGCTAATTCAAGTAGGAACAGTCGTCCTTTTTTATCATCATGAGCTATATATTTGCCATCTGGCGACAAATGTAAACCAAAGCGATAAATACTACCATCATTGGTCAACTGTTTTGCTTCATCTGTACCGTCAGCAGCATATTGCCATATTTCTAGTTCACCTGAGCTGTCATTGATGGCATACACCCATTTAGCGTCATGACTTAGAATTGCATGGCGAGTACGTGAGTTTTTTGGCGTTGGAATTTCAACTAATCTACTATCGTCAGTAGCTACAACAGCAACACGGCCACGAGCAGTAATAACCGCTTTTTTAGGCTCAGCTGCAAAGTCAGCATAGTTAAAGTATTTAAGTGGTTTGTTTTCCCACTTTTCACGGCGGTGAGGTAAATCAGACGTCAATTCAAATTCAACAACATTATCGATACCCGTATTTAGATCTAAAACACGAATGTCGGCAGCTAATTGATAAGCCAATTGATCTTTTGATAAACGAGCATTGCGTACCGGCCAATCTTCATATTTAGTGACTTGAGTTAGTTTCTTACCCTTGGTTGTCATTGACCAAATATTGTCATTGCCGCTAGCATCAGAAATAAAATAAACTTTGTTATCGGCAATCATAGGTTCACGTACCGAACCTTTATGGCCTTTAGTTAACAGCTCCGCCTCTTTATTGCCAGAGAGATGAAAACGCCACAATGTTCCTTTACCACCACCTCGATAGTACTTGGTATTATCAGTGCTAATTTGCATACCAAATTGCACAAAATAAATATATTCACCAGCTTGATCAATTACGCCTTCCACGGCATCAGCAAGAGGAATAGTATTGGCAACTAAGGTAGTTGGGTTAGCTGTGCGTAACGTCCAATTCCCTGTTGGTCCTACACGATTGTTGGTGCTATAAATAACATCACCTTTCGCTGTCCAGCCATGCACTTTGACACTGGCGTTTTCAAAGCTCACTCTTTTAGCTAAACCTCCATCAATTGAAATGACATACACTTCTCGAGCACCATCGTAGTCTGCGGTATAAGCAACCCACTTGCCATCGGGCGATATGCTTGCATCTATCTCTTCAGATGGAAGCGTAGTGATACGGGTCGCTTTAGTTTGTCCTAGCTGCCCTTTCCATAAATCACCTTCTGCAGTAAAGACGATAGTGTCTCCGTTTATCGCTGGAGAACGGTAGTACCCTTGAGTGGCTAACGCAGACGTACTAGCAGCTAACAGTGTTAAGCTCAGTAGTGTTTTTTTCATCATATTCTCGATATTAAGTTTTAATTTTATCTTTGAAGATTGAATGTGGTTTTGCTCAAGAAACAATAGGGGAATTGCTAAAATTTGTAAATATGATGTTATAGCCGTTCATCGCAGCAAGTGATTCAGCTATCGTATTGACCGTCAATTCTTTATAAAACACACTCTGGCTTCTGTTGATTTAAAATAGGGACCAGAATATCTCAGCATCTTAGTTACCCTCTGATGCTTGTCCTAACCAACATAACACATATGAACCTTATCCCCGTCAATAGGCAATAGTGTTTTTTTAGCTGCCGCTAGGCAGCTAATGGTTAATCAATCAGCAAAATCTATTACTTCGCTCTGTCATAAAGGCCGTAAAACAAT
>NZ_BNCK01000021.1 GCF_014656435.1 Thalassotalea marina
GTAAATTTTCAGCGTTGCTGGCTCCCCGTCAGCCGGATTGGGTTGCATCGCAGGGGTGTCGAAAGAGTCAACTGCGGTCCAAAGCTGTTGGACTTGGGTGAAAAGGGCGTTTATTCTTCCTATACGTGCCGCGTTCCAGGCGGCGACTATGAGGGCTATGTCGATGCCCATGTGCGCCGGCTGGAGGCGCTACGCCGGGCCGGTATCGTCGAGCGGATCGACGCCGACCAATGGCGCATCCCCGATGATCTGGTCAGCCGTGCCGCCGCCCATGACGCCGGCCGAGACAGTCAGGCCAGCGTTCGCGTCCTTTCCCCGGTCGATCTGAACAAACAGATCGGATCGGACGGCGCGACCTGGCTGGACCGGCGGCTGATCCACGGCGAGACGGCCGACCTTGCGCCAACCGGCTTCGGGCAACAAGTCCGCGAAGCCATGGACCAGCGCCGCGAGCACCATATCGAACAGGGCGACGCCACCCGCAGCCGGGACAGCCGCGTCTTCTACCGGCGCAACCTTCTCGCCATCCTGCGGGAGCGCGAGGTAGCCGGCGTCGGATCGGATATGGCTTTGAGTAAGGGCCTGCCGTTCCGCGCCGCCACGGACGGCGAGAGCGTCAGCGGCAAGTTTACCGGAACCGTGCATCTATCGAGCGGCAAGTTCGCCGTGGTCGAGAAATCCCATGAGTTCACCCTTGTCCCGTGGCGGCCGATCATCGACCGCCAACTCGGCCGCGAGGTTATGGGCATCGTGCAGGGCGGGTCGGTGTCGTGGCAGTTAGGGCGGCAGAGGGGGCTGGAACGCTGAGTGCGCCCATGCCGCATTGCGAAGCAAAAGATAATCGGATAAAATGTAGCAATTCATATTCGTAAGCGTGGAGTAATCAGATGGGAAATTCCAAGTCAGCAGACAAGTAAGCCGCAACAACCAGTATTGTTGTTGCGGCGCTCTGTAAGACCCAATCCCTAGTCTGATTGCTGACGAGCAGACGCCGCCCGGTATTTTTCTATTCGAGAGGTTGATTCGTCATGACCAACACACGCCCCGCGTGGGCCTACACCCTGCCGGCAGCTTTGCTGCTTATGGCACCCTTCGACATCCTCGCTTCGCTGGCGATGGATATTTATCTTCCAGTCGTTCCAGCGATGCCGGGCATCCTGAATACGACTCCATCCATAATCCAACTCACGCTGAGCCTCTACATGGTGATGCTCGGTGTGGGCCAAGTAGTATTTGGCCCGCTTTCGGATCGCATAGGTCGACGGCCTGTGCTTCTGGCCGGAGCCATGCTTTTCATCGTCGCGTCGTTCGGTGCCTCATGGTCCTCCACGGCTACAGCATTCATTGCTTTCCGTGTGGTGCAAGCCATCGGCGCATCCGCAATGCTCGTCGCGATGTTTGCAACGGTTCGCGACGTATATGCCAAGAGGCCCGAAGGGGTAGTCATCTATGGCCTCCTAAGTTCGATGCTGGCGTTTGTCCCGGCACTCGGCCCTATCGCTGGCGCTCTGATTGGAGAGTTTTTCGGCTGGCGCGCAATCTTCGCCACACTTGCTGTGCTTGCGTTGATTGCCACCGCGCATGCCGGATTCAGATGGCACGAAACCCGCCCTCTGGATCAAGTCAAGACGCGCCGATCTGTCTTGCCGATCTTCGCGAGTCCGGCTTTTTGGGTTTACACTGTCGGCTTTAGCGCCGGTATGGGCACCTTCTTCGTCTTCTTCTCGACGGCTCCCCGTGTGCTCATAGGCCAAGCGGAATATTCCGAGATCGGATTCAGCTTTGCCTTCGCCACTGTCGCGCTTGTAATGATCGTGACAACCCGTTTCGCGAAGTCCTTTGTCGCCAGATGGGGCATCGCAGGATGCGTGGCGCGTGGGATGGCGTTGCTTGTTTGCGGAGCGGTCCTGTTGGGGATCGGCGAACTTTACGGCTCGCCGTCATTCCTCACCTTCATCCTACCGATGTGGGTTGTCGCGGTCGGTATTGTCTTCACGGTGTCCGTTACCGCGAACGGCGCTTTGGCAGAGTTCGACGACATCGCGGGATCAGCGGTCGCGTTCTACTTCTGCGTTCAAAGCCTGATAGTCAGCATTGTCGGGACATTGGCGGTGGCACTTTTAAACGGTGACACAGCGTGGCCCGTGATCTGTTACGCCACGGCGATGGCGGTACTGGTTTCGTTGGGGCTGGTGCTCCTTCGGCTCCGTGGGGCTGCCACCGAGAAGTCGCCAGTCGTCTAACCGACGACTGGTAGCAGGCCCGCTCCGATGCGGCGCACTAACCATCGAAACCTCGTGAATGTCGGTATCCTGTCTGGCAGGATACCGCTCATTTCCCTTGTTCAGTTCATCGCCGTCGCCGAGCATCTGAATTTTCGGCATGCGGCCAAGGCACTTGGTATCAGCCAGTCGAGCGTCAGCGCGCGTGTGAAAGCGCTGGAGGATAACCTTGGTGTCCTGCTATTTGAGCGCCATGCGCGGGGCGTTCGGCTAACAGACGCAGGCAGGCACTTCATGGAGCGTGTCACGGCGGGTGTCGATCAACTCGATCACGCAGTGAAGACCGC
>NZ_BNCK01000022.1 GCF_014656435.1 Thalassotalea marina
CTGCGATGTCTGGGGGATCAGGTCGTCTTCCAGTGCGCGGTATTTGGTAACATTTGGCAAATAAATGCGTCCATTCAGTCGTGAGGTTAACTGCCGGTAGAGCAGCCATTCGTAACGTTGCGGGTTAACGTTATCCTGTTTAACCAACCATGGGAGGTGCTTTTTCGGGATGAGCGACGTATCCATCGTCTTCAGTGGTCCACCGAATGCGATTTCCGTCTGCATCTGTTGAAGTTGGGCGACGACGGCTTCTGAGCCTTTACCGGCCTCACATTCAAGGCACAAGAACACCTGCCTTAACAGTTGCTCCAGGAGATTGCATTGTTCATCGTAATGTTGCCACTGGTACTCTTCCACGGTCCGTTTCTGTTTTTTCAGGTAAAGGCAGAGGGTCTGGATATCCCTGTCATTCATGACCTTCAATGCCTGTTGTCTGACTACTGAGAAGGGTTGATTATCATCAATGTTCTCATCCACAAACAGATGCAGTAACTCTGCCGCTTTCGTGACATTGTCCGCGGCTGACTGCCAGGACAGGAACACTGCTTGTTGTGCAAAGGTGTTGGCAGCTTCTTGTTGCTTGCGGATATGGTAAATGAACCCATCAGTTAACCGTTCCAGTGCCAGTTGTATCCGCTCTGTCAGGTGACATAGCAACCATAGATGCTGCTGTGCGCGTTTGAATCGTTTGAGTTTACTACCGTAATAGTTGATGAGCTCACCGAAGTGTTGTCGATTTTTAAGAGACAGATTAAGCCCATCGATAACGCCATTGATTTGCGTGCGCCATGGCGCTAACTGATGATAAAGGGCAAGCTCTTTTTTAAGTTCAGGTACGGTCAGACTTTTTGCACCGCCTCTGAGCTGGTTCAGGCTTAGTCCGTCATCAATGGCTGTTATGCTGTCCAGAAAGACGTGAAGTTCAGGACTGGTGAGTTGATTAAGTTGGTGCGCCAGGTCTTTTCTGACCTGCTGCATCGCTCTGCTTATCAGTCTCTGGAGTACGGTGTACCTAGGGATAGCAATGCTGTGACTGGTTAGGAATTCAATAGCAGTATCAAAGAGGTAACGCGGCTCCAGCCAGGCATTGCCCACCTGAACAAGGTGGTCGAAAAGAGAATTGAAGTGCTGACTTTCGTCCCATTTGTGATAACCAGCAAGGTCTAATACTTTTGCGTAGAGTCGATCTTTTTGTTTTTGTGAGGGAGTGAATGGTCTGAGCCCCTTGCCGCCAAGCAGCTCTTTACTGATGAACATTAAATCCTTAGAAACCTGCGAGTAAGCGATATCTAGGATGACGGGCTTTGATTTGAAGTATCCCAAAATCGCGACAAAGTAACATCTATGAGCTCTGAGACGAATTGACCGAAAAACTGCCAATTCCGCATCGTTCAGAGAAAAGTACAGACGTTGTTCTTCGATTGAAAAAATGGGTGGGGAATAAAGATCTGCCTGTTCTGCTCTCGTGAGAATAGTAATTTCGTTTTTGATGGCCATATCAGGGCTGTTCCGTATTAAATGTACGATATTTACCTAATTTGCCACACTTATAAGTAGTAACCCACCTCCGCAGCCATTTATTGGTGTGGTCTACAGAGGATTAAGTCTTTTTAGAGGGGAAAATCCCTAGAACCCCATTGTGATACTTGGTAATCATTCCCCCCACGAAATTTATTGCCATTAACTGAAGTAATAGCACGTTTTAACTGATGGTATGCTTCACCTCTGTTCAAGGCTTGCTGGACGTAATGACGCAACGTTGAATTATCAACATACTCCAAAACATAAATAGATTTAATTAAACGGTCGTACTCATGCAATGCTGACAATCTTCGGCTCTTGCCGTTACTCAACTTTCTAATGATTGTGCTTTGAGTGGTGGTTTTACGACTCAATGAACAAACAATATGCTGAATATTGTCCCATTCTTCAGCAATTAGCTTATGATTAATATCTTTCTTTAATTGAATACGGCCTCCGTTCTCTTCAGTCACTTCAAATAGCTCAAAAAACACCTTTTTCATTTTCGCGTATCGAGGGGCGAATGTGTAACCAAAGAAATCTAATATAGCGAAGTTAACATTATTGGTACCATGCGTATCGGTCGATAAGGTATTAGGCTGTATATCTGAAGAGTTGTTATAGAGTAAGTCAAAAGCAAAGTGACCTTCATATTCGTTAGCGCCAATGACTTGCGTACTCACCGGAACATGA
>NZ_BNCK01000023.1 GCF_014656435.1 Thalassotalea marina
CACACCGTCGAGAAACAGCATGTGGAAGTGAACATTCAGATTGAGCGCCGATCCAAAACGCTGGATCAGGGTGACCGCGCCCGTCTTGGCCACTTGGTGGGTATGGCCCGCTTTCTTGACCAGGTGCGTGGCAATGACGCGGTAAACGATGCCCAGCACCCACCCCATGATCTCGGGCCGGCTGGTGTCGTCTGGGCGTTCCTCTGGGCTAAACATCGACATGATCCGGCGCTTAATATCGCCGTCCTTGTTGACCAGCGTCTTGGTCACGAAGGCCGCGTATTCTTTGGCGTTGTCGTACCCTTTCCAGACCTCGTGGGGGTCAAGAGCGTAGGCGCAAACCCGCCCAGCGACTGGGATTCTGACCAAGGCGCGTTCTGTCTCAAGGTGGGGTTCTAGGGATTTTCCCCTCTAAAAAGACATAATCCTCTGTAGACCACACCAATAAATGGCTGCGGAGGTGGTTTACTTTCAGCTTGGAGCCTAATCATCCACTATCGGCCTTGTTATTTCGCCAATATTGGGCAATTTCCCAGTATTAGTGAAGTTATACGTTCCGCTTAAGTTGATATTTTGCCACGCAACGGGCGAAACAGCACGAGTGATACCCGCTTTCTCTTCATCTCCTCTCGCTTCAAAGTGTCCCAGAAGATGACTCAGTATCGCGGAGTTGAAGTAGATGATCGCGTTGGCAAGCAATCTTGCGCATTCATTCCAGATAGCGATTTCAGACTCGTTTTTGCCACGGAACTGATCACCATTCACCGACGCAATGGCTCGTCTAAGGAAGTGCCATGCTTCTCCCCGGTTCAGGGCACGTTGCACATACTGCCGCAAACTGGCATCGTCGATGTAGTCAAGTAAATATTGCGCTTTAACCAGTCGATTATACTCCGTCAGAGCCTGTAATATTGGGTGTCCAGAAGGGTAACCAGACAACTTTCTTACCAGCATTGCTTGTGTCGTCCGCTTTGTCTGAAGTGACAGAACAATACGCCTGATATCTTGCCATCCCGTTGTAATAACATTCGTTCTGATAGGCTTCTTTAGCGCCAGTATGGTGCTGCCTTGTTCACTTTCAGTCACATCAAACAGATCATTGATGACACTACTGAACTGCGCGTATCGCGGTGCAAAACTGTAACCGCATAGATCCAGTAAGGCGAAGTTAACATGATTGACACCGTGTGTATCTGTCGAGAGTACGTCAGGTTTGATTTCACTGCTGTTGGATTGTAACAGGTCATAAATATAGTGTGATTCGTGCTCGTTGGAACCGATGATCCGAGCATTGAGGGCGCTGTGGTTGGCCACCAGTGTCATGGCCGTGATCCCTTTGTTGGTGCCGAAATACTTAGAGGAGTACCGGGTTTTAAAGGTTTCCAGATGGGTTTCGAATTTCTGACCATCCGCACTGGCATGCAGCTGGTCCTCCTGAATATGGTAGTGGCGGAAGATGGGTAGCGCTGCAACCGCATTATTGATCACGTCGCTGGCGTCATGCAGCGTTTCAGGCCGGATATAGTTGGCCTGCACCGTACTCAGGTGTTCATAGCTTCGATCGGAGATCTGCGCCATGCCATACACACCACGGTGAGTGGCGTTGGCAATCAGAATGGCCAGTAAATCATCCTGATGAGTGAACCCTTGTTTTTGTATCGGAAGTACATGAGTCAGACATTTCATGAACCCGGTTTCGCGCTCTACATACCGCAGTACATCCGCGATACCGACCGGTTGCATTCGCTTAAAAAAGGGATTGTTGACCAGAGATGTAGCGCTTTTGGTCGGCAGACGCCAGCGGGTACCGGTACGATTTTTCATGATCACATTTCGATTGTCTCCCTCATCAATATGGAGAGCAACGTCTTTGAGTGCACTTTCCAGCCGGTGTTGTTTCTCCTGTAACAATAACTCTGCGGGCTGTTTTAGTCTGTCCAGTGTTGATGAGGCCAGCAAGGTATCCTGCGATGTCTGGGGGATCAGGTCGTCTTCCAGTGCGCGGTATTTGGTAACATTTGGCAAATAAATGCGTCCATTCAGTCGTGAGGTTAACTGCCGGTAGAGCAGCCATTCGTAACGTTGCGGGTTA
>NZ_BNCK01000024.1 GCF_014656435.1 Thalassotalea marina
CATAACACATATGAACCTTATCCCCGTCAATAGGCAATAGTGTTTTTTTAGCTGCCGCTAGGCAGCTAATGGTTAATCAATCAGCAAAATCTATTACTTCGCTCTGTCATAAAGGCCGTAAAACAATCGTTTACGGCAAACACATATTGAGGCTCTCTTAATGTGATCTCATCACTGCCTGAAGCAGTCAGTCCTTAGGTCGTTCAGGGGCACTAGACATTCATCGGTTAACCTTTGTTGGCACTACTCAAGCGGATGATTCACTTAGTTTATCTAAGGTTCAGTTAGTTTCAGGCTCAGCTAAGGTGTAAACGACTTTGCTCATTGTTGATGCGCACCAATGGAGTGTCTAATCAAGGCCAAATAGCTTATACGTCGACAACATTTACCTGCATTAACGTGCTGATGTCACACTTTATCGCAAATAATATAAGGTTGTTCATGCTTATCTAGTTAGGCGTACAGCTCACTCCATTGTGCGACTTAAGCGTTTAAGAATCGTTCATTGTTAAATATCGTTTTATGTTTGAGCATGTAATAAACGCAACGGCCTATTTTATGCGCTAGCACTGACAAGGCTTTGGCTTTACTCATGCGTTTTTGTAACTTATTTAAGTAGCGACGTGCTTTGTCGTTTCCTCGTAAATAAAGTACCGCTGCTTCACTAAACGCCCACTTTAAATGGCCATTGCCAATTTTATTACCTGAACTACCGTAAGTTTTTCCGGCAGATTCTGCTTTGCATTTGACTAAGCGACAATAGGAAGCAAACGTCTGTACAGACTCAAAGCGCTCAATGTCGCCAATTTCATACAAAATCGTCATGGCGAGAATAATGCCAATGCCAGGAATAGTACGCAGTTGTGCGTAATAATCAGGCCGATGTTGTTTTGCTTTACGTTCAATAAAGTATTCAAGATATTTCAACTCTTTGGCATAGCTATCTAATATTGCTAAATCAAAATTAATATTGCGTTGAACAGCTTCATCTTCAAATCGATGACGGAATATCTCTCGCACTGATGGATTTTTCATGTGGAGTTCTAGAGCAGGATAATTGTATTGGCTGTTGGTATTTACAATATGAGCTTTTAATTGTGCACCATGCCTGACAAGTTTTGTTCTTCTGCGTAATAGGTCGCGCGTAGAGCGCATGGCTTGAGGGTAGTTATAGGCTAGAGGGAAATTTCCACCTCTAAGCAAGCTTGCGATTTTATACGAATCAATCTTGTCATTTTTTGCTTTACCACCATGAATAGCTTTCATATACAGGGCATGACCTAAAACAAATTCAATATTTTGTTCAGCGCATAAATCACTGACCCAATACCAGCAGTGCATGCATTCAACGCCGATAACAAGGTTGCCTAGGTAAGGTGAGATTAAGGCTGCTAATGCGGATTTCTCAGCCTTTATTTTTTTATGGAGAACCTTTTCACCTTCTCGATTTAAAATGCAGACATAAAGAATTCGCGCATGTAGGTCGATCCCACAATAAAAATCATGTAATTTGGTATAGAATTTCATTGAGCTTTCTCCTTTTGGTTTGGTCGCCTAGAAGTTTAGCCAATGGTTAAACTTCGGGGAGAAGGTTCAATAAGTATCA
>NZ_BNCK01000025.1 GCF_014656435.1 Thalassotalea marina
GCTACATGGACTCCCCTTTGTCAAGCACAAGCAGTTTCTGACAACAAGAAGATCTGACAGCAGCTCTACATTCGGCGTTTGTTAGCTATTTACGCTATCGCCCTGATGATTTGCGCTTGAGCATTGCCTCATTCGTTAAACAGTATTTAAATACTTCCCGACTAAACAGGCTTTTATGCTCTCGGTCTGACCGTGTTATCGTCACTTGCTAATGCTAAACCTCGGTGGGGTTAACCGCTTGGTTTACGTTTTCTCTATTTCACATAATCAACTTGATATTCATTGTTACTTCTAAGCAGCGCCCAAATTAATCGGGCATTTTTTGCCGCTAATGCAACAGTTGCTCGCTTAAACCCTCGTCGCTCGATAAGTTCTTTTATCCATAAACTGGTTCTGTCAGTTTTGTGCTTGCAGTTGGCAATCACGGCGCGAGCGCCATGTATGAGAGAAGTTCGAATGTGCTTTTCGCCACGTTTTGATATTCTTCCCAACTTTACCTGTCCACCTGTAGTGTATTGTTTTGGTACTAAACCAATCCATGCGCTAAATGCACGAGAAGTGTCGAAGTCTTTTGCCTCACAGACAGTGGCAACTACCGCGGTTGCAGTCACTTCGCCGACGCCAGGAATACTCATCAAGCGCTTGGCGGCTTTCATTTGATGGGCTAACTGATACAGTTTTCTATCATGTTTAAGGATTTGTTCGTTTAACCCTTTTATCTCTTGCCATAAATCATGCAATAGCTCTCTAGCAAGCATAGGTAAGTCGTTCTCTGCATCTTCTAAAATACTGGTGATAGCATGTTGTGCAGGGTACCTGCCTTTAGGCATGATGATGCCGAACTCAGCGAGTAAGCCTCTAAGGCGATTAATCAGTGCTGTTCTGTCTTTAATAGCGCCTTGGCGAATACGGTGTAAACACAGTACGGCTTGTTGCTCTTCACTTTTAATACTCACAAACCGTGTTTTAGGACGTGTTACCGCTTCGCATATGGCTTCGGCGTCATTGGCATCATTTTTTTCATTTTGGCGATATGGGATAACAAATTTTGAAGCCATGATACGCACGTCATGTCCAAGCTTAGTAAACTCTCTTGCCCAATAGTGTGCCCCAGAGCAGGCTTCCATCCCGATAATACATGGTGGCAATGTTGCAATTTCAGCTAACAGTTTGTTTCGCTTGATGGTTTTACGAATTTTACACTTGTCATGAGCATCGACACCGTGGATACTAAACACAGATTTGGCTAAATCGATGCCAATTGCTTTAATTAGTGACATATGGACTCTCCTCAATTGAAGCTCTTTATCAACTTCACTATGGCACATTGATGCCGAGTGGGGAGTCCATATCATTCGTTA
>NZ_BNCK01000026.1 GCF_014656435.1 Thalassotalea marina
GTAAATTTTCAGCGTTGCTGGCTCCCCGTCAGCCGGATTGGGTTGCATCGCAGGGGTGTCGAAAGAGTCAACTGCGGTCCAAAGCTGTTGGACTTGGGTGAAAAGGGCGTTTATTCTTCCTATACGTATGATTCAAACTGCAGATGAGTTACATTTGAAAGAAAAGGTGAAAAAACCAATTGAGAAATTATTGCATGTGCTTAATGCCTCAAATAAAAAATTAATTATTCAATACCGATCATTATGAAACTATCATTAATTGTTGCCATGGATAAAAATTTTGGCATTGGTAAAGACAACGATTTGTTATGGAAATTGCCGGCTGATATGAAATTCTTTAAAGAAACTTCAACAGGTCATGTAGTAATAACCGGACGTAAAAATTATGAATCTATTCCTGAGAAATTTAGACCCTTGCCAAATCGTGAAAATGCCGTTTTAACTCACCAAATCGGCTATCAAGCACCAGGAGCTCATGTCTTTTTTTCACTTACTGAATGTTTAGAGTTCTATAAAAATGAAACCGAAAGAACTGTTTTCATCATTGGTGGGGGACAAATTTATGCAGAAGTTATGCAGCGAAACATCCTTCAAGAAATGTATATCACACAAGTAGATGGAGTGTTTGACGCAGATACTTTTTTTCCTAAATTTTCTGAATCTGAGTGGAATAGTGAAACTGTACTGAAACAGGGTATTGATGAAAAACACGCTTTTGCTTTTGAAATAAAAAAATATACACGTAAATAACTCTAAAACTTACTGTTTTTGTTGAAATGTTTTGTATGTAACGGTTTCAAAACTTCAACGACCTTACTAACTTTGCCTCCTTATGATTTTATGTATAGCTGAAAAACCTTCTGTGGCAAAAGATATTGCCGAAGTAATTGGTGCAAAACAACGCAACAACGGCTTTTATGAAGGAAATGGCTATTGGGTAACCTGGACTTTTGGCCATCTGTGTACATTGAATGAACCCCATGATTACAAAGAAAATTGGAAATACTGGAAATTGGAAGATCTGCCAATTGTACCTAAAAAATTTGGCATTAAACTAATTGATAACGATGGAGTAAAAAGGCAATTTGCTGTTATTGAAAAATTGGTAGCATCTTGTTCTGAAGTCATCAATTGCGGGGATGCCGGGCAGGAAGGGGAGTTGATACAAAGATGGGTATTGGCACCTGGTCAAGAAAGCGGGCCATACCCACCAAGTGGCCAAGACGGGCGCGGTCACCCTGATCCAGCGTTTTGGATCGGCGCTCAATCTGAATGTTCACTTCCACATGCTGTTTCTCGACGGTGTG
>NZ_BNCK01000027.1 GCF_014656435.1 Thalassotalea marina
GCACCTGGTCAAGAAAGCGGGCCATACCCACCAAGTGGCCAAGACGGGCGCGGTCACCCTGATCCAGCGTTTTGGATCGGCGCTCAATCTGAATGTTCACTTCCACATGCTGTTTCTCGACGGTGTGTATGTCGAGCAATCCCACGGCTCAGCGCGTTTCCGCTGGGTCAAGGCGCCGACCAGCCCAGAGCTCACCCAGCTGACGCACACCATCGCCCACCGGGTGGGTCGCTATCTGGAACGGCAAGGCCTGCTGGAACGGGATGTCGAAAACAGCTATCTGGCCTCGGATGCGGTGGATGACGACCCGATGACACCCCTGCTGGGGCACTCGATCACTTACCGTATCGCTGTCGGTTCACAGGCGGGGCGAAAGGTGTTCACTTTGCAAACTCTGCCGACCAGTGGTGATCCGTTCGGTGACGGGATTGGCAAGGTAGCCGGGTCCAGCCTGCACGCCGGCGTGGCGGCCAGGGCCGATGAACGCAAGAAGCTCGAACGGCTGTGCCGGTACATCAGCCGCCCGGCGGTATCCGAGAAGCGGCTGTCGTTAACACGAGGCGGCAACGTGCGCTACCAGCTCAAGACGCCGTACCGGGACGGCACCACGCACGTCATTTTCGAACCATTGGATTTCATTGCAAGGCTGGCCGCCCTGGTACCGAAGCCCAGAGTCAACCTAACCCGCTTCCACGGGGTGTTCGCACCCAACAGTCGGCACCGGGCGTTGGTCACGCCGGCAAAACGGGGCAGGGGCAACAAGGTCAGGGTGGCTGATGAACCGGCAACACCAGCACAACGGCGAGCGTCGATGACATGGGCGCAACGGCTCAAGCGTGTTTTCAATATCGACATCGAGACCTGCAGCGGCTGCGGCGGCGCCATGAAAGTCATCGCCTGCATTGAAGACCCTATAGTGATCAAGCAGATCCTTGATCACCTGAAGCACAAAGCCGAAACCAGCGGGACCAGGGCGTTACCCGAAAGCCGGGCGCCACCGGCTGAGCTGCTCCTGGGTCTGTTTGACTGACGAGCCTGAAGGCCAACGATACCAATCAAAATGCTGCGTTCACAGCGCCGCGGCAGGGATCCGCCGTGCTGGTTGTCGGAAAAGGAGCCGCTAGTGGGAAAGAGGAGGGTAAATTTTCAGCGTTGCTGGCTCCCCGTCAGCCGGATTGGGTTGCATCGCAGGGGTGTCGAAAGAGTCAACTGCGGTCCAAAGCTGTTGGACTTGGGTGAAAAGGGCGTTTATTCTTCCTATACGT
>NZ_BNCK01000028.1 GCF_014656435.1 Thalassotalea marina
ATTGTTTTACGGCCTTTATGACAGAGCGAAGTAATAGATTTTGCTGATTGATTAACCATTAGCTGCCTAGCGGCAGCTAAAAAAACACTATTGCCTATTGACGGGGATAAGGTTCATATGTGTTATGCGTTGACACACCGCTTTTAAAGCGCTTGCGCCTGCACCAATAAGCCAAACTTAAAATTAAAAAACACTCACCAAACCCAAGATTGCAAAGAAGCGTTCAACTGGTGAATGATGATTCTGGTCACAGCTTAAATTGAAAACGGAAAGCCAAGACCAACTTAAAACTTAATTACGCCACTGTACCTAAAAGCCAATTTGAAGAAAAGACTTGAAGTAAAAACCGCTTTAAAGACAGCGATTTAAAGTGACGCATAACGCCCTGTTAATAGGCGGATTACGCTTGGCTAAACTTAGCGAAGAATGAGCGCCAGCCAAGCAGTAAGGCGTCCATTTTAAACAGCTTGTTAGGTTACGAACCTCAATCTACGTTGTGATACTGTGCAGCTTGTACATAACAGTTAACACATACAACTGACATTTGATTAAATTCTCTGAATTTTTCTGTCATGCCGTCCTCTTCCTCAAAAACAGCCTCACATTGATAACACCAAGCTTGAAGATCATTTGGAACGCTTGAATTTTCAATGAAACCGAGAGGCTCTCCCTCAGGTTTAACAAGATGACCACATAGTACGGCAGCCACTCGCTTTCCATGCTTACCGCAATCAATATACATCGGTTCTATATCTGTACTCATTAGTAACCTAACGCCGCAAATAAACGGCTAAAAATAGTTGGCTAAAATTTGTGAGGCACGAACAAAGCCAACTGTTTTTTGTCCGCACTTTTTGATTTGCCTTGTTAGGTGAATTTTACACCACACTTATTGCAC
>NZ_BNCK01000029.1 GCF_014656435.1 Thalassotalea marina
TGATATCACTCTTTTTAAGTCTGTTGGCTGTGCCCACGAAGACTATGCAGCGGCGAAACTCATTTATCGCAGTTTAGAGGACTGTCCACCCGCCACATCACGCGGTAAAATCTATATAGATTGACAGCCTCTGTTTGCTGTTGGAAACTGCGCGCATGTTAAACCTTGATGATGCAAAACTTGAAAAACACTCTGTGACCATATCTGGTCACCGCACATCCATTTCACTGGAAAAAGGTTTCTGGCGACATCTGCGCCAGTATGCAGAGCAGGAATCAATTTCAATGAATGAACTGGTTAAGCAGATTGATGAAGCCCGGACAGGGTCGCTGTCCGGTGCACTTAGATCATTTGTTCTTAAACAATTAGAAGATCACATAGCAAAGCTGCAGGGTTAGTTATTAGTCTCTGTCTCTGCTGCATCTTTTTCAGGCTTTTTCTGAATTTTGTTCAAAAGCTCCAATGCACGGCCAAAAACCGCAGAACCGGGAGATTGCTGCGTCCCGCCCGTGGTTTTCTGTTTTTGCTCTAACTCCTGAAACACAACTGATCTGAAACGCCGTTCGATGTCGGCAATCACAAATTTTTCAAACAAACGGCTTTGCCAATCGGTGGCAGGCGCGGACAAACTACCT
>NZ_BNCK01000030.1 GCF_014656435.1 Thalassotalea marina
TTTATCTTAGGGGTTGCGTAGCAACCAGAACACCACGGGCATGCCCGTGGATGAATGACTCCTTTGCCTGTATTCTATAGGGATGGAAGTTAACTTTTCGGCACATGCCGTATATAGAATTCAATACCATGTCGTGTGGGTAACAAAATACAGGCGAAGGATCCTGAAGCCTTACGTTGTGGAGTATCTGCGAGTCGTCATACCGAAGCTGATACGAAAAATGCCCGGCGTGCAGATGGAGACGATTGGCTTTGACGGTGACCATTTGCACATGGTTATGATAATTCCACCCAAATATGCAGTTGCGGATGTAATTGGCCAATTGAAATGCCAATCGGCGTCAAATATGCGCAAAACTTTCAAGTGGCTCTCAAAAGTGTACTGGAAAGAAAATGTAGTGTGGTCGCCGGGATATTTCGTAAGTAGCGTAGGTGTAGACGAAGCAGTAATACGGAACTACGTTGAGTATCAAGGTCGTAAGGATTCAGATCAACTCCGAATGGAGTTGTAACAGTAAGTACCCCGGGCATGCCCGGGGGAATCTAC
>NZ_BNCK01000031.1 GCF_014656435.1 Thalassotalea marina
TGCTGGTAGCTTGGGAGCGGTTGTACGTGCATTTGATACGCGTCCAGAAGTTAAAGAGCAAGTGCAGAGTATGGGAGCCGAATTCCTTGAGTTAGATTTTAAAGAGGAAGCAGGCAGCGGCGATGGCTATGCGAAAGTCATGTCCGAAGCGTTTATTAAGGCGGAAATGGCTTTATTTGCTGCACAAGCTAAAGAAGTCGACATTATCGTCACTACCGCACTCATTCCTGGGCGTCCAGCACCTAAATTAATTACCAAAGAGATGGTTGAGTCAATGAAACCTGGTAGTGTGATTGTTGACTTAGCGGCGCAAACAGGGGGGAACTGTGAGTTAACCCAAGCGGATAAATTGGTTGTGACTGATAATGGTGTCAAAATTATTGGTTATACCGATTTACCAAGCCGTCTACCGACTCAATCATCGCAATTGTATGGCACAAACCTTGTTAACTTGATGAAGTTACTGTGCAAAGAGAAGAATGGCGAAATCAATATTGATTTTGATGACGTTGTGATCCGCGGTGTT